>NZ_FXUA01000022.1 GCF_900182815.1 Algoriphagus winogradskyi | reverse complement strand
TTAAGGTAATGTGGCCAAAAATAGTTGGTGTTTTTGGTTTAAATATTTCATATAATTCCTTGCCGTTTTGAAGAGGACTTAAGCTCTGCTGAGGAGCAACTTAACAGCAATAGAAACTGCCAAGTGGAATGAAGGGTCTCCTAGATTGGGAGACCTTTTTTTAGTGCTTCATTCTTCTTGTTTTATGGCTAGGAAAACCTTCTTCCGCTTTTCGTTTTTGAAGTACAAGTACCACTTTAGGAAGTTTTTTCTGTTGGTTGTAGAAAGGCCTCTGTGGATGACCAGATTATTCTTTAGATGACCAAAAAAAGACTCTAGGCCGTTGGTTGATTTTGGGATTCGTGGATTGTCCAGGTATTCAAACAGATGAGGTAAAGCAGTCCTAAGGACAGAAAAAGATCTCCTCAATAATTTGTGGGTATACCAATATTTTCCAGTGAGAGGGTTTACTGTTTTTTGATGGGTGTACTCATGGTATGTTTTATCCCAGGTAGCCAATCCTAGTAACCAATGGCTCAATTCCTCCTTGGTTTTGATTAGATGGAGTTTGGATACAATTCTTCTCAATTCTTGGCCAGCAAGGCTCTTAGGTTTACTGGAGAGCCATATTCGACACATTCGTTGGACATGGATTACGCATCGCTGCAGGGTAATGTTGGGACAGACAACACGGATGGCTTTCAGCAAGGCACGATGCCCATCACAAGTAATAGATTCAATATTCACTCCAAGGGAAAACAGGTTTTCCAAATCTTCTTTCAGTTCCTCATACTTTTCTCCGTTGGTCAGGCGGTAGAGTTGTGTGAATTTAACGGTATTATCACGATACAATACCAGACATAAATCACGACTGAAATAGGTGCCATCTATGAGCAAATTTACCTTCTCGGAGGGATAGACGCTCAGCTTGGGTGGATGACATAAACAACTGACGAAATAGCGCTGTAAGGTCCGTTTACTGTAGCCACTCTCCATCACTAACTGATCCAAAGTCCTTCTTCCTACTACCCATTTGTAAAACCAGATAAACCGATTGGAGTCTGCTACTCCGGTATTAGATGCCGTAAAAAGAATGCCGCAGTTTTTACATTTATATCGCTGCTTCCCTCCTTGTTTTCCCCATTTAATTGAGTCTAAAAAGCCACATGCCCAACAACGCTTTTTTTGAAGTTTTCATAAAACAAAAGAACCTTATTGAAA
>NZ_FXUA01000021.1 GCF_900182815.1 Algoriphagus winogradskyi | reverse complement strand
GATTTAATGGTCAAAAATAGTTGGTAAAAGCTGTGTAAACTATTGATTTACTGTCTTTTGTGACAACCTTATTGAAAGTGGTTTCAATAAGGTTGTTTTGTTTTATGGAAAAGTCAAAAAAAAAGGTGTTGGGCATGTGGCTTTCTGGACTCAATCAAGTGGGGAAAGCAAGGCGGCAAGCAGCGATATAAATGCAAAAACTGCGGGATTCTCTTTACCGGTTCGAATCCATCGGTGGCCAAGTCCAACCAATTTATATGGTTTGAAAAGTGGGTTATCGGCAAGCAAACATTGGAGCAATTGGTTGTTCTCACAGGGTACAGTAAAAGCACCATCCAGCGGCTGTTCAAAGGCTATTTGAAAGAGCCACCGATGCTGAGTGTTTACCCCTCTGAGCGTGTAAACCTGATCATTGATGGCACTTATTTCACCAACGACTTGTGTCTGATTCTGTATCGGGACAACACCGTCAAGTTTACCCAGCTCTACCGTTTCAGTAGTGGAGAACGGTATGAGGAGCTGAAAGAAGACCTGGAAAATCTGCTGGCTCTTGGTGTTCAGATTGAATCCATCACCTGTGATGGTCACCGGGCTCTACTACGGGCGGTGAAGAAAGTTTGCCCCGATGTGACCCTTCAGCGATGTGTGATCCATGTCCAGCGTATGTGCAGAATATGGCTTTCCAGTAAACCAAAGAGCATTCCTGGTCAGGAACTTCGAAGAATCATCTCTACACTGCATCTGATCCGTACCCAACAGCAGCTCAGCTTTTGGCTGCTGGATCTGGCCAATTGGGATGCCCGTCATCATGAGTTTGTGCATGAGAAAACCGTGAACCCCACCACTGGAAAATACTGGTATAAACATAAGCTGTTGAAGCGTTCCTTCTCTGTAATTATGAGCGCACTGCCCAATTTGTTTCACTATCTGGAAAACCCAAAAATACCCAAATCAACAAACGGTCTGGAGTCGTTCTTCGGACATTTAAAAAACAATCTCAATGTCCATAGAGGACTTTCGAACGCAAACAGAAAAAGCTTTTTGAAATGGTATCTGTACTTCAAAAATCAACAAGGTAAAAGGTTTTCCAAGCCATGGGACAAGAAGAATGAAGCATGAAAAAAGGGCTCCGAAAAAACGAAGCCCTTCCATTCCACTTGACAGATTTTATTGCTGGTAAGTTGCTCCTCAGCAGAGCTTACGTCCTCTTCAAATCTGTCGCAGATTATAATGAAATTTTATACCAAAGTCACCAACTATTTTTGACCACATTACC
>NZ_FXUA01000020.1 GCF_900182815.1 Algoriphagus winogradskyi | reverse complement strand
TGCCAACAACTAGGTTTTCGTTGCGTGCGTAGCACGAACAATGAAACCGCTGTTGCACGGAACCGGAGAAGTTCTTATGGGCATTGAGTCAGGATTATCAGCATTTTTTATTCAGGTGGAAGCTCTAAAAATGGGATGTTAGCTTCCCTTTATCTTAAAAAGTATGATTTCCAATCATTCATACGCCCATTCAGCTCTATTTTGGAAGGGATTTTTTATGATTAGGACATAGCTGTCCCAGCCCAAGCATTTTGGGCTTTAAAAAGTATGCGTTATAGTGAGGAGGTTACTTTTTGGCGGTCCACGCTTGGGTAGTCGCTGAATGCTTACGATGCTTTCCTTCTGGCAGCAGGGGCAGTATCGAGGGTTATAAGTCTCCAGAATCCTAGGCTCCTTTTCTGGAATCGGAATTCCAAGTTCCTGATGAATGATTGGTATCGTGATCAGCTTGGATGAACTTCCCAATATCCCGAAATGCCGGATCCGAACCAGTCCTCTTGGTAATATATGCATCGAAAACCTTCTGATAAATTCCAGATTGTCAAGCTTCATTTCCAGCTTCTGAGCACCCTGACGATAATCCTTATAACTGAAGGTAGTTTGCTTTTGATCCATGCCTAGAATCCGGTGATTGGATATCGCCACTTTGTGGGTGTATCTTCCTAGATATTCGAGCACGGCTTTGGGATGTCCGAACGGCCGTTTGGCATATACCACCCATTCTTTTTGGAACAAAACATTGATCAGTTCGTTCTCCGAGTTGATCCTGGATTTAAGTGCTTTTACGTACTTGGCCCGGAATACTTTGCTCATGGCCTTGACCGGAAACAGGTACTTGCCTTTGCTTTTTGCGGTCTTCCACTTTCGGTATTTTGTCAATCCACCTCCTGGTACAATGCAATGTAGATGGGGATGAAGTGACAAAGTCTGTCCCCAAGTATGGAGAATGGCGATCATTCCTGCCTTTGCACCTAGGTGCTTTGGGTCTTTAGCAAAGCATGCTATAGTTTTCCAAGAGGCTTCAAACAGACTGTCATAGACAGCTTTGGGCTGGTACATTGCCAGTTGATTTAAGGTGTCAGGCAACGTAAATACGACATGAAAATACGGTACGGGAAGTAATTCGGCTTCCCGCTTGGCGATCCAGTTCTCCCGGTTTTTTCCCTGACACTTCGGACAGTGTCTATTCCTACAGCTATTATAGCTGATACGCATCGTCCCACATTCGGTACATGCATCTACGTGACCGCCGAGATCTGAAGTTCTGCAGCGCTTCAATGCCGACAAGGTCCGCAACTGCCAGCTGTTGATATGTGGGTGCTTTTCGACCTCTGCCCAATGTTGCTTGAGCACATGGGCCACTTCAAAGCGTGCTTTCACTTTCTGGACAGGTAG
>NZ_FXUA01000019.1 GCF_900182815.1 Algoriphagus winogradskyi | reverse complement strand
CAGCTGTTGATATGTGGGTGCTTTTCGACCTCTGCCCAATGTTGCTTGAGCACATGGGCCACTTCAAAGCGTGCTTTCACTTTCTGGACAGGTAGGATCTGTCCAGGGGACTGAAGGCACGGCTTTTTTCAGTCTGGGCTACGTGAAGGTAGATCATCGTGGTATCGATGCATTCATGCCCCAGCAAATCTTTAATGGTCAGGATATCCAATCCCTCTTCCAGCAGGTGGGTGGCATAGGTATGCCGGAGCGTGTGGACGTTCATCGGCTTGAGAATACCGGCTTTCTTTTTGGCTTCATTCACTGCCCATTGCACCCCTCGCTGGGAGTAGCGTCCGTCAAAGTCTCCTCCGGCACGACCAATGATCTGCTCACCTTTACTGTTGAACAACCATTCAAGGGGCTGTTCGGCTTCCAGGTAAGTCTTAATTCCACGGATCAGAATATCTGCTAGCGGAACATAGCGGTCTTTCTTTCCTTTACCATCCTTCACATGCAGTATCTTTCTGTCAAAATCCAGATCGGCAATCTTCAGATTCCTGACCTCAAAACAACGGAGTCCGCAACCGTAAAGTAAGGCTATCAGAACGCGGTGCTTGAGCAGTTTGGGAGCTTTAAGGAGTCTACGCATCTCTTCCTGGCTGAGCACAATCGGAAGTTTTTTGCTTCGCTTGATGGTAGGAAGTTCGATCCGTTTGTCCTTCATCCCCTCAATGCGGTAGGCAAACCTTAGGGCATAAACTGTAAACTTGAAATAAGCTTCTGAAGGGGTGTTGTGACTCCGCTTGAGCAGATGCAGGTAATCGTTAATCCGGTCGGGGTCCACTTGAGTGGGCAATTCGTTGAAGTGGAGAGCCAGTTTGGCCAGATGTCTGGCGTAGTTTGCCAGTGTACTTTTACTTTTTCCGGCGACGACAACTTTTTGTTCAAACTTGGCTAGCAGTTCAGTAAAACCTGCTACATTAGAACAGGCAGCCTGGATGAGGTTCTCCTTTTTTTTTCATGATTGATATGAGGTTAAGAATGAATTAAAAAGTTACCTCTTTCTGGCTGCTCTTGAAACTACCGCAGGTTTAGTGCAACAGCACCTTGCCAAAAGCGGGGCGGACGTGGTTACAGAAACTTTTCGGCAATTAATAAACATTAGTGGTAGCTTGACAGATGGTGCTCCGAAAGCCCCGCCTTCGGCAAGCTGCAAAACGTTGGCACACATTAAAAAATGAAGACCGTTGATATTATCATAGCAGTAGCCATTCACTTGGTAATTCCTTTAATCGGACTGTTAATGTATTTACGACTTTTAAGAAGAATGAAAACAGAAGAAATCCCCAATCCACCAGCAATTGACTTATTTTTGATTTTTGCAACCTATGGCGGACTTCTTCTTGTAGCATTGACGACTCTTCTTTGGGCATGGTCAGGAATGGCTTCATTAGGAATGTTTTATCTGATTCTAGTAGCCCCAATTATTATGGGAGTTATAGCATATAGAAACTATAAAAAGAAGGAATTATCGACTTATCATTTGTGGACATACAAGGCAGGTCTATTGTACTACGCAATTACTCCCGTGACACTAGGACTACTGATAATATTAGAATGAAAAAAAATAAAAAACGTGTGCCAACAACTAGGTTTTCGTTGCGTGCGTAGCACGAACAATGAAACCGCTGTTGCACGGAACCGGAGAAGTTCTTATGGGCATTGAGTCAGGAT
>NZ_FXUA01000018.1 GCF_900182815.1 Algoriphagus winogradskyi | reverse complement strand
CAGGTGATGATGAAGGTGCTGCAATCAGATCTTGTCAATAACCGAGGAGAACGTATGGTACGTGCAGGCGACTGGAGTCTACTGAAAGATATGGAGCTGAATGCTTCCAGTTCCCTGGGTAGTACGCTCTTTTTGGAAACTACCTACACGGATTCCCCAACGGCATGGGCGGTAGCCATCCCGGCTTTTGTCCCTCAGGATTATGTGGCAGTACCTAGAGGTGCAACCCACTTGAGGATATCGGCTACAGGAGTGGGTTTGGATTTCTCGACGGGTGCAAGAGCAGTGCAAACTGCTGCTTCAACTTTGCTTCCAGTAATCGATCCGGCTGCGGCAATCAATCTATCCGTTGATAAAGCCCTGCTTCCTGGTACGCACAGAGCTTTTGTTCTCAGTGTGGAATTCGTCCAGATGGTGAATGGCAGCGAGTACTCCATTAACAATGGGGCGCACAATGCGGCTAAGATGGTAGGAGTAGAGCAGGTCTAAGATGAGACTGGTACTTCACCGCAAGTACAAAGCAACAGTAACCCTTGGGAGATTATTTCTCGGGCAGAAGCAGCTCTGCTTTACCCGCGAGCCTCCCAAGGCCTGCTTTGGAAAAGAGATCGCCTGTCTGGAAGAAGGAGTGTACGAGCTGGAAGCTATGCATTCCGAGGGGAAAGGCTGGGAGATAGGAATAGGGGACAAAGGTAAAATCTCTTCTTACCAAGGAGAAGATAAGCTGGAATCCAGTTCCCTCTATCCTGTGACCAGCTATAGAGCCGACGGTACACCGCTATTCACCAAACTAGCATTTCTCCAGTTGATGGAGAGACTGGAATCTGAATGGGAGCGGGGGGAAATTGTAGAGTTGCAGATAGTATCAGAGCAAGTTCCTTATCTCCTTGAATCATGTCTGCAGCGGAGCTATTGCTAAGTCTGGCAGGGGTGGTGACCATGATGCTGCTTTCGGTGATTGCTTATTTTCTAAAATTGCTGATAGAGGATACAAGGCAGTTAAGGGATGAGTTAGCCAAGTTGAAAGAGCTCTTTTACCGACTGGAAGCCGAACAGGCAGTGATAAAGAATGTGATGCAGCGTACCCGCAGTCCTAGGATTCGCAGATCCTCTCGAACGAAGCAAGAGGATCCTTCGGGCTGCACCACTCTGTAATCGCATTCTGCAAAAAGCTCTTGATTCAGGAAATTTGTATTTAAGCCGGAGGGGATTCCTCTCCGGTTTTTTTATCCCATTTCCAATAGGGGAGCATCAACAATCACCCGTTAGAATGGCCTTTATTGTCCTGCTTCTCCAGAAGCTAGACACAACTGCAACCAGATATAGACCAAGCCCCTAACTTCCACCCATTATAAATTTTAAATTCTCAATTCCTCATCACCGGACACCGGGCATCCATCTCACATCTGAAATCCGAAATCGATTCGGTTCATCTTGCTGGCACAACACCGCGTCTCCGCTAGACGATTCTGGGCCAGCGCTGGTAAAACCTTATACTTCTATAAGCTGGGGTTGAAACCCCAGCCTATTGAATACAATCCTATTTCTTGACCGCTTCCTACTTCATCATTCGATATTCGAAATTTTACATTTATGATTAATAACATCTAACATCGGTCACTCAACACCAGCTATCTCCATCCATGGTCTGTGTCTCACAGACCCAACTATCCATGACTTTTGCTATTGCATTCTCAGGACAGCCTTTCAACAGCTTGATTGAATGTTTTTCATTCAACATTTCTTACAATAATGGCTACCCGTTTCCATCTTGCTGGCACTTCGCCTTCGTCTCCGAATGATGATTCTGGGCCAGCGCTGGTTAACAATTACATCCTTAAACACCGGGTTAAAACCCGGCGCTACAAATTTGACATGCCTACGGCATTGTTCAGTTTCCAACTTCCCTGCTTTCAAACCTCCGATACCCG
>NZ_FXUA01000017.1 GCF_900182815.1 Algoriphagus winogradskyi | reverse complement strand
TAGTGGGATAATGATATTAGGAATGAATAAAAGCCGCATTCCTAGTGATGGGGATTTTGGAATAATGTTATTAATGAATTAAAACCGCCCTCCTATGGGATAGTAATTCAGGAATTGCCTAAAACCGTAATTCTATCTCATTGGAGAATTCATGAAATCGGATCCCATCACTTCCCTCCTGCTTCAGCTGGAGGTTTAAAAAAATCCGATAGACAATTTCCGGCTTTAGCCGAATGTTAAAATCCCGTGAATTTTGGCTAAAGCCGGGGTTGGGGGGAGAATCGAAAATAGGAATGGGATTTTGGAATGAATAAAAGGAATGGGCTAAAGCCGCATTCCTATTGATGGGGATTCTGAAGACGGGCTGAAGCACCATTCCAGTTTAAGCCATCGGTGTGACGAATTAATAGGAAGGAAAAATGGTATGTATTTACTTGATTATTGGTTTAAAGCGATAGAAAACTTTTGATACTCCTCCTGATGGAGTTCTTCAATTACATTTTCAATTTCCTTTTCCTCCAATAGGGTATAAAGTTCTTTTTTCTGAGAGTAGAAGAGGTTTAAAAGATTTTCCTGCTCGGAGCCTGCCTTAGGCTTTTTAAGCATCAATTTGAACTTCCCTGATTTGAGACCTTTCGCTTCACTATAGCCCTTCAAAGCCGCGACCAGTATTTCGAATGAATTAAGCGTCAAGCTAATGTTTGTCATAGAACTGGTAAAGTCCACTGTTTCCATAGCCATCACTGCTCCGTTCTGCGCAATTAGATTTACAAAAGTATCACCATTCAGCCCAGGGAGCTGGTAAGGATCCAATTTCAATCCTACATCTGCTTTATCCTTAATAGGATATTTTTTCAGAAGACTTTGGATGTGGGTATGAAAATTTGGTTTTGGATTCCCATCAGCTAGATCTGTATCCCCTACCCAGTTTTGATACAATTTCTGAAATGATTCCTCATTGATTTCAAAATTGAGTTCCTGAGCTGAATCAAACAATAGCGAGTTATTGGCGTATTTTTTCAAATACTCAAAGTAGTCTTTGCCAAATACTGGATTCTGAAAATCCACCAAACCTGAATAGGATGGTGATTTTTTGTTTTCGGTATTTACTTTTTCACCAATCTGGGAAAGGGTAGCTTTGGCAAGTTCATAAGAAGCTGCTCCAAGAATCTGCTTTACTAATTTGAGTTTTTTCTGGGAATAGGCATACCAAACCTTTTCAGGTGTTACCACCAGCAGGCCAATGAGAACCTTCTCGTTTCCGAAAGATCCCAAGGAATGGAATATGGGCACAAAAAAACTAGTCATATTAACGTAGCCTATCTTTGATCAAATATCTTGCCCTTTGAACACGAGCTTCATCGATCAGGAAGTTGATGAGGCGCTGAGGCAAATGTTTTGGAACTTCCCATTCGACCGGAATTTGAGCATATGCCTGATTGACAATTTCTTCAATGCCGGAAAGGGAGGACAAAGGTAAGAAATTATCAATAATTTGGTGCAAATCCTCTTTGTTCAACAGCTTATAATACTTCTGAAAATAAGGGCTTTCCGGCAGTTTATGTGCAACTTCAGGTAGAAAAGAAGGGTTGAGAATTCTCAGTTTGGTCACACCTCCAAAACAAAAAGCATGATCAATGGGAACCCAGGTAAATTTCACCTGCTTATCAATTAGTCGGGCATGTATCAATAGATTATAGTTTGCCAATCCTTCTCTATTTACTCCCCTGTCCACATTATCCACCCACAAATCGAATAATGCTATTTTTATCAAAAGATATGGGTCAATAAACTTTTTAAGTAGGCTTCTTTTAGATATGCCCGTCAGGCTAGTTAGCAATTCTGTGTCTTGCAACCACTTAACAGCCAAGACCCAGGTCTTTTGTCGTAGAAGTCTTTTATTGAAAAATATTTTTTTGCTATCCAGGTGTAGGGGATCCACTTCCATCAGAGCTATTTCTGGACTACGGATACCTAGCCACGACAAGAGATCATGGCTCACCAATTCATAAAAAAGACAGTCTATTTCCTCCCGTTGGAGTTGGGTGAGGTATTTGCAAATGTAAATATCTCCATCATCTGCTTGAATTTTCAATGGGTGGTGCCCGTCTGTCTCAAGTTCTTCAATAAAAAGTTGGGATTTAATACGACGTACAACCATTCAAAAACTACAAATAAAAATTTAGAACTCAGTTAAATTAAGCAAATGGCTAATCTTTTCCTAAAAAACGCATAAGGTTCCACTCCTGCCTAAGTTGATCTCTGAGGAGTTTTTTGTTCCTGAAGATTGGGGTTGCCAAGGTTATTTTCATAAAGTGGTTTGTGGAGACACAAACCACGGCAGAAAGATAAAATCCTCAATAGGAATGTGCTAAAGCCACATTCCTATTGACTAACAAGGTCAAATAAAAGTCAAAACAGGGTCTGATCGCTTCCCTCCATCTTTAGATGGAGGAGATAAAAAAATCCGGCAGACAATTTCCGGCTTTAGCCGAATGATTGAATCCCCTGAATTTTGGCTAAAGCCGGGGTTGGGGATGAATCGAAAATAGGAATGGGATTTTGGAATGAATAAAAGGAATGGGCTAAAGCCGCATTCCTATTGATGGGATAGTGGGATAATGATATTAGGAAT
>NZ_FXUA01000016.1 GCF_900182815.1 Algoriphagus winogradskyi | reverse complement strand
ATAATGCTTCAACCCGCATTCCAGCCGCCTGCCCCGCTATTTCAGCTTCCCACCGCGCCCTTACGAACAGCAGAGGTTCTACCACATTGCAATTTTTTTTCGCGCGTAGCAGTTAGAAGTTGGCGGGTATCGGAGGTTTGAAAGCAGGGAAGTTGGAAACTGAACAATGCAATCACTATCTGATTGCATACTTCCAAACCCTTTAGCTAAAATAAACTCTGCACAATGGACGTATGAAAACACACCTTTCATCGAATAGAGAGAAGAGAAATGAAAAAAGGCAGTAATTGTCTCAGAATGTCTCATTTGCTATAATTCTTAGACAATTTTAACTAGATGTTTCATCAAAAAAGAATAAATTCGGTAGTATAAACTCTATGTATAGTAGTTTAAAACTACTGTTTATAAAAAACAGCATTCAATAGCGCCAAAACCCGTATTTTTGAATAAATAGCATTATTATGAGAGATGGAGAAGAATCAGAATTCACCGTTTTGGAGAGTTAAAAAATAGGTAGAAATCTTTCCATGTTCAGAAAACTGGGAGACAGGAAAGCGATTGAAGTAGCAGAATATTGAGGAATTAAGGAAGCGACCAATACAAAGTATGAGCGGGGAGAGAGCATAATCACCGTTGATTTAATTCAAAAAGTTGCTGAGTTCTTAAATGTGTATCCTCTGCATTTAATTTCAGCTCAACCAGATCACGTAATAGAGCATCATACTAATTCGCCTGTATCTATAAACTCCAATAATAATTGCACCACAATAAGCAAACCGAAGTAATGATGAAGATGATGCAGGTGAATGAGGTGATAAGATACTGGAGGGGAAGTGAGTTACCCTTCACTCATGAGAATAATGTAGGTATGATTAGCAACTTGGAACAAATAAACAAGTCATGAAGTATGAACTAAAAATAGCGCATGCATTAGATACTGATGGCAGCATTGACCTGCAGAGGCTTTCCAATATCTCAGAGGGTTTGAGGAAAATAGCGGAAGGGGCTTTAATGCTTAGGTTAAAGGGACTGAGTAAAGCCAAAAAGACCTTAAAACTGGAGGAAGCACTGAAAGTAACTTTGACGGGCATTGAGAAAGGAAGTACCATTTTATGTCTTCAAAGTGAGCCCTTTGAAAAGACCCTCCCCTCTTTTCAAACGGATCTGTTCAGAATAGAGCACCAACATGACCTGCCCCAAAAAACCGCAATAAGCTTGGTGGTTGAATCCTTCATGGCGGCTTTGCAAAGTCCTGAGGAGAGTGAACTGTTGGACAAACCCCTACTTAAGGAGCTGATAAACTTTAAAAGATCTTTTAAGGGTGATGAGGAAGTTTTTTCTATAAAGAATGAGGGAAGCATTTCAGAATTTTCACTCAGAAAATCTGATTTCAAACAGATTCAGGTAATAGAAGAAGAAATACCATCTTCAGAAGGAACCATAATCAATGGAAGAATAGAGGAGTTGAAATTCAGCACCCAAAAAGTAAGAATTTTGACTAAGGAGGGACTGGTGGATGCTTTTTTATCGGAAAAATTCGATACCGATAAAATCAAGGATTGGTGGGGCAAAGAGGCAACCGTAGTAGGAACGAAGCACTATAAGCCCGGAAAAAGATTTGCCGTAGAAATAGAGCAGTTATTTGATCAGGCTGATGGTGATGGGTTTTTCTCCAAGAAACCGAGGCATGAAAATCTGGAGGAGCAGATTAACAGACAATTAAAAGGAGGAAAAGAAACTAACCCTCTGAAGCTGATTGTTGGTTCCTGGCCTGGTTCAGAGACTGACGAAGAGTTTGAAACTTTACTTAAGGATCTGGGTGTATGAAAAAAATCCTCCTTGACACCTCCCTGATTCTACATTATATGAGAGGAGATGCTACTTTCCGAAAGGTGGAGGAGGAACATCACTTATTGACTGATCCAGGCTCCATTATTTTACTTTCTGCAATCAGCATTGGGGAAATTGAGGGTTTTTTCCTTAGAAAGGATTACGGTGAAAAACAAACTGAGCGCTGGAGAAAGCTTTTGGAAAAATCTATCATTTTGTCAATAGATGGAAGAGATGAAAAGTTGATGCAAGCTTATGCTGCTATACAGGGGTATTGCCAAAATAACCACCCAAGATTGAATGCAGCAAATTCTAAAATCATTGGGCAAAATGATATGTGGATAGCTGCCACCACCTATGTCATAAATGCAACACTTTTTACTAAAGACAAGGATTTTGTTCATTTGAAGGATGTATTTATTAAACTGGTAACTATCGATTGAATCCCAGGATGATTAACGCTTAGCAGAAGATGACTGTCAGGAGATTCCAACATCTAAAATGTATGATAAAGTGAAGCCACCCTACTCTACTTTTCTAATTAAAGAAATGTCTAAATATATAATCTTGTTTTTTCTGATGGCATTTATCCAAAATGCAAACTGCCAGGAACTTGTACCGCTGAATGCTCACAAATTCTCTATAAAAGACACATTGAAGTATAAGCCTAGCTTTTATGGTCAAATAACTGAAGATTCCGACAGTTTGTATAGTTTTAAAACGTTTGACACCCTAGGCAATTTAAGCAGTATAAGCCGAACATGGCTGGTAAAAGAAAAGAAGCATAAGGTTCCTGTAAAAACCCAATCCGTCTCATTCTCTAACTCGGGAGATACTCTCCAGATGAGTGTAATTGATTTGTTAGAACAAAATGAAAGAATCTTTCATTATGATGAGGGGGTAATATTCTCCGAAGTTTACAGGGAGAAGTCATATTTTATTTCAGGATGGGAAATATCTCCTGAGGGCAATAAAAAATTATCCTTAGATGAGCACAGGTTTACCCCAAGGCTGATGAATATTGATGAATTAGGCATATGGTTAAGGGAAAATATGAAATATCCTAAACTAGCTCGTCGTAAGGGAATTGAAGGGACTATATATATGATTTTGACAGTCGACAGTGAAGGTAATGTAAAAGAAATGGAAGTAGGAAACCCAGAATTTGAGCCACTTTTCGCTACTGAAGCACTTAGAGTACTGGCTAATTTTGAGTGGGATTTTGAACCAAAAGAAGATAGATTAGGAAATCCTGTTGAGGGAATAGCAGTCCAACCCATTCTATTTAAAATGAGCAATTTATTTTAGTGAAGTTGTTGGTTACCCCCGATCCCTAAAGGGGAGAGTGGAATTTGCTGATTGATCAATATAAAATTTAAAATTAGAGGAGGTTCCGCCACGGCGGACAGGTGTTGGTTGGCTACAATTTAAAATAAAGGAATTGAGAATTTAAAATTTAAAATGAGTGGAAGTTCGGGGCTTGTTCTTTATCTGGTAGTAGTTGAGTCTAGCTTCTGGAGAAGCAGGACAACAGAAAGGAAATGATCTGTGAGAAACGAAGGGAGGCGAGCCAGATGGTTTCTTTCTTGTCACTTTTGAGCCCAAAAGTAACCAAAAGGCTTGCTGAAATAATGCTTCAACCCGCATTCCAGCCGCCTGCCCCGCTATTTCAGCTTCCCACCGCGCCCTTACGAACAGCAGAGGTTCTACCACATTGCAATTTTTTTTCGCGGGTTGTTGGTTGTTTGTTGTGGGTTGTTACAATTTAAAATGAAGGAATTAAGAATTTAAAATGGTGAGAGATCTGGAATTTGGAGAGCATGCCGTAGGTATGCAAGATGGGTAGCACCGGGTTTTAACCCGGTGTATAGGAATATAATAGGTAACCAGCGCTGGCCCGAAATCGTCATTCGGAGACGAAGGCATTATGCCAGCAAGATGGAAACGGAGGAAATTAAGAATTTAAAATGAAGGAATTTAAAATTTAAAATGAATGAAAGTTGTCGG
Organism: Algoriphagus winogradskyi; assembly: GCF_900182815.1. GTDB lineage: Bacteria > Bacteroidota > Bacteroidia > Cytophagales > Cyclobacteriaceae > Algoriphagus > Algoriphagus winogradskyi. The sequence goes on along the minus strand of NZ_FXUA01000016.1, from coordinate 752 downwards.
TTGGCGATTGGCGTTTGCGGTGATAGTTGGATATGAGGAGCATGCTGAAGGCATGCAATATTAATAGCCCAGGGTAAGGAGGTACGACGCAGCCCTGGGTTGAATCGGAGCATGATATTTTAACAGCGCTGGCTCGGAATCCTCTAGTGGAGATGTGGCATTTTGCCAGCAAGATGGAAACCGAATCGATATAGGATTTCGGATGTGAGATCCATATCATCTTCTCTGATACTTTTGAGCCCAAAAGTAACCAAAAGGCTTGCTGAAATAATGCTTCAACCCGCATTCCAGCCGCCTGCCCCGCTATTTCAGCTTCCCACCGCGCCCTTACGAACAGCAGAGGTTCTACCACATTGCAATTTCTTTTCGCGGGTGGCAGTTAGAAGTTGGCGGGTATCGGAGGTTTGAAAGCAGGGAAGTTGGAAACTGAACAATGCCGTAGGCATGTCAAATTTGTAGCGCCGGGTTTTAACCCGGTGTTTAAGAATATAGTTGTAAACCAGCGCTGGCCCAGAATCGTCTAGCGGAGACGCGGTGTTGTGCCAGCAAGATGGAACCAGAATTGATTTCGGATTTCTTTGGTAAGAAAAAATGGTCTATGAGACACAGACCATGGATGGAGATAGCTGGTGTTGGGTTACCGATGTTAGTTGATAATAATGATGAATGTAAAATTTCGAATATCGAATGATGAAGTAGGAAGAGGTCAAGAAATAGGATTGTAGTCAATAGGCTGGGGTTTCAACCCCAGC
>NZ_FXUA01000015.1 GCF_900182815.1 Algoriphagus winogradskyi | reverse complement strand
CCTCCTTGTTTTCCCCATTTAATTGAGTCTAAAAAGCCACATGCCCAACAACGCTTTTTTTGAAGTTTTCATAAAACAAAAGAACCTTATTGAAACGCATTTCAATAAGGTTCTCGTAAATATTTATATACCAGTTAATTACACGGGTTTTACCAACTATTTTTGACCATTATATCAAAATTAACCAAAAAGCCCTGAGCCTCGGTCTTTTCTTTCCGCTGGGGGGCATAGTGCTGTTTTGAGCTGAGTAGACAGCGGAATTTTGTCCTTCCTTGCGCCCTAAAAATGACTCCCTCCCAAAACCTGGCCCAAATCTCAAAATGCCCACCGGGCATTTTCATTTCGACTTGTCCTCTCGTACCTCAGCAGCTAAGTCATTTTCTTAACGGCTTGCAAAGCAGCCCAAAACCGAAAATACCGTAAGGCTCACCCATCCGGAAACTACCTATAAAGTCAGTCATCAATTAAAAGTCAAGTGTCTTTAACATTAAGATCGTGGTGGAACCATTAGTAATAAAAACACGATTACTTTTTTCAGATCTAGGCCATAATGTAGAGGAATAATAAGCCTACAATTATCCTATAATAACCAAAATGCTTAAATCCATAATTTTCTACAATCCTTAAAAAAATCTTAACTGCCAACCATGCACTCACAAAAGCAGTAGCTAACCCAAGGGTAAGCATAACAATCTCCTGGTTATTAAAATTTATGGAGGTTTTAAACAGGTCATAGCCTGTTGCTGCAATCATTGTAGGTATTGCTAATAGAAATGAAAACTCTGTCGCTTGTTTTTTGTCCAATCTATTAAACACGCCACCGATTATAGTTGAAGCTGCTCTTGATGTACCTGGAATCATAGAAAAACATTGCATCAAACCTATGTAAAATGCATTTCTAAAGGCAATATCTACCAATGATTCGACTTCCGATTCTTTGGAAATTACCTTTTTATCGATCCAGATTAGTATAATACCTCCAATAATCAATGATAATGAAACCACTATGGGATTAAATAGGTATGATTTTATAAAATCGTACGCAAAAAAACCAACAATAGCAGTAGGAATGAATGCCACAAAAAGTTTAGCATAAATCTTCATGCCTTGAAAGAACCTCTTGATATACATTAAAGCTATTGCGAGAATTGCTCCCAACTGAATAAAAATCTCGAAAGTTTTAACAAATTCATCCTCATGGATTTTCATAGCTGAGGAGGCTAAAATCAAATGTCCTGTAGAGGAAACTGGAAGAAATTCTGTTAGCCCCTCAATAAGAGCCAATATAATGGTCTGGGTAATATTCATGTTATTGGTTTTACCAGTTTATCTTATTTAATCTATAGTTAATAATAGAACCTTAATTGAAATTTTATTTCCAAATGCATTCCCAAATTGAAAAATGTGTTTTCCAATTACACTTACATTCACAAAACATAGAAAATATACCTGTAATCCTAAAATTAAACTCATCTACAAATTATCAATGGGAAATTTTGGGAACAGATAATCAAATCTGATTAAAGTAAATTTTAGATTTTTCAAAAATCAAATCTTCTTTGTTATCCGATTTCCATAAGGTCTTACCAGACCTAAATAATTTATCAAAGTTAATAAGACTATTAAAATACAATTCTGAATGATTGACTGTTTATTTACAAATAAGGCTTGTTTATGATAAAACAGCTCCTTTACCTTTCACATATGTACATTAGATACTACATTAGTGTAAGAAAAAGGAGTAAAGAATTCATAATGAAACGGTTGATATTTTGCCAGTCCGTTAATTAATATTTTAATCCTTTTCTACGCCCAAAGTAATCGGAATACGATAAATTTTTTACTAACCGAAATCAAGAATATGAGAACAAATTATCTACTCCAAAATTTTGGGAATGCTGAGCTGTACCTTGATACCAATGCCCTATTCAATGAAAACAATGAAAGTATTGTTTCAGAAGATATGAATTGGATTAACCTAACTATGAAACGTACATTAGATCTGATATGCTCAATCAGTTTTATGCTGGTAATTGGTTGGTGGTTGTTTCCAATTATAGGGATTCTAATTAAACTGGATTCGCCGGGACCAGTATTTTTCAAACAAGAAAGGGAGGGGATTTATAATTCCCGGTTTAATTGTTACAAGTTTAGATCTATGGTAGTTAACGATGAAGCCAATCTGAAGATGGCGACTCGAAATGATCCACGAGTAACACGAATTGGAAGGATTCTTAGAAAAACAAGTTTGGATGAATTACCTCAGATTCTCAACGTGATTTATGGTAATATGTCCGTTGTAGGACCTAGACCCCATATTTTGGTCCAAAACGACGCCCATTCACTAGAAATAGAAGGATTTAAAAACAGACATCTGGTAAAGCCTGGAATTACAGGACTAGCTCAGGCAAGAGGATATAGAGGAGAGACTAATTCTAGCAATTCCATATATTTTCGCTATAAGCTGGATATGTATTACATCAAAACATGGAGTCCATTTTTGGATATTAAGATTATTTGGATGACAGCCAAATCCTTGCTAAACCATGATAACGCATTTTGAATAAATAAACCTAAAATAAATAATCTGGGGAAGCTTAGGCTTCCCCTTTTTTATGAGTGATGAATATTGACTCATCCGTAGAGATTCATGTCTAAAATATTCTGGATTAAGGCGACAAAAACTCCCTAAGCCCTTTTAAATTGAAAGATTTTACAGGTCATAATGTAAATTCATGCTTTCAATAAGCATACACATGAATAGGTGATTAGCCATATTAAAGGTGCATGGCAATACAAAGCTCATTAAAAGCCTTACCCTTAATTATTTCCTGGCATAATCATCCTCTACCCTAACTATATCTTCTTCATCTGAAGGTAATTCTGGGTTGACATGCATCCAAATCTCCGCCACTATTCCCCAATTATCCATACCTACCAAACGATGTCTTTCACCCTGCATCAAAGATACAGTTTCACCAAACTCCATTGGTTGCAATTCCCCTAGTTCATCAGTTTCACTTTTCACAATACCTGCCTCTCCTTGGATAAGTTTCCAAAGTTCAGCTCTCCGGAAATGGTATTGCCAAGATAAGCGTGAACCGGGGGCAACCAATAAAAACTTAGGACTCAATTTCTGTTGCAATTGCTTTTCTGAAAGTTCTATCTCCATGAAAAACATTTCTGCAAATTCTGAAATCTGATTTTCATCAATAACAAAAAATCCTCCCCATGGCCTTTCCTTATCAACTTGGTCAATTTGAAATCCTTTATTTTCCAAAAAGTCGTTTATTTTGAGAAAAACTTCATCCTTACTCAAATCTGAAGTAATATTTTCTAAATTCATTTTATTAATCTAAAAATGGTGAATTTAAAAATACATTTATCGTTTAATCAATTAACCATACGACAAATGAACATATCTAAAATGTAAATAATCATACATTTTATATTTCAAAAGGGATGTTCTGATCCATTAAGAAACTGGAGTTGCCTTTCGGTTTAAGTTAAATTTCAAATGAATATCGATTAATATGATTGACAGCAATGAAGCCAGTAGTTGCAGAATGTATCTAGAAAGTAGCAGGTAATCGTCCACCAATGACATTCTACAGCACGGTGAAAGATGCTATAACCCCTTATATCTTTGGCTACTGGTTAGAAAGCGGTTACAATTATCCACTGATATCCTTCATTATACAATTGCAAAATACAATCATTTTTTCAGCTGAATCGTGATTCACACCTAAATAACATTGGCAAAAAACCAGAGAGGAATCCCCTCCGGCTTTATAGATTTTAATTCATCAGCCCCGTTATCCCCTAGTCGGGTCCTCAATGGGGTACTTGTGTCCATAGTCCTATGTCGGAATTCGGATTTCATTTTCCTGTGGTTCGTGATGACCTTCTGCTAGTCGGGGCTTCGAGTCCTTTGCATTACATTCTTGATCAAGGCCTGTTCCGCCTCCAAGCGGTAAAAGAGTTCCTTCAGCTTAGCTAATTCGTCCCGCAGCTGTCGGGTATCCTCTATCAGCAACTTCAGAAAGTACGCAATTACTGAAAGAAGCATCATCGTTACCACTCCCGCCAGACTTAGCAGTAGCTCTGTTCCAGACATGATTCCAGGAGATAAGGAACTCGCTCTGACACTATCTGCAACTCTATTACTTCCCCCCGACTCCATTCAGCCCCCAGCCTCTCCATCAATTTGAGAAACGCGAGTTTGGTGAATAGCGGGGTACCATCGGCTCTATAGCTGGTAACTGGATAGATGTAACTGGACTCAAGCTTATCCTCTCCTAGGTAACTGGAGATCTTTCCTTTTTTTCCAATTCCTATCCCCCAGCCTTTTACCTCGGAATGGATAGCTTCGAGCTCATAGACTCCTTCTTCCATGCAACTTATCGGTTCGTGCAGACACGAACCGAGGCGGTTCACTCCTTTCTTTATCCCACTTTTCGGTCTATAAAGACCCAGACCGAGGTTTCGACACAGACCGAGGCTGTTTTCCAACTCATAAACCCCTTCTTCCAGACAGGTTTTCCCAGTATCAAAGCAGGCCTTGGGAGGCTCACGGGTAAAGCAGAGCTGCTTCTGCCCTAGAAATAATCTCCCAAGGGTTACTGTTGCTTTGTACTTGCGGTGAAGTACCAGTCTCATCTTAGACCTGCTCTACTCCTACCATCTTGGCCGCATTGTGCGCCCCATTGTTAATGGAGTACTCGCTGCCATTCACCATCTGGACGAATTCTACACTGAGCACAAATGCTCTGTGCGTACCAGGAAGTAGGGCTTTATCAACGGATAGATTGATTGCCGCAGCCGGATCGATTACCGGAAGCAAAGTTGAAGCAGCAGTTTGCACTGCTCTTGCACCTGTCGAGAAATCCAGTCCCACTCCTGTAGCCGATATCCTCAAGTGGGTTGCACCTTTAGGTACTGCCACATAATCCTGAGGGACAAAAGCCGGGATGGCTACCGCCCATGCCGTTGGGGAATCCGTGTAGGTAGTTTCCAAAAAGAGGGTGCTGCCCAGGGAACTGGAAGCATTCAGTTCCATATCTTTCAGTAGACTCCAGTCGCCTGCACGTACCATACGTTCTCCTCGGTTATTGACAAGATCAGATTGCAGCACCTTCATCATCACCTG
>NZ_FXUA01000014.1:0-3193 GCF_900182815.1 Algoriphagus winogradskyi | reverse complement strand
AGTAAAGTTCATTGACATGTTGAGCAGAAATTGTAACAGACGTGCTAGCGATAGCACGCAGTAGAAGAGTAAGTGAATAAGGGCGCACGGGGGATGCCTAGGCTCTCAGAGGCGAAGAAGGACGTGATAAGCTGCGAAAAGCTACGGGGACCTGCCAATAGGGTTTGATCCGTAGATATCCGAATGGGGCAACCCAGTCTTTAAGACTATTCCGTAAGGAAAGCGAACGTGGGGAACTGAAACATCTAAGTACCCATAGGAGGAGAAAATAATAATGATTCCGTAAGTAGTGGCGAGCGAAAGCGGAAGAGCCCAAACCGGTTATGTTACGGCATAACCGGGGTTGTAGGACCTGTATAATCAAGATCAATCCGACGAGAACAGCGTGGGAAAGCTGACCATAGGGGGTGAGAGTCCCGTATTGGAAGGATTGATTGCGAGACGGGTATCCTGAGTAGGTCGGGACCGGAGAAATCCCGATTGAAACTGCCGGCACCATCCGGTAAGGCTAAATACTCCTGAGAGACCGATAGTGAACTAGTACCGTGAGGGAAAGGTGAAAAGTACCGTGAATAACGGGGTGAAATAGAACCTGAAACCGTGCGCTTACAAGCGGTCGGAGCTACTTTGTGTAGTGACGGCGTGCCTTTTGCATAATGAGCCTACGAGTTACTCCTCATCGGCAAGGGTAAGGTATTCAGTACCGTACCCGGAGCGAAAGCGAGTCTGAAAGGGCGCTTGAGTCGGTGGGGGTAGACGCGAAACCTAGTGATCTACCCATGGCCAGGTTGAAGTTGTGGTAACACACAATGGAGGACCGAACCGATAAACGTTGAAAAGTTTCCGGATGAGCTGTGGGTAGGGGTGAAAGGCTAATCAAACTGGGAAATAGCTCGTACTCCCCGAAATGTTTTTAGGAACAGCGTCGGGAATTGTATGATGGAGGTAGAGCTACCGATAGGACTAGGGGGAGTCAAATCCTACCAAATCCTGACGAACTCCGAATGCCATCATATAGAACCGGCAGTGAGGGCTTGGGTGCTAAGGTCCAAGTCCGAGAGGGAAAGAACCCAGACCTTCCGCTAAGGTCCCCAAATCTATGTTAAGTTGAACAAAGGTGGTCCAGTTGCAGAGACAGCCAGGAGGTTAGCTTGGAAGCAGCTATTCCTTTAAAGAGTGCGTAACAGCTCACTGGTCGAGCGACAGGGCGTCGATAATAATCGGGCATCAAACATAGTACCGAAGCGAAGGATTGTACCCTGATTTATCAGGGGCAGTGGTAGGGGAGCATTCCAACGGCAGTGAAGGTCAGGCGTCAGCCTGGTTGGAGCTTTTGGAAAAGCAAATGTAGGCATAAGTAACGATAATGCGGGCGAGAAACCCGCACACCGTAAGACCCAGGTTTCCTGATCAACGCTAATCGGATCAGGGTTAGTCGGGACCTAACGCGAACCCGAGAGGGGTAGTGGATGGACAATGGGTTAATATTCCCATACTAATTATACAGGTGATGGAGTGACGGAGTGATGAAAGATCCGCGCGGTGACGGAATACCGCGTTAAAGGTAGTAGGTATTGGACCCATAGTTAAATGCGTGGGTTTAGCCGAAGCTGATAGTACTGAGCGTTTACGGACAATCAGATAGTGATCCTAAGGGCTTCCAAGAAAAACTTCTAGCGCTAAGCGTATAATTACCCGTACCGCAAACCGACACAGGTGGTCGAGGAGAGTATCCTAAGGTGCTCGAGTGAATCATGGCTAAGGAACTCGGCAAAATAGCCCTGTAACTTCGGGAGAAGGGGCGCCTCTAGCAATAGAGGCCGCAGTGAAGAGGCCCAGGCGACTGTTTAACAAAAACACATGGCTTTGCAAAGTTTCAAGACTAAGTATAAGGCCTGACACCTGCCCGGTGCTGGAAGGTTAAGAGGGGATGTTATCGTAAGAGACGCATTGAATCGAAGCCCCAGTAAACGGCGGCCGTAACTATAACGGTCCTAAGGTAGCGAAATTCCTTGTCGGGTAAGTTCCGACCTGCACGAATGGTGTAACGATCTGGGCACTGTCTCAGCCATGAGCTCGGTGAAATTGTAGTCGCGGTGAAGATGCCGCGTACCCGCAACGGGACGGAAAGACCCCATGCACCTTTACTGCAACTTAGTATTGGTACTGGACAAATGATGTGTAGGATAGGTGGGAGACATTGAAGCGGGTTCGCCAGGATTCGTGGAGTCACTGTTGAAATACCACCCTTTGTTTGTTTGGTATCTAACCCGATTTTCGGGGACATTGCTTGGTGGGTAGTTTGACTGGGGTGGTCGCCTCCAAAAGGATAACGGAGGCTTCCAAAGGTTCCCTCAGTACGCTTGGTAACCGTACGAGGAGTGCAATAGCATAAGGGAGCTTGACTGTAAGGCCGACAAGCCGAGCAGGGTGGAAACACGGGTATAGTGATCCGGCGGTTTTGAATGGAAGAGCCGTCGCTCAAAGGATAAAAGGTACGCTGGGGATAACAGGCTGATCTCCCCCAAGAGCTCATATCGACGGGGAGGTTTGGCACCTCGATGTCGGCTCGTCACATCCTGGGGCTGAAGAAGGTCCCAAGGGTTGGGCTGTTCGCCCATTAAAGTGGCACGCGAGCTGGGTTCAGAACGTCGTGAGACAGTTCGGTCCCTATCTGTTGCGGGCGTGGGAAGTTTGCGAGGACCTGACCTTAGTACGAGAGGACCGGGTTGGACTGACCGCTGGTGTACCGGTTGTGATGCCAATTGCATTGCCGGGTAGCTACGTCGGGAAGAGATAAGCGCTGAAAGCATCTAAGTGCGAAACTCCCCTCAAGATGAGACTTCCAAATAGGGCCGTCAGAGACGATGACGTTGATAGGCTACAGGTGTAAAGGCAGTAATGTCATAGCCGAGTAGTACTAATTGCCCAAAAGCTTACCCTACGTTTGTTACAGTTTCTGCAAAGACATGTTAGTAAAGTCGGAAGACGGGAGACCGAGGACCGAAGAACTTAAGATATTAGATACGGCTATGGTAGCTGATCACTGATCACTACGCACTGTATACTTACAATTTAGGCGGCCTAGCGCAGGGGTCCCACCTCTTCCCATCCCGAACAGAGAAGTTAAGCCCTGCAGCGCCGATGGTACTGGGGTTACACCCGGGAGAGTAGGTCGCCGCCTCATTTATTC
>NZ_FXUA01000013.1 GCF_900182815.1 Algoriphagus winogradskyi | reverse complement strand
CAACCTTATTGAAACCACTTTCAATAAGGTTGTCACAAAAGACAGTAAATCAATAGTTTACACAGCTTTTACCAACTATTTTTGACCATTAAATCTAAAAAGTGATTTTACCAGGAATAAAAAAAAGAGTCCCGGATATCCGAGACTCTTTTCTTTTTAGTATGAAATTCTATTTATCTTCTATCCAACGCACTTCCGCCACTTTGCTGCGGACCAAGGAATTGCTCCATTCTTAATTTTAACTCCTGAGCTTTTTCCTGATAGCCTCTTTCTTCCAAAAGTGGTATAAAATAGCGTATCATCTCTATAGAAATCATCATCTCTCGGTCATACTCTCTATTTTCCTCTGTGTAGAACTCGATCATGTCTAATGACTTCTTCGATACCTCATTAATGATATCCAGCGCCTTTTCATCTTCCCCTACCTCAAAGAAAAGAGGGACAGACTGTCCACTAGATAGGTCGTAAGGAATCGCTTCATTAGGCATTACTTCCAATCCGTAGTTTAGAAGAGTAGCCGCTTTTTCCATATCACCTTCGTCTAGCAAAGCAATCGCGATGCTATTCAATGCACTTCGGTGATTGGAAGCAAATCTCCTGTATTCCTCATCCAAATAGGCATCAGGATTGTTCATGCCTCTGAAAGCAAACTTGGTCATGTAGTTTTCATAGGCCAAATCAGCATTGACCAACTCTTCACGGACATATTCAGGTTTTCTCACAGGAAGCAAGCGATAAGTCAAGCCTTCCATCACGACGTGATCTTCTATGTTGATCCCTATGGTTGCGAGTGATGTATTATTGAAATAAATAGGTCTATCCCAATTGTTGGATACAATCAAATCAATTAGCATCAAGGTGCCTTTCGTTACATAGTTTCCAGTGACTTGAAGATTCATTTGCGGAGCAAAAAGCGAAGCAAATTCTTCAGGGATTATGTCCTTGGAAGCAACAGCAGAGCTGTCTACTTCCAAGATCAGATTTCTTGAAGGAACCATGTTGGCAACAGATTTACCGCCAGTTTCCATTTTTAAAAGATCAGAACCTGAGTTCAATAGCTTCAAATATTCCTTGGCAGAAATCGCATTCATTCCTTCTCTCTCCATTACGTAAAGCACATCATTTGTGCCTTTTTGGTAGCGGTTTGGATCCAAACTGAACGGTAAAGCCTCTGACTCATTCACTGGTCGAGTCATTTGCTCCACATACCAATCTGTATCGAAATAACTTAATACGATCACTCGGACATCTGTACGGAAACCTTCCACTTCTTGTACATACCAAAGTGGGAAAGTATCGTTATCTCCACCTGTGAATAGAATTGCGTTTGGAGCACATGAGGCCAAGAAGTTTCTAGCAGAATCCACCGAGAAATATCTTCCTTTTCTGTTGTGATCATTCCAGTTTTGAGCGCCCATCAAGCCGGCTACCGGCAAAGTAAGTAGCGTCGCAATTATTCCGGCAGTTGCCATATTCTTCGTGGCCCGACCGATCATGTGTGCGATGGCCATTACTCCGAGCCCAACCCATATGGCAAAAGCATAGAAGCTACCCACATAGATGTAGTCCCGCTCTCTAGGTTCTACTGGAGGGGAATTCAGGTAAAGAACCAGTACCACGCCCATCATTAGGAACAGCATTAGATTCACATAGAAAGACTTTGGATCTGCTTTAGCTTGGAAGAATAATCCTATAATTCCCAGCAACAGCGGAAGCATGAGGTAGTTATTGTGTCCTTTGTTTTCCGTGATGTAATCAGGATAATCTTTGAATGCATCCGTAATTCCTACCCAAGGTGCATCGCTGAAATCTGACTCTTTGCCGGAGAAATTCCACATAAAATAGCGCCAGTACATTTTGCCTAGCTGATGCGAGAACATGAAATAGATATTGTCACCAAAAGTTGGGTCTTGCCCTTCTCTCAGGCCAAGTTTCTGTCGGTAAAGCCTTTTATGATTTTCTTGTGTTGAATAGATTCTAGGAAGAATTGTTGTTTTTGTAGGGTCGTAAGTGTTTACCAAAGAATAATCTACGATCTCATACTTATCTTTTCCCTTCATATAAACTGGTGCGCCTTCTTCTTGAGCCACCAATTGCGCAGTGAAATACTGGCCATGAAGCAAAGGCCTGTACCCGTATTGCTCACGCTTTAGGTATGAGACGTAGCTGACTATATCCTTTGGCGCATTTTCATTGATAACCGGATCTTGGTTTGCTCGTACCACGATCAAGGCATAACTCGCATAGCCGATCAAGATGAAGATGAAGGATAAAAGAGCTGTATTTAGAATTGCATTTCCCTTTTTACGAGAATACTTATAGGCGAAGAATACTGCTGTGAAAAACAGAAGCATAAAGACTACGATTCCTGACCCAAATGGCAAGCCAATGCTATTCACAAAGAAAATCTCCATGGATCCAGCTAAGCTAGGAAGTCCTGGTATAATCAGATTGTTGATGATAATCAGTGCAACTCCCCCCAAAAACATAGCAAGAAGACCACCTTTCAGCGTAGGATTCTCGTATTTTTTGAAATAGTAAATCAGGGCCAAAGCAGGCAGAGTCACCAAGTTCAGCAAGTGAACACCAATAGAAAGTCCGACCAAATAGGCGATGAAAATCATCCATTTGTTTTCTTCGCGCGGGTCTTTGATCACATCCCACTTCAAGAATGCCCAAATCACGATCGCTGTAAAGAAGGAAGACATCGCGTAAACTTCTGACTCTACAGCCGAATACCAGAAACTATCTGAGAAGGTGTAAACCAATGCGCCGACGATCCCAGCACCCATCAAGGTGATTGTTTCGCCTTTGCTTTCTTGCCCTTCTATAACTTTGAAAAGCTTCTTTCCAAATAAAGTGATCGACCAAAAAAGGAATAAAATAGAGAAACCTGAGAATAGCGCACTACCGATATTCATCCAATAAGCCACTTGCAAAGGATCTCCGAATGCAAAGAAACTGAACATTCGGTATACCAAAAGGAAGAATGGAGCTCCTGGAGGGTGAGGTACTTGTAACTTGTATGCTACGGCTATGAATTCTCCTGGATCCCAGAAGCTAGCTGTTTGTTCGACAGTAAGAACGTAAACCAAAGTAGCTACCGCAAAAACGACCCAACCGGTCAGATTATTGATTTGCTTGTAATTGAGCATTTAATAAGTGGAATTTGACTGGCGAAAATAAAAAAAATAAATGCCAAATAGGGCGATTTTAGGTATTTTAAAACTTGAGGCATGTTGATATTAACCGCTATGTGATATTAATTACGGTGTTGAACTGATTTTGCTCCTACTTTTGTTGTGATAAAAAAATCAGAAATCATGTCTACGAAAGCCAAAACATTCCAAGAACTTATCGATGGTGACCAAGCCGTATTGGTAGATCTCTTTGCTACTTGGTGCGGTCCCTGTAAAATGATGCAGCCGATTTTGGAGGATACAGCCAAACAACTCGGCGATAAGGTGAAAATCTTGAAAGTGGATGTCGATAAGAATCAGTTAGCAGCAAGTAAATTTCAAGTGCGTGGTGTGCCGACTTTGATACTTTTCCAAAAAGGAAAAATCCTATGGAGAGAATCTGGTGTAGTTCCAGCCCATCAATTGGTAAATACCATCAAAACGAATATTCAAGAGACAGCCTAGACCATCTGTGACAAAAGTCATTTAGGGCGACTAATCAAATCCCTACTTTTGGGTATCCATTAGAAATAAAAAAAAATAATCATATGAAAATCGAACAAATATATACAGGATGCCTTGCTCAAGGTGCATATTACATTGAGTCAGATGGAGAAGCAGCGGTAATTGACCCATTAAGAGAAGTTCAGCCATACATTGAGAAAGCAGATCGCAGAAATGCTAAGATAAAATATGTGTTTGAAACTCACTTTCACGCAGATTTCGTCTCTGGACATCAGGATCTTTCTGCCAAAACAGGAGCGTCAATCGTATACGGTCCTACTACTATGAAAATGGGCTTTGATGCGATTGTCGCTGAAGATGGGCAAGAATTCAAAGTCGGGAAAGCTAAGATAAAAGTACTTCACACTCCTGGTCATACAATGGAAAGTTCTTGCTACTTACTATTCAATGAAGAAGGGAAAGCAGAAGCGATCTTCACTGGCGATACCTTATTTATAGGTGATGTGGGAAGACCAGATTTAGCCCAGAAAGTTGTGGCAGATTTGACTCAGGAAATTCTTGCAGGGCATATGTATGATTCTCTTCGAAATAAAATAATGCCACTTCCAGATGACCTAATCGTCTATCCAGCGCATGGGGCAGGCTCTGCTTGTGGTAAAAATATGAGTAAGGAAACCTCAGATACCTTAGGTAACCAGAAGAAAACCAATTATGCGCTTCAGGATATGAGCAAAGAGGACTTTATCAAAGAATTGATAACTGGGCTAACACCTCCTCCTGCTTACTTCCCGCAAAACGTAATGATGAATATTGAGGGTTATGACAGCATTGATGCAGTTTTAGAAAGAGGTGTGAGACCTTTGACCCCTTCAGAATTTGAAGCTGCTGCAAATGAGACTGGAGCATTAATACTAGATACTAGAGCTCCTCAGGTATTTGCCAAGGGATTTGTCCCTAATTCAGTAAATATTGGAATTGACGGAAGCTTTGCCGTTTGGGTAGGAGCGATGATACCAGATTTGAAACAAGAAATATTGGTAGTTGCTGATGAAGGAAGAGAAGAAGAGGTGATTACAAGATTGGCTCGTGTGGGATATGATTATGCGATCGGATATTTGAATGGTGGAATTGAAGCTTGGAAAAAATCAGGTCATGAAATCGATCGAATAGAGTCAATAAGTGCTGAAGAACTTGCGAAAAGACAGGCAGAAAATGCTGAAATCAATATTTTAGATGTGAGAAAGAATAGCGAGTTCCTTTCAGAGCATGTTGTAAATGCGGAAAATGCTCCTCTTGATTATATCAATGATAGTATGCTGAAAATCAATAAAGATAAAACGTACTACGTGCATTGTGCAGGAGGATATCGATCTATGGTTTTCAATTCCATCTTAAGAGCAAGAGGCTATGACAACCTAATTGATGTTGATGGTGGATTTAAGGCTATCAAAGATTCTGAAAAGATTGATGTGACTGAATATGTATGTCCAACTACTTTGCTGTAACCGGTAAATAGAAAGAGTCACGATTAAATAGTCAAAAGTATCGACCTAGTGATCTGTGAGACATAGATCACTAGGTGGATTTTTCAAGCTGACTAGCAGCTTGGAATTATATCACCCAATTAATATTCTAATGAATCAATTTATAGACTGGGTTTCTCAGCCTTGGCCATGGTATGTGGCTGGACCGCTGATAGGCCTTACCGTACCTGCGCTTCTCATTTTGGGAAATAAAAGCTTTGGGATATCTTCCTCACTACGGCATGTGTGTGCTATCTGTGTACCTGCCAAGATTCCATTCTTTCAATACAATTGGAAAAAAGAGACATGGAATTTGGTCTTTGTCCTAGGCGTCATGATAGGCGGCTTTGTGGCCACTACTTTCTTTTCAAATCCCGAAGAAATTGTAATTGCAACTCAGACAAAAGCAGATTTGACTGCGCTAGGAATTACTGATTTCTCTGGCTTAATGCCCTCTGATATTTTCACTTGGGAAAATATATTTACTGCAAAAGGATTGATATTCTTCGTGTTAGGAGGGTTTTTAGTAGGGTTTGGTACCCGGTACGCAGGTGGGTGTACATCCGGCCATGCAATTATGGGTATTAGTTCACTTCAATGGCCATCGCTGGTCGCCACCATTTTCTTTATGGCTGGAGGATTTCTGATGACTCAGGTGTTCATTGGACCATTAATGAAATTGGCAGGATTTTAATCAAAAAAGACATGTTACTAGCAGAGAAAAATATAAAGGAAGTGGCTTGTGATGCACCAAATTCACAAGAGACTGGAGAAAGAGGTTTAGCACTGTTGAAATATTTGATTCTAGGAGTGATGTTCGGAATCGTGTTTGTGAAGGCCGAGATCATCTCTTGGTTTAGAATACAGGAAATGTTTCGATTGGATTCATTTCACATGTATGGAGTGATAGGCTCGGCGATAGTCACCGGGATTATTTCCATTCAGTTGATTAAGCGCCTGAAAATCAAATCTATTTCCGGAGAGGAAATCAATATTCCAACTAAAGAATTCCGCAAGGGGCAGATTTACGGAGGATTTATTTTCGGATTAGGCTGGGCAATTACTGGAGCTTGTCCAGGTCCGCTTTTCGCACAGATTGGATCTGGTTTTACAGTGGTTTTGGTGACTTTACTTTCCGCCATTGCGGGCACTTGGGTATATGGTAAATTTTCCCATAAGCTCCCTAACTAGCAACTGCACAATCAAAAAAAAGCGATTTGAAGACCACTTTCTGGAAAGGAAGTGGTTTTTTTAGTCAAAAACTTTTTTGATAATAAAACGCACAATAAAAATGGCGGTAACGATTACGGCTCCTGCTATGACCAATTCCATGAGATTTCTGATTAGGTGAGTTCGGCTTTGATAACTAGTTTGTAGTGGCAATGTTCTGAATTGACCATGTTTTTGGTAGAATGTTCTGTACTTTTGTGAGCCTCTTAAACCTAGCTATTTAGATGAACACACTTTCCAAAAGACGAGTTGCCCTAGGGGCATTTTTCTTTTTCGTAGGTCTTTGTTTTGCCTCTTGGGCAGCGAGGATTCCAGATATTCAAGCCAAGTTTGATCTCTCAGAAGGACAGTTAGGTACCTTATTGTTGTTTTTACCGCTGGGTTCGGTTATTGGATTACCTATTGCTGGTTGGGCCGTTCATCAGTTTGGAAGTCGGGCTGTGGTTATGTTTGGGGCTTTTGCGTATGCTTTTACTTTGCCTTTGATAGGTTTGGCGCCGACCACTTGGTTGCTAATTCCAGTCCTTATTTTGTATGGCATGCTTGGGAATGTGATGAATATCTCGTTGAATACTCAGGCTTTAGGGTTAGAAGATGAGATGGGTAAAAGTATTCTGGCATCCTTTCATGGTTTATGGAGCTTGGCAGGGTTCTCAGGAGCGGGTTTAGGAGCTTTGATGATATTTTTAGGCTTGTCGCCCGCACAGCATTATGGAGTAGTGATGGTTATTTCTATTACCATCATCCTTTCTGCCCAGCGCTATATCATTAAAGATAGAAAAGTCTCCGAGGGTGGTGGAGGATTGGTTTTAAAAAAACCAGATGCGCTATTGATGAGAATCAGCTTGATTGCTTTTCTAGGAATGATGGCTGAGGGTTGTATGTTCGATTGGTCTGGTGTTTACTTCAAAAAAGTCATTCAATCTGATCCATCGTTGATCGCACTTGGTTACGTCGCATTTATGGGCACCATGGCGGCTGGTAGGTTTATTACAGATAAGGTCGCTGCTAGATATACCAAGGTTGAAGTAATCCAAGTAAGTGGGGTTTTAATATTCATAGGTCTAAGTTTAGCTGTGATTTTCCCAACAGTCATTATGGCTACTGCCGGCTTTCTACTGGTTGGGCTGGGTGTAGCATCCATTATTCCGTTATCCTATAGTATCGCTGGAAGATCTAAATTGTATACTCCTAGCGTCGCATTGGCTTTGGTGTCCACAATTTCATTTTTTGGATTTTTGCTAGGGCCACCGATGATTGGTTTTATCGCTGAATTATTTAATTTGAAAGTTTCTTTTGCATTAATTGCTGTGGCAGGATTGGGGATTACCGTACTTTCAAGTATCAGAAAAGCTGTTTTCCTTATTCCTGTAAAACCCTCCCCAAGTCAAACTAAATGAGTTTAAACCCTCTCTTTCAGTTTCAAAAAGATTTTGAAGTCCGTTCGTATCAGGTTGATCCAGATGGGAAGCTGAGCTTGACTGCATTATCCAATTTGTTTCAGGAAATAGCATGGCGGCATGCGGATTCAGCTGATTTTGGAAGGAATTTGCAGGAGCAGAATCTGTCTTGGATTCTGTCCAGAATAGAGATAAAATGTGAAAATTTACCCTCTTGGGGGGATTCTATTAAGGTTTATACTGCAGGAAGGGGAGTTGATAAACTTTTTGCTTTTCGTGAATTTTTGATCACCAATCCTGAAGGACTAGTCCTTGCCTGGGCGATGAGTTCCTGGGTTTTGATGAATGTGGTAACAAAACGGATTTTTAGACCAGAAAATGCATTGCCTGCGGAGCTTTTTGACCCTAAAGAGAAGCCAGCTTGGCAGCCTGAAAAAATCAGATTAAAAGGAGAATTACTTAAATCTGAGAAGTTAAAGGTAAGGCACTCTGATCTTGACCTGAACAATCACGTGAATAACACTAGCTATGTGCAATGGGTTGAAAATATCCTCAGGGAAAATGGGTGTCAAACGCTTCCATTTTTGATCAACTACCTAGCGGAATGTGTGTTGGGAGACGAGTTGGATATCCATTTGTATAAATACCTGAATCATTATATGGTACTCGGGACTGTGGGGGATAAGCAGGTATTTTTGGCTGAAGCCAAATAGGAGTCCTGATTTTGAGATGGAATTATTGTTTTTTTGACGGCCAAGGTGATCTTCGTCACATGCTTCGTGGATCAATACCTGCATTTTTGTAGCTTGATCACTTAACTATGAATCAGACATCCAGACCTTTAATAAAACTCTTCCCCCTAATCGCAGGCCTATTAGTGACTGTAGTGCTACTCGTTGGGCTAGTTGCAGGACTTTTGTATTTTGATCATGTTGGTTTACAACCCACTCAGATGCAAGTTTCCGAGGCTTTACCAGCTTTAGCAGAACACAAGCCTACGGCCTTAATGGATCCGGTTGGGATGTGGGTGGCTCCTGATTGGGGCACAGTAGATTCAGCGCCCAATGCTGAAGTTATTAAGTATGGAAGGGAATTGATTGCCAATACGGCTGAATATCTAGGGCCAAATGGCAAGGTTCGAAAGATTTCAAATGGATTAAACTGCCAGAATTGCCATTTGCAGGCCGGCACTGTGCCATTGGGAAATAATTATTCAGCTGCCAAAAGCACGTATCCAAAAGTGAGAGGCAGGTCAGGGAAATCTGAGGACATCCAGTTGAGAATCAATGGGTGTTTTCAGCGAAGCTTGAATGGGGAAGCTTTACCCAATGATAGTAAAGAAATGATAGCTATCGTAGCGTACATGGATTGGCTTGGTAAAGATGTCCCTAAAGGAGAAAAGCCAAAGGGAGCAGGTATCTATGAATTACCTTTTCTTGATAGAGCCGCTGATCCTGTTAAAGGAAAAACTATTTACGAGAGACAATGCGTGACCTGTCATATGACTGATGGTCAGGGTGTGATTAAGCCTGATAGTAGCGGTTATATTTACCCGCCTCTTTGGGGAGAGCATAGTTATAATCAAGGCGCAGGGTTGTTTCGTATGTCAAGATTTGCAGGCTACGTAAAAGCAAATATGCCTTTTGGCGCAACCTATGAAAACCCAATGCTTACAGATGAGGAAGCGTGGGATGTTGCAGCCTATGTAAATAGCTTAGATAGACCAAAGAGGGATTTTCCGAATGATTGGCCTGACATTTCCAAGAAACCTATAGATCATCCTTTTGGTCCATATGCTGATGAATTCTCAGAAGAACAACACAAGTTTGGTCCATTTCAAGCAATAAAAGTTGAAGCGAAACAATGAGAAAATTCCTATTTGGGTTTCTCTTCTTTGTCCCATTTCTAATTCTAGCTCAGCAGCCTGAGAGAAAGCTAGTTGTGAATCCTGATGTTCATTTTAGATTGTTCTGGATGAATACTTCAAATTCGGGGGAGTTTAAGGATGATTATGCGCTAGGTTCAAGTTTGAGTCTTGGAACAAAACTTGAATACTCTAATCACTGGGAGTTTCTGATCGGCTACAGGGTCTTTGCAAATCTATGGAGCAGCGACCTTACAGCTTCTGATCCAGTCAGTGGCGGATCGAATCGATATGAAGTTGGCTTATTTGATTTGTTAAATCCAAATGATCGATTTTTCGGTAAACTAGAGAAGCTGTCTTTTGGCTACTCAAGTGCTTATTTGGGAATAACTTTAGGCAGGATGGCAATCGAAGCGGATTGGATAAATGGGCAAGACGGCAGACTTTCTCCTACGGGGATTGAAGGTGCGAATGTTTGGTTTTCGACAGAAAATAAATGGAAGCTTTCTGCTTGGGGAATAAGTAAGATGAGTGTACGTGGAACAAGTGAGTGGCTTTCTGTCGGCGAAAGTATTGGAGTTTTTCCGGTGGGTAGAAATGCAAATGGACAAGCATCGCTTTATGCAGAAAATACATCAAGTGATTGGATTGGGATTGCTGAAGTAGCTAAGGAATGGGAATCATTTAGCTTGAATGCTTCCCACACCATAGTCCAAAATATTTCAAACACTACCTGGCTACAAGGCGAAAAGAGATGGAAGCATGAAAAAACTGGGATCACTTGGCTTTGGGGGGTGCAGGCTGGGTTCCAGTCGGGTTTAGGTGATGGAGGGAATTCAGATCCGATTTTTCAATATAAAAGTCCAAATGACAGAAACTGGGCGTTGTCCACTCGATTTGGCTTAAAAAAATCTGCTTGGAATTTAAATTTGAATTATACTAAGACCGGAGGTAAAGGAATTTGGCTTAGTCCGAGAGAGTGGGGTAAAGATGCTTGGTACACTTTTATTCCCAGAGAAAGAAATGAGGGTTTTAGTTCACTGGATGCCCTTACGGCATTTGTAGAATATACTTTGCCCAATACTACAATAAGGCCATTTGTTCATTTTGGATTTCATTGGCTGCCTCCTCTGTCTGCACCCGCTGAAAATAAATACAATATGCCATCCTATCGGCAACTTAATGTGGGGGTTAAATATGCTCCTAAATCTATTTCAAACTTAGATTTTCAATTGCTAGTAATGAATAAAGCAGCGCTTGGTAATCAAGTGCTAACTCCCAGACAGACATATAATAAGGTGCAAATGGTTCACATAAATGGCATAGTGAACTGGAGGTGGAAATAAATTTAAGTATATTCTCTATCGAGGCTGAATTTGATCATTCATGGTTCAGATGGGTAAAATAGTAGATTTGGCATTAAATTTTTGGATTTTTAACGACATAAGTGTTAATTTAAGTCAAAGTATTGAGTGTTGATTTGTGTGTTATTAGGATATGCGAAATCTTCTACTCACCTTTGTACGCATAAAGGCGCTGTCCACGGATATCCTTTTTACTTGAAATAAAGTATGCGTTGATTATCAACCTGCTTAAGTAGCAAATTCAGGAGTTTCCCCTCGCAAGGTTTTAATTCTTCATCTTTCTACTTTTTTAATTCCAAAATGATTGATTTCATTTTTCGAATTAAAACTTGCAGAGTAAATCCCACAGGGAAACAATAGTATTTACAATTTAATTTCAGTGCCATTAAGACAGTAAGGTTCTCAGAATCAGAATTATCTGAATTCTCCCAAACACTAAGGAAAAGAGTTTATGGACATTTTACGTCCACTAACAAATCGAAATACGGGAATATGGAGATGGTTATTAAATCCATCATTCTTCTTTCTCTGTATGTCGTTCCTATTTTTCTTGTAATCACGGGTGTTGCCACCACTACACCTCAATTATTTGCTTGCTATTTGTTATCTGCTTTTGGAATGGCTGGTGTTGGCATGGGGGTGATGCATGATGCAATTCATGGCTCGTATTCTAAAAACAAAAAAATAAATAGTTGGATCGGCTACACCCTGGACATGGTAGGAGCTAGCTCAATGGTTTGGCATCTTCAACACAATGTGCTTCATCATAGCTTTACTAACATAGACGAGCATGACGACGATATCAATGCACCTTTCTTTCTAAGGTTTTCGCCTAATGCTGAGAAAAATGGGCTGCATAAATATCAACATCTCTATGCATGGTTCTTCTATTCGCTATCTACCCTTTCATGGGTGACTGCTAAAGACTTCATTAGATTTACACGATATTACAATAGAGGCCTGGTGAAAGGCGGAGAGAAGGCATATAAAAAGGGAATCGTTAAGTTGATATTCCTCAAGATTGCATACTTCTCAGTTGTTATAGGATTACCTATTATATTTTCGCCATTCTCGGCAGGAATGATCATTCTTGCATTTATCATGATGCATTTTGTGACAGGATTTGTGATTACAATGGTGTTCCAAATTGCACATATTGTAGAGGATGTGGATTTCCCTAAGGCGGACATCAACGGGGTAGTAGAAGGCGAAAGAATTTTACATCAACTGGCTACCACCTGTAATTTTGCTCCAAATAATAAGATCTTATTCTGGTTTGTTGGAGGATTGAACTATCAAGTTGAGCATCATCTATTTCCTGATATATGCCACGTGCATTACAAGGAGATAGCACCAATAGTAAAGGCTACCGCAGAGGAATTTAACGTGCCCTATTATTCTAAACCACATTTTTTAATGGCTGTGTTGGACCATTTCAAAATGCTCTATGTTTTGGGTAATGAACCTGAAATGGAGCCAATTAAAGCCTAATAACATGAATAGTAATAGAAATAGTAATACAAGACCACCGGCAAACCAAAGACGAAATTCTCGTCCTACAGGTAGACCAGGTCAAAATAAGAAAAAGGAATCTAAACTTGATCCTAACCTGTTTGTCAAAAAGGCTCAGCCAAGTGGACAACAAGGGTTTCGATCAGAGACACCTTTTTCAAGTGTCGAGCTTAACGCTTCCTTATTAAGAAATCTGGCGGCAAAGGGGTATGAAAGTATGACCAATATTCAAGAGCAGGCAATTCCTGCTTTGATGGATAGAAGAGATATACTTGGAATATCAAATACAGGTTCAGGTAAAACGGGGGCTTTTTTGATCCCAATTATTGAACATGCTAAGCTAGATCCTCAGAATTTTACTGCTCTGATAGTGACTCCAACACGTGAGTTGGCCTTACAGATTGAAGAGGAGTTTAAGAGTCTAAGTAAAGGAATGAACTTGTATTCGAACACATTTATCGGAGGTACGAATATCAATTCTGACTTCAAAGCGCTGAGCAGAAAACTACATGTGATCGTGGGTACTCCCGGTCGCCTGTTAGATTTATCGAATCGTAAACTATTACATCTTAATCGAGTAAATACACTCGTATTAGATGAGTTTGATAGGATGTTAGATATGGGTTTTGTTCACGATGTGAAAAAGCTGGTTAATTTAATGACTAAGAGAAGTCAGACTATGCTTTTCTCTGCGACATTAGAGCCAAGCCAAAAAGCACTCATCGATGGATTACTTAATAATCCAGTTGAGATTAAAGTAAATACTGGTGGAACAACCAGTGAAAATGTAGATCAAGAAATTATTCGTGTGCCGGAAGGCAAGAATAAGTTTGATATACTTGCTGATTTATTCAAGGGAAATGAGTTGGATAAGGTGATAATATTCACAGAAACCAAAAGACTCGCGGATAAGTTAAGCAAGCAATTAAATCAGTCCGGAATAAAATCTGGGTTGATTCATGGAAACAAATCTCAGAATTTCAGAAATAGAACCATCGATGAGTTCAAAACTGGAATGACTCGTGTACTGGTAGCAACAGATGTAGCTGCTAGAGGTATAGACGTAGCAGATGTGTCCCATGTAATCAACTTTCAGCTTCCCATGACTATGGATAGCTATATCCACAGAATAGGACGGACAGGTCGGGCCGGAAAAACCGGTAAGGCCATAACATTTGTCAATTAAAATCGCGATATGTCAAAAAACCAGAACACATTCATTAAAAAGCAAAAAGCAGAACTTAAGAAAAGAAAAAAGAGAGAAAAGCAAGAAAAGATGGCTGCTCGTAAAGATCAGCCGAAAAGCGGAGATCTGGACGATATGATTGCGTACGTGGATGAGTTTGGTAACATCTCAGACACGCCGCCAGAACCAGAACCACCGAAAAAAGAAAACCCGCAAAGGAAAGAGAATCCTCCTAGAAGAGAATATCCGAACAATGCACAAAATAATAGAAACACCAATTTAAAAAGTTAGTAATCATGAATGAAGGAACAGTAAAATTCTTTAACACAACCAAAGGTTTTGGTTTTATTACACCAGCAGACAACAGTGAAGATGTATTCGTACACCACTCAGGTCTAGTACACGAAATCCGTGAGAACGATCACGTTACTTATGACGTAGTTCAAGGTAAAAAAGGCGTTAACGCTGTGAACGTGAAAGTAGCTAAGTAATTCCTGTCGGGCATTGCCCAATTAAGAAATACAAAGTTTGATGCCTGCAGATCTCTGATTTGCAGGCATTTTTTTTTGTGATTTTTGGAACTGATTTGTGATTTCTGATTTATTGAAACTTGAGTTCCAAACGCAGCACATTACTAACTTTTCCACTTGATTTCATTGCTCAGATCTCCTCCAGCTGCTAGTTCATCTAGGTTTTGAAGGGTGGTTTTCGCGATCTGTGCCAAAGCTTCATGTGTAAGAAAAGCTTGGTGCCCGGTGATTAGCACGTTTGGGAAAGTCATCAGCCGTGCGATTTGCTCATCCAATACGATGGTTTCTGATAAATTCTGAAAAAACAGGTTTTCCTCCTGTTCATATACATCGATTCCTAAATTACCCACTTTACGGTTTTTTAATGCTTTGATGACCGATTTGGTTTCAATCAATGCTCCTCTGCTCGTGTTGATGATGACAACTCCGTTTTTCATCTTGCTCAACGTGGTAGAGTTTATCAGATGAAAAGTATCAGGTGTCAAAGGACAATGAAGTGAAATGATATCACTTTGAGCAAATAGCTCGTCTAAAGTCAGGTAAGTAACACCAAGCTTTTTAAGCTCCTCATTTTCATAAATATCATGTGCGAGCAGCTTACAGCCTATTCCTAGCATGATTTCACAAAAGGCTTTGCCAATAGCGCCTGTACCGATTACTCCTACAGTTTTACCGTGTATGTTGAACCCAGTAAGACCTTCGATGGAATAGTTATTTTCTCTGACGCGGTTATAGGCTTTGTGAGTTTTACGGCTCAGGGTCATTAATAGTGCAAGTGCATGCTCGGCCACAGCTTCTGGGCTATACGCTGGCACTCTACACAGTTTGAATCCGAGTTCAGCAGCTTTTTCTAAATTGACCTGATTGTATCCGGCGCATCTTAGTACTATGTTCTTTACGCCCAATTCATCTAGTTTAATCAGAGTTTTTTCATCTAAATGATCATTAACAAACGAGCATATGGCATCAAAACCTTCAGCTAATGCTATGGTATTGCTGTCTAGTTTTGGTTCGAAATAGGTGAATTCGTGAGAATGATCGGGCAAATAATGATTGAAACTTTCTTTGTCGTATGATTTGGTGCTAAAAAACGCCACTCTCATGGTCAGTTGGATTGAAGTTGATAAATAGAAAAGCGGGTAAACTCTTCTTCAATCTCCGAATTTTCTGGCTCTTGAACTAGTAATTTTTGGCCTGGTAATGAAAGGACTATAGTGCCATTTATTCCTAAAAGTTCCTTAGAGACTTGTTTGCCATTTTTGAAAATCACTATTCGCTGTTCATTGTTATCAAACCTACCAAGGTATGGCTCCTCTTCTGTAGTTCTACTATCGTATTCTGATTGGGATATTCCTGTGAAATATTGGAGGAGGTAAGTGTGATCTCCCATGTTGAAAAGCTTCTGATTTCTTGCGGAAAGTCTTCCCAAGGCAATTGCTCTTTCATCCGAAAAGGCAGTTTCAACAGGGACTGGTGGGTAAGTTAGAAATTCAGAATGAGTAATTGGGATTGATTTTTTTAAAGTCATGCCAGGTAAATCATAAACCAATAGTTCGGTGTCAAGATTCTGCACAAGCACCAATTCATTGTTTTTATGGTCTATGAAAAATGATTTCCCCATCAATTCCGGGTAAATGTTTTCTGTAGCATTATAGATTGAATTGCCTTCATAAGGAACCACCGTTTTGATGGCTCCAGTTTGTAAATTCAATTGGTAAAAATTCTGAAGCGTGTCTTTTCCCTCTTGATTGTGAATCAAGTAGGTGGCAGTGAAGTAATTGCTAGGCCCTACCAGAAGAAAGGTGGTGTCATTACTTTGGAAATAGGGGGGACTTCCAAATGGTGTATTTGCCCGAACTGGAAGAGGAGAAGGAATTCTAAGCCTTTTTACAATCTCGTAGTTTTTATCATAGCTGATTAATTCGAAAGGCAATTCGACTATTCGCTGTCCTTCAGGTCCAAATCCTAAACCAATTGGATTCCAGTTTCCATAATTTGAAGGACCATCACCTTTTCTATGAGCGCGGTTTAGGATCTCACCACTTTCGGAGATCTCCACTATGTCATCTTCATTGATAGAATATCCCAAGTATCTTTTCTCACTTGGATTGTAGTCTAAAATATTTACCCGGGTGAAATTATCAACTTGGAATGAATCAATTTTGACCAATTCATAAGTATCAGGTTCACTTGTGGAAGTGTCTCTTGAATTGGAATTGCATCCAGATGTGATGGAAAGGATCATCAAGCTGAATACTAATAAGGGGTAATGCTGAAGTTTCATGTGTGTTTATTTCGTAGATCTACTAAGATTTCGTTAAATATATGAAAAATTCTGGGCCTTGCGATTATTGGTGAGTTGCGATTACAAAGAGTCTGAGGTTTAGAATATTTTGGTGAATCTCCTTAGATTGGTCAAAAATCTATAACCTATGAAAAAAATACTCTATTTTCTTCCTTTAGTCTTAGCGCTTTCCTGCGCAGAAAAAGGAGAGAAACAAGTCGAAACAGAAATTAAAGAAATCCAAGAAGTAGTTATGCCAGCAAAACCAGATTCCGTCCTACGACACAATGTTTATTTCAGTTTTAAAGAAACTTCAACTCCTGAGGATATTCAAACAGTAGTAGATGCTTTCCGAAATCTTAAAAATGAAATTGACGGAATCGAAGATTTTGAATGGGGCGTTAACTCTAGTCCGGAAGAATTGAATCAAGGCCTGACGCATGCTTTCACCTTGACTTTTTATTCTGAGGAAGCTAGAGACGCATATTTGCCACATCCAGCTCATGCGGCTTTCGGCGCTATTCTAGGTCCTCATTTGGATAAAGTAACCGTAGTAGATTACTGGACTCGTCCTTAATTATTGATCAAAGGGCAAAGCTGATCCGTCAGTTTTGCCCGCATTATTGACTGTGAGCACTTCGGTCACTACAAAGTTGCTGGTCCCTCTCCATGGGAGCATTCCATTATATTCTTTGTAGCGAAGCTCTACAAACTTCCCTGAGGCTCTTTCTAGCTGCTCTGCGATCTCGCCATCTACCACACTGAACCGAAACTCATTACTCTGTAGCCCGCCTGCTGTAGGGCTCTGAAATCCTTCCTGTACTACTCTGCCTTCATAGGTCTTGAATACTACTCCTTTTTTTACGAAGTAATTTAAACTTCCGGCTTTTACCCCCTCACCGAATACGAAATAGAATTTATACCAAAAAATACCAGCTAAAAGTCCGATTATAACTATACCAGCAATCCAAGCAAATTTTTTCATAACAAGAATAAGTTTGGCTTAAAGATAGATATCGGGATGATTTTTAAGTGAAAAACTTAGTAAAAAAATCAACTTACTTCCTTTTTTAAATAAAAAAAGGCTGCACATAAGCAGCCTTTTCAATTGTGTTGTTAATCCACTAGCCAGAGATAATCACCATAACCCTCAGCTTCCATTTCTTCCTTTGGTATAAATTTCATCGCAGCTGAATTCATGCAATACCTAAGGCTAGTTGGTTCTGGACCGTCATAGAAAACATGACCTAAATGACTGTCTCCAAACTTACTTCGGACTTCTACTCGGAGCATGCCCAGATCGTCGTCAGTTGGTTTTTCTAATGCTCTAGCATCAATAGGCTTGGTGAAGCTTGGCCAGCCTGATCCTGATTCGTATTTGTCTTTGGAGCTGAAAAGCGGAGCACCTGATACAATGTCAACATAAATTCCTTTGTCGTGATTTCCGTTGTATTCATTCTGAAATGACATTTCAGTAGCATCTTCTTGAGTTACTTCATACTGCAAATCAGTCAAGGTCTTTTTCAACTCGGATTTTGGCGGAGCCTTATATTCTTTCTCACTAAGTTCCGGCCAATGTTCCTTGATGAATTTATCACGACCAGATCCATTTCTATACGAATAGTAATCCTGAGGACTTTTTTTATAATAATCTTGGTGATACTCTTCTGCAGGATAGAAGTTGGTATACTTGATCAAAGGAGTCGCAATAGGCTTGTCGAATTTACCGGATTTATCAAGTAGCTTCTTGGAATCTTCGGCTACTTTCTTTTGCTCAGAGTCATGAAAGAAAATGGCTGATTCATATTGAGATCCTCTGTCATAGAAGGAACCTCCTACATCTGTCGGATCAAAAGTCTGCCAGAATATATCTACCAATTCAGAATAACTGATTACTTCTGGGTCAAATGTGATTTGAACTGACTCTCTGTGAGAAGTCTTTCCGCTGGATACTTCACCGTATGTAGGGTTTTTTTCTTTGCCTCCGGCATAGCCCGAAATTACCGTAATTACGCCGTCTATTCCCTCAAATGGAGCTTCTACACACCAGAAACATCCGCCAGCAAATGTGGCTAACTCGGTGTTTCCTTTGTAGTTAGCAAGTTTGTCTGTGTCTGCAGTTGATTCTTGACTTTGCACCGCAGTGTTACCGCAGGCAAACATCAGCGCTAGGATGAGAGATAGCATGGGTGTAGTAAGTTTATTTGAACTAAACATGTTTTTGGTTCTTTTTTTGTTTTGGATGATATAGAAATCATTTTAATCTAAACTCAATTTACGTGATTCTGTTTGAGAGTTTATGGACTATTATGGTTCCAATGCATTGAAATACGAGTTGAGATCAAACTCGGTTTGTCTTACAGCTTACATTTTACCAAATTTCACTAAGCCTGAATCTCATGAAAAAGCTACTACTATTCTTTTTAGTTATGTGTTCGCTGGTTTGTATACAAGCAAAAGCGCAGCACAAAGGTTCGGGTTTTGGGGTTAAGGGAGGCTTGAGCTATAGCACTTCAGGAAAGTATTTCAAAGATGCTGGGTCAATCTGGAAAAGTCCAGGTAGTTCCGCGGGTTACCAAGTTGGAGCTTTTTATAAATTGGCGTCTTATGATATTTTCCTGCGACCGGAATTGCTCTATACACATTCCCAGTTTGAATCAGGCTTAGGTGAAGTCAAGGCCAACCGATTGGATGCGCCAGTGATGGTAGGAATGCATCTATTTAAACTATTCACAGTAGTAGGCGGGCCTTCTTTCCACTACCTATTGAATGACAACTACAATGATTTTTTTGAAACTCCCTCTGAAAAAGACTTGCTTTTTGGATACCAGTTTGGCTTGGGGCTAAATTTTGGACCGGTGGGATTAGACTTGCGATACGAACGCGTACTGAATGACCAAAAATTAAATTTGGATCAGGTAATTAAAAGGAAGGATGATTTCAGGTCAG
Organism: Algoriphagus winogradskyi; assembly: GCF_900182815.1. Taxonomy (GTDB): domain Bacteria; phylum Bacteroidota; class Bacteroidia; order Cytophagales; family Cyclobacteriaceae; genus Algoriphagus; species Algoriphagus winogradskyi. Next base: position 39,344 of record NZ_FXUA01000013.1, on the reverse strand, counting down.
AGCAAGTGATTTTGGGACTTTCGTATCAGTTCTAATCAGACTTTCCTTACTTCAAAAAAGGAGTAAAAATCTCCTTCCAAAGCTCATAGCCTTTTTCATTCATATGAAGATTGTCTTCTATGAAAATATCAGCTCTAGGTTTGCCAGTATCATCCAGCATGATGTCCCATACATTCACTATATGTACGTTTTCATGGGTGGTCGCATATTGCCTAATCAGATCATTTAATGCAACGTAGGAAACTTTTTTATCCCAGCGCGAAGGGCTAGGTTTTGCAGCGATCAGGTTAACCGTGGTATTTGGATATTTTGTATGAATCTGCGTAACTAATTCATCTAGGTTGCCCATTATAGTTGATATCTCCTGGCCTGCATTGATGTCGTTGTCACCTTCATAGATGAATACTTTTGAGGGTTCAAAACGAAGTACAGTTCTGTCCAAATGCATCAATAGCTGATCTGCCGTAGAGCCACCAAAAGCAGAATTGATGATAGCTACATTAGGAAATTGCTCCTGAAGGTTTTTCCACATCCTTACACTCGAACTGCCTGTAAAAACTACGCTGCCTTTTTTCCAGCCGGCATCATCGATTTCTTTTGCGCGCTTATTTACTTCCTCTTGAAAGGGGAGTTCTTGCGCAAATGAGAATTGTACCAGAAATAGTAAAACGAGTGCAGAGAGTAACTTCTTCATATCCTAAATATACTCAACCTACTGAGTAAATTCCATGCAAAGTGTTTTCAAATTGCTTTCTGATTTTAGTAACCTGAACAAAACCGATCATATGGCGAGCATTTTCGAACACTGCGTACAAAAATGAAGAATGTCCTCGATTTTGTAAATGACATTTTTATCACTTGAATTGCCCCTTGATTGATCAGAATAGGCCTTTTTCCTTGAATTCGTCACAATTCAATCTAGAAAAATCAAATTCTGCCTTTTTGGTGAAGTTTTAGCGTTGTGTATTTAGGTCAACCATTTACCTTATATGAATAGCATCACTCGTTTTTTCTGGTTTTGTAGCGGCGCAAACTTCTCATTATTAAAAAGATCTCCAACTGAGTCAAACAAATATCTCGGGATCGGTGCTACCGTTTTCTTCACGGGAATACTTGCAGCATTGGCAGCAGGATATGCTTTGTTTACCGTGTTCCAATCAATTTGGCCTGCGATCTTTTTTGGCCTGCTTTGGGGGTTGATGATATTCAATCTGGATCGATTTATCGTTTCCAGTATCCGGAAAAAAGAAAATGCTTGGGGTGAGTGGAAGTTGGCGATTCCGCGATTAGTATTAGCTGTCTTACTTGCCTTGGTGATATCAAAGCCGCTGGAATTGAAAATGTTTGAGCGGGAAATTGATCGTAAAATCGATGAGAAGAGAACTGTGTTTATAGCAGAATCAAAGCAAAATCTTGCAAAGGGTTTCCCTGAGATTCAAGAGTTAGAGGCTAAAATTGACACGTTGAAGGCAGAAGTTTTAGATTTCGAACAATACAGAAATCAGCTGCAGGATGAATATGATGCAGAGCGATTTGGGGAGAAGACAACTAGCACAAGTGGAATTGTTGGATTGGGAACAAATGCTAAGAAGAAGGAGGAGCAGCTAGATGCGGCTCAAGTCACATTGAATGAGCTTAGAAATAGGAATCAGGTTCGTGTTGACACGCTGGAAGCGCAGATTCGTGAATTTGTTGCTTTGAGACAACTGGAATTTGAAAAGCAACAGCCAGGAATCGAAGGCTTTGATGGGTTGGCTGCTCGAATGGAAGCATTGGATGCTTTAACCAAGGAAAGTTCAGCAATGGCTTTAGCAAACACCTTTATCATGTTGCTTTTTATTGCTATTGAAACAGCACCAATTTTCGTGAAGTTAATTTCTCCACGTGGACCATACGATGAGTATTTAGAGCTACATGAGGACAAAGTCAGATTGTTCAAAGGAGAGAAATGGACTTTTGCCAAAGGCGAATCCGAGGCAAGGGTTGGCTACTTCCAAGACACTCACTTCTATGCTATGGATCTTAACAAGGAAAAGACTAACAAGAAAAATAAAGCCCAGACTGACGCAGAAATTATGGAGTTTGAAAAAGGGTTTAATCAGGATATCTGAAACTCAATTCTCCTAATCCTTTTGAGCTTTTTTGACCACTACGTCCAGCTGATCCATCGTGCGACTCACTGATTTCCATTCAGCGAATCCAACTATTTTCACCATAAATGATAGAAACTTACCTGGGTTGATTAGCTTGTTTGCCAACTTGGAAATGTTTCTATCTCGCTCTAGTATTGATGCATTTCGGTCTTCGCAACCATAATATTCACCGGCGTATTTCCAAGCTCCATCTCGGGCAAGTTGGATAGAGAAATTCAGCAGCATTTCATCGCGGCCTTTTGCTAATGGGATCAGCCAGCCAAAAATCGGAGAAACCATGCTAATATTGGACTTGACTCCATCTACCAATTCTGCCAGGACAGCATTGATTTTATTGAAATCATTTTGAATGCCTGCAATAGGTTCTGAGCCCATGGTGTCTGCAGCTGAGATGCCCAGGTCAAGATTAATATGTGCGTTGATGCCTAGAAACAAATGCTGAAGAACTAGGTGCTTGCTGTCTTTGCTTGCTTCAAATGCAAGCATCCAGCTATTAGTAGGGGCTTGAGCGATTTTCCATGTGTTATATGCATTGATAAATCTGCCCGCAAAGAGAACATCTAGCTTTTCCATTCTTGGATTGTCTTCGAATTCTCTAGCTAGGATTCCGTCACGAATTCTACGAGTCACCTGCCTGTAGAGAATGGCAAAATAGCCAATCCGTGATTGATCATTTTTACATTCAGCTACGATTTGATCCATTCGCACCAGTACTTCATCTATGGTCTTCATATCATTGTTTAATAAAAAAGTTCTCTAGAATATCACCTACATAATATGCAACAATGGCTGCCAACAAGCCTAAGGCAACGGTTTCCGCTATGCTTTTTATTGGTGAAGTTTGATTTACTAAGGATTTTAAAGCTCCGATTAATACGAATGCCAGGCCTGTAAGTATGCTGGTCCAAAAGAAAGTATTAATGTCTGAGGGATAGAAAAATGTCCAGAGATAAACTAGCAGTGGAATGAATCCGACAATTAGGAATGATGCAAATGTGGCGACCCCAATCTTAAAGGGGCTTTTGGTTTCTTCCATTAAGTTTAGCTCGTCTTTCATCATTTCTGCAACCCAGATGTCTTTGTTGGAAGTGATTTGATCTATAACTTTCTCCAAGAGTTCCCCCTCAAATCCTTTAGCTTTGTAAATGTCTCGGATTTCTTCACGCTCTACTTCCGGAAGATTTTCTACTTCCCAATATTCAATTTCCTGATGCTTATTGTAGTTTTCTTTATCACTCTTTGAGGACAAATAGGCACCCACAGACATCGAAAATCCATCGGCAAAGAGATTTGCAAAACCAAGAATTATAATGATCCCAGCATCCAGATCTGCGCCAAATCCCCCGGCAACTACTGCAAATGTCGTGACAGCACCATCAATTCCTCCGTACACAAACTCTCGAAGATATTCCTGAAGTTTCTGGAAGTATTTACTCTTTTGATGCAGGTGAGCTTCGTTCATTTATCTCAGATTTGTTAGGAAAAATCTTTTCACATTTTCGCCCATTATAGCTTTGATCTCCGCTTCACTAAATCCGGCATTCATCATTCCCTCTACCAAAAGAGGAAATCCTGTGATATCAAAAGGAACCGCGACCGATCCATCGTAATCTGACCCAAGTGCGACATATTCTATACCCACTAAGTCTCTCACATGCTTTATCGAAGCAATGATATTGGGCAATTCAGGAACTCCTACTGCTTCATCAAAAAATGCGATGCCTATGATGCCTCCATTTTCAGCGATTTTCTGGATTTGGAGATCACTCAGATTTCTCTGTGAGTCCAAAACAGCCCTCACCCCAGTATGTGATACCATCACGGGCATAGTAGTCATCTCTAGCACATCATCTACTATTGCAGGAGAGCAGTGAGCCAAATCCACAAAAATACCGAGCTCATTCATTTTCTGAACTACTGATTTCCCAAATTCGGTAAGGCCCGCTTGACTTTGTCCATGAGCAGATCCACCAAGTTCATTATCAAAAAAATGAGTTAACCCTATCATGCGAACGCCAGCTTCATAAACTCGATTTAGATTTTCTATATCTCCTTCGAGTGCATGTGCACCTTCGATTCCTAACATGCCGCCGATAACAGATTCATCATTTTTTCTAGCAGAAATGAGTTTGTTTAGATCCGCTTTGTTTTTAACGAAGATCGCGTTGCCATCTTCATCCTGTATGAAATCTGCTAAGTTTTGGGATTGTGAAAGAGTACGGTTTATTAAGCTAAACCAGTTTGACGGAGATTCCCCTTTTGCTATGGTCAGCGGGGTGATGTTGTCGAATGCATCCGAACTATTACTCTGCATATTTTGTCCGGCTGGGGATTTTGAAACAATGGTAAACATCTCCAAAGCGACATTGGCTTCTCTCATTCTTGGGAAATCAACTTGCCCACGACTTCCTCTCTGGGTCAAATCCCTTCCCCAAAGCAAGGCGTCGCAATGTAAATCCGATATAAAATCCAAGCGCTCATACAAAGCCTGTGCGTCTGATGAAACAGAATAGGGTGGAGAAGACTTGACGGGATTTCTTTGAGATTCTATATAGGGTGGGACTATAAGGGTTGCAGCTAAATAGATAAGGACTAAAACCCCAAGTGCGATTATTAATTTCTTCATAGCAAATGATAAGACCATTGAAGATAATGAAAAATGGTCTATCCTCTGACAAATGCTTTTGAACAGAGATAGGCTATAGATTTCATTTCATTTTTTATTTTCAGGGAAGAAGGGTGACTGTGTGGAGGGTTAATGTGAGAAAAAATAATTATTTGTTTTTGGGCGCTTTAAAACATTTTCATTATGTTTATCAAAATATAAAGATCAAAAAAACAAATACACAGCAAGGATTACAAAAGTATATTTGGTTTTAGATGATTGACAATAGACCCACTCTCGGGGGCTTTTTCTAAAAAGCTCCCTTTTTTTATGTCTATATATTTTTACATTTTGTTTAAAGTTGAAAAGGTGGTTTAAAAAATCTTTGATTTAGATCAAATTTATGTTCAAATTCAAAAAACTGGTTTATTTGAGTGGGTAATTTTGAATTGGTTCTTTCGAATTGAAAATTTGGCATAATTGAAAAAGTCATTCCTAAAATTTCGAAATATGTTATTTGGAGGATTAAAATACTGAAATGGTTTTTTTATGGATTTAGGCCAAAAAGGGAGGTTATTTTTTTATTAAGTATTGGAATCTTAAACGGCCAAAAAACTTTTATCATTAATTGTGAGGTGTTTTAATTTGTTGTTTTGATTAAAGGCCTTTAGCTCAATAAGTTGTTGGGTTCTTCTTTGCGAATGGTGTTGGGATTTACTCGAGTTCCATGTTTGCACGGAATATAAATCATGAATCTATTAACACATGGCAATCATTATTATCTACACATCTGTAAGTGATTGGCAAAATGTATGATTGCGGATTATCATTTTTATGTTTCGCTAGTCATGATTTTTAGTGAAGTTCTATTGTTGATTTAGAAAAACTTAAATGGCATTACAGCGAGTTTCTTCATACCAGCAATACAATTGAATGTCGAATGGGTATGAATTTTCTATTTGATTACGAAGCCATTTATTATGCCGTGATACCTGGTAGAAATTTCCCAATCGGTTTTGGCTTCGCTGTGAGTGAGGTGGGGGTAGAAGTTGAGATTGCTGAAGGAGTCTGTGAACAATCTACTTTTGAAAGAAAAGTGAGTGTATCAATCAGTATGGGATTTCCGCCATACATTCGAATCGTGTCAAGATCAATCTGAGTTAAACATCCAACTGCTCATAAACTCTGATCCCCAAGTGAGTATAAGGTTACAATTGTTGGGGAGTTGCAAGGATATTGCAGAAATCAGGCAATGTGTCCACCTTGTTCAAAGATCCCCGCAGACCTATTTTTGAAAAAGTATAATTGAATGGCTTCAACAATTCTAAAATATCCTCTGGTAGGTAGCCGCCAGCGATGCATGCGTCCTTATTGATTTCTAGAAGAAGAATTGGAAGGTGCTTTTTTAGTGTATTGAGAGCTCCTTTGAGAACCTGAAGCTCAGCTCCTTCTACATCTATTTTTAAGAAGTTAACCTTGTTGATTTTCAACTCTTCTATTTGTTCGTCAAGTGTATCAAGCTGAATTTTCCCGAGTTCTATGCTGAATTTATCAGTATTGTAAATGGTGTTTGTACCCTCATTAGAATCTTCGCTTGCGTAGAGTGTTACCTCACCTTTTTTATCCGAAAGGCCAAGTTTCACTGGAGAGATGGTCTTTTGAAAGGATTCGTTAAGTCGGATGTTTGCAGTCAATTGATCGAAAAGCTGAGGCATAGGTTCAAATGAAACAACCTTTCCATTTGTGCCTACTTTTCTAGCCGCCCAGAGGGAATACTCTCCTTGATTTGCCCCCACATCTATGAAGGTGTCACCTGTTTTCAGATATTTCTCCAATACAAAAATCGGTGCCCAATCATGCGCGCCACGCCAGTAGATTGCATTGCCCATTTGCTTTGCGATGTCCACTTTCATGGCTACTCCTCGAAAGGTAAAATTCCTCCAATCCCCTTCTTTTTTTGAAGAGCCATAGAATTTTCGAAACAATTTAGTGACAAAAAAACCGCCTGGAATTACATATAAATTTCTAGATATTTTACTTAATACTTGTTCCATTAGAGAGTATATGACTTACCTGTAAATTGCTCCAAAGTCCCGATTAACGTTTGTTCTCTGAGTGCAAGAGAGTAGTTGGCTTGAATATGAAGTCGTGAATTTATGGAAAGTAAATCTTTATTGATGGATCCAAGGGCTTTATCCACCACTAGTATTGCGGCTTCTAGGGATTTCTCACCTAGGATAAACCCTGAATCACCTACGATTTGAGGAATGTGATTCGTATACGATCCGATAGGAATAGCTCCGCAAAGCATGGCTTCACCTAAAGCGCAGCCAAATCCTTCAAAACTGGAGAGTTGAAAGTAGAACTCAGTTTTCTGATAACGCTCGAGCAACTCTTCTGGAGATAGAAATCCTAAGAAATAAACGTTAGCGGGTATATCTAACTTTATTTCTGAATCATTTATCCCTGCAAAATAGAAGTTACAGGTTGGGTATTTCTCAGCAATCTTTAAAATCAAATCTCCGCCTTTCAGCTCAAATTGACTGGATGACATGACGGCCAAAAAGCTATTTGGGATTCTATTAGGCTTTGTAGGTAGTGTCCATTGCATGTCATCTAATCCATTGTAGATTGTTTTTATGGGTGCCTGTAATCCATGAAAGTGAAAAAGCAGACCTTGCTTTCGAGACTTGATGGCTGGATCGAAAAGCAATTCTGTTTCGATTAGAGATTCACTCACTGGAAAGATCGCATCGGCTCGTCTGTAACTGAAGTTGCAAATTTGCTTTAGAAGATCAATCCTTAAGCTGCCGTAATTGATCTCAGGAATAGAAGCGCAATCAGTACCATGGGTGACTATGAAGACTTTTTTGCCAAAGACCTGCCCAAATACTGTAGCCCAAAAAGCCCAATATCCTCCAAAATTGACAAGGATAAACTCAGCTCCGAAAATGCTGAAAAGCATGGAGAAAAACTGCGCTATGAAATTTAGAGGCGCAAGCTTTTTATTACCCCAAGGTTGGTTGATTACCCGAACGTTAAAATATTTTGACAAAATCCTGAGGTCGCTTTTCACAAAGGACTGCAGGGATGGCGTGATGTACAGGATTTTATTTCGGCTCATTTAGTTTCCTTGAAAACAAGGCTCAATATCCAATAAAACAAACTTGGACTGAGACTTAATTAAACCACCAGATTCACAATCTTTCCTGGAACAATTATTATCTTTTTTGGCGCTTTTCCTTCCAACCATTTCATGACGATTTCATCAGATAAAGCAGCTTCCTGAATCTGATCCTTGCTTAATGAAAGGTCCAGGCTGAGTTTAGTTCTCATTTTACCATTGATCATCACTGGATATTCGAAAGCACTTTCAACTAGATGACTTTCGTCGAAAATAGGGAAAGTAGCATCAGTTATAGAACCTTCGTGTCCAAGTAAATTCCAAAGTTCCTCTGCAATATGTGGTGCATAAGGAGAAACCAAAATCGCAAGTGGTTCCAGAATTCCACGTTTGTTTGATTTCAGTGCGGTAAGCTCATTCACGCAGATCATAAAGCTGGAGACGGAGGTATTGAAAGAGAAATTGGCCATGTCATCTTCCATCTTTTTGATGGCTTTATGAAGTGCTTTGTATTCTTCTTTGCTAGGTTCTGCATCAGAAACTTGGAATTCCCCAGAGCTGTTGTGATATAGATTCCAAAGCTTTCTTAAAAATTTATACACTCCGTCAATTCCGTTTGTATTCCAAGGTTTGAATTGCTCCAAAGGACCCAAGAACATCTCGTACAATCTCAAAGTGTCAGCTCCGTATCGCTCAATGATATCGTCCGGATTTACCACGTTGTATTTAGACTTGGACATTTTCTCCACCTCAGATCCGCAAATGTATTTGCCGTCTTCCAAGATGAATTCTGCATCCGCCAAATCAGGTCTCCATGCTTTGAATTTATCTAAGTTCAACTGATCGTTGTAGACAATATTGACGTCCACATGCATGGCAAACGTATCGTACTGGTCTCTCAAGCCATAGCTGACAAATTGGTTCGTGCCCTTTACTCTATATACAAAATTCGATCTACCTTGGATCATCCCTTGGTTGATCATCTTCTGGAATGGCTCATCCACGGTTACTATACCAAGATCGTACAAGAACTTTGTCCAAAATCTGGAATACAGCAGGTGTCCTGTCGCATGCTCGGAACCGCCAATGTACAGATCTACAGAGCCCCAATAGTCAGTTTTTGCTTTGTCGGCTAACTCAGTTTCGTTCTTAGGATCGGTGTATCTGAAGAAATACCAACTTGATCCTGCCCAGCCTGGCATGGTGCTTCTTTCCAGAGGGAATTCTCCCTCCGCGGTTTTGTAGTTCCAGTCCGACGCTCGGGCAAGTGGAGGCTCGCCGTCTTCTGTTGGCAAGTATTTATCTACCTCAGGTAAAACCAAAGGCAGGTCTTTTTCTTCTATTAAATAGGGAAGTCCTTCTTTGAAATATACGGGAAGTGGCTCACCCCAATAACGCTGGCGGGTGAAAATCGCATCACGCATTCTGTATTGAATCTTGCCTTTTCCGATGCCTTTTTCTTCCAAAAACTCAATGGCTTTGTTCATGGCATCTTTCATGTACAAATTGGAAATGAAGCCGGAATTGATAATCAAGCCGCCTTTTCCAGGAAAAGAACCTTCCTCCATAGAGCCTTCGATCACTTGTCTGATTTCAAGTCCGAAGTGCTTCGCAAAGTTATAATCCCGCTCATCATGCGCAGGAACGGCCATCACTGCACCAGTTCCGTATCCAGCCAGTACGTAGTCAGCTACCCAAACTTGGATTTCTTCTCCATTAAATGGATTGATCGCATAAGAGCCAGTGAAAGCCCCTGATATGGTTTTTACATCGCTCATTCGCTCACGCTCTGAGCGGTTTTTGGCTACTTCTATGTATGCTTCCGCTTTTTCGCGTTGATCTTCTGTGATCAGCGCTGCTGCCAGCTCAGATTCTGGGGCCAAAGCCAAATAAGTCACACCGTATATAGTATCCACTCGAGTGGTGAATACTTTGATCTTCTGATCGGAATCTTTCACCTGAAATACCACATCAGCTCCGATGGATTTACCGATCCAGTTGCGCTGCATTTCTTTGATTGGTTCTGACCAGTCTAGTTTTTCCAAACCTTGTAGTAAGCGATCTGCATAAGCGGTAATTCTCATCGACCACTGCATCATTTTCTTTCGCTCTACAGGATGCCCGCCACGCTCGGAGAAGCCTTCTTTCACTTCGTCATTGGAAAGTACAGTGCCTAAAGCTGCGCACCAGTTTACGGTGGTTTCTGCTAGAAAAGTCAGTCTATATTTAAGGAGTGTTTCTTGTTTTATTTTTTCAGAGTAAGCATTCCAATCTGCGGCAGTAAACTTCTCCGTATCCTCATCACAGGCAGCTTTTATGGAAGCATTCCCTTCTTTTTCAAATCGCTCGATCAATGAATCAATAGAAAGTGCTTTGTCCGCATCTAGATCATAGTAGCTATTGAAAAGCTGCATGAAGATCCATTGTGTCCACTTGTAATAATCAGAATTGGAAGTTCTGACTTCTTTACTCCAGTCGAATGCAAAGCCGATGTTCTTCAACTGCTCTGTGTATCTGGCGATGTTTTGCTCGGTAGTGATCGCAGGATGCTGTCCAGTCTGGATGGCATATTGCTCAGCAGGTAGACCAAAACTATCATAACCCATCGGGTGCAGAACGTTGAAGCCTTTTAACTTTTTGAATCTAGAGACAATATCTGAAGCAATGTAACCCAGCGGATGACCAACATGAAGTCCCGCTCCAGATGGATATGGGAACATGTCTAGAGAATAAAACTTTGGTTTGTCAGGGTTTACATTGGCCTGAAAAGTTTGGTTTTCTTCCCAGTATGCTTGCCATTTTTTCTCAATGTCCTTAAAAGTGTACTCCGCCATGATTGTATTTTTTCTAGTTTTTTAGCTGAACGCCTGCAAAAATAGAAAAATTGATGGGCTTTGTGGTTCAAATTCGTAATTCATAAAGACTTGCTGTTTATTTAACGGATCATTATCACATAACGGAAAGGTTTTTAATAGATTTATTTGTTTACGGAAAAGTGTGATATGGGAAATGTGATTATTCGGAAAGGAAGTATTGAAGATGTTTATTATATCCATAGGCTGATTCCGGAGTTTCCAGGGGAGATTAGGAGTGGCTTTTATGAAGAGCGACTCAAGCTCAAGATGCATTTGGTCTTGGTAGCTGAAGTAGGAGGCCAATTGGCTGGATTTAAAGTTGGTTATGAAAGTAACGAGCCACAAATGTTTTATTCCTGGATGGGAGGAGTGATACCTCAATTCAGGAAAGCAGGTGTTGCACGTGCTTTGGCTGACAAGCAAGAGCTATGGGCTAAGGAAAATGGATTTACACGGGTCTTTTTCAAAACACGGAATAGGTTTCCTGCCATGATCAATTTTGGGATGAGAAGAGGTTTTAAGATTGTGGGGATGATCAAAAAAGGGTCAGAGGATGATTATAGAATAGTGATGCGGAAGAGCTTCTAGAATTCAAAGGACTGATAAATCGAGTTTGGAATATTACAATTTTGTAATCTTCGAGTTTTTCAATCATAAACCTTACCTTTGCGGCATAATTCACCAGCGGTTCAATTGCCCGCTTTACCAAAAATTCAGATGAATATGAACACAAAGGAGTTAGTGGCGAAAGGATTGGAGCTTCCTTTAATGGAGGCATTTTATACCATACAAGGGGAAGGTAGATTTACTGGGCATCCTGCTTATTTTATCCGGCTTGGAGGCTGTGATGTAGGATGTGTTTGGTGTGATGTAAAAGAGTCCTGGGATTCTGGTAAGTGGCCGGTTCTTTCAATAGAAAAGATTGTGGAGGATGCCTTGGTTTACCCAGGGAGGTTGGTAGTCATAACAGGAGGTGAACCTCTACTGTATGATCTTGGACCTTTGACATCACTTTTGAAGGAAAAAGGATTTACAACTAATATTGAAACTTCCGGAGCACATCCTTATTCAGGTGATTTTGATTGGGTTTGTTTTTCACCCAAAAAGTTCAAAAAGCCACATCCTTCGATCTACGCAGTAGCAGATGAATTAAAGGTTGTAGTATTTCATCAAAGTGATTTTGCCTTTGCAGAAGAGCATGCTAAGCAGGTGAATTCCAACTGTGAATTGCGCTTACAACCAGAGTGGAGTAAGGCTGAAAAATTTACTCCCGTGATTATAGATTTTGCAAAAAAACATCCAAAATGGAAAATTTCGCTTCAAACTCATAAATTTATGGACATACCCTAAGTCCATGCGCCCAATTTTAGCCGGAATTCTTCTTTTTTTGACAATATCTTTCGCAAATGCGCAAAGCTATTCGATCATTGATGGGAAGGCTATTAAGCTGTATCGGGAGGCAGAAGAGTTTACCCTTTCTCGGCAATACGATTCGGCTATTGAAAAATATCAGGATGCGATCAATAGAGAAGCTTCATTTTTAGAAGCCTATGTAAAATTGGCCCAGCTTCAAATTACGGTGGGGGAATTAGAAAATGCGGAGAAGACCGTTATTGCTGGAAAATCAAGGCTATCCGGTAAGAATGCCACAACTCAGCATAAGGCAGATTTGGGATGGGTTCTGACCCATGTATATTTGAAGCAAGGTAGATTCAAGGAGGCTTACCAGGAATTTGCAGCCACTGACCCATTATTTACCGCATCATTTCGCCGTTTGCCTAATTATCTGGAAATGAAAAGCCAAATGGAGTTTCTTGCTGATCAGTTGGAGAACTTTCGGCAAATCGAAAAGGAGAAATTGCCGGAACCTCTCAATGAGTTTCGACTACAGTATTTTCCTGTATTGACAGCGGATGGTGAACAGATACTTTTCACGAAACGGGACGGCACAGGGAATAATGATAAGGAGGATATTTTCATGGCTTTTGTTTCTCCAGAAGGAGATTGGTCCAAACCTCAGAGTATAGCACAAACGATTAATTCACCATATAACGAGGGGACCTGCTCGGTCACTGCAGACGGGAATATCCTGATCTACACTTCATGTGATGCTCCAGATTCAGAAGGAAGCTGTGACCTATATATCGCATATAAGATCAATGGGATGTGGCAAAGACCAAGAAATATGGGGAAAAATGTGAATTCGAGATCGTGGGACTCTCAGCCATCCTTATCTGCAGATGGTAGGATTTTGTTTTTCTCATCAAATAGGAAGGGGGGATTTGGAGGAAATGATATTTGGTATAGCGTGATGCAAAATGATGCAAGCTGGTCCGAAGCTAAAAATCTTGGGGATGTGGTAAATACACCAAAAGATGAAATTTCCCCTTTCATGTTCTTTAATAACGAGATTCTTTTTTTCTCATCTAATGGTCATCCTGGTTTTGGTGGAATGGATATCCAGCTGTCTAAAGTAGTGGATGGAGAGTTTACCAAGCCTGAAAATTTAGGATGGCCAATAAACGATCAATTAGATCAGGTTGCTTTATTTATTACTGCTCAAAAGGACTATGCATACTTTACGGAGCTAACTTCTTCAGAAAAAGAACATGACAGGTCTCTGTTATATAGATTCAAATTTCCTGAGGAGATTTCACTGGGTGAAAATCTTACCGTGACAGAAGGCAAAGTATTTAATTCGGAAACTGGCGAACCAATTGATGCTACTTTATCGCTAGTTTCTCTGGTCAATGACAGCACGCTTTATCGATTCAATTCAGATGGGAAGACCGGTGCATTTACTATGATTTATCCTGAAAAAGCTATATCAGGGCTTTATGTTGAGAAAAAAGGTTATTTACCAAAAATTTATAATGTAGAGCGGGACAATATTAAAAATGTCAAAGATTTAAAAGTAGAGCTTGTTCCAGTGGCAGCTGGGGAGGAGTTCGTTTTTGAAAATGTATTTTTTGAATTTGATGATTATAGCTTAAAACCGGAATCAATATCATCACTGAAGAGGCTAGTAAAATTTTTATCTGAAAATCCAAATGTTAATATTTTGATAATTGGACATACGGACAATGTGGGTAGCGCAAATTATAATCAAACACTTAGTTTACAGCGCGCAAAAAGTGTTCAGGAATACCTTACTAGTCAAGGTTTTCATCATGGAAGAGTCTTAGTAGAGGGGAAAGGGGATAAGGATCCAATGGTCAAAAACGATAGTCCTGAAAACAAAGCTTTAAATCGTAGAATCACAATTAAGGTATTATAAGAAGGGGGAATGTTAATATTCTGTTACTAAAATCCCTCTTAAATCCAACTATTTAGTAAATTCTAAAACTAATAGCGCTATTATAGGTCTTATTTTTTTGACCAATTCAAATTTAAATTTCTTTTAATTGCTGTTTTAAGCAATAATAGAGATGATTTTCGGTGTTATGATTATTAATATTCTGCATAAAAGGAAAATTTTGGAATTTAAATTGTTTTAATAATAACCTAAGAAAATTTCCTAATTGTTAAATAATTTTTACAAAAAATTAACTTTTGTTAACGTTTGAATGACAGAACAAAAGTTTGTTAATTGGTTATTTTTTGATTGAATCCAATTTTAATTCTGTTAAATCTTTAAAAAATAGATTTATATTAAATTCTTAACTCTATTTACAGGTTAAATATGTAACCTGCTGCTTTGCGATATTGCATCAATAAGAATATCATTGGGTAAATATAAACCAAATCATATCACTTATGAAGAAAATTTTACTCCTAGGGCTTTCGCTATTCCTGGTAGGTGCTGTGGCATTTGCACAGGGGCGTAGAGTAACCGGAATAGTAACTTCAGCAGAAGATGGTCAACCAATCCCAGGTGCAACCGTCCTCGTTAAAGGTACTACTGTTGGTACTGCCACAGATCTTGATGGCAAGTATTCGTTAAACATTCCCGATGGTGGAACAGTTTTGGTGATTAGTTTCATTGGAACAACCACTCAAGAAATCAACATTGGTCAAAAATCTGTTATCGATGTAACTTTGCAGCCTGATTTTCAGAGCCTGAGCGAAGTAGTGGTAACATCATATGGAGATCAATCAAAAAGAGAGATTACGGGGGCTATATCATCTGTAAAAGGTGAAATCTTCGAAAATCTTCCAGTTCAATCGTTTGACCGTGCTATGCAAGGTCGAGTTGCTGGTGTTCAAGTGACTTCTACTTCTGGTCAGCCAGGTGGTACTTTGAATGTTAGAATCCGAGGTGTTGGTTCTATCAACGCCGGTAATGATCCACTTTACATAGTGGATGGTGTCCAGGTAAACAATGGTGGTCTTTCCGGCCAAGGTTCCCAGAACGCACTAGCATCAATCAACCCTAATGACATCGAGTCGATTGAAGTTCTTAAAGACGCAGCCGCTGCTGCAATTTATGGAGCTCAGGCTGCAAATGGTGTTGTTTTGATCAATACTAAAAGAGGTAAGAAAGGTAAATCACAAGTTAAAGTTTCTGTTCAAGAAGGAATTGTTCAGCCAATCAATCTTTATGATGTGATGGACGCCTCCCAATTGGCTGGAATCAAAAGAGTAGCTTACCAAAACCGTGGTTTGGCTACTTCTGGATCAGATGCGACTTATGGTAATCCAGAAGATCCTAATCTTGAGTCTTATGATTGGCTAGATGCCCTTTATAGAGAGGGTAGACTGAGTGTTTATGATATTTCTGTCTCTGGAGGAGATGAGAAAACTACGTTCTTCCTTTCAGGGTCATATACTAAGCAGGAAGGTCAAATTCAAATGTCGGATTATGATAGAGCTACGGGTAGATTGAATGTTACTCACAGACCTACGAAAAATCTAACTGTATCAGCTAATCTCTCTTTGGCTTTCCAAAACACAAATGGATCAATCGATAGAGGAAATTTTGTAAATGGTCCATTCGTAGCTGGTTTTTCAGCTCGTCCTAATGTTCCAATTTATAATGAGGATGGGACTTTTGCCCCTTATCCATCAAATCACCTGTTTGGATACAATATTGTACAAGGTGTATACGAAGAATTGAGAAGTGGTAAAACAGTACAGACAGTATCTAACCTGCAGTTGAACTATCAATTTGCTCCATGGTTAAGCTGGACTTCTTACTTTGGACTTGATTTCTCCGACAATGCGGATATCAATAACAGACCATCTACGATTCCGGTGTTTTCTTCTTATGGAGGAGCTTCAACTTTTACAGCTAGAAGAAATACAAACTTAAATACCAACCACAATTTTAATTTCAATAAGAAATTTAACGACGTTCATACTGTGTCCGGTATCTTAGGTTTTGAGTACAAAGGGTCTCAGTCTGATTTGCAAACTGCAACTGGTAGAGGATTCCCAAATCCTACATTGATTTATTTAAATAATGCTGCTACTCCATTCTCAGTAGGTAGTTCATACACTGAATACAAGAGAGCTGGTTTCTTCGGTCAGGCAAAATATGATTATGATGACCGATACACAGCAGACGTTACATTGAGAAGAGATGGTCACTCTAGATTTGGTGAGCAAAACAGATGGGGTACTTTCTATGCAGTTTCTGCAGGATGGAGACTTTCTTCTGAAGCATTCCTTCAGGATGTTACTTGGTTGGACAACTTAAGAGTAAGAGCATCCTACGGGGTAACTGGTAACTCTGATATTGCCAATTTTGCTTCAAGATCTTTAGTAGGGTCTTCAGGACAATATTTAGGTCAAGGAGGATTGACATTGACTCAATTGGGTAATGACCTATTGACTTGGGAAGAAGCAGAATCTATCAACCTCGGTTTAGATGCAACTTTGTTCAATGGAAGAATTATCACAACTGTTGAGTTTTGGAGAAAGAATTCTCAAGCACTTCTATTTAATACCCCGCTTCCTACTGATTCAGGTTTCGGATCAATCACTAGAAACTCAGGAGAAGTAAGAAACCAAGGTATTGATCTTGATGTGCAAACAGTGAACGTTGTAGCAGGGAAATTCCAGTGGAGCACTGGTTTCAATATCACTTTCCTTGAGAATGAATTAATATCACTTTATGATGGTCTAGATCGTATTGGTAACGATTTGATTGTTGGAAAACCTATATCGTTTTTCTATACAAATAAATATTTGGGAGTTAACCCTGCAAATGGTAGAGCGATGTATGATGATGGGACTGGAACTGGGAATTTTACTTATGTGACGGGTCAAAGTACCTTGGACTACAGAGGAAGCGTTTTGCCTTCTAGCTACGGAGGACTTTCTAATACTTTCACTTATGGACCAGTATCACTTGAAGTGTTCTTCCAATACCAGTTCGGGAATTTAGCCACCAACTCAGATTTGTATAATCTTTCCAACTGGGGATCTGGCACGGGTAATATGACAGTAGATCAGTTAGACTATTGGACACAACCAGGCGATATCACAACTGTAGGAAGACCTTATGAAGGCGGTCAAGAACCAGGGACTTCAAATATCAACACATTCTCTACTCGATTAATAAGTGATGGAGGATATATAAGATTGAAGCAAGTGACATTAAACTATACTTTAGGTGCTGCAACTGCAAGTAAAATAGGTATGGCAAGCGCTTCTATATTCGTTCAAGGGTTGAATTTGGCGACTTTTACTAAGTATAACGGAATTGATCCAGAGGCGAACTCTATCGGAAGTACTTACGGAGCATATCCAAATGCACGTCAGATTTCTGCTGGTATCAATCTTAACTTCTAATTAGAAATAGGAATGAAAAATTATATAAAAATCATTGCGCTTGGTTCTGTACTATCTCTGGCATCTTGTTCAGATTTATTGGAAACTGAACCAAGACAAAGTTTAACTCCCGAGTCTGCACTTTCAGACGTGGATGGTTATGAATCACTATTGGCGGCATCTTACGGTGGAGCAAGAGCGTTTGGTGCTTACGGACAGACGTTAATGATTGCACCTGAAATAATGGCTGATAATTTAAGAATTATCGCAAATACAGGTCGATACATTGGTCAGGAAGTAAATGCAGACAGAGCGCATATGTCGCTCTGGGGTAATTATAGTTCAATTAATGAAACAAATATTATCCTTGCAGGTATTGATGATGTTGAAGGGGACGCTACCAGAAAGAATAGAATTAAAGGTGAAGCTCTTTTCTTGAGAGCTTTATATTATTTCGATTTGGCTAAAGTCTATGGCTATGAGCCAGGTAAAGAGGTAGATGGTTGGAATAATTCTGTGATTATCAGAACTGAGCCTACCTTAGGCTTTTCTGATGCAGATTTTAGAGCTAGATCTACCAATAGACAAGTTTATGATCAGATTGAGTCTGACTTGAGTACTGCAATTGGTTTACTTCCATCAGCTGCAAAAGGAACAGCAGGAATTTACAGAGTGACCAAAGGAGCTGCTGAAGCGCTTCTTGCGAGAGTTTATTTGTATGATTCTAAATTTTCTGAAGCTGCCTCAATGGCAACGCAAGCGATGGCTACGTTTGGCCTTGGAAATGATGGCACTGGGCTAGCAACACCTGCTAATTATGTGTCAAGCTTTTCTACTTATCCTAATCCTGAATCTCTATTTGAAGTGGAAATCAGATCTGTGGATTGGTCAACAGTAGATGGTGTGAATAACTCCATGTGTACGCTTACAGCTAATGTTTTCAGTAGTGCGCAATTTATTGTAACTGCATCAAACGAATTGCTTGCAGCCTATGAGACAGGAGACGTAAGACGAAATACTTGGACTGAGACTACTCGTTCTGGTGCATCAGGAACAGTTTACAGGTCAAACAAATGGTTAGGTACTAAGGGTGATTTTCTTGAAAATCTACCGATTATTAGGGCTGCAGAGCTTTACCTAATCAGAGCTGAGGCTAGATTTAGAACTAGTGATGCTGCTGGATCGCGATCAGATTTGAATGCTCTTAGAACTAACAGAGGATTGCCTGCAGTCGATGGCGGATTGTCTGGAGATGCATTGTTTAATCAGATTATGACTGAAAGAAGACTTGAATTTGCAGTGGAAGGTCATAGATGGTTCGATCTAAAAAGAAATGGCCTTACCATTACTAAGCATGGTGACAATGAGCCAGTTCCTTATTCGGATTATAGACTTCTTGCCCCACTTCCTCAGGATCAGGTACAATTAAATGAGCTGTTGGTAGATAACCCAGGTTATAACTAAAACCGGAAAAAATAATGAAAAGCAATAAAATATATATATTTCTAGCAATGCTCGTCGCTACGCTGACGACCACTGCTTGTTTTGATGATCAGGGTGTTGATACCTTCTTTGATGGAAATCAGGTTGAATTCAACGCTGCAAATCTTCCTAATGGATTGACTCAATCCTTTGTGAGATTGAATTCTTCGCAAACAGATGTGTTGAATGTTCAAATCAACAGAGTTTCTACTTCAGGTAGTGCTGCAATTACAGTTAATATAGAGGCAGATCCTACTTCAACAGCAGTTGAAGGTGTTCATTATAGATTGGATTCCAAATCTATAACAATTGGTTCTGGTGAGTTTGTTTCTAACTTACCAGTCACCGTGTTAACAGGGAATATTGATCCATCTGAGACACCTGATTTGATTTTGAACATCACTAGCGCTACTGGTGCAGAAGTTTCTTCCAATTATGGTTCTTTGACTGTAGCTATTCGTGTTATCTGTCCTTCAGATTTAGCTGGTACTTACTCTGTTTTCTGGGAGCAACTCCAACTCGGAGATGGAGCTGGTGGTGCAGATCAAACAACTACAGATTTTGTTATAGCTTCCGCTAGCACGATGTCGTTTGGAGTTGCAGGTACCGGTTTGTACAATATGGACGATATGTCTTTTGGAATGTACCCTGGTCTTTATAATGATTCAAAGCCAACTGGATCTATCCGAGATAACTGCGATGTCCTAACAGGTTCTGCATCTAATGCAGATAGATTTGGTGATCCTTTCACTATCTCTGGTGTAGTAAATGAGGATGGTACTATTACCATTATTTGGTCAAATACTTGGGGAGATGGTGGTACAGTAGTCCTTACCAAAGTCTAGAATCTCTTTTAATTCATAATAAAGGGGGCTTTTTAGCCCCCTTTTTTTTAAACTTTAATTAGTTCTAAAACGTTGATAAACTGGTTTATGGATAATAGATTGATGAGATCAATACTTATAGTTTTACTATTGGGTTTAAGCATTGCGTTAGTGAAAGCCCAACAGTTTGTCAATTCTCCTTCTCTTTTGGAGGAAAGGGATGTTATATCAAAGGATTTCAATTTGAATTTCCCTTCTTTTTATCTCAATAAAGAAGCTATAAAACAAAAAGCTAATCAATTAGGAATTCCCTATTTACTTAAATTACAAGATGGGCAAGTAGCTGAGCTTAATTATTTTGACGAAAGCAATGCGCCCGTATATTACACTACGTTTAACACTCGGGCTGCAATCACTACTTCTACCAATGCTCTTCAGCAAGGAGGGAGTCTGGCACTGAATCTTACGGGAAAAGGGATGACTGTTGGGATATATGATCAGACACGACCAAAAGCTAACCATGTTGAATTCCAGGATCGACTTACACAGGTTGATGGTTCTACCGAGGTAATTAGTAACCATGCAACACACGTTGCGGGTACAATAATGGCAGCTGGAATCAATGCAAATGCAAAGGGCATGGCTAATGAAAGTACTGGTTGGGCTTTTAACTGGGAAAGTGATCTCTCTAAAATGAATTTGAATGCCTATGATCCGATTACTCAAACCGACGGACATTTAGTTTCTAATCATTCCTATGGAATAGTGGTGGGGTGGTATCGAAATGCAAGTAATGCTTGGGTTTGGTCAGGAAACGCAGCAGTCGATCCTGATGAGGATTACCGATTTGGTTTTTATTCTTCTAAAAGTAGAGGTATAGACGAATTGGCTTTTGCTAAGCCCTATTATACGATTGTTTGGGCTGCTGGTAATGATAGATCTGACTCTGGTGATGGAACAAGAGATCCTGATGGACCCGATGACACAATTGGACCAGAAGGGGTTGCTAAAAACGTAATAACGGTAGGTGCGGTAAGTAATATTAATGAATACACAGGACCTCAGGATGTTGCAATAAGTAGTTTTTCTAGCGTTGGACCAGTAGATGACGGCAGAATAAAACCAGATGTAGTGGGCATGGGGGTTAGTGTATTTAGTTCGGCTATAGCTGATGGCGGTGCGACAGATTCTTATGCTTCCCTCAGCGGTACATCAATGGCATCACCAAATGTTACAGGTTCACTCCTGTTGCTTCAGCAATTATTTGCTCAACGAAACGCAGGCAGATATATGTGGGCATCTACCTTAAAAGCCCTCATGATAAATACTACGAAAGAGGCTGGTAATAACCCTGGTCCAGATTACGTATATGGATGGGGGCTGCTAAATACAAAAGGGGCTGCGGAAATTATACTAAATGAGAATGGAAGTTCAGATGTGATTCGTGAAGAAAATCTTACTCAGGGAGCTGTTTTCGAAAATGAATTTGTATCAGATGGGATTCAACCAATTCGGATCACGATTGCTTGGACAGATCCTGCAGGGAACCCAGCTTCGCCGTCATTAAATCCTCAAAAGTTGATGTTGGTAAATGATTTGGATTTAAGAATCATAGATGAAGAGGGCAAAACCTTTTTTCCTTACACACTTAACCCTGCTGTGAGACTTTCTGCTATTGCAGAAACAGATAAGGACAATTTTAGAGATAATGTCGAGCAAATTTATATTCCCAACCCAAAGCCACAACGCTATAAAGTAATTGTTACCCATAAAGGAGAATTGATAAACGGAATTCAGGATTTCTCTATGGTAATGAAAGCAGGTACCTCGGATGGGGCTTCTGAGACATTGTATTGGATAGGTAATTCCGGAGGAGATTGGAATAATCCATCTAACTGGTCATCCACTGCTAATGGTTCTACAGCTAATAAGATTCCTTCTTTAGGAACAAGAGTGGTTTTTGAAGGCGCTTCTGCCAGTCCCCTTGTGGTCAATTTCCCTGTTGATGCCAATGCGTTTAGTGTAAACCTATTTGGTAGCCAATCAGTATCAATGAACTTGAATGGAAATGATATCGTGGTTTCTAATGGTTTTAGAGTTAGTAATCAACTTACCGAAATTAGAAACGGTAAAATTGTTTTTATTAACCCTACTATAAATGAGCAGCTAGTTGAGTTAGGTAAAACACTATTTGAAAATGTTGAATTAAATTTCGAATCTGGTAATTGGCAGTTGTTGCAGGCTGAAAATCTAGATAAGGTATCAATTTCAAATGCGAATCTTACAGTATCAATACCGCGATTGAGTTTAAACTCCCTTTCGTTGACTTCCTCTTCGGAACTTTCGGGGGATTTCGAGCAAATAGAATTTAAAACTAGCGTCTTGATCGCTAATAATTCCATTCTTAAAGAAGGAGTTGATTTGGAGTTTAGCGGGGAAAGCGGTCTCTTTGAAAATACCTCTTCAAGGGATTTCGCTAACCTAGTAATAAGTTCGGGTGTTTTGAATGTTTCTTCAGACGGCTTCCAGAATTTAGAAATTCAGAATGGTAAAATGATTCAAACTGCAGCTTCCCTTGAGTTGGAAGATTTGAAACTTGGTGCAGGTTCTCAGTTGGACTTGAATCAGTCTGGCGAAATTTCTGTGTTGAATACGATAACAGTTGATGCAACTTCTACTGCTAATGCTGAATTAACAGCCACAGATAAAGGAACGATTGTTCACGATGAATACAGAAAATATTGCTTTGAGAACCTCAATATATCTAATGTAGACCTAGAGGGAGCTTCAATTATTAATCTTGGTAGCAATGCCTCACTTTCAAATTCGGATGGATGGCTAGCACAAAATTGCGAGGATGTTTTGTTTGCCAACTTTATAAGTAACTACACGTGTGTAGGCGCTGCATCTGAATTTAAGAATCTTAGTGAAGGGTCAATTTCAGAATATTTATGGGATTTCGGAGGACTAGGTTCTTCTACTAATGCTAATCCTATATTCGTTTTTGAGCAGCCTGGAGATTATTTGGTTACATTGACTATTACAAATGATTCTGGATCAACAGAATTTGATCAATTAGTAACTGTAGTCGAAAATGATTTGCTTACGCCGAATATTGTTGCAAATGGCAATGTTCTTACCTCTCAGCAGTCCGGGTCCTCTTATCAATGGTATCTCAATGAAGTTAAACTAGAAGGAGCTACAAATAGATCCATTCAAGCTTCGGGAGATGGCCGTTATCAGGTTGCAATCTTTGACGATGATTGTAATAGGATCTCTGAACCAACTGTCATTTCTGCAATTCCTGATAATGAGTCAGAATTAAGTCGGTTTGGAGTGTTTATTGGGCCAATCCCTACATCGGATAAATTGAGTATAAACATTTCTAACAACTATAGAGGTAATGTTGAAGTCCAGCTTATTGATCTTACAGGCCGAATCTACCTTTCGCAAAGTGCCATTAAATCTGACGATGAATTGAATTTTGAACTCTTAATGACTGGTCCATCGGGATTATATATCCTGAAGATTAACACAAATAATTTGACACTAAATAAAAAAGTAATTAAAAACTAATGAAAAATATCCTACTGGTTGCAACCCTTTTTTGTTCCCATTTTGCAGTAGCACAAATATCCAATATTAATATGAATGGAGCTCCCGCTCGGTTAAATTCTTACACCGATATAGATGGTTCTCCTTACCTTTTCGACGATTGGTCAACGGCTGATATAGGCTTTACCAATGCAGGGCTTAAAGAAAAGGTTTCATATAGGTTTAACATTCATGACAATGAATTAGAAGTTATCAACGAAGCTGGTAATAAAATTTATCTGAATAAAGATTATGTGGAATATGCAATCCTTACTAGGCCTTCTATTCAATTGACAAATAATAACACTGGAATGCTAACCAGTTTGTTGGTGAAAAAAGGCTTTGACTTTGTCCCTAACCTTGGGCCAAAAGATCTAGTGAATGTGATTGCTGAGGGGAAAAACTATACGTTGATAAGGAGATTTTATTCGGACTTAGTGACACCACCTAAAAACAGCTATGCTGTGACAGCTGGTAGAATGTTTGTGTTTGAAGAGAGTTTTTACTTAATAGATTCTGAGGAGAACGTCCAGAGTGTTCGGGATAACACAAGAAATATTCTCAAAGCTTTAAATGAAAAAGATCAGGATATAGGAAAGGAAATAGTGAAGAAAAATGATCTAAACCTAAGTAGAGAAGATCATTTGACCATATTCTTTCAAAAACTCAACGAATTATAAGCAAGATTCACTAGAAAAGCCCGCTACCAAACGGGCTTTTCTTTTGGTGTTCAGGGGCTAGTCTTTCGAATAATATCTACTTTTTGGCTAACTTCGCCCCGAATTTCAAAATGCTATGATTTACGTTTGTAGAAAAGAACATTTCAATGCCGCCCACAAACTTTGGAATCCGAAGTGGTCAGATGAAAGAAATGTGGAGGTATTTGGGCCTTGCGCCAATGTTAACTGGCATGGTCATAATTTTGAGTTGATCGTGATGGTGAAGGGCTTGCCAGATCCAGATACGGGGTTTGTGGTGGATCTAAAAAAACTGAGTACCATAATCAGAAATTTGGTGATTGAGAAGGTAGATCACAAGAACCTAAATGTGGACGTCGATTTTATGCAAGGCAAATTGGCGAGTTGTGAAAATCTTATCATGGAGTTTTGGAAGATACTTGAGCCAGCCGTGAAAGAAATTACTTCGCACGGGGGACTACATAAACTTACTCTTTACGAGACTCCAAGGAATTTTGTGGAGTACTTTGGAGAGTGACAATTTTGTGAATTGTAAGTAGTAAGTTGTAATTTTTGTATTGTTTTCATTAAACTTTATAAATTATGGCTTACGTAAATTTTTATTTTGAACTTGATGTTTACAAATTGTCAAGGCAATTAGCGAAGGATGTTTATAGGATATCCAAGCATTTTCCCGTAGAGGAAAAGTTTTCTTTGACTGATCAGTTAAGAAGATCTTCTAGATCGGTAGGTGCTCAAATTGCGGAAAGCTGGGCTAAATGGAGGTATATAAATCATTTTATAGCTAAGCTGACCGATTCAGATGCAGAGCAGTACGAAACTCAACATTGGATTGAAGTTGCATTTGATTGTGAACTTGTCAATGATCAGGAAAGAGAATTAATTGTTAAATCCTGTGAAGTCATTAACCAAAAGCTAAATGCGATGATGTCTAAAGCGTCTTTGTTCTGCACGATAGGGAGGAAGTGATCTTTTGTTTTTCTCCAACTACATACTTTACAAAATATTAATTGTAACACACTACTAACCACTTACGGCTCACGACTTACAAACTTCACATTTGACTAGAACTAAAAAAATCTACATCATCTCTGGCGAGCGCTCTGGAGATCTTCATGCCTCTAATTTGGTTCGATCTCTTTTTGAGTATAATCCAAACTTAACTGTACGTGGGATGGGGGGTAGTTATTCCAAGGAGGCTGGTGTAGACTTGGCTGTAGATTACGCCCAAGTAGCGTTGATGGGGTTTTTGGAAGTGGTTTTAGGATTTCGCAAAGTCTTGAAATACCTCAAGTTAGTTAAACGTGATATTTTGTCATTTAAACCTGATGCTATCATTTTGGTTGACTATGGAGGTTTCAATATGAAGATCGCTTCATTTGCGAAAGAACACGGCATTCCTGTGCATTATTATATTCCACCAAAAGTCTGGGCTTGGAACCAAAAGAGAGCATTAAAGCTAAAGGCAAATACAGATCATATTTATTCTATCTTACCTTTTGAGCCTACATTCTTTGAAAAATTCGATTTGAAGGTTCACTATGTAGGGAATCCTCTTTTAGATGAGATTTCTAAGTTTACTCCTCATGAATTCTTCTTCCAAAAGAATGAATTGAGCTACCAGCCAATCATAGCTTTATTACCTGGAAGTAGGGCTCAAGAGATCAATGCTATGCTAGATCGGATGGTTGCTTTGGTTCAAGAGTTTCCAAATGCCCAATTTGTAATAGCAGGAGTGGGAGACCTAGGTTCGGGTATATACCAGCGGGGAATTGATGCTGGTATTCACGTAATTTTTGATCAAACCTATGATTTGTTATCACACGCAATTGCCGCAGTAGTAACATCCGGAACAGCTACGTTGGAAACAGCCTTGTTTAGAGTTCCTCAAATAGTGGTTTACCGTACCAGTGCTGTATCTTATGCAATAGCCAAAAATCTGATTCGTGTCCCATATATTTCATTGGTTAACCTAATTGCCGATAAATTAGTGGTGAAGGAACTTATCCAGAATGATTTTTCAGTTCTTAACCTTAAGGCAGAACTGGGGCAGATTTTAGGAAATCAAGTTTACAAAGGTTATATGCTTCAGGGATATGACTTGATCAAAGAAAGGATAGGCGTAAATAGCGCCTCTGATACTACAGCTAGGCTCATTCTAAAAAGTTTGGATTAAAAATAAACCCTGCCTCAGTGAAGCAGGGTTCGTTTTTTTATGCTACTTGAAGTCGCTTAAACTTCGATTTATCAAATTTTTCATGTGCATATTTTGCATCAATAATCAATTCCTTGATCGAATCATCTGAAGGAATGTCATACATGGCATCTGTAATGATTGCTTCACATATCGATCTCAAACCTCTAGCGCCTAGATTGAATTCTACGGCTTTTTCTACAATAAAATCAACCCCACTTTCTTCAAACGTGACCGTAACTCCCTCGTAGTTAAGTAGCTTTGCATATTGTTTTACCAATGCATTCTTTGGCTCTGTAAGAATTCTTTTCAAAGCGTCCGCATGTAGTGGGTCTAAATGAGTCAATACAGGAAGTCGTCCTATTAGTTCTGGAATCAAACCAAAAGCTTTCAAATCCTGAGCAGTTACGTATTGCAAAAGGTTCTCACGATCTGCAACGGCATCTGCAGCAGCTTTGCTGAAACCCATTGGCTGAGTGTTCAACCTCTTCCCAATATGTCTAGCAATACCATCGAATGCTCCACCACAAATAAAGAGAATGTTTTCAGTGTTTACTGCGATCATTTTCTGGTCAGGATGCTTGCGACCTCCTTGTGGTGGGACGTTTACAATTGTTCCTTCCAATAACTTTAGCATGGCCTGCTGGACTCCTTCCCCGCTCACATCTCTTGTGATTGACGGGTTGTCGGATTTCCTAGCGATTTTATCCAACTCATCTATGTAAACGATTCCTCTTTCAGCAGCTTCAACATTGTAGTCTGCTGCTTGCAGTAATCTCGTTAAGATACTTTCCACATCTTCCCCTACATAGCCTGCTTCAGTCAAAACCGTCGCATCAGCAATACAGAAAGGAACCTCCAAGGTTTTGGCAAGTGTTTTAGCGAGGTAAGTTTTACCTGTACCCGTATCACCTACCATGATAATGTTTGATTTTTCAATCTTTACATCATCATTTTCATCCTTCTGGAAAAGTCGCTTGTAATGATTGTACACAGCAACTGTCAGTACTTTCTTAGCATCTTCCTGCCCAATTACATATTGGTCCAGATAACTAGTCAGCTCTTTCGGCTTTTTAAGTTTGATTTTTGGTTTTGTTCCGTCAGGTTTCTTGGCTTTGTCTTCTTCGCCAAGGATCATGTGAGCTTGATCAATACAGAAATTACAAATGTGCGCAGATATACCCGACACCATTAGATCTACATCTTTCTTATTTCTACCACAAAATGAGCAGGTAACTTGAGCCATTATTTTGGTTTTTTAACTAATACTTCATCAATAAGACCGTAAGCTTTTGCTTCAGGAGCTTTCATCCAATAATCTCTTTCCGAATCTTTTTCGATCTGTTCTGGGGTTTTACCAGTATGCTCTGAAAGAATTCCATACAATTCTTCGCGCATGGAGAGAATAAGTTTCAAAGAAATCTCCATATCTGTAGACTTGCCTTGCATTCCTCCGGAAGGCTGGTGAATCATTACTCTAGAATGTTTCAGTGCTGATCTTTTTCCTGCGGCCCCACCTGCAAGTAATACAGCTCCCATGGAAGCGGCTATGCCAGTACAGATAGTAGCTACGTCAGGATTGATAAATTGCATTGTGTCATAGATGCCTAGACCGGCAGTCACTGATCCTCCTGGACTATTTACATAAAGTAACACATCTTTCTTAGAATCCACTGATTCTAGGAAAAGGAGTTGAGCTACAATAATATTCGCAATGTGATCATCTACTCCTGTTCCAAGGAAAATGATACGGTCCATGATCAATCTAGAGAAAACGTCAATCTCTCTGAAATTCTGAGGACGCTCTTCGATTACAGAGCGGGTCATGTTTTCAATATGTTGAGTGTACTGGTCAAATGCAGTACCACTTACGCCTTGATTGTGAATAGCGTATTTACGGAATTCTTCTTTGTTGATCATCTTTCGAGTTTGTTGTGGTAAACAAAAATAAAAAAAGCCCTTGAATAAGAGCTTTTTTATGATGATTTAAGCGAATTACTTATCTAAAAGTTCCTTAAACTCGTCAATAGTGATATCCTTTTCTTTTACACTTATTTTATCAAGGGCAAAAGCAAGGACTTTTTCATTCTGAATAGAAGTAAGCATATTCATATAGTTCTGACCTTCTTCACCTTTCAGGTAATTGTCTACAAACATATCCATGCTGTCTTCCATTTGAGCGCCAAGACCTGAAGCTGCGAATTGCTCACGAACCATCTGCTTGGTTTTCTCGATCACTTCTTCGTGCTCAGCTTTGATTTCGTTTTTCGTAGCAAGTTCATTAGAGATCAAAGACCATGTTAGTTGCTTTGCATAGATAGGGAATTCCTTCTCTACATCTGCCTCAGTTACTTTGCCATCATTTGCGATCAAAAGCCATTCCTTCAGGAAAGTTTCTGGCAAATCTACTTTCGCCGCATCAGTCAATACCTTCTTTAATTCCTCTTCAGTAAATACTTTGGACTCTTTGTCATAATTAGCCTGAAGTGTCTCACGAACTTTTGTGATAAATTCTTCTTCAGAAGAAACCTGGTCAGGACCGAAGATCTTATCGAAGAATTCTTGGTTCATTTCTGCAGTCTCTTTTCTATTGATGTTTTTCACAGTTAATGTGAATGATCCTTCTAGATCAGATGACTCCTCTTCGCTTAATCCGAATGCTTCTTCCCACTGACCTTTTTTCACATCTTTAGCTTCAAATTCAACTACAGCTTCTTTACTTACACCGATGAATTTACCAGCAAGCTTTTTAGTGATTTTAGTCAAATCCAAAGAAACAGTTTTTTCAAACGTTCCTTCAGTAGCTTTTAGGTCACCATAGATGTGGTCACCTTCTTCGCTTACCTCTGGGTTGGTGCTATTACCGTATTGAGACTTTAAGTTGTCAAGGGTTTCATTGATCAACTTATCGTCTACTTTGATGGAGTATTTTGTTGCTTTGATTTTAGAATCAAGCGTAAGTTCTACCGATTCAACGAATCCGATTTTGTAATCAAATTCAAAATCCTTTTGAGTTTTCCAGTCTATCGTGCCTTGATCCTGAGGAAGAGGATCGCCCAAGATTTTGAAAGTTTGTTCTTTCAAATAAGTATTCAGGGACTCACTAAGGATGGAGTTGATCTCTTCTACCAGTACAGAAGTGCCGTACATGTTTTTCACCATAGATATAGGAGCCTTTCCAGGTCTGAATCCTTTGATGTTAGATTTTTTGGCAAAGTCCTTAAGTTTTGCGTCAACCTTAGGTTGGTAATCTGCTTCGTTTAATTTAATTTTAATTAAAGCTTGATTTGCTGAATGCTTGTCTTGTGTGATTTCCAAAGCTCAAAATTTAATAATGAAGATTAACTAAAAACCCCCAATCCCTTTCCTGTAGTTGAAGACAGTTGAGTGATTGAGGGTTCGGTATTTTGTGCGGATAGAGGGACTCGAACCCCCATGCCTCGCGGCGCTAGATCCTAAGTCTAGTGCGTCTACCAATTTCGCCACATCCGCAATACGTACAAATCAGAATAGAATAAAGTTTCCAAATCCAATTGTGGATGCAAATGTAGGCACTATTAAATAAAATGCAATAGCATTCAAAAAAAAATATTTATCATTTGATACAAAATGAGTCTCTGTACATTTTTGTATTAAATTCCTCCTGTATGATTGAAGTCGACATAGAAGTAGAAAGAAAGGAAATACTCAAACGCTACCGTAGGCTATTGAGACAGGCTAAGCCTATTCTAAAACCAGGTGATGCCAAACTGATAAAAAGGGCCTTTAACGTTTCCCTAGAAGCGCACAAAGATATGCGCCGTAAATCTGGCGAGCCTTATATCTACCATCCATTGGAAGTAGCGTTGGTTTGTGTGGAAGAAATAGGATTGGGTACTACCTCAATTGTAGCTGCTTTACTTCACGACGTTGTAGAAGATACCGAGTGGGAGTTGGAGGATATAGAGCGGGAGTTTGGCTATAAGGTAATGACTATTATTGATGGCTTAACTAAGATTGCTGGAGTATTCGAGTCTGGGAGTTCTCAGCAGGCGGAAAATTTCCGTAAAATGCTGCTTACTCTTTCGGATGATGTACGTGTAATTTTGATAAAGCTTGCAGATAGGCTGAATAATATGCGGACGCTGGCAAGCATGCCACGGCATAAGCAGCTTAAGATTGCCTCTGAGACGATGTACCTCTATGCCCCGTTAGCTCACCGATTAGGGCTTTATACCATTAAATCTGAATTGGAAGATTTGTATCTGAAATACACAGATACCGCCACTTACAAAGAAATTGTCTTTAAAATCAATGAATCCAAATCTTATCGAAATAAGTTTATTAGGAGCTTTATTCTACCAATTGAAGAGGAATTGAATAGAACTGGGTTAGATTTTACCATCAAAGGCAGGCCAAAATCTGTTTTCTCTATCTACAATAAGATGAAAAAGCAGGGGATTCCTTTTGAGGAAGTGTATGATCTTTTCGCAATACGGATTATTCTAGACAGCGATCTAGATAGTGAGAAGGCCGATTGCTGGCAGGTTTATTCTATAGTTACAGATTTTTATCGACCCAATCCGGATAGACTTCGGGACTGGATCAGTACGCCGCGTTCGAATGGTTATGAATCATTGCACACCACAGTTATGAGTGGTACAGGTCAATGGGTAGAAGTGCAGATTCGTACCGAGCGAATGGACGAAATAGCTGAGCGTGGCTATGCTGCACATTGGAAATATAAGGACAAAGAAAACTCGAAAGGCCCATCTGGACTAGACGATTGGATCACTCAGGTAAGAGGCTTGCTGGAGTCCAATGACGGGAATGCCATAGAATTCATGGATGATTTTCGCGGAAATCTTTTCCATGATGAAGTATTCGTATTTACACCGAAAGGTGATTTAAAGGTTCTCCCATTTGGATCAACTGCATTGGATTTTGCTTTTGAGATCCATACTGAAGTAGGAGCGAAGTGCATAGGGGCAAAAGTTAATCAACGCCTTGTCCCTATTTCCCACAAGCTGAAAAATGGCGATCAAGTAGAAATACTTACCTCCAACAAGCAAAAGCCTACAGAAGATTGGCTTAATAATGTTGTCACTACCCGGGCAAAAGCCAAAATTAAAGATGCGCTCCGAGAGGATAAAAAGTCTGCAATTTTGGACGGAAAAGAAATAGTTCAGCGAAAAATGAAGCAGATGAAGATGGAATTCAATTCTGAGTCTGTGGAAAAGCTTCGGGCATATTTTGAACTTAAAACTGCCAATGAATTTTATTTCAGAGTGGGAATAGGGGCCATTGACCCAACTTCGATTAAATCATTCAAGGATTTTAAAGCAACCCAGAAACTCCAGAACAAGTCTACACAGGAAAAAGTAAGAGACGAGTCGTCTTTTACCAAAGAAATAAAAAGTCTTAAAGGACCAGACCATGATCAGTTGCTGATAGGTGAGGATATGGATGTAGTCGATTACATTTTGGCCAAATGCTGTAATCCTATCCCTGGAGATGATGTTTTTGGTTTTGTGACTGTAAATGAGGGGATCAAAATCCATCGTACTTCCTGTCCAAATGCTCTCGAATTACTTTCTAATCATGGAAATCGTGTGATAAAGGCGAGGTGGACAAGTCAAAAGGAAATAGCTTTCCTTGCTGGCCTGAGGATACTTGGTACCGATAGGGTCGGCCTAATCAATGATGTGACAAAAGTGATTTCAAATGAACTGAAAGTAAATATGCGTTCCATCACAGTGGATTCAGATGCAGGCATTTTTGAAGGTACGATTAAGTTGTATGTGCATAGTACTGAGCACTTAGACAAGCTTATCGAAAATTTGGTCGACGTTGATGGAATATTAAAGGTTTCAAGGTTTGATTGATCCAATGAATCTTTTCTTACTTACAAAAGTTATATTTGAAAAAATACCCAGCAAATGGCTTTGAATGCAACCCACTTCGAAGAGGTAAAGAAGATATTTACAGCTTATCTTGAAACTAAAAAACTCAGAAAGACACCTGAGCGATATGCTATCCTCGAAGAAATTTACTCCCGAACCGGACATTTTGATGTAGAGTCTTTATACATCAGCATGAAAAACAAAAATTACCGAGTTAGTAGGGCTACTGTTTATAATACTTTAGATCTATTAGTCGAGTGCGACTTGGTTACCAAACATCAATTTGGTCAAAATCTAGCGCAGTTTGAAAAGTCTTATGGTTACAAGCAGCACGATCATTTAATATGTACTGATTGTAATAAGGTGTTAGAATTTTGCGACCCAAGAATTCAAAATATACAAAACACGGTTGGGGAAATTTTAAATTTCAAAGTACTTCACCACTCTCTAATTTTGTATGGTAATTGTACTAAAGAGATTTGTGAGAATAGAAAAGTGGAAATTACTTAAAATCAGGTATGTCCCACGCATTACCGGTAGAGATGTATTTTTTTCGCTGAGAATCCAAATGACCTTTAATAGACTAATTGTAACCCTATGAAGTTGACTTATAATACAAGCAAAGATGAAACAGCAAATTACCTTTTTATTCAAGGTGATTTGATAGGCGACGAAGTAGGCCCCCAGTTGGTTGAAGTAGTTTCAGATGCAATAGAAGAAGGGGCGAAAAAATTTGTAGTTGACCTGAGTGAAGTACGTTACATCAGTTCCAGCGGGATTGGCCTTTTGATCACCATGCTTACTAAAATGAGAAATAAAGACGGAGAAGTATATCTAACGGCTCCTTCTGATCATGTGAAAAAATTGCTGATTATCACTAAACTGAATAATATTTTTACAGTTTTTGATTCAATTGATGAGTTTAAAAAGAAGATGTAGTTCCTTTTATTGTCTATTAATTATTTCTTTTTCCTGTTCTGAGAAGCCAATCTCGGAACAAGGCTATGTATTGGAGGTTTCTGACCGCAAAGAGTTTTTTATAGGGGATGGAGGCCTTACTTCTGACGGATATCATATGGTTTTTCTTGATTCCTCTAAAACCAAGGGTACTATTTATAATAGAATTGCCCATTCATTGGACAGTATTTTTATTTGTGCTGATTCAGCTTGGTCTCAGGATGGTGATATTATGGAAACCGAGGGGCCTTCTGGGGTAGGTACAGTATTTACCTATTTTAGTACACCAAAATTTAATGTTTTCATTAATAGCCAGCAATTTTTCAGACAGAAGATTCAAACCGAGGAGGTGTCTAGTAAATTTTTACAAGAATATGGGGTTTTTGGAGATTTGGAATACCCTACCTTAGCTATTTCTGGAGGATCTCGGGAATTAACCGGTTTGGATAGAAATGATAATATTGGATATTTTATCTATGATTATGAAAACCGAATCAAGGTAATTGGATATAGTGTAGATCAAGATTCCATGTTTAATCTGCCAGTGGCCTTAGACTCTTCTCGTTATTATAATACTAGGTTTAATGTTAAATGGAAAGGCTTGACATTAGGAGGGGGCGATGAACCGCAACTGAGCGTTTTTAGGAATAAACTAGTGGTGAGCTATCCTAGTTTTAGTGATATTTTAATTTATGATTTAAATTCAGGTTTGCACAATACATATACTTTCGAATCCAAGTTTTTTCCATCTCAAAAAAGAAGACCCGAAAACTATAAAGACGAAGTTGATTCTGGAGAGTTATTATGGGAATGGCAAGAAGCTTGGCGCAATCAAGTTAGATTCGGATCGATTAGTTTCATTGAAGATCTCAATGTTTATGTCAGGGCTGTTAAAGGGGAAGGAAAGAAGGATGCGTTGCTTTTTTTGGAAGTTTTTGATTCAAATTTTAAAAAGGTAGGAGAGCTAAATTTGTCAGAAATTAATCAGGATTTATCGACCACTTTCATAAATACCAAATATGGTTTGATGTTTAGTGCCAAAG
This sequence comes from Algoriphagus winogradskyi, assembly GCF_900182815.1. GTDB lineage: Bacteria > Bacteroidota > Bacteroidia > Cytophagales > Cyclobacteriaceae > Algoriphagus > Algoriphagus winogradskyi. The sequence continues at coordinate 5,219 of NZ_FXUA01000013.1, read as the reverse complement.
ATCAGCCAGAAGAAGATGTCATGTATTATTACTATGTCAATCTGAACGAAGAGAAATAATTACCACCTTTCTCTTGGTTTTGTATGGGCTTATCGCAAATTTCACGCTTCAAAAAGTCAAGTGTAACAGATAAGACCGCACATCAAATGAAGATGGATGTACTTCTAGGTCTCCAGTGGGGAGATGAAGGAAAAGGAAAAATAGTAGACGTATTAGCGCCAGAGTATGAAATTGTAGCCCGTTTCCAAGGAGGCCCGAATGCTGGGCATACCTTAGAATTTGACGGAATTAAGCACGTTTTACATCAGATCCCTTCTGGGATTTTTCGCTCACAGATACTTAATATTATAGGAAATGGTGTCGTTCTAGACCCAATCGTCCTCAAAAGAGAAATCGATGGATTAGGTAAATTCTCCATCGATTACATGAAAAATCTAGTGATCTCTAAAAAAGCTACGATTATCATTCCTACACATAAACTGCTGGATGCTGCTTTGGAGCAGTCCAAAGGAGATAAGAAAATCGGATCTACTCTTAAAGGTATTGGACCAACTTATCAGGATAAGATTGGAAGAACCGCACTTCGTGTTGGGGATATCCTTAGCCCTGATTTCAAAGAGAAGTACGAAGCTCTAGTTGCTAAGCATAAAACTACGCTTTCATTCTACAGCCATCCTTTGGATGAATTACCAGGAATGGAAGAGCAATTCTTCGCTGCAGTTGAGTTTTTCAAAACTTTAAATCTAATCGATAGCGAATATGTGGTAAACGACGCTCTGGATTCCAAAAAAAGAATTCTAGCCGAAGGTGCTCAAGGTTCCTTATTGGATGTTGACTTCGGTAGCTATCCATTTGTGACAAGTAGCAGTACTATGGCTGCTGGTGCTTGTACTGGATTAGGTGTTGCTCCATCCAAAATCGGTGAAGTTTTCGGGATATTCAAAGCATACTGCACCCGTGTTGGAAGTGGCCCATTCCCAACTGAACTATTCGATAAGGATGGTGAAGACATGCGGAAAGAAGGGAATGAATTCGGGAGTACCACAGGTCGTCCTAGAAGATGTGGCTGGTTAGATTTACCTGCACTTCGTTATTCTATTATGATCAATGGAGTTACTCAGCTATTCATGATGAAAGGTGACGTGTTGAATATCTTTAAGGAAATCAAAGTTTGTACTCATTATGTACTTCCTTCAGGAGAGAAAATTGATAAACTAAGTTTTGAGATTACAGAGCAGGATGTTTCTCCGGTTTACAAAACGATGAAAGGATGGAATTGCTCCTTAGAGAATATTCATTCTTATGAGAACTTCCCTGCAGAATTGAAAGAATACGTAGAATATTTGGAAGCAGAATTGAATGTTCCGATCAAACTGGTATCCGTAGGCCCAGATCGTACCCAGACAATCATGCGATAATCCAAGCGACATTAAATTCTAAGCCCTTGATATTTAAATCAAGGGCTTTTCTATTTCTATGCGTTTAAAGTGTATTTTGGCTCACCCATTAAACCTGCCGTAGAATTGAGACTTACATTTTTTCTAGTTGCCTTTCTCTTGTTAACCGTTGAAACTTTTTCGCAAGTTGGATTTCCTTATTGTGAAACGTTTGCAGACCAGGAGTCATTAGGTGCAGAAACTGTTTTCGGAGGCAGTGCGAAATTGGTAGATGGAGTGCTCCGGCTGACAGAAGCACAACTAGAGCAAACCGGATACATCTATATAGATATCCCTTTTTCGCCAGCATATGGAATAAAATCATCTTTTGAATACTTTATGTATGGTGGGACTGGAGCTGATGGTCTCACTGTATTTCTATTTGACGCAGATGTGCAAAACTTTAAGCCCGGAGGATTCGGAGGATCTTTTGGCTACGCCCAGAGAAACAGCACGCCAGGTATGACCGGTGGTTATTTAGGGATTGGTTTTGATAGTTTTGGGAACTTCAGCAATTCCTCTGAAAGTAAAATTGGGGGATTTCCAGGACCATCAAATAGACTTTATCCTAATAGTATTTCTCTAAGAAAAAATGGGTCAGGTCTTAATGGCTATGAATTTGTGGCTGGGAAAATGACTTTGGACCCCCCAACTGGCCCGCTTGGATTGTCACTAGAGGTAGATTATCAATTTCCGCTCAGCTCTGGGGGACAAGGCACCAGCAGGGTGACTGACCCTGCTTTGCCGGGCTATCGTAAAGTATTTTTTGAATTAGAACCAAACCCAAATGGGGTTGGCTACCTGCTTAAACTGGAAATGGTAGTTACTACCATTGCAAATGAGCCAAGGACCATCACTATTTTTCCTGGGATTCCATTTCCTTATGAGGCTCCGAAAAACTTAAAAATTGGATTTGCTGCATCAACAGGAGGAGAAACTAATATTCATGAGATAAGAAATCTGGTTGTCGAAGTTTCAAATGAAGAAGGTCTGAAAAATCCTTCTGGAGTTGATTTTTCAGATTTTGCCTCTTGTGAAGGTCAGGAAAACACTTTTTACATAACCGATGAAGAGGTGGTTTTACCAAATGAGAATAGTGAAATAAGATGTCTGCAGTTTTATGCATCGCTAGAAGATATTGAAGAGGAAAGTGACGATATCTGCGCACAAGGTAAATGTCGTGAAGAGAATCGAGTTTTGGAATTGCCACAAGGCACTTTCAAGGCGGGAACAGATGGCGGCGAATTTACCTTCTTTCCAAATGAAGGATTTACTGATCAAAGTGTCACCGTATATTATACCATTACCGATACCTATGGAAAAAGCTCCACGGGAAATGCAATGACTTTAAAAATTCAAGAATCACCAGATCCGATAAATATATTTGAAGAAGGAAATCCTGAGATCGTAGAAGAAGTAAGGTTGTGCGGTGGAGAATCCGTGTCTTTCACTTCTAAAGGAGGTGAAATTTATGAGAGGTATGAGTGGTATAAAGACGATGAATTAATTGAGGGTGCTCAATCTGAGAAATACAATGTGAGTACTGCGGGAGTTTACCTAGTGAAAGCATACAATCGTAAAAACTGCCCTGCGATATCCAATTCTATTTTGGTGAGTTTTCCAGAGTTTCCTGATTTTGATTTCGAATCACCTGTTGTTGGTTGTGTTCCTGGGGAATCTGTAGATGTTACTAGCAGCATATTGAATTACGATCCTTTTACTTTTGACTACAAGCTTTCTGGTGGAGGCCTAACATATTTGGATGATGAAATGAAGGAGATCTCAGCTTCTGGTGAATATCAACTTCAAATAAAGCATGCAGACTTAGATTGTTATTCATCTCCTGAGCCAATACAAGTAGTTATTCTTGAAGAGGAGTTGATAGCAAATTTCGCATTTGAAATAAAAGGAACTGGGGTTAAGGGAGAAGAAGATGGTGGGTTTTTTCCTGACGATGAATTTCAATTTAGAGACTTATCGCCCAATGGCGCACAAAGCTGGAGTTGGGATTTTGGAGATGGATCAGTTTCAACTGAGAAAAACCCAACTCATGTTTTTGGGAAAAAAGGTGATTTTGATGTAGTGTTAACTGTCACTAATATGTGGGGCTGTGAAGCATCAATAACTCAAAGAGTTTCTATTATCCGAAGCTATAGAGTAATGTTCCCCACTGGATTCACTCCTTTAAATGGTTCTAACCAATTCTTTGTACCAAAATTCAAAGGACTTGTTTCCGGCAAACTCATGATTTTTAATTCTTGGGGGGATTTGATTTTTCAAACTGACGACTTGAATACTCCTGGCTGGGACGGGAAACTTGACGAAAAGCTATTGGATGCTGGATTTTACGTTTATAGATATGATGCGGTGGCCACAGATGGGGAAAAGGTCACAAAGTCTGGCAAATTCAAACTGATCAGATAATGACAAGGATTTGCTTTATCATTTCCATTCTCCTAGTTCTGGGAACGAAGGCACAAAGTCAGGATGTGCAGTATTCTCAGTTTTATGCAAACCCTTTCTATTTAAATCCTGCTTTAGCAGGAAGTACAGAGCTTACACGTGTTGGGGTTAATTTCCGAAACCAGTGGCCAGCGTTGGATCAAAGCTTTATAGCTTATACAGCATATGCTGATTATTTCTCTGAAAAATATAACTCGGGAATTGGAATTGTTATTTCTGGAGCAAAAGAATCATTCACCCAGAGTACGACTTCAGAAATTGGTCTTGTTTATAGTTATAGGTTGCGTTTAGGGGAAAAGCGTTATCTACATGTTGGAGCCCAAGGCAGCTTGTTGTCAAGAGATGTACTTTTTGATCAGGTTATTCTAGGGACTCAGTTAGATATTGACAAAGGCGTCATTGTCGGAGAACCAGGTCAAGGATTTACTGGGGATAGCCAATTACGTACAGGCGACATCAATGCAGGACTATTATATTATGAGGAAAAGTTTTGGTTAGGTTTTTCTGCCTTTCACCTATTAGAGCCTCAGATTAGTTATTTAGAGGTGAATTCGAACCGCCTGCCAATCAAATATTCCGTTCAGGGAGGGATGCGGTTTAACCTTGCGCCTGGATACATCAATGATTTCTTCAATAATACTGACCAAGAGAGATCCTTAGCTTTTGCTTTCAATTACAAAAAGCAGGGAGCTTTTGATCAACTTGATATAGGAGCGGAGTTTTATTTTGAGCCTCTGATAATTGGCTTATGGTATAGAGGGCTTCCAACTAAATATAATTTACCCAATAGTGAATCATTAATAGGACTTCTAGGCGTTGAGTTCGACTCAGGTTTGGATTTTGGATATAGCTACGATTTTTCTATTTCCAAGCTAGGTCAAAGAGTTTCAGGTGGAGCGCATGAAGTTTCAGTTAGATATGTTTTTTCCACCAAAGACCCAAGAAAAAAGTACTACCCTGAGCTCCCTACCTTCAGGTATTAAATCAAACTCTTGATAAGGCAAAATAATTTTTCAGCAAATTCAATTCTAACAGAATATGCTGTTTACATCACATGCTTTACTAAGCTGCGATTGACAAATTTACCTTTCAAAATTTTAATCTTTTGTAATCAGTGAGTTAGCCGGAATTATGCATTTATTTCTATTGTTGCCTTGTTGTTCTACAAAAAGTCCTGATATTTGCACTCCCAAACGACGCAGACGGTGTTACGGGGGAGAGCGGCGAGCTGCTCTGGAAGAGTTTGAAAAACGGAAAAAATTAATTTTGCTGCGGGGTTTGGAAGTCGGAAATGATCTCTTACCTTTGCGCTCCCTTCAG
>NZ_FXUA01000012.1 GCF_900182815.1 Algoriphagus winogradskyi | reverse complement strand
GCTGGGGTTGAAACCCCAGCCTATTGACTACAATCCTATTTCTTGACCTCTTCCTACTTCATCATTCGATATTCGAAATTTTACATTCATCATTAATAACATCTAACATCGGTCACTCAACATTCAACACCAGCTATCTCCATCCATGGTCTGTGTCTCACAGACCATTTTTTCTTACCAAAGAAACCCGAAATCAATTCTGGTTCCATCTTGCTGGCACAACACCGCGTCTCCGCTAGACGATTCCGGGCCAGCGCTGGTGAACGATTACAACCTTAATTCCAGGGTTAAAACCCGGTGCTACCCATCTTGCATACCTACGGCATGCTCTCCAAATCCCAGATCTCTTACCATTTTAAATTCTCAATTCCTTTATTTTAAATTGTAGCCAACCAACACCTGTCCGCTGTGGCGGAACCAATACCTGTCCGCTGTGGCGGAACTAACAACCAACAACCAACAACCAACAATTAACAACCACCACCTGTCCTCCGTGGCGGAACTTCCACCCATTTTAAATTTTAAATTTTAAATTCTCAATTCTCAATTCCTCCTCACCGGACACCGGGCACCCGGCATCAATCAATTTTCAGATTTTCAAAAAACCTCCAAATCCCCCAAACTCCAACCCCAAGGCCGCTGCAATAAATCCTCAGAAAGTCCTACTTTCCTAAGTGTTACCTCTGGACCTATAGACATCACAGGCATTAAACCCATTTCTATAGGCAACTCTTTTCCAAACTGTAAACCAGAATAGGAAGTGAACCTGACTTTCTCATTTTTTTCAATTGTTTTCAATCGAGTGTTCAGCTGTTTCTTTTCATTCTCACCAAAATCTGAAAGCTGGAAGAAATCTACAATTCTAAGCTCTCTGCCAATTTTCCCTTCCTTAATCCTATAGATTAGTAGGTAGCTCTCGCTATCGCTGATGAAATCATAAGGAAAAAGAGGGCAAGTAATATAGCGCCAATGAATATAGCCGGTGACTAGATTAGTTCTAATCAGATTGGTACTAAAAGAAGTGTGCTCTATTTTCTTAATCAAGTCACTAATACTGCTCCAGTCACTTGTCTGAGACTGATTTTTACTTTTACCTACACTTAGGTTAAAGTGGATTTTCAGGGGTAACTTCCCCCATTTTTCCCAGCCCATCTTCAGGTAACCTGGCATACTTTGAGTATTGGGTGTATTATAAATCAAATCCACTCCCTCACTTTTGAGTTCTTCTATCAGTGAAAGTGTAAGGTTCTTGAAAATTCCTTTGCCTTGATAGTCTGGATGAATAGCGGTGTCTACAGCCCGGCAGGCTTTGATGATTTCTTCACCTTGTAGAAACTCCCATCTTAGAAAAACACGTACCCCACAGATCATCCCATTATCCTCGGCAAGAAGTATGGGTGATGTACCGAAAGGATTAGCCACATGCTTCCAGTGCCAAAGTTCCTCAGATTTGGGAATCATACTTTCCCCCAAAGAGGTTCTTAATAGCTTAATAATTGCTGGTAAATCACTGGAAATAGCCTTTCTGATCTGCATGGGTTGAAGATAGGAAGATTTTTTATTTGGGTTTACGAGAGCTTTGAATGGATATATAGCTGAAAGTTCATTTGTGTGATTTCACTTGCGCTAGTACTAAAGGGTATTTGCCGCAGAATGTTGCTGCAATTAAATAATCTAAAAGGTTAATCGTCTAAATGAATTCCCGTTTACATCCTCCTGCATTTACTTTCTTAGTACATAGGTAATTCCGGACAGGAGAGTAGTATACCTCAGTCTTTCCCATTTACTACATAGGTTTGACCCCTTTGGACCCATTAGGTTATTTTCACCCTTCTGACCTCCCACACCCAACATCGCACATCCCACATCGGCCATCGCACATCGTTCATCCAATTTTAAATTCATAATTCTTACATTTTAAATTCCCACATCGGTCATCGGTCATCTACAAACAACTAAGCCCCATACACCTTCTCCCCAAGTATTTTTATATATTTGATCCAAGCTAAATTTATGCTTCTAGAATGAAGAAAATCCTTTTTGTCGTCAGCATTGTGATTTTTGCTACAAGTTGTATCAGTAATAAGCGAATTACCTATCTGCAAAACCTCCCTGACAATACCCCGATTGAGTTAAATGAATTTATTCCTTTTGCTGAAGTTGACTATCAGTACATATTGCAACCCTTTGATATAGTCTCCATTGATTTTGCAACTTCTGATGCAGAACTGATAGAAGCGTTCTCCTTTCAAAATTCCCAAAACATGGGGGGAATGGGAGGCGGAGCTGGTGGCGGAGGAGGAGGTTCGGATCCCCTATATTTCCGCGGATATTCCATAGATCAGCTAGGTTTTGTAGAAGTTCCAAAGCTTGGAAAAATTAAAATCTCGGGACTTACAGAAGAAGAAGCAAAGGATAAGGTCCAACTTGAAATCAACAAGTTTTTCAAGGAAGAAATCTTCGTCAAACTGGGAATAGCGGGAATAAGATATACCACTCTAGGGGAGTTTAATTCCGTAGGAGTCAATGTGATATATAAGAATAGAGCAACTATTTTCGATGCCTTGGCAAATTCAGGTGAGACCACCATCTTGGGAAAGAAAAACAAGCTTTTTATTATCCGTCAATACGATGGAGGTACTAAAATCCATCAAATTAATTTGAATGACAGAGCTATTTTGGCCAGCCCCTTTTATTTCATCCAACCTAATGATATCTTGTATATGGAGCCGATGAATATCAGGCAGTTTGGAAACGCAGATAACCTTACAGCATCCTTGGCCCTGTTTGCCGGATTGCTTGCATCCACTCTTCTGATTATAAATTTGGTAACCGGTAACTAGTAGCTATGGAGAAGTTAGACTTAAGCCAGTTAGACAACGAGGAGAAGGCTCTGGAGATCAGGTATGTGGTCGCTAAGTACATTCGCTATTGGCCTTGGTACGCCCTTTTTATCATACTATTTCTGATTGTCACCTTTCTTTTTCACCGCTACACGGTAGATGAATATGAGGTCTCAGGAACGATGATGATTAAGACAAATACCTCTCCCGAAGCTAGAATCCTCGATAGATCAAACATTTTTTCCACCGGTCTTAATCTGGAAAATGACATTCTCCGACTTAAGTCAAAGGGCCTAGCTCGTGAGGCCTTGAAAAAGCTTCATTTTGATGTGGAGTATTATGCAAAGACTAATATCAAGGCAATAGAATTGTATGACAGATCTCCGATTAGAATTGAGGTCGACTGGGATCACTTTCAGTTATCTGATGTACCTATTCAGCTCGAAATACTATCTGGAGAAACCTTCAGGTTAGCCCAGGAGGAGTCCAGTTTGCTGGATTTCAATTCAGCCATGGCTGCAGGTGACGAATCTATTTACAATAAAACCTATTCTTTTGGCGAAGAGATAGTTACTGCCAAATCAAAGTTTACCGTTCACCTGGTAAATCCCGGCAGAACTAATGAGCAATTGGTCTTTAAACTTAGAGATCCATCCTCCTTGGAAGACTCCTACGCTAGATCTATTCAAGTTTCACTGCAGAATGAATACAGTTCCGTCCTTCGCCTCAGCACCACTACCAAGGTGGTGGAAAAAGGCAGGGATTATATTAACTCCCTTATGCAATCTTACATTGCGTACGATCTGAGCGAAAAGAATAAAATTCAGGAAAACACACTTGCGTTTATTGAAGAGCAGTTGGGTTTTTTAGAGGATTCCCTCCAGCAAAAAGAACGGGAATTGCAGGATTTTAAAGTGGAAAACAAATTGCTGGATGTGTCAGCCGAATTTTCCAATATCCTAGGGAAAATGAATACCCTCGATGAAATGAATGCTGAGATAGATTATCAGCTGGAATATTTCGAGCAGATTCGGGCCTACATGGAACAAAAAAGCAAGGATTTTTCTGATGTAATTGCTCCCTCAGTCATTGGGATTCCAGATCCTTTATTGAATGGCCTGATTCAAACCTTGGTGACCTTATCCCAAGAACGTAGAAAATTGCTTGCTACAGTCAATGAGAATCATCCTGAAGTACTGAAAATCGATGTGCAGATGGATAAAACCCAGGATGCTCTGTTTGAGAACGTTGTAAACTTAATAGAAAATACCAAGCAAAAGAAGAGCAGCATCCTACGGGATATCCGGGTTTATGATGCCGAGTTTTCCACCTTACCTGAGTCGGAATCTGAGTATGCAGGGATTTTCAGAGAATTTAAACTGAGAGAATCCTTATATACTTACTTGCTTGAGAAACGTGCTGAAGCCGGTATCGCCATGGCTTCAAATGTCTCTGATAATGCTATTTTGGATGCTGCCAGAAGAGGGACGCTCATCTTTCCAAAGAAGCAACAGAATTATGGATTAGCCATAGTGTTGGGATTTCTTTTACCATTCGGTTTCATAGTGGTAAGGGATATTTTTGATGATACCATCAAGGATCAAAGAGACCTGAAAAAGCATTTTATGATTCCTCAACTCGGGATTGTAGGCTTTAGCTTGAAGGATACGAATAAGGTTGTGCTGGATTTTCCTAAATCAGCGGTAGCAGAATCTTTCAGATCCCTGCGCTCGGCAATTACTTACCTTGCTAGTGGAAAAAATACCAAGAAAATTCTGGTAACATCATCTGTTTCTGGAGAAGGAAAAACCTTTACCTCTTTGAATCTTGCCTCAGCTATGGCTTTGGGCTCAAAAAAAACCGTAGTGGTAGGAGGGGATTTGAGAAGACCTAAATTGGCTTCCTATTTTGGAGAATCTGATCGCATAGGACTTTCTACCTACTTAATTGGTAAAGTGGAGGCGGAAGAAATAGTAAAGCCTACAGCTCATGAAAACCTTTGGTTTGTACCATCCGGAGTAATTCCTCCAAATCCTGCAGAATTATTGCAAACGCCAAGGCTAATTGAATTCCTAAATTACTTGGAATCGCAATTTGATGTGGTGATTTTTGATACTCCTCCTATGGGACTAGTATCAGAGACCATAGATTTAATGCGATTATTTGATATTAATCTATATGTGGTTAGGCAGAATTATACTGTGAAGGATCACCTGGTAATGATCAATGACTTATTCAATAATAAGCAGGTGAAAAATGTTTACGGAGTCTTCAATGGTATCATCAATTCAGGATACCATTACGAAGGGTACAATTATGGGTATGGAAATACCTACTTGTATTCTCAGAACAACAAGTACATGTATAACTACTATGGAGATGATCTGGAGACAAAGAAGAAGAAAATCAAGAAAAGCCAGGCTGGAGTAATTCAAAAACTAATCAAACTATTCAAAGTAAAGTAATTGTTTGGTCTAGACTGACAATTCCTAAATAAGAATGCTATCCTGATATTGTGTAGAAAGCGGGAATAAGTATGAATATTTGCAAAGTGTGAGTCACACCTTCTTTGTTCTTCGGACACCGATATTCCCACCAAAAAGGTGAAGAATCATCCACCTTTTCATGCTTCCGGAAATTCTTGATACCTCAAATTTCAAATCCTTAATTTCACTTTAACCCCATGCCTAAAACTGCCGCTCTAATTCCCGCTAGATATGCTTCCACGCGCTTGCCTGCCAAACTTGTACAAGATCTTGGAGGGAAGTCTGTTATCCAACGAACCTATTTGAGTACTATCGATACCCATGTATTCGATGAGGTTTGGGTGGTCACCGATCATATGGAGATCAAAAAGCAGATTGAGGCAGTAGGAGGGAATGTGTTTTATAGTGAGACAGCTCACGAAAGTGGCTCCGATAGAATAGCGGAGGCTCTGGAAAAAGTGGAAGCCGGGATCATTGTGAATGTGCAAGGAGACGAACCCTTTCAAGACAAGAAGTCTTTGGAGGATTTGGTGGCTGTCTTTGAGGATAAAGCGGTAGAAATAGCTTCCCTGAAAACCCTGATCTCGGAGGATGAAGCCCAAAACCCAAATTTTGTAAAGGTTATTACTGACCTTAAAGGGGATGCCCTGTATTTTTCAAGATCACCTATTCCATACAATAGGGATAAAATCAGAGATCTTCAGTATTGGAAGCATATTGGAATTTACGCCTATAGAAGGGAAGCCTTGATTCATTATACTTCATTGGAGAAAAGTACCCTGGAGAAGGTTGAAATGCTTGAGCAATTACGCTTGCTGGAAAATGGCTTTAAGATTAGGATGGTTTCTACTGTTCATCATGCGGTGGCTATAGATACCTTGGAAGATCTGGAAAGGGCCAGAAGTATTATGGGGCTGAGGAATTAATGTACAAGGCTATTTAGAGCTAAGTTTTCTATCATTTCTACAAGCGAGCCATAGTTGAATTATTTCACATGGAGTGCATAGAGCGCTCTTTTGAGTAGGTCAACTAAGATTTTTCTCTCATAGAAAGACCCCTTATTCATTCGTTTTTCAACAGTCCCAAATTCCAAACATCCAACCCCACAATCCCTACCACGTTCTAAAATCATATTAATTTTTAGGTACTACCACGATTTTAATGGAGTTAACAATTTATTTGTTTCTTATGATGGTTTCTGGAGGCTGTCATCCGGATGGGTGAGCCTTGCGGGATTTTCGGTTTTGTAATGGGTTGAACACCGTTAAGAAAATGACTTAGCTCCTGAGAGTTCAAGCCGTTTAAAAATCTTCCAGTGGAAGATTTTAGGCTTGGGACAGTCTGTAGGGCAGATAAGATCCAGTCATTTTCAGATGTGAAATCCATTACAAAATTCCGCTGCATTGCTGTTTAAAATGAATAAAAAACGGTATCAGCGGAAAGAAAAGACCGAGGCTCAGGGCTTTTTGGTTACTTTTTGGCCGCCAAAAAGTGACAAAGATAAAACCTATATAAAATGGAGGAAGGAGTAGGTGATGTTAATTCTCTCAAGAAAAATTATCCAATAATAAACAGAAGCTATACTTTCTTCTGTAGATATTAGTTTAGCGGACAACTTACCTTTCCATTAAATTCAGGATAGAACGAACTTTAAATTGTCTTTTCGCTATATTTTACTCAGTTTCAATTACCAAGATTACTTTGATCAATGCAAAATATGAATTACTCATATGGAGACAGTTCTAGATTGAAATCTCTAGAAGGACTACAAATCCTAAATGCCGATAAGGATTTGGAGTTAGACGGAATAGCCAAGCTATCCATGATGATTTCGGCATCCTCTAAGGGATTAATCTACTTTTTTGGAACTGATAAGGTTTGGATTAAATCCCAACAGGGAAAGATTCAGGATTTGATAGCTTCAGATCTAGACACTACTTTTTTAGCACTTCAGCAATCCGAGATTATTTTATTGTCAGAAGAGAAGCAGGATTTCGATAATCCCTTAAGGGAAAAAGGAGTTAATTTTTTCTCAGCGCTTCCGATTAAGGATATTCATGGCAACCTCTTGGGAGCATTGGCAGTGCTGGACCTGGAATCCAAAACACTAAATGAGGAGCAGATCACAGGATTAAAGATTCTTGCAGGAGGGCTGATGAGTATGCTCCGTGACAGGAAAATTAACATAGAGCTTTACCATTATGAAAAACTATTTCAATTCTCCTCAGATCTAGTTTGTGTAGCTGGTACAGATGGTTTTTTCAAAAAGGTAAGCCCCTCCTTTCATCAGATTCTAGGTTGGGATGAGCACACTTTGTTGAATAAATCCTTCTTCGAATTGATTCATCCGGATGATGTGGACAAAACAGCTTTGGAAGTACAGAAACTATCCTCTGGGATTCCCACCGTAAACTTTATAGATAGATTCAGAACCATTGATGGGTCTTACAAGGTGCTTCAATGGATGGCTTCTCCTGAACCTGAAACAGGAAGTATTTTCGCTATTGGAAGAGATATTTCGAAGGAAAGAAAGAAGGAATTGGAACTTGTAGAAAGTGAAGAGAAGCTAAGGTCATTTTTTGAAAACTCACAAGGACTCATGTGTACACATGATGTAAAAGGTAACTTTTTGACTGTCAATGATTCAGGAGCGAATATTTTAGGGTATACGGTGAATGAAATTAAAGCTATGAGCCTTTATGATATCATGCCCACCGACAAGCATGATGAACTGGAAAATTACCTAAAAGTAATTTTAACGAAGGGCAGAGCCAATGGGCAGATGATTACCAAGCACAAAAATGGTTCTCAGCGCATTTGGCTATTTAATAATGTACTGGAGAAAAGTAAGGTGGATGATTCCACCTATATAATCGGTAATGCCATTGATATTACCTCTCGCTCAGAGCTTCAGGAAGACCTAAATAAGACAAAGCAATTGCTGGAGGAAACGGGTAAGGTAGCGAGAGTAGGAGGCTGGAGTCTTGACCTTATCAGTAAAAATGTGCTTTGGACACCCGTCACCAGATTAATTCATGAAGCTGAAGATGATTTTGAACCGAACATAGAAACCGGAATCAATTTTTATAAAAAAGGGGAAAGTAGAAATAGAATTACAGAAGCTGTGGAGAATGCTATAGCTACTGGTGAGCCCTGGGATTTAGAATTGGAACTAGTCACCCAAAAGGAGAATGTATTATGGGTGCGAACTATTGGGCACCCGGAGTTTACTGATGGGGTTTGTACTCGGTTGTTTGGGACATTTCAGGATATAGATCAAAGAAAGAAGATTGAGCTGGTAGCGACAAGGGCCAAAAAAACACTGGATGATGTATTTAATGCTTCTTCCGAAGTAAGCTTTATTGCTACAGATCTAAACGGAGTGATCACTGTTTTTAATCGGGGAGCTGAAAAATTGCTTGGCTACTCCTCTGAAGAAATGGTTGGTAAGCAAACCCCGGCATTGATTCATTTAGAAGAAGAAATAGAAGAGCTTGGGTCAGAACTTTCGGAGGAATTAGGAAGAAAAGTTTCAGGATTTGAGGTGTTCATTACTCGTCCTGAGCGAGATGGTTCTGAGCAAAGAATCTGGACATACCTGAGAAAAGATGGAGAAAAGCGCTTGGTTTCATTGATTATTACTCCAATAAAAGATCCTGATTTTACAAGCGTAGGATACTTAGGTGTAGCCATTGATATTACGGAGAATAGAAAAGTAGAACTTGACCTCATCAATGAAAAGAGCAGACTTTCTGCCTTTGTAGAACATACTCCAGCAGCTGTAGCCATGCTCGATAAAGAAATGCGCTACCTAGCCGTCTCTAATCGATGGATAGATGAGTATAAATTGAGTGGTAGAGCCTTGATCGGTGAATCGCACTACGATGTATTTGCTGAAAGCATTACACCTTCAGCGGTGGAAAGACATAAGCGGGTATTAAATGGAGCTATAGAAAAGAGAGAAGAAGAGGTATATACGCTTCGAGGATTTGATAAGCCGCAACATGTGACTTGGGAGATGCGCCCTTGGTATCTCCACGATGGGGAAATTGGAGGAATGATGATTTTCACACAAAACATCACCTCACTCATTAGTCAGCGGGAGGAATTAAAATTGGCCAAAGGCCAGGCAGAGGAAGCTAGTAAAACAAAATCTGAATTTTTGGCTAATATGAGTCATGAAATCAGAACTCCCCTGAATGGAGTAATAGGATTTACTGACTTGTTGCTCAAAACTAAATTAAATGAGACACAGCATCAATACTTGTCTATCGTAAATCAATCCGGGAATGCCTTACTGAGTATTATCAATGATATTTTGGATTTTTCTAAAATAGAAGCTGGTAAACTTGAACTGGATATTGATAAGGCTGATCTCTACGAAATGTGTGCTCAGGCTACGGATATTATTGCCTATCAGATCCAGAATAAGGGCCTTGAAATGCTTCTCAATATCGAAAGTGATCTTCCTAGATTTATCTATGCTGATTCGGATAGACTGAAGCAAGTTTTGGTCAATCTATTGGGTAATGCCTCAAAATTCACTGAAAAAGGTGAAATAGAATTGAAGGTGGAAAACCTAGGGTCTAAGGGACAGTATTCTAAATTGAGATTTTCAGTTAGAGACACTGGCATCGGAATTCATCCGGAGAAACAGAAAAAGATTTTCGAAGCTTTCTCCCAGGAAGACAGTTCTACTACCAAAAAATATGGTGGTACCGGCTTGGGTTTAACTATTTCCAATCGTCTCCTTGGGTTGATGGATAGCACCTTGCAAGTGGTTTCAACTATTGGCCAGGGAAGTACCTTCTTTTTTGAGGTGATCTTGGAGACTGAAATGGGAGAACCTATAGAATGGTTTGAAATTGAAGACATCAAGAAAGTCTTGGTAGTGGATGACAATGATAACAACAGGCTGATAGTTAGCCAGATGCTATTACTGAAGAATATACAATCCACCGAAGCTAAGAATGGTCTGGAAGCACTTCAGATTTTAGCCACAGGAGAACATTTTGATGTGATCCTAATGGATTACCATATGCCGTTTATGGATGGCCTGGAGACTATAAAGAAGATCAAAGAGAGCTTCATAGCTGATTTAAGTGAAATGCCTGTGATTTTGCTTCAAAGCTCTTCTGACGATCAAAAAATACTGAAGGTGTGTAAGGAGCTTGGCGTGAAGCACCGCTTGGTGAAGCCCATCAAACTTCAGGATTTTTATTATACCCTTTCTCGCCTACATACCCATGAGGAAAATGCAAACAGTGCAAAAAAGGAAAGTATAGAGCTGCAGCAGACTCAATACAAAATTTTAATTGCAGAAGACAATACGGTGAATATGCTGCTTGCAGAAACTATTATTGAGCGCACCTTTCCCAACGCCATTTTGATCAAAGCAACTAATGGGTCGGAGGCCTTAGAATATTGTAAAATGGAAACGCCTGATCTGATTCTAATGGATTTGCAAATGCCTGAAATGAATGGGTATGAAGCCACTAGGAATATCCGGGCAATTACTAAAGACAGGCAGGTGCAAGTGCCCATTATTGCCCTTACAGCTGGAAATGTAAAAGGAGAACGTGAGAAATGTATGGAAGCGGGTATGGATGATTTTGTAGTTAAACCAGTGGTAGAAGCTACGCTGCGGGAGGTCTTTAAAAAGTGGCTTGTAGTCGAAACTACAGCTGAATCCCAAGCTGTTTCAGAAGACCATTACTCTAAAAACACGCTGTTAAATTATACCGGCAATAACAAACAGGTGTTAGCTAGGATTTTAGATACGGTTAAAGCAGAATTAATAGGATCACTCCAAGATTTAAGTAAGAGAATAGAGGAGGAGGATTTGCATGGGTTGAATGAGGCAGGTCATAAACTATATGGTACTGCTGTATCTTCCGGGATGCCTATTCTCGCAAAAATGGCTACGGGGTTTGAAAAAGCTTCTGTATTTGAAAAGAACTATCTCCTGGAGAAGTTAGATCTGTTGCGAAATGAAATTGAATTGGTACTAAGTCAGGTGGAATTGCAAAAGCAGGAATTAGGAAATTAAATGGCAATCCTGATGAATTTAAATCAGATTAAGTCTGCTCATTAATTCAGCTCTTCTGGATCTGCTGATAGGGATTACTGATTTCTTAATCAGCACGGTATTGTCCTGTATATCAATTATTTTATGAAGGTTGATAATGTAGGATCTATGAACTTGAAAAAATGAATCAGGAGATAATTTTTCGAAAATCTTTGTGAGTGTACTGTGAACTCTATACTCCTGGTTATCCAATTTGATAAGGGCATAATCTCCCTGTGCTTCAATCAGATTTACCTCATTTGCATTGAGTTTTATCAATCTCTTGTCAATATTGATGTAAAATTGACTCTTATCACCTTTATCTGATTTCAATTCAGAAGCAGTTGTGTCCTCCTGTTTGTGGATCTTGAAGGCTTTCCCGATTGCTTTCTTTAATCGGTTGGGATCTATAGGCTTCGTTAAGAAATCAATTATAGTATCATAATCAAAAGCATGTATGGCAATACTTTGGTCTGAAGTAGTCAGGATGATATGCGTTGGCTTTTTTAAAGTTTGGATAAAATCAAAGCCACTGAATCCCGGCATATGGATATCCAGAAATATCAGATCTACCTGTTCCTTGTTGAGGAATCTAAATGCATCCAAGGCATTTGAAAAACTTCCTACCACCTCTAAATCAGGCTCTTTTTCACATAAAAAAGTTAGTATTTCTCTTGACACACTTTCGTCGTCAATGATTATGCAGTTCATAACTACTCATATTGTTCGGGAAGAAATGTAAGAATATTACTTAAAACTTCCTGAAATTCTAGTTGATAATTTGTATTTCCTGCTATTAAAGCTGTTTCATGCTTCTCAGTGATGGATAGAGCCTCTTTCATTTGAAAGAAAGCCACTTTGTGTTTGATTTTATGTACTATATCAGCAGCCCAATAGTAATTTTGGGTTTTGATGGCATGTTGGTAAGTTTCATATTCAGCAGGAAGTTCATCAAGCAATATTTTGAAAATTTTCATTTCGAAATTTTTGTTGCCTTTTGACAAATCCTTCAGATACGTTAAGGAGGGGGTTTCCATCGTGTTTTAATTCAAAAGCTTAAAATAACATCTACTTTTCTGGAAGGAGTCTTCTTTGAAATCGCCAAGGTGAATTCATTGACTAGGTCTAGAAAGTTAAACTTGCTCTTTATCAGGTCTTCATTAGGAACAGCTACAGCGGAAAATGTAAAAATCCAGGATTTGGAATCTTTGATGTGGCTGATATTAATTTCTTCGGTTAAGCCTTTGAATAATTCGAATCCTTTACTAATGAAGTCTTTAAATAGTAGTGTTAGTTGCTCTGGGTCCCCGTTTATTAAGGGGAGTGTATTATCGAGTTTGAAAGTAAAATTGGCCTGCCCCTCAAAATCCACAAGTATTGCTTTAATCATTTCATAGCTATCTACTATTTGATCCGGTTGATTGGTCCCATAGTGGGTGATTATTAGATCAGTGAGATTTACCATTGTATTGACTTTTCGCGTTGGGATTTATTCGGGGCAAGCCAGGGGTGGGGGTGATCGACAACTTATTCTGCGCTCTTTTTCTACTCCAACTACTGCCTTCTATTGATTCTCTTAATTTATGATGTTAACAAAATTGATTGGGTAAAAGACCTCACGGCTTGTGCCGCGCTTTTTCCGCTTTGTGTTAACAAATGTCATAAATTGAAAAAACTAAAAATTGGGATTATGGCTCAGTTGGAATAATCTATAGTCGAATTGCACAGATTTGTCGGTGAATGGAAATGTGTTCAGCCCAATAAATCTATGTTTTAGTCTGCCTTGCGCCTATTTAAATGAAATGCAGTGATTTCTCTTTTAGACACTAGGATGAAATTTCATCCTATGTTCTTCGAAATGTAGTACAGAGTAAAGACAATAGTTGGGGCTGTGATACAAAGGTTAGCTCACTACCTCCCTCCAATTAATTTAAAAATGACAGCTACTAGTGCTAGTACTAAAAGAATATGTATCAATCCAGTTACGCTGTAAATAAATACGCCAATTATCCAGCCGATTAATAGAATTACTGCAATGATATATAATATAGAACTCATGATATGTTTGTTTAATTTATGATTGAACTTTTGCTTACCTATAAATTCAATCCTAATGCCATTAACAGAAAAACGCCCTAATTCAGCGAATTAGGGCGTTTTTCTGTTACTTTTATACGGTTTTATGATTTTTCTGGGAATTATAAATCCCATAGTGGGAATAATTTTAAGGAGGAAAAACAATAGAATGACACTTCTCTGCAAGCGCTGCAAATTTCCCCGTTTATCCTCCACAGGCTTAATTTTGAAGATATAGTGTGCTGGGAAGCTGGCAGAAATATCCTTGGATACCGAGTTTGCTTACTGAAAGCTCTCGAAGTATGTGAGGTATCTGGTGATTCAATTAGGCCTCCGGCAGAATTTCATATTACCATAATAAATAGTCCCAAATCTCCAGATCAAAATTTTTCCTTCTTACCCTCTTCCCCCAAAAATCGCAGAGCCTATCCTCACCATGGTACTTCCTTCTTCCTGAGCAATCAGGTAATCACCACTCATTCCCATTGACAGTTCTACCAGTTGTACAAAGGCAGGAAGTTGTCTTTCTTTTAATTCGTCAAAAAGTGATTTGAGCCCCCGAAACTCCTTTCTGACCTGATCTTGATTTTCTGTGAAGGTAGCCATTCCCATCAGACCTTGAATAGACACATGACTAAGGTTTGAAAAATCAGGATCTGAAAGCATTTCATTTAATTCTTTGGTGTCAAAACCGAACTTGCTTTCCTCCTCGGCAATGTGCATTTGAAGAAGCACATTTATTACCCTATCAATCTTTTTTCCCTGCTTATTGATTTCTTTGAGCAGTTTGAAGGAATCCACGCCATGAATCAGGTGAATGAAAGGAGCGATATACTTGACCTTGTTACTTTGTAGATGACCAATCATGTGCCACTTGACGTCCTGAGGCATTTCAGGTTGTTTTGCCTGAAGCTCCTGCACTTTATTTTCTCCAAAGTCCCTGATTCCAGCCGAGTAAGCCACTTTTAGGTCTTCCAAGGGTTTGGTCTTACTCACGGCAACCAGGAGACAATCCTGATTTATGAATGTTTTTTTTACTTTTTCGAGGTTGGCTTTGATGTCCATTTTCTATTTTTATGCTTTACTATTTTTAAAGAAGGCCTAAAACAAAGATATGGCGATCATTAGTACTTTACTAAAAAAAGGCATCCGTCTGAGGGAGAGTCTAGAGCAAGAATACTCTCATCCTTTGGAACTACAGCGTCAGGAATTGAAGAAATTACTGATTCAGGCAGCTGATACGGAGATAGGAAGGAAGTATGATTTTGCTAAAATTCTAAAGAGCTTCCGAAAGGGAGAAGGTGATTTTTATGAGATGTATAAAGCTCAGCTTCCTATTTATGATTATAACCGCATACACGAAGAATGGTGGTACAAACTCCTAGAAGGTAAACCCAATGTTACTTGGCCGGGTCCGGTTAGGCATTTCGCTTTGAGCAGTGGTACATCCGGCGCCACCTCCAAATTCATTCCCATCACCAGAGATATGGTGAAAGCCATTCGTAGAACTGGAGTGCGCCAAATTCTTTCACTCTCCAAGTATGACTTGCCAGCTTCTTTGCTGACAAAAGGTATTTTGATGTTGGGCGGAAGTACGGACTTAGAGTTTAACGGTACGTATTTCTCAGGCGATTTAAGTGGTATCACCACAGGAAGGTTGCCGATTTGGTTTCAGCGTTTTTACAAGCCTGGGAAAAAGATCTCAAGGAGCAAAAACTGGGGAGATAAGCTTGATCAAATTGTAGAAAAAGCGAAGTCCTGGGACATAGGAATTATCGTTGGGGTACCAGCCTGGCTTCAAATCCTGATTGAAAAAATAATTGAACGATATAAGGTAAAGAACATTCATGAAATCTGGCCAAACCTGCAGATTTTCGTCCATGGGGGCGTTTCCTTCGAACCTTATAAAAAGGGATTTGAGAAGCTCTTGGGCAGGCCGTTGCTCTACTTGGAAACCTACTTGGCCTCTGAAGGTTTTTTGGCTTTTCAGGCCTTGCCAAATCGCAAATCCATGCGCTTGGTTCTGAATAATGGTATTTTCCATGAGTTTGTGCCTTTTACTGAGGATAATTTTGATGAGGAAGGAAATATCAAGGCAGATGCTAAAACTTTAAAAATTGATGAGGTAGAGGAGGGGAAAGATTATGCGCTTCTGATTAGCACCTGTGCTGGAGCTTGGCGTTACCTGATTGGCGATGTGGTGCGCTTTGTGTCCAAAGAGGAATCAGAGATAATTATTTCTGGTCGTACCAAGCATTTCTTAAGTCTATGCGGGGAGCACCTTTCGGTTGATAATATGAATAAAGCCATAGAACTCACTGCTGAGGAGCATGATTTGAATATCCGTGAATTCACTGTGATTGGAGTTCCACATGGTACTTTGTTTGCCCACCATTGGTTTATAGGACTGGATGCTGCTATGGACTCCCAAGTCCTAAGTGACACCATAGATAGGTATTTAAAAGTGCTCAACGATGATTATGCAGTGGAAAGAAATCATGCGTTGAGAGAGGTGATAGTTTCGGTTATACCATCCGCTGTATTTTATGAGTGGCTAAAGGAGCAAGGAAAGGAGGGAGGGTCTTACAAATTCCCAAGGGTGCTCAAGGGAGAGAAAGCCGCAAATTGGCAGGCATTTCTATCTAGTAGAGATATCAAGCTATGAGTCAAGCGCTGCTTGAAGGAATAAGTATGGGTCTGTTGCTTTCTGCAATGATAGGCCCCGTGTTTTTCACCTTAATTCAAAGTAGCCTGGAAAAGGGTTTTCGCTATGCTGCTATGGTAGCATTAGGAATTCAAACCAGCGATGCACTTTATGTGCTTCTTACTTTTTTCGGTATAAAATTCTTAGCAGAAGCCACTTATTTCGAATCCATCCTAGGCTATGTGGGTGGAGCAATTTTGATAGGTTTTGGCATAAGCTATTTGGTGAAAAGACAAGCGACGAAGCCTGATGCTAAAGTTGAAGAAGTTCGTAGAGCCAAAAAGCGAAGTGCATTTCTAAAGGGTTTTAGTATCAATGGCATCAATCCATTTGTACTTCTTTTCTGGATTTCCATCGCCAGTTTGGTTCACTTAAAATCCGATTTTGACAAAACAGCTATTTGGTCTTATTACTTGGGAATTCTTCTTACCGTCTTTGTCATTGATCTCATCAAAGCATACATAGCAAAGAAATTAGCTCATTTCGTAACGCCAAAATTTATGTTCTGGCTTAATAAAGCCGTTGGGGTTGCCATGATAGGTTTTGGGATTCGATTGATCTGGTTTGCAATAGGGAATGTTTAAACAATCATAAGAACAAAAGCGTTGAAGTTGTCGGTTGTCGTTTGTCGGTTGTCGTTTGTCGTTTGTCGTTTGTCGGTTGTCGTTTGTCGGTTGTCGGTTGTTGGTTGTTGGTTGTCGGTTATCGGTCGGACACCGGACACCGGACATAAGTCATCAGTCATCTAACATCTAACATCGGACATCGGTCATCGGTCATCACTCCTCCCTCTCAAACCCTCCTCTATGTTCAATAAATCATCGTCCTATTCTCTTATACTTTTATTGGTACTGCTGACTGCCGTCTTTATACCTATGGAGACTTTTGCTCAAACTATTCCAGAACTTCAGGAATTCAACCAAACCAGGATTTCGTACAATGAAAAAGGAATGATGATTTTGGGTGGATGGGCTGTTGGAAATATGATTTGGGGTGGAATAGCAGCGGGTCAAACCACTGGGCAGACGAAAGCCTTTCATCAGATGAATTTGTATTGGAACACAGTTAATTTGGTGATTGCGGGATTTGGTTATTGGCAGGCAACCAAGGAAAATGCAGGCACTGACTTCTGGTCAACCATGGATGCTCAGCAGAATATGGAGAAAATATTACTTTTCAATGCAGCTCTAGATATCGCCTATATTGCCGGAGGTTTGTATCTGAAAGAACGTGGACTTCGGATCGATAAGGATAAATTTGTTGGTTTTGGAAAGTCTATCATTTTACAGGGAGCATTCCTATTGACTTTCGATGCAGTCATGTACACATTCCATCACACACACGCCAAAGAACTTCCTCAAATTGTAAATCAGATCAGTTTAGGCCCAACTGGTTTCAATATCCGCATCCCATTAGGATCTGATCACTAATAGCCAAGAATAAAATTCTGGGTTGAAATAATGATGGGTAAGTCTTTGAGTGCCTACGTCACGATCCGTTTGAATTTTCCTTAAAGCTGGTCGATTCTTCTGTAAGTCTCTTGCCAACGGCAAGACTTGTAAGAGCCCAGAATGGAATTCTGGGTAGATTTAAGGTTTAATTACAGTTTTGAGTGCCAACGGCACGATCGGTAGTTATTCCATAACTCACATCAAAGAACTATCCATAATTTTTCCTAACAGGGGCGAGGAATTCTATAGTTTAATAGCCAAGAATTGATACCAAGTCTGAGCAGCGACCTCCGCGTTTTCCTCTGCGCGCTTTGCGGTAAAAGGCGTTTTTCTCTGCGCACTTTGCGGTAAAAAAGGTTCAACCCGAAAGAGCATCGTACCTAAAGACACTTTGGTATCGATTTTAATTCAACTTGCTACCCATAGTAGGTCCCTAACGGGACAGTAAATTTATCGAGGTTTTTTATCGAGGATATCATCTTTAACCTGCGCTGTCTGGGTTATCCCCCGTGACCTCTCTGGAAAAAAAGGTTCAATGCTCAATAGGCAAATTTTAATGGTCAAGAATTGATGCCAAGTCTGAGCAGCGACCTCCGCGTTTTCCTCTGCGCGCTTTGCGGTAAAAGGCGTTTTTCTCTGCGCACTTTGTGGTAAAAAAGGTTCATTCTTTAAGGCACCTTGGTCTTTGATATTACTGCCACTTCTTCTGAAAAGCTCATACACCTTTTAACTGCGCTCTCTGCGAAACCTCTGCGACCTCAGTGGTTAAATTTTTACAAAAAAATCCCTCCAGCTTTCACCAAAGGGATTCATATATATTAAAATCAGCTCTTATCAGTCAGCCAAATACTTTATCACTGGAGTGTAATCCATGTCAAACGCTTCTGCTACTGCCTGATATACAATATCACCATTGATAATATTCAAACCTGGAACCAAATCAGGATTATCCTGAGCAGCTTTTTTCCAGCCCTTATCAGCCAATTGCATAGCGTAAGGAAGAGTTGCATTTGTCAATGCCAAAGTAGAAGTGTATGGTACAGCACCTGGCATGTTTGCCACGCAATAGTGAACCACATCGTCGATCACGAAAGTTGGGTCCTGGTGCGTAGTCGGCTTACAAGTCTCGATACATCCTCCTTGATCTACTGCCACATCCACTAACACAGTGCCAGGAAGCATATCCTTCAACATATCACGGGTGATCAAGTGAGGAGCTTTTGCACCTGGAATCAATACAGCACCAATAATCAAGTCATGATTCTGGATCAATTTTCTAATGTTGAATTCATTAGACATCATGGTATTCACGTTGGCAGGCATTACATCAGCTAAGTAGCGCAAACGCTGCAAGTTAAGGTCCATAATAGTAACATCTGCACCAAGTCCCGCTGCCATCCATGCAGCCTGTGTACCTACAATACCACCGCCGAGGATCAATACTTTAGCAGGAAGTACACCCGGTACTCCACCTAGAAGAATTCCTCTTCCACCAAGAGGCTTCTCCAGATAATTCGCTCCTTTTTGAACGGCCATTCTACCGGCTACCTCAGACATAGGAACCAAAAGTGGAAGGCTTTTATCCGGCTTTTCTACAGTTTCGTAAGCAAGACAAACAGACTTACTAGCTACCATCGCCTTAGTCAATGGCTCATAGGAAGCAAAGTGAAAATAAGTAAACAACAATTGATCTTCTTTGATCAGTGGGTATTCAGCTTCTATTGGCTCTTTTACCTTCATAATCATCTCAGCGATCTCGTATGTCGCTTCAATAGTAGGAAGAATAGTAGCACCAGCTTCTACATACATCTCATCTGGGAAGCCACTTCCTTCACCAGCGGTGTGCTGAACGTAAACAGAATGACCTCTTTTTACCAATTCTTGTGCACCGGCAGGAGTAAGAGCTACCCGGTTTTCGTTGTTTTTGATTTCCTTAGGAACACCTATAATCATGACTTCAAATTTTGGATTTAAATAAACTTGCCCACAAATATAGTAAGTGAAAAGCTACCGATTTACACAGTAAAGAATAGTATTTGGTATGCTTTCGAAAATAAATTGATTTCGAAATTATATTCCGATAATACCCAAAAACATTTAGCAAATTTTAAAAAAGGAAAATTAAGCATTTAAAATTTTGAAGTGGTTTTTTAGCTAAATGCTTGGTTTATAGTCTACAGGGTTTTTGAATTCCCTGCTACTATTAATGGAGAATATTTGTTTTTCAAAATTAAATTCTGTTTTGAATCTTATTAATGACCTCGGTCAAAATTTTTGATTGAAAATTTATATTGTTGAAATTTGCATAGAAGGGGGATTTGGCTATTTTTGAATGATTCAAAAAATCAGCTAAGTAAAACCCAAATAACTTTAGTAAATTAACCTCTATGTCAGAAGTTCAATCAGTTCCAAAAAACCTGAATTCTCCGAATCTTTCCAAAGAAGCTATACTTGAAGATTTTCGAATTGCCATGATCAGTAGGCATGCTTCGTTGGTGGGTAGGAAAGAGGTTTTTATGGGAAAAGCGAAGTTTGGAATTTTTGGAGATGGTAAGGAACTAGCGCAGATCGCTATGGCCAGAGCCTTTCAGATTGGAGATTTTCGCTCAGGGTACTACAGAGACCAGACTTTTATGCTGGCTATCGGTGAATTGACAGTTCAACAATATTTTTCTCAGTTATACGCCCATACCAATGTAGAGGAAGAGCCTGCCAGTGCAGGGCGCCTGATGAATGGGCACTTCGCTACAAGATCCATTAATGAGGATGGAACTTGGAAGGATCTGACCAAAATGTATAATTCTGCTGCTGATATTTCACCCACAGCTGCTCAAATGCCTAAGCTTCTTGGCTTAGCGTATGCTTCCAAGCTTTACAGAGAAAATAAAGGGCTGAAGGATATGACTAAGTTCTCAGTAAACGGTAATGAAGTTGCCTGGGGGACCATAGGAAATGCATCCACATCGGAAGGAATGTTTTTCGAAACTATCAATGCTGCAGGGGTAATGCAGGTACCAATGGTAATATCCATTTGGGATGATGGCTATGGAATATCTGTTCCAAATGAGTTTCATACAACCAAAGGAAGTATTTCGGAGGTTTTGGAAGGTTTTGGAAGAACGGATTCCGAAAAAGGAATTGAAATCATCAGAGTGAATGGCTGGGATTACGAGGCATTACTGAATGCTTATGTGGAAGCAGGAGAGCTGGCTAGAACCTCTCATGTGCCAGTATTGATACATGTGCTTGAAATGACCCAGCCGCAAGGCCATTCTACTTCGGGATCTCATGAACGATACAAAGACAAAAAGCGTCTTCAGTGGGAGAAAGACTGGGATTGTATTTCCAAATTCAGAGAATATATCCTAAGCAATCAAATTGCCAATGCAGATACTCTAGACAAAATAGAGGCTGGGGCCAAAGCTCAGGTGAAGCAGGAAAAAGAGGCTGCTTGGTCTAATTTTTCCAGTGAAATCAAAAAGGAATTAAATGAAGTTGTCACGCTTTTAAGGGAGGCAGCACAGCATAGCACGAGAAAAGTTATAATCAATCAAATCGCTGAGGAACTCTCCAAGACTATTAATCCAATAAGAAAGGATGTAGTAATGGCAGTCCGTAAGGCACTTTTGACCTTGAGATTGGATAGCCCGGCTGTTAAAGCTGATTTGAAAAACTGGTTTTCAAAACAGGCAGATTTAAATTTCGATAGATACAATTCACATCTGTATAGCCAATCAAAATGGAGTGTATTGAATGTGGAGGAAGTACCTGCCCAATTCAATGATACGTCTTCATTCGTAGATGGGAGAGAAGTACTACAGTCTTATTTTGACCTTACCCTCGAAAAAGACCCGCGTTTCTTTACCTTCGGTGAGGATGTGGGTAAGATAGGAGATGTTAACCAAGCCTTTGCAGGCTTACAAGCAAAGCATGGGGAGCTACGTGTTGCCGATACAGGAATCAGGGAATGTACGATTATAGGGCAGGGGATAGGGACAGCATTGCGCGGTTTGAGACCATTAGCGGAAATCCAATACTTGGATTACCTACTCTATGGACTTCAAATGCTTTCGGACGATGTTGCCTGTTTAAACTACCGTACTAAAGGAGGGCAGAAAGTTCCAATGATCGTGCGTACGCGTGGACATAGATTAGAAGGTGTCTGGCATTCAGGCTCACCTATGGGAATGATACTTTCCTCCTTGCGTGGAATGGTAGTTTGTGTTCCTAGAGATATGACTCAAGCTGCCGGCATGTATAATGCATTACTTAAGTCTGATGAACCTGCAATTGTCATAGAATGCTTGAATGGTTATCGACTGAAAGAAAGAATGCCGGTTAATTTGGGCGAATACACAGTAGCTTTAGGTAAGCCTGAAGTTCTAAGAGAAGGAACAGAAGTAACCATTGTTACATATGGTTCCATGTGTAGAATAGTGATGGAAGCCGCTAATGATTTGGCAGAAATGGGCATTGAGATAGAAGTGCTTGATGTTCAGACGCTTTTGCCATTTGACGTGCACGGAATCATCGGTGAATCAATCAAAAAAACTAACAGAGTGATTTTTGCTGATGAAGATGTGCCAGGAGGCGGTTCTGCTTTTATGCTACAGCAAGTAATTGAAGGTCAGGAAGTTTTTAAATTCCTGGATTCCGAACCTCAAACTCTCACTGCTAAAGCCCATAGGCCAGCTTATTCTTCGGATGGTGATTATTTCTCCAAGCCTAGCGTGGAAGATGTAGTAGAGAAGGTGTATGCTATGATGAGTGAAGTAAATCCTAAGAAATATCCAGCAATCTGAAAAGTTGATTATATATCATAAAAAAAGCCCTTCTGAAGGGCTTTTTTTTATTGTCTTGTGATTTGTGAAAGTGTTACTTCAGGGCTAAAAACCTCATTGCTTCTATTAAGTGCTCTGTCCTGAATTTCTACGGCAATTTGAATGGTATCCCTTCTGAAGATAGGTTCCCAACCAGAGGATAGCATTCCGTAACTAATATTTCCTTCTACAGCCTGTCCCACATCTGAAGTTAAAATTCTAGGGAAACGCCCATTAAATGTAGTGTAGTATGGAGGATCCTGCCATCTAAACTCTGTGAATTGCCCGTTTCTTTTGATATAGAACTTGACAAATATATTATACTGATTAGGATTCTGCTTTACCCAAATCGTGTCTTTAACCACTTGATTATTGACGATAGGATCTACTAACCAATCGATAGGGTTATAAGACGGAGCATCTGAAGGTCTGTTGCTATAAGTAATCAACTCACCATTTGAATCCCTTTGGAAGTCCACATCTTGAAATGGCGGATCATCATCGGTAGATGATAAGCCTAAATCTCCCTCTGCGTCCTGAAAATCTATCCCAATTATAAGTGAATCAGCACCGTTGGTAGGGACGTATTCAAGTGATTCAAAGGTGATTTTGGGAACAGAAGGGAAATTATCCGGGGGGTTAATACAGGCACTTGCGAGTAGTAACAAAAAGAATATTCCTAAATAGCTTTTTAAACGCATAAGGCGAAAGTAAATTTACCAGCAAATTAAACCAATACTTTGGTTGATTGATGCAAAATATAAAACGATGCAGGACTTTAAAAGTTTTTCAAACAGGGTAAGTAATTTGAGTTCGGATGAATTCGAAAATCTTGCCCTGGAACTTTTTCATTTCCAGTCACAGGCAAATCCAATTTACAGGAAATATCTAGCTGCTCGTAATCTAAATACGGAAAAGGTGAAATCCTTGGATCAAATTCCTTTTTTACCTATCCGCTTTTTCAAGGATCATCAGGTAATATCGGGAGACACAAGCGATTTTTCTGAGTTTTTCTCCAGCAGCGGCACTACCGGAATGATTACAAGCAAACATTTCATTTGGTCTGAGCAATGGTATTTGGAACATGCTCAGCGTATTTTTGAAAATGAGTTTGGATCACTGAAGGGCTTTCATGTCCTGGCGCTTTTGCCTGCTTATTTGGAGAGAAAGGGAAGTAGTCTAGTCAGTATGGCTGATCATTTTATTAAAGTGAGCAATTCTGAGGATTCTGGTTTTTACCTCTATAATCAGGATGAGCTTATCGAAAAAATGGAATCGCTGGCCGAGGATAATAAAAAGGTGCTGCTGTTAGGAGTTACATTTGCCTTATTGGATTTAGCAGAATCAGGGAAAAGAATCAGTGCCCCTTCGAATCTAATTGTGATGGAAACAGGAGGAATGAAGGGACGGAGAAAGGAGATGATCCGGGAAGAGGTTCATGATATTTTGAAACCATATTTCGGGGTGGAATCTATCTATTCTGAATACGGGATGACTGAATTGATGTCTCAGGCATATTCAAAAGGCCAGGGAAAATATACGCTACCTGATTCTATGCGCGTTATGCTAAGAGATGTGAATGATCCGCTATCTATCACTCAGAGAAGCCAAGGCGGAATCAATGTAATCGATTTGGCAAATTTTCATTCCTGTGCATTTATTGAAACGCAGGATTTGGGGAGAATCGATGAAAATGGGATGCTGGAAGTGTTGGGGAGATTTGACAATAGCGAAATCAGAGGCTGTAATCTCTTGGTTCAGTAATTGCTATCTTAATATTAATTGAACATATTTGAAAAGAATAATAACTTACATATGAAAAAATTAGCCACAGCAGCATTATTAATTGGGATTTTAGCTTTGGGAGCATGTGCCTCCAGTAAGCCATGTCCAGCTTACGCAAAAGCGACCACTACTCAGGACGCCAATAGCTAAAAAAAAATACGCTGACTTAATAGTCAGCGTATTTTTTTATGTCTTCAAGGCTAATTTCTGGCTCTCCTAGGATTACCAGCCTCTCTACTACATTTCTCAGTTCCCGGATATTTCCAGTCCATGGATACTCCTGCAGTTTTGCCAGAGCGGCTTTACTGATACTTTTTGGTGCATCGCCATTTTCCTGTGAGATATCATCCAAAAACTTATTTACCAGTAAAGGAATATCTTCTTTTCTGTCTTTCAAAGCAGGAACCTGAATTAGAATCACACTCAATCTGTGGTACAAGTCTTCTCGGAATCTATTCTCTTCAATCTCTTTCTTCAGGTCCTTATTCGTAGCTGCCAGTACCCGAACATCCACTTTAATGTCTTTGTCTGACCCTACTCGGTTAATTAGGTTTTCCTGTAGTGCCCTTAATACTTTTGACTGGGCAGAAAGAGACATGTCACCGATTTCATCCAGAAATAAGGTGCCTCCCTGAGCTTGTTCAAACTTTCCCTGACGCTGCTTATGAGCTGAAGTAAAAGCTCCTTTTTCGTGACCAAATAGTTCACTTTCAATTAGTTCTGACGGTATTGCCGCGCAGTTCACCGCAACAAAAGGTTGAGAGGATCTATTGCTTTTGGCATGTACCCAATGCGCAACAAGTTCTTTACCAGTACCGTTTGGACCTGTGATGAGCACTCGGGCATCAGTAGGAGCCACTTTCTCTATGGTATCCTTCACCTTATGAATAGCTGCTGATTCCCCAACCATATCCAGTTTCTTGGATAGTTTTTTCTTGAGGACCTTGGTCTCAGTTACAAGATTCTTTTTATCCAGTGCATTGCGTACAGTCAGCAAAAGACGATTCAGATCCGGAGGTTTTGGGATAAAATCGAAAGCTCCTTTTTTGGTAGCCTCCACAGCAGTCTCAATACTACCGTGAGCAGAAATCATAATGAACTGAGGAGATTTTTCCAGTTCCTTGGCTTTTTCCAATACCTCTATGCCGTCCATTTTAGGCATTTTTACATCACAGAGAACCAGATCGTAATCATCTTCCTGCAATTTTATCAATCCCTCTTCTCCATTTTGGGCTTCTGTAACGGTGTATTTCTCGTACTCTAAAATTTCTCGGAGCGTAGCGCGGATGACTTTCTCGTCATCAATGATCAGTATTTTCGACATAGTTTAAATATAATATGATTATCCGCAATGATGCCAGTCACCTCAAATTCTTTGCTTATCTGGTCGGAAGACCGATGACCGAAGACTCCCGTACTGGCGGGACAGGCTGAAGCGGCCTCAATTCTTAAGTTGAATATCCTACATTGCTTTTGCCACCTTACTGGAAGTAAAGCGGATATAAATAAAATAAAAAAGTGCAAGTCTATAAGCCGGGTTCTGTTTCCTCATCTGTTTCCAGAATCAGTTTCTTGTCATTTATCTAGCCCCGACTTCACAATCGGGGTCCATCGATCTACCCATTCCGCATAAAAGCGAGCAACTTTTCTCGGAACTGAATCCGACGCGGAACCTATTTGATCTTTCAACCCATAAGGTTTGCCGTGCCCCTGACATCACTGCCAGAGCGGTGGGCTCTTACCCCACCTTTTCACCCTTACCCTTCGACAAGCTCAGGGCGGTATATTCTCTGTTGCACTAGCTGTAAACTGACCGTCACCAGTCAGCCCCCTTCCCGTTAGGAAGTATGGCGCTCTATGTTGCCCGGACTTTCCTCCTCCTCACTATTACCATGAGACAGCGACAAGACGACTTGCACGATGCAAAGTACGTTAATTTCTAGCTATCGGTTTTGGAAAATGTGTAGGAGGTTAGGAAGTAGGAGGAAGGAGGTTAATTATCTGAAACTTAAATTGTGAATAGTTTGCTGGACATTTAAGCCTCTAGGTTTATCTAAACCATAAATCTATTTCCAAATGAATAAAAATAACCAAAGAAAGTTCAGAAGATTGATTCGATTGATCAATTGGTATCCACCGTATTTCTTTTCAGGGATTAAAGTGATTGACTACGCGGATGATTTTTCCAGTTTCCGTACTCGACTCAAACTCACTTGGTACAATAGAAATTTGATTGGAACTGCCTTTGGAGGATCTCTTTATTCCATGTGCGATCCATTTTTTATGTTCATCCTTATCACCCAGCTCAGTGATGAATATATCGTATGGGATAAGACGGCACATATTGATTTTGTGAAACCTGGAAAAGGAACTGTTTATGCTGAATTTAAGCTTTCGCCGGATCAGATTTCCGAGATAAAAGATGCTGTGGATCGGGATGGAAAAGGAGTGTTCGAATTTCCCTGTGAGGTAAAGGATAAGGCAGGTAATCTCATTGCCAAATTGCAGAAAGGGGTTTATGTGCGAAGAAAAGACTTTGTAAAGCCGAAAGCCTAGCATTCGATTGCTTACCTTTGCGAGCTAACAAATAAGACCATGATTATAGTAGGGGACACCGTACTTTCGGACGATATTAAGGAGAATTTTTTTGTCTGTGACCTAGAAGCATGCAAGGGTGCTTGCTGCGTAGAAGGTGATGCAGGCGCTCCTTTGGAAGATGAGGAAACCAAAATCATCGAGGACATTTACCCAATTGTCAAAGATTACATCACTGAGGAAGGTCGTCAGGCGATTGCAAAGCAAGGTACTTGGGTAATTGATAAGGACGGTGACAAAGGAACTCCTACCATAGGTGATAATAGGGAATGTGCCTATGCCTTATACGATGATAGAGGTATTTTAAAATGCGGAATAGAGCAGGCATACCTTGATGGTAAAATCACTTGGAAGAAACCGATCAGCTGTCACATGTACCCAATTCGTATTACAAAATACGATCAGTTCGATGCCTTGAATTACGATCGTTGGCATATCTGCGATCCAGCTTGTCAGTTAGGATCCTCCTTGAAAGTTCCGATTTACAAATTCCTAAAAGACGCGCTTACCCGCAAATACGGGGAGGCTTGGTATGCGGAGTTGGTGGAGGAGATTGAGGGATAATGATTTAAGATTTAAGAGTTGAGATTTTTAAAACCGCTATTGATTCTTTTGCTATTTTCTATGTTATTGGGATCATGTGCCAAGGAATATAGGAAAGTTGATGGTTTAATAATTGACGTTAAAGCTGTAAATGGGCCGAAAGGAATTGGGTTTCGAACTGTCTATAAATTTCAATATTTCGATTCCTTGCAATTGGATACAATAGAGGTCATGGATAAAAGAGTATCTTTTTCCTGGTGATTCTATTCAAATTGAAATGGATCCCTTGGATAAACTCGATCACAGAATCCTCAAAATACTATATCGGGCACCTAGATAGTAAGAACAATTAGGGTGTTTTTATTGGTGGAGGTAAAGGAGGACCGGAGTTCTTGTTCTTTACCCTTGAAGGCAATTTATCCACATCATTTTCCTCAAATATAGATAGTGGTCTTGCTCTCTTATCTATTATTTCCCCCTCTTTGGCAAAAAGGAAATAGTGGGGGAATTCCCCTTCCCAGTCAAACAACAAAGCGAACTGCTTCTGTAATATGGGGCCTGCCTCACCCACCACCAAAAAGCAGTTTTCCTTTTTTAAATTGTATCT
This sequence comes from Algoriphagus winogradskyi, assembly GCF_900182815.1. Classification (GTDB taxonomy): domain Bacteria; phylum Bacteroidota; class Bacteroidia; order Cytophagales; family Cyclobacteriaceae; genus Algoriphagus; species Algoriphagus winogradskyi. The sequence goes on along the minus strand of NZ_FXUA01000012.1, from coordinate 36,151 downwards.
CTCTACAACATTGAGCCATTTTGTTTTATCATTTTCAAAAAACAACCAAATAGGTCGTACTTTTTTCGAATTGTCTAAATGTGCTGTTTTTGCATAGACAGACATCTCTTCCAGGCAGGGCTTGCACCAGGATCCTGAAAAATCAAGTAATAAATAAGACTGCGCTGTAGTATTAAACAGCTCGTCAAAAGCAAGCTCCTTGTCATTCACATCAAACAAGCGGGCGTCTCTAATTTCATTGTTTATGTAGCCCGATTTTATAATTCCACGATTGGGATCCTGATACAGCTGAAGTGCATATTCCTTATAAGGAGGGTAGGTTAGTTTGTCAATAAGTCCTAGTTTTTGTTCTTCACTTAACATTCCGTCATTAAAAAGACTGAGCTGTACATATTGCTTAACGGTATCATTACTGCTATTGAATCTTTCAAGAATAGCTTGCGCATCGAGCCCCATTTCTTTGAAAAAGTAATAGACAGATCCATAGGAGCCCAAAGTAACGGGGTCATCATAATGCCCTTCCTGTAAACTGGCATATTCAAGCATATTTCTCTCACTAGTTTCAATGGCTCTTCTTATTGATTCGTCTCTGCTGTTGGCATAAAGAAATGAAAGCCTGTATGCTAATCGAGCTAAAACTTCGTTAACACTATATTTTTTTACCGTTTCAAAAGTAGAACTGTCACGTTTCAGAATGGGGTGCTCTTTGTAAATCAGTGCCGTACAACTGTCAGCCATGCTCCTGAGGCTTTCTCTAGAGGTGAATTCAGCTATTTGGTCCGCCGTTTTCAGATCTTTGAGAGAATTGGTAATACTGTAGAAATATTTATCGAACAAAAGACTAGATGGTCCCTTCCATATAAAAAAAACATTTCCATGATTAATGTTGATGCTATCCTTATATCGCTCCTTTGTGAACAACAAGACTTCAAAGTCCATGTTTAGGCTGTCTCCAGGCTCCATATGAAATATAGATTGCCCCAAGGTCAAATAAGTCGGCTTTTCGATACTGGTTTTTATTACGGTTTTTAGGTTCGTTGAAGTATCTGAAATAAATGGAGGTGGTAGGAGATAAAGCGGACTAAACGCTAAGGGATTACGCAAGCCAAGAGACGAAAAGTACTTCTTATCCGCATTCTTTTTGAAATTCAGTACAATTGTGGTGTTATAGATTTGCTCCTTTCCTTCTGAAAGCTCTCCGATATTCTGCGAAAAACATGAAACAGACAAAATAAAAAGGACTGCAAGTATGGGTAGCGTTTTACAAAAATCAGGTAGCATATTTTTTGGGTTAAAGTGATTGCACGTATGGTTAATAAAAATGTAGTTAAAATAAATTCTTAATCATTCTAAGGATTTTATTCGGTTAGAAAAAATATTTTATGATTTTTTAGTATTCTTAGTTCAGAGATAACCCGTTGATGCATAGAAGGGTCAGTAACAAATTCCTGCTGTGGGCAAGAAAAATAATGAATTCACACAATTCTGCCAGGAGCCAAGTTTTATTATGTATCATCTCAAATCCGTTGGCTGATCTAAGTCGAGGGAATTTTATTCAGTTGGATAGATCGGTACTCCAAATTGATTAAAGATGACATGAATTGGAATATCCTTTATTATAAGTTAAGTTATTTTATTGGTGGAGGTAAAGGAGGTCCAGAGTTCTTGTTCTTTACCCTTGAAGGCAAATTATCCACATCATTTTCTTCAAATAGGGATAGGGGTCTCGCTCTCTTTTCTATTATTTCCCCTTCTTTTGCAAAAAGAAAATAGTGGGGAAATTCCCCTTCCCAATCAAACAACAAAGCGAACTGCTTCTGTAATATGGGGCCTGCCTCACCCACCACTAAAAAGCAGTTTTCCTTTTTTAAATTGTATCTCTCTATAATATTGAGCCATTTTGTTTTATCATTTTCAAAAAACAACCAAATAGGTCGTACTTTTTTAGAGTTGTCCAAATGTCTTGTTTTTGCATAGACAGACATTTCTTCCAGGCAGGGCTTGCACCAGGATCCTGAAAAGTCAAATAATAGATAGGGCTGGGCTGTCTTCTTAAACAGCTCGTCAAATGCAAGTTCTTTGTCATTCACATCAAACAAACGGGCGCCTCTAATTTCATTGTTTATATAGCCCGATTTTATAATTCCACGATTGGGGTTCTGATAAAGCTGAAGTGCATATTCCTTGAAAGCAGGATAGGTTAGTTTGTTAATAAGCCCTAGTTCTTGTTCTTCACTTAACAATCCGTCATAAAAAAGATTGAGCTGTATATACTGCTTAAGCGTATCATTACTGTCATTGAACCTTTCAAGAATAGCTTGCGCATCGAGCCCCATTTCTTTGTAAAAGTAAAAGATAGATCGGTAGGTACCCAAAGTCCTAGGATCATCATAATCCCCTTCTTGTAAACTGGCATATTCAAGCATATTTCTCTCACTAGTTTCAATGGCACTTTTTATTGATTCGTCTCTGGTGTTGGCATAAAGAAGGGCAAGCCTATACGCTAATCGTGCGAGAAGATCGTGAATACTATATTTTTTTACCGTTTCAAAAGTAGAACTGTCACGTTTCAGAATGGGGTGCTCTTTGTAAATCAGCGCCGTACAACTGTCAGCCATGCTCCTGAGACTTTCTCTAGAGGTGAGTTCAGCTATTTGGTCCGCCGTTTTCAAATCTTTGAGAGAATTGGTAATACTGGTTAAATATTTATGAAACAAAAGACTAGAGCCTCCTTTCCATATAAAAAAGACATTTCCATGGTTAATTGTGATGGTATCCTTATGTGCCGTTTTTGTATTCAGTAGAACTTCAAAGTCCATGTTTAAGCTGTCTCCAGGCTCCATATGAAATATAGAAAAACCCAAGGTCAAATAAGTCGGCTTATCTATAGTGGTTTTTATTATGGTTTTTAGGTTCGTTGAAGTATCTAGAGCAAAAGGAGGAGGTGGGAGATAAAGCGGACTAAAATATAATGGATTACGCAAGCCAAGAGATGAAAAATACTTCTTGTCCGCATTCTTTTTGAAATTTAGTACAATTGTGGTGTTATAGATTTGCTCCTTTCCTTCTGAAAGCTCTCCGATATTCTGTGAATAACATGAAACAGACAAAATAAAAAGGATTGCAAGTATGGAAAGCGTTTTACAAAAATCAGGTAGCATATTTTTTGGGTTAAAGTGGTTACACGTATGGTTAGTAAAAAATTAGTTAAAATAAATTCTTAATCATTTTAAGAATTTTATTATACTAATAAAAATATTTTATGATTTTTTAGTATTCTTAGTTCAAGGGTAACCCATTGGATTATAGAGAAATTAACGGCAAAATCATAACACCAAAAAAGTTGCCTGGACCTAATAGATTAAAAAAGTAATACCTGCTTTGGGTAGACCAGATTCCCTTTTATTATCAGAGCGGGAATAGTTATCTCTTGATTTAAAAGTATACCGACTTTATCCCCAGAGAAGACCCTAATTAAAAACTCTTTTTAAGTAATTCCACTTTCACTAGCTGTTCAATCGGATAAACGGGAGTGCCAAATTGATTGAAAATGGCAACATCGGCAGCATCACGGCCTAACCCAAGAACTACATAACCTCCAGTATTACCTACCTGCGTCGCATCAAAAGTGTACCAACGGTTACCAATAAATGCTTCAAACCAAGCATGCATATCCATTGGCTTCAAGTCGTGTAGATAGCCTACTACTATTCGTGCGGGTATACTCAAACTTCTGCATAACGCAATTCCCAAATGTGCTAGGTCTGTGCATACGCCAAACTTTCTATTATTTACCTGAATGGCAGATAGGGGCTGATTATTGCTTCCAGGAATATAGCTGATGTTGTCCCGAAGCCAGTTGGTAATTGCCGCTACTTGATTGTAACCCAATAATTGACCTTGGGTGATTTCCATGCTCATCTCATTGAAAAAATCTGACTCACAGTATCGACTGGGTAATAAATAGCTTAAAACGGAGTCAGGTAAACTTTGGATTTCTACAAAAGGAGCATCAAATCCCTGGTCTATGTAATCAGAAGTAATTACCTCAGCGGAGGTGTCTATTGCGAACATGCCTGGAGGCGCAATCAAACGTTGACAAAGGTTACCATACCCATCTGTAAATTCAAAAACAGGGATACTTGGAGTTAATTTAAATTCCTCCTTTTCTACCCATTGTTGACTTCCGCTTCGTGGTCTGAGCATCAGTATGAATGGGGTAGGCTCAGCAATCTCAAACTTTAGACTACAGCTAGTGCGTAAGTGCATAAATCAAATTATTAATAACCAGAATAAATTGTCTTTCTGTGCCTTTTTTAGAGGAACAGGTGAAATGAATAGGCTGGATTTTCATTTAGCGAAAAGTGAAGCCTATCTCAAGTGATGGTTATTTCTTGGGCTGTTATTGCTGTAACTTATCTTAATATAAGCAGTTTTTACTCGTAAGCTAGTTTATATATCTTATCATCAAATCCGCAGATATACAACTCCTCATTCTGGTCTACTCCAAAAGCGGAAATAGGGAAGTCAGCATTGAGCAACTCGGTGTTGACTGGGCTGGAAGGGACGCTGACATCCAAACTCCAAATTCTACCAGAAACATAATCAGCATATACATACAATCCTTCCAATTCCTTGATAGATGAACCATGGTACACAAAGCCACCTGTGATGGAAATATCTCCCTTGCTGTGATCATATTCCCAAACCGGCAACTCGAGTCCAGCCCTATCACAATCTGAAGGTTTGAAGCAATGCACACCTTCCATGGTATTCCATCCGTAATTCCCACCTTTTTTGACTATATCAATTTCCTCGTATTTGTTCTGCCCTACATCACCTACCCAAAGCTGACCAGTAGCTGAGTCAAAGCTAAATCTCCAAGGATTTCTAAGACCATAAGCATAAATTTCTTGCCGGAATCCCTCAGTATTATTTGCGAATGGATTGTCAGCAGGGATAGAGTAATTGCTAGATCCGTTTGTTTGATTCACATCTATTCTCAGAATACTACCCAGCAGCGTTGTTAGATTCTGTCCATTTCCTTGGGGATCTCCACCACTTCCTCCATCACCTGCTGCTATGTAAAGAAAACCATCTGGGCCAAAGGAAACTTGCCCTCCATTGTGATTAGAGTAGGGCTGAGCGTATTCTAGCAATACGAATTCACTGGAAGCATCTGCCTGATTTGGGTTTGAGGGTGAAACTGTAAATCTGGAGATCACTGTGCGGTTTGGGTTTTCTGCAGTATAATTTACGTAGAAATAGCCATTGCTTTTGAAATTTGGGTGAAATGCCAAGCCTAGAAGGCCTTCCTCATTTCCAGAGTCGTCCACACGACTCTCAATGTTTAGAAATTCCGATTTACTAGAAGCTGCTGCATCATTTTCGAAAACAGAAATAACTCCTCTCTGTTCCACCACAAATAGTCTATTCGAATTGTCTCCCGCATGCTGGAAATCTACCGGCCTGGTGAAAGTCAGATTAGGGAAGGCTTCTTGTACCGTCAGCTTAGCTTCGGAGCTAGGGCCGCTTGATTGACTTTCCTGAGAACAGGCAGTAGTATACGATAGGACTAATATTAAAAAGGTGTTCAGATAGGTTTTCATACTAAGTTAGGTCTATGGTTATAGCTTGCTTTGTTCTTATTACGCAAAATAATTGGTTTTGAATGACTTGGTCTTTTTAGGATGTAGATTTGCCAGACTTTTGCAACTCATTTTTTCTCCTCTTAAGATGCTGAGACCCCATTCCATATGGATTTTCAGTGAACTTATTAAAAGTTGTTTTACGGGAATTCATCGTGTTTTTATTTTGGCAGAGAAGGGTTTGTATATAAATGCTAGCTCCTTGAAATACTAAAGGGGTACTTTCCACTTTCCGATTTTATAAATAGCTCGTGCAATAGTGGCAACTACTAGTCTGATTTAAAGATGAGCGGAGGTAAAAACAATAGAAACTTTTGTAAAACCTAAATTCATGAATGGATTTTTGCATTGAATTGTCCATGCGTGTAAGTTTATGATTGCTTCACTTATTTTTTCAATATATTGAGTCAAATAATAAACCTTAAAAACCGAATACAATGAGTAAAGAATCATCTAGAAGAACTTTCATCAAAAAATCTGCAATCGCGGGGACAGCAGCAATGGTATTACCTACCATTATCCCGGCATCAGCTTTTGGCGCGAATGACAGAATAAATGCTGCAGTACTGGGAATCAATGGCAGAGGCAAAAGCCACATTCAAGGCTTTATGGCTCAAAAAGATGTGGAAGTCACCACCCTGTGTGATCCAGATATGAACCTTCTGACTCCTGCTCAGAAAGCGTTCAAGGAAAAATACAGTAAGGATGTAGCAATTGAACAAGACCTGAGAAAGGTTTTTGACAACAAGGATATCGATGTAGTCAGCTTGGCCACACCTAATCACTGGCATGCTTTGGCTACTATTTGGGCATGTCAAGCAGGCAAAGACGTTTATGTAGAGAAACCAGGCTCGCATAATATTTCTGAAGGACGTAGAATGATAGAAGCGGCCGAAAAATATGACCGAATCGTGCAACATGGAGTTCAGCTACGAAGCTCTCCGGCTGTGCAGGAAGCCATTCAGTTGATGCGTGATGGCTACATTGGTCGAGTGTATATGGCTCGGGGTCTAGTGTTTAGAATGCGTGGAGATATAGGGATTAAAGGACCTTCTCCTGTACCAGCTGGATTGGATTATGACTTATGGACTGGCCCGGCACCAAAGGCTCCTTTTACGCATGATCTGGTGCATTACAATTGGCACTGGCATTTTGATTATGGAAATGGAGATGTAGGCAACCAGGGTATCCACGAAACAGACCTATGCATGTGGGGGCTTGATGTAGGTTTTCCTACGAAGATCACCTCTATGGGAGGCAAATACCTGTGGAAGGACAGTAAGGAAACTCCGGAAGTTTTGACTTCTATCTATAACTATCCTGATGAGGATAAAATTATCCAGTTTGAAGTTCGCCCTTGGTACACCAATGCTGAGGACGGAGCCACCGTAGGTAATATATTCTACGGGGACAAAGGCTATTTGGTCGTAGATGGCTATGATAAGTACAAAACCTTCTTGGGCAATGATCGCACGCCAGGCAAATCCGGAGATGATGGGGGAGCTGCTGCGTCCGGAATGGACAGAGGAGCAGGAGGAACTGATGTTCACTTTTCCAACTTCATTGAGGCTGTTCGCAAGCATGATAAATCTATCCTAAATGGTCCGGTGGAAACCGCTCACTTATCTTCTGGCTTGGCACACTTAGGGAATATTTCTTACAGACTGGGAAGAGTGTTGGACTTTGATCCTAAATCCGAGAAGTTTGTCAACGATCCTGAAGCCGATGCGATGCTGACCCGTGAGTACAGACCTGGTTTTGAGGTACCTGCTAAAGTCTAGATTTCTAATTATCAGCTAATAAAAAACCCTGTCAGAGATTATTCTGACAGGGTTTCTTTTTGAATAGGTATTGAATTGCTATTTCACTTGACTTTCGGTATTGAGGAGTAAATTTAATCCAGCTTCTCTACCCTCGTAGGCGTGTCTTCTCCGCTGATAATGCTTTGACTGCTCAGCGCAATGGCTTTAATTACCTCGGTCATATTTTCCATATCCAGTGTCTCGAACTCATCACTTGCTTTGTGGTAATTAGGCTCATTGTTTGGTGCTTCTTCCATTTTGGAGGTGGAGATCGTATGCGCTGGAACACCTAAAGCAGCTAAGGTTCTGTTATCAGATCTGTAAAATAAGTTTTGCTTAGGATAAGGATCTGGTTCGAAATGGAATTTAGAACCTTCCAGATTCTTCTGAAGTATCTCGCCCATAGAACTCTTTTCAAAACCAGTGATATAAGCAGAATTTGGTCCCCACTTACTGTCTGTGCCTATCATCTCGATATTGAACATAGCGACCACTTTATCTGGATCAAGCTGCTGGCTGAAGTAAGTACTTCCAAATCCACCAGACTCTTCTGCGGTGAAGGCTACAAAAATTAAGGTTCGCTCGTTGTCTTTAATTTTATTGAAGTATTTCCCTAGCATCATAACAGCTGTAGTTCCTGCCGCATCGTCATTTGCCCCGTTGTAGATACTGTCCTGATTTGCGTCTGGTTTTCCTATTCCAAGGTGATCGTAATGTGCTCCAAATACAACATATTCATCCTTTAAAGATTTGCCAGGTATCACACCGACGACGTTCTTAAGCTCCTGCTCAGTAATTTTATTGGTGATCTTAAGTGATACAGACCTTGGGTCAAGTGTTTCTGTCATCACGAAAACCTGGGAATGTGCACTAGGGAATTTTGCCCTGCCTGCTATTCTTCCTAATCGAGCGTAGTTACTGGAATGCGAAGGATCTATTAGGACCAAGGCGTTCTTTTCACCTCTCAAAACAGGAAATACCAACTGATTGAAATCGGCATCTTTTGGTACTTTAACCACTTCTATGTCTGACAGAGAATTGATTTCTATAGTTGCAGACGTACTATTGACTACCAAATTGCTAGGACTCAAAGCTTCTTTGTCTAGCGTTCCACTCACCTCAGCTGGGGTGGCTTGAATCATAGAAAAGCGCTGTAAATAGGATTTGTTATCACCGAAATACCCTAAGCCGCTTGCTTCAAACTCGGAGGCTATGAAATTCGCAGCCTTTTCCAATCCTGGAGAATAAATTCCTCTTCCTTCCATCTCATCCGAAGAAAGAATTTTTTCTACGCGTGCTACTTCTGATACTGAAATGATGGAGCCGATTTTCGGCGTACAGGAATTAAGACCTATGCAAATAATGAGGACAGCAAAGAGTGTTTTTTTCATGGGGTAAAAGCTTAATTCTGAAATATAGAATAGCGTAAAGATTGTCTCTTTTTGCCAATAATAGGCATGGTTATTATAAAAGAGCAGCCTACGTTTTGTTAAATGGTCACAACATTAGGGGTTTTGTGATAGTAGCAGCTTCAATTCCGAAGTTGTTTTAATCGGTCTCTCGCATTTTGATTTTCAGGATATAATTCAAGGGATTTTTCAAAATTTTCAATTGCCTTTTCATTTTCCCCAACAAACAAATAGGCTTCACCTAAACTGTCAAAAAGGTTGGCAGATTCTGGATACAAATAAGTCGCTAATAGGAAAATGTTTATTCCTTTTCTCGATGTCTCAGGGTTGAATAGAAGTTGTAATCCTAGATTGTTTAAGTTTCCTTCCGGTAATTTCAATTCAGTATAATCATTCAAGGTTAATTGGTACAAGTCAATCAGATTTTGATAATTCTTGGCTGAAGCTAATTCATTGAAATCCTGAAAAGAGAGAGTTTGCCGCTCCGCTTGCTTGGATCTATAGCTTACTAACTCTTCTTGTATATTATTTTCAGAAGGCGTGTTATTTATGAATATCAAAGCTTGATCATCACCCTTTAAATAGGCGTCTAAAAACCGTAAAGTGTAATGGGAAACCCATTTGTAGGATTCCATGATTTCGGGATCACTTTTGTCTTGTCTCTTATCTCGAGGTTGGAATAAGACCCCTAAGGTGCTAAAATAGGAATGCGAGAGGTTGTGGAATTTCAGGCTATAGGCATTGCTTTTAATCAGATCATCATAAAATTCAAACTTGTTATTTAAGCTTGAATCTATTTTTTCAGCCAGTAAAACTTCATCAGGTATGTTTTTCTGGGCAAAATGAATAAAGGGAACATCCACGTTTTCAAGATTGAAAAATGGCGATTGCTTTAAGGTTTCATATTGATACTTGATGCTGCCATCTAGGCTTACTAAAGCCTTGATTTGCTCATTTCTCATTTGAGCAAGTACATTGGACAAGCCACCATAGCTAAATCCTATAGTGGCAATTTGGTCGAGATTCGCAGCGGGAACTTTTGCTACTTCAGCAAGTAGAAACTCGATATCCCGTGCTTGCGCTTCCATATCTTTCCCCGTCCCACCATCTAAAAATCTATTTTCTGCTCCCCGACTTGGACTAGAAATCACGATATAACCATGGCTTGCCAAATATTCGCAAAGCGCAAAGTTCTCAATTGAAGATGCCTGATAGCTTGGCGCGTAGATTAGCACAGGGAAAGCTCCATTTGCTGAGGATAAGACAGAATGGGCAGTAGTTACTTCTTGGAGGTGAGCTCGATTTTCAGGAGTGTTGGGGTAGTAAAACCAGTTTAGGATTTGCTCATCTGGGAGGTATTCCCATTCCTCTTCTTCCTTTAGAACTTGCATGTAATCTAAAACTGTCAACGCTTCGGTTTCGGTAGGATGATCTGTGGAAGGATACCAAATGCTTACAGGGATCGGCCTAGGGATACTTCTGTTGTTCCAATCGTAAATTCTCTGGTAAGTTCGAGTGCTGTCAGCGGTAATATAGTGCCGGAATCCCACCCTAAAGGCTCCATTTTCCAAATCAATTTCATCCAATGAAGTTTGCCCGAAACTGAGAGAGCCTTTAAAAATTAGTAAAAGAATGACTGTGTTCCATTTCATGGAGAAGTTATTAGAATTACATCTTAGGATTCAAAGTTGGCTATAATATACAAATTTGAATTTCTATGGCTTATGTGAAGGGAAGGTATAGCGATGTAGAATAGCTAGGAAAAGTAATCCAGAGAAGTGAGATTATTTGCTCCCTTAAAGAATCCCGGCAAGCTCAAGTGCACATCCCCAAGCTACAGTAAAGCCAGCACCACCATGACCATAATTGTGAAATACATTAGGGTAGTTGGTGTCAAACTCAAAGCGAACAGCACTTCTTCTTGGGCGTAAGCCTACAATAACTTCTAATATCTCCGGACTCTGGGAAATACCTGATTCTGTTAGTCTATGTAAGATCAAATCGGTATCTGCAGGATCGATTGACTCATTCCAATCATTCTCATAATCTGTTCCGCCAATTACAGAATCCTCAGATCTATTAATGATATAGCTGAGTGCGCCTCTTTTGGTGGGATTGGCAAAGGAAGGAACATTCATCTTCTTACATCGAAGGATTTGTCCTCGCATGGGATGCAGATCTGTATCATTGCAGAGTGATTTTGCTCCCAAACCCGTGCAGTTGATCACCAAGGCATCCAGATCAGCCATTTCCTCCAACGAAGTAACTTCCCGATTTTCAAAAGAACCTCCATTGGCAATGAAACGCTCGAAAAGATGTGGCAAATAAAGTTGGGGTTCTGCCAAAGGGACTTCAGAAATAAATGCCATCTGCATTCCTTTTGGTAATTCCTCAGGTCTTGCTTTTCGGACTTTCCCGGCTGGAAGTTGCCTTGTCCAGTCAATATTACTTTCTGGTGTGTAAGCTGTGAGAAAAGGAATAAAAGCTACTCCATTTCCTTCCTGGATTTCACTTTTATAGCGCTCATAGGCTAAAGTCGCCCAATGGTTTGTCTTTTCTTTGGGATGGATTTCAAAAGGAAACCAGATTGCACCGACTTTGCTGGAAAGAGTTATATCAAATCGCTCTTTGGCGACAAGCCGAACCTGAAAACCTGCTTCCTGAAGTGAAATAGCAGAGGTTAAACCCACTATTCCAGAGCCAACCACAGTGACTGATTTCATTAATAGCTTATTTTTTGATGGCAGGGAAAGTTCCGTTGGGTTGGATTAGCAGCATTTGTGATGTGTTATCCTTTTTTTCAAACCTAACTTTATATCCTGTCAAGCCCTTTACCATAAATTCATTTTCTCCGGTGGGAGTGAGTGTATATTCTGGTTGCCCAGGCACGAATAAGGTCAACTTATCCTTCTTCATAAAAACTTTCAAGTCAGTTCCTCCCAACGCATAGGTTCCCACATAAGACTCCAGCGTTTCAGTGGATACATTTGCTTCTGCTGGTGTACGCTTGAAAGTCAGGGGATCCAGTGTCGGCTCTAATTTCAAACTGGCAGCTTCAATATCTCCCAGATCGCTGGTTCGAAAATTGAAATTGAGGCCTCCACCTGAAGTCGTATCTACCTTATTGTCTTTGACCGTCAATGCCTCGAAAATATCGTAGTGAAGATGATTTAGATAAACTCTTTCTCGAACAAACTGAGCCCAAAGTGAATCATTTTTGTATTCAATAGTAAAAGTGCCATACCCTGGATGATTGTATTTTCCTGTGTATTCAACCAGGGTATGAGATGGAGCGGTATTGGGTACAGTGCTGGACTTTTTCTCTGCTTTTGCTTTCTCCTGTTGTTCTTTGATCTTATTTATTTTTTCCGAGTAATAGCTTACCCAGTCAGTTTTTTCCAATCCTAAAATTTCATCAGCAAGAGCATCTCGTACTAGCCCTGGCAAAGCAGATCCATTTTGATTAGTCAGGACTACGATGCCTAAGCTGTCAGTTGGGAAAAATGCCACATTGGCAGAAAAGCCATCGATGTTTCCTCCGTGTTCAAGCCTATAGTGACCTTTGTAAGAAGAATTGAACCAGGCATAGCCGTAACTGTTCAGGTGCTGATCTGGGAATTTCTTATCGGCAATCCCACCACCGACTAGCATCAGGGGATTAACGGCTTTCGCTACATAGGCCTCTGGGAGCACTTGAGTGTCACCTAGTTTGCCTTTGTTTAGCCAAATCTTCAACCAATTCGACATCTCTTTAACACTACTATTGATACTTCCGGCTGGGCTGATGGCTGCTATATCGTAGTAAGGCATGGCTTTGTTTGTAGTGAAGTCTTCCAAACTGTAGCCTTTGGAGATATTAGGTTGAGCCACCATTTCGCTTATGCTCACATTGGATCTAGTCATGTTAAGTGGCTTGAAAAATCGCTCTCTGATATTGTCTTCCCAGCTTTTGCCAGTTAGCTTTTCCGTGATTAGGCCTTGTGCCAAATACATGAAGTTGTTATAGTACCATTGCTTGCGAATTCCAGTGAATGGTTCCTGATATTTTACTCTAGCCAAAAGACTGTCTTTGTCTGCGGTTGGAAATAAATACCATGAAAGATCATGCCGAGGTAGACCAGTTCGGTGGCTGATCATGTCCAAAATAGTGACTTGGTTATTTAATTCTTCGTTGTAGAATTCCAGTTCTGGCAAATATTTCTTAGGACTGTCGGTGAATTTCAATCCTTTTTCTTCCTCCATTATTCCTAAAAGCGCAACGGTAAATGCTTTGGATGAGGAGCCAATAGCATAAAGCGTGTTTTCATCCGCTTCGATCTTGTTTTCCAGATCCCGATATCCAAAACCTTTAGAATAAATCACCTGATCACCTTGGACCACAGCTACGGAAAAGCCAACTGTTTGAGTAGCTTCCTGAAGTGCTTTTAGCTTGGTGTCAATTGTTGTGGTGTTTAGCTTTGTCTGCGCATAAGTCAGTGAACCCGTGATAAAAAAAAGTATCGCAATTAGTGTGCTTCGCATGATTACTTGAATAAAGGTGGTTTTACAACCTTAAACTCAAGATTTTTTCCCTTAAAATCTAAGTATTAATAGAGTTTTTTTAGAACTGGGCTTAACCAATTCTTACTCGCGTGGTGCAGAGGCGACTACTTGGGGCCTTTTCCTAAGATCCCAAGCAGCCTTAGCCTCCGACTTTCCTCCACACAAAATCTTAGTAGGGTTAAGATTCTCTTCGGGTTAATAACGAAGAATGGTGAGGGTAAATTCTCGTGGATTGTACTAATTAGCTTTAAAAGATGTTAAGCTTGAAGCGCCTATACTTCACCTAGGTTTGTGTCTCACAGACCTATATAATTCAGCTTAAATGGTCTATGTGACACAGACCACGGTTATGGATGCTAGCAAACCAATTTATACCCAAATCCTCGCACATTTAGGATCTGGATTTGATCGTCATGCTGAAGTTTTTTCCGAAGCTTAGTGATAAAAACATCCATGCTTCGGGCGTTGAAAAAGTCGTCCGACCCCCAGATCTGAGTAAGAATCAAACTTCTGTCTGTGATCTGATTGGCGTTTTCCAGAAGAATTTTTAGGAGCTGAGATTCTCTTGCTGTGAGGTGGCATTCTTCCTCATTTAGCTTTAAAAGTTGTTTTGTTGGATGAAATTCATATTTCCCAAGACTTAGCCAATCCGATTGATTTTTTCGTAATTGCTGGCGGTCAAGCTGAGCTTTGATCCTCACAATCAGTTCTTCCATACTGAAGGGTTTGCGCACATAATCATTTGCACCTAATCCAAATCCTTTCAACACGTCTTCGGTTTGTGATTTTGAAGTCAAAAAGATAATTGGTGTATAAGGATCAGTTTTCCTGATTTGCTCGGCAAGGGTAAAGCCATCTTTTTTTGGCATCATCACGTCGAGTACCAATACGTCTGGTTTGGAGTTTTGGTAACTGTCCCAAGCTTGCTGTCCATCGGCACACAGCGTGACTTTGAAATCCCGGCTTTCCAGACTTTCTTGGATGATCATTCCTAGCGCCATCTCGTCTTCAGCTAATAGAATTCTGACTTTACTCATGGCCAAATCGTAATAAATGAGGTGCATCTTTCAGAGGATTCCAATTCGATTTTTCCCTCATGTTTTTCAATGATTTTCTTCACATAATACAGGCCAATCCCAAATCCTTTCACGTCATGAAGATTTCCTTTAGGGATTCTGTAGAATTGTTCAAAAACTTTGTCTCTTTGATCTGAACTTATATTTCCTCCATTATCCCAGATCCTAATTCTAGTGCTAGCTCCTTGATCCAATGTGATTCTCACTTCATCTCCCCCGTATTTGAGCGCATTATCCAACAGGTTTGAAAGTACATTTTCGAAGTGAAAAGGATCAACGAGAATAGGTGTGACATGCGAAGGCAATACTAACTCTATCTCTTTTTCTGGTTCCAAGGTCTGAAATTTCTGAACCAAGGACCTTAGCACTGCAAGTGGATCGATCTGCTCTTTTTGAAGTATAAATTGATCGGAATCCAAGGTGGCAGTTTCCAGTAGTTTCTCCACCATTAAGTTCAATTTGAGCATTTGGGATTTAGATATACCCAGATACTTTTTGGTCTTTTCAGGATTGTTTTCTGGGTTGAACTGCTCGATTCCTTCGATTGCTGAAAGTGTAGTCGCAATAGGGGTTTTGAATTCATGCGTGATATTTCCTATCAGGTCTTCCTTGATTTCAGCGATTTCCTTTTGGTTTTTGATGGTTTGGTAGAGGTAGTAAAATGCTGCTGAGATAATCAACAAGAAGATAATTGACATCATAATATCAACCATCCCTCGCTTAAGGACAGTTAGAGCGGTGTTTTCAAAATACATCTCCAACTTTTGACCACGAGGTAAGAAGGTGGATTTGGAAACGGTAGAAAACGGCATTTCGGTCAGGGCAGGATAGTTGAAAGAACCTGCTATGGTGTCTTTTTCGTACTGAAGTAACCCGTAATTTATGTTGATATCCCTGCGGTCTAATTCATCCTTCACCAGTGCACTTATTTTCTCAAAATCAAGAGAATCCCGAGTAATGGAGATAATGATCTGATTTGTGAGCATTTTGAGGTTTCGGATACTGTCGGCTGCATCCAGACCTCGGAATATATTTATGTTTTGGATTTTAGTAGGGTCGATGCTATTGAGTGTGTCGAAGTGTGTTTTAAAGGTTAGATTTTTGGTAGTATCAAATTCCCCGAACCAACTTACAGCAGAAGTGTCTCCAGCTTCTATTTTTTCCAGCGCCTTAATGAGGATTTTGCTTTCCCCAATTTTCTTAAAAAAGTCATTCCCTGTACTGTCGAACTCAGCATTTTCGGTGTTGCGAAGTTTGATCGTAGTGCTCTTGTTCTCGGTGAGCGTAATCACATCTGTTTTAGCCAAATCTGCAAAATACACCTCAAGTGCATTGTCCAAGCTCAGTTGTATTTCAGTAGTTAGTTGAGTTTCGTTTAACCTGAACTGAGTGACATTTCTATAGATCTGCACCCCTATGCTCACTACTAGAGTAAGGGCAATCAAAATACCTATTCGCTTGAATTGTAGCTTTTTCACAGTGCTAAAGTAGAGGCTAGGAAATTTAGAAAATCGAATGTTAACACACGTTAACAGTGCTTAACTAAGTTGCAGAGGCAGTTTGTATTGGTTTGTAACAACAAATTTACAGCTATGAACATACGAATTCTATTTCTCGCATTTGCCCTGATGGGCTCGATCTTTACCGCCAATGCCCAAGGTTTGACAGGAAGAGCATATTATAAAACTTCCTCCAGATTTAATATTTCCATGGATAGTACCAAAATGGCTCCCGATGTCATTGCGGATCTTCAGAAGCAATTAAAAAAGCAGATGGAACGTGAATACATCCTTACTTTTTCTCAAACTGAATCCAACTGGAAGCAGGTGGAGAGTCTAGGTGCAGGCCCAGCCACCGCATCTTCGGGAGGAGCCAGCATCGTGATCAATACGGGAAATCAGGATAGACTTCTCTATAAAAATGTGGCAGAGCAAACCTACATTAAGGAAGAGGATTTGATGGGAAAGGGTTTCTTGGTTAAAGACAGCTTGAATACCTATGATTGGGAATTGACCGGTGAAAGCAAGCAGATTGGTGATTATACCTGCCAAAAAGCTACTTACTCGAGGATTGTAGAAAGTAAGACTTTTTCCATGGGGCAGGATGAGATGGAGCTAACAAAAGACACAGTAAATGTGACTGCCTGGTTTACCATGCAAATTCCCGTGAGTCATGGTCCAGATGATTTTTGGGGTTTGCCTGGGTTGATTCTTGAATTGCAAAATAGAGGGGTGACTTATATCGCTGAGCGAATAGTCTTGAATCCAACTGAAAAAGTGCAACTAGAAATCCCTAAAAAAGGACAACTGATCAGTAGTAAAGAATATCAGGCGCTTTCTGAAGAAAAGATGCAGGAGATGATGAAACGCTATTCCGGCAAGCCTGGAAACGGCAATGAAATGGTAATCAAAATCGGGAATTAATCGCTTACAAAAGTCTATCCATGTTATTTGCAAAGCGCTTTTTCGCAATAGGATTTTTTCTCCTGATTGCCTTACCTTCTTTTTCTCAAAATAAAAACCTGATCGGGCAAGTCTTGGACAGTATAAATCAGCCTATTGCCTACGCAAATGTGGTAGCTATCAATCAGAGTACGCAGAAGATCGGCGGGTTTGCGATTACTAATGGCGAGGGTCGATTTAAGATAGGGCTGCCGCCTGGTTCGGAATATTTACTTCGAGTTTCCTTTGTAGGGTATAAACAATTTGAACTGAAGATCAATGAATGGTCTGATCAGGAGCAGATAAAGGTTATTCTCAGTCAGGATGAAACTATGCTGGATCAAGTGGAGGTAGTGACTGAACTGCCCATCACGATGAAAGGAGACACGTTGACTTATAAAACTGATGCATTTACTACGGGGACGGAGCGGAAACTGAAGGATGTATTGGAAAAGCTTCCGGGATTTGAGGTAGATGATAATGGAGAAGTGAAGGTCCAAGGGAAAAAGGTAGATAAAGTAATGGTGGATGGGAAGAATTTCTTTGATGGAGATACCAAGCTTGCCACCAAAAACCTTCCGGCAAATGCTGTTGATCGTGTTCAAGTGCTGAAGAATTTCAATGAAGTAGGCCCAGTTCGTGGGTTGGATAATGACGAGACTTTGGCGCTAAATATTCAATTAAAGGATGGGAAAAAGAACTTGGTTTTTGGGGACCTGACAGCTGGGCTCGGGCCTGAGGAGCGCTATTTGGGCCATGCGAATGCTTTTTACTATTCTCCAAAAGTGAATCTCAATCTGATTGCTGATGCAAATAACGTGGGAGAATTGGCTTTCACCCTTCAGGATTACTTTAGGTTCAGTGGAGGATTGGCTGGATTGGCGGGGAAGTCAGGTTCATCACTTAGTATGAGTTCGGACGATCTGGGAATACCAATGGCACAGCGAAATAATGCTTTGGAATTAAAAACTGACTTGGCTGCTGTGAATTTGAATTACACTCCAAATAAGAGATGGCGGCATTCGGGTTTTGTGATCGGTTCGGCTTCCAAGAATAAACTGGGGTCCTCGTCTCAGCGAACGTATTTGCGAACAGATGGAAATAATGAGGAAACACTCACTTCCGCTAACACGGTTGAGAATAAGTCAGGCCTGATGAAATATGCAGTGACATTTACTCCAAAAGAGGAAACGTATGTCAAATACAGCGTTTTTGGAAAGTTAGCGGACATAGCCAATCAGAGTTTTCAGGATTCAGACTTTGGGCAGATTCGCCAGCAAATCAATAGCTACCAAAGTCGTCAGCCTTACACAGTTCAGCAGAAAGGGGAGTGGTTTCATTCACCTTCGGATAAGAGAGTTTTCTCTATGGAGGGCAATTGGGAGAAAAAATATACCAATCCTTTGTATGATTTGACTACGAATCAAAAGCCTTTCAATGGAATGTTGCCAGTGATGGATCGAGAAACTTACCGCTTTTTACAAAGACAGGATATTAAAACCCGCACCCTGGAAGGAGCTTTCAATTATTACCATATCCTAAATCCCACCAATCATATCAATTGGAGTTTAGGGTATTCATCTATTAGACAAGAGCTAGTTGGCAGTTTGGAGCAGGCAGATACAGATGATGAATTGGATTTGGGAGAGTTTGAGAATGATTCCCGCTTTGATTTTCAGGATTTGTATTTAGGAATGACCTACAAGACTAAATGGAAGTCAGTTGTCATAAGTCCTTCACTTTATCTCCACAGATACGCATGGAATGATGTGCAAATGGAAGATGAGTTACGGAATGACAAACTCCTGCTGCTTCCAGGGATGTATGCCAAATGGAGCATCAAATCTAATCGTTCGCTAACTTACCGATTCAGTAGCCAAGCGAATTTCATGGATATAGAGAAGCTCGCACAAGGGTTGGTGGTATCAGATTACAATTCGATTTTCCAAGGAAACAGACAGTTGGATAATGGCTTGTTTTACACCCAATCCTTGAATTATAACCACTTTGATTTCTTCTCTTCACTTAATTTATTCGGAAACCTGAGTTGGACAAGGAAACATCAAGATTTGGTGAATACCACCGATTTTGCAGGGATTAACAGGATCATGAGTATTCAAAATATTGATCCAGTGAATGAGTCCCTGACGGCTAGTCTTCAGGCTGATAAGCGTTTTCAGACCTTCAAAATCTCTGGGGGAGGAAACTGGAATAATTATGCTACCAATAGTTTGGTTGATCAAAACTATATCCAAAATAGTCAATTTGCACACTCATATTTTATCAAGTACACCAGTACATTTATGAAAACTGTGGAGGTGGATTTGGGATATACTTGGAATCAGAACTTTTACAATTCTACCAATGCCAAGAATACCTTTAATACACACTCACCAAAAATTGAAGTGGACTGGGACATCTGGAATGGTCTGAAATTGAATGCGGATTACACTTACAATGCTTACATGAATAAAGCTTCTGGTACCACCAGTGACTTTGATTTCTTCAATGCTTTCCTCAGCTATCAGGGTAAGTCAAGTCCTTGGGAGTTCAGGCTGACTGTTTGGAATATACTGGATACCCGATCCATTCGTAGAGATAGTTTCACCGAGAATTTGATCAGTACCTATTCTTATTTAGTTCAGCCGAGATATGGCTTGTTTACTGTGAAGTGGGATATTTAGACAGTTGTTGGGTGTTTGTTGTTGGATGACCGATGTTGGTTTTGAGATGGTTTATAAGGGTTTAATTATGAAGCAAGTGACTTCTTTGAGTAATGGCTGAAGTACCAATTCGTTAATTCCCCCTTTTTTCAAAGACGGTTAGGGGGATTTAATACACGTACACTATTCTAAAATAGAAAAGGACGGGATTTCCCGGCCTTTTGAATTGTGGTAGTTTTGTGATTACTCGCTTGCAACCAATTTCACATCTAGCTCTACATCGTCGTAGATCATTTTATCGGCTAGGTTTTCGAAGTAAGATCCTGAACGATATTTAATGTCGTAATGCGTTCGGTCAAAAGTCAATTTGCCAGTAGCTATGATTTTACCACCATTTACCACTACGGTAGCAGGAAAAGTGACAGGTTTAGTCATGTTTTTGATTGTCAAATCACCAGTGAGCTGGTAGTCTTTTCCATTAGTAGTGGTTGCTTTTGTGATTACAAACTTGGATTTATTATGCTTTTCCACTGAGAAAAAATCTTCAGATTTTAGGTGGTCAGTTAACCTTTTGTTGGACCCAGCATCAGTAATATCTTCAACTGTCAAGTTGGTCATATCCATTTCGAAAGTTCCACCGAGAATTTTACCATTTTGGTAATCAAGCGTGGCAGAAGAAATAGGCACTTTACCGTGGTGCTGTCCTGTAACTTTTTTGGCAGTCCAAGTGATTGTGCTTTCTGAAGTGTCAACAGTCGCTACTTCCGGGACTATTGAAAGTGCTGTAAATGCTAATGTGAATAGTAAAGTAAAGATTTTCATATATGGATTTGGTTTGAATGGGATAACACGTAGCACCTGCACGCAAGGTTCTGTGATCGGCTTGTTTAAGACTAATTTATTCAAAAGGCAGAATTTGCTGTTTTCCGGTAGTCTTAACCAAACTATCTGCGGGCTAGGGAAATAGGTTGTCTCATTTTCTTGAGTGTATTACTTATATTTAACTAGACGACTTCTAAAATTATACTTATGAAATATGTACTCTCTATTCTTCTCTGCCTTATGACATTATCAGCTTTTGCACAACTTCAGCCTATAAAATCTGGAGTATTTAAATGGGATGATTTTAAAGTTGTACCGAATGGTGACCGAGTGGGTAGGCCCATATTGGAAGGAGTTTCCACACATTTAGATTACCTGGAGATGCATGCAACCACCCAAAATGTAGGAGCCAAACCTAGTACAGCTCACGCAAACGAGGATATAGAAGAGATAATACTAGTCAAGGAAGGCACGATGAAGGTTACCATAGAAGGAAAGAGCACTATTCTTGGAGCTAATGGAGTGGTCTCGCTGATGCCAAAACAGATGCATTCCCTTCAAAATGTAGGAACTACCCCACTTACCTATTACATAATTCGTTATAGATCCAAGAAGAAAATGGATGTAGATAGGGGAGTAGCTTCAGGGAATTCGCTGATGATCAACGCTGATTCCCTACCTTACAAATCTACAAGTGTAGGAGGTGTTCGTTCTTATTTTGATAGGGAAACTGCTATGTGCGAAAGACTTGAAATGCATGTCACTACCTTGGATAGAAAAGTAGCGAGTCATGAACCTCATGCTCATGTAGAAACTGAGATTATCCTTATGATTTCCGGTGAAACAGCCCAAATGATCGATGGAAAAGAATACACTGCCAAAGCTGGAGATTTTTATTTCATGGAATCCCAATCTTTTCATGGTATTCGAAACATCAGTGATGAGCCGACGACTTACTTTGCGTTTAAGTGGAAGTAATTTTGCTTTGTGGAGTAAACTTGAGGGTTAAGCTTCATTTATATTGCAGCTTTATTTCCTTTTCATCTAATTCATAGAATCTTAACCAAAATAGTTAAATCGTCAACCTCCTAGATGTGGGAGCTTATCTAATAATTTATTGTAGAAAGTTTTTCCGATAGGAAGCACATCATTTCCGATTTTCAGGGAATACCTTTTCAGGGCATCTATTTTGAAAATATTTACAAAATAACTTTTGTGGACCTGGAAAAATAGACTTTTCGGGAGCTTATTGAAAATGTCTCTGGAAGTACATCTAAGCGTGTGGAGTTTACTGTTGCTATAGACATGAGTATATACTCCTTCTACTTTGATCCATTGTATATCCTTGATAAAAAGTCGCTTAAGCCATCCGCTCTCTCTGATAAAAACCTCTTTTTCATACAACTCATCGCTATCAGATTCCATAGTTGAATTGGGTTTAGATTGATTTATTAGATGAATATCCTCCAAGGAATAGGACTTTGGCTCAAATTTTAAACGTTCTAGTTTTTTATGATTTTTGGTAAGTCTCTCTAGTTCACACTCAAGAATATCTTCATTTATCGCCGTAAAAACCAGAATTGAGATCCTATGGGATCCGTTATCTAAGAGTGAATCTTCACTTTTAAAAAATGAAGAATGCCTGCTTGTCTTTCCGTTGAGAAAAGGAGACACCTTGTAGAGATGCGCTCTTTCTTCTCCCAAAAAACCTAGAGGGGTATTAAAAGTGGAATTGCAGTAATTCTTCAATAATGAAATTGAGTTTTCAATAGAATTATTGCCCGTAGGATACAAGTAGCTATTAACCATGGCCGATCCATTAAAATTGTAAGAACTCTTCTTTGGAAGATTTACGATCTAAGTGGATTAATCGGATTAGGCTAAGGCGAAATTAGTTGGAAAGTTTATTTATATTTTGAAGCAAGGTATGGTAGTAGTTGCGACCAATAGGGATTTCTATATTGTCAATTTTGACAGCATTGGAGCTGAGTGCTTCTATTTTTTCCATATTCGCTATATATGACTTGTGAACCCTAGAAAACTGATTTTCAGGAAGTTTCTTCATTAAGTCTTTGACCGTGTTTCTCAAAGTATATTGTTTCTCCTTTACAAAAATATGAGTGTAGGTTCCTTCCGCTTTGATATAGCTTATATCCGAAATCAGAATTTTTTTTAACCAGCCATTTTCTCTGATAAATAGGTCGGTATTGGTGTTTTTCTGCTGATCGGCAGATTTTTTTAGGTTGACTTTATGTCTCTCCATTGCCAATTCAATGCTGGTTACAAGGGAATTGGATGTGAATGGTTTAGTGATAAAACCATCTGGTTGAATATGATTTACTCTTTTTACTATTTCTTTACCTGAAGCGCTGGTTAGAAAAACTATGGGAAGGTCTATCGTTTGTCTTAATTCTTCAGCTAGTTCTATGCCCGTTTTATTGCCTTTTAGTTTTATATCTACCAATACTAAATCTGGTGAGTTCTCCTCAATGATCGAAAGAGCCGTTTCTGCCTGATCTAATATTTTCACAATATCATATCCTCTTAGGGATAATATCTCCTTGATATTTTCAGAAAGGTTGAAATTATCCTCAACTAGCAATACTTTAGGTTTTGTATAGAATTGGTCCATTTGTGCTCCCTTTGTTGTTTCATTACTAAAAAAATAAAAAGTAGGAGTATTTCAATACTTTTTATCTAATATATAAAAATTAAAAATATGGCTTCAGACAAATCTCAACTCACTGTCTTCGAAAATGAAGATTTACTTTTTGATTTAAAGACAGGGAGTATTCTCAAAATAAGTGATCGCTTAAAATTGCATTTTGGGGAAGAGTTTGTATGTCAGGTTCTTAACTTTAAAGATTATGAACGGATAACCAAATCTGATGAAAATGAAATACAGAAAAGAAACCTAGAATTAGCCGGAGACCAGATATTTAATTATACAATCAAGCAGAACGGTGAAAAATTTTATGTGAATGAATTGTTCTGGGTCGATCATGAAAAGCAGAGCTTACACTTGGTTATTAATTTTCATAACAGACAGAATATTTTTGAATTGTCCTATGACACTATCATGGAGTCTTTAGAAAAAACGGAGAAGCCTGCGATAGTATTTGATATTGGTTTGAAACGTGTCATCGCGGTAAATTCCACCTTAAAACTTCTATTGCTCCAACCTTTTTCAGAATTAGCATCGGGATTTGTGATCAGTGATTTTTTTGTGAATAAAGAGCAGTATGAATGCATAATTGATTGGATTAAAAATGGGACGACTTCTTCTTCTGTCTTTGAGTCACATCTCTACTTGGAAAAAAAGGAAGGAACTTGGTATGAAATGACTTTATACAAGACTTCTCCTGATGATGAAGTTTATATATTCTGTTCTCTCAAAAGTATTTCAGTCCAGAAAGCCACAGAGAAACAACTTCAAAGGACGAATGAACTCCTTTCTAGAGTTGTTGAGGTACAGAGTCATTTTTTATCAAAGCCGGTAGGAGCCAATCCTTATGACCTGTTGTTAAGTAATATTCTGAGCGTAATTGATGCAAAGCTTGGGTTTGTAGGTAAAGTAGACCTAGACACGAAGGGAGCACAGGTGTTAAAAATCCATGCAGCAACAGATATTTCAGGAAATGGACCAGAAGCTTATCAACTCTACCATAAATATGTAAAAGACGATTTCTTATTCAGACATTTTGATAACCTTTTTGGAGCTTGCATAGTTGAATCCAAAATTATTTTGGAAAATAATCCGCCCGCCAATCCTCATACTAAGGGGAAAAAAATTCCAGGTCACCCAACCATGGAGAATTTTTTAGGAGTTCCAATATTTAAAGGGAAGGAAGTAATTGGATTAATTGGACTTGGGAATAAAAAGGGAGGTTTTACAGATCAGGATATAACTGATTTGAAGCCATTTATTTCTACGTATTCGGTTATAATTGACGCATTTAAAACGGAGCAGGATAAAATCAAATTTGAGAAGAATTCTCAGGTGGGAGCTCAAATCTTGGCCACCGTAGCAGATCACAGTCCTGATGTGATTGTTGTATTGAACAATTTATCTGAGTTTGAATTTATTTCGCCTTCTGTGTCACAATTTTTTGATAAAGGGACCAGGGAGGAGGAGATGCACAGGAAAATCAGGGTTCTTTTGAAAAAGACTCTAACTCCAGAATTTAAAATTTCGGATGGAAGATATAGATCAAGATTGAAGTTGTACTTCAAGGACGAGGGTGAATATTGGGTAGAATCAAATTTGAATATTCTTAATGAGAACAATAATCAAAAGATTATCGCAGTGATTAGAGATGTTTCTTCTCAAATGAATTTTGAACAGAGGCTAATCGAATCGCTGCGGAAAGAGAGGCAATTCAATTCCTTTGTGTCTGATTTCATGAATATTGTTTCTCATGAATTTAAAACACCGTTAGCTACCATAATTTCAAGTATGGAGCTATCAAAAATTTACTTGGAGAATTTGGCTGATATTCCGGGTGCTGCTAAGCTTCAAACTCATCATAGGAAAATAGAGGTTGAACTTGATAATCTTCATAAATTGATCTCTAATTCTCTTGATTATGAGCGATTTGTAAATAATAGTCCCGCATTGAAAAAGGAAGAGGTGGAATTCGTTTCTTTTGTCCAAGAGGCCTTGGCAAAGCACGATTACCTGGGGAAAGTAGATTTTATCTCTGAGGTTGAAAATGGAGTGAGAATGGAATGGGATAATTTTTTGATGCATACCAGCCTTATCAATTTGGTAAATAATGCATTGAAATATGGCGGAGTGTCAAAGAAACCGATTGTGCGCTTGTTTCAACAGGATAGGATGAATGGAATAGAAGTGAAGGATTTTGGGATAGGAATCCTGGAGGAAGAGCTACCCTATGTATTCACTCCCTTTTTTAGAGGGTCAAATGTAAATGGAGTAGAGGGAACAGGCTTCGGATTAGTCGCAGTTAAGAATTTCGTAGAGATGCATAAAGGTGAGATTAAAATCTACTCAAAACCTGGAAAGGGTACTACTGTAAGACTGCTTTTTGGTATTTAGAATATTTGAATATCCCTTTTTAGAAGATTTTGGTTTTTGTTGTTATCAAACGGTGGATTATTGAAATCTAAAATGCTTAATATGTTATTAAATTATTTATTTTAATTTTTATTTGTAATAAGTTCATGGATAAACGAATTTTAAATATATTTTTTTGTCTCCTGATTTTTTTATTTAACCAGAATGTCGAGGTAATAAGTTGCCTTTTTTAAAAATTGCATAAAGTATATAGATTCCTTCTTGAAGATTTTATTCTAAATGGAAGGTCGTCAGTTAAATATCTGTTTAAAAGTATTTATTGCTCTTATTATCTCTGCGGTACTTGTCTGCCGATCAACTTATGCAAGGACAGAATATGCAACCACGGCAACTTCTATAATCGGAAATAAAACTACTCCATGTGGTGGAATATTTCCGAGTTGCGTACCCACTATATTAAATCGAACTAACGCGCAAAGTGATAATGGTTTATATGCACGTATGTTATCGAGTCCAGGAGCATTATTGGGAGTGGGATCTTATAAGTCAAAAATTCAATTAAAATTTGATTCTACCGTTCCGGCAAATACTATTACCTATATCCGAATTGATGCAGATCAAAGCTTACTACAGTCTCTCCTAGGGGGTAGTCTTGGAGATTTGCTTTCAGGAGTATTAAGTGTGGTTTTATTAGGGGAACAAGAGATAATAATTGAAGCGAGATCGTCTTCAGGCTCAGTAATGGCTGAGAATTCAAGTTTGCTTGGGTTTAATAACGACCTTGTGTGGCTTGTAAATGATGAATTTGGAAATAGCTATTTGGCAATTAGGCCTGATACAGCCTACGATAGAATTTTGATCACAAATCAGTCCAGTTCACTTCTAGGAGGCAATACAGAATACACATTAGACGTCTACCATGCATTTTATTTTGATTCAGATTTATGTGATCCCCAACCCACTTTTACAAGCTTCGACGGTAGTGGAATAACCCTAGACGCAGCTGGGTTAAATCCTTTGGTAGAATCCTTAAGCCTCGCAATTGATGATGATTTGGAAACTACCTTTTCAGAGATATCATTGGGTGTTGTGGGTTTGGCGGGTACTATGGAGCAGAAAATCTACTTCAATTCCCCTGTACAACCTGGCAATGAAGTTTTGATAAGTATGGCTACCGGTCAGTCTTTACTTGATTTAGGGCTTTTGAATTACGTTGAATTAGTCGCTTATTCCAATGGGGTAGAGGTATCTACCGTCTCTGCGGCTAGTCTCTTGGAATTGGATGTATTAGGTTTATTGGCATCAGATGAATTTTTTCAATTCCCCATTAGTGCTGGTACGAGCACAATAGATGCAGTCGGTATCCGAATGGCATCATTGGTGGATTTGGGTGCTCTTACCGGTAGCCTACAGATCAGTGGGGCAACTGTCAAACCTATTCGACCGGTAATTGATACACTTCCTGAGGAAGGATTCTATGAAATCTGCTATGGACAAACAGTAACTGTGACCCCCGATAATGCTGCAGGAGGGGATTTGAATTGGTATAGATTAGAATCTAATAATGATGAGACCGCAATAGGAATAGCAGATGCATATACAACTCCTATTGACCTTGCTCCAGGAGACCACGAATTTTTAGTAAAGTCAAATGGACTATCCTGTGCTGGCGAGAGTGAGCCATCTCGATTCAAAATCAAGGTAAAACCTGTTCCAACCCCAGCAAACTACAGTATTGAGCCTTCAGGTGAGCTAGGAATTGATGAAGATGGAAAGTATACCTATTTGGAAGGGGTAAATCCAATGACTCTAAAACCCTCGATTAAAGATCTGCCAACTGATGGTTTTTTCGAATGGTACGTGGATGAAGATATGGCTATACAGATTACAGATGGCTTTGTGATAGATGATGTACTGTTCGAATTGGATGGTGCAGATCTAACCATGACAGGGCTTAAGTTTAGAGATGAAACTGATCCATACAAATTTTATTTGAATTGGATTCCTAATGAAGGATGCATCTCAGATGAGCCTATGGAACTGGATCTGAGTTCAATCGCAAGAATTTTGAATGTTTCTCTTGAGCGTTTCGATGCCAATTTAACATCAATAGGTGAGGTTGATTTGTCTTGGGAATTCTCAAAACAACCTGAAAATAAAAAGGTAATCATTCAAAGAGCCGGTTCAAATCTAGATTTCAGAGAAATCTGGGCGAAAAACTTGAGTGAGGAAGTTTCCAATAGGTATTTGGATGAAACCCCTTTAAAAGGAGAAAGCTATTATAGACTGGTTTTGATAAATGAAAATAGTGAGATAGAATTCACTTCTGACTTGCGCCGTGTTTACAATGCCCATGGCCTTTCAAATGCCTATCAGGTGTATCCTAATCAGTTTGAAAATCAATTCACTATAGGAACTAGCTACAGCGAGAGTAAAGAGATTTCCTATCAATTGTATTCCGGAAAAGGATCAATTCTTAGAGCTGGAAAAGCAAGAGTAAGTAGGCAAAATACTCTACGGATCAGTAATTTGGAATCTCACCCGCCTGGTGAATATTTTTTGATCATTATCGACTCGAGTAATAAACACGCAATTCATTTAATTAAAAATTAATGTCGGATCTAATCCTGATTTGATAGCTGTGCCTTATAGAAGGAAAATATATGCTATATGTTTAGCTATTGAACCATGTTGTTTTTCCTTTTTCTTGGAGTTATTGTCTTTTTGATAACAGAAAATTGCAATTAAATAACAGAATGGCAGTATGCCTTTTAGAGTCGATATATAATTTCTAATTTTTGTAAAGTTGAAATTATTACTGCTTAAATATTCTCTATGAAGTACAGCTACTGTTATTTTATTATCCTAGTTTTTAAAAGTGCTTTATCCCTGATGTTAGATGTAATGACATCTAATATTAAGGGGTTAATAAAGAGTTACATACAGTTTTTATGCTGTTCATTTTTTAATTGTTTGGATCGTTTATTATGCTCTTTTAGTGCAGTTGATAATTTTTTTCAACCAGCTTTTTCAATTTCGGGTATTGTGCTCAATAATGTCCTTTATAATCAACCCAATCTATTATTTCAATCGAAAAATTTTAAAACTACAACATATGAAAACTCTCTTTAAATATAATAGTCTGAAATTGAGAGGTATAAGCGCCATACTTAGGTATGGTGTTGCTTTTTTTATATACTCATTAATTGCTGTATGTTTTTTGGCAGAGGCCTACGCTCAAACAAAGCAATTTCCCACCATAGCCACTGAAATCAGTGATGATGATCGGAGCTGTGGTTTGTTTTGTCTTGAGTCTACAGTTCAAGATAAAAATAATGCGTTAAGTGATGATAATCAGTTCGCTAGATTGTATGGCAGCCCAGGGTTCTTAGCGGGTTTAGGTGCATATGAAGGAAGTTTGGAGTTACAATTCCCTTCCACTCTCCCAGCCGAAACTTGGTCTTACGTGAGAATAGGAGCAGATGAAAGTTTGTTACAGGCGCTTCTGGGAGGTAGTCTGGGCGAATTGCTAAGTGATGTCCTGGGGTCGGTATTATTGGGTAATCAAGAAATAGAAATCCAAGCAAGGACATCAGGTGGAGCCGTGTTATCCAGAACCAGCACGCAGGGCTTTAATACAGACAGAGTAAGGCTAGTTCAAGATGAGACCGGTGATTATTTTTTGGCGATTAAGCCAGGTGCAGCATATGATAGAATTAGATTGACCAATAGGTCAACGGCTCTGGCAGGTCTAGGCTCTGAATACACCCTTGACGTTTATAATGCATTTTATCTGGATGGAGCAGATGCCTGTGGCGAGTTCAGATTTACTTCTTTCGATGGAGAAGGAATCTCTCTTGATTTGTTGGGTGCTGGAGTCGATAATGCAGAAAATGCGATTGATTCAGACCTGAACTCGTATTCCGAAATCAGCATAGGCACCTTAGGTGTGGGAGCATCCATGTTCCAGTCAGTTTATTACAAAACTCCATCTGCGCCGGAAGACTATTTTAAGGTGAAATTGGGTGTTGCCAATGCAGGTGTTTTGACAGCCGATTTAATTGGTGGAATAGAAGTACGTGCTTATAACGGATCTAATTTAGTCTTTATCCAAAAGCTATCCGGAGGATTGATCAATGGATTGGATGTGCTTGGTCTGCTTCAAAGTGGAAGTACAGTTACCCTTCCTTTTGGTCCAGGAGTAGCTTTTGACAGAGTTACGGTAGGATACACCTCCGTTGTTTCCTTAAATGCCCTTTCCAATTCTCCAATCAGATTATATGATGTGCAGCGTTTCGGGGCTGCCTGTCCAGATCCTGATCCGATTCCTTTGCCTACCGCAACAGAGCCAATGCTCAGCAATAGCAGCTGTGATGCTACGGTATTGGCTTTTGAAAATGCCAATTTCCCACTCAATACTGTTGATGGAAATAACGATACCTATACTACCCTCAGCGCCAGTTCCGGTATTGCATTGGGAGTGGGAGATTATGAGGGATTTGTAGAGTTGGGATTTGATTCCCGGGCTGCAGGTACCTCTTCGTATGTGAGAATAGATTTTGACGAGGAAGTATTGTTAGGCTTACTTGATGGAACTGCCGGAGAGCTTCTGGGCGGAGTAGTAGACAATGTTCTTTTTGGCAGTCACTACTTCACGGTAGAGGTTAAGAATAACGGATCGCAGGTTTTTGAAAGCTCAAGTAACAATGGTTTTTTCAATCAACCAGTCAAAATAGTTCAGGATAAGAACAACCATTACTATGTAGAAGTAACTCCTGAGAGTGCTTATACCAGTATAAGAATTACAGAATCACTGGGTGCAATTGCAGGGCTGGGTGAAGTGCGGAGCATGAATGTTTATCATGTGTGTACTTCAACAGGTTTTGAGCCATGTGAGCAGGCATTTGCTACGTATTCGGAATCGGAAGGTATCAGCCTGGATCTTCTTGGATTAGGAGCAGCAGGGGTAGTTGATGCAGGATTTGCTATTGACGGTGATCCGGCAACTGCTTCAGAGGTAAGTATTGGAGCAGCAGGACTTGGATCCAGCGTTTACCAGTTTGTGAATTTCCATTCTTCATCAGCTCCTGAAGATCACTTCAGAGTGAAACTGGCGATGGAAGGTGGAAATCTGTTGACCGCAGAAATTTTAGGAAGCATAGTTATCAAAGCTTTTGATGGAGATACAGAAGTGTACTCTCAGGGTCTTCGGGATGGCTTGATATCAGGATTGGATTTATTGGGATTACTCCAAAGCGGAGGAACAATTAATCTTCCTTTTGGCCCAGGGTTGTCTTTTGATAGAGTGGCTGTAGGGATCGAATCTGTGGTGAGTGCCAATGTGATTCAGAATCCAGTGAAAATTTTCAGCATAGAAAGATTCAGTGCAGCATGTCCAGATCCAGAGCTGACTGCGCCACCTGAGACTATTCCACCATTTAACACTTCAGATTGTGCTGCCGAAGTAGTGGACTGGGCAAATACCAATTTCCCACTCAATGCAGTGGATGGGAACAATGATTCCTATGCGGTATTATCTGCAAGTACAGGTACGGCATTGGGACTAGGGGCCTATAGTAGCCATATCGAGTTGAGGTATGCTGCTCCAGTAGCCGCGGGCGAAACATCCTATGTTCGGATAGAATTTGAAAATGACGAGTTGAATGCCTTGTTAGGTGGAAGTTTAGGTTCAGATTTGGCGGATCTATTGGGGTCAGTGGCACTTGGTGATCACTACTTCACCGTCACACCAAAAACTGCCGGAGGAACGGATATTTATACAGCTAGTAGCGCCACAGGTTTTGGTAATCAGGATGTTCGCGTAGTTCAGGATGAATCAGGCAGATTCTACATCGCCTTTACTGCAGATCAAGCCTATCAATCAGTAAGAATTGACCACTACTTAGCTGCACTAATTGGATTGGATAACACGGCTACCATGCACGTCTTCAGCATGTGTAGAGAGACGGAATTTGATCTATGTGAACAAGCTACTTTTACTGATTTTGACGGTTCTGGTATTGCTGTTGATCTATTGGATATCACAAAAGGAGGCGTGTTTAACCCTCAAAATGCCATTGACGGAAACAGTTCAAATTATTCCACAATCAATCTTGGAATTGCTGGAATAGGGGCAACTGTCTATCAAAACATTTATTTCAAAACAAAATCTCAGAACACGGACGCGCTACGAATCAGAGTGCAACTTGACGAACCGGGAATTTTGAATTTGGATCTTGCAGGTTCATACCGTTTGATTCTTTACAATGGCAACGATGAAGTTTACAATGAATCACTTCAGGATGCCTTGATAAATAACCTGGATCTATTGGGGCTTCTTAATTCAGGCGGAATTCAGGAGCTTTTGATCGAACCGGGAGTGGTGTATGATCGGGTGAGTTTTGGGCTTCAGTCCATTGCCGCAATAAATACCAGTGCACCGATCAGATTGTATGGAATCAGCCGGATTTCCGACGGATGTCCAGATCCTGATGTGGCTGATCCTCCATATTTAAGCCCAGTCTGTGCAGAGGAATTGATTGATGCGTCTTTTGCAGATAATCTTGCCAATCTTTTTGACGGAAACTTTAACAGTTTCGCTACCATCAATTCCAGCGGAGGCGCATTATTAACCGGAATTGGAGCATACTCCGGGCATGTAACTCTTGGATACGGAGACGGTGTAGTAGTACCGGCAGGTACTACATCATACATGAGAATAGATACTGATGCAAGCTTACTGGATGCGCTACTTGGTGGTAGTGTAGGCGGAATATTGAGCGATTTGTTGAATACAGTTGTCCTTGGAGATCATTACTTCACAGTTTCTGCAAATGACACGGGCGGGACGCCACTTTTCACTGCAAGCAGTGATAATAGTTTTGCCGGATTTAATGATCAGGTGAAAATCGTTCAGGATGCACTTGGAAGATACTATTTGGCTATTACGCCAAATGCAGCTTACAATAGCATAACTGTGGAAGATCATACTGCCGGAGGATTGTTCGGTGAAGACAACAGTATCAATATCTATGGTCTTTGCTACGATACAGGTGCGGAAGCTTGTGCAACAGGATTTACTACATCTTTTGATGGTTCTGGGATTACGGTTGATGCAGGCTCGATTGGTAGCTATGGAGTTACCAATGCGGAACGCGCTCTTGATAATAATAACAATGACGATTATTCCGAAATCAGCTTAGGCACCCTAGGAGTAGCCGGTTCTATCCAGCAGAACATACAGTTTAGACAGACGATTCCTGCAGGAGGGGCATTTAAAATCAAACTTGGAGTTGGGGCTGGTGTATTGGATGCAGATGTCTTTGGAAGAATCGATGTAGTTGGATACTTAGATGGGGTAGAGGTTTATGATGAGACTCTGGAAAATGCAGTTCTAGGGAATGTGAATCTGGTTGATTTATTCAACAACGGAGCCAATGAAGAAATCCGTATTTCCCCAGGTGTGGCTGTTGATGAAGTAGCAATTCGCTTAAGATCATTGGTTTCAGTCACTGCTGTACCGAACGTTCGCTTGTATTATATTCTTCAGGATTGTGAAACTCCTGATTTCCAGGCTTGGGAAAGCTATGTCATAGATGGAGATCCTTCATTGACTTCAGTTTCAGGTGGTGAAACAATAGTGTATACTATCCATGTGAGAAATACAGGGACTGTTCCTATGACAGATTACCTGATTACTGATGCTATTCCTGCTAATACTACTTATGTAAGTGGTGGTGTTGAAAATGGGGGCGTTGTTTCATTCGATGCGATTGACATCGCTCCAGGAGAAACAGTCACAGTAAGTTTCACTGTATTGGTGGATGAAAATCTGACCGATGTAGAATTTGTTTCCAATGTAGCCCTGGTTAAATCCCTTCCGGAAGATCCTGGAGTTGAAACATATCCGGCATTGGACAATGAAAACCCAACCGATCCGGATGAGAGTGGAGATACTGGAACAGATATTCCGGTTGACGCTATTTTCTCAGCAGAACTCTGGAAAGCAGTTACAGTAGATGGCGATGCCAATGTCACAGCCGTAAGCGGTAGCGAGACCTTGAACTATACCATATTTATTAGAAATACCGGAAATCAAGACTTGACAGATTTGTCAATTTCAGATGCACTACCAACTGGAATTACGTACGTTTCCGGAGGTGCTTTAGTGGGAAATGAGGTTAACTTCTCATTGCCTGGATTGGCAGTAGGAGCTACTTCCACTGTAGGTTCATTCACTGCAACAGTAGATGCTGACCTTACTGGAATAGATGAAATCATCAATATTGCAGTTGCCAATTCCGCAGATTTACCAGCTCCAATTGAATCCTATCCTCCGCTAGACAACAGCAGTCCTACCGAACCGGATACGGCAGCTGATCCTGGGACAGTGTTGGATGTTACGCCTGTTCATGCGGTTGATTTTGATAAAATTGGTTTGAGTAATAATGCTGATTCTGATGGGAAGGCTATTGTAGGGGATATCATTACTTATACTTTGACAGTCACAAACACTGGCAATAAGTTACTTACTGATATCTCAGTTGTAGATCAGATCCCGGCAAATACAACAGTAGTTGATAACGGTGGGGGAACTGCAGGTACTGGAACTCTGACTTTTGATATTGCTTCCTTGGCGGTTGGCGCCATGCAGGAGTTTACTTTTACCGTTCAAGTAGATGCTGTAACAGGTTCAGATCCAATCGTAAATAATGCAGAGGCATTTTATACAGATGAAGTTGGCGGAAATGCATCAGAGACAGCTCAGCATTCCATGCCAACTGATTGTATGGTGATAGATGCCGGTGATATTACCCTGACAGCTGATCAAAGTGCAATCTGTGTTGGAGAATCCACCATTTTGCATGCGAGCCTAAACGGAATCAGTATTCCAAATCCTGAATTCAGATGGTATCTGGATGCAAGTTTGACAGGAGCGTATTTCGCAGGAGCTGATTATGAAGTGAGTCCTACAGCCTCGACCACTTATTATGTGATGGTGGTAGCAGAAGGTTATTGTTTCAGCACACCTGCTGCAACTACCTCAATCACCGTAAACGAGCTTCCAGATGTGCCATCTACAAGTTCTGATATTACGATTTCAGAAGGATTTGGAACTGTGCTTACCGCTTCCATTGATCCTATGCCAGCAGATGTGGAAATTGTTTGGTATGCAGAAGGTGGAGCAGAATTAGCAACAGGAGATTCGTACAATACTGGAATACTTTCAGCTGGAGTCTATACTTATTATGCCGGAACCAGGAATACAGTTACAGGTTGTTTGTCAATTGACACTACGGCTGTAACAGTTACTGTTGATCCAGTGACGACAGATGGAGAGTGTACGGTAGCGAATGCGCAGAATAACGGTACATATGCCATTTGTGTACTATGTAGCGTAGAAAATCCTGGTAATGCGGTTGATGGTGACATTAATACATATTCAAGATTTGTAGCACCGGTTGCAGTTACGGGAGGAGTTTGGCAGGAACTGATTTTCAACCAGACCGGCGCAGCTGGGGATACAATTGTGATTACTTTGGGAACAGGTGGGTCTTTGCTTGACCTTGGTGTATTAAGTGGACTTTCTTTTGAATCCTATAATGGTGCTGCTGCAAATGGGGATGGTGGAGTAGTTGATAATAATTTGGTTAGTTTATCTCTGCTTGGAGGTAATAGCAAAGGAGAAGTGAGATTTGTAGCAAGTGGATCATTTGATCGGGTTAGAATTGACTATAGACCATTGCTTGGAGCCTTAGAAAGTGGATGGAGGATTTATCAGGCAGAAATCAATTATCCTGGTCCAACTGCTGTTACAGAAAATGAGGAAGTATGTGTTGGAGAAACTGCCACACTTTCAGCAACACCTGCAGCAGGTACTACCTTAAGATGGTATGATGCAGAGACAGCAGGAACCCTGTTGGCTTCCGGAAATAGTTATACCACTCCGGCATTGACCCCGGCAGGATACAAGACTTACTTCATTGCTGTTGTACGCGGTGGATGTGAGGATCCTATAAGAATTCCTGTAGAAGTAAAGGTCAATCCAGGCGCAACAGCCACGGATATTCAGGCAATGGGCGACACGATCTGTGAAGGAAATAGCTTCACGCTTTCTGCTACCAGCAGCACGGTGACCAATCCAATATTCAGATTCTACACCAGTCAGGATCTGACCACTGAGATCACGGATCTGACTGTTAGCCCTGCGACCACGACGACTTATTATGTGACTGTTTCAGGTGATGGGGTTTGTGAAAACGCTCCAGGCGATGCAGCGGAAGTTACGGTGACTGTCAATCCAAGTGCAACAGCCACGGATATTCAGGCAATGGGCGACACGATCTGTGAAGGAGATAGCTTCACGCTATCTGCTAGCAGTAGCACGGTTACCAATCCTGTATTCAGATTCTACACCAGTCAGGATCTGACCACTGAGATCACGGACCTGACTGTCAGCCCTGCGACTACGACGACTTATTATGTAACCGTTTCAGGTGATGGAGTCTGTGAAAACGCTCCAGGCGATGCAGCGGAAGTTACGGTGACTGTTAATCCAAGTGCAACAGCCACGGATATTCAGGCAATGGGCGACACGATCTGCGAAGGAGATAGCTTCACGCTATCTGCTACCAGCAGCACGGTGACCAATCCTGTATTCAGATTCTACACCAGTCAGGATCTGACCACTGAGATCACGGATCTGACTGT
>NZ_FXUA01000011.1 GCF_900182815.1 Algoriphagus winogradskyi | reverse complement strand
ATCCTGACTCAATGCCCATAAGAACTTCTCCGGTTCCGTGCAACAGCGGTTTCATTGTTCGTGCTACGCACGCAACGAAAACCTAGTTGTTGGCACACGTTTTTATTTTTTTATTCTGGTCAGTTTTGGAGGTCCACCGCCATGTAAATGACTTTCAGGATAAGTTAATTCCCAAACACTGCCATTTAAATGCTGATAGCGTTTTGTCCATCCATCTTCACTAATTTCAATTTCTGTCAAGTCTTTGTTAATCATTGATTCGATCAATTCACAATTTGAATCAGCGACAACTTTACCATCCTTAAAGACCCATTTCCCAATTAGTTCTTTTTCCATTGTTTGTAGGATTTTAGTAAGTCAGGTTCTCGTTCATTGAGTAATTCTTCGTTGTCCGAGATTATAGCTTCAAGTTCTTTAGTTAGCTTAGGTTCAAGATTCCAAAACTCTATTTCGCTGGTCAACACAGCTTTTAATAAGTCTCCTTCATAATAATCACCTTCAGCCAGTATGTCCTGTCTCAATTTCTCGAGAGAAAGAGGTATCAAAAACTTAAGTCCAATATTTTGACCAATCATTATTCTAAGGTCCTCTATTTCGAAATCCTTGAGTGGCTTTTTCCTGAGTTGGTGACAAGTCTTGACTAAATGGCTTTCATAATCTGGTTTGCCCCAATAGTCCTTTTCTAAATTTTCTAAAGACTTCTCTCGCCAATTATTTTCATATTTCGTCTCTGTCGTTTTCAAGGATAATTTCGGTTCTTTTAAATGTTGCACAACGTTTTGCAGCTTGCCGAAGGCGGGGCTTTCGGAGCACCATCTGTCAAGCTACCACTAATGTTTATTAATTGCCGAAAAGTTTCTGTAACCACGTCCGCCCCGCTTTTGGCAAGGTGCTGTTATGGGGCGTAATTTTCAGCTCTACGTTTTTTCTTTTTGCAAAGTCCTCAAGTCTACCAACCCATTCTTTATTTACTGTCGGCTCAGATTCGGTTCTAATAATTTCTCCATTCTTTGTGTGAATCTCGCTTACACTTGGCTTTGGTGTCAATGCTTCATTATATAATTTATTCCAAAATATTTCCGCTTTGTCACGTTGTCCATATCGTTCTAAAATCAAAAACTTGCCTATGGGACTTGTAAGAGGTTCATACTTCCATTCAAAGAATTCTAGCCATTTCTTGGGGTCCGAATACTTTTCATAAAAAGGAACTGCAAAAGTTTCAAGGTCATGATTAATTTGTTCTTTGAGTTTTAATAAGTCAGTACGCTTATTCAAGTCATACCATTTGTCGCCTTTGTTCATTAAGTGTCCAAGTCGTAGCCTGATTTCGCAGTCATATTCTTTTGGAAACTTTGGAAGTTCTTTATTGTAAATTTCAGAATAGGTTTCTTTGTCAATTAGTCCAAGATTAAAGACAAAAGTCTTGTCGTCTTTAGAGTTCCATTGGCTTTGCTGAACATTAAAGGCTTGTCCGATTTCGTTTATTTCTCTGTAGAAATTATTTCCGTTTTTTTTAAAGCCAAGTCTTTGGAAAATAGGCGCAACTACTTCCTTTACTAAAGTTTCAAATTCTATTTTAAAGTCTCGGTCTGTCATTTCTTATTATGCCCCATAACGTTCTGCCGGTAAGGTGTCGTAGGCGTTGCGTCGCATTAAGTTTTGTTTGGAAAGATACAAAAAAGCGGCCTGCGTTCCTATCCCCGTGGTACGACATAGCCTATGCACTTTACCGGCTGTTGTAGCCAGTTTTTATTCCTTGAAAATGTACAATCGTATTTCGTTTATGTTACTAAAATTGAATAAGTAGGCATTTATGTTGTCATCACTTTTCCATTTTGTTTTTCGTCTACCGCTATCTTCTGTCTCATTGGATATCGGTTCCCCCAAGAACTTGCTGATTTCAGTTAATACGAAATCATACTTCTCCTTAAAAGCTTTGTTTTTATCTTCTGAATCTGAGTTTGTGGAAATTGGGAAGTCGCTTTCCTTAAATTCTTTCCAACCATACGAAACTACCTTCACCGACTTTTCCTTTTTCGTGTAGAAATAATTAACAGTTCCATCAAAATATGGACATTCCAATCTTCGATAGCTGATAGGATTGCCAAAGGTGAAATTATTATTATTCGGATAAATACTCTCACCTAAACCCCAATTATTTCCAAGTGAGATATCCTCTGTTTTTAAAGAATCTTCAAATTGTATCAATTTATTTAACTCAAATAGGTTATCGTTCTTTAATCCGTTTATTGTTAAGTTAGAGTGCTTAATGAACAGTTCATTACCATACTTAATATTGAAATCTTTATTTTTTATGCATGAAGAATCAATTTGAGGTTCAAAAACAAACTCTTCAGGTTCAGGTGCTGCGGTGAAATCAGAGAATTGGACATACTCAATCATATAAGGCCACAGTTCAGTTGAAGGTACATTCGGAAGCAAATCAACAACAGAGGTCTTAATCGGTTTTCTTTTTTGAGGAACTTTAATTTTGAGTTTATAACTAATCGACTTATCAAGTCCGTTCTGAATCAACAAAATGGTATTAGTCCTGCTACCAAATTTTCCTCTTGTCAATATTCCTTGTATTTGGTTCTTCAAAGAAACACTATCCAAATAATTTCTTGCATTAGACCATTCAATTTCTGTAGAAAATGGCTCTTTAGATACTATCTTAAATTTATATGTTAATGAATCCTCCGTTTGTAATTCTAAAGTAAACTTCGTATTCATTTCAATTACATTATCGGCTTTATCTTTCTGTCCAAATAAATGAATAGAAAGTAGAATGAATACTATTGTCAATATATTTCTCATAATCGTGTATGGTTATCTGTCTCGTTAAATTGGCTACAACGAGTCGCTATACGAAACTAGTTTCGTTTATTTTTCATATATCCTAATGACACCGCGATTAATCAAACCTTCGTGCTTAACCTGTCATTTCTATCCCAAAATAAGCTAATTATTACTCTTTGGCACTCAAGTCAAGTCCGTTCAGCTAGTTCTGCTTCAATTTAAATAAAAACCTGTCTGACAACCCTCTCATTTATTCCCATTCCAAAGAACTACACCAGCTTCTTCAGAAACGCAGCAGTTGCGCATATATTTCTATACAGCAGATATACGAAATAGAAAACATTACCAAATGTCCCCAAAACCAAAAAAAGCCGACTATCGCCGGCTTTTTTATTCTTTATGAATTCGTAATTCAATTAGACATTTTCGCTTTTCACTGAAGCAGAGAAATACTCTCTGTTCATTCGAGCGATATTTGTCAGGCTGATTCCTTTAGGACATTCTGCTTCGCAAGCACCTGTGTTGGTACAAGCTCCAAAACCTTCGGCATCCATTTGAGCCACCATCTTCTCTGCTCTGGACATACGTTCCACCTGACCTTGAGGAAGCATTGCCAGCTGAGAGATTTTCGCAGAGGTGAATAGCATCGCAGAAGCATTCTTACAGGCTGCCACGCAGGCTCCACATCCAATACAAGTAGCAGAATCGAAAGCCTCATCCGCGATTCTCTTTGGAATAGGTATCTCATTCGCATCAGGAACACCACCGGTGTTCACAGACACATAGCCTCCCGCCTGGATGATTCTATCGAAAGAACCACGGTCGACCACCAAATCCTTCACCACCGGGAATGCCGCAGCTCTCCAAGGCTCGATTGTGATGGTATCTCCATCAGAGAAGGAACGCATGTGAAGCTGACAGGTAGTCGTCTGCTTAGGGCCATGCGGATGACCATTGATATATAAAGAGCACATTCCACAGATACCTTCACGGCAATCGTGATCAAAGTGCACTGGATCTTCTCCTTTGACAGCAAGTTCCTCATTCAAAACATCCATCATCTCTAGGAATGACATGTCAGTGGAAATTCCATCTATAGGATAGGTGACAAATGCGCCTTTATCGCTGGCGTTTTTCTGTCTCCATATTTTTAATGTCAGTTTCATACTAATATAGTTATGAATTAAAGTCTTGAATTTATTTGTAGGATCTCTGAGTCAACTTCACGTTTTCGAACACCAATGGTTCTTTATTCAATTCTTCAGGCGTATTTTCACCTTTGAATGCCCAAGCTGCTACGTAAGCATAGTTCTCATCATCTCTAAGAGCTTCTCCTTCCGGGGTTTGAGATTCTGTTCTGAAGTGACCGCCACAAGACTCATTTCTATTGAGCGCGTCATCAATCATCAATTCTCCCAACTCTAAGAAATCAGCAACTCGGCTAGCTTTCTCCAAGGTCTGGTTCAATTCTTCATTTGCACCTAACACTTTCACATCTTTCCAGAATTCCTTTCTAAGCTCCTGAATCATCCCTTTAGCCTTAGTCAAACCTTCTGCATTTCTAGCCATACCGCAGTATTCCCACATGATATGTCCTAGAGCTTTATGGAAGTGATCAACAGTTTTGGCACCGTTGATAGACAATAGCTTTTGGATGGCATCTTTCACGCCTTTTTCTGCTTTCGCAAATTCAGGATGATTGGTATCCACAGGTGCTGGTCCAATTTGAGCCAAATAATCTCCGATAGTATAAGGCACTACAAAGTATCCATCTGCCAGACCTTGCATCAAAGCGGAAGCTCCCAGTCTGTTTGCTCCGTGATCTGAGAAGTTTGCCTCTCCTAGGGAGTAAAGCCCAGGAACGGTAGTAGATAGGTTATAATCAACCCAAAGTCCACCCATAGTATAGTGAACCGCTGGATATATTTTCATTGGAGTCTGGTAAGGATTCTCACCGGTGATCTGCTGATACATATCAAACAAGTTGCCGTATCTCGCTCGGATCGCATCCTCGCTGTCACGATTGATAGCATCTCGGAAATCAAGGAAAACTGCTTGACCCGTCTCATTTACGCCGCGACCTTCGTCACAGACGTCTTTCGCATTTCTGGAAGCTACATCACGAGGAACCAAGTTACCAAATGAAGGATACTTTCTCTCCAAGTAGTAATCCCTATCCTCCTCCTTGATATCTCTAGGTTTGATTTCTCCTTTGCGAAGCTTTTGCGCCAGCTCTACAGTCTTTGGTACCCACACTCGACCGTCATTTCTCAGTGATTCAGACATCAAGGTCAGCTTGGACTGATGGTCTCCTGATACCGGGATACAAGTCGGGTGAATCTGCGTGTAGCAAGGATTGGCGAAGTAAGCTCCTTTTTTGTGAGCTCTCCAAGCCGCCGTTACATTCGATCCCATCGCATTGGTAGATAGGAAAAATACGTTTCCGTAGCCACCAGTACATAGCAAGACCGCATGAGCTGCGTGAGTTTCGATTTTACCAGTAATCAGATTTCTGGTCACTATACCTCTAGCATGTCCATCGATAGTCACGACGTCCATCATTTCGGTACGAGGATAAAGTTTCACTTTACCATTAGCTACCTGACGGCTCAATGCAGAATATGCGCCTAAAAGCAACTGCTGTCCCGTTTGGCCCCTAGCATAGAAAGTCCTGGACACCTGCGCTCCACCAAATGAACGGTTGGCTAGCAATCCACCATATTCTCTGGCGAAAGGAACTCCCTGCGCCACACACTGGTCAATGATATTTACAGAAACTTCTGCAAGACGGTACACATTGGATTCACGGGAACGATAATCTCCACCTTTGATGGTATCGTAAAATAGTCTGAATACCGAGTCACCGTCATTTTGATAATTTTTGGCAGCATTGATCCCGCCTTGTGCTGCGATAGAGTGCGCACGACGCGGGCTATCCTGGAAGCAAAATGCTTTCACTTTATAGCCAAGTTCTGCCAGAGAAGCAGCCGCTGAGGCTCCAGCAAGACCGGTACCTACTACGATTACTTCGTATTTTCTTTTGTTTGCTGGGTTTACCAGCTTACTGTTAAACTTATGTTTAGTCCACTTTTCGGCTAAAGGTCCGATTGGGGATTTTGAATCTAGTATCATAGGGGACTATAGATTAGCTCTGTGTGAAATAGATATAAACTGGCATGCTGGCAAAAAGAATTGGCACCAGGATGCAATAGATTTTTCCGATCACCGAGATGGCTGGGGAATATTTCGCATGGTTCAAACCTAGGGTCTGAAATGCACTGGCAAAGCCATGAGAAAGGTGGAAGGCCAAGAAAACCATCGCTACTACGTATCCGATTACCATTAGCTCGTTTTGAAATGCAAAGGTCACAATACTGAAAAGATCTTTGTATTGCTCTCCGTCATAGGTAACCACCGGAAGATCTCCCCAGTGCATCTGAGCCCAAAAGCTTTGCATGTGAACCACGATAAAGATCAGAATGATCGTACCCAAGATGCCCATGTTGCGGGAAGAAACTGTAGTAGATGGCGGAGTGGATACGCCATAGCCAATCGGACGTGCAGATTTATTTCTCTTGGACAGCCATATAGAAAATATAACATGACCAATAATGGAAATATAGGTCAAGTAAGAAAGAAGTTTTACTGCGGGATTCGTCGTCATGAATTTGGCATAAATATTAAATGCCTCACCCCCATCACCCTTGAATAACAGTAAATTACCCGAAACGTGACCTGTCAAAAACAGGATCAGGAAAAGTCCGGTCAGCGCCATGATCAGTTTCCTGCCTATTGTGCTACTCAAGGTTTTTGTAACCCAGCTCATACAATTTTTGCGATTAGATTAAAACGAAATCTTTGATTAATTGTGCCAAATTTACATTTGGAACAACTAGCAAACAATCTATTCAAAAACACTTCTCTTATTTTAATCAGTTCTAAATAGACTTCAACCTTTGAAGAATTTGCTGGATGTATAACTATATGTAGAGATTTAATGTTTGATTTTGCGGGGATTTTCTACTTACTTCTATTTAATTCGTATAGGAACAGAAAGTAAGTTAAAACCTTAGAACAGGATAAATTCGTACATTCTATTTCTCCTTAAAAATGAACTTGACCATTATGAAGCTGAAAATCACCCTTGGACTTTTTTTACTCTTCCTAATTGCGGGAATTTCTGAAGCTTGGGCAACACACATTAGAGCTGGAGAAATCATTGCTGAGCGGGTGTCTGTTCAAAATTTGACTTATAAAATCACAGTAGTTGGATACACCGATACTCGATCTAATGTGATCTTTGGGCCTGGAGAAATTGATTTTGGAGATGGGAGAGTCACTGAATTAAACACGGAAAGTGATATATCTATTGTAACGCCATTAGGGAATCAAATTGAAAAAAATGAATTTATAATAACACATACCTTCCAAGGTCCCGGAACTTATACCATTCGATTTCAGGAATTCAACCGAAATGACAAAACATTA
This sequence comes from Algoriphagus winogradskyi, assembly GCF_900182815.1. Lineage (GTDB taxonomy): Bacteria > Bacteroidota > Bacteroidia > Cytophagales > Cyclobacteriaceae > Algoriphagus > Algoriphagus winogradskyi. The sequence continues at coordinate 85,593 of NZ_FXUA01000011.1, read as the reverse complement.
AATATGGATAACTCGGTGGATACGCCTTTTTATGTGGAAACTACCATCACCATTGATCCCTTTATTGGGGTAAATAATTCTCCTGTTTTGACAATTCCTCCAGTGGATAATGGAGCAGTGAATGTGAGATACATCCACAATCCAGGTGCTTACGATCCAGATGGAGATAGTTTGGCTTATGTAATGGATATTCCAAAGCAAGCATTTCAGCGTCCAGTTAACAACTACAGAAGCCCAGCTTCTCCAGAGTTCAGCTTCAATCAAGAAGATGGCACTACCCCAGCATTTTTAAGATTAGATCCAATAACGGGAGATTTGATTTGGGACGCTCCTGGTACCGCGGGACAATTTAATGTGGCATTTAGGATTAACGAATATAGAAAGCTCAACGGAAAATTTGAGCTTATCGGAAGTGTAGTACGGGATATGCAGATCATCATCGAAAACTCAAATAATAGAAGACCTGAGTTGATTTTACCTCCCGACCTGTGCGTGGTAGCCGGGACGAAAATAGAAGAAATTATTCAAGGCCAAGATCCTGATGGAGATCCAATCAAAATTGAAGTCTTTGGGGAGCCTATAGAAATAACCACCTCTCCAGCGATTTACTCCCCAGAGAGTGAATTCCAGCCTACTCCCGGAGTAGTTAATTTCGACTGGCAAACTGTCTGTAATCATGTGCGAGCAAGGGAATATGAAGTCCGTGTAAGAATCACGGACGATCCAAGTTCTGGTCCAGCCTTAGTAGACATTAAAACGTGGCGTATCAAAGTGGTCGGTCCGCCTCCAGTTTTTGATGAAATAGAACAAATGCCTGGTAGAGAAGTAGAGTTGAACTGGGACCCTTACGCCTGTGCCAACTCATCCAACGAGATGCAGATTTGGAGAAGGATAAACTCTGACCCTTATCTGCCAGATAGCTGTGAAACTGGAATAAGAGCGGGTTATGAACTAATAGGCACTACCACGATGCAAACGCTAGACTTCCTTGATACCAACGGCGGAGAAGGTTTGGCACCTGGAAACACCTATTGCTATAGATTAGTAGCAGCCTACCCAGAACCTAGGCTGGGCGAAAGCATAGTCTCAGATGAGATTTGCGTCACAATCGATGTGGATGTACCTATCATCACAAATGTCAGTGTAGAAGAAACTGACCCTACTGCTGGCGAGATATTTGTAAAATGGACCCCTCCGTATGACATAGACAAAGTACAATTCCCGGGGCCATATAGTTACGAGCTTTTGCGAAGCACAGGATTCACAGGAGATGCAGGACAAGTCTCTTTGGGAATTACATCGGATACGCTATTCACCGATACAGGATTAAATACCCAAAACCTGGTTTACAATTACGAGGTAGTTCTTCTGGATAGAAACACAAAAATCGACACCTCTTCTAAAGCTTCATCCGTTTGGACGGATTTGACCATAATCAATGAGGCAATTGAAGTTAATTGGGAATTCACTGTCCCTTGGAACAATGCTGTAAGCGAGTACAGACATGAGGTATATAGAAATCGAACAGATGCAGCGGCTGCGGATGATGCTACTTTTGTAAAAATAGCTGATGTGGATGTGACATCTGACGGTTTCAGCTATTTAGATGATGGTAGCTTCAACGGAATTCCGCTTCAGAAAGAATTGGAATACTGCTATTACGTTATTACTAAAGGATCGTATAATGTAGCCGGACTAGTATATCCTCTTGAAAACAAATCTCAAATAGCATGTGCTAAGCCTGATGATAATCGCCTTCCATGTCCACCGGTATTAACTTTCGAAGGACCTGAATGCACTGAATACCTCGCAGAAGTCCCTTGCAATAATGCTACCTATAAGCATGATTTAAGCTGGGCACCTGATTTCACAGGAGATTGTGATGATGAGCTGAGCGGGTATAAACTTTACTTTACGCCTGACGGAGAATCTGGTCAATTTGAATTAGTGGCGGAATTATCTTCTTTAGACCTAGAAACTACTATTTCCAATCTACCGAACTATAGAGGATGTTATTACATCACTGCTGTAGATCGATCAGGAAATGAATCTGAGCCTAGCAATATAGTCTGCGTAGACAACTGCCCAAGCTATAATCTACCAAATGCCTTTACTCCAAATGGAGATGGATTTAATGAAACATTCATGGCTTTTGACAATCCATTTACGCAATGCCCACGGTTTGTTTTAGGAGTTGATATTTTGATAGTCAATCGCTGGGGCGTAGAAGTTTTCTCCTATAATAGCTTGGAAAGCAATGAAAATGATATTTATATCAGATGGGATGGCACAGATAAAAATGGAAATGAGTTGCCGGCTGGAACCTATTATTATTCAGGCAATGTAGTTTTTGACGTTCTCGATCCTGCGAAAAAAGAGCAGACTCTAAAAGGAACGATTCAACTTCTTCGATAATGTCAGCCAAATCCATCATCTTCTTTGATGGAGTATGCAACTTATGTAATACTTCCATTGATTTTGTAATCCAACGCGATAATAAAGATCACTTCTTGGTAGGAGCACTGCAGGAGGATTTGAGTAGGCAAATACTTTCCAAATTTGAGGTTCGAGAAGATTATTTAGACTCAATTGTGCTTTTAGAAAAGGGGGAAATCTATTACAAAAGTACTGCTGCGCTTAAAATCGCAAGAAACCTCTCTGGACTCTGGCCGGCTTTGTATGCTCTTATTTTAATACCCAAATTTCTTCGGGACCCTATCTACGATTGGATTGGAGCAAACCGGTATCGGTGGTTTGGCAAGAAAAACACCTGTAGACTGGCTAGTCCTGAGGAAAAAGCTAAATTCCTGTCCCAAGAAAATCTTGAGCAAACCGGTTTTGCTGGGTTGTAATATCGGGCTTTACTAGCAAACCGACATTTGGGAAAAGACTTATATTTGCCCCGAACAAAAAACACCAATTAATGAAGGCATTTGTTTTTCCGGGCCAAGGCGCCCAATTCCCAGGAATGGGAAAAGCACTTTATGAAGAAAGTACCGAAGCAAAAGAATTATTTGAAAGAGCAAATGAGATCTTGGGTTTCCGCATTACAGACATTATGTTCGACGGGACTGCAGAGGAACTCAAGCAAACTAACGTAACTCAACCTGCTGTATTTCTTCATTCTGTAATTTTAGCCAAAACAACTCCTGATTTTGCACCTGACATGGTAGCAGGTCATTCTTTGGGCGAACTTTCAGCATTAGTAGCCAATGGCACACTTGCTTTTGAAGACGGGCTGAAATTGGTTTACCAAAGAGCCCTTGCCATGCAGGAAGCTTGTGAAATCAACCCATCGACCATGGCTGCTATTTTGGGTCTAGCCGATGAAAAAGTAGAAGAAATCTGTGCGAGCATTTCCGAAGAAGTAGTCGTAGCAGCAAACTATAACTGTCCTGGTCAATTAGTGATTTCCGGTTCGAATAAAGGCATCGAAATCGCATGCGAAAAGATGAAAGAAGCTGGAGCTAAGCGTGCATTACCACTACCTGTAGGGGGAGCATTCCATTCTCCCTTGATGGAGCCAGCTCGTGAAAAATTGCAGACAGCTATAGAAGCAACCACTTTCCATACGCCTAGCTGCCCTGTTTACCAAAATGTGAGCACCACGGCAGTTACTGAAATATCAGAAATTAAAGCCAATCTAATAGCACAACTCACTGCTCCTGTAAAATGGACACAATCTGTCCAAAACATGGTTGCAGATGGCGCTACCGAGTTTGTGGAATGCGGTCCGGGAAAAGTACTTCAAGGCCTTGTAAAAAAGATCCATCCTGAAGCTGAAGTTTCAGGTCTTTAACTGCAAACACATCGATTCCATAGGATAAGTGGTCGTAGATTAAAAGTATATACACCAAAGGTTCAAGCTTTCACAGGCTTGAACCTTTTTTTATGACTTTAGTGTACATCGCCTTTGGCGGTAAAACTATCAACGGATTGAAAAATAAATTTCCTTTGATCGCTAATTATTTATTGTTTATCAATAATTTTTTACTGTTATTTACCGAATCAAACGTAAATAAATATGGAAACCAAACTTAATGCGAATAAGACTTTGAAAATCTTGCACGTCATGGCATGGATTTTTTACATCGCTTTGATGGTGGAAGCTGGCGCTATCATCGTCAACACATTTATAACCTTATTTATCAATCCTGAGGGAGCCAAAAATTTCTGGGAGAAAGTGGACTTCACTGCTATTTATAATTTTGACTCTGGACATTTTCTAATTCTTACGCTTGTAATGAGTATTGTTGCAGTACTGAAAATTCTCCTTTTTCATCAAATTATTAAGCTTTTTTCCAATAAGACCCTTTCATTTTCACAGCCTTTCACCTCTGAGCTGAAAAAATTCATGTTGAATTTCACCTATCTGGCATTTGCCATCGGCCTATTTTCAAATTGCGGAGCAAATTTCTACCATTGGCTTACTACCCAGGGCATTCCAGCTATTGATATGAAAAAGCTTCATTTGGAGGGGGGAGATGTGTGGATTTTCATGTCTGTACTATTTTTCATTGCCGTCCAAGTGGTAAAAAAAGGGATTGAAATACAATCCGAAAACGAACTCACTGTCTAGACTATGCCGATTATTGTAAACCTCGACGTCATGATGGCAAAGCGGAAAATGTCATTAAATGAACTTTCGGATAAAGTAGGATTAACCTTATCCAACCTCTCAATTCTAAAAACAGGCAAGGCGAAGGCTATCCGCTTTAGTACCTTGGAAGCCATTTGCCAGGCTCTAGATTGTCAGCCTGGAGATATTTTGGAATTCCTAGAAGATTGATTCTGAATATTATACCCCAGACTATCTGCTTATGAGCAATTATTTATTGCCCATGCAAAGTGCCTCGGCTACTTTGAACTCTAAACTTTAGAACTCTTTCACTTCACTTTTATCTCTACATTCCTTTAGCATCTGCAGACTACTTTTCCCCGTAATAGGATGAATAAAATCAGGTAAAATCTCAGCTAATGGGATGAGTACAAACTTCCGTTCGGACAAATATGGATGTGGAATTTCCAATTCCACTGCTTCGATCACTTGACCGCCAAAATAAATAATATCAATATCCATCGTCCGATCTCCCCAGTGTTCGTCCCTTTTCCTTCCAAGAACTATCTCGATTTTCTGAATAAAATTTAAGATTTCAAAAGGTGAATATGTCGTTTCAATTTCAACAATTTGATTCAAAAAAGGGCCTTTAGCCACTCCCCCCCAAGCTTCTGTTTCGTAAACTTTCGACTTCGCTGTCACTTCACCTAATTCCGAAACAGCCTTTACAGCCGACGTCAGAAGTGCATTTCTATCTCCTTTATTTCCTCCTAAAATTAAAACTGCTTTTTTGAACATTCTTCTCCAGTAATTGCTTTTGTAAACATGGCCCAAATTAGGTTATTTTGGGCCTTCAAATAATTTAGCTTATGAAATTCTTAGGAAATGTACTGGCTGTAATCGTCGGTCTTTTTGTTTTCAGTATACTCGGTGTGCTTCTAATGTTTGGCTTGATAGGCATTGCCGTGTCTTCAAGTTCAGATAAAGAAGTATCAGTAAGTGAAAACACAGTTTTGCACTTGGATCTTAATGGTAGATCTATTGTAGAGAGAACGTCAGAGGATGACTTGGACCTTTCCATGTTAGGAAATCCATTTGGCCAGGAGTTCAGCGCAGGACTAATCAACCTTAAAAAAGCCATTGGTGAAGCCAAAACCAATGAAAACATAAAAGGGATCTACCTTAACACTGGCCTAGTAATAGCTGGACAGGCAAATCTGCATGAGCTTCGTGAAGCCTTAGTAGACTTTAAAACTTCCGGCAAGTTCATTGTTGCCTACGATGAAGCTTATTCAGAAGGTGGGTATTACATTGCTTCTGTAGCTGATGAGACATACTTGAACCCTATAGGGGGAATGGACTTTAATGGCTTTTCTTCTGAAGGAATCTTCTTTAAAGGACTTTTTGAGAAAATAGGGGTACAACCAGAAATATTCCGGGTAGGCGAATTCAAATCAGCTGTAGAACCTTTTATCCTTGAGAAAAGCAGTCCTGAATCCAGGCTTCAAACTCAGTCGTTTCTTGATGATATGAATCAATTTGCACTTCAAGGAGTATCTGAGTCTAGGGGTATACCCTTCGATAGCTTGAAAAAAATCAATAATATGATGTTGGTTCGCAAGCCTGAAGACGCCGTTTCTTATGGATTGGTGACAGAGTTACTTTACATGGACCAAGTACTTTCTAAAATGAAGGAAAAGCTTGGTATCGACGAAGACGATGACATCAAAACGATCAACGCTACTGACTTGAGTAAATTAGCTAAGTCTAAAAACCTTACATCTTCTAATAGAATCGCTGTGATCATAGCCGAAGGCGAGATAGTAGGAGGAAATGCCGATGGTGTCATCAGCTCAGAAAAGTTCGCCAAAGAGATTAGAAAAGCACGCAAAGATGATAATATCAAAGCAATCGTACTTCGGGTGAATTCTCCTGGAGGATCGGTCGTTGCTTCAGAAGTGATTTGGAGAGAGATGGCAGAGGCTAAAAAGGCCAAGCCTGTTTACGTGTCCATGGGTGAAGTAGCCGCTTCTGGCGGTTATTATATCTCTGCACCAGCTGATACCATCGTGGCACAGCCAAATACTATTACAGGTTCTATTGGCATTTTCGGCATGATGTTCAATGCCCAAGAGCTGCTAAATGAGCATTTAGGAATTACTACAGATGTTGTAAAAACAGGTGAGCTTTCAGATTTCATGAATCCTACCAGACCAATGACTGAAGTGGAGAGAAACATCATCCAAAACACTATAGAAGATGGGTATGATACTTTCGTCAAAAGGGTATCCGAAGGTAGAGGGATGTCCCCAGAAGCTGTAAAAGAAGTAGCTTCAGGAAGAGTCTGGACGGGAAATCAGGCTAAAGAACGTGGATTAGTAGATGTACTAGGAGGACTGAATACTACAATTGAACTTGCAGCGGCGAGAATTGGTGCAGGAGATGATTATCGTGTTGTATATTACCCTACTAAAAAACCATGGTTTGAAACTATCATGGAGGACCTAGGGAACAATGTTCAAATCAAAATCCTTCAGAGTAAGTTGGGATCTAACTACGCTATTTACAAGCAAGTTGAAAAACTAAAATCCTATGAAGGCATTCAAGTAAGAATGCCACAGGAATTCATTATAAAATAAAAAAAGCGGCCTAGGCCGCTTTTTTTATGTCTTTTGCAACAAAATCAACCAGGCCCGATCTACTTCATCTTCATCCAGTGCTTCTTTCGCTAAAAGATGTAAGTGATCTATCAAAGAATCTGGATCATTTTTAAAGCGGACTCGCATATCTTGAATCTCTGCACTTTTCCCAAATTCCGCAACCTCTACTTCGCTAGGTAATGCTTCTACATTCCCTAATCTTCCCAAATTATTCCCACTCAGGATTGCGCTATTTCTTACCTCTGCTGGCATTTGGTCAATTCCAATTCCTAGGTTCCTTAGCGGCTTAGGGATCTGAAAGAGGGAAGCACCACTGGCACGGCTATACCAATTCCCACCTAATCGTGCTACAGCATCTAGTTTATTAGGATCTATCACACCTGCCTCATCAAAAATGGCTTCATTTACATGAGCCGCCAGCACCTCACAGATCACAATACTTCCAGCACCTCCACTTTCTCCAAGTGACTTCACTTCATTCACCTTGCACTCAAAGGACACATGGGCTTCTTTTATCCGAGGCGGTTTCACTTCATTTGATACCACTTGCGTAAACCCCGCTTTTTCAAATTCATTCACTCCCTTTTCATACTCAGTACTAGCCAAGGACATTTGCTCCACCATCCCAAAATGTACGATGTGAATCACTACTTCAGGAACTTCCAAAATATTTTCAAGCGTATGTTTAGTAGTGTTATTCCTCATTCGCCTCAAGGGAGAAAAAATTAGAATTGGTGGCTGAGAACTTACCAAATTAAAGAAACTAAAGGGGCTTAGGTTTACATTTCCAGCCTTATCGATAGTGCTGACAAATGCAATTGGTCTTGGCGCCACAGCGCCTTGCATCAAGCCATAAAATTCTTGGGTACTTAGGTCTTTGGGATAAAAGGTTTTCATGTGTTTACAATTATTTTCTTATTTGTCATATGCTTAACTGTAGCCGGATTTGCAGTTTCGGATATTGAAATTTATTTTCTTATCAGTAGCTTAAAGCTTGCCTTTCTATCAGGCAGACTAGGTTTCATTTGATGAAATTATGATTCAATTTTAAATACATAAACCATTTCGAACGAATAAGTTCTAAAATCATGACAAGAACCCTGAAAAGTTTACTAAAAACCAGCCTATTCCTGGTGATACCACTAATGGGAATGAGTTCGATTTCCGATGCCCAAACCCACAATTTTGCTACGTTCAATATAAGGTATGCAAACCCAAATGATGTTGGAAATCTCTGGGCAGATCGCCTTCCACATGTAGCAAGCCTGATCCAATTTCATCAAATTGAATTGGTTGGAGTGCAAGAAGCATTAAATACCCAACTCTTGGATCTGACCAGAGAACTCGGTTATTCCTACATTGGTGTCGGCCGGGATGACGGAACAGAAAAAGGTGAATATGCGGCTATTCTCTATAATCCTGAGAAGTTTGAGATTTTGGATCAAGGCACTTTTTGGCTTTCGCCAACTCCTGAGAAGCCAAGTAAAGGTTGGGATGCAGCGTTAAATAGAATCTGCACTTGGGGCAAATTCAAGGATATGAGAGGAAAAATTTTCTACGTTTTTAATATTCATTACGATCATATCGGTCAGCAGGCACGTGAAGAAAGCAGCAAACTGGTAATGGCTCAGGTATCTCTGATAAACAAGGAAAATGCGCCCGCAATTTTGATGGGTGATTTCAACGTCCGACCTGACAATGCGGCCTATTCTACCATCACTTCCAACCCTGATTGGCAGGATGCCAGGTTAATTTCCGAAATCCCTAGCTATGGCCCAGCTGGATCATTTACCAGTTTTGACTGGGGGAAAATGCCTGATGGAATCATCGATCATGTTTTTGTGAAAGGTGATCTCAAAGTAATAAGACATGGAATACTGACTGATAACTATGGCAAAAAGTATCCATCGGATCACTTTCCTGTGTTGGTTGAAGTAGTTTGGAAATAATTCACTTATTGATTTAAAGTAAAAAAGGCCGTCAGAATTTGATTCTGACGGCCTTTCGCTTTATGGCTTATTTAGTATCACGGCTCCAAAGCCGCAACTCCTGGAAGCACTTTGCCTTCCATGTGCTCTAGCAATGCGCCTCCGCCTGTAGAGACGAAAGAAACATCATCTGCATAGCCAAATTTATTGACTGCAGCAGCGGAGTCTCCGCCACCGATAAGAGAGAAAGCACCAGCTTTAGTAGCAGCTACAACTGCTTCAGCGATGGCCTTTGTCCCTTTATCAAAAGAAGACATTTCGAAAACCCCCATTGGGCCATTCCAAAGTACAGTCTTGGATTTCATGATTTCTGCTGCAAAAAGCTCAGCCGTTTTTGGACCAATATCCAATCCCATCCAGCCGTCAGGAATCTCGCCTTTATTCGCTAATCCTTGTTCTGCATCGTTTGCAAAAGCCTTGGAAATAACCGTATCAACTGGAAGAATCAAATTCACTCCTTTCGCTTTTGCTGTCTCCATCAATTCCAATACGAAATCAAGTTTGTCAGCTTCCAAAAGTGAATCACCGATAGTCCCACCTTGCGCTTTGGCAAAGGTATAAGACATTCCTCCACCAATAATCAGTGTATCTACTTTGTTCAGTAATTGCTCGATGATCAAAATCTTATCAGCGATTTTCGCACCGCCCATAATTGCCGTGTACGGTCTCTCAGCATTACCAAGAACTTTATCAGCGTTTTTCAACTCGGAAAGCATCAGGTATCCACAAACCTTATCGTTGAAAAACTGTGCAATCACAGCCGTAGAAGCATGCGCTCTGTGTGCTGTGCCAAAGGCATCATTCACATATACATCTCCAAGTTTAGAAAGCTTTTCTGCAAAGTCCTTATCGCCCTTTTCTTCTTCCTTGTGAAATCTAAGGTTTTCCAAAAGCAAAACTTCGCCTGGTTTTAGGCCTTCAGCAATCATTTCGGCTTCTCTTCCAATGCAGTCAGGAGAAAATTTCACGGGTTTATCAAGTGCTTTTTCTAGCGCTAAAACAATGTTCTTAAGAGAAAATTTATCTTCAGGACCAGATTTAGGTCTGCCTAGATGGGACATCAATATCACAGATCCGCCATCATTCAATATTTTATTGATCGTAGGTAGTGCAGCCTGAATACGAGTGTCGTCAGTTACACTCAACATGTCGTCCAAAGGCACGTTGAAATCCACTCTAACGAGTGCTTTCTTGCCTTCAAAACTTAGATTATCTACATTTTTGATTCTAGAGTTCATAGTAAGGTTAATAGCTTTTGATTAATTAAATAAATAAAAATCAGGTGTGAATTTATCAAAGATTACGGCAAAAATCGACTTTCGCCTGTGATCAATTTGCGAAGAAGTATCGGAAAGAAATTTTATCCTTTCGTTGCAGCCCGCTTCAGGCGGTCATTTATGGCTTTTCCCAAACCTTCCTCAGGCATCAATTCTGCCAAAATCACGGAAGCATTAGACGCGTCCAACGTTCGCATCGCAGCAAAGAGATTCGTAGCCGCCTCTTTCAAATCTCCTTTGGTACTTAGAGCAATTTGGTTTCCAGTTGGAATAGCAGGAAAGGATTGAGCTAGAGAAAGTACCGCAAAGTCAATTCCCTGCCTTTTGCGCTCAGCAATCAATTCTTCCAGGTTACCTAATATAAAAGGCTTCGTAGGTGCGTAGTGGCTCTCTAAAAGACCAGGAGACTGAGGATTGGAGGAGCTATGACTTTTCACAGTCACTTCCCCCACAATACGTTCAATTTCCGAAATTTCTAACCCCCCAAGCCGATAAACCACAATTTCGTTTTCTTCCATTCCTACTATAGTACTCTCCAAGCCTACCCTGCATTTTCCTCCATCCAAAATATAAGAAATCCTTTCTCCCAACTGAGCATCCACGTGCTGTGGGGAAGTAGGACTAATGTATCCAAATGGGTTTGCACTCGGCGCTGCTAGAGGGAAATCTAACTGAGAGAGTAATTCTAAAGTCAAGGAATGATCAGGAACACGAATTGCAACTCGTTCCAAACCTGAAGTAACTATGTCAGGAATAGTGTTTTTCCTGGAAAGAAGCAAAGTCAAAGGACCTGGCCAGAATTGCTCGGCAAGTTTTCGGAGCGGATCAGGAATGTCAATTACATAGTTCTCTGCTACGTCAAGAGAAGGAATATGAACAATCAAGGGGTCAAAACTTGGGCGGTTTTTCGTCTCAAAAATCGATGCTACCGCTACAGGATTCAGCGCATTTCCTGCCAAACCATAAACGGTCTCGGTAGGAATAGCAACCAACTCACCTGCATCAAGGACTCTTTTTGCTTGCGATATGTTCTGCCCAATCACTGCCATCTTATTCGCAGAAATCGTCTATCCAAGTTTTAGCTTCAGTGTATCCAAGTTGAAGTGCCATCTTTAGATCTGCACAACCTTCTTCTTTTTCAGATTCTCCCAAAGCGGACATTCTTGTCACGCCAAGTAAATAATAAGCGGCGCCATTCTTACCATCTAAATTGATGGCATCAGTTAAGGCTTTCATTGCATTGGCGGGATCATTATTTCCTAAAAGTGCTTTTCCACGATTGAAGTGAACAAGCGCTTGGTTTGGCTCTACTTTAAGTGCTTGGTCAAAATCGAGTAGTGCATCTTCGTATTCCTCCAAGCCTAACAAAGCCAGTCCACGGTTGTAGTAAATATCTGTTTGAGATGGATCAAGCAAAGTAGCCATGTTGTAATCAGACACTGCATTTTTAAAGTTCTCCAGTTTCAAATTGGCATTTCCACGGTTGAACCATGCCTTATAGTTAGCGGAATCCGCCTGAATTGAAGCTGTAAAAACAGGAACTGCTTCTTCAAATTTTTCTTCCTGAAAAAGTGCTGCTCCTTTTGCATTCAGAGCTAGTGCATTTTCTGGATTGATCTCAAGCGCTCGGTCAAAAAGCGTAATTGCTCCACTCCAATTTTGAGCATCCATTTGAAGGATTCCCTCTTGTACCAATTCCTCTTCACTTGGGCTACAGCCCATCAATCCTGCCAATAGCAAGGTAATTATCCAAAGTTTTTTCACAGCTTAAATTTTGCGCAAAGATAAGGATTGCGTCTTTGAAATCAGGAATTGGACTGAAGTTTTGCCCTATAGTTTTCTGGAAGCGGCATGGGCTTCATCGATTTCATATCTACAGAGACCAGTATGCATTTACTTTTTGCAAATGTATAATGCTCTCCAGTCTTCGTTTCTCCCACCAAATATTGCTCTAAATCGAAGGAGGAATTTCCAATTCTACTGCATTTCACCAAGGCTTTGAGAGTATCATCTACATGAATTGGCCGGAAATAATCCATTTCAATTCGGCCGACCACACAGCCTATTTTCATAATATCCCATTGACAAACCTGCTCCAAGAAAACCGCTCTGGCATGTTCGAAGTAATTGAAATACACCCCATTATTGACATGCATGTAGCCGTCAATGTCTGAGAATCTAATCTGAATAGGTAAGGAAAATGTGATCTCGCGCTCTAACTGCGCAGGGTCAAACTTAATCATCAAAGAAGAATTTCTGATTTACTGGTTTTCTCAAGCATTCGTAGAATAGAAGGATTGTAACCGATCACATCCTGAACTGAGTCAAATGCTACCCAAGCCAAAGAAATACTCTCATCGCTTTTAATCAATGGCTCATATAAGTCCGCTTCCAAAATATAGCGCACATCGTAGTGAAAATGCTCAGGTACATGTGGACGCTCTGGAATAATATGCTTGTCCAAGTCAAAAATCGTTTTGTCCACAAACTCCAGACTCTTCAATCCACTTTCCTCCTCAGCTTCCTTCATGGCTACTTCCAATAAATCCTCATTTCCATCCGCATGCCCACCTAGCTGAAGCCATCTGCCGAGTTTGCGGTGAAGTGTAAGCAAAGTATGCGTACGCTTGCGGTTCACTATCCAAGCAGAAGCTGTGAAATGGCCTTCCAAGCGGGCTCTTTCATAAGCAAGCGGATCTTCCGTCAAATCCAAAAAACATTGAATAAAACTCGCCTCTTCCTCATATGGTGTCCGATATCTGCCTAGTTGCTCTTTTAATGTAATTCTATCCATCATTTGTTGCTTCAAATATGTGATCAAGAAATTGATCGAAAGGTTCTGGATCCTGGTATAGCCTATCCGAATAAAACGTCGCTAGCACCTTGAGGTAATTGGGCTGGTTATTTACGGTGATTTTCTCTATAGCAATATTGCCAAATAACTGAGAACTCAACTCATTCTTGCCAAGTGCTTTGAGCGGAGGTTTGAAATAATACTTATCAGTGATTTTCACCTGCTCGTTTATTTCTTCCATTTTCCTATCCAAACTCACTTGCCTATATCCCAAAGCTAGAACACGCTGCGCAAAAGCCAAGAAAAGCAAGGAAAATGTTTGCTCATCTAATGGATCATCATAAGTTATGGCAAAACCTCTAGCGTACTTAGAATCCAAAATATGAATCTGCGGGCGCTCTTCAATCTGGATAGTTTTGAAATGATACGACTTGGCAATCCTGGCTATCAACTCTTTACCTTCATTAGAGTCCATCCATTTTCTCGCATCTTCGATCTCCAACTCCTTGTGCACAATATTTTCCTTGTGCGTCATAGGAGTCCTTTCCGAAGACTTAAATACTTTGTTGAATAAATCGTCAAGAAAATTACTCATGAGTTGAAATTACATAGTTGCCAGACCTCGCTTGTGTAATATATCCCTGATCCTGCAAAATGCGCAATACACGAAGATTTTTTTGAGAGGCAGGAAGCCTAATACGTTCAAAGATCTCCTTCTCAGACAACTCGCCAGTGCTGCTTAAAGTTTCCAGAATTTTATTTTTAAGCTTATTCTCAGCCTTTTCCGGGTCATTTGCCTTACGGTTTGCGATGCAAACATCACACACTCCGCATTCATGATCTGTGCTTTCACCAAAGTATTCCTGAATGAATTGTGTCCGACAAAGTTCATTTTGCTGACCATACGCAACCATGCTTTTAGCCTTTTCCAAAGTCAATGCTCTTCGAAGTTCTATTCGTTTGAAATTTAGCGGCAATTTCCCAGCGTCATAACGTGGCGTCAAAAAGGTAATCTGAGGCTTATCCTTGCGCTGATCATACACCATCACCTCCAATTGCTCCAATTGCTTCAGTGATTTGATCACCTCACTTTCATAAAGATTCAGTGACTTGGCAAGTTTAGCTTCCTGAATTTTGATGTATTCGGAAAAGACATTCCCACCGTAGGTCCGCATGATGATTTTTACCACAGGATCCAGCTTTGCGTAAGCAATCTGAATCTCATACAAGCGGGATGGATCCACTGTGAAATGAATTTTAGAGGGAGAATAATAGCTTTCACTCAAACCTATAAAACCTTCCTCTTCCAATAATTTCAGTGCATAAAAAGTCTCCAAAACCCCCAGTTCATAGGTATTCGCAAACTCACTCCACTCAAAATCATAACTGCTCAGCATATTGCTACCAACAGCAATTCGGTAATAATTAGCAAGGCACTGGTAAACCCTTTTTACAAAATCCAGTGGAGGATAAACCAAGGCAGCACGTTTGAGTATAGTCTCGAAATCCTGATTATTGACAAGTAAAACCCCATATGCTTTCGCTTCATCTCGACCTGCCCTGCCAGCTTCCTGGTAGTAATTCTCTACATTTTCCGGCAAATCGCTATGAATAACCACCCGGACATCTGGCTTGTCAATCCCCATCCCAAATGCATTGGTACTGACCATCACACGCACTTCATTATTCATCCAAGCTTCTTGACGCTTCGCACGATCCAGCATGGACAAGCCAGCATGATAAGCTAAAGCAGAGATCCCTAATTGGCTCAATGCCTTCGCAATTTGATGTGTTCCTTGTCTATTCCTCACATACCAGATCGCAGTCCCTTCGATTCTGCTGAGTATTTCCAGCCCTTTTTCTAGTTTGTTTTCTACTAGGCGAACCGAGTAACTAAGGTTTTTCCTGGCAAAACTTTGATGGAATTCTGCCGGCTTTTTCATCTCCAGCTTCTCTATGATATCCGCACAAACCTGCGGAGTAGCCGAAGCTGTCAGTGCCAAAACCGGGACTTTCGGGTGATAAGGTCGTATCAGAGCAATCTCCAAATATGGCGGGCGGAAATCATAGCCCCATTGGGAAATACAATGCGCCTCATCCACTGCGATCAGATTGATTTTCATTTGCCGAAAACGCTCCACAAAGAGTTCCGCCTTCAATCGTTCGGGAGATACGTATAGGAATTTGTAGTCTCCATAGATGCAGTTGTCCAGTGTACGGTCAATCTCCCGATAACTCATCCCGGAATAAATCGCTGCTGCCTTAATCCCTTTCGCCTTTAACCCATCCACCTGATCTTTCATTAAGGCTATCAGCGGACTCACAACAAGGCAAATTCCATCCTGCGTCAGCGCTGGAATCTGATAGCAAAGTGACTTTCCTCCTCCTGTTGGCAAAAGCGCAAGGGTGTCCTTTCCAGTCAGAACTGACTCGATAATTTCTTTCTGAACCGGCCGAAAATCAGCATGTCCAAATACTTGATGGAGGATTTCTGTAGCCCGATTCAGCATTTACCAAGCTGGCGTATTTTTAGTTAAGAAAGCAGCAATACCTTTCTTGCAGTCCTCATGAGCTCGAGCTTTGGCGTTAGTTTCAGCAGCTAGCTCTAGAGATTTATTTCTGCTTTCTTGGTTTAGCTCCCGCAAAAGAGATTTGGTTTTGCCCATTGCGTAAGCGGAATTTTGAGAAATAAGCTTAGTAGCGAATTCCATCACATATTTCCCCAAAAACTCTGCTGGCTCCACTCCTGTAATCAAACCGAGTTCTGCAGCTTTGCTGGCAGTAATAAACTCTCCGGAAAGTAATAGTTCCTGGGTTTTGGCAGCACCAATTTGCTCTTGCAAAAAGACAGAAACCAATGCTGGCACAAAGCCAATGCGCACTTCAGTATATCCGAAAAGCGCATCCGGCACAGCAAAAGCAAAATCACAAACAGTCGCCAGACCACAACCTCCAGCCAAGGCATGGCCTTGTACCTCTGCTATCACGATTTTGGGAAGACAGTAAATCAAATTAAACAAGTCCATCAATCTACGGCTATCTTCCAGATTTTCTTCATAGGAGAAATCTTGCAGCTGCTGCAAATAGGCCAAATCTGCACCAGCACAGAATGCTTTTCCAGTAGATCGAAGCACAATGATTTTCACCTTCTCGTTGGCATTCATTTCTTCGAAAGCTTGATGAAGTCCCGCAATCAGCGCTGGACTAAGGGCATTTCGCTTTTCTGGCCTATTCAGGGTAATAATTCCTATTTTATCAGTGATCTCTGTAAGTACAGCGCTCATTTGTATTTCAATTTGGGTTTGGGATCAAGTTAGTTTCAATAGCATGCATTGCAAAATCAAAGTCAGAAAAGTATTCTGTACGCTAAGGAATCAACCACTAACATATCTTTAGTCTGCATCGCAACCCATTGACCTTCTGACCAACTATAAATTAATTTTGGAGGAGCTAGAAACCAGAGCTTTTTATGTGTTGGATCAAAGGTAAAACCGGCGCTAATGAATTCTAGTTTCCCAGAATCTAGCTCCTGTGCGATTAATGAAGTTGGAAATTGAGCTAATTGATTATGAATTCGATTGGGCTCCACAGAATAGCTGATCTCTCCTCCATCCAAACCTTGATTCCAGGAATAAGTTTCTCCAGAAACAGAAAAATCAAGCAACTGAGATTTCTTGCCTTGATAAATAATCAGTTCTCTGGAAGGTTTTTGAAGTTCGGAATAGAATCGAAAACCAGCCCACAAAAATAAAATGCTCAAACCTATCCAAGTCAACTTTCTTTTCGAACCAAACTCCCACGCCGCAATAATCAGAAGCATTCCCCACACCACAAGCATTCCGGCAAAATCAATGGTAAGCCTATCTAATTTCCCTCCGGGAATCACTCGTATAGCTTCAGCAATCCAATTTTGAAGCCAGATCAACCAGCTTAAAACCCAACCTAACACTTCACCTAATAAAGGAATCCATCCAAGCATCATCAACGGAACACCGACTTGCATGATCACAAAAGCTAGCGGAAGTATCAGGAGATTACCTAGCAAAAAGTAAGTTGGGAAGACATGAAAGTAATAAATAGAAAGAGGAAAAGTCACCAACTGTGCAGCTACACTCACAGAAGTGAGTTGCCAGATATATTCCAAAACTTTATGCCTCGGCAACCATAGATTCAAAATCAAAGGCTGAATCATCACTATGCCTAGCACTGCTAGATACGAAAGCTGAAAGCCGACTTCATAGATCACATGTGGATTGATCGTAATCATCAAAATTGCCGAGAAAGCAAGAATATTATAAATAGAAGGTTCCCGCTCCCGCATCTGCCCAAAAGTCAATAAGGAAAACATGGTAGCTGCACGAACAACCGAAGGCGACAATCCCGTCAAAAAAGCATACAGCCAAATGATCAAAATCACGAATAATAAATAGACCCTAGCCTTCTCCTTTTTCATCTTAAGAGGCTTCAGAATCAAAATAAACAGTGCGTAAATAATACCCACATGCAGCCCTGAAACTGCCAAGATATGCATCACGCCAGCTTGGGTATAAGCTTCCCGGATTGTCGGATCAAGCTCCTTTTTCTGACCTAATAGCAAGGCTAAAGCAATTTGAGCAGAATTCTCATCGGGAATTTTAGATTTGAGCATCTCGCCGATTTCGTGTCTCAAACGCACCAAAAAGTAGTCAAAAACGCTAGTCCTCGCAGAATCAACTACCTGATAGTTCTTGCCTAAAAACTGGCGAAAGTGAATCCCCTGCCTCTCCAAATACTGTCTATAATCAAACTCTAAGGGGTTGAGCGGAGAAGGAATTTGCTCCGGTTTTTTCTTGACCAGAAGAACTTGCCCCGGCTCAAGTCCTTGCTCATTTTGGTGATAAATCAAGACTTTAACCTGAGCATCCTTCCATACCCTGTCGACTAAAATCGATTTGACCGCCAACAGGTTTTCAAACGAATTGGGTTTCTGCTGATCGTATAACGTCACCTCAGCGAGATAGCTGTCTGAATGAAGTATCTCTGTATTGAAATCAGTTTGAGCCAGCCTATTTTGAACCAGTAAAGCACCAAATACTAGTAAGGCTACATAAGCTAAATAACTGGACTGAAACTTAGACTTACCCTTTTCTAGCTTTACCATCACAATCAAATATCCTAACCATAGCAGGCTAAGAGCGAGAGCCAGTGACATTAAACTGGGTGACCAATTTGATTGGCCAATAAAAACCCCTATCAAAATGAATGGCAGGTACCGTAAAAATGGAAAGTCAGCAAATCTCATCTTCAAAAAATTAAAGAATTAATTTACTTTATTTTTTTTGAAAAATACAGAAGGAAAATAATCCAGCGTTTATGTATCACTCGTTTTCAAACAGCATAAATCCTTTAATTGGCGCATTCTCTTTTTGATTACTTTGCTGTTGGTAAAATCATTATTCACCGCAAAGAAACAAATGGCACAAGGTTTCAACCATTAAAGAATAAGGACTTTTTTCACAGGGTATTTTGCCGAAAACACCTGTATTAGTTAAAATTTTTAGCATAAAAAAAGAGCCCAAAAAGGGCTCTGTATAGTTATTCGATGGGATGGGAAATCTTAGAATCTATATCCCAAGTTAAAACCAGCATTAAATTCTATTCCGCTAAAGCGATCTGTAACATCATCGCTGAAGTTCCTGCCTACACTAGCAAAAGGGCCAAAAGCGAAGTTTTTTGACAATTCCCATTTGTATCCAGCTCCTGCCCCAAGTATAAATGCCGTCATATCCGTGGTCTGCACCCCTCCACCATCAGCAGGCTCTTCAAAATCACCGAATCGAAGTTTAGCTAAAGGAAATAGAAAGAATCTACCATTATCACCATCTCCAAAGTAAAAATTCATTGAAGCCTGCAAAGAATTAGTCTTGTACTTTTTCCCGTTTTTCTCATTATTAATGCCAAAACGATCATTAATAAATCCTTTGAATTCCAAGGAATGATCATCACTCAAATAACGCTCGAATCCTACCTCCAGTGATCCGAACCAGATCAAATTAAGAAAATTAACATGGATTTCATTTGAAAAACCGCCATTTCCCGGAGTGGTACTTCCGCTACTAGAAATTACATCCTGAGAATATCCTGAAACCACTAATGCCAGAATAAGAGTGAGAGTAAAAGTTATTTTTTTCATCTGTTTATAATTGTTTTTCTATGATCTTAAGGAACCGTGCTTAACTACTAAACCCCCGAGGGGTTAACGCTTTGGCCATGCTCGATTTCATATTTCCATTATGAGTTGTAAAATTTGCAACAATACTTAAGCCAATTGCATTTTATAGTGCATAATTCCACACTCTTCAAATATATCTCCAGCTTTTTCAAATCCAAACTTTAAATAAAGTGGGACGGCCGAAATTTGAGAGTGTAGATACTTTATGTGATCCTTAGCCTCAGGGTTAGTATCAATATCCTTGAGAACAGCGACGACTAATGCCTGCCCTACGCCTTGTCCACGCACTTCTTTTAATACGGCAAAGCGCTCCAACTTCACTCCCTTACTCGTCATCCTCCATCGTGCAGCACCAACCGGCCTATCGTCCAAACATGCCAAGAAATGAGAACACTGACTTTCATACTCATCGTATTCAGCCTGTGGGTTAACGCCCTGTTCTATCACAAAAACCTGCTCTCTGATCTTATATGCAGCCTTCAGCTGATCGTCACGGGTTATTTTTACTACTTGCAGACTCATTCCTTTGCTGTTCTTTGTAATAATGATCTTTCTCGTATGCTTCGATGATAGACTTCACTAATCTATGCCTGATCACATCTTTACCACTTAGATTTACAATGCCAATCCCTTTCACATCCTTGAGGATTTTTAGGGCTTCAGACAAACCACTTTTCTGCCTTACCGGCAAATCCACCTGCGTTTGATCTCCAGTGATTATTACTTTGGAATTTGGCCCCATTCGGGTTAAGAACATCTTAATCTGCTCATTTGTTGTATTCTGAGCTTCATCCAGCAAAACAAAGGCATCATGAAGCGTCCTTCCACGCATGTAAGCCAAAGGGGCAATTTCGATTACTCGAGTTTCCTGGTAATATTTAAGTTTCTCCGGTGGCACCATATCCTGAAGTGCGTCATAGATAGGCCTTAAGTACGGATCCAATTTTTCCTGAAGATCGCCAGGTAAAAAGCCTAAATTCTCTCCTGCCTCCACAGCAGGTCTAGTAATGATAATTCGCTTTACTTCTCTATTCTTCAAAGCCCGAACAGCTAATGCAACTGCAATGTAAGTCTTACCAGTTCCGGCAGGCCCTAAGGCAAAAACCAAGTCGTTTTGCATCGCAGATTCTACCAATTTCCTCTGATTGGCTGACTTTGGCTTGATTACGATTCCTTTATTCCCAAAAACAATTACCTGATCCCGATTGGCTTCTTCAAATGGAATTCCTTCCACGTCCAAATAGTCTTTGACATTCTCAGGAGTGATATGACCAAAGCGATCTACATGCTCCAATAAAAGATTGAGAACATCGTTAATTCTCAGGATTTCAGGAGCTCCACCTTGGATTCGTATCTCATTACCTCGGGAAATAATTTTGCTTTGGGGAAAGGCAGCGGCAATTTGCCTGATATTCTCATTGGCTTCGCCTAGGAATTCTGCCAAGGGAACATTTTCTAACGTGATTACTTTTTCGACCAAACTGTTATTATTGATTAGATTATCGTTGAAGGTAGAAGAATAAAATTTCTATTTTTGTTCCAACCCCTCCTAAACAAAAGTACATAAATTTTAATTGACTTGCTTCTATGGCATTGGTGACATTCCTCTCAGATTTTGGGGACAAAGATTACTACGTACCGGCAGTAAAAGCTAAAATGCTTGCCGTAAATCCACAGTTAAACATCATCGACATTTCTCACAATATCGAGGCATTTGATATTGCTCATGCAGCATTTGTATTGCGTTCTACATTTCGAGACTTCCCTAAAGGCACTGTCCATCTTATATCCTTAAATACAACCGGCAGCATCACCCATGGATACATTGGTGTAAAGCTCGAAGAGCACATTTTTGTAGGACCAAATAATGGGATCTTAAGTCTACTGGCGGATCATGAGCCTGGCATTATGGTGCAGTTTGCGGACATACACTTGAAAGATTCAACCTTTCCTACAAAAGATATTTTGGCACCCATCGCTGCGAAAGTTGCCAGTGGAGCTGCCATTCATGATTTCGGTGGACCTTTGAAAAACTTCCGAAAGCTAATGTCCCGCCATCCAAAAGCTACACGCGAGCATATAACTGGACATGTACTACGCGTAGATCGATATGGAAATCTAATCACGAATATTAACAAGGAAGTATTCGATAAGTTAAACCCAGGCAAATTCACCATTGAATTTGGCAGGGAATCAGTTAACAGATTGAATAATGGATATGACCAGGTAGAGCCTGGCGATTGTTTTGCTTTTTTCAACAGCTTGAACCTATTAGAAATTGGGATCAATCACGGACACGGAGGTGATTTACTTGGTTTGAAATATGACAGCGTCATTTATGTAACCTTCCATCCCTAATGTTAATCCGGATCGTAAGAATGACTTTCAGGCCAGAAGCGGTGGATGATTTCTTGGAAAACTTCAATGCAAACAAGAAATCCATTCGGAATTTTCCAGGTTGCCACCATTTGGAGCTTTGGCAAGATGAAAATGTTAAAAATATTTTCCTGACACACAGTCATTGGGAAAGCGAAGAGCACCTGAATCAATACCGTGATTCTGAGCTTTTTAAATCAGTTTGGACATTTACCAAAGCGCTGTTTTCTGATAAACCTATTGCCTTTAGCTCAAGAAAGTTGGAAGAAGTAGAAAAATGAGTTTGTAGAAAAAAGATTCTTTCTTCATATTTGCATCCCGTTACGCAAGTGACGGAGCCAAGTCAGGTGTAAGGCCAGACTTACCGAATGCCCAGATGGCGGAATCGGTAGACGCGTTGGTCTCAAACACCAATGCCGCAAGGCGTGCCGGTTCGACTCCGGCTCTGGGTACAAAAGCTCGCTGAAAAGCGGGCTTTTTTCGTTTACACCTCCCTAAACATTTAATGGCTTTTTCCCCGCGCCTACATTAATTCACAATTTTGTCTAAGTAAGTTAAATCCATAAAACCATGTAATTTGAAAGTTTAATTTTCAAATTACATGGTTTTAACATTATATTTATGCAATTTGAAAGCAAATTGTAAAGGAGATGATCCAAAGAATACTTGAAGAAAAGCTTATTGACAGCCTGAAAAATATGCCTGTAGTGGTTATTCTAGGCCCAAGGCAGGTAGGAAAAACTACTCTAGCTTTAGACTTGGTAAAGACTGCTTTGGACAAACCTATCCATTATTTGGATTTGGAGCTGAATTCTGATTTGGCGAAACTCGATGATGCAGAAAGCTATTTAAGACGCTTTGAAAGTCAGCTTTTGGTAATCGACGAGGTGCAAAGAAAACCAGAACTCTTCCCAGTTATTAGGGCTTTGGTGGATTTGCGCAAGCGGAACGGAGAGCGTGCGGGTCATTTTCTTCTGCTAGGCTCTGCCTCACGAGATCTTTTACAACAATCTTCTGAATCTCTTGCAGGACGAATTCGGTACTTGGAGCTCAATCCCTTTTCTGCCAATGAACTTAACCTGAACGATCCTCTGGGTTTTAACTTGGAGAAATTATGGTTTCGAGGTGGTTTCCCTGACAGCTATCTAGCTGACTCAGAAATCCAAAGTCAAAACTGGCGACGAGACTTTATTTCCACTTATGTAGAAAAGGATATACCGCTCTTTGGCCCACAAGTTCCAGCCACTCGAATGAAACGCTTTTGGTCCATGCTTGCACATTATCACGGACAGCAAGCGGTAATGACAGAGATTGCAAAAAGTCTGGAGGTAAGTCACACCACTGCCCGAAATTATCTGGACATTCTTCAGGATTTCTTCATGGTGAGGCAGTTACATCCTTGGTCTGGCAACACAAAAAAGCGATTGGTAAAAACCCCAAAAGTATATATTCGGGACACAGGATTATTACATAGTCTACTGAACGTTTCTTCTTTCGATCAGCTGCTAGGACATCCAGCCGTCGGGGCAAGCTGGGAAGGGTTTGTGATGGAAAATATCCTGAACCAATTACCCACTGACTGGTCAGCAAGTTATTATCGCTCAAGTAATCAGGCAGAAATTGACCTAGTTCTTGAGTTTGGGACAAATGAAGTATGGGGAATAGAAATAAAAAAATCGAGTGCGCCGACCATCAGATCAGGTTTTCATAGAGCCTGTGAGGACATAGGTTTTACCAAAAAATATGTGGTTTATTCTGGTGCTGACAGATTCCCGATGAGAGGAGATATTGAGGCTGTAGGGCTGATCGAATTTCTGGGGATGATAAGCACTGCAGAAAAATAGAAATTACTGGATATCCATATCTTTAAAGGAAGTCTATTGCTTTTCTATTCAAGGAGTATAATATTCACTCTTCAAACAAGGGCAGTATTCACCTAACTCACAGCCTTCAGGGTTGCCAGTACAAAAATCAAAGCAATAGATTCCATGCTTGAAAATCATCACCGGCCCCACTAAGATATCCATCAGTAGCTCATATCGTCGTGGCTGCGGTAGATCGTCCGGAAAGGCTACTTCCAAATTCCAGGAGTTCATCATCGAAACGAAAGCAGTAGTCACCTGAATCAATTGATCTTCAGAAAGCTGTTCTTTTGGAGGAAAGCTTTCCCGCTTTAGCCCACAGTAGCCTTCAAAGCCAGTCCTTTTTTCCTGACTTACAAACATTTCAGAATCTCGAAGAGACTCCTCCAAATCCTCATCTTCTGAATTCTTACTGGATTTTGAATAATAATCCTGTGGGCGATGTGCCGCCACGATATCCTCAACCAAAAAATTAATATAAGCCTGCATATCAAGTTTATTTTAAGAGTTTGAAAAATCATTTGACACTTGAAAATAATCATTCAAAATCAAAAATTCATTTTTTTTATAGAAAGGATTGGAAGACTATCAATATTGGACCGAGGCTGACATAAAGTTTTTAAGAAAAATCAATAAACTGATAAAGGAATGTCAGCGAACTCCTTTTGAGGGAATCGGAAAACCTGAGCCACTCAAACATGATTTAGCTGAAACTTGGTTACGAAGAATTGACCTAGAACATCGACTCGTATACCGAGTCAAAAATAGGGCATTAGAAATCGCTCAGTGCAGACATCATTATTAATAGAAAAAGGCCCACATTTCTGCGAGCCTTTCAAACTTTACATTTCTAATTAAAGAACTTACAAATTTTCGTTAGTTACCATCCTAAAAAAATTAGAAGAACCCCAAACAGCAACAGGCCTATTGAATAACCTCTATTTCTTATAACCCTATTATACCAAGAGGCTTCATTATAAGCTCCCCAAGAATGAAACAAATAATAGCATCCTGTGAATAGGGCATAAACTCCTATTATTGGAACCCAATTAATCTTGAGAAGAATCATTATTCCTTGCCACATTAAAATTTGCCCACAACCAATTATAGCCCAAATCCCCCACTTGTACTGAAGGTCTATATCCCCCCCATGGTACCACTTTCTAGTTTTTTTATCTCTTCTTTTTTCTAACCAAATCCCCAAAGCCAGAATTAAAACCCCAAAAAATAAGCGAATAGCCGAGTTTTCTGTCACCATTTCTGATAAGCCCTATATTTTATTAATACAGATTTCTAATTTCAAATTTCAACTCCCCCTCAATATCTCCATAGGAGGCTGATTGATGATCTTCCTTCCATTGAGCCATCCTAGGACTATCGTCAAACCAGTAATGGATAAGTAAAGCACCAAAGCTTCTAACCAAGCTCCTCGGAATGGGATGTTGAATACAAACTCACTCAATAGCCAAGTGGCTCCGAAGGACAAAATAATCCCTGACAGCGACGCTAAACTCCCCAAAAAGAAGTATTCTAATGTATTGATCTTACTTACGATTGCCGAGCTGGCGCCCAAAGTTCTAAGCAGAATACTCTCCCGCATCCGCTGATATTTACTGATTATCAGGGAGCTGATCAATACCAATATTCCAGTAGCAATACTGAAAAACGCCATAAACTGAATCACAAAGCTAATTTTTCCTAAAATTTCTTCCAGCGTCGCTACAATTGCCCCTAGATTGATAATAGAGATATTTGGAAATTCACGTACGATCTCAGCCTGCACATTTGCTGCTTCTCTGTCATTCTTGGTTTTGGTGATCAACACATGGAATTTCGGCGCCTGATCCAAAACTCCCTCAGGGAATAACACCAAGAAATTGGTGGAGACTTGATTGAATTTTACATCTCTTAGACTTCCTATAAAGGTTTTGATAGGGCGCCCCTGCACATTGAACTCCACTTCATCTCCTATTTTCATTCCATTGCCTTCGGCAAAACCTTTTTCAAAAGAAACGAAAACACTGTCTCCCCTTGCACCCATTGGGATTAACTCTCCATCGGTTAATGTCTCCGAAGAAATAAGCGAATCTCGGTAAGTAACACGAAACTCTCTATTATATAACCATCTAGAATAGTCCTCTTCATCAGGAAGCTCTTCGTTATCCTTTTTGTCAATGCCATTTATCTCATTCAGATTCATGGTCACGATAGGAACTTCCTGCATAATTGGCAGATCACGGGATAATATTTTGTCTTTTACATCCTGCAGCTGAGCCGTTTGAATATCAAACATCAGCATGTTCGGCTGATCTTCCTTATCTGCAAATTTTGCCTCTTCCAGCAATTGATTTTGAAGAAAAAAGAGCGTGGAAATCATCGCAGTTCCTAGCCCAATAGTAGCAATCAAGGAAACTGTTTGATTGTTTGGTCTGTACAAATTCGCCAAAGATTGACGCAAGGTGTAGGTAAAAGAGATCGGCAAAAACTTTCTAACAGCCCAAATGATGAACTGAGCCACAGCCCACAAAATACCAAAGGCAAAAACCACGAATGCGGTAAATCCAAAAGCAAAGTCCACCCTACCCAATAAATAGAAACTAAAACCCCAGATAAACCCTAGAATTCCTACGATTACTAACCAACGAAGTGGATCTTTCAGCAAAGTAGAATCACCAGTTTCTGGACGCAACGTGGCCATTGGAGACACATTTCTCACTTTCAGCAAAGGCAATAAGGCAAATAATATGGACACAAATAAACCTGTGATTATTCCAAAGCCAACTGACAACCAAGAGATGCCAAAGGAAACTTCAACAGGAAGGAAATCTGCAAAAACAGCTGGAAGCACAAACTGAAGTAAGGTTCCAAAGAAAGCTCCAAGAATAGCTCCGACCAATCCCATGATCATGATCTCAGTCAAATAAATAAGTAAGACATCTCTAGATGAAACACCCAAACAGCGTAAAACAGCCACTGAACTCAGCTTTTCCTTCACAAATACATTCACAGCACTTGCCACACCAACACAACCAAGAAGAAGTGCAATAAAGGCTACCAAACTTAGGAAGTTAGAAAGGTTTTCAAATGAACGACCAGTAGATCTCTTTCTATCCTCCACCGTGTCTGCATCTACCCGATCTTCTTCCCATACATCTTCATAAGGCTTGATCAAAGCTTCTACATCCGTGCCTAATTCAAACTGAAAGTAGCGACTGTAATTCACTCGGCTTCCGTATTGCACCAAGCCAGTTTCTTCCAAATAAGCTTTAGGAATATAAACTGCTGGTGCGACAGAAGCGGTAATTCCTGTCTGCCCAGGAACACTTTGCAACTCTCCAACAACTGTGAAAAGAACCTCTCCTACTTTGATCTGATCTCCAACTTCCGCGTTGAACTGAGCCATCAGCGTCTTTTCTACCAATGCTTTTTTCCCGCCTGAGCGGAAATCAGCATCTCCAGAAGCAGGAATGGTTTCTAAAAATCCATAAAACGGATACGCACCTTCCAGTGCACGAACCTGAGTCAAACGGCTTGCGCCGGTCTCAGGAAAGGCAACCATACTCGCAAAATTGACCTCTGAAGCCATTTGTATAGCAGCACTGTCAATCGCCTGCTCACCAATTGGCTTGTTGTTTTCAAGCACCAAATCAGCTCCCAGAAGCTCTTTGGCCTGATTATTAATATCTGCAGTGAGATTTTCTCCAAAGGAACTGATTGCTACCAAAGCAGCAATACCCACGACAATGGAGGAAACAAATAGTAAAAGTCGAGAGATGTTTTTCCGGAAATCCCGAAATGCCATCTTAATAATCCATCCGAAATCAGGCATCTGCACCCTCCTGTATTTTACCGCCCTTAATATGAATGATTCTTTGCGTTTTGGCCGCCAGTTCCAAATCGTGCGTCACCAAAACAAGCGTAGTCCCCTCTTCCTTATTTAGGTCGAAAATCAGTTTCTCGATCATCTCTCCAGTCTCTGTATCCAAATTTCCTGTCGGCTCATCGGCAAAAAGGATCTTTGGCTCATTGGCAAAAGCTCTGGCGATAGAAACCCGCTGCTGCTCTCCGCCTGAAAGCTGCGTAGGATAATGCGTCGCTCGATCTCCCAAACCTACTTTATCAAGAAGTTCTTGGGCTTTCTTTCTGGCGTCTTTTCTCTTTTTCAATTCCAACGGAACCATCACATTTTCCAGTGCGGTCAAGGTTGGCAGAAGCTGGAAATTTTGAAAAATAAAACCTACACTTTGGTTTCTCACTGCTGCGCGCTGATCCTCAGAAAGCTTCTCCAGAGAATTACCATCAAGTACCACACTTCCCGTGGATCCAGAGTCCAAACCGGCGCAAAGTCCAAGTAAAGTGGTTTTGCCACTTCCTGAAGGACCTACAATGGAAATGATTTCACCGGATTTAATGTCAAAAGTAACCTCGTCTAGGACAGTCAGTTTTCTGCTGCCACTTGTATAAACCTTACTCAGGTTTGAAACTGATAAAATATTCATGTGCTGTACTTGGGTGGGAAAGCTGTTGAGTAAAAGCTTAACGGCAATTGCTCTATATAGTTTGTGGAAGTTAACAATCCAACCACAAATCGACAAATAACTTTACAATGATGGTATTTTAAGTCTTGTTTATAATCTTTATCGAACCTTTTACCCTTAAAATCCTTTTGGGTATATAGTTTTACCATTCACAATTCAGATTTCTATGCGATTCAATTTACACCGCTCTTTCTATTTTACCGCAATACTTTTACTTGGATTGTCGGTTTTCTCTTGTTCTGAGAAAAAAGTAGAAACCACCCAAACGGAAGTCACTACAGAAGCAGCTACGGAGACGAAATCAGATGAAAAAATCATCCTATTCTTTGGCAATAGTCTGACTGCCGCCTACGGGATAGATCCTGAAGATGGTTTTGCAGGATTGACCCAGCAAAGAATTGATAGCTTGGGACTGAAATATAGAGTGATCAACGGAGGACTTTCCGGTGAAACTACTGCTGGCGGATTGAGCAGATTGGATTGGTTTCTGGAAGATAAACCGGATATCTTTATTCTGGAACTTGGCGGAAATGATGGTTTGAGAGGAATAAAACTCACCGAAACCAAAAGCAACTTGCTTAAAATCATTGATAAAGTCAGATCAAAATTCCCTGATACTAAAATCATTTTGGCAGGTATGCAGATTCCACCAAATATGGGGCAGGATTATGCAACTGAGTTTACCAACATGTACCCTGCAGTAGCAGAAGAGAAGGATGTTACCCTTATTCCTTTTCTCTTGGAAGACGTAGGAGGAATCCCGGAATTAAATCTGCCTGATGGCATTCACCCAACTGAGGAAGGTCATAAGATTGTATTTGAAACCATCTGGCCTTATATAGAACAAACTTTGTAATATTCAATCCAAGACCCTTTTTGTGAAGGTTTACCTTATTAAGGAGTATAACATTTTTGAAAAGAATGCAAATTTGAGTCGGTAAATGGAATTTGGGTTTATAAAAGGTGAAATAATCTTCAAAAGCCTACAGACAAAATTCCATCGTCAGCGATCTCTACCTTGAAGAGGTTACAAAATTGGGTTACTTAGTAAGAATGCAATCATACATTAGCTGATGTCGCCTTTAATAAAGAATCTGCATCCCAATTCAGACCAGCTTTCCCCCATTTGAACTGGAAGCAATTCGGCTGTCAGAATATCTTCCCCTCGATAGCCCAAACCTTGGAGTTCATTTTTTCCTAAAAATTCTTCCAGTTCTTGGGTCATATCGATAGCCAGTTTGTGCTTGATCAAATATGCTGAATTAATCACCAGATACCGAGGATCGTTATTTTCGGGGTCTACAAAAAGAAGCTGGGCGATCTGCTCAAACATCGAAATCGGATAATAATATAAATCATTTTCCGATTCCTTACCCTGGACTTCCAGCGGAGTTTGCGGCAAATCGTAAGTCTCGCAGAGGTAGTCAAGAGCTTTCCGAGCTTGGTCTTCGATGGGCAAGTCAGATTCGAATAATTCAGTTGTTTTCTTATTCAGTTCTGGCTCAGAATCTACCCATTCTTCAAGACTAGGCATGTTAGTTTGTTTCATCGGATTAAAATTAACTTCAAATGAATAGCCAGCTCAGATTAACTCTGGGCTGGATTCTGTTTATTTATAATACTGATTTCGAAGGCCATTGGGGCCATACCACTCTGGGCCAGAGATTTCCAGTGGCTTGAATTCTAATCCTTTATCCATTTTTTGTTTTTGAAGTTCATTTTTTAATTCTTCGGAAACGATTAAACACTTGGGACCAGTGGTATAGATGGCCAAAATATGGTGTGGGCAACCCTCCTTAATTAAAATCCTATAATGCCTTAGTTCATCCATATACCACATTTCCTTTTCCCTAAATTCTTTGAGTTCAAACAAATCATTGAATTGAATGATTTGCTCGGTTTTCTCATATTTTCTTGGTGTTTCATCTTCTGAACCGATTAATTTTCGCTTTTTAAATAAGAAAGTAGATCTGGGAATGTCCACCCATTCATCATCAAAAATCACTACATCCGTGATCCAGTAGCCTAACACCTTCTCTTTTCCACGCAATACCGGACAGGGATAAAACCGGATATTTCCTTTTCTGTAGGATTCTAAAAGCAATTTTGCCTGATCGGACAATATAACCCTCATCGATAGATTTGAAGAAGGTTTATAAATATCCAGTAGTTTTCCTCTAGCAGACACTACTTGGATATGGATCTTGTGATTAGACAAATCCTCCACTTCCGGTATTTGAGCCCCCATTATCAGGTCTTGTTCATCAAAACCAGAATCATATTTGATTTTTGCGACATTGTCTATGACATGTACTTCGTAATATTTCATTAGAAATCCAGATTGTTGATTTTAACTGTCGGATTATTGCTCTGGGCTGGATTCAGTTTACTATTTATAATATAGTTTCCGAATGCCATTGGGGCCATACCACTCGTTATCGGACAGTTCTAATGGCTTGAATTCAATACCCTTATCTAGTATTTGCTTTTGTAGCTCATTCTTTAATTCTTCTGAGACTATGAAATCAAAAATTCCGAAGCTCCTAAGAAATAAAAGATGAAACTTGCACGTACTTTTTAAAACGAGGTTTCTTGTAATAATGTAACTCAAGTGACTAAGATTCTTTTCATATTTCTCCAATTCTTCAAGATTCTGAAAAGTAATCGTATTAAGCTTACGCCCAAATTCTAAAGCCCTACCCTCTACTTGCTTTTCTACCCAGCTTTCGTAAAGTTCGAACTTGGATTTTTCGAAATCAACTTGCTGATCATCAAAATGGATCACATCTGTTATCCAAAATGAATCAATGATTTCAGAGCCTTTCATTATAGCACAACTTAAATAAATAAAATTACCAGTTCTATATTTTTCAAGTAGCTCCATTACTCTTGTTGACACTATTTTCCTACTACCCATATCCGGAGATGCAGAATAAAAATTCTTCAATGAAGAATTACTTGTAACTTTTTGAACTGGCGCTTTACCACTACTTGGCTTTCCATCTAGGTACATATAACCCAAAATATTTTGCTCCCCCGGTATGTATACCCTTTTAGTCTCATTAAATATTTTAACCTGAAAATACCTTAGTCCCATGTTGCATTGTTTATTTTTCCACCAGTAGGCAAGTTTTGAATTGCAGCTTTTGCCTTTGAAATCTCATCCATTATAAAATTATTTGCTGCATCAGGGCTAGCATTTCGATTTTTTCTTAGAAAATCATCAAGTTTTACTTTAAAGAAGTCATTGAATACTTGGTGAAAAGTGTTCTGAGATGCCATTACTAGGTTAAAAATACTATACCTATCTTTCTTATCTAGAAAAGGTACAGTGTAGGTTTTTCTTGGGATGGTGTCTTGGGTAAGGAGGTATCATCCAGATCAAAAAGAAAGTCTGAAGCGTCGCGGAGCTGTGCGGATTTAATCACATTTACACCCAGCCTCTTGGGCATCTGGAGTCCGAGGCGCTGCAAATCTGAGTTAGAAGCGGATTTGATCTGGAATGAACTTGTACTTTGTTCTATTACTTCACGCTCTGTAAGTTCTTCTTCTAAAGACTCTAGTTGTCAATAATCTCACAGCTGCTTACGGAATTAACCCTAAAGACGGATTTGCAGGATTGACCCAGCAAAGAATTGATAGCTTGGGACTGAACTATAGAGTGATCAACGGAGGACTTTCCGGTGAAACTACTGCTGGCGGACTAAGCAGATTGGACTGGTTTCTAGAGGACAAGCCAGATGTTTTCATCCTTGAACTTGGCGGAAACGATGGTTTGAGAGGAATCAAGCTTACAGAGACAAAAAGCAACCTGTTAAAAATTATAGATAAAGTCAGATCAAAATTCCCTGATACCAAGATCATTTTGGCAGGCATGCAAATCCCTCCAAACATGGGTCAGAAATACGCGACTGAATTCACAGAAATGTACCCTGCGGTAGCAGAAGAAAAGGATGTCACACTCATTCCTTTTCTATTGGAAAATGTGGGTGGAATTCCCGAGCTAAATCTTCCTGATGGCATTCACCCTACGGAAGAAGGGCATAAGATTGTGTTTGAGACGATTTGGCCTTATGTAAAAAGCCAAATTGAATAATCCCTATTGGACATCAACAGCATTGGCCTGTAAGTCACTTAAAAGGAGACCAATAACTTTTACTTTTAGTAACAAATATTACAAAACTCAGTCAA
Organism: Algoriphagus winogradskyi; assembly: GCF_900182815.1. GTDB lineage: Bacteria > Bacteroidota > Bacteroidia > Cytophagales > Cyclobacteriaceae > Algoriphagus > Algoriphagus winogradskyi. The sequence goes on along the minus strand of NZ_FXUA01000011.1, from coordinate 53,138 downwards.
TCAGGCTGAGTTTTTTTTTGGTGTCAACTGATTAACTACTATCTTATTCATTTAATCCACAAACCGTATTCAAATGCGTAAAAGCCTATTAATCTTACTTCTATTTAGCTCATTTGGCCTTTTTTCCTGTGAGGAAAAAGAAATTGTTACAGAAGTAGCTCCAATTGAACTTTCCATAGATATGGTTGACTCCTTAGATTTAGAAATCCTCGGCAATCCTTTGATGGCTTCTGTAAACAAGGAGGGCAGCCTTATTTCCTTTTTCGATTTTCCCTCTAGCGAGACTATTATAACAAATTCAAATGGAGAGATCCTTGGTCAATTCTCCAAAAAAGAAGATACGCCTGATGCCTATGGGTTCAAACTGGAATTGCCAGTTCTTTGGGGTGAAGACCGGGTGATCCTCATTGGTATGAGAGGGATTTTCATCTATGACTTGGATGGCAACATGATCAAAAAAATCGATCACGCTGAAGCTATGGGAAGTGCAGGATCCATGTCAATGCCAGGATTAACGGCAAAAATAGTCAGACTTGAAGGGAAAGAATACTTGATGACCAAGTCATTTAGAAGTCGAGACACCTATCCAGGAGAGCAAAAATTTTACGACACCTACAAAGCCGTCGAATTGGTAGATTTAGAAACTGGGGAAATGCAGGACTTTGGGCCCTTTGAAGCAGACACCAAATTCCTAGACGGTATGGGCTACGTGCAAAGCGATTATGCTCCTGCGTTCCATGTAAGGAACGGAAAATTATATCTCTCCCATGGCTCAGACCCAATCCTCTATATTTATGACTTTTCGGCAGAAGAAGCAAAACTCGACACAGCCATTCACTTGGCGATTCCAGATTTTTATGAGGTGGAAGGGCTTCCTCGAAGCGAGTTTTCTCCAGGCAATGTCACCATCAATGGAGGCACAGCAGCTATCAGAAATATTTTGATTCAGGACGGGAAAGTACTGGTCCACTACTACCCAGGCATAGATCCAAAAATCATGGAAGAAGCTAGGGCTCTATGGAGCACAGGGAAGGAAGAGGAGGGCGAGGCGATTTACAATAAAGCGGCTTCTGAAACCAAACCAGGCATACTTGTTTTTGATGAAAAGAGCTTAAACTACCTCGGAACTCTGAGTTTCCCTACTGGCATTAATCCAAGTGGCTTCATGGCAGATGACAACTTTCTCTATTTCCAAAGAACACCCGATCCAGACGTTGAAGAGGATTTTTTAAGAATTTATAAAAAGAAATTGACTGAAAAATGAGATATAAAATACTTGTCCTACCAGTTCTTATTCTACTCTTTTCCTCCTGTTCTTCTTCAGATACTACTGAAGAGTCATATGGCCAACAATTTCAACTTTCCTGGGAACTGGCGGACTCCTTGGATCTAGAATACCTTGGAATTCCTATGCTTACAGATGTTAGTTCAGAGGGCTCCAAATTGATTTTTTTCGATTTCCCAAGCAATGAAATAATTATTACGGATGCTGAAGGAAAGATTATCCACACTTTTTCTAAAGAAGAAGGAGATACTCCAGATGTTTATGGCTTTAAACTCGAATCCCCAGGCTTCTATGGGGAGGATCAGTTAGCTGTCTTTGGAGCAAATGGCTTATTCATTTATGATTTGGACGGAACTATGGTAAAAAAAATATCTCATCCTGAATCATTGAGCACGTTATCGTCCCGCACTATTATAGGAAAATCACTCGAATCAGCTACTATTAGCGATAAAACTTATCTCCTTCCAATATCAGTGCGTCCAGACAATTCCTTTCCGGGCGAGCAGGAATTCTACGAAGAATATCGGGCATTGGAGCTCGTGGATGTGGCGAACGAAACCATGACTGAAATTATTCCTTTTGAGAAAGGAAGTCATTTTTTGAATGGAAAAGGGTTTAACCCAAGTGACTACAATCCTGCATACGAAGCCAATGGAGAAACATTATATGTGGTACACGGCGGAGACCCCCAGCTTTATGTTTACCAGCTAAGTACCGCCGCCGCAAAGCTTGATACTGTTATTCAGCTAAATATTCCTGGATTTCTTAAACCTGAAGGAAAGGAACGGGAAAAATTCAAGGATGGGAAAATTGAAAACCGGGGAGGCACTGCAGCGATTAGAAATATTCATATTCTTGATGATTTGCTGTTACTGAATTTCTATTCTGGAAGGGATCCAGTTAAGTCTAAGGAGGTTGAGGCTTTGTGGATGGATGGAAAAGAAGAGGAAGCCAGAGCTATGTCTTTAAAAATAGAAGAGGAAGTTTCGAAAGGAACACTAGTGTATGATTTAGCTGATCTTAATTATCTAGGAACTTTGCCGCTACCTACCAACACCGTAGGCCAAACTTATGCCAGCGGAGGAGGTTTTGCATGGTTCCAACGACTTGGAGATCCGGATATAGAAGAGGATTTTTTAAGAATTTATAAAATGAAACTAACTAAAAAATGATTTACAGACACATTTTAATTGCCTTTTTAGCTTACAGCTTTCTGAGCTGTTCCTCCTCAGAAAAATCCGAAAAAGTAACATCTGAAACTTCAACTAAATGGGAACTCCAAGTTCTTGATTCTATCCAGGTGGATTATATGGGAAATATTTCCACTGGAGATTTTAGAGATGGAATGGGTATGCTATATGATTATACCGCGAATACATTAATCAAAATCGATTATAGAGGACAGGTCCTCTCCACCAAAGCATTTCCCAAAGACGGCCCAAATTCAATTTCTTTTATTTCTACTATCAAATTTGATCCAGATGGCAATCCTTATATAGGAGGCCACGATGGCCCTTATTTCGAGTTGAACGAAGATCTATCTGTGAAAAGAAAAATCGAAATGCCATTTGCATCCCAATCCTTTGGTGGCCTGATGGATGCGAAATCATTCGAGTTCTGGCAGGATAAAATAATTCTTTACTATACAGGAAGAGATGAAGTGGGACCTTTTACAGAAAATTATTTAAGAGACTATTTCTTGCTGGAAATGCTTAATCCTGCCACTGGAGAAAGCAGTCCCCTAATCCGAACTCCTGAAACCTCAAAATTCAGTACGGGCTTACTCTACGAAAGGCCTTCTATATCATTTACGACAGTTGAAAATGACCTATTGCTTTACTTCAACAACGAACCCAAGATCCACAGATTTAACTTGCTTGACTCCGGGAAGCACATAGAGACCCTAGATCTTAACCCTTCGAAATTTATTGAAGCCCCGGAGTTGAAAGATAAATACGAAAATTATGGCTACGAAAAATTGGTCGAAGGAAATATTTTTGGAGTATTTGCAAATCAGAAACACCTTGTAGTCCACTATTCAGAAGGGATTTCAGAGGAGGTTTTCGGCTCACAGAACTTCACGTTCCCTAAGGATTTCCCTAGATTAGTAGAATTAAACCAATCCTATTTCAAAATGTATGACGCTGAAAAAGGATGGTCAAATGAGGTTCCAATCCCTAAAAAAGTTAAGCAAATCTTTGCTATTGAGAATCCTACCGACCCGTTTTTTGCCCTCCGAAACGACGATTATATAGGCGAAGAGCAGGATTATCTTACTTTTTATAAACTACAATTGGTACAAAAATGAAAAACCTAAGCCACCTATGCCTCCTCGCCCTTTTTGCGCTCACATTAGCCTGCTCAGGTAAAGAAGAAAAAACCCAAACCTCCACGCCGCTTTCAGAACAAGCGTTAGAGTTTGAAATCTATGATTCGCTCGTGGTGGACTATCTCGGGAATCTCACCTTGATGGATATTAGTCCGGACAGAACTACATTTTTGCTCTCTGACTCCAATACTGACACGCTTTTCGTGACTAATTCAGATGGGGAAATTCTTCACTATTACATGCTTAAAGGTGAAGGCCCAAACAACTATGCGGGAAACCGAACTGGAATCGCCAAATTTTCAAGCAATTCTGAATTCCTTATCCCGACCTCGAGAGGGGTTTATTCCTATAATCTGGAAGGTGAATTACTAAAAAACTACGAACCAGACTTTACTTCTTCAGTCAGTTTGATCATAGGTGGAGCCAATAACAGTGTGATCCATGACAATAAATTTTACACCAATCTCACTGGACGTCATGCTGAAAAATTTGGACACCAAGGTGTAGAATTTCAACAAAACTCAAAGCAGCTTGAAGTGTTAGATTTAGAAACAGGCTCATATTCTCCACTTATCCCTTTCCCGAAAGCATCAAAATTCAGCAGTACTGAGAAGTCCTATCCTTTGCTGAACTTCCACTTGAACTTAAGTGCTACAGAAGACTCACTTTTTATAAATTTCAGAAATGAGCCAAAAATCTATGGATACGCTTTTGATCAGCTCGACTCGACTAGTGCTCCAAACTCCGTAAAATCAATCCCCTTTACTTCATTTATAGAAAAGGTGCCGAAAGAAAACAGTAAAGAAAATTCATTTGATATTCGAGACTTCTTTCTTGGGACGATCAATAGCATTATCGCAGTAGAGGACAATCTCTTTTTAGTTGATTTCTTGGCCGGCTTGTCCGATGAAGATTATAAGGACGCCAACTCAAATGCTGGAGGAGACATCAATAAAATATTTGACGAAGGCAGTAAATTCAATACACAAGGGAAAGTACTTTTTGATGGGACAAGCATCAGCCCACTTATCTCCAAACCAGAAATATTAGGCAATCTGAATAAATACATCACAAAAGACGAAATCTGGTTTTCACTTAATTTCTCAGCCGCAGAAAATGACTATTCGGTGATTTACAAAACAAGATTAGTTGAAAAATAACCCCATAAAAAATCCCGATTGAAATTCATCAATCGGGATTTTTAAGGGCCATTCCAGTGAGGTTAAAATAATTTGAAACCCACCGAAAGGATCCATTGGTTTGTCCGTTGATCAGTACTGAAATTCCCCACATTGCTACTGAAGCTATTGAGAGAACTCTCGTACTTAGCATCAATAATCAGGTTGCCAATATCCAAACCTAGACCAGCTTGATATCCAATAGTAGCATCATCATATTCTACATCCTGAATCGTGTTACCTGCATCTTTCAGCTCAGAATTCACATTTATGCTAGCTATTGGGCCAGCTTGAATCCTCAAAAGATTAAACATCTTAAAGCCAACCATCACTGGAATATCCACACGATTAAAATCCGCTTCATATTGGTCAATTGCCCCGACCCCCTCATCAAAGGAAAACTGCCCTTGTGTTTGCGTATACAGCACCTCAGGTTGCAAATAAAGTGGACCAAGGCCGATTCTAGCGAATAAACCAACATGGTAACCAAATTTGGAATCACCGTTCTTAAATTGATCCTTTTTAAAGTCCAGGTTTGTTTGGCTCAGCCCAACTTTGGGACCTAGAGAAAAGCCCTGCGAATAGCCAGTTAGCGCAAATGCCAACAGAGCCAGAGAAAGAATAAGTTTTTTCATGATGTAGTATTTTTTGGTTTAGTAAGCTTAGTAACGAAGGATTTTAAGAAAAATTAGCAATTCCCTTGCCAACAAGGATAATTAAGTGGAAGGTTTGATGTAAAAAGTCATCAGCAATAAGTCTCAGTGATCAGTCGACAGACTCCAATGCTAAAGGAACATTCGGCTAAATTAGAAAAAGTCAGAAGTGCGACCTTCGTGAACTTAGCAGCTAAAAATGTAGATGGTATCATAAATAAAAAAAGGAAGCCCGAAGACTTCCTTTTCAATTTCTATATGAATGTATTGCACTTAGGCTGCCTGAGCAGTACCAAATAAGCCAACCATATTCAGAATAAGTAGAATAATTACGATAGGACAAATCCACTTGACGAAGAACATCCAACCTGCTCTGAAAGGACCTTTGAAACTAGGAGCTCCCAATCTCAACTCATCCGCATAATCAGAGATTTTAGAAGCCCAGCCTGTGTAAAGCGCCAGCATCAAACAAATCACGATCACCGCAAACGTACCAAACACAAAATCCATGATTCCGAAGAAACCTTCGAGCCTATTGCCAAAGAAATTAATATGAAGTGAATTAAAGAAAGTGCCTGGAATCTGAGACAACGCAGATGGAACAGAAAGCGCCATGGCAGCCAAACCTATAGTCCAAGTTGCTTTTTTTCTACCCCACTTTCTGTCATCGATCATATAGGCTACTGGCACCTCAAGCATAGATATAGTAGAGGTCAATGCTGCTACCATCAGAAGAATAAAGAACAAGGCTCCTACTACGTGTCCGCCTGGCATTGCGGCAAATACTTTTGGCAACACATCGAAAACCAATGCTGGACCTGCAGCTGGATCTTTTCCAGGAAGCAATGCAAATAGCGCTGGAAACACCATCAAACCACCCAATAAGGCAACTGATGTATCCATACCTGCAATCCATCCTGCAGATTGTATAATGTTAGACTTCTTAGGTAAATAAGAACCAAATGTGATCATCAAACCCCAACCTACCGACATGGAAAAGAAAGCTTGACCAAGTGCCTGAAGTATAACAGCTGCATTAATTTTACTGAAATCTGGCTTTAAATAGTACTCGATGCCAGCTCCTGCGCCTTCCAAGGTAACTGCTCTGCCAGCAATGAAAATGATGATAATAAAGAGTACTGGCATCAAGAATTTAGATGCTTTCTCAATACCTCCAGACACTCCACCCAAGACAATAAGGATGGTCATTAATATGAACAAAAATGTCAATGGAATCACATACAGCGGTGTCTCCACAAACTCCGCAAAGTCAACTGGAACATTGATGATTTCTGTGATAATATAGCCTACAGTCCAACCAGCAATAACTGAATAGTAACTAAAAACGAAAAAACATACTAGCACACAGAGAACGCCTGCAAGCTGCCAAAATTTATTTCCACCAGTATCTCGTATAGCTCCGATTGGGTTTTTACCGGATTTTCTTCCTAGGGCTATTTCGTTAAATAGTAGCGGGAGCGCGATAAAAAGCACACACAGAATGTAAACAAATACAAAGGCGCCACCTCCATTTTCACCCACTAAATAGGGGAATCTCCAAATGTTCCCAAGACCTACGGCAGAACCGGCTGCGGCCATTATGAATCCTAAACTAGAACCAAATTCGCCTCTTTCTTCGGTTTCGTTGATTGCTGCCATAAATTATTTTAAAGTTAAATTAGGGTAAATAAACTGCATTTTAAGAGCGGGCTAAGATAATTTGTTTTGCCAAAATACCAATTGCCGTTCGGAAACTTTTCGGTTCAAAACCAAGCTCTTCCCGAGCTTTTGTGATGATAAATCCCGTTTTTAAAGGTCTTTTTGCTGGCTGAGTAAAGGTGGTTGAATCTGCTCGTTTGATTAACTCTTTGTTCAGCCCAAAGTAATCGGCGGTGATATTTGCCATTTCATAAGGTGTCAAAAAGTCGGGCCCAGAAATATTGTATATGCCTTCCGCTTCTTGCTCAGCTATCAAAATACATCCTGTCGCCAAATCCTCAGCAAGGGTTGGGGTGCGGAATTGATCATCGACTACCTGAATCTCTTTTCCAGCTTCCAAAGAAGATTTCACCCAAAGAATAATATTCGTCCGGCTCATATCATGCGCTATTCCAAAAACCAAAACGGTTCGTGCAATCGACCATTTGGTTTGGCAAGCCTTCACCAGCTGTTCCCCTTGGAGCTTAGTCTCTCCGTAGTAATTTACTGGAGCAGCTTCAGCATTTTCATCCAATGGGCCTTCTTCTCCTGAGAAAATAAAATCCGTGGAAACAAAAATAAAATGAGCTTTTGCCGCTTCTGCAGCCTTAATCAAATAAGCAGTCGCATTGACATTAGCATCGTAGCAAGCTTCTTGGTTCAATTCGCACTGATCCACATGAGTCATTGCAGCACCATGAATAATTACATCCGGCTTGATCTCACCAAGCGCTTTTTCCACGCTAGACTCATCGGTGATATCAACTGAAACGTATTCGAAGCCTTCACCTGGCAGCCTGCATGCTCCTTTGCCACTAGCAAACACCTGAAAGGCTCCCTTTTCCACCAATTGAGCGACAAGTTTCTGTCCAAGTAATCCATTCGCTCCAGTGATAAATACTTTCTTTTTACTTGTCATCTGGAAAGCTGTAGTCATAGTCTTTTTCAATTTTCTTACGGGACATTTTCTCTACTTTCACTGTCATATAAACTGTCTCAATTGGCTTATCTCTGGTGTTAGTAGCCACATTAGATATCTCTTCAGCCACTTCCAGCCCCTGGATCACTTCTCCGAAAACGGTGTATTCCTTATCCAAATGAGGCACTCCACCTACCGTGGTATATGCTTCAATTTGCTCTTTGGTAAATTCCTTCGTCAAATTCACATTCAGAGAGGACTCTAATTCATCTCTCATGGAAAGGATCATTGTAGTCAAACTATCATACTTCTGCTCATTGTAAAGGCGGATGTATTCATTCTTCAATTCTGCCTGACTGCCCAGCTCCATGTATTTCATCAGCGACTTTTGAAGCTCCTTCATATCAGTAGTCAATTCCAGTTCGTCATAAACCTTCCCTATAGTGATATAAAATTGCGAACCATTTGAGCGTCGCTCAGGATTAACAGAGTCTGGCTGCCTTGCCGCAGCAATCATCCCCTTTCTATGATAATACTTAGGTCTGATCTCAGCTGGCAAAGTCGGCCACTCCTGGGGAGGAAGATTTTCCTTCGTAAAAACGTCACCACCTTGAATCATGAAGTTCTTCATCACTCGCTGAAATTCTGTGGAGTCAAATCTTCCCGCTTCAGCCAATTCTATAAAATTGGATTTGTGCTCAGGAGTATCGTCAAAGAGTACTGCCACGATATCCCCGTGGCTAGTCTTGATGGTGACTAAGTAATCTTTGCTTCCAGCACAGGAAAAGAAGCAGGCACAAAAAAAGAGAAAAAGTAAGGTTCTTAGAATTCTCATTTATTTAAGGTTGATTTGATTTGATCTAATATGACTTTTCCGCCTGCGGCAAAAACTTGGTCAGCAAGTTCCTGTCCTAACTTTTCTGGCTGGCTGGCATCTCCATTTACCACAAGAGAAATCCGCTCTTTGCCGTCTAAGCTCACAATCCCGCCTTTTAGGCTAAGCTGGTCTTCTTTAAGATTAGCTAGCGCAAAAACCGGTATGCTGCAACCCCCTTCCAATATTCTCAGATAAGCTCGCTCAGCACGAAGCCGTAAGGAGGTCTCTTGATGATTACAAGCAGCAGCGATTTTTGACTTCAATTCCGAATCAAGTATGGTTGCCACTTCGATGGCAACAGATCCTTGCCCGACTGCCGGAGTAAATTCATCCAAATCCAATTCCGCCACGATCATATGGTCATATTCCATGCGATGCGCACCTGCATAAGCAAGTAACAAGGCATCACAAAGTCCCTCCTCCATTTTGCGGATTCGAGTCTGTAGATTCCCCCTAACCTCCACTGTCTTCACATGTGGGTAAAAATGCTTCAACGTAGAAACGCGGCGAGTGGAAGAAGTTCCTAATACAACATCCTTCTTAAGAGAAACGGATTTGTCATGAGAGACAAGCACATCGTTTTCCTTTTCCCGCTCGGTGAAAGCAATGATTTCAAAGCCTTCTGGCAAATTAGACTGCATGTCCTTTGCACTATGAACGGCTATATCGATCCGGCCATCCAGCAATTGATCTTCCAATTCCTGCGTAAAAACACCTTTACTGCCAATTTTCGCAATGGAAACGTCAAGGATTTGATCACCTTTCGTATCAATGATCACTATCTCTGATTCCAGCCCGGCTTTTTGCAAAAGCTCCTCCACATGATAAGCCTGCCAAAGTGCTAACTTACTTCCTCTGGTGCCTATTTTTACTACTTGACTCATTGACTCGAAATCTTTAATGGACGCTTATTTACGCCTTCTTCTATGAATTTTATTATGGATCCAGCGACATCGATGCCCGTAGCTTTCTCTATTCCTTCTAGTCCTGGAGAGCTATTCACTTCCAAAATCAGCGGGCCCCGGGCAGATTGAAGCATATCAACTCCTGCCACATCCAAGCCAAGTGATTTGGCAGCAGCTAAGGCAGCAGCTTTCTCAGCCCGGCTTAATTTGATGACAGTTGCCTTGCCACCTCGGTGAAGGTTGGAACGAAACTCCCCTTCAGCTCCTTGGCGCTTCATCGCTCCGACTACTTTCCCATTCACCACAAAAGCTCGAATATCTGCTCCTTTGGCTTCCTTGATGAATTCCTGAACGATAATTCTTGCCTTCAATCCATGAAATGCTTCAATAACGGACTGGCTCGCTTTTCGCGTTTCTGCCAAAACTACCCCAAGTCCTTGCGTTCCTTCTAATAATTTGATGATCAAGGGCGCTCCACCAACATGCTCGATAATTTGTTTTTCTCCTCCTTTGGAGAAATTAGTAAAGGCTGTTTTGGGCATACCAAGTCCTGCACTGGACATGATCTGAAGGCTACGCAATTTATCTCTGCTACGGACGATGGCTTGAGAATTCACCACAGAAAAAGTGCCCATCAACTCAAATTGACGAACCACTGCCGTTCCGTAAAAAGTAACTGAAGCACCGATCCTAGGAATAACGGCATCTACTCCCAGTACTTTTTCTCCTTTATGAATAATGGACGGACCATCTTGCTCAAGAATCAAATCACAGATGCTATGATTGACGATTATTCCCTCGTGGCCTGCTGCTTTAATCGCTTCCAGCAGGCGCTTGGTGGAATATAAATTTGGGTTTGTGGAAAGGATTGCAATTTTCATCTGTTAATAATTGATTTTTTATGATCAGATAGCCTGCCCCGATTTTTTTTTCGGGAGTATCTCGCAATGGATAAGCATCTCTTTGGATATCGCTGGAATTATGCTCGATTTCATAAGAAAATTTTTAGGTAATAGGAGCCTTCAGCAAGGATTTTTAGGTAAATCTGACTTTGATTATTTGTTCCGATAAGGTTTAGCCAAATTGATTTTGGATACATCTACAAGGAAGCGATTTTTGAGTATTTTCCGACCGAGAAGAATCGCATTTCTCATACTCGACCGATCGGATAGTGTGAACTCCGCCGAGTAACTTTCTCCAGCCAGTTCAAAGGTAGTCTCGATCAAATAACGAACCTCAGCATGACCGAAGGAGTTTTTTACTTTTTTCTCTCTGAACTCTTCAAAGGTAACTATCTCGCCGGTATAAGATTTATGTCCGGGAAGAAGTGGCTGAAACTGCAGCACTCGCTTTCCATTTACCTCTAATACTTCCAAATTCTCCGCATGAATACTGCTTGTGTAGGCTCCGGTATCGACTTTGGCCCAAACCAGCGACAGTCCTAAATCAGGAAGTGATACTTTCTCTTTTCTACCAATTACTTTTTGCTCCATATCAGCTTATTTTCGCCATCAATCTGGTCACATTCATCGATAGATCTGTGAAGATGAATTTGGCGTTACCGTTTCGTTCCAAATGATAATGAGCAGTATTGAAATCACCATATAATTTCCCTACATGCTCCTCCTTGAGGATCTTACCGGAAATATTATTGACGAATTTACGATCCTCGTCATGCGTACGAAGCAACTCCTCCAACCCTACATTTTTCAGCAAAATCTCACGAAGTACGTTTAATCCTGTGAGTAAAAGTGATTTTTGGGCTTCTTTATCCGACTTGTGAAAGTCATCCGCAAGTCCAAAAATACTTTTGAAATCAGCTTTGTAGCAGGACAAAAACCATTCTCTGATTTTTTTGACCTGGAGATCTTCTACCTGATCTACGAGTCGGTAAGCTTCACGCATATTGCCATCTGCTAGCATTGCGATCTGATCTGCAGATGCTTCGTCACAAAGTCCCTTCTCGAGCAAATGACTTTTGACTTCTTCATCAGAAAACCCCCGAATCGTAACCTTTTGAGTTCTGGAAAGTATCGTCGTCAACAACTGATCGGCAGCTCCAGTCACCAAAATAAAAAGCGTTTTAGGCTGCGGTTCTTCTAGAATTTTCAGAAGGGCATTTGCGGCAGAAGGGTGAAGAAATTCCGGTGACCAAATCATCATGATCTTATAGCCACCTTCAAAAGACATGAGTGAAAGTGCCTGTATGATTTTACGGGCTGCCCCTTTGGAGATATTTAACTGCTTCTTTTCAAAATTATTAAAGTAGATGAAATCATGGACATTACCATAGGGCTGCTCCGTAGCAAACTTTCGCCAATTGGTCAATAGATCTGTTTTTTCATCGTCATCTTTTTCCTTTTCATCCTCTTTACCCTTTGCAATTGTAGGAAATGCGAAGTTCAAATCAGGAACTACCAATCGACTCATCCGCTGGCAGGAAGCGCAGGTCCCACAAGAATCTGAATCACTTGGGTTTTCACAGTACAAATAAGTGCACAGCGCCAATGCCATAGTAAGATTAGCGGAGCCTTCCGGTCCATGGAATAGCAGTGCATGCGCCAAATGATTGTTTTTGACAGCATTGATGAGGTTTAATTTGGTTTCGGGAAGACCCGGTATAGCTGCGAATTGCATGAATTAATTAATCAGGATGAGGTTTCCCAAATTCTATAGTTTTTGGACATTTCGAAAATCATACGTAAGATTTCTTGTTCTTCCGCATTCAACTCAAGTCCTCTTCTGGCCACTACGGCTTTTGCTGTCTCTAGAAATTTCGGGAACAAAAAGGTAGAGAATCCTTCCTCTCCACCCCAAGCAAATGAAGGGATAAATTTACGCGGAAATCCTGGACCAAACACATTGGATCCAATGCCGACGACTGTCCCTGTGTTGAACATGGTATTAATACCACATTTGGAATGATCGCCCATCATGAGTCCGCAGAATTGCAAACCAGTATTGGAGTAATTCCCAACGGTATAATCCCAGAGCTTCACTGGGGAATAATTGTTTTTCAGGTTGCTGGTATTCGTGTCAGCTCCCATATTACACCATTCTCCGATTACAGAATTGCCGAGAAACCCTTCGTGACCTTTGTTGCTATAGCCAAAGATCACCGAGTTGGATAACTCCCCTCCCACTTTGGAGTGTGGGCCCACGGTGGTATCACCTTTTATTTTGGCTCCCATATTTACTGTAGAGCTTTCGCAAAGCGCAAATGGCCCACGAATCAAAGCTCCTTCTTGGATCTCGGTGTTTTTACCAATGTAAATTGGGCCGTTTTCTGCATTCAAAATCGCCGCTCTAATGACTGCCCCTTCTTCAACGAAGATGTTTTCGGGAGAATATACTTTAGTATGAGGATCTGTGATCTGCGCAGATTTTCTGCCTTTAGTCAGCATCTCAAAATCATTTTTTATCTCCGCTCCATTAAACTGGAAAATATTCCAGGTTTTCAATACTAATGTGGGTTCAAAATCGAGCTGGACAATTTCTTTACCCTTCACTGCCACTAGATTTTTCTCCGTTTCGCCGATATAGGTTGCGATCAGGGTCTTTCCGAAATACAGTGCCTGAGTTGATGTAATGGATTTCAATACAGCTAGACTTCTAATGTCTGGCAGCCAAGCGCCATTTATAGCCAGCGCTTTTCCAGATTTTCGAGGGTATTTCTTTTGAAGGTAGTCTTGGGTCAGAAATGAAACTGAAGCACCGGTGATCTTTTCCCATTTTTCCGACACCTTCAGTATTCCTACGCGGATTTCCGCTACTGGTCGGGTAAAAGTAAAAGGAAGTAACGAGCCGCGAATAGCAGGGTCATCAAACAATAAAATTGAGTCCATGAGGCAAAAATAAAAAAGTCTCCCGGAATCCATGCTCCGGGAGACTTTTTAGCCTGAGATATAGAAGAATTACTTCTTAGCGTATCTTCTGTTGAATTTCTCAACACGACCCGCAGTATCAAGCATCATTTTCTTACCTGTGTAGAACGGGTGAGACTGAGAGCTCACTTCGACCTTGAACAAAGGATATTCGTTGCCATCTTCCCAAGTGATAGTTTCGCTTGTTTCGATAGTTGACTTAGTAAGAAATTTAAACTCGCTAGAAGTGTCGTAGAAAACGACGTCTCTGTAGTTTGGATGGATATCAGCTTTCATATTATTGCTAGTTATTATGTACCTCTTTCAAATGAGGCACAAAGCTAGGCTTTTTCACAAAACTCACCAAATCTTTGCCAAGTATTTCTAAGTCAATTGGTCAAAAGGATTTAAAAACTTGATTTGAGTATGCAAATCAAGGCGTTTTAGCCCAAAAATAAAATTCAACTCCAATTTCAAAGCAAATTCAAACCCCTACCTCTGGCAGTAACCAAATGTCTATTAGACGGATGCAATCATTTGGAAAACGCTGATTTCTACTATTTCAACTCTCTTTAGCCGTATTCGAATTCTATTTTCAGGAATGTTTTTTAGATTTAGGCAATGCAAAAACCTTTACACGCTCGACTGCTTATTCTATTAGGCATATTTCTACTTCCACTTTTTGTCACTGCACAGGGAAGTTACATTCCTTTCGATCGAGATTATTACCAGAAAATCGAGCGGTACGAAATCCTTCAAGGAAAAAATAATCCGGTGTTCCACACTGGTGCAAAGCCCTACCGAAGAGATCATGTGGCAGCTTTTCTCGACAGCATTGCGAATGACGCGGTGATCAGAACTAGTGTAGATCAGTTCAATCTCGCTTACCTGAGTCAGGATAATTGGGAGTTTGTAAGTAGGGAAACCCCTCTTTCCGAAAAACCTTTATTCAACGCGATTTATAAAAGACCTGGAGACTTTGCATACTATTATAGTGATGAGTTTGATATCCACGTAAGTCCGGTTTTGTACTTGAATGGTGGGATCGAGCCCGACAATGACCGAAACCCAAATCGCCTTTCGCGTGGAGTTGTGCTTCGCGGATCAATAGATAAGAAAGTTGGTTTTTACACGTACTTCACTTCTTCGGAGGCATTTTTCCCTAGTTGGGTGAAAGGCTACGCCGAGCACAATGGCGCTGTGCCAGGTGAGGGATTTTGGAAGGAATATAATGCAGATGGCTACACGTACTTCTCAGCACTTGGCCATGTGAGTTTTAACATCACCAAACACATTCAGGTAGAAGTCGGTCATGACCGTAACTTCATCGGGGAAGGTTATAGATCCTTTTTGCTTTCCGACTTTTCCAATCCCTACATGTTTGTGAAACTTAATACCCAGGTGTGGAAATTCCAATTGACCAATATCTGGACTCAAATGACTGCAGATGTGGACTACGACAGAGGGCGACCTACGGATGGTAGATATCCTCAAAAATGGTTTTCCTTTCACAGACTTGGTTTTAACGTAGGCAAAAACCTAAACCTTGGGTTTTTTGAGTCTGTGATGACTGACAAAGCAGACTTCAACTATTACAATCCAATTATCTTTTATCGCTGGGTGGAGCAATCACTCGGCACGCCTGACAAGGTCATGCTCGGGATAGATTACAAATGGAATTTCTTGTCAACCATGCAGCTTTACGGTCAGTTTGCACTGGATGAGTTCGTCTTTTCAGAATTCTTTGGACAAGATGGCAAGAACTCCAAGCGGAATAAATACGGGCTTCAGGCTGGATTTAAATACATCGACCTATTCAAGGTTTCGAATCTAGATCTTCAGCTGGAATACAATTCTGCCCGACCTTATACTTTTCAGGAAAAAGTCGACTATCAATCCTACAGCAATTGGAGAACTCCACTTACCCATCCAAGAGGAGCTAATTTCAGGGAAATGCTAGGAATCCTCCGCTACCAGCCTATCCCAAAACTGAACCTGACTTTCACTACCATGTACCAACTCTATGGAGCAGATCCAGACGAAGAGACCAACTGGGGTGGAGATGTCTTGAAAAATAGATTGGAAGGAAGTCCAACAGGATTATTTGATAATGTGATCGGTCAGGGTATCGAGAACAAGGTGGTTCAAACTAATCTGAATGCTTCTTATATGTTAAGGCATAATTTCTTTATCGATGCTTCCCATACTTTCAGAAGACGTACTGCCCAAGACCTCGACAGTCCAGCTACCTCCCAATACCTGCAATTGGCATTCCGCTGGAACTTCATACGACCTGATTACAACTATTAACTGATAACCTGCACCGCCATTTTTGCGTAACTTGCGAGATTATTCCACGAACATTAGTTTATGAAGACCTATCTACGAATTCTCTCCTATGCCAAGCCATACGGAAAATTCGTGCCTACCTATATTATCTACGCGTTTCTTTCCATCGTTTTTGGCTTGCTGAATTTCACCTTGCTGAAGCCGCTTTTCGATGTGATTTTCGAACAAGTAGATCCGGCAACACTGACACAATATTCCGAGAAGCCTGAATTCAATTTCTCACTCGAATACTTTTCCCACCTCTTCAATTACAACTTCCTGCAAATAGCTGAGGAATATGGCAAGATGGGAACACTTTATTATGTGTGTGCGATCATCGTGGCGTCAGTTTTCCTTTCCAACCTCTTCACCTACTTGGCAGGGGTAGTTTTGGCAAAAGTGCGCGCTACTGTCATCAAGCGCATGAGAATGGATATTTTCGGACAAGTCAGTAAGCTTCACATTGGCTATTTTTCCAATGAGCGCAAAGGCGATCTGATGTCGAAAATGACCAATGATGTGCAAGAAGTGGAAAACACGATTGTGCAGTCACTTCGGGTTGTATTTCGTGAGCCTGTGACCATTATTCTCTATTTCTCGGTGCTTTTCTTTATGTCTCCCAAACTGACAATTTTCACCATTTTGATCATCCCCATCACGGGAGCTATTATTGGTGGGATTACCAGAAGACTGAAGAAAAAAGCGGTGCAAAGTCAGGAATCCCTTGGTCGAATCGTCAATATCCTAGACGAGACACTTGGAGGAATGCGGGTGATCAAAGCTTTCAATGCGGAGCGATTTATGAAGGGAAAATTCGACAAAGAAACCGATTATTACGCAGGAGTGAACGTGAACATGGCTCGCAAAAACGAATTAGCATCTCCGATATCCCAATTTCTCGGAGTGTTCGTAGTTGCCGGAATTTTGGTGTATGGAGGTGGGTTGGTGCTCAGCGGAAATTCCGATTTGGGAGCCTCGGACTTTATTACCTACATTATTATTTTCACTCAAGTTCTAAATCCAGCCAAGGAAATCTCCCGTGCCGTCAGCAGTATTCAGCGGGGTATCGCTTCAGCCGAGCGGATTTTCACCGTGGTAGATACGCCTACTCAGATCAGTTCCCCTGCAAGTCCGGCCATATTGAATTCTTTTGAAAATTCAGTTGAAGTCAAAAATGTAAGCTTTGCCTACCAGGATGTGAACGTGTTGAAAAACATCAATTTCACTTTATCGAGAGGGAAAACCATTGCACTTGTGGGTCCTTCTGGTGGAGGAAAATCCACGTTGGCGGATTTAATCCCAAGATTTTATGATCCTTCGGAAGGACAAATTTTACTGGATGGAAAAAATCTAAAGGAGTTTGATTTACAAGCTTTGCGCAGCCAAATGGGAATAGTGACGCAGGAATCCATTCTATTTAATGACACGGTTTTCAATAATATTGCTTTTGGGGTAGAAGGAGCAACTAAAGAGCAGGTCATGGAAGCTGCTACAATTGCCAATGCCCACGAATTTATCGAAAAAATGGAAGATGGCTATCAAACTAGTATCGGCGAGCGTGGATCCAAGCTTTCCGGAGGACAGCGTCAGCGCCTAAGCATAGCACGAGCAGTATTGAAAAACCCTCCAATTTTGATTCTTGATGAGGCTACTTCAGCTTTAGATTCAGAATCCGAGCATTTGGTACAGGAAGCACTGACCAAACTGATGAGTAATAGAACTACATTGGTGATCGCACATAGACTAAGCACAATTCAGCATGCAGATGAGATACTTGTGATCGAGCATGGTCAAATTGTACAGCGTGGCACGCACATTGACTTAATGCAAACTGAAGGCTTATACCAGAAGCTTTCTAGTATTCAGTCCGTTTAGTATATTCGTTAAAACTAATGTTAATACTTATGAATTCGAACACATCGATAAAACCATAAAAACTGGATAATTATCTATCGTGTGAGATTCCATATAGCCACTAAAAATCAAATTATTTACATATGAAAAAACTTCACCAAATCCTTCAAATAGCCCTTTTGGTCTATTTTGGTGCTTTTCTTATTTTCTTCATTGCCTTTGACACGCTTGGCGGAGTCTTTGGGATGGAAGAAATCACGTCAGATTCCATGGTGACGATTACTTTAATTGGCTTGATTATTTTTCTTGCCGCTTGGGGCAGTAGCTATGCTGCCTACAGCAGTCTTTCTTCCCAAATCAAAAAAATGGAAAGTGAGACTCACGCATTAAAAGCCAAAATTTACGACTTCGAACACCCCGTTGCTCCGACTAGACCAAGTCCTCGGCCAACTACTCCATCTCCGGAAACTGACCAAAGTAACATTCCACCTAGACAAAATATTACCTAAAAGTGAAATATTAATTTTATCAAACTAGTATATTGAGGAGACCAACAGGTCTCCTTTTTATATTTTTATGTTATGGTAGCTAAAACTTTTGGAAGCGCAGTATCAGGCGTAGATGCAAACATCATCACCATAGAGGTGAATGTGGGACAAGGAACCAGTTTCTTTATGGTCGGACTTCCCGACTCCGCTGTGAAGGAATCCCAGCAGCGGGTAGAAAGTGCCTTAAAATATTTCGGGTATAGAATGCCCAGGCAAAAAGTGGTAATCAACCTCGCTCCCGCCGATGTCAGGAAGGAAGGATCGGCTTATGATCTGCCGATTGCCATGGGAATTTTGCAAGCATCAGAGCAGGTGGAATTTCCAACTTTGGGAGATTATGTGATTATGGGTGAGCTTTCATTAGACGGAAATCTCCGGCCGATCAAGGGAGTACTACCCATTGCTATCGAAGCCAGAAAGAAGGGATTCAAGGGTTTTATTCTCCCAGTAGAAAATGCCAAAGAAGCATCGATAGTCAATAGCTTGGATATTATAGGGGTAGAAACAATGCAGCAAGCCACGGATTTTCTGATGGGGGAACTGGAAATTGAACCTTTGGTGACGGATACCAGAGAGATTTTTTATCATTCACTGGATGATATTGAGTTTGACTTTGCGGATGTGCAAGGTCAGGAAAATATCAAGCGGGCAATGGAAATCGCAGCTGCAGGCGGACATAATGTAATTATGATTGGCCCTCCTGGCGCAGGTAAAACCATGCTTGCCAAACGTCTTCCTTCGATTCTCCCACCGCTGACTTTGGTAGAAGCTTTGGAAACGACCAAGATTCATTCCGTAGCTGGAAAGCTGGGCAGAAATGGTTCTCTGCTTGCCAATCGCCCTTTTCGATCTCCGCACCACACCATCAGCGATGTTGCGCTCGTTGGCGGGGGAGGCAATCCCCAGCCAGGCGAAATATCCTTAGCGCATAATGGAGTATTGTTTTTGGATGAATTGCCAGAGTTCAAGCGTACTGTACTGGAGGTCATGCGTCAACCGCTGGAAGAACGCCGAGTTACCATTTCCAGAGCAAAAGTATCGGTGGATTTTCCTGCCAACTTTATGCTCATCGCCAGCATGAATCCATGCCCATGCGGATATTACAATCATCCCGAAAAAGAATGTGTTTGCGGACCAGGCATAGTCCAACGCTATTTGAATAAAGTGTCAGGCCCGCTGTTAGATCGCATTGATCTCCATGTAGAAGTGACTCCTGTCAAATTTGACGAGATGACCTCCACCAGGAAAACAGAATCCAGCAAGGAAATAAGGGAGCGAGTGATCAAGGGCCGAGAAAAGCAAAAGGAACGATTTAAAGGAAATCCTGAGGTTTTCTGTAATGCCATGATGCCTTCGCATCTCACAAAACAAATCTGCCAGATCAATGAAGCTGGCAAGATGCTTTTGAAAACCGCTATGGAGCGACTGGGATTATCAGCCAGAGCTTACGATCGAATTCTGAAAGTAGCCAGAACCATTGCTGATATCTCAGGATCTGAGGAAATCAAAGTCGAGCATCTGGCCGAAGCGATACAGTATAGAAGTCTGGATAGAGAAGGCTGGGCGGGGTGAGAATTTAAAATGATGAAATTTGAAATTTGATAATAGCTAAAAGGAATAAGCAATCTCAAATTAAATTTATAGCGCTGTACCTAAAGGCACAGCAGAATAACTCATCAGCTATGTTTTCTAGCCTTAGTTAGCTCTTAATGGGCAATTCTGAAATTGAAACAGCTTTATAACGCGATAAAAAAGGTTATTAATCAAATCATTGCGAACCTAAATCCATTTTAATAGTAGTTGCCTTTATTCCATTTAGGCAGTCCCGTTAGGGACAAACTATGGGTAAAATGACTAATAACCGTGAATCCTGCCGTGCCTTTAGGTACGGCGCTAATATTTTCCGTCATGGCAAACACCTATACACAAATTCACATTCAAGCAGTATTTGCTGTGCAAAACAGGATTTCCTTGGTTCATCCATCCTGGAAGGATGAACTATACAAATATCTATCTTCAATTGCCGCAAAATATGATCATAAGGTTTTGCAAATAAACGGGATGCCCGATCATATTCATTTAATGATGGGGTTTCGGCCAACCCAAGCTCTTTCAGATTTAATGAAAGAACTTAAAGAAGATTCTTCAAAATGGATTAATACTCGCGGATTTGTAAATGGGAAATTTAATTGGCAGGCAGGTTATGGAGCATTTTCATACAGTAGGGATCAAGTTCCAAGGGTTATCCGTTATATACAAAATCAAGAAATGCATCATAAAAAACAGTCCTTTTTAGACGAATATGAGGAACTTCTTAGAATCCATAAGATCGATTATGACAAAAGATATATATTCAAACCAATTGAAGAATAGCGCTGTACCTAAAGGCACAGCAGAATAACTCATCAGCTATTTTTTCTACCCATAGCTTGCCCCTAATGGGGCAAATGGAAAATTGAAATAATTTTAATTCTTGACAAATAAGTCTTTAATCTAGTCAACTCGAACCTGAATTTATTTTGAATGCAATTCCCTCATCTCTTCCATATCGATAGCCCCTTTAGGGACATATTATGGGTCAAATGATGAATAACCGTGAATCCTGCCGTGCCTTAATGTACGGCTCTAAACAACCCAATATCCATGACCCCAGAAATCCTCCTCCGCTACCTTCATTTTATCAGCATTTTTGCAATTGTCGGCTCATTGGTTTCGGAGCATCTTTTACTTAAGAAGGAACTGACACGAAAGGAAATCAAAAGAATCGCTACCATCGATGGAGTTTATGGAATGGGTGCATTGATCCTTTTGGCTGTTGGACTTACGCTTTGGCTGGGTGGTTATGGAAAACCTACCGAGTTTTATTCTTACAATTTCATCTTCCACATCAAAATAACCCTGTTCGCTTTTATTGGGATTTTGTCGATTTATCCGACGGTGTTTTTCATCAAAAATGGAAAAGGTGACCAAGATGAATTTGTCCAAATCCCAAAAACAATTTTTATGCTCCTCAGGTTAGAACTTCTGCTATTATTTATCATTCCTTTATTAGCTGGCTTAATGGCTAAAGGAGTTGGATACTTTGGCTAATGTTCCTGAATCTACTATTACCCTAGCTTTTCTTTATTTTATTTGACAACAAGCCTATCTTAAACTACTATGAAATATCTAACCATATTCCTTCTATTCATCTCCTTTGGTGCTTTTTCGCAAGACATGATTCCTGCCAAAAAAGGAGATGTTACGATCAATCCTATCACACACGGCACATTAGTATTAGAGCATGATAACCAAGTAATTTATGTAGATCCGTATGGTGGTGCGGCTGCTTTCGAAGGGCAGAAGAAACCAACTTTGGTGCTGATCACGGACATTCATGGGGATCATCTCAATCAGGAAACACTTGATGGACTAGACCTTTCTGGCGCGACCATCATTGCACCACAAGCTGTAGCAGACAAGCTTACTGCAGGCACGGGAAAAGAAGTGATCGTTTTGGGGAACAATCAATCCAAAGCTGTCAATGGAATTAAGGTCGAGGCATTACCAATGTATAATTTGCCGGAAAGCACTGAAGCTCCACATACGAAAGGCCGTGGAAACGGATACATTGTTCATCTTGGGGGAAAACAATTTTACATTTCCGGAGACACAGAAGACATTCCGGAAATGAGAGCGCTAAAAAATATTGATGTAGCCTTTGTGTGCATGAATTTGCCTTATACTATGGATGTTGATCAGGCTGCAAGCGCAGTTTCTGAATTCAAACCTACAATTGTATACCCATATCACTACAGAGGAACAAATGGATTAAGCGACGTGGAAAAATTCAAAAGCATGGTTAACGATGCCGCTCCAAGTGTAGATGTTCGATTGAGGAATTGGTACAATTAAGATAATAGCACAGCACAAAAAAAGGTCACTTCCATATTTGAAGTGACCTTTTTTTAGTGTAATGCTTCTTCCATATCTTCCAGCAAGTCATATAAATGCTCTAACCCTACTGACACTCGGATTAAATTCTGAGGAGTCAATGTATCGGGTCCTTCTGAAGCAGCTCTTCGCTCAATCAAACTTTCAACCCCTCCAAGACTGGTAGCGTTTGTGAAATACTTAAGCTTGGAAATCACCTGATCTGCATCTTCAGCATTGCCTTTTACCTGGAAAGACAGAATTCCACCAAAACCTGTCATCTGGTTGGCTGCTATTAAATGTCCGGGATGCGTTTTCAATCCTGGGTAATAAACCTTTTCAACTTTCTCGTGTGTGGATAGGAAATTCGCCAACACGATAGCGTGTTCAGCATGTCCTTTCATCCGATAAGGCAAGGTTTTAATGCTTCTGCATAAGTAATAGCAATCCATTGGCGATGGCACTGCTCCTCCCCCGATCTGCACATTTTTTACTTTCTCCCAAAACTCATCCATTTCTTTGGTGATCAAAGCACCCCCTAGAATATCTGAATGCCCTCCAAAATATTTGGTACTGGAATGCATCACGATATCTGCTCCAAAATCAATTGGGTTTTGAAAAACAGGGGTAGCAAAGGTGTTATCGCAAGCCAAAATCGCTCCTTTTTCCTTAGCCAAAATTGCAACTGCAGCTATATCTGTAATCTTCAACAAGGGATTGGAAGGCGTTTCCAACCAAACCAACTTTGTGTTTTCTTTGAAAGCTTGCTCAACTTTCACCAAATCCGTCATATCCACGAAAGTGGCCTCTAAAACTCCCTTGAAAATAGAGAGTAAAGCATTTTTTAAGCCATGATACATATCATCAGGGGCGATAACATGCGAACCTGGCTCTAAGGCTTGGAACACTGCAACTCCTGCCGCATTGCCTGAAGAAAAAGCTGCAGCATCTGCACCTTTTTCCAGACCTGCCAAGAGCTTTTCTAAAGCATGGCGATTTGGATTATTTGCCCTTGCATAGATCATAGAATCAGGTTGGTGCACGAATGTAGTGCTCAGCGTAATAGGCTGTATAACCGGTTTTTCAGAATCCGTGACAATATTTCCTCCGTGTATAGCGAGTGTTTCGAGTTTCATAGAATGATTGTTAATACTTGCAAAAGGCAGAGTTTGAAATTACCATAATTTCCTTGAGTGAGAAAAGAATTTGTAAAATGCCATAAGTCAGAAAAAAAACTTTGAGTTCCATTCCAACCTTTTGCCTTTAAGGTAACTCTTTTAAGTATAAGCCAAATCTATGAATCTTCAAAAGCTAGACACAAACCTGATCAAAAACGTCCTCAAAGGCGAAAGGTCTGCGCAGTTTCAGCTCTTTGAATTGACCAAAGGGATGCTTTACTCAGCTTGCTATAGAATAGTGAATGATGAAGATGAAGCTAACGATGTCTTACAAGATTCCTATGTAGAGATTTTCCAGAAAATCCATTCCTTGAAACATCCAGAGGCTTTGCTTTCCTGGATGAAAACGATCACCATTCGCAAGGCGATTTTGCAGAGCAGAAAGAAAATTCATTTTGAACCAATTGAAGATTTAGAAATGGATTCAAGTGATGATTTCGATTCCTGGTTTGATGCTGAGATGCTCGACCAAGCTATAGAAAGTTTACCAACTGGTGCGAAAGCCGTATTTCTTCTTTTGGCAGTAGAAGGGTATTCACATAGAGAAGCTTCTTCAATGCTGGGAATATCAGAAAACACTTCAAAATCTCAGTTGAACTACGCGAAAACGCTTCTGAAAAGGCGCATCACTAAACTACTACAGGCATGAAAGAATATAGCCCAAAACCTGACTTGTGGAGTAAAATTCAACAGCGGAAAGACTTTGATTCGCAGGTGAAGGAGCACATTCCAAACCTTCCTGTGAAAATGCCTAAACCGGATCTTTGGGAGGCAATTGAAAAAGAACTTGATCAAAAAACTCCAATAATTCCACTTTGGAAATATGGAATGGCAGCTGCGGCGATTGCATTAATTTTTGCTCTTTCTGGAATAGCTTATTTTGAATTGGGAGAAAAAGAGGCGGAAACTCCATTGATCACCGAGGTCAGTTTGCCTTCTGCTGAAATCGAAACTATTGATACAAACCCGGAAGCCGAAACAGAATCTAAAAACTTGAAACCAGAGTTGAGCAAACCAGAAAGACTAATACTATCAAAACCTAGACAGAGTTCAACTCAAAGGGAAACGATTACTCCGATTGAGACTCCAGAGCTAAACTTAGCAGACTTGAGTATTGAAAACACATTTGTAACGGAGCTGATTATTCCTCCAATGGCTGAAGTTGAAGCTCCACAAACACTTCATAAAGTTCGAATTTCTTGGGGTATGCAAGAAAAAATCAAACTCCAGACAAAGTTTGGATCCAGTTCTCCTGAGGATATTTCCAACCAGCAATTAGGACTTGCGAATCAACCTAAAAACTCGATTAAGATTAATTTCCACAAACAGTAATCATTTAAAAATTTCTAAAATTAAAATTATGAAACGACTACTACTAGTTCCTTTCCTGGCGTTGCTATGTGCTTTTCAAACTTATGGCCAGGAAGTTGAAAACGGTCTCTCTAAGAATCTACAGGAATGGCTAGATCGGGATTGGCCTATCACAGACACCTTGGTTTTTGACTTTCCAAATGAAAGCGCCTTGGTACTATATTTCAACAAAACCGAACACACTGCTGAAGAGCTAACCGAAGAATTTGAACCTTTGCTTCGCAAAGCGACCGACTATCCTGAATTTACTACGCTCTATTACAGAATAGGAGAAAACTTTCAGCCTACTGCTTTGAAGAATGTGAAATATCAAATTGAGAAAAAATACGTGCCTTACGTGGATAGTCTGGAGATGACTTTTCCTGTAGGGTTAGATTTCACAGGTGGTGACTTCACTCCAGTTGTAGGGTTCAGAGCTCATTTGAATTGGAGAAATTTCTCCCTCGGTGGCTCCATTACAAACACTATTTATTTTCCCGAACGAATCGAAAACAATGTAAAAGTCAACAGCAATTGGTTTGCAAATGCTGAACTTGCTTGGGAATTTGGAAACACAGAAAAACAAAGAAGAAACACATTCGGCGTAGGTTATTTGATCAATGAAAACAAAAGCCAGCTTTTCACTGGAACTACCATGCAGGCTTACTACAACAGAAAATTAAGCAAATATATCTCCATCCAAGCCGGAGTCATTGCCACAGAGAATTTCAAAACCTTCTATCCTACTGTGGGAATTAGATTCTGGTAAAAAACTTACAACCTGCTTATGGAGAAGCAGGTCATCAAACCAAAAGAGCCAGCGATTTGCTGGCTCTTTTGGTTAAAATAGGTATAAGATTCCTTTTCTCGCAAAAATCTTATGTCTTGATTCATGAATCTAACGTCTCTTTTATCTGATTCTATCCACAGATTTTAGCAAAGCAACGTCTTTTCGAATAAAGCGATTGGCAAGCATGTTACATACCATCGCTGCTAGAATTGCCCAAAAACCAATTTGATATGAACCATTATCCTCTGCTCCGATTTCCTTATTTATACCATTGGTAGTCAAGAAAACAATCGCAACCAAACCAACCATAAACAGGGAATTAACCATATTGATCATCATCTGCCTGCCGTGATTTCTGTATTGAAAGATCGAAATAATAGCCATAAGCCCAACAAATGAAGCCAATGCTGCTATATACCAATTGGAAGAGGACTGGACTATTTCTCCCGAAGAGCTATTTTGGATCATAAACAAAGCGTTGAGCTTCCATATTTCACCTGAATCAGCTACTTGCTGTACCCAAAGGTCTAAGCCCAAAGTCAATCCCATGGCCACAGCCACTAGGAAAAGGAATATTGATTGTACGCGCTGGATCATTTTTTCTATTTTTTTGGCAAAGAAAAGGCCTTATGACTTCATTAACAAGGAAAGCAGGTTTCTCGCGCTGATTTGATTGGGAATAGTATCTTTGCAGCCGTATGAGTGAGAGCAAAAGATATTTTCTGGACATCAGCTACAAAGGCACGCGCTATCATGGTTGGCAAATCCAAGAAAATGCATTTACGGTTCAAGAAGCATTGGAGACAGGGCTTTCTACTTATTTCAGAGAAACAGTTTCTGTAATGGGTTCAGGCCGCACAGATACCGGAGTGCATGCTAGCATGCAGGTTTGCCACTTTGACACGGATCAGGAAATTAATAAAGAAAAATTCATTCGAGCGATTAATGGTATTCTGCCGAAAGACATTTCAGTCAATTCGATCCGAGCAGTCAAAGCTGATGCACATGCGCGCTTCAGTGCCAAAAGCAGATCTTATGTTTATCGAATGATTTTACAAAAAAGCCCGTTTGTAGAAGATTACGTCTGGAGGCATTATTTCAATCCAGATATAACCCGAATGAATGAAGCAGCAAAAATTCTCTTACAGCACAATGATTTTGAGTGTTTTAGTAAAGTACATACAGCTGTGAAACATTTTCGCTGTGAAATAAAATCGGCAAATTGGGAACAAAAAGACGGAGAATTGCAATTTCATATAACTGCAAACAGATTTTTGCGTGGAATGGTAAGAGCAATTGTAGGAACGCTTGTTGATATTGGACTCGGGAAAATGGAACCTGATGAAATGCATCATATCATAGAATCCAAAAATCGAAAAAAGGCAGGAAAGTCAGCACCTGCATGTGGCTTGTTTTTTAGCCGAATTGAATATTCAGAAGATATATATTTAGACTAGTTTACCTTGAGCTTAGAACAAGAAAAATCATCCTCCGGCGAAATCGTCGATTCGAAAGTACTCAAGCAGCTATATGGCTTTGTAAAACCTTACAAGGCACAGTTCTATTTTCTAATCTTTCTTACCATCGCCCTTGCTATTTTAGCACCAACTCGGCCATATTTCATTCAGGTCGCAATTGACGATTATGTAGCGGTAGGAGATGCTGCTGGGCTCCTAAAAATCATCTATCTGCTCGTAGGACTGATGATTTTGCAAGCATTTGTCCAATGGGCACACACCTATTATTCAGGCTGGATAGGCCAAGTGATTATTCGGGACATTAGGGTAAAACTATACAAACACCTGCTCAAGCTCCGTTTAAAATTCTTTGACAATACTCCAATCGGTAGATTGGTGACCCGTAATATTTCTGATATCGAGACCCTCGCAGATGTGTTTTCTGAGGGATTGGCGGCAATAATCGGCGACTTGCTTCAATTAGTCACTATTCTTGGAGTCATGTTTTACATTGACTGGAAATTGACATTGGTTAGTTTATCTACCTTGCCACTGATGATTATTTCTACTTATGTTTTTAAGGAAAAAATCAAAGTCACTTTCAATGACGTACGAAATGCCGTTTCCAATTTGAACTCATTTCTGCAGGAGCACATCACCGGAATGAACATCGTACAAATCTTCAATCGAGAGGAGCGGGAATTTGAGAAATTCAAAGAAATAAATAAAGAGCATCGGAGAGCACACATTCGCTCAGTGCTATATTACTCTATATATTTTCCCGTGGCAGAAATCATTCAAGCAATCGGAATCGGATTGGTCGTTTGGTACGGTGCAGTCGGTGTCTTGGGAATGGAGATTGAAATAGGTGTGCTGATTTCCTTTATCATGTATTTGCAACTTTTCTTCCGACCTATTCGGATGATTGCGGATAGATTCAATACGCTTCAAATGGGCGTGGTAAGCTCTTCCCGAATATTCAAATTACTTGAGAGCGATGAGCACATTGCAAATGAGGGAAATTTCAGCCCCGCCAAGGTCAAAGGAAATATAAAATTAGAAAATGTTTGGTTTGCCTACGTAGATGAGGATTATGTGCTGAAAGACATCAGTTTTGAAGTAGAATCTGGTCAGACAGTAGCCCTAGTCGGCGCAACTGGCGCTGGTAAATCTTCTATAATCAATTTAATTTCTAGATTCTATGAGATTAACAAAGGCGATATCACCATTGACGGACATGATATCCGCGAATTTGAATTAGACACCTTACGCAAGCACATAGGTGTGGTACTTCAGGATGTTTTCCTTTTTTCGAATACTATATTCTACAATATCACGCTTGGCAATCCGGACATTTCCCGTGAGCAGGTGATGTATGCAGCGGAATTAGCTGGCGCAAAGAGGTTTATAGAAAGACTTCCAGGCGGATTGGATTACAATGTCATGGAACGAGGAGCGACCCTTTCTGTGGGTCAGCGACAACTCATTTCCTTCGTTCGGGCTATGGTCTACAATCCTGAAATCATCATTCTGGATGAAGCAACTTCATCTGTAGATACAGAAACAGAGGAATTGATCCAGGAATCTATAGAAACCATGATGACGGGAAGGACTTCAATCGTTATTGCCCATAGACTTTCTACCATCCAAAAGGCGGACAAAATTATTGTTCTCCACAAAGGCGAAATTGTCGAGACTGGCACACATGATGCTTTATTAGAATTGGGTGGTTACTACACTCAACTGCATCAAATGCAACTCAAAACAATGGCGATCTAGCCTGATTTTGAATTCTAATCCTAAACCAACATATAAAGTGAAATTCAAATTAATTACCCTTTTGGTATTACTGCCATTTATCAGTTTTGCACAGGAAAGAGGAGTAGGCATTCGACTTGGAGAGCCCCTTTCTATCACCTATAAAGATTTTCTGACAGAATACATTTCTATCGAAGGGATGATTGGTAGTGCCGGTATAAATGGCTCTAGCTATTATCAAAAGGACTTTGAAACTAATCTTCCGGAATCTAATGCCTTTTACATCTCTCATAGTGCCAACAAAGGGATCTCTTTTAATGTACGCTCTGCTTATCACGAGGATATTACGGATGTTTTTGGGATCACTGAAGGATATTTGATGGCATATGGCGGTGCTGGGATTCAATTAAGAACCACCAAAGTGACTTACTCTTATGCTGATGGCCAAACTTCATCACTCATAAAAAATGACAACAGAACCAATGTCGATTTTGGCCCAGAAGCATTTCTTGGGGCAGAATACTACTTTGATGATGTGCCCATCTCAGTTTTTGGCGAAGCCGGATTTTTCCTAGAGTTAATTGACCGCATTGGACATATCAAAGGCCAAGGTGGAATTGGTGTTCGTTACCTTTTCTAAACATGAAAAAGTTCTTGGTTCTAGGTGTAGCGCTGATTTCTACCCTCACTATTTTGGGGTTTTGGGGTTTTAGCAAATTGGGTGGCAATACCCCAATAGAAATAACTTTTATTGAGGAAAAACCACAAAACCTAGCTGGAATTACTTATCGTGGAGTACCTGGTAACGAGGAGTTAGGAGAGATTTTCAAGTATATGGAATCCCAAAAAGGGCTACATCCTGGGAGTCACCTTCATACAATCTATGAGGTAGAACCTGCAGGCAAATTAGATACGATGGTAGTTTTTGTAGGTATCAATCAAATCCTGCCCCTCACTGACATGGAATATCGAGCTTTCGAAAACAGTAGCTATCTATTAGCCACCATCAAAAGTAATAAGTGGGTAATGCCTGACCCTGATGCAGTGAAAGAAAAGCTGTCAGAATTTGCCGAAGAAAATAGTCTGGAGCTTAGCGGTATTTATATCGACAAAATTATCTCTGAGGGAGAAGTACAAGTGATCGCGCCTATTAAGTAAAAAGTTGTTAAGGTTTTTAACCAACCATTTAATGGCACAATTCGTGAAAGAATCTAACTAACCTTAACAAACTACGACTATGAAAAATATCAACTTACTAATTTTGGCACTTTTTGGAATGTTCGTATTCCAATCATGTGAAGGACCTGAGGGGCCTCAGGGAATTCCAGGACCTGAGGGAGAACCTGGGATTAATATTTTATCAGAGGTATTTGAGCTAGAAATTGATTTCAACCAAGCAAACAATTTCCAAGTGATCAGAGATTTTGATCCGCCAATTTTTGATGGGGATATGGTTTTGGCATTTATCCAATGGGATGCTGATGGTTCTAATCCGATTTGGAGAGCGCTTCCACAAACCGTATTCTTTGAAGAAGGTGTACTGATGTACAACTATGACTTTTCAAATAATGACTTCAGTTTATTCCTAGATGGCCCGCTTGATTACAGTTTATTGGGACCAGAGTGGACTGACAATCAATTGTTCAGAATTGTAATAGTGCCTGGAGAACTTCTCTCTGCCAATGCTAGAATTGATCTAACTGATTATAACGCTGTCACAAAACTAATGGGCTTAAGTGACTCAGACTTCAAACGCATCGAGTAATATTCCACCAAACACATCACCTAAACCAACTGGATTACCACGAACTGGAACAATGATTTTTTATTGTTCCAGTTTTTTTATGTGTCAATTTTAAAAGCCATATATAATTTGGCGCTTATCTTTGCCCCATGCATTTACAGAATGACCTCCTACTTCGTGCCGCTAAAGGCGCATCTATTGAAAGAACTCCAGTTTGGCTGATGCGTCAGGCAGGCAGAATTTTGCCAGAATATCGAAAAGTAAGGGAAAGTGTAAGCGGATTTATTGAGCTTGCCCAGACTCCAGAGCTTGCCGCAGAAGTGACTATTCAGCCTGTAGATTTGTTGGGGGTAGATGCTGCTATTATATTTTCAGACATTCTGGTAATTCCTGAAGCAATGGGACTGCCTTATGAAATGGTTGAAAAAAGAGGGCCACTATTTCCAAACACCGTTCGTTCAGAAGCTGATCTGAAAAAATTGCACGTATCAGATGGCTCAGAACTTCAATATGTGACAGACGCTATTCGGATCACTAAAAATGAATTGAACGGACGAGTTCCTTTGATCGGTTTTGCAGGAGCACCCTGGACTATCTTCTCCTATATGGTAGAAGGTCATGGCAGCAAAACTTTCTCCGCAGCACGGGAAATGCTTTATACCCAACCGGCTTTTTCTCATCAATTGCTTCAGATGATCACTGACAGCACGATCAATTACCTAAAAGCTCAGATCGAAGCTGGTGCTCAATTGATACAAATATTCGACAGCTGGGCAGGGATTTTGGGGCCAAAACAGTATGCTGAATTCTCTTTGCCATATATCGCTCAGATCTGTGACGCGATCACTTCTGTACCCAAGACAGTTTTTGCCAAAGGCGCTTTCTTTGCCAGAGAAGAAATGGGCAGGTTGAACTGCGAAACAATTGGTTTGGACTGGAATATGGGTATAGCTGAATCAAGAAAGCTGATCGGATCTGAGAAAACTTTGCAAGGAAATTTAGACCCTGCTGCACTTTATGGCACTGGAGAACAAGTTCGTGAAGCCACAATTGAAATGATGGAGCAATTCCGTGGGACTAGACATATTGCTAATCTAGGACATGGAGTCTATCCAGATATCAATCCAGAAATGGTGAAAGTATTTATTCAGACTGTTAAAGACTTCAAGTAACTGATTTTTTTACCGCAGAGAAATCACAGAGTTTTACGCGGAGAGCACAGAAAATCTTGCTTTCTCCAGAAGCAGGATTTTCTTTTCTTACCCTATCTATTCCATCTGCATTAGGGATGGGATTCTAAGACTTACTTCAACTTAAGTTTGTCCCCGACTTTGATAATCCCATTGGATAGAGCAACCATATTTTGACCAAAAAGAATTTTGTTGCCTTCCTTTCTAAATTCAGCCAAAGTCTTCAGTGGTTCCGCAGCTTTATCGCCAGTAGTTTGATCCACAGTAACCATCACACATCGGGCACAAGGCTTTACCACCTGAAAATCCACTTCGCCAATCTGTATTTTCCCCCAAGTATCTTCCGAAAAAGCATCTCCACCTGAGAAGACAATATTCGGGCGAAAACGATTCATAGGAACTGCATCATCTAATTTTGAATTGAGCTCATCAAGTGATTTCTGCCCGATTAATAGGTACGGCATTCCATCTGCGAAACTGACTGACTCTTTATTTACTGCATACCGGGGATCAACTTTTCGCTCAGTTGACAAAGGCATTTTTACTATTCGGACATTTGTGCCAAGCATTTTACTAAACCACTCATCAGCGTTTGAACTTACCATTCGGGCAGGCATCTCATCATCCCAAACTGTCACAGAAGAAATCTTCTCCCCTTCTTCATCTATAGGAATTCGAACAAAGTCTGTGGGGCTTGCAATGTGAAACACCTTAAGTGATTCGGCTTCAATTTCAACTTTGACTAAAGCCATTTGAGGAAAAGTGCGCTGTGATAAAAACTGACCATTTTCATTGATTAACATCCAGCGACGGTCTAATTCAAATCCCCTTTCTTCAACTGTAGCTTCTTTATGACGAATTCCAGCAAGGGATTTGATTGGATACACATACAAGTCTTGAATTATGAGAGAATCTGACATGACCTAAAAATAGGTCTATGAACCAGAAAATGACCAGGTCAACCAAAAAAATTTCTGACAGCAGGAATAAAACCCTTCATATAATCCCATATAGTTGGTACTATTTCCAGCTCTCTATTTGCCGTAAGCACCACTACCCCTAGCAAAATCACTAGACACCATCGACATCGTTCGTTCATGTTACCTCTAAAAAATGGTTTCATAATACTTAATAGATGCAAGAGCCAGTCGAATGGTTGCAAAGGCTACGCTAATTTTCACAAAAAAACATATTCATGAGAGCTCACAAGTGAATTGGGGAAGTATAACCCACATCCAGCTTCTGGAGAAATATGTTAACATCAAAATCTACTCTAATAACTTTCAATCTATGTGGATCTCCGCAAAACATCCACGGACTCTGTGTTTAAAAAACTGTCAGAATGGAGTTTCCATTTAGGCGGGAAAATGACAATTCTGTGTGTATTTCAAAAAGTCGGTGTCAACTTTTCTGCCAATGTGACACAAAATGTAATGAAAACTCAGATGGCACATCCATTGAAGAAAGGGAGAAGTATTCAATTCGAAAATAACTTAAAAACATATAATCATGGGAAAAATCATAGGCATTGACTTAGGAACAACCAACTCCTGCGTAGCAGTGATGGAAGGTAACGAACCTGTAGTCATTCAAAACAGTGAGGGAAGAAGAACCACACCTTCAATTGTGGCTTTTCTTGACAACGGAAATGGTGAGCGTAAAGTAGGTGATCCGGCAAAGCGTCAGGCAATCACTAACCCTGCCAACACAATTTCTTCTGTCAAAAGATTTATGGGCAAGAAATTCTCTGAAGTTTCTGAAGAGAAAAAGCACGCTTCATATAAAGTAGAAAAAGGAACCAATGACACAATTGCAGTGAAAATTGGTGACAGATCATATACTCCTCAGGAGCTTTCTGCAATGATCCTTCAGAAAATGAAGACTACAGCTGAAGATTTCTTAGGACAAACAGTAACAGAAGCAGTAATTACCGTACCTGCCTACTTCAATGATTCCGAGCGTCAGGCTACTAAAGAAGCTGGACAGATCGCAGGCCTAGAAGTGAAGCGTATCATCAACGAGCCTACTGCTGCGGCATTGGCATACGGGATGGACAAGAAGCACCAAGACATGAAGATCGCTGTGTATGACCTTGGTGGTGGTACATTTGATATCTCTGTATTGGAACTTGGTGACGGTGTATTCGAAGTGAAATCTACCAACGGTGATGTTCACTTGGGTGGTGATGACTTTGATCAGGTGATCATGAACTGGCTAGCTGAAGAATTCAAATCAGAAGAGCAAATCGATCTTAGACAGGATCCAATGGCGCTACAGCGTTTGAAAGAAGCTGCTGAGAAAGCTAAAATTGAGCTTTCAAGCTCTGCTTCTACAGAAATCAACTTGCCATATATCACTGCAACTCAAACAGGTCCTAAGCACTTGGTGAGAACTTTGAGCAGATCTAAGTTTGAGCAACTTTCTGAAGACCTTGTAAAAAGGTCAATGGAACCATGTAAGAAGGCTTTGGCTGACGCTGGCATGAGTCCATCAGATATTGACGAAGTAATCTTGGTAGGTGGTTCTACTAGAATCCCTAAAATCCAGGAAGAAGTTGAGAAATTCTTCGGCAAGAAGCCTTCTAAAGGCGTAAACCCTGATGAGGTAGTAGCGATCGGCGCTGCGATTCAAGGTGGAGTATTGACTGGTGAAGTGAAAGACGTTCTTCTTTTGGATGTAACTCCTCTTTCCCTAGGTATTGAAACAATGGGTGGAGTATTGACCAAATTGATCGAAGCTAATACTACTATTCCTACTAAGAAGTCCGAGACATTCTCTACTGCTGCTGATAACCAGCCAGCTGTTGACATTCACGTACTTCAAGGAGAAAGACCAATGGCTAAGGACAACAGAAGTATCGGTAGATTCCAGCTTTCTGACATTCCACCAGCACAGAGAGGTGTACCTCAAATCGAGGTGACTTTCGATATCGATGCGAACGGTATCCTGAATGTATCTGCAAAAGATAAAGGAACTGGCAAAGAGCAGAAGATCAAAATCGAAGCTTCTTCAGGACTTTCTCAGGAAGAAATCGACAGAATGAAGTCTGAAGCTGAAGCTAATGCTGCTACAGATAAGGCTGAAAAAGAGAAAATCGACAAGTTGAATCAGGCGGATAGCTTGGTGTTCCAAACTGAAAAGCAGTTGAAAGAATACGGAGATAAACTTTCCGAAGGAAACAAAACTGCAATTACTCAAGCTCTTGAAACCCTTAAAACTGCACATCAATCTCAAAACCTAGACGGAATTGATTCTGCGATGGAAGGATTGAATAAGGCATGGGAAGCAGCTTCTACAGAAATGTACAATGCTGCCGGAGCTGAAGGCGCTGGTCCAGCTGGAGCTGATCCAAATGCCGGAGCAGCCGGAGCTGAGGCTGGTGACGGAGTATCTGACGTCGATTACGAAGAAGTAAGCGAAGAAGAGAAAAAATAATAGCTTCAAAAGCTAAACCAACTTAAAATGGCATCTGTGTTAAAGCAGGTGCCTTTTTAGTTACCAGCCAAAATTATCGATTTGTTATTCACCACCTAATTCTAGAATAGATCAATCATGCAATTGACATCTGACAATAAATTGAAGAAACTGATTGTAGTTGGAGACAGAGTTTTGATTCGCTTGAAAAAGCCAAATGCAAAAACTGGCTCAGGCCTCTACTTGCCTCCTGGGGTGCAGGAAAAAGAAAAAGTTCAGCAAGGTTACATCATTAAGGCTGGCCCAGGATATCCAATTCCTGTCGCTACAGATGACCACGAACCATGGATGGACAGTGAAGAAAAAGTTAAATACGTTCCCCTTCAAGCCAAAGAAGGTGACTTGGCAATCTTCCTACTTTCGGGAGCACATGAGGTTATCTACGAAGGTGAAAAGTACTTTATAGTATCTCAAGCGGCTATATTAATGCTCGAGAGAGAGCAGGAGCTATAAACAACAATAGCCCGGAAAAAAATCCGGGCTATTTCAATGAATATTAATTAAGTCAAAGAGAATTAATCTTCCCAAACTTTTCTATTTTTTGCTTTCGGCCCTTTCAAAGACTCTTTTCTTCTAATAAGTACAGTCTTTGTAGTTCCATTTTCTTGGTTCCATACCTTTTGATTCTTTGCCACCGGGCCTTTTGTATCGTCAGGTACCGTGTAGAATTTCATAGGTTTTGCATTTGCGTAGCGTTCAGTCGCTTTTGCATTCTTAGCTTTTGGACCTTTCAAGGTAGATTGTGAAAATCCCACTGCCGATACCATCATAACCGCAAGTAATAATACCGATCTTTTCATATGATTTTAATTTGATTTTTAATTGCCAAATGGAATCTCGCGGGACACGCTATCACCCTATGTGTGACATTTAAGCCCTGCTCAATTTCATTACGAGTATAGTTTAAGTTGCTCTTAGGGTACTATACTACAGACACATAAAAAGGTTACATAAAATCAGTATTTACTATAGGTTTTTTTAGAAATGATAAAATTATATTTTTAAAATAGCTGTAAAACTTATTTTTTATGGTTTAAAAACAAACCTGAAATTGAGGTGTTCAACTCTTTTTTCGCCAAACACGACTTCAAAGTGAACCACTTTTAGACCAAAGTGCCTAAAAATGAAAAAAACCGAGATGAAATCCATCCCGGCTTTATGATTAACAATAGACCCTGTTTAAATTTTTAGAATGCGAAAACTGCTGCCAACATAAAGGAAGAAAGATTTTTGCTAGCATTCATATCGTTGTCGGTGAAGAAATCTTCGCTCATAGAATCCATTCTCAACTCAGGAATCAACGTAAGATTTTTGTGTACTCTTACGTTACCTGATAAAGTAGCTGCAAAAACACTACCATCACCTTGAGCGTCTAACCCTACCACTCCACCAAGTCCACCGTTGAAGACACTAAAGTATTCTCCACGAAGTCCAATAGAAAATACGTCCGAAGTAGTAGCCTGAAGATATCCAGCAAAGCCCAAGAAGCCTGCGCCGTCCCCGTCCAAATCAGATATACTCGAACCAGTATATTGTTCACCTGCGGAAGTAGTGTTGTAGGTAGTATTTATTCCTACATAAATAGACTCAGAGACATCGAATCCAGCTGTCAAATCCACTTGAAAAAGGCTGCCCATAGAAGATTGACCAGATACCAAAGGTGCATCCATATCAAGCTTACCATCCTGATCCCCATATACAAAATTCAAATAAGCCCCTCCAGCATCTGTAGAATATCCTAACTGTGCGCCTAAAGTATAAGTACCCATTAGATTGAATTCTGTCATATCCGTTGGATTCATCACTGCTGCCATCAATGACCATTTATCAGATAGTGCAAAATCTGCCTTTAAGCCAGTGTGAGAAAATGGACCGTAAGAGAACATGTAAGAAGTGGAGTAATTGAAGTTAGCAGTTGGAGAGATCACTTCATAACCCAAAAAGGTATTGAAGTTCCCCATAGTTAAGGTCACCGCGTCGCTTACGTTCCAGTAAACATACAACTGGTTGACAATTTGTGAGCTACCAGCCATTCCTCCTGCATACAGTGGAGACCCAAAAACAGCATCCTCTCCTCTAGGCCCAAAGACTAAGTCAGCTACCGCTCCCACTTTCTCACCTTCGTAAGTAGCAATAATATTTGCCATACCTAGTGAGAAACCTGGCAAATTACCAAATGATGTGGCAGGCGCTTGAAAATTATCGCCTTTATTTGGACCGTTAAAGTTTGTTCTGAAATAGGCATCAACAGAACCTGAAAACGTCAGTTTTGAAGGCTCCTCTTCTTCGATAATAATTACATCTTGAGCAAATGAGCTTGTAGTACCAATCAATATTAAGGCTACTAGTAGTAATTGAATTTTTTTCATGTCGATAATAGGTATAGGTTTATAAATAATAATTAGCGTAGGAATACTGCCAAAGTCTACTCTTTGGCAGTCAAAGGATTGACTATTCGTCGTATACAATAGTGTAACCACGGATTCCATGTTCGTGAGAATCTAAGCCGTTACGCTCATGCTCCTCAGAAACTCGAATCCCAATAGTCTTTTTAAGTACAAAAAAGATGATGAAGGCAGCGGAGAAGGCTGCGACACCGCATATAGCAACTCCTAATAACTGAGTGAAAAATGTATGCTCAGGATTAGTGGAAAAAAGACCTACAGCAAGAGTGCCCCATATTCCACAGGTTAGGTGAACAGAAATAGCACCTACCACATCATCTAGATGCAACCTATCAAGTAATACTGCAGAATACACTACTAGAATTCCAGCCACAAAGCCTACAAATACTGCAGCTAATGGGTTGATCACATCAGCTCCCGCTGTGATACCAACCAAACCTGCCAGTACTCCATTGAGCACCATACCAAGATCAAGGCGTTTGAAAACTAAATTTCCAGCAAGAAAACCTCCAAGCCCGCCAGCACAAGCTGCTAAACAAGTAGTAACTAATACAAAGGAAACTAGTCCCGGATCAGCTGAAAGCACAGAGCCCCCGTTGAATCCAAACCATCCTAGCCAAAGCAAAAAGACACCAATTACCGCCAATGGAACACTTGACCCCGGCTTATCTACAGTCTTTCCGTTTACATATTTTCCAATTCTAGGACCAACTAGTATTACACCTGCCAAAGCTCCCCATCCACCTACAGAGTGAACCAAAGTACTACCTGCGAAATCATAGAAGCCCATTGCGTCTAGAGCTCCACCACCCCATTTCCAACTTCCAATAATTGGATACACTATACCAACATATAATAGAGTGAAAACCAGATACGCCCATAATTTCACTCGCTCCGCTATAGCTCCAGATACAATTGTAGCAGCAGTAGCGGCAAACATAGCTTGGAACAAGAAATCAGTCCAGTAAGTATAGCCTCCATCAGCATAACCCGTGGTCACATCAGCATCTCCTGGTGAAAACCAAAACATACTCCAACCTGCAGCATCAAATGAAAACCACCCTGGAGTTTCAAACCCCGGGTACATCAGGTAGAACCCAACAAAGGCATATGATAGAATACCAAGTATTGGGGTGATTGTGTTTTTGAATAAGATGTTAACAGTGTTTTTGGCTTGACCAAATCCTGCTTCAACTCCAGCAAAGCCCAAGTGCATAATAAACACTAAGGCAGTGGAAAGCATCATCCAAACGTTGTTTGTCGTGAGGAGATTTTGAGAAATCTCTGCCGACAAGTCCATTGTTGCGGCCGCATCTTGGGCCAACAGTGTTGCGAAATACTTCATAGGTTAGATATAGTTATTAGAACAAATTTCAGAATTTACGATAGGTTTTATGTATTTAACTTGGACCGAATGTAATTATATTATTGATAATAAAACAAATCTATTTTTACGTTTTATGCACCAAAAACTGATTTTTGATATATTTTTCTACCCTATTTTTACATTTTTTGCAAAAAATATACGTTTTATGGTCATTTTAAAAACCTCATACTATAAAAAATATTATTTGGTTTGGATGCATAATATTCTACGAAACCGATTGCATCACTGTCAATTCGAAATATTGATAAAAAAAATAGGCTCAAATTGAAATTTTATTTCAAAAAAATGAAAAAAACAGGATTTTAAGCAATCAGTTTGTTTTTACGAAAAATATAAATTTTTAGAAATACGATATTTTTTTAACCCATTTTTAAAAAAAATGTCATAATTATTAGAAATCATACCTAGAAATCTACCCCATAGGCATAAAAAAAACCGACATATGCCGGTTTTATAGGTAACAATACACCTAAGATCTCTATTTCATCAAGCTTGCATATTCTTTGGCAAAATATGTAAGAATAACCTTCGCTCCAGCTCGTTTTATGCTCAACAACACTTCGAGCATAGCTCGATCATTATCGATCCAACCCTTGTCTGCTGAAGCTTTAATCATACTGTACTCACCAGACACATTATAAGCAGCTATCGGCAATGGGAAATTATCGTTTAGAAGTTTAATAATGTCCAAATAGGAAAGCGCTGGCTTCACCATCAGGAAGTCCGCACCTTCTTCGGTATCCAAATCACCTTCTATCAATGCCTCCTGAGAATTTGCTGGATTCATCTGATAAGTCTTTTTATCACCGAACTTCGGCGCAGAATCCAAGGCATCTCTAAACGGACCATAAAATGCACTGGCATATTTAGCAGTATAAGACATGATAGAGGTCTCTGTAAAACCACTTTCGTCCAATAACTCCCGTATATAACCTACTCGACCATCCATCATATCAGACGGACCAATGATATCCACACCTGCATCTGCCTGAGCTAAGGACATCCTTGCAAGAATTTCAAGCGTCTCATCATTTAAAATTTTACCGTCTTTCACTAATCCATCGTGCCCGTCACTACTATATGGATCCATTGCCACATCAGACATTAGACATACTTCTGGAAATTCCTTTTTGATTTCACGAAGTGCCTTCAGGTAAAAAGTCTCAGGATTATAACTTTCTGAAGCAATAGCATCTTTCAAACTATCCGAATAAGCAGGAAACACATCAAAAGACTGAATCCCCAATTTCAAACAGCTTTCAATTTCACCAAGCATCGTATCTATAGAGTACCTATATATATTAGGCATGGAATCAATCGCTACCTTCTTCTTGACACCATCCACCAGAAACATAGGGAAGATCAGATCTTTGACAGAAAGACTGGTTTCTTCGACAAGATTCCTTACAGCTTCGGATTTTCTATTTCTTCTAGGTCTTCTTAGCATGATTTATTTGAAAAGTTGTTGAATATGGACAAGATCTAAGTTTTTGTAATCTTCTATATATAGGTCACAAGTCGGCAACTCATCTTTAGTATGACTGGAAAGTACACCCACCACTTTCATCCCCGCATTGATTCCGGCACTTGCTCCTGAGAAAGAATCTTCAAACACCAAGCATTCCTCAGGCTTCAAACCAAGCTTTGCCGCACTTTTTAGGTAGACTTCCGGGTCAGGTTTATGCTTTGACACATCTTCAGAAGCAAGCTGCGATTGCATTTGCTCTCCTATACCAAGCACACCTATAATTAGGTCTAGATTTGCACGAGGAGCCGAGGTAGCCACAGCAGTGAGCAAGCCTTCGGATTTCAACTTCTCAAAAAACTCCATAAAACCTGAAATAGGATTCACTTCATCCTTATAGATTTCCCTGAAAAGCCCTTCTTTCTCATCCTCCAGCAATGCTAATTCTGTACCCTCTATTTTTCTACCAAGGAAATGACTCAGAATATACCCGTTGTTTTTCCCATACATATGTTCTACATATTCCGCTTCAGTAGGATTGAGGTTTCGCTTCGCAAAAAATTGCTGGAAAGCAATAGAATGAAATGGATTGGTATGACAAATCACCCCATCCATATCAAAAATGACAGCTTTTAACATGTGTTGGTCGAGTTTTTTAAGTTTTCAAAATTAAGTATAAGACACTAAAAAACCCTCCCAAGTTCCAAAAACAAGGGAGGGTCAATTCAATAAACAGATAGGTTACTCTACTTTCCAAAAGAAGTAATCGTCTTCTCAATAATATCACAGCACTCATGAATCTGTTCTTCGGTCATTACTAGCGGAGGAGCAAAACGGATAATATTACCGTGTGTAGGCTTCGCCAAAAGACCGTTGTCTTTCAAGGCAACACAAATATCCCAAGCTGTACTGCTTTCTTCAGTATCATTAATCACTACCGCGTTGAGCAAACCCTTTCCTCTAACAAGCGTCACTAGATCTGATTTCTCCACAAGCTTCTGCATCCTAAACCTAAATAATTCACCTAACCTCTCAGCATTCTCCGCAAGCTTTTCATCCTTTACCACTTCCAAAGCGGTCATGGCTACGCGGGCTCCTAGAGGATTACCTCCGAAAGTAGAACCGTGCTGACCTGGCTTGATGACATTCATCACCGCATCATCTGCCAAAACAAGAGATACTGGATAGAATCCACCTGAAACGGCTTTTCCAAGAATCAGAATATCCGGACGTACATTTTCATGATCCACAGCCAGCAACTTTCCTGTTCGTGCAATCCCTGTCTGAATTTCATCTGCTATAAATAAAACATTCTTTGCCTCGCAGGCAGCCTTAGCTTCTTTTAGATAGTTTGGCCCAGGCACATACACTCCAGCTTCACCTTGTATTGGCTCTACTAAAAATGCCACCACATCAGGATCATCCAAGACTGCGTTTAATGCATGTATATCATCGTAAGGGATTTTCACAAATCCAGCTGTATAGGGACCAAAGTTCTTTCTAGCGTTTTCATCATTAGAAAAAGAAATGATAGTAGTAGTTCTGCCGTGGAAGTTATTCTCCGCTACTACGATCTTCGCTCGATTTTCATCCACACCCTTTTTCTCATACCCCCACTTCCTGGCGATTTTGATCGCAGTCTCCACACCTTCGGCTCCAGTGTTCATTGGAAGCACTTTATCAAAACCGAAATAATCGGAAATGTATTTTTCAAAAGGTCCTAATACGTCATTATGAAATGCGCGGGATGTCAAAGTCAAGGTACTTGCCTGCTCTATTAAAGCATCCTTTATACGAGGATGGCAGTGACCTTGATTCACGGCAGAATAGGCTGACAAGAAATCATAGTAACGCTTACCCTCTACATCCCAGAGAAAAACCCCTTCGCCTCTTGCAAGAACCACAGGCAATGGATGATAATTATGCGCGCCGTATTGATCTTCTAACTCTATTGCTTGCTTACTGGAAGTGATAGTCTGCATGTTTTTCGTAATTTTGTATACTATATAATAAGGACTCGTCAAGTCCAAATATAGTAATTGCCTTTGCCCGAACCATGAAAGATCCGAAGAACCCTCAACCTAGTAGCCCATTAAGTTCGGAAGACTTCTATTTCAACGAGCAAGGACTGATGGTTTTCACAAAAAGTTATCATCTAAAACGGGGCTATTGCTGCGGGAACGGCTGTAAACACTGTCCCTACCCAAAAGTCTGATATAAAAGGGAATATTTTTGAAATGCATTGTTGCATATCCCCAAAAAGTTCCGATATTTGCAGACTCATTACAGAAACGGATACAATTTACTATACATTACCATGGCAAAAGTTTGTGACATAACCGGAAAAAGACCTCGAGTAGGTAACAACGTCTCCCATGCAAACAACAAGACTAAGCGTAGATTCTACCCAAATCTTCACAAGAAGACGTTCTACGTTCCAGAAGAAGATGCATGGATCACTTTGAAAGTTTGTACTAAGGCATTGAAGACTATCAATAAGAAAGGTATCACTGCGGTTTTGAAAGAAGCTCAGGATAACGGGATGATTGTAATCAGATAATCAAGGTCACTACCTTAAAATCAATACAAAGATGGCTAAGAAAGGCAATAGAGTACAAGTGATTATGGAATGCACGGAGCACAAAGCTTCTGGATTGCCAGGTACTTCAAGATACATCACTACCAAGAATAGAAAAAATACTACTGAAAGATTGGAATTGAAAAAATTCAATCCAATTATGAAGAAGGTAACTGTTCATAAAGAAATTAAATAATTTAGCTCGGAAGCAATTCCGTTAAAACGATAAAATTATGGCTAAGAAAGTAGTAGCAACCCTTAAGAAAGAAGGCGGCGTAACTTACGCCAAAGTTATCAAGGCTGTTAGATCTGAGAAGACTGGCGCTTATACCTTCAGAGAAGAAATGGTTCCTTCCCCATTGGTACAGGACACCTTGAAAAAATAAGTTGCAAATTGCAGCATAAGGCATTCTAGTCCCTCTGTCCATCGGTCAGCAGGGACTTTTTCGTTATATTCCACTTTTAAAACGCATACCCATGGGAATCTTTGGTTTCTTTTCAAAAGACAAGAAAGAAAGCCTCGATCAAGGCCTTCAGAAATCAAGCGAAAACATTTTTTCAAAACTCAGTAAAGCCGTAGTCGGCAAGTCCAAAGTGGACGATGAGATTTTGGATGAATTGGAAGAAATACTAATCACCTCTGACGTGGGGGTGGACACTACAATCAAAGTAATTCAACGAATTGAAGAACGAGTAGCGCGTGACAAATATGTAAACACAGCGGAGCTCGACGTGATTCTCAAAGAAGAAATTGAAAACCTTCTGAAGGAAAACAATTCTCAAGATTTAATGGATTTTGATTTGCCGGAGGGAAAGAAACCTTATGTAATCATGGTGGTGGGAGTGAACGGTGTTGGCAAAACGACAACAATAGGGAAACTGGCAAATCTTTTCCAATCCGCAGGAAAATCAGTAATCCTAGGTGCTGCAGATACATTTAGAGCTGCGGCGGTAGATCAATTGATACTCTGGGGAAACAGAGTCGGCGTTCCTGTTGTGTCTCATGGCATGAATACAGATCCTGCGTCGGTAGCGTTCGATGCGGTAAAGCAAGGAGTGGATTCTAATGCAGATGTCGTCATCATTGATACTGCCGGGCGACTCCACACCAAAGTGAATCTGATGAATGAACTTGGCAAAATCAAGCGCGTAATGCAAAAATTCATCCCTGATGCACCGCATGAGATCCTCCTCGTTTTAGATGGATCTACTGGCCAAAATGCATTTATTCAGGCAAAAGAATTTACAAAAGTCACAGAAATCACTTCATTAGCCATCACCAAACTTGATGGAACTGCCAAAGGCGGTGTGGTGATTGGCATCTCAGATCAATTTAAAATTCCAGTCAAATACATTGGAGTAGGCGAGAAAATGACTGATTTACAAATCTTTAATCGGAAAGAATTTGTCGATTCACTTTTTACGAAGAAAAAATAAGGAACCGAACTTAATCAAATACCCCGACTAACATCGGGGTATTTTTTTTTGCAAAAATTTGAACCTTAATCAAACTTTAGCGTAATTCAATATGATATCATTATAACATCATATTAACATGGAAAAAATAACTAAACCTATGTCAGGATACTTTATGATCCTGTTTGTACTTGCACTTATTATTTTGGCAGTTGCCCTTTTTATTCAGCAAATCATGATTGTCGTCGGCATCTTATCGGTAGTGGTAGCACTAATAAGTCTAGGTGGGTTCTTCATCGTAGAACCAAATAAATCAATGGTACTTCTACTTTTCGGAAACTATAAA
Source organism: Algoriphagus winogradskyi (assembly GCF_900182815.1). Lineage (GTDB taxonomy): Bacteria > Bacteroidota > Bacteroidia > Cytophagales > Cyclobacteriaceae > Algoriphagus > Algoriphagus winogradskyi. The sequence goes on along the minus strand of NZ_FXUA01000011.1, from coordinate 8,251 downwards.
GGAAGTGTAAAAGACAATGGTTTTTACTGGGTTAATCCTTTTATGACAAAAAAGAAAATCTCACTTCGAGTGAGAAATTTTGAAAACAAGCCAGTCAAAGTGAACGACAAAATAGGCAATCCGGTAATGATCGGAACCATCGTAGTTTGGCAAGTGGAAGATACCTTCAAGGCAACATTTGATGTGGATGATTATGAAAACTTTGTTCACTTACAGTCAGACGCAGCAATACGAAAAATGGCTGGATTATATCCATATGATAATTTTGAAGCTGAAGAAGCTGAGGTCACACTCCGATCTGGCGTTGAAGATGTCAACCATTCCTTAGAGCAAGAGATCAGTGAACGTCTACATCATGCGGGGATCAAAGTAATTGAAGCTCGAATTTCTCACTTGGCTTATGCCTCTGAGATTGCATCAGCCATGCTCCAAAGACAACAGGCAACTGCTATCGTAGCGGCAAGACAAAAAATTGTTGAAGGAGCTGTTGGAATGGTAGAAATGGCATTAGCAGATTTGAAATTAAAAGACATCATTGAATTTGATGACGAGAAAAAGGCCGTAATGGTATCGAACTTGATGGTAGTTCTCTGTTCCGACAAAAGTGCTAGTCCTGTACTAAATGTAGGCACGCTTAATCAATAGCCATGGCTAATCGCATTTTCAAAGAGAGCCAATCTTATCTAGGTACTTGGATCATGTACGTCATGATTTTGACAGAGGTACCAGTGATTATCTTAATGATTGTATTATATGCTACCACCGATGACAAACAAGAAATGGCGATTGCCCTGGGAGTAGTTATTGGCTCATTGATTCTAGTTTTCATCCTGATTTTCAATCTGAAACTTGAAACAAGGATTGATGATAAAAGTATTTCTTTCAGATACACGCCATTTATTCGTCAGTGGCGAAGTTTCCAAAAAGAAACAATTAAGTCATACAAAGTCATTAACTATAGCCCCATCTCAGACTATGGAGGATGGGGATTTAAAGGAAATAAAACTACCAAAGCTTACTCTGTTCTTGGAGATCAAGGACTTTTAATAGATGTAGGCGAAAAGAAAAAAATATTAATCGGGACAATGAAGGCTAAAGAACTGACAGCTTTCATGGAAAATTGGAAGGAAGAATAAATTATGCCTAAGAAAAAAGCATTTGCTCTACGGCTGGATGAGAACATGATGAAAGCGCTCGAAAAATGGGCCGGAGATGAGTTCCGCAGCACCAATGGTCAGCTGGAATGGATCATCAGGGAATCATTAAAAAAAGCTGGACGCTTGCCTAAAGGTAGCATAACTAACCCTAAGCCAGACGAAAACCCAATTCAGGAATAACATTCTCAATTTTCAGCCTCTGGTATATATAGTAATTCCCCCTTTTCAAAATCATATAAAGTAAGTGATCTTAGCTCGTAATAGGCAACCCAAAAGTCACGTAAGGACTCATAAAATGCTCTTTTATTAGTGTCCTTTTCGCTCTGGGCTATATTGAGGTTAGAGATAGTTACATTACCAGTTTGGTACCTACTTAATGCAATATCATATCTTCTCTGAGCCACATCTGAAGCAACTTTGGTCACATTCAGTCGCTCCTTAATGTTGATAAAGTTTTTCACTTTTGTGAAAATGTTTTCCTGAAAATTAATTTGCTCCTGCTCAACGGTATAGTTAACTAATTCCTGATTTGCCATTGCTACGGACATTCTGGCCTTATTTCTACCCCAATCCAAAATTGGAACTGATAGATTTAGGCTGACCAATGCCTGAGTATTAGGATTTTGGTAAAGATCCGGAAAACTGAAGGCCGCATTATTGTACCCATACCTAGCGTTTAGTTGAACTTGAAACCGATCACCTTTAGCCTGTGCCACTTCCGCTTCAGCTTGATTCTTTTGTCTGTCAAACCCAATTACTTCTGACCTGTTTTGAAAAGCAAGGGAAATTGCTTGCTCAACGTCCACGTCAAACTCCGGGATATCCACCGGAGATATCAGGTTCAGCTTAGAAGATTGATTTAAGCCTATAAATGCATTCATGGAAAAAGAGGCACTCTCTAATGACAATTGCGCCTCGGCCATAGCTTGTCGCGCATTCAATACCTGAAGTTCTACTTGCAGAAGTTCATCTTCTGGTGTTACGCCAAGTTTATTTCTCTTCTGTTCAATGGAATAAATGTTCTCGGTATTCTTAAGATTTGTTGTGGCGATATCATAGTTAACCTGTGCAGTTAAATAGTCAAAATACAATTGAGTCACGAATACTGATACCTGTTCCATATCCTGTACATATTCACGCTTACTTTCTTCAAACAGTAATGGCTGAATTTTTTTATCCCATTTAAATCTGTTGTAAGCAAAAATGGGCTGCTGTAAAGCCACACTGATGGGTACGCCAGAATATCTTGTTTGTGGAGTTCCTGGGTTGGAAAGGAAATTATCAAACCTATTCGTAGAGGTATTTACAGAAACTGTACCACCCGTGGCCCCAATTACCTGCTCCAAGCCCAATCCCAAGTCCATCAAATTCTGCTTTACCTCAATAAATTCAATAGAACCATCTGGCTGTGTAATATTATTGTATTCCTGATAATATTGAGGAATAGTACCCGAAAGCCTTAATTGAGGATTGTAATTGGATTTAAATAGTCTGTACCTCCAGTAGCTATTCTCTCGTTGGGTTTTTGCCTGAAGTGCCCGGGGAGAATTATCTTTTGCCTGCTGAACTAACTCTTGCAACGTAAAAGTTTTTACATCTTGACCACTTGCAAAATTGATAGTTGAGCCCAAAATAGTTAACAGTAAAAAGGGTTTGAAAAATAGTAAGATTCTAATCTTCATAAGGGCTTTATTATTTGATTGAAAAAGGTAATCTATTCAGATCAACTAAAATAGTTATTGATTCCTCACAAACAAGAACCTTAGTGTGTCTCAAATCCTAAAAAATCTAAAAAAGCAAAACATTCTATTTCATTACCCTCCTTTTAGCCCTTTGCGTAACTTGCAGCTTGATTAGATCCAAAAATGAAATCCATTATTAGTTTCGTAATTCGATACGTCCCGAGACCACTATTACAGCGGGTAAGTCCTTTAGTCATGAAAGTTTTTGCACAGATGAATTCTGGCAAAGATGTCACTTGCCCGGTATGTGATCACAGCTATAAAAAATTCTTGCCTTATGGCCGAATCGCAAGAGCAAACGCGCTATGTCCTAATTGCTTGTCTTTGGAAAGACATAGATTAATGTGGCTTTTCCTCGAGGAAAAAACAGACTTCTTTACGGCACCGCTTCGAGTACTTCATGTCGCGCCAGAGCATTGCTTTATAGAGAGGTTTGAAGGGTTAGACAATTTGGATTACATCACTGCTGATATTGAATCGCCTTTGGCTAAAGTCAAAATGGATGTGCATGACATTCCATTTCCCGAAAACAGCTTTGATGTAGTCTTTTGCAACCATGTGTTGGAACATGTAGATGACGACCTTAGGGCCTGTGCTGAGTTCAATCGAGTATTGAAGCCTGGCGGGTGGGGCATCTTACAATCGCCCGTCTACCCTATCGAAAAGACTTTAGAAGACAAATCTATTACAGACCCGACCGAGAGAGAACGGATTTTTGGGCAGAGAGATCACGTTCGAAAGTTCGGAAGAGATTATGCAAAGCGCTTGAGAAAGTCTGGAATACGTATTGAGGAAAACTTATTTGTAAAGGAACTGGCTTCAGAAGTAATCAAACAAAATGCATTACCTCCGGATGAAGTAATCTTTGTTTGTAGAAAAGGAGATTAACCCTTAACCAATTTCCTGAAAACCTCTAAGGGTAAGCCAAGTCCATACGAACACAGCTGTGACATAGAGGTCAGCCAACTTAGTAGCCCAATTTTTAAAGAGTTGTATTGCGAAGAAGAAGACACTAGAACTCCAATACTCCAAACCAGAAATAGACCAATGGAAATCTGAAACAGGGTATTATTCAGAAAATAAAAAACCGGAATACTTAAGCTGAAAAGCAAAAAAGCTGTGGGTAGCCAATGAACCAACTTGATGGCACCTGGATGAAATCTTGATACGTTTACCCGATTTCTTCCGAAGGAGAAAGCCTGCTTTGCAAATGAAAAAAGCGTGTTTTTACGCTTGTGATAAACGTAAGCCTCTCGAACCAATTCAAGTTTGAATCCAGCATTTTTAATACGGATACTCCATTCAATATCCTCTCCCTGATTTGGATCTGCAAAACCACCTGTAACCTCAAATACAGTTTTTGACACACCCATATTAAATCCACGGGCTTGGTATTTAGATGGGTCCTTCATTTTTCCACGAATGCCGCCAGTAGTCCAAACCGAAGTCATCGCGAAATCCATTGCTTTCTGTAAATCAGAAAAATCAGCAGCAGCAGCATCCGGTCCCCCAAACGCATCAAGCTTTCTATCTTGAATCGCTTTGGAGAGGTTGTGCAAATAATCTCTGGGTAATAGCACATCAGAATCCAGAATGACAAAATAATCCCCATTGGCAATTTTCATCCCGTTGTTACGTGCAAACCCTTGACCTGTGTTTGCTTGTGGTAGGTATTGAATATCTAGTTGTGAACTGAATTCATTTATAATTTCTGATGAGTCAATAGAAGATCCATCCTCAATTACGACCACTTCAAAAGCAGTAAGACTTTGCTTAGCAAGACTTAATAGTAGTTCTTTTAACTCCTCAGGTCGATTATAAACCGGTATGATTACCGAAAACTTCATTAAAAGTCGAAGTTTATCTCTTCGTCAATTTTGTATTCAGCTTCTTTGGATTGATTTGAAGTCATCAGCTCAGCAATAAAGCCTGTCACAAATAATTGCACTCCAATAATCAAAGCAACCAATGCCAAAAAGAATAAAGGCTGCTCGGTAATTTCTCTCACATTATGGCCTTTACTCAATCCGTAAACCTTTTCGAAGATCAACCAACAAGTGATTAAGAAACCAGTCAAAAATGAAAAACTACCCAATAAGCCAAAAAAATGCATAGGCTTCTTTTTGTATCTATGTACAAAAGAAACCGAGATCAAATCCAAGAATCCATTCAAGAACCGCTCAAGACCAAACTTCGAGTAGCCGTACTTTCTGGCTTGATGCTGGACTACTTTTTCCCCTATTTTCCCAAAGCCATTCCATTTGGCAAGCAAGGGAATGTATCGATGCATCTCCCCGTAGATCTGGATATTCTTAACTACTTTGCGTCGGTAGGCTTTCAGGCCACAATTAAAGTCATGCAATTTAATCCCTGAAATCCATCGGGTCACTCCATTGAAGAATCTTGATGGAATAGTTTTACCTAATGGATCATGACGTTCCTTTTTCCATCCAGAAACTACATCAAATTTCCCTTCAGTAATCATTACGTACAGGCCAGGAATTTCATCAGGGCTATCCTGAAGATCTGCATCCATAGTGATCACTACATCACCACTGGCCTTCTTAAACCCGGCATCCAATGCTGCGGATTTCCCGTAATTTCTGGTAAAATTAATCCCTCTCACCTCATTGAATTGCTGGGAAAGCGAATTAATTATCCCCCAGGAATTATCAGTACTACCATCATTGATGAAAATCAACTCATAAGAAAAGCCGTGATCATGCATGACACGGCTAATCCATTGAGTTAATTCAGGCAGTGACTCCTCCTCGTTAAATACAGGAACTACAACTGAAATTTGGGTCATAATTTAATAATCGAGAGACTTATCCTTTTTCTTAAGAATAGCTCCCAAAATTAAGGCAATAATCGCATACACAATCAGTCCAAAGCCAAAACTCATAAGCTGGCCAGACAAGGTAAATCCTTTAGAAGTGCTAGCTCTCATTTGTTCTAGTATGGCAGGATCCATAGAATCAGGGTTTTGGCCAAATTTTTCCATCATGGACATTTGAGTTTCAAAGGCCTGATCTGCTAATACGCTTGCTAAAGAAGGATCAATTACATGGAATAAGAGAATTTGACCTAACAACCCAATCAACCCTGATATCACCATGGCAATAAAACTAAAGTTAAAGGCTGTCCCAAAACTCATAAAACCGCCAATTTCAGTTCTATACTCCTTACCAAAATAAATAATTAACACAAAGAATAATACTATGGCTACCAAACCAAACCAAGCAGATCCTAGTAGGGTTGAATCAATAAAATATGCAATGAAGGTGAGCGCTAAGCTGACTAAACCAATTGTTAGACCTGGTTTTATTGCTGCCTGAAAAGGAGACTGTTGTTCTTCCATGAGTTCGTTAGTTAGGATTTTTCCTTAAAATAATAGATATAATAATAGTAAAAAACAGTCCTGGGATGATTTTCCATAGCGCATCATTCAGTGCGATATCCCAAGGCACCATATTTCGAATACTTTCAAGGGTTAAGTTAAACGAATTTTCTCCCACCTGAGCTACTATGGATTCTTTACTACCGGACAATACTTCAAGTTTTGATTCTTTGATTTGCTCAAACAATGTAGTATGTAGCAAAAGTACCAACCAAATTCCCACAAGAGACACCATTGCTTCTAACATATAAGCTACGAACCCCACAGACATTCCTTCGGCAAAGGATAAATAACCATTATTACTGTATTCCTTAAAAAACTTAATTGCTAAAAAGATAGCAACAGGAGTAATCACATAACCAAACACGAGATTTAAGTTAGTAGGATCTGGGTACAAAAATGAAAGGGAGATGAATGCTAGAACACTAAAAGCACCTGCTATTCCACCAAATTTGTAAGCTGAGCTAAAGTACTTATACATCAGATTGTACTAATTGTCCTTTTTGAATCACGTATTTCACCTGACCTTTAAGTTTTTTCCCATACCAAGGTGAATTAGATGAAAGAGATTTGTTTGACTTATCATCAAAATCCCATTTTGCTTCTGGATCAAATATGGTCCATGATTTACAAAGTTTGTGAGGCAATATAGCCTTTGGACCGGAAGTGATTTTCTCAATAAGCAGTGGCCATCCAAGCTCATTTTCAAGTTTCACCAGGGCTGGAAGAAAAGTCTGCAACCCTGCCATACCAAAATTAGCCAAATCAAATTCCATGAATTTAGAATCACGGTCTTCCGGTTGATGGTTACTTACAAGAGCATCTATAGTTCCATCTTTCAGACCTTCCATCAAAGCATCTCTATCCAAAATACCTCTAAAAGGCGGCAACACTTTAAGATTGGGATCAAAATCCATCAAGTCTCCATCCGAAAACAATAATTGATATATAGATATGTCAGCGGTAACATTCAGCCCTTCAGCTTTTGCTCCCCTTATAAGGTTAACCCCTTTTGCAGTGTTTACAGTTTGAAAATGAACTCGACCGCCAGTATAGCGGATAATCTCAAGATTTCTCTGAATGGCTACATCTTCAGCAAGATTTGGAATTCCTTTTACACCAAGCATGGTAGAATTTTCCCCCTCATGCATATGGCCAAAGATTGCTAATAAAGGATCATAAGCATGATCAAAAAGGACTCCATTGAACTTTTGGAGATATTGGAGAATTTTCATATAGCGATCTCCATTTGCTAATGGCTTATTGCCTTCACCAAAAATAGATACTCCAGATTGGTGATGCATATCGAGTATTTCTGTCAAATTCTCTCCATCCGTATCCTTAGTGACTGCACCTTGTATTAGAAATTCGGGGGTATACTTTTTCGATCTGTTAAGTACAAAATCTACATCTCCCTTAGATTGAATTACCGGATCGGTATTAGGAAGTATAACAGCAGCTGAGAAACCACTAGATACTAATGATTCAGCCAAACTTTCAATAGACTCCTTATACTCATAACCGGGTTCTCCCATACTACATCGGAGATCTATCCATCCTTCTGACAATAGCCAATTAGAGGAATCAATTTCTTGATCAAATTTGAAAGAATTGCTAGAAGTAGCAAGAGTTAATTCTCCATTATCAAAAACATAATCCTTGGATTCATTTAAACCATTAGAATTAACAAGACGGAGACCTTTAAATAGAATAGACATTCAAATTGGGCTTTGATGCAAAACTGCAACAATATTCTAAAAATGAAAAGTGGATTTTAAAATAGTATGATAAAAGAGAGATTCTAAAAATCCAAAACCCTGTAAACGCAAAAAAGCCAGCTGTTTAAAGCTGGCTTTAGAATAAATGAGGCGGCGACCTACTCTCCCGGGTGTAACCCCAGTACCATCGGCGCTGCAGGGCTTAACTTCTCTGTTCGGGATGGGAAGAGGTGG
>NZ_FXUA01000010.1 GCF_900182815.1 Algoriphagus winogradskyi | reverse complement strand
CAACCTTATTGAAACCACTTTCAATAAGGTTGTCACAAAAGACAGTAAATCAATAGTTTACACAGCTTTTACCAACTATTTTTGACCATTAAATCTTGGTTTTAATCCCAACTTCTTACTTCTTACTTTTCACTTCTGATTTTTGCACTATATCCTTCACGATCATCCCAGCATGTACCACGCTGTTTTCGATGAAGAACTCACGTGTATTCAATCCGCCACAAACTACTCCCGCTAAGTAAACTCCAGAGATATTTGATTCATGAGTCAATTCATTGTACTCTGGCTGCCTTTTTTCATCCTCGCTCAATTTGACTCCCAATTGATTTAATAAACTGAAATTAGGCTTGTATCCGGTCATTGCCAGTACGAAATCATTCTCAATAGTCACATCTCCTTCAGGAGTAGCAATTACGACCTCATGTTCGCGGATTTCTTTAAGTCTTGATTTGGTGTATGCCTTAATAGATCCTTCTTTGATCCGGTTGACAATGTCAGGACGAACCCAATATTTCACCGCCTGATCAACTTCATCTTCAAGTAAAACCATACTCACTTCAGCGCCTTTTCTCCAGCATTCCAAAGCAGCGTCGACTGCAGAATTAGCTCCGCCGACTACGATGATTTTCTGGTTGATAAATGGCCAAGGTTCTTTATAGTAATGATGAACTTTAGGAAGATCCTCACCTGGAATATTCATCAGATTTGGCAAGTCATAGAAGCCGGTTGCCATTACGATATTCTTGGCGAGATACTCTCCCTTTGAAGTCTTTACTTGGAATAGCTCCTCTTGTTTCTCCAGCGTATTTACAGCTTCATAGAGCTTGACATTAAGATCGAAGTGGGAGAAAATTCTTCGGTAGTATTCCAGGGCTTCCGTACGATTTGGTTTGTTTCCAATGGACATAAAAGGAATTCCTGCCATCTCCAACCTATCTGAGGTGGAGAAAAAAGTCATGTTAATAGGGTAATTATAAATTGAATTTGTGAGTGCGCCTTTTTCGACGATTACATAATCCAACCCAGCTTTCTTTGCCTCCACACCGCAAGCAAGACCTATTGGTCCGCCTCCGACGATGAGCATGTCATATATTTTATCTGTCATTAGGTCTTAGGTTTGATCAAGTTGAAACTGAAAGCCAGTATCTTGATAAAGATCTGGATTCCATTGGAAACTTCGTTGTTTGAGCTTTACAAGCCCGGACTTATGTTGAACCACTGCTGCTGCCGAAACCGTTCCATAATTCCCCGACATTCTTATTAATTGCGCAGAGAGGGAAGTTTCCATTTCAAGTGGCACACCTGTGTTTGGTAATTTTTCTTGTGGAAATGTCTTTTTAGATTTTAGAATATTGAGTACATCAGTTGTGGAAAAAGCAGATTTTGATAGGCGAATCAATTGCTCTTTTGCCAGTTCTACTTTTGGCCATCGTTCATCGAGTAGCGCATTGCTCAAACCATAGATCCCGGGTTTTACTTCTTGGATCTGGGGAGAATAATTACTGAAATAGAATAGCTTTTTCCCATCGCTCACGAGCAGGTTAAATCCATCATATTGGTCCTGATATTTTTGAATTCCTTCCAAATATTCTTCTGGTGCGATTGTACTTTCCAACCAAGCTTGAACTAGCTTGCCCCGACTGATCTTGGCATTTCGTGGGTTATTAAAATCCCGGTAATTCGTAAGTAATGACCAGCGCCCATTTGGGTGATATCCCATCCAGGTGCCACCACTTCTTAAATCTTTTCCAGCGTAAAAGCCAGCTTCCCAGACATGCAAGGCCTCGGAGGGTCGATCAAAGAACTCATCTCGGTTGGCACTAATGATTAATGGATATTCTGGATGGGTTTTCCAGGAAAAAGCTACTAGACACATAGGCTAAAAATAAAGAAAAGGCCGGAATATCCGGCCTTTAGGGTGATTACACAACTTAGGATTCCTTCATCGTAGGGTAATCGGTATAACCTTTTTCACCAGGTGTATAAAATGTATCCTTGTCTGGCTGAGCTAGATCGGCACCTGCCTCAAAGCGGGCCACTAAATCCGGATTTGAAATGTATAATGTCCCGTAAGCAACTGCATCAGCGTCTCCATCTTCGATTACTTTATTTCCCTTTTCTTGGTCAAAGCCAGCATTTATTACAAGCGTACCTTTATATAACGGTCTAAAATGCTTTGCAATATGGCTCACTAGGTATGGAATTTCTGAAACATCAGTGAATGGCTCAGAAAGGTGCAAATAGGCTAAATCGTAATCATTCAATTTCTTCACGATATACTCAAAAGTTGGAATCGTTTCCTCATCAGCTTGCATTCCAAACACACCATTAAGCGACGGGTTTAGTCTCAAACCGATTTTTTGCTCTGGCATTACTTCTTTCAGTGCTTCGATGATCTCGAATAGTATCTTTGCTCGGTTTTCTATTGACCCTCCATATTCATCTCTCCTGGTATTACTGGTAGCATTGAAGAATTGGTGTAGTAGATAGCCATTGGAACTGTGTATCTCAATGCCATCAAAACCCGCCTCCATTGCGTTTTTACCTGCATTTTTGAAATCTTGAACCGTCTGTTTGATTTCTGACCGTGTCATTTCCTTGGGAGTCACTGTTTCTTTAAAACCTTCCGGAGTAAATGATTTTTCGTGCGGATTGATGGCTGAGGGAGCTACAGGCAATTCTCCGTTGTGAAAATCCGGATGGGAGATTCTACCTACATGCCAAAGTTGAATGAAAATTTTCCCACCTTCCTCGTGTACAGCTTTAGTTACTCCTTTCCAGCCTTCTACTTGTACATCAGAATATATTCCTGGGGTATTTATGTAGCCTACGGCTTGTTTGGAAACTTGTGAACCTTCCGTGATGATCAATCCTGCAGAAGCTCGTTGAGCATAATATTTTTCATGGATCTCAAACGGTTTATTTGAAGGATTGTCAGCACGGCTACGGGTCATTGGAGCCATCCAAACTCGGTTTTTTAATTCCAATCCGCCTGCAAGCGTGATAGGTTTGAGTAAAGGTTGATCGGTGTTCATGGTAATTGTTGGTTTGTTTTCAAAAATTCGGGGTCTATACAACTAATGTAGAGGCAATAAAGTTCAGGCTTTTGGGTAATGGTTTCTGTGGATTCCATTTTGTGCTATAACGGACAATAAAACCTTACCAAACTTCAGAAATGGACAATGGTTTGTGATCCTCTGTAATAGGAAAGGGGATGTTCCGCGCTAAAACCTAAGTATTTTCGTATGCTTATAAATAGTACTAGTATTTGAATAACAGATTGTTAACACTTTTTAATACGATTATTTTCGTAGAATTTTGCTCTTACGATTTTCATCGTATATCTTTGGTACGAAAGTTATCGTATAATCAGCCATGAGCAAGCCAACAGAATCAGAATTAGAAATACTTTCCCTGTTATGGGAAATGAAGCAGGCAAGTGTACGCCAAGTCCACGAGCGTTTAGCTGAGACAAAGGATACTGGATACACGACCACCCTGAAGACTATGCAAAATATGCACGCCAAACAGATGGTCAGTCGGAACGAGTCGCAGCGAACACATATATACAGTCCTGCGACTAATCAAAAAGAAACACAAAAATCTCTGCTGAAAAATTTGGTAACCACAGCTTTTGGTGGTTCAGCTCAGAAATTGGTGCTCCAGGCGTTGGGTGAAGAGAACCCGTCAAAGGAGGAGTTAGATGAAATTAGAGCATTTTTAGACCAACTAGAAAATAAGAAATAATGGATCTTTTGAACGACTGGATTCCCCAAAGTTTGCTGTATGCCATGGGTTGGACTCTTGTGCATTCACTTTGGCAACTTGTCCTAATAGGTGCAGGCCTTTGGTTGCTTTTGAAACTGTTTAGAAAGAAAAGCCCTGCTTTCAAATACACTATGGGTTTGGCAGCCCTGGGGTTGACGGTTGTGGCAGCCCTCGGCACGTTTATTTATGAGATTTCCAGCTTTACACCCACCCCTTTATTTGATCGAATGGCACTTATTGCAGGTGCCCCTCAGGCCATGCAATCTTCTTCTACATTTGGAATTGATGCTGTGATTGCGATGTCTGTCAATTGGATAGAACTTCAACTTCCGCTGTTGGTAAATTTCTGGTTTGTTGGTGCATTGCTCTTTCTTTTCCGGTTATTCAGTAGCTTGTCAGAAGTGCGAACATTAAGGAAATCCTCTTCGAAACCTCAGGATTTCCAGTTGGAAAAAATGCTTTATCGCCTAATGGGAAAAATGGATGTCTCGAAAAACGTAGAGATACGCTTGACTTCTTCTGGGGTATCGCCCATTACTTTTGGCTTTCTCAAACCTATTATACTTATTCCTGCAGGATTAATCTTCCAGCTTACCCCAGTGCAATTGGAAGCCATTATAGCACATGAGTTGGCCCATGTGAAGCGTAATGATTACCTCATTAATCTAATTCAATCGGCTCTCGAGGTGATGTTCTTTTACCATCCATGTTATTGGTGGATGAACCAAACGGTAAAAGAGCTGCGAGAAAATGCTGCAGATGATTTGGCTGTAAAGATTGGTGTCACACCCAAAGAGCTAGCTTATAGCCTGGCAGAAGTATTGAATTTTGCTAAACAAAATCCTCCCGAACTTGCCTTGGCAGCGGGGAAAAGAAGGAACCCTACCCTTCAAAGAATCAAAAGAATTCTGGGTCATCCGGCTCAGACATATCCGCAAAACCCTATTATCTCTATCCCTATGTTACTTACACTCTTATTAAGCGCTGGCCTAATGGCGACCGCACAACAGGACGCTTCGGTCTCTGTTGAGAAAATAAACCCTGTTACAGTTGACGTGAATTCGGAAATGCAAGCAATTGCTGAAGTTGAAAAAAACATCAATCTCAACGCCAATGTCAATTCAAACACCAATGTATCTCTGGATACCATAGTAGATAATAAAGTTGAAAAGGTTGTGATCACTGATGGTAAGCCAGCCTATGTAAACTCGAAAAATCAAATCGTAGAATATCAATACGCAAAGCCTGAGTATGTTCTCGTTAAAGGAGATACTATCATTACAAAAGGAGATACTGTTATCATAAAAAATAGCAAAAAAGCCTCTTACGTTTATAAGCAAAATGGTGATGTATTGATTTTAGAGGATTTGGCAGTATTAGACTTAAGTTCAATGCCTGTCTTTCCTGATCAAGCGATGGCTCCTTTGATGGATTTTGACATGGCGCCTATGCCGCCGATGGAGTTTGAAATGGCTCCAGTTCCAGACTTCGATATGAGCGGAATGCCTTCAATGAACTTCGAAATGGGCGATCACCCAATGATTTTTGAATTTGATGGGAAAAATGGTCCTGGTGTTTTCTTTAATGCAGATACCATCAAAAATATGACTCCAGAGCAAAAAGAAAAATGGACGAAAGATATGGAGCGTCGTTCTGCGGAGTGGGCAAAAGCGGCTGAATTAAAGGCTGTGGAATGGGAGGCTCATCAAGAGGAGTTTGAGGCTAAAATGCAAGAATGGCAGAAGGCGATGGAGCCAAAAATGAAGGAATTTGAGAAGAAAATGGCTGAGTGGCAAAAAGCATATGAGCCGAAGATGAAGGAATTCGAGGCAAAAATGGAAGCTTGGCAAAAAGCTAATGAGCCCAAAATGAAGGAGTATGAGGCGAAAATGAAAGCTTGGGAAAAGGAAATGCAACCAAAATTGGAGGAGTACCAACGCAAAATGGAAGTTTGGCAGAAAGAGAATGCAGCCAAAATTGAGGCTTACCAGAAAAAATTAGAAGAGCAGTTAAAGAAAAAAGACGATAACAAATAGAACTAACATTCTTAAGATTTACCTGAAAAGGTAATTGTGTGTTGATGCTTTGAAAAAGACTTGCCCCATGGACAGGTCTTTTTTCTTGTGCTCCTACTTTGAAATGTTCATTCAGGAATCAATGCCTTAAGGTCATCCAGCGTATTGGCATCCTCAATCTTTTTGTCCTGCCTCCAGCGAAGAATTCTGGGAAAGCGAACAGCAACCCCACTTTTATGACGATTGGAAAAAGCAATTCCTTCAAATGCCAATTCAAAAACTAGGGTAGGAGTAACACTTCGTACCGGTCCAAATCGCTCTAAAGTGGTCTTTTTGATGATGCTGTCTACTTTTGCAAACTCCTTGTCCGTCAGGCCTGAGTAGGCCTTTGCGAAAGTTACCAGCTCCAACTCCCCAGCTTCATTTGGCTGCCAAAGGCCAAAAGTGTAATCAGTAAAAAGATTTGTTCTTCTACCATGACCGCGCATTGCATAGGTTAGCACCGCATCAATCGTAAGCGGATCCGTTTTCCACTTCCACCAATCGCCTTTTTTTCTCCCCACTTGATAAGAGGCTGATTTCTTTTTCAACATCAAACCCTCACTTCGCTTATCTCTGGAAAGCTCTCGTTCTGCAGTTACTTCTTCCCAGGAGGAGAATTGCATTTGTTCTGAAATATGTAAAGCTGGGTGATTTGTTTTCTGAACCAAATCTTCCAAGAGAGCTCTTCGCTCCACGTAGCTAAATGCTCTAATATCTTCTCCATTAGACTCCAAGAGGTCATAAGCTTTGAAAATCACCGGGACTTTTTGAAGGATACCCTTGCTTACATTTTTTCTACCTATACGGGTTTGCAAATCATTAAATAGCCCAATTTGTCCGTCGATGAAGGCTAGGATTTCCCCGTCAATTACAATTCCATCAGGAAGAAAATTTACCAATGCTGCGATTTCGGGATATTTGTCAGTGACAAGTTCTTCACCTCTGGACCACACGAATATTTCTCCTTTTCTTGCTATCACCTGCCCACGAATTCCATCCCATTTGTGCTCAGCAACCCATTCGGTAACATCGCCTAGTTCTTCAAGCTCATTTTCTAAGGCATAAGCGAGATAAAATGGATAGGGTTTGGATACATAGGCCTGTTCATTTCTTCCAAAAACCAATTCGTCAAAAGTAGTTGTCCCTGGTTCCCAATCCCCCATTAACCGGTAGGCCAGTTCATCTTGAGGCACGGAAGTAACCTGCGAAAGAGCCTTGGTCATTAGCTTTTGACTTATTCCAATCCGAAAGGATCCGGTCAGAAATTTTGTAAAGACAAATCGGGAATAATAATCCAACTGCATCCACATATCCTGCACATACTTTTTCTTCTCGAGGTCAGTTTTAGGTTTTAATAAAACGAGCTCGTCTAGAATGGTACTCAGGGATTTATCACTCGAATGAATATCATTTGGCACAACCAATGCTATTGACTCAGCAAGATCGCCCACGATGTGATAGCTTTCTTCAAAAAGCCAAAGTGGGATTTCTGCTAATTCGGCAGCATAGCTGCGAAGTAAGGTAGTGTTTACAGGTCGGGGAGGTCTTCTGTGAGAAAGAATGGCCATAGTCCAGAGTTTATCCTCCTCATTCGCTTCCTCAAAGTAAGAAGCCAAAGCGGCCACTTTCTGATTGGTCTTGTTAGTTGAGTCCAGCTTCTCTATCAATTGGGCAAATTGTTTCATGCCGATTGAATGGTTTCAGTGACAGATGTGTCCTCTTTTTCACCCTCATAATCGGTGTTTTCAATACTTGCATCATACCCGATTTCCCGTAGATACTTGCTGAATATATCGGTATATCCATGTGTACAAATAACCCGAGTCGCTTCACTTTCCTTAATGCTTTGCAAAAGTCCCTGCCAATCACAATGGTCCGATAGGACAAAACCTTTATCGGTTGCCCTCCGCGCTCTTGCTCCGCGAAAAGCCATCCATCCACTGCAGGTTCCAGTTTCGAAAGGGACCATTTTTCTCATCCATGGCGTGCCATGAGCACTCGGTGGTGCGATTACCACATTTCCCAAAATTTCTTTAGGAGAAGTTTCTCTAGTAATTAGATGTGTTTCGGGCATGTTCAATTGGGGACGGAGAATTTCCGTCATATTCTCAACCGCTCCATGGGTGAAGATTTTTCCTATTGATGGATCAAGATGCATAAGGATCCTTTGTGCTTTACCCAGTGTGTATCCGAATAATACAGAAGTTTTACCTTCATCTTTGTTGCTTTGCCACCATTCATTGATCTCTTCGAATACGTCAGCCTGAGGTTTCCATTTGAAAGCAGGTAGTCCAAATGTACACTCAGTAATCATCGTGTTGCATTTGATGGGTTCATAAGGAGTGCAAACTCCATCATCTTCGGTTTTGTAGTCTCCTGTAAAGACCCAAACTTCACCTTTGTGCTCTACTCTTACTTGTGATGATCCTATAATATGTCCGGCAGGGTGAAGGCTAAAGGTGACACCATTTATGTGAAATGGTTCATTCCATTCAATTCCCCGAACATTGATTTCTCCTAGTCTATGGCGAATAATGGGGATGTTACTGTGATGAGTCAAGTAATTCTTATGTCCAAATCGCGCATGATCAGAGTGGCCATGGGTGATAATGGCATTTTTCACTGGTCTCCATGGGTCAATGTAAATCTGTGCTTTTGGACAGTAAATTCCTTTTGAATTAAAAATTAAAAGGTCTGAGTGCTTCATTTGCAAGGGTTAAACTAAGTTAGCATAGAATAATTTCAATCATCATTCCATAGACACCAATACAATGATGGGTTATTAGGGAATTGGCCTCTTAACTTATTTGGAGAGAAAAAGTACACGGAATCTAGGAACTTACTGAATTCAATTGAAAGAAATGATTTTTTAAGCTTCAGCTTCTACTAATTATATCCTCATTTTCTGAATCTGATTCCCCAATTTGAAGAACAAAGTCTTAGCCGGAAAGCTGGTTTTAAACGATAAGGCCGTTTATTGCTGTTTAAAGCTAAACTAGTTAAGTGGCATTAAATATGGTTTATACACAATACAATTAATGAAAACTATAACCACTAAACTCAATAATTATGAGCGCATTTGAAGATAAAGTAAAAGGAAACTGGAACGAGATCAAAGGTAAGTTGAAGCAAGAATACGGTGATTTGACTGACGATGATCTTATGTATGATGAAGGTAAATCTGATGAACTTCTTGGTAAGATTCAGAAGAAAACCGGTAAGTCTAAAGAAGAAGTTAAATCATTTATCGATAGTATTTAATCTCGAAAATGTAAATATTCTTTTAGAAGCGCTCTCAATGCGAGAGCGCTTTTTTTATGTCTGGACGTTTTGAGTTCTTTGAATTCATGCGTTTTAATACCTAGTAGAGATTTTGATTCATGAGTTGCTAGATCCTGAAGTGGGTAGGTGAAGGGTTTAAATAGTAAGGTTGGAATTTCTCATCAGTGGGTTTTTTCCCCACTTTGTTCCTTATTATTGAAAAATCCCGGGAAATTCCCCCACTTTTCTTTTTATATCAGCTGAGCTCCAGCCATCATAGACTTTTTAGCTTAAGAAAAACCTCCAATCCGCTTTGTTTTGCCTCATTTTGGGGAATCTCTAACGGCTTTCTAATCAATACAATACCTCCAAAAAAATCCTTGAATTTTTCAATTAATAATTGGGATGGAATAAAGAAATCCCTACTTTTAAGTCAAAGTGGGAATTTGTGGAGTAAAGTGGTAGAAAGTGGAGAGCATTTTGTTACTTTTGTCTTTACTACATACTCATCATTCTAAAGAGTTCAAAAAATTATGTTCAACAGTCAATACGATTGCAAGCTAGATCCCAAAGGGCGTCTGGTTTTGCCGGCCAAGATCAAGGCGGCAATTCCGGAGGCAAATGGGAGTGCGCTTATGCTTCGAATGGCTGAAGATAGGTGTTTGGCGCTCTACACTATGGTGGAATATAAAAAATTAGAGAATCAAATAAAGTCTCTGAATATCAATAATCCTGAACAGCGCTTGCTGCAGAGGTCTTTTTTCAATTCAGTCACTGACGTAGAATTGGATAGCGCGGGCAGGTTGTTGATTCCAAAGCATTTTCAGCTTTATGCTGGACTGGAAAAAGAAGTAATGGTGGCAGGGAACGGTACTAGAATAGAAATCTGGAATTCTGAAAACTACCTAAATAATATTATCAAAGATCCGGCGGACTTGTCTAGCCTGATGGAAAAGCATCTCTCTTAATCTCATGACGGAGTCTATTTACCATATCCCAGTGATGCTAGCCGAATGCACTGAAGGCTTGTCTATTGATCCCAATGGGATTTATGTAGACGTGACTTTTGGTGGAGGTGGGCATTCACGTGAGATTTTGAAGCATCTGGACAAGGGGCATCTCTATGCCTTCGATCAAGACGTGGATGCTGAGGCAAATATTCCTGCGTCTGACAACTTCACCTTTATCGCTGCGAATTTCCGGGATTTAAAAAAATACCTGAGACTTCATGGCGTGAAGAAGGTCGATGGAGTATTGGCGGACCTTGGCATTTCATCCCATCAGATCGATGAGCCTAGCAGAGGTTTTTCTACCAGATTCAGCGGAACTCTGGATATGCGCATGAATCAGTCGGCTGATGTCTCAGCCAAAGAAGTTTTGAATACCTACGACGAGGGAAAGCTTCATAAGATTCTTGGAATGTATGGAGAGGTGAAAAACGCAAAGACCTTGGCGCAAGCAATTGTCTCCGAAAGAGCTTCTCAGCCATTCGAAACGACAGAGGGGTTTACGGCCTTTTTGAAACGATATGCCCCAAAGGGAAAAGACTTTAAATACTATGCTCAGGTCTTTCAGGCTTTGAGAATAGAAGTTAATGACGAAATGGGTGCTTTGGAAGATATGCTGCTCGAGGCGGTAGAAGTGCTTAAGCCGCAAGGGAGATTGGTAGTGATGAGCTATCACAGTCTGGAAGATCGTCTGGTGAAAAATCTGATGATCAAAGGCAAATTTCAAGGTGAGGTGGAGAAGGATTTCTATGGGAATCTAATTCGGCCTCTGGAGCCAGTGAGCAGAGGGGCTGTAGTGGCGAATGCTGAAGAAATCGCGTCCAACCCAAGAGCAAGAAGTGCAAAACTCAGAATAGCGAAGAAGACGGAGGTATGAGCAATAATACATTCAGAAAGAAATTGAAGTCAGGCAACAAACCAAAAGGTGGTCCTCGCAAATCCATTTTCACATGGATAGAGGAGAAGCTGGATGTCACTGGTGTGTTGGGAGAAGGAGTGCCTGTCCAATTGGTTCCGCCGGTTGGATTTGTGGCTTTATTGGCTTTGATCTACATCTGGAGTAATCACCGCGCTGAGAACATGGTGCGGAAAATAGAAAAAGCGCAGCAGGAAGTAGAAGATCTTCGTGCGGATGTGACTACGCTCGAAGCAGAATACATGCTGAGTAGCATGCAGTCCGAAGTAGCGAAGCGAGTAGCTGAGCAAGGCATATTTGAATTGAATCAACCACCGATAAAAATCGAGGTAGAGAAGTGAATTTCAAAAAATCCATATTGATCCGAGTGCGGGTGGTGTTTATCCTGATAGCGTTATGCTCAGCGGCCATCCCGTACAAAGTCGCCAAACTTCAAATGGCGGAGGGAGACGTATGGCGTGAAAAAGCTGAAACGATCAATTTCCAATACCGGGAAGTGCCCGCAACTCGCGGTAATATCTATGCTGCTGACGGAAGTTTGCTTGCAACTAGCCTTCCTTTTTATAGAGTGGCTCTAGATCCGACTATTGCTAAGTCTGATCGATACAAAGCTGGTATTGATTCCTTGGCTAAAATGCTTTCCGGCTTTTACAAGGATAAATCAGCATCCTCCTACAAAAGAATGATCAATGATGCCAGATTGGACAACAAGCGCTATTTGGTTTTGAACAGAAAGCAGATCGGGTATCAAGGCATGCAGGAAATGTCTAACTGGCCAATTTTCAGAGAAGGAAGACTGGGAGGTGGAGTTATTTTCGAGAAAGTAGAAAAAAGATATCGACCGTTTAATTCCCTTGCCAGCCGAACAGTTGGCTTTTTGAATGAAGACGAATATGGTGCTGGAATCGAATACAGCTTCAATAATTACCTGCAAGGTCAGGATGGAAAAGCGCTTTTCCAGCGCTTAGCCGGAGGAAGTTGGAAGCCGGTTTTTGATGCGGAAGATGTGAAGCCTGAGAATGGCTACGATGTCACTACTACGCTTGATGTGAATATTCAAGATGTAGCAGAAACTGCCTTGAGACGTCAGTTGACAGATCGGGATGCGGAATTTGGGTCTGTGATCGTGATGGAAGTAAAGACTGGAAAGATCAAGGCAATAACCAATTTGCAGCGTAATACAAGCGGAAATGGTTATGGTGAAAACTACAATTACGCCATTGGAGATCAGGGGAATACTGAGCCAGGGTCTACGTTCAAGTTGCTTTCCATGTTGGCGCTTTTGGAAGAAAATAAAATCACACTGGAAGAAACGATAGAAACTGGCAACGGTGCTCATAAATTTTACAATCGTACGATGCGTGATGCCAAGAATGGTGGTTATGGTACGTTGACCATACGTGAGGCTTTTGAGAAATCTTCCAACGTCGCAGTGTCCAAATTGGTTGATGAGCATTTTGGCGCCAGCCCATCCAAGTTTATGGCTTATGTAGATAAAGTTGGACTTCGCGAGCCTTTTGGCTTTCAGTTAATAGGCGAAGGCAAACCTTATTTTAATAAACCTGGCGAGAAAGGCTGGTCAGGTGTATCGCTTCCTTGGATTTCTATCGGATATGAAGTGAAGCTGAATCCTCTACATACGCTTGCATTATATAATGCTGTAGCTAACGGAGGCAAAATGATGAAGCCATATATCGTTCAGTCGGTTTCCAAAGGAAATATCATCGAAGAGCAATATCAACCTGAAGTCATCAGGAAGCAGATCGCTTCTGAGAAAAACATCAAACTTCTTCAAGGACTTTTGGAAGGAGTTGTAGAGAATGGAACAGCGAAAAATATCGCCAACGCCGATTACAAAATCGCAGGTAAAACAGGTACTGCTCAAAAGCTGATCAACGGACAGTATTCCAGAATTTACTATACGAGTTTCGCAGGCTATTTCCCTGCTGACAATCCAAAATATTCAATGATTGTGGTGATCGATAGTCCAAAAGGCTTTGCTGCATACGGGGGAGATGTGTCTGCGCCGGTTTTTAAAGAAATCGCAGACAAAATCTATGCACTTGACATTGAATTAAACCCAGACAATCAGCAAGAAATATTCAGGGCTGAGGCAGATGGAACGCAATTGCCATACGTGAAAGCAGGCAAAGCGGAAGAGCTTCAAGGCATTTTCCAGCAACTTGGATTGAAGGCATCTGCTGCTAACCCTGAGGAATGGGTGAAGACAGTCGCTCAGGATGCAAGTGTTCAGATGAGCGTCAATGATACGGACAAGTCGACTGTACCTGATGTGTCAGGACTTCCGCTTCGAGATGCGCTTTTCATTCTTGAGAATAAAGGATTGAAAGTCAATTACACTGGGAAAGGCAGAGTAAAAGCGCAGTCTATTTCCGCTGGGACCGAATTAAGACCGAACGCAACCATAAATCTGGTATTAGGATAAATGAAAGTACTAAAAGACATATTATATAAAGTATCGCTTACCTCTACTACCGGAGACATGGAGTTGGGAGTGAAGGATATTGTCTTTGATAGCCGTCAGGTCACGGAGGGAAGTGCTTTCGTAGCGATCAAAGGTACACAGGTAGACGGCCATGAGTTTATTGAAAAAGCAATTGGTTTAGGTGCTCAGAGCATCGTTTGTGAGCAATTGCCAGAGAAACTAGTAGAAGGAATAAGCTACGTGGAAGTGGTGAATTCTGCCCGCGCGCTTGGTGTCATGGCAAGTAACTATTTTGACAATCCTTCTGAGAGTATCAAGGTAGTGGCGATCACAGGTACTAATGGAAAGACCACCACAGCCACTCTTTTGCATCAACTTTTCATGCGAATGGGCTACAGCACAGGCTTGCTTTCTACTGTAGAAAATAAAATTAATGAAACTGTTATCCACGCTACTCATACTACGCCAGACGCGGTGAGTGTGCAGGCTTTGCTTCGCAAAATGGTGAAGGAAGGCTGTACGCATTGCTTTATGGAAGCGAGTTCGCATGCCATTGTGCAAGAGCGAATAGCGGGTTTGAAATTAGCCGGAGCAGTTTTCACAAATATCAGCCATGACCATTTGGATTATCATGGCACGTTTGACGAGTACATCAAGGCAAAAAAGAAGTTGTTTGATGAGCTTCCAAAAGAGGCTTTTGCACTGGTAAATGGTGATGATAAACGAGGATCTGTGATGTTGCAGAATTGCAAAGCTTCACATCAGTTTTTTGCACTGAAGTCTCCTGCGGAATTCAAAGCCAAAATCATTTCCAATACACTCGAAGGACTGGAGCTAGACATCAACGGTAAGTTGATCTGGTTCAGGATGATCGGGGCATTCAATGCCTACAATCTTCTGGCGGTTTTGGGAGTCACTGTCCTTCTGGGCGAAGAGGAGGACGAAGTTCTTCGTGAGCTTTCAGGGATCCGCGGAGCTAAAGGGCGTTTCGATAGAATTTCCATTGCTGGAATCACTGCCATCGTAGATTATGCGCATACGCCAGATGCTTTGGATAATGTCCTTAAAACAATCAACGGTGCTAGAACGGGTGGAGAACAACTGATCACAGTAGTGGGCTGTGGAGGAAATCGTGACAAAACCAAGCGTCCCATCATGGCAAAAATTGCTGTTCAGGAAAGTGATAAAGCAATTCTTACTTCTGACAACCCTCGATTTGAAGTGCCGGAAGAAATACTAAAAGATATGCAGGCTGGGGTAGGTCCGTCTGAAATCAGAAAAACATTAAACATTGTGGATCGCAGAGAGGCAATTAAGACGGCTTGTATGCTTTCACAAAAAGGAGATATCATTCTTATCGCCGGCAAAGGCCATGAGGATTATCAGGAAATCAAAGGAGTGAAGCATCACTTTGATGATACCGAAGTAGTAACCGAGTTTTTACAACAATTGACACAGAGCTGAGATGTTATATCCACTTTTTGATTATTTGGACAAAGTGCTTGATATCCCCGGAACAGGGGTGTTTAGATTTATCTCATTCCGAGCTGGAATGGCAGCGCTTTTTTCTTTGATCATCACCATCTCTTTTGGTCACAAAATCATTGCTTGGATCAGAAATAAGCAGATCGGAGAGACAGTAAGAGATTTAGGTTTAGAAGGCGAAAAGCAGAAAAAAGGCACGCCGACGATGGGGGGCTTGATGATCATGGCTGCGATATTGATTCCGACTTTGCTTTTCGCAGATTTGAATAACATCTACATCATTCTTTTGCTGATCACTACGGTTTGGTTGGGAGCAATTGGCTTTGTGGATGATTACATCAAGGTTTTCAAGAAAAACAAAGAAGGTCTCGCCGGTAGATTTAAGATTATTGGTCAGATTGGCATCGGGATTATCGTGGGTTCCACACTTTATTTCAATGAAAGCGTAGTAATCCGTGAGTTTACCAACCCGGTTTCCATAGAAGAAGGTGTAGTAGAAACGCCAACGTACAGAGATGTGAAAGTGGCTAAAACCACCATTCCTTTTACCAAAAACAATGAGCTGAATTACGAGACTTTGCTTGGCTTCATGGGTGAGGCAATGACTCCGATTCTGTACATTTTCGTCGTGACTTTCATCATTACCGCGGTTTCCAACGGTGCTAATATCACAGATGGTATCGATGGATTGGCAGCAGGAACCTCCGCTATTATCGGATTGACGATTGCGATTTTCGCCTACCTAAGTGGTAATGCGATTTTCTCTTCCTACCTCAATATCATGTACATCCCCAATTCAGGTGAGCTGGTGATTTTTGCCTCGGCATTCATCGGAGCTTGTGTGGGTTTCCTATGGTACAATGCTTATCCGGCTCAGGTTTTCATGGGCGACACTGGCAGCTTGATGTTAGGTGGAGTAATTGCTGTTTTGGCGTTGACCCTTCGCAAGGAATTGCTGATTCCAGTGATGTGCGGAGTCTTCGTAATCGAAAATGTAAGTGTGATGCTCCAAGTGGGCTATTTCAAATACACGAAGAAAAAATTTGGGGAAGGGAGAAGAATCTTCTTGATGTCTCCGCTACACCATCATTACCAAAAGAAAAATATCCCGGAGGCCAAAATCGTAACCCGATTCTGGATTGTGGGGATTCTTTTGGCAGTAATCACTTTGGCAACATTGAAACTTAGATAATAGAAATGCAACGATTAGTCATTCTGGGTGCAGGAGAAAGCGGATTGGGAGCAGCAATGTTAGCCAAGCGGGAAGGCTATGTCGTGTTTGTATCTGATGCAGGCAAAATTTCAGAAGCTAGAAAAGCTGAAATGCAGCGTTTAGAAATTCCATTTGAGGAAGGAATGCATACGGAAGAAGAAATTCTATCTGCTGATCTGATTATCAAAAGTCCAGGTATTCCTACAAAAGTTGCAATCGTTCAAAATGCGCTAAAGGCCAAGATTCAGGTAATAGATGAATTGGAGTTTGCCAGCAGATACAGTAAGGGCAAGGTAATCGCGATCACTGGAACGAATGGTAAAACCACTACAACTTTGCTCACCTACCACTTGATGAAAGAAGCAGGTTTGGATGTGGGATTAGCTGGTAATGTAGGGAGAAGCTGGGCATCTCAGTTATTAGAAGGAGACCGTGAATGGTGGGTGATCGAATGCAGTAGCTTCCAGATTGATGGATTTGTAGACTTCAAGCCTTCTGTAGCCATTCTTACCAACATCACTCCAGATCACTTAGATCGATACGAGTATCAGATTGATAAATACATAGATTCCAAATTTGGAATCTTCAAGAATATGAGTGCAAATGATCAGGCAATTCTCTTTGCTGAGGATATCTTGACTATGGAAGGATTGAGAAATAATCCTATTCAGCCGATTCAAAACTGGATTTCACTAGAAAGTGCCCAATCAAGTGGGGGGTATTTCAACGGGTCTTCCCTGGAAATAAATGTAGTTGGACATTCAGCAACAATTCCGCTGAATGTTCTTCCTATACAAGGCAAGCATAACATGCTGAATGCACTTTGTGCTGGTTCGGCAGCCTTGATCGCTGGTCTTGATGAGCAGGCTATTATAGCTGGGATTCAGACTTTCAAAAATGCGCCACACCGAATGGAGCAAATCCGCGAAATAGATGGAGTGAAGTTTATCAACGACAGTAAAGGCACCAACGTGGAAGCTACGGCTTATGCTTTGGCTAGTTACGACAACCCATTGATCTGGATCGCTGGGGGTGTTGACAAAGGGAATAATTACGCAGTCATTTCACCAGTAGTGGCTGAAAAGGTAAAGTCTCTGATTTGCCTTGGAAAGGATAATGAGAAGCTGAAAACAGCTTTTGGCTCGACAGTGCCTGATGTCCGTGAGACCCAGGATATTTCTGAAGCAGTGAAGTGGGGACAGGTGCTTGGTGAGCCGGGAGATATCGTATTGCTTTCACCTGCTTGTGCAAGTTTCGACTTGTTCAAAAATTATGAAGACCGCGGCAATCAATTCCGCGCGGCAGTAGAAAACCTTAAACCAAAAGCCATCGCATGAGTGAGTTTAAAGCATGGATAGATAGAAATTTCAAAGGCGACCCAATTATTTGGGGCATTGTCATTCTATTGTCGCTTTTCAGCATTCTCGTTGTGTATTCTGCTACGGGCTCTTTGGCTTATAAGTATGCTGGTGGAAACACTGAGATCTACTTGATCAGACATTCCATGTTGATTTTTGTGTCACTTGTAGTGATGTGGTTTGCTCATAAAGTTCCTTATAGAAAGTATGCAGTCTATGCTCGATTGGGAGTGATTATCTCCATTCCTCTTTTGTTGGTGACGTACTTGTTTGGATCGAATATCAACGAGGCAAATCGCTGGATAACTATTCCGGTAATCAATCAGGCATTTCAGCCATCGGATTTGGCAAAACTAGCCTTGATAGCTTCCATCGCTGGAATGCTGGCAAGACGTCAAAACAATATCAAAGACTTTAAGAGCACATTTGTTCCTATCATTATTGCGATAGGATTGATCAGTGGATTGATCGCTATGGCAAATTTCTCCACTGCAATTCTACTCTTGATTACCTGTTTGCTAATCATGTTCATTGGAAGAGTTCCTGTGAAATATTTGGCGATGGTTTTAATGGTGGGAGCCTTGGGATTGACAGCTGCTGGCTTCATAGGACAAAGAGGAGCGACGCTTGTTTCCAGAGTTCAGGACTTTATGAACGAGGACGAAATTCCATTCCAGGCTGAGCAATCATATATAGCAATCGCCACTGGAGGGATCGGCGGGAAAGGTCCAGGAAATTCTGAGCAGAGAAACTCACTTCCTCATCCTTATTCGGATTTTATCTACGCCATCATCATTGAGGAGTATGGATTGATCGGAGGATTCTCCGTGCTCTTCCTATACCTCGCGCTGCTTTATAGAGGCATGCGTATCGTGGCAAATTCTAATAAAGCATTTGGTGGATTGCTATCTGCGGGATTGAGTTTCGCATTGGTGATTCAGGCATTGGTAAATATGGCAGTGGCCGTCGGGTTGGGGCCGATTACAGGTTTGCCACTTCCGCTGCTAAGCATGGGAGGAACATCCTTGGTGTTCACTGGTATTTCGCTAGGGATTATCCTTTCGGTAAGCCGTGGTGATCATCAAGACGAATCCCAGACTAGCTCAGCCACTGGAAATAGAACAAGACTTAAAACAGCATAATTATTAACGCACAACGCACATATCGCATTTTGATCAGTGGTGGAGGTACCGGAGGACATATCTATCCGGCGATCGCTATTGCACATGCCTGGATGGAAAAATATCCTGCCAGCGAGATCTTATTTGTGGGTGCATTGGGCAAAATGGAAATGCAGAAAGTCCCTGAGGCTGGATACAAAATCAAAGGACTTCCAGTGGCTGGTTTGCAAAGAAGCTTGTCTCTGGAGAACCTGAAGTTTCCTTTCAAACTATTGAAAAGTCTGACTCAAGCTTCCAAGATCATTGCCGATTTTAATCCTGATGCAGTAGTAGGAGTAGGTGGCTACGCAAGTGGGCCGGTGCTTTATGCTGCGCAAAGAAAGGGTATTCCTACGCTGGTACAGGAGCAAAACTCTTATGCTGGTTTGACTAATAAAATTTTGGCTAAACGAGCCAAAAAGATCTGTGTCGCTTATCCTGAAATGGATCGCTTTTTCCCAGCTGACAGAATTGCCTACACAGGAAACCCTGTTCGCAAGGACATTCTTGATCTATCAGGAAAAAGAGAAAAAGCGCTTGCTCATTTCGGGTTAGACCCTGCCAAGAAAACACTTCTCGTTTTGGGTGGCTCACTTGGAGCTAGAACGCTAAATAATGCAGTGTTAGCAGATATGCAAAAACTGGAAGAAGAAGGCTATCAGGTGCTTTGGCAATGTGGCAAATTCTATTTCCAGGAAATGAAAACGAAGCTGGCCGATTCTGGACTGGCGACTATTCACTTGAATGAATTTATCCGCGAGATGGATTTGGCGTATGCCGCTGCGGATGTGATCGTGTCTAGAGCTGGCGCATTGTCGGTTTCAGAACTTTCCCTAGTAGGCAAACCAGTGATTTTCATCCCGTCTCCAAATGTGGCCGAAGACCATCAGACCAAAAATGCAATGGCTTATGTAAGCCACGATGCAGCCTTGCTTTTGAAGGATTCAGAGGCTGTAGGCGCTTTGGAACAAGAAGTAACCAAACTGATGAAGGACAGCGCGCTGTCTGAAGCATTAGGGAATAATATTAAGAATCTGGCTAAGCCGAATGCGGCAAATGCCATAGTGGAAGAAGTAGAACAATTGATTGCATGAGTTTCGAAGGAATAAATAGCGTCCATTTGATCGGTATAGGTGGCATAGGCATGAGTGCTTTGGCTCGCTGGTTCCGCCATGAAGGATATGCTGTGTCCGGCTATGACCGTACGCCTTCCCCGCTTACGGATGAATTGGTCGTCGAAGGAATGCAAATTTCTTTCGAAGACAAACTAGAGACTATCCCTGGTTCCGTGCTCGGGAATCCTGAGAAATCCCTGATTATTTGGACCCCAGCAATGCCGAAGGAAAGTGTTCAGTTGAATTACTTCAGAGATAATGGCTTCCAATTGAAGAAGAGATCCGAAGTGCTTGGCATGGTGACTAGATCGTATTATGCGATTGCGGTAGCTGGCACACACGGCAAAACAACCACTTCTTCTATGATCGCTCACATGCTGAAATCCGCCAAGAAACCGGTAGTTGCGTTTCTTGGGGGAATCACTCAGAACTATCAAAGCAACCTGATTTTAGGAGGGAAAAAGTCTAAGGAACCAACCTTGGTAGTTGTGGAGGCAGATGAGTTTGATAGATCTTTTCTCAGACTTCATCCGAATGAGATTGTGTTAACGAGTGCTGATTCAGATCATTTGGATATCTATGGAGACGAGCAGCACATCTTGGATGGATTCTTAGAGTTTGTCAATCTGCTAGATAAAAAAGGTAGACTTTACATTCAGCAGCAAGCTGGGCAGAGACTTGGAGAAGGCAAACTTCCTAAAGTTGCTACTCGAGAATATGGGTTGAGATCTTCAGGAATAAGTGCAGAAAATATTCAGGCTAGGCCGGGGTCATTTGTCTTTGACTATGTTGATGGCAAGCAGGAGATAAAAGGCTTGGAGTTATTCATTCCAGGTTTTCACAATGTGGAAAATGCTTTGGCAGCTATTGCAATTGCGCTCGATCATCAAATCTCTGAAGAGCAAATCAGAAAAGGAATCAGCTCCTTCAAAGGAGTAAAACGAAGATTTGAGATTCATGTGAATGAAGGAAATCATGTCTTCATAGATGACTATGCACATCATCCTGAAGAGATCAGGGCATGTCTAAGTTCTGTGAGGGCAATGTTTCCTACTAAGAAGTTGACCGTGGTTTTCCAACCGCATTTGTTCACTAGAACTAGAGATTTTGCTGAAGGCTTTGCAGAAAGTCTATCCTTGGCAGACTCGGTGATTTTGTTGGATATATATCCGGCTAGGGAGCTCCCTATTGAGGGGATTACCTCTGCAATGCTACTGGAAGGCATTAATACAGGTCATAAGGAATTGGTGTCCAAGGAGAATTTAATGAGTCATTTAGATCAAACTTCTCCGGAAGTTTTGGTGACACTTGGGGCTGGCGATATCGATCGTCTAGTGCCAGGAATTGCAGCTTGGATGAAAGAAAGGCTTAATCGATACGCGATATGAAGAGAGCCAACATAAAGAAAATCGTAGCCTTTGTGGTGCTCAGTCTGGTGCTGGTGGGTTTTATAGGGTTTGTGGAAAAGCAGACTCTGTATAAAACTTTCCAAGGTACTGAGATTGATATCAAAGGCGTGAGTGGTGTCTATTTCGTGGAGGATGCTGAAATCACAAAAATCCTTAATGAAGCCTTTCCTCAATTGAAAGCAGGGTTGATGTTGGAAGAAGTACCGATGAAGGCAATTGAAGCGAGGTTGCTAGGGCATCCATTTGTCAAGTCTGCAGAAGCGATGCTGGGTCAGAAGGGAATTTTGAATTTGAAGATCAGCCAGCATCAGCCAATTGCCAGAATTGCGCAGCCAATGGGAGCGGATGGCTACATCACTACTGAGGGCAAAGTGATTCCTACTTCCACTTCATACACCAGTAGAGTGTTGATTTTGGAAGGCGATTATGCAGAAATGCTGATGGATAAGGGAGAAATCACAACGGATATGCCTGAGTTGATGGATTTGATCACATTCATTACGGAAGATGAGTTTTGGAATGCTCAGATCACCGAATTGGAATTGAATTCGAGAGATGATATCCGCCTGTATCAGCAGGTAGGAAGGCAGATCATCGAGTTTGGTGATGCACATGATATAGAGAATAAGTTTGACCGGATATCGGTTTTTTATAAGGAAATATTGCCCCGCAAGGGGTGGAACGCTTACAACCGTGTTAGCGTGAAGTTTAAGGATCAAATAGTCTGTGAATAATAGCTTGGATATGGAAAACAAAGAATTAATAGTAGGACTGGACATTGGGACAACCAAGATCTGTGTCATCGTAGGTCGCAAGAATGAGTATGGCAAACTCGAAGTTTTAGGCATGGGCAAAGCCGTTTCTGACGGAGTTGATCGTGGTGTAGTGACCAATATTGACAAGACTGTCCATGCGATTGAGAAAGCGGTTGAAGAAGCTTCTGAAATGGCGAATGTTGATATCGCGGATGTCATTGTTGGGATTGCAGGTCAACATATTCAAAGCAAGATTCAGAGTGGTAGCATTATGCGTCAGCCGACGGATGATGAGATCACTATAGAGGATGTGCGCAGACTTTCCAGTGAGATGGAAAACATCCTTATTCCTCCTGGAAATACAATTATACACGTGATGCCACAGGATTATACTGTGGATTACGAAGGTGGTATCAAAGATCCTGTAGGAATGTCCGGTACTCGTTTGGAAGCTGATTTCCATATAATCACTGCCCAGACTACCGCGATAAATAACATTAACAGATGTGTACGTAGAGCAGATTTAGTTTCCAAGCAACTAATTCTGGAGCCGTTGGCAAGTTCACTTTCTGTGTTGAGTGATGATGAGAAAGAAGCAGGCGTTTGCCTGGTAGATATAGGAGGCGGAACTACAGACATCGCCATTTTCTACGAAAATATTATCCGTCACACGGCTGTGATTCCTTTGGGTGGAAATATCATTACTAAGGATATCAAAGAAGGCTGCATGGTGATGCAAAATCAGGCTGAGCTGTTGAAAACAAAATTTGGCAAAGCCATCACAGAAGAGGCAAATCCAAACGAAATCGTGTCGATTCCCGGCTTGAGAAATAGAGCTCCAAAAGAGATCTCTATCCGAAATCTAGCTTCCATCATTCAGGCAAGAATGGAGGAAATTATAGAGATCGTGCAGAATGAGATCATGCAAAGTGGGCACTACAAGAAACTGGCTGGAGGAATTGTCCTTACAGGTGGTGGCTCTCAATTACAATTTATCAGTCAGCTATTCGAATACATGACTGGCCTTGATACTAGAATCGGCTATCCAAATGAGCATTTGGGTAAATCAGTAATTGAGGAAGTGAAGAGTCCAATGTATGCTACTTCAGTAGGACTTGTGCTCGCTGGTTTCAAAGCACTGGATGATAGAGATCAAGGCTACACTAACCGCACAGCAAACGGAAAACACATAAAAAGACCAAAAACAATGGACATCAGTCCAAAAGATATTTTCGATAAAATCGCCGGAAGACTGAAAGGAATTCTAAGCGATGATATCGGCGACGATATTAACTACTAGGGCTTATGATTGGGGGAGATTGCTGGTGCTGCCGACAATTTCCCTATTTAAAAAACCACTAATACAACCATAGAAAATTCACCAATAAATATAAATATGTCAGATAACATGAAAGATTACAGATTTGATTTACACAAAAACCCAAAGTCAATTATAAAAGTAATTGGCGTAGGTGGAGGCGGTTCTAATGCCGTAAACCACATGTTTGGCCTAGGGATTAAGGACGTTGAGTTTGTGGTAGTCAATACCGATGCTCAGGCGCTTAAGTCTAGCCCGGTTCCGCTTAGATTGCAATTAGGTGCCAATTTGACCGAAGGTCTAGGTGCGGGTGCAAATCCTGAGCAAGGAAAAAATGCAGCAATAGAATCAGAGGATGAGATCCGTGAGCTATTGGCTGACAATACCAAAATGGTATTTATCACAGCTGGAATGGGTGGAGGCACCGGTACTGGTGCGGCACCTGTAGTAGCTAGAATTGCAAAAGAATTGAATATCCTAACTGTGGGTATTGTTACCGCACCATTCATGTTCGAAGGAAAGAAGAAAATGAATGTAGCTCAGGCAGGTATCGAAGCGCTTCGCGAGAATTGTGATACTGTACTGGTTATTTTGAATGATAAACTGAGAGAGATCTATGGTAATCTTGCCATCAGAACTGCTTTCAGCAAAGCGGATGATATACTTTCTACCGCTGCAAGATCTATCGCTGAGATTATCACTGTTCATCAGGATGTCAACGTGGATTTTGAAGATGTGAAGACAGTAATGAAAGACGCTGGTGCTGCGGTGATGGGATCTTCTACCGAGGAAGGTGAAGGACGTGCAATCCGTGCAGCCGGTGCTGCCATTTCTTCTCCATTGTTGAACAACGTGGACATCAAAGGAGCTGAGAAAATCTTGCTTTCTATCATGTCCGGTGAAGATGAGGAATTGTCAATGGACGAATTGAGCGAAATCACTGAATACATCCAGGAGAAAGCTGGCGACAATGCTGAGGTGATCTTCGGTCAAGGCATTGATCCGGAATTGGGCAAAGCTATCCGTGTGACTGTAATTGCTACAGGTTTCCAAATGGACAGATTGGCTGGTACAAAAAGAGAAGAAACTGCTAAGGCTATTGCTGCACCATCTCCTGCTCCTGCTCCAGTTGCAAAAACTCAGGTAGAAGAAATCGAAGAAGAGAAAACAGTAATCAATTTAGATTCAGGAAAATCTGAGAAAGTTAAGGAAGAGCCAGTTGCTAACGGATCTACTTTTGTGTTCTCTATGCCAAAAACTCCTGCTCCTACACCAACTCCAGCGCCGGAAGTGAAGCCAGTTGCTGAAACTCCAAAGAGAGAAGAGTCAGTTGAAGCGCCTAAGCCAGCTCCAAAGAAAGAAAGCTTATTTTCTTTTATGAAAAAGGAGGAAGTGAAAGCTGAAGCTCCAAAGCCTGCGCAGGAGAAAATCGTCCATGATCTTTTCGAAGAAGAAGAAGACGAGAAAAATACTGTAGAAGAGCCTAAGAAAGAGGAGCCTGCTACTCCAGCTTTTGCAAATGATTACTATGAGCAAATGAAGCAGAAGGCGATTCAGAGAGCTCACGAGCGTTTTGAAAAGCTAAAAGGTAACCGTGCATTCAACCCAACTCCGGAAGAATTGAAGGAGAAAATGGAAGTGCCTGCTTATCAGCGTAAAAATGTAGTATTGAATGAGCCTCAGCATAGCTCAGAGCCAAGCATCAGTAAGTACAACTTGAGCGATGACAATGAGATTCTAGGAAATAATAGATTCCTGCACGATAATGTGGACTAAGTCCTAAAATTCAAGCAGCATGTCTGCCTGGGTTTGCAGCAAGTCCATGTACAACCTGTTGGTGAGCAGGTTATCTGACATATTTTGCTCTATTTTAGCCAGTTTCGGCTTCAGAGCAAGGACATGCATTCCCAGATAATGGAAGATGTCGGTAAGGTGGCTCATTGCGATGCCACCGCCGCCTATTCCAGATGAAATACCCACCAAAGCACACTTTTTATTCCTAAATGTATTAGGATAGGTCATCCCGTCGATAAAGGTTTTTAGGATTCCCGGGAAAGAACCGTTGTATTCAGGAACGATGAACACAAACTTTTTCCCACCCACTAACTGATCGTGGAATTCATTATACAAGTCATGCTTCCCGTTGTTTTCATACAATGCATTCTCAATAAAATCTCCTGGTAAGTTTTCCAGTTCAAGAATTTCCGATTGCTCTCCTCTTTCTTTTAAAATAGCTTGATAAAGCTCAGCGATGGTTTTTGAAACAGAATTCTTGCGGTTGGTTCCTACGATTATCTTGATCATTGCATGTTTTTTATGAAAGCAATACACTCTTGCCCCTGCAAAAGTTCGAAGCTGAGCCGTAATTTCTATATTTAGGGCTGGCAAAATATACCATATGAACTACCTAAATCAAATATCCGAAGCAGCATCTTTTATCCAATCACAGTATTCTCAGGAAGTATCTATTGCGATAATTCTTGGGACAGGACTTGGACATTTGGGTGATCAAATTAACGTGGAAAAAGAAATCGACTATGCAGATATCCCTAATTTCCCGCTGTCTACAGTGGAAAGTCATTCTGGGAAATTGATTTTTGGAGAGCTTTCCGGTAGAAAAGTTATGGCTATGAGAGGGCGATTTCATTATTACGAAGGCTATTCCATGCAGGAGGTTACTTTTCCAGTGAGGGTGATGAAAAAGCTAGGGATAAAAACACTTTTAGTCTCAAATGCCAGTGGAGGCCTTAATCCAGAGCAGGAAGTAGGGGATGTAATGCTGATTCGAGATCACATTGATTTGTTTCCGGAGAGCCCACTTCGTGGAAAGCATTATGATGAATTCGGCCCAAGATTTCCGGATATGAGTGATGCCTATTCACAGAATTTGACTGCTATTGCATTGGGTTTTGCCAAAGCAAATAAATTTCGGGTTCACACGGGTGTGTATGTCGGAGTGCAAGGTCCAAACTTGGAAACTCCTGCAGAATACAAATACCTCAGAGGATTGGGCGCAGATGCGGTGGGAATGAGTACGGTGCCCGAGGTGATCGTAGCTCGACAGGCTGGAATTGAAGTTTTTGGAATTTCTGCGATTACAGATCTAGGAGTAGAGGGAAAAATCAAGAAAATCACACTCGCCGAAGTACTTGCTGCTGCTTCGATTGCAGAGCCCGTGATGGCGGAGATCATCAAGGAAGTGGTGAGGCAGATGGATTGAGGTATCCGTTGTCCTGCTTCTCTAGAAGCTGAACTGTATGGTTGTCAAAGTGCTATTTCGCTCTTTCAGAACTACGGGAAATAGCTGATTTTCAACATGACTCAGCCTTATCAGGATGGGCTAGGTTATTTAGGGCTTTGAGCCCTTTTTTCCTTAGCTAAATAATATGTCCACTGTGCTTTTCTAGGTGGACCAAGGTTAATTTTTCATTTAAAAAAATGTGCCTCTGGGTCTTGTCGGGAGGACTCACAGCAATAAAACCTTCGAGGTTCAAAAAAAAACCTCAAAGGTTTACCACTCTAAGGCCGTGCTGCCTCGAGGGTTAACTACCAGCTAGTCGGCTTATAATCCTTCAAGAACTTCCCGTTCCAATGCTTTCCTGTATTTATTCCATCAAATAATGGGTCCATCACTCGGGCGGCTCCGTCAACTATGTCAAGTGGAGGCTGGAAGTCATGTAAATCTTGCTTTCGCTTCGCCAATTCAGCCGGATCCTCATCTGTCACCCAACCAGTGTCTACGGCGTTGGTGTAGATCCCAAATTTCGGTAGCTCAGCGGCAGAAGTTAGTGTCATCATATTCAAGGCAGCCTTTGCCATATTGGTGTGAGGATGTCGGGCTTCCTTGTGGAATTGGTGGAATTTCCCTTCCATCGCCGATACATTGATGATATGTTTTTTACCCGTATTATCCTTCTTCATGATATTTACCAGGCGATTGCATAGCACAAACGGAGCAACAGAATTTACGAGCTGAACTTCTAGCATTTCGTTCGTGTGGATTTCTCCCAACTTCAATCTCCAGCTGTTTGTCTTTCGCAAGTCTACCTGCTGCAAATCAGCATCGAGTTTTCCAATTGGGAAAATCTCCTCCGAACTCAAGGAATCATCGATGCTATACGGGATTTGCGTGAGCTGGGCAGAGGAAGTTAAGCCAATTCCTAGTTGTTTTCCATGCCAGGAAACTGGAAGGTTTTTGTTTTCTCCATCAGCAAATTCCTGACTGAGCATACGAATCTCCTGCAAGCAGGCATGATGATCGGAAAGTAACTTTTGCGAAGCTGTAGAGAGATCTGTCCAAGCCAAAGACTCGTTCTCCATCAAATGCTGGTAAAAGCCTGATGGTCGGCGCACGGTCTGAGCGGCATTGTTGATCAGCACATCCAAGCGATCATATTTTTGCTCGATGTAATTACAAAAAATCTCCACACTAGGAATATGTCTCAAATCCAAGCCATGAATGTGAAGCCTGTCTCCCCATTCCTTAAAATCAGGTTCTTTGGCAAAACGTAAAGCTGAGTCCACCGGAAATCGAGTTGTGGCAATGACAGTTGCTCCCGCTCTCAGCATCATCAGCGTAATGTGGTAGCCGATTTTCAATCGAGATCCTGTCACTAATGCAACTTGGCCTTTCAGATCTGCCGTTTGAAAACGCTTTGCATAATTGAAATCCCCGCAACTTGGGCACATGGCATCATAGAAATGATGCAATCTGTCAAAGGATTCTTTGCAGACATAGCATTCCCGAGGTGATTCAAGAATAATAGCTTCTTCTGCTTCCTTACCAGTCAAATTCAACATGGTTGGTGCTATAAAAATCGAAGCTTCCCTCGCAGAACGGATACCAGTGGTCTTTCTGGCAGATTTATCTTTGTCCGCAATTTTCTTTCGTTGAATCTTCTTTGCTCCTTTTTTTCGGTCAGCAAGTTCCTCTTTGTTTGGTCTGGAAAATCGTCCTGCAGCCATTAAGAGCGCAAGTCTAGTTTCCGCTGGAATATCAAAAATCTGGTCCGTATCTGCATTCAACCCTTCCAGCACTGCAATGGCTTGTGTGATTTGTTCTGGTGTGATTTTCACTGAGGTTACAGATGCTGGTTCTTTTTCCATGATAGTTAAATACAAGGGCGCAAAAGTAAAGATTTTAAATATGGAAATTGGTGTGGAAAAGGGAGTGGGGTATTTAATGAAATGGAGATGTCCCACTTTCATTTTTGATTTTGTTTTGAAGTCGGACCCTGAATCTAGATGATCGCGCCTCTGTTGCCTCCGCAAGTGAGTTTCATTGAAGGTTGCTAAAAAAGCCCATGTACTTACCAAAGGGTAACATAGGTTAATCCTTTGCCGCTCCGCTGCGAGAGAAAACAGCTATTTCAAGAAAACTCCTGACCTCACTAAGGGTAAATCCCCAAACCCTTGTCATAGAATCAAACTAAACCAATTAGTATGAATTCGTTTACAAAGATTCTTTGGGTATTATTTTTCATGGGAATAAATCCCCTTCAAGCTCAGCAGCTCACTCAAACTATTCGTGGCACGGTGATCGACCAAATCACAAAAGCTCCAATGCCCGGCGCAACGGTGATGATTATGGGTTCGGATCCAGTGATCGGTACTACCACGGATGTGGCTGGTGAATTCAAAATTACTGCTCTACCGCTAGGGAGCTATTCGCTCAAGGTGAGTTTTATGGGGTTTAAAGAAATTATCTTTCCTAATGTCCAACTCAATTCCGGGAAGGAAGTCGTCCTGACAATTCCTTTGGAAGAAGATATCACCCAAATCGATGAATTTGTTATTACCGCAACTGATAAAGACCGAACCATCAATGATATGATTCAGGTAAGTGGACGGACATTTTCTGTGGAAGAGGCCAGGAAGTTTGCTGCTGCGGTAAATGACCCAGGGCGAATGGCTTTATCTTTTTCGGGCGTTACAAGTACGGATGATGGCAATAATAATATTTCTATCCGTGGAAATAGTCCCAACGGATTGCTTTGGAGAATGGAGGGCATAGAAATTCCAAATCCCAATCACTTTGTCAACCCAGGCACTTCGGGTGGAGGGGTATCTATTTTGAGTTCTCAGCTTTTAGCTAATTCAGATTTCCTGACTGGAGCTTTTCCAGCGGAATATGGGAATGCGCTTTCAGGTGTGTTTGATCTGAGCTTGCGCAAAGGGAATAATGAAAATCAGGAATTCACACTACAGGCAGGGTTTCTGGGCTTAGATGTGGCAGCAGAAGGTCCAATAGCCAAAAACTACAAAGGTTCTTATCTGATTAATTATAGATATTCTACGCTTTCTCTGCTTTCAAAGATAGGGCTTCCGCTGGGCGACTTTGTTACCAATTTCCAGGATTTATCTTTCAATGTTTATTTGCCAACTGGACCAAAAAGTACCATCACATTGTTTGGTTTCGGAGGGCTAAGTGATCAGGATGGTGATGCCTTGACTGATTCACTGGAATGGCAATCTGAAGGTGATCGCTATGGTAGTACTTTCTTTTCGAACACAGGAGCAATAGGAATCAAGCATTCCTTTATCTTGAATGAGGCAAATTTCTTACAAACCACGGTTCTCGCTTCAGGAAATGCACTGGGTACAACAGAGCATAGACTGGATGATAATCTGCAGTTTCAGGATCGTTTTTATGAAAACTACAGCAATTCAAAAATCACTTTGAGCTCTGTTTTGAACACCAAATTTTCTGCAAAAGCGAATTTGAGAAGCGGGTTTTATGTGAACCAGCTGTACTACAATCTACGGGAAGATAATTATGAGGAAGAAACACAGAGTTTAGAAACCAATATCAATTCAAAAGGAAATACCCAGAGTGTTCAGGCTTTTTCCCAATTGAATTATCGCGCCAATGAGCGATTGACCATTAATTTAGGTCTTCATTATTTGCAGCTTTTGCTTAATAATTCTAATTCGATTGAGCCAAGACTTAGTGCTTCTTATGCCTTGGACGAAAAGCAGCGATTGAGCTTTGGGTATGGATTGCATTCGCAGGTACAACCACTTGGGACGTACTTTGCAGAGCAAGAGGTAAATGGTCAGATTAACCTTCCAAACAAGGATCTAGGACTGAGCAAATCACATCATTTTGTGCTGGGCTATGATCGCTCCTTGACACCATACTTGCGAATGAAAGTGGAAACTTATTACCAGCATCTTTTCAATATTCCTATCAAAAGCGGAGCTGATGAGACCTATTCCATCATCAATCAGCAATGGACTTTTGCCACAGATCCGCTGGTAAATGAGGGTTTTGGAAGAAACTATGGCCTGGAGCTGACCCTCGAGCAGTTTACCCATAAGGATTTGTATTTTCTTCTTTCTACTTCTGTCTACAGCTCAAAGTATAAAACGAATGAGGATGTCTGGAGAAACACCGCCTACAATGGCAATTTCAATGTGACGTTCACTGCGGGTAAGGAATTTAAACTTAAAAAGGAGCGGGTGCTTGGACTGAATGTCCGCGCGATTTATTCCGGTGGACTGCGCACCACGCCACTCAATTTGGAAGAATCCATTGAAAAAGGCGAGGGGGTTTATGATGATAATTTGGCCTATTCCTCTCAAAACCCATCCTATTTCCGAACAGACTTGAGACTAAGCCTTAAGAAAAACAAAGCTAAGTCCACCCGGACTTGGGCGCTGGATATTCAAAATGCTACTAATCGCCAGAATGTCTATGGTAGCTATTTCGAGCCGATGAGCAACGAGATCGAAATCTCGTATCAAGCTCCGCTGATTCCTATTCTTAGTTATAGAGTAGAATTTTAAATGTTGAAACTGAAGTTTGCAAAAGCTTCGGGTTTTCCGTCAATGCTTACTATTCCTGGGAGCACAGTTAAAAAAAAAATAGCAGTTTTAATTCGCCTAGTTATAAAATTGGTTTAGGATTTGAGAAGGTGTTTTTCCCAACTTAAAAAAAAACACCTATCCTCAATGAAGCTACGTTACTCTTTGTTTATAGCCAGTTTTATACTTCTTAGCCTTACTGCGTGCAGCTCTGATGAAGATCCTCTATTTCAAGATAAGTACACATCTGAAGATTTAATCCAATTGCATGGAGTTGACCAGAAAAATTGGAGAATTGAAGCTTATTATGATAACTACAATCAGAAAGTACTTAGTGCAAAAAACGCATGCTTTGTTGATGATATTTATGTGTTTCAGAAAGGGACGAAAACAGTACAGGTTGTTCCGGGAGAAATCAGCTGTAGTGAAGTGGAGCCTGAGAATGAGATTACTACCGCTTCCTATGAATTTTACGAACAGGAAGGACTCATCTTTATTTCGATCAGCAAAGCTTCTTTAGTTAATGGAGTTATTAAAAACAACTTTTTCAGTTTGCAACTGGTAGAATTGTCAAACTCAAAAATGATTTTTGCTAGCGGTGAAAAAGGAAACTATGAAGTGGCGATAGTTTTTTCAGCCAGCTAATTTATCTGATCATCAAGGTTAGAATAGGGAAATCCAGATTATTCTGTTCTATCTGTATAATTATTTGCATTTTTGACCATAGTAATCATCAACTACTTTTAGGTGAAAAAACAATTACTTTTTATAATACTGCTGTTATGCTGCACCCTAGTGTTGGCACAAAGTTCGCAAAATGGCAAAGTAGAAAAGCAAGACACTACTGTGCAGAAAAAGGTTGATTTCAATGTCATGCCTTACCTCAGTTACAATAGAAACTTGAAGTTTATGATTGGGGCAATTCCCATGGCGATGTATCGATTGAATCAGGCTGATACTATTTCTCCCAAATCACTTTCTGGATTAGCAGCAGTTTATACCACCAATGGATCTTATTTTATCTCGATTTTTAACCGTTGGTATTTGGCTGAGGATACCTGGAGAATAAAAATGTTTGCAGTCACTGGGGATCATAATTCCCAGTTTTACATGGATGATTTGGACGCTCCCGGATTTTATGATTACGGGACCAATACTACGCTTGTGAGCGTTGGAGCTCAGCGAAAGATTGCCCAAAAACTTTTCGTAGGTGTGACATACACCTATGCCAACTACCATACCACGTATGAGGATGGTGTGCAGCCCGAATCGACTACCCAAACGAATGGGCTAGAGCTCAATCTTATGCTTGATACCCGAGATGCTGTCTACTATCCTATGACCGGTGTGAATAGCAAATTGCGGTTTATCGCTTATCCGGAGTGGTTTGGGAATGATGTATCGGCCAATAAAATTCTGACCGAGTACAATCGCTATTTCCCGATGAAAAACGGTAAAGATGTGCTTGCCGCGAGATTTTCAGGCACTTTTGGCTTGGGTGATATTGCCTTCGAGCAGCAGGTAACATTGGGGGGAAAAGATATTAGAGGCTATTCTGAAGGGAAATATAGAGCTGATGGGCAAATGGCGATTCAAGGAGAATACCGCTATAATTTTGGCGAGAAAATGGGCGTAGTTGGGTTCGCTGGACTTGCCACGATTTACGGCTCCGATACGGAGTCTTTCAACTGGAAAATGTACCCAGGACTTGGAGTAGGCTATCGCTATAGAGCTTTCAAAACTGTAAAATTCAACATCGGTCTTGATGCAGCTGTAGGCAAAGATGACTGGGGAATTTATTTCAGAATCGGAGAGGCTTTTTAAGTCAGTTGGCAGGCATTAAGTTTTGGTTATTTACCATCAGCTAGCATCGCTTCTCCTTTGATTAGATTCTTCTTGAAGAGCTCAAAATCACGATGTCTTGGTTCAGCTCCCAGTTCCACAGCTTTTTTAAAGAGAGGTACAGCTTCTTCCACTCTTCCTAAAGCCACAAGGCCTTCCCCCATTGAGTCATAGACATTCGGAGAATCAGGATGGTTTTCAAGATTTTGCTGGAAAAGTGATAAAGCCTGCTTGTATTTGTCGAAGCGCATTAGGCTATATCCTAACATGTTGATATTTTCTTCGGTGAGTAATGAACCAGGCATATAGGAGAAAAGATCGGAAATAAATGTATCAAACTCTTCTGGGCTGAGCTTATGCGCTGCATTCATGATTTTTTTATTTGGATCAGCATAGAGCACTTGGCGGACGGATTGAGCGATTTGTGTAGGTTCTTGAAGAAGAAGTGAATTCATAGATCCTGAAGAGAGA
Organism: Algoriphagus winogradskyi; assembly: GCF_900182815.1. GTDB lineage: Bacteria > Bacteroidota > Bacteroidia > Cytophagales > Cyclobacteriaceae > Algoriphagus > Algoriphagus winogradskyi. The sequence continues at coordinate 130,215 of NZ_FXUA01000010.1, read as the reverse complement.
AGCACAGAATATTCAGGGTGGAGAGTTGTGTATTCGTCTAGAAATTTCTTTTTGGACTCAATCAATAAATTGAAAAATTCACCAGAATTCTCTGAAAGCGAACCCATCATTGGGAATGCGTTAAACCTGCTTCCTAGAATCACTAATGAGCTGACCTCTGGAACAGCCTGCGAAGACCAGATTAGCTTATTTTCCTCCAGTATCGTCAAAAACAATTCAGCTTCTTGCGTATTTCCTTTAGAGCGGTTTGTCATGCTCAGGTTTTGAAAATCCATGTATTCTGATACTAACTGCTCACCATCCAAGCCATTCTCGCTTAGGTATGCGCTGAGTTGAGTGGTGTTTTCAATATCTAGGATAGGATCTACATAGATCATTCCTTCTACCTCACTTGGATGGTTTTCGGCAAATTCCCGTATAAGAAGATTTCCCCAGGTGTTCCCTGCCAGAATATAGGGCGGCTGGATTTTCGTTTCTGCCAAAAGTGCTTCGAGAGCTTTGACACGTGTTTCTAGGGTAGGATTTTCTTTAGATGCTGTAGACTTTCCAAGTCCAAGTCGATCGTAAGAAAGAACAGGTGAAAAATCAGCGATTTGATCAAAAACCCTATTCCATATCTCAAGACTTTCGCCACTTCCTGCTTCCAGAATTACGATGGGTTGATGTGCTTTTCGCTGCTCCAAGCCCGAGGTTTTAATCCGTATTTCTTTTCCATCTATGGGGATTATTTCGGTTTTTGATTGGGCAAAAACCTGAGTGGAAAGTAAGAAAACAGGTAGAAACCCGAGTAAATATGCCTTCTTCATTGGATGAGAAATTAGTTAGAACTAAAAGTTAATTAAAAAATACGAATTGGGGGGCTCTGACTGGCAGTTCTTTACAAAAATTAACTGAGGATATTTTTAGAAAGAAATTTTCAATCCCCTCGAGAAGTTTGCACTTCATTATTTTTTATACCCCATCCAATCCACTTCTAGCTCAAAGGGGAATTGAGGCTTCTCTAAAGAATTTGGATGGCCCGCGACAGACCAGTCCTGCGTGTGCCAAAAGTTCATTCTATACTTGGAAGCATGTTGGGGAATTCCAAGTTGCGAACCTTGATAGTCCCAGAGCACAACAGTATCCGCAGTCTCAGGATGGAGCATCCACCAGCGCATTTTATCACTTTCCCAATCAAATCCATAAGTATAGAACTTAGCCGAAGCATCGTAATCTTCAATGGCTTGAATACGTTCGGGACTGTTTTGTAAACCGGTTAGCGGTGTTGGAGTTCCATCATAGTTTACCTTTGAGATCGTCTCGATGATTTTGCCCTCAGCCAGATTGATGATTCTTCCTATGCGCTGAAGCTTACCATGCTCACCGGTCCAAGTCCCAACGTAGATAATTCTCGGATCAGCAATCAGCCATTCAAAGTCAATCTCACTCAGACCTAAATCTTTGTCCTCATGATAGGTGAAATACCCAACTACAGCTCCCACATTAGGTTGCTTATCACGCACATCAGGTACTTTTAAGCGTGCGGAGTATGTTCCAAAATGTGTAAAATTCTTCGATATGATCTCAGGGCCTTTTCCTGGTCCGGCTTTTTCATCTGGGTTTAGTTTTAAAGAAAGAATCGTGGTTTCTGGTTCCGAGGGAGATGAGACTCCCATTTTATATTTGAAATCGGCAGGTGTTCCTGTGGAACCGTAGCGGAAATTTTTTGACTTTGAGGAAGAAAAGTTCTCAACGAAAGATTTTTGCTTTTTATGGGGATCGACTGGAAATAGGCTGAGTGCAACAAGAAACAGGAATATAAGCAGATGCTTCATACGTTGAAGTTAAGGTTGACACAGGTGATTTCCTAAGTCTAGGAATTAGGTGTAGAAGGTGCGAGATTGCTCAAGTAGGTCAGATTTGAGGTTCCCATATCTTACTTCTTAATTCAAATGTCTTGAAACTCTAAAACTCAACATCTACAATCCTTCATCATATTTTTGATTCCTTTACGGGTAGAAATTCGAACTGCTTTAAAAAGTGAAGCGGAATTTAAATCGATTGTTTCTCCATCACCTATAGGAATTGGAAATCCTCCCAGGATGGTTTCAATGGAATTTTCAGAAATAATATTTCCTGTTGCAGTTTCCTTCATTGCAATCCGTAGATTACTTTTTACCTGCGTATCAGTATCCCAATAGCTTGGAGAATTAAAGTCGGAGGGATAGATTTTTTCCCAATTGCCTGTCCAAGCTAATTCGCCCAAACTTATCCCGATGAGATAGGATATTCCCAGCTCTAGATGAAGTTGAGCAAGTTGATCAGGGTCATTAATATCTTTGATGCCTGCATTTAGCAGTTCATATTCCATATTATCATAGATGTCCACCTTGGTAAAACCCTCCTCTTGAAAAATTCTGACAATCATTTCTTCCAGATACCTATGATCGCCAGGAGTAAGCTGACTGAAGCCTTCCTGCCAATTGAGTGGTAAAAGCAAAATTCCATCTTCTTGTGCTAGGCAAATATGACAGCTAATTCGCGGATAAATTTTGGTAGAAGAGCAGGCAGAAAAAACTATAAGGGTAAATAGCAGCAGGCAAATGTTTTTCATCATGCACTTAGTCAATACTTTAAACCTCACTTAGGGTACGATAGGCTGCCCATTTGCTTACCAATCCAATGATTGAAATGAAATGAATAAGCATTGCTGAGCCTAGAATTAAATCAGTATTTGGTTTACCGTTAATTTTAAAATATGCTCCGAAAAGCATCATACTAACACTAATAAGCAACAGCCGAAACATGAGTTTCTGACGTTTGGTGAGGTTGTTTAGGCGAAGGGAAAGTTTGTAGATGAAATTGGTCATGCGGGTAATTTAGTTGAATACTTGAATTAAATGAGGGGCCACCTGAAAAAATGTAGTCTTCATTCCTGCCAAGTTACTTGGTACCTTGAACTTAGTACACAAAACTATTTCCTCGGATGAAAATCTGTCAACACCTGCCTCAGATAATCACGGTCCAAGTGCGTATAAATTTCCGTCGTCGTGATACTTTCATGACCGAGCATCTCCTGTACGGCACGGAGGTCAGCACCGCCTTCTATCAGATGTGTGGCAAAGGAATGTCGGAACGTATGAGGAGAAATATTCTTTTCAATTCCAGCCATTTCAGCTGTCTTTTTGATAATTAGGAAAATCATCACTCGAGAAAGTTTCTTACCCCGCCGGTTAAGGAAGACAAATTCCTCATGTCCTTTGGCGATGATCTGATGCACCCGAACTTCATTTTTATAGATATTCAGATATTTCAAAGCATCTTTTCCGATGGGAACCAAGCGCTCTTTGTTACCTTTTCCCGTCACTCTAAGAAATCCAACATCTTCGAAAACCTGTCCTTTTTTCAGTTCTGTCAATTCAGAAACCCGAAGTCCTGAGCTATAAAGCATCTCAAGCATTGCGCGATTGCGATGGCCCTCCGGTTCACCAAGAGGAATTGCTTCTAAAAGCTGTACAATCTCCTGATAACTCAACGTGTCCGGTAGTTTTCGGCCAAGTTTCGGAGCTTCTAAAAGTTGAGCTGGATCTTTAGTGATTCTATCTTCATACATTAGGTATTTGTAGAAAGCTTTGATCCCCGAAATAATTCTAGCGTGTGTATAATCTGATATTTCCAGTTTGGCTAGGTCATTTACAAACTTCCTTAAGTGCTCCAATTCCAACTCTAATGGGCTTTTTTCAGGGAAAGTCACCTCAGAATATGCCGCCAATTTCTCTACATCTCGGGTATAAGCTTCAATGGAATTTTCGCTTAAAGACCGCTCCAGCTTGAGGTAGTGACGGAATTGCTTGATGTGATTTTGCCAGATTTTTTGCATGCAGGTTGGAAGGTTGTAAGGTGATAAAGTTAGAAGGTTTCGTACTTTCCAACCTTACAACTTTACTACTTTACCACTTTATAACCTGAAAATCCTTTTAACTTTGGCTCATCAACTATCAAACCGAATTTTGTTTTGAAAATAATGATTATTAACGGCCCAAATCTTAACCTCCTGGGTAAAAGAGAGCCGGAAGTCTATGGAAGCACTTCTTTCGAAGAATATTTTGAGGGTTTGAAAAAAGCTTTTCAGGATGTTGAACTGCATTATTATCAAAGTAATGTGGAAGGTGAATTGATCAATAAGATCCACGAAGTTGGGTTTTCCTTTGATGCAATCTTGCTGAATGCAGGAGGCTATACGCATACTTCGGTAGCTATTTCAGATGCCATCGCTGGAGTAACCACGCCAACGCTGGAAATCCACATTTCGAATATTTATAAGCGGGAGGAATTCCGCCACAAAAGCATTATTTCCAAATCCTGTGTCGGTATGATCTCAGGTCTTGGCCTGAAAGGATACGCCCTAGGAATTCTCTATTTTCAATAACCTATTTACCTATGCTTACATTTGCTCCCGGGCCATCTAAAGTTTATGATGCCCTTCCTACTTATCTGCAAGATGCCTACACTGAAGGAATTCTGAGTGCCAATCACCGTAGTAGCGCTTTCATGAACTTGTATCAGGCAACTGAACAATTGATGCGCGAAAAGCTGCACATGCCGGATGATTACAAGTTGCTATTTACCTCCAGCGCTACCGAAAACTGGGAGATAATCACCCAATCCATTGTGCAGCAGGCGAGTTTTCATATTTACTCAGGATCTTTCGGGAAAAAGTGGGTTGGCTTTGCGAAGCATATCAATCCAGCTACAGACGGTTTGAAAATCGAAGCCAATCAAGCTGTGGATGTCGCAAACTTAGAGATCTCGGAGGACTTTGATGTGATCGCGCTTACGCAAAATGAAACTGCCAATGCGACGCAGGTCCCTATGTCAGTAATTGCAGGGATAAAGGAGAAATATCCTGAAAAAATGATCGCTGTGGATACTACTTCTTCCATTGCGGGAATCGAGTTTGATTTCAGTTTGGCGGATATTTGGTATGGTTCAGTGCAAAAGTGTTTTGGACTTCCAGCAGGTTTGGGGATTTTGATCCTTTCTCCAAAAGCCATAGAAAAGTGCGAAAGCAAAGGAGAAAAAGGGCTATACAATTCTTTGAGTTTTATCCTAGAAAATGCAGCTGGCTATCAGACTCACTACACACCAAATGTGTTGGGGATCTACTTGCTCAACCGAGTTTTGAAAGACCTGGAAGAAATCCAGCACATCGATGCAAATCTTCGCGAGCGCATGCAGAAGTTGGAGAATGCCGTGGCTCAATCCAAGTCTCTAAGAATGCTTGTGGACAATGCAGAGACTAGAAGTACTACGGTATTAGCGGTAACTGGTCCTGAGGAATTGATTTCAGCAGTGAAAAAGGATGCAGAAAAAGAAGGAATGCAGCTGGGTTCTGGCTATGGTCCGCATAAGCCAACCAGTTTCCGAATCGCTAATTTCCCTGCGATCACCAATGCTGAGATGGATAAGTTGATTGGGTTTTTGGGGAAATATTAAAGAAATTCAGAAAGCTGAAGTCAGAAATTTGAAAGTAAAATCTATGGTTCAAGTTTAAAAACTTGGACCATTTTTATTTTTACCGCCGAGACGCAAAGTTCGCGAAGAATATCACAAAGAATTTTTCTTCACATTATTTTAACCTAAAAACCTTCGAGGTCTTGTAGACCTCAAAGGTTAAATTCCCTACTTTCGCGGCATGTTTGATTTGAAGGAAATTTTATCGGTGTCTTTGATCCTTTTCTCGGTGATTGATATCCTAGGCTCCATTCCGATTATCGTCAACTTGAGGCAGAAAGTTGGCCATATTCAATCCGAAAAAGCAACGCTTGCTGCAGGGGTTTTGATGATTTTGTTCTTGCTTGCAGGAAAGTCTATTTTGGGACTTTTCGGAATTGGGGTGGAGGATTTTGCGATAGCTGGCGCACTGATCATTTTTGCGATTGGTGCTGAGATGATCTTGGGGATTGAGTTGTTCAAGTCTGATCCTGACGCCAAAGACAGTGCTTCCATCGTACCTATCGCTTTTCCTCTAATTGCTGGAGCAGGTACCTTGACTACTATTTTGACTCTCAAAGCTGAGTTTGCTCAGATAAATATTGGGATAGGAATTCTTCTAAATCTGATCTTGGTTTATATCGTTTTGAAAAGTACAGGCTGGCTGGAGCGGAAAATCGGTAAGACCGGTTTGGATGTCCTGAGAAGGATTTTTGGTATTATTTTGCTTTCTATCGCTGTGAAGATTTTCAAGACGAATGCCTTCCCAATCGGCGTGGATTCTGGGATTTAATCTTTTTCTCTCCTTCATTTTGACTTTCTTTGCGACATGATTACCATTTACACTGATGGCGCTGCCAAAGGCAATCCCGGTCCGGGAGGCTATGGCGCCGTTTTGAAATTCGGAAAACACCGCAAAGAGCTATCTGAAGGCTTTCGATTGACGACCAATAACCGCATGGAGTTGCTGGCTGTTATCCGTGCCTTACAGGCTATCAACACCACTGAATTTCCTGTTCAGATTTATTCAGACAGCAAATATGTAGTGGATGCAATAGAAAAGGGTTGGCTTTGGGGATGGCAGAAAAAAGGCTTCAAGGACAAGAAAAACCCGGATCTTTGGTTACGCTACATTCCGCTTCACCTGAAATACAAACCGAAATTCATCTGGGTAAAAGGTCATGCAGGCAACATCGAGAATGAGCGCTGTGATGTGCTAGCGGTACAGGCCGCAGAAGGATTTGATCTGAAAGCAGATACTGGATACGAAGAAAGCCAGAGGTAAAATCTAAAATCTAAATTCAGAAGTCTGAAAATGTAACACAGACTTCAGATTTCAGATTTTATAATTTCTCCATTGAGATTAAGGGAATATCAGCTCTATTCATTTCTGAAAGAGGTTTGTATGCTGACTCAGGATATTGCCAGCCATTTTCTCCTAATTCATAAAGCAAAGGAGCGAGGTTTTGAACAGCAGCTTTACAGCCTTGGACGATTGCTCCCATATTCCCAGTTTGCTTGGATAGAACGGCTTCATTTTCAATTTCAAAAGGGCCAGAGAACTGACGTTCCTTTAGAATATTTACAAAAGCTCTCCAATCCATAGAATCGCCTAATCCAAAGCCTGGTAGGGTAGCTTCGTAGTGGTGTCTATCCCAAGGATTCGTGCTGGAAGGAATGCCAGCTTTTTCTGCCCATTCTGCTCGAACTTCCTGCATGGGATACATATTCCCCCAGAATGGATCCGGGTTATTTCGGGTGGATTTCACATGAATTCTTTTCAGGCGATTCATGTCAGTGTTTTTGATCACTTCTACAGGATCGGTATGCTGCCAAACGTCGTGAGAAGGATCGTAGATTTCCCCATGATTGGACTCGGGGATTAAATCATACATGATTTTCCTCGCTGCCAAAAGTCCCGTCAGGTTATTGAATGTGCCGAAATGCCCTGAACTTCTCCAGCCTTCCATGGGGCAGTTTTCATAGAGAACTGTTACGCCTAGGCTATTAGCATAGCGGATTATTGGACCAAAAATTCGCTGATATTCCAACAGATTTTTCTCAAACCCACCTTCTTGATTTCCGAGTTCGTGATTGTAACCGACGAATGTTCCCACTTTCACGTCGTTCTCATCCCCGCCAAGCAGGTAAGCCATTCGAATCAATCTCAATAGATGGTTTTGATTCTTAACTCGCTCCGCAGGATCTCCACCGATTAGATTATCAAAAGCGCCAATAGAAAGGCGAAGTTTCGCTCCATTGAATCTTTCAATCAGTTTATTGGCTTCTTCAGGTCCAAAATTCTCATAATCTAAGTGAGTAGCGACGAAATCATCACGTGTTCCATCTTTTCTGAAAACGCATAAGTCAAGGCCTTGTACGCCTATTTCTGTTGCTTTTTCTATCGTCTGATCTAAGTTGAGTTGATCAAAAGCAGAAGTCATTATCCAGATAGGATTTGCCATTTTGGGAGTGTTTTGAGAGGCTTAAAAAAAGGAAATAACCGAAGCTTTGGAAAAGAGCAGGGTTATTTCCTTAAGGTAAGTAATGATTTGATAAGTAGTAGTTTAATGAACAAATGTCACCACCAATTTTTGAGTAATTCCTGAAAGTGAAACATTTTGGGAAACCACAAGCTCATTTGCTGATACGCTTTCTACTATCATATTCCCTTCGGCGCCAGGTACTTCAATGATCTCAGTATCGACAAGTAGAATTTTAGTGGATTCGTTATAATCCCATATAAAATTCACTGTTTGCGGCTCCGTTTGACTGCACTTGGTAGGACCTGCATCTAATACGCCAAGTTTGACGGCGGTTTCATAATTAAAAGTTACCTCGTTGTCTTGCAGGCAGGGGTCTATTTGAGAGATTACATTAAAGCTACCTACTTTGGCAGTGCTCAGTTTCCAGGAAATTCCAGAGCCAATAAGCTCAGCATCGGATTTTGAGGGATTGGGATCATCATCACTGCAAGATATTAGAGTTGCCAAAATGGCTAATGGTAGTAGAAAATTGAATTTGACTAGTGACTTCATAAGGAAAAATTAATAGAAAGAGAAAGTCTAAAAGTAAGAAAAAATACCTTTTATAAGCCTAATCCGTGATTAATAGGCTTATTCGTTCGATGAATATTGTTTTCTTATCACCACTTTTTGCTGTTGTCTCATCCAAAGTGCTTTTGCTAAATCTGTCGCCACTTCATCTGGTTCTGATTCATGAAGAATTCTTTTGAGCTTTTCCTCTCCCAAATCAACTCTGTAACAAATCTGAATTAAACGCTCAAATTCCCGGTCGAGCATGTAGGAAATCACCTTAGATAGTATGCTAATGGCTTTTTCCTCATCTAATGCCTCAGCTTTCTCTGGAAAGTCAAAATCTTTGCGAAGCAATAAAAAGGTTTCTTGGGATAAGGATTCGCTCATGATAGTGCCAAAAAAGCCCCGAGGTGAATCGGGGCTGTAATATTATTCTTTAGATTTTTGGTTAGCCTTAGCCTTAGGTTTTTCCTCTTTAGCTTTTCCCTCCACTTCAGGAGCTTTTTCAACCGTTTCCTCTGCTTTTACCAAAACTTCCGGTGCTTGTGTTCGGAGTAATTTGTACCAAGTGATCAATTTCTTGATATCAGAAGTATATACTCTCGCTTCGTCAACCTCTGGAAGGACATGCTTCATAAATGCTCTTAGCTCAGCATCATCAGGATTTGCATCCAAACCAAGATCGCCTTGGAATTCAGCTTCTATCTTCTGCATCACAGATTCTAGCGGCTCAGCGCCCTCTTCTGTCAAGGTATAAATAGAAATATCGCTTAGAATAGACACACGCTGGGACATGCCGGCAACGAGTTTAGTTTTCTTCGCATCCATGCTTTCCAGGATCACTCCTGTGCGTGAAGGCTTCAAAACTTTGAACAAACCGGGTTTACCGGCTACGGTGGCAAGATCTTTAAAATTCATTTGGTTTATTTTTTCGAGGCTGCAAATATAGGATTATCAATTAAATGATTCACCTAGCTTCATATTCTGTTACTAGTTCTTCCATAAACTTTGTCAGTTCAACTTTGCCGGTGCTAGCTTCTGCACTGGTGACAAAGTAGTCTGGATTCTCACCGAACATCTCTCTGGTTTTCTTCAAAAACTTCTGGATGTTTTGATCAGTTTTTGACTTGGACTGCTTGTCTGCTTTAGTGAAAACCAGGGCAGTTGGCACTTCCTGTGTGCCGCACCAAAGCAAAAACTCCAAATCAATCTGCTGAGGTTCAAGGCGGCTATCTATTAGGACAAAAACGCCACAAAGATTTTCTCTTTTTGTAAGGTAGGTAGTAATCATACTTTCCCATCCCTGCTTCACTTTCAGGTTCACTTTGGCGAAGCCATAGCCTGGAAGATCGACAAGGTACCACTTATCATTGATCATGAAGTGGTTGATGAGCTGGGTTTTACCTGGTTTTTGTGAGGTTTTTGCCAGTCCTTTTTGGTTGACGAGCATATTGATCAGTGAGCTTTTGCCCACATTGGATCTTCCGATAAAAGCAATCTCCGCTCGGTCAGGCTTTGGACAATTACCGGGATTCGAATTACTGATTACAAAGGTGGCTTTCTGGATCATCTGCAAGTATTTGAGTGCAAAAGTACGACAATATCCGAAAAGGGCAGGATGAAAGCGAAGTGGAACAATTTTCCTTTCCTCGTGTTTCTTGCCTATTATTGTCCTTTCAAAGATAGAATTCAGATGGCCGTAGTACCTTATAAAGACAAGCAAGATTCCAAAAAAGATCAGGTAGCTGAGATGTTCAATAACATTTCTGGCAAATATGATTTGCTCAATCACGTGCTCAGCATGGGAATTGATATCACTTGGAGAAAAAAAGCAATTAAATATCTGAAAGATGATCAGCCCAAGTTAATCTTGGATATTGCTACTGGGACTGGAGATTTTGCGATTGAAGCACTCTCTTTGAACCCTGATAAGATCATTGGAGTGGATATTTCCGAAGGTATGCTTGAGGAAGGACGCAAAAAAATGAAGAAAAAAGGGCTAGAGGATAAGATTGAGCTTCAGCTCGGCGATTCCGAAGGGTTACTTTTTGAAGATAATAAGTTTGATGCAGTCATCGTTTCTTTTGGAGTTAGGAACTTTGAGAATCTGGAGAAAGGTCTTGCAGACATGTATCGTGTCCTGAAGCCTGGCGGCAAAGTGGTGATATTGGAATTTAGCAAACCAACAAAAGCGCCAATGAAGCAGGCTTACGCATTTTATTCCAAAGCTATCCTTCCTCAGATTGGCAAGATTGTATCCAAAGACAATTCTGCTTATACTTATCTTCCTGAGTCAGTACAGGCCTTTCCGGACGGGATGGATTTTCTGAGAATTATGAATAATGTCGGATTCACAAGTAACCTATGCAAACCACTCACATTTGGTATAAGCTCAATCTACGTAGGTACAAAATAGTCTTACTGGGTTTAGTGTTTTTCTTGGCGGCGATTCCAACGTTTGGGCAAGGTATGTTTGGCTTGACTTCGGCTTCTGCCTCAGACAACCGGCCACTTTCTTACGGATTCTTTTTGGCAGCTCATAATAGCACGCTTCAAATCAAGTATACAGATGAATTTATGAATGCCTCTTCTACCGATCCTATGTCTGGCGTTAGAAGTATTCAAACTAAATTTTCCCCAGGGTTCTCCCTTGGATTTATAGGGATTTTAAGATTTCATGATCAGGTTTCATTGATGTTTACCCCGAAAGTTGGCTTCTATGAATACAAAACTGCAGTGACCTATTTCAATGACCAGATCGATACTGAATTAATCGGAGGAGATGTGGTAATTAGTGAAGAAAATCTTGGGGAAGTCATAGAATATAGCTCAGAAGCGACAATGGTAGAACTGCCACTTTTGTTTAAATACAGATCGGTTAGATGGAATAATACGAGGATGTATTGGGTAGGTGGAGCGAGCTATCAGTTTCGTACCAAAGGTCAGGATGAAGCCAATGTAGACGATATCGTGATGACTGGCCAGGACTTTTCTATAGAAGCAGGGATGGGGTTTGAGATCTATTTCAAATACTTCAAATTCGCGCCCGAGATTCGCTTTTCACATGGTCTGATGAATGCTTACCAGGCTGAAAATACGCGTCCCGAACTTCGAAACGCAATTGAATCTATCAAAAGAAAGTCAATTACACTTTATTTGAATTTTCAATAAGAGATATTGAAAAATAGGAATATTCAAAAATTGTAAGATTTGGTAATGGCTAGTTTGAGGTGAACCATTTGAAATTGGATATTGATCATTGAGAGTTGTCCATTGATTATTTTTTATCTTGCCTTCATGAAAAACAAAATTGCCTTAGTCACTGGAGCAACTTCTGGAATCGGCAAATCTACTGCCATCACCCTTGCAAAAATTGGTTATGATATCATCGCCACAGGCAGACGTGGAAATCGTCTGGAGGAATTGAAGTCAGATTTGCCAGAAGGAATTGATTTTTTGCCTTTAGTTTTCGATGTACGTGATAGAGAAAAGGTCTTGGAAATACTCACGAATCTGCCCGAAAAATGGAAAGCCATCGATGTCCTGATCAATAACGCAGGGAATGCTCATGGAATCGATCCAGTACAAACTGCCAACCTCGACGATTGGGATGCGATGATGGATATCAATGTGAAAGGACTTTTGTACGTTTCCAGAGCTATTATTCCAGGTATGACATCACGGAAATCAGGAATGATCATCAATATAGGGTCTATCGCTGGAAAGGAAGTTTATCCCAATGGCAGCGTCTATTGCGGCAGCAAACATGCTGTCGATGCGATCACCAAAGGGATGCGAATAGATTTGAATTCCTTCGGGATACGTGTAGTTGCGATTCACCCTGGTTTGGTGGAAACTGAATTCTCCTTGGTGAGATTTAAAGGAAATGAAGACAAGGCAGACGCTGTCTATCAGGGAATAGAGCCACTGGTAGCTCAGGACATTGCAGATATAGTAGAATTTGCGGTAACTAGACCTCCGCATGTTACCATTGCTGATGTAGTAGTGCTCCCAACGGCTCAGGCTTCTGCTACCATTGTCAATAGAAAATAGAAATTTTGAGAAAAATTCACATACCTGTTTTACTGCTAATGCTAAGTTGTGGCACTTCCCAGAAGAGCGATCAGGAGATATTTTCCGAACAGCAACGGGAAGTATTAGATCCCATAAAGGAAGTAGATCTTGTAGAGGAAATGCCAGAGTTAGAAAAAACTCTTCGTGCACAAGGATTGGTTGAGTTGGAGGGATTTATTCCAGAGATTAAAGTAGAACTGAAATATTCCACGACCGACAATTTCTTCAAACAGGATGTCTATGGAGATTTAACCAAGGCCTTTCTTCAACCAGAAGTCGCTGAGCAATTGAAAAAAGCTCAGGAAATGCTCAAAGCTGAATATCCAGACTATACCTTGCTTGTATATGATGGCGTGCGTCCATCTTCGGTGCAGCAGATCCTGTGGGACAATCTGGATAAACCTGACAGCCTGAAGCCTTTGTATGTAGCCGATCCCAAAAAAGGTAGTTTACACAACTTTGGAGTTGCAGTGGATTTGACGATTTTCGACACGAAAGCAGACTCAACCTTGGATATGGGCACTGGCTATGATTACTTTGGCTATCCAGCATATCCTGATCGTGAAGATCAAATGCTAGCGGAAGGAAAAATAACCAAAGAACAAATCGCAAACCGGGAAATTCTCCGTAAAGTGATGACTTCAAACGGTTTTACAGGAGTCGGCTCTGAATGGTGGCATTTCAATGCTTTCTCTAGAAAAGAAGCTGGAGAAAAGTTTGAAATTATCAAGTGACAATGCCCAAATTTCAATGCTTAATTATCAAGTATCAATATTCAACAAAGCTATAACTTAACCCTATGACCTTAAAAAACACACTTTTAACCCTTACGCTGATTTTCAGTATTGCACTAGTATCTCATGCTCAGCAATTCAGAGCCTTAGTTTTTAGTAAGACTGCAGGATTCCGCCACCAGTCTATACCTGAAGCTGTAGCGGCTATTAAACAACTTGGGAAAACTCAAGGTTTCGCTGTTTATACTACAGAAGATGCAGGTGCTTTCAATGATGATAACCTTGCGAAATACGATGTCGTAATTTTTGCATCGACTACTGGTACGATCTTTAATGACGAACAAAAAGCAGCTTTCCAGAAGTTTGTTCAAAGTGGAAAGGGCGTGGTAGGAATTCACTCTGCAACTGATACAGAATATGAGTGGCCTTGGTACAATAAGATGATAGGAGCATATTTCCTTACGCACCCAGCGCAACAGACACTACGATTAGAAGTGGTAGATCAGAACCACCCCGCGACTTGGCATTTACCAAAAAACTGGATGTGGTTTGACGAGCTATATGAATTTAGAGATATCAATCCTGATATCAAGGTCTTGATAAAAGCAGACGAAAGCACCTATAAGGTAGGAAAGGGTAACGGAGATAATCACCCTATGTCTTGGTATCATGAGTTTGATGGTGGGAGAGTGTTCTATACAGCTCTAGGGCATGTGGAATCTGCATGGGTAGAACCTGATTTCTTAAAGCATGTTTCTGGCGGCATATGGTATGCAGCCACTGGTCATCCGTTCAAATAGGTTGCACTAACGCGCCTACCGGTATTCTCTTTGAAGAAATTATGCGGTAAATTCTAAAGCCTGAAAATTTAAAGAGCAGGAAAAACTGTTTTTCTGGAACTTAATGCCAGCAAATCGGTTTGCTAAATAAAAATAAAGATCACCATGCTACAAGCACAAGCAAGACCTGTACACCTCTACATGGAGGCCAATCCAAACCCGAATTCCCTGAAATTTGTAGCCAACTTTATGTTGGTAGACGAGGGAGTAAGTTTTGATTTTCCTGATGCTGAAAGTGCCAAAATCAGTCCTTTAGCCCAAGAGCTTTTTAATTTTGCCGCAGTAGAGCGTGTTTTTATCGCTTCTAATTTTGTGACTGTCACTAAGTCTGAGTCAGTTGAATGGGCAGAGATCCAAGGAATCGTTCGTGATCATATCAAGCAATACCTAGAAGCAGGCAAAGCGCCAGTTCCAGTTGCTTTTGAAAAAGATCCGTTGTTCGATGAAAATGATTCTGAAGTGGTGAAAAAAATCAAAGGAATTCTGGATGAGTACATCCGTCCGGCAGTAGAGCAAGATGGTGGTGCGATTGTTTTCCATTCTTTCCATGAAGGTGTGGTGAAAGTGCAGTTGCAAGGCTCATGCTCAGGATGTCCTTCAAGTACAGTGACCTTGAAAGCAGGAATTCAAAACCTTCTTACCAGAATGCTTCCAGAAGTGAAGGAAGTGGTAGCAGAAGGAGTTTAAGTTGGTTATTTATGGGAAAAAGAGATTGGTCCTGGGCGATTCTTGGAGTTATTGCTTTGGGGATTCGCTATTTGGCAGCTCAAAACCCTGAAGCAACTGACGATATTTACTCGAGAATATTCTTTCCGGGAATCCGGAATGTTATTGATTTGACGCTGGGAAGACTGCCTTTTCCCAGCGTTTATTTGTTTATAGTGTCCGTGATGCTGATTTTTGGCATTTACCTTTATAAGCTTCACAAAAAAATCGGTTGGAAAAACAGAGTTCTCTATTCCTTGCGTGCATTTGCAAATGGAATTGGCGCATTGATTTTCTTTTTCCTATTTCTCTGGGGTTTCAATTACCAACGTACTCCTATTGTAAAGCAACTCAACCTCAGTCCGCGTGCCATGAATTTGGACGAGTTGAAAAGCGAAGTGCTCATTACCCAGCGTCTAGCTCAGCAATACCGGAATGCGATCACTCGTGATACTACGGCAATTGAGGAGATTCTTGCCTATCCAGATTTGGAAAAGTTAGTGAGGGCAAACATAGCTGACAACCTAGACATGATGGGCTTGAATTTCACTGGTCGTCCACGGACAAAGCTGTTTCCACCACCTGGCTTTATGCGTAAGATGGGAATCTTGGGCATCTATTTTCCTTTTACCGGGGAAAGCTACATCGATCCAACCTTGCATGCCTTAGAGAAGCCTTTTACAGTAGCCCACGAGATGGCACACAGCTATGGAGTTACCGATGAAGGAGAAGCAAACTTTATTGCCTGGGTAATTTGTACCAATTCTGATGACCCACTGCTTGGATATTCAGGCCAGCTCCGATTATTGAATTATCAGATTTCGGATTTCTACCGAATGGCTCCGGAAGAGTATAAAATCTGGGTGAAAACCTTGGATCCTGGAATCCGAAATGATATGATTTCCCTTCGAAAAGCAAGTGAAGCGATCAAAGCCTATTCTTTAGAGTTAAGCAGAAAAACGAATGATGTGTTTCTAAAAACTCAAGGCGTAAAAGCTGGAATCAACAGTTACCAGCAATTACCTAAGTTGGCATTTGCCTGGAGAGAGCGAATGAAGTGAGGTAGCGGTGTACAAAACAAGCTTCGATCTTTTCTATCTTTAGTTTGAGACATGCTTATAAAAACACTATTTTAGGAACTGTATTATTTTAATAGTTTCAACTAGCTGTTTTTAAACTTTCTATCTATGCGCTCAATTGTATTCCTACTCATTGTATTGTTTTCCAGTCATACTACTTTCTCTCAAATCACCATAGAGACTGAGTGGAATAGCGATGGGGATATTGAGTTGTATGCGACTAATACCGAAAGATTACCCTATACTGTTTTGATCGATGTGACTGCCCACAACAATGTGCTTCCTATTGGATCATCTGGTTTGGTGGTGGCAAGGTCTGGGAGATCCAAAGTGTCAACGTTGAAGCGGAGAACGGAGGGACAAAGTACAAGTATTAGTTATACCTATTCCTTCATCAAGGGAGATTACTTTGCCAAATCGCGTTCTGAGCCGTTGTATCTCATTCCACTTCCCGAAGGTACGCTAGCTTCAGGTATTCGTATGACGCATATAGAAAATCATCTTCAGCCAGAGAAAGCAAACATGGACTATGTTGGGATATCGTTTAGGTTTGATTTGCCAACGGAGATTCTTGCGCCACGGAAAGGGATCGTTTCAGCAGTTAGCATGGAGCAATACGACGAGAAGCAAAATCTGGACTATGACAGGTCTGAGAATTTCATTGAGTTATTTCATGACGATGGATCATTGACTAAAATAATGGTTTTGCGTCCGGGAAGTCAAAAAGTGAAAGTTGGGCAAGAAGTGTTTCCTGGAGACGTGCTCGCTGAGTCGGCTGGGGAGGAGTATAATTCAGGTTTGCATGTACGATTAGTCAATATGAAACCTATAAAAGATGAGGAGGGCAAGTTGAAGTACTTACTCGAGCCCATGAAATTCGTTTTTAAGGAAGGGCAGTCAGATTTTCCTGAAACGCAAAAAGTGGAGGTAGCTTATCCTGAAGAGATAGTCACTGCCGAAATGAATAAAAAAGAGAAGAAAACCTTTGCTGAGAAGGGTCAGGATTGAATTATTTTCTTTCTATTACCAAACCAAACTCCAATAATTACAGCTACGATTCCAATGTAGTGACCTAGAAGCAATACTTCTCCATCAAGTACTCCCCAGAAAATTGCCACAATTGGGATAATATATGTCACAGAAGCAGCGAAGACTGGGGTAGCTGTTTTTACCATCACATTGAAAATAATCAATGCGATAGCAGTACCCATCACTCCCAGTAAAGTCACATATCCCAGCGCTAGGATTGCCCCATTCATATTCACTACTTTATAGGAAAATTGTGTGCCAGCCATCAAGTAAACTAATGCCATTGGCAAGACCATCAATAAGGATATTGCAGTGATCTCAATGGGTTTTAGCTTTACAAATTTGTACTTGATGATGTTCAGATTGAATCCATAGCAGACACAGGCCAAGAGTACGAAAAATGCGTAGGAGTTAATGTCGGTGAATGCTCCAAATCCAGAACCTTCCTTCACAGTAACTAGGATAAATACACCGATAAAAGCGATTGCAAGCCCAATTCCATTACGTCTCGTAATTTTGGAATTAAAGAATAAAGCTCCTATGACAACTACTGCGAGAGGCGTAAGTGCATTCAGAACGCCCGTAAGTGAGCTGCTGAGTTGAGTCTGAGCTTTGGCAAAAAGGAACGCAGGAATGAAGCTGCCTACCAATCCCACAATTATGAGATTTTTGATTTGGCTTTTGTCCAGATTCCTAATCCTAGGAATGGAAAGTGGCAGGAGGAAAGTTGCCGCAGCCACAATTCTGTAAGCTCCAACCTCTCCCGGAGAGAAAACTTCCAATCCTCGCTTGATCAAGATAAATGAGCTGCCCCAGATTAGAGACAACAGAATAAGTAAACCCCAGTTTTTGAGATTGCTATCGTTGGTGGTAGTGGACATTGGCTATGGCGGATATTTGTCCGCTACACAAAGGAAGCAAAACCAAAGAATATTTGTTTCGAAAAATAGAGTCAGAGGGTAAAAAGTTTAAGAGACAAAAAATAGAAAAGTGGTAAGATTGAAGAGAACCTTTCAACCTTACCACTTTTCAACTTCCTCCTAAAAAACGTGATCTGCATAGACGTCAGAAACTTGATTTAGAATTTCGCACACATGTTCGTAAGTTTCTGCAGTAACCATTTCAGTACGATACTGTTTGAAGTTTGGCATTCCGCGGAAATAGTTGGTGTAATGTCTTCTCATTTCGAGAATCCCAAGTTTTGGGCCTTTCCACTCTACAGAGAAATCCAGATGCTTCTTTGCGACAGCAATTCTTTCGTCCAATCCAGGAGCAGCCAACTTTTCTCCAGTAGCTAAGAAATGCTTGATTTCATTGAAGATCCAGGGGTATCCAATAGATGCACGACCGATCATCATGCCGTCCACGTTGTATTTGTTTTTGTATTCCTGCGCTTTTTCAGGAGTGTCTATATCCCCATTTCCGAAAACAGGAATGTGAAGACGCGGGTTGTCTTTAACCAGATTCAAATAACTCCAATCTGCTTCGCCTTTATACATTTGAGCTCTGGTACGGGCGTGAATGCTGATTGCTTGAATTCCTACATCTTGGAGGCGTTCAGCCACTTCCACGATACGGATGGTGTTTTGATCCCAGCCGAGTCTAGTTTTCACTGTAACTGGAATGTTTACAGCTTTTACGATCTCCGCAGTCATCGAGACCATTTTGTCGATATCAAGAAGAATGCCCGCTCCAGCGCCTTTGCATGCAACTTTGTTTACTGGACAGCCATAATTGATGTCTAGAATGTCTGGTTTTGCTTCTTCTACGATTGCTGCTGCTTCACGCATGGATTCGATCTCATTTCCAAAGATTTGAATGCCAATGGGCTTTTCATAATCGAAAATGTCCAGCTTGGCCACACTCTTTGCGGCATCGCGAATCAATCCTTCCGAGCTGATAAACTCCGTGTACATTAAGTCTGCACCGTTCTGTTTACAGACTGCTCTAAACGGCGGATCGCTCACATCTTCCATTGGTGCAAGCAACAATGGGAAGTCCCCTAACTCCAAGTTTCCTATCTTAACCACTTCTTATTTTAAATTTGCGCGTAAATTTACCTCAATTATGGAGATATACGAAACGGAATCAGAAATTGCCAAGAGGAAGAGTTGGCTTTTGTCCCTGGTAGTCATTGTTTTAGTGGGTTTGGGAGTATTAGTAGTGCTTCAAGTAATTGCTTTAGCTGTTGCGCCTTTTCTATTTAACATCACAATAGAAGAGATAATGGGGCTTATGACAGGTGATTATTCCGCTAATAATGGGCGGATGGCCATGTTTTTTGTTCAAGGAATTGGTTCTGGAATTGGTTTTTGGCTGGCAGCCTATGTGATTACTCATTTTATAGATAAAGCGGACCTGCATTGGGAAATTCAATTACCGAGATTTAATGCTAAAGGCGCGGGGTTGGTCTTTCTGATCGCAGTAGGAGGTATGCTTTTCAATGGGCTGTTAGTCTATTGGAACTCTCAATTGGTTCTTCCGGAGGCTTTTTCTGGCCTCGAGGTTTGGATGCAAGAAATGGAGACCCAGTTAATGGAGATGACTAAATACCTCACCGATTTTCAGACTATACCAGAGCTACTAATGGGTATTTTAGTCATTGGAATTCTAGCGGGAATAGGTGAAGAAATGTTTTTCAGAGGTCTTATCCAGCCAAAGATGCATTTATATACAGGGAATGGTCACGCCGGTGTATGGGTGACGGCTTTTATTTTTTCAGCAATTCACCTTCAATTTTACGGGTTTCTTCCCCGTTTATTTTTAGGAGGTATGTTTGGTTACCTTTATTATTATTCCGGAAGTCTTACCTATCCTATTTTAGCCCATATTTTAAATAATACGGTGACTGTATTGATGGTATATGCGGCTAATCAAGGAATGATAGATTTTGATATGGAGTCAACAGACACAGTGTCATATCCTGCTGCTATGATAGGATTATTGGTTCTTGTGGCTGGAATCTATTACTTTAAGAAAATAAATAAACCCAATGGAAAACTGGATCAAGGTATTTGAAAGTGCTCAGCAAGTGAGAGCTGAAATCGTGAAAGGAGTATTGGAAGAGCACCAGATACAAGCTGTCGTATTGAATAAAAAGGAAACAGTATACCAGATTTTCGGCAATTATGAAGTTCATGTACAACGTGAAAATATGATAGCGGCGAATAACCTAATTCAGAATGAGATCACGTTTTAGTATTAATAATTACAGTAATCTAGGGCAAAGAGCCATTACTGGATTGTTTGGAGCATTGGTGATAGTGGGGGGATGCATCTATTCCGAGTATACTTATTTCTTGGTGTTTGCAGGGATTCTTGGTTTTTCTCAAATGGAGTTTTATAAACTCAGTGGCCTAGATGGAATGCTGCCCTTGAAGAGTTTTGGGACATTTCTAGGCCTGATGATTTTTTGTTTAACCTTTTTGGTTGAGCAAGAGCATCTTTCCAGTAACTATTTCTTTCTGATCTTCCCTATTGTCTCACTCACCTTTTTTATAAAGCTTTATCGTAAAACTGACAAAAAGCCTTTCACTGGTGTAGCTTTTACTTTTTTAGGTCTTTTCTATGTGGCTGTACCGTTTTCTCTACTAAATCTTGCAGTATTCTCAGTAGATGCTACCTATAATTATGAGATCATTATTGGCTGCCTATTGATTCTTTGGGCAAGTGATACGGGAGCATACTTTGCGGGAACAAAATTTGGTAAGACTAAGTTATTCGAACGTGTCTCGCCGAAGAAGTCTTGGGAAGGATTTTTGGGTGGCGCATTTTCAGCAATAGGAGTCGCTTTCATCTTAACTCGGTATTTTCACGTTATTGAAGATTGGAAGTGGCTAGTCATAGCTGGGATTATCATTATTGCAGGCACCTATGGGGATCTGATTGAGTCGCTTTTCAAGCGATCAATAGAGATCAAGGACTCCGGAAAAGGGCTTCCTGGTCATGGGGGATTTATGGATCGTTTTGACGGATTGTTACTTTCGGCCCCTTTTATCACTGCCTTTTTGAAAATCTTCTAATTTGAAGCCCTCTTGATTGAAAATCTGCTTAATATTGCACCGCATTTGAATAACTAAATCAAACCCGAATATGGCTTACATTGAACCGGCTCCGATTAAGGACAAAGAAAATCCTCTGGAGTCAATGATGGAAAGATTCAACATTGCAGCTGAAAAGCTAGGCCTCTCTGACGAGGTGTACAATGTCCTGAAAAATCCAGCCAAACAAGTTATCGTATCCTTACCTATCACCATGGACAATGGGAAGATTCAGGTCTTCGAAGGGATACGAGTAATTCACTCAAATATTCTTGGCCCAGCAAAAGGCGGTATCCGCTTCGCTCCCGATGTACACATCGACGAGGTGCGTGCTTTAGCGGCTTGGATGACTTGGAAATGTGCCGTAGTGGACATTCCATACGGTGGAGGCAAAGGCGGTGTGAGATGTAATCCTAGAGAAATGTCTAAGGGTGAAATCGAACGTCTTGTCAGAGCTTATACCATGGCTATGATTGATGTTTTTGGTCCGGACAAGGATATTCCAGCGCCGGATATGGGAACTGGTCCCCGAGAAATGGCTTGGCTAATGGATGAGTATTCCAAAGCAAAAGGGATGACAGTAAGTTCGGTTGTAACTGGTAAGCCTCTAGTTTTGGGAGGTTCATTGGGCAGAACTGAGGCGACAGGCCGTGGAGTGATGGTGAC
The DNA here is from genome assembly GCF_900182815.1 of Algoriphagus winogradskyi. Lineage (GTDB taxonomy): Bacteria > Bacteroidota > Bacteroidia > Cytophagales > Cyclobacteriaceae > Algoriphagus > Algoriphagus winogradskyi. Next base: position 108,539 of record NZ_FXUA01000010.1, on the reverse strand, counting down.
TGCTTTGGCAGCTATGCAAAAATTGAAAATTAATCCATTCCAAGCGACATGCGCTGTTCAAGGCTTTGGAAATGTGGGTTCTTGGGCAGCTAGACTGTTGGAAGAAAGAGGGTTGAAAATCGTAGCAATCTCTGACCATACAGGTGCTTTTTATAATGAAAATGGGATCAATATTGTAGAGGCCATCGCTTATCGCGATTCTAATAACAATAACCTGGAAGGCTTCAAAGGCGGGGAGAAAATGCTGGATGCCGGTGATTTGCTTACATTGGAAGTGGACGTGTTAGTTCCTGCTGCTGTAGAAGATGTGATCACTATTCACAATGTAAACGACATTAAAGCCAAGCTCATCGTAGAAGGTGCAAATGGTCCTACGTCGGCAAAAGCTGATGCAATCATTAATGAAAAAGGAATCATGGCAGTACCTGATATCTTGGCAAATGCCGGTGGTGTGACTGTTTCTTATTTCGAATGGGTTCAAAATAGATTGGGATACAAATGGACTGCTGACCGTGTAAACAGACGCTCAGACCGTATAATGAAGGATTCCTTTGAAATGGTCTATCAAGCTTCCCAGAAGTACGATGTACCAATGAGAATAGCTGCATATATTGTTGCAATCGATAAAGTAGCGAAGACATATACATTTAGAGGAGGATTCTAATACCCTTCTCTCAAAAGAATATTTTATCTTTGAGGCGTGGGGAGATTCCCCGCGCCTTTTAGTTTATAAGCATATGACCATACACCGCGAAGGACGAGTTTTGTTATTTTGGCTACTAATTATTTTAGTTGCCGGGAATTATTTGATCATCTACTTTATGCCAGATGCTCGAGTGCTTTCTAATGTTGCTGTTTTAGGAAGTATAGTGCTTTATCTAATTATCCTCCAGTTTTTCCGTAGCCCCATTATCCAATTGCCAACCGATGAAAGTCTGGTCTATGCTCCTGTTGATGGGAAAGTGGTAGTGATTGAAGAAGCATTTGAAGATGAATATTTGAAAGAGAATCGCAGACAGGTGTCGATCTTCATGTCTCCAATCAACGTGCATATCACCCGATCTCCCATTAAAGGAATTGTGGAGTTTTTCCAGTATCATCCGGGGAAATATCTCGTAGCTTGGCATCCAAAATCAAGCACTGAAAATGAGCGAACTTCTATGGTAGTGACTCATGAAGGCGGTACGAAGCTCATGGTAAGACAGGTAGCTGGAGCTCTAGCTAGAAGAATCAAATGGTATGTAAAGCCAGGTTCAGAACTTGCTGCAGGCGGAGAATTTGGGTTTATTAAATTTGGCTCACGAGTGGATATTTATCTTCCACTGGATGCTGAGATCTTAGTGGGATTAGAAGAGAAAACTAAAGGTGGAAGAACTCCGATTGCGAGATTGAAAGCTTAATCTTTTGAGAAACTTTTATAACCAAAAATGCTCCAATTAAGGAGCGTTTTTGGTTTTATGCCTTGATGACTTTTTTGTACACCACAAATCCAAGCCCTAGCGTAACCAAGAATAAAATCAGACTGATCCATTCAAAAGTTCTTTTTTCTGAGAGCTTTTCTTCGATTAATTTGTCTCTTTCTGCAACCGCTCTTTTTAAAGCCTGGACGTCTTTCTCTTGTTTGAATGCGATCGCTTTATAGTCTTCCCCTGTCTGAGTGGCTACTGTGGTTTCTATATCCCCGATCATTCTTAGTTCATCCATGATCAGGTTGTCCTTAGCGATAATGCGCTCCAGCCACTCGTTGGTTTCTATCATGTCCTTTTTGGTGCGATTTCCAAAGATACCAGACTTCTTGCTTTCAGATTCCTTCCATTGGCGGGTTAGCGCATCGCGCTCTTGAACCATTTTTTCAAGCTTGGCTTTGCCAGCTTCAGTGAATTGCGGTGTTATTATATTTAGAAAAGTCAGGAGAACTATTAGAATCATTTTTCTTGGGATATTAATGGACTTAAAAGTAAAGAATCAGGAAACTTGATATTCACTTTCGTACGAATATATAGGAAAGCGAATATGAGCATGCCAACGGAGAATATAAGAATAGCGGATTCATCTTGCCAAGAAGCAAATTGCAGGGTTTTTATTTCCTGAGTTTTCTGAGCCAATGCGTTTTTTAGCTTTTGAATATCTTTTTCTTGGGAAAGTGTAATCGCTTTGTAGTTTTCGTTTTCTGAAATAAGTGAAGCTTCGTCGATACGATTATTCAACTTCAGTTTTTGGATAATTGCATTATCTTTTTCGATGATCTGCATTGCTAGTGCATAATTTACCGTCTGATTTGTGGGGATTTCTAACCCAAATACGACTGAGCTTTCATTTGATTCTGCTTTTAACTGCTGAATCATAGACTCTCGCTCTGTCAATAATGAGGACGTAGCATTGCTAGCGTAGATCTGAATTGGTAATAAAAATAGCCAAGTAAAAATTGCAGTTTTCATAAGAGTAGAGTTAAGATAAGGTTGGTGGTTTATCTACTTTCTTTCCAAACAGCATTCCAGTTGGCCAACTTATTTTTTCCAGCCTCTCGTCATTTCCTTTTTACCAGGAGGGCCAGGAAGGGATTCAACTTCAAGTCCGAGTTCTTTCAGATCTCTCCTCAGTTGTCCTGTTGCACAGTAGGTAGTGAAGATTCCTCCAGGGTTTATGGTATCGCAAACCTTCCCTAACACCTCTTTTTGCCACATTTCAGGCTGTTTACTTGGTGCAAACGCATCGTAGAATACTACATCTGTAGGGTAAAGGACCACGTCATTAAGCGTAGTATTTTCTTTTTTCATATTGAAATACTCAGACATGATTACGCCTTTATCCCAATCTGCTTTGTGCAATCTTTGCAAATATGGCTTGTAGTGAAATATAGCATCGTCCATATCTCCATAATTAAGCTGGGAATAAATGTCCTCAGGTAGTGGAAATGGCTCAATGCTGTGATAGAGTACAGGTATCTGGTTTTGCTCAGCCCATACAAGTGTTAGCCAGGCATTCAGACCGGTGCCAAATCCTACCTCAAAAATGCGAAGTGGCTTTTTTCTAGGATGATTCATTACCCATGAATCCAACCCATAAAGCATAAAAACATGAATTGATTCTTTGAAGGCACCATGAAAACTATGGTAAGTTTCTTTTAACTCTTCATTGTAAAGAGAATGAGAGCCATCCTCGGTAGTGATGATTTTTAACTTGTTGCTCATACAGAGTAGATTAAAGCTGTACAGTACGCCGAAACTCCCTCTTGCCGACCTACAAAACCTAGCTTTTCGGTTGTAGTAGCTTTGATGGAAATGTCATTTTCTGAGACATTCATTACCTCTGCCAGACAAGTTTTCATAGTTGGTATATGGGGGTTGACCTTAGGGACTTGAAGACAGATCGTAGTGTCTAAATTCCCTACTTCAAAGCCAGCTTCCCGAATTAAAACCATAACTTCTGATAGCAAAATTTTGCTATCAATGCCTTTAAATTGCGGGTCTTGATCAGAAAAATGATGTCCTATGTCACGTAAGTTTGCAGCACCAAGAAGTGCATCACAAATCACATGGATCAATACATCCGCATCGGAATGTCCGACCGCACCTTTCTCGTGTTCTAGTTTTATTCCTCCCAGCCAAAAGTCGTAGCCTTCCTTTAGTTGATGGACATCGTAGCCGAAACCTATTCTGAATTTGTTCATGCAGGTACAGATTTATAATATAAGACAGAAGAGTTTTCTTCACGGATTAAGCGATTTGCCCAAGTCATGATTTCCTCCCCTTTTATGTTTGATTTTTTCTCGAATTCCTCGTAATACAGGTCCGGATTACCTAGCTGAGCATAATTAGCCAAGTTGATTGCCCGATTAAGAACTTGAATTGACTCGTATGTTTTCATTGCTTCACCTTGGTTCTTTACTTTTTGTAAGGCGTGTTCAGATATTTCAGAGTTTAGAAATTTAGAAATCACTTCATCCAGCCCCTGTTCTGCTTCTTCGGCAGAAACTCCATTTTCCATTTTTCCGGAGAAAATAAGTAAGCCGGGGTCTACCGAACCTAAAATATAAGCGCCTACCGCCGCGAAAAGTTTTCCGTTTTTCACAAGAGTTTGCTCAAGGAGTGAAGACTTCCCAAAGCCAATAATGTCGGTAATCAAATCAGCTTCCAAATATCCTTGGGTAAGTTTAGCTGGCATTTTATAGGCTTTGTACAGTGCGTCAGTTGGGACGTCAGCTTCTACTAGTTTGGTTCTTTTGGCGAGCTGAGCAGGTTCGACTGGTATCTGATGGTTTGCTTTGGAAAGATTAGGAATCGGTTCAAACCACTTCTTGGCCAAGCGCTCTACCTCCGCTTGAGTCACTGCTCCAGCGACGACTAGGACAGCATTGTCCGGTCTATAATTCGCCTGATAAAATTCCCAAACATCCTCTTGGGTGTAGTTGATGATATCGTTTAGATTTTGGCCAATGGTTGGCCATCTATAAGGGTGTGTTGTATAGGCAAGGTCTCGCAAATGGTGAAATACATCTCCATAAGGCTGATTGAGGTAGCGCTGCTTGTATTCCTCCATCACTACTTTCCGCTGAGTTTCGATTGTTTTTTCGCTCAGCGTCAATTGTAGCATACGGTCAGATTCCAGCCAAAAGGCTGTCTCCAGATTTGCGGCAGGAATCGTAATGTAGTAGTTCGTAATATCAGGACTGGTAAATGCATTACAGGCACCACCAACACGCTCGAGTTCACGATCGAATACAGGAACATTCGCAGAACTGCCAAACATTAAATGTTCGAAGAAATGAGCAAGGCCGGTTTTGCCGAGTTTTTCATTTCGGGATCCGACTTTATATAATAGGTTGAAAACAGCGATTTTGCTGCCGTGATCCTCGTGGACGATCACTTCTAATCCGTTTTCTAGGAAAAATCTTGTGTAGGGTAGCATAATTGTAGCTTGCAAAGCTAAGATAATTGGCAATTATGGCTAATCAGCTGGATAGATTTTAAGTAAACCTTAGCAATCAAGCTTGAGTTTAACCATAAACTATCCCTTTGGTGTAAGCATTCCTGATTTTTTCGAAAAAAAAACGAACTTTGGAATGATTGCTTAAGTTAGTTTTCCAATATAACCCTCAGCTCAATTCCCTTATGAAAAAACATTGCGTAGAACTTCACAAGACTGGACAGTTTTCACAATTTTTTTTGGATTATATCGGAGGGAAAAAAGAATTACAACCTTTTTATGCTCACGCTCCTAAGCTGGAGAGTTTCAAGCAGGCAATTGAGCAAAAGACTTTTTCAGATGAAAATCGCAAAGTGCTGGTAGAAGCGCTGCATAGTCAATATGCAAATCAGGAAGTGAGTTACGCTGTTTCTTCCAACATTAAGGCATTGGCTTCAGAAGGTACATTCACGGTGACTACAGGTCATCAATTGAATTTATTCACCGGTCCACTTTACTTTATTTACAAGATTGTTTCTACAATTAATCTGGCCAAAAAATTAGCTGAAACATATCCGAACTACAAGTTTGTGCCTGTTTATTGGATGGCCACTGAGGACCACGATTTTGATGAGATCAATTATTTCAAACTTGATGGCAAGAAATATCAATGGAATTCTGATCAGACTGGTGCAGTTGGAGATTTTGAACTTGATAAAAGTTTTAAGGAATTTCTTAAATCAGTATCCTTTGCTCCGCAGGTATTTTTAGATGCATATTCTTCATCTAAAACGCTGGCAGAGGCAGTCCGCAAGTATGTGAATTCACTTTTTGGCGAGGAAGGTTTGCTGATTGTGGATGGAGATGATGCGAGTTTGAAACGGGAATTTACAGAGGTCATACTTTCTGATTTGTTCAAACATACTCCTTTTACAAAGGCAACTGAAGCGACTGAGGAATTGGAGGAATTGGGATATAGCAGTCAGATATTCCCGCGGGAAGTTAATTTATTCTACCTGGACAAAGGGATTCGGGAGCGGATTGAAAAGATGGATTCTGGATTTGGTGTGGTAAATACCGAATTGCGATTTTCCGATGAAGAAATGGAGGCTTTAGTAGAGTCAAATCCAGAGCGATTTAGTCCGAACGTAGTCTTGCGTCCACTTTATCAGGAAACCATTCTGCCTAATCTGGCTTATTTGGGAGGCCCAGCTGAAGTAGTTTATTGGCTGCAGCTGAAGAGTGTTTTCGATCATTTTAAAACTCCTTTCCCTGTCTTACTACCTCGGAATTTCGCTTTGCTCGCAAACGAAAAAGTACAGCGCAAAATGCAACAATTGAATTGGAGTGTTGAGGATTTGTTTGTGGACGTGGAGCACTGGAAAAAGACTTTTGTGAAGGCTGAAGCTAGCATGGACATAGAGCTCACTAAGCAGAAAGAGGTGATTTCAGCACTATTCGATATGAAAGGTAAGGAAGCTGCGCATTTGGAGAAGACCTTGGAAAATGCATTCGAAGCTGGGAAAATGAGATCATTGAAGATCATTGATCAAATGGCCAGAAAGCTGCGTAAAGCAGAGGAACGTCGTCTGCATACACAAATTGAGCGTGCCTGTTGTATTCAGGAGTTAGTGAAGCCAGGAGGTAGCCCACAGGAGCGGGTGGTAAATATGATGCAGTTTTATCTTGCTAACCCAGATCTGATCTCTGAGCTTCTGGATTGCTTCGATCCGCTGGATTTCAGAATGATGGTATTGACAAATGAGTCTTGATAAGCACCAGCTAAGAACTTTTTACAAAGAGCTTCGTGCGGCTTTGACAAACGAAGAGATCGAACAGAAATCGCTTCAGATTTCTAACAATGTGATTGATTTTTTGAAAGAGCGAAAAGGCCTCAATCATATTCACCTATTCTTTCCCATTCCAAAGCAACTGGAAGTGAATACCTATCCTATCAAAGAGTATATACAAGAGAGGGGTGGAACGGTTTATACTTCAAAGGTTGATCCAGGTTCGTTGAAACTGCAGACTTTGCTTTTAAAGTCTGGCACAAACTTTCAGCTTGATAGTTGGGGAATTCCAATTCCAGAAGAGTATGAGTTCGCTTCGAATGAGATGATTCAGTTGGTTTTTGTGCCCTTGCTAGTTTATGATCAAAAAGGGAATAGAATTGGATTTGGCAAAGGGTATTATGATGTGTTTTTGGCCAGTTTGTATCCTTCAGTAATAAAGGTCGGATTGAGTTTTTTCTCTCCAGAACTGAGTATTCCATCTGAATTACATGATATCCCACTGGATTATTGTATTACGCCAGAAAATATTATTACTTTTTAAACTTGAATTAATGAGCTACTCTATGCGATTTACTTTACTCGTGGTTTTTGTTACGCTTTCTCTTTTGTTTTCAGCAGTAGTTGAATCCAAAGCGCAAATCCAAGATTACAATACCATGATTGGGATTACTGGCGGAACTAATATTGGCGGAACTATAAAACAATTTATTTCTTACAATGGCGCCGTTGACCTGCTTGTTTACAAGAGATGGAAAGGCTGGGTAGCAGCTGCATTATATGAGCACCATATGGACATTCGAGAATTCCGAGGGCTTGAGTGGTATTTTGGTGGCGGAGCTCATTACGGAATATGGAAAGATGGAAAAGGTGAGCCACCTTGGGTGTATAAGATTGATCAGGATTATAAGGTGTTCGGAATAGATGCAATTACCGGAGTGGAATACAACATTAATAAGAGTAATTTTTTTGTAGGGTTGTATTGGAAACCTGCCTATAATTTCACCGACTTTACTAAGTTTTGGGAGGATGAAGTGGCATTTACGCTACGATATTCTTTGTAATGGAAAACCTTTTTTATTGAATGGTGAGACTTCTAATCCTAGGTTTAATATAGATAGTTGAGGAAGCTAAAATTTAAATGAGCAGCGCCAGATCGGCGCTTCTTTTTTTATTCAATTTATTTTATATCACTGATATTAAGTATATTAAATATCATTTTTAATACATTACTCTTTTTAAAACTAGATTTTTATGTCGCAATCAACGGAGGTTTCTGAAACGCTTAAACCATTTAAATCCATTGGAGTCTGCTTTAGCGGCGGTGGCTACAGAGCTACAGCTTTCAGCTTGGGGGTTTTGGATTATCTAAACAGAATAGAATTTGAAGGTAAACCACTTCTAGAAAACGTCATTGCAATTAGCTCTGTTAGTGGTGGGACAATCACTGCAGGACTTTTTGCTGCTAGTAACGCCAAAGGAGAAACCTTTGCCTCTTTTTACTCAAAGCTTTATTCTTTTTTAAAGGAAGATAAGCTGGTAGGGGAGGCTACGGCAAAGTTTATGGATAATGAATTTTGGCAGACCACGACTAGGAGTAGATCAGTGATTAATGGCTTTGCATTGACATATTATGAGAAGCTAGTTGCTGAAAGCTTTGAGGATTTAAAGCCGCAGAAAATACAAGGTCACTTGAAGTATGTCTGCTTTAATGCTACTGAATTTACATATGGGTTGACTTTTAGATTTCAGAACGTTAATAAGTTTGGGAATTATGAATTGAAATGTGATCAGCTTCAAGCTGTATTGAGCGACATACGGATTGCCGATGCAATTGCTTCTTCCTCATGTTTTCCCGTAGGGTTTGCGCCCATGATTTTCCCAAATGATTACTTAGAAAATCACGAAAGTCAAGAATATATTAACCTGATCACTGTTCCCAAATTTGCCAAGGGTGTAGGTATAATGGATGGAGGTATTGTGGATAATCAAGGGATTGGCAGCATGGTGAATTTTGATAAGAGTTCTCAGGAAGGTTTTCCTTTAGATCTACTTATTGTGAATGATGTAGATGGTTTTGTTATGCCACCTTGGAATCCTTATCAAGGCGCAAATTCAAGTGAGGGTAAAGAACCGTTCTCTTCCTATGTTGCAGGTTGGCTAGGGCACCTTCAATTGAAGCCTATTTATTGGATTGGCCTTTTGATAGGGATCTTTGGGTTAATTTTTTCAAGTGTTTTAGACGTATTTTTTGAGAAAACCTGGATTTTGCTTTATGGTATTTCAAGTGGGTTGATCGGCATATTTGCCGTATTAACTAGCTTGGGGCTTTTGGGTGATTACGTAGTGAAAAAAGCTAAGAATGAAGTGCAGGGAATGGTTAAAAATGTCTTGCCACATGCCTTGCTGGATGACGTGGAGAGATTCGCCAATTTGGAAGTAAATCAGGTTAAAAAAATGATCATAAATAGGTGGACTTCGGCCTTACTGATGATTAATGAGATATTTCTTAGACAAATAAGGAGATTGAATTTTGACCTACTTTATACTTCATCTAGGTTTGAAAATCGAAGAATAACTTCCACTGTTTACCAGTTAAATGGAAAACAAAACACGATCAGTGATGAAGAGCAAAAGGAAAAAGCTGATGACGTTTCCATTACGAGGAGAATAAAGGAATCAGCACTCATAGCTTCGCAGATGCCAACAACACTTTGGTGGGATAGCGAAGACCTAAAAGTGCACCGTCAGGATAACCTTATCGCTTGTGGTCAGTTTACTACATGTTACAATCTGATCAAGTACATTCAGAAGCTTCCTGAAGAATATCAAACTGAGCATGTTAAGAGCCTTCACAAAGCTCTCTTGGAAGACTGGAAACAATTTAAAAGCGACCCTCTAGTTTTTGTAGGAAAATAGGGTGATCGAGAGTAATTATCTGTTTGATTAGATGCAAATAGAACAGAATTGTTCGGTCAAAAGTTATTTTTCTCAAAACTGAATAGTGAGTCCGGATAGATTAATCCCTCCTAATCGTTCGGATTGCCTGATTTAAACCCGAAATTTGCTTAGGAATAAACTATATATTCGGAAAGGCAAATAAGCGGTTTTTTATTGTTGGATTAAGACCTTAGCTTTGGCTTCTTCTTCAAAAATTAACAATGGATAAGTTTTCTTATATCGCTAATGCTCACGTGTCCTATATCGATGAGCTATACTCTTCTTACAAGAGTGACCCAGAATCAATCGACCCAAGCTGGAAAGAGTTTTTTGACGGCTTTGACTTTGCACTAACCAACTACGGTGAGGAAGAGGTCACAGCTTTATCAAATGGAAAGTCTACTCCTCCAGCCAAAAATGGCGCACTTGCTACTCCAGGTACTATTATGGACATGGAGCAATTGCCTAAAGAAATTAAGGTGAGAGCATTGATTCATGCTTACAGATCTCGAGCTCACTTGAGATCAAAGACCAACCCTGTAAGAGAGCGAAGAGACAGGAAAGCTTTGATTGACCCTCAGGACTTTGGATTGGGTCAGGAAGATATGAATACCGAATTCCAAGCTGGAAACGAGATTGGTATCGGTTCTGCAAAACTTTCCAAGATTTTAGATTCTTTGAAGTCTATTTATGAAGGATCTGTAGGGTTTGAATACTTATATATACGCGATCCAGAAATGCTGGATTGGTTTAAAACTAAAGTAGAAAAAGAAGCTTTAGCATTTAACCCAACTCATGAGGAGAAAAAAAGAATCCTCTCGAAGCTAAATCAAGCGGTAGTTTTCGAAAACTTTTTGCACACTAAATACCTTGGTCAAAAGCGTTTTTCACTTGAAGGTGGAGAAAGCACCATTCCATTCTTGGATGCCGTTATTAATACTTCCTCGCAACTAGGTGTAAAAGAAGTAATGATTGGTATGGCTCACCGTGGCCGTCTGAATGTTTTGGCCAACATAATGGGCAAAACCTACGAGCAGATCTTCTCTGAATTTGAAGGAACAGCCAAGCCAGATTTGACCATGGGTGATGGTGATGTGAAATATCACATGGGTTATTCCAGTGATATTGTGACGCATTCTGAAAATAAGGTTCACCTGAAACTGGCGCCAAACCCATCTCACCTGGAGGCTGTGGATCCAGTAGTAGAAGGATTTCTACGAGCAAAGATCGATTCAGAATATAAAGGTGATTATACTAAAGCACTTCCAATTTTGATTCATGGAGATGCCGCTATCGCTGGTCAAGGAATCGTTTATGAGGTGACTCAGATGGAAGATCTGAAAGGCTACAATACGGGTGGTACGATCCACTTTGTAATCAATAACCAAGTTGGTTTTACTACCGATTTTGATGATGCCCGTTCTTCGATCTACTGTACTGATATTGCCAAAATCATTGACGCACCTGTCATTCACGTGAATGGTGATAATGCTGAGTCTGTTGTTTTTGCTGCTAAACTTGCTGCAGAATTCAGACAAAAATTCAGCCGTGATATTTTTGTGGATATGGTCTGCTATAGACGTCATGGACACAACGAGTCTGACGAACCGAAATTCACTCAGCCAGAACTTTACAACATCATTTCAAAGCACCCAAACCCTAGAGAAATCTACGTGAAACGCTTGGCCGAGCGTGGTGATGTGGAAGCTAAATTGGCTTCGCAAATGGATGAGGAATTCAGACAATTGCTTCAAGATCGTTTGAATTTGGTAAAGGAAAAGCCTCTTCCATATCAGGCAACTCGATTCGAAGAAGAATGGAGTAACTTGAGAAGATCTAAGCCGGAGGATTTTGATCAATCTCCACAGACCGGAGTTACTGAAGAACAAATTAAAAAAGTAGCTGAAGCGCTTACTGTGATTCCTAAAGGATTTAAGCCGCTTAAGCAGATTGAAGCACAGTTGAAGCAGCGTAAAGACATGTTCTTCCAGTCTAAATCATTAAACTGGGCAGCTGCAGAATTGCTTGCCTACGGTTCATTGACGCTGGAGGGAAAAACAGTTCGATTGACTGGTCAGGATGTGCAAAGAGGAACTTTCTCGCACCGTCATGCGGTACTTCATGATGCCAATACAAATAAAGCCTACAATTCTCTTAAGGAAATGAAGGATAGAAAAGGTGAATTCTATATCTACAATTCACTTCTTTCTGAATACGCGGTATTAGGTTTTGAATATGGTTATGCCATGGCAAACCCAAATTCATTGACTATTTGGGAAGCACAATTTGGTGATTTCGCCAATGGCGCTCAAACCATGATTGACCAATTTATCACCTCTGGTGAATCAAAATGGCAAAAAATGAACGGTTTGGTAATGTTGCTTCCACATGGCTATGAAGGTCAGGGACCAGAGCACTCCAATGCACGTCCGGAAAGATTCCTGCAGCTTGCTGCTGAATACAATACAGTTGTCGCTAACGTAACTGAGCCGTCTAACTTCTTCCACTTGCTGAGAAGACAGCTGGCTTGGGAATTCAGAAAGCCATGTATTGTTATGTCGCCTAAGTCTTTGCTTAGACATCCAAAAGTAGTTTCTCCACTTTCCGAATTTACTTCGGGTACTTTCAGAGAAGTACTTCCAGACACTACCGTGAATGCTAAGGATGTGAAACGTGTAGTGCTTTGCTCAGGCAAGATTTACTACGATTTGGAAGAAGCTCGCGAGAAAGAGAAAGTAAAAGATGTGGCTATCGTTAGGATCGAGCAACTACACCCACTTCCTAAGAAGCAGATGCTGGATGCTTTGTCTGCTTATCCAGAAGCTGAATTAGTTTGGGTACAGGAAGAACCATCTAACATGGGCTATTGGAATTATATGTTAAGACTCCTTTATAAAGAATTACCTATGGAGGTGATCGCAAGAAAAGCAAGTGCTTCGCCTGCCACAGGATATAATAAAGTCCACGTGGAAGAGCAGAAAAATATTGTTGCTCAGGCACTTAAATTGAAATAATTACAGCTCTTTTTATAAAGACATCCAAAATAATCGTATCATTTTGTTCCTCTCTTTTTGACTAGAAAGAGAAAAAAAGAAAAACTTATGAGCAAAGAAATTAAAGTCCCAGCGGTAGGAGAATCCATTACGGAAGTGACTATCGGACAATGGTTTAAAAAAGATGGAGAGGAAGTTCAGATGGACGAAGTTCTGTGTGAATTGGAATCCGATAAAGCCACTTTTGAATTGCCGGCAGAAGCTGCGGGCGTGCTTAGAATCAAAGCCCAAGAAGGTGATGTACTGGAAATCGGAGCTGTGATTTGCGAAATCGACGAAACCGGAACACCAGGCAAGTCTGAGCCAACCAAAGATGAATCTAAGGCTGAATCAGCACCAAAAACTGAAGCAAAATCTTCTGGCGCAAAATCTACTGGAGAAGTGAAAGATATGGTCGTGCCTACTGTAGGTGAGTCTATCACCGAAGTTACTTTGGCTAATTGGATTAAAGCGGACGGGGATTATGTGAAGTTGGATGAGATCATCGCTGAAGTAGATTCTGACAAGGCAACTTTTGAATTGCCAGCTGAGGCATCAGGAATCCTTCGCCATGTGGCACAAGAAGGCGATGTGCTTGAGATTGGTGGAATGATTTGTAAAATCGAAGTGACGGAAGGCGAACCAGCGGCTGCAACTAGTTCTGAATCTTCTTCTGAATCAGCTCCAGCAGCTGCCTCAGGAAATACAAACTATGCTACTGGGCATGCGTCTCCTGCAGCTTCGAAGATTTTGGCAGAAAAAGGAGTTTCTCCTGAGTCTGTAAAAGGAACTGGAAAAGACGGTAGAATTACCAAAGAAGATGCTCAATCTGCTCAAAAAGCTGCTCCAGCTCCAGCAAAAGCTGAAAGCAAACCAGCGGCGGCTTCTGCTCCTGCACCAGTTGCTGGTTCTAGAAACGAGCGCAGAGAGAAAATGTCTTCTTTGAGAAAAACAGTCGCCAAGAGATTGGTTTCTGTGAAAAATGAGACAGCGATGTTAACCACATTTAATGAGGTGAACATGAAGCCGATCATGGATTTGAGATCCAAATTCAAAGAGCAATTCAAAGAGAAGCATGGTGTAGGACTTGGTTTCATGTCCTTCTTCACCAAAGCTGTTTGTGTAGCCCTTCAGGAATGGCCTGCAGTAAATGCTAAAATTGATGGAAATGAAATCGTTTACAACGATTACTGTGATATCTCAATTGCCGTTTCTGCTCCAAAAGGATTGGTAGTTCCGGTAATCAGAAATGCTGAAACACTAAGTTTTGATCAGGTAGAAAAAGAGGTTGTAAGATTAGCGATGAAAGCTAGAGACAACAAGCTTTCAATAGAGGAAATGACTGGTGGTACGTTCACATTGACTAACGGAGGAATCTTCGGTTCTATGATGTCAACACCTATCATCAATGCTCCTCAATCTGCTATCCTAGGAATGCACAACATCGTTCAACGCCCAATGGCTGTGAATGGAGAGGTTGTTATCCTTCCGATGATGTACTTGGCACTTTCTTATGATCACAGAATCATCGATGGCCGTGAGTCAGTTAGCTTCCTGGTTCGAGTAAAAGAATTGCTTGAAGATCCGACAAGATTGTTGTTCGGAGTTTAAGGATTTACGATTTCTGAATTACGATTTACGATGGTCTGAAGGACTTCAGCCCTCATTTTAAACAGTCTTGACTCTTTGTTATAGACTCTAAAAAGACAAAAAAATGTACGACGTAATAGTTATAGGTTCTGGTCCAGGTGGATATGTTGCAGCGATTCGCTGTGCGCAGCTTGGGTTGAAAACCGCCATTGTTGAAAAATACCCAACGCTAGGAGGGACTTGCCTGAATGTAGGTTGTATCCCGTCTAAGGCATTGTTGGATTCCTCTGAGCATTATCATAATGCTGCACATACGTTCGAAACTCACGGTATTAAGTTGAGCAATTTGAAAGTAGATTTGAAGCAAATGATTACCCGTAAGAATGACGTGGTAAAGCAAAATACTGATGGGATTGATTACTTGATGAAGAAGAACAAAATCGATGTTCATCAAGGAGTTGGTTCTTTCGTAGATAAAACTACTGTGAAAGTGACTAAAGATGACGGTACTACTTCTGACATTCAGGGTAAAAACATCATCATAGCAACCGGTTCTAAACCATCTACTTTGCCTTTCATCAAGATAGACAAAGACAGAGTAATCACTTCTACTGAAACTTTGAACTTGAAAGAGATTCCAAAGCATCTAGTAGTAATCGGTGGCGGAGTTATCGGCTTGGAGCTAGGTTCTGTGTATGCGAGATTGGGAGCGAAGGTTTCTGTGATCGAATTCATGGATTCATTAATTCCTACCATGGATCGCACCATGGGCAAGGAACTTCAGAAGTCCTTGAAGAAAATTGGCTTTGAATTTTTCCTGAAGCATAAAGTAACTTCTGTAGAAAGCAAAGGCAAAGAAGTGACTGTGAAAGCTGAGAATGCAAAAGGTGAAACGGTAGAAGTGAAAGGCGATTATGTCTTGGTTTCAATTGGTAGAAGACCTTACACTGATGGCTTGAATACTGAAGCTGCAGGTGTGAAAATCACCGACAGAGGTCAAGTGGAGGTGAATGATCATCTTCAGACCAATGTGCCAAATATCTATGCAATCGGTGATGTGGTGAAAGGTGCCATGCTTGCTCACAAAGCTGAGGAAGAAGGTGTCTTTGTTGCTGAGACTATATTAGGTCAAAAGCCTCATATCAACTACAACCTGATTCCTGGTGTAGTTTATACTTGGCCGGAAGTAGCTGCCGTAGGATATACCGAAGAGCAATTGAAGGAAAAAGGCATCAAGTACAAGGCTGGTAAATTCCCTTTCATGGCTTCAGGCCGTGCAAGAGCTTCCATGGATACTGATGGCTTGGTGAAAGTCTTGGCAGATGCTGAGACAGATGAGATCCTTGGCGTTCACATGATCGGTCCAAGAACTGCTGATATGATAGCGGAAGCGGTTGTTGCGATGGAATATAGAGCATCGGCTGAGGATATCGCCAGAATGTCTCATGCTCACCCGACTTATACTGAAGCTTTCAAAGAGGCTTGTTTGGCTGCTACTGATAATAGAGCGCTACATATTTAATAAAATTAGTACCCTTGCTGATTTAAGCCATTCGGAGAGATTCGAGTGGCTTTTTCTTTTTGAGGAAAAATGAGTTATTTCCATCATGAAGTTCAAAATTGCAATTATTGGAGCGGGAAACGTGGCCTGGCATTTGGCTCCAGCTCTGGAAGATGCCGGACATGTTATCACAGAGGTTTATGCGCGCACGATAAAAAGTGCCGAAAATATCACTGGTCGTGTTTATGCCGGAGAGTCTAAGGATGATCTTGATTTTTCGGCTAGCGAAGCAGAGATTTTCATTTTGGCAGTCAAAGATTCTGCGATACTTGAAGTTGCAGATGAGATAATTTTACCGGAAGATTCTATTCTGGTTCATACTTCTGGATCTGTAGGCTTAGATATTTTGAATTATAGCTCAGCCAGCTACACAGGCATATTTTATCCCTTGCAATCCTTTACTAAGGGGAGAAAAATTGAATTTGATGAAGTTCCTTTTTTGCTGGAGTCAGATGATGAAGAGACTTTGCAAAAACTCAGAAAGCTAGCTAAAAGCTTATCCCCTCTGACTTATACTGTGAGATCAAAGGATAGGAAAGCGATGCATATTGCAGCTGTTTTTGCGAGCAACTTTTCCAATCATATGATTAGAATAGCGGAGGAAGTGATGCACCGGCAAGGTTTGGATTTCGAAATGCTTAAACCGCTGATAATCGAAACTATTTCAAAAAGTCTTCAAATGGGAGCTAAGGCTGCTCAAACTGGCCCTGCAATTCGGGAGGATTATGAAACCCTGGAAGACCATCATCGCTTTTTGAATTACAACGAATCAATAGCAGAAATCTACAGATTAGTCTCCCAGGATATTATTGATAGCTAATTAATGGTTCCAAGTTCCGAATTTCCCGGCTTGGTAATCAGCATAGGCTTCTTGGATTTGCTTGGTGGTGTTCATTACAAATGGACCTTGAGCAACCATCGGCTCATTGAAAGGGGCTGCATGGCCTAAAATCAAAATGGCTTCTTCGCTAGCTTCTACCGATATTGATCCATCTTGATTTTCAAATTCTACCAAGTTTCTGAAATTGACTTCTTCGCCATTTACAATGAGTGTACCGCTAACGAGGTAGAAGAATATATTCTCTTCAGCAGAAATTGACTTCTCGAATTCCCCTCCTTTTTCCAAATAAATAGTACTCATCGTGATTGGGAAGTTTCCCTCAAAAGCACCTTCAGTTCCATCCCATTCTCCGAACAACTGCTGGACCTTTACTTTTCCTCCATCCAATTCGAAAGTTTGAATTTCTTCTTTTTGCAGGCCTATATAGCTCGGTTTCATCATCTTTTTATCCGCAGGAAGATTCAGCCAAAGCTGTAAAATTTCAAGGTCTCCACCTTTTTTCTTGAATTCATCGCTACTGACCTCAGCATGTATCAGCCCGCTACCAGCGGTCATGTATTGAACCCCTCCTGGTCCGATGACAGATTCATGTCCGGATGAATCTTTGTGCATGATATCACCCGCTAGTATAAAAGTTACAGTCTCCATTCCCCGATGCGGGTGCGGACCAAAAGGCAAGCCTTCATTGTTAGATGGATAAGTTTGAAATCCGTGATGGTTTAGAAAAATAAATGGGTCTAAATGATCCAAAGATCTGGTAGGCATAGGACTATATGTCACCAAATCCGCTATAGGTCGGTATTCTGCTTTATGTATTTTTTTAATTGCTCTCATGATATTTCAATTAATGTATATACATGTAATTGATTTCAAGTGAATTTGGTTTGCCTAAATTCAACTTATTTTGGAATATCTTTGAGTCTAAGCTCGAACAAGTCTGTTCGACGGTCCTTGCGATTTCTCACGCTTCCAAATTGCTCTAACTCCCGCAACAAGGATAGATCAACATCTGCAATCAGTGTCATTTCGCTATTTGGGGTGGCTTCAGCCTTGATGCCATTACTAGGGAATGCGAAATCACAAGGTGTAATGACCATAGACTGTGCGTATTGCATATCCATATTGTGAACCTTTGGCAAGTTGCCCACACTTCCTGCCATGGCTACGTAGCATTCATTTTCTATCGCTCTTGCCATTGCACAATTGCGGACTCTGGAATAGCCATTCTGGGTATCTGTTAAGAATGGGATGAAAAGAATATCCATTCCTTCATCAGCTAGAATTCTGCTTAGTTCCGGGAATTCTGCATCGTAGCAGATCAAGATTCCGATTTTTCCACAGTCAGTATCAAAAGCTTTCAGTTGCGTTCCGCCTTGCATGCCCCATACTTTAGCTTCCAAGGGTGAAATATGCAGCTTCTCATACATTTCAACGGATCCATCACGTTTGCAGAGGTAGCCTACATTGTACAGCTTATCATTCTTGATCTTTGGCATGGAGCCAGTGATGATATTGATATTATAGGACACAGATAGCTGCGCAAAACGCTTCACGATCTCATCAGTATATTTTGCTAATCCACGAACAGCCTGTGCTTCACTTAGGTGATTGAATTCTGCCATCAACGGAGCATTAAATAGCTCAGGGAAAAGCGCGAAATCTGAGCGATAACCAGATACTGCATCGATGAAGTACTCTGCTTGCTGCATCAACTCATCCAAATTGTCATACAGGCGCATTTGCCATTGAATCAAGCCAAGACGAACAATAGTCTTATTTGTGGAGGCTTTTTTATTTGGCTTTTCATAGAAAATATTATTCCACTCCAACAACACAGCGAACTCACTGGAGGCGGCATCACCCTCAAGATAGTTTTTCATGATCCTAGCTGGGTGGAAGTCATTTGCTAACTGAAAATTCAGAACTGGGTCATAGATTTCCTTGAGCTTTACTTTTTCCAAGTATTCCTTTGGGCCCATTTTATCTGCATACTTGTGATAATTTGGGATTCTACCTCCAAAGACTATTCCTTTCAAGTTCAGTTTTTCACATAGCTCTTTTCTATAATCGTACAACCTTCTACCTAGCCTCAATCCGCGAAATTCTGGTTTGATAAACACATCGATACCATACAGCATATCTCCTGCATTGTTATGGTTGTCGAAGGTGAAGTCCGTCGTAATATCTTTGTATGTATGCTCACCTTCCAGATCAGCGTCGCTCACAATAATCGAAAGCGCACAGCCAGCTAGTTTGTCGTTGATGCGAATGACTACCTGACCTTCAGGAAACTTGGTGATCAAACTTTCAATTTGACTTTCCTTCCAATACGAACCAGGCATACTTCTGTATGCTTCGATCATTGCCGATTTGAGATCTGCGTAATCAGAAGGTTGTAGGTAGGATAATGATATGTTTTCTACTTGCGTATTGTCCATGTTAAGTTACTGAATGTGGATTTTAGGCTGCTAACTGGGTGCGATATTAGTCTAATTCTTTGTCAATTCTAAGAATGGTCTGAAGTAAGACATTCGCTCCATTTGCAATGTCCTCTGGAGATGAATATTCCTGCGGGGAATGGCTGATTCCATTTTTACTTGGGATAAAAATCATCCCAATAGGACCAATTCTGGCCATTTCCTGCGCATCGTGACCAGCACCACTTGGTAAATACATCGTGCTCAGACCAAGTGTGGAGGCAGAATTTTCAATTGCTTTTTGAATAACGGGATTAGCCATTGCTGGCTCGCTAGCCACTTCTTGATGTACAATCTGGAGCTCGGTACCATTTTCCTCAGCAAATGTCTTCGCTTTGCTCTCAAGTTCTGAATAAATTTTCCAGATTTTTTCAGAAGAAAGGTCTCGCAACTCCAAATTCAGAGTTACTTCACCTGGGATTACATTTCCAGCACCTGGGAAAGCTTCTATTTTCCCTACGGTTCCCACCTGAGCTCCAGCGTATGAATTGACTGTTTCATTCACTGCCAAAATAAATTTAGCAGCAGGAAGCATAGGGTCTTTTCTCATGTTCATTGGAGTGGTTCCAGCGTGGTTTGCCGTCCCTTTAAAAGTGAATTGCCACCATTCTATGGCGACAATTCCTTCAACTACTCCAATCTGCTTTTGGTTTTTTTCAAGATTTCCACCTTGCTCGATGTGAAGCTCTAGGAAAGCAGCTATATCGCCCTTTTCTCTCTTTACTTCCATTATCCGATCTGGATTTCCTCCTACTGCTCTGATTCCTTCGGATTGAGTCAGTCCACTACTACTTTTTGTTGTCAAGGCTGCTGCAGAAAGTTGTCCAGCAATAGCGCGACTGCCAACTACTCCGCCTTCTTCATTGGTGAAAAGAATGAGCTCTAAAGGATGCAGTGTAGTGACGTTGTTTTCGATTAATGTTTGCATTACTTCAATAGCTCCCATGGATCCCACTGGTCCATCGTAATCTCCACCGTTTGGGACTTCATCTATATGAGATCCGAAAGCTATGGGCTTTAATTTAGGATTACTTCCAGTCTTTTTTGCGATAACGTTGCCTGCAAAATCAATCGATACTTCCAGGCCAAGCTTTTCTAATTTTCCCAATAAAAACTTGCGAGCTGCGATATCATGGGTGCTGTAGGCAACTCGATCAGATCCGCCAGCATCATTTTTCCCATAAGTAGAAAGTTCATGGATTAGGCCTGTAAGTCGTTCTTGGTTTACTTGAATAGTCTGAGAGTAGACGTCTGCGCCAAAAAAAACTGTAAGAAGGCAAATGGAAAAGAGCTTAATAAAAATATGTTTCATAAGGTAGAATCTAGTACGATAAGATAATTATAGTAGATGCAAACAAAAAATCCCTTCCAGTATGGAAAGGATTTTTTAGGAGAATTTTTTGATTATTTAAGCCATGCTAATTTTACTTCCTCAGGAGCTTTCATCCTGTCTGCTAACCTCATATATCTATCAGATAGCTTTACAAGGTAATCTTGAGCTTTTGATGCCACATCGTTAAGGCCTGTGAGACTTTCGATTTTCCAGAGTTGAACCAAATGGTCAATTATTCTAGCATAATCCCATCCAGTATATATCCCGACTTTCTGTGTAATAGCTGAGAATTGGGTGAATAGAGAAGGGTTTGAGCCACCTTCGCCCATTAATACGGCAGGCATGACAATCTGCTTTCTCATTAGTTTTTCGAAAGCGATAATTGCTCCATTTGGATCTATTTCAAAAATGGCTGACATAAAGCTCTTGTAAGCTTTTTCATGTCTTGCTTCATCACCCGCAATTTGCTTACAGATTCTGCCTAGGACTGGATCTCCCGCGATATCAGCAAGTTTGCCAGTATTTACATGAGAAACCTTGGTAGCTCTTTCCTGAAAGGATGTATAAACTATTGCCTGATAAGGATCTCCTCCAGTATTGGCATCAAAACCATTCATAAGAAGCCTGTGGATAGTTTGCTCTACGGCTTTCATATCCACCCTTCCTGTCATGTAAAGGTATTTATTGAGCAGGTCACCGTGGCGGTTTTCTTCTGCTGTCCAAGACTTACTCCATCTCACCCAGCCGGATGGCGACAGAAGTGAACGTTCTGGATTAATGCCTTCAAGTAAATTGAAATAGGTCTGATAACTTGGAAGGGCTTCCTCTGTAATCATATTACCTACGAGTGAGGTCAAAACTGTATCTGGTATTCCCTCAGATCTTTGCTGAAGTAATTTCACCTGATCATGTATGTCGGGATCGCTAAAGTCAGGTAGAAAATCTGAAGGTTGCCAACACTTGTCTGGGTCAACCAGAATATTATCCACCGCTTCACTAACGAGACCATCCAATTGGGATATGACCTCTATATTCTTTTCTAGTTCGTAATCTATTTCTCCTGATTTCATCATGGATAAATTTAAGCCCGAATTATAATTGATTCGGTACGGATTTGAATTAGGACAAATTTACTCACAAATGGACAAATTACAGATAGAAAGTACCTATCAATGATTTGTCTTTCTGTAAGTAGCCAGCTTACAGATATTTAACTATTCAAAACATGATAAAATTCATAAAATATGGCATGTTTTGCTTTTCTGCACTCCAAAAAGGGTGAGATTCTCTTGAATGCATGTTTATTAATATAAGGAAAATTTTCACCTTCTCGTTCACCTAACTTAAAAAAGCCTCCAAGGGGAGGCTTTTAACTCTAATGCGAAAAGATGGATTAATAGTCCAACTTATAGGCTACAACTTTGTTTTTGAAAAATGTTGGGACTAAAATGATGTTGTCTTCCGGTATAAACCCAATATCTGCTGTATTAGAGGACGCGTCTTTCGTATCTAAAAGCAAAGTCTCACCTTCTGCACTTACAAAGTAAATTTCTCCCGCCCAGCGAGAAGCCACATAATTTCCATCTCCCAAAATAACAAGCCCATCACCTCCAGTTACTGTGCTATTCATGATATTTGCTGTTCCATCTGAATTGAGCGACACTAGGCCAGATTTATCTAACCCATAAATGGCTCCATCTTCTCCGACAGCAATACCATTGATAGACTCATGGCCTTCAGTTACGGTAGAAATTGCACCCCCATCAAGCATATGTACTTTACCAGTATTCATGTCTGTAAAGTAAACTTTGCCTTCGTATGTGGCCAAATCGTTAAGAAACTGTCCTCCTTCTATTGGGTATTTATTGGAGATTTTTCCTGTTACCAAATTGATTTCGACCAATTGATCAATGTCAGTTACATACAAGTTTCCATTTGCAATACCCATTCCTTTTGGAGCATTTAGACCAGTGACCCACTCCTGAGTGACTATATTTCCTTGTTTATCAATGATGGCAATAGATCCTTTACCATCTTTATCTGTAGGTTGACCTTCGATATTGGAAACATAAATTTTACCTGTAGTAGCATCATATAAAACAGATTCGTTAGTAGTTAAGGTAGAATCAGTTTCCCAGATTTTGGTTAATGTGGGGGTTTTTACCTCTTCTACCACGACTTCTTCGGTTGTTTCTTCTGTTTTAGGGGAAGAGCAACTCGCGATTAGGACTGCGCTTGAAAGTCCAAGAAGACCAAGTTTAAATGTTGTAGATTTCATATTAGTTTTTAGTTAAGGTCCAGTTGTATTGATTGAAATTTGCAGGAGCTGTATCTTTTAGGCGTTCACCTATTTCTTCAAGATAGAGGGTGTTGTACCTAAGTCTTGAAATATAATTGGGTAATGTAGGATCTCCATTCCAGCAATGTTCGGCACGATCGCCGTATGCGACGGTGCCGGCATAATATGGGTTTTGAGTTTGTTCCAAAAATTCTTCAGTCAAGTAAACAGCATTATTCAGGTAATAATTATCCATATCTCCACAGAATATGTTTACTTTTCCTTCAAGTTTTGGACCTAAAGTGTCCCAGTCCTGCTCCATAATATAACGAAGGTCGTAATTTTCCTTCCAATAAGAAGCTACTTGCGGGTCGATTTCTCCGGAATATTTGTCCCAAATGGGTTTTGGATAGCCATCTTCTCCAGCTGGAGAATAAACAGCTTGCCAAATATTGAATTGGTCTCCAGATCTACTTTTGGTGCCCCCGATAGCCAGTTCTTTATGGTTCATATCTTGCACAGTAGCTGAAATATGGCCTAAATAATCCCTGTGACTTGGACGAAGAGTCTTTCGGAATTCTCCTTCCTGATAGTAAGCATTCTGATCTTCATAGAGATTAATAGAAGTATAAGCCCTAAAGTCAATTGGGTCTGGGCATGCTGCAAAACAGCCATTATATTCATCAGGATAAAAAACCTGTACAGCTAAAGCTTCCCATCCTCCAGTGGATCCCCCATAAAGGAAGCGTGACCAGCCTTCGCCTATACCTCGGAATTTTTCCTCAATATGGGGAATCAATTCATAGGTAATAGCATCGCCGTATGGTCCTAGATTGGCAGAGTTGACTGCATAGCTATCGTCATAATAGGGGTTTGCGTGTTGGATCTCAATAATAATGAAGCGCTGGAAGTCAGGCGAAATCCATTTTTGATAAAAATCATAGGCTTCTTGCTGCTGAATTTTTTCATAGCCATAGATTCCAAATCGTGCACTGTAATCATCTTCAGCAAGGTTGGGGTCGGGTGGGATTGTTCTAAATCCTGAAAAATCCGAAGGAAAATGTCCATGGGAAATCATCAAAGGATAATACTCATTTGGGTTTTCATCATAACCTTCTGGAAGTAGAACGTTTGCTCCAAGGAACATGTCTCTTCCCCAGAATTCTGTAAGTTTTTCTGATTTGAATTTAATGTGCTTGATGTATTTTGTGTCTTCGGGCTGGGTGACTTCTGGGATACTATTATCAATCGTCAAGCTTAGCTTTTGACCTTTTTTCCATTCTACTTTTACTGGAGTGCTGTATATGTTTTTAGGAGCCCGCGCCCATTGCCTTCCTTCTCCTTGATCCATTGGAAGTTTTACAGTATGCCCGTCAGCTCTTTTGAAGGTGTCGTGTTTTTGAATAAAAGCTTGAATGTAATAGAAACCTTCTTCCAGATCTTTGAGGTTTTCTACTGGGTATCCAAAACTTTCATTGTCGAAAAGGATATGTTTTGAAGCTTCATAATTTTCAAAGTCCATTCCGAAAACTTGATTTGTATTTACATTGTCACTGATGCCAAATCTAGGTTCTGAGGTGCTATCTGTAGAAAAAATTAAAAGTACTCTACCATCTTTTAGGTCGGCTTGCACGGATTCATCAATTTCGATTTCGATTTGAGATTCGTTTATAGATGTGCAGGCCCAACTAGCAAAAAGCATCAAGGCGTAATAGATGAATTGTTTCATGATGGGTGGTTTTGTATTGGAATTTACATATTTCCCATTAATTCTCGGGGTGATTGGGTTTTTTATGGTTTAAAATTGGCGATTATTTGGTTCAGAATGCCATTGATGGATTAATTGGATATCAAATAGAAAAACACCTTATCTTACGCTATAAATCAACCCACCAACTTATGAGAAAGTATTTAAATCTTGCCATGATGGCTACAATGGTATTTTCATGTGCCCCAAAAGAAGAAGTAGCAGTCGATTACACAACTTTATCTGATGAGGAACGCCTTGAAGTCGCCACCCAAATGGCGCATGAGACTATCATGGTAGATGGCCATGTAGATTTACCCTACCGGATGAAAGTAGGTGGATTCACACTGCAGCGTGAGATTTTGGATGTATCAGTTCGTACACCGGATGGCAATTTTGATTTTCCAAGAGCAAAAGAAGGTGGTCTGGATGCGCCTTTCATGTCTATCTACATTCCCGCAGGGCTCCAGCAGACCCCAGGATCCTCTAAAGCTTTGGCTGATTCACTTATTCTAATGACTGAGCGATTGGCAGAGACTTTCCCAGATCAATTTGCTATGGCATATAGCCCAGCCGATGTTGAGGCTAATTTTGCTTCTGGCAAAGTCTCTCTTCCGATGGGTATGGAAAATGGATCTGCACTAGAAGATGATATTTCTAATGTTGAATATTTTCACGGAAGAGGTATTCGCTACATCACACTAACTCACGGAAAAGCGAACCTAATTGGTGATAGTAGTTATGATACAGTTCGTCTGTATAATGGATTGAGCGAATATGGAGAGCAGGTAGTAGCTGAGATGAATCGAGTGGGAATTATGGTCGATCTTTCTCATGTATCTGATGATACCTTTAAGGATGCATTAGCTATCACAAAGGTGCCCGTAATTGCCTCTCACTCTTCAGTTAGAAAGTTTACTCCAGGCTTCGAAAGAAATATGAATGATGAGCTTATTCAGGCTATGGCTAAAAATGGAGGAGTGATGATGATTAATTTCGGCGGGACTTTTATTGATTCTGCTTACGCTGCGGGTAGTTCGGCCGTACGCGAGCACCTTGTTAACTATCTGGCAGAAAATAATCTTTCAAGAAGAGACTCTGCTGCTCAGGCTTATATTTCTGAATACACAGCTGCTAATAATCCATTCCCGACAGTGCAACGAGTTGCTGATCACATAGATTATGTAAAAGACTTGGTAGGCATTGACTACGTAGGTTTAGGGTCTGATTTTGATGGGGTAGGGGATTCCCTTCCTACAGGATTGAAAGATGTTTCCATGTATCCAAATTTGATAGCAGAACTCTTGAAAAGGGGATATTCTAGGGAGGAAATTGAGAAAATCTGTTATAAAAATGTGTTTAGAGTATGGCAGGCTGTAGAGGATTATGCAGCTTCTCAAAAGGGATAAATATTTGAAAGATATTTTTAATGCAACCCTGTTTCATGTAAATGAAGCAGGGTTTTACTTTTTAAAATCAACTGTGCCCTAAACTATACTTTAGATGTTCTTCTATCATTTAATAAATAGATGTAATGATTTTGTTGATAGCTCTAAATCCAGCTCTTCATTATTAGATCACGCATAGTGATTGTATTAAAATGAGTAAACTAAACTTGTTTTAAATATTCATAATGTCCCAAAACCATCATATTTCAAATAAAATTCTGTCAAAATTTCCGTTTTAGGGTATAAAACTCAATTTTTCCAGCCATTATGACCGAAAAACGTAATTGGAAGTAGTTTTGATAATATGGGATAAGAGAAGGGCGAAAAGTTAAGGCACTCTTCTCAAATTTCTAATTGTAGATACCACTATTGCTAATAACCAACTATACCTATGGACTTTAAACAATTCACTATAAAATCTCAGGAGGCGATACAGAAAGCTCTTGAGCTCGCTACCGCGGCTGGTCAGCCCAACATTGAGCCAGCACATTTGCTGAAAGGAATTATTTCAGAAGATGAGAATGTCACTGAGTTCTTGTTTAAGAAACTTGGGACCAATAAGCAGTTTATTTCTCAAAGATTGGATGAGCAATTGGCGCGTCTACCGAAAGTAAGTGGTGGTCAACAGCCTCATTTATCTAATTATTCTAATCAGGTGCTTACAAAAGCGAAAGAATATCTGAAGACTTTTGGAGATGAATATGTCGCAATAGAGCATTTATTGCTGGCTATTTTGGCCTCAGGAGATGGGACTTCCCAATTATTGAAGGATCAGGGTATTTCAGAAAAAGCATTGATTGAAGCTATTAAAGAACTTAGAAAAGGAAATAAAGTGACCGATCAAAATGCAGAAAGTAAATATCAGGCGCTAGAGAAATACTCCAAGAACCTGAATGAAATGGCTAAGAAGGGGAAAATTGACCCTGTGATTGGCCGAGATGAAGAAATCAGAAGAGTACTTCAGATTTTGGCAAGAAGAACTAAAAACAACCCAATTCTACTCGGCGAGCCGGGAGTAGGTAAGACAGCTATTGTAGAAGGCCTGGCACAAAGAATTGTATCTGGAGATGTGCCTGAAAACCTAAAATCAAAGACATTGATTTCTTTGGATATGGGTTTGCTGGTAGCAGGCGCCAAATACAAAGGAGAGTTTGAGGAGAGATTGAAGGCTGTCATAAAAGAAGTAACCGATGCCGAAGGGGAGATTATTCTCTTTATCGATGAGATTCATACGCTCATTGGTGCAGGCGGTGGTGGAGAAGGAGCTATGGACGCTGCAAACTTACTTAAACCTGCTTTGGCTCGTGGAGAACTTCATGCAATCGGTGCTACTACGCTAAAAGAGTATCAGAAATACATCGAAAAAGATAAGGCGCTGGAGAGAAGATTTCAGGCTGTAATTGTAGACGAACCTGATGCTGCCGATGCGATTTCCATCCTTCGAGGAATCAAGGATAAATATGAATTGCATCATGGAGTACGTATCAAGGATGACGCTGTGATAGCCGCAGTTGAGCTTTCTCAGCGATACATTTCAGATCGTTTCTTGCCGGATAAGGCAATTGACTTGATGGATGAAGCTGGCGCTAAATTGAGAATGGAAATTGATTCATTGCCTCAGGAATTGGATGAGTTAAATCGTAGAATCATGCAGCTGGAGATCGAGCGAGAAGCTATCCGTAGGGAAAAGAACAAAGATAAAGAGACAGTTTTGAGCAAAGAACTAGCTGAACTCGCTGAAAAGCGTGACAATGTTAAAGCGAAGTGGGAAAGTGAAAAAGCTGTTATTACTGGGATCCAAAGAGAAAAGGAGCGAATTGACAATTATAAAATTGAAGCTGAGCAGGCGGAACGATCAGGAGATTTTGGTAAAGTCGCTGAAATCAGATATGGGAAGATCGGGGAGGCCGAGCAGAAATTGGAGTCATTCAAAAGCCAATTGAAAGAAATGCAGGCCGGTTCGCCTTTGCTCAAAGAGGAAGTTGATCAAGAGGATATTGCCGCGGTTGTTTCTAAATGGACTGGCATACCAATGAATAAAATGATTCAATCTGAGCGGGAGAAATTGCTTCATCTGGAGGAAGAGCTTGGAAAAAGAGTCGCTGGTCAGAAAGAGGCAATCACAGCATTATCTGATGCAGTTCGCCGAAGCCGTGCTGGCCTGCAGGATCCAAAACGGCCGATTGGTAGCTTCATCTTTATGGGTACTACAGGTGTCGGAAAGACTGAACTTGCAAAAGCTTTGGCCGAATACCTGTTCAATGATGAGAATTCCATGGTTCGGATCGACATGTCCGAATATCAGGAAAGGCATGCAGTAAGCCGATTGGTGGGAGCGCCTCCAGGCTATGTGGGTTATGATGAAGGTGGTCAGTTGACTGAGGCGGTTCGTAGAAAACCATATTCTGTAATTTTGCTGGATGAAATTGAAAAAGCACATCCTGATGTGTTTAACATTCTCCTACAGGTGTTGGATGACGGACGGTTGACCGATAACAAAGGTCGTGTGGCGAATTTTAAAAACACGATTATCATCTTGACTACAAATATCGGTTCTCATTTGATCCAAGAGCGATTTGCTGAGATGGAGGAATGGAACAAGGAAGATGTTTTGGAAAAGACAAAAGCTGAGGTGTTTGATTTGTTGAAGAAGTCCGTAAGGCCTGAGTTTCTTAACCGAATTGATGAGACGATAATGTTTGAACCATTGAATAAGGGGATCATTCGCAAAATCGTAGATATACAATGGAGAGAGATTCAGCATAGATTATCTGAATCAGGAATCGAAATCGAAGCGACCAAGGAGGTCTTGGATTACCTTGGGGAAATGGGGTTTGATGCCAACTTCGGGGCCAGACCGCTAAAGAGAACTATGCAGCGATTGATCTTAAATGAGCTTTCCAAACAAATCTTATCCGGCTATATCAAAAATGATTCAGCTGTATTGGTTGATCTTGATGCAGATAAGCAAGTCTACTTTAAGAATGTAGATGCTGAAATAGAGGTGTAATTTAGGTTAGTAGTTATAGTTAAACCCTCGGAGTATGTAGCTTCGAGGGTTTTTATTTTAGTTAAATTAAAGGATGCTTGAACACTTCTTCCAATGTCCCTATTGTGTAGGTGAAATCTCTATGCTGATTGATCCTTCGGTCCCTGACCAAAAATATATAGAAGACTGTGAGATTTGCTGCAACCCGATTGAAATTCAATTTGCAGTAGAGGAAGGAGGAATTATTTCTTTTGAGGCAAAATCTATTGACCAATAACTTAATTAACTGGCGTGTGTCCTAACAAATAATTTGTCAACAAAGTGTATAAATGCAGTGATGTGCCTTCCCCTTCATAAATCCCATGAGAACGGTTTGGATAGGGCATCATTTGGAATTGCTTGTTGTGCTTGATCAGCTCGTTCATAAGCATTTCGGCTCCTTGATAATGCACGTTGTCATCGCCGGTGCCATGCACGATTAAAAGATTTCCTTCGAGGTTTTTGGCATAGGTGATAGGAGATCCATTTACGAAGTCCTCCATGTTTTCCTGAGGCAATCCCATATAGCGCTCTTGATAGATATTGTCATAGATGAGCTGATTGGAAACCGCTGCCACGGACATTCCTGTCTGATAAATTTCGGGGAATTTAAACATTAGATTAAGCGTCATAGATCCACCGCCGCTCCATCCCCAAACAGCTACTCTTGTTTCATCAAGATAAGGAAGCTTCAGTAATTCCTTTGCTGCCAAACCTTGATCTTGGGCATTGATCACGCCGATTTTTCGGTAGATACTTTTTCTCCATGCACTTCCTTTGAGAGTCGGCGTGCCCCGATTGTCCATGTCGATGATGAAGTATCCTTTTTGCGCAAGCATAATATTATAAAGTCCGACTTGCGTATCCGTCGCCACTGTGCTCCAAGGTTCACCATAGACATGGAATAGCACAGGGTATTTCTTTGTCTCATCAAAATCAATTGGATAAATAACCCTTGCGTCTAGCGTCACACCTTCTGAAGTAGTCACGGTAGTGAATTTGATTTCTGGAGTTTTGAGAGAAGCCAGTTTCTGTTTGTAGGCAGTGTTTTCTACCAGATTTTTTACGATATCATGCTTAGGTAGAGATACCAATCTTACACTCAAAGGATCGTTAGTGCTTTGGTGACTATGCACCGCTACCATTCCATTAGGAGCAATATTATAAGTGTTTACACCTGAAAAGGACTCTGGAGTAACTTTTCTAAGTTTACCTTTTCCTGCCAAATCAATCGCATAAAGGTAGCGCTGAACAGGGTTGTTTGGCGATGCAATAAAATAGACTTCCTTATCAGTAACTCCCCCAAAAGAGGCTACATCAAAAGCTCCAGGGGTAATTAGTGTTTTCTGTCCATTGCTGATATTTACCTTATATATGTGCCTCCATGCATCCTTTTCTGTCATTCGGAGAAAAGCTTTTCCACCATCTACAATTGGTAAACTATTGTCGCTCCAGCCATTTTTAGAAAGATCCGGATAGGCCAAGTCAACCCAAGTTTCTTCAGATTCAGTATAAATCTTCTTCAGCTCAGAAGTGGATGGTTTGAAAGTCCAAATGGTCAGTAAGTTTTGCTTTCGATTCATCTGCTGGATGAGGAGCAAATCGGCGTTGATCCATTGCATCCCGGGCAGGTAATTTTCTTTTTCCTCTCCCGGAACTGGAATCCATTTGGTTTGCTTCGTCACCATGTCTACCAATCCGATTTTGGCACCAGCCGGCTCTTGTCCCACTTTTGGATATTGCAGTGGGATAGGCTTAGAATAGACCGAGTCGGTATTATTGATCATGTAAAAAGTGCCGATTTTCGATGCGTCAATCTGCCAGTATGAAATGAACTTATCATCAGGACTCCATTGAAAACCGTCTCTTTTACCAAACTCTTCTTCATACGCCCAATCGAATGTTCCATTGATGATTTTATCTGTGCCATCAACTGTCAACTGAGTGACTTTTCCTGTCACGAAATCTTCTAAATACAAATTGAATTTCTGTACGTAGGCAACCTTTGAATTGTCTGAGGAAAACTTTGCAAACATCAGAGATGAGGGCTCAAACTCACTTCCCAATTGCTTCAATTCTTTGCTTACTAAATCATATACAAAATAGTCTCCTTTAGTATTGGATCTCCAAACCCTGCTGGAATTAGTGAATACCAAGACTTTTGATCCATCATCAGAAAGGCTGAAAGATTCTATATTAATTGGTTTACCACTGCTTTGCAGTGCTGAGCCAGGAACAAAGACACTTTTTTCTAAACTCTTGCTATCCCATCTTGCCAATTCATTTCCTTTCTCCACAGTCACATAAGCGGCTCCATTTTCGATCCACTGAATCGGTTGAAGTCTCTCCTGCTGAAATTCACTTGAGGCATAGATCCGCTCTAAGGTGAGTAGGTCTTTTTGCTGGGCAAATGTGGAAGTACTGACTAGAGAGAAAAGAAATATTGTGCAAGGAAATAGGGTAGGAAAACGCATGAACTATTTGGTTTAAACTGAAGTATTCAAAAATAAGGGAATATCCCAATACTTTTCAGTAGAGGTGAATTCAAAAGAAAAACAGGTCAATCAGACCTGTTTTGAGCTTTTGTTAAGAATGGGGATTTCTGACTTCAGCTAATAATAAAAACTATAAAACCCCGTCTTTCAATTTGATCTGTCCTAAGGACTTCGGGAGTTCTTTGATTTTCACCTCTATCGAATTTGATTCCTTCCCAATATACCCAATATTCAACGTGATACTTTTGTTTTTGAATTGGCTAAGATCTAACTCAAAGAATCCATTTTCGTCCGAAACCACTCCTTTGGTAGTGCTATCCACTAAAATCGTTGCACCGATTATTGGAGAATTTTTCTTATCAACGATTTGACCTCTGACAATAGGTGTACTTGCAGGTCTTTCCATTTTTTGAGCAATGGATTCTTGGCTTAAGGAAATGCACAAGATTACTCCTAGAAAAAAGTAAATGCGAAGGAAATTAGATTTTAGCATGGTTCAAGAATCAAAAGTATGAATTGTTTGAATGAATTAACTAAGATTATTGGTGTAAATCAAGTTATTGAATAGTAAATATTTACATCTTTACAATCCTGGCGAAATCAGATTCTCCTTGGTGAGCATCTTTATTATAAATGATTTTGACAGCACTTACTGCTTCAAACGATAATTCATTGTTAAGTTAATTTGTCTCATTTGACGTTGAGAGCTTGCTTCAGTATAGAAATTATCCCCTTCTGTGATGTTTCTGTTTATTCGGGAATTCAGGATATCTGTAGCATTTAAGGTTAAGGTTCCGCGATCTTTAATTATATCCTTACTTGCAGACAAGTCCATGAAAAATATCCCTTTTCTGATCCCCTGTGCTGTTTTTTGCTTTGCTTCATAATTAGCGCGGAACTGTATATCCAAGCCATTTTTTAAAGTGAACCGGGAAGTTTGTCGGAATAGCCAAGAGTAAGTTTTAGCTGTGTAGTCAGCTTGGATGTTACTTCCATCAATTTTTGCATGAAAGAAATTCACATTTACGTCAATTTTCCACCACTCTTTTGGCCGATAATCTCCACTAAGTTCTAATCCAAATGATTTTTCTCCATTTAAATTGTAGGGTTTTGTCACCGAACTCCCATCATTATTTACAGTTCTCAACCGTTCAATTTTTTCATCAGTACTTCTGTAATAAACAGTCGAAAAAAGAGTCCCTTTGTCGAAATATTTAATATGTCCAAGTTCGAATGCATTGGTGTATTCTGGGTTCAAATCTGGATTTCCACTACTGAAATTTCTAGCATCTGAGAACGTTACATAAGGACTCAAATCATTATAAACTGGCCTTTGCACTCTTCTGCTATAGCTGAGTTGAAAAGCATTTTCTTGCGTGATGTTGTAAGTCAAGTGAGCACTCGGAAAAAGATTCGTGTACTTTCGTGGATTCTCTTCATTTGTCTCTTCGAGAATAGTTTTGACATCTGTATTTTCCACTCGCAAACCTGCCTGATAGCTCCAGTTATTCGTTTTATTGCCAATGATTCCGTAAGCCGCCATGATGTTTTCATCGTAAAGAAAAATATTATCTAGTCCTGGAATCGGAGTAAACTCTCCATCCTCACCTTTCTCCTGAACTAGGTAGTCATTTTTCATTCTTCTAAAACTTGTTCTAAAGCCTGTTTCAAACTTCCCCTCTTTTGCAAAAGGCTTGACGTAGTCCAACATGACCAAATATTGGTTTTCATATTCGTCATTTAGCGAGGTTTGAACTTGCTCAAGGGAGGTGTCTTCGACTCCTTCAGGCGAATAGGTATTTTGTGTAAAAATTTGATCAGAATTTTCCCAATAATTCAAATAGGTAAACGTAGCTGTGAGCTCATGACCTTTCTGCTCAAATGCCCGCTTGTAGTTCGCTGAGATTTCTGAGTTTGGTTCTTGCTCAGTTTCATCCTGAGTTCTTAAACTATAAGTCTGCAAATTACCAATGGTATTCCAAGAGTCTTCATAACGAAAATCTGTGAGTCTATGTGCATCACTTCTTCGCCAGATGTAGGATAAAGTCAGAATACTATTTTCATTGAAATAATAATCCAGTCCACCTCTGATATTGTTATTCCAACTAGCCACCGTGCCTTCTCTAGTCTGATTTGAGATAAATGTGGTGTCTTGTGTATAGACTTCCTGATACAAATCTGCCACATTTGGTGAGCGTCGGTGGGCCAAACCATAGTTTATAAACCAGTTGATTTTTTTGTGCCTGTAGTTCAAATTCGCAGTGAAACCAAGGTTCGTGGGAGTTCCAGCGATTACTTCAAAGGAACCGTTGAACCCTTGATTATTCTCTTTTTTCAAAATGATATTAATGACACCAGCCATTCCTTCAGCTTCATATCTGGCAGACGGATTCGTGATCACTTCTACTCGATCTATCATATTGGCTGGTAGCTGGCGCAACCCACTACTTCCTTTGAAACTAACCAACCCAGAGGGCTTCCCATCGATCAAAATTCTAACATTAGATGAGCCTCTCAATCGTACATTTCCTTCCGGATCTACTGCAATAGAAGGCAAATTCATCAGAATGTCATTTGCCGTTCCACCGGCATTTGCCAAATCCTTACCCACGTTGAAAATTCGCTTATCAAGTGAAAGCTCCATGATCGTTTTTTCACCGCGAACTACCACTTCTTCCAAATCTTCAGAAGTTGATTCCAACGTTATAATACCAAGGTCAACTTTGTTGTTTTGAGGTGAAAAATTGATTGATCTAGTCTTATGAGATTCAAAGCCCATGAATTCAATCAATGCGTAAAAGTTACCATTAGGAACATCTATGCTGAACTTCCCGTTTTCTTCCGATATCCCACCGGCCACCAAGCTGTCTTTTTCTGAATAGATGCCAACAGTAGCGAAACCTAATGGGTTTTCACTCCCTTTTTCATGGATTGTTCCAGAAAGTTTGGCCTGGTTTTGTTGAGCAAAAGCGTAGGTGTTAAATAGGATTGCTATTGAAAGGAAAGCCCCGAATTTCCCAAGACAGCTAAGTTTGGTTTGGTCCATTTTGCAATTCTAGGTTTGATTTTTTGGGTTTCTTTACTCCAAATCAACTGTTGAAGGGAGTGGATTTGACAGGAATATATTTTGAATATTCGGGAAATCCAGAGATTAAGTGATCAAAGGTCTAAAAGTTTGCTGGGAAATAACGTTTAGACCTTTGCGTTACTATTTCTTTGTTAGAAGACCTACTTTAATTCCCAAAGTCACATGTGGGATATAGTCCCTTCCGTTTATTCGGTATCGATCACTACCCAAAAAATTCTCGTCTTCTTTATTTTGAATTGGAGATACTTTTAGCATAGTTATTTTGGTGTACCTAGTCCGAATTCCAATTCCGACAAAACTGTCTAATAGTATATTTTGAGAAATGAATTTCTGCTTACCTAATTTTAATCCGGTGCCCAGCACCTGAAAGTCAATGTGTGCTTTATCATACCAAGTTTTGGAATTTGAAGAATAGTAGTAATCATCTGTACGATTGAAGTCCTTTTCGACAAAAAATAATTCAACCCCCAATAGTTCTTTGCAGAATAAAGTTTTAATTCGTTCTTCGTTCTCCACATAGAGAACTGTTCATTTTTTCCTCTACCTGAAGAGATTCCAATAAAGCCGCCATTCAATCCTATTTCTGACTGAATACTAAGTTTTGGACTCAAAAAGTATTCAATTCCGCCCTGAACGACAACGGTCTCAGGTTCCAAAAGTGCCATAGGAGAGGCCTTAATCAAAATGTTTTTGTCAAGTCTAGGTATTTGTTGAGCGAAGTTTTTCGAAGGCATTAGCCAAAATAGTAGAATACCTACCACTTTGAGCCAACAGCTTGATTTCATTTTAAGATCAAAATATCTGGTACTTGCATTGTTTTCTGGTGTCAACTTATTGAAATTTTTATTTCCTTCTAAATAGCTTTGCAACCAATTTCCTGGTATAATCAAATCGCTCAATTGGCCCAACAAGAGAGCCATGTATCATTTCCATTCCGTCCATTCCAGCGAATTTGGGTTGGTTAGGATAGATTAATATGAAGCTATTATTCTTCAACCAAGTATTGATCAAGTTTGGAACCTGCTCCAATTTTGGATGGTAGGAAATGGCGCCTTTTCTGCTCAAAATCATGATCAAATTATCATCAGGCTTTAGATGAATATTAAGATTTGAAAGCTCTTCCCATCCTGGAAATGCACGAAAATCAACTCTGATTGGATGATTTTTTAGGATATCGGCCAGGTATTCTCTTGTTTCAGGTGCTACATAAAAGATAATTCTAGCTCCAGTATTTCTAGCTATATTCCAGACTTTGACCAGCCAAAACGGGAATCCTAGCTCTTTTTCTGCATTCGGAGGTACTAGGATCAAATGTCTCTTGTGTGTATCGAACGGTTGATGGGATTTGTAAATAAAGGTCGTTGTATTTGATTTACTTAGCAGACCTTCCGTGAGATTTCCCAAAAAGCTATCATCTATACCTTGTTTTTCATGAAGGCCTAATACTAGGTCGGTAATTTTATTCTCATGGATTACACCTGTAATTCCTTGTTCAACATTTGTGTCATAACGAAGCAGTTCAATCAGAAAGTGGTCTGTAGCCGATGCTGTTTCACTCGCTTTGTTTAACGTTTTTTGAGCCTTCATTTCTGCCGCAGAATCCTGTAGATCTGGGTTGATGATACTCAAAGCATACATACTACTTTTCCTTTTTGGCGACTGGATTAAGATACTTAAATTGATAAGTTCATCCGATGTTTCCTGATTTCTGACAGGGATAAGAATTCGCTCCACTATTTCTTTTTCACTATTTGCATCGTCAATAACCGTTTCAGCTAGTGCAATATTCTTAGCGCCTTTTTGAGCTTCCAAAGAGGCAATGGTACAGGTGATGAGTATCATGATGATTGTACCATTTAAGATAGATTCTGATAAAAGGCGGATGGGCTCACCTAAATCATCATATCCTATGAATGTATTAAACCCGATGATTACAGCTGCTAGAGTTGCTGCTGCTTGGGCATTACTAAGTCCAAAAATTATCCTACGTTCATCTATTGTGAATTTGTATGTTTTTTGTGTTGCTAAGGCAGCTAGCCATTTCGCGGTAATAGCAATAGTCGTCATCACAAACGCTACCCAGATCGTCTCCCAACTTTGAAAAAACACCCTGAAATCAACTAACATTCCTACTCCAATTAGGAAAAATGGGATAAAAATTGAATTACCTACAAACTCTATCCGATTCATCAGAGGCGAAGTATGGGGAATCATTGAATTGATGGATAGACCAACAAGGAATGCCCCAATAATAGCCTCAATTCCTGCAAGTTCAGCCAAAGTGGCACCTAAAAATACTAGTACTAATACAAAAATGTATTGAGAAGAATTATCTAAGTATTTTTTGAAAAACCATCGAGCAAGCCGAGGGAAACCAAAGATGATAGTCAGTGCAAATAAAGTGATAGAAAGAATTAGTTTTAGCCAGAAAAGAGTGTTTACTTCTCCTTTGGTAGAGCCAATAATTATTGCCAAAATCAATAAGGCCAAGGTGTCTGTGATTAAGGTTCCTCCTACTGTAATATTTACCGCTCGGTTTTTCCCAATACCTAATTTTGAAATTAAGGGATAGGCAATTAGGGTATGTGAGGCAAACATGCTGGCAAGCAAGACTGAAGAAATCAATGACAAATCAAGAAGGAATAGCCCTGAGATGATTCCTAATGTCATGGGAATTAGGAAGGTATACATTCCAAAAACCAGGCTCTTATTCCGGTTTTTCTTAAACTCATGCAAATCAATCTCTAATCCAGCGAGAAACATGATATAGAGTAGTCCAGCAGTGCCAGAAAGAATAATCCCACTGTCCCGCTCAATTAGGGCCACTCCATTTGGGCCAACAATAGCACCAGCTATGATTAACCCTAATAATGGAGGGATTTTTATACGGTTTAATAGTATGGGAGCCAAAAGGATGATCAATAGAATCAATAGAAATTTGATCACCGGATTGGTAATTGGCAATTCGGATGAAAAAATCGATTCTAGGATCATGTTTTAGGATTTTATTTCTTATTCAAAGCTCCATGCTAACTAAGTAGGTAGTATATCCAATGTATGCTAGTAATAGTATGATAGCCTCCCATCTGTCCAGACTCTTTCTTTTGCCGGAAAACATAGCAGTGAAGAGAAATAGCGTGCCACCTAAAAGCAAGTATATGTCGTTATTAAATGTGATTTGAAATGGTAAAGGTCTAATGATTGAACTTACACCGAGTATCAAGAAAATATTAAAAATATTGGAGCCAATTATATTACCTATTGCGATATCATTGTTCTTCTTTAAAGATGCCACTACAGAGGTAGCCAATTCTGGTAGGGATGTTCCGGCAGCAATGATGGTGAGTCCGATGATTTTCTCGCTCACACCTAAACTGTTGGCAATTGTCACAGCGTTATCCACTACTAGTTTTCCGCCCAAAACAAGCCCCGCTAGCCCGCCTAAAATCAGAGTCCAGATTTTGAGATTTGAGTAGACTTTTTGCTCTATTTCTTGATTAGTAGTTTCTGATTTGAGTTGTGTGAAAACATAGTATAGAAATGCAGCAAAACAAACCAATAGAACTATCCCTTCAATCATCGATAAACTAGGTGCTGTATTTGAGAAATAATTATTGACCATCAGCAATAAGATGATAGCCGCGATAAAAGAAAAGGGAATCTCTTTCCAAACCGAACTAGATTGAACGGCTAGCGGGGTAATTAATCCTGCTACTCCAAGAATGAAAAACAGATTAAAATTATTGGATCCGATTACATTACCGAAAACTATATCTGCGTAGCCTTGTGCGGAAGCAACTGAATTGACTACTAATTCTGGTGCGGATGTACCAAAAGCCACTATAGTCAGACCGATAGCCAAGTCCGAAACTTTGTGTTTTTTTGCTAGTACCGATGCACCATCTACCAGCCAATCAGCACCTTTTACTAATAGTAAAAGACCTGCAATAAGAATGACACTTTGAAGAATCATAGCTTTGGTGATTTTTCTTCTACAGCTAAATGCTTTAAAAATCTATCAAAAGTAGAATGAAATATGTAGGTAATTTCATGCTATACCAATAAATATTTTTAAAGGAAAAGTGGTTTGACCTTAGCCTATCTTTTATCATCCACAATTTTAACTTGCTTTGTTGTTTTTATTTGATGTTTTTCCTAACACGCTTATAAACAAATTCTTATGAAGCTGTTTTATTTGCCGTTAATATTCATGTTTACTTTTTCCGTTTCCGCAGCTTTGGCCCAAGAAAATATGCCTCCACATATAAAGGAAGGTATTACCTATCGTGTAATGAATTTTCACCTTGGGTGGGAGTGATGCCAGTTGCCAATCCGGTTATTACTTACGATTCTACTCTTAACTATAAAATCGTTTTTGATTTGAATGGGAAAGTGAAAGACTCTACAGTCGCAAACCCTATTCTTTTAGAAGTGGCAAGGACTTATAATCTCACCGTTGCAAATGGAGTTCCTGCTGAAAAATTCAAGTAGCGGCTGTTATCCATGGAGGTTTGGTGGATGTGATATTAACAGAAGAGGACTACCAACCTCTGATGCTCAAAGTGCCTTAAATTGAATCAGTCGTTAAACCAGAGGTAAAGCATGGGCGATACTAATGGGCAATGGTCTCGGTTTTTTAAATTTTAAAATCACTTTTGTGATTTTAAAATCAGATTCATTGTAGGATACATAGATAATTAAGTAGTAATTCTACTGATACGAGGGGCGAATTCTAAGTAAGATAGATTCTGTTTGTGATGATCTTAAGTAAGCAACATAGCTTGAAAATTCTATCCGAACAGATTGCATAAGGGTTTTAGGCAGGATGACAGTAAGTGCTACAGTATCAGCAAAAAGCTTGGAATTTGAGTCTACTAAAAAATCTATTTAGGAATTAAATCAAAAAAGGGGTTCGATAATAAATCGAACCCCTTTGATTATGTATTGAGTGCTAATTACTTCACTTCGAAGCTAGCTCTTCTAGCCATTTGTCTTGCATCTGCTGATGACTTATCTACGCTGGTATCTTCACCATATCCTTTGTAGGATAATCTTGAAGCATCAACTCCTGAAGCTACTAAGATGTCATAAACAGCCTTAGCTCTTCTTTCAGAAAGTTTCATGTTGTAATCTTCAGGACCTAATTCATCAGCATAACCTTTGATTTCAACACTTACTCCTGGATTCTTTTTCAAGAAATTTGAAACATAGCTAGCTGCGCTAGTAGAGTATCCAAGTGGCTTAGAGCTATCGAATGCGTAGTAAACATTAACATAACCGTCATTGATAGCTTTCTTGAAGAAATCAAGTTGCTCTTGTACTTCTTCAACTGGACATCCATTTGTTGATGCTGGACCAGGAAGGAATGGACACTTATCCATGTGATCAGGAGTTCCGTCACCGTCAGAATCCAAAGTCATACCTGCGGAGTTAACTCTTGCACCAGCTGGAGTATTAGGCTCTTTATCTAAATAATCAGGAACGCCATCACCGTCAGAATCCTTCAACATATCTTTGATTCCGTTGATTTGAGTAGCAAGTTCTTCTTTTGTAGCATATTTATCTGCAGCAATGTACCAGTCAGCGTGCTCTTCATTTTTACCTAAGTAGAACTGAAGACCTATTGTACCAGTCCACAATACGCTATTAGCTCCGAAGAAACCATTGTCGATCGCTGGTCCGATTGGAGTAGATCCATCCCAAGTAACTGTCTGGCGACCGTTAATGATGGTACTGATGTCTCCATAAAGAGCAACACCTTTACCCAACTTCAATTGAGGAGTTACACCAACTATAAAGTTGTAAACGTCATCAGTTTCACCTGCATAAAGGTTTTCTTGAGGTTTCACACTACCGATACCACCACCAAAATGACCTAGTAAACCTAGAGATCTTGAAAATGATTCGAAATTCATGATTCTACCAAGGTTGGAAACCATTTGAAGATCCAAACGATAATATTTGGTGTCAAATGAACCTGTCATAGCATCGTCATTACCTGCTTCTTTCACAGATCCGAAACCGTAATCTAGTTTCAAACCAAATTTCTCGTTAAACATGTACCTAGCACCGAAATCGATGTGACCTAGGTTGAGAGTAGGAGACAGATATCCAGCTGCAATGGGTGCCATCGGTTTATTAAAACCTCCGCCAACTTCCAGAGAGAATTTGTCGAATTC
The DNA here is from genome assembly GCF_900182815.1 of Algoriphagus winogradskyi. Classification (GTDB taxonomy): domain Bacteria; phylum Bacteroidota; class Bacteroidia; order Cytophagales; family Cyclobacteriaceae; genus Algoriphagus; species Algoriphagus winogradskyi. The sequence continues at coordinate 67,807 of NZ_FXUA01000010.1, read as the reverse complement.
CTGTGCATTTGCTCCAACTGAAAGAGCGCCTGCGATAATTGTTGATAGTATTAGTTTTTTCATAACAAAAAATTTTTGTTCAAATTTTAAGTGTTGATTGATGTGAATACAAATTTATAAACTTTTAATTTACTACAAATCTAGCTGAATTATTTAAAACCCACTGAGGATAAAAAATAAATTCCAGTCTTTTTTCAAATATAACATCGAAATATTAACATAATTTATGCCACAATGAAATTTTTATTCGAAATCCTTAAACAAAACAGTGTTTCGGGAGATGAATCCAAAACGTCAGAATCCATATTAAAGTATATAGCACAACGGAAGAAAAGTTGGAAAGTTTTGCCAGAAATCTATTCTGGAGAAGATTTTCATGATTGTATTTTACTGAAATTTGGAAAGCCTAGAACAGCTGTTTTTGCTCATATAGATACCATAGGATTTATGTCAAGGTATAATAATCAGCTGATTAGCATTGGCGGGCCAGAGGTAATTGAAGGTACTTTATTGGAGGGGAAGGACTCGTTAGGAGAGATATCTTGTAAAATAAAAGGTGATGAAAATAATATTTCTCATGATTTTCCGAGAGGTATAGACCCTGGTACTCGCCTATCTTTTGCTCAGAATATTAGAATAAACGATGAATTTATTCAGGCAGCCTATTTGGATAATAGGTTAGGAGTTTATTCTGCGCTTGAGCTCTGCGAAAAAATTTCCGATGGTTGGGTGGTATTTTCCACATATGAGGAACATGGCGGAGGAAGCATGCCATTTTTACTCAAGTTCATTCAGGAAACATCTCCCGTTAAACAAGCATTGATCTCTGATATTACCTGGATTACAGAAGGGGTTCAGTTTCATAAAGGCGTGGTGATTTCCATTAGAGATAAATTTATCCCCAGAAAAAAGTTTATTGATAGAATAATAAGTCTTGCAAATGAAAGTGGAATACCCTTCCAGCTTGAAGTGGAGGAATATGGCGGAAGTGATGGTAGAGAGGTGCAGTTTTCCCCATATGCAATAGATTGGTGTTTTATAGGTGCAGCTGAAGAAAATGTACATTCTCCGGATGAAAAGGTTTCTTTGGTTGATTTGGAAGCGATGCTAAAGATTTATCCCTACTTACTAGAGAGACTTTAATTATATAGGATGAGTATTATTTTAAAAGACAAGATATTTGAGATTTACCTAAGCGCCGAAAAGATTCGTGTTAGGAATACAGAACTTGGGAAAGCTATATCTCGGGATTTTGTAGGCAAGGAATTGGTTGTAATTGGGATTTTGAATGGATCCTTTGTGTTTATGGCTGATCTATGTAGGCAAATAGATTTACCAATTTCTACTTCTTTTATAAAAGTGAGTAGTTATTCAGGAACAGAATCAACAGGGAATGTGCGGTCTATCTTAGGCTTAGAAGAAAAAATTGAGGGAAAAAATGTACTAATTGTAGAGGATATAGTTGATACTGGAATCAGCATGGATTATTTGTTAAAGGCACTTTCTGAGTTCAATCCTGCCAAAATTTCCATAGTAACTTTGCTACACAAACCTGATGCTTTTCAGTTTAATTACGCGTTGGATTATGTGGGTTTTGAAATTCCCAATAAATTTGTGGTCGGTTACGGCCTTGATTACGATGGTTTGGGTAGGAATTTACCTGATATTTACCAGCTCAGTACTCCTTAAATAATAGACTTACGAATGTATAATATTGTATTATTTGGTCCTCCGGGTGCAGGCAAAGGCACTCAAAGTGAAAAACTTATTGAGAAATACGGACTTACTCATTTATCCACTGGGGATCTTTTTAGAAAGCACCTAGGAGAAGGAACGGAACTTGGCCTACTCGCCAAAAAGTACATGAACGAAGGTCGATTGGTTCCTGATGAGGTTGTGATTGGAATGGTTGAGGATAAGATCAATGAGACTAAAAATGCCAAAGGATTTATTTTTGATGGCTTTCCACGTACTACCGCACAGGCAGAGGCTTTGGATAAAATGCTCTCTAAGCATAGTCTTGAGATCAATGGCATGATAGCTCTTGATGTACCTGAAGAAGTATTGAGAGTGAGAATTAAAGAGCGGGGTAAAACTTCTAACCGAGTGGATGATCAAGATGATGAAAAAATCAACACACGTATAAAAGTATACTTGGATGAGACTCTCCCGGTAGCTGATTATTATGGTTCACAAGAGAAACTTCAGAAAATCAATGGCGTAGGAGAGATCGATCAGATCTTCTCAGACATCACTTCGGTAATTGATAGCTACTGATTGCCTTTAATTTCCTAATTTTGCAAATCATATATGGCTAAGCTAGTAAGCTTAGCCTTTTTCTTTATCACAAAATGGCTGATTCAAATTTCATAGATTATGTAAAGTTCTGTTCCAGGTCTGGGGCAGGTGGACCTGGATCTACGCATTTTCGGAGAGAAAAGCATGTGCCTAAAGGAGGACCCGATGGCGGCGATGGCGGAAGAGGTGGACACATTATAGTAAGAGGCACGACTCAAGTATGGACTTTGCTACATCTCAAGTACAAAAAACATGTTATTGCCGAGGCTGGGAAAAGTGGCGAGGGAGGAAGAAGAACTGGTGCTGACGGTAAGGATATAATTTTGGAAGTACCACTTGGTACCATTGCAAAAGATGCTGAAACAGGAGAAAAACGCTTCGAAATCACAGAAGATGGCCAAGAAGTAATTCTTACCAAAGGCGGGAGAGGTGGACTGGGAAATGACCATTTCAAAACATCTACGAATCAAGCTCCTCATTATTCTCAGCCTGGAGAAGAAGGAATCGAAGAGTGGATTATTTTAGAGTTGAAGCTTCTGGCGGATGTAGGTTTGGTAGGATTTCCAAATGCGGGCAAATCGACCTTGCTTTCTTCTATATCTGCAGCTAGACCTGAGATTGGAGATTATCCTTTTACTACCCTTGTGCCAAATCTTGGCGTTGTAGCCTACAGAGGAGATCAGTCTTTCGTGATGGCAGACATCCCAGGAATCATCGAAGGAGCTGCAGAAGGCAAAGGGCTAGGAATTCGTTTTCTCCGCCATATAGAGCGCAACTCGATTTTACTATTCATGGTGCCTGCAGACGCTGCTGATATTGGAGAGCAATACAGAATTTTACTGGCAGAACTGGAAAAGTATAATCCAGAATTGCTAGATAAGCGAAGACTGCTTGCTATATCCAAAGCAGATATGCTGGATGACGAACTTGTCAAGGAAATGGAAAAAGAAGTCCCGGAAGGAATTCCTTATGTGTTTATATCTTCTGTCTCCCAATACAATCTTGACAGGCTTAAAGATCTAATCTGGCAGGCTATACACGAGGGGTAAGGTGTCAGTTTGTCAGACATCGCGCAATGGCAACAATATTGATAACCCCATAACGCCAACTATTGTCTATTTCAATTATGACTAATAAAGAACAAGTGGATCAAGAAATGAATCTCAAGGACGAGAATATCAATGAGGAAAAGGTAGAAAACGCTTCTTCCGAAACGGAACTTGAAGAACAAGCTCCTCAAACTGAATCAGAAGAAAATAAATTGGAGTATGAAGTAGCCGATCTTAAAGATAAATACCTTCGTCTCTATTCAGATTTTGAGAATTATAGAAAAAGAACTGCAAAGGAGCGATTGGATTTGATTTCAACAGCTTCCGAGGATGTTATTAGGGATCTAATTCCAATTTTGGATGATTTTGAGCGAGCTTTAAAAGCCAGTGAAAATGAGGCTGAAGGAGCTAAAGTAAGAGAAGGTAATCTTCTTATTTTTCAAAAATTCGGAAAAATACTTGGTTCAAAAGGCTTAAAGCCAATGGATGATCTAGTAGGTAAGCCTTTCGATCCGGAAACCCAGGAAGCAATAACCCAAATCCCGGCGCCTAGCGAAGACTTGAAAGGAAAAGTAGTTGATGTAATCGAAAAAGGTTACGTATTAGGAGATAAAGTAGTACGCTACGCAAAAGTAGTGACAGGAGCATAATATTATGGCGAAAAGAGATTATTACGAAGTACTTGGAGTAACAAAGTCCGCATCTGCCGATGAAATAAAAAAGGCGTATCGGAAACTAGCGATTCAATTTCATCCGGATAAAAATCCTGACAATCCAGAAGCTGAAGACAAATTCAAAGAAGCAGCTGAGGCTTACGAGGTTTTAAGTAATCCTGAGAAAAAGCAACGTTATGATCAATTTGGTCATCAAGGTGTTGGTGGAGCTGGAGGTTTTGGCGGCGGTGGAATGAACATGGATGACATCTTTTCCCAATTCGGCGATATTTTCGGCGGAGGAGGCGGAGGAGGTTTCGGTTCATTTTTCGGCGGAGGCGGCGGTGGCCGTCGCACCAAAAAAGGAACGAATCTTCGCGTAAAGATGAAGTTAACTCTTGCTGAGATTGCTAATGGCGTGGAGAAAAAGATTAAAGTGAAACGCCATCTTATAGCTGATGGAGTCACTTTCAAATCTTGTTCAGCATGCCAAGGATCTGGCCAGGTTAAGAAAGTAGTGAATACGATGTTGGGCCAAATGGTTTCAGCTAGCACCTGCGGTGTTTGTGGGGGAAGTGGTCAGATTGTAGATAAAAAACCTGCTGATGCTGACGCAAGAGGTCTAGTGGTGAAAGAGGAAGTGATTTCTATCAATATCCCTGGCGGGGTAGCTGAAGGAATGCAGCTAAGTATGTCTGGCAAAGGGAATGAGATTCCTGGTGGAATTGCCGGAGATCTTCTTATAGTTATAGAGGAAATTGAAGATAAAGTACTTCAACGTGATGGGAATAATGTGATCTATGATCTATACGTTTCCTTTGTAGATGCAGCACTTGGTGCTTCTATAGAGGTGCCAACCATAGAAGGAAAAGTAAAAATCAAAATTGAGCAAGGAACTCAAAGTGGTAAAATGCTCCGTTTGAAAGGAAAGGGTATTAAAGATATAAATGGATATACCAAAGGTGATCAATTGATCATGGTCAATGTGTGGACGCCTACCCATCTATCCAAAGATGAAAAAGAAGCGTTAGAAGGACTGAGATACTCAGACAACTTCAAACCAGATCCAGGAAACAGCGAGAAATCCTTCTTTGATAAAATGAAAGAGTTCTTTTAATACAATAAAGCCAGAAGCAATTCTGGCTTTTTTTATATTTTTAAAAAACCTTTTTAAAGTCGCCTCGTAACCTTACCGTATGCTTAAAAGATTGTGTCTGCTTTTTCTGATGATGATTGGATGGGTAGCTGTGGGTAAGGCGCAACTAGTCAAAGAGTTCAAGGCGACAGAAAAAGACGGTTTTGATATGGTTGCTTTGGAGTTCACCTCCTACAAGAGTACCACACAGCTGAAGAGAACCAAATCTTCAGATCCTGTCTATATTCATGGGCATCTCGATCAAACGAATATCCTTCCGGTATTTTCTCAGAAAGTATCAAATAATATACTTCAGACCACATTAGTTCATAAGAACGTGGAGTCCGAAAATCTCGGTAAAAGTATCACATCCAAACTATTTTCGGGATCTTCAGATGATTTTGATCACAGCTGGAATGTAGGTTTAAGTACCAATTATCTTTATCATCTCGATTTTAATTTGGGAATGGGCAAGTCAGACTTTGACCTTGCCAATCTAACCATCAGTCAGCTGAAAGTGAAAAGTGCCAGTGCTGATGTGGCTATCCGCTATAGTAGCGACTCTCCAAATCAAGTGCAGATGGATACCCTTTTGGTAACCCTAAATATGGGGACCGTAGTGGTAAATGATGCCAATTTCACCAATGCCAAGAGAATGATATTCGAAGTTAACTATGGCAAAATCGATTTGGATTTCTCAGATGGCATGCATAATGCCAGCCATATTATTGCTGCAGTTGGTGCAGGAACACTTCACGTGCGTTTGCCTTCTGACTCTTTTCCCATCAAAATAAAAATGAGAACTACGGCTATGTGTAAAACCACCTTGCCAAAGTATTTAAAAACCTTAGAAAAAGGAACATACATAACGAAAGGGTTCAAAGTGGATGACCCAAGATTAATGGAATTGATCATTGATGTAGGAGTGGGTTCTTTAACAGTGGAATAATTCCTATTTTTTCAGATATGTTAAAAATCAATAAGCTTAATAAATCCTACGGAGTCAATAAAGCACTTACAGAGGTGGATTTAAATGTATCCGAAGGTGTGGTTTTTGGACTTCTCGGGCCAAATGGAGCGGGTAAAACCACGCTGATTCGGATTATTAATCAGATTATAGATAGCGATAGCGGTGAAGTTTACATTGGCGGTGAGCTTTTGGCACCTAAGCATATTGGACTGATTGGCTACTTGCCAGAAGAGCGTGGGCTTTATAAGAAAATGAAGGTCTGGGATCAGATGCTTTATTTCGCGAGATTAAAAGGACTTAGTCCTCACGAGGCCAAACTGAAGATCAAATACTGGCTGGAAAAGCTGGAGATGGAGACTTGGAAGGACAAGAAGATTGAAGATCTATCCAAAGGCATGGCGCAGAAAGTCCAGTTTATCTCCACAATAATTCATAATCCTCCGCTCTTGATCCTCGATGAACCTTTCTCCGGCTTTGATCCAGTAAATGCAGAAATCATCAAAAATGAGATTTTGGAACTCAAGGAGAAAGGCACCACAGTGATCCTCAGTACTCACAGAATGGAGTCTGTAGAGCTGCTGTGTGACCAGGTCGCAATGATCAATCGCTCGAAGAAAATCTTGGATGGTACAATCAAGCAGGTGAAATCCATCTATAGACCGGAAGTCTATACGATAACTCTTGATCACCTTACTAGAGATTTGCCGACAGAGTGGATATCCAAAGAAGACGAAGGAAGCTACAGTTTTACGCTACCTCTTAGTGGGAAATTGCCAAATGAACTTCTCAATGAGTTAATGCAATATGGTCAAGTGAGCCAGTTTCAAGAACTGATTCCGAGTATGGAAGAAATTTTTATTCACCAGGTAAAGTCAACAGAAAATGGATAAAATCTGGTTAGTAATTCAGCGTGAATATGTCGCTCGAGTTAAAAAGAAGTCGTTTTTGCTTGTCACCTTATTGACTCCTTTGATTTTCCCAGCCATCATGGGAATTTTCGTGTGGATCGCTTTAGAAGAGGAAGACAATCAAGCGCTGAGAATCATCGAGGTGGTAGATGATAATAAGCTGTTTTTCTTGGAAAGTTCTGAGCAGTATGCTTTTTCCTTTTCGGATATAAACTCTGAAGAAGCCAAGAAATTAGTACAGGATGGAGACCGTTACGGCTTTCTGCATATCCCTAAGTTTGATATAAAAGATCCAACGGGGATTTCTTTTTATGGAGAAGAAAATCCAAGTATGAGTCTGATCAGCTATTTGGAAAATAATCTGCGGAAGAAAATCGAGGAACAACGGCTTTTTGAAAGTGGAATTGATCCAAAAATTATAAATGATGTCCGGACAAAAGTGGCGATCAAATCCATTACGCTAGATGAAGAAGGGACAGAAACTGTAAGCGACGCGACAGTGAATTATGCAATAGGCTTTGTTGCAGGCATTTTGATCTACATGTTCATTTTCATCTATGGCAATCAGATTATGCAAGGTGTGATTGAAGAAAAGTCCAGTAGGATCGTGGAGATATTGGTTTCTTCACTGAAGCCTTTTCAGTTGATGCTGGGAAAAATCATTGGCATTGCTGGAGTAGGATTAACTCAACTTCTAATTTGGATCGTGCTAGTGGGGACGTTGACGACTATTGTGACGGGCTTTCTAGGGATGCAAATGCCCCAGCAACAGGCGATGGAATTGGCCAATCCTGAATTGGCTCAAGGCCTAGCTCAAAACACAGAAATGGGTGAAATTCTGCAAGTGATCGCAGGAATTAATTACATGGAGATAGCCTTAAGTTTTGTTTTTTACTTCTTGGGCGGATACTTATTGTATGGAGCTTTGTTTGCAGCGATTGGATCTGCGGTGGATGCACCTTCGGACGCGCAGCAGTTTATGTTACCCGTAACTATTCCTTTGATTGTAGCCTACATGGGTTTGTTTGTTTTTGTACTGAATGATCCTACCAGCACTACGTCATTTTGGCTATCAGTAGTTCCGCTGACTTCGCCGATTGCGATGATGGGTAGGGTGAGTTATGGTGTGCCATTTTGGGAGCTAGCTTTATCTATGGGGCTTTTAATCGTTGGCTTTTTATTTACTACTTGGGTAGCGGGTAAGATCTACCGAATAGGAATTCTGATGCATGGGACAAAGCCAAGCTATAAGACACTTTGGAAGTGGATCAAGACGAATAATTGAGAAGCTAAAATCTTAGTATTAAGTAGCAAGATAGAAATATCAAGGTGGTAGAGCTAAATACCAATAAATCAAGAGTCAGGAAAAAAGAGTCAAGAAGTAGCAATTATTGATAGAAAAAAATCCCGATCAGTTGCTGGTCGGGATTTTAGTTTAGGCGTTATTGGGGGAAGATCATTCTTATTATCTCAAATACGCAGAAAGCATCCATACTACTTTTTCTTTTGCAGTAATGTAGTCACTCATCAGGGAAGCAGTTCCCTCATCGCCTGATGCTCCTGCTGCTTCGAGGGTTTCTCTTTCGAGTTGCAAAAGGGTGTTCATATTTGACTTGATTATCTCCACCATTTTCATGGGATCTGTAATTTCTTTTGCCTCTTTGATAGAAGCAGTGTCAATGTATTCCTGATATGAAGAAAGTGGTCTGGCCCCTAAAGTCAAAATTCGTTCTGCAGTTTCGTCTACTGCCAAGTTCGCAGCATTGTAAAGTTCTTCAAATTTGGCATGAAGCTCAAAGAAATTTGGGCCGGAAACATTCCAATGAAAATTCCTCAAATTCTGGTAGTAAATCTGATAATTAGCTAGTAGGTCATTAAGTTTTTCTACCAATACCTTACTTTCTTTGATTTCTAATCCAATGTCGTTCGTTTTCATATGTCTGTTGTTTGTTTTACTAGTGTCATATGGAATCTAGCATGCGATATAACCATCCCGTTTTGTGACGCCGGAGGGATGCTCGATTTCATATTTAAGTTGTTTAATTTTCTCTGCTTGAATTAAAGTATAAATTTACTCCATAGGTCGATACCTTCCCAACTGATAAATTCTATCTTCAAGTCATACTATCTATGTGATTGGGAAGTTAGTAACGGTAGTAATTCAAGTTTGATTAATGAAAAAAAGATTTCAAGACCTTACCTCTTTAGATTTTTATACAAATAAGAAGCAAGTCAAATGGCTTGTCGTTGCGGCCTCACTAATCATAGGAGCAGGTTCGATTTGGTATACTAATAGTCTGGTGGAGGAATTGCGCGAGCGGGAAAGGAGGCAGATCGAATTGCTGTCCAGTGCGCTGGAGTATGCAGCTACTACGATGGAGAATCTCACGTTTATCAATCAGGAGATCATCCAACAGAATTATTCCATTCCGATCATTATGGTGGATGATTCGGCCAATCCTATTGAATTTAGAAATATACCTTTTAAGAATAATGCAAGTGCTGCCGATTCTGCAGAAACGCTGCAAAAGGAGCTGGCAGAGATGCGAGCGGAGTACGAACCTATTTTGCTTCCAGAGGCAGATATTCTGGTTTATTACAGGAACTCTGAATTGCTGATTAATCTAAAGTATTATCCTTACGTGCAATTAGGAATCATTCTGATTTTTGGGGTATTGGCTTATGCTCTTTTCAACCAAAGTAAAATTGCCGAGCAAAACCGTGTGTGGGCTGGTCTTACTAAAGAAACTGCGCATCAATTGGGAACGCCGATCGCTTCTTTGATGGCTTGGATTGATTACCTGCGAAACTCTCCAGTCTGGGAGGAAAATAAGGAAATCATCACCGAAATGGATAAGGACGTGGTGAAGCTGAGGATGGTGACGGAGCGATTTAGCAGTATTGGCAGTAAGCCCGTGATCCAATCAGGGAATGTCTACGAAGCAATTGACGAAACAATTAATTACCTCCGTCCGAGAATATCTACCAAAGTGGATTTGAATATTCATGCAGACACTAAGGATCTCGATGCGATGATGAATAAGCCACTGTTTGAGTGGGTGATAGAAAATATCTGTAAAAATGCTGTAGATGCGATGAAGGGTAAAGGGCAGATTGATATTACCATTCTACAGGATAGTGATAAGTATGTGATTATAGATATCACAGACACCGGGAAGGGCATGGAAAAGCGAATGTACAAACGTGTATTTAATCCAGGATTCTCTACCCGTCAAAGAGGTTGGGGGCTGGGTTTGACACTCGCAAAAAGAATCGTGGAAGGATATCATGGCGGGAGGATTTTTGTCAAAAACTCAGAAGTTGGAGTAGGAACCACCTTTAGGATATTGCTTCACGGAAATCATGAAGGGGCCTCACAGTTTATTACCGAGGGAATCTTGGAGTATTAGGGATTTGTGATTTCGGATATATGATTTACGAGATTCCCGATAGAGTTAAGCGAAAACTACTATTCTGAGCTTTTTGAAAAAAGAATGAAGGTAAACTTGTAGGCAAAGATCGAAGTCCCGATTGAACTCGTAAATCCAAAATCGTAATTCGTAAATTCTTTCCACTCATTTTTTCCTACCTTTGCAGCCTTAATTTGATGTCACCCATGAGTTTGAAAGAAGAAATCCAGAAGCGTAGAACCTTTGCAATTATTGCTCACCCTGATGCAGGAAAGACTACTTTGACTGAAAAGTTGTTGCTTTTTGGTGGTGCGATACAGACAGCGGGTGCGGTGAAATCCAATAAAATCGACACAGGAACCAAGTCGGATTGGATGGCGATAGAGAAGCAAAGAGGTATATCCGTGGCTACTTCTGTCATGGGATTTGAATACAAAGACATCAAAATCAACTTGCTTGATACGCCTGGTCACCAGGATTTTGCTGAGGATACTTACCGCACATTGACGGCGGTCGATTCAGTTATCATGGTGATAGACTGTGTGAAAGGGGTGGAGATTCAGACGGAGAAACTGATGGAAGTTTGCCGGATGAGAAATACCCCAGTAATCTGCTTTATCAATAAACTCGATAGAGAAGGTCGTGATCCGTACGAGCTGATCGAAGAAGTTGAGCAAAAGCTGAATATACAGTGCCGTCCGCTTTCTTGGCCTATCGGCATGGGAAAGACATTCAAAGGTGTTTACAATCTGTTTGATCACAAACTCAATCTTTTTACCCCCTCTCAACGAAAACTCAGTGATGTTCGCCAATCTTTTGAAGACGTGAATGATCCGGAATTGGAAGAATTAATCGGGAAAAACTACGCTAATCAGCTTCGCGAAGATGTGGAATTGATCGAGGGTGTGTATCCTGATTTTGATCCTACAGAATATTTGGAAGGCAAAGTGGCACCGGTATTCTTTGGCTCAGCAGTGAATAACTTCGGCATCAATGAGATGTTGGATACGTTTATCAAAATTGCTCCAGCACCGAAAAGCCGTAGAACTGAGGAGCGTGAGGTGAAACCTGATGAGAAGAAATTCTCTGGTTTTGTATTTAAAATTCACGCCAACATGGATCCAAATCACCGGAACCGGATTGCATTCTTGAGAATATGCTCAGGGACTTTTGAGCGGAACAAACCTTACAATCACGTGCGTGGACCAAAGCCATTGCGCTTTTCCAATGTGACTCAGTTTATGGCGCAGGATAAGGAAATGATCGATGAGGCATTCCCAGGTGATATTGTGGGATTGTATGATACGGGAAACCTGAAAATCGGGGATACGCTGACGGATGGAGAAGATATGCAGTTTGTTGGGATTCCGAGTTTCTCCCCGGAGATTTTCCGTGAGGTGGTGAACAAGGATGCCATGAAAACCAAGCAACTTGAGAAAGGCTTGAAGCAACTGATGGAAGAAGGTGTAGCGCAATTGTTTACCTTCGATATGGGTTCTAGAAAAGTAGTCGGGACAGTCGGGCAGCTTCAGTTTGAAGTAATTCAGTTCCGACTGAAAAACGAATACAATGCCACGGTGGAGTTTCATCCTATGAACCTGTACAAAGCCTGCTGGATCACGAGCAAGGACAAGAAGCAGCTGGAGGAATTTGTCCGCTCCAAAAACCGTCACATCGCTCATGACAAGGATGGCAAGCTGGTGTTTATGGCCGAGTCAAAAGCTTGGCTTCAGATGGTCATGGATAATTATCCTGAGATAGAGTTTCACTTTACTTCTGATATTTAATGATAAACCTTCCAGGTTTTTAAATCTGGAGGGTTTTTACTTTAGGGATTACTTTTCAATAGTGTAGTTAAATTTTGTAGATCCAGGCTTACCGCCTCCACTAATTCCTTCTATCTCTCCATTTATCAAATGCTCTGCATCAGAATTATAGAAAGATACAGATGCCTTTCCCGACGAATCTGTCTGGATATTCGGTGCCCAAAAAAGAGTGGCGCGCTGATCTGGTTTAGGAAGTGAACTGATATCTGCTGGATATTTGGGTGAGTAGAATTCCTTTTCCACCTGATAGCCCTTCATGGTCAATGCGGCATCCTGTTGGATTGTTTTTTTATCAGTACCAAGGTCTTTCCTAGTGTAAAATCCAATTACTCCATTTGATCCTCTTGCACCGAATATCGCCGTGTCCGCTCCCTTCCATACTCGGTAGCCTTCGATTTCTTGCACAGGGATAGTGAGCAAGGATTCTAGTCTGACTTGAATGTCATCCACCATGAGCATCGGTTCCATACTGCTGTTGATGGAATTCACTCCTTGGATGAGAATCTTCGCGCTTTCTCCATATCCCGTTATTTGCACGCCGGCTACTCTACCTCTCAGTAGGTCTATCGGATTCAGCAGGTTTTCCAGTGCCGGCTTGCCAGCCACTTGCATCTGTACAGTTCCAGCGCCATAAGTACTGGAGATATTGGAGGGTTGATCTATTCTTTTTGCCCTCACTTCTACTCCCTCAAGGGCAAATTCCGAGTTATCAAAGTCAAATGCTTTATCAATAGCTAGACGCACGGCAGCGTTGGTTAAGAAATTTTGATCGAGAGCAGAAGGCTGGGTAAAATCAGAATAGAGTTGGTAGAATAGCTGTGGCGAACTATAGGAGCTTTCTGTCAAAATAGTAGCTATTCTACCATTGCTTGTTTTCCCCTGTAGGATTATTTTCGTAGAGTCAAAGAAGATAAGGTCTTGGATTTCAAACTCACCTTTAGAATTGGTTACTGCAGTTTTTGACTCTGGGAAGGGGAATAAGGATAGGTAGGATACAGTTCCCGATTCTATAGGCTGATTTTTCTTTTCATCAGTAAGTACTCCTCTGATCGTCAATCCTTTTTCAACGCCATATTCAGGATCTGTCACCTTTTCGCTCAATGCCTCTTTTATCGTAAATCGCCGCCAGCCTTGCGTCAGCATAAGGATGTCCAGGTCTTTTGCGCGATCCTGATTGCTGGGATTGAAATAATAACCCGGCGATTCGATATGTCCTTTCAGTTCTGAGGAAAGTAAAAGGTTCGATTGTATCGTTTCTTTGTTTTCAGACAAAGCTACCTGACTTCCGTCAACTACGCTTAAAGACATATTAGCAGCGACTGGATTTCCTTCTTTATCCTTTGCTTCAATGTCAATTTGAACTCGTTCTCTAGGCTTATAAACCGATTTGTCCATGGATGCTGTGATGGTCATCTGATCTTGATGATCGATGAAAACTAGCCGCTCTGCCAAGGGATTTCCGGCCTCATCTAAAACAGTGATTTGAGCGATTCCTGAGGGAAATTCTTTCTTTGGGATTCGGGTAAAGCTTACTTTCTTTGATAGATCAGCTTGACTGGATGCACAGACTATTCCACGTGTTTGCGCCAAAAGATAGACAGTTTGAAGGGTGGAATTCTCTGAAGCTTGAACCTTCACGAGGAGATCTGCTGTAGTAGGCGAATTCGTCACAGAGAGAATTATTCCTGAATCAAGGGCTTTTGGTAGCGTTACTATTTCTTGGCTATTCTCGATCGTTGCCGTGTATTTCTTCCCTTCTTTGGGCATCAAGGCAAAAACGCCCATCCCAAATTGATTGCTTTCAAATGTGGCAACTTCCTTTTCGCCTTCATAGACTTTTCCGCTCACCACTTTACCCAAGCCATCCATTCCGATAGCTTTGAAGCCTACTTTACTCATGATCCCATTGATTAAATTACCTCCTTCGGGAAAGAACTGAAGAGCTATAGTTTCATCACTTAGGGCGTTATTGATGGGGTCTTGGGTATTCCATATTTTTATCTGCTTATGAAAAAAATAGGCTTCATCGGCATTCCGCATCCAATTGGTATAGGAGCGAACTAGGTAGTTTCCTGAGGGAAGTGATTCATCTAATTCTAGCTGACCTGCCGCAAAACCTTCTCTAGAAAATAGCTGATCCTGCTGTATTACTTCACCGGAACTATTGATCAACTCTACATAAATAGTGTTGCTGAATAACGATGGTTCATGGTATGAACCCGCTGTGAGATAGACTTTAAACCAAATTGTCTCACCTGCGGAATAGTTTGGTCTGTCTAGGTGGAGATAAACCTTTTCTTGAGGAAGCTCGGTGATATACCTTTTGAATCCTGCGATGATCCTCTCTAAGGGATTAGAGAGTGGAGAAAAGGAGAAGAGTAAAATGGTAAAGATGGTAATAAATACCGTCGAGCTAAACTTATTTATTTTTAGATAAGCCATCATAGGATAGGTGTTTAGATGAAAAAGAGATATAATCTATATTGTAAAAATGAAAGCACAACCCATAATCAATGAGTTGTGCTGACTTGCTTCTACAAGACTATTAATTCATCAAGTGTCACATTCTGTCTCTATTAAAACTACAATTACATTCTGACAAAATGGGTCGCCTGTTGACCAAAATAGCTCTCCACATCCATTGTAATAATCTGTTCTAGTACAACCATTCATTCCATATCCAGATTGATATGGCAATAAAGTATTGATTAAAATGGCTAAGGTAACGACAAGCACTGTCTTTAATTTTTTCATGATTTTTTTAATTTGGGTTTATTTTTGATGGATTATACGCCATTTTATTTGAAGGGTTTTCCTAATTCTAGGAATTCAAACTATTTTTTAAATCAATCCTATATGTGTTTTTCAGCTGGATAAAATAAAGTAGGTCCATCCAATAATCGTCAAGGAAACGACGATGATTAAAGGTATGGTCAAGAATTTCAGCGAATTCATACTACTCATAAATACATTTAGGATAAAAGAAATCAAAGCCACCACGCTTCCTATAGATTGGGCTTTCTGGATTTGAGATAAAATATCGTTCTCCGTATTTTTCATGATTTGATTCTTCACTTTTTTTGAAAGGATTGAGGAAAATGCGACTTAGAAAGAGCATCACTCGAGGTTTTGGTTACTTCTGTCTCCCGTCTCCCGTCTCCCGTCTTTTTAAAAACACCTCCTCAAACTCAAACCGCTGTCCATTAAACAATCCTTTATCACTAAGCTTCAGATCTGGGATTACAAGCAAAGCCATAAAGCTCAGCGTCATAAAAGGAGAATTCAGCGTGGCTCCCATCTCTTTGGCAAGTCTATCGATCTTCGTATAAGCAGATGCAACTTCGTATCCATCCGAAGCCGACATGATTCCTCCTACAGGAAGGGGGAGAATTTCTTCCTGATCTCCAGATACAGCAGAAACTCCACCTTTTGCTTCGATTATTAGATTTACCGCTTTGCATATGGATTCGTCATCGATTCCTACCGCGATAATATTATGGGAGTCATGGCCAACTGAGGAAGCGATGGCACCGGTTTTCAACCCAAAGTTCTTGATAAAAGCCACTGCTGGGGGAGCATCCTCGTAGCGATTGACCACGGTAATTTTTAAAATGTCTTCCGCAGGATTTGGTTCTGCGAAGCCGTTTCTGATAAGGATTTCACCAGTGATTTCAGGAGTAATTAATTGTCCGTCTAAAGCTTCGATAACTCTGACTTTATTCCCTTTGGCTTTGATATGGAAGTTTTCAGGCCTTTTTAGGGATGTGCGGAAATTGTTAATGATTTCGTTTGTGATGGGCTGAATTAGCGTCTTCCCCTTCTCAGCTACTTTCTCACCATCTATATAGGTGCTGATAACCTGAAAGTCTTTCAAGTTATTCACTAGAATAAAATCAGCAGGATCTCCTTCTCTCAATTGTCCTACATTCATGGAATAGTGAGCAATTGGATTCAAGCAAGCAGCCCGAAGAACATTGAACACATCTTTGCCTTTTGCGACAGCTCTGGCTGCTAGCTCATTGATATGAGAAACTGCCAGATTATCGGGATGTTTATCGTCCGAGCAAAACATAATCATCTCAGGATAGTCATCGATCAGGTCTATAAGAGCTTCGAAGTTTTTGGCCGCGGAACCTTCTCGGATAGCGATTTTCATTCCCAGCTTTAATTTCCCCAAAGCCTCCTCAGCTGTGAAGCATTCATGGTCAGTGCTTGGGCCAGCGCTTACATATTTTTCAGCCAATTCGCCTTTTAGTCCCGGCGCGTGTCCATCGATGGGTTTTCCGTATTTCTTTGAGATTCGAATTTTCTTCATCACCAATTCATCCCGATTTACCGTTCCTGGCCAGTTCATCATTTCTGCTAAGTAGTGAATCTCAGGACGAGACATTAGGTTTTCTATGTCCTGAGCATTGATTTCTCCACCCGCTGTTTCAAAAGGAGTGGCAGGAACACAAGAGGGTGCGCCGAAGTAAAATTTAAAAGGAACCTGTTTCCCATTCTCGATCATGTATTCCACACCTTCCATTCCACAGACATTGGCGATCTCATGTGGATCTGAAATCGTCGCAACCGTGCCATGAACGACTGCAAGTCTGGCAAATTCGGAAGGGACAAGCATAGAACTCTCTACGTGTACATGCGCGTCGATAAATCCAGGTATCAAATAGGGCAAAGAAGGATCTTCATCTATTTTTTCCAGCTTTACTATTTTCCCATGGGCTATACTGAGAGAAACAGCATGAATTTCACGGTTTGGAATGTCTACGAATTGACCTAGGATTTGCATAAAAATGTGGGAGAAATTAATTGGAGAGAATCTGTATAAGCGATTCGATTCCAAGGTTTGGGGATTGGTTTAGATTAAAACTACTATATTTGCGCAGTAATAAAAAAACGAATTAAGCGGGTTTTTTGAATGAATAAAATCGTCATCGCCATCGATGGATATTCTGGATGTGGGAAGAGTTCCACTGCCAAAGCAGTAGCAAAGGATTTGGGATATACTTACATCGATTCCGGAGCCATGTATAGAGCGGCGACGCTACACTTTTTGAATAATTTCCTTTCTCCATCCAATCCACATGATGTGGAAAAAGGGCTTAAATCCTTAGAGATTTCTTTTCATCTAAATCCGGACACCCATAAACAAGAGACCTATCTCAATGGTTTGAATGTGGAGGGTGAGATCCGTACTATGCGAATTTCCAATAAAGTGTCTGAAGTCGCCACGGTCGCTGCCATCAGAAAAGAGTTGGTAGCGCAGCAGCAACGACTTGGAAAGAAAAAAGGAGTGGTAATGGATGGACGTGATATTGGCTCGGTAGTTTTTCCTAATGCAGATCTGAAAGTGTTTATGACTGCGGACTTAGATACTCGTGCTATCAGAAGGCAAGAAGAGCTTTTGGAAAAAGGAGAGTTGGTGGACTTGCAAGAGATTAAAGCTAACCTCGCTGATCGAGACAGAGTAGATTCTTCTCGTGTAGAAAGCCCACTAAAGAAAATGCCAGATGCTCTGGAGGTAGATACCAGTAATATTACCTTTGCGGAGCAGGTGGGGAAGATCGTCCACTCGGCAAGACAAATTATTGATAAACAAGAGAGCTATGCAGGTAAGCATTGATAAAAACTCTGGGTATTGCTTCGGTGTCGAATTTGCCATCAAAATGGCGGAGGATGAGATGGAGCAAAGCGACCAGCTGTATTGCCTAGGCGATATCGTGCATAATGATATGGAGGTTTCGCGTCTTAGCGCCAAAGGTTTGGTTGTTATAGATCGAGAGCAGTTGTCAGAATTGCATGATTGCAAGGTGTTGATTCGCGCACATGGCGAACCGCCTGAGACCTATAGAACTGCCATAGAAAACAATATTGAACTAATTGATGCTTCCTGTCCAGTAGTGTTGAAGCTACAACATCGCGTGAAAAGTGCATTCGATAAAATGGAGCGTGAAGACGGACAGATTGTTATTTATGGTAAAAAAGGCCATGCGGAAGTAATTGGCTTGACTGGACAGACTTTGGAAAAGGCTATCGTGGTGATGGAAGAGGCTGATTTGGATAAGATAGATTTTACCAGACCTGTGACGCTTTTCAGTCAGACTACCAAAAGCACGAAAGGCTTCTATGAGATTTCTCAGAAAATAGAAGATCGCATTCAGGCTGCTAAGCAAGAACTTACGCGAGAAACTTTCAATGCAAATGATTCGATTTGCCGGCAGGTGTCTAATCGTGAACCACAGCTACAGCGATTTTCTCAGGAAAATGATGTGATTTTATTTGTGTCTGGAAAGAAAAGCTCAAATGGCAAGGCACTTCATCAAGTGTGTCTGGCTCAAAATGAAAGAAGCTATTTCATTGAAAATGAGAAAGAGATTAATCCAGATTGGTTTCAAAAAGGTGAAAAAGTAGGGATATGCGGAGCAACATCTACACCAATGTGGCTGATGGAGCAAGTGAAATCATACGTGGAATCACTCGAAGAAGGGGTGCTTTCAGTTTAAAATAGAGTTATTTAAAAACTTAGGAAGCCATTCTTCCAAAAGTTCAAACATTAAAGTTCATATACCCTCAAATTAAAAAGGTTATTTATTAGATTTGGGGCGTTTTTCAAAAGCTCATAGTTCAAAAACAGATATGTCTAAAATAGTGAAGCTTAAGAAAGGTTTTGACATCAACTTGGTGGGAAAGGCTAAGCAAGAGCTTGCTGATTTCGCCCCGGCTCAAACCTTCGCAATTAAGCCGACAGACTTTATCGGGCTCCAGCGCCCTAAAGTTCTTGTCAATGAAGGAGATACCGTTAAGGCAGGTACTCCAGTCCTGATCGACAAAGCATTGGATCAAGTAATTTATGCGGCTCCTGTTTCCGGCAAAATTGTCGAGATTAAAAGAGGCGATCGCAGGAAATTGCTTGAAATCAGTATTTTGGCGGATGCTACCATCGTCCACGAGCAACTAGGTGCTGTTAATATTGCTTCTCTAGATAGAGATGCTTTGGCAGCAAAACTGGCAGCGAGTGGTGTTTGGCCAAACATCATCCAAAGACCTTACGGTATAGTCGCAAATCCAGCGGATACTCCTAAGAGTATTTTCATATCTGCTTTTGATACCCATCCATTGGCTCCAGATTATGCTTTCGCATTGCAGGGCCAAGAGAAATATCTTCAGGCAGGAATTGAAGCTTTGGCTAAACTGACAAGTGGCAAAGTCCACCTGAATGTGGACGGCTCAAAGGCGACTCCATCTGTTTTTGCAGAATTGAAAGGCGCTCAAGTGAACAAATTCTCTGGACCGCACCCTGCAGGAAATGTAGGAGTGCAGATTCACCACTTAGATCCGATCAATAAAGGTGAAATCGCTTGGACGATCACTCCATACGGAGTTGCTCAGATCGGGAAATTAATTTTAGAAGGTGTTTACGATGCTTCTAAAGTTATAGCAGTAACCGGTTCTGAATTGACCAAGGCTGCCTATGTAAAGACTTACATGGGAGCTTCTGTTTCTACTTTTGTGAAAGGAAATCTTAATTCAGGTCACGTAAGAGTGATCTCTGGAAATGTCCTTACTGGAGAGAAAATTTCGTTGGAAGGTTTCTTAGGTTTCTATCACAATCAGATTACCGTTATTCCTGAGGGTGATTACTATGAGTTCATGGGATGGGCAAAACCTACCACTAGATTGAGTTACCACAGAGCACTAGGATTACTTTCCTTCCTTACACCAAATAAAGAATTCGTCATGGATTCAAACGGTAGAGGCGAAGAAAGAGCATTCGTGCAAACTGGTGTTTTTGAATCTGTTACTCCCATGGATATACTTCCAGTTTATCTTTTGAAAGCTATTATGGCTGAGGATTTTGACGAAATTGAAGAATTGGGAATCTATGAGATCGTGGAAGAAGATTTAGCTCTTTGCGAGTTTGTGGATGTGTCAAAGCATCCTGTGCAGGAGTTGGTGAGAAAAGGAATTGAATTAATCCAATACAGTTAATCCATATGAAGTTTCTAAGAGATTTATTGGACAAGCAGAAGCCACTTTTCGAAAAAGGTGGCAAGCTTGAAAGTCTATATTACGCGTTTGAAGCAGGGGAGACATTTATGTTCAGCCCTAAGCATACTACCGGCATCAAAGGTGCTCAGGTAAAAGATGCTATTGATTTGAAGCGAATGATGATCACAGTGGTAATTGCTATGATTCCTTGTTTGCTTTTTGGTATGTACAATACTGGTCATCAGCATTTACTCGCAACTGGCGGAACAGCCGGTTTGTGGGAGAATTTTGGTGAGAAGTTAGGCATTGGAGCAATGCTCGTACTTCCTCTTGTTTTAGTAGCCTATACAGCCGGTGGTATTGTAGAAGCAGTTTTCGCAATCGTGCGCAAGCACCCGATCAACGAAGGCTTCCTGGTAACAGGGATGCTTATTCCTTTGGTAGTGCCTGCTACTACTCCTTTGTGGCAAGTAGCTTTAGCTACTGTATTTGCAGTAGTGATTGCAAAGGAAGTATTCGGTGGTACTGGTATGAATGTGTTAAACGTAGCCATGACAGCAAGAGCGTTTTTGTATTTTGCTTACCCGGCACAGATTTCTGGTGACCAGGTTTGGACTTACTTAGGTGATAAGATGCCAGTTGATGGTTTCTCAGGAGCTACTGCTCTTTCAGTAGTTTACAATGCAGGCGTAGAAGGAACCCAGTCAGCAGTAGAGGCTTTAGCTGCCCATAATACAGTTTTGGGATCAGGATTATATGAATTTGCAAATCTATTTATGGGTTGGATTCCTGGCTCCATCGGTGAGACATCTACTTTGATGGCTTTGATTGGCGCGGCGATTTTAATTGCTACTGGCGTTGCTAGCTGGAAGATTATCTTCTCAGGATTTGCAGGAGCATACATCATGGGCTTTGTGATGAATCTATTTGCAGTAAATGAATACATGGCTTTACCTCCTCAGTACCACTGGGTGATGGGTGGTTTAGCCTTTGGAATTGTCTTTATGGCAACTGATCCAGTATCTGCCGCTCAGACAGAAACGGGTAAATGGATATACGGTTTATTGATCGGATTCCTGACTGTGATCATTCGAGTGACTAACCCAGCTTATCCTGAGGGAATTATGCTAGCGGTTCTATTCATGAACGTGTTCGCTCCACTGATCGATTATTATGTAGTTAAGGCAAATAAAACAAGGAGGTTACAACGTGCAACAGTCTAATACTTATATTATTACGTTCTCCGTCATCTTGACGGTGGTTCTAGGATTACTTCTTTCAGGGACTTCTCAAGTTTTGGGTCCAATGCAAAAAGAAGCAATTGCTTTAGATAACAAAAAGCAAATCTTGGGTGCAGTTATATCTGGAGAAGAGATTGCTGCCATGACTCCTCAGGAGGTGAATGACTACTATAATAGCAGAATTGCTTCCGTTGTAGTAGATCTAAGTGGCAAAGAAGTTACTGAACGTGAAGGAGTAGCTGTCACTGCAGAAACTGTGGATATCGCTAAGAACTATAAAAAGCCAGCAGAAGAAAGACTATACCCAGTGTATATTTATCATGCAGAGGGAAGTCCTGAAGCAGCTGAGAATTATATTTTACCTCTTTACGGAGCAGGTCTTTGGGATGCAATCTGGGGATATGTGGCTTTAGAAACAGATATGAACACAGTGGGTGGGATTACTTTGGCTCACGCTGGCGAGACTCCAGGTCTTGGTGCTAGAATCACTGAGCCAGGTGTTCAACAGAGATATGAAGGCAAGACTATTTACAATGAATCAGGAGAGTTAGTAGCAGTGGAGATGCAAAAAGGGGAAGGCAAAGACTATTCTGATGATCCTCATCAGGTGGACGGTATGTCTGGAGCTACGATTACTGCTAAAGGAGTTAATAATATGCTTAAGAATTACTTGGGCTACTATGAAGCTTACATTGAAAATAAGAAGTCTTCTTCATCTGTAGCAACACTATAATCGAACTATTCAACTCAATAATTATTAAATATGAGTGCTGAAACTATAGAAAAAAAGCCTGCAGAGGCATTACTCTCCAAGCGCAGGAAAAAACTGGTAACTGATCCTTTGATTGATGACAACCCAGTGACCATTCAGGTACTTGGCATTTGTTCTGCTCTTGCAGTTACGACGCAAATGAAACCTACACTGGTTATGGCTATTGCGGTTATCTTCGTAATTGTGATGTCAAATTTTTTGATTTCTCTTATGAGAAATACTATTCCTAGCCGAGTTAGGATTATCGTACAGCTTGCAGTAGTAGCTACCTTGGTAACTTTAGTGAATGAGGTATTGAAAGCTTTTGCATATGATATGTACAAAGAACTATCCGTATTCGTTGGTTTGATCATTACCAATTGTATAGTAATGGGTCGTTTAGAAGCTTTCGCTTTGGGTAATAAACCATATGATTCCATTCTTGATGGATTTGGATCTGCTCTAGGATACTCTTGGATTATCTTGACTGTAGCATTCTTTAGAGAACTGCTAGGATCAGGGGCTGTTTTTGGAATTCCTATATATGACTATATATCCGGCTTATTTGGTCCTGACTTCCAACTGGCAACAAATGGCCTCATGGTCTCTCCTGTAGGGGCATTTATGGTATTGGGATTATTGATTTGGGTACAGCGTACCAAAACTGGATATGTTGAACACTAAAACCAACTGAAGAAATGGATTTATTTAATTTAGGTATTCGGTCGATCTTTATCGACAATATGATTTTCGCTTACTTCCTTGGGATGTGTTCCTTCTTAGCAGTTTCCAAGAAAGTAACTACTGCAATTGGTCTTGGTGCAGCAGTAATATTTGTATTGACTGTGACTGTACCGGTGAACTGGTTGTTGAATGAATATGTACTGAAAGAAGGCGCTTTATCTTGGGTAAATGCAGGATTAGCAGACATAGATCTCTCCTTTCTAAGATTCATCATGTTTATTGCGATTATCGCAGCGATGGTTCAATTGGTGGAAATGGTGGTTGAGAAATTTGCTCCAGCTCTTTACGGTGCTTTGGGTATATTTCTGCCTTTGATCGCAGTAAACTGTGCTATCCTAGGTGGTTCTCTTTTCATGGCACAACGTGATTATACGCTTGCAGAATCTGCTGTTTATGGTTTTGGATCTGGTACTGGATTTTGCCTTGCTATTGTGGCCTTGGCTGCGATTCGTGAGAAATTAAAATATTCACATGTTCCAAATGGCTTGAAAGGATTGGGTATAACAATGCTTCTAACTGGATTGATGGGAATCGCGTTTATGTCCTTTATGGGAATCGATTTGTAATCAGGTTCTTGCTCAAATATTCAAAAGCTCCGAGATACTATCTCGGAGCTTTTGTTTTAGCGGTGTTTGATTTTGTCTAATAGCTCGTAACTTTTACCTTTAATTTACCATTCAAGAACCCTGACTCTTATGAAAACCCTA
Source organism: Algoriphagus winogradskyi (assembly GCF_900182815.1). GTDB lineage: Bacteria > Bacteroidota > Bacteroidia > Cytophagales > Cyclobacteriaceae > Algoriphagus > Algoriphagus winogradskyi. The sequence continues at coordinate 44,126 of NZ_FXUA01000010.1, read as the reverse complement.
TTGGCATTGTGCTGCTTTGTAGCACTTTCATTTTCTGCTACCGCACAAAGCGGAGACTGGATTGAGCTATTCAATGGCGAAAATCTGGACGGCTGGAAAATATCAGAAAACTCTCAATCTTTTCAAGTGGAAGATGGAGTAATTAAAGTGGCTGGACCACGAGGTCATGCTTTCTATAATGGAGAAGTAGCAAATCATGACTTCAACAACTTTGAAGTAATTGCAGAAGTAAAGACTATGCCAGGAGCCAACTCCGGTATTTTTATCCATACCCAATACCAAGAAGATGGCTGGCCAAATGTAGGCTATGAAATCCAAGTGAATCAAAGCCATACTGACTGGAGAAAAACAGGTAGTGTGTATTCTTTCCAAGATGTAAAAGATGTCTATGTAAAAGACGGAGAGTGGTACACTGAGCATATCATCGTACAAGGAGATGTAGTAACTGTAAAAATAAACGGTGAAACAGTCAATGTATATGACCAATCCAAAGATGAAAACCGTAAAGGTGATCTAGGTACCAAAAAAGTTGATCATGGAACCATCGCACTTCAAGCACACGATCCTAAATCTGTGATTTATTATAAAAGTGTGAAAGTGAAATTGCTTCCAGACTGATCTAAAGAAATTTAAGCGGAAGCTATCTTCCAGTTTAAATCCTGATTATTATTGAGTAATAATCAGGATTTTCATTTTACCACCATGGCATTTACTTACAAACGCATCATTTCTTATTTTCTTCGGGGCTTGCTATTCATCACTCCGGTGGCAGTGACGCTTTATATAATTTTCCAAACTATCCTTTTTCTGGACAACTTGATTCCAGTACCCCTGCCGGGAATTGGTATTTTGATGGTTTTGGCATTGATTACTTTTGTAGGCTATCTGGCAAGCCTATTCTTTGCTCAACCTATTTTTGATTGGTTTGAGAGAGGCCTGATCAAGATCCCTTTGGTGAATTTGATCTACACCAGTATCAAAGATTTGATGGGAGCTTTTGTAGGTGACAAAAAGAAGTTTTCCTCACCTGTCAAAGTACAGCTTAGCGATACGCTTATCCGTTTGGGATTTATTACCCAGGAAGATATGTCCATTGTGGGTGAGCCTGATATGGTGTCTGTTTACTTCCCGCATAGCTACAATGTTTCTGGAAATGTATTCTTGGTACCAAAAGATAAGGTGACACCGCTAATAGGCGTGAAAAGCTCTGATGTGATGAAGTTTATGGTAAGTGGGGGAGTTTCGCCATTAATTTAATAATCAGAGGAGCTAAGAAAACAGCCTGTGAATTCCATAGGCTCTAATGTCCTACTGCAAAACTTCCACCACTTGCTCATTTCTTTCTGTGAATCTGCCAATCTCCCAGATCACCTGATTTTGGAGCTTCATTGCTTCTTCAAACCAATCCTTATTATCTGGATCTACAGCAACCATTAATCCGCCGCTAGTTTGTGGGTCGCAAAGTTTGACCAAGTCCATTCCGACTACTCCTTTTGTTTTGGCGCTGTAGGCGTTCCAGTTGCGGTAAGTATTATCAGGGAAAATAAACTGATTGATATACTCCTGCACGCCAGCTATGATAGGAAGTTTATAGAGGTCGATTTCAGCTGAAAGCTCAGAAGCCTCACACATTTCTATCAAATGGCCAAGCAGCCCGAATCCAGTCACATCCGTCATGGCATGAACCTCCTCGTGATTCCCAATAATTTCTCCTATAGAATTCAATCTACAAGCGGTATCAAGTAAACTCAGGTAATCTTTATCAGATATCTTCTGACGCTTAAGCGCTGTAGCCAATACGCCTACTCCCAGCGGTTTCGTGAGGTAAATGATATCGCCAATTTTAGCGCCTTGGTTCTTTTTGATTTTATGCGGATGAACAATTCCGTTCACTGAAAGACCAAAAATCGGATCCTTAGCAGCAATGGAATGTCCGCCTGCCAATTCAATTCCAGCAGCTTTGCAAATAGATTTTGCTCCTTCCATTACCTTGGCTGCGAGTTCAGGCGCAAGTTTTTCCACAGGCCAACTTAGAATGGCATTCGCGAAAATTGGCTTACCACCCATGGCGTAGACATCTGAAAGTGCATTTGCAGCAGCTATTCTACCAAAGTCAAAAGGATCATCTACGATAGGCGTGAAAAAGTCAACCGTATTGATCACCGCCAAATCTTCTGAGACCTGATAAACTGCTGCGTCATCCTTTCCTGAATTACCTACCAATAGTTTTGGGTCGGATTGAGTAAATGAGCCACTTGAACTTAAGATTTGGTCTAAAATGGCTGGTGCGATTTTACAACCACAGCCTGAGCCTTCACTCCATTCAGTTAGTCGGGTTGGTGTATTTTCCATGAAATTGGGATTTTGCTTCAAGTAGGTTTTTGGTGGATGTGTCCTCGTCGATTCCTGACAGGTCTAATTGGATCGTTTTTCCATCAGCGTGTTTATCAAGATCAAAATTGTAAGCCTTGTCATAATAGATCAGCATATTTGCGATCCAAGCTTCATGATTTCCATCTACAATTGCTTGTATTGCTTCTGAAGTCCGTAAACCACCAAGTCGTTTTTTGATTCGTAGGACAGCGAGAATCAACTCGTCCTGAGGTAAACTTCCGTATTCTTCTACGATCAAATTGATTCGTTCTTGATCAGTCTTATAAATATCGATCAGGGGTGATGCTAGCATTTGGTGGTAGAAATTGTCCGGGAGAATCAATCTTCCGATTTTCCGGCTTTCATTTTCCACCCAACTTGGTTTCTTAGGGTCAAGCTTTTGTAAAGTTTCAGCAAATATGTTCTCAAATTGCTCTACTGAAGGCTGAGCTGGTTGCCCGATAGCCCCAAAGGAAGAACCTTTATGGTTAGCGAGCCCTTCCAAATCGATAGTTTGCTCTCCAGATTCCTGAAGTTTTTTAAGTAGTCGGGTTTTACCCGTTCCTGTTTTTCCACCCAAAACTATTAGGTTCCAGTCTTTTCTGACCATATCAAAACTGAACGTTCTATAAGTTTTATAACCACCTCTTAAGCGGAAAATCTCAAAACCTATCATAGTTAGTAGCCAAGCAAGAATATGACTTCTCATTCCACCACGCCAGCAGTAGATGATGATTTTTTTCTCAGGAAAGCGTTTAAGGACGTGTTTTAGGATTAAATGAAACCTAGGCCCAACTAATTCAAATCCTTTGATAGTGGCTTCTTCGGGGCCTCGTTCTTTGTAAAGCGTGCCGACTTGAATTCGCTCAGTATTATTCAGGATTGGGATGTTGATAGAGCCTGGTATATGGCTTTGATCAAATTCTTTTTCGCTACGGGCATCGATCACTGGAATCTGATCTCTCAAACTCCAAAACTCATCTAAAGAAATTAATTGCTCCGCCATAAAGTTTGAAGATAAAAAAAGCCGCAAGGAATTCCTTGCGGCTCTGACTGTAATATAGTCAACTAATTAAAGTTGAGCATCTAGTTTTTGAGATAAAACAGATTTTGGAACTGCTCCAACCTGCTTGTCTACGATTTCTCCACCTTTGAAGAATAGGAGTGTTGGGATAGATCTGATTCCGAACGCTTGAGCTACACCTGGATTTGCATCCACGTCTACTTTACCTACGACAGCTTTGCCATCATAATCTCCAGCTAGTTCTTCCACCACTGGACCGATCATTTTACAAGGTCCGCACCACTCAGCCCAAAAATCCACTAGGATTGGCTGCTCAGATTTGATGATTTCTTCAAAGTTTGCGTCAGTAATTTCTATTGCTTTTGACATTGTATGTTTGGTTTTTGATTTCTAAATTTCAAATATATGTGCAAAAGCCAATAGCGTATTAATAAGTTCCGAGGGAGTTGATTTTTTTGTCTATAGGGAATTGAGAAAAGTTATGAGGCTCTTATTGTTTAGTAATATTCGAACATCTTTTTTTCTGTCGGGGTGGTTCCAAAATTTAAGTCATTAGTAATCTCTTCTATTAGTTTTCCTTCGGCATTATAATCGTATTCAAATGCGGGTCTGTAATTGGGGCCTAAAATTTTGAGGGATTTCGACACGAGCAAGCCTTTATCGTTATAATCGTATTTATACTGATAGAAAGGTCCAGTCATTCCCGTCTGAGAATAATTTTCACCTGTAATTAATTCTGAATTTTCAGATTCATATAGATACTCATGCAAGTCGAAGTTGATTTCAGTTCCTCTCCTGTAAGTAGAAAGCCTGCCCAGTTCATCGAAAATGTATCTGGAATACTGTTCAAAAATCCCTTCTTTCTCTCTTATGACATCAATTTTTCTGCTCTCGTTTTCATAGTAGCGCTGAAAATTATAGCGAAAAGCAAAACCCGATGGTGTTGGGATATAAACACTGGTCTTATCGAGCTTTCCATTTGCTAAATATGTGTTTAACTCAATTAAGGTAGTATCCCCATTTTGTATTCGTACTTTCAAAAGCTCCCGATCTTGGGTGTCATAATAGTAGTCTGTCCTAGATTGTAATGTCTCTGGACCATAATAAAAGAATTCGCTTTTGAGTTTTCCTGCTGGCGTTACTAAGGTTCCTTCTAGCACTTGATGAAGTCTCAATACATTTTCATCGAGAATTTCTGGTATTAGAGGAGGCTCTGTACTTTCACAAGAAATCAATATTCCAACTGCGAGAACATATAGTAGATTCTTCATTGGTATGACGTTTGATCTGCAAATAACTAATTGAATTTAAGAGAAATAACTTAAAAACTAATTTCTTGTTCTTGCAAATTTTTTGAAAACTTAAACCACCTTATACATCACCTCAGGAATTTGTTTCAGCTCATTGATCATTTCTGCACATGGATCGATAGAAAATCTCTTTGAAAATAGCTCTAACGCTAAATTTTCTTTCCGATCAACCACATCAAAATACAGCTTGGCATCACCTTTATATTTCTCAGTAATTGCTTCTAGTTTTTCCATAAGATCCAACGTCAAATCGTCCAAGTCAATATTTACCCGAAGGCCTTTGACCATTTTACCGCGGATCTCGTCTAGCAAAGTAATGTTACCAATCTTAAATTCTAGTTCATTTTCGGCCCATCGTTTACCAGCAACAGTTCCGCTGATAAACAAGAACCAGCCAGGCATAAAGTACTCTTTGAATCTCACGTAATCATCTCCAAATAGGAAAAACGTAAAGGCCCCTTGATAATCTTCCAATGTCAGCGTTCCGAAAGGCTTTCCGTTTTTGGTAGTTCGATGTGCAAAAGTCGAAACCGATCCAGCCAATTTGATGTCTGTTCGATTTCTCAAACTTTCCAAGTCATTCAAATCAGGCAAAGAAGCATTAGTGAACGACTCAATTTCCAATCTAAATTGGTCTAGTGGATGACCGGAGATATATAGACCTACCACTTCTTTTTCGATGTTTAATTGCTGCAATTGAGTGAAAGGCTCCATCGGTGCAATAGTAGGAAGCGGTACTTCCATATTTCCTGCACCTCCGCCGAAAAGACTTACCTGATTGCTTTCTTCTTCCTGCTGCACTTTTTGAGCATACTTTGTCGCTTTCTCGATCAAATTCAAATCTCCATCTGCAGCTTCTAAATATTGTCTTCTATGATGCTGTGGAAAACAATCAAACCCACCAGCCATCGCCAAAGCTTCCATGGTTTTCTTATTCAAAGCCTTGGAACTTACCCGCTTTGCAAAGTCAAAGATGTTTTTATAAGGTCCGTTTTTCTCTCGCTCTTCAATAATCGCATCAACTGCTGCGGAGCCCGCTCCTTTAATTGCAGCCATGCCAAACCGGATTTCTCCAGCCTGGTTTACGGTAAATCCATTTTTGGATTCATTCACATCCGGCCCTAAAACTGGGATTCCGGCACGCTTACATTCCTCCATGAAAAACGTCACCTGAGTGATGTCGTTCATGTTATTACTCAGTACGGAAGCAAGATATTCCGCAGGATAATGAGCTTTTAGATACGCCGTTTGATAAGCGATCCATGCATAGCATGTTGAGTGGGATTTGTTAAATGCATAGGATGCAAATGCTTCCCAGTCAGTCCAAATCTTTGAAAGTTTTTTTGCATCATGACCTTTTGCAGAAGCCTGCTCGACAAACTTCGGTTTCATTTTGTCGAGTACATCTTTCTGCTTTTTACCCATCGCCTTACGCAAAACATCCGCCTCACCTTTAGTGAATCCTGCAAGTTTTTGGGACAAAAGCATCACTTGCTCTTGGTAAACGGTAATTCCGTATGTTTCCTCCAAGTATTCCTGCATGTCGTCCAGATCATATTCGATCGCTTCAGTTCCATGCTTTCTTTTAATAAAAGAAGGGATATATGCCAAAGGCCCCGGTCTATACAAGGCGTTCATAGCAATCAAATCTGCAAAAACCGTAGGTTTTAGTTCGCGCATGTATTTCTGCATTCCGGCAGATTCATACTGGAAAATGCCGACGGTTTCACCACGTTGGAAAAGCTCGTAGGTTTTAGCATCGTCAATTGGGAAATGGTCCGCATCCAACTCGATTCCGTGACGTTCTTTTACAATCCGAACGGCGGTTTTAATCAGTGTCAGCGTTTTCAGACCCAAAAAGTCCATCTTCAACAGTCCTGCAGATTCCACTACGGAGTTATCAAACTGCGTACAAACCATGTCAGAATCCTTCGCTAGTGCTACCGGTACATAATTCGTAATATCTGCGGGCGTAATGATGACACCACAGGCATGGATTCCAAGGTTTCGAACAGAGCCTTCCAGCATAGTTGCCTGATTGATCGTTTTCGCAGAATCATCCTGTCCTTTGGAAATCCGGATCAATTCGTCTGCTTTGGCGATCATTTCACCTTGCCCTTTTAGCTTATCAGAAAGTGCAGCCCGATTTCCAGCTAAACCAAATAACGCTTTTAGCTTGATATCTGGTACCAAACCGGCAAGTCTTCCAGCTTCAGGAAGAGGTAAATTTAAAACTCGTGCTGTATCACGGATGGCGGACTTAGCTGCCATGGTGCCATAGGTGATGATTTGTGCAACTTGGTTGGAACCGTATTTTTTGATTACATAATCGATTACGGAACCCCTACCTTCATCGTCAAAGTCAATATCAATATCGGGAAGTGAGACTCGATCTGGATTTAGGAATCTCTCAAATAGTAGATTGTATGCGATTGGGTCAATGTTGGTGATGCCTGTGCAATAAGCAACGGCTGAACCTGCAGCAGATCCACGACCTGGGCCTACAGACACCCCCATTTTTCTAGCCTCCACAATGAAATCCTGAACAATCAGGAAATATCCGGGATAACCTGTATTCTCAATAGTTGCCAATTCAAAATCCAAGCGTTCTGTTATCTCCGGAGTGATTTCCGCATACCGTTTTTTTGCACCTTCGTAGGTAAGATGTCTTAAAAAAGCATTTTCTCCACGTTTTCCTCCATCGACTTCGTCCTCTGGATGTTTGAATTCATCAGGAATCTCAAAAGCAGGAAGAAGTACTTCTCTGGCTAATTTATAGGTCTCGATTTTCTCGGTAATCTCATTGGTACACTCGATGGCTTCAGGCAAATCCGCGAAGAGCTTTTTCATCTCATCGGGAGTTTTGATGTAGAATTCATCATTTGGGAAGCCATAGCGGAATTCTCTTCCTCGCTTTCCAATGTATTTTTTTGGCTTGTCGTAAAGCTCACCGTCTTTCACACAAAGCAATACATCATGCGCTTTTGCATCAGTTTTCTCACTGTAATAGGAATTGTTTGCTGCAAAATATTTCACATCATATTTCTTGGCAAACTCCAAGAGCACTTCATTCACTTTCTCCTCTTCTGGTATTCCATGTCGATTGAGCTCCACATAGAAGTCTTCTCCAAACTGCTCTTTCCACCAGACGAAAGCTTCCTCTGCTTGTGTTTCTCCGACATTCAAAATCAAAAAAGGAATCTCTCCCCATAGCCCGCCGGTGGTTGCAATGAGGTCTCCTTTGTATTGAACCAAGAGCTCTTTGTCTATTCTAGGTAGATAGTAAAAGCCTTCGATGTTGGCATAAGAAGCTAGTTTTGCCAGGTTATGATAGCCAGCTTTATTTTTTGCCAAGAGGACAGTTTGATAACCATCATCCTTATTGGATTTGTTTTTTCTGTCTCGACACAGGTTGAATTCGCAACCTAAAATTGGTTTAATGTCTTTGCCTAACGCTTCTTTTACAAAGTGGAAAGCACCCATCATATTTCCGTGATCAGTCAATGCGATGGCTGGCATTCCGAGCTCCTTTGCGCGAGCAATCATGGCCGGAATCTCAGAAGTCGCTTGCAACACAGAATACTGACTGTGCACGTGCAGGTGAGTGAATGGAATGTCCGTTAAATCTGAAATGTCAGCTTTACCTGCTTGCTTTAGCACATCTTTGGCGGCCGCTTTCTGTGCATCTTTTGCTTGCGCAAAGTTTGCTTCTTCTAGCTTTGGAGCTTCGTAGATTACTTCAGCGATGGTAACTCCAGCTTCGGGAGCTTGGACGCCTTGATTAATCAACCCAAAGAAACAGCGTGCAGTAGCATCAACATCATAAGCTGCATCGTGCGCATCACCGAAGCCTTTTCCGAAAAGCTTTTGATGAAGTTCAGTAAGTGTTGGCCACTTGTATTTGCCACCTCTACCGCCAGGAAGTGCACAGAAATCAGTTGATATGTCCTTGGTGTCCAGTTGTTGTGCCGTCAGAGGCATGGTGGCTTCTGCGCGGTAATATTCCGAACCGGTTACATTGACATCAAACTCAACATTGTGTCCAACCAAATATTTGGCTTGCTTCACATCACCTTCAAAAATCCCAAGGATTTGCTTCAGGTCATGACCCTCTGCTAAGGCGCGCTTGGTGGAAATTCCATGGACTTTTTCCGCATTGTAAGGAATGGTAAATCCTTCCGGTCGGATAATGTAATTGTGATTCGAAATCAGATTTCCCTTAGCATCATGCAGTTGCCAAGCGAGCTGGACAAGGCGTGGCCAGTTGTCCACATCCGACATGGGAGCATTGTAATCGCGAGGAAGACCGGTGGTTTCGGTGTCAAAAATTAAATACATACAGCTTGGGTAATTGAGCCTTCAAATTAGGGCTAATCTCTGAAAGGAGGCAAGCGTACTGGAGGTAATTGTCGGAGAATTAAAAAAAAATATGTACTTAAATCTTAGATCTAAATAAACTATGAGATTGATAAATCACATGATTAAAATAGCTATCGATAGATTTTTTATTTCAGATTTTTGACATCAGAATTCCGATATCAGAAATTCCAAATTCATTCTACCTCTTATCCTCCCAAGGCATATAAATCACCTTTTTTGTCTCAAAAAACTCTTCTTTGAAATAGTCTTCCAAGTGATATACCACATAAGATTTACCTAGCTCCTCCATCTCCTCATCCACTTCCCCGCCTTTCAGGTAAAGAATACCGTTTGGGTATTCGTTGATATCTTCCTTACGGATTTTGTTTTTCACCCAAGGGTAAAAATTGATCATTCGGGTAACTGCTCGACTGATCACGAAGTCATATTTACGGACAAGCTGCTCCGCTCTAGCTTGCTGAGCTTCCACGTTTGTCAGCTTCAATTGTTTGACTACGTCTTTCACAACGGTAATCTTTTTCCCGATAGAATCTACCAGATGAAAATGAGTCTCAGGAAACATAATCGCCAATGGAATACCAGGGAATCCGCCTCCAGTACCAATATCTAATATCTTCGTCCCAGGCTCGAAAGGCATCACTTTCACTATTCCCAAAGAGTGGAGCACATGGTGAATGTAAAATTGCTCCATGTCCTTACGGGAAATCACGTTGATTTTGGAATTCCAATCTTCATAAAGAGCCTGAAGCTGATCAAACTGTGAAAGTTGATATTCTGTAAGATCAGGGAAATAAGATTGGATAAGTTGGGTGCCGGAATTCATTAAATGTGTTTTTGTTTGCCTGCGGCAATTTCGTAAAGTAATTCTCTTGATCTATGAAGTTGTGCCTTCACAGTTCCAAGCGGTTTTTCCAATTCCTGAGCGATTTCCTCATACGAAAGCTCGTCGAAATAGCGAAGCTGTACGAGTTTGCGGTATTTTGCAGGTAATTTATCCACGAAAATTCGAACCATTTCGATCCGTTGGGTACGAATGAATTCATCCTGAGGATTATTATCATCGTCTTCCACATCAATGGTCACGGAATTTCCTCCATCATCAGACATCGTGGTATTCAAACTCATCGTTTTGAGCTTTTTCTTTCGGATGAAGTCAATGGTATTATTCGTTGCGATTCGAAAAAGCCAAGTAGAGAAGGTATAATCTTTCTTGAATCGATGCAGATTTTTAAATGCTTTAGCGAAAGCTTCCATCGTAAGATCTTCCGCGTCGTCAGCATCCCGGATCATTTTCAAGATCATGTAATAAACGGCCTTTTTATAGCGCTTCATCAAGGAGGCATATGCTTGCTGATCTTTGTGATCTACAGCCTGATCAATTAACTCAAAGTCCTCGAGTGCTTTCTTAGAAAAACCGCGTTCATTTATTTCCATTGGATGTCTTTTGCCTGATGGGATATTGTCCCTAAAACCCAAAAATAACCTAAATACAAGAAATCAAGTATCCAGATATTTTTTGGTGGTTTAGTGCCTTGAATCTTTTTCTCAGCTGATTTGAAAATTAGCGTGAGTAGAATAGACCTCAATAGGATAATACCGAAAACAGCTGAAAAATGTTCCCAGCTTTGGGCTAAACCGAAATAAATAAGCAATCCTATCCCACCAAGCCAGAATAATGCATGTGAAAAGGAGTATAATCCAATCTTTCTCTTGTCTTCGCTCCGATAATATTTGCCCACGTGCAGGTGTCGTTTTTTCTGGGTGAGGTATTCTTTGCGGGTTTCTTTTGGTTTGGAAATCGTATTTGCTTCTGGATCTAAAATTATTGCTGTGTTGCCGCCGCTTGCATACTGATTTAGGAAAAGGTCATCATCTCCACCTTCAATATGCCAAATGCCCTTGAAGGCTTTGACGCTCATGAAAAATTCCTTCCGGTAGCAGAGATTCCTGCCGATTCCCATGAAGGGTCTTTTCCACAAACCGAAAGACATATAGTATAAGGCTGTTAACAAGGTCTCAAATTGAATCCAGTTGTTTAAGAAACCAGGTTTTTGCTCGTATCCTGAAAATCCCACTGCAAATGTTTTGTCTTGATTTCGAACTGGTGCAGTCATTTTTCTGATCCATTGATCGGTTTCTGGAATGCAATCTGCATCGGTCAGAAGTATAACGTCATTTTTGGCGACTTTAATACCTAGTGTAAGTGCATACTTTTTGGCAGTGACATGCGCTGGTGTGTATTTGATCGTAACAGAGCGAAGTTTAGGGTAAATTTCCATCATTTGCTCCAGCAGTCGCTTGGTTCTATCGGAAGATCTATCGTTGACGATCATCACATCGAAAGCAGGATAGTCTTGCTCGAAAAGCTTAGGGATGAGTGTTTTAAGATTTGCAAACTCATTGTGAGCGCAGATTACAACAGTCACTCCTTCCTCGTTTTCATTAACGGAATGCGACTGATTACCATTGTAAAAGGCTGACTTTCCAAAAATAACCAATAGGTAAACTGCTTGGATGAGGATTCCAATTCCGAAGAAAAACCAAAGTAAAAATAGGCCCATAGGTCGCTTTTGCTGAGCAAATATAAAATCAAATTCAGCAAACCATTTAAGAATAAGCGTATATTTTTGTAGGCCGAATGAGACAATGTGTAGAATGTCTCAACAGCAACCCATTAGCGATATGAAGTTTACTTTAACCCACCAAGATTCCAAGAGTAGAGCCAGAGCAGGTGTAGTGAAAACTGACCACGGTGATATTCAGACACCGATTTTTATGCCTGTAGGTACTGCGGGTTCTGTGAAGGCAGTTCATCAGCGGGAATTGGATCAGGATATCAAGGCTCAAATTATCCTTGGAAATACCTATCATTTGTATTTGAGGCCTGGGCTTGATGTGCTGGAAAAAGCTGGAGGACTTCACAAATTCAATGGTTGGGAGAAACCTATCTTGACCGATAGTGGAGGATATCAGGTTTTTTCTTTGTCAGGAACACGCAAAATCACGGAAGATGGTGTGATGTTCAAGTCTCACATTGACGGTTCCAAACATCATTTCACTCCAGAGAATGTCATGGATATTCAGCGAACGATAGGAGCCGATATCATTATGGCATTTGACGAGTGTACTCCTTATCCCTGTGAATATGGCTATGCGAGGAATTCCATGGAGATGACACATCGCTGGTTGACTCGTTGTATCGATCGATTTGATGCTACAGAAGGAAAGTATGGTTACAACCAAACGCTGTTTCCGATTGTGCAAGGCTCAGTATACAAGGATTTGCGTAAGCAAAGTGCGGAATTCATTGCTTCTACCAATCAGCAGGGGAATGCAATTGGCGGACTTTCAGTAGGCGAGCCTGCTGAAATGATGTATGAAATGACCGAATTAGTCACTGATATTTTGCCTCAGGATAAGCCTCGCTACTTGATGGGGGTTGGAACTCCCGCCAATATCCTGGAGTGTATTGCTCTTGGCGTGGATATGTTTGATTGCGTAATGCCAACACGTAATGCTCGAAATGGCATGCTATTCACCTCTGAGGGATTTATTAATATCCGAAATGAAAAGTGGAAGGAAGATTTTAGTGGAATTGATCCGGCTATTGGTGGATACGTGAGTACCTTCTATTCTAAAGCATATTTAAGGCATTTGACGATCAGCAAGGAGATCTTGGCGGCTCAAATAGCCAGTATTCATAACCTAAGTTTTTATCTTTGGCTTGTGGGCCAAGCTAGAGAACATATCCTAGCTGGTGATTTTGCCGTTTGGAAAGATCAAATGGTGAAGAAAGTGAGCACCAGACTCTAATTATGAAGCTACTCGACAAACTGATCATCAAGGATTTTCTCAAGACCTACTTTTTCGTAGTGGTAATGCTGGTCCTGGTGGTTTTGGTTTTGGATTTCACTGAAAAGAACGATACCTACATCAGGAATGAAGTTCCTTCCAGGGAGATTTTTAAATACATGATCAATTATGGGCTTTATTTGAATAACCTTCTGACCCCAATCACTGTATTTATTTCGGTTATTTTTATCACTTCCAAAATGGCTGGAAGAACGGAAATTATTGCAATACTGAGCAGTGGGGTTAGCTTTATTAGAATGCTTAGACCATTTCTCTTTGCCGCGACTATGATCGGTGGGGCTAGTTTTTTACTGAATGGCTGGGTGCTGCCAGGAGCTACTGCGGGAGTTACTGAGTTCCGCATCAATTATTTGGAAAAAGAGAAAACCACTTCAGAAGCAAATATCCACATTAAAGTAGGCGAAGAGTCATATGCGTATATCAGCCGATTTTACAACACTTCTTTGATAGGTTATTCTTTTACTTTGGAAACCATAAAAGATGGGGAGCTATTGGCTAAACTCTCTGCAGATAATATCGAGTGGGACACTGCCAAGAATGTTTGGACAATAAATAATTGGAGGCTACGCAAACTTAAAGGTAGGATAGAAGAATATACAGTTGGCGAAGAACTCGACACGATGCTCTCTATCCGGCCTGAAGACTTTGACCTGCCACCTAATCATCATGAAACCTTGAAACTTCCCGAATTAGGAAAGCAGATTAAAGTGTTGGAAGCGCGAGGAGCAGATAATGTCGGCTTTTATAAAATCGAACGCTATGTCCGTTTTATGTCCCCATTTGCGGCTATTATTTTGACTTTTATTGGAGTGATTATGTCTGCAAAGAAAACCAGAGGTGGTTCTGGATTTCAGATTGCGATGGGTTTCCTATTAGCATTTATTTATATCATCCTTTTTATTCTCTCTAGGACATTTGCAGAAAACGGAGCTACTTACCCGATTTTTGCCGTTTGGCTCCCCAATATCCTTTTTGCTTTTACAGGTCTATTACTTTATAAAACTGTCCCTCGATAAATGAACGCAACGATCAAGGATTACTTGATGCTTCATTTGATAGTACTCATTTGGGGATTTACAGCTATTCTGGGATTGCTCATTAGCTTACCTGCGATTGAGCTGGTGTTTTATAGAACCTTGATCGCATCTATAGGAGTCGCTGGACTTTTCTTGCTGAGAAAGAAAAATCTGCTGATGCCATTACCTGATATGATCAAAGTCACTGGAGTTGGCTTTGTGATCGCAATGCACTGGATTTTGTTTTTCTGGTCAGCTCGAGTTTCTACAGCTTCAGTTTGTCTGGCAGGAATGGCAACAACATCACTTTGGACTGCATTCGTAGAGCCCTTATTCAATCGCACAAAAATCAAATGGTATGAAGTAGGGCTCGGTTTGATGGTGATTTCTGGTCTTTTGGTGATTTTCAGTTTCGAGACAGGTTATTGGCTTGGGTTAAGTATGGCGCTCGCTTCATCATTTTTGGCAGCAGTTTTCTCAGTCTTAAATGGAAAGCTAGCCCACAAGCACAATCCTTATCAGATAACCTTCTTTGAGATGGCGGGTGCTTGCTTATTTACGATACTCTTTATGCCGATTTATTCCAATTTCATGACTGAAGGAGGTTTGCAGCTTACTTGGGTAGGTTACGATTGGTTTTGGTTATTTATCCTTGGGGGGATTTGTACAGTCTATGCATTCTCAGTTTCGGTAGAATTGATGAAGCGACTTTCTGTCTTTTCAATCAATCTGACCATTAACTTAGAGCCTGTATACGGTATTATTCTGGCTGTATTGATTTTTGGGGAAAGCGAAAAAATGACTCCTCAATTTTATGTAGGAACGGCGATAATTCTGGTGTCGGTGCTTACTTATCCCGTATTGAATTACTTGAATAAAAGGAGGAAGCCAGTACGGCCGTTGGGGTGAATTATTCCTCGGGATCATCTATTCGCCTTAAATAACCTCTAGGCCTTCATTCGCCATTGATATCACAATGTTTTGATGCGTAGCTTAATCAACGGAGATAAAATATAGCTGTTTCTTAAAGTCCTGAGTATTAAAATCAGGATTTGCTTTAGTTTGATTTTGCTTTTTAGCTTTTGAAAAAGCCTTATTGAAGTGCTTTATTTGATTAATAGAATTTAGTTTTTTAGTTGATTCGAAGTCGTAATTGCTTAGAATGCTAAGCTATACCAACTGGCTTTCAAATACGAAGAACTTATTGTCCCAATCAATTTGAGTTGGCTTTTCCTCAAATAAGCCAAACACAGAAGAACCTGAGCCGGACATTGCTGCGTAATAAGCTCCATTTTCATACAGTTTATCTTTTACCCTCGCGATTTCGGGATGATTGGGGAATATGCTCGCTTCAAAGTCATTTACAAGTTCATCTTTCCATCGTCTCTTATCAGCCAGAACTTCTCCGAGTTTCACTTTTGGCGCACTTGGAGTGACGCCAGCGTAAGCTTCTTTTGTGCCGATATGAATCCCGGGATTTATTAAAACCAAATGATTCCCTTTTAAATTTACCGCTATAGGTTCCAGAATTTCTCCTCTCCCAGTTGCAATTTTTGGTGTGTTTTCAATGAAAAACGCACAATCACTCCCAAGTTGAGCAGCATATTCCTCCAGGAAGAACTCATCAAGAATCAGATCAAATAGATTATTCATTAAGGTCAGTGCAAATGCTGCATCAGCAGAGCCTCCGCCTAATCCAGCTCCCATCGGGATATTTTTATGCAGATGAATACTTAAGTGAGGAAGATTAGGGAAATCCTTCTTTAAAAGCTGGTAGGCCTTTAGAATAAGATTATCCTTTTTATCGCCGGGGATGTTGAGACCAGAGCTTTCAAAAGTTGTTTTCTTATTGTCAATAATCATTTCCAAGGCATCAAAAAGCGGAATTGGGATCATACAGGTCTCAATATCATGGTATCCATCTTTTCTTTTGGCGGTGATGTGAAGCCCTAGGTTAATCTTAGCGTTTGGAAATGAAATCATTGGAATTATGTTTGGTCAAAATTAGAATAAATTTCAGAGGGGAAAGACTTTTCCTTTATTGAGAATTCGGTAAAAAATTTAGCATTTATTGAAGTAATTATGATATATCATTTTTCTTATTAAAAAAAAGAGAATAACTTTTGATAAATATTGAAGAAATCGGAAATCAGTACAAAATTTTGAAAATCGAAATTTTCAACAAATCATTTGCTGAAATACAGGGGTAAAGTGAGGGTTTTGAAAATTTATATTTTGAAAAAATAAATTTTGCATACATTTTTCAACTGAGATAGATGAAAAATGTAAAATTAAATATTGTAAGTCTCAAAATTCGGTTTTAAGTTTGTCCTACACTTCAACATAGAGTTGGGGGAAGTCTCAAAAAATAGTATGTATAAAGTAGTCATTTTGCTAAGCGTCATTATTCTCATTAGATTTTAATGTGAGGCACTAGACTATTATTTATAATGAAATAAAAAACATCTAAAGTGCCTCACTAAGCTGAGGCACTTTTTTTTATACCCATTAAAATATGACCCTGAAAAAATACAGTTGGGAGATAAGTGACAATCCTGAGCATCCAGCAGGAATGGCAATGTTGTATGCCACTGGGATGAGTGATAAAAAGATGAAACAGCCTTTTGTAGGGGTGGCCAGTTGTGGCTATGAAAGTAACCCCTGCAATATGCATCTTAACGACTTTGCCGGTCTGATCAAGGAGTCTTCACAAGACCATGATCTGACCGGTTTAATTTTTAATACCATTGGGATTTCTGATGGAACTTCAATGGGGACGCTGGGAATGCGCTATTCCTTGGTCTCAAGAGAGATAATAGCGGATTCAATTGAGTCTTTTATTCTTGGGCACTCTTTTGATGGCTGTGTGGCTGTGGCAGGTTGCGACAAGAACATGCCAGGAGCCGTGATGGGAATGCTTCGTATAGACAGGCCCTCTATCATGGTTTACGGAGGTACGATAGCTTCAGGTAATTATAAAGGAGAAAAGCTGAATATCGTCTCGGCTTTCGAAGCTTTTGGTAAACGAGTAAATGGAAATATCTCTGACGAAGATTACGATGGCGTAATCCGAAATGCTTGCCCTGGTGCCGGTGCTTGTGGTGGGATGTACACAGCCAACACTATGTCTTCGGCAATAGAAGCATTGGGAATGTCTTTACCTTATTCTGCATCTAATCCGGCAAACTCTCCTGAGAAGCTTCAGGAATGCCGAGATGTCAATAAGTACATGAGAATACTTCTGGAGAAAGATATCAAACCAAGTGATATCGTTACTAGAAAAAGCATAGAGAATGCAGTGACTGTTGCTATAGCCTTAGGTGGAAGTACCAATGCTGTAATGCACATCATAGCGATCGCTAGAACAGCTGGGGTTGATTTTACCATAAATGACTTCAAAGCGATAAATGCAAAAACCCCAATGATCGGTGACTTCAAGCCATCCGGCAAATTCATGATGGAAGACCTGCATGAGCAAGGTGGAGTTCCGGCATTTATGAAATACATGTTGCAAAATGGATTTATCCATGGAGACTGTCTCACCGTGACAGGAAAAACTGTAGAAGAGAATTTAAAAGATATAGCACCGGTGACCGTTTCTATGGTGAATGTCATTCATCCATTGGAGACTCCTATAAAAGCAACTGGGCACCTTTGCATTTTGGATGGTAATTTGGCTCCAGAAGGAGCTGTCGCCAAAATTACAGGAAAAGAAGGAAGTTCGTTTACAGGTCCAGCTCATGTGTTTGACTCCGAGCAGGAAGCAAATGACGCCATTCGTGATCATAAAGTACAAAAAGGTGAAGTGCTTGTCATTAGAAATATAGGTCCAAAAGGTGGTCCGGGAATGCCGGAAATGTTGAAGCCTACTTCTATGATTATCGGTGCTGGGTTGGGTTCTGACGTGGCGTTGATTACCGACGGAAGGTTCTCAGGAGGCACGCACGGTTTTGTCGTTGGACATGTGACCCCAGAGGCATGGTCTGGTGGACCAATTGGACTCGTCCAAAATGGAGATATCATAACCATCGATGCTGATGGCTTAAAACTTTCAGTCGCAGTATCTGATGCAGAATTAGCAGAAAGAAAGAAATCCTGGAAACAGAAAGAAATGCCTGAATTACAGGGGACATTAAAGAAATACAACAAATTAGTATCTACCGCATCCGAAGGTTGCGTAACAGACAAATTCTAAGCCCATGAAGGATTCAATGATAAGAGGTGCTGACATCGTTGTCAGATCGCTCATTGCCGAGAATGCGGAAATAATCTTCGGGTATCCCGGAGGAGCAATAATGCCCGTATACGACGCATTGCATGATTATCACGACCAGTTAAGACATGTATTAACTCGCCATGAGCAAGGAGCAATCCATGCAGCTCAGGGGTATGCTCGTGTGTCTGGAAAAGTCGGCGTCTGTATTGCTACTTCTGGTCCTGGTGCCACGAATTTGATTACAGGTCTTGCGGATGCACAGATTGACAGCACTCCTTTGGTATGCATTACCGGGCAAGTTGCCTCACATCTTTTAGGAACTGATGCTTTTCAGGAGACTGATGTAGTCGGCATCTCAATGCCGGGTACCAAGTGGAATATCCAAGTCAGGAGAGTAGAAGATATCGCTCCTGCTATCGCAAAAGGATTTTATATCGCAAAATCTGGAAGACCAGGGCCGGTTTTGATTGATATCACCAAAGATGCTCAGACGAATTTTGGGGATTTTAATTATGAGCCTTGCTTAGGATTTAGATCTTACAGAACGCATATTCCTATTGAAAAATCTGCAATTCAGGAAGCCGCTTTCTTGATCAATATGGCTAAGAGACCCTATGTTCTTTTTGGACAGGGCGTGGTACTTGGCGGAGCCGAAACTGAATTGAAAGCATTTTTGGAAAAATCTGGTATTCCTGCTGCATGCACCTTATTAGGGTCGGGCGCCTTGTCTGAAGATCATCCAAACTATGTGGGGAAACTTGGCATGCATGGAAACTATGCCCCAAACATGCTAACTAATCAGTGTGATATTTTGATCGCAGTGGGAATGAGATTTGATGACCGGGTGACCGGAGATCTAAAGCGGTACGCGAAGCAGGCTAAAGTGATCCACCTGGAACTTGATCCGGCAGAAATCAATAAAAATGTGAAATGTGAAGTTGCTGTATTAGGCAGCTGTAAGGATAGCTTGGCATTATTGACTGCCGCTGTGAATAAAAACACCTATCCGGATTGGATGGCAAAATTCAAAGAATTGTCAGATCAGGAGAAAGCAACAGTCATCGATCCTGATTTGACACCGACCAAGCCTGGATTGACCATGGGTGAAGTAATTCATCAGGTTAATAAATACAAAGCTGATGATGCGATCCTAGTCACTGACGTAGGCCAGCACCAAATGATCTCTTGGAGATATTTCAATTACAAGAAACCACGGACACAAGTGACTTCTGGAGGCTTAGGAACTATGGGTTTTGCCCTTCCAGCAGCTCTAGGAGCCCAGATGTATGATTTCTCCAGACAGGTAATCTGTGTAGTAGGAGATGGAGGTATCCAGATGACGATCCAGGAATTGGGTACCATTATGCAGACCAAGGCTCCAGTGAAGATTGTGTTACTTAACAATAATTTTCTTGGAATGGTAAGACAGTGGCAGCAAATGTTCTTTGACAAGCGCTACTCTTTTACCGAACTTGATAATCCTGATTTCATCAAAATAGCAGAGGCATATAATATTCAAGCGCAGAAAGTTTCCGTCAGGGATGATCTGCAAGAAGCTATAGAAGATATGCTGATTCACGATGGACCTTATTTCCTCGAAGTGGTAGTAGAAAAAGAAGACAATGTATTCCCCATGATTGCCACTGGCTGTTCAGTGGAAGAGGTTAGACTTAGCTAAACCAACCCTAAATGAAACGATATACCATATTCGTTATTACCGAAAATTTCATCGGTATTCTTAATCGCATCACCATTATTTTTACCCGTAGAGGTATCAATATCGATGCACTCACAGCTTCAGAGAGCCGCTTGGAAGGAATCCATCGGATCACCATCGAAGTCACCGCTTCTGAGGATACCGTGATACAGCTGGTCAATCAGATAGAAAAGATCATTGACGTGATCAAGGCTTTTTACCATGAAGATGAAAGCGTAGTCTATCAGGAAATAGCATTGTACAAAATACCAGTGTCCAGACTGGATGCAGGACTGGAGAAAATCATCCGTCAGCACAATGCGAAAATCATTGCCGCAGAACCTGATTTTGTGGTATTGGAACTATCCGGCCACAAAGAGCAAACGCAGGAGCTACTGGAAATTTTAAAAGGCTATGGTCTTCTGGAATTTGCTAGATCAGGCAGAGTAGCTGTTGCAAAGAGAATGCTCACGATTGACAGTTTTGTCAAATAATAATAAACCAATAAAAAGGCTTCCTCTGGAACCTATCAAACACTAGTAATAAATAAAAAACAGATGAAATTAAAATTCGGCTCAACAGAAGAAAACGTAGTAACTAGGGAAGAATTTCCACTGGAAAAAGCAAGAGAAGTACTCAAAGACGAAGTGATCGCGGTATTAGGTTACGGTGTACAAGGTCCTGGTCAGGCACTTAACTTGAAAGACAACGGGTTCAACGTGATTGTAGGTCAGCGTAAAGGCTCCAAGACTTGGGATAAAGCTGTAGCTGATGGCTGGGTTCCTGGCGAAACACTTTTCGAACTGGAAGAAGCATGCGAGAAAGGTACTATCCTTCAGTTCCTACTTTCTGATGCAGGCCAGATCGCTCTTTGGCCAACAGTTAAAAAACACCTTACTCCTGGAAAGGCATTGTATTTCTCTCATGGCTTCGGTGTGACTTATAAAGAAAAAACAGGTATCGTCCCTCCAGCTGACGTAGATGTGATCTTGGTAGCTCCAAAAGGTTCTGGTACATCTTTGAGAAGAATGTTTGTAGAAGGTAGAGGATTGAACTCTTCTTATGCAATCTATCAGGATGGAACTGGTAAGGCAAAAGACCGGGTTGTAGCTCTAGGTATTGGCGTAGGATCTGGATATTTGTTCGAAACAGACTTCTATCGTGAAGTAACCTCTGATTTGACTGGCGAAAGAGGTACCTTGATGGGCGCTATCCAAGGTATATTTGCAGCTCAGTACGAAGTATTGAGATCAAATGGTCACACTCCTTCTGAAGCTTTCAACGAAACCGTGGAAGAATTGACCCAGTCATTGATGCCATTGGTCGCTGAAAACGGAATGGACTGGATGTATGCTAACTGCTCTACTACAGCTCAAAGAGGTGCTTTGGATTGGTGGAAACCTTTCAGAGATGCTACTAAGCCGGTATTTGAAGAACTATACAACAGTGTAAAAACAGGTCAAGAGGCTCAGAAGTCTATTGACTCTAACTCTAAAGAAGATTACCGAGTGAAACTGGAAGCTGAATTGAAAGAATTGAGAGATTCTGAAATGTGGCAGGCAGGTGCTGTCGTCCGTCAGTTGAGACCAGAAAATAACTAATACAAAACCCCCAAGAATTATGAGTGAGAAGCTATGGATATTTGACACTACCCTGAGAGATGGGGAGCAAGTACCCGGGTGTCAGCTGAATACCCAGGAGAAAATTGTGGTAGCAAAAGCGCTGGAAGAACTAGGTGTAGATATTATCGAAGCCGGCTTTCCAATTTCAAGTCCAGGAGATTTCAATTCTGTACTTGAGATTTCAAAGGCAGTTTCTAACCCGATTATCTGCGCCCTTTCCAGAGCTGTAGAAAAAGATATCGAAGTAGCGGCTCAATCCCTCAAATTCGCGAAGAAGGGTCGTATTCATACTGGAATCGGTGTTTCACCATATCATATTCAATATAAACTGCGCTCCACTCCCGAGGATATTATTGCTCGGGGTGTAGCTGCAGTGAAGTTTGCAAGACGGTTTGTAGACGATGTGGAATTTTACGCTGAAGATGCCGGTAGAGCTGACCCTGATTTCTTGAATAAAATAATCGAGGAGGTGATCAAAGCAGGAGCAACTGTGGTAAATATTCCAGATACGACAGGATATACACTTCCTGAGCAATACGGTGCTATCATTGCTAGCCTGAAGAATAATGTACCAAATATTGACAAAGCAATCATTGCTACACATTGTCATAATGACCTTGGTATGGCTACTGCTAACACTGTTTCAGGTGTTCAGCATGGAGCGCGTCAGGTGGAAGTAACTATCAATGGTATCGGTGAGCGTGCGGGAAATACCTCCCTGGAAGAAGTGGTTATGGCAATTAAATGTCATAAAACCATCGAGGTACATACTGATATCGTAACCCCAAGAATTTACAACACCAGTCGCCTGATTTCTAAATTGATGAATATGCCAGTACAGCCAAATAAGGCTATTGTTGGCAGAAATGCATTTGCACATTCATCAGGAATTCACCAGGATGGTGTATTGAAGCACAGAGAAAATTACGAAATCATTGATCCTAAAGATGTGGGTGTCGGTGAGTCAACAATTGTGTTGACAGCAAGATCCGGAAGAGCTGCTCTGAAGCACCATTTGGATGCTTTGGGTGTAGAATTGGAAGGTGAGGCACTTCGTGAAGTGTATGAAGAATTCTTGATTTTGGCTGATAGCAAGCGCGATATAGGCCGTAAAGACCTGATGGGTTTGGTTGGTAAGTTTGTGACTGATTCCAATTTTATTGAATTGGGTAAAGTTACTTATTCATCAAATGGCTCAATTCAAGCTCAGGTAGAAATGAAAATCGGAGACGAATCCCACACGTCTACTGCAAGCGGAAATGGTCCTGTAGATGCAGTTCTGAAGGCTATTGACAAAATCGCCAAGCCAGCCGTAGAATTAGAAGAATTCCTTATTCAGGCCATCACTCACGGCAGTGATGATGTGGCAAAAGTTCATATGAGATTAATCAAAGGAGACAAACCTTACTATGGTTTTGCCTCACATACAGACATCGTATTGGCTTCAGCTCAGGCCTTTGTAGATGCACTCAATAAAATCCCGGTCAAAGAATACGCGACCGCTTAATTATGGAAAAGACAACATTATTTGATAAAATCTGGGATGCTCACGTCGTGAAATCCGTTCCCTCTGGTCCAGATGTATTCTTCATCGATAAGCATTTTATCCATGAAGTAACTTCTCCAGTCGCTTTTCTAAACTTGGAAAAGCGTGGAATTGGAGTGAAAAACCCAAGCCGAACAGTAGCTACTCCAGATCACAACGTACCTACAGTCGATCAGGATAAAACAATTAAGGACAAGCTTTCACGCATGCAAGTAGAAAGACTTCGTGAGAACTGTGCCAAATACGGCATCGAACTACACGATTTGGGCTCTGCTCATCATGGGATTGTTCACGTGATTGGACCGGAATTGGGAATCACCCAACCAGGGATGACGATCGTTTGTGGTGATAGCCACACATCTACTCACGGTGCTTTTGGAGCTATTGCTTTCGGCATAGGTACTTCAGAAGTGGAGATGGTTTTGGCGACGCAGTGTATCATGCAGTCCAAGGCTAAGAAAATGAGAATCACCATCGATGGCGTAGCTGGACCAGGTGTAACTTCCAAAGACTTGATACTTTATGTAATTGCACAGATTTCGGCGGCAGGTGCTACTGGGTACTTCGTGGAATATGCTGGATCAGCGATCCAAAGTCTTTCCATGGAAGCTAGAATGACGGTTTGTAACATGTCTATCGAAATGGGAGCACGTGGAGGTTTGATCGCTCCTGATGAAACTACTTTCGAATACTTAAAGGGAAAAGAATACGCTCCAAAAGGCGAAGATTGGGACAAAGCTGTAGCTCACTGGAAAACTTTGAAAACAGACGAAGGTGCTGTTTTCGATAAGGAGTATCACTTCGATGCTGCGGATATCGAACCGATGATTACCTACGGTACCAATCCAGGCATGGGAATCAAAGTGAAGGGAAATATTCCTACCACTGAAGGCATGGAAGGAAGCAATAAATCTTCTTACCTGAAGTCTTTGGCTTACATGGGCTTCGAGCCAGGTGAAGCTATCAAGGGTAAAAAAGTTGACTTCGTATTCGTAGGGTCTTGTACCAATGGACGTATTGAAGATATCCGTTCTGTGGCGGCTTATGTAAAGGGTCACAAAAAAGCTGACAACATCACTGCTTGGATCGTTCCAGGTTCTCGCGAAGTTGAGAAAATGGCACATGAAGAAGGTTTGGTTAAAATCTTGGAAGAAGCTGGATTCGAACTTCGTCAGCCGGGCTGTTCAGCTTGTCTAGCGATGAACGATGATAAGATTCCTTCTGGTAAATATGCAGTATCTACTTCCAATAGAAACTTCGAAGGCCGTCAGGGACCTGGAGCAAGAACAATGCTCGCATCTCCTTTGACCGTAGCAGCAGTAGCCATTGCCGGTGAAATCTGCGATCCAAGAGAAGTTTTTCAAAATTAAAAATACGAAGTCAGAAATGGGAAGTAAGAATTTGAATCGGTAAGTAAAGTTTATGAACGATCAAATTTTCCAATTTTCCAATTTTCCAATCTTTCAATTAAAATAAAATGGCTTACGATAAATTTACTGTTCTCACGAGCACTGCGGTTCCATTACCGACAGACAATGTGGATACAGATCAGATCATCCCAGCTCGATTCCTTAAGGCTACAGAGCGTGAAGGTTTCGGTGACAATCTTTTCCGTGACTGGAGATATGATGTAGAAGGCAATCCTAAAAAGGATTTTGTCCTGAACGACCCTACTTACAGCGGTAAAATCTTGGTTTCAGGAAGGAACTTCGGTTCTGGATCCAGCAGAGAACACGCCGTTTGGGCTATTTACGATTACGGCTTCAGATGTGTGGTTTCAAGCTTTTTCGCAGACATCTTCAAAAATAACTGTCTAAATATCGGTGTTTTGCCAGTGACAGTTTCCCCGGAATTTGCCGATAAATTACTGGAAACCATCACTGCAAATCCTGAAACTACGATTACTGTAGACATTCCTAGTCAGAAGATTACTTTGGACTCCACTGGAGAATCCGAATCTTTTGACATCAATGAATACAAAAAAGACAACATGCAAAATGGCTTTGACGATATCGACTATTTACTGAATATGTCAGATGAAATCGATGCTTTTGCTGCTAACAAATAAGTAAAAATGACCGCAGGGAAGCGCATTGAAATAATGGATACAACGCTGAGGGATGGTGAACAGACCTCAAGCGTTTCCTTCTTGCCTTCTGAAAAGCTGCAGATCGCTAAGCTTTTGCTGGATGAATTGAAGGTAGATCGAATAGAGGTTGCTTCAGCTAGAGTTTCAGATGGGGAATTGGAAGGGGTGCAGAAAATTACTCACTGGGCAGCCGAGAAAGGCTATCTGGATCGAGTGGAAGTTTTAGGTTTTGTAGATACACCTGCTTCGGTGGATTGGTTACTAAAGGCTGGTGCCAAAGTGATGAATCTACTTACTAAAGGTTCCCTTAATCACCTTGTGCATCAATTGAAAAAAACTCAGGAGGAGCATTTTGCTGATATTCAAAAGAGCATAGTATACGCTCAGGAAAATGGGATTGATGTAAATGTGTATCTGGAAGATTGGTCGAATGGTATGCGGAATTCTCAGGAATATACGCTGGATTTGATTGGATTTCTGACCACACTTCCCGTGAAGAGAATTATGCTCCCAGATACCTTGGGACTTCTTTCTCCGGAAGAGACAAAGGCATTTTTCATCCAAATCTCTACCAAATTCCCGAACGCTCATTTTGATTTCCATGCGCATAATGACTACGATCTTTCTGTAGCCAATGTCATGGAAGCCATCATGTACGGAGCTTCAGGAATTCATACCACAATCAATGGGCTTGGAGAAAGAGCTGGAAATGCTCCTTTGGAGTCAGTAATTGCAGTGATCAAAGATTTTACCGATCTTCAGATCAATGTGCAGGAGCAGAAAATCTACCGTGTAAGTAAGTTGGTAGAGCAGTTTTCCGGACAGCATATTCCAGCAAATAAGCCGGTTGTAGGAGAGAATGTCTTTACTCAAACTGCAGGAATACACGCCGACGGGGACAATAAAAAGAATCTCTATTTCAACGATTTGCTTCCTGAGCGATTTGGCCGTCAGCGGAAATATGCCCTAGGTAAAACTTCCGGCAAAGCTAATATCCTTAAGAATCTCGAGGAGTTGGGAATTTCTTTGGAAAAGGACGAGCTGACGAAAGTGACTCAGCGAATCATCGAACTTGGTGATAAAAAAGAGCGGGTGACTACGGAAGATCTGCCTTACATCATTTCCGATGTGTTGCAGAATAACTCCATTTCCAAAAATATTTTCATCGAAGGCTACCACATGACCCATTCTCAAGGGCTCAAGCCTTCTGTGCAACTTCGCTTAAACATTTACGGCAAATCCTATGACGCCCATGCATCTGGAGATGGACAGTATGATGCTTTTATGCGTGCAGTAAAAGAAATTTACAAATCCCGAAAAAGACAACTTCCTAAGTTGATCGATTACCACGTTTCGATTCCTCCAGGAGGCAAAACAGATGCTTTTGTGGAGACCGTTGTGACCTGGGATTATGGAAAAATATTTAAAACGAAAGGGCTAGATCCCGATCAAACAGTGGCTGCGATGATGGCCACAGAGAAAATGCTAAACATCGTCGAATCATTCAATCAAACACCAACGAAAGAAGAATCCAAGTTTTATGGAAATGAATATCGCGCTGTTGCCGGGTGACGGCATCGGACCTGAAGTAATCGACCAGGCTGTGAAAGTAGTGAAAGCTATTGGCCAGAAATTCGGACACAAAATCACTTTTACAGAAGCAGTAGTAGGAGCCGCAGCTATTGATGCGACTGGTGAACCTTATCCAGATTCAACCCACGAAATAGCTGCTGCCTCAGACGCAGTACTTTTCGGAGCTATCGGAGATCCGAAATACGATAACGATCCAAAAGCTAAGGTTCGTCCTGAGCAAGGGTTATTATTGATGCGCCAGAAATTGGGCTTATTCGCAAATGTTCGCCCAACTTTCACTTTTCCTTCTTTGGTGCACAAATCTCCCTTGAAATTGGATCGTGTAGATGGTGTTGACTTTGTTTTCTTCAGAGAATTGACTGGCGGAATCTACTTCGGCGAGCCAAGAGGAAGAAATGAGCAAGGCACCAAGGCTTTTGATACCAATGTGTATAGCAAGCATGAGATTGTTCGCTTGGCGAGAATGGGTTTCGAAGCTGCGCAAAAAAGAAGAAAACTCCTGACTTGCGTAGATAAAGCTAATGTGATGGCTACTTCTAGACTTTGGAGAGAAACCGTACAAGAACTTGCTCCGGAATATCCAGATGTGAAAGTAGAATATGAATTCGTAGATGCAGTAGCGATGCGATTGATTCAGTGGCCAAAAGCTTATGATGTCTTGATCACTGAAAACTTGTTCGGAGATATCCTGACAGATGAGGCTTCAGTGATTTCAGGTTCTATGGGCTTAATGCCATCTGCATCCTTGGGAACTTCCATCAAATTGTTCGAACCAATTCATGGTTCTTATCCACAAGCTGCTGGAAAAGATATTGCCAATCCTTTGGCAACAGTTCTATCAGCTGCGATGATGTTTGATTATGCTTTTGATTTGAAAGAAGAAGCGCAACTAATTTCTGATGTAGTCAATCTTTCACTTGATGAAGGATATGTAACCGAAGATATTGCTGATGGCGGTACATCCTACAAAACTTCTGAAGTTGGCGATTGGCTAGCTGCGAAGATTTTGGCTTAAGGTAAACCATATAGAATTGAGCTGTTCGATATTTGTAAACTCGAATATTAGCAAAAAACCACCTCAGGAATGGGGTGGTTTTTTTATTCATTTCATCGATTTTGAGCAACCGAGAATTTATTTGACTTTTTTAATCCTTTTGTATTTGATATAAAACATCGATTCCAATTCTTAAACAGAAAAGTATAAAAATATTTGGTGAGCTATCTATTTTTTGGTTTTCTTAAAACCTAGAAACTCTTTCAAAAAAGCCTGCTCATTAAACGTTTGTTGTGACTTTTTTTCACTTCGAAATTTCATCCAAACCAATACTATAATTGTGAGGAGAAATATCATAAAAACTAAATATACCCAGTTAGGTACACCCTCTATTCGGTGTAATCTTCCCGCCCAACTTCGTCCGTAGCCCAAGTTATTTCTTATTATCTTTAATCAACTCATTCACTGAAATATCCTCATCAATCAAAGGCCAGTGAACGCCATATCCGGAAGGTGAGATCTTATACATGGAACGCTCCATGTCCGAGGCCTCTAAAAGTTTGTTGGATACATCCGCAATATCAAGGATGATTTCCCGCTCATCTACTGAGAGGATCATTTTATCATTGACGAAATTGATGTCAGAAATATGGTAGCTAACTTTCATGTGATTATAATTGATTTTTATTGGCCACATGGAATACCCTATAAAATCATTCCCTTGCGTGAGAACTTTTTTCTGGGGCATTTCATATTATTTATTGAAATAGGAATTCCAAGAGTCTACAATCAAATCAAAGTTCTTGAAAATTATCTTACGAATCTCTTTTCTCCCTGAAGTACTCAAATTATACGAAAAAGCTTCCTTAATGTCTACTTCCTCGGTAAAAATCCAAAATTTACATTCCATGTCAGCTTTCTGTGCATGAATGTGGATTGGCTCAGAACCTTCATTTGAATAAAAGAAAAGTCTCCATCCTGAAATGTAAAGTACGGTTGGCATTACCTAATTTATCAAATAGAGAGGTAATTAAATATACCAGATTGCATTTTATGGAGTTGGAACTGCCACTCAGACACTAAATTCTTGCTAAATCCTTAATCAAAATCTAACACTTGAGAACTTTGGGTTGCTTATCTTAAGATTCTAAACCCCAATCTGATGAAACGCTGCTATTCCATTTTTACTCTTTCCTTATTTTTCTTGATTTCCTGCACTTCTCAAGAAAAAACTGCATCCACTAAACAATGGTACAAGGGCAATCTGCATACACATTCGTATTGGTCCGATGGGGATGATTATCCTGAGATGATCATGGATTGGTACAAATCCCATGACTATGATTTTGTGGTTTTATCGGATCATAACACGCTGGCGGAAGGTGAAAAATGGAAGTTAATTCCGAAATCCCCTTCTCATGAAATGGGCTTTCAGAAATACTTGGATAAGTATGGAGATGAAGTTCAATATCGTGAGGATTCAGCAGGTAGGATAGAAGTCAAGTTAAAAACCCTAGCAGAATACGCGCCTATGTTTGAGGAAGAAGGAAAATTCCTAATCATTCAATCTCAGGAGTTGACGGAGAGTTTTGAGAGTAAACCACTTCATATGAATGTGACGAACATTCAGAAATTAATACCTGCAGAAGGAGGGAATTCTATTCCTGAGATTATGCAAAATGGTTTGGATCGCGTGAAAGCACAGCGGGATTCTACTGGAGTGCCAATGTTTTTACATATCAATCATCCGAATTTTATCTGGGCGATTACCCCAGAAGATATCATAGCATTGAATGGTGAGCGTTTTTTTGAAGTATATAATGGTCATCCGCAGGTCAATAATTACGGTGATTCCTTGAGGCCAAGTATGGAAGTGCTTTGGGACAAAGTTCAAGCAGCCTATCTGGAAGCGGGGAAGCCATTGCTTTATGGTTTGGCTGTAGATGATGCGCATAATTATCATGTTTTTGATCAAAATAGTAGCAATCCAGGTAGAGGATGGGTAATGGTTTTGTCTGAAAGCTTAGACCCGGCATCTTTGGTTGAAGCTATGGAGCGTGGGGATTTCTATTCAAGTACGGGTGTAACCTTGGAATCAATAGACTTCAGTGGAAAAAGGCTAAATGTCGAAGTGAAGGCGGAGGAAGGTGTATCCTATGAAATCCAATTCTTTGGCACCAAAAAATCTTCACCAGAAGAAAGCGGAATATTATTGAGCGAAATAAGCGGAACTTCAGGATCGTATACTTTGGAATCAGATGATATGTATGTTCGAGCTAAAATCATTTCCTCCAAACCCAAAGAAAATCCTTATCAGATTGGTGATACAGAAACGGCCTGGACACAGCCAGTTAAGACAAGATGAAGTTATGAATTAATGAATACTAAAATAATTGGTTGGTTTTACGTGACAATTGGAATATTTTCCTTTTGGTTATACAGGAATATGTGGGTAGGGTTATCTTACTTCTTTGATAAGTCAGCAGATTTATCCAGTAATATATTTTCCTCAAACATCTTTTTCGGTCAATTATTTTTCTACACAAGTTTATCAACCCTAATAATTATTTTTGGAATTATAAAAATCAAAGAGGGTAAAGTAAGGACGCTTAATCTAGTAATTATATTTGTGATAGGCTTTTGGTTCCTTCTTGAGATACCTATGTATAAATGTGATTTTTATGGAATACCTCATTCATTTTGGCATTCCCAAAAATTCCATTTTCACTAAAGAGGACACTTTGAACTAAAAATATAATGAATTGATGGTTTGATCTAAATTCCCTTAATTTCAAACTTCAAAACACAAATCGTTATTTCATTGCAATCCCGACCACATTCCTATCTTTTTTCCATTTCCTATTTCGGTGCTCGATACAAAGGTTGGGCTCCTCAGCCCAATCAGCCAACAGTTCAACGAAGACTAGAACGTGTGATTAGGCATGTGTTGGGTCATGAAGATTTTTCTCTGATTGGATCAAGCAGAACAGACTCTGGAGTTTCCTGTGTTGGAGGGTATGTGCAGATTTTCCTTCGGGAAAAAGTTGAAATGAGTTCACTCTTGCCCGATTTAAATGAACACTTGCCTCAGGATATTCAGCTGAATTCCGTACAGGAGGTTACCACCAATTTTAATTTGATCCAATCCGTAAAGCAGAAAACTTACCGCTATTATTTTTCTAACTCAATAGATTTCCATCCTTTCGCTTCGGCTTTTCTAGTCAATATAAAGGAGAATTTGAATTGGGAAGCGATGAAAGAAGCTTGTCAATTATTTAAAGGGAAGCATGATTTTAAAGGCTTATGCAAACCTTCAGAAAACAAAACTGACTATGTCCGAGAAGTTCTTTCTTCTGGGATTTACACTTCCAATGAATTTCTAGGACAGTTTTTTCCGCAGGATATTTATTACTTCGAGATCACTGGTTCTGGTTTTCTTCATCATCAAGTGCGTATGATGATGTCTGCTGTTTGGCAGATAGGGAAAGGGGAAATGGATTTATCAGAAATCTCTGCTCGGTTTGAGTCTCCTGATAGGTTTGAAAAATTACCACCAGCACCGGCAAATGGATTGGTTCTTTGGGAGACTATTTTGAATAACCTTTGAGGTGTCATTTCGAAGGAGGAACGACTGAGAAATCTCCTCTAAAACTTTAAATTTTTACTTTAAACCTTCGAGGTCAAAAAAGACCTCAAAGGTTAGATCCTCAAAGTTTCAATTCAAACACATAATCATCCATTACATAGCCATTTCCAATGTCTATCACTTCCTCTTTGATGTTTACAAAACCCAAGTATTCGTAAAATTCAATGGCTCCCGTATTATACTTATTCACATTTAACAGTAGACTGCTTTGCTCATTTTCTAAGGCAATCTTTTTAATAGCCTGAATTAATTTCTTCCCAATACCTTTTCCTTGAGCTGTGGGAAGAATATATATCTTGTGGATTTTGGTTTGACCTGGCTTTAGATTGGGTTGAATTCCCGTAAACCCTAATTCTACTCCATCTTCATAGGCAAGCAAAAAAATATGACCGTTCTCAAATTGCTCTTCGAGATGGGGTATATCATAAAACCAATTTAGCATGTAATCGATTTGGGATGGGCTAAGAATTTCTCCAAAAGTGTCTGGCCAAGTCCTGTAGGCAATAGATTGAACTAGTTTTAAATCTTCTTTGGATGCGGGTCTTATTTGAATCATAGATCTTGACAATGAAAATTCAATTTATCCCGATTGTATTAAAAAATAGAAACCGAGCCCCTTTTTGTGAGACTCGGTTTCCATTTATTAGTTATAAGTATTAGATTTTATTTGGTTCCGGGTGAATGTACCCATCTCTATAAGGTCTTCTCAAAAGTGCCGTGGCTTCTTCATCTCCTTCAACCTTCATCGTTTTAGGATTGTAGCGAAGCGGTCTTCCGTCTAGTTCCATAGACATATTTGCCAAAATGCAGGAAGCTGTAGAAATATGACCTTCCAAAACGTCTGCAACAGGCAAAGTGTCATTTTCTATGGCCTTTAGCCAGTCTCTCATTTGCTCACGCGTAGCAGGTGCAGCGTGAACTTCATTGTCTTTTTCGGTGACATCTTCTGGATATTGCTCCTTTTCCAATACCACCGGGTAATGGATTTGCTCACCATTATTTCGCCCTTCCGGATAAAAATCCGCGCGCATAGGACTGCCAGCGAGCATTCCATTTTCCCCGTATATTTTAAAAGCCCAAGGATAATCCTTATCCACTGGATTGCCCCAAGTTCTGTGCTGCCAGACTACATTCAATTCATCAAACTCAAAAAGCGCAGTTTGGGTATCTGAAATATTAGCCACGCTATCTTTCTGCACATAGATCCCGCCCGTAGAAGTCACTTGTACAGGCCACCCCAAATCCAACATCCACCGAACTGTATCTAGCATGTGTACGCACATGTCGCCCACTATTCCGTTTCCATATTCCATAAATGCCCTCCAGCCACGATGCAAAATACCTCGATAAGGTAGCATTGGGGCTGGTCCGGCCCATAGGTCATAATTCAGATTTTCAGGAACAGGCATCACGGGAGGATTGCTGTTGTTTCGCATATGATAATAGCAGCAAACCTCAGCATGGGAGATTTTTCCTAATTTTCCAGAGTCAATAATTTCTTTTTTCGCTTGTACCAAATGTGGGGTGCTTCTACGTTGAGTTCCAATTTGCACTTTGCGATCGTATTTTCTGGCAGCGGCCAAAATAGCTTCTCCTTCAATTACATCCACTGAAATCGGTTTTTGTAAATAAACATGTGCTCCGCTTTTCAATGCATCAATTGCGATCAGCGCATGCCAGTGATCAGGAGTACCAACCAGTACATATTCAGGTTTTTCTTTTGCTAAAAGTTCTTTATAATCTTCATAAAGTGCTGGGACTTTCCCGGACTTTTGTCGGGTGGATACTAATCTCCCTGCTTCTGCCAGTTGCTTGCTATCCACATCACATAGGCCTACTACTTCCACGTCTGCGACTTGGATCAATCGAAAAAGATCGGACTTTCCGTACCAGCCTGTACCGATCAAAGCCACTTGCAGTGGGCCTTCGCGGTCTTTAAAGTCCATGCCTAGCAAGCCGAAACTAGCCAAGGACATCAGGGCGGTACTTCCTTTTAAAAATTCTCTTCGATTAAGGGGATTCATAGGTTATGGGTTTGAGTTAAAAGCGCTTCAAATTACAAAAAGATAGAACATTGGCAAGTGATTTCCTGTTGACTGGTATTTGTCCATGAAGGGCGATTTTCATTTGACATTGATAAGCTTCTACTGCGAAAAAGCTATCTTAGTTTCATACTTTTCTCTACTTAAACTTTTGATACCATGGGACTTGAAAATCAGATTTCTGTGCGGATATCCGACGAGGATATGACTCTTCTGAATGAATACCTGAGCAAATCCACCGAGATTTTGCATAAGTACACCGTGGAGATGTCTGCCAAAGACAGGCAGCGCAAGGACAAATTCGGAGATAAAGCGTCTTTATATGTGAGCAAATGCATCGCTTTTGCAAAGACGAACCCTGAATTTATCCCGGGCTTTATGGAGTTGGAAGAATTGGAAAAAGACTATGATCTGACCAAGCAAATGCGTTCGCTCATCATTAAAGTCATGCAAATCCGTGATTCGCTGACTGCTACCCGTGCACTTGCAGGCTTTGAAGCCAATCGTCAGGGAAATCTGTATTATAAAACAGTCAAATCGGCCATGAAAATGGGCATCACCAATGCGATTACGATCTATAATGAGCTGAAATTTCGCTTTGCTGGTATGGGAAAAAGACCTAAAGCGAAGCCTCAGGACTAGATAACGCAGCTTTCATTGGAAGTTTCCTTCTGTGGGGAAAAAATCACTCGAAGTACATCTCCATTTTTAAGGTGAAAAACATACCTGGAGGAACCCCTAGCTAAGCTCAGACTGTTTTTTCTACAAACAAGTCAATGAAAAACTGTGTCATTTCTAGTGGAAATATACCCAATCAACTTATGAAGTTAACTTTTCTACTTTCTAAGTTGGTTATTCTACTCCTAAAGTAGGATAGATCTCCAAAATGCACTGAAGACTACCCTTTTTTGATAGTTAGTTCTATTCTGAGGAGACCGAGTTAACTTATTGACTAGAATAAGCTACTTAATAGGTTCAATAATCAACTTATTAACTTGAATAACTGACTTATCAAGTTGATAGACTGGGTAAAATATATAACTGGTTATACTTTGGGAGGAATAAACTGAGAAAAAACACTAAATGGGCTCACAAAATGGCAGGAATTGGCAATTACTCGAACAACGTATTGTGTCGATCTAAGCGCTGGCATGGTAAAAAGTTGTGATTTCTGTACTTGGAAGTGATGTGATTTACGAGCGAGGAGTGTAGGGCGGGCTATTTGGCTACCCAGCCCAGTTGTCGGCCTTCTTCATTGGCTTGTTTATCCTTTGATGAACCTACAGCTATGCCAATGGCCATTCCTATTGGTAGTCCGATTCCCAAAAAAGCTAGATTTCCAAGGGAAATGCCAAATACCACTCCTAGCGGGATCCCGAAAGTAGCCATTCCAAGAACGAGCCACTGAAGCTGGTAATGGTTTTTGGCAACCAGTCCTAGTTCATTTTCCAGAATTTTGAGGATTGCCGCTTGCGCAGATTTGATTTGCTTCAGCAATTCTGGATCTGGACCTGGGAAATTATTTACTCCAGTGATGATCTCGTTTATTTTCTGCTCTTGCTCATCAGGAATAGACTTAAACTCAATAGCAGAAAGTAACGTGCTCAGATTATTGGCTGCTTTGGCAAGCTTAGGGTTTTCTTCGAAAGAAGGGCGGGAGGTGAGGGGAGTTAGTGACATGGTTTAAAGTTAAAAAAAGATTTCTAAGAACAGTGTTGGGTAAGATTCAATTGATATCAAGACGATTATTGACCAAAGTATTGAGATTAAAGCCCCAAGTACATTGGTCCATTTAAATGAGTGAGAATTTCGATTATTAATGAAATCGAAAAATGCAGGAATTAAAAATAGATGGACAATTCCTTGAAAAGGAAGAAGTAGCAACCCGAAGGCGAAAGGGCCCCGCCTGTCAGCAAAATCTCTATTGTTAGAGGTAAAAATAGGGTAAAATTTAAGATAAAAATTATCAAAGACATGATTAGATTAAACCGCTGAATGTTGTTGATTATCATTTTACTTAGGAGCGAACGCTAGAAGCTGTTTTATCTATCCTGGGAGGATTATTACTGTCATAACCGTAATCAATGCTATTCAGATAACGATGGATTCGAAGTCTTTCCTGCCACGTTGAATCTTTATACTCTTTAGCGTATTTAACCTGTTCAGAGGCATTTTTTTCATGAAAAGCAGATCGGTCGAGCTTGAATTTTTTAGGGATGTCGGATCTGTTTGATTTGGATAGGATTCTTTAAAGTTAAAAAAGTTCGGAACTTTTGAATCATTAATAAAAGCTAATTAACAACACCTTATTTAGGTAATTTAGTAGTGCTTATAAATTTGTCACTATTTAAAATACCTACAAGTTGAGAGGGGACCTCTTGCTCTCCCCATTTGGTAAGGATATTACTTATACCCCAGGTATATGAATATTGTCCAACTATACCATACTCTGGACAAATTACGATTGCTCCATCTCCATCAAGAGGAGGATTAAGAATTTGATACTTTAATAATTGTAACGTATCAATAGTATTCTCCTCATAGACTAAACCCAACCTATTTCCATAATCGCTAGTAGGGTAGTTTGTGTTAATTTCAATTTGATCATTGTCAGTGATAAGAGAATATGACCTTAAGAGGGTTGTCCCTAAAGAATCATAATAAGAATAGCTCGTTGAATCCTTTGTAAACTGTTTAATCAGGATTTGCTTATGCAATCTGAAAGGTCCATTCTTAAACATGTATTCTGAAAACTCAACCGAAAGAGTATCACTGGTTTTTTTTAAGGAACTAGAATTTTTGCTCCTGCAGGATGAAAAAAATATAAGGAGAAGAATTATAAACCAGTTTTTCATTTCAAACGATATTCTTTTAAACGATCAACGCTATGTAAGGTAGTACGTTCCGCTAACATCGGTCACCCGACATCCAACACCCCACATCCTCAAAACTTCACCCCAAATCGCTCTCCCAATTCAGTCAAATCCTTTACCACTGGATCTAGCAAAGGAATTCCATCTTTCATGCGAATAGCTTCTAATTCCCGCTCAGGATCACCTGGGATCAATACCTTCTCATTGCCAGGTGTAGGTTTAGCCGCTCTGAATCTAGTGATCCAATTATCCATATGTGCTTTGAATTCGTCTGCAGGGCGGAAAGCATCCACTCGCATTGCACCGAAGAAATGGCCGATTCCTTCTCCGACCGGATTCGGGTCCGGTTCCAAAAAAGCAACGAAAGGAGGAACCCAAGGGCCATAATTGGCGCCCGAAAGCACTGCAGAAAAAATGTCTACAACAGAACCCAACGCATAGCCTTTATGAGAGCCATGTTCTCTATCGCCACCAAGAGGTAGTAATGCTCCACCGTCTTTTACACCATTGGCGGAAGTAGTTGGATTTCCTTCTTTGTCTTGAACCCAGCCAGTTGGTGTATCCATTCCTTTTCTTTGAAGGATTTCTAATTTACCGTTCGCAGCAGTTGTCGTAGCCAAATCTGCCACAAAAGGAGGTTGGTCTTTTGCAGGGATTGCAACAGCGATTGGATTTGTGCCTAGAAGTCTCTCCTGTGAAAAAGTCGGAGCGACCAGTGGACTGGCATTCGTCAGGGAAATCCCAATCATGTCATGATCCAAAGCCTGCATAGCATGGTAACCTGCGATGCCGTAATGATTTGAATTCTTCACAGAGACCCAACCTGTGCCGGCAATCTTAGCTTTTTCAATAGCAACTTTCATTGCAAATGGAGCTACAACCAAGCCCAATCCACCGTCTCCATCAACGACAGCAGTGGAAGGTGTTTCGTGAACGACACGCACATTTGGCATAGCATTTATCCTTCCTTTCTCCCACAAACGCACATATCCGGAAAGTCTAGCTACCCCATGACTATCTACACCACGCAGATCTGCAGACAGTAATACATTCGCTGCAGTTTTAGCTTGGTCTTCCGGACAGCCGATTTTAGTAAGCATGCCTAGCGTAAAAGCGTGAAGTTGTTCGAAGGAATAGGTCATAGGAATAGTGGATTAATCTGGTGAAAAACTACCAGCCAAATATAAGAAATGAAATTTTTTAGAAAGGCTTAAAGAGCTGTCTGCTCCGGAATAAGCAAGGAAGCGATTGCTCCTTCTTTCAATGCATAATGGGAGCAGGTGATGAAATCCACTTCAATATAACGCAAAATAAACTCGATTAAACTTGATGCGACTACAATCATATCTACTCTCATGGGAATCATACCAGGAATCAGGAGGCGTTCTTCCTTGTTTTTACTCAAAATCATACGATGAATCGCCTCGTATTCTTCTACGGGAAGCTCAAATACATGCCGTCCAGTGAGTTTGCACTGGAGCATGGATTCAAAGTAAATGTCTGTGAGGGTGTCAAAAGTGCCTGAAGCTCCTACTAGACCTGAAGGTTTGTATTTTTGAATCGCTTGGATTAGTGGCTGAAGCTTTTCTTCCAAATAACTTTCCAGCTTATCGATTTCTTCAGGTAAAATTGGGTCGTGGTAATGAAAAAGCTCCAACAGGCGCTGTCCACCGATTTCGAAACTTTGTTTCCAAAGTGATTCCTGACTGTTGCCTATGATGAATTCGACCGAACCACCACCAATATCCATCATTAGTTCGGTTTGCCCATTAAGAGATCCAGATAAACGAATACCCTGATAAATCATTTGGGCTTCTTCTTCGCCGGATAGTACTTGAATGTTAATACCAATGGTTTCTTTGACCGTTTGGACGAATTCAGGGCCATTTTTAGCATTACGTACAGCAGAGGTAGCAAAAGCAAAAACCTGATCTATGTTTTCACCATCGATCAGGTTTTTAAAATGTTTAAGCGTATGATACGCTCTTTTTACTGCATCTTCAGCAAGATTATTTTGATTGATTCCGCCTTTTCCCAATTTGACAGGGATTTTCTCCTTGTAAATTGTTTTAAAAGTTACATCATCCAATTCTACCAATAACAAATGAAATGTATTGGTGCCCATGTCAATTACCGCCGCCTTTCGGGTACTCATACGCTGCCAATTTTTAAAGATGGGCGAATATAGAAAGTTATTTGAAATGAGGTCTTTCCATATAAATTTAATTGCCTGATTTTTTTCTGAAAACTAGTTCATCACAGCACGCGCTGAGGTTTCACGGAGATGAACAGCGACAACTAGTAGCCTACTGAAGCTGTGCTGGCGAAAGCTTCCTTGGCTATGGATTTTTCCTAACAGCTTTTACTACTTTCTTTTTACAATATTTACATCTGGAAACAATCCTTTCCATAGCTAACAAAGCCTGTTATATTTGAGCAAGTCTAAAAACTATACTATGAGCAATCAGGATAAACCCAATTATAATTTGCCCGGAAAGGAAGGAAAGATAGAGCTGCTAAAGCAGAAAAATGCGGAGGCACTCCTTGGTGGAGGAGAAAAAAGAATAGCTTCTCAACACAAAAAAGGAAAACTCACTGCTCGTGAGCGTGTGGAGTTATTGTTGGATGAAGGTACTTTTCAGGAGATTGATAAATTCGTCATGCATCGAGCAAAGGATTTTGGCCTGGACAAAGAACATTACCTGGGTGATGGTGTGATTACCGG
Organism: Algoriphagus winogradskyi; assembly: GCF_900182815.1. Taxonomy (GTDB): domain Bacteria; phylum Bacteroidota; class Bacteroidia; order Cytophagales; family Cyclobacteriaceae; genus Algoriphagus; species Algoriphagus winogradskyi. The sequence continues at coordinate 5,108 of NZ_FXUA01000010.1, read as the reverse complement.
GTACGGAGAAGTCAATGGGCGGTTAGTCTATGTATTTTCCCAGGATTTTACCGTTTTTGGAGGTTCTCTTTCCGAAACACATGCAGAGAAAATCTGCAAAATCATGGATATGGCTATGAAAAATGGTGCTCCTGTGATTGGATTGAATGATTCTGGGGGAGCTCGGATCCAAGAGGGGGTGAATTCACTTGGGGGATATGCCGATATATTTTATAGAAATACACTTGCTTCTGGAGTTGTACCTCAGATCTCTGCGATCATGGGGCCATGTGCTGGTGGAGCAGTTTATTCCCCTGCGATTACCGACTTTATATTAATGGTGGAAAACACCTCCTATATGTTTGTGACTGGGCCAAATGTGGTTAAAACCGTCACTCAAGAAAATGTAACTGCTGAGGAACTTGGCGGGGCTTCAGCTCACAGCACTAAAAGCGGTGTGACGCATTTTGCTTGTGCAAATGAGTTGGAATGTATCCAGCATATCAAAAAGATATTGAGCTATATGCCTCAGAACTGTGAGGAAATCGCTCCAGTTTATCCTTATGAACTTTTGGAGGATGAAAGCCGAAAGGAGCTCGATAGTTTGATTCCGGATAACCCAAACCAGCCATATGATATTCGTGATGCTGTGAAAGGAATCGTAGATGAGGATTCCTTTTTAGAGATTCATGAAAACTTTGCCGACAATATTGTTGTTGGTTACGCCAGAATTGCGGGTAGAAGTATTGGTATTGTCGGAAATCAACCTCAGTCTATGGCTGGAGTTTTGGATAATGATGCTTCTGTAAAAGCTGCTCGCTTCGTAAGAACTTGCGACAGTTTCAATGTCCCACTTTTGGTCTTGGTAGATGTGCCTGGATTTTTGCCTGGCACAGATCAAGAATGGAATGGGATAATCGTCAATGGAGCTAAATTGCTGTATGCTTTCTCAGAAGCAACTGTTCCTAGAATTACGGTCATTACCAGAAAAGCATATGGGGGTGCATATGATGTAATGAATTCTAAACACATTGGTGCAGATTTGAACTTTGCTTGGCCTACTGCAGAGATCGCTGTAATGGGAGCAAAGGGAGCTTCGGAGATTATTTTCAAGAAAGAGATCGCAGAAGCCGAAGATCCCGAAGCTAAGCTGCAGGAAAAAGTAGATGAGTACACGGATAAGTTTGCCAACCCATATCGGGCTGCACATCGAGGATTTATTGATGAAGTGATCATGCCTTCGGAAACTAGGGTCAAACTAATCAAAGCCTTCAAAATGCTTGAAAACAAAGTCGATAAAATTCCGAGGAAGAAGCACGGGAATATTCCGCTTTAATAAATTCAATTATCAATTATCAAATACAATTTTCAATGGATTCGAATACCTTTTTATATAAGTATCTCAACAACGCTTCCCCAACAGGCTTTGAAGCTTCAGGTCAACAGATTTGGCTGGATTACGTCAAGCCTTTTGCGGATGATTATTTCACAGATAATTATGGAACTGCTGTTGCGGTGATCAACCCAGAGGCAGAATATAAGGTCGTGATTGAAGCGCATGCGGATGAGATTAGCTGGTTCGTTAACTACATTAAAGATGACGGCTATATCTATGTCCGTCGCAATGGAGGCTCCGATCATATGATCGCTCCATCCATGCGGGTAAATATTCATACAGATAAAGGTGTGCTTCCTGGAGTATTTGGCTGGCCGGCGATCCATGTGAGAAAAGAAGGAAAAGAAGATGCGCCGACTTTAGACAATATCTTCATCGATGTAGGAGCAAGATCCAAAGATGAGGTGGAGGAAATGGGTATTCACGTAGGATGTGTGATCACATTTAAAGATGAGTTGACTGAATTGAATGGCAAATACTACTCTGGCCGAGCTTTGGATAACAGAATCGGCGGATACATGATCGCCCAAGTTGCCAAGAGAATCAAAGAGAATAACATAGAATTACCTTTTGGGCTCTATATAGTAAATGCCGTACAAGAGGAAATTGGTCTTCGTGGCGCTCAAATGATCGCTGCCAAAATCAAGCCTAATGCTGCAATTATTACGGACGTTTGCCATGATACGACAGCTCCTCTATATAATAAGGTGACTAGTGGAGATTTCACTGCAGGCAAAGGGCCAGTTTTGCCAGTGGGCGCTTCGGTGCACAAGAAGTTATTGGATCTGATTATTGCGACAGCGAAAAAGAATGATATTCCATTTCAAAGAGCTGCAGCCTCACGAGGTACTGGCACAGATACCGATGCTTTTGCTTATTCAAATGAAGGAGTGCCATCGGCATTGATTTCACTTCCTTTGAAATACATGCATACCACCGTAGAAACTGCCAGTAAAGATGACATCGAGCAGGTGATCAACTTGATGTATGAGTTCTTAGTGGATTTTGATCCTACATTTGATTTTAGATATATAAAATAAGTACGGAGTCCACAGCTAAAAACCTGTGGACTTTTTTGCTTTTACATGGAATACCTAGATCAACTTAAGCGAAGAATAGCACTTCCTTCAACTCCTAAACGGATCATCTCACTCGTTCCATCTCAGACTGAACTGTTGGTTGATTTGGGTTTGGAGGAGAGAATTGTAGGTGTGACCAAGTTTTGTATTCATCCGCTTGAACTCAAAAATCGAAAAACAATTATCGGTGGAACAAAGGACTATCGAATGGATGTCATTGATTCTTTATACCCGGATTTAATTATTGGTAATAAGGAGGAGAATGAGCAGGTAGGAATAGAAGAGCTAATGGGGAAGTACCCTGTTTGGATGAGTGATATCTATACGCTGGCTGATAGTTTGGAGATGATCGAGGGTTTGGGAGAAATGCTAGATGCGGAAGAGAAAGCTGAAGCAATCATTAAGCAATTGAACTCGGACTTTGAAATACCATTTCAAAAGAAAGGCTCTGCCATTTATTTGATTTGGAAGAATCCAATTATGGTAGTAGGAACTAATACCTTTATAAATGAGATGTTGGATTTTGCTGGGTATGAGAATTTAATTCAGACTGCGCGATATCCAGAGCTATCTGAGAAGGAACTGGTTGAATTGAATCCTGAAAACCTATTGCTTAGTTCGGAGCCTTTTCCATTTAAAGATAGTCATATTGAGTTCTACCAATCCTTGTTGCCGAAAGCTAAAATTAGAATAGTAGACGGGGAGATGTTTTCATGGTATGGTAGTAGGCTTTTGAAAGCTAAATCCTATTTCGAGAATATTTGAAATTAGTAAAAGGAATAGGAGGTTCTTCCCTATACCGCTCATGAAAAAATTCATTTACCCGAAGGACTTTATTAAAAAAATCAATTAACTTTTGACTTTAATTAGTTTGTAATTAATCGTACTATGAAAAACACAAAATACGCTTGGGTGGCATTATTAGCCTTAGCTTGGTCATGTGGGCCTAAGCCAGCAGAAGATTCTGTTACTGAAACAGTTGTTGAAGAGGTTTTGGTGCCAGAGAACTCACTTACAGAGGAAGAGAAAGCTGATGGCTGGATGTTACTTTTTGACGGTACTAATACCGATGGTTGGCGAGCTTTCAACGGAGATAGCTTTCCTTCAGATGGCTGGACAGTAGAAGATGGAGCTTTGAAAGCATTAGGAAAAGGTGGTGATATAGGAGGCGATATCGTATTTGGTCCTGTGGAATTTGAGCAATTTGAAATGGAATGGACTTGGAAAATAGCGCCGGGAGGAAATAGTGGAGTACTTTATCATGTGGTAGAGGATCCAAAATACGATGCTCCATACGAGACTGGGCCAGAATATCAGATGATAGATCAGTTGGGTTTTGCCGAACCTCTGGAAAAATGGCAGTCAATTGGCGCGGATTATGCAATGACAGAGCCGGATTACGAAGGAGCAGTTAAACCCGCAGGAGAATGGAATACTTCCAAAATCATTTTCTCAGAAGAGGGATCAAGTTATTATTTGAATGGGAAAAAGACCGTTGAGTTCGTTCCTTACTCTGAAGCATGGACAACGGCACGTAATTCGGGTAAGTGGAATGATTTTCCTGATTATGCAATTTCAAAAACAGGGTTAATCTCACTTCAGGATCATGGAGCTGAGACCTGGTTTAAAAATATTAAGATTAGAAAATTGTAATTCCGAGCATATACTCAAGTATAATTCGTGGCTAGTATTTCAATTAATGCTTGCCTTTACAGAATGGAGCAAGGATAGGATAGATGACATAAGAATGATAAATTATAAACATATGAAAAAGGTAATAGTGGTGATGCTCTTGTTAGCATTTGTAAATTTTGCTTACGCGCAGAAGAAAATTAAACTCTTTAACGGCAAGGACCTTTCCGGTTGGACCATTTATGGTACAGAGAAATGGTACGTGGAGGATGGCTTGTTGATTTCAGAAAGTGGACCTGATAAAGGATATGGTTATTTAGGTACAGATGAAGAGTACGATGATTTTGAAATTACCTTAGAATTCAAGCAAGAGGCCAATGGAAATTCAGGCGTTTTTATCAGATCTACAGTAGAAGGCACAAAAGTTTCTGGGTGGCAAGTAGAAGTTGCGCCTCCAGGTCATGATACTGGCGGGATCTACGAATCTTACGGTAGAGGCTGGTTGGTAAAGCCTGATCCTGAAAAAGACAAGAACTTGAAGTTTGGAGAATGGAACAAAATGAAGATTGTAGTAAAAGGAGATAATGTTACTTCTTATCTTAATGGAGTAGAAATGGTCAACTTCTCTGATGCTAAAATAGGAGCAGGAAAAGGTGGCGTTAACCTTCAAATCCACGATGGTGGTGGGATAAAAGTTTATTGGCGAAATATTGTTTTGAAAAAGCTTTAATATACCAAAAGTTATGTAGAAAATGCCTTGATGATTATGTCATCAGGGCATTTTTATTTTGTGGAAACTTTTCCCCGTCTCTATCAGGAGCTTACCAGAAAAGAGGCTTTAATCTCAGATATTCTCTTGCCGATAAATAAAAAAGGTAGATATTTGCACTCCCAAACGACGCAGACGGTGTTACGGGGGAGAGCGGCGAGCTGCTCTGGAAGAGTTTGAAAAACGGAAAAAATTAATTTTGCTGCGGGGTTTGGAAGTCGGAAATGATCTCTTACCTTTGCGCTCCCTTCAG
>NZ_FXUA01000009.1 GCF_900182815.1 Algoriphagus winogradskyi | reverse complement strand
CCACCTCTTCCCATCCCGAACAGAGAAGTTAAGCCCTGCAGCGCCGATGGTACTGGGGTTACACCCGGGAGAGTAGGTCGCCGCCTCATTTATTCTAAAGCCAGCTTTAAACAGCTGGCTTTTTTGCGTTTATGCCTATCCTGTTTACCCGAACAAACCTCCCTCAATCTTTAACAGAAAGTATTTATACTGGCCCTAATTTTCTAAAGTTTAAAGACGCGTTCGTAAATGCTTGGCACATTACTCCTCTTTGTAATGGTTATCATTCTTTTTATTTGTATTTTTTCATAACGTATAGTAAGTTAACAATAGTTTAGAAGATGACTTATGTCATATTTTTCCTTGCTTTTCCTCAGGAATAGTGCTTTTTCAATACCATACTTTCGTGACATAATAGGTTTGAAAGGCATTCAATTAGTTTACGTGTTATTGCTTAGCAAGGATAGATGAATTAGGATGTTTGTTTGAATAACTTTTAAGATCGATAGCAATGATTGTTGATAAATTTCCAACAAGTACAATGACATGTTTTCACTGCGGTGAAGATTGCAATGACATGGTGATTGTTTCGCAGGAAAGAAACTTTTGTTGCCAGGGTTGTAAGTTGGTTTACGAAGTACTATCTGAGAATGATCTTTGTTCTTATTATGATATTGAAAGTCATCCTGGAGAAAGCCAGAAGAGCAAGAAACTTCAATCCAATCGGTTTGATTACCTTGATGATCAGGAAACTGCGAACCGTCTCCTTGACTTCTGTAATCAATCTGAAAGTCATATCACTTTTAACATCCCGGCTATCCATTGCGCATCATGCATTTGGCTTCTGGAAAATCTAAATCAAATCAATTCAGGTGTTTTTTATAGTCGAGTTGATTTTATTAAAAAGAAGGTTCAGATTAAAATTCTTCATAATAAGGTTTCTATCAAAGAGCTAGTAAGTCTCCTCTCTACGATAGGATATGAGCCTAGAATTAACCTTTCTAACCTTGATGAAAAATCAAAATCAGGAATCGACAAGCGCCTAATTCAGCGTCTTGCAGTTGCCGGGTTTTGCTTTGGAAATATGATGCTTTTTAGCATACCTGAATATTTTTCTGAAGCTGAATTGATCGACTCTTCTTTTCGAGGGCTTTTTAGCTATCTAAATGTAATTCTTGCTATTCCAGTCGTTATTTACTCCGCAAGTGACTACTACCTATCTGCATGGAATTCGATTAAGCAAAAGCAGATCAATATGGACGTCCCAATTGTACTTGGGATTATTTCGCTATTTGTTTATTCTCTTTGGGAAATATTCGCTTTTCAACAATCAGGCTATATGGATAGCCTTGGTGGACTATTGTTCTTTTTATTACTGGGGAAGATCTACCAACAAAAGACTTTTTCAACACTGGAATTTGACAGGGATTACAAGTCTTATTTTCCAATAGCAGTTACCAGAATAGTTAAGGATCAAGAAAACGTTATTCCGTTGTCCAGCCTGAAAGTAGGTGATGTGATTTTGGTTAGGGATGAAGAGTTGATTCCAGCGGATGCACTTTTATTAAGTACTAAAGCCAATATAGATTTTAGCTTTGTGACTGGGGAAGAAGTTCCTGTTCCAAAGCAAAAAGGTGAATTGGTTTATGCTGGTGGACGTCAAAAGGGAGAAGCCATTTTATTAACCGTACAAAAGTTGCCTTCTCAAGGATATCTAACCGATTTGTGGAATAATGAGTCTTTTGAGAAAGGTAACAAGAAACTACTGGAGCCTTTATCAAACAAAATCAGCTCGGTATTTACATGGTCTGTTCTGTTGATCGCAACTTTAGCTTTTACCTATTGGTCGTTTATTGACTTTTCCACAGCCATCAAAGTTTTTGCTTCAGTGCTAATAGTGGCTTGTCCATGTGCTCTGGCTATGTCTACGCCTTTCACTTTAGGAAATACGCTAAGAATTTTTGGTAAAAGTAAATTTTATTTAAAAAATGCTGCTGTAGTTGAGCGACTTGCTTTGATCGATACTGTAGTTTTTGATAAAACAGGGACACTTACTGATCCAGCGAATGCAAACATAAATTATATGGGTGAGCCACTGTCTGAAGACAGTAGAAGTATATTGAAAGCAATGGTGGAGCGTTCTTCTCATCCACTCAGCAATAGAATCAATAGTTGGTTAGGTAATCAAACTGGATTACCCCTTGAGAAGGTTATCGAAGTCAAGGGGGCGGGAATTGAAGCTATTTTCAAGAATCAATATTTTAGACTGGGTTCAGCTGAGTTTACGGGCTACGCAAATAAAATCGATAGTCAAAAAGGTAATGTAGTTTACTTAACTGTTGAAGGACAAGAACTAGGTTATTTCCAAATTGAATCTGGGCTAAGAGAAAAGGCAGGAGAAGTCGTCAATCAACTTAAGGATGATTATGATCTTCATGTATTATCAGGGGATTATCCTCATGAGCAAACTTACTTGGAGGAAAAGCTTGGTCGAGACATTAACTATAATTTCAAGCAAAGTCCAACGGATAAGCTTCATTATCTACGGGCTCTAAATCGTTCTCACTGCACACTTATGCTGGGCGACGGGTTGAATGATGCAGGAGCGTTGCAGGAGAGTGAGGTAGGTGTGGCTTTGTCAGATCGTGTTTCTCACTTTTCTCCAGCCAGTGATGCGATCATGGATTCAGCTGTTTTTGGGAAAATCCCAGGCTTTTTGAGTTTTGCGAAATCCAGCAGACTCATAATAAAAGCCAGCTTTGTGTTAAGTCTATTGTACAACTTAATTGGGCTAGGGCTTGCTGTGCAAGGACTGTTGAGCCCTGTAATTTGTGCTATTTTGATGCCCTTGAGTAGTATTTCTGTGGTTGTTTTTACGACGTTGACCACCAATTTTGTTGCCTGGAAAAGGGGATTGTTAACTTCAAAACCATTTTAGCATGGAGGTTATTTTTCTATTAATCGCAATCAGTCTGTTATTAGCAAGCAGTTTTCTTTTCCTTTTTTTCAAGGCAATGAAAGACGGCCAATTTGATGATAATTATACTCCTTCAATAAGAATACTCTTTGATAACAAATCGAAAAAAACAAATAAAGATCAACCATCAAAACCCGATTCCTATGAATGACACTATGCTGGAGAGGTTTCAATATGACAATAAGATTGTTAAATATTTTGGAGCTGCCACAATTATCTGGGGCGTAATAGGGATGCTAGTCGGCGTTCTTGCGGCCACTCAGTTATTCTTGCCAGAAGCTAATTTAGGCAATCCCTATACTACTTTTGGGCGAATTCGCCCACTACACACCAATGCGGTAATTTTCGCTTTTGTTGGGAATGCAATTTTTGCAGGGGTGTATTATTCCATGCCTAGGTTGCTGAAAGCTCCTATGTGGAAGAAATCACTCAGCTGGTTTCACTTCTATGGTTGGCAAATAATTATTCTTTCGGCTGTCCTTACTTTGCCTTTAGGGCTGACTACGTCTAAAGAATATGCAGAACTAGAATGGCCTATCGATATTGCAATAGCTATTGTTTGGGTAGCTTTTGGAGCCAATATGATAGGTACGATTCTTAAACGTAGAGAGCGTCATATGTACGTCGCAATCTGGTTTTATTTGGCATCATTCATTACAGTAGCTGTCTTACATATCGTGAACTCATTAGCGTTGCCGGTAACGTTATTTAAAAGTTATTCTGCCTATGCAGGTGTGCAGGACGCGTTGGTGCAATGGTGGTATGGTCACAATGCTGTAGCATTTTTCCTTACTACACCATTCCTTGGTTTGATGTATTATTTCTTACCAAAGGCTGCAAATAGACCTGTTTACTCTTATAAACTTTCAATCATTCACTTTTGGTCTCTGATTTTCCTATACATGTGGGCCGGTCCTCACCACTTGCTCTACACCTCTCTTCCTGAGTGGGCACAAGTACTAGGAACTGTGTTTTCCGTGATGCTTTTGGCTCCGTCTTGGGGAGGTATGGTAAATGGCCTGTTGACTTTAAGAGGTGCTTGGGATAAAGTGACAAATGATCCCGTCCTGAAATTTATGGTGGTAGCCATCACCGCCTATGGTATGGCAACTTTTGAGGGACCAATGCTTTCCTTTAAAAATGTAAGTGCGATAGCTCACTATACTGATTGGATAGTTGCACATGTTCACGTCGGAGGTTTGGGTTGGAATGGGTTCCTGACTTTCGGTATGCTCTACTGGATGTGGCCTAGATTATTTAAGACAACCATTTATTCCTCTAAGTTGGCCAACACACACTTCTGGCTTGGCGTTTTGGGAATCATTTTCTATGCCTTACCAATGTATGTGGCTGCTTTAACTCAATTCTTAATGTTGAGGGAATTTGATGAGATGGGTAAACTGGCTTATGGTAATTTCCTTCAAACAGTAGTAGAATTAGTGCCAATGTATATGCTTCGGGCATTTGGAGGGTTACTCTATGTGAGTGGAGCAATTCTTATGGGCTATAACATGTTTAAAACTGCTCAGCAAGGTACGTTTGTAGCGACTGAAGAAGACTCAGCACCTGCACTTTCTAAATCTTATAAGCCAGTGGGAGAGTTTTGGCACAGAGCATGGGAGAGAAAGCCAATTTTCTTTGCCGTATTAGCTACCGTTGCTATTTTGATTGGTGGCGTAGTGGAGATTGTTCCTACTATTTTGGTAAAATCAAATATACCGACTATCAGTTCGGTAAAGCCTTATACTGCTCTGGAGCTAGAAGGCAGAGATATTTATATCAACAATGGATGTGTGGGCTGCCACTCCCAGATGATTCGACCATTTAGGTTTGAAACTGAACGCTATGGCGAGTATTCTAAAGCGGGTGAATTTGTATATGATCGACCATTTCTTTGGGGATCTAAACGCACAGGTCCAGATCTTCATCGTGTAGGAGGTAAATACCCAGATAGTTGGCATTATTTCCATATGGAAGATCCTCGAAGTATGTCTCCTGGATCGTTAATGCCTCCATATCCATGGTTGAAAACCAATGAGCTAGATTATTCAGATTTGCCTGCAAAGATCAGAACGATGCAGAAACTTGGCGTTCCTTATCCTGAGGGGTATGATCAAAAAGCAGTTGAAGACCTAGAAGCACAGGCTGCTAAAATCGCTATAAATCTGGAAGATGCAGGAGTGGCAGTAATGCCAAATACTGAAATTGTGGCATTGATTGCATATCTGCAGCGATTGGGGACAGATATCAAAGTTTCATCATCTAACTAGTCGGAAATCATGTACAAAGAAGTATTAAGATCGATCGAAAATGTGGAAGTATTCCCGGTGGTTTCTCTGGTGATATTTGTTCTGTTTTTTATAGGGATTACCATTTGGACCATGCGTGTTCCAAAAGATGTAATAGACCATATGAGTTCTTTACCAATGGATGATGATAACGAATTAACCGACAAACAGCCATGAAAAAATTACTAACCCTATTTGCATTCAATGGTCTTTTGGTTTCTACTCCAGTTTTGGCGCAGGAAGTGTCAGGGGGATTGACAGCCATGGACTCCAATCAAATGACTCTATTGATAATTATTGGAATCATTATAGGAGTAATTATTTTGCTCCTGGTCCTGATGATATATCTGATGTCGTTTATTTCTACCGTTTTCCAAAAAGAAAACCCTGAACTAGCAGAAGAACCGAGCTGGTGGGAATCATTTAAGTTAAAGTTTGTCACAGGTGATGTGCAAGAGGAGCAAACAAAAGATAAGTTAATGACAGACCATTCGTATGATGGTATTCAGGAGCTTGACAACTTTATGCCTCCCTGGCTTCAATATGTCTTTTTTGGTACTATCTTGATCGCTGTAGGTTACTTCGGGTTCTATACGGTGCTCGGTTATGGTAAGACTGGTATTGAGGAATATCAGGAAGAAGTAAGGATAGCAGCGATAGAAGCTGCAGCTAGAGGCGAGAGTGCGCTTGCATCGCTTGATGAAACCAATGTGACGCTTGATAATTCTGAAGCAGCTTTGTCTACGGGAAATACTATTTTTCAAGCGAACTGCGCTGCTTGTCATGCTGCGGATGGTGGGGGAGGCGTAGGACCGAATCTTACGGATTCATATTGGCTGCACGGCGGGGATATCAAAGATCTATTCTCCGTAATAAAATATGGTGTCATTTCTAAAGGCATGGTGCCTTGGGAAGATCAGCTTAACCCTAAGGAAATTCAGGAAGTAGCAAGCTTTATTTTAAGTCTTCAAGGCACTACTCCTGCTGCTCCAAAGGATCCACAAGGAGAATTGTATGAAGGGGGTGCTGGAGAACCAGCTATGGAATCTGTTGCTCCTGCAGATACCACTTCAGTTGCGAGAGATACCACAGCGATAGCTGAATAAATTAATCCTACCGGGAGTCAGCCGATTCCCGGTAGTAATCAGCCTACGATCATGGCAAAAAAGAACCCACATTTAAATCCTGAAACATTTAGAGACTCATTAGCAACTGTCTTGGATGATGGGAAGCGGAATTGGGTTTATCCAAAAAAAGTAAAAGGGTTCTTTTACAAATACAGAACCTACCTTTCTTGGATACTCTTGGGAATTTTGTTTGCTGGACCATTTATTAAAGTGGACGGTAGGCCTTGGCTTCTGTTCAATATTTTTGAGCGGAAATTCATCATTTTCGGAGCAGTATTCTGGCCTCAGGACACCTATTTGCTTATTTTTCTTCTTCTGATATTCTTTGTCTTTGTCATTCTCTTTACGGTAGCTTTTGGGAGAGTATGGTGTGGTTGGGCCTGTCCTCAGACGCTATTTATGGAAATGGTTTTCCGTAAAATAGAATACTTGATTGAGGGAGATGCAAATCAGCAAAGAGCGTTGAATGCGCAGCCCTGGAACCAGGAAAAGATCGTCAAGAAATCAATTAAGATTACTGTCTTTGCTTTTATATCTCTTCTAATCGGCCATTTGGTAATGGCATATTTGGTTGGGGTAGATTCTGTGGTAGAAATAGTTTCTTCACCACCGACAGCACATATGGCAGGATTTATAGGTTTGATCGCATTCTCTGGCATCTTCATGTTTGTTTTTACATGGTTTAGAGAGCAGGCCTGTTTGGTGGTTTGCCCTTATGGTAGACTACAAGGCGTGATGCTGGATAACAACTCCATCAATGTGATGTATGACTATGTTCGTGGAGAGCCAAGAGCACCTATCCGAAAAAATGCTACCGAGAATGCAGATAAGGGAGATTGTGTGGACTGTAATCTTTGTGTACAGGTTTGCCCGACGGGTATAGATATTCGAAATGGCATACAGATGGAATGTGTAAACTGTACTGCATGCATAGATGCTTGCGACGAGGTAATGGTGAAAGTAGATCGACCAATAGGCTTGATCCGATATGCATCAGAGAATAGTATCAAACAAGGTTTTCAAAAGCTATTGACTGGAAGAGTAAAGTCTTATATCGTAGTTTTGGTTTTGCTGTTAACGGTTTTCGTTTCCTTAATTGCTACGCGAGATGATATTTCTGCTACAATTACTAGATTTCCGGGGATGACTTATCAAGAACGGGAAGATGGAAAGGTCACTAATCTCTATCAAATAACCTTGATCAATAAAACCTTTGAGCCTCAGGAGGTCGAGTTGAAGTCCTTGGCTGAAGGAATGGATGTAGAGATTGTAGGGGCTCAGCATCTGGTTTTGGATGCACAATCTAAATTTGAAGGAAGGTTCTTTTTGGTAAGAAATCAAGATGAGGTGAAAATGAATCAAGAAAAAGTAGAATTGGCTCTTTTTTACAAAGGAGAGAAGATTGACGAGATTGAGACGAATTTCACAGCACCAATCAAGTGAGTTTAAAAATTAATCAGATGCAATTATGGATTGGGGAAAGGGTATAGTACTTACAATTATAGGCTTTGTTGCACTGATTTTGACCATGGTGGTGATCTCTGTGCGAATGGATGGTATTGAGTTGGTGACAGAAAATTACTACGAAGAAGAAATAAAATACCAAGACAGGATTGATGAATCTAAATCTGCTGACGATTTAGACCGAGAAGTGATTTCTTTTGATGTGCAATCCAAAGTCATAGAACTTGACCTGCCGAATGGTACAAAAGGGTTTCTCCAACTTTTCCGTCCTTCTGATTCTTCTTTGGATCAAAAAATGAACTTTGAAGTAACGCATTCTGGAATTACTCAAATCCCTCTGAAAGAACTTAAACCTGGTTATTGGAAAGTTCAGCTCAATTGGACTGAAAATGGGATTGATCATTATCAGGAAAAAAAGATCACACTATAAATGCTCTGGACTGCCTTCATACTTGGGTTTTTGGGCTCATTCCACTGTGTGGGAATGTGTGGGCCAATTGCTTTGGCCGTAGGCGGAAGTGGGAGCAAATCATTCTTCTATAATAAGATTCTATATAACCTTGGCAGAAGTATAACTTACGCTTTGCTAGGGCTAATTATTGGCAGTATAGGATTTTCCTTGTCATTGGCGGGAGTACAGCAAGGCTTCTCAATTGCGATGGGAGTCCTAATACTGATTATGGCACTTTCATATAAAAAATCCGATCAATTTTTAACTATCCCAGCACTTTCCGGAATAGTGATGTGGGTAAAAAGACAACTAAATCGATTTCTGAAAGCTGGAGGCCCATTTGCTTTCTTTGGTGCAGGTTTAGCTAATGGCTTACTTCCATGCGGAATGGTCTACATGGCGTTAATAGCAGCTTTGGCCTTCCAAAGTCCTCTACTTGGAGCCACTTACATGTTTTTCTTCGGTATGGGTACGATTCCTCTACTTCTTGTATTAATGTTTTCAGGATCTTGGGTTCCAGTTGGAGCAAGGCAAAAAATCCAAAAAGCCATTCCCTACCTCGGTGTGCTTATAGGACTTCTATTTATTTTCCGTGGACTCGGATTAGGGATGTTTTTCAGCCCCGATCTTCAAGTTTTTGATTATGGTAGTCAGCAGGTCGAAATTACCATGTGTCCCTAAACCGTCTGGCTGAAAAGGGTTTTTTTAGCTTGATTTTTTGACAGGCGAAGGTCGATCTGAGAGCAGATATTTCGAATAAAGTTCATTCCTCTTTGGGATACTTTGATCAGAGTAGAATTTATGGAAATAAGACCGTCTAATTCCATTTCTTTTAGGTTCCAAACTTGAGTTTCTGAAAACTGCTCCCAGACTTCAACTGGGATTTCAGCTTCTTTTCTACAAATCAATTCAAGAATTATACTTCTAATTTGTAGGTCAATTTTGCTGAGTCTGTGTCCTTTTTGTATAGACCATTCTCCTTTCATCGTCTCAGCTTTATAGCGCTCAATCGTCTTGTCATTTTGCGCATAAGCATAATACACGTCACTGATACTGCTGGCTCCCATCCCAATGAGAATTTTAGAAGGTAAAGTAGTGTATCCCATAAAGTTTCTATGCAAAGAGCCTTCGTTTTTTGCTAGGGTCAAAGGATCGTTTTCAAGGGCAAAGTGGTCCATACCTATCTCTACGTATCCCATTTTTACAAGAAGAGCTCTTCCGAATGTATAAAGTTCACTCTTCTCGGTCTCTGTTGGCAAGAAATGCTCGAAGCTCTGCTGTGCAGGAAATGCACTAGGCAAGTGAGCATAACTATAAAATGCTATCCGGTCAGGTTTTAACTCATTTACTTTATTAAATGTGTCGCTTAGACTGTTGATAGTTTGATGTGGCAATCCGTAGATCAAATCAAAATTTATAGAAGTGTAGCCTAAAATTCGCGCAGAATCTGTCGCGTATTTTACTTTCTCAAATGGCTGGATCCGATGGATGGCTTTCTGAACTTTCTCATCAAAATCCTGAATTCCATAGCTTACACGGTTGAAGCCCAGATCGCTCAGTGTTTTTAAATGTTCAAAACTTGTATTGTTCGGATGTCCTTCAAAGCTAAACTCAGCATTAGGACTGATAGCTGAGCCTTTCAGAATAGTTGAAATCAAATGATCCAGACTTGAAGGATCAAAGAAGGTGGGAGTTCCACCGCCTAGATGGATTCCAGATATTTTAGGGCGGGACTTAAATATCGCTTTATATTTTTCCCATTCGGCAAGCAATGCTTCGATGTAAGGATCTTGGACTTGTTTGTTTTTGGTAATTCGTTTGTTGCAGCCACAGTAGGTGCACAAGCTTTCGCAGTAAGGCAAGTGGATGTAGATAGAAATCCCTTCTTTCTCACCAAAGTTTATAAATGCTTTCTTTACCAGGTCATTCCAATCCTGAGGTTCTAAGTTATTTTCCCAAAGAGGAACGGTAGGATAAGAAGTGTATCTGGGTGCAGGACTGTTGTACTTTTTGACTAATTCGGCTGAATTCGGCATTTGGATTTGCTTTTTTGCAAATAACGCCCTTCATTTTATGATCCTATATGATAGCTGAAGGCAAAATTAATGACTAAAGTCAGTTCCCAAACTTTCTCCAATTCTTGCTTATTAAAGTTATTAATCAAGTAGGAAGTTATTTAAGAAACTGCTTTTCAATCCCAGCCAAACAAAGAATAAGATCAAACCCCAAAATAGGTATATGCGATAGTAATCTGCGGTTTCCTTGTAGCGATTTTCTATCACTTCTGTCTTTTCTAAGGTGTCTATTCTATCAAAAATAGAAGCTAGGGTACCTCCATCAGCAGCTCTGAAAAATTCTCCATTGCCAACCTTGGCTATTTCTCGCAGTGTGGTTTCATCTAAATAGCTTTCTACCATCTGAGGTCTTCCAAAGAAATCTGTACCATAAGGAACGAGACCATCCTTGCCCATGGCAATCGTATAAAGCTTGATATCCAGTGCGGCGGCTAGGTTTGCAGCGAATAAAGGATCTACATTACCTGCATTACTTTCACCGTCACTAAGCAGGATCATTACCTTAGAAGCAGACTCGGATTCCTTCATTCTATTGGTGCCGGCTGCTAATGCTGAGCCAATAGCAGTTCCTTTTGCCTCCATCATGCTGAATGATATTTCTTGCACCAAATCTGTTAGTAGCTCATAGTCATTTGTTAAAGGGGCCAATGAATACGCCTCGCCTGCGAATACCACCATGCCAATTCTATCTCCAACTCTGCCATTTATAAACTCCGTAGCGGTAGCTTTAGCCGCTTCAAGACGATTAGGAGTGAAATCCTGCAAATCCATGGATTCGGAAATATCCAAAACCAGCATGATGTCTATGCCCTCTGTATATTGCTCCACTCGCTCATTGCTGCGCTGTGGTCGAGCTAAAGCAATTACAAGCATAATGAGGAACAGATAGAAAAAGCCAGCGGGAATTAGGCGTAAATAAGTCCAAGGGTTGTTATTCGCGATTCGTTTTGGAAGGGAAAGCTCGAGAACAGGGTTTTTCAAGAACTTAACAAAAGTTCTAAAAAGAATGAATACTGGAATAATCCAGATCAAATTCAATAAAATCGGATTTTCCCATTCGAAACTTTTGAAGGTCTCAGGCAGAAACCAGGACCAGCTAAAGAATTCAGACAGCTGCTCTCTCATGCTTGATTTTGGTTTGTTTTTCCTGATATTTCTCTCTTGCCACTTCTAATAAATAGCTTGTTGCCTCTTCGCTTTCAGACGATTCTCCGGCATAAATAATCAAATCTATCGCTCTGAGCGCCTTGAAAATCTCAAGATTATCCAATCGCTCACCTATTTCGCTGGAAGTCCATTCTTTAATGGGAAGATGAGTGATACTCTCCATATATCCTTTCCAAAGACCAATTACTTCATCTGCAGATTCAATGGATGGAGCTTTAGTAAGCAATGCAGTTTGGGTTTTCCATCTTTTTTCAAATTGTTCCCAACGTCTTTTCTCTCTTCTTTCCTTCCAATATTCTTGGAATTTATCTGCAAAAAGGAAGTAAATAACTCCGAGTAACAGCAACACGCCACCTAGAATAATGCCTATAATAATCCAGTTGAAGGATTTTTCTAAGGATTGGTAAATGTTATTCTGTTGGAAGACAAGCTGTTCTGGAATGCTGTCTAGTGTAAGTTTCAGCTTCAGCTCAGCCTCCATTGGATAATGGACCACACTATCATACCTAGCGAGTTCATATACCGGCAACGTCAGGTAGGAAGTTGGGTCTAACGAGAAGTTGGATACAAAATAGACTGTACTGTCTTGTGTTATGCTATCCTGAGTATAAGATATATACGTCTTTTTTTCGAGTAATACCATCGGAGAAAAATCGAAGGTAGAATCAGGAAAAATAATCTGGGTGGATTCTGAATACGTTGCCTTCAATACATAGCCGACCCGTTCGCCTATCTTAGCGGAGTCTTGCATGAAGTAGCCATCCACCTTTACCTGTTGCGCATTGCTCAGGTAGGGTATGAGTAGAAATAATAAGATTTTGAGCGTCTTAGCCACGTTTCATACTTTTGTTTCGGTACTTAAAAAGCTCTAATAGAGGCCCAACTATATCCTGAGAAGTATCTATAGCTAGGTAGTTTATTTGATTCTTTTTACAGATATTCTTCAAATTCTCTCGCTCAGAAGTAAAGGTATCCGCTATTTTTTTAGAAAAGCTCCCAAATGCAGTATTCACCCAAGTTGTTTTCCCTTTCTCTTTATCAAACACTGGTATAATTCCCAAAGAAGGTAAAGCTGATTCACGAGGGTCCGTTAATTGGATTGCCACTACATCATGTCGCTCCGCCAAAGCTCGGAATGGGCGTTCGTAGCCTTCATCGATAAAGTCAGAAATAATTACAATTACAGCTCTTTTTTTGATAAGGTTTAGAGCAAACATAAACATCGAGTTCAGATCTGTCTTCAAGGAAATATTTTCATGATCAAAGATTCCTCGAATCATTTTTACTCCTTGTTTGCTTCCTTTTGAAGGGAGTATCAGTTTTTCGCGTTGATCTGAATAGCTAATTAACCCAACCTGGCTTCCATCAAAAACCGCGGCAAGTGTTAGTACTCCCGCAATAATCTTTCCTTGATCGATTTTTTTATTTCCCGGCTGTCCTATATCCTGACTACCACTAATGTCTAAAAGAAAGAAAACTGACTGTTCCTTATCTTCTCGAAACGTTTTTACGAATGTGCCGTGTCCTTTTGCAGATACTTTCCATTCTATCGTACGAATATCGTCACCATACTGGTATGGACGGAGATCATCAAATTCCAACCCCGACCCTTTAAAAAGTGACTGATATTCTCCTTGCAGGTGATTATTGGCCACCTTTCGGATCATGATTTCGTATTTTCTGAGCTTGCTGAATAATTCGTTCATGAATGGTGATTTGAACGGCCTAAGTTATGCTTCTAAGCTGAATTATAAAATTTCAGTTACATGAAGGGTGGAGAGATTTTCCGTTAAAAAAACCTAATTTTGACCTGTGAAAAGATTTCTGATACTAAGTTTTTGCATCATTTCCCTTGTAAGTTGTAATTCTAGCAATAAGCCAACTGGTCTCTTGCCCGAAGATAAGATGGTGGAAGTGTTGATAGATATTCATATTACTGAGGGACTTACGAGCGCTATGCCAATAGCATATGATTCATCAAAAGTGCTTTATAATTTGCTTGAAAAAGATGTTTTCATCAAACATCAAGTGAGTGATTCAGTTTTCACACAGAGCATGTTGTATTACCTGCGTGATCCTTCAGAAATGGAGCGAATTTATTCTCGCGTGGTAGATTCACTTATGGTAAGAGAATCTACCGGCGGTACGATAGACCAATTCTAATGCAAGACAAAGGACCGCTGAGAATTTTCTGTACTGTTTCATTTAGACTGTAGTACGCTGATCATCTTGATTTTCATACGAGTAGCTATTGGCTTCTCCCATCAATCGAATTTTTGTAGTATGGCAGGCGCCTTCAATTTTTGTGAGGTGGTTTAATAATCCATTCATGAAACTTGATTGGTGTATTTTTAGTTAATCATCTTACTCGAATCATAAATTTTCATTTGTCCCAATGCTGCCGAGGTTTTCCGTTAATAAACTTAATTTTGATCTGTGAAAGGATTTCTGATCTTCGGTTTTTTTATTCTACTAATAGTAGGATGTGTTTCTGAAACTGAGCCAGAAGACTATTTGTCTCAGGACAAAATGGTTGAGGTACTGATAGATATTCATAGCACAGAGACCCTTGTTCAGGAAATGCCATTTTCGAATGATTCCTTGAATGCGCTTTATAAACTGTTAGAAAAAGATGTTTTTCTCAAACATGAGGTGAGTGATTCTGTTTTTACCAGAAGTATGTTGTATTACCTCCATGATGTTGCTGAAATGGAGCGGATTTACTTCCGAGTATTTGATTCTCTTGATGTAAGAGTAAAAGAAATTGACCAATATTAATGCTATACCCTCGTAATCTCGAACACAAAGTAAATTTCATTAAAGTCAAAGAACTCCTCAAAACCGAGTGTACCTCCCCACTTGGAATGCAATATGTGGATCGTTTGGCTTTCTCATCAGATTTTAATCTGGTGACCAAATTACTTGATCAAACCGAGGAATTTCGCCAGATTTTAATCTCCGGAGACCTTTTTCCTTCTTCTAATTTCACCAATCTGAACCCCTATTTAGAGAAAGCCAAACTGGAGAACGCTTTTCTTGATGTGGAGGATTTTTATGAGATCAAACTTTCTCTGGATACACTCAGAGGTTGTATTTCCTTTTTTCAGAAAAGAGAAGAAGAATATCCAGTACTCAGCCAGCTACTAGGATTGCTGATGGATCTCGATATGGGTTTACTCAAAGCGATTGAGCTAATAATTGATGAGAAAGGCAAGATGAGGAGTAATGCCAGTCGGGAATTGCAGCTTATCCGTACTCAGATATTGTATGAAGAAAGCCGTCTTCGGAAGGTGATGGATCGGGTCTTCAAGGAAGCCAGAGCAAAAGGACTTACCACGGAGGATTCTGCAATTACAGTGCGTTCAGGTAGATTAGTGATTCCCATTGCTGCAGAAAATAAGCGTAAACTCAGAGGTTTTATTCACGATGAATCAGCGACAGGGCAGACGGTATTTATGGAGCCAGAAGAGGCTTTGGATATCAATAATGAGATCCGTGACTTGGAGTATATGGAGCGCAGGGAGATTATCAAGATTCTCATTCAGCTGACTGATAAGATCCGACCTGCTATACCTGCCTTGAGGAAGGCAACAAATTTTCTTGGGCTAATGGATTTTATCCGTGCCAAAGCAAAATTTGCTCAAAAGACTGATAGCTGTAGACCGGAAATCACCAAGGAAAGACAATTAACTTGGACCAAAGCGCGACATCCCTTGTTGGAAATGGCGCTAAAATCGCAGGGGAAAAACATCGTTCCGCTCGATGTAAAACTCAGTGGACATGAGCGCTTACTAGTAATCTCAGGGCCAAATGCCGGAGGGAAATCGGTGACCTTAAAAACCGTAGCACTTCTTCAGTATATGCTACAGTGTGGGATGCTTATCCCAGTGCACCCCGATTCCAAAAGCTCCTTATTTGATAATTTCTTTATAGATATTGGCGATGAGCAAAATCTGGAAAATGACCTAAGTACTTATAGCTCACACTTGATGAGTATGAAGCATTTTTCGCTTTTTGCAAATAAGAAAACCATACTTTTTATAGATGAATTTGGTACAGGTACAGAGCCGCAGTTTGGTGGTGCTATAGCCGAATCCATTCTATTGGCACTGAATAAACTCGGTGCGTATGGTGTGATTACGACTCACTACGGCAATTTGAAGCAAATCGCAAACAAAAACCAAGGCATGGTAAATGGCGCCATGCGTTACGATGTAGATAAGCTAGAGCCACTCTATCAGCTTGAAATTGGTAAACCGGGTTCTTCTTTCGCTTTGGAGATTGCTTCCAAAATTGGTATTCCTAGGGAGATTTTGAAGTATGCCAAAGAACAGATTGGTGAAGAGAGAGTTCGGTACGATAGATTACTCACTCAAGTAGAAAACGAGAAGAATCAATATTCCACTTTGCTAGCCGATGTGAAGGCGAAAGAACGTTTGTTGAAAACACGACTTCAGGAATATAATGAGCTGAAAGAGACCATGGAGACAACTAAAAAACGATATCTCCAAGAAGCAAAGCAGGAGGCCAAGCAATTATTAGATCAGGCAAACAAGAAAATTGAAGCTACTATTCGTGAGATTAAGGAAGGCAAGGCTGAGAAAGAGGTCACTAAGCTGGTGAGGAAAGATTTGGAGGAGTTTAAAGAAACAGTCAGGCCTGAAAAGAATGTCGTCAAGAGTCCAGAGATAAAAATATTAGGTGGGAAAATAGGCGTAGGAGATTGGGTGAGACTTAAAGATAATGGAGCGATAGCAGAAGTGCTTCAGGTGAAAGGGAATGAAATTGAACTTTCCATCGGTGAACTCAAATCGAAAGTGAAACTTTCGAGATTAGAGAAGATATCTCAAGGTGAAGTAAAAAAAGAAAAGAAGGCTGCTGCCTCAAGAAGTGGGTATAATACCAATGAAAAGATGATGGATTATTCACCTAATCTTGATTTGAGAGGAAAACGAGGGGAAGAGATACTCTCATTGATTCAAACTTTCGTTGATGAAGGATTTATGCTTGGACTTAAAGATCTCAGAATAGTCCATGGAAAAGGCAATGGGATATTGAGAGATTTGACACGAAATTTTCTGAAAGACATGAGTCAAGTAAGACATATGGAGGATGAGCATGCAGATCGAGGTGGGGCAGGAGTCACGCTGATAACCCTGAAATAAACAAAAATGGGGAGCAAATTTGCTCCCCATTTTTGTTTAAAGATTAAGTCAGGTTATTTCTTAAGCAGATTGAAAGTGTAATTTCCTGCAACAGCTAATACTCCATTTACACGTGCACCTGGGGCAGGGATTGTGAAGGTAAGTGTTAAATTACTGTTGGTTTGCGTAAAAGAAATTTCCCTTCCAGCGGCTGGCTTGGTTCCTGAGAGCATAAACTTGTCGAAGTTTGTACCGGCGAAAGACCAGGAGCCCGAAGCATCAAAAATATCATTATTGTTTTTGGAAGTGTATGTTTTAGATGACCCTGAGGTCAATACCAGTTCAAAACCGGAATATAGGTCTGTAACCGCCGTGCCGTCACGAAGGACAGATCCGCCGCCATCGACCCCCCACGTTTGAGTACCTGTACCTGTTAATGCTTCCGTGGCTATTTGTTCAGGAGTTTTGATTGGATCAGGATCAGGATCGTCTCCACCACAACTTTGAATAATGCACATGGCAAACGCTAGGATACAAAGTCTAATTATAGAAGATTTCATATGTTTATATTTGTTTTTCAGAGGATAGTTGGGATTGCGATTTTTTTCTGCTAGCTATTATATTTTGGGAAATTCAAACGCTTATTGTTTTCAATATGATCGAATAGATAGGCGTAATACTTAATTACCAGTGAATTTAAAGATAGGAATTAAAGTTTAATGCTAGTGTTCACTTATAATCTTCAAGTGCTATTTTTTGTTCACAAAACTCGTACTCTCTAGGCTCATTAGAACAAATTACTAGCGTTCTGTTTTGCGCATATTGATTTATCATTTCCTGATACCATTCTATACCCTTACGGTCGAGGTTAGAAGTTGGTTCATCCAGAAGTATAATTGAAACATCCGAAAAAAGGGCTAGCCCAAGTTTAAGTCTCTGTTTCATTCCGGAAGAAAATTGACTGATTTGCTTTGACTTATGTTGAGATAAGTAGAGCTTTTCTATGATTTCTTCCAAAGGGATGGAATCAAGGGGCTTTTTAAATTTAAAGTGGAAGTTGAGCAATTCTTCTAAACTGAATTCTTCAGGAACTTCCATATAGGGAGCGGAAATAGCCAGATAAGTAAACCAATCCGCTTCTGAGATTGATTTCTCATTAAGTGAATATTCTATTTTCCCGGATGTAATAGGGATTGCTCCGCTTAGACATTTCAGTAAAGTAGATTTCCCAGAACCATTACTTCCTGTAATTGCTAAAGAATTTCCTTGAGTCAATTCAAGGCTTAGATTTTTAAAAACCCATTCGTATTGGAAGCGTTTTGAAGCTTCTTCTAAGCGGATTTTTAACATTGTTAATTGATGTAGCCTTTCATCACACCTCTTTCAGAAGAGCGGATAAAATTCAAGATTTCATCCCGCTCTTTAGTAGCAGGTAAATTCACTTCAATTTCTTCCAAAGCACGACTGTTATTCATGCTGTTTAAGAAAAGGTAGCGATAGACTTCCTGAATGTGGGAAATAGATTCGCTGGAAAAGCCTCTTCTTCTTAAGCCAAGAGAGTTGACACCTGCATAAGAAAGTGGCTCACGTGCTGCTTTAGTGAATGGAGGTACGTCTTTTCTAACCAAAGAACCACCAGAAACCATGGCATGCATACCAATTTTAACGAATTGGTGAACAGCACTGGATCCACCCACGATCGCCCAGTCATCAATAGATACGTGTCCAGCAATTTGCACAGAATTGGCTATAATCACATGGCTCCCGATTACACAATCGTGTGCAACATGGACATAGGCCATAAGTAAGCAGTGACTTCCGATTACGGTTGTCTGCTTTTCTACTGTACCACGGCTGATGGTCACGCACTCACGAATGGTGGTGTTGTCACCTATCATTACTGTAGAGTCTTCTCCTTGGAATTTCAGGTCCTGAGGGATTCCGGCAATAACAGCACCAGGGAAAATTTTGCAATTTTTACCTATACTGGCCCCAGAAAAAATAGTTACGTTTGGTCCGATCCATGTGTTATCACCAATAGTGACATTCTCACCAATCATTGTGAAAGGATCGATGTGAACATTTTTACCTATTGTTGCTTTTGGGTCGATATGTGCTAAAGGACTGATCATGATTCTTTTCTGGTTATGCTTGCTGTCATTACGGCCTCACATACTAGTGTATTTCCGACATAAGCTTCACCACGCATTTTTGCTATTCCTCTTCTTATCGGGGCCAAAAGTTCACATTTAAAAATGAGAGTATCACCAGGGAGAACCATTTTTCTAAACTTACAGTTTTCGATTCCCAGGAAATAAGTCCAGTAATTTTCTGGATCATCCACTGTACTCAATACTAAAATTCCACCTGTTTGGGCCATTGCTTCTACCTGCAGTACACCTGGCATCACCGGGTTAGCTGGAAAATGCCCCATAAAGAAAGGTTCGTTGATAGTTACATTTTTCACTCCTGCCACCACTGTATTATCTAGGTAGATAATTTTATCTAATAGCTGGAATGGATATCTGTGCGGCAAAATGCTGCTGATCTGATTGATATCCATTACAGGAGGTAGTTTCGGGTCGTAATATGGGATGTGGGAAGAAGATGATTTCTCCATCGCACGCTTGATTTTTTTTGCAAAAGCTACATTTGCGGCATGACCAGGTCTCGCTGCCATAATCTGAGCTTTCAAAGGGCGTCCCACAAGGGCTAAATCCCCAACTACATCAAGTAATTTATGTCTAGCTGGTTCATTACGGTAGCGTAGGTCAACATTATTTAAAATGCCTTCTTTCTTAACCTCAACCTTTGGCTTATTAAACATCTTAGCCAAATTAACCAATTCTTTCTCTTCTACGATTCTATCAACTACAACGATGGCATTGTTCAAATCTCCACCTTTAATCAAGTTGGAATTGTAAAGCATTTCTAGCTCATGCAAAAAACAAAAAGTACGGCAAGAAGCGATTTCTGATCTGAATTGGCCAATGTCGGTGATAGATGCATGCTGACTACCCAATACTGGAGAGTTGTAATCTACCATTACTGTGACGCGATAGTTATCTGTTGGCAATGCCACCATCTCTACTTCGCGAGCAGAATCTTTGTATTGAATACTTTCTTGAACTTCGTAGAATCTACGCAGTGCATTTTGCTCTTCTAGACCTGCTTCTTCTAATACTTCGATGAACTGAATAGAAGACCCGTCCATGATTGGAGGCTCAGGACCATCCAATTGGATTAGTACGTTATCTATTTCTAAACCTACCAATGCTGCCAATACGTGCTCTACGGTATAGACGCGGGCACCATTTTGCTCCAATGTGGTACCTCTGGAAACATCTACCACCAAGTCGCAGTCTGCGTCTACGGTTGGTCTGCCTTCCAGATCAATTCGCTGAAATTTATATCCGTGGTTTGGAGGTGCAGGGAGGAATGTCATGTTTGAAATAACTCCGGTATGTAGTCCCACTCCGGATAATTCCACCTGCTTTTTAATGGTGTGTTGTTTTACTTTCATCTGATTTTTGAACCGTTCAGCATGCTAAAGGCTGCAAATTTACTGCTTTTTTTCTAGTTCTCTTATTCGGTCTTCTATCGATCCGAGCTTTTTAAAGATTGAATATGATTTTAAGAAATCCTTCATATCCATTGCTATATATCCAAATAAGGTAGATCCTGATTTTTTGATCGACTTACTAATGCCTGTATTGGCTCCTATAGTGGTATTATCAGCAATTGTTATATGCCCCACAATGCCAACTTTGCCAGCAATCACACAATTTTTTCCAATTGTGGTAGATCCTGAAATTCCTGTTTGAGAAGCAACCACCGTATTTTCTCCGATGATCACATTATGGGCGATTTGTACCAAATTGTCGATTTTAGCCCCTTTTTTAATTATCGTAGACCCCATAGTCGCACAATCAATTGTTGAGTTTGCACCAACGCTCACATTGTCTTCTAAGATAACATTCCCAATCTGAGGTATAGCTTTGTAACTCCCGTCTCCCTGCGGAGCAAAGCCAAACCCATCTGAGCCTATAACTGCTCCTGGATGGATTTCGCAATTATTTCCAATAATTGTATCTGCGCAAATTTTGGCTCCAGCGTGAATAATAACGTTGTTTCCTACTTTTACACGGTCACCAATATGTACATGGCTGTGGATTTTTACAGAATCACCGATTACACAGTTTTTGCCAATGTAAGAAAAAGCACCTCGAAAAGCTTGATCGCCAATCGACGAACTAGCATCGAAAAAGCATGGCTCTTCGACGCCAACTAGACTGCTTTTCATCAACATGGAATAAGCTTCCAGTAATTTGGTGAAGCCTGTATAGGCATCTTCCACTCTGATTAAATTAGTCTTCAGAGTTTTAGTGGGGACGAAACTGGTGGAGACGATTACCGCTGTGGCATCAGTTTCATAGATGAAGGGAGTGTATTTTTCATTCGCCAAAAAACTAATACCTCCTTGTTTTCCTTCTTGAATTTTGTCCAGTCTGGATACTTTTTGGGTTTCGTCACCTTCTACTATTCCCTGTAGGATTGCAGCTACTTGTCCGAGGGTAAATTCCATAAACAATATAAACGGAGTTAATAATCTAAATTTAGGCTTTTGGCCTTACATACATAGTGTTTCTCTACGATTTTACTCATGACTTTTATATTCGGTAGGTCAGCCGCCTGAGCTACATCTATTACTTCACCTTTTTTTGTCAAAATATTAATTCTATCCTTAGCGAGGTATCCATAGTTACTTACTGCCCCATGCGAAAAGAAATAAGTTAAGTCTTGCGGAGGAATTCCCAATTTGGAAATCGTCTTTTCTTTCAGCAGAGCGATTTCTTCAGGCTTAAACGCCTCGTTGGTCAAGCTGATTTTGAAAAGATTTCGAGTCAAAAACATCTGAGAAATATTTCTAAGGACGTAATCAGGGTGATTTTTCCACAGCTTTATAGCGCCCCAGATATCCAGATCGTCCATTTCGAGGAACAATCGTAAATAGTCAGGATTAGTTTGGAAGTCGGACAAAGATAAATTTTGGCTCAAAAGAAAGTCAAATTCCTCCGTGATTGTAAAGCTTGTGCCTGATTGGCGTAGAAACCGAGCCCGCTCGATCAGTTTGATGAGCATTTTCTCCGCACTGACGGTGGTTTTATGAAGGTAAACTTGCCAGTACATCAATCGACGAGCACTCAGGAAGTTTTCAATGGAATAGATTCCTTTTTCTTCGATCACTACTTGGTCATTTTTCACATCCATCATCTTGATAATGCGATCTGCACCAATAGTTCCTTCGGATACGCCAGTGAAAAAACAATCGCGCTGAAGGTAGTCCAATCTATCAATGTCTAACTGGCTGGATACCAGCTGATGAAAGAATTTTCGCTCGTATTGATTCTTAAATATTCTTAAAGTAAGGTCTAATTTGCCACCAAACTCTTGATTAAAGAGTTCTATAGTCAAAAGAGAAAGCTCTTCATGGGGAACGCCCTTGAGTAGGCTGTATTCTAAGGCATGTGAAAAAGGTCCATGTCCAATGTCATGCAAAAGAATCGCGATTAATGCGGCTTCATATTCTTCGTCTGTGATTTCAGTACCTTTATTTCGTAGATTGTCTAGCGTAATGCTCATCAAGTGCATTGCCCCAATCGCATGATGAAATCTGGTATGGAGAGCACCGGGATAGACAAAATCAGTCAGACCCAGTTGTTTTATTCTCCGCAGTCGCTGAAAGTATGGGTGATCGATAATCGTAAAAATCAACTCGCTTGGGATCGTGATAAATCCGTATACCGGGTCGTTTAGTATCTTCTGGCTTTTCAAGGAGGCCTTTTTTGTTTGCCTCAAAAGTAATTATAATTTTAAAAGAAACGGAACCTGAAATGTCTCAAAAATTCAACATACTCTGGGCTGACGATGAAATCGACTTGCTCAAACCACACATTCTTTTCCTCGAACAAAAAGGATATGCAATTACCACGGTGAATTCTGGGGTGGATGCTATCGAAGAAGTAGAGCAAAAAAACTTTGATGTAATTTTTCTAGATGAAATGATGCCTGGAATGACTGGTCTGGAAACTTTGCAACAAATCAAGCAGATGAAGCCTCAAGTTCCTGTGGTGATGATCACCAAAAGTGAAGAAGAACATATCATGGATGATGCGATCGGAGGGAAAATTGCTGATTACCTGATCAAACCGATTAACCCAAGCCAGATTTTGCTTTCGGTGAAGAAGTTACTTCAAAACAAGCAGTTGATTGACGAGCGAACCACCCAAAGTTATCAGCAGGATTTTATGAATATCAGTATGGCTTTTGGCGATGCTGAAGATCATCAAGATTGGGCAGATATCTACAGGAAACTGACGTATTGGGAGATGCAGATCGATGATACTGAAAATAAAAACATGCTTCCTGTGCTGGAATCACAGAAAATAGAAGCGAATGCTAATTTCTGCAGATTCATTAAAGATAATTATCTCGATTGGATGGAAGAGAAAAACCCTGTAAAACCATTGCTTTCGCCTCAGGTAATGAAGAAAAAGGTTTTTCCCCAGCTTCAGGATAAAAAACCGCTGTTCTTTATCGTGATAGATAATTTTCGATTAGATCAATGGGAGGATATAGAGTCGATCATAGCTCCTTATTTCAATATAAAAGACAAGGATACTTATTATAGTATTTTGCCCACCACTACTGCTTTTGCGAGAAATGCACTCTTCAGTGGAATGATGCCAATGGATATGGCGAGATTTTATCCAAATTTCTGGGAAGATGAGGATTCAGATGAGGGGAAAAATAACTTCGAAGAGGACTGGTTGAGAATCAACTTGGAGAAAAACCGATTGTCGATTAAGTCCAGCTATAATAAAATAATTCAGGCACACCAAGGAAAGGCTGTGTTAGAGCAGTTTCATACTTTCCTTCAAAATGATCTAAATGTCTTAGTTTATAACTTCGTGGATATGGTTTCTCATGCACGAACAGATATGAAAATGATCCGGGAACTAGCTCCTGACGAGTCAGCTTACCGATCATTAACCACAAGTTGGTTTGAGCATTCTTCCTTGTTTGAGCTTTTGAAAAAGATTCATGATGCAGGAGCGGAGGTGATCATTACTACTGATCATGGTACCAAAAGAGTTAATAAGCCTTACAGAATTATAGGTGATAAAAATGTGACTACAAACCTGAGGTATAAGCAAGGCAAAAACTTGAACTTTGAGCAGGGGAAAGTTTTTGAAATCAAAAGACCTGAAGACGCCAAATTGCCACGGCTGAATGTTTCTTCTACTTATGTATTTGCCGTTGAAGATTATTTCTTTGCATACCCGAATAATTACAATTATTATGTGAACTTCTATAAGGATACTTTCCAGCATGGAGGTGTATCTTTGGAGGAAATGATCATTCCGATCGTTCATTTGTCACCAAAATAATTGAGCATTTGACCCAGTTTACATACGAGCTAGATGAGATAGGAAAAGCAGCTTCAGCTGTTATTGAAGCCGCTTCTGATGAAAAAGTGTGGGTGTTTCAGGGTGATATGGGAGCGGGTAAAACCACTCTTATCAAAGCGCTGTCCAAATCATATTCCATCCTAGATCAAGTCAGTAGTCCTACTTTTGGAATAGTAAATCACTATGAAAATCAAGTTGGTGAAATATTTTACCACTTTGATTTTTATAGAATGGATGATGCTACAGAAGCCTTGGATATCGGAATAGAAGAGTATTTTTATAGTGGAAATTATTGCTGGTTAGAATG
This sequence comes from Algoriphagus winogradskyi, assembly GCF_900182815.1. Classification (GTDB taxonomy): domain Bacteria; phylum Bacteroidota; class Bacteroidia; order Cytophagales; family Cyclobacteriaceae; genus Algoriphagus; species Algoriphagus winogradskyi. The sequence goes on along the minus strand of NZ_FXUA01000009.1, from coordinate 162,650 downwards.
GGCAGAGAAAGTTGCTGCATTTTTGCCTGAGAAATTTTTCCTCATTCGGATCATCAATGAATCCGACACAAAACGAACCCTGAACTTTCAACATATTCAAGATGCCAGCTGAAATCGATCAACTTACTGCTGTAGGGCTGATACCGAAGGAATCGCCTGCCAAGGTGAAAAAAAGAGACTACTCCTTGGTTATAGGTTTGCCAAAAGAAGTTTCTACACAGGAAAAGCGCGTAGTCATAACCCCAGAATCTGTAGGCTTACTTACTAATAATGGGATTAGCGTTGTAGTGGAGGCAGGTGCTGGCTTACAATCAAAGTTTTCCGACCAGGATTTTTCTGATGCCGGAGCGAAAGTCACCAGTTCAAAAAAAGAGGTTTTCGAATCACAGGTGGTTTTAAAGATAGATCCGCCAACAGAAGAAGAGTTGAGCTACATGACTACTGGTAGCTGCCTTATATCAGCTCTACAGCTGGAAAGACAAAGTCAGGAATTTATTCAGAAGCTGAACGAAAAGAAAATAACAGCAGTAGCATTCGAATACTTAGAGGATAAAGTAGGAGGAATGCCAGTAGTGCGTGCTATGTCGGAGATCGCCGGAAGTACGGTGATGCTAATAGCTGCAGAGTATCTTTCTAGCGAAAATAGCGGCAAAGGATTAATTATGGGGGGCGTCACTGGAGTGCCACCAACTCAAGTAGTAATCATAGGCGCGGGCACAGTGGCTGAATATGCCGCTAGAACAGCCTTGGGATTAGGAGCTAATATCAAAGTTTTCGACAACCATATCTATAAATTAAGAAGACTTAAGCAATTGCTCGGTCAGCAGATTTACACTTCTACCATTGATAATTTTAGCTTAAATCAAGCGCTTTCGGAGGCAGATGTGGTAATCGGTGCATTACGTGCTGAAAAAGGTCGAAATAAAATCGTGGTCTCCGAAGAAATGGTCGCCAACATGATGCATGGTAGTATTATTATAGATGTAGCCATAGATCAAGGAGGTTGTATCGAAACGGGCAGAATGACTTCACATGACGAACCTGTTTACGAGGTTCATGATATTATTCATTATTGTGTTCCGAATATTGCTTCTAGAGTAGCAAGAACTGCGTCCTATTCCTTGAGTAACATCTTCACTCCACTTATACTTCAGATGGCTGATCTAGGTGGGGCTGAAGAAATGATATTCAATTATAAATGGTTCTTGAGAGGGGTGTATACCTACAGAGGAAGTCTTACAAATGCCTATCTGGGAAGGAAATTTGGAATGAGCCATAAAGAGCTACAATTGTTACTAGCTGCAAGGTATTAACTCAAGACAGTAGGTTCTGTCTTAAAATAAATTCTAATTGATCATTTGCCTTAATCAATGCTTTAGTTAATTTTTCGTTTTCCCTGCGAAGCTGATATATCTCAAATGCGTTTTTAATTACTGTCCTGAGGTAATCTTCCTCCCAAGGTTTTGTCAGATAATGATAAACCTGTCCCTTGTTAATAGCATCAATTACGGCTTGGATGTCAGTATAGCCAGTCAATAGTATTCTTATGGGGTTAGGGTAAATAGGAATAATAGATTCCAGAAATTCCACGCCAGTTTCCCCAGGCATTCTTTGATCCGTGATAATTATGTCAACTTCCTGCTTCGATAGAACTTCTCTAGCTACTGTAGCATCAATTGCTAGAAAAATTTGGTAATCTCTTCTAAAAGTAGCCTTGAATGCCTGAAGGTTATTTTCTTCATCATCGACATAGAGGATTTTAATTTTTTCTTGAGGCTTAGTTTCCATTCAACAAATTTGTCTAAAACAATCGATACGTTACAATTAAACAGTGTTTTTTTATAAAAATAACTAATGAAAATTGTTTTCTAGGAATTTTCAATAACCAATATAAAAAGATACCCTATAAAGAGTATTAAAAAATTGGACTTATAGTTGAAAAAATTAACTTTACTTCAATTTATCACCCCCGATAATACAAAATGTTAAGTAGTACACAGTTCCATCTTGATGACCAAGTGTTTCCGTTAATCTTTACGCCTTCAGATTTTTCGGATTCTTTAATTTTTAGAGAGTTGTATGATAGTCCTCAAATCACAATAATTGACTTATTGGAAGATCAGGTAAGTGAGTTGATTAAGGCCAACAATCCTTCTAAATCATTTACGGAGGCCGAATTGTCCTCACTAGTGATTCAGTTTTTTGTTGAACGAGATAGGGAAAGCTATGGTAATTGGGTTTACTTTCCTTGGAAAAAGGCTTTGGTCAGACTTCTTCCCGAAGAGGATTTTATTAAAGTAAGAACTCAGCGTAACAATTATAAAATCACTACCAAAGAGCAAAAAGAGCTCAGAAAAAAGAAAATTGGATTAATTGGACTATCTGTAGGGAGGAGCATCGCTGTAACCATAGCCTTGGAAAGAGGTTGTGGTGAATTAAGGTTGGCAGATTTTGACACGTTGGAGTTGAGTAATCTCAATAGGATCAAAGCCGGAGTTTTGGATTTGGGGATTGAGAAGGTTGTTTTGGCGGCGAGAGAGATTTTCGAAATAGATCCGTATCTCAAAATCACCTTGTATAGAAATGGTGTAAACGAGGATAATATTGATGATTTTCTTTCGAATGGAGGGGATTTAGACTTACTGATTGACGAATGTGATAGCCTGGATATCAAGGTGCTGGCAAGAGAAAGAGCTAAGGCTAAAAGGATTCCTGTTTTGATGGAAACTTCAGACCGTGGAATGTTGGATGTTGAAAGATTTGATCGGGAGCCATCCCGTGAAATTTTTCATGGCCTGTTAGGAGATTTTAATTTTTCGGATTTAAAAAACTTAACAAGTCAGCAAAAAGTCCCAGTTGGATTGAAGATTATCGGACTAAACACCATTTCCACACGAATGAAGGTTTCTTTGCTAGAGCTAAGTCAGTCAATTTCATCTTGGCCACAGTTAGCTTCTGCTGTGTATTTGGGGGGTGCTACGGTGGCAAATGCTTCTAGAAAAGTGTTGTTAGGGGAAAATGTAGAATCTGGTAGGTATTACGTGGATTTGGATGAGCTAGTATTAAGCAAAAGCGAAAAGGCTAAACCTGAACCTACCAACACCCCAAATACAGACAAGGACTTTATAGACTTATTACCAAAGAACAGATACGTTTCAAACTATAAGATTTCTCATCAGGATTTATTTTTTATAATAGAAAAAGCCAATACAGCTCCTTCAGGAGGGAATAGTCAGCCTTGGAAATGGATATTTGATCAAGGTGGCGTCCTCCACCTACTTCATGATAAATCTAAAAGTGAATCTTTACTTGATTACCTAGGCACTGGATCCTTGTTGGCATTTGGGGCTGCATTACAGAATTTTAGACTTGTGGCAGCTTCTATGGGTATAGAGCTGACCATCCATCAGCATATTCAAAATTTTGAAGAGGAACTTATCGCCTCCATTGTGTTTGATTCAAGATCAGAAGATCCGATTTCTATTTTGAACGGGGATTTAGTAGCGGGCATTTCTATGCGATGTACAAATCGTAAAAATGCTGAGCGAGTGCCTTTAGAAAAGCAGACACTTGACGAATTTAAAAATATTGCTACTTCAGATGGTGTTAGCTTAGAAATCATTGATGGCCTTGAGCAACTAAGAGCACTGACTCCTATAGTAGGGGGAATGGATCGTCTAAGGCTACTTCATGATCAAGGCTATAAAGATTTTATAAGTGAAATAAGATGGTCGGCAGAAGAAGCGTTGGAAACGAAAGACGGGATTGATATTGCCACACTTGAAATGGGGAATTCAGAGCGTGCAGCAGTAGGGCTAGTTCGTGATCCTGGAACCATTGAGTTTTTTAGGAAAAATGATTTAGGCTATGGGTTAACTAAGATTTCTGATCAGACTATACTATCTGCATCAGCAGTGCTTATGTTTACTGCGGATGAATATACACCAAGCGCCTTTCTCAAAGCAGGGGCAGCAATTCAAAGAGTCTGGATAAAAGCTAATTTATCCGGCTATAGTTTTCAGCCGATTTCATCTTCTCTTTTTATTTTTCATAGAGTATTAAGGGAAAAAATAACCGGTTTTTCAGAGAATGAAAAGGGGATGATTCAACAGTTTAAAAATGACCTTAACCAAATTTTCAATAGAGGCTTAAGCAAGCAAGAGGTGTTTATGGTGAGGATTAATAAAGCGGGCGAGCCATCAATGAGAGCATTTAGAAGAGATGTTTCAGCTAGTTTGATTTTACTGTAACCGGGATGTTCAAATTAATAGCATTTAGAGCAATTAATGATCCCGAACGGTGTCAGAAGTTCATAGAAGGACATAGGCAGGTACTGGAAAGTATTGGAGTAAAGAAAGTGACTTCTGCTAATAATAGTTGGGTGAAAAATCCTGATGTCATCGTGGTCATAGTGGAGTCAGATGAAGATGGTTTAATCTATGGAGGCGCGAGAATTCACCGTGCTAACGCAGATTTTCCATTACCAATGGTAGAAGCAATTGAGGATTTAGACAGCAGTATCAAAGATGTAATAGAAAAGGATATTGATGCGGGAACCGGTGAAATATGTGGAATGTGGAATTCAAGAAAAATCACCGGTCTTGGTATAGGGGCAATTTTTATGTCCAAAGCTTGCTTAGCGCTTACTCCAAAGCTTAATCTTACTTCCTTATATGCATTATTCGCTCCGGTGACAGTTAAACTTGGATTAGAAATGGGCTATGAAATTTTAACTCAAGTTGGGAACAACGGTACTTTTTACTATCCAAAATTGGATTTGATAGCTACGGCTATGAAAATGTATGATTCTGAAAATTTGCCTATGACTACTCAGGAACATAGAGATTCTATTTTTAAAATCAGAGATAACGACACCCTTGTGATAGAAGAAAATTATAGAGGGAGAGAAATTAAATTGACTTATACATCCTATGTACAATGATAAAATATTTATACTTTTTTTTAGCATTAGTCTTACTGTCTTCTTGCAAGGAGCAATCCAAGAATCAATTTGAATTTATAGGCTGGGTCTCTGAAAATCAGGGGGTTAATAGTGTTGAGGATTTTATAGCTTTGCCAAACTCAAGCCTTGAGAATTCCGAAGGCGAATTCTTGTCGTTAGGGTATTCTGATGCTAGTTTTTGGATACGCGTAGTGCTCACAGAAGTACCAAAGAATTCAGGGAAGCAAATTCTTTCTCTTAGTAATCCTATGCTCAATGAGATTGAAGTTTACAATGCTGAAGGAGTCTTGGTGAAGAAAATGGGAAGAGTTAATGTAGCAGATCAGGACTTTAATTCTCTTTTTAATTTTGCGGATATTTCAGAAGATAAGTCATTGACCTACAATGTAAAAGTGAAGAGCTTCGGTAATGTAAATGTTCCAATAAGCTTAAATACCGACACCAAAAATTACCTGACTTTAGACGAGCGGAATCTTATTTTTGGGATCTACTTTGGGATTATATTGGCGATGTTCTTTTACAATCTCTTCCTATGGATTTCTACAAGGGATTCTTTATATGGGTTATATATCACCTACATATTTTTTGTCGGTGTAACTCAAGGAATATTAGGGGGATATGTTGATGCGTTTGTATGGCCATCTAGTGTTTTTCTGAAGGAATATGGTTTTTACATCAGCACTGCATTAGTGAATATTGTTGGGATATTTTACTCATTAAGCTTTCTGAAAACTAAAGTATTTAACAAAAAGTTATATGCCATTGGAGTAAGTATAATAGTTGTTTATGTATTCATATTATCAGCCTTTTTATTTGATTTTGGTATAGGCCAATTGAAGTTTAGATTTTTACAGGTTTTCTTGGGCATTGTGCCATTTTACTTACTGTTTATATCGTCCTACAGCCTTGCCAGAGGATATAGACCTGCAAAATTCTTTTTGATTTCTTGGTCATTATTGATCTGCAGTATGATTGTATTCTTACTTGGGGACTTAAACATATTACCTAATAGCTTCTTCACTAGCTATGTGTTCACCTTTGGCTCTGTATTCGAAGCACTCTTACTATCATTTGCTCTTGCTGATAAAATAAATATTCTAAAGAAAGAAAAGGAAAAAGAACAAGCTGAACGCCTACTCATACTTGCAAAAAATGAACAGTTAGTACGTGAGCAAAACGTCATGCTGGAAGACAAGGTCAAAATCAGAACTGATGAATTAGAACAGGCACTTCGAAATCTTCAGAATACGCAAAGCCAGCTGGTAAATCAAGAAAAAATGGCTTCTTTAGGTCAGCTGACAGCTGGTATTGCTCATGAAATCAATAACCCGATCAACTTTGTGAGTTCTAATATCATGCCTCTCAAGCGGGATATTAAGGATATTATGGAAGTGATTGAGTTCTATAGAACTACCGGTGCGAGGGAGTTTACTCCAGAATCGCAGCAAGAAGCAAAGCAGCTTGAAGAAGATCTTGAGTTGGAATACGTGCTCGATGAAGTTGACCAATTGCTGAAAGGAATGGATGATGGGGCAAAAAGGACAGTGGAAATTGTGAAAGGTCTCCGGCTGTTCTCACGGGTGGATGAGCAGGATATGAAAAAAGTGGACGTACATGATGGGATCAACAGTACAATTATCCTATTAAATAGTACTATGCCCACGAAAATCCGAATTGTTCGTGACTTCGGTGAGCTTCCATTGGTAGAATGCTTGGCAGGTAAAATCAACCAGGTTTTCATGAATATTATCAACAATGCTGTTCATGCCCTAGCCGATCATATTGATACGATTGTTGACCCTAAGATTGAACTTAGAACGAGGTCATTGGAGGATTTTATAACTATAGAAATTATAGATAATGGGCCAGGTATGCCTGATAATGTAAAACAACGAATATTTGAACCTTTCTTTACCACAAAGGCAGTCGGTAAAGGTACAGGTTTGGGGCTTTCAATTGTTTACTCTATTATTGAAAATCACAAAGGAACGCTGGAAGTAATTACGGAAGAGGGCCAGGGGACTACATTTAAAATAACACTTCCTATTTACCAAAGCTCTCAACGCTATGAATGATAAAATCCATGTCCTTTATATAGATGATGAAGACAATAATTTAAAGTCTTTCAGAGCTACTTTAAGAAAGGACTTTAAAATTTTTACAGCTATTGATGCTGATGAAGGGTTGAAAATCGCCAGAGAGGAAGAAATCCATGTGGTTATTGCTGATCAAAGAATGCCCGGGATGACTGGGACAGAATTTTTTGAAGAGTTGGTAAAGTTCAATCCTGATCCAATCCGAATTTTGCTTACCGGCTATTCCGATATAGCTTCTGTTATCGATGCAATCAACAAGGGTGAAGTTTATCGTTTTATTGATAAACCTTGGAATATTGAGCAGATTAAAAATTCGATAAAGAATGCTGCCGATATTTATTTTATGAGGCGTGAGCTTAAAGAAAAGAACATAAAGCTAAAAAAGCTTCATTCAGAGATGAATCAATTTGTTTACAGCTTGTCACACGAATTAAGAGGTCCGCTGATGAGTATTTCTGGTGTCTCTAAGTTGGCAAAAATGGAGCTTAAAGATCCTGCTGCGGCCGAGTATTTTGATATGATAGATAGTGCAACTGGCAAGTTGGACGATTATATCTATAAAATGCTTGACTTCTATAGGTCAACGAAGATTGATAATAAAATCTCTGAGATTAATTTTGGGCAAGTTGTTGAGCAACAGCTCGTTGCTTACAAGGCAAAGTTTCCTATTGACCATATCCAGCTTGATGTCCAAATTAATCAATCTAGTCCTTTTTATTCAGATGATGCGAAAATCCGGGTTATCCTCAATAACTTATTTAGCAATTCGGTTCAATTCCAGAAAGGAGATCAAATTGATAACAAGATAAGTTTGAGTATTGAAGTGGAAGAAAATCTCGCTACCATCACGCTTTCAGATAATGGTATCGGCATAGAGGAAAAGCATCGCTCAGATGTTTTTAATTTATTTACCCGTGCGACTCAAAAAAATGTAGGAACTGGACTAGGTCTCTACATGGTGAAGGAAGCAGTAGAGCAAATGGGAGGAAAGGTAGTTCTAACTTCGGTATTTGGTGAAGGGGCAACATTCAAGGTCACTTTGCCAAATATGAAATAATGAGCGGTTTCTGTGCATTTTCGTCCTAAACTGTATCTTTGCATGGGCTTTGTGAAAGCTTCACTTTTTATTAACTAATTCAAGATATTATGATTAATCCCTGGCATGACGTCAACATCGGGAAAAATGCCCCTGAATTTGTAACAGGTGTAATTGAAATACCAAAAGGTAGCAAAGGTAAGTATGAACTAGACAAGAAGACTGGAATGTTGATGCTCGATCGCGTACTCTTCTCGGCGGTGCATTACCCAGCAAACTATGGATTTATTCCACAAACTTTCTGTGAAGATCATGATCCATTGGATATTTTGATTATTTCTCAAATTGACATTCCATCAATGTGTCTAGTGGAGGCCAAAGTGATTGGTGTGATGAGAATGGTCGATGGTGGTGAAGCTGATGATAAGATTATAGCGGTAGCTGCTGGTGATCAGTCAGTGAATTACATCAATGATATTGACGATCTTCCTCCACACTTGATGAAGGAGGTTCACCGATTCTTTGAGGATTACAAAAAACTCGAAAACAAAGAAGTGAAAGTTGAAGACTTCCTTGGTAAAGAAGACGCCATGAGAATTATTCAGGAAAGTGTCGATTTATATGATCAAAACTTCCGAACTAGAAAATAAACTGAAAGCCTGAGATCATCTCAGGCTTTTTTCGTTTTTCACCGCTGTGGTCACAAAGGTTTATGTGAGATTGAGATTATATGCTTTGTCTAGTGATAAGATTTTTCACTTCAGATTTCTGAATTCCTACTTCTTATTTTTAACCTTCTGCTTCCCCGCCTTTTTAGCCAAATAAGCCACTAGATCTTTATAAGCTTCATGTTCGTGATTAGATACCGAAATGGATTGTTTATCTGAAAATGCGATGGTTACTTGACGAAACTCTTTTTTATTAGCCATAACTACTTCCTCTTCCCAAGCTAAAATTTGACTGACTGGATAGGTTTTGGTGTACCCTCTCAAAGGCAATTTGACAATGATCTGATCTCTTCCTGCTGTGATGAATCGGTATCCAGCCAGCATTTTCACCAGTAACATCAAAATCACTAACGTAATCAGCGAGCAGGCAATCAAATAAAACCATATTCCAAAACTTCCTTTGTAGGCAAAGTCTCTCAGGATGAATACTAAGCCAGAGATAAGTATGAGCAAAACCAGGCTTAATGAAATGTAGGTGGATACTTTTGGTTTAATGACCAGCATTGGAATCTTGAATTTCTATTAATTTCTCTCGTGCAAAAGTCTCCAAATCCTTGAAGAAAGCGAAGAAAATCACCTCAAATTCTGCTTCTTTTTCCAGTAAAGCCAGATGAGCTACATCCATTTTAGAATCGAATCGGGTTCTTCGGGACATTCCAGTAAGCGTTTGTTGGATGCCATCAATTTCTCGGTATTTCAAAAGCCAGTTGTCCTTTTCCATCCATTGAAACATGTTTGCGAAGCGATCCGGGAAAAGCAGCCGATGGTGTCTCAGTGTGGCAAATGTGTTTTGGATAAAATCTTCCAGAGGGATGCTGCTGTATTTTGTCCAATTTTTTGCCAGGAAATAATCAAAATAAATGTCCGTAATCACGGTGGAATAATGTCTGAATGTTGGCCTCAAATAACTCTGTCCAGCTCGCACTAATGGATGAGTATCTGTGAATAAATCAATTTCACGATGTAGCTTAATTCCATTTTGTACTCCTTGAGGGAAGCTGCTCATCATTTTTCCCTTCACAAAATCACCAATAAAATTCCCTACAAGCACTTGATCCTGACCAAAAGAAAGATAAGCATGGGCTAGGTAGTTCATAGGCAATGTTGAGTTGGGAAAACTCAAACGGTTTTGATTAGTTTCGTCTAAAATACGGATTGATGGACAAAGTCACTGAGGAATTAAAGAAAGGACTGAAACTTTTAAAACTGGAATGGCAGGAAGATCTCGCCCAATACAAGCAGAAATTCCTGAATACTTCGCTTGCTGAGAAGAAAAAAGCAGGAATTACTTGGCACCCGATTCAACTGAAAAAGAGTAAAATCGGAATGGGTGAACGCCTTATCGTGGAGGTGGAGCGCTCGGACGCTAGTTATGCATCTTCGTTTAATTCGGGTAAATCAGTTTCCTTTTTCAGTACTCATGAATACTATAATGCTACTGAGAATCGGGTAAACGGTGTCATAAATTTTGTCAGACAAAATACCATGACCGTCACGTTGCAGGCAGATGAATTGCCAGAATGGATGGATGGAGGTAAGCTTGGGGTGGATCTTCTTTTTGATGAAGCGAGCTACCGGGAAATGGAGTTTGCGCTGAAAAAAGTGATTTCTTCTGAAAACAAACGGGTAGATGAGTTAAAGGAAATTCTGCTGGGTGAAAAAGCCCCCCAGTTTTCTGAAAAGCAGATTTACACAAAACCCAATCTCAATTTTTCCCAAAACAAAGCTTGTGAACTGATAGCAAATGCCAAAGATGTGGCGGTGGTTCACGGACCTCCGGGAACTGGAAAGACGACAACATTGATCGAAGCGATACAAGATTCGGTGATTGCCGGAGAGTCGATTTTAGTCTGTGCACCAAGTAATGCCGCGGTGGATCTTTTGGTAGAAAAGCTGATCGATCGAGGGATTGAAACCTTGCGTCTTGGCCATCCGGCAAGAGTGGAGGAGAAGATTCTGAATCAAACTTTGGATGCCAAAACAGCTTACCATCCGAGTTACCGTGATCTAAAAAAGCTTAGAAAAGAAACTGACCAATACCTGAAATTGGCCAAGCAATACAAGCGCAATTTTGGTCATGAAGAACGTGCACAAAGAAAGCTTATGTATGCGGAAGTTTCCCGACTGAGGGAGGCATCCAAATCGCTGGAAGAATACATTCAATACGATATTTTTCAGAGGACAAAGGTTTTTGCCAGCACACTTGTAGGTGCATCATCTTACAATTTGAAAGGGATGGAGTTTGATGTGGTCTTTATCGATGAAGCAGCTCAGGGACTGGAGGCGGCAACTTGGATTCCCATTTTGAAGTCAAAGAAAGTGGTGTTTGCAGGTGATCACTGCCAACTTCCGCCTACGATAAAGTCTTTTCAGGCGGCTCAGGAAGGGTTGGCTGAAACCTTATTTGAAAAAGTGATCGCTCGGAAACCTCAGTCTTCACAAATGCTACAAGTGCAATACAGAATGCCGGAAGCAATTATGGGATTCTCCAATGAGCAGTTCTATAAAGGAGAGCTTCAAGCTGCCGAGAATACAAAATCCCATACTTTTCCTGATGAGAGCAATGCTTTGGAATGGATTGATACGGCCGGTGCTGGGTATTTGGATCAAAAGGAACAAGATAGCTTGAGTACCTGCAATCCCGAAGAGGCTGCTTTTGCTTGCCGCTATCTGAATGATATTGTTAAACGAATTGGGATTTCGGATTTTAAGCAAGAAGGCTGGACTATTGGTCTGATTGCTCCCTATGGAGCACAGGTTCGTTTGCTTCGATCTTTGATTTTCGAAGGTTTTGAATATCCAAATCTGCGAGCTTTTTCTGATGTGATTACGATCGATACGGTGGATGGTTTCCAGGGTCAGGAGCGTGATCTGATGATGATTTCCCTTACTCGGTCCAATGAAAAAGGGGAGATTGGTTTTCTTGCAGATACTCGCAGGATGAATGTTGCTTTGACGCGGGCAAAGAGAAAACTGGTACTGATTGGCGATAGTAGCACTTTAGCCCAAAACCCATTCTTTGATCAATTACTTCAGTATTTTGAGAAAAATGAGGGGTATAAAAGTGTGTGGGAGTTTCTGGGATGATGGAGGATATAATTTCTGAAAATTGGACATTGAAAATTGGAAATTTATAATTCTTTTCAATTCTTCGAAATCGTATTCTTCACTTTAAAATGATAGCTCAGCGTGCTAAGAATATCCCCAAAAGCATCAGCTGATTTCAATTGCTCATCGGATACTTTTTTGCCTAGAAGGCGACAAAGCAAAAGACCGTAAACCCCATTTAGGCAGATTTGAATTTCATTTCCCAGATCCTGACCTTCGGCCTGCATTACAGCTTCTATAATAAATGGTTTGGCTTTTTTATAGGCTTCAAAGTATGCAGGGTCAGTTTTTAGTAGGTTCCAGTGGATTTGAGCCAGCTCAGAAACAAGATTATTCAATTCTTCCAAATGCCCTTTTTCCAAAATATTCTGAGCTTTCATTTTATCTAGAAGACCTAAATACCAATCAGCAATTTGCTTTTTCTCATCCTCAGAAACTGGATATTTCTCTACTACGAAGGTTTTGATTTCATCAGGATTTCCTTGGTAAGATCTGATAAGATCCTCCATTTGGTACATGTAGATGATGTATTCGGCGATGTTGTTTGACTTTTTGTTTTCGGCTACTGACTGCATTTTACTAGGTTTTGAAAGTGCAAAGTTCGAGAAATTTTCAGTTTTCAATTACCAATTTTCAATTTTCAGGCGAACTATTGGAGGATTGCTATTTTGAATATTGAATTTGAAACTTGATCATTGAGTTTGAAAATTCTCTTATCTCCTACTTATTTACTACTTTTGCGGGCAGAATGGATATGCAAAAAATAAGGAATTTCTGTATTATAGCCCATATTGATCATGGGAAGAGTACTTTGGCGGATAGACTATTACAGCAAACTGATACGGTCGCAGATCGCGATATGCAAAATCAGTTGTTGGATAATATGGATCTTGAGCGGGAGCGTGGCATCACGATCAAGTCTCATGCGATTCAAATGAAATATACACATGAAGGTGAGGTTTATACGCTGAACCTAATTGATACCCCCGGTCACGTGGATTTTTCATACGAGGTTTCCCGATCTATCGCTGCCTGTGAAGGTGCTTTGCTAATCGTGGATGCTTCCCAAGGAATTGAAGCTCAGACGATTTCCAACTTATACTTGGCCTTGGGTCATGATCTGGAAATCATCCCTGTACTAAATAAAATTGACCTTCCTGGAGCTGATCCAGAATCCGTTGCCGATGAGGTGATTGATTTGATCGGTTGCGATAGAGAAGATATTATTTTGGCCTCCGGCAAAACAGGTATTGGTATTGACGATATCCTGAAAGCAGTGGTAACTAGAATCCCCGCTCCTAAAGGAGATCCGGATGCACCTCTTCAAGCGATGATTTTTGACTCGGTTTACAATCCATTCCGAGGTGTGGAGGTTATCTTCAGAATTTTCAACGGTACCTTCAGCAAAGGAGACAAGATCAAATTTGTCAACACTGGAAAGGAATACGAGGCAGATGAAATCGGGATTTTGGGATTAAACCAAATTCCACAACAAACCATGAGCGCCGGTAACGTAGGTTACCTGATCTCTGGGGTGAAAGTTGCCAAAGAAATCAAAGTGGGTGATACAATCACGCACATCAAAAGACCTTGTGATAAAGCTATTCAGGGTTTTGAAAACGTAAAACCTATGGTTTTCGCAGGTATTTATCCTGTGGAGACTACGGACTATGAAGAGCTACGCTATTCCATGGAGAAGCTTCAGCTGAACGATGCTTCGCTAGTTTGGGAGCCTGAAACATCCATGGCTTTGGGCTTTGGATTCCGTTGCGGATTCTTGGGAATGCTCCACATGGAGATTATCCAGGAGCGTTTGGAGCGGGAATTTGACATGACTGTGATCACGACTGTGCCTTCGGTACAGTTCAAAGCACTCATGACAAACGATACATACCAGATTATCAATGCACCTTCCGATATGCCTGATCCAACTCGGATGAAGCATATTGAAGAGCCTTATGTGAAAGCCTCTATAATCACTGCTTCCGAATATGTGGGTGCGGTGATTACGCTTTGTATGGACAAACGTGGTCAGATCAAAAACCAAGTTTACCTTACTGCTGAGCGTGTGGAGTTGACTTTCGATATGCCATTGGCGGAGATTGTTTTTGACTTCTTCGATAAATTGAAAACCATATCCAGAGGCTATGCTTCTTTGGATTATGAGTTGAAAGGATACGAGATCTCGCACATGGTGAGATTGGATGTGATGCTAAATGGCGAGCCAGTTGATGCCTTGTCAGCGGTAGTTCACAGAGATAAAGCGTACGATTGGGGCAGAAGACTTTGTGAGAAACTGAAGGAGCTGGTTCCACGTCAAATGTTTGAAATCGCTATCCAAGCGGCTATAGGTCAGAAAATTATCGCTAGAGAAACAGTAAAGGCGATGCGAAAAAACGTGTTGGCTAAATGTTATGGAGGTGATATTTCCCGTAAGCGTAAATTGCTTGAAAAACAGAAAAAAGGTAAGAAGCGAATGAGACAAGTCGGAAACGTCGAGGTGCCTCAGGAAGCATTTATGGCGGTGCTGAAGCTGGACTAGTCGGAGGTTATTTCGGAGTCCAAAAGTTGGTTATTCATTATTCATCATTCGACATTCATTATTAATTTAATTTCAAATGAAGAATGATGAAGTTCGAATAATGAAGTGGGGTTCAACGGAACTTCAACCATTGATGGATTAAATTGTGAATTTAGAATGATGAATTTCAAATAATGAAGTATTAGAATTCAACACTATACCTGGGTACAATGGAAAGAAAGTATGATTTAGAGGCGCGATTAATAGATTTCGCTGCTGCTATTATATCTTTTACCGATTCTATGGTTAACTCAAAAGCAGGAAATCACATGGCTAATCAGCTTCTCAGAAGTGGAACATCGCCTGCTTTGAATTATGGAGAAGCACAGTCAGGAGAATCCCGAAAGGACTTTATCCATAAAATGAAAGTAGTTTTGAAAGAACTAAGAGAAAGTGGAGTTGCTATCAAGATTGTTGAAAAAGCTAAACTTCATCTTGATCAAAATGCAATTGAAGTTATACAGAATGAATGCAACCAGTTAATTTCAATATTTGTAAAAAGTGTTGGAACAGCTGAAAGAAATAATAATTGAATAATGAATGGCGAACTTCGAATGTTGAATTTCGAAGTTTGAATCCGTAAATAATAAAATATGGCAATTCTCATCGACGGAAAACTCACCTCAACGCAAATCAAATCCGAAATCGCTACCCGAGTGGCGGAAATAAAAGCTGAAGGAGGCAAAACACCTCACCTAGCAGCTATTCTTGTGGGAAGTGATGGAGCGAGCCAAACCTATGTAAATGCAAAAGTGAAGGCCTGTGGAGAATGTGGTTTTGAATCAACTTTGGTAAGACTGGAGGATAATGTCTCCGAAGAGGAATTGTTGAAAGTGGTGGAGGATATTAATGAGAATGCTGATATCGATGGATTGATCGTACAGCTTCCGCTGCCTAAGCATATCTCTGTTGAGAAAGTAACCAATAAGATCAAGCCTGAGAAAGATGTAGATGGATTTACTCCAGCAAACGTTGGACGTATGGCTTTGAACTGGCCTGCTTACGTTGCGGCGACTCCTTACGGCATCGTAGAATTGCTGAAGAGATACAATATCGAGACTTCAGGCAAGCATTGCGTGGTGATCGGTAGATCCCATATCGTAGGAAGTCCGATGAGTATCCTGATGGCCAGAAATGGCTATCCGGGAAATGCTACGGTGACGTTGACTCATAGCCGGACTGCCAATCTTCCAGAGATCGCTAAAACTGCTGATATTCTGATCGTAGCTTTAGGAAAGCCTCATTTCGTAACTGCTGATATGGTGAAGCCAGGCGCTGTGGTAATCGATGTGGGGATTCACAGGATTGAAGATGCAAGCAAGAAATCAGGTTTCAGATTGGTTGGAGATGTGAAATTTGAGGAAGTTTCTGAAATCGCTTCTGCGATCACACCAGTACCAGGTGGAGTAGGACCTATGACGATTGCATCGTTGCTTTATAATACACTCTTGTCAGCTGAGAAGAAGGTTTACGGGTGATGATGATGCGTTTCTGTTAGTGGAATCTTTCTAGCGGCAAGACAGGCCCGAACAGAGGCGTTAAAGTAATTCCTAAGAAAATAAATGCAAAAGGTTAGCATCGGGTTTGCTTAGAATAGGCAAGTCTGATACTTTTGCAGTCTGTTAACCGCGCACGTGGTGAAACTGGTAGACACGCCAGCTTGAGGGGCTGGTGCTTTAAGTAGTGTGGAGGTTCGAATCCTCTCGTGCGCACAGAAAAGGCCTATACTCATCATATAGGCCTTTTTTCATTTATTTTATAGCATTTTTTATAGCACTACACTCTCCTTATTTCAGATTTGCCTACCAGATCTATAGATCCTAAGACCAAATCAGGACAATTTTTGATTTCAATTAGTGTATCTGTCAAGGCACCGCCTTCCAGAATTCCTGATACATTTTCGATCATCACAGTATTACCTGAAAGGTAATTTCCTCTCATAGTAAAGTCACGTTGGTTATTGATATAAATTTCGCCCCCTGATACCTCATTCTTCAAAAGTTTGTTGCCATATCCAAATCTTTTACTGTACTCGCTAGTAATGCGGATTGCACTAATAGTGTCGTAGATCTTGTTTTCCTCGATTATGTTGCCTATTGCATGGCAAAAGTAATCTGGATTCTCTACCCCAAAAGCTCCAAGACTAGCCATATTTAAGCCACTTCGGCCCCCTCTTACCACATTTCTTGCAATTATATTATGAAATCCACCTCCCCAAAGACTTAGTGCATGTCCAGGCTGATTGGTCTTGGGTACTACACCATTTACTGTGTTTTCGGAGATAGAACATTTATAAAATCCAGTTACCAGCGAAGCTTCAGAACCTACGGAGGGGATATAGTCACTTTCAATAACGATTTTAAGGGAATTACCATTGTTGTATGGTTCAGAAGAAATAACTCTGAAATCTTTATACTCGCCATCAATCACGAAAAGGAAGTTTTTAGCATCTCCTACAAAAGCGGCATTCACAGTTTTATTCCCATATTTTTTACCGGCTATTAATTCTTCAATGAAGTAAAGAGTATCAATTTCTATTACTGTTCCGTGATCTCCTCTGTATGCCTTGGAAATATAAAATTTGGTAATAACAGGCAATAGATTCAGCGAGTTTGCATAGGAATCAAATCCTGCTCCTTCTTCCAATACTTCATTTACTGTATTTCCATGAAATTTAAATCCTATGGACAAAGCTTCCCTATTTGCGGACGCTTGTAAAGCTGTATTGAAGCCTTTGCCGGATGTATTTCCAATGAGCTCACAGGTTTGAAGTACGCGGCTTACACGAATACCGTTATCGGCATAACTCGCGACGATAGAGGAATTTTTTATACTTACTTTTTTTGCGTGGTCAATGTAAAAACCTGACCTCAATTGAGCCTCTGTTTCAATTACCACTCCATCAGCTTCGATTGTTGCCTTTAAACTGTCAACGGTAATAGGATTCCTGCTTTTTTCTAAAGAGTTTAGGTTAATAGTTAGACCATGTAAGATCTGGTCAGCATGTCTATCAGGAGTACACTCTACAATGATATTCTTTAGAGTTATACCTTGTACTTTAGTGGATATTTTATTGAAAGATGGATTGTTGTCATTTTTAATTCCTATCAACGTCCCTTCACCCGATATACTTTTAGTCTTCTGATACCAAAGTGCGTTCATTCCTGCTCCCTGCAAGTGGATGTAAGTCCCTTTGGGTATATATAGGTTTACATTGGAGAGATCAAGATTATTAAATTCAGGAGTTCCAATGTAGCTTCTGGCCAACTCGCTGGTTTTAACTCCATTTTTAATTTTTATTATTCTCACCCCATTGTTTTGCTCTATCCAGTATCCATCACCCATCGGTGTGGAATGTCCAGGGTAACAGCAGCCTTGAAACGTTAACCCCTCTAGTTGGGAATCTATTGGCTCAACTCCGTACTCATGAATACTTATTGCATCCTCAGGAATAGGTGTTGGCTTGTATGGTTCTCGTTCTTGTTTATGCTCAGGAGTTGGAGTAGAGGGTGCAGGGATAGTCGAAAGGAGGGAGGTGTTTACCACAGAATCGTCTATGTCAATTTCTCCTGAGGCTTTAAATAATCCCTCGATTTCAAGTGTGAATTTTCGAACAGTCATAGGAAGTTTTGTTAAAAAAAGTAAGAAGAGTACCAATTTCACTAAACCTTATTCACAGTTTTGCACATAGGTCAGTTTACATTGGTTTGATCACATGTACTAATATAATAATCAGAAGTGATTTGATCATCATACTAAGGTTGAATCTATAACTGGTTGATAGTTAGTTGGGTTTATGCTTAACTGAGCTTTCGGGTAGATATACCATCATTGAGGTTCTTGTGGAGGGGAACTGACTTTTTTCCACCATCGGCATTCCTCTCCATATTTTTTTCCTACATTTTGAGCCAAATTTGATTTCTATGAACCGACTAGTTAAAGCAGCATTATTTTGTGCGACGATTTTTACAACACAATTTTCATTTGGCCAATCTGCTCAATTCCCTCTCGTAAAAGATTTTGGGGGGATTTATGAAGTTCCTGAGGCCTCTGAAAGGCCAGATGGGAGTTTGGATTATTACATCCTAATAGACATGACCTCAGCAGCTGAAGATAATGCTAAGATCAGTCGCTGGGTGGATAATATTGCCAGAATGATGAATCTTCACGGCCTTGCGGGTGTTTCTAAGGATCGCATGCATGTAAAAGTGGTAGTACATGGTGGAGCGATTGCTACCGTTATGAACAATGAAGTATATCAAAAGCGATATAATTCTGATAACCCGAATATTCCTGTTTTCAAGGCATTGGAAGAAGCAGGAGTAGAAGTGCTGGTGTGTGGGCAGTCACTTCGAGCTAGAAATCTAGAAAAATCAGATCTTTATGAGGGCGTGGAAGTAGCTTTGTCAGCTATGACCACAGTGACTACCTATGCTCCAAAAGGCTACACGATCTTAAAATTTTAATCCCCAATTGGAATAATTATTGGTTCCTGGGGTAATGTGTTTTTAATGAATAAGAAATCCCCTAGTTCCAGTACTGCTGGGAAAGTCGTTACCGGCTTTTTCATAGCCGCCATTTTCCTGATTGGAATGGCAGGGTTGACTTATTACACTCAGAATAGGCTCCTTGAAACCATGAAGGAACTTGCGGAGCCAAATCAGAAACAAAACCTGCTCAATAATCTTCAATCTGAGATTATTCAAATCACCCAGATGGATCACTCTACTGTTGATCAGGACTTTAGAGTTCAGGATTCAAGTGTGATTTCGCTTAAACTTAAGCTTCAGGAATTAGCATTATTGGCTGAAGACTCCTTAGAAAACAGCTATATCCAGAGTATAAGAACCAATCTCGATACCCTCATCTTGGGTTATATCAACTTGTATGAGGTTAAATCTAGTTTGGCTAATCGGAATTTCACCCAAGAAGCGTTGAACAAGGTGGAATTGGGAATTAGAAGGCGTGCAGCGAGTCTGGAGCAAAAACCCATAGAGAAGATCAATCCAAAAGCTTCCTTGTTCAATGAGCTGGAGGAAGAAATGACTTCTCGCCAAGAGGCAAAGACAGGTAAAGTTCAGCAAAAGACCATTATTACTAATGAAGATGACAAGTCAATTGCCTTCCTTCGTGATTTACAAAAGCAAAATTTCAAAGACTCCAATTTGCCAGAAGGGCAGACTCTAGATAGTGTTCTATATAACATCAAAGGTGTAATCAACAGAGTCAATCGGGAGGAGTCTATACAGCGGCAGAAACTTGCCAAGATGGAAGCCGATATTTCCATCAGCCAAAGCAAAATTATCAACACTATCCAAAGTCTCGTAAGCACCCTGCAACAGCGTGCGATTGAGAAATCGGATCGCCAAAATGACTCCGCCTATCAGCTTACTTATGACATGACTTATTTCTTGATCATGATCGTGGTATTAGCAGTTATAGGTGCTGCGGTAATGGTTTATTCGATTTTGAAGGAGATCCAGGTTACAAAGAAATATCAGGAAAATCTCGAAATTTCGAGACAGAAGTCGGAGCAGTTAGCTAGGTCTAAGCAGGAATTTTTAGCCAACATGAGTCATGAGATTCGAAACCCTCTTCACGTAATTCAAGGCTATAGATCAGTTTTAGAAAAATCAGAATTAGACTCCAGTCAGCAATCCCATTTAAGAATGATAGGGTTTGCATCAGATACTTTAATGGAAATCGTCGATGAGGTGCTTGACTTTTCGAAACTGGAAGCCGGTA
The DNA here is from genome assembly GCF_900182815.1 of Algoriphagus winogradskyi. Classification (GTDB taxonomy): domain Bacteria; phylum Bacteroidota; class Bacteroidia; order Cytophagales; family Cyclobacteriaceae; genus Algoriphagus; species Algoriphagus winogradskyi. The sequence goes on along the minus strand of NZ_FXUA01000009.1, from coordinate 142,393 downwards.
AGTTGAAGTTAGAGGCAAGGCCTTTCGACCCGGAGGCTCTCTTTTCCTCCTTGCAAAGCTTCTTTGAATTGCAGGCTGGAGAAAAGAAAGTCGATTTTGAATGGGCTTTGGATCTACCAAAAGACAAATGGTTGATCGGTGATCAGCTTCGTTTGAAACAAATCCTAAATAATCTGCTTAGTAATGCATTTAAATTTACTTCAGAAGGCTCGATTTGTGTAAATGTGGGGTGGGTGAAAAATGAACTGACTGTGGAAATAAAGGACACAGGTATTGGGATGTCTCCAGCAGTGCTCGAAAAGGTCTTTATGGAATTTGATCAGGCCGATACCTCGATCTCTAGAAAATATGGAGGAACAGGTCTAGGTTTGGCCATAGTTCAGCGCTTGGTTTACTTGATGGGAGGAGAGATTAGCGCAAAAAGTGTAGAGCATGAAGGAACCTGCATGTTGGTGACTTTGCCTATGGTAGCTACAGAGTCCCAGCGCGTTGAGTTTAACCCCGATGAAATAGCAACCATTGATCTTACGGGGCTGAAGATACTTTTGGTCGATGACGACAAGGTGGGTATCAGGTATTTGGAGACTATTTTGAGTTACTTTGGGGGATCTATTATCGCCTATCCTGGGGGTACTAATTTCCGGGATGAGTTTGTTGAGGTTGATTTTGACTTGGCGATTTTGGATATACAAATGCCTGAGTTCTCAGGATTTGATGTGGTGGCTAACTTACGATCCATTGATAAGTATAAAGAGATTCCGATCCTGGCTATGACAGCGAATGTGTTTGTGGAAGAGCGGGAAAAAATGATGGAAAGTGGTTTTACGGAGATTATTTTCAAGCCTTTCCAAGAGCGGGTATTGGTCGAGTGCTTAGGTAAATTTTTCCCAAATAATGTGGTTAAAAACTCTCCTTTAAGCCCTAAAATCAGTGAATCGGAAAATACGTTGTTTCAGTTGAAAGATCTGGCGAGATTTTGTATGGGCGACGAACTTCTTCTGCAAGATATTGTACGTGAGCTGATAGCGGAGACTAGGAAGGATCTCGGTAAATTGAAAAAAGCGAGGTTAGAGGATGATTATGAGCAGATTCTCGAGATTTGTCATCAATTAGGAAGTCGCTTAGGTCAAGTCAAAAGTACTGCAGGTCAGACGGCTAGGAAGGTAGAGAACAGTTTGAAAATAGGGAATAAAAATGGCCTCGGTGAAACGTTAAATCAGCTGGATGAAGAAATTAACATCTTGCTGTCAGCGCTTTCCGAGACCATTGAAAAAACTGCGGATTTACAAAGTTAATCCAAGCCGTATTTTTCCATTTTACTATAAAGGGTCTTACGATCCATATTTAGAATTCGGGCAGTTTTGGACTTATTAAATTTGGTGTCCATCAGTACTTTTTGAATCAATTCTTTTTCCTGCTCTATCCACTGGGATTTATAATCTTTTGGCGAAAGCTTATCAGTCTTGCTTGAGTTGGAGGGGTAGCTTCCGTTTGACCCAACTAGACTCACAGAAGGCTCATAAATGTCTGCAGGCAAAGAGTCTTTCTCCACATATGATCCTGACGTCAAAAGAACCGCGCGTTTGATTATGTTTCTTAACTCCCGCAAATTGCCTGGCCAGTCATAGGCAAGGAAAATCTCCCAAACTTCAGGAGAAAACCCTTTGACATTTTTGCCAAGACGGGCATTACTCTCTTCCAAGAATTGATCTGCGAAATCTTGCAAATCTTCTTTCTTGCTTCTTAGTGGGATAGCGCTTAGGGTAAATTCATTCAATCTATGATATAGATCCTCACGGAAATGCCCATCCCCAGCCTGCAAAATCAGATTATCATTTGTGGCAGCAATAATCCGTACATCGATTTGAATTTCCTTATTACCTCCGATTTTTCGGATGGTTCTCTCCTGAATCGCTCGCAGTAGTTGTATTTGCACATCATAGCTCAGATTTCCAATTTCATCCAAGAAGATGGTGCCACCATTCGCCATCTCAAAATGTCCTGTTTTGTTCTCTAAAGCTCCCGTAAAGGCACCCTTTACATGTCCAAAAAGTTCACTGCCAGCTAGTTCTTTGGGCAAAGCTCCACAGTCAATTGCAATAAAAGCTCCATCTTTTCTGGTGGATAAATCATGAATTCTTCTTGAAATAAATTCCTTGCCTGTACCGGTTTCTCCTAGAACCAATACGCTTAAATCAGTCGGTGCTACGAGTTGTATATGCTTTTCAAGTTTTTCGGCCTCAGCAGAAGTCCCTATTACATAGCTACTTTTTACCTTGTTTTTTGGTGAAAAACTTGTTGGAGCTGCAGTGTTCTCCGTAGAATCATGCTCTTGGATTTTGGCTGAAAGAGATTCTTTTACAGTTGCCAACAGCTCATCCGGGTTGATCGGCTTGGTGATGTATTCGAAAGCTCCTAGTTTCATTGCCTTAATTGCAATTCGTATATCGGAGTAGTGAGTGATTAGAATCACTTGGGTATGAGGATAATTGCTTTTAGACCATTGGAGCAACTCCATGCCAGTGCCATCCGGTAGCCTGAAATCGGCAATGATCAAATCGAACTTAGAATTGCTAAACAATTGCTGTGCTTCCTTGACTTTGATAGCAGTCTGAATTATGAATCCATTTTTCTCTAAAAAGGTCTTGACTATTCTGGAATAAGTCAGATCATCTTCTACTAATAATATGCGCTTCATGAATATCTTTCTTTGTAGAGCTAGTTAACAAAAAAAGCACCAGACAAGTGCCCGATGCTTTTTTACTTGAGAGATTAAGCAACTAGTCTTTTATTTTGTTTCCTTTTTTCTTCAGCTTTTCTTTTAAGTATTGCCAAATACACCAGGGAAATAGGAGATGCAGAGGGTATGCCTATTAGTGAAAATGCGCTTTTGAGCTATTTGTTGATATAAGTCAAAATGTATTTGTATAAAAATGCCTCAGATTGTTCTTTATAAATCTAAAAACACCCAATAAAACATAGGCTATCTCAGCTATTTCGCAGGTTATTCTGAATAGCTGGATTTGACAGAATATTTAATCTTTGAAGCGAACTTTTTTGAGGGAAAATTCTTTTAAAAACTAGTAACTTTGATTCTTCAAAATAACATTTGCCATACTCTATGAGTGACGCCATCAAACACGAATGCGGCATAGCAATGATTAGATTGCGAAAACCTGCCCAATATTATATCGATAAATATGGGACAGCAGCTTTTGCCTCTAATAGGCTCTATGTCCTGATGCAAAAACAAATAAATAGAGGTCAGGATGGTGCAGGAGTCGCCAATGTCAAAATAGACACAAAGCCTGGGACTAGATATATCAGTAGATATAGATCTATTGAGCCTTCAGCTGTCAATTTCATCTTTGACAAAATCAACAGGAAATATAAGAAGGCCAAGAAAATCGGAGGTCACGATGCACTTTCTGACGGAAACTGGTTGAAAGAAAATATTGCTTTTACTGGAGAAGTTTGGCTGGGTCACTTGAGATACGGGACACATGGAGAGAATTCCATCGAGACTTGTCATCCTTTCCTGAAGCAAAACAACTGGAGAAGCCGTAACCTGGTAATGGCTGGTAACTTCAACATGACGAATGTGGAAGAACTTTTTGATAAGCTAGTTCAGCTGGGGCAGCACCCAAAAGAAAAGACTGATACTGTCACCGTGATGGAGAAAATCGGTCACTTCCTTGACGAGGAAAATCAACGAATTTTTGATAAATATAAGCACCAATTCTCCAATGAGCAGATCACTCAGGTGATTGAGGACGAATTGGATATGGCTAGAATACTTAGGAGATCTTGTAGAGACTTTGATGGGGGATATGCTATGGCTGGCATCGTAGGGAATGGCTCAGCTTTCGTAGTGCGGGATCCTTCAGGCATTCGTCCAGCCTATTATTATGCGGATGATGAGGTAATTGTAGTCGCATCAGAAAAACCTGCGATAAAATCTGCATTCAATATTAATTTCAATTCCATCAAAGAAATTCAGCCAGGTCATGCCTTGGTAATCAATAAAGATGGATCTTTTGCAGAATCAGAAATTATGCCTGCAAGAGAAAAGAAATCTTGTTCTTTTGAGCGTATTTATTTTTCTAGAGGAACTGATCCAAATATCTATCAGGAAAGAAAAAATCTGGGTAAGGCATTGATCCCTCAGATCTTGAAAGCGATTGATTTTGATCTTAAAAACACTGTTTTTTCATACATTCCAAATACTGCTGAAACTGCGTTCCTAGGAATGATTGAAGGCTTGGAGGATTATTTGGCGGCCAAACGAAGAGAAGTCTTTGTGGACGGCAAACCTCATATGGGGGATTTGGATGAACTATTGAATTTTCGACCAAGAGTGGAAAAGTTGGTGAGCAAAGATGTGAAATTGCGTACATTCATCACCAACGACGAAGATCGTGATTCCATAGTCGCCAATGTTTATGATACCACCTATGAGGTAATCAAGCCAGGTGTGGATACCCTAGTGGTAATTGACGACAGTATCGTAAGGGGAACTACACTAGAGAAAAGTATCTTGACTACGTTGGATAAGTTAAATCCAAAGCGAATCATTATAGTTTCTTCTGCTCCACAGATTAGATTCCCTGATTGCTATGGAATCGATATGTCGAAAATGAAGGAATTTATTGCTTTTAGAGCGGCATTAGCCTTGATCAAGGAACGGAAAATCGACTATACACTTGAACAGGTTCATGATTCATGTGTAGCACATCCTTATTCTACCGAGAATTTCGTCAAAGGCGTTTATAGCTCTTTTACGGATGATGAGATTTCAGAGAAAATCTCTGAGATTGTTACCAATGATGATATCAAAGCTGAAGTGCAAGTGATTTATCAGACAGTTGATAATCTTCATAAATGCTGTCCGGACCATCTAGGCGACTGGTATTTTACAGGTGATTATCCTACCACTGGTGGGATGAGAGTTGTCAACAGATCTTTTGTAAACTTCATGGAAGGCAAGACTGTGAGAGCATATTAAGCAAAAATATTTCGAATATAGTAATAGAATTATTAAGGCACAGAGAGGTTATTCTTTGTGCCTTTTTTCTTTCAAGACAGTTCAAATTCTTAATTTCACCTAATCAGAAAAAAATATAAAATGGATATAAACGTAGCCCTCCTTAAGGAAATCTGTGAAATAGCCGGAGCACCTGGTTTTGAGAAAAGAGTAAGAGATTTAGTTATTGATTTGGTCACTCCCTTAGCCGATGAAGTCAAAGTAGATAACATAGGAAATGTAATTGCCATCAAAAAAGGTAAAAGAAATCCCGATGGTAAGCGGGTAATGATCGCTGCTCACATGGATGAGATTGGCTTTATCGTCACACATATTGACGATAATGGTTTTTTGAGATTCCATACGTTGGGAGGTTTTGATCCGAAGACTTTAACTGCTCAGCGAGTGATCGTTCATGGCAAAAAAGATCTGGTAGGTGTGATGGGAAGTAAACCTATCCATGTAATGTCAGCTGAGGAGAGAACAAAACTTCCAAAGTCGACAGATTTTTTCATAGATCTAGGAATGTCTAAAGAAGAGGTGGAAAAATACATTACAGTAGGAGATCCAGTAACACGAGATAGGGAATTGATCGAGATGGGTGATTGTGTGAATTGTAAATCTATAGATAACCGCGTTGCTGTGTTTATTCTTATTGAAACTCTTAAGCAACTTGAAAACCCTGCTTATGATGTCTATGCTACCTTCACCGTGCAGGAAGAGGTTGGATTACGTGGCGCCAATGTAGCAGCGCATGGTATTAATCCCGATTTTGGGATTGCTTTGGACACCACGATTGCTTTTGATGTGCCAGGAGCTCAGGCTCACGAAAAAGTAACTGAATTAGGTAAAGGTACGGCGATCAAGATAATGGATGCGATGACCATCTGTGATTACCGCATGGTAGAATTTATGAAGCAAACAGCAGACAAAGCAAAGATCTCTTGGCAGCCTGAGATTCTTGTAGCCGGCGGAACAGATACAGCAGGTGTGCAGCGTATGGGCAAGCAGGGTGCAATAGCAGGAGCTATTTCTATCCCAACTCGACATCTTCATCAGGTTATTGAGATGGCTCATAAGCAAGATATAGCAGACTCAATAGCATTGTTGAAAACCTGTTTAGAAGAGATAGATCAGTACGACTGGAAGCACTGATTTTCTTATTTTAATTATAATTCAATTGTATAAACTTCTGATATTGGGTTAGTATTAATATTAAACTCAAAATTAATTGTCTCATTTTCAGTTAAATATTTATTAAGTTAAGTTCGCCTATTTGATAAGTTGTTTTTTTCTTTCTTCTAGTTAATTTTTTTAGTTCGACTTAAATTTAATAAATGAAAAACTTTAAGAATTCCTGTTTATCAGCGGTGTTAGGAGTAACGGTTTGTTTTACTACTTTTCTAACAAAAACTAATGGCCAGACTTTATCTGGACCAGAATGTTCAGAATATCAGGATAATAGAAGAAAAACGATTGGCGCTTACATTAGACTAGGAGGCTCCAATGTGAATGGTGAACCTACTGCTTGGATTAATGTAGGTGATCAAGTTAAATGTAAAACTTCTCAAGATGATCAATGCTCAGGCGAGACAGCGCGCACATTAAGACAACCTTGAAATAGAAAGGGGTTCGAAAGAACCCCATTTTAATTTGGTTAATATGAGAAGATTTACAATGTTGCTTTTTTGCCTAATTAGTTGTGTGGAACCTGCAGAGGAGGCAGTAAAACTAGGTAATAGAAAAATAGAAGATGGGGTACTACTCTCCGAGGTCGCCGAAAGTATCGATTATGTGATTTTAGATATAGAGTCAGATGCTGTGATCTATGGCGTAGATAAATTGATCTATGAAAATGGTAGATTTTTCATTTTGGATAATTCTTACACTGAAACATTGGCTGTTTACACAGATGTAGGCACCTATTTATTCTCGTTGGAGATAGGATTGGGTGGCCCAGATGAGTTTGTGGAAATTTCAGATTTTGATTATGACCCTATTTCCCGCGAGATTTTTATCTTTTCTGGATCCCAAAGAAAGATTTTTGTATTTGATGAAAACGGAAACCCAAGCAGACAATATAAAATACCTAGTTCCTTTATCATTCATTCCTTAGGTTATTTGGGACAAAATAAATTCGCATTTTTCAGAGATATGACAGAAGAGTCTAAAGTGGATTTACCAAGTCAACTTTTTACTTATGATTTTGATAAGGGGCAAGTCTTAGATCAAGCCATTCCTCTTTCAAAAACCAAGATAATTTTATCCCAAGACTTTGCACTAGTTCGTTCAGGAAAAGAATTGTTTGCTTCAAAAATGTATGATTCAAGTATATTTTCCATATCTGATGAAGGACAAATCAGTGAAGTATTGAAGTTTAGTGATATAACAAGTTTAAGCAACCGAGAAGATATCGTTGATGAAGAGAGTTATAGGAAGGTGATGGCTGAAGAAAAGGGGGTTTTTTATATGGGGTATTGGAGTGGCAATTTGGATAATCATCTTTTTCTTATCAAAAAGGATCAGAAACCAGTATTACGATGGAAAAGCAAAACTCAGGATGTGTTAACTGAAAGGATTCAAAATGATCTGGATATACCTATATTCTCCAATTTCAAATATTTGAGTAATGAGGTCTTAATAGCGGTGTTAGATGAGGAGGCAATAGGCGGACTTCAAGGAATTCCGGATGGTAAAGCATTCCTGCAAAAGCACAGACCTGAAGGAGAATACTTGAGTCCTATCATTGCTAAAATTAAGTTAAAGCACGAATGAATTACTTGATCTCTATAGTATCCTTTTTGTTTTTACCCATGTTCGAGTCGGACAAAATGGTGGTAGTGAGTAACACTGAATTAGGATATGACTTTATGATAGATACCCATGAAGTGACCATGGCTGAATTTGAAAAATTTGTTTCAGCTACCGGTTTTAAGTCTACCTGTGAAACCCGTGGAACTGGACCCAAACCAACAGGTGATAGTCCCTCCGAACTAGTTGAAGGGTTGAATTGGCGTCATAATCAAGATGGAAAGCTGATCGATAAGAAATGGTATGCTAAACTACCTGTTACCAGAGTGACGATTACTGATGTTAAAGCTTATTGCAAATGGGTTGGGAAAAGACTTCCAACTGTAAGGGAGTGGAAAATTGCCGCTGCTGGAGGTGTTTGGCCACCGGTTTACAAATATTCTGGTTCAAATAAGGCAAATAGTGTAGGCTGGTATGATACAAACTCGAAGATGGAAATTCAACCAGTCGGCACCTTGGCGCCAAACCAATTGGGGGTATATGATATGTCTGGAAATGTGGAGGAGTTTGCGCTTTTAGAAAAAAATGGCACAGTGTACCATAGAATAGGGGGACGTTTTTTTAGTGACAAAGATATGATGGCAATAGAGGGTAATTACAGCTTCGATCTGAGTAATACGGAGTTTTCCAGTCCTTTTCTTGGTTTCAGGTTGGTGAAAGATGTACCTCGCTAGTTTGAGAAATTGCAAATTCATGCAGGTCAATTTACCTTCCTTTAGTTAAGATTTTTTCAAAAATTGCCCACTTTAAATAACCTTAAATTCAGTACATCATTTTTTTCGCAAGCTAGTGCAGCCTGGTTTTTGATTTAAAAGGGTAGTACCAACTATCCACTTTTAGTATGGCATTAGTGAAACGTGACAAAATAATTGTAGAACCTTTCTTAGCCTTTGGAAATGAAGATGAGGTTTTTTTCAAAGGAAGAGTGATAAAGGCCTATACAGAGAAAAGACCGTCTTCCCGGAATAATTGGTTCTCAAATATCATTTCGGCAGTCAAAAGATATTCAGGTTCTTCTGTATCCCTTGCGAAGGTTGAAATCACCTTTCAGGGAAAAAGCTTTATTGTATCAACCGATGAAGATGGGGTTTTTGAGCTACAGATCGGGGACTCCAAACCCAGTACAGAGATAAATGAATATGTAACCTATCAGGTGTTGGAGCCAGTGACTAAAAAGTCTTCAGTAGTACATATGGAGGTAGTCAGGTACTCTGGAAATCTTGGGGTGATTTCAGATATAGATGATACGATTATTATATCTCATTCTACTGATTTGGGGAAAAAGTTCTGGCTTTCTATCTCCAAGAATGCATACACTAGAAGGCCCTTGCCTGGTGTGTCTGAATTTTATAAGAAGATTACCGAGGATATGGAAATACCGATTTTCTATGTGTCAAGTAGTGATTGGTCGCTTTATGATATGATTCGGGACTTTCTGAAATATAGGCATATCCCAAATGGCCCTATTTTGCTGAAGGATAAGCATATCAACCTGAAAAATATATGGAAGTCAGGGGGAGGAGACCATTCGCATAAACTTAAGAAGATCGAGCTGCTTATGGAAATGTATCCAGAGATGCAGTTCTATTTGATCGGAGATAGTGGACAGCATGATCCTGAGATTTATGCTGAAGTGATTAAGAACTATCCCGGAAGAATCAAGGATGTATTCATTAGAATTGTTGGGAAATTGGATGAAAATAGAGAGAATGAGTTGAAGAATTTGGCTGGGTTTGATCACTTTCATTTTATATCCTCATCCAAGGAGGCAATTCAAATAGTCGAAAATGAATCAATTTTTAATTAGGCTAACATTTCAAATGAATGACTAGAAAATGTCTCTTAGTTTTCAATCCTATTTCTGGGAATGATTCTATTACCGAAGCGGAGCTTCTGGAACTAGCTGAAGTTAAATTGCCGGATTTTCTCCTTGAATTATGGAAAACTACTGGTGAAAAGGATGATGAAAAATTAATAAAGAAATTTGAAGAGCTCCTTCCTGATTTGGTTCTGATTGGTGGTGGAGATGGTACAGTTAAGTTGGTTGCAAATACGCTGCATGGCAAGAATGTCCCGCTTTGCATTTTGCCTTTAGGCTCAGCCAACGGCCTGGCTAAATGTATGGAAATTAATGATTTGGTGGATTCTTGGGAAGCTATTCATGATTTTAGCCCTCAGGCAATAGATGCTATCTACATCAATGGCGAACTTTGTCTTCATTTAGCCGACTTTGGAATGAATGCCAATCTGATCAAAAAATTTGAGGAGGAGGAATCCCGAGGCATGTTTGGCTATGTGAAGAATTCGTTTTCAGAGATTTTTGGTGCAGAGGAAGCTCGTTTTCAACTTATTGTAGGAGAAGAGGTAATTGAAATTAAGGCTAAAATGATCGTTCTAGCCAATGGAGATCGATACGGAACGGGGGCAATTGTGAACTGTAGAGGCAAAATGGGCGATGGGAAATTTGAGGTTATTTCCATCAATCCGCAGTCTGCTGAGGATTATTTGAAAATGACAATGGCATTTTTTAAGGGAGATCTGGACCAATTGGAAAGTGTGCAGACTTGGTCAGTAGATTCATGCCAACTTTTGAATCCAACTGGCGCTAAGTTTCAAATCGATGGAGAAATAATGGGGAGTCCAGAATCAATTACTGCGAAGATAGAGAAGCATGCATTTCAGTTTTTGACAGGAAAGTCATTCAAAGCTTGCCATATTTCCTAGAAAGCGTTCACTCATCTAAAAGAGTTAATCAGAACCCCAGAATTCCTTAACTTACTTTTATCTTTTTACATCAACCCTGATTTCCATGTTTAGAAAAGTAATTATTACTGGCCTTTTGGGCAGCGTACTCATTTCCTGTAGTTCTGAGAAGAAAGAAGTGATGGTCTCCGAAGAGCCCAAAGCAGAATGGATAGAAATGTTTAACGGACAAAATCTAGAAGATTGGACTCCGAAAATTTACCATCACGAGACCGGTGAAAATTACCAAAATACGTTTCGCGTAGTTGACGGCGCTATAGAAGTTAATTACGATGACTACAATGAGGGCTTCAATGATCGCTATGGTCACTTGTTTTACAAGAAGTCTTTTTCGTCCTTCCACATGACATGGGAATACAGATTTACAGATCAATGGCTGGAGGATGCAGCGAGCTATACTTACAGGAATAGTGGAGTGATGTTCCATTCTCAAGCGCCGGAGACGATTCTAAAAGAGCAGGATTGGCCGATTTCTGTGGAATGGCAAATGCTAGCTGAAGAAAAAGAAGGGGTGCCTAGACCCACGGGGAATATGTGTTCACCAGGTACAGATGTGTTTTTCGAAGGTGAAAAGGATCCTCGCCATTGCATCAATTCCACTTCTCCAACCTTCAAATGGGATGAGTGGGTAAAGGCTGATTTGGTAGTTTATGGAGACTCGTTGGTGATTCATATGGTAAATGGAGACACCGTCTTACAATACACCAAACCACAGATCGGTGGAGGTGTTGCAAATAATTTTGACCCTAAATACAAGGAAGATGGCAAGCTTTTGAAAGAAGGTTATATTGGTTTACAAAGTGAAGGGCAGGGAGTGATATTTAAGAATTTGAAGATTAAAGAGCTTTAAGAAGTATCTAGTATCAAGACATAAGTAGCAAGGTTTCAAATTGGAGAACCAAGATTCTAGAATCAAGAATTAAAGAGTTACTAACTATTTGCCGCCGTTCGTGTCTCACGAACGGCTTTTTTATTTGTTCAAAAGGGTGGGCTGAAGCTTCCGGACTCCAGTTTCCTACTTCAAGTAAACCGTCTTCCCAGTCTTCGCGCTTTCCACGGCTGTAGATAAAATTTCTACAACGATCATATTGTTTTCCAAAGAAGGAAGGGCGTATTCATCCAGCGTAAGTTCACCATTGATCACAGCTAGAAACAGCGTGAATGGATCTTCGAAAGGAGTGTTTTGATATTCTAGCTTGTATTCAGTTTCTTCAAATCCGGAATATCCTTCAGCATTTAGTACGCGTAAATCAGTTGGATTATCAGCATATATGGCGCCAGTAAGTCCATAGATTTCCATATCTTTTCTGCCAATTGGCCAGTTCCAAGATGCCTGGATCGTAGCTTGGGAATCTTCATAATTCAGGATTATCGTAGCCTCATCATCCACTTTTGGATTGTTTTCAGGCTGAAGCTGTTGAGTCACTGCAGTTACAGATTTAGGCCTTTTCCCATTTTCCAACCAAGTCACCAGATTTGCTCCATAGCAACCAAAATCGATGATTGCACCGCCGCCATTTAATTTCGGGTCAGTCAGCCATTCTAGGAATTCTTCGCTTACACCAATTTTTTTCGGTCCTTTATGTCCATCTCGTACTACAATTTTCCGAAGGTCACCTACCTCACCACTTTGAAGAACTTCATAAGCTTTGAAAGTGCTAGGATACCAAGTCGTCTCGTAATTTGTGATGAGCTGAATGTTGTGTTTCTCAGCTAGAGCTTTCATCTTTTTAGCATGTTCCAGGCTTACCGCCAATGGCTTTTCTACCATCACATGGATACCTCTTGGGGCGCAAGCCTCGACTACTGCTAAGTGATCGTAGATATTCCCGAAAGCCGTTACAGCTTCAGGTTTCGTCTTCTCAAGCATTTCTTCCATGGTGTCAAAAACCAAATCCATGGAAATACCATGCTGCTCAGTTAGACGTTTTGCCAACGCTCTATTCGGTTCAGCAATTCCGACGATTTCTAAATCTGTACGATCTTTAGCATTCAGGATCCAGCCCACATGCCCATGAGTTAGACCGGCCACACCAATTTTTGTGCGTTTCTGCTGGGCAAAAGAATGAGTACTTAAAAAAACTGAAAGTATTAAACAGAAAATGAATCGGGTTTTCATGGGTTAGTTAGGTTTGAGAACTAAAAAATCGGGAAATTGGATTGGCTTTGCAAGGATGCGATGATTTTTAGTTTTAATAGAACTCGACCATTGCAATACATTCAGTTTTGGAAGGCCTTAAAGGAAGGTACGTATTAGAATGATTAACCTAGATAGGATACAACTGCCATTTCAATTTGACAGTCAATTGCTTTAGGAAAAGGTGAAAAACTGATGGAAGTGGTGTGGATCAACCATTTTGAAACATAAAATTACCAAGGGAATTGGTCAGTGATTCCGCTCACAGCTAGAGTAGGAGTGACGCATCCTATCTTAATGGCGATAGCTATTCCAGGTGATTATGATTTTGTACCGACTCCTAGCCTAGAATCCAGTCCTTATTTTTTAATCAGTCTTGGAAAGCTTCAAAGCAGAAAAATGTTCGGTGAGGTTGATGAAATTAACTCCAGGTTCGGAGATAAAAGAGCATCATGATTATGATTTGGATGAAGGAGAAGTTCGGATTTACCTACCCGTTTTCACCAATGATAAGGCGATCAGATGAATGACTGGCTTCTGGGGATTATGGGCTAACCAATATGCAAAAAGATATAGTCAGAAAGCTTTTGTGAGATGTTCTGATCTAAAAGGAGCTGCTTGAAGCAATTCCGAGTTTGTAGGTAGTATCCCATTAAATGTGTAAAGCAATCTGAAAAATTAATGAATAACTTTTCAACGTTTACACACTTAATGGGATAGTATTAATTAATGAGTTACTGGTTCCTCAATTTTGGCTTTCATGAAGCTCACCTCACCAGTCTCCACGTCGTAATAGCTACCAACCATTCCTATTTCGCCACTTTCGAATAATTCTTTTAAGACGGGGCTTTCTTTGATAATGGTGTCCATCATGCAAATCACATTTTGTTTTTCCACCGCATTGATAAATTCAGGATCAGTTTGGTCTGTGTCAGGCATTTCATTTTTAACTTCATCAATAGCAGGATTAATCTTCTCCAGTAAGCCCGTTAAGTTTCCAGTTTTCACTCCTGCGCATGCACCTTTAATTGCCCCGCATTTGCTGTGACCAAGAACTACTATAAGTTTTGACCCGGCAAGTTTACAGGCAAACTCCATGCTGCCCAAAATGTCATTGTTTATAATGTTCCCAGCAATCCTGATACTAAAAATATCTCCTAGACCTTGGTCAAAGATCAGTTCTGCTGAGGTTCTGCTATCAATACAACTCAATACTACGGCAAAGGGAAATTGACCGTCTTTGGTCTCATTCACTTGCTCAAGGAGATTTCTATTTATTTTCAGATTATTTATAAACCTCTGATTGCCTTCTTTTAATATTTCTAAAGCTTTTGCTGGAGTAATTGTAGCTTGAGTTTCTGCTGTATGTACTTTCATTTTTTTAATGTTAGGTTGTGGAGGGATAAGATTAATTTTGAAACAATTCACTGTATTTATCTTCTGATAAAACACGCTTTTCCGTGTAGACATTGTTGTTCGTTTCAATGTCATTTTCAAGTCTATAGGCTTTTTTGAAACCTATAAGTACGACGGTTATGCCTTTTTCTTCGGCATTTATCGTCTTAAATTCATTGATCAAATCCAAAACATCTTGAGCGATATATACGGTGTCAGAAGCATCAATAATTACGTTAGAGTAGTCAGGTAATTTGTTAAGGGTAAGCTTGATTGCAGCTTTATTGAGAAATGAAACCTCTTGAGCCAAATCCACATGGATTACGTCGCCATGTTTGTATTCTTCTGTTCTGAAATAGTAAGCTTTTTTAATATTCCCTCTAAGTATGAACACAATACTCATAAACATTCCCAATACTACGCCATTCAGTAAACCTAGGAAAACGACCGCTAATAAGGTGATGATGAAAGGTATAAATTGATACTTCCCGCGCTGCCAAAAGTGCTTGACGGTACTTGGGTTTGCCAATTTGTAACCTATCATTAATAAAATGGCAGCAAGTGTCGCCATTGGTATCATATTCAGAATAGTTGGTATACTGAGAACACAGATAAGTAGCAGTAAACCATGCACTATAGTGGACATTTTGGTTTTTGCTCCTGCGTTTGAATTTGCAGAAGACCTCACCACCACCGAAGTCATCGGTAGCCCTCCTAATACTCCGCTGATCATATTACCAATTCCCTGGGCTTTTAATTCCACGTTTGTGTTGACAAATCGCTTTAATGGATCCAATCTTTCAGTAGCCTCTATACATAAAAGTGTTTCAATCGATGCTACTATAGTTATGGTAAAGGCAACTACCCATACAACTGGATTAAATATCGCATCATAAGATGGAGTTGTAAAAATGCCTTTGAATTCTTCAAAACTGGTTGGTACAGGTAGGCTCACCAAATATTCAGGGGTGACAACCAAGGAGCTATTTGTCATTATGAATATCCCATTGATCAAGATACCAGTAGCTACGGCTACTAGTGCACCTGGAACAAGTTTTAGCTTCTTCAAAGCAGCAACTTTGTTCCAGACTATAAGTACTGTTAAAGACGCTGCAGTGATAATCAAAATGCCAGGTTGAATCTCCTGAAACGCGGTAAATAAGTCTGCAAACAGCCCGAAACCAGAACTGATTTCGACGTCTGAACCTAAAGCTAGAGGGATTTGCTGAATTAGAATAATTACACCAATTCCTGCAAGCATGCCTTCAATTACATTGGAAGGGAAGTAATTAGATATGGTTCCTGCTTTCACAAAGCCTAGGAGTATTTGCATAGCTCCGGCTAGAATAACGGCTATTAAAAATGCTTCGTAACCAAGATCGGTAATAGCGACGAAAACAATTGCTGTTAGGCCCGCAGCAGGTCCTGAGACACTTATGTGGGATTGGCTTAGAAATCCGACTACGATACCTCCAATGATTCCTGAAATAATTCCTGCAAATAACGGGGCTCCAGAGGCCAATGCGATTCCCAAACATAGCGGTAGCGCTACCAGAAATACGACTAAACCTGATGCGACATCTGATTTCAGATGCGCAAATAGATTATTACTTTTCATGTAAATAAATTATGAGTTAAAATTCCTGCACTAGTAAAAAGGTGTATTACCTATACGATTAGATTATCCACAAATGACAGGATAGGTGTCATAGGGAAAGAAAAAATCAGGAAAACTCAGGGGGAGGAACGATAATTCCAACGTGTTGTATGGCCGTCAAATAGCCGACATTGCTATATTTTATAGTAATTAATTCAGAGAATGTTCTTTCGTCTAAATAGGTACTTGAGAAAATATAATCGTCCAGATTAGCAGATACCTTGACTTCATGTTCTTTAGTCTCTTCTTCTGCAAAAGAATATACCATAGAAATATCCACTTCCTCATCTATAGCTGACACAATAACAGAAGGCACCACCAAAAGGGAAGTTAGTATAACTAAAAACCCAAAGGCAATGATGCTATATATGGCTTTGCTGAAAATCAATCTTATTAAGTATGAGCTGTGGTTAGCGAATTAACTAAAAGTCAACGTGAATTGATATCAATTGTTCAATTTTTTTTGCGGTTTATTACGTTTTTATACTAAATGAGGACTGAAAATTATAGAATTGATTTTCTTAGACGTTTGAATTAATATTGAATTTCAGCTCAGTACAGCGGTTTTGTTTTGCTCTTTCTACACCGGAAAAATATTTAATGCGTAGGTCTGCGAATAACAGACTATACAAGCAGAGGATAAGAAATTGCATGAATAGCCATCATAATAACTACAAAATGAAATTCTTTTGAACCGTAGATTCCTTCAACTTAGTTTGAAGAAATCTACGTCAGTTACTATAAGCTGAAGCGATATAGAATATAATAAACAGTAAAGATGAGGTAATTTCGATATCCTGTTATCCTCGCTGGCTGATGGAAAATGACTTTCTACCCGAAATGCAAAGAAATTCAAGTAGCGCTCTTCAATGCTAATTCTATATAATTCCCGCTACATCCTAGCGATAGTCATTCCTCCATCCACGCAAATCACTTGTCCTGTGGAGTAGGGAAGATCTCCTCTCACCAAAGCAGCAACCACTTTTCCAATATCTTCTGGAACACCCATTCTTGGCTCTAAAGTCATTCCATTTTTGACTCCCTCATGATACTTTTCCCGCACCTTCTCTATCATATCTGTCTCTATCACTCCGGGGCGAATCTCATAAACCGGGATTCCGAATTCAGCCATTTTCACTGCCATGACTTGGGAAAGCATAGCCAATGAAGCTTTGGACATGCAATAAGATGCACGGATCTTGGATGCTACTGTAGCAGAAATAGAGGTCACGTTGATGATTGATATTTCGGAATCAGGAGTGGCAGTCTTAAGTTCTGACATCCACTTTGCGATAGCTTGGGTTAGGAAAAAGGTCCCTCTTTGATTGATGTTCATTAAATGGTCAAAATCGTCTTCCGTAATATCGAACACATCGGATCTCGTTCTCGGGGCAACTCCCGCATTATTTACAAGCACGTCGATTTTCCCAAACTTAGCGATCATCCCTGAAACAATAGCCTCACGATCCTCTGCGGAAGCAATGTTTCCTTGTAGGTATTCTACCCGTACACCAAATCCTTTCAATTCCTCCAAGGCTTCTCGTACACTAGCCTCCTCACGCACTCCATTGATAGCCAGGTTAAAGCCTTCCTCAGCGAGTTTTTTAGCAATTCCCAAACCAATCCCTCTGGATCCCCCAGTTACTAATGCTACTCGGCTCATGATGCTTTGATAGTTTTAAGTGTTTCGTGTATTTCCATTTTCTTGTAAAAAGGATCCAGTGGGAAGCATCCTGAGATCATTCCATTTCTTGGCGCCGTAGTACAATCCGAGAAGGTACGACAGATTTTTGCCCGCTTCATTGGTGTTCCTTGCAGAACATCTGCTGGCAATTCGGGATAACTCAGTACCATTCTTCCTAATCCGATAGAATCTGCTTTTCCTGCTTCTAATACGTTTTGAGCCACATTAGGTAGCCATTCTTGTAAGTAAGAGTAGGCAGATCCGACGGTGTAGAATTTAGGGAATGCTTTTTTTACTTCTGCGACAGCATCGATTTGTCGAGCGACTCCATGCAATGGATCTTCTGGTGGCATGTAGCCGTCTGAAGGGGGGAAAAGCGCTGGGCGCTGTATATGCGGATTGTAATAAGGACTGCCTGCTGTGGTGCAAAGTAATTCTATGTCCAGTTTTTCCAGTTCTTTCAGAAACTCAAATGACTCCGATAGATTCTCGCCTATGCCTGATTCATTTCCTCCGAAAGCATAGTTATAAGGACTTTCGGCAGCTGGAATTCCAGTTCCTTCAGTCCCTTGCTTAAATGGCACCCAGTCGAAAATGCTCATGCGGACTCCAATTTCCAATCCTGGCGCTTCTGCTCTGATTCCGGCGGTTATTTCCCGGATAAAACGGGTTCTGTTTTCTAAAGACTTTCCATATTTTCCTTCACGATCATAAGCACTCAGGAATTCATGTCCTAAATAGCCATGACAATGTTTGATGTCCACGAACTTGTATCCGGTCTTTTGTGCGCGAACTGCTGCAATCACATAAGCATCGATCAGCTCGGATATTTCTCCATCCGTCATAAGCGGGTAATCATCCGCCAAACCAAATTTCTTATTCAACACTGGATGCGAATATAGAATCTTCGGCTCCATCTGAGTTTTGCTATTCGGTTTGCAAAACCTGCCTGAATGTGTGAGTTGCAGGCCTGTAAGCAAATCATCGGTGCTTCCAAATGCTGCCTTGTGCTCACTTTCCACCATTTGATATAACTCATCAAAGTCTCCGAGATTTTGCTCATTGATCATGAGTTGATTCGGATTGGCACGTCCAGAAGGCTGCACTGCTACAGCTTCGCAGCCCCAGAGTAATTTGGCTCCGCTGATAGCAAAGTTCTTCCAGCGTCTTTTGGTAAGTTCGGTAGGTTTACCGTCCGTAGTCCCATCCCAACCTTCCATTGGAAGAATGCAGAACGCATTTCCAATCGTATTGCCGGCTCGCGTGGTATGGGCTTTCGCAAAAGGAGAGTTGTCTCCGGTTTTTAACTCTTCATCAAAACCTAGGTTGATACCTTCTTTATTCAGATGGTCACGAAGGTTTTCTGCTGTTTTCAGCTGGGCAACTCGTGGGTATTGTGGTTTGTATTTTCCAGTGCTCATTGGCTTACGCAGTTAAAGTAGCTGTAGTAGTTTTCTCCTTTTTGCATGCGCTGAATAAGCAAAGCCAACTCCCGGGCATGGTAATCTCCCCACATACATGACTCCCCGTAAGGAGCTTTAGTTGGGTCTGGTCTATAGTCCCAGCCATTCGGTTGATGATAAATGGAGTGTAAGATCAAGCCTTGGTGAGTTGGATCAGTTGATAGATAGGGCTCTGCGAAAAGATTACCCGCTATCTGAATTCCAGCGTTGATGTACTTTTCTGATCGCTCAGGATCGGAGCTTTTCAGCCAATTCCCAATTCTGATCAATCCCTGAGCGGTGATACAAGCTGCAGAAGAATCTATAGGTTCGTGCGCATTGAAAGGATCAGATTTCTCGTTTAGGTAATCTCCCATTTTATGCAAATTGGGAGCTCCGGTATCCCAGTAAGGAATTCCATCTGTAGGAGTATTTGCCAGGTAAAATTCAGCTGTGGCATTTGCGGCCTCAGTTAGTTCTTTGATCAAGTCATTTTTAGAAATGATCTCAGCATAATCACTTTCATCAATTTGATCTAAAATTTCCAACGTTTCCCCAATTCCACAAATAGCCCAAGCCAAGCCACGAGTCCAGGTACTGAAGCCTGTGTAGCCTTGCTGAGAATTTGGACAACGGTAATTTCCATCGTTGGTGTTGAAGATGATTTCATGCGCCGTTCTACCAGAAACATCATAGGTGTCTCTGCCATTCCCGTAGTAAATCGAATATCGAATTGTGCTCAAAATATGCTGAATAGCTCGCTGGATCAGTGAAATTCGTTTGTCATTTTCACCTTGTAGCACATGCCCCAAACCGTGTGAGACGACCAAAGCTCTGCATGAGCGAATGGTGTCCACAAATAAAGAGTGTGGCCCATTGAATGAATAAATATAGCCTCCGTCAACCGTAGGTGTCCAGCGCATGGCCTGCACAGCTCCACTAATTTTCAGGGCTAATTCGTAGAAGTTTTTCTCCCAATCAGCGCCTTCAATTTTACCTTCTTTTATCAGTCTAAGCAGATTTCCATAGGTACTCACATTGTTGAAACCATGATCATGCACACCAGTATGCGTGAGGTGCGGAGCCATTTTGTTCAAGGTATTATCTCTGCCGATTTTCAAAAATTGCTCGTCGCCAGTTGCATCAAACTGGAGAATTGCCGAGCCGTACTGGAACCCTTGAGTCCATTCCGTCCAGCCTCTTGTGACATATTTTCCTTTTTCTGTGAAAACAGGCGCTCCATTCGCCGTATCAAAGGATGTTTCTATCAAATTTATTTTTTCTCCAGAAAGCTCCCAAAATCGTTTGAGTTGAACTTCAAGATCATTTATGGAAAAGTTAGGATTGAGTTGCATGTTGTTTCTTTTGTGATTGAGAATGAGTGATCATAATGATGGTAGTCAGAATAAATAAGATTCCGTACATCAAGTAATCAATAGGTTGTCCGGCTATTTTTCCTGGTACAATTTCCAGAAGCGAACCGATAAAAGTTGCTAAAGCAAGTGTGGAAAGTACTATTAGAGATTTGGGAGGCTTAGAGAAAATCACTGCTCCCAATACTACTGGTGCGATCATAGACGTGCCGGTGAAGCTCACACGCGCAAGTAAAACGAGCTCATCGCTCATATAAGTAGAGAACACTAATACGATCAGAGAGAAGACCATAATAGAGATCTTGGTGATCCGCATATTGGTTTTGTCAGATCCAGTAAGTAAAGATCTAAGTTCGGTGCCCAGAGCAAAAATCTGCGCGTTGGTTGTAGAAAGACAGGCAGCAAATAAACCAACCACTGCTAAAGCAGCCACCGGGACAGCTTGATCAAATAACAATGCATTTGTCAGGAAATCTGCAGTACTCGCTTCAGGGTACTTGATCGCTCCATATAGTCCAATAAATGCTGTAGGTAAAATTACCAGCATCGCGAAAATTCCTACGGCATAAGCCATTCTGTGGACTGACTTCAGGTTTTTCATCACTACCAAACGCGTGGTGAACTGAGGTTGTGAAACTGGAATCAAAACAATCGCAATGGCTGAAGCGATCAGGAATGGCGAAGTGAATAAACCTTTCGGTCCAGGAAGTGTAAGCAAATCTGGGTTTGTAGCGGATACTTTTTCAAGTCCGGCTTCCAGTCCGCCGCTCATGCTGAGGCAAGTCACTCCGATAATCCAAATCACTGTAAGCATGATCACTCCCTGAATTGCATCGCTATATACGATGGCTTTTAGGCCGCCGATTTCTGAGTAGATCAACATGATGAACACCAACAATACCGACCAAGCCCAATAAGGAAACATGTCAGGGAAAGCGGCATCAAGAAAGATGGAAATTCCACGGATTTGAATTGCTACATAAGGAATCAAAAAGAGAAAGGCACTGGCGAAGACTAAATAGCCAGCAAAGGAGTTGCCATAGCAGGATTTCATCAATCCCGCGACTCCTTTATACCCATTGATTGTAGCTCTTTTGCGCAGCGCATAACCAAACCAAATCAGGAAAAACACCATCAAAGCATCTGATAAAGCCAAGAAAATCCATGCTCCTACGCCATGTGTTCGGAAGAAATCCGGCATTCCCATAAAGGTAAATGCGGAGAATAGTGCCGCCGAGAACGTCAGGAATCCGAGAATGGTGCCAATGTTTGATCCTGCGAAGATGAAGTCATCCGAGGTCCTTTCTTTATTGTACGATCTGTAAGAGGCGTATCCCAGCATGGCTAGGAACAGCGTAAAGAAGAATATTAACCAGCCGATCATTGCTTCTTTGGGTCTTCAAATGGAAAGAATTTCGACCCCAGAAATGTAGCAAACACCACGAGGGCGGTTACAAGAAATCCACTCCAAAACACGAAGGGTATGCCTGCTAGAGTGGGCTGAAGTTTGTTTTCTTTAAATAAAAGGAGGAATGCACAAACCGTCAGTACAATGACAGCGAGCACCAAGATTTTCCATTGTTTGGATTGCATGGGAATAGGTTAAGGTTATTTTGGATAATTTGGGTTTTGCCTAAAAATCATTTTAAGATCGGCTTAAAATAGCAATTATCTTTTTTAATACTAACCTGTGCTGATGCTTGGATGCTGATTTTCTTACGAAATGGATTGCATGTGGAGCGGAGGGATTTGTAAGTAGTTAGTCGTAAACTTTGTAAGTAGTAGAACAAAATTTACTACTGACTACTTACTGTTTACAAAATTCACCCAGCCTTCTCCACACTTACTCGCACCGACTTACTAATCGGAGTATTGCTCTTATCCGCGTATTCATGAATGGGAATTAGCGGATTTGTTTCTGGAAAATAGGCTGCCAAATTACCTTTTGGGATCTGGTAGGGGATGACTAAAAATTGGAAAACTTTACGCTCTTGTCCGTCATAATTACTTAGGATATTGACCACGTCCATTTTCTTGAGGTTCTCCCGAAGCATATCGGATTCATTCATGAAAAGAACCCTGCGCTCATTATGAATACCTCTGTACCGGTCGTTCAAGCCATAAATAGTCGTATTGAATTGATCATGTGAGCGTATGCTCATCAACAGGTATTCGTTTTCTTTAAGATTGTGAGTTGGAAGAGTGGTGTTGCTGAACTGTGCTCTTTGATTTGGGAGTTTGCTGAAATCAAGCTCTCGTACATTGTTTGGCAAGTAGTATCCAGACCCTTCAGACTTTGAATTCATGTCTTTGAAGCCGGAAATCACCTCGCCAAGTTTCTCACGGAGTAATTCATAATCCGAACCAAGCAACTTCCATTTTACAGGATGATTTCCTTTGAAATAGGTGGAGGCAATTCCTGCTACTATTTCGGGTTCACTTTTGAGGTCATCAGAGATTGGATCGAGGAAGCCCTTAGATTGGTGGACTATTCCCATGCTATTTTCCACTGTAAAATGCCGTTGCTTCCCGTCTTTGAGATCCTTGTCAGATCTTCCAAGGGTGGGTAAAATCAAAGCTGTTTTCCCGGTGATCAAATGACTCCGATTCAGTTTGGTGCTGATCTGCACCGTGAGGTCACAGTTCTGAAGTGCTTTGGCTGTGTACTCTGTGTCAGACGCAGCAGACACGAAATTGCCTCCTAGTGCGACGAAAACTTTAGCCTTCCCCTCATGCATGGCAGGAATGGCCTTGACCACATCGACTCCAGCATGCTCAGGAGCTTCAAATCCAAATGTGTTTTTGATCGCAGCATTCAGTTCCTCTGAAACGTAGTGCATGATACCCACACTTCGGTCACCTTGCACATTGCTATGCCCGCGAACGGGACATGTTCCTGCGCCAGGTTTACCGATACTTCCTTTAAGGAGTAATAGATTGACGCATTCTTTGATGTTCTCCACTCCATTTTTATGCTGAGTCAAACCCATCGCCCAGCAGATTATGATTTTGCTTTTCTTGGCTAAAAGAGCAACTGCTTCGTCTATCAATTTCTCGTCAACGCCACAGAGTTCTAGTAATTCCTGTTCTGAATGCCTGTCCAGATGTGCTAAAAGAGATTCGTAGCCTTCGGTGTACTTCTCAATAAACTCATGATCAAATACCTTCCCGTCAACCTTGTCTAAAGCAACCAGTTTTTTCTCAATCAGTTTTAAAAGCGCGACATCCTGATTGATTTTCACTTGAAGATAACTATCAGTCAATCCATGGCCATTCAAAAGCATTCCGCTGATTTCCTGCGGATTTCTGAATCGTATGAGTCCGGCCTCCTGAAGTGGATTAATGCTAATGATTTTTCCGCCGTTTCTCTTACATTTTTCCAATGCAGAAAGCATTCTTGGATGATTCGTTCCTGGATTTTGACCCATGACTATTACCACTTCGGCTTTATCAAAGTCTTCGAGTTTCACAGAGCCTTTTCCGATTCCGAGCGTTTCAGAAAGTCCGACTCCGCTGGACTCGTGGCACATATTGGAGCAATCAGGCATGTTGTTCGTGCCAAAAGCTCTGACGAATAGTCCGTATAAAAATGCTGCTTCGTTACTCGATCTTCCAGAAGTGTAGAAGATGGCTTCGTCAGGACTGGCGAGCGCATGAAGATGCTCTGAGATCACTCTAAAAGCTTCTTCCCAGGTACATTCCTCGTAGTGATTTGAGTTTGGCTTTA
This sequence comes from Algoriphagus winogradskyi, assembly GCF_900182815.1. Lineage (GTDB taxonomy): Bacteria > Bacteroidota > Bacteroidia > Cytophagales > Cyclobacteriaceae > Algoriphagus > Algoriphagus winogradskyi. Next base: position 118,381 of record NZ_FXUA01000009.1, on the reverse strand, counting down.
ATATCATCGGAGCCACCAAGCGACCACTTTTGCCGATTTTGTAGTCAGACCAGCGCGAAATCTCCTGTACGGAATAGTTTGAGAAAAATGCGTTATCCACCACTTTGGAAGTAGCTTCTTCAGCCAGAGCCTTAGCTCCATTTTCACAGTATTCTGCCACTTTGGATGGATGCTCAGGATCAGGCCATGCGCAACCAGGACAGTCAAACCCATCCTTCTGGTTCATATGAGAAAGAGTCTGGAAGGATTTTATCACTCCCATTTCCTTGAACGTATGCTGAAGGGCTACTTTTACTCCAGTAAATCCGGCAGCGTAAACAGCTGGTTTCTTCAAGTCAATTCCAGTAAATTCTTTGGAGCTTTGGGTTTGGATATTCTTGCGTATCGAAGGAGACATGGGCTAGTATTTCTAAGAGTCACTAAGTTAAAGTAAAAGAAATATGAACGCCAAAAGGTTTAGATTGGCCTTGGTTTTCTATCAGGTTAATAGTCAGGTGTATTTTTAGGCTTTATTATATAGGTTAAGATTTTATAAATAAAAAAAGCGGATTGAGTGCTAACCCAATCCGCTTTGTAAGTGTGGAAAAAGCTTCAGTTAGATAACTGTCACAAATTTCTCTTTTGGAGTACGTACCTTTTTCATGTTGACTAACCAGTCGCCTTCTTCATTTCTATAGCCAAGTGGTAGCACCACTACACTTCGGAGTCCTTTGGATTTTAGATCCAAAATCTCATCCAGTGCCGCTGGGTCAAAGCCTTCCATAGGAGTGGAGTCAACTTCCTGCTCAGCTGCAGCGATTAGTGCCGTGCCAAGCGCTATGTAAGCTTGCTTAGCTGCGTGAGTGAAGTTTTCTTCTGCAGTTTTTGCAGTATAGCTTGTCAAAAGCATGTTGCGGTAATCATCCGTGACAGAGTCTGGAAGATTTCTCTGCTCATTGTTGTATTTGAATACGCCGTTGATACGCTCAGGAGTGTAATTGTCCCAGGCAGCAAATACAAGAACGTGTGATGCGTCTGTGATTTGACTTTGGTTCCAAGCAATAGGTTTGATTTTTTCCTTTACTTCCTGATCAGTGATCACCAAAATCTCGTAAGGCTGCAATCCTGAGGAAGAAGCTGAAAGTCTAATAGCATCTAGGATGTAATCTACTTTTTCTTGTGGAACAGGCGTTCCGTTCATTGATTTGGTGGCATATCGCCAATTCAGATTTTCTAAAACTTGCATAATATGTTGGTTCAGTTTTCAAACTTTTGATGGTAGAATCAAAAGATATGACTACTAAACACTGACAGGTTCTTTAAGTTCCGTGTTTAGAAGATAAATGTATGTACATGTAAAATATTTTTTGGTGATTATTGATTTTCAGGTTCTTAGGTTTATTGCTTCGGCTTGAAACTTATGTCCAATTGCTGGACTTTAGGGTCTTTCTCGGGAGTTAGGGTGAAGAAAATCGAAATATTTCCATTTTCTCCTTCCATCGTGAAACTACCTCTAAGTTGGTTTTGAGGAATCAGGTCGTTGATATTTGTGATTTTTCCAGCTTGTGCTAAAATAGCTTTGTATTGAGTATAGCGACTTTCTTTTGATTGATCCAAAAAGAAATTTTCAGCTAAAATCGACTCTTCTATTTCTTGGCTGCCTGTCTGAATTAAAAGCACGATTTGACCCTTTCGCTTTTCTAAAATATTTGAAACTGGTAACTGCCTCGGGGTCATTACACCTTTCTCATAAAGCAATTTCTCAATCTCTGCAAGTGGCCAGGGGGTTGTATATGTCAAGTTGCAAAATGCCATGATCCCGATTCCGAACTCAGGAAAAAACCTAAAGTTACTTCCAAAACCAGGCAAAGCGCCTCCGTGAGACACCCACTTGGTACCGTTGCAGTTTTGATAAATACCCAATCCAAAACCATAGCCGCTCATGATAGCGCAGTCTCCGTTGGAGTTAAGCCGCGGGAATTGTGGTGTATGCATTTCACGTAGCGAACTTCGTTTGATCGGACCTTCTTCTGGGCCATTTTTGGGTGGCCAAGCAGATAGATGAAAACTTACGTACTTGCTGAAATCCTCAATCGATGTAATCAATCCGCCCATCGCTCCGAAAGCTCCGTCATGAAGCATTGGCTCCAGTTTCCATTGTTCATCTTCCCAACGATATCCAACTGCTAATTTTTCATCAGGAACTTCATCAATTTCCCAGTAAGTATGCGTCATTCCCAACGGTAGCAAAATATTGTCGGTGATGTATTCCTGATAGGGTTGCCCGGAAACTTTCGAAACGATGTGACCTAAGATCGCGTAGCCGGTATTGCTGTATTCGTATTGATAAGAGGGCGAATTGGACAATGAAATGCCGTGGTTAATCAGATCTAAAAGCATTTGGTCTGGCTCATCTAACTGGCGGTCTCCCCATGGATTGTCTTCTGGGAAACCAGCAGTCATGGTCAACAGATTTTCGATATCAATTAACGCTGCATCCTGGGTCAAGTACTTGAGATTAGCTAATTCAGGAACATATTTTTCCGCAGGATCAGATAAAGACAGTTTGCCTTCATCCCGAAGTTTTAGGATGGCCATCGCAGTAAAGCTTTTGGTCATTGAAGCAATCCTGAAAGCTGAATTGGTGGATGCTGAGGTGTTTTTCTCCACATCTAGTAAACCTGTAGAAGATGCTATGACCAGCTTGTCGTCCACCACAATGCCATAAGAAATTCCTGGAATATGGTTTTCCTTGGCGTATTTTGTCATGAGCGCTTCTAGTTCTGGTAGGATTTCCTTGATCTTTTCAGCTCTATGATCTTTTTTGAAAACTGGCTTTTGATAGTCTTTAGAGAATGAACGGGGTGCTACTTCAGGTTTTTTCTCCTGTGCATTTGCGGAAATTGAAAGGCATGCAAATGCTAAAAGAGTAATCAAATGGATTGGCTTCATAGTAGATTCTTTGGATGAGAAAGATTAAGATAATCACTTCATCCTAGAATCATGAGTAAAGGGGTTCGCAGCGCCTAAATTCTACTTCTTAATGAAAAGTTTTTTTCCAAAATGAATAATCGCCCACACAACGAACCCTACCACCAAACCTACTAGGAATTCGGTGATGATAGACGGGATAGAGGGTAAAATGTGGTGCATGAAATCAAGGTTATGAACGAAGATTCCACCAGATACCAAAAGCAATGCGATGGTTCCAACTATCCCCATTCCCTTAATGATTTTTGGCAAAGCGTTGACGAGGATTAGTCCTACTTTATCAGAAAAGCTGTCATTACGATCATTAATGGCAATCAGTTTATAGCCAAATTCATCCATTCGAACAATCAATGCCACGATTCCATATACTCCGACTGTTGCGAGCATAGAGATTGCGGATACCACTAGGATTTGCTCTAGTAGTGGTTCGCCTATTACAGTGCCAAGCGTAATAATTATGATCTCTATTGATAAAATAAAATCTGTGACGATAGCTGACTTTACCTTTTCTTTTTCTTTAGCTAAAATCTGCTCTTTAGTAAGGTTTTCGTCAAGACTTACATCCTTGTGTGGCTTATGAGGCACGATGTATTCGTAGATTTTCTCAGCGCCTTCGTATGCCAGATAAAGACCCCCGAGTAGTAAAATATAGTTAATGACTGCTGGTACAAAAGCAGAGAGTAAAAAAGCAAAAGGCAGAATAATAGCCTTGTTAAGAAGTGAACCTTTGGTGATCGCCCAAAGCACAGGGATTTCACGATCCGACACGAAACCAGAAGCTTTCTCTGCATTTACAGCAAGATCATCGCCCAAAATTGCGGCGGTTTTCTTCGCTGCCACTTTACTCATTACTGCTACATCATCCATCAGAGTAGCGATATCATCAAGCAATGCAAATATTCCAGAAGCCATTTTGTTATTAAAATTTAAGAAGGTAGATGCCGAAAAAAGGACAATTGAAAGTGAAGATACTTTGCTCCAGCGAGGTGCACAAATCAAGATTTCCTAAATGAGCGATTTGCTGGACTGCGCTAGAATCTGTTTAACTTGAAAATTAATACACGTTTTATTCCAAAACTCAGATTATGATGCGATTTGCCTTTGTTTTCCTACTATTTATTCTTCCAAAAGTTTCTGTCTTTTCACAGTCGAATTATGAAATCCCTGCAGATACGCAGCGAATAGTGTTTTTGGGAAATAGCATCACGTATGCAGGACAGTACATAAGTTATGTGGAGACGTATTTTCGTTTAAAATATCCAGATCGGGATTTAGATTGGATCAATGTGGGGCTGCCATCTGAGACGGTTTCTGGACTATCTGAGGAAAATCATGCGAATGGCGCTTTTCCAAGACCAGATCTGCATGAGCGATTGGATCGGGTATTCGAGCAGATGAAGCCCGACTTGGTTTTTGTGAATTATGGCATGAACGATGGGATTTATTTGCCTTTAGACGAAGAGAGGTACCAAAAGTATAAGGATGGGATCAATTGGCTGGATACAAAGATTGGGGAAATTGGTGCTGAGGCGATTTTCGTGACTCCGCCAGTATATGATCCGAAAAAGGATGCGGCTTATGCCAATGTGTTAGACAATTATTCGGAATGGCTAATCTCTAAAAGATATACTGAGGATTGGAAGGTAATTGATATTCATTGGCCAATGCGAAAGTATTTAGAAGATCAGCGTGAATTGGATAGTGCCTTCTATCTCGCAAAAGATGGCGTGCATCCAGGAGAAATCGGTCACTGGCTGATGGCAAAGGAGATTCTAATTAGTATTGGTGAGTCTGAAGTAAAAAACTATGTAGACATCCACGATGCTATCGCCTCACATGCCATGGGAGAGGAAATTCTATCCCTTGTTTCAAAAAGACAAGCTTTACTTCGGGATGCTTGGCTTACGGCCACTGGGCATCTTAGACCGGGTATAAATGCTGGGATTCCTTTAGAAGAAGCCCAGGCTAAAGGGAGAGAAATTGATGCGGAAATCAAAAAAATGTTAAAGTAGGTGTTAGCCCGATTTTCATTGAAAATCAAGGTGGTAAAGTTTTTCCTTCAATTTAATATGGAAGGCCTGCAGGTTTTTTCTGCGAGGAAAAGCGAGAGTTTCAGGTCCTAGAAAAAAAATCAAATTAGCTTTGTGCGAAAATTGTGAGGCTCCATAAAGGAGTGTTTCCTATTATCCTATTATCGAATGCCCTATTTAATCAGAAAAGCCAATTTTGCTGACCTGAATCCTTTGGTGGAAATGGCGAGAATTTCATTTGTCGAAGCTTTCACAGAAGGAAATAAAATTGAAAATGTCAACGCCTACTTAGAAGAGGCATTTACCGAAGAACAATTCTCGGAAGAAATGGAGAATCCAGCTTCTGTGTTTTTTCTTCTGGAAGTAGACGGGGAGTTGGCAGGCTACGCCAAGGTTAATTTTGTTCCCGCTCAGACAGATCTTCAGGATAATTCTAGTCTGGAAGTTGCTAGATTGTATCTTCTTCAACGTTATATCGGTCAAGGATTAGGGAAGGTGCTGCTGAATCACACCATTAATTTTGCGAAGCTGAATAAGAAAAAGTACCTGTGGCTAGGCGTCTGGGAAAAGAATGTTCGAGCGATCAAATTTTACGAAAAAAATGGCCTGAGTATTTTTAGCTCACATCCATTCCCATTTGGTGATGAGATTCAAACAGATTTTTTGATGCGAATTCATTTCTGAATGTATTTTCTATACTTACTATGATTATCCGCAAAGATGCCAGTCACCTTAGATTCTTTGCTTATCTGGCCGGATGACCACCGACTCCCGCACTGGCAGGACAAGCTGAAGAGGCCTCAATACCTAAGTTTAACCTATACTTTTTTGCTTTTGAATACTGGCACAAAAGCGAATAATCATAAAAATTAAAAAAGGCGACCAGAGGCCGCCTTTCGGATTTATAAATAGGGATCAATCAAAGAAAATTATTCTCCGATTTCACCTCGTTCAGCCATTTTTTGCATTTTCTTATTTGCATAGATCGCAACTTCTACTCGTCTGTTTTGCTGACGACCTGCTTCCGTTTCATTGGTAGCAGTAGGTTGCATCTCGCCATAGGCTGAGATTTCCATTCTTCCTTTGGAAATACCATTTTCCGTCAGGTAGTCCTCCACGGAATATGCCCTTCTACGGGATAAATCCATGTTATAGTCATCAGCTCCGGTATTATCCGTATGCCCTTCTACGAGGATATTGGTTTCCTCATACTTTTTCAGCGTTTCTGCCAGTTCGCTTAAGTTTTGCTTAGACACCTCGCTCAATTCAGATTTATCTACTCCAAACATTAGCCCAGAGTCAAAGGTGATCTTGATCCCTTCACCTACGCGCTCTACAGTAGCTCCTTCCAAATCTCGCTGAAGTTCATCTGCTGCTTTATCCATTTCATTTCCGATGATAGCACCGGCAGATCCGCCTATAGCTGAACCTATCAGTACACCTACGGCAGTGTTGTCTTTGCCTGCTATCACGCCTCCTAGTACACCACCAGCAGCGCCACCTATAGCGCCACCTTTGACAGCATTACTTGATTTACAACTTACAGCACCTAGTGTGGTAGAGGTGATTAGTGCTGCCATTAAAAATTTGTTGGTCGTCTTCATATCATTGTTTGTTTGATGCTATACTTCATTCCAATTCATGTACCATATCGTTTAGGAGCTAATTAGAGTCATTTAAGGATTATCATCATGGGAAAATGTTCCCGATTTTGTGGTAACAAGGGATGCAATTGATCTTGCTTTCCCCGAAAAATGCTAGTTTGTAGTTGAGTTATTATCTGAAAAAAAATGATCAACTAGTGATGTTCTTCTGTCTTTTTGCTCCAAATGGGATCGATTGGAAGACCAAGGCAATGTCAAAAAGTGAGTGATGCCAATCCCTCTGGTTTTATCAAACTGTTATTAGTGACAATCGGATTGTATCGCAATCCTGCAGGAGGTATTTTTGAAAAAAGAATACGCCATGAAAAGATTCTGTTCGCTCTTTCTGATTGCACTGGTTTCATTTCCAGTTCTTACTTTTTCCCAAGAAAAGAAAGAGCCCATAGTCATTTTAATTTCGCTCGATGGCTTTCGATACGATTATGTGGAGCGGTTTAAACCAGAAAATCTCAGCCGCTTCATAGCCAGTGGTGTGGCGGCAGAAAGTATGATGCCGTCTTTTCCCAGCAAGACTTTTCCCAATCACTATACGATCGCCACCGGTTTGAAGCCTGAGCATCATGGTTTGGTAGACAATTCTTTCTACGATCCCAAGAAAGATCTAACCTATGGGATAGGGAAAAAGGAAATAGTGCAAGATGGAACTTGGTATGGAGGAACACCGCTTTGGGTACTTGCAGAGCAAAACAATATGGTCGCAGCAAGTTATTTTTTTGTAGGTTCTGAAGCGGATGTACAAGGGGTACGGCCGAGCTACTATTATGATTACGATGGGAATGTAAGCAATCTCTCCAGAGTAACTGAAGTGTTCAAATGGCTGGAACTTCCAGAGGAAAAGCGACCAAGGTTGATTACCCTGTATTTTTCGGACATGGATGATGTAGGTCATAGATATGGGCCTAGCAATGATGAAAGGCTGTCCGAAAGGTTGACTCAGCTAGATCATGAGTTGGGTGCGCTCTTCGAGGGCATCAAAAGCTATGACTTGGATATCAATGTCATCGTGGTGTCTGATCATGGAATGATGGACGTTACACCAGATCACTTCCTTAATTTGACTGATCTAACCAAGGGTATTCCCGCCAGAATCGTGAATAGTGGTGCGCTAGCCCATGTGTATCTGGAAGACCAAAAGGACAAGGAGAAAATCATAAAGCAGCTGGAAAAGTCTGAGCTTCCGATTCATATCACCGATGTGGATGATAAGGAAAACTACCAGGATTTGATGTATAAGGATAGGATAGGTGATATTTTGATCATTCCTGACCGATGCTATTACTTGGCTTGGGAGACCACACTTACTCGGATGCAAGACAATATGGATAGGTTAGATACGGATATTTTTGGAGAACATGGGTATAGCCCAGCATACAAAGACATGCATGCTATCTTCTACGCTAATGGTCCTGCTTTCAAATCAGGATTGGAAATTGAAACTTTTCAGAATATCCATGTGTATCCTTTAGTATGTAAGATACTGGGGCTTCCGATTCCTGAGAATATTGATGGTAAACTGGAAGTGCTAGAACCAATTTTAAAGTAAAAGATGGATAAGATTGATATAAGATCGAGGAAGGAAGTTGATTTTTTGGTAAGACGTTTTTATGATCAAATACGCCAACACGACACTTTGGGGCCGATTTTCAATGGAGTAGTTAAAGATTGGGACACGCATCTAGTGCACCTAAGTGATTTCTGGGAAATGATTTTGCTTCAAACTGGACCCGGTGCAGGGCAATTCAATCCGGTAAAAGTTCATCGCCAAGTTGATGCCGAAGTGAATAACAGCATAGAGCAGGCACATTTCGGTAACTGGTTGGAACTCTGGTTTCAGACTTTAGATAGGTACTTCGAAGGTGAGACGGCCAACTACGCCAAAGAACATGCAAGGCGAATGGCGCACATGCTTTTTATGAGGATTTGGGAAGCGAGAGTTAAGTAGAGGGCAGTTTGCGGTCTCAGTTTTCAGTCACAGCCTTGGTGCAAGTTTCCTGACTTTGGCCTTTTTCAGTGCATGCTTCAGGCTGCTGTAGGTGAATATAGGCCTTATGACCACAAGACCGTCTTAGGTCTTCATTACGTTAGGTCCAAGTCAATAAACTTGAATCAAAATGTGCGGAAGTGCCTTTGGGGACAATCTATGGGTAGAAAAAGGATTAATCCGAAAATTAGCTGTGCTATAGGTACAGCTCTGTAATTGGCCTAAAAAAAGTATCTCATGAGAATTGGTGGATTATTTTTAGCTTAAGGAATCTTTAACACTATCCCGAAATCATGAGAAGAATAACCTTAGCCCTATTTTTTATTTCCATTGCTTTTTTCGCTCAAAGTCAAACCGTCAACCTCTTTGATGGAAAAAGTCTAGCTGGTTGGTATATGGATGTTCCGGATCTGCAGGCGGATAGTTCTTTACGCATTCCATTTATTATTAGAGATGGTCTGTTGGTGAGCTTGGGTACTCCTCAGGGACACCTGATCTCCGAGGCTGAGTATGAAAATTACACATTGGAACTTGATTATCGCTTTGCAGGTGAGCCTGGGAATTGCGGAATTCTGGTTCATGCATCTACTCCACGAGCGCTTTACGGTATGTTTCCTAAGTCAATTGAAGTCCAGCTGATGCACAGTAATGCAGGAGATTTTTGGTGTATTGAGCAAAACATAGAAGTGGAGGATATGGAAGCCAGACGTGGACCAAAGGAGAATTGGGGTGTGAATGGCAAGAAACTGAGAAGAATAAAAAACCTCACCGATGATTCCGAAAAGCCCCTGGGCGAGTGGAATCATATCAAAATCCGCTGTGATGCCGATAAGGTCACTGTGTGGCTAAATGGTGATTTGGTCAATGATGGCTTTAATGCAACAGCTACCCGAGGTAAAATAGCCCTGCAAGCCGAAGGAGCAGAGGTAGAGTTTAAAAATGTGATGCTGACAAAGCTTTAACCTTACACGACAGTACCTTAATCAATAGAAATAGTGGGTATGAAGTCCTGAAAATGTATACCTTAGAAAGAGTTATGCAGTCTTGAAAAGGCTTATAGATGTAGTTTAATTTGTTTTTTTAGCTTAAAATCTAAGAGTATGAAAAAGTTTTTGTCCCTCATTTCTTGTTTCATTTTTATTTCTTTTGCTGCAATCGCACAGCAGGAAGAGTTATTGTTTGATTCAGAAGATATCTTAGAGGTTAGCATGAAGTTTTCAGTGAAAAAACTTCGCAATGAAACGAATGATTCCACACTATTGGATTCTTTTTTAATTTATACCACCCCAGCTGGGACCCAAGACACCTTGGGTGTGGGGCTTAGGGTCAGAGGAAACTTCCGTCGGGAAAATTGTTTTTATCCCCCAGTCAGAATGAGGCTAAATAAGAAAGAAGGAAAAGGGAATATTTTTGATGGCAGCAGGAATTTGAAAATAGTTTTTCCTTGTGCCACTAATAATAATGCTGAGACATTTATAGTAAAAGAATATCTCTGCTACCAACTCTATGAAGAAGTGAGTCAATACACATTTAAGACACGGATGATCCGGATCAACTTTCAAAACGAAGACGATAAAAAGGCTCGTACTGAACAATTTTTGGCGTTTTTGATTGAAGATGACGATAAGGTTGCCGAGCGTTTTGATGCTGAGGTGTTGGAAAATAAGAAAGTAGCAGGAACTTTTTTAGAGGATTCTGCAGCAGTTCGTCATGATCTATTTCAATACATGATTGGTAACACAGACTGGTCGAGTCTATACCAGCATAACATGAAAATTTTGAAGCTGGACTCGAAAACTGCAATTCCCCTGGCCTACGATTTTGACATGACCGGCATGGTAAAGCCACCTTATGCGCAGGTCAGTAGTTTAGTTGATATCAAGGATGTGAGCCAAAGATTGTATAGAGGGTTTTGTAGGGATGAGGAACTAATGAATGCTATAAGAGATGAGTTTTTGAGCAAAGAGCAGGTTCTTTTGGATAATATTCAGCAGTTGGCACATTTGGTGTCTGATCAGGAGGTTAGGAATATGACTAATTATATGGAAGAGTTTTTTGATGTGATGAAAGACGATCGACTATTTAAAATCAATATTTTATCTGCCTGCAGAACCTCCGAGTAGTTTTTCTAGTTGATCAATGACTAGAAAGGTAAAATTGATTAAATGGCTTTTATTTTCTGCTAGTCTATACTGATTAATTAAAGACAAAAAGCACCAGTAACCACCGATTTTAATGGCTTGGAAAAAAGAGAAAACAGAGGAGCAAGTTGCTGAAGAGCATCAGAAGGAGATTGATAAAGAACTGCGAAACTCAAAGTCTAAAAGCGCAGACTCATTAAAAACGCATGGTGAGATATTGCGTGATCAGATTATCGATGCGCTGGAGACCTATGACAAAAGCTACCAAAGTTTGTTTACCAGTTCGCTCACTGCCGGGCTGGAGATTGGTTTTAGTTATTTGATGCTTTGCACCTTGTATTTCTTTCTCATTGGCAAGGTGGAGGACTCTTCCATAATTAGAATTGCCGCATTGGTCTATCCGCTTGGTTTTATTTTGGTGGTATTGGGGCAAAGCATACTTTTCACTGAGCAGACGGCACTTCTTACCCTTCCTGTATTGAACAAAAAGCGCAGTATAGGTAGTATGCTGAAACTGTGGGGAGTGGTGATCTCGGGTAATCTGGTGGGAGGTTATATTATGTCGGGTATTCTCCTGTGGCTCGGGCCTCATTTAGGGATTTTTGACAGGGACGTAGTTGTGGAGATTGCGAAGCATGTACTGCATGTGAAGATGCAGGTGGTATTCGTCAGCGCTATTCTTGCGGGCTGGTTGATGGGCTTGCTATCATGGTTGCTGGCTTCTTCCAGAGACACGATAAGTAGGATTGTAATGATTTTTGTGATCACCGCAGTAATGTCTTTTACAGGGTTGCACCATAGCATTATCGGCAGTGTAGAAGTGTTTTCCGGTATGCTGAGTTCTCCTGATATCAGCTTTTGGGATTACCTCTCTTTTCAAAGCACGGCTTTGGTTGGTAACGCATTTGGCGGGGCCACTTTTGTAGCCTTGCTGAAGTACAGGGCCTTTGTATTCAATATTGTAGCAAAGAACTGAGTTAAGGAATATTAACTTAGGTAGTTAGTTTGTGCTAATTATATTCAGGGATGAAAAGACTTTTACTTCCCTTAGTTGTCATGCTGTGTTATTTTTCTTGTGGCCAAAGAGAGCAGACTAGCTCGACAAAAGCCAATGATTTTCATTTGGAGATTGTCGATTCGATTAGAATTGATTACTTGGGAAATTTGTGGATTCAAGATTATGATTCTATCTCCAAGGAATATATTAGTATTACTAGGGTAGATCAAGAGCTAGTAATTTTTGATCAAAAAGGCCAAGTGACATCAAGTTTTGTGATTCCATTAGAAGGGCCTAATTCCATTCAGGGTATTTTTTCCCTGTCCTATAGAGATGGTGAAATACAGATTTTCGATTCTAGGAATGGTTTTCATTTCCTCACCCATGATGGAATTATTGAATCGAATCTACCACTTCCATACCCATACATATTTGTTAATAACAAGATCCATCCAGCATTTTATCAAGTGAAAAATCAGCTAGCTTACCTCAGGCCCGAGCGATCTGATAGTTTAAAAGGCGGGACGATGGGTGGACTTGTAAAATACATGTATGAATTACCCATTGTGGAGCTTTATGATAGCTTGTCAGGGAGTATGTCCCATACTATCAATTTCCCTAAAACTTCTATTTATGCGGACGGTAATTATTATTTCATCCCATTTCCGACTGTATCTAAGCAAGGTGATTTCTGGTATTTATATTTTATGAATGAGCTAAAATACTTTGTGTATAAAGAGGATGGGGAGGAAATAGTATTGCAGAGGACTGTCGATATGGAGGTGAATGATGCGATCCTACCAGTAGGAGTTCCGTTTTCAGAGGCAGAGAATTACTCGATAGGTAATCAACGACCGGGAAAAATTGAGCATTTGTATAGATATAAGGACAGAACGGTTGTGATTTATTCGAAAGGGATCTCCCAGGAGACGATACTACTTAATCAAACTGATGCTAGTGTTGTTTTGGTAAATGAGAGTTATGCAGCTGTTTTTGACGATAATAACAACCTTTTACAGAATGGGATTCCAGTGCCTGAGGGTTTGGTTTTTAGTCGAGCAATCACTGAGAAAGGAGAAATTCTAGCTTTAAAAAATCAAGATCATTTTGGAGTGGAAGATGATTTTGTAACCTACTATAAACTGAAACTTTTAAATTAGGTGCATGAGAAAAAATCCTTTCATTTTATTTCTTCTTTTTGGCAGTTTGAGCTTATTGGTGAGTTGCGGGTCAGAGTCTGATAACATCACAACTCCTCAGGAATTGGTTTCTGATGGACAGCTGGTTTCCCTACCTATAGATAGTCAGACTTCGAATGTAAGCGCAGGTTTGGTGCCGTTTCAGGATGAAAATAACTTGTGGTTATTCAATGTGAATCACACGAATAACGAGATTCAACTTTACGATTTGGAATCCAAAAAAATGGAGAAGAGAATGGTCTTCGATGTAGAAGGGTCGGAGGGAGTTGGTTTTATTCAGGGCATTCATGTAGAGAGTTTGGATAGCATTTTTCTTTTTGACTTTCCATCCAAAAACCTTCATCTTGTCGATACCAGTGGAGCTGTTCTCTTCAAAATTAAGTATGAGCCACCTGTTGGACATAGTCCAGCTTTCATTCATAATGCACATTTTATTACTGATCCAATCTTGTCTGGTAATCAATTACTTGTAAAAACAAGGCCTGAAGTTGAATTGGCTAAGGTGAAGAGGGAGGATCTTATTGATAAAAAACTAACCTATTCAATTGATCTTAAATCAGGCGCAGCTAGACTTTCAGCAATGAGGTATCCAGAAGATTATCTTTCAGAAGGTGTAAAGCAATTGGATTTTAGTATGGCTAGAGCGGGCGATAAACTTGTCTATTCCTTCATATCTGATCATAAGTTGTATGTCTCTGATTTGAAAGGGAATCCTAAGGACACTGTTCAAGCAAAAAGTCAATTCTTGACTGCCGGCTTCGAAACTCTTTCTGACGTAACAAATAGAATAGCAACTCAAAAGTTCTTATACGCCTCAGATCGCTACGAGCGCCTATTATATGATGAATATAGAGGAGTTTTTTACCGCTTTGTCTTTCCAAAAATAGAAGTCCAAAATATAGAGGAAATCAATCAACTCAGAAGATTTCCACGGAAGTTTTCCGTGATGATTTTAGATAAAGATTTAAATGTGTTAGGCGAAACGCTGATGCCAGATAATACCTACTTCCCTGCAAATTCCTTCGTGAGCAAGGATGGACTTTTAATCTCAATCTCTCATCCAGACAACCCAGCAAATGAAGAAGATCTGATGAGTTTTGAGGTGTTTAAACTGAAGGAAGTGGAGTGAGGTAGGATGTTTGGTGCCCGATGCCGGATGGCCGGTGCTAGATGTATGATGCTTGATGTCCGGAGGAAAAGCTGGTAGACAGGAGACCGAAGACAGAAGTAGCCTCCTTCAAAACGCTTAGCTAAATCTTTAATGCTTGCGTCTTTTTGACCAAAAAAAAAGTAAGCTAAATAGGAAATGGTTAACACTAAAATTGACGATACTTCGGTCTCCTGTCTTCGGTCTTCAGGCTTTTCTACTTCAACTTCACCAGCGGATAGTTCAATCCATTCACTAAGTTTTTTACTACTACATATTTGTCCAAATTCTTGAATAACTCTGTGAGGTTACGGAAGCCATAGGATCTGGGGTCAAAACTGGGGTCGATTTTTCTCAACGATGCCCCGATCTTGGCAATGTGGATTTCCTCTTCTTCATCCGAAGAGATTTCAAATGCCTTGTCAATGATGCTTAGATCCAGTTCCGCGGTTTCTTTCTCAGGTAGTTCTTTTTTGATTTCCTCGTTCACGACCACATTCTTGCGCGTGGTGGAGGTTTGTGATTTCTCTGCTTTTTTAGCAGTTGATTTTGGCTTTTCCGCAGGCAAAAGGTTTTCTGCATAGGTGAAAATTTCGCAAGACTGCACAAAGGCTTTTGGAGTAATCCTGCGTCCAATTCCCATCACAAACATGCCTTCTTCACGGATTCTTTTAGCCAAACCTGTGTAATCTGAATCCGAGGAAACGATGCAAAACCCATCCACACTGCCGCTGTGCAGGATGTCCATCGCATCGATGATCATGGAGCTATCCGTAGAGTTTTTGCCGGTGGTGTAGGAGAATTTCTGGATAGGACTGAAAGAATGAAGGTTAATCATTTCCTTCCAGCTGTTCATATGTGGTGTGGTCCAGTCCCCGTAAATTCTACGGATGGTGGCCTTGCCGTATTTGGAAACCTCTTCGAGAATTTCCTTAATCAATTTTGCTTGTGCATTATCCCCGTCTATGAGGACTGCGATGTTGAATTTGTTGTTATTCATGTATAAAAATATAAGTTATTGCCCTTAAGGTAGCAATTAGTACGCCGAGGTTGGAAATTGGAAAGGAAACATTAGGAAAGAGAGGTGTGATTAGCAGTATTTTTCCTTGTCTTATGATTCCGGAAGGATAGAGAGACTGTATTGATGTTGTTAGGGATGACACGAACAACGGCGGAGCGATTGGGCTGTGTGTTGAACCTCTGTCGGCGTGGATTGTGTCTCGCAAACCACTTGACAATGGATTTGAATTACAAATTCTAGAAAAATTTAAAGTGTAGTTACTAACTCACCTAATCGAATGCTTTGACTTCGCTAAGTGGAGAACTTCTCTTACTTTAAGGGTTTGGTCTATGTTCGAGAGGGAGTTACTTCCGGTTGTTGTACGGAATTGCATTTAGGTCAAGGTTTGAGCTTCGCTTGATGAGGATTTATGGATGTTAATTTCATCATCTTCTAATTGTTTAAGTCTTTTATTAATTAACTCAGTCATTTGAACATAAAACTTATTAACCTCCTTATATTTCTCAAGACTATTAACTCGGCTTGCCTCGATGAGCTGTAGTAGTTTCTTATTTAAATTTCCTCTAATTATGGAACACTCATGGCTATCTGTTTCATGCTCCAATTCTAAGTCGCATTTTGAAAAAAGGAAAAATATCTCATTAATAGAATTTTCAATAATTCTCTCGTGATTAATTATTGATATGATTAGATTATATTTTAAATTTACAAATTCTTTATCGTGTATAAAAAGGGTAAGGTGTGCCTCGGCTAAATCACATTCGTATTGTCTTCTTGATAATTCTCCAAACACCAATTTTAAATCTTTGTAGTTGTTAAGATTGTATTGTGAGAATTTGAATCGAATTAGAAAATATATCCACGCCGAAATATGTTTGTTGAAGCTGAAAATTGCATCACGTTCAGCATTTTTTAAATTAAGTATATGCTCATTTCTAAAAGAAGTTTTAGCTTTTAATAATTCCATTTGCTCTAATAAATCATATTTAACATTTTCAACGATACTTGTTATTTCACCAATATCCTCTTTGGTTGCTTGGTTAGCTCCTTTAGCTTCGAAATATTTTGGTAAAAATCCTTTGAATATATAGAGTATTAACAGTGAAATTAATATGGATGCGAAATTGTATAAAAATTGAGAAATATCCATTAAGAGAATTTAAAGAGAATAAAGTTTTATTAAGTGATTATATGATATCTTAGTGTGGTTGTTGTTCTGGGGGTGTTTAGTTAAGTGTATTTTATTGAATATTTATTGGTTTTGTCTAAAAGCACTCGATTTATATAATTCAATTAAGAGTGGATCATGGAGTTTTTCTTGTGGTAAGTTTTTGAACAAACAATATTTTTCAACAAGAGGCTTGAATTTTTCAATCCCATTTACACTTAGACAATTGTAAAAAAGGAATAGTAGTTCAAAATCAGATAACTGAGCTCTCACCATCGATGTGTAAGAATATTTAATGTTAAAATCTTCTGTAGGTTCGCTGTTAAAATTTGCCTCATCAATGAATTTAATGATTCGGTATAGGTTGCGAAAATAATGGCCAAAATCAGTTTGTATGATACTGTATATGTCCAAGTAATGATCAAGGTAACCTTTATCTGGTTGTTGTTCTATAATACCCGACAGTTCAATGAACCATTTTTTAAATACGTCTCTGCCTTTAATTGTTACATGTTGATATGTGCTTTTATCTGAATGAGATGCAGATCTTCCCCAGGGTTGTCTGGTGGTTCCAGAAGTAATTTTTGCTTCTATTTCATCAATTCCCTCAACGATTTGATGATGTAATGAAAGTAGATTGAAAAAAGTGTTTTCAAATTTCTGCAACTTTAAGGTTTCGTTTTGTTGCTTCATTTCTTTTTTTTGCCCGGCAAGTTCAAGTCGTGTGTATTTGACTTCAAGTTGGCTATACATTATTTCTAACTGTTGATTCAGTAATTGTTGCTTTTGGCCTAAAAAGGCGACATAGATGAAAAATAATCCTGCTAGCGACCAAATAGAAGAAACTGTTCCTGCCATGAAGTCTCCTAATAAATTTAGCCCAAATCCTTTTTCAGTGTTTGTACATAAATAAACTATGATTGAAAAAACTCCTATAAATATTCCTGCCCATACAAAAACCCAAGCCCAAGTGGTGTAAGTCCCGATCTTTGCAGCTAATATTTCTAAATCTTTCTCAATTTTCTCTTGCCTCCCTTCAATTTTTGTGGCAGCCTTGTTAATTTCTTTTTCTAAATATATCTCAGACTTCATAGTAAGGTGATGTATATTAAAAGTGAGGATTTTCAAATTAAAACAATCCTTCTCAAAATACCTTCTCTTCCCTTCTCCTCCAAACTTTAGTTTTAGGAAGGTCAAAAGTTGTCTGAATATTTTCTCTGGACAGTTGCCAAGGTCCGGTCTGTGAGGACACAGACCGGGGTTATCTTACTAGTCATTATTTATTTTATTCCTCAAAAAAAAGAGCGCCTCTCAGCACTCTCATTTAATATCTATTAGATTTCCTTACCCCAACTTCTCCTTAAAAAACCCAATCGTCCTTTCCCAAGCCAATGTCGCAGCCGCTTCATCGTAGCGAGGCGTGGTGTTATTGTGGAATCCGTGATTTACATCTGGATAGATGAAAGCTTGATTTTCCACATTATTTTCATTCAATGCTTTTTCATACGCTGGCCAGCCGGCATTTACCCGCTCGTCCAGTCCTGCAAATTGTAGCATGAGTGGAGCTTTGATTTTTGCGGCCTCCTCTGCTGATGGCTGACCTCCGTAGAAAGGAACAGCAGCATTCAAGGTTGGAATGCGAACCGCCATCATATTGGAGATCCAGCCTCCGAAGCAGAATCCTACCACACCGATCTTGCCATTGCAGTCAGGGTGCGCTTTCAAATACTCATATGCAGCGATAAAGTCCTCCAGCATTTCATCCCGGTCTCGTTTGCTTTGCATTGCACGTCCTTCATCGTCATTGCCTGGATAGCCACCCAGTGGGGTGAGCGCATCCGGCGCCAAAGAAATAAAACCCGCTACAGCAGTTCTTCTTCCCACATCTTCTATGTATGGATTCAGGCCTCGGTTCTCATGCACAACCACCACTCCAGGCACTTTACCATTCATTCCTGCAGGAGTAGAAAGCAATCCTTTGATCTTGCCTCCTCCTTTTGGAGAATCGTAGGTGATGTAGTTTGATTCCAAGCGAGGATCATCTGCTTTGATGGTACGAGTGTCTTCATAGTTTGGCATCATCGCACTCATAAGCGCAGCAACCGTTACGCCTCCTACGGCATAGGCGGATAGTTTTTCTATGAATTGCCTACGCTCCAGTTTGTTGTGTGCGTATGCATCGTATAGGTCAAATACGCCTTGGTCTATGTCTTCTTTTTTTAATTCCTTCATTGTTTTGGTGTTATGGGTTGTAGTGTAATTTACATGAAATAAGTACAAAGTATCAAGTATTAAGAACCAAGAATCAAGAGCCAAGAATCGAGAATCGAGAATCAAGACATTAGAAATTAGATATAGAAAACCCTTTAACCCTTCGACCATCCACCTTTCAACCTTTCAACCTTTCCCCTTTCTCACCTTTCAGCCTTCAAACTTCATACTTTAGATTTCATACTATTCTTCCGAACTTGCACGCACAAATCATTGACTATTCCCTTGGCTTCAAAAGTTCTATTCATCACCCCGCCTTTTACTCAGTTGAACACACCGTACCCAGCGACGGCTTATCTGAAAGGATACCTCAATCAAATCGGTGTGGCTTCTAATCAGGTGGATTTGGGAATTGAGGTGATCTTGCAGCTTTTTTCAAAGGCTGGATTGAATAGAATCTTCCAGGAGATAGAAGCTGATGAGCCGGAATTGTCTGATAATGTGGCTAGAATCCTGCGCCTGAAGGCAAATTACCTGCAAACCATAGATCCTGTGATTGCTTTCCTACAGGATAGAAATCCTACGCTGGCTTATAGAATAGCTGAGGGAGATTACTTGCCTGAGGCCAGTAGATTCGAGCAATTGGATGATTTGGAATGGGCTTTTGGTACGCTGGGGATTCGGGATAAAGCCCGGTATTTCGCGACTCTTTATTTGGAAGATATCGGTGATTTGATTTCTGAGCAGATCGATCCGCATTTCGGCTTCAGCCGATACGCTGAGCGATTGGGCATGTCAGCCAATACTTTTGATGAGATGCAGGAAGCACTGAATCAGCCTTCCGGTTTGATTGATGAGTTGCTTTGTGATTTATTGGAGCAAAAGATTCAGCAGTACCAGCCTACTTCTGTTGCCTTTTCAGTTCCTTTCCCAGGAAATCTTTATGGGGCTTTCAAATGCGGGCAATACCTGAAAAAGCAGCATCCAAACTTAGTGCTTTGGATGGGTGGAGGATATCCAAATACAGAATTGCGCTCGCTCAAAGAACCTCGGGTTTTTGATTACATGGACTTTATTGTACTTGATGATGGAGAAGCGCCGATTCGGTTGTTGCTCGATCATCTGGATGGGAAGATACCTGTTGCTGAGCTGAAGCGAACCTTTACCCGAATTGACGGTCAAGTGACTTTTTGCAATAATCACAGGGTAAAAGATGTAGCCCAACGTGAAGTGGGTACGCCGGATTACAGCGATTTGCTGATTCGGGATTACTTATCCGTGATCGAAGTGGCTAATCCCATGCATAGACTATGGTCGGATGGTCGTTGGAATAAGATGACCCTGGCGCACGGCTGCTACTGGGGAAAATGCACTTTTTGCGACGTGTCACTGGATTACATTGGGAGATATGAGCCGATCACGGCTTCCATTTTGTGTGATCGCATAGAGGAGATTATCGCTCAGACGGGCGAAAATGGGTTCCACTTTGTAGATGAAGCGGCACCACCTGCTTTGATGCGGGATCTGGCGATAGAGATTCTTCGCAGAGAACTCTCTGTGGTTTGGTGGACAAATATCCGTTTTGAAAGCAGTTTTACGGCAGACCTTTGTCGTCTCTTCAGAGCTTCTGGATGTATTGCGGTTTCTGGAGGTTTGGAAGTCGCTTCTGATCGCTTGCTGAAAATGATCAAAAAGGGTGTGACCGTCTCTCAGGTCGCCCAGGTAACCAACCATTTTACCCAAGCAGGAATCATGGTTCATGCGTATTTGATGTATGGTTTTCCTACCCAGACGGCTCAGGAAACAATTGATTCTCTGGAAATGGTGCGACAGCTGATTCAGGCTGGAGTGATCCAATCCGGTTTCTGGCATCGTTTCGCCATGACTGCACATAGTCCAGTTGGTCTGGATCCAAAGTCTTTTGGAGCTATTAATCTCATGCCTACAGCAGGTACTTTTGCAAATAATGACCTGCCTCATGATGATCCTACGGGTGCTGATCATGAAATTTTCGGTGAGGGCTTGCGCAAATCACTTTTCAATTACATGCATGGAGTCTGTTTCGATGTGCCGCTTCAGGATTGGTTTGAGACCAAAGTACCCAAAACTACTATTTCTAAGAATTACATAGCTCAAGAAATCAATAACGAGCCAGCTCCAGAATATAAAGATCGAAACAGAATTCTTTGGATAGGGGCTCAACCCGAGTTGCAGATTTTCGAGGAAGATGATCTTTCCGAGTTGATTTTTTCAGGGAAAAAGGAAGATTTCGCCATGGAGATCCCGCTGGACTTGGGACGGTGGGTTGCTGATTTGCTAAGTACCGTTGGTTATGATCAAAAACTCAATACTCTCAAGCCAATTCGGGAAAGCTATGAATCTCAATTTGGAGACTTTGAAGAAATGCTGGAATCCGAAGTCTGGGAAATCCTGAGAGAGCAAGGATTGTTGGTGTTTTAATAGCTTTGATTACTGATCGTGCCGTTGGCACTCTAGCAGTATCATTGGTTTCATTTCTTTAACCCAGAATTGTATTCTGGGCTTTTACGGCCTTGGGTTTGGCAAGTGGCATTATCAACGTATTTTTTTGTGCTAACGGTACAATCTGTAGTAGCCCCGAATACAGCGAAGCGAATTTTGGGGAAAGAATAAGTGAAAGTCACCCAAGATTGCCAACGGCACGATCTGTATTAACAGAGTCCATTCAAGAAATTTTTCATTTTCCCAATTCGGGAAATGGATCTTGTCTCAAAACGGGAATATCTTACCCAAAGAAAAAACGGAAAGCTATCAGGAAGTGCATGATTGGCATAGTAGGGAAGGTTGTATAGATGTTTTGAAACAAAAAATTGCTATGGCACAACTTGTGAATTGTTGCCATAGCAATCATTTTAACTACTAAACTTTCCCCTTCATGAACAATCTTTTCAAAGGACTAATCGCAGGCTACGGAGCTTACAAACTAGGCGGAGGTTGCCTAGGAACCATCTTGGTATTTGTGATCATCTTTATGCTACTAGGGCAGTGTAGCTAAGAGTATACTCCACCACCAACTTTAAACCACTTTTCCCATATGAGGATCTGAAATGCTGTCTTTTCCGGTTTCCAACCTTCCGGCGTAGGTAAATTTCAGATCCTTATTTTCTTTATCCGCAAGGGTGATCTGATACCATCCTTTGTGCTTTTTTGTATCGACTTTGAGACTAGTTTTCTTACCAGCAGGCAGCTTAATTTCCTTCCTGAACTTTAGGTAAATCTCGTCCTTTACAAATAGTGTTAGATTGGAAGCCGAAGTATTATTAATTGTCAGTTCTAGCTCTTCGGTAGCTTTATTGTTTTTGAAAACTGGTTTAGCGCTCAATTCTACTTTCTGCGAAGGATTTGAGCCTTTGAATTCCCTGTAGAAACCATTTGGCCCATAGACACGAAGGTGATATAGGCCATTTTCGAATTCGGAAACTGGCCACTCGTAGCTAATGCTATCCCCAGACTTCACGGCAAATGCCCAAGTTTTCACCGGCTCAAACTCTTTCGTGTCCTGATTCCAATAGTTGCCAGGTGCATAGACGTTGAAAGCCGAACCTAATGCCTTATCACCAAAAACCTCTTGGGATGCAGTAAATGTGATGATGAATTTCTTGCCGTCTTTGCTAACTTTTCCATCTGCATGTAAATCGTACTTCAAGCCATTGGAAGGCTTAGTGCCTGGTTCCTGTGCCGCGAAAACAGTAGAATTCGCTTGGTTCTGAGCTTCTTTCTTAACCTCCTCTGGAGTTAGCTTTTTAAAGTTGGTGGGAATGTTCTTGAATTTCGCATTGTAGATCTGCTTCACGAACTCTTCTTGGTCTATAGGATCAGCATGTTTTATCTTCTCCCCATTGTAAGGTCGGAAAGCCGAAGTCAAATCTCCGCTTACTGTTCTTCTCCAAGAGCTGATATTCGTCTCTTCTATCTTTTTTCCTGTCTTTTTCGAGAGGAAAGTTTCCAGAAACTGTAGGGTAGAAGTGATGTCGCAAACTTCAGAGTTGACCCAGCCACCGCGAGACCAAGGGGATGCGATGATTAACGGTACTCTATATCCAAGCCCAACTGGGCTGGTTCTCGCATTTTCAGGTTTAAACCCGTCGCGGATTTCTTCCTCGGCTGTCACATATTCTCCAATGCTGGAAAGTCCTTCAGACATTTTCCCATTAGGAGAATGTGGATTTGGTGGGACAAAAGGAGGGATGTGATCGAAATACCCGTCATTTTCATCGTAATTGATGATGAAGATCGTCTTTTTCCATACCTCAGGATCCTCGGTGAGTATGTTCATGATTTCCGAAGCATACCAAGCTCCATACCATGGCGCGCTAGGGTGATCAGAGAATTTTTGCGGAGCGACCATCCAAGAGACAGTAGGAAGTGTTCCTTCTTTTACGTCTTTTCGGAATTGATGCAAAATATCTCCTTTTGGGATTAGCGTCTCGCGATCTTCTCCATTCTCTTGGTAAGAAAGTTTTTCCGTTTTATGATAATCAGGGTCGCCAGTATTTGTCTGAAAGGCCTTTTTATGCAGGTTTTTAGAGCGCTCTGAGAGTTTTTCAAACTCAGTAGCATTCCACTTTTTCAAGTAGATATTCAGGTAAGCCAAGCCATCTTGCTTTTCTTTCAATTCTTTTTGAAGCTCCTCGAGATTGGTTGGGTTACTTGCCAGTTTTACCTTGAGTGCTGCGATTTCGGCAGGAAGGGCCTTTTCTCTTGCCTGGAGAAAGAGGTAATGTGCGGGATGAAAACCTGTATTGAACTGTGAAAACCACTCTAAGTTGTTGTCTGTGAAATTCGCCAGAAGTGACTCGTCTTCACCTTCCAATTCTGTGGTGATACTTAATTCATTTTGGTAGACCTTCCAAGAGATGTCATTTTCCTCCAATCGCTCAGGGAATGTCTTCCAATTCCCTTCTTTCCCATAGGTCAATTCCCCATTTCGCACTTTTGCTTTTTCCCCATCTTCTCCATGTGTTTTTCCTGTCCAGAAATAGCTCCTATTCGTAGTAGTTCCAGTTAGAGCTGCGCAAAAGTGCTGATCACAGACGGTGAAAGCATCTGCAAGTGCATAATAGAAAGGCAAATCTTCACGACTATAGAACCCCATTGTCAGTGGGATATTATAATGTTTTTTACCAGGTCTTTTAGCCTCTATCCAATTGTTATATTTTCCGTCATTTCTGGCATCTACTTGATTTTCCCAAGAGTGAGGAGTGCCGCCCATCCAGGTTGCATTTGTGTCTTTGATGTCAAAGCGAAAAGGCGCAAAGCGATTTCCTTCTTTATCAGGCTGAAGCCAGACTGGGTTTTGGTCAGGAAGAGAAATAGCTCGGGGGTCATTGAATCCGCGCACACCTTTCATGGTGCCAAAGCAGTGATCAAAAGACCTGTTTTCTTGCATCAGCATCACCACGTGTTCGGCATCGTAAAAAGTTGTTCCTGGCGCTGCTTGAATAGCCATTGCGCGTTGCACAGCCATAGGCATCGAGCTCCATATACTTGCTCCGCCTGTTACCAAGGCAGCTTTCTTTAAAAATTCTCTTCTTGAATCGTTCATTTCTTATTGATTTGAAGGATAAGTATAGGGACTTTTTCCATTTCCGATAAGTAATCAATGATTTCCTTTTTGTTATGAATTTGAGAGGAAATGGCTAATTTGAACTCTTTCAAAGACTTACCTCGGATCGGTAAATTATTTTGTAAATTCAGGACGAACAATTTTATTGAAATGGAAGAAATTTTGGAGCCTAAAAAAGATAAAACAGAAAGAGCAACTCAGACTTTTTTCCGTGTGACTTTCATGAATAATTGTAACCTGCTTCAGATCGCAGACAATAAAGCCAATATTGTAATCAGCATCAATGCGCTGGTGATTTCCTCAGTAGTTGCGATTATAGGCTACGGTACGCTATCCCATCAATTTGATTACGAAAGGACAGTTACTTTGATACCAATTATGGTTTTGATTACTACTTGCTTGGTGTCTACTATCTTGGCGGTGCAGGCAGCTAGACCCAAATTTCTGGGTAAGAGAAAAAATAATGAAGAGGAAGTGAAGTCCAGCATGATGTTTTTTGGAGTTAGTTCCAACTTTACCCTTCAGGAATACCTCACAGAACTGGACGAAATCTTACCATGCAAAAAACAAGTTCAAGAGCAGATGGCTATTTCCTTATACTATCAAGGAAAGGTTTTAAATAGAAAATATAAGCTTTTGGCGCATGCTTACACTGTTTTTATCATTGGTTTGGCGATAGGAGTGATCACGTTTTTTATTTACTTAATCGCTTTGTAATATACTCGAAAGCGCACCATATCGCATTCACGTAAGTAACTAGTAACGCCCGTTTTTCACGCAAAGCTTTAACGAATCCCCTCCACATTTCCCCTAATCATTTAAGGTTCTCATGTGATAGTTTATGCTTGCGCAAATGCAAGAATCCAGATTTTAAGAATAAGGAAAGTAATATTAAGATGTTTTGTAAAAGTGGTATTTGCTATTGAGCAATGAATGGGGCTTATTTCAATTTTGTCATCAAAATAATTCCCGTAGACCAGTCCATTTTGGTCATACAAAAATCTTCTCGTGCTTCTAGAGTTGATACTAGCTTTTTTACTTTTTGGGCATGGCCATCAGGCCAATTTGGTTGCTCATTCATATCATCGATAATGTAGATGCCACCTATTTTCACCAATTCCAGCACCTTGTCCAAATCGCTGAATTTTCCTGGCCATGCATCAGCAAAAATCAAATCAAATTTATCTCCTGAATAGTTATTGATCCATTCTGAGCCGTCTTGACATAGGATATCTACTCTTGGATCTAGCATGAAAAAATGGCTCACTATTTCTGTGAGTTGCGGATCAGTGTCTATGGATATGATATTTCCACAATCGTCCATACCATCGGTCATCCAAGAAAGCGAAAGCCCAATTCCAGTCCCAAGTTCAAGGAAATTTCCGCAAGGTTTGCTCGCTACTAGTGATTTCAGTAGTGTCCCTATGTAAATATCGGAAGGTTTATCAAAGCCTATTTCTTGACATTTTGCTTCAATAGTAGCATGTGCTCTAGGTCTATTAACAATTGCTGAAAGATTCATCTAATAAAAATTTTAAAGTTGGTAGAGTTCGAAGACCCAAAAAGTAACGTAAAAATCCGCTTTCGCGGATTTAAATTTAGTAAGTATATTTCACATATACCCTCTTTTGAAGACTTTGCTCATCAGGATTTAACAATGGAGGTGCAGGAGCTCCATCTGCATTGGTTCGCATCATTTCCATTTTAGCATAGGCCACAGGAATTGGGTGAGAATCCAATGAGACTCTGTGTACTCGGATGGATTTGATTCCCAATGTCTGGGCGATGAGTTGTGCACGGCTTTCTGCATTTCTCAATGCTGCAGCAAGCAATTCGTCTTCTAGAGACTTTTGAGTAGCTTCTGAGATCTGAAAATGAAGATTAAAGCTCATGTCTCCAGCTCCTTGGATAGACTCTACAATTTTCTGCAAATCTTCATTTTTGCTGTTAGTCACCACCCGTAAAGCTTGACGTGCTACATAGCCTGAATCCCGTTGTACACCACTTCGATAGATTCGATTCACATCTACAGAATAATTGTCTGCAATTAATTTATAATCCTTGATTTTAGCTTTTTTCAAGGCGTCAGCGAGTAATTGCGTTTTCTTATTGATCACTGCAACGGCATCGGTAACTTTCATTGCTTTTTCTTCCAGATTAATTTGGAAAGTCGCTTCGTCAGGTGCGATCTTTTTTTCGCTAAACCCTTCCACTTCGATCAAAGGAATAGTCATATCGTCTTGCGCAAAAACTGGAACGGCTAAGAGTAAGGCGAATAGTATGGTTAAGTAATTTTTCATATCAGTTTGGTTAGTTACGACTACATGTATTCAAAATGGAAGCCAGTTTTATAAATCAAAGTGTCAATTAAGGGAAATTAAGGGAATGGGAATTCAAAACTCAATCTTCACTTATCATTTTCAACGTTGCCAACTTCCTAATTAAAAATTCCGAAATAAGAGATTCCTACTTCCAGTCCAGTGCTTCCATGGTGTTCAGCTCTGGGCCTCCACCGCGTTTGGCACTTCCAGCTGCCACATAGAGCTTGCCTTTGTAGTAGATCACTCCAGTGCCATGTCGCCCTCGATTCAAATCAGGAAGGCTTGACCATTCGCCAGTTCGAGTATCGAGAACTTCAACCTCTGCATGAGAGGATTCTTGCACTGTACTTTCACCATTCATCACCAGTAAATATTTTCCATTTCCAATGGATGAAGTGCCTCCTCTTGGGGTAGGCAAACCTGCCTCTACTGTATTCCAGGAATTAGTTTTGAAATCAAAGAAATCAACCTCGGGAATTACCAAATCCAGCACTTTTCCAATTTCGGCGTGAGAAGTTCTCCCGCCAGCTGCATAGATTTTATCCTCTACCAATACAGCCCCAAAATGATCTCTGGGTCTTGGTGCATCCGGAAGAACTGTCCATTGGCCTGTTTTGGTATCATACTCGTCAAACCACGGAACAAAGTCGGCATAATGTCCATCGACGATACCGCATACCAGGTAGATTTTATCACCACGAACTGTTACTCCAACTGAGCCTCTTCTCCTATCTTCAGGAATTTCGGCTCCCTGTCGCCATTCATTTGTTTTTGGATTGAAAATCAGAAAATGGGTCAATGGCGTTTCGTGAGGATATCCACCTGTTAAGGCTCCAATCACGTAGATTTCATTTTTGAATGAGATGGCTTGAAAATGATGGAATTCCATAGGAGCCATTGCCATTGTCTTCCACATGTTAGTTTTCGGATCGTATTCTTCAATAGGTTTTATCCCACGTCCGCCTAAAAGATAAAATTTACCATTGTTCTCTACAAAGGAATTTTCATGCCTTGGAAGGGGGAAGTTTTCTGTTTCTATAGTCGTCCAGTGATCCTTGGACTGAGAAAATGCTGATACAGCAATAAGGAGAAATGCTAGCGTGAAAAAGGATTTCATAGGATTGGGTCGTTTTATGGAGTTCAAATTACTGAATTTGGAATGGTTATTATAATAGTCCGGTGATCAACTTTCTTGCACCCTCCAGGAAAAACTCAGCGTACTCATAGTTAAAAAAAACGCCACTTGAACTTTCAAATGGCGTTGATTAAAATCCGAAATCATACATCGGAACCCCGAAATCGATTTACTTCTCCAAATCCAGAATATCTCCAATTTTATTGATTTCAGTCATATCATTAGACAGTCCTTGCCCGTCGCTTGCGGCAATTTTTTCGCGGAAAGCGCTCAAATTGGAGATGTATCCATCCAGTGCAGATAAGATATTGTCTTTGTTCTCAGTGAAAATAGGTGACCACATTGCTGGACTTGACTTCGCTAGTCGAACTGTGGAGGCAAAGCCAGAACCCGCCATATCGAAGATGTTTTTCTCATCTGCCATTTTCTGCAAGACAGTTTTGCCCAGCATAAAAGAAGAAATATGCGAAAGGTGAGACACAAAAGCCAAGTGGCGGTCATGCTCCTCTGGATCCATAAATCTCAATTTTAGATTCAGAGCATCAAATAGCTCATAAGCTTTCTCTTTCAGACTTAGGTCAGTTTGTTCCAGCTCACAGATGATCATGACTTTGCGATCTAGCAAATCCCCAAAAGCTGCTTTTGGTCCCGAATACTCCGTACCGGCAATCGGGTGAGCGGCGAGGTATTGCTTTCTTTTTGGGTGTTGAGCCACCATGGCACAAAGTTTAGCTTTCGTAGATCCCACATCAAAAACCAGAGTGTTTTCACCGACCTGATCCAGAGTTTTGAGTAGAAGATCTCCCAAGGTATCTGCTGGAGTTGCTAAAATAACGATGTCAGTATCAGCAGCAGGAGTATCTTTAGCTTCCTGGATAATTCCAAGATTCAATGCATCCTGCAAATTCTTCTCATCAGCATCAGTTCCTGTGATGAAAATCTCCGGAAATTTGTCCTTTGCCGCCAAGGAAAAAGAGCCTCCCAGAAGTCCTAAGCCGATAATATGTATTTTTTTCATGTGTCTATTTTTTAATTTTTTTCTGCTTTTCTCAAAGCTTAATTATATGCTTAATTCTGGTATTGAGGCCTCTTCTGTCTCCTGTCTTCGGTCTTCCAGCCCATGAACCAAAGAAATTTAAGCCAATAATAAAAATGCGGTTAAGATATTACTTAATCCTGTTTATTGCTTCCAAAATCTTGAACTCAGGCATACATAGCGAAAAGCGAACGTAGCCTTCTCCGGCTGATCCAAAGATTTTTCCGGGAGTTATGAATATGTTTTTCTCATAAAGTAACTCGTCAACCACCTGATCTGCCGTCTTTCCTTCCGGCACTTGGCACCAGACGAATAGTCCTGCTGCTTTGGTGTCGTAGGTCAGATTAAGCTTGTCTGCAAGTTTCCACACCAATTTTCTGCGGCTTTGGTAAGTGCTTTCAATATCAGAAAACCAACTTTCCCCTAAATTCAAAGCGGCTATTGCTCCTTTCTGAATTCCCAGAAACATCCCGGAATCCATGTTGCTTTTCACCTTCAAGACTTTTGCTATCCAGTCTTCCCGACCTGCAAGCATTCCGACTCGCCAGCCTGGCATATTGAAAGCCTTACTTAGTGAATTCAATTCCATTGCAACATCCTTAGCTTCAGGGATTGATAAAATACTGATTGGCTCCTTCGTCAAAATGTGACTGTAAGGATTGTCATGAAGCAAGACGATTTGATGCTTTTTGGCAAAAGCTACCAACTCCTGTAAAATAGCTTTGTTTCCAGGTGCGCCAGTTGGCATATGAGGATAGTTTATCCACATGATTTTTACCTTACTAAGGTCTTGACTTTCCAGCTCTTCCAGATTTGGTCTACCTGCCCTTGTCAGGTCAATCCCATAATATTTCGGTTGTGCACCAACCAAATTACTCACTGAAGTATAAGTAGGATAGCCTGGGTTTGGTATCAATACCTCATCTCCTGGATTCAAAAAAGTCATGCTTAAATGCATGATTCCTTCTTTGGATCCCATCATAGGGAGAATTTCTTTGTTAGGGTCCAAGGTGACACCATACTCTCTTGAATAAAAGGAGGCAATGGAAGTTCTGAGCTGCGGGATTCCCTGATAATTTTGGTAACCATGAGCTTGGGAATTTTCGGCTGTGCTTTTCAGCGCATCTATCACAAGTTTGTCAGGAGCCAAATCAGGGCTTCCAATTCCTAGGTTAATGATAGGTTTTCCATCAGCAATCATCTGATTCACCTCACGTAGTTTGGAGGAAAAGTAATATTCCTCTACACTACTCACTCGATCTGCAAAGCCCTTCATTATTTTCTACTTAGGTATTCCCCAAAAATTTTCACTTCACCAAAGCTAGCTCGAATTTCTTCAATTGTCTGAGTGAAGACGCTATGATCTTCAAAAACCAGATCGATGAAAAATGCATATTCCCAAGGTTTTTCAATTACAGGAATCGACTGGATCTTACTTAGATCAATTCCTTTCTCAGAAATCAAGGTTAGCAATTTTGCCAGCCCACCTTTTTGATTTTGAATGGTGACTTTAATTGATGCTTTGTTTACAGCTTCAACAGCTTCGACTGATTCTTTTTGAAGGATAATAAAGCGGGTAAAATTGCTTTTAACCGTCTGAATATCCGGCGCAATAATTTCCATTCCATAGATCTCAGCAGCAATACTCGAAGCAATTGCAGCTACTCCCTTCCAGTTTCCGGCAGCTATATCTCTTGCTACAGAAGCCGTATCGGTATCTTCTTTAAGTGCGATATGTGGATGCTGCGCAAAAAAGGCCTTGCACTGCAAAAGAGCCATAGGGTGGGAGCGAACTTCCGAAATATCCTGAATAGTTTGGCCAGGAAGAGCCATAAATTGATGCCCAATAGGAAGGTAATATTCGTCTCGAATGCTCAGGCCATAGCGATCTATTAGATCATAATTTGGCAAAATCGCACCGGCAATGGAGTTCTCAATTGCCATCACGGCAAAGTCTGCATCGCCATTTGCTACAGCTCTTGCTACCGGTTCGAAGGTGGTGAAATCTAGGATTTCTATGTCTTCACCGAAATTGCGCAGAGCAACTTGATGATGAAAAGAGCCAGGAACTCCTTGAATGGCTATTTTAAGTTTATTCATTTTACTAAAGACTCTTTTTTTATTTCAAACAAAAATAACTCCTCTTCACTAGTTGGTAATTTGGTCGTTCCAGTCAAAGTCAAACCCAGTTTTTCCAATAGCTTTTGTGAAACCAAATTATTTTTAGAAGTAACAGCACTCAGTCTTTCAAGACCAAATTCAGTGAATGCAAGTGTTTTTAATTTTTCAGCGGCTTCAAAAGCATATCCTCTTTTTTCAAATTTTGTCAACAGCGCATACCCAATATCTATGCCTTCTAATCCATCTCTATCGTACAAGCCACATGTTCCAACTTTCGTATGATTATTTTTGGTGACAATTGTGTAAGTAGAATAACCGAGTTTTTCCAGTTGAGGAAGCATATTATTTAAAATATACTCCTTTGCCATGTCCACAGATTTGATATTTCTTTCTCCTATGTTTTCGATGAATGTGGGCAGGTTGAAAAGCTCATAGATGAATTCTGCATCCTCTACCGATATAGGAACGAGCAGAAGTCTTTCAGTTTCAAAAATTTTATGATTTCCCACAATGATTTTACAGAGCTTAGAATCTCCTTATGATTGGCTGACGATGGATATTCCTGCAAGCTGGCAGTGTTTCCAGAAACTTGGATAAGATTTATCCACCACGGATGGATCTTCAATACTTACGCGCGTCTTGGTGATCAAAGGCATAAAAGCCATAGCCATCCTGTGGTCATCGTAAGTATGTATTTTCACTTCAGGAGGCATGGTCACTGAAGGAATCACCTGATAAACTTCCGGTTCGATTTCCTTCAAGTCAGCATTGAACTTCGCCAGCTCTTGCTGCAAAGCGTAGATTCTATCTGTTTCTTTGATTTTCAAACTTTCCAATCCTGTGAACGTCGCGTTTTGTCCTAGAATCGCGCATGTCACAGCGATAGTTTGCGCTAAGTCTGGGCAATGTGTGAAATCCCAATGTCTTAACCCTTTCACTGCTTGTTTTTCCAATAAGACGCCACCATCCTTAAAAGTGCTTTTCACGCCTAGTTGCCCCATGATTTCCACCACGGCAGAGTCTCCTTGAAGACTATTTTCTTTCAAGCCAGAAAGAAAAAGCTCTCCGGAATCAGCACAGGCTAATAAGCTGAACCAGTATCCAGCGCCTGACCAGTCGCTTTCTACTGCGAACGTGGTTGGTTGATATGCTTGATGTGCAACGGATATTTTATTTTCTACCCATTCATAGCTGATCCCAAATTGAGACATGGAATCCAAGGTCATTTCAATGTAAGAACGCGATCCTACCTTTCCTTCCAATTCGAGTTCCAAGCCTTGAGGCAATAAAGGCGCGATCATGAGAATGGCAGAAATGTATTGACTGGAAACATCCCCTCGTATTTTTACTTGATTGCTCTTCTGCTCAGAAAGTCCATGAATTGCCATAGGTGGGTATCCTTCCACACCTAAATAATGAATTTCAGCTCCTAAAGTTCGTAGCGCATCTACCAAAATCCCGATTGGACGCTCACACATTCGTGGAGTTCCAGTCATGACTTTGTTTTGATTGGTGATGGCAGCATAAGCTGTCAAAAATCGCATTGTCGTTCCTGCGTCCAAGACATCAAAAACTGGTGGGTTTTTCTCCAGCAAGGAGATCATAGTCTGCGTATCACGAGCCTCGGCGAGATTGCTGAGTTCGTTTTTGCCTTCTGTCAGCGCATCAATTATAAGAACTCTATTTGATTCACTTTTCGAAGACGGAAGTGGGATATGTGTAGCCGAAAAATCTGTTTTCTGAGCCAGATGAATCGTTTCCTTGGTTTCAGTAGTCAAAATATTGGTAATTAGGTCTGAGGTAAATTTTGGTAATAATGGATTGCTTCCCGGATTTCTTCCCGTGTGATTGGAATATTATAAGTGCAATCGCCGATCGAACGGAGTAAAGAAAACATCAGTTCTTTGCCTTCATTTTTCTTGTCTTGCAGGCAGAAATCAAGGACCGCAGGCAGGTCAGTTTCCAGGATTTCTATTTTGCCATAAACTTTCAAAAAGGCAGCCTGGATTTGCTCCACTTCTGCCATCGAAAGGTTTAATTTCTTGTGTGAAAGCCATGCTTCGCAAATCATTCCAACTGCTATGGCTTCTCCGTGTAATAAATGTCTAGGTCCATCCAAAAAGTACGTTTCAAAAGCATGTCCAATTGTATGCCCAAAATTCAAGATTTTGCGCAAGCCTGCTTCTTTAGGATCTTCTTTGACCACGGCTTTTTTGATCTCCACAGAATGATGGATCAAGGGAGTCCAGTAGGATTTTTCCCAGTGTTCAAAATCCAAGCTTTCGAAATATTTTTTATCCCGAATCAAACCGTGCTTGATAATCTCAGCAAAGCCAGATCTTAATTCGTGCTGGGGTAAAGTTTTTAAAAATTCGGATGCTACAATGACCGTTTCTGGTTCATTGAATACGCCCAAGTGATTTTTCAATCCTTCGAAATCCACTCCTAATTTTCCGCCAACACTAGCATCTACTTGGGAAAGTAGGGTAGTAGGCATGTTGATAAAACGGATTCCTCTTTTGTATATGCTGGCGCAAAAGCCACCCATATCGCCCAAAACGCCGCCTCCTATATTGATGAAAAGAGCTTTTCTATCAAGCTGCGCTTCGGTCATCGCAGCCCAGATATTCATACAGGTAGCGATGGTTTTGTTTTTTTCGCCAGAATCAATCGTATAAAAAGTGGTGTTGGAAGGAAAAACTTCTTCAACCAAGGGTAGGCAATGCTCCTTGGTGTTTTCATCTGTCAGAATAAAAAGACTTGAAAATTTGATCTCACCGAGTACGGCAGTCAAATCGACAGATGCATTTTCAGAAAAGATAATTGAGTTCACGAAGAAGAAATTTTACTGAACTTAAAATTAGAGTAAAAATCTGAGGAGAAATATTCCCCTCAGATTTACTAAAAGCTCAGTGATTATGAATTTACTTTTTTACTGGATCAGCTTCTCTTAGCTGCTTTTCTTGACGCTTTACTGACTCTTCGTGAATACAATAAAGCAACTCCTTCATGAATTTCTCGCTAAGATTCTTTGCAACGCCTTTTTGAGTACGGCTCTCCATCACATCTTTCCAGCGATCAGACTGAAATACGGATAGATGATGCTCTCTTTTATGCGCACCGATTTGATCGA
Organism: Algoriphagus winogradskyi; assembly: GCF_900182815.1. Lineage (GTDB taxonomy): Bacteria > Bacteroidota > Bacteroidia > Cytophagales > Cyclobacteriaceae > Algoriphagus > Algoriphagus winogradskyi. Next base: position 84,501 of record NZ_FXUA01000009.1, on the reverse strand, counting down.
TCACTGCAAATCTCTCCTGAAGGATATCCAACAATTGATCATCCATGTGGTCAACAGCCCTTCTTAAGTCGTTCAGACGCTCACTTGGCTGCTCAGATTCCATTGGTTTTTTGAAATCTATAGCAGATAGAATTTCTTTCAATCGTGCTGGAGTCACTTGCTGCTTAGCATCAGACCAAGCTTTGTCCGGATCGTGGTGAGTTTCGATCATCAAACCATCCAAACCGAAATTCATTGCCTTCTGGGAGATTTCAAGAATTCCATCTCTCTTTCCAACGATGTGAGAAGGATCGTTGATTACTTCCATTCCAGTCCAAACACGCTTTAAGTGCATTGGCATAGACCAGTTTGGTTTGTTTCTGAATCTCTTGTCGTATGCATCAGAGAATCCTCTGTGAATCGCAGCTAACTTAGTAAGTCCTACGGCATGGAATCTTTCCAAAGCACCCATCCAAAGATCAAGATCTGGATTCATCGGATTTTTCACCATCACTGGGATATCAGAACCTGCCAATGCATCAGCAATTTCCTGAACTGCAAATGGGTTGACAGTAGTTCTAGCGCCTACCCAAACCACGTCTACATTATTTCTAAGGGCGATTTCAGCATGAGCTGCATTTCCTACTTCTACAGTGATCGGAATGTTCAAGTGGTGACGAACGATCTCCATCCACTTCAATCCTTCTTCCCCGATGCCTTCGAAGCTTCCTGGTCTAGTTCTAGGCTTCCAGATTCCTGCTCGAAACATAGAAGGGATGACATTATTTTCCTTCATCTCGATACAAATCTGTTCGATTTGTTCTGGAGTTTCAGCGGAGCAAGGTCCTGCGATAATTGTTGGGCCTGTTAGTCCTAGGCCCCAGTCTTTGATTTGCTTGTGTTCTTTCATCATACTGAGCTTTAAATGAAAAAAGCCCGACTCTTTCGAATCGGGCTTTATGTGTTATATTTTGTTTCTAAGTTTAGGCAAGGCAATACACAACTCCGATTCGATTTTGTCTTCGAAAGTAAAAGTAAAAGAAGCTAAAATATGTCGCTGCTGTGTTTAACATGTGCCAAATGTAAAGTGGTGATTTTTAAAATCAAAATTAATTTTTTGCCACAGGTATTATTTAATCGGCAAAGATTCAGGTGATTTGTTGAATATTTCTAAATCTTGACAAAATATTCAGTGCTTTCGGAATTATATTTTGACTTATATGAAAATACTTCTCTTTAGAGCTGTGAAATATTTTTTGGAATAATTTAAAAATGCTGGCAGGGTTTAAGGAGAAAGGATATTGGTTTTAGAAAGAATAAGCGTCTGGGTAAAATTTTACTTTTACTTGCAATGAATCACATAAGGAAACAAGCAATTGCTTTTCTTCAGTCTCTAATGCCTACAATACAGTCGCTTTTCACTGGTTCAATTATCCCAACAAAACCAACCCAAAAGCAGTTTTTTTGATATCTTTGCAGCTTTATTTCTGGAATATGCCCGCCAAACCCACTATTTCTTTTGACAACTTAAAAGTTGCCTTTGCCTCAAAAAGTGACGCAGAACTGAAGAAAATGCATTTAGTCTTTGCCATGTTGAACAATAAATTTGTCTCAGATATGGGGATTGCACTGACCAAAATCGGTTTTGCGCTTCATTTGCCAATCAAAGGTATTATGAAGCAAACTATGTTTGGGCATTTCTGTGGGGGTGAAACAATCTCAGAAACTATCGAAGATTGTAAAAGTCTTGCCAAATTTGGAGTGGAGTCAATCCTGGACTACTCCGTGGAGGGAAAAGGCGACGAAGAGAGTTTTGATAAAACCTGTGAGGAAATCCGCCAAACGATGGTGGAGTCTGCCAAGACTGATTATATGCCTTTTGGAGTAATTAAGGTTACCGGTTTGGGAGATTATCATATTCTGATCAAAATCCAAGCAGGTGAGGCTCTCGTTCCTGCCGAATATCAGGCGTATGAGCGTTGTAAAGCCCGAGTGGATCTACTTTGCAAAACTGCTTATGATTTAGGATTGAAGATCTTGATCGATGCAGAAGAGTCATGGTTTCAAGATGTGGTCGACACGCTGACCTATGAAGCCATGGAGAAATACAATAAGGAAAGATGTGTGGTATATAATACATATCAGATGTATCGCCACGACATGCTGGGGAGATTGAAGGAAGCTAAAGTTTTGGCAGATGAACTTGGGTTTCTTTTAGGAGCTAAGTTGGTACGTGGTGCATACATGGAGAAAGAGGCAGAGAGAGCGGAAGAAATGGGCTATCCTAGTCCTATTCAACCTAGCAAATCGGCTACTGATACAGACTATAATCTAGGTGTGGAGTTTTGCATTGCTAATGGAGTATACTTAGTAAGTGGATCGCATAATGAAGCAAGTAACCATCTCGTAGTTGAGCTGATCGAAAAGTATGGAATTGACAAAAAGTCTGACCGTGTTTTCTTTGCTCAGCTTTATGGGATGAGTGATAATATTTCCTTTAATCTAGCAGATGCAGGTTATCGGGTTTTGAAATACGTGCCTTATGGACCTGTGGAAAAGGTAATGCCATACCTGATCCGTAGAGCTTCTGAGAATTCCAGTATAGCTGGTCAAAGCAGTCGCGAGTTTTCGATGATCAAGAAAGAAGTGGAGAGAAGGAAGAAGGAGAAATAAAAGGCTTGATGTCCGATGTCGGGTGACCGATGTTTGCCAAGTAAAGTGAAAAGTGTGAGGTAGAAAGTGAAAAGGTGGTAAAGTGACAAGGTTCTGACGAACACCGGGTATCGGTCATCTGACACCCAACAATAATATAGACAACAAATCTCAAATCAATACAAATGCAACTTTTGAGCGAACAGGAAATAGAAAGACGTAAAGATCGGGAAGAACTGATGAAGCTAGGGATCAATCCCTATCCAGCTGAGGCGTTTCCGATCAATGTCACCACCGAGGATATTCATCGTAACTATGAAAATCGCAAGAATGACTACAAGAGCATTTCAATAGCAGGTCGATTGATGAGCCGTAGAATCATGGGTTCAGCTTCCTTTGGCGAGATCCAAGACGCTACTGGTAGATTACAGTTTTACGTTCGTCGCGATGATATTTGCGAAGGCGAAGACAAGACCTTATATAATACAGTTTTCAAAAAGCTTCTGGGAATTGGTGATTTCTTAGGGCTGAAAGGCTATATTTTCACTACGCAGACTGGAGAGATTTCTCTTCACGTAACTGAGTTGACCGTGCTTTCTAAATCTGTAAAGCCACTTCCGGTGGTGAAAAGAGACGAAGACGGCAATGTCCACGATGGATTTACCGATCCTGAGATGAGATACCGTCAGCGCTATGTGGATTTGACCGTGAATCCTGAGGTGAAGAAGACCTTTATTACTCGCTCTAGAATTATCACTCAGATGCGTCGCTATTTTGATGATCATGGATGGCTGGAAGTAGAGACCCCAATCCTGCAAGCTGTGCATGGTGGGGCTGCAGCGCGTCCATTTGATACGCATCACAATACTCTGGATATGCCACTTTTCCTGAGAATTGCGAATGAGCTATACCTGAAGAGATTGATCGTAGGTGGATTTGATGGGGTGTATGAGTTTGGGAAAATGTTCAGAAATGAAGGCATGGACCGCACGCACAATCCTGAATTCACTTCCATGGAAATCTATGTGGCCTATAAAGACTACATCTGGATGATGGAAATGGTGGAAGAGCTAATCGAGCAGGTAACTGAAAAGATTCACGGCAAAACCAAAATCACAGTAGGTAATAATGAAATTGAATTTGCTGGTCCATATAGAAGATTAACTATGTATGATTCCATTAAGGAATATGCAGGTATCGACGTGAGCAAAATGGATGAGGATGGTCTTCGTAAGGTTTGCGCTGAGATGGGCATTGAGACCGATGCCACTATGGGCAAAGGCAAATTGGTGGATGAGATCTTCGGTGAGAAGGTGGAAGCTAATTTGATCCAGCCAACTTACATCACGGATTATCCTATTGAGATGACGCCTTTGGCGAAAAAGCATAGAACTGAGCCAGGTTTGGTGGAGCGTTTTGAGCTATTTGTTAATGGAAAAGAAATCGCAAATGCCTATACTGAATTGAACGATCCTATCGATCAGCGTGAGCGCTTTGAAGATCAGTTGAAATTGGCTGAGCGTGGTGACGATGAGGCGATGGCGATGGACGAGGATTTCCTTCGTGCCTTGGAATATGGAATGCCTCCAACCTCAGGATTGGGTATTGGTATTGATCGTTTGACTATGTTGTTGACAAATAATACTACTATTCAGGAAGTATTGTTCTTCCCTCAGATGAGACCTGAGAAAAAGCAGGTGGAAATGACTGAAGAAGAAAAAGGCATTTTCGAATTGCTGAAAGCAGAGTCTCCTGTGGCTATCGCTGATCTGAAAGGAAAAGCTGGACTAAGCGGAAAGAAATGGGATGTAGCGATGAAAGGCCTAACAGGCAAGGGTGTCGCCAAAGTGACTAAAGAAGGTGATTCGATCACTGTATCACTAGTTGACTAATCCAGATTGATATAAAAGTAAAAACCGGGCTGCGAGGCTCGGTTTTTTTTGTGGCTGGGTTTTTACCGCGGTGGGCGCGGAGTTTTGCGCAGAGAGTCGCGAAGGGGTTAAGCTCAAAGAAAGAGTGTAGGCGATATAGTTAGTCTTGCTACTGTCAAAGAGCCTAAGCTCTGTCGCCGTGAATGTCTTCACCCAAGGTTTTCCAAATCACCCGCGATGAAGGCTACTTCCCTTTCCAAAATTAATTGGAATGAAATTTTCAATACCTCATTAACAGATAGCCACCAACTTCAACTTTTAATGAGAACTTTTAAGAATTACCTTAGCCTCTTTTCGGCCCTTTTTCTCTTGAGTTTAGGATCCTGCGCCATCAATCCAGTAACGGGAAAAAAGCAACTTGTTCTGATGTCTGAAGCTCAGGAAATTGCTATGGGACAGCAATCGGATCCTGAAGTGGTTGCTTTTTTTGGGCTTTATGAAGACCCAGAACTCCAAGAGTTTATTACCACTAAAGGATCTGAAATGGCTGCGATCTCACACCGGCCAAAGTTGGCCTATGAGTTCAAAATAGTCGATTCACCTGTGATTAATGCCTTTGCCTTGCCGGGTGGCTTTGTTTATTTTACCCGCGGTATCATGGCGCATTTTAACAATGAAGCCGAGTTTGCCGGAGTGCTGGGACATGAGATAGGTCACGTGACTGCCAGGCACTCAGTGATCCAGCAACGAAACCAGATTTTGGGACAAATAGGTCTTTTGGCAGGAATTATTTTGGTGCCTGAACTTGGTCAGTTTGTAGACCCTCTCTCCCAAGGAATGCAATTAGCTTTATTGAAGTTTGGTAGAGATGCTGAGAGACAGTCAGATGAGCTAGGTGTGGAATATTCTTCCCAGATCGGGTACGATGCCAGAGAAATGGCTGACTTTTTTGAGACTCTGGAAAGACAGCAAACAAATACCGGAGCGGATGAAATCCCACCTTTTCTTTCCACCCACCCATCCCCAGTAGAACGAAATGCAACCGTGGAAGTGCTTGCGCAAAAGTGGCAGGATAAGTCCAAATTGACCGAGTTTGAAATAAATCGAGATAGTTACCTAAGGAAAATTGATGGCTTGATTGTGGGTGCAGATCCCAAACAAGGCTTTGTGGAGAACAGTGCATTCTATCATCCAGTTTTGAAAATCCAGTTTCCTATCCCAACTGGGTGGCAGCATCAAAATTCTCCACAACAGTTTCAAATGGCGCCAGCAGAAGGCGATGCGGTAATGATTCTCACCTTAGCTTCTGGATCTAACCTAGAGGAGGCTGCGAATGCAATTTTAGAAAATTATGGATTGACGCTGGTAGAATCTAAGAAAGAAACTATCAATGGAATGCCTGCAGTTCTGTTGGTTGGGGATCGTCTACAGGAGCAAGCAGCTACGCTTCGAGTCCTTTCTTCTGTTATTGAGTTTGAAGGGAATATTTACAGTCTCATGGGAGTGACGGATATAGCTAATTTTAATTCGTATCAGCCCCTATTTTCTAAAACCATCAGAGACTTCAAGGAATTACGGGATTCGGAAAAGCTTAATCGTAAACCAGATATAATTAAGATCAAGACTTTGCCAAATGTTATGTCACTAGAAGCTGCCTTTAGGTACTACGGAATGCCGGCGGAGAGATATGAGGAGCTTTCTTTGTTGAATGGGATGCACCTGACAGACCAGCTGAGTAAAGGGATGCTAATCAAGCTAATTGGTAAGTAATTTCTGGTTTGTACCAGTAATTTGGTGTCTCTAATAAAATCAAATGAGCGGAAAGTAAATGCTGATTTCTGTGCCATTCCCCGGAGTACTTTCAGCGCTTATGTATCCTCGGTGGTTTTTCATTATTTTCTTACAAAGAGCCAATCCCACTCCTGATCCACTGTATTCTGTGGCTAGGTGGAGACGGGTGAAAATATTGAAAATTGACTCTGCATATTTCTGGTCAAAACCAATCCCATTGTCAATCACCTTGATCAGATAATACGGTTCGTCTTTTTCAGTTGGATAATTTACTGGCTTTGGCGCTGATTTCACCTTTACTCTAATTGGCTCGTATGCTTTCGCATACTTAATAGAATTTGAAATCAAATTAGAAAAGAGCTGTTTTAGAAAAAATGGTACGCCCAGCACCGTTGGTAATTCATCCAATTGGATGGTGTTAGGATCAGAATCATCACCAAGTTCTCGCGCTACTTCTCCTACTAGTTTGCTTAAATCTACCCGTTCAAAATCCTCTTCAGAATATTTCAGGCGCGTGTATTTTAGGATGTCCTGAAGCAAAGTTCGCATTCGCTCTGCGGAAATATTAAGGCGCTTAAGGGATTTTTGAACGTTTTCGGGGACCTCATCTTCGTAAAGTAAATGAGATGAAATCAGCTGCATCTTACGCAACGGCTCCTGAAGGTCATGCGAGCTGATCCAGTTCATGTTTTCAAGTTCAGCATTTGCCTCTCTGAGCATTTCGCTGAGCTTGCGATATTTTTGTTCCTCCTGTGTGATTTTGATTAAGTTAATTTGGCGCTGCAGTCCATTAGCATAGGCCGCCGCTGTGTCCAACTCAGGTTGGAGCCAAGGTTTGCTGGTACAATCCACGATTTCCTTCCATAATTCGAAGGAATTTCTAGGAGACAAGCCCTTTTTATCCAGAATGATAGACTTGCTCGGATCCCCGGCCCAGTTTACTTCCTTTTTAGTTTCCGATCTATACCAGATTATACAATTGTCGCCTTCTACATCCAGTGAATGATAAATTGCTCCTGGGGTGTTTTCGCAGAGTGATTTAAAATCTGGTAGTAAATCCAACAATTTGCTGGTGCTGATATTCGTGTTTTCAGTGTATTCTGCAAAATAGCTTGCTAAGAATTTCACCTCATCGTCTGAAGGGGTAACACCATTGCTGTAGACTTTTCCTTCAAAAAACAAAGAAACGCCATTTGCATTGCAAAGGCCGATAAGTTCTGGCTGCTTAATCAGTTTTGCTAAGGATTCTGCCCCTTCAGTAAGTTCGAAAGCATCTATTTTATCGTAGGAAGCATTGACTTTTCTGGAAACCTCATATTCTTCATTGGATTGCCTTACATCAATCTGGGAAGTGATGAAATGCCCCTGAAGCTGTGCCGCCAACCTCAATTCTGGCGTCAGGTTTTTAGGCGAATAATGATGACAGGCAATGAGACCCCAGAGTCTTTGTTTATAAATCAGAGAGATCGTCAATGTAGCACCTACGCCCATATTGTGCAGGTATTGCACGTGGATGGGAGATGTACTGCGTAAAATAGCAAGGCTGAGATCTAGGTTTTTGTCTTTCTGATCATCTATAGTGTAAATCGGAACTGGGGAATAATCAATATCTGTGATTATCCTCAATAGGTTTTTCATGTAAAGCTCTCTTGCCTGTGGCGGGATATCCGTGTGAGGATAATGTAATCCCAAAAATGGCTCAAGGTCCTCTCGACAGCTTTCTGCAAATACCTCCCCATTGTAATTATCATCAAATCGATAGATCATCACCCGGTCATACCCAGTGATTTCTCGGGTTCCTTTCGCTACCAGACTACAAAGATCTTGAAGGCTCTGAGTGGTATGCATGTAGGAAAGGAATTGCGAGGTGTGATCATATACCTCATTTGCCTTTTTGACTTTTGAATTGATCGGTTCAGCTTCTATGATGATCGTAGAATTGCTTTTGTGCACAGTGCAAAGAAATTCCTTTTCTAGAAGTGTAGTTTTAAGTAGGAGCGAGGACAGCATCCTGTCATTGGAAATGTAATCCAGTAATTCTTTTTTGGCTTTTTCTCCAAAAGCGACACCGAATGCTTTTCCCAATAACTCTGTATGCGCTATACCAATATATTCAAGGGTATTTGCGCTGCAGTAGTCAATTAGAAGCGAGTCTTCCTTCAGACCGATAAGAAACCCATTAGGTTGAATGCTGCCGGGAATGTGGATAGGTTCCTGTTCACAATTTGTGAGGTTTACAATTTCCCTATTAACAATGTCCTTTACCTTCATATTACCTATAGCTCGGACTCACTTTGAAAGTGAGTTTTGATTGCTTGAAAAGTATAGTTAGCCCCCTCAATAATCTTTTCCGAAGTATTATGATTTTTTTCGTAGGCTACAAGTGTAGTCATGAAGTTTTTCCAAAACAATCCAGTTTCTTCGCCATATCCGGAAAAATAAGCAGCTCCAGACTGATTGTCGTATCCTAGTGTTTTGTGTATGTGCTTGTAAATCACTCGCCCACCAAGCGTTGAGCCCTCTATCACATACAGCATACCCAAGGCAAAAGCAGTTGAGATTTGCTTGTCTAGGTTTTTGAAAACGGGGGCGGATTGCGTTTTTATATAGCTAAGGCTATTGAAATCCTGCTCCAATAAAGGAGTTTTAATTCGCTGAGAAAGATCGGATAGCTCAGTGTAAAGTAGTGGGAAAATTAAGGTCTCTACTTCCTTAATCACATCATGCATGCGATGCAAATACTCCATGTAATCCCTAGTGGAAATGTCTTCCTTCAGGATTGCTTTAGAAAGAGGAAGATCCTCCAACTCTTGATGGAGAATTGAAGTTTCAACTTTCAATCTCTGAGGAAAAGTACTAGTGAAAACTGCGTTACTCATGCAGGCAAACTGTTAATTATTGTTGTAGAGGTAATTAGTATTGTCAGCACTGAAACTACTCCAATTGATCTTAAGCGTGTGCTCTATAGACTTGCGAAGAAGCTTGAAGTTTTCTGCTTTTGGTAGGTAATAGTTTGCTCCTAATACCTTTGTTTTCTCTATGACAGATTTATCCTGAGTAGTAGAAAACATAATTATTGGCAAAGCAGCGTGCTTTTCTGATTTTCTTACGATCTGTAATACTTCCAAACCACTCATTCCGGGCATGTTAATGTCCAGGAAAAGCAGGTAGGGAGTCGGAGGAGGGTTGTCAAGTGCATGAAGCAATTGATTTCCGTCCATATGAGTTACCACCGCATAATCGTCGGTAATCATATTTACAATAGTCTTGAAAAATTCCAAGTCATCAATGTCGTCATCAGTATAAAAGATTGTTAACTTTTCGTTCATGGTAAAGATTTACTAGTAGCCTTCTATTTCAAGGCCACTACAAATATATTAGAAATATAATGGAGTAACTATGGAATTGGATCGACGGTATGTCGGTCAAATAGCTGGGTTTAGGAAATTATAAAATCAGTGAATTAGATTTTATCTGGTAATCAAACTCCAGTGGAGTTAGCCTTGAGGAATTAAGATTATTTTAATTAAGATCCTTGGGCGTCTGCATAGCCAAACACCTTTTGCAACAAAATAGTGCTCCGGGCTGCTACATTTTCCCGGATTTTCAATTCTTCTTTAGCAATTTCATAAAAAAGACCTTCTATTGCCTTTTGTGTGACATACTTGGATAGATCGGCTTCGATCGGAGTCATCAGCGGAATTTTATTATATCGTGTCACTACATCGGACCAGTATTTGGTCGCTCCTACTTTAGTCAGGCTACTTTCAATAATTGGTTTGAATTTCCCTTCTAGCGAGGCCGTCGTTTTATTTTCAAAATATTGCGTAGCAGCATTATCAGCACCTAAAAGAATGTTCTTAACATCAGTGATGCTCATTTCTTTGATTGCTGCTACAAATATCGGCTTAGCTTCTATGGCAGCATCTTCAGCGGCGCGGTTTACACTTGTGATTACCTGATCACAAAGACTGCCTAAGCCCAGAGAGCGAAGCGTGTTCTCGACCTTTTTCGCTTCTTCAGGGAAAGCAATTTTGATAGCCAAATTTCCCAAGTATCCATCCTCTTTTGAAAGACGCTCTGAAGCATAGCTGGTTCCAAATTCCAATGCCTCTTTTAGACCTGAATTGATTTCAGCATCCGTTGGAGTGCCGAAGTCTAAGCCTTTGCTCAGTTGAGTTAGTGTTTCGCAGCTTCCAAGAAAAAGGGCACTGGCTAATGCAAAAGTGAAGGAAAGTTTTTTGAATTTCGTATTTTCTAATTTCATGGGAATTATCTTAAGTAAGCCTATTTCCATTCAACAATGATACCTCAATTAAATTTGAGGGTAATTGTTACTAGAATATATACTAATCTAGAAGCATTTACAAAAATCATTATTTTCATTTTCTTAAACAAAAGCTTATATTTTTTGAGATATGGCAATTATTACTTAAAATAGCTGATAAACTGTTAATGAAATGAATCTTAGACTTAATTCAGAATTCGGTACCCTCAAAGCAGTTTTGATGCATAGACCCGGGAAGGAAATTGACCGGTTAACTCCCTATAATAAGGAATTTTTGCTGTTTGATGATGTGCCATATCTGGAAGCTTTGCAGCAGGAACACGATGCTTTTTCCAATCTAATCAAGGAATCTACGGGTGCTACGGTCTATCAACTACGGGAATTATTGATTCGAGTGCTTTATGATCAGAAAATGCTGCTTCAATTGATGCGAGAATCATTGAAGAGATCAGGCATGGTCCATTTGGCAGAAGACATACTGGAGCGTTATTCTACTGCCGAATGTGCAGGGATTTTGACAGCTGGATTGAAGGTGCATGAACTGCGGCGTAAAATACCTAAACTGAATGCTGGGGAGTTGATGGAATTTGCCTTTGTGATATCTCCTTGTCCAAACTTGTACTTTCAGAGGGATCCCATGGCTATAACTCCGGGTGGGGTTATTTTTTCTAGTATGAGAATGGAAGGAAGACAACGCGAGGCGGATTTACTTCGGACTATTTTTGAAAATCACATGGATTTTAAAGATAATATCCATCAACTATATCCAGTATTAGGGCATGATAATCCGCCGAGCATAGAAGGAGGAGATGTTATTATCTTATCTCAAAAGGCGGTAGCAATCGGAAATTCGGAGCGTACGGATGAAAAGGCAATCTACCATGCCGCAAAAGCACTATTAGCTGAAGGGACTGTGGAGCGTGTTTATGAAGTACACCTACCTCAGAAGCGGCAGTTTATGCATTTGGATACAGTATTTACAATTTTGGATGAGAATCTGGTGCTTACTTACCCTGATGCGATGAATGCAGTCTTGCAAACATCCCTTTATACCCTGAAAGAAATCAAGGATGACAAAGTGCACATCAAGCGAGAAGTGCTAAAAGAGTCACTATTGACTATTTTGGAAAGAGAGATTCCACATTTGGAAATTTTGCACACCGCAGCAGGAAATCCTGATTATGCGATGCGAGAGCAGTGGTTTGACGGTGCAAATGTTTTTGCCATCGGCCCAAGAAGAGTGATTTCCTACAATAGAAATATTCATACTAACCGGGCATTAAGAAATATGGGAGTGGAGGTATTGGAAATCCCATCTTCGGAGCTTTCCAGGGGCCTTGGCGGACCAAGATGCATGACCATGCCGATTAGTAGATCGCGAGTGTAGCGATTTCGGATGTTTGATTTCGGATCAGCGAACCTGATATTTACCTCAAGTAAGAATGGCAATTGATGGATGGGGAAATCTACATTTAATTCCTAGCACCAAAATCTGAAATGCAATCAAAACCCGAAATCGTCTAATTGTCAAAAAAGGATCGTCTCCTAGATACCTTCAAATCTTGAAGGATTGTTGATTTCACTCGAATGTCAATATTGTATGAAGTAAAGGCGCCAAAAGGAACCCAATAGACATTCATCTGCCAGCAGTGAAGATCTCTAGCTATACCTACCATTGTTTGGGTAAGCTTCTTGGTTTGGGCATCATAGCCTGTATTGAAGTTTACTGCCCACTTCTCAGAAAGTTTGAAATCACCACGTACGCTGAGAGTTTGCGTGACTCTCTTATTTCCGGATACCGGATTACTGTAAGATAATACATAGCCAAATGACATGTTCCAAGGAATATTCCAATCTATGTATTGACTAGGGTCAGTCGAGATTCTGTTAATCTCACTTTCTACAAATTCATTCATCACACCGCCTTGCTGCAAAAATTCATTGGTAAGCTCATCTCGTACTTCCCCAGGATTTTGCGCACTACTTGGGTTGATGGAGGCATTCATGTTTAGCGAAGCATTTCGAATGGATCCTAGCCCCTGTCCATTTTTCCAGGCAAATTGATTGATGGAGCGTGTGGCGTTAGAACCACTGGAATTAATATATGTCTCCGTGGCATAGGGGTCAAGCGTAGAACTCATATTCACCGAGAGCTTTCTGTCGAAAAAGCTGGTTCGAGCACTGATTCGGATGGGAGCTAGCTTAAATGAATCTGCAGCGAAATTATAGCTGGAGTTCAGGTCGATATTTTCAAGTAAAGGTATTTTCTTAGTAGCATTCTCTTGAGTAGAATCCTTTTTATCAATCACCTTTGCCTCTAATACACTTCGGATGCTAAATGCCATCGCTCTACTTTCTCCTAATGGAGCACCGCTATAGGAGAATCCTTGATACCTGTCAAACAAACGAGTGTCCCCATCATTATTAACTTTTACCTCTTGATAATACCCTAAAGAAGGATCTGAGAAATCAGGAGAAAAGTTTACACTCAAAGAAGGCTGAATATGCTGACGTATGGTCTGGATTTTCCCTTTTTTGAAGTTGAAAAATCCATAGATATTGGTATTCAAACTGAATGAGCTAGAATAAAAAGTAACTCTGTTAAATCCCTCTTCTATTATTTTATCCACTCGCTCTTCAGACGGGTTATAGAAATAATTAATCCTTTTCAGGTACCATAATTCAGTTAGGTTGGCAGATGCAGTGCCTGTGAAATATTTAAAAAGCCTGAAATTTGAGCTGATTGGAATTCTGTTTCTTGCGCCATTATTAGCATTCTGAAGTAAGTACCCAAAATTAGAAGGGGTGAAAGGTACCAAGTCAGGAGTATCTGTATTTTCAACTAAGTCAGGATCTACTCCGAATTCCTGAGTCACCTTATTGGTGATAGAATTTTGGAGGTCAAAGTTGTAGGCGATATTTAAGGTCTTGAGCGGTTCGAATTTCACATTTTTGAACGGACTCTGTCTATTCATACTCAAATTCATGGTAGGTAGACTTAATTGAACTTCTCCAGTCTGAACACTTTGGGAGTGTCTCATACTCGCTCCAAAGGAAAATGGAGTTCCCGTAAATGTCTTACTATAATTGATATTTGACGACAAATCCGAAGTTACGTTATTCGTGAAATTATTCGGATTAACGATATTGTTGAAGTAGCTCGTTGAGCCAGCATTTACAGAGGCTGAGAATCGGCTATTTCCACGTGATTCAGGGTTATGTGACCATTGAATTCTGAATGTGTTGTAATCGACAGGGTTCAGCTCTGTTTCTGGAGATTTGAACTTTTGGAAGTCAATATTGAAAGAGCCGCTAAATCTATATCGCTTTTTATACACAGATTGTGATTTCAAACCCCAGCCTCCATTAGAGTAGATGTCACCCGTTACCCTGGCGTGGATATAATCATTGATTGCAAAATAATAGCCTAAGTCACGAAGGTACAGTCCTCTTTTTTGCTCTTGACCGTAGCTTGGGAAAATCAATCCTGAGGCTTTTTCTTCCGGGGTATTTGGTATGATCCCAAAAGGTAGCCCAAGTGGCGTGGGGATGCCATTAAAGTAGAGATTGAAAGGGCCAGCTACTACTTGACCTCCTTCAATAGACTTGATTTTGTTTGCTGCCACATGATAATGTGGAGTAGTGAGTGTACAGGTCGTATAATAACCATTGGCTAAGTAAATACTCCCATCTTCTGTTTTTTTGATCGTTTCTCCTCTTAAAATACCGTCTTGCTGTTCCGTAACGACATCCTTGATAATAGCTTTTTGGGTTTTGAAATTATACTTCATCTCCTTCCTGATTTCATAGGAGGAGTTTCCATCCTTGAAAAATGGATTTCCTTTCACATTCCCCAAAGTATCCGTAACTCCGGAGGCGTAGAGCTCTGAGTTTTTCCAGTCAATAATGATCAAGTCAGCCTCCAAACGCATGGTACCATACTCGAACCAAGCTTGGTTATAGAGGTAAACTTTGTTTTCCGTGAAATCTGATACGATGCTATCTTCACCGTAATAAGTAATATCTGTGGTGATATCACTCCTGGGCATAATTTTTGTCGAATCAGTAAGTGCGAGCGTATCAGCAGTAGTGGACAAAGTGTCCATAGCCATCAATTCCCGAGAAAGTGGCATTAAAGAATCTGGAACGACTAGTGGTTTTTCTTCAAGCTTGCGGACTGGGTCTTGCGCAGTCGCTAACAGCGGAACAATCAATAGCCCAAAAAAGCAAAATAAAAAGAGCCTGAATCCCTGCACTGTTGCTTACGCTTTATTTAATTTGAGTGAAATTTCGTGTAAAGTTAATTTTATTGCCCTCATGGAACGGTCCAAAAACAAAAAAATTCTTCTTAGTCTAATTTTATGTATTCCCTTTGTATTTGGCGGATTTATCACAAATGAATCCATGGTACCATCTTTTAAGATGACAAAGATCGTCTTGGATGCTGGCCACGGAGGTAAAGATCCTGGTAATCTGGGTTCTAGGTCAAAGGAAAAAGACATTAATCTTGCAGTTACACTTTTAGTTGGAAAATACATCAAGGAAAACTTGCCTGATGTAGAGGTGATATACACTCGGGACGATGATAGTTTTCCTTCACTCAAGGAACGACCTATGATCGCCAATAATAACAAAGCACATCTCTTTGTGTCCATTCATTCCAATTCTGCTGCAAATAAATCAGCATTTGGAACAGAGACTTTCGTGATGGGGACAAAGCATTTTGATGCAAACTTTGATATTGTAAAACGAGAAAACTCGGTGATCCTGTTGGAAGATAACTACGAGGAAAACTACGAAGGGTTTGATCCATCTTCACCTGAATCCTACATGATGTTCAATTTAATGTCTAAAGTTCATTTCGAGAACTCCGTGACTCTAGCAGATAATGTAGAAACTCAATTTAGAGATCGAGTTGGTCGCAAAAGTAGAGGCGTGAAGCAAGGGCCTTTTTATGTGCTCTGGACTCCTTCAATGCCATCTGTTTTGGTGGAATTGGGATTTTTATCCAATTCAACAGAGGAGCAATTCCTAATGAGTCAACAAGGAAAAGAATACATGGCCTCTGCGATTTACCGGTCAATAAGAGACTACAAAGAGTCAATCGAGAAAAATTAATTTTCATAATATTTAACATTCAGAGCCCTTTTCTTGTGAGTAAAGGGCTTTTTTGTGGGATTGTCAGAATACTGTTTTGAGACTGAATAGGGTGACTGCAACCTAGAATACTACGACTGTTAGCTTTTTCTTTTTTAACTTGGAAGCTTAACTATTTGCAGAAAGCACTGGTTATGATTTCTAAACCCAAATTTGACTAATGACAGCAACTACTGGAAATTCTAATCCAACCATGGAGGGTCTACTCCATGAGTTAAAAGAAAAATATGAGCACGTTAAACTAGGTGGAGGTGCCAAAAGAATAGAAAAAGAACATGCTAAAGGGAAGCTCACCGCTCGTGAGCGAATAGACTACTTGCGTGATAAGAACACTGATTTTTTAGAAGTTGGGGCTTTCGTAGCTGACGGCATGTATGAAGAGGAGGGAGGTTGTCCTTCCGGTGGTGTTGTGACTGGAATTGGCTATGTGAGTGGGAGAATGTGCATGATCGTAGCCAATGATGCGACTGTGAAGGCAGGAGCATGGTTCCCGATGACTGCAAAGAAAAATCTTCGTGCTCAGGAAATAGCCATGGAAAATCAGATTCCTGCTATCTATCTGGTCGATAGCGCAGGTGTTTTCCTCCCCATGCAAAATGAGATTTTCCCAGACAAAGAGCATTTCGGAAGACAATTCCGAAACAATGCGAAAATGTCTGCAATGGGAATTATACAAGTTGCAGCGATCATGGGAAGCTGTGTGGCTGGGGGCGCTTACTTGCCGATCATGTCCGACGAGGCAATGATTGTGGATAAGACTGGGTCTATTTTCCTGGCAGGCTCCTATTTGGTGAAATCAGCAATCGGAGAGACGATTGATAATGAAACACTAGGTGGTGCTACCACGCACTGCGAAATATCAGGAGTGACGGATAATAAATACGATACTGATCAGGATTGTCTGGATGCGATCCGAAAGATTTTTGATAAAATAGGTCATAATCCTACTGCCGGTTTTGACCGCGTAGAGTCCCACAAGTCAGGCTTGACAGGAGATGAACTTATTGGCTCATTCCCGACTGAGCGTGTGAAGCCATATGACATGTTGCAGATCGTAAAAGGTCTTGTGGATGCTGGTGACTTCGATGAATACAAAGAAGACTATGGCAAAACATTGATTTGTGGCACTGCAAGGATTGATGGATGGGCAGTGGGAATAGTAGCAAATCAGCGGAAGATCGTCAAAACTGCCAAGGGAGAAATGCAGATGGGCGGAGTGATTTATTCTGACTCAGCGGACAAAGCAGCTCGATTTATCATGAATTGCAACCAGCGTAAAATCCCACTTGTTTTCCTTCAGGATGTCAGCGGCTTTATGGTTGGCAGCAAAGCTGAACATGGAGGGATTATTAAGGACGGAGCCAAAATGGTCAATGCCATGGCTAATTCTGTGGTGCCGAAATTTACCTTTATACTAGGAAATTCTTACGGAGCCGGTAATTACGCCATGTGTGGCAAAGCATATGACCCGCGCTTGATATATTCTTGGCCTACAGCTCAGATGGCAGTGATGTCGGGAGCTGCAGCAGCAAATACTTTGCTTCAGATCAAAGTAGCAGGTTTGAAGAAAAAAGGGCGGGAGATCACGCCTGAAGATGAAAAGGAATTGCTGGATGAAATCACTTCCAAATACAATGAGGAACTGAGCCCATTTTATGCGGCTTCGAGACTCTGGGTGGATGGAGTAATCGATCCTCGTGAGACTAGAAAGGTAATCAGCATGGGTATAGAAGCAGCTAATCATGCTCCGATAACTGAAAGATTTAATGTAGGCGTGATTCAAACTTAAGCCAATTTTTAGTATCTTATTTTATAGTTTCGTTCCATTAACCGTAGCCTTTTGACGATGAGTGATTTGACACCCGGAGAATTAAATGCCTTGGTTTCCTTATTGGATGATTCCGATCGTGAAGTAAGAATGCATGTGAGGGATAGAATCATTTCTTTGGGGAATGATATTATTCCCTTTTTGGAGAAAAAATGGGAGAATAGCTTCAATCCGGATATTCAGAAAGAAATAGAAGAATTGGTTCATGATCTTCAGTTTTCTCTGCTAAAGGAAAGGTTGAAAGATTGGCGGGATACCGACGATCGGGACTTGCTGACTGGGCTGTGGATTATCAATACTTATCAATATCCAGATCTCGAATATGCGAGGCTAAATGCTGAGATGCATCAGATTTACTTCGAGGTTTGGACTGCTTTCAAAAATGATTTGAGTCCATATGAGCAGGTGAGGGCAATTAACAATGTGCTTTTCAACACTCTCCGATTCTCTGCGAATACCAAAAACTTTCACTCACCGGCCAATAGTATGCTTTCCTCGGTTTTGGATTCAAAACGTGGAAATCCCCTGACATTATGCTCAATTTATTTACTGGTAGCAAAAAAGTTGGGGTTACCGATTTATGGAGTGAACCTCCCAAATCTATTTGTGCTCACCTATAAATCAGCGGATGTCACTTTTTACATCAATGCCTTCAACAAAGGATTGATTTTTAGTAGAAAGGATATTTTTAACTATCTGGAGCAATTGAAGATTGAGCCAAAAGAGGATTACTTCGAACCTTGTGCGCATCTACAAATTATGCTTCGAATGTTCAGAAACCTGGAAAATTCATTCGAGAAGCTTGGCGAGGCTGACAAAGTTCAAGAGATTAAGGAATTAATAGCCTTGCTGAACGATCAATAAGTCCGCACATTACAGCCAACAGCTCTAACTTGACTTGGTGTCGGCGACTCACCTTTCAATAGGGAATCCATTGCTTTGTCGAGGTAGTTTGATGACACGGCATTTTCAGCTTGAGGATTATTATCAATCGCTCCTCTATAACTGACCACAGCTCCTGGGGTAAGTAAAATTACTTCAGGGATTTTGGTGACTTTAAAGAATTTGGTCAACGCTTGGCTATCATCAATCAAGTAAGACATGTTTATATCGGACTGATCTATATAGCTTCGCAAGGCTGTTTTATCTTCTTCTTTTTGACTCACTTCTGGGTTTACCAGCATAAATGTAAAACCCTGATTTTGGTATTTGCTTCGCAAAGCAATCAAACGAGCTTCATACATTTTTGCAAAAGGGCATCCCAAACTATGGAAAATCAAGACTAAACCTTTCCCCTTAATTTGAGAGGCTACATTAACCTCTTTGCCAGTTACCGCATCAGTGAGATTGATCTCTTCCAGACTTTGAGCGGAAAGCGAAAAAGTTATAGAAAGAAGAATGGGGATAATTAAGCTTAGCTTTTGCATTTACCAAATAGTGTATGTTAGTACAACGTCTGAGATCACCCGAACCTGTACTGTGTAATGATGATCTGTAAAATCCGTACCTCGGACTTTACCTCTGATGATTCCTGCCTTTGGGTCAAAGGGTTCTAAGAGAATATTTTCTCGAAAAGAAACGCCTCTTTTCCCCTGACATTTAAAGATAGACTCTTTAGCTGACCAAGCCATGGTGTAATGTAAGGGATCCTTAGCCAAGAAGTCTAATTCTGATTGATCCAGAAACCGAAATCCAATCCTCAGGATTTTTTCCCGTATCAAATCCATGTCAATTCCAACCGGATTTTCCCTGTGATAAATAGCGCCAGCATATCCCATGGTATGAGAAAGTGAAATATATCCATGTCCATTCATGGTTTGAGATTTACCATGCTCATCTTTGAAAAAACCGGGATATGGAACATGCAATACATCCAAAGCATCTCGGATTGCCATTCTTGCAGTGGCCCATTCTCGTTTTTTCTCATGATGCGAAATGTTGGCGTAACCAAGTTTCTCTCTAAAGCTGAGAAAATCCAGGTCGTTTTCATCTTGAGTTTCGATAATCTTGATGGCCAAAGCCGAGGAAGAATCTATTTTTTCTATTTTTGTTTGCATAGCCAGCAGGGCAACCAAAGTCTCAGTCCAATATATGTCAAAAATAGAAGTTAATAAATTACAAACACTAACAGGACACAATGACTGCATCTATGCATTGGTAGAAGGGAGTGATCCCAGATTTTTTTATACCGGAGCTGGAGATGGTATGGTAGTGGAATGGGACTTGGATCAGCCGAAAGATGGTAAGTTGATCGCTAGACTGCCACATTCAGTTTATGGACTTGCTGTAGACCCAAGTAGGAATTTGCTTTTTATAGGCCATAATTTCGAAGGGATTCACGTCATTGACCTGAATGAAAGCAAGGAGATTTGGTCATTGAAGTTAACGGATAAGGCAATTTTTGATATCAAAATCTTTGGGGACGAAGCGTACATTGGTACAGGTGACGGGGTGCTTATTGTAGTTGATATTAATTCAAAAACGATCAAAAAGCACATCAAATTGAGTGAGAAGAGTATTCGCGTGATGTCTTTGGCAAAAGATAAACGCGAACTGGCAATTGGCCTGAGTGATCATACCGTAAAAATTCTTGATTTATCAGATAGTTTTAAACCCATTGCAAATTTAACAGGCCACACCAATTCTGTATTTGCACTTTCGTATTCTCCTGATGAGTCGATTTTGGTCAGTGCCGGTCGGGATGCTCGGTTGAAATTCTGGGAAACTGACAGCTATTCTCTACAAGAAAACATTGTGGCACATATGTATGCCATTAATTATTTATATTTCAAGGAGGACGGAAACCTTCTAGTCACCTGCTCCATGGATAAGTCCATCAAGGTATGGGATGCAAGCGAACGGAAACTCCTCAAGGTCATAGACAAAGCAAGAAATGCAGGTCATGGTACTTCAATAAACAAGGTGATTTGGAGTAGCTATCAAGGCAATGTAATTTCTGTGTCAGACGACCGTACTATTTCTATTTGGCAAATTGAAGCGAATTAACCTATGAAATCGAGCATGATTCAAGGTCTCAAAGCATATCGGATTATAGCCACGCGAGATTCCATGGGGCCTTTAAAAGACAAATTATAAACACATGAAGATCACACCAGCAGCCATTCGGCAAAAAACCTTTGAAGTTGGATTCAGAGGATATGAGAAAAAAGAAGTTACCACATTTCTGGACGAAATATCTGAAGTAGTCGACCTGCTTCACAAAGAAAATATGGAGCTGAAAACTAAGCTTCAAAATACAGAAGCAGAGGCAAAGCGATTGAAGGATGTGGAGGAATCACTTTTCCGTACCCTCAAAACTGCGGAAGATACCGGAGCTGCAATAATTGTAGAAGCGAATGAAGCTGCGGACTTGATTATCGCTGATGCAAATGAAACTGCTGACAATGCGACTAAGCACGTTGATCAGATGCTGGCTGACTCCAGGAAACAAGCTGAGGAGCAGGCTGCTGCGATCATCGGCGCTGCGGAAACCAAGGCGAAAGAGACTATCGTAGAGCTCAGAGAAAGCATGCAAGGCCTAGTCCGATCTTATGAAGGCCTAGCTGAGCAAAGAGAATCAATGGTGAAAAGCCTCAAGAGAATTGCACAGGACACCTTGAATCAGATTGATCTTTCGGAAGCGCATTACTCTAGAATTGACGCCAAGGCTCATGCCAGAGCGATAGATGAACTAAGCAGGTCACAAACATTCACTTTCGGAAATCTTGAGAATCTTGGATACGAAGAGGAGATTTTCGAAGAAGAAATAGATGAAAGTCCTTTAGCTGAAATGGAAGTGATAGAAGAGGACTTAGAGCTAGAAGATCATGATTCAACACCTGATTTGGAGATAGAAATCGAAGAAGATGCAGAGGAGGAGCTGGAATTAGAAGACACCAAGATGCAGCTGGAAGACGAGGTTCTTGAAGAGGATATAGAAGAAATAGAGGAGGCTAAGGAGAAGAAGCCATTTGAAGAACCGCTCAAGACTCAGGCTACCCAACCGAAATATACTGATGATGCTAAGAACCAATCAGGTTCATTTTTTGACCAATTTGACTGATGGGGAAAGTAAGTCTCGAAGGGATTGAGTTTCACGCCTACCACGGAGCATATCCCGAGGAATCCATACTTGGAAATCGCTTTACCTTGGATCTCGAACTGGAAACAGATTTCAGACAGGCGATGCTTCATGATGACCTGAGTGCAACTGTGGATTACTCCAAATTGTACAAATTGATCAAAGCCAGAATGGATGTGAAAGTGAAACTGCTCGAACATCTGGGCCACATGATTGTGACCGATATTTTAGAGGCCTATCCCAAAACCACAACAATTAGATTAACGCTTAAAAAGCATCATCCTGCTCTCGGAGGATTAGTAAGCTTCTCCTCTGTGCAAATTCAATACCCGGAAGATTATGCGTAATTATTTTCTAGTGTTCCTGCTAGTTTTTGGTTCATTTGGAACCCTCAAAGCTCAGGGAGAGGCCTATCAGTTTTTTACTAACAAAGGCAAAAAAATAGATTTGAAGGATGTTCTCAAAGACGCTAAAGATGTTGATGCGGTTTTCTTTGGAGAGCTTCATAATAACAGTCTTGGGCACTGGTTAAAATTGCAGGTGCTAAAAGGATTGCAAGCGCAGAATCCTGATTTGGTGGTAGGATCAGAGATTTTTGAGCGAGAAGATCAGTTGAACTTGGACGAGTGGTTTTCAGGTCAAATTACCGAAAGCAATTTCGAAGCTGAGGCAAATCTTTGGAAGAATTACAATAGCGATTACCGCCCTATTTTGCGCTATGCTAAGGAGAAAGGGTTAAGGTTTATTGCCACAAATGTTCCAAGAAAATATGCTTCTCTAGTCAGTAAAGCTGGTTTAGGCGCTTTGGATTCTCTTTCTTCCCAAGCGAAAAAATATTTTGCGAAGCTACCGGTAGAAGTAGATATGAGCATGCCAGGCTATGTTGCCATGAAGGATATGATGCATGGCGCGCCGGGCAATTCCGATTTTATGATTCAAGCTCAGGCTTTGAAAGATGCGACCATGGCAGAATCACTTTTTGAGCCTATTCGTGAAGGAAAGCAGATCTATCATATCAATGGTTCCTACCATACCAAAGACGGAGAGGGTATTTTGTGGTATTTGAAAAGAGAGTTCCCAGATCTGAAAATTTTAGATATCCACATGGTAACACAAGATCAATTGGATAAACTGGATGATGAAAATGCAAAAGCCGGTGAAATTATCCTTGTCTTACCTAGCGACAGCCATACTACCTATTAATCTTGTACAACAAAGCTGAAACATCGAGAATCCGTTCGGAGTTTTGGATTGCTTTTGGGCAATACATGAAACCCATTCCGAATGCGGAAGGAAGGCGAATTAACTGGCCGAATTACAAAACAGGCGTTCGGAATATTTATTTCAGGATGAAAGCTGAGCGTGATTTTGCGTCGATTGGAATAGAGATCGGTCATGCTGACGAGGAATTGCAGGAGTTGTATTTTGATCAATTTGCTCAGTTTAGGAAAATGCTGGAGGTCACGGTAGGCGAAGAGTGGAGTTGGAATTTGCACCAAGAGAATGAGTTTGGGCAGTTGGTTTCCAGAATAGAAAAAAAATTACCAGCCGTGAATGTGATGAATGAAGCAGATTGGCCAGAGATCATTTCATTCCTCAAACCCAGAATCATCGCCTTGGATGAGTTTTGGAGTAATGTAAAGCCAGGTTTTGAGAGTTAAAATTCATGTCGTCACATTTAAGTATTGAGTCAAATCACTAAACTTCCCTCCTAACAGTTTTCTACAGTTATTTTGTTTTAGGGCCAATTCAGAGCCAATTTTTTATTGGGTGCTCGATTATCAATTTAGCCCTGAAAGGGCTAAATACCTCAGCGATGGGTGAAGCCCATCGATGATATATATAGATAGATATTTATCTAAGCCCTAAAAGGGCGTAATTATAGCATTAGCCCCAAACATACCTCTCGTCATAGTCTACCTTATATTTTTTTTATAAATGCTCTGTATTCCTCTTGAAAAGTTTTGCTTACATGATGCTCTCGTTGGTTTTGTATATAAATACTAACAATTTCAATCTGGCTCGGATTAACTGAAAATGCGTCGTAGCCACCTTGCCAATTGCGATGGATGAATGGCTCTGTTCTTCTTCGTGCTAAAAATGATATGTACATAATTCTTTACGAGTGACTGTCCCATAATTTATTACGCCCTTTCAGGGCTTTAAAAATGAATGTTTCTTAAACCTTACAACGGCCTAGCGACCGTTGCTTTGTTATCTTGCCCTTACAGGGCAAGTGAATTTAATGATGCGATTGCTATTGATTCCAACAAGCTCTTAAGAATCAAATTTTTCAACGCCAGATGTAATTTATTCAGGTAAAGAGTTGGTTTTTTGGCTCTGAAAGGGGCAAATACCCCAGTGATGGTTGTAGTATAGAGGAAAGATGAACTAATGAAGTCCTGAAAGGACGGAATCAAAATGATTTTATACTCTATCGATTTCCAATGAATTGAAAATTGATAGAAATCATCAATTATTAAAACTCCCGCTTTACGTATTTCAATTCCTCAATTGTACTGACCCCGTCTTCTGTCATAGCAAGCCAGAGTTTGATTTCGTCGCCCACACGCTTCATGGTCAATCCGTGAAAATAAACGGTATTCTCAGCAACTTCCACCAATCGAAATGTGGTCCATTTGTCTTTTTCCTCCCAAGGTGAAAGGTCAGCATTAAAATGCTTGAGCTTCAATGAAAAAGTCTCTCCCTCTTGCACGATATTCATGAATTCAGAAAAGACAAGTTTGCCTTCACTCCAAAAGCGAAAAGTCCCAATCATATTCCCATCTACTGCTGGCATCCAAACTTCCTCGCATTCTCCACCAAAACCAGTTCCGGTCCAAAAACCTTCCAGCCAATCCAAGTCAGAGACATGTCCTTTACCAGGCTCTTGATCCTTTTCAAGTTGCTTCACCTGAGAAAAAGCTATTGAACATATAAAAAGTAGAATGCAGGAGAGTATTGACTTTTTCATAGGAAAGGTTTTGTTCTATATGAATTTATTAAAAATTCTGAGGTAATGCTCAGATTATGAAGAGCTATTTTATGCCAGCTTCTGGAGAAGCAGAACAACTTTTTCAATGGCGTTCTCTGCGAAACCTTCATGTCCTTCGCGGTTAAAAATGAAAATTACACATCATGTCTCTTTGGAATCTCGGGATTCACGAACGTAAATCCTCTAGCCTCGTCTCCTTCAAAAAAATCAATCTGCATTCCCATCAAAAACATATAATGCTTTTTCTCAATCAGAACTGGAATCCCTGCTAATTCAAATTTCTGATCTTCCTCCTTCGGCTTGTCAAAACCCAAAGCGTAGGACATACCACCACATCCGCCACCCTTCACGCCCACTCGTAGGTGATAGTCAGCAGGGATGTTCTTATTGGCCATGATATTTTTGATCTCTACCTCGGCCTTTTCGGTGATCTTTATTGGAATTATCATGTGGTGAAAATGATTTTGGCAGGGAATTGGTTCGCGTCAATACAAATTTACATTCCCCTTATGTTTTTTGACGGGGATAATTTGTGCAAATTCGAGTTTAATCCCCAAAAATGGAATACGCAGTCGATTTATTGAAAATTCTTTTGCCAGCAGGCATAGTCCTTTATGGAATGTATCTAGTGGTCGTTTCTTTTCTTTCAAAGGAAAGGGAAAAGACACTGGTGGAGTTGAAAACCCAAAACTCCCAAACCATTCTTCCTATTCGTTTGCAGGCGGCTGAACGGATTTGCCTTTTTCTTGAGCGAATTACTCCAAATAATTTGGTGAGAAGATCTAACCCAGGAGGTCTGACTTCAGGTGAATTACACTCTCTTTTGCTTGCTGAAGTTCGTGAGGAATTCAATCATA
Source organism: Algoriphagus winogradskyi (assembly GCF_900182815.1). GTDB lineage: Bacteria > Bacteroidota > Bacteroidia > Cytophagales > Cyclobacteriaceae > Algoriphagus > Algoriphagus winogradskyi. The sequence goes on along the minus strand of NZ_FXUA01000009.1, from coordinate 59,002 downwards.
ATTTTTCCCAGCAAGTGTATTTTTCTGAGGAAACTTGGGAAGCAGTAAAAAGAGCTGTAGAAGAAGTGACTACAATCATCAATCAAAGTCGACAAGTACTTAATGAGGAAGCCACTGGGCTGGATATGGCTAAGGCGATTTTTGCGCAAGCTTTAGACAGAAAGAACGATCCGATCGGATATGCGTTGAAACAAGTGAAATCAGAAATTCAAATTTACTTTTGAAAATGAGCAGCTTAAAAGCAAAGACTTCCGCAACTATCGATAATGCCAAAGCACTTTTTGGTAAAAAGGTAGATGCACTCATAAAGCAAAAAGAAAAAGTGACGGAGTTAATTGCTGGAGTTGGACATAAGCTTTCAAGTGTTGGGGATAATCCAAGAGTAAAAAAACTTATTGAGCCTTTATCTGTCTTTATCCGCATGATCAAGGCACATTTTAATGGAGCGCATAAATTGACCAATAGTACTCTTGGCTTGGTACTTTTAGCTTTAGTTTACTTTATTTCACCCATTGATATCATTCCTGACTTTTTGGGTTTTTTTGGCTTTGCAGATGATCTAAGCGTTGTCTTGGCTATTTATGCCAAAGTAAAAGATGAAATTGAAGATTTTTTGGATTGGGAGAGAACTCAAGACTAGCTAGGTCTGTTAGTCTCCAAAATCACAGGAAATGCTAGACCAACAAACAGTATTAATTTCTTCTAAGCTAATTGAATCGGCTCAGACATACGCAGAATATAGAGAAATGATTGATCGGCTTTTGGCTGAAAATAAGACTACTGGAATCAATCATTCAGAGAGTTATCTGGATTATACTAAGATGAATGTGCAGCGAATGAATCGCTGGGATAAAACGGCAAAGATTTCACCCGAGCTGGAGAAAGTGGTAAAGTCAATTTCTTCTCCCCAAGTTTGGCTGGTGATTACTGAAGCTTGGTGCGGAGATGCAGCTCAAAGTTTACCATTTATAGCCAAGCTGGCTGAATTGAATCCACTAATCAACTTGAAATTTGTTTTGCGGGATGAGAATCCGGGCCTGATGGATGCTTATCTTACCGAGGGAGCACGATCAATTCCGATTTTGATTAGCTTGTCTGGTGATTTGAGTAAGGAGCTTTTCGTCTGGGGACCTAGACCGGAATTTCTTCAAAACCGTCTAAAGGCATATAAATTGGATCAACAAAACATTACTTCCAAGGAGTTTGCGGACGGTACTCACCTTTGGTATGCACGGGATAAAAATAAAGCAATAACAGAGGAATTGATCCCCCTGATTGCTGCAACATTATAAAATATGCGAATCGCACTGATTTCTGGATCTTCCGGCCTGGTGGGCAAGGCTATTCTTCACCAACTTTTCAAAAATGAAGAATATAATTATGTATTAAGCGTTGGCCGAAGGAAACTCGCTATTAAGCAACAGAAGCTTGTACAGATTGAAGGTGATATGGCGAAAATTGAGAGCTGGGACTGGGAAGCTAAAATTGCCGAACAGAGTCTAAGCGGAGAATATTTTGCTCTGATCGATGCGCTGAATAAGAAATCGGCAGAAATACACGCATTTTCCGCATTAGGCACTACCATAAAGCAAGCAGGATCAAAGGAAAAGTTTTTTGCTATTGATCATGATTTGGTAATTGAATTTGCCAAGTGGGCAAAGACCTTGGGTACATCAAAGTTTCTATATGTTTCCTCCTCCGGTGCCGATGCGAAATCCTCGATTTTTTATAGTCAAACAAAAGGTAAAACCGAAGAAGATCTTAAGTCAATCGGATTTAGCTATACAGGTTTATTCAGACCCTCCTTATTAATGGGGAATAGAAATGAATTTCGACTGGGAGAGCAAGTCGCTCAGGTAGTGATGAAGCCTTTGATTTGGTTAAAGCTATTTAAGAATATTCGTCCGATCTATGATTTTCAAGTGGCCAAGGCTTTAGTGAAAACTGCGCTGACGCAAAAATCAAATTCTATAGAAGTGATCTCCTCCGGAGAAATGCAAGACCTAAGCAAATGATAGTAGTTATTCAAAGAGTATCTGAGGCTTCCGTTAAAATTGATGGGAGAGTAAAAGCCGAAATAGGAACAGGATTGATGATTTTACTGGGAATAGAAGAGGCTGATTCGGAAGAGGATATTACTTGGCTAACGAAGAAAATCACAAATCTCAGGATTTTCCCAGATGAAAATGAAGTGATGAATAAGAGCCTATTTGATATCAACGGAGAGATTTTACTGATTTCGCAGTTTACACTTCATGCAAGTACGAAAAAGGGAAATCGACCTTCCTATATCAAAGCGGCCAAACCTGATATTGCGATTCCTATGTATGAGAAAATGATTGTCTCGTTGGAATCGGAACTTGGGAAATCAATCGGTACCGGTGAATTCGGGGCAGATATGAAAGTTTCCTTGGTCAATGATGGTCCTGTTACCATTATAATGGATAGTAAAAACAAAGTCTAAATGTAAAGACAGGTTAGGACAGGATAGGATGAGGACTGGTTTACCTATTTTAGTGAAGATTAATTTAGGTTTTATCTTTTCTAATCCTGTCGCATGAAAACCCAATCTCTCATTAGATTTTTTGCTTTTTCTCTACTAATTACTCATTTGCTTTACGGCTGTAGCAAGCCAAATCAGGAATCCAGCGAAATCCAAGCAAAGCCAAACGTAATCATCATTCTTGCCGATCAGTGGAGAGCTCAGGAAGTTGGTTATATGGGAAATACCCAAATCAAAACTCCCAATTTAGACAAGCTTGCTACTGAGAGTTTGATTTTTGAAAATGCAGTAACTACCATGGCAGTCTGTGCTCCGTGGAGAGCGAGCTTTTTAACCGGACAATATCCACTCACTCATGGTGTGTTTTACAATGACAAACCATTACCAAATGAAGCCCTGACTATGGCTGAAATCTATAAAGAACAGGGATATGCTACAGGGTACATTGGCAAATGGCATTTAAATGGCCATGCGAGAGGAGAGCAACATTTTAGCTCAAGGGATTTACCGGTGCCGAAAGATAGGCGACAAGGTTTTGATTATTGGAAAGTCAGAGAGGTGACTCACAACTATAACAATAGCTTCTATTTCGATGAAAATGATGTGAAGCATACTTGGGAAGGTTACGATGTTTTCCCACAGACGGATAGTGCGATTAGCTATATACATAGGAATAAAGAAAATCCTTTTGTGTTAATGTTGTCCTATGGACCGCCGCATGACCCTTATTTTTCTGCTCCCAAAGAATTCCAGGATTTGTATGATGCGAGCACCTTGGAGGTTCGTCCAAATGTTCCTCTCGCTTTACAAGATTCGGCAAGAAGGGTGATGGCAGGTTATTACGCACATGCTTCTGCAATAGATTTTGCGATCGGGAATTTGCTTGAAGAGTTGGATAAAGCGGGTATTGCAGACAATACCATCCTTGTTTTCACTTCGGAGCATGGTGATATGTTGATGTCTAAAGGAGTGCTGAAAAAGCAGCGACCGTATGACGAGGCAATCAAAGTCCCTATGTTGATTCGTTACCCAGCAAAATTTGGAGAGAAGAGCAGGAAAGTAAATGACCCAATAGGAACACCAGACTTATTGCCGACACTACTCGGATTGAGTGATATTACTCCCCCAAAGAGTATAGAGGGAAGTGATTTTTCCAGTGAATTGCTTGCTGGGGAAGATTTGGGAAATGAAGCTGCCTTGATAATGCTACCTGTTCCTTTTCACGAGTGGAAATTTCTAAATGGTGGTAGAGAGTTTCGTGGAATCCGGACCAAAAGATATACTTACGTCAAAGATTTAAAGGGTCCTTGGTTGCTTTATGACAATCAAAAAGACCCTTATCAACAAAGCAACTTAGTTAATGATCCCGCATTATCAGAACTTCAACATCAGTTGGAAGGTGTTTTGATGGAAAAATTGAAAGCTACAAATGATTCTTTTCTTCCAGCGGATGAGTATATGATGCAGTATAATTATCTCTACGATGCGAAGGATAGCGTTCGCAAGCCCAATTATTTGGAGCTTAATCGATAAGAATGATGCTTCCCGCAGATATACGCAGATAAATCTCGCAGATATACGGAGATTTTTGAGCTTTCGAAGGTAAGCTAATTCTTGGAGTTCAGCGTAAATCAGCGTTCCTTTTCAGCGTGAATCTGCGGGAAGCCTTACTTTTAAGTTGAGCATTTATAATAGTACCGATACCTATTTTTATTGATGTCGGATTTTGACTGTTTCGGAGAAAATGCCAATCTTCAATTTTCAAATCATTTTATTTTGTCTACCTCATTACTTAGTATCCATTCCGCCCAAGTTCTCACCAAGGGAAAACAAGTTTTTGAATCACTGGATTTTAATTGGGAAGTTGGACAGCAATGGGCGGTAATAGGTAGCTCTGGCGCTGAACTTACAGCCTTTATAGAGACTATCCGTGGGAATGCTGTGATTCCAAAAGGTCAGGTCAATCGACCTTTTGCACAGGAATATACCGAGAAGAAAACCATTTCTGGCGAGATCAATTCTTTCCGAGACTTGATAGCGTATGTCTCTCAGCGCTACGAAATTCGCAATAAATCCAATCAGCAAAACTTCTATTTTCAACAGCGATTCAATTCCTCAGAAGCTGAAGAAACGGCCACTGTTCGGGAATATTTATTGGAAGTGAAAGCAAAAGTTGAAGGGCCATGGACCTTGGAAAATGTATCTGAATTATTGCATTTGGAGAAGTTGCAGGATAAGTCTTTGCTCTTGCTTTCCAATGGGGAAACCCGACGATTGGCGCTAGGCCTGGGGCTTATGCGTCAGCCAAAAATCTACCTGATGGATCAGCCCATGACTGGTTTGGATGTCAAAAGCAGAGCGGAGTTTGGGGAGATTTTGAAAGTTATAATTTCCAAAGGAGTTCAAGTCTTGTTGACCACTTCAGCAAATGAAATCCCTGAAGGCATTACTCATGTAGCCAAGTTAAGTGGAAAAGGGATAGAGAATGTGTGGGAAGTAGCTGACTTTCATTTGACCGCCAAACACGAGCAAGATTTCTCTTACGATTGGGGATTATTAGATTCCTTGCTACCAAAAAGACCTAAGGAAAATACAGAAGTAATTCGTCTGGAAAACCTCCATATCAAATACGGAGAAAAGCAGATTTTGACAAACCTCAACTGGGAGGTGAGGTCAGGAGAGCGTTGGTTATTGAAAGGCTCCAATGGTTCTGGGAAATCTACCTTGATCAGTTTGTTGGTTGGAGAGAACCCTCAAGCCTATTCTCAAAATCTATGGCTCTTTGGGCGGAAACGAGGAACTGGAGAGAGTATATGGGATGTGAAGCGGCCTACTGGTTTTGTAGCCCCTGAGCTTAGCCGATTCTTTCCTGCCAACCAAACCTGCCGAAAAGTTATCCTTTCGGGGCTTTTTGATACAATGGGTTTATTCAAAAAAGTTTCCGCCGAGCAGGAAGCATTGGCTGAATCTTGGATAAAGCTTTTCCAGCTAGCAAGCTTTGCAAATATTCCTATCAACCGACTTTCTCTGGAAAACCAACGTTGGACATTACTTGCTAGAGCGTTGATCAAGCAACCCCAATTGCTAATCCTCGATGAGGCGTCGCAAGGAATGGATGAGTTTCAGCGTAGGCTATTTAAGGATACTGTGCAGCAAATTTGTGAGCGATCTGAGATGACCTTGGTGTATGTGAGCCACTATGCAGAGGATGTGCCAGAGGCGGTGGGGAAGGTGATGGAGTTGGGATAGGTTCTATAAAGAGATAATTTTAGAAGAAAAATTTATAGGAAATGGATTCATTTAGATTTTTTATTGGCTTATGTTTTATTCTTATATCAATTATTGTTTTTATTATTCAGTATAGAGATAATGCTTTTAACAAGAAAGGGTGGACTAGTGGTGATGTTAAATTATTTTATGCTGGAATATCTGCCTTATTAGGCGGGATATATTTTATTCATACTTCGTTTTAAAAAATGCAGTTCTGACAAAGTAGCTATTTGTGGGGGGAAGAACTATTTGACTTGTACTGTAGTTGAAAATAGCTTCTGATGTTTTAGCCCTGAAAGGGCTCAATACCTCAGCGATGGGTGTAGCCCATCGAAATTGATATTTATTGTCATTTAGTTCCAAGCCCTGAAAGGGCGCTATCAAAAGTACAGTGTCATCCCCAAACATACCTCTCGTCATAATCCACATTATATTTTTTCAAAAAAGCTCTGTACTCATCTTGGAATGATTTACGTTCATGATGTTTACGCTGATTTTGGATATAGTCAGTCACAATACCAATCTCACTAGGATTAACCGAAAATGCCCCGTACCCATCCTGCCAATAAAAATCACTCAATTCAACTGCTCGCTTTTTCATCCATTTGGAAGAATCTGTTTTTAATTCCTCTAGCAATTTCACAATGGTTAAATTTTTATTCAAGAGGCACAGAATATGCACATGGTCTAAATATCCTCCTACTTGAATCGGAGCACAGTCTAAGGCTTTGCACACTCCCCCGAGGTATTTGAATAACTCTTCTTCATACACTTGTTTGATAAATGGCTGTCTGTTTTTGGTGCTAAAAATGATGTGTACATAATTTTTCACGAGTGATTGTCCCATAGAATATTGCGCCCCTTCAGGGCTTTAAAAATGAAATCAACTGATTCCTAACAACGGCCTGGCGACCGCTGCTATGATATTATGCCCTTTCAGGGCTAATGAATATAATATTCTCGGCCTTAAATGCTGATTTTCAATTGATTTAGTTTTAGTTTTTGTTATGATGTTTGTGTGATTTTGGAATCCTAGTTCTTTTCCACCCTCACTCCCTTAAACATCACCTCATTCTCACTCACTCTTATTTCCTTTCCACTCGATGTAGTGACATTCTTAAGCCTCACTTCTTTGGTTAGGATATAAGGAGATTTCTCCTCGTAATTTTCATCTATTCTTTCGGAATTGAAATTCCCGAAAATCGCTGGGCCTTGGTAATCATCAGGATGATTGGAGTCGTCGATTTTTAGGTTTTCGATAATGATTTGCTCCGGCATATAACAGGTGTAGCCGAAATCATGTTGGCCAGAGTTATATCCGCTAATTAAGACTGGACTGCTGGGTTTGCCTCCCATGGGTACAAAAGTACTGTTACGGATAGTTAATTTTCCTTCCCAAGTGCTACCATAGTCGGACCGGAGATTGATTAGACTTCTTCCTCTAATAGTGGAGTTTTCTACAGTGAATGTCCCAGTTCCGATCGCATTGATACCCATGTGCCCTAGCGTAGAGTTGCGGATTGTGGCATTGGCAACGCCCATGTGAGCATCGAAACGGGAAAAGACGCATTTATCGAAAAGTAGATTCTTAGAGTAATTTGAGCCCATTATTCCCCAATAAACATTGTCATCTATGTCATTTGTCTGAGTACAGTTGACAAAGGATACATTCAGAGCTCGGTTCACAATGATGTCATAGGTTCCCATAGTTACAGGTTTCCCCGCATTTCCTATGGTCGAGTAGGTTTTATGACCTGTCAAGGTGGTGTTTTTAACGGTTACGTTTGTACAGTTGGATATATTTAGAAATCCACTGTATGGAGCTCCTTGATCTCCTTCTTCAATGACGCGATGCTCCAATGAATCCACAATAACATTGGAGCGCTGTATGGATATATTTCGGCTGTAGTAGTTGTATTTTGATTCCTCCTGATTGGCAATGGTAGTAAAAAATCCTCCGGAAATAGTCAGGGTTTTCTCATCTATGGGAAGAGCTGTGATCTCAGTGATTTGCTCAAAATCCCAAATAATAGGAGCATCCTGATCCACATTTCCATTTTTGTCTATCAGAAAAATATCAGTTTGAGGAGCGCCATTGTTTTGATTTAGCCCATATCGGATATACCGCATCTTGTTGGAATTGGTGACAGTGATCAACGCAGAACCTGGCAAAGTGATGTCAATTTTCTCCTGATTTCTCTTCAGTGAAGTGATGCCATCAAGTTTATAAGATTCTAGGCTTGAGCTGACCAAGAAAACGGGTGAAGTTCTATTTTCCACATTTCTATCGTCAATGAGGAAGGTAGCATCACCAAAGTTTGTGTCAGTTTGGATGATTGCCGTAAGGGCCTTTCCTCCAATGTAATAACTTGCTCCATCATCCGCTATTACCTTTAAATCATGTTCATTGGCGAATTCATGCGCAGAAAAGATTGCCTGCATGGCATCGGTTTTTCCATCTCCTTTGGCCCCAAAGTCACTGTAATTCACTACCCCAGAAGCTATTATTTTTACGGCTGCATCTGAGGTTAATTTTGCGTCTAACTCCCCAATGGTTTCTTTTTCTTGATCAGAAAGCCAAAGCATTGGGAATCGAACCGGCATATTTCGAATGACTTCCGGCGTGTCAAAGTCAGCATCAAGTGAATTCCATAGCTCAAGGTATTGTTCCTGATCATAAGCAAGTCCTCCGAAAAGCAGAAAAGAATGTCGAACCGGCCATTTGTCCCAGTACATCACATCCTTTTGGTAGGGCCAGGAATCCTTGTTTTCTACAAAAGGGTAAAGGAATGAAATCCCTTTTTCCAAAGATTTCCCGTCTGCTGTTTGGTAGCTAAATAGGTTTTCGGAATCGTCCGCATACACTTGGCAAAGCGTTGCCATGGCATCTAAAGTGAAAAGAGAATAACCATAAGGTTTTGTACGTTTGAGTTCCAGTGGAAAACTCCCATCGTCGGCCATTTGATCAGGAAGCAGCACCGTTTTATACATTTCCTTACAGTAATCGAGGACTTCTTGATTGCCTACCAGTTTTGCAAAAACAGCAGCCTGCATTGCCCAACATACACTGTGATTATTTCCATGATCACGCTCATCTATCCCATATGGATGAGTAGTTATCCAATTCAAATACTCCGAAAACCAGTCTTTCATCTGCTTTATTTCTGAATCAGAAATCACTTCTGAATCTTCCACTGATTCGATTGCTTTGGCCACTTCCATGAGTTGGATGGTGTCGATGATTCCAATTCCTCGCCCTGTTACTTTTCCCTTTATCGCTTGAGCATAGAGCAAGTTTGGGTTCATCTTGGTGGCTTCATCTATAAACCAAGCTCTCAGATGCGGAGCCAAAGCTATGACATACTTTTCATCTTTAGTTACCAAATAGGCTGAAGCCAGTGCTCCAGAAATCTGGCTGAAGCGAATCATCGCTTCACGATGTGCTGTGAAATTGTCAGGATTGGTCAGGCCATCACACTGAATATACGGTCCATCTGGATTGTCTGGGTCTGGCCACCAATAATCTCCTTCTGAATAGAAATCATGTATCCCGCCTGCAGATCTTGGGCTACTTTCTGCCGTGACTGTAATTGGTTTTTCGCTAGCATATTTGTCTGCTAGCTGAATAACCCTTGCTCGTTCTTTTGCGAGATAGTCAGTTTCGGAAGGCTCGTTCTTTTGCAGGTTTGTGAAAAAGGAGGTGAATACAAAAAGAAGAATAAGAAGGGATCGGATCATTTTGGGTAAATAGATAAAGGATACCTAAGATGCAATTTATTGAGATGTTTTGAAAGGGATTTCACCGAAGTGGTAGCACAGGTTCCTGAAAGGGTATTGCTGATTGTTAAGCTTATGAGCGACAATGTGGTTAAGTGACTCAAGTCACTATCCTTCTCGGAAGAGTTTGCGTTATTAGTGTTATGAGCTATTATATAACAACAAGAATAAAAGGAGACTTCAATCAGGTGATTGAAAGAGTTACAGAAGAGTTGAAAAACCAAGGTTTTGGAGTGTTGACAACCATAGACATGAAGGCTACACTCAAGAAAAAGTTGGATGTGGATTTTTATAATTATCAAATTTTAGGAGCCTGCAATCCACCGAATGCCTATAAAGCCTTACAAGCTGAAGATAAGATCGGTTTGATGCTTCCATGTAATGTTATTGTCCAAGAGAAAGAGGAAGGTCAAATCGATGTTTCGGCAGTGGATCCAGTAGTCTCTATGATGGGAGTTAAGAATGAGGGACTTGAGCCAGTCGCCGTAGAGGTGCGCGATAAGTTGAAAAAAGTGATCGAAGCGTTAGCGTAAAGTCGTAGTTATAATTGTGTTTTGCCGCCTTGGCCTGTGTCTCACATGCCAAGGTTTTTGAATTCTCTTCTGTTCAGAATTTGCAATCCTCATCCTTTATCATTGGTTTTTCAAGCCGAAAAAAGCAATCGATAATTGCTGGTATTTTTAATTAAAGATTGCAAATCTTACGACACAGCTTCTAGGTTACAAATCTCGAAGCGTAGGTTGAGTAAAGCACCCGATCAACCTAATTATTGGCATGCTAATACCATTTTCTTTGAATTATTGGAGATCATTTCCTAACTCATAAAGATAGCCATTAACCTTATGAACAGTAGAAGATCATTTATCCAGAAACTTAGTGCAGGTATAGCGATTCCAGGCTTGGTTTTATTCAATTCTCCAGAGGAAACCTCTCCGAAATCTATTAACCCTTCTCTGGTGGGAGAAGAATTCTGGGCTGAGCTCAGAAAGAAATTTCCTCTGAAGGACAGTAGAGTTTACATGAACAATGGAACTTTTGGGCCTTCACCCCAAGTGGTTTTGGATGCTTTGCAAAATTCCTTTGTTGATACTAATACATCTGGTGAATATGGTCATATTGAGCCAGAACGTGAGAAATTGGCGGCTTTTGTGGGAATCAAAACCTCTGAGATTTCTCTTACTCATAATACAACTGAGGGGATTAATATTATGTGTTGGGGTCTGCCACTGAAGGCTGGAGATGAAGTGATCATCACGTTGCATGAGCATGTGGGAAATGCGTTGCCATGGTTGAACCGCGCAAAATTGCATGGGATAGTGTTAAAACCTTTTGAACCCAAAGCTACTCAAGCTGAGAATTTGGAATTGATTAAAAGCTTGGTGACTTCTAAAACCAAAGTGATTGCAATTCCTCACATCACCTGCACAACGGGATTAGTTTTTCCCATCAAAGAAATTTCAGCTTTTGCTAGAAGCAAAGGAATATTTACAGCTATTGATGGTGCACATGGAGCAGGTACTTTCGATCTTGATCTTCATGATTTGGGCTGTGATATGTATGCAAGCAGTTACCATAAGTGGGTTTTGGGTCCAAATGGAACTGGATTTCTATATGTTAGAGAAGGTGTTTTGGACCAAGTGCAGGCCTATCAAGTAGGTGCATATTCTGATTTAGGTTGGGATTTGTACCAGAATCCACCGGAGTTCAAGGGGTATGTGCCAACAGCCCATCGTTTTGACTATGGAAGTCAGAGTTTGCCGATGATGAGAGGAGCTGTGGCGGCTGCTGAATTTCAGGAAGAAATAGGGAAAGAGAAAATAGAAAGCCGGATACGAGAGCTAAATCAATACTTGTTTGATGGGCTATCCGAAATGAGTTCGATGCTTGAAATTTTAAGTCCTGTAGAACCCGAATCCCGAATCAGTATGGTTACTTTCAAACCTAAGAAAATGAACTACCAAGAGGCTGCTGGTTTAATAAGTAAAGAAGGTTTTAGAATTCGCCAAGTTCCAGAAAGTAAGCTGGATGCAATTCGGATTTCAGCTCATATTTATAATAGTAAGGCTGAAATAGATAGTTTTCTTGAAGCTTCTAAGAAAGTATTGAGTTAAGTATTCAGGTATTAACCACAAAGTCCGCAAAGGTTTCACAAAGAGCATCTCCTGAGATAATAGAGCTAAAAGCCTAAATACCATAGCCCAGATCTATAGGGCTGGGTAAAAGATGTTCATCTAAATATGTAAGGTCTGAAAGACCGAAATACATTTTACCAACGTTTCCTGGTTCTAAATCAAAGATTTTTTCTTCTTCAATTCAGCTCTCTTTTCAGCTTCGGCTGCTCGGAATTGTGAGATGTCGGCAATCAACTTTAGAGGCAAAGGTTTGTCTAGAGGGAATTGGATAGCTCCCTTGGACGTCACGTAATTTTTAAGTTCTTTTTTGAATTCAGCCACACCGCTATTTGTAGGGTAAAACCCAATGTGTTTTTTCGCTGCTGCGAAATACACCAGCACTTCTGTGGTTTTGAAGGCTGGCATATTGTAACTGATCACTTCTTTAGCTTTTGGCAGAGCCTTCAGAATTGTCGTGCGCATTTGCTCCAACTTTTCTCTCACTTCAGGAGAGCACCAGCTAAGATATTCTTCTACGGAGGATGGCTTTGCGTTCATCATGAGAATTCAAATCAGTATTCTTTAACTAGAATTTCAGTAGGGATATTTAGTTTAGAACTTAAATTTCTAATCATTTCTAAAGTCAATTTTCTTTTCTTATTAAGAATTTCACTTACGCGGCTTTTGAGTCCAACTACCTCCGCTAAATCTTTTTGTTTCAAACCCATTTGCTCCATTCTGAATTTGATTGCTTCAATGGGGTCTGGTAAATCTATGGGGTAATGAGTTTCTTCATAATTTTCTATTAGAATAGTCAGAATTTCTGATTCATCCCCTTCAGGAGTTCCTTTTTTAGAATCAAAAATTAGCTCAAGTCTATCCAAAGCATTTTGATAATCTTCTTCATTTCTGATAGGTGAGATATCCATTTTAAATTTCGTTTGCGTTTATTTTATCGTATTCTGCATGAGTCCCTATAAATCGAATCCAGCAACGTTGATGTTCAAAACTGAATTTCACAATTAAACGGTATTTGTTTCCTTTGATATTAAAAACAATTCTACCTTCTTTTAAAATGCTAGCACTAGGATAATCTGCCTTTAAATCATTAATAGAGGAATAAGAAGATTTAGCAATTTCATAATACCAAGCATTTAGTTGCTGTTCACAATCATTGTGAATTTCCCAGTATTCTCTAAGCGTTTTTCTGGCGATTATTCTCATTATCAGTCCTCTTGCAAAAGTAAAGAAATAAAGGAAAAGTTCCCAATACGGGAATTTATTTTTTTAGCTCATCCGCTGCAGGTACTAATTTAGCTTTCAAATCCGGGTCTGCCATATCCCTATCAAGAGGGAACATCGGACGATTGATTCGCTTATAGCCAAGTCGCTCCAAATCCTGATCAACTCCGCCCGGTGTCAAGGCCATAATCCAGTCTGCTCTCATATCGTAGAGCTCAGGTACCAGATATCCGATCTTTACTACTACTATATCTGCTTCCCTTGGCTTTAAACCAAGATCTGTGAAATCCCTTTCATTATGATAGGGCTTGCGCTTTTTAGTGACGATCACATGAACGGAACCAACTTTAACCACTACTTCTACTTCTGCAGCTCCGTCTCCTTCTTTGATTGCTTCCACAGTACCTTTGAGCATAACTGGTGGTGCAAATCGATCATCGATTGCGGCACCAGCTGTCCCTTCTACTTTTCCTCCCACGCCAGCAGCAATGGCTTTCTCCACCAACTCAGGGCCTGGGATAGAAGCATAAATCAATGTAGGGCCATTTTCAGATTTGAACTCTGGGCGCTTTAGGATTTCTGTTAAAGTCCAAGTTACATCCCCCGCACCACCTGCAGTTGGGTTGTCGCCCATGTCAGAAATCATGAAAGGCTTTTTGTCAGAGGCGATCGCCATATCCAAGCTTTCCTTCAATGGTGCAACTGGTGCTACAAATTCAAATTCATTTCGTACATCCCAAAAGCTTTGTGCCAATTCTTCTGCTGACTCTGTCACTGCATTTTCATCATCACCTGTCACCATTACCACCGCATGATTTCTAGGCTCATCTGCCCAAGCATAACCTATCCAAATTGCCGCATCGATCACGCCATCTTTTTTTGTCATAGGATCTACTTTTGCATAAAGACTTTTCCCTGGATCAATTCTGGTGCTTGTTTTTTCGCCAGGAAGCAAAATTGGGACAGGAATCCAAGCTTTGAAGCCTGGCTTTCCTTTGCCACTTTCCAAACGATCAAGCATGTTCTCAACTGCTCTTTGCTTTGATTCTAACGCATCCTCATGTGGAGCCATTCTGTAGCAAGTAATCAAATCTGTGTTTTCCGCCAATCTCCAAGAAACATTTCCATGTAAATCCATAGAGGTGGATATCAAGGTTTCTGGTCCAACCACATCACGTACTCGAATGATGAAATCACCTTCCGGATCATCCAAACCAACCACGCTCATCGCTCCGTGAATATCGAAGAAAAGCCCATCGTAGGGGAGATTTTCTTTAAGCATTTCCAGGGTTTTACCCACGAGCTCCTCGTAAGCTTCTCTAGTTACAATTCCTCCTGGAATGGCATGGCCGCGTAAGGTAGGAAACCATTCAGCTCTTCCTCTGTCCTCTGAAGCTGAATCTAGAAAAGGGTAATAGGAGAAGATATCCGCACCTTCTCTAGTTCGAAAAGCTGCCACATCACTCGTTGCAGGAGAAAAAGTACTGGATTCTATCGCCAAACCAGCAATGGCAATTCGAGGAAGTGGTTTTGATTCCTCCTTGGTAGCGCAGGATAAACTGATCAGGAGTATAAATAGGAAGGAGAGGAAATTTCTCATAGGTGGTTTATGATTTCGGATGAAAATTATAATTTCTCGAAGGTCAATTTAAACTAACCCCTGAAAACATTTATGATTTTTTTTAGGAACGGGACATATATAAGTAAAGAAATTTAAAAATAGGCTTTAAGTACCAGGGTTTCGGTTTGCTAGAACCTGCGTAGTATGAGCAAATCGATCTAGCCAGCCTCGGTGATCTTTTCTAATAAAAGTGACCATGACCGTACCTACAAACCAGATTGCTAAGAAAAGTAGGTAAAGGAAAAGATATAGCCTATCATCAAATCGGGTGTCGATAAGGAATTTGGATACTTCCCCGACTAGAAATGGAAGTATCAAAAAGATTCCATAACGAGCTATTAGGTCCTTGTAAGTCAACGGAAGACCATCCATTCTGACGATTCGAATTCCTAGTAGTCTTTTTCCTAAAGTTTGCCCATTTGTGATTTTACTAATGAGTATAAAGTAAATAAAAATCAATCCAACTTTTAAGATGGATAGCAGCCAAACATTATCAGTGAGCCCTTCAATGACATATGCAGTAAATAAAATCACCAATAAAGAGTCAACAAAAATCGCCAAAAAACGCTGGGTCAAGGTGACATCTGAATGATTTACCAGGGGTTTGCTGGAAACATTAGGTAGTACGTTTGAATACCGAGCGATCACAAATCCAATGAAGCAGCCAAAGGTATTGGTGATCAGATCATCCACCTCAAAATGGCGGAATCTGCACGGATATAATCCGTAAATGGCAGTTAGCTGGGTGACTTCAAAAAATAGGGATGTCAGAAACCCTATCAAAGCTACAATTCCGGCATTTTTGAATTGGTATAAATACCTGAGAAAGAACCCAAGCGGCATCAGGAGCATCACATTGAATGCGGTTACTTTGAAAGTGGTGCTTTTCACAATACTGAAAAGAGAGATATTTCCCTGAACTTCTCTATATGTATCCTTAACAAAGCGAAATGGGAAATAGCTTGGGATAAATCTCCCAGATCTTACTTCACAGAAATCAGGGGTTATTTCCGGTAAGGGCAGCAAAGTCAAAAAAAATGCTGTCATGGAGTAAAATGCGAACACATAAAACACCAGGCTTCTGTTGAATTGGACATAGCCTATTTTCTTGTATTGAAAATAAGCATATGGCACAAAACTCAAAACTGCTGCTAGTGGGAAATAAAGGATAGATGTTCGAATAGCCTCAAAATATTGATTCATGCAATCGGTTTTAGCTTCACTGGAGGTATTATAGCTTTTCAGTACTATTCTGAAAAATATATTAATTATCAATAACTGATCCTTTTCTCTGAAAAATGACCTGCCAGTGCATCAATAGATTGTTAATTTTGGCTAAACCTAAATCATTTATGAAAGAGGAAATCACTATAAAAGAGGCGCAAGAGCAAGTGGATCAATGGATCAAGACAGTTGGCGTTCGCTATTTCAATGAGCTTACCAACATGACTATTTTAATGGAAGAAGTGGGGGAGTTGGCTAGAATCATGTCACGGACTTACGGTGAGCAATCTTTCAAGGAATCTGACAAAGGAAAAGATCTAGGCGATGAAATGGCAGATGTGCTTTGGGTGTTGATCTGTCTCGCCAATCAAACGGGGGTTGACCTTACTGAGGCAATGAAGAAGAACTTCGAAAAGAAGAATATTCGTGATATTGATCGACATAAGAATAACGAGAAGTTGAAGTAAGGAAACCTTACTTTTTATCGTAAAGTCCAGTATTTCCTTCTTCCAATATAGGCATCAAATTCGCCACGAGTTCGGGGTTTTCCGCTGCTATATTGATAGATTCTAATGGGTCTGTTTGATGATCATAAAGCTCAATTGTCGGCTCAGCTTCTCTAAAATATTTAGTCAGTCTATAGCGGTCTGTCCGCATCGATATTCCATTATGATAATAGGAATAAGCTACATTTCCTTTTTGAGAATTTTTGGAATTTAATAGAGAGGCAAAACTTTCTCCATCCAGATTATTCGGCTTTTCCACGCCTACTAATTCCATCAAAGTTGGGTAAATATCAACAGACTCGACTATAGAATTATCAATTTTACTAACCTTAGAACCCGGGATTTTGAAGATCAGCGCTGAATTTAAAGCATTTTCGAAAAGTGTATGCTTTCCCCAGATTTGCTGCTCGCCAAGGTGCCAGCCATGATCTCCCCATACGATCACAATTGTATTTTGATCCAGTTCCAGCGCTTTTAGCTCGTCTAGGATCAAACCGATTTGAGCGTCTGAATAGCTAGCAGCCGCATAATACGCATGTTTGATTTTGTGTGCATATTCATCAGAGAGTTTTCTGTCAAGCCCGGCTTTTTCTTCTCCCAGTTGATAGCCGTTGAATTCACCACTTTCGAGTAAGCTTTGACGAGGTACATTTTTAGGGATTGTTGGGTTCTTGGCCAATGGTAACCTTTCCTCATCATAAAGATCCCAATATTTTTTTGGAGCGGTAAAAGGCAAATGTGGTTTGAAGAAACCTACTCCCAAGAAAAAAGGTTGGGAGCTGTCTTTTAGTTCTCTGAGTTTTTTGATCGCTAATTGAGCTGTCAGTCCATCTGGATAACCCAAGTCATCCACATCCCCAGCTTCATATGGTTTGACTTGTTTTTTCATGCTTTGGCGATTTTCTCCATCTGCATATCCAAAGAATGCATTCCAACCAGTTCCCCATTTCCCTGCGTCAAAAAGGAATTCATCCCAACTATAAGGCAGTTCTTTTTTATCAGAAACTTCCTCTTCGTACCCATAAACAAAGCCATCAGCAGAGTGGGAAATTTTGCCCAATCCTATGGTGTAATATCCATTTCTTCTCAAGTGATGAACAAAAGTTTCAGGTATTTCTCCTTCTGGTTTTTTGGAAAATTCATCCTGCATGATGTTGTTACCTAGTTCTGCGGTTCGGCTTGGTCTTTTTCCTGTCAGAAAAGCAGCACGGGAAGCTCCACAAGTTGGGACTTGGACAAAATGCTTGGTAAAACTTACACCTTCAGCAGCGAGCTTGTCAAGGTTGGGAGTGATGATGCTGCTATTTTCAAAATGCCCTAATTCTGATCGAAGATCGTCTACAGCGATGAAAAGTACATTTGGTCTATTTACTTGTGCAAAACTAGGAATAATAATTAATCCTAGTGAAGCAATAAGAAATGTATGTTTTAAAAATCTGTATGCCATTTACTGCTATGTTTTCAACCAGTCAATCTAGGGCATTTGCTGTCAAGATAAAAGTAGAATTTGATTGATTGGGTTTTATGGAGCTAGGAAGAAAAGAGGGAAAAGAATAAGAGCTGGAGATTAATATTCCAGCTCTTAGCAATAGTTTAATCCGCTTCTGTCCAAACCGAGACTGATCCAGGAGCGCAATGAAAATCTCCCCAGCCTGATTCATTTACCCAAACCTCGTCCTGGATTTTACCCAGCATGTCTTTGAACTTCTTCCCGGCATAGCGAGAACCGATTTCCATGGAGACAGTTGCCCCATCTGCATTAGATAGTACTACAGCACAACCTCCGTGTTCCTCGTTTCCTTCTCTGGTCCAACCAAGCACATTTGGACTTTCGAAGTAGTCTCGCTGCATGCCAAAAGCAAAATCTTTTCGCGCATAAAGCAAATTTTCCAACTCATCTACCCGATTGATGAAAATCTCATGATCCTCACCATCTTGGCCCTTGTCCCAATAGCTCGCGCCATAAAGATCTGGATGAAAGACGCAAGGATATCCATCCTTGCGAAGCAGAATCAAAGCATAAGCCAAGGGTTTGAACCAATATTCGACTGGAGCCTCCAAAGACTGCAATGGCTGTGTGTCATGATTATCGACCAGTGTGACAGCAAGGTCTGGGCTATGAGCAACCAATGTTTTGTCAAATATCTTCCTTAGATCATAGTCACTTCCAGAATTGGAAGCAATGTGAAAATTATGTTGTAGCGCTGAGTCAAACAAGCTCATCGTGCCGTCAGTAGCTTCAATATATTTTAGCAGCAATTCCAGATGGCCAGGCGCCCAATATTCACCTACAGCGAAAATGTCTTTTCCGGTTTTCTCACGGAGAAAATACATCAGTTCCTGAAAGTACTCTGGTGCAATATGCTTGACGGCGTCCAGTCTAACCCCATCGTAGTAAGTGAGCTCATGAAGCCATAAGGCATAGTGTAGAATTTCCTGTCGTACCGCGGGATTTCTGAATTCAATGTCGCAGAACATCAGGAAGTCATAGTTCCCTTTTTCGTCGTCAATCATTTCCTCCCAATCGTTTCCATATTCGCTCATGAGATTGAAAATACCATGTTCCTGATTTCTGTGGTCGAAATCTACTCCGCTGAAGCAATTGTGATCCCAGATAAAATCCGAATATTTCCCATTTCTACCCGGAAAAGTAAATCGTGTAAACGCCTCGATATCATAGGGTTCAGAGATGGTTTCCAGCCGGTTTTCCTCATTCACTTTCACAGCCTTCAGAATTTCGGATTCATCTCCTCCGGCTTTATGGTTCAGTACAAAGTCGACAATTACCTGAATGCCTCGGTCATGAAGTGCTTGAGTGGCTTCGATGAATTCATCCTTGGTTCCGTACTTTGTTCTTACTGATCCTTTTTGATCAAACTCCCCCAAGTCAAATAAATCGTACGTATCATATCCGCTGCTTCTTCCGCCATTTTCTCCTTTGCCTGCAGGTGGCAGCCAGACGCTGGTGATGCCGAGGTAGCCTAGGTATTCGGCTTTTTCTTTTACTTCTTTCCAAATGGTATCCTCTGGAGAATACCAATGGAAATATTGGATCATTGTCCCGTTTTTCATACTTAAAAGTTGGTTAGTTAGTGGTTAAGATTAATCGGTAAACGCCAAATTTTAAAGATGGTTTAAACAATTTTTAAGCGGGATTTTATGCTTCAAAATGGGGAACTATTAACCCTAAAAAACACCAAAGCTCGATAGAATTCTACCGAGCTTTGAAAGCATCCACTTTTGAAAATGTGAGTTTCTACCAATTTTCCACAGCTACTAATGTTTCATTTTCTACTTTACCAACTAAAGAATAAAGGTCTAGCGTTAGACAAAAATCTATATCAGAATCTATGTTATGATTTTGAAGGCGCTTAGCATGGGAAGCCTGAGATAGAAAGCCTTTCAAATTATGTCCTTCCTTCTCGTAGAGAGATTTCATGGCTATTGCAGCATCATCTTCTGCATCATGGCTAGCTTCTAAGGCTTTTACGAGAGCACCAGCGTACAAAGAATCTTCCAGATTGAATTTGCCTTTCCAGCCTGCACAGTGAATCAACACATCCTTATTGCGAGACTGTATATAGCTTACTGTAGCTTGAAGATTTGGGAAAGCGCCAATCAGAATTTCATCAGCACCCGTAGATTTAGAAATTGCCAAGGTGCCATTGGTCGTGGTCATGGCTAGCTTTTGGCTTTGATAATCTCTGGACAGGTAGGCTAGGGGAGAGTTTCCGAGTTGGAAGCCCTCGGCCATTATTCCATTTCTTTCGCCAGCGATCAAATAATCAGCGGATGCCATTGCTCTGCATTCTTCGAGATCAGCACAGGTTTTAATTTCTGTAATTCCATTTGCCAGCGCAGCAACCATGGTGGAAGTGGCGCGAAATATATCGACCACTACCACAATCTTGCCTTGCAGTTCATGCAGATGAATTAATTCTGGACTGAAACAGATTTCTACTTGTTGCATTTATTTTTTCAAAAGTGGAAGTTTCTCCACTTGAGCTTTAAGGTTCTTGTTTCTTACTTGGATGAAAATCTCAGTTCCAGGTTTGCTAAACTCAGTTTTCACATATCCCAGTCCTATACCCACTCCCATGCTTGGAGACTGAGTTCCAGAAGTTACTTCTCCTATCACTTCTCCAGCTGCATCCACAATTGGATAATGACCTCTCGGAATTCCTCTTTCTTGCATGATGAAGCCAACCAATTTCTTGCTAACGCCAGCTTCTTTCTGAGCTTTCAGTGCCTCAGAATTGGTGAAGTCCTTGGTGAATTTTGTGATCCAACCCAGTCCAGCTTCCAAAGGAGAAGTGGTATCTGTGATGTCATTTCCATAGAGACAATAGCCCATTTCCATACGGAGTGTATCTCTAGCACCAAGACCGATTGGCTTGATGTCGAAGTCTTTTCCCGCTTCGAACACAGCGTTCCAAACCTTCTCAGCATCTTCGTTTTTCACGTAGATCTCAAACCCTCCAGCACCTGTATAACCAGTTCCTGAGATGATCACATCCTGAACTCCGGCAAATTCACCTACAGTAAAATGATAGAATTTAATGTCAGCAAGATTAACTGGAGTTAATGCTTGAACAGCTTCGATTGCCTTTGGTCCTTGGATAGCAAAAAGCGAAATCTCATCAGAGATGTTTCTCAGCTTCGCGCCCATGGTATTGTGCTGGTTTACCCAAGCCCAATCTTTATCGATATTGGAAGCGTTTACCACCAGCATGTACTTCTCGTCTTCAAATTTGTAAACGATCAGGTCATCAACAATACCTCCTGTAGCATTAGGAAAGCAAGAATACTGTGCTTGTCCATCCACGATTTTGGAGGCATCGTTGGAAGTTACTTTTTGGATTAGGTTGAGTGCCTCTGGGCCTTCTACCATAAATTCGCCCATGTGGGAGACATCAAAAACGCCAACGCCATTTCTCACGCAAAGGTGCTCTTCATTATCAGAACTGTAACGTACAGGCATGTTATATCCTGCGAAAGGCACCATTTTACCACCAAGGGCAACGTGCAAGTCATTGAGTTGGATTTTTTTGATTTGCTCTTCCATAATCTGGGTTAATTTTCTAGTGGGCAAAGGTAAGGATTGAGGCGAAAAATGCACTAAAAAAGGCAACCTGATCAGGTTGCCTTCTAATGATTATCAAGATTTAACGCTTATACAGAGAAGCTTTCTCCGCATCCACAGGTTCTGCTTGCATTAGGGTTCACAAATTGGAAGCCTTTTCCGTTCAGTCCATCTGTGAATTCCAGCGTAGTTCCAGCTAGGTATAATAAGCTTTTTCTATCCACCAGGATTTTCACTCCTTTGTCCTCAAATACGTGGTCAGTTTCCACTTGAGCGCCATCAAAGCCTAAATCGTACATTAGACCTGAACAGCCGCCACCTTTCACCGAAACACGTATATTCTCATTTTCTGCGCGTCCTTCCTCTTTTTTGAGCTGTAGGATACGCTCTTTGGCTTTGTCAGAAACGATTATCATATCTTTATTTATTACTTTGTCTTAAGTTGAAGTAATGGGAAAACAGTATCACTCCCAAAATGATTCAATGCAAATATAGCAATTTTAAGCATGAGGAAAATCGAGCATATAGGCATAGCCGTTCAGGATCTGGAGAAATCCAATGAGCTCTTTGAGAAGTTACTGGGTAAAAGGCACTTTAAAACTGAGGAAGTGGAGGGAGAAAAAGTAGCTACATCATTCTTTCAGGTCGGAGAAACGAAAGTGGAACTGCTTCAGGCTACGGATGAAAGTAGCCCGATTGCTAAATTCCTAGAGCGAAAATCGGAAGGTGTACATCATATCGCATTTGATGTAGAAGATATCAATGTTGAAGTAGAACGATTGAAAGCGGAAGGTTTCGAAATCCTGAATGAAACACCCAAACTTGGGGCAGACAATAAATTAGTGGTATTTTTGCATCCTCGGAGCACGAATGGTGTTTTGATTGAATTGTGTCAGGATGTGAGTTGAGAAGTTGTAGGTGGTAAGGTTGTAAAGTTTGGTGTACTTCATTATTCATAATTGAAACATTGGAAGATTGGAAGATTGGAAAATTCCCTCCATAAGCTGATTAAGTGTGGCAAGGTTGAAAAGTGGTAAAGTTTGTAAATGACATCAAATCTACTGTGCATCTCGTAAATCGTACTTCGTAAATCAGAAATACTCACGAGTATCATTTAGTATAAAAATTAAAAATAGCGCCTTTGCGCCTTCGCGGGAGGTTATAAAAATATGTCAGAAAAGAGAACAGAAATAAGCGATTTGGGTGAATTCGGTTTGATCGATCATCTCAATGAAAAAGTGATAATTAAAAACTCCAGCACTTTGAAAGGTATTGGTGACGATGCTGCAGTGATTGAAGCTGGAGACATGGTTAAAGTTGTGACTACTGATCTATTGATTGAAGGAGTTCATTTTGACCTTTCCTATGCGCCATTACCTCACTTGGGGTTCAAAGCAGTGGCAGTGAATGTGTCTGACGTGGCGGCTATGAATGCTGTGCCTAAGCAGATCACCGTAAGCATCGCACTATCCAATAGGTTCTCAGTAGAAGCTATTGATGCGCTCTATGAAGGAATTCATGCAGCATGTGAGCATTATGGTGTGGATTTGATTGGCGGTGATACTACGGCTTCCAGAAGTGGTTTGGTGATCTCTGTTACGGCAATTGGCCAAGCAAAGCCTGAGCAAATCTCTTATAGATCCGGTGCCAAAGAAAATGATATTCTTTGTGTGACTGGTGACTTGGGAGCCGCTTTGGTTGGATTGCAAATCCTGGAGCGTGAAAAGGAAGTTTTTCTAGCTAATCCAGAAATGAAGCCTGATTTAGGGAAATATACTTTAGTCACTGCCCGCCAGCTGAAGCCAGATGCACGGGTTGATATCATCCATGAACTTCGAGAAATGGAAGTAGTGCCAACAAGTATGATGGATATTTCTGATGGATTGGCTTCAGAGATTTTTCATATCTGCAAAGCATCAGGAGTAGGAGCTACGATCTATGAAGATAAACTTCCGATTGATAAGCAGACTTTTGATACGGCTGTGGAACTGAATCTAGATCCTATCACTTGCGTGATGAATGGGGGCGAAGACTATGAGTTGCTATTCACGATTGATCAAAAGGATTTTGCGAAACTTGAAAAGCATCCGGATATCCACTTTATCGGACATATCAGCAAGGCTGAGGAAGGTAAGTTCTTGGTTACAAAAAGTGGAACTGCCGTGCAAATCAAAGCACAGGGCTGGAAGCATTTTTGATTGAAATAAATATCCGCAATAATACCATTAGTCTAAAATTCATTGCTCATCCGGTCAGAAGACCGATGACGGGTGACCGAAGTACCGGAAATGCGAATGTTCCATCTATTAAGTCGCTTAAGCTTATTACTGGTTCAAATGCAATAGATATTTTAAAAAAAAGCCTCTTCAAACTTACTTGAAGAGGCTTTTTTATGATCAAGAGTCTTTTAAGCTTCCATGCTTAGGGATTATTTTTTAAGCATTAGCCAACCTCTTGGATCGACGATTGGTGGAGTCTTGCTATTAATCAAAAGAGGTTTCTTACCTAGCTTAACTGTCTCGATTCCCTTATCTGTTTTCAGTTCCACAGGCAGTTCGAAGTCAATTCCTTGCAGTGAAACTTCAAAACCATTGTTTCCCTTTTTAGAGATTTTTACTTCTGGAATATCAGTTGTGTAGAGATATAACTGAAAAAAACCTTCCAAATTTTCTCCTGTAAATGAAGTTACAAAATCAATAAAATCACGCGTATTGACTTGGTTTTTATAGGTGAATCGAGGATCATTTGCGAATGCTTTCAACATCGGGAAGAAAACTTCGTCACCTAAAATTCCGCGTAGGGAATGCATGATGTACGCTCCCTTTGTATAAATCTCTGAATGATAAGCCTCCTCTTCGGTACTATTTACAGGGCTGGCCACTGGCTTGGAATGACTGATAGATTTTAAAGTTCCACCTACTTTTTCGAAGTAAGCCTCTTCACCGCCATGCTCTAAGTAGTAAAGCCAGTCTCCGTAGGCAGTAATTCCCTCATGAATCCAGAAGTCCGCCCAATCACCGACAGAAACCTTATTTCCAAACCATTCATGGCCTAGTTCATGGTGCAATAAATTATCATAATTGACCGCGCCCATTTTCACGAAACGATAGAAGTTTCCATATGCATTGATGGTCTGATGCTCCATTCCGAGATAGGGCGTTTCCACTATTGCTACCTTATCTTTTGGCCACGGGTATGCTCCAAAATATTTCTCATGAGTTTCTGTAGATACCTTTAGTACTTCCAAAATGTCTTTTGCTTTGGCTTTGTTTTCCTGTAAAACCCAGGCATGCATGGGGATTTGATCACCAGAAACTGAGGTGAAACTTATCTCTTCTTCATGAAAAACGCCCATCGTAAAGTTGATCCCATAATTATTTATAGGATAAGTTGTTGACCAATGATAAGTCTGCATGTCCTCTTTCTGTGTTACTTGGGCTAGACGCCCATTAGCTGCTATGAAATAAGGTTTTGGAACAGTGATCAAAAGATCAACGCCCTCTGCGGCTTCTGAAGATGGATGATCCAGGGCAGGCATGAATATCTTTGCCCCTTCACCTTGAGATGAAAGCCCCATCCAATCATTTCCTAATTGATCTTTTTTCCAAGTAAAGCCGCCTTCCCATGGTGGATTTATCGCAATTGGGGTTATTCCCTCATAGAAAATATCCACCGCATCGCAGGAACAAGCAGTGATGAGAATATCTATGAGATCATTGTTATGTGAAAACTCCAGTTCACCTCCTTTGGCCTGGACGCTTGTCACTTTATACTCATCGATAAGGTCTAGACGAAGTGTGTCTAATTGAGTGCTGGTAGAAAATGTGACGGTGCTTTTACCTTTGATTGATTTACTCTCCGGGAAAAGTTCTAATTCCAGCCGGTAATGCTTCACCTCAAATCTTGCTTGCAGCGGATCAATCGGTCCTCCCCAATCCCAATTTTGACCGAGGCTAGAAGAAACCAAAGCAACTAGTAAAAGTGCAGTAGTAAGAATATTTTTCATCTGATGTGGGGTATGACTTTCAAAAGCAAAAGCTAATATAATTTGCTGACTTGCTTTTGCGATTAAGGGCTTTGAATTTAAATTTTTCATCTGGCCTTTGTAACTAAAATAAAAAAAAACCTCTTCAAACTTAATTGAAGAGGTTTTTTGAGATTAGGAATCCTTCGGATTAACCGATTGATACTCTTTTGAATGCAGATACAGTCATTCCTTTGCTTACGCTATCAAGATACTGAGCGATAGTCTTGTTGTTGTCTTTTACGAAAGACTGGCTTAGAAGTGTATTCTCTTTGTAGAACTTGTTCAGTTTGCCTAGAGCAATTTTCTCAAGCATTTCTTCAGGCTTACCTTCAGCTCTTGCTTGCTCTTTACCAACTTCGATTTCTCTTTCTACTACAGAAGAATCAACGCCGTCTTTATCAAGAGCTACTGGGTTCATCGCTGCAATTTGCATTGCCACGTCTTTTCCAGCTTCTTCTACGTCAGTTCCGCTAGTGTTAGTCAATCCTACCAATACACCTAATTTACCATTTGAGTGGATGTAAGGAACTACAGTTTCTGCAGTGATCACTTCGTAATGAGAGATCTCAAGTTTTTCACCGATTTTACCAGTCATCTCAGTGATTTTCTCAGCAACGGTGATGTTTTCGTAAGGTAGTGCAAGGATTTCTTCTACAGAAGATGCTCCTTTTTCTACTGCAAGATCAAGTAGTGTGTTTGCAAATGCACCGAATTCTTCATTCTTAGCAACAAAGTCGGTTTCGCAAGTAAGTGTAAGCAATGTTCCTTTAGCACCGTTTTCAGTTACTTTAGTTACAGCTACACCTTCTTTAGTTTCACGATCAGCTCTGGAAGCAGATACTTTTTGACCTTTCTTTCTGAGGATATCAACAGCTTTTTCGAAATCGCCTTCAGATTCCGTAAGAGCTTTTTTGCAATCCATCATACCGGCGCCGGTCATTTGTCTCAATTTGTTTACTTCTTGTGCAGTAATTGCCATGGTATTATCAGTTTGTATGATTAAACGATATAATTCTATTTCGAAAACCTTGTAGTCTTTGGGAAGAACTAGGAGGGTTTTAATTCGGTACTAGGGAGCATTTGGTCACTAGGAAAAGCCTCACAGGACAAATGCAGGTAAAACAAAAAAATTGAACATAGGCCGAAACCTGATGTTCAATTTTTAATATATTTCAATCAAGTAGTGGATTAATCTTTTGTTTCAGCAGCGTCCACAGCTTTCTTCGCTTCTTCCTCTTCAGTAAGTTTAGCGTCTTCTTTGTCTCTCTTGCGTTCTGAAAGACCTTCTTCGATTGCTGCGCCGAACGCTTTAACTAGTAAAGATACGGACTTGAAAGCATCGTCATTAGCAGGGATAGGGAAGTCAACCTCATTTGGGTTAGAGTTCGTATCTACTAATGCGAAAACAGGGATACCAAGCTTTTTCGCTTCAGCAATTGCAATGTGTTCTCTTTTGATGTCTACGATGAAAAGAGCTGCAGGTAGTCTGCTCAAGTCAGCGATACCGCCAAGAACATCTTCCATTTTGTCTTTCTGACGGGAAACCATCAAACGCTCTTTTTTCGCAAGGTTCTTATAAGCTTCCTCCTTCATCAATTTGTCCAAACCGGACATTTTCTTCAATGATTTACGGATTGTAGCGAAGTTGGTCAACATACCACCTAACCATCTTTCAGTTACGAAAGGCATGTTAAGTCTCTTCGCTTCAGTAGCTACAAGATCTTTCGCTTGCTTCTTAGTAGCAACGAACATCACTTTTTTGCCTGAACGTACGATTTGCTTGATTGCGTTAGATGCTTCGTCGAGGCATACAAGCGTTTTATTAAGATCGATAATGTGGATACCATTTTTCTCCATGAAAATGTATGGAGACATTCTTGGATCCCACTTTCTCGTCAAGTGTCCGAAATGAACACCAGCATCTAGTAAGTCTTTATATTCTAATTTGGCCATAATATAATTTGTATATTCTGAAGTAAATCCAGATTAACGTTTTGAGAACTGGAATTTTCTTCTTGCTTTTCTACGTCCTGGCTTCTTACGTTCCACCATTCTAGGGTCACGAGTAAGGAAACCTTCTTTTTTCAATGCAGGTCTGTGTTCTGCGTCGAATTCGCACAAAGCACGAGAGATAGCCATACGAGCTGCCTCTGCCTGACCTGTACTTCCGCCACCATCTACATTGATTTTGATGTCGTAGTTACCTTCGACACCTACTAGAGTAAGAGGCTGCTTTACTACGATCTGGTGAAGTTCAAAAGGGAAGTGAACGTCAAGTGCTCTGTTGTTCACGGTGATTTCACCTTTTCCTGGCGCCATGTAAATTCTGGCTACAGAGGTTTTTCTTCTACCGATTTTGTTGATAATATCCATTATAGTCGATTAAAGAGTGATGGCTTTAGGCTGCTGTGCAGTATGTGGATGCTCAGATCCTTCATACACGTACAAGTTGCCGTATAATTTTCTTCCCAATCTGTTTTTAGGCAACATGCCTCTTACAGCTTTCTCGATCAAGATAGTTGAAGACTTGTCTTTCAATAATCTTGGCGTAGAAATACGCTGTCCACCTGGGTAACCTGTGTGTCTCACATAAACTTTTGAGTCCCACTTGTCACCAGTTAATCTGATTTTGTCAGAGTTGATTACGATGACGTTGTCACCACAATCAGCGTGAGGGGTGAAGCTTGGCTTCGTCTTACCTCTTAAGATTTTTGCTACCTCACTAGCCAATCTACCCAAAACTGCTGCTTGGGCATCCACTACCACCCATTGCTTATCTGCAGTCGCGGCATTGGCTGATACGGTCTTATAGCTCAAAGTATCCACTGTGTAACTGTTTAATATTTAGCTTGTTAAATTTATTTCACCCTCAAAAAGGGACACAAAGATAGGAGTATTTTATTTTCGATGCAAAATATTTCCAATACTAAGTCCTAATTTTCACAGGCTTAGCGTTTTACTACCTCTTAAAACCGGGTTTTTCTTGCTCTTTTTCGATCTAAATCTCTTAGCTGGTTTTCTCTAGTTGATTGACCAAAACCTTGAAATCCTTAGGATAGGGCGCATTTACGAATATTTCCTTGTCATCCAGACCCTTAAATCCAATCGAATAAGCATGAAGCGAAACCCGCTGCATAATTGGTAATTCTTCTGTCTCTTTTTTTAAATTGAAGCGACGCTTGATAGAAGAAAGGTATAAAGGGTTGCCTCCATATAAGGTGTCACCACAAATGGGTGACTTCAAATAAGCCAAATGAACCCTGATCTGATGCAGTCTCCCAGTGATGGGCTTGCACTCGACTAGGGTGTGCGCATAGTACGTCTTCAAGGTATTGAAAACTGTCTGTGCTGGCTTGCCATCCTTACTTACTTTGGCGATTCCTTTGTTGTTGGCCAAGAGATTTCGGTCTACCAGCTCATCGCTGAATTCCTTGATCCCTTCCACCACTGCATGATAGACTTTGTTTACTTTTCTGCTTTCAAACTGCATAGCCAAATGCCTGTAGGCCGCTGGATTCTTGGCAATCACTAGACATCCTGAAGTTTCCTTATCCAATCTATGGCACAGCTGGGCATCGGGGGTGTGTGCCTTGGCAAGGTCTAGGATGTTCTGCGCTTCGTGTCTATCGTCTAAGCTTGATAGGTACGGCGGTTTATTGATTACCAGGTAATCCTCGTTTTCAAACAGAATAAGATTGTCAAAATCTACTTTCTTCATGGATTCTCCTGCCTCTTTCAATTGAGGCTGCAAAAGTAGGAAAAAAAGGATGGTTAAAAAACTTCTCTAGGTTTTATTCTTAGAGAGTTGCCGCTTTATGTTTGTCCTCCATAGAGTCGCTTTTCACCAATGGAAGAGAAAAGCTGAAAATAGAACCTTTTCCAACTGTTGAACTCACCGAAATCTTGCTTTTGTGACCCTCCAGAATATGTTTAACAATGGCCAGACCGAGGCCTGTGCCTCCTTCTTTTTTATTTCTACTTTTCTCCACACGATAGAATCGTTCAAAAATTCTTTTCAGATCTTCCGGCGGGATACCCGGGCCGTCATCGGTCACATCTACTTGGATAGTGTTTTTATGGGTTTTTAATACTACCTGTACCTCACCGCCATTTTGATTGTATTTCATGGCATTGAAGATTAGGTTTTGACAAACCCGATAGATCTTCTGCCTGTCTCCATTCGTAAGGTAATGCTTGTCAGGCTGCACCTCAAACTTTATGTGCATGTCACGCTTAGAAGCTTTGTGCTCCAGCTCTTCCATTACTTCTTCCAAGAGTTCCTTTAAATCAAATTCTGTAAAGTTAAATTTGATTACACCACTTTCCATTTGGTTAAGTGTCAGAAGATCTTGAACTAAGATATCTAGAGAGTCGAGGCTTTTAGCTGCTCGCTTCAGAAAGCGCATACGAACTTGCTTGTCATCTATAGCGCCGTCAAGCAGTGTGTGGATGTAGCCCTGAGTGGCAAAAATTGGAGTTTTCAATTCATGAGAAATATCAGCAATAAATTCCCGACGGAAAACTGCATTTTTCTGTAGTGTGTCTATCTCCTTTTGGCGGGCAATCGCATAGGAATTGATGACTTTATTTATTTTTCTAAGTGGTGAAATAGAGCCCTTACGGCCTTTTTCGCTGATTTCAGAAAGATCCTTGCGTTGGATTTTTTCTAAAAGAGAATAAATATCCCCAATCTCCTTGAAGATTAAATACTCCAGCATAAAGGAAATCAGCAAATAGGATGACGAAAAAGATACTCCCCAAGCAACTAGGAGCAAAAGAAGGTCTGCGCCATCCATTAAAGACAAAAAAGCCGCAACCAGAGCCGAGATGGCTAAAGCCAGGATCAAAGAAATTCCTCTGGAAGTGGTAAACATTTATTGCCCTAATTCGAATTTATAGCCTACACCTTTCACAGTAGTGATGTAATCTTCTCCAATCTTTTCACGCACTTTTCTAATATGCACATCTACAGTTCTCGCCAATACAAAGACATCGGCACCCCAGATATTTTGGAGAAGTTCGTCTCTACTGAAAACGATATTAGGGTTTTTGGCTAGGAAATACAAAAGCTCAAATTCTTTCTTGGGCAGGGTAATCGTCTTTCCAGACTTGTCAATCGTATAACTTCCTCTGTCAATGATTAAGTCACGGATTTTGATTTGAATCTGCTCCTGCTCTTTTTTGGATTCACGTCTGAACAAAGCTGAAATTCTGCTCATCAACGCTCTAGGCTTGATGGGCTTGGTGATGTAATCATCCGCTCCGACGTCAAATGCGGCAACTTCAGAATATTCTTCCATACGCGCTGTAAGGAAAATAATAAAGGTGTTTTTGAGCTCCGGAATCTGTCTTACTTGTAGGCAGGTTTCGACACCGTCCTGATTTGGCATCATGATGTCTAGAAGAATCACATCCGGCAAAAATTTCGCAGCAACTTTTACTGCTTTGATTCCATCTTCGGCGGTTGCTACTTCATAGCCTTCTTTTTGGAGATTGTATTTCAGGATTTCAACAATATCAGGTTCGTCGTCAACTACCAGAACTTTGATTTTTTGCTTATCGCTCATCAGTGATTTCTTAATGTTTGGGTTAAAATTAAGGAATATTTAAGGATTGAAGCCAAACAATAGATTGTCTATGTACGAGCCACACTATGAAAATGACAAGAAAATTTGGTAATAGCAGTACAATGTTATCCTAATGTTATGATCTTTTGAATTAGTTGTTTTTCAGTCCCTTCGCAGATATGATGTCTAAATTCAATGATCCGATAAAAAGATTTGCTTTGATTTTTACAGGGATTTTGTTCTGATCCTTTGTGACCCAGACCTTCACTGGATAATCGCCTCTGAAAAGTTTGTTCTTCGGGAGTTGAGGGGAGAAAATATAAGTTTCTTTCTTGCCAAGGTTGGTGTCTAATGTTTCAGTCCCCTCGTAGATTAACTTTATGTTATATATTTCCTTATCAAAGAATCCGCGGATTAAGATTGACTCTCCCTCCTTCAAATCTTTCAAATCTTGAGTTCTCAAATAGTAAAAACCGCTCACTAAATCCTGAACTTGCCCGGGTAAATCAAAATCCTTCGTTTCCTTCAAGTGTCTATTCTCTTTGTCAAAAAGCTTCATGGTAGCTTTCTTGTTCTTTTGGTCAAAGTGAACGAACTCATGTTTTCGGTATTTCCCTTCTTCAATATGTCTGTAGGACACGGAGGGTAAATTGGTGGCTACATCTAAGTAAGTTCCCCAGTTATCGTTTACCTTCCCGAATATGGTGGCAGCACCTTTTGTTTTGCCATACACATCAATTTTATAATGTGGTTTTTCGTTCTGCTCTTGAGGTCTTTTGGCAATCTGCATTTTTGCGTCAGCTAGATTCAGCCATCCGTAGGATACTTCAAATGAAAGCTCTTCACCAAAAGTAAATGGCGTTGTGCCTTCCGACCCTTGGGCGGAGAGATCGAATAGGGTGAAAAAAAGAAGTACTGATACTGATCCTAGGATTCTTTTCATAAATTTTAATGACAATACCTGACGAAAAGAGGGGTAATCTATAGGTATTACGAAAAAACGTGCCGAAAGGCGATTAAAATTACGAATTTAGTATCCCGAAACAATAGGATAGCACACCTTGGTAATGGACTGCTGTTTATTTACTTTCACTAAATAATTGATAAGACAAATTCAAAACGCATGAGTAATAACGCCGAAAAACTAAAAGCCTTACAGCTGACTATCGATAAGCTGGATAAAACGTACGGTAAGGGCACCGTAATGAAGCTTAGTGATAATAAAGTGGTGGATGTACCTGCGATATCTACTGGCTCACTAGGGTTGGATATAGCATTAGGCGTCGGAGGAATTCCCCGAGGCAGAGTGATTGAAATATATGGCCCAGAATCTTCTGGAAAAACTACCCTGACGCTGCACTGTATCGCTGAGGCTCAAAAGGCAGGTGGGTTGGCGGCTTTCATCGATGCGGAGCATGCATTTGATAAGAGCTACGCAGAAAAACTTGGTATAGACACTGAAAATTTATTGATCTCTCAGCCAGACAATGGTGAGCAAGCATTGGAGATAGCCGAGCATTTAATTCGATCAGGAGCTATTGACATTATTGTGATTGACTCGGTGGCTGCTTTGGTGCCAAAAGGTGAGCTGGAAGGCGATATGGGAGACAGCAAAATGGGCTTGCAAGCTCGATTGATGTCTCAGGCTTTGCGAAAGCTCACTGGAGCTATTAATAAAACTGGATGCTCTTGTATTTTCATTAACCAGCTTCGTGAGAAGATCGGGGTTATGTTTGGTAATCCTGAAACTACGACTGGTGGTAATGCATTGAAATTTTATGCGTCTGTTAGGCTAGATATCAGAAGAATAGGTCAGATTAAAGAAAGTGCAGACAACATCCTTGGTAATAGAACTAAGGTGAAGGTGGTGAAAAATAAAGTGGCGCCTCCTTTCAAAGTAGTGGAGTTTGACATCATGTACGGGCAAGGTATTTCCAAAGTGGGGGAAATCATTGACCTTGGTGTGGAACTGGATATTATCAAAAAGGCAGGTTCATGGTTCTCCTATAATGGAGAAAAACTTGGGCAAGGCCGTGAAGCTGTGAAGACCCTACTTTTGGATAACCCTGAATTGATGGAAGATCTTGAAATAAAGATCAAAGCTGCCTCTGGATTATCGAAAGGAGCTAGCGCAGTAGTCGAGGAGGAGTAAACCTTTTCTACAGTAAGCAAAAAGCGGTTGTCAATAATTTGACAACCGCTTTTTGCTTTATATGCTCTGTGCCATTTAGGTTGTCCGGATCGCCTCTACAGGATCCATTCTTGCAGCTAAAGTAGCAGGGACAATTCCTGAAACTACTCCAATAATAGTGGAAACTCCCAAGCCTAATACAATGTTGCTGATCGATAGTACGATCTCCAAAGTTCCCAATTGAATAAAGGTTAGGAAATAGACGATAATTATTCCTGTAATTCCTCCGATTAGACTAAGGCAAATAGATTCAAATAGAAATTGAAAAAGGATAAAATAATTTTTTGCGCCCAACGATTTTTGGATACCTATGATGTTTGTTCGTTCTCGAACAGACACGAACATGATATTAGCGATACCAAACCCGCCTACAAGTATTGAAAATCCACCAATTACCCATCCTGCGATAGAAATGACGTCAAATACGGATCCTATGGCATTTTGGATAAACTCAGTTTTGTTTAACGCAAAATTATTTTCGTCTCTTGGTTTTAGTCCTCTTTTGGCACGAAGTAATCCTGTCATTTCATTTTCTAAAGCAACTAGCCCGATGTCCTCTTCCATGCCCTTCACTGCGATCACTGGCTCCAGACCGTTTCTTCCCGTATAGTACATTTTGGTAAAAGCACCATAAGGGATTAGACAGGCTTCGTCTTTGGACCCACCGCCAAATAAGCCTTCTCCTTCTTCCTCAAAGATACCGATCACGGTGAACTTCATTCCTCTGATTTTAATGGGTTTGCCAAGTGCTTCTTGCTGTGGGTAAAGCGTGTTTGCAATTTCCCTTCCTATAATTGCTAAATTCCGTGAGGCATTTATTTCTGAGGGTGTAAAATATCTACCTTCCTCAATGGATAGCTCATAGACATCTTGATAGGAGTAGACAGCACCGGTAAGAGCCATACCTTGATAGGCATTGCTTCCGGCTTTTACAGTTGTATTAGCAGATGCTGCAATTGTGACCGCTTCCGCAGATGTCAACCTTTGCTGCAGAAATTCATATTCAGCTACAGTACCGGGGGGTCTTCGGAAATATTTCCACCAAGGGTAATCCTGCGGCCCGTTTGCATAAGGGAATCTATCCACTCTCATTACATTAGTGCCTAGAAATGAAAAGGATGATTTGATGTTATTTTCTAAAGAGTCGACTAAGGTGAATACAGCTATAATGGCGAAAATACCAATTGTCACCCCTAATAGGGATAATATGGTACGCGTGAGACTAGTCTTTAATGCTGCGATCGCGAAGCGAAAACTTTCCCATGAGAGTTTGAAAAAGAGCATGCGTTAATAGTTGGTTTAAAACAATTTGTCAAGTTAGCTGAAATTGCCTGATTTTGTTAGTATCTTTGCATTTTTTAGAGATATTCTAAATCACTCAAGACATCTAAAACTTAACTATGAAATCGAGCATGTCGGAAACGACACATATTGGCATGTTTATCAGCCCTGCGAGATTCCATATGGCCTTTAAAAGACAAATAATAAACATATGAAATTATCGGATTTCAAATTTGACGTTCCAAAGAAACTAGTAGCTCATTATCCAGCAGCCAACAGGGATGAATCCAGGCTAATGGTTGTTCATCGTGATACTGGTGAAATTGAACACAGAGTTTTTAAAGATATTATCGAATACTTTGGTGAAGGTGATGTCTTTGTTACTAATGATACCAAAGTATTTCCTGCAAGGCTTTATGGCAACAAAGAGAAAACCGGTGCAGAAATCGAGGTGTTTCTTTTAAGGGAATTAAATGCGGAATTGAAACTTTGGGATGTGTTGGTAGATCCAGCTCGTAAAATCAGAGTAGGAAACAAGCTGTATTTCGGAGATTCTGATCTTGTTGCGGAAGTAATTGACAACACTACTTCTAGAGGTCGTACAATTCGCTTCTTGTTTGATGGGACTGAAGAAGAATTCCATAAGACTATAGATACGCTTGGTGAAACCCCTCTTTTGAAGGAATTTATTGAAAGAAAAGTAGAAGCAGAAGATAAAGAAAGATATCAAACTGTATTCGCTAAGAATGTGGGCGCTGTTGCAGCACCTACAGCTGGCTTGCACTTTACTCCTCATTTGCTAAAAAGGCTAGAGCTTCAGGGTGTTGATGTGACTCCTATTACTCTTCATGTTGGTTTGGGGACTTTCCGTCAGGTAGACGTAGAAGATCTGACTAAGCATAAGATGGATTCCGAAAACTATGAGATTCCTGATAGAACTGTAGAATTGGTGAATAGATCATTGGATGCTAAAAAGCGAGTGGTAGCTGTGGGTACAACTTCATTGAAAACGATTGAGTCCTCGGTGACTGCAAACGGTCGTTTGAAGGCTAGTGCTGGCTGGACGGATAAGTTTATCATTCCTCCTTACGAGTTTAAAATCGCTAATTCGTTAATTACTAATTTCCACCTTCCAGAATCTACCTTGCTAATGACAGCAGCGGCATTCGGAGGTTACGATTTGGTGATGAAAGCATATAAAGAAGCCATCAAAGAAAAATATCGATTCTTCTCTTACGGAGACGCGATGTTGATCCTTTAATACTGAAAGCTCCGAAAGGAGCTTTTTTTATGTTCACACAGATATAACTTTGAAGTAAAATCTGAGCAAGTTTGATTCTTTACATTTGGGCAAATCTAGTATGACAAACAAAGCTGCAATCCTAGTCGCAGGCGGAAGAGGCACCAGAATGGGCAGTCCTATTTCCAAGCAATATTTACCCATTGCTGGGCAGCCGGTATTGATGCGCACACTTTCTGTGTTTTATAGCGTCGATCCATCTATTGAATTAATTCTAGTTTTGCCCGAGAATGATTTTTCATATTGGGAAGAGCTGTGTCAGCATTATCAATTCACTATCTCTCATCGATTGGTAGCAGGTGGCAATTCCAGGTTTCAATCTGTGAGAAACGGCTTGAATTCTCTGAACCCTGAGACCGAACTGGTCGCTATCCACGATGGAGTTCGTCCCTTTGTAGACAAAAAAGTAATCTCAGAAAGTTTTGAAACTGCCCAGCAACAGGGTAGTGCCATTGCTGTCATTGCATTGAAAGATTCAATCAGGAAGCTGACAGATGATGGAAAGTCATTTTATCAGGAGAGGCAAAATTTTCGCATGGTGCAAACCCCTCAGACTTTCCAAGTAAAGAAAATCAAAAAAGCTTTTGCAGTAACCGAACTCCAACAGTTTACCGATGATGCTACTGTGTATGAAAATCAAGGTTGGCAAGTGACGTTGATTTCAGGAAATCCTGAAAACATCAAGATTACTACTCCTGAAGATATGGATTACGCGGAGTTTATCGCAGCGAAGCAATCGTCAGATCGGTAAAAATTGCGGGTGAAATTTCACCGACTTTTTTATGTGTTTCACCGACTTTTAGGTTGAGTTGGCCTTTTGTTCATTTCTTAAGAATGTCCCGTCCAGTACTTTCGATCATCATTAAAAAATGAATGAGGTGAAATCGAGCAGGAATCAGAAGCCCTATGCAGGAATGATGATTAATCAGGCGAGATTCCATT
This sequence comes from Algoriphagus winogradskyi, assembly GCF_900182815.1. GTDB lineage: Bacteria > Bacteroidota > Bacteroidia > Cytophagales > Cyclobacteriaceae > Algoriphagus > Algoriphagus winogradskyi. Next base: position 22,357 of record NZ_FXUA01000009.1, on the reverse strand, counting down.
TGGCTTTACAAAACTAATTACAAAACAGATGAAACGAAATCGCATAAACAACAATGATGGAGGGATGGTCTTCGGATTTATAATCCTCGCAGTAGGTGTCCTGATTTTACTTAGAAAGCTAGATATTTTCTATCCTGATTGGTTATTATCCTGGCCGATGATTTTAATCGCAATAGGGGTGATTACTTTGGTTAAGCATGAGTTCAAAAGTTTCTTTGGAGTATTGATGCTAGGTGTAGGTTTATTCTTTTTACTTGAGCAGGAATTTGATTTTCATTTCGGATTGCAGCGATTTATTTTCCCAATAGCTCTTATCCTGGTCGGTATTTATCTGATTACAAAAAAGCGGCAAGAGCAGCAGGTTTTAAATGATATTCAGGAAAAAATCAGGGCTAAATCTACCGCTTCCCCAGCTTCTGGTGAGGAATATAAAATAGGCGAGGAGTATAATAAAGGAGAAAAATCTTCTTTTTCAAGCCAAGCTTCCGGAGCTAAATCTTACTCAGGAATGTCTGGTGTTTCTGGTACCAGCTACTCAGATAGTGTTTCTATAGATTCTATCTTCAGCGGAATAAATAAAAGAATGCTTACCAAGAATTTCCAAGGAGGTAAACTGACTGCTGCCTTTGGGGGGATTGACCTAGACCTGACTCAATCAGACTTTTCTGGCATGGTGACCCTTCAGGTAGATGTGATTTTCGGCGGTGTGAAATTAGTAGTTCCTCCGCACTGGGATGTACGGGTAGAAGTAACCAACATCGCTGCAGGAGTGGAAGATAAGCGGGTGTACCGTCAGTCGGAAGTGGATTCAGATAAAGTTATGGTGATCAGGGGAACAGTCTTCTTTGGTGGCTTGGAAATCAAATCTTATTAACGAAATTCCTTTCTTAAAACCACCAAATTTTGTTTTCTAAAGCATTTTCAAACCCTTCTAAAAGTATTTGGATCGTACAAGGAGCCGGAGTAATCTGGTTCCTTGTTACATTTGGGTTGCTAGTTTTTTATGGAATTGATCAGTCTACAGCTATAGTCGATTCCTTAGTTTTTGCCTTGCTTTTCTCTCTGGGAGTAAATATGCTGGATCGGGTTTTCGGCTTTTATATTCCCAAAGGAAGCAATAACTGGTTGCTTCTGGGAGTGCCTTTGATATTCAGTTTCTTGGCTGTTCTTTCCCACCAATATTTACTCAGGTGGATTTATTCTGATCAGGAGACTTACCGGGATTTTCTCAAGTCGCACTTTTACCTCAGATGGGCAATTTTGGGATTGGCGGAGACACTTGTGGGGCTCATTGCAATTGTAGTTTCGAAATTAGAACAGCAAAATGAAGCCCAGAAAAGAGAGGTAATGATGAATGAACTTTCGCGGGAAGCAGAGTTGACCCAGTTGAGACAGCAGCTACAGCCACATTTTCTATTTAACAGTCTGAATTCTATAAGTGCACTCACTGTCTCTCAACCCCAAAAAGCCAGAGAAATGGTGCTTCAGCTTTCAGATTTTCTTCGCGGAACAATCAGAAAAGACCATCAGCAGTGGGTGAGCTTAGACGAGGAATTGACTTATCTAAAGATGTATTTGGATATAGAGCGGGTGCGATTTGGGCATAGGTTAGAGGTGGTTTTTGATTTGGCTGATGAAGTAAAGCAAATGCGAGTGCCCCAGTTATTGATTCAGCCGCTATTGGAGAATGCCATAAAACATGGGCTTTATGGGATCACGGAGGACGTGAAAATACTTGTTCAAGCATATAAGGAGCAAAATTATTTGATGCTGAAAATCGAAAATCCTTTTGATCCTGAGGTGGCTGCTCCCAAAGGAACTGGCTTTGGATTAAGTTCAGTAGATCGACGACTATTTTTGCTTTTTGGCAGGAAAGATCTCTTGGAGTCTAAAGCTGAGGACTCGCTTTTTACTGTTATTTTAAAAATACCCCAACAGAAATGATCAAAACTTTAATCATAGATGATGAGCCTTTGGCTGCTAGTATTGTGCAGGAGTTTTTAGCAAATTTCCCTCAGTTTGAACTCGTAGGAGTTTACCAAAATGGATTTCAGGGACTTAAAGCTATTCAAGAACATAACCCCGATTTGATTTTTTTGGACGTACAGATGCCTAAAATTACCGGTTTTGAAATGCTCGAACTCCTAGATGAGCCTCCGGCGGTTATTTTCACTACGGCTTTCGATCAGTATGCTCTGAAAGCCTTTGATGCGATGGCGATTGATTACTTGCTGAAACCTTTTTCTCAGGAGCGATTTAATCAGGCTATAGATAAGTTTCTTGCCCAGCAAGCGGGGGCAGACGAAAGCACTCAAAAACTGAATGAGTTGGCTGAAAAAAGAAATCGGCTGGTGGTCAGAGTTAAGAATGAGATCAAAATTATTCCTACACACGAAGCGATTTTTTTTGAGGCCGAGGACGATTACATCGCTATTCATACAGCTTCGGGTAAATACCTAAAGAAGATGACCATGAAATCTCTCGAGGAAGCTTTGGATCCCAGTAAGTTTGTGCGTGTGCATAGGTCATACCTGATCAACTTGAATGAGATCACCAAAATAGAGCCCTATGAGCGTGATAATTACCTGGTGTTATTACGAGGAGGTGAGAAGGTGCCAGTGAGTAAGACAGGGTATTCTAGGCTGAGACAGGTTTTGGGCTTATAGTTTTCAGTGAACAGTTGCGGTTTTTAGTTGTCAGGGATCAGTCGCAGTTTTCAGTTGCGAGTGTTCAAGCCTGAATACTTTTACTAATTGAGTCTTCAGACTGCAAGGTCATGCGAACTACTTAGTGACTCTGCGAAATCTCTGCGTCCTCTGTGGTTAAAATAGTCCAGGTTACAAAAAAGAAAAAGCCCCGATCACTCAGGGCTTTTTTCATTTAATATTCGTCTTCGTTGAAGAAGAAATCGTCTTTGGTCGGATAATCTGGCCAAATTTCTTCGATGGTCTCATAAGGTTCTCCATCATCTTCTAATTCTTGAAGGTTTTCTACTACTTCCATTGGTGCGCCGGATCGGATGGCATAATCAATTAATTCATCCTTGGTGGCTGGCCAGGGTGCGTCCTCTAAATAGGATGCTAATTCGAGTGTCCAGTACATAGTGTTTGTTTTAAAGGAGTTCCGGAGTTAAAGGGTGCAAAATTATTCTTTTTTTGAAATATTCAGCGTTGTTTTATTATTTAAAAGAAAGTTGCTTCAAAATATAATTTTTTACATCAACCTTTCTCTTCACGGCAAATAGTTTTTTCTTCATCATTATATCAAAATCAGCTGACTGAACGCGGAAATTCTCCGTATTGTTTTGTGCCGCTTCCAGCTCAGTTTGATCTCTTTTCAATAAATCTTTTAGTAAAGCAGTTTTTATCTGAATTTGTTCCGCTTCTGGTTTTTCGTCAAAGTCAGGGTACTTACCATGTACAAGTTTCTCTAAGAAGGCTTTCTCAAATACGATGTCGGAGAAGAATTGGAATGATCTTACGATCAAATTAGCCTCTCTTGGTTTGCGTGGGGGTAATTTTCTCCATTCTTCCTGAATCGCTTTGGCTCTCCCAATGAGTTCGTATGACGTTGGTTTACCTGCTAATGTTTTGATTTCTTCCGTTAAAGTCTCCACCTTCCGCATTAGTTCCCTTGGGTTCATTTGCGGTCCAGTTTGAAGGGTCCTTTTGTATCTGGAGAAAATTCGGTTGTTCAACCTGGAAAACTCATCCCATAGCGGTTGTCTCTTCTCAGCGGGTACTTTACCGGCTTCTTTCCATTGACGTTGGATTTTCTTTGAAATATCAAAAGCAGTCTTAGCATCAGGAAAATCATGTGCTTCCCTAGCCTGAACAACTAACGCTTCATATACTTTGATATTTTCTTCGGCCTGAAGTGCGAGTCCTTCGAAGAAATGTCTTCTGTTTTCGAAGAAATGCTGCACGATGTCGTTGAAAGTGCCTTCTATTTCTTCCTGATGTTCCTTGTCAACAGGGCCGGTTTTGATCCAGCGGAGTTTTAATTCCTTGTAAAACTCGGTAGTTTCTTTCCAGTCCGTATCGTCTTTTTTCTCTTCGGCTTCTTGAATCAATGCTTTTTTGACCTCAAGATTTTTGGTGCGATTTACCTGAATTATTTCGTTTAGGAATTCTTCTTGTTCGCTAAGATCTTTAATTAGGGGTTCGAAATCTCCCAATGCATCAGACTGCATAAGAGATTCTCTGAGGTGAATAAGTTTCATCAGGAAAGACCCCTTGTTCTGGTTTTCCTGAATATCATTCTTGAGTTTCTCTACTTTTTGTTTGAGTTGTTCAAATCTATCCTCAAAATATTTTAGTGTAGAGGCCTCATCTTCTTTTACTTCTCCGATTACCCTATCGTCCTGCCCCAAAAATCCCCTCAAATAAACTTTGTCGTTTTTGATATATCCATACGGATGCTCCATTGCTCTACAGTAGGTTAGGTGGCGGTTTTCGAATTTCCGCAAATTAATTAATTCAAAAGCACTTATCCTAAGAAAGCGGTTTTTTTGCCATCTTTGATTCTTAAGCGCAATTTCTAAGTAAAAATATAACGCATGAGTTCAGAAAAAATCATCTTTTCCATGGCAGGAGTTTCAAAAATTTATCCGCCACAGAAAAAAGTCCTTAAAGATATCTACCTCTCATTTTTTTATGGAGCCAAAATCGGTGTTCTCGGTTTGAACGGTTCGGGTAAATCTTCTCTTCTTAAAATCATCGCTGGAATGGACAAGGAATTCCAAGGTGAGGTTGTTTGGTCTCCTGGATACACCGTGGGGATGCTGGAGCAGGAACCAAAGCTTGATCCTACCAAAACAGTAAAAGAAGTCGTAGAAGAAGCGGTTTCTGAGACGGTCGCTTTGTTAAAAGAATTTGAAGCTATCAATGAGAAATTCATGGATCCAGCATTGATGGAAGATCCTGACGCCATGGATAAGCTAATTGAGAAGCAAGGCGAGGTGCAGGAGAAGCTTGACGCAGCTAACGCGTGGGAACTTGACGTGATGCTGGATAAAGCTATGGATGCGCTTAGACTTCCTCCTAGTGATGCTAACGTCGCTAATCTTTCAGGTGGTGAAAAGAGACGCGTGGCACTTTGCCGACTTTTATTACAGGAGCCGGATGTATTGTTGCTCGATGAACCTACCAACCACCTGGACGCTGAGTCAGTACATTGGCTGGAGCAACATCTCCAGAATTATAAGGGAACGGTCATCGCAGTAACCCACGATAGATACTTCTTGGATAACGTTGCCGGTTGGATTCTTGAGCTGGATCGTGGCGAGGGTATTCCATGGAAAGGAAATTATTCTTCTTGGCTTGATCAAAAGCAAAACCGATTGAAGCAAGAGGAAAAGACTGAATCCAAGCGTCAGAAAACATTGGAAAGAGAGTTGGAGTGGATCAGAATGACCCCGAAAGCCCGTCAGGCGAAAGGTAAGGCTCGTTTGAGTGCGTATGATAGATTGGTGGGAGAGGAGTCCAAAGAAAGAGAAGCGAAGTTGGAATTGTTTATTCCTCCAGGACCTCGTCTGGGAGCGAAAGTGATCGAAGTGAATGGGGTTTCTAAAGCTTTTGGAGACAAGTTGCTTTTCGAAAACCTGACTTTTGCCTTGCCACAGGGTGGTATAGTCGGCGTGATCGGGCCAAATGGTGCGGGTAAATCCACACTTTTCAAATTGATTACTGGTCAGGAAAAACCGGATGCAGGAAATTTCGAAGTAGGAGAGACTGTGCAGTTGGCGTATGTGGATCAGGGACATGATTCCTTGGACCCAAACAAGACAGTGTACCAGACAATTTCCGAGGGAAATGAGCTGATGATGCTGGGCAATAAAGAAGTGAATGCTAGAGCTTATGTCTCTAAGTTTAACTTCGGTGGAGGAGATCAGGAGAAAAAAGTCGGTGTGCTTTCCGGAGGTGAGCGAAACCGGGTTCACTTGGCGTTGACGCTGAAAGAAGGTGGAAACCTATTGCTTCTCGATGAGCCTACCAATGACTTGGATGTGAATACACTTCGAGCGCTGGAAGAAGCTTTGGAAAACTTCGGCGGATGTGCAGTAGTCATTTCCCACGATAGATGGTTCTTGGATAGAATCTGTACGCATATTTTGGCTTTCGAAGGAGATTCTCAGGTGGTGTGGTTTGAAGGAAACTTCTCCGACTATGAAGAGAATAAGAAGAAAAGATTGGGTGATGTAGAGCCTAAGAGGATTCGATATAAGAATTTGAAGTAAAGTCTGAAAGCTAAAGTTAAAAAGCTGAAAAGCTATTTCCTAGGTTAATAACCTTTGGGGTGTCACCCTGAGCGAAGTCGAAGGGTCTCTTCGATGGGTTATATTCTGGAAGTTTTTCTATTAAATCTTAGAACCTCTTTCAATCTTGATAATCAGGCTTGGAGGAGGTTTTTATTTTTATAGGTTTAGTTGAATGAGCTGGTTTTTATCTATCCTTTTAGCTCTTTTATTTCCTCTTCAACTCCAAAACTGTAATCTCTGGCCATATCCCGACCCTCCCCGGAAAGGCTAAAAATCCAAATCCACGGTTGACATGTAATTGTCGGCCCAGTTCCTCGTACAGTCCAGCCCATTTCGGGTAGCGAAGAGAAGCTGGACTCCATTTGATAAAACCGGGGATCTCGATTCCAAACTGCATTCCGTGGGTATGTCCACTCAAGGTGAGGTGGATAAATTGGGAGAAATTTTTCACCTGCTCATCAAAATGGGAGGGGTCGTGGCTCATCAGAATTTTAAAGCTTTGGTCGCTGAGGTTTGCTGTAGCTTTCTTCAGGTCTCCATATTGCCCAAATCCCTTTCCCCAATTCTCTATGCCAATCAGGTCTATGCTTGCGCTTCCTCGTTCAAGCTTGATATTTTCATTTCTCAAGAGGGTAAAACCCAATTCTTTTTGGATTTCATACAGACGCAGCATATTTGCCGCTTTGGCCTCCTTGCTTGGCCAGGAAACGTAATCTCCATAGTCATGATTTCCCAAGATGGAGTAAATACCCATAGGTGCCCTCAGCTTTTTGAAAGTATCAATCCAAGGTTCCATTTCTGTTGCTTGGTTGTTCACCAGATCTCCAGTAAATAGGATGACATCTGACCCTTGCTCATTTATTAGCTCAACTCCATATTCCAGCTTCTTTTTATTGTCAAAACTTCCAGAGTGTATATCTGAAATCTGAGTAATCGTAAAGCCATCAAACTCCTCAGGTAGGTCGTCAAATTCCAGGGTATGGTTTACTACACGGTATCTGTATTTGCCTATTAATACGCCATGCAATATTCCTAAAAAAGGAATTGCAGAAAGAACCAATGCAGTTTGACTGATGAATTTTCTGCGATCAGCTAGAAAATCACCTTCACGGTTGCCGGTAAGGGATTGATAGGTTCCGCTTAAAAAGCGGACGAGATCTTCTCCAAATAGAAATGCCAGAATGATCAACTTTGGAATCAGCGACAGCACAAGCAAGGAAATTACTCTACCAAAGTTGGGAGTGGGGCTACTACGGCTGAAGGTCAGAAAACCGTAAGCGACAAAAACGTAAACTGAAATAGAGAAGATCCAAAAGCCGATCTTAATCCAGTTTTGCTCAGGGAATATTGTCGAGAATGCTTGATAGGAATACCAGTCGATGAGGAAAACAAAGACTAGGAGGATTATAATACGAAGCAATAGAAAGAGGAATTATAAGATGATTTGCCAGAGAATTTAAAACCTAAGGGAAACTAGGATAACCCCTTTACGCAAAAGAAAAGGTTATTGGTTGACTTAGATGCAATTATTTATACTTCAAAGATGAAAGGCCCAGTCTCCATTTTTGATTCTGGGTCTATTTTGTTTTCGGCTGAGTCACCTGGTAGTTATGATCATACAATCCCAACTGTCGCTTTTTCCAAACGGCTCCTTCCAAGAATACAGGATGAGGTAGATTTACATCCCACACCCCAAGTTTTTTTAATAAGTAAGCAGTCTTGTCGAGGTTCTTCAATGCCAAATCGTTTTGTTCGGATGGGTCATCAGACAGATTGTAAAGCATCGGCATCCTGTCTGGAATACTTACCAGTTTCCAGTCGCCTTCCCGAATAGCTCGGCTGATTGTGAATTTCCAAGTCATCTCCCGATTGGCAAGTGGAGCAGTTTTTCCTGTTAGGTGAGGAATTAAATCAACTCCGGAAAACATATTCCTATCGGTATCTTTGTCTCCAGCTAAAGCAAGAAATGTAGGGACAATATCAAGAGAAGTCACTTGCTCTTGGTAAACCATGTTTTTTGGCAGCAAGCCAGGTAAATTCATGACAAAAGGAACGTGGATTCCGCCTTCCAATAAAATTCCTTTTTGTCCTCTATAAGGCGCATTGATCGAAGCATTGCTATCCGTTGGTCCGCCATTATCGCTGAAGAATACCACCAAGGTGTTTTCCTTCAGGCCTTGATCTTTGAGTGATTTCATGATTTTCCCTACATTCAAATCCAATCTATGCACCATTGCAGCATAAGTGCGGCGCTTTTTATCTTCAATGTGTTGATACAATGCCAAGTCTTCTTCCAATGCCTGCATGGGTGTATGTGGAGCATTGAATGCGGCAAAGAGAAAAAACGGTTTGTCCTTATGTCGAGTGATAAAATCCACACTCTCGTTGCCCACATCATCTGTTATATAGGTGATTGGGTCTGGAGTTTTGAAATTGCTTTCCAAAGGTTCTTTGTATCCCTTTCCATCAGGCAGGGATTCAAAATAATCGTGTCCACCGCCAGTATATCCCCAGAATTCATCGAAACCTCTCTTCAAAGGATGGAACTTCGCCTCTTTTCCCAAGTGCCATTTTCCAATTAAGCCATTCACATAGCCAAGTTTGTTCAGGTGATCGGCTAAGGTTTGTTGGGTGAGCGGAAGCCCGTTGTATTCAGGGTCAAATCCAGGTTCAACTCCCCCTAGATTATTGTCGTGCCCAAACTCAACTTGATTGATTCCAGTGATAAATCCTGCTCTGGAAGGGCTGCAAACTGCCGAAGAAACGTAGCCTTGAGTAAAGGTGACTCCATCGGCTGCAAGTTGATCGATATGAGGTGTTTTGATCTGAGTGCTACCTGTGAAACCTAAATCTCCATAGCCTAAATCATCAGCTACAATCAAAACCAAATTGTAATGTGTTGCCTTGGCAGGGTTAGAAAGTGAGTCAATTGTGGCTTGGCAAATTATTGGCCTAAGTACAAGTACTAAAAGGAAAATGGATGTGAAAATATTTTTCATTTCAAGGATTTCTTCTTATACTGAAAGTGGCAATGATAATACAAAATTGAAGTTATGAACTTCGATTTTATATCGATGGGTTAATTTAGGTTTTTTGCCCTAGAGTGTAATTTCTAAAAGTAAATTAGTAACAGTATATGTGTCGCTAAAACTAAGTTTTTGAAGAAAAATTTATAATTTAAAGTTATGGCAAAAATTCCTTTGGTCTTTATAAGTTTCTTTTTGGTGCTGGTTTCGATTGGGCTGATAAGCTCTTTTCAAAAATCAGAATGGACAGCGTTTGCCCTACTGCTTGTCACTGGATTAGGCTTGATTTTCGGCCAGTTGATATTTTACTGGGAGATCAAAAAAAATCAAAAAAATGAGTAGAGGAATTATGTTCGTACATCTGGGTTTGATTGCCATGGCTCTTGGACTAGGAGGATTTTCAATTTATCGAAAGGGATTTATGCCCGACGATGATCCCAATTTTTCTGCTATCGCCATGGGCTGTATAGTCCTTTCTCAAGGAATTTTAATAGTAAGTGGATTGTATAGGGATAGGAAAGGAAAACCACCTGTCTTATAAAAAATGCACCTAAAGCGATGAGTAAAAGCCTATAGAGCGCCTATATGGCTTGCCTTTTGTATTAATTATACTCTTGACCTTGGTGAAGCTTGTGGTGCTTTTTCCCGTTCCAAATTGGCTTATGGCCATGGTCCTTGTAAAAGGAGCTGTGACCTTTTGTTTGAATGCTTATTTGCAAAGGGAGAGGAATCGATCTTGATTTTTGATAGATAGTTTATCCCATCAAAAGGGTAAATTAATGTGTTATCGGTAAAAAAATACATTCAAGCTGCTTCGGTCTCCCTTCCGCGGTCTTCCTGCAGAGTTAGCGAATGAATTATGCTGATTTTGATTTTTATGGTCGACCATATATTTAAGTATTTCTACACTTTGCGATACTTTCATTCCTCTTTTTTGTTTCTTTACACCCGAATTATTTTGCATTCAGCCTAATAGACCTATGAGACAGCAACTCCTAAGATCCGGAGCGGAAGAATTGACCTATGAGATTCGTGGTATAGTGAAGAAAGCGCGTCAGGTCGAGGCCTTGGGCTATTCTATGACATGGGAAAACATCGGCGATCCTATTCAAAAGAGCAATCATGTGCCTGATTGGATGAAAGAGATTATCGCTGATTTATTGAAAGAGGATAAAACTTACGGCTACGCGGACTCCAAAGGAGTGCTGGAAACCCGGAGATTTCTTGCTACTCTAAATAATGAAAGAGGGGGCACCCAAATCACAGCAGAGGATATTTTATTCTTCAACGGCTTGGGTGATGCTATCGCAAAACTGTATCAGTTTTTGATCCCTACGGCAAGAATTATCGGTCCATCTCCAGCATACAGTACCCATAGTTCTGCTGAAGCTGCTCATGCCAATGCTGCACCAATTACCTATAAACTTGACCCTGATAATCAATGGCTTCCAGATATGGAAGACCTGTATCTAAAGGTCCGTTATAATCCATCAATCGTTGGAATCTTGATAATCAATCCTGATAATCCAACAGGGATGGTGTATCCAAGGGAGGTTTTGGAGGCTTTTGTGAAAATAGCTGAGGAGTTTAATCTCCTGCTCATCACCGATGAGATTTATCAGAATATTACCTACAACGGAATTACAGCTGTTCCACTTGCCGAAGTAATCGGTGACAGACCTGCAATTTCACTGAAAGGGATTTCCAAAGAATTTCCTTGGCCGGGTTCACGCTGTGGTTGGATGGAATTTTATAACCGGGAATCTTCTAAGGAATTCTCCAAGCTTTGCCAGACGCTGGAAAATGCCAAAATGATAGAGGTTTGCTCTACTATCTTGCCTCAGCTAGCTATCCCAAAAATCATGAAGCATCCAGCTTACTTTAAGTACAGGGAAGAAGCAAATGCCCAAATTGGCAAGCGAAGCGAGTGGATGAGTGAAATCTTGGGGGATATTCCTGGAATCAAATTTAATCCTACTCAAGGAGCGTTTTATAACACCATCGTATTTGAGGAGGGAGTATTGAAAGAAGATCAGTTTCTACCGATTGAAGATAAGAAATTAAAAAGTTTGCTGGATTCATGGCTGGAAGAGAAAAACATGCCTTTGGATAAGCGCTTTGTTTATAATTTATTGGCTGCCGAGCAGATTTGCGTGGTTCCTATTTCCTCTTTTTGCTCAGATTTGAGAGGTTTCCGAGTGACGCTTTTGGAGGAGAATGAGGAAGTGTTTAAGAATACGTTTAGGAGACTTGGGAATGCGATTAGGAGGTATTTGAAGTCGGAAGTGGAAGTTTAGATTTAAAAGTCAGAATTATAAAAGTCAGAAGTCTAAAGTGAAAAATCTAAAAACCTGGGCTATTCAGCGCTAAGAGTTTCTCTTGGCATTGATGACCATTGTAGTGAAAATCGCTGTTAACTCGCAGGCTTCTTTATAGAGTGGTTTTATCCTTTCTTCTGGAGAAATTCCTGATTCAGAAATCAGTTCAAGCCAAAAGATTGTTTCATCAGCTTCCTCTTGAACTACTGATAACTTGGAAATGAATTCAGCTCTGGAGCGACCTCGCTGTGAGGATCTATAATTTGCTCCTATCGAGGTGCCAGATCTGACAATTTGTTTTCCAAGTTCAAACCCAACTGTGTTTTTGGGGAGTTCTGAAACAAGTTTTATGATTTCCAAAGCAAATGCTTTTGTTCTTTGCTTCAAGTCTTTATCCATGATGGTTTACATTTTTAGATTTCAAAATTCATCTTTCTGATTTTCATAGTCTTCAAATACTAATTAGCGAAAACTTTAAGCTTTTTAATTTCATCCTTCTGACTTTCAATGATCTCTCACTTTAATCTTTGAATCTGGAAAAATAACTTCTTCCTCCCCCGATTCCTTCGAAAAAGTCGATAAATCAGGTTGCCCGGCATTGACCCAGGCAGTAAACCAAAAATCAGCTATCATCTTGATGGATTTTTTCATTTGTCGCTCGATCTGGCTGTCCAATGCAAGTGCGTAGGCTTCGGTGAACTCTCTGGAGTAAACACGAACGGTTAAGTTGTTCCGTTCTTCGTAGCTGTATTTTTGATCAGGTGAAAAGCTTTTTGTCAATTCTTTTTCTATTGCCAATACGCTGTCAACTTGTGCATGTGCAGCTGCTACAGCATCCCACAGTGCCAATTGCGGTTTGTCAACATACTCCGCCTGCCCAACCCAAAGCGGATAGTCTTTTGCCTGAAGCTCAGGAATGCGACTTTCCCAGAACCCATGGATTCCTACTTGATCCGTAAGCTGTCCATTGTAATTCACTGTGGTGTGAAGCGGCACATTCAGATCGCCTATGTAATGCCCCAAGTCAGCAGAAAGACGAAGAATAGCAGCCGAGTTCTTGGTTTCGAAAGCTTTGGTAAGGTTTAGAAAAGTGAAATAGGCAGACCAAGGACCGATTCCATTCATTCTCAAGCTGTCTTCGGTGAATTTTTCTACCGCTTCGTTCCAGTATTTTGGTAGAATTTGCAAAGCAGAATCTCCATAATAATCCAAATCTATGTAGTGTTTTTCCGCTTCTCCTTCCACTGCATATCGTCTGCGGTCTGGGTTCACGGCGTTCTCGGTAATGTATTGTATATGAGGTTTGTAGAAGCCGATCATTTCCTCAGGAAGAGAAAAAACAGCAAGTCTATTTATTAAAGAATGCGCATAAAATCCCCAAGTGGCGAAGGTAGCTGAGATCAAAGTCACAGAAAAAATGAGAGCTTGAAAAAATTTCATACCTAAAAATAATCAAAATCTTTGGCAGATAAATGAATGTATAATCGGTATATTTGCCCCGTAAACGATGGTTTTGCCAAATTATTGGATTTGAAAAGGACTGCTTTGATAGGGAATGTTTAAAATTCCTTTGGCAGATTTAATAAATTACAATAACTTTGCACTCCGATTCGGAATAGGGACACGTAAAGAAATTCAATTATAATTAAGATATGGCAAATCACAAATCAGCTCTGAAGAGAATTCGTGCTAACGAAGCTAAGCGTTTGAGAAACAGATATCAGGCTAAAACAACTAGAACTTTCATCAAAAGATTGAAAGCAACTACCGATAAAGTAGAAGCTTCTGAACTTTACAAGAAAGTATCTTCTATGTTGGACAAGTTGGCTAAGAAGAATGTGATTCACAAGAACAACGCAAGTAACAAAAAATCAAGATTGGCCAAGTTCGTTTCTGCTCTAGGTTAATTCTACAAGATTTTATTTCTCTAAAACCCTGCTTGTCAGGGTTTTTTTTGTGCCCTGAAGTAATTAAATTCATAGCTCACTTTTTAATGGATTGCTATGGATTCTTACTCCTCTATCAAAATTTCCCAGCTTGCAGAAGAAGATCGTCCAAGAGAGAAGCTGCTTCTCAAGGGTAGGTCTGCGCTTACCGACGCCGAACTTATTGCAATCTTGATTGGATCAGGTACTCCTTCTGTGAGTGCAGTGGATCTTTCTAAGCACATTCTTGGCAATGTCAATTATGATCTACGTGCTTTGGCAAAACTCTCAATCCAGGATTTGAAGAAATTCAAGGGAATAGGGGAGGCAAAAGCCATCTCAATCATTGCTGCTATGGAATTGGCTCGTAGGAGGAAGGATTCAGAACCTGTGGTAAAGCCTAAGATTACCTGCTCGCAGGATATTTATGATCTGATGCGCCCAGAGTTACTCGATGAGCAGGTTGAGTATTTTTATTTGATTCTATTGAATAGAGGTAATCAGGTGATGAAAAAGTACCTAGTGTCCCAAGGTGGTACTGCAGGAACAGTTGTAGATCCTAAAATCGTTTTTAAAATAGCTTTGGAGCACTTGGCTCAGTCAATAATATTAGTTCATAATCATCCTAGTGGTAATTTAAGCCCCTCTGAACAAGACAAACGGCTGACTCAACGATTGGTCAAAGTAGGCAGAGAATTAGATTTGCCTGTACTTGACCATGTGATTTTTACAGATAGTGGCTACTTTAGCTTCGCCGATGATGGCATTCTCTAATTCCTTTGGAAATAGCCTGCTTCAATCAGATTGTTCTGAAAAGCTTAGCTCGCTATTATTTGGAAATTATTATTGCATATGGCTTTAAAAAGTCAATTATAAACAGATGAAAAACAATACAATTATACTTCTGATTATCTCAGTGGTGGTTTTTGCTGCAGTTGTTTACACTTTGACGAGTGCTGAATCTCCTGAAGATTACATTGAAAAGATAGAGGCTGAGCGGGAAAGACAATTCAAGTTTATCCGCTTCAACTTCGAATCACCTCTTACTGATGAGCAGAAGGCTTCTTTTACCAAATTGAATTTTTACCCAATCGACCCAAACTACAAGGTGAAGGCGCGGATGGTGGCCATAGAAGACAGGAAGGTAAGAGAAGTTCCGCTTACGGATGGGACCAAGGAGAAATACATAGAGCACTCTTGGGCTGAATTTGAAATCAATGGCAAGGCTGAGAAGCTCTTGCTGCTCCAAGCGATTAATGAACCGGATAAGCGAAATTTCTTTTTGGCATTTGCAGATGAAACCAGTGCAGTGGATACCTATGGAGGGGGACGTTATATCAACGCCCGTCAGGATGGGAAGAATAGCATCACCATAGATTTCAATCTGGCATACAATCCATATTGTGCCTATAATCCCGATTATGCTTGCCCGCTGCCACCTAAAGAAAATTTACTGGACATCCCAATTCCAGTTGGGGAGAAAAATTACGAGAAATAGCCTTTTTGCCTAGCTCAAATCTCTTAAATTTGTACGCATTATTGAATAAAATGGGGTTTTCGAACCCCTTTTGTTTATCACGCAGGTCAATTCTGATTTGCTTTATTTAGTACTACGAATGAAAATCTCGATAAATCGATTAAAAAAATATATCCCTCATACCGAATCTGCAGAGGAAATCGGCGCCTTGCTGACGCAGTCTGGTTTGGAAGTGGAGGGAATAGAAGAATTTGTTTCAGTCAAAGGAGGTCTTGAAGGCATTGTGATTGGAGAGGTGTTGACCTGCGAAAAGCATCCCAATGCTGATAAATTAAGCATTACCACTGTAGACATTGGAACTGGAATTTCACCGATTGTTTGCGGAGCACCAAATGTGGCCAAAGGCCAAAAGGTATTGGTTGCAACGGTTGGAGCTACACTTTTTCCATCGGAAGGAGATTCATTCCAGATCAAAAAAGCAAAGATCAGAGGCGCGGTTTCCGAAGGGATGATCTGCGCTGAGGATGAGTTAGGCCTAGGGTCCAGCCATGCCGGGATTATGGTTTTGGATACCGACTTGCCAAATGGTACTCCTGCCTCAAAATACATTGAGATTGGTCAGGATCAGGTGTTAGAAATCGGTTTAACGCCAAACCGTGCAGATGCAGCTTCCCATTTAGGAGTTGCGAGAGATTTGAAAGCGCTCTTGGGAAAGGATTTAGTGATCGATGCTGCGCCTGAATTGAACCTAGAGGCTTCTGGTCCTGTGATTGAGGTGGAAGTTGAAAACACGGCTGATTGTCCACGTTACGCCGGAGTGGTGGTTACCGATTTGAAAGTTGGGCCTTCTCCCGCTTGGCTTCAGAATTTCCTGAAGGCATTGGATTTGGAGCCAATCAATAATGTGGTGGATATCACCAATTTCATTTTGCATGATTTGGGTCAGCCTCTTCACGCATTTGATGTAGAGAAAATTTCCGAAGGAAAAATCATCGTTGGCAAGCTTCCGAAGGACACAGAATTTGTGACTTTAGACGAAAAGAAGCGTAAGCTTTCCGGGGAGGAATTGATGATTAAAGATCCAAAAGGTGGACTGTGCATCGCTGGAGTTTTTGGTGGAGAAGATTCTGGGGTTTCTGATAGCACCACTTCCATTTTCCTGGAGTCAGCTTATTTTTCTCCCGATATCGTGAGAAAAGGATCCCAGTTTCATGGCTTGAAGACAGACGCTTCTTTCCGCTTCGAAAGAGGGACTGATCCTAATATGCCAGTTTATGCACTGAAAATGGCGGTTAAACTGTTGCAGGAAATTGCTGGTGGAAAAGTGAGCTCTGAGCTGATTGATATCTATCCAGAGCCGATCGAGGATTTCGTGATCGACGTGAATTACGGTCATATCAATCGTCTTATCGGAAAGACAATTGAACCTGCTCAGGTGAAATCGATCTTAGAAAGCCTGGAGATCAACGTAGAAAATGAAACGGCAGAGGGCTTTACTGCCACTGCCAAGCCATATAGAGTGGATGTAACTCGGGAAGCCGATATCATCGAAGAGATTTTAAGAATCTACGGTTTCCACAATGTGGAGCTTTCCGAAAACCTAAGAACGGATTACCTCGCAGAACATCCTGTGAAGGATCTGAATAAATTACAGTATCGTCTGACCGAGATTTTAACTGGTCAGGGCTACTACGAGATGATTACCAATAGCTTGACCAAGTCGACTTATGCTGAGAAGTCGGGCTTCCTTAATCCAAAAGACAATGTTGTTATTTACAACAAGCTTAGCGAGGATCTGGATGTGATGCGTCAAAGTTTGCTTTACTCCGGGCTGGAGGTTTTAGCCAGAAATATAAACCGTCGTCAGACCGATTTGAAATACTTTGAGTTTGGAACCGTTTATCATAAGGCTGAGGAAGGATATTCAGAAAGCAGGAGACTTTCTCTTTTCCTAACGGGAAAAAAGACTGCCGAAAGCTGGTTGGAGCCAACCAAGGCATTTGCTTTCGCAGATATTTATTCCACGGTTGAAGCTATTTTGGAAAAGCTGAATGTACAGGCAGGCGATCTTTCTATGATTGAAACTGCGCCTTATGCCTATGGTTTGAAAATCATGCTTGGTCAGAAGGAATTGGCGACAATTGGCTTACTGGACGATAAGATTTTGAAGCAGGCAGAGGTGAGACAGGAAGTGTGGTTTGCTGATTTGAACTGGGATCTACTTTGCAAAAAAGCTACAGGTTTGAAGAAGTTTGAGGAGATCTCAAAATTCCCTGAAGTACGCAGAGACCTTTCCTTGGTGATAGACAAAACAGTGAGCTATGATCAGGTCAAAACGGTAGCCACAAAGTTTGGTGGAAAATTATTGAAAAGAATTGGAGTTTTTGATGTGTACCAAGGTGATAAAATTGATGCAGGCAAAAAGGCATATGCATTAAGTTTTCACTTACAGGATCAGGAAAATACGTTAACTGATAAGGTAATTGACAAAACTATGAGTAAATTGATTCAAGCCTTTGAAAAAGAGGTTGGTGCTTTGATAAGAACATAGAAATGATTCAAGAGGAACTGCAAAAATTAGAGAAACTAGCGCTACAGGCGAGTACTAAATTGCTTGAGATCAGTGAGGAGAATCAGCAATTGAAACAAAAATTATCAGAAGTAAGTACGGCTTTGGATAAAAAAGAGCAGGAAATCGAACATTTTAAAAATAAAATTAAAATTAGTAACATTGTAGACAACCAACCGGTGAATCCGGAACAGTCAACTGAAATGAGTGAACTAATCAATAATTATATACAAGAAATCGATCATTTAATCACCTACTTATCTGAGTGATATGGAGACACTTGCCATCAGATTAAAAATAGGGGATAGAGAATATCCTATGCGCGTGAAGATCGAGGACGAGTCCAAAATCCGGCATGCTGGCAAGCTGATTAATGAAAAATTAAGAAAGTATAAAGAGGAGTACGGACTGGACGATAACCAGGATTTGCTGGCGATGGTAGCCTTCGATTGCATGGTGGAATCGTTAGAAACCAACCAAGTGAACACGGAAGATTCAGAGCATATTAAATCCAGTATTTCTCATATTAACGCCTTGCTAGCTAAGGCGTTGTAATTATTTATAACACAAAAATCAGGAGATTTTTCAGATTCCCCAAGGTCTAATTATATCCAAAATACCTATGGGAGACATACTATATATTGTCCTCGCAGCCCTTGTTGGGACTGGTGCAGGAGCCGCTATTGCTGGCGCATTGATAAAAAATAAAAACGCAAAATTAGAAGAAGAGACTCGGGAACGCGTGAAATCCATGCTCAGAGAAGCTGAGATCAACGCTGAGTCTATCAAGAAAGACAGAATTCTAGAAGCAAAAGAAAAGTACCTCAAGCTGAAATCTGAGTTTGATGAGGAGATGAATAATAAGAAGAATATTATCATCACCAACGAGAATAAAGTTAAGCAAAGAGAGCAGCAGGTTTCCAAGGAATTGGAGCAGGTGAAGCGAAAAGAAGCAGAATTGGATAGTAAATCTGAGAACTTAAATGCTCAATTACATTCTTTAAAAATCAAAAAAGAGGAACTCGATCGAGTAACGAATCAGCGTATCGCAGACCTTGAAAAAGTTGCTAATCTTACCCGTGAAGAAGCTCGTGATCAATTGGTGACTATGCTTACCGAGGAAGCTAATTCCAGAGCCTCTTCCCAGATCAAAGACATTCTTGACGAGGCAAAACTTACAGCTACCAAGCAGGCGAAGAAAATCGTTTTGGATACCATACAGCGTACAGCAACTGAGCATGCTGTGGAAAACTGCGTGTCTGTATTCAACATCGAAAGTGATGATATCAAAGGTAAAATCATTGGTAGAGAAGGAAGAAACATCCGTGCGCTGGAAGCAGCTACAGGTGTGGAGATTGTTGTTGATGATACGCCAGAAGCAATTATTATTTCCGGTTTTGATCCGGTAAGAAGAGAGGTAGCTAGACTTTCACTTCATAGATTGGTGCAGGATGGACGTATTCACCCAGCGAGAATCGAAGAAGTTGTTGCTAAAACTGAAAAGAATATAGAAGAGGAAATCGTCGAGATTGGCGAAAGAACTTGTATAGATCTTGGCATTCACGGTTTGCATCCTGAGTTGATCAGAATGGTAGGACGTATGAGATACAGATCTTCTTACGGTCAAAACCTATTGCAGCACTCAAGGGAAGTGGCTAAGCTTTGTGCTACCATGGCTGCTGAGATGGGCTTGAATGCTAAGATGGCGAAGCGTGCAGGTTTACTTCACGATATCGGGAAAGTATGGCATGAGGAGCAGGAACTACCACACGCAGTATTGGGTATGGAGCTTGCGAAGCGATACAAAGAGCATCCTGAGATTTGCAATGCAATCGGAGCTCACCACGATGAAATCGAGATGACATCCATGATCTCGCCGATTGTACAGGCCTCAGATGCGATATCAGGCGCGAGACCAGGCGCAAGACGCGAAGTGATGGATAGTTACATCAAACGTCTGAAAGACCTTGAGGAGCTTGCTTTGAGCTTTGACGGGGTGAATAAATGCTTTGCTATGCAGGCTGGTCGTGAACTACGGGTTTTAGTAGATGCAGATAATGTAGATGATTCTACTGCGGGCAAACTTTCTTTTGATATTTCTCAGAAAATAGAAAAGGAAATGCAATATCCAGGTCAGATCAAGATTACTGTTATCAGAGAAATGAGATCTGTCAATTACGCTAGATAAAGGAGCAGGAAGACAGAAGACGGAAGACGGGAGTAGCGAACATCGGCTTGGTGCTGTGTTTCTGTTTGAATATTTAATTTAAATGGCAGTTGCTGAAAAGTGGCTGCCATTTTTTGTCACCTCGGCCAGTGTCTCACAGGCCGAAACTTTTCAGTCTAAATGACATGTGATTGCATTGCAGATAGGAAGGCTTCACTGAACAATTATAGTTTAGGTCTGGGGGATACAGACCACTGCGCAAGGAAAACCTTGGTCTATGCCTGTCTTGCAAGTAAGCATGTCTCGCAGACCGATTTAAATTTGGTATAAACCAGTGGCAGATCACCTTAGATAACGTAGATTTTAATCCTTATTTTGAGGTTAGTTACTAATTTAGTAGCTACCATTTTTATTTTAAGCGTATGATGCCTTTGTATAGGATGAACAGTCTTGCAAGTTTGATAGAGGAACTTCGAATATTGTTCAGTAAGGTTCGATTGACAGAGTTTGAAATTCAGGTTCTGGAACAAAAGTTTCCATATTACGCCAGGCTTTCAGAAAAGCACAAAAAGGAATTCAGGGAAAAGCTTCAAGTGATTCTTACTACCAAATCGTTTATAGGTAGGTCAGAAATACGGGTTGTTACTCCAGAAATGAAAATCCTAATCGGAGCAACCATTGTGATGGTGACTTTTGGCTGGCATGACCTTCGTCTACGTCATTTCGATAAAATACTGATCTATCCAGATACCTATTACAGCACTATTTCCAAGAACTATCATCGTGGAGAGGTAAACCCAAGACATGGAATAATTGCAATGTCCTGGAACTGTTTTCTAAATGGAATGGAAAACGAGAAGGATGGAGTTAATCTCGGTATTCATGAAGTTGCACATGCCCTCAAACTGGAAAATCAGATATACTATAACGATGAATGCGAGTTTTTCAACCCTGAAGTGTACGACGCATTTCAGGAGATAGCTTCAGTAGAAATAAGGAAAATTAAATCAGGAGAGCTAACTGTTTTTAGGATAAATGCCGGCATTGACGATGATGAATTTTTTGCTGTGGCATTAGAGACCTTCTTTGAAAAGCCACATGAGTTTTTTGAATATAATCCAGTGCTTTATGGGACATTGGTGAGATTGATGCGGCAGGATCCTAGGGTTTGGGTGAAGAACTAGAATTGTCGCTTGATTATTAGAGCCTTTTTGAATTTACTCTTAACTGCTAATTCTGGACTTAATTACCTCAAAACCATAAAAATACAGGATTTAGATCCTATGATATTATAATGATTCGGGATTTGGTTAGGTTAAGTTAGCTAGTTTTCGGAATTCAAGAAGGCTGAAATCCGCATGATTGAATTTGGAATCAGGCATACTATCTCTTTTTTACTAAATAGACAGTTGCATTTTTCAAAGAAGTTGAAATTAATTAAAAATAAGTTGATTATTCTGAATTTCTAGATTTAACGAATAAATTAGATGATTATGGGGGGGTGGGGTATAACGAAGAATTCAGTAGCTTATTCTGTTATCTGTGCTTGAAATAATACAATTATTTAGTTTGATATAAGTGATTGATTGAGAGTTGTTTGTGTTTGTGGTTTTTATTCATTAAAATGACCTATCAAATTATTTTTCACAACATAACCAATAACAATTATGGAAAAGTTAACAAATGACCAGATGGAAAATCTGGTGGGAGGCGATTATTGCGACGTTCTCTATACAATGATCTTTAAGGGTGAATTTCAAGGAGATGATGAATTGTCTGCGCAAGCAGTTGGATATTTCGATCAGTATTGTAGTGATTATGATCCAAACTAACTTGTCGACGTGTGTTAGTTTATGCTAACACACTTTTTTTCTTTTTTCTTTATTAGCTATTTTCATAACAAACATATGATTAAATTATTGATTTATATAATACCGATCCTGTTAATTGACCCGAGTTATCTTCTGGGTAAATGGAAATTGACAAAATCAGAGGCGCATTTGAATTTAATTGTTTCAGAGGCATTTTTAGCAGGAACAAAAGAACAGCAGGATAAATTATCAAAAATCAATAACTTATACCTTAACAATGCGACATACACTTTTAAAGAAGATTCAATATTTTGGACTGATGTTAGTCCAAGTAAGGAGGTGGTAATTGAAAAATATGGTAAATATATATTGAAGAAAGATACTCTTTTTGTATTTGATGGAGAAAAATTTAAAACTTATAAATTCCTACTTAAAGAGATTAATAGTAATGAAATGGAAATGCGTATTATATTTTCCAATGGGGATATAGCAAGGAGTGCGAGTTATTTTATTAGACAATAATTATTTAGTATGAAGAATATTTATTTGTTTGGGTTAATTTTTTTTTTATTCAATATATTTTGATATTTTTTATAAATAATATTCTTCTCTCTAAATTGGATTTTTATAGTTATTATCAAGGTCAGTTTTCAAATACTAAAATCGAAGAGTTACTCGTTTTTAGAGAATGGTGGCTTTGGGTTTCTTATTTAAGGTAATGTGGCCAAAAATAGTTGGTGTTTTTGGTTTAAATATTTCATATAATTCCTTGCCGTTTTGAAGAGGACTTAAGCTCTGCTGAGGA
>NZ_FXUA01000008.1 GCF_900182815.1 Algoriphagus winogradskyi | reverse complement strand
TGTAATTACTCCTGCTTGTTTTGCCATAAGTATATGGGGTTTAAGTGAAACATGCAGGAAAATTCAGTTTTATCCCATTGGCTATCAATTGAATGCGCGATATGTTCGCAAGTTTGAGAAGAACTTTCCTAGGTGCGCTTTTTTCGGTTTGTGGTGATAATTCAAACCAAATCCTGTTGCTAAATATTACTATAGAACGAAAAAAAAGGGGCGAATGATGATTCGCCCCTACCTAAATGGAAATCAACCTTTACTTATGATAATTGCGTAAATTTATCCTAACTATACTAATAAAGGTCATTGCTCCTCTTACTTGAAAAACAGAATTTTCTTTCATTGACCAGGTAATATTTCAAATAATCAAGAGCATAAATTCTTAAACTTTACCTAGACAAATAGAATCTGAAAACTCACGAATACAGCCATCCTGGGCGTAAAATGCTGCGTATACAAACACCTGTCCAAGTTCAGGTTCACTCCAAGGTAGCTCCAACACCTGAACACCTGTTTTTCTATAATTTCCTTTATATAGCGTGTACACCCGCTTTGATTCAGGTACGTAAGCAATAACAAACAAACTATCCTCATCTCTTCCTGAACCCTGCCAGGCATTGGGTTGCCATGTGATTCTGATAGACGTACCTTCCCGTACTGCCAATCCTTGCTCAAGACCAACTAGCCATCCTTTGGATACTTTGACACGTTCTGGATAAAGTATTGGATTTTTTTCCTCAGGAAGAATGGCATTTTTAATCAGCCAGCTAAGTGTCCTGTTGGTTCCGGATTCAAAACTTGAACCTTTTTTTTTCATCGTAAAATTCAAAGCTTCCCTGAGCGGAGTCACGAATTTCTGGCCTATGCTAAAAGCCTTTTGCTGGTAAAGCTGCCTTTCACTGGCAGGTTTCTTTCTTGGGCCTGGCTTTTGTCTAACCACTGTTTTCCCGTTTAACTGGTAAAACACCAGATTGCCCATGGAGCCATTTATAGTCCCCAATAGGCTGCTATGTATTATTCCCATTATTTTTGATTTTCAAAGTGAACTACTGATTAATAGATAGATATTTTAGAAGTGAATTCGCAGCAATTCCCACTTTGCATGTATCACCCCTCTTCGTTTACGCTACACCCACTGTACTCTCAGTCCAAAGGGAAATAGGAGGAACAAAATATGAAGGAGACTGGGAGGAACCCCGACTGATTAGATACTGGGAATTTACTGCGGCATGGGCAGGCCTAAGTCATATCATTATTTAGGCTGCTTTCTAGTACAGATAGTCGCTGATATCGCCAGGTGGTATTCCGGAGAAATCTGAAAATTCCTGTATAGTGACAAATTGATGAGGTTTCTTATTATGGAAAACCCTGATTTTCTGAAGCAATAACTGTCCGTAGCGCTCGCTTCTTCCCGTGATGTTCTGTACATCTTTAGGGTAAACTATGCATCTTTTCTTTGGCATGATTTGACGATGTTTATAGCGGTTGAAGAAGTCCATTTCTCTGTTTGATACTTTCCTCAATTCCGCCTGTGACGATAACTTAAGTTCCCAAATCTTACCTGCTAGTTTTTCAAATCCCAATAGTGTATGGATTCTGTGGATTCTGTAGATTCTTTGTGAAATATTGGATTCTATGAACTAATAAATGAATTAAAATCAGTAATAAATCATGAGATGACTGTCAAATATCTCCTACTTGAACTTACTCTATGTAACAGAAATCAAAGGCACAAAAAGCTTTGATTACGTCAATGCTCCCTACCAGAAAAGAGTATGTCCCTGAATTCAGACTTTCCTTCCAGTTTTTAAGAATTAGGATGGCAAAAAGCCATGGATTTTTTATACAGAATGCACTTAGTGGATTTCGACCCTAAAGACATGTTAGAAATTCGTAAAAACTGGGACTGGATCAAAGAAGCTATACGTCTGTCTTCAGATTCCCTATTTCAGGAAATACAAAAGAAGGAGTTCGATTCGCTTTGTTACTCCACCCAAACCAAAATTCATAAGTACCTATTGAGGGGCAGATACCGCTCCACCCCCTTTGGGTTATGGGCTGGAGTAGGCATCGGTATGTGGGGAGACAGCAATACTGTCGGCTCCCTAGCCTACAGAAAAATAGAAAATCTATATTTTGAGAAACCAAGGGTACAATCTCTGCCCCCTAGTAAATACAAAGTCGCTCCTGGGTTAAAGGTGTATGCTGACCAGGTACAATTCTGGAGTTACTGTATTCAGGAGGAGGGCTGGAGGATTAGCTATCTCGATAAAAACCCACTTATCCTGATTCTTCTGGCCTATTTTGAACAATCAGAAAAACTCGATGGACCTACCTTTGAACAGTTTTTCAAGTCTAAAAACAAAAATCAGATAGCAAACATCTGGAAAATGGTGCTAGAATCAGGATTTCTTATTCCAGAAAGTTTCCCTGAATTGGGATCACCTCATGAAAGCGAGGGAATGGACATAAGAATAATTTCAGAAATTAAAGTAAACCGGGGAATCCAAGAAAAATTGGAAAAACTCATTTCTGAGATCGGAAATCTTTTTGTTCCTGTAGAAAGTGATTTCTTAAGGAATTTCAAGTCCTGGTTTAGGTATACCTTCGATGACCGTTTTGTACCTATTGGCCTTCTAGCTCACAGACAAGATTTCTTCTGCAATCCAGTAAATGAAAGTATAACAAAAGAAAGGGATGACTATCGCTCTGAGGATATACTTTCTATGTTATGGGGTAATGTTGAAGAATTTGACCTAAGCAATTGTTTTGAACTGAAAAGCACAGATCTCCACCACCTCCAAATAGCCTTCAAACTACTGGGAGAAACTGAACTTTATATAGAAAACATTGTCTGCAACCGCCCTTTTGCTTATTCAGGACGTTTTAGCATTGATCCAGAGATTAAAAATTTGGTTGTAGACAACGTTGAAAGCTTGTCTGAAGAAGCCCTATATGCCGACATAATTATGTTCGAAACCTCAAAATCAAACCGCATTTCCAGACATGAAAATGCCTTTAGGTATAGCATATACCCCTTTGGAAATGGGCTCCAAGAAAACCAGTTGGGGGTTGAAGATCTGCTCATAGGATTTAGACGGGATCGCTTGGTGCTCTATAGCCAAAAACTCAACAAGGAAGTTTTACCAGCTGTACAGCACCCGCTGAATCCCAATCAAATCTCCCACACGCTTTCCAGGTTATTCTGGGAAATCGGGAATCAGGATCAGCAGAGGTTTATTCCATACCACAATACTTCTTTTCAGCAAACCTCCTATATACCTAGGCTGACTTGGAAGGGAGTTATTCTTCAGGGAAGGAAGTGGATCCTGCACTCAAAAAACTATTCTGACAAACGTAAACTCTTTCAATTTCTTGCTGCGTCCAAAATACCTTGCCCTTTGCTAGCAGGATACTTAGACAGAGAACTAATTCTTGACTGGGAATATCCTCCTGAACTGGAAATACTATGGGAAGAACTTAATAAGTTGGAAGAGCTCACTGTATTTGAATGCCCTTGGAAAGAGCGGTCGCCTCTTAAAAACAAATCCGGACAACCCCTCTTCCCACAGTTTATTTATTCTTGGAAAGGTAAAGATCGCATT
The DNA here is from genome assembly GCF_900182815.1 of Algoriphagus winogradskyi. Lineage (GTDB taxonomy): Bacteria > Bacteroidota > Bacteroidia > Cytophagales > Cyclobacteriaceae > Algoriphagus > Algoriphagus winogradskyi. Next base: position 236,752 of record NZ_FXUA01000008.1, on the reverse strand, counting down.
ATTGAGAAAATCGATTCTTTGAATCGGATCGGCAGCATTGATGAAAGCTGGATTTATTTGCGCATTGGGATAAAGGAAGAAGGGTTACTGCCGTTATTGCTCAAGCCTTTACCATCCATACTTAAAAGTATTAAGGAAAATTCTCTGCTACAGAAATGGTATTTTTTGTGTTACAACTCCCCTAAACCAGAAATCAGGCTTCGCCTACTTCCTACTGAAGAAGCACAAAAACAAGCGATAACTGCCGAGTTAAAGCAAAGATTGATGGAAACTGGATGGGTCATTACAGTAGATTCAGCACCATACTATCCTGAGTATGAAAAATATAAACTACCCCATAAAGGTATTGTAACCTCTGAATCCATATTTCACCTTGAATCCGAGTTGATACTTCTTGGCAATGAAAAACAGAGAGTTTCTCCAATGTTAACATGGGATGCAATAAAACGTCACTATTGCATAAGTCAGTCATACATTCAACTCATTGAAATGACTGGCAGAATAGAAATGTTTTTTCACTATTTCCGGAGGTTAGTTAAGGAAATTCCAGTAACAGACCGAAAGAAATTAAGCAAAGCTGATTATTCTACTACTGAATATGAGACTACTTACCCTATTGAGACTTTCTTACCGGAGTTCTCAAAAATCGCAACAGAACAAGATGAAGTATTGATGCGCCTTATCCCAAACCATCTTCATATGTGCTGTAATCGAATGTTTCCAAGAGATACAAATGAGTATGAACGTAAAGTAATCTATAGCTTGTACAAAAGCCTAGGGAGATTAATTTATGGTCGATTGTATAGTTTATAAGTATTTAGAAGTTGGTCTTTATAAGAGTCTCCCAAAGGGACAATCATTCCGTTATCAAGGATAATCTCCTTATGGAATATTTTCTGAAGTTTGGTAATATTTATGAGAAAGGATTTTTGGACTCTCACAAAAGTCCATTCAGGAAGCATAATTTCTACAGACTGCAAGGTGGAGCGCTGTTTGTAAATATGGGGAGGAGCGTGAAAGAGCGAATAGTTTTGTTTCTGCTCAACATGGTAAAGGCTGGAAAAAGCAACTTTAGTATAACCAAAACTTGCATAGTCCTCCACCAGAAAATAATCTTTCGACTTTTCCAGAGTTGCTTCCTTTTGTATATTCAGTTTTTTGGAGACCTTTTCCAGAAGCTTATTCAAGCCCCAGGCATTGACAGGCTTAATTAGATAACCAGCCACAGATAAATTGATACTTGGTAGTGCAAACTCTTCATGCGCGGAACAGATAATCACGGGAACACCCAATTCTTCCATTTGCTCAGAAATTAGCAAACCATTGAGATTTTCCATCTGGATATCAGTTATCAAGATATCGCATATTTTTTGGCTGGCTAAACGCAGTCCATCCATAGGGTTAGTTTCCGCAAATTCCACTTGGTACCCAGGTATTCCGGAAATGAAATATTTGAGCCTATCCAGTGCCAGAGTTTCATCATCGATTAGGCCAAGTTTGTTTGGGTTTTTCATATGGTAGAGTTAGGTTAAGAGAAAAGGTGTCTTGCGTTACATTCGTGGTCAGGGTAGCATTTTCAAAAAAGTAATCCAGCAAGTTTCTGACTGTTTCTATACCGAATTCACTTTTAGCCAGTTTTAACCCCTCGTTGAATTTATTTTGCGTAGAAAAATGAAGAATTGGAATGCTGTTTTTACAATAAATCATCTTTGCTTCTATTAATACCGGGTATTTAGGATCCTGAAAAACGCCATGTTTAAATACATTTTCGAGCAGGGTGATCAAAAGTAACTTTGGCATATATAGCTCTTCATAATGAAGCAAATCCCTATCGATTTTATCCCGAATAATGATAGCGCCCTGAAATCTCAATTTTTGACCATGTAAATACGAGAGTATAGCCTCGACTTCAGAAGACAGGGAATTGAATTTTTCCGTATCAATGTATGCATAGCGGAGTATAGTGATGAAGTGATTTAGATCCTCAAAGAGTTCTGGCGAGTATTTCAATGATTTGGCGGAAATATCTCCTATCAGGTTGAGCGTAAAATGTGGACTGAGTTGGGCTTTATTATGAACAATTCTCAGTCTATCAAAACTGGCGTCAGTTTTCCGTTTTTCCTGAAGGGCTTTAATAAGCGCATAGAATCCCCAAAAAGTGAATGTAATAGCTATGAATACCCATTGTCTCATAAACTCATAGGCTGCAAAATCTAAAGGTGGATGTGGCTCAATTCCGACGAGTAGAAATAAAAAGTATTTAAGTACAGATAAAAAGGAAATTGTAACCAAAGAAAGAGCAATGACTATAAGGGGTCTTTTTGAATAAAAAGCAGAAGGGAATAGCCAAAAGAAATAAATGCATGAACAACAAAAGCCTATCAAAGTAGTGATCAAAGCGAAGGGAATCCCACTAGAATCTAACTTAAAATAATAGGTTGAGGCCAAATCCAGAAGAGGATATACCACCCATGGAATGATAAGAATTAAGATTGGCCTTGCTATAAAAGGCTTCATTTTATCATTGACCCACTTTATACTAGGGTTTGTCCCTGAGAACTGAATCTGAGGCGGGGTAAGTATACTTTTCATGTGTTAATAAAATTTAAACAATCCACATGGAATCCCGCATGACTAGTAATCATCACAAAATGAGACAAAAGGTGAAATGTTCGATTTCATAAAATTTCAACTTATGATAAATAAACAAGAAATGAGTCTGCTGAACCTGCGGGCAGGACACACTCAAGTAAACAGACCTTCATCAAGAGGTAGTCAGAAAAATCGTATAACTGGGAGCATTATTCGAGAATGCATCACCACAATTACGAGAATTTAATTTTCTAAGAGTTTTGTAACAGCAATCGGTACAGGCTTATTGCGAATAGCCTGGTTTAAAAACATGTCTATTTTACTTCAGCATTCTATGCATTTACCGGATCGTCAATCCGGTGGGAAAACCCCAAATCAAGCGGATTTCATCTGAGATGGAATCCGTTTTAATTTGTTTTGGTTTTGTAGATCAGAGAAAATCCCAGATCGTCGACGGGGATACCATGAAAGCCAGCAAATTCCTGAAAAGTTATCAGTTGATGCTTTGATTTTCCGTAATGCTCCCTCACTCGCTTCATACAATAATAAGCGTACGACCTACTCCTTCCGGTCAAAATCATGATATCCTGAGCATAGATGATTCTTCTTTCAGCAAGTACCATTAAATGTTCAGCAAATAGATGTCTAAGACAGGGCAAATTATCATTGCCAATGCCCACCAAAGAACTCCCAGGATAACTAAAAAAGGCCTTAATGAAACTAAATTAGAAATAATTTTTTATGAAACAAGTTCTAGTCAGTTTTTTATTTCTAAATATCTAAACAGATACCTTATAACTAAATCTAATATGTAAAAAACCAAACTTTCTTTGGGATCAATCCATAAGTAAGAGAGTTCGGATTTTATTTATAAACGGTTTTACAAAACTCAATTTGTTTTTTTACACTATTGATAAACATCATAGTACTTATTACATACAGTGAATGAGTAGTTGATATCCATTCCAGTAGTGGCATTTTTCGTCCCGACCCCTACGAATATTTGCTATTCGTCCCAGAATCCAGAAAAAACTCACAAAAGCTTTTGAATATAGTAAGAAATTATTGGCAATGAATGGGCTTTAAAACAACGCCCTTCCCTTTAAGAGAGGAAATTAGTCGGAGGTAAATATGATATAAAATTATGAACAGTACCGTAAGCACACTTCTAATTCAACTATGGACTACCTCACCCCAACCCTCTCCTGGAGGAGAGGGTGTTTGTCAGTGGTAGCTATGACGGGATGAATATGAACAGAATCTTCAGTACCAAACTCTGGACTACCTCACCCAGCTCCCGATATCGCTTCGTTTATCGGGACAGGCTCTTTTCCTTGAGGAGAGTAAGTTAGTTACCTTACCTCAACCCTCTCCACATGGAAAGGTAGCGGTACAATTTCAGATTGGAAATATTATTTAACAAAATAGAAAATGCACAAAATAATTTCAACACTTCTAATTCTCCTATGGACCTATACAGGCTTTGATAAAATCTTTCGCTTTGAAGCAAGCAGAAAGGCATTCCTTAACCAGACCTTTCCGGCCGAGCTGGCGGAGATTCTGGCTTATGCAATACCAATAACTGAGTTGCTGCTTGCCCTGCTCCTGCTCTTTAAAGTCACTAGATGGTGGGGATACTTGGGAAGCATATTGCTGCTAACGGTATTTATTACTTATGTGGGACTGATTTGGGTGGGAGCTTTCCCTAGAGTGCCGTGTAATTGTGCGGGAATCTTAGAGAGTCTGGGATGGGCGGAGCACTTCTGGATGAATCTGGGGTTGATTGGAGTGGCCACTGCCGGTATTCGATTGGAAGATTGATGTCCGTTGACCGGTGTTGGTTGTTTCTGCTACGGCGGACAGGTGGTGGTTGTAGAGAATTTAAAATGAAAGGAATTTAAAATTTAAAATTAATGTGCTGGACTTGGGCTTAGCAGTGACCCCCGACCCCTTCCCGATAGTTATCGCGGAGGGGAGAATGGAGTTGGGTGCTGGAGCGAAGAATTTAAAATATATAAAAGTAGAGAAGTGTGAGTATCACCCTGAAGGGGTGAAACCCATGGTAAAAAAAGAATAAAGGCCATTTCCCTTCCCGATATCGCTCGGCTCATCGGGACAGGCAGTCCCTAGATCATAATAGGACAGGAATGTTTGTGCCGAGGAATGGAAACGAAATATCCGACACATCCAGCTTCTGGAGAAGCAGGACAACGGACAGGCAAAAGACGGAAAAGTAACGTTGTGGGATGTTGAATTTTGGATGTCGGTAATTTCGAATGTTGAATATCAAAGGATGAATGATGAATGCTGAAGTTGGAGGCAGTCGGTAGACTTGCGCTAGAAGAGATTTGGAAGCATGCCGTAGGTATGCACTATGGATAGCCCAGGTTTTTTTTACCCTGGGTATAAGGATAATAACGTTGAAAAGCACTGGCCCAAGATCGTGATTCAGAGACGAAAGCCTAGTGCCAGCAAGATGGGACGAGAAATTATTTAATCTACGTCCTCTTAAAATAATTACAATAAATGGCGGATTGTAAATCCGACGGTTTGAGACCGGGATTACAAATCCCAAGCAGCAAAATAGTGGTCTGTGGAGACACAGACCAGAGTGGAGAATAAAAAGATAAAAACCTTCGACGTTTGGAAAACCTGAAAGGTTAAGAAAGGGGCGGTATTGGACTACCGCCCCACAGCCAAGATTTGGAAAAGCGTAGGCTGTAAAAAATGGATTATAAGAGACGGTTAGATTCCATCTTCTACAATCAATTGAGTGAACGCAACTAGTTTCTAATTCTAAACTAACTAATAAATATATTATACGCAAGTGACTGACAAGTAAAACCTTCGAGGTTTGGAAAACCTCAAAGATTAAGAAAAGGGCAGGGCTGCTGAATACCCCACCCCGAAAAAATAATTAAATGAAATAAGTATTTCTGGAATCTTAAGGAATAAAACCGTCGAGGTCTTGAAGACCTCAATGGTTAGGAATAATAAAGAGACTCATTTCTCTTAATAGCCTGGGGTAAGAGACTGGCTAAACCCAATGAGCCTCCCAAAGGGAGATGCCGAAAACCCTTTTCAGAGTAGGCAAACAACCAAAAACGGTTTCCCTGTTTTTGATCTGTTAAAAAACAGGCATTGTTATGAATAGTTTAATTAAAAGATTACCGCTGTTTGCCTTTGTGCTGGCAGCGTTTGCAGCGTTTGCATTTACTTCTCCAGAAGAAGTTCAAACAGATGTCTATGGATTTGACGGAGAACATTGGTATCTGGTAAATCAACCTCCCGGACCGGGCACTTACAACTGTGTAATGGACGCTGCGCCTGGCTGTCTTTATGAAGAGATAGATGGTGATCCAATTGATCCAAATACCAACCGAAAATTCCAAAACAACGGACTAACTCCGATTGAGAATTAGTAGATCAAAGTTCGAACGAGTGAGAGCCTTGAACCAGTGGTCCAAGGCTCTTTTTTTGTAGTTAGCGGTTTCCCAATTCAATTTCATATGGAGGAAGCTCCAAAGTATATTGGTCGGCAGATGACAAACTGTATACTATTCCGTTTATCTCTCTCGAAGCCTCTAAACCAAGTCCAAGCTCATTTAGCCTTTTCATATCATACCATCGAAGTCCCCTGAACACCAACTCTTTCCTCCTCTCCTCCAAGACTAATTCCAATGCCTTTTCTTCCTCCAGCTCACTCCACTCCTCGAAATCGCTATACCGTTTGACACCCAACGCATTTAAATGAGCAAGTCCATTATCAACCTCACTCAGTCGAATGGCCGATTCTGCTGCCACCAAGTAAGCTTCTGCCATACTGATTCCTGTAAACAGGTTAAAGTCTCCTGTATATGAACCTTTAAACAAGGGTAATCCAGACTGATCGAGGGTAAAGAATAAGGACTTCCTCAAGTCAGACTCTCCATACATGCTGTACAGTTCAGGAAGGATGAAAGTGGCGGCGCTGGCGGTCACAGGGAAACTGCTGGTCATGCTATAGAATAGTGTTTCTGTATTAAATAGGCTGAAAGGATAAGAAGAGGCACTATCCAAGGTACTATAGTCCATTAATTCTCCTTTTTGCTGCACTACATAAGCTGCAGAATTGTAAGCCTCCTGCCATTCCCCTTCATACAGGTAGATTCGCGCGAGAAAGGACTTTGCTACTGACTTATCCGCTCGGGTTTTGTACTGCGCCTGATCCGGCAGCCTGGTAAATGCCGCTTCCAAATCTGCTTTTGCCAATTCCAGTACTTCGTATACATTTAACATTTCCAGGGTGGCATTGATATCAGATTTCAAATTGACTGGAATACGTGTTTCGTTCGCAAGTGCAGAATTGGGGGAAGGCAAAAACAACTGAGCCAATTCAAACATGGCTCTAGCCCTTAAAGCTAACGCTTCCCCGATCAGGACACTGTTTCCGGAATCTGAGGTATCATCAATTTTCTCCAGAATATCCAAGCTCACATTCCCGTAAAACACCCTGCCATGAAGGCTTTGGTAATCCCCGGACCGTTCATTGGGTTCGAAGACTGACTTCTTCCATAAATAGGCATTCTGTTCCCAAGGATTCAAGGTTTCCCAGTTTTGGGATGTTGTCACCCAATCATCTGCGAGAATAAAGGATATCAGCGAATTGGCATTCAGAAAACTATAAGAATCCAATAAAGCCCGCACATCATCCACCGTAGCAGGTACTACCAGGGATTTCTGAGGCTTTTCGTCCAAGTAATCCTGACAGGAATAGCTGATGAGAACACTGATGCAGCATAGTATTTTAATACAGTATTTTTTCATATGATTATAATTTGTCTTTTAAAGGCCATATGGAATCTCGCAGCGATTATAATCATGCCAGTGTGTGACTTTTTAGTCATGCTCGATTTCATGTGTTTATAATTTGATTTTTATTGGCCATATCCCAGCCCGTATTCTTATTTATTGATCACCTAAAAGTCAAGCCTCATCCCAAGTGCAAAAGATCGTAAGGGCCGGGAGGTCTGAAAGTCAGGATCAAGTGCATCATCGGAAGCCTTCCACAGGATACCAAGATTGCTGGCGTAGGAGTAAAACTCAGCCGAGTGAAAGGGAAGCCTAGGCATCCTTGCACTGCTTAGCGTATATGAAAATCGCACATCATTCAATCGAATATGGTCGCCTTTCTCCACCAAGGCTCCGGAATTCATATAGAAGTTGTTTCTTCTAGTATCAGATGAAGCTGGGAGTGATGGCACCTGAGTCCATTCCTCATCTCCGGGTTGCTGCCACCTGCGGTCGTAATCCCCATGTCCTATGGTTCCTCTCAGAAGGGTATAATAATTGATTGATTCCCGGGAATAGTAGTACCCAAAGCGATATGAAATATTCACCGATAATGCGAAACCTTTGTACCCAAAATCATTTCTGAATGCCCCAAAACTGGTAGGCCTTGCTGGCCCATGGTATTGCAGGTTTTCTATAGTTGATTCCCTGGAAATCGCCAGGTAATCATTACTAGCTTCTCCGTCCACGAATCCTAGGGGATCACCCGTATCAGGATCCAATCCCGCCCATTTGTAACTGTAAATACCATACAGCGGACGACCTGCATAAGGATAAGGCATACTGGTATTTGCCATAGCCAACAAATTGCTAACCGTGGGTAGTTTTTCAAAGTCCGTCACTTTTTCATTTACTCCGCTGTAGAACAAATTACTGGTCCATTGAAAATCATTTCTAAACCATCTGACTGCCAATGAAAGGTCCGCGCCATTGATCCGGCTTGCAGCGAAATTCCCGGTAAAGTTGGTGTTTCCCGTAGCAGCTTCCACTGAATAGTCCCCCAGCAGATCGCGAGAATCCTTGATGTAGTATTCAATGGAGCCTGCGAGAAAACCATTTTGGGTTTCCACATCCAATGCAAGATTTGTGGTCTGAATCTTTTCCCAGCTTAATCCTGGATTGGGAGGATTTACTATTCCTGAAGCGGTCAACTGGGGTAAAATATCCCAGGGAAGAAAGGTAATGTACCTGGCTGTAACAGCTGATGAAAGACTTTTATCAACATTTCCGCTCACTCCGTAAGTGGCCCTTAGCTTTAGGAAAGGCATCTTAGGGAAGTCCGCAAATTTCTCATCGGATAAAATCCAGCCAGCACCCATTGACCAAAGCGGAACCCCTCTTTTATTGGACTCTACCCCGAATATATTGGCCTGGTCCTTTCTGGCACTTAGGGTAAGAAAATACCTGTGCTTCAAGTCATAGCCTACATTGGCGTAATAGGAAATAAAACGGTCCACTCTCCCACCATGTGAATCTTCTGAGGGAATGCTCGCCTGCTGGCCTGGATTATAAAACAATGGAAAACGACTCACCAAATCCACAGGTAAACTGATGCCAGTATCGTCACGATAGCCATAATATGCAGTTGAGCTGTTCAGTCCCTGAAGATCACGGATCTCCATTCCAGCAATTGCATTGAGAAAGTGTGTGTCTTCCCAGTCCTTTACAAAGCTCAGTTGGGGGCGGAAGGTATGGGAATAGGTATCTGATTGCCCCAGGTTCAACACTTCCCCTTGGGGTAGCGGATAGGTGTAATTTCCATCGTCGCCGACCTGGCTATATTTGTTGATTAAATCCCGTGTGGCAAAAAGCGAAAGTGGATCCCGGTCCCTGGTAGAATTAATGTTCTTCCAGTATTGGTAGAATACCCCCAGTTTCAGTTCAGGGGTAATAGAATACTGAATTGAAGGACTCACCCGGATATCATAGGCTTGCGTACGGTGATCCAACTGTCCAATCTCATTTAAGGGCCGGTATTCCCAATCCAGCAAGCCCAGCTCAGAGACTGAATTTATAAATCTGGTACTGTAAAACTTGGCAATAGGGAGTGGGTTGCCCTGCTCGTCAGCAAGCCTGTCGTAGGCATATCCGCCCGGAATTTCAGTACCTACCAAAGAGTTCTGATTTGAGATATTCAATGAAATACCCACCTTCAATTTATCCGAAAGAGTTTGCCATTCATCACCCATCGCCAAGGTCCAACGGTTGTTACTGTTACCTACAATGCCTGACCGAATCTGATCGTATCCAAGCGATACCTGGTAAGCATGGGAATCACTTCCTCCTGACAAGGAAAGCGAATACTGCTGGCTGATTCCAGACTGCAAGTAATACTCATTTACATCATTTCGGAGATCGGCTTGCCTGTAAAGTTCAAGCAGTTGATCTGCCTGCTCCCCTGTGAGCAGCCCGTCGCGTTCTGCAATCAGGGTTTCTACCGTTGGAGAAAGACTGGGTTTATTCGAGTTTCTTTCCAGACTACGGTAGAAGTTGCTGGAAAACAGCTGCTCCTCAATTCCAATAAATTCGGGTATGGACATTTGAGGTACATAATAGAGGTCCCGTGGTGCGGTCAGGGTGACATTGGTATTGAAGCTGACTTTTAAGGGCTGACCTTTGGCTCCTTTCACTGTTGTAATTACGATCACCCCATTTCCTGCCCTAGCTCCCCAGATAGAGGCAGCCGCCGCATCCTTCAACACCGTAATGGAGGCCACATCATTGGGGTTGATATTTTCCAAAGGTCCGTCATAGGGGAAATTATCGACAATAATCAATGGTGAGGTATCAGAAAATATCGTGCTGCGGCCCCGGATGGTAACCGGTTCATTGACAGCCTGTTTCCCCCGGTTAAAAATGAGTCCCGGTGTCACATCTTCCAGGCGGTCCAGCACCGAGGTACTCACCCTTCGCTGGACGAGCTGGCTGTCCAAATAGGAAAAAGAACCTGTCGCACGCTCCTTGGGCAAGGATTGATACCCCGTGGAGACAATTTCTACTGTATTGAGCTCTGTCTCGGACGAAGTCAAGCGTATAAGCAAGGGCTCAGATAACGGAAGTGTAATTTCCATTTCCTTGGTTTTCATCCCTATGTAGGATACAACCAAGGTATAGTCAACCCCAGCAACCTCAAGCTCAAATTCCCCTTCCTCATTGGTAATGGTCCGGTACTGGGTATCCTGTAAATAGATCAGTGCACCGGGCAGGGAAAGTCCATCCCTGTCGGTCACTGTACCGCGGAGCGTAGCTAGTGTTTGTTGATAGGCCTGACTTTTTCCTATGAAAATAGCGAAGACCAGTAAAATCATACTAATGTATTTCATGGCTGTGTGTGATGTAAAGTGATAGATTGATTGGCGTATTCAGCTTGTATGCTGTCCAGCATCTCATGAAGCTGCCCGGGTGACAGTCGATGCAGGCTCTGAAAGCGGACCTTGGAATCCGGACCTACAATCATTTTTTGTGGATATGCCTCTATCCCATAGCGGGAAAGCACCTCACTGTCTGCTACTGCCTTCAGGTTTAAAAACTGATCGGATGTGTACTTGCCAGTGCGAAGACTATTACGCCAGCTGTCCTCCCCGGAATCGGCATTGATGGTGACCAGTATTATGTCGGAGGCATCCGAAAAACCTGACTCCTCAGCTAGCAGCCCTTTCAGGGGAGTCAGAACGGTCTGATAGTCATCGATACAAAATTTACATCCGGAAATCCAGTAATGGATCAGCAAGGTCTTACCGCTATAATCAGTAAGGTCTACTGACTCTCCCCGCTCGTCGTATAGCCCCCTTGAAAGAAAACCGCCCAACTGAACTTCCTTAAGAGAGATCAACTGCTCCTTGATCCAGGATGTCTCAATAAAAGCGATGCTGCTATCGAGTGTTGTGGACAGGTTATCACCAAACTTATTGTAATTGCCTAGCACGTAGTTACCTATCATCGGGTCCTTCATACGTGCTGGATAAGTATCCACCACCCCGAAAAAGTCCTCCTTTTTGATTTTAGCTTCAACCAGTGCCAGACCTACCGCCCCTTCAATCAATAAGGGATGTGAAGCCCCCAAGGTCTCCATATGTAGATCTGCAGCCCAACCCAGAAGTTCAGCTTGCTTTGCCGGTGATTCCTTTAAATGATCCAATGCGAATTCAGCCCGGTTTACTCCCTGCTTCAACATCGTTCCAACTACTCTGGCTTCCAGAAGCTGGTATTCTGTAGCAGTAAGAACATCCTTAAAACGCTGTACAACCTTCCAAGCTGGATTTTGGGTAACAGGAATACTTAAATATTCCTTGAGGTATTCCCAACCTGTTTCAACAGGAACCAGCACCTTAAGCTTGACATACAGGTCGTCAGGTTTCTGCAAGGCACGTCTGTAACGCTCCCCTGAACTGGAATTCTCAAATAATCCTAGGCTTGTACCTGCAAGCAGGAGGGGATCGGAATTAAACTTGGATTCGGCAACTGCCTGATCCAAATAATACTGGGTACGGTAGAAGTCAGCCTGGGGACCTCCGAAAAGCAGTAATCCTGAGCTCTGCTCAAACCGGATCCTTACCCTGTCCAAGCCCTTAAAATTCCAGTTCCGGATCAAATCTACCTTCCCGTCAGACAGGGAAAAGTACCCCTCATCTACTTCTTCTGGAAGATAGCAGGTGAAAACTGTCATATTCCCACTTCCTTCAAAGAATGTCCCCTTGTGTCCTACCAAGGGAATGGAATGTCCGGGAGAAATGGCAGGCGAGCTGCTAAGCATTTTTTCCCAATACGTCAATACCAGGGTATCGATCCCGCTGGCAGCAGGTATTTCCAGATAGAGCATCCCTTCCAAGCGAGCAGAAGAGCTTGCGCCCTCCTGCCCTGGAATGCCGGAGTAATCAACCAAATCAGTCTCCGGAGGTGAATCAGCAACCTGTGCTGTGGTGGTGCTTGTGGGAAGACATAGGTATCCCAGTAAGCAGATGAGTAGTGTTTTTTTCATGAGCTTTTTGTTTGTATTGCTGAATGTCCGGTGACCGATGACCAATGTTCGAAGACGGAAGTGAGTCCACAGTCGACAGACCACGGTCAACAGCAGTCAGTGGTCAGTGAGCAGTCGCAGTAGGCAGTCTCAGTGTCCAGAAGGGAAGTCTGAAAGCTCAAGTCAGAAGTCTTAAAACCGAAGTTTAGGAAAAACGTCATTGCGAGGACGAAGGACGAAGCAATCTAATTGTGCTTACCTCTGCCACATAGAGACTCTAAACCCTAATCTCTTTTCTCCAATCTCCAATCTCTGACTTTAGCTACTTGATACCCTCCTGAGGCGGGGAGGCTTTGTACTTGGTACTCAAATACAGACAAAGCAATCCCACCTCGCTCCCACCGAGCAACAAGCAAAATGAATAATAAGATGTATTATGTAGTAACCGATCTGCTCAGGGCTGTGCACCTCCCCTTTCACGGCGAAAAAACAAATCCTAAATCGGATTCTTGGGCTTAAGAGGAAAGAGGCGATCTACCGCGGTGATGCCGAGTTCCACTGGTAATAGATAATGTGTAATAGGTAGAGAACAAACTGACCCGCTTACCAACAAAGCATACCCTTCCATCCTGTGGATCCTACAGGATACTGTCTGCAACATAAAAGGAAGTAAATTACTCATGCTCGTTTTCATTAGAAATGAAAAATGGTAAAACGAGTCTCTATTGTAAAAATCGCCATAAAATAGGGCGAGCTTTACTGCTTTAGTACAGGAAACCGCCAGGTAACCCGCATCCTTTCGGAAAGTTGACCACTAAAGACTGATGCAAAGCCCGCCCTACTGCACTCAAAGATATCAAAAGATACTTTAAGTCCAGAACAGGGCGAGTCATCACATCCTCTCGTGGTCAATACTGGCGGTTTTTGTACGAGAGAATCGTAATACTCGGTGCGGCATAGATACCGCTTATATTTTAACTGCTTTAAATATAAGCATTTATTTTACACTTCCATATATGGAGGTGACTTTATATTGATTTTAATGTCCCTTGGTATAAAAAACTTCAATGCCAAGTATAATTGTTGAACAAGAAATGTCTGAGATGGATTTTCGGCTGATTCTTCACGTAAAAGAACTCAGAGAGGATATAGGCATGACACAAGTGGAGTTAAGTCAAAAAATGGGTTTAGCATCTGGATTTGTGGGAAAAGTTGAAATGTTTGGCAACAGTGCCAAATACAATATTCGTCATTTACCTCTGATTGCTAAAGCATTAGGTTTCAAAAATGTTGGCGAAGTTCTCCCAAAAGGAATTGCAACAAAGGATTTAGTTAGGGTGATACTCGAAAAAGTTCCTCTGTTAAAAAAGAATGGTGAACTCTCTAAAAATAAATTTGAATATAAAATGCTTGAGGTAGTGGCAGTAGAGACTAAAAATCAAAACCAGAAATAAACTTAAAGGAATTGTGGTCCAATGGAAGGGAAGGACAGAGTTCGGCTAACACTCCCCTAATGCTACACAGATCACCTATTTTTAAAGACCTTTCGAATATCAAAGTTATTTTTTGGCTTTTTCTTTTTTGGATGCAAACCACCACCAGTCCAAGCTCCAGTAAGCGCCCATATTTCGTAATGATATAACCACTCAATGGTCCAAGGCAAAATAGTTTCACTCAATAACTTTCTTTGATTCCACTCTTTCCCATCTGGGAAATATAAACATAGTTCTTGATGTTTGTGGTCGTAAACATGAGGCAGTTTAGTTTTGTTAGGAGCTAAAAGCAAAGGAAGAGGGTTAGTAACCCAAACATCGACTCCTTCATTTCTATGAAACTTAAGTTTTATATCATAGAACTCACTCAAAGGTGAAGGGGTCAAAGTCCCCTTCCAAATAAGTGATTGATCCTTATCGGTAGTAATCTCACCTGAAGGAAACTTTTTTCTTAGATTTAATGCCTGTGCTCCTACGCTTATGAAGTTACTCTTCTGCATTTCCATAAAAATTATGAGATTTGAGAAAACTAACCCCAGAAGTACTTATTCCGATTTTTGAGTCAAACCGATTTAAACCTGATTCAGTCAGCATTCGCTTCCGAACACCAATTTTGGTAAATGCCTCAGAAATCACTCCTTTTCCTAATGAATCCGATAAGGAATTTTGAAGATTTACCCCTCTATTTTCAACAAATTCAGCCAAATCTTTCTTCAGCTTTTTTAGCCATTTGTAAAAATTATCCTCTTTAATGGAGTTTCCACGCCATCTATCCGCAAAATTTTCTCCAAGGTTTACAGGATTAGGTATTGATTTGTAAAATTCACCAGAAACTGGATCTTCTTTGGTTTCTACAAAGTCTTCCATCCGATTCACTATTCCAAATAACGCGCCGACTACATCAGACTCTTTCCGATATGCTCTAGCTGCTAAGGTTGTAATAATAATTGAGATTGGCTTATCTTCATCTCCATTGAATATCATATCCCTATGACGTTTCAAAATTTGAACAGCCCTCTGAAGAGGTAGCTTTTCTTTCTGGTATTTTGGGACAGGCTTTATCGATTCTCGGAGGCTAAAGCTTTTTTCAAGGCCTATTTCAGCCTGCTGAAAAAACCAACTAGCATATCCAAAAGGATTGGTCTTTGGCCATTCTTCCACATAGATTGAAGAAGGATAATTAAGCAATTCTGTATCTGTCATTCTAATAGAAAGGCTGTCAATTTCCTCCAAGGATCGATTTGAAAATGCTTTTTCAAGAAGTATTCCATATCCTTCACTTATAATAGCCGGAAGAATATCCATATGATATTTACCACCATTAGGTGATTTTTCCCTGTACTTTAGAGTCCAACATCTTCTGCCTTCCTCATCAAGTAACGACTCTAAGGTTTTATGCTTTCTTAATTGATCACCGACTTTGTTCTTCACATCAGCTTGAGTCCAGTGAAAATTCTTGTTTTTCAATTGACAAACTAGATCCAAATCAATATCGTCATCTTTGCAGATTGGTCTAATTACTGTCCCTAATAAGAATGATCCTTGGGGGAGAATTGTTGGTTCATATTTTGCCAAATCTGAATCATCTTTTGAAAGATATCTCCCAACAGATTCATAGCTTTGGACAGCGGCATTGTACTCTGATTCAGTTATATCAAGTGAAGATCCTACCTCTTCAAGAATCTCTTCAAATTGTTCTTTTTGCTCCTTAGTTAAATTCATGCTGGTATAGTTAATGTTTCTATAAATCCACCTGCTTCTCTATTTTGATCGAATATTTTTAATCTCATATCTGCTTTAGGCATCCAAACTCTGCCTAATTCTACAGCAAGTGCCACAGGCATTGCAGGAAATAAATTCAAAATAGCTTCTTGTCCATGTCTCGATTTAATTTGATCAAATGCTTTACGAATTATTTTGTTAAACTCAAGGAATTGACTTCTATTACGAAGGAAGTCATTATCTGGCGAATCAATGGTAATTGTCCAGATTGCCGTATTTTCTCCCAGAACCTTTATAATTCTATCATTTGAAATGTTTGCTGACAATGAAATGTTTAGCGCCACATTTTCTGCATCCTTCTGAGGTTCAAACAACTTAAATTTCGCAATTACATCCTCTTCTAGCCATTTCCATGTTTTCGGATTACGATGTAGTTGATAAACTTCCGCCTCATAAAGATCAGAAAGCAGTGTGCCTAGTTTAATTAAGAGTGGCTGTGGTGCTAAAGCGAAAATAGAATAATGTGGGGAAGAGCCGGCCTGTTTAGAATAAGAAACTTTTTCTCTAAACAATTGCACCAAATTCGCAACCTGAAAATCCCAATACTCCTTGCTGTTATCTTTAAATGCTGAATTTTTTAATCCAATGTCAAGAGGTTCTGCTGAAACAGGATAAAAATTCGGAACAATAGTTTCTGCTGCCTTTGGAAAGCTTAATGGGGAATCATGCTCACCTATTTTAGCTCCATAAAGTAGTATAAAGCTTTTTTTATCCACATCAATACCTGTAAGAAGTTCAATCCTTTTTTCGTGTGATTGTTTCATCTGAATCAGAAAAGAAGCCGGATATTCATTCACTTTATCTTTATCATCGAAGGTTCGATGACATTGATCACACACCATCATCAAATTTGCGAAATCTGTTTCTAGCAGTGGAGAAAGGATTTCATCATACCTTGGTCCATTATCTGAAAAAGCGTAAATATGGGCTATGTAGGATTTATTCATGATGTCCATCGTGACATCATTTCTCCACAGAGGCTTATTACATCCATTAAACTGGCATCTGCCACCTGAGGTTAGCCATAGTTTTGTTTTTGTCTCTGTAGGAATTGAAGGTCTCCTCTTTTTCTTAGTCACCGAATTATTGGTTGAAAGCTGTGATTTATTTTTAATCTCCATATCTATCACGCCTGACTTAAACTATCCCAAATCTGGATTACCTCTTGGCCCCATATATCTATATTTTCTAGTAGTGCAATTGAATCTTCATTTCCAGGAACAATTCTACTGGAGAAAACATCATAGCAGAAACACAATCCTGGCATGACAATCTCATCTTCTCTTGCCACTTCTCGATCTAAATACTTCCAAAGCACAGTGGCAACCAAACTGGATTGCTTTAGATCAAAAACTTTTGATTTACTAACATGGATTTTAAAACCTCCCAAATACTTTTGACCATCTATTTCAGTCCGAAACACCACATCTGGAGCTACAATGATATCTAAGTTACCCAAAACAAGGCTTTTGGTATCAGGTATTACCCTCTCATACTCGATTGATTGAAGTATGAGCGGAGCAGGGGTACTGAGAAAGCTCTGTAGGGCTTCTAAAGAAACCTTTTGGTCAGTCTGCTGTCGGTTATTCTTAAACTGTGTCCTTCTTTTCAATAACTCAATTCCAGAATAGACGGGATTGAGATCCCAATTTTTAGAGATACTTTTCTTCAGTCTCGCTTTTGCAAGTTGATACCACTGGATTAAGAAAGGATTTGGAACAATCTGCTGTTTAATAATTCTAGCTTTTCCTTTTTCTGTCGCCTTGGAAAACTCGGCCAGTTGATTTATGGAAATAGTAGCCATAACATTGTTTTTTTAAGGTAAGGTGATAAATATTTAAAAGAGGCCGACCACAGATCGGCCTGAAGCCAATAAGGCCTTAATTCGGTGTGGATCTTCTATGTCCAGGCACCACTACTTTCTTCCCGCCCACCTTTCTGGTGTAGGGTTTCACTGGGACGATTTTCTTCCCATCTCCGGTTTTTGCCATTGTTCTAGCGTTTAACCACCTCTGTCAAATAGGCAGAGGTATTACCTACCGGGAAAATAAAAAAACTCTTACCTTTGGGTTCCTAAATCCAAGTAAAAGCGGGGGAGCCTATTTTCCCAACGGAAGCTTCCCCCTTATTTTTTTACTCTTTTGACTAAATTCTTTTCAAAAGAAGTTAACCTTTCTTAACAGGGTTCATGCCAAGTATCTATAAATCTGATATTTGGACATGAACTGTCTCAATTACTCTCAGACTGCCAAATATTATTCTGTTTGTCAGTGTGTTTGTCAAAATTTACTGACAGCTTTGGTGTCAACATGACATATCAAACTTCATAAAACCTATTCTGTCAGTCATTTATTTGTATTCATCTTTCATTTCTTCAGCTTTCTCACTCGTCATGATATCCAAGCTCTTTGTTTTTATCTCTTAGCAGGCTATACAGCTCAAAGTAATTTCTACTTTCGAAAGCCCATTTGGTAATCAGGTTCATGATCTCCTCCATATCCTGTATATACCCCATTCTGCTGTCGGCATGACGGATTCCTTTTTTATCCAGCTTCTTACCACGGGTCAAGAAGATTTTCTTCTCTTCCCGGATGACTTCTCTCGCAGATTTGTATTTGTCTCCCTCGGGCAAGAATTTCTTTAAGAGCTTCTCAACTCCTTTATAATACACATCGTACTTTTGCTCTGGATCATCAGGGATTTGCCCCAAAGCAAATTCCTTCAGTTCATTTTGCGATTTTAGCCCACCAAGTTCATCGAGGACCAGTTGTTCTCCGGTTTTGGCATTTGCTTCAGAGAGGATTTCTTCAATCTCTCTTTGCCTTTTTTCTTTTTCTAGCCTCTTTTGCTCCTCGGACTTTTTCTGCTGTTCCTTATCGTTGCTTTCTTCACTCATATCAAACCAGTTCTAAATTATTTTTGATCTCCAATACTATTTCACTTACCGTCTCTTTATTAAATGGCATCGCATTTATCTTGCTTACTGATTCATCCAGTCCCGGGTCATATTTGTGAAATGCCGGCCAATAGGAAGGGTTGTCATAGCAGTAAAAATTGTATATCAAGCAGGGATGGATATCCCATTCTTTCGCATATTTCTGTACCACAAAATGGTTGGAAATGGTGGGAATGATGAATTTATATCTCTCTTCAGGCAAAAAATACCTTCTGGCGAAATCATCTGCCTCTTCTTCATTGTCTAGCCATAAATCAGCTTCGCCTGTAAGGTGGAAGGTCCGGGTTTTTATCTCTTCCAAGTGGTATAGTGCATGAAACAATTCGTGCATTAGCGAGAACCATATAGTCCCATACCTTTTAAACAGGTCTGTAATGATAATGCATGGTTTGTTATTCACCACGAAGGTGGCTCCCCTGACTTGTGTATGTGGCATGTGCCTTTGAAAAATCACCGTAACCCCTGCATGGTACAATGCCTTGCATACCGTAAAGAAACCATCCCTCTCGTTTCTGGTAAAAGGCTTTATTCGGCTGATTAGCTGTTTTAATCTTTCCCGGTCAAACTCATGTGGATTATTGATATCCTCAAACTGTGCATAGGCAACCTTAATCCAAAACGTTCTTTGCTTTTCACTAGTGGATATTTTTGATTTACTGAAGGCAACCCTAGTAAGGATTTCATCCTTGTATTCAAAGATGTTTTTAAGGCCAAAAAAAGCAACAATCCGTTCCTCGATTTCCGCCAAATTCTTTATATCATTAATAAACCCAAGCTTTTTAAGGCCAGCTAAGTCGAAATTCTCAAAAATGAACTTTGCTTTTCTTGTCCTGTTTAATTCTTTGGTTTTTTCAGCCGTATTCTGATTTAGATAAAGCTGAATTGTTTTCTCGACATCAAGATCAAGGAACTCACCGATTTTGAGAAGCTTTATGGTGTCGACCTGCTTGGCATCATTGTCCAAAATCGGCTCAACGGATTTTTTGTCCATTTCCAATGCATCGTAAGCCTGGGATTTGGTTATATTCAGCTGTTTGATTCTATGTTCGAATAATTCTCTTAAAGAAGGTAGTTCTTCACTTCTGAATATATTTTCTAATAATTTATCAATATCGCTTTTCATGAGGTAATTTTACCTTTAATACTTGATTAAAACCAATAGGGTTAAAACAAATATAGGAAAATTTTCCCATGAAAAATTATCAGATAAAATTTTGTCAATCAGAATTCATCGGCGTGTGAGAGCTGTATATTCAATTGACTTTAAAAAATATCAAGATATCAATTTATCGAATTGTCCGGACTGGCCTTAAAAACCTCATTGCACCTATTATTCAACCTCTCCATATTTATCGCAAAGGTGAAGTATCAATTGATTTTTGGCTCTTATCGTTAATAGCTGGTATTCAAGTGTTCATCTGCTTTGAAGGAATGGAAATTATGCTTAGTCATAAAGTAAGGATAGAAAAAAAGCCCTTCTCCAACTTATCAAATTCCCTCTTCCCGTAAGTATGCGGCCCAGGCTCTACAGGAGAGTGCCTCACCCGATATTCAAATCCCAATGACGGGGGTAATTCAGAGAGAAATATTATGAAGTTAGCTAGGGTGATGAAGATTATAGGCAGTCCAGAAATAACAACCATCAAATTCTATGAATATTTTCAATAGAATACAACTGACCAGGAAAAAGACACCCAAAACTTACTGCAATACCAGTAATGATCCGGTTTCCCTTTCTTCGATTCCATAAGGGGGGTTACGAAGTATAACTACAAATGCATAATTCCCTACTGGAACATACTGGCCGTTGAATTTGCCATCCCATATAAAAACCGGAGCTTCTATGGGTACATTATTGGTAGAGACATGGTGAATAAGTTCCCCCTGCCGGTTTAATATAAACAACTCAGCGTCCGTAATATCTTCACTTATAAAAACCCTGAAATTCTTTTGTGGGTTTCCCAGAATCATGGCATTGGGAAAGACCACCTTGAAATCGCAGACATCATGAGTGCTAAAGTTTTCCAGCAGAATACAGCCTTCCGCTGTTGTTACCCTCAACTGATATTTACCAATTTTATCTGGTTTAAAGAGTCGCTGATTAGATACCAATTGATCACCAAAATACCACTCATATTCGTCATATTCACCCGGATCTATAGGAGGAATACTGTTGTTTTTTGAACAGACAGGGTAAAGGAGATCTAGATCCGGTGCCGGGTAAGGTTCGGAAACCTCAACTTGGATTAGATTCCTACCAACTTCACAACCTAGTTTGGTATAAGCTACCGCTTCATAGGTTCCACTCTTATAGACTTTTATATCAAAAAGCTCGTTCAAAGAGTCTAGTTCTGCACGTGCGCCTGATTCATCATAATATATCCACTCAGTACGTAATTCAATTTCCGGATTTGTAGTCAAAGATATGATGACCGCTTCCCTATCGTCACAACTTTTACTTAAATCCAGGTCCATGGGCACTTGCGTAATGGGGGCTTTAACTTCAAATGCGACAGGTATAGTAGGACAGAATCCACTTGAAATAGGCATTACAGAAAGAGAGAATTCGCCTATGTATGAAGGATAGAATTCCATACTTCTGCCTACAATTATTCCGTCAGAATCGAACCAGCGTATACTTACTTCACTAGCTCTGATCCCTTCCAATTCTGCCCGGTATCTTATAGGATCAAAGCAATTTTCCTCAATAAGCACAGCGGAAAATGAAAATGGAGATAGTAAGCTTGCTGTGAAATTCATTCTTTTGAGACAAAGGGTTGAATTTTCGTCCAATGGCTCCGCTAGCAGGGTATAATTACCCTCTTCAGTTAAAGTAAACGCTTCCCCGGTTTTTAAAGATTGCAGTTCCCCATTAGGAAAAGTTAAAGTAAATAGCAGTTCATCGCTTGTTTCCGGAACAAACAGGTAGGATTCACAAATGTTTATGGTTGAAGGAACGCTCACTGCTACCTGAGGCTGATCAAGTATAGTAAAAGATTCTATGGGGTAGGTGCAGTTTCCTATTGTAATTTCAAGCAGGTAATTCCCTGCATTGAGATCTATGTCGAATTTTCCATCTACAGGAATTGCTCCAGATGCAACTACTCCCTTTTCTGAGGAAAGTATGCGAAACATTCCATCTTCTATTGGCCCGGCTAGCGCTACACTAAGATTGCCAGGGATTATTTCCTCTACAGCACAAGTTTCATCTATTTGGCTTAAAACTATATTAAACTGATCTGGAGGAATATTGGACCAATCCTCAGATTTCAGTTGAATCAGTTTATTGGTAACACAGCCATTTTGCACCAGCTGTACCAGGTATACTCTTGGTTTAAGGTTGTCAAATGTAAATACCTCCCCTGCCGCAATATCCTGTTTATAAAAATCCAGTTCTGGAATGGAAATCGATTCTAAATTCGACATTACCAATACCTGCATGCTACCGTTAGGATTATCACATTGCTCAGGTTCATCTAGAAGTCTGATTTCAACCTGGGGAGCTTGTATTATTTCAAATTCAGTTTTTCTTTCTGAAGGGCAATCAGGAAAATCAAGGCTTGGGACACTAAAGCTTACTTCATAAATTCCTGGGCCGGAGAGATCAGAAGATAAAAGTTCAAGCTCATAAGCATTTCCCAAGCTGATTTTATTTGATTCTGATTTTTTACGGATAAACCATTCCCCAGACAAGGGAATATCTGTGGTAAATAGAACACTTCCACCTTCACAGATTTTCGCCTTAGATTTAAGAATCTGAAAATCTATAGCAGGACCTACATACGTAGTCCCATTTACCGTGCAGGTCTTACTATTGTCATCATTATTAAGATATAATTCCACCAAATAAATACCCGGCGAATTAACGATTAATTCATTGCCTGTTTCTAATACATTTTTATCTATATCTCTCCAGATTATGGAGTAATTCCCAAGGTTGGGCGTACCTGGGTCCAGTGCAGTTAGAATTACCGGATTGTCACCGCACAGTAAATAATCCGATTGAAGTGCAATTTTATCCGGTCCTTTTTGAATGGTAACATTCATACGGCTCTGATAAAAATCAGAATTTGTCCCACGCCGAATTTTTATGGATACGACATAGTCCCCAGCATCATTAAACACCACTTGGATAGTTTCAAATTGCTGTCCTCCGCTATTACTAAAAATTTCCTCTCCAGCTGAATCGGTTACAGTCCATTCATAAACGTCATCAATACTTCCTCCCGCACTATAAGTTCCAATTGTCCTTCCGAGGACCAAGCACAGGTTAGCATCACCGACTAACTCTGGTGTGTTATGGTTGGCATGTGTAATGCCTATTGTATTGGCTTTAATGCCCTGGGAAGACAATTCAAAAGCTAAGAGGATACCAACCAGAATGAATAAATATAGGGCTGCAATCTTCCCAAAGGGAAATTGTTCTTTTCGTTTCAACTTGAAATGGTGAGGGTGTTCTGCAAAGATACCGCCAATTCCCTAAACCATTGTCATTTAGATATATACAGCATTTAACACCCTATATAAATCAAAAAATATAAGATTATTTGCTATTTATATTTTCAAAGTATAAAACGTAACAAAGAATCTCATTATCCCCAATGATGCCAGTAATTAAAGACTGTTTGTAGAAAGCAACAGATAATCGTCCACTGACGAGATTTCCCTGTCCACAGGACGTTGAAAGCTTCCAATGTTTAGAAATGCATGAAACGGGAGCTTCGGGATATACGGCAAAAGAACCAATGGCAGTCTGAAGACTGCATTATCTTAGGTCTAAGTCTTGAGACTTAGACCAGATAGCGACCAGATGGCCAGATATTGGCTCAAACGTATATAATCCATTATTACACGGCTAAGGAATTTATATAAGTAAGTTTGTGTAGATTTACGCTACGGTTATACCCAAGCCCATTAATTGAAAATTAAACCACTATTGACCTTGGCAAAGCTAAACACCATCTTTTCGTTCCTGTTTTTTATCCTATTTATTAGTAATGCTCTAAGTCAAAACATCCCAACAAACTTCTCTATCTTAAATGATTACCTAAGAAGAGAACAGGTGATAGGGAATGTGAACCGGGATTTCAGCTTTAATGTAAGGCCAATAAACGTTGAATTTGCATTTAAAGAATTTGAAAGCCCTTTTCTAACCGATTCAACAAGAGGGTACGAAACAAAGTTAAGCCTTCCTCAAAGCAGATCAGGGAAATTCAAACTTTCAGCCCTACCGCTACAACTTACTACGGTTTACAATTCGACCCTACCAGGAGGATGGACTAATGGAGCCTTGATCCCAGCAAAGGGAATACAGACAGTAGCTAGCGCCGGTGTTCATATGAAGCTGGGAAAGCTCTCTATACAGTTATATCCTCAATATCATTATGCCCAAAATGCAGCCTTTGAGGAATATCCAGAGGATGCGCCAGAGAGCTACTTTGTATATTTAGGCAGAAGTGCTTATGATATAGATAATCCTACAAGATTTGGAACCTCTTCTATATCAGAGTTCTCTTTAGGAAATTCTCATATTATGATGAATTTCGATGGTATTTCTTTTGGATTCTCTTCTGAGAATCTGTGGTCAGGTCCAGGACAATTTAATTCATTGGTTCTAAGTGACAATGCTCCTGGTTTTTATCATTTTAGAGTGCAGACCAATCGTCCTTTAAAAACATTTTTAGGGTCTTTTGAGGGAAATTATTGGATTGGTCAGTTAAAAGGATCTGAATTAACTCATTTCAGTGATGGAGCACATACTGCTCTTCTAGATGGAGCTAATGAGACATCTTGGCGATATTTCACAGGTATTACAGTATCCTATTCACCAAAGTGGACTCCGGGATTTTCACTTGGAATGACAAGAGGATTTCAGATTTACAGAGAAGACATGGAGAATAGCTTTAGAGGATTTTTTCCAATTTTCGCCCCTTTCCCTAAAGAAGGAGAAGGTGAAATTGAAAATATTGAGAGAAGAGAAGATCAGAATGTAAGTATATTTTCTAGATATGTTATCCCTAAAGCAAAGACAGAAATATACTTTGAATATTCAAGAAATGATCACCCATTAAGTTGGCGAGAACTTCTATTAAATCCAGAACACAGCAGAGCATTCTTATTAGGATTCAGCAAGTATATCTCCCTTCCAAACTCGAGTTTATTAGGAATACAAGGAGAAATGTCTCAAACACAATTCAGCATAAATAATATTATAAGATGGGGAAATGGAATACCTAATCGTGGAAGGGGATCGTATGACAATTACCAGGTAAAACACGGATGGACAAACCGCGGTCAAATATTGGGAGCAAATACCGGTATTAGTGGAAATTTATACAGTCTAAAAATCGGAAACTATACCGGACTAAAGGAGATCTCAGCTAAACTTGAAAGAGCTGAACATCATCCGAATTTTTATAGATATGCAAAAAGTGCAGGCTTACATGTAAAGCCATGGATAGATAATACGCTGTACATAAATTATTCGAACAACTTCAAAAACCTCTTATTCAAATCCTCTCTTGGCTTTACACAGTCCTTGAATTATAATTTCTGGAGCACAGAAAATAATATTTTTCATTCCACCGAAAACAAGCTATTTAATCTAAGTCTAAATATGTCACTTATTTACCTCTTGTAAAGAATAGAAAATTGGTATGTGCCAGGATCTTAAATAGATATACAGGTTCAATTGATAAAACTTGAGACCGAGGTTGATTTTCTTTCTTGGTTTTTAATAGCCCCTACTTTGAAAGAATCTCATTTTTAAGGGCTTTAATTAAAGAATCCGAAGCATAATTCCCAATAGGCTTGGAGATGCCAAGGAGTTCACCGGAAATAAACCGTTTTATTAATTCCTCCAGTTCATCAACTGAATTAGCTACATTGATATAACCAATTTCTCCGAAATATTTCGCTGTGGCTTGCTGGTGATCACTCCTATGCTCACCTAAACTTTTATGACGTGGAAAAACTATTAGCGGCTTTCCTTTTACCAAACCTGAAATAATAGTTCCCATCCCAGCATGAGCGATAACCAAATCTGCTAAATCAAAAGATCGTTCAAACTCTTCTGGAGCCATAAAGGAATTCATCTCCATTAAATTGGAGGTAAAGGCAGAATTTGGAGAGTTCTGAGCTACAATATCCAAGTTAATTCTT
Source organism: Algoriphagus winogradskyi (assembly GCF_900182815.1). GTDB lineage: Bacteria > Bacteroidota > Bacteroidia > Cytophagales > Cyclobacteriaceae > Algoriphagus > Algoriphagus winogradskyi. Next base: position 210,981 of record NZ_FXUA01000008.1, on the reverse strand, counting down.
TGAGCGATTTGTTCTAATGCCTGAAAAAGCCTATCAAACGGCTCTTGAGTACCAATTGTTAAAAAAATCATTTTAATACATTCCCTTTAAAGGATACATTATCAGTTTTCAGATGTTCCCACTGTGTAAATACTCTGTTAGCAAATTTAGAGGCAATTTTTCCACTTAGTGACAGTTTTTCACAATTCGCTATACTATCAATCCATATTGTCTTACAACCAAATAGCATTCCGATAATTAACGCAATTAACCCAGGTGCCGCTCCTGTTGTAACTATCACATCCGGCGATTCAATCCTTATAATTGTAAAGATTTGTGTTACACAGCTTAATAGCCCCTTTATATCACTTCTATTGCCATCAGAAATAGCATAAAATTTTGAATTTGGTACCATTGATCGAAAGGATTCATTGGTAGACACGAAAACTAGCTCATGTCCGGCAAACGCAGGTCGCAATCTTAATAACTGAATCCAATGACCTCCTATTGATGAGATGGCTATTACCTTCATAACATATTAAATTAAAGACTCAATTAATTCAGAATACTTCTCAATCATATTACCGTAACTAAATTTTTCAAGAAACAATTGCCTACTGGCCTCTGCCATTTCTTTATATTTAAGATGAGTAATGCTGTTTAAATTATTCAGCTGTTCATGCAAAGTATTCCAGTTTTCATTTAATTCGACACCATTTTTCCCCGGAACGCCTATTTCTAAGTTTCCACCAACATCATTAACAAGAATAGGACGCATACACATTATTCCTTCAAGTAAAGCCAAAGGAAGACCCTCTTGCGATGAATAAAGCATCAAGTAATCATAGTCCGCCACCAACCTATTCATATTTTCTACAAAGCCTAAAACAAAAAAATTGAGAGACCCATCACAAATCTCCCTTAACTTATCAAGATCTTTACCCTCACCAGCAAAATGAATTTGGATGTTAGAATCCAGTTTCCCCTTCAGACTCTCTACAATTCTTACTTGCCTCTTCACATTATTCACCCTTGCCACATAAAGAATTTTAATAATTCCACCTTCTTTATAGCCTCTACTTACTGATAGTGTATCAAACATATCCTCTATTCCATTATAAATCAACTTAATTTTCTTACCTCTTATTTTAAAATAATTTAATAGATTTGAAGTTACACTGTTCGATATTGAAACTATATTTTTTGGAAAAAATGTTAAATGCCTATAAGTAGTATATACATTGTGGGAAACATAAATAATCTGAGCATTAAGAAACAAGATTCTATCAAGAAAAACCATTATAGGAATTAGATTCCTCGCATGCACTAGGACAATGTTATTACGTAGTACTGATGGACGAAATTTCAAATATTCCACCTCTTCAACAGAATACTTCGGATGCAATTCAGTGAATTTCTGAATGCCAGTAATTTTACAATCATATAGTTTCTTAAGTCCATTATGTACATCCACTAAAACCTTTTGTGCCCCACCATAACGCGCAAGGTTAGTAGTAATAGAAATCACTCTCTTATTTTTTGAAATCATATATTATTCGATTATGAGAAACAACAACACTATTTTCGGGAACGTCTTTAGTTACAACTGCATTTGCCCCAACCCTAACTCCTATATTTAAAATTACTGGCCCCAAGACTACTGCATTAATCCCAATTACACAATTTCCCAAAATAATCGGCTGACTAAACTTAGCGCCATTACGCCAAGATTCCTTTCCATTATTCCCCCCTAGGGTTGCTCCCTGATAAATCTTAAAATCACCTTCAGCTACCACATATCTACCTATTACTACACCAATACCATGTAAAATCACCACTCCACCATTCAACTTAGCCCTAGGATCAATATCAATAGAAAAAAAAACCCGATTTATAAACCAAAAAAATCTACTCAACGGTATTAATTTAATTTTATATAAAATATGGCTAATCCTAAAAAAAAAAATACATAACAAATGAACCTTTAACAGAGGCTTAATAAAACTTCCTGTATGTTCTGAAAAAGCAATATAATCTTTAACAAACGACATATAAACACATTAAATTACAAAAAAATATTCTGAAAGTCTTCAATTGATGCAGATCTATAATAGGAATTTACTCTTCCTAATTTCACTGAACTAAGCATAGCGTTCGCAAATGCAACCTCATCATCTACATTCACCACATACCCATTTACACCATCAACTATGATTCTTCCAACAACAGGAACTGATAATGTGGCAGCTACCGGAGTACCCAAATGAAGAGCTTCGATTACAACATTTGGTAAACCCTCATTTCTAGATGGAAGTACCAAACAATCGGCAAACTTTATATAAATATAAGGATTATCCGTAAAACCCACAAAATTTACACTAGACCCAATATTAAGCTCTTCAATAATTGTAAGAAGACTGTTATAATAGAATTTAAAAACGCCACCTATTTCGCCAACAACAAATAATTTAGCATCTGGATAACGCACTAAGACTTTGCTAAACGACTTCAATAGAAGATCTACACCCTTGATATAATCGACTCTTCCAACGAAAACAAAATTTAAATGACCCATTATAAAAGGAGAACCCTTTCCCCTAATCTTTTCTTCAATCCTATTAACATTTACTGGATTGCTCAGTGTTAAAACATCCTTAACTTTGAGATGTAAACGATTTATATGTTCATCTCTCATTTCTAGTGTTTGTACAATAACCTTCCAAGAAAAATTATAGGTGAAACGCAGACGCACAACTTGTAGAAAAGATTGAGTATGAAGATAATCATTGGCACGCAAAATAACCTTTACACTTGGAAATAAAATTGAAGCTACACAAAGCCTCCAATTTATTGGCATTAATGAAGAAAATGCGAACTCTGGCCTTTCTTTATACAAAGCTTTTGCCAATTTAAAAACAAGAAAATCTTTATATGAATTAACCTTTAGATGCTCAACCCTAATCCCCTCAGGAACAAATTTGCTAATGGGACCCAAATCTTTCCCTATTATATATAATACAATATCATACTGATTTTGATTTAAAAAGCCAGCAATATTTAAAGTCATCTTCTCAGCTCCACCAGCGTAGTAGTTTACAAAAAAAAGCACTTTTTGTTTCATACACATGTTTTTATATAAAGAAGTAAAAGACAAAATTTAAATAATATGATATTTGAAATATATAGTTTATACCTGCTATCCATCCTTATAATCAAATTGTGTAAAATCTATTTCTATTTGAGAGCGAATAATCCGTTATAAGATTTCAATCAAGTAATAATCTGTATGACTATTGTTTACTTATGAAAGTCCTTTAATTCTTGTTCTTATCTCAAACGAGATAGAACTTAAACAAGACCAACCATCAGCTTATTTAAAATCGTGATTTAACAGTAACTTTATTTTAAACTAAATAATACGATTAATGGAAAGGTCTTTATAAATTTAACTAGCGTCTTAAAATAAAAATAAATAGAATAAATATATTAAAAAAAGTAATGTTTATCAAATACATTGAAGGAAGTCAAAACTAACAATCTGAAAGAATAATAAAATTGTTAAATAAATTCGAAACATTCTATAAAACAAAAATCTTCAAGTGAAACAAAATCAAAAAAATATATGAATATGCTAAAAAATGCATTTAATAGGATATAAGGCTTTTGTCCTCAACGACAGAAGTAACAATTATGGAAAAAGTTAAAAGCATACAACATCCAATTAAAGATAAATAAATACTCTTATGCCCGTTTAGGTAAAATATAATACATTTTATTAACACATCTCACAAATGAGATAGTTAACAAAACTCAAAAGTTACTTAAAAAAACATAACCATTTAAAAAAATGTTACTTCCCACTCTCCATAAATTATCAGACTCGAGAAGTCACTGTTAAAAGAATTTAAAAAAAAATACCCTCAAAGAAAAATCAATCTCTATGAACTTCTACATAAACTAAATTACCTTATAAATTATTACAAAGAAGAAAGGATCTTAAAGCACAATTTATCTAAATCAAGATCTTGCCTTAGCTTAACATCTTTAAATCTAGCAAAGCCTCTTGAAATATAGTAATTTCTAATTTCGTAGTCCTCCATCTGCAAAATTCTAATCTTAATCTCATTTACTGAAAATGGATTAAAGTACAAAACTGAATCACCACAAACTTCGGGAATAGAAGCTACCCCTGAAGCAATAACAGGAGTACCCAAAGACATGGCTTCTAATGGAGGATATCCAAACCCCTCATTCAAAGAAGGGTATACAAATAAATATGCTTGGCTATATAAAGTATGAAGTTCCTGCTTAGAAACATACCCTAAAAACTTAAACCTTTTAACATTAATAATTTGATAATTAAGAAAATCACCTGAAGATAAACCAGTAATATAAACAAAACCATTAAAGTCAGGTCTTTCAGAGAATAGTTTGTCAAATGCCATAATAGCCCTCAAGGAATTTTTATGCCACCTATTACCACTTACTAATAAATAATACTTATTTGAATGTGTCAAATTATTAATTTTAGACGAATTAACAGTAGAAGGTGAATAATAGACTTCAATATTATTACTAGATAAAGAGGGAATAAATGCCAATAATGAAAATTTGGAATGATTACTAACAGTTATAAACTTCAAATTTGAATGAAGGCCCAGTCTTCTATATTTAAGCTTTTCAACGGTATTAATCCTGTATTTTCTAACTTCCCTCTTAAATAAAGATCCTCCAATTTTATAAAAAAAACTTTTCCATTTAGAATTTCCGTCTAAATATTCATATTGTAGAGAATCAACAGGACATTCTAAATCCCTTAAACCATGAATTGTAGAAATAATTTTAATATTACTATTAATACCCAAAAGATACCATAGAAATATAGGAGAATATATAACTTTACCCTCCCTAAAAGCTACTTCTTCAAGGGTAAGCAAATTAGAATCATATAATAGCACACCATTAACTTCGACTAATTCGAGCAAAGCAGAGTCAATGTATTTAGAAGAATCATAGTAACCGCACACACGCTTAGAATCTAATGCTATAAGCTTACTAAACAAAATTTCCCCGTAAATTCCTCCTCCATGATATTTAGTACCGCCTAGTGGCTGAACCATTCTTAAATCAAAAACTAACCTCATAAACCATCTATAATTACAAACAAACTAGGACAACGTGACAGTAAAATAAATAAGCTGTAACATTATTATTACAAAATATATTTCACCCTTTTATTAATTAAACTGAGAAAATATGTAAAAATTACAGAACTAATCATAATAACAGGAAACAATTGAATATTTGAAGCAAATGGGAAAAACTCACCATAAAGCAAAATAAATAAAACGTGAGTAAAATATATACCATTAGGCAAAACAGATAAAAATCCTCTTTGACCTATAATAACAAGACGAGAGATAACTGTAAAAATAAATGGACATATAACAAATAATGCCAAATGAAGATCATTTCCTAAACCATACAACAATGATAAATAAGATTCAAATAAAAGAAGTAAAAAAGCTAAAGCAATAACTAAAAAGGCTTTACAGTTGGCTAAAAAACTGAAATCAATATATTTAACTTTAATTAAATGCCCTATAGTTATAAAAGGAAAGCCAAAAAAAAGAAAATTTCTAAATAAAAACACACGACTTGTTGGAATATAAAAATTATACATGCTTTGAAAAACAACTCCAGTGAAAAAAAATAAAATTGAAATAATAAGGACAGATTTATGAGAAAAATATTTGTTTAATAGAAAGAGCATGGACGCCCCTAATAGCAAAGCTGGCAGATACCACAAATGATGATAGCCAAACAATATAATAATAAGTAAATAAGAAACATTTTCACTGACCGAATCAAAGTAAAAAGGAAAATAAATAGCCATCCAAAAGAAATATAAGACCAGGATTCTAAAGAAGAAGTTTCGAAATTCTTTTCTAGATGAGAAATTAATAAAATATCCATTGATAATCAAAAACAAAGGAACCGCTATCCTTGCTAAACCATTACTGAATAACCAATAACCAGTATAAAGAAATTCAGATTCCACATCAACATAAAACGGAAGATGAATACATACAACTAAGACACTTAAAAAGATCTTAAAATAATCTAATGCTAAATTACGCATCACAGTAAAATAATATTTAGAAAAGTTAAGATAACCATCGTTTATTAACAATACGATTAAAGATTATTGGCCTAAATAAATCTAAACAAACTAAATATAAGAGTAGTGGAAAAAATTGAGTAAATAAAGAATTATTTATGGAAGTAATTATCAAAAATACAGATACAATAATAAGTGAATCTTTAAAAGAATAGAAGATCAAATACCTTCTTACTAATCTAGTATAAAAAAATATCAACGATATCAAAAACACTAAACCAAATAATACCAATATATTTATCCAAAAATTTTCAATAATTAAGAGACCAAAACTATCTTTAATATAATTAAACTCCATCATTGATATTCCATAAAAAAAACTATATATAGAATAGTAATCAAAAATATCAAATATAGCCAGTCTTTGCTCCCCACTAGATTGGTCAAATAACTCCCTATCAAACAACCTACTTCCTATATTAGTGGATGATATTAAGTAAAGAAAGATAAGACTAATAATAAAAACACCAATTGAGATAATCATTTTTCTATTTACAGAGTATTTAGTACTAAAAAAAATTCGACCGAAATAAAATATTAAAATAAAAGAATTCAATAAAATAGCTATACGTGCATTAAAAGTAAGAACAGCAATAAAACCAAGAGACCAAAGAAAAAGCTTGTATTTTGATTTCAAATTTGAAATGACTATGAAAGAATTCACAATAGTCACTAACAATGCATTTGTAAGAGGTGCACCATGAATAGAGTTACTCCTAAAAGCTCCATCGGAGTTTGATATTTGATCAAAAGTTGTATTTACCCACAAGAAAACATGATCTTTAATAAAAAACTCAAATACTGCTATAGCACATTCTATAACGAAAAACCAAAATAACAAAGACATCAAAAATTTCTTAAAATTATAAGTCTTTACTCCATCAATATTTTGAGGAACTAACAAAAACAATATAGGTGTAACAAAAAGAACTAAGATTGATCTTACTGAATCAGAAAGTATGCCGCTAAAAAATCTGAATGAGAATAAGACAATAATAACAAGAATAATATAATATTCATCCTTCCTATTAATAAACAAATTAAAAAGGGAATAATTAAGGACAATTGCAAGTATACCAAAAACTACAAAAAAGTACAAAATATTCTGTAGCTCTATTCCTAATAAATTAGAAACATTTTCACCTAGAAAAAAAAGCAGTAAATAAATTAACCTAACAATCACGCAATTTTTGACTTTATATAGCTCTTAATTATAAAATAATCTCCTTTTTGAAGTCCAACCAAAAACACAAATGAAAGACCCACAAATACAGAAAACAAACCTAGACAAAGAAAATTCAATGTAGAATTAGAGCTAACCTGGTGGTAAATATAAGAAAAATACAGATACACAATTAATATCAAAGGTAAAGTAACAAATACAATTGGCTTTACCACATTAATAAAATATCTTTCAATTTTAAACTCTAATTGTTTACTTACATCAAACACAGTATATGCCAAATAAAACATATCCATAAGTCCTACTACAATTAAGGGTATATATGGATTAAGATTATACTGAAGCAATAAGTAAGAAATTGGTAAAGAACACAATGTAAATAACCTACCATATAACTGAATGTTCTTTATCTTACCAGTTGCTGTTGTAATAAAACTGTATGGAATAGCTAACATCCAAAAAAAAGATTGAGTTAAAATAATTTTAGCAAAACCTACTGTATATGGAGGAACTTCCTTAAGCCAAAAATCTAAAACAAACTTGGTATCGAACAAAACAGGTAAAACAAAAATCAAAACTAAATAGAAAATATAAACTGAGGATTTTTCAGCCATTATCAACATTACTTTAGAATCACCATTAGCATAAGATTTAATTAATTGGGGCTTAATTGCCATAAAAACATTATTAATAAACTGATTTATATATCTTCCCAAAGTAGATGCTAGCGCCCTCGCTCCATTAATAGTAGGCCCAAAAAAAACATTTAGCAAAACATTTATTCCTTGAACACCAAGGCTCCAAGAAATAGAACCGAAAATATTTAAGCCTACAAAGCTTAACATTTCACGAAATAAAGACTTATCAAAATAAAATTTATAATTAGATTCTGAATACTTTAACCTACAATAAAAAACATGGCAAATAAAAACTATTAGTTCAACACATAATAAAAGGAAAGCATAAAAAATCAATCTATCATAGTCATAGAAACCAAGTAAAAAAACAATTAACAACTTAGACACACCTTCAAATACACTTAGATAAGCATATAAAGACATGTTTTCTCGAGCTAAAATAAGACTTTGGAAGCTCACCTGATTTATCTTAAGAATAACAGAAATAATTGCCATCTGATATACCCAAAAAGAAGCAAATGTTCTATCCTCTGGTATTTCTAATTTATTTTCAAGTAACCATAATCCAATAGTTTCTAATAAAATTATTACTACTAAAGAAATAAAAAAATGAACTCCAACACTCTGGGAAAAATATTTATTTGTTAAATCAAAATCATTTTTTCCTAGGCCAATGTTAAAGTATCTTTGAGATGCATTTGTCAAACTTGAAGAAACAAATTCTAACATCAAAACCACAGAAGCCACAACATTATAAATACCTAAATCCTCAACTCCAAGAAGGTCCAATACAACTCTAGAAGTATAAAGACCAATAAATATAAGAAAGAATGTTCTGAAATACAGAAATATAGTATTCTTAAATATTAATTTAGTTTTTGAAGACATCAAATTGGATTAAAATACTAAAATATTAAAGCGAATTTGTATAAAAAAGAATAATATCTCTATACTTTATTATTAATATAGCCTTCTGTAGCCAACTCATTGCTAGTAACAATACACGGATTTCCGATTACAATACTATTAGGGGGAACATCAATATTCACAAAGCTATTAGGACCAATTAAAACATTATTGCCAATATTCACGGATCCAACAACTACAGAATTAGGACCAATCCATACTTCATCGCCTATATTCGGTGCTCCTTTTCGTTTACCGCGATTTGACTGACCAATAGTTACACCTTGAGCAATATTGCAATTTTTCCCAATTAAGGCCTCTTTATTAATTACTATTGTGCCAAAATGTCCTAAAAAAAGCCCATGCCCTATCTTTGCAGAAGCTGGTATTTGAAACCCATAGTATCGTGACAAAAATCGAAGTATAAACCTAAAAAAATACCTAAATACTAATACTTCTGACTGACCTAACCTCATAATTAGCGTATACTTATATCCAGGTGTAGTAAAAAACAGTTTAACTATTTTAACCCAACCCCCATCTTTACCAATATACCTTATATGATCATTTCCTATCATCTTTATTCATTTTAGCAAAAAAAACATTCAAATAATCTACGACGAGATGATTTCCCTTTTGAAAAATAAAATTCAAAAAAGAGGTTGCTCAATAAATTTTAAAAAGGCCAATTTATTCAAAAAATATTCTCCAATGATAGAACTAAAATCTATAAATCAACCAGTTATAATATCATGCAATTAACATTTCCTTTTTTATCAATTTATCAATATTAGAAAGAATTACCTTCCTCTTTTCGGTATCAGATAGCCCCTTTGTATTTAGATTAAATGTCAAATTCCTTTCCAAATACTGCTCAATCGAGCAAATAATTCTAGCAGGATTACCACCTATAACAACATTTTCAGGTATCGAACTAACGACTACACTTCCTGCTGCTATTAGTACATTATTACCAATAGTTACACCAGGCATAATTAACGAATTGGTCCCAAAATAGACAAAATCACCAATTTCAATCTTTCCAAAACAATCAAATTTAGGGTGTTTTAGTCTAACTGCACCAGCTCCACCATGTGTAAAAAATTTTACACCATTTGTTATTTGACAATTATTTCCAATTTTTATTAGATAAGGTTCAGAGCTCCAAAATCTTGAAGAGATAAAATTATTTTCACCCATTTCTACACCTAATAATTTTGCCTGAACCTTATTGGGTAATAACCTTAAGAAATATTGTCTAATTTTATCAAAATTGATGTTCAAAGCTAATTTATTTTAAAGTGATTTTTTATATAATACAAACTCATCATTACTAGCAAAGACTTTCATAGAGTTAATCTTTGACAAATAGATATAACGCCCTATTTAAGGTTATCCATTTTCTTTCGATCGATATCATCACAAGTAACTTCGATCCCTACATCTGCAAAACATACGCCTGATACCAGACCCATATAGCGAGTACCCACTACTGCGATTTTCATTATTTATCTATTTTATAATAGTTGATATACCATTTGACAAATTCGTTTATTCCATTTTTCAATTCAATTTTTGGTTGATAAGCAAAAGTAGATTCTAATTTTTCTGTGTTTGCAAAAGTCACTTGAACATCTCCTGGCTGAGCCTCAACATACTTTTTGGCTAATTCTTTGCCGGTACATTCTTCAATTAAACTAATAAAGTCACCAAGACCCAATGGTTTGCCTTGCCCTATATTACATACTTCAGCTCCTTCAATTTTCGCTTTTTGATCAAATATTTGGACTATTCCATTAACTATATCATCAATGTATGTGAAATCTCTTTTTTGATTGCCCTGATTAAATACTCTAATTTCTGTACCTTCAAAAGCAGCCTTTGTAAAAATAAAAGGAGCCATATCAGGTCGACCCCACGGACCATAGACTGTAAAAAATCTTAATCCAATTGAAGTTATGCCAAATAAATGGTGGTATGTATATGCCATCAACTCATTTGACCTCTTCGTAGCGGCATATAGACTTACTGGTTTATTACAAGACTCCTGTTCAGAGAATGGCTGCTCAGATTCCATTCCATATACAGAAGAACTAGATGCGTAAATCAAATTACTAATCTTATGATATCTACTAAATTCCAAAACATTTAAAAATCCATCAATATTGGATTTAATATAAGCTTTTGGATTTTCTAAACTATACCTTACTCCTGCTTGAGCCGCCAAATGAATAATTGCATCAATAGTAAAATCCAAAGCTAATTTTTCCCAAAAATAATCTTCTTCAATATTGGATCTGATAAAGGTGAAATCACTATTTGTAGATTCTTCAATATCAAAAGGCAGTGAAAGCTCTCTATCTATTCCAAGCTGGCTTATTCGCCCAATTTTAAGAGTAGGGTCATAATAATCATTTATATTATCGACTCCAATTACAGTATGCCCGTCATCTATTAGTTTCTTACATAGATGAAAGCCTATAAATCCAGCTGCTCCAGTTACTAAAATTTGCATATTTAAAAAATTATAGTTTAAAATTTACTCTGCATGTCTAAAAACCTCATGTCCTCTTTCTACTAAATGCATATTTTTTTGCACCAATTTGACTTCAGAAATCATCATATCATTGACTAATCCAGCTAAATCGTATTCTGGTGTCCATCCTAATTGTGTTTTAGATTTGGTAGGGTCACCGAGGAGAAGATCGACTTCGGTTGGGCGGAAGTAGGTGGGATCCACTCGGATGATTTCCGAGTTAATAGTTAAATTGTTAAGAGTTAATCCGTTAACATTTAACTCTGAACCATTAACAATTAACTCTTTTCCTGTTGATTCAAAATATTTTTTTGCATCTACTGACTCTAAAACACCCACTTCGTTGACTCCTTCTCCTTTCCAGCGAATTTTGAAGCCTACATGTGCAAAGGACATCTCTACGAAATCACGAACTTTAGTAGTTACGCCTGTAGCTATTACAAAATCTTCTGGTTTCTCCTGTTGTAAAATTAACCACATGGCTTTTACATAGTCTTTGGCATGTCCCCAATCTCGAAGAGCCTCCATATTACCTAGGTAAAGACAATCCTGCAAGCCCATTGCTATAGCGGCAGTAGCCATGGTGATTTTTCTTGTTACAAAAGTTTCCCCTCTTCTAGGAGATTCGTGATTGAATAATATCCCGTTGCAGGCAAACATATTATAGGCTTCCCGGTAGTTTTTGGTGATCCAGAACCCATAGATTTTTGCAGCTCCATAAGGTGAACGGGGATAGAAAGGAGAGTTCTCGTCATAAAATCCAGCAGCATTTTTATTCTCTGGCATACCTCCATACAATTCAGATGTAGAAGCTTGGTAAATCCTTGTTTTTTTTTCCAGACCTAAAATTCGAACTGCTTCCAATATTCTTAATGTGCCTAGCCCATCCACATTAGCTACATACTCTGGGGAATCGAAAGAAACTTTCACATGAGACATGGCTCCCAAGTTGTAAATCTCATCCGGTTGTACCTCTTGGATGATTCGAATGATATTCATGGAATCTGTCAAGTCACCGTAATGCAATTTAAAGTTAACTGACTTTTCGTGCTGATCTTGATATAGGTGATCTATTCTTTGGGTATTAAAGGAGGATGCTCTACGCTTAATTCCATGCACCATGTACCCTTTTTCTAAAAGTAGTTCCGCTAAGTAAGAGCCGTCCTGCCCGGTGATGCCGGTGATAAGTGCTGTTTTCATGTTGTATTGTTAAATGTTAATTGTTAATCGTTAACTGTTAAGTGATATCGTCTTAACTTTTAACATCTTAACTTTTAACTATAATTTCACTTCTTTAAAGTTCTCCTGATTCTCCAGGAACCATTCGTAGGTTCTCTTGATTCCTTCTTCCAATCCTACCTTGGCCTTCCAGCCTGCATCAGTCATTTTGGAGACATCCATTAATTTCCTAGGCGTTCCATCGGGCTTGCTGGAGTCCCAGATGATTTCTCCGGTATGGCCTACGGTTTTTTGGATCAACTCTGCCAATTCTTTTATTGTCAAATCCACCCCAGTTCCAACATTATATAGGTTATCCTGAAACTTGTTTTCTAAGGCAAAAACTACTGCGTCTGCTAGGTCTTCTACGAAAAGGAATTCGCGCATAGGTGTTCCACTTCCCCACAGTGTTACTGGTAAGTGCTCCTTATCTGCTTCGACTTCGCTCAGCATAGACAATTGTGGTTGTTTCGCCTCATGAAATTTTCTGATCATAGCAGGAAGCACATGGGAAGTAGTTAAATCAAAATTATCATGGGTTCCATATAAGTTGGTAGGCATTAGGGAAATGTAATCCTTGCCAAATTGCTTTCGGATTGCTTCGCAGGCTTTTACTCCTGTAATTTTAGCAATAGCATACCACTCGTTAGTTGGCTCCAAAGGACCAGTCAATAAATACTCCTCCTTTAAAGGTTGAGGGGCTAATTTAGGGTAGATGCAGGAAGAACCTAAAAAGATAAACTTTGCTACATCAGCTTTTAAAGATGAATCAATCAGGTTATTTTGAATTTGCATATTTTCCATCAAGAACTGATAGGGATAGTTGTTATTAGCTAATATCCCACCTACTCGTGCTGCAGCATCGATCACCACTTCCGGTTTTTCGCATTCAAAGAAATCAGCTACTTCAGGTTGACTTTTAAGATCCAATTCCTTTGAGGTTTTGCCAATAAGGTGTGTATACCCTTTAGCTTCCAAAGCTCTCCATATTGCTGAGCCTACCATGCCGCGATGGCCAGCGATGTATATCTTTGTGGTTTTGTTCACTTTCCTTTGTTTTGATTATTTAAAGAACCTAAGATGAGAGGTCAAAGGTGAAAGGTTAAAGGGTTTTAGCGATTGCATTTATTAAGCCTTTTAACATTGAAGCAATCTCTACTCCCAGATTTTCTAGTTTGATTAATACCTCTTTTGCAATCCAATTCCTTTTTTCAAATAAGGTGAGAATAGAAACAGTCTCATATAATGAACCACGCGCTATGTAAAGAAACCTTATGTATTCTTTTTTTGAATCTCTTCCTTTCCCTTCAGCAATATTTGAAGAGATAGAAACTGAACTAGCTTCAATTTGCTCTATTAATCTATAATGCTTTTGTGATGAATTTAAATTTTCAATAATATCTAAAATTGAGTCAGCAAACTCAATGGACTTTTGCCAAACTTTCAACTCCTTAAAAGCAAAATCATTACTCATTATTTAAAAACTTTTTCCTTTGAGCTTTCACCTTTCACACTAAGTCCGGTTTCTCTTTCTCTAACCTTTCAAACACCTTCTTCACATCCTGAGCATTATCTTTCTTAAGAACTAAAATAGCATCTGCTGTTTGAATCAACAAGGTGTTTTTTAGGCCTAGAAACTCCGTGTGAAGCTTCGTTCCTATTACCATATTGCCTTTGGAGTCTACAGTATGACCTTGCTTTTTGAAATGATCATAAATAGATTCAAAGGAGCCCATATCTGACCAAGCAAATTCTGAGGGAACAACTTTGATTTTTTTGGTATTTTCCATGACAGCATAATCCACTGAAATAGAAGGGATTTTCATGGATAGTTCAAAATCTAGTTTACCTTCCGTCGCTCCATCAAATGCTTTTTTTGAAGAAGTATAGACTTCAGGTTCAAAGGCTTTTAATTCTTCAAGATACACTCCTGCTTGGAAACAAAACATGCCAGAATTCCAATAAAAGTTTCCACTTTTTAAAAACCCCTCAGCTGTCTCCAAGTTTGGTTTTTCCCGGAAACTCTTTACTTCTTCCCCATCCGCCTCTATATAACCAAATCCAGTCTCCGGCCTACTTGGCTTCAGCCCAAAGGTAACTATAAAACCATCTTTGGCCAGTTGAATAGCTCTATCTACTGCCAGCTGGTAGTTATTTCCAGATTCTATCAGATGATCAGAAGGTGTAACAAACAGAATATCCTCTGGCTGAGCTGCAAAGGCTGCAAAAGCAATAGCGGCTGCTGTATTCCTAGGACAGGCCTCGATAATCTCTACATAAGTAGATATCCCAGCTGAAGCGAGGTCCTTTCTTGACAATTCGTAATTATCACAATTACCTACCACCATTACCTCATCACAAAAATGGGAATTTCTGCTTATGGTTTTTTGAAAAAGCGTATCCCCTTCAAAAATTGGCAAATACTGCTTAGGTTGGGATTTGCGGGAGAGAGGCCATAGTCTGGAGCCAACTCCGCCGGAAAGAATGACGTTAACGGTTTTCAAAGGTTTGTCGGTTATCAGTTGTCGGTTGTCAGGGGTTTTAACTTCCTATAGCATAGGATTCAAAACCAAGGGATTTCAGATACTTTTTGTCGTAAATATTTCTGCCGTCGAAGATCACTTTGTTCTTCAATAGTCTACCTACTACATCCCAACTTGGAATTCTGAATTCTGACCATTCAGTAACCAAAAGAAGTGCATCAGCATCCACCAAAGCTTCATAGGCATCCTTGCAATAGGTCACCTTGTCAAAGATGTAATGTTCCTTAGCTTCCTCCATTGCGATAGGATCGTAAGCTTTTACCTTAGCTCCAGCTGCTCTCAACTCATCGATGATCACTCCAGCAGGCGCTTCACGCATATCATCTGTATTTGGCTTGAAGCTTAGTCCCCACATCGCAAAGGTCATTCCTGATAAATCCTCTCCGAAGTGAGCTTTTACTTTTTTGGAAAGCACATATTTCTGATCGTCATTGACATCTTCCACAGCCTGGAGAACTCTCAGGTCATAGCCATATTGTTTGGCAGTTTTGATGATAGCTTTCACATCCTTCGGAAAACAAGACCCTCCATATCCTACTCCTGGGTAGATGAACTTATTGCCGATTCTTGGGTCAGATCCAATACCTTTTCTAACCATGTTTGCGTCAGCACCTACCAATTCACATAAATTTGCTACGTCATTCATGAATGAGATCTTGGTAGCCAGCATGGCGTTGGCGGCATACTTGGTCATTTCTGCAGAAGGGATATCCATGTAGATAATTCGCTCTCCGCTGAGTTGGAATGGCTTGTATAGACGCTTCATAATCTCTTCAGCTCTTTCGTCATCCACTCCAATTACAATTCTATCCGGCTTCAGAAAGTCTTCCACTGCAGCTCCTTCCTTCAGGAATTCAGGATTGGAAGCTACTGCAAAAGGAAGATCCGAAGATCTCTTATCTAGCGCTGCTTTAATCGCTGCACGAACTTTCTCACCGGTAGTTACCGGAACAGTGCTTTTGGTAGCCACTACAATGTAATCACTCATTTTAGTACCAATCTCATCGGCCACAGCCAATACGTATTTCAAATCCGCAGATCCATCCTCTCCCGGAGGTGTACCTACAGCTATAAAAGCGACTGAGGCTCCCTGAATAGCTTCGCCCAAATCCGTGCTGAATTTAAGTCTTCCGCTTTTGAAATTTCTGACTACAACCTCTTCCAGGCCTGGCTCATAAATAGGCATAATGCCTTTTTTGAGGTTATCAATTTTCTTTTGATCGATGTCAACACAAGTTACTTCGATTCCTACGTCAGCAAAACATGCGCCCGATACAAGGCCTACATATCCTGTTCCTACTACTGCAATTTTCATTGTCGATTAATATGTTAGATTTAAAAAAGGTTTAGATACTGTCTGAACTCAGCTTCGCCCCTTCAGTCACATTCTGTAATCAAAAAAGCAAGGTAATATTCTTCCCTGAAAATAGGTAGCTACCTATTACACTGGATAATATGTCTTAACTTATAAGATTGCAGATGGACTTAGCTGGTACTAGCTGCTTGGTGAAAAACTGAAACGGATCAAAACCAGGTTTTTTGGGTAGAAAGGCATAAAAAGTGCCTATGTATTGCTTATGAGGCTTGTTCACCCGTTTCATGCTGTAAAGATAAGAAAGTGAGTAATTTTTGTACTCATTTTTTACCCTTATTTTCTAATTAAATTTTATAGTCTCATACTTGGATTTTCTGATTGTAAGCATTTCTGAGATGTGAGAAATTATGTATTTCCTAATTATAAGTTTGATGTCTGTAATAGGAATTTATTTTTTCATTCTGTCCTGCTGATGCTAATCGGCAGACAAATTCCCCCGCCTGATAGCAGGCAGGGATTACCAAAGTTGACTATACTCTACGACGAACAGGGTCTATTGCTGCAGAGTCAGCTATTGGTCTTTAGTTGATTAGTTCATACTAGAATTATTAGGTTCAACATATTTTAACAAGTGACAAACCTCTGCAATCGAACAAAAAAGACGCTTGTTTTCTGGATTAGGAATTTGCATGAGAGTCTGACTAAAGCTAGTGAATCGGCTTTTGTGCACTGGAAGTATTTTTAGCTAGTATGATTTTCTGTAATATATCACTCATATGATTAGGCGCTACTATTAACCACAATTGAGAGTTTACCATTCCCTCCAAGAGGCCCCACTGTCCATCAGACATAACTTTAATCAGGCGCTGATTGCTTGGAGCCGTAGCTTCGAAATTCCTGAGAAATTTTGCTGAGAGCTTATCAAAAGATTGGCCATAATCGTAGGTGCGTTGGTAAACCGCCATCATTTGGTCAGCACAATAGAAAATATACCTGCTGCATCGAGGATTTTCGACCCGCTTGACAGAACGGATTACTTTATACCTTAACCCATCTAGCTGAAAGGAAGCTATTACCAAAGCCGGTAAATGCTGATCTATATCCAGTTCATAGTGAGCAAAATCCAGATAATCCTTATCCATATCTAAATTTAAACAGCCTAGGGACTGAGATAAGAATTGGAGCTCACGGAGCATGGCAATAGGATCAAAGGGCACAGGCTTTCCGTAAAATTTAAACTTTACATTTATTCCTGAAATTATTAGGGATCTGGAATGGTAACCTGTTGCCAACTTACTCAGATAGTTCAAAATGTCCATGGTCAAATTATAGCCAAACAATGGTTTAAATTTAAAAGAATATGCAAAAGAGGTTTCTGCATTGACTAAATTATTGGGTTCTGCTGGGCTTATCCACTTTTCTACTATGAAATGAAATTAGTGATATAAGTGAGAGGGAGTACTTTGTAAATCCCATTCTATCTCGATTTTGTAGAGAATTGTAAATAAAAGGAAGAGAGGGGAGCAAGGGTTAATGGTTAATGGTTAATGGTTAAAAAGTCATTTCCTTCTCAAAGCTCTTTTCCACCATGGCAATTGTACTTCTTCGTGGTATCCATAGGAATTATTGCCATAGCCGTAACCATATCCGTAACCATAACCATAGCCATAACCCTTGTCTATGTGTACATCATTAAGAATAGCATAAATTTTGGATACCCCTCCTTTTTCCACCAGGTTATTTAGGATCTGGGAATTGGCTTTCATGGAATATCCTTGTCGGAAAACAAAGAAGCTTATATCCGCATAAGGAAACAGCTCTTTTGTTTCTGAAACCAATCCAACAGGAGGACAGTCAAAAATCACTACATCATAGACCTGCTTGACTTCCTTAATAATCTGGGCAAATTTACCCTGAAGAAGTAATTCTGCGGGATTGGGTGGAATAGGCCCAGAGAGGATTACATCCATGTCTTTGTGGCCAGTAGGTTTCACCACCTCCTGCCAGGGAATATCAGAACTTAAGCAAGTACTCATTCCTTTGTCATTTTCTAAACCAAAATCCTCAGCAATCTTTGGTTTACGAAGGTCAAGGCCAATCAAGAGCGTACGCTTTCCCATAAGCGCGTAAACTGAGGCTAGGTTGATAGAAACGAAAGTTTTGCCTTCTCCAGAAATAGAGGATGTAAGAAGAATGGCCAGGTTGTTTCTGACCGGACTCAGATAAGACATATCTGCTCTCATGGATCTAAATGATTCTGTAACAGAAGAACGGGGGTTATTTAAAACAGGAATCTTATCTTCGGATACACTACGCCCAATCATACCAATAAGGGGTACTTTGATGTCTTTTTCCAATTCTTTTGGATCATCAATTTTAGTATTGAGAAAATCCTTGACAGTGATAAATCCTATAGGAATAATAAAGCCAAGTATCATCCCAATGAGCAAATTCAGCGACTTCTTGGGTGCCACCGGTAATTGCCCCGCTTTTGCAAAGTCCAGTACGTTGTTTTTGGGCATATTGGAAGCTTTTGTGATTTCTGCTTCTGCCTTTTTTTCCAGTAGATACACATAGATATTTTCATTGATGGAGAACTGCCGCTGTATTCCCAGTAGATTACGCTCGGTTTCGGGAAGGGAATTTACGTCGATATCCAACATCCGAACCTGATCATCCAGGTCTTTGATAAGGTTTTGTGTATTGATTACGGCAGAATTTACATTTTCCTGTAGCTGTTTTTTTATATTCTGGATCTTAGTGGAATTCTCCCTAACTGCGGGACTTTTATCTGTAAAATTAGAGGAAAGTGTATTTTGATCAGCCTGAAGCTCACTATACGCCTGAACCAGTGAATTGAGTAAGGGATCAGTGACTCCCATCACAGCAGGAGCAACCATATCCCCTGTCTGGTTAGTATTTAGGTAGTCCCGCAAAACCTCGTAGTAGTTTAACTTAATCTCCGTCAATCCCCTTTCTACTTCCAGTTCTTGTATTCTTTGAAAAATGACAGACCCCTCTTCCGAAAGATTAAAGATTTTATTTTTGGTTCTGTATTCCTGAAGTCTGTTTTCAGAAAACCTAAGAGAATCCGATATACCGGAAAGCTGTCCATTAATAAATTTAACTGTATTTTCAGAGGCCTTATTCTTTTCCTTCAGTTCCTTGGCAAGGTACATCTCCATCAGTTTGTTGATGTATTCCTCTCCCAGCCTTCTCACCGGTGTCTCCAAACTTAGCGAAAGAATGGAAGCCTCTTTATTGAGGGGTGATACTGAGAGTTCCTCCCGATATCTGAGAGCTAATGTAGGAGTATCTACGAAATTAAAGAGAAGTACATCACCAGGTAAAGCTGATATCTGATTGACTACAAAAGAGAAGCCATCCCCTGCTATCTCCTCACCGAAAGAATATTTCTCTCTTTCTAATAAAGCAGGTTGCTCACGCTTGACTTTATAATAAGAATCTGCGGGATTGTGGATCATAAAATCATCATTCTGCACTGTCAGCTCAAAGGAATCCCTATCAATCACCTCAAGTCTAAATCTTCCACCAACCAACTGAAGTTTGTTCCAGTCCACTGACACCATTACGGGGAGACTGCCATAGATTTGAGATGTGGAAAAAAAATCTTCTATGAAATACTGCACATTTAGATTCATACCTGAGATGGCTGCTTCTGCTAGGGAAAAGGATTTGAGAATTCCAATTTCGTTCTCGATGTTGCTTTTGCCTTGCAGCATCCCCAGGCCGGAAGATTCAAAAAGATCCATTCCAAGTGTAGGTTCTTCATCTTTCACTAAAATACTGGATTCTACTTTGTAAATATTAGTAGAATACCGGTTGAATAGAAAAGCGGAGGAAAATCCTCCCAGGATAAACAAGAGTATAACAGGCCAGTACTGCAGGTAGTTAAAAAGAAGCACCTTGAGATCTAATTCACCATCTTTCTGCAAAGTAAAATCATTCTGCGCGATGGAAGGATTGGACGGGATATGGGAATACATGCGGAATTAATTGATTAAATTGAGAATAAGCGCAACAGCAGAAATTCCAGAAAATAACAAAGCCAAAGTCTGGGCAGTATTCTCTCCGGTTCCTGACTCCCTTACCTTCATAGGCTCTACATACAATTGGTCATTGGGCTGTATGAAATAAAAGGGAGAGGCAACAATCTGCCTATCCAGTAAATCGATCCGATGAAGTCGTGTTCCCTCTGGGTATTGTCTAATCAGCAATACCTCACTCCTCTTAGCTACAGTGGTAAGATCCCCTGCATTGGCAATAGCCTCAAAGATGGTCATCCGGTCCTGAAGTACTACGTACTTGCCTGGTTTCCTAAATTCTCCTAAAGCAGAATACCGCACCCCTCCTAATTTAACTTTGACATATAGCTCGGATTTAACATACTCCCGTAGTTTCTTCTCAATATCCATTCTAGCTTCTTCCAGGGATTTATCACGAACATAGATTTCTCCTACAATAGGAAGGCGGATATTGCCCTTCTCATCCACTGAATATCCAGTCATATAATAGATATCACCCCCGCTTTGTGCCGAAACATTTCCCATTTGGGCGTTCATCTGAGGAGGCATATTATTAAAGCCAAACTGCGTCATATCTTCCACGGTCTGGATATTCACATCTATGATATCGTTGTACTGGAGTTTATATTCTGGGATTTTATAAGTGATAAGTTCATCGTCTGATATTGGATTATTATCCTCCAAATTCTGCAGATAAATGATTTTCTCATTCGAGATGCAGCCAAAGACAAGAAAAGACAGCATAAAATACAAAAGGCATTTACTAATATTCATCATAAAGTATCTGGCATAGCCAATCAAAAGTTAAGAATAGTACATCGGGCTATGGGTTTAATGTGGGGTGGGTCACCTTAGTACTAGAGCAATACGAATACAATGCTCCTAAAAACTGTTAGAACAGGGAGTCTAGTAAAACCCTATGGTAACGTTATGGATTATTTAAATAGAAAATTCAAAGGTTGCTAGGTGTTTAAGGATTAAGGATTAAGGGCTAAAGGTTATTGTCAGTTTTTATTTGTTTGTATATACAAATAGAAATTCATCATCCTGAGATCTTAAAAATTGATTTGTGCATTTATATGCAAATAAATTATACTATTCAAGATTTTACAGCCACTATTATTTAGCAGTAAATAAGAAATTCCCATCACATAGTTCAGGGAATTAATAGCGTTTAAAGAACGACGATTGAGCATTAGTCGAAGTTTAGTAAATAATATCCATAATAGCCTGCCAATTTTTTATTAGCCAAATCTGAATTGTATCACCATTCTCTATAAGGCAGGTCTCTCCCATATGGTTCTGCACCAGAATTCTCTCTTGGGAACGTGGAAGACGGAGCTCAGAGAGATAAGCCAAATGTTGTACACACCTTTCATAAGGCAGCACATCATTACTAAACTTAAAATGTTCGAAAAGAAGATTTCCATCTCTTAGGTAATTCACCTGTTCGAATGGAGTGAATACCGTCTGCCCAGTAAACATATGTGAATCATATTTTATTTCTCTCTGGGAGAAGCTGGCAATGCACTGGATTTTGGCATTTGAAGTAAAGAAATAATCCTTAAACCTGGGAATAACATCAAGGGGAAATGGCTTTAATAAACGTTCCTTAATTCTCAGACTATAAAAAGAGGTAATAAAATCCTCCACCACTAAGAAGGGGCTAAATCTACATACTTCGCCAGCATGGATAAATTCCACGTCTATACCTTCTATGTTTTCCACAGCAGAAAAAGGGCGTACGAATACATTATTTTCCATGACTAAATATTATGAATTAGTTAACAAGAACCGAATAAATGCATTAGATTGTAAATGAATTGCTATATATATAAAAGATCTGATTTCTGAAATTAATTAATCAAGCGGAGAGAGCAATTAAAAACGCAGAGGCTTATATCAAATAGCAGCCTCGAAGGATTCACCCAACATGAAATATGTAAAACTGATAATAAAGATAGATAATTAGACAATGCTATTGGAAAGTTCATTCAAAAACTGAGTTGTCTAAATTTCATGTCAAAATATAGCTCAATATAATACAAGCCAACTAACAAATAATTTAAGTAGCGTAAATTAAACAAATCCATGCTTGACAAATATCTCTAAAAGCAAATCATATTCTAGGGGCTTAACAATAAAATCCTTAATTCTAGGTGAATTTATAGCTCTATTTCTATCTTCCGGGTCAATGGAACTAGTCCTTATTATAACATCATACGAAGATTTTATTTCATCACTTAATTTATCGAACTCAGCCAAAAACCCCCAGCCATCCAAAACAGGCATATGAAGATCCAACAAGATAAGACGTGGGAATGAGCTGGATGGATCCAATGGGCGTGATCTAAGAAAGTCTAATCCCTCCTTTCCATTTTTTAAGAAGCGAATTGGCTTAAGAAACCTCATTTTTCTTAAAATTTTGCTTTCCACAAACTTAATAGCGTCATCGTCATCAATGATTAGGATTTCGGACAATTTAAACTCCATATTAGTTAAAATCAATAGAAAAATATTAACGCCCAAGGGGCAAAACAATTACAATTTTAAATCTTAAGGCATTGATAACATGCCAATAATATAACTAACTAATTCTAAAAAGATTAATAGAAATGATCAGCAAACACCTATTCTAGATAATAAAGCCAAATATTCAAATGAGGAGCAGAATCACTATAATCCTTTATTTCAGTCAACGCTTGCTCCAGCTGTACATATCTATCCAAAGCTACCAAAAATTTATTTTGCTTAGATGAGGGTGGGAGCACAAATACCTCTTGGGTGAAATTACCTCTAAGGTAATTTGCCCATGCATAAGCAGCTTCCAAATCCGAAAAACCATTCGTAACCAGATAATAAAACGGAGATACTTCTGTATCCCCAATTGAAGACTTTGTCAAATGTAAGGAATCTTTCAACGAGGGGATCACAGAATTATCTAATGAATCCACGGAAGAGATGGTAGACTTGGTTTCCAGCAATGTCACCTTAGACCCAGTATGTACTACAGCCTGCATCTCGATATCAAAATCTGGATATTTATATGGTTGATAGTGAAATTCTCCTTTAAAAAACACAACCTCCGTCCTACTATTTTCGGTGAATTGCTTTTTTGTGCAATTCAGCGTGCATGGTACTAAAGGATAGGAGTCGCCATATGAAACGGAATAGATTCTATTAGGGTCTAATCCCTTATTGATTAGATAGGAAACAATTAGTTTGGCTCTTTTTTCAGAGATACGTTGATTATAATAGTGTCCATGCTTAGAATCAGCATGATTTTTTAAATCAACCCGAACATCAGGATTTAGATGAAGAAGTTGGATTAGGTTGTCAAGTGAGCGGTAATCAGATTCTGTTAAGGTTTTTCCATTCTCAGCGGCCCCGAGCCTAGCCAAAACTAAATTTTCATTTAGTTGCAAAGGCTGTAAGATGACTTCTAAGTGAGCAGTATCCCAGACCGGAATGGTACACTCCGGGATGCTTACATATCCCGAAGCTGCTATTGAAATATGCACCAAGGAATCAGAAAATGTGAGAGGAATACTGATTTCACCCAAATCATCTGTTTTGTATTCAGTATAAGTATCGGTCTCATATAATTTTAAAACAACTAAGGTATTGTCAATAGGCTTTCCAGTACCCCTGTCCTTAACTAGCAGGACCATTGAATTTGATTGCTTAGACCGGGAGTTTAACACCCTAGTATCTGCTATATTCTTTTTAGAAGAAGAAATTCTGCTATCATCAACCGGCTTGGCTCTCTGATGAAAAGTGGGATCAAAGACAAATTTAGCTCCCAAATTACTGAGGGAATCTTTTTTGCTAGGCATATAGACTTTTTCTATTCTACTGCCCAGAGCTTGGGGTATCTCAATAAGCAAATTAGCGTTAATGAGACCTATTAAAATAAGGAAAGAATATAATCTCTTCATATAATGATTGCAAAGGATAACCTGAAAGATTTGGCTACCTGGACAGCGAGTACATTTATTTCAATAAAAACTAAAAGCCAGAATCTAAGACTGGATTAACCAAAAATTAACCCTGCTTTGAAAACATTAAGTTAGAATTTAGTTCGAAAAACAAAAGAACGCCTTATATATCTATTAATGACATGAATTTCCCTTTAAATCCGTATGTAATAACACCATTTAAACGTAGACTTAAAACTGAAATTTAGAGTATTGAACGAATTATATGTTATATGCAAAATTTTGTAAACAAAAAGAAAAGTAACTAAAAGAAAAGCTTGATAATTGTGTGGTGATCCTGAAATTCACCCTATTTAAAAAGTATAACAACAATTGAAATATGAGGATTTACTAACATTAATTAAATACAAATAAACAACTAATAATCCAACCAAATACAACAAAAGGAATAATTTTGTAAACAAAAAGAACAATCAGGAAAAACATATTCAATAAAACATTAATAATAAACATCTTTAAGAGAATTATTGAAAATATTAATTCGTATTAGCAAGACATATTTTTTTTAATTTAACTACCAAAGATTTGTCCCGTTTAAATTATTCCTTTTACCTTCGAATGAGGAATAAAAAGCAGATTAATGAAAAAAATTCTAATTGTAGAAAATGAGGATGAGTTAGCAGAAAACATCCAAGATCTTCTTAGTCATTTGGAATATGAGACCGCCCATATATTAAAAAATGCCACCGAAGTAATAGATTACCTAAAAGAAAATTCTCCTGATTTGATCCTGATGGATATCTTATTAGATGGCAACGTGGATGGAATTGACTTAACCAGGCAAATCAGGAAGTCAAAGGATATTCCAACAGTGTTTATCACAGCCTATTCAGATTTGAACTTTCTAGAAAGAGTAGCCAATGTTCCAAACGAAGGATATATTCTTAAACCATTTTCTGAGGAAAGGTTACGGTCTAGTCTATACCTTGCATTCAGGGCATTTGAGCATAAATCATCTTCTCCAAAAAAACGTACTTTACAAATCCGCGACAGAGGACATATCATATCCTTATTGGAAGATGAGATTATGTTTCTAAAGGCAGATGGGCTTTACACAAAAGTGTACACCAAAGAAAAGCAGTTTACTATGCGTGATATACTGAAAGATGTGATGAGCCACTTACCAGAAGAGCGCTTCATACGAGTTCACAAATCTTATATTGTAAATTTATCTTTTGTACACTCGATAAATTCCAAGGAACTTATCGTGGAAAAGCAAACCATCCCTCTTAGAAGAGGCTTTTTTCAGGAATTGAAAGCTAAAGTTATAGATTTCAAAGAAAGGTCTCATTAGAATAGTTTTCCGCAAGCTCGACAGCGGCACAACTTTTTTGCTCAACTAGCCATCGCAATACCTATAAAGTGAGCTGGAGTATCTCAATAGATAGGTCCAAAGCGGTTTAACTATTTTGTGATAGGTAATTCTTCAGATTCATTTCATTAAAAAAATGATACTCCTCAATCCAAATAGAAAGGCCATATGTTTTTTGGTTAACGTTTATCTTCACCTTCATAGTAAGTAAGATGGAAACTTCCGGTATACTCAACTCAGATTATAGTATTAAGCCAGTTCCTTTTTTTGGGAGTAATTCAGCCCCCAATTGTCTATAAGCTTATTCAATTTAATCCCCTTGACAATTACCCAGATTTGGGTATGTCCAAAAAATTCAGCAATCACTTGATTCCCTTCCTCTTGATGGTTGAAAAGATATTTTTCCCCGGACTTTACTGAGGTTATTACAATTTCTGGATGAATTTTACTGATTGTAGAAGCAAAACTTCTACCATAATCATATTTTCTTAAGAAGACTGCCACGAGCTCATCCTCAATATAAAATTCATAATAGCTGGTATTGAAATTTCCAATTTTAGTAACATGTCTATGCACTTTAAGTAAGGTGTTATCTTCCTTTATATGAACTTTTATCTTGGCATTCGCCAACCCTGAATTTGGCCCGATACGATCTAAAATCTCTGTAATAGAAAGTTTGGAAGAAACCTGAGTAAATTTTTCTGTTACTTGCTTAAATCTAAGTTCCTTTATCATCGTAATAGGACTGAACCTAACTAATTGTCCCATATAAAAAAAGGTAGTGTCCATTCCCTCTACAACTTTTTCCACCCGCTTATAGCCCGTAAATACCTTTCTGAAGTAATTAATCATAAATTTTTACATCTTAACTTTCTTGAAAAAACACAATCTCAAATCTACCAAGTCAAAAAACCAAACTTTAACTATTAGCATTTGAGCCTCTTAGTAGTAGGTCTTACAACTTTTTGACTGAACATCACCTTAAAAAGCATTGTGCTAAGAAAACTTCGAATAAAGCAATGTAGAGTACTATTAGCTCCAAAAGCACTTAGTCTCAAAAGAAATACATTTTTATTAGCTACAATAGCGCTAATGGAGAGATTTTTAGTTTTTGAAGTAGATTGTAAATGAAATGAGCGCTTATGGGTCGGAATAGGATTTTCCTAAGAAGAAAAAATCTACCTAGCAACAAATGGTGTAGTTTGGGTTTAAAAAAAATGGCATTTTTTATTCTGATTATACGCTTCTTTGCCAGTAGGTCACAATGGCCTCGACTTAGCCCGGCCACCGGATTTGAGGTTATTAAAGGGATTAGGGGAAAATGCGGCATACGCCGAATTTTCCCCTAATCCCCAAAAACCAAAACTAACGGGCACCGAGCGAAGTCGAGGTGGAGCATAAAGGAATTTGGCTACTGGCAGAATTGCGTTTATCCATAATTTTTTATTTTTTCTATTGATCCTATTAAAAAAAAAGGTAAATTAACGGTTATAATATGATATCAAAGTGAATCCCAAATAACCAAGGCGTAAGCATCTCTTTTTTTGATTTTAGAACCCATAGTTTGATTTTTTTTCTTAATCTATAGTTCTATGCACTTAAAGTGTGCTTTCCTAATCATTTCCTCAATCAGGCAATTCCTATTTCCTAAGAAATGAATACAAGGGTTAACTTATTTTTAAATCGTAAGCACTTCCAGATTCAGTCTGAAAAAAAGGTCATTTCCCCGGAAGCTAGAATCGGCTTAATTCTGTGTGCTTTATTAATGTCCAAGCCAGTCAACTTATTTGTATTTAAAATTACACCTATTCCAAACCTATAGATCCATGAAGAAAAAAATATTAGTTGTAGAAGACAGTATGATCAATCGTCTTATGCTTCAACGATTTCTCGAAGTGAATAATTTCCAAGTCCAAGTAGCAAGCAATGGAATTGATGCTATTGACCAGATTAATACCGATAATTTACCGGATATCATTGTGACTGACCTCAAAATGCCTTACATGGACGGATATCAATTCCTGAAAGTTCTGAGGGAGAATACAATAACAAGAAAGCTACCTATTATTGCCATATCCGCATTTGATTTACTTTCTGAAGAAGAATTGCAAGGACACACCTTTGATCTTTGTATTTTAAAGCCATTTTCGCTTGATCACTTGCGGAATGATATTTTGCAGCTCATAGATGGATATGCGGAATGCATACAAAGTAATTAATTGTACTAACAGCCGGTTACAAACTCTAAAATCAATCTGTGGACTTACTCCCCAGACTGTAGTCTCCTTTCAGCACTTATTGAATCAATTTTGAGTCTAGCAAGGGATAAAATGTTTGTATTTCTTTCGTCCTGTTTACCCCATTCTTCTCTTCTTATCTTTTCGCCAAGAACATTTTTTATGGTATTTACTAGCAACTCTGGGCTAATAGGTAAGCATAAAATAATTTTCAAACTAAAGTCGAATTTGTCGCTATCGATAATATCACTACCAAGAAATATAAAAGGAAGGTTTTGATTTTCAGGTAAGCTAATCTCTGCAACTATCTGATAAAGAGTATTTTCTGAAATATGTTTAGTATCAACAAGCACTATGTCCACTTCATTTTTAAGTAACACTTCTGCAATTTCGCTAAGCTCAATTAAACAAATTGATTCTAAGCCATTCTTCCTGAATGTGGTGTTATACGTCTTGTATAGGCTTTCTCCATCATCCAGGAGAAGAATTTTGTGCGTCATAGGGGAATACTATTGAAAAAGAGGTGCCAAGATTTTCTTTGCTTTTGAAGTTAATTTTACCCCCCAACTTCAATACCAATTCATAGACTATACTGAGACCAAGACCAGTACCTTTAATGCTACTTGCATTGGAAGACCGGTAAAAAGGATCAAAAATAAATTTCTGCTCCTTTTTTGGGACGCCAATTCCATAATCCTGAACTAATAGAACAATTGTATCTTTCTTTTTGTTTAAGGACAGGTTTGGTAATCTATCAGAAGTTTTGGAGTATTTAAGGGCATTCTCCACAATATTTTTGATAATATACGATAGCCAAGTCCGATCGGATTTCAAGTATACAGATAATTTCGGAAGTTTTAGGCAGACACAAGGATTTGTGGCATCAAATGAGAAGTTTTCCTGAAGTGTTTCTACTATAATATCATTAAAATTTAATAGACTCAAGTTGACGTTTAGCCTACCGTCTGAATTCTGCTCCATTAACAGTACGTCAGTGACCATTTGATTAAGCCTAAGAAGTTGAGAATTTATTTTATCAACGTGTTTTAGAGATTTGCTTTTAATATCCCTCTCATCAAGTTGGCCAAGAATCCGTCTAAGCAAATCGTTGCTACTGAAAATAGTTGCTAAAGGAGTTCTAAATTCATGTGAAGTCATCGCAATAAATCTTGATTTAAGTTGGTTTAGCTCTTTCTCGTTATTCAGCGTTTTATTGAGCTTTTCCAAGATCAATTCTCTGTCTGTGACATCCCTGGAAGTGGCGAGATAAGAATAAAGTTTCCCTTGGTTATTATAGAGCGGTTTCCAAATCATCTCTATCTGAATTATTTTCCCTGATTTTTTATGGGTAATGGGGATCACAAATTTTGGATAATTCTCAAAATCAATTGAGTTAGGAAGAGTAAAATGGATGTATTTGAAAAAATCTTTATTTAAAAGATCCTGAGGGAAGAAACCTGTAACTCTCTCAATGGAAGGAGAAACGTATTTTGTGTTCATCTGAAGGTCATGAAGAGAAACTACATCATCCACGTTATCGGATAATATTTTATAGAGGTTTTCAGATTCCTTATGTAAGCTTTCAGCTTTAACACGTTTTTTATTTTCATTTACCAAACCTATAAGGTTTGCATAGCTTGACATAAATGGCTGTAAGAAATCTATGTCCTCTTGTGAATACAATTTTTGTTTATTTGCAAGTCCAACCATACCGATAAGCTGCTCCCCTTTATAAATTGGTATTCCTAAAAATCTTTTGAGCTGTGGATGCCCTTTAGGCATATTTGCATTGGAGCGGATGTACTGTCCTACCTCATTTGAAATCAGGGATAAACCTGAAACAAGCACCTGACCTATTAAGTTATCCAGTTCTTTAAAGACAAACCCCTTCTCCATGTGGCTGTCTATAAAGCGTTGAGTCTCCTCGTTACATTCCGAATTTCTAATGGCATTTGAGCGGAGATAGGGGGAGCCATGCTCATCATAAAGCACTTCTCCTAAAAACCCATATTCACTTTTGGTAAAAAAAATCAGGGTAGAAAGAAGTTTTGAATATGTCTCTCTCACTTCCATTTCCATAGAAAAACTGATCTGGGTCTGATCCAGTGCTACTAGTACCTCCTCCAGCCTTATACGCTCAATTTCGGCTAGTTTACGTTTATGGATATTATATAAGATTATAGTCACTACAAATCCTCCGTTATATGGAAGTTTTTGAGAGGAAAGGCTATACCAGTGATTACCGTCTGCTTCACGAACCAACACCTCCAGGTTATCTATCTCCACTACATCAAGAATATACTCTCTTACGGAAATAGAAGAATCAGGACGGAAGACAAAATCATCTAAATTGAAATCCTGTCTGACGGCGGACTTGCCTTGTGAGATCAAAGCAAGAAAGAATTCATTAATATACAGAACCTCGAGCTTTTCCAATGAACACATAATAAGTGGAAAAGGAAGGTTTTCTGAAATAACCTTAAAGCGTTCCTCGCTTTCCACTAATTCCAGTTCTTTTGATTTAGTTCTGGTGATATCGGATAGTCGTCCATGCAGACGGAATGGCTTTCCGGACAGATCATATTCCAACCATGTTTTATTCTCAACCCAGAGGGTTTGTCCAAAAATATTAATTATTCTATACTCCAATTTTTGGCTGTCCTGGATCCAAGAATTATGGATAAATTTCTCTACCTGTGAACGATCGTCTGGATGTGCGATCTCATACCAATAGGACGGGTTATTAAAAAAATCCTCTTGCCTCAAACCAAAATTTGAAATTCTATTTGATATTAAACTATAGGATCTGGTAGATGGATTTCCTATAAATATTAAGCCTTCAACGGTATGAAAAAGTGAATTAAATGCAGAGCGGCTGTCCCTCAATTTTACCATATTAAGTTTATTTTGATGGATATCGAGAATAGTTCCTAAAAGACTTGTTTCCCCATCTACAGGCCGTTTGACTGAAATTCTTACCCAGCGTAAGCCATCATTGGCTGTTATGAGTGGAAGATCCAGAGATATTTTAAGTGTAACTCCACTAGAAAGCACTTTAAGCTCACCTAGGAAAAAATCTATAAATGTCTTTTCTATAAAGGAAAAAATAGACTTTCCAATGGATTGCTCTTTACTAAAGCCATAGAGTCTTTCCCATCCTCCATTTAGATAGATAAACCTGAAATCCAAATCAAGTTCGAAAACAACATCTCTGATATTTTCAATAATTCGTCCATATTTTTGTTCACACGCTAACTGTTGTTTTTTACTCTCGCGACTGAGCATCAAGAAGCCAAGACTTATTCCCAAATTCTTTAGGAGTATAATAGAACTATCAGAAAAGTAAGGAAAGGAGAAGCTATATTCAAAACCAAGCACACCCCAAACCCCCTTATTGACACAAATGGGTACAAGCAAACAAGCATTCATATTCCTGATACCCTGGAATTCAGCAAAAAAATCATACTTAGGGTCAACATTAGAATGAAAACATCCATCTAATAGAAGTCTTTCTTTGATTAGGCCTGTTTTAGCACTTAGAAGAATCTTTGACTTAACTCCCTTTAGTCGAGAATCAACATCTTTATTACACCATTCATAATCATAGCACATTCCGCCATTCTGGTAAGAATCCAGGCATCTGATGATGTAAGTGCAATCTAGGCGTAAGCTCTGTCCCATCTCCTCTAGAAATCTTGCAACGGAATGTTCGAAGTCATTAGAGTCTCTTAAAATCGACAAAGCCTTGCTAGTAGTAGTTAGAAGAATATCCGAATCAATCATATGGAAGGAAAATTATAACATATTTTAAATTTCATACTAGCATACCCGTAGAAGTATAGTCAACAAAAAGGAATCATTTTAATTTCGAAGAAAATGTCAATCATGACTAGAGTGTAGTTTATTCTTAATTCCAAGTCCAGAATTGATTAAAGATTAAGTATTCTGATTATCCGCAATGACGCCAGTGACCTCTTTTACTTTGCTTATCAGGCTGGGAGACCTCCCGGTAGCTATCGGGAGACGGGTGACCGAAGTACCAGCAAAGCTAGTGGTTAACCTAAATTAAGTCGCTTTATATCTGGTGCAATTGGGGATATAAATATTAAGTATTTAATTATTTCCCCTTACCAAAATAATTAAAATGTATCCAACCCGACCAATAAATGGTACAAATGAAGACCGTGAAAGTACTGGATAATCAATTAAGCACTAATCGGGGAAGGAAACTAACTTCATATACGAATATTGCAAATTTCAATCTTCTGAAATTATTCATGAAAGGAAGCTGAGATAAGTTGTATCTGATTAAAATCCAGGAGAAAACTGAATAATGGATTTAACCTTACATATTTTGCTTTTGCAGCCATGTTTTATATGACCAATCTGTGAACAGCCTTCTGATTTTAACTTTTTTATAAATCTCAATGAAGTTTCTGGCAGAGTTCTGTATTATCATATATGATTGTATTGATATACGCAATTCTGGCGGTAGCCAAATTCCATTAAGCTTCACCTTGACTTCTCTCGTTGCACGTTTGTTTTGGCTTTTAGGCAGGACGTATCATGCGCCGAATTTCCCCTCTCCTCCAATTTAAAACCTCAAATTCAGTGGCCGAGGTAAGTCGAGGACATTGTGGTCTTCTGGCAAAGAGGCGTATAATCAGATAAAATTTTATGCCTTTCTGAAATGCAAGTAGCATTCAATACTAAATCATCAAACTACATTCAGTCAAAACCAATTTTCCAGGAATCTACATACATTAGTTTTTTAAATGAAAATAGTGAACAATTATGGCAAACTATTGGATACCATAATCCAGAGATCATTTTGATTTAGTTTTTGCTGAAAATATTCCAACTTTAAATCTGCCTTTTCATAATCCTCAAATTCCCCTAAAGAAACCCTATATCTCATTGATTTACTATCGAGCGGGAGAATAATCACTTTTTCTAATAATTTAGTTTTAAGGTTAGAGGTATGTTTTTCTGCTGCCTGCAGAGTAACAAAACTTCCTGCTATCAGATAATATTTATTTTTGTGAGGGCTACTCTGGATTGAATCTTCCATACTTTTATCCTCAAACTTATGGCTCATGCGAGAATCTGATTCTTCATGTGTTTGACTAGGAATCAGCGTGGAAATAACTTCAGGAACTGTTGTATTTACTTCCATCCTATTTCCATTTTTCATATCAAGCAACGGGTATTCATAAGGTTTCGCCTGAAAACCACCCTGAAAAAACAGAATTTCTGTTCTCCTATTTAGTTGATGGTCATATTCACTGCATTTATCTCCACAATTATTGACCGGATAAATTTCTCCATATGATTCTGTAAAAATCCGGTCTCTGTTTATTCCTACACTAATCAGGTAATCTACTACAGATTTGGATCTACTCTCTGAGAGTTTTTGATTATAGGAATGCGTTCCTCTTGAATCTGCATGTGATCTAAGTAATACATTCAGTGATTGATTATCATTCAGGATACCGGAAAGCTTGATAACTGATTCACTTTCCTGCGGTCTAATAGTATACTTATCGAAATCATAATAAATATCCCTAAGTACCATTGGTGTATTTAGTCGTAAGCGCTGCAATTCAATAAATATAGTATCCACATTACTGATATTCAACTCTTTAACTTCGTAATTAAGGTAATCCTGACCGAAGACATTGATGTTTATTAGCGTATCAGCACGAGTCACAAAAAAACCCGTGGTACCATTTTCCTCTGTAAGAAAGTTCTGGTAGGTATTAAGACTTTGTTTTTGAAGTTCTACACCAATATTAGGAAGAGGAATATGAGTCTCCGCATCTTCAACCTGTATAATTATACGCCTGACTTGTTCTTCAGGAATCTTGTTAATATAATAAATATCATCCATCCCCATACCTCCATCACGATCTGATGAGATCACCTGTAATCCTTTTAAATCCTTATCAATAAAGAAAAAGAAGTCATCTTTATTTGAATTATAAGGTACCCCCATATTATGAGGAATTGAATCTATAGAGGAGGATAGCAAGGGAACATAATAAATATCCAGTCCACCTAGCCCGCCCAATCCATCCGAAGCAAAGTATAGAGTATCCTTATGAACAAATGGGCTTCTCTCTGTACCAAATGTATTGATTGCATCACCTAGAGATAAGGGCTCAGTCCAAGTTCCATCCTTATCTAATACCATCTGGTATAGGTCCAATTGACCACTACCGCCAGTATAGTCAGCAGCAAAATATAGTTTTTGATTATCTGCATCCCAAAATGGGTCAGTAAGAAAATTAGTCGGTGTATCAGTTATTAATCTGGCATTTTCTGTACCCTGAGTTTCCCAGGTAATCTGAGGAATTATCTCTTCTAACATTCTATGCTTGGCAGGGCCTTTCTTTGGTGTGCTGGTAATAAACAAGTAAATACTATCCCTACTCAGTGGCCCAGCATGTAGAGGGAAATTGAAATCTGAAGATGGATGAATCTCTTGAAGATCTCTCTTCATAGAATCATATCTACCTTCATAAATCTGTAAGAAACCATTTCCTGTCCAATCATATCTACTTGATTTATAATCCTTGGATTTAGCACCATCCTTTGGCTCAGAGAACCTATCAGTGACAAAATACTTCTGAGTCCCGAAAGCGGAATATGCAAATTCTGTATAGGTAGTATTAACCTCTTTGAATGGTATGATTTCGGAAGTGGAAGGGGAATTAAGGATAGATTTTGCTTCCCATGCGGATTTGTATAACATCTGCCATCTAGGCGAAGATGTCTGATCCTGCTCCAATGAAGCAAGCGAAGATAATGCTTGTTTAGCCTCTTCAAATTTAGAATTTCCAATAAATATCTCTGTGAGGTCATAGTAATTTTCTACACCCATATCTCCTCCTTCCCTATACCATATATACCAAAATTCAGCTTCTTTAAACTCTCTCTTTTTCAGATGTGAGGTTGCAAGTCTAAGTGCTAAATAATGGCTAGGGCGTTTTTCAAAAACTTTTTTATAATTCTCTATTGCGGGATCATATTCAAATAACCCGAATTGCTTATCAGCCTCTCTTTGAATGGATTTATAGGAAACGCAGCCACAGAGGGATAGAAGACAGACGACATATGCTATTAAATTTTTCATTATAGACTAATTAAAAATACCTAGGCGACTTCAGTCTGGATCTAGGTGAAGAGATCATATATCCCAGTGAAAATTCATGTGAATTGAGCCTGCTCCATTGTCCGGATACTGGAAGGTCGAAAGCATACCCGAACCTAAAATTCTTCCGAACAAAGATTTCAGCCATTACCAGAAATGCAATTTCTTTCTGAAGGCCAATATCATCCACTCTATCAAAAAAGTTGAAACTTCTTCTATAGCCTAGTCCCAAACCCAATAATTGGTCATACTGTAGAAATAAATTTCCATCAATACGTGTCATGGCCTTGAGATCATCCAACAGAAATAGACTAGGTTTAAGGGAAAAATATCCATTAAGATCGATTAGTGCCCCCGCTGTAAGGGAATAGGACCGTTTTGGTTTAACAGCCAAATCAACATTTTTTATTTGAAGTATATTTTCAAGTGCGTGATCTATAGAAAAGCCTACATAGAATCTGTCCGAATAATACAATAAGCCAATGTTCAAATCAGGATATATCACACTTTCACCGGTGCCTATCAATGAAGGATCTGCAGCAACAGTTGGATCATATTTTTCTGATTTAATCCTATAGTTTACAAAGCCTACCCCAGCACCAAAACTTAAAAATGAATACTCTCCTACCTGGAGATGGTAAGCACCATTAAAATAAAGTGATTGGGTAGTTTGCAGGCCAAGCTGATCAGAAGAAGCGACCACTCCTAATCCGATATTATGAAGAGGGATTATTCCGTCAGCTGCAATTCCAAAAGTACTCGGCGCACCTTCCAGGCCAGCCCATTGTTTTCTATAGAAAGTCTGAACGAATACGTCGTTTTTATATCCAGTATAAGCAGGATTGATGTAAATGGGGTTGAACAGGTATTGACTATACTGTGGCACCTGCTGAGCAGACCCCTGGAATATAACTATCATTAAAACCACTACCGATAGAAGAAATTTGAAAATAGCAGAATAAAAAAGGACTTTTAGTAAATGTCCTAACAGTTGAATAATCCTTAATACCAGGCCGGAACCATAGCTTAATAAATGGGGATCAAGGACTGAATTAAAAATAAATCTGGATTCCATAATGCTTATCTTTTTAAGTGTATAAACCCTCTTTTCTCAAAGACATGGTTGGACTCATCCGTCCATTTAAATGAATAGAAATACGTCCCTTCAACCAAGTTTCCACCTGTCCAAACGTTCTTATAATTATCGGCGGCGTATACTTCAACACCCCACCTATTGACTATTGCCAGAGAATTGTTTGGGAAAAGACTTATTCCTGTAATCTCCCATGTATCGTTGATCCCGTCCCCATTAGGTGTAAATACGTTCGGAAAATGAATAGAAAATTGCACATGAATGACAGTACTTTCATTATTGGAATAATCAGAGTCTTGTTCATGGGAAGTGACTGAGGTGCTATTCGCTATATATTTACCTTCAGTGGTAGCTAGCACAATCACAGTGAGTTCCACCACTTCTCCAGGAAGAAGTTTTTCTATATTCCAGGTGAGTAACCTCTCGGAAGAATTAAAGCTGGCCAGTCCCACCGTGTAAACACTTCTGATATATTCCATCTGAATGGGTAGAACATCAATAACTTCAATAGACGAAGCTTCAACTTCTGAAATATTTGACACGGTGATTTTATAACTAAACTCTTTCCCAACTTCTACTAACAGTGAAGACACTTCTTTTAAAATAGTGACATCTACCTCTTTTAAATCAAGAATCTCAGTGGAATCTGTCACATCTGGGGCATTGTCTGCACTTGCTGTAACTACATTGATCATTCCTTGAGAAAACTCCACTAGTAGAAAAGACAGGGTAAAGTCCAGATGTTGCCCTACCTCCAATATAGGGATGGTAATTTCCAGTGAGTCATTGTCAAACAGTTCAAGAGATCCAGGCCCATCTACACCGAGAAATTGAAGACCAGAAGGAAAATAATCCTTCATCTTTACATTCCGGATTGGATGCTCTCCCTTATTTAGGATGCTGATGCCGTACTGAACAACATCTCCTATATTAAACAGATCCCCTATCAGTTCTTTATCCACTTCCCATTCGCTTAATGGCGGACCAAAAATTTCGCCAGTCACTTCAGCGGACCACCTGTCGGGGTGTCCTTCAGCAGTTGCCCATATTTTGTTAGTAATTTCCCCTCCAACAAGGTCTGGCTGATAATCAAGTAGAACAACAAACTCCCAGCTTATACTTTCTCCGGGTGCCAAATCATCAACTTCCCAAGTCAGTACACTTTCATCATTTGCACTAGGCAAAAATTCTGAGGTGAGAAAATCTAAGTAAGGTTGAAGTGTATCAGTAAGTATTAAATTTGTTAAGCTCAAGCTACCCACATTTTTGAGCTGTATTCCAAACCTGAATTCCCCTCCTATACTTACTGGAGAACTAATGATGGATTTCTCGATTTGCAGCTCAACTTTTTCAGTTAGAATTACCTCTACCTCTTCATTGGTATCTGTATCCTCCTCTTCATCTTTTCTGTTCAGAACTGTCACAGCGTTGCGTACCAAACCCGGCTCTTTGGAAAGGGACACCCGGGTGATAAGCTCAAAGGAGGCACGCTCTCCAACTCCGAGTCTGTCAAGTTCCCACACTACTTCATGCGTGGAAGACTGGTACACACCTCCTTCACTTCCCACATATTCCAACTCATCAGGAAGGTCATCTACCACACGGAGCTGGGAGGCTTCGCTGGGACCGGAATTCTGAACACTGATGCTGTAGCGAACCGTATCTCCCCGATAAACCGAGGCAGCGCTGAGTAGCTCTTTCTCTATGCTAAGTGAAGATTCACTACGGACAGTTACAGGTTCAGACTCATCCTCCAATTCCCCGTCTGGACCAGTCAGGTAGGCCGTGTTGCGCAGAATGGTGCCCTCTTCCAGTGAAGGAGAGACCAACAGGCGAAGTTCAAAAACACGACTTTCCCCTCCCGGTAGGCTATCCAGAGTCCAACTTACCTTTTCAGAATCAAACTGCCCTTCCGGTGTGGAAAACACATAGCTGGTCCCTGCAGGAAGTGGATCTTCCAGAAGAAGATTGTAGGCGGTACCTCTTCCTCGATTCTCTATTAAAAGCTGATAAATCAGTTCGCTCCCTGCCAGTACCTCTGTATCACCCTGAAGTGTTTTTTCCAGAAAAAGCTCCGGTACAAGTGGGACTACCTCTACCTCTTCATTGGTATCTGTATCTTCCTCTTCATCTTTTCTGTTCAGAACAGTCACAGCGTTGCGTACCAGACCCGGCTCTTTGGAAAGGGACACCCGGGTAATAAGCTCAAAGGAGGTCCGCTCTCCAACTCCAAGTCTGTCAAGTTCCCACACTACTTCATGCGTGGAAGACTGGTACACACCTCCTTCACTTCCCACATATTCCAACTCATAAGGAAGGTCATCTACCACACGGAGCTGGGAGGCTTCGCTGGGACCGGAATTCTGAACACTGATGCTGTAGCGAACCGTATCTCCCGGATAAACCGAGGCAGCGCTGAGTAGCTCTTTCTCTATGCTAAGTGAAGATTCACTACGGACAGTTACAGGTTCAGACTCATCCTCGAATTCCCCGTCTGGACCAGTCAGGTAGGCCGTGTTGCGCAGAATGGTGCCCTCTTCCAGTGAAGGAGAGACCAACAGGCGAAGTTCAAAAACACGACTTTCCCCTCCCGGTAGGCTATCCAGAGTCCAACTTACCTTTTCAGAATCAAACTGCCCTTCCGGTGTGGAAGACACATAGCTGGTCCCTGCAGGAAGTGGATCTTCCAAAAGAAGATTGTATGCGGTAAATATACCTTCATTTCTAATTAGAATTGAATACTGCATTTCCTCTCCTGAAGTAACTGAATGGGGAGCTGTGCCTAAAGGTGATTTTGTAATAGAAAGTACAGGTGCGCAACTTTTTAATCTAACAGTCACAGGAGCTGATTGGATACTTTCGCAATTATATTGGTTTAAAGTAACCGCATAGTAGGTGACTCCATCCTCTAAATGAGTCGTATGGGGAAGGGGTCTTTGCAAGCCCTGATCTTGATACCATTTAACTTGAACATTACCAGTAGCTTTTAGTATCTCCAAAGTAGGATTCAATTCGCTACATAATTCAATTTCTGTATTACTAAAAACTGGTAGCTGTATTTCTTCCCTAATTTTGAATTCCACTTTTTTGAAGTCAGGAGGCAAAAGCATACAGGAAGTCTTGGACTCTGCGCTGAGATAAAAAGCATACTCTCCAGGTTCATAGTCCTGCAAGGTTAGATCTCCTTCCTGAGATAGCTTAATATTATCAGTTTGAGTCACTTTATTTACCCCTAAAGCATCATAGTACCAAAGGAATTTGATCTCATCCTGAGTAAACTGACTCTCTTTTTGAATACCAGGTTTTAATATAACAATATCACCATGGCAATATTCTCCCCCACCGTCCACTTCAAGATCTGATTCTTTAGGCCTGGCAGTAACACTTACTCTTACGGGGTATCTGGCATATGATTCGCAATTTGACCTAAAGACCGACACCCAGTAAATGTATTCACCAGGATCGGATAGCTTTGGGGTAGTGTAGCCATTACCTGAACTTAATTCTTGCCCCCCAGTTTCGGTGGAGTACCATCTTAAAAAAGTATTTTCTCCAGGAATTGCTGAAATACGAGTATTCGTCCCCTCACAAGTGGTAAAGGGATCTGATGGATAGGTAGGAATGGCAAAAATCATTTCTGCCGCGTGTACTCTAACATTGGCAAAAAAATCAGGAAGAGCTGTATAACTTTTCACCAAGACACTGACATATGACTCTGAATTATCCTGCAAATCAGCGGCTATAGTAAACTTGTATATGTCTCCTGCTTTCTTGACATGCACAGCATCAGTATTCAAAAAATATTCAGAACTTACTTTCCTAGTTCCATTATATAAAGAAAGGCTAATAGATGATAGTTTGTCATTCTGTCCGTTCCAAGTAGGAAAAGAAAGGCTAACACTTACACTATCTCCCTTATTCCCTACAATGGGGAATATTAGATTTTGACCTATAAATCCCCCGATGAAGGCATTTTTTACAGCCCGTAACTCGGAATAGGTTTCCGTATTATAATCGACAGCATTGTCAGGTAAGTCAACAGTACAGGAGGGGCATATGTTACTAGAAATAGTATATGATCCTGCAACTGTACAATTATCCAATGGAATTTCTGTATCGTCCACCACCACAGTAAATTCAAGCCTATTACTTAAACAGCCAGTAAGAGTATTTTTGGAGGCTACACTGTATTGGTAAAATCCTCGGGGAAGCTCCTTATCCACCATAAAAACTGGTGAAATCCCCAGCAATGAACCATCTTCATCGAACCAGTGAAACTCAAAATTGTCTGCTTGAGCCAGATCGGGATATTCGGCTAATATATCCACTCCAAAGCCTTGTGGTGAAAAGTATGACATTCCCTTGGGAAGTAAAGGCTCTGAAATTGAATAATATCCTACATCAATTTGCTTAGCCTCCCCCACTTCTGATCTACAGGTGTTTGGTCCCTCAACTGTTACAAATACCTTCTCCAGAGAAATGGAACTATCCAAAATCAATTCTGAACCTTGGGAAATAATTACAGTAAGTTCTTGATCGGCATACCACGTAAAAACAGGGGAATCAACAGAATTACTAGAAACTTTCAATAGAGCTTCTTCTCCTGGGCAGAATGTATAATCTTCAAAAACCTGAATATCTGATGACTGCGCAGGGACGCAATCATTATTTTCTACAAAAGTAGTGTTTACCTCCTCGGCTTCAACTTGCACGTTAAAACTTGGAAAACCGATAAACCAAAAGAGAAAACTGAGGATAAAAGTTAGCTTCATAAAACTTTCGACTTGGATTTTACTATAAAAAAAACCGGAACGGGGCCATACCTCCATGTTCCACAAAAACAATATTGAAGAATAAAACTAGATATTTAAATTTTAAAAATATATTTAAAAGGTTGCATATTAATATAAAGCGTATTCATGTAAATGAAATGCATATAATTATAAAAGAAATTGAAAAAAAAGCTTCTTAAATAATTAAATGTTTCAGATTATTTGGCTGCAAAAATCATATTACAAAACACGAACGGCAAATTACGAACTACAAAAAAAAATGACAGGTAATTCAAATTTAAGAGAGGAAATGGGAGAAGAGATATGTAAAAATATAGAATCCAAGCTTGTAAATCAGGATAAGTGAAATCTCTTTTATTACAAAATAAATCCAATTATAGCTATATAATTACAAATAAAAATGGTTTAATTCATTTTTTAATGCCTTTATAAACTTTTATCCTCCTCATAAATTTGAGTCGCAAATCAGGGCTCCGCCAAGACAGCTGAGGCTTTTATATTAATAAAACATATATTTACCGCTTGGATAAATTATTTCAGCTTTGATATTAAAACAGATTCAAGCTGACTGGGTTTTCATCTATTAACGCTCAGCTAATCATCTATTTAATCCCTGCTATCAACTATGGAAGTTCAAGCTAAAAAAAGAAAATTGCTCCTTATTGATGATGAGCCATTGATGGGTGTGCTTCTAAAAAATAAATTTAAACTAGGATATGAGGTAGCTGTAAAGCTTAATGGCTTGGAAGGACTAAGCTATATTCTTGATGGCAATGTACCTGATGTGGTGATATTGGATCTCAATATGCCTGTAATGGGAGGAATTGAATTTATTCAGGAAATCAGAAAGTTTACCTACCTACATCAAATAGTAATAATAGTTCTCTCCGGGGAGGAATCTGCAGCAAGTAGAATCGATGCATTTAATGCTTGTGCGGATGATTTCCTTATCAAACCATTCAACATGGCTGAGCTGTCGATTAGAATTGAAAGATTTTTCACAAGATACAAATTTGACAAGTTATGAAAGACAAATTAGTCTTCATAAATCCTTTTTACTGTCATCCAAGTAAAAACCCTACAGCAAATCAGGTTTCTTGGAATAGTGCAAAACTGAAAAAGCGGAATCACCGATTAGGTTAATTCCGCTTTAAATGGGATGTTGCGGTTACCACACTACAAACAACCCAGTGCAACATACAAAACTATCGGGCCATCCGATAATCAGTCAGTTACTTTCTTTCATTCCCCGTGAAATCGTCGACCAAGCTTCAGACACTTTTCAGTCAAATCGGTATTATAAGACCATGGATACCTGGAAGCAGCTGGTCTTCATGCTTTATGGGGTAGTTTCTAAAGCCCATTCACTCAATAGCTTGTGTAAGTGCTTGTTGTTTGTAGGGCAAAAACTCAGCTACTTGGGCATCACCAAACTTCCTGCGAGCAGTACGCTTTCGGATGCCAACCGTAAGCGTCCCAATGAGGTGTTCGGTTATATCTATTACCTACTTTTGGCACATTACTGGGCAGAGATTTCGGACAGTTACCTCAGCTTGCCTATCAACGGAGAGGTATCACCCGACCGGGTAAAACTGTTTGACTCCAGCACCGTGACCCTGTTTACCGATGTATTCAAAGGAGCAGGAAGGAATCCCATGAACGGGAAGAAAAAGGGAGGGCTGAAGGTGCATGCTCTGCTTCCGTTGGACAACATGGTGCCTGAACTGATCTGGCTTACACCGGCTAGCAGCAATGACAAAGATTTCCTCGGACAGCTGAAGGTAGAACAAGGAGCCATTTACGTGTTTGACAAGGGCTATGTGAACTATGCGGTTTATAAAAAATGGACAGAGAGTGGTGCTTTTTACGTGACCAGGCTTAATGAAAACGCTACCTATGAAGTGGTCAGCCAAATCCGAACCGACATCCATGACTTCCTTTCCGGAGGCACTATTCTGGATCAGCTGGTTGAACTAAAAACTGATCAGGGGCCACTAAAGGCTAGATTGGTCACTTACAAAGATCCATTGACAGGCAAAGTGTTTCGCTTTCTAAGCAACCTGTTTAACTTTGAGTCCCATACGATTGTGTTATTGTACAAAAACCGCTGGGAAATCGAACCGTTCTTTAAGCGGATCAAGCAAAACTTCGAACTAGGCTATTTTTTCTCGGACAGCCGGGAGGGGATCAAAACCCAGGTATGGATGGTATTGATTGCCAATCTGATATTCACCGTGATTCACAAACGGGTCAAAGAGGCTGAGCAGTTCACAACCTTAGTGGCCATGGCAAGAGCTAACTTGATATCCTATGTCTGCTTCCAGACCATCCTAAAAACCAACTGCCTGGCAGCAGATGAACGAAATCTGGAAATAGTACAACTGGATATTTTTGGAAGTAAACAGGGGGGTGTTTTGAATATAAAGGAAAAATCACCCTAGAAAGCAGGAAAACCCACTATTTTAGGCTATGTAAAACTTACTCGGATAACAGTAATAAAAATACAGTTTGGATTGT
Source organism: Algoriphagus winogradskyi (assembly GCF_900182815.1). Lineage (GTDB taxonomy): Bacteria > Bacteroidota > Bacteroidia > Cytophagales > Cyclobacteriaceae > Algoriphagus > Algoriphagus winogradskyi. The sequence continues at coordinate 167,333 of NZ_FXUA01000008.1, read as the reverse complement.
AAATTCTATGGTATGGATTCAGGATTGGGAATAATTAAGTTTGTTGCTTGGCAGTCTGAAAACTTCATTGACATAGGTACAAGTCAAGAAGACTTGCACCAACTAGGAGATGCTGTCCAGCTTCTGGAGAAGCAGGACAACAGGAGCAGGAAGAAGCCTCATAAAAACGTCGAAAAATTGGCCAGGAATTGGCTCCGCTTTTCAATAGCCTAGGGTTTCAACCCTAGGCTTTAATGGAATATTTTCGCCCATTAGCGCTGGCCCGGAATCCTTATTCGGAGACGAAAGCCTAGAGCCCCGCCACGGCGGGCAGGCAAAAGATGGAAACGGTTAGGTGACTTTCGGTATAAAGAAATTTATTTAACACAATTTCTCAATTCAAATGAATATAAAAGAGCGAGTTTATTTCTCCGAAACTTTTGAGGGTAAAAAGTTTCCCAAGGCCTTCGCCCAAGCCTATACTTCAAATCGGTAAAAAGAATAGAAAGGTTGAATGGCTGTGAACCGATTTGATTTTTGAGAATTGTCTTTACCTAAAAATTGGCGGATCTCGCTCAATCCTTCACTAGCTAGCCAATTTTCTTAACAGCTAAGACTACATCTCAAAAACCGTATATCCTCGCATCTCCTAACTGATAAGGATAATAGTCTGTGAGGACACATACCTTGGTGGATGTTTGAATGAAGAACATCGAATAAAGAATGATGAAGTTGGGCGAAGGATCTAGATTCAAGGTTGGGGGATAATTAAGGTTTCAGCTTTCTTACAGTTAAAAATAGAAAAGTCCTGCTTCTGGAGAAGCAGAACAGCAGGAATATAAAAACGTCGACAAATAGGCCAGGAATTGGCTCCGCTTTTCAATAGCCTAGGGTTTCAACCCTAGGCTTTAATGGAATATTTTCGCCCAGTAGCGCTGGCCCGGAATCCTTATTCGGAGACGAAAGCCTAGAGCCCCGCCACGGCGGGCAGGCAAAAGATGGAAACGGTTAGGTGACTTTCGGTATAAAGAAATTTATTTAACACAATTTCTCAATTCAAATGAATATAAAAGAGCGAGTTTATTTCTCCGAAACTTTTGAGGCTAAAAAGTTTCCCGAGGCTTTCGCCCAAGCCTATACTTCAAATCGGAAAAAAGAATAGAAAGGTTGAATGGCTGTTGACAAATCTGATTTTTGAGAATTGTCTTTGAATAAAAATTGGCGGATCTCGCTCAATCCTTCGCGAGCTAGCCAATTTTCTTAACCGCTAAGACTACATCTCAAAAACCGTATATGTATCGCATCTCCTAACCGATAAAGAGTAGTCTGTGAGGACACAGACCTTGGTGGAAGTTTGAATGAAGAACATCGAATGAAGAATGATGAAGTTGGGCGAAGGATCTAGATTCAAGGTTGGGGGATAATTAAGGTTTCGGCTTTCTTACAGTTAAAAATAGAAAAGTCCTGCTTCTGGAGAAGCAGGACAACTTGAATTCGTGAAAAGCAAAAAAAATCGCAGGCTTTCGTCTGCGATTTTTAGATAATATTTTGAATTAGGGCTACTTCCTTCTCAATGCCCTCTTCCACCAAGGAAGCTGAACCTCTTCGTGGTAACCATAGGAATTATTTCCATACCCATAGCCGTAGCCATAACCATATCCATAACCGTAGCCCTTATCAATATGCACATCATTCAAGATGCCATAAATCTTTGAGACACCGCCTTTCTCTACTAGATTATTCAAAATCTGGGTATTTCCTTTCATTGAGTAGCCTTGACGGAACACAAAGAAACTAATATCAGCAAAGCCAAACAGTTCTTTAGTTTCAGAAACTAGCCCAACAGGAGGACAGTCAAAAATAACTACATCATACTCTGCCTTGATTTCCTTGATGATTTCCCCAAACTTATCTTGAAGCAGTAATTCTGCTGGGTTAGGAGGAATAGGGCCAGAAAGGATTACGTCCATATCCCTATGTCCAGTAGGTTTAACCACATCCCGCCAGGAAATATCTGAGCTAAGACAGGTACTCATTCCTTTATCATTTACCAATCCGAAATCCTCAGCAATCTTAGGTTTACGAAGATCCAGACCAATAAGTAAAGTCTTCTTACCCATCAAAGCATAGACTGAAGCCACATTGATGGAAACAAAAGTTTTACCTTCCCCAGAAATGGATGAAGTAAATAGAATAGTTAAGTTATCTCTATGAGGACTTAAATAGGACATATCTGCCCTCAAGGAACGGAAAGACTCAGTCACCGTAGATCTAGGATTATTCATTACAGGAATTGCATCCTCAGAATTATTTCTTCCAATCATTCCAATCAATGGTACCTTTATTTGATTTTCCAATTCCTTAGGATCCTCAATCTTGGTATTTAAAAAGTCCTTAATTGTGATAAAGCCAATTGGAAGAATTAGTCCTAAAATCAGGCCAATCAACAAATTTAGAGAACGCTTCGGAGCAACAGGCTGTTGTCCTGATTTAGCATAATCTAATATACTATTTTTAGGCATATTAGCCGCTTTGGTAATTTCTGCCTCTGCCTTCTTTTCAAGTAGGTATATGTAAATATTCTCGTTTATAGTAAACTGGCGTTGAATTCCTATCAGATTACGTTCAGTTTCAGGAAGGGAGTTCACATCTACTTCCAACATACGAATCTGACTATTAAGATCAGCAATAGTATTCTCTGTATTGCTAATTGCAGAATTAACATTTTCCTGAAGCTGCTTTTTAATATTTTGAATTCTGGTGGTATTTTCCCTTACAGTAGGATTTAATTCAGTAAAATTTGCAGATAATCGATTCTGCTCTGCCTGTAATTCACTATATGCTTGAACCAGAGAATTTAATAAGGGATCAGTTACTCCCATTACAGATGGAGCAACCATATCGCCTGTTTGGTTTGTGACTAAATAATCCCTAAGAGTGTTATAGTATTTTAAACTTAGTTCTGTTTGCCCCTTTTGCTTCTCCAACTCCTGCATTCTCTCGAAAATCACAGAACCTTCTTCTGACAAATTAAAAACCCTATTTTCAGTTCTGTATTTTTGAAGCTTATTTTCTGAAAACCTCAAAGAATCAGAAATTCCGGAAAGTTGCTCATCAATAAATTTTACGGTGTTTTCTGAAGCTTTATTCTTTTCATTTAACTCCCGCGCCAAGTACATTTCCATCAACTTATTGATGTAATCCTCACCTAAACGTCTAACTGGAGTCTCTAAGCTTAAAGAAAGAATAGAAGCTTGCTTATTAATAGGGGTCACAGCTAACTCTTCTCTGTAAAACAGAGCAAGGGATGGTGTATCTACTAAATTAAATTGAATAATATCACCTGGAAGGGCCGATATCTGGTTAACTGTAAATGAAAAATATTCTCCTTGTATCTCTTCACCAAAGGAGAATACAGATTTCTCAAAAGAAACAGGATCTTCTAATAATTCCTTATAATAAGGATCATTGGGGTAATATATTTTAAACTCATCATTTTCAACGGAGAGTTCAAAGGATTCCTCATTGATTACCTCCAATCTAAATCTGCCCCCTACTAGTTGTGGCTGCTTCCAATCTACGGTAACCAATATTGGTAATTTCCCATAAATCTGGGTTGTAGTCACAAATCCCTCCTCATAATACTGAACATTGAGGTTAAGCTCTGATACTGCCTCTTCTGCCAAAGAAAAAGACTTCAGAATTCCGATTTCATTTTCAATATTACTCTTGCCTCCAAGCATCCCTAAACCTGAGGACTCAAATAAATCCATACCCAAGGCAGGCTCTTCATCCTCCACAAGTATGCTGGACTCCACTTTAAAAATATTAGTAGCATATCTATTAAAAAGAAAGGCTCCCAGTACACCTATAAAAATACAGGCTACTATCAACACCCAGTATTGCAGGTAATTGAATAAAAGTACTTTTAAATCAATTTCATCCTCTTTTTGTACCATAAAAGGATTTTGCCCAGAATTGGAAGGATTTGGGGTATTCGGGTACATATATACTTATTTGAGTAAATTTAATATTAAGGCCACTGAAGATATCCCTGCAAATACCAAGGCTAAGGTTTGGGCTGTATTTTCACCAGTACCAGTTTCTCTTACTTTCATTGGTTCCACATACAGCTGATCATTCGGCTGAATAAAATAAAATGGAGAAGCCACAATTTGCCTATCCAATAAATTAATCCTATGCAATCTAGTCCCTTCGGGATACTGTCTAATCAATAAAATCTCATCTCTTTTAGCGACAGTTGTCAAATCGCCAGCATTAGCAATCGCTTCAAATATGGTCATTCTGTCCTGAAGTACGGTGAATTTACCCGGACGTCTAAATTCGCCCAATGCTGAATATCGCACACCTCCTAATTTTACTTTAACGTAAAGTTCACTCTTGACAAATGTCCGCATGCTCTCCTCAATTACTATCCTGGCCTCTTCTAATGTTTTATCTTTGACCTGAATATCTCCAACAACAGGAAGTCGGATATTCCCTTTTTGATCCACAGAATAACCAGTCATATAGTAGATATCCCCACCGCTTTGTGCAGAGACGTTACCCATTTGCTGATTCATCTGAGGGGGCTTATTATTAAAACCAAATTGAAGCAAATCATCCACTGTTTGGATATTAACATCTATAATATCGTTATACTGCAGCTTATAATCGGGAATTTCGTAGGTAATCAACTCTCCATCTTCAATTACAGTGTTCCCCTCCTGGTTTTGCAGATAAATGATTTTCTCATTGGAGATACAGCCAAAGGCCATGAAAAAAAGCAGGGAATATGATAACCCCTTTAAGAATTTCTTCATATATAGATTTTTAATTTTTTGTCTCAAAAACTGCGCAAACTTAAACATTTAACCTTATATTCTTTGTTTTTTTATGACATCAGCAAAAAACTCACGGGTTTTAGATATAATTTAACAATCTATTTCCCTAGCATAAAATATGGCCAACGACAATTTACCCGATTTTAAAGAAACTTTTTGTGGCACAATTCAACAGAATTTAGCCTAATTATAATTAACTGCAATCTTACAAGTCACCTTAGATTCTTTTCTTTTCAGGTTGGGAGACCGAAACTTCGGCTATACTCAGTACAGGTGTCCAAAGACTCCCGTACTGGCGGGACTGGCTGAAGCGGTCTCAATTCTTAAGTTACACATATCGTACATAGCTTTTCCCACCTTACTGGTATAAAAGCGGATATTCATAATCCCTATAATAGGTCTCAAAGAAATCTAGAAATCTCTAAAGTAATCTGTTGTTCAATAAACGCAGTAAATACCTTATCTGGACTTAGTAAATAATTCTAAATCCGGCAGGAATGCGCTATTCTTGCTTGTAATGCTTTAATTTCGAATAATGAACATTGAATTTAGAATTTGAAGAATTAGAATGACAGGAAAACAAATTATACAAACAGGAGCTATTTTCGGGATGCTAGCAGTGGGAATAGGAGCTTTTGGCGCACATGGGCTGAAAGAAATTCTGGCTGAAACCGGGAGAACTGAAACCTTTGAAACAGCAGTGAAATATCACTTCTATCACTCGCTCGCTATTTTTCTGATTGGCATACTAGCTCTGGTAAAACCTGAATGGAAGAAACTAAGCTTAGCCGCTGTCTTAATGGCTGTGGGAATTCTGATTTTCTCAGGTTCTCTTTATGTTCTTTCTCTTACTGGAATTACCTGGCTGGGAGCAATTACCCCACTCGGTGGTGTTGCATTTATAGGTGGGTGGATTTTAATAGTTGTAGCCGCCTCAAAAAACTAAGTATGCGTAAACTCTTTACTCTAATCCTCCTTATAGTATCATTCAATTCAAGCCTTTTTGCGCAGCTCACCCGCGATCAGTACTTAAAATTGGAATCAGCGTTAGGAGAAGGCAGTTTTTTCAATGGACATCTAAGCGGATTTATGCTGTACGATTTGGATTCGCAGGTGGTACTTTATGAGAAAAACAGTCATCAACGCTTTATCCCAGCTTCGACCACCAAACTTTTCACCTTATTTTCCTCACTAATTATCCTGAATGACAGCACTCAGACTTTGCGCTACGTAACTGAAGGGAATACCATAAAGATTTGGGGTTCGGGAGATCCTAGCTGGAAATACAAAAAGTTTGATGATCCCGGAATAGCCAGACTAATAGCTCCCTTCGATAAGGTCATCTTTTCTGATGCAAATATGATGTCCCCTGCTTTTGGCTATGGCTGGCAATGGGATGATTATTATTACAATTACTCAGCGGAGCGAAGTTCTTTGCCGATCTATGGAAATTTGCTTCAGGTGAAAAAAGTAGGCAATGCCCCTTCCGTCTTCCCTCCTAGTTTTCAACAGCAAGTATTCCCTACGAATCGCACAATTCGGGAATTGGAGCGGGACTTCCACAGCAATAAATTCTACTATAACCCAAATAACTTCAGGGCTAGAGAGGAATTCATTCCTTTTATTTACACTCCTGAGCTATTAATGAAGCTCGCTTCTGATGCAACTGGAAAACAATGGATCTATCAGCCGGATAGTTTACCCCTGATCCATCAGGAATTGCGTGGGGCAGCTCTTTTCCCTATTCTGAAAGAAATGATGCTGGAAAGTGATAATTTTCTTGCAGAGCAACTCATGTTGATGGTTTCGGATAGACTTTTCCAGCGATTGGATACAGAGCGGGCAATTGAATACATGCTCAAAACCTATCTCTTTGATCTTCCCGATCAACCTCAATGGGTAGATGGATCCGGGCTAAGCCGTCACGATCTTTTCACGCCCAGAACCATGGTGGCACTTTTTGAAAAGATCTATAGAATGCTACCTGACCAGCAGCTGTTGGAACTTCTACCCGCTGGAGGAAAAGCAGGAACCTTGGAAAACAGTTACAAAGCTGAGCAGCCTTATGTTTTTGCAAAGACTGGTACGATGAGTAATAATCACAGTCTGGTAGGACTTATTAAAGGCAAAAGCGGTCGTTTTTATTGCTTTGCTTTTATGAATTCCAATTATCCTTGGAAAGCTTCTGAAGTGAGAAGGGAAATGGAGAAGGTGATGGTATTGCTGAGAGATATGATTTGATTTGGGATTTACGATTTACGATTTACGATTTACGAGATGGAACGTATCAGTTCAATAAATAGATAAAGTTTAGGGTGTTTATTGTATTTGGAATTTTTGCTCTGCTTTGTTTTCTACCAGTAAAGAGGGAAAAGCAATCTAGAATTTGTTCAAAATTATAATTGAGGGCACTTCAGCCTGTCCCGTTAGTACGGGAGTCTTCGGTCATCGGTCTTCCGACCAGATAAGCAAAGAATCCAAGGCAACTGGCATCATTGCGGATGCTCATATTTTTTTTTACAAAATCTGTAAGGAATCAGTCAAGCCATGGTCTAAAGGATAAAACAACTCGCACCATGAAAAAATCACTTATTCTTTACATCCTCTTTTTCGGATTTGTAACCCTCTCCTATTCTCAAAACTCCTTTGATAGCAAAGTATCCGGATCCGGACCAGTAATTATTTTAATTCCAGGACTAGCTTCTTCAGGGGAGGTTTGGAAGGAAACAGTTGCCGAACTCAGCAAAACAAATACTTGTCACGTACTGACTTTGCCTGGTTTCGCTGGTCAGCCCGCAGAAAATCTAACTAATGGTTTTTTACCTATTGTAAAATCTGAAATTGCAGAATACATTCAGCAACTTGACCAGCCAGTAGAACTAATAGGTCATAGTTTGGGAGGTTTTTTATCCCTTCAACTTGCAAATGAGCATCCAGACCTAATTTCAAAAGCAATTATAGTTGACTCCTACCCTTTTTATTCCGCTGCGATGAATCCTGCAGCGACAGCAGAAATGATGGTTCCTATGGCTAAGCAAACCAAGTCTATGATCGTGAACTCCAATCCTGAGGACTTTGAAAGTCAGCAAACTGCAAGTATGCCAATGATGACTACCTCTACAGCTAGAATTCCCCAGCTAGTGGATTGGTCCATGAAAAGTGACCGGGCTACTGTAGGGCAAGCTATCTACGAATTGATGATTACTGATTACCGACAGAATCTCAATACACTCAAAACGCCAATTCTTGTGTTGGGAGCATGGCACGCTGGAAAAGATTATGGGATGACTGCAAAATCAGTAAAGTCCAATTTTGAGCAGCAATATCAACTGGCTGAAAATGTTCAAATAGAAATGGCTCCCACTGCTCATCACTTTATAATGTGGGATAACCCAGATTGGTTTTTGGCTGAAATCCAGAATTTCCTCAAATGAAGCACAGGAAAGATCTGGAATTTGAAAACCTCTACAAAACCCACAAAGACAAGATTTTCCGTCTTTGCCTGGGTTTTGTGAAGGATAGAGAACTGGCTCACGACCTCTTTCAGGAAATTCTAATCAAGATCTGGAGACATCTGGACAGCTTTCGAAGTGAAAGTGAACTAAGCACCTGGATTTATAGAATCGCTTATAATACTGCCATTACCTTCTCTGCAAAAGAAAAAAAGAAGCCCGAACAAGCTGAGCTACCAAATGGGATGGATCTTGCCGAACCAGAAAACAACAGTCTAGAGCAGGAATTACAAATCAAAAAACTCTATGAAGCCATTTCTTCATTGGCCGAAACTGATCGGGTTATTGCAACCCTGCTACTGGAGAATACACCCTATAAAACAATCGCTGAGATCACAGGAATTACTGAGAATTATGTAGCTGTAAAAGTAAACCGTATCAAAGCCTCACTCACTCAACTTCTCAATCCCTATGGAAAATAATTTCGAAGACATACAAAAGCTTTGGCAGGCTCAGAAGCCTATTGATTTTGACATCAATTCATTGATGGAAGGGCTGAGAAAAACTGAAGTAAAACAAAGAAGAGAGATGATTTTCATGATGCTAATCACACCTCTCACAATTGGGTTTCTCTTTTGGTCTATGCCATGGAGGGAAAGTATTGGCATAGCTATCAGCTTGTATATAATCGCTTTCGCCATGATATGGGTTTTGGGCTTGACTCTCCGGTCAAAAGTCCGCAAAAATGACTCCAGCGAACGATTCAGCAATTCTGACTATTTGAAGGCCCATATCAAAAAGCTGAACTTCCGCTATGAGATAGCAAGAAAGCACATGTATGCCTATACTTTTCTACTCATACTAGCGCTGAATATTTCTTACTACATCTTATTGGAACCCTTAAATGTCATTTCACGAGTTGGAATCCATCTCACATTAACATTAGCCATTCTTGGTTTTATGCATTGGCAAATAAAAAGAAAAGTGAAAAAGTACGATAAGGAACTCAAGCCAATGATTGAGCAGATGAAAGGAATGCTGGAAAGGAAAGGGGATTAAGTATCAATGGACAATTATCAAACTCAAGGAAAAAGGTAGCAATCACCTGTCTTGCGTGGGAGTTTACTCCCTATTTGTTTATGATGATGGTTTCCGGAAGGTATCATCCGGATGGGTGAGCCTTACGGGATTTTCGGTTTTGTACTGGATTGAACGCCGTTAAGAAAATGACTTAGCTCCCGAGGTACGAGGGAGATCCAGTCATTTTTAGGTGTGAAATGCAGCACAAAATTCCGCTGTGTTGCTGTTTAAAATGAATAAGGAAAGGTATCAGCGGAAAGAAAAGACCGAGGCTCAGGGCTTTTTGGTTACTTTTTGGCCGCCAAAAAGTGACAAAGATAAAACCTATATAAAATGGAGGAAGGTGTAGGAGATGTTGATTCTCTTAAGAAAAATTATTCAATAATAAAAAGAATCTATACTTTCTTCTGGTGAAATTAGTTTAGTTACAAATTTAATTTTCCATTAAATTCAAGGTAGAACCATTACTATAAAGGTTCTAGGCTTGATCTTAAATATTAGACGAAGGATGGGTAAAAGATTTTTTGCACCTATTGCGTTCTCTGCGAAAATCTCTGTGAACTCTGTGGTTTAAATCCATTTTACCTCAGAAATAAAACTTCGAGGTTAGAAAAACCTCAATGATTAATTTCAGCAACCATTTTACTTGATAAATTTTCATTGGGCTTCTGTGCCCAGGCGGGAGACTTTAACTTAAAAATAAAAAAGCCTTATTTTCACGTTTCAGAATTACACTCCCTTTACAAATGCAAAAACGCGCTTTCTTAAAATCCCTAGGACTACTTTCAGCCTCACTCCCATTAGTTTCATGGGATTCAGCCCATTCGGCATATGACCCCAAAACGGTTTTGCCGAAGGCAATCAAAAAAGGAGATACAGTAGGCTTGATAGCTCCATCTGCTGCTATGGCAGATAGAATGCAGTTTACCTTCGCAGAAGAAGCATTGGAAGCGTTAGGATTCCAGGTAAAACTCGGAGCAAACCTCAAAAACCGATACGGACATCTGGCAGGGACTGATGAAGAACGAGCTTCAGATTTGAATGAAATGTTTGCCGACAAAGAGGTAAAAGCAATTATCTGCATACGTGGTGGCTCTGGTGCTGCGCGGATTTTGCCTTTGATTGATTATAAGGCAATTGCCAAAAACCCAAAACCACTTCTTGGATATTCAGATATCACAGCTTTGCACTGTGCGATTCACGCACAAACCGGCTTAATCACCTTCCATGGCCCCATGGGATCGAGTACCTGGAATAGCTTCAACGTGGAGCAGTTTGAGAAGGTATTTATAGAAAAAGAAAAAGTAATATTCAAAAATATCCATGGGGAAAGTGATGATCTGGTGGTCAAATCAAATAGAATTCAAACACTTAAAGGTGGGATTGCGGAAGGAAAAATCTTGGGTGGAAATCTTACTGTTTTGACAGCAATCTCGGGCTCTCCTTATTATCCTGATTTCAAAGACGCAATTCTTTTCATCGAAGATATAGGAGAAGACCCATACAAAATGGACCGCATGATGAGTACATTAAAACTCAACGGTACCCTGGACCAACTCAAAGGTTTTGTGTTTGGGCAATGTTCAGACTGCGAACCTGGCGGTGGTTATGGGTCTCTTACCTTAGATCAGGTCATGGATGATTACATCTTACCTTTGAACATTCCCGCTTACACTGGCGCGATGATTGGTCATATATCTAAGCAGTTCATTATTCCTGTAGGCGGAAAAGTTGCCATGGATGCAGATAAGGGAACCATTTCGCTGCTTGAATCCGTATTTGAGTAAGAATTAGAAGACTTACTATGAAGTTTACATTACTTACAATTATCATTCTGGGGATATTTTCCTGCAAAAGCTCCAATAATATGCTTCCAGAAGATTCTGAAAAACCTATGACTGAAAATCCCACAGACAACTCTGATCAACTCACTTACTTGGCGCTGGGCGATAGCTATACGATAGGTGAAGGTGTAAGCGATACAGGGCGATATCCAAGCCAATTGATCGCCAAACTAAATACCGAAACTGACAAGAAGTGGGCTTCACCAAAAGTCATCGCCCGCACAGGCTGGACAGTTGACGAACTTGAAAAAGGCATCAAGGCAGAGAATATTGAAGGAAATACCTACGATTTGGTTACGCTTTCTATAGGAGTAAATAATCAATATCGTGGTCTTCCTATAAGTAAATTTGAAGAGGAGTTTGAAACCATGCTTTTAAAGGCAATAAGTTTTGCGGCTGTGAATACCAAGCATGTGGTGGTTTTGTCTATACCAGATTGGGGAATTACCCCATTTGCAAAAAAAAGTGGTAGAGATGAAAGTAAGATCGCTCAGGAAATTGACTCATACAACAGCATTAAAGCTAAAATCTGCGAAAAAAACGGGGTTACCTATATTGACATTACCGAGCAATATCGCGCTTTGGGCAGCCAGGAAGAAATGCTTGCTGCAGATGGCCTTCATCCCAGCGCTGAAATGTATAGCCTTTGGACAGAAAAACTATTTGAACAGCTAGTTTCAATTTACTAGAGAATTATGTATGGTTGATTAGAGATAAGTATCTAGACATAAGAAGCAAGATGCTAGAAGCAAGAATAAAGACCATAATCTGTCGCATGAAAAACTTTGACTGCAAACAAAGACTAATACATTTAAACTTTTAATCCATGAAAACTATCCTATTTCTATTCATCAGCACTATTCTGGCAGCAGTTGCATGTGAGCGTCAGGCGGAAGAAAACACAGAAACTTGGTGGATAAATTCTTCTAAAATGGATTGCGTTGGAGTTGGTCCTATGTCTTGTCTTCAAATTCAAAAAGGAGCTGAGATTAACCCGGGATCCTGGGAGTTTTTCTACAGTTCTATTCAAGGGTTTGACTATGAGCCAGGCAATATTTACCAGATCAAAGTAAAAATCACAGATAGGGAGCCACCAGTTCCCGCGGATGCTTCATCTAAAATTTATCAGCTTGTGGAGATATTAAGTGAAAACCCTGACCCCGCTTTGCGCCTGACTAACATCTGGAAAATCATTCAAGTGGGCGAAATAGAAAACCCAACAGGTTTCAAAAACAAAGAAGCTTTAACCTTTGAGTTTAATGCTTCGAAGAAAACCTATGTAGGAAACATGGGCTGCAATTCTGTACGTGGTGAGATCAAGGAAAATGATGGAGAGAAACTTCTACTTGGTCCCGGCGCGGCTACGAGAATGGCTTGCCCCGATATGAGTGCTGAGAATGCAATTTCCAAGGCATTGACAGATACTCGCGGATATAAACTGGAAAACAACCAACTTTACTTGTTGAATGAATCAGGTCAAACCTTGATGACTTTCCAAGCTATAGATTAATTATATATGAAGATCATTTGCATAGGCCGAAATTATGCGGCCCATATAGAGGAATTGAAAAATGAAACCCCTGGCGATCCAGTTGTTTTTCTAAAACCAGACACTGCCCTATTAAAGGATGGGGCACCTTTTTTCTACCCTGATTTCTCCAAAAACATCCATCACGAAGCTGAACTAGTTCTGAAGATTTCCAAGCAGGGAAAATTCATCCAGAAGAAATTTGCTCATCGCTATTTCAATGAGATTGGTTTTGGAATTGACTTCACAGCACGAGACTTGCAGGATCAATGTAAAGCCAAAGGTTTGCCTTGGGAAATTGCTAAAGGATTTAATGGCGCGGCACCTATAGGCGGATTCAAATCAGTGGATGAATTTATAGATTTGAAAAGCATAGATTTTCATCTGAATATCAATGGAGAAACACGTCAAAAAGGCAACACTTCTTTGATGCTGTTTGACTTTGGAACAATCATAGAATACGTGTCTCAATTCTTTATGCTTAAGACAGGAGACCTGATCTATACAGGAACTCCGGCAGGAGTCGGGCCTGTTCATATTGGAGACAAATTGGAAGGATTTATAGGGACAGAAAAGCTGCTGGATTTTGAAGTTAAGTAAACTAGGCTACGTACTTATATTTCTTGGATTAACCGCCTCTTTCAAGATTGATGCTCAGGAAGTTGATAAGGGCTATTTCAAAAACCCCATTAAGCCTGGTACAAGAAATTACTTATCAGGGAATTTTGCTGAACTAAGACCTAATCACTTCCATACCGGCTTGGATTTCAAAACAGGAGGACAGGAAGGTCTTCCTATTTTGGCAGCTGCTGATGGGTGGGTTCACCGCATTAAAATCTCTTCATTTGGGTATGGTAATGTGATTTACCTCAAGCACCCAAATGGTAAAATCACACTTTACGGTCACTTACGAAATTTCAACAAGGAGCTTAGCGATTACATGCGTAAGAAGATGTATGAAGCAAAAGCAATTGACTTAGAAGTATTTCCTGAGCCGGGAGAACTTCCTGTAAAACAGGGGCAAAAGATAGCGGATAGCGGAAACACAGGTGGTTCTGGAGGTCCACATCTGCACTTTGAGATTCGGGATAGCCTGGACAGGGCCATGGACCCACTCCTTTTTGGCTTTCCTGAAATCGTCGATAATACGGCACCAGTACCGCAAAGTATAGCCATTGTTCCCTTAGCTATAGACTCTAGAGTGAATGGAAAATTTGCCAGGCTGGAAGTGACGCCAGTAGCCAGCGGTTCTAATTATCGTTTACCAAATGATATAAAGATCACGGGTAAAGTAGGTATAGAAATACGAAGTTATGATCAGCTTGATGGTGCAAGTAATAGAAATGGTTTTCCAACTTTTGAATTGACCGATGGCACAGGAACCGTTTTAAATTTGACTGTAGATAAGGTTGATTTCAACTATACCAGACAATTTCTTCAACATACTTATCAGAATCGCTATACCAAGCTATATTTTCAGGAGAATTTAAAATTTAAATTTATTACACCTGAATCCTCCTCAACAGGTCACCTAGAGCTTGACCCTGGAGTAAAGAAAGCTTATCAACTCAAGCTTCGGGATGCCTATGGCAATGAGCGTCAGATTAATTTCACCCTGCTCGGTCAAGATAGAGAATCAAACATCAATGATGGAGTTGCGCCTTCCAAAGCATCCTTAGATTACATTAATAATATCTTGAAAATCAAAGCTCCAATCTCTCCAAAAGGCGGTTTGGCTAAATTTCAGGTGGGTGCACATTCATTTGAAATGCTTCCAGCATACCAAGATGAAAACAGTAGAACCTATCTCTGGGACATGAATTTTGGTATTCCTGAAGAAATTGATATTTGCACAGAAGTTCTAACACCGGGTATCAAAGCAATAATTCCTGCCGGAAAGCAGACCTCCTATTCAGAGCAACACTTACAGGTGAACTTCAGTCCCGAATCAGTTTTGGACGATTTCTTTTTGAGAATCTCTCAAAGTGGATCCTCCAATTCGCCACGTTTGGTAATCAATGACAGCCGGGAATATCTTTGGAATTCTATGAATATAAATTGGAATCTTCCTGGTTATTCCGGAAATAAGGACCGCTCCCATGCCTACTATATTTCAGGCGGTTCTAAGTCATTTTTGGGAGGAACTTGGACTGGGGATACTTTGAGTTTCAACTCCAGATCTCTAGGGGAAATCTCCATTTTACAGGACAACACCAAACCAACAATTAAGGTGGTAAGAGTGAATTCCACCGAACTTCGATATATCATTCGCGATGATTTATCAGGAATCGACACCTATGAAGCCTATGTGAATGGCAAATGGGTACTAATGAGGTATGAATACAAACAAGCGGTCATTTGGTCAGAAAAACTTGAAAATCTACCCTTCAAGGGGGAAGTTTTATTAAAAGTTACCGATAAAGCTGGCAATACTGCTGAATGGAAAGGAACGATTGGTTAAATTAGGCCCCCTAAACACTAGCATATGAACTTAGAAAAAGGCCAAATGGCCCCAGATTTTGAAGCTAAAATTGAAACAGGAGAAACGATCAAGCTTTCTGACTATAGAGGAAAAAAAGTGGTACTCTATTTTTATCCTAAAGATGCTACTCCAGGATGTACAGCTCAGGCATGTAACCTAAGAGATAATTACGAAGCCTTGCAAAAAGCCGGCTATGTGGTTTTCGGGGTAAGCTCAGATGCTGAAAAGTCACACGTTAAATTCAAAGAAAAACAAGAACTTCCATTTTCTTTAATCGCAGATACTGATTTGAAAGTACACGAAGCTTATGGCACATGGCAAGAAAAAAATACTTTTGGCAAAACCTACATGGGTACTGTCCGAACCACTTTTGTAATAGATGAGGAAGGAAAAATATCCGAAATCATAGAAAAAGTAAACACAAAAGATCACACAGCACAAATCCTAAATTAAACCTATATCCCTAATGGAAAAACAAACAATCGAGCAGCTCGAAAGTACCGCATCTCAGGTACGTAGAGACATTCTCCGCATGGTTCATGCGGTTCAATCCGGGCACCCAGGAGCATCACTTGGTTGCACTGAGTTCTTTGTAGCTCTTTATTTCAACCAACTCAATCACGATCCTAATTTCAAAATGGAAGGCAAAGGTGAAGACCTATTTTTCCTTTCCAATGGACATATCTCACCAGTATGGTATTCTGTACTTTCCCGATCAGGCTATTTTTCTCCTGAGGAAATGGACACGTTCAGAAAATTGAATTCAAGACTTCAAGGTCACCCAGCGACTGAAGAAGGTCTTCCGGGAATCAGAATTGCATCTGGGTCTTTGGGACAAGGATTGTCAGTAGCAATCGGAGCAGCTCAGGCTAAAAAAATTGATGGTGATGACAGCACTGTCTTTGTATTGATGGGTGATGGAGAGCAGGAAGAAGGCCAAGTTTGGGAAGCGGCTATGTATGCTGCTCACTGGAAAGTAGACAATCTAATCGCTACTATTGACCTTAATAGGCAGCAGATCGATGGACCTACAGCTGAGATTATGGACTTGATCGATTTAAGAGCTAAATATGAATCTTTCGGATGGGAAGTTATCGACACCCTTCAGGGAAATGACATGAAGTCTGTAGTAGAAGGACTGGAAAAAGCAAAAAGCCTAAGTGGAAAAGGAAAGCCAGTTATGAATTTGCTTCACACCGAAATGGGCTTTGGAGTTGATTTTATGGTAGGTACACACAAATGGCATGGAATTGCTCCTAGTGATGAGCAATTAGCAAACGCTTTAGGACAGTTGCCAGAAACAATTGGTGATTTTTAATTAAGGCGATTTTTAGACCATTCAACGAAAAGAAAACATGGAAAAGACATTGGATTTAAAATTCAACTATACAGAAAAAAAAGATACACGTTCCGGATTCGGCGATGGCTTCCTGGAAGCTGGTCGTAGAAACCCTAATGTGGTGGGCCTTTGTGCTGATTTGATCGGATCATTAAAGATGGGTGCATTCCAGAAGGAATTCCCGGAAAGATTCTTCCAAACCGGTATCGCAGAAGCAAATATGATGGGCATCGCCGCAGGTATGACTATCAATGGCAAAATTCCTTTCACAGGTACTTTCGCCAACTTCTCTACCGGTCGTGTGTACGATCAGATTCGTCAGTCTATTGCCTACTCAGGCAAAAACGTAAAAATCTGTGCTTCTCACGCTGGCTTGACGCTAGGTGAAGACGGAGCAACTCACCAGATTCTGGAAGATGTGGGTATGATGAAAATGCTTCCTCACATGACGGTGATTAATCCTTGCGATTATAACCAGACGAAAGCTGCTACGATTGCGATTGCTGATTACGAGGGTCCTGTTTACCTGAGATTCGGGCGTCCATCCTGGCCTATTTTCACGGATCCAGCTCAGAAGTTTGAAATTGGGAAGGCTTGGAAAATGATCGAAGGTACTGATGTGACCATTTTCGCTACTGGACATTTGGTTTGGGAAGCTGTAGTAGCCGAAGCAATTTTAAGATCAGAAGGCATCTCAGCTGAAGTGATTAATATTCACACCATCAAGCCATTGGACGAGGAAGCAATTCTTGATTCAGTAGCCAAAACTGGCTGCGCAGTAACTGCCGAAGAACACCAATACAATGGTGGCTTGGGTGATAGTGTAGCACAAACCTTAGCTAGAAACAACCCTGCTCCTATGGAATATGTAGGAGTTAATGACAGCTTCGGAGAGTCTGGCACTCCTACCCAGTTATTGGACAAATATGGACTAGATGCTGCAAATATCGTAGCGGCTGCTAAGAAAGTATTAGCTAGAAAGTAAGAATAGTATCCAAGCTGCTTGTGGAGAAGCAGCTTAACAATACATGAAACCACGGCATCGAAAGAGGCTGTGGTTTTTGTTTTAGTTTTTTTGTTTCAAAATCCGAATAAATTCTCTCCCAAATTATTTTGGCAATACCGCCTAATTACATTTCTTTGAATAAGAATTAACAGCTTTTCAACACCCAAATTTGCCGTTCATTCCTACTCAACCTACTCTCGACTTTCTGAATGATTAAGCTTACCCAAGATATCAGTATTCAAAAACTCACCGCAGAGGACCAGCCTGAACTTATTGAGTTGATGCGGGATATTTATATTCCTTCGTATAAACATATTTGGTCAGACTCTGGTGACTGGTATCTGGAGCAGATGTATAATCCGGAAGTTTATCAGAAAGACTTGGAAAATCCAGCTAGCCATTATTTTTTCGTGCTTTTTGAAGGTTGGAAAATTGGTATTTTGAAATATAATTACCCAGAATCTCCGGCTTTATTTGAATTCCCAAACTCCCTACACCTCCACAGGATTTATATTAGCAAGGAGTTCCAAGGGAAAGGAATTGCAGCCAGGCTTATGAAAATGGTGGAAGCTACTGCACGAGAACGTGGTATGAAGTACATGTGGCTGGAGGTGATGGACACCCAATTGCAAGCACAAAAATTTTATAGAAAAATGGGGTTTGAATGGCTTTTCACCTATCACCTTGAGTACGAAAATCTTCTTCCCAAGTATCGTGGAATTCAGATTTTAAGAAAAACCTTAACTTAAATTTGAGTTTGCCACCGAACGTATAGTTTTAAATTCTAAGGAGAATCAATTATTTTTAAGAAAAAGCCATTATGCTAAAATCTGCCCTTTTTTCTCTTTTAGCGATCATTACTGTTTCCATAGTACTTTTTTTAGCTAAAGAAAATACGGAAGGTCCTTCTAGTCAACAAGCAAGTTTTGCCAATTTTACAAACTCAAACAACGCTATACTTACTGAAGGTGATGAGCAAGTAGGTGTTTTTTTCATGCCTTCTTGGAACACCTCCCCTGATCCAGCTGTGGATCGCGATAGTTTCTGGTCCTGTCTTACTGGTAGAGAGGATTGTTCGAGCTTACAAAACCGCGGTATTTGGGGGCCAAAAGGAAGGATTTATAATGCCAAATATCCCTACGAAGGCCCCTATTTGGATAGAAAACCAATCAAGGAATTGAAGGGCTTTTATAAAAGAGATGATCCGGAAGTCATCAAAAAACAGCTGGAATACATGAAGAGTTATGGAATTGACTTTTTTGCATACGATTGGTTTTTTGGCAGGAACTACTATTACCATCTGAACTTTGGGCCACAATCAAAAATATACTATCCAAAAGGATGGAAAAGTGACAGCAAGCGAGATGGAAGAGTGGAAGTTCCGGGCCTGGTAGAATGGGGCGATCAACTGGAAGTCATGCTAAAAGTTAATGCTAGCCTGCCGAAAACAAAGCAAATGAAATGGGCGATAAACTGGTGTGATGACAGTGATGAGCGCTGGATGACCTGGCTAAAAATCGGAGCTCCTGAAGAGCTGGCTAGAAAAGCTAATTATGAAGGAGAGAAGCCAGACAAAGAACTATACCTAAAAGTACATGAGAAAATCACTCAACTCTGGATAGATCAATACTTTGGTAGAGAGGATTATCTAAGAAGCAAAGATGGCCGACCTATCGTTTACTTCTATTTTCCACAAGATGCTGAGTCTCGAGCGGCTTATTATGGGCTGAAATTGAAGGATTTATTGGACCTCTCGCAGGCAACAGCCAAAAAAGCAGATTTACCAGGCATAAAGTTTATAGCAGTCACAGCTGGTCCTATGCTTGAAAATGAACGAGCTTACGGGCTTCCTACTCAGTGGAAAGCTAACAATTCTCAGAAACCTTGGGAAGGTGGAACTTATCAGAAAAAGCAACTGCTTCAGGAATATGTCCCAAGGTTAAAGAGTATGGGTTTTGAAGGAATGACTGCTTATGTGTATCACAACTTTATGAATAAAGACAATAAGTCTTATGCTGATATGCGAGAGACTTACAGAAGTCATTGGAATATGTGGAGTGAGAAATTTAAAAAGGATCCGGGTTTCGAATACCAAGTTCCTACCGCCATGGGTTGGGATATGCGACCTGCTGGTGGCACTTGGCCACAACCTTCTGGCGTTCCCAGTGAACCTCAAAAAGATCGAGTTCACAGCGATAAGAACTCATTCACCGCCATGCTCAAAGAAGCGCAGCAGACTTCAAAAAAATATCGTTCCAGCAATGGTAACACGGTGATGGTTTGTTGCTGGAACGAATATTTGGAAGGTAATTATATAGAACCCACTGAAGGTCATGGATTTGATTACCTAGAAGCTATTCAATCCGTTTTTGGAAATTAAATTCCTAAAGACATTCTTCAAGCTTTTTCATAATATCATTAACGTCCGACTTCAATTTATCTTCAGATTTAACTATTGCCAACATCGAGGAAACTATTTCAAAATGCTCTAACTCTGCAATTTTTTGACCTTTATTACCTGCAAGCTTCCAAAGCTTCAGGTATTCATTAACAATATCTTCTTTCTTCGCCTCGGAAATCCCCAGCAGGAAATGAGTTAACATGATATTTACATAATGAGCCATTTTCCAAAAATCATCAGACTTCTGATCACTGCTTTTTAAGTCATCATAGATTCTTTGAATCGCCTTTCTAGCCTCCAAATCAATATTCTTCAGGCCACCTTTCTCTTGCAACAAAAGTTGAAGTCTAGTAATTGTCAACCAATTGGTAAGAGGATAGGCATCTTTATAATCAGACAATTTACTTGCTTGCTTATAGGCATTAATAGACTCTGACATTGCTTCCAATAATTCACTAATTGGGGCATCACGTAGAATGTGCATTTTCCGTTTGTAAGCACTTCCAATCAAACTCCAGCGCTCTGCACTTTCCCCAAAATGCTTGGCCAATCCTCTTAGGTCATCAATGACTTTATCAATCATTTTCACAGCCTCTTTTTGCCCTGTCTTTTTCAACGAAAATTGCTGAAGTGCTAGCTTAACACTTGTATTACAATACCGCTCAAAACTCTTGATGGTGAATGCTGATTTCTTGGATTTCAAGAGCTGCTCATAGCACTTACAAGACTTCTCATATTCTTGAAGCCCCGCATAGATATTTGCAGAAAGCTCATGAATTCTATCATTAAGCATATTCCTGCTTTGCATTATATCAACTACTGAATCAAGTCGGCTGAGCACTCCATCATGATAATATTCATTAGCATCCATTGACTCCAATGTATTTTGAAGCTCAATTTCAACCTCTTCACAGACGAGCAGTTCATCATCGTTATTTCTCCAAACTCCATCTTCTGACAGCTTGTAGAATGGATCTCCATAACATTGGAAAGCACCCCAGGTATTCGTTCTTCGACCGTAATCCTTATAAATCACTTTTCTAGCCCGTTTTACTGCTTCGCCAAAGCCAAGGCCATCAAACATATTTTCATAGAATTGCTTAGAAAATTCCAAGGCAGCTGCATCATCCACTGCCCAGCCAGCCACTATTACCGCCCGAGCACCATTGTTGATTAGCTGAGTACCAATATTTGCTGCGAACTTATTCCTGTACTGACTTCTTTCCTCCGATCCCCTATCCATCAACCCTAGGTAGCAGCAATTCACAAATACTAATTCTGCCGAAGAGCTCATTCCTGCTATTTGAGCAGGCGTCAAGAATGTATCATTGCCAATCACCATTCCGGTAGAGTGATTTGGACCGTGTTTGAATACTCCGTGACCAGCAAGATGTATGATCTTATGATTCCTGGAAAAAAGCTTAAGGATAATATTAGAGGCAGTACTACTTATCAAACTCTGAATTTGGTAATCATTTTTTTTGAGAATATTGACAACAGCTTCTGCTTCACGTTTAGCTCCAGGTAACTGTGGCATAAACTTATCAAGAACAGGATCACCGACAACCAGAGCCGATTTCTCTGTAACTCGCGCTATTTTTTTACGGAATTGCATGGTGGTCAACTGTCGAATCATACCCGTGTGCACACAAAGCGGAACTGCATCCACATCTTCCTGTATCATTTCCCAAGGATATTCTGCAGAAGGCAAATCCAATATCCAAGAGACATTATTTAGACGCTTTACTTCTTCCTTAAACTCAAATGGGATCAATAACTCAAACATTGTTTTAGCTATTTCCGGGGAATATTGGTTTTCCAAAGTCATTCTCTTGAGCAGTACATCCAGGGTCTTGTCACTAGCAGGCATAAACTCTACCTTTTCGCTTGCACCGTTAGAAGCAATGGACATTTTAATAGCTTCTTCCACCTCACCCTGCTCTTTGATTTTCAACTCATGGGATACACTCACTCTAGTCCACCAGTCCTTTGTATTCTCATAAGGAATTCTCCAGCGTCTGCCTAGTTTGTAGTTTAACCCCTTCTCTTTGAAAGCCACATTAAACTCTTTGCTATCATCCACTTCTAAACGCTGAATGGTTTTCAAAATAGACAAGGCTTTATCATTGAATATTTCGATAATTTCTATTTCCTCTATGCCTCTGATTTTTCCATTATAGACGGACTTAATATTTCTATTAGCACGCTGAATACCAAGAATAATAGCTCGAATAGAGCTCTCAGTGGATAAACCTCCATAGGCATTCGCGATAGCAATCACTGAAATGCCAGTAGTTGCGGCAATAGCTCCATCATTTTGAACATCAGTATTTTCCTTTTTTATTGTCAAGTATCGAGCAACGCCTTTCTCCACCGAATTCATCAAGGCAAATCCTGATAATTCTCCAGGCACGCCCAAGCCGATAATCAGACCTCCTTTGAAGGTTGATTTGGTAAAGTTTTCATTTAATACAATCTGATTCGTACCGATAGGCCCCGGATAAAGTCCTAATCCATGTAATCTGGCAAGCTCTCCATCAAGTTGACGGTCTATCGCATGTTCTGTGGTAAGAATGGCATCAAACTCAAAATGACCTGCCAACACCGGGTACTTGGCATATTTCAAGTCTCCATGGCTTACGGATACCAGTATAGGTTTTTCTTCCTGCCATTTTTCAGCTACTTCTTCTATTCCCAAAATGGTATTTAACACATTCTCTTCACTGATATCAAATACCTCAGTTTCGGAAGGAGCAAAATCCTTTTCGTCTCCACGCGTTTTAGGAAGGCTATTTTGTAACCTTTTAGTGCTTCCAAAAAGCAACAAATCTTCTATGGCAGCAAAAAGACTCCTTTCCTTAGAAAGTCCCCCATGCGTCACATTTGCATAGTAAACTTGGTTTTTATCATGAAAAGCCTTTGGAATGCCTGACATCCATGTTACACTCTCATCTCCTGCATTTGTGGCAGAGAACACTAGCTCACCATCCTCAATATCTAGGTTGGAAATTGTGAAGCTTTTCTTTCCACTTTGACCTGCGATGTAAGTAATATTCGAATAATCAATGGTGTCCATGTGGTCTAACACGACTTTTTGATGCTTTCCAAATTCCTCCAAAACTTTTGCAGAAGGAATTGGCCAGGATTCATCACCCGAAGCAGCTCGCATGCGCTCCCATAAGTTCCTATCGGAGAAATCATGTCGAGTATTATTGCTCATTGGCAAGAGATTAAGTATTCCAGGGAAATTGCAGAACACTTCCAGAAGCTCCTTTGTAGAGTGTCTAATATCTATTTTACCCAAAAGTTGAATCAAGCTATCCTTGCCAAAAAGCACATATGGAATTCGGTAAGAACCTCCCAGTGGTGAGCCCAGGAATACAGCTCTGAAGCCAATAGAGGAATTGAGCTTTTGCCAGGTTTCTTTATGATAAACAATAAAATCCCTGACCAAAACTCCACCCATGCTATGAGCTACGATTTTAATGGGTTGATTAAAGCCCAATAGTTCCTCAATTTTAGTCTTGAAGGCTTCAGCACTTTTCTTCAAAGGAATTCTCCAATCAAATTGGAAGGTAACCACATCATAGGTCTCGGAAAGTTTATCTCCCAAATTACCGTAGGAGGTTTTGATCAATGAATGAGCAGATAAACCAGACTTTGAATCCGAATTATATGCCAAGCCAGTTAATTCACCCCTCAGGAATCGCCAATAATTAATCCACAGTAGTTCATCCTTTTCGCCAATGTTTGACCCCATGATCCCAGGAATCACAATAGCAATCGGCCGGGATCCAGAGACCTTATCTTTTTTATAAGCTCCTATTTCTATTGCACCTCTATCCTTATCAACTAATTTCAATTCAAAACTATCCGGAATATCCCCTACTTCCGCAGCTAAGCCAGTGACCAAAGCTTTGACAGTATCTGGGTTTGAAAAGTATTTGAAGTGATTGATAACTCCGCTTTTCTGAATATAAACAGCAACATTTCCTGAGGAGCGTCTTGCCCCCCATTTCATACTTTCTGTATCGACTACCAGGTCATTTTTCTTCATAAAGAAAAACTTACCCAAAATCACTACCAGCGTCTTAAAACTCAAACTCAATTCGCTACTGCCGCCTACCACGAAAAGTGGAAACTTAATTTCAATGTCGGAGGCCTGATAATTCATCGCTTTGATGAAAGGAGATTTGGGATTCATTGCTTCCAAACCTGGCAAAATATCCACGTCATCTTTGCAGGCGACAGCTTCCATGATAAACTCCTTGAATGCAACGTAGATTGGGTTGCCCACATGACCTACCGCTAGGCCTAGTAAGTTGAATGTCACATTCAAGAAAATATTTAAACGACTTGAGGCTAGTGTGGTACCATTGGCCGGGCTGGCTACTCGGACCATCGAGCGAATGGTTATTTTTTTCGCTTGAAGAATATCTCTGATTTCCGCAATTGTTTTGAGATCTGAAGACCTCTCATGTTTATCTAAAAGGGCCTTTTCTATTTCATCAAACCCCTCAGGACTTGTAGAAAATCTTGCCAATAAATCCGCCAATAATCCACCACGGGAATGACTCAAAAGATCCAATTGAATACCTGAAGGAAGACTCAAAACCAGTTCAAGAATATTCTCAAGAGGACTGGTAGTCAATGTTCTGTGCTGAAAAGCAATCAAATGCTCTTTACCATATTTCTGAATCAAATTCAGCCACTCATCGGATTCCTTTAGCTCCCCAAAGGAACCTTCAGTAGATGACCCCGTACCGTGAAGCAAGAGCAAATGCCGACTTTTCACATCTAGCTCAGCCACATTATCCTTGCTAAATTTAAGTGGAGTAAGTTCGATTTTGGGAGAACAAGCTATTAACAGTCCATGCCTCACCTTTTTGAAATCCTCCCCAGTAAATGCCAATTGCTTATCCTCAAGGTTTCTCGCCAATTCTTTAATTTTGGGTTGAATAATCTTCTTTTTTACGAAGACTTTCAAGAGCTTAATCCCTATCTTTTTGAATACGCCCCTATCCTGCTCATCAGACTCCAGCTCATCTGGAAGGTAGAGCTCATCTCCATCTGCAGAGCGTTTTACCTCCAACGGGAATAGGGTTTTAATAGTCTCATTATCCCCCATCCAGACAGTCTCATCCTCAAAATCAAATTCAACAATGTGATTTTCATCTAGTTCGAGGACCTGCTCAGGTACGTCGCCTCTCGTTGGGCTTTCTATCGTGAAAGCTTGTGCAAATTGGTAGAGTTCGAAGCCGCTATCATCGCCTTTATGAAATGAAGAATGATCTTGTCCTTTCAGCTTGATTTTCAAAGTAGCCATAGGTAAAAATTGTTTGGTTAAGAGTACTGAAACATTTCAATTAGGTAAGCAGATATTCATCGTGCTTTGCCCTTGTATTGTGCTGGAGATGAAAAAAAATCATCTGGGAGTTTTCAAAAACCTATGGAAAAATCAGGACATTTTCGTCAGATAGTCCAATCTGAAAACTCCCTACAAATTAAAATTTATTGCTTAAAAAATGTCATTAATGCCAAATAATCTGGCAGTTAAAGCAAATCACCTAGAATAATACAAAAGTGAAATCCTAGTAAACCGGATTATAAAAAATATGACTATCCGTAATGAGGCCAGTCACCTTAGGTTCTTTGCTTATCAGGTTGGAGGACCGAAACCCGAAGTGGCCTCAATCTCAAGTTTAAAATGTCTTGCATTGCTTTTGCCACCTTTCTGGTAGAAAAGCGGATGTACCTATTAAAAAATCTCTAATCGTAAATAAATTAAGGTATACTCGTCTGACATAAAAGTCCACCTGCATTTTTGTGCAAAACACCCTTCTCAAATTGGCGAAAATAGTATCAACTGAAACTATAAACAATTGAATAATAGCACACTAGGTAGAGCCCAGTAAAACATCGTGTTACGATTCTGAACAGATATTTTGTTCGATATCAAACAAATCCACCTATTCCCATAAAATATTTTGGCTTAGTGATCGTCTATTCTTCAGAATATATCCCACACAATCGCCAAACTAGTATTCCTTGCGTACCCGATTCCTACTCCTAGTATTTGTTCTATTTGCCCATTCCTTGGCTGCTCAGACCTGGATCCCTTCGGATTATAAACGCTTTACCCAAGAAGAGTTTCTGCAGCTTGCAGCGGTTTATCAAACCATCAATTAAAAGAAGATGGACAGAGGACTACTTCAAGCGGCGATGTTTCATGTGACCAATTTGGAACGAGTCAAATATGGTTTACCTCCCTTTGAGCATTCGGACGCTATTGAAAGAGTTGCTTCAGGTCACGCTGCCGATATGGTTAATTTTCATTTCTATTCCCACGAAAGTTTAGTAAAAGGCAAAAAGACTGTCAATGATCGATTTGCACTAGAAGGATTACCCTCAGTCCTAGTGGGCGAGAATATTAGCTCAAGTATTGGTCTGCAATATCAGGATGGTAGAGAAATCAATATTCCCAAATCTGGGGGAATGTATACTTATGCCAGTTCAAAGCGTGAGGTGATTTTGCCGCATACTTATCTTAGCTATGCTAAGGAAGCAGTAAGGATGTGGATGAATTCTCCCAGCCACAGAAAGAGCATTCTAAATCCTCGTTTCACCAAGTTAGGATGTGGGGCTAGTGTTTATGGAAATAAGGATTTTTTCAATGTTCCTTACCTTATTGGGGTTCAAAATTTTGGTGGGAAATAAACAATACCAATTCTACAGTTTATATACATTAAGCTTGACTATTACTTTTTCATGTAAGCATTCCTAGAATTTAGATGTTTTAAAAAGGAATTAAATTGGAATCTAAGTCCATTTTAAAGAAATTACATCAAACAAATTTTTGAAATCATGTTAGATCAATTGTTAAAATTAGCGGAAGGTCCGCTTCAAGAAATGCTTGAAGGAATGAATCAGGACAAGGCAAGCGCCTCAGCCATCAAAGATTCTCTCACGAATAGCCTTCAGAAACGAGTATCATCAGGTGATACAGATGCCATTATGGAAATGTTTTCCGGAAAAGAAACCTCTCCAGGTGCCCCGGTCATCAATAGTCTTCAAGGCGATGTATCTCAAAACCTGATGGACAAATTGGGCATCTCTAAGGAGCAAGCTATGGGAATTGCTGCAGCTGCGCTTCCTATGATAATGAATTTCTTCAACAAGCGTGTAAATGACGCCCCACAGGACAATAATGACATCATGTCGTCTATTGTTTCCTCACTTCAGGGAGGTCAAGGTAAAGTAGGGACATCGGATTTACTAGGCTCACTTCTAGGAGGCGGTGGCAAAGGAGGAATGGATCTAGGTGGACTGATGGATATGGGGAAGGGATTATTTAAGTAAAATAAAAATGATTATCCGCGATGATGCCAGTCACTTTAAATTCTTTGCTAATCTGGCCTGAAAATCGATGACCGAAGACTCCCTGCACTGGCGGGACAGGCAGAAGCGGCCTCAATCCTTAAGTTTAACCTATCCTTTTTCGCTCTTGACTTCATACGGGCACAAAAGCGGATATACATAAAATTAATTCTTATGAAAACTAACCTAATTACAGCCTTTATCTTTCTTCTAGCGGCTATCAGCTTTCAAGCCTCGTCGCAAACTATCAAGTTACCTACCCCTGATTTCAAAAAGGATATGCTGGGTGCTTTCGCTCCAGGTGACGATTTAGGAATAACTAAAGATCAAAAAGATAAGTTGAGCAAAAGCAACTCTTCCTTTTTCGATAAGGTAATAGGCATAGCAGGAAGTGATGAATCAGACGATAAGAAAATAGCCAAAATCTCTGGTCTTGCTAAAGAGCAAAATTCCATGTTTGAAAGTATCCTTGGAGAAAAAACCGTTAAAGAATACCGCAAAAAGATAAAAAAACAAATACGTCCGTTTACGACAAAATACAAATTGGCTAAGTTTGTCCTGTAAAAACATTTTAACTAAACTATACTATTATGCACAAATTGAAATTTATCCTAGGGTTTGCATTGCTCTTTATCCTAGCTGGAAATGTTAACGCCCAAGGATTGAAAGTGCCAAAAATGGATCTAACTTCTCAGGTATTGGGAATATTGAATAATACGGATGGGCTCGATCTATCATCAGATCAGAAATCAAAGCTGACTAAAGAAAACTCCAGTTTTGTAGATGAACTGATGGATATAGACAAAAGCGGAAAATCTGATGATGATAAGAAAGCTGCATTTCTAGGCTTGAAAAGCAAGCATGCTAAAATCCTCACTGACATATTAGGCAATGATTTATTCAAGAAGTATTCTGGACAGATTCTAAAATCTATTAATCCACTTAAAAGTAAACTTGGGCTTGCTGCCCTAGCCTTTTAAAGGGTTTGCTACTGAAAAAAGTAAAAGCCATGGAATCAAAATTCCATGGCTTTTTTTGGTTCAAAGTAGAAGAAATTGCGGACTATCAGATTTTCAACTAAACTTTCGGAAGTTCCCAGCCATTATGATAATGGGCTTTCATCAAGTCATTCGCAGCGGACGAGGTAAATTGATTTTTAGCTGCATTCCAATATACTTTCTCTCCGGTTTTGTAAGCAATGTTTCCCATTTGGGCATTGATAGCCGCTACACTACCCGTCTGAATTGCACAATTGAGAAGGCTTGGATCATTGGCCTTAACAGCTTCCACGAAGTTGACAGCATGTAAATCCAAAGCATTTCCTACACCTTTGGTATGAGGAACTTCTTCTACTTTTGGAACTCTATTTCCATCCACTGTTTCAGTTTCAGGAATCACCTTCCACCCTCCTCTATTCACCACCAGTGTGGCATTATTCCCTATGAATGCAATACCTTCGGTCGTTCCATAATTCCCTCCATCTATACCTGTAGCATGTTCCCAGAGCATATTAAAGCCATCGTATTCATACACTGTTTGCAAGGTATCAGGCGTCTCAGATGCATCATTTGGATAAGCAAATTTACCTCCTGAGGCCATTACAGATTTCGGCGCAGAAACTCCCATCGCATATAACGCAATATCTATTTCATGTACTCCCCAGTCGGTCATCAACCCACCGGCATAGTCCCAAAACCAGCGGAAATTGAAGTGAAAACGATTTGGATTGAACGGTCGCTCTGGAGCAGGTCCTAGCCACATTTTATAATCTACTCCATCTGGTGCCGGACCATTTGGCAATACAGGAACCGGTTTCATCCAGCCTTGGTATGCCCAGCATTTCACCAATCGAATCTGACCTAGTTTCCCGGATTTAACATAATCAATTGCTTCTGCGTATTGAGAACCGGAACGCTGCCACTGTCCTACCTGCACCACTTTACCGTAACGCTCCTGAGCTTTTACCATCAACTGACATTCTTCAATGGTATTGGCAATTGGCTTTTCTACGTAAACATTTTTACCAGCAGAAACCGCGTCGCACATAATTAGGCAATGCCAGTGATCTGGAGTCCCAATGATCACGATATCTATATCCGGATCCTCGAGCAGCTTTCTGTAATCTTTGTACTGCTTTGGGCGGGTACCCCGCAGTTTAAAAACATCCTCTGTCCGCTGATCTAGTACGCTTTGATCCACATCTGCCAAGGCAACGCAATTCACTTGAGGCATTTTAAGGTGTGCATTCATATTAGACCAACCCATGCCTTTGCAGCCAATCAGGCCATAGTTAAGTTGATCAGAAGCCTTGATTTTTCTAGTAAATCGGCCAAAATCGGATGCAGTTAGAATTTGAGGCATTCCCAAACCTGCACCCAACAACATGGTGTTTTGAATAAATTTTCTTCTTGATGACATAGCATTTTGGGTTATTGAGTATAGACAAAAAAATAGCAGTTAATTAAATTAACTGCTATTTATATATCAATTGATTAAAGTTCTCGAACCCAGATATTTCTAAATCTAACTGGGTTGCCGTGATCTTGAAGCTTAATTGGAAGCTTCTCAGGATGTGCTTTATAGTTTGGAATACCGATGTATTCGGTAGGACCTTTCAAGGTCACATGATTTTGAACTACCACACCATTCATAATAACTGTAACAGTAGCTGGAGAAGTAACAATACCATCCTTATTGAAACGGGGTGCTTTGAAAATAATATCGTAATAATTCCATTCACCGGCTGGTCTCAATGCCATTGCAAGAGGAGGATACTGCTTATAAATACTTCCAGCTTGTCCATTAGTATAAGTCTTACTTTCGTAGCTATCCAGAACCTGTACTTCATACATTCCCATCAAGAAAAAACCAGAGTTTCCCCTGCCCTGTCCTTCGCCCACAATTTCTGTTGGGGCTGACCATTCTACGTGGTATTGTGCATCGCCAAAAGGTATTTTAGATTTGATATCTCCTTTACCTTTGGTAACCACTAATTCTCCATTTTCAATCGTCCATCCAGCAGGGGAACCGTCATTTGCACTTACAAACCCATTTAAACTGGTTCCATCGAAAAGCACGATGGCATCAGAGGGAGGAGCTGTGTTATTTGCTCCTGGGGTAACTTTAGGTGGCACAGGAGTGTAAAATTCAGTAGCCTCCGGTCTCATAGGTGGAGGTGTTTTATCTTGGGCAACTGCTATTGAACTCAAAGTCAATGCACTAGCAGTAATAGCTAGCGAGAAAATTCTCTTTTTCATAAGGTTATAATTTAATTTTGATGGCAGTAAGAATTCATACTTTTTGAAAAGCCTCAGTATAAAGTTTGCATAATTGCATGATTTCTTAGGTTAGATTATTTAGGGTAAGAACTTAAGGCGATAAATTACTTCAATTTGCCCTCAATCAAAAAACCATTCATGAATATTATGGAGCTCAAACCTAAACTTTGAGAAATTCATTGAACAGATGAGACCAACTAAAAATAGATTTTATTTCTCATCAAACAGGCTTATCGAGTGTAGGATAGTATAATTTTCCCTTTCAATGTTCCGTCTGGAGTTTTTAAATCCACTTCATGCAATGTCATTAACTCCTTATCAGTGACCTTAAGTAAGGTATAAATCAGCTTTTC
This sequence comes from Algoriphagus winogradskyi, assembly GCF_900182815.1. Lineage (GTDB taxonomy): Bacteria > Bacteroidota > Bacteroidia > Cytophagales > Cyclobacteriaceae > Algoriphagus > Algoriphagus winogradskyi. The sequence continues at coordinate 136,370 of NZ_FXUA01000008.1, read as the reverse complement.
ACCATTTTCATTAGTGGTAATCAACTTGTCCTCTTCTACCACCCAAGTTCCTTTCCCATTATCATATTCTCCAACCAACTTTTGAAAAGTACCATTATCTGATAAAATCAACTTACTTCTCAAATGCTGTTCTAAGCCTCCATTGATTGTCACCACGATATCAGGGCCTTCAGTTTTCTGGAACAGAAAATCATATCCCTGCCAGTTTCCAACAACTTTATCTTCTAAATCAGCACTGCATGAAAAAGCAGTGAGTGAAAAAATCAGTAAAGAAATAGGCAATAAAAAATTACCAGCTAGCTTGGTTGTATTCATGGGTCAATTTGCTAAATAAGTATGCTAAACTAGCTTATTTGCCCATAAACAAAAAAACATCCGAAGAAGCTTCGGATGTTTTTCACCTTTAATTAAAACTTAACTTAATGCAAATTTTATCGGGATCTTCATCACCGTATTAACGGGCTTTCCATCTTTTTCGCCTGGTGTCCAATTGGACGACTTTTGGATAACCCGCATTGCTTCTTCATCACAACCTCCGCCAATGCCGCGAACAACTGAAACATTATCAATTGACCCATCAGTTTTTACCAGAAGTTCTACAATGACTACTCCTTCTACTCCTTTTTCTTTAGCACTTTCTGGATATTTGAGGTTTTCACCCAGATAAGAATACCAACCTTGTATGCCTCCTGGTGGAATTGGCATAATATCATTCTTCTCTTCTTCAGTTTGAGCTTGAGCTAATTGGATAGGTAGAAAAACCAATAGCAGCAGGAAAATTGAAAGAATTGAAATTACTTTTTGCGGGAAATTATGGGTTGTTCGTTTCATGCTTTTTAGGTTAGGTATATTTCACAAAGGGATTGTAGTTATTCTTTTTCAGAAATTTATCCGGCATTTATAACTTGAACCTTACAGGAAGTCTCATTCTTACCTTGACCAGTTCACCATCCTTTTTGCCAGGTGTCCATTTAGGCGACTCTTTTACTAAGCGCATTGCTTCCTCATCGCAACCTCCGCCTATTCCTCTTAGAATTTCCACAGTATCAATTTCTCCAGTTTCTAACACCACAAATGTGACGATCACCGTTCCTTCTATATTCTTTTCCTTTGCTAATACCGGATACTTCATATTTTCAGTCAAGTATGCCATCCAGCCATCAAGTCCACCTTTAGGTTGAGGCATTTCATCAGTTTCCATCAATACTTCCCCAGCTTCAGTTTGTGCTTGAGCTGTTTGATTTGGAAGAAAAGCGAAGAAAAGTAGAGCCGTCGCCAGAAGTAAAATTGTTTTAGAGGAGAAATTATAGACTTTCGGTTTCATAATTTTTGATTTAGTTAAGTGTATCTTAATAGTTTGAAAGCTGATGAGAATTGTTAATCAATTTATTATCAACTAATTATACCCAACAACAACGATTTCAGGCAGATTGTCAGTAGATGACACTGAAGTTGATTCAATCTTAGCATCGCTATTGGCAAGTTTGAATCGTATAGGTAATCTCATTCTAGTACTTACAACTCGATCCCTCTGCTTTCCTGGCTCCCAATTATCAGCATTTTCTACAACCCTGATCGCTTCTTCATCAACTGCTCCTCCTAATCCTTTTAAAATTTCTACGTTAGCAAGGTTACCATCCTCCTCTACAATAAATCCAACAATTACGGTCCCTTGAATCCCGGAGCGTCTTGCTTGAGCCGGATATTTAAGTGTTTTTGAAAGATATTTATGCCAAGCCGATATCCCTCCTATTGGCTGTGGGGGAACTTCAACTACATCAAAAACTTGATCTACATGATCACTTAGTTTTCTAGCTGAGAGGTCAGCAGGACCTATTTGTGCTGATTTTAATTCTCCAGCCATCATTGGCCCTTCCATTTCCTCTTCAGGAGTTATTTCACAGGAAAACACGATAACCAATGCTGCCAAAACTGGAATTGCGAGTAGAAACCTGCGCAGTTCCTTTTTCTGAGATTGTGGTTTACTCATCATAATTATTCGTTTTTTGGTTTGAAATTGGTTGAAGTTATTCATGAAGTGCCAGCCATCTCCTTTGGTGATAAGCTGAAGCAAAAGACCTGAATATTCCCTTCTAGAAAAGGATGAAGTCACACCTTGATCTGCTTGGTATTCATGCACTTCACGAAGTATTTTTTCAAATTGATAAATCAACGGATTGAACCAAAAGATAATTTTGGCACACTGGATGAATAGCAAATCCCAACTATGTTTTAAGCGAACATGTACTGATTCATGCAATATGATCTGACGTTGATCAGCTCTATTTGGATCAAAATCAGGAAGGAGAATGTAATCAAAAAATGAGGCAGGCATAAACTCAGGATGTACTGCTACCCAATAATTTTGATAGCGAAACAGTTTGGATTTCCGTATCATCTGTTTAGAAGTAAAATAGCCTAAACTCAGATAAACTGACATGAGTACCACGCCTGTTAGGTAAGTCAAAAAGACCATCTCCCGCCAGGAAAAGCTCAAAGAATCACCCTTTACAACATCTCCCACTGTAAATTCAGGAAGCGTTATTTCTCCCGATGCTAATGATGAAAAGCCCACTTGAAATGACAGGAGTGGAATTATTATAGAGAGCGTCAGCATGCCAATCAAAAGAACCCGATTCAGCGCAAAGAAGGTGAGTTCTCTCAATACACTATGATAAAACAAGACCGTAATCCCTACGCAAATACTGGCTTCTGCTAAGTAGATTATAATTGAATTCATTATTCAGAAGGCTTGTCCATGTCATCAATCATACGCTGCAAGTCTTCAATCTCCTTATCAGAAATCTTGTTCTCCTTCACCATAAAGGATAGGAAATTCCCCACAGAACCTTCGAAATAATGCTTCACCAATTGGTTTACACTTTTCTTGCTGTATTCCGCTTGGGAAATCAATGGAAAGTATTGGTGAGTGGTTCCGTAAGCTTTATGGTCTAGATACCCCTTCTTTTCTAGCAGTTTTATAGCAGAGGCCAAGGTGGTATAGGGAGGCTTTGGATCTGGAAGCTCATCAAGTACATCACGTACCAACGCTTTTTCAAGTTTCCAGAAAATGCGCATGATCCTTTCTTCGTTGCTATTCAAATTGTTCATGATGCTAGGCTAAGTATGATTTTTTTAAGAATGGTGGACGAGTCTCCGATCTATTAGCTCTTCAAAGACTTTCAACTCACCATCAATTAGTTATTTTTTACAGTCAATCAGATCAACTTAACTTAAATCGAATAGGAAGTCTCATTCTAGTATTCACTGGATTGTCTTTTTGCTTTCCAGAAATCCAATTCGGCGCGTTTTCCACCACACGAACAGCTTCTTCATCAGCACCTCCTCCAATTCCTCGCAGGACTTCTACGTCGGAAATAGTGCCATCGGTATTCACTACAAAGACCACGATAACAGTGCCTTCTATCCCCTCAGATTTGGCCTGAGCTGGATAGCTTAAGTTTTCACTCAGATAGGCATTCCATGCTGCCATTCCTCCCTGAGGTTCTGGCTGTGTTTCCACCACATCAAAGATTGGATCTCCATCTTTACCCAGTGTTCTAGCCTGAATATTAGCTGGTCCGATTTTTACTTCTTTTACTTCACCAGCCATCATTGGCCCGTCCATTTCTTCTTCAGGTGTTATTTCGCAGGAAAACACGAAAAATAAAGCTGCAAATAAAGGAATAGCTAGTAAAAATCTACGCAGTTCCTTTTTCTGGGATTCTGGTTTACTCATCATAATAATTCGTTTTTTGGTTTGAAATTGGTTAAAGTTATTCATGAAGTGCCAGCCTTGTCCTCTAGTGATCAGCTGAAGCAAAAGACCGGAATATTCCTTTCTGGAATAGGAAGAAGTAACACCCCGATCGGCCTGGTATTCGTGCACTTCTCTCAGGGATTTTTCAAATTGATAAATCAGTGGATTGAACCAAAAGATGATTTTGGCAAACTGGATCAATAGCAAATCCCAACTATGTTTTAAGCGCACGTGTACAGATTCATGCAAAATGATCTGGCGCTGATCAGTTCGATTTGGATCAAAATCCGGCAGAAGTATATAATCAAAAAAGGAGGCAGGAATAAACTCAGGATGCACAGCGATCCAATAATTTTGATAGCGAAGTAGCTTGGATTTGCCAATCATACGCTGTGAGGTGAAATAGCCTAAAATCAGATAGACAGACATGAACACAACTCCTGCCAGGTAAGTCAAAAAGACAATTTCCTGCCAGGTAAAGCTCGCTGAATCTCGTTTTACCACATTACCTACCAGAAATTCAGGGAGGATAATTTCAGCTGTACTAAGAGAAGCAATGCCTATTTGGATAGACAGTAAAGGAATGATAAATGAAAGCAACAGCATAGCAATCAATAGCACCCGATTCAGGGAGAAGAAGGTAAGTCCACTCAATACCACTCTGTAAAACAACACCGTGATTCCTACGCAAATACTTGCTTCAATTAAATAAGTTAGGATAAGATTCATTATTCCGCAGGTTTGTCCATGTCATCAATCATACGTTGCATATCTTCAATTTCCTTATCAGAAATCTTATTTTCCTTCACCATAAAGGATAGGAAATTCCCCACCGAACCTTCAAAAAAATGCTTTACTAATTGGTTTACACTTTTCTTGCTGTATTCAGCTTGGGAAACCAATGGAAAGTATTGGTGAGTGGTCCCGTAAGCTTTGTGATCCAAATACCCTTTCTTTTCTAAGAGCTTGATTGAAGAAGCCAAAGTGGTGTAAGGAGGTTTTGGATCAGGTAACTCATCAAGTACATCTCGAACTAGCGCTTTTTCAAGTTTCCAAAATATGCGCATGATTCTTTCTTCGTTGCTATTCAATTCGTTCATATTCCTAAAGTATAAACGAATTTTTAATAATCCTACGATTTTTTCGTATTACTACGGAATTTAAGCTATATAAATTGATAATCACGGTAGTGGAATATTATTCGAACAACATTACCACCTTATTAATCAATATTTTGAGACACTATATTAAAATCAAAAAATAACTCAGATCCAATTTGGAAGGTAGCCCCTAACTCTTTTTCGATTTCAACAGGTATGAATTCAAAAGCCCTTCATATTTAGTTTTCGTAATTGAAATGAAGGTCAGCTGCAGAGATAAAAGGACAATTCCTATCAGCATGATCACAGCTCATAAGAGCAAAAACCAATTTGAAGATTATTTCTATCGTCGTATAAGGTCAAAAAAGATAAGAGGAAGTTCACACCAGATTAACCAATGGTAGAGTTTTGATACTCCACTTCTAAATTTTCCTGCCTCAGTAACATTTCCACAAAGCTTATTAGCCGCCAAAAGTATCTCAGCGCCACGTTTATAACCAATATCAACAATCCTTAATCAGAAATTAACGGCAATCAAATCTCTGTCAGCTCCTCAGCAATCCATGAACTTCTTATTGATTTAGCAAACTTCTAGCAAAAGGATGTGGACCAGAACATTTACTCCATAAGGAAGCGAAAAAATTGAAGCTGAAAGAGCTCCTGACGGGCTACTTGAATCATGAAAATAACAATAACCTAGATTGCTTTTGGCTCCATACTGGCACAAAAGAGTATATACCTATTCCTCGAATAGCCCTACTCTTCTTCATCTTCAATTGTGATAGTTCTAGTAAGCACAGACGCCACATTAAAAAACCCCAACACCTCAGAATCACCACTTTCTACTAGAATATTTGAAGCTGGATTTTGTGGAGGAGGTGAGAACAAACCACCGTCATTATAGAGTAAGTTGACCAATTGAGTTAAATATTCATAGGAACTATCATTCATTCTAAAAAGCTCAAGCCTGATTTTATCCCCTTCGTCGAAGGAATAATTCAGCTCCAGCCCCTCCTCAAAAAATTTTAACCCAAATGTGTCGTCAAAAAGCAAATAATCATCCCTATTGTTCTTTAAGGTATCATTCTCAATTACTCTGATTCTATAATAATTATCTGTTTCAAACGGGATTTCCCCATAGACTTTAATGTAATAGCCTTCATCTCTAAAAAGCCTTTCTTCTTGGTATTCATAAGTAACACTATCCACAGTAGGAGGAGCCAAAAGAGTACCTGATGACGTGAACACATTATTATTCCAACGCACAGTAAGCTGATACTTCTCCCCCACCTCTGCTTTCTCTCCGGAATTTAGTGGCAAATAGCTATTTGAATACACATTATAAGCGAAAGGGATTTTACGAGCGCTTCCTTCTTCAGATATAAATACCTCCGCATCAGATATTACCTGAGTCTCCAAGGTGTCAAAATAATCCTCAGCCAGTGAGACACGGACTTCATTGTAATAGCTATTATCTGTCCAAGTAGCCTCTATCACTGGCACATCCCCATCAATAGTCGCCAAAGGCAAGAACACTTCTTCCTGACAGGAAAAAGCAGCTATTGCTAGTATCAAGATCCAAAATCTCTTCATGTTAAAACTGAAAATTATAGGTGATTGATGGTAAAAATGTGAAGAGGTAAGTCATTACTATGCCTTGGCGGGTTGAAACTATTGGACCGTCTTCACTACTGTCATATCTGAAGTCATCATTATAAATCTCTCTGAATTCATATGCAAATGGGTTTTTTCTTCCATACAGATTATAAACAGAGAAGTTCCAACTCCCCTTCCATTTCCTCCCTTTGTCAGCATTTTTCCAAGTGACCGAAGCGTCCATTCGGTGATAATCCGGAAAACGGTCTTCATTTCTGTAATCTGAATACAAGGGAACAGATTGATTATCTAAATCATATACACCAATCGGAAAGGACACTGCCTGCCCAGTGGTATATATGAAAGTAAGACCGGCTGACCAAGAAGGAGAAAACTCATGATTCAAGACCAGCGTGATGTCATGAGGTCTATCAAATCGAGGATTGTATTTCTGCCCCTTAGAGATGTCAGTTATTTTCCTCCAAGTCCTGGAGTAAGTATAGGCTAACCATCCAGTAGTTCTTCCAATATTTTTTCTCAATAAAAACTCAGCACCATAAGACCAACCTTTTCCTGTGAGAAGTTCTGTTTCCACATTATCTGTAAACAACACTTGAGCTCCATTTCTTAGGTCTATGACATTTTGCAGATCTTTGTAATACCCTTCCACAGAAAATTCCCAACGGTTTTCGTCGAAATTCCTAAATAAGCCCAAAGAAACCTGATCTGATCGAATCGGTGGAACATATGTTCCTGCCAAAATCCATCGATCGATGGGAAGACCTGCTGAGGAATTTGAAGCTATTTGTACATATTGAAAATTCCGGTTATACGCCGCTTTCACGGAGAACTCATCGTTGATAAGGTATCGAAAAGCAATCCTAGGTTCCAATCCTTGATAAAATTTCATGTTCTCAAGTGTACTATAATTCACCGTATCTATTACAGGGCTGTCTGGCCCAACGATAGAATTTTCATAAATATAGTCCACGCCTTTTCCTATTTGGTTGAAAAATCCCCATCTAAGTCCAGCTTCGGTGCTCAATTTAGGAGTGAGCTCGTAAGTAACACCTGCGAATGCACTGTTCAAAAATCCATTTTTCGGATTGGTCACTATAGGCTGTATGTTACTATCAGCTGCAGGATTCAATTCTATAGGAGCAAAATGATACAGCTGACTTTGGAATCCCCAATAGCTTTGGATCTTATCACTAGTCAGCAAGGTCCACTGCCCTTTTAGGCCCGTTTCTGATAGTTTATTTTTCCATTCAAAACCTGTATTAGGATCATCAAATTCAACTTGGTAGTCATAGCGGGAATGATACCCCTGTAAATCAAAGAATAGCTTTTCGGAGATATTTCTACTCCATTGAGCTGAGGAAATCCAGTTGCTCCAACCCAAACCAAATTGATCGTCAAGTCCCAAAAAATCACTCCCTTGATAGCTGGAAACTGTCAGCTTATCTTTTTCACTTAAAATAAATGATAATTTCCCACTCAAATCGTGAAAATTGAGCTTATTGTTTCGGAGGTCTTTATCATTGGAAAGCTTCAAAAACAAGTCAGCATAAGTCCTTCTACCAGAAATGACAAAAGTAGATTTATCAGAAAACAAAGGCCCATCCAAAGTCAATCGCGAAGAAATACTTCCTATCCCTCCTTCACCGTGAATTTGCTCATTATTTCCTTCCCGCAAGGTCACATCTATAAGAGAAGATAGTCTTCCCCCAAAGGAAGCCGGCATATTTCCTTTGTAAAGCTCAACTTGATCGAGCGCATCAGGATTAAAGACCGAAAAGAAGCCAAAGAAGTGCGAAGGATTATAGATAGGCGCCCCATCCAATTGCACTAAATTCTGATCTGCCGAGCCTCCCCTCACAAACAAGCCTGTAGTCCCTTCACCGGCTGTCTGCACTCCAGGTAACAACTGCAAACTTCTCAGCAAATCAACTTCGCCAAAAAGTGCAGGAATATTTTTGATAGTAGCTATTGGGATTGTAGCCTTGCCTGTCTCCATATTTCTCACTTGTTCATCAGGCCTTCTTTCTTGGATTATGATTTCGTCGAGTGACATTTCTTCGGGCTTGAGGAAAAAACGCTGCGTTTTCTCCAAGTCTTTGGAAGTAATGACACGAGTAGAAGTTTCATACCCTATAAAAGAAACAATCAGGCGAGCCGGTAAAGGTTTTATTTCAATCCGAAATACTCCATTGATATCGGAAACTACTCCTGATGAAACATCATTCTCCCAATAGACGCTAGCTCCTGGAAGAGGCGAAGTATTCGTCACATCCAAGACTTCAGCGGAGAAAAAGCTAGTTTCCTGAGCGCTGGCACTGTAAAACAGTAAAATGAAAAAAGAAAGTAAAATGAATTTATTCCGCTTGCCTGATGGCTCCATCCTTCGTTTATTTGAATTGTAATCTCAAAATTAGACGATTCAAAAAAATTAATGTTTGTTAATTATCAATAACATTTGAATTTACCTTCACCACTTATAGCATTCTTCCTTTTAAAGTAATCTTTATTTTATAATTTCAGGCTATGATTTGGGCATATCCGGACGTAAAACTCACCCTCTTGCTAGCCGGCATATTCGGTTTGCTATATTTTATTTATCTATTTCGCTACTGGAAGATTAATCGAAAACTGGTGGTGGAAAAGCGCAGGCTATTCACTAAGGTGGTCATCAGGACTGTCTATTTTGTGTTATTCCTGATCGCTTTTGCAGGTCCATCCATAGGAACTTCATTGAAAGAAATACAGGAAGAAGGAAAAGACATCTTCATTGCTGTGGATTTGTCCCAATCGATGAATGCCCCTGATATCGGACCAAGTCGCCTTCAGCGAATTAAGTTTGAGCTAAAAAATCTTACCAAAAGCTTTCCTTCAGATAGAATTGGACTGATTATTTTCAGTTCGGAAGCATTTATGCAATGCCCCCTTACCTTCGATCAAAGCGTACTTCAATTATATATTGATGGATTGAATACGGGTTTGGTCCCGAACTTTGGCACCGATTTGAATGGTCCATTGAAAATGGCAGAAGAAAGATTCTTGAATGATGAAAGTCAGGAAGTGAAATCCAAAACAATCATTTTGATCTCTGATGGAGAAAACTTTGGAGATGATTTGGACGAAATTGGCTCCCGGTTGAATAGTGAAGGAATAAAAGTGTTTTCACTTGGCATTGGAACTGAGGGGGGAAGTAGCATTCCAAGAGGAAACGGCTTGGTAATAGATCCACAAACTGGAAAACCAGCCCAAACAGTTCTTGACCGAGCTCCGTTACAGCAAATTGCCTCTGAAACAAATGGTCAGTACTTTGAGATATCAGATGAAGTGCAGGAAATTGGTGATTTAATAGCAGCAATAGAACGCGTAGAAGGCGGTGTAACTGGTTCCAGAGTGGTGGAAGCTTCCGCAAATAAGTACTTCTATTTCTTATTAGCTGGCTTAGTTCTTTCTATGCTAGATATGATTTTACCGATCAAAACTATCAAACTATAAATGAATTGGAGTAAGCTAACATTGGCAGTTTTTCTTCTGATTCCCGCATCTTGGACTCGTGTATCCAGGTTGAATTCCGCCATAGATTTGGCAGGAGAAAGCTATGCAAAAGCTGAATACGAGCAGTCAATTACCAACCATCAGGTCCTTATTGATGAATTTGGGTACACTTCTCCAGAGCTGGATTACAATCTCGGATTAAGCAATCAATTTGCTGAGAAAGTGGAAGAAGCAGCAGGCTATTACGACAAAGCTTCAATAGCGCCAAATAAGATGCTCGCTTCTTTCGCATACAATCAAGGAGGCGTTTTACTAGGAGATAAAAAGGAATACGAGCCTGCTCTCTCCAAATTTAAATCTGCGTTGATTCAAGATCCTAATAACGAAGTAGCCAGATACAATTATGAATTACTGGCAAGGTGGTTGCAACGTGATGAGGAGCGCAAGAACGAAGATCAAAATAAGCCCGAACCATCAGAATTTGCGAAGCGTAAGAAAGCAGAGGCAGATAGGCTAGTGGAACAATTCCGCTTCAAAGATGCGTTGAACCTAATGAATGAAGCTAGACTTCAAGATGAAACCGTTGATGCATATCAAGATTTTATGACGAGTCTTCAAGAAATCACAGAAATCGATGAAAAATAAACTCCTATTACTTCTTGGATTTATATTGACCCTAAGCCTGTCGAGCACCATAGCACAAACTTCAGGAGAATACTTTAATCGAGCCGCACGTTCCTATGTCAAAACTGAAAAGGATCAGGCATTAGCGACGGTAAACGATGGCTTGACCAAATACCCTGGAGACCCAAAGCTACAGGCTCTTAAAGAAAAGCTAGAAAAAGATAAGGAAGAGCAAGAAAAGCAAGATCAACAAAACCAAGAGAATCAAGACCAGCAGAACCAGGAAGAAAAGCAGGAGCAAAAAGACAACTCTCAACAAGGAGAAGATGGAGAGCAGCAGGAGCAAAAAGAGGATGGCGAGAAAACCAATGAGGATAAAGCCAAAGAATCTCAGTCTGGAGATCCTTCCGAACAAAGTGAGGATAAGCCTGGAGAAAATTCCAACGATCAAAAAGATGCCAATCTAGCTGACAAACAAAAGGCTATGGAGGAGTTTAAGGAGAAGTTAAAAGCTATGAACCTGACTCCTGAGCAAGCTGCACAAATACTGGAAAGTATGAATGCTGCAGAATTGCGCTATATCCAACAAAACAAGAAAAAAGCTACAGAGAGACCTAAGAGAGGGATTCCTGACTGGTAAAATAGCAAGACCGAAGCTAGAAGACGGGAGACGGAAGTGGCTTCGGTCTTCTGTCTTCGGTCTTCTGACCTAAAATCTAAACCCAAATAACTATGATTAAAGAAGTATATATCGTTTCGGCTGTGAGAACACCTTTAGGAAGTTTCGGCGGGAAATTAGCTGGTTTGACAGCAATAGAATTAGGCAGCACCGCCATTAAAGGAGCTTTGGAAAAAGCCGGTGTTAATGCAGAATCAGTTCAGGAAGTTTTTATGGGAAATGTGATTTCCGCAAACCTTGGACAGGCCCCAGCAAGACAAGCTTCTATAGGCGCGGGAATAGGATACAATGTTCCTTGTACTACCGTGAATAAAGTTTGTGCCTCCGGCATGAAAGCGGTGATGTTTGGCGCTCAGTCTATTATGCTTGGAATCAATGACGTTGTTGTAGCAGGTGGTATGGAAAGCATGTCTAATGTGCCTTTTTATGTACCAAAGGCAAGATTTGGTTACAAATATGGCAATGCTGAATTCGTGGATGGATTGGTGAAAGATGGCCTGTTCGAAGTATATAATAAATTCCCAATGGGAAACTGTGCGGATAATACTGCCAAAGAGATGAACATTTCCAGAGAGGCTCAGGATGCATATGCTATCCAATCTTATCAAAGATCTGCCGATTCATGGGCTAAAGGTTACTTCAAAGATGAAGTGGTTCCGGTGGAAATGAAAGGCAGAAAAGGCGAAACAATCGTGATCGATGAGGATGAGGAATATAAGAACGTAATGTTTGATAAAATCCCTTCCCTTAGACCCGTATTCGACAAAGAGGGAACAGTTACCGCTGCCAATGCTTCCACGATGAATGATGGAGCTTCAGCATTAGTATTGGTGAGCAAGGAAAAAGCCGAGGAATTAGGTTTAAAGCCTTTGGCGAAGATTAGAGGTTTTGCAGATGCTGCGAAAGACCCACTTTGGTTTACCACTGCTCCTGCCCTAGCCATTCCGAAAGCTATCAAGCACGCTGGGTTAACTACTGAGGACATAGATTTTTATGAAATCAATGAAGCCTTCTCCGCCGTAGCTTTAGCTAATCAACAAGAACTAAACCTGGACAATGATAAAGTAAACGTATTTGGTGGTGCTGTATCTTTAGGACATCCATTAGGAGCTTCAGGAGCAAGAATAATCAGCACATTAAATTCTGTTCTACATCAGAAAAATGGCAAAATCGGCGTAGCTGGCATATGCAATGGCGGTGGCGGGGCGTCTGCTATTGTCATTGAAAAAATGTAAGCCGAAATTTATCTTTTGACCTCAAGGCAATCAGTCTTGAGGTTTCTTTTTATCCTATGAACAAACTCCTCTTACTTGTTTTTTACTGCTCTATTGCCCAATTCACAAAGGCTCAGGACACTATTCGCACGTATTACGATGAAGAGCAAACCTTGGTCAAAGAAATATATTTCACAGTAAATGGTCAGGCAAATGGTGAAATCATACGCTATGACGAAGAAGGAAATATTATTCAAATCGGCCAATTAAAAAACGGACAAAAGAATGGGATTTTTGCTGATTTGCATCCAGCGACTGGTGACACGTTAAGAATTACTCCATTTATAAATAATATTAGGGAAGGTGTCTCAAAGAGTTTTTTCCCAGATGGAAAGCTAAAACAAACTTCTACCTATTTGGACAATCAGATTGTCGGGGAGGTAATTACCTACTATGAAACTGGGCAAGTCAGAGACAAAACTAACTTTATCGCAAATAAACCAAATGGCCTCAGCGAGACCTTTTACGAGTCTGGAAAGCAAGCTTCGAAGGTATATTTCTCAGCAGGTCGTTATGACGGACTTTTTCAGGAGTTTTATGAAAATGGGCAACTGATTATAACTGCCACCTATTCCGATGGAGCACTAGATGGAAGAGAAACTCAATATTATGAAGATGGTCAGATATTATCAGTCATAGACTATTCCGACGGAGTGCTGGATGGGGTTTATGAATTGAATTATCCAGATGGATCTCCCGAACGAAGAGGAAACTATAAAAAGGGATATGAAGATGGTGAGTTACTATCTTATCACGAAAATGGAAAAGTGAGAGAAAAATCAGTTTTCAAAAAAGGAATCCCAATTCAGCCTACCGAAAAATATTATCCGTCTGGGAAAATTGAACAGAAGAAGACCTTTGATAAAAATGCAAATCTGGTATTAGAGATCAATTACTATGAAAACGGTCAAGTTCATTTTGCGATAAATTACCTGAATAATAAAGCCCAAGGCGAGGTTAGAATATTCCGTGAAGAAGGTTCGTTAGAGGAAATCAGACGCTTCCAAGAAGGAAAAATACACGGAAAGCGAGAGTTTTTTGATGAAAATGAGAATCTGACCAAAACCGAATTCTACGAAAACGGAAACAAAACAGATAAATAATAGATCTCGAAAGACCAGAAAGGCAAAGCTTTTTCTATTTTTGCCCAAACGATAAAAGGATGAGTAACGCAATCAAAGAAACCCACTTTAAATTTCCAGGACAGCAAGGATTTTACAAAGGTAAAGTTCGCGATGTTTATATGTTTGACAAAGAATTGGTTGTGATTGCATCCGATAGAATTTCAGCCTTTGATGTGGTATTGCCTAAGCCGATTCCCTATAAAGGTCAGGTGTTAAACCAAATTGCAGCGAAATTCCTTGCTGCTACTTCCGATATCGTGCCTAACTGGGTCACTTCCACTCCCGATCCAAATGTGACTATAGGTGTGAGATGCGAGCCTTTCAAAGTTGAGATGGTGATACGTGGCTATATGTCGGGTCATGCGGCAAGAGAGCATAAGGCTGGAAAGCGTGTAATTTGTGGCGTTGCCATGCCTGAGCATATGCGTGAAAATGATCCATTTCCAGAACCTATCATCACACCTACCACTAAAGCTGACGAAGGACACGACGAGGATATTTCCAGAGAAGAAATTCTCAAGCAGGGAATCGTGAGTGAAGCGGATTATGTGCAACTAGAAAAATACACCAGAGCGTTGTTTCAAAGAGGTCAGGAAATGGCCAATGAAATGGGGTTGATTTTGGTAGATACTAAGTATGAATTCGGAAAAGTTGGGGATAAAATTTTTCTGATCGACGAAATTCACACCCCGGATTCTTCCCGCTATTTCTACGCAGATGGATACGAAGAGAACCAAGCGAAGGGAATTGCGCAGAAACAGCTTTCAAAGGAATTTGTAAGGCAATGGCTGATTTCCAATGGTTTTCAGGGCAAGGAAGGACAATCTGTGCCTGAAATGACGGACGAAATTGTAGAAAGCATCTCTGATCGCTATATTGAGCTCTTCGAAAAAATAACCGGAGAGAAATTCCAAAAAGCAAACACAACAGAAATAGAGTCTAGAATTGAAAAAGCAATCCTTAAACACCTAGGCTAAAAGCCCAATAATTTATACTATGAAATATTCAATTGATAAAAAAGAACAGTACGTCATCTTCACCCCACAAGAAGAGAAATTAGATTCATTGCTTGCTCCAGTTTTGAAATCTGAATTATTGACGATTCATGCTGAAGGCTTCGAAAATCTTGTTTTGGACATGAGCGAAGTGAAATATGTGGATTCTTCAGGACTTAGCGCATTGCTGGTTGGAGATCGTGAGTTTGGTAAAAACGGTGGTGTTTTCATCATTTCTGGCGTGCAGGATCACGTGATGAAATTGTTGAAAATCTCAATGCTTGATAAAAAGCTAAACTTGGTAAGCTCTCTTGAAGAGGCGAGCGAAGCCATCTTTATGCATGCAATCGAAAGCGGTGAAGAAGAAGAAGAGGAGGAGGAAGGTTGATCCCGGACTTTGAAGTCACCATATTAGGAAATACCTCTTCCATCCCTGTGCATGGAAGACACCATACTGCCCAAGTCGTTAGATTTGGGCAGGATTTTTTACTGCTCGATTGTGGCGAGGCCATGCAGCTTCAGGCTCGCGCTTTCAAGGTCAAAGTCTCCAAGATCAACCATATCTTTATCTCACATCTTCATGGAGATCATTACTATGGATTGATAGGCTTGCTCTCAAGTTATAGTTTAGGAAAACGCACAACGCCCCTTACTATTTTCGGCCCACGAGGTCTGGATGAAATTATTACTACCAATTTCAGATATAGCAACACCAAGCTCCCCTATCCGCTGAATTTCGTAGAAACGCATGATGATGGATTGAATTTGCTTTTGGAAGACAAGCGCTATGAAGTCTACAGTTTTCCACTAAAACATCGACTTCCTACTACTGGTTTTTTGATCAGAGAAAAACATGGATTAAGGAGTATGATTAAAGAGAAACTGCAGCAAACTGAAGTTCCATTAGCGGCAATTCAGGCACTTCGATCAGGAGAAAATTACAAAGACGAAAATGGAAAGATTTATAAAGTAAAGGAGTATACACACCCGCTTCCGCCTTTAAGATCCTATGCTTATTGCTCAGACACGATTTTCAACCCTGAATTGAAACAATATCTGAAAAATGTAGATTTACTATATCACGAATCTACTTTTATGGAAGACAATATCGAAAGAGCGGCTACGACCTTTCATAGTACAGCAATTCAAGCTGCGGAAATTGCCAAAATGAGCAAAGTGAAGAAGTTGCTTTTGGGACATTTCTCTTCCAGATATGTACATCTCCAACCTTTATTGGAGGAAGCCAAGAGTGTTTTTCCAACTAGTATTTTGAGCGAGGAAGGTCAATCCTATTCCATATGAACAGCATTCAGGAGTCCAAAAAAACCAATCTTTTTATCATTCTGGGAAGCATCTTCCTGACCAATGCGATTTTAGCTGAGATCATCGGCGTGAAGATTTTCTCCGCAGAGAAAACGCTTGGTTTTGATCCGGTGAACTGGACTTTCTTTGGAGCGTATTTATTGGATTTCAATTTGACAGCTGGAGCGATTATTTGGCCAGTGGTTTTTATCACCACTGATATAATCAATGAGTATTTTGGTAAGAAAGGTGTAAAAAAGATCTCATTTCTTACGGCTGGACTGATTGCATACGCATTTATCGTGATAATGATAGTTACCCATTTGGTTCCTGCAGACTTCTGGTTAGAAATGAATTCAACCACACCGGATGGAGATAGCTTCAATATCAGCTATGCCTTCAATACAATTTTCCGTCAAGGCCTGGGAATTATCATCGGTTCATTGACTGCCTTCCTACTTGGCCAGTTAATCGATGTGTATGTTTTTCAAAAACTAAGAGCGGTCACTGGGGAAAATAAGATCTGGCTTAGAGCAACAGGATCAACGCTTGTTAGCCAGTTTATTGATTCTTTCGTCGTATTGGGAATAGCTTTTTATGTTTTTGGCAACTGGAGTCTCAGCCAAATCATTGCAGTGGGAATTATGAATTACCTCTATAAAATGACCGTTGCGATAGTACTCACTCCCCTACTTTACGTTGCCCATGGCATTATTGATAAATACCTAGGTAAAGATCTCGCAGAGGAAATGATTGAGGAAGCGAGTGAGAATAAAGCTTTTTTGTGATAGGATTCGAGATTGGAAAATTGAAAGATTCGAAATATGATTATCCGAAATGGCACCAGTCACCCTAGATTCCTTGTTTATCAGGTTGGAAGACCGATGACCGAAGACCGAAGTACCCTCAATTCTTAAGTTTAATAAATCTTACATTGCTTTTGTCAACTTACTAGAAGTAAAGCGGATATACATAATTCGTAATTTAATTTTAACAAAACTTACCAAAGACAAGATCAATAAAAGCCCAGAATTCAATTCTGCTTTAAATTGATTGCTAATGTTATTCCGAGTGACAAGGGCTACATCAGTCTTACAAAATCAATTACTCGACAAATTTTTATTCTTAAAGAACAGGTCTATCTCCTCCTAACCAAATATTTTTCTCCCAAATCATTCATTTTTTAACGATTATTCTAAATACTTTCGAATACAGTTTGGTATTCCAAATTATTAATCATACTTTTGCACCGTCAATAAGACAAAGAACAATTTTTCGTGCCGTGAATTCCTTACTGTCGCTTGTCGGGATATTTATTAGGACCGAATGGCAGGGAAATTAAGGAAACATCATGGATCAAACACTCAAGTTCTCAGACTTGGGAATTTCTGCGGAAATTCTTAAGTCAGTGGAAGAGATGGGCTATACCCAACCTTCCCCAATTCAATCACAAGCTATACCTTTCGTACTTCAGGGAAGAGATGTCATCGGACAGGCTCAAACTGGTACAGGTAAAACAGCAGCTTTTGCTATTCCGATTATCGACTTAGTCGATGCGGATCAAAACAAGCCTCAAGCAATCATTCTTTGCCCTACCCGTGAACTTGCTGTTCAGGTAGAAGGTGAAATTCAAAAATTGGCTCGTTATCACAGAGCAATTAATTCAGTAGCTATTTACGGTGGTGAGTCTATCGATCGTCAGATCAGAGTTCTTCGTAAAGGAGTTCAGATAGTAGTAGGTACTCCAGGCCGTGTACAAGATCACATCAACCGTGGCACATTGAAGCTTGACTCAGTTGGCATCCTAGTATTGGATGAGGCTGATGAGATGCTAGATATGGGCTTCAGAGATGATATCGAAGCTATCCTTCAGGAGATGCCGGAAGAAAGACAGACTGTTTTCTTCTCTGCTACTATGGCAAGACCTATCATGGACTTGACTAGAAAATATCAGACTAATCCTGAGATTGTAAAAATCGACAAGAAGGAATTGACTGTTTCTAACATAGAACAAACGTATTACGAAGTTAAGAATCCATTGAAATTGGAATTGATGGCTCGTTTGATGAATGTTCACAACATCAACCTAAGCGTAGTATTCTGTAATACTAAGCGTATGGTAGATGAAGTTACTGAAGGCTTGATCGCTAGAGGAATTGCTGCTGATGCACTTCACGGTGACCTTTCTCAAGCTCAGCGTGATAAGGTAATGGGCAAGTTCCGTAAGGGACATTGCAAAGTACTTGTTGCAACTGACGTAGCTGCAAGAGGAATTGACGTTGACAATGTAGAGGCGGTATTCAATTACGACCTTCCATTAGACGAAGAATATTACGTACACCGTATCGGTCGTACAGGCCGTGCAGGTAGAAATGGTAAAGCAATCAACTTCGTAACAGGTAGAAGAGATAACTTTAAGATGAGAGATTTGGAAAGATACACCAAAGCTACCATCACAAAGATGTCCCCTCCTTCTGCTGCTGATTTGATCGAATTGAAAAAAGCTCAATTCGTGAAAAGCGTAACAGAACAAGTTCAGAAAGAAGAAGACAATCAAATCTTCGAAGCAACTATCGGACAAATGCTTGCTGAAGGTCTTACCATCGATCAGGTAGCTGTTGGTTTGATGAAGTTAGCGATGGGTGACTCAGTGAAAGAAATGAGCGAGCAAAACTTCAGCATCGATACTTATGGTAACGATAGAAGAAGAGAAGGTGGACGTGACGGCGGAAGAGGCGAACGTGGCGGAAGATTCGAAAGAGGTGGAGAAAGAGGCGGAAGATTTGAAAGAGGAGAGAGAAGCGAAAGAGGTGGTGAGAGAAGAAGAGAATTCGGATCTCGTGACGGTGGCTCTAGAGATGGTGGTAAAAGACCAGAAAGAGTTCGCGAAGCAAACATGACTCGTCTATTCTTAAACCTTGGTAAAAAAGACAGAATCCGTCCAAATGATATCGTCGGTGCGATTGCGGGTGAAACTGGCGTACCAGGACGTAGCATCGGAGGAATTGATATTTATGACAACTTCTCTTTTGTGGATGTTCCTTCTAAAGATGCCAATCAGGTGATTGACGGAATGAGAAACAACACCATCAAAGGTAAGTCTGTCAACATGGAAATTTCAAAAGGTTAATAGGTTATAAGGTTTATATGGTACTAAGGCACATTTCTAAGGAAATGTGCTTTTTTTGTGTCTAAGAAAATTCCATATGCAGCTCTTTTTTCAAGAAAACATCAGCCCCCCACTTATCCATTTAGATCCGGACGAGTCCAAGCATCTCTGTCGTGTACTTCGTAAAAAGCAAGGAGACCATGTGAATGTAACCGATGGTGCTGGCAAACTTTTCGAATGTGTAATCCTGGAAGCAAACCCTAAGAAGACCAGTTTGAAAGTTCTGCAAACCAATGAAGTTGAAGTAGAATCTTTTCATATTCATTTGGCAATTGCGCCAACCAAAAGTCCAGATCGTATGGAGTGGATGGTGGAAAAAATCACTGAGATAGGTTTCCATGAATTGACCCTTTTGGAGACCATGAATTCGGAAAGAACCTACCTTAAAACTGACCGACTGGAAAAAAAGATTATTTCTGCATGCAAGCAAAGCTTAAAATATAGAATCCCTACTCTTAATCCCATTTCCAAACTAGATGAGATCTTGAATTCTAAAGAATTCGAAGATTATCAGAAATTCATTGCATACGTAGATGAGAATCACGATCACCATTTGTTTGACAGCGCAGAAGCAAATGGGAAATATTTAGTTTTAATAGGCCCAGAAGGTGATTTTGATCCAATCGAAATTGAAAAAGCTTTTAGAGCAGGGTTTAAGCCAGTATCTTTGGGACGAGCAAGATTACGAACTGAGACTGCTGGACTTGCAGCAGTTCAGATGCTTCAAACACTAAATAGATAAAATAATCGTTTTTTTCTTGTTCAGTTAAAGTTCTTGTTGAAGAACTTATAGCATTTTCATTAATTTAGAGTCAAAGACAATTTTTACCGTGCCGTACAAAGAGCGAGAAATAGAAAAGAAATATCATTCCATAGGGGAAGTAGCGCAAATGTTCAAAGTTGCGCCTTCATTAATTCGCTATTGGGAAGGTGAGTTTGATATCATCCGTCCTAAGAAAGACAGAAAAGGCAATCGTCGCTACACTAAGATCGATATCCAGAAGATCAAATACATCTATCATCTGGTTAAAGAAAAAGGATACACGCTTCAGGGAGCTCAAGAAGTGATCAAAGCGGGAAAAGAGCAAGGATTTGATAAGGTACAAGCCGTGCAAAGGCTTCAGGAGATCAAAGATTTTTTAATCAATATCCGGGATGAATTCAATGCTAAATCAGGCTCATGAGGATTTACGTTACTTTCTAGCATTATCCTTAGCTCCTAAAATTGGACCTGGTGTATTTAAAGCTATTATCGCCTATTCAGGGTCAGCTACTAATTTTTTCAAACTCCCAAAAGGCAAAGTGGCCAAGACTCCCAAAGTCGGAGAAAAGCTTTTAACCTTAAGAATTCAAGAATCCGAGTTACTTCGAAAAGCGGATGACCTGATTAATGAATGTGCAAAAAAGCACTTCCATATCCTCACTCCACTTCATCCTGATTTTCCTCAGCGCTTTAAAATGCAAGAGGATTCACCTGTGGTGATTTTCGCTCAGGGAAAAACTGATCTGAATTTTGATAGAAGTATTGGAATCGTCGGTACAAGAAGTGCGACAAATTATGGTAAATCAGCCACAAGAAAGATCATTGAAGACTTGGCAGTTTACCAACCTACTATTATTTCAGGATTAGCTTATGGTATTGATATAGAGGCTCACCGGGCTGCTTTGGCAGTTGGACTTCCTACGATTGCAGTGATGGGCTCTCCAATCGGAAGGATTTATCCTGCAGTTCATCGGAAAACTGCAGAATCGATTTTAGAGACAGGGGCTGTAATTAGTGAATATTCGCCAAGTAGCACCATGGTTCCGGGAAACTTCCCAGCACGCAACCGAATTATAGCTAGCCTTTCCGATGCGCTAATTGTAGTAGAAGCAGCCGAAAAAGGGGGTGCCCTAATCACAGCTGAAATTGCTTACAGCTATGACAAAGATGTCTTTGCTGTGCCAGGAAACCTGCAATCCCAATACAGCGAGGGTTGCAATTTGCTAATTAAGAAAATGAAGGCAAATATATATACCGGGCCAAATGACGTAGTAGAAGCTCTGTTTTGGAGCAAACCTGGTGAAATAAAAACTCAAAAGCCTCAACTTGACTTGACCCACAGAGATGTGGATGATCAGGCTATTTTGAAGCTTTTACAGGATAAAGGAGAAGTAGAAATTGATTCTTTGAGCATAACCACAGAAATCCCTTTGGGATTGCTATCTTCTAAACTTCTGGCTTTAGAGTTTGAAGGGATTGTAAAGTCCTTACCTGGGAAGAAGTATAGGTTGTTGGTTTAGCAATTTTATGGATTGAATACAAAATTCGCCAATTTCATTGCCTCTCCAAATTCCACTTTATTAAGCCCTAAATCAAGACCATCAGACTCCAATGTCTCAACCATCACTTCAGTAGCCATATTGCCCACCAGCTCATCATCAGCCATAGGGCAACCACCAAATCCTTTCAGAGCACCATCAAATCTTTTGCAACCAGCCTTTACTCCTGCCCTAACCTTCGCTGCAATATGCTCATGCTTACTATGCAGATGCGCACCAAATTCAATGTGAGGAAAAGTAGTAATCTGAAAACTCAATAGACTTGTAATCAATTCTGGATCAGCTACTCCAATCGTATCAGATAAAGAAATAATTTTAACACCCAGCTGATCCAATTTCTCCACAAACTCTGCAACCAACTCTGGAGAATAGGGATCTCCATAAGGATTCCCAAAGCCCATGCTTAAGTAAGTCACCAAGGTTTTCCCCTTCACTTCGCAGAGATTCTGAATTTCTTCAACTTTCCCCAATGCTTGCTGAATACTTGCATTCGTGTTTCTCTGTTGGAAAGTCTCTGATACAGACAGCGGAAAACCTAAGTAATCGATTTCTTGAAATTGTAATGCATCGGTTGCTCCTCTGACATTCGCAACAATCGCTAAAAGTTTGCTTTTTGAATTATGTAGATCGAGAAGTTCTAAAACCTCGGCCGTATCACGCATTTGAGGTATTGCTTTAGGACTCACAAAACTCCCGAAATCCACCGTGTCAAACCCCGCCTCCAAAAGTTGATTGATATAAGCCGCCTTAATCGCGGTATCAATAAACTCAGGTATTCCCTGCATTGCGTCCCGAGGACATTCTATCAATTTAATCATAGCTAAAGTTACCAAAGATCAATTACTGTAGGACTGAGATCCTCAAGTTTGTGCTATGACCTATAGTAGATTTTTGCTTTGTCGGTTAAACAAAAAACCTCTAGAATCACCCAAGACCTGGACAGATTTTGGAAAACTTGGGTAATAATTATCATAAAGTGGGGAATATAACTAATCGTCAAAAAACGCCTTCAACCCCTAAAAAGTGCCTTAATTAATCGTAATGACCCTTTTTATGATTCCTACAAGCTAACTATAGGATTGGATTCAGTATTGTATTAGATGCAATAGATTTTAACCACTAACAACCTTTTTACAACCAAACCAATTTAGAAATGAAAACGAAAGTAAATTTAATTATCGGGGCAGCAGTAGCCACAGTAGCATTGTACTCATGTGAGACGAAAAATTACACTGAACAAGACCGTGTAGAAGTAACTTCTAACCTTGAGAATTATGTAGATAGCGTAGAAAACGCAGTTAAAATAGTTCCAGTACACAACTGGTCAGTAATCGATGAGCGTTTTGACAGCCTTGAAAATAGAGCTGAAAAGGTGTATGATGACTTGAAAGTAGAAGATGACAATCTTGAAATGATCGAAGAGCGCTACGAAACTGTAGTGAAAAACGCTAAGGCTGAATCTGAGAACTTTGAAAGAACTGCCGAAATGCACATGAATAATGTGGAAACATGGTGGGATAAGACTTCTTCAGATATTGAAAAAGGAACAAAGAATACAGCTGAAGATTTAGAAGAAACCACCCAAGAAAGTTTGGATTGGTTAGAGAAAAACTTCGATAAACTCGGTGATGAGACCAAGAAAAAATATGAAGAGATCTCAATGAAATTAAGCAAAGATTAATTTCACTCAATAAACTAGAAATCCTTCTGGAATGATTCCAGAAGGATTTTTTTTTACTTTTTCAAAAAACATGTTGATCTAAGAATTTCAGAAATTCTGGTTTGGAAAGATTTAAACCAAAGCAATCCTACCAGTACCATTGCGGAAATACATATTTTTAAAATATCTCCTTTGCAATTTTATAGGTGGTATCTGCCTTACTCATGGTATAGAAATGCAAGGAGGGCACCTTCTTATCCACCAACTCCTTGCACTGCTGTATAGACCATTCTATTCCAACTTCCTTTACCTCAGCGTTAGTTTTACACTTTTCCAACTCATCCATCAGCGGATCTGGCAAGTCCAAAAAGAACGTGCGTGGAAGCATAGTGATTTGACCTAAGGTAGTGATAGGCTTGATACCTGGAATAATAGGAACAGTAATCCCGGCAGCTCTGACTTGGTCTACAAATTCAAAGTATTTTTCATTGTCAAAAAACATCTGAGTTACGATATACTCTGCTCCTTTCTCGACTTTTTCCTTGAGGTACTTCAAGTCAAACTTCATCGAAGGCGCCTCGAAGTGTTTTTCTGGATATCCTGCTACACCCACGCAAAAGTCAGTTTGGAAGCCAATTTCAGTCTCTTCATGAAGGTATCTTCCCTCATTCATTCGCTTAATTTGCTCCACTAACTCACTTGCGTAACCATGTCCTTCTGGCTCACGAATAAATTTTCCCTCAGTTTTAGGCGCATCCCCACGAAGTGCAAGTACATTTTCTACGCCGATAAAGTTTAAATCAATCAGTGCATTTTCGGTTTCTTCCTTAGAAAAACCTCCGCAAAGAATATGTGGCACAGCATCCACGTGAAAGCGATTCATTATTGCTGCGCAAATACCTACCGTTCCAGGACGTTTTTTAGTGCTGATTTTTTGTAGCAAACCATTTGGATGCTTTTTATAAATGTACTCCTCCCTATGATAAGTCACATCCACAAAAGGCGGGTTAAAATCCATCAAAGGTGAAATTCCCTCAAGCAATTCATTCAGACTTTGGCCTTTTAGCGGAGGCAAAATTTCGAAGGAAAACAGCGTATTCTTCGCGGTTCCTAAGTGTTCAGTAATTTTCATCAGGTTGGTTCTACTAGGGTTAAATTAGGTTGGTAAGCAAGGTTTGGAGAAAGCAATCGCTCTGCATCACGAAGAGAAATACCTTTACGCTCTGCATAGCTGGTCACTTGGTCTTCTCCTATTTTGCCGAGACCAAAGTATTTACTTTCAGGGTTTCCAAAGAAATATCCAGAGACAGATGAGGTCGGATACATCGCATAGCTGGAAGTAAGCTCGATTCCTATCTCATTTTTCATATCCAAAAGCTGAGAAATCGTCTCCTTTTCGGAGTGTTCAGGACAAGCCGGATAGCCTGGTGCTGGCCTGATACCAAGGTATTCTTCTCGAACCAAGGAGTCATTTTCCAAATTCTCATCAGGTGAATATCCCCAGTATTCCTTTCTGACCAACTCGTGAATATATTCAGCTGCTGCCTCTGCTAGTCGATCTGCCACAGATTTGAACAAGATATCGTTATAGTCGTCCCCAGCTTTTTGAAACTCAGCTAATTTTGACTCCATACCAATCCCTGAAGTCACAGCAAAGCAACCCAAATAGTCTTGTTTGGAAGGATGCAAATAATCCGCTAGCGAACGATTTGGAACGCCTTTCCCCTTTTTACCTTGCTGGCGCAAAAAGTGAAAGGACGCTGTTTGATTTCCATTTTCATCGAATACGACCGCATCATCCGCTGCTCTTTGTACTGGATAAAGTCCAAAAACAGCATTCGCGGAAAGCCACTTTTCTGAAATTACTTTGTCAAGCATTTCGTTAGCTTCATCATAGACCTTCTTGGCTTCTGCTCCCACTACTGGATCAGAGAAAATCTTTGGGTATTTACCACTCAGCATCCAGGTACTGAAGAACGGAGTCCAGTCAATGTACTTTCGAATCTCATTCAAATCCAGATCCTTCAATACAGTCCGTCCCAATTTCTTCGGTACAACAGGGGAATATGAATTCCAGTCAATTTCAACAGGGTTGGCTTTGGCTTCTTCGTAAGAAACAAGCTGCTTCACAGATTGCTTAGCTTCATGCTCCACGCGAAGTTGAGCATAGATCTCTTTATACTTTAATCGATAAGCTTCTTTGGTTTCCTCAGAAATAGCTTCGCCTGCGATAGGAACAGACTTACTAGCATCCATCACATGGATTACCGTTCCGCTGTAAACTGGATCTATTTTCACAGCAGTATGAATCCTCGAAGTCGTCGCACCACCGATAAGCAAAGGAATCTTGATCCCCTGTCGCTCCATTTCTGAAGCCACATTCACCATTTCATCCAAAGATGGGGTAATCAAGCCGCTTAGTCCAATAATGTCAACCTTATTCTTTACAGCTTCATCAATGATCTTTTGGGCGTCAACCATTACTCCCAAATCAATGATTTGGTAGCTGTTGCAGGCCAAAACAACGCCAACAATGTTCTTACCAATATCGTGAACATCGCCTTTGACAGTTGCCAAAAGGATTTTCTTCAAGGATGATTCCTCAGCCCCTTCCTCTGGTAAAGGCATAAATGGCTCTAGATAAGCAACCGCCTTTTTCATCACACGAGCAGATTTCACCACTTGAGGAAGGAACATTTTTCCCTCTCCAAAAAGATCACCTACCACGTTCATCCCATCCATCAATGGCCCTTCGATGACCTTTAGAGGGTTCTTTAGCTCAAGTCTTGCTTCCTCAGTATCCTCAATAATAAAGTCCAAAATGCCTTTTACCAAGGCATGCTCCATACGCTTGGCTACAGGGTCTGAACGCCAAGCTTCATTCACTATTTCTTTTTTATCGGCGGATTTTACAGTTTCAGCAAAATCAAGTAAACGCTCAGTAGCATCCTCTCTGCGATCGAAAAGCACATCTTCGACCCGCTCAAGCAGTTCTTTAGGTATATCATCGTAAATCTCCAACATGGTTGGATTCACGATACCCATGTCCATTCCGCTTTTGATAGCATGATATAAAAAAGCTGCATGCATCGCTTCACGTACGGGATTATTTCCTCTGAATGAAAAACTAACATTACTCACCCCACCGCTGACTTTTGCTCCGGGAAGGTTCGCTTTTATCCATTTGGTAGCATTGAAAAAGTCTAGGGCATTTTTGCGATGCTCATCCATCCCAGTAGCCACCGGGAAAATATTCGGATCGAAAATAATATCCTGAGGATTGAATTTCACTTGGTCCACAAGTACCCTGTAACTCCTCTCACAAATCTCGATTCGCCTTTCGTAAGTATCAGCTTGCCCCGCTTCGTCAAAGGCCATTACGACTACCGCTGCGCCGAATTTCTTCACTGTTTTGGCCTGTTCGATGAATTCAGCTTCACCATTTTTTAGGGAAATAGAATTTACGATTCCTTTTCCCTGCACACATTTCAATCCCGCTACGATAATTTTCCATTTGGAACTATCGATCATAATCGGGATTCTGGAAATCTCTGGTTCAGATGCAATCAGGTTCAGGAATTTGACCATAGCAAATTCGCCATCAAGCATTCCTTCATCCATGCAGACATCTAGTACCTGCGCGCCTCCCCTAACTTGATCCAAGGCTACTTCCAGCGCTTCATCATAATTTCCGTTCAATATCAAGCGGGCAAACTTCTTCGAACCGGTGATATTGGTTCGTTCGCCTACATTGATAAAGTTAATTTCGGGTGTAAAAACCAGGGGCTCTAAGCCCGAAAGTTTCATGTAGTTTGTTCTTGCCATCTTCTCAATCCAACGTTTCTTCTAATTCTTCTTCTTGTAATTTTCTAGGCTGAAAATTTGCAGCCATATGTGCTAATGCGGAAATATGCTCAGGCGTAGTACCGCAGCATCCACCAAGGATATTTAGCATTCCTTCTTTCAAAAAGTCTCTCACCTGATCAGCCATTTCATTGGCTCCCTGATCATATTGACCAAATTCATTCGGTAAACCGGCATTAGGATAAGCACTCACAAAGAATGGTGCTTTATTCGCCAACACTTTTAAATAAGGTCTCAATTCTTTTGCACCCAAAGCGCAATTCAATCCTACCGAAAGTAAAGGCACATGGGAAATAGAGATCAAAAATGCTTCAGTAGTTTGACCTGAAAGTGTTCGTCCAGAAGCATCTGTGATTGTTCCCGAAATCATAATCGGAATACCGCCGTCCTTTGGATCCAAAGGAATATTTCTTTCCTCGTAGACATCTTGTATAGCATACAAAGCTGCTTTCGCATTTAGTGTATCAAAAATCGTCTCCACTAATATGATATCTACTCCCCCATCTAATAATCCTCTCACTTGCTCAGAATATGCCTCCGCAAGTTGATCAAAAGTGATCGCTCGGTAACCAGGATCATTTACGTCAGGAGAAAGTGAAGCCGTTCTATTTGTCGGTCCGATTGCACCGGCTACGAAGCGAGGTTTAGCTGGGTTCTTTGCGGTGAATTCATCGGCAACTTCCCGAGCCAGTTTTGCCGACTCAAAATTGATCTGATAAGCCAAATGAGAAAGGTCATAATCAGCCTGAGCAATCGTGGTAGCGGAAAAGGTATTTGTTTCAATAATATCGGCTCCAGCCTTGAAATATTCTGCATGAATATCCTTGATGATCTGAGGTTTGCTTAGAGACAGCAAATCATTATTTCCCTTCAGAGATTTGGGATGATTAGCCAATGCAGGAGTTCTAAAATCTTCTTCGGTCAGGGTATATCGTTGAATCATGGTTCCCATGGCTCCATCGAGTATCAAAATTCTCTGAGAAAGTTGCTGAAGTAGGGATTCCGTTCTGTTTTGCATACTGTAGTTTCGTTAATCAAAAAGCGAATCGAGCAAAACACGGAGAGAAGTACTAAGTACTAGTCCGCTCATCTGTTCCCGAATGATCGGGATGGGAGTTAGCACCTTATTTTCAGGTTGCTAAGACGTCGTAGGGCCCTTCCCTCGGTCTTTCTCGATAAGCAACCCAAAGGTAATAGCATTTTGATAATAAAACAGTAGAATCACCTAAAAGGACTTATTAAAAACAGAATCAAATTATCAACTGTTTAAATTACGGTCTTACGCCAATTCCAAAACTCAAATATGGTCCTGCCATAAAACTTGACATGCTGAAATCTCCAAGCTTGTAATTTGCCAGAGGAATTTCATACCCTGCAGCTGCAGTGAATACCAGCTTAAAAAGTTTACGCTTTGTCATCGGAATCCCATAATCCACAAAGAGTTCTGGCTTCATCATCAAGCCACTATTTTTTATGTACCCATCAAATTCACGTTGTTCAAAAAGCTCAGGAAAATCAGGTTTATCAAGTTTAAGGAGAGAATACCGAATATTTCCGAATCCTAATCCTGCAAGTGCCCCAACTCCAAAATTTCTATATTCAAGTAAATTATATCCCAAATTCCCATAAATTCTTAGGCTATTTAAAGAATGATTTTTCGCTTCATTAGCAGACCCGCTCAAAGCAAGATTATAAAGTTCTGTACCATATAATAAGCGTTCGGTATTTCCCAAAATTCTCAATCCCCAATTGGAAGGCGTTCCATCCAAAGAATTCAATCCTACTTCTTCCAACTTCGCATTGAATTCCTTAGCGTTGGTGAAGTGAATCCCTCGTATTAACGAAATACTAATACTAGCATCTTTGTAAAAGAAATTTGCGTCAGGAAGTGAAATCCCAGCCCCCACTCTTATAAATGCCCCATTTTGGGTGTTATCAAACGAAACACCATTCATGTTCCATTTACCCTGCAAAGGACTGAAAGAATACCCCATTTTGGTGATGAGTTGCAATGCCTCCGTCCTTCCAGGAAGGTCAAAATCATAGCTCAATTGAAATCCAATTTCCGTTAGAAAATTACCATAGTTGAAAGTTCCCTTTTGAATATCTTTTTTCCGTAGCACAAATCCTTGTTCTGGATTTGCCAAAAAAGAATCCAATTTTTCAGGATGCTGGGAGGGTAACATCTGAAAATTAAGGAATCCGACACCCAAGGACATGTAGTGAATCAATTGAAAACGAGACTCCTCCGTAAATGCATAGCCAATATTTAATAAAGCCCGGGAAGTTCTGTAATTCATCCTATAATCATCCAACTTACTCACTCCACCTCTATTATGGAGTATATCCATACCCAGCACGAAGTCATTTATTCTAGTTTGATAGCCTACCCCTATCGTTTGATATCTATTTCTAAGACCCGATAATCCTCGATCTAGGAGTAGTTTATCAAATTGATTGAGTTTGCCACCAGAAGTACCGAGAAGAGCATAGAATGTCGGCCTTTTGGTTACTAATTGTTGACCTTGTGAAGTTGCAACAATGAAAAAGAAGAAAAAAAGGAAAATATATCTATAAAAAAGGGGCATTGAGTAGTCGGTTTGAAATAAGCTGGTAAAACCCTCAGCTCATAGGCAAAATTAATGCTAAACCGATTTCAACTTACATCTTTTGCTTTCAGATGTTCAGTTATTTTTCCAAACAAGCCTTCAGGAGTGAAGGGTTTTTCTATAAAATCATTTATACCTAAATCTTGTATTTCTGATTTTATTTCTTGGCGAGATGCCGCAGAAAGCACCAAGATGGGTACTTGGTTTTTACGTGGATCTAAGTCTTCCCGAATTAATTTTGCAACTGATAGACCATCCAGTATGGGCATCTGCAAATCTAAAAGTATGATATCGAAATAAGTTTTCTGAAATTCTTCAATTGCTTCCTGACCGTCTGAAGTAACGACCAACTTTCCCGTGTGCCAATTTTTAAGGAATTTCTTAATTAGAATTTGATTAACAAGATTATCCTCCGCGACTAGGATTGAAGAATCCTTTAAAGATTTTTCCTGGTATTCTACCTCTTGAATTTGCTCATTACTTTTTATTTCCACGCTTCTAAATTTCAATGTAAAGTCAAAGATACTCCCCTGATTCAGAGCAGTAGATACGTTTATTTCAGAACCGTGAAGTTCAACCAATCTTTTTACAATAGCTAATCCAAGTCCTGTTCCACCAAATTTACGGGTAGTATCCGATGAAGCTTGGGTGAAAGCCTCAAAAATAGAATCAATTTTATCTTCCGGAATCCCTATCCCTGTATCCTCTACACTAAATTTAATTTCACAGGTATCAGGATTAGCCTTAACGAGTTTCAAAACAGTTCTTACATGGCCACTATCAGTAAATTTGACTGCATTGGAAAGTAAATTGTTAATGATTTGACTAATCCGAACGGAATCTCCAATCAACAATTCCGGGATTTCATCATCAATATCGGCCCTGATTTGTAAAGCTTTTTCTTTCGCTTGATATCTGTACGAATGTACTACCCGGTTGACTAAAACACGTAAATCAAATCGGGACTGCTCCAAGTCAATTTTCCCTGCATCAATTTTACTAAAATCCAGTAGGTCATTAATTAGGCTCATCAAACTTTCGGCTGAAAATTTCAGAGTCTTTAAATTCTCCAATTGATCTTCTCTGTGGTTTTCATCCATCAGCAAATGTGTCAAACCAATCACAGCATTCATTGGTGTTCTGATCTCATGACTAATCATTGAAAGAAATTGAGATTTTACCAGAGAGGCCTTCTCAGCCCTTTCTTTTGCATGAAACAAATCCTTCTGTGTTTGTTTTAATTCAGTCACATCTCTGGCAATGCCCGTATAGAATGGTTTTTTTTCTCTTTTTTCAGGCACCATTCTACCATTTGAGCTAAACACCCTAAATGTTCCATTTTTATGTTTGATGCGAAATTCCAGGTATTGATTACTATCCAAAAAATCGCTGATCTCCCCTCCAAATGATTGGAAAACATCCAAATCCTCAGGATTCAGATAGTCTAACAAACTAGTTCCAATCACCTCATCTGCGTCATATCCAAGAAACTGCTTGACATTTGGAGAGATATAATAGATTTCAAGAGTATCAGAAAGTGAGAAAATAATCTCGGTAGATTCCTCAACGAGAGTCCTGTACTTTTCCTCAGACTGCAATAACTCTTCTCTGGTCTTTGCTAAAATTTCTCCTTCTTCAGGATGAAACTTCAATTGATGACCTCTTACGATCAAAAATTTATCAGAGTAGCTTGAAGGAAGATTAGTAAATGACCACTCATACTTATTGATAGTAAGTTCTTTAGGCCTAATATTAGTTAAAAATGTATTCTTAGGAACTATGCCTGTTTTAAAAAAAATCTCTAATGAAATAACAACTTCCTCCTCTGTAATACTTCTTCTCCAATCAAAAGGAATTTCTAGGAAGTGCTCATTAAAGAATTTATTGAAAAAAATAATCTCTTCAGATTCTAGGATAAATAATGGGGCATTTATCTCATTAAAAACATCTGAAATATCAAACTGATTGAATTGTTTCATAGGTTTAGCAACCTCAGGATTTTGATTTATTCAAGAACTAAACTAGATTCACCTTAGATCAATTAACTAAAAACAGAGAGTAAAATATATGTATTTATCTTTAGAAATCTTGTGCTGAAACACATCATATGATTTAAAAGTTACATCAACTACATTTTTCCAATGATCTAAAGAAAACCTTTTATTCCTGAAATTCGTGATCAGATGAGTGCTTATTTTAACTAAAAACTAACTAAAAATAATGATTGTAACTACCACTAACTCACTAGACGGTCACAGTGTGGAACAATATCTGGGAATAGTTTCAGGGGAAACTATAATTGGAGCTAACGTTTTTAAGGATTTTTTTGCAAGTATTACCGACATCGTCGGCGGGAGATCTTCTGCTTACGAGCGCGTTTTAAGGGAAGCAAAGGCAACTGCGATGACAGAAATGGAGATGCAAGCAAGAGCTTTTGGAGCAAACGCCATCCTCGGAATAGACTTAGATTACGAAACTATACGAGACGGAATGCTGATGGTCACTGCGAGTGGCACGGCAGTAAAAGTTATTAAAAATTAAATTTTGAGTCCTGAGAAATCAGGACTTTTTTAGTTGCTCCAAAACTTTTTCAGCAGTCGTACTCTTACAAAAAACCTCACCGACGATTACATTCGGCGCAGTTTTGCACATATCCATGCATTTTGTTTTAATCAATTTGCAACTGCCTTTAAGAGGACGTTGGTCCGTCAGGTTTTTTAGTTCCTTGGATAGCTTTTTAGCTCCTTCCTTTTTACAGTCGGATCCGTTGCATACAAAAATTAGTTTTCTTGGGTGTTTCATTAGCCTCCAGAAATAGCCTGCATCATTAATCCACAAAGGTAAGCTCCATAAGTACCTGCAGCATATCCAAGCACCGCTAAGAGTACACCAACTGGTGCAAGGGAAGCATCAAATGCTGCTGCTACAATGGGCGCAGATGCTGCTCCGCCTACATTTGCCTGCGAACCTACCGCGACATAGAAGAATGGTGCTTTAATGATATACGCGACTATCAGCATAATAAGGATATGGAAGAGCATCCAAACTATCCCCACTACAAATAATAGTGGATTGTCCAATACGGCTCCCAAATCCATCTGCATTCCGATAGTAGCTACCAATACATAAAGCAACACGCTTCCCATTCGAGACGCTCCTGCTCCTTCTAGCTTTCGAGCTTTAGTAAAAGATAACAATAATCCGGCTGTAGTGGCGATAACTACTATCCAGAAAAATGCGGAGTCCAAAGAGTACTGTTTTAAATTGGGGTAATTTTCTCCTATATAGGGAGCTACAAAATCCGCAATCAAATGCGCAATTCCTGTCACTCCAAAACCTACTCCTAAGATTATCATTGTGTCAGTGAGAGTAGGAATCTTCATTATCCCCTTCCTGAATTCTTCTATTTTATCACGTAACTGGTAGATTTTCGTGCTATCCGCCTTGAAAATTTTATCAATTTTATCCGGCTTTGCAGCCCAATAAAGTAATACTGCCATCCAAAGATTTGCCACCAATACGTCTACTGCGATCATCTGACTAAACAAGGCTGGACTTGGGCCAAAAACTTCCAACATGGCTGTTTGATTTGCCCCTCCTCCTATCCAGGAGCCAGCAATAGTAGAGAGACCTCTCCACACCTCCTCAGGTCCGCTTCCTCCCAATAATTCTGGGAATAGAAAACCTACAGTCATCAATGCGAGCGGACCACCCAGCATAATCCCGAGAGTTCCCGCCAAAAACATCGTTAATGCCTTTGGCCCTAATTTCAAAATTCCTTTGATATCTATACTAATCGTGAATAACACCAAAGAGGCAGGGAGTAAGTATCTACTGGCAACTTTATAAAGTCCGGAGCTCTCTCCCGATATTAAGCCAAAAGAGTTGGCAAGGGCAGGAATAAAATAGCAAAGCAAAACTGTAGGTACTATCCCATAGAATTTCTTCCAAAATGGCTTATCACTAGCTGAGGTGGCAAAAATCGCAGCAAGAATCGCCATCAGCAATCCAAAAACTACAGCATCATTTGTAAGCAAAGGGGTATTTTCTTCCATTTATTCAGAGGTAATAGTTTGCAACAATACCAACATTTGAGTGAAAAGACCAGAATTCTACTTTTTTCCGTTTTCCAGAATCTGCAGAAATTCACTTAATATCATCGCTGTCGCCCCCCAGACCATTTCACGGTCTACTTCAAAATAAGGTGTGTCCAACTGGAAATTGTTACTAAACTCTAAGATTTTTTGTTTGCGTATTTCAGGCTCATAAAATGCACTAACGGCTGTTTGTATGATCCGATCTACTTCCTTTTTTTCAGGTACAAAATCAGGCAGCTCTTCAGTATATCCTAATATTGGACTTACTAAGAAATTACTAGTTGGTATAAACAAATCACTCATTCTGCCTATCAGCTTGACTTGCTCAGGCTGAATATTGACTTCTTCCCAAGCTTCGCGTAACGCAGTTTCCACTTCATCTTCATCTTCCTCTTCCTTTTTTCCTCCTGGAAAAGCTATTTGCCCACTATGAACTCCTTGGTAAACAGGTCTTTTGATTAGGGGAAAAAATGCTTTGTCCTCATTTGGGTAAAGCAATATCAAAACAGACCCTTTACGGTGATTATCAGGTAGTTTTGGATCAAACCTACTCAAATCGACTGGATTTGGGGACATGGTAAGTTGCGCTTTTTTGCCGGGCAGGGGATGTTTCATTCCATTTACCAACAAATCCAAAACGCTCTTAAAATCCATTTTTAACCTAAATCTATCTGCTTAATTTTCGCATTTATGTAAGAATGTGATTCATATGTCGGAGAAACCTTGGCCAGTTGAAACTGTCGCAATTCATGATTACCAACATTGATGATCCATGCCATTGGCCTGAATCCTGCTTCTTCTTGAAAATATCCTAACACTAAAAATTCCTCTGAATTTAGCCACATACCATCCTCAAACATCCCGGATGGCCCCATAAATAGTAAGCGTTCTTTCATCCCATCTTCTCTATACCATACAACTTCTGAATCAGGATTTAGAAAAGGCTCATCGACGGCATCTTGAGCTTCTATTTTGTAACTATAAATATCCATGGTGCCATTGCCAGAAGGATGAGGTATTTGATATGGATAAAGTGGATCATCTTTCAAAATTGGATTTCTCTCGGGCATTTCCATAGGGTCAATGGAATCAGTCATCATCAATTCGAACTGAGATGCGTTAAACTCCCCAACATCACTGCTCCAGTGAGTGTACCAATTTTTATTTTGAGCTAATGCCACGTCAATAAGCGCCCTGTGGCGACTCATTTCCTCCTCAGCAGCAGAACCGTTTTCAAGCCCCTCATTGGTTTGTTTTTCATTGCTTTCACAAGCCATCAGTGATAAAAACACAATGCTTAATAAGGCAAAATCAGTAAGTGTAAATTTCGGACTCCTCATGGAAGATTTAATTCAGAAGGTTAAGCTAAGTCAGGACGACTAAAAATCAAAAAAGGTTGAAACATTGTTCCAACCTTTTCCTGCTCTCAAACCTATTAAACCTATTGTAGATATTCGTTTTATGAATACCTGCGAAAATTAGAAAATGTTTTCATATACTCCAAACAATCGATTGCGAAAGAATTTCAAAATTATATTTTCCCAAACAATTTCTTTTATAAACCCTTAAAAATCAATGAAATTATATCTTAGCTGAACAATAAAATATTTTCTGTTTTTTTTGTGCTTCTGCCAAAAGTCTGAACCAGACATCCCCTATGCTCAACACACCAATTCAACAAGTCGCTAAGAAAATCCAGATTGGCTTCATGACATACATGGAGCTTTTCAATACTTACACTCGTTTGGCTCCAAAATATTTCAGTGAAAAAGCTTGGCATGCGACTCATCTGAACAATAAACAGCGTCTTCGGCTATATAAAGATTTACTTTTTCCGCTTGCTGCAGAATGCACAGAGATGCTTGCTGAAAATGCGACCGATTCTACTATTTGGATGGAAGTAAAAGCTGAATACCAATTATTGATTGCTGATAGGCCGGATATTGAGCTTGCAGAGACATTCTTCAATTCCGTAATCAGAAAAAGCTTTCCAAAATTGACTATCGATGATAAGTTGATGTTTGTGATGGAAGGATTTGATTCCTGTGTAGTTCGAGAATCAGAAAAACTTCTTAGGATCTATCCTTCATTTTTTGGCTTGGAAAAAAACATACGCCAAATCTTGGATGATTATGATTTCGGAGCCCCATTCATGGACAAAGAGCAAGACATCAAATTCCTGATTGCTGGAGTCCGAAAAGTCATCCTAACCAGGTACCGCGTGGGGACAGATACCCAAACCCAAATTTTGAAGTCGGTATTTTACCGAAACAAAGCAGCCTATCTGATAGGAAGAACATTTTTGGGACATAAGTGGATGCCATTTATTATCCCTGTGGTTCACGGCAAAAATGGAGTTTTCGTGGATACACTCATTTTTGATCCTAATCTGATGAGTAGCATGTTTAGCTTTACTCGCTCTTATTTTATGGTAGAAGCTGAAGTTCCATCTCAAATCGTAAGCTTCTTAAGCTCAGTGATTCCGCATAAAAAAGTTCATGAGCTCTATAATGCAATCGGTTTTAATAAGCATGGGAAAACACTTTTCTACCGAGATTTTCTTCATCATATGGGACAAAGTGAAGATAAATTTGAAGTAGCTGCAGGTATCAAAGGAATGGTGATGACAGTGTTCACACTTCCCTCATTGAATATAGTATTCAAGATGATCAAGGACCATTTTGAACCACCAAAAACCATGACACGGCAAGAAGTGAGAGAGAAATACAAGCTAGTTTCTTTACATGACAGAGTGGGGAGAATGGCTGACACCCATGAATTTGAACACTTCAAAATCCCTATAGAGCGAATCAGCCAAGACCTGATGATTGAGCTTCGAAAAACAGTTAACTCTCTTTTGAAAATTACAGACACACACTTAGTAATCAAACATTTATATACAGAGAGAAGAATGGAGCCTTTAAATCTCTTCTTGGAACATTGCAGTACCGAAGAAGGGATCAGAGCGGTAGAAGATTATGGTAGATCTATCCTCCAATTGGCACAGGCGAATATTTTTCCCGGAGATATGATGACCAAAAACTTTGGGCTTACCCGTCAAAAGCGTGTGATCTTTTACGATTACGATGAGATCGAATTTTTGACAGATATGAACTTTCGCGTCAAACCAAAGGCAGAAACTTACGAGCAAATTTATGCTCCGGAACCTTGGTATTCCATTGCCAAAAACGACGTTTTCCCAGAAGACTTCAAAAGATGGATGATAGGAAGAAAGGATCTCAAAGAACACTTTTTGACATATCATAAAGACCTTTTTGACCCGTTATATTGGCAGGAAGTCCAGCAAAGAATCAATGCCGGAGAATTAATCCATGCCTTCCCCTACCCTGATGAAATTCGCTTTCGCCCGGATGAAATGATTTAAGATCTGAAGTTTATTTCATTGGTATGCCTGCAACAGTTATTTTTGCAGGCTGGGTTATGCCCATAATCACCCACTGAATGAATTCTGACTCCCCACAATTAGATTCCAACCAACCCGTCAAAAAGCGAAAAACCATATTTCTGAACACTTCAGATGATGATGACAGACCAGTCTACATCTCGGGAAACTTCAATAATTGGACTACACAGGATCGTCGTTTTTTGATGAAGAAAATCTCCCATGGAAAGTATGAATTTACTTTTCCTGAAGGTGAGGAATTTGAATCTGAGCTTATCTACAAATTCACCAAAGGCGACTGGTCTGAGGTAGAAATTGATCGCTACGGAAATCGTACGCCAAATCGGCACTGGAAAAATGATAAAGTAACCAAGACCGAAAAAGTAGCCAAATGGCGTAAAAATTGGCTCCCCTATCGCCCTAGCCAACTTCCAATAATACGTTTAATCTCAGAGGAATTCGAAATCCCTCAGCTTAACAAAACCCGTAAAGTTTGGGCACTTTTGCCACATGATTACAATAGCAGCGAGGAAAAATACCCGGTGCTTTACCTTCATGATGCCCAAAACCTTTTCAATGAAAATGCTGAATTTGGAAACTGGCAGATAGATAAAAAGCTGGCTGTAATGTCCGATTATAACATTGGAAAGATCATCGTCATCGCAGTAGAGCATGGAGAATCTGAGCGATTGCAGGAATACAACGTAGGCAAAACTGTGCTAGGAATCGGTAGTGGCAAGAAATACATCCGTTTCATTACTGATACCTTAAAGCCATTTGTAGATAAAACGTATAGAACTAAAACTGAGCGGGAATTCACAGGAATTGGAGGAAGCTCCATGGGAGGCTTGGTGAGTATTTTCTCTGGCCTGATATACCCAGAAGTCTTTGGTAAATTAATGGTGTTTTCACCCTCGCTTTGGGTGATCCCCAAAATCAAACTTGGCTTTCTGGATATTTTTGAACCTCAGGAAACCAGACTTTACCTCTATGCCGGTGGGGATGAAAGCGAGACGATGGTAAAACACGTGCTCAAATTCCGAAAACGCTTACTCAAACGCGAAAGCTTAAAAGGCAAAATGAAAGTCCATCTTAGCATCAATGAAGATGGAAAACACAACGAGACTTATTGGAGTGATGAGTTCCCCAAAGCCATAGAATGGCTATTTTTCAGTGATAAAGAAGATTAAAAGCGAAAGCGCCACCTTATGAAATTCAATATACATTCAAATTCCAGCACTAATTCAGGACTTCTGGTCATCCCGATAGTCGGTTTAAACTGGTCGGAATTACTCAAAGAAAAACTGGGAGGTTACGCTGTCAGCAACTCACTTTTCTCCGGAAAAAAAGACTCTACTTATCAATTAGAAATCAATGGGAAATTAGTTCTATTGATAGGATTGGGAGAAAAAACAGATGTTTCCAGCATAGAAAAGTCATTTCGAAGAATTCTAAGCAAGAATAAGGATTTGGTAGAAAAATCCGTTTCTATTGATTTTTCACCTGATTTTTCATCCGAATTAATTGAAAGTGCCTTAGTTGGTTTTCAACTTGGTGCTTATAACATCGGCTTTTTTAAGCTGAAAAAAGACGACCAAAAAGACTTTGCTGACCTAGAAGTCTCAGTTATTTCACAAGAGTCGGGATTAGAAAAAACTCTTGATCGAGCAGCAAAGATTGCCGCAGCAAAAAACGAAGGATTCAAACTAGTTGACCTTCCTCCAAATGTAATCACACCGGAATATTTGGCAGAATGGGCAGAAAAGTCCGGTGCTGAAAATGGTTTTACTGTAAAAATCTTTGATGAAGAAAAAGCCAAATCTGAAGGGTTGAATGCATTTTTGGCTGTTGCACGTGGCAGCGCAAAAACTCCCAAATTTATCATCATGGAGTATAGAAACCCAGCAGCCAAATCCCATTTAGGGTTGGTTGGAAAAGGAGTCACTTTCGACACCGGCGGCTTGAATATCAAAACTCAAGGGATGGTTTATATGAAATCCGACATGGGTGGAGCAGCTGCAGTTTTGGCTGCAACTCAGCTTATTTCTTCACTAAAACTTCCAATAAACCTTACAGCAATCGTTCCAGCTGTAGAAAATTCGGTGGACAAGGATGCCTATTTACCTTCGGAAGTTATTGGTTCGCATGCTGGACTGAGTATAGAAGTGATCGACACGGACGCTGAGGGACGATTGATTTTGGCTGATGGCTTGTCTTATTTAGTGAAGAATTATCAAGTAGATCAGCTTATTGATTTGGCTACATTGACAGGAAGTAGTGTGGGTACTTTTGGATATGAGTGTGGAGCTCTTTTTTCCAATTCAGACACAATCTCAGATTTACTTCGTGAAGCTGGAATGCAATCAGGGGAGAAAGTATGGCCTCTACCTATGTGGGAAAGCTATAGATCCGAAATGGATTCGGAGATAGCAGACATCAAAAACTATCACGGTAAACCTATCGCAGGTGCTATCACAGCAGCCAAATTTTTGGAAGCATTTATTCACGAGCATCCGAACTGGGCGCATTTAGATATTGCCGGTGTGGCATTTGGAGATAGTGAATTTGCAAAAACCAAGTCAGGGACTGCTTTTGGAGTTCAATTATTACTTAAATTCATCGAAAATCAATTGTAATTATGGAAAACCAAGGCCAGACTTTTCTATGCATTTCTAATTTTTTCAAGGGAAATGCTTTTTTAACTCAGCTGAAAAAACAGGGAAACAGAGTGTTTCTTATTACTTCAGAAAAGCTGAAAGACAAGCCTTGGGCATTTGAATACATAGATGAGATTTTCTACATGCCTGGTCAGGATTTGGATTGGGACCTTGAACTGCTGATGAAGGGCGTGGGAGGTTTGATGAAAACTCATAAAATCGAGAGCATAGTTGCATTGGATGATTACGATGTAGAGAAGGCAACTTTTCTACGTGAAAGCCTGAGAATCCCTGGAATGGGTCAAACTACAGGTCGTTTTTTCCGGGACAAACTTGCGATGAGGATCAAAGCACATGATTCTGATATAAAAGTCCCTGCCTTTGCACCGCTTTTCAATGACGATGATATTAACCAGTTTGCGGATCATATTCCTGCTCCTTGGGTACTAAAGCCAAGATCTGAAGCCTCTGCAAATGGAATAATTAAAGTTCACGACAAGGAATCTCTTTGGGAAAACATTCATCAATTAGGTGACAATAGACTATACTACTTAGTGGAGCAATTCAAACCAGGCGATGTCTATCATGCGGATGGATTGATGCTGGATGGGAAAAACTTGTTTTGCTCAGTTTCCAAGTATCTGTCCACTCCAATGGAAATTTCTCAAGGTGGTGGGATCTTTCGATCTGCTAATTTGACTTTTGGATCGACTGACGAAAAGGCTATCAAAAAAGCAAATGCTGCAGTTATGAAGGCATTTGGAATGAAATCTGGAGCGACTCATACAGAATTCATCAAGTCTCATGAAGATGGGGGAATTTACTTTTTGGAAACTTCATCCCGTGTCGGCGGAGCACATTTGGCTGAAATGGTGGAAGCGGCAACAGGGATTAATCTCTGGGCAGAATGGGCGAAAATTGAAGATGCCTTGGCTAAAGGATATAAATACCAGCTTCCAAAAGTGTCTAAAAACTACGCTGGGATTTTGCTTACCCTATCCAAATTTCAGCATCCAGATTTGAGCAGTTTTGACGATCCGGAGGTGTACTTTAGAGTCCCACTGGAATACCATGCAGGTCTGATCGTAAAGTCAAAAAATCAGGATCGGGTGATGCAGCTTTTGGATGATTATGCCGAGCGAATTGCACGAGAGTTTTCTACTGTTGCGGATGCGCCTGAGATAAAGAAGTTTCATTAGGTTAAAACTTCTCTTCCACCCCTAGCCCAAAAAGCGCAAAGTCATATTTTACAGGGTCAGCAGCGTCAAACTCCCGAAGTTTCGCTGTTAACTCCAAAGCTGTCAACCAATCGGTTTGCTTTCGGGTAATCAACCCAAGCTTTCGACCTACCCGATCCACATGCAGGTCGCATGGACAGATCAATTGAGTTGGTGAAATTCTTTTCCAAAGTCCAAAATCCACTCCCTTATCATCATCACGCACCATCCAGCGTAGATACATATTAATTCGCTTGCAGGCTGCTTTGCGGCTTGGAGTCGCGATATGCTTTCGCGTGCGTTGTGGAGAATCTGGTAGAGAAAAGAAAAACTCCTGAAACTTGGTCAACATAGATTGCATAGCATCCACTCCGCCAGTTTGTCCAAGGAGAAAAGCTTCTTCCAAGGAAGTATATTTTTTATAAAACCATCTCAAAAAATGGATGAAATAAAGCGTATCCACGTCATTGAAGGTTCTGTGTTTGAAATTCAGAAAGGGTTTCAAATTATCTTCCTGATGATTCAGCAAAAAGTCATGAGGTGAATTGTCCATCATTTCAAACAATTCTATGCACTTGTTAATAATGGTTTTTCGCTGTCCCCAAGCCAAAATCGCAGCGAAGAATCCTGAGATTTCTATGTCTTGTTTCTTCGAAAAACGATGAGGAATAGAAATTGGGTCCAGCGTAATAAATCCCGGCCTATTGTATTGCTCAACTTTCTCGTCTAAAAAACCCTTTAAATCCTGCATCAAAGAGCAACTTTCACTTCACCACCCTGTGTCCCATCAAACCATTTGAAGGAAAGCTCATTCTCAACTTTCTCAGACACATGCCAATCAAAGCATTTGATATTCGTAAGCGAACGCAAGGAATCCTCATCAGGATCGTACAGGCAGATGTCGAAATCTGGTAGATCTTTAGACTCGGTACTATTCCATTTCTCTAGAATAAATCCTTCTTCCAGTACCCTGACCTTTTTCCCAAAAACATAATCTGAAAGAACAGACGGAACCCCATCTTTCCTTCTAAACTTAAACCCAGAAGGTCCAAACACGATTTGCTTGATCAATTTAGCTTCCAACAATTCTCCAGAATACGGCAAATCTTCCCACTCCGATTCTTTCAAAACCACCTTCTTCCCCTCAGGCCGTAGTCTGTTCAGAAATCTTGAAAGTAAAGAAAAAACGTAAGTAACACCGATAAACAACAAGCCAAAACTCGCCAAGATTGGATAGGAAATAATAAAAATAAGATTCCAGATAAATCTGAAAATGTGGTGGAATACGAGTTGGACTTTATTCATAGCTCAAGCACAAAATTAACAGTGGCTTTGCGGAAACCAAAATTCACTCTTAAAACCTCTGCCAGAAAAGATAGGTTCAAAACGAAAAAAGACCGCCAATTCTAACGGTCTTTCTTTATTATTTGTGATGTAGTTAATCAGTGTTCATAAAATCAAAATCAAGAGATTTGTGATGCTAAATCATAATTTTATTTGACATCTTTTATTTATTACTACTTATAAAACTTACTAAGTCGCTATTCTCAAATCTCTCAATCTTCGTTCTCAGGGAATTCAACATCGGTCATCCAACATCAAACACCCGACTCCTCAATACATCACCTCAACAGGGAATCTTCCATTTACAGCTTTCAATTGGTCAAAAGCAGCCTGGGAAAGTTTGATTACCAATTTAGCATTATCGCCAGTTTCAGGAAGCGTTCCCACTACCCTAGCAAAAATGGTTACGTCATTCTCTTCATTTTTCACCCGCATGATCGTACCAACTGGCGCAGTTCTATGTAGAACCAAGTATTTTTTATGCCCTCCAGTTCCTTCAATTAGCTCAGCCTGACCGGTTTCCTTGATGTTTTTAAATCCCCCGGAAGTAGACGCATCTGCTGGCTCTACCATCATTTCTTCTGCACTGGAAACAACTCTAGGTGTACCAATTACCGGAACTGTGGATTCCTGCATTGCACCACGACCTACTTTGAGAACTTGACCTTGTTGTAAATTATTCGATGTCAAGGCGTTCCAAGTGATTAGATCTTCTACTCTAGCAGAATATTGACTTGCAATTGAAAAGAGTGTCTCTCCACTCTGTACTGTATGTGATCTCCATTCTCCCGGAACCATTGGCTTGCTGGTTTCCACTGCTGCCTCAGGTTTTGGAGCCGGTTCTGATTTTACTTTTACTTTAGGAGTTTCCTCCTCCTTTTTAACTGGCTTTTCTTTTGGCTTTGGCTCTGCTTTAACGACTTCAGTTGAAGTGGCAACCGCCACTACGGGTGCTGGCTCCTTCTCCACAGCGACTGGTACAGCAGGCTCTATGATTAACGACTGGCCGACACTAAGGTCATTACCTTTCAACCCATTATCTTTCATTACGCTTTCTACCGATACGCCATATTTTTTAGAAATAGAGAAAAGCGTCTCACCAGGCACTACATTATGCAACACAGAACCTGCGGGAATTTCGGCCATCGATACAAAAGGAACTTTGATCGTCTGACCGATTTTCAACCCTTGCTTCAACACTGGATTAGCGTTTACTATATCACTCACAGGGGAGTTATACCTGCGTGAAATCCCGAACAAAGTCTCTTTCGGATCTACTTCATGCAAAATATATGACTGATCTCC
Source organism: Algoriphagus winogradskyi (assembly GCF_900182815.1). Taxonomy (GTDB): domain Bacteria; phylum Bacteroidota; class Bacteroidia; order Cytophagales; family Cyclobacteriaceae; genus Algoriphagus; species Algoriphagus winogradskyi. Next base: position 92,759 of record NZ_FXUA01000008.1, on the reverse strand, counting down.
TATACGCTGAACTCCAACCGAATCAACGGCGGTAAGTTCGGAAGCCTTTGATAATGAAGCAGAAAGTGAGAATAGAAGAAGAAAGGACCAGAAAAACTGTGATCTATTATTCATAGGGATGTACTGAATTGGGGGTAAACGAATTAGAAATACAAGATTAATTTCCAAAGGCTAGAGGCGCAAGAATTATGCTAGAAATCGATCGTGATACAAGCGACACTAGGGAATAGTTATAAAACAAGTTAGAATCCTCCGTGTTATCGGCATGGTATCTAAATAGAAATTATAAACCAAAGAAATGAAATGCGGCGGTCTTGCTTTTGTATTGGCCACAAAGATCGCAGAATAGCTTTATAATCAGAATTTACATCCATAAAATACTCCAACAAATCTCGGTCGTTAAAAGAAAAGAATCAGTTTTTACACGTATTTCGTATCTTTTATCATTCGAACAAGACTTCCAATAATGAAAATCTATTTCAGCGCTCTATTCCTATTTCTTATTCTAGCATCCCAACTCATTCTGGCCCAAACCGATACTGCCGCTAATAAGAAAGTTTTTACTTTCAAGATCGACACTGATATCGATCCTGCGATGACTCGAAGAGTAAAATTGGCTTTGGAAAAGGCTGAAGAAGTGAATGCTGATCTGATTGTAATTGACATGGACACTTACGGAGGAGCTGTGAATGACGCTGATGAGATCAGAACGTTGATTCTAAATTCTACCACTCCAGTATACGTTTTTATCAATAAAGACGCTGCTTCTGCAGGTGCCTTGATTTCCATCGCCACAGATAGCATCTACATGGCTCCAGGCGCGAGTATCGGAGCTGCCACTGTGGTGAACGGAGCAGATGGAGCAGCGGCGCCCGACAAATACCAATCCTACATGCGCTCAATGATGAGAAGCACTGCGGAAGCGAAAGGTCGTGATCCAAAAATCGCTGAAGCAATGGTCGATGAGAAGATTGAAATCGAAGGAGTCTCAGAAGAAGGATCAGTGATAACTTTCTCCGTTTCTGAAGCTGAGAAATATGGTTTTTGTGAAGGCCAATACGATTCTATTGAAGATATACTGGCTGCCCAAAATCTCGGTGATGCTGAAATTATAGCCTATGAAATAGGGCTTTCTGAGCAGATAATAGCTTTTTTCCTGAACCCTGCTGTCAGCGGATTTCTAATCCTAATCATTATCGGAGGACTCTATTTTGAATTGCAAACTCCTGGCGTTGGATTCCCAATCTTGGCTTCTGTGGTGGCAGTATTTCTCTATTTTATCCCTTATTATCTCAATGGACTTGCTGAAAACTGGGAAATCTTAGTCTTTTTTATCGGAGTAATTTTATTGGCAGTAGAACTATTTGTGATTCCTGGATTTGGGATTTTTGGCGTACTTGGGATTATCGGGATTTTGACTGGACTTGTTCTAGGCATGATTCCAAACCAGAACTTCAATTTTGATTTTGTTCCAGCTGCGGACCTATTTGGAGCCTTACTCACCGTAATTTTAGCGGCCATAGTTTCCGTGGGACTGGTATTTTGGCTTACTCCCAAAGTCAATGAATGGGGAGCATTCAAAACCATCACGCTAGCATCAACTCAGCAAAGAAGTGAGGGCTATACCTCTTCTTCTTATGCTGAAACTTTAAATGGCAAGACTGGCACAGTGCACTCCAGACTGCGACCAAGTGGGAGAATAGAAATAGACGGTGATGTTTATGACGCCTATTCCCGAGGTGAATTTATTGACCAAGGAGAAAAAATAATCGTGATTTCCACTGAAGGCACTTCGCTGAAGGTGAAAAAATGGGAGGCTTGAGAGAAATTGGTAAGTTTGCGCCATGAATACTTCTCAGACGATATATGACCTGGTAGGTGAAGAGCAAATCCGCTTGCTCACGCACTATTTTTATCAGGAAGTTGCCAAAAACGAGGATTTGAAGAGACTTTATCCTGAGGATTTACTACCCGCAGAGGATCGCTTATTTCTGTTTTTACTTCAAGTCTTTGGGGGACCTGAAACCTATTCTGAGCAGAGAGGCCATCCCCGGTTGAGAATGCGTCATGCCAAATGGAAAATCGATGCGACCATGAGAGACCATTGGATGACTGCAATGCTAAGTGCCTTGGATAAGCTCAACTTGGAGCAGAATATCAAAGAAGCCATGTTGAGTTATTTTGTAAATGCAGCAAACCACATGATCAATCATGCGTGATCTTTTCGCAAGGCTGTATTCTATATACGCTGGGATAATCTTTGCGCTAAGTTTTCTACTGATCTTTCCATTCATTCTGGTTTGCATCTGGGTTCCAGGCTGGAAAAAATATGGTCGAAAAATCAATCGCTACTGGGCAAGGGCTTATTTCATTTGCATTTTCCTTCCAGTCAAGATTGAGAAAAGTGAGAAAATCCAAAAGGACAAAGCCTACATATTTCTTGCAAATCATTTCAGCTACTTGGATATAGCTATGATGGGCTTTATACCTGGAGATGTTCTTTTCGTAGGAAAAGCTTCCATTCGTAAAGCGCCTCTATTTGGATATTATTTCAAAAACCTCCATATCGCTGTTGATAGAGAGCGCCTAAAAAGCCGTGCGGAAACGATGAAACGTACAGATCAGGCCCTTCAATCAGGCAGCTCTGTGATCATTTTTCCCGAAGGTGGAATTTACACCAAGAATCCTCCAGAGATGATTACATTTAAAAATGGAGCTTTCCGGATGGCCATGGAGAAACAAATCCCGATCATCCCTGTCACTTTATCCTATAATCATCTAATTTTACCCGATGACGGGAAATTGCTGCTGTACTGGAGATCTGCAAAAATGGTCCTTCACGAGCCGTTATCCCCTGATAATTTTGAATCTGAAAAAGCGTTGAAAGACAAGTGCTTTCATGTGATTCAAAGTCAACTCAACCTAGACAACTCAAAATCATGAAATCGAGCATGACAATAATCTCCCAGCGAGAGAAAAAATCTTAACATGCGAGATTACATCTGATCATTGAAAATAAAAAAACACAGATGAAAATAGACACCAACTCAATTAAGAAAATCGCTCACCTTGCTCGATTGGAATTTGATGAAGGAAGCGCTGAAAAAATGTCTAAGGACATGAGCCAAATCCTCGATTGGGTAGAGAAATTGAATGAAATTGATACAGAAAATGTAGAACCACTGACCACCATGTCCTCAGAAGTAAATGATATGCGCGAGGATAAAGTAGGTCATCAGCTGGATCATGAAGCCGGACTGAAAAACGCACCAAAAAGAGATGCTGACTACTTCCGTGTACCGAAAGTAATGGAGTAACATACTTGACAACCACATTGAATACCTCAACAATTTATAAAACCCTAGCCCTCCTATTCATAAGTACAGGAGGGCTTTTTGCACTGTATTACCTCATATTCGATCCGCAGCCTTACCTCAATATTCAGGCTGGTGCATTTCTGGATACTGTCCCTATTCCTTTTGACTGGGTACAGATAGGACCTATTTCATTTCCAATTCAGGTAGACAATTACTTGGTATTCCAAGAGTTCAAGACCTTAGCTCCAGCATTCCATGTGACAGAATCCTTGATTTATGCAGGGATAGTATGGCTGGCTGTAGTTTCTGTTTTGACATTAGTCACTGAATTTAAAAAGGCCTATTTCATTCTGGGAGGAATTATTTGGATTGTCCTTCTTACCTTCAGCAATTTCAATGGATTAAATATCGGAGGACAAAATGCCAATTACCCGCTTATCATTCTTCTAGCAGGGACACTACTTCCTTTGATTTATTTTCATCTATGGGGACAAAAAATACACTTGGCCATCAAGTGGCTAATAATTTTTGTTGGGACATTTTCAGCTCTTGCTGTCCTTATCACCCAAAGTCCGATTTCAAATCCGGGAATGTATGTTTCAGAGCACAGTTTAACGATCGGGTTTGGTCTTGCACTTGCATGGGTATTTTGGAACGGACATGGCATACTTTCAGGAATTTACATCCTGCTTGCACGGGCAAACCGCAATCTCAATTTGAATATAACTGTCCAAATTAGTCTCATTGCGTTACTCTATTTAGGCACACTTTTCATAATACTTCTAAACCTACAAGGAGAAGTTCACCTATCTATTCCTGCATTTTCCCCATTATATTTACTCTTGCCTTTAGGGGTTTTTGGTTGGATTTCTATCGGTGAAAAGGTGAGCCAAAGCGATGAGTTGATTTCGACTCCTGCTGTTATTAAAGCATTACATTTAATTGGATTAGGAATTACGCTTTGGTTAGTCTGGAAATTAAAACTATCAGGAAATCAACCTGCAGAAGAGCTTTTCAAACACTTATTTGTTTACACGCAGCTTGGTTTCTCATTTTTCTTTTTCATATACCTACTGGCAAACTTCATGTCTGTCATGAATTCTGGAAAAGCGATTGACAAAATCCTATACAAACCTTATTCCCTGGTCTATTACCACATTAGGATTGGCGGATTAATAGTAATTCTAGTGCTCATTACCTATACAGGAGGGATAGTTGGCGTGCAGGCAAATGCCATGTCTAGCAATATTCTAGCGGATTACTATTATCAAGTAGACAAGAAACTGGAAGCTAGTATTTTATATGAAAATGCATGGATGCGTTATCGTAAAAACCCTAAAGCTAAATTTCTAACTGCACATTTGCTATTGGAACTGAAGCAACCGACTTTAGCTAGACAACATTTGGAAGAAAGTTTTACAGAATCACCCCAAATCGATAATATCATACTTTTAAGTGATCGCTTACACCAAGAAAACAAGGTATTTGAGGCTATCTATTACTTGGAAAAGGGGCTCACAATTTTCCCTAATGAGCCGCACCTAAGTAACAACTTAAGTTTACTCTACACTAAAGTCAATAAAACATCTGAAGCTCTGGAATTAATGACTAATTCAGAAAGTGCTGATCCAGTAGTCAGGTCAAATCTAACAGCATTAAAAACCAAACTTGGTCAGCCTGAAGTTAGCCTTACCCGCAATTCAGATCTCATTTCTCAGATAAATGAATTAGCAGCTTCAAATGCTTTGGCTAATATTCCATCTGAGGAGTTATTGGAATCCTTAAAGGAAGAACTTCAGCGTGAGACTTCTCCAATGCTAATCAATGCAGGCTGGAGAAATCTGATGTCTGAAATCAATAGAAATAATCCAAGTGAAGACCTGCATATACTCGATAGTATAGGCCAAAAACCGGAAATGCTAGCTTACCTGATGCCCATGCAAGAAACTGCGGTAATTAGGAGCTTGGCAGCAGGAAGAGTTACAGAGGCAGTAAAAAACCTAAATGGATTAGCATTCCGAAACCCCAAAGATGCAGCTTATTACCTACAACTTTCCGGTACTATTTTAGCTCAAAATCTGGATTTTCAAAAAGCAGCGATAGAATTTATCGCAGCTGAGGAAAAAGGATTCCAAGGATTTGACACCCATCACTGGAGTATTTTTGGTTTGGCAGGAATGCCGGAAAAAGCAGTGGAAATCCGGGAAAAATATCAGGTACTCTACCCAACCTATCTGACAGACGAAGGGCCTATCGTGCCGGAGTATCTAAATATGATCAGCAGATTTCACGAGAGTTCTGCCCAAAATCTATTGTCTCAATGGCGTACAGCTGAGGAGTCTGCGCTGAAAACGGACATAGCAATCCGCATTATAGTCCACAAAGCACATGGTTTGAGTCAGGATGATTTGAAAGAATTGGAAAAATATATTTCCGGAAAAATCGAGGCTAATGATGACCTGAAAACTTTTGTCGATAATCCGGATCTCACTGATGAAGCTTCAGTAGTGGCTTTTATCTCCTGGATAAATTCTGGAGAGGAACCAACAGCCAACCCATACCTTAGCCCATTGATTATTAGTGAATTACATAAGGTAACAGATCCTTTGGATCAATATGAAATCCTAAATTCAGCGACCGAATTCAATCATGACCCTATACTTTGGTTTAACAAAATCAAAGCTGCCAGAGAAAGTGGATTGGACAATTATGCCGATGAATCCCTGGAAATACTGAAGCAATGGGTCAGCGAAGAGGAACTTGTACGCCTACAAAACTTGAACTATTGAATCCTATTAACGTTTTTTGTGAGGGAGGAAATTAACTTCCCAATCCAAACAGGTAACTTTAGCAAAACCCCAGCCATGAAGAAAATTATTGAAACCCACGAAATAAATAAAACATATAAGATGGGTGCTGAAATTATTCAAGCCCTAAAGTCTGTCTCCATTTCTGTGAACAAAGGAGAATATGTTGCTTTCATGGGACCTTCAGGATCGGGTAAATCCACATTGATGAATATCATAGGTTGCTTGGATACGCCTACTTCGGGAACTTATATTTTGAATGACAAAGACGTCTCAGACATGACTGAGAACGAACTGGCTGAAATTCGGAATAAGGAAATCGGATTTGTCTTCCAGACATTCAACCTTCTACCTAGAGCAAGCTGTCTTGAAAATGTGGCACTCCCATTGGTATATGCAGGCATGAGCAAGTCAGATCGGGAAGACATTGCATTTCAGGCACTCACCAACGTGGGACTTGGGGACAGGACCAAGCACCGCCCGAATGAGCTTTCCGGTGGTCAAAGACAGCGTGTTGCAATAGCTAGAGCGCTAGTTAATAATCCAAGTATCATTCTTGCCGATGAGCCTACAGGAAACTTGGACTCCAAAACTTCATATGATATCATGGAGCTTTTTCATGAGTTGCACTCGAAAGGGAACACCATCATCATGGTAACTCACGAAGATGACATCGCTCATTATGCTCATAGAATCGTAAGATTACGTGATGGATTGGTAGAAACGGACACAATAAACCCGAATCCTACCCGCGGAATTGCAATGCACGCCTAATCACACCTTATAATTTCAAATAGATTCTTATTTTTGTCCAAAGAGAATCAGGGCAAAAAGATGAAAATCTATACGAAGACAGGAGACGAAGGACAAACCTCACTTTTAGGTGGAACGAGAGTTCCAAAATTCGATGTTAGAATTGATGCTTATGGCACAGTGGACGAACTCAATTCGTACATTGGGATGCTTGGTGATCAGGAAGTAAACTGGATGAGAGCAGAGATACTGAAAGAAATCCAGGATAGACTATTCACCATAGGAGCAGATCTGGCTACAGATCCAGCCAAGCAAAACGTCAAAAAGCCTGATTTGCTAAAATCAGATATTGAAATGCTGGAAAAGCAAATCGATGAGATGGAAAAAGCACTTCCCCCACTTACCTCCTTTATTCTCCCTGGAGGACATACTTCAGTTTCTTTTGGACATCTGGCCAGAACTGTCTGCAGAAGAACTGAACGGATAGTGACAGAGCTTGCCGCAATGGAACCCGTCTCCGAATTAATCATTCAATACCTGAACAGACTTTCTGATTACCTTTTTGTGCTTTGCAGAAAAATGGCACAGGAACTCAACGTAAATGAAGTAATCTGGAATCCCAGAAATAAATAATTAGCTACCTTGGCTCAGCCAGTTTAAAGGCAAAACAAATGAAGACACAACTTGCCCTACCGATAACTAAAGTTCAGAACTCTAGATTGCCGGAAACAGATTTTTCCAACTTGGTATTTGGACGCACCATCAGCGACCACATGTTTGTGGCGGATTATAAAAACGGCGAATGGACTGACCTAAGGATAGAACCTTATGGCCCACTCAGCATCAATCCTGCCAATGCAACCCTTCACTATGGCCAATCTATTTTTGAAGGAATGAAAGCATATAGAAATGATGAGGGTAAAATCCTGGTCTTTCGTGCAAATGCAAACTGGAAAAGGCTGAATGAATCAGCCGACCGTATGTGCATGCCTGAACTTCCTGAAGAGATCTTTATGGAAGGACTAGCTCAGTTGGTTGATTTAGACAGAGATTGGGTACCTAAAGCAAAAGGTGCGTCACTTTATGTGAGACCTTTTATGTTTGCTACGGATGACTACATCGGGGTAAAGCCATCCGACACCTATAAGTTTATCATACTCACTTGTCCGGTGGGCAACTACTATAGCAAGCCAGTAAGTGTAAAAGTAGAAACTACCTTCACCCGAGCTACAGAAGGAGGAACTGGTGCAGCCAAAACTGCCGGCAATTATGCAGCTTCCCTTTATCCTGCCCGCCAAGCTCAAAAGGCAGGATATGATCAGCTTCTTTGGACAGATGGTAAATCCCATAGCAAAATCGAGGAAAGCGGTACGATGAACATCATGTTTAAAATCAATGGGACTTTAATCACTGCACCTACCAATACAGGAACAATTTTGAAAGGAATCACCAGAGATTCCGTTATACAATTGGCAAAAGATTGGAATGAGCCACTAGAAGAAAGGTTTCTGACAGTTTCAGAATTAGAAACTGCACTTCAAAATGGAACTATCGAGGAGGCTTTCGGAACAGGAACAGCAGCTACCATTGCACATGTTCAACGTATCAACGTAAATGGCAAAGATTACCTCCTTCCAAACAAATCCGATGATGCTTTCTCACATAGAGTTCTTGCAGAATTAGATGGAATCAAATATGGCAGCATAGCAGATACTCATGATTGGATAATTTCGATTTAATTTCTGCTTCAAAAGCTAGCAAAAAAGGCTGTCTATTAAAGTAGACAGCCTTTTTTTCATTCAGTAGGAACAGGATTTTGGACCTTGAGAATCTTAAGTTTCTTTAGTCCACCTGGCAACACCCATTCGATCTCCATTCCTTCTTGAAAGCCTATTAGCGCCACACCCAAAGGAGAAAGTATAGACAGTCTTTTCTCTGCCAAGTTCCCCAACTTTGGAAGGACCAATTGAAAATTCAACAGTTTGCCGGATGCTACATCCTTTACTTCAAAATAAGAATTGAGACGAATGACTTGAGGTTCTAACTTGGGATCAGGAATTTTCTTAGCTAGCTCAATTTCTTTTGCAAGCAGTGAAATCTCTTTTGTTATAAGATGATGAGGAGTATTTAGGATTAATTCTTTAATCGTATTATAGTCGGATTTTGTGAGTATTGGCTTCATTTGTTTTAGAATAAAAATGTGATGTCTTGATAAAGAGGTGAGTACTTACGCTATGCAAGAGAAATAAGCTAGGCTGCTCTGGAAAATTGCCCTGCTTACGTAATCCTAATAATCACTGAGGGCTAAGAAATAAAGGCTTTATTCTTTTGACAAATCGCACAATTATCCTGTTTGGCAACTACGGCTGCAAAAGAATTAGATAAAAAGATAATTGTAGTGTAAAACATTGCTTTACTAAAGAGTTGTCTGTTTATGCTCTTTTGAGAAGATTGAACAGAAGATTGAACAATCACGAAATCGTATTTACGTATCAATGCCTACAAGGTTTACTTTTGCCAAATTGAAAAAAGACAGGTGGGTCTGACAAACCACGGCTGTTGAGCTGGTCGACATTAAGCCTCTTAATCAAATCAAGTTAACAAATGCAGGAAAATCTACTATTCGGCAAAGATTTAACAGTTTAACTAAAGAAAAATTTCAAAATTGTTTTTACTTAGTATGTATATCCGCCTTTTTACCAGAATGGTGGTAAAAGCAATGTAAGATATGTTAACCTTAAGAATTGTAGCCACTTCAGCCTGTCCCGCCAATGCGGGAGTTTTCAGTCTCCCTGTAGCTATCGAGAGGTCTATCAACTTGATAAGCAAAGAATCTAAAGTGACTGGCATCATAGCGTATAATCATCTTATTTAGTATTATGAAAAGACTTTTAGTTCTTTTGATCATTTTTACAGCCTCGCTTTCCACATTTGCGCAAGGAACAGATTTCATTCTTCTCAAAAGAGGCACAAAACAAAAATCTCAGATCAGATATTATCCTGGAGAATCAATTACATATAAGAGTAAGAAAATAGATTACTTCGTAACAGATGTAATTCAAAGTATCGATCAAAACTTCATATATCTCTCTGAAAACATCCTCTCTCCTGAGTCGATCACTGAGCTGGATATTCGTGATAAAGATCGCCGAAATGGCACCTTAAGAGCTATCAATGTGCTAATTGCAGGAGCTGGGATCATCTTGCTAGGAGCCGAGTCTATCAATAGCATTTACCACGAACAGGAATTCTCTATAAGTAAAGGTGTTGGTCTCACTTCTGGGATTTTACTAGGAACAGGACTTGCCATGCTACCTTTGCGATACAAAACATTCAAAAACACTGGCCGAAATAAGATTCAGTTGATCCAAATGAGGATGGATTAATAGAAGTTTACTGGTATAAACAGATATTTTTTCGGACTTTTGCACCCTAAATTTTAACCTAGACAGATGACTTCAGAACAACTGAAAGACTTGAAAGCCCGCACATCGGCTTTGAGGAGGTATCTTTGACTACGATCGTAAGATTGCCGAAATAGAAGACCTAGAGGCCGTATCGGCCCAGCCTGATTTTTGGAATAACCCAGAAGAGGCAGAAAAAAGCATGAAGCAGATTCAGGCACGTAAAGCTTGGACCAGTTCATTCGAATCTCTCAATAAAACCATAGAGGATCTCGACGTTTTATTTGAATTCTACAGCGCAGATGAAGTTTCTGAAGAAGAAATGAAAGCTGAGTACGTAAAAGCTGAGGCTGCCGTACAAGAGCTGGAACTCAAAAAAATGCTCTCTTCGGAAGAGGATCAGCTGAACGCAGTGCTAGAAATCAATCCGGGAGCCGGAGGAACAGAGAGTAATGACTGGGCTTCGATCCTCATGAGAATGTACATCATGTGGGGTGAGAAAAACGGTTACAAAGTGAAGGAAGTGGATATGCAGCCCGGTGAAGTAGCCGGTATCAAATCTTGTACTCTGGAGTTTGAAGGTCCGCTCGCTTATGGATTCTTGAAATCTGAGACAGGTGTTCACCGACTAGTGCGAATCTCACCTTTTGACTCTGGCGGAAGAAGGCATACCTCTTTTGCTTCGGTGTATGCCTATCCGGAAGTGGATGATTCCATAGAAATCGAAATCAATCCTGCCGACGTGGAGTTGCATACCTCACGATCAGGTGGAGCTGGTGGACAAAACGTGAACAAGGTAGAAACCAAAGTTCAGTTGACACACAAGCCAACAGGAATCGTGGTGGTGTGTCAGATCGAGCGTTCCCAACTTGCTAATAGGGAGAAAGCAATGCAAATGCTGAAATCCCGCTTGTTCCAGCTGGAATTGGAGAAGAGAAATGCGGAAATCGCAAAGATCGAATCATCTAAGATGCGGGTAGATTTTGGATCACAGATCCGTAACTATGTGCTTCATCCGTATAAGCTGGTAAAAGACAACCGAACTGGATTTGAAACCTCAGACACCCAGCATGTGCTGGACGGAGGATTAAATGAGTTTATGAAAGCTTTCCTCCTAGCGCAGAGCGAAGAGCAAGCAAGTAAAGAGTAATATTTAGGCCAGGCATTAATCCTGGCCTTTTTTCTATTATAGTTTTTATGAAAACAAGCTCTTCATTTTTCTCCCTAGATTTTTCTCTCCTTTGCCTGAGCTCGTTCTTGTTTTTCTCATCCTTCAATATGATTATTCCTGAGCTGCCTGCGTATTTAACATCGCTTGGAGGTGAAGATTACAAAGGATTTATCATTGCTTTATTTACACTTTCAGCAGGTCTTTCCAGACCTTTCAGTGGAAAGCTCGCAGATAAAATCGGAAGAATACCGGTAATGATGATCGGAGCAAGCGTCTGCTTTGTGGTTGGAATGCTATATCCCCTTCTCAGCTTTGTAGGAGGATTCTTATTTCTACGATTTGCACATGGATTCTCTACAGGCTTTACTCCTACTGGAGCTTCGGCTTATGTAGCAGACATCGTCCCCTACCAAAAACGTGGTGAAGCAATGGGTCTGTTTTCCCTTTTCGGATCTATGGGAATGGCAGCTGGACCAGCAATCGGCGGTTGGCTGGCCACATTATTCCCTTTAGAAACAGTCTTCTATGTTTCTGCCTTTACGGCTATATTTTCCATTTTGATTCTACTCAAACTCAAAGAAACACTACCAAACAAAGAGCGGATTTCTTTGAACATGTTCAAATTAAAGAAGGATGAAATCATAGAAAAAAGAGTGCTTGTGCCTTCAGGAATTCTCTTTCTCTGCGCTTTTTCCTTTGGTGTAGTTCTTACGATCATTCCGGATTTTTCCACTCACCTAGGTATAGAGAACAAAGGGCTTTTCTTTGGGGTATTCACTCTTTCATCACTTGGAATCAGATTGTTGGCAGGAAAAACCTCAGATCGATACGGAAGAGTGCCAGTTATGCGAGCTGCGAGCGCGACATTGGTATGCGCTATGATTTTGATAGGCCTTGCAGAAAGCAAGATTGCTTTAATGGGATCAGGGATACTTTTTGGATGTGCTGTGGGCATGTATAGCCCAACGACTGCAGCATGGGTGGTAGATTTATCACTGGAGCAATTCAGGGGAAGAGCCTTAGCGACTATGTATATTGCTCTTGAGGCCGGTATTGGCATTGGTGCTCTGGTATCAGGCTTTCTCTTTGCAAATAGCGCAGACAACTTCCAATTGGTTTTTCTAAGCAGTGCTGGAATTGCAGGATTGGCGTTTGTGGGGCTGCTTTTTGTGAGAAATAAACAGGGCGTAGCGTTGGAAGAATATATGTAGGTATTTCCCGCAGATAAACGCCGATAAAACCGCAGATTTTACGCAGATCTTAAAGGTTTTACTTAAAAATCAGCGATAATCTGCGCGCTAAAAATCAGCGATAATCTGCGGGAAAATTCCTGGAAACTCATGGAAAACTCAATTCCCCAAGTAACCTTTTGCTCTAGGAATAGCGAAAATCTCCTTTTGGCGTCCATTGTAATATGTCACTTTTTTCCCATCAAATAGAGCTCCCTCTTCAAGCATGATTCTCACATCTTTATTCCATTCGGGCACAAAAACTACAGCATTCAATTCAATAGCATAGCCGGTATTTGCATGAAGCGGAAAGTCACCTGCACCAGGAGTGTCACCTTGATTATCCCACATGCCTATAGTAGGGCCAGCAGAGTGCCCATAAAAACCTAATGGGTGGGTATAGATGCTTCCTCGAATCCCTTCTGCATCCAATACTTTTCGGGAAGCACGAAGAATTTCATTCCCAGTTTTACCAGCCACATAATTGGATGTCAAAATATCCTGAACTCTATTTCCCTGGGCAAAAGCTTTGCTAAGATATGCCGGAACCTCAGTCTCGCCAGCTTTCAGCACATAAGCCATTTCCTGAGTATCAGTATTTAATCTGAGATAAGTAATTCCAAAATCCACATGTAGTAAATCCCCTGGTAAAATCACTGACTCAGGAGACTTGGTCGCAAAGTTTCTGTTTTGCTCATTGTTTGCAGGATCCGCACGCTGAATGTCCACAGATGGATGAAACCAAGTGTCCAGCTTCATTTCTTTAATTTTCTCCCTATACCACCACACCACATCTTCGGTGGTTGTCACACCGGGAGTAATCACGGCCTCAGACAATCCTTCACTCACGATGGAATGAGCGATTTCTTGAATATGCTTGTATGTAGCCATCTCAGGCTCAGTTCTAGTTTCCAACCAGCGAACAGCTAGTGTCTGAGCAGAGACAACATTTGTCTGAAGATTTTGAGGCAAATATTCCAAAAACACCTGATGCTCATTTGTAGTCAACCCGTCTGCATGCCCATAATCTTTAGCGTAATTCAAGCCTATTTTCTTAGGATTTTTGGAAGAAATCAACTCCATTAAAGCCTTCCACTGATCCGGTTGAGTCTCTGGATCCCAAGCTCTTTTGAAAGATTTTCCTACATCGTATCGAGCAACAGCATACGTTTCCACTGGAGCATTAGCGGAAGGCTGATACATTACTAGGATTGTCCTCCTGCGTGCTGCATGCCAAGTGGCAGGAAGCATAGTTCGGATCACTGGATCTTCATTGTATTCCCGGGAGATCACCACCCACATATCTATGCCAGTCTCAGTCATTAATTCCGGGAGAAGATTCTCAATTCGGTATTCCAACCAACGATCTATTACCTCAGCTTGATCACGCTGGGAAAGCACGGCAAGGTTTTGTGCGAAAGCACAATTAGAAAGAATTAGTAGAGAAAAGGCAAAGAGTAGCTTTTTAGTCATATCAGATTGGATTTATCCTGAAGATAAAACAAAAAGTATAATTAGGAAGAACGATACTGTTCGAAAACGCCTAGGCTATGACAACCGGTTTATTTGCGGCAATCATACGATTACTTAGTTTATGAAAACGGTAAAAGAGTACCACAGCAGTTACAGACAGACCTATTAACAAGCCATACCAAATCCCTTTTTCGGCAAAGCCAAGTTCAAACGCCAAAAAATAACCTAATGGAAGTCCAATAACCCAATATGCTACTAAGGTGATCAATGTAGGGAACCTCACATCTTCAAGCCCTCTCAATACGCCCAAACCTGCCACTTGCACGCCGTCAGAAAGCTGGAATAATCCCGCAATGATCAGTAATGATGCCGACAAAGCAACAACCTCCTCGTTATCGATGTAAAGGGTGGGAAGATAGAATCTCATTAGGATAAAGATCAATCCGGTGATCGACATAAATACCAAAACCATCCCAAAAACCACCATTCCTGCTTCCCGCATTCCTCTAAAATTATTTCGACCAATTTGATTGCTAACACGAATCATACCTGCTGTACTCAGACCCGAAACCATCATATAGCTGACAGAAGCGAGATTGATGGCAATCTGATGTGCCGCAAGTGCATTGACACCTATCCAGCCCATCATGATGGCTGCTGCACTGAATGCACTTACTTCGAATATGTATTGAAATCCTGTTGGCACTCCTATTTTCAATATTCTGTTGAGGAGTAAAAACCTAAGTTTACCTATACCTAGTTTTAGGTTAAATACGCTGTATCTCTTCGCACGCATGACATACCAACCCATCATAAGTGGCATCAATACTCTGGAGATCAACGTTGCCAATCCAGCTCCATTTAGCCCCATTTCAGGAGCTCCAAGATTCCCGTAAATAAATACCCAATTCAGAAATACGTTAACCAGATTACAAAAAATGGTCACATACATCGCTTGTTTAGTCTGGGAAAGTCCTTCTGCTAACTGCTTAAACGATTGAAAGATCATGAAAGGCAGAAGAGATGCTGTGATAATAAAAAGATAAGGTATGGTGAGTGTTACCACTTCCTCGGGCTGATCAAGAAAGTGTAGTCCTTGGGAAAGCCCTAGTACCACAACCGTCAAAAGAATAGCGGTAGCAATATTAATCCATAAACCATGCTGAAAAAGATGCCCGATTCGCTTGAATTTCCCTTTGCCTTCCGCTACTGACACCAAAGGAGTAATGCCCATCGAAATTCCCATTCCAAACATGAGAATTACAAAAAATATACTATTACCCAAGGAGGCTGCAGCTAGCGGTACCGCCCCCATTCGGCCAACCATCATACTATCGGCTACTCCTACCAGCACCTGACCCAGCTGGCTCAACACCACTGGAAAAGCCAAGGTAAACGTAGTCTTAAAATGATCCTTGATCGTCATATTACAAATTTAGCATTCTTGCTACTTTGAGGACTGCAGCTATACTGATTCCATCTGTGATTTCGCCATTCATTACCATCTCCACCACTTGAGTGAAAGGCAATTTCTTTATTTTGAGAATCTCGGTTTCCTCAAATTCAGTTTCTCCTTGAGTAAGCTCTTGTGCCAAATAAACAAAACCCACTTCGTCAGTTACCGAGTTGGAAGTATGGATTTTCATAATCTCGGTCCATTTCTCAGCTGTTAATCCTGTTTCTTCCTTCAATTCCCTCTTTGCACTCTCTAGTTTATCTTCTTCCAAAGGTCCCCCACCCATAGGTATTTCCCATGCATATTCATTCAAGGTGTATCGGTATTGGCCGATGAGCCAGGTATTTCCTTCGGTATCAATAGGAATAATGCCCATTGCTCTATTCTTGAAATGAACCTTACCATATATCCCCTCTTTTCCAGCAGGATTTATGATATCATGATGCTCTACCTTAATCCAGGGATTTTCATAAATCGGATTAATCTTTTTTGTTTTCCAGGGATTTTGTTCCATTTGTTCAAAAAAAAAGGGTGACTTACGCCACCCTTTAGCTAGTAGTAAAGGCTGATTAAGCCGGAATTGGCATTACTTTAGAATCTTTGAAAGTAGACAAAATTACCATGGATTGCATGGAATCTACTTCTTTGATCTCTGACACTTTCTCAAGCATCAAATTCTGGTATGAGGTAATATCCTTTGCTATAATCTTAAGAATAAAATCTCCAGTACCGGTGATGTGGTGACACTCTATCACTTCTGGGATGATGTTAATCTCCTTCATGAAAGCTTCAATATTCCCTTTATTGTGACCTATCAAGCTCACTAATACAAAAGTACTTACACCCAAGCCGATCTTCTCAGGATCTAGCTTTGCATGATAACTCTTTATGATTCCAGACTGCTCCAACTTCTTCACTCGCTCCAAGGTAGGAGCCGGAGAAAGCCCAATATCTTTTGACAATTGAGCATTCGTGATTTTGGCATTAGCCTGTAAGATTTCCAGAATCTTCCTGTCGATTTTATCGAATTTTATTCTTAAGCTATGATCCATGATCTCTTGCATTTACAAAATTTTATATCGCACAAAGTTAATATAATTGATGATTGTTTTAAACCATTCATCAGAATTTTAAAGAGGAAAATCAAAATTTTCTTAAGATTTAAGGGCCAATACACAAACAATCCTTTCAAAATCCCTTGCCTCCTTTAAAAAATTCAAATTATCTCCTGTTATTTTTTGTAAAAACGATAGCTAGTGAATTAAAGTTTATTCTTTTTGATAAAATCTCGGGCCTCTTGATGAGCGGGGTGTTTTCGCTTAGCATACTTCTTTACCTTTTTGAAATATTCTTTTGCGAGAGTCTTGTTTTGCTCCTTAGTTGCAATCTTACCAAGTTGTAGCAATGCATGTAAATAATAACCGCTTTCCTGGGATTCAGATTCTTCTCCGTAGCTGAGTGTTTTCAGGTAATACTTCTTTGCTTCAGCGGTATTACCCATCCGCTCATTGAATTGGGCAATATAAAATGCTGCATACCTTCCACTATTCGATTCATAACCCGTTTGCTTGGCATCAATTCTATCCAGTATTTCTTTGGATTGCTGCACGGATTCTGCCCATCTTCCTACTGCATAAAGATGGCGTGCATAAGAACGATGGAAATACGGGTTGTCAGGAAATTTAGTATGTAAATAATCTGTAATTTGTAATGCTTTAAATGGCTCTTTTTCCTCTGAAGCATATAGCCTAAATAAAAAATACTGTGCTTCAATTCTGGTGTAAAAGGCATTATTGGCGACCTCCTCCAATTGTTGTAAACCTAGCTCTTTGTTTCCCTTTGGGAAAAGCGCCATTACAGGCCTCATCAGCGGATAATTTTCCGGTATCCATTCAGAGAAATAATTGAAAAGCGCATCTCCTAAAAGCAATTCAGGATTGAACTCTTCCTCACCTCTACTTAACTCCATGTATTTTAATGCATTCTTTCCAGCCCAAGCTGCCTTTGTCCAGCTTTTTCTCTCAGAATAAAGCCGTCCCTTAAATCCATATCCAGCTGCTAGAAAGAAAGCTGCCTCCTTATTAGTTTCATCCTCATCAAACATGGCTTGAGCCTTATTAATGGATCTATCCAGATATTTAAGTAAGATGGCATCGTATTTTTCGTTCGTCACATCTACTTCGATCCTCCACCAATATCCCAAAGCGACTAAAAATTCTGGTAAAGGATGATTGGGGTATTGAATGGCTAGCACAGCGTAATCTCTTTCTGCTGTCGCAAAATCAAAATTATACATGCTATTAATAGCCTTGGTAATTCTAAACTGCAGCCCTTTGTCCAAAAGCAAATACTTAGAAGGCGCAAAGAACATTGAATCTGCCTCAACCTGCTGCGCCTGAGCTATGCCAAGTCCGGCAAACCAAATGCTGAGAATCATTACGATTCGTGTTGACATATATTTATTCTTTTTTAAAACTCAAAATTAGGGGTATTCCCAAACAAAATTTTAGATTTGGCCAAGATTCATCACAATTATGGCTAAAACTTTAACTCCAGAGGGACAACGTCTGAAAGAACTAATTGATTTCGACAAACGGGTTTATTTTTTTGTACTGGTGTTTTTGTTTCTGCTGATTAGGTATCTCACAAATACGCTAATTCTGGAAGCCATACCTGATTATGATAATCTGGAAGCCAGAGGTGACTTCATGATATTTCATGTTTTCAATGCCTTAAACTACCTATGGACTCCTTTTGCATTACTGTGGAAATTCACAATAATATCTTTCCTCTTTTGGCTTGGTGCCTTCTTAATAGGCTATAAAGTTCCCTATAAGGAACTCTGGCAGTTTGCACTTATTGCCGAAGTGGTTTTTATTTTCCCAGAGCTGATTAGGCTGCTGGTATACATTTCTCCGCAAACGGGTGTCACTTACTTAGAAATTGATGAATTCAGAGCACTTTCTATGCTGTCATTGATTGGTCCTGAAAATGTAGCTGGTCAATATCACTATGCTTTAGCTACACTCAATATCTTCGAAATCATATACGGAATTGTTTGGCTCTACGGTTTTCATATGATTAGCAGGCGGCCTTTTGGGGAGTGCAGTATTGTAGTATTGATTAGTTATTACCTTCCCCTAGCTATTTGGTTAGTATGGTATATTATGGTTTACAGGAGTTAACCTATCAAACCAAAAAAGGGCCAGAGATGATCTGGCCCTTTTTTGGTTTGATTGTTTTTGATTAGAAACCTAACCCTAACGCCATTGAAGTAGGCGTAAAATTAAGGTCTGAAATTTTTGAAGCTGCACCTGACATCAGATTTACAGAGTAAACTCCAGAGGCAGACCCTACAGTAAATACTCCATAAGCCATATCTGAAGTTCCACCTATATCAAATCCATTATCATCTATCAAATCTATTCCCAATGATCCGATTGCTACGAGCACTCCATCATTTGGAGGAGACACTTGATATAACATATCATTTTGGGCATCTACTACGTAAAGGGCTGTAGAAGTAGTTCCTGCAAAGCTTTTGGTATATGCAGCTGCACTCGCCATGGGCGTACCTGGGTTAAGACTTCCGTCCACTGCTACTACTGTCCCCAAATCTGGATGTAATCTAAGGTTTTGTCCTGTCTCGGTGATCAGGCGGATTCTATCCACTGTTGGATTAAAATCAAATCCAATAAAGGATCCCATCGCTGCTGGCATGAGCTGACTACCGATCGCAGTAACTGCCCCACTCGAAGGGTTGACACTATATAACTGACTCATATTAGATATGGCAAGTAACTGACCATTCACAGGACGGAAATCAAGTCCAACAATCATCTCTCCTGCTTTCAATCCCATCATGTCCACTGAAATCGGACTTGGATTTGTAGGGTCAAATCGGTAAAGTTTATTAGCTGAGTCGGTTGCATAGGCAATCGGGTTAGTTTTGAAAGCAATACTTACCACTGGTTGAGTAAAAGTTCCTATCCACATAGCTTTTCCAGTGGAAAGGTCAATTGTGTATAGTCTTGATTCATCATCCTTTCTATTTACTGCCAAAGCCACAGAGTTATCAGGATTCAAATCCATATCACCTACTCCTTCAAAGTCCACACCTAGTTCACCTACTTCCTCCAATCCACCATCATTTGGAGGAACTTGCTTATAAAGTTTGTCCTGCTCAAAGTCAATATCGAATAAGGTGGTCATGGTAGTCCCTGAAAAACTATTCGAGTACGCTACAGCGCCGATTCTAGGATTCATACCTCCATTAATAGAGCCATCCGTAGCGACAACAGTGCCCAATTCTGGATGTAGACGTAAATTCTGTCCAGATTCGGTGACCAATCTTATTCTATCCACTGTAGGGTTAAAGTCTAACGAAGGATTCGCCCCCTGAACTGAAGGGGTAAATGCACCAGTTCCCAGGGCAGTAGCTGCACCTGAGTTTTCATTGATATGATAGATACGACTCATGGAGCTGAGTGCATAAAGCTGACCGGTCGCTGGACGGTAATCAATTGATACAATCATTTCACCGGAACCTAATCCCGTAATAGCCAAAGAACTAGAAGGGGCGGAAAGATTTTGAGCATTGTACACCAAAATCATATTATCCGAAGTCAATGCCGTAAAACTTACTTCCGGGGCAGTGCCTGGCATCTCAACGACGGGATCCATATCATCGTCATTATCATCACATGAGGTAAAAGCCAGAGAAAAAATCATACTGGCCAGTAATACGGGGAAAATGTTTCTTTTTTTCATTAGTTGATTAGTTAGTTTCATTCATTTACGAAACCAACCAACCAACTGGATTTTACAACTAGAAAAGAAAACTTACAGCTACCTTAAATTCGATCTTTATTTCCCGCTTTTGAAATGGAATTCACTACCTCACATTGACATGAGTTCTTTGGTGATGATATAAATCCCCATTACAAGCACAAACCAACCAAACCCTTTTTTGAGTGCCTTTTCATTAATCCTTTTGGATAAGGAACTACCTATGAAAATCCCAATAATTGATAAGCCTGTAAAAATCAAAAGCATTTTCCAATCTATTGTTTGATTAGAAACATCTCCTAAAAATCCTATTAAAGATTTTGCGGCAATTATCAAGAGTGAAGTACCAACAGCCATTTTCATAGGAAGCTTTGCCAAAAGAACCAGAGCAGGAATGATCAAAAATCCGCCCCCGGCACCCACTATACCTGTAATCAATCCTACTACAATTCCCTCAACTGCAATCAATGGTATATTAAATTTAATTTCGCTTTCTTCCTCATTTGTTGTATTACCATTTCCTTTGATCATAGAATAAGAAGCTGCAAGCATGATCAGGGCAAAGAAGACCATGATTCCAATACTTTTGGTAATCTCCATTCCTGCTAAGTCAAATAAAGGGTCCGGTAAAGCTGGGACAATGAATTTTCGAGTTAAGAAAACTGCAATAAATGAGGGTATAGCAAAAACTAAAGCAGTCTTGTAATTAACTAGCTGTTTTTTCATATAAGTAAATGACCCAACCAGTGAAGTACTTCCTACTACAAAAAGCGAATATGCAGTGGCTAAAACAGGGTCAATCCCCAAGATATAGACAAGTACAGGCACAGTCAATATAGACCCCCCTCCTCCAATTAGCCCCAAACTTACACCTATAACAACCGCCGCTGCATAACCAACTAAAACGATGATTTCCATAATGATTTTCTAAGATTTGATAGCACAAAAGTACCCGTGATCCCCAGAAGAAGAAGTGACAATTGTTACACTGACTTTAGAAAAGGCAAAAAACTTTGATATCCTGAGTAAGAATAATTCCAATAGCTCTAGTTGCAAAAAAAATCTGATTTCATCTGCCGTATAACTCATTTATTCCTCCACATTTGCTTAAATTATTGTTAAAAACTGAATCGCCATGAAAATAATTCTCCCGATTGATTTTTCAGAAAATTCAATTAATGCATTAGACTTTGCAATCGCACTTGCAGGGAAAAAAGATGGCGAAATAATACTCGTACATGTCATAGAAGCAGTTTTCGACTTTGCTTCCCAAGCCTCTGTTGCCATGGAAAGCATGCATCGAGATGCCCAAGCTTTGATGCAGAATACTTTAGAAAAATATAAAGTAACCAACCTGATTTTTCAAACTATTATCAAAGAAGGAACTGCTTCAATATCAATAGCCAGAATAGCAAGAGAATTAGATGCTACATTGGTGGTAATGGGAACTCAAGGTGCCAGTGGAATTAAACTTGCCCTTATTGGAAGTACTACAGTCAACCTGATCAAAGAATCATCAGTACCCGTATTAGTTGTGCCTGCAGAATCAATTGCAGCAGATATTCGAAAGGTAGCTTTGGCCTTAGAATTTGCTAGTCATGAGGAAAAATTCATAGGCTGGGTTATAGACATGAGTAGAAGATGGGACCGAGGAATAGAATTCGTTCATGTACAAACTTCCAATGATTTTGAAGAGGATCCCGGGATAAAAAATTTAGAAGATTTAATTGTCAAACAATATCCAGGTTTACCTCTTAAAATCCATACTTTTTATGCAAGAACACCCATTGAAGGATTAGATCAATTTTTGGAAGAAAACGAAAATGTAATCCTCGTAATGTGCCACCAGCACAAAAATCTATGGGAGCAAGTCTTGAGCAGAAGCCAAACTATTCAAATGGTTTTCCATTCAAAAGTCCCACTTTTAGTAATGACCTGATCACTTGCTGATCAACTCCTCGAAATCATCTCGAATGTAAATTACATTTCTACCCAACTCTATCCATTTTTTTTTCTCCAATTGCTTTAACAACCTAGAAACGACTTCCCTCGAAGTAGTAAGCTCATTTGCAATCTCCTGATGGGTAGTATGCAGTTCATTGGTTTTAAGTTGCTTCATTTTTTTCACGATATATCCCATCAATCGCTCATCCATTCGTTTGAATGCAACCGCATCTAAAGCAACTAGCATTTCTTGAAAACGATTTTGGTAAGTATTGGACACAAAATCTTTCCATTGCTTGAAATCATTCGAGAACTGATCAATAATGGCAATAGGTATGGCAATAATTGTAGCATCTTCCTCAACTACGGCTTTGATCTCACTTGCTTTTGAAGCAGAACAGCAGGTCAAGGATAACGCGCAAGTCTCACCAGCATCTAAAAAATACAGGAACAACTCTCTTCCCTCATCATCCATTCTTGAAATTTTTATAGAGCCATCCAATACTATTGGTACCATTTTCATGAATTGTCCAGGCTCCATAATTACTTTTCCTGCCTTCAACTCCATTATCTGACCCTTTTCCAATAGTTGGGCTATTAATGCTGGATCAGTAAAATTAGGTAGTGCTTCTTTCAGTTCTTCAGTAGTCATATCGTAATTAAAAGTTGGCGAAATTATAAATCTCCGCTTCTGAGCTAAGTGATAAATATCACGTTTTCTCAATCAATATAGTTCAAAAAAAATACCTCCCAATTGACTTGAGAGGTATTTCCACTAAATGCTTCACCATTAGTTATTCACAGGTTGGGCAACAAACAAATGGAACCCTAGTGAGTGGAGATGTTCGCAAAATCCTAAAATGTCCCAAACCTCTACTCAATGGCCTCATTTCCTCTGGAGTATTAGTAGGAGGTATTTTATCCTTGTCAACGTTCTCTAAAATTTTCTCCATCAGCGGACTCTCCCTGACTTGTTGAAATTGTTCGAAGTGATCAAATATATTAGTAATGTTACCAAAAACCTCCACCACTAAGACACTGAGTGGGCTATCCTCGGGTAAACCAAACATTTTTAATCTACTTGCAATTTCTTCAGATGAAAACTTAGCTGTACCGACAGGATGAAGTTCCTTTAAATTTGCAACCAAATGTCCTTTGAGAATTAGGGAATCATTTTGAACAAAAGAAGACTTAACCTTAGTAGGAA
This sequence comes from Algoriphagus winogradskyi, assembly GCF_900182815.1. Taxonomy (GTDB): domain Bacteria; phylum Bacteroidota; class Bacteroidia; order Cytophagales; family Cyclobacteriaceae; genus Algoriphagus; species Algoriphagus winogradskyi. Next base: position 69,210 of record NZ_FXUA01000008.1, on the reverse strand, counting down.
CCTTATTTGGCGCTGAAGCTATTTTCTCCAAATCTTTAAATTGTTCATACTCTTTTTTATCATCAACAATTTTTATCCCGATCTGCATTTCCTTTTCCCCCAATAATATATTCCTGAAGTCAAGTCCGTCGGCTTGAAAAACTTGAGCATATAACACTGCCCACAAGCTCGTTCTAGGTGGTTTGGAAGTAACGTTTTTACCATTCATTACCGCCTTTGCAAAAGGAGAAGTAACATACATTTGTTGCTTTCCTCTATTCAAGGTACATAATAAATTAGGAGCAGGATGCTGAATTCCTGTTACTCGAAGTGCTCTACCGAACCTAGCTTGAGCAGTCGACCAAAGGTTATCTTTCACACCGTCAAAATGAGCATGCCCTACTCTAAATTCATAAGTAAAAAACCCAAAAAGCTCTGGGCTCTCTGCATGCATACCAGGTGGAAGCGGTAAAATAAAATGTCGATCACTATCCAATGATTTAGTCATTTGCTGCATGGCTCCTATTGCTGCCATATCATCGCTCTGGCCAGGAGTGATTATTCTTGTCAGTTCGGGATCGAGATTCAATGGGCTTTCTTCTGGTGCTATCAATTGTTCTGGAGCATTATTTGAAATCAACTGATCAGGAGCATTTGCCAACATCCTACAAAAATATAAGTCATCAGGATTCTCCACCGGCTCTTCAAATTCAATCCATAAATGCCTCCTTCGCACCTCTGTGGAACTATAATCATCAGATCGATCATAGGGCGAAAAGGCCAACCCTACACTTTTCATTTTAGGCATTTGCGATGGCGCAATCACTGTTGGCAAAGTTAATTCTTCAAATTCCTTTACAGGGGTTGGTACGTGATTAGGCTTGAATTTTGGTGTTAGCTTATAATTAACCCAGATTTCATCCGGAAATCGAAGTTCAATCCCATCTCTTTTAAGATCATTTTTGGGTTCTATTGCATCTATAAAAACAAGTCGAGTATATCCTCTGTTTATTTCCCCAAAACGATCTTCTTGAAGTGCTTCAAATGAAATAGTATGCTTAAGTTCTATTTCTCCAGCATTTTTAAGGTTTCTCCATTCACTCTCCAGGTCCCTTCTAAATTTGTACCTCTTACTGATTTGAAAAGCATCATTCTCCAAACAATCCCAAGTCCAGTCTCTTTCCATTTTACAACTTAATCCACCAAGCCAGTGAGATTGCAACTCTGCTTTAGATGCGAAGGTCACACTGCTCCCATCCGGAGCTAAAGAATGCTGAATTCGAGAGCTACAACCAAATGCTATCCTTTCTCCCTTTGGAGCCAGTAGAGTCATACCTTTGGCTTTACAGCCTAGGGCATCAGCCAACCTATTTACAATATCTGCCTCTCCAGTTTCTGTAACTCTTTTCAGCAGGTGTGAAAAAAGATTCTTTTTAATCGTCGGAACGCTTTCGGGACGAAGGAAAATGCCCTGCAATTCAGGCACATTCCCGTATGGAAATAATAATTGACTCTCTTGAGATGGCTCCTTGTAGAAGCTTAATTGGGTCACTTTCCCATACCTACTATCATTTTCTATATTGGTATCTATAGAGCCAAAATATTCATCTGGATCATCGTCACTGCTAGCTAAACCTCGTAGAGTTACTCTAATATTTCTGCCCGTAGGTAAGATCAACTGGTCCATTTCATCTAAATCCGAATTTTTTAGATTATCTATAAAAAATGGATTAGCCTCTTCTCCAAGATTTAAAACCGGGACATCGATGAATTCTATGGGGATATCTAATTTTTCATCAAATTCTGAGGGGAAAAAGCGTTTCGTTTGATATAATGTGATGTAGCTGTCAGAACCATTCTGACTTAGGATATTATCCATTCTAAGTGATTTCACCTCTACTCTAATATATACTTCATTAACATCAGGATCTGGTAATGCTGGTTTTATAACGTTATTGATAGCAGCCACATTCTTCAATTCTGCAATGGGGTCCCGTCCCACCTTCTGATATTTTTGAGTAAAAACTACCGCTGGATATTCCAATAATGGTCGATGTAAGGAAATCTTAGGATTAGCAGAAAAAGATGTTTCTGCAAGATCAGTAGAGTTGAAATATTCTCCCGTCTGATTAAGTAACTGACTGGGCATTTCAATCCTAAGCATACCAGGAATCACGTAACGCTTGAAGGCTACATTGGTCACAGGATTAGGCGCACTATTCAATGGCAGCTTATCCACTTTTGGCCCACCTCCGCTTATATCAGTTAAGCGAATTCTAAAGTCATAGCTTTGTCCATATCTAAGCACAGTATCAATTGGGGCCGGGATCAGCGTGGAATTAGGATCAACTTTCTTCACTTGGCTGCCTTTCAAAATAGCTCCATTTGCCTGATTATTTTTATAAATCAAAAGCGCGTCAAGATCTTCCGTAACCATGCTTTTGCCAATCCAATGTGCGTAATACATAGGCAACCAAAAATTGCTTGAATCCTTCCCTGTCAGCTTAGTAGGATAAACTTGATAAGGAAGTTCTGTTGTAGACGCAGCCAATTCCTTTCCCAAATTACTTTCGGGATTTATCTCAACTTCATTTAGACTTTCCCACATACTTCCTTCTTCCGCTTCTTTCACATCAATATGATAACCCATCACCCCCAAAGGAGCATCTAGTCTTAACCCTGAACCTATGGCTTGAATATCTGTGTTTTCTGTCAGCTGTCTGATGTACCACACTAATATCTGCTCATCATCCCATCCCAATCTAATACCTGCCTCGGTTTGAGGATGAAAACCATCTCTTTTTTCCTTAATAAGATTCCCACTTTTAGGTTGATTAGCATGGACTATTTTTGCAAAACCATCATCATATATTCGGGCCTCCTGAAAAACCTCATCCCAAGGTCCCAATGGAATTACTGGAGTTGGATCAGAATTTTTCTTATGAACTACAGGGAAAGTCACAGCCGCAAAAACTGGACGTTCGATGCCGGGTACCAAAGCTGGAATTCTGGCAGCGTATCGTTTTATTAATGGCCCTTCTGAGTGTTCCAAAAGTTGATCTTGAACTGAAGCATATGGATCATTTACTATATCCGCATAAATGAAGCCTCCATTTTCAAACCATGATTCCTCCAGAGGTATTGTTACCTTATACACCATCCCACAAGCTTCAGCCAATAAGGGTTGCTTAAGAATTTGGGCGAAAATCTTGCCCCAACTTATCTTATCTACGGGAGCAACAGGCTGAAGAGGAAGCTTATCCCTTACTGCACATTCATAGCTATCATCCGTGACAGCATTGGGATGCCGAGGTTGAGTAAAATTGAAGCTTTTCCTATAAGTTTCAGGCAGATATTTTTTAACGCTCTTGGCCACCTCTATCACTGGTGGAAGTTTATCGTTGGTATTTCCTATGGTTAGGTTAAAACTCTTGGATACTTTTTCCAGCAAACTTGCCTTTTTTGTAGCTTCTGTGACGGTGACTGGAACTAACACCGGCATTCGATCTGGATTTAATGGATTTGAAATTGGAAAATCATCAGTCCCTCTGACTATCCCCAGACTGAATTGAGGCTGAAAATCAGCAAATCCAGGAACGGAATTCGGGCTTGCCAGTCCGGTATTCCAATTAACAAACGGATCCGTATTAGTTGGCACTACTAAAATATTTACAGACAAATTCTTCCCATCAAAGTGCTGAGGAAGTGCCATTACTGAAAGAAGTTTTTTAAGTTCCATGATGAAAAAGGTCTATTTAAAAATAAATATTATGTATATCTGCTTGTCTACCTGTAAAGTGGGAAAAGCAAAGTAGGATATCTTAAACTTAAGAATTGAAGCCACTTCAGCCTGTTCCGCCAATGCGGGAGTCTTTGTTCACTTGTTCTGAAAATAGCCGATGTATCTTCCAACCTGAAAAACAAAGAATCTAAGCTGACTGGCATTATTGCTGATAATCAAACTAAGAATCAAGCAATCTGTCTGCTTTCCTGCCATGTCTCCTCAAAATCAATATTGATGATAAAGCAAATGCTGATCTCAAGTCCAAAAGTGACTGACGCTGTGCATTCTGTTCTTTTTTCAGGAATAAGTCTAGTAACTGTACCACTGGCTTCAATATAAATAGTCACTGCCACCAAACCACCAACTAAACTTGCCTTACCTCTGAATAGCATAAAAGCAGTGACACTGATTAGGTCCGCACTTGCATACATTTCACATCCTACCATATAGGTGACAGACACATTACCTACAACAGGCAGTCCAACAGCTATCGTGGCTCCAAAACCAAGCTTCATAGTCAGACTTGGACCTATTTTAGTATCACATGCTACTTTTAGCTGCACCTCACCGATTGCAAAAATCGTGGCTCCACCCACGGTAACACACATCACTTCGAGCCCACCACGGAACTCAATAAATGCACCTGCGGTAGGTAAAAGTTGTTTTGGATCTGTCGTAACCTTAAGTGCCGCATTGAAATAAACCCCTAATGATAAACCAGCTTCTAATTTGAGTGGGGTCTGAGGTGAGTTGTACGCATTTTCTTCTGGCGGAAATCGTACTAAAGGAATTTCTTTAGAAGCTTCAAATTTGTATTCCCAAATCTCACCTGCATTACTCATGGCTATTTTGAGACCTTTTTGCATTACTGCGCCATAATCTCCGGTACTGAGAGATGCTAAAAGTTGTAATATATCTATCACAGGCTGTAGCTCATCACTGAACTCAATCTCTGGAGTAGGAAGACCTAGGGCAGGAAAGTCATCATCCTTAAATCCCTCATAACCTGACTCTTTACCCTTCTTAGCATCAAAATTCCCTTTAATAGTCATTAAACGTTTAAAACTACCCAAATCGACAACCATAGCCAGATTATTCAATCTACTCTTCCATGATTTAGCTGTATCGTTGGCAAAGGAGTCTATATCAAAATTCAGCTTGCTATCTACATAAGTATTTGGATTTTCTTCCTTCTTACCCGTTTGATAGTCGATATAAATTTTCAATGCTTCCATATCCACCAAATACACTTGGATTGGAGGCAGGTCAAAAGCTACCGCTTTTTTCAGAACATCATTAGCACCAGTAGATAAAAGCTCAAACCCCTGATCTATTATTGATTCCCCTTCTTTTTGGAGTTCAATTTTCAGCATTTCCAAAACTTTAACTCCACCATCTTCCAAACCATTCTCTTTGAAAACGCTTGCAGCCGCACCAACACCAGCTAATGCGCCACTGAATAGTACTGCTGCTTTTCCAAATTCATCAATGCCATTTCCCGCATTTGGAAAAATCCCACTCCCTGCCATTAATCGATAAGCATCTGCATAGAGCATCGGGGTTTTACTAAGAAGCTTTTTAGTTCCATTTTCGAATGATGGCGTCAAAACAAGTGCTTTCTGGGAAGCAGTGGTTTGGAGTATCCCGAAGTTGACGGTACTTGAGTCAGGATTTCTCAATAATTCTGAAGGGCTGGCTAATCTTAATAGCTTCGTATTTACATCAGCCTGTTTTACCACGATATCTTTTACCCACTTTCCTACTCTAATCAAGGGAACAGGTATATGCGGAGGTAAAGGAGTCACATCGCCAGAACTCACATTATGCTGTACCACAGTCCAGCTACCGGTTTTTGGCAGGATTAGACTACCTCTTGAGGAAGCCACAAAAATTGGGTCTGAAGACGATTGGCTTGTAGCATGAGAGAAATCGAACCGTGAAATCCGCATTTGCTGCCCTGATTTATTGACGTCCATTATACAATTAATATCTCCACCTATAATTCCGCCCTGCAAATTCAACAGTTCTTTAAAGCGGTTAGGACTCAGAGGCACTCCTGTTGGTGCTAATTGTACATATCCCAAGATCTTTTTGGAAGGGGTTCTGTTTTTAGAATGTCCTTGTACTAAGTTTTCCAGCTCCACATCTGCATCAAACCAAACGGGTCGACATATAATGGGTAATTCTTTGTCAGTATTCTGGTTCCAAGTTTGTTCTACACCCAATATATCTATATACGTCTCATTCTTTTTTATATAATCTTTTCGTTCAAAATCAGCAATTGACGCATCTTCTTCAATATTTCTTATGTTGAACAAACCCCGTAATGTGCCCGGATGGATTTCATAAGGATCATGGTGGACCAAATTGCCATTTCTTACGAAATCATATCCGAAATCAAACTTACCATCTGTCTCAGGTTGCCATCCACTGTCTACACGATAGACGAATCCCGAACTGGTACGAAATAGGGTGATCGTCCGTACCACACGTATTCCCCAAGGATAAACCAAGCTTTTCACTTGAATCACTTCATGTCCAGTTCTACCCAGCATAACATCAAATCGAGCTTGACTTGTACTTGCGATCGCTGCAGAAGGGCTTAGCCAATTACTAAACATGCTCGCTCCGTATCCGGAAAAATCTATTGTTGAGACAGGAACTCCCTTGGGGTCTCCACTTTGGGTGGAAAATTCTGTGTTAAAAATAGTTGTTACTGAATCACCTAGTGTACTGGCATTGGTGTAGGTACCATATGCGGAAAGAATGTTATTTAATTGAAAAGTAAACCCGTCAAACATCGGTAAGTCTCTTTCTAAAGGAGGCTTTTTCCCAGCATCACCACCTATAGCTCTAATTTGTATTCCTCCTTGCAAACTATCCGGGAACTTGGGGTTGACCCCTTCCAGTCGTGGAAGCAAATCTTGATATGGACTTTTTTGTGTGAGTTGAGCTACAGCTTTTAATCCAAAAGGCAACGTAAACTGTGCCAAAAGATCTATCTTTTTCTGTCTATATTGATCTAATATAAAGGAGGTTAAAGGTATTGGAGATAGAGTTACACTTAAACTACTTGTATTGATAAGTCGTGTAGGTCCACCATCATTAAGGTAATAATTATATCCCCCAGGTGGGTCCATAGGTTGTGGAGGATTGGGAGGAGTGGTCAAATTCAATACAGGCTCCCAGGCCACCTGAGGCAATAAGAATACCCTTGCCAAATATCCCGGAACTTTCACCTGCATTCCTTCTACAGAAATCATTTGTCCATCTTGTGCGACAACGTTAGCCTCGGCTTCTGTCTTGTGGGTTGCTACCCCAGTAACTTGCCGCTGTGATATTGCTCCCACGTTCGTGCCGAGGCTCACCCCAACTTGATTTGCATTGGAACTTACATCCAGCAATGTGAAAAAATCCCGAGAGAAACCTGACACTTGCTTATCATATTCAGCCTCATAGTCTGGCGTTTTTGCCTTGGTGCTTGCACTTTTGGGCACATTTGAATCGCTACTAAGTCTATAGACTACCTTTTCAGACTCGAAATCTCGTACCGCATTCATAAGCCCTCCAGCTTGAGCATCATTTGAGGTGCCAGAAGCTGGATGAGTTACTGCCTGCCCAAAATGGAAAGAAACTAGTACCTCATCATCTTTGTCGGGAATTGGTTTTTGAATAATTCGACATACCAGCCAATTTTTAATGTTTTGCAGATTGGAACCTTTTCGATTGAAGGATCTACTGAGCTCTCCGAAATTCGCCAAATAAGGATCCGGTAAGGTTGGGAGATATGCCAACATACCAAAAACCAAGTAGGTTTGGCTCTCCAAAATTCTTGTCCACTCACCATTACATTTACCAAAAACCATACAGCCATTTACCGGAGATACAGTGAATAATGCATTTTCCAGTGCTAATGCTATTGATTTGAATTCAGGCACCTTATCGAACGGTAATTTATTATCCCACAGGATATTATCATCCATTAAGAGAAGTAAATTCGACGCATCATTTCCAGCTAAAATTAAGGCAGATTCTTTGGTCTTAATTGCAACTGCATGCCCATTTACTTGCTTAGGTCTATCAACATTAACTGAGGTATTGCAAGTAGAAAAAATGAGTTCAGTCCCCTCAGACAGACAGTTATATAAGAAAGCTGTTTTTGAAAGAAATGCGACATCAATCGAGGTTCCATAGGGGTTGAGCTTATCATTCCAATGATCAAAATGCATAGCCCCGCCAGATCCATTTGCTGCCAGTGAGGTAATTGCAATTCTTCCTTCTTCTACCAAAAAGAGACTTTCATTTAACCTGATTTTTTGAGTCTCAACGTTGGCCCAACTAAACTGAATTCCTGACTCCCATTCTTCCACCATCCCTCCTATCCCAGATACTTCTAAAGGAGCATTTATATCTAAGGATGCCGCCGGAATTGCCCACCAACTCAATTTTACCTTAGCTTCGCCGGACAACTCCGCCCAATTCCCTTGCACTTTCTTAGGAGAAAAAACTTTGCCTTTTGAATCAGGTGAAAATGGGATACAAAATCGACTGAGTTGGGTGTTATAGGTAGCTGCTTTGTTCTGAAAGCCGAAAGAATTTGAATTCCCATACACGTTCCATTGAGCATCACCGGCACTAATTATCTGCCCTAAACCTGAACCCGTAAACTTGAATTTAATAGCTTCAGGGCATTGAAGCGACATCTCAGCTGCATCTCTGCCATATTTCTTCAAGCTTTTATTTCCTTTTACAGGAGGTGAATCAAGTTTTAGATCTACAGATACTTGGGTATTCATCCCTAAAAGGAGGTTATTTCCATTTAGCACTGGCTTAGCTGTCAATGAAATTGTCCCAGCTAGTATTTTTAGTCCAAAATACCGGTCCTCCGGGGCATTTGATGCAAACATTTTAGCTTTAACCCATACACTACCTGCAACCAAGGTGTAGTTTTCAGACACTTCCATTGCAGGACTATTGATTGTCTGAACTCTAGGTTTAGTGAATTTTGCTTTAAAAAATATCAAAGGTTTATTTGACCCTTGTTGCCGTAACGCAATCAGCTTTTCTACATTGTAAACATCCACGAAAACCTGTAAGCCATCGACTCTGGTTATTGGTCCGATTGTTTTATCAACTTTTGCCCCCACAGCCCATGCCGGCACACTCTTTTTCACCTGACTAGTTCGAACCGGAACTTCACGCACAAAAACTTTAGTCTCTGGCTGCGCGGTGACCTTTAGCCCACTTACTTCTTTGGAGATTTCTTCAATCTTAATTTTATCAGGCTTAGTAAGCCTGTCCTGAAAGAAAAAATCTGCAGTTTGAACAGTTAATTTTTCAGCTTGAATATCAGTCAGAGACTGGTGTTGTAAGGCTTTTGCCAGAATTGGAATCCCTTCAGTAATCGATTTTTTTTCTTTGGAGTCATTAGCCTCTAATTGACTAAATACCTCTGTAAGCAGGGACTGAATCAGGTCTTTTTCCATAATAAAAAGTGTTTAGACTTGTGAAGCCCTCTCATGATAAAAACTGTTTACTTCTGCTACCACATAAAAATCGACACCAAACAATTAAAAATTAAAAGAGCATGATCAAGTTAGAAATAAATCCAAATAATCCCTAAGACCATCCAATCTATATCATTGAATATCTACCAATTATGAAATTATTTTTAGTAATATTCACTAACCAGGATTAGGGTTAATAAAAATGAAATCTATTAAATACTTAATGCTGAGGACGCATTATCACCTATGGAATTAGCTGTACTGATGAATAACATTTAACCAGAAAAAGTTATATCCACTTGAGTCTATTGAAATAAGCATTCCAGTTCATTGGAATCTTCAGGACTACCATGTGTGCGTATTTCGCTATAACCTAGGTCAAGGGATAAGGAACCTACAATTATACTTCGCTAATAACTGATGTCAGCACTTTTCCCGGTGGTAGAATTTTTTTTCTGCTAGTTGGATTAAATTATCTTCAAGCCTGGAATCCTTCACAATAGATGAATTGCTATAGAGACAGGGTGAATTATACAAGAATGATTTACCGAACCTAAAGGGACCCTCAGAGCCAGAAAGGGAGCTTATCCTGCATTTTGAAATCAAAATACTCCTTTAAATTAGCAAGGAATTTATTCTGGTAATTGGGAGGCATTCGATAAAATGACCAAGGAATTTTAAAACATGACAAAAATCTTCTTTATTTTTCTTTAGATTCATTCCAAATAATTCTATTTTTGCAACCGGTCAAAAGACCTATACAAATATATGATCGTTACAGCTGATTCTATACCTGTCACCCGGGCAGCAATTATAAAAGAAATTTTAGATTCTCCATTGAAAATCAACTTGATGGAGCTTGGGTTTTTGCCTGGGAAAACAATCACCCTGCATCATTCCGCTCCAATGGGAGGACCTATGGCATTCAAGCTTGATGAAACTATACTCGCCCTTAGAAAAACCGAAGCTTCACTCATTGAAGTACAATTGCTCTGAATTTCATGACCGAGTCAACAATTCCCTCCCAAGTCAAATCTCCAAAAATCGCCATCATCGGGAATCCGAATGTTGGTAAATCAACTATTTTCAATCAACTCACTGGATTAAACCAAAAAATCGGTAATTATCCTGGAGTGACTGTAGATAAAAGGACCGGTTCTATGGTGTATCATGGGTCAAACTATGAGATCATTGACCTACCAGGAACTTATAGTCTATACCCAAACTCGGAAGATGAAATCATAGCGCATCGAGTTCTGAACCAGTTGAGTGAAGAGGAGAAGCCAGATTTCGTATTAATGGTAATTGATTCCTGCCAGCTTTCTCGAGGACTATTCTTGGCTACTCAATTAATCGATTTGGGCTTAAATATGGCCTTGGTGCTAAATATGGCTGACATTGCCACCAGGAAAAATATTGCGATTAAAACCTTTGAGATTTTCAAAGCCCTAGGAGTGCCTATTTTGAGCACAGATGCCAGGGGAGAAAAAGGTTTGGACCAAATTCGTGAGTTAATTCATCAACAAAACTTTAGTAAGAAATCGTCTTTTATAACCATTGAAGAGGTAGTTCCTGGTAACATACTAAATGAAGTAAAAGAAAAATTTGAATTTTCGAACTCCTATCAGGCATATCAAATGCTTCGTTTTGGAGAAAAAGATAAAACCATTTCATTGGAAAACAGAAGTTGGATCAAGGCAAAACTTGAAGAAACCAACTTTAACCTTGAAAAAGCACAGCTCGAGGAAACCAAAATTCGATATAGAATTATCACCTCAATTGTAGAAAAAGCAGTAGTAAAAACTCCTGATGTAAAGAAGGAGTCTGGAATTGATAAAATCCTACTCCATCCAGTATTTGGTTATGTCATATTTGGAGGAATTTTATTGGTGATCTTTCAGGCGATTTTTGCTTGGGCTTCTGTGCCTATGGATTTGATAGATGGATTTTTTGCTGAGCTTGCCGGCTCTGTTTCCAGCCTGCTACCTGAAGGACCTCTCTCCAGTTTAATAACTGAAGGCATAATACCGGGCATAGGGGGAGTAGTAATATTTATCCCTCAGATCGCTATGCTTTTTGGTTTTCTTGCTATTCTGGAAGATACCGGATATATGTCCAGAGTGGTATTTCTGATGGATCGTTGGATGCGTCCATTTGGACTTCATGGCAAAAGTATAGTTCCCTTAGTATCAGGCGTCGCCTGCGCTATTCCTGGGGTAATGGCTGCTAGGAATATTGGCAATTGGAAGGAAAAAATCATCACCATAATGGTGACCCCATTGATGAGTTGCTCTGCCAGACTCCCTGTGTACGTGATTCTAATAGGATTGGTAGTCCCTAACGAACTTGTTTTTGGTTTTGTAAACCTTCAAGCGCTTACTTTACTAGGACTTTATTTATTAGGAGTTATAGGTGTATTATTCACTGCTTTGCTTCTGAAAAACATCCTGAAAACTGAGGAGAAAAGCTTCCTTATGGTAGAGCTTCCTACTTATCGTGCCCCTCGTTGGTTAGACGTACTGATGACCATGTACAATAAGTCCAAAACTTTTGTGTTTGAGGCTGGTAAAGTTATCCTTGCGATTTCAGTAATACTTTGGGTATTGGCTTCCTATGGCCCGCCTGAGAGAATGGATTCTATTCGAGCTGAAAGCGAAGTGAAATTAGCGCAGGCAACTCCCGAGGAAATTCCTGAAATCGAAAATGAGACTTCTTCCCTCCTACTTGAGAACTCTTTCATTGGGATTATGGGAAGAGCAATTGAGCCGGTAATCCGACCATTAGGATACGATTGGAAAATTGGAATCGCATTGATTGCATCATTTGCAGCACGTGAAGTGTTTGTATCAACAATTGCTACTATATATAGCATAGGGGCAGATACAGAAGATGAGCTTACTATCCGACAAAAATTGAATCAGCAAATCAATCCTATAACTGGAGATAAAGTTTATAATAAAGCCACCGCATTTTCACTGATGGTATTCTACGCATTCGCCATGCAGTGTATGAGTACGCTTGCCGTGGTGTATAGGGAAACAAAAGGCTGGAAATGGCCGTTGATTCAGACAGTATATATGACTGCACTGGCCTATTTATCGGCCTTGCTGGTCTATCAAATTTTATCCTAATATGTGGCAGGAAATCATCGTTGGAATAGTAGTTATAGCAGCTTTGGCTTTTTTGGTAAAGAAGTATTTCTTCAAATCAAAAACTGAAGCTGGATGTGATAAATGTGCCAAACCTTGATTTTTACACTAAATAATCTCTTAATGCTAGTTTTTTGATACTTTTAGGCTCATGGGCAAAGTAGCCAAGCAGAGTATTCAAACCGCCTTTTTTTCTTACCTGGGAGTAGTGATAGGGTATGTCAATGTACTTTGGCTCTATCCTTATGCCTTAGATGCTTCTGAGTTAGGTGCCTTTCGCACAATCCAGGACTTAGGATTACTATTCGTTCCTTTTGCCCAGCTTGGAGTTGGACATGGGATAACTCGATTTTTCCCTCAGCTCAAATCAAATCAATCAGCTTTCCTAAGTTATGGCTTAGTCTTTTCCATGGCTGGTTTCGCATTGGTAAGCGCTATTTTTTTAGGTTTTAGGACTGAAATCATCAATCTTTTTGCGGTAAATTCCCCTGAAGTAATTGACTTTTTCGGAGTGGTTCTTTTGATCACGCTATTTGCGCTATTGAGTAGTATCCTAGACGCTTATAGTCGGTCTTATGTAAAAGTCGCAGTACCTACACTAGTTAGAGAAGTATTTCTTCGTTTACTCACAGGAATTCTCGTAGGCGCTTACCTTCTTAAATGGATCAGTTTCCAACAGGTAATGCAAGGCCTGGTGCTAGTGTATGGATTAGCTTTTTTAGGCGTATTAGTCTATTTACTTTGGCTTGGAGTACTAAAATTAGATTTCCATTGGAATACTTTTCCGAAAGGTTTTCGAACCTCTTTCATTGGCTTTAGTCTGATCACTTTTCTTGCTACCGCAGCCTCCACCTTAATCATGAAGATAGACAGCATCATGGTGAGTTCTATGATCAGTCTTGAAGCAAATGCCATTTACACCATAGCTTTTAGTATGGCTTTGGTGATAGAATTACCTCGTAGGGCTATCTCTCAGGTGGTAATGCCTGTCATTGCAGATCATTTTGCAACTGGAAACTTGGGCGAAATCAACAAGCTGTATAAGCAGATTTCAAATCGCCAACTTTATATCTGCTTACTTCTTTTCATTGGGTTATGGGCCAACTTGGATGCATTGTATTTTTTTATTCCAAACCGGGAAATCTATGAGGCAGGAAAGCATGTGGTAGTTCTGATTGGCTTTGGAAAACTGCTTGATGTTGTATTCTCCGTCAATGGTGAAATCTTAGTTTTCTCAAAGCATTATCGGTTTAATCTGATAGCTACTATTGGAATGAGTGTTTTAATTATCGGGTTAAATTATCTCTTAATCCCTATCTATGGAATCGACGGGGCAGCAATGGCATCAGTGGCCGTAATGTTTCTCTTTAATCTGGTAAAATACCTATTTCTAAAAATCAAATTAGGGTTTGATCCTTTTTCAAAGGAAACTTTAAAAATAATTTTTGTTGGTTTTATTGCTTACAGCCCAAGTTTGGCAGGTTCATTTACCCAATCTCCTATTGCAAATATTATTATAACCAGTATGGTTGTTGTTGGTTTTTATTGGTTTTGGTCAAGGATAATTGGTGTAGGAAATGATGAGTGGGAATGGATAAAAAATAAAGTAAAAAAGTCCGGATCTTAGAGTGTTGCAAACCTCCTACTTGACAAGATTTGAGCTGCCTGTTAACCGCAAACTTCCACTGTTATCCTGATTCTTAAGAATCGAGGTCCCGCAGATGCGGGATGAGGCCTGCTTTTGGGAAGGGCTTCACTCGGTAAATTTGTAATTTGTGAAGTTTGAACATGTCGGCGACCCGGACAGTACAAATATACGATTTATTACACGGCAGGTTGGCAAATCTGGAGTTTGATTCCGAATATGTATTTAGATCATTTTCGAAAACTCTGGATCTCAACCCATTAGTTCAGAATATTATTTAAGTTTTTCAACAAACCAATTCCCCACATAGTAGCAATAAGATGAATATCAGGATAATTCGAAATTATATTTCAACAATTACCTAAAGATATACTCTCAATACTGTTAAATTTGCATCTCTAAAACCATTGGCGCATTATGTATTTGATTAAAAAAATGGTCGTTTGCCTAGATCAAACTTCACTAGACCAAACCTTGATTCAGCATGCAGCTTTTATTGCTCAGGTGAATCAAACCAAAAAAATCTACTTCGTAAATGTGATTAAAAACCTAAGCATTCCTAAAGAGGTGCTTGAGGAATTTCCGAATTTGGTGGAAAACATGGTCAATGAAAGACAGGAAGCCATGGAATCAATGGTGAAGGAGCATTTCAATCATCCCAAAGGAATTTCTCTAAACTTTATTGTCAAAGAGGGTTCCCTGTCTAAGAAAATCTTAAAACTCGCTGAAGAAAAATCAGCCGATATGATTCTGATTGGAAGAAAGGTGCATTTGCCGGGAACAGGAGTTGCATCCACAAGATTGGCAAGAAGGGCAAGCTGCTCACTGTTAATTGTCCCTGAAGGATCCGTCACTAAAATGAAGCGCTTGCTCGTTCCAAGTGATTTCTCAGATTACTCAAAAGATGCTTTGGAAGAAGCAATCATGATAGCAGAAAAACACGGTGGACTTGAGATTGTATGTCAGAACGTCTTTACTGTACCTTCTGGATATCATTATACTGGCAAAAGCTACGAGGAATTCACGCAAATCATGCGATTGCATGCCGAAATTAATTACAAGAAATTTATTCGTAAAATAGACACCAAGGGAAACAAAATCATTCCTGTCTATACTCAAGACGTCAACGATGATCCTGTAGAGGAAATCGTAGCAAAAGCTAAGGAAATAGATGCGGATGGAATTATTATTGGGGCTAAAGGTAGAACTGCTGCCACAGCCCTTTTCATTGGAAGTATGGCAGAAAGACTGATTCAGTACAATGACAGCATACCACTACTGGTAACAAGACCAAAAGGTAAAAATGCCGGGATTTTAGACTACATACTAGAGATTTAATTACATCTAATAAATGCTTTTTTCTCGCTGAAAACCAAGCCTTAAACCTCAACTTTTACTGGCTTACTAAACCCTTTCATGTAAATTTGGTCTAACAGGCGAATGAATATAAACGGTGACCAGGAAATCCTTCAGCTCATACAAGATCCCATAACTAGGGACCTGGGGTTCAGGCAGCTAATCCAGGCTTACCAAAAACGAGTATATCATGTGATCAGAAGAATGGTTTTGATTCATGAAGATGCAGATGATATCACCCAAAATACCTTCATTAAGGCACATCAATACATAGACAAGTTTCAAGGACAATCAAGCCTGTTTACTTGGCTGTATAGAATTGCTACCAATGAATCGTTGACCTTCTTAGAAAAGAAGAAAAAAAGATATTTCTTCTCTATTGATGATCATCAGGAAAAAATGGAATCCTACATAGATCAACCTGGTAACATCGACGGAGATGAAATACAACGCCTACTCCAGAAAGCGTTGCTAACCCTTCCCGACAAGCAAAGACTAGTATTCCATTTGAAATACCAAGACGAACTTACCTATGAAGAAATGTCTGAAATTACAGGCACCAGTATAGGAGCGCTAAAGGCCAGCTATCATCATGCTGTGAAAAAAATCGAACATTCCTTAACATTAGAATAAACTATTGACACTCTACCCAGTCTAAATATATACCATGCAAAAAATTCCAAAAATAAAGGATTTTAAGGCACCCGATAATTACTTCGATAGCCTCCCGGATAATATAATGGATAGAATCAAACCTAATCGATCTATCAATTGGATGAAATACGCGGCTGTGGCCGCAGTCCTTGTCGTGAGCTTAGGAGTTTGGCAATTCAATTCCTCTAATTCCCAGTTAGAAACTTTTTCTATGGATGAAGAAGTTAATCTATATATAGAAAGTCAATTTTGGACAGCAGAAGATGTGCTCAGTATGGTCGACAATCCCGAAGAAATTTTAGATCAGATCATTGCGGAGGAGATGTTATATGAAGTGGATAACATAGACGAAACTGATCAAAACTGGTATTAAGCTTATAAACCTACGGACTTACAAATGATTGTAAGTGTTCCGAAAACCATACTAAGAGGGATGATTAATCACCCTGAGAATCTTCCTCTGAAAATAAAAAATAAACACATGAAAAATTTTATAATAATAGTACTCATGTTTTTCCTAGCTGTAGGATCTACCTATGGCCAGCGTCAAGGAGAAAGATATGATCGTGAAAAATTAGAAGCTGCAAGAGTTGCTTTTATCACTACTAGATTGGACCTAAAGCCAGAACAGGCTCAGAAATTTTGGCCTATCTATAATGTCTTCAATGAATCCCGTGAAAAAAGTCTCAGAGAAATGTCAGAATTAGGTAAAACAAGAGATACTGACCTGTCAGAAGCAGATGCCAAAGCAAGACTAGCCAGAAAATTCGAGATTGAGCGAAAAATGATTGTTGACGAAGAGAAGTTCGTAAAAGACTTATCCAACGTAATCACATACAATCAAATTATTCAACTAAACGGATTGTCCAGAGAATTTGCCAGACACATTTATCAACGGCAAAAGAATGATGATAAAAAATAAAAAAGCGGCTTATGCCGCTTTTTTATTTTTTATTTTTTCAAGAGATCTCTAATTTCTTCTAGTAAAACCTCAGACTTAGGTGGTGCTGGTGGTGGAGGTGCCGGTGCAGCTTCTTCCTTCTTTTTCATACTATTAATTGCCTTTACAGCCATAAATATCACAAATGCAACGATTATAAAATCTACCACATTTTGGATAAAGATACCATACGTCAATAAAACCGGGCCTAGCTCTTCTCCAGCTGGGCCTACGCTACTTTCCTTGAGCACGATGGCCAAGTCAGTAAATTCTACTCCTCCCAGCAATACTCCGATTGGAGGCATTACGATGTCCTTGACAAAAGACGCTACGATCTTGCCAAACGCACCGCCTATAATCACGGCAACTGCCAGATCGACCACATTGCCTTTGACAGCAAATTCTTTAAACTCTTTAAGAAATCCCATACGATTTTGGTTAATGGTTATATTATTTATTGAATATTTTAAAAAATATTTACCAATCCAAGGAATGAACGGTTACTAAGTCATTTTAATTAGTAAAAAGTGCAGTTCATAGCTCATATTCCAACTAGAAAGCGAACTCTGGCGCCGTTTTTTTCCTTAACATTGCAAGCTTAATTACTCAATAAAAATGCAGGCACCTAAAGCCAAAAAAATAGCCCATTTATTAGAAACACATGGGCATCAACGCATCGATAATTATTATTGGATGCGAGATAGAGAAAACCCAGAGGTAATAGAATATTTAAATGCTGAGAATGATTACCTGAAGTCAAGTTTAAAATCTACAGAAAAATTTCAGGAAGAGCTTTTTCAGGAAATGAAAAGTAGAATAAAGGAAGATGACGAAAGTGTTCCTTACTTCAAATCCGGCTATTACTGGTACATCAAATATGAGACTGGAGGAGAATATCCACTGTATTGCCGCAAAAAAGGGAATTTGGATGCGCCGGAAGAGGTATTCTTAAATGTTAATTTACTTGCAGAAGGCAAGGCATACTACCTTGTTGGGGGAACCGCAGCCACTCCAGATCTTAAAACTCTGGCTTTTGCTAGCGATCAAGTGGGCAGAAGAATCTATGAGATTCACTTCAAAAACCTTGAAACTGGAGAGATCCTCCCAGATAATATCCCAGCTATCACGGGTAATTTTGCCTGGGCAGCAGATAATCAAACGCTGTTTTACTCCAAACAAGACCCTGACACACTTCGCTCCTATCAGATCTATTCACATAGACTTGGAACTCCTACAGCTGAGGACAGACTTATTTATGAAGAAAAAGATGAGGAATTTTCATGCGTAGTTCATAAGACTAAGTCTGAAAAATATATCCTTATCCATTCTGAAAGCACGATTTCTTCAGAAATAAGATTTATGGATTCTGCTGATCCAACAAGCGAATTCAGATTGCTTCAAGCCAGAATTCCATATGTGGAATATGCTGCTGATCACTATCAGGACCACTTCTGGATTAGAACAAATCATAAAGCACAGAACTTCAAGTTAGTCAAAACGCCAATAGCAAGCCCTGGTATTGAAAATTGGGAGGACGTAATTGAACATCGAGAAACCGTTTTATTAGAAGACTTTGATATTTTCTCTCACTTCCTGGTTGTACAAGAAAGAACTAAAGGACTTTGTAAAATCAATATTAAACCTTGGGATGGAACGCCTGGTCATTCCTTAGAGTTTGACGATGAAACTTACACTGCCTGGATAAGTACTAACCCGGAGTTTGAGACTTCAATTCTCCGATTCGGTTACAATTCCCTTGTAACTCCAGCCAGTACCTTTGATTACCACATGGTGACTAAAGAGAAAACTTTGCTGAAGCAACAAGAAATCATTGGTGGCTATGATAGCACACAATACACCTCAGCTCGAATCTGGGCAAAAGCTGAAGATGGCGTAATGGTGCCCATTTCCTTGGTGTATAAAATTGACAAATTCTCTCCTGATGGTAACAATCCACTTTTGCTGTATTCCTATGGCTCCTACGGTTATAGCATGGATGCATATTTTTCCAGCAGTAGGCTAAGTTTGCTGGATAGAGGCTTTGTATTCGCAATTGCACATATACGTGGCGGAGAAGACCTTGGCCGTATGTGGTATGAAGATGGAAAAATGCT
The DNA here is from genome assembly GCF_900182815.1 of Algoriphagus winogradskyi. GTDB lineage: Bacteria > Bacteroidota > Bacteroidia > Cytophagales > Cyclobacteriaceae > Algoriphagus > Algoriphagus winogradskyi. The sequence continues at coordinate 50,082 of NZ_FXUA01000008.1, read as the reverse complement.
GAAAAAGCGAAATACATTCACCGATTACATCACATGTGCCGAACACCTTATCTCCCAGAAATACACTTCAGCATCCCATTTATACGGTATGGGAGGAAGTGCTGGAGGATTGTTAATGGGAGCTGTAATGAATATGAGGCCTGATTTATTCAATGGACTAATCGCAGCAGTTCCTTTTGTGGATGTAGTAACTACCATGCTGGATGAAAGTATCCCTTTGACCACGGGAGAATTTCAAGAATGGGGTAACCCAAAGAACAAAGATTATTACGAATATATGCTTTCTTATTCTCCATACGATAATGTAGAGGCTAAAGAATATCCGAATTTATTGATTACCTCTGGCCTTCATGATAGTCAGGTGCAATATTGGGAACCTACTAAGTGGGTGGCAAAATTAAGGGATATGAAAACAGACTCTAAGTTGCTTTTCTTACATACTAATATGGATGCAGGACATGGGGGCGCTTCAGGAAGATTTAATTCCCTCAAAGAAATGGCACTGGAATACACTTTCCTACTATACCTTGAGAATAGAATCCCAAGTAAATATTAAGTCACCTTTAAATAATTTCCACCAGTCAAGTAGGGAAATATTTTTTCCTAACTTTGACACGAACCTATTATACTAACACTCTATGAAAATAGCACTCATAGCCCATGACGGTAAAAAAGCCGACATGGTACATTTTTTAAGTGGATTCCGCGAAAGACTGCAGAAGGCAGATGTGGATTTAGTAGCTACAGGCACTACCGGCTCTCATATTGAAAAAGCTGGTTTTGAAGTTGAAAAATTACTTTCCGGACCCTACGGAGGTGATGCTCAAATTGCCGCTTTGGCTGCTCAAAAAGAGTTAGCAATGGTTGTTTTCTTCAGAGATCCACTTGACAAACATCCGCACGAACCAGATGTGCAAATGCTAATGAGGATATGTGACGTACATAATATCCCTTTGGCAACCAACCCGGCTTCGGCCGACCTAATGTTTAAGGCCTTCACTCAAACCTAAAAAATGGAACCTAAAACCATTAAAAAAATTGGCGTATTAACTTCTGGAGGCGATTCTCCTGGAATGAATGCTGCAATCCGAGCTGTAGTAAGAGCAGGATTTTACTACGATATAGAAATGTATGGAATCTACCGCGGTTACGAAGGGATGATTTCTAATGACATTAAAAAATTAGAGTCAAAGCACATTACTCATGTACTTGAGCGAGGTGGAACTTTCCTGAAGTCTGCAAGAAGTGCTGAATTCCGTACACCAGAAGGAAGACAAAAAGCCTATAATAATCTAAAAAGCCATGGCATTGATGCTTTGGTAGTTATTGGCGGGGATGGCTCTCTGACTGGAGCTCATTTATTCTATAAAGAATTTGGGATACCAGCTATTGGGCTACCAGGAACGATAGACAATGACCTTTCCGGCACAGATTCCACCATTGGATTTGACACAGCTTGTAACACGGCTATTGAGGCCATTGACAAGATCCGCGACACTGCAACTTCACATGACAGGCTTTTCTTCGTGGAAGTAATGGGAAGAGACGCAGGATTTATTGCTATCAATGCTGGTATTGGAAGTGCGGCAGCCGCTATCTTGATCCCAGAGAAGAAAATGCCTATTGAGCATTTGGTAGACAAATTAAGGATAAGAACCAAAGCCAAAAAAGCATCCAATATTGTGATCGTAGCTGAAGGTGGAAAAAGCGGTGGTGCAACAGAAATTGCTGCACTAGTTTCAAAACACCTTCCTTACTATGACATCAAGGTGACTATTCTAGGGCATTTGCAAAGGGGTGGCTCTCCAAGTTCCTATGACCGTCTCCTAGCTTCCAAACTTGGTGTATCCGCAATTGAAGGATTGTTGCAAGGGAAATATGATGTGATGGCAGGGCTGATCAATAATAAGGTTGTTTACACGCCTATCAAAAAAGCAATCGTAGATGACAAATCAGTAGACGAAGATGATTTCCGAGTAGCTAAAATTTTATCTACTTAATTATTCTTAAATATCTTAAAATTCATAAGTCCAAGGTTGAGTCCTTGGACTTTTTGCTTTAGCTTAATCTCAATTTTAATCTACTCTTTAATAGCAGTTCAATGAAGCGACATTTTCTAATTGCTCTTATTCTTTTAATCTCAAATAAGATTCTAGCCCAAACTCCACTAACCTATTTAAATTCTCAAGGCGAAAAGCACCTGGCAGGTGAATTTGATCTGAATATTTTAAGAACTGATACTGCATTCCAAAGCTGGTATGCGGAGAGCGAAAAATTATTTCAACTATCGGGGAAAAATACAGATTGGAAAAAGAATTTGGAAGATACGGAAGTGGAGATTTTTATTGGTACATGGTGTGGAGACAGCAAACGCTGGGTTCCACAGTTCGTGAAACTTTGGAATGAGCTAGGGTTAAGTGAAGACCAACTCAAATTCACTGCCTTATATGACGGAGAAGAGCAGTATAAGCAAGGTCCAAATGGAGAGGAAAAAGGAATGCTAATCCATCGAGTACCGACTTTTATCTTCAAGGAAAATGATCAGGAGTATTCCCGGATTGTTGAATTCCCCGTGAATGATTTGGAAACTGATTTAGCCCAAATCGCACTTGGCTATGCCTCAGAGCCTAATTACCGTGCTGCGACTTACCTTCTGGAATTATTTGATTCGGAACCTCTAGATTCTATTTACAGAAATGTCCAATCTCATTTCAACCAAGTGTATCAACGGGTTGGCAAAGAGAAGGAGCTGAATACCCTTGGTTATTTATTCGAGACTTCGGATCGATTGCCTCAGGCATTACTCACCTATGAAATCAACTCGGTGATCTTCCCTTATTCTCCACGCGTATTAAATAGTTATGCAGAAGCATTAACAAAAAATAACCAAAAGGATCGCGCTATTGAGGTTTTTAAAAGAGTAGTTGCATTAGAACCAACCCTCGAAAGTGCCATAGCAAAATTGAAAGAATTAGAAGAAGAAGTAAAAGAAAACGAAAACTAGCAAGAAAGTCTGATCAATAGAAAAGGCTTTCTTGCTAGTTGAATAGCCTACTTCATCAAAAAGACACTGGAGTTTTTACCCAATTTAATTTGGTCTCCTGCTTTTTCAACAACTCCCAGAGAAAAAATTTCTTGCTCAAAACCTTCAGGAGAATTAATGGAGATTTCTTTTTTACCAAGATTATGCAAAACAAAAACTTCTTGCTCACCAAGATTTCTCAAGTAAGCCATTACTGATTTCGGGTAAGTATTTATTGGCAACTCAAGTGATCCAACTGCCAACGCGGGATTGGTATTTCTAAGGTAAATCAACTCTTTGTAATGATTGAAGTAGCTAGTTGGATCATCTTTTTGCAAAGCCAATGGAGTAACCGTTTTGTCTGTTGAATACATTGGCTCTATCCAGGTAGCACGTCCTGTATCTTTGTCTGTTACATCCCAAAGGAAAGGTTCACGAATTTGCTCATCGGGCTTTAACCCTAACATGCCAATTTCTTCTCCATAATATAAGTAAGGGGCTCCCGGCATGGTCATAAGAATAGCTATTGCTTGTTTATATTTTTCCGGATCAGAACCAAGTTCATTGAGTAATCTTGGTTGGTCATGATTTGAAGATATTGTCGCATCAATAAAATCTGAAGTAATGCTCTGATAGAAATCCAGCACCTCCTTTTCTTTATTGACCAATAACATCCCATCCATTTTATTCAATGATTCAATCAAGGTGTAATGAAAATCAAAATTGAATAAAGCTGGTAATCCTGGTAAAAATGGTGCTACAACTTCCTTCTTATCATAAACTTCGCCCACTAAATAGACATCCGGGTTGATTTTGGTCATTTCAGCTCTAAATTCTTTCCAAAATTCATGGTTATCGCCCGCCCTGTCATCAGGGTAAATATGCTTTGCAGCATCCAACCTAAAGCCATCGACTCCTATTTCTTCAAGCCAAAATTTCCCTATATCAAAAATTTCCTGCCTAACCTTTGAGTTGTCAAAATTCAAATCTGGCATCCCTCCAATAAAAAAACCGTAATAATAATCCTCCCCAATACCTGGGTCATGCCATTGAGTGATATTATCTGAATCTAGGGTGATGACTTTTTTCTCAATAAAATCCGCAATTGTGTCCTTTTGAGCCCATACGTAATAATCTCTGTAAGGATTATCCCTACCCTTCTTGGATTCCTGAAACCAAGGATGATCGCTACTGCTATGGTTTATGATTAAATCAATTACAATTTTAATATCCCTTTGATGTGCCTCATCCAAAAGCTTTTTAAAATCATCCATAGTTCCATAGTCTGGATGTATTGCTTTATAATCTGTTACATCATATTTGTGATAGCTCGGAGAAGGCATTATCGGCATAAACCAAATAGCATTGGCACCCAATTCCGATACATAGTCAAGTTTTTCAGTCACTCCATTTATATCCCCTATCCCATCTCCATCAGAATCATTGAAAGACTGTACAAATATCTCGTAGGTCACACCCGCTTTCGGCCAGTAATTTTCGACAGAAGTGGAGGTCTTTGGATTACAGGCAGACATTAAGGCTAATCCCATAAGAACTGATGCTATTTTGGATTTTTTCATAGGAATTGGAGAAAAAAAAAGTCACTTTATTTAAAAGTGACTTTTTCGTTGATTGTTTGTATTAATTTCTATTTACTGCATTCAGCATATCGAAAGCCAATTCAAGTCTTTTTACGAAGTTCTCTTCGCCTTTACGCAACCAATTTCTTGGATCGTAATATTTCTTGTTAGGACTATCAGCTCCATCAGGATTACCTAATTGAGTCTGAAGATATGCCTCATTCTTTTTGTAATTATTCAATATACCTTCCCAGAATGCCCATTGCATATCTGTATCGATATTCATTTTGATAGAGCCATAGCTATTTGCTTCCCTAATTTCTTCAACTGTAGATCCAGATCCACCGTGGAATACGAAGTTCAATGGCTTACCTGTCAAACCGTGCTTCTCTTTGATGAAATCCTGAGAATTCTTCAAGATGATTGGCTTCAAACTTACGTTTCCTGGCTTGTACACACCATGTACGTTACCGAAAGCCGCAGCGATTGTGAAAAGATCTCCTATTTCTTTTAGGTGCTCATAAGCATAAGCTACTTCTTCAGGCTGGGTGTAAAGCTTAGATGAATCAATATCCGTGTTATCTACACCATCTTCTTCTCCACCAGTAACTCCCAATTCGATTTCAATTGCCATTTCAAGCTTTTCAAACTCCTTGAAATAGTTACAGGAAATCTCAACATTTTCTTCTAAAGGCTCTTCAGAAAGATCTAGCATATGTGAGCTATACAAAGGTCTTTTATGTGTTGCGTAGTAAGCTTTACCAGCATCCAAGAGTCCGTCTATCCATGGCAATAATTTCTTAGCAGCATGATCTGTATGCAAAATAACAGGAACACCGTATGCCTCTGCCATCAAGTGTACGTGATGTGCTCCGGAGATACCACCAGCGATACTAGCTTGTTGCTTATCATTCGCCAAGGATTTTCCAGCAAAAAATTGGGCTCCCCCATTTGAAAATTGAATGATTACTGGCGAGTTCAATTTCTTTGCAGTCTCTAGAACAGCGTTTACCGAGTTGGTATTGATTACGTTCACTGCAGGCATAGCAAACTCATTCTCTTTAGCATATGCATAAAGATCTCTAAGCTCTTCACCGTATTTTACTCCAGGTTTGAATTTCATAGGTATTAGATTTGATTAATTCTTAATAAAGCGCTTAAACAGCACTCTTTTCGTGTCGAATGCTTCAAAGATATAAATCCCTGCCTGAATATTCGTAACATCTATTTCTAAAATTTCATCACCTGCAGGTGTCATACCATCAAACAAAACCCTTCCAGTCATATCAATAACACGATAATTTGATCCGGTCATGTCTATAGGGAGCTGAATCATTAATCGCCCATTAGTAGGGACAGGATAGATTTTGAATGCAGAATCAGGAATAGATTTTTCAGGGATAGCCGTCACAAAATCTTCCTGTAAAATTCCTGCAGTAGGCTTTTCAAGTTTTTTATCTGTGAATAGATAAAATTCACTAGGTCTTAACGTGAATTTCATAGTTGTGCTACTCACAGTTAACTCCTCTCCTGTAAAGTAATTATACCAAGTTCCTGTTTTAGGGAAACTTAGATTCACGTTTCCAGCACTACTCAATCCAAAATTACCAAACAGTACCACATCCATGGCTTCGCTTTCTAAGATGATAGATTTGAGACTGCCGTTTAAATTAAGGGTGGTTTTGTCAGGGTTATTAAAGACTTGATGTTCCGATTTGAGTTTGATCATTGCCTGATAAAGCTGAAATAATCGCTCCCGCTGAGGATTAGTCAGGTATTGCCATTTGGTAGGTTTAATGCCTAGACGATCGTCATTAAGTTCCTGATCATATCCAAATTCCCCAAATTGCCAGATCATCTTGGGCCCGGGAATACTAAAGTAAAAAGCAGTTAATAATTGGTTTCTATTAACGGCATTTTCCAATTGTTTAAGATTTATAGGAGAAGTGGCTCCATAATTTAAGCTTTCCCACATTACTCTTTCTTCATCGTGACTTTCTTGATAGGCGACCAAATTGGGTTCATTCCAACCTCGAGATTTATAGTATGCCCAATTGAAATCTTTCTCCTGCCCTTTGGCCATTTCACGGAAATCAAAATTCATATTTCCCCAAAACATCATTCCATAGTCAGCCAATTCCTTTTCCTCAGTATTATCAGCCAAATGTTCCAAAATCACATAAGCATCAGGATGATTTACTTTGATTTTGTCATAAATATGCTTCCAAATCATGATGCGTGAAGCGTCGTATTGAGACCATTTACCCACATCCGCACCAGAAACTACCTGTGTAAACCCCTTACTTAAATCGAACCGAAAACCATCAATTTTATATTCACTCAGCCAATAATTATTTACAGAATCGACAAATGCTCGGGTATAGCTGCTTTCATGGTTGAAATCATATCCCACATTGAAGGGATGTGTTGCGTTCCTATTAAACCATGGATTTTCAGGAGTCGGTGATCCAAATTCTCCGTCATTATATAGTCTGACCAATGGATTTTGCCCAAAAGCATGATTCAATACCATATCCATGATGATCACCATACCTTTTCCATGGGCCGCATCAATAAGGCTTTTCAGGTCATTCTTAGTCCCGTAATATTTATCCGGAGCAAAGAAAAAAGAAGGATTGTAACCCCATGAGAGGTTACCTTCAAACTCCCCTATTGGCATTAACTCGATTGCATTTACACCAAGTTCTTGTAGATAATCCAGCCTTTCCTCTACAGCAGCATAGGACCTCCTATCGTCAAAATCCCTGACCAATAGCTCATAGATTACTAGCTCTTCAGGATCAGGTTTTTCATAGGTTAAATTTTTCCAATTGTACTTGTCTTGCCCAGTTTGAAAGTAAGTCGCTTGATATTGGGTTTTCCCTGTAGGGTATGCTTTCAAACCTGGATACCTTCCCTGACTTATTATTTCCTGATCATGATCTGGGTCTGAAGTTTTATCTGCATAGGGATCACCAATTCTTATTTCATCATCTACCAAGTATTGAAAAATATATTCCTTCTTTGGCGTTAGACCAGTAATAATTAACCAAAAGATCTCACCATCAGGAGTTCGATTCATTTGGTAATCTGAAGACCTTGCCCAGTCATTAAAATCTCCAATCACATTGACCATCTTCTTTCCCGGCGCGTTCAAAGCCAAAAGAACTTCTGTATCCGATAGGTAATTAATGCCTAATCTGTTTCCAGGAGGTAATGGAGCAATAGGTGTAGCTGCGAAAACCTCAATATCCACCGTTTCGGAATCTTGATTTGACCCATTGCTTGCTTCTGCTACTAATTTGTATAAACCTGCCTGAGTAGCTGCGTAATTATAGGATAGTGATTGAACCCCAGTTGCATTTGCTACCTGCACGCCATCGAGCTGAAGTGATATATCAGCTAAGCCCTCAGTGGTTGCTACTTTGAATGTATAGGTATCTCCCTCTTCTAATGCTATAGCAGAACTAACTGGTGATGTGAAAACTACCTGAAATCCTTGAGAAAGGTCAACGAAAATATCTCCACCGCTACTGCTTTTCCCTTCTCTACTGCCATCTCCATTTCTAAAAACCAATCCCAAACGGTAAATAGTTAATCCATTTAGATTATCAAAAAATGTATTAGGCGTCAGGTCGAAAGTATAAAGGTTTGACTGCCCTTCAACTTTAGTCATTTTCGCATTTGCATCGGTAGTACCCCATTCAAAAGGAACTATTGACCAAGTTGTGGATTCTCCACTTTCAGTAACTGCTCCAATATGAATATAAACATCACACCCACAATCCTTAAGCCCAGCTGTACCTTTGCTGGCATCATAGATGATAGTCACCTTTTTATCAGCATTTGGGAAAATAGGCTCAGTAGTAACCTGAGCAAAAGCTCCCGAATAAGAAAATAATAGAATGAAGAAGATAGATAATAAAAGGGCAGTTTTCATGGGTTTTTGTTACTGAAAACCGACTTTGGCATAGATACACCAAAGTCGGTCTAATTAAGCTTTTAGCTTTTGCTGAAATCCTAGTTAATTTTTAGTCATGGTATATGATACTTCTCCTGGAACATTGAAGTTCAACGTAACAGTATAGTTTCCAGCTTCAGCAACAATGATATTGTCGCCGTCTTTTACCATAGCTCCATCTTTTGGTCCTAAGTTAAAATCCCAAGATTGGTTTGCTCTGAATTTGAATGCACCTTTCTTTAAATCAGTAGTGATAGTTAGGATATTTAGATCTTTGTTGAAATTCATTGGGGTCTCCACATCCCATCCACCTACGGTAGCATCGCCTATGATTCCCCAAAGTTTTGGATCGGAAAGAGTGTACGTTTTAGTAGCCAGATCCACTGTAACTTCAATTGTACCAAATTTGGTTACTTTAATATTTGCTGCATCAGCTTCTGCATCTAATTTACCGTCAGCACCTGTATCACCATAGTTTTTACCATCTACCCAGTCAGGTTCCTCATTAAACTTGAACTCCCCACTTCCACCCAGAATATGGATAAATCCAGTAAACGTCTTATTAAATGCTACGGACTTTAACGTGGTGTTTAAATTCCCTGGATTCCACCCCTGGTAGTCTCCAGGGACATATAGTAGCGGAAAGGCAACAAAAGTATCATACGGAGTGACAGACAAAACAACGGTTTCTCCATAAATCGGTGATAAAGGCTGGTTGATGGATGATTTTACTCTGAATTCTACCTCAGCGGCTTGATTTACAATGAGTCCTTTGGCAATTAATTCATCATTCAAAGCCTCTGTTTGAACCTCAATCAGATTAGTTTTTGAAGTTCCAAGTTCTACCGCATCCTCGAAATTTGCCCCAGCCAGATCCATTTCCAAGGAATAGGTTACTTCTCCAACCTTAGCAAACTCAGCCATAGTAACTGAGAATACGATCAATTCCTCCGAGTTATCCGCACTTAGCACGAGGGCAGATCCATTTGCAGGATCTGCTACTTGAGATCCTGTCTGCTCAATAATAGGAGGCATTTCATACTTTTCGCAGGACCATAGTACCGGCAACAAAGCTAAAGCCCATGTGATTTGCTTAATTTTTTTCATTTTTTAGGTTTGTTAATTGACAGTATTCTTGAATTAATTAAAACACATGCAGAAATAATCTATTTTTAATATTCAGGTTTTTAAGTAGTCCTGAGAATTATTCTGTACTGTTTAGAAATTTTAAATGAAAGAAAATTAAGACACAAGAAGGCCATTGCTCATTAACTAAAACTTTTTTGAGCAAACGTTTGCGGTTACGTTTGCATAAAAAAATAATTTTAAAAACTAAATAGATAAAGGCCTAAATCGGAAGTTTTAACTTCAAAATTCAATAGATTGCTTCTTCCAGAAATCAAAAATAATCGCGTACAATATAATCTTGGAATAGTTTAATTTTATGAAATTAGGTCGAGCAACCATAAAGGACATAGCAAAGGCACTTAACCTTTCTGCTTCTACCATCTCTCGGGCACTAAAAGATTATCCAGGGATTAGCGATGAGACAAAACGGAAGGTTAAAGAAGTTGCTGAGGAAATGAATTACCGCCCGAATGCAATTGCACTTTCGTTGAGAAAAAGCAGATCATTTACAATCGGGGTGATTATTCCTGAGGTAGTTCATTTTTTCTTTTCTTCAGTGGTCAGTGGTATCGAGGAAGTCGCGCATTCTCGAGGCTATAATGTTATTCTAGTTCAATCCAATGAAAAATTGGACCGTGAGATTTCTAGTATTGAGACTATGCTATCAAATCAAATTGATGGCGTATTAGTGAGTTTTTCTAAAGAGACTAAAACCTTCAACCACTTCACTAAAGTTTTGGATCAGGGGTTTCCCATTGTGTTTTTTGACCGAGCACCAGAAATACCAGGTGCCATCAATGTCACTGTAGATGATTACCAAGGAGCCTTCGATGCTACAACTCATTTAATCAGTCAGGGATATAAAAACATCATCCATTTAGGAGGTCCTAAACTTTTGAAAATCAGCACAGAAAGGGAAAGAGGTTATAAAGATGCACTTACACATAATGGATTAGATTTCAAGTCTGAGTATGTTATCCCATGTCCAATTGGCACTGTTGAGGAAAGTCAGCAAATAGTAGCAGAGCTATTTTCGAATATGACTGTCCGTCCTGACGCATTTTTTGCCTGCAATGATGTAGGTGCTGTGGGAGCGATGATGGCCTGTAGAGAAATCGGTTTAAAGATTCCTGTTGATGTGGGTGTTGTTGGTTTCAGTGATTGGCAATTTTGTTCCATGCTGGAGCCAAAACTATCTTCAGTTGCACAACCAGGAGCATTGATGGGAGCCAAAGCCACGGAGATTCTAATAGACATTATCGAGAAAAAAATTGACCCGGAATCCATGGAAAACTCATTGATTTTGAAAACAAAGTTGATGGCAAGGGATTCTTCGAAAAGATTTTAAGAAAAAAGATCAGATTTTTTAGTAAAAAAGTGCAAACGTTTGAATAGGTCTAATTTTCATCCTAGGGCACAATAGTTTTTTACTCCTTGTTTGAATTGTTCATTTTCAAGGACTTTCGATTTTTTTATGATTGAGTTTTGGTTCTAATTTAGATCCGCTTTTAAAGCTAAAGTGAAAAAAATTTATGTCCCAAAATTTCCAATCATCCTCCGCGACTTCTTCTAATTCCAGGTATAGACCTATCGGTCAAATAGAAAAATGGCAGCAAAATGATAATGGTATTACTGCAGAAAGTGCTAATGCCCGTATCAAAATCAGTCTGGTAAAAGATGGAATAATAAGAGTTCAGTCTACACAAAACAAGTCCTTCGATTCCAATCCCTTTACGGTGCTACCTGATGAAAATTCTGTGGAATTCTCAATTGAAGAAAAAGATGATAAAATCCATCTGAAATCAGCCTTGATACATTTTCAGATTGAACTCAACAATGGGATTTGTTCATTTTTTGATTCAAACGGCACTTTATTAAACAAGGATGATTCCTTGGGAATCTCCTGGATTGGCACCGAAGTAACTTGCTATAAGGAAGTTCAGCCAAACGAAAAATTCATAGGACTTGGGGAAAAAACAGGCAACCTAAACAGATTTGGAAATGCCTACGTCAATTGGAACACTGATTATTTTGCATACGGCATAAGCGATGATCCATTATACATGAGTATCCCATTTTATATAGGAACGCATGAAAAGGGATCGTATGGGATATACTTTGACAATACGCACAAATCAGTTTTTAACTTCGGTGCTTCTTCGGACCGTTTCGCCTACTTCAATGCAGAGGATGGGGATATGGATTATTATTTCATTCATGCTCCTTCAGTAGCAGAAATAATATCAAATTACACTTCTTTGACTGGGCGAATGAAAATGCCTCCCAAATGGGCTTTAGGTTTCCAACAATGCCGCTATTCCTATTATCCGGATAAGGAAGTTTATGCTGTCGCAAATACTTTTCGGGACAAAAACATGCCAGCTGATGTAATCTACCTAGACATTCACCACATGGAGAAATACAAGGTATTTACCTTTGATGGAGAAAAATTCCCCGACCCAAAAAGTATGATTGCTAAATTAAAAGAGCGAGGGTTTAGAGTTGTTGTCATTATGGATCCAGGTATCAAAACAGAAAAAGGATACCTCCCATTTGATGAGGGAAAATCCAAAGGATTATTCGTCAAATATCCTGATAATAAAGATTACATAGCTCAGGTATGGCCTGGGTCGTGTGCATTCCCAGATTTCACTAAGGAGGAAACCAGAAAATGGTGGGGAGAAAAAATGGAGTTTTACACCGATGCGGGTGTGGATGGATTTTGGGCAGACATGAACGAACCTGCATCCTGGGGACAATTTACTCCCAACCTCATCGAATTTGATTTAGATGGAAACCCTGCTTCTCATCGCAAAGCAAGAAATGTCTATGGAATGCAAATGGCAAGAGCTGTCCAAGAAGGTGCTCTTTTGCAAAATCCTAATAAAAGGCCTTTTGTATTAACTCGATCAGGCTTTGCTGGAGTACAAAGATTTGCGGCTGCGTGGACTGGCGACAATCAGTCCAGTGAAGAACATATGCTTGCAGGTGTACGGCTGATCAATAGCCTTGGATTAAGTGGGGTTTCATTTTCCGGCTTTGATATTGGTGGCTTTGCTGGAGAAGCGAGCAAGTCTCTTTTTGCCAGATGGATGAGCATCGGAGCATTTACTCCTTTATACAGGGCTCACTCCATGATCAATACAAAAGATGCTGAACCTTGGTCCTTTGGAGAAGAAGTAGAAGAGATTTCCAGGAATTACATGAAGCTGAGGTATAACTTGATTCCTACGATTTATAGTAAAATGTACGAGTCCACACGAAATGGGCTACCAATTTCATCAAGCTTGGCAATTTCAAACGTACAAGACCCAAAAATATACGAGTCGGCATTCCAAAATCAATACCTATTCTGCGATACTTTTCTGGTAGCTCCAGTAGAAAGCACCAAAGCAATCACAAAGGTTTACCTTCCAGAAGCAGAGTGGTATTATTTATTTTCTGATGATTTGCATAAAGGAAACACTACAATTTACCAGGATTGTCCTTTAGCATATTTACCAGTTTACGTCAAAGGAGGAAGTATTTTCACCTGTCAATCCGATTTGCAGTACACTGGTGAAAGTCACAATGGAATTCTTTATGTTCATGTTTATGCTGGAAAGGAAAATGGGACATTTCTTCATTATGAGGACGATGGAGAAAGTTGGGATTTTGAGGATGGAAGGTATCATTCCAGGAGTTTTGCTTATAATTCTTCCCTAGGCTCATTGGCTATGGGGGAAACTAGTGGGGAATTCCAAACTGCCTATACTATGATGAAAATCTATTTCCATGGCTTCCATAATGAGGAAGTGGAAATAAATGGTTGCTCTGAAAAGTTAAATTTTGAAGATTTTTCCTTTGTGGGAAAATTATCTGAATTTGACCCTCTTCCAGATCATGAAAATAGATTTTTCGAAATAAAGAACCTTGCCCACCTGACAATTCCATATCCTGAAAATGAATTGATAATCAAAGGATTAAAAATTAAAAAGTAAGGTTTTACATTAACCCAAAATGACCCTAACAAAAAAGAAATTAAGCTTCTGGCAAATCTGGAACATGAGTTTTGGATTTCTGGGAATACAATTTGGTTTCGCCCTGCAGGGCGGTTTCATGTCACGTATTTTTCAAACCTTAGGGGCCGACAAAGATGCCATTCCATTTCTATGGATAGCAGCACCACTGACTGGTCTATTGGTTCAGCCCATCGTAGGATACTTAAGTGATCACACGTGGCATCCTAAGTTTGGCAGACGGAAACCGTTTTTCTTTGTAGGTGCTGTACTCAGCACAGTGGCACTATTCTTCGCTCCTTATTCATCTGCACTCTGGATGGCTGCTGGAGCACTTTGGATTTTAGATGCCTCTATCAATATTAGCATGGAGCCATTCAGAGCCTTGGTAGCTGATAAACTTCCCGAATCTCAGCGATCCTATGGATTTGTAGTGCAAACTTTGATTATAGGCATTGGAACATGGATTGCATCCAACCTGCCCTGGTTTATGACTCAATTGGGAGTTCCTAATACTGCAGCATCTGGGGTAGTTCCTGATTCAGTAAAATACGCTTTTGCTGTGGGTGCATTGGTGTTATTTTCTTCTATCCTATATACCATATTAAAAACAGAAGAATATCCGCCTGAAGACATGGATGAATTCGAAGCTGAGAAAAACCAAGGGTTCTTTAAAGGCTTGTCAGAAATCATTCAAAATATATCGTCCATGCCCACGGTAATGAAGCAGCTCGGATTGGTACAGTTTTTCTCCTGGTTCGCTTTTTTTACAATGTGGAGTTTTGCTACTCCAGCCATCACCGAGCATATCTTTGGAGCTACAGATACTACCAGTGTGGCTTACAATAATGCCGCAGATAAAGTAGGAAATTACTTAGGTACATATGGGTTAGTCTCCATGATGTATGCTTTGGTACTCGCCTTTTTTACTAGTAAGTATAAAATCAACAGGAAACTTCTTCATTTGGGAAGTTTGATTGCAGGAGGTTTAGGATTCATTTTGATATATTTCATTCAAGAGTCCTGGATGCTTCATATTTGCTTTTCTTTGGTCGGGATAGCTTGGGCAAGTATTTTATCTATGCCTTATGCGATGCTCTCTAGCTCTGTTGACCCTAAAAAAATGGGGGTTTTCATGGGGATTTTTAACATGTTTATAGTCATTCCTCAAATTGTTGCAGCCCTAGGAGGAGTTAATTTCCTTTACAAATTGATCTTTGGGGAAGCCGTAATTAACACCATGCTATTAGCTGGAACTTTATTAATTCTGGCCGGACTAAGCAACTTACTTATTACTGATAAGCAGGCTACACATGATTAATTTTCTTAATATTTGACAAGCAGTTGTTGAGTAAAAAATTGGTTTTCTATTTTTGTCAATTCACTTTACCTGATTTATGAAAACCCTTAGAATCACCGGAGTTCCAGAGCATTTTAATTTCCCTTGGAAAAAAGTAGTTGCCAAACAACCTTTTGAGAAGGAAGGTGTTAGGCTTGAGTGGAACGACGAATCAAGAGGTTCCGGACAGATGAATAAAGATCTAAGAGAGGATAAGTGTGATATTGCCATTGTATTGACAGAGAGCTTTCTCAAAGATTTCGAAGCAGGAAACCCATCTAAAATGATAGGCTTCCATGTCCAATCACCGTTGAATTGGGGCATTCACATTTCAGGTGGTTCTTCTGTAACTTCTTTGGAAGAGATCAAAGAACACGATTTTCTCATCAGCCGAATCGGTTCGGGATCGCAATTGATGAGCTATGTATTGGCAAAACGTGAAGCTTGGGATCCTAATCAGCTAAATTTCAAAATAGTTAACAATCTACCTGGAGCGCTGGAAGAGATGACTCCAGAGAAACCAGAAATGTTTCTCTGGGAAAAATACACGACTAAACCTTGGGTCGAATCAAAACAAATGAAGCGAATTGGAGAAGTACCTAGCCCATGGCCTTGCTTCGCAATCATCGCAACTAATAAAGCCTTAGCAGAATTTGGGGAGTTAATAGTTAACTTAAGAGACATTGTTTATGCGGAATCCAAAAGCCTCCAGACCAGTTCCTCTGCCATTGCGGATATCGCAAAAAACTATGAACTAAATCCTAATGATGTGAAGGAATGGTTTGCTCAAACATCCTGGGCTACTAATCCTGAAATCTCAAAAAGTAAGCTAATCGATGCGATGAAAATAATGAAAGAATTAGGGATTATTACCGAAGAACTCCGACTTGAGGATTTTCTTACTAGTGAACACCTTTTAATTGTTGATTAAAACGTTACTGGCAGGTAGTTTCACGCCTACCTGTGTTCCTTCACCAGGTTGGCTAATAATAAATAATTCACCATCATTCATACGAGTAAATTCCTTGCAAATCTGCAACCCTAAACCAGATCCTTTTTCCATTTTGGTACCTAATTTAGAATCCGAAATCACATAATCGGTAGAGAGCAATTCATTTATCTGAGCTTCGTCCATACCTATTCCTTGATCTTTTACATACCAAGTAATCAAGCCATTATTTACTTCCCCTGAAAGCTGAATAGTATCCCCTGGCTTAGAATACTTTACTGCATTATTTAGGATATTCCTGATCACAATTTCGATCAAATCCCGATCCGCATAAACCTGTATATCTTTGAATGAAGAGGTGAATTCCACCTCCAGAGACTTCTCCCTTAGTTTAGGGCTGATTAGTTTAATGTTATCACAAACAAGCTGATACAAGTCAAAATCCACCTTTTGAAGTTTAAAACCTTCCATTTGAGCTAGAGACCATTTTAGGGTATTATTAAGGGTAAAATACACCGTATCCACATCCACTTTTAAATGTTGAATAAGTTCATCAAATTCCTCTTGACTCAAATGGCCCAATATCAATGAGTCAACAATAGACTTCACTTGACCAACCGGCCCTCTTAGGTCATGCCCAATTATAGAAAAGAGTTTGTTTTTAGTCTGATTGATTTCTTGGAGTTGAATAGATTTAGTTTCCAAATCTTCATTCTGCTTTCGTATTTGCTGCTTTTGAAGAAGCAAGCTTGTATTGTATTTCTTGATATTTCTGTTTAGATAAAATAGCCAAACCATCAGTGCCAAAATCAGTACAGAACCTCCACTAACTAAGAAGATTATTTTTCGGTTTAAAGCCAATCTAGTGGCTTGATTCTCATTCTGCGCTACTAATAGTTCTAGTTCAGATTGCTCCAAGTCATCCTGAAACATCCCCTGCATTAAGGCCAGCCTATCCCTGCTTGACTTATTTACTATGGAATCATTCAAGGTGATAAACTTGGATTGTTGCTCATAGGCATTTTTATAATCCCCAATTTGCCGATAGTAGTTTGCTAATGATTTATGACTTTTTGATAACTCGTCAATTAGGCCATTCTGCCCAGACACCTCAATTCCTCTAAGCAATACTTCTCTGGCCTTTTCATACTTACCATTCAAAAGATACGTGTCTCCAAGCCTGTAAAACAAGCTTGCTTGTAAAGTGAAGATGCCTTGGGATATTCCATTTTGTAGCGCCTTCTCGTATATCTTCTCAGCTGAATCCAACTGATTTCTAGAAAAGTAAACATCCCCTAAGACACGATTTGAAAAAGAAAGCAAATATGGCGACCCTGCACTTCTATTTGCCTCAATTGCGATATTTGTATAAGCTAAAGCTGAGTCCAGTTCATTGATTCTTAAAAAGTTGAGAGCAACATTATTAAGACTTCGAATCATAGTATAGAGATCTCCTACTGTATCACTGATTTCATAGGCCTTCTTAAATTGAACTATAGCCATAGAATAGTTTTGCTGTTCATAATAAAGCGCTCCCATACTATTCAATACTCTAGCTGCTTCTGCCAAATTATTTGCATCTACAGCTAATTTATAAGCTTCCTTGGAGTAATTGAATGATTTCTGCCACTGTCCTCTACGGTAAAATATCCAGCCTAAATTCTCTTTGGCTTTAGCTTCTTCAGATGGGTTATTGAAGGATTTTGCTAGTTTCTCAGCTTCGGTAGCATAGGTAAAAGCTTCTTCTTGCTTTATTTCTCGCAGGTAAAATGACAATTCATTCAAAATAGTCAACCTTTCCTCTCCTTTTGTGGTAGGAAGTATCTGCTTCAGGCTGTCAATAGCCTGACTTTGGGCCGCAGCATTAAAGGATATGCTGAGTAGAAAAAGAAAGAATAAAATTCGCTTCAAGAAGTCAGTTCTATTTTAAAAATTAAAAAAACAAAAACAACTAGTTAAAAAACAAAAATAACCAGTTAAAAAACAAAGAGACAGGAATTTAAAAAATCATCCTTGGATTACTTTTTTAAATCATCCCAATCCCAATCTTTATTTAGTTGTGTAATTGCATGATGGGCTGTCAAATCATATTGGCATGGAACTATGGAAACGAAATTATTGGCAATGGCCCATTCGTCATTATCCTCGCCTTTGTCAAAATTCACAAAATTTCCAGCTAACCATAAATACTTTCTACCATTCGGATCAAAACGTTCGTCAAACTCCTCCTGCCATTTAGCATCAGCTTGACGACAAATTTTCACCCCTTTGATAGCTTCATTTTGCTTCGGCGGAAAGTTTACATTAAGTGCAATCCCTTTTGTCATTCCTTTTTTAAGTACCTGACGGGTTATTTTCTCCACCCATTCTTCTATATGAGAGAATTCAGCCTTTGAGGAAAAATCACATAAACTAAAACCAATCGAAGGATAACCTTCCATTGCCCCTTCAATTGCCGCAGACATAGTGCCAGAGTAAAGAACAGATATCGAGGTATTTGAGCCATGATTTATCCCACTCACGATTAAATCTGGACTTCTATCCTTCATCACATAATGCTTCGCCAATTTCACGCAATCTGCAGGAGTACCACTTGACTTGTAAGCTTTTACTCCATCGAAAATATCTACCTCTTCTAATCGTAAAGTTTCTCCTATGGTAATGGCGTGCCCCATACCTGATTGGGGGCTATCGGGTGCTACTACCACCACATCTCCCAATTTCTTCATTACAGATACGAGAACACGAATCCCTTTCGAGGTGATTCCATCATCATTCGAGACGAGAATTAATGGTTTGGACATTTAATTTTGATTCAATTCGTTGTAATAGGCTGTGATACGCAGTAAATCTCCTCTTTTATCATAGTCTAATCGATTTTTGCGCATAAAAAGAGATATTTGGTCATCATGACCTGGCAGCATTTCAAACAGATCTTTCTTTTTCAAGCTGTACTGTTCAATCTTACCATTTTTCAAAAAATAGTAATTAAAAGCTAACTTTTGACCCACCATCATTGACGGGGGACCATAATAAGGGTTCATGCCATACCCCCCCATCATTCCATAGTTCCCCATTCCTCTAGAATCAGTAGCTACGTACTCTCTGCATAGTAAGGCAAGTTCTTCCCCTTGTGTCAGCACTTCAAAGAATATAGGAGTGGCATAATCGTTCTCAAAAGCATAAGGCAAGCTGTAGAATTTACGTACACCACCATACACTTCATCAAAAAACTCAAAATAGGTGACATTCGTCGATGTAAATGTCTCAATAGTTTGGTCTTGCAACTGAACTACGTTGTTATCCAAATCATACTTGATTTTTCCTCCATATACCTGTCCATCTGTGGTATAGATATTCCCTTTGTGCCATAATTGTGAAGGGAATTGGTTCTGTGCAAAAGCAGCAGCTATACTCAAAAATAGTATGCTAAGGGAGAATATTACTTTTTTCGCGGTTTCCATCATGTCTGAGTTTACGGAATATTTCGTGGCAGGTTAATTCTCAATACCAGATATTGACAAATATCAATACAAGAAAATCAATTTACTTTAAAATATTGTGCCCCATTTTATCCCGCTTAGTCTGAAGATATTTTTCATTATGCACATTTGGACTTATTTCTATAGGAACTTGCTCTACGATTTGCAGACCATAGCCTAGGAGACCCACTCTCTTTTGAGGGTTGTTGGATATCAGACGTAATTTACTCACATCCAGATCACGTAATATCTGAGCTCCTACCCCATAGTCTCTGCTATCTGAAGGAAGACCAAGCGCTAGATTCGCCTGAACGGTGTCCATGCCTTCTTCCTGTAATTTATATGCTTTCAACTTATTAATTAAACCAATCCCTCTTCCTTCCTGATTCATATAAAGAATAACACCTTTTCCTTCTTTCTGAACCATCTGCATGGCAGCATGTAATTGGGGACCACAATCACATCTGCAGGAACCGAAAATATCACCCGTCATACAAGAAGAATGCACTCGAACCAATACCGGCTCATCCTTATCCCATTTGCCCTTTACCAACGCTAGATGTAGCTCTTGAGTATTGGTTTGACGAAATGCAATTAATTCAAAATCTCCAAAATCTGTAGGAAGCTCTACCCCAATCTCACGCTTGATGAGAGACTCATGCTTCAATCTATAGGCAATTAAATCCTTGATAGAAATTAGCTTTAGATTAAATTTCTTAGCTACCTCTACCAAATCTGGGAGTCGGGCCATAGTCCCGTCCTCATTCATTATTTCCACCAAAACACCTGCTGGGGAAAATCCAGCCAAACGCGCTAAATCAATTGCTGCTTCAGTATGTCCTGCCCTTCTTAATACCCCACCTCTTTTAGCTTTGAGGGGAAAAATATGACCAGGCTTTCCTAATTCGCTCGGGTCTATAGAATCATCTACGAGTGCTTTGATTGTATTGGCTCTATCCGCCGCAGAAATACCTGTAGTACACCCATGACCGATCAGGTCAACGGAGACCGTAAAAGGAGTTTCATAAGCAGCGGTATTATTCCCTACCATTAACTCGAGACCAAGCTTTTCACAACGATCTTCTATAAGAGGAGCACATATAAGCCCACGCCCATGAGTCGCCATGAAATTGATGATTTCTGGAGTTACTGTGTCCGCAGCACACACGAAATCACCCTCATTTTCTCTATCCTCATCATCTACTACGACAATTACTTCTCCGTTTTTGATAGCTACTATAGCATCTTCAATCGGGTCCAGAATATATTTTTCCACGAAATTTGTGTTTGAATTAGTATTAAGAAAAGCAAATTTACACGCTTTCAAATCTTAAACAGGAAGAAGCCAAATAAAGTTTGGTTTACCCAATTACTATTCCCAGCTCTTTGTCAATTTCAAGCTGTACTTTTTTGAGCTCAAAATAAATCACCTGAAACTCATGAACTTTATCGTCATCTAGCTGCTCAGATTCCGCATTTTTTATTTTCTCCTTAGCCTCTTCCATTAGCTTTTGCACCATCTTGCGCTTCAACCTCAGGATGGATTTAAACCCAGTGATTGTCAGATCATCGGATTCAGTATTGATTATAATCTGATGCGTATCTGCCCAATGATGCGAAACTTCATGGCGAACTGTAATTAAATCTATTACCTCTAGTTGTATTTCCTTATCACCCAAGCCTATAAAATATTCTGAGGTGGGAATTTCTCCCTGAAGTAGGCTATTTCTATACAGGTCTAGAATCCGATTATAAATAGGAGTAGTAAAATCGAGATCTTCAGTCTCAGAAAGTAGGTATTGACACAAGTGCATTTCTTCATCTCCTAATTTCTGCCAACCATAATTCACTAGAATGCGAATCATCTCACGTTCCTGAATTCTTAGAATTTCTGAGAAAGTCGTGGCAGTTTCGTCAGGAATTAATTCATTAACTGCCTGCTCGGCAAAAGCCTCGTCCTTCTGACTGTAATAATTATCCTTCTGGCTCTTTAACAGTGTTTTGTTTAGCTCCGCATGAATAATATCTTCCTCTATTCCCAATAGCCCGGAAGCTTCCTTAGCATAAACGGAGCGAATAATCGGATCAGGAATTTTCCCGATACTTAATACAACTTCCCGGATTACCTCAGCTTTACGGATAGGATTTTTGGTAAATTCTTCCTTGTATAGACCTATTTTAAACCCAATAAAATCACGGCTATTGTTCTCGAGATAATCTTGAAACGCCTGGGAACCGACTTTTCTGGAATAACTGTCTGGATCTTCTCCATCAGGAAAAACTACTGCTTTCACATTCAACCCACCTTCCAGCAATAGATCTATACCTCGAAGTGAAGCTTTGATCCCGGCAGCATCACCATCGTAGAGCACAGTCACCTGATCGGTAAATCTCTTGATCAATTTGATCTGACCATCGGTCAGTGAAGTTCCCGAAGAAGCCACTACATTCTCTATCCCCGAAAGATGGAGGCTCACTACATCCGTATAGCCTTCCACCAGATAGCAATTGTCTTTTTCTCGTATTGCTTTTTTCGCCTGAAACATCCCATAGAGCACATCGCTCTTATGATAAACTGGTGTCTCTGGAGAGTTGATGTATTTGGGTTGATTTTTGTCTTTGGTAAGGATTCGTGCACCGAAGCCAAGGGGTTTACCGCTAATGTTGTGAATTGCGAAAATCACACGATTCCTAAAGCGATCGTAAACTCGGGATGCATCTCCTTCTTTCTGCAGAATCAAACCTGCTTTTAGCAGAATTTCCTCCTTAAAACCAGCTGACTTGGCAGCATTAAGCAAATTATCCCAACCGTCAAGTGCATAACCTAGGTCAAACTTCTCTATGATAGCTGGAGTAAACCCCCTCTCCTTGAAATAACTTAAGCCAATGGATTTCCCTTCTGCTGTTTGTAAGTTTTCCACAAAAAAATCTCTAGCAAAACCTAAAGCAATGAGTAAGCTTTCCCGCTCATTTTGAGCTTCATTCTGCTCAGGAGTACGGGTTTCATCTTCCTCTACCTCGATTCCATACCGCCCGGCTATGTGTTTAATTGCCTCTTGAAAACCAATGCCTTCAATATCCATTATGAATTGGATTGGATCGCCGGCTTTGCCACACCCAAAGCACTTATAGATTTGCTTTGCAGGAGAAATAGAAAATGAAGGTGTCTTTTCTCCATGGAACGGACAGTTGGCCCAGAGATTCTGACCTTTCTTTTTCATAGGTAAATAGTCACCGATCACCTCTTCGATGTCCATGCGTTCTTTGACCTTGTCCGTTGTAAGTTTACTTATGCCCATAGGAAAATGAATGAAGCAAAGTTAATTGCTGAATCTAAAAAATGAGAACTTTCTAAGGTTTCATCTAGTTCAGAAGTAATATAGATTTAATTCATACTTTATTTAGAAGCCATTAAGCTCTAAATTGCGCAAAATTACAATATTCAATTCATGGAGTTAACTAAGGATAATATCCTGAAAACGCTTTCCCGGGTACAAGATCCAGATCTGAAGAAGGATTTGGTCACGTTGGGGATGATACAAAAGATAGAAATCAACGGTAAAAACGTCAGCTTTAATGTAGTTCTAACTACGCCAGCCTGCCCTCTCAAAGAAGTAATCAAAAATAATTGCTTGGAAGTACTGAAAGAGGAATTTGGTTCTGAGCCTAAGTGGGACTTATTTATGACTTCTCAGGTAACTACCATCAGAGATGCTGCACCCGTTTTACCTCAAGTTAAAAACATCATAGCCATTGCCTCTGGTAAAGGAGGAGTAGGTAAATCCACCACAGCTGTAAATTTAGCGGTATCCCTAGCTAAAACCGGAGCAAAAGTTGGATTGATTGATGCAGATATATCGGGTCCTTCGATTCCTACTATGTTTAATGTGGAAGCGGAGCAACCAGCAGTAAAAAAAGTAGGTGAAAAGAATATTATCGTTCCTATAGAGCAATATGGAGTCAAATTGATGTCTATTGGTTTTCTGACACCTGTGGACAGTGCCGTGGTATGGAGAGGCCCTATGGCGAGTTCTGCGTTAAAGCAATTTATTTCAGACGTAGAATGGGGAGAATTGGATTATTTATTGATTGACCTACCTCCAGGAACTTCGGATATTCACCTCACCATGGTACAAACAGTACCGGTTACCGGTGCGGTAATAGTAACAACGCCCCAAAAGGTCGCTTTGGCAGATGCTAACAAGGGATTGTCGATGTTTAGACAGCCACAAATTAACGTACCCATCTTAGGTGTTATTGAAAATATGGCTTATTTTACACCCGAAGAATTACCTGATAATAAGTATTACTTATTTGGTAAAGAGGGAGGAAAAAGATTAGCTGAGAAATACGATGTGCCGTTTTTGGGAGAAATACCAATCGTACAAAGTATTAGGGAAAGTGGTGATTCAGGATATCCAGCTGTTTTGAAAAAAGGAATCACCCAAGAATCATATATGACATTAGCTGAAGAAATAGCTAGACAAATTGCCATAAGAAATGCATCTCAGGATAAAACTGCAGTGGTAGAAATTAAAGCTTAATGAACATGCAACCAGAACTTAAAGAACAAATAGAATTTGCATTAGATACAATTCGACCATATCTGGAGGCAGATGGCGGAAATGTGAGGATAGTGGAACTGACCGACGACATGGTTTTAAAATTAGAGTTGTTAGGTTCATGTGGCTCATGCCCCATGTCTACTATGACCCTTAAGGCCGGAGTAGAAGAAGCTATCAAACGTGCAATCCCAGAAATCATTCGAGTAGAAGCCGTAAACCTAACAGTTGCTTAATTATTATAGTAATGAAAAAAGGTTTTCGGGTTATTGACAAAGCCAGTATGCTCCTACTCGGAGCGTTTTTTGTGTTTTCATCAGGCTTTGCGCAGCAATTCAAAACCTTTGACATCACTGATCAACTAAACCAGTCGAATTTTCATACCCATAGAGAAAAGTGCGGTCATACGATTTTAGAACAAAAAATGGAAAAGGAATTGGGCTATTTCGGCTCAAAACCATTTTTTGAAAGCTGGATAAATGACAGGATAGAAGACTATAAAAGTAGACCTCAAACCCTATCCAGAATAAGCGATGATCCTATTCTTATCCCAGTGGTAGTTCATGTAATCCACAATGGTGAGAGTATGGGACAAGGCACCAATGTTCCTCTTTCTCAGATTGAGGAGCAAATAAGGATATTGAATGAGGATTTTCAAAGATTAAATGCTGATGCAGTAAATACACCAGCTATTTTCGCCCCTGTCGCTGGCCAAATCAATATTGAATTCATATTAGCCAAGCAAGACCCATCAGGATTACCTACAAGTGGAATCACCCGTACGGTAGGCTCAAAATCTTCCTATGATCCGAATACTGACGCCAGCACCATAGGCCAGTTGATCCAATGGAATCCAGCTGAATATATGAATATGTATGTGATTCCCTTGGTTAGTCCATACATCGGTTATTCTTCATTTCCAATTTCTGATCTACCTGGTCTCAATGGCACACCAAATTCTGCGATTACTGACGGCGTAGTAATAGATTATAGATATTTTGGTATTGGTGGAAGTGCAGTATCCTCGTCAAGAGGCCGAACTGCCACTCACGAAGTAGGTCATTTTTTTGGCCTGCGTCATATCTGGGGTGATGGTGGATGTGGAGTAGATGATTTCGTGGATGATACGCCTCCTCAGGACAATTCCAATTCCGCCTGCAGTGCCAACGCTTCGCGATTCAGCTGCGATACACAGGACATGATCCAAAATTACATGGATTATACTCCTGATGCTTGCATGAATCTTTTCACTCAAGGCCAAGTGGAAAGATTTGAAGTTGTACTTGCAAATAGCCCTAGAAGAGTGACGCTACTGAATAACCGAGCCACTCAGGATCCACAACTCGCTGAAAATGATTTAGCAATAGCAAGTGTTTTGGAACCAGGCGAATTTGAGTGTGACCCACTTATCAATCCTTCTATAGAGGTTCTAAATGCAGGGAAAAACATCTTGACTTCAGGAAGAATTGAGCTTCGAAGAAATGGGACGATTCTGGAATCCAAAAGAGTTACTTTCAATCTAGCTACCGGAGAGAAATTTTTAGTGAATTTTAATCAATTCACACTTCTCCCAAATTCAAACACGATTGAATTTAGAATTACCCAGACCAATGATGTTCCTGATATCATCACTGAAAATAACAGCAGAATTATTACCCCTGAACTGGAGCAACCTGTCAATCTCCCTTACACTAATAACTTAAGTACCTTTCCTACCCCTTGGTCTGTTTCCAATCCTGATGAACTCACGACTTGGGAAAAAAGAACCTTAACAATTTCGGGTGAGACACAAGATTTGGTTTACATTAGGCATTACGAATATGAAGCGCCAGGGCAATTAGATTACTATATCTCTCCGATTATTAATCTAACTCAATTTCCAAATGCACAACTTGTATTTGAACTAGCTTATGCACCTTACGACCAGGCTGGATTTACCGATGGATTAATAGTAGCGGTATCCCAAGATTGTGGTAATACATTTGATATTGCAAATGCCCCTTACGATAAAAATGATGCGCAATTGCAAACCGCTCCAGCCACTCTAGATGAATTTATCCCGAACAATAACACGCAATTCAGAACTGAAATAGTCAATCTATCAGGCTATGCAGATCTAGGCTCAATCAGGCTAGCTTTTATCTCAGAGAATGCGTACGGAAACAACATCTACATTAAAAACATCAGGATACTTCCTAGCGAAGAATTTAAGTATAAATTAAATATCTCAGATATTAAATCCCCTACGCCTATTTCAGATGGTACTAGTGAATCTGATACTGTTACTTTGATTAACAGCGGGACTGTTCCTGTTTCTACCTTCTTATTTTCAAGTTCAGTAAACGATGCTACTGCACAAACTTATTTGGCCAGTGGCAGCACATTTTCACCATCTGAGTCCATCGATATTTCTATTCCAAATAGGACTACTGTGGGAAAAAGTAAAGTTAAGTTTGTAGTATCACAACCAAACTTTGATCAAAATGGAAATAACTCTGACAGCACTGAGTTGTACGTGATAGAAGATGATTCCACCATACCAGTGCCCTGGAGACAAAACTTCAATAGCTCAGCAGCGTTAACTCCGTGGCAGACAATTAACCCTGAATCAAATGATGAAGGGTGGATTATTGCTTCGGCTTCATCTACCGAAGGGCCAAATAATGTAGTACGCGCTACTACCAAAAAACAAGGTAACTCCTACTGGCTAGGAACACCAATTTTTGACTTATCGGCAAGTAGACAAGCAAGTATATTCTTTGACCTTGCGGCGGGTGTAAATGGGGCCAATACTAAGCTGAAACTATTGGCTAGTTCCAATGGTGGAAATACCTATATGGAAGTCTGGTCTGCAAGTGGATCTTCACTTTCTACAGTTTCGTCTGGAGAAGCAAATCCTAACAGTCCAGGCGATTACGTTCGTAAATTTGTCAATTTGAGTGATTTTGCGGGGTCAGGAAAAACCCAAACAAGGCTTGCGTTTGTATTAGAAAATGGATTGGAGACTGATCCACCTGTCTACTTAGATAATATAGAATTATTCTTGAATGCTAATCCTGAGCCGGTAGTGCCTGCGATAGGAATGTCCGTTCTGTACCCAAATCCAGCACGAGATGTATTCAATATTTCGTTTAATTTGAATGATTTGGAAGATGTAACCATTCAAGTCATCTCAAGTACAGGTGCATTGGTTCAAGAAATTGTCTACCCAGGCACACTTAATCAGACTTATTCTTTTAGCACTCAACTTTTTTCTAAGGGTGTGTTTATTGTCAATATATCGAGTAATACGATTAGAGAAACACGAAGATTAATCATTAATTAAGCAAAAATAAGCTGAAGAAATCCTCTTCGGCTTATTTTTTGCCTGAGGGATAAAACAGTTTTAGAATAATTCTTCGTTGTGAGGATTGAATTTCCCGCTTATCTTTAACTATTAAAATTTCTCAAGTATTACATTCCACTTTCCTTTTGAAAAAGATATTAATTAACCTCCTAGTGATCATAGGGATTTCAGTATTACTGGGTTTCCTTTTTTTGAAAGTTTATCTACCCATGTACACCAACCATGGTGAATCAGTCTCTGTCCCGGATTTGTCCGGCTATACATTCGATGAAGGCGTAGATATTCTCGATAGAGCTGGTCTTCAATATGAAGTGTCGCTAGACTCAGGATTCAACACAGATCTCAAGACTTTTGCAATTTTGAAGCAAATCCCAGAGCCAAACGCTCAGGTAAAAAGTGGTAAAACCGTTTACCTGACGCTGAACGCCCGAAATGCTCCTATGCTAAAAATGCCAAACTTAGTAAATACTCAGCTAAAAAACGTACAGGAGATATTGGCAAACATGGGATTGGAAAGAGGAGATATCAGGTATGTTCCAGATATCGGTATCAATGTGGTTTTGGAGCAAAAATACCGTGGAGTAAATGTGCCTGAAGGGTTCGAAATCCCTAAAGGCGCAAAAATTGACTTGGTTGTTGGAGATGGAATGGGTAATCAAATCCTGGCTGTTCCTGATCTAAAAGGAATGGACGAGGTAGATGCTGAGTTCTTAATATTGGGTTCTAGCTTAAGGGTAGGTAATAAGTATTATCTTGATACCGACTCCGTGGGGGCAGGCAAAGTATTGCGGCAAAATCCTGAAGCAACTAGGCAGGTGAAAACTGGAGAATTGATTGATCTTTGGATTGCGAAAGATAACTTGTAGGCTACATGCTAAAAATCCACCACATTTTTCGGATGACAGGGCTTCTTGTAGGCTTTTTCATATCGACTTTGGCTTTTGGCCAATTGGTGGAGATTGCACCTATCCAGCATTCTAAAATAAAATCCCAGGAATTTTCTGACCTTAACTGGAGAACCACTGCAGGGAATACCCTCCCTTTTTGGGATGATTTTTCCCAAGGGATAGACACACTGAAATGGACAGTTTCAGGCGCATCATATACTGAAACTATAGGCTTAAATCCACCATCTATTGGGATGATTCTTTTTGATGGGGTAGATGCAAACGGCAATCCATACTCATTAGCACAACGTGATCAGGGAGAAACGGACTACCTAACCTCAAAATCATTTGACCTTAGTACGCTAAGTGCACCAGATAGTGAAAGTCTGTATTTAAGTTTTTTTTGGCAAGCAGCAGGCAGAGCAGAACTCCCAGATGAAAGTGATCAGCTAATCTTGCAAATTCTTGACCCAGCAGGAAGCTGGATCACCATCTGGAGTCAACTTGGTGGAGTGTCACTGGATACTGAAGTCTTCACACAAGAGATAGTCAAAATTCTACCTTCTTGGCAACACGCCAATTTTCAGTTTAGATTTTTCTCAGAGGGCAGGCAATCAGGCCCCTTTGATAGTTGGATAATAGATTACATCTACCTCAATGATGGGAGAACAAGTTCTGATCTCGATTATAAGGACAGAAGCTTGACCAAGACAAATGAACTTAGAATTGGTGACTTCGGCGCCTACCCATTTGTGCTCTTAGAAAGCAATCAAAACGATCTTTGGAGTACAGTGAAAAACACATTCTACAATCTGGAAAATCGCTTTCGTGCCATGGAGTATTCTATCGTGATCAGAGATTCTTCCACTAAGAGTAGTACGCCCATAAATCTAAATACTCCTTTCAACCCGGTACCGAATGCACTTGAGAGGAGAGATTTTGAAAGTAGGAACTTTGATGAAATTCCAATTCCAGAGAATAAAACGACTTTGGAAATTATCTCTGCCATTACCTCTGGCGATGAATTACTTTATGAAGTTTCGGCAGGAGATACCACCTATTTCCCCACTGTAAATTATGAGCTAAACGATACTGTAAAGACAATTTTCCCACTCTTAGACTACTTTGCCTATGACAATGGTTCTGCTGATTACGCAGCTGGAATTAATCAGAGATCCGGTCAATTAGCTGTGAAATACTTTACGCCTCAAGAGGTATATCTGAAAGGAATTTCTATAAATTTCAGTAACCCAAAACAAGCAAATCAAGCCGTAGATATAAATGTATGGACGGATCTCGATAAAGACCCAATCCTCACAAAGGAGGATTTAATTGCGGTAAAGGAAGCTGGTCAAGAGTTTTTATATTATTCTCTTGACACGAATATCAAGGTTGATGGAGACTTTTACATTGGCTTTACGCAATTCACCAACGACTTTATCCATGTAGGTCTAGATAAGGTTAATGACAACGGCGATAAGCTTTATTACAACGTTGTGGGGGCTTGGGTTCAAAATGAGGAAGTGCAGGGTTCGCTGATGATCAGGCCGCATATTAGTCTGGAAGCACCATTTGAAGACATAGTCGCACCTGAGGGTAATATTAGGATTTATCCTAATCCGGTAGAGACCCTACTCAATTTGGAAGGGGAATTTAGTGAAGCTAGAGTCTTTGATTCCTATGGGAGAGAAATTTTTCTTGAGCGTCAATTTTCACCCAAAGGAGAAATCGTTAATTTTAACGGACAGCGTCCGGGAATTTATGTACTAAACTTGGTAACCGGAGCTGGAATGCAATCATATAGAATTTTAGTCAAATAATAATATGGAAGATATAACAGTAGAAGACCTCAAATCCAGATTGGATAACAACGAAAAATTCATGTTTCTTGATGTTCGCGAAGAATGGGAATACGAGGATGATAATTTGGGTGCAAAAAATATCCCATTAGCGGATTTACCCTCTAGACTTGACGAATTGGAAGCATACAAAGACTCTGAAATAGTAGTTCACTGTAGATCAGGAGCCAGAAGTATGAATGCTAAGAAATTTTTGGAGTCCAAAGGTTTTTCAAAAGTTCGAAACACTACAGGAGGAATTTTAGCTTACAGAAATCTTTAAAAACCAACTCCCTTCGGGGAGTTTTTTTTATTTGAAAATAAATGGCTCGGGAGAAAAACATAGGATGAATACCACTATGGCTACCACACCTACTATTTTTCTGCTGGTATCTAACTCGCGGAAACCCGATACTTCTGGATGACGCAAACCCATAATTCTCCCCAGTAAAAAGCCATAAAACAACCATCCCTGATATCCATGAAGCTCAGGATTGATGAAGGCCAATGCATACTGAAACGCAGCTATTCCCAAAGCAAGTGTGACCCTATTCTTTAAACTTAAGCCTGACTTGGTGAAACAAATAAAGAGGAATCCCAAGTAAAGAGGAATCCATAGCATCAAATCATCAATAGGAGAATAAGGACTAATAATGCCGATTCCTGCGTATCCTATAAATAAAATATAGGCGACTAAAGAAATCTCTTTGTGGCGTCTCGGAAAAAGACCAAATATCACATGCCCACCATCCAACTGCCCTATCGGCAGTAAATTTAAAGCTGTGAAAAACAAAGCAAGAAATCCAGCAAATAAATAAGGGTAATGTATCACCTCTGCCATAGGTGGCATACGATCTGGATCTGCAAATACCTCTCCCAATCCCCAGAAAAGCAGGTTATTGCCCAACTCAAAATCTAATACTCCTTCTTCATAACCTTGAAAATTAGGATCAGAATATTCTGGATGTATGGAATAAATAAAATCAGGTTCAGGAAGTGTAGCAAAACCATAAATAAGCACGATAAGCGCAATCAAAAAACCTGCAAGAGGTCCAGCAACGCCTATATCGAAAAACTTTTTTCGACTGTTTACAAAGCCCTTCATCTGGATTACTGCTCCAAAGGTACCAATAGTGGGTATTCCAATAAATCCTAACCATCCAGGTATAAAATAAGGCAGGGTGCATTTCACTTTGTGGTATATAGCAATAAAAAAATGTCCTAACTCGTGAATTAGTAAAATTCCAATAAAGGGAATGGAGAAAGCCATGGATTTCCAAAAATACTCCCAGGTCAGGAAGCTATCATCCAAACCAAGCACCGATTTACCATAAACCCATTCTGCTCCTGCGAGTGTAGTAGCAATCAGAGTAACTAGAAATAGAATTCCGTGACGGAGGTATTCTTTTTTGCTATACATTCTTAAAATAATCGAAAATCACTTCAGGGCCTGTCACATGTACAGCCTGAATACCTACTTTTTTAGCACCTTCCACGTTGGCAATTAAATCATCAAAAAACACCACACGGTCTCCCGATGTTCCTAAGTCCACCAGCATCTTTTCATAGATTTCTGCAGAAGGTTTAGCTAGTCCCATTTCATGACTTAAAAACACCCAATCAAAAATTGGATCAAAATTTTGTAGGCTATGATCATTCTGTAAAATTCTATTTACAGCATTAATATGGATCAAATTTGTATTGCTTAATACACCAACCTGAAATTTTTCTCTCAATTTTGAAATTAATTCAAGCCTTTCTGAAGGAATTTTTAGCAGTAAACTGTTCCACAATTCATCTACTTTTTCATCCTTCCACTCCTGATTAAAATACGCTTTTACAGCTTGCCGAAACTCAGCCGAATTGATTCTACCTACCTCATAATCCTTGTGAAAATCAGTTAGATAAAACCCCTCAACTTTGTGATGGAACTCAGAAGAAACTTCCTCTTTGATACGATTTATTGCCTTCTGATAATCTATATCTATGATGACATTTCCTAAATCAAAAATCAAAAAGTCTGCATCAGGTGCATTTTTCATTCGAAATATGGGTTGTGTATTTGCATTCAAATATGTAACATTGCACACCCAAAACCAAGGTTTAAGGCGAATACGAGCCAAAACTGAAGTTAATTTCGGGCCTATAGCTCATTCGGTTAGAGCAACTGACTCATAATCAGTAGGTGCCTGGTTCGATCCCAGGTGGGCCCACAAGCCATTCGTTAATTCGGATGGCTTTTTTTTATCTATAGCCATAAGTTGCTGCTAGATACTTTTAGCACTACACTTCATAATTTCTATACTGGGATTACTCAAGATATACCTGGATCAGGGATCCTTACTCATAATCAACTCTTCGGTGCCCGCCATCTTTTTACAGCTAAAATTTCAGATTTGGAGCTATTTCTATTACTAGGCGCTGGTTTATCTGCTCATGCAAGCAGAATGTTTTTGAGCACCAAAAAAATCTAAAGCACGAATTTTATTAAAGAGCTAAAGGAAAACATGAATGAGACAATGTTCTTTTCGAATGATCCAATCAATCGATAATTTCATTTCTATAAAGGATCTTGGACCAATCAATTTTGAATTTACAAGTGCTCAAAACAACTACAGACTTGGAACCATAAATCCTGAAATCCTTTTCAGGTGATTACAATCCCAAGTCTGTACTAATAAATTTTTAAGTTAGTTTACAACCAACAAGATTAATTCCCTAAATAGGCTTTTACTGCTGCTGCACGTTGAGCAGCATGTGATTTTAGTGTGCTTACTGCTGATTGAAAATCAGCACTGCTATTTAAGAAAGTATATCCGCGTGTTTCCGTGGTCGCATAGGGTTCAATCAGCGTAGCATATTCGGTGTAAACAGCCTGTATTTCACTCGTGCTAAACACGCCATTGATTACCTCTTCCACATAGGTATCATACTTCCCTTTATAGACAGGATCGGCATACAAATACCCTATAAGTGGCCACTGAGTGGAAGAAAGACCTGAAAAATTCAAAGGTAAAGATCCTCCCATGTTTCCAGTTTGTAAGGCCTCGTTATTGTCCCAAGGAATCCAGTTCAGAAGTTTTGTGTCTGGATTATTATACAAGAAGTAATTGTGAGTCATCCTTCCATAGGTATCCCAGTTTTGGATGACCGTATTCGCTGCTAAGTACTTTAAGAATACATCTGTATCCAAAACAGTCTCCAAATTGGCTCTCCACGCAGCAGGGTCACTAGTCCGGTTGCTGGCATGCAAAGCAGAGAATAGATTCTGAATATCGGACCAATCAGCATCATCCTCATTGGTTTCTTTCACAAAAACAGATTCAGTAAATGAGCCTTCAGCAAAACTTGCCCCAATACCATCCGGCTGATACAGATTCCCATCATTATCCGAAAACTGCGTGTCAATCAGCGTATCATCCACTTCTTCGACCATGGTGTATAATCCAAAATAAACTGGACCACTACCATTATCTACATAAACTCTATAAAATGCAGTATGCGAACTAGCTAATCCTGCATTTCTAAAAATATCCGCAGCCACCTTTTCACGAAGCATGGATTTATCATTGAAGTTATTTTTAAGACTTAGTTTTTTGAATCCGAAAAAGCGCTGATTTTTAATCTGCGGGTAGTTGTCTTCAAATTCATCAAAATCAAGTTTGAAAGACAGTTTCATATTCCCAGACTTCCAAGTTGAGGATAGACTGGAATTGCCTTTAAATCGAAGGCCTACTCGGTACCATTCCTGCCCTTCGTAAAAAACCTCTGCTGGAACAAAAACAGGATTCTCCTCCGCAAATGAAGCTCCTCCGCCAGATCCTCCTCCTACTCCAAAGTTCCCATATAGACTAGTCATATCGTCCAGCATTGCTTGCCAGCGGGCGGATGTAACTACAATGTCTATTCGCTTTACGACATTATCCTCAAAGACCTCTGCAAAATTTGGATCCGCATCGTTGCTGTGGGTTGCCACTCCCCAGTCTGTCGGCTCAAAATCTCCATCTGAATAATCTTCTTCAATAATTTCCTCCGGGGTAATGCTATCTACTTCACTGCAGGCTATGAAGAGGGAAAGTAAAATGATGGATAAGAGTAATTTTTTCATAAGTGATAGTTTTTAATGGTGATTTGAAGTTGGTTCAATTATATATCTGTGATTTTTTGAAAACGTCCTAGGATGTGTGACCTTACATAAAACTCAAGCTTGACTATTCACCTTTTGGAGTTTCTATGAATGTGAAAAATAGGATTGAGACAGGATAGATGCCTTTTGAAAATTAGGTTTACCTATATTCTTATTGTAAATAAACCCTCCCATCACGGCGGTGACTATTACCATTACAACCAAAAAAGGGACAACTAGTAACTTAAACTTTTTCATATCTCGGGGTT
Organism: Algoriphagus winogradskyi; assembly: GCF_900182815.1. Classification (GTDB taxonomy): domain Bacteria; phylum Bacteroidota; class Bacteroidia; order Cytophagales; family Cyclobacteriaceae; genus Algoriphagus; species Algoriphagus winogradskyi. The sequence goes on along the minus strand of NZ_FXUA01000008.1, from coordinate 15,595 downwards.
TAGCGATATAGACGCGGCTTCTGAGTGAATCCCTCGGGTTGGTTACTTTTTTTCTTGTTTAAGTGAAAAAATTGGGATGAAGGAATCTACTGTATGATTATCCGCAATGAGACCAGAAATCTTAGACTAATTTCTTATCTAAATGAAAAACAGATACTTAGACTACACTTAGTACAAGTGACCGACGATCGAAATGGCCTCAATTACCTATTTATCTTAGATCTGATCGGAATGAAAGGCTTGCCAAAAAAAACTGATGCCGCCTCATCAGTGAATGGACTCTCATATCGTCTGTAATAGAAAAGAGGCTGTCTCTCTATGAAACAGCCTCCTATCACTTTATAGTATCTAAAAATACCGATTACTTATCTATTCCTAGGCGGCATATTAGGTTGTTTTTGATCTGAGACCAAAACCCTCAACACATCTGCTATAATCTGATCAAAGTGTGCAAGCTGACTTTCATTACAAAGCGATTTCAAATCTTTAAAATGTTGGTATGTAACCGTGATTTTATCTCCTTCAAGGCTTTCTATTTGTGCTAAAACCTCCTTCTCACCAGCTGAATTATTTGTTTTCAGATTATCGAAATAGTCCTTCACCATCTTCCTTTGCTCAGCTTCCAGCTTTGCCACCTTCTTGCTATGATCTAGTGCTAATTCAAAATATTTCTTCTTTTGTTCCTCATTCAGGTCTAGCTTTTCTGAGATTTTCTCCATCAATCCGCCCTCATTTGGAGGAGGCATTTTCGGTCCTCGCAACATCATGAAGATCAATACTCCATTAATCACCAGCATCAGGATCAATCCTATCTTATAAAGGTTTGTATTATTCATTGCTGTAAATATTAAAATCAGAAATTAAAACCGAATAAGAATCGTTAGAAATTGAAGTTGCAGTAGTTTGATCATAGTTCAAGATAAAAAACAGATTACCTCCTACAATCGCAGTGACGCAAGCCGCCACAGCAAGCCACCTCAGAGGAGTTACCTGCTTTTGCTTTTGTAACTTAATCTGTTGCTCGATTTTACGAAATGCACCAGCAGGAACTTCAGAGCGCTCTGCTCCCTTCATGCTTGACAATATTTCATCTTTCCAGTTTTCCATTTAGTATTAAGACGGATTTTTTGGTGAATTCCCTCGCTCGGGAAAATGTTTTTCTAAAGCAACTTTTAAATTAGCCTTTGCCCGCTGCAACAGAGACTCCACGGCTTTGCGTGTAGTCTGCAAAATATCGGCTACCTCCTGCTGTGAAAGATCTTCAATTTGGGTAAGGATAAATACCGTTTTCTGCTTCTCCGACAATTCGTCTATGACGCGAAAAAGTATCCTGGCGTTCTCTTGGTTTTCCAATTTGACGCCAGGATGTATAAAGTCAACAGACTCGTACTTGATCTCAGCAGAGTCTTTCTTATAGAGGGAAGAAAATATACCGAATCGCTTTGTGCTGTTCTTTTTCCTAAGAAAATCCAAGGCCTTGTTTACAGAAATCCTATAAATCCAAGTACTCACAGAAGAGTCAGCTCGAAATGTCTTTGCTGTATTATAAACTGTCATAAAAACATCCTGAAGCAATTCTTCAGCATCCTCTGCATTTTTCGTATAGCTGAGAAGCGTATTATAAACTTTGGGAGAATAGTGGTCATAAAGCATTTTGAAAGCCAAATCATTGCCTTCAATTAGTTGCCGGATCCACAAACTATCCTCTCGTGTCATTCTTTTGATTTACTTGAAAACAAAGTGTTCAAAATCTGATCACTTATAATTGACCAATATATCAGCAATTTTTTGAAGATCTGGCTCTGAGATCTCTGTAACCGGAGCCAACGGGAAAATTTGTTGACCAGGACGGGAGATAAAAGCCGCTCTCCAATTCGCCCACATCGCACCGGCAACATCCCAACCATGAGCGGCTATGAGCATACATTCTTCAGGTTTTACACCCACTTTTTCAGCAGCCCAAGTGTAGGTCTCTGAAAAGGGCTTGAATTTCCCTACATCTTCCACACTCAGTCTTTCGTCGAAGAATTCCAACAAACCGGCATATTCAAATTGCTTTTTTACCCCTTCATTGGAAGAATTAGTAAAGGACACCAACTTGTATCCAGCGGCTTTTAATTGACCCAAAGCAGGTTTGACCTCTGGATGTGCAGGCAAAGAACTGATAGATTTGCCAATGGTCTCTCTTGCATCAGCTTCAGAAATAGCTATTCCGTTATTTGCGGCAACCATCTGCAAGGCAGCAGCTCCCACATAACCAAAATGCTCGTATTGCCCGCCTGCAGAAACTACAAGAGAATACTGAAGCATGGTAGTAAACCAAAGCGGCATCAAATCCTCTCTCCCACCAAGTGCTGCACTCACCTGCTTTTTCATCGCAGTAAGATCAAGGAGTGTTTCGTTTACATCAAAAAACAAAACCTTTGGTCGAGTGGCATTGGTTAATATGGTATTTTCGGTTGAGTTTGTCATAGCAAAATTTGGTAAAATCATTCCTCCAGCCCCTACTATTCCTATATTTTTAATAAAAGCCCTTCTTGTGTCAAACATGTGTTGAATTTTTTGTTGGTGATGATTTGTATAAGTATAGGTTAAAGAAAACTAGAATTAAGTAAGCAATTGGAATTAAGGGAGGCTTAATCCCCAAAGGCAAAACTGCAGCAGGAACATTTGGATGAAGATGCACATAACTAGCCACCAACATCATGAGAATGACTGTCATATTTGCCAGGTAAAAGGTAGTTTCTCTCATCCTTAATTTTAATTCATTGCCATAAAATGACAGATAAATTAAAACCAATCCTACAGTCAATTGGCTAAACTTGACGAAAAACTGCATCTGATCTGGAAAAGGGATAGCACTTAAAACCAATTGCTGATTGACCAAAGTTTTGAAAGGCTCCATAAACTTACCCACTCCTGGCAATAGCACAATTACCCCTAAAATACCACTTATAATTCTAACTGATTTCTTCATTGATAGGTCTTAATGAAACAAGAACAAATCCGAAAATTTGCTCTTGTCCTAATGTGATTAATTAGCTGTTTCAGGGTTCCAAGCGTACTTTTCAAATGGTTTATCCACAGGTGTTTCAGCAAGGTGATTTGTATAATTACTGATTATTTTCTGAGATAAGCCAAGTATAATCTCAAGCAAGTGGCGCTCGCCATAACCTGCAGCGTAGAATGCTGCAACCTCCTCATCTAATAGATTACCTCGCTTGCGAACCATCGCCAAAGTTGTTTCGTGCAGCACCTGGAGCTTCGAGTTTGGCAAAGCCGTCCCATCTCTTAGAGCTTCGGTAATTGCGTCATCCACTTTCATCATTTTCGCTATTCCCGTATGTGCCGGAACACAATAATGACACTCATGCTCCACATTAATCGTTTGCCACACTACGGTTAATTCCTCGTTATTAAATGAGGAATTGACGAAAAGTTCATGAATTTTTTGATAGGCTTCCAATAGGCCCGGAGCTCCTGCTAGTACCCCGTGAAGACCTGGAATGTATCCATTCTTTTTTTGGGAATTTTCTAAAAACACCTTGCTCTCTTGAGGTGCTGAAACTAAATCGTGAATCGTTAATTTACTCATAGTAAGTTGGTTTAGTTAAAATATCTAAACGAATGTTTAGATATTAGGCAAATAAACTATTGCTATAGAATTTTAAATATGTTTTCAATAAAAACTGACAATTGATCTTTCCTAAAGACCCTTGAAGCTGACCCTAGCCCATATAGAGAGATAATTAGATAATCAGCATACTCCTCAATTTTACTCCTATCCAAGCCTGCTTCCTGACCAAGGTTATTCACAAACAACTCTTTGATCTCTACAATAAAATGTTGAAGCTGCATTAAGATCTCCGGATCTGCATCCTTTCCCAGTTCATTGGAAGTATTGGTAACTAGGCAACCTTTGCAAGACTCATTTTCTTTGGAAAACTCGAGAAAAGCATAGAAATATTCCTTTATACCCTGTATCCCATTATTGGAAGATTGAAGCACCGTAGTAATGACCGAAAGCTTCTTTTTATAGCATTTAATACTTTCCAGAAACAGGCCATTTTTACTTCCAAAACTCGAGTAAATGGAAAACTTATTGATCCCCATTTCCTTTTCAAGCATCTGCATAGAAGTAGTCTCATAGCCATTTCTCCAGAAAAGGCTCATCGCTTTTTCAATTACTTCCTCTTCGCTATAATTCTTACTTCTTGCCATTTTAATGAATAAGTACACAAACCTAACCAATCGTTTAGATTAAAACAATTAATCCCGGAATATTTAAACGGTATTGTTCAATCTACCAAGAACACTGTGTTGAAAAATTGAGTCTCACCTTTATGAAAATTAGCGTAGTCATCGATGATATCATACTCCTACAGTAATGGTAAGAAAAAAGCTGCCTCTTAAATGAGGCAGCTTTTCAATAAACCCACAGCCAATTATTAGTCCTTTCTTGGAGGGCCTTGTCTTTCCTGCATTTTCTTAAACTTTGCAGCTTGATCTTCAGTGAGCGTCTTAAGGAGGGCATCATTCATCTCTTTGCGAGTCTCTCCTGCTTTCTTTCTATCCTTCTCTACGGAACTGTATTTCTTCATTATGGTCTCCCACTCTTTCACTTGCTCCTCACTCAACTTAAGTTCAGTTGTAGCTTTTTTTAGCATTTCCTCCTGAGAAGGTGGGCCCTGACGCTCCTGACCTTGACGAGGTTGACCTTGGGCAAAGCCAAAAATGGTGAATCCCATCATACAAATTCCTAATACTAACTTTTTCATTTTTTTTGGTTTAATTTGAAATTCTACGTGTTTTTAAGTGTTTTAATATCTGATATGAGCTGAAGTACAGATGTTTTATTTAGCCCATTATAAATCCCACGGATATGACGATCCCTATCGATTAGGAGAAAATTTTCCGTATGAAGAAATTCATCTGGATCCTTTAACAAACCGAGATCCTCCTCCACGAAATATTGATTTCTGGCGAGTTCGTAGATCTGCTCTCTTGCTCCCGTAAGCAAATGCCATTGTCCTGATTCTACTCCATGCTCATCAGCATATTCTTTCAAAATAGGCACCTGATCAAACTCAGGTGTAACGGAATGTGACAGTAAAGTCACCTGATCGTCATGTTTAAAAGCTTCCTGTACCAAAGCCATATTTGCAGTCATTTTAGGGCAGATTCCCGGACAAGTCGTGAAAAAGAAATCCACCACGAATATCTTTCCTTTCAAATCTTGATCTGAGATAGTATCCCCAAGCTGGTTCTGAAAATTAAATGCTGGTATCTGATGAAAATCACTTGGTAAATCATCTTCACTTTCGTACCACACTGGTGTGAACGTGGCATCCTGATAATATGGGAGTTGCTCCACACTAGTCGTTTCAGCAAACGCTGTGATTCCTGCTTGATTTTCACTGGTCTTTTCTGCACAGGCAGCTAGGAGTATAACCAGAAATAGGTTAAGATATCTAGTCATTGTAAACCACCGTTTCATCGTCTAATTCGAAGCAAAGATTGGCACGTTTTAGACCATAAATACGTCCATTCTTCGCCTGATAATTCACGTAGATTTTACCATTTTCTCTCCAGGCTCGTTGCATACCCACCTCTTTTCCATCCACTAAATTCATTTCTTTAAACTTGACCCCCGAACTATACCACTGCTGTTGAAGTCCATGAGATTTTCCTGCGAGAAAGTTACCTGAGGAGCGCAGGTTTTTATTGCTCCACCATGATTTTACCGGACCATTTAATTTATTGTCATTGTAATGAGCTTCAAATGCTATACTGCCGTCTTCAAACCATTTCTGAAGTAATCCATTTCTCTTTCCATTGACATATTCTGTACGCTTAGCCAATACCCCATTAGCATAATAGCTCATTCCAGCTCCAGAGAAAGGTGTCTTACCTAGATACATCAAACCTTCATTAGGGTGAAGAATTAGCTTATTCTCGTGAACTTCCAGCGCTTCAACTTCAAGAAAATCTTGATCCAAACTACCGTCTTTGCTCATAAATTGCTGGTAGGTAAGTAGCATCGTCAAGAATAAGAATAGATTAATTAATTGCATTGGGAGAACCTTGATAATCGCCTGGGAATAAGATATAATACTTATTTAGGTACAATTCATTTTGAACATGGTAGTGATATTCTTCCTGGGTGTTATACTTAGTGATAGAAGTATGTCCACCTGACGCATCTAGATCGGCTGGGTAGCTATCCGTAGACGTACATTTCCTCCCATAAAGAAGAAAGCCATCTGAGATAATTCCTATCAAATTATCATCATCATCTGAGAATGAAACTGGTTCTAAATGATAATGGTAACTCTGAGGTCCTGTGTGAGCACCATTGAAATCAAGGGAACCGGCAGCTCCGTCTAATGGGACATTTGGACCTTCTTTATCATTATAAATCACAGACCCACTCACTGCAATACCTATCGCTCCTAATCCAGTGGATGTACTAGAGAACGATTTGGTAGGTATTGCTGGCACTCTTAAAGTATAGCTTCCATTAAAGTCATCTATGTTGCCTGGAGCCATAAAGAAAAAAGAAGTCACTGTAGGCTCGACAAAAAGTGGATGATCAGTAGCCGCTGCTGGGGTAATGTGACCGTTATTGTTCCTTTCATTTGTACTTGACCAATAAGGAGAAGTGTGATTTGGCAATCCATTGGTTTCTATGATTACCTCATTTCCATCCAGCATGATTGTAGTATTACTTGAATCAAATGCGGAGAAAGCTAGGGGTAATTCAGTCAGTGTCGCCTCTGGCTCTAAATCATTGTCACCATCGTTGGCACAGGAGATCCAAGTGACCGCCACAAGCAATAAAGGGAAAAAGCTAAGTTTGAATAGTCGCATTGCTATAGTTGTTTTGTTATCACTATAGACGCGGATTCCTTATCGATCCCTCGTTGTCCTCATAGATTTTTTTTATGACAAAAGTCCCCCCACTCATTTTCAGCAGCTCGCACTAAATCAATTAGTTGATTCTCAATACAAAAATCTATAATGACCTATCACTTACCCGTCAACTATACAGCATCAATTCTTTTTTGAGGCTCTCCTCATGGGTAAAAAAATAGCGCTTTAGAACGCATAAAATCCAGCAATTGATCAGTAACATCCACATTTGCTATCCCAACCAGTTTTTTCAAATTATTTATCTATTTCTAAAATCTAAACTCATGTTTCAACTCGTAAATACTTGAGTTATCCCAAGCAAATTCCCTTTAGCAGAAAGAGGGAATCAGCTATCTATGCCCAAAAGAAATCGTAAATAAATTCCCCGAATTGAGACATTTACAAGAACAAAATACTGATAATTCAATCCGACTAAATCCGATTAATATTTTAACCACTGATTTACAGATACTTATATTAATTTCAAATTCCCTAGAACACAGGCCTGAAGTTTGAGCGTAGAACACACTGTAGATCGAATAAACAAAGTCGTTAGCATATTGGCCTATTAATTCTTAAAAATACGTCACAAGCATTGACAGCAAATTCATACTAAAAGACAATTTAAACCTAACCTAAAAAGGGGTGTTGGACTTTTAACATCTCATTATGAAGAGTAAAAGCTTAATCACCCAAATTTTGCAATTGCTCGCAAATTTTAACTAATGAAATACCCTCAAGATTTTCAACTATCCTATCCCAAATTGGGATCTGGAGTGGACTTTATTGACAGTTACGAACAGTTAATCTCCATTTTACGCGATTTAGAAAAATACGAATTAGAATTTTCGCTCGACAATTCATTGCCTTTGATTGAAGGAGATTTGAACAATGTTCTGAAAGTTTTAAAAAAATTTATTTCTGAAACAATTTCCCAATTCAAAAGTAAACGAGGTACGGCTTTCGTAGTTTTTAAGAAGGATTGTGATTCCTCATTTATCTCCTATCTAGTAGAAAACAAATTCTTTGGTGACAATGGAAATGTAGAATCTAATCTCGTTGATACGATCACCAAATTTCATTATGCTATCTGTAAAGAACCACTTATGGACAATGAGAGCATTAAAACTGTTTCCATTCAGACTCAAAAGGAAGGATGGTTTGAAAATGATTCTAGAAAGAATCTTTTAAACTAGGGTCCAGGTTCTTATCTGAATGCCTTTCCAGCGAATTGGATCTCAGCATTTTCGAAAACAAAAAAAAGGTCAGCTAATACTAACTGACTTTTTTTGGTAATAAAATCATTCTATTTACAACTACCCAATAAGTACTTTTACTAAACCAGCCTATAATTCTTCCTCATCAATATTCAATTATTTTAAACTCAGTCCTTCTGTTTTCTTGATGCTGCTCATCTGTACATGTTACATTGTCACTACAAGAATTAAGGAGTTTTTCCTCGCCAAATCCAATAGCTGTAAGCCTGCTCGAATCAATTCCTGATTCTATTAAGTACGCTATAGCAGCCTTAGCTCTATTGTCTGATAGCTTAAGATTATAAGCGCTTGTTCCTCTAGAATCTGTGTGCGAATACAATTCAATCTTTATAGTTGGGTTTTCTTTGAGAATTTTTATCAGCTTGTTCAGCTCTGGCTTCGCGTCCTCACGGATTTCCCATTTGTCAAAATCATAATAAATATTTTCAAGTGTATATGTCTTCCCAACTTGAATTTGCTCTAGATAGATATTTCTTACGAGGACGGAATCTTGGATTTCAGTAGCCTCCGGAATCATCACATCTCCTGTGCTTCCAGTAAGATAGCCTGTCTTTTTCCCTTCCAAATGAACTGTCTGATCGAACTTGACTTTAAACCTAAAGGACCCATCTTCCTCAGACACATACGTATTCTCTAAATGATCTTGCTCATTATAAAGTGAGACCACAGCATCGGGGAGATTCATCCCGCTCTCTTTATCGATCACCTGTCCTTTGATTACTAAATCCTTTTTCACAATCAAATCAGCGAAATAAAGATCATCCAAGCCTCTTCCTCCTACCCTATCAGATGAAAAAACAGCCTTATTATCATTCCCTAGCACCAGCGATAATCCAAAATCATCCCGGTTTGAATTGATAGGACTTCCTAGATTCTCGGGCTCAGCGTAATCACCATTTACAAAGGCAGCTTTAAAAACATCTAATCCACCGAGGCCTGCATGTCCAGAGCTAGAAAAGTATAACACCCCATTATGATCAACAAAAGGGGTTCTCTCATCTCCATTGGTATTGATTACAGAACCAAGGTTCACTGGTCTGAGCCATACTCCATTATCCCACTCAGTGTAGTATAAATCAGCTTTTCCTCTGCCCCCAGGCATATCAGAGGAAAAATACAATCTGGACTGAGACGGATCATAAAAAGGATCAGAGACAGAATATGAGAAAGGATCATTAAATGAAAACGGAGTAAAGGAATCCAAAGTCACATCTCCCGTATCCAGGGCGAAATATAACTCAGGAAATAAGGTGTAGTTCCTAGCAGTTCCGGAATCAGATTTTTTGAATTTTTGTGCTTGGGTTAACGTCAGAAATAAATTTTCTCCTACCTCATACATAGGCCCCACATGCAAATCACTTTCAAGGTTCTCGGTCTGCTTTGGATCTCCTAGAGCTGAATTCTCCTCATCATCCCAGTCCAACTCATACATTTTCAAAAAGCCATTTCCAGTCCAACCATACACATCGCTTTTCAACGCATTATTTGGATCAACTCTGGCTTTCTTTGAAATCAATCTATCAGAAGTAAAATGAAGTACTGAGTTTCCAGTAATCATAGGGCCAAACTCTGAAAAGGGTGAATTTGCATTAGAAATTGGCACAACTGCAGCCTCGGAGGACTTATTTAGGAAGGATTTACCTCCTAGTGCAGTTTTCCAAATCAACTCCAAGTCTGACCTACTTTTAGATGGGTCAAGTTTCGCCAACACATCTGCAGCCTCAGTATACTTGGAATTTGCAATTAATGACTCGGCATAAGGCTTTAAATCCTCAGTTTCAAGTTCATCATCCCTGTCTAGTCTAGTGTACCACTCTTCAGCTTGTTCGAAATCCCTAGTTTTAAAATAAGCCTGAGCCAACCCCCGGGCTGTCTCAGGCAAGGGTGATCTATTCCAACTTTCCAAATACTTATCAATTCCCACGGAATAGTTTAGATTTTCCGCCTGCTTTTTCCCCTCCAGATAACTTTTATAAGCAGCTGGTTTACAACTCACAAAACATAAAATCAGGAAACAGAATATGTAAATGACTTTGTTCATCAGAATAGGGTTAATTAAAAGAATCTTGGAGAAACCAAGCGTACACGCTTAGGAGGGAATAAGAAAGCAATTGAAATATCGTGGGTAGAAAAACTACCTACAGAAAATCCGGAAATCGTATGGTCATAAGCATACCCCAAGCGTAAACTTTCCCGGATCTGCACCTGTACCATACCAATCAAAGCAGTGGACTTTTGCAGACCTTCCTGAATTTCTCTTCCAGGCATATCAATCCCGAACCTATAGCCAGCACCCAGCCATACCGCATCATTTATAATCAAGGCAGCATTGGCATCCAATCGAGCAGGTGCCTTAAAATCGTCCATGTACATTATCGAAGGCACAAATGATAAGTTATAATTTATATCAAAGTGATATCCTCCGGTCAAGTACAAGTGTGGCTTAGGCTGAACCATCACATCACCTTTGTCAAAATCCACAACTGATGAAAGCATCTGGTCGGCAGCTACACCTATATAATATGACTCATCATAGAGAAATAAGCCAAGTTTTAGGTCTGGATACGTAATTCTTTCCCTACTCAATGGAATGGAAGGATCATTATCCATATCAGGGTTCAACATGGATCCATCCAGCTGGGAATTGACTACACCAGCTCCTACGCCAAAACTCAAAAACTTAGTATCACTCAGCCTCAGATGGTAAGCCAAATTACCATAGGCTGATACTGTCCTTTGAGCGCCCAACTTATCAGTGAGGAATTGCCCGCCAACCCCTAATTGAGAATCTGCTAAGTAAGTATCCCCAGCAACGGCGAAGGTTTCGGGACTTCCCGTGACACCTGTCCATTGCTTTCTATAATAAGATTGCAGATACAATTGCTGTTTGTAACCTGCATAAGCAGGATTAATAAAAACAGGATTAAAAATGTATTGGCTGTACTGAGGCACCTGCTGCCCAAAGCTATGGCTAAGGGACAGAAGAATGCATCCAGCGATCAGAGTAATTACCTTAAATAGTTTCATCTTGCTTACTTAATTATAGTTACGTAACCTGTCATTGTATGACTTACACCCTGACTGTCTGTTAATTGGAATTGGTAGAAGTAGGTACCACCATTCAGGTTATCTCCGTCCCAGTCATTTTGATAGTTGTCCATTCTGTAAACTTCTACACCCCATCGGTTGACTATCAGAAGTTCATTTTGCTGGAAGAACTCTTGCAGACCTTTGATCACCCAAGCGTCATTGATTCCATCACCGTTAGGCGTAAAGACATTTGGAATCTCAAATTCTATCTGCTCATGAGATACAGTGTCCGAGTTATCAGTTGGCTCCAATTCATCATCTGTCGAAACAGCTGTTGCTGTATTTGAAACCGTTCCTTCAGCTATCGCTTTTACACGTATGGTTATTGTTTCCACAGCCTGAGGATCTATAGACAATATGCTCCATGTCAGGGTCCTATTTTCCAAGTTGAAGGAAACGGTACCAGATGAAACGTCAGCACCTATGTATTCTACAGAAGGCGCTAAAACGTCAGTTACAACTACCTCATTTCCTACATTGTCAGAATTATTTGTCAGCGTGATTTTGTATTCAAAGATTGAGTTTAGCTGAATCAGACTTCCTGAAACTTCTTTATCTAAGATTAGGTCCACTTGGTTAGTAATAACCATAGGGTCAGTTCCAAATGATACATCAGGGAAGTTTCTGCCAGATATAAACACCCAATTACTAATTGGCCCTTTATCTTCCATCGTCATCAACTTTATTTTCACTTCAATAGATGCTCCAGCTTCAAGTGAGTCCATCATCCAAACCACTGCATTATCAGAAATCTCACCCTCTGGACTAACTTCCATTGCCATGGTACCTGCAGGTAGAGAATCCACAACCAATAGATCATAAGCCATTACATCTCCTGTATTCTCAATTAGAATTGTATAATCGATCATTTGCCCTACTATAACAGTCTGTACATCGGTCCACTTAATAACCGATATCGATGTCTGTTTTTCCTCATCTTCAATTACTAAGACACCATCCCCTGGATCAGATTCAACAGGATCACCAACAGATGTTTCAGAGTCTACCACAGCGATGTTAAATATCACCTCATTCGGGATTGCTCCATCATTCACAGTGGTGGTTAATAGAAGGTCTATACTTTCCCCGGAAGCCAAGGATGGGATCATCCATGTCACAGTACCATTTTCAACTTCACTTTCCATGTTAGAACTACTGAAAGTCAAGCCTTGTGGTAATTCATCTATGACAGTTACCTGCTCTTGGGTAATGTCTGAAGTGTTGGTTACCGTAATGGTATAATTTACTTCATCACCAATATAAGCTTCAGTCACATTTGGAGTTTTCACAATCGTAAAGGATTGAGGATCCCCTACTTCTATAACTTCAGGATCAGATGGGATTGGATTATCAGGATCGCCTTCCGGAACTGCATAGGCTGTGTTCGCTATTTCACTGCCTATTGTGGCATCTTCACTTAGTGTCACTTTGAGTTCCAAAGAAATCGATGACCCACCAGCCAATTCAGGTATGCTCCATGTTACCAATTGACCATTCGCTGTACCACCTTGAGAGGCACTAACAAAACTTAGGTCATTTTCCAAAGTATCCCTGATGACCAAACCAGACAAGCTGTTTTGACCAGAATTCGAAACCGTAATAGTGTAAGTAAACTCCTCACCAGGAACTACTTTGTCTTTGGAGGATACTTTCGAAATTGATACATTTTCATCCCTAGTTACTCTCACTACTGCTGGCTGAGAAGGTCCTGGATTTTCTCTAACATTTCTAAGCCAGAATATTGCTACGTTTTCGATATCAGTGCCAGCAGGCAGGCTTTCATCGATTTCCACGGTGAGAGTTAGCTCCACCAGCGCACCAGCTTCCAAAGGTGGCATCATCCATATTACTTCACCATTCTCCACAAAGCCACCATTACTTGCACTATTGAAATTTAGTCCTTCATGTAGCATATCTGTTACCATGTACATAGGCGAAATACTTTCTCCAGTATTTGTTACAGTGATTGTGTAAGTCAGATCAGATCCCGCTAGTGCTGTATTCTGATTTGCTACTTTATTGATTACCAAATTGAAATCACTTCTCACTCTTACCACTTCAGGATCTGACTCTATAGGAGATTCAGGCACATCCGGACTACTAACTTTTGCTGTGTTAGAAATTAAGGTTCCTGGAGAAAGGTTTCCAGCGGCCATCACTACTATCTCAACCTTAATTGTTTCTCCGCTAGCTAGTGTAGGAATGGTCCATGTGACTACTCCATTTTCGACTGAACCACCATTTGATGCAGAAATAAAGCTTACACCTTCTGGTAATTCATCAGTCACCAGAACAGAGGTGACCTGGGCGTTACCGGTATTGGAGATAGCTATGGTATAGACAATATCACCTCCTGGAAGAACAGATTCAACGTCTGCATTTTTAATAATCACTAAACTTCCATTATTCTCTACAGTCACTACTTCAGGATCAGATTCTTTCGGTGAATCCGGATCATCTGGACTGGAGACTATCGCTACGTTGGAGATTTGAGTACCATTTGAGACATCCGCATCCACAATTACAGTCAGCATCAGCTCAATGCTCGCTCCTGCTGCCAAAGTTGGAACCGTCCAAGTGATTGTTCCTGCATTGTTCACTCCGCTGTTATCAGCTGAGATAAAGCTCAGGCCAGTTGCCAATGCATCGGTGATCGTAAGATCAGTAGCATCACTTTGACCGGAATTCATTACAGAAATCGTGTAGCTGAATTCACCTCCCGCAAGAACTGTTGCAGCACTTGCAGTCTTGGTGATCATCAAGTCCACGTCTTTTTCTACAGTTACTACTTCAGGATCAGATTCCTTCGGAGAATCCGGATCATCTGGACTGGAGACTATCGCTACGTTGGAGATTTGAGTTCCCGCGTCAACATCAGCATCCACCATCACAGTCAGTGTCAAGTCGATGCTTGCTCCTGCTGCCAACGTTGGAATTGTCCAAGTGATTGTTCCTGCATTGTTCACTCCGCTGTTATCAGCTGAGATAAAGCTCAAGCCAGTTGCCAATGCATCAGTGATCGTCAGATCAGTCGCATCACTTTGACCGGAATTCATTACAGAAATCGTGTAGCTGAATTCACCTCCCGCAAGAACTGTGGAAGCACTTGCAGTCTTGGTGATCATCAAGTCAACGTCTTTCTCTACCGTCACTACTTCAGGATCAGATTCTTTAGGTGAATCCGGATCGTCTGGACTGGTGACTATCGCTACGTTGGAGATTTGAGTTCCCGCGTCAACATCAGCATCCACCTTCACAGTCAGTGTCAAGTCGATGCTTGCTCCTGCTGCCAAAGTTGGAATTGTCCAAGTGATTGTTCCTGCATTGTTCACTCCGCTGTTATCAGCTGAGATAAAGCTCAGGCCAGTTGCCAAGGCATCGGTGATCGTAAGATCAGTAGCATCACTTTGACCGGAATTCATTACAGAAATCGTGTAGCTGAATTCACCTCCCGCAAGAACTGTTGCAGCACTTGCAGTCTTGGTGATGATCAAGTCCACGTCTTTTTCTACAGTCACTACTTCAGGATCAGATTCTTTAGGTGAATCCGGATCATCAGGGCTCGATACTATCGCTACGTTGGAGATTTGAGTTCCGGAAGCAAGATTTGATGCAGTAGATACCCACAAAGTAATATCAACTATCGAATTTGCAGCAATCGTAGGAATGGTCCAAGTAACTACCCCTGCTCCAAATTGACCAGAATTACTGGAAGCAACATACATTAATCTCGCATCCAATTCATCTGTTATCGTTACATCAGTTATTTCAGTATTATTAGTGTTAGTAATTGAGATGGTGTAGGTGAATGTATCTCCTGCATAAACTATCTCATTCTCTGCAAATTTCTGTATAGTTAATCCATCACCAGTATTACAATCTGTTAAGAAGACCATTACCGGAGTTCTCAATACACTTTCACAATTGGTAGTTGGATCAGTTTGGGAAGCAAAATAAGTTGCCCCATCTGCCAAAGGAATGGTTGGATCCAATGGAGAAATACTGTTTTCCGTGGCATACCAAAGTATTCCTTCACCTTCAATTTCAATCGAGCTCAATGTAGCATTATCAGTAGTACAGAAGCTTTGATTTGGATTGTTGGTAATAGGTGCCTCTGTGATATTCACAGTCACCGTAACTTCCACTGCATCGCCAGGAGCGTTTTCACAGACTCCATCACCTGAAACGGTTACATAATAAGTCGTCGTTGCCGCAGGGCTGACAGTCAGATCCGTGATCTCAGTGGTCAGATCCTGACTGGTGTAGAATCTGAATACAGGATTGGTCACCGTGCTGCTGGTAGCAGAAAGCGTGAA
>NZ_FXUA01000007.1 GCF_900182815.1 Algoriphagus winogradskyi | reverse complement strand
TTGCTCCTCAGCAGAGCTTACGTCCTCTTCAAATCTGTCGCAGATTATAATGAAATTTTATACCAAAGTCACCAACTATTTTTGACCACATTACCACTTTTTACCATAAAGGCTCTTTAGCAAAGAATTATCTGATTAAATAAACCTTTTCACTATCCAAAAAATAATTGCCAATAGAAATACGACGATAGAAATCTTGTTGATTCCATGCATCATTCGAAGGTTATAATTGGACTTCTGGTTTGGATCTGGCTTTTGAAAAACACGAACGAAGTAGTTCCCAAAATCACCGAACTTGAAAAATCCTTTTACTTTATTGTTATCGGACATGGTTTGAGTTTTTTTGTAAACAGATAGAATTGGGAAATGGTTTGGTTTAAATTTTAAAACCCTTCGAGGTTTTAAAAACCTCGAAGGGTTTTTCTAAAATCAGATAATCTCAGGTTCGTTCCACATTCCGTCTTCCTTGATTATTTCTATTAACTTATCAACGGCTTTCTCTGAAGGAACGGAACGCTTCATCACTTCTTTGCCTTTGTATAGCGTAATTTTCCCTTTGCCCGATCCTACATAGCCATAATCTGCGTCTGCCATTTCTCCAGGACCATTCACGATGCAACCCATAATTCCGATCTTCACTCCTTTTAGATGATCAGTTCGCTTACGGATCATCGCGGTAGTTTCTTGCAAATCAAATAAGGTTCTTCCACAGGAAGGGCAGGAAATGTATTCAGTCTTCGACATTCGAGTTCTCGCTGCCTGCAAAACTCCAAATCCCACAGAATTATGTAGTTTGATTTGAGCTAACACTTCCTCGCGGGAATGTTCTTTCTCCTTTTCTAAGGAAATAAAGATTCCATCGCCTAATCCATCTATCAACAACCCACCAACGTCTGTTGCAGCATAAAGCATAGTCTCATCCTGAGATTGGTCAGGGTAACTCACTTTCAGAATCACCGGAATGCCCGATTTGGCTTCAAGCAAACTCACAAAAGCCCGGCGCATTGCTGGCATCGCATGTCTATTTTCAGTTTTCAGAATCAAGACAGTATCCCTTCGATCTGACGTCAGTGTGATTGCCTCTGCTATCTCAGTATCATAGACTTCAAGGAAATTCAATTCTCTATGAAATTTCTCAGCAGAAGAAAAACCCACTAAATCGTAAAGGGGGAATTTATTTTGCTGATCAGAACCAACAGTCCATATCGCTGCATCCTGTATTTCCTTCATCCCATTTGGTAGCATAAAAGGAATCGGGTTGGCTCCAGAATAAACAAAATCACAGCCTTGGTCATTCATTTTCCACTTGTCCAGTTCTGGCAAATAGAAATGACCTACAGACTTCATTTCCTTTTCTGTAATCTTTTCAACCTTTGAAATATCTGTAATTACCCTTGGGACATTATGTCCACCAAAATTGTAAATCTCTGCAGAGTGGCGCTTGAAATGCTCGTAAGGATTGACTGGATAATTTTCAATAGACTTTATCTCCGCATGTCCTGCACGATGTGCATAGCGGTCGATCAATGCTTTAGCAACTGGCGCTTCAAACTCAGGATCTTCTGTCAAGGATACACGAACCGTATCTCCCAAACCATCTTCCAGCAATGTCCCAATTCCAACAGCCGATTTGATTCTACCGTCTTCCGCTTCGCCAGCTTCAGTCACTCCGAGGTGCAAAGGGTAAGGTTTGAATCCTCCTTCGTCCAGCTTCTCTACAAGCAACCGGTAAGCTTGAACCATAACCTGAGTATTCGAAGACTTCATGGAGATTACGATATCGTAGTAATTCTCATCTTCACAGATTCTCAAAAATTCCAATGCTGACTCCACCATTCCCAGTGGAGTATCACCATATCTACTCATGATCCGATCAGAAAGAGAACCATGGTTTGTTCCAATTCGCATCGCCGTTC
Organism: Algoriphagus winogradskyi; assembly: GCF_900182815.1. GTDB lineage: Bacteria > Bacteroidota > Bacteroidia > Cytophagales > Cyclobacteriaceae > Algoriphagus > Algoriphagus winogradskyi. The sequence goes on along the minus strand of NZ_FXUA01000007.1, from coordinate 258,055 downwards.
CGTGTTCCTTGCAGATTTTCACCAAAGGCAAAAACCGCTCGCGAATACGATCCAGCTCTTCTTGATACGTCTCATCTGTATATTCTATTACTTCGAATTTCTTCTTGTCCGCATAATTCCCTGGATTCACGCGTACTTTTTCTACGATCCTAGCTGCTACTTCTGCAGCATTTGGGGTAAAGTGAATATCAGCAACCAATGGTGTATTGTATCCTCTTTTACGAAGCCCATCCTTGATATGTCTTAAATTCTCTGCTTCCTTAATGCTTGGAGCTGTAATTCTCACCAGTTCACAACCCGCCTCAATCATGCGAATACTTTGCTCGATTGAGCCTTCAGTATCCATGGTATCCACCGTAGTCATGGATTGGACTACAATGGGATTATCACCGCCAATGACGACATCACCAATTTTTACCGGAATGGTTTTTCTCCTTGAGTAACTTGTCAGACTATCGCAATACAGCAGGTCTAAAGATTTAATATTTGTATGCATGGGGTTTATATATCTCCTAATTGAGGTCGGATTACTAGTTCTTCAACAACAGATTGGGGCGAAAGGTTATAAGCGGCCCAAACACTCTCGGCCACATCTTCTGCTTTCATAAATCGCTCCACAGGCAAATCAACTCCTTCCCAGCTCGAAGTATAAGTTGCGCCGGCAAGAATGGATGTTACTTTGATCTGATGTGGTTTTAATTCTTCACGCAGACACTTGGTCATTCCGAGCATCGCCCATTTGGAAACAGCATAAGTACCCCCATTTGGGTAGGCTGTAAGTCCAGCGACTGAGCCCATGGTGAAAATATGTCCTGATTTCTTCGCAATCATTTCGTTGACAAAACCACGAGTCAGATAATAAGCAGAATACAAATTGGTTTGCATCATTAGCTCAAAATTCCCTTCAGGCTCATTGTGAATAGCACCTGGCAAAAAGACTCCGGTGTTATTTACCAAGACATCAGGAATCGAAACTGATTTGATTTCATCTACAAACTTAGTCACTTCTTCCTTTTTGGAAAGGTCAGCCTGAATCGCCAGAATGTTTATCGAAGGATATTGGCTTTCCAAATAAGTCTTCAAGTCAGCTAAGTCAGCTGCATTTCGCGCACAGGTGAAGACGTCAAAACCTTCCGCTGCGAAGCGCTCAATAATCGCTCTTCCTATTCCTTTGGTACCTCCGGTGACGAGAATGCTTTTGCTCATTTGATTCGTAGTTTAATAGTTAGTGTGACAACTATTCTCCTTCGGCAAAGTTACATGTTTTTATCAAAATAGAGCGGAAACTTGCATTCTCCCAACATGGACAATCCGATCCAAACCCTGGGAATTTCGACCTTCATACACCAAGTTTAATTGTAACCCCTCTCCTATTTTCTGTAGCCAATTCACATTCCAAGTGACATTTGTTCCTGGTGTCAACGCTTGGAGCATTTCATAGCCAACTGGAGAATTTGCAACACCATTGTAATCAATCTGAATCAACTTGAGATTGCCTGTCAGCGTAGTTTTTACTGCTCGCGCAAATCGAAGATCTAGTCCTACTTGATGCAATTGCGCCTTTTCCTCGAACTCAATATTCTCGGTATTGACTTTTCCCGTAAAAGAATAAGTAGCTGTAGTCCGGAAATATGGTGTGGGTTGCCAGGAAAACTCAGGTCCAATTTGATTTTGAGAAATATTGTAATTCCTGTTTTCTAAGAAATCAGATGCCGAAAGACGGTTGCCGGTTCTTGCTATAATCCTCAAAGTAGTCTGTCCATTGAAATTATACCTCGTATTCAACTTCCAATCCTTCTGAATCAAATCTTCAAATCCTCCGGAAAGCAATTGCTTGAACTGAGAATCGAAATATGACAAATCAAATCCATAACTGGCAGAAGCCCGATTGAAGAAAAAACTCGAGCGGATCACTTGCCTGAGAGATAAAACGTCTTCCCTATTCACTCCTCCAATAAAAGGATTTATCCGATCCACAAAGTCATCCGAAGTGACTTTCTTCTCCACACTCAGACTGGTGGTATTTGAAAACTTATGCAAAAATGTCCGCAAGCCACCAACCTCTTTCCAAGTTTCCGGGAATTTTGCCTGTAATCTGTAATTCAAAATACTTGTGTAGGCTTGGATATAGGTATCAGTCGGTACAAATATCTTGATGTATTGCTTTTCTTCTGGGTTGATTGCCAAGTAAAATTCATTCAGCTGCTGTACGCCATCTCCATTATCATCTCTCCAAGTATGCGTCCCATCACCATTTGGAGCTGGCAAAAAGACGAATTCCCGTTGCAACTCCCGCCCGTTTCCAATGGCATAGCTGATTTCATTTCGAATGAGATTTTTACCCAAGCTTCCCTGATAATCTAGCTTACCCATTACGGTAAGTTCGGATTGGAGATCGCGCTGCAAATACTCCAGTTCCCTGTAAGTAAACGTACTGCTCAGGCTGTGCTGAGTCCATTGCTTTCTGAAAGTAAAGTTGGAAGTAAAAGCTCTGGTATCATTTAGCAATTCTCCAGCTATAGGAGCCTTATCTTCACGCCAAGCTGCATCAGCCAAAAAGGAATATCTGAGTGAGTCATTGCTTCGCAAATAGAGCAAATGCTGCTTATAGTTCATTGCTGTGCTCACAACCGAATCCGTCTCGGCACTTCTCAAAGCATTTTGATCCAATGAAAACTGATAGCCTGGAACGATGATTATGGAATTATAACTCACATCACCCAAGTACCGAGTCCAGTCAGACTTCAATGAATCCTGAGTGGAATTCAAGCGAAAAAACTCTTGCCTGAGTCTGATTTTGGGACCCAACTGCAAATTCCAGTTAGCTGAATGCTGTGTTCCGTTCAACACATTTTCTCTATTTCTCAGGTAAAAAAGATAGTCGAATCGATTGAGCACATCTTTTTCGAAACCAATCCCAGCGCGGAAAAACTGCTCCGCAGCTGCACTTTGCAAAGCTTGCTGGCTAAGCCCCCAATCCCGATCAAACTCGATATATCTAAATCGATCTATAAAATTGAAGTTGGTGGAATTGTATTCGTACTCCGTCTGCCCTTTCATGATATAACCTTTGAAAAGTGAAGACTCCCGACCTTCACTTTGCAAGCCAACCTTCATCCCCAGCCCTTGATTGTCATCATCATCTAATTCAGAAAATAGATTTTTGTCCACTGAAGAAAGCGCCAATTCTGTATAAACTTTCTCATGCTCATTTAGCCGTATCCTTGAGCCAGCAGTCACCATTCGTTTGCTATCGGGAAGTGGCAATTGGGACAAAATAGAATAATCACCCTGTGGCTGTCCATTTTGTCGCGGAACATATTCGTAGACTGTCCCGTTCGACAATTGGTTGGAACGACGATAATCTCCAAGCCCAGATCCTACTTGGGAAAAGCCCAAATCATAGTGAGCTAGCTCAGGATCATTGGAATATTCATAATAAACCAATGGATTCCCCAGAATATCAAACTCGGTGACTTTTTTATATAAAATTCTATTCTGATCAAAAGCAACGCTATCGATCCGAGGTGTTCTCGCAAGTGTTGCACTATCGCCTACTAAAGCCATTAGTCCTAATTCACTCTGGGAAAAATCTGTAAAAAGCGGACGTTTTCTATTGTCTTTTTCCTGGTAATAATTCAGATACACATCCACTTTTCCGTTTGTTTGGCTGTGATTCGCGCCGATGATAGATCGGGAATAATTCCGCTCTGCATATTCAAAATCAACCCTAACTCGGGAATATTGAGTGATTAGAACTTTTGGGGTAAAGGTGATTTCTGCCTGATTGTAATCAATCACATAATCTTCATTGAAACCTCGCTTTAGCTGCTTTCCATCCAGAAATACCCGCTCGGAATTGGCCATGATGATTACAAATCGCTCATTATTTGGCCCACTAACTCGATACGGGCCGAGCACCCCTTCCAAAATTGGTAATTGAATCGACGCAAATTTCCCTTTGGCAATGGAAGCAAAAGCTTGGGAACTCGCGGTCCACTTATCACTCATCTTGTATTTGGAGGTAAACTGCAATCCCTGCACATTTTTGTAATAGCGCAGAAATTCAGACTGCCGCTGCTGCAAAACCACATCTCCCGCCGCCAAACTAAAATCATCATTATACAACTCGATCAGCACATTGTCAAAGTCCTGGATTTGTTGTGTATTTCCTTCCGGTTGAAATGGTACATTTTGATCGGTGATACTTGCACGGATTTTTAGATTTTCGGAAATATCGCCTTCTAGTTGAAGGTTAAGCGCTGAGTTGACAAATACATTTTGTGTATTTCCGAAGGAAATTCCGCGCGTGAGACTTCCCGATTTGTAAAGGTTTGTCGTTGGAAAAAGCTCCTCACGAAAATCAAAAGCAGGCAACTCAGCCATTCTATGGTCTTTGAATTGAGCTGTAGAATCATAATCCGACAATAAAGTCCTGCGCGCAACTGGCTGATCAAAGCGTATGGAAAAAGTCCTGTAGCAAAGCAAAAGTGAATCAGGTTTTACTTCACTTTCAAAAAGCACTTGAAGCTTATTAGCATTTAGATCATATTTGAAATTATACGAAATCCCTTCCTTATCTGTAATTCTGATAGTTTCTTCCAATAAGGAAAGCGAGTCTGGAACTGTAGGAATTGCAAAAACCTCAGACTGTACCCATCGGCATTTTTCCTGAGCCATTACCGAATTGGAAAAGCCACACACTAATACCCAGAAAAGTAGCCAATTACGCATGCTCACTCCGAAATCCCTTTTGGTTGGAAGGTACTAAAAAGATGAATTATCCCATCAATGGAAAGGTGAGATAGAATGTGGTACCCTTTCCAACCTCAGTTTCAAACCAGATTTTACCTCCCGCTGTCTCTACTCCACTTTTTGCGATAGCCAATCCCAAGCCCGATCCTGTGGACTTGGTAGAGAAATTTGGAATGAAGATTTTATCCTTTAGATCATCCGAAATCCCTTTACCATTATCTGTAATTTCAAGAAAAACCGCCTGATCAGTCATCCAAAGCCAAATACGTATAATTGGCTTGACTCCTGGCTCGACAGCTTGAACCCCATTAATTATAAGATTGGAAATTACTCGTCCAAAAAGCTTATCATCACCCAAAATCGGAATATTATCTGTAAATGAATCGTCCTGAAAAACCAACTCAACTTGCTGATCGCCACTGAATAACTCCAACACTTTATTCAGCACAGCTTTGAAGTTCATCAACTCATTATTTGGCAAAGGCATTTTTGCAAAAGTGGAAAATGAGGATGCTATCCCACTAAGTGCATCTACCTGATGGATCAACGTCTCCAGCGATCGTTTCAGCTTTTCTGCATCATCTAATCTGCCAGCATCCTGAAGGCGAATCAAATGCTGCAGAGTAAGCTTCATTGGTGTAAGTGGATTCTTGATCTCATGTGCTACCTGCTTTGCCATTTCCCTCCAAGCAGATTCTTTCTCGGTGGATGCGAGTACTTTCTTCGAGCTTTCAAGCTTAAAAAGCATGTTGTTGTATTCATTTACAAGTAACCCTATTTCATCTTTTGATCCCCAATACATAGGTTCGTTATCTTCCAAATTGGTAGCCTTCAGCTTTTGTGTAAGCAATTTGAAAGGGAAAGTAAGGTTAGTGGAGACAAAGTAGGAGACAAATAAAAACAAAATGAAAATCACCACAAAGGCATTGAAAATATTGCTCAACACATCTGCGATCAACGTATTCAATTCTGTTTCTGACTCAAAGAATGGAACAGCCAAAATTCCTAAATTCTGCTGATTCGCTGTGGCTGGAATTGATAAATAAACAGACTTATAACGCAATTTCCCGATTTGCTCATCAGCCAGAAACTGGGACTGCCCCATTTCTTCAATTTCAGCCATCGCTTTAGGATTAATTATCGGCGCCAGAATTTTCTTATCAAAGATATTTGGGCGATTGGTAGACTCTAATTTGCCCTTAGTGGTATAAATATGGATGTCACTGGCTATGGTATTTGCCAATTCATTCACTTCCTCATTGAGTAGATCGTTATCTACATTTTCAAGACGCTGGTTATTGAGAAAGCTACCAAGATTGCCTCTGATCAACGCTGCCTTTTGGATGTATTGTCTATCCAGATCATCCCGATAGCTATTAGCCAACAAGCCAATCGTGATAATACTGATAATGAGGATGGGGAAAAAGAAAGCGAAATTAAGGTAAAGCTGAAGCTTGGTGGAGTAATTGAATTCGAAATTTTTGACTCCAGTGATCAATGTATTTATCAGAATAGCCAGGAAAGTCATAATCACAAACAGCACAAAGAATAGCGAAATATTCCCAAAGAAATGAGCGACTGAAATATTCTTTGATGAGACAATTATCAACTCATCCCCATTTTTTATCCCAAAATGATGATATCCGTCTTGGTGCACTCCCTCAGTCAATAAAGCATTGCGACTCAGTACTCGACTAAAACCACTATTGAGATAATTAAACGAGCCGGAATTCCTGATAAATTCTCCCTCCTTGAAAATGGCATAATCATAAATTATAGGATCGAGCTTGTCATTATATTTCTTATCCAATAATAATTTAGGATATACACTCGTAGGCTGTACGCGCAACTGTCGAAGCTCAAGAAAAACAGTTCCTAGCGACGTCCCTTCTTTGCTCATTGGTACAAAGGCAATAAAGCGGTTTCCATTATTAGCCTCATTTCCTCTGATAAAGTACAGATCCTTCACGCTAGTTGCATAATCGCTATTTATGTACTCCAACTGAAGATCTTTTAGACTTTCTGAATTAGAGGAACCTAAAATTTGCTGTCCTGAAGAAGAGAAAATCCGGACTTGTACTTCAAACTGATCAAAGTAATTATCGAGATAAATTCTTCTGATTTTAGTTTCAATCGGGTCTTTGGAGAAAAGTGGGTCTGCTATTCTATTCTGTATGAATAAATCATTTTTAATCCTGGTGAAAATTTCACCCAAGAAAAACTCTGTCATCACATCATTCTCAATAAGATTTTGATTTGCGAAGCGACTCTTCGATTGAATCAACTCACTTTTCTCTGTTTGAAAAGTACTTATCCCTCCAATAATGGCAGCCACCAAACATGCAAAGAAAAAAGTGAGAAAGGTATCTAGACCTAGTTTAAATGCGTTTTTGAAAAGCTCCAGACGGATAATTATGATCAAGAAAATAAGATGGATAAGCCATACAATACCTCCCCAGAGCGAAAAGAAAAATAAAGCTACCGCGATGGGCAGACCTAAAACAGCAATCCACTTGTAATAGTCTTTTTTGCGGTTATTGACCTCCAGAAGCAAACTGAACATAGTAAGCGAAAGCAAGACATATACTGCGCCCCATAGGAATAGCATGAAGAAACTTAGTCCTTTAAACCAATCAAATGATGGGATAGAGCTGATGTCTAAGGCCCATTGCGAGTTGATCATCAAGTCTCTCGGAAGTGACCATACCAGGTACAAGCCTATTGAACTAATCAGGAAGGAAAAGAAGAAAAATACCAAAAACTCATTCTTGCTCTTTAGCACTTTAATTTTTTCATGCATTACTCTCGAAGCAAGTTGATAGATAACCATGGCTAAAATCAAAACACCACAGATCGTATTAATCAACAAATCCCCCAAACTAGGATTGAACCAGGAAGAGGCATAATTGGCAGAATCAAATAATGACAAATTGAGGTAGTTACTTGGGAAATCCAGGATCAACATCATAAATCTAAATGCCCCAAGTACAAAAATCGCGTAGCTTATAGCTTGCCATCTTCTTCCTGATTTCCACTTACTCAGCACAAAATCAGAGCTCAATAGAAAGTAGAGAAGGAAAACCGATGTAAAGAAAATTAGGATTGCAGGATTAACAACTCTTCCTGCCGGGCTATATCCAAAAAGAAAATTGATCCCGAAAAGTGGAATCCCCGCAGGGTTCTTAACTATTGCAGCTCCTGCCTCGGGATTCGCAAGCAACTCAAATCTATTATTTCCAAAGATTTCTGGATTGGGACCAGTGATTAGGTAGTTGTTTTCAATGTTGCCTGGCCAAATCAGCCTAAGCACGTGAAGCATAATATAATCAGCCCCATTCCTTTTCACGCTCCTTATTTTTAACAAAAGCGTACCATAAGGATCGTCCAACAACTGGTATTCTTTGGAAAGATCAACTTGTGAAAAATCCAACGTAAGTGTAAAGTCTGACCAGAATAATAGCTCTTTTTCCGGACTAAGTATAAAAAAAGGATGTTTGTGTAAAGGAGTACTGATTTGACCAAAACTTAAGGTATCATCTGGTCTAACCTCCATTAGAACCTGAATGAAATCCTCATCAAATTCTTTGTCAATAGTCTGAATCCGATCTTGTAGCGCTTGCAAATAGGTGTCCTGATCACTTTTCTGAAAGAAAAAGAAATTCAAAATCAATACTGCAAGAAGAGAGAAAATACTGATCAATATGATCAGGCGGCGGGAATCCTGCTTCATTTAGATGTAAAATAAAAAAAGCAAAGTCTTTGATCAAACTTTGCTCCTCTATTCGTTAGTGCATGGCAATTTTAGCTTTTCTTTTCTTAGCATTACGATACCAGAAAAATCCCAGCACCATCGCTATTAGGTACGGCATCACGAACAAATACATAATCCCTAGATTAAGACCAGCAGCCACGCTAGTGTCTCCGTTGCTTACATTATTTTCGACGGATGCGCGACACATAGCACACTGAGCATAAGTGGCAGTGTGTAGCAATAGAGCAATCAGAGAAAGAAATCCTATTTTAAGAGCTTTTTGCATACTATTTCCTACGAACGGAATTGAAGGTAGGTTTTTAATGTAGATAATAAGGACTGATCATCAAGTAAACAATCACACCGGAGACTGTTACATAAAGCCAGATTGGATAGGCAAATTTAACAACTTTTCGGTGCTTGACATACTGTTCAGTGTAACCGTAATAGTATGCGAACAAGATTGGAAAAAGTGCTACTGCTGCAAGGACAATATGAGTAATTAAAAGAAAATAGTAAATACTCCGAATAGACCCTTCACCTCCAAATGAAGTGCTCTCAGCAGCTGCATGATAAATTACATAAGAAACAAGGAATATAGCTCCTAATACAAATGCTGTGGTCATGGAGGCGCGGTGATATGGGATATTCCCGTTTTTGATAAAAACCAAGCCTGCTATCAATGCTACCGTAGCGGCGGTATTCATCACAGCATTAAGGTGAGGTAAAAAATAAACCCATTCAGACCCCAAGTCAATTTTAGTAGGCATGAATATGAGCACGGCTACTGCCACAGGAATAATTACCGAAATGGCGATAATCCATCCTTTAACTTTCCCTTCATTCTCCAACAAACTATTTTCCTTCGCTTGCATGTAATAAAACTTTAGTCTCCAACATTAATAAATCCACATCTTCCCGAGAGGTTCCACTATAATACCCTCTTATTCTTCCTTGTTCATCAACTAATACAAATTTGTCACTATGAACAAAATCATCAGGAACACCTAACCCATCTACACTAGGAATGATAAAACCACATTTTGCTAAATCATAGGTTTCCTGAACCCCACCCGTTAGAAAGTCCCACTTTCCGGCTTCAGCATGATGCTCCTCTGCATATTTCTTTAAGACCTCCGGACTGTCATAAGTGGGATCAATGCTAATAGACATGATTCGCACCTTGTCTTCATCTCTAAACATATCATTAACGCGCTCCATCTCAGCAGACATTTTAGGACAGATACTTGGACAGGATGTAAAGAAAAAGTCAACAATTGTCACTTTACCTTCCATATCAGCTCTTCCTACTTGTTCCCCATCTTGATTGGTGAAGGTGAATTCCGGAATGTAATGCTGGGTAGTATCAGCAATAGGACATTCCTGAAAAGGATTATCGACGCCCTTTTCAAAAAAAACGGGGATATCATATGTGTTATTACCAAACCCCTTAAGAAACAGGAAAATTAATATGGGCACCAAGAGTATGCAGACTAGCACCATACCTTGTAATAATCTCAAACTTCTCATATTAGTGATTTAACAAAAAAGGAAGGTCAAAGTTTCTCACTTCAACCTTCCTTTTAAAATATCTTTTAAACTCTGTTTAGAACCAACGCATGTTGAATATATCCGAGCCTTCTTTGATTAAGACAATGATCAGCCAAAACAAGAATGCGATAGGAACTAGAATAGAATAGATCAAAGGCTTCACTTCATCACCAAGGTGCATGAATTGCATGATGATATATTTAGCTTTCCATATTGTCAATGCCATGAACAATACATAAAGGATGATTCCTCTAGGCATTGTGAAAGCCATTACGAATTCTGCAGCAGTTATAGCTAGCAAAATCAAAGCAGTCTTCCAGATTTTCTTAATCTTATCGTTGTTCCTTGGAACTACGTTAAGCGTTGATTTATTTTCTTGAATATCCATAATTCTAATTGTTATAGCTTAGATCAGGTAGAATAAAGTAAATACAAAGACCCAAACAAGATCTACAAAGTGCCAGTACAATCCGACTTTTTCAACCATCTCGTAGTGACCTCTTCTATCGTATACGCCCACCGCAGCTTGGTAAAACACCATAAATAGGAGGATAACACCTATCGTTACGTGGAAACCGTGGAATCCCGTGATGAAGAAGAATAGGTTTGCAAAGGAAGCAGGCCCATATTCATTTACCAACAGGTTTGCACCAAATACAGTCTCTGTTACATTTTGGCTAATTCCATTGATATAATTTAAAACAACACCATTTTCAGATCCGTGAATGAAGTGACTCCACTCCCATGCCTGACAGCTTAGGAAAGTAATACCTCCTACTAGCGTCCAAAGCATCCATTTTACTACATCATTTCTGTCATTCCGGTGTCCAGCTTCTACAGCCAACACCATAGTAACAGAGCTTGCAATCAAAATAAAAGTCATTATACCTACGAATACAAGCGGTGCATGAACTCCATGTACAAATGGAATAGCATCAAAAACCAATTCAGGTATTGGCCAGTACTCATTAGACCCCACAAACTCAGTGGCAGGGCCAGCATAAGCCGGATAACTTACCCGAATGGCAAGATAGGTAATCAAAAAAGCGGCAAAAGTAAAGATATCAGAAAGAAGGAAAAACCACATCATGAGTTTTCCATAGCTAGCTTTGAGAGGTTCATTACCACCTCCCCAAACGCCTCTTTTCGAGCTTACTCCTATAGCAGTAGAATGCGCAGACATAAGATATTAATTTGTACTTGGTTTATTTTAATGATTCAAAAGCAAAAACATAAATAGATATAACCACAATGCAGCTAGAAAATGCCAGAAAGTAGTTGCCATTTCAAGTGTATCCATAGACTTGGAATGCACTTTATATCTGTAGGTCGAAATTAATACAATAATCAGAAATATCACACCGCTGATTAAGTGAACAGCATGCAATCCCGTGAATACATAGAGAAATGATCCCGAAGGATTGCCAACGAAAAACACATTTTCATCAACTAAGGCTACCCAGCTGTACCATTGACTAACAAGGAAAGCGATACCAAACAGCACTGCCAAACTAAGGCCTGCCCTAAGTCCTACAAAATTATCTTTTTTAGCAGCTGAATAAGCATACTGAAGGCAAATGCTACTAATTACAACTATTCCTGAGCTATACCAGAAAATGGTAGGGAGGTCATATTCCAACCAATTCCCCTCAGATTGCCGAACTATATAGGCGCTAGTAAGGGCAGCAAAGATCATCACCACGGTCACTAGGAACAGCCATAATGCAAACTTTTTAGGATGCATTGCAATGGGCTGCTCAACCATATCTACGTATTTAAGTTCCTTTTCCATTCTTAAGGTAATTTATCTAAGAGGTAAGCAATCTGCACAATTGGCAAATACAAAAAGGAACCAAACATTATTCGTAAAGCTGATTTACGCGAACAGTCTTTCATTAAAGAGAAAGTCTGAGCCAAAAACAACACCCCACAAACGGTGGCTACTATACCTGATGTCATCCCTGTAAGTCCAAAATAGCTTGGGAGCAATCCTAGAGGTAACAAGAACAAAGTGTATATCATAATTTGAATTGCTGTATTGAGGTCTTTCCCGCCACCACTTGGTAGTAACTTAAATCCAGCAGCCTTATAGTCTTCATCCCCCACCCAAGCGATTGCCCAAAAATGTGGGAACTGCCAGATAAACTGAATACCGAAGATTATCAAAGCTTCATGGGTTATAGAACCAGTCGCTGCAGTCCACCCTAACAAAGGAGGAAGTGCTCCCGGGATCGCACCTACAAATACTGCTACAGGACCTACACGCTTCAACGGGGTATAAACAAAGACATAAAGGACCATGCTCAATACACCTAGCCATGTAGTCAAGGGGTTAGTAAAGTACCAAAGCAACCCTACACCAATCACTGCGACTAGGGAGGTCACCCAAAGGGCTTCTTGTAAGGAAATAAGTTTTAATGGAAGAGGACGGTTTTGAGTACGCTTCATTAGCTTATCCAGATCACGCTCTAAAATTTCATTTGCAGCACAGGATGCACCGCTAATCAAGAAGCCGCCTAGAGCTAAGCCTAAAAACCCAGACCACCCGAAACTAACACCACGATCACCAAGTATATAACCAAATACAGCAGAAAAGGTAACCAAAGCTGAAAGCCTTAATTTAATCAACTCAGCGTAAGCCTTCAATTTGCTTAGCACTAAACTACTACTATGGTCAGTTACTGAAACTGTCCTCATGATCAATTTGTATTTAATCGAAACTGAATGTTTTCTTTGATTTCAAGAAGTAAAATAACTTGAACCCCTATAATCAAAGAACCTAATAAGAGATGGATTGGCTGAAGAAAGGCAGGAATACCAAAGTACGCCATTCCCATTCCTGTAGCTATTTCCAGTATAATCAAAATCATCAAGAGCTGAGACCAAAGATTAACTTGAGACTTTCTTAGGGTATATTTAAATGCCCAAAAGAAATATAAGACATGGATTCCTAGTAGAATTAAGGAAAATGATCTATGAATAAGAAAATCCAAGCCCACTCTTCCTATCCACTCATCTCTAAGCATATTACCTAAAGAAGAAGAGATAACATCTATCTGTTCTCGTACCTGAGTGCCTAAAACAATCTGAACTACCATTAATACCGTCCCGATAAATAGCACTAGTTCAATTCTTTTTGGCACATCCATCTTCACTCCCGGACCCGCAATCAACTTACCCGACCTATGATAAACATAGATCAAAAGTGAAACGAGAAGCAAAGCCAATATCATGTGGAAAGTAATCATCCAATGCAGCAAATTAGTAGACACTACAATGGAACCAATCCACCCAATGAAAATGACTAAGACTAGATTGAAAACAGATAAAATTGTAATCCAACGATCTGCTTTTCTGAGGGGAAATGATTTCCATACAGTCAAAACGATCAATAGACCAATTACAACTCCAGCCAATCTATTCAGGTATTCTATCCAGGTCTTAACTGCATTAAATTCCTCTTCGATCAGAATGGATTTATCATTAGCTATCTCCTTAGCCTTTTCTGAGAATCCTAATTTTTCAAGTGTTGCCACGAACCTTTCGTTCTTGGCCAATCTTTTATTGAGATAAATCTCCTGATAATTTGAAGGAAGTTGATCCACATTCGTTGGGGGAATCACACTTCCAAAACATTTTGGCCAATCAGGGCACCCCATACCAGAACCGGTGCTCCTTACTATTCCACCAATTAGAATCAGTATATAAACAGCTATCACCGTGATTAAATTAACACGACGAAAGCTGCTTATTGATTTATTAGTGACTTGTTTCATTTGAGACCAAAACTTCCTCTTCTTCCTTCATAATTTCCAACTCAACTTTCACCAATTCTTGCTCATGAGGAAGGTTGGATTCAGGAGTTGCAGAAAGAGGTACTGTCTGTGGGATGAAATCCTCTTCAGCACCTGGCTTAGAGTAGTCATATGGCCATCTATAAACTGCAGGAATTTCGCCTGGCCAGTTACCATGCCCTGGTTCTACTGGTGTAGTCCACTCAAGCGTATTAGATCTCCAAGGGTTAAGTGTGGCTTTTCTACCTTTATACATTGAGTAGAAGAAATTGAACAAGAATATGAACTGAGCACTAAAGGTGATAATAGCAGCAACAGATACAAACATGTTCAAATCAGTGTACATATTGGCAAACTCAAAGTTTGTCCAGCTGTAATATCTTCTTGGGAAGCCAGCAATACCTATGTAGTGCATAGGGAAGAATACCATGTAAACTCCTACAAAAGTGATCCAGAAGTGAATGTAACCCAATTTGGCATCCATCATTCTTCCGAACATTTTAGGGAACCAGTGGTAAACACCCGCTATCATTCCGAAAAAGGACGCAGAACCCATCACTAAGTGGAAGTGAGCTACTACAAAATAAGTATCGTGCAATTGGATATCAATAGCTGAGTTCCCCAGGAAAATACCAGTCAAACCACCGGAAATAAAGAAGGAAACTAGACCTATTGAGAACAACATCGCAGGAGTGAAGATCAAGTTACCTCTCCAAAGCGTTGTCAAGTAGTTAAATACTTTTACTGCTGAAGGCACTGCGATGATCAAGGTTAAGAACATAAAGATAGATCCAAGGAATGGATTCATACCTGATACGAACATATGGTGAGCCCAAACCACGAAGGAAAGAACAGTAATACCTAGCAAAGATATAATCATCGCTTTGTACCCGAAGATTGGCTTTCTTGAGTTGGTAGCAATTACTTCAGAAGTAATACCCAAAGCAGGAAGCAATACGATGTAAACTTCAGGGTGGCCTAAGAACCAGAATAAATGCTGGTACAATACTGGGCTACCGCCGGTGTTTGGAAGCGCTTCCCCACCGATATAGATATCAGAAAGGTAAAATGAAGTACCAAAGCTTCTGTCAAATACAAGTAACAATGCTGCTGCAAATAATACTGGAAAGGACAAAAGGCCGATCACAGCTGTCAAGAAGAAAGCCCAGATAGTCAAAGGAAGTTTAGAGAAAGACATTCCTTTTGTTCTCAAGTTAATCACTGTGGTGATGTAATTGATACCCCCCATAAGAGAGGAAGCAATAAAGAAGGTCATAGCGACCAACCAAAGAGTCATCCCCAAGCCTGAACCTGGAATAGCTTGCTCCAAAGCTGAAAGCGGTGGATACACCACCCATCCACCTGCAGCAGGACCAGTTTTAAGGAAAAGTGAAATAAACATGATCACACCGGAAAGGAAAAACAACCAGTACGATAGCATATTCATAAATCCAGAAGCCATATCTCTCGCTCCAATTTGCAATGGAATCAAGAAATTGGAAAATGTCCCACTCAAACCTGCTGTCAATACAAAGAATACCATTATGGTACCGTGCATTGTAACTAATGCCAAGTAGAATGTAGGATCCAATTTCCCTGCTTCATCTATCCAACCTCCAAGAATTGGACGAAGGAAAGACATATCCATTTCTGGAAAACCCAATTGTAATCTAAATAGGATAGAAAGTAATCCACCTATAAGAGCCCAAAACATACCAGTAACCAAGTACTGTTTTGCGATCATTTTGTGATCTTGAGAGAAGATATATTTCGTTACAAAATTATCATGATGCTCATGATCGTGATGATCGTGGGCTGCGTCATGATTTGCGACAGATGCTGTTGACATAATCTATAATTTTGTTTGTTACTTTTCAGTTAATTGAACTTCTGCTACTTCCTTTACCTCCGCAGACACACCAGAAGCCAAAGCTGGATTCATTTGGATAAAAGATCTCTGCTCCGCATACCACTTCTGATAAGCCTCAGGCTCTACTACCTCGATTACTTTTCTCATAGAGAAATGACCTCTTCCACAAATTTCTGTACAAGCAATCTCATAATTGAAATCCGGATTTCCTGTCTCTTCTCTCATTTCAGCAGTTGTCTTGGTAGGGACAAACCAAAAACGAGTTGGCATGCCAGGTACAGCATCCATTTTCAATCTCATATGAGGGGCGAATACTGAATGAAGCACATCCCTTGCTCTGATTTTAAAGAGCACAGGCTCCCCTTTAGGAATTACTACTACAGGAGATGGAAAATCATCAACAGAGTTTTTATCTGAGAAATCTATCCCATGTGAATTAGTAGCTGTGATCAATCGATAATCATAGTCTCCTAATACATTGTCTTTACCAGGAT
Organism: Algoriphagus winogradskyi; assembly: GCF_900182815.1. GTDB lineage: Bacteria > Bacteroidota > Bacteroidia > Cytophagales > Cyclobacteriaceae > Algoriphagus > Algoriphagus winogradskyi. The sequence continues at coordinate 241,840 of NZ_FXUA01000007.1, read as the reverse complement.
ATCTCACTTCCCAAGCAAACTGATACCCCATAATCTCTATAGTATGGGCATTTTCAGGAGCAGGAGCAGTAATATCCGACCAAGCTACCCAACCTGAAATCACCAAACCTGCAAGAACGATTGCTGGAACGATTGTCCAGATTACCTCGAGCTTGTTGTTGTCAGGATAAAAGGATGCCTTACGCTTCTCGCTGTATTGATATTTGTATGGGAAAATGAAAAGCAAGATATGAGTGATCAAGAAAACTATACCAGTCACACCCATTGACCACCAAAACAAAGAATCTGTAATCACGCCATGCTCTGATGCAATTGGCAACTGATAATTATCAAATTCTTTGATAGAATACCAGAACATTAAAGCTCCTCCTGCTACCAGGAAAACGATAAATAATATAGCATTAACCTTATTACTCCCTGATGCGATCTTTTTATCCGATCCTTTTACAACTGAGACTAATGTTTGGATTCGATAGACCATCCATATTATGGAAAATATCAAAAGAACCCCTACTCCAATCAGAAATCCGTACATACCTTAATTATTTCGGCTGTTATTAAATGTGATGATTATAGCTTTCTTCAAGCATTGGATGGTTTTTAGGAACTAGGTTCCCTTTTGCCAATCCAGAAAGAACTACGAATGTGAATGCAGCTCCATATACCAAGAACATACCTACTTCCATAAACCCAACTCCTCCATTGTGTCCTAAAGTACCAGGCTGAACCATTAGGAAGAAATCCACCCAGTGACCAGCGATGATTAGAGCACAAACCAGTTTCAAGAATACTCCATGTCTTTTAGAATCTCTTGTCATTAATAACAAGAAAGGTAGGACAAAGTTTAGCCCCAAGTTCACAAATATGAAAGGACCATAAATATCGCTCGACAATCTTTCAATGAAGTACACAGTCTCTTCAGGAATGTTGGCATAATAGATCAACAGGAACTGAGAAAACCATAAGTAAGTCCAGAAAATGGTGAACCCAAAGATGAATTTACCCAAATCATGAACGTGATTCTCATTGACCATCTCCAACAAGCCTTGGCTCTTCAAGAAGATCGTGATCAAAGTAATCGCAGACAAACCTGCAACAAACCAAGATGAGAATACATACCAGCCAAATAGTGTAGAGAACCAGTGCGTGTCAATGGACATCACCCAATCCCATGCAGCTATCGAAGAAGATACAGCAAAGAAGATCAAGAAAAAGGCTGACCAGCTTCTGATTTTGTACCAGGAATAAGTGCCACCGATAATGTCTTCGTTGTAAGTGAATTGTTGGAATTTCTTGAAAAAGAATACCCAGAATCCAAAGAACAATACCATTCTAAAAATGTAGAATATTGGGAATGTTCCTTTTGCCATAGGCCAATAGAAGAATGAACCTTTTCCGTCGATTATGCTATCGTATTCCGGAGACGACTTATCAAATAGATAAGCGTGAGTCCAATGGAACAAATCGTGATTTGCAATAAAGAAGGTAACGATCATCAAGATCCCTGCTATTGGCAACCAGTTACCAAGAGAAAGCATAACTCTAATGATAGCCGTAGACCACCCTGCCTGAGCAGCATATTGTATAGCGAAAAAGAATACACCGATAATAGCAATACCTGTGAAGTAGACATTGTTTATCCACAAGTTAGCGTAAAGTCGCTCATACCAATGAAAAGCATGTCCTTCTGCTTCAGCTGCTTCGTGGTGACCACCACCAAACACCGCCATTAAAATACCAATGACTAGCAATGCAGCACCAATACCCAAAACCGTAAAAACGATTTTCTTAATAGCATCGGTGAAATCAAACTTCTGATCCAGATTAAAGTGTTGTACGTGATGAGCCATAATTAATTAGCTGGAGTTTCTAGTTGTGTAACATCTTGGTCTTCCGCTACTACTGCTACTGCATTATCAGCATTCTGACCACCTTGGATTTCTTGTTTCACGTAGTGAACAATTTTCCATCTGTTTTCTGGTGTAATCTGAGATCCATGAGCTCCCATTCTGCCTTTACCTTTAGTGATCACGTGAAAAATATGACCTTCGGAAAGTCCAACATAGGCGCCACCTGTCAAGTTAGCAACACCACCAATGATTTCTCCGACTTTGCCATCACCCATGCCACCTGTTCCATGACAGGGAGTACAGTAAAGTTGGTATAATCTTTTACCATCTGTAAGCACTTCATCAGATAGCTCTATAGGGTTTTTCATCGTAGCACCGGCTTCCTCTATTTCAAAAGCCTTGTAGCGATACGGCAAATAGCCTTGTTTATTTCTAGGAACAGTATTGGCAACAGGCTCTCGCATATTCATATTGTGAGGGTTGTTGATATTACTGTTAAAATATTCTCCCTTTCCATCTTCTCGGGTAGAGATCAAATCTCCCTTAGTCTCTGAATCCATGATTTGAGTCAATGGTTCGTAGGCTACCGAGTGATACATCTGAGGGGCATATTCCAAGCCTTGATTTTCGCCTCCGGCTCTACAGCCCGCAAGGGCAATCCCTGCTGCTGCAATCCCTAAAATACTTAGTGTCTTAGCAATCTTCATTTTTCCAGATTTACTATTCAAAACTTTTTTTATTAACCTCTGATGCTCCAGAAGATTTCAATATCTCTTCAATCTTTGCCAATTCCATAGCTGAGTTATTTGCTATGTCAATTGCCATCACATGCTTATCGTCAGTGATTCTTAAATCAAAGATTCTAGGTTGTGCCCAAGGCTTCAGGTTAGTACTTACCATAAATACGCCTACCATTCCGAATGATGCCAACAAGACAGTCAATTCGAATGTAACAGGAATAAAGTCAGGAAAAGCGCCATAATCCTTACCACCAATGATCATTGGCCAGTCAAACTTCATCATGTAAAACTGCATGGTCAAAGCCAAAGTAGTTCCAAGCAATCCGAATAAGAAAGCTGCAATTGGCAACTTACTTCTTTTATATCCTAGGTAATCATCTATCCCGTGAACAGGATATGGTGAATAGACCTCATGGATTTTAATACCTGAAGACCTTACTTGGGTGATTGCCTGAAGCAATACATCCTCGTCTTCGTAAACTCCAGTAACAAAATGTGTATCTCTTTCCATGATTATTTATGCACTTTATCAGATGAAGACTTCAATACAGATTTCACTTCTGCCATGTTGATCACCGGGAAGAATTTGGCAAACAAGAAGAACAAAGTGAAGAACAAACCAAATGTGAATAGGTAAACTCCTACATCTGCCCAAGTTGGATAGAACATCGCCCATGAAGATGGAAGATAATCTCTGTGTAGGGAGGTTACGATGATTACAAATCTTTCAAACCACATACCGATGTTCACTACGATAGACAAAGCGAAGGTAGCTACGATGGATGTACGGATTTTCTTAAACCAGAAAAGCTGTGGAGAAATAACGTTACATGTCATCATTGACCAATATGCCCACCAGTAAGGTCCTGTAGCACGGTTAATGAATGCATATTGCTCTGCTTCTACACCTGAATACCAAGCAATGAAAAACTCGGTGATGTATGCAATACCTACGATAGATCCTGTGATGATAATTACAATGTTCATCAATTCGATGTGACCCATTGTAATGTAATCTTCCAGTTTGTAGACCTTACGAGTTACAATCATCAGCGTCAATACCATCGCGAAGCCTGAGAAAATCGCACCCGCCACAAAGTATGGAGGGAAGATAGTCGTGTGCCATCCTGGTATTACTGAAGTTGCAAAGTCAAAGGATACAATCGTGTGTACAGAAAGTACCAGTGGAGTAGCCAAACCTGCAAGGATCAAGGAAACTGATTCGTATCTGCTCCAGGATTTTGCTGCGCCATCCCAACCAAATGAAAGTGCTCCGTAAATAATCTTTCTTAAACCAGTAGCTCTATCTCTAATTGTCGCGAAATCAGGAATCAAACCAATGTACCAGAATACAAGTGATACAGAGAAGTAAGTCGAGATTGCAAACACATCCCAAAGTAGTGGGGAGTTAAAGTTTACCCAAAGTGATCCAAATACGTTTGGAAGTGGAAGTGCCCAATAAGCTCCTAACCATGGACGACCCATGTGAAGAACCGGGAACATTGCCGCACAGATAACCGCGAAAATAGTCATCGCTTCTGCAGCTCTGTTAATTGAAGTTCTCCACTTCTGTCTGAAAAGTAAAAGTACTGCTGAAATAAGAGTACCAGCGTGACCAATACCAACCCACCAAACGAAGTTGGTGATATCCCAAGCCCAGCCTACAGTTTTGTTAAGCCCCCACATACCGATGCCTTCCCAAACGGTGGCAACGACTGCGATTGATCCTAAAGCCAAAACACCGGCAGACGTAAGGAAAGCTAGAAACCATCTGATATTTGGTTTTGCTTCTACATGGCGTGACACGTCATGCGTCACATCATGATAGCTTTTACCCCCGGTAACTAACGGCTCGCGTACGGATGAAGTAACCTGCATAGTTTATAAAATTTTGATTACGCTTCGTTTAAGTCTTTATTTCTGATTTTGGTAAAGTACCAAACGTTTGGACTCACGTTGATCTCTTCCAATACATGGTATGCTCTCTCCTCATTCACTTCCTTCAATGCTGAAGTAGTGTTCTCCTTAATCTTAAGAAGCTGAGAAACTTTAGAATTCGAATCATTCATGTCTCCGAATACCAACGCATCAGTTGGACAAGCTACAGCACAAGCTACATTGATGTCTCCATCTTTCACTTTGCGTTTCTCACGCTTAGCCTCTAGCTTACCAGCTTGGATCCTCTGCACACACATGGAGCATTTTTCCATCACACCACGAGCACGAACTGTTACATCTGGATTCAAGACCATCTTACCCAAATCATCATTTTGAGCAACATTGACTCCTGCGAAGTCTTTGTTATCGTGGTATTTGAACCAGTTGAATCGACGTACTTTATACGGACAGTTGTTTGCACAATATCTTGTACCAATACATCTGTTGTAAGTCATTTGGTTAAGTCCCTCAGAAGAGTGGGTAGTTGCAGCAACAGGACAAACAGTCTCACATGGAGCATTGTTACACTGCTGGCACATCATAGGCTGGAAAGTAACCTCAGGGTTGCTGGCCGCGACTTCCATAGCACTCAAATCATCTGCTGGAGCATCAGAAGAATAGTAGCGATCGATTCTGATCCATGCCATTTCTCTTCTGTTCAATACTTCCTGCTTACCTACTACTGCCACGTTGTTTTCAACCTGACAAGCCACAGAACATGCAGAGCAACCGATACAAGAGTTCATATCGATAGCCAATCCCCAGTGATGCTGAGAATACTGGTGACCTGACCAAAGTGAAATCTTGGAAGGTTTTACAAATTCACCATCCTTGTAAATATGTGGATGGGATCTACCTGCAGAAGCATCTTTTTGGTATTCGCTCAATACAGACTCCTGGATTACGTTTTCACGTCCCATGAACGTCTGGTGAGTTTGTGTACGTGCAATTTTATAAGAATCACCAGTTGCAGAAACTTCTACGCCTGAAGTAATATCGAAATTGACAAAGCCCTTGGAAGCATCCAGTAATTCGTAAGCATTAACACCCACTCCGTTTGCAACTCGACCAGCTTTTGTTCTACCATATCCTACTGCCAAACCGAAAGTACCTTCTGCCTGACCTGGCTGAATCAAGATCGGCACGATCAGCGATTTACCATTTACGGTAATAGAAGCTTTGCTGGTATGTTCTTCAGATTGAGTGACACCATTGTCATTTGCCCACTTCTGAGACACAGTCAAATAGTTATCCCAAGTTGCCTTAGAGATAGGATCAGACAATTCTTGAAGCCAAGGAACATTCGCATAAGCACCGTTACCGATACCTACTTTAGTATATATGACCAATTCCGGTGTAGAATTATCAGCAGAATAAGCTTTAGCTACAGCTGAAGCAGCAGCACTTACATCTCCTACTGGAGCTAAAGGTGCAGAAGTAGAATTAATAGCTAATACACCATTGTATAGGGTCTGATCCCAGAATTCTTGGAATGTACCGCCAGTCTCTACCTGAGTGAATACCTCACCCTGCCAGTTATTCTGTAAGAAATCATAGTAAGAAGTAGTATCACCTGCCCAAACCAAGAAAGATTCTTGTGCTTGTCTTGTATCAAAAAGTGGAGAAATGGTAGGCTGAGCTAAAGAGAAGTGACCTTTCTTAGGCTCAAAGTCATTCCAAGACTCTAGGAAGTGATGATCTGGTGCTACAATTTGTACTAAAGACGAAGTCTCGTTTAAAGTACCATTAGTAGAGATACTTACTTTTGCTTTTGCGATACCAGCAGCGATCTCAGCTCCTCTTGCAAAATCATATACTGGATTACAGTTGTAGAAAATAACCCCACCAACTTTTCCAGCATTCAAATCAGTAACAAACTGATTCATTTTAGCGTCATCTCCTTTTCTGTAGTAAGCAGGATTAGCGAAATCAACCGTAGTTCCGTTACTACCAAGCAATTCATTGATCGCATTGATCACAACCTGTACGTTAGGATCGTTTGATCCAGAAATAACAAGGGAAGCTCCTTTGCTAGCCCATAGATCAGCAGCAGCTTTATCCAAATGCGCGATCTCTACTGCAGGAGCAGAAACTGTAGCAGCACCTGCTTTTTTAGCAATCGCATTGTATAGCGCTAATACAGCCAATCCGCTTTGAGAAGCTCTGATTGGCGTTCTGTAATCAGCATTTGCTCCAGCAAGTGACAACGTAGATTCAAACTGATAATGTCTTGACATTTCAGGCTTCTCTTTGCTGATTTTTCTTGTCTGAGCATATTGACGGGCAAATTCAATTGGAGAAATCCAAGATCCTAAGAAGTCAGCTCCGAAGGATACGATTGTTTTTGCTTTGTCAAATGAGTATGAAGGAAGAACTGCAGCACCATAGTAAGTCTCCGCAGCTATTGTAATACCATAATTTGAAAGTGGATCGTACATGATCACTTCCACGTTTCCGTTTGCATTTGCCAGTTGCTGTATGGCCTGCATAGTGGAAGGTGAAATAATTGTATTGGAAACAATTTTCACTGAACCGGCGGAAGCTAGAGCAGATTTAGCTTGCGCATCAACTGTTTTCCAATCTGAAAGCTGTCCCCCGCTGTATGGACCCGCTAGTCTTTCTTTGTCATAAAGAGAAAGGATGGATCCTTCTACGATCGCATTTACTTTACCTTTATTAATAGGAGACAATTCGTTTCCGTCAATTTTGATCGGGCGACCTTCTCTTGTCTTCACTACAATGGAAGCATAATCGCCACCTGTAGCATAAGTAGAAGCATAATAGTTAGGAATAGATGGGTTGATATCAACCGGTTTATTCACATAAGGGATCATCTTTCTAACAGGAGCCTCGCATGCCGCCAATGAAGCTGCCGCTAAGCTGAATCCCATTACTTTCAGAAAATCTCTTCTTGAAGCACTACCCTCCTCGTTGAGTGTAGAAGGAAGCTCAGGGAATTCCCTGTCAGCGTTCTTTACAAACTCTGGATCGTTGTTGAGCTGCTCAAGCCCTTTCCAGTACGTTTTTTTATTTTCCTTCATTTTATGATATAAGAATGAATTTGCGAAAAGAATAATGAATTAATAGTGGCACTTAGCACACTCCAAACCTCCGATGTCTTTCACCTTCAAGGCATCTTTAGAATCAGAGTGAATCTGAACCAACTTATCGTAGTAGGCATTGCCTTCAGTAGTGATCTCGGTCTGTCTGTGACAGTCAATACACCACCCCATTGTTAGTGCACTGTGCTGACCAACTACTTCCATTTCCTGAATAGGACCGTGACAAGTCTGACACTCTACTTCACCCACTACCACGTGCTGAGAGTGATTGAAATAGGCTAAATCTGGAAGATTGTGAACTCGTACCCATTCGATAGGCTGATTGTTATCAACCGCATCGTAGATTTTCTGAATTTCAGGAGAAACGCCTTCTGCTCCTTGCACATTCTGCACATGCGTATGGCAGTTCATACAAATGTTAGCTGAAGGGATATTTGCAGATCTTCCTATCTCTACACCGGTATGACAATACTGACACTCAATCTCTAGAGTACCTGCATGAAGCGCGTGTGAGTAGGCGATTGGCTGCTCAGGCGCATAGCCCTGCTGTACGCCTACTGAATAAAGTCCATCCAAAGCTGTTTTAGCCACCAAGGCCACCACTAAGGCAGTGACGATAACCACAAACATATCGCTTTTAAATACTTTACCTAGGTTAGTTTTCTGAGAGACAAATTCTTTATCATCTTCATCCAGATCCTGTTTTTTAAGGTATTTGGTTAATACAGATATTATCAATCCTAATACCACCAAAATCAAAAGTAGCACAACTACCAACACCCCTAGAATTATAGTAAGGTATTCGCTTGGAATCCCCCCTCCTTCAGCTACTTCACCACCTTCAGCTCCTGCTGATGCCGCCGCAGCCGCCGCTGGATCCACTTTATCACCGTACTCTATATAGGCTAGTAGATTATTTAGATCATCATCAGTCAAAAACTCATGAGCCGGCATCATCAGGCTGTTGAATTCCTTATACAAATTGGAATAGTAGGCATTTCCAGATGCAATTACAGCCGAAGAGTTCTTGATAAAACTTTTGACAGTTTCTACAGGCGCCCTATCTGAAGCACCTCTCAATGCCGGACCAGTGTACTTTTGATCCAGTTTATGACACTGCTTACAATTTGCATTGAATACAGTCTTACCTGCTGCCACAGCTTCATCGCTATTTGCCACTGATGGATCTGCTGCAAAAGCCTGCATTCCGATCAGCATGAAAAACAGCACTGCCAGTGTGTGGAAATTCAATCGAACCCCTACTAACGAGCGTTTGGATAACATATTATAGCTAATTAAATAGTTTAAGCGGTTTTTTATAACCCTTGCAAAGGTACTACCCGAAGCCAATTTTTCAAACTTGTCTTGATGTATGGCAGCCGCCTCACAGGAACTCTGTTTGATTTCATATACACTTGTATTACAGTTATTTAAGGTTATTTTCTGAGCTAATAATTAATTTAGAATCAATATAAATAGAATGTATTTTGTAAGCTTTTCAAACTTCTATTGAATTCCCACGATACAAGGCTCTTGTTTCTTGATTTCCAAATAGCGTAGAGCCAGATTTACTAGCAAAGATTTAAAATAAATAGGTGCTTTATTGTAAAGGAAAAGATATTAACTACATTTGCATTCCAATTCTGATTGGTCGAGTGGCCGAGTGGCTAGGCAGAGGTCTGCAAAACCTTCTACAGCGGTTCGAATCCGCTCTCGACCTCAACAAAAAGCATCTGCCGCGGCGGATGCTTTTTTATTTTAAGTCATCTGTATTTTTAAGATGGCTTTACCTTAAGTGGGTTAAATATATTTTCCGCATTGCATTTCCAGTGGACATTCATTAGTTTAAATTTCAAACTACTGATAATCATGCCACAAGACATTACCCTACATGTCAACGGGAAAACCAAAACCATATCCGCTGATCCCCAAGAACCCCTTTTATATATTCTGAGAGAGGAATTTGGGTTAAAGGGCGCAAAATATGGCTGCGGTCTTTTGCAATGTGGCGCATGCACAGTCATTGCAGATGCTCTGGCAGAGACTACATGCGTGAGACCTTGTGCCAGTTTTGAAAAGGTAGAAATCACTACGTTAGAAGGTTTGAGTAAAAATGGTGAGCTTCACCCAGTTCAAAAAGCTTTCATTGAAACCCAAGCTGCCCAATGCGGCTATTGCGTGAACGGGATGATCATGACCGCTGTAGCACTTCTGAAAGAAAATTCTTCTCCAACTGAGAATGAAATACGTGAGGCTTTGAATCCTGTTATCTGTCGCTGTGGCACCCATTCGCGATTTATCAAGGCGGTGAAGATGGCATCAGAAAACATAAAGTCTTAATTATGGAAGGAGTTCAGCACTACAACTCGAGTCGCCGGTCTTTCCTTAAAAGCACTGGACACCTACTAATAGGTTTCAATCTTTTACCACTCACATTCTGCCAAACAAAAGGTTCTCCAAATGAAATACCTCCCTATTCTGGCATTCCTTTTCGCCCAACTATCGACAATAAATTAATTGATTCTTGGATTAGATTGGATGCAACAGGACACCTGACAGTACTTTCAGGTAAGCAGGAGTTAGGGCAGGGTATAAAAATCGCCTTAATCCAAATTGCAGCAGAAGAACTGGATATTAATCCGGATCGCTGCCATATTATCAATTCAGATACAGGTCAAACACCAAATGAAGGATTCACCGCTGGTAGCAATTCCGTAGAAGGTAGCGGAAGCGCTATCCGCCAGGCTGCAGCTGAGGCAAAACACCATCTATTAAAAATGGCTGCGGAAAAATGGAGTGTAAATCCGGAAAACCTTAGCGTAGAAGATGGGGTTATTATAGCTAACTCTGGTGAGAAAGTGAGTTATTGGGAGCTTTTGCAAGGCAAATACATAGAGGAGAGAATCTCTGGAGATATTAAACCAAAAAAACCAGAAAACTACAAATATGTAGGACAACCCTTGCATAGGGATGATATCCGGAAATTGGTAACTGGCGAATCTCATTTTGTCCACGATCTACAAATGCCAGGGATGGTCCATGCACGAGTGCTTCATCCACCTTCCTACGACGCCACCTTAGAATCCATAGACCTTACCCAAGTTGAAGCTTTGCCTGGAGTACTCAAAGTAATCAGAAACGGGAGCTTTTTAGCAGTAGTCACAGAACGGGAATACCAGGCAGTAAAAGCAAGGGAAATGCTAAGAGAACTAGCAGTCTGGAAAAAGTCTCCAATCGCAATACTTCCAAGGCAATTAATGGATAACGTCCTAACTACTTCAGGAAAACCAGAGGAAGTAGAAATCTCACCAGGAATTGCAGAGCTTATTTCAAATTCAGCCATACATCATCAAGCGGATTATTTCCGCCCCTATCACATGCATGCCTCCATGGGACCATCGTGTGCAGTCGCACTTTGGGAACCAAATCTGCTGACCGTTTGGTCTGCTACCCAAGGAGTATATCCCGTGAGAGACTCAATTGCAGATCTACTTTCTTTATCTAAAGAAAAAGTCCGATGCATCGGAGTTCCAGGTTCCGGATGCTACGGGCACAATGGGGCGGATGATGTTTCTGGAGAAGTTGCTTTGATAGCCAAAGAATTCCCAGGTAAGCATGTGAGGCTTCAATGGATGAGAGAGGACGAACACAAGTGGGAACCATACGGCACAACTATGGCTTTTCGCCTATCTGCTGGATTGGATTCAGCTGGAAAGCTTCTAGGGTGGGACAGCATAGTCTGGTCAGATTCCCATAGTACACGACCAAATGGAAGTGGGGGAAGTTTTATCGCAGCAAGATCTTTGGATCCTCCAGTAGAATTTAGAAAAGGCGGTTGGTCAGGTGGCTCGCACCGAAATGGAATTCCAGAATACAGTTTCGAAGCCAAGCAACTCCACCTTTTCAACTACGATGGCCCACTCCGAACCTCTTCGCTTAGAGGATTGGGGGCTTACGCAAATACCTTTGCCATGGAGGCGTTTATGGATGAGCTGATTCACAAGGCTGGAAAAGATCCGATTGATTTTAGGATAAAAAACTTAGAAGATCCACGCGCCAGGGCCGTTTTGGAAGAGCTCGCTCAAAAGACCAACTGGAAAAACAGATCTAAATCAGCTAATAACGGATTCGGGGTCGCCTACGCGAGGTATAAGAATGCCACCTCCTATTTTGCTGTCTTGGCAGAAGTGGAAATCGATAAGGCGGCCAAAAACTACAAACTCAAAAAACTCACTGGCGTAATCGACTCTGGGTTAACGATAAACCCTGACGGGTTAAAAAACCAGACAGAAGGCGGAATGATCCAATCTGCCAGCTGGACCATGCTAGAAGAAGTGCAGTTTGACACGAATGGAATCACCAGTGTGGATTGGAATACTTATCCTATTCTACGAATGAAGGATGTACCGGAAGTAGAAGTCCATATTATAGACCGACCAGAAGAAAAGCCGATGGGAGCAGGTGAAGCAGCTATGGGACCTGTCGCGGCGGCAATTTCAAATGCTGTGTTTGATGCAACCGGAAGTCGGGTTCGGAATCTACCGATTAAAGCGGAGAAGATAGATTGGACAAAAGTTTAGCCTGTTGTTACAAGATTTGAATAAAAATCAAAACTTATACCCAACTCCAAATTGAACTCCAATCTCCTGTAAAATTTGTTTGTAGTTCCCTTCTTTTTCAAACTGGATGACATTATGCCTCTTATAATTAGGGAAAATAGAAAAGGAAAACTTCTCTGTATCCAACTTTGCACCAATACCGGCCAAATAGCCAACCCCACTTTGGTCAGAGAAATTATTCCCTTCGGAAAGCTGGAAATCTACTACAGGACCAGCTGCAGCATAAAAAATCTTACCTAGAGAATATTCTGCATAAATAGGAATAGAAAGCATCTGGAAATCAGGATTGTGATCGTAAACAATGCTAAGACAATTGAAGCAAGGAGGAAAATTAGGATAGTACTTCACCTGTGCAAAGGAATAACTTAGGCCACCAGTGATCGAGAATTTTTCATAAATACTTTTCGAAAGCAAAACGCCAACCTCCACCAAAGCCTCAAGATCCACAGAGCTGGCACCTTCCAAATCAACTTTCCTATTTGCTAAAGCACCTGAAACCCCAAAATAACCTTTCACTTCAAAGCCTGATTGGGCAAAAACCGAAACACTAATTAAAAAGAAAAAGGTAAGAAACGTATATTTTTTCATGGTCTATAAAAGTCAATAATTGATTCTATTTATGAATTAATCTTCTTGAAAATAAAGGAGCAACCCTCTATGCACATGTAAGGGGCTTTTGGATGCATGACTAAATCGGCATTTTCCATTTTCAAAAAATAGCTTTTCTCCGGAACTTCACCTTCACAATCTAATAGTACGGTGAGGTTTCGATCAGCAACTTGGTATTCGCCATCCGTACAGCCAAAAAACTTTTCTGACTTAAGCTTCCCATTTGCAAGAAAAGTGATGGTTGTCCCTGAAGGTTCATAGGGAGTTCTATAATCATCAGCCCCAGTATTTCCCTGATATTGATAGAGTTCCCACTTACCAACAATTCCTTCAGCAGTAAGGTCAAAAGGCAGATTATCCTCTTTGTCACAAGATGAAAACCCTATGAGGCAAATAAATCCAATCCAAAAGTATCTCATGTTCAATTGTTCAGTTAGACTTATGACGCGGCTACTTTCCTAAACGCTACCTATCAACTTAATTTATTTTCCAATCGCATAAAAAAAACGCCTACTTCTCAGCCGACGTTTCCAATAGGAGTAAAAAATTCTTTAACTCCGTATTTGCAAATACTTCCATATTGCCAATTAGATAAACGATTGAAGTAAAATAGTAATCGTGGCACCTACTTGATACTAATTCTAATTAAATAAAAATTGTCCTCTTCAGTAGTTTCTTTATTGTTAAAAATCTCAGTCATGATTTGAGATGACTTTTCTTTATCATAATTGTGAAAAGTTTCAGGATCTACTGGGAAAAGCAATTCATTCTTCGAGTTTAGAAGCAAAGGATTTCTAACAAACCTCCAAAACTCATTACTCACTCCTCTACTTAGAGTATATAAATGACTAGTATCCTTTAAATCTTGCAATACATATTGCACTTTTGAGTCAAAAGTCATCTCCAATAACATCCATTCTTGGTTTATTAAAAAATTGCCTCCAGGAAATCTAACCCGATTTTGAGGATCAAGATTGTAATCTCCAGTATATTTTTCAAAATTCTCCCTGTCAGATTTGATTTCACCAGAAACAAACCCCAATTCAAATAATTGATCAAAACTTTTGGCTGAGGAATCAAACTTAAAAATGCTATCCCCAAATGGTTCACAATAATATTGGCCATCTACTCCGCTTACTAGAAACCCGGTATAAGAGACAATTGAATTTGATCTTAGAGGATCGAATGGAAAATACTCCTTCAGCAAATTTCCTTTTAAGTCGGAAAGATAAACGTTGAAATTTGAGTCCGAAGGATTATTTGATACATAAATTAAGATTTCATGATCTGAAACTGGAACAATTCTTTGAGCAAAAAGCTTGAGCTGTGATTTTGATTTAAAATCCCCAGAGTTTACTTCATAAGTAATCAAGGCAAGGTCACTTGGAGAGAAAATATAAACCAAGTCACCTATAATGAAGAAATCATAGATTGCTCCATATTCGCCTGGTCCACTACCCATTTCCCCAAAACTTCTAATAAAATCCCCTGAATAATCAAAGAGGGAGAGTCTGTTTTGTCTCTTATCTAATACAAAGAACCCTGACTCGTTTTCGACCACCTTGTCTATGCTCAGCACATCTTCTGACGAATTTCTCAATCTTATAATTTCCTCAAACTCAAAAATCAAGTCTGAATTTTCTACCGGAGCTGGCAGTTCAGCCATTACCGTATGAGATCTCACCGATAAGCTTTCCTTTTTTTCTTCACCACATGAAAAAAAAAGCAGGGTAAGTATAAATAGATATTTTAATTGATTCATAGTTATAAAGAAGTTCTGTTTAGTGAAATAATCCCTCTTCTGTTTATTAAAAAGCTTGCCTAATTAGCATAATAGATAACTATTTATATAGGTCCATTAACAAAAAGAAAAATGCGAATCAAATAGGAAATGATTCGCATTTCTACTAACAGTGAAGATATTACTAAATAATTTGTAGGGATAAATTAATCAATTTTTAAAAGTCACCCTATTATCATTTAGCAGCTCTTGCAATTAATCACCCATTGAAGGGGCCTCCCATTCCACCCTTGTCCCATCAGGTGAAGGACATGGATTTGGGATACAATCACTCCAACCAAAATCGCAGCGGCTTCCATTTGCAAGAACATTATCATATACATCTAACGTCCTACAATTAACAACTTTCCTAGCTCCAGACGCCACAGAAAGTGAAATTGAGAAAAAGTTAAACACCAAAAAAAGTGCACTACCAAATAAAAGTTTAATTTTCATAATGATAAAGAATTAGTGTACACAAGAAAAAAAAAAAAATGAATCTCCAAAAAATGAAAGTAAATTAATTATTGTAATTGCCAATTTATAATCCGTTGGTTCTAAACCGAAATTCACCTTTTAAACAAAAAAACGCCGACTTCTCAGCCGGCGTTTCCAATATATCAAGTAAGTCTTGATTCTAATATCTAGAATCTAACGTCTTACTTTTTGCCTTCCATTTGCTCTTTCAATTGAGTCAAAGCGTCCAAGTCACCAAGAGTTGACTTCTCAGCTGGAGCAGAAGTAGTAGAAGCAGAACCTGAATCAGATTTCTTCTTAGCTTCTTTCTTAGCTGGCTTCGCTTCTTCTCTGAACATTGCTGTGTGAGAAAGAACGATTCTCTTATCATCTTTAGAGAATTCAGTTACTTTGAAATCCAAAGACTCACCAACCTCTACTTGAGATCCGTCTTCTTTTTCCAAGTTCTTCACTGTAGCGAATCCTTCAAGACCGTAAGGCAATTCAAGAACTGCACCTTTGTCATTCTTAGAAACTACAGTACACTTATGCTCAGATCCGATAGGGAATACACCTTCGAAAGTATCCCATGGATTTTCTTCCAATTGCTTATGACCAAGAGCCAATCTTCTGTTGTCTACGTCAAGCTCAAGAACAGCTACTGCTAGCTCGTCTCCTACTTTCACAAACTCAGATGGATGCTTGATTTTCTTAGTCCAAGAAAGGTCAGATACGTGAACCAAACCGTCGATACCTTCTTCCAACTCAAGGAATAGACCGAAGTTAGTCAAGTTTCTTACCACACCTGTGTGCTTAGAACCTACAGCGTACTTAGTACCCATATCGTTCTTAGTCCAAGGGTCTTCAGTCAATTGCTTGATACCTAGAGACATTTTTCTGTCGTCTTTGTCAAGAGTCAATACTACAGCTTCGATTTCGTCACCAACTTTCACAAAGTCAGCAGGATTTCTCAAATGCTGAGACCAGCTCATTTCAGACACGTGGATCAAACCTTCAACACCTGGAGCAAGCTCAAGGAACGCACCGTAGTCAGCTACGTTTACGATCTTACCTTTAACTCTAGATCCGATTTCAAGGCTAGACGCCAAAGAATCCCAAGGATGAGCAGTAAGCTGCTTCATACCCAAAGAAATTCTCTTCTTATCATCATCAAAGTCAAGAACCACAATCTGAACTTTCTGATCAAGTTGCAATACTTCTTCTGGATGATTGATACGTCCCCAAGAGATATCTGTAATGTGAAGAAGACCATCTACACCACCTAGATCGATGAATACACCGAAGTTGGTCATGTTCTTGATCACACCTTCCAATACTTGACCTTTCTCAAGGTTGTTCAAGATCTCAGCTTTTTGCTTCTCAAGATCTTTCTCGATCAACACTTTGTGAGATACTACTACGTTATCATTTGCGTGGTTGATTTTCACCACTTTCACTTCCATTTTCTTACCTACATAGATATCGAAATCTCTGATAGGCTTCACGTCGATCTGAGAACCTGGCAAGAATGCTTCTACACCGTAGATATCTACGATCAAACCACCTTTAGTTCTTCTTTTCACCAAACCTTCGATCACGTTGTCATGCTCAAGCGCATCTTCGATGTCTTGCCATGCACGTACGATCTTAGCTTTCTTACGGGAAAGGATCAACTGCCCAAGTGCGTTTTCCTGCTCTTCGATGAATACCTCTACTGTATCACCTGGCTTGATGCCATCAAGGTCACGGAATTCAGAAAGAGGAACCAATCCATCAGATTTGAAACCGATGTTGATGATTACATCCTTATCATTTACACCTACTACAGTGCCTTTGATAACTTCTTTCTCAGTGATCTCGCCCAATGTATTCTCATACATTGCAGCCATTTGCTCACGCTCTGCTTTGGAATAACCTTCTCCAAAACCTTTGGTTTCGAAGTTGTCCCAGTTAAAATCTTCTTGTTTTGACATAATGTACTAACCCTGAATAGCAATAGTCCCCGGGTCAAAGAACTATCGTTTTTAGTTGTAAATCAATGCGTTAAGCAAACCCAACACACTCCATCCACTCGAACGGACTGCAAAGGTATGGAATTATTGGCAAAGGAGGTATTCTGAAAAGAAATTTGTTCCTGCGAGATACAAATCAGGATACTAAAGAACCAAATCTTAAAAAGACCTAGTGATATTACTTTGAGGGATTCTTGATGCTACTAATTGATGTACAGGCGCCTAAGTAAAATGAGGCATGATCAACTTATTTTTGAATACTTAATCGATTACTAATAAGTCATATTAACGGATCCTTCTATTGGAAAGGAATCTCCTCTTTCAGTCATTCCTGACCCTTCTCCTTTGAAAGTAAAAACCAGCTGATTTTTAGTAAGTTTTTCAATTTGAATTTCTCCTTTTCGAAAAATTATACGCTTATTCATCCTGCTGGACTCTCTGTCTTGATTAAAAAAATTCAGGTCTACTTTTATTTCTTTTTGATTTGCCTCAGGAATTGAATAGACAACGGGACCCTTCCCTAATATTCCAGTTTTGGTAAGATTGAAGTTCACGGAAACCCGACCTTCATTTGTATATATAGCAAACTTCAAATCATCATTTTCAAAATCCAGATCTGTTTGGGGATTGAGATCCTTTTGCTCCAAAGTATGTGTTTCTCCTTCCATAGTCAATGTCACACCTGGGTTGACAGCTTCATCTTGGGACATAAAAGCCGGCGCTGTAACTGTTGCCTTTTGCTCAGAAAAGTGAATATTAGAATTTGCATAAATGATAATTACTAGGGCAAGAACTAGGAATAGTAGGAGATGTATTTTCTTCATGACAGAAATCTATTAGTATTTAAAACAGCTTTAGTTAGAAATAAATAATATGCTAGTTGGCTGGAAGTCTTTCCAAGTTTAAATCCTTCATAATAGCATCCAACTCCTCTTTGGCAACTTCTTTAGCATCAATATCTATCGCAAATCGGTCTTTATAAAAAAGAGACCAATTGAATCTATCCTCTGCAAGGCCGGACTCTTTCATTTTTATTCCTTCATGGATGATTGTTTTGGCATATCCCCAAGAGCCTTTTTCATCGTAATCCTTAGTATGAGCAAATTTGTAGGTTCCTACTGCATCAGCTCCTTTCGCACCTGCTCCGTCGATGATCATAATCCGGATACTTTTGTTGGCAGTTCTATAAGTCGCACTACCAGTACCAATCCCTGGTATAAAACTTTCTGCAAAAGAAGTTTGAGGTAAGCCAATTAGCGTTTCCGGAAAAAAAGCCTTGAATTGCTCTGTGGTGAGAGGGGTTAGCTCGGTAAGAGTTTCTGCATTGTCTTGGACCGACTCAGTAGATGATTCAAAATTTTCCCCTCCATCCATGGAACCACCCGATTGAGCCGCTTCCTTACCACTGCAAGAAACCAATAGAATCAGTCCAATGAAGGCCGAAGCGATACTTTTAATACTTTTTTTCATAGCTATTTAAGTTGAAATTTTGCGATCAGACCTTTTTTCTCAGCCTCAGGAACTTCAGATATCAAGACATAATTTCCCGGAATCAGCTCCGCTTCGAAGTAACCTTTTCCTCCTTCACCTAGATTGTTCATTCCTCCCAAGAAAGTGAATCCTTCGGGTGCAGGTGTACGAAGACCGGCAGGATTCATCCAGCTCAGCCAATACTGTAAAGAGTCAAGTGAGGCGTCATCTTCGTAGCGAACAAGATTCACATCATGCCCCACGAAATGCTCGTAAACCTTTTGATCTTGAAACTTGACCTCCATAATCTGGCTTCCAAGACCAGGTGGATTTGCCATTTGAATTCCTTCAGTACTAGAAATAGTAATGGATGCATTCGGGGATGGAGCCGCTTTGCTAGTAGAAGAATCTCTAACTATTATCTGCTTGATCATCCCGTGGGAAGTATGCCATTCACCATTGGCAGCTTTTACATAGCATTCCATCACATAAAGTCCCGGGCTCAAAAAAATAGTACTCTTTGCTGTCTGCCCGGGAGAGATCAACCCAGTGCCACCATGGTACTGGACAGAAAAAAACCATTCTGGCAATTTGCCGAAAGCAGCCACTGCCTCATCCATTTGCCCATCTATTATTTTTTTCATTCCCTCATCAAATGGAGGGAGCACTTCCTTCTTGGTGTCTTCTACTGTTTTGCCTTCAGGATAAAAATCCATTAGCACAAAATGAACCTCTGCAGACTGATTGTCATAAATCAACTCATTCCAGCCTGAGTAAAGGGTATCGGCAACCAAAAACTCCATGCCTTGAGTTTGAACATTCACTTGGCCTTGTTGTAAAAGTTCCTCTTGAGTTGGGGCTTCAGAGGCTGTAGTTTCCTCAGAGGTTCGGTTTGTGCAAAAAGTGAAAAGAAAAACGATACTGCAGAATAGAACTAGTTTTTTCATAAAAGGTAGGGTTCAAATAGCTTCCTTGATAAATCTAAAAACGCCTCCCAATATCCTGATTATCAATGGGTACACTAGAATTTTACCCATTTCCATTAAAATTAAAAAGTGAAGGCAGTTACTTGGTATAAAAGAATACATAGCTGGTGCGCATTTCTTTATAATCTGAAATTGACCCTATGTTTTTTTCGATATACCAATATTCATGGATTCTTTACCAAGTAAGTTAAATTCCCTACCGCCTAAGAAATTTTAAAACCATCTCCATGAAAAAGGACTAAAATTTCTTAGCTTTTAGTTTTTCAAAGCCTTATGAAATAGAATGTTGCAGTTTTCATTGACCGCTTTTCCCTGAAATAGTTGAACAGATTCAAATGTTTATCTTTAACTAAATGATCAACGCTATCATCGTAGACGACGAATCCAATGCGATCAAGAATTTAACTTGGGAGGTTGAAAAGTTCTGCCAAGATGTGAAAATCATAGATAGCTTCACTGACCCACGCGAAGCAGTTTCTGCGATCAATTATTTAAAGCCTGACTGCGTTTTTCTAGATGTGGAAATGCCCGAAATGAATGGTTTTGAACTACTTCAAAATCTTCATTTTAGAGATTTTGAGTTGATCATCACCTCAGCTTATGACCAATATGCGATCAAGGCATTTCGGGAGCATGCGGTCGATTACCTGATGAAGCCGGTGGATTCTGATGACCTCATAGATGCCATTGAACGAATTAGAGTGAAAAAAGAATCTAGTGGGCTTGGGTCTGTCCTCAAATCCATGATCAATGATTGGAAAGGTAGGGAGGAAAAGAAATTGGCGCTTGCTATGGCAGGCAAAACCTTGTATTTGGATCGGAATGAGATTCTCTATTGCAAGTCAGACGGGAATTATTCAGAAATATATTTCAATGACTTGAAGAAAGAACTGTTTACTGTTCGCTTTAAAGATCTGGAAGACTTGTTGGGCAAGGGTTTTTATCGGGTTCACAATTCCTACATCGTAAGGCTTGACGCCATCAAGGCTTTCGTCAACCAAGACGGTCCAAGCTTGATGCTTTCGAACGGCACTCAAATACCCGTCTCCCGATCAAGAAAGAGTGAGCTACTCCACCTTTTAAATCATTAACCCAACCTTGGTTAAAAGCTACTTAGAATACTTTTACTGCTGCCCATTCGAGAATGGGTTTTTAGTTTTTACGCTAGGTGCTCTTTTTATCCTGACGGTTTATCATTTCATCCTTTTTTTTCAGCAAAAGGATAGCACCTACCTACTCTACAGCGGATATACCTTTTTCATCTTACTATCTCAATATAGATGGATGGAAGGAGGCTTCCTCTATGAATTAGGTGGACAAGTATCTTGGATCGTTGACTACCCAGTCATTCATACAGAGATCTACTACATCATTTATGTCTTTTTTGCCCTGAGGTTTCTGAATATAAAAGAAGAGCTTCCCAACTGGCACAGGAGGATCATGATCGGTCTTTGGTTGATTATTGCCTATTGTTTATTCTTTTTTCTGTACTATTTATTAGTGGATCGCCGAATTCCGGAAGTTCTCTTAAGAGGATAT
Organism: Algoriphagus winogradskyi; assembly: GCF_900182815.1. Taxonomy (GTDB): domain Bacteria; phylum Bacteroidota; class Bacteroidia; order Cytophagales; family Cyclobacteriaceae; genus Algoriphagus; species Algoriphagus winogradskyi. Next base: position 220,779 of record NZ_FXUA01000007.1, on the reverse strand, counting down.
TATGTGTTCACCATCCTAATTTCGATCCTTGGAATGGTGACTTATATTCCATTTTTTAAAGTCAAGACTCCTCTAAAATATTATATGATTATCGGCTCTGCTTTATTGATAGTCTTTTCGGTGACTTCGCTAGCTATTCACCAAAGTCTGTCTAGGCAAGGACTCGCAGTGGAGCCAGCTTATAGTATTCTATATATTGGTTTTTGGTTGGAAAACGTACTTTTCTCCCTAGGATTAGGGCAAAAGCAAAAGTTGATTTTAGAGGAGCGAAATCAGTCGCAAGAAGAACTTATAGATCAACTTCGAGAAAATGAAAGACTCCGCATTGAGGTTCAAAAACAGCTGGAAGAAAGCTTCAAGTCTTTGGAACTGGCAGCCGAAGCTGAAAAGATCAATTCCTTGCAGGCTTCCTATGACAAAGAACTGGCAGAATTAAAACTTCTTGCCTTGAGGAGCCAGATGAATCCTCATTTTATCTTCAATTCGTTGAATTCCATCAAATCCTATATCATAGAAAATGAAGCTGAGGAAGCTGTTTACTATTTAAACAAGTTTGCCAAACTGATCCGAAAATTTTTGGCCTCCACTCGGGAGAAAGAATTCACTCTTAAAGAAGAATTGGAAACGATGAAGCTTTATGTGAATATCGAGAATCTACGATTTGATCAAGAAATCCAATTTTCCATATTTGGCTTTGAAATAATTGATCCTACTGAACTATTAATCCCTTCCCTATTACTTCAGCCCTTTTTGGAAAATGCGATTTTGCATGGGTTATCTGCGAGCAAAGTGGAGAAAAAACTTCAGATTAAGTTGGCAAATCTTTCTGTAGAAGCCCTCACATTGGAAATAATTGACAACGGGATTGGACTGCCCGATTCCAGCCAGAATCCGAAGAAAAAATTGCATATTTCAGAATCAGTGGGAATCGCACTTTCACAGGAACGACTTAAACATTTTTCCCAAAATTATACTCAAGAAGGAGAAATAACCCTAGTCAACCTAAAAGAAACAAACCCAATAGAATCTGGAGTTAAGGTTATTCTCAAAATTCCAATTCAGCTTCGATAATAAACTTTTTAGGCTTAAGTAGTTTAGCTTTTGAATAGCAGCCACAATCAACATGTGTTTGTATGAAGTTATCACTGTCCTACGACATTGTGAAAGCTCATGGGGGAGAGTTGAAGGTGAAGCCCAAATAAGCTTTAGGCAACGAGTTATTTCTATCCATTTTTTATTCAACTAATTCAGGGCTAAAAGCTAGGTTTAAAATAGTGACTATTCACTGCAAATACCTATTTCCGAAAAATCCCGCCTAGCGTTCGGACAATTTTAGAACAGGTTCGTCCAATTTAGTTTCGATTTCAGCTTTAATTTCAAGTACTTCAGAGAAGATCAAAAGCAGGAAAGTTGACAACCCCTACTTTTGGCCGCCTATTTTATAGAGGCACTTTTGACTCTTCAATATTATATGTATTGAAGCCACCAACATATTAAGACTATTTTTTTGATAAAGGGTGATTGCATTTTTCTATCAATGCTGTTTGGAATTGCAAAATTTTGAACGGCATTGATTTTTTTTTGAACTGACTTCGTCAGGCAGTGCCAAGACAGGGTAGCAGTATTTGATTAAATAATTTCCTGTTTGCCACTACTAATTCGCATGAATTATATACTAGAGAGAAATCATTTCGATTTTATAGTTGCTCTGATAAAATAACCAAGCAGTTAGGACATTTTTGAAAGGCATTCGTCCTAAACCAGTTCATGTTTTTCTTGTAAATGAATAGCTTAAATAAGCTACTGGAAGGTTTAAAGCTATCAGCATAGCAACAAAACAAACTATGGAACAACCCCTCACACAAGAACTGATTCCTGTTAAGCAATCAGATCGAATACTTTCCTTGGACGTAATGCGCGGGATTGTACTTTTTGGAATACTCTTGATGAACATCAATGGGTTTGGTTTAGCGCTAGCCTACGAAGACCCAACGGTATCTGGAGGGTCTACCGGTCTGAATCTGTACACTTGGATGATGACCAACCTATTTTTTGAGGGGACTATGCGGGCCTTGTTCTCCCTGCTTTTTGGGGTTGGGATGTATATTTTCCTGGATCGATTACTTAAAAAAGGTGCAGGGATCAAAGCTGCTGATGTTTATTTCCGCCGACTGATGTGGCTTTTGCTTTTTGGACTAATACATGGATACCTTCTGCTTTGGGTTGGCGAGATCTTGTACCAATATGCCTTAATGGGATTCTTGGTATATTCTTTTCGCTCGATGGTACCAAAATATCTGGTTGTCACAGCGGTGATACTTTTTAGTATTGGGACTCTTTGGAACTATATAGACTACCAGAAAGGCAAAAAATGGATAGCAGAGGTAGCAGAAGCACAGGCTTTACTTGTAACAGAAGAAGAACTTCCCAAAGAGTTAAAGGCCGCTAATGAAGCTTGGGAAAAGCGGGAAACTGAACGAAGCCCAGAAGCAGTAGAGGAGTTTAACGAAGAAATGAGAAAAGGGTACTTTTCTGTAGTAGCTTTTCTCGCTCCCACCAATTACGACTTCGATGTCAACTGGCCTTATCGAGGTGATGTTTGGGATGTACTGAGCATGATGCTGATTGGGATAGCTCTTTTCAGATGGGGAATACTCACAGCTGAAAAATCTTTTGGATTCTACCTCACTTTGGCAGCTATGGGATATGCAATTGGTCTTGCCATTAACTACTATGAGATGCAACTGGTCTTAGATGACAACTTCTCTTTGCTTTCATTTAGTAAGTCGAATATCACCTACTACTGGGGAAGAGCTTTTGTAGCGATGGGCCATGTGGGACTAATTATGCTTTTCTGTAAAACTCCGATTTTGGGCTGGCTGAAAAACGGTCTATCCGCTGTTGGCAAAATGGCGCTGACAAATTACATGATGCATTCAGTGATCTGCATGATTGTCTTTACAGGTGTAGGTTTTGGGATGTTCGGAAAGCTAGAGCGCTACGAGTTGCTTTATGTGGTTTTTTCTATTTGGGTTTTTCAATTCATTCTAAGTCCAATTTGGCTCAGGTACTTTCACTATGGACCTATGGAGTGGATTTGGAGAAATCTGAGTTACATGAAAGTTCATCCATTGAGAAAAGGACCACCTCTGACACTTTAATGTTTAAAACAGTAAGAAAATATACAATCCAGTTTTCATGAAAAAAGTACTAGTCACAGGATCAAACAGAGGTATAGGTTTAGAAATCGCACTTGCATTTGGCAGAGCTGGATATCAGGTCTTTGCGACTATGCGTACTCCCTCCAAAGCGACTACACTCTCTGAAACAATCAAAGCAGAGGAACTACCTATCAGCATGCACAAGATGAATGTCAATTCAGACATATCCGTGAAGGCGATCATGGATGAAATACTCTTGGAAGATGGCCCAATCGACATCTTAGTCAATAATGCGGGAATAGGTTTGAATGGATCAATAGAAGAAATGCCTTTATCCGAATTCAAAGGGGTTTTTGAGACCAATGTATTTGGAGCTGTACGATGTATTAAAGCAGTTATCCCAGCGATGAGAGAGCAAAAAAGTGGATGTATTATAAATATCACTTCTGTGTCTGGACGACTAACTAGTTCTCCATTGGGATGCTACTCTGCTAGCAAATTTGCGCTGGAAGCAATTAGTGAAGCACTAGCCCAGGAGGTAAAACCATTCAATATTCGAGTAGGAATAGTAGAACCTGGAATCATTGATACCGATATGGCTCACGAGATTAGAGGAGCTTCCTCTTCCATTTACCCTACCTCTAAACGTATGGCAGATCTTTTCCATGCCTCTCTGAAGAACCCAACATCAGCTGCGCTAGTCGCTGAAAAAATTCTAGAATTCGCAGAAAGTGACTCTTGGTACCTGAGACATCCTGTTGGCCCAGATGCCCTTCCATATATCCAATGGAGGCAATCTATGACTGATGAGGAATGGATAAATAGGCATAGCCTCCCAGAAGAAGAGTGGTACAATTCCATAGAGCGAGATTTTGGAATGGATGCTAGGAGATAGGAAGTTGGAAGACAGGAGAAAAGACCATCTCCTAGAATAGTTTAACGGTTAATATCAATTCTAAAAATTTACAATACGATGAAAGTATCAGCATTTGCGGCCGCTGGCCCACAGGAAAAACTTGAAGCTTTCTCCTACGATATGGGAGAACTAGGATCAGAACAGGTCGATGTAAAAGTAATCAATTGTGGAATCTGCCACTCTGACCTAAGCATGATTAATAATGATTGGGGGATGACGGCTTATCCAATCGTACCTGGTCATGAAATTATAGGTGAAGTCATCGCCACAGGAGATGCTGTAAAAAACATCAAAGTCGGTGACAAAGTAGGTATTGGCTGGTTTTCAGGATCTTGCATGGCATGCCACGAATGCATGGATGGTTCACATCATCTATGTGCATCTGCTGAATTCACCATTGGAGGAAGACATGGGGGCTTCGCTGATTATGTTAGAAGTCATTGGTCTTGGGCGATTCCACTTCCTGAAGGAATTGATTTGGCAAAAGCCGGACCTTTACTTTGCGGAGGAATCACAGTATTTAACCCCATCATTTTAGCGGGAGTAAAAGCAACAGACAAAGTCGGGGTAATTGGAATCGGTGGTTTAGGTCACATGGCTTTGAAATTCCTCAATAAATGGGGATGTGAAGTGATTGCTTTTAGCTCCTCCCCCGGTAAGAAAGAGGCAATCTTAGCAATGGGAGCAACTAAGGTGGTTGACTCAACTAATCCTGATGAATTAGCTACCATCGCTGGATCATTAAATTTCATTCTTAATACCACTAATGTAAGCTTAGATTGGAATTTATACCTGACTGCTTTAGCTCCTAAAGGGAAATTCCATAATGTAGGTGCTGTTTTAGAGCCAATGGCAATTCCTGCATTTTCATTAATCACAGGAGAAAAGTCTGTAGCCGGAAGTCCTTTGGGAAGCCCTGCTCTTACTCGAACCATGCTTGAATTCTGTGTAAGACATGATATTTATCCAATAACGGAAGAGTTCCCTATGTCAAAAGTAAACGAGGCTTTGGAGCATTTGAAATCGGGAAAAGCTAGGTACCGCATCGTATTAAAAAATTAATTTTTAGATAAAGGCGTTCGATCTCATAAACTTCAATTTTACAACAAATTGGCTCGGTAGTTCCCTACGATTGATCGCCCCTACTAATCAGGTAAATTTAATTAACCATGAAATCAGAAAAACCAGAGTATTTCTGCCTCAGACCTGAGGTGGAAAAAGCATATGGCTACAGCCATGCTGTCAAGATTGGACATAGTATCAAAGTTTCCGGTGCAGTCAGCATGGATGAGGAAGGTACGCCAACAGCAGTTGGTGATCTTCTTCAGCAAATGAAAAACTGCTACAGTGATCTGGAAAAAGTATTAGCTCATTATGACTGCACCTTTGAAGATGTGGTTGCAGAGAATGTATTTACCACAGACATGCCTGGATTTTTAGAAAATGCTGCTTATAGAAACAGCATTTACACACAGCACTTCCCTACAGGTACATGGCTGGAGGTTAAAGGTCTGGCATTACCCGAATTTCTGATTGAGATTGAATTGGAAGTACATAAATGATGCATTTCAGAAATCATAAATAATTAAATAAACCCACTAAAAGAATAGAAATATGGCAACTACAAACATGTCTATCATAGATGGACTTTACCAAGCATTTGCAGTCGGAGACATCCCGACTGTCCTGGGAAGTATGGATTCAAACATAGCTTGGAACGAAGCAGAAGGCAATGCCTATGCTGATGGCAATCCCTACATAGGACCTGACGCGGTACTGAACGGCGTTTTTGGTAGGATAATGCAGGAGCATGAATATTTTAATCTGAAAGACATCGAGTTGCACGAGATGCTCAACGATAAAGTTTTGGCCACCTTACGCTATGACGCCAAATACAAAGAAGGGAAGACTTACAATGCCCAAGTAGCACATTTATGGACACTAAAAGATGGAAAAATCGTGGCTTTCCAACAGTATGTGGACACCAAAAAATTACACGAGGCAAATACGAAGTAAATAATCTCTATTCCCCAATGAGCACGGAATAGGAATTCCAATTCTGAGCTCATTGGGATTCTTTCACAGTTGTAGGCTTTAAACGTAAACACCCCAGAACAACCTGTTTATCAATAAACTACTATGAAAATTTAGTGATTCAAGAATCTCTACACCTTATTCATGAGCTTATACAGCTCGTCCTTGTACTGTTTTCCAATGGGAATGAGTTTATCCTTAAACTCTACATGAGAATCGGCTACGGCCTCCAATTTGGAGAAATTGACCATGAAGGATCTGTGGATTCTTACAAAGCGCTTTTGATCTATTTTTTCGCAAAGCTTATTTAAAGGACTGACGATGGTATAGGATTGCTGCGTGGTAATAATTTTACAATAATTCCTTTCAGCCTCCACCCACAGAATTTCGTCCAGCATTACCTTTATCAATTTATTTTGGCTCCTGATAAAAATCCTGTCTTCCTGAGCTTCTACAGAAGTATCCATGGAAGAAATATCTGCTGGATTTTTTTTAATTCTTTCCTCTACTAATGCAATTGTCCTTTCTAGATTTTGCTTGGAAAATGGTTTGGAAATAAAGGCAAAGGGATGGGTCTCTTTTGCTTTTTGAAAGGTAGCATCATCTTCATTTGCCGTTAGAAAAATCAAGGGAATATCCAAAAATTTATGGATTGCGTGGGCGACGTCTATCCCTGTAGCTTTTCCTTTCAATTGAATATCCATCAAAATAATGTCCGGCTTAGTCTCCAGTGCGTGATGGATGGCTTCTTCTCCCTTTGTTTCTATCCCAGTGACTTCATAACCTAGATTGGTTAACTGCAAACTGATATTCGCAGCTATAATCATATCATCTTCTACAATCAAAATTCGAGTTGCACTCATGCTGCATTGTTTAGTAAAAATTCAAAAGAAAACTCCGTTCCTGAATCATTAATTAAGGTCATCCTTCCATCTAACTGGCGAGTAAGCAAACTGATCAGCTCTCTTCCAAAACCTGTACCCTGGGCAGTAGGATTATCCTGTATCCCAATTCCATTATCAGAAACCTTCAAGATAAGGTTTCCCTCCCTTTCAAATAGACTTACTGAAATCTTACCAGACTCTTGGTTGGGGAAAGCATACTTCAGGGAATTGGAGATCAATTCATTCACTATCAAACCAATTGGGATAGCCACATCCACATCGAGTTCTAAGACTGGCATTTCTGCTGAAAAATCAATTCTATTCTCTGCATCAAAAGTATCCAAAATGAATCTCCCCAAGGCTTCAAAAAATGCTTTCATCTCCACCTGTTTTAGGTCACCCTCTTTATAAAGACTTAAATGAATCATACCCATACTTTGCACTCGGGTATAAGTTTCCTCCATCACTTGCTTAAATTTCGGATCATCAATTTTGGCGATCTGGAGGGTAAGTAGGCTTGAAATAGTTTCCAGATTGTTTTTGACCCGGTGATGAATTTCTTTGAGCAAAAACTCTTTCTCCTTGTTCTTCTTCTCCAATAGTACGCTGTATTTCTTTTTCCGAAGGAACACTCGATAAAGAAGAAATAAGATCACTACCAATACGCCTGCGAGGGTAAGGTAAAATACCTGCAAAATGCGTTGTCTACTCAATGCTGCTTCTTGTAGCATTATGGTATTTTCCTTTTGAGCAACGTCCATCTGGGTCTGGAGTAGTGATATTTTTTCCTCCGCCTCTACAGTGAAAACATCATTTCGAAGTTCATCTGATTTCCTCGAAGCAATCAGCGCTTTTTGAAATGATTCAGCACCTTCATAGGCTTTACTCAATTCCTCGTAGACCAAACTCAAGTAAAATTTATCCCCAAAGTTTTCAGTGGCTTCAATGATACTGGTCTCTAAATAGTCCGCTGCTTGAATAAAATATCCGGACGCATTACTTACTTTTCCTAGCGCCATATAGGAACGCATAATCATAAATTCGTTTTGCAGTAGCTCAGCATAGCGAAGAGCCTCCTTGCCAGAATCCAGTGCTTCTTTATAGGCTCCCTTTTGAGAATGGAGATTGGCCAAAGCAATAAATGTGTCGCTGAGATTATTATAAAAACCGTAACGTTCTCCTAAATCAATTGATTGCTGAAAATAGGTAACTGCTTCTTCCGGTCTATTTAAATCAACCATGTATTGCCCTAATAAATGTAGGGTGAAATCATAATCAAGATCATCAAGACCTCTTTTTTCAAATATTTCAAGGGATTTTAAACCGTAATTCAGCGCAGCATCAAACTTCCCTTGCTTCCAAAAAAGATTACTCATATCGGAATATGCCATAGCAATCGCTTTGCTATCTTCATACTTTTCTCCTAGCTCAAGAGTTTTGGATGCATAGGTAAACGCCTCACCCAGCAATCCCTTTCGCTCATAGACATATCCTAAATTGGTATACAGTAACCAGCCTTCACTTTCTGGGATTTTGGTAATAGCGTCTGTTAACGCCTTTTCAGCCAAATCCAATTCCTCCATTCTCAGCAAAACAGCGCCTTGGGATACCAATAATTTTCCTTCCCAATACGATTCATTTTTGTCTCTGGCTTCCTGTAAACCCATTTCAATATACTCCAGAGCAATTTTCAGGTTTCGTGTATGATAATAATAGCCAAGATCATTTATCACCTGCAATCTTAAAGGGGAATCTTTTGGCATTTCAAACACCGCAGCCTCCATTTTATTCAAATAATCTTCTTGAAAATCATCCGATATTACAAAAACCTCATTGTAAAGGAATAATCCATTTTTCACTTCGATTTGAGCAAATCCCGCGAATGAAATCAATAAAAAAGCTACTGAAAAAAAATTCTTCATCTTTAAATGTAAGAAATTGATTCATTTGAAAATCAGTTTTTTGTATATAAAATAAGCTTTGGCAAATATTTAATGCAGTTGGGGAACAAACGAGCTACGTTCATACTAGATCGTTTTTCCTTTGACTTAAAAAAATCCAACTTCTCTTCCAGTAAACCTATTTATTGACTCACGAACTCTAAAAATCAAGTCACATGAAAAATTTAATTATTGCTATGCTGTTTCTCTTGACGATGGCATGCACTACTCAAACAAGGTATACTCAGCAATCTGCTGAGATCGAAACCGTCAAATCTGCAATTACTAATTATGTCAATGGTGATTGGGACAATTATGCAAGTAATTATGCAGAAAATGCCGCGATCTTTTTTAACGCAACAGAAGAAAATCCAGCAACTGTCGCGGAAACAATTGCTAGCCAAAAACTCTCTGTAGAGCCATTTTCCACTTACACTTTCGATCGGGAAAATGATGAATATGAAATGGTGGTAACTGACGAAGGTGAAACTTGGGTGAATTTCTGGGGCACATGGAAAGGAACTCTTGCCGCAACTGGAGAAGATTTTGTAATTCCAGTACACCTTACCTACCAATTTGTAGATGGAAAAATTGTAAAAGCGCACGGATACTGGAATAATACTGCAGTTCAAATGACTTTGATGGAACTGCAAAAAGAAGCAGAGGAAATGGCGGCTATGGAGACCCCTGAATAAAACCACTTAACGCATTTTTTTAATTTCCAGGAGGTGGCTCATTGAATAAGCAGAGCTATCCTCTTGGAATCAATCCTTTACTTTTCAAAAAGCTATAAAAAAAGCCAGTGTCACCACTGGCTTTTGAGCTTCTTTATAACAAATCAAATCGTTTTCGCATCGCGAAACTTTCCCTGATCCAGCTTGCGAGTCTTGCACTTTGAGCAAAATCCAAGGTCTGCTGTCCATCTGAGTAGGCTTTCTCAGGAACTTCATGAGATTCATAGATTATTCCGTCAGCTCCGGACATCACTCCCGCCAATGCCATCTGAGGCACATAGGCACGAATCCCTATTCCGTGCGAAGGATCTACAATAACTGGCAAGTGTGATTTAGCTTTCAAAATCGGAATAGCATTTAGGTCCAATGTATTTCTGGAAGCTCTTTCATAGGTTCTGATCCCTCTTTCACATAAAATCAGTTTCTCATTTCCTCCTGAAAACACATACTCAGCAGACTGCAAAAGCTCTTCGATTGTACCTGAGATACCACGCTTGATCATCACTGCCTTATCTACTTTCCCGAGTTCATCGAGAAGGTTAAAATTCTGGGAATTTCTAGCTCCTACCTGATACACATCCACGTAAGGATACATTTCTTCGATCTGGGAAGTTTGCATCACTTCGGTGACAATCTTTATCCCTGCTTCACTGGCAATTTGATGCCAAAGTTTTAGTCCTTCCAAACCCAAACCACGGAAAGCATAAGGGCTACTTCTAGGTTTGAAGACCCCGCCGCGCATCATCTTTATGTCATTTTCCACGCAGTGGGCCACTACGGCACGGATTTGCTCTTCCGTTTCGATGGAGCATGGCCCAGTGATCACCGCCATTTCCCCTTCTTTGATGAATACACCATCACCCAAATCAACAGAAGTTGGCTTAGCTTTCCACTTTTTGGACACCAACTTATACTCGTCAGAGACGATATGAATGTCGATGATTCCGTCCATCTGGCCGATTTTACGGATATCAAATTCCTTTTTACCAATACCGATTAGGTAGTCTCCTAATTGTGTTTTGACTTCTGTGGTCTTATAGCCGATTCCATTGACCACATTGATCAATTTATCTTTTTGGCTATCGGAAATATCGGGTTGAAGTTGAATAATCATTATTAAGTACGATTTATGAAATACGATTTACGAGGATGTCTTCAATTGAAATTTGTTGGCGAAGTTATTTATATGGGTATTTATGTTTCAATCCTCCCAGAATTTATCATCAAATAGAAAGTTTTGAATCATCCACTTATCATCTGCTTTGTAAAATAAAAAGATGAACCTTAGTGGTTGTCTATCATATTTAGCAAAATAGACAAGTTTTATTAGGCTCTCCCCTCTTTCCATTTGTGATATTTTTTCATACCCTCGATAATCACCAATTATTCCTAAGGCTCCTTGTAGCTGAACTTTCACCTGATCCAATGCTCCTGGATTTTGAGTTAGCCATGGGTTATCCTCAAACAATGCAAGCAAGGCTTCATTAGGAGATTTTTCGTAGGCATTAAAAAATTCCACAACTATTTTCTCAGGATCCGTCTGAGAAAAAGCTTGTTGGGAGAATGACAAAAGCGTAAAAACAAAGAAAATAATCAGAATATAGAATTTCATAAGGCGATGAGAATTTAAATTTCTGTAACGATACATTATCAATTCACCACTGATTGAATGTAATTCTGGATATCTTCACTCAGATTTTTCGAATCTTTTATTGTCTTGATGAAAGCCGAACCTATAATGGCCCCATTACTATAATTGGAAGCGGTGGTAAATGTTTCCGAATCTGAAATCCCAAATCCAATTAATCTAGGATTCTTAAGATTCATAGCTTTTACCCGCTCGAAATATGCAATCTGCTCCTCGGTGATTCCTGCCTTCGCACCTGTGATGCTATGTGAAGAAACCATGTAGATAAAGCCAGAGGTATTTTCGTCTATCTCTCTAATTCGCTTTTCGCTGGTTTGAGGTGAAATAAGAAAGGTATTGACCAAGCCATACTGCTCAAACAACTGCTTATAATCATCCAAATATTGCTGCATAGGTAGGTCAGGCAAAATCAAACCATCCACTCCGACTTCTTTGCACTTTTGGCAGAAAGCCTCCATTCCGTACTGCATAATTGGATTGAGATAGCCCATCATCACTACTGGAATATGGATTTTGGCACGAAAACCTCTCAGTTGCTCAAAGATCTTTTTCAATGAAATCCCGTTTTCCAGCGCAATCATATTGCTATCCTGAATAGTTGGTCCATCCGCCACTGGGTCTGAATACGGCACGCCAATCTCAATAATATCAGCTCCTCCAGCCTGGGCAGCCTCCATGATCGGCATCGTATCTTCCAATGCCGGAAAACCTGCAGTGAAGTAGATTGAGAGGACGCGCTCCTTTTTGGTTTCAAAGAATTTATGTATTCGGTTCATTTGCATTTACGATTTAGGATATTGGATTTACGAGCGCCTCTTTAAAATTGAGACTTTTTCCCATTCCAGCATCAACTATTTTAGTTCAACCCTTTCAGGGTTGGTATTCAATTATAAAATTTCTTTCTCATGGGTTGCCCCCATGGCTAATCATGGTTAACCCCTTTTAAGGTTAATAGTGAAAGGTTCGTCTCAGGTTTCGGTCACTTCATTATTCAGCCTTCAACATTCTTCATTCACTATTATTTTGTTTAGGAAAAGCATGAATTATACGATGACGATTGAAGTTCAAAATGTCCTCGTAAATCCGATATCATATATCCCAAATCAATACTGCCCCCATTTAATATACGTGTCCAGATCCTTATCGCCTCTTCCTGACAAGTTGATCACAATCACATCATCTTTGGAATATTCAATCAAGTTTAATGCATGTATCGCATGAGCAGATTCGATTGCTGGGATTATCCCTTCCAATCTACTTAACTCAATTCCTGCAGCCATTGCATCTTTATCCTCCACTGCTACGAATTCACCTCTTCCTACATCAAATAAATGAGCATGAACAGGACCGATTCCAGGATAATCCAATCCAGCAGAAATAGAATGTGGCTCTACAACTTGCCCGTCCTCTGTCTGCATCAAAATCGTCTTTGATCCATGCAAAACACCTGGAGTTCCAAGAACAGTAGTTGCGGCTGATTTCCCGGACAAAACGCCCAGACCAGCAGCTTCCGCTGCAACTAAGCGAACTTGCGGGGTATTATAATAGTGGTAAAAAGCACCAGCAGCATTTGATCCTCCTCCCACACAGGCAATCACGATATCCGGATTTTCCGAACCTTCTTTCTCTTTGAGCTGCCATTTGATTTCCTCTGAAATCACTGATTGAAATCTGGCCACCATCTCTGGATAGGGGTGCGGTCCTACTACCGATCCTATGATGTAATGCGTATCCACTGGATTATTGATCCAAGCTCGCATGGCTTCGTTTGTCGCGTCTTTGAGTGTTTTCGAACCCGAAGTCGCAGGTACTACTGTAGCTCCCAAAATCTTCATCCGCTCCACGTTTGGATGCTGACGTGCGATATCTATTTCGCCCATGTAAATGGTACACTCCATCCCCATCAGCGCACAAACCGTCGCTGTTGCCACGCCATGCTGACCAGCTCCGGTTTCTGCGATGATTCGCTTTTTCCCAAGCTTCTTTGCCAAGATGATCTGACCTATGGTATTGTTGACTTTATGCGCTCCAGTATGACAAAGGTCTTCCCGCTTTAGATATACTTTTGCCCCATACTTTTCTGAAAGTCTAGAAGCAAAATACAAAGGTGTGGGCCTGCCAACATAATCTTTCAGCAATCCTCTGAATTCTCCCTGAAACTCCTGCGAAGCCATGATTGACTCGTAGTTTTCTTTCAGTTCTTCCACGTTTGGGTGCAACATTTCGGGGATATAAGCTCCACCAAATTTGCCGTAAAAACCCTTTTCATCTACTTTGATCATAATTCTATAGTTGATGGCTGATAGACCATGGACCATGGACTACCAACTATGGTCTAATTTTATTTTTAAAACTCTTCAGTTTCTCTATATTCTTTAATCCTGGAGCATCCTCAAATTTGGAATTCAAATCAACCCCTACCATCTGAGGCATTTTCTCTGCAAGGGAAAGAATTTCAGAAGCGCTCCCTTCATCCAGTCCTCCGCTAAGCAGGAATCCCTTTTCAAAGGGATAGCTTTCCAGTATTTGCCAATTGAATCTTTTCCCTGAACCCCCATGTTTTGGTGTGGCTGTATCAAAGAGGAAGTTTTCAACTAAACCCACATAATTTCTTAATGTTTCCCAGTCAATCGAATCTCCAACTGAAACGACTTTCCAAAGTTTTTTACCGGTTATCAACTTCAGTTCACGGACATATTCTGGACTTTCGTTTCCGTGCAATTGGATTACAGATAGGTTAAACTCATCAACTTTGGATAAAACAAACTCAATAGTCTCATTAACAAAGACCCCAACTTTCGGAATACCAGTCTCTGGGAATGACTCTGCAAAATCAGCTGAAACATATCTCGAAGATTGGGAATAGAATATCAACCCAATCCAATCAGGTTTAACTTCTTGAATTAGACGTTGGACATTTTCAGGATCCCGCATCCCACAGACCTTGATTTTCATAGGATTATAATTTGATTTTTATAGGCCATATGGAATCTCGCATGTGTGATAATTACCGCGGTTTGAGATTCTTTGAGTCATGCTCGATTTCATCAGATACTTACGGTTGATTCTTTAGCCGAAAGCTTCTTGTATTCTTTGATGAAATTGTAAGCTGCCTGTTCAGGTCTGCTCGATTTCATAAAGTTTTCTCCTATAAGAAATCCATCAAAACCAGCTTTTTTTAACGTGATCAGTGTAGCAGGATCAGAAATTCCACTTTCAGAAATCTTCACGAAATCACCTGGTATTTTGTCAACCAAATCCAAAGAGGTTTGTAATGACACATCAAATGTTTTCAGATTCCTATTGTTCACGCCAACCAAGTCTAATTCATCACAAAGGCTTCTTTCCAGTTCTTCCCCATCATGCACTTCCATTAGGATTTCAAGTCCCAAACTTTTTGCGAAAGCTGCTAATTCCTTCAATCTAGCGGGCTCCAAAGCCGCTGCAATTAGCAAAATACAATCCGCGCCTATAGACTTTGCTTCTAGAATCTGATATTCATCCACCACAAAGTCCTTTCGAAGAATCGGGCAGAAATTGAATTTACGGGCTTCCTTCAGATCGGTATTACTGCCACCAAAGAAGTCAGTATCCGTCAAAATCGATAAAGCCGAGGCCCCTGCCTGCATGTATCCTATACTTACTGCTTCTACTGAAGCAGAGCCATTGATCAAACCTTTGGAAGGTGACTTTCTTTTGAATTCAGAAATGATTCCAGACTTCTCAGGATCACACACATACTTTTTCATGGATACCACTTGACCGTCAAAAAAGACACTTTTTTCAAGCATCTTTGCAGGCACCAAACTTTTCTTTTCTGCTACTTCTACGTGTTTTTGAGCAATAATTTTATCTAAAATATTCATACAATTTTAAGCTAATGAAACTGAAGTTTTGGGATTAACGAGGCCTTCAAAAACGGCTAAAGCCTTGCCAGAAAGCAGCACATCTTCGGCTTTTGCCACAGCATCAGGGAAGGACAATCCTTCTTCGGCAGTGACCAATGCCGCAGCTGAGTTCGCCAATACCACAGCATTTTGACTCTTTGTTCCTTTACCTTTAAGTATTGCTTCAAAAATTCTGGCAGATTCCTGAATGGTACCTCCTCCTTTGATTGATTCAGCATTAAGTTGTGAAAGCCCTAGATTTTCAGGCTTCAATACCTTTTCGCCTTCGTTTGAAATCATTTTGAAATCCCCAGTCAAGGAAATCTCATCGTAACCATCCAAAGCATGTAGGATGGAGAATCTACCGTTCATTTCCTGATACAAATAACCATAAAGCCTGGCTAACTCCAGACTAAACACACCCACCAATTGTTTATTCGGAAAACTCGGGTTCACCATTGGGCCAAGCATATTGAAGAAGGTCTTTACGCCAAGATCTTTTCTGATTGGCCCTACATGCTTCATTGCAGGGTGAAATAGTGGTGCATGCAAAAAGCAAATCCCTACCTCATCCAAACTTTGTCGGATTTTATCGATGTCGTTGGTAAATTCATACCCAAAATACGCTAGTAGATTAGATGACCCGCAAATGGAAGAAACCCCAGTATTACCGTGCTTGGCTACATTCTGACCAGCTCCAGCGACTATGAAAGAAGATAAAGTAGAAATATTAAATGTATCCTTTCCATCACCTCCTGTACCACAAAGATCCATTGCGTCATATTCAGTGATTTCGACAGGAATGCAACGCTCTAGCATAGCTTGTCTAAATCCCGAAAGTTCCTCTACAGTGATACTTCTCATCATATATACGGTCATAAAGGCCGCTATTTGGCTTTGATTATAAGTACCAGCAGTAATGTTTTTCAATACCTCACGTGCATCTTCCCGCGTCAATGTGCGATGTTCGATGAGATGATTTAATATTTCTTTCATAATATTTAGGGAGTAGGTGGGTGGTTTGATTCTTAATTCTCCAACCAGTTTTTGAGAATCTGCACTCCGTTTTCAGTAAGAATACTCTCTGGATGAAATTGTACGCCCCGGACATCATACTTCTTGTGCCTCAAAGCCATGATTTGATTGTCGGGTGTACGGGCAATCACTTCCAAGTCTGATGAAAGGGTGATTTCATTAACGACCCAGGAGTGATACCTACCAATACTAAATGTATCGGGAACGCCCTTGAAAAGCAAGTCATCTTCCACTTTTACAATAGAAGCCACCCCATGAAGAACTTCTGATAAGTTAATTAAATCTCCACCAAAGGCTTCACCGATTGCTTGATGCCCAAGACAAACTCCCAATATTGATTTAGTGGAAGCATATTTCTTCAAAAGCTCAGGCATTATTCCAGCATCTTCAGGTACTCCAGGTCCAGGAGAGAGAATTATTTTATCGTATTGAGAGACATCCTCCAAGCTGATTTTATCATTTCGGAACACATCCATATCTGCCCCATAACCAAGTTGGCGGACGATATATACCAAGTTGTAGGTGAAGGAATCGTAGTTATCTAGGACGAGTATTTTCATTTTAATTAATTGAAAGATTGGAAGATTGAAAAATTGGAAGATTCACCAGAGTCATCAACTTTTCTTTTTTTTATCTTCAAATTCATTTAGGTATTTGATTAAACCTTTTAATTCACTGGATAGCTCAACTAAGTCTAAGTAGTATTCTTGGTAAGCTCCTTTATCTATTTTGCCAACTGAAAGAAGCAAGAAAAGCTGGCTTCGAAGCTCACCAGCAGATCCCTTGGATATTTCTAAGTATCGGATAAACTGACGATTCCTATTATATTCAAAGCCCTCTGCTATATTATTTGAAATCGAAATTGCAGATCCTATTAATTGATCTTTGGCACGATAGTCTTTAGCTAATTTTTCAGATTCCACTAATTGATATATTCCCACACCTATTCTGATAGCATGCTGCCAAACTGGTAAATCTTCAAATCGCTCGTATTTTGCCATAATTTTTCAATTTTAAAATCTTGCAATTTTCCAATTAAATTCCTTCCGCCGCTCTTAAAGCCACTCGCAGCGCTTCCAGTTTATTTGCCACTTCTTGCAATTCAGATGGGATAGTTGATTTGGCGACTACACCCGCACCAGCCTGGAATCTGAGCTGATTGTTTTCGGAGACAAAGGATCGGATCAAAATCGCGTGATTGAAGTCACCATTGAACCCTAAGTAGCCAATCGCCCCACCATAGAACGTTCTAGAAACATTCTCCAACTCGTCTATCAGCTCCATCGCTCTATATTTAGGAGCTCCAGAAAGTGTACCTGCAGGAAAGGTATCAGCTACCAACTGAAGTGGATTTGTTCCTTCTGGTAATTCTCCCGTCACTTTAGATACTAAGTGAATCACATGTGAATAGTATTGAATCTCTTTAAAGACATCCACGGTAACTTTCTCAGAGGATCTACTGAGGTCATTTCTCGCCAAATCCACAAGCATCACATGTTCTGAATTCTCTTTTGGATCATCATAAAGTTTGCGGGCCAAAACTGCATCTTCCTGATCATTTCCTGTACGACGGAATGTACCCGCTATTGGATAAATGGTAGCCCGTTTATCTTTCACTACGATTTGAGCTTCTGGAGAACTTCCAAAAACCTTGAAAGAACCGTAATCAAAATAAAATAAATAAGGTGAAGGATTGACAGATCTAAGGGCACGATATACATTGAATTCGTCACCTTTGAAGGCAGTGGAAAACCTTCTGGAAAGTACAATCTGGAACACATCGCCTTTAAAGCAATGCTCTCTTCCTTGGTTCAAAATCTTTAAGAACTCCTCATCAGTGTAGTTTGAGGTTTCTTCTCCTACTCTCTTAAACGAGTAGCTTGGAATATTTTTGTTTGAAAGCAACCTTTCGATCTCATCCGTTAATTCCGGATTCTCCGCACCTGCCACTCTATGCTCTAATAAGTGAAGCTCATTTTTATAATGATCTACCACGATGATATTCTGATAAACTGAATATTGCATCATCGGCACCTCAGATGCCTTTGTATTCTGCAGATTGATATCTTCGAAATAGGCTACTGAATCGTATTGGATGTATCCAAAAAGTCCATTCGAGCTAAATTTAAAATTATCCTGCCCCGTATCAAACTTGTTCCCAAAAGCTCTAAGGCTCTCCATCAGTTTCTGATCCGAACTCACTTTATAGGATACAGAATGCCCCAATGGTAAGGTTTCTTTCACTTCTCCAGCATTGAAACTGAAAGTTGCCAAAGGGTTAAAACAGATATAAGAATAACTATTTTCCTGACCATGATAATCTGAACTCTCGAGCAGAATAGGATTTGCAAAACGATCCCGAATCTGCAGATAAATACTCACAGGGGTGATTGTGTCCGCTAGGCGCTTTCTGTAAGTAGTTAAAATAGGTAGTTTAATATGAGTCATTTCGTGGTTATTTTTTCATATGATTATAATTTGGCTTTTAACTGCCATATGGAATCTCGCAGCGATTATAATCATGTTAGTATATGACTTTTTAGTGTAGCTCGATTTCATGAAAAAAGGCTTACCGGAAATCCAGTAAGCCTTTTATATAATGTCGTAACGCAAAATTAAATGCAGGGGCTTTCTAAACTTCCTTTTGGAAAGAGTAAGAATGCCACCACCAATATTTGTTTGCGATTGTTTTCATAAGAATGGGAGCAAATTTAGAAAGGGATTGTTAAGGACAAAGCATCTGCACATCTTTTTTATCAAAAATTTACAGATACTAATTCAAAAACTTAAGCAAATGGGATTCATAGTGGCTAGAATCTGAAACTAAAACAATCTTAAAACGTTGACGACTAGGGAATAACCGCTACTGAAATGAAAAACACCCTATCCATCCTAATTCTTATTTTTGTGATTCAGGGAATTGCAAAGGCACAAAACGCAGCAGAATGGACTGCTCCCATGCATCAAGTAAATTTTAAAGCTGATTCAGGAGAAGAAGCTAAAATGGAAATTGATAGGGGATATCGTTACGCTGACCTTGATTTTGAAGGAAGAACATTCCATTTGTTTTTCAACCACGACGATAATCAAATAAAGAAAGCGCGAATTGTAGAACCTAAAACCAATCTACAAATTGCCAGAGGAAAGGGAAGTTACTTCTGGGGTAGTGCCCGATTTGAATTTGTAGATGGAGAAGTCTACAAAGTAAAAAGGAAGCGACATACAAACGGATATGAGATAATAGGCCCAAACGGCATACTTTTCAAGGTAGAAAACCACGCAATCAGCCCAGTAAAGCCTTTAAATGAAAAAGATTTTTTGGCTCAGGCATTTTATGTTTTTGAAAGGATAAAAATAACCCAAAGCAATCCCTCAGATGTGATGATTTATTACTCAAGTTATTACCCAATTGGACCGAATGAGTAATTTCGCGAAACAAACGCTCTAACATTATGGCAAAAGCATTTCCACAGTATTTCAAGCGAGTTTTTGACGATTACCAAGTTTTGGTACAAGTTGAACCTGAGACGTTCACAGGGATTGAACTAATAGTGCATCCAGATGGAAAAATAGAAAAGACAGAAATGACCTTTGATGAGGAGATTTTTGAAGACCTAGCAGAGGACGAATTTATCCACTGCAATGTGTTGGAATTCCAGATGCACTTCGCTAAGACGAAGTAATTTCAAATCTCAAATCTATAATTTGAAATTAATCCCCCTCACAGTCAGCGCTAAAAGCGATCGATTCGGTAATCCTAAGTAAGATTATTGTAAAGATTAATATTCTCCTTACTTTTGCACCGGCGGCACGACCAGCTCCTGCTGAATCCCCCAGGTCCGGAAGGAAGCAAGGGTAGGTGGTTGAGCGGTGCGATGCCGCTTCTTTTTTTGCCCTATTTTTTTCTCGGGGTCTCCAATCAGGTTCCAAATCTTGATTAATCTTCTAACTTTGTTTCTTACAATCAAATCCATTTGGAATCATCCTTCTACATGGCTTATACCCTGTTTTTTATTTAAGACAAGAATAACAAAGCTTAAGAAAAGAGGTTTCAATACCTATTAAACAATTTAAACATGAAATTCTTTATTGACACAGCCAATCTTAGTGACATTCGCGAAGCTTATGACCTAGGTGTTTTAGATGGCGTAACTACCAACCCTTCCTTGATGGCCAAAGAAGGCATCAGCGGAGATGAAAAAGTAAGAGCTCACTACAAAGCGATCTGTGATATCGTAGATGATAAAGTTAGTGCTGAAGTAATCTCCACAGATTTCGAAGGTATGGTAAAAGAAGGAAAAGAGCTTGCTAAGATCGATGATAAAATCGTCGTGAAAATCCCAATGATCAAGGATGGCTTAAAAGCACTTAAATATTTCCAAAGTGAAGGTATCCGTACCAACTGTACCTTGATATTCTCTGCAGGCCAAGCACTACTTGCCGCTAAAGCTGGAGCATCTTATGTATCTCCTTTTATCGGAAGATTGGATGACATTTCTTTTGATGGAATGGAATTAATCGCCCAGATCGTACATATCTATGGTAACTACGGCTTCGAAACTGAAGTTCTAGCCGCATCCGTTAGACACAGCATGCACTTACTGAAGTGTGCTGAAGTTGGCGCAGATGTAGTTACTTGCCCATTGAAAGTAATCACCAGCTTATTAAATCACCCCTTGACAGATTCAGGTTTGGCAACGTTTTTGGCAGATCATGCCAAAGCAGCTGGCAAATAATAAGTAAAAGGCCGGCATTTGCCGGTCTTTTTTTCAATTTCCCCTATGTATATCATCAAAGTAAAAGGCAAAGCGAAAATCCCTGACTATATACAGATCAGAGACGAAAACTTTGTATTAGTAGCCTATTTCAGGGCAGATAGGCCATTGAAAAAAGTGGAGAAATTTGGCTTAGAAGGAAAGGAAGATGAATTAGAAGCGTTAATAAAGGATCTTCCTTTTGGAAAATTGCAAAAACTAGAACTATAAGAATGGATTTCAGTACACAACCTGTACTTCAGGTAAATCAAGCAACAATCTTTCAAGGAATTGACCCTATCCTTACAGATGTAAACTTCTCTGTCGAGCAGCACGAATTTGTGTTTCTAATCGGTAGAACGGGGAGTGGAAAAAGCTCCTTGCTTAAAACACTTTATGCCGATTTGGAGTTGAAAAGTGGAACTGCTGAGGTAGCAGGTTTTAATCTGAAAAATATTAAAACCAAGGAAATCCCCTTTCTAAGAAGAAAAATCGGTATAATTTTCCAAGATTTCCAACTCTTCAACGATCGATCAGTCGCGGAAAATTTAGCGTTTGTGATGAGAGCTACAGGCTGGAAAGACAAAGCAAAAATAAATGCCCGTATGGCTGAAGTTCTGCTGTTAGTTGGATTAAATAACGCCTCCAGCAAAATGCCTCATCAACTTTCAGGCGGAGAACAACAACGAGTAGTTATAGCAAGGGCTTTGCTTAATGAGCCTTCAATCTTACTAGCAGATGAACCTACTGGAAATCTTGACCCGGATGTTGCCGATGGTATTTTCAAGCTTTTCCAGGAAATAAATAAAAAAGGAACTGCAATCTTAATGGCAACCCATAATTATGATTTACTTCGTAAGTATCCATATCGAGTTTTGAAATGTGAGAAAGGAGAACTGCAGGATAGTCAGACACACGATGTTTCTTTTGGTTCCTCTTTTTGATATTTCGAGTTAAATATCAAACGATTATGCTAATTGCAGCGTTTATATTCACCCTAACATCCCAGATATGAAATCTTCCCTATTCTCAAGATCTTTACTATTGATTATCCTCAGTGGACTGCTTTGGAGCTGTAAAGATGATGACAAAGATCCTGTCGTAGATTCTGAGTTAACGCTTGAAGAAGAAATCAACAATTGGATATTTGATGTGATGGATGAGGTGTATTATTGGAGGCTCAATATGAAGACTCCAATTGCGGAGACTTCTGATCCTACAGCCTATTTCAATTCATTACTATACACACCTACAGATCGTTTCTCAGTTATTTATCCAGACTACCAAGAATTGATCAATTCCCTCCAGGGCATTTCTCTTGACCCTGGCTACGAAGCTAAATGGTATGGTCTACCCGACTCTGATGATGTTTATGGAGAAGTCATCTATACCAAGAAAAATAGTCCTACCTCATCAAAAGATCTAAAAAGAGGTGATGTAATTATAGCTATCAATGGTATTGGATTAACTAGGAGTAACTTCAGCGAACTTCGTGGACAGGCAGAACAAACACATACAATCACTACACTACGATTTAACGAGGAAACTTCTGCCTATGAAGAAATGCCAGATATTTCCCTCACTCCCATACAATTCTCTGAAGACCCGAATTTTCTAGATTCTGTTTATACAATTAACAATCAGAAAATTGGTTATGTGGTGTATAATTTCTTTGCACCTGGTACTTCAGCGGATTCTATCAAATACGACAAGGAAATGGATGCTGTTTTTGCCAAAATGAAAGCAGCAAACATCAATAACTTGGTTTTAGATTTACGCTATAATGGTGGAGGGTATGTTTCTTCTGCTGTTAATTTAGCCAGCCTCATTGGTCCCGGAGTGACAAGTTCTGACATCTTCTCGAAGACGAAATACAATCAATATATAATGACAAATATTCCATCTTTGAGTAATGTGCAGAGAACCTTCCTAGAAAAATCACAAAATATAGGGAACACGCTGTCTGGAAATAGAATCTACGTATTGACTTCTAGTGGAACAGCTTCAGCCTCTGAATTAATAATTAATGGTCTGAAACCTTACATGGAAGTTTTTTTAATAGGGGGTGTCACCTACGGTAAAAATGTAGGGTCTATCGCCATAGAAGACGAGGAGAACCCAGAAAACTCTTATGGCCTTCTACCTATAGTTACTCAAAGTTTTAATAGCTTAGATCAATCTGATTACACCTCAGGGTTCACTCCCAATATAGCTATCAATGAAAACACTGAGCGTCTAAGAGAATTGGGAGATATAAATGAAATCATGTTCAGAACAGCAATTGAGCAAATCACTGGAGTGCCATCATCAGCCAGAGTTACCAAATTGGATCGAATAGAACTCGCAAATACCTTGGAGGGAAAAACCCGGATGGGACAAATGATAGAATCCCCAATCAAAAAATAAGTTCTTAGCCCCGAAAATTCGGGGCTTTTTTTTTGCCTTTACCTGCGCATCCAGAATTGGTTAATTCATATAATTTCCAGACATTATATGGACAAACTGCTCTAAGTACCTATCAAAGAGTTAGTTTATTAAACAAATTAACCACTTCATATTATGATCAACCAAAAACAACTATGGAAAAAACCTGCACTATATGCAGGAATCCTCATTGGCGCCCTTGCTTTCTCTTGCCAGCAAGAAGCAGAGTCTCCTATCACCGGAGATTCAATAGAATTCGTGAAATATCAGTCGGGTGATGTCATTCCTGGGAAATACATTGTTACGTTAATGCCTACAGGGATTAGTTTCAGAAAAGACCTGTCCTACTCTGCAGTCCAAGCTTCTATGAGAAAAACCGGTTCTGATCTTTTGGCAAAATATAGAATCGATCAAGAAAATCTAGGATATGTATACGGTAGCAGTATTGAAGGTTTTGCGGTTTCATTGACGGATGAGCAATATCAAGCAATCTCCAAAGATCCATCAGTAAAAGCTATTGAACAAGATCGTGTGATCGCATTAGCCCCACCCCCAGGCAAAGGACCAGGTAATGGTGGAGGAGGAGGGGGAGGAACTTCTTCACAGGAAATCCCCTATGGTATAGCAAGAGTAGGCGGAGGAGCAACCTATGTGGGAAGTAATAAAGCTTATGTCATTGATTCTGGAATTGACGCTTCGCATCCCGATTTGAATGTGGACGTAAATTTGGGATTTAATGCATTCACCAAAGGAAAGGATTCCAATCTTTCAAGTGATGGAAATGGTCATGGAACACACGTAGCAGGGACCATTGGAGCAATAGATAACGAAATTGGCGTTGTCGGTGTAGCTGCTGGAGTAAAAGTTGTACCCGTAAAAGTACTGGACTCTAGAGGTTCCGGATCTTATTCTGGTGTGATCGCAGGGGTTGATTTTGTGAAGGCAAATGCTGCATCTGGAGATGTTGCAAACATGAGTCTTGGAGGCCCAACATCGGCAGCACTTGATGCTGCTGTAATCGCACTTGGTAATGCTGGAGTAAAAGTAGCACTTGCTGCTGGCAATGAAAGTACCAATGCTAATAATTCATCTCCGGCCAGAGTAAATGGTGACAATATCTTTACCGTTTCTGCCATTGATAACAACGACAGATTTGCATCTTTCTCTAACTTTGGCAATCCGCCTATTGATTTTGCGGCGCCTGGCGTAGGTGTTTTATCTACCGTTCCTGGCGGATACGCAAGTTATAATGGTACTTCCATGGCCTCTCCGCACGTCTGTGGATTATTACTTTATGGCACCCCAAGAGACGGAGGAAACGCAATAAATGATCCATCTGGACCTGCAGATGTAATAGCAATAAAATAATAACTTAAAAAAGGTGATTCAAATGAATCACCTTTTTTTTGCTCATTATCAAATTGTTAAGTTTCTCTTTTTCAAAAGCATTGGTTTGAATTGCTGTTAAATTTGGAGTTCAAATTAACAATCATGGAAATCGCAGCAAGTTTCGCCCTTATACTATCTATTTACTTTCTAGGGTGCTTAGCACTAATTCAAGAAGTTGTAAGGCCAAACCGGCAACTTATAGTAGAAGGAAACACAAAAAAAGGTCAATGGGTAACAAATTATTCTAAGATCCTATTGATGAGTTTCGGGATTTCATTACTGACGACCTTTCTCGCATATTATTTGTTTTTATAACGGTAAGTATCAGTCCCACATAAAACCGAAAAAGGCTACCAATTAAAATTGGTAGCCTTTTTTTACGCTAAACTTGTTGCTATTCGAACAAATCGAATTTCAAACCAAAGTTCAATCGCGCATTGTAATATTCTGCCTGCATTGTTCTCGATTTGATTCCCTGATAATATCTCAATGGCTGATTAGTCAAGTTATTTCCTTCGAAAAACACCCTCCACTTTGGCGTGATAGCATAGGAGGCATTTACATCCAAAAATGTCTGCTGGTCATAGTAACGATCTTCGAAAGCTTCTCCGCCCAACTCATCCAAATAATCAGAAGCAAAGTTTAAAGATACACGTGCTACAAACTTTCTGTTCTCAAAAGATAAAGAAGCGTTGAACATGTTGTCCGCTGTACCTGGTAATTCAATATCATCATTGTCTCTGCCTTCAATACCAGTTGTAGATGACTTGGTGTAAGTATAGTTTAGGTAAATTCCGAATCCTTTCCATAACTGACGCTGTATAGAAGCTTCCAGTCCATAAATTTTTGCAGTGCCCCCATTTTCGGGGCGGGAATATTGAAGATCGGAACCAAACTGTGGATCACTATATCCTTGAGAGGTGATCGTGTAGACGAAATCATCAACATCCTTATAAAACCCGCCCAATGAAAATAACCCTACGTTATCAAAGTACTGCTCCCCCATCAAATCAAAATTCATTGCAGTTGCTGGTCTCAAATTTGGGTTGCCACGAGCAAGCTCCTCATCTTCAGGACTAAACTCAGCATAAGGAACCAAGTCAAAATAATTTGGCCTTGCAATGGTATTTGTCCAAGCAAATCTTAGGACTGAGTTTGAATTCATATTGTATTTCAAATGTACTCCAGGCATAAAGTTGGTGTAGCTTTGCTCGCCTTCTGCAGATGAAATCTCTTCGTTATCTATATCAAAAATATTCCCGACGTAGTCAATTGCTGTATGCTCTAGTCGCACACCAGCTATCGCTGAGAATTTTTCTGAAAACTGATGATCTGCCATCACATATCCTCCTGTAATGGTTTCCTTGGCATTGTAATTTCCTGGCGCATACTCTTCCGGAATATCACTTTCTTCAAATAAACCCGAGTTTTTGAAATCCAAACCACCCAAATACTCCGGCGTCATAAATGTGCCTACTTGGTATTGTGAACCTACTAGGAAATTAGGATCTGAGTAATTATCATTTGGAACGTCTGCTATTGTTTCTCCGAAAGCTTCCTCATCCAAAGGTTCGTATTCGTAGAAGTTGTTTTCCCGCTCCTTATTTTTTCCTCTGTACCTCAAACCAAATTGAAGGATACCCTTAGGACTATAAGGAAGTTTGAAATCCAATTTTGCATTCAAGTCGCGGTCAGATGTATACCCATATTGCTCTGAGAGCCCATTAAACCCAATCCTAAGATTATCAGCTGGATCAGTTAGGTATGCGTACGGTTTCTCCGGGTTAGATACATCTACAGTGACATCTTGCCCTGAAGATCTATAGGAAGTATAGCGCTCAAATGGTCTTTCTTCGGATGCCTTCGCATAAGTTGCTGACCAATCCATTTTCAGTTTGTTGAATATATGACTACCGCCCAGTGTCGTGTTATATACTCGCTGATCTTCCAGTCTAGCCGCTTTATTTCTATCGCTATCCAAACCACCTTTGGTCTCGTATTCTACGCGGCCTTTCGTGAGGTAATTCCCGGAACTGACCTCAGTAAAATCACCCTCATCAAATGAATCATCCAACTGGCTAACTCTCATTCTGAATCTATTTTCCCAGTCATCCCGGTGATTATACATTCCGGAAAGGAAAAGTGTATGATTGTCATTGATCTCATAATCGAAAGCAACTGAAGCAGATCTACGCACACGCTGCACTCTATACTCTCTAATATCAAATTCTTCCAAGGCGACCCCATTATCGTACTCTTTCCATACTGCCTCGATATTGTCTGAGCCAAATCGATGATTATTGTAAGAACCTGAAAAAATGGCTCCCAGTTTATCATTAAAGAATCTGTTGCCAATAATCAAACCTCCAGTCCAGATTGGTTTATTAGAAAGTAAATTGACGCCCGATGCTGCAGTTCCAGATATACGCAGGGAATTTGGAGCTTGTCGGGTTACTAAGTTAACTGAGCCTCCAATTGCATCAGCATCCATACTTGGTAAGACAGCTTTGTTCACTTCAATGGTCTGGATCATGTCTGATGGAATCAAATCCATTTGTACATTTCTGTTATCCCCTTCTGCAGATGGCAATCTTTCCCCGTTCAAAGTCACAGAATTAAGCTGAGGCGCAAGACCTCGGATAATGATATTCCTTGCTTCACCCTGATCATTTTGCATGGTGATACCAGGAATTCTTTTCAGTGCATCTCCAATATTGGCATCAGGAAACCGACCAATTTGATCAGAGGATACCACATTGGTGATATTCGCATTGTTCTTCTGTTGATTGAGCGCTTTAGCTTGCCCTTTAAGCCGATCTCCCATCACCACAAATTCCAGGCTTTCTATCGTAGTTTCATCCAATTTGAAGTTCAGAATAGTGGTTTGACCATTTTCTACCTCCGTATCATGGAGTAAAGACCCATAGCCCAAGTATGAAACTTCTACTTCATAAGTTCCAGCCGGAAGATCAACAATAGAAAAATCTCCAGTTTGATTGGTAATAGTACCGATTGTAGTGCCCTTCAAAATAACATTTGCACCTGGCATAGATAGGTTCTGTGCATCGATAACCCTACCTCTTAAAACACCCTGAGCTAGCATCTGATGGCTCAGGCAAAAAGCCGCGATCAAGGTAATCGCTCTTAGTAATTTGTTTTTCATAACTATGAGGTTGAATGATTAATTTTTTGATTTTAGAATGTCACCGGCCATATCTTCCCAGCGATAGATCTGGAAGGTTTTATCATCAGACATGGCTACAAAAAGTCCATGAGGAAAATCAGGTCCCAAAGCCAAACTGATGGATTCAGATCCATCACTGGATATTGTACTTGTGGCGATTTTGGTAATTAAACTATGCTCATGTGGATTGGAAGCAGATCCTTCTCGTGGGAAAACGTGGAAAAGATTTGACCCCTGATCTGAAACTAAAATGTACCCGGTGGCATCATCCAGTTTGTAAATAGAGATTCCCTCGTGGTCGTCAGAAAACCCTTCCTGTGCAAAAAATGCCAGTTCTTCATTCCCCTTCTCAGGATCAGCATAGTACTTTTTCACCCCAACTCCTTCGTCGGAATAATAGATATATCCCAATTCAGCATCTACTGCTATGGCTTCGATTTCTTTTTTACCAGAGTATGAGCCAAACTTCCGAACAAGATTAAGATTGATTTGACCATCCTTTCCGAGAATCTCATATTGCCACAAATAAGTCCCATCTGTAGGGCCATTTTTTCTACCAGCGATCACATAATTCTTTCCGGTGGTTTTGTCTTGAAAAAGAGCAACTCCCATCAGATCTCTGAAATCAGGGCCGGATTCCCCTTCATATACTTCTATTCCTCCAACATTTATTTCCTTCATATCCGGAAGGCTGAAAAACCTTAATTTGGAGGTCATTCGCTCTCCAGTAACTGCAAAGTCAACCGTTCGATCTCCTAGATCCAATCCGTAGCCTATATCCACATTGTTTGGACGCTGAATATCTCGGACAATCAGGGAATCTATTGTATTTCCTTTCAGATCGAATACATACAAAGCTCCCTCGGCATCTTTATCTGTTCCGATGATTAGGCTTTTGCTTGGATCGGAAGGATTCACCCAAATAGCTGGATCATCGGTATCATGGACCACCGAGTCAGTAGTATAAATTGGCTTCACCAAAATTTGCTGCTCGGTTTGTTCTTCTTTTTGTTGGTCGGGCTCGCTGCAGGAACTCGCAAAAATCCCTAGGGCGGACAAGCCATAAAGTAGTCTGTTTCTTGTCATAATTTTTAAATGGTTTTGATGCTACAATGTTAGCTCGGACTGTACCTTCAGACTAGAAATGACTGTTATCAAATGAGCAACAATGAGGAAAGTGACCGTTAACAAAACCTAAACAGAATTTCTAAAATCAGACTTAACTATTTCAAAAACAGAATATTACACTGTGTTAAAAACAGATTAACAAATTGTAAATCATATACAAAGAAGAAATTGCTGTAAACTATCCTCCTTTTTTAGGTTCAATTTTTTACGTAGTCGATAGCGCGAAATCCGTAAACTATCCATAGAAATCCCGAGCGAAGAAGCAATCTCTTTAGAGTTTAGATTCAGACGCATCAGACTGGCAAGTTTCATCTCTGCTGGAGTCAGCCCTCCAGATCTAGTTTGTATGTTTTTGAAAAAATCCTGATGTACTCTTTCAAAAGTCTGCTTGAAATCATCCCAATCTGAGTCATGCGAAAAATTAAAATCTATCTGCTTAATCAAATTACGAATCCTTTTCTTTTGCTCTTTAGAATCTTCTTCTAAAATACTTTTCAGTTTTGCCTGAATGTCTTCCAGCATTTGGTTCTTGTCTATGACATGTAGCGTCTGAGCCGTTAGAGATTTTGAGTGAGCTTTATCCTCAGCCTCCATTTTCAATTCCAGCAGCTTCAGATTTTCTTTCTCTGTAGTGATCAATTGCTCCTTTACCTTCAAAATCTCTTCTTGCCGCTGCAACAATTCTCTATTGCTCCTAATTTTTAGCTTTTGTCGATTGAAAATCACCCAACCTAATACACACAAAAGACTCACTAAAAACAGGAGTAACCATTTTACTTTTGCATCAAAATTCTTTGTTTGCTCCAGCTCCTTGATTTGCTGGTTTTTGGTGAACAGATTATACTGAGCCTCCTGAATTGCCAGCTGACGTGTAGACTCTTCCGAAAAAACCATATCGCTCAATTGTCGGCTTTGCTCTAGGTATTTGAAGGCGCTTTCGTAATCCTCCATTTCGGCATATGCCTTGGAAATATCTACCACAGCTGATTTTTGCAAGGTAAGCACCCCTAACCTTTGGCTCATTTCCGCAGCTCTTTTGGAAAACGCCAAACTTTTTGACGCCTCTCTAGTTTTGCGAAACACATCCCCTAGATTATTTAGGTTTCCTATCACCCGAAGACTATCACCCAATTCTGAATTCAATAAAAACGCCTGTTCAAAATTGAATTTGGCAGAATCGTACTTTTCAAGGTCTTCGTAGATGCTCCCGATATTTTCCCTAACAAACGCTATCTCGGATCTCATTCCTAAAGTCTCGAACTGCTGAAGTGACTCCCTTTGATACTCCAAGGCTTTTGGGTAGGCCCCGATTTTCTCAAACATCCCACCTATGTAACTTTTAGTCTCGGCTTCTCCAGCATCATCATTGATTTGTTGATAGATCTTCAGTGCCTGTTCATGACGTAGCAGGGCGCTTTCTGAATTCTTGATTTTATAATAAACTTCGCCCAGTAAATTATTTACCTGAGCCAGGTACTTCATTTTGCGGGTTTCCCTAAATATGTGCTCAGCTTCATACAAGGCTTCGGTAGCTTCCTGAAACATTCCAAATTGAAAAAGTATTTTACCCCTCAAAAGCTGGACTCTACCGGTCAACGAGTCAACTTTATTGGTTCGGCTTTTTCCTAACAATCCAGATGCAGCCGCAAATGCGGATTCGGGGGCACTTTTAGAGATAAGCCATGCTGAATCAAGTTGCACAGCCAATGATTGATGGCTTTGCGCCAAAGAAATTGTAACGCAAAAACACGAAAAAATTGATGCTAAAAAGCATATTCGTTTGAGACCTTTCATAACCTATAAAGATCTGCGTCAGACGCTTAAAAGCTGTTAAGGAATAGTTTCCTTTCAATTAAATTTCATCTGACGAAAGGTGAAGCGGCCTATTTTCACAATCGTCATAAAACAAAAAAAACCGGTATATCTACCGGTTTCCTTTTACTGAGACTAAATTGATCAATTTGTCTTAGCAAGGTTTTCTTTGGCGAAATCAAATGATGGATCCAAGGAAATGGCTTCCTCAAATGCGGCCTTTGCTTCAGTTTTAGAACCTTGATCCAAGTAGATCATTCCTTTCAGATTCAACGCTGCTGCCTTCATACTAATTTCCAGAGTTTCTGTTTGAGACTTAGGAAAACCAACTTTATCCTCAGGCTTAGCATTTTTGATCAGCATGTTCATAGAATTCAACGCCTCCGGGTATTTTTTCAAGCTGTATTGAAGATAACCAGTTTTATAAAGGCTAAAATTATCTCCGCTGAGTAGGTAAAGACTTTCAAAGTATGGAAGTGCCTTTTCCAAAGCTCCAACTTGCTCTAATGAATAAGCTGCGATTTCTAAAGAAGCGATACTTTTATCATTGACCTTCAGCACATCCATTGAAACAAGAGCTGCTGACATGGACTGCCCTGATTCATAATAAAGTGAGCCCAACATTTCAATGTAACGAATATCTTCGGGGTTTCTTACGATCAATTCATACAGAAAACTTTTAGCAGAAGCCATATCATTGTAGCGCATAGCCAATTGATAGGCAGCCTGATCCGCTGCATTCAAGGTTTTTTTGAGTTTTGGATCAAGTCTGGAGACAGAATCGGCAGTCTGGGCAATAGTAGTGCTGGCGCAAAAGGCCATAAGCAGCATGAGTAATACGTGCTTCATTTTAGATGGATTTTTTGATTTAGTTTACGAATTTGGGCGATCTAATACTGGTGACAATCCCTTGGATTTGGCAATTTCCAGCATTAATTCACGTGCCTGATCAGGATTATTGTGAATTTTGCCCTCCAATATAGCTTCTTTAATTTCTTCTTTAATATCTCCAACGATTTTTGAAGGCTTCAATCCAAAAACTCCCATGATTTCCTCACCAGAAATTGGAGGTTGGAAATTTCTGACTTGGTCTTTTTCTTCTACTTCGATAAGCTTCTGAGCTACTTTATCAAAATTCTCCAAGTAACGTTTCACTTTCTTGTTATTCTTAGACGTGACATCAGCACGACAAAGTTTCATAAGATCATCAATATCATCTCCTGCTTCGAAAAGCAACCGTCTCATCGCTGAGTCCGTCACTTCATCTTTGACTAAGGCTATGGGACGTAGATGAAGTTTCACGAGCTTTTGCACATATTTCATCCTGTCATCCATAGGAAGCTTTAGTCTCTTGAAAATCCCAGGTGTCATTCGAGCTCCTTTGTCTTCATGACCATGAAATGTCCATCCGACCTTTTTGTTGAAGCGCTTAGTAGCTGGCTTTGCTATATCATGTAGAATAGCTGCCCAACGAAGCCAAAGATCATCACTAGTTTGACACACATTATCAAGAACTTGCAGCGTATGGTAGAAATTATCCTTATGTGATTTATCATCTACCGAGTCTACTCCCTGCAAGTCCACCATTTCCGGGAAAAACTCATGAAGTAACTTCCCTGCAAAAAGTAATTTAAACCCATAAGAAGGCTTTTTGACTTCAATGATTTTGTTGAGCTCGACAATAATTCGTTCCGAAGAAATGATATTCAGACGATGTGCGTTTTCACTTAATGCAAAGAAGGTAGCACTGTCTATATCAAAATCTAGTTGAGCTGCAAATCGGACTGCTCTAAGCATACGAAGTGGGTCATCTGAAAAGGTGATATTGGGCTCAAGTGGTGTACGTATCAATTTCTTTTTGATATCAGAAAGCCCATCAAACGGATCTAACAAATTGCCGTAATCTTTATTATTTAAAGAAATAGCCATTGCGTTAATCGTAAAATCCCGCCTTTCTAAATCTTCCTGAAGTGTCCCCGATTCGACAATTGGTTTTCTTGAATCCGATCTATAGGATTCCTTTCTAGCTCCTACAAATTCCAATTCCCAATTATCGAGCTTAAGCATGGCGGTACCAAAATTCTTAAAAACAGAAAGTGGCACATGTTCATCGTATTGTTTGGCTACTTCTTTTGCAAGCTCAATTCCGCTACCCACACAGGTAAAATCAATATCCTTCAGCCCATCTTTTTCTCTTTTCAAAATCAAATCTCTTACATAGCCGCCTACCACGTAAGTTTCCAACCCCAGATTAGAAGCAGCTTTTGCTACTTTATCGAAGACTTCGAATTTGTCAAGATGCGATTTGAAATTCATCCTTTAATAATTTTAACATCCCCATCGGGGCCTAAATACATTTCTTTTGTACTTGGACTCAGCAGTGGAAATAATAAAGGTGTTTGTTGGCCAGACATTTCCTTGGAGTTCAAATTCACAAGAACTGGCTGGGAAATTTGAAATAATAATTTGTTCCAGTTTGGCTCTAAAATGAGACTGAATTTTAGCACTCCATTCACAATAGGTCCATTTTTAATAATACGATTCGCAGGACTATGATATACCGTTGGCTTGTTTGCATATTCTACGATATCCAATGAAACCTCTGAGAATGGCTCACAAATGGTGCGGATCTGGAATAAATCAAAAAGTAAAAATGTCCAGTCTTCACCCATTTCAGGTTTCCAAAGCTCTGGTTTCATTAGGGTGATTACTTTCCCGTTTCCTTCTTTCAGGTGAAGAAAACCTTTTTCTCTAAAAGCTGATAGTAATTGTGCGTGATCCAAATTGATTATTTTTTCACAAAAATAATCAGAATTTTGAGAGGAAGCTGTTTTGGGGTAAAACCAAAAAAAACCTTCCCTGAAAAAGGAAGGTTTATGAAAAGAATTTAATGAGGTCTTATTTCTCCTCCTTATCAAGTTTTCGGTTCATGAAAAAACTTGACATCAAGCCTATACCTCCGAAAATAAAAATGCAAGAAGTAAATGCGATTCCTTCTTCGATTCCGAAATTATTGAATAGTGCTCCTACTAACACTCCAACTCCTACCCCTATTGCTAGAAGCGCCAAATTCAATATAAATTGACCAAAGCCATACTTTTTACCAGAGTTAAAGAGCTTTGCATCCGCACCGTTTTCTATCAGTGCTAGCCTTTCCTTGTTGCGGGTGGTCAAGAAAATAAAGATGACGCCGAAAATACAAGAGAAAATAATCAGGGTTACTAAGATGGTATCTGCCATATGCTATGTGTTTTTTCTTCTATGATGTGGGTAGCATTGGAAAAGGTTACAAGTCCAATGAAAAAACTGTAACTTTTTTTCAGGTTAATGCATCCAATGTAAAAATGCGATTCCAGGAAGACCAGCTATATATAGAAAGAACATTACGGGGTAATATGAATGCTTATGGACAATTGATCCAAAAGCATGAGAAATATGTATTCACTTTGGCAATGAGAATTCTAAAAAACAAGGAAGAAGCCGAGGAAGCGAGTCAAGATGCCTTCATGAAAGCGTATCATTCCTTGAAAACATTTGAAGGAAAATCAAAATTTACTACTTGGCTCTATACAATTGTATATAATGAAGCATTAGGAAGGTTGAGGAAATCCAAGAATTATACTGTCCAATTGGATGAGGTTGAGGAAATGGAAAGTAATTCAAAAGACTATTTGGATGGATTAAAGTCGCTTCAATTGGTTGAAAGAAAAGATGTAATAAAACGAGGCTTGGATACTATGAAACCAGCAGAATCAGCTGCCCTTACTTTGTTTTATTTGGAAGAACAAAGCAT
Source organism: Algoriphagus winogradskyi (assembly GCF_900182815.1). Taxonomy (GTDB): domain Bacteria; phylum Bacteroidota; class Bacteroidia; order Cytophagales; family Cyclobacteriaceae; genus Algoriphagus; species Algoriphagus winogradskyi. Next base: position 186,056 of record NZ_FXUA01000007.1, on the reverse strand, counting down.
AAGAGAAATTGAAGAAATAATGGGCTTGACAAGCTCACATGTCAAAATCCTATTACACAGAGGAAGAAAAAGTCTTTTATTATCCCTCCAAAAAATAACTAATAATGAATTAATTCATTTGCTATAAATCAAGCCAAACTTAGCTAGTTAGCATTTAAGTAGGAACACAAGTAGGTATTTGCAAAAATATCTTGACTCGAACAGCACAAAATGAATTTAAAAAAAATGAGTCTATGAAAAAACAAGAACAGGAAGAAATTTATATTCGACAATTTATCACAGAGTTGGGGACAGTTTCTCCTTCGAAAGGTTTTCATAAATCTATATTGAAAAAAATAAAACCAAACCCCTCAATATCAGTCTATAAGCCAGTTATTTCTTCTGTAGCATGGAAGATTATAGGAACGACCTTGATAACATTATTTATTGCGGTCTTTTTATTTGTTCCTAATGGCAGCGAAGCAAATTCTTTGTTTAGTCAACTACCAGAGATGAAATTTCCCGAAATGGCATTTTCACTACCTAAAATCTCTCTACCTGTGATTAATTTATCACCAATCGTAATGCAGTCTTTAGTAGGATTTATTATTCTGGCTATTTTTACAATCATTACAAACTTACGAAAGTGGAAAATTTCATAATAGGCATATCCACTTTTATACCAGTAAGGTGGCAAAGGCAATAAGATATATTAAAATTAAGAATTGAGGCTACTTCAGCCTGTCCCGCCACTGCGTGAGTCCTCGTCACTTCTACTTCGTATCCGAAGTATCGGTTTGCCTACCTGATAAGCGCAGAAATTAAGGTGTCTGGCATCATTGCGGAGAATCATATTTTATAACCTAACAGGTATAACGAAAAAAGGACAGCCCAAGAGCTGTCCTTTTTTTGTATTGAATGTGAATTAACTTCTCAACCAGTTGATAAATGTCTGATATCCTACTCCAATTTCTCTAGCAAATGCCGCCTTAGTTTTTTTACCAGCAGCCTCTACCTTTTTCCACTCTTCAACTATTTTACTTTTTTCAGCATCAGTGAATGATCTTCTTTTAGAAGTTTTACTAGCAGTACTATTACCAGTCACTAATGATATCAATTCGTTCAATTCATTTAGGAATCTGCCATCATTTAAATAAAGACCAGCAGCTTCTAATTTCTTAATTACTTGATCCTTCGGGTTTACAGGAGTCACTGCAATACCCTTAGAAGCAGCCTCATGTAAATCAATCTTACTTCCGTCAGATGTTACATAAATAAATCCATCGCCTTTTTTCAGGTCAGCAATAGCTTCTTTGATTAAATCTCTCATATTTTTTTTCTGTTAATAATCATTAATTACAAACCGTACGCAATATAAATAAATATCATACTTTCTATTGTTTTATGCAGAAATAAATAGATTTTTTAACATATAAGAATCTTTTAACCGCCAGAAATTAGCTCTGCTTAAAATCACACATCCTTTTTTGCACCAATCTAAACGAATTAAAATTTTGAAAAACAGCACTGTTATATTGTTTTTATAACGAACAATTAGGAGGGTTGGTACTATACATTTTAATATTTATTTCATTCACAAGGGAATCTATTAGTTCATGAAATTTAGTAAACAAAGCCTCCCTCCTTCTTGAATGTACTCAGCACCACCTTCAATTTCGGATAGAGAAGCTTGAGATTTTATATAGGAATAACGAGTTATTTAATCATTACTTAGAGAAAAAAAACGTAATCCTATCGCTATTATTTTTCAAATTGGATACTCCTTCTATCTCTTCATTCAGCTTTTTGTCTTCACCTTTACACTCAACAAAAAAACCGGATAAAAGCACACCATAATATTTCATATTAAGGCAACAATTTATTACTGTCATCCATATAACTTTGGATGAACTTAATAATTAATACAACTCGCAAGGATGGACAATTGACACTAATTTCTCAAAGCGCATCTTCTGCATACTTTTGATTCGGCAATTAGCACATTACTTTTTACCAATCTATTTAAAGCACATCAATAAGTGTAGTAACCGAGTTTAAAACATCATGGTTTGATTCAAACATAATCCACCTTATAGTATTATATAAAGCTACACGATTAATCATAAGAAACTCGTTATCATCTAGTTGTATCTAAAAAGCACTTCCTTTTCGCTCCTTACTGATTCGACCTACTAGAGTAATTTCTTTGGATATAGAATTAATCTGGTTAATGGATTTAAAATGATTATCACGGAATGACATTACAAAAGCCCAATACTTAAACACGTTGCCACAAAATAATACTTGCTTTTTTCAGAGAACCCAAACAATAAAAATTGACATGTATTGTCACGGTGTGTTTTCTCATTAAACCCCAATAAATTCGAGAAAAGTGATCTATTTAAACTTCAAAAAGCCATTAATCGGGAATTTTTCCATAATTTTGAGCCCCATAAGAATCCAATCAAATTTCCATCCTCCCCCATTCTTATGGCTTCAAGCACCAAATACATCTTTATTACCGGAGGCGTTACTTCCTCTCTTGGCAAAGGCATTATCGCAGCTTCACTAGGCAAGTTGCTACAAGCCAGAGGCTTCAAGGTAACCATCCAAAAATTCGACCCGTACCTGAACATCGATCCAGGAACTCTGAACCCCTATGAACATGGCGAATGCTATGTGACAGATGACGGAGCTGAGACAGATCTAGATCTTGGGCATTACGAACGATTTTTGAATATACCCACCTCTCAAGACAATAATATTACAACAGGAAGGATCTACAACAATGTGATCACCAAGGAGCGCAAAGGAGAATTCTTAGGTAAGACAGTACAGGTCATCCCACATATTACCGATGAAATCAAGGCGAATTTTTATAAACTAGGTGAAGACGGAAAATTTGACGTTGTAATTACTGAAATTGGTGGATGCGTAGGCGATATTGAATCTCTCCCTTTCATTGAAGCCGTTAGACAGGCGAAATGGGATCTAGGACCTAATAATTTCTTAGTAATCCACTTAACGCTAATCCCATACCTCAAAGCTGCGAAGGAATTAAAAACTAAGCCAACGCAACACTCTGTCAAACAACTATTAGAAGCCGGTATTCAACCTGACATCTTAGTTTGCCGTACAGAACACCATTTGCCTTCTGATGTGAAAAAGAAGCTGGCGTTATTCTGCAACGTTCAATTGAATAATGTGATAGAAGCAATGGATGCCGACTCTATTTACGACGTTCCATTGTTAATGAAAAAGGAAAAGTTGGATGAGCGCGTAATGACGAAACTTAAGCTTTCTTCCAAAGAAAACACCGACTTGGAGAACTGGAAAGATTTCCTAGGCAAGCTTAAAAATCCTACGCAAGAAGTGACCATTGGAATAGTAGGCAAATATGTATCATTACCTGATGCATATAAATCCATTATCGAATCCTTTACACACGCAGGCGCATCTATTGAGTGCGATGTAAACCTTCGGTTGATTTCATCGGAAGAGTTAAATCAAGATAACATCCTTCAAAAGCTGACTGATTTGGATGGAATTGTAGTTGCACCAGGATTTGGTGAGCGAGGTTTTGAAGGGAAAATTGAGACTGTAAAATATGCCCGAGAAAACAACATCCCATTCCTTGGGATTTGTCTAGGCATGCAGGTAGCGGTGATTGAATTTGCTAGAAACGTACTTAATCTGAAAGACGCCAACAGCACTGAAATGGACCCAAATACGAGCAATCCAGTAATTGGATTAATGGAAGAGCAAAAAAATATTGATCAAATGGGCGGAACTATGCGTCTTGGTTCGTATGCTTGCGACCTCAAAAAAGGAAGTAAGGCTTACCAGGCTTATGGAAAATCAAAAATTCAGGAGAGACATCGCCATAGATATGAGTTCAACAATGAGTACCTGAATTTAATGGAAAGCAATGGCATGATTGCCACTGGTAAAAATCCTGAAACAGGTTTGGTAGAAATTGTGGAAATCAAGAGCCATCCTTGGTTTGTTGGAGTTCAGTTCCACCCAGAATATAAAAGCACAGTATTAACCCCGCAGCCTCTCTTTGTGAGATTCATTCAGTCGGCTGTCGACAAAAAAATTAAATAAAACCCCCCGAAGCTTTATTTTCGGGACTACGATTAATCTTTATGGACAGAAATCAAGCAACTGGTTTGATTCTTTTTGCAGCGGTTATCCTTGTCTATTCGTTTTTCTTTGCGAGTACGCCTGAGATACCTGAAGTGGAAACAGCCACTACTACTCAATCAGAATCGATTCAATCAAATGGAGCAAACCAACCAGCAATAACAGAGACTATTTCTGAAAGTGATAGCATTCTGGATGCAGCAAGACTAGCAAAATACGGAGCACTAGCAAGTATTACAGTAGGAGAAGAAGAGACTCTTACTCTTGAAAACGATCTTATCCAGGTTGAAATTTCATCTAAAGGAGCGCAAGTCACAAAGGTAATTCTAAAGGAGTACAAAAGCTGGAAAATGGAGCCGTTGGAGCTTTTCAATGAAGAAAGTTCTAAAATGGATTTCATCATTGAAAGCAAGAATGGACCAATAGATCTGAATGATCTTTATTTCACTCCTACTGTAAATAGCAGCCTAGATGAAGACGGGAAAACGATCCAAACCCTAACCCTTAAGGCAGGGACAGAAAGTGGACAAATCATCCAAACTTACACTCTTGCCGATGGCAGCTACCAAGTACACAAATCTTTTGAAATAGATCGCTATCAAGGTGTATTTACCGGAAACGCCCTAGCGCTGAATTGGGAAGACCAAGTAATCGCCCAAGAAAGCAATCTTGCGGAATCTAGAAGACAAGCTCAGCTTAATTATTATACTACCTCCGGATCTTTTGATAACCTGGGAGCGGGTAATGATTTAGAAACTGAAACTATTCCTGAACCTGTCAAATGGGTAGGTTTTAGTCAACGATTCTTTACTGCAGCAATGATTGCGGACACGGAGTTCCAGAGCGTCACAATCACCCAAAGTACACCCGAAGCAGACAGTACCATTGTTCGTAATATGGCTACAAGCTTATCCATTCCGCTTCAGGAGGGTAAAGCTGGATTTACTTATTATTTCGGACCAGATCAATACAATACGCTCAAGAAGGTCACAGATGGATTTGAGGACAATGTTGACATGGGTTACTTCTTCGTCAGCTGGGTTAACAAATACATTATCGTCAATCTGTTCGCATTCTTAGAGAAGTTCTTTACCAACTACGGTGTAATCATCATAATCATCGTATTTCTGATCAAACTTGCGCTTTTCCCGCTCACCTATAAATCCTACATAGGTATGGCTAAAATGCGTGTGATCAAGCCAGAAATAGACGAACTGAAAGAAAAGTATGGCGACGACGCAACCAAGATGCAACAAGAGCAAATGAAGCTCTTCTCTAAGTTGGGAGTAAGTCCTATCTCAGGTTGTTTGCCTATGGTACTTCAAATGCCCTTCTTGTTTGCTATGTTCTTTTTCTTTCCAAATGCGATAGAACTACGCCAAGAATCATTCCTCTGGGCTAATGACCTTTCTACCTATGACGTGTTTTTCAAACTTCCGTTTACCATCCCTTTCTATGGATCTCATGTGAGTATGTTCACGCTATTGATGACGGTGTCTCAGATTATTTACACGCACTTTAACAACCAACTTACTACGGCGACAGGCCCTATGAAAAACTTGGGTTATATCATGCCGGTGATGTTTATGTTTATCCTAAACTCCTATCCTGCAGGGTTAAGTTTCTACTATTTCGTTTCCAACATGGTTACATTTGGTCAGCAAGCCTTGATCAAGCTATTTGTAGATGACGAAAAAATCAGAGCAAAAGTAGAAGAGAGCAAAGCGAAAAACGTAAATAAAAAGAAATCAAAATTCCAGCAGAAATTGGAAGATGCGATGAAAGCAGCAGACTCAACCCGCAAAAAATAATTCTGAAAAAACGTTTGAAAAAAGCCCCAATAAGTCAAATCTTATTGGGGCTTTTTTGTGTAGAAAACATAAAGCACGTAAACTATTCACATGTAAAACTTGTGTAATCATTTTTGAAAAGTGACCAGATCTTATTATTCTCATCACGGTAGGTGATTGCCTGAGTCCTTTTACTGATTTCAATATTACCATTACTCACAACACTGGATCCATCTGTTAGGATTATGGTGCAAGGCCCATCTATATCTTGGATATCCACTAGGTCAGTCTCCTCAAAAAGACTGCAACCAGTTATTACAAGAATCAGAAATGGAAGATACTTTTTCATTGAAATCTCAAAGGAGTGAATAGTTTGACTAAAATGAGTAAAAATTCTTTCTAAAAAAAAGTGGTTACAATGGAGAATAGATAAAAAAACAAAAAAGCTCCATAGAAATCTATGAAGCTTTTACCTTGTGACCTCGTCAGGATTCAAACCTGAAACCTCCTGAGCCGTAATCAGGTGCTCTATTCAGTTGAGCTACGAAGCCGAATTGGAATGCAAAGGTATTTAAAATTAGATTTTATCCAAGCACCACCTTATAGAATTTTTATAATTTTCTTCCTATACATGCGTTTCTCCTTAAGAATAATTAAGGTCAAAAAAGGGGTAAATCATTTGGGATTTCCTATTTTTGCCCGCATTGAGTGCATTTAAGTAAACAAATTTGATGAAAAAAATATACACCTTCCTGTTCGCAATTGTTTTGATTCAAGGAGCATTCGCTCAGGACAGCTTACAAATCGCCAAAAAGCAAAAAACTCCAATCGGAGGAAGACCAAATATTCCAAGTGATTTAAAGCTAGAATTTGGATTCAACCAACTTAACAATAGGGCTGAAGACCTTGGTATCAACTTCTTTGCTTCTCGTACATTCAACGTTTACTATCAATATCCTATTTCTATTTTTGGAGATGCTTCAGGTTTCACTATGGACATTGGGATAGGAGTAGGAACTGACAAGTATGCTTTCAAGGATAATCAGACCTTATATAACAATCCTGCTTTAGGCCCTGAATCGAGCATTTTACAAGATATCACAGAGGTACTGGGAGACGATATCAACATTAAGAAGAACGTAGTAGCTGCTAATTACTTTGATATCCCCTTGGATTTCGTTTATCACTTTAATAAAACGAACTATACGAAAGGCTTTGCAGTAAGCGTAGGAGGGAAATTTGGATACCTGTACGAATCGCACACCAAGGTAAAGTATGAAAATTCAGATAACCTGAAGAGACAAATCAAAGACTCCCAAAATTACGGTTTTGAAAAATTCCGATATGGTATTTCGGTGAAAGCAGGTTCTCCCGGATTTTACGCATGGAGTTATTTTGGACTTAATAAAGTTTTTCAGAAGGGCATGGGACCAAATGGTACTGAAGCTACCCAAATCAATTTTGGTATTGCCGTGAATGTATTCTAAAAACTATTCCAATTTGAATTTGAAAAACCGGGTATCTACTCGGTTTTTTTTATGCCCAAATCCAGCTAAAACCTACAAAGCAAAGGGTAAAACCAAAGAATAGACCAACATAAATTTCAATAGGCTTATGAGCCTCCAAGAACAACCTTACCGTCCCAACCAGCCCAGTCATCACCAAGGATGCCAGTAATGGGTAAAGTGGCTGAAACGTAGGGAATTTAAGCCCTAACACAAGGACTAAAGCGATCAGCCCCCCCATTCCTGTCAAGTGCGCAGACATCTTCCAAACAAATGTAACCAAGGTAAGCCCTACAATTGCCAAGGTAATTACACCGAGTACTTGCCATAAGATGGGGTCGAGTTCTTTCTTTTGATACAAAAAATAAACAGTAAGGACATAATATATACTGGTCACGGAAAATGGGATAGCACGATCCTTCAGCTCAGCCATGTGAACACTTTTGAGTGTACCACTCAGCCTCAACCCCAAAATTGTTATCATCGGAATTGCCAAAGTGGATAAAACAATGAGATAAAAAATTCTGGATTTGAACTCTGCTGGTATGCTGGTAGACTCCGGTACAGTAAAGAGCATCAAACCAAAAACTAAACTTGGAATGACTAAGGGCTGTAAAACAACTGAAATAACTAACGAAAAAATCCTCCCCACTATAATTCTTTTCTTAATCTAGCAACTGGGATTTGTAGCTGCTCACGGTATTTCGCAACGGTTCTTCTCGCAATATTATAGCCTTTGCCATTTAGCATTTTTACGAGCTTATCGTCAGAAAGAGGTTTCTTTTTATCTTCAGCATCCACCATTCCTTGAAGAACAGATTTCACCTCACGGTTACTCACATCTTCCCCACTATCTGTAGCTATACCTTCAGAGAAAAAGTATTTAAGTGGGTACACGCCAAATTCAGTCTGAATTGCTTTACTATTTGCCACGCGCGAGACGGTAGATATATCCATATCTATCTTCTCTGCGATGTCCTTCAAAATCATTGGGCGAAGATTGGTTTCATCTCCATCGATAAAAAACTCTTTTTGATACTGGAGAATAGCCTCCATGGTTCTAAGTAGAGTATTCTGTCTTTGCTTAATGGCATCTATAAACCACTTGGCAGCATCCAGCTTCTGCTTCACAAAAGTGACAGTTTCCTTTAGTTTTTTATCCTTCTTATCACTCTTATCGTATGCGTCAAACATCTCAGAATAGGATCGTGAGATTCTTAGTTCCGGAGCATTCTTAGAGTTGAGGCTAATTTCAAATTTACCGCCCACATTGGTAAGCATAAAGTCCGGAATAATGTACTGCGTACGCACCAAACCATCAGCTACTCCTCCTGGCTTAGGATTGAGCTTAGTGATCAGATTTACAGCTTCTTTCGTTTCTTCATCTGTCAGATCACAACGCTTTTGAATCTTTGAATAATGTTTCTTAGTAAATTCATCGAAACAGTCCTGCATGATCCTTAACGCATTTTGCACAGTAGGATCATCGGGATGCTCCTTGCGCTCCAACTGAATCGTAAGACATTCTTGAAGATTTCTAGAGGCAATTCCTGCTGGATCAAAATTCTGGATCTTTCTCAAAATCTCCTCCAGTTCATCAATATCCGTCTCAATATTTTGGCTGAATGCCAAATCATTAATTATTGCTTCTAGGTCTCTACGGATATATCCATCATTCTCAATACTTCCAATCAACTGCTCCCCAATGATCTTTTCTCTATCATCTAATTTGAGGTAACTTAACTGTGAGACGAGTTGCTCGTGAAGTGAGGACTGACTCGAAATAGGCATTTCCCTATCTTCTTCATCCGCATTGTAATTGCCGTCACCTTGCATTTTATAGCCACCATACTCGTCGTCCAAGTAGTCGTCTATATTTACATCACGGTCATCCTTTAGAGGCTCCTCTTCATAATTATCATCAAATTCCTCGTCTGCATTATCCTTTTCTTCTGTTTTTCCTTCTTCCAGCGCTGGATTAATCTCGAGTTCTTCTTCGATTCTGGTATCCAATTCAGCTGTTGGCACCTGCAGCAATTTGATAAATTGTATTTGCTGAGGCGAAAGCTTCTGGGAAAGTGACTGGCTAAGATTTAACTTTTGCATTAAGTATTTGGTAAAACCTGCTGTTTGGGTTCAAAAAAGGCCTTTTCTCTTGAAAAAGCCCTTATGCCAAAGTTAGGAAAAACGAGCAATTTTTTGATAAAAAGCTTATTTAATCGTTTTTTTGCATTCCTTTAAATTATTCGCAGGAATTAATTACTGCATTAACAAATCACCAAATGGCATTTAACAAACGAGTCAAAATCAAGACCATCCTGGACACGAATCCGATTGGAACAGAAGTGACGCTTATGGGCTGGGTACGTACAAAGAGAGGAAACAAACATGTTTCATTCATTGCACTGAATGACGGCTCTATTATTACCAATTACCAAGTGGTGGCTGACCCAAATTTGATTTCTGAGGAAGTCTTAAAAAAATGCACCACAGGCGCTTGCTTGAAAGTAACCGGAAATGTGGTAGAGTCTCAAGGAGCTGGACAAAGCTCTGAGCTAAATGCTACAGCAATAGTAGTATTAGGCGAAGCTGATCCTGAGAAATATCCGCTACAGCCGAAAAAGCATTCCATGGAATTTCTTCGGGAAAATGCTCATTTGAGAATGCGTACAAATACTTTCAGCGCAGTGTTCAGAGTAAGACATGCATTGGCTTATGCTGTACATAAGTATTTCAACGATAAAGGCTTCTTTTATATACATACACCTATCATCACAGCATCGGATGCTGAAGGGGCTGGTGAGACTTTTAAAGTAACTACGCTTGACTTGCAACACCCTCCAAAGACTGCAGAAGGAACAATCGACTACAAGCAGGATTTCTTCGAAAGAGAAACTAACCTAACTGTATCCGGTCAATTGGAAGGTGAATTAGCAGCTATGGCTCTTGCTGATATTTATACGTTTGGCCCAACTTTCCGTGCAGAGAATTCAAATACAACTCGTCACTTGGCTGAGTTCTGGATGATTGAGCCTGAGATGGCATTCTATGATGCAGAGGACAATGCTGATCTAGCAGAAGATTTCTTGAAATATGTGATTCAATATGCCTTAGATAATTGCGCCGAGGATTTGGCTTTCCTTGACGCTAGACTTCAGGAAGAAGATAAATCCAAGCCAGCTGACCAACGTAGCGAAATGAGTTTAACCGATAAGCTGAAATTCGTAGCAGATAATGACTTCGTGAGAATCACCTATACGGAGGCAATCGAAATTCTTAGAAACTCTACTCCAAATAAAAAGAAGAAATTCACATACCTGATTGATGCATGGGGAGCAGATTTGCAATCTGAACACGAGCGATTCTTGGTAGAAAAACATTTCAAAAAACCAGTAATCCTTACCGACTACCCGAAAGACATCAAGTCTTTCTACATGCGTCAAAATGATGATGGAAAGACTGTTGCTGCGATGGATATCCTTTTCCCTGGAATTGGTGAAATAGTAGGTGGTTCACAGCGTGAAGAACGCATGGATGTGCTCACCGCTAGAATGGAAGAAATGAATATCCCACAGGAAGAAATGTGGTGGTACTTAGACACGAGAAGGTTTGGAGCTACCCCTCATGCCGGGTTCGGGCTTGGCTTTGAGCGAATGGTACTCTTCGTCACTGGAATGGGGAATATTAGGGATGTAATTGCATTCCCTCGAACTCCAGGAAATGCAGAGTTCTAAAAAACATACTATACTACTTAAGCCTGATAGAAATATCAGGCTTATTTTTTAGCTCACTACTTTGATTCTTAGGGCAAGCGGAATACATAGCAGACTAAATGCAATGGCGATATATCCTACCACATTATAATGGGTCAATTCTCCAGCAGCATTTTCACCAATAATAATACCTGCTATCAATGATGCCATACCAGTTGCTAATTGTTGCACTGCGGAATTAAAGCTTAAAAAACTCCCCCTATTTTCAGGCTTGGCAGTTCCCGTCACAATTGCCGCCGCTGGCACATATCTTCCATTAGAAGTCACAAAGAACATCGTGGAAACCATCAGTACAAAAGGAATGGGAGTAACACCCAAATGGGTAATGATGGCAATAGGGATCAGATTTAGAAGCATGAAAATGATAAAGATCTTCTGCTTACCATACTTATCAGAAAGCTTCCCAACCCAAGGCGAAGTAAAAATCGTAAATGCTCCACCTGCCATATAGATGTAAGTAAGTTGTAGCTCAGTAAACCCAACATTTGCTACAGTATATGGACTCAAAAAGGGAATTATCATAAACTGTCCAAACATCATCATCACAGACAGAGTAATCGCTCTCATCTGGTTAGAATCGCTTGTAACTCTTCGAATTACTACTAAAGGACTTGGTCTTACAATATCATTTTTTAAGTGCTCAGTGATAGTTGGAATATATTTTACAATCATAGCAAGGCTCACAACAGACAAGCCCGTCAAAATAAAAAATGGTGTATGCCAATCAGACAAACTAGCTAAAAACAGACCAAGCGGAACGCCTACGACTGACGCTACTGAAAATGCAGCCATTACTAAACCCATGGCTCTCCCTCGTCTGGAATCGGGGATAACATCGCCTATGATAGCTAAAATCAAAGCTGATGTCAAACCGCCAAATAAACCTGAAATCACTCTTGCCACCAATAAGACTGGATAGCTAGGAGATAATGCACAACCTAAAGTAGCAATAGCAAAACCAATATAAACCCAGACCAAAATCTTTTTCCGGTCAAACCGATCCAGAATGAAAGCTCCGAAGAAACTGGAAATACCAGCACTAAAAGTATAGCAAGATACCAAAAGGCCAAACTCCCGGGGCGAGATACCGAAGATCCGCATGAGCTGAGGCCCTAAAGGCATCAAAATCATGAAATCGACAATATGAATAAAATTGATGGCCGCTAAGGTCCAAAGCAGAAGCTTCTCCTTGTTCATAATAAAAATGGATAGTTGAGAAAACCCCAGATCCCCGTTAAAGTTTACTTAATTACAATTATTCAGGAAATATTCAGTTGAAGGTAGGTGTCTGGAATGGCTTCAATGATATCACTTGCTATCATAGATCTTCTCTTCTTTCTTGAAGCTAATTCTCCTGCCAAACCGTGATGGTACACCCCACAAAGCACCGCATTTTCTGGAGGATATCCCATTCCCAAATAAGAAGTGATCATTCCTGTAAGCACATCTCCTGCCCCACCTGTCGCCATATACTTATTCCCCGATGAATTCACTATTTGACGTCCATCCGGCATACTAATCACGGTATTTGCTCCTTTTAGCACCACAATCAATTCATTCTTAATCGCAAATTCCTTTGCTTTTACTATTCGCTCTAAGTGATTCTGAGCAGTACCTACGAGTCTCGTGAATTCACCGATGTGAGGAGTAAGAATCGAATTCTTCGGAACTAAGGCTACTAAATCTGAATTTTTAGCTAATAGATTCAAAGCGTCAGCATCGATAACAATAGGCTTATTATAATCATGTAAAAACTGTCGGAATAAACGTGCTCTATTTTCAATCCCCCAACCTGGACCAATCCCCACCGCATCATAAAACTCAGGATTTGGGATCAGACCCCAAGATGCCATCGCTTCGGGAACTGCCGTTTGAATAACAAACCGCTCAGAATCCTCCATGTGACAGGTAACCAAGCCTGACCCAGTTCGCAATGCACTCTTTGCACACAAAACAAGTGCTCCCATTTTCCCAGGACTCCCCCCCACTAAAAGCACTTTTCCCATTTCTCCTTTGTAACTAAACCGATTAAAATCTTTATGAAGAGGAGCAATATCCAACTCTTCGAGATAAAATAAGTCTGAGGCAAAATCTGAATACGCTATAGGAAGCAAGCCTATTTTCAACACCACCAATTCCCCTACATATTCGGCATGCTCTGGCAGCAAAAGTGAGAGCTTTGGAAACTCAAAGCTCACAGTAATATCAGCACGAACAGCAACCTCAGTTAATAGACCATCCGAAGGCAATCCAGAAGGAACATCTATACTTATAATTGTTCCCTCAAATTCATTTAATTTATTAACAATCCGGATTGCATTAGGTCTAAGTTCTCCTTGCAATCCAACTCCTAAAAAGGAATCAATCAGTATATCGTCTGGAGAAAACACCCAATCTTTAATATTAGAAAGAGAAATAGAACCTGGGAGCTTGTTGAAATTAAAACGGGCATCTCCACTAATTGAATCTAGAGAATCAAAACATTTTAAAATGGAGACAGTATAAGAGTGATTTGTCAAAAGTCGGGCTATTGCAAAACCATCGCCACCATTATTACCTTTCCCTACTGCAATTTGGATTTTACGCTGCCGAGAAAAATTCTGAGATAAAAACCAATTAACAAAAGAAACGCAGGCATTTTCCATCATCTCGTGACTTTTCTGGCCACTCAATTTTAAATGTAGCGCATCAAGTTCTTTGACTTGGCTCCCAAACAATATCTTTTGCATAACTATACACTTTCAATTTCAAGCCCTTTTTTAGGGATTGTAACTAAAAGTAAGAATCCTAAGCCAACAAGAAAAAATATCCCTAAGGAAAGGGCAGAGTTCCGCATACTTCCGGTGATTTGTTCTATAAATCCATAGGAAAAAGTACCTAAGACAATCGCCATTTTTTCAGTTACATCATAGAAACTAAAATACGAAGCGTGGTCTGTGGTATCTCTTGGAATCAATTTGGAAAAGGTAGATCGTGAAAGAGATTGAATCCCACCCATTACTAACCCAACTACAAAGGCTAATGCAAAAAACTCATAAACAGTATAGACATAATACGCACCTGCACATATTCCTACCCATATCAATACCATAATTACCAAACTCGATTTATTACCGAATTTCTTTGAAATAAATGCAAACAAATAACTACCTACGATAGCAACTATCTGAATAATCAATATGGTCATAATTAGCTGGTCGCCGGGCAACCCAAGTTCTTTATCCCCAAAAGTAGCAGCTAGATACATAACCGTTTGGACACCCATCGAATAAAAAAAGAAGGAAGCAAGAAAGCGATTCATCACTTTTATCTGCTTTACTTCATTCCATACCTTACGTATTTCCTGATAGCCTTTGAGTAAAAATTCTCTTTTAATATCCTTTCCAAAGGGATTATGAGGCAAAATCCTAAAAGGAATCTGAGAAAATCCAGCCCACCATAAACCGGTAATCAGAAATGAAAACCGCGCAGCCATTCCATCATCAGAAAGCCAAAACCACGAAGGAAACTGAATCATAAGCAAGTTAACAATAAGTAAAATAACACTGCCTATATACCCTAAAGCAAAGCCTTTGGCACTGAGTAAATCGTACTTATCTGGAGTAGTGATTTCAGGCAAATACGCATTATAAAACACAATACTTCCTGCATAACCTACACTCGCTAAAACACTAAAAAAAATGCCCCACTCTAGGTTATTTCCTTTGAAAAAGAAAAGGGCAATACAGGAAAGAGATCCAGTATAAGCAAAAAACTTCATGAACTGAAGTTTCTTCCCACTTGCATCTGCAATTCCTGAAAGTATTGGCGAAATCAGGGCAATTATCAAAAAAGAAAAGGATATTGAATAGGAGTACAAAACTGTATTTACTATTTCAAATCCAAAAAAACCAACCTTATCATCAGGTTTCAACCCTTTTGTGACACTATTGAAATAGACTGGAAAAATGGTAGAAGTAATAACTAAACTATAAACAGAATTTGCCCAGTCATACATCGCCCAGGCATTTTGAACTTTCTTCGTGCTTTTAAGAGATGACAGCATATATAACTACAAAAAAAAGCTATCCCGGAAATCGGGATAGCTTTAATATATTCAATAGAATAATTTAATCTTTATTTACTTTGCCTGTAGAAGCGTAAAGAATTCTTCTAGCATCTGCCTCTCTTAGTTCAGTTTGAACATCAGAAATAGGACCCATTTTCACATCTCTATCAGCTTTCATGGAGATCGTAATCAAGCCACGATCAGATTCAGGAAGCAAATCACGCTCTTGATTCACCCACTGAACAATGTCAGGGGTATTCAACAAAGCATCATTCGCTTGAACTCTTGGCTCTGTACCATAAAGAGCTGTATTCTTAGGCTTACCAATGAAGATATAAGAAATAAGCGTCTTTTTCTGAAGCTTTTGAAGCTGGGTAGCTTGAGGAATTTTCTGCTCCACCAATATCTCCTGATCTCTTAACACGGTTGTAACCATGAAAAAGAAGAGAAGCATAAAGATAATATCCGGTAACGCTGAGGTTGGGATATTCTCCGAGACTTTATTTTTCTTTCCGAACTTTCCCATTTTAATTTCCTCCTATCTTATTAGGTTCTGCAATAGATATAGCCATTGGAATTCCTTCCTTGCCTTTATCCTGTAAACTTACTTCAGCATCATTTTTACCAGTCAAGGCTCTATACTCGTCTGTACTTAGGTTAACTCTAGCAGCATAAATATCAAAGTATGCCTTTTTAGCTAAATCAAATACTTCTAGGTATTTATCATAACTGGTACCACGGTCAGTTTTTATCGAAACAACTGCCTCTCCTGGATCATCTGAAGACTCAGGTAGTTTTGCGGACAAGGCTTTCAAAGAAGCAGGAAGCGTATTATAAAGCGCTGCTCCCTCTTCATCTGGAGCACCAAAATTCAAGATGAATGCCTTAATATCTTCATCTAACCCATCAGGATTATCTCTGAACTCACCCTCTACCAACAATTGATCGTTAGCATTAAGTAGAATAGTGTAGATATTTCGCTCATTCAAATCAATTTTCGGAGGAGGATTATCCGGATCAAGCTTCGGAGGTAGAATATTCAATATACCCTTATCCGATGCGATCGTAGTGGTGACGAGAAAGAAGATCAGTAGCAGGAAAGCAATATCTGCCATAGAGCCTGCATTGACCTCCGTACTCATTCTATTTTTCTTTCTGGCCATATTACTTTATCGCTTTATTCAATTCTGTCAATACGATACTCGCTAAAGCAACGATTGCAAGAATGTAGGTGGTTATAAGCATTCCGCCAACTAATTGAGATCCCGCAGGAGTCAAGTTAAATGGAGAAGCTTCAAATTTTGGAAGTACTTCATTGCTTGAAATTGAATAAGCTATGAAGAACAATACAACTATACCAACAATTCCCACTGCAGTTTTAAGCAAGCTTTTTGGATTATCCAAAGACTTGATTAATGGCATTAAAACAGCCACTACAGCACCAACTGCGATTAGGATGTAACTTCCGTATAATAAGATGTCATAAGTATCCATAATGTAGTTTTTCTTTGAGGTTAACGTTTATATTCAGGTTCAACAAAATTGATGGATTACTTTCCAGTCAACTTGTGCTTAACCAAGATGTCAACCAATGTAATGGAAGCATCTTCCATGTCATTAACCAAAGAATCAATTTTAGCTACACAATAGTTGTAGAACAACTGTAGGATGATCGCTACGATCAAACCAGCAACTGTAGTCAAAAGGGCGATTTTAATACCACCCGCAACTAGAGATGGAGAGATATCACCAGCTGCTTCAATAGAATCAAATGCACCGATCATACCAATTACTGTACCCATGAAGCCCAACATTGGAGCTAGAGAGATGAAAAGGGAGATCCAAACTAGACCTTTTTCCAATCTACCCATTTCTACAGAACCGTAAGAAATAATAGACTTCTCTACCATTTCGATTCCTTCTGAGTATCTCATCAAACCTTGAGTAAAGATAGAAGCTACTGGACCTTTAGTGTTTTTAGTAACATCTTTAGCCGCTTCTACTCCTCCTGATTCAAGAGCATCTTCCACTTTAGTCAACAATTTCTTAGTGTTGGTCGTAGAAAGGTTCAGGGTGATGATTCTTTCCAATGCAACAGCAAGACCCAAGATCAAACAGATCAATACTGGGGTCATGTAAAGAGGATCACCTTCGATGAACTTCTCTTTTACAACTTGGTGGAAACTTAGCTCCTCTTCAACGATTTCATCGTCAACAATTGTAGGAGATGCAGCAGGCTCAACTGCTACTGGGGTTGTTTCTTCTTGTGCTGCGGTATCTTCTGCATCTTGTGCGTTAGCGATGACAGGTGCGAAAAGGATGCCTGCAAGCATGAACAAAGCGATTAACTTTCTCATAATGTGGATTTTAAATAGACTTTTGATAAAGGTTAAATGGTTTCTACTCTAGAATCGAGTTTTAAAGTTATCATTTTTTAAATTCAAAAAACAAACGACTCTTTTAGAATTTTGTGAAAAATCAGGCTTATATCTCAGGATTAAGCAAGCTTTTACACGAACGGACGTATTTCCTTTTACATTTTAAAAGATCACATATCTCCAAAACTCGATGGTAAGGTTCTTATTTTTTCTCAGAAAGAAAAATTAAAATGTATCAGAGAGCCAAGCTTTCTTCTTTTTATTTAGAAAACACTCACTAAACGATTATTACACACTGAAACATTTCACAAATGGTCCACAAAGTAATTTTCTAATAGACTATAAGTTGCAAAAATCTTAGAAGAAACTAACTATTCTCATCATTGTAATTAACAAAGTTTAAATATATTAATGAACTCTCCTTACAATTCAAGGGTGATTCTACTATCCAACTTTTTACTACCATGCTCGTCCTCCTCTAATTATCGATTTTAAGAATTAATAAATCTTTTAACCAAGCCCAGATGAAATCAAAAGAAAACGCCTCAATTTAAAACGTAGTTTTATTACCAAACTCTATTAATTTCTGTGATCCTATAATAATTGGAACGAGTAATTGCTGGTGTGGCTTGCAACTACCAACTAAATTAATTGGCAATCAAAGTAACAATAGACCGTGCCGGGATTAATTGAAAACTTTCTTCATTCACTCCCTCCTTCTCTATAAACTCTAAATTGCTAGTCTCTGAGGTGACGTAAACACTGTCAAGCAATTTAGGCAGCTCATCTTCAGTTAGGCTCACCGTCACTGGTTTGCTACTAGAATTCACGATTACTAAAACAGTCTCACGCTTATCCTGGGATTGATAGGCCGATATCAATAGCTCTGAGCCTTGCAGTTGATTATTAGTGATTTCTAAGGAGATTCTCTGAAAACCAGGCCTAATAAATCTACTATAGTTACCTAAAGCCCAAAGCATTTTACTCTCATAGAAATTACCGTCATCTTTCTGCTTATCAATATAAATTAATCCGTCTTTATAGTTATAAGGAGAAATGGCAAGCCACCAATGCCATGCGCTAGCATTCGACACTGTCAAATCATTATGAATAACCCTAGCTAAATAAAGTGCCGGATCTATGCCTAAATCTCTCCCATTTCCATTGATTTCCCCTGCGTTGTCTCCAAGAATGCAGTACTCACTCATCCAATAGTTTAGCCCGGCAAATTTTTCTAAGGTAGAATTAAGACTTTCTCTTGTACTTATTGCCGATTTGTAGGGGGAGGTAGTAAAATAGCTATGTGCAGAAATACTTTGGCTTACATTATATAAACCACCAATAAAGTTGGGAGATTCTGGGTTAAAAAAAGTATTTATCTGATCCCCACGCCCACTTTTATCAGCCTGGGAATACAAGTAGTTAATTTTACCTGCTTCGGCAATGTCAATTTTCGCGGATAGATTATTTTCACCCAATCCAGAATTTAATTCTCTTACGATTGCTGCTATTTGATCATTCCAAAATGGGGTTCCTTCTTGACCTCCATCTGACCAATCCCATTGTGGCTCATTAACTGGACTAATGTAATCAACCGACAGCCCTTTCTTTGAAAGACCTTTAACTACCTCCACCAAGTAATTCGCAAACTCTCCAAACTGTTCTTCAGCCAGGTTTGGCTGTCCATCTTTAGCGTAAGCTTTCCCTGTTTTCGTCATTGAAACAGGAGGGCTATTGGGAAATACCAACAGTTTAGAAACGCCAAAAGCTTTGGCAGAATTAGCAAACCAAACCTGTCCTGCCTGTTTGGACCAATCATAGGATCCATCTTCACTCAAAAAAGATTCTGCTCTCCTCCACTCATCACGAATCCCACTCTCTTTGCCTTGCTCCGCACTTCCTGCACCTATATTAAATCTCCAAAGGGAAAGGCCTATTCCTTTTGGATTTCCTTCTCTATCATTTTCCATACTGAAAAGAAGTTCTGCGATAGCATTTTTCTTTTGATCCGGCCATAGCCCTACGAACTGGGTAGACCAAGCATCCGAAGCTCCAAAATGCTCTATCAACTGGTACCTCGCATTAGAGGTCAAATTTATTTGTATTGGCACCTCAGAAGATTCATGAGAATTTGTCTCCTGTCCATACGAACGATTTGAAAGCAAAATTGCCGGAACGCCAAGTAGAAGCATCACCGACAAAAACCTAATTTTGTCAATTTTTAATTTTGCCATAGCTTGAATTTATATAAAAGTTCAAATGCCTCCGTTAAGAATTTACCCCAAGCCCCAAATTGAGGCTACTTTAATTCAAAATTTTAATGAAAATTAAAGGGAATCCCTTCAACCCGTGGAAATCCAATTCATAAAAGCAGGTGTCGTACTTTGGCTGCACATTAGCAGGTTTTCTGCACCCTTCATTTTTACTGAAACGGCATTTTTACTGTATCGCTCAATACGCTCCACATATTTCTGATGGATCAGTTGGCCTCTGTTGATTCGGAAAAACTGTGAAACGTCCAGTTGATTTTCAACAACTTTGAGCGTAGCTTCTTGGAGCAAATGACGCTTTCCTTGCTGGTCATAAGCCCAAACCACTCCGTTTTCAGCAGAAAAGTAACTGATTTCATCACTAGCCAACAGATAAGATCCTTTGGCATATGGAATAATCCACCGACTCTTATGCACAGGCTTAGTGGCCAACTTACCTTCGAAAAGTTGAGCTAATTTCAACATAGCTTCGGCTTGAGAGTCACTTGAATTACTAAGAAGCTTAAATTTATTCCAAGCCTTTTGAAACCGCTCAAAATCAAATGGCTTTAACAAATACTCAATGCCATTGGTCTCAAAGGCTTGCATCCAAAACTGACTATACGCAGTGGTAAAAATAATTGGACAAGAAAGCGTAACTTCCTGAAAGATCTGAAAAGCATTTCCATCCAGCAGTTCTATATCTGAAATCAACAGGTCCACTGTAGGTCCCTGCTCGAAAAAAGCCACAGCAGATTCCACAGAATCACATTCTCCCACCACTTGCACTTCCTCTGTTAGGTCGTTCAGAAAGCGTCTGATCTTATTTTTCGCAGGAAGCTCATCTTCCACTATCACTACTCGAATCATATATTTTTTGACTTAATCAAGGGCAACCTAACTGTAAATAATGCCTCACTTTCTTCAATAGTTATTTCTTGTGTACTCAGTAATTGAAATTGCTTTTTAAGGTTATCCAAACCTTTCCCATTTCCTTTCTTTTTATATTTATAGGGGCTTTTTGTATTGACAACTGTCAGAATGGAATCTGTTTGAGTCACTTGAATAGCAATTGAAAAACCCGCTCTTGCATGGTTGTGAAGCACCGCATTTTCTACCAAAAGCTGTAAACTGAGCGGAGGAAGCTGATACTCCCCGCCAGTAAGAGCTATAGAAAGCTGGTACCCGTTTCCAAACTTCTGGCTAAGCAGCCGGAAGTAATTCTTGGCAAAATCAACTTCTTCGGCTAAGGTGACAAGTTTTCGATCTGAGGTATCCAAGGCATAGCGATATATATCAGCAAAATCATGGAGAAACCTAGAGGCTGTTTTAGGATCTTCTTCAATCAATTGATCCAAAACATTCAGGTTATTGAATAAAAAGTGAGGATTCAGCTGCTGCTTCAATTGCTGAATAGTCGAATCCGCAAACGCTACCTCGTAGGCAGTAAGCTCCTGTTGATGTGATTGATACTTTTGAAACAATAAATAGGCAAAATAAAAGCCTCCGTAAATAATAAAATTGAGGATATAGTTAAGATTGGAGCTAATTATTAACTCAGGCAGAAAGTTGCGATCAATGGTACCGAAAGTCCAAGAGAACAAAAATGCCACCACATTACTCAGCAAAACCCAGAGAACTAAACCTGTCAAAAAACTAAGTCCTCCCCGCTTCCAGTTCAAAGGAAACTGATCCCCATGAATATGCTTGAAGGAAAAGCGAAGCACTAAGACTATAAGGAAGATATTGAAAATCGCGACAAATACTGCCTCCGGGGTAAAAGTGTAGGCATTCACTAGTTGACCAGGAGCTACCCTAGACTTAATGGAATCTAAATATGCAAAAGCAACTATAAAAAGTAGAAAACCCGGCGATAACTGTAATCTGTGTAAAAGTTGCTTCATGTGTGAAAAGTAAGCGGTGGTAGATATCTACCACCGTCTGATTATCTTATTTTTCTGGCCAAGTGCTGGTTACATTACCTTCGGCGTCGAAAGCCTCCAGCTTTGGATTATTCTCCTTATCTAGGTAAAACATAGCCCTAGGCCTCCCCTGGTCGTCAAACAAAAATAGTCCGTTGTTTTGACTTCTAGACTTTCCAAGCATAATTCTTGGAGCTCCACCGAGCAACTCCATTTTTTGGTATTCCGCGTATTTGGCTTTAAATGCTTCTGGGTCAGAAGCTCGTAATGTTGAGAGTTCAGCCATGATTTCTCTGGTTTTCTCTTGAGATTCTTTGGCAGGACGATCATTAAAAACCAAACTGGAACTTACAAATCGCTCATCACCCCGCTGGGAATCAGTCGTCAACAATTGCATCACCTGATCACCGTCGTACTGATCAAACGTCAAAGAAAGCCCAGAACTATGCCCATTTTCCTTTTTTTCTCCATCGTAGATTAAGCCACCGCATTCTATCCCATCTTCGTTGAAGAACAACATTCCCGCACGCTTTTTCCGGTCGGAATTCGTGTTTCTACCGTTGATTTGATCTGTACCATTAGGGAAAAGCCCGGCATTGGTCACGATCATCTTGACAGTTCCATCTGCCTCAACGATATTAATTCTTTGCACATCAATGGTTTCGAAGGTTTGATTTCCATTCTCCCGAAATGAAGAAAATAGAAAGGTGGAAACGGCCAATCCTGTGGTGACGGCAAAAGTTCTAAGAAAGATAAGTTCCTTGTTCATGTGAGTAGTGTTTGTTTTAATTGATGTTCAAACCTACTCATGAGCTAGGAGTGGAAGAAATGGATTCCGACGAGCTAAGGAAAATACCAAGTGAATGAAGCGAAAGCGGAAATGAGTGAATTTACTACGTTCTCTAACCGCATCCCACAACTAACTCTGCCTCTCTAAAAACATGGGAATGCTTAGAAAAAAAACTTAGTATAAAATATCAAAAAGCCTAAAAGACCACGGTTGTGCTATAGACGAATTAAAAAAATGCGAATACTTTGATGAACCAATTCAAATTGCCCCCTATCAACGCATATTTGTTGAGTCACTTTTTCAAAAAGCTTCTTATGTAACAAATGTTACCTTTTATTGTGTGATATAGATTTAGATTGGTCTGAATTTAATAGACCCTAAAAATCATGAAATCACATTATCAAATCCTAATCATTGGTGGTGGCACTGCTGGTATTATGACAGCTGCTCAATTTATCAAGCAAAAGAATCTCAAAGATATAGCCATCATCGAGCCTGCAAGCACCCATTTTTATCAACCTGCTTGGACTTTGGTAGGAGCGGGCACCTACGATTTCGATAGTACTGCCAAGCCAATGGCTGATGTGATCCCAAAAGATGCCGTATGGATAAAGGATAGGGCTACCGGCTTTGAACCTGAAAACAATTTGGTCCACACCAAAAATAGTGGGGACATAACTTATGATTATTAGTCGTGGCTCCAGGTCTAGTAAATGATAACAGCCTAGTAAAAGGGCTGGGAGATGCATTGGACAAAGGGGTAGTATGTAGCAATTACACTGATCCGAACCACACATGGGAAGTAATTAAAAACTTCAAAGGAGGAACTGCTTTATTCACTCAACCGGCAACTCCAATTAAATGTGGGGGAGCACCTCAGAAAATAATGTATTTGGCGGAGAGCTATTTTAGAAAATCTGGCGTCCGCGACAAAACCAATGTAATCTTTGCCACTCCAGGCACAATCATATTTGGAGTAAAAGAAATTGCAGAAACCCTAATGAAAGTTGTTGACAGAAAAGATATCAACCTTCGATTCCACCATAAGTTAGTAAGCATAGATGCTGAGAAACAAATAGCCTGGTATGAGCTCAACAAGGAGATATCGGAAGGTGGATGCATAATTATGACCAAACCTGAAGACAAGAATCTACTTGACAAAGACTTCCAATACAATTACAAAGATGTCAAAGTCTCTGTAAAAGGGAATTTATATGGCATTCATTATGACATGATTCATACGGCGCCACCACAAACAGCCCCAAAATTCATCCAAGAATCTCCACTAGTCAACGATTCCAAATGGCTAGACGTAGACATCCACACGCTGCAGCACAAGAAACACCCTAACATATTCGGTCTCGGAGATGTAGCTGCCCTACCAACTGCAAAAACTGGTGCTGCTATCAGAAAACAAGTCCCAATAGTAGTCGATAACATCGCACTTTTGATTTCGCACCATCAGATGGGAACCAAGTCTTACAATGGATATTCTTCCTGCCCTCTTGTAACAGATTATGGAAAAATGGTTTTGGCGGAGTTTGACTACAAAAACAATTTCACCCCTGACCCCAAACTAAAATCCATGCTAATTAAAGATAGCTCAAAAGAGCACTGGCGTCTTTGGATGTTGAAAAAATACGGGCTTCCTTACCTTTATTGGAATAAAATGCTGAAGGGAAAAGATGTATAATAACGGTAAAACTATTTGCAACGGCTCACTTTACCCAAACCACTACCATGCCAAACAGGATCTCACGATTCTCGTAATAGTCTATCACAAACCCGAGGGCCCAACTCATCCATTTTTTTGCTGGGATAAGATGTAATAGAAAAAGCCAGCTTTATTGCTAAAGCTGGCTTTTAATTGTAGAGAGGAAGGGATTCGAACCCTCGATACCCTCACGAGTATACACGCTTTCCAAGCGTGCGCCTTCAGCCACTCGGCCACCTCTCTAGGTTGGCTTCCGATCCAGTATTCCGAATCGGAGTGCAAAGAAAATTATTATTAATCCAGTTTCCAAATTATCCTGGAAAATAGCCGATGAAATTAATCCTAAGCACTCATCTCGCCAGCTAATGGCGCTTTCAGCTTCGCGATGATTTCTGAATGCCGAGTTTCCTGACCCAATAAAAACATCAATTTGGTTACCGCTGCTTCGGTGGTCATATCTGTACCACTCACCACACCTACACTCAGTAGCTCCTTACTTGTCTCATATCTCCCCTGAATCACCCTACCACCATTACACTGAGATACATTAAGGATAATTATCCCCTTTTTAATAGCTCGTTGTAGTGACTCCATAAACCATGACTCGCTGGGGCTGTTTCCCGAACCGTAAGTTTCTAAAACAATCGCCTTAAGTCCCTTTATATTTAAGGTAGCATCTATCACATTCTGTGTGATGCCAGGAAATAACTTGAGAATAAGCACATTATTATCAAGTGAATTTCTATTCACTAATTTCTTGTGCGTTTCCAAAGGACGAATAGCCTGGGTGTTATAGTCTATTACTATTCCTGATTCAGCGAGAGGCGGATAATTCTCCGATTCAAATGCGTCAAAGTGCACGCTTTGAACCTTCTTGGAGCGATTTCCTCGAAGTAGGAGATGATTAAAGAAAATACAAACCTCTGGCACTATCGGCTCTCCATTGATTTTTGCGGTAGCGATTTCTAGGGAAGTCATGAGATTCTCACGAGCATCAGAACGCATAGCTGAAATCGGTAATTGTGCCCCAGTAAAAATTACTGGCTTATTCAAACCTTGAAGCATATAGCTGAGCATGGAAGCTGAATAGGCCATGGTATCCGTACCGTGCAGTACCACAAAGCCATCGTAGCTATCGTAATTTTCATAAATGATATAGGCCATATCCTTCCAATGACTCATAGTGACATTAGATGAATCAATGGGCTCAGGAAAGGAAATTACCGTAATAGCAATATCCATAGTATAAAGAATAGGGATCTTTTCTAGTATCTGCCCAAAATTAAATGGCACCAAAGCTCCGCTATCATCATACGCCATACCAAGTGTTCCCCCAGTATAGATGATCAATACTGAAGAAGTCTTACTTGTCCGCATTGCGGTATTTAATCGTACTATTTTATAATTCATGATCCAATCTCACGGAATAGGTTAAGGGCATTTTGTTTTGTTTTGAGAGCAACTTCCTCCTTAGACAGTTGGAGGTAATCTCCTATTTTCTCTGCTATAATAGGCAAATAAGCTGGAGAGTTCCTTTTTCCTCTATAGGGTACTGGAGCAAGATATGGCGCATCAGTCTCCAACACCAAATTATCAATATTGATTTCTGGAATTACTTTATCCAAACCGCCGTTTTTAAAAGTTGCTACACCACCTATACCAAGTAAGAACCCCATTTCAATTATCTGATTTGCCTGATCTAAGGTGCCATTAAAGCAGTGGAAAACTCCTTTCAACTTGCCATCGTGCTCCTCCTTAACTATGGAGATTGTTTCATCCATAGAATCTCTGCAGTGAAGCACTATCGGTAAATCTCTTTCCTTAGCCCAATTTATCTGAATTCTCAAGGCTTCTTTTTGCTGCTCAAAAAATGTCTTGTCCCAATATAAGTCCAATCCAATTTCACCCACAGCTGCAAACTGACGTTTGTTCAGCCAGTCTTCCATTATAACCAATTGCTCATGAAAATCCTCCTTCACATCACAAGGATGTAGCCCCATCATAGGGATACATAACCCGGGATATTTCTCCTCACAGTCAAGCATCGCAGCGATCGTCTCCACATCCACATTCGGCATATAGACCCGTTCAATCCCAGCATCTCTAATGTCTTGGATGACCTGATCGCGATCTGAATCAAACTTAGAAGAATAGATATGGGCGTGTGTTTCTATGTAATTCATGGGTATATTCTGGATTTCCATTTGGTCTTGGAAGGCCAAAAATAGTAAAGAATAGTAAGGAGGATGGTATTGAAATTATAAAAATCGAAAAGCAGCAAGGGAAACCAACTTATTTTAACACCGCTTTTTCTGGTTAACCCAATAAGAAATATGCTTTGTAAAAAGATTTTAATCCATGCTAAACTCAGCCCAAGTGACGGCCTCAATAGTATTAACCCAATAATCGCTACAAAATATATCACCTGAAGAGCCAGAATAAACTTCCAATAAAACGGCAAAGTCATTACTCCACTCATCCAACGTTTTCGTTGCACAAGTAAGGCTCGAAAACTTATTTCAGGTTTTGTTATAGCAAGCATCCTTGAACTTACTTGATGCGCTATTTTGAAACCTGACTTCCGAATCGCTCGTGAGATCTCGAGATCTTCAGTAAGGCAAAAAGGCAACTTTTTAAACCCTCCCGATTTTTCATAGGCCTCTCGACTAATGACCATATTATTTCCGAGGCCAGTTGTCTGGATCCCCATATCAGTGGCTACTTTGACAAAACCTAGTGTCAACCACCAATCGATCTCCTGAAATCTCTCCAGTAATTTTTGCGCCTTGACTTGAGTAATCCCGATTAGCACACCTGTTTTTTCACCAAAACAAGAAACTCCTTCTTGAATCCAATTTGGGTTTACCTCACAGTCTGCATCAGTATAAAAATAAAATTCACCAGTTGCTTGATCTCCCAAAATCGCCAACGCATTTGCTTTACCATTTCTATTGTATAGCCCGGTTTGCGATGGGGAAATAGTCAGAAAACTTCGGTTAGGCTTCTTCTCACACCAGTCCTTCAAGATCGCAGTGGTAGCATCTGAACTTTGATCATCGACAAAGAGAAACTGAATTCGATCCGATGGGTAATCCAATTTTTCAAAAGATCTCAGAAGGTCCGGGAGATCCCTTTCCTCATTTCTTGCTGCTACCAGTACTGACACCTTTGGCAATTCCTCGTTCAGTGGCTTTGAATGGTCTTTCCAGAAAAAATGAAGACGAATCCACGCAAGTAGGAATTGAATATAAAGTAGCGCTAAGGTTACCAGCCCAAGCATTACAAAATACGCAATCCAATCACTCATAACAACTCGGTTTTCCAGCCCATCTCCCGAATGTAATCCAGGTATTGTGGCAAAATTTTTGGCAAAAGAGCCTTAGTCTTTATTTGATCGTGAAATACTGCGATGCACCCTTCTTTGGTATGCTGGATTGATTTCCTCAAAACCAATTCAGACTTCAAGCTTTGATCATAATCTCCCGACAGCATAGTCCACATCACTATCTCATGGAACCTGGAAACCTCCACTGCTTGACTTGATTTAATCAACCCATATGGCGGACGAAAAAGCTTAGTCTTTATTCCCAAAACGTCCTGAAGGGTTCTATCGCAAAGTTCTATATTGTCTAGGTAAACCGACTTTTCTGTTTTCCAACCATTCAAATGATTGAAGGTATGGTTGCCAAGTTTATGCCCCGAACTGATAATGGTTTGGGCTAAAAGTGGGTTTTTTCTAACGTTATCACCGACCACAAAAAAAGTCGCCTTCTGATTCCGTTTGGCTAATTCCTCTAAAACAAAGTCCGTAACTCCAGGCACGGGACCATCATCAAATGTCAAAAAAATCGTATTCTCAGGTTCACTTTTCTTCCAAATCCTCTTGGGATAAAGCATCTGAAAAAGCTTCGGAACCGTATGCAAAATCATACTATTGGAACTTTAAACTGAGCAAGGTCAAATCATCTCTCAATGGAACATCTTTTGAAAAGGTATTAATCTTCTTCAAAAACTTACGGTGAAAATCATCTGGGTCCAGCCCCCCATTTTTATAGATGAATTTCTCCAGCCGCTCCTCACCAAATTCTTCTCCAGATGGATTCATCGCCTCAGTCAATCCGTCCGTATACAGATGCAAAGAAAAATCAGTCAGTTTTTCACGCATTCCAATTTCTAGAAAAGGTAACTCATCGAATGCTCCCAAAATAGTTGTTCCAGCATCCAAATTCTCGGCTTTTTCTGCCTCATCTCTATAGAGCAATGGCGGATTGTGACCCGCGTTGACATAAGTAAGCTTTCGGGTTTTGAAATTGAAATACCCTAGGAAAAAAGTAATGAAACGCTCGCCATTGGTATTTTCAAACAGAGTATAATTCAATTGCTTTACAACCATTTCCAAATCAGCATCGCTCCGCAAAAGCGTACGAAGAGCAGCCTGAAAATTGGACATTAGCAATGCCGCAGAAATTCCCTTACCCGAAACATCCGCAATACAGAAATAAACCTCATCTTTTGACTTGCGAATCAGATCGTAATAATCACCACCAACCATGCTGTGAGGCAAATAAGTGACTTTTGCCTTCAACTCTTTGTCAATAGGAAGCTCGGCTGGGAAAAGCATCTGTTGAACCTGGGAAGCTATGGCAATTTCACGATTCAATATTTCCTGCTCCAACTGCTTTCTAGCGAACCGCTTATTTTCCAAAGCCACCACCAGAATATTGGTTAGGGCTTGGGTGAAATTCAGATCTAAATCCAGGCTCAAATCCTTTCGCTTGAGAAATAGAATCGCAAGCATTTTGTCTTTATGATAGACTGGTAGATATGTTTCGAGCTCCGCAAAAGAGTACTGCTCTTCCAACTCCAATCTCAATTCACCCGTAGCTTTTTCGTCCACCACCTGATCAGCAGAAATCAGCTTAGGCACATTCCCTTTTACTCCATGAGAAATTTTATTTTCAAAAGCACCTTGCTTTGCCACATAAAGAATCAATGCTTTGATATTCAGATGGACTAAGCAGGTAAACTTGAAAATATTGAGCAAAACTGCCTCAGACTGATTTTCATTAATAGCCTGCGTGATCTCGAGTAGAGATTTAAGCTGCAGTTCCTTCCGTTGGAATTTGTGTGTTTCTTTGATCAATTCTAAAGTGTATTATGGGCCATCAGGCCTTTTTTCGTTGCCAAAAAATGTAAATCTTTTCCTTCTCTCTTGATATCCACTTCTCCAAATCGCTCTGTATCGGGGTCATCGAGGCATTTTATATAGCCTTGGGCAAACAAACTCTGTAAAGTTGCTAATAGCACTTCATCTTCCCAAGCTAAAGTTTCCAAAAGGTAGGTAAAGGGCTGGACAAAATAGAGTTCGTCCATCAAGTCAAATTCTTGGTCGCTCATGATCTAATTTTCAAATTCTAAATTAACATTTCTCTACTTCTCCCTACCCTTCCAAGTGAATTTTCCACTCAAAGCTGCAATCCCAACTCTCAAAACATAGAATGGGTGCACTAGAGAGGTTTGTAGCAGGAAACTATTATTTGGCTGCCTTCCCATCGTTTTAAGAACTTTTCCCAAACTCATTTTTTCAGCAGCGATTTTAATTAGCCAAACTAATCCAAAAGCAACAACTCCCTTTGCTCCAAGAAAAACTAAATAAAAGCTTCCGATCCAAATCAGTTGGACAAAGAAAGCAGCAATAGCAGATAAGGCATGTGAAAAAGAAAAATGGATCTTCCATTTACTTGCCCATCGTACGCGTTGATTGATCAAAGAATCCCAAGTGGATTCTGGCTGAGTTTTTACCAAGGAACCTGGTGAGACTAAATAGTGACAAGCTTCTTTGCCAAATTTTTTGTGGATTTTCTTTAACAAAAACTCATCATCCCCTGAAGCAAACTCTCGATTACCTTCATATCCGTTCACTAGATCAAAAGCCGCCTTCCTGTAGGCAAGATTTGCACCGCTACACATTAAAGGATTCTTTTGGAAAAAGGAATAATTAGTAAGCAATAAAATACTTGCCCAATCCAATGATTGAAACTCATGTAGAAATTCTGCCTTTCCCTCCACCATGACAGTCCCTGCTACCAACTGAATCTTTGGATCCTGAAAAGGTAAAACCATCCTTTCTATCCAATATTCCGAAAATTCACAATCTGCATCAGAACAAAATATGATTTGTCCTGTCGCTACCTTCACTCCAAGTTCCAGCGCTCTCTTTTTGCCCTCATCCCTACTTCTCAACACTTGGACCTTTTGATTTTCTTTAAAAGCCCTTTGCAAAAGCTCGAAAGAGTCGTCTTCAGAATTGTCATCAATCAGCAGAATCTGAAGGTTTGGATACCTGAGCTTCATTAAATTAAAACAGAGACTTGGGATATTTTTAGCCTCATTTCTGAATGGAATAAGCAATGAAACAGCTGGAAAAAATGTATGATTAAGAGCTTGATCCGATTTTGGATCCCAAAATCTACCCATCCACCAAAGCAATGTGAAGTAACTCAGGGACCAAATGAGGTAAAAACTTAGCATGTTTTGGGCTAACTTGCGGGGGTGAGCAAAGAACAAGAAAAAGCACCAAAGGAAAAAATCATCTTAGGTATAGATCCTGGAACAAACGTGATGGGTTACGGGGTGATTTTGACAGAAGGCAAAAAATACAAACTCTTACAATACGGGGTCATTCATCTAAAAAAATATGAAACCCATGAGTTGAAACTCAAGAAAATTTTTGAACGAATTACAGGAATACTGGAGGAATTTTTACCTGACAGCGTTGCTTTGGAGGCTCCATTTTTTGGAGTAAACGTACAATCCATGCTGAAGCTTGGCAGGGCCCAAGGAGTTGCCATGGCGGCAGCTTTGGCTAGAGATATACCGATCACCGAATATTCCCCAAAAAAAGTAAAACAATCAGTAACTGGAAATGGAAATGCATCCAAAGAACAGGTAGCAGCTATGCTTCAGACGCTTTTTAGCTTAACTGAGCTTCCAAAAATGCTGGATGCTACTGATGCC
Source organism: Algoriphagus winogradskyi (assembly GCF_900182815.1). Classification (GTDB taxonomy): domain Bacteria; phylum Bacteroidota; class Bacteroidia; order Cytophagales; family Cyclobacteriaceae; genus Algoriphagus; species Algoriphagus winogradskyi. Next base: position 154,745 of record NZ_FXUA01000007.1, on the reverse strand, counting down.
TTGGCAGTAGCGCTGTGCCATCATTTTCATGAGGGAAGAATCCAAACAAAAGGAAGAAATGCCGGATGGAAATCCTTTATAGAGGAAAACCCAGACCGTCTCAAAAAATAAAAACCCGGAATAAACCGGGTTTTATATTTTGTTGATCAAATAACTTTCTAAAAAGTATATCCTACAGACAATTTAAGCACATTATTTTTGACGTCTTGATTGTAATAATTTGTGCTCTGTATCCCTAAATCATAACTGGCCTGAGCATTAAATCCTAAGGGCAAATCTACTCCAACACCTACCACACCGGCTATTTCATATCCTTTGATAGCCTCTGTGCTGGTATCAGTACTGCCATCCGCGTACTCTAATTTTCTAGAGACCAAAACTGAGCCCTGCGGTCCAGCAAAAACATTTAAAAATGGAAGAAAATTCACCCTAAGTAGTACAGGAACATCTATGTAATTCAAACGATCTTGATCAACTGCAGGAGTGCCAGTATCGCCGGTCCTAATGTGACCCTTTTGGGAATATTGAATACCCGGCTCAACAGCTATAAATCCGGCACCAATTTTATAGAAACCTCCAACATGAAACCCTCCGATTGCCTTAGAATCAAAGTCTGAGAAATTTGCACTGGAATAACCTGCGCGAATACCAAATTGAGCATGAGCTGTTCCAAACAACCCAAGAGCGAATACTAAAACCAAAAGTTTTTTCATAAGTTTTTAATTAGTTGATAGAGTATTAAGAGTAGAATTCGATGAATAATCAATTAAAATCAGTGATATTTCTACTATCACTACGACACTTAGGGCACTTCTTTTTAAATTAACTGGATAAAATTTAGGCTAGCGCATAGTCAACCTTTCGCTACCACAACTTTTTAGTAACGAACAAATGGAAAATTTCTCAAGTCTTTTCAGCAAATTCCCTACCATAAGTGATGAAGCAAAACGAGCCTTTGCAAGTCACTTAGAAGAATTTGAAGTAGAAAAAGGCTACTTATTGGAAAAGGAAGGTCAAATAAGCAAATTCCTTTACTTCGTTGCTGTAGGTTCTGCGAGAAGTTACTACATCCGTGATAACCGTGACATTACGGTCTCATTTACCCTAGATGAGGAATTTGTCACCGCGATGCACTCGTTCATTACAAGAAAACCTTCCTATGAAAACATTGAAACCATGGAGAAAAGTAAGGTTTTCAAAATCTCCTATGATAACCTTCAGGCCTGCTTTCTTGAATTTCCTGAACTCGAGCGCGCTTACCGCATGATTTTGGAGCAATATTATATAGTGCTAGAGGAACAACAGATATTCACCAAGTTTAAAACTGCTAGGGAAAGGTACCTCGAATTGATGCAATACCGGCCAAAAGTAATTCACAAAGCTTCCGTGGGTCAAATCGCTTCCTTTCTCGACATGACTATAGAAACACTCAGTAGAATTCGGGCGAAGATTTAACTCCCAACGGCTAGCCTTTATGCTTAATCTTTACCCCCACTTCCTTTAAACTGATCTTCTTTATAAGCAAAAAGTACATTGAAAGTAGTCAATGAGCCATATGCTCTGGTAATGTACTGTTGCAAGTGAATCCGGTCTTCATCGTCCAATTTTGGGTGATTGTTGATATTTTGCTCCAGCACTCTCAGTTTTTCCCTCACCATTACGATTTTATGAAAAAACGCAGACATCGGGATTTCCTTGGTTTGAAGCGATTCATCGTTTGGTTCAAAAATCACATTGCCACCCATCCATTTCCCTCCTAAAGGAACAATCGGTGCGCGCTCCGAGGTCTGTATCAGCGCTTCTCGAATGGCCTTTTCTACATCCTTCATTGTCAGCATTGGGAAATCAGGAACCTTGGCTTCCTCCACAGTAAATCCCTCATAGTCCCTTGCGAGCGTCTTCACTTCCTCAGTGGTATAGAAGTAGATTTTATAATAAGTCTCATCGAGAGAAAGGATCATACCTGTCCCGAATTTGGGATGCACCAATTTGCTACCTGGTGCCAGTTCACTTGCTTGTGCCATTTTTAAAAAGATTTAGGGATCCAAAATAAGGAATTTTACTAAAAGAGAATTAGCTACAATGAAAACTACCTAAAAAGAAAGGGGGAACTTAGCACCCCCTTAAAATTAATTTTTCAGATTATTTATTTTCTGAGACCAAGCCTGTGCCAGATCCCATTCGTTTATCATATAGTCACTTCTCTCCTCATCATAGATTTCTATAGTAACCGGCTTACTTTGCTCATCATAATGATCTAGCTTTAAGCTGACTTTTTGAATGATCTGCCTCTTCTCCTTTCCTACCTTCATTTCACGAAAGTTTCTGATAGGACGACAAAGTCGAACCTGACGTAAGTCTATTTTCTGAACTTGGTTCCCTTTTTCCAAGGAATTCAGAAATAGCAGTTGGCCATTTTTTTGGTCCAAGCCAATGCAATAAGCCTCCCGCCAGGTATCAAAATCCCCTGATTTCAGATGACTTACTTGTGTTTCAGACTTGAGTTGTTCCATAAGCAGATTGCTTTTATTCCTTTGTTTTAAACTTGTTAGAATTAATGGCAGGCATACCATTACTGTCAAAGCGACCGATAAGGTAATTAATGTTAGTTCACTCATTATTTTTGGATGGATAAATGGAATATTTGTCCTACCTGACTTAGAGAAGCCAGAAGGATTTAGCAAAGTCAAGTTGAATTGCTATCCGTTTTACCAGAAATAATGGAAGGGAAAAATTATTATTGGTGCAGTAAGCGAGCCTAAAAATGGCGAGCTCGAATAGATTAGATCCAATAAGGAATTAGTATCCTGACCAAATTTTGGGTCTAAAATTGACGAAAAAAGAACTGGCCAATGTCCCGTTCCGGAACCCAAATTCTCATTGGAACTTTGCCTACTGATCCTATTCCAATCAGGATTAACACAAGGCTGAAAATCAGAGAAATTTGCATCTTCTTTCGTAATGCTATAATTACCTCTATCCCCAAATTCACTTGCGTACACCTGCGCTCCCAATCCTGTAGAGGGCAAAACCACCCACAGCAGGAAATAGAAAACGAGGTAAACAAGTGAAATTATTTTTTTCATTTTTTTACGAAAAGAAGGCTCTTTATAGCACCAAAGCCGCACAAAAGTAAGTGAATCTTCGTTAGTTTTGATCTATTCCCAATTCTCGCTTATGTCTGTAACGGCCGAAAATATTCTTTTAATCAGTTCTCTTTTACTTTTAGCAGGTGTTTTGGCGAGCAAAACTGCTGGTAAGACCGGCATTCCTATGCTTCTGATTTTCTTAGGAGTTGGGATGCTGGCTGGTTCAGACGGGATTGGCGGGATTAGATTTGACAATCCTGCCATCGCACAGTTCCTAGGAATCATAGCGCTCACCTATATTCTATACTCAGGAGGTATAGACACCAAGTGGCCAAGCATAAAACCTGTACTCAAACCCGGAATCACACTTTCTACCTTAGGCGTCTTGCTAACAAGCTTTTCTCTGGGTGGGTTCGTTTACATGATTTCGGAGCTAAGCTTTCTTGAAAGCCTATTACTCGGATCTATCGTTTCCTCTACAGATGCCGCTGCTGTTTTCTCTGTTTTACGGGCAAAAAGCATAGGATTAAAAGGGCATTTGAGACCGCTACTCGAATTGGAAAGCGGAAGTAATGATCCCATGGCATATTTCCTGACGGTCTCTATTCTCGGACTGATCACTTTAGAAACGGGTTCGATCTGGGAAATTATTCCTCTGTTTTTTATTCAGATGATTGTTGGCGGTTTATTAGGCTGGCTGTTTGGGAGAGCTACCGTATTATTAATCAATAAAATCAAACTGGATTTTGAGGGGCTTTACCCTGTGATGCTTCTTGCTTTAGTATTGATTACCTACACGACGACGGATCTATTGAAGGGCAACGGATTTCTCGCCGTTTACATCAGTGCTATCACTGTTGGGAATGCCAATATGGCTCACAAGAAAAGCCTCATGAAATTCTTTGATGGGATCGCATGGTTGATGCAAGTGATCATGTTCATCACTTTAGGTCTCTTGGTTTTTCCTAAGCAACTCTTCCCTGTCTCAGGAATTGCAATTTTAGCTGCACTCTTTTTGATTTTCGTTGCACGACCGCTAGGAGTGTTCATCTCACTTTCCTTTTTCAAATACAAGCTTCGCGAAAAGACTTTTATCTCCTGGGTGGGACTCAGAGGAGCAGTTCCTATCGTATTTGCGACACTACCCCTGATCGAAAATATAGAAATGGCTTCTACGATTTTCCATATCGTCTTCTTCATCGTATTGGCTTCAGTTGCTATTCAGGCGACTACTCTTCCTATAGCTGCAAAACTCCTGCACCTCTCTCTACCAGCTTCCTTGAAGCGAAGATCTATGTTAGACATCGAGCTTTCTGATGATTTTAAGAATGCGATTCTGGAAGTTCAGCTACCAAGGAACAGCATGATTGCAGGGAAGAAAATTTTGCAATTGGGATTCCCAAATACTTCTTTAATCGTACTTGTGAAAAGAAACGGAAAATTTATCACGCCAAATGGCCAAACCGAGCTGGAAGAATTGGACGAGCTTATGATCATGTTGGAAAATGACCAGGAAGAGGAGCAGATAAAGAATCTCCTTCAGATTAAATGAGGTAAGTCATAAGTTAAGACACCTAAGAAGTCGAACAATTTGCCAAACGCTTCTTCAAGTTCGGCAGATATTTATAAAAATCGACGGGATAATCAGAGGATTATTTACTTTCCATTTGCAGTATGACTGATAGTATTTCACCAAAAAAAATTAGCCCACCCCACTATTAAACCCGATAAGGAAGCGTCAGGAGAATCTAGCAAGAAAAATTCCCCTGACGCAGGAAAAATAAGAGTTGAAAAAGGTAAGCTCATAGCTTGAAAAGCATTTTAAAAAATAACCCAATCAAATCCTTGAGGAATTAGCAGAGATCATATTAATTAGCTTGGTGATGGCCGGCCTATTCAGCTGGTTTCCAGCCCCCCGTCTTTCCTCTTCGACAATATGCCTCTCGGCTATAGTCTTTCACCAAGTGGCTCCCAAGACCAGACTCCTCACAACCTGCGAATCATCTCAATCAACTCCAGCTGGGCGTTTGCTTCAATTACATTTGCCTTGAGCCGGTAAAACTCCTCTTCAAGCAGCGTAAACTGTACATCAGGATGATAGGTCTCAATCACAACCCGGTCAAATCCATCAAAGAAGGGATACTTTTCAAATTCAAATTCCATCCGGTCCAGATAGCTGCAGAAAGCATTATAATTGAGCGCATCGAAGCTCATCATCGCTTGCTTATACATAAGCCCCATCCTGTCACAATCGGCACATTTAGTGAAAACAAAATCTTCCGTTTGATAGACTATTTCTGTTTTACATGAGGACATAAGCTTCTTGTTTGAATGAAAGGAAAATAGTGCCTGGGATAAAAGCTAAGGTCGGTTTAGTTTCCAAATGCAGCCAATTTCCCAGGGCTTAGTTATACAGATAAGGTTATCTCTTAAGGCCTATGAAGTACTCAAAACCCAACTAGTACTGGGTGAGTTTAAATCATTTGACTCGTTTTATTTTTATTTAGATTAATTTTAAATTAAAACAAATCTAAGCCATGAGAGCCAGTCTGGCAAGGATCTCTGGAATTATTTAAAGGTTTTTTTTTGAAGAAAAAGTAAGTGTAAAAGTTTAGAGTCCATAAACTACAGTCCACAGCCTGACAAAAGGAACTTCCATTCTTTACTTACAAACAGATACTAGTGATAGCGAATGATAAATCCTTCCTAAAATGCAGAAAGGCTGCAAAACCTTACAACCTTTCTACCTTACAACTCTAAACTTAAATTCAAGCTTCCGGCAACACCATCTTCTCCTTAGCTTCACCCTCAGATTCTTTCTTCGCCTTATTTCTCCTTCCCCACCAGATCAAAAATCCAGTCACTGGAAGTGAAGCGATAATCGCACTTAGGAAAAAAGCTAAGATTTTACCCGGCAAACCAGCAATGGCGCCCACGTGCACATCATAGTTCATCCGCATAATTTTCTGGGCTACAGTTGCCTCTTCGAATCGGTTGTAAAAATGCTCCACAGGAAGTTCTTCCAAGGTATTCTGATCAAAATACCGGTAGTCAGACTTCCAATAAGTAGATGCGTCCGGATTTGAGTTGGCTGCGATTGCAGCTCCTTCGAAGCCCGGAGGATGAACTTCTATCCAATCCGCATTCGGATACTCCACATTCATCTTCACCCACACCGCATCCAAAGCCGGGATTTCTCCCTGATAATTCTGGGTGGAATCCGAAATTGGATCGTAATACTCTACAAATTTCTCCCCACCCGAAGCGACAAAATACAAAGTATCTCTGAACCATAAGAAGCCCCAGACCAAACCTGTAATTGCAAAAACCAAGGCAAAAGTCATTACATAGAATCCTAAGACTTGATGCAGATCATAATTTGTTCTTCTCCATCGAGCAGACCACTTGACCTTCAGGCTTTGCTTCAAGTTCTTTTTCTTTGGCCACCAAAGAATCAAACCCGAAATCACCATAAATAGAAATACTAAGGTAAATGATGCCACTACTGGCTGACCTATTTCCGGTGGAAGCCACAGGTAAAAATGTCCGTCTAATACGATTCGAAAAAAGTCAGCATACTCATCCTTTAGCTTGAGAACCTCACCGGAATAAGGATTGATGTATGCGATTTGGTAGTGGTCATTCCCTTCCCCATAGCTGAAGAATATAGCCTGAACAGATTTTTCTTTGGTAGGATAAAGAATCGCGTGTAAATGCCCTTCAGGAAAAGCCTTCTCTGCAATCGTAGTGATCTCACTCGGTGTCAAAACGGCAGTTTCCTGAGGTTCCACAAATAGAAATGGATAAGTCAATTCTTTGATTTCGGCCTGAAATGCGTAGATACAACCAGTAACTGCCACAATAAACACCACTAGCCCGGATGAAAGTCCGAGCCAGAGATGAAGTTTATTTATTGCCTTCTTTAGTTTCATTAAAATCTATAATTGAGACTAAGTGATACATTTCTTAGATTCTGCGGGGTCACTGTGGACCAGCCTGAATAGTACTTTTGATCTGTCAGATTATTGACCTTCAAGGCTAAGAAATATTGTGAGCCTGTATAAGATAGTGACGCGTTAAAAACCTGATAGGATGGAAGCTCAAATGAGCCGATCACATCTCTGTTTATAGTAAGGTATTCACTGGCAGTGTTACCACCGAAGCCAAGTCCAAAGCCTTTCAATGCGCCCGCTGAGAAATTATAGCTTGCCCAAAAATTGAACAAATCTGCTGGTCCTGCTTCTTCAGGGCGTAGTCCCAAGTACCCACTTTCAGCATAATCCTTGGTCACCTCTGCGTCATTGTGGCTAAACCCTGCCACCAAACTCAATCCGTCCACTGGACTTGCAATCACGCTAAACTCAAATCCTTTGCTGACTACCTCACCACCTTGGATAGAATTGTTCACGTTGGTAGGATCAGTCATGACACGATTGCTCACTGTGATATTGTAGTAGCTGGCAGTTGCAGAGATTTTGTCGTTTAGCAAGTTGGTCTTCACACCAAACTCATATTGGTTGGCTTTCTCAGCATCAAAAGTTTTAAAACGTGAATTGGTGCCGTCGGCATCTGTCACGGTGGTTGGTGCTATGTTTTTGAAGCCATTCATGTAGTTACCAAAGATGGAAACCTTGTCTTTCATTGGCTGGTAAACCACACCGAATTTAGGAGAAACAGCTGTTTGCGTGTTTTCGTTGTTATCAGTACCCCAGGCTTCATTTTTGAAGTTATCCACCCGTAGACTTGCCATCACAGAAAGCTGCGAAGTCAGTTCCAATACATCAGATACATAAGCACTCAAAACTCTCGTATTGCCTGTAGTATTTCCTTCGAACGTATCTTTAAGCAATTCATCCACTCCTGCTTGGGTCAAAACACCTGTGTCATTTCCATCAGAAAGTGTCACTACGCCATTTCCAACCCAACCTGTGCTGCTATTAATCAAATCCTGATCGTAATAATCAACACCTACAATCATTTTATTTTTCATAGCTCCCAGCAGGAAATTACCGATGAAATTTTGCTGAATGTCAGTGGAAATCGTTTGCGCATTTCTATCCGAAATATATCGGTAGAAAGAGTCTCCATCACTTCCATCAAATAGGTAGTGATAGTATCCGTCAGATTTGGTAGAGCTTCTGGAAACTACCGTCTGAGAAGTCCAGCTATTGGAAAGTTTGTAGAAAGCCTGAGCTTGAAGTGCATACGAAGCATTGTTGATACTCAGCTCATTTCCAGTAAATGAACGCTCATAATTACGTTCAAAAGGATCAATCGAATCAAAAGTGATTGGATTTGATCTGTTCAAAAAGATCATCGGCGCATTCACTGAAGTTGTGTTCAAAAACTCGGTGTTGATCAGGAAGGAAAGCCTTTCGCTAGCCTGAAACTTAAATGAAGGGGCAATGAAAAATGAATTTCTGTTTCCGGCATCCTGAAAGGTATTGTTGGACTGATATGCTGTATTTACACGCATAGAAGCATTTTCATTCAAAGGAACATTCACATCTCCTGTGATTCTATTTAACCCATAACTTCCTGTGATAAAACCAACTTCTCCTTTAAAGAAATCAGTGGGACGCTTGGTGGTGATATTGATCAAGCCTCCATAGGAAATCACTGAGCTACCGAAAAGCGTGCCTGACGGACCTTTGATCACATCCACAGTTTCGATATTTGCAGGATCAAGTCCACCATTATTTAAGCTTGGCATGCCATTGACCATAGTTGGCTGGACTGAAAAACCTCTCATTGAATAGTATTCTGCGCCGTCACCTCCACGCCCTGTGGATTCCCAAAGTCGGGTAATTCCAGTCGCATTTTTCAGTGCATCATTCATATTCGTTACCACTTGCTCTTTCAGAAGTTTGGAAGAAACTGAGTTGTAGACTTGCGGGTTTTCCAAATCTGTCAGAGGAAGTTTAGCTACAGTAAAGTTGCTGTCAGAATAAAAGCGATTGGTACTCATATCTGTAACGATCACTTCATTGAGATCAGTAGAACTTTCTGACAAAGTGAAATTCACAGAAAGTATTTCTCCAGCACTTAACTGGATATTTTTCTCCTGCTTTTCTATACCTACAAACGAAGCATAAACAGTATAGCTACCCGGAGCGATGTTCTTGATTTCAAAAAAACCATTTCTGTCAGTTGCATTGCCCTTCGCAAGGCCTTTGATCCCGACATTAACAAATTCCATCGGCTGGTCATCCGATGTCTTTACAAATCCTTTGATGCTGGCAGACTGGGCAAAAACGCCATAAACGCAAAGGTAAAATAGGGTGGATAAGAGTAGAATTTTACGATTCATGTTGGTTTGGTTTTCAAATATTTCACAAACTTATTACTTAGATTAATTCTAAACAACAGTTATTTAGAATTAATCTAAAAAAAGTTAAGAGTCCGCTTTTTGCTTCCCTTTAGCTTTAATTGCATTGCCGGGTCAACTCCATATCTTTTACCTTATTATTTGGAAATACTTAAATTGAAGCAGAATCGCTCAGCATAATTTTTATGAAAAAACTTCCTCAACTGACTATAGCCAGCATTTCTATCTTCCTAGGCTTCACTTTTTGGGGAGCTGGTATGGCAAAACTTTTTCACGATCACCAGTTTTTTGGATGGATTGGGCCAGTTTGGCTAATCGAAGAATTGGAACCCTATGGTTTGGGCTTCTACGGAAGGTTTATAGCTTTTAGCCAACTAATAATTGGATACCTCTTAGTCACCACCCGCTACAAATTGCTTGGTAGCATTATGATGATTCCTTTGATCGGCAATATTTTAATGGTAACGATCTCCTTGCAATGGAGTGGAACTCCGATTGTTTTAGCATTTCTTTTATTCTTAGACCTGATATTACTCTGGCAATACAGAGATTTTTTCAGACCCTTGATCGATGAAAGCAAAAGCAAATATGATATCAAGACTCGAAAAACACGCACTGTAAACGGTCACCTCGCTTGGCTAGCAGGACTTGCCCTCCAGATTTCTGCAATTCAAGTTTCCTATTGGAATTGGATAGTGGCTTGCGGGATAGTTTTGATGGGGCTTGTTCTATCTGGGTTAAGCTTTTATGTAGACAGAATTTTGACTAAGAATCATGATTTAAGAATTACTTAATACGGCTTTTGAAAAGATCATGTCTTTTATGGGCTACTTTACATATATTTTTACTAAAACTCTGACTTAATGAATACCTCAATTAAGATCGCATTTGTCTTTCTGTGTCTTGCAGCATCCTACTCTAATCTTATAGCTCAAAATTTTAAACCTTCAGAATTCCCTGACCGGATAATTCTGACTTGGTCAGACGACCCTATGTCCACCCAATCTGTTACGTGGAGAACTTCTTCTGATGTATCGGTTTCAAAAGCTCAGTTCATCTTAGCGCCGAATACCCCGATTTATCTAGACAGTGTAGAGACTATTATTGCAAGTACTGAATCTCTCGAGGTGGATAATGTAGCAGCAAACTACCATTCCGTAACGTTTCGCGACCTCAATGCAGCAACAACTTATGCTTATCGTGTAGGAAATGAAGATACTTGGTCAGAGTGGTTTCAATTCACCACCGCACCAAAAAAAGGAACACCCTTTACTTTTGCCTACTTTGGCGATGCGCAAAACAACCTCAAATCTCAGTGGTCAAGGATTATTCGGCAGGCTTATTCCAACCTACCGAAAGCGGCATTTATGGTTCACGCTGGTGATCTAATCAATAGTACACAATCCGACTCCGAATGGGGTGAGTGGAACTATGCTGGGGGATTTATCAACGCGATGATTCCATCTGTCAGCACACCTGGTAACCATGAATACGACAGCGAAGAAGATGGGACTTTGGTCTTGGATTACCATTGGCAAAAGCAATTTACATTTCCTAGAAATGGCCCAAATGAGTTTTCGGAAACTGTTTATTACATAGATTATTCAGATTTGCGTTTGATTTCCCTGAACTCCCAGGAGATAGTACAGAACGAAAAATCTATGGAGACCCAAAAAGTCTGGTTAGAAAAAGTACTCGCTGAAAACACCCAAAAATGGACAATCATCACTTTTCATCATCCGATTTATTCCTCGGGAACTGGCCGTGACAACAAAGAATTTAGAGAGGCTTTCAAGCCTATTTTTGACAAATACAAAGTGGATTTGGTGCTTCAGGGGCATGATCATTCTTACGGAAGAGGAAGAAATCTACCTTCTGGCGTGGCTAATCAAGATCCAGCTGCTCAAGGCCCTGTCTATGTAGTGTCAGTTAGTGGGCCTAAGATGTACAACCTCACTTTCGATAAGTGGATGGATCGGGCAGCTTCCAATACACAACTTTACCAACTGATCAGCATAGAAGGAGATCGATTAAGCTATGGAGCGTACACAGCTACCGGAGATTTGTACGATGCATTTGACCTTATCAAGGATGGAGTTCAACCGAAACAATTCATTGATAGAGCTGATAAAGCAATCCAAGAAGCAATAGAGCTAACCCCTGGCTCGGATAAGAAAATGACTCCTGAAGAAATGGCTGAGTACATGCGTACCTATAAAAAGGGAAATGAATAAAGTTGTGCAGGATACCATATCCTAACAAAACATAGAGCGGATAGGTTAAAAGTTAGGTAAACTGGCTTATTTATTGCCCAAATATAGCCTTAGGAACATCTACATTTACATCCATTATTTAAACGCTCAATTCCATTAAACGCTTTTTAGCTAAATTTTTAAAGATTCTGGGTATAACTATTGCCACTCTTCTGGTGGTCGTAGGAGCCTTGATTCTTTTCATTCGCAGCCCATGGGGTCAGGGGATCATTGTGGACAAAGCAACTTCCTATGTTTCTGATAAAACAGGCACTGAAATATCAATAAAGCGGCTTTTCATCACATTCGCAGGAAATATCTATTTGGAAGATTTATATCTGGAAGACACCCAAGGTGACACGTTGCTCTATTCCAAAAATCTGGAAGCAGGAGTAGCTTTTGCCCCCCTACTGACCACAGGAAATATTAGTGTAACGAAGTTGGAATGGGAAGGTCTAATAGCTAGAGTAAATCGAAGCGCAACCACTGAGAAATTCAATTTCGACTTTTTGATTGAGGCATTCGTTTCCCAAGATGCGGACTCCACTCAAACTGTGGCTGCCGACACTACTGTCTCCGACCCGCTATCTATTAAATTATCTCCAATAGCGCTTAGGGATTTCGATATTACTTATCAGGACGAAGTCATGGGGATTGATGCAGCTATAGTTTTGGGTGAACTGGATGTAGAAATACCCGGATTGGATTTGGAAAAGTATGAGTTTGACATCAAAGAAGTATCCATCCAAGACACCAGAATCAAATACCATCAGACAAAGCCATTTCCCCCATCTAAAGAATCTACAGAGGAATCACCTCTTCCAATTCTGAATTTGGATAAAATGAGGTTAACTAATGTGAGTGCAGATTATGTCAATGTACCCGATAGTCAGGAGGCCCAAGTCAAGATCGGTAACTTCTTGATAGAACTTCCGGAAGCGAACCTTCAAACTCAAACTATAAAGCTGAAAACTTTAGCATTAGAGAAGTCCAGTATTCTTTTCCATGATTTCTCGGTTGCTACGCAAAATGGGGGCAGCCCAGCAAGTCCTTCTGCTCCATTTGAATGGCCAGCTTGGGTAGTGGAAGCTGATAAAATAGCTATTGACTCAACTGACATCGAATATAAATCTGCAGACACCTCCATTAAACAAGGTGAATTCAATCCTGAAGCCGTTGTGCTCAGCAACTTACTATTTGATGCTAAGGATATTTTCCTAAAAGATGAAAAAGCAGGAATGAATCTTCAGGCGTTTCATTTCCAGGAAGGACGTGGTTTTGACCTCAACGAATTTCAGTTTGACCTGAAAGCAGGAAATGAATCCGTACTGGTTAAAAACTTGATATTGGCTACCAATCGTAGTAAGCTCGATGCTGAATTCTCCTTGAAATATCCATCCATTCAAGCGTTCATCGATAATTATGAAAGTCTAAAGTTTGATATGGAGGTCAATGAATCCAGACTGGATGTGCAAGACAGTTATTTCTTTGACCCTACTCTGGCGCAAGACACGCTTATAAGAGAGCTCGCTAACAATCCGATTAGGTTGGATTTGATTGCGAGAGGAAGTTTCAATGCCATGGCTATCCCTAGCCTGAATGTTCAATGGGGAGAAAGCGATTTCTCTGCAAATGGAACAGTGGAAAGCCCATTGGATGTAGAAAAACTTTCCTTTGACTTTCCAGAAATCAACCTGCTCACCACTCGGGAAACTCTCCTGAAATTTATAAAAGAGGAGGATTATGGGATGAAATTCCCAGAGCAACTAGATTTAAAGGCCACTATCAGTGGAACGCTGGATGACCTATTAGCAAAGTTGAATGTGGAGACTGACATGGGGAATATCCTTCTCGACGGCACCTACCAGGACAAGGATCAGCTGGCTTTCTCCGCAGATCTCATTGTTAATCAGCTCCAACTTGGAAATCTTCTCAAGCAACCAGAGCTGGACACACTAACATTCGCAATCAGTGCCCATGGCTCTGGTTCTAACCTAAATGAACTTAATGCAGAATTATCCTCCACATTTGAGCGCTTACGGCTGTATGGTTCGGATTACTCAGGACTGAATTTGACAGGCAAAGTAACTGATGGAAAAGGAAATTTACGGGCAAGCTTGGATTCAGAGTATTTGGATTTTGAGTTAGATTCTGAATTGACCCTAGATTCATCAAACTCAAAAATCGACTTGAAGCTGGATTTAGTTGGAGCCGACTTCTACGCACTTGGCTTAACGGCAAAAAACTCCAGAGCTAGACTTAAACTAGATGCAAATTTTGAAGGAAATCTGGATGAATTTGACCTCAATGCCTTGGTTCAAGAAGGCATATTATTATACGACGATAGAAACTACCCTATCGGAGAATTAACGCTAGCAGCAAATGTTCGCGAAGATTCCACCAGTTTAGATATCGCCAGTAAAATATTGAATGGCTTTGTCCGAACAAACACTAACCCAAGTGAACTGGCTACTGCTCTTTCCGAACATTTCACCCAGTACATAGACAAAACCGACTCAGTGTATCAGACCGGTGATCGCAGTATTGTGATGAATATGGATATGAAGATTTCAGACGATCCATTGCTTACCGAAGTGCTGCTTCAAGGTATGGAGCAGTTTGATTCAGCTAGAATCCAAGCTAATTACATTCAGGACATTGATTCTCTCACAGCAGATATAGACTTCCCTTATATCAATTATTCAGGGACAGAAGTCGATAGTTTGGGGCTCAGAATCCGATCAAATAAAGAAATTCTAAGAATGTATGTAGGCTTTCAGGACTTAACATCCGGCCCACTCGCCATCGGTAAAACTTTCATGACCGGGCAACTAGCCGACTCCAGAATGTATTTTGATTTTCATTCTTATGAAGAAGAGACACGTACCTATCATATTTCTTCGGACATAGGATTAAATGGAGACACGCTGAGCTACCATGTATCATCCATAGACTTAATTCTGAAGGGGGATAAATGGACGGTCCCTGAAAAAAATCAGGTGAAATATTCAGGTGAAAGTCTAGAATTCAAAGATTTCGTTTTCTCCAAAGGCAATCAGGAACTCTCTTTTGTAAATAATGTAGAAGGCTTTACAGACGAGAACATTGCGATGGTATTTAGAGATTTTAGACTTTCTACCATTACCAGTCTGCTGAATCCACAGGAAATCATCGCTGGAGGAAAAATGGATGGACGACTGGTGGTGGAGAATCCATTTGGAGCGACAGGCCTGATGGGTGAGTTAAAAGTAGATAGTCTGAAAATCGTGAATGTACCGCTTGGCAATTTAAACCTTGAAGCTACTGCCAAAAGCTTAGGAAATTATATTCTAGAGCTTAATCTTAAAGATGGTGGCTTTGATTTAGACCTTAATGGAGATTTTGTGGCCAATGAAGCTGGGGGTGATTTTGACGTGAAACTCGAGCTGAATAAAATCGAAATGGATAAAATAGCCGCACTCTCACAAGACCAAATCCTAAATGCAGATGGCTTCCTCACTGGTACAATTACAGCTAATGGCACCACTGCAGATCCAAAATACAAGGGTGAAATACAGTTCAATGAGACCTCTTTTGTCCCTGCTCAATTAAACACAACCTATATCCTATCGAATGAAACGATCAAGGTGGATAATGCTGGAGTTTATTTCGATCAATTCACTATTCGAGACGTAGAAAGCAACACCTTTGAGATTGATGGGACAGTTGGTACTGAAAGCTATCTCAACCCCACCTTTGACCTATCTCTTACAGCCAAAAATTTTATGGCGGTAAATTCCACCGACGGGGAAAATGATTTGATCTATGGAAAAGGAAGCATTGATGCAGATGTAAGAGTACAAGGAGATCTGGTGCTGCCGATTGTGAAAGCTACCTTAAGCATTAAGGAAAGTACAGACTTGACCGTGATAATCCCAGAGTCCGAGCTAGACTTAGTAGAAAGACAAGGAGTAGTCTTGTTCGTAAACAAAGACAATCCTGATGATATATTGACCCGCCAGTCGGAGGAAACGACGAGTGCATTTGCAGGCTTTGACATTCAAGCAATCCTAAGAGCTGACCCAGATGCATTGTTCACGATTGTAATCGATCCTGCTACGGGGGACAATCTTCAGATCGCAGGGGATGCCGATCTACAAATGGACATCAATCCTAATGGAAGAATTACACTAAGTGGTAACTACGAAATCTCAGACGGGCATTATGAAATGTCTCTTTATAATCTCGTAAGTAGGAAATTTGACATAAATCCTGGAAGCAGAATATCATGGAATGGTGATCCGATGGACGCTAATTTGGACATCCGCGCTATCTATGAAGTAGAGACTGCAGCTTCAGAACTGATGTCTGCTCAGCTTACTGGAAGCACTAATGAAACACAAACTCAGTACAAGCAACAGTTGCCCTTCCTGGTTTATCTGAATGTAAGTGGTGAATTGCTACGGCCGGAAATATCCTTTACCCTTGATATGCCTGAAAATCAAAGAGGCGCTTTTGGAGGAAATGTCTACTCCCGCGTGCTACAAATCAATGAGCAGGAAGATGAACTGAACAAACAAGTTTTCTCTTTACTTGTACTCAATAGATTTTTCCCTTCATCTGGTAGCGATGGATCCAATGGAGGAGCAGAAGCTATTGCGAGAAATTCAGTAAGCCAGGTGCTTTCGGACCAGATGAATGCACTTTCAAGCAAACTATTTGGTGATAGTGGATTTCAAGTAGGATTCGATGTAGACAGCTACCAAGACTATCAGTCCGGCAGTGCGCAAAACAGAACTGACCTGAACATCAATGCCCAGCAGACTCTTTTTGATGACCGGTTAGTGGTGCAGGTCGGGAGTCAGGTTGACTTGGAAGGAAGCTCTCAAAATTCCCAGCAAGCGAATTCAATTCTGGCAAACATAAGTTTTGAATACCTCCTCACCGAAGATGGGCGCTGGAGAATCCGCGCTTTTCGTAAGAATCAATTTGAAAGTATTATAGACGGTCAACTTGTAGTGACTGGTGGAGGATTAATTTTCAATCGGGAGTTCAATCAATTTTCAGAATTATGGAAAGATCCAGATCAAAACAAGGAAAACCGAGTTGATGAATTGGAGAAAAAAGAAGAAAATGAGGATTAAGAGATTCATACCGGCTATCTATTTTATTACCCTTGCAACTGTAATTGGCTGCAGCGTGAAGAAGTATATACCAGAGGATGAATTCCTATACAAAGGCGCTGATCTTAAACTCCAAACAGAAGTTGAAGGCATTAAAGGATTGGATGACATAGAGGAGGAACTGAATGGACTTCTCCGGCCTGAACCAAATACAAAATTCTTAGGAATGTACGTCGGTCTTTGGGCTTATTTTAAGGGAACTAAAGATAAGCCTGGATTCATCAATAGATTTTTGAATAAAAAAATCGGTGAAGAGCCTGTCTATTTCAGCCAAGTTGCTCCAAGTCGAACGGAGGAACTCATCATTAATAGATTAGAAAACCGGGGCTTCTTTTACAGTACGACTAGCTCTGAAGTGACTCGAAAAGACATCTATGCCAAGGTTGACTACACGGCTACAATTTCGGAACCCTATAAACTCTCCGAGGTAGTCGTAGATAGAGATAGCCTGGAAGTGGAAAAAGAGATCATCGAACTGATGAAGGATACTAAGCTAGATTCTGGAAGCAGGTTTGATCTTAACATCTTGACCTTCGAAAGAAACAGAATTGATTCAGCGCTCAAAGAAAAGGGGTATTACAACTTTAACAGTGACTACCTCATTTTCGAAGCAGACACCAATATCTCTGATAGCGCTAGGATCTTCAAGCTCTATCTAAGACTAAAAAACAATGTACCATCCAAAGGCATTATTCCATACACCGTTGACACCATCAACGTTTTTCCAAATTATTCAATAGATGAAAATGAAACGAAAACTGATACTGTTTCTCTAGCTGGCAAAAATTTTATCCAGAATGAAAAAGTCTTCAAACCAAAGCTTTTGAACGACTATATCCTGATCGAAAAGAATGAACGATATAACCCAACCCTTTCCCGACTTTCAAGTAACAGGTTAAGCTCAATCGGTAATTATAAGTTTGTAAACCTACGCTATAAGGAGTTAGAAACTTCGGATTCACTTGGTCACCTAACTGCTAACTTCTATTTATCTCCGATGACCAAACGATCTGTGCGAGCAGAACTTTTGGCGGTATCCAAATCCAACAATTTTGCTGGGCCAGCATTGAATTTGGTTTATAGAAATAGGAATCTATTCAAGGGAGGAGAAACACTCAATTTGACTGGAAAAGTAGGATATGAATTTCAAATAGCGGGCGGTGAAAACCGGAAGGGACTTCAATCCTTAGAACTAGGTTTAGGGGCAGATTTGATCTTCCCTCGTGTCATCTTCTTTGTACCTATCAAGGAGAAGTTCAGTTATTCAGTCCCGAAAACCAAAATGGGATTAAGTGCAGAATACCTAAGCCGTGGTGGACTTTATCGGCTTAATTCAATTTCGGCAAAATATGGCTATTTCTGGAATGCAAACCAGTTTGCCTACCACGAGATCAATCCAATCAGTTTAAGTGTGGTAAACCTCAGCAAAACCTCTCCTGAATTTGAGCAGATTTTGGACGATAACCCATTCTTGAGACGGAGTTTTGAGCAGAATTTTATTGCAGGAATCAATTACACTTTTAATTACAACAAGTTAAATGACAGATTTCGAACTCATGGTTATTTCTTAGGAGTGGGGCTAGATTTTGCAGGAAACACGATCAATCTTATCAATAAAATTACAGGGAAAAATGACGGCAAATTCTTAGGACTCGAGTATGCTCAATATGGCAAAATGGATCTGGATCTGCGTTATCATTTGAATATAGACAAGAAGCAAACCATTGCAACCCGGCTTTTTGCTGGTTTCGGATTCCCTTTTGGCAATTCTCAATCCCTACCTTATATCAAGCAGTATTTCTCAGGCGGACCAAACAGCGTCAGAGCATTCAGAATCCGATCGATAGGACCAGGAACGTATAGACCTGAAAACTTCGACGTCAATTCATTCTTCGATCAATCTGGAGATGTCCGCATTGAAGGTAACATCGAGTATAGATTCCCTATAGTCTCTTTGCTAAAAGGAGCGCTATTTATGGATGCAGGAAATATCTGGCTAATGAATGAAAACGAAGCCTTACCTGGTGGCAAATTCACATCTGATTGGTGGAACCAGTTAGCCGTAGGAACTGGATTTGGGCTACGTGTTGATATTGAGTTTTTTGTGATTCGCTTCGATTTGGCTACGCCTCTTCGCATTCCTTATTTGGAGGAAGGGGAGCGTTGGGGAAACAGCTTTGATGTAGGTAGCAAGACTTGGAGAAAGCAAAACCTGATCTTCAATTTTGCGATTGGCTATCCATTCTAAATCTCCTCTTCCATAACTAAAGGAAACTTGAACTTTAAGTTTTCCAATTATCTACTATCTTAGGAAAACTCATAGTTACCTGACAAACGTTAATGAAATTCCCTTCAATTTCTCAGCTGCAAAAAGATGGAACCCATGCTGCATTGCGCTTTCCTTTTAGTTTACTTTTTGGGATTCTGGCTGCTGGATTAAGCTGTTGGATGATTGAGGCAGATCCCATTGAAGATCTCAGAATGCTCAATCTTCTACTCACTTTTGCATTAGGGATTCCACTTTACTTCTGTATTGCTGTATTTGCAGAGCGGAAAAATTTCACCTCTTTCCAAAAGCAGATTTCATGGATAGTCGGCTTAGTCATTTTAGGCTTAATCTATTTCAGCTTCCCTTCGGAGGACACTTTCACTAATACCCGAGTACCATACATCCGATATGCCATTTACAATCTGGCAATTCACTTAATGGTCGCCTTTCTACCCTATTTCGGATCTGATAATCAGGAGGGTTTTTGGAATTACAACAAGAACTTATTCATCCGGCTCGTCCTAGGAGTGTATTATTCACTGGTGATTTTTATTGGCATAAGCCTCGCACTTCTAGCTATAAATGCACTTTTCGACGCCAACATCCAAGGAAAAATATATGCCCAAATCTTTGCAATCACCTTTGGTATATTCAATACTTGGTTTTTCTTAGCTGGCATTCCTAAGACTTTTGAAAGCGAACTTTCTTTGGAAGATTATCCCAAAGGGCTGAAGATTTTCACCCAGTTTATCCTGATACCGCTCCTGCTGGTTTATCTCTGCATCCTGTATTTCTACGGGGCTAAAATCATCATAACAGGAGAATGGCCAAAAGGCATAGTGAGTTATATGATTATAGCCATTTCGGTCTTGGGGATTTTCACTAACCTCCTACTTTACCCTTACCAGCAGTGGAAAGAAAGTGGCTGGATCAATAAGTTTCATCGGGGATATTATGTCTTCCTCATTCCATTAGTCATTCTACTTTTCTTAGCTATTGGCATTCGTATCCAAGATTATGGCCTTACAGTAAATCGATACATAATCACCTTAATGGGGATTTGGCTGGCCTTTATTTCCATTTATTATTCTTTAGGCAAAAGAAATATCAAGACCATTCCGATATCCCTCGCCCTATTTATGATTCTGTCTTCGTTTGGTCCCTGGGGAATGTTCAGTCTGAGCGAGCTAATACAGAGAAAGCGTCTAATTTCCATTTTGACAGAAAACAACATCTTGGTAAATGAACAAATCAAAGGTGAAGTGAACTGGGAAATAGATCAAAAAGGAAAGCTAAAACCTATCGGTGAACTTCGCACGAAATCACTTCCAAAAGATGAATTGAATGAGGTAAATTCTATTCTTCAATATTTAGAAGATTATCATGGAATGGAATCGATCTACCCGTGGTTTACACAAGATTTGAAAAGCCTGATGAGTGAGGCCAAAGAAAATCAACGTTCTCTTGCCTCAATAAGTCCAAGTAAAGTCATCATAGAATCAATGGGCCTGACTTATGTACCTTACTATGAAATGCTGGCTGAGGTTAATGTTCTGAAGGACATGACCTTGGTAACAGACGGCAATTTTCAACTCGAAATCTCAGATTTTGATTACATCCGAAGTTTCAATAGTACCATTTGGAATCAAGAAGAAGAACTCCTTTTGGAAAAGAAGTACCTTTTAGAAATTGACGAGGAAAACAAATCAAATTTAACCCTGAAATGGACTGAAGGACAAAAAGTTATTGACCTTTCCATGGAGTTGAGAGATTACTATAATTTATATGGAGGAGGCTATCACAATATGCCTTCAGAGGAATTGATTATTTCAAAAAAATATGACGACATGGAAATAATCCTACAGATCACATCATTGACACTAACAATTTCAGAAGAAACATTCCTACTTCAAAATCTAGACGGATTGCTTTTCATCAAGGAATTTCAAGAGTAATAGCTATCTCATCTTCCATTCTAGCGCCATTCTAAGTATATTGATGAAATGGAAAACCAGCTAGGTTTTTCAACTCTTATTTTTCCAATACAACATAAATTCCAGTTAGAAATATGGCATTTATAGATTACTACAGCGTACTAGGCATAGATAAAAATGCTACTCAAGCTGACATCAAAAAAGCTTATCGTAAACAGGCGCGAAAATACCACCCAGATGTCAATCCTGATGACAAAGAAGCTGAGCTAAAATTCAAGGAAGTCAATGAGGCGAACGAGGTTCTCAGTGACCCGGAGAAGCGTAAGAAATACGACAAATACGGCAAGGACTGGAAGCATGCAGATCAATTTGAACAGGCAGGTGCTGGCAGGCAGCAAAGGAGCCAAGGAAATCCTGGAGCTGGCTTTGGTGGGCAAAACTTCGGAGGAGCTGACTATTCGGACTTCTTTGAATCCATGTTTGGTGGATCTGGAGGAGGTTTTCGGCAAGGTGGCAGAAGTACTAAGTTCAAAGGTCAGGACTTCAATGCACAGCTGGAACTCGACATTCACGATGCTTACAAAACGCACAAACAAGTGCTCAATGTCAATGGTGAAAATATCCGCCTTACTATAGCTGCGGGAATAGAAGATGGGCAAACCATCAAGATCAAAGGCAAAGGATCACCAGGGATAAATGGTGGCCCCAACGGGGATTTATACATCAAATTTGTGATCAAAAATAACACGAAGTTCACTCGAGAAGGAGACAATTTGTATTCCACTGTTGAAGTGGATCTATACACCGCCATGTTAGGAGGTGATATTATAGCTGACACCTTTGATGGAAAAGTAAAACTCAAAGTAGCTCCGGAAACACAAAATGGCACAAAGGTGAGACTCAAAGGAAAAGGTTTTCCTGTCTATAAAAAAGAAGGCGAATTCGGAGATTTGATCCTTACCTTCTCGATTAAAAACCCCACAAATCTCACAGCAGAAGAGAAAAAGTTATTCGAAGAACTCCAAAAACTACGATAAGATGGCACAGCAAGAAATGATATTGATTGAAACGCTTTGTACGCACTATGAGATCGAAGTTTCCTTTGTCGACACGCTTTCCAGTCTAGGTTTAATCGAAGTACACACATTGGAAGAAACACAGTTTATACCTGAGGACAAAGTAGGAGATTTAGAAAGAATGATTCGGATCCACCAAGATCTACAGGTAAACCCAGAAGGTATAGACGTAATTTTTAATTTACTTCGGAAAGTAGATGAATTGAAAAGCGAATTAGCTGCCGCAAAAAAAAGACTCAAGCGATACGAACTTGAAGACGAATAATCCAATTGCACAACTTATGAAGTATAGTTTCGACATCTGGAAAACGAATAGAAGCATCTACTTGAAATACCTGACTGAGTATTCACTTGCACAATTAAATCAAGTACCTGAAGGCTTCAGCAATAATCTGATCTGGAATATCGGCCATGTCATAGTCGTGCAACAAAGGCTTGTCTATGGTTTGTCTGATCTATCAATGCATGTTTCAGACACACTATTTCAGAAATATAAGCCAGGAACCAAGCCAGAAGCAAATGAACCGCAGGAAACTGTCGCGCTTTTCAAGGAGCTTCTTATGTCTTCAATAGATCAAACCATTTCTGATTTTAAGTTGGGAAAATTTGAGCGTTATAATGAACTTACTACTTCCAAAGGTTTTCATTTGGCAAATGCTTCAGAGGCCATCAATTACAACAATTACCATGAAGGCATGCATTTGGGTACAATGATTGGCCTGGTTAAATTCCTTAAATAACTTAAACCACCTCTACGATGAATAGGCTTACACTTTTCGCAGCAGCAATCTCTACCTCCTTTAGCCTGGGTTTTTTGTTAAATTCTTTTCTCGAATCCAAATCTCAAAATACAGCTACGAACATAAACTATACAGCTATGAAACTAGGAGCATTTTCTATTAGCCTAAGCGTTAAGGACCTTGAAGCCTCAAAAGCATTTTATGAAAACCTAGGCTTTACCCAGTTTGGTGGAGCAATGGATAGTAATTACCTGATCATGAAAAACGAAAGTACCTTGATAGGCTTATTTCAAGGTATGTTTGAAGAGAATATCTTGACTTTCAATCCAGGCTGGGATGAAAACGCAAAGGAAGTGGCAGATTTTCAGGATGTGAGAAAAATCCAGCAGCAGCTTAAATCTACCGGCATTGAAATCATCAACCCAGCTGATGAGGACACAACAGGCCCAGCCAGCTTTGTGGTCAAAGATCCAGATGGAAATATGATCCTTTTTGATCAGCATCTATAAATAGATTTTGTAAATCCTTATTTCAATTTTATATCACACAACCTTACCAAATGAATAAGTCAAGTGTCGCAGAAATCCGCGAAAGATTCGATAATGATGTAGAACGATTTTCAAACCTAGATACCGGCCAAGTAGCTACCATTGATGCTACGATTTCTCTGGAACTAATTACCGAAGCAGCCAAGCGGATCGTTCCTAAAGCAGAAAATGTTCTGGATGTGGGGTGCGGAGCGGGCAATTACACCTTGAAAATGCTTACCAAAGTCCCTAATCTTTCCTGCACATTAGTGGATTTAAGTGGTAAAATGCTTGAGAAAGCAGCGGAAAGGGTCTCGGCTGAAACGCAAAGTAAAGTATCTATATACCAAGGAGACATAAGAGATATAGTACTCCCTGAAGGCAGCTTCGATATCATTTTAGCTGGTGCTGTTTTGCATCACTTGAGAGATGATGAAGACTGGGAAAAGACATTTGCTAAGCTCTTCTCACTTCTAAAACCTGGAGGATGCCTGATGATTTCCGATTTAATTACGCAGGACACTGACTTGCTCAATGAGTTCACATGGGAACGCTATGGGGATTACCTAGAAGAACAGGGTGGAAAAGAATATCGTCAAAAGGTATTGGATTATGTAGCGAAGGAAGATTCTCCCAGATCAATGAATTATCAGCTAGACCTAATGAAATCTGTAGGGTTCAGCAAAGTAGAAATCCTTCATAAAAATATGTGCTTCGGAGCATTTGGAGGGATTAAATGAAAAGCAGCTCAAATTATTCCAGAAGAGGATGCCAGGCACATTAACATCATCCTTGATTTCCTAGGGGAAATCGGTATTCCTACAAGACACCAACAGCTTGAGAGCACCTTCCTACCTAGAATAAAAATTGACAAAAGTGTCATATTATATGATCTGATGTGATCCAACTGAATTTCCAAAAATGAAAAAATGGGTTAGGGATTAATACTAATAAATAAACGAATACATCGAAAGTGCTTTTTATTCTTTCATTCCCCATTAGTCAAGTTTAGGGCACTTTAAATTCCTGATTTTTCTATATTAGAAAACCGCTGACTTTAAACCCATGCCAATGAGTGAACTAAAAATTCCTAGCCAAAACAGATTGGCTTCCCTTGATTTATTTCGTGGTTTGACGATGTTTTTACTTATCGCGGAAGCAGCTTCTTTTTATCATACATTATTGGAGGCCAATCCAGAAGGCACTTTTCTACATCCCTTCTTTCTCCAGTTTACCCATCACCCTTGGAATGGACTTCGATTTTGGGATCTGATCCAACCTTTTTTCATGTTTATTGTAGGCGTTGCGATGCCATTTTCTTTGAATAAGAGAATGGCAGTCGGAAGCGACAGAGGAAAAGTGACGCGGCACATCCTGAAGCGATGCTTACTATTATTCCTTTTCGGTACAGGATTACATTGTGTTTACTCAGGCAAACTAGTCTTTGAGCTGTGGAATGTTCTGACTCAATTATCCTTCACCATTTTGGTTACTTATTTCCTGCTCGATCGATCGTGGAAAATTCAATTAGGCGTTTCAATCGGGCTTCTTGCCTTGACAGAAATCATGTACAGACTATACAATCCTGAGATGCCTTATGAGCATGGAACTAACTTTGGGAATTATATGGATCAGATCCTGATGGGGCAGATTAATAATGGCGGCTGGGTAGCTATCAACTGCATTCCAACTGCAGCACACACGATCTGGGGTGCTATCTGCGGAAATCTGCTACTTTCTAAAAAATCAGAAAGTGATAAAATAAAGTTATTTGTATTAGCAGGAGTTATTGGTTTGGTCATAGGATATGGCTTGGATTTCGTAGAGATCACCCCAATCATAAAACGAATCAGCACCTCATCTTTTGCATTTGCGGCAGGTGGGTGGGCAATTCTGGCGTTAGCAATTTCCTATTGGATAGTAGATGTTAAAAAGATAAACTCATGGGTTTTCCCTTTTGTAATCGTGGGGATGAATTCCATTTTCATTTACCTTTTCGCCGAGATTTTAGGGCATCGTTGGTTGTATGGATTTGTAGATATTTTTAGCACCGGAGTACTGAATGCCATAGGAATGAGAGAAACTACCATCGCCATTATTACGGCTTTTCTGACCTTGGGGGTAATGTGGTACCTCTGCTATTTTCTCTATAAAAAGAAAATATTTTTTAGAATTTAGCGAGTTGGTAGGCAATAAAAAAGGTGATCCTATTACGGATCACCTTAGAACTTTAAAGTGTCCCAACTACACTTTCAAAGTTCCTTCAATAGAATCATCCATTGTTTTTCCTGAAATTGCACTGATTAATACCTTGATTCCTGCGACGGTATTTCCATGCTTGTTGTCCCAATAGTACCCGCTATCTGGGATAAATTGAATCACCGAGATTCTTGGATCATCTTTTCCTTCTGTAAACCAAGCCTTGACAGTTGGATCCCAAAGCTCTTCAATTTTTGCTTTGTCATCGGTAATATAGGCATGACCATTTAGCTCCAGAAAGTCTGAATAGGATGAACCCTGAAAGTAGAGAGTAACATCAGTATCTGCTGCGATCTCCATATTTTTCATGCTATCCTTAGCACTTAGAAACCAAATATTGCCAGCTTCGTCAGTCTTTTGGACAGACATGGGACGTGACTTGTGTGAGTTATTGAGGCTAGTAGAAGTCACAAAAAAGCAGGACCCTGATTTATCAATCAATTCTCGGATTTTCTCCACGGCTTCCTTTCCTGCGAGATTTTCTCTAGTGTGTTCTTCTTGGTTTTTATCAATCGAGTTCATGGTATAGTTGGTTTAGTCTATCAATTTCTACCCCTGAAGGGTTTGGTAAGAATAACGCAAACCCTTTGCCCAAGAAGGTTTCACAAAACTAAATACACCAAAAGCCTACACAAAAACGGCCTTAAGGCTCGCAAGAGCTCGATTTAAGAATACTGAAATATTCTCTCGATAAAAACACAGCGCAGATTTATCCTGCAATAATACCTCAATGAGGGAAATTCATTCCTAGGCTTGCCTATCACCCGAAAAGATCAGAGCTGAGATAACGATCCCCACGGTCACAAGTGATGCAAACGATTATTCCTTCTTTCAAAGTTTTAGAAAGCTCAATAGCGGCATGTAATGCTCCTCCACTACTCATTCCTGCAAGGATACCTTCTTCTTTCGCCATTCTGCGGGTCATTTCAGTGGCCTGATCCTGACTCACATCTATTACTTGATCTACTCGGCTTGGTTCAAAAATTTTAGGTAAAAATTCGGGAGACCATCTTCTAATACCAGGAATGCTAGAACCATCCGTAGGCTGAGTTCCTACGATCTGAATATCCGGATTTCTTTCCTTCAAATACTTGGAAACTCCCATGATCGTACCCGTTGTTCCCATCGCAGACACAAAGTGTGTGACTTCACCATCAGTATCTTCCCAGATTTCAGGACCTGTGGTCTTATAATGCGCCAGGTAATTATCAGGATTCCCAAATTGATCAAGCATAAAATACCCTTCTTTGCTCATCTGCTCCGCAAGAGTCCTAGAATACTCAATAGTTTTTGCAGCCGGAGTAAGGATCACCGTCGCACCATAGGCTTCCATAGAGAGCACACGCTCTCTGGTAGAATTATCCGGCATGATCAAGGTCATATCCAATCCCAAGACTTTCGCTACCATCGCTAAAGCAATCCCAGTGTTACCACTAGTTGCCTCTACTAACTTATCCCCTCTCTTGATTTCACCCCGATCCATGGCACTTCGGAGCATATTATACGCAGCCCTATCCTTTACACTACCACCGGGATTCTGCCCTTCCAGTTTACAAAAAATCTTAACCTTAGGATTTACTGGAATATGGTCCAGTTGTATCAGTGGCGTATTCCCTATTAGTTCAAATAACCTCATCTTGATCGTTTTTGAAAACATACATATCTGTCACCGCAGTATCCGCATGATACATTTGTGTCTGATAATACACTTTGCTTTTTGGGGCTACACTTTTGGTCAACCAAACATTCCCTCCAATTACGCTACCTTTTCCAATGACCGTATTACCACCCAAAATAGTTGCCCCTGAGTATATCACGACATCATCCTCTATCGTAGGATGTCGCTTATTATCCGCATCAGCTTTATCTACACTTAATGCGCCCAGAGTTACGCCTTGGTAAATCTTTACGTGATCACCTATGATGGTCGTCTCACCAATCACCACTCCGGTGCCGTGATCTATGCAGAAATACTTGCCGATCGTAGCTCCAGGATGAATATCTATTCCTGTTCGGCTATGCGCAAATTCCGTAATCATTCTTGGAATTAGATTAACACCTAACCCTAATAGTAAATGGGCAATTCTATAAGCTGCAATGGCATAAAAACCAGGATAACTTCTTAAAATTTCTGTTCTGGATTTGGCTGCTGGATCGCCAGCAAACATGGCATCCACATCCTGATTAATCCAATCAAAAATCTGTTCTAGATTACCAAAAAAGTCATCAGCGATCTTTAATCCTTTCCCTTTATGTAACTGTGGATTTCTTTCCAAGATAAAGGTAAGATCGTTCTGAAGGACAATTAAAGCAGCTTCTATTTGTGACTTATCTTGAATCTTTTCTACTGTATATTCTGGAAAAAGAAGCCCAAGCATGTCTTCGAAAAACTTCTGAATCACCTTTGGTGAGGGACATTCAGAACAATCCTGATGAGCTTTGTATAGTTTTGAAATGAAAGATTCCATTAAAAATGCGTTAGGTATATCTACAGCACAAAACCAACACGGATCACGTATGGTTCACCATAGGGCGAACGAAGATTGTCGTGCAACACATTGTAGAGGAATGTGAAATTGGCGCCACCCCTGCTTCCAAAAGGAGCAAAATAGCCTCCACCCAAAAAGAGTGCATTTGACCAAATCCGTTCAAACCTGTCTGTCAATAGATTATAGTTATCAAAATTTATGGATTCATATTCGGCATGAGCAAAAATATTTGGGAAAATATTATATCTACTAAAAAGCCTCCCTCCATAAGAAGACGTCTCTCCACCTATATAGCGTCTGTCATTGAAATACTGGTAAGTAATTCCAACACCCGATGAGAACTTCGGGGTGATCATCACACCAACCAAAGGGGAAAAATCAATTAAAGTAACCGTGCCAAATTGCATCCCGAAATTCCCTCCATAATATAATCGCTCTTTAAATGGTATGGAATCACCTTCATAAATCTCACGCTGTGCAAAAGAGTAAGTTTGAAATAGTCCAAAGGCAATAAAAAAAAGGAGTAGAGATTTACTTTTTAACGATGACATAGAGGTCTTCAGAATTTTTCTTCATTAAGTACTTTTCACGGGCAAACTTCTCTAAGAGTTCAGGATTACTCATCAATTCCTCTCGTTCTGCTTTAATTTTCTCTCTTCTCTCAAGATAAAACTCCTTTTGGTCTTCGAGTTGACCTAGCTTACTGCTCAATTTCACTTGATTCACTACATTGTTTGAGTCAATAAAAATCATCCATGCAGCAAAAAAAACAAGGCCTAGAAAATAAAAGCTTTTGGTGTACTTAAGATATTTGCTCATAGGAAAGGAGTGGTATTAGAATTCAAGGTACAAAAATGATGCAAAAAAAAGATAGCCCACCGAAGTGAGCTATCTCAAAAATCACTTGTATGTTATGATCCTCTTAGAATTTTCCGTTGAAAACAGCTGAATCTCCTAATTGTTCTTCGATTCTAAGTAACTGATTGTACTTAGCCATACGGTCAGATCTAGAAGCAGAACCAGTTTTGATCTGTCCACAATTCAATGCCACTGCAAGGTCAGCGATAGTAGAATCTTCAGTTTCACCTGATCTGTGAGACATAACAGCTGTAAAACCTGCTTTGTGAGCAAGGTTAACTGCATTGATGGTCTCAGTCAATGTACCAATTTGGTTTACTTTGATCAAGATTGAATTGGCAGATTTCTCTTCAATTCCTCTTTTAAGGAATTTCACGTTAGTAACGAAAAGATCATCTCCAACTAGTTGTACCTTATTGCCAATTTTGGCAGTCAACATAGCCCAACCTTCCCAATCTTCTTCAGCACAACCATCTTCGATAGAATCGATAGGGTATTTTTCAGTAAGCTCAGCTAGGTAAGCAACTTGCTCTTCTCTACTTCTTGCTACGCCAGTAGAACCTTCAAATTTCGTATAGTCATATTTGCCATCTACAAAGAACTCAGATGCTGCACAATCCAATGCGATTGTAACATCATCACCAGCTTTGTATCCAGCCTTAGCGATAGCATCCAAGATACTACCAAGAGCTTCTTCAGTTCCTCCAGAGAAATTAGGTGCAAATCCACCTTCATCACCCACAGCAGTGCTTAGACCTTTGTCATGAAGAATTTTCTTCAAATTGTGGAAGATCTCAGTTCCCATTCTCATTGCTTCTGAGAAAGTAGGAGCACCAACTGGACGGATCATGAACTCCTGAAAAGCGATAGGCGCATCAGAATGAGATCCACCGTTGATGATATTCATCATCGGAACAGGAAGGGTATTAGCATTTACTCCACCAATATATCTGTAAAGTGGCTGATTAGATTCCATAGCCGCTGCTTTAGCCACTGCCAAAGAAACACCAAGAATAGCGTTAGCTCCTAAATTCCCCTTATTAGGTGTACCATCCAGATCAATCATAATCTGGTCAATCATATTTTGCTCAAACACGTCAAAACCTACTAGTTCAGACGCAATAATGTCATTTACATTAGCGACAGCTTTCATTACGCCTTTGCCCATATATGCACCTTTGTCTCCATCGCGAAGCTCTACTGCTTCGTTAATACCTGTAGATGCACCACTTGGTACAGCTGCACGGCCAAAAGCTCCATTTTCTGTATACACATCTACTTCAATAGTAGGGTTACCTCTAGAATCGAGGATTTGTCTTGCATGAATTGATTGAATCAACGTCATAGTTTTAAAAGGTTTAATGGTATTAATTTTTATTAATTAAAGAAATAAAATCGTCAAAAAGGTAGCGAGAATCATGTGGACCTGGAGATGATTCTGGGTGGTATTGCACAGAAAATGCAGGCTTATTTTTTAGACGAATTCCAGCAACAGTGTTATCATTCAAATGAACATGAGTGATCTCAACATCTGGGTTTTTCTCCGTATCCTCACGAGTGATATTAAAACCATGATTCTGGGAGGTGATTTCACTCTTACCGGTCAAAACGTTTTTAATAGGGTGGTTCAATCCTCTATGCCCGTGATGCATTTTATAGGTTGAAATTCCGCAGGCTTCAGCCAAAAGCTGGTGACCTAAACATATTCCGAAAACAGGCTTTCCCGTCTCTAAAATATCTTTAGTAGTATCTACCGCATATTCCATTACTGCTGGGTCTCCAGGACCATTTGACAAGAAATATGCATTAGGTGCCCATTCTTCCATTTCTGAAAGAGTTGTTTTGGCAGGAAAAACCTTGCAATATGCACCACGATCAGCCAAGCTTCTCAGGATATTCTTTTTTATCCCAAAATCCATACAGGCTACTTTTATTGAAGAGTTTTCATCTCCAAAGAAATAAGGTTCTTGAGTGGATACGGTGGAAGAAAGCTCAAGGCCATCCATATCTGGAACCTTTTCAAGCTCAGCTTGCAAGCCATCCAGGTTATCTTCAAATTCAGAGCTAATAATAGCATTCATTGCACCCTTAGAGCGAAGATGCCTTACCAGCTGCCTAGTATCGATATCAGCAATCCCTGTGATGCCATTCTTTACCAAGTAATCCTGCAAAGAACCAGAAGCGTCTAGACGAGAGTAGACATCCGAAAATGTGTTTACCACTATTCCACCTATTGTAGGATGGTCAGATTCTACCTCTTCATCTATCACACCATAGTTTCCAATGTGGGAAGTAGTTGTTACAATGATTTGTCCGGTGTAGGATGGATCGGTATAGATTTCCTGATAACCTGTCATTCCAGTGTTGAAGCAAATCTCACCACCATTAGTTCCTGGGTTACCTATTAATGAACCGTGAAAGACCGTACCATCGGCCAAGAGTAAAGTTGCTTTTTGTTTGATCATTTTGCTAAATAATTGCCCAAAGTTAAATATTTATTGGGAAGGAAGAGAAATGAAAAGGGTATAAAAAAAGGATTGAACAAATGTTCAATCCTTTCAATATCGTGAATCCACTGATCAACTTATTTGTTATCAGTTTCTTCTTCAGCAGAGTCAGCAGAAGCTTCAGGTGCCTTAGGCTCCTCAACATCCTTTGCAGGAGTTTCTTCTACAGCTGGTGCAGCAGATGCTTTTGTTTCCTCAGCGGCAGTAGACTTCCCAGAACCTCTACGAGATCTTCTAGTAGTTTTCTTAGCAGGCTGAGCATCTTTCAACATTAATTCGTTGAAATCCACTAATTCGATGATACACATTTCTGCATTATCACCCAATCTGAAACCAGTTTTAATAATTCTGGTGTATCCACCTGGACGAGTAGCTACTTTAGAGATTACTTCACCAAATAATTCGATGATAGCTTCCTTATTTTTTAAATAAGCGAAAGCCATACGTCTATTGTGTGTAGTATCTTCTTTAGCTCTTGTTACCAGTGGCTCCAAGTACTTCTTCAATTCTTTTGCCTTGGCAAGCGTGGTTGAGATACGCTTGTGAAGAATCAGCGAAGTTGCCATATTAGAAAGCATTGCTTTTCTATGAGCGGCCTTCCTTCCAAGGTGGTTAAATTTCTTACCGTGTCTCATTATTATTTATTCTTCATCAAGTTTATACTTAGAAATATCCATTCCGAAGGTTAGGCTCTTTTCTTGGATAAGTTGCTCTAGTTCCGCTAAGGATTTCTTACCAAAGTTTCTAAATTTCATCATATCAGAAATTTCTAGTTTGGCAAGATCACCCAAAGTCTTCACGTCAGCAGCTTTAAGACAGTTGAATGCTCGAACAGAAAGGTCAAGGTCACCCAAAGAAGTCTTAAGAAGCTTTCTCATGTGCAAGAATTCTTCGTCAATTGGCTCCGGCTCCGCGATACCTGTTGAATCAAGAACCATAGTCTGGTCTGAGAACAACATGAAATGTTGGATAAGGATTTTTGCAGATTCCTGAAGTGCTTTTTCCGGGTGGATAGAGCCATCAGTAGAAACTTCCATGATCAATTTTTCGAAGTCAGTCTTCTGTTCTACTCGTGTATTCTCAACACTATATTTCACATTCTTAATAGGTGTGAAAACAGCATCGATAGCGATAGTACCGAAGATTTGCTCTTTTGGTTTGGATTCTTCAGCTGGTAGATAGCCTCTTCCTTTTTCCATCGTCAATTCGATCTCAAAGTTTTTGGTCTCGTCGATGTGACAAATCACCAACTCTGGATTTAGGATTTCGAAAGAAGAAGTAAACTTAGCAATGTCACCTGCAGTGAAGACAGACTGATTTTTAATCTCTACAGTGATTTTTCCGTCAAATGCTTCGTGCACTTTCTTGAATCTCACTTGCTTAAGGTTCAAAATAATATCTGTAACGTCTTCAACTACACCTTCGATGGTCGAAAACTCATGCACTACACCAGGGATCTTAATCGCAGTGATGGCATAACCTTCCAAGGAAGAAAGCAAAATTCTTCTCAGGGCGTTACCAATTGTAACTCCATAGCCTTTTTCGAGTGGTTTGAAAGTGAATAAGCCATGAAAATCATCGGCTTTTTCCATCACCACTTTCTCGGGCATTTGAAATGCTAGTATGGACATATATCTCGTTCTTTTTTAAAAGCTGAAAATATTAAAATATTACTTAGAGTAAAGTTCGACAATGAGTTGCTCCTTGATATTCTCTGGAATATCATCTCTGCCTGGAACACTGACGAATTTGCCGGTCAATGATGTGCCATCCCACTCTAACCAGGAATATTTATTAGCACCTCTACCTGCTAAGCTATTAGTGATTGCTTCTAGAGACTTAGATCTTTCTCTTACAGAAACTACATCACCTGGCTTAAGTGTAAACGAAGGAATGTTAACTACCTCACCGTTTACAAGCACATGCTTGTGAGAAACTAGTTGTCTAGCACCTCTTCTGGTAGGGGAGATTCCCATTCTGTATACCGTGTTGTCCAATCTAGCTTCTAGAAGCTGAAGAAGGTTCTCTCCGGTGATTCCAGATTTTCTGGAAGCAATATCAAACATCTTAGCGAATTGTCTCTCCAATACTCCGTAGATGTATTTTGCTTTTTGCTTCTCAGCAAGCTGGATTGCGTATTCAGACTGCTTTTTTCTTCTACCTCTTCCGTGCATGCCAGGAGGGTAGTTTTTCTTTGCAAGTGCTTTGCTATGTCCTTCTATAGCTTCGCCGAATTTTCTGGCAATCTTTGCTTTAGGACCTGTATATCTAGCCATTGTATTACAATTTTATGATTAAACTCTTCTACGCTTAGGTGGACGACAACCGTTGTGCGGCATTGGAGTCACATCGATGATCGTAGTCACATCCAATCCTACATTTTGCAATGTTCTAATCGCTGATTCACGACCAGATCCCGGACCTTTTACAAATACTTCGATTTTTCTCAAACCTAAGTCATATGCTACTTGTCCACAGTTTTGCGCGGCCATCTGTGCTGCGTAAGGAGTGTTTTTCTTTGAACCTCTGAAACCCATTTTACCGGCAGAAGCCCAAGATATTACTTGACCTGCATTGTTGGTAAGAGAGATAATGATGTTGTTGAAGGATGCTCTAATGTGAGCTTGGCCTACAGCCTCAACCTTTACTACTCTTTTTTTACCTTTTGCTTTATCGTTTCTTTTCTGAGCCATAATCTAATCAGGTTTTATTTAGTCGCTTTTTTCTTGTTAGCAACTGTCTTTCTCTTACCCTTCCTTGTTCTGGCGTTGTTCTTGGTATGTTGACCACGAACTGGAAGTCCTTTTCTGTGTCTCAAACCTCTATAGCAACCAATATCTTGTAGTCGCTTGATGTTCAATTGGATCTCTGACTTTAATACACCTTCGGTTCTGAACTCTTCAGCGATAATGTTACGGATAGCTGTTGACTCATCGTCATCCCACTCACCTGCTTTTTTATCGAAAGAGATACCGGCCTTGGTCAGGATAGCTTTGGCTGCAGATCTACCTATTCCGAAGATATAGGTAAGTCCGATTACACCACGCTTATTGTCTGGTATGTCTACACCTGCAATTCTAGCCATAATTTAACCTTGTCTTTGTTTAAACTTAGGATTCTTCTTATTGATGACATACAAAACCCCTTTTCTACGGATTAGCTTGCAGTCAGCACTTCTTTTTTTGATGGATGTTTTTACTTTCATCTCAGTCTTATTTATATCGATATACAATTCTGCCTTTACTCAAATCATAGGGAGACAGTTCCAACTTTACTCGATCACCAGGAAGAATCTTGATATAATTCATCCTCATCTTACCAGATATGTGAGCAATCAGTTGATGCCCATTCTCTAGTTCCACTTTGAACATCGCATTAGACAATGCCTCTTTAATCGTACCGTCTTGCTCTATTGATGTTTGCTTGGCCATATTAGAATTTAAAATTCTCTTCTATGTATTTATGAGAGGTTAACACCTCTGTTCTATCTTCAAATATCGCTACTGTGTGCTCATAATGTGCTGAAGGTTTTCTATCCGCTGTGCGAATAGTCCAACCATCTCGCTCTTGTACAATATTTCGTGTTCCAAGATTTATCATGGGCTCAATTGCGATCACCATTCCATCTTTAAGTAAAGGACCGCTCCCTTTTTTTCCATAATTAGGAACTTCAGGTGCTTCATGTAGACTTCTGCCTAATCCATGTCCAACAAGCTCTCTGACTACGGTGTAGCCCTTGGCTTCTACAAACTTCTGAATTGCATTGCCCACATCGCCAATTCTTTTCCCAAAGACAGCTTGCTCAATTCCAATGTAAAGTGAATCTTTAGTGGCTTTTAATAATGCTTTTACAGCAGGAGAGACCTCACCAATAGGGTATGTATAAGCGGAATCGCTATGAAAACCTTGGTGAAAGACTCCACAATCTACTGAGATTATATCGCCATCTTTCAATTCATATTCACTGGGAAAACCATGTACTACTACTTCATTCACAGAAATACATAGTGAAGCAGGAAAACCGTTGTAGCCCTTGAATGAAGGTACTCCATCATGATCCCTGATAAACTCCTCAGCAATTTTGTCTAGATAAGAGGTCTTTACCCCTTCCTTGACATACTTCGCTACTTCCCCATGGGCTTTTGCTAATATGTCGGCACTTTCTTTTATTAACTTAACTTCTTCCGAAGTCTTGTAATTGATCATCTTAGGCAACTTGGTAATTAGAAGGATTATTCTTCACATTACCGCTTTTCATCATGCCTTCGTAGTGTCTCATCAACAAGTAACTTTCAATCTGTCTCAACGTATCCATGATCACACCTACCATAATTAATAGAGAGGTACCACCATAGAACTGAGCAAACTCTCCACCCACTCCGGAAATAATTGCGAGAGCAGGAAGAATAGCTACTGCAGCTAAGAGAATAGATCCCGGAAGTGTAATTTTGGAAATAATTCCATCAATAAATTCCGATGTAGGAGCTCCTGGCTTAATACCTGGAACAAAACCTCCATTTCTCTTCATATCTTCAGCGATCTGCTCAGGGTTAACTGTAATAGCAGTGTAGAAGAAAGTGAAAAGAATGATCATTGCTGCGAAAAGCAGATTGTATTGCCAAGAAGTGAAATCACTGAACGTAGCTCCAATGTAGTTGGCGATGTCATTTTCAGAAGCCCAGATCTGAGCGATCAAAGCTGGAACAAACATCAACGACTGTGCAAAGATGATTGGCATAACACCAGACGCATTTACCTTGATAGGTATATACTGTCGTTGTCCACCATACACTTTACCACCTACTACTTGTTTTGCATATTGTACAGGGATTCTTCTAGTCGCTTCAGTCAAGGCAATCACCCCAACTACCACGAAGAACAATACAGCGGCTTCAATAAGAAGAAGCAACATACCTGAAGTACCTTTCTCCAGACCTTCGGCGATAATCGCACCAGGGAATCTAGATATGATACCAATCATAATAAGCATTGAGATACCGTTACCTATACCTTTTTCAGTGATTTTCTCTCCAAGCCACATGCAGAACATAGTACCAGCAGATAGTAAAACCAAAGAACTAAACATAAATAAAGTAGAGCTAACCATCACAGCTCCTGTAGGCATTATAGTAGCGGAAACATATCCGATACCTTGCGCTATAGTGATTAGGATAGTCAAAACTCGAGTGATCTGGTTGATTCTTTTTCTACCAGATTCACCCTCTTTTTGCATTTTTTGAAAATATGGTACTCCGACAGTCAATAACTGCAACACAATAGATGCAGATATATATGGCATGATGCCTAGACCGAAGATAGATGCGTTACTGAACGCTCCACCAAGGAAGGTATCGATCAATCCAAAGATCCCTTCTGGAGCTTCTCCTAAACGAGAAGGATCAACACCAGGAAGAACTATGAACGACCCTAATCTGAATATGATCAAAAATCCGATCGTATTCATGATTCTAACTCTAAGGTCTTCGATAGAGAAAATGTTCTTAACTGTCGAAATAAACTTTTTCATTAAATTAAATTGTGTTTACCGTTCCACCCAACTTCTCAATAGCTGCTGCTGCAGTTGCTGAGAATTTATGAGCAGTTACGTCTAATTTGGATTTCAATTCACCTCCACCGAGGATTTTGATTTTGTCATTCTTGGAAGCAATACCATGAGAAACTAACGCTTCCATGTTTACTACTTCAAGATTGTATTGCTCAGCAATGCTTTGCAATGTATCCAAATTTACTGGTTTGAACTCTACTCTATTCAAGCTTTTGAATCCAAATTTAGGAACTCTTCTCTGAAGTGGCATTTGACCACCTTCAAAACCTAACTTAGACTTGTAGCCTGATCTAGATTTC
Source organism: Algoriphagus winogradskyi (assembly GCF_900182815.1). Classification (GTDB taxonomy): domain Bacteria; phylum Bacteroidota; class Bacteroidia; order Cytophagales; family Cyclobacteriaceae; genus Algoriphagus; species Algoriphagus winogradskyi. The sequence continues at coordinate 117,390 of NZ_FXUA01000007.1, read as the reverse complement.
GCTCCTTTATGACCTCTTGTAGAAGTTCCACCTCTACCTGAACCTGTACCTCTACCAATTCTCTTACGATTTTTGGTAGATCCTTCAGCTGGTGTTAATGTATGCAGTTTCATAATTAAGCTTCCTCCACTTTTACAAGGTGATTAACTTTATTTACCATACCGGCAATCTGAGGCGTATTCTCTACGGTCACTGATTTGCTGATACGACCTAAACCTAAAGCTGTAATAGTAGCTTTTTGATCACTTGGTCTATCAATGGTACTTTTGGTTTGCGTGATTTTGATCTTAGCCATTTCGATTATCCGTTAAAAACTTTAGACATTTTAATGCTTCTCTGTTGTGAAACAGCGATTGCATCTCTTAGCTGAGTCAAAGCTTCGATAGTAGCTTTTACCACGTTATGAGGATTAGATGATCCTTTAGATTTTGCCAATACGTCGGTAACGCCGGCACTCTCCAAAACTGCACGCATTGCACCACCTGCGATAACGCCTGTACCTGCTGCTGCTGGTTTGATCAAAACAAAACCTCCACCATATTTACCAATCTGCTCATGAGGGATAGTACCTTTCAAAATTGGCACTTTCACCAAATTCTTCTTAGCATCTTCGATACCCTTAGTGATTGCATCTGTTACCTCATTGGCCTTACCCAATCCGTAACCAACAACACCTTGGCCATCTCCCACTACAACAATTGCTGAAAAAGAGAATCTTCTACCGCCTTTCACCACTTTGGCGACACGGTTGATAGCTACTACTTTTTCCTTTAAATCTGTATCTGTAGCCCTGATAGGCTTTCTTCTTAGTTGAGACATAGCTTATTAAAATTTAAGGCCTCCTTCTCTGGCACCATCTGCCAAAGCTTTCACATTCCCATGATACAAGTAGCCATTTCTGTCAAATACTACGGATTCTACTCCGTTTGCAACAGCTCTTTCAGCAAGTTTTTTACCTACTTCTTTAGAAACTGACACATTAGCGTTAGCCTTTGCTCCCAATTCCTTGGAAGAAGCTTGAGCCAAAGTCTGACCTTTAAGGTCATCGATAAGCTGAGCGTAGATGCCAGTATTGCTTTTGAAAACTGACAAACGAGGTCTGGAATCAGTACCAGAAATCTTTCTTCTGATACCCTGCTTGATTCTAAGTCTTCTGGAATTCTTATTAAATGCCATAACCTATTATTTTTTAGCGGCAGTTTTACCAGCCTTACGTCTAACTTGTTCACCAACGAAGCGCACACCTTTTCCTTTGTAAGGTTCAACCTTACGAAGAGATCTGATTTTTGCAGCCACTTGTCCAATCAATTCTTTATCTATCGATTCTAAGGTAATGATTGGATTCTTACCTTTTGCAGTCTCAGCTTTAAGAGCTACCTCATCAGGAAGCATCATAAAGATATTGTGAGAGTAACCAAGATTCAATTCAAGAATCTGTCCTTGGTTAGACGCTTTAAAACCTACACCAACAAGCTCTAAGTCTTTCTTGTATCCTTCAGAAACTCCAATCACCATATTGTTGATTAAAGATCTATAAAGACCGTGAATAGACTTATGTCTCTTGGAATCGGTAGGTCTTGCAACAACGATTTCGTTGTTCTCTACTTTCACCTGAATATCGGGATTCACATCCTGAGTCAGGGTACCCTTTGGACCTTTAACAGTCACAGTACCTTTGTCTGTGACGTCTACAGTAACACCGCTGGGTATATTTATTGGTTTTTTACCTATTCTAGACATGATAGTAAATTAGTATACGTAGCAAATAACTTCTCCACCTACACCCTCAGTGCGGGCTTCCTTGTCAGTCATTACCCCCTTAGAGGTAGAAACAATTGCTATTCCGAGCCCGTTGATTACTCTTGGCAGCTCCGTATGTTTCACATATTTTCTCAAACCTGGCGTACTAACTCTCTTCAAGCTTACAATTGCGTTTTGCTTTGTAACAGGATTGAATTTCAGAGCAATTTTGATGGATCCTTGTGGACCGTTTTCTTCAAACTTGTAATTCTGAATGTATCCTTTTTCGTGCAATACTTTTGTAATCTCTTTCTTGATATTAGAAGCAGGTATTTCAACGATTCGGTGAGATGCCTTGATGGCATTTCTCAACCTAGTCAAATAATCAGCTATTGGATCAGTCATTGTATTTTATAGTCTAGCTACACCCGATTTGGGCGTGCAAAGTTACGAATTGATTTTTATAATAAAAACTACTGTCGTTATTTTACCAGCTGGACTTTGTCACTCCAGGGATCTTGCCTGCTGAGGCCATTTCTCTGAAGGTTACCCTGTTGATACCAAACTTTCTCATGTAGCCCTTAGGACGACCAGTTAGTTTACATCTGTTGTGAAGTCTAACTGGAGACGCGTTCTTTGGCAATTTATCAAGTGCTTCATAATCGCCAGCAGCTTTAAGCGCGGCTCTTTTATCTGCATACTTGGCTACCAGACGCTCTCTTTTTCTCTCACGAGCTTTGATTGACTCTTTTGCCATGATTATTCTTCTTTAGTTTTTTTAACGAAAGGCATTCCAAAAGCTTTGAATAATTCTAAGCTTTCCTCATCTGTATTAGCAGAAGTAACGAATGTAATATCCATACCTGAGATTCTATTGACTTTCTCAATGCTGATCTCAGGGAAGATTATTTGCTCTTGCACACCTAGTGTGTAATTGCCTCTTCCGTCAAATCCTTTATCAGAAATACCTTTGAAATCTCTTACACGTGGTAGTGCAATAGTGATCAAACGATCAAGGAACTCATACATCGTCTGACCTCTCAAAGTAACTTTAGCTCCGATAGGCATTCCTTCTCTCAACTTAAAGTTGGAAACAGAAGTCTTTGCGATAGTCGAAACAGCTCTCTGACCAGTGATCAAAGAAAGCTCTTCTACACCTTGGTCTACCAATTTTTTATCTGCTACAGCTGCACCGATACCTTTGTTGAGAACAATTTTCTCCAACTTAGGTACTTGCATTACTGAAGAGTATTGGAATTTCTCTTTCAAAGCAGGAACGATCTCGTCCACGTACTTTTGTTTGATTCTTGGATTAGCCATTGATCACCTCCCCAGTTTTCTTAGAGTATCTTACTAATTTACCATTTTCACCTTCTTTGCGACCTGTTCTAGTGGCTTCACCAGTCTTAGGATCTACAAGTTTCAGGTTACTAATATGGATAGAAGCTTCTTTCTTATCGATACCGCCCTGAGGCTTAGCTGCTGTAGGCTTCACGTGTTTAGTGATCATATTAAGACCTTCCACGATTGCTCTATTCTTTTGCTTATCTACAGAAAGTACTTTTCCTGTTTTGCCATTGTCATCACCTGCAATCACCTTTACAGTGTCACCAGTTTTGATATGAAGCTTTGTTTGCTTGTTCATTTTTCTTTCCATGATTACAATACTTCAGGAGCCAATGAAACGATTTTCATAAACTGCTTCTCTCTCAACTCTCTAGCCACTGGGCCGAAGATACGCGTGCCTCTTGGCTCGTCGTTGTTGTTCAATAACACAGCTGCGTTGTCCTCGAAACGGATATAAGAACCGTCTTTTCTTCTTATTTCTTTACGAGTACGCACGATTACCGCTCTTGAAACGGTACCTTTTTTCATGCTGCTGGAAGAAAGCGCAGATTTTACTGTCACAACGACTTTATCGCCGATGGAAGCATATCGCTTTTTTGTTCCTCCCAATACGCGGATTACCAATACCTCTTTGGCACCAGAGTTGTCCGCTACGCTTAGTCTTGATTCTTGCTGGATCATAATTACTTAGCCCTTTCAATAATTTCAACTACTCTCCAACGCTTGTTCTTACTCAGCGGACGAGTTTCGCTGATTTTCACCAAGTCACCTGGGTTACAATCATTTGTCTCGTCATGAGCCATAAATTTGGTTGTTTTGGTAACAAACTTACCATAGATGGCGTGCTTTACGCGACGCTCGATCAATACGGTAATGGACTTATCCATCTTGTTACTTACCACCTTACCAATTCTTTCTTTTCGAAGATTTCTCTCTGTCGTAGCCATATTCTTTTTGTTAGCTATTATTTGGCAGCCAATGCAGTCTTTAATCTTGCGATAAAGCGCTTGGTCTCGCGGATTCTGTTAGGATTCTCTATAGGAGATATCGAGTGCGCAAACCTAAGTTTGGTTAGATTCTCCTGCTCAGCGACTAGTCGCTCGGCGATTTCACTGTTAGACAGTGATTTGATTTCAGTATTTTTCATAGTGCTTATTATTCAGCGTAATCTCTACGAACAACAAATCTAGTGCTTACAGGTAGCTTTTGCTGTGCAAGTCTCAACGCCTCTTTAGCTGTCTCCTGGCTCACGCCAGTAGCTTCGAAAAGGATCGTTCCTGGTTTGATAACGGCTACCCAATATTCTGGAGCACCTTTACCTTTACCCATACGAACCTCTGCGGGCTTTTTAGTGATAGGTTTGTCAGGGAATATTCTGATCCAAACCTGTCCTTCTCTTTTCATTGCTCTCGTCATCGCGATACGAGCTGCCTCGATCTGACGGGAGGTGATCCATCCTGCTTCAAGGGACTTGATGCCAAAGTTGCCAAAAGAAAGCGTATGCCCTCTTTGTGCAATGCCTTTGACACGGCCCTTTTGCATTTTCCTATATTTAGTTCTTTTTGGCTGTAACATGAGTTCTCACTTATGGGCGAAAATTAGTTATTTCTTTTTCTTCGTCTTGGACCATCATTTCTCTTAGGACCTGCATTACGAGCACCTTTAGGCTCATTAGCTGCTCCCTGATTAGGAGAAAGATCTCTCTTACCGTACACTTCACCTTTGAAGATCCAAACTTTGATTCCGATCAAGCCATATACCGTAAGGGCTTCTGACAAGGCGTAATCAATATCTGCTCTCAATGTGTGAAGAGGAATTCTTCCTTCTTTGTACATTTCAGAACGGGCCATTTCGGCTCCGCCTAGACGTCCAGAAAGTTTAACTTTAATTCCTTCCGCTCCCACTCTCATGGATGCTGCAATAGCTTGCTTCATTGCTCTTCTGAAAGAAATTCTTGCTTGAAGCTGCTGAGCGATTGATTCACCTACCAATTTCGCATCCAATTCAGGACGCTTGATCTCGAAGATATTAATCTGAATATCCTTGTTGGTGATATTCTTAAGTTCTTCTTTCAGTTTATCTACTTCGGCTCCACCTTTACCAATTACAACACCTGGACGGGCAGTATGAATCGTAAGAGTGATTCTTTTAAGCGTGCGCTCAATAATCACTTTAGAAATACCTCCCTTAGGAATTCTGGCAAGGACGTACTTACGGATTTTCTGATCTTCATATAGCTTCTCAGCGAAGTCTTTCCCACCATACCAGTTGGAATCCCAGCCTTTGACTACACCAAGTCTAAATCCTATTGGGTTGATCTTTTGTCCCATAGTCTGTTCTTAATTTGCCTTTTCGTTTGTTTCTACTACATCAGCGGTAACTTCTTGCGTGTCGAATGAATCAACAATAAGCGTTACATGATTTGATCTCTTGCGGATTCTATGACCTCTACCTTGAGGAGCTGGTCTTAATCTCTTAAGCATTCTACCTTCATCTACCATTACAGTTTTGATGAAAAGGTCAGCTTCTTCCAATTTGGCATCAGGGTTTTTCGCTTGCCAGTTGGCTACAGCGGAAAGCAACAACTTCTCAAGTCGAGCAGCTCCATGATTAGGAGTAAACTTCAATATGCTAAGTGCCAATCCTACTCTCTTGCCTCTGACAAGGTCAGCCACAAGGCGCATCTTACGCGGAGATGTAGGGACATTATTTAATTTTGCTAATGCTTCCATGATTATCTCTTTCCTTTATCTTTTTTGGCAATGTGGCCTCTGAAATTTCTGGTAGGAGCAAATTCACCTAGCTTATGACCTACCATGTTGTCTGTTACAAATACTGGAATGAATTTATTCCCATTATGCACAGCGAAGGTATGTCCTACGAAATCTGGAGAAATCATTGATTTTCTTGACCAAGTCTTGATTACCGATTTCTTGCCTGATTCGTTCTGAGCATCCACTTTTTTCACAAGATGGTGCTCGATATAAGGACCTTTTTTTAATGAACGTGCCATAATTATTTAGATCTTTTGCTTACGATGAACTTGTTTGAATACTTCTTAGGAGATCTTGTTTTCTTACCTTTAGACAATAGACCTTTTCTAGATCTAGGGTGTCCTCCAGAAGAACGACCTTCACCACCACCCATTGGGTGATCTACTGGGTTCATTGCTACACCTCTTACACGAGGACGAGCTCCGAGCCATCTCTTACGACCGGCTTTACCCAATACTACGTTCATGTGATCACCATTGGAAACAGTTCCAATAGTAGCCATACATGTATTAAGAACAAGTCTCATCTCACCAGATGGAAGTTTCACTGTCACGTATTTCCCGTCACGGGCTACGATCTGTGCATAACCTCCGGCACTTCTTACCATTGCGGCACCTTTTCCTGGCTTCAATTCCAAGCAGTGTACAATCGTACCCATTGGAATGTTCACCACTGGCATCGCGTTGCCCACTTCTGGAGCAACTTGCTCACCGGAAATCACTGTTTGTCCCACTGACAAACCTTCCGGGGCGATAATGTAGGCCTTCGCACCATCTGCATAATATAGTAGGGCAAGACGTGCTGTTCTGTTTGGATCATACTCGATAGATTTAACTACCGCAGGTACGCCGAACTTGTTTCTTTTGAAGTCTACAATACGTAGTCTTCTCTTATGACCACCGCCAATATTACGGACAGTCATTTTGCCTTCATTATTTCGTCCACCTGACTTCTTGATAGGAGCAAGAAGAGATTTTTCCGGCTTTGACGTTGTAATCTCGTCAAATGCTGGAGCTACTCTGAATCTTGTCCCTGGAGTTACAGGCTTCAACTTTTTAATTGCCATGATATAGATTCAATTAAATTTCTCCGTAAAAATCAATCACTTCACCGTCGGCTACTTGCACGATTGCTTTCTTGAAAGCATTGGTAAAGCCTGAAACCACTTTAGCTTTGGTGTATCTAGATTTATGCTTTGCTGCATATCTGATGGTTCTGATAGAAACCACTTTCACACCAAACGTTTTTTCTACAGCAAGTTTGATTTCCGGTTTCTTCGCAGTTTTTTCCACGATGAATCCATAAACGCCTCTTTCGTTCATGGCAGAAATCTTTTCTGTAATTAAAGGCTGCTTTAGAATATCCATTGTCTTATTTCGATAAAATGGTTTCCAACTTACTTAAAGAACCTTCACAGATCACTAGGTGATCAGCGTTAAGAACCTGGTAAGTATTTACATCATTTACAGTCACAACTTTCGCCTTTGGCAAGTTTCTGCTGGAAAGGAACACGTTAGCATTTTCCTCAGGAAGTACTAGTAGCGTCTTCTTATCTCCAAGAGACAAACCGTTAAGCAATGCCAAGTAACTCTTAGTTTTTGGAGAGTCAAATGAAATGCTTTCCAATACTGACAAGCTGTTATCTTTCACTTTATAAGTAAGTGCAGATTTTCTGGCTAGTTGTTTTACCTTTTTATTCAATTTGAAAGAATAGTCTCTTGGCTGTGGGCCAAATACTCTTCCTCCTCCTCGGAATAGCGGCGACTTGATAGATCCAGCACGTGCACTACCAGTGCCCTTTTGCTTTTTGATCTTACGAGTAGAGCCAGCTATCTCATTTCTCTCTTTAGACTTGTGCGTACCTTGTCTTTGGTTAGCCAAGTACTGCTTTACATCAAGGTAGATCGCATGATCGTTTGGTTCGATTGCGAAAATCTCATCAGACAAGCTGATTTTTCTACCTGTGTCTTCTCCTTTTTGATTAATTACTGCTAATTCCATGGCTTACTTCTCTAGAATAACGAAAGAATTTTTAGGACCAGGTACAGAACCAGAAACCAATAGTAGGTTTTTGTCAGCATAGATTTTCAACACTCTAAGGTTGACAACCTTCACTCTGTCTCCGCCCGTTCTACCAGCCATTCTCATTCCTTTGAATACTCTGGATGGCCAAGAACATGCACCAATTGAACCTGGGTGTCTACCTCTGTTGTGCTGACCGTGAGTTTGTCCACCCACACCAGCAAAACCATGACGTTTTACTACACCCTGGAATCCTTTACCTTTTGAAGTTCCGATAGCATCTACGAAGTCACCTTCGATAAATACTTCACCAGCCTTCACAGTAGCTCCTAGATTTACCTGGCCTTCAAACTCGACCCGGAACTCTCTGAACTCAACAACTTTGTGCTTTGGTGTTGTACCAGCCTTTTTAAAATGACCGATCAATGGTTTTGGCGTATTTTTCTCTTTACGCTCACCATAAGCCAACTGCACTGCGTTGTACCCGTCTGTTTCAACGTTTTTTACTTGCGTCACTACACAAGGACCAGCTTCTATTAGCGTGCATGCGACGTTACGTCCATCGGCACTGAAAATGCTAGTCATTCCTACTTTTCTACCTATTATACCAGACATCTTTTATAAGATAATATAATAACCCACAGGCATTTGTCTGCCGGGGTTCCTTTTAAAGGACTGCAAAGTTACTGAAATAAAATTCTGTAACAAATCCGAAATCCTAAATTTTAACTGTATTGCAAAATATTTCCGTTGTGCCTCAGGCATTTATAGCCCTACAATCACAACAGCAAGCCTCTAAAGCAAAAAAGACCTGCTCCGAAAAGCAGGTCTTTAGTATATTAATCCAGTCCGATCAAACTTTGATCTCTACATCAACTCCACTTGGAAGCTCGATTTTCATCAAAGCATCTACCGTTTTGGAAGAGTTAGAGTAGATATCCACCAATCTCTTGTAAGTACAAAGTTGGTATTGATCTCTAGCTTTCTTAGACACGTGTGGAGATTTCAATACGGTGAATTTCTCCTTCTTTGTAGGCAATGGAATTGGCCCTACTACTACTGCGCCAGTGGCTTTCACTGCCTTTACAATCTTCTCTGATGACTTATCCACCAGGCTGTGATCGTATGATTTTAGTTTTATTCTGATTTTCTGATTCATCGCAAATATTATTTAGTCCTTCTGACCTTTTACTGTAGCAATTACACCTTCGGCAATGTTGTTAGGCACTGACTCATAGTGAGAGAATGTCAATGAAGCTGTAGCTCTACCAGATGTGATAGTTCTTAGATCAGTAATGTAACCGAACAACTCAGACAATGGTACAGATGCTTTGATTACGGAAGAAGTACCTTTAGTGTCCATTCCCTTCATCAAACCTCTTCTTCTATTCAAGTCACCAGTGATTGGACCAGTGTACTCATCAGGAGAAACCACATCTACTGCCATGATTGGCTCAAGCAATTGAGGCTTACATCTCTTAGCGGCATCTTTGAAGCCAAGTCTAGCTGCTAATTCAAAAGAAAGAGCATCTGAATCGACATCGTGGAATGATCCGTGGAACAATCTCACTTTCATAGACTCGATAGGATAACCTGCCAAAGGACCATTTTTCATGGACTCAGCAAATCCTTTCTGTATGGAAGGAATAAATTCTTTAGGGATTACACCACCTACGATAGCGTTTACAAATTCAAGACCTGGCTTGATTTCTCCAGTTTCAGGATCTGGATCTCTCGGGCTAAGTTCGAATGAAATATCAGCGAATTTACCTTTACCACCTGTCTGCTTCTTGTAAACTTCTTTATGTTCAACCGAACCAAATAATGCTTCTTTGTAAGCCACTTGAGGAGCTCCTTGGTTGATTTCAACCTTGAATTCTCTCTTCAAACGATCGATGATAATATCCAAGTGAAGTTCACCCATTCCTCTCAAGATAGTCTGGCCAGTTTCGTGATCAGTGTTCACTTGAAGTGTAGGATCTTCTTCTACTAGTTTAGCGATCGCCATACCTAGCTTATCTACATCTGCCTGCGTCTTAGGCTCGATAGCATATCCAATTACTGGCTCAGGGAATACCATTGATTCCAATACAACCTTACGCTTTTCGTCGCAAAGAGTATCTCCAGTTTTGATATCTTTAAAGCCTACCACTGCACCAATATCACCAGCTCTTAGAGCATCGATTTGGTTTTGCTTGTTAGCATGCATTTGGAACACTCTAGAGATACGCTCTTTATTTCCAGAACGGCTATTGAAAACATAAGAACCTGAATTCAGAATTCCTGAATATGCTCTTACGAAACAAAGACGGCCTACAAATGGATCTGTAGCAATTTTGAAAGCAAGTCCTGCAAATGGTTCATTCTCATCAGGAGAGATTCTTACATCTTTATCCTCATCCTCCAAATCATGAGCAATGATATCGTCCTTGTCCATAGGAGAAGGAAGCAATTCCATTACTAGATCTAGCATAGTCTGAACACCTTTATTCTTGAAAGAAGATCCACATACCATTGGCACAATCTTCATATCAATTACTGCTTTTCTTAAAGCTGTTAGGATTTCTTCTTCAGTGATTGAATCAGAATCTTCGAAGAATTTCTCCATTAAAGACTCATCGTAATCAGCAACTGCTTCAAGCAAGTACTCCCTGTATTCCGCTACTTCGTCTAGCATATCTTCAGGAATCGGAACTTCTTCGAAAGTCATTCCGAAATCTTCCTCATTCCAAACGATAGCTCTGTTATTGATCAAATCTACTACACCGCGGAATCTATCTTCAGCACCGATAGGAAGTTGCAAAGGAACAGCGTAGCTGCCTAGCATTTCCTTCACCTGCTTACAAACCTCAAGGAAGTTTGCGCCGGCACGGTCCATTTTGTTTACGAATCCAATACGGGCAACTTTATAGTTATCCGCAAGTCTCCAGTTAGTCTCGGACTGTGGCTCTACGCCATCTACAGCACTGAATAGGAATACCAATCCATCGAGAACACGAAGTGATCTGTTTACTTCAACAGTAAAATCAACGTGACCGGGAGTATCGATGATGTTGATCTGGTATTTTTTCTCTCTGTAATTCCAAAAAACGGTAGTCGCAGCAGAAGTAATAGTAATACCTCTTTCCTGCTCCTGAGCCATCCAGTCCATGGTAGCTGCACCGTCGTGAACCTCACCTATTTTGTGAGATACGCCCGAATAAAAAAGAATTCGTTCTGTCGTTGTAGTTTTACCCGCATCAATGTGCGCGGCAATACCAATATTTCTGGTAAGTGTTAAATCTCTTTTAGCCATATTGATTAGAATCTAAAGTGGGAGAATGCTTTGTTGGCTTCAGCCATTCTGTGCGTATCATCTTTCTTCTTCACTCCGGCACCTTCGCCTTTGGAAGCAGCGATAATTTCGCCAGCTAGTCTGTCCATCATTGTCTTCTCACCTCTTCTTCTGGCGTAGCTGATCATCCATTTCATTCCCAATGCAACCTTTCTGTCAGGACGGACTTCCATTGGAACCTGGAATGTAGCACCACCAACTCTACGACTCTTCACCTCAACGGATGGAGAAATATTGTTTAGCGCTTTTTTCCAAACTTCAAGACCATTCTCACCTACTTTTTCTTCAACTTTTTCTACTGCATCGTAGAAAATTCTGTAAGCAATACTCTTCTTCCCGTCTACCATTAGGTTGTTCACGAATCTAGTCACTAGCGTATCGTTGAACTTCGGATCAGGAAGAATATATCTCTTCTTTGGTTTCGCTTTTCTCATTTTTTCTAAATGTTATAAAGTATTATTTCTTTGCCGGAGCGCCTTTTCCAGCCTTCGGTCTTTTAGCACCATACTTAGAGCGACCTTGCTTACGGTCTTTAACTCCTGCGGTATCTAGTGCACCTCGGATGATGTGATATCTCACACCTGGAAGATCTTTCACACGACCACCTCTGATCAAGACGATCGAGTGTTCTTGTAGATTGTGACCTTCTCCAGGAATGTAAGCATTCACTTCTTTTCCGTTTGTCAATCTCACCCTCGCCACTTTTCTCATTGCAGAGTTTGGCTTCTTAGGGGTTGTAGTGTATACTCTGGTACAAACTCCTCTTCGCTGTGGACATGCATCCAAAGCTCTTGATTTTGATTTGGTCTCCAGTGTAGTTCTACCTTTTCGTACTAACTGTTGAATAGTAGGCATTAACTGATAAAATTTAGTTTTCCCGTAAACTGTTAAATTTTGGACTGCAAAGGTAAACAAAGTAATAAGAGTAACAAAGCTAAGCAGTTATATTTTTACTAGGCTTCTCCCGGTGTTCCGAAACTTATCGGAAACTGGGGTGCTCCTCCTGACTGGCTTATCTTTCCAAAGGCTGCTTCATACTTCTCGATATTATCTTTTAAAGCTGAAAGCAACCTCTTCGCATGATCCGGAGTCACGATGATTCGTGACTTCACTTTGGCCTTTGGCACACCCGGCATTAGGCGGATAAAGTCAATCACAAATTCAGAATTAGAATGCGCAATCATCGCCAAATTGGAATAAACACCTTCAGCAACTTCTTCAGAAAGTTCTACATTGATCTGCTGATCTCCTTTTTTTTGTCCGTTGTCGTCTTGCATGGTTGATGTTATTTATATAATTATCCCTAATGATGCCAGTACCGCTATTTTCTTTGTTTATTAGGCTGGATGACCGATGACAGGTGACCGAAGTAGCCTCAATGCCATTGTTGATCCAATTCTGTAATTCATAAGTCTCTTAACTATTAACAAGGAGACTAATGAAGACTAAATTACCTATAACCAATTAACTAGCTTATTTATCCAGTTGGCAACTCTGGTTCATCATAAGATATCTAAACTGCGTTCTCTGCGCAAACCTTCGCGTCCACCGCGGTTAAATACGTCATTTAGAAAAAAAAGGCCTGTCGTGAAACAGGCCTTTTGAATTAATTTATTAAACTTTTACAGGATTGCTTCGCTAGATCTTTTAGTGTTGCGCTCCATGTTTTCTGAAAGCTTCTCATATTCTTCCTGAGAACCTACGATGATAGGCTGCAATCTTCTCTGACCAGTACCGGCAGGAATCAAGTGACCAACGATTACGTTCTCTTTCAAACCTTTCAGCTCATCTCGCTTACCTCTGATAGCTGCTTCGGAAAGCACCTTAGTAGTCTCCTGGAAGGAAGCTGCAGAGATAAATGACTCAGTACCCAAAGATGCGGCAGTGATACCCTGTAGAGTAGGCTTAGAAACCGCAGTTTCAGCATCACGTACTTGCACCAACTTAAGATCCTTACGCTTCAAGCTAGAATTCTCATCTCTCAATCTTCTTGCAGAGATAATCATACCTGGCTTCAATGTAGAAGAATCACCAGCATCCATAACCACCTTACGGTCAAGAATATTATCATTCTCTTCTCTGAATGCCCACTTATCCACTACTTGGTTCTGCAGGAATCCAGTATCACCAGCATCAAGGATTTCAACTTTCTGCATCATTTGAGATACGATCACCTCGATGTGCTTATCGTTGATTTTCACACCTTGAAGACGATAGACTTCCTGGATTTCATTTACTAAGTATTCTTGAACAGCAGTTGGGCCTTTGATAGACAAGATATCATTTGGAGTGATCGCTCCATCAGAAAGTGGTTCACCAGCTCTGATAAAGTCATTCTCCTGAACCAAGATATGCTTAGAAAGAGATACCATGTATTTCTTAATTACTCCATCTTTGGACTCAATGATGATTTCTCTGTTACCTCTCTTGATACCACCGTAAGATACCACACCATCGATTTCAGAAACTACAGCCGGATTGGATGGATTTCTTGCTTCGAATAGCTCTGTAACTCGTGGAAGACCACCAGTAATATCTCTTGTTTTACCAACAGATCTTGGGATTTTTACCAAGATTTGACCTGATTTAACTTTGTCTCCAGCCTCAATTGCCAAGTGAGCTCCTACAGGAATGTTATATCCTTTAGACTCTTCACCATAGTTGACAATGATTGCAGGGTTCTTAGTTCTATCTTTTGTATCGATAATTACTTTCTCACGGAAGCCTGTCTGATCATCGGACACTTCTTTGAAAGTAACGCCTTCTACGATTGCTTCGAATTCAATTTTACCATCGAATTCAGATAGGATAACTGCATTATATGGATCCCACTTACATAGAGTCTGACCCTTAGTAACTTTCTCCTTATCCTTCACATTGACAATTGAACCATATGGTGCATGATTAGACACTAATGTCTTACCTGTCTTAGGATCATTCACTTTGATCTCACCAGATCTACCCATGACCACCGTTACTGGTTCGCCATCCTTATTGGTAGTCTCGATTAATCTCAATTCATCGTCAAATTCTACAACACCGTCGAACTTAGCTATCACACTCGCTTCTACAGCCATGTTTGATGCAGTACCACCTACGTGGAAAGTTCTCAATGTAAGCTGAGTACCAGGCTCACCGATTGATTGTGCAGCGATAACACCTACAGATTCACCTGTCTGTACCATATGGCCAGATGAGGTTAGATTTCTTCCGTAGCATTTCCCACATACACCTCTACGAGTCTCACACGTCAATACAGATCTGATCTCAACCTCGTCAATACCAGATTCGTCAATCAACTGAGCAACCTCATCGCTGATCATAACTCCTGATTCAATGATCAACTCATCCGTTTCTGGATGGTATATATCATGGACAGAAACTCTACCTACAACTCTCTCAGAAAGTGGCTCGACGATATCGTCATTATCTCTCAATGGCTGAACCATCAATCCTCTCAAACTACCACAATCGTCTTCAGTCACAATCATATCCTGCGCCACATCCACTAGACGTCTGGTTAGGTAACCAGCATCGGCAGTTTTCAATGCAGTATCGGCGAGGCCTTTACGTGCACCGTGCGTAGAGATAAAGTATTCCAATACATCCAGTCCTTCTTTGAAGTTTGAAAGGATTGGGTTTTCGATGATCTCACCTACAGAACCTTGAAGGTTTTTCTGTGGCTTAGCCATCAAGCCTCTCATACCACCCAGCTGACGAATTTGTTCTCTGGAACCACGGGCTCCTGAGTGCATCATCATGTAGATAGCATTGAATCCTTGCTTATCCTCTTCCATCTGCTTCATCAGATTATTAGTCAAATGAGAGTTGGTACGAGTCCAAATATCAATTACTTGATTGTATCGTTCGTTATCCGTGATTAGACCCATTAGGTAGTTGTTCCATACTTGGTCAACTTCGTCTTTGGCCTTAGTAATCATCGGCTCTTTTTCTTCTGGGATGATTACATCATTCAGACCCATAGATAGACCACCTTTGTAGGCCATCTGGAATCCAAGGTTTTTGATATCATCCAAGAATTGAGCTGTACGTGCCATTCCACATACCTTAACCACTTTAGCAATAATCTGCTGAAGTTTTTTCTTGGTCAAAAGCTCATTTACATAACCTACTTCTTTTGGTACAAACTGGTTGAAAATCAATCTACCGGCTACGGTTTCAATAATCTCATCCTTGTAACCTCCATCTTCGGTTCTTACCTGTACTTTACATTTGATATTCGCATGCTTGGAGATTTGCTCCTCATTCAATGCGATGATCACTTCTTCAGTGCTGTAGAATGTCATTCCTTCACCAGGAACCTTCTCCTCTGGAGTAGATCTCTTACCCTTGGTCACGTAGTATAGACCCAATACCATATCCTGAGAAGGTACAGTAATTGGAGCTCCGTTGGCAGGGTTAAGAATATTGTGCGAAGAAAGCATCAACGTAGAAGCTTCCAAGATCGCTTCATGTCCAAGCGGTACGTGAACTGCCATCTGATCACCGTCAAAATCGGCGTTGAATGCAGTACATACCAATGGGTGAAGCTGGATAGCTTTTCCTTCTATAAGCTTTGGCTGGAAAGCTTGGATACCTAGTCTGTGAAGAGTAGGGGCACGGTTAAGGAGCACAGGGTGTCCCTTCAATACGTTTTCCAAAATATCCCAAACCACAGGATCTTTACGATCAACAATTTTCTTGGCCGACTTAACTGTCTTCACAATACCTCTTTCGATCAGTTTTCTGATGATGAAAGGCTTGAAAAGTTCAGCCGCCATATTTTTAGGAAGACCACACTCGTGAAGCTTCAACTCAGGACCTACCACGATCACAGAACGACCGGAGTAATCCACACGCTTACCGAGCAAGTTTTGACGGAATCGACCTTGCTTACCTTTCAACATATCGGAAAGGGATTTCAAAGCACGGTTTCCATCAGATCTTACTGCATTTACTTTTCTAGAGTTATCGAATAGAGAATCTACAGCTTCCTGAAGCATTCTTTTTTCGTTTCTCAAAATTACCTCTGGAGCTTTGATATCGATCAATCTCTTCAGACGGTTGTTTCTGATGATAACTCTTCTATAAAGGTCATTCAAATCGGAAGTCGCAAAACGACCGCCATCCAAAGGAACCAATGGACGCAATTCCGGTGGAATAACTGGAACCATACGAACAACCATCCACTCAGGACGGTTTTCGATTCTTGTTCTAGCATCACGGAATGCTTCTACCACTTTAAGTCTTTTCAGTGCTTCTGCTTTTCTCTGTTGAGAAGTATCAGTAGCAGCTTGGTGACGAAGTGCATAAGAAAGGTCATCCAGATCAATTCTTGCCAATAGCATCTCCAACGCTTCAGCACCCATTTTGGCGATGAATTTATTTGGATCCTCATCGTCAAGCATATGGTTTTCCTTAGGAAGCTTGTCCATGATATCCAGGTATTCATCTTCAGTCAGGAAGTCCAAATATTGAACTCCCTCTTCTGCTTTGATGCCTGGCTGAACAACCGCATAACGCTCGTAATAGACAATCTGATCAAGTTTCTTAGTCGGAAGACCAAGTAGATAACCGATTTTATTAGGAAGAGATTTGAAATACCAAATGTGGGCAACTGGTACTACCAGCTCGATGTGCCCCATTCTCTCTCTTCTTACTTTCTTCTCTGTAACCTCTACACCGCAGCGATCACAGATAATACCTTTATACCTGATGCGCTTGTACTTGCCACAATGACACTCCCAATCCTTTACAGGACCAAAGATTCTCTCACAGAACAAACCGCCCATTTCAGGCTTGTAGGTTCTATAATTGATGGTCTCTGGCTGGGTCACTTCACCGTTTGAGCTATCCAGAATTGATTCTGGGGAAGCCAAACTGATGGTGACTCTGGAAAAATCATTGTTAAGTTTTTTATTTTTTCTGAACGCCATAGTTTTTTGAAAGATATGTAAAGGGCTCTTGCGAGCCCATTCGCTTTATTAATCTAGGGTAATTTCAAGAGCCAAACCTCTTAATTCATGAACCAATACGTTGAATGATTCAGGAATATTAGGCTTAGGAAGGTTTTCACCTTTCACAATCGCTTCGTAAGCTTTTGCTCTACCAATTACGTCATCAGACTTCACTGTCAGGATTTCCTGAAGTACGTGTGATGCACCGAATGCCTCAAGTGCCCAAACTTCCATTTCTCCGAAACGCTGACCACCAAACTGGGCTTTACCACCCAATGGTTGCTGCGTGATCAATGAGTATGGACCGATTGAACGTGCGTGCATCTTATCATCTACTAAGTGACCAAGCTTCAGCATGTATGCGATACCTACTGTAATTGGCTGATCGAATTTCACACCAGAAAGTCCATCGTATAAGTAGGTACGACCATAAGCTGGCAGCCCTGCCAATTCCAATTCGTGAGATACTTCTTCCATGGAAGCACCATCAAAGATTGGAGTAGCATATTTCTTATCCAGTTTCTGACCAGCCCAAGCCAATACAGTTTCGAAGATCTGCCCGATGTTCATACGAGAAGGTACACCCAGTGGATTCAATACGATATCCATTGGAGTTCCATCCTCAAGGAACGGCATATCCTCGTCTCTTACGATTCTTGCTACTATACCTTTGTTACCGTGACGCCCCGCCATCTTATCACCAACTTTAAGCTTGCGCTTTTTAGCGATGTAAACTTTGGCAAGCTGTACGATACCTGCAGGAAGTTCGTCACCTACTTCAAGTGTAAATCTTTCACGCTTGAATGTACCTGCAATTTCATTTCTCGAATTAATGAAGTTTTTCACCAATTGAGCAATCAACTCATTGGTATGAGGATCATTGGTCCAATCGTCAAGAACGATGTCAGAAATAAGGTTAGCCTCTTCAGGAACATTGTAATTACTCTCATCTCTGTAAGGGTTCTTAGCAGGGAAAAGATTATTCTCAATATTCTTTTGGTTGAACTTCTGTCCTTTAGTGATAATCTCATCACCGAACTTATGCTTAACACCTTGAGAAGTTTTGCCATCAAGGATAGTCACCATCTTATTGATCATTCGAGCTCTGATACCCAAAAGATCTTTAGAATAGCGTGCTTTCAGTTTTTCAACCTCAGCTTTAGCCTTAGCTCTTACGTCTTTATCTTTTTTAGGTCTTGCGAAAAGCTTAGTCTCGATTACCACACCATTCAATGATGGTGAAGCTTTCAAGGAAGCATCTTTCACGTCACCAGCTTTATCACCGAAGATTGCTCTAAGCAACTTCTCTTCCGGAGTAGGGTCAGTTTCTCCTTTTGGAGTGATCTTACCTATGATGATATCGCCTTCTTTTACTTCAGCTCCAATCGCGATGATACCATGCTCATCAAGATTTTTAACTGCTTCTTCAGATACGTTAGGGATTTCAGAAGTCAATTCTTCCTCACCTCTCTTGGTATCTCGAACTTCCAATTGGAATTCTTCTACGTGGATTGAAGTAAAGATATCTTCTCTTACTACTCGCTCAGAGATTACGATCGCATCCTCAAAGTTATATCCTTGCCATGGCATGTAAGCCACTTTCAAGTTTTTACCAAGCGCTAGCTCACCGTTATTAGTAGAGTAACCTTCTACCAATACCTGACCTTTTTTCACCTTTTGGCCTTTAAGCACCAAAGGAGTCAAGTTGATAGTAGTATCTTGGTTAGTTCTTCTGAATTTAATTAGATCGTATGACTTATATTCATCCGTGAAATTCACCAGAAGCTCATCATCGCTGAGATCATACTTGATAACGATTTTCTTAGCATCCACATAATCTACAACACCACTTGCTTCCGCAATGATGAGAGATCTAGAGTCTACAGCTGCTTTTGCCTCAAGACCTGTACCTACGATAGGCGCTTCAGCTTTTAACAATGGTACTGCCTGACGCTGCATGTTGGATCCCATCAATGCACGGTTCGCATCATCATGCTCCAAGAAAGGAATCAAGGATGCCGCAACAGATACAATTTGGTTAGGAGCAACGTCCATGTAGCTAATTTCTGAAGGCTCCAATACTGGGAAGTCACCTTCAAATCTTGCTTTTACCTTCTCATTGATAAACTTACCGTTTTCGTCAAGCGGCGCATTTGCTTGGGCAATGTTGTGATCATCTTCTTCTTCAGCAGTAAGGAATAATACGTCCTCAGCTTTCATACTTGCCTTACCATCCTTCACCTTACGGTAAGGAGTCTCAAGGAAGCCCATTGAATTCACTTTAGCATGAACACAAAGGGAAGAAATCAATCCAATGTTTGGACCTTCTGGAGTTTCAATAGTACACAGACGACCGTAGTGCGTGTAGTGAACATCTCGAACCTCGAAACCTGCTCTTTCTCTGGATAGACCCCCTGGACCCAAAGCTGAAAGTCTTCTCTTGTGAGTCAACTCCGCCAATGGATTGGTTTGATCCATAAACTGAGAAAGTTGGTTTGTACCAAAGAATGAATTGATAACAGAAGAAAGTGTACGCGCATTGATCAAATCGACTGGTTTAAAGTCTTCATTGTCACGAACGTTCATTCTTTCACGGATCGTTCTGGCCATTCTAGCCAAACCTACACCGAATTGGCTGTAAAGCTGCTCGCCTACAGTTCTTACTCGTCTATTGCTTAAGTGATCAATATCATCGACTACAGCCTTAGAGTTGATCAATCCAATTAGGTATTTTACGATATTGATAATATCCTCCTTAGTAAGGACGATTTTCTCAGAATCGATGTCAAGACCTAGTTTTTTGTTGATTCTATAACGACCAACTTCACCAAGATCATAACGTTTGTCAGAGAAAAACAAACTATGAATTACCTCACGAGCGGTTGACTCATCAGGAGCTTCAGTATTTCTCAACTGACGATAGATAACTTCTACTGCCTCCTTCTCTGAGTTAGAGCTATCTTTTTGTAATGTATTATAGATGATAGAGTAATCAGCCACGTTTACATCTTCTCTATGGAGAATGATGCTCTTCGAGCCTGAATCCAAGATCATTTCAATGTCTTCGTCTGTAAGTACAGTATCACGCTCCAGCAATACCTCGTTTCTGTCGATAGAAACTACTTCACCAGTATCTTCATCAACAAAATCTTCTACCCAAGTTCTTAGAACCCTAGCAGCTAGCTTACGCCCAGCTACTTTTTTCATTGCTGTCTTAGTAGCGTTGACTTCCTCAGATAGTCCGAATAGATCTAGGATATCTTTATCAGAGCCATATCCTATAGATCTTAGCAATGTGGTTACTGGAAACTTCTTCTTACGGTCTATGTATGCATACATGACATTATTAATGTCCGTCGCAAATTCAATCCAAGAACCTTTGAAAGGGATAATTCTGGCAGAGTAAAGTTTCGTGCCATTTGTATGCTTGCTTTGAGCAAAGAATACACCTGGGGAACGGTGAAGTTGTGAAACAATAACTCTTTCAGCACCATTAATTACAAATGACCCCTTCTCGGTCATGTATGGAAGATTACCTAAGAATACTTCTTGCTCAATCGTTTCGAAATCTTCATTATCCTCGTCATGACAAAGTAATCTCAACTTTGCTTTCAACGGTACAGAGTAGGTCAAGCCACGGTCAATGCATTCGCCCACGGAATATTTGGGTGGATCTACTGCATAATCAATAAATTCTAGAGTGAAATTCTCTCTGGAATCACTGATTGGGAAGTTTTCTGCGAATACTTTAAATAAACCGTCTGCCCGGCGTTTTTCTGCAGGAGTATCCAGTTGAAAAAAGTCTTTAAAAGACTGCAACTGAATATCTAGAAAATCCGGATAGGTTTTGACCACCTTAATGGAGGAGAAACTTTTCCTTTCGGTTTGATTCTTGATAGCCAAGGTAGTGTATGTTTATGGTGAAATGTTTATATCGGAAAAATTATATTTCCGATTAGAATAATGCTAATTTGAACCTGTGCATAAACAGGAAAAGACCTGACTAAAATAGTCAGGTCTTAGGCTTGAACCCCAACCTAATAGTTGCGGTTCAGCAAATTATTTGATCTCTACTTCAGCACCAGCTTCTTCCAAAGACTTCTTCAAGCCTTCAGCTTCGTCCTTAGCCACGCCTTCTTTCAACGCTTTAGGAGCTCCGTCAACTAGTTCTTTTGCCTCTTTAAGACCAAGACCAGTCAATTCTTTTACAAGCTTAACAACTGCCAGTTTTGATCCACCAGCGGCTTTCAAGATCACGTCAAAAGTTGACTTCTCTTCTTCGGCTGCAGCTTCACCAGCACCAGCACCACCTGCAACAACTACTGCACCTGCAGCAGCTGGCTCGATGCCATACTGATCCTTAAGGATATCTGTCAATTCTTTAACCTCTTTTACAGTCAAGTTTACCAACTGATCTGCAAGTTGTGTAAGATCTGCCATTGTATTTGAAATTTAATATTTGTTTGAATGATTTTTTTAAACTTATTTTTCTTCTCTATCAGCAAGCGTACTAAGCACACCAGTAATATTGTTTTGGCCACTTTGCAATGCTGAAAGAAGGTTCATCGCTGGAGACTGTAGCAAGCTGATTAGATCGCCTAACAATTCCTCCTTTGACTTCAACTTAGATAACATTTCTAGGTTCTCTTCTCCGATGAAAATATCTGCATCGATAGAAGCGCCTTTGAATGCTGGCTTAGTTGCTTTTTTACCTAATTTTTTTCTAAAATCCAGCAATACATTTGCTGGAAGGTTACTCGTCTCTTTTGAGAATAAAATCCCAGAGAATCCTTTCAATGCTTTTTCTGATAATTCAGAGAAGTCAGCATCTAAATTTTCCAGTGCTTTAGTGACCAAGGTATTTTTGTACACTTTGTACTCAACACCTTTGTCAAAACAAGCTCTTCTGAAAGCATTCACTTGCGCTACGGTAAAACCAGAAGCATCAGTGATATAGAAGAAAGGGTTTTCCTTAAATTTCTCAGTAAGACCGTCGATTATTACTTTCTTTTCGTCTCTAGTCATGATTAAATTCCTTGAATGCTACCCTTGTCCACTGCTATCCCAGGAGACATTGTACTGGATAAATGAATACTCTTGAAATATGTTCCTTTAGAGGATGAAGGCTTTAGCTTAGAAATAGTAAGGATAAGTTCTTTTACATTTTCTTCAATCTGCTCCGCAGTGAAGGATGCCTTACCAATACCAGCGTGAATAATTCCAAATTTATCTACTTTGAAATCAATTTTACCAGCTTTTACTTCTCTTACTGCCTTAGCTACATCCAGAGTAACAGTTCCTGATTTAGGATTTGGCATAAGACCTCTTGGTCCTAATACTCTACCTAATCTACCTACTTTCGCCATTACGTTAGGCATAGTGATGATGACATCAATGTCAGTCCATCCGCCTTCAATTTTAGCTATATAGTCGTCCAAGCCTGCGTAATCTGCACCTGCTTCGGTTGCCTCTGCTATTTTGTCAGGAGTACAAAGAACCAATACTTTGATGTCTTTGCCAGTACCATGAGGAAGCGCAACAACGCCTCTTACCATTTGATCTGCTTTACGTGGATCTACACCCAAACGGATGTCAAGATCTACAGAAGCATCAAACTTCGTCATAGTAATATCCTTCACGATAGTAGAAGCTGCCTCCAGGGAGTACACTTGGCTTGGGTCGTACTTAGAAAGAGCTTCTTTTTGCTTTTTTGTTAACTTAGCCATTGTTTTTTATTTATACTTCCCAAGGGGCTTTTCCAGATACTGTGATTCCCATGCTTCTTGCTGTACCAGCTACCATTTTCATAGCAGACTCAACTTTGAAAGCATTAAGGTCAGGCATTTTTACCTCCGCTATCTCCTTAACCTGATCCCAGGTTACTGATCCTACCTTCTTACGGTTTGGTTCAGCAGATCCGCTTTTAATTTTCGCAGCCTCTAGCAACATGTTTGCTGCAGGAGGAGTTTTTACTACGAAGTCAAAAGACTTATCTGAGTAGATTGTAATCAATACAGGAAGCACTTGACCCATTTTATCTTGGGTACGTGCATTGTACTGCTTACAGAACTCCATTATGTTCAGACCCTTGGAACCAAGAGCTGGACCTACTGGAGGCGACGGGTTTGCCTGGCCACCTTTCACTTGTAGTTTTAAATAACCAGTGATTTCCTTAGCCATTGCTTAGTCTTGTTTTTCTACTTGTATAAAGTTTAATTCGACAGGAGTATTTCGGCCGAAGATCTTAACCATAACATTAAGTTTTTTCTTCTCCTCAAATATCTCCTCTATTGTTCCGGTAAATCCACTGAAAGGACCGTCCATTACTTTGACAGTCTCTCCGACTATAAATGGTGTATCCAGTTTCTCTGCGAACTCGTCAATCTCCTCAACCTTACCTAAAATACGGTTAATTTCTGACTGACGAAGTGGCTCAGGGGTTTTGGAAGCCCCGCCTGAGTTTGATCCTAAGAAACCGATTACTCCCGGAATACTTGTAATTACGTGATTGGCCTCACCATTGGAAAGATCCGCATTGACTAAAACGTAGCCAGGGAAGAAATTTCTTTCTCTAACTCGCTTTTTTCCGTTACGCATCTCATATACTTTCTCCGAAGGTATTAGGACTTCAGGAATAAAATCTCCAATTGCCTGTCTGGAAATTTCATTATCCAAATAGGTTTTAGTTTTTTTCTCCTGTCCCGCTACTACTCTGAGTACGTACCATTTATGTTCAGCCATTCTGTAATGTCAATTCAATTAGAATAAATCATAAAACCATTTCATGATGTTCTCGAACCCAAGATCTACCACGCCTATAAATAGGGCGAAGATCAAAGATGCTACTAACACCAATACTGCACTATTTTGAAGAAATGAAAATTTCGGCCATGTGACCTTATTTACCATCTCATCATAAGATTCTAGAACAAAGTTTTTCAGATTCATAGTGTACTTAACTTACTGGCACGGGCAGAGAGATTCGAACTCCCATCAACGGTTTTGGAGACCGCTATTCTGCCGTTGAACTATGCCCGTGTAAATGAACGCCCCGCTAATGGGAACGCAAAATTAGGTATTGATTACTAAAGAAACAAATGCGATCCCAAAATAATTTGAGATCGCATTGTAATACTAGTCAATCAGAGATTGATAATTAGTCAAGAATTTCAGTAACCTGACCAGCTCCTACAGTTCTACCACCCTCACGGATCGCAAAACGAAGACCTTTCTCAAGAGCAACTGCATTAAGCAAAGTTACTTCGATAGTCACGTTATCACCTGGCATTACCATTTCAACGTTCTCTGGAAGTTTGATCTCACCAGTTACATCTGTAGTTCTTAAGTAGAACTGTGGACGATATTTGTTGAAGAATGGAGTGTGACGTCCACCTTCTTCTTTAGAAAGAACGTAAACTTCAGCGTTGAAGTGAGAGTGAGGCTTAACAGATCCTGGCTTACAGATAATCATACCACGTTTGATTTGTGATTTTTCGATACCTCTTAGCAATAGACCAACGTTGTCACCTGCTTCACCTCTGTCAAGAATCTTACGGAACATCTCAACACCAGTAACTGTAGACTTAAGTCCTTCAGCACCCATACCGATAATGTCAACAGCTTCACCAGAGTTGATAACACCTCTTTCAATTCTACCAGTAGCTACAGTACCACGACCAGTGATCGAGAATACGTCCTCTACAGGCATCAAGAAGTCCTTATCAATTGCTCTTTCAGGAAGAGGGATATAAGAATCGACAGCATTCATCAATTCCATTACAGTTTCAACCCACTTTTCTTCACCGTTCAATGCACCAAGTGCTGAACCTGCGATTACTGGGATGTTGTCACCGTCGAATTCATAGAAAGAAAGTAGTTCTCTGATTTCCATCTCCACAAGCTCAAGAAGCTCAGGATCATCCACCATATCTACTTTATTCATAAATACTACTAGTTGAGGTACACCTACCTGACGAGCTAGAAGGATGTGCTCTCTAGTTTGAGGCATTGGTCCATCAGTAGCTGCTACTACTAGGATAGCGCCGTCCATTTGGGCAGCACCCGTTACCATGTTCTTAACGTAATCAGCGTGACCTGGACAATCTACGTGAGCGTAGTGTCTGTTTTCAGTTTGATATTCTACGTGAGAGGTGTTAATGGTGATACCTCTTTCTTTTTCTTCCGGTGCGTTATCGATAGAAGAAAAGTCTCTTAATTCAGATAGACCCTTACTAGCCAGTACGGTAGTGATGGCAGCAGTCAAAGTGGTCTTTCCATGATCTACGTGACCAATCGTACCGATATTAACGTGCGGCTTGGAACGGTCGAATTGTGCTTTTGCCATGCGTGAAAATCCTCAGTTTAAGTTTAAAGATATATTTAATTTTTTTTCTTATTAATCGAAATGAGCCAACGAGGGGATTTGAACCCCTGACCCCTTCCTTACCAAGGAAGTACTCTACCCCTGAGCTACGTCGGCTTAGACTCTTATGCTCCCCCGAGAACCCTCAGGGAAACAAAGAGCGGGAGACGAGGCTCGAACCCGCGACCTGCAGCTTGGAAGGCTGCCGCTCTACCAACTGAGCTACTCCCGCTTGTAATCTTTCGAGATGAAAACATCTCTGCCGCTCTACCTCTAAGTATTTAACCTTTCGGCTAGTACTCTGGAGAGCTACTTCCATATTAAGCTGGTCTTATCCAGACTTTTTCGCCCTGCAAAATTAGAAAAAAATTTCGCATTCAGACAATGGTGTGGGGGAAATAGGATTCGAACCTATGAAGACTTAAGTCAACGGATTTACAGTCCGTCCCAGTTGGCCGCTTTGGTATTCCCCCAACTAGCGCTACTTTTCAAACCTTTTCTCCGGCTTTCTTATCGTAACGGATGGCAAAATTAGAAGCTTTTATTAAAGATTCAAAACATGCATTTCAAATTTGATGAGGTTTTATTGAAATTATTTCCAAACAATTATAAATCAAGGCATTAATTTTCATCTTTCAGAGCTTCTAAAAAATATTGGTAATACTGAACCAAGTCGGTATCCTTTTCTAGTGATGCTGCTTCACTGATTTTTTTCAAAATCTCTGGGTCATCAGAAAAGCCTAACAACCCCTGAAAAGCCCCCAAACGAATATAGCTTCTCGAATCAGAAGCCATCCTCTGTAATAAGAAATCGACTGCATTATCCTCGCCCTCTTCAGGGAACCGGCTGAAATACTCTCCTAAATATCCAAGGAAATAATACAATCCCTCTCCTGAGATAGTGTTTGCCTTGTCGATAAACCAATCCCCTTTTCCAGGAATAGAATTAGTGATGTAGTAATCAGCTACAGGAATCACCATGCGATAGTTGATTTCGCTTGCATATCCTTCAATTACCGATGAATCTATAGCCTGCGACTCCATTGTTACAAGCCCCATCAAGGCAGAGCCTGCTACCAAATAAGAAGAATCCTTGGCAAGCTCTACAAAAGTGTCGTAATACTCATCCGGTGAAAATGCCGATAGAGCATCTAGTGCACCTGCTCTCACAGAATTTCTCGAATCATTTTTCGCAATTTGCAACACCTTTCTAGCCAGCTCTGGTGTATCCTCTAGCCATTCAGGATATCCTTGTATTATGGATAAAGCTGATTCCCTCACAGACCAAAATTCATCTTCAAGTGCAACAGGGATTATAGATTCTAATTCTGTAACTGCCTCCCATCTAGCTAAACTATCAAGCGCCTCATATCGAGCTATACCAAATTTTGAAGTTTGAAACTGCTCTCGCATCTGATTGGCATTTAATTCCATGGATTTGGCAGCAAGTATGTTTTTCTCTTCATCAATGAATAGCAAATGTATTGGCGCCTTATTCTCCAATGAAAATTGTTGAGAAGCTTTCGTAATCATGACACGTTTGCTATTCCTTTGTCCATCTAAATACCAACTCACCTCAAGAGGAATCTGATAAAGCGGTGTTTCATTCAAATTTTGAAGCTGCGAGACTGTAAATGAAATATTTTTTGGATCAGAATAATCCACTTCAAAATGAAGCTCTGGATGGCCTTTTGCTAGAAACCATTGGTTGAAAAACCAATTCAAGTCTTCTCCACATATTTTCTCAAAGGCCATTCGAAGATCATTGACCTCCACATTACCAAAAGCGTGCTTAGTCAGATAATAATTCAACCCTGCATAGAAAGCTTCCTTCCCTAGGTATTCCCGAAGCATATGGAGAATAGCTCCACCTTTTGAATAGCTATGAGAATCAAACATATCTTCTGCTTCCTGGTATTCAAATCGTATCAGCGGAACTTGCTTAATCAAGGCTTCCGTGAAATAACTTTCTGTTTCTGCTATCAGCTTAAGTTTTGCTTCATCTGCACCATATTTATACTCGTTCCACAGGAACTCACTGTAATTAGCAAAGCCTTCATTCAGGGTAAGATTTGCCCAGGATTCCATAGTCACATAATCCCCAAACCATTGATGAAACAACTCATGAGCGATGATGTAATCCATCTCAGAATCAATCGCCTCCCGTGCGGTTAGCCTTAGTTCCTCCATAAAAATAGACACCGTAGTGTTTTCCATTGCGCCTGACACAAAGTCACGGACAACTACCTGATCGTATTTAGGCCATGGATACCTCACTCCAAGTAATTCCGAAAAGAAATCAATCATTTCAGGGGTATTTTTAAATACCTTTTCAGCTCCCTTTTCATACCCTTTTTCTACGAAGTAACCCAAAGGGACATTCTCCCAATTAGCTTCAATCTTACCAAAATCACCTATAGCAAATGCCGACAAATAGGCTGAATGCGGAAGTTTCATTTCCCAATAATCCTTCCTCAACCCATTCCCCAAGTTGTCCTGCCTGATCAATTCACCATTGCCTACCGAAACCAACGAATCTGCAACTGTTAACTTTATCAACTGAGTAAATTTATCATTAGGAGAATCTATGGTAGGAAACCACTTCGAGTTATGTGCCGTCTCCCCCTGGGTCCAAATCATAGTGGGTGTGTTTGGAATGGTATCTAGAGGATCAATGAAATATAAACCTTTAGTATCCGTAATTGCCTCACTACCACCTCCTGCATTTCGTTCAGGAAAAGCAGTATACTTAATTGCTATTTGAAAAGTATCTGTATTAGCTAGTTCTCTTGGCAGATGAATTTGAATTTTTTCCTCATCATATCCGTAGTCTAACGACTGCCGCTTACCATCCTCTAAAAAAAACAATTCCTCAATTTCAAAATCCTGGGCATCAAGAAATAGTTCTTTTGTCGGATAGAAATAAGGTTTCATCGTAAGCAAAGCCTTACCTGAAACGGTTTGCTTTTGATAATCAAATGACAAGTCCAATTCAGTGTGTAGGATATCGAAAGTGGTTGTTGTCGAAGGCTGATAGGATTCGATAGCGAGTTCTTTTGCTTCAATAAGCGATCTAAAATCAATGCTGTCTGATTCCGCTACTTGGATTTCATTGCTGTCAAGATTAGAGACATCAACTGATTTACAGGATATGGTTAAAAAGAGAAAAAAAAATATTTGCAGGCTAGCCGAATACCAAGCTGGGCTTTGCTCTATTTCTTGGGAATGATTCATATTTTAAGCTAGGAAAAAGAGTCGGTTTTAGGGGAAATTGTATATTCGACTTCAAATTAACATGAATGTTTACAGTTACAATCCAAAATAAAACCTATTCGGTTGAAAAAACCGATGCGGCCATTCAAGTAAATGGCAAATCAATACCATGGGATCTTCAGAGGATCTCAGAGCGAAAGATTCACTTGATTTCTGAAAACAAATCTATTGAAGCTGAATTGATCTCTATTGAGAAGGCAACAAAAACTATCCAAATCAAACTAGGAAATAAGATCTCGAGTATTCAGCTCAAGGACAGATTTGATCTGCTTTTGGAACAAATGGGTATGAACAACTTAGCTTCACAGGCATTGAAGGAAATAACAGCTCCTATGCCTGGCCTTATCTTGGATCTAAAAGTAAAGCCCGGAGATGAAGTCAAAAAAGGTGACGTTGTTTTGATTCTGGAGGCAATGAAAATGGAAAACATCCTAAAATCACCTGGAGACGGGATTGTGAAGGCTGTTAAAGTCTCACTCAACCAAAGTGTAGAAAAAAAGCAAGTCTTGATTCAATTTTAGCTTTTAAGCCTAGCATAATGAATTGAAGAAATTATATTTGTCGGATTATTTTGTGCAAATCGAGTTATGCCCGATTCCTTTTCAGTGTATTTGCTAAAGCTTTTTAGCCCTTCCCTGAAAAATAAAGAGCCTCAAATAATCGCGACTTTAGCGAAAACAAACTTCTAAAAATCAACACCAATCAAATGGAATCAAGCATGACTCAGGAATTACTAACTGGGGAGATTTAAAAAAACATGTGAGATTCTCCCGATAGCTATTGGGATGGTCATATAAAACCAATTATAAACCGATGAAATACAAGAGAATACTGCTCAAACTCAGTGGAGAAGCGCTAATGGGTGATAAGAGTTACGGCATAGATCCAGTTAGACTTCAACAATACACTCAGGAGATCAAAAAAGTCCATGACATGGGGGTAGAAGTAGCTATTGTAATCGGAGGTGGAAATATTTTTAGGGGCGTGCAAGCCGAAAAATCGGGAATAGATAGAGTTCAGGGTGATTACATGGGCATGCTTGCTACATTGATCAATGCTATGGCACTACAAAGTGCTCTTGAGCAAGGTGGAATGTACACTCGACTTATGTCTGGTATCAAAATAGAAAGCGTCTGCGAACCATTTATCCGTAGGAGAGCAATTCGCCATTTGGAAAAAGGCCGTATTGTAATTTTTGGTGCCGGTATTGGTAACCCTTATTTCACAACTGATTCTACTGCTAGTTTAAGAGCGATTGAAGTAGAAGCAGACATTGTATTGAAAGGAACCCGAGTAGATGGTGTGTATACAGCTGATCCAGAAAAAGATTCAACAGCCACAAAATATAAAACTATTTCGTTTCACGAAGTGTACGAAAAGAACCTTAACGTCATGGATATGACTGCCTTTACACTTTGTCAGGAAAACAACTTACCAATTATTGTTTTTGACATGAATGTGGCAGGAAACCTCAGCAAATTGGTACAAGGCGAAGAAATTGGTACTTTGATCACTTCTCTATAAGCTAACAATCATGGAAGAAATCGAATTATACTTAGACGAAGCAAAAGAATTAATGCAGAAAGCGGTGGATCATACTGCTGCTGAACTTTTAAAAATACGTGCAGGCAAAGCCATGCCTAATCTATTGGATGGGATCATGGTTCAATATTATGGAGCAAATACTCCTTTGAATCAAGTATCCTCAGTCAATACACCTGATGCTCGTACGTTATCCATCAAGCCATTTGAGCGCTCGATGATTTCAGAAATTGAAAAGGCAATTATCAACTCGGACCTTGGGCTAGCTCCTCAAAACAATGGAGAAGTGATCATTTTGACTATTCCCGCGCTTACTGAGGAAAGACGTATTTCTCTTGTCAAGCAGGCAAAGCACGAATGTGAAGGAGGAAAAATCTCTCTTAGAACTGTTCGAAAAGATATCAATGATGAGTTGAAAAAACTTCAAAAAGATGGTGCAGCTGAGGATGAAATCAAAAGAGCTGAAGATGTAGTTCAAAAGCTAACTGATCAATATTCTGCTAAAATAGATGAGCTTCTAGCTAAAAAAGAAGTAGACATTATGAAAGTCTGATGCTTCAAATCATCAACAGAAAAAGCCCGGGAATCCGGGCTTTTTCTGTTTCAAACCACTTTATATTCTAGTTTATATTGATAAACGTTGCCACTCCAAGTCTCACTCCACCACGCAGGAATTTCGCATCTTCAAAGCCTGCTCCCAATTCCACACGGAATATCCTGAATAGATTATCCAAGGAATATCCTACTTCCCAGTAATTCGGAGAGTTGTCTGTCTTTAAATAATTGAAGAAGATGTTTTCTCTCACTCCAGAGAACCTAAGCATTGGCAATTGGGTGAAAATAAATTTCCTGAATTGGTAATGAACTATGCCTGAAAAGTACTTAGAATTGGTACTGTACTTATAATAATCCATAAAACGATAATTAGAAGCAGGTCCAAAATTGGAAAATATAGTACGGTTGCCTCCGAAATGCTGAAAATCAGGGAAGTAAACTTGATCATTTGACAAAAAGACTCCTGCAGAAAGATTGAAATCCAGCTTACCACTCACTCCAAAAGTGTAATCATGTTGAATTCCGACCTCCACGTGATCAAAATCAGCTGCAGTCCCCTCACTATTTATGCCACCAAACGCTTTATTATAAGTTAATTTTATCAATGGGGATCGATTGGTGATCCTATACTTTCGGCCATTCCTTATACCATATTTTACGCCTGGATACCATTCCATTTCAGCGTTCAGTTTCAAAATATCATGATCGGAAAATGAACCCGAGTTTGTCTCTACATTTTCTGGCTGATTTGGCGAATAAGCTCGTTCTGGCTTGTTGTAAAAACTATAATTGTTTGTATTGAACAGTTCGGTACGATGAGCATAAGTCATATTTACACGATAGGTAATCCCACCATTGACCCGATGCGCCCAATAAACCTGGGCAAAATCCTGCTCATATAATTTCATGTAATTTTGCCTGAAAAGCAGAGAATATACAGCGTTTACTTGTTCGTTGATAGGTTCACCACCGTTAAACTGATAGATATACCTTCCCCCCTTCAGCCCGAAGGTGGTGCCAGATAAATTCAGGGTACTTGACCATCGAAAATCTACTTTTCCATAGAAACGATTGCTGGAAAAACCATAGCGGAGTTCAGGCTCAATATTAAAGCTCTTTCTTAGGATACTCACACTATCTGCCGCCTTGGTAATTTTCTCTTTTCTGTAAAATAGTCCCATACCAAGCTTCGCTCCTTCCACTGTATTAAAAGAAATCTTAGTCCAATTTTGCTTAAATCCAATCGAAGCTCCCTTCCCTAAATTATAGGTGGCCCCATTCATAAAGTCTAGTGGTTTATATTTACTCCTAGCTTTTTTAGCGACCGAATCCACGTCACTCATTTTGGCTACCTCCACGGTGGCCAAGCTATCATCCCGCTGATAGCCTTGGATCTCACTTTCAGTCAGCGGAACAGGGCGTATACTATCCCAGTAGGCCTGATTATACTTTTTGGCCATAGAGTCTACTTCGTAATAACTCTCCTCGATCACCTGAGGCTCATCCTGCTCTTTCAGGGATTCTTTTTCATATTCATTTAGTAGCTTTCTATATTCCTTCCGCGTTTTAGGCTCCTCCTTCGCTAATTGCTCCAACGCAGAAACAGACTTTTTAAACCCAACTGCTTCCTCTGGCACTTCCTGCACTTTTTCATCTATGATTTCGGGGACTACTTCCAGATCAGGATTCAATTCTATCTCATATTCCCGAGTGGAAGCTAGGTATTTGAAATTCCCTTCGAAACCAAAAATTTTACCTCCAAAATCATAGGTATGTGTCAAAGGCATCCAAACATTCTCAGCAACAGGAGCATACTGTTGCTTTGCCGTAATCTGAAAGCCCAATAAGGAAGTTTGCAGATTCAAACTGTGAATCGCCCATAAATCTTCAATAATATAAATGTAGCCTTCGAATACTTGCTCTCCTCTTGACCTTGGAGTGACTTTAATCTTACTTACCAATACGTCTTGATCAAAAAAACTTCCTTCATAACGAAACTTGTAATAGACAAATGCAGACCGGGAAAGAGGTGAAATGATCCCATTTATTTTCTCCTGATAGAACGTAGTTTGAATGTATGGTGCAGGAGAAGTGGATTGATTATCTCCGTTAGTTCGAATAGAGATTACCTTTTCTTCTACTTTGTTTGGCTGAGTGAAGGTGATTCTAGAAACTGACTCTGAGGTATATGCCTCATTGAGTTTGAATCCCTCTTTTTCAATGGTTTTTCTCAGGAAAAAAGGAGCATCGGTCAGCTTCCCTGTACCTTTGAGATAGACCGTCATGCTATATTTTTGAATTTGTAACCGATGGTACTTCGCTTTTGCGATTGCTTTTCGCATAATAGTCAAAGCTGGATCTTCCGCTCCGGCCCTTACTTCTACTTCAGCTAGCGTATATTCCTGGGGCTCCATTACAAAGTCTTTTGTAATCCATTCATCGGTCACGATGATAGTCTCCAATTGAGATTTGTACCCAAGGTATTGGACCAGTACATCGTAAACTCCTTTTGGAAGTTTGTATTCGTAGCTACCCTCTTCATTGGTGGGTACGCCGTCACCCAAATTTCGAATATAGACTGATGCATAAGCGAGTGGTTCTCCATCTGAAGTCCGCACTTTTCCTTTGATACCTTGGGCCAGAGAGCTAGCGCAAAACAGTAACGCTGAAAGAGACATTCCCAAGGAAAGAATGAATTGAAATTGTTTCCTCATAAAAGTTGGTTTATAGCTAAAGATAATCAGCTTTTCAAACACTGCATTTTTATGGCAATTCTTTTAAGATGAATTAGCAGGACCATACTACACCGATTGCCAAGTTCTCGAGTTCATAAAGCACTCAACAGCTTTAAACTAACCCTAATTTTTTAACTGCAAAAACCAGGTTTCTTAATTTTTTTAGTTAAGTCAGGCTGAAAAAAAATCCCGGATTGGGGCACAGAAATTTTATTTCATTTTTTTAAAAAAAACTCAAAATCATGACAATTCGAAAAAGGAAAACGATTTCCATTGAAAATATGATAGGCGGATTTTATTATTTCTATAAAATCAATAATTAAAACAATATTCCGTTAAATCATGTTTTACAGATCTAGAATTCGAAAAAATTCAAAAATTGCAAATTTAAAATTATTACCACACTTTCGGACTGAAATATAAAATGCCCTTTTTATTTCTAGATCAATTAACAACCAAACCGTATGAGAAACTATTTACTAAAACAAAAGACGTTTCTACTTGCTATAGCGCTAGTCTTCTGCGCTACTCTAGTAGCAAACGCCCAGAGCAGAACTGTGACAGGAACTGTCATGGATCCGCTACTTGGAGAGTCTATTCCTGGGGCGACTGTACTGATTAAAGGTACTACTCGTGGAACAGCTACTGATTTAGACGGGAAATTTTCCCTGGACCTGCAAGCAGGAGATCAAATTCTAGTTATTTCTTTCATAGGTTATACACCGCAAGAAGTAGAAATTGGAAATCGGACTAACATTATTATCAACTTAGAAGAGGATATTCAAAGCCTTGAAGAAGCGGTAGTAATCGGGTACGGTACTCAAGACAAAAAAGAAATCACTTCGGCAGTAGTAGCTGTGAAGCCTGAGGACTTCAACAAAGGAAACGTATCAAACCCAGCCCAACTACTCCAAGGTAAAGTAGCTGGATTATCAATCACCAGACCAGGTGGAAACCCAAATTCTGGTTTCAATGTGCGTCTACGTGGTTTGTCAACATTCGGAGCTAACTCATCTCCATTAATTGTATTGGATGGTGTTATCGGTGCTTCATTGGACAATGTGGATCCTAATGACATCCAATCAATCGATGTATTGAAGGACGGTTCAGCAGCGGCAATCTATGGAGCTAGAGGTTCTTCGGGGGTAATTTTGATTACAACCACAAAAAAGAATCCTAAAGACGGAAGAGTAAATGTTGCTATCAACGCTTTTGGCACTATGGATCAGGCGACAAACCTTATCCCAGTTCTCTCAGCAGAGGAATTCGTAGCTAGAGGTGGGACAGATTTCGGAAGTAATACAGATTGGAGAAATGAATTAATTGACAATGCTTACTCTTACACTACCAATGCAAGTGTATCAGGTGGCTTCAATAACACCAACTATATGGCTGCTGTCAATTACCGAGATAATCAAGGAATCGTAAATGGCGTAGCAAATAAGAGACTAAACACACGTCTCAACCTCTCACAAGGTGCGCTAGATAACAGGCTAAGATTGAATGCCAACTTGTCTTTTACTAACGTAGACAGGGAGTCAATCAATGATGCCGCTTTCAGATATGCAACACTGTATAATCCTACTGCGCCAATTTTCGAAAATACGCAAGATGCTGAAGAGCGATTTGGTGGTTATTTCCAAAGAGATTTATTTGATTTCTTCAACCCTGTAGCTTTAGCAAATCAGCAGAAGTTCGTAAGTGAGACAAAGTCGGCACTCGTTTCATACAGAGCTGAATTCGACATTTTGACGAACCTAACTATTTCTGCACAATACTCTCAGGATAGAAGCAACACGCTTTCTGGTGATTTCTGGTCAAGATTAGATTATAACGTAGGACTTGGAACCGGTGGATCGGCTCAAAGAAGAACAAATGATAGAGTGCAAAAAATCTTTGAATCTACCCTTCGTTATGAACTTGACCTTATGGATGGTCTTAACATGACATTATTAGGCGGCGTAGCGACTCAGTCCACCAAAAATCAAGGTTTCAATGCAAGAGTTAAGCAGTATCTATTTGATTTAGGGTGGGACAACTTAGGAGCTGGCTCTATTCGTCTTGGCAATAGCACTGAGATTGCCTCTTACGCCAATGAAGATCAGTTAAATTCTCTTTTTGGTAGAGCTAATTTCAATTTGAACAACCAGTTCTTTCTTTCTGCTTCTGTAAGAGCTGAAACATATTCTGGATTTGGAGCAAATAATCAGACAGGTGTTTTTCCTGCGGTCAGCTTAGGATCTGATTTTACCCAAGTATTTGACATGGGAGTTTTCAGCCAGTTTAAGCCTAGAGCTTCCTTCGGGATCACGGGTAATCTTCCCCCTTCTCCTACTTTGGCCTTGGGTGTTTATGGCAACGGTAACAGAGTTGACCTAGATGGAGATCCATTGACTCAAAATGATGTGTTTGTAGGAATCGTACAAAACTCAAATCCAAACAAGGATTTGAAGTGGGAGACTAAACAAGAATTAAACTTTGGTTTGGACTTCGGAATATGGAATAATAAGTTGACAGGTAGTATGGATTATTACATCAGGAATATTTCTGACCTACTATTTAATGTACCAGTAGCAACAGGGGCTCCTAACCCATTTGATCCAGGAAGATTCAATACTGCATCTTCGACATGGGTGAATCTTGCCGATTTAAGAGCCGCAGGATTTGAATTTGCATTAAGCGCAAATGATGTTTCCTTAGGAGCTATCAAATGGCAACCAAGTGTAAACTTTACACTTTATGACAAAACAACAATTGAAAGTTTATCTGCAGGCGACCTAGGTTTTGACGAGCTTAGATTCGCTACTCCAGGTGCACCAGGACAGAATAACAACCCAATCGTTTACAACAGAGTAGGACAAACTTTAGGGGATTTCTACGGTCCTGTATTGGAAGGTTTAACTGAAGATGGTCAATATATCCTTTCAACTACAGACC
The DNA here is from genome assembly GCF_900182815.1 of Algoriphagus winogradskyi. Taxonomy (GTDB): domain Bacteria; phylum Bacteroidota; class Bacteroidia; order Cytophagales; family Cyclobacteriaceae; genus Algoriphagus; species Algoriphagus winogradskyi. The sequence continues at coordinate 80,812 of NZ_FXUA01000007.1, read as the reverse complement.
CAAATGAATTCCAAAAACTTGGAAATGGACTACCTAAGGGTGAGTTCGGTGTAGCAAACAATTTCGTATATGGAGGTTGGAACTTGAGTTTCTTCTTAAGAGGAGCATGGGGTCATGATCTTTATAATTCTTACAGAGGTTTCTATGAAAACCAAGATGCATCTTCTAACACTTGGAACTCTGTAATTACTGATAAAACTCCAGTGGTGACTTCCACACCTACGTTCAACAGTTCATACATTGAAAATGCATCCTTCATCCGTTTGGACAACATGGAATTGGGATACAATTTCAAAACACCTTCACAAAACCTGAATTCATTCCGAGTGTATTTTGCGGCGCAAAATTTATTCACAATTACGGGTTATACAGGTATAGATCCTGAAGTTAGGATCACTGACTCTGAAAATGGCGATGGCTTTACCACTTCATTATCTCCAGGTCTGGAGCGTAGAAACACCTACTTCCAGACGAGGTCATTCACTTTAGGTGTATCTCTTAATTTCAAATAATTAATTTAAAAACAGAGACATGTTAAAATATATAAGTAAAATCTGTCTATTGGTTCCAGCGCTTTTCTTGCTGGGATCATGCTGGGAACTAGAGCAAGAAGTACTTGACGGTGTGACTCCAGAAGATGTAGCAAACAGCAACAATCCTCAGCTAATAGAGGTACTTAAAGCTTCTGCTTACTCCAGAATTGTGGGGAGCTGGGGTGGTCATAATAGTATTTGGTCTATCAATGAAGTCGCTTCTGATGAAATGGCTATTCCTCAAAAAGGTCCGGATTGGGAGGATGGTGGTATTTGGTTGAGAATGCACAGACATACGTGGGGTACTTCAGAAGACGCATTCAATAACTCCTGGAATTATTGCTTCACGGCGATTGGAGAAATCAACAACTTGATTATTTCATTTCCAGATGTTGAACTTCTGGTAGCTGAACTTAAGGTATTGAGAGCACTTCCATACCTGTGGTTATTAGATTCGTTTGGTAATGTCCCTATCATCACAGAGGAGTCAACTGGCGGAAACCCGACTAATAATTCTCGTCAAGAGGTATTTGATTTTATTGAGAAATCAATTTTGGATAACATCGCGCTACTTCCTAAGGAAGACACGAGAACTACCTTGAATTATTATTCTGCCAATGCGATGCTTGCTAAGCTGTACTTGAATGCAGAAATATACACAGGAACGGCGAGATGGGCTGATGCTGAAAAAGCTGCAAATGAAGTTATTTCTGGTCCATATTCTCTTACCTCTAACTTCTTTTCAAACTTTGCGACAAGAAATAGCGGTTCCACTGAAAACATTCTCACCCTTCCGTACGATGAGAATAATGCTGCAGGATTTAACCTGGCTATGATGACCTTGCACTATTTGAATCAAAACACATTTGATCTAAGCGCACAGCCTTGGAATGGTTATGCTTCTCTCGAAGAATTCTACAATAACTTCGATGACAATGATGTTAGAAAGCAAAGTTTCATAGCTGGTCCTCAATTCTCTTCTGATGGATCTCGTTTAGAGGATCTTTCTTTTGAAGCTACGGATCCTGATGGAGCACCATTAACCTTCACTCCTCAAATCAACATGCTTGCTCCAAATGCTTTAAGACAAGCTGGTGTTAGAGTAGGGAAATTTGAATTCGCTCCTGGAGCAGGACAGGAATTGAGTAATGATTATCCACTATTCCGTTTGGCTGATATGATTTTGATTAAATCAGAAGCTGCTTTTAGACAAGGAAAAGTTGCTGAATCATTGGATGCATTGAACCAAGTAAGAACAAGAGCAGGTCTTGACCCATTAACAGAAATTACTTTAGATGCGATCTATGATGAAAGAGGATTCGAAATGTTTGCTGAAGCGAGCAGAAGAACAGATATGATACGATTTGGTAAGTTTGGCCAAGCATGGTGGGAAAAAGGAGCTTCTGAATCTTTCAGAAATATCTTCCCTATTCCACTTCAGCAGATCAATGCCAACCCTAATCTTGTACAGAACCCAGGTTATTAAATAACCCTTATTTGATAGTATTAAAAGGAAGTGCAACTACTGCACTTCCTTTTTTCACTTAAATTGCCAAGCAAATTCTTACTGGTTTAAAGATTGAAATCTCCGGATATCCCAAATTCAATTATTTAGCCCCATTCGTTAGGTATTTACTAATTCATCTATCAAACGATATATTACGAATCATGAAGACCATCCATAAACAACTGTACCTTTTCTCTCACATTCTTATTGTAGCACTTCTAAGCTGTATTTCATGCAAATCTGATTATCAAAGAATGGAAGATAATGAACTGGCTTCAGGCGAAACCTTCAACGAACTATTTTTAGGATTAGAGCTGGGAATGGAAAAAAAGACCTTTTATGAAAAGTGCTGGAAAATGAATCAAGAAGGCATCTTGCTCAATGGTCCAACTGAACTTTCTATAGAATACAAGGTGGAAATGCCATCAGGGCTTCCAACAAAAATGCGTTTTTACCCTAAATTTGATCAAGACAAAATTTACTTGATGCCCGCAGATTATTCCTACGATGGATGGGCTCCCTGGAATGAAGACTTAGCTGTAGAAAAACTCAGAGCAGACGTTGTCGCATTGTATGAGCAGTGGTATGGAGATGGTTTTATAGAAGTCAATAGCGAGGATGGTTCGCAGGTGGTCTTTGTAAAAATGGACGGGAACAGGCGAGTTAGGATTTATAAGAAGAATCTTTCCACAGTGAGAGCAGAAATCGTGGATCTGAAGATTCAAAAGCAGCTTGAAGAGTATCCATCATGAACAGTAAAACACTAACATTCCTCATTTTTATTTTGGCTACTTCTTGCGCCGAGAAAATAGAAGAATCTCCCACTTTATTCCAGTCCATAGACCCTATTTCTGCTGGAATATCTTTTCGAAATGACCTTCCATTTGATGAAGAGTTCAATATTTTCACCTACCGAAATTTCTATAATGGAGGCGGCGTAGCACTAGGAGATGTAAATAACGATGGATTACTGGACATCTACTTCACAGGTAATTTAGGCTCTAACAAACTTTACCTCAATAAAGGCGATTTTAAATTTGAGGATGTCACGGAAGCATCAGGAACTGCCGGGACTAGAGCTTGGAGTACAGGGGTAGCCATGGCAGATGTAAATGGAGATGGCCAACTGGATATATATGTGTGTAACTCCGGAGATATCGCCGGAGACAATAAACAGAATGAACTATTTATCAACCAAGGAGATGGCACCTTCACCGAAGAAGCTGAAATCTATGGTTTAGCAGATCAGGGCTTTTCTACTCACGCCGTTTTTTTCGATTATGATAAAGATGGTGACCTGGATGTTTACTTGCTAAACAACAGCTATCAAGCTATCGGTAGCTTCAATAAAATGCAAAATGAGCGACCAAAAAGGGATGCAGTTGGAGGTGATAAGCTGTTCAGGAATGATAATGGCAAATTCATAGATGTAAGCGAAGAAGCGGGAATCTATGGTTCCCTAATAGGTTTTGGACTCGGGATAACCATAGGAGACGTTAATCAGGATTCTTGGCCTGATATTTTCATTTCCAATGACTTCTTTGAGAAGGATTACCTCTACATCAACAATCAAGACGGTACTTTTACCGAATCATTGGAAACAGCCATGCGCTCCATTTCTGCTGCTTCTATGGGTGCAGATATAGCTGACATCAATGGGGATGGAATGCTGGATATTTTTGTCACAGATATGCTTCCCGAGCCACAACAACGCCTGAAGCAAATAACCACTTTTGAAAACTGGGATAAATTTAAATTCAACAAAACTCACGGATACCACTACCAATTTTCCCGAAACATGCTCCACATCAATAATGGAGATGGAACTTTCAGTGAAATGGGCAGGCTTGCCAATATGGAAGCTACCGACTGGAGCTGGGGAGCCTTGATTTTTGACATGGACAATGATGGCAGGCGAGATTTGTTTGTCGCTAATGGAATCTATCAAGACATTACTGATTTAGATTACCTTAATTTCATCGATGATGACGCAACCAAAAGCAAAATCATCTCTCAGGAAGGCGTTAATTATAAAGCACTGATTGATCCAATCCCGATTAATCCTGTCCCTAATTACGCGTTTAGAAATCTAGGGGACTTAAAGTTTGAAAATATAGCTGATGCTTGGGGGCTCGGAAAAGCCATTCACTCGAATGGAGGAGCCTATGGGGATTTGAATAATGACGGTACACTTGATTTAATTGTGAACAACGTCAACAATTCTCCTTCCTTATTCAAAAACATAGGAAGAGAATTATTCCCTGAAAACCATTCCCTGCAACTACAACTGATCGGAAAAGATAAAAACTCGCAAGCTATTGGAGCACAAGTGAAGCTCCTTGCTGGCGATCAGATTTTCTATATAGAGCAAATGCCTAACCGGGGTTTTGAATCTTCTGTAGATCCAAAATTGACGATTGGTCTTGGCAAAATTAAAAAAGTAGATCAAGTCAAAGTTTTATGGCCTGATGGAACTTACACACACGTTGAAAACGTCCTAGCGGATCAATTACTTACACTCAAATGGATTGAATCCAAACCTCTTGCAGAAGGTGAGTATTTCTTTGAGCAACCGACTGAACCTTTTTTTCATCAGGAGGACAAGGTAAATATTGATTTCACACACAAGGAAAATCCCATGGTGGATTTTGATCGGGATCGTCTCACATTTCATATGTATTCTACAGAAGGGCCAGCTTTTGCGAAAGCTGATGTGAATGGAGACGGCGTTGATGATTTGTTTTTTGGTGGAGCAAAAGGATTTGCAGCGAAGTTATTTATAGGATCTAGCGATGGAAATTACACGTTCTCAAATCAAGCAACTTTTGAAGAAGATGCTGTTTCTGAAGACATGGATGCTGTTTTCTTTGATGCAAATGCAGATGGGACGCTTGATTTGCTGGTCGCATCTGGAGGTAACGAATCTGGACTAGGAGCACCTGAACTTACAGATAGATTATACTTAAATGACGGAAAAGGTAACTTCACCAAAAGTCAACAATCAAGTTTCAATTTAAACCGTGTAAGTAGCTCCGTAGTACAAGTTCTTGATATCAATGAAGATGGAGCCCCCGATTTATTTGTCGGCGGTCGACTTGTCCCTTTTGTCTATGGAGCACCTGCAAACAGTAGCGTTTGGATTAATGATGGAGTTGGAAACTTCAGCGACCAAACAGCCACGTTCGCTCCCGAATTGAAAGAAATAGGAATGATTACTGATGCCAAAGTAGTAGATTGGGACAATGACGGTTTGAAAGATCTTGTTCTTGTTGGGGAGTGGACAGCTCCTATTTTCTTCAAAAATACAGGTGGTAAACTGCAAAAAATAGAGATGCCAGAGCTAGAAAACCTCAAAGGTTGGTATAGAACTCTGGAAGTGGCAGACTTGGACGGCAATGGACTTCCGGATTTGATTTTGGGAAATAACGGATTGAACTCACGTTTCAAGGTTTCTGATAGTACACCTGTCCGAATGTATCTGAATGACTTTGATCAAAATGGGTCCATAGAACACATTTTCACGCGTCAGGAAGGGGAAGTGCAAGTTCCTTACACGTTAAAGCATGAGCTTGAACGACAAATTCCTTCAGTGAAAAAGCGGTACATGCGATACAGCAATTACAATAACCAGACGCTCACTGACATTTTCCCTCAGGAAGTTTTGGATAGGTCCATCATAAACGAACTGAATAGCTTGGAGTCAGGCGTTTTGATGAACAATGGAACTGGCAAATTCTCCTGGAAGCCTTTTCCAAGAATGGCTCAGAGGTCCTATGTATTTGCAATTCATGTCTCTGACCTCGATGGAGATGGAATCCAAGATTTGATACTTGGTGGAAATCTTTTCAATGCTAAACCTGAGGTAGGTAAATACGATGCCAGCTATGGAGATGTACTGATAGGTAAGGGAGATGGCACGTTTGATTATTGGCCAAACTTTAAAAATGGACTGAAACTAGCGGGAGACGTCAGAGCTTTTTCATCACTCGGAGACGGCAAAATATTGGTGGTAAAAAACAATGCTAAAGCTGAGATTTGGAAGTATTGAGCGTGTAGAAATGAGGAGATTATCAATTGTCTTTCTGGTTGGATTTGGAGTTGTTTTTTCTTGCCAGGAGAAAAAAACAGAGACACTTTTTGAGTTGATGGAGAATGAGCAGATCGGAATAACGTTTGAAAACTCACTCACCTCAACCGACTCACTGAACATTCTTGAATACTTGTATTTCTATAATGGAGGCGGAGTGGCTGCTGGAGACATCAACAATGATGGATTGGTGGATTTGTATTTTGCAGGGAATCAAGTTTCAAATCGCCTCTACCTCAACAAAGGCAATTTTCAGTTTGAAGACATTACTGAGTCTGCCGGAGTAAGTGGAAATGGTGGCTGGTCTACCGGAGTAAGTATGGCTGATGTGAATGGCGATGGCTTGCTGGATATCTATGTCTCCCAAATTGGGAATTACAAAGGATTATTGGGCAGAAACAGGCTTTATCTCAATCTAGGCAACAGCAAATTCGAAGAGAAAGCGGAGGAATATGGAGTCGATTTTATTGGCTTTGGCACCCAAGCTGCATTTTTAGATTTCGATAGGGATGGAGACTTGGACCTGTATCTCTTAACTCATTCTGTAAAATCTCCTGAGGTTTTTGCGAAAGCTGATCAAAGAAACATTCCTGATGCTTTGGGTGATAAGCTATTTAAAAATTTGACTTCCGAAGGAGAAATTGGATTCGAAGATGTCACGAAAGCTTCAGGAATATATTCCAGTATTCTGGGTTTTGGACTTGGAGTCGGCACAGAAGATATCAATGGAGATGGCTGGCAAGATATTTATGTTTCTAACGACTTTACCGAAAATGATTACCTCTACCTGAACCAGCAGGATGGTACATTCAGAGAATCTGCACAAACCCTCATTTCAAGCACCAGCAGGTACAGCATGGGTAATGATCTGGCTGATATAAATGGAGATGGATTACCCGAAATTTTCACAACTGATATGTTGCCGATAGATCCAGCGATTTGGATGAAATCCGTGGGGGAAGACAAGCAAGAAGTGTATCAGATTAAAAAGAAATTTGGGTATTCCGATCAATACGTCCGTAACCATCTTCAACTCAACCAAGGCAGTGAAGGCTTCAGTGAGATCGCACTTTTTTCTGGGGTACATGCTTCAGACTGGAGTTGGTCTCCCTTGATTTTTGACATGGATAATGACGGATTACCTGATATTTATATCACTAATGGAATTGAAAAGCGCCCAAATGATCTTGATTTTATTCAATACAGTCAGCAAGCAGAGCCAAATTTGAGCATGACTGAGCTTCGCCGAAAGCAAATTGAGATGCTTCCAACTGTAAAACTCCCAAATCTCAGTTTTAGAAATAAAGGAGGATTGAAATTTGAAGATCAATTCAGGATATGGGGCTTGGATCAACCTAGTTACTCAAATGGCTCAACTTATGCTGATTTGGACAATGATGGCGATCTGGATTTGATCATCAATAACCTAAATCAACCTCCATTTATCTATCAAAATCACGCTGAAAAATCAGGCAATTCTTTTCTCCGAATCAATCTAGCAGGCAAAGGAAATAACCCTCTAGGTATGGGAGCCAAAGTTGGAGTTTATTATAATGGCAATTCTATTTTCCAACAATATTCTGGAAGCCGAGGATTCATGTCAGGTACTTCCTCCACGTTGGTTTTTGGCTTGGGAAAAGCTCAATCTATAGATTCCCTTTCCGTAGCTTGGCCAAGTGGCGCTAGTGAGATTTTTCAAGTAGACTCAATCGACCAAACTTATACCCTAACCCAAGGCACTGGAAAACCATACATCATCCCAGAAAGCAAGAATCTCCAAGAAAACTCATTCCCTGAAGTGCGATGGGTACACCAGGAAAAAAATAATATCGATGAAACTAAACGAGAGTATCTGACTCCAAAAAGCTTTGCAAGCATGGGGCCTTCTTTAGCTGTTGGTGATGTTAATAATGATGGTTTGGATGATTTCTACGTAGGCGGAGCCTTGGATCAGCCAGGTGCGCTTTTCCTCCAACTTCCCGATGGAGAATTTGTTGAAAAGGAAAACATTGTCTTCGAGCAGCTAGCTAAGGCAGAAGATATTGTTGCAGAGTTTGCAGACTTGAATGGTGATGAGAATCTTGACTTATATGTAGGAAGTGGTGGAAATGAATATAAAGGCGGTGCGCTATTCAACTTTGATCGCATATTTTATGGAAATGGCAAAGGAGACTTTCAGTTTAATCCGATGGCACTTCCTAAAATTGGAGAAAATACCTCCACCATAGCTATTCACGATGTAGACGCAGATGGAGATCTGGATATTTTCGTAGGCAGTTCTGTGGTTAGTGGAGATTATGGAGCTACGCCCAAAAGCGCATTGCTGATCAACCAAGGCAACGGAATGTTCATAGATAAGACCAAAGAATGGTTTGGCGCATCTACTGAATTAGGAATGATTAACTCAGCTGTATGGGCTGATCTCAATGCAAACGGAGAAGGAGAATTGATCCTCACAGGAGACTGGCAAGGAATACGGGTTTTCGAAAATAATGATGGTAAATCCCTTAAGGAAAGAAAGGTCAATGGGCTAGAATATTCTGCCGGTTGGATTCAAAGTCTTTCTGTTGCTGATATAAATGGAGATGGAACTTTGGATATTCTGACAGGGAATCTTGGATTGAATTCCAAATTGAAAGCCAGTGTTGAGAAACCGCTTTGGCTATATCATGGAGATTTTGACGAAAATGGTCAGGCTGATCCTTTAATCTTTCACTACATGGGAGATCGCCTGGTGCCTTTTGCTACCCGGGACGATTTGATGAAGCAGATTCCAGGAATAAAGAAAAAACATAGCTCCTACCAACAATATGCAGCGTTGTCAAGCCCAGGAGATCTTTTCTCAGAGGAAGTGCTGGAAAAGTCCTCGAAACATGCTGTATATGAATTTCGCTCAGGAGCCTACCTTCAGCAAACTGATGGAAGTTTTATATTTGATCCCTTTCCAGATCAAGCCCAACTTTCCCCTATTTTCTCTGTTTCTTGGTCAGAGTCTGAGAAGGCAATCCTACTTGGTGGTAACTTTGTAGATTTTAGAGTAGACCTGGGTAGGAACACCGCAGCCCCCTTCATATCCTTCCAATGGTCTCCAAATGGCTGGAATGAGACCTTATTTCAAAATGATATTCTGTTGAAGTCCGAAATTCGAATTATTAAAAAAATCAAAGTAGGAACGAGTCATTTTGGCCTTGCCGCAAGTAATTCGGGGCCTCTCTATTGGATAGCTCTGGACTGAAACCTTTTGATAGTTACTTAATTTCCAATAGCTTTGACGCCCGAACAGGTCAAAAAGAAATCCGTAAAACCAAAGAGAGCAAGGATTTCCATCCCAATAAAACCACAAAATTAAATCCTAAAATATGCGTACCGTTAAATTCATGCTCTTTTCAGGCTTACTCCTGATTGCAGCTTCATGCGCAGAACAAGCCGATTACTCCCAAGCCATCACTGATGGACACTATATAAGTGAAGCTCAGGAAAAAATCACAGAAGTGATTATTCATGATATTTTCTCTCCACCAGTGGCAGCAAGAATCTACAGCTATGCCTCTTTGGCGGCTTATGAAGTAGCCGCATCAGTTGATCCCAATTCTGAGTCCCTTCTTGGGCAATTAAATGGTTCGGAGAAAGTAACTTTCACACCATCTGAAAAGGTGTACCCACCACTAGCTTCGCTTGCAGCTTATTATTATGTTGGAACGGGCTTGATCTTTTCCGAAGAATTAATGAATGAGCACAGGGATGCAACCTATAAAACCCTGAAAGCAAAGGGTATCCCAGAGGATGTTTTTGAAGCATCTATTGCCTACGGCAAAGAAGTGGGAGACGTAATTAAAGCATATTCATCAAAAGACAATTACCACCAAAGTCGATCTTTCCCAAAATTCACCGTAACGGAAGAAGAAGGAACTTGGCAGCCAACTCCCCCTGCATACATGGAGGCGATTGAACCGCATTGGAATAAAATCAGAACCTTCGTCTTGGACTCAGCTTCCCAATTCAGCCCCTTACCCCCTCCTCCTTTTTCTACAGATCCTGAAAGTGAATTTTTCAGAGTAGCCAAAGAAGTATATGACATGGATAAAGGTGCTACTCAAGAACAAAAAAACATTGCCCTATTTTGGGATTGCAATCCCTACAAAATGAATGTAAAAGGTCATGTGATGTTTGCAGAAAAGAAAATCACACCGGGTGGTCACTGGATGAGCATCGCTGCAATTGTCTCTAAAGCTGCAAAGAAAGATTGGAAAGAGACAGCAGAAGCACTAGCACTGACTGCTATTTCACTAAATGAAGCTTTTATTTCCTGCTGGGATGAAAAATACAGAAGCAATTTGATCAGACCAGAGACCTACATCAATCAACATATAGATGAACAATGGGTACCGCTTTTGCAAACACCACCATTCCCGGAGCATACCAGCGGCCATAGTGTAGCATCGGCAGCGGCTGCTTATACCTTAGCTCATTTATTTGGTGATGAGTTTCACATTGTTGATAGTTCTGAAGTAGCCTACGGCTTACCAGTTAGGGAATATGACTCTTTTTCTCAAGCCGCAGAAGAAGCTGCATTGAGCAGGTTTTATGGAGGGATTCACTATAGACCAGCGATCGAATACGGAATCACCCAGGGAAGAGAATTAGCAGAATTCATCTGGACCAAAGTAGACACAAAGCCCAAAAGTGTAGCTAGTAACTAACAAAAAAGCATCCGACGCAACGGATGCTTTTTTGTTACCAAATCATGAAATAAGGCTAGTGAATGAACTCATCAGAGCTCATCTTGTTTATATTCATGGAGATATTCTCTATCTTAACTCCTCACCTTTTTGAATTGGACTTTTCCATTTCTCGTTTTTAAACTACTTATATATGTCAAAAACCATTATCGTTTCAAATCGCCTTCCTATCAGCTTAAGACATCGCAACGGCCGATTCGAGTTCAAACCAAGTGCAGGAGGATTAGCAACTGGACTGGGATCTATCTATAAAGAAGGAGAGAATATTTGGATCGGATGGCCGGGAAATACCGTTGACGACCCCGAGCAAAGAGCGGAGATCATCCTCGAACTTCACGATCTCAAAATGGCTCCAGTATTCTTATCCAAGGAAGACGTGGAAGAATTTTATGAAGGATTCAGTAACGAAACGCTCTGGCCAGCTTTTCATTATTTCACACAATACATGGTTTACAACCCAGAGCATTGGGAGGCTTATGTTCGTGTAAACCAGAAGTTTTGTGATGCTATATTGAAAAAAGCAGGTCCAGACGACACCATCTGGATTCATGATTATCAGTTGCTTTTACTTCCACAGATGCTGCGTGAAGTACTGCCTAATGCCACCATCGCCTTTTTCCAACATATCCCATTCCCATCTTATGAGATTATCCGGATGATACCTTGGAGAAAGGAATTGTTGGAGGGAGTTTGTGGAGCTGACTTAATTGGTTTCCACACCTATGATGACATGCGTCACTTTCTAAGTGCAGTCGGTAGGATTACAGGATTGTCTAGCGAAAGCGGCTACATCCAAGCTGAAAATAGAATCATCAATGTGGACTCATTCCCCATGGGAATTGACTACGATAAATTTGCGAAGCAAGCAAAAAGCAAGCGAACGCTACGCTTTGTAGAGGAATTTGGTAAGCAGGTAGAAGATCAAAAATTGCTGCTTACCATTGATCGCTTGGATTATTCCAAAGGAATTCCGCAGCGAATTCAAGCTTTTAATCAGTTACTAGAGCAGCACAAAGAACTTCATGGCAAAGTATCCATGATCATGATCGTGGTACCAAGTCGGGACAAAGTGCAATCCTATAAAGAGCTCAAAGAGGAGATTGACCTATTGGTGGGCCGGATCAATAGTGAGTACTCAACTTTGAATTGGGTACCAGTACACTATTTCTACAGAAGTTTTCCATTCGAAGAACTCAGTGCTTTTTACAACATGTCAGACATCGCGCTAGTAACTCCGCTGCGTGATGGTATGAACTTGGTTTGCAAGGAATTCGTGGCCAGCAAAACTGACCAGACCGGTGTATTGATTCTCTCTGAGATGGCTGGTGCATCCAAAGAGCTTCAAGATGCTATTCTCGTCAATCCTAACGATCGTCAAGGCGTAGTCGATGCCATATTCAATGCGCTGTCCATGCCACTGGACGAGCAAAAATTCAGAATAAATAGCATGCAGGAAAGCTTGAAGAAATACGATGTATTCCAGTGGGTGAAAGTGTTCATGGATCGTCTGGATCATGTTAAGAGAAAGCAGGAAGAGCTTACCTCCAAAGATGTAGATGCTAAAGTAATGAACGAGATTCAGGCAAGCTTCAAAAAGGCAAAAAATGCTGTTTTGTTCCTAGACTATGATGGTACGCTAACTGGATTTCACTCGGATCCTCAGAAGGCTATACCAGATGCAGAATTGAAAGGGATAGTAAAAGACCTTAGCAAATTGGCTCAAGTAGTTGTTATCTCAGGAAGAGATAAGGACACACTTGGAAGATGGTTTGAAGGTCAACATATAGACATGATTGCTGAGCATGGTGTGTGGGTCAAAAAGAAGGAAAACAAGGGAGATTGGGAACTGTATGCAGAAGTAGAGGACGGATGGAAAGATGATATCCGACAGATCATGGAATATTACGTTCTAAGAACTCCAGGAGCCTTCATCGAAGAAAAACACCACTCACTCGTTTGGCACTATAGAAAAGTAGAAAGTGGTCTGGGAGATCTCAGGATGCGAGAACTTTTCAGTCATCTTAAATATATGGCCAGAGGTCACAACTTGCAGGTTTTGGAAGGAAATATGGTCTTGGAAATCAAACGCCCAGATATCAATAAAGGCCGAGCAGCCACAGCAATGATGAAAGGCGCAGAATACGACTTTATCTTAGCGATTGGAGATGACTGGACCGATGAAGATACGTTCAAGGCGATGCCAAAAAATGCCTATTCCATCCGGGTGGGCTATGCATTTACCCAAGCAAATTTCAATATTAAATCAGTTAAGCAAGTGAGGCAATTGCTTCAGAAGTTGACTTCTTGATATCCGTATTAATTATCAAAAATGATGTAGGGGCGAAAGATTTTTCGCCCCTACTTTTGTGGCCTTTGCGTCACACTCCGTACCCACTGTGGCTGACTACCCTAAAGGTATTTTTTATACAGATTATCCAAGATTCTCTTATCAGTTTCAGTCAATGCGGAATCTATATCCCGCTGAATAAAATGCAATTTAAATGATTTAATCGCAGCTTGTGGATCACTTACGTCATAGCCAATAATTCGTAATGCCAAAACTGGATCTAACATAGTCTGTGGCAATGAGTCTGACCTTTCTATAGCGATAGGTGAACTATCCTGAGAAGATAGAACCGGGAAAACTACATCCTCATCATACCATAAGCCATACCCTTCCTCAGCCAGCATTTTCCAAGGGAAATAGGTACTCGGGTCAACTTTTCTAGATGGAGCAATATCCGAATGACCGATAAAATTGGCAGATGGAATTCCATACTTCCACTTCAATCGCTTGAGCAAAACCAATAAACTTTCAATCTGAGCCACAGTAAATGGTTCACTTCCATTATTATCTAACTCTATTCCGATAGAAGCTGAATTAAGATCAGTGTCATTCCCCCATCTCCCTCTTCCAGCATGCCAAGAGCGCAAATAATCATTCAGCATCTGAACGATCTCACCATCTCTACCTACGACATAATGAGAACTTACCTGAGTTCTGCTTAATGTGAATGTATTAATCGTTTGCTTCAATGAGTCTTGAGCTGTGTGGTGGATGATCACATAATTTGGCTTTCTAATGCTGAAGTTTGTAGTCCCAACCCATTCATCAGTAATGCTGAGGGTATCGTAATCCAGCTCAGCCTTTGTTTTCGGAATTTCTTGAATGGTAGCCGTGGCTTCTTTGACGGCCTTTTTATGCGCTTTATTATTCTTACGGTAAATGTCTTTGGAACAAGAAAAAAAGGCTAGTGAAAGGCAGATCAATAAGAAGGCAGCTGTAAATCTTTGGAAACTCATAAGTAGTACTAGTTAATTAGAACGGGAAACTACAAGGATTGTACTAAGTCTGAAAACCAACTGTAGAAAATTGATGGGTTATAAGAATAACCTTTGAGGTCTTTTTTGGGCCTCAAAGGATTTTTGTTCAAAAAAATTAAATCTTCGAGGAAATCCCGAAGTCTGACGACATTCGGGATTACACCTCAAAGGTTAAAAACGAATTATAAGAAATTTGGTCTGTCCAGCTTTTTGCCAATACGGAAAGCAGCATTCATTAATCCTACATGAGAATACGCCTGAGGAAAATTACCCCATTGGCTTCCTGTCTTCTGATCTACATCTTCGGAGAATAACTGCAAATGATTACAGTATTTCACTAAGGTTTCGAAGCCCTCTACAGCCTCATTCAATCTTCCTACGCAAGCTAGTGCCTCAATGTACCAGAATGCACAAATCAAGAACGTAGTCTCTGGCACACCAAAATCATCCATGTGCTTGTAACGATAGAATAGGAAATCCTTTGCCAACAACTCATCTTCCAAAGCTTTCAGATGATCATTTGCCCGCTCCAGATCTTCTCCAAAATATCCCATAGTGATCAACTGTAACGTGGAAGCGTCCATATAAGTGGACCCAATTGCCTGGCCATACGCCTTACGATCCGGGAGATAACACTCCTCTATTTTCTTAACTGCCATATCCCGAAGAACTATTGCTTTTTGATACATGCTGTCATCCTTCAGACGAATACCAATTTTTGCGGCAGCACAGGCTCCTGCCCAGTGAAACAAGAAGGTATAGCAGTGCTCCTGAGCTAGATTTCTAAACTCCCAGAGCCCCGCATCTTTCTCATTCATCGTGGCTTCGATCTTATTCAGCAGATTCATGATCATCGGCTTGGAGCTACTTCTCTCCTCTTCTGTAAAACGCTGATCTGAATAAAGTGGCAGCAAGGAAACCAACACCTGACCGTAAAGATCATTCTGAATGTGGGTATAAGCTTGATTACCGAAGCGAACTGGCCTCTCACCCATATACCCATCCAAATCTGAAATCTCCTCTATCAAAAGCGAATCTCCAGTGATGGAATACAACGGCTGGTAACGTCCATCAGGTCCAGGTCGTAGGTTATGTATAAACTCGAAGTACTTTTCTAATTCCTCAAAGTGGCCTAAGCTATTGAAACAAGTCAGCGTATAATAGCTATCCCGAATCCAGCAATAGCGGTAATCCCAGTTTCTGGTAGATCCGGGAGATTCTGGCAAACTGGTGGTAGAGGCAGCGATGATTGCTCCCGTATCTTCGTACTGGTGGATTTTCAGGATCAAAGCCGAGCGTAGTACTAGCTTCTGATGAAAATTCGAAATACTGGTGGACTTCACCCATTCTTGCCAATAAGCTGTAGTGGCATGTAAAAACCGCTCCGAGGTAGTTTCTATTGGAGCTTCCAAAGGCCTTCCGTAGGTTAGCACCAAATAAACCGGCTTATTTAAGGCAAAAGCCTTCCCGTCCATAATGTAGCTCAGAGGAGCATTAGTAGATAGTCTCAGTTCCTGATCGGTATCCATAAAGCGGATATGATTAGATCCCATGCTGGATTTCAAAAGTCTAGCTCCGTGCTCAGCCGAAGGCTGGCATTTGATCAGAATTTTAGGCGAACCAGCTATCGCTTCGATCTTGCGAATCAGCATCAGTGGCTTGTAGTAGCGATCGAAGTTTTTGAATCTGGGAGCAAAGTCAGTGACAGCATAGCTTCCCTCTTCGGATTTGACCGTTGTCTTCAGGACATTGGTGTTTTCCAAATACTCCTGAGAGGACTTAAAATTTCCAGACTCCGGATGAATGGTGAATTCTCCACCCTTCTCCCTGTCTAGCATTCCCCCAAAAATAAAATCTGAATCAAATCTTGGCAGACACATCCAACTGATATTCGTGTCCAGTTCCACATGGGCGATAAAGGCACAATTGCCGATCACCCCACTTCCATAGGTATGTTTTTGCATTAAGGTCAGGTTTGAAGTTGAAAAGTCAGGCTTTTGGGTCAAGGTTCAAGAAAGGGAAAAAGAGTGCTTAATCCAAAAAATACGGGGATTTTAGCATTGCTCCTTTATAAATATGACTAGCCTCCTGTAAGGATTAAAATAAAACATCACTCACTCTTCTCATATTCAAGAAAATCAATTACCTGCTTTTTAAACAAACTGGGAATTCCTGATTCTGCATTGATTATTACATCCTCGCCATCTACAAAATAAGACTGGATCGCCTTGACTTCATAAGGTATTTGATCAAGCTGATTCATTTCATAGAATTTATTCTTTTTATCATAAAGCACAGAATAGGGATATCCCATATCATCCAACATTCGAACTAGATCACTTTTATCAATTCTTTGATTTTTACCCGCAAACACCCAGATCACCTCCAGTTCAGGGTAATTGAATTTTAGATCAATCCATCCTTTAGAGTTCATCTCCAAGAAAAAAAGATCCCTTTGAGTTAAATCCAAATAACCCACGAATTTCTTAGGACATTCCAGACAAAGTGGCTTAGAGTTTTCACCAATTCGCAATTCTTCTAAGCCTTCTGGAAATTTTATTGTAGTAGGATGATCTCTGCATGAACTTAGTAAAGTGATAGTTAGAAAAAGGCAAAGCGAGAGATAACTTTTTCTTTTAATCATTAATCTTAGTTGTGAGTAATATTGGATAGTCATAGTTCATTTCTTGGAGGTTAGGTGGTAAATCCCCTTCCAATTTCTTTTTCAATACCGAGTGATAGGTCAAAAACGTAATTTCTCCATTTTCCATTGCAATAGGGTCACTGTACACCTCTTCTTCAGAGGATGTGCCATCCCAATAGTTTGAATCCCCAGTCTCCTTATTGATGAGAAGTAATTTCTTGAAAGAACCTGCCTTACTTTGAATATGGATGTTAACCAAGTAATTGCTATCATCTTCAAAGACTGATTTTATCGTTGCAAATCCGTTTTCCTGTAGTCGACTAAATCCTACCATGAGATCTACATCCCAAAAGTTATCTGGAAGTGAATACTTTCCCATATCAATTTCCAAAATAGGCATTAATCCTGCCTCAGAATATTCATAAACTCGGTTGTTGAAAATTTCGGAATAGAGCAGGTTTTCACCTGATTCATAGAAATTTCGCTCCCCCATTGGTAGCATTTCATTCTCATAATCATTAGGCAAAAAAGTAGATTGAATGATCCCAATTGAATCTGTCAAAACAACCCGGTCAGCTACAATTGGGAGGTTATATCCACCAGCCAAAAGAAAATTACCAGAAGATGGAATGGTAAATGATCCTGCCAAATAATCGGTTTCAAAAACTGTAGTGAGCTCAGCGGCGTCTTCAATTTTAATGATAGTGGACTTATCGCCCAATGAAGACAAAACCAGCAGGTTGCCTTCATTATCAATTTGAAAATCCTGCAAACCCAGCAGTTGACCTGGCCCTTCACCTATCGAGGCTGCGGCACCTAGATATTTCCCATCAGAAGAAAATTGATGCACTGCATCTCTTGTCCCAATGTCCATCACATAATAACTCTCTTCATTTTGGCGCACCCTCAAATCGAGCCCCATCAAGTTAAATTGATTGGTTTCTAATGGGATGAGTTCCAGAATTTCAAACTTTTCTATGTTCATTAGTTCTGATTCCTCAAGTTCAACGTGAAGAATACTTTCGTCAGAAACTTTTTCAGAATTAGTTTTGCAGGAAAAAAAGGTTATTAAAATAAAAATCAGGGATAAGCGAAAGTACATATAATCAGTTTTTTAACTCAAAAAAAACAATATAACAATTAGAGGCAAACGAGCCGCTAATTATCACCTATTTATAGAGAACACTTATAGCATGCTTCATAAGCTGCAGAGCATAAATGCCCAGTTTGATAGTTTTCACAGTTATAGACTACAACTTCCCCAGAGCACCAATACATTCATTGATAGCAAGGTTTTACAGGAACGTCTGCTTTAGCGTGGAAAGATACTCCTGTGCTCATCATAGCCCCAATAAAGGCCATTCCAAATAATAACTTTTTCATAAAATTGAATAATTAAATTGTTTAAAAAATCACGGCAGGAATCAGGTCTCACTTAAGACTTCGGTATAAGTTTATTATTTTTTTAATCGCAAGGATTAGTTTGAAAATAACTAGAAACTTATTTACACAGCAAATACCTGTGTATTAACCTCATTTTTTACAATGAAAGTTACTTCATCTGTTATGCAGCTGCATAACTGAGACTGCTTTCTTAAACAACTTCTTTCCTAGATATATTCTGACACTGCTTCATGAAGGCAAAAAAAACTCACATACCCTAATATTTAAAAACTGCAATACCTGGATTTTGATCTTCTGTTAACGCGTAGATTTTTGATTCCTCTTCATCCACAGCAATAGATATAATTGGCACATCAGTCTGGAAGTGCGCTATAGGCCTTCCCGCCAAATCAAACTGAAATATATCCCGTGAAGTTTCACCGAGAGCTCTACCTTCAGCTAAAGTTTTTCCAATAAAAACAAGGAAGATGAAGTTCTTCGTCACACAGACGTCACTATATCCATATTTAGTGTTTTCATCAAGAACCGCGAATTTAACATCACCATCATTTCCAACATCATATTTAGTATCCTCATTAAAAGGTCCATTAACTTCAATATGCTTTTTATTGTTAAAATTAAATATTTCGAATTGGTCAAATTTCAACTTCGATAAAACATAGACCTGATTATCTTTATTGTAATACTTTGCTCCTTGATGCAAATCGCTCAATATAAAATTAGCATCCTCAGACAACTCTTTATTTGTCACCCAAAGACCAGCGCTATCTATCGTATTTCCCTGAATATCAAAAACTTTTAACTTAGAAGGGCCAAAATTCATATAAGAAATAATTTCGCCTGATTGTTTCCAGTTCATAGACATAGCCTGAAACCACTTCTGATTTTGAACAACTACTGATTTAGCCAGTGATAATGTATCATATAAGGTGAACTCATAAAATGCTTTACCCATATTTGAATATGCCCAAATAGTGCTGTCATTAAAACCTGAATCTATTCCCCTAACATTTACAAATTCTCCAGGCCCCTCTCCTTTTACTCCTTTTCCAGTCACATATCCTAATGTAGATTTATCAAGTAGATGCATTAGTCGCTTATCCGATTGGCTACCAATTATTATAAATTTTCCCTTCAGATAAATTTTAAAGGGAGTCAAAATTTCATTATAAGTGTACTTTTGGGATTTCAGTTTTTCACTCCGTCCAAATGATCCTACTTCAAAAGTATTTTGATTCTCGAGTTTGTCTGAACTTGGACTTGGACTGCACGAACTCAAAATAAGGATAATAAGTAATATTCTTTTCATCAAATATTTATTTGCATGGTTTAAAGAAAAGCTGAGATGAATCTCAGCTTTTATATATTAGATTAAGAACAAAAATCTGCCTCAACCTTTTCTGTTCCATTAAATGGCCATCCAAATCTATCAACACATTCACTTATTTTCCAAGTTTGACAACAAACCCATTTTGGTACAGGGTCCGTTGCCTGGACACTAACACTGCTAAACATCATAGCCCCAAAAAAGAAGGCCATTCCAAATAATAACTTTTTCATAAAACTTTAATATTGAACTAATTAAAAAAACTCGGCCAAGAATAAGGTCTCACTTAAGACTTCGGTATAAGTTTACTATTTTTTTTTAATCGCAAGAGTTAGGTTGAAATAAAATTATGTTTGTATTTACAACGTTAAAATCACCCTTTTTAAACAGCTTAAATTTAAACTACAAATTATCTTTAATTTTGAATGACAATAGTAAAAATTGATCTTCGAAAGAAATAGATTCATCAATCGAACCCCTCAGATCTTCACTTACTTTTTCTAAATCTAAATTGGACAAAGACTCTGGCGAAACAACATATGTAAAAATATTGTCCCTAAAATAAATATGTCTAAATAAAAAGATCCCATCAAAATCATTGTACAAACTTGTTCCTTGAAAAACAAAATTTGAGTGTGGAAAATAAAAATACCTCATAAATGATAATGCACCATTGTCTGACTTGATATAATTAAATGATATCACTTTATCATTTAACACTAAATAATCTATATTAGTAGAATAAGTCTTATCATTAAAAACCCTATCAATTTCATCAATAGAAGAAAAACTTCCGAACAACTTATTAGGAAAGTTAACTATGCTTTTTTCAACAATTCTATTTACATTCACATCAAATTTGTAAATAGTATCATTAAATGCTTGTGTAAAATAGATACTTTTACTCATCCTATTAAAATAAATAGAATTATCTTGAAATTTTATATCAGTAGGTCTTTGCAAAATATCAGAGAATGTGATTTCACCGTTATCCCAAATAATCAAATTATTAGATACATTTTTACCATTAAAAATATTTTCTTGAGCTAAATATATAAGATACTTTTTATCACTTATTTTTTCAAAATTCTCAAAAAACAAACCGATCTTTATCGATTCTTTAAATTTAAAATTTGAATCATAGATAATGATTTTTTGACCAACCTTATCATAAACTTCTATAGTTTTATTTTCAGTATCAACTCTAAACCTATGTAAATACTGATATTCTTCAGGTCCTTCTCCTCGTTTTTCTAAAGTTGTTAATAGATCACCTTCTTTTGAAAATTTAAAAATAATACCAAAATTTTTATCCAAAACATATATATGATTATCCAAAAAATTAATTTGATCAATTTTAGAAGGATATATCCGATCATTAAACTTGAGTCTCAGGATAGAAGGTTTTTCAAATATGGTTGATGTAAGTATTTTTTCGTGCTCTAGGGGAACTTCAATTTCCCCTAGAGTTTTTTGTCGATTCTGACACGAAATTAGAATTATTACCAATCCGAAAATCATTAAAAATCTCATATTGAACCTCCTATTGATGGACATATTGGAGTAAGTGGCGTATAATTTGAACATGATACATAATTACACATAAAAACGCCTCCCGGTTCACAGCATTTACCTGTAACAGGTATTATAGATCCATCTGGACATTCGACCTCCCCATAGTACCTTTTTTCTGACCCTCTATCGTCTGCTAATGATGAATTAGTAATAACTAATGCCCCAAAAAGGATCATCCCAAATAATAATTTTTTCATGATTGAAAATAGTTAAAGATTGATTCAAAAAATCCCGGCCGGAATCAGGTCTCACTTAAGACTTCGGTATAAGTTTACTATTTTTTTTTTTTTGATCGCAAAGATTAGTTTGAAAATAACTTATACATAGTTTACACAACGTAAAACTAGATGTAAAATGCAAATAGCTTGAATTCAAATGATTACCCCTACAAATACAACTTCTTATCCCGGATATAATCCGCCACTCCATCAGGTAAGAGGTACTTGACAGAATTGCCAGCCAAGATAGACTTGCGGATAAAGGTGGCTGAGATATCTAAAAGTGGTGCGTCGATCAGCTTGATATTCGGATGCTCAAAGGAGATCGCGTCGCCTGGTCGTGGATAGACGAAGATCTCATAGTTGTCCAGAATGGTCTGGTAATTCTTCCAGCGCTTCAGCTGAGTCAGATTATCCGAACCTAAAAATAAGCAAAACTGATGCTGTGGGTATTGGTCAGTCAGGTAAGCGAGGGTATCTATGGTGTAGCTAGGCTTGGGCATGGAGAACTCCACATCTGAAGCCCGAAACTGGTAATTGTCCTCGATCGCCAACTCCACCATTCGCAGTCTATCAAACTCATGAATCAAAGACTGACGTTTTTTTAGCGGATTCTGCGGACTCACCACAAACCAAACCTGATCTAAATCTGTGCGGTCGTGAAGCGTATCTGCGATGATCAGATGACCGATATGGATGGGATTGAAAGAACCGAAGTATAGACCGATCTTCAAAACTTACCTAGCTAAAAATTCGCTGACCAAATACTCAGCTTCTGCGCTTGACTTTGAGAATTCGTCATTTACTACAGTGACATCAAACTGGGGTTCAAACTTGGATTCGAATTCCGCTTTGAATAAGCGGCGGGAAAGTGATTCTTCGGATTCCGTTCCTCTATCACTGAGTCGGGTTTTGAGCACTTCCAAGCTAGGTACTTTCACAAAAATCGCCAACGCCTGCTCTCCGAAATATTTTTTCAAGGCTAATCCACCTTTCACATCCACATCGAAAATAACTGCTTTACCTGAATCCCAGATACGTTGGATCTCTTCTTTCAGTGTACCGTAGAAGTTACCGGCATAGACTTCTTCCCATTCTATAAATGCGTCTTCGTCTATTTTCTTGATGAATTCCTCCTGAGAGAGGAAGTAGTAATCTTTGCCATGAACCTCATGTCTTCCCCGCTTGTCGCGTGTACAGGCGGAAATAGAAAATCCCAAATTTGGGATATTTTGGATCAAATGCTTGACTAACGAAGTTTTGCCTGATCCAGATGGGGCGGAAAAAATAATGGCCTTTCCTTGGGTCATGACTATTTAATATCCTGAATCTCTTTGCGAATACGATCCGCAAGTTCAGTAGGTACAGCGTGTTTAGTGCATTTTGTCTTCAATACATCGCGGATAGCCTGCTCCAGGTGGTAATGTTCAAAACACGGTTGACATTTGGCCAGCTTTTCCTTCAAGACTTCCTTGCCAGAATCTTGCAGCTCACCGTCCAAAATACTTTCTAGCAGTTCGAAGCATTTGCTCTCGTCACTGCATTGCATCTTTCGCTCTCCAGATGGGTTGTCATTCATTTCCATGGGTAATTTTTTAATTATTCCTCCTCGTCCGTATTATATCCCATATTATGGGCATATCCTTGAAGCTTCTCTTTCAATAGATTTCTTGCGCGGTGCAGTCTGGATCTCACTGTCCCAATAGGGATATCCAGAATCTTGGCCATCTCTTCGTAGGTAAAACCTTCCAAATCACACAGGATAATTACCGTACGAAAATCTACCGCCAAACTATTCAATGCATTAGAGATCTCATCACCAAGCATATCTTTGACAGATTCTGCCCTGAGATCACTAGTACTTTGGTAGTGAACGTCATCCGAGTTGTAATAAGTTTCAACTTCCTGATAATCTACCTTCGTGGGCTGCTTTGATTTTTTCCGGTACTCATTAATAAAGCTGTTTTTCAGGATTCTGAAAAGCCAGGCTTTGGCATTCGTACCTTGCTCAAATGAGTTGATAAACCGATAGGCTTTCAGGTAAGTATCCTGCACAAGATCTTTGGCATCATCTTCATCGAAGGTGAGCCTGTAGCCAAAATTGTACATGGAGTCTATGTGTGGCATAAACTCACCATCGAAGATGGCATTTTTCTCTTCCTGAGAATATTTTCTGCGCTGAACTTCCGACATAAGCTCCAAAAGTAACAATTGGGTCAATTTATAACTAGAAAATGAGAATAAATCGAACGCATTCGTTTTAAAAAGCGTTCACAAATCTTCTAAATACACGCACTAACTTTAGTCTTAGCCGAGATGTTTATACTTAGACTCCTCTCCAGATTGCCTTTATCGGTACTATATATTTTTTCAGACATCCTTTACTTAATAGCTCGATATGTAATTGCCTACCGCAAAAAAGTCATCGACGAAAACCTTCTTTATGCATTTCCTGAAAAAACTCCTGCTGAAAGGAAGTTGATCCGAAACAAGTTCTACAGAAATTTTACCGATGCTTTTTTTGCTGAGACATTCAAGATGCTGACGATTTCCGAAAAAGAGCTTAGGAAAAGATTTCAAGTAGTTAATCAGCACTTGGTGGATGAACCAGTAAAAAATGGTAAAAGCTCCCTCATGATGGCAGGCCATGTCTTTAATTGGGAGATGGCAATTCTAGGAGTTGCATTAAATACCGAAGTGACTGCTGAAACAGTATATTTAAAGCTTAACAACCCCTTCTTCAACAAACTAATGTTGGCGATCAGGACTCATTTCGGAGGTATCATGACCGAGAAAACGGCCTTCAGGCGCAGCATGATTACCATGAGAAACACCCCAAGAATTGTCCATCTCGCTGCCGATCAGCGACCTCCCGTGTCGGACAGTCGCTATACTAAGAAATTCATGAATCGAAATGCATTGTTTTTTGAAGGTGGAGAAGTACTTGCAAAAAAAATGAATCTACCGGTATTCTATGGTCAAATGACCAAAATAAAGCGAGGTCATTACCGTTTCGAATTCTCAGAACTTGCAAAACCGCCCTATGATGATCATGCCCCACATAGCATAACAGATGAGTTTAGCAGAAGACTTCAAGAAAACATCGTCTTGCAACCAGACCTATATCTGTGGAGTCATAAGCGCTGGAAATTGTAATGGTCAGCAAAGTTTCATTATGAAGAACTGAAGGCAGATGGATTACTTATGCTGACAAAGTTTTAGAAGAAGAAATCGGTTGATTTCCTTTTCTTTGTAAAGAACTCATCAGCTTGATATCCCTAAACCCAAATGACCTTTGTAATAAGGCTAATTTCTTTCTTACCTCTTTCCTTTCTATACCTCATCTCTGATTTACTTTATTTGGTAGCAAGATTTATTCTTCGTTACAGAAAGCAAGTAATTGATGAAAATTTGAAATTTGCTTTTGCGGAAAAGTCAGAAAAAGAGCGGATTAAAATCAGAAATCGATTTTACCGTAATTTCACCGATTCCTTGGCAGAGACTATCAAACTGCTGACAATCTCTGAACGAGAGTTTGAAAAAAGATTTCAGATGGTCAATACACATTACCTAGATGAAGTGGTCAATTCCGGCACATCTGCCTTACTGGTTTCAGGTCACTTATTTAACTGGGAAATGGGCGTAATTGGTATCAACCAGGCCGTTCAGGCACCCGTTGAAACAGTTTACCTGAAAGTCAATAATCGGTTCTTTGGTAACCTCATCAATACTATTCGGACACATTTTGGCGGAATAGTTACAGAAAAAAAGGCTTTTCGGAGGACCATGCTTACCTTAGCAAAATCACCAAGAATAGTATTACTTGGTTCGGATCAGCGTCCGCCGAGTTCGGAAAAAAGATACAAAAGGAACTTCTTACATAGACCTGCTGTCTTTTTTGAGGGCGCAGAGTTTCTCGCAAAGAAAATGA
Source organism: Algoriphagus winogradskyi (assembly GCF_900182815.1). Lineage (GTDB taxonomy): Bacteria > Bacteroidota > Bacteroidia > Cytophagales > Cyclobacteriaceae > Algoriphagus > Algoriphagus winogradskyi. The sequence goes on along the minus strand of NZ_FXUA01000007.1, from coordinate 55,523 downwards.
ACCTCCACGTCGTCTATGGTAAAATGACCAAAATCAAAAGGGGGCATTATCGCTACGAAATGATCAAATTAGCTGAGCCACCATTTGATAAGATCTACGAACACAGGATCACCGATCAGTTCTGTGACATGTTGGAAGAAAACATTAGACTTCAGCCGGATCTTTATCTCTGGAGTCACAAGCGATGGAAAATTTAATTTCTGAATTGCAAGGACTTTTCCGCCGTGGCGGATTGAAAAATTGAAAGATTGGAAAATTCCCAAACACTAACTTTAATCTCAAATCTTGATACTAGCTACTTGATACTCACTCATGATTCTTGTATCTAGTTTCTTGCTTCAAAACAAAATGGATTACCTCGATAGTTTAAACCCAGAGCAACGACTCGCTGTAGAGCATACGGATGGACCCGTTATGATCATCGCTGGTGCTGGTTCGGGCAAAACCCGTGTACTTACTTACCGAATCGCCCACCTGATATTTGCCAAAGGAGTAGATGCCTTCAATATTTTGTCATTGACCTTTACCAATAAGGCAGCGGCTGAGATGCGCCATCGAATTGAGACAGTTGCAGGACTGGAAGCTAGAAATACATGGATGGGAACATTTCACTCCGTATTTGCAAAGATTCTTCGTGTGGAAGCTCCAAAAATCGGCTACCCTTCCAACTTCACGATTTACGATTCAGACGACTCCAAGTCACTGATCCGTACGATTGTGAAAGAAATGCGTCTTGACGACAAAGTTTATAAAGCAAACGCAGTACTCTCTCGAATTTCGGGAGCCAAAAACCGCCTGATCACTTGGAAAGTATATCAGGATGATCCCTTTGTGAAAGCAGACGATGAAGCTGCCATGAAACCGAAAATGGGAGAAATCTACCAGCGGTATCAGGATAGGCTTTTCAAAGCCGGAGCGATGGATTTTGATGATTTGCTTTTCAATACAAACATCCTTTTCCGTGATCATCTGGATGTATTGAATAAATATCAGCAACGCTTTAGGTATGTCATGGTGGATGAGTTTCAGGATACAAACCTTTCCCAATATCTCATCACTAAAAAGCTGGCGGCTGTCCACCAAAACATCTGTGTGGTAGGTGATGATGCACAAAGTATCTATGCTTTCCGTGGAGCGGATATCCAGAACATCCTCAATTTTGAGAAAGATTATCCTGATCTATTTGTGGTAAAACTGGAGCAAAACTACCGATCTACCAAAATGATCGTAGATGCTGCGAACTCTATCATTGAAAAAAATAAAGCCCAGCTTAAGAAGAACGTCTGGACTTCAAACGGTGACGGAGATCAAATTGAATTAGTCAAGGCTAGTACCGACAGTGAGGAAGGGAGAATTGTCGCCTCCACGATTTTTGAAGAGCGAAATACCAAAAAACTCAACAACAGTGATTTCGCGATCCTCTATAGAACCAACTCCCAATCCCGAGCTATAGAGGAAGCCCTTCGCAAATTGAACCTGACGTATAAAATCGTAGGTGGACTTTCTTTCTACCAAAGAAAGGAAATTAAGGATCTGATGGCCTACATGAGATTCACAGTGAACCCCGTGGATGAAGAAGCTTTCAAAAGGATTGTAAATTATCCAAAGCGCGGAATTGGAGATACATCGGTGGACAAGATTCTAGTCGCAGCATTTGATCACGATATGCAGCTTTGGGAAGTAGTGCAAAATGCACACAGCTTCATCGGAGGTAGAGCCGCCAGTCAGCTGGATGACTTTGCAACGATGATCAAAGCTTTCAAGATCGAAGTAGAACGCAAGGATGCTTTCGAAGCAGCAAGTAGCATAGCAAAGCAAAGTGGCCTGCTGCGTGAGCTCTATGAAGACAAAACCATAGAAGGTCTGAACCGCTATGAAAACGTCCAGGAATTGCTCAATGCCATCAAAGAATATGTGGACAATGAAGAGAATGAGGACAAGAGCCTTGGTGCTTTCCTTCAGGAAATCGCTTTACTGACGGATAATGACCGTGACAAAGACACCACAGACGCCATCACCTTGATGACAATTCACTCTTCAAAAGGATTGGAATTTAAGCAGGTTTTCGTGGTAGGAATGGAGGAGGATTTGTTCCCCTCACAGATGATGATGCAAAGCCGCGAAGATCTCGAAGAGGAACGAAGGTTGTTCTATGTGGCCACGACCAGGGCGATGGACAAATTATATTTCACCTATGCGCTCACGCGGTATCGCTACGGCAGGTTGCTGAATTGTGAACCAAGCAGATTCCTAGAAGAAGTATCCCCTGATTGCATAAAGGTTAGTAAAAAGGTATCTTCGAAAGAAATGCCAGGCGCATTCCGAAAAGAGGGAGTACCAGGGGCATCGGAGTCTTCCTCAGGTTATATAGGAATCAAGAAGAAGCCAGAAACCAGAATGCCTACGGCAATGAAACTGCACACACCAAGTCCTGATTTCAAGCCTTCCAACACGAACAATCTTCAGGCTGAGCAATTGGTAGAACATCCAAAGTTTGGCTTTGGAAAAGTTCAAAAGATTGAAACAGAAGGAATTAACCGAAAAGCAACGATTCAATTCGAGCATTTTGGCGAGAAAACATTATTACTTAGCTTTGCGAAGCTCAGAATTATAGACTAATCACCTGCTCCCCTGCCTTTTGGTAATTTTTTCATTACCTTAATTAGCGCAAAACGGGATGCAACATGGAGCCACTAGAACTTGACAAACAAAAACTAATTTTGAAAGAATACGGCAAAAATATTCAACGCCTCGTTGATCATATCACGGCGATTGAAGATCGTGATAAGCGTACCCAAAGCGCATATACAGCAATTGAAATCATCAAGCAATTGAACCCATCTTTGAAGCAGGAAAATGACCAGAAGCTTTGGGACGACTTGTACATCATGTCTGATTTCAAACTGGAAGTCGATGCTCCTTTCCCTATGCCGGAAAAGGAATTATTGGGAAAAAAACCATTACCAATAGGCTATCCAAAAGGGGAGGTAAGGTTTAAACACTACGGACGAAACATCGAAAAACTCATCGAAGGCGCAATCAAACTCGAAGATGATGAGGAGCAGGAAGCTGCTGTTATTTTCATCGGCCAATTGATGAGAAGCTTTCACTCTACTTGGAACAGGGAAAATTTTGACGATGCTATAATCTTAGATGACATTAAGACGTTATCCAAAGGTAAATTGCACATCGACCTTGAGAAGGTACGAGAAAACGGTTTGTTTGAGTCCAACACACATAGGGACTTCAAGCCACCTCGTCAGGAAGAGCGCTCAAACAATAAAAACAAGCGATCTAATCATAATAATAAGCGTCGCTCAAATAACGGACACAACAAAAAACGTAGAAATTAATGGGGTCATTTCGGGTCAATGGTGGAATTAAACTCAAAGGAGAAATAATTCCTCAGGGAGCAAAAAACGAAGCACTTCAAATTCTTTGCGCAGTTCTCCTCACACCGGAGAAAGTTACTATTGAAAAAATCCCAAATATCGTAGATGTCAATAAGCTCATTGATTTACTGAGCGATATGGGCGTGAAGGTAACCAAAGAAGGCGCAGAAACTTATACTTTTCAAGCTAACGAAGTCAACCTTGACTTCATGGAAACAGAAGAATACCTCAAAAAAGCATCTGCTTTGAGGGGCTCTGTGATGCTTTTGGGACCTTTGCTGGCTCGATTCGGGACTGGAAAACTATCCAAGCCAGGTGGAGACAAAATCGGTCGAAGAAGAATGGATACGCACTTCACAGGTTTCCAAAAGCTTGGGGCAAAATTCAACTACGACGCCAAAAACGAGATTTTCCACATAGATGGAAAAAAACTAAAAGGCTGCTACATGCTTCTGGACGAAGCATCGGTAACCGGTACAGCCAATATCGTGATGGCTGCCGCTATGGCTGAAGGTACTACTACAATTTATAACGCAGCTTGCGAGCCATATTTGCAACAGCTTTGTGACATGCTAAATCGCATGGGGGCAAAAATTTCTGGTGTTGGATCTAACCTTCTTACTATTGAAGGAGTGAAAAAATTGGGAGGCACCACGCATAAGATGCTTCCTGATATGATCGAAATTGGATCTTTCATTGGTCTAGCTGCCATGACTCAATCTGAGATTACGATCAAAGACTGCCAAATCCCTAGACTTGGAATCATTCCGGAGACTTTCCGTAGAATGGGAATCCAATTGGAATTCCGGGGAGACGATATTTTCGTTCCTGCTCAGAAGCATTACGAGATTGAGACGTTCATTGACGGATCTATCCTAACAGTAGCAGATGCTATCTGGCCCGGATTCACTCCGGATTTGTTGAGTATAGTTTTGGTTACAGCTACTCAGGCAAAAGGCACTGTACTTGTACATCAGAAGATGTTTGAATCTCGCTTATTCTTTGTGGATAAATTGATCGACATGGGTGCGCAGATCATTCTTTGTGATCCACATAGAGCCACTGTAATTGGTCTCGACAGAAAAACTGAACTTCGCGGTATCAGAATGACTTCGCCAGATATCCGAGCGGGCGTGGCATTGCTTATTGCTGCTCTTTCTGCAAATGGGACATCCATCATTGATAACATCGAGCAGATTGACAGAGGGTATCAAAATATCGATGACAGATTAAGAGCTCTAGGAGCAGATATCGAAAGAATCTAATACATACCATCCGACTTCATAGTCGGATGGATTTTTTATACTAAACTTAGTTTTGTTAAGCCTTGCTACAAGAAGTTATCGTCAACAGAAATCCTCCCCTTAATCTTCGTACTGAAGATTAAGTAATTCAATACTTCTCGTATCACTTCATGGAGCAGCTTTGACCAATATGCTTTTCATGCCAGAGCATAGTAGTGTTGTTGAGCTTAGAAATCAAGGAGACGATACTACTCAGTGTTATTTTAATTTAGCAAATGCCTTAAGGCTAAGGTATTATTACACCCTAAATCAAGGTGATTCAGAAGATACTATTATGACTGATTTCAAAATAGATCTTATTGCTTTACAAGAAGTTATTTCTCAGATGCCAGATTAATTACCTTACAATCTTCTTTCATTTCTTTCCTTTGCAAAATTTTTGGTAAATTCTGGCTCGAAAAGCCAAAACAACCTATATGTCAAAGAAAAAACTCCGGAGCCAAGATTGGTACGGACGCACAGGAAAAGACGGAATTATCTATCGTTCCTGGATGAAAAACCAAGGATTTCCTCACCACCTTTTTGAAGGAGACAAGCCTGTAATCGGAATATGCAATACTTGGTCCGAGCTTACTCCCTGCAACGCACATTTTAGAGATCTAGCAGAAGCGCTGAAGCGCGGCATCTGGGAAGCCGGTGGGTTTCCACTTGAATTCCCCGTTATGTCATTAGGTGAGTGTTCTGTCAAACCTACTGCTATGCTTTTCAGGAATCTGGCCAGCATGGATGTGGAAGAAAGTATCCGAGCAAATCCTATGGACGGCGTGGTTCTCATGTGTGGATGTGATAAAACCACTCCATCCCTAGTTATGGGAGCGGCATCCGTTGATATTCCTTCTATTGTTCTTTCTGGAGGACCGATGTTAGTCGGTCGTTATAAAGGAAAAAAAATCGGAACATCAGATATCTGGCGATTTGCCGAAGAGTTCAAACTCGGAAAAATGACCCAAGATGATATGATAGAAGCTGAAGCATCTATGTCTCGCTCAGTGGGGCATTGCGCACCTATGGGCACAGCATCTACTATGGCTGCCATGGTCGAATCACTTGGCCTCTCACTTCCAGATAATGCAACGATCCCAGCGGCGGATTCCAGACGAAAAGTCCTTGCTCACATGACCGGTATGCGGATCGTTGAAATGGTGAATGAGGACTTGAAAATGAGCAAAATCCTCACTCGCAAAGCTTTTGAAAATTCCATTATGGTGAATGCAGCTTTGGGGGGATCAACCAATTTCATCTTGCACCTCACTGCGATCGCCAAGAGAATCGGAGTAGATGTTGACTTGACTGATTTTGATAAATTTTCGTCGATGATTCCGCTGATTGCTAATGTGCAGCCATCCGGCGAGCACTGGGTAGAAGACCTATTTTATGCTGGAGGCCTCCCGGCAGTAATGAAAGAAATAGAAAAACATTTGCATCTCGGAGAAATCACAGCAAATGGTAAATCTATCGGAGAAAACTTTTCTAAAGCTCAATGCTACGATAGAAATCTAATTGGGACTTTCGAAAATCCAATTAAACCAGACTCAGGAATCGCAGTGCTGAAAGGAAATCTTTGTCCAAATGGTGCTGTCATCAAGCCCTCGGCAGCCACTCCTAGCCTATTGACCCATACAGGTCGAGCTGTTGTTTTTAATGATATTGATGATTACAAAGCTAGAATTGATACTCCGGAGCTGGATATAGATGAAAACTGCATCATGGTAATGAAAAACGTTGGACCAAAAGGCTATCCTGGAATGCCGGAAGTTGGCAATATGGGATTACCTCAAAAGCTCCTTGCCAAGGGTGTCAAAGATATGGTCCGCATTTCAGATGGAAGAATGAGTGGAACAGGTTATGGTACCGTAGTACTCCATGTATCGCCTGAGTCAGCTATCGGCGGACCATTGGCATTAGTCCAAACTGGAGATATGATTGAGCTAAATGTCCCTGCTAGAACCTTAAACCTGATGATTTCTGATGAAGAATTTGCAAAGAGAAAAGCAGAATTTAAACCACTTAATTTGCCATATGAGCGTGGTTATGTCAATCTATTTTTAGATAAAGTCAACCAAGCTCATGAAGGTGTAGATTTTGACTTCCTCCAAGGCAGTTCAGGCTCAGAAGTGAAACGGGATTCTCATTAAAATGAAACCCAGAAAAACCGCTATAATCACCGGAGCAGGTCAGGGAATTGGATTAGCAATTGCCGAAAAACTTGCTTCCCAAAGCGTGAATATCATTATTAATGACCTTGAAGAAGGACTCATTGCTGAAGCCTGCAAGAGAATTAGTAGTGCTCACGGGGTACCAGCCATTGCTATTGCCGGAGATTCTAGTGCTGAGGAAGTGATAGAAGAATTGATACAGACAGCCATAACCAATTTCGGTTCGGTTGATATTGTAATAGCTAATTCAGGGATCACATTATTTGGACCCTTCTTGGAGTATTCCAGAGCAGATTTTATGGAAGTGACTAGAGTAAATCAACTAGGCACTTTCTTCCTAGCTCAGGCTGCTGCCAAGGTGATGAAAGAGCAGGTAAATGGTGGAGTTTTGCTTTTCACCTCTTCGGTCACAGCACATCAAAGCCATGAAAATCTCGCTGCCTATGCAATGAGTAAGGCGGCGATAGAAATGCTCGCCAAGAACTTAGTACTCGAGCTTGCTCCATTTAAAATCCGAGTAAACACTATCGCTCCAGGGGCGACAGTTACTAACCGGACAAAACTCGACCCAGACTACGAAAACACTTGGTCAGAAATCACTCCACTAGGTAGGCCGGCTCTGGCACAAGATATTGCCAGTGCAGCAGCGTTTTTGGTTTCAGACGAAGCAAATCATATCACTGGACAAACACTCATTATTGACGGTGGCTGGACAAGTGTAAGCCCATCGCCCTATGCCTGAAAATCACCAAATATCTTTAAAGAATCAGAAACTTTATAAAAAAGCGTCTGCACCATGGAAATTAGAGGGTGAGGGAATTATTTTGGTTTATAAATTTTCAGAAAAATGGTTGGAGAATCACGGAGATTTACCCGATCATTTGAAAGGCAACTTTAAAGGAGGTTTGGGTTACCTGATGTTAGTTAATTATAAATCCTCCCCAGTAGGACTATACAAGGAACTGCTTTTCATACCAGGGAAATTTTCACTTTATAATAAGCAGTCAATTACCAAAATCTATGTGAGTACAGAAGTAAGTACTCAAAATGGCCGGTCAAATTGGGGAATCCCAAAGCAGACTTTAGCAATTTCTTGGGAGAAAAATAAGGGTAAAGAACTGATTCAGGTAACGGACGGTGACAAAATTGCTTTCTCCTGCGAAGTGAATTTTGGTGGAATTCCTTTTCCACTTTCAACAAGTTTTTTGCCAATAGATCTACATCAGCGTTGGGATGGGGTAGATTTCTTTACGAAGCCTTCCGGTCATGGATGGGGAAAGCTTGCCAAAGTTAAAAATATAAATAGCGACCCAGATTACTTTCCTGATCTTACTTCTAAGAAACCATTGTTCGCAGTAAAAATCAGCCCTTTTCATATCGAATTCCCTAAAGCGAAGTATGCTGTATAAACCATTTACAGAAGCTCATATTATTGTCACTGGTGCTGCTTCTGGGATAGGGAAATCACTCGTAAGGCAGTTAACACCTTCTAATCCTGAGATTCTGGCAGTCGATTTTGACTTGGCAGGTTTGGAGAAATTGAAACGTGAACTTCCAAAGCTCCATATTTTACAAGCTGACCTTGCTGACAAATCTGGCAATGAAAAGATTTTAGAATGGGTCTCCTCTAGGTGGGAACGAGTGGATTTTTTCTTTGCAAATGCCGGAAAAGCTCAGTTTGCTCCAGCAGAGAATCAAAACTGGAAAGAAATGGATCGCCTTTTCCAACTCAATGTCCACAGTCCGATTCAAATTGGAATGGCAATTCGAGAGCTTTTCCCTGGCGCAAAATTTCGTCTAATCATTACCGCTTCGGCCATGTCATTCTGGACTATTCCAGGATACAGTTTGTATGCGGCCACTAAATCCGCTTTACTACAATGGGCACGAACCGTATGGCTGGAGAAAAAAGGACACTGGCTCACCTTAGTTTTTCCCATTGCAACTAAAACCCAGTTCTTTGAATCTGCTGGCAAGGATATTCCAATGGCTTACCCCATACAATCCCCCAGCTGGGTAGCTACGGTGATTCTGAGAGGAACAGCTAAGGGAAAGCGAAGAATCTTCCCCTCTCCTCTTTTTCTCAATATGCTGGTTTTAAATCGATTTTTCAGATTCATCAGAACCCTATATCAACGCTTTGAATACCAGAAGTATAAAAAGTGGCTAAAAAAACAATCTGAAACTTAAGTCTGTTAACTTTATAAAAAACCAACGCCATGAAAAATTTTCTTTGTGCTCTTCTAGTGGTCTGCGCACTGCAGGCATGCCAACCTAAAGAAACAATACCAGACACCTTGCCTATGAAAGTGGCGATGGCGTATGGTTTCGACAAGTTTGATGAGGTCAACTCCATCGCCTATACCTGGAATGTACAGCGTGACTCGGTGAATGTACTTTCCCGTGATTGGAAATGGAATATCAAGGACAATACGGTCTATTATTCAGGCACGGATACCACATTTACCTATAGCCTAGCATCTGATTCTTTACCTGATAAGGATTCTGGATTTGTGAATGATAAGTATTGGTTCATGATGCCATTCCAACTGGCTTGGGACACAGGTTATACTTATGAAACAGAGGAAAATATTCCGACTCCGATAAAAGGGACAAATTCTACTAAACTGACCATACGCTATGGTTCTGGCGAAGCCAAATCTCCGGGAATGGGATATACACCGGGAGATGCCTATGATTTGTATTTAGATGAAAACCATAAAATTTTAGAATGGACTTTTAGAAGAGGGAATGGAGCAGAAGGAAGAACCTGGACGTGGGAAAACGAGGAAAAATTCGGCCCAATTACACTTGTCAAAGACCATATGGGACCAGATGGTAATCGGTTTATTTGGTTCACAAATATCTCTGTGAATTAATTCTAATAAAGATCTTATTACCTAGCCGTTTGTATCAAGCAAACGGCTTTTTTATGGCTTTTCCTGATTGTAATAAATTACAACTCAAACTTTTCGTCCATTCTCCTAATAGCCGAGTAAAAGAACCCGCCTCAAAAATCGCAGATTCCTTTTGAGTGCAAATTGAAAAGCAATCCGTTGGCGGCTTATTCAAAGCAGACTAAAAGATAATTGTTGGCTAAAGTGTAAATAGCTTCATCGGAAAAGTATTAAAGGCTCCTTTTCTTCAAGTGCTGGGTACGATGAAGTCTTGTTCCAATGAACAAAAAGTGGCAGGTATAACCCCTACTAGGTGGGCGATGCGAATGGTGATCCCGAAAGCAATAGAGTTGAAGGTAAATTTCATCATCGCCCTCGAACCTACTTTTTATAGTCATTTGGATGAGGCTGCCAGTGAGGAAGCCGGATCTGAGTGTATGGAACAAAAAGAATATTTCAGGAGCTCCTGTAGCGCATATACTTCAATTGGAATTTCCTTAAAATGCGGAGAATCTATAAAATGTGGATCGAAGAGGGCACACCAAAGTTTGTACCCCTTTCAAAAACCACTATTAAACACATTGATTTATGCTATATTTGAAAATAGTGACATATAAAATCCTAATAGGCAATACTATTTTCAATGAGCTTAGGCCCCATTAATCTTTTACTCGCTGATGATGACGTAGATGATCGATTCTTTTTTGAAGATTCTCTCTCAAGGTTACCTATCGAAACGAATCTTACTACAGTCACAAACGGCGTAGAGTTAATGACCCTGCTTATGACTTCCGAGGACAAGTTGCCTGATGTGGTTTTTCTTGATTTGAATATGCCCTTGAAATCAGGTTTTGAATGCCTCGGCGAACTAATGGCGGATGAAAAATTCCGAAATTTGCCTATTATAATATATTCCACTTCAATGGATGAGCCAATAGTGAACTCTCTATATGATATTGGCGCATTTCGTTATATCAGGAAACCTGCCGAATATTCTAAACTGAAAGATGTGATATGTAAGGGACTTACCTCTTTGGCTAACAAATCCGAGAAACCCACCAAAGACAATTTTGTAATCCAATCTCATTAATAAGCTATGATTGAGCAAGGTTCAGCTATCGCTTCATTTCCAATAGGAGGCGGTGAAATGGGTCAATTGATCCGTGAAAAGGATTGGAGTAAAACCTCTCTAGGTGACTCCAGCTTTTGGCAACAAAGTTTAAAAACGACACTTAACATCCTCCTATATTCTAAATTCCCAAAGTTTCTTTGGTGGGGACCAGAATTACTTTGTTTCTATAACGATGCTTACAGACCAAGCTTAGGCAGAGATGGAAAGCACCCTTCAATTCTTGGCATGCCTGGGGAAGAAGCCTGGCCGGAGATCTGGGAAACTATCAAGCCACTCATGGATCAAGTGCTGGAAGGGGGAGAATCCCTATATTTTGAGAATCTACTAGTCCCGATTCATCGAAATGGTCATATGGAAGATGCATACTGGACGTTTAGTTATAGCCCTGCGTGGGATGATAGTGGGATAATATGTGGCGTAATAGTCACCTGCGCTGAAACTACCCAAGAGGTTTTTTTGAAACGAAAACTGGAAAGTAGTGAACGTAAACTCAGGCTAATTATTCAGCAGGCACCTGCATCCATTGCGACTTTTATGGGGCCAGAATACCATACTGATATCGCTAATACCAACGCGCTTAACATGTGGGGAAGAAAAGCGGAAGAGGTCATGAATAAGCCGATTCTTGAAATTTTACCTGAACTCGAAAAACAGGGAATAAAGGGACTATTGGATGAGGTATACAAAACCGGAAATCGTTTTGCTGCATCTGAACTACCAGTTAAACTTTTGCGGGATGGGGAATTAAAAACTAGCTATATCAGCTTTAGCTATGAAGCCCTTTATGATGAAAGTGGTGAAATAAATGGGATCATCAGTATTGGACATGATGTGACTGAGCAAGTCATTGCTCATAAGAAAATAGAAGCGAGTGAAGAGAAACTCACTATGGTCATTGATGCTTCAGAGCTCGGGACCTTCGACTTTAATGTTAAAAATAAAATCCTGGATGGTTCAGACAGACTTCATGAGATTTTTGGACTCGCCCCTGGTTCAAATATTCACCATGAAGACTTTGTGAGTAATATCCACCCAAAGGATCTGAAGGTTAGACAAGCTGCTTTTGAAAGAGCATTCATTAGTGGAAATTTAGAGTATACTAGTCGGGTCATCACAAATGGAAACCAAATTAAATGGATCGAGGTAAAAGGAAGGGTCCATTTCGACAAAAAAAATAACCCGGAAAAAGTAATAGGAACGGTAAGAGACATCACTGCAGAAAAATTAAATATCCAAAAACTCGAGGAGAGTGAGCAGAAATTCAGGCTTTTGGCAAACTCACTTCCTCAGCATATTTGGACTGCTGATAACGAAGGCAACATAAATTATTTTAACAAATCTGTTTATGATTTCTCAGGATATTCTCCCGAGCGACTTGAGGAAGAAGGGTGGATAGCTATCGTGCATCCAGATGATAGAGCAGGAAATATAAAAGCTTGGTCAGATTCAATATCCACAGGAAAAGACTTTTTATTTGAGCATAGGTTCCGCAAATATGACGGCACTTACAGATGGCAGCTTAGCAGAGCTAAACCTCAACTGAATGAAGATGGAGAAATTCAAATGTGGGTAGGTTCAAGCACTGATATTCATGATCAAAAAGAATTCATGAATGAACTGGAAAAACTAGTTGTCGAACGCACAGACGAACTCGCCAAGAAGGTAAAAGATCTAGCAAGTATGAATAAAGAGCTTCAATCTTTTGCCTACATTTCTAGTCATGATTTACAGGAGCCGCTTCGTAAAATCCAGACTTTCTCTACTCTCCTCCTTGAACAAGAATATGAAAACCTCACTGAGCAAGGGAAAGAATTTTTCAAACGAATGCAAAGCGCTGCTCAGCGAATGCAAAACTTAATTAGTGATTTACTTGCCTACTCCAGAACGAGCATTTCCGAACGTAAGTATGAACCTACGGATCTAAACAAATTAATAGTGGAGGTTAAGATGGATTTGAAGGAGGAATTAGCTGCGCATAATGCCACTGTAGAGTCAGATGAACTTTGTACCCTGGATATCATCCCTTTTCAGTTTCGGCAGTTACTTCAAAACCTCATCAGCAACTCCTTGAAGTTTGCGGTAAAGAATCGGGCCCCTATCATCAGCATCAAGAGCGAAAAAAGAAAAGGCAGAGAAATTGAAGCTGAATTTCTTTCGCCAGATATTAACTATTGCCACATCCGTATATCCGATAACGGAATTGGGTTTGAAGATCAATATAAAGAGAGGATATTTGAATTGTTTCAGAGACTAAATGGAAAGGATAAATACCAAGGAACTGGAATAGGCTTGGCGATAGTGAAAAAAATCGTTGAAAATCACAATGGATACATAGCCGCACACGGCAAGCCTGACCAGGGAGCTACATTTGATATTTACCTTCCGGAAAGTTAATCTGACATGGGTAGTTTGTAGGAAAACAGGCTTGTAGATACAAATCATTTTTGGGGAATTGCTTCCCTAATGTCTTGACCTTTAGCAAATACGTATTTGTATTTTCTTGCTATATTACTTTTTACAAGATATCAAGACACAGTATCCCAACCCAATAACCCATGAAGGCGAAAATATTTATACTACTTTTTTTACTCCTAATTATCCTCAGAGTAGAAGCTCAGGATGGCTATAAATACGGCCCAAACTCAGAAGTCTATGAGACTATTCCTAAAGGAACTGTAACAAAACATTCTTGGGAAAGCACCACATTTCCAAACACAATCCGGGATTACTACATCTACATTCCGGCGCAATATGAAGCTTCCCAGCCCGCTGCGTTGATGATTTTTCAGGACGGACATGCTTATGTCAATTCAGAAGGAGATTTCAAAGTTCCTACCGTTTTTGACAACCTCATTGCTCAAGGAAAGATGCCAGTTACCATTGGACTTTTCATCAATCCTGGCCACAATAAAAGTCTACCAGAACCCGAAAACCCTTGGAGAGCAAGTAATAGGAGTTTGGAGTACGATGACATGTCCTCGACATACAGTGATTTCTTGTTGAACGAAATAATTCCTGAATTAAAGATGAGTTATAATATCGCAGATGATCCAAAAATGCGAGCTATTGCGGGACTTTCTTCTGGGGCAATCTGCGCCTTCAGTGCAGCTTGGTTTCATCCGGAATCTTTTCATAAGGTACTCAGTCACTATGGAAGTTTCACAGACATCCGAGGAGGACATAATTATCCGCCGATGATCCGCAAAACCGATAAGAAAGACCTAAAGGTTTTCATGCAAGACGGCTCATCCGATTTAAACAATCACTATGGAAACTGGTGGCTAGCCAACCTACAAATGGAATCAGCACTAAAATTCAAAGACTATGAGTATGAGTTCGTTGGAGGCACAGGAGGTCATAACGGGAATCATTCCGGTTCGATTTTACCGGAATCACTAGCTTGGCTCTGGAGTGATGTGGTGCCAAAAAGAGTCGTTTCTCAGGTATATTCTTATCCTTCAGGGAATACTGACACGCTTCTTATGGAAGGAGAAACCATGCATCTTGACGATATGGTTTTTTCAGTGAATTTCATTAAGCCATCAGCACAGAAAACCTTCTTAAACGCCAAGAAAGAGCAAATTTTGATAATCAAGGAAGGAGAAGTAAAAGCAACTTTGGATGGCAAATCCAAAACACTCGGCGCAAACAGTGTGGTAGTCCTTATGCCTGGCGACCAAGCGAAGTTTACAAGCACATCGGAAGGCGCGGCATATTTCCAGATGGCATATACTTCAAAGGGTATTGATATGAAGCGTGGAAAAAAGGCCGGATCAGAGATATTTGATTACAGCGAACTAGAATTTAAAGAACATGATCGCGGGGGAATTAGGGATTACTTTCACCGAGAAACTTCCATGTGTCCGTACTACGAAATGCACATGACAAATCTGAATCCTGGTATAAAAAGCCATGAACCTCATACCCACCTAGCCACAGAAATAGTCATCATGATAGAAGGCGAGACAGAAATGGAAATTGGTAATCAGAAATACCTGGGAAAAGCTGGAGATGTATATTTCCTAGGCTCATCCGTGCCACATGCGATTCGAAATACTGGAAATGAGCAAACGAGGTATCTGGCATTTCAATGGAATTAAATTTAAAGAACAACGCTAAACCAAATCCCATACTTAGTGTAAAAGACCGCACCTCAGATCCAAACAAATACCTCAAAAGCGAAACATAGCTCCTAGTAAAATGAATAGCTCAGACCTCAAGCCGGCAATCCATATAACTTGAGTATATTAAATACTTTCAATCAACCCGTTCCTCACGAACATGAAAAAAGCAGCTCAGATTATTATCGCCTTTGCCACATTTGTCGCTGTATTCTATTTTACTTTTTGGATTTACGGCGCTATTATCTCAATTTTTTTCGATTCAGATCCTCCGAAATGGGCAATGGTAATTTCGAGCATTGCAAGTTTTATTACAGCAGGCTATCTAGCATATAGTGTTTGGAATAAACAAACCAACAAGATGCCACGTCTAGGATCTTACATACTCGGTGGAGCACTCGGGCTAGGTGTAGTAGGCTTCGTACTAGGATTTTTTGGCCCTTTGATTTTTACCCCTGAAGCCAACCAAGGTCCTTTACTTGGTATTCTTATTACGGGTCCAGGTGGTATTGCACTGGGTGCCATAGCAGGCTCCATTTATTGGAAAGTAAAAAAAAGAAAAGCTATTAAACCTGCACAAAATTGATTTTCTCAAATTAGGAATAGGATCTTCGAATTGGAAATGGCAGGTACAAAATTGAGATTCCCCGAACTTTCATGCTTCTTATTTTATATCCTAAAACCTATCAAACTACAAATCAAGTACATACTAGCTTGGCATTGTAAACTTTTGATACTAAGGATTTGAAAAATAAACTTTATAGTCCCCTCCCAACTCAAGTATCTAGTATATAGGACTTAACGGCTTAATATGTAAGCTTTTCCTAGCGTACCTAAAAATGAATAATTCATAGTATTGGATTTATAACGTGTATTGAATCAAAAATCCTTTACTTGATGGAATATCTTCATCTAAAAAACTCCTAAAAGAGCACTAATTAGTTCTAAACAAATCCACCTCGGTAGATGTAATGATAGCAAAACCCAAACTCTTACAATAAGAAAAGAGATACTACAGCAACAAATAAAAATGAAAAAATTAAAATTCGATAAAACAGTTAATGCTGAATTCTCAAAAATATTACGAATTAGGGTTAATGATCACTTCAAAAAGAACAACAAGAATATTTATGGAAATGGAAACATGGTCTTCAAGACTATTGTTATGCTGTCAGTTTTTCTTATCCCCATCATCATTATTTGCACAGGGATAGTAGCTAGTCCATATTTACTTTTTGCGCTATATGTTACCAGTGGGCTCGGAATGGCTGGAGTTGGCATGGGAGTAATGCATGACGCCATTCACGGGTCTTATTCTAAAAACCCAACCGTAAATAAATATTTGGGCTATACTATGAATCTCATAGGTGCAAATGCCAATGTTTGGAAGGTGCAGCACAATGTTCTTCACCATACGTACACCAATATTGAGCATGCGGATGATGATATCAATGCGCCATTTTTCTTGAGATTTTCCCCTAATGCGAAGCTGTATTGGATACACCGATTTCAATACTTATACATTTGGTTTTTTTATGGACTCTCTACGATCTCCTGGATCACCACCAAAGATTTTGTGCGGGTCAACCGCTATAAAGAAATGGGCTTTTTCAAAAAAGGAATAGAATTCAAAAAGGAGATCTTAAAGATTCTCGGATGGAAAATATTCTATTACTCTTACGCCTTAGTAATTCCTCTACTTATGGTGCCTCTGCCAACCTATATAATCATTCTAGCATTTTTGAGTATGCATTTTGTTACTGGGATATGCATCAGCGCGGTGTTTCAGACCGCTCATATTGTATCAGATGCCTCTTTTCCCCAGCCAGATTCTGAAGGTCAAATGGAAGGCAATTGGACAGTTCACCAACTGGCAACTACCAGCAATTATGCGCCAAAAAGCAGGTTCTTTTCTTGGCTGATTGGCGGTCTGAATTTTCAGGTAGAGCACCATTTATTTCCGAATATTTCACACATTCACTACCGTGAGCTTTCAGGGATCGTGTCGAAAACAGCTGAGGAGTTTAATGTTCCTTACTTTGTGAAAGCCACCTTTCTAGGTGCACTTAGAGATCATGTTTACATGCTGCGCCAGCTAGGTAGAGCTTAGGTGGTATGATAGACTAAAAGTATCTCAATTGTCTAAGTTGAAACTTTCAAGACTAGGCCTTGAGGTGATTGGAGGGCTTATCCATTTCAGGCAATTCTATTTAGCATAGGAATTAAAATTTTATGATCATGCACTCAAAATAAAGACGAGGAACATTTTACATGTTCGCCGTTGACATTATAGCTCTTTGGAGTCATCTGCAGCTTTAGTATCTTAATGTGAAATCGACCAGTCCTGCAATCGCAACTATTTCATCCATGAAAACTGATTTCATATGTACTATTCCAGTCCTACCCTCTCAAGACATTGCTAGAGATTTAGATTGGTATTCTAACAATTTAGGGTTTGTGAAAACCTTCGGAGACCATATGTATGCTGGCATGCGCCTAGAAGAGATTGAGCTTCATTTACAATGGCATGCAGATACACCTGAAGATCCTCTTTTGGGAGGTTCGGTGGTGAGGATTTTCGTAAAAAACATTGAGCCCTATTTTGAAGCTTTGGTGATCAAAGGCATTTTAAAATCTGAAAAACTGATTAAAAATACTGCTTGGGGAACCCATGAATTTGGCTTGTATGATTTGAATAATAATGCAATTTTCATTGTCGAAGACATTGAATCCTCTGCTGAAAAAACTTCATGAATTAGTGACTAAGGTTTCAAATACCTTTTGCTTTTCACTACTTGCACCAATGAAACAACAACTAGGACAAATAGCCATTTTGGTAAGGGATTACGATGAGGCAATAGAGTACTATACAAATATTTTAGGTTTTGAATTAATCGAAGACACCCATATCAGTGATGTAAAGCGCTGGGTGAGGGTTGCTCCTCCTGGATCTACTTGCCATTTGCTACTGGCGAAAGCTGCCAACGAACTTCAGAGAAATCAAATTGGCTTTCAGTCTGGAGGTAGGGTATTTCTATTTTTATATACTGACAATTTCTACCGGGATTATCATAATTACACTGCTAAAGGAGTTGAGTTCATCAGAGAACCTTCCGAAGAAGCCTTTGGAACAGTGGCAGTCTTTAAGGATTTGTATGGAAACCTTTGGGATTTCATAGAGCCAACCCAGTAAATAAGTGATTTTCAATACTTTTGAAAAAATCACTAATTTGTTACAATTCTAATTTTTCAACTAGACGAAATATGAAAAACCTCATCCTACTTAGTTGGTTCTGTTTGATTCTTTTCTCCTGCGAAACTCAAGTTGGTTCTGATATACCCACCACTATTTATGTTGGTGGAGATATCATCACGATGGAAGGGGATGAACCAGCGTACGCTGAAGCTTTGGTAGAAAAAGAAGGGGAAATTCTTTTTGTCGGCACTATAAACAAAGCCAAAGAAATCGCCGGGGAAGATCATCAGCTGAAAAATCTAGAAGGGAAGACCTTGGTGCCAGGATTTATAGATGGCCATGCACATTTTGGAGGATTTGGAGCACAGGCTATCGCAGCTAATTTATTGGCCAGCCCTGATGGTGAGGTCAATTCCATCCCCGAATTAGTCGCCGAATTGAAGTCTTGGCACTCAGAAAATGGAACTGATAAAACTCAGGGATGGATCGTTGGTTTAGGATTTGACGATGCTGTTCTAGTTGAAAATCGCTTCCCTACCAAAGAAGATTTGGATCAGGTTTCCACTGAAGTCCCAATTTGTATCATTCATATTTCCGGTCACTTTGCCGTGATGAACTCAAAAGGTCTCGAAATGAGTAATATCACTGCAGAATCAAAGGATCCTGCAGGTGGAGTAATCCGAAGAATGCAAGGAAGCCAAGAGCCGAATGGAGTTCTCGAAGAACTTGCAGCTATCCCTTTATTTTTTCCAATTATTGGTCCTTCTGATCCTGAGTTAGCTTTTTATTATTTAGATAAATCTCAGGAAATGGCAGCCAAATTTGGCTACACCACTGCCCAAGAAGGAAGAGCAATGGCAAATCATGAGTTGATGGCAAGCTATGCGGAGAAGGGTAAATTTTATCTAGACGTAGTTTCCTACATCGACTATACAGCTCCTCAGTATTTTGACACCAAATGGTATGGAAAGGATTATACCAATCGCTACAGAATAGGTGGAATAAAAATGACGCTTGATGGATCACCTCAAGGAAGAACTGCTTGGCGGACAGAACCCTATTTAATCCCGCCAGATGGACAAAATAAAGACTATAAAGGATATCCTGCAATCGCTCAAGACGCCGAAGTACAACGAATAGTCAACATGGCTTTTGAAAATGAATGGCAACTACTTACGCACGCGAATGGGGATGCCGCAATGGACCAATTGATTCGAACTCTCCGACCTGCTATTACAAAATATGGAAACCAGGATCGTCGAAATGTGCTAATCCATGGTCAATACATTCGTCTGGATCAATTGGATAGCCTTGCTGATATGGACGTGATTGCTTCACTTTTCCCAATGCATACTTTTTACTGGGGAGATTGGCATAGGGAAATCATAGGTCAGGAAAAAGCTGATCAGATTTCTCCACTTCGCTCGGCTTTGGATCGAGGGATGAAAGTTACTTCTCACACCGATGCTCCAGTTGCATTTCCAAATTTGATGATGATCTTATGGACCACTGTCAATCGGGTTTCCCGAAGCGGTGAAATTATTGGTAAAGAAGAGCGATTAACTCCTTACGAGGCCTTAAAATCTATTACGATCTGGGGCGCTTTCCAGCATTTTGAAGAAAATAGAAAGGGCAGTCTGGTGTCGGGGAAATTAGCTGACCTGGTTATTTTGGACCAGAACCCCTTAAAGGTTGACCCAATGTTATTGAAAGACATTCAAGTAATGGAGACCATTAAGGAAGGAAAGACTATTTTTAAGAAATAATTCGAAAATAAATGTCTGACAATCCTATTCCTGAGTCACAACCCAACAATCCACTTCACGGCGTAAAGCTTGCAGATATGGTCGAGCATCTGGTAGAGTTCTATGGATGGGAGGAACTTGGTGAGCGGATAACTATTCGGTGCTTCACACATGATCCCTCGGTTAATTCTAGTTTGAAATTTCTTCGCAAAACTCCATGGGCTAGAGAGAGAGTGGAAGGTTTGTATTTGAAGTCTTTGCGTGATGCGAAGAAAGGTTAATTGTAACCTTTGAGGTCTTCAAGACCTCAAAGGTTTTGATTGAATAGTGGATTTAGTAAATTGGTTCAAATCTCATGACTTGGACCTACCAAAATCAAGTCTTCAGACTTCTATTAAGTGAAGCATATAGGAGGGTCAGAATACTAAATTTCATAGGGCACAAGCTAAAGAATTGCGCCAGAAAGGATCATTGAATCGCATTTGTGCTCTCTGCGAAAACCTCCCTGCGCATTGTGGTTCAACTAATCAAGACCTTCGAGGTATTCCAAACCTCAAAGGTCATAAAAAAACCCGAAGGAATCTTCGGGCTTTTCGTTTTATGGTTTGTGGTTATTATACGTAGTTATTCAACATCACAGGCATTACTAGCATTAGGATGTCTTCGTTTTCATCCTGCTCAGCCGGAAGGATCAAACCTGCACGGTTAGGCGCAGAGAACTTCAAGCTAACTTCTTTGCAAGAAAGGTTATTCAACATTTCCACCAGGAATTTCGCGTTGAATCCAATTTCGATATCCTCTCCATCGTGCTCACAGGAAAGTCTTTCGTTCGCCTCGTTAGAGAAATCAAGATCTTCAGCAGAAATCATCAATTCGCTACCCGTCAATTTCAGTCTTACCTGATGGGTTGTTTTATTTGCATAAATCGCGATACGACGAAGTGAACTTAACAATTCTGAACGGTCAATAGTCATCACGTTCGGGTTTTCCGCAGGAATTACATTTTCGTAATCAGGGAAACGCTCGTCGATCAAACGACAAATCATCTTGATGTTATTGAAGTTGAAATAGGCGTTTGACTGATTAAACTCTACAGTTACCGGAAGATTTTCTGAAGGCAAAGTTGACTTCAAAAGGTTCAATGCTTTACGAGGAATAATCAACGTAGCAGCATCCTGTGAAGCGATATCTACTCTTCTGTATCTTACCAGTCTATGTCCGTCAGTTGCTACGAAGGTAGTATTTGTTGGGCTTAGATTGATGTAAACACCAGTCATTGCAGGACGAAGTTCATCTGAACTAGTTGCGAAGATCGTGTTAGAAACAGCTGAAGAAAGCACCTCAGTAGACATGTCTACAGAAGTAGCGTTGCTTACAGTTGGGATTTTCGGGAAGTCAGTTGCATTCTCACCAGCCAATCTATATCGACCATTGTCAGAACTGATCTCAACCGCGTAAGTATCATGATCAATGCTGAAAGTAACCGGCTGCTCTGGTAGGTTTTTCAACGTCTCGATCAAAATCTTTGCAGGCACCGCGATATTTCCATCTTCCTTAGCCTCCACGTTGATTTCAGTAATCATAGAAGTCTGCAAATCAGATGCGGTAATGGTCAATAGACTCTCTTTGATCTCAAAAAGAAAATTTTCCAAAATTGGCACTACGGGATTGGTTGTCACCACACCATTGATAGCCGAAAGCTGCTTTAATAATGCAGAAGAGGAAACAATAAATTTCATATGATTATAATTTTTCTATTGAAGGTCATATGGAATCTCGCATAGATTATGAACATCCCAATCTGAGAAGTTTAGTCATGCTCGATTTCATATCGTAGGGCTTAATATATTTTTACTTTTGAATGGGGGTAAATTTATAAATAAATTCTAATTCGAACCGTCGTATAAATGAATCTCTGACAAAATAATGAAATAGAACCTATTTTTTTGACTCAGTTTATTCTGCGGCTATACTTATTCTTTCTAATCCACCACACCAATCCTCCAAAAATCACCAAAACAATCACCGGTGCTAGCACATTCAATCCTTGCCAGAATGCCTTTTGCTGCGCAATCTTAGCCTTATTCAAAGGACGAATCTGAAAAGATCGGGTACGGGAGGCAATAATTCCTTCCGGATCAGCAAGATATTGTGCTAGGTTTTTCAGGAAAAGCTTATTTGCAAAAGTCGTCTGACTAAAGGGATCTTCGCCCAAGGCCAAAGGCGTTCCATCCTCCAGATTTGTTAATGCTTGAAAAACATCACCATCACCTACTACGACCACTTTTCCTTTACCACTTTCCTTAAAATCTGCTTTCGCAAAGCCTTCTGGTAGGAAACGGTTTTTGTACAAGGAAGTGAATTCCCCTTCCAATAAATAGGCAAGTGGTAAATTTCTTAGCCCAAATTGCTTCACATCAGGCTCCTGCTCCATATCTGCAAAAGCCACACGCACGGGCGCTTGCAAAATACGTGACAAATCAGAACTAAAGATCAAAGGTGTTTTAGTTACTCCATCAGCTTTCACAGTATCAAGGCTACTAGCAAATCGAAACTCAACCACATCCAAGCCTTTGGTAATCGCATGCTCCTGCATCCTACCAGCCAAAATATAAAATGGCCAAGGCAAAGAAACCATCTGCTGCTGATCTCCGAAATTCCCTCCCATCACAGGAATGTAGCCAAAGTTCAAGTCCTGAATCAAATCTTTATTCACACGTATTCCATAGCGGAAAAGAAGCTGATCCAAACCTACATCTACAGGCATTCCTAATGTGCCTTCACCTCCAGCATTCTCAATATCGACAGCCACGCCGTCTAGCAATACCACGAGATTTCCGCCTCCCATCACGTATTGATCAAGCAGGTAAATCTCACGTTCGGTAAATGCTTCCTTAGGTCCTTGGATAAAAATCATCTCAAACCCAGCTAAATCTGCTGGTGTTTTCGCTTGCTCAAGCGGCACCTTGAATAACTCAAAATCACCATCCAAAGCCTCTACCATGCCGTAGCCTTCATCCGAACCCATTTCTCCATGGCCCATAATCATGGCAATCGAGGAAGACTCAGGGGAAATCAATTGCCGGATCGCATTGCTTAACTCGAACTCCAAATTCTCAATGGATTGATTTAGAGTTTGATCTGGACTCATTCCGCGCTCTCCTTTGAGAATTAATGCTCCCGTTTCATATTCTTCATTGCTGACAAGAATACCCGGGAAAATAAGTTGCGTCTGCAAACCAGTAGGCTTATTGACAGAGAGATTGGTAGGGTTAATTCCGTACTGAGTTAAGGAAAGTATAAATTCCTCCTGCAGATCAGCTTCTATGCTTAATGGATCAAAATAAGAAAAAGTGATTTTCTCAGGACTGTAAGCATTAAAGGTGCGAACCGTTTCCTCAATAGATTTTTGCAATCTCCGCATGCCGCCGGGAAGGTCTTCACTCACCAAAAGAATATCCACGTGAAGCGGTTCGGTGATTTGCGAAAGCACTTCTTCTGTAGCAGGATGCAGAGAATAACGGTTTTCCTCAGTAAGATCAATTCTGAAATTCAGGAATTGAGCCAATAAGACAAACAACAAAACACCTCCGAAAAGTATCAACCAAGGCTTAGCAATATGTAAAGCGGCGTTTTTCATTTATTTCTCAAAGCCAATACTGCACCGCCCAAAAACAACCAGATCATCCCGAACAAAAAGAATAGATCTGCCGAATCAACCACCCCTCTACTCAAATTGATGTAATGAAAACTTAAGCTCACTTCATCTGCCCAATAGGAAATATTTCCAAGCTGCATATCCGCCAATGCCGAGAATCCAAAATACAAGACAAAACATAAAAACACACCCAACACGAAAGCAACTACTTGCTGTGAAGTAAGAGCACTCGCGAATAAGCCAACTGCAGCGAAAACCGCTCCTATCATAATCAAACCTATCCAAGAGCCAAAAAAACCAGCTTGATCAAGGTTTCCTACAGGATCACCAAGTTGTATAATGCTATAGAAATAAAGCAAAGTTGGTACAAGCGCTACCAGAACCAGACAAAGCAAGGCTAGGTATTTGGCCAAAATAATCTGCACCAACGACAGTGGTGAAGTTCTTAAAAGCTCCCAAGTTCCGGTTTTGAGCTCATCAGCGATAGCTCGCATAGAGAGGGCCGGAACCAGAAAGGTAAATACATAGGGAGTATAAGTGAAAAGTGCCTCAAGATCTGCATATCCATATTCCAATACGCTTGTTTCCGGAAAAACCCAGACGATCAACCCTAAAGCCACCAAGAATAAGGATAGCACTAGGTAACCTAACAGGCTACCAAAAAATGAATTGAATTCTTTTAGAAAAAGGCTGCTCATCTAGTGATCTCTCTAAAAATCTGTTCCAAATTCTTTTTACTCTGATTCAAACTAATCAGGTTCAAGGAGCGCTCCTGCACGATGTTCATCACAGCTTTCCTTCCTAAAGCTGCATCTTGACAAGAAATCATCAGCTCTGAGGTTCCTTTGGAACCAAAGATCACAGTGCCAACATTCTCAAACCACTCCAGCTGTAACTCCTCCTCTGTCTCCAGAATCAATTGAACTTCATTCGTTCCAGATTTCAACCTACTAAGTGAATCTGAAGCAAGGATTTTCCCTTTATTAATGATCACCACATCATGGCAAATAGCTTCTACTTCCTGCATGATGTGCGTGGAAAGAATAAGCGTTTTGTCCTTTGCCACTTCTTGAATCAGACTTCTTATTTCTACCAATTGATTTGGATCGAGACCAGTCGTCGGCTCATCCAAAATGATCACTTGAGGATCATGGATCAAAGCTCGCGCAAGTCCTACCCGCTGCCGATAACCTTTGGAAAGTTGTCCTATTTTCTTGTGCTGCTCCGGCTCTAGTCCGGTGCGATGAAGCAATTCCTTGGTTCGGGATTTTAAGATTTGACCAGACATTCCATATAAGCCTCCGGAGAATTCCAGAAATTCCCGCACATACATATCAAGATATAAGGGGTTATGCTCAGGCAGGTAGCCAATGAGTCTACTCACTTCCTTCGGTGAATTCACAGCATCCTTTCCCATCACAGTAACTCCGCCAGAGTTGGCAGAAATGTAACCAGTAATCACCTTCATGGTGGTTGATTTCCCTGCTCCATTTGGTCCCAAAAAACCAAGTATCCTTCCCGGTGTAGCCGAAAATGACACTTCATCAAGTGCTTTTTGTGTTCCGTAAAGTTTGGTGAGCTGGCGTACTTCTAGAGACATTGGGCTTTTTTAGTCATTCAAAAGTAGGGAAAAAATGTAGCTTTCATTTGCAAAGACTTGATTGACTTACTTAACGAAAAAAAGGGGCAATTCTGATTTTGATAATCTAGCCAAAATCAGAATTACCACCCCGAATTATTTACCAGCGCTCAATTTCTCAAGTAAAAGCTCAATCTTGGTGATCCCTACATATTCGGCAACCAATTGCTTTTTACCATCATAAACGTAAATTGAAGGCACACTTCTTACTTGATAGAAACTAGCTACTTTCATTTCAGAATCAAGTAAAAAATGAACGTTGCTCTTGTCCTTAATTCCTAGACCATCTGCAAAACCTATCATTTCCTCCATAGGCTGCACCGTTGTTAGAATTAAGTTGTAGTCCTTAAACTCTTCAATTCTTTTGGAAATATTCCCGAGTTCCTCTTGGCAAAGATGGCAGGTGGAGTTGTAGTAAATGAATAGTGTCGGCTTTGCCCCCGCCACTCCGTGAATTGAGGTAGCCTTTCCATTGATATCATTCAAGGTAAAGTCTGGCAGTTCGCTTGGAGCAGTGAGAATAGCAGCTTCAGCGGAAGTTCCTAGTTGAGACAAATACCCCATGTAGGATGCACCACCTAAAAGGACTATCAGTAGAATTATCAGATTTGTTTTTTTCATAGCTCAAAAGATATTTTTCAAAATAAACACATAACTAGCTCAAAACAATTTTAAAGCATGCCAAATGGCTATTTTCTGGCTTCTAAAACCACAATAAATCTCATAAAAAACACCGATGAGCCTCTTTAAAATACTCATCGGTGTTTGAATTATTTTTACAGTATATTCTTATTTCTTGCCTTTTGGCCTCAAAGGTCTGCATTCCACATCAGCCACAAAGTAGTTCGGATGAGTTTCTAAAGTCTGTACCATAGTGGTCGCCACATCGATTGGCCTCATCATATTTTCATTAGCGTCTACACCCTGTATATCGTCGAAAAAATTGGTTTGAATTGAGCCAGGATAAATCGTGGATACTTTAATACCAAAATCTCTTAGCTCCATATAAAGTGAATGGGAAATCCCTCTCACTGCATGCTTGGTACCTACGTATCCAGCAAACTTATTCACTCCATTCAATCCTGCGATAGATGCCACATTCAAAATATGTCCTTCATCTGCAGCTTTCATACCAGGAATCAAGCGCTTGGTGGTATAGAAAATCCCGTGAACATTGGTGTCAAACATGGCTTTCCAGTCCTCTGAGGAGAAAGTTTCTGTATCCCCAGCTACCCCAAATCCAGCATTGTTTACAAGGATTCTAATATCTTTTCCAAGTTTTCCAGTAGTTGCTTGAAACGCATTTTCGACTGACTCTTCTTTTGCCACATCACAGCTAAAAAAATGGAAATTTTCATGCTGAAAGTCTGGTGCATTTCTCCCCCAGCCAGCGACTACAGTTCCTTTTTCAAGCAGTAATTTTACTAACTCCAGTCCTATACCTTTACTTACGCCAGTTACTACAGCTATTTGATTATTGAGTTGCATAGATTCTTATTATATGATTGTTCTATACAAAGTCATTTGAATTGAAATAGTTCTTTTCAATAAGACTTTTAAGCATTTGGCTTTGAAAAAGCTTGAGCATTAGCACATTTTTCTAAATTTGATAAATACCAATACATAGCACCAACCATGAAATACCTTTTATACTCACTGTTTTTTGTGTCAATGTTCGTAGGAACAGAAACGCTTTTGGCACAAACAGCACTCCGCTCAACTATCGACACAAAAGCAAACGCAATTGAAGCCAAAGTGATCGAGTGGCGCAGGGATATTCACATGCACCCTGAGCTGGGAAATCAGGAGTTTCGCACTGCAAAGAAAATAGCAGACCATCTTCGCTCTCTTGGAATTGAGGTGACTGAAAATGTAGCTGTAACTGGAGTAGTTGGTGTGTTGGAAGGTGGAAAGCCTGGACCTACAGTCGCGCTTCGGGCAGATATGGATGGGCTCCCAGTCACCGAACGCAATGATTTGCCTTTTAAATCTGTAAATACAGCAACTTACAATGGTCAGGAAACCGGAGTAATGCATGCCTGTGGCCATGATTCTCACGTCGCCATATTGATGGGAGTGGCAGAAGTGTTGGCCAGCATGAAAGGCGAACTACAAGGCACAGTGAAATTTCTTTTCCAACCAGCAGAAGAAGGAGTTTTTGATGCAGATATAGCTGGTGCTGAGCTAATGGTAAAAGAAGGCGTGATGGATGACGTGGATGCCGTTTTCGGCTTGCATATCAATTCCCAAACCGAAGTAGGAAAAATCGGTTATAGATCTGGACCGATCATGGCAGCAGTAGACAATCTGGAAATCACCGTCAAAGGTGTACAAGCACATGGCGCTTATCCTTGGTCAAGTGTGGATCCAATAGTCACTAGTTCACAGATCATCATGGGACTTCAGACTATACTTTCCAGAAGTGTAAACGTCACCCAAAATCCTGCTGTAGTCACAATCGGAGCGATCCACGGCGGTATTCGTCATAATATTATCCCAGAGGAAGTCAAATTGATAGGTACCGTAAGAACATTTGGCGATGAGCAGCAAAAGCTGGTACATAAGCGGATCAATGAGATCGTAACTAATATTGCTGAAAGCGCAGGCGCTACCGTTGACTTGAAGCTCGAGAAACTATATCCTTCCACGGTCAATCATCCAGATTTGACAAAGGAAATGCTTCCATCGTTGGAAGCTGCAGCAGGAGCAGAGAATTTAATTTATTTGAACCCGGTGACAGGTGCAGAAGATTTTAGCTTTTTCCAGAGGGAAAAGCCGGGTGTGTTTATCTTTCTAGGAGGCATGAAAAAAGGTGGTGACCCATTGACTACACCTTCGCATCATACGCCTGGATTCTATATCGACGAAGGTGGATTTGTGCTAGGAATGCGAACCTTGAGTTATTTCGTTGTGGATTATATGGAAAAGAATAAATGAGTAGAATAATAGCTCATGATTATGAAATCAACTCTAGCCATACTTTTAATTGTAATCTTTTCTATTCTTGCTTTAATTCATTTTTACTGGGCAAGTGGAGGGGTTTGGGGATTTGAAAGTGTCATACCTACAAATGAACAAGGGCAGCAAATGCTGAGTCCGCAGACATTTGACAGCATAATTGTTGGGTCTGGACTAACTCTATTCGCAGCATTTTACTGGATAACCTTCATTTCGGCAAATCGCAAATTACCGTTTTGGGTTAGAATAATTGGGCTTTGGGCTGTCCCACTAATTTTTGGGTTGAGAGCTTTGGGTGATTTCAAATACATTGGTTTTTTCAAGCAAATTAAATCATCAGAATTTGCGAAAACAGACACCTTATTCTTTTCTCCTTTGTGTTTAATTATAGCGATAGTAGGATTTAAATTACTGTATAAAAGCCGGCAAATTTCAAGAAAAACCAGTTCTATTTGAACTGGTTTTTCTTTTTTAGGAAATCATATTATAGATCAAAAAAGAGGTGGCACTTTAAAGTCACCCTCATAATATTTTTCGAAGATGAAGGTATCATCAGACAACTTTTTATAAGCTGCAATCTTTCCTGAAGTATCATTGCTAATGAAGGCATTTATTAAGTCATTGAAGGCAGAAAGCCCTAAAGCTTGCTGAAATCCATGACCATCTCTGAGTAAGAGCAACGTGCAATTAGTATAATACTCTGCGAGCACATCGTATGATTTGGAGTAAATCAAATGGTCAAAAGCTCCTCCAATCAGAATCATCTTCCCCTCAAATCCCAACAATCGATCGTAGTTGGTTCCATAGAAATCGAAGTTGTCATTTTGATAGGTGATCCAAAGTGGATTACTCAATGTTTTCAGTACTTCTAAGTTTGGATTGATCTTTTGAGAAGAATCTTGCATTCCCGAGACGGCTATAGCATGTTCAAATGCCCGCACAAGTAATGGGATATTTGTTGCAGAATCTTGGGTAGAAGCCAACCCCTTCAGCACATCCTGAAAAATCATAAACTCAATCAGATTGTGCTTCGCAGCGGCCTTTCGCCCCAAATTTACATTGTAGAAATTTGCATAATAACTGAAATCAAAGTTCTACTCATCATTAAGTGTCAAACCTTGAAAGGTTAATCCTGAGGAAGGAAAACTCATGTTCTTTTGAACGTCAAAAACCAAGGGATTAACACTGATCATTGTGCTTACATGCTGAGGAAACAAGGAAAGGTAATGCTGCAACACCATGGCTGAAGATGAATATCCCAACAAAATCACTTGCTCTTCCCCGAGTAATTCCTGCCTAATTACCTCTATATCACGAGCTACTTGATCTTGATTATAAAGGGTGTAAGCCAATTGATAATCTAGACTTCCAGAAAGCATCACGCCTCTTTTTAGCTCCTCATTATCCTTTCTCCCCTTGATCAAAACAAAATTATTGGACTCAGAGAAATCCAGCAATTCATGAAAAGGCATATAAAGTTCATCGAAAGCATCCTCTAATAGAAATACCGTTTCCTTTTCTGCATCAAACTCATTTAAGAACTCAACCTGAATTTCGATTTTCCTTGAATCGGGTAGCTGATGGTTGTATGGAACCAAAAAAGATTGTGCCTGAAGGGAAGCACTGACAAAAACAAAAAATAAAACTAATCTCACATCTCAAATTTTATCATTACAAATAAAACTTCAAACAGATGGAGATTAGTTTTAGAGAAAATTAACCTTTCTTAGTTATAGGCTATTTCCCCTTATTTTTCTGATGCTTGGTCTTCAGCTGATTTCTATTGGTCTTGGCTTTGGAATTTTTATTGCCACGCTTTTTCTCTTTCTCCTGTGCCTCTAGATGCGGGTTCGGCTTTTTATGTTCCTTTTTCTCATGAAAAGCTCCTTTGTAATCAGGATTATCGCGTTGGAGTAAACGATCCAATTCACGCGCATAGGCTTGTTTTTCTTCATAGGGAGTCGGCGTTATGTCCACTTCAGAAGGAATTTCAGCCTCTTCAACTTTCATTCTGATGATCTCCTCGATCTTGTCAAAGTGATATTCCTCGGCAGGATTCACGAAACTGATTGCTTTTCCTTCATTCGTCGCTCTTCCTGTCCTCCCTATTCTATGCACATAATCCTCATAGATCAACGGCACATCAAAATTTACCACGTGAGATACCATTGTTACATCCAATCCTCTGGAAGCAACGTCTGTCGCCACCAAAATCCGAACATCTCCGCCTTTGAAATCCTCAATGGAATTGATTCTTGTATTCTGTCCTTTATTGGCATGGATCACCCGAACTTCGCCATAACTTCTATGACTCAAAAAGGCGAAAACCTCTTCTGCATTTCTTCTTGATCTGGTAAAAATGATGGCTCTATTGATCTCTTCATTTTTAAAGAGATGAGCAAGAAGACTAAGTTTGGTCTTAATATTTGGAACCAAGTATTTCACCTGACCAATAGTCTCAGCCGTAGTAGCCTGAGGAGTAACTTCTACTCTTTCCGGAAATTCCAAAAACTCCGCTGCAAAGCGATCGATTCGTTCTCCAAAAGTCGCGGAGAAAAGTAGGTTCTGTCGCTTTCTAGGAATGATTTCCAAAATCGATCGGATCTGAGGCATAAAGCCCATGTCCATCATTTTGTCAGCCTCATCCAGCACCATGGTTTTTATTTCTTTGGTCAGGATTTTTCCTTTTCTATAAATATCCAGAAATCTCCCCGGGGTAGAAACGATGATATCCACGCCTTTTTCTAGGATTTCTATCTGAGTTTTTGGTCCCAAACCGCCATAAAGCGCAACCATTCTCAGGTCCGTATTCGCTGACATTTGAACCACCACTTCTTCGATCTGCATTACTAGCTCACGAGTAGGTGCCAAAATTACTGCTCTGGCATGATCCCCTTGGGCATATTTCACCTTCATTAGAACCGGCAACACATAGGCAGCAGTCTTACCAGTACCTGTCTGAGCGATACCTAATACATCGTGACCAGCAAGAGCAAGAGGAATTGCTTTTTCCTGAATTGGGGTAGGATGAACATATCCGGCGTCCGCCACGGCATTCAATAGCTGTCTATTTAGCTTAAATGCTTCAAATGTTGAGGCCTCATTGCTCATGATTCGTTAATTTTGGTTGAAATAGTAAAATCCAAAAAGGAATAAAGATGAAAAGTATTCTGATCACCGGTGCAAATATAGTCAATGAAGGCCGGATAAGTCTTGGCGATGTGTTAGTAGAAAATGGAAGAATTTCAAAACTGGGTGACAACCTCAGTGCTGAGCAGGCAGATATCCATATAGACGGAACTGGAAAACATCTTTTCCCAGGGCTAATTGATGATCAGGTACACTTCAGAGAGCCGGGACTTACACACAAAGCTGAGATCTATACCGAAGCTAAGGCGGGAGTCGCTGGTGGTACCACTTCCTACATGGAAATGCCGAATACCATTCCCCAAGCCACGACGGTGGAATTGCTCGAACAGAAATACTCCAGAGCTGCAGAAGTTTCATTAGCGAACTATTCATTTTTCATGGGAGCTACTAACAGCAATTTGGATGAGATCATGAAAGTGGATTTTGAAAAAGTTTGCGGATTGAAGATTTTTCAGGGCTCGTCTACCGGAAATATGGTCGTGGATAACATTGAGTCTCTGGAAGGAATATTTAAGGAGTGTAAAGCAATAATCGCTATCCACAGCGAAAACGATGACATCATCAAAGCAAATTTCGATAAATACAAAGCTATCTACGGGGATGATATCCCTGTCAAATTTCACCCAAAGATCAGATCAGAGGAAGCTTGCTATGATGCTTCGAGCCGGGCAGTCGCCATGGCAAAAAAACATGGAACCCGACTTCACATATTACATATTAGCACAGCAAAGGAATTGGAGTTATTCACAAATACAATTCCTTTGGAACAGAAAAAAGTAACCGCGGAGGCTTGTATCCACCACATGTGGTTTGCTGAGGAAGATTATGATTCAAAAGGTACCTTGATCAAATGGAACCCAGCGGTAAAGACTGCAAAAGATAGAGATGCAATCTTCAATGCAATGCTTGACGGAACTATCGATGTGATCGCCACTGATCACGCTCCTCATACCTTAGAAGAAAAAGCACTGCTGTATACCAAAGCTCCTTCCGGAGGCCCATTGAATCAGCACAGTTTAGTCGCTATGCTTGACTTCTACCATCAGGGTAAAATCAGCTTAGAGAAAATTGCTCTTAAAATGTGTCACAACGTAGCCACACTATTTAATATTAAAGAAAGAGGATTCATCCGGGAAGGATATTATGCTGATTTGGTACTGGTAGACTTAAATAATCCATGGAAGGTATCCAAAGAAAACATTTTATCGAAGTGTGGCTGGTCGCCATTCGAAGGACACACATTTCAGTCAAAAGTCACACACACAGTCGTTTCTGGACATTTAGCGTACGAAAACGGTACATTTCATGAAGAGAAGAAAGGTGACAGACTTATTTTTTCTATAAATTTTTGATAATCCTATTGCGCTGATTCAGCTTAATCATTACTTTTGCAGACCGTTTGGAAGAAACCAGTTCAAACGTATACATGGTGATTGTAGCTCAGCTGGTTAGAGCGCTGGTTTGTGGATCCAGAGGTCGCCGGTTCGAACCCGGTCTTTCACCCAAAAGCCCCTCATTTTGAGGGGCTTTTCTTATTAATAGAGCCTCTATTGGCACAGCATTTGATAAATCCTGCCAGAACTAAACCAACTTCA
Organism: Algoriphagus winogradskyi; assembly: GCF_900182815.1. Classification (GTDB taxonomy): domain Bacteria; phylum Bacteroidota; class Bacteroidia; order Cytophagales; family Cyclobacteriaceae; genus Algoriphagus; species Algoriphagus winogradskyi. Next base: position 22,580 of record NZ_FXUA01000007.1, on the reverse strand, counting down.
GATGTTCACTTTGTTCAAAACTTCGCCAAAATTCCCACAGGTAAAACCTATCAATATCAGAATGGCAAAAAGTTACCTGATGAAATTCGAAGAATCGCTAAAAAATTTCGAAGAAGTCCAAAAAGAGGCGATTCATTCTTAATTATTTCAACAAAGACAAAAGGTTATGGAAACATAACCTTTATTTTTTACCATTTCATTTTTCTTGTCGGTGCAAAACTCTATTTTTAACAACATAGAATTTTCCCCGCATGAGTTATATCCATTTCGATAAAACACAACTAATCAATCTGAATTATTCTCTTGAGAGAGAGATCATCAGATCCAATCGTTCCGGCGCCTATACCAGCACTTCAATAATTTGCTGCAACACCCGTAAATACCATGGGCTACTCGTAGTGCCTCAACCAAAAATCGACTCACAAAGCCACGTAATGTTATCTACCGTTCATGAAACGGTAATCCAACATGGAGCCAGTTTTAATTTAGGGATAAGCAAATTCCCGGGAAATTACTCCCCACGAGGCCATAAATACCTCGAGGATTTCGATTCTGAACCCATCCCTAAACTAACCTATCGTGTAGGTGGAGTTCTTTTGCAAAAGGAGTTGATACTGGACACCAACAGAGATCGCTTGATGATACGCTACACCTTGCTAGACGCACATTCGCCGACTAAAATACGTATACAACCCTTCTTGGCATTTAGAGGTTACCACGACCTCTGCAAGGCCAATACATACATAAACAAAAAATATAAAAAAGCTCTAAATGGAGCAATTTTCCACTTATATGACAAGTATGACCCACTTTATCTGCAGGTATCAAAGAAGGTAGAGTTTGTTCCTGCACCTGATTGGTATTACAATGTAGAGTATATTTTAGAACGCGAGCGAGGGTATGACTATCAGGAAGACTTATACGTCCCCGGGTATTTTGAATTTGAAATAGAAAAAGGTGAGTCTGTCATATTTTCAGCAGGACTGACAGAAGCAGATCCAAAAACACGTCAAAATGCCTTCGAGAAAGAAATCGCGAGGCGAATACCTAGAAGTAATTTTGTAAACTGCCTGAAGAATTCAGCAGGCCAATTTTTACGTCAGCGAGACGGAGACACCAGGGTAATTGCTGGGTATCCATGGTTTGGCTGGTGGGGTAGAGATACTTTTGTAGCCGCTCCAGGACTTACACTCACCACAGGAGATAATAAGACTTTTCTTGATATCATGGACACCATGTCCCGCGATTTGAAAGGCCCACTTTTTCCTAATGTCGGAAGCGGAGTCACAACTAATATGAATTCCATTGACGCACCATTATGGTACTTCTGGGCACTACAACAATACATCAAGTATACAGGCGATAGCAAAACAGTTAAAGAACGCTATTTGGGTAAAATGAAAGGTATTATTGATGGGTACCTCAATGGTACTGATTTCAATATTCACGTTTTAGAGAATGGCCTAGTGTATGGTGGAGAGGAGGGTAAAGCACTTACCTGGATGGACGCCGTAACCCCAGATGGTCCTGTTACTCCACGGATGGGGTGCCCAGTTGAAATCCAAGCCTTATGGTATAACGCTTTGTGTTTCTATCATGAATTAACTGGAGATGAAGAAATAGCAGATCATGCAACAAAAATCGGCCATACCTTTGAAAAAGAGTTTTGGTCTGATGAGCATGGTTATCTGGCAGATTACATTGACGGGGAAGAAAAAGACTGGGCAATTCGTCCAAATATGATTTTTGCTACCTCTCTCCCTTATGTCATGCTGAGTGATGAAAAATGTGATCAAGTGTTGGAAACTGCCAAATCAAAACTTCTCACAACCAGAGGCATGAGATCTCTTTCTCCTGACGACCCAGCTTACAAAGGCTACTATTTCGGTGATCAAATTAGTAGAGATGAAGCTTATCACAATGGAACAGTTTGGGTTTGGCCCCTAGGTCACTTTGTAGAAGCATACATTAGGCTACATGGTAAGTCTGGTGCGAATTTTATTCAAAAAATTGTAAAGGGTTTTGATGGCGTAATGACTCAATATGGAGTGGGAGCTGTGGCAGAAATTTATGATGGTGATCCACCGCATCGCCCTAAAGGCGCAATATCACAAGCGTGGAGCGTATCAGAATTGCTTAGAATGATGGATTTGGTCAAAAAGATATAATAGACTTTTTATGAAGGTGCTAATGTTTGGGTGGGAATTTCCACCACATATTTCTGGAGGTCTTGGGACGGCGTGTTATGGCTTGGTGAAAGGGATGGCTCACCATAACCAAGACATCATATTTGTAGTACCTAAACTTTGGGGAGACGAGGAACCATTGGCAGATTTTGTCAATGCAAGTGATGTTACGATAGACTACCGTGAAAAACGATTCAAAAAATTCTGGAAAAACCTCACTTATTTAGAAGTAAGTAGCTTTTTGGTCCCCTACTTAGGACCTGATGAATTTAAGAAATATACTGATTATGCCATCCATGACAGGACTGATGTTGATGAAAGTGTATTCTCAAACAAATTTGAATTCAGCGGAAAGTATGGGAAGGACTTAATGATGGAGGTTTCACGCTATGCTTTAGTAGCAGCTCATATCTCCAAAAATAAGGAGCACGATATCATTCATGCCCATGACTGGCTTTCTTTTCCTGCCGGGATCGCTGCCAAAGAAATCAGTGGAAAGCCTATGGTAGCCCATGTGCATGCGACTGAATTTGACCGATCAGGCGAATCTGTAAACCAGGTGGTTTATGATATAGAGCGCGCAGGCATGGAAGCTGCGGACCATGTGGTTGCAGTAAGTCAGCTAACCAAAAACATTATCATAAAAAAATATGGCATCCCTGCTGAAAAAGTAACGGTCCTTCATAATGCTGTCCTTGACGCCAGTATTATCAAGTCTAGTTATCAAAAGAAGGTACCAGAAAAGATTGTTACTTTCCTTGGAAGAATCACCTTCCAAAAAGGCCCTGAATACTTTGTAGAAGCAGCAAAAAAGGTCATTGAGCGAGATCCTAACGTACGTTTTGTAATGGCGGGTAATGGGGATTTGCTCAATCGAATGATTGATCGAGTGGCGGAACTTCGAATGGGGACAAAGTTTCATTTTACAGGATTTCTCAAAGGTGACGATGTGGACCACATGTATGCCATTTCAGACGTATATGTAATGCCATCAGTATCTGAGCCCTTTGGCATCTCTCCTTTAGAAGCAGTTAGACATAATACTCCTGTAATTATCTCCAAACAATCTGGTGTGGCCGAGGTCCTAAATAATGCCATCAAAATCGACTTTTGGGACATTGACTCCATGGCAGATGCCATTTTTGCTTTGCTACATTATGATGGTATATCTAAAATGTTCAAAGAGCTTGGAACAGAAGAATTGAAAAAATTAAAATGGGAGCATGTGGCTGAAAAATTGATCACAGTGTACCGAAAAACATTATCGAAGAAATCATGAGAACCATCTGCTTTTACTTCCAGGTTCATCAGCCATACCGTCTGAAGCCTTATCGTTTTTTTGACATCGGAGACGATCATCATTACTGGGACGATTTCCTGAATCGTAGTGTCATGCGAAAGGTAGCTCAGAAATGCTATTTACCTATGAATGCTTTATTGTTGGAAATGATCAACAAGTATAATGGCGCATTCAAAGTGAGTTTCTCTATGTCAGGCGTATTTTTAGATCAGTTAGAGACTTACGCCCCTGATGTTTTGGAAAGTTTTCAAAAACTAGTGGCAACTGGTCATTGTGAATTGCTCAATGAAACTTATGCCCACACATTAGCAGCTTTGAAAAGCAAGGATGAGTTTCAAAGTATGGTGAAAAAGCATCAGGAAAAAATCAAGAAACTTTTCAATGGGTACAAGCCAAAAGTATTTAGAAATACGGAGCTTATTTACTCAGATCAAATCGGCGCTATGGTCGCAGAAATGGGTTTTGATGCCATTTTAACGGAAGGAGCAAAGCACGTGCTTGGATGGAAAAGCCCAAATTATGTTTACGTAAACAGCATTGATCCTAAGCTAAAAGTATTGCTGAAAAACTTTCAGCTTTCGGATGATATCGCATTTAGATTTGGAAACAAAGGCTGGGATGACTATCCGCTAACTACGGACAAGTTCGTAAAATGGATAAACAACGTTCCTCAAGAAGAAGAGACAATTAATCTATTCATGGATTATGAGACTTTCGGGGAACATCAATGGGCTGAAACGGGAATTTTCGAATTCATGAGGGCTCTTCCAGACGCAGTTTTCAGTAAGACTAACTTTACATTTTCTACCCCATCAGAAGTTGCCGATAAGATTTCTCCAGTTGGTAAAATCCATGTTCCAATTCCTATTTCTTGGGCAGATGAGGAGCGTGATTTGACAGCATGGTTAGGTAATGACCTACAAGACGAGGCATTTGATCGACTTTTTGAAATGGAGAAGTTGGTAAAAGGAATTGATGACGATGATATTCAGCGCGACTGGGCATATCTGCAAACCAGTGATCACTTCTATTACATGTGTACTAAGTTCTTTTCAGACGGAGATATTCATGCATATTTCAGCCCATATGATTCGCCATATGAAGCATTTATTAATTACATGAATGTCCTCAGTGACTTTATGATAAGGGTGAAAGAAAAACTCAGTGAAAAGGAAGCCAAGGTTTCAGATGTATAGATAAAAACAATTAGACCGATTAGCTTCGGTCTTTTTTTATGTCAAAATTTGCATCAAACCTAGGCAAATTTTTAAGGCACTTTCTAAGTTTTGAATAAAATAGCTTACTAATCTTCTGGTTGATTAATCCTGAAATTTTCAATTCCAGAGGTAAGAGTATCTAACGATTCTGATAGATTTTGATGAGCAAAAGGGTTTGTGACGCATACTTTTTCATACGACAAATGCCCTATTTAATAGATCAACTAATTGTTAGTATATGGAGAGATCCCCTTTCACTAACCTGATTTACAGACGTTTAACAACATTTTAAGCAAATAACAAGTAAACTAACAAGCCGCTTCGCATTTAAAAATCCCACGTCTATCATCTAATTTAGAGTTATCAGAATCACAAAAACGTCTCGCATTAATAACTCTAATTATGAAAATTACACTACTAACAATTCTTCTGTTTCTGACAGGAATTCTACAGCCAGCTGATCCTTATATTTCATCAAAGGATTATGATGTCAGTACTTTTCACCGTGGCAAGCAATCATCAAAATCTCCAAAGCGGGTTTATATCCAAAAATTCAGAGCCCTATTTGAAGTGTATGAGGAAGCTTCTGCAAGTACAGCAGCATCTAAAAATGACCGTGCGAATCGTACTACCACTGTATCAGGCACTAAAACCAGAATGGGAGTACAATTGAGCGGTGTGGATATCCCTGATTTCCAGAAAATAGTTGATGAGGCATATGCCGATTTTGTAGCACAGCTGGAAGCTGAAGGGTATGAAATCATTTCTGCTGATGAGGCTGGAAAAACTGATTACTATTCAGGTTATACAAAAATGAAAGGTGGTGCCTCCTCTACTGATCAAGCTACAGGATACGTCATGGTGACTCCTACAGGATATGACTACTGGGTAAAAGACGTCTCTAGCAGCGGCCGTGAGAAAGGAACATTCACAGATACTAGTTCCAAATTATCTAAAGATCTGGGTGACGCCTATGTTGCGGAAGCCACTTTCATATTCCCATTTGTGAATTTGGATGCAAGCTCAACCAGCTTTGCAAACTATGCTTCTTCTAAAGTAAAGGCTGACATTAATTTGAGAATGGCCGCAAGTGTAGGATCTATGGACAATGAGCAAATGAGTTTAGGTAAGTTTGCAAAAGGGTTTACTACCTCGCCTACTCAGTCTCTATTAGCATCCAAAGTACGATTTGTAGCAGGCCATATGGCGAGCTCACCACTTTTTGACTCTTCCACTGCCCTGAAAAGAGATGTATACTTTGGAGAAATCTTTGCCGAAGACAAATTGGTAGAAGTTACTTCTGCTGAAGTAGCTACCTTTTCTAAAACAGCTTATCCACAATTGGTCATGGTATCTGGAGGGGAAATGACTCTTGCTTCGCATTATGTAGCATGTGATCATGAAAAGTACATCGCCTCTGCAAAAGGTTCCATTATGGAAATGATAGGAAGCGGAATTAGCAATTTCAAGGAGCTTGTAAAAGATTAAATAAACCACTACACATTAAAAAAGGGCGTATCATTTAAAGATGATATGCCCTTTTTTTATGAATTAGCATTTCTAATAACTTTCCTTCTCATTCGGAAAGTCCTGGCTCTTTACGTCTTTGATGTATTGGCCGAAGGCCTCCATCATGATGCCCTCGAGGTCTGCATATTGCCTCAAGAATCTTGGTTTGAACTCCTGAGTGATCCCGAGCATATCGTGTACAACCAAAACTTGCCCATCTACTCCTCCACCTGCACCTATACCGATAATTGGAATAGAAACTGACTCGGCCACTTTCTTAGCAAGGTCCGCAGGAATTTTTTCCACAACGATAGCAAAACAGCCTAGCTCTTCCAGAAGCTTAGCATCCTCCACTAGCTTTCTTGCCTCAGCTTCCTCTTTTGCTCTTACTGTATATGTGCCGAATTTATAAATGGACTGCGGAGTAAGGCCCAAATGCCCCATTACCGGAACTCCAGCACTTAATATTCTCGCAATAGATTCCTTGATTTCAGATCCACCTTCTACTTTCACAGCATGAGCACCGGATTCCTTCATGATCCGAATCGTAGATCGCAATGCTTCAGAGCTATTTCCCTGATAACTTCCAAAAGGAATATCCACCACCACAAAAGACCTGCTCACTGCTCTTACGACTGAAGAAGCATGATAGATCATCTGATCCAAAGTAATCGGCAAAGTAGTCTCATGACCTGCCATCACATTGGAGGCCGAGTCACCGACAAGAATAATATCGATCCCAGCAGCATCCACAATTTTTGCCATGGAATAATCGTAGGCTGTGAGCATGGAGATCTTCTCACCACGATCTTTCATTTCCTGAAGGATGTGCGTAGTGATACGTTTTACGTTTGCGGAGGAGTGTACTGACATAATTTTAATGTAGATAGACGAAGTAATTTTCTCCGGAGAAATCTACTTTGATATGTTCGTTGAGTGTAGTGGAAAGCTCGAAACCTGTGTAATCAGGACGAATCGGAAAAAGTCCATGACTTCGGTTGACAAGTACCGCGATTTCCATTCGATACAATTCCTCATCCAAAAAAGGCTTCATTGCATAGACTAATGTTTTGCCTGTATTGAGAACATCATCTACTAGAATCAATGTTTTCCCCTGCAAATCTATCTCATTGGAAAGCTGAACTTCCTCTGAAGCTACATGTGCCTTGTCCAAAATGATTTCTGTCTTTTCAATAATCAGCGGGGAAATCGCTTTAAGTTCTGTAGCTAGAAGATCAGAAAGAAACCTTCCCATTCCAGAGATCCCAGCAAACACAACGGCTTTTGAGTTGAGATTTCGCTCATAAATCTCATACGCCATTCGGGTGATTTTCTTCTTTATCTGTTGGTGATTGAGTACTTCGCTCATGGTATTTTATAAAAATGAAAATTAGGCCAATTCTACTTGGATTCAAAATCAAGCAGGCAGCTTATCTATAGTCATCCTTCTCATTCAGGATATTCAAATAGCTTTCGTATCGGTAAGGATGAATATGACCCGCTTCCACTTTCTCAAGCACGACACAACCTGGCTCATTCACATGTTGGCAGTTATTGTACTTGCATTGCCCAAGATACTTTCTCATTTCTGGAAAATAATGTGAAAGCTCATTATCCTCGATATCCAGAATCCCAAACTCCTTAATACCCGGAGTATCGATCAGATCCCCACCATTTTCCAGCCTAAAAAGCTCCGCAAAAGTAGTCGTATGTACACCTTTAGAAGTGAATCCAGAAACTTCTTTTGTATGCTGGGTAGCTTCCGGCACCAAAGCATTGAGCAAAGTCGATTTCCCTACACCTGAATGTCCTGAGATTAAAGTTGATTTTCCTGAGAGTACTGAATCAAACTTTTCTTTAAGATTTTCTTCTTTCAAAGCCGAAACTTCAAGTACCTTATAGCCTAATGGCTCATAAATCTCATGAATATCCAAGAGCCAGTCTTCTGCTTTTTCGCCGGACATTTGATCCATCTTATTTACTACCAGAATTGCTGGAATCCTAAAGCTCTCTGTACTCACCAAAAACCTATCAATAAAACCCAGAGATGTTCTTGGGCTTTTCATGGTGATGACCAAAATTGCCTGGTCGAGATTGCTCGCAATGATATGAGAAAAATGTTGCTTCCGAGTAGACTTTCGAATTACGTAGTTTTCTCGAGGCAAAATATCAGAAATCACCGCCGTCTCCTGATTGTCTTCTTTTTCCAATTCTACCCAGTCTCCCACTGCAATAGGATTAGTCAACTTTAGCTCGTCCTGTTTGAATTTCCCCTTTAATCTAGAAGCGACCACCTCTCTTTCAGTCTGAACAAGATACCAGCTCCCTGTAGATTTTATAACTCTTCCCCTCATTTCTTTGAAACTAGTTTTTCCACCTTTTCTATAATTTTTGCTGCTGCTCCAATATTCATATCAAGCCATTGCTGAGCAGATTTCACACTTTCCTGATAAAATTCAGGTTGCTCCAATTTCTCAAATACCAGACTCAAACTCTCTGCATCACTTACTTCAAATCCGCACCCCTTGGCCTGGCTTTCTGCTGCTTCAGGAAATTTATCCACCTTCGACAATTTGCCGAATATCACCGGGACTTTGAATCCAATCGGCTCTAATATATTGTGGAGCCCTTTTCCAAATGCACCGCCTACATAAGCTATCCTAGCAAATTGATACAAAGAGCTTAGCATTCCAATATTATCTATAAAAAGCACATCTGGAGAATCGTCCGAATCCCAAAGGGAATACCTGACGGCAGACAAAGATAACTGATCCGACCAACGATTCATTGGCTCAGGACTCAAATCATGCGGCGCTATTATCCACCGATAACCTGGCTTTGAATTCATCAGCGGAATTAGCAGATCCATATCCTCCTGCCAAACAGAACCAGCCACTAAAGTTGGTTTATCCCCAACCCATTTAGCCATCTCTGGATAGTCCTTTTGATTACGTGCAGTTTCCGCAACTCTATCAAATCTAGTATCCCCAGTAACGCTTGTATGTTGGTAACCTATAGACTTAAGTAGATCGAATGTGTTTTTATTTTGGGTAAAAATGTAATCGAATTGGAACAAGATTTTTCTAAAAAATCCATCACTTCTGAAATAGATTTGATTAGGTCGAAAAGATGCTGAGAATAGAAAAAGTGGGGTATTGCGGGATTTTACTGCAGCAATATGATGATACCAAAGATCATACTTGACAAAAAATGCCATGCTAGGGTTCAGGGTATTCACAAAATTATCTGCCAGCTTTTTACTATCCAGCGGCAGATATGTAATAAAATCTACATTAGGCTGAGATTTTTTAATCACATTGTCATAGCCAGATGGGCTGAAGAAACTAACAACAACCAATTGATCTGGCTGTAAGCGTTTTAACTCAGCAATAACCGGCCTAGCCTGTTCATATTCCCCTAAGGATGCTACGTGAAACCACGCTAGCTCACCTTTGTTTTTAGACCTAAATACTATCAGTCTTTGAAATAGATTTTTTCTGCTAGAAGAGAAATGTCTAATTTTGGGTATAAAGAGTCCGCTTATCAATAAAAGTATTCTGGCAAAAAATATCCCGATTCGATAAATCCATTTCATTTATCAAAAGTAGTTATTTGACATGAAATACTATTATTAATGATTTATTCAGGCTAAAAGGCTCTTTGAAAGCATGGATTTGAATATTCATACAAAAAAGACGAATCTCGCCGTGCATTTCCCCCTAAAAATAGCTACTTTCAAAGCCTTTGTTTTTCAAGTAGCTAATTAAGTTCAGCTAATAATATGATTAGAGTTTTATTTGTTTGTTTAGGTAATATATGTAGATCACCTCTTGCAGAAGCTATTTTTAATTATAAAGTAGAGCAAGCCGGCATGAAATCACAATTTAAAGCTGATAGTGCCGGTACTTCAGATTTTCACATTGGAGAACTGCCTGATGAAAGAACAATAAAATGTGCCAATAAATATAATTTACCTCTTAATCATCGCGGCAGACAAGTAAATCGTACAGATTTCAGGGATTTTGATTACATCCTTGCAATGGATGACAACAACCTTCGAAATCTTAATAACTTAAAAGCAAGGTATGGTTTTAAGGACAAAGGAATTTACCTCATGCGTGACTTTGTGGCTGAAACGCAGGGAATGTCAGTTCCAGATCCATATTATGGAGGAGAAGAGGGTTTTGAGGAAATATACCAAATATTGGATGAGGCCCTTGATCGTTTTCTAATACAGGTTAAAGCGACCCATCATCTCTATGCTTGACCAGCACGAGATCTACGAACAAATACTTTTTGAAAGCCTAGGTACTATGGCTGAATTAAAATCAGCATCTCTTGTAGCAGCGGGAAATCATAATCAAGGTATCCGAATAGAAAGCAATTCAGGCGTATTTTTTCTAAAACTAAACTTCGATCATGAAAGGGATATTCTTCACAAAGAGGAAGAAGGGCTAAATCTTCTACGTCAATCCACTTTTCTCAAAGTTCCAGAAACTTATGGTTGTGGAAGAGTGGAGGATTATAATTTTTTGCTGTCTGAATTCATCCCTGAAGGTAAGGCCAAACTTGACTATTGGGAAAACTTGGGACTTGGCTTAGCTCATCTTCATTTGACATCTCGAAATGAATTCGGGTTAGAAAAGGACAATTACATTGCATCTATTCATCAAAAAAACCTACAAACATCCAATTGGGTAGACTTCTACATTGAGCAGCGATTGGAACCTCTAATTGGGAAAGCCTATTTTGATCGCCTGATTCCTTTGGAATTCTTAAAGAAATTTCAAGAAATCTACCCTAAGCTGGAAAGCAATTTCCCCAAGGAAAAACCTTCTTTGGTGCATGGCGATTTATGGTCTGGAAATGTGATTGCCACACCTGATGGAGAGCCATGCTTTATAGATCCTGCCGTCTATTTTGGACACCGAGAAATGGATATAGCCTTCAGTCGCCTATTTGGGGGATTTGACTCGAAATTTTATGCCTCTTATGAATCTGTTTTACCATTAGAGCCAGGTTTTGAAGACAGAATGGGATTATATAATCTGTATCCACTACTGGTTCATTTGAATCTTTTTGGCGTAGCCTATCTTCCAGGGATCGAGCGGATCATCAACCGATTTGTTAAATAGGCTACCCCATTGTAAAGATTTCAACTTAAATTCAGAAGTACTTTTTCTCCAGTTTCTACAGCTTTGAAAATAGCATCTATTATCTTCATATCCTTCACTCCTTCTTCTCCATCTACGGGTACTTCAGGCTTTTTCCCATCAAAAATTATAGCTGCCATTTCATCCATTTGAACTGTCTGATGCGTGACGATTGGCTCAGTTAAAGGTCCTTTATTGGTTTCTCCTTTTATAGGACCATAGCCTGTCGAAGGCTGCATTTCTGCCCAGCCTTTGCTTCCATTCAGATAAAACCTATCTAGATTATTCATATTGTAGGTAGATAAGCAAGAAGCAATTACCCCACTTGGGAAGCCAAGTTGGAATGTGATCGTCTCATCAATTCCCTCTTTAAATTTTTCAGGATTGGTTTTGACCTCCTGAGCGGTCACCCAAATTGGTTCCTCTCCAATCATATACCGGGCACCATTAATCGAATAAATACCGATATCCATCATGGCGCCACCGCCTGAAAGTTTCGGATCTAGTCTCCATTGAGTTGGATCTCCAATGGTAAAACCACTTAGTCCCTGAAAAAATCGAATGTCACCAAATTCTCCTGCCTTTCTCATTCGAATCACTTCTAATGTATTTGGCTCAAAATGCATTCTGTATCCAATCAAAAGATGAACCCCTGCTGCTTTGCAGGCCTCAACCATCGCTTGACCATCAGCTGCATTCACAGCCATCGGCTTTTCACAGATAGCATGCTTTCCAGCTTTGGCTACTCGGATTACCTGATCCTTATGTAGAGCATTTGGAGTGATCACATAGACGGCGTCAATGTCAGGGTTATCCTTGATTGCATCGAAATTCTCATAGTTATAGCAATTTTTCTCAGGAATACCATACTTCTCTCTCCAAGCAACCACTTTTGAGGGAGTTCCACTGATTACTCCAACCAATTTGGTTCGCTGGCAACTTTGAATCGCTTCCGCAACTCGGGTGCCGTAGCTACCAAGGCCCATGATTGCAACACGCAAGGTTTTTGAATCTTTAGCATATTCAGAAATTTGATCAGCCATAACAGAAAATGGGTTTAAAACGGGCACAGTCAATGCCATAGCAGAAAGACTGGCTCTTTGTAAAAATACTCTTCTAGTTTTCATAGGGTAAGGTTAGGTTATCGAGTTTATATCCTGAAACTATTGATTTTTGATGAAATACCAGTGGTTTCAGGAAATGACTTTTATCGAAAGTCTAGTTTAACCGTCTCACTACCTGCACCATATTTCTGGTGCTTTGCTCCAGCAGTACCTCGTACCCATCCAATAGAGACGGGATTGAATCCGGCTTTGGATGTAATACCGTCAACAAGTCTAAGCCTTCATTGTATCGTATTATAAAATCATTTTTAAGTTTGGCCAACAATTGCTCCAATTTGAACAGTTGGGAGTCTACCACGATGGAGATAGTTATCGCTGAGGTTTGCAACATGTTTGCCCTGAGCTTTAACATTTGCAACTGTTCATAAACTTGATGGATGTGCTTCTCTTCAATAAAAGTGAAATCCGTCACTTTAAAAGACACTAGAATTTGATCCTTTTTCAAAATAATAGTCGGTACTGTTTCAACCTTTGCTGTCTTATGGATTTTTGTCCCATTCTCTTCCGGATGGAGAAAAGATTTGACGAAGAGTGGAATTCCTGCATTCGCCAATGGCTTAATAGTCTTAGGATGAATCACAGAAGCTCCGTAATAGGTCATTTGTGCTGCTTGCTGATATTCCAGCTCACTAAAAAGCTTCGTATCCTTGAATAATTTTGGATCAGCATTGAGCACACCAGGCACATCCTTCCAGATCGTGACCGATCCGGCATCAAGGCTAGTGGCTAGAATTGACGCAGTAAAATCAGACCCTTCTCGACCTAACGTTGTCGGTCTTCCAGATGAATCAGCACCAATAAATCCTTGAGTCAAAACAGGAAACTGCTCCAATTTCGGTCTCAATTGTGATTGGCAATTTCTGCGCGTTTTCTCCCAATCTACCTTAGCAAATCGAAAATCACTATTTGTACAGATCAGTTCCCGTGCATCTTGCCACAGGACGAGTAATGCCTGCGAGCATAAATACTCCATGACAATTCTGGAAGAAAGCATTTCTCCAAAACCAATTACCCGATCATAATATTCATCGTAATTCTCCTTGGAAACAGGTTTGTTGAGTTCATGATGGAGCAGGATGAAGTAGTTCTCGATTTTAGGGAAAATTACATGTCCCTCGGGAAATAACGCTGTGCAAATATCCAGGTGGTAAGACTTCAAATTTGAACTATTCCAAGAATAATCCTGATTTGTTAATTTAAGAGAGAGAATAGTTTCAAGATGATTTGTAGTTTTTCCCATGGCTGAAACCACAATCACAAAATTATTTCGCAATCGATTACGGAGAATATTAGCCAAGTTTTTAACTGCAGGGGCATCTTTTACAGAAGCTCCGCCAAATTTATAAATCTGAGTTTTTGTCATTAAAATATTTGCTTACTTTTCAATAAGATTAAACCACCAATTGAACTATTCCAATATATGAAAATTCTTCCTTACCAACCTGACCAAAGCGGACTAGCCTACTCTGTCGGCACTACCTTAGACAGATTTATTAAACTCAAGCAAAGCGATTTCCCTTTTGCTTCAGGTGAACTTTCTCAACTTCTGCGAGATATCGCACTTGCAGCCAAGATAGTAAATCGCGAAACCACTCGTGCCGGACTATCAAATATCGGTGGAGCCTTCGGTCAAGTCAATGTACAAGGAGAAGAGCAACAAAAGCTGGACGTCATTGCTAATATCCGATTTATGCGTGCCCTGAGTAAAGGTGGCGAAGTCTGTGCCATAGTTTCTGAAGAAGAGGATTCTGTGATTGATTTACAAAATAGCTCTGGAAAGTATGTAGTTGCTATAGATCCGCTCGATGGCAGCTCCAATATCGATGTAAATATTTCCATAGGAACAATATTTTCGATTTACCGCAGAAAGACTCCGGCTGGAAGCCCTATTCAAAGAGAAGATATCATGCAAGCAGGTACAGAGCAAGTCGCTGCGGGTTATGTGCTCTATGGCTCTTCGACAATGTTAGTTTACACCACTGGATGCGGAGTAAATGGCTTTACTTACGAACAATCTTTGGGTGAATTTTTCCTTTCCCACCCCAATATTCAAGCTCCAAAAAACGGAGAAATTTATTCCGTAAATGAAGGCTCTCAGAAAGAATGGGAAGAAGGAATGAAGGCTTATGTAGACCAATGCAAGGATAGAAGATACTCTGCCAGATACATTGGCTCCTTGGTAGCAGACTTCCATAGAAACTTGCTAAAAGGTGGGATTTACCTTTATCCTGCTACACATAAGAACCCATCCGGGAAATTACGATTGTTATATGAAGCAAATGCCCTGGCACTTATAGCGGAGCAAGCTGGTGCAATGGCAACAGATGGATGCAACAGGATTTTGGAGATCCAACCGACCACGCTTCATCAAAGAACACCACTGCTGATTGGTTCATCAGAAATGGTACAGGAAGCAGAAGCATTCATGAATTGCCCGGCAGAAAAGCCGACTTCCTAAGCAGGTCATGTAAATAAGCTGCAAGATTTCAAAGATGTATTTTATCTTGCAGCTTATTTACAACGCTATGAAATCGAGCATGAGTAAGAACCCCTTGCATAGAGGTTTTACTGTAATGCATGCGAGATTCCAACTGACCTTTGGAAAACAATATAAACACATGACAAAAAACAAACTATACCTGCCTATCGCTCTCGTAGCATCTGGCATCGCCTTAGCAACATCTTGCTCACCTAAAGAGCAAGAAGCTGTAGTCGAACCTATCGATGAGACCTACGCTGTTCAAACTGAACAGCTATTAATCAATGTTGACACCCTTTATACTGGATTTGAAAATCCTTGGGGCATGACATGGCTATCTGATGGTAGAATGCTTGTTACTGAGAAAAAAGGAGAAATCCTTATTTTCAAAGACGATAAATTCACAGGAGAGAAAGTACAGGGACTTCCTGAGTTTTGGACAAAAGGTCAATCTGGTTTGTTGGACGTTACAGCTCATCCAAAATTTGATGAGAATGGCTGGATCTATATTTCCTATGGCAAGCTAATGCCAGATAGCACATCTGCTACAACGATCACAAGATTTAAGTTAGAAGGCAATAATGCCGTCAATCAAGAAGAGCTGATTCAATCGCTTCCAGCTTGGAAAAGCAATGCGCATTACGGTAGCCGAATTGTATTCGATAACGACGGATACCTTTACTATTCTAGCGGAGAACGTCAAAACACTCCTACAAATGCACAGGATTTGACCAATTCTCATGGGAAAATTCACCGAATTCATGACGATGGCAGAATCCCGACTGACAATCCATTTGTAGACACTGAAGGTGCCGTAGCTTCAATCTGGACTTATGGTAACAGAAACCCTCAAGGCTTGTATTTCGACAAAGAAAATAATAGACTTTATGAAACTGAGCACGGTCCTCAAGGTGGTGACGAGTTGAATTTGTTGGAAAAAGGCAAAAATTACGGTTGGCCAGTGATTACTTGGGGTATTGGATATGATGACAAGCCAGTTTCTGACATTCAGGAAAAAGAAGGAATGGAACAACCATTAACTTATTATGTACCATCCATCGCTACTGCGGGTATGACAATGGTCACTTCAGATAAATATCCGGCTTGGAAAGGCGATATTCTTATCGGTGCATTAAAGAAAATGCACATCAACCGTGTAGACATGAATGGATCTACCGCCGGAGAGCAAGAAATTATGCTTCAGGATATCGGACGAGTACGACAGGTTTCTCAAAGTCCAGATGGCTATATTTATGCTATTACTGAAGGTACAGGCTTAATGGTAAAGTTGATTCCGATTAGATAAGAAATAATAACAGAATTAGAAAAGCCACTTTTGATCATTCAGAAGTGGCTTTTCTAATTCTACTAGACCTCACACATCTCTAAAAATTCTGACAGATCACTAGTTGGCATGTAGTAGTGCTTGAAATCCTACTTCAAGGGAAGCAAGTTAAATCTGTGCTCACTGTATAAAACTCTGTGTCCATTGCAGCCAAAAGTCTACACAAAATCTACATCCACATTGAATGGGTATTTCATCAAAAACTGTAGCGCATCTTCTATTTCTAAATCATCAAAAAGCACACGATATAAATTTTCTGTGATCGGCGCCCGGAGATCAGCAGTTTCCAGGAATGCTTTAATTATTCTAACCGTATTTATACCTTCTGCCACTTCTTCCATATCTGCAAGAATCGAATCAAGGGTCTCTCCTTTCGCAAGTCGGTAACCTACAGTAAAATTCCTTGAATGTATAGAATTGCAGGTCGTAACCAAATCGCCAATTCCTGCCAAACCCATCACGGATTTAATACTCCCTCCCAGTGCATTTCCCAGGTGAATCATTTCCACCATACCCCGGCTGACCAGCAATCCTTTAGCATTTTCGCCTAAACCTAGACCTGCTAATGCACCTGAGGCGATAGCAATAATATTTTTCAATACTCCACTTATCTCCACGCCGATAATATCGGAATTTCCATAAACCTGAAATTTCTCAGACCTCAACAAACTCTGACCTTCTAAGATCACTTCATTGTATTTACTGGCTATCACAGTAGCTGCAGGTTGACCTTGAGCCAGTTCCTTGGATAGATTTGGCCCTGCTAGACATCCGACTCTTACAGCCACAGTTTCTTGCAGGATTACTTCGCTCATCGTCAGTATTTGACTACGTTTGATCTTCTTAACTGTTTCCAGTGTTTCTCCAGACTTGAGATTCAAACAGAGCCCTTTGGTACCATGAATAATCAAGTGATAAGGAAACAAATAGGGCGAAAAAGTCTTCACTACTTCCTGAAAGCCTGAAGATGGAATCATAAAAAAAAGCACATCACAGCTTTTGCAAAGTTGTGCAGGATCATTAGAAGCAATTATATTTTTTGCCAATGCTTTTCCTTGAGCAGAATGAGACGAATTAATTTCATCGACTACTTCCTGCTTTCGGGCATAGACCATCACAGGGTTTTTAGCCGCTAGAATATTTGCGATGGCTGCGCCAAAGCTTCCCACTCCTACCACTCCGATATACTTAGCTTCAGTAGAGTTTTTCGAGTCCATATCCGGTTAATCTGTTATGATAAAAATAAAGTAGGCTCATGTCATCAGTTCCTATATTCCCATTTTTGTCACGGATAATAGGGCGTTTAGCATGGTACATACCCACATTTTCCATCCCTCGACTGATTATTTCATCCAAATCAAGCGAAAGATGGGGCGCAGTATTGATCAATCCCTGTGACTTCAATTCCTTGATTTTGTCTAGCACAAGCTGACAATTTGCCTTAAACTCCTCATAAGGAATAGCGATATCTTCCTCTGGCAATCTTAGTAAGTCAAACAAATCAAGTTTTCTGTTTTGCTTTTTGATCAGCTCAAAAGCCACAAAAGCCACCAAATGAGAATTAAACACCCGGTTGATTTTGTGAAATTCCTCCACAATTCGCTTTCCAAGCATATTCGTGTATTCTTCCTCCCGCTGATTATCCACTGAGACTTTCCCGTCAGAAATAAAATAATCCCTCGTATCAATCACCCGACCATGTTTATCCAAGCTTCTGCCATCCACATCCACGTAGTTCCCTAACACATCCATTGCCTTACCTACAGACACTGAGATATCAGATCCTTTGGTGAAAAACTTGATTAGGAACTTGGATATCTTGTACGAATTGGAGAACTCATCATTCTCCTTATAATAACGCTCCTGTCCGGTGATGCTCAAGTGATCTCGGATCAAACTCGGCGCTTCCAATACAAAGTGATAATTAATCGTAACCGGAACGATGAAAATCTTACCTGAGATATCATTCAATCCATTTTCGAAATTTGCCCGCTGTGCCTCGATCGCAGTACTTAAAAGGCCAAGCTTGAGCTTTGACTCGATCATCCCACTGCGGGATCTAGTTCCTCCAGGAAAAAACAAGGAATGACATCCAAATTGAATAGCTTCCTTAGAATAGGTTTTGAGCGTCTCCAGATACATCAGATTCTTTTTCCTTCTATCTACCTTGTAGGCTCCGAGAGAATTCATGAAGTAGGCAAAAATGGAAATATTGAAAAGATTCAATCCTGCTCCATAAATAAAAGGCGGTAAGCCTAAAACAGAAATCACCCATCCGATCAAGATACTATCAAGATTACTGAAGTGAGTGGGAACCATCACCACGGTGCCTTTAGTAGCCAGGTCACGCAATTGATCAGTTTCGCCAGTGATCTGTATTTTATCCTGTAAGGTGTATTGATTGCTGAAAATAGACTTGAAACCCTTCACACGAGCTGCATTCAGCAATCTCGAAAACCCATAAGTAACCACTGATCGGGTAAACTTATAATGGGTAGTTTTGAAATTACTGGCAATTTCCTCTGCGTAGCGAGCTGTGATTTGATTCAAAACCACCTTGTAAGCCTGCAGTTTTTTGACCTTACTTTTTACTGTTTCAGTACTTATTTGTACCAAAGAAGACTTTACTCCACTCCAAAAAGACGAATCATCATCAGGATCTACAACCCAAGGATTTTGCTTGATTCGAAGTTTCTCCCGGTATAATGTCGTTTCCAATTCTTCTTTGAGAATATCAGGATTGTTGCCAGTGAGATTGAGAATCCTATCCTCCGACAGGTCAGCAACTTTTTTTACAAATTCCTTCCGCTCTCTCGCCAATTTCACTACTGGCCATTCCTCTTTACTAGGGTGAATCGGCTCGTACTTATGCTTGATGTATTTCTCCTCCAAGTGGCTGGTTTTTATTAAAAATCAATCCAAAGATAGTGAAAAGCCCTTTCTTATATGAATGATCCCTGTGAAGTAATGCTCATGTTTGAGACTTTGACTTAACAAAAATAGCTACAATAGCAGAAGTGAGCAGTCCCATCACTAACGCCCCTATTACGGATTGGAATATATAACTTTTCAAATTGAAATATCCTTCTGCTTCTGCTTGTGTCATATTACCAGAACTCACAGCATAATTTATAACGTTCGGAAAATATTCAGGCGTGATAAATTCAATGGTAATGTATTGTGAAAGTGGGCTAAGGGCCGCCACAATCACCGAAATAATAAGACCTGAAATAAAGCCTTGCTTGTAGCTCATCACACCATGATAAAAATTCCTTCGCTTATCAAGCAAAGCAAAAATGTAAATCGCAATGGAAGGAATGGCCACAAAATTTGTGAAGAATGGATGGTCTTCTATCTTCTCATCATGATATCCCAGAGACTTTTCCAAAAACATCCAGGCCAACATCATGGCTACAAATATCAATGCCCATTTGATTTCAATTTTAATATTTTTCATAGTCTGTAGGGTTTTAGGTGCAAAAACGTAGTTACAAAATACCTAATTTATCAAAATCAACGTCATTTTCAATTGATTGCTGGTCCTAGCCTATCAAAACCTTGTCCATGAGCGAAAGGGTATTATTTTTACGGCATCAAAGACCGGATGAAACCAGACCTTAAGCAAATACAGATACCAATAGAGAATGAAATGGCTCAATTTGAGCTGAAATTTCGGGCCTCTATGAAATCTAAGGTCAAGCTCCTCGACCACATCACTAATTACATTGTCAAGCGCAAAGGCAAGCAGATGCGCCCAATGTTCGTTTTTTTGACTGCGGGAGTTTGTGGTGGAATAAATGACTCTACGCATAGAGGCGCTGCGCTAATTGAATTACTGCACACTGCAACGCTGGTTCACGATGATGTGGTAGATGATGCGAATTACCGTCGTGGATTTTTCTCTGTAAATGCACTTTGGAAAAACAAAATCTCAGTTTTAGTTGGTGATTACCTGCTTTCCCGAGGGCTACTTTTGAGTGTAGAAAACAATGATTTCAAACTGCTTAAGATCGTATCAAACGCAGTAAAAGAGATGTCTGAAGGCGAATTGCTACAAATCGCCAAAGCCAGAAAACTCGACATCACCGAGGAAGTTTATTACGACATTATTCGTCAAAAGACAGCCAGTTTATTAGCCTCTTGTTGCGCCGTAGGTGCTTCCAGTACAGACAGCAGCGATGAAACCATCTCCAAAATGCGGGAATTTGGAGAGAAAGTTGGGATGGCCTTCCAGATCAAAGACGATCTTTTTGACTACGGTGAAGATGAAATCGGCAAGCCTGTCGGAATAGATATCAAAGAAAAGAAAATGACGCTGCCTTTAATTTTTGCGTTGCAAAAGGCGGATTGGTTTGAGAAAAAGAAGATCATTAATTTGATCCGAAATCGAAGTGAAGATAAAAAAGCAGTCAATCAGGTAATCGATTTCGTGAAGAAAAGTGGTGGACTGGAATACGCCAAAACCATCATGGATAGATTTTATCAGGAAGCATTGGATATCCTGAAAACCTTTCCTGAATCGGAATATAAAACTTCACTTGAAGGACTGGTGAGTTATACGATTGAGAGGAAGAAGTAGAGGGTAAGCAGGAAGTGGGAAGACGGGAGACCGAAGTAGCCCAAATGCTAGTTTTCACCTACAAATAAGCAGGTTTGATGTTGTTTGTTGAATTCGCAAAGTAGGATAATCACTATTTCTCGGCTTTAATCATCCGATAATACCTTAGGTAATCTCAATAATAATATCTTTGATAGTATCAAATGATACTATCACTATGAAACCTCCTTACGATATCACGCCAACCATCTTGCAATTGGTCAGTTCGATTTCAGAAAAAATTGGGGAGGCAAACGCACTTTTTCTAGAAAAGCAATCTCCTCAACTTCGCAAGCAAAACAAGATAAAAACCATTCACTCATCTCTCCAGATAGAAGGCAATACACTTTCTGAAGAGCAGATTACGGCTTTGATTGAAAATAAACGAATCATTGGCCCTCAAAAAGACATTACGGAAGTGATTAATGCAATAGAAGTTTATGAAAATCTAAGTTTCTATAAACCCTCATCTGAGAAATCATTCTTATCAGCGCACGCGACATTGATGAAAGAATTGATTGATCAACCTGGCAGCTACCGAACTCGAGGAGTAGGAGTAGTTAAAGGTTCGCAAGTTGCACATTTAGCCCCGCCAGCTTCAAATGTGCCTGGACTCATGAAAGAACTATTTCAGTATCTAAAGAATGACGACGAACTTGCTTTGATCAAAAGCTGTGTCTTTCACTACGAAATGGAATTTATCCATCCATTTCTTGACGGAAACGGGAGGATGGGAAGGCTATGGCAAACAGTAATTCTAAAAGAGAGGTATCCCCTTTTTGAATTCCTTCCTTTTGAAACGCTTATTACCCAAACTCAAGATGAGTATTACCAAGTCCTCTCTAAATGTGATAAGGCTGGAAAGTCAACTTTTTTCATCGAATACATGCTAGCTATCATAGACAGTTCTCTTGGAAATCTATTAAACACCAATAGTCAAACCTTGACTTCAGATCAACGGATCACTTATTTCCTTTCTTTGGGCAAAAATGAATTCACTCGTAAAGCTTACATGGATGTATTCAAATCTATTTCTTCTGCTACTGCCAGCAGGGATCTAAAAAAAGCAGTAGAATCAAATCTAATTTTGGCTAAGGGAAATGGGAATCAGATGAGGTATTTTATAAATAGAAACAGAAATTAAGACATATGATTATTTTCGAAAAAGAACCAAAGCCATTTCTAATGAGATGCATCCTGGCTTATAGTCAAGATAAATTCTTCTTCCTTTCTATTTTGGCTACAATCTCAATTCTAATGGTAGAAAAATCATTGCCGGTTTATTCTTTGTATTTTATTTTACCTCTTGTCTTAGTTGCTTTTATAAGATCTATTTTTGTAAGCAAAATATCCGTTCAAAGAATCTCAGATTTAAAGAGTAATATTGAAGTCACTTATCAGATATTTAACACTTTTTCCAAGTTGAAATGTAAAAAAGAACACATTACATTTTTAGATCTAGAAGGCTATAGAGGTTCCTTTCAAAGAATTAATTTTATTGTCAATTCTAAAAAGGAATTTACCCAGTATTTCGTAGGCCAATTCAATACGTCAGAATTTGATTTATTAAATAGCGATTTAATGGTCAAAAATAGTTGGTAAAAGCTGTGTAAACTATTGATTTACTGTCTTTTGTGACAACCTTATTGAAAGTGGTTTCAATAAGGTTG
>NZ_FXUA01000006.1 GCF_900182815.1 Algoriphagus winogradskyi | reverse complement strand
CTGAAGGGAGCGCAAAGGTAAGAGATCATTTCCGACTTCCAAACCCCGCAGCAAAATTAATTTTTTCCGTTTTTCAAACTCTTCCAGAGCAGCTCCCCGCTCTCCCCCGTAACACCGTCTGCGTCGTTTGGGAGTGCAAATATCTACCTTTTTTATTTATCGGCAAGAATCATAACAAAGAAAATCGCAAAAAATTAGATGGATTTTCGCAGTGCTTTAATTATCAGGACTTTTGTTTTTTGTAGAGTGGTACAGTACTACAAGGCTCTCCGTACATTATGGATTTTGCACGGCTCTGTATAAGAGAAATTATTTTGCCGTAAGCGAATAAAGGAATAGGGAAATCACTGCACCCTTTGACCACAACTGGCCTATCTACGAAAGATTCTAAATCTAATTTTCTTAGACAATCTTCGGAAATCATCACTTCAAGCTCCTTTAAATCACCAATAGCAAAGCCACGGGCAATGGAATTGAGATAGGTAGCTACTAACATAAAAGCCCAATTTGGTACTATAGCATCAACTGTACAGGTAATCGCGACCCATTTTTTTTCATACTGAGTCCAATTAATTTCCTTCAGAGCGGCACGAAAGTCTTTTTCTCTTAAGATCAATTCCTGAAATAGAAATGGTTTCAGGTCAAAAACCACTCGTTCTTCCCGAGGATAGATTTCTTCCAGATTGATCGTGATAAGCGGGCTACTCGCTACTCTATTAACTATCTCGCTCATATTAGCAATGGATTCTTTTTTGATTGAAGAGCTTTAAACTCTTTCAGGTAATTTGGGACGAAATAAGCCAAGTCGGCAAATTCTTCTCTTTGAAACTTCTCATAACCCAATGCCCCTACATAATTCGCTGAAATTGGAATATCTAAAAAAACAGCATTTGGGTGCAGGATAACCTCCGACACTTTCTTTACAGCATCCCCTACAAAATACACCTTACCCCTATCAAGCAAACAAGTGAATGATTCCTCGTCGATGATTTCAGAGTCAAGTTTGTTAACTGAGTGTAATTCCTGATCGAAAACTTCCCGATAAACTTCCATCCGTCTCGCATCGAGCATTGCCACGATCAGCCCATTGTCATTTACATAAGATTTCGTACCATAAGCCATTGCTTTCAAGGTACTGATTGCTATCAAAGGAATTTCTCTGGCAAACGCCAATCCTTTGGCAACCGAAACTCCAATTCTCAATCCTGTGTAGGATCCAGGTCCTTCAGATACAGCAACAGCCTCTACATCTTCTACGGTAAGTTGACATTCGTCCAAAAGAGTATCTATCATCCCCATGAGCTTTTCTGAATGAGCTCCCGGGAGATCAAGTGACTTCTCTCTTATCAATGCTCCACTTTCATGTAGTGCTATAGAACATATCGGTGTAGAAGTCTCCAAAGAAAGAATAACTGCCATACTCTTTATTTTGATGAGGCTGTTAAAACCATTTTTACTTTCTCAAGATCCTTCAAATACTCTTTCGCCAACATTACATCCTCGTCATCCTGCAATCCTGATTCAATCATTCCTTCTTGAAAATAATACCTGGAAACTATCTCCTGAGAAAGAATTTTCTTTATCTCTTCTTTATTAGTCACCAAATCTTGCTCTTTACTGTGATTAACTCTCTTTTCGAGAGAATCAATCTGCGCCTTGATCTCATCGTAGTAATCTACTTTTTCAGCATTCTTGCGCATGTCCTCCACAGATTTCTCTAAGTAGGTTGTGTAATCGTACTCTTTTCCTTCTAGCCAACTCACGAAATCAGCATAGTCTGAATCTGAAATCTCAAAAGTGGCTGCATCTGCAATCTGAGGATGATCATAGAAATACTTCGTACCATAATCAAACACATGATTTCTCGCAACCAAACTATATGAAATCGGCGCATAGCTTTTTTGTTCTACGCTCTCATCAGGCTCAATTCCTGCCCCATCCAATACTGTTCTCCCGTTTTTGGTTTGAAATGCCTTTCTCAATGAATCTGGAACAGTCACCAACTCGTTGCTTTCTCTACTTTGCAAATAGTCAATGGCTTGAATACAGCGACCACTTGGAATGTAGTATTTGGCGGTAGTCACTTTCATCTGGGCATTGTAGGTCAATGGAACTGTAGTTTGCACCAACCCTTTACCAAATGATTTTCTTCCTAATAAAACAGCCCGATCGTAATCCTGTAGCGTACCAGCAACAATCTCTGATGCAGAAGCACTATGCTCATTAAGCAAAACAACCATCGGAATATCCTTATCCACAGGGGTTTTGGTAGTCTTATAGGTGTAATTCACATTTTCAAGCTTACCTATAGTCTTCACCACTTCTTTTCCTTTTGGAATAAATAGGTTAATAATCTCAACGGCTTCATTAACCAAGCCACCTGGATTATCCCTAACGTCCAAAACCAATCGATCTATGCCTTGGCTTTTCAAATCAACAAGCGCATTTCTTACTTCCGTAGAAGCATTGGTAGTGAACTCGGCCAACTTAATGTAACCTGTATTGTCGTTCAATTTTCCGTAATAAGGAACATTCTTGATCGCTATTTTCTTACGAATCACATCAAACTCAAGCGTATCCTGATCTCTTTTAATTTGCAGATGCACAGGCGTATTAGCAGGGCCTTTAAGAAGTGTAGAAACATCTGACGTTCCCAAGGTCGTCACGTCAGTAGAGTCTATTTTCAATATATAATCAGCTATCTTCAGGCCGACCGTCTGCGCAGGAAACCCCGTATAAGGCATGATTACCATGCTTCCTTCTCCCCGATTTCCTATCAAAGCACCAATCCCAGCATATTCCCCAGTCGTCATCATTCGATAATCATCCGAATCCTCCTCAGGAACATAAGTCGTATAAGGATCCAATTCCTCCAACATCGCATTGATACCGATGGTCACTAATTCATCTGGATCAATATCATCCACATAGTAGGAGTCTAGTTCACGTATGAGTGTAGCGAAAATGTCAATGTTCTTAGCTATCGCAAATAGCTTGTCGTTCTTAGGATTGAATGCAAAAAATCCGGTAAGTGCAATTGCTCCCAGTAGGAAGATCAGCAGGGATTTTTTCAATGATTTATGCATGCTGTTTTTGGTTTTCGCTTACAATAGTGGCAAGTTTCTTTAAAGCCAGGATAATTTTAGTCTGAATTTCTGAAAATTCCATCAGATCGGAACTTACATAAATTAAGCCAATCGACATAGCTGGGGCTGTGGGAGGAATCAACGCTTTGTTAAGCCTATAGGCCTCGCGCATCCTTCGTTTTACAAAGTTTCGCCCGACAGCCTTTTTGATCTTCTTCTTCGAAACGGAGAAAAGCACCTGAGAGGTTCCACTACCCTGATCCTTTTTAACAAAAAATTGGACTTTAAAGGGGTACAAAAAAAAAGAGGAACCTTCGTTAAAAAGTTCCTTGATAAGTTTGTCGGCATGAAGCCGCTCACTTTTTGGGAGTCTGTAATTCATCACAAGGACTATAATCGTACGTGAACATACGAAAATCAGTGCTAAGAATTACTTCTTCAATGTCTTTTCAGAAGAAACAGTCAACTTGTGTCTTCCTTTTGCTCTTCTAGCTTTCAGTACTCTTCTACCGTTAGCAGAAGACATTCTTTCTTTAAAGCCGTGCTTATTTTTTCTTTTTCTACGAGAAGGTTGAAATGTTCTTTTCATGATCGAATATCTTTATCTAATTGCTTGCTTGATTAAGTCTCCTTGGTTTGCCTCCCAAAAAGGAATGCAAAGATAAGTACCATTTCCTTAAATGCAAACAAGCCAAATAACATTTGTTTGAATTCATTCAACTTAACCACAATGAAATTCCTAATAGAATCCCAAAATCCAGTATCTCAATTCATACAAATCACGCTATACATTCCTGTAAGGCATCTTTCACAGGTGCGACTACAGCTGCCCGCTTGGAGAGCAGGACGTTATCAGCTTTCAAATTACGTTCAAAATATTCGAGGTCTCCAAGTTATCTCACCAAATGGAGACACAATTTCTCATTCCAAGTTGACTAAAGATCTATGGGAATTCAGTCCCGACCATGTGGGAGAGTACCAGATTCGTTATGAATATTACTGCGCTAAGATGGATGCGGGCTCTTGCTGGGTCGATGACGAGCAACTTTACCTGAACTTTGTTAATTGCTGTTTTGAGGTGGAAGGTCGTTCCGAAGAAAGGATTACAGTAGAAATAAATCACCGGCAGCACTTTCAGTCTTGTACTACCCTACTCAGCGAAAACAATGAATATTTTGCCTCCAATTTTCAGCATTTAGCGGATAGCTCCTTTCTAGCTTCGCAAAGCATAACTCACCAGTCATTTGAAATCGATGAAGTCAAATTCCATTTATGGTTTAATGGAGAAATTCACTTTGACCTTTCAAAATTCAAAACCGATGTGAGGGAATTCGCAGAAAAGCTTATCGAGGCTTTCGGGGAGTTTCCGGTAGAGGAATACCACTTCATCTATCAACTTCTGCCCTATTCACATTATCATGGTGTCGAGCATCAGCGCGGAACGGTGATTACATTTGGCCCTGCTGAGAGTTTGGCAGAAAGAAAGCATAGAAATGAACTCATGGGTGTGAGTTGTCACGAATTGTATCACGCCTGGAATGTGTGCCAGATCAGGCCTATCGAAATTATGCCTTACGATTTCTCCAAAGAAGCCTATCATGAAGCCGGATGGATGGTAGAAGGTGTCACAACTTACATGGGAGATATTTTCTTGTTGAGATCAGGATACTTCTCCCTTGAGGAATATTTCCAAACATTTGAAAAAGTCCTGAACCGTGAAGCAGTGAATTTCGGCTGGCAAAATCAATCCATCTTAGAGTCCAGCTTTGATCTCTGGATAGATGGCTATGTGGCTGGAATACCTGATAAAAAAGTGAGTATTTACACCCATGGTGCTTTGATAGCGTTTTGTCTAGACGAGATGCTTTTGGATGAGAATTCATCTCTTCATCAGGTGCTGAAGATGCTTTGGAAGAAATTTGGGAAAACGAAAATTGGCTATACGCTGGAAGAAGTGTGGGAAGTGGTGCTTTCACAGACTAGCCATCCTATCTATTTCAATCAGTTCTACGACGACTTTATCGCAGGAAAAGAAGATATTTTCCCATTGGTGGAGAAACACCTATCATCGCTTGGTTTTGATCTCACGAAAAAATGTAAAGATGATAGCTTAGCCTCAGATTTTGGAATCATCAAATCAGAGGATGGTAAGGTTGCGAAGGTTCATCCAAAAAGCGAAGCGTATTCCAAACTCCAAATTGGAGATATCATCAAGAAGCAAGAAATATCTGAATCAACTATTAAGTTATCCCTCGATAGATTCGGGAGAAAAATAGAAGTGGTCCTAACTAAATCCAGCGAATTTCTATTTAAAGACTATCAGATTTTAGACAAAAAAAACAACCCTAAAAGAGTTGTTTGGATTGGTAGATAAAGCAAAAGGGCTGACAAAGCTGACAGCCCTTTCTTAACTAACTATTTCAATTCTTAATTGAACACCGAGTCATCCAAATCTTGGTTGAACTCTATAGATGTGATATTAGCTTTAAGAGGCATAGGCAACATGCTGTTGGTGATGACCATAGTCATCGGCATCATCAAACCATCTACTTCTTTGTAATCTTTGTAAACAATTTTCCCAGCAGCGGGAGATTCAGTCTGAAGCTTTAAACCAGAAGCAACACTATAATATTCCGTAGTGTTTCCATCTCCACCAGCATCAAACGCCAGCTTATAGGCTTGCTCACCTTCCACTTCAGCCGTTCCTTCAAATGTGACAGCGATTCCTAAATCATCTAGATACAACTCACGGAAAGCATAAATCTGGTTTTTCAATACTGCTGCAACTTGCTCATCAGTCAACGTTTGCTCCTGCCCCATTGCAGAAACAGTACCAGCTCCGTCTTTGACGACAGTCTTTGACATTACATTACCATTCACCTCCGTGACGTTTAGCATGCGCTCATTTTTCTGATCAGTTATTCCCTGGATGAGCAATTTCATTCCTTGAATTTCGGCTTCCATGTTCATTTCCACGTTATAAATCGCCTTCATCTTGGATTCTCCACCTGTGGCTTTGATGTAGTTATCGATCACTTCTTTGACCGAATTCTCATCTTTGACTATGATTGAACCTTCTTCGGCTACCACATGAGCTTCTGACGCCATTGGAGCTACCAATAGGCTAAATGCCAGTATTATTATTGTCTTTTTCATTTGATTTATTTAGTTAAAATCTGCTTCAGTCAATTCTGGATTAATTTCAAGATTAGTGATTTTTGCCTCCAAAGGCACAGGAATCATAGCTGATTTAATCGTTTGGGTCATTGGAATCAAGACGCCATTTTTCTCTTGATAATCACTGTAAAATGTATCTCCTGAAACTGGGTTTTCATTTTTGATTTTCAATCCAGATTCTACTGAGTAGTAATTGGTTACCGATGACCCTAATGGAGTTGCCACGATTACCTTATATGCTGGAGTTCCTTCTACATCCTTAATGCCATCTAGCGTCAAGGTATACCCCATTGTTCCAAAATATAATTCTGGTATAAAGTAGGTTCCAAGTTTAGCAGCATCAACTTGCTCATCGGTCATAGCCATGGATTGACCTTGAACACTTGCCGTACCTTTACCATCCTTCACGACCGAAGTCTGCATTACATTCCCTCCTACTAGGGTCTTTTGGGCAAATCTCATATTGGCATCATCATGAATCAACTCAATGGTTAACTGAGTACCCATCACTTCGGCCACCATTTCTAATTTTGCCGCTTTGATAGCACTTGCTTTAGCTTTTCCGCCAATTGCAGCTATGTAGTTTTCAATCACTTTTTCAGATGTCATATCTGCATCTACAGCTGCCATTTCTTTGGCAGGGAAGCCCATATTGTCAAACATCATGACCTCTCCAAACTGAGCTAATTTATCCTTGATCTCAGTCCCGTTACCCACTGCTGTAATGTACAGTTTCGAAGGATCAATTAGATCATCAGCTGTTTTGTTAATATCTGCTACGGTCAGCGCATTCATTTTTTGCAAATACGTCTCGTAGTAATCTTTTGGAAGGTCATAACGCTCGATATTCAATGCAAAACTTGCTATGGTAGAAGGACTCTCAAGCGATCTTCCAAATGAACCTGCCAAGTTGGCTTTCGCTTTATCCAATTCTTCCTGCGTTACTCCATCTTTTACCAGTCTATTGATTTCATAGATGAATTCATACACTGCAGAATCCGTCACTTCTGTACGTACCGACGCATTGGCAGAGAATTGACCTACCAATTTGTCTGGAGCAAAAGAGGAATAGGCTCCATAAGTATAACCTTTGTCCTCACGGAGATTCATGAAAAGGCGGGAAGAAGAACCTCCACCAAAAATTTGATTTAGCACTCTACTTGGAATATAATCTTCATCGCCAACTTTCAACTCAATCGGCTGAGCAATATCAATTACCGTCTGTACTGATGAACTTCTATCCACCAAGGCTACCATATTCTTATCTGCTGGCGCAGGCTTAGGATACGTAAATGATGGCACATCACCCTGCTCCCAGTCACTGAAATAAGACTTCACCACTTTCTCCGCTTCTGCTTTACTCATATCTCCGACAATTGCCAGGTAAGCTACATTTGGTTTGAAAAATGTCTCGTAATACGTTTTGATATCTTCCACCGTCACATTTGTCAAAGACTCTTCAGTTTGGACTTCGCCATATGGATGGTCTTTTCCATACACCATCGCATTTGATAGTCTGCTGGAAATAGCACCTGGCTCATCTTTGCTGGTTGCCAAAGCAGTGATCGATTGCTTCTTCAACTTATCTAATTCCTCTTGAGGAAAAACCGGATTGAACAGGACATCAGTCATCAAATCAAGAACTTTGTCCTGATGTTTTTTCAAAGAAGAAGCAGAAACAGATGTAGAAGATGCCCCTAGAGATGCACCGATAAAATCGATTTCCTCATCCAGCTCATCTTTTGTACGGTTAGCTGTACCAGCTGTAAGCATTTCACCTACAAAACCTGTCATCCCAGCTTTATCTCCTTCCATGATCGGGTCTCTTTCAAATACAAGTGTGAAGGATACTCTAGGCAGTTTATCATTCTCTACTACAAAAACTTTCAAGCCATTCTCTAGGGTAAAAGTCTCTGCTTCGCCAATTTTTATTACCGGTGCTGGCCCTGCTTTTGGAAACTGGCTTCTGTCCACCTGAGCAAAGCTCACGATAGACACCAAAAGGCTCAATACAAAGGATATTGTTATTTTCTTCATGTCATTTCGATTTTAAGGTGATTCAATTACTGAGCTGCTTCGGCAGATTTTGGTAAATAATACAATACCACACGGCCATCCAACGTCAAATATTCTTTGGCTACTCTCTGAAGGTCTTCCTTGGTGACTTGACCATAGGCGTCCATTACCTTATTGACATAATTCGTATTGCCATAGATCACATGAGCTTCAGCAAGATTCTCTGCTACACCCGCCATGGAGGAATTTCCACTCACAATATTGTTTTCCATGATGTTTTGTAGCTTTTCAAAATCTCGGTCAGAAATGCCTTCTTCCTGAACCTGTTTCACCAGTTTATCGATTTCTGTCTCCAGATCCTTTGGTTCTACTCCCATATTTGTGATGCCATACATGATAAAAATACCTCCATCTTCTAAGTCAAGAGGAATTGCAGCAAGTGCCAACGCTTTTTGTTGCTTATCTACCAACTCCTTGGTCATCAAGGAAGAATTCCCTCCTGTCAAATACGTAGAAAGCATAGACATTGCATAGGAATCCTTGTGAGTTTTAGGTGGAAGATTGTAAGCCTGAATCACTGCTGGAATCTGAATATTGTCATATACTATATCCCTGATTTCGGCAGTTTTCTTAGGTTCTGTAATATCAGGTCTGTAGATCTCCTTGGTTCCTTTTGGGATTTCGGAGAAATATTTCTTCACCCATTCTTCTGTCTTCGCATAGTCTATATCTCCAGCTATTGTCAACGTAGCATTGTTTGGCACATAGAAATCCTTATAAAACTGCTGAAACTCCTCAATAGAAGCCGCATTCAAATCATCAAGCGAACCTATTGGAGCCCAGCGATACGGGTGAACAGAATAGGCTCTTTTCAACGTTTCGATTAAAATACTACCATAAGGTCTGTTGTCGTAACTCTGGCGTTTCTCCTCTTTTACTACCTCACGCTGCGTCTCTACTCCAGTTTGATCTACTTTGGAATGCAGCATGCGCTCACTTTCCATATAAAGCGCCAGCTCTAACTCATTAGAAGGCAGAGACTCGTAGTAATAGGTAATGTCATTTGAAGTGTAAGCATTCAAAGTACCTCCGTGCGACTGGATAATATTCATGTATTCTCCCCTTTCGATATTCTCCGACCCTTCAAACATCAAGTGCTCAAAAAAGTGTGCAAATCCAGTTCTATCCGGTTGCTCATTCTTAGATCCTACATGGTAAAGAACCGATGTCACCACGATTGGCGTGGTATTGTCCTGGTGCATGATCACATGCAGCCCATTGTCCAAGTCAAATTCCTTGAACTCAATTTTGGTTTGAGCAAAAGCAGGAATACTCAGCATTCCTGCTACTAACCCCAAAGCAGTAAGTTTTCTCATCATTGTATGTTGGATTATATTCTCATTGATAAAATCTTTGAATGGTAACTTCAAAAGACAAATTCAAACTTATTGTTCACCATTCATCCTAAATTTCCCTAAAAAAATAACATTTAACTCTAATCTAAAAATTTAGGAAGATATATTAATAAAAAATAAGGCCCTGAATAATCATTTTTCAGGGCCTTATTTTATGGATTTAGTCTTGCTAAAATATCTTTTGCTTCATGCCATTGAAGCCTAGGACCAAATTGACTTACAATTTTCGAACTCGCCATGGATGCAAGCTTCCCGCTTGAGGCATAACTGTGCCCGTTTGTAATGCCATACATAAAGGCTCCCGCAAACATATCTCCTGCTCCGTTCGAATCGATCGCGGTTGTTGCATAAGGTTCGATATCAATAAAGGTATCTCCATCGAAGATCATGGCACCGTTTTTCCCCTGCGTGATTACAAAGTGCTTAGCTACTTTCTTCAATTCCTCACGGGCTTCAAGCAAATTATCCTTTCCTGTGAAAGTCATCGCTTCTTCCTCATTAGCAAAGAGTAAATCCACACTTGCACCGATCACCTCAGTCATGGGGTCTCTAAAGTACTTCACCATAGCCGGATCGGAGAAAGTCAAGGCTACTTTTACCCCATTATCTTCAGCGATTTTCTTTGCATGCTTCATCGCTTGCTTACCATTCTCAGAAGTGATCAGGTAGCCCTCGATATATAAATATTGAGAATCTTTAATCGCTGCTTCGTCCACATCTGCAGTGGAATAGGTCTGTGTGATCCCCAAAAACGTATTCATCGTACGTTCAGCGTCTTCAGTCACCATCACTAGGCATTTTCCTGTGATACCTTCCGCCAAACTGCTTTCATTCAAGTTGTGAGAGACACCCGCATCCTTCATGTCATTCATATAGAAGTGGCCAAGTTCATCATTTGCAACTTTACAGGAATAGTAGGATTTACCTCCAAACTGAGAAATAGCGATTACTGTATTTCCTGCTGAACCTCCACATTGCTTCTTTGCTTCTTCGGTGTTGATCACCGCCATGAGAGCATTTTGACGATCCTCATCCACCAAAGTCATGAGCCCTTTCTCCACGCCATTGTCAGTAAAAAACTGATCTTTTACTTTGAATTCTATATCTACTAAGGCATTCCCTATGCCGGTTACGTCGTATTTTTTCATTTTTTATTCTGTATTGGAAAATTTTAAAATTGAAATATTGGAAAATTGATTTCAGTGGTTATCGATACTTCGATATTCAACATTCAGCATTCTTCATTCGAAATTACTGTTAAAAGATTAGGCTTAAAGAGACTTCAAAGGCTAATTGGGAGAATATCTCAATAGCATAAAAAGATCTCGTAAATCATAAATCTCAAATCGTAAATGGCGAAGGTCAATCAAATATGCGGTGTCTTTCGAATGGCTTTTCTCGATCAAACAAATAACGGTAGGTATGATGTGTCTTATAAATATCTGCCAAAAGCTGTTCACAAACACGCATCATCTTTGGATTGAAATCGCCAATCCAGTTCATCTCGATAGTTTTGTATTGGAAATCAGGCTTGCCGCTCATCTTGTCGTAGGTGATTATCATCGCACTCTCCACCCCTTTTCCCTGATGCTCCGGCACTACACCAAACACCAAACCCAGCATTTTGTTGGGAGGTGAGAAGGTTTTGTACCAAAGAAATTTGAGTTTACCGATCAAGTCCATTTTGCCATTCACATGCTTGAAGATCTGGTTAATTTCCGGAATCTGAATAAAGAAGGAAACGGGTTCGCCTTTATAAAACCCGAAGTAAATCAGCTTTTCGTCAATAATCGGTTTCATCTTGGCAAACATCATTTGTGCTTCTTTTAGCGCAAGTGATTTCCCCATGTGCCTTGCCCAGGCTTTATTATAGACAGTCATAAAGTATTCCGGCGCCTTTTCCTTTAGCTCCTTTCCCTTCAGGTAATGGAATTCATAGTCAGGATTATCCATAACCACTTTTGCTCTGGCTATCATTTTCTCATCAAAGCCTAAGCCCTGAACATTTCTCGCGTAGGTAAACTGCTTGAAGTAAATCTGGAAACCGTAATCCTCGAAGAACTTTTGGTAGTATTTAAAGTTCCACGGCATATTATAATTAGGCTCTGTGAATCCATCCACGAGCAATCCCCACCATTTGTCGCGCTCTCCAAAATTAATCGGTCCGTCCATGGCTTCCATTCCTTCGCTTTCCAGCCAGGCTTTTGCCGTATCAAAAAGTAAAAATGCCGCATCTTGATCGTCAATACATTCAAAGAATCCTAAACCTCCTGTCGGTTGTTTTTCCTTCATCTTAGGATTGATGAAAGCTGCTACACGACCGATGGTTTCTTGTTTGTCATTTTGCAAAATCCAGCGCTTGGCTTTGGCTCCATTTCGAAATAGCTTATTGGTTTCTTTATGAAAAAGCCCCTCGATATCTGCGTCAAGAGGCCGGATCCAATTTTTTTCATTTTTATATAACCTCACAGCCATCTCGATAAACTCTTTTTGATGGGCTGGCGTGGTGACTTCGATCAATTGCATTCGGGTGATTTTAGAATGCTAAATTAGGTAGATCGGGTGAAAGGGCAAAAATGAGTATGAGGATGGATTGTTTTTAGCCGCTAAGACCGCGAAGAAAGCGCGAAGTAAAGGCAAAATATCGCATGAATTGAACATTAAACTAAAACCAAATCCAAAAGATCAATTCTCTCACTACCATAATAACACCTCCTATCATTAAGAAGTAGATCAAAGCATTTCTCCGGAATTTGTATTCGTAATTGAATTTGTGAAGACCAACTTTGTCAGGAACAATAACCTTTCGGTATAAATAAACACCTATTTCAAATAGGATTATACCGACTAAAATCAACATCTCTTAATTTTTTAAATGCTGCTTCTGGAGAAGCAGCATAACAGTGATTATGTATACCTCAATTCAATTGCTCCAGCAGATTCTCACGGTACCGCATACCAATAGGTATCATTTTACTCCCAATTTTAATTTGATTCCCTTCGATAAATTCTACTTTGGAAGTATTAATGATAAAGGATTTGTGTGTTCTCACGAAAAGCTCCTTCGGTAATTCAGCCTCCATTTTCTTCATCGTCGAAGTAATGATCAACACCTGATTTTCCAAATACACTTTAGCATAATCTCCGAAAGCCTCAAAAAATAAAACATCCTCAAAAGCTGTTCGGTAAAGCTTTTTAT
Organism: Algoriphagus winogradskyi; assembly: GCF_900182815.1. Lineage (GTDB taxonomy): Bacteria > Bacteroidota > Bacteroidia > Cytophagales > Cyclobacteriaceae > Algoriphagus > Algoriphagus winogradskyi. The sequence goes on along the minus strand of NZ_FXUA01000006.1, from coordinate 333,876 downwards.
CCACCTTCAGCATAATAAACTCTGGAGAATCCTGCTGAGTCTTCAGGCGCTCTCTTACTTTCTGTATGGCTTGCAAAAAGCGATCAAAGGGAATTGGCTTCATCAGGTAATCGACAGCATTAAGTTCAAAGCCATCCAAGGCAAATTCCGGATATGCTGTAGTGAAAATTACCAGAGGCTTATTTGATAAGCTTTTATAAAAATTGATACCAGAAAGCTTAGGAAGATTGATATCCAGCAGAAGCAAGTCCACGGGATTGGACTCAATTCCTGAGATTGACTCCAATGCATCTTTGTATTCTCCAGCGAGAATTAGATCTGGATGATCAGAAATGAATTGTCTCAAAACATCCCGGCTGAGCGGTTCGTCATCTATGATTGCACATCGGATCATATAAGTGTCAAATTAACTCGAAATTCGGATTTGGTTTTTAAAATCTCAAACTCATGAGATTTTGGATAAATAAGCTCTAACCTTCTTTTCACATTTTCAAGACCAATTCCTCCATATTTCCCTTTCTCCATATCATCAATCTGACCCAATTTATTCCTGATCGAAAAAGAGATACCTGTATCCACCTTCAGCTTGATTTCTATAAATGCATGTTTAGAATCATCTTTCATTCCATGTTTGAACGCATTTTCCACCAAAGGGAATAACAACAAAGGTGCAATCACCACACGGTCCAAATCACCTTCAATTGTAAACCCGACTTTGGATCCCTCTTCTAACCTGAGTTTTTGCAACTCGATGTAATTTTCAAGCATTTCCACTTCTTTGATCAAAGGCACTTTATCCTCTTCCACCTCATAAAGCATGTATCGAAGCAAATTAGAAAGCTCCAAAACTGTTTCAGAAGTCTGATCGCTTTTGGCCAAAGCCTGCGAATAAATGCTATTCAGGCTATTAAACAGAAAGTGAGGGTTAATCTGAGTTTTCAGAGAATTGAGTTCAAGAGACAATTTCTCTTTCTCAACTTGCTGCAGTGTGTACCAGGATTTTGACAATTTTATAAGCGTAGTCAAAATCAGATAAATCAAGAAAATACTCAGCAAGACCTGCCACTCTGTGAAGGAAACCATATAGAACTCAGAATCCAATAGCGGAAACATTACCTCAAACGTGAGTTCATGAATCACATAAGTCGCCAATAAAAGCAAGGGAATGCTCAGAAAGTAAAGCAGGTATTTTCCTTGGTCGAGAAACCTGGGAATCAGTACTCTTAAATTGAAATAAACTAGAAAGAACAGAGGAACATGGAAAAGCAAGGCATAAAAAACATCTATAAACTTGAAGACACTCGATATCGAAAAATAATTTCCGATCGCATAAATGGAAAGTATCCAAAAAACCGGATGCTGAAACCATTTTGAGTTGATGAGCTTGATCATAACTCCTGATTAGCTGGCTTTTTGGTAAGTCTCCGTATCCTCAAACACCGATTCATCATCAGAATATTTGTCGATAAATTTCTGAATTTCCTTAGGCTGAGCTGTAATTAGGATCGTTCCGTCCACATTTTCATGTCTCAATCGGATCAGATTACTTTCAAAAAGCTTATTCAGTTTTTGTAAATCAAAAGGAGTCAGGTATAGTTGCATATCGCTGAATTTCAATTTAGCAAAAGTATGCACTGGAATCATATTAGAACCTAAACCCTCAGCTGAATAAGGATCGTCAGGATACAAGTCTAGAAATAAGTCGTTCCCTATTTTGGCAATATGGCCTTTGAATTTAATTAAATCCCCACCTTCCATAATCTCAATAGCGTATTCTTTATTTTTAGATAAGTCGGCAGATTCGGATGAACCAAAAAAATTAGGCCCGGAAGAAGTATTACTAAATTCAACATAATCTTCATCATTCATCTCCCATCGACCTAATAATTCCGGGAAATATACTAGCGTATCATCTGTGTAAATAGGAAACAGTGAATACACACAGGAATTTAATAAGACTACCAAAAGTCCAATTGCGAGAATTGATTTTGCTTTTTGCATAATTAGAATATTTGAGTTGTTGACAGGCTCAAATTGGCTAATTAACTAAGATCGAGAAAAAAATCTCTATGAACACAGCAAATCTCCAGACGAACAAGGGATTTTAAGGATTTAGATTTTTTGGGGTTCTTCGAAATCTGCATTATGAAAACCAAAAATGCTGCTTTCGGAAAAGCAGCATAACTAGTGTCGTTGTCCTGCTTCTCCAGAAGCAGGACTTATTATATTTATCCCTCCACATTAGCATACAGATCAAACTCCGTTGTGCTGCTTCTGGAGAAGCAGCACTATAGAACTAGTACAATCCTACTTTTACCAATCCTTTCCTGCCAGCATAATCTCTCGCGGAGCTGAACAAATATTCCTCTGGTTCATCTACAATCATAGCTTCAACCGGATTTTGATGAATGTAATGCAGTTTCTGTTCCAAAAAATGATTTGATTCGACAGCTACTGCATGGAGCCCATCCATCCAAAACTTATAATTGGTTATTCTACTTTGACTAGCTCCTTTTTCTTTAAAAGCTTTTAAAATCCAAGAAGCACGAGATTCTATTGATTCTTTTTCCAAACTAGCTAAGATCTTTTTTGCTGTAAATTTCTTAAAATCCTGAAGTGTATCACTGAGTCGAAATGCTTCTTTCGACCTGCATAGCAAATGAAGGTGGTTAGACATCAAGCACCATGCAAAAATCTCTAATCCTTTTCTGTCAATACAGAAATTTAGGCTTTCGACTACTTCTAGTTTGTATTCTTTTCTGGTGAAAACATCTATCCATTCCACAATTGTTAGTGTCAAAAAATAAATAGCATGTTGGTCTGAAACCTGGAAAGGCCTCATAAAAATCAGTTTTAAAAGTCTGTTCAATATAGTAAAAATGCTGCTTCAGGAGAAGCAGCATAACCTACTTTACTACCTTATTCCTCCACATCCGCATACAGATCGAACTCTGTAGCATCAGTAACTTTCACATTTACAAAGTCCCCAACTCGGCAATAGAATTTTGAAGCATCGATCAACACTTCATTATCCACTTCAACAGAATCGTATTCTGTACGGCCTACGAAGTGACCGCCTTCTTTTTTATCAATTAGGACTTTGAAAGTCTTGCCGATTTTCTCTTGGTTCAAATCGTAAGAAATCTGTTCCTGAATCTCCATCAAGTTGTTTGCACGCTCCTGCTTCACTTCCTGTGGAATGTTGTCTTCCATAGAATAAGCATGCGTGTTTTCCTCATGAGAATAGGTAAATACTCCCAAACGCTCAAATTTCATTCGCTCTACAAAGTCTACCATCTCCTGGTATTCCTTTTCTCCTTCACCTGGATGACCAGCAATTAGGGTTGTACGTATCGCTATATCAGGCAAAATATCACGGATGCTGTGAATTAAGTTTTCTTGTTTTTCGCGAGTTGTACCTCGACGCATAGCCTTCAGCACATCAGTAGAGCCATGCTGCAAAGGAATGTCCAGGTAATTACAGATATTCTCCCGCTCCTTCATCACTTCGATTACGTCCATCGGGAAACCAGTTGGATAGGCATAATGTAGACGAATCCAATCAATGCCATTCACATCAGAAAGTCTGCGCATCAACTCAGCGAGATTCCGCTTTTTGTAGATATCCAATCCGTAATAGGTAGAGTCCTGAGCGATTAAAAGTAACTCCTTCGTTCCGCCAGCGGCTTTATGCTCCGCTTCCTTCACCAATTCTTCAATTGGTCTGGAAATGTGTCCGCCACGCATAATAGGAATAGCGCAGAAGGAACAAGGTCTATCACAGCCTTCGGAAATCTTCATATAGGCATAGTGCGAAGAGTGTGTCAATAAACGCTCTCCTACCAACTCATGCTTGTAGTCTGCTTTGAATTTCTTCAAAATCGCTGGCAAATCTCTAGTGCCAAAAAATGCATCGACCTGAGGAATTTCCTTCTCCAGATCATCTTTGTAACGCTGCGAAAGACACCCTGTCACATAGACTTTGTCCACCAAACCTTGCTCTTTGGCATCCACATACTGCAAAATGGTGTCGATAGACTCCTGCTTTGCATTGTCAATAAACCCGCAAGTATTGATAATGATGATGTTATTGTCATCCGTGCCCGACTCGTGGGTAGCGTTGATGCCATTGCCTCGAAGCTGGGTAAGTAGCACCTCCGAATCAACAAGATTCTTGGAGCAACCCATGGTTACAATATTGACTTTGTCTTTTTTTAACGTTCTCGCTTTCACAGTTTTCCTACTTTTTGAGGCTGCAAAGGTAGACAAAAAAGTAGCTTCACACTTTTTTGAATTTAAAATTTGAGAATTTGAAATTTAAAATGAGCCTAATCTCTAAACATAAACCACCTAGCCCAAGTCTCATGACTTGTGCTTACCAATTTGCAGTCTTCAGACTGCCTCTATTAAAAAGGCAGCTCTTTCTATTCTTGCAAGTGAAAACTTTCAGGATTGGGATTAATTTTAACTAAACTTCCGAGGTTTGTAAAACCTCAAAGGTTTTGCTTCTCTGATAGAGTTTATGCGAGTTTCAAAATTTTAAATTCTTCATTTTAAATTCTTCAATACCCCGTTATCTCCTTCAACAACTCGAAAAAACCCTTCTTCCGCTCAGAGTTGATTCCCCAATCAACTGGCACACTTTGATACCCTTCTTCAAATCCCTCATCCTTCATGCGGAAATCAAAATAACCCCAGGAAGCGTAGGCGGAAACCGCAGCGGTAAAATTGTTTAAATCCTGATCAAAATTGAAATGATCGTCTTCATTGTAAACGATTGGTTTATCCATATATCCATTCACCTTACGAGTCGCTTCCACCTGCTCAATAATCTTTCTCGGATCTTTCACACCATTGCCATGAAGCAAAATAAAATCGGAAGCTCGCACGACATTTTCCTTTGGCACTTCTCCCCCACCATAGCTAGTGCTCACAAGAAATCGAAACCCATTTTTCTGCTTACTTTTCACCAGATCTATCAATTCATGAACTCGCTCAGGCTGAAGAATTGGATGATCATAGCGAATATTACATTCATTGTTTACTTCGATTAGCACATTTCTATAATCTTTGCTGTGCAACCAGTCAATTACATTGCTCACAGCATTTACCACAGCTTTTTCATCAGCAAGGTTTTCATCCTGCCCAAAATAAAACAGTCCAAGCATAGGCGCCATTCCCAATTCATCTGCTTTATCCAATATCCTCTCCAAGCGATTGAAATAAGCAGGTCGTAGCTCTCCACTTTCGGTGTAGGCAGAATTGATCCAAGGCTGACTTTGAGAATAGCCGTACGGACTTCCTCCCTGCAGGTTAATCGTAAAGGATAACAAGCCGTAAGACTTCCATTTAGCCATATGGCTTACAAATTCATCCGTATTCCGATCTGCATCCCATTTCTTAGTGTCTGGATACACCCAATTTTTAACAGTTTCCGCATTTAGATCATCAAATACTCCTTGCACCATTCTTGAATTCATCAATAAACCTTCAATAGTATGTCCATTCCATATTTGACCAGCATAAGTCAATTCATTATTGATATAAAATTTATCTGAAGAAATGCTGACTAAAGTTTTGCGTGGAGTTTGGGAGAATACAGCAAGGGCAGTTAAAAAATAAATACTGACTAAAAGGGTGAGTGACTTGATTTTCATAGGTGCTAGATTTTGGGTTAAAGTTATGTTCTCAATTTCCATTTTCTTTTGGACATCAGCCTATTACCAAATGATTTTTTTGCTTTCTTAAGCCAATATTATCTAAAGATCATTTCCAACTACATAATCTTAAACTAAGCTTAACTCGCTTTCTGAGTTGGAGCAACCCCTTTTTTCTACTTTTGAGACGTACAGCAAACTTTTTAACTCCTTGCATTTATTTTTCGCCCCGATTCACGTCGGGGCCCTTTTGCAGGGCGCGGATTCTTCCTTTGCCTTTTTGCTTCCTTCCTGTAACTTAGGATGGAAATCGCCATTCCATGGAAATCACTACCGCAACTTTAGCTTTCGACCGAAAGAATCTAACTGATCAAAAACTGATAGAACTCTACGAATCGCTCATCATACCTCGCAGGATCGAGGAAAAAATGCTGATTCTATTACGCCAAGGTAAAATATCCAAATGGTTTAGTGGCTGGGGTCAGGAAGCAATTTCTATTGGGGTAGTAAATGCTCTGAATGAAGACGAATTCATCCTTCCCATGCATAGAAATCTGGGGATTTTCACTGGAAGAAATATGCCTTTGGAGCGACTTTTCGCGCAGTTTCAGGGAAAGCTTTCGGGTTTCACCAAAGGCCGGGATCGCTCCTTTCACTTTGGCTCAATCGAGCATCATATCGTAGGAATGATCTCTCATCTTGGCCCTCAGTTAGCCATTGCAGATGGAATTGCTTTAGCGGATAAGCTATCGCAAGAAAAGAAAGTAACGGTTGTTTTTTCAGGAGATGGTGCAAGTTCAGAAGGTGATTTTCACGAGGGTTTGAATGTGGCAGCGGTCTGGAAATTGCCTGTAATCTTTGTGGTGGAGCATAATGGCTACGGACTTTCTACACCGAGTGAAGAGCAATTCGCCTTCAAACACTTCACAGACAAAGGTCCTGGATATGGAATGGAAGCTATTCGAATCCAAGGAAATAATGTACTCGAAGTATATACTGCCATCAAAAATCTAGCTGAAGATATCCGTCAAAACCCACGCCCTGTTTTAGTAGAAGCCATCACTTTTCGGATGAGAGGACACGAGGAAGCTTCAGGAACCAAGTACGTTCCGAAGCAACTGATGGAGGATTGGAGCAAACTGGATCCCGTGGAAAACTACGAGCACTTCTTGGAAGAATTAGGCGTGCTAGATGGGAAGTCAAAAGAACGGATTAATAAAAAAGTCAAAAAAGCCATAAATGATGGGTTGGATATTGCCTTCGCTGAGGAAGCCATTTCCCCTAACCTAGAAACTGAACTAAGGGATGTTTATGCGCCATTTTCGCAGGAAGTTATTTCACCTTCTCCAAACTCGCCAAAATCCGAAAAGCGACTAGTTGACGCAATCTCAGATGGGCTCCGTCAATCCATGGAAAAATACCCTAATCTCATTCTAATGGGTCAAGACATAGGAGATTACGGGGGAGTTTTCAAAATCACAGATGGTTTCAAGGCACAATTCGGTGCTGATCGAGTGCGTAATACACCACTTTGCGAGAGCGCGATCATAGGAACTGGACTTGGACTTTCCATCAGGGGCTACAAAGCCATGGTTGAAATGCAATTCGCTGATTTTGTTTCTGTAGGCTTTAATCAAATAGTCAATAATCTGGCAAAAATCCATTACCGTTGGGGACAGCAAGCTGATGTGGTAATTCGCATGCCAACTGGCGCTGGAATGGCTGCCGGACCTTTCCATTCCCAATCCAACGAAGCTTGGTTTTTCCATACTCCAGGACTTAAAATTATCTATCCATCCAACCCTTACGATGCGAAAGGCCTGCTGAATGCGGCTTTCGAAGATCCAAATCCATACCTCTACTTTGAGCATAAGGGAATGTATAGATCTATAAGCGCTGAGATTCCAAACGAATTTTATACCGTTGAAATTGGCAAAGCAAATTTGGTAAAAGAAGGAGGCGAAATTTCCATCATCACCTATGGAATGGGAGTTCATTGGGCATTGAAAGCCACGGAAGAACTGGGTTTGTCAGCCGATATTTTAGATTTGAGGACGCTATTGCCTTGGGATAGCGAAGCAGTAAAAACTACTGTCAAAAAAACAGGTAAGGTTATATTCTTACAGGAAGATTGCCTGACGGGTGGAATTGGAGCTGAAATATGTGCTTGGATTTCAGAACATTGTTTTGAATATTTGGATGCTCCTGTCATGCGGGAAGGAAGTCTGGACACCCCAGTTCCCTTTGCATCGAATCTTGAAAAACAGTTTTTGCCAGTAGAGCGATTTAAAGAAAAACTAAAGCGATTGAATGAGTTTTAAGCAGATTCAAAATTCATTTTTTTAGTTTACCCTAGTGTAATCCTAAACCCAGGAAACCATTTTCTAACCCAAATAGACCATAATCGAATTATGCCTTTGGCGATAATAGGATTAAAAGTATTTTTCACCTAATAAATAATTGCGTCTATTATCGTATTCACAACATTCCAATTTATTTTATCAACCCTTTTTAAATACTCAAACTATGAGAAAAAGCTATTTTAAATTACTATTAACATTACTTTTTGCCCTGTCTATTTCGCTAGTCAAGGCCCAATCTTATGTAGGAAGCACAGTTGATAATTATAGCGGTGTTCATTCCGTGCTTATCAACCCGGCAAATGCTGCCGATTCCAGAATGAAATTGGACATCAATCTTTTTTCTGTCAGTGCTTTCGTCGGAAATGATTTCATCAGCATTGATCTCAGTGATATCAGTAAATTCGATAATGGTTTTGACTTTGACACAGATGCCGAAACAAACCCAATGGACAACAATAATTTCTTTGGAAATATAGATGTCCTCGGCCCCTCTGCCCTTTTCAATCTCAATGAAAAAAGTAGTATAGGAATCACTACGCGTGCAAGAGCATTTTTCAACATCCATAATATTGGCGGCGAGCTTTACGAAGTCACCTCTGGCGATGAGGATGTAGATAATTTCAATGTCTCAATGGATGATCTTTCAGGAGTCGTCCACGCTTGGGCAGAATTCGGACTTACTTACGGAAGAGTAGTTGTGGAAAAGGATAAGCACTTCTTAAAGGCTGGTGCCACAATCAAATACCTAGCTGGTGCGGGTGGAGTTTTTGGATTTAGCCCAAATTTATCAGCTAATTACAATTCTACAAACGAAGCACTTACTACGGCAGGTAATCTGAATTATGGTTACACTTCTGGTTTTGACTCAGAGGAAATTGATTTTGCAGATATCACGGGTGGTTTTGGAGCAGATCTGGGAGTGGTGTATGAATTTAGAGATTCAGATAATTGGGATGAAAACCCTTACAAATTAAGAGTTGGGCTAGCTGTGACGGATATCGGGGCTATTAATTACAGCGGCACAAGTAATTTCAGATATGACATGAATGCCACAATTGATGCTAATGAATTTGACGAAAAAGACCTAGAGGAAGTTCTTGCGGACAATTACCCAGGGTCAGAAACGTTAGAAAAAACTAAGTTTGGCCTACCAACAGCTATTCAGGTTTTTGCTGATTATAGCATCACCAATAGGTTTTTTGTGAGTGCTCAAGGAGCACTCTCTGTAAAAAAAGTATCTGATATTCCTGTCAGCAATATTATCAATGCATTCTCAGTCACTCCTCGATTTGAAATGAGATGGATAAGTGTTTACAGCCCTATTAGTGTAAGACAATACGATTCAAGCCTAGCTTGGGGTTTTGGTTTCCGGGCTGGTCCTGTAACCATAGGTTCAGGATCAATTTTGACAAATCTAATTTCCAGCTCTTCCAAAAGTGCTGATGTATATGTAGGCTTGAAAATTCCATTGTATAAGGTTTCCCCTTATTAATGCAAAAAGGTCAGGGATTTCGAAATCCCTGACCTTTTTTACTTACTCTATGACTTTTTCAAATCTGAGCTCTTAGTAATTCCAAAAACTTCCGATCAAGTTTCTCACCGTACCAGTCTTCATATTCCACGTCTTTTCTTCCGGAATTCATTACTCCAAAAGCTCCTGAAAATTCCCAAATCCCAAACCCAATTCCATTTTCTTTTAAAACTGTCAGCACGTCCCCAAACCAACTCAGAAATACCTCATGGGGAGTTTCATTATAGCAGCCGCATTCTCCGCAATGCACACCAATTCCCTGATCAACTAACGCTTTCCAAGGCGCATAATACCGTCTGATTTCTTCAATGCCAAGCGTCCTTTCCCCTTGCGTCAATGGCCAATCTACCGGAGGAACAGTTGAAGGATCTTTATACACCCAACCTGCTTTATAATGTGAAATCGGGAATGGGTGATACCCTCGGCAACTTTGCGCCAGCTCCAAATCCGCAAATTCTGGCATTGCCGTACCTCCCCCACCATTTCCATCCGCTATCACTAATCGAGACTTTTTCACTGATTTGATGGTTTCCAAAGCAGCTTTGGCGACCTGATGATAATCCACTACATCTACTGGTCCCCCCGGACTGTGCTGATCATTGGGATCTTCACGCTGATAAGGCTCGTTGACCAGATCAAAGCTTAATTTCTTCTTAGAGATTCCTTTGTATCGCTTTGCCCACATTTCCCAGTGCGCACAGAATGCATCTTGTGCTTCCTGATCTTTCCAGAGATTATAGGGTTCTACAAAGCCTGCGTTGATGCAAAAACCAGGTGCACGATGCAGATTCAAGCTTACATGCAAACCCTGAGAAATACAGCGCTCGACGAGTTCGTCCACTTTATCCAATCGACTTTCGTCAAAATTCAATACCTCGTCTGGACGAATCGGACGGGAGCGATCTATATCCAGGTAGCTTGGATAGGAAATAGGAATTCTGGCAAAATCAAATCCCCAATCGGCGATCCATTTCACGTATTCTGGTTTGGTGGGTCTGCCCCGATCAGGATGATCTGAGAAAAAGTCCAATAGGTTAAAGCCTTTCCAGGCGGGTAGTTTGTTTTTGGATTTGGCAATTTCGGCAAAAGCCTGAAGTGAAGTACTGCCAGCTAAGCTAAGACCTGTACCAAGCAAAGCGGATTTTTTAAGGAAATTCCTTCGGGAATCTGAGGTGTTCATGGGTTAATTTTAGGTTTGACATCATCAAGATACTAAAGTCCGCTAAAGCAACAGATGAGTATACATAAATGGCTTCTTCTTTACTTTTTTGGAATTCGCTAAACAAACACACCTATTTGTTCCGTATGCATAGCTAACTATTATGATTGTCAGCAATGATGCCAGTAGCGATAGTTTCTTTGCTTTACAGGACGTCCCGATAGTTATCGGGAGACCGATGACCGAAGTGGCCTAAATGCCAACTTTTACCATATTAGAAGTCGCTTTTAGGCCTTTACTGGTGCGATTGCGGATTTACATAACTAACTGTAAGTTTATGCGGAAATCTATACTCCTTCTTCTTTTTCTAGGCATCGCGACAAGTCTAAAAGCGCAGTTTTTCATAGCCGGAGGACACTTCAAAGGTGGCATACCTGTATCGAAGTTGAAGCAAGCAGTGGACAAAACATTTTTCCCAACCCTATCCGGAATACTACTGTATGAATTCTATGCTCAACCTATTCAGGCTGGATTGGAAGTAAGCTACGGAATCTATGGGACGAAAATGGAAGTTAGAAATGACCTCTACCCTGGTTTTGTGGAAGATTTTCGGATCAGAAGAAATAATAATTACACCTCGGGCATGGCGGTCTTTAGATACCTTCCTTCGATGACTAGCAAGCTTACTCCTTTTGTGGAAATACAGGTAGGTGCCAATTACCTCTATTCGAGATTCAAAATACGACCTACTATTTTTGAAGATGTAGTGGAAGCAGGCAAAGACATGCAGGATTGGGCTTTTGCATACAAGGTCGGCGGAGGAATACAGGTTCCCCTGCCGGGAATCGATGGAGGAAAATTGGAACTGCGAGTGAATTATCAAGATGGCGGCAACATGCAATTCCTAACTAGAGGCGATACTAATTATTTACCGGATAAAGGTGATGGTGAATTTGAATATAAACCTCGGAATAGTCCGCTGCAGCTTATTAACGTTTCAGTGGGGATTGTCGTGTATGATGCTTTTAGGTGAGTGGAATTTTTTGTAGGAGAATGACTCTAAGGCCGCTCTTAGGGTATTTACTAGTAGCAAAATCACTTTATTTTAGAAAAGACACAAGTCTTGGTAACTTATTTGGCAAATTCTGATTGGGATTTAAATTTTTTTAGGAGTATAGATGTTTTGAATTGTTATGGCCTGCGAAATCTTATAGATCAAAGATGGGATTCACTTTTCAACCTCATAAATCTGCCTTTTTTTGCATTTTTAGTTCTTGCTTATAATTTTTTCGATTCACCTATTGTTTTTGTAAAAAAAAAAAAACGGTTTAGTTGTAAAAAATTTTAATTACAATAAATCAGAAGTCGGGGATGTGAAAGTGAAAAACGACTTAAAAAATTAAAGAGTAGCCGCGCTAAACCGAAAAGCGAATGAGTAGGTAATAATTGTTTTAATAGATCATATATGAAAAAGAAAATTTCAACTTTAATGAGTGGGTTAATCCTATCCGCTAGCTTGTTTGCAGTTCAGCCTGTATTTGCCGTTGAACAAACTGGCGAATTCGAAAAAGAATATTGTGCCATTAGTTCTGGCTTAAAATGTAAACAAACTGGCACAAGTTGCGACGGAAAGCAAGTTTGTTTCTGGAAAGATCTTAAAGATGTGGCAATTGTAGTCGGCTCAATTGTAGGCACAGTTGCTGCAATTGATAAGCTTGCTGAATAACAATTATTATGCGGCCTTCAATGAAGGCCGCTTTTGCTAATTTATATTATATGAAAAATATCTGGCTCACTTTAGTATGCTTTTTTTTCCTGATAGGATGTTCACAACACATCGAGAGACCTTCTATAGTAATAGAAATCAATCATAAAGCTTTAAACCAAAACACATTGACCTTAAGTGGATCCAAAATCATCCTGATTGATTCTCTAACACTACCTTTTTACGATTATTTCCAATTGATCGAGGAAGAGGACAATTCTTATTTGATTGGGATGAATAGGCAAAGTGTCTCACTAGATTTTATTCCTTTGGGCGGAAATCAGCCTATTCGCCATTTAGCATTTGATGACGATGGGCCTGGCGCAATCAGTCCAGATTTAGATATTTTTCACTATTTCGGAGAAGACAGTATCGTAACGATTCAAGATCGTGACAATCGCTTAAAAGTTTTCAATAGTGATGGAGAGCTAGTAAACTCATATCCCAAAAAGATCCGAGACTCAAAGGGTATGGAAATGTATACAGTAGCTTACTCCTATCTGGGTCAATGGCCAGTTTTTCTGGATTCAGTCTGGATTTTGCCTGTATATCCAGATCTTGATGTGAAATCAAAAGGCTACTATGACCGCAATAAATTCATGGTCTTTGATCCAGTGAATAATGAAGTACTTGGTGAATTTGGGCAATACCCTGGTATCTACAAAGGAGACAACTACTTTGATATCTTACGAGAACCTAGTCTCACACACAATTCTGACTGTAGTTTTTTGGTGACTTTCCCTGCTGACCCTAGTATATATGAATACCAATTAGATCAAGATTCAGTCATTTGGCATCAGTATCCAACTTGGAATAATTTTCAAAATGAGGGAGTGAAAAGAGATTCTGATTTTCAACAGTTCGTCAATCACTACTTGACATCGGCATGGTTTCAGCAGTTGACATACGATCCCTTTCATCATGTCTATTATCGCTTTGCGAAAGAGAAACAAGAACTCCGAAAGGCTAATGGTGAGAAAAAAACAGCATTTGAAGCGGACTGGATGGTTTTTATTCTGAGTGAAGCCTTGGATCCGATTGGCTTCTATAGCTTGGATGCTGTGCGGTTTAATCCCATGTTCTCATTTGTGACGCAGGAAGGTTTATACATCTATGATAATCAACGAGCTAATGATGACCAAATGGTTTTTGGGGTATTCGAATTGGAAGACAATTAGTTTACTGCTTCTTTTAGTAATATTCTCCTGTGCAGAGAATAAAAAAATGGAGTCGTATCCTTATCAGAAGGATTTTCAAGAATATTTGAAGGCGATAGGAGCCGAAATCGTAACTGACGAGGTGATTTTGCTTCCATTAGACAGTTGTAGCTTGTGTGTGGATCAGGTATTAGCCGATTTGGAATACACAAAAAAAGTGATCTCGGTAATATTGTCTGGCAATCAAGTCTCGAATGAGCGACTGGAAAAAGTGAAAAAGTTAGTAAAAAACGAAAATCTGAAAATTCATACTGATGAAGGCAGTAAATCTAAATCCTATGATTTGAATGCATTTAGCCCAATCCTAATCAATACATCTAAAGATAACTTTTCCTATGTATCAATATCTCCACAAAATTCTGCTGCTTACCTTCTTGAGTAGCGCACTTATCATTCAACTTCTTTCCGCTCAGGAAGCAAAGCCAGAGCTCGTTTATGGGTGCGGTAACTGTGTGATCACTTCGTTTCTTCCTATGGGAGAAAACAAAGTCCTGATTTATGCGACTAATAACAAGCCTACGAAACGCAAAATGTATTTACTTGACGATTCGAACCTGATCGTCGATGAAATGAAGATCGATGCTGCCCAATCATTTGTGAAGGTGAATGACTCTATCTTCAGTCCTTTGGATGTAAACTATTCGGTGATGATCAAAATAGAAGCAAATGAGTTGAAGGTAGCGGAGGCCTATGAATTTCACCATGGCATCACGCATGGCATCAATACGCCCAATACTTTTATGAATCCTGAGTATATTATTGGTTTTGATTACATAAAGAATGAACTAGACACAGGTGTTCAGCTTTATTTGATAGATCGGCCAGAGAAGAAATTCATTAACTCCAAGAGATTCCATATGAGTTATGATCTCAAGGAGTTTCCACCTTTTGACTATGGCTCTCTCACCAAAGATGATACTACTGTTATCTTTCAGCCCTATGGCAAGCTGATAGGTAAATCAGATGACACCTTCTCCAGATACTTTGGCTATAAGGATGGGATGACCTATATCTGGGCTGCAACACATAAAACATTCATCCGACTAGATAAAGATGGAAATATGCGAAGAAGTAAGCTACCTATAGAAAATGAAAATACCGAGATGAAGATGTATTATGACAATGTGAGTGGTGAGGCCTATTTTCTGACTTGGGAGTCAGGAATGGAAGAGGAAAACGCAGTCTATAAGCTCTACCGACTTACTGAAGAGGACAAGCTTCAATCTCTTTACAAATTAAGTTTCTTTCCTATGATCATAGATGATGGTTACGCCTATGAAGGGAGAGCGGCGAAGAAATCATTTGAAGTTTATAAATATCCGCTGAAAGGACAAGTCTCCGAAAAAGTGGTTCCGTTTGGGTTTGATGAGAATTGAATAGATTGATTTGAAACTAGCAAATTTCTGTGAGTGGAGAGATTCACCGAGGCAAAATTTTCTACCTCATAAAGGCAACAGAGAATTTGACTACAATCCACGCCAAAGCCCGCTTCAGCTGATCACGGCTTCGGTGGGGATTGTGGTTTATGACGCGTTTAGGTGAAAAAGCACTCACTTATATATTTTCTCTCGTATAAACTGCTCATCAATTTCCATCTTTTTATCTGGCTTCTCGTCTACTAACCGGTGAAAAACTAATTTTCCCCGGTTTTGCTTGGTAAGATTTACTGAGTCACTTTTTATGCTGCTTTGCTTGACTATTTCTACCGATTTAAGGTAAGACTTACCTTCAACTTTAAAGTAATCTATACGGAAATTCACATCACCTCTTGTATAGGAACGCATTAAATTTCCATCATCCTTATAGGGAGAAATTACTTCAATACTTCTGATATGATAGGTATTCCGGTCTATTTCGAAAGAAACCCTAGAACCAGCTGACACTTTGGTAACCTTAACAAAAATCTCTTCGCTTATAGAATATAAATCTTCAAAAAACCAGTCGCCTGTAAAAACCATTTTGGAATCTATAAACAAAGCTTTCTCAAAGGTATTTTTTAATGTGAAAAATTGTGTAAAATATGTATCATCACCCTCAGGCTTGTCAAATGGAAAAGTAAATTGAATCAATTCAGCTACGCTGATAAGTGAATATTTCTGACTTCCCCATAGCTGACTTACATTAATTAAATAGGCCTTATCGTTTCCTACATACTTATTCTTTCCCTTTGCAGTACGAAAACCTTGCGCTTCTATCAATACTTCCATGGAATAATTAAAGTTAGGTTCGTCATCTTCTATGATTTGTTCCTCGTAGGTAGCAAGCCCTGTATAGTCTTTGGTATAAAATGTTTTATCCGCAAGATCAATGGTTTGCTGCAAAAACTCCTGTGGAGAGACACCTATATCAATCACCTTAAATTCTGCTAACTGAATTTCAGATTCCTTAAGTTGAATAAAATTAGGTTCGTCCCGTTTAAGTTCTGCTATAGGTATGGATAATGACTGAAATCCCATGTAAGAAATAATCAACTGTCCATCCAGATCTTTTGCTTGGATTTGGATTTTGCATCGACCATCTCCATCAGACACCGCACCATAGAGTGTACCCTCTACCTGTATGTGCGCATAGGCAATGGGGCTATTGGTCTCGCCAGCGAGTATAGAAAATGAATAGGTTTGTGCAAACAACTTTTGATTGGTCAAAAGACCAAACATCAGTAAGGATATGTATATCGTCCGTATCAATAATTTAGTTTAAACCTGTAAACCACTATTTCCTCATTATCAGGATTATCCAGAGAGCCATCAGCATAGTAATAATCCTCGATCTTTCCGATTACACTAAAGAAGTTAGGAACTTCCACGTCTCCTATCAGACGCTTTTGGTGATAAATCTGCATGCGTTGGGGATTTGTTCCCAGCTCAAAGGAATTGGGATCAGGATTGCCGGTGGTGTAGGTTCTGAAGACCAACTCGTCTTCTGGGATTACCTTAATGTACTTGTAAAATCCCTTTTGAGTTTGATTAATTCGCCAGTAATCCTCCCAATCTTCTACCGTACTAACTTCCCGGTAACTTTGATCCATACCAACTCCCATATTGCCAAAGGCCTCCTGAACTTCAAAATCCTCATCCAGAATATAGATAAGTGAATCGGGTTCAAAACTGATATAAACTTCCTCTTCCAAAAAATCGTGGAAGTAATAATCGAAATGAGGTAAATAACTGTAGTTCAGATATATCGCAGGCCTTTTGCCCAACAACTCTACCACCTTGCCTGTATTTAGATCTACCTTGCCATAAAGAGGAGCTTTCTCATAAAACTCCTTGTGCATTACAAAATTGAACCCTGGGTTTGAGGACTCTATTTTGGTATAGAGAAATCCATCTCTGACTTCCAGTTGATTTCCCCAATATTTCACCTCATATATTCCAATATCATCTACTTTAGGATTTGATTCAACTTCTTTTATATCACTTGAATGACTGAAGTCCAATAATGTTCTATTCAAAAGACTGTTTGATTCATTGAATTCAAACAAAGTCCATCCATTCATAAAAAATTTTCTTCCTTTATAACTAGTATAAGTCTGAAAAACAGGTATCTCTGATGGACCTTCTCCATTAGAAATTGGGATTCGCAAAAACTCACCATCTTTATTGAATTCAATAACCTGCATAGAGAGGCGATCCAAAAAAAGTAGCTTATCCTCCTCAAGCTCTACTGATCCTTTACCAACAAAACCTTCATAGTTAAACTGGACTTGCTCCAACTCCAAGTTCTGAATTACAATATTTGTTGGATCCTGAGAGGTCGCTGTCTCCGAAAGCTCCTCGGTCTTTTGCTGTGCACAGCCAAAACTCAGTGCTAGTAGTAGAATAAAAACACATCTCATTTGAAAGTATGATTAAGTTAGAAAAGGCTCTTCAAACACCTGATGATGAGTTATTGATCCCTAAAAATGAATTGACTCGAATTAGAGATTCTTCTCTTTTATAATTTATAAAAGAATCCAGCTCTTAAAAACTAATTTAAAATAAAAATCGAAATCATTAGTTAAAAAATGCTAATCAACTGCTAATCAAGTAACAACAAGTCTCAATCCTCCACCAACCTCACTTTATAAAACAGGTTATAATCCCGCTCTACTTCTCCGTCGGCAGCTTTGATGATTAGCGTACCATCTGGCAGACCAAGATTTACCGACCCTGCCACTGGGAACTCATTCAGGATTCCTATTTGACGATCTCCTTTCACGATTATATTTCGCAGTTTTCTATACTTGATCATTGCATCTCTATATTCAGGATCTGACTGGAAATTCTCTCCTTTGGCTCTAAAGCCATTATATATATCCTCAGGCATAGCTGTATAGAACTGCACTAATTGATAATCACCAAAAGCTTTGATATCAGCGAAACTTGGATAAATCATCGCTTCTTTTTCTGTATCTGCTACATGTCCCTCCCTATCTGGATGACTTAACTCTACTCCAGTTTCATAAATCAGTTCGTAACCATCCAACCTATACAAGCCCATTTGATTTCCTTTAACTGGCAATGAAGCCACCTTTTTTGTTTTGGGATTGTAGCTTAAGAATGGATAACTCTCACCAACCCATTTTTGGGTTTTCTTAGGTTCCCAATCCTCAGGATAGGTATTTACATAAGTTATTGAATCCTCATCCAGATCATAAATAAAACCAGCGTTCGCTTGGTTATAAAAATCCGCTCCAATCTTCTCATGATCAATTGCTGCTTTGGAAAAGGAATTAGGCTCCTCACCTACTATAAATGATTTTCCCTGTTCTTCAAAAACAGAAAATGACTGCTTATAATTATAAATGGATAGGGAATTCAATTCCACTAGGGTGCCATCAAATTTCTTGATCTTTTTGAAATCCAAATTGTACAAACTGAAATCCATGGTTCCGGAAAATTCTTTAAAGAGATACCCCTCCTCACCATAAAATCGGCCTTCAGCCACCATTTGAATCTGATCGGGGCCTTCACCGGCTATATCACGATTGTCAATAATCTTCCCTTCGCCATTCACCAAGAAAATATTACCTTTTCGAAGTTCCTTCATCAGATACAAATCCTTGGAAGGCAAATAATCTAAAACTGCTAACATTTCCAGCGCATCCACCATAATAGAGTCTACTACTTCAAACTGTAGCACTTGAGCTGGGTTAGCTGGGTTTGAAATGGTTTCTTTTTCAGAACAGGAAAAAAGTACAGTTGCAAAAAGTGTGGTAAGGCTCAAAAGAAGAGATTTAGTCATAGTAAAGAGTTTTGATTTTAAAGTTAGTCGGGAAAGGTGGGAATTATAGGACAAAGGATCTAATATAAATGAAATCATCCCTGCAAATCTAAAAATAATTTTTAGATTTGCAGGGATGATTCACAGGCTAATCGAGAAACCATTCTTAAAATCTATATCACAGTTTCCTGTGACTGGAATAGTTGGGCCTAGGCAGGTAGGTAAAACCACCCTAGCTAAACAGCTATTGCTTAACACAAATACTATTTATCTGGATTTAGAAAAAAACTCTGATCTAAATAAACTGAATGATCCTGAATTATTCTTCTCCCAAAATCAAAACAAAACCATCATCCTAGATGAAATCCAACATCAGCCTGCTATTTTCCCTTTACTGAGAGCTCTCATAGATGAAACTAGAAAGCCGGGACGATTTATTATACTTGGTTCTGCATCTCCTTCTCTGCTTCGTCAAAGTTCTGAAAGTTTGGCCGGACGGATCAACTACCTGGAAATGATGCCGTTTTCTATTTTGGAAACTAATGAAAAAATAACGAGCCAAGATCTCTGGATTTATGGAGGGTTTCCTGAGCCTGCCTTGTCACATGATTCGGACTTCGTCCAAGATTGGTACCGCAGCTTCACCACAAGTTACATTCAGCGAGACTTACCTCAGTATGGATTACCCGCAGATCCAAGGGTAACAAGGCAATTTTTGATGATGATTGCCTCTGTACATGGAGGGGTGCTCAGCTATGCGGCTTTTGCCAAATCATTAGGATTGACCGCGCCCACGATCAAAACTTACCTTAGCTTTCTGCTAGATGCATTTCTCTTGAGAGAGTTACCCTCTTGGTCAATCAATACAAAGAAGCGCCTTGTCAAATCCCCCAAACTATATTTTCGCGATACGGGAATGCTACACTATCTGCTAGGGATCAAGAATATGGATAGCATCTTTGGAAATGTTGTTTTAGGCAGTTCATGGGAAGCATTTGTCATTAATCAAGTTGCGATAGTTCTAAAATCCGATGACGAAATGTACTTCTATCGCACGCAAGACGGTTCAGAAATTGACCTCTTGATCAGGCGTAATAACCAATGGCTTGCAGCCGCAGAAATCAAATTCAGCCTTAGCCCCAAGCTCACCAAAGGCACCTATCTAGCAATGGAAGATTTGGGGATCGAAAAATTACACGTTGTAATTCCACGGGAAGAAAATTACCCGATGGCAAAAAACATTCAGGTGGTGGGGATTACACATTTCATCCAAATGATTTCTGTTTAACAATCTTTGTAAATATGAAAAACCCTTCAACTTCCCGCTAAGGGTAGTTTGCTTTGGGT
Organism: Algoriphagus winogradskyi; assembly: GCF_900182815.1. Lineage (GTDB taxonomy): Bacteria > Bacteroidota > Bacteroidia > Cytophagales > Cyclobacteriaceae > Algoriphagus > Algoriphagus winogradskyi. The sequence continues at coordinate 313,632 of NZ_FXUA01000006.1, read as the reverse complement.
GACACCTCAACTGTTTCCCAACTCCGCTGCGCCGCCGCGCCGCCGTGAGAAAACTCTGAAAAACCCCTTGCGCCTCTGCGCCTTGGCGGGAGCTATCTTTTCTATGATGGTTTTTTTCCACAACAACACCGGCAACACCCAGAACACCCCCACCATACTGAAAATCAATCCTCCGATAGTTCCTATAGCTAACGAGAACCAGAAAATCTCATTTTGCCCTTCTATAATAAATGGAATCAATCCAAAACAAGTGGACAAAATAGTAAGCAAAATTGGAATAGCTTTTCCGGCTACAGATTTCAAAACATTTCGATTGTATAATCCTTGACTTCGGTTGTTCAGGTCATTGACAATAAAAATCCCCGCATTCACGGCCAAGCCTCCCAGCATCACAAAGGCAGCATAACCGCCCTGATCGAAGTAAAAATCAAAGAGAGAAAAAATCAGAAATAGCCCAATGAAACTGATTGGAATAATCGCAATGATGTAAACTGGCTGCTTGAGGTTTTCAAACAATACCGAGCAAATCATAAAAATCCCAATAATGAGCAAGCCCAATAAGCCATATTGACGCTTTTGCTGATCATAATTCCAGCTATAGGAATCCTTCTTCGCCTCATACCCGATCGGCATAGTCATCTTCATTTCGTCGAGCACTTCATCCAAATATTCATCCCCAAACTTCCTCGAACCCATGTATTCGAAAGCTACAATTCGGATGTATTGCCTGTTTTCTTTATGAAGTGAATTGGTAGTCGTTTCTTTGGTTAACGTACCATAATCGGAGACTTTGTAGATTTTATTTTCACCTCCGATCAGTCCTTTCTGCTCCATGTCAAACTTACTGAAGTCGGCAGCATTACGTTCTCTAATCATCAAACCGTAATTTTTCTCCTCCAGTGTCAGAAAAGTCGACGTTCTCTCGGGCTTTGACATGTCCTGCAACGCAGTCAAAACCTCATACTGGTTCGTCTGCCCCAGTGCCATTCTATTCTGATCCAGGCGAAGTACATATTCCTCCGTTTTTTGCTCTCCGTACCCAGCCCGTTCATTTGTTTTTACTTCTTGGATTCGCTTGTGAAGCAAAAGCTTTTCTGCCAAAACATTGGCTTGCCGCTCCAATTCATCAAAATTGTAGCCCTTCATTTTCACTCGATAGCTAGGAATCTGATCACTGGAACCTCCGGTATAGAACCCTTGTCCTACACCATAGATATTCCATTGAGCTCCAGACCAATCCGTTGACTTTACCGATAGTTTCCCCTTCAGCTGATAAGGCAAAGCACCATTTTCATAAGCTTCTTTAAACGTGATTTCTATACTCCCCTGCTGGCCATTATACACTGAGGTAACGAATTGATCTATGCCCTGCACATCATCCAGGAAAGATTCGAACTCTCGCATAATAAAGTCCATCTGCTCGAGTGTATTACCAAAAGGAAGGCGACAGTACACGTATAGCTTCGTCTTTGCAGCCTCACGATAGCCACTTTTCTCATACACTCCCCGCACAAACATCCGCATGGATCCTCCCAGTGCTTTGTCTACATAAGGACGGATTTCCTCCTGATAGAAGGTATTACCCACGGTCTTGTTGTACCACTCGTGATCATCCCATTTGGCAGGGAGGAAAAATATTGGGGTTCCAAAAAGCAAAATAAGGAAGATGATAAATGTCTTTCTGTATTTGGCCGTCCAAGCTATACTTCTTTCGTAATTCCTCAAATACTTAACACGCTTCCGCAACTTGGGAAGCGTCAATTTGCGGCCTTGCTTCACAGACTCCTTGAACATCACCTGATAGAAGGCCGGCGTAAATACCAAGGCTATCAAAAGCGAAATACCCAACATAACCGAAACTACAATGGAAAATTCCGTAAGGTTTTTGCGGTCTTCCTCTGGCAAGAAAAAGACAATCATCAATGCAGCAATGGTGGTCATGGAAGCTGCCAAAAGCGCAAGAAACACCCGACGGTTTTTGTGCTTGTGCAAGTGATCAATCATGATGATCGCATTATCCACGATCAACCCAAAACTAATCGTCAATCCTGCCAAGGAGTACATGTGGATATCTACTTTCAGGAAATAAAGTACAATCGCACAAAGGCTCAAATTTGCCAAAATCCCTAAAAAGAGAATACTCAGGTATTTGATGTTTCTATTGATAAGAAAAATGAAAACCACCAAAATCAGGATCGAGAGTCCAGATCGTTTATAGATTTTATTCAATTCCTTCTCTAAGTATTCCGTATCGTCGTTTTCCAATCGTACCTCAAACCCAGCTGGAAGTGATTTCCCAGCGTCCTCAATTGCCAATTTCAGCTGTTGAGCTAGTAGGACTTTATTCACTCCATCGCGGTTGTACACGGTAAGTGTCACCGAATTATTCCCATTGATCCTGTAGTACCTGGTCGCCTCAGCTTCTTCTAAGGTCATGCTTGCCACATCACGAAGTCGGACTTCTTTTCCGCCAGTTTCGCTGATGACCAAATTTTCCAGCTGATCCTTGTCCTGAAGTGAGCGGTCTACTTGTACAAAGAGCGTCTGACCCTCATTATTCATCACTGCACCCGGAAATGTCAACCCAAATGCACTCTGAATGCTATTGGCCAACTGATTTCTGGTGACGCCAAAAGATTGCATCTTCTGGATATCGTAGGTGACAAAAAGCTGTAAGTTATTTGCTCCCAGCACTTCCACTAGCTCCACCTCCTCGTAGCGCGTAAGGGCAGGCTTGAGGATATCCTCCGCTATTTTCTTGATTTCAAAAGAAGCAAATGGTCCATTCACACTATAGGTCAAAATCGGGGACTTCTCCTGCGAACTAGTCTGAGAAGATTGTGACACCGAAGGATAACCAACACGCTGATCCATCTGTGGGTAAATCTGCCGGATCATGCTGGAGATCTCAAACTTCTTCATCTCCATATCAGCCTTCTTGTCGAAAGTCAGCGTAATGGAGCCACTGTTGTAATTGGAACTTGAATTGATTTCCTTCAGCTCAGTTAATCTCGAGAAAGCACCTTCCAAGGGAGATGTAGCCAGCTTCTCTACAATTTCAGGAGATGCATTAGGAATGCTAAACCGCACTGATAAAATTGGTGACCGAGCCCTGGGATTCAGATCCACAGAAAGCATAGGGATCACTGCCAACCCAAGGATGGAAACGACTACAAAGACTATCAGAATTCTGAAAGGAGTCATACTATGTCGTTTTCAGTGATTTCTTAGAAACTGTAAACCAGTAAGCCAAAGGCACAAAATACAATGCGGTAAGTGTACCGATAGTCAACCCCCCGATTACTGCAAAGACCAATGGGCGCTGCAAATCAGCTCCCAAACCGCTGCTAAACACGATTGGAATCAATGCCAAAATAGTCGTAATCGAAGTCATCAAGATAGGCTTGAGACGAATCTGACCAGCTTTATGAAGTGCCATTTCCAGTGCTTGTGCGGCAGAAATATCATCCGACTCCACATAAGTTGTTCGAAGCCTATTAATGGTATCGATCTTCAGAATAGCATCGTTTACCATGATCCCGAGCATCACCACAAGTCCAATGGCAGACATGACATTCAGCGAAGCTCCGAAAATCCAAAGTACCAAAAATGCTCCACCGATTCCCAAAGGAAGCGTAAACACCACGATCAATGGCTGGATAAAACTCTCAAACTGAGCTGCCAAAATAAAGTAAAGTAGCAACACAGATATCAACAAGATCCCAATCAACTGGCGGATATTCTCCTTGTCCTTGAAGTACTGACCGACTACAGTTACACCGAGATTTTTGTCCTGTCCCCAGCGATTGTATGCACTAACGTTCTCATCCGGATTCTCAGCGGTCACATTCAGAGATTGATAAATACCTCCTTTATCAGCAGTCACATATTTGTAATGATCCTCGTACCCATATTCTACAAATTCGCCAAGAATATATGAAGTCGTATCCGAGGCCACCACTCTGGTAGTGCGAAGGATATCTTCAAACCGTGCATTTGGCTCCTTCAATCGGATTGGAGTGATCTCTCCAAAGCGTCGAATATCGGTAATCGTATAACTTCCAAATAACCTGGAAATTTGAGTTTGAATAGCATCTACTGGAACCTGATAGGTAGCCATCTTATCTGCACGAAGCGTAAAGACCACTGACGCTTCTTTCATCAACCCAGGTCCTCGCTCCCACTCTTGAGTTGGGAATTGACTGAGCCAAGGATCCATTTTATCCTCCGGAACTGGTTCCTTGGATGCCAGATCTTTCCATCTCACTTCGTAGAAAGGCATGTCAGAACTGAACAACTGATCAAAGGCATTTGGCGCATCCCCCAGCGTAAAGGATGCTTCTGGATAATTTTTTTTCAACGTAGCTTCGAGATCTTTGATGGCCACTTCCTTTTCTTCTACAGATGGGAAAAGGAAATAGAGTAAGGATTGCTGAATGGAGTTTTCCCCATCGAAAAGTAAAAATTGCTTTACACCTACATCCGCTTCAGCCTGAGAATATGTTCCTTCAAGACTTTTGAGGAGCGTCACTACCCGATCTCTATTTTCTGAAGCAGAAATCGGCTCAGACCAATCCACATCAAGGGTCGCGTCCAGCTTCTCTATCTCTGGGAGCCCGGTCGTTTTTAGCATCAAACTAACTCCCAACCCAAGTGGAATTAGTAATAAAAATACCAGCATTGCTGTTTTCCTGCTTCCACTTATTTTGCGGTAGCCAAATTCATACAATCCTAAAACCTTACTAAAAAACCTTCCCTCTCCATCATCATAGGCTTTTTTGCTGCGCGAAAACAGCAGAAAATACAGCATTGGTAGCAGGATAAAAGCCACTGCTAGGGAAACTGAGAGAATTGCCGTCACCGCTACTGCCTGATCGAAAAACAAAGCCCCTGAAATCCCACTCAAAAACACCAACGGCACAAACACTGCCAGCGTAGTCAATACAGAACTAATAAGCGCTCCCATCACCTCATCCACACCTTCTACACAAGCTTCGAACAGCGGTAAACCACTTTCCCGCTTCCGGGTAATATTATCCAAAACGATGATTGCGTTATCAATCAGCATCCCGATCCCAAGTGCCAAACCTGAGAGGGAAATGATATTGATCGAAAGATCAAAAAAGTAGAAAATCAGAAAGGAAATCAGCAAGGAAGACGGCAAACTCACGCCAATAATCAGCGGAAGTCTGTAATCCTTCATAAAGAGGAAAAGCACTGCGAAAGCGAAAACACCTCCAAAAAGTAAGGAAGTTTCCAAGTTGGAAATGGCAGCATTCAGGAGATTTGACTGATCCTGAGTGATCTCAAAATCCACTTGAGGATAATCCTCTTTGAATAACTCGATCGCCTCTTTGAGTGCAGGAATCAACTCGTTCATTTTGGCGGAAGCCTGCTTGTGAACAGTAATCACCAGACTTTCCTGAGTACCAAAAAGGTGATACCCCAGCGTTTCCTGCGTCTCATAATTTACCTCGGCAAGTTTACCCAATGAAATAATCACACCTGAAGATGCCGCTACCGGCAAGCTCTCAATGTCTTTTGGTGTATCAACTCTCGTCGCCAATCGAAGGTAGTAACGAAACTGCCCATCCTTCACAGAAATGCCCGGAAGCTCTGAATTACCGGATTGGATCGCCGAAATCACATTTTGCTGGGTCATACCTAAAGCGGACAATGCCTCCTCATTTGGCTTTACGGTGATAATCCTGTCCTTTTTTCCATTGATATCCACCAGAGAAACTCCGGGAAGCTGCTCTATTCTTTTCTTGAGGACATTTTCAGCCAATAAACTTACTTCTACTTCATCCGCTCCTTCTTTTGGCACCACCTGTACACGAGCGACAGGAATATCTGAAGTATTGATTCGGATGACTTCCGGACGTCCCAGATCTTGCGGCAGTCCATTGGTCAATCGGTCTATTTTCTCATTGACGTCGATGTAAGCCAACTCCATCTGCGTACTATAGTCAAAAGTTAAGCGGATCGTCCCCACTTCTGACCCTGCTTTGGAATCCATTTCCTCCAGGCCGTTCAGCGTGATCAATCCTTCTCGGATTGGATTCAGGACATTTTGCTCTATAGCTTCGGGAGAAGCATTGGGATAACTGACCTTCACCACGATTTGCGGTACGTCGATCGGTGGCAAAAGCGAAATTGGCAGTGTGCGTAGGACGATGAAGGCAAATACCATCAACGCCATAAAAGTCATAAAAACTGCAATCGGCCGGGCCAGTAAAAATCTAACCATGGCTTATTCTTTTACGATTTGAACCGGAGCTTGATGCGCAAGTTGAAGGTTATTGGAAGTGATTACGGTGCTGTTTTCTTCGAGACCATCGAGAATCTCCACTTCCTCTCCATTGTCTTTGCCCACTTCTACGTAATTCCATTTTGACTCTTTGTTCTCTATGGAGAACACTACCGCTCTTCCTGATCGGTAGACTAGCGCATCTTTCGGAACTACTAAGGAGTTGCTTTGCGGAGCACGGATTATTGCCCTAGCATTCATACCTGGCAGGAGATTTTTATTTGCTGCCAAAGTAATGGATACCTGCACTAATCCACTTTCATCTACTTTAGGATTGATTCCTGTCACACGGCCTCTAAGGGCAGTTTGGGTATTGGAAATTGGATAAACCTCAGCATTTTGGTTGATGGATATCAAGCTAATCTCAGACTCCAGCACTTTTACTTTCAGAATGAACTCATTGGTTCCTAAAATCTGGCAAAGCTCAGTACTTGCACCGACCAAACTTCCTGCTTTGTATTTGAGATCCGCCACCTGCCCTGAAATCGGAGCTTTTACGACGCTTCTATCAAATGCCATTTGGGCTTCTTTGAGCTCTACCTCACTAAGAAAAAGACCTGACTTGGCTCGAAGTTGTTCATCTACCACCGCTTTTTGGGCATCATTATCTGAGCTGAAAAGTGTTTCAAAACCCATTTTCTGTGATTCATACTCAGCATTAGCATTTCTAAGAGATATTTTTGCCTTCTCCAATCTGAATTCTGCTTCTGTAGGATCCAGCGTAGCTATAACATCTCCTTTCTTGACAAACTGCCCTTCCCGGACATTTACTTCAAGTAGGTAGCCTGCTTGTTCTATTACCGCTAGAACTTCGGCGCCTGCTTCAAGTTTCCCAGTAGCATTGATTAGGTAATCGAAGCTTTTGCGCTCAGCCGTGGCGACATTTACCTCAGTGGCGGCAACTTCATTTCGAAAGGATTCTGTGGGAGCTTCTTCGACCTTTTCCTTATCTTCCTTACAGGCAGAAAATAGGACTATTAAAAAACCGAAAAGTAGTAGAGTAGAGTTTTTCATTGAAATAGTAGTTTCAGCTAATAAGAAACTAACTAATTCTTCAATGTCAAAATATTTATTTTCAAAAGGATGTTAATGATTCTAAAAATCTGGTAAAGAGGTGTCAATTTCTTTGGAAGGCGGGCTAATGGCTAGATCTACAGGCCTTAACCTCATGGTAGCAGGAGGATCGTCTCCAAAATATTCTATAAGTCTATCGATCTCCTCAATAGTTTCCACTTCGATTCGCACACGAGTAATTCCATCATCCAGCAAACCTAATTGAGTGCCTGCCGCACGGGACAAATCAATGATTCGTCTGGAAGTTTTTGGAAGTCTATCGTTAATCCTCACCCATACAAACTCGCCTGTATCTTCCCGAGTCACTTTGACAAGGGTATTAAATGGCAAAGTTTTATGCGCTGCTGTGAGGCTATCCATATGAAAAACCTCACCATTGGACGTTTTTCTTAAGTGGAATCTGCGACCATAGAAGCTAGCCACTCCCTCTTGTATCAACAAGGCATCAGGCGGCAGTTCGGGCTGATTTGGCTCGGAAATAAGCGAAGCCACCAAAATAAGAAGCCAATTCCACATAGGTAATCTGAATTTCGCCAGCATTTCCAATAAAGATGCCAATTTATGTCAATTGTATCAAATGGCTTGCAGTAAGTCATCCACTGAAGTAACTTAGTTCTTCATTCATTTTTAGCTACGATTATGATCAAAATCCTCCACACCGCAGATTGGCATTTGGGAAAAAGACTTCAGGAATATTCCAGACTGGAGGAGCAAAAACTGGTTTTGGCAGAAATCCAGGAAATAGCAGATCAGGAAAATGTTGACCTGATTCTATTGGCAGGAGATATTTTTGACACATTCAATCCTAGTCATGAAGCTGTAGAATTGCTGTACAAATCTCTTCGCAGGCTTTCAAAAGGAGGAAAAAGACCAATCATAGCTATCTCCGGCAATCATGATAGCACACAATTCGTAGAAGCTCCGGATCCCCTGGCCCGTGAAATGGGGATCTTTTTCTATGGAAAATATGACACAGTCATCCCAACAGGTAAACTTGATAACGGAATAGAAATCACACAATCCGCCACAGGTTTTGTGGAGATGAAACTACCCGAAATTGATTTTCCAATCCGGATAATTTTAGCTCCTTATGCAAATGAGGCTTCTATGAAAACCTACCTAGGCGAAGGTGACCGTGAGGAGGAATTCCGCAATCTGATGGGAGCAAATTGGTCAAAAATAGCAGATCAGTATTGCGATGAGCAAGGAGTAAATCTCTTTGGTGGACACTTTTTCTTTATGAAAGAAGGAGAAAAAGCAGAGCCAGAACCTGAGTCCGAGCGGCCTATTCTCCACGTGGGAGGAACGCAGGCGCTATTCACCAGAAATATTCCTTCACAAATCCAATACGCAGCTTTGGGACATTTGCATCGCTACCATTCAGTTGGTCACGAGCATTGCCCTGTAGTTTATTCCAGTTCGCCCCTCGCCTACTCTTTTAGCGAAGCGGATCAGGAAAAGCAAGTGGTGATCATCGAAGCTGAACCTGGAAAGTCAGTTAGGTTTACGCCTGTCGGTTTAAAAGAAGGAAGAGCGCTGTATCGAAAAACCTTCGATAACCTGCCCGACACCTTAGCATGGCTTGAAGAGAACCCTTATTGCTTTGTGGAATTGACTTACATCACCGAAAGTTCTATCGAAGCCGCAACCCGGAAAGCGATTATGAAAGCACATGACGGCATCGTCAATCTGATTCCGCAGATCAAAAATCCTTTGGGTCGGGAAAACTCCAGTCTTCAGGTCGAAGACCTAGGAAAAGATATGGAAAGCCTTTTCAAACTATTTTACCAAAGTGACAAAGGTCAGGAGCCAAATGAGGAATTACTCTCGATTTTTAAAGAAGTCATCAGCCAAAACGACGAAGCATGATTCCTATCAAACTTGACATTCAGGGATTATACTCCTACAAAGAAAAGCAGACAATAGAATTTGATAAGCTGACGGCAGCGGGACTTTTTGGAATTTTTGGTGCAGTGGGTTCTGGAAAATCCTCCATTTTGGAAGCAATTCTTTTGGCGCTTTATGGAAGTACGGAACGGCTTTCTGATCGCGGAGAAAAGAATAGCATGGTCAATCTCCAAAGTGATCTACTTCTTTTAAATTTCGAATTCAGCTCGGGTAAAAACAATGCAAAAACATATTTAGCACGCTATTCAGCTAAGAGAAATCCGAAGAATTTTGACGACATCAAGCCAGCTGAGCATACTTTCTATGAAAAAGTAGATGGGAACTGGGAGCCGATTTCAGCTAGGGCGGAAGAAATCGTCGGTATGAAAAAGGAGCATTTCAAACAGACAGTCATTATCCCTCAAGGTAAATTCAGAGAGTTCATCGACCAAAAACCTTTGGATCAGGCAAAGATGATGAAAGAGCTTTTTGGTTTGGAGCGATTTGATTTATCCTTCAAAACCGGCTTACTTCTAAAGGCTGTGAAAGAGCAGAAAATCCGTTTGGAAACTCAATTGCAGGGCTTGGAAGAATATTCAGAAGAAGTACTGATAGAAAAGCAAGGTCATTTTTCTGAGCTAAAAACCCATGCAACTGACGCTTCGCAAAAACTAAAAATTACTGAAACTGAAATTCGGCTTCAAGAAAACCTGCGAGCTAAAAACCAGCAATTGCTGAAGTTCAGAACTGAGAGAGAGAGTTTGAATATTCAACGTCCCGAAATTGAAAAACAGCGTCAGCTACATTCAGAATTCATCAAATCCAAAACCCATCTTCGCCCTGTTTGGGACCTGCTTCGTGACACCAACGCTGACTTGGAAAAGTATAAAGTAAGCGTAATTGACTGTGAGCGCTTTAAAATAGAGTTTGCAAAAGAAGTTGCTGATCTGGAAAAAGAAGAGGAGGAGCTCAAAAAAAAGAATCAGGAGCGACCACAAAGGGAAGCAAAAATCCGTGATTTGAAAAAAGTCATAGAAATCCAATCCCTAGAAACTCAGCGAGAAGTTGCGAATGCCACTTTGCTTAATTTGCAACCCTCAATAAAGACTAAAAAAGAGGCTCAAAAGGCATTGGAAACAAAAATTACTGAGCTAGAAACTGAGGCGGAAAAGATAAGCTCTACAGACAGCGCACAATTGGCAAACCTTATTAGCTCAGCTAAAGACTGGAAAACCCTAGAAGTTCAATTGAGCAGACTACAATCTGAAGAGCATGAATTAACAAAGGAAGTAAAGCGAATCGAAGAAAAATTGGAAGCTCTGAAAAGCACTATACCTGCTAAAGAAGACTCTTTCGAAAATTGGTTAACAACCCAGAAAGCAACTATTCAAAAACTGGAGAAAGAGCGCGATATCCTGATGCAAAAGCAAGGACTTGCTGCGCATGTTCATTTGCTTCATAACGGAGAGGCTTGTCCACTTTGCGGATCTTTGGATCATCCAAGTCCACTTCAAGGCGATGATGAAAATACCTTAGCCCAAAAAGATCTTGAAATTCAGGAAGCAAAGGTACTTTTAGATCAGATTCAAACTTCTAAATCCAGTTTCGGAGAGTTGACATTTCATTTAGAAAACAATCAAAAAAATACTGCCTCAAAAAGCTCTGAATTACTAGAAACGAAGCAAAATCTCAGCTCTTTAAATGCTACTTTAGCTAAAGAGGGAATAGAATCTCACGAAGCACTACTTTCGAAAATTCAGGCAATAGAAAGAAACTCTCAAAGTCGGGAAAAGCTGATCCAAGAAGTAAAATCCCTTCGCAAAAACTGGGATGCAGAGCGAATTTCTATTGATCAATCTGAAAAGGAATTGCAACAAGCACAGTTGAAACTGCAATCTGTACTATCCAATATTTCCTCGAAGAAAGAAGAAATTCGAGATATGGTTTTCTGTAAACAGTTTTTCACCAAAGAATCTGAGCAAATCCGATTTGCGATAGATAAAGTGGAAAAAGACATAGAAGACGCATTGAAATCACTGGAAGGAAAGCAAAAGCACTTGCGCGAAAAACGTAGTGTAGCGGATAAAAACTTAGCCGACTTATCAAATTTCATTCAGCTGCGTGATGAGAGTTCGACAAAGCTCGAAAAGCTAACCGCAGATTTTGAAGCTTTGAAAATCAAGCATGGCTTCCAAGATGAGGAGCGATTGATTAGTTTATTCCAGCATTCACTGGATGCGGAGAAGGTAGCTCGGGAAGTTGCGGACTTTGACAGGAAGCATGATATCGCCGAAAATAGAATTCAAGAATTGGAAGCCGAGAAAGGTGTAGCCGATTTTCAGGAACAAGCCTTTCAGGAGCTTTCTACTTCCTTCGAAAACTTAAAAACCAACGCTGAATCTTTCCAAAATCAAGTCTTATTGCTAGACAAGGAAATACAGGAAGCAATCTCAAAATTAGCCGAAAAGAAAAGTTTGCAGGCTGACTTTGTCAAACTTGAGGTCAGAGAAAGCTATCTCAAAGAATTGGACAATCTATTTCGAGGCAGTGGTTTTGTAAAGTTCGTAAGTTCAATTTACCTGAAGGAGCTTTGCAACACGGCGAATGTGCGCTTTATGAAGCTTTGCAAAAATCGACTTAGCCTGGAAATTGACGATAACAATACCTTCTGGGTAATTGACTATTTGAATGGAGGCAAGAAACGCCTACTCAAAACGCTCTCTGGAGGTCAGACTTTCCAAGCTTCGCTCTGTCTAGCATTGGCTTTGGCAGAAAAAGTAAAAGCCCTGAACCAAGCTGATCAAAGTTTCTTCTTTATGGATGAGGGTTTTGGTGCCTTGGATAAAAATGCCCTTCGGGTGGTTTTTGAAACACTCAAATCACTGAGGCATGAAAACCGAATCGTAGGAATCATTAGTCATGTGGAAGATTTACAACAGGAAATTGGCGTCTTTGCTAATGTGGAATTGGATCCTGAGCTTGGATCCCAAGTGAGTTATTCTTTTTGACACATAAAAAACCTCTGACAAACTGCCAGAGGTTTTTTTGAATTAAGAAAACCTATTTACAATATATTCTCGTTGACCCAATCAATTTCTTCCTGACGGATAGTATGATTGGAATCCTTGAAAATCGACAATTTCACTTTTGCCCCCATCCTGCTCAGTAGGGTTTCTGATTCTTTTATTCTAGAAAGGGGTACATGAAAGTCTTGCTCGCTACTTCCAATAAAGATTGGGGTGCCATCAAAATCACCAGAATATTTCTGTTCCTGAATAGTCTCACCAATTAACCCACCCGTGAAAGCGATTACTCCCGCAAGCTTCTGAGGATTTTGTGCAGCAAACTCAAGGCTAAGACAAGCCCCCTGGGAAAAGCCAATAAATACGACGTTTTCCGAAGGAATACCAGCGGCAGCAATTTGATCCCATGCATCTTTAATAGAAGCTAATGATTCTTTTAAAGCTTTCTCATTTGCCTCATCCGGAGCCATGAAACTGTAAGGATACCATGAACCTCCTTCAGCTTCTGGAGCCAAAAGCGCATAATCATCTAGCTTAAGGTACTTCGACAGACCCAAAATACTTTCTGCATTAGCGCCTCTACCATGAATTAGAATCGCAGCTTTTTTGGCTTGATCCAAGGGAATACCTGCTGTTTTTATCTTAGGCATAAGACTCTACATTTAATTTTACTGGAATCAAACTCTCCTCTAGTTTTTTGCGATTTGGCTCAGCCCATTCAGGCAGTTTGATCAACTCACCCAAGTGCGCTTCATCCTCATCAATTGCAAATCCTGGTTCGTCTGTAGCCACTTCGAAAAGAACTCCACCTGGTTCACGGAAATAGATGGAAGTAAAGTAATTTCTATCTTTCACTTCAGTCACCTGATAGCCATTTTTCATCAGCTTATCCTGAACTTGAAGTTGCGAAGCTGCATTTTCTGTGCGGAAAGCAATGTGATGAATTGTTCCTGCACTTTGCATTCCACGGCTCCCAGATTTATCAATCACTATGTCCACAATATCTCCTGGCTTGCCAGCTGTACCATATCGAAATCTGCCATTTTCCTCTCCTATAAAGCGGTAATCCATGTGCTCAGTCAGCAACTTTTCAGTCAACTCCTTAGCTCTTAGATTTAAAGTAGCTCCATAGAAACCTTTAATCGAATGCTCAATTGGCACCTGTCCATAAGACCAGCCCGTTCTATCATCCTGATCATTTGCGATCAACTCAATTCCCATGCTGTCATGATCTTCAAAACGGATCAATTGATCACCAAATCTGGTCAGTTTATCTGAAACAGCAACTCCGAACTTTTTCAATCGCTCAATCCAATAATCCAAAGAACCAGCAGCTACTGAAAATGCAGTGTAAGTAACCTCCCCCGCTCCTTTGGAACCTTTGCGAGCGCCAGTAAAAGGGAAAGTGGTAAATACTGTACCAGGCCTTCCCAACTCATCTCCGAAATAGAAATGGTAAACTCCGGGCGCATCAAAATTGATTGTCTTTTTCACTAATCTCAATCCGAGAATTCCGGTATAGAAATCAATATTTGCTTGTGGGTTTCCAGCAATCGCAGTGATGTGATGGATACCTGTGATTAATGATTGCATAGATTTTCCTTTCTTTTTATTATAAAAAAAGCTGCCATATGGCAGCTTTTAGATTATCCGTTTGCTTCGACAGATTCTTCAACTTGCTGCACTAATTGAACATTGAGGAGTAGACGAACTTGATCACTCACTACTACACTTCCCGCCTCAGTCACTGCTGACCAAGTTAGACCGAATTCCTTTCTGTTGATTTTTCCTTCGATTTCAAAGCCTGCTTTAGTTTGTCCGTAAGGATCACCCGCTACTCCTCCGAAATCAACATCAAATTCTACGTTTTTAGTAGTTTCTCTCAAAGTCAAGTCACCTACTAATTTATATTCGCCTCCGTTATTCTTGATTTTTCCTGAGAAAGTCAATTTAGGATGATTTTCGGCATCAAAGAAATCTGCTGATTTCAAGTGATTATCTCTGTCTTTTTGATTGGTATCAATGCTGTTGATCTCTGCAGAGAATGAAACTGCTGCTCCATCGAAATCCTCAGATGAACTTTCTGCTGAACCTTCGAATGATCTGAAATAACCTGTTACTGTAGAGATAACCAGGTGTTTTACTTTGAAAGATACTTCAGAGTGTGTTGGGTCGATAATCCATTTTGTAGTGCTCATAATGTTTGTGTTTTAGTTAAATTTTTATTTGTATTGATATTAAATGTATAGACACGTATTAGTGTAAATTTTTTAGCCTCGTAATTTATCGAGTAGTGTATTCATCATAACTACTTCTTCCTCATTGAGTTTGATTACCTCATTGTTAAAACCTTCCATGTAAGCTTGTAATTCATTTAAAACCTGTAGCCCTTTATCAGTAATTACAATATCAACCTGTCGCCTATCAGAAGGACATTCCCTTCTTTCTATCAAGAGCTTAGCTTTTAATTTATCTACCAAACGACTTGCATTTGACATTTTGTTAAGCATTCTATCCTGTATAGAAGACACGGTAGTTGGAACTCCATTTTGCCCCCTTAATATTCTTAACACATTATATTGCTCTGGAGAAAGATCAAAAGGCTTTAAAATACCATTTTGAGCTGAAACCAAATAACTGTGAGTATAAAGTAAATTGACCACTAATTTATTATACGGGTCTTTGAACTCCTTCTGTTTGATCGCCTCTTCTAGACTGCCCATATCTTTTGTTATTGTATTTAATGTATATACATGTAAATGTAGTAAAAGGTTTCAGAATGCCATAAAATTTTTGAAAAAAATGAAAAAAGGCCTCAAATGAAGCCTTAGATGCATTAATAATATTTATTTGGTTCTACCCTGAATTTAATGGAAAGGTAAGTTGGCCGCTAAACTAATATCTACAGAAGAAAGTATAGCTTCTGTTTATTATTGAATAATTTTTCTTGAGAGAATCAACATCTCATACACCTTCCTCCATTTTATATAGGCTTTATCTTTGTTACTTTTTGGCGGCCAAAAAGTAACCAAAAAGCCCTGAGCCTCGGTCTTTTCTTTCCGCTGATACCTTTTTTTATTCATTTTAAACAGCAATGCAGCGGAATTTTGTTCTGGATTTCACACCTAAAAATGACTGGATCTCCCTCGTGCCTCGGGAGCTAAGTCATTTTCTTAACGGTGTTCAACCCATTACAAAACCGAAAATCCCGCAAGGCTCACCCATCCGGATGATAACCTCCGGAAACCATCATCAGAAACAAATAACTAGTAAACTCCATTAAAATCGTGGTAGTACCATTTATTTTAACCCGAGTAATTCTTCATCCAGAAGATCAACTTCTCTCAATCAGCCAGTCTCCTATTAATCGATTAACTTCTTTTGGTTTTTCTATAGAGCTACTATGCCCAGCACCGATGATTCTATGCAACTTAGACTTTGGAATACTCATTTGGATAAACTTTGATTTTATTGGTTTGGTTGCTATATCTTCATCGCCGACAATCACCATAGTAGGACAAGTAACGCTTCCTAATTCGTGTTCTATTCCCTTTCTATAAATCACTCCTTCCACGGCCCCTGTGATATTTCTTTTATTTGCCTTTAACTGTGATTTCCAATAATCAATTTTCTGAGCGTTCAGCGGATCTTTTAGCCAGCTATCCGCAAACATGATCTTCATAACTTTGCTCGCCACCGGTGGTACTACCCCGAGCCATTTCACGATTCCATTGAGTGTTTTGTATTTAGGCAAGTTTTCTACAGGTTCTGAATTGGCAGAGGTCCCTAGGAGAATGAGACTTTTGATCAATTCAGGAAACCTAGCAGCCAATCTCATCCCGACAAATCCCCCCATCGAAAGTCCTACAAAATGTACTCGACCTACGCATAGTTTTTGGATCAACTCTGCTGCATCTTCAGCGAGAGTATCCATATCAAATGGACCTTTCACTTCACTCTTTCCCTGCCCTCTATGATCATAGGCAATCACCCTAAAACGTGCCTGCAGAAACGCTATTTGATCCCTAAACATCTTGTGACTCCAAAGTAAACCATGTGAAAAAACAATGGTTTGCTCCCCAACTCCTTGATCCGTGTAGAAAATATCGACTCCGTTTACTTTGATTTGGGGCATTCTATTTTTTGTTTTTATGGTTACTCTTCCCAATCAGGAAAAGTCTTTCATACTCAATTTCAATTTATCTCTTTTCTAAAAATCTAAACCAGGCTGAGTGATTGTAAACCCTTCAGCCTCTTTTTGCCTATCTACTATAACCTTCACATCCTCCAAAAGTTTTTTAGAATCATAGACTATTCCATCCTTGACAGTATACTTTACGCCTCCTACTCTGATTGGTTTATTATTCTCGTCTATCCGGATTGCGCCTGTGCCGTAAAGTACTTTCAGATTTTGAAGTGGATTTTCTTCCAAAATGACAAAATCCGCCAACTTACCTACTTCTACTGATCCAATTTCCTTTTCCATGCCCAGCAGTTCTGCCCCATATAAAGTAGCAGACCTTAAAACTTCCAGTGGATGAAATCCAGCTTCTCTTAACAATTCAAGTTCTCTGATATATGCAAAACCATAAAGCTGATAGATAAATCCTGAGTCAGACCCTGTAGTCACCCTACCTCCTTTATTCTTATACTCATTTATAAAAGTCATCCACAGCTTATAATTTTCCTTCCATAGAACTTCCTCTTCAGTAGTCCAATCAAACCAGTAAGAACCATGGGACTGACGACTTGGGGCATAGAATCTCCAAAGCGATGGAAGTGTATATACATCATGCCATTCCGCAGTGCGGGAACGCATCATATCCCGATTGGCTTCATAAATATTAAATGTAGGATCAAGTGTAAAATCCAATTCAAGCAATTCATCCATCACCTGATTCCAATGATCAGATCCAGGTTGAGCGGCTTGCTTCCAAAGTTTGCCTGCCTCAGCAAACCTATGCTGCTCATTTTGGTAATTATAGTCTAATCTAAAGTCTTGAATCGTTCGATTTTCAAATAAGGCCTCTGGCAAACCGTACCAATGCTCCATTGAAGTCAATCCAGCTCTGGCGGAATTCAACACATTCCATCGAGCTACATCCAACTGTTGATGATGCATAGCAGAGCGAAGTCCAATTCTCTTGTTTTCAGAAATTGCAGCTTCCATTACCTCTGGATTTGCCCCAAAAAATTTAATCCCATCTGCCCCTTTTTTCGCATTCTCATTAACCCATGCCTTTGCTTGCTCTGCCGTTGTGATTGGAGCTTTTGCTCCTTGACCGAAACTGGTATAGGCTAGGATTCGCGGAGCTGTAATTTCATTGGCAGCTGATCTTTTCTTTTGATCAAGAACCCAATCCAATCCGTTCCCTGCCGATGGATCTCTAATCGTTGTGATGCCATGAGCCATCCAAAGCTTGAAAACATATTCAGCAGGCGTCCCCTGACCTCCCCCTCCTATGTGTCCATGAGCATCGACAAACCCCGGAAGCAAATAGTGTCCTTCTAGTTCATAAACTTTGTCATCTGGACCCGCTTTTGGCCTACGGTTTTCATTAATTGGCATCCCAGGATAGCCGACAACCTGAATCTGAGCTATCCTGTTTTTCTCAACGACAATATCTACAGGGCCTACCGGAGGTGCACCGGTACCATCTATCAGGATCACACCTCTTAATATCAACCGTCCATATTGTCCATCGCCTTCGGTTCTGTCTGGAGCGGCTTTTATTTGGCAAAAGGCTGAAAAGGAAAGATAAAAGCCAAAAATGGCCAGGAATAAAAGTCTTTTTTTCATAGGTGATGGTCTTATTCAGCAAATAAGTTAAGTCAAAAAGTCACAACAAAAAACTGAAAAATGACAAAGTAAGGACACAAAAAAGCCCTAAGGACAATTCCAAAGGGCTTTTTTGAGGATTGTTGGTGGAAATTATAAATCCTTAAACTTCTCCATGATGTCTTCAGAAATTCCTGTGAAGGAATATCCGCCATCATGAAAGAGATTTTGCATAGTAACTAATCTGGTGTAGTCAGAGAACATCGTAACGATATATTCTGCACAAGCTTCTGCTGAAGCATTTCCCAATGGAGAAAGAGCTTCGGCAAAATTGTAGAAGGAATCAAATCCGCCAATACCAGTTCCCGCTGTTGTTTTGGTTGGAGATTGAGAGATGGTATTTACTCTAACTTTCTTAAGCTTACCGAATCTGTATCCATAGCCACGTGCGATGCTTTCTAACAAAGCTTTGGCATCAGCCATATCTGTATAGAAAGGGAATACTTTCTGAGCTGCGATATATGAAAGACCGACGATCGACCCCCACTCATTCATCACATCTTGCTTTTCAGCTACCTGCATCATCTTGTGAAAAGAGATAGCAGACACATCGTAAGATTTCATTGCCCAATCGTAATTCAGATCACCGTATGATCTTCCTTTTCTGATGTTTGGGGACATTCCGATGGAATGCAAAATAAAATCGAAGTTACCTCCAAGATACTCTTTTGCTTCAGCGTAGAGTTTCTCGATATCTTCTGTGCTCGTCGCATCCGCAGGAATCACAATAGTATCGCATTCCTTTGCAAGGTCATTGATAGCACCCATTCTCATGGCGATTGGTGCATTGGTCAATACAAATTTTGCTCCTTGCTCTTTCGCTTTAAGCGCTGTTTTCCACGCAATTGAGTTCTCGTCAAGAGCACCGGTGATGATTCCCAGTTTTCCTTTTAGCAAATTATCTGGCATATAGCTAGGGGGTTATTTTCAAAAATTACTGCCCAAAAATAGGAAAAAATAATCATTCACGCCTCGAAATTGATGCAATGAGGCAATTAGCGACGAAGCAACTCCTTTGCACTTTCTATTGCCGAAGCCGATGGTGAGGCTCCCGCAATCATTTTTGCCAACTCCATCACTCGCTCTTCATTTTCGAGCAATTTGATTTTGCTGACGGTTTTCTCAGATGAGTTGTCCTTATAAACAAAATAATGGAGATCACCCTGTCCTGCTACCTGAGGCAAATGCGTAATGCAAATCACCTGATGTCTTTTGGAAATGTCTTGCATCATCCCAACCATTTTCAACGCTACCTCACCTGAAATCCCGGTATCAATCTCATCGAAAATCAAGGTAGGCATGGCCATTTTATCAGCCATCAGGTATTTGATGGCAAAAAGCAATCTGGAAAACTCACCTCCTGAGGCTACTTTTTTCAGGGGCTGAGGAGAAGATCCTTTATTGGCTGAAAAGAGCAATTCGATCTCATCCATCCCATTTACTGCTGGCGCAATCCCCTTGTGTTCCATGACTACTTTGGAATTCTCCATTCCTAATCCGGCAAGTAAGCTTTCCAAAGACTTTTGGAAAGCAGTAAAACTCTCTTGCCTTTTCATACGAAGAATTCTTCCTGATTGCGCAACTTGTGCCTGACTCTCTTCAAGAAACTTCTTTGCTTTTGCTAGCGTTTCGTCAAGATTCTGAACTTGAAAAACCTTATCAGCCAGCTCTTTTTCAAGCTCCATTAATTCTTCTACAGAAGCTACTCCATGTTTTTTCTGAAGCTGATAGATTTTACTTAGCCTATCCCGAGTTTCATCCAATTTCTCAAAATCAACTTCAACCTTATTCTCCTCATCTCCAAGAGTCTCTTCTATGTCCTTCAACTCAATATTCACTGCCTGAAATCTTTCTCTTAGGCTAGCAAACACATGCGCCAATCTTTCCAATGATTGCATTCCTTGCTGAATCTGAGACATTCCTTGGCTGATCCCAAATTGCTCATCTTGGAAGAGATTCAGCATTTCATTGATCTTCAATTTGATCTCTTCAGCATTCTCAAGGATTTCCTGATTAGATTCCAATTCGGCTTGTTCCCCTTCCTTCAGTCCTAAAACACTCAATTCTTCTAGTTGGAATTGATTGAAATCTGCTTCCTTCTGTAGCTCAATTGCCTTTTTAGTCAGCTCATTGAATGATTTTTGAGCTTTTTGAAAAGATTGATAATCCGCTTTGTAATTTTTAAGTTCTTCCTGAGTTTGCGCAAAGGCATCTATTAAGCTGAGCTGATAGTTTCCTTCTCCTAGCTGCAAGGTGTCGTGTTGGGAATGGACATCCATCAAATAGCTACCTAGCGTTTTCAAGGCATCTAATAAGACTGGGGTGTCATTAACGAATGAACGGGATTTGCCTGCTGGACTGATTTCCCTTCTAATAATACAAATTGGCTCGTAATCTAACTCAGCCTTATCAAAAAAATCCTTCAAGCCGTAGTTTGCCACATCAAAAACTCCTTCGATAACACACTTTTTATCTTCATGTAGCAGGACCTTGGTATCTGACCTGTTCCCTAGAAGCAAACCTACAGCGCCAAGCATGATGGATTTACCAGCGCCTGTTTCGCCGGTAATCATACTAAGACCTTGACTTGGCTGCATATGCAGTTTGTCAATCAGAGCATAATTAGAAATGCTGAGAGATTTGAGCATGGGTAATGAGTTCGTTTGGGCAAAACTAAAAAATCGAGCTTAGCTTTTCAGCAGCTCATTGTACTTTCTCGCATTATTCGGGTCAACTTCCAGAAGTAGTTCGACAATTTCTGTCCTAATCTCCAAAGAAGCGTTTTTCATAATCGAGGTAATCTCGTCGCTTTTGGCATCCATAAATGAGATTACGAAGATGCCATTTGGCTGGGTTTTATTTGCCTCCGCCAATATCCGGATGGCCTCAAGCATATTTTGATACGCTTCCTCTGGCTTAATCTGAAGAATATCCAAACCTTGACGATGATATAAATAATAAGCATCTCTAATTACAGAAAAAACCGACGAAGTATAAATGTCATTATTTAACGCATATCGATTTCGACGATCTGATGTACTCTGTGTCCACCCTGGCCGACCGGATTGCTGTGCATTATTTACAATATCATTTGCTGCAGCAAAGAATTCACTTCCACCTCTACTTTCAAATGTATCATAATCCAAGCCTAAGGCTATCTGAGCATAAAATGCCAGCAAGGAACTTATATTATTTAAAAAGGTAAAACGATTAAATTCCAGGGGCTGGGATTCTACGTAATCAAAACTCCAATTTCGATCTGCAAAATTAAAAACCAAGCTCTCATAGTTCGTACCATACACTGGCCTCACCGTCTGGATTTGGACGGTAGCATTGTATGTTCCCACTTGTGGCACATCATTTATCGTTATCAACAAATTCCCTTTGATACGTTCTTCAGGCCGAAATTCATCTGTTGTCCATGACCTTCCATTTAAAAATTGCTCAAAACTGGTCTTCATCTGAGCGAAAATATTGGTATTCTGAATTCTTGCGCGATCACTATTAATGATCACCGTAAAATTTAGCTCCTGAGAAAACCCAGTGAATATTTGACAAAAGAAGAGTAGAAGGATAATTCCTTTTTTCATGTATTTAAGTTAATCTTTCTTTGGCCACAAAGTCAGTTCGATCCCATGGCTTTCTAGATGCATGAACTCCAAACGATTAGTATATAGATATAATTGCATGCCTTGGATCATGATCGATTTCATAGTCCTAAAATAAGGAAATATAAAGGCTCAAACCCAAACAGGGATATTTTTGATTTGATCTATAATAAGATTAGCGATTTGGTTTTTAGGAGCCACATCCGACTCCACCTCTAATCCCGAAGCATGAAAAATATGCACCTTATTTGTATCTACTTGAAAACCTGCTCCAGATTCCTTCATGGAATTAAGCACAATCATGTCAAAATTCTTCTTCCCTAACTTGACCTGCGCATTTTTAGCTTCATTTTCTGTCTCCAAAGCAAAGCCAATATGAACTTGATTTGGCCTTTTCTCAGCCCCAAGTTTTGCGGCAATATCTACGTTTTTGACTAAAGAGAGCAATAGCGTAGAATCACTTTTTTTAATTTTCTCAGGGGCGATTTCTGCAGGCGCATAATCAGCTACTGCAGCAGCAAAAACACAAATATCCATTTGATCATGGATTTTTGAGGATGCTTCATACATCTCTTTGGCTGACTTTACATCCTGCCAATGAAAATTATCCTTATTTACTTTTAATGAAATCGGACCTGAAACGACAAAAACATCTGCTCCTCTGGACATAAAAGCATTTGCTAATGCGAGTCCCATTTTCCCACTGGAATGATTGCTGACGTACCTTACAGGATCTAGGGCTTCTTGGGTTGGCCCCATAGTGATCAGTACTTTTTTTCCTTTGAAATCAGTCTTGGTGGTGAAAAACTTCTGCACTTTAGAAACAATGTGCTCTGGCTCCATCATTCTACCTTTCCCTGATAATCCACTTGCTAATTCTCCGGATTCAGCATCGAGTATGATATTCCCGGATGATTCTAATTTCTGAATATTTGATTGTACAGAAGGATGCTGAAACATGTCCAGGTCCATGGCAGGCGCTACCATCACCGGGCATCTAGCTGACAGGTAGGTAGCAGATAAAAGATTATCGCAAATGCCATTTGCAAACTTGGCAAGGGTATTAGCACTTATAGGTGCTACTAAAAATAAATCCGCCCATAATCCTAGCTCCACATGGTTATTCCAAACACCAGTTTCATCTTTTTGAAATTGGCTTAAAGCAGGGCGCTTGGATAGTGTTGCTAGGGTGAGCGGAGTAATAAAGTCAAAAGCAGAAGTGCTCATAATAATTTGCACTTCTGCTCCTGCTTTAACTAGTAATCGAGTAAGAAACGCGGATTTATAGGCAGCTATACTACCCGTCACTCCTAAGATAATTTTCTTACCCTTAAGGCTCATAGAATTATTCAGCCGTTGGTTCCTCAGGGAATCGGCTATAAACTTTGCCTTCCATGAATTCTTCCATTGCTAACGTGCTTGGTTTTGGCATTCTTTCGTAAAACTTAGAGATTTCAATTTGCTCTTTGTTTTCAAATACTTCTTCCAAATTATCAACAGTAGAGGCAAACTCAGAAAGCTTCATATTCAACTCTTCTTTCAAAGTGTTGGAAATTTGCTTCGCTCTTTGACCTACAATATGAAGAGACTCATAGATATTCTCTGTTTTATCAGCGATTTTATCAAGATCTCTTGTAATGATTGATGGATTAATTGCCATATTCTTGTTTGATTATAATTCTATTTTATTTCTACTTTTTCTATTGTCTTGTTCTCAAGTGCCTTTGCTTTTTGCTCAGCCAAGCGTTGATTGTAGTCGGCTAAAAGAACAGAATGTGAGTCTAATTCTTCTTTAGCCTTCTCTTCAATATCTTTCACTTTTCCTGTAAAAGCGCTATTTGGATATCTACGATAAAATGAAGTTGCAAAACCTAAAGCATCCTTCAATCGATCTTCCTTTTTCAAAAACGCACTGTTCTCGGCATATCCAGTGCTTACCTCAACTAGCTTGTAAGCAAGCTCTTCATTATGCTTACTGTCTGGATAATCTTTCATGAAATTCTGAAAGTTGATAATGCAGGCCCTATAATAATCACCAGGGTACAAACCATCTTTCAGTCTATAATACATAGAAGACTCCATATAGGCTTTTTCCTCAAATCTTCCTTGCAAATCAACTAGCATTTCCATCGCACGCTCATAGCTTGCAGAGGCTGGGAATTTAGTCACGAACTGTTGTATCGCAGACACTGCTTCCTGAGAACTCTGTTGATCAAGGTTGGCATCAGGAGCATCCAAGTAAAGGGAATACGCATTCATAAATAATGCTTCTTCAGCAAGAGGGCTCCTATTATATGTTCTGTAGAAATTACTGAAGTAGCCAGCAGCTTCTATGTATCTTTTAGTCTTAAAATGGCAATTAGCATAATTGTAATCTGCCAATTCTGCCTTCTCACTCCCTCTGATAACCGGCAACACCTTATCGTAAAGGATTATAGCTTTATTGTATTCTCCCTCCTGATAATATTTGTTGGCACCTGCGTATAATTCCTCCCAATTCGTGCTCTTCTCAAGCTTGTTGAATGGGCCGCAAGAACTCGCAGCAAGTATGATAAATAGTAATAGAATGGATTGTACGCGCATTTTCATTTTCAAGACCGCAAATATACGGGATAATTTTTCGGATTCAAATGGATGATTGCTAGTAGGTCAAGTCTTACTTCTTGACAACGAGCTTCTTGGTCACAATATTTTTATTGTCCAAGAAAAGGGTGTAGAAATATATCCCAGGATTGAAATCGGATACGTTGATTGGAAGAGTGCTTCGTTCTGGATCTAATTCATAATCTGCGATAGGATTTCCAATAAAGCTATTTATTGAAATTCTTGCTTTAACAGATTTGTTTTTAATGTTATAGTCAAATTGAGCAGTTCTGACACTTGGATTTGGATACACATCACTTAATACAATATCCTTGTAATCAAATTCATCAACTTTTTCTGATGGATCATCAACTTCATACCTAGCTTCAACGACAAATAGATCTCTTAAATTGCTCTCATTCACAAAAGATAAATCAAAAGACCCTCTTGTTTCAGCGATTCCCATATCAAAAACCAGATACAAATCAGTAAGTAACTCACCAGGTTCTAACGTCAATTTTATTTTAGCTAGGTCCTTTTTGGGGTCGTAGCATTTATCTCCAATACATACACTGACCTTCTGTGAAGACCCAATATTTCCACGAAGACTTTTTAACAGGTAAGTTTTTACTTGATTGGATTCGTTTTGAAGGATGATGGTTTTTCGCTGTGTAGAGCCTAAATCGCCTCGAAATTCTACTCCATCACTCAATACACGCACCTGTTGAGCCTCCGAAAATACGGGAACCAACAGCCAAAGCCATGTAAAAAATATGAGTAATCGTTTCATGTAAAGTTTTAATCGATAAGCCTTCAGTGTTGTAACTGTATTCAATATACGGACAAAAATATACCAATGGCTATGTATTAACAGAAAAATGCGGTTAAAATCTGTTAACCCTAATGAAATTTTTTAGGCGCTAGTACGTTAAGCCAAACCTAACACCCCCTACAACCGTGATGGAATCTTTTTTTCTGGTTTCCAACCGCGTTTTTCCAGTGATTTTTGTATCTCTTCCTCTGTAGGCAAAATTAATTCAACATCCGGCTCATTGAATAAATTTTCTGCATCTAGATCAATTTCTTCAGGCTTTCTCCACAAAAAAATATCTTCAAGTGTGGGCCTTTCCTCAAATCTCCAATTAAACCCTTCTAATCTGGAATTTTCTTCTGTAATAAGTTGGAAAGGAGTGAATTTGCCGTCAGGTTTGATCCCATAGGTGACACGTTGTATAGCACCATCCTTAAACCTGAGTTTGATATTCGCACTGAGCGTTTTATTGATCCCTTGGGAGATTGTATCTGCCTGCAAAGCAAAATAAAGAGATTCTCCATTGCCTTCAATATCAATCCTATCCATCTGGCCATCTCTAAAATACCCATCCATAGTTCGACCCTTCATCTGGTTGAAGTTCATAATTGTATCCTGAGTGATGACAAATACTTTATCCTTCATGAAGACCCGCTCCAGTTCTTCATTTGCAATATAAAAAACCATACTATCAGCGGTAATTTGGCTTTTTTGATTCCACATCACCGGGCTTTTAAATAACTGTATTGAAGAATCCGCATAATTATAAACCAACGAATCTGCGACACCAGACATATCGGATTTCACTAACCTCACCGACCTAAAAGCTAATAAATATTTCATAGAATCAGCTTCACCGTCCTGAGAAATCAAGGAATCTGAAGCCATGTAAAGTGTGTCTTTTTCAAAATACCTCCTTACCAATGCATTCCCATGAACCAAACTATACTTTCGCTCATCCCAATACTCTCCAACATCCCCAAACACTTCCACTTGCCGTTCTTTATTGAGCACACTCACATTTTCTTTACCCTCATAATAGGCATCCAGCTCGCTGTAGTACAACTCCTTCGCCTTAATCCTACTTGTTTCTGTCTCCACAACACCTTCATAGAACCTGAATTTCTTACCCTGAGTATCATAAAAACTACCATTTTGAGCATCGAGGGTATTTCCTTCTGTTGATATCAGATTGGTCAGGCCTTTAGTTTCAGCAGTCTTCGGAATGGTCAAGTAAACCAAATCATTGGTTTTCATGGTATAGTCAGGGTTTACCAGTACCACGTCATTTTTGAAGGTGATTCTCTCAATATTTACTTCATATGTTCCTCTCTCACTAGTCAATACATTTACAGAGTCAACTACTTTCCCTTCATTGAAATAATATGCAATGTTCGCCTCACGGTCATAATCAAGGAATTCGGTAGTAAGTGTAGTTTTTTGGTTAGTGAACACGACATTTTTCCGAAGCTTAGCCAGCTTTGTATTTCCATCATACTCAGCGTATTTGCTAGTAGTCTGTACTGGGTCTTCAGTGTCCACTATTCTCACATTCCCAAAAAGGCGTGCTCTGTTTTCCAACCTGAAGAAATGTGCAGAATCACAATAAATTAGCGAGTTCTGATGCTTCATCTTCACATCCCCTACTAATCTTTCATACCCCTGACTACCGATTAACTCACCCGCACTATTAATCTCCAAAATGGATGTTTCTTGGGCTTGAGAAGAAAATGAAATGACCCAAAAACTCAGGACAAAGAAGAAAATACGAAATAAGGCTGGAGTCATAGCTGCACGAATGTGGACAAAATTACTAGAAAATGATATTTTTGATCAATGGTTGAAGCTTTTATCCGGCATATCCGGAACAAATCAATTTTAAATCCCTCCAAAACCTACCTATTGGCAAGCAGTGGCGGAATGGACAGCATGTGCTTAGGCAATCTTCTTACCAAAGCATCAATCCCTTTTGAAATAGCCCATGTTAATTTTCAGTTGCGGGGAGAAGAAAGCGACAAGGACGAAGAGTTTCTTAGAAATTGGGCTAAATCTTTAAGCATTCCTTTTCATGTTCATCTCGCTGACACCTACAGGTTCGCATCCGAAAGAAATATCTCTACGCAAATGGCGGCAAGAGAGATTCGCTATGATTGGTTTGAGAAATTAAGAGCAGAAAGAAACTTAGAAGGGATAATCATAGCACATCATGAGGATGATCAGATTGAAACTATCTTTCTAAACTTACTTCGAGGTACTGGTATTGAAGGTATTTACGGCATGGCCGAGCGTAGAGGCTGGATAATCCGGCCGATGCTACCTTTCAGCAGAACAGAAATTCAAGAATTTGTTCTGGAAAATGGTATTGAATGGAGGGAAGATAGTTCAAATGAAAAAACCGACTACAAGCGAAATAAACTTAGGCACATCAGTTTGCCAGCGCTTTATGAAGTAGCTGATGATGCAAAGTCAAACCTACTGAACAGCTTTGCCAGACTAAAAGATACAGGAAAGGCTTTCACAGCACTTTTTGAAAACTGGAAATCTGAGAAAATCACAGAATCTGAAGACCTTCAAATCCTATCATCGAAGGACTTAATCCGAAATGCAGGCGCTTCATCCCTATTGTACTTTTGGCTTCGCCCTTACGGATTCAATTCTGATCAAGCCCAGGATATTTTGGAAACCTGCCAATTCGGCGAATCTGGAAAGCTATTCGAAAGCAGCACTCATCTGCTCAATATTGATCGTGATCACCTGATATTAGCACCTATCCCGGCAGAATTTGATCCTATTTCTATCACTAAAAATGACATTGAGTTTTTCTTACCTGAAGGCAAGTATGACCTCCTTAAATTAGAAGCCCAAGAAGCTATAGACAAAAGCCGTCAAAACGCCATGCTTGACTTGGAACGTTTGAGTTTTCCACTTGAGGTTAGGACTTGGCAGGAGGGTGATAGATTTATTCCCTTGGGCATGAAAAATGCAAAGAAAATCTCTGACTTTTTGATAGATTTGAAGGTACCTGTGGTGAAAAAGCGGGGAATAAAAGTATTAATTTCAGAAGATCAAATAGCCTGGGTAATTGGGTATAGAATTGCTGATTGGGCAAAATCAACAGCAGCTACACGTAAATTACTTTATCTAAAAAAGCAATAAGCAATGCGGAATCCATTTTCTAAAACATACACTGAAGCTGAGGAAAATATGTTCCATTTTCTTGGACAGATCAAGTTTTTTGAAAATTTGAAGGATAAAGAAATGGCTCGATTTATCCCTGCTATGCATCATAGAAAGTATGTTAAAGATGAGGTGGTGTTCTTCAGCAAAGATCCAAGCCAGGCGCTTTATTTGGTCAAAAGCGGTGATATATCCTTAACTATCGACGTCAAGGATAATTTTGAAACTATTCTTGAAATCAAAAGAGGTGAGGCATTTGGAGAAAACTCATTAATTGAAAATGCAAAGAGAACTTATACTGCGCTAATTGTGTCAGATGAGGCTGAATTAATAGTTATCCCTCATTTTGCCATACAGGAAATTTTTGATAGTAACCCAAAGATCAAGGCAAAAATGATGACATCACTGGCGGAGTATTATAACCAAAACAATCAAAGACTTTTCCGCTCTTACAGAGAATCCTTTGGCTTCTTCAGCCTCCGTCAAATGTTTGAATAAGACAGTTCAAACCTTAAGCTTACACTTTTGTCAAAAAACCTTAATTCCTTCCAAAGTATTTGAGGCTCAGTTTCGATTCCTAGGCATTGTTTAATAACTTAGCGCCGCTTTTTAACGCAATATATATTCATATAAAAATCTATAAATCTAATGAGCAAAGTAACCGTAGTAGGAGCTGGTAATGTAGGCGCAACTTGTGCAGACGTTTTAGCTTATCGCGAAATCGCTGAGGAAATCGTACTAGTTGATATCAAAGAAGGCGTTGCTGAAGGTAAAGCACTTGATATTTTCCAAAAAGCACCTATCAACCAGTACGATAGCCGTACCACTGGAAGCACGAATGATTACACCAAAACTGCTAATTCAGATGTAGTAGTGATCACTTCTGGACTTCCTCGTAAGCCAGGTATGACTCGTGATGATTTGATCGAAACGAATGCTGGCATCGTGAAGTCTGTGACTGAAAACGTGATCAAACATTCTCCTAATGCAATCATCATCGTGGTTTCTAACCCACTAGATGTAATGACTTATCAGGCACACATCACTGCAGGTACTTCTAGAAACAAGGTGATCGGTATGGCTGGTATCTTGGATACAGCTCGTTACAGAGCTTTCCTTGCTGAGGAGCTGAACGTATCTCCAAAAGAAATCCAGGCTATCCTAATGGGCGGACATGGTGACACCATGGTTCCACTTCCTCGTTACACTACAGTAGCTGGAATCCCGGTAACGGAATTGGTAGCTAAAGATAAGCTTGATGCAATCATCGAAAGAACCAAATTCGGTGGTGGTGAGCTCGTGAAGCTGATGGGTACTTCTGCTTGGTATGCTCCAGGATCTGCAGCTGCGCAAATGGTAGAAGCTATCTTGAAAAATCAAAGAAGAGTATTCCCAGTTTGTATCAAACTTGAAGGTGAATACGGAATCGATGATTGTTACCTTGGAGTACCAGTAATTCTTGGCAAAAACGGTGTTGAGAAAGTATTGGAACTAGACCTGAACGCTGAAGAAAAAGCGCTTCTTGAAACTTCTAGAGGTCATGTGAAGGAAGTAATGGAAGTTTTGAACAAACTAGGTAAGTAATACTAGTTCTTTTATATATCAGACCTGAGATTCTCTTGCTTGTGCAAAGGTTTCTTAGGTCTGATTTTTGTAATATGCCGTCTGAACCATCGCTGAGCCTGTGAAGATCTGGAAAAGCCTTCTTATACTTTTTACCACCCTACTCCTCGCTGCTGGAGGTTTTTGGATTTACAAATCCTACTTTTCTTCTCGCAATGTCAATAGCTTAGAAGTAATCAGTCAGAATGCCGTTTTTGTGTTTGAAACCTACGAAGGCGCAAACCAATGGAATACCCTAGTAAATGACCCTGTTTGGGATATTTTAAAAGCATTTCCAGCTTTTCAAAGACTATCTGATCAACTCATCACCTTAGATAGCCTGAATGGAGGAACAGGCGAAATAGCAAAATCTCTAAAAGGACAACAAGCCACCGTCAGCCTTCATTCCACAGGGATTGAGACATTCGAACTACTTTTTACTATAAATCTCAAGCCATCCACCACTACAGATTTCATCGAAGAAATCAAATCACGTCTCCCTGCAGGGTCAAGATTCCAATCAAGAAAATACTCTGATCAAGATGTATTGGAATACTACAATGCAGATAATAACCGACTTTGGAGTATTTCACTTCTAGGAGATTTGGCAGTGGTATCATCTTCCTCCTTCTTAGTGGAAGAAGCCATTCGCTTTTATGTAAATGAGGATCAATTAAGTTTTTACTCGCTGGCAAAAGCTATCCCGTATAATTCTGATGCGCAAGGTCGACTGATCATCGATGGTAAAGGATTATCCAGCCTCCTGAAGGGTGTAGGTGGATTGAGAGAAAGCCCGACAATTGCTGCTTTGGAAATTATGCCTGGGGTAGCGTCTTTGGACCTTACTTTGGAAGAAAATCAGCTGGTTTTCAAAGGACCGGTAGTGTATGGAGAGGAGGTTAATTTCACCCCCTCTATTCAGGCAAATCTTGCATCTATTGAGGATGTTATCTCTATTAGAACGCTTGCGCTGACCCAGATTAACCTGGAGAGCATCTATGAAACACAGAAAATCACTAATCGCGCTTTTATAGCCAGAGCAACATTCAGTGGAGATATTCAGAGAAAACTGCTTGACAAGGGGTTTTTAGACTCATTTACAGGGGAATTATATTTATTGGATCTAGAAAATACTGGTGGGGCAGATCAAAATCTGGCTCTATTGGCTCGGACTAGAGATGCTGATCTTGCTATCCAGCAACTCAAAGAATTTCAAGAAAGCGAGAGCGACGAAGGTTCTGATTTCTATTCAGGTCATGAGATTCTTTATCTATCCGAGGAAGATTTTCCTGCACATTTATTTGGAGGAAAATTCCCAGGCTTTGGGCAGACGTTCATTACCTCAGACGAAGATGTGTTAATCTTTACCAATTCTCAGCAGGCAATGAAGCTGATGCTAGACGACATCAATTCTGGTAGTACCTGGGGAAAATCTGCTAGAGCCCCAGAAGCCAAAAAAGACTTGACCCCTACCGCTGGCTTTAGTCGCATTTATCTTACTGATAACATTTGGGATACTTGGACAAAAAAAGCAAATCCATCCTGGAGTTCATTCTTACAGAAATATTCAGAGGCATTTCTTTCCTTCCCTTGGGTTTCCTTCAAAATAAATCAGATACAGGACAAAACAGAAGCCACTCTTAGTTTTCCCTATGACGGTGGATCCAAGCCAAATATTGAAACAACTGATGCAATATCCTTGCAGCCAAGCAATAGGATTTCCTTTGACCACCAGTTAATCTATGGTCCAAAATCAATCATAAACTATCAGGACAATACGGAAGATTTATTGGTACAGGACCAGAATAATGTCCTCTATTTAATCAATTCTGCTGGCCAGGAGGTTTACTCAGAGCAACTTACAGGACCTATTGTTTCAGATGCATTTCAAATTGATTACTATAAAAACGGTAAGCTTCAACTGTTAGTCGCAACAGCTGATAAAATCTATGGAATTGATAGACTAGGCACTCCCCTACCTGGATATCCTTTTGGAGCAAATGCTGAGAAAATCACCCATCTCAACCTAGTCGATTATAGTAACTCTAAAGATTATCGCTTTTTCGTCAGCACAGAAGCTGGCAATTTATATTTAATTGACAAAACTGGTAACAAACTGGAAGGTTGGAATCCTAATCGCATTGGAGCCAAAACCATAGGTGCACCTGCGCATTACCGTGTTCCCGGAAAGGGGGATTACATGGTAGCATTAGCTGAAAATGGCGCACTTCACCTTTTTAACCGAAGGGGCGAAAGTCAAGCTGGTTCTTCAATCAAACTTGGTGAATCATTTACTTCTGGTTTGATATCTTGGAGGGATCCGAGCTCTAGATCCAGCCAGTTGGTGGGAATTACCGCAAATGGTGAGGTAATTCATACTAACTTCAATGGAGAAGTTGGCTATAGAAACCAACTGGTCAAAGATGATCGTGATAGTGAGTTTTTACTGATTCCTGATCAGAAACAGAACGATTTTGTATTTATCTCACGACAATATAACGAAGTAAGTGTCCTAGATAGAAGTGAAAAGAGGCTGTTCAGCACAAGAGTCTCGGACGAGAATCTACTCTATCAATACTTTGATTTCGGTTCTGACAGACAATTATTCGCAATCACTGATCTTAATCAAGGCTTTTGCTATCTGTATGATCTGAGTGGGAATCTACAAACCACCATGCCTCTAGAGAGTACTGGCACTATCCAAATTACCTATCAGGCATCTTTAGATCAATATTTAATCAGAACAGTGAGTCGTTCCACACTTACAGAATTTCAATTAGCTAATTAAGCAGAACCAAATTTTCTTTGGCTTGGGCTAGCGAATGGCTAACTTGCAAAAAATCACAGATTCTACTCATGCCGAAAAAGTATTTCCTTTCCTTATTCCTGCTTATTTGGGTTAGCACTCACTCTTTTTCCCAGCTTGTCTTAGATAATCAGGATGATTTAGAAGCTGCCAGCTCAGTAAATCTGAATTCTCCTTACCATACCACTCTCTCTTTTTTCTATAATCTGGAAGAAGGGAATTATCAGCCTGAAAATGCAGCTAAAACACTAGATCTCTCAGATGTTGAAGGTAAAAATGGAGAGCGCCTGGCAGTAAAACTGAAGCAGATTTTTGAGGGAAAAGGAATTCTCATTCGCACAAACGATATTCCAAACGAGCAAAACTATTCCGACAGCACCTCTGCAAAAAATGAGAACATTTATTACTTCGATAAGAAAAAACTACCGGGAATATTTCTTCAAAAAAATGGCGACACTTGGCAATACTCTGCTTTCAGCGTAAGTCAAATAGATAAACTTCACTCTGAGACCTATCCTTTCGGTACCGCAAAGCTTCTCAATATACTTCCCAAAATTGGAAATGAACAATATCTGGGTCTCCATCTTTGGCAATTAGTAGGCTTATTCGTCCTTCTTTTATTGGTATTTCTTGCGCATTGGTTGTTCACCTTGGTTGTTGACAAACTGATACTTTACCTATTTAAAAGATACGGCTACGGCAAGGTAGGTGAAGATTATATCCTGCCCGTCGCCCGGGTTATCAGCATCTATTTTATAGTGGTTTTACTTTCACTTTTTATCCGGGTATTGCAGTTGCCGATAGAGATCTGGTCTTGGATAGTGATTGTATTTAGAACACTTAAGCCTTTCCTGATCACTATCATTTTCTATAAATTGGCAGATGTGGTAGCTGCTTATTTCACCAAGTTGGCTACTAAAACAGAGTCTACTTTAGATGATCAGTTAGTGCCATTGATGCGGAAAACCCTTAAGGCTTTCGTCATCATTGTAGGAACCCTGTTCATTCTAAGAGATGGCCTAAATCTGGATATTATCCCATTCCTGACTGGTCTTTCCATTGGTGGTGTAGCCATTGCATTAGCAGCTCAGGATACGATCAAAAACTTTTTCGGTTCAGTTATGATTTTCATTGATAAACCTTTCCAGGTCGGGGATTGGATTACCTCTGGTGACATCGACGGTACCGTCGAAGAAGTTGGATTCAGATCTACCCGAATCAGGACGTTCAGAAATTCACTGATGTACGTGCCAAATGGCAAAATAGCAGATGCTATCTTAGACAATCATGGATTAAGACAATACAGAAGGTTTTATACCACCTTGACAGTCACTTATGACACTCCACCTGCACTCATTGATGAGTTTGTAAAAGGTCTAAGAGAAATTGTTTTGGCACATCCTGAAACTCGAAAGGATATGTTTCATGTGTATTTCAACAATTTATCCTCTTTTAGTCAAGACATCATGTTTTACATTTTCTTCGAAGTGCCAAACTGGGGTGAAGAATTGAGATGCCGACATGAAATTTTGGTTCAAATTGTAAAGCTTGCAAACTCACTTGGGGTGCGATTCGCATTCCCGACCCAAACCTTGCACATGGAGTCATTCCCCGAAAAGAAAACGCTAGTGCCCGAATATCATGGTCAATATGAAGCGAAGCTGAATGACTTCCTAAAGTCAGAGCTGAAACGAAAAGACGATTAAAAACCTATTTGACCTCAAAGGTTCTTGTGTACTCCTTAGTATCTCCTTGAGGCGTTTTAGATTTCAGCGTGACCTTATACTTTCCTTTTAGATCAGGAAGTTTGATTTCCATTGAATTACGTACAGCAGCTGACTCAGGGGCATCAGACCAGTAAAGAACTGTTCTCCAATCCATGATTCGCTCTTCCTCTATTGGAGCTGAAAAGAGCCTTTCGGTAGATTTCACCTTCGGCTGAATACCTACATAGTCCAGATAAATCGCATTTGACGGTATAGGGAATCCTCCAAAATCATTCTTATATGAACTGAAGCTCATTACCCCTGGAAATTTCTCTTCATTTAAGAAAAACGTCCGAGTCAACACGTCTAATTTTTTGAAATTAGTAGGATCGAAAGAAGCTAGTACATCCGAATCAAAAACAACCAATGCATCAATTAGCATTAGAGGATTGGAGTCAAAGACTGTAAACATAACATTATCCAAAACTCGAAACTCCTTCTTTTTCTTTACATTCCTTTGCGAAATCTCAGGGACATATTCCTTAATCACCGTACCAACCGTCTCAAACCTGATGTAGTCGTCTAGTAGGTAGGTACGATCTTCCAAAAACCCTGTTACCACCGGCATTTGGGTGGCATCATACTCATTGACGAAATAACCCTCTATCTGCCCACCTTTCAACAATTCCTGTAGGTAAATCTGATCTTCAGGACTTATTTCGAGTTGAGGGAAAATAAAATCCTTTTTAAAATGAGTCACTGGAGCAGGAGAAACTATACCAAAATCTAGTAAAGACTCATTTCCATCAGCTTGAGCAACTAAATATTTCCAATTTCGCATCCCTCCTGCATCGAAATACAAGCTACCGTTTGCATCAGGACGATCTGTAAAAAGCGCTGACTTTTCACCATGTAGGGACATGTAATACAATTTGGTAGTATCAATAGCTGTCTCTTCAAGTTTCGCTTCAATGACGTGCCCAAAAAGCTCCGGAATCAAACTATGCTTATCTATAGACTCGTAGGCAAACGAGGAAGAGATTATCCCTTGCTCAGCTATGAAAGGATTCAATGAGGCTATACTCACATTACTAATTTCAATATCAGTTGGAAAATCTATTTTTAGAGTTGTACCGGGAGCGCTCACCTGCTGAGACAGCACGATCTCACTTGACTCATGAATTCTAGAAACCACCTTTCGTTCAGCCACTACTGTAGGAGGAACGGTTTTATTAAATACGGTGATGAATTGTTGGACCAATCCTTCTTCCAAGTTTTGGTATGGGCTTATTCTGGTAAATACCCGAAGCAAGTAATTATCGGATGGCAGGTTTGTCGGAATCTGAAGAAAGTTAAAACTCTGGCCATGCTCTAAGGGCATCTTGGCTATTGCAACTGACTCATTATAACGATTCAGCAATTCTGCATAAATAATCTTCGAGTCTGTAGGGATGTCTCCAATCATAGATTGGCTGTTAATCCAAACTCGTTCGCCTCCAAAATAGATCGTCTTTGGAATAGTAAAAGAGACAGTTTCATTCTCACTAGTCTGTCCTAAAGTCACTGTGATAAAACCCAGAGAAAAAATTAATACGGCGAGGCATTTATGTGATAAGTTCATATTAATCCTCCCAGAAATCAGGTTTTACATTTGTTCCTCTAAGCGTACAATCAGTACATGGTCTAGGCGATCCTCGATACCCAATTGGCTCCAATTCATTGAACTCAGAAAAAATTGGAAAAACAGGAACAAAGCTGCCACTAGCGAATGATTGGGCATATTCAGTTTTGGGTATGGTATCCGGTTCAACAAAACATCCTCCATAAGCGGGCTCATAGACAATCCAAGGTGCTACTTCTTGCACAGATATAAACAATCTCTTTTGTCTAATCGTACCCAAGCTTACGAATCCTACCACAGGTGCATCAGGATCCTGATCATTGTTGATGTTTCCTCCTATATTTGAAGGTAAGGGACTAAAAATCGAACCAATATCATCTGAGTTTTTACGAAGTATCTCCCAGAATTCTGACGCTTTTTTATCCAAGGCTTTCTGGGAAATCAAAATACTGTATTTTAATCCCAGTCGCTCATCATTTTTCAGAATTTGGGTTATTGACTGTCTGAAAACGAATTGATCTTCAAATCTTGAAGATGTTTCCAAGATCAAATCAGAGCTCACTGAACCTCGATAGCATAAGTCAGTTCTTTCATCTTGATCCCTATAAACTATATCTGCTGTCTCAGGATCAAATTTATAATAAGACAGGAATTTAGGGCGAAAAGAATAGGTCTCCTCAAATGTCCACAAGAAATCATCCGCGTTTTCGTCTCCTTTAGTGGTCAAATAAACTTCAACTCCAAGCTCATTTTCCACAAAACCCACATCAATGATCTCAGGCGTGAGAATGGGCTGTAGCAAATCAGAAGTATAGCTTCTTCCTTCATTGGTTGAGATGTAGAGCCTGTAATTCTGATTTTCAGGAATATCATACGCAAACTCAAATTCTCCAGAGCCTAAATCTGTTAAAGGATATTGCTCGCCAGATTCTGATCTCAGAAAAACTACAGCAGATGGATAGCTAGGTAAATAAGAATTAGTAGTCTGAATATTCTGGGTATAACTTAGCTTTAACTTGCTAGGTAATCCCTCTGTATCCAAATACCCCTCCACTACCAAAACAGAAAGATCTGCGGGTTCAATTTCTGGATTGAATGGCTCTCTGCATCCACTAAGGAGCATCCCACAAAATAATATAAGTAGCACAAGTCTATTCATCAGAAACGGAAATTGTAGGTAATAAACGGAATAGGCTGAGCAAATATTGACAATTGATAACCTCTTAATTGACCTTCTACAGGAGTGTAATAAACGGAGTAAGGATTGCTTCTACCTAACAAATTATAGACTCCAAGTGACCAGGAGGAATGTGCCAATTTTTTAATCTTGTGACTCCCCTCCAGGTTGATGGAAAAGTCCACTCTAAAATAATCTGGTATTCTGTAGGCATTGCGATCCGAGAAATACACACGCTCTGATCCTGCATATTCAAACTTAGAAATAGGCAATGTGATTGGACGACCCGTGCTGTAATTAACATTTAAGGAAGTATTCACTCGCTTGCTCAATTCATAATTGGCGGTAACTACCAAGTGATGCGGCTGATCAAAATTACTGGAGTAAAAGTCTCCATTATTAATTTTCTCAATACTTGGGTCATCTGAGGTTCTCATCAACGAACGGGAATAAGTATAAGCAATAGATCCCTGTAGCAAGCCTGTGCTTTTCCTAAGCAAAAGCTCCACGCCGTAAGCTTTCCCATCAGAATTTAATACATCCTGTTCTATATTTTCATTAAGAATAATATTAGCTCCTGATCGATAATCCAGCAGGTTATTCATGTAGCGATAATAAACTTCTGTAGAAAACTCCAGCTTATTTTGCGCAAGATTTCTATAATAACCCACAGACGCCTGTCCTCCAGTTTGAGGCCGGATATAGGTATCGCTCAACTTCCAGGAATCAGTTGGCGCTATGGATGACGTGTTGGACAACAAATGTATATTCTGTCGCATGGTGTTGAACCCAGCTTTAACAGAAGACCTATTATCTAGGGTATACCTTGCGGAAACCCTGAATTCAGGTCCATGATAGGTTTTGACATTTTCGCCATCAGCAAAAGTCTTCTCTCCTATCACATTACTGTCGGTTATCGGAGCTCCTTCCACATATTGGTTCACGGTCATGGGCCCCAACAATTGATAGAACATATACCGACCTCCATAACTCACTGATAGCTTTTCTGAAACTGTAAATTCATCTCCAAAAAATAATGAGACCTCTCGGGCATTTTCCTCATCCAGCTCTTTTTCCAGTACAATGGATTCGGAACCATAGGGACTATTCCTTCCAGGATTTAGCTTATACTGAATACCATGCACTCCAAAATTGAAAATATGCTTATCACTTTTTCGATATTCAAAATCAGCCTTTAAAAAGAGTTGATTAACATTAAATCCAAAATCGAAGGAATTAAGAGGGTTCTCTACTCCGATGATTCCAAATTCATAACTATCGCTCCCAACAGTAAATCTTCCTTCCAAGGCATCATTGAAGAAGTGCTTCCATCCTAATGCAACATTTACATTTTGGTAGGAGTAGGTAGTATCAGGGTCAAATCGAAAATCATCTTGACTCAAATAAGCGGTCAACTCCAACGTGTTTTGCTCATTAATAGAATGCTGAATATTTGCGTTAATGTCATAGAAGGTGATTTTGCTATCATTCAAATCAGCTTCCTCGTCCAAGAGGTTTAAAGCCCAATCCGAGTAAGTTGTTCTTCCTCCAATCATAAAGGTCGTCTTATCACCGATCGGACCATCCAGACTCAATCTACTCGTAAGGATACCTATACCACCAGATCCACCAATTTTGTCTTTTCTTCCAAATTTTGGGTCCACTTGCAATACAGAAGAAAGTCGTCCACCATAGTTGACAGGAATAGACCCTTTGTAGAGTTCTACTCCATTTACAAGGTCTGCATTGAAAGCAGAGAAAAAGCCGAAAGCATGCGTGGGGTTGAAAATCGTAGAGTTTCCATAAAGAATTAAGTTTTGATCAGCTGCTCCACCACGAACATTAAATCCAGAGGTAGCTTCACCAACTGTATTCACACCCGGCATTATCAGAATTCCCTTGAGCACATCCACCTCACCCAAGACCGCAGGAAGCCTTTTTACCTCTGCAATACTGATGGACTGAACCCCCATATCCAGCTTATTCACGTTCGAAAGCGCCCCAGAACTTACTACTACTTCATCAAGGGAAAGTATGGTCTCCTCGATACTCATATTGAATACTCCATCTCCTTTCAAATCTATTTGACGCTGCTCTTGAAAGCCTCCAATATTTTGCACCCAGATGGTATGTCTTCCCTTTGGAAGGGTGAGCTGATACTTTCCATTCTGATCTGTAGCGACCTGATTGTAGTCTACTTTCTCCAAAACAATCGCTCCATTCATTGGCTTGCCAGATTCAATGCTGCTTACCACGCCACTCAATGTTGCTGTTTTAGACTGTGGATTATCCGCTGTCTTCCCAATCACAAATCGCTTGTTCTTATCAAATGCACCTAAGGAATCTCCAGGATTTGCCAGATTATCTTGCCGCTCTTGAACCAAAAAATAATCCTTTGGGAATTCAATCTGAATTTTTGCACCCTTTGTGATCCAAATTCTATTTGACATATCAACTGAATAGGTCAGGCCGGTCTCAGCAAGTGCTTGATTCAAAATCATCCTGATATCCGAATCGTTTGCCTGCAAATTGACTTGAAGATTCTCTATATCTCCCTTTTTGAAGAAAAATTTATAAGTAGATTCTGACTCGATCCGTTCTACAAATCTTTCAAATGGCACGCCTATATACATTCCTGTAAACTTAGGGTTGTATGTCTGAGCCTCTAAATCTGTAAAAAAGAAAACAACTAAAATCAGGAGTAGAATTTTTTTCATTCGGCAAAACCGTTAAATGCGTTTGTACTAGCTTCTCTTAGTTTTGCTAATTCCAGGATATACCTTTCTTTATCGGTAGAAAAATAAAGAGACTTGCCTTTGAAATATTTCCTCACTTCCTTCTTATTGACCCCCAAACTCTTAATGGCTTGTTTTTTTCTCCGAACAAGTACAAATTCACCATCATACCAATAGAAAAAATCCGAGAACTCTTCGAATTTGTGAGTGAATTTACCTACCTCTTTTATTGGGTCTTTAGTCTTGTAATATTTTTTCAATACTTTGATTTTGCCATCACTCTCCACCCTGTAAAACCCATTCTTATCGTGCAGATAGCTTTCATTTCCTTCATATTTCCGAAATACGCTTCCATCTTTGAGTTGAAATTCCTCCACCTTTTCGGCATTAATTAAAATCTTTTGTCGGTGAATTGGGTGGAAAGTAATTACTTCATCCGCGTTTTCATCATATATTAATGGGACTTCTGTATACTTAATTTTATTGATGAACAGTGTACCTTCTCCAAAAGTCCTGTCCAGATAATAAGGGTCGCCTTCATAGTTTCTCGGCGATTCTTGATATTGACCTCCCGTGATGAGCTCTTGAAAATAGGGTAGCTGATCCTTGTATAAAGACAAATAATTCTGAGACTGAGCAAACGAGTTGGCAGCAATCAGAAAAAACAGAAGAAAAGGTGCGAAAAAATTTATTTTTAGCATATGTTGGGCGCTATACTAGAACAGATTAATTTCTCTTTTGGCTAGAATAGTCTGAACGGTAGTTATAGTATTTGAATGGAATAAGCCTTCCATATTTTCAATAAACCTAAGATGAATAGAAGAAATTTACTTAAAACTATTACGCTAGGAGCCACTGCTCTTCCTATTTTACCCGCTTTTGCCTCTACTACGCAAAAAAAGAATGCAACGATACAATTTTCTCTAAACACGAGCACTTTGCGTGGGCATAAACTTGATCTACCAAAGATCATAGAAGTTGCCGCCAAGGCAGGTTATGATGGAATAGAACTCTGGATCTCAGAATTGGAAGCATATCTAGCGACAGGAAAATCACTGGCTTCGCTGAAAAAACTTTTCTCAGATGCAAACCTAATTGCAGTCAATGCCATTGGCTTTGCGCCATGGATGGCTCAGGATTTGGCCAAAAGCAAAGCGGGGTTTGA
The DNA here is from genome assembly GCF_900182815.1 of Algoriphagus winogradskyi. Lineage (GTDB taxonomy): Bacteria > Bacteroidota > Bacteroidia > Cytophagales > Cyclobacteriaceae > Algoriphagus > Algoriphagus winogradskyi. The sequence continues at coordinate 272,508 of NZ_FXUA01000006.1, read as the reverse complement.
GCAGATGGAAAAGGAAATGGGAATGCTGGCTGAAATCGGATGCAAACGTGTAGCTGCTCCAGCTATCGGGGCAACAGATCCAATAGACTTGCTTGCAGCCGGCGAGCAATACGCCCGCTTGATCGCTCTGGGAAGGAAAACAGGCGTCATGCCTCAACTGGAGTTTTGGGGTGCTTTCGAGCCCTTTCATCAGTTAGGTCAGGCTTTGGCCACCGCCGCAGCAGCCAATGACCCAGATGCCCGATTGCTCCCGGATGTCTATCATTTGTTCCGTGGCGGCTCTGGATTTGAAGGATTGAAACTTATCAATGGAAGTGCCATCGAGGTATTTCATATGAATGACTTTACTTCCAAACCGAGGCTAGACCAAAAGGACAGTGATCGGGTATATCCAGGAGATGGTATAGGCCCAATGAAAGAAATAGCTGCTACTCTCAAGGCAATGGGTGGTAATAAATTCCTGTCACTTGAGCTTTTCAATGAAACGTATTGGGCGCAGGATGCGCAGGAAGTAGCGAATACAGGCTTGAAGAAAATGAAGCAGTTTTTTTAGAATAAAAAATGATTATAATCAAAAACCCCTTTCAATTGAATGTGAAAGGGGTTTTCGTTTGTAGCTACTTTTCCATTTGATCAACCTCCTTCAAAAAACTTATCAAACCTGGGAAAAAATTCTCAGGATCATCGTATTGACTTAAGTGGCTCCCATTGGGACAAAGTAAAAATTGACCATTTGGCAACTCATTTGACATCCACTCTAAATGAGCTGGATCCATGGTGTCATGAGTACCTGCTATGACTAACGTGGGAACAGTAATTTTCTTTAAATCTGCCTTTCGATCCCAGCCTGCCAATGATGCACCTGGAGTTATCCCAAATTCACTATACCCCTGCATATAGACATAAACCTCAGGATTCACTTCTCCCATCATTTTGTTTATTTCCGCAGGCCATTCATCAGCAGGCTTGCGGAGTACATGATAGGGATAATGATGCTCACCCAGCAATTCCATGTAGCGAGGATTTTCGAAGTCATTGTTCTTCTCTATTTCCATCAGCTCAGCAAATACTTCTTGAGGCATTTGAGGACCTAGAACTTCCTTAGCATATTTTTCATAGTCATCTAGGCTCGCCATCATATTGGAAATGATTAATCCTTTGAGATTCTCCTGATGTTGAAGTGCGTATTCTATCCCCAGCATTCCTCCCCAAGATTGGCCATAGAGGTAGAAATTATCTTTGTTAAGCCCCAGTGCAACTCGCACTTGCTCCACTTCATCCACAAAACGGTCGATTGTCCAAAGAGTGGAATCACTCGGCTGATCTGAAAATGCCGATCCCAACTGATCGTACCATATGAATTCGATTCCTTCTTGGGGTAGAAAGTCTATGAAATTCGAATATTGCTGATGAGTCATCCCTGGTCCACCATGAAGTAGCAAGACTTTAATGTCAGAATTTTCACCTACTCTCTGAGTATACACATTGAATTCTCCCTTTGGAGTTTGTATTGGGATCATCTTGATGCTTTCCTCAAACTCATCTAAAGTTGATTCTGATTCGATAGACTCAGTTTGATTGGATGCTTGACAGGACGAAAAGATAATTGCTGCTGAAAGAACTAGAAACCAACCCGTTTTCATAAGTAAGCCATTTTGTGAATTGTTAATCTAGCAGAAAGAAATCATAGATTCAACTTGAAATGAGCTTGATTTTCTTCATAGGATACGGTAGCTTCTTAAAGCTACGACCATAAAAAAATCCAAGCCTCTCGACTTGGAATTTTTAGACTAATAATTCAGACTTCTGACTTTATATTTCAGACTTTTTCAATCCAATCTACTCCAGTATCCTTCCATGCTCTTGCATATGCTGAAACCGTATCAACTTCAATCAAAACCCATGTCCTCGCTTACCTAATACAATTATTGGTTCTTGAAATTGAATACAGTCTACCTTTTCAAACGTAATCATGGGAACCATACTTTTTATACCTTCAGAAAAATTATCCTCTAGATTTTCAGCACCAATCATTTCAAAAATTATAGGAAAAACTATCAAACAGCCTTTATAAGAAGTTAAATCAATATCATCCAAACTTTTTACAAAACCCATTTCAAGCTCCTCCATGATTGGACGAATTTCACCATCTGCATTTTCAAATTTTGAAATTTCAATCTCTTCGTTAGTAGAAACATAAATCAATAGAGTATACCCCATATACTTTCTATTCGAATTTGCTGGCTTAATTTTTAAAACAAGATTCTGAATAACACTAGTATTGAAATCTTGACTGAAAACACTTTTTGAGATAGTTTGAGAATTACAGACCCAAGCAAAATTTAAAATGAAGGCAAAAGTTAAAAAGCTACGCACTGTATTAAGGTAATTTTTGACTTGATTAAATTATCAAATGACGACAAGGTTATCGGCAAATAACACCTTGAAGAGTTCAGATTTATAAATATTTTTATCGTAAATCACCAATTCTTCAATAGCAACGGAGGCAAAGAGATTGTTAAACAACACATAATCAGGGTAAAACACTTTACTAAGCTCCATTAATTGTTGGGCTTTTTCTATTTGAATTTCAGAATGATTCGATTAATGCTTGAATCATAACCCTTTCAAATCCCTCGCTTACCTGTTACAATTAGTGGCTCTTGAAATTGAATACAGTCTACCTTTTCAAACGTAATCATGGGCATCATACTTTACTGAAGTCATATCCTTTGAGTCAATTTCACGATAGTAACTTTATCAGAAATTATACAATCGAAATCATTGAATTTAATATTAGGATAAACACTCATAATTCCTTCTTCTAAATTATCCTCAAATTCAAAATATGAATTTGTCACCACTAAAACAGGAAATACATATAGACAACCTGAAGGAAATTCAATTCCAAGATTTTGAAATTTTTCGTTCAACTTCGATGAAATAGTTTCATCAATTTCTTGCATGGAAAATCTTTCATCACTTTCAATTATCGCAGTCGAAATTTTTTTATCATCAGAGATAGATAAAACCAAAAAATAACCCTTGTACTTTTTCTTAAATTGTTCATTAGGCCTAATTTCCAAGATCAAATTTTGAATGATTAACTTCTTGAAATCTTGAGGAATTGCATATTCCTGTATTTCCTGCCCAAAATTCTGGACAGGAAATAGAAATAAAATTAATATGGTTATTATAACGGATCGCATGCTGATATTTCACCTTTTTTTAATATACTATTAAATTGGTTCAAAACATGGGTCTTATTAAGTTATAATATAAATGGAGAAAAGGCTAGGAGCATTTTAAGAATGAATACCAGGCTCCTTTAAGCGTTATTCAAAGAGGTAGGTTTTCATTTCTAGACTTACATTAAATTCATGGCAGAACCATTTTTGAAAGAAAATCAAGGTAAATATTTAGCCCGAAAATCAATAATGATATTTCAAAACTATATAGCACCTAATGAACTTTGACATGTTAGCCATTCAAAAAGAGTTCATAATTTCTTTATACAACAAATTCATAAAAGACTAAAAATAAAGAGGACTAGCTAATAATATGACATTCAGATCAGTTAAATATTCGTCAATTTACTACATCTTTTCCAAACTGACGACTGAAATTTTCTCCCAACCCTCCAAGACTCTTTCATAAAATGCCAATCCACGAGAACCATCCATCAAATCTAATGTACCAGTTTCGATGTAAATCACAACAAATTTGCCATTCTTGAAGAAAATAGGTTTTGAAATAATTTGGTATGATCTATACATATTCGAAAGATCAAATAAGCCAGACTGTTCAAATTTTTCTGGATGAGTAGATAAAATATTCTCAATTTCCTTTTGATTGATCAAATGGATGTGACTATCCAACATAGCTGAATCAAAAACAAACCTGTCAGTAGATTGAATTAAAATGGTCTCCCATTCAGTAGAACTCAAAAAACTATTTAGATTTTTAGAAGAAAGTCCCTTCAGCTCTGTGAGATCTTCGATGTCAGAAGAATTTTCTAAATATTCAACGGCCCAAGTGCTATTGGCCTCTGATTGCAATAAAATTAGAGAGTCATTTAATATGTTCTCATAGGCAAACAACCAATTTACAAATTCATAGACATGGTGAGAATTATTATTAGAAGATGGACTTTGGTCACAACCTACCAAACAACTTAATACTATAAAAACACCAATAATTTTCATTTCATTCACAAGCTTTTGTACCAATTGAAACAACTCCTTTATGACTTCCAGTCAATTCTGAATAATACACACTATTAATCCTTACCTTTTTCGCACTACTCAATGAATTATAAACATCAGTATCAGTAAGTCCTGCCCACGCCATATCCATAAAGAAATCATTGTTGTCTAAGACTGACGATGGATACCCTAAAGATTCAGCAAAATAACGCAATTCTACTGCTATATCGTTCAAAAACATATTTTCAACAAATAAATTATGATGAATAGGGTTATAATTTATATTTCCAGAAACATTATATTTACTTATATAATAATTTAAAAGACTGTTCAAATCTTGATTTGCAGAAGGAAAATCCTCTAAAAAAAGAAAGTACGCATGTAGTATTTCATGCAGAATGGTCCGACCAATAGAAAGATCTGAAGCCCTTGATAAAATAGATTTATTCAAGGTAATTTTAGCCTCGTTATTAACCAAAAATGGCTGTGTACAACCAGCCGCAGAATTCGGACAATCCCCGTACTCAAATTTTACATTAAAATTATAAGGCGGTAAAAGTGAACCTGAGAATTTTTCAAAAATTCTTTTAAACCCTTCTTGTGTTGAACCAATTAGTTGATTTACAATCAGCTTATGGCAAGTTGATAACTTAGCCAAATTTATTTCTTCATCCTCATCACAATCCACAGTAACTCCTTCCAGATTTCCTTCAGGAACTTCACATTCTTCATCAGTTGGAGTGGGATCACCTCCACCGCCTCCGCCCCCACCAGTATCACCAGGAGTAGGAGGAGCCATCACCAATTCACATTCCATTCCATTCGTAGTAGTTCCAATTTCTTCCGGTGTTGTACACCCAATACCCTCAAAACAAGTATATTGGAACCAGGTGGTCTCAACTACGTAACAATAAAGTTGAAAGTTGGAGGTTCTTGCAGACGTACCTGCTCCCTTCTTTTCTTGGGTCTTTAAATCCTTAATCCTATGGGTTTTTACCCCATCTTTAACCCTCCAGCCACTGATGAAATCACCATTCCATCTGTAAAAACGATACACCCCAGAGAAATCCGTCGGAATTTTTTGATATCCACCCTCCATAAAATCTTTCAATTTGAATTTCTTATCCGGGCTATCTGGATAAATATTCAAAAAATAAGGGACATAACGCCCATCTTGCTTTGGAAAGAGAATTAAGGTTTGGAGTACTGATGTTTTTTCCAACTTATCTGTTTTCAAATGCTTTGGAATGGCAATTTCCTCAAAATCAAATTGAACCTCAATAACCTTCTTTCCATCCGATTGATGGTACACTTTGGATTTAGACCAGTCAGGCTTTCCTTTTCCATTGTTGACTTTTCTTGCATTTTCTTGACCTCGATTCTGATTTTCAAAGCCCTCATACCAAGATTTCGCCGCTACTATATCTGAGTTTTCAAGCTTAGAAACTTCCTCAAGTTCCTGCTCAATACAGGATGACGCAAGCAATCCCATAAAGACTGCCATCAAAATTCCAACTAACCTAAATAATGGTTTGGTTTGGTTAATATATCATATTATCAAAAATTTAATACCTCTAATAAAACCTATAAACTACATTTTTCAAAGAAAAAAATTGAAAAATATTTAGTCACGAAACTAATGACAACTTTTCAATTACAAGTGGAGAGGTTTCAAGAATAAAAAAATCCAAGCCTTTCGACTTGGATTTTTTAGACTAATAATGCAGACTTCTGACTTTATATTTCAGACTTTCTCTATCCAATCCACTCCAGTATCCTTCCAAGCTCTCTCATTTGCAGAGTTGATTACCGCTTCGCAAACTTTCTGCGTCTCAAATGCATCGCGGAAGGTAGGATGGCAAGCTTCTCCGGTTTCTAAGCTATGGAAGAAATCTGCCACTTGGTGAATAAACGAGTGCTCATACCCAATGGAAGTGCCAGGAATCCACCATCTATCCATGTATGGATGATCGCCATCAGTTACGTGAATAGATCTCCATCCACGAACTTCTCCTTCGTCACTGTGATCAAAATACTCTAGACGAGTCAAATCGTGTAGATCCCAGCGAATGGATGCATGCTCACCATTAATTTCAAATGTGTAAAGTGCTTTATGGCCTCTAGCGTAACGAGTCGCTTCGAACAAACCCAAAGAACCATTATCGAAATGACAATGGAAAACACAGGCATCATCTATAGTTACCTTTTTCTTTTCTCCTGTTCCTTGATGAACCCGTTCCTTGATGAACGTTTCGGTCATAGCAGACACGTCTTTAATCCCACCATTCAGCCACATTGCAGTATCAATACAATGCGCCAGCAAATCACCAGTCACACCAGAACCTGCAGCATCTGCATCCAATCTCCAAAGTGCATCTCCTCCTTGAGGTAAATCTGGGCTAATAGTCCAATCCTGAAGGAAGTTCGCGCGATAATGGAAGATCTGCCCTAACTTACCTGAAGCAACGATTTTCTTAGCAAGTGTCACAGCTGGAACTCTTCTGTAATTGTACCAAACAGTGTTTTTCACACCAGCTTTCTCCACAGCTTCCACCATTCCTTTTGCCTCAGCAACAGTTCTAGCAAGGGGTTTTTCGCAAAGAATCATCTTACCAGCTTCGGCAGCTGCAATAGCAATCTCAGCATGCGTATCGTTTGGTGTACAAATGTCCACTGCATCGATATCGTCTCTTTTTAGGAGCTCTCTCCAGTCAGTTTCTACAGATTTGTAGCCCCACTGATCTGCAAAGGCTTGAGCTTTTTCTTCTCTTCTGGAGCAACAAGCCTGCAATACTGGAACGTATTCGTACTCTGGAAAAAAGTCAGGAACTCTTTTATAACCATTGGTATGTATTCTGCCCATTAGTCCAGTACCGATGAGTCCTATTCTTATTTGCTTTTTATTCATAATTGTAAAATTTTAAAATTGAAAGATTGGAAGATTGAGTTCACATGGTTTAAAAGTACGATAGTGGTAAAGTTTAGACTTAGAGGAGTTATAGTTTTGAAATTATAGTCAATACTATCTAAGCTCTCGTAAATCGTAATTCGTACTTCTCAAATCATTCTTACCATCCATGTGCATTTCTCACTTTCACCAATGCCGCAAGGATATCATTCCAGGTTTGCTGGTCGTTCATCACTGCATTTGGGAACATGCATCCATCCCAGCAGATATGCTTGAACGCTTTGGTTAATTCGCCTTTCTCATCGCGAAGCCAATAGCCAGCATCGTGAGCAATATCTAAAACTCCATTTGGATCAGTGGCTTGGCAATGTCGTCCTGTCTTATCATGAGACCCTGAACCGAAAACCGATCCGTCATTTTGAGCAACGTGGAAATCAATAGTCCAAGGTCTGAGTGCATCTGTAACAGTTTTCAAAGCTGCTTTTACAGCTTCTCGATCTTTTAGATCTGCGTCTTTAGGAAGTATTCTGTGCTCTGGAGCATTGTAGCCCATAGTATACAGAAAGGTATGCGACATGTCTGCCTGGAAACCAATATTCGGTCGATCAACCATCTCTAGCAGCTCCACCATGTATTTCCAGCTATGCATCGCGCCCCAGCAAATCTCACCTTCAGTCGCAAGTTTCTCACCGTAGCCAGCCGCTACATCACAGGCTTCACGGAATGTTTCTGCAATAATTTTCGTATTTCCAGCTGGATCTTTAGCCCAATCTTCTACGCCAGCAGCCGAATCAATTCTAACTACACCGTAGCTTCGAACGCCAAGATCATTTAGCTCCTTACCGAATTCACATGCTTTGCGAACCATTTCTACAAAAGTCTTGCGCTGATCAGCAGTTCCCATCGCAGATCCAGCCCAAATCGGCGCGACTAAAGAGCCTGCAACTAAATTATGTTTTTGAAGCTTTTCCGCTAGAATCTTGGTTTCATCAGAATTATCCAATTTGAAATGAGGCTCAAGCAAACCTAAATCGACTCCGTCAAATTTCACCCCATCAACTTCAGCTGCTGCTGTCATCGCCAGAAGTGAATCAAACGGAATTACAGGTTCAGAATCTGCTCCTTTGCCCACTATTCCAGGCCAGGTAGCATTATGTAGTTTTGGAAAATTATTTTGACTCATTGTTAAGTGGGTTTTTAGTTATTAAATACGGACCGAAGCTGGGAGACAGAAGACGGAAGAAGTCCCCCTTTCAGTATTAAGCATTCGATGTTCTACATTTATTGTTTTCTAGTTTGCTAACTGAATACTGCGACTGAAATCTACTTTATTCCAGTACGTTCAAGTCCGGATTATCAGGACCAAAATGCTTCAGCATGACAATAGGATCAGTCTTGGAGTGGTTGGTGATTTTCACTCCTGCCTGCGCAGCCTTTTCAGAGACAAAATACTCATCATGTGTCAACTGTCCAAAGCGAATCAAAGCTGGAGTTTCAATATCCCAATCATTCATTTTGCCATAGCCTTGCATCATGATCATTCCGTATGCTGCAGAATCTTTGATGGTTACTGTTTGCCCAGGGAAAATTGTCAGCTCTTTAGCACTGTAATCATGTGAACGGTAGCAAATCCATTTGTCATCGTACCCCTTGGCATTCATTTCTGCTCTATCTTCAACTGGAATTGGCTCCATGTAATGGTTATCCATAATGTTTGGATTGACATTCAAATCCCAATCAATCATCTCGACCAATAAGTCATAGTCACCCCAACGATCTTTTGGAGTGGCATTCCAAAGCAATTCATCTGGAATGATTGCTTCGTTCACCAAAGACTGGTACATGGCAAAAATATCAGAAGCTTTCTGCGGCTCATAGGTACACAAAGAACCTGGAGCATGAAGCATTCCTGGAGGCACATTCCAACCCGTACCTGGCTGAAGTCTAAAAGCCTGAGAATAGTTAGTGATTTTATTATCTCCTTTATTGAAATTCTTCAGGCACTCAAGAATAGTTTCTTTGGATGTTCCTGGAGCAATTCCAAAGAAAGTGTATGGGAAATCTCCCCCATGATTATTCACTTGAGGAGGAAAATAATATGCTTCTGGCTTCCCGTTTTGCCCAGTCAGCTTACCAAACTCATCACTCGGATGAATGTGGTGTGGAAGTGGGCCCATGTTGTCAAAAAACTTGGAGTACATAGGCCAGGACTTGTATTTGTCCCAAAGTCTGCTACCTATAATTTCCCCTCCTAATTCGTCTATTGCATCTTTCAAGAGAAATAACTCCGTCTTGCCGCCTTCTTCGAAAGCAACATGACTCAAGCCCTCATTCTTGCTAGTCAGCGGGCCATTTTCAGCTGGCGTGGTAGATGAAAACCAACGTTCATCAATACCTCCACGCTCACCGCCTAAACTATAATAATCATCTGGATGAAGCTTGATTCTTCTGCCTGGCACACAAAATGACCGAGGCACCCAAGTTGGGGTTAATCTAAGGATTCCTTCTCCCTGCTCGAGAGCTTTTTTTGCTAAACTCATGGGTTTATTAATTTGAAATTTGAGATTCTTTATTTGAAATTGAATTGGAAGACTGAAACATTGAAAAATTAGAAAATCCTTCAGAGCATTTCATCTCTTCACATATTTTACATTTTAAATTCTTTGACTGAGGCCCCCTTTAGCACTTCCATCTTGATTTCGTAGGTCCTGCTTTCTCCGGGTTCAAGCAAAATCAATGTTCCATTTTCACGAGCAGCGGCTTGACCGATTGGAGGATTTGTAGCTGGTTCTAGTGCGGTTACATATTCATTTTTACCCCAGTGCTGCCAGTTGATGAGCCAAGGCATTTGCTTTTTGGAGAATGAAATACTTAAGCCAAGCTCTAATTCGTCATTCATATATCCACAAGTGACCTGATCATTTTGGTCCGCTTTTGGAACTATGAAAGCCACATCTTCACCAAAAGCCGAGTGCTCGTCTAATGGCGCTGCGCACTTGGTAAACTTGTTTTGCTTATTAAAATCCGACATAGAATCATCATTATCCCTAGGTTGGATGTCGCCTCTCCATACTATTCGTGTACCCTCATTGATCAAGGGCCAGCCGCAATTGATATGGTATAACACCATGTGAGGAGCAGGTAAATTTCCCCGATTGAAGACCTGGTCTTTGATGTTGATTTCTGCCCTACCTAAAGTTCCTGAAATGGTTCTTTTCAATTCCAGGCTTGGACCAAAAGTCGTTGTCTCACGAATGACGCCTACGATTTCAAAATCCAGATTTCCAGAATAAATATCCGGCTGCTTGATAGAGATCAGTTCGGCAGGTGTATTACTGTAATTGCCATGCAATCCGCGACTTCCAGTATCATCTTCATTAGGAGGACCCATAGAGGAAATCCCGCAGGTAGTCAGCAATCCACCACCGAATGTTCTTAACCAATCAATTCCTTGATTGGAAAAAGGTTGGGAAGCCACATGTCCCGCATTGCTGATCCAAGATAGGCTATGTTCATTGTGAAAGGCATCCAGAATATCCATACCGCGATCCAGCACCACTTTATAGCGGAGTCCTGTGCCAGTATTAATCCAAGCAATACGGGTCCCACGTCCTGCACCGTTATCAAGAATGGAAGTTTCTATTCCGCCTACCTGACGAAAATTGGACAATTTACCTTTCCAATTGGATGGATCTGAGAGGTTCATTATTGGGTCTTTGACTAGTCTGTAATCTATTAAAAAGGCCTTCCGACACTGTCCTGCCCTATATGGGTCAGGTTTGAAAGATCGGGAATAAGTTATGCAACTTATGAGAGAGAAATTAGCCGTTAATAAAAAAATGGGCCCAAGTTTTTCAACGTAGGCCAATTGATTATTACGTATGGTTCAAGGGTTCAGACTTGGACCTAAAACATTGCAGTCTTTAAACTGCTCTTTTACTCAACTTGAAATATATCAAACAGCCATTAAATCCAACTAGTTAATGAGTAAAAAGTGACTAGCGTTTTTTTGCAGTCCGGAGACTGCATAATGATGAGTCCAAGACTGAAGGCTTGAACTAGACGCGTGTAGCAATTCCGAGTCAGGATAAACAAAAAATGCCCCATACTTTTCAGCAGGGGCATTTATACTATTAATCTTAATATTCTACTTATTGCTTCAGCATAATATCCTTGTATTGAACTTTCATCGGTGGTCCGACATGTACCTGCACACCGAGGTATCCGGATTCCATTCTGTTTTTAGGGTCTTCATCATGTACCTCAGACATCAATTGACCATTGACGTAGTGCTTTAAAACATTGCCTTTAGCCACAATGTGAATACTATTCCATTCACCTGCCTTGATCAATGCCCCAAGCTCTGCGCGATCTCCTATTTCCTTTTCTACATTAAGGCCTTTCCAGGCATTCCGCTCTACAAATTCACGGACTCCTACACCTTCAGGCTGAGAGGTGATTTTTGTCTCCTGACCTCTATAGGCCAAGGTAGCTCTCTTGCGTTCTTCGTAGTTTTGACCGGTATAATTATTCTTCCCGTCAATATCTGCTTGGTAACCTTTCAAAGCATAAGGCACATCTTCTACCAGTTCACTTCGGTAATTAATGCCAGAGTTTCCACTTTCAGAAATCATAAACTCAGCTTTCAGCTCAAAATCTCCTGGCTGTCCCCCTTGCCAAATCAGGAAGGTATTAGCTTTCAATAGCGTTTCTGGAGTGATAGTACCAGTAATCGCTCCGTCTTGCACAGACCAATACACCGGATCCCCGTCCCAGCCAGCCAGCGATTCCCCATCAAAAATAGACTTGAATTCAGCCTCTGCACTGATCATTGGTTCTACAGCAATAGTTTTCTCCGATGGCTGCTGGCAATTCACCAATCCAATAACCATCATTGCACCAAAGCCTAAGGCTTCAATTCTTAACCATTTAGACGTAAATAGATTTTTCATTCTTCTGCTTGGGCTTTAGTTTGATATACCTCATGATTAGGATTGCCACCGGACACTAAGTAAGCCATCAAATCTTTCAGCTCTTCCTCATTCAATCTGTTGATCATTCCTGGCATCATGATAGAGATTTTGGAATCTTTGACTAGGACCACATTGCTTTTCTCCACTTTACGCAAAATATCAGGAGAGAATGGATTCTGGGAAACTGAGTAACTAGTTCCATCTTCATTGATTATTCTACCCATCACAGAGCTTCCATCTTTCAGTTCAATCACGCTTGCTACATATTGCTCAGAAATCTCATCACTTGGGTTGATGGTAGCTTCCAAGATATCTTTTGTAGAGAACCGTGTTCCCAACTGAGATAAATCAGGCCCAATGATTCCACCTTGACCACCCATAGTATGGCAAGAAAGACACTGAGATGCTGCAAACATTGCTTTTCCTTTAGCTAAATCTCTACCATGTAGATCTGCCATTAAAGGCTCTGCTTCTTCCACTGTCCATCTTCTACCTGGGCCTTCTGGTTGAATATCCGTATTGACTAGGTCGTTTCCATTTCCCGTTAATAGTGCAGCACCAGAAAGTTCATTGTATTTATCAAAATCACTTTTTGCTACATGGGACAATGCCATTTTTCTAGCTCTATCAATAAAGCCAACATAGCTACGACCTCCTTTATACTTGAACGCATCCTGAATCCAAGTAAAATATTTCTCATGAAGTTCTGGGGTCCAACCAGCTTCTGCCCCACCAAGAACGGTAGCAAGATATGTCTGCTGTGCTGGCGGAACATTTGCCAACATATTTGCTATGTCCAATCCGTACTGCGGATTTCTCATGATTAGATCTGAAGAAGAAGTAAACGTCTTCTGATAATCAGGATCATCTTTCGCATTTTCAAGAAGTGCCAAAGTTTTCTCAACTGCATCAGGAGCATCCAAATACACTAGAAGCACAGCCAATGCACGGTCAAGATTATTATTATTTGCTGGGTAATTCGAATCCAAATAAGCTACTAAATCAGATTTGAGCGAACCTGTTGGCTCACCTTGTCTAGCTAATATCAGTTCAAAAGCACGCAATAAATCTTGCTTACCTTTTTCATTCAAACTCTTATAATCAATCCCCATCAACGCCTGGATCATTGGGGCTCCAGCTCCTTTTTCTGAATGTCTCGCTAAAGCAATCATTGCCTGAGTCAAAACTACCGGATCTTTCTCTGCCAGTGCTTTGGCTTTCCATGAGCTTATTGGCTGATGTTCTACTGCTATTCTGGCAGCATACTGTACAAATCTATCTGGGCTATTCAAGTGTGACCAAGCCAGATCTAGGCCTGAAGCTGGAGCTCCATCTACGTGAAGGGCTTCTAGTTCACGACGGGTTTTGGCCTCAGCAGGAAGATCGTCCATTGTCAATGAGCCTTCATTTCCTTCTATGTCTCCTTCATAATAAACTCTATAAAGATCTGATTCCAATCTCCTACCCCCAGTCATAAAGTACATCGCTCCGTCAGGACCAATTACCCCATCTGTCAAAGGCAATGGAGAACCAGAGATAAATTCTTCCGCATTGGCTTCATACGTACCTCCTTTTGGAGTCAAAGTCATAGAATAAATAATTCCAAAACTCCAATCAAATGCAAAAAGTGAGTTTCTGTACTTAGCAGGGAATTTAGCACCTGTTCCAAACATTACATTGGTAGGCGATCCTTGTCCTATGTTCTGTGTAGCGGGTAGGTTATCAGGATAGTTTGGTGACCACTTCTGGTTACCTGTTCTCCATCCATACTCACTTCCTGAAGTTACGTGACAGATTCTAGTTGGACGGTACCAAGGCATTCCAAAGTCCCACTCCATGTCAGAATCATAGGTAAATAAATCTCCAACTTCGTTGAATGCAATATCAAAAGGGTTTCGGTATCCAGCTGAGATTAACTCCCAATTCTTTCCTTCGGGGTCAATGTTCGCTACCCATCCACCTGGAGCCATTCTGCTGTTTGCATGCCCTCTTGGATCTTTGATTTCCGGGAAAAGATTGTCTTCCTGCCATACTTTAGGAAGTCTGTAAGAATCCATTTCTGGCACATCTGTATGATTTCCGGCTACAATGTAAAGTGACTTACCATCTGGCGAGAGCTTGATGCTATGAGGTCCATGCTCACCTGGCTGACCAGTAAAGCCTTTGATCTTAGTTACCGACTCATATTGATCATCGCCATCCAAATCCTGAATTCTATATAAACCAGTGCTTTCTTCAAAAATCTCATTCCCATTGTGATTTACCATCACATATAGACTGTTAAACGCATACAACAATCCTTGAGCATAACCCATTCCTACCTGCGGCTCAGCGACATTACCGATGATCAGTTTTTCCACTTTTGGCTCCAGAGATGCAGCACCAATCTCAGGGATTTCTAATCTGTATAGAAAACCATATTGATCAGCTGTGATCAGTCTGTTTTTATCATCAAAGGTCATCGCGACCCAAGAGCCTTCATCCTTTTCTCCTGGACTTAGTAGGTGTTCTGCCACAAATCCATCTGGCAGGTTTAGCTTATCTAATTTTGGGTTTCCAGTAAGCTGTCTTGTTTTGGATTCTTCCACGTTATCAGATGCACAGGACACTGAAAAGAGGGCCAGCACTGATAAGAGAAATAAATTCCTTATTGAATAATTTAATCTCATAGGACAAGTGTTAATTGATAGCAATAGTTAGATTTTTAAATTGGCGAATAATTTCTCAACTCAGAAACCACTCATGAAATATACTGTCTATTTTTTTGCTTAGTATTCTTTCAGAAAGTAACAAAAGCAAAAATCAGAAAACCCAACAGTATAGATATAATCATACCTATTTGTTGGGTTATCCTAATCTTTTAATATTAGAAATAAGGACTCAAGTCAGACTCTGCTGCTGGATAAGCATAAAACTTCTTGATGTTGGTAAATGCATTACTTCTTGGAACTGCTCCAGCTATTGGTGGGTAGTAGTAATCAAGAGGGTTTGCAATGATTCGCTGTCCATAAGGCACGATTATTTCCTCGATCCTATCGGTTCTCACTATATCAAACCAACGTTTGTTTTCAAAAGCAAGCTCTACTCTCCTCTCTTTGAAGATAGCCTCTCGCATCTCTGCTTGACTAGTTGCAGTAGTAGGCAAAAGTCCTGCTCTCTCTCTAACATCATTTAAGTATGGCGCAGCCTCACCTGGTTTACCTTGTTCATTAAGCGCTTCTGCCATAAACAATAGAACCTCTGCATAGCGATAGATCACCCAGTTAGTTCCTGTGTTATTATGCTGAGAGTGGTGTTTTGCATGCTTTTTAATGTAAGGATAGTTCTTGTCATCTCTGAAGCTACCCGCAAGGAAAACATTACCGATAGAAGCTTCTTTTCTCAAATCACCTGCCTCGTAAGCAGCAATAATATCTGGCGTAGGGATATTGTTTCCTTCTCCATCAATATTTTGAGGATTGCTTGTTCCCATGATAGGTTGAAGCTCAGCTGCACTGATAGGCCTTGGCATAAATTGATAAATAAAATTACCATTCAATCCAGCTGCCCCCTCAATAAACTGAACTTCAAACACAGACTCCATATTATTCTTGTTTGAGGTATTCCCAGGAAAAGCCATTTCATAACTTGGCATCAATTGATACCCATGAGTTAATACAGGAGATAAGATCTGTTCTGCTGCAGACCATTTCTTTTGATGGATATATACATTTGCTAAAAGGGTTCTTGCCGCCCCTTCAGTTGCTCTGCCTGGTTCCTGATTCGCTTTTTTTGGCAATAAAGGAACTGCCGCTACCAAATCTTGCTCAATCTGAGTATAAATTTCTGCCTCAGTAGCTAAAGGAAGTGCTGCCTCTTCTCTGGTAGCAACCGGAGTCAAATGAAGTGGAACAGATCCAAAATACCTGACTAATTCAAAATAGGCATAAGCTCTTAGAAAAAGCGCTTGACCCTTCACATTTGCTTTAGCAGCAGCATCAAAATCAACGTCATCTATTAAAGAAAGTATTTGATTCGTTCTTGAAATAATGAGGTAATCCTGTCTCCATTGGTTCAATACGTGTGTATTAGCAGTGGTACCATTAGATTCAGGCACTGAGAAATCAGCTAAATCCTCTTGGTTATCCGTCGCACCAAAGAGTACATTTCTTGCATAGTAGGTATTATCGGAGTGCATCTCTGATAGTAACCAGGAACGGTCATTTGTAATTGTCCTCAGCGGAACGTAAGCTGCATTTACAGCCTGTTCAAAGTCAGTTTGATTTTTGAAAAAGGTAGCCGAACTCAATTGAGTTTCTGGGACTACCGTAAGAAAGTCGTCGCAGCCTGTGAGTGCTATAGTTGACACTAAGAAGGCTAAGATATATTTTTTCATTTTTTTTCTTTTTTAGGTGAATGAATGAGGTGAACTACTTTCGATTAGAAAGTAACATTAACACCAAAAGTGATTGTACGAGGCACTGGGTATCCAGCCAAATCCACACCTGGACTTAGGTTTCCTCCATCTCCATTTCCGTTGTTCTGCATACTAACCTCTGGGTTTGATCCACCCCAATAATCCGTAAATACCCACACATTCTGAGCAGAACCATAAATTCTTGCTGATTTGAATGTTTTTGGTAGATTCTTGAATGTATATCCTACAGTGATATTTCTAATGGTGAAATAAGAGGCATCATACACGAAGTTGCTATTTGCCCAGTCACGTTCTATACCAGTCACGTTACCGCCACCTACTGTAGTTCCAAAAATACCTTCACCAGGATTCTCTGGAGATCTAAAGCGATCAGCTACCTTAGCTACCATATTAAACACCCCGTCTAAATTCGCAGTAGAATACAAGTGTCTCATATACAACTGATTTCCCTGAGACCCTGAAGCTGTGATGCTTGCATCCCAATTTTTATAAGCGAAATTATTGATGATACCATAGGTAAAATCCGGGAATGGATTTCCAATAATAGTTCTATCATCATTATCCCCACCGTTTGTAATAACTCCATCACCGTTAATATCTGCAAGCTTAATACTTCCTACAGTAGATCTGCCTGGGACTTTTGGAGAGTTTGCCAAATCTTCTTCATTGGCATAATTTCCTAATTTTTTAAGTCCATAAAATTGTCCGAAAGGCTCTCCTACTTTAGTGATGTGATAATCGCCATAAACTCTATCAATACCATCTGCAAGCTCAAGCACTTCATTTCTATTAAATGAGATGTTTGCATTGGTAGTCCATCTAAAAGCTCCTGTTGTATTTACCGAAGTAACTGAAAACTCATGGCCCCAGAATTTAATCTCTCCGATATTATCATTGAAATTGGTGAATCCTGATTCTTGTGGCACCTGCACTGCATACAGCAAGTTTGTAGTATTCTTGGTATAATAATCATACACGAAGGTGATTCTATCTTCCCATAAGCCTAGGTCCAAACCTATATCAAATTGGGTGGTAGTCTCCCAGCCTAAGTTTCTATTGCTCAATGAGGTAACCGCTGCACCAGGGAATACGGTATTCCCAAAAGCAGCATTAATCGTATTATTAACCAATGCATATTGAGTATAGTTACCAATATTATTGTTACCCGTAACTCCGTAGCTAGCTCTCAATTTGGTAAAGGAAACTGTAGAACTAGTATTTAGGAATCCTTCATCAGAAAGTACCCAACCCAACGAAGTGGATGGGAATATCCCCCAACGGTTATCTTCTCCAAAACGTGATGAACCATCACCTCTAACAGATGCAGTGAATAGATACTTCCCTTTAAAATTATAAGTAAGACGAGAGAAAATTGAAGTCAAAGCCCACTCGTTTACATCTGAAATCGTACCACCTCTGTTAATATTAATCGCTCCTTGAATAGTAGGAAGTCGATCGTCAGCATAGGTATCTGCTGCTATTCTCGTACGATCTTGTCTAAATTTCTGATTGGAAAAACCTAACAACATTTGAAAATTATGATCTCCTATAGAGTTGCCATAGGTGGCAATATTTTCATTCAGCCATGATAAATTTTGATATTCGTCTCTCACTGACCTTGCCACAGTTGGGATGGCCACATTGATTTGATTAGTGGCAGTGGAAGGGTTGAAGAAGAAGTAGTTGGAGTTGTTGAGTTCCGTATTAAAAGTGGTCTTAAGTGATAAACCTTTAATTGGCTTCCATTCAAAATAAGTGTTTGCTAATACATTGATGACTTTCGTCTCATTTGTGATCTCATCTGCCGATCTCAACCAGTTTGGATAAGCAAAGATATTTCCTGTATTGGCAGGGAATCTATTAAACGAGGTCAATTCTCCATTTTCCTCATAAATCGGCATCACCGGCCATGTGTGGAGTGCATTGAACAAAATACCTGTTCCTCTTGATCCATCGGTTTGCGGCGTGTTGTCATACACATAACTAGGAGCAACATTGATTCCCATGTTTACTTTTTCAGAAACGGCATAATCTGTATTTAATCGAAGTGAATACCTTTGGTAGTCAGTATTTCTTACGACTCCTTTCTGATCAAAAAATCCGGCAATAACTGCCGTATTAACCTTCTCCTTATTAGAAGTTACTGTCAAGTTGTATGAAGTAACAGGAGCTGTTTCTAGCATCGCACCATACCAATCATTATCATTATTTCGATAATCAGCAGGATTTTGGAAAATCTCAGGTACAGGCTGACCGGCATCTGTATAATATTCCTTCTTGAATTGAGCAAATTCTTCAGCATTAAGCATTTCCAAACGGCCATTTTCAGGAACTGTCTGCCAGCCTGTAAAAACATTTAGATTTACATTAGTCTGTCCCGCCACACCTTTTTTTGTAGTAATCAGGACCACACCATTTGCAGCTCTAGATCCATACAGCGATGTGGATGCCGCATCTTTCAATACAGTGATCTCCTGGATTTCGTCAGGATTCAAGGCATTAATATCACCTGTGATCGGAAAACCATCCACAACATATAAAGGCGAACTACCACCTGAAACTGACAATTGGCCCCGAATACGAACATTCATTCCTTGACCCGGCTTTCCTGTAGTCTGATTAATTTGAACTCCAGCCAATCTACCCTGAAGCTTTTGGGCTACAGAAGAAACTGGAAGATCTTTTAATTCCTTTTCGCTGACGGATTGAATTGCACCTGTAAGCTCTTTCTTGATTTGGCTACCATAACCTACAACTACTACTTCAGAGAGGTCAGAGGTAGAATATTTAAGCGTCACTAAAATATCAGTTGAATTTTGGGTAACTACCACTTCATTCGTGGTAAATCCAATAAAGCTGACTACCAACGTCTCGCCAACTGAGGCTTGGATGGTAAATCCACCGTCAATGTCTGTTACGGTTCCTGATTGTGTGCCTTTTACGGAAACTAGAGCTCCTGGAACAGGCTCATTATCATCTTCAGACACAACTTTTCCTTTCACTGTTATCGACTGTGCAAATGATGAGGACACAGATACGATAAACAAGGCTAATAAAAACCCAACAAACCGGGTTTTTATTAATAATTGATAATTGTTTAGCATAGGATTGGGTTTAATTATTAATTATAAAACACAACCAATTAACCTCTCTAATACCCCTTTCCTATCCTGCACTATCCTGAAACAAACCATCTTAAAACATATTTAAAAAAATATGCTATACAACAGCACTGTACAGGATAGTTATATAAATTAAATTATATAATAGAATAAAAAACAGCATAAGTAAATAATAGAAATATAATAACAAACACTACCACACATAAAATAAAAACTAGGCATTAGCCCTAATAAATTGAATATCCCGAGCTTTATCCCTATTATTAGACTCCCAATGCTTATCCTAATAATATGCTTAAAAAATCCTCAACTAACCTCTTCCTCCTCGCTCTAATAGGGCTCATCAGCTTTCAATGCTCTCAAAAAGAAACCATTGAATTAAAACCAAACGCCAGAATTGCCCTGATTGGAAACAACTTAGCGTCTAGAATGATGGACTATGGAAGTTTCGAGACAGAAATGCAACTCCGCCATCCTGAGAAAAATCTTTACATCAGGAACCTTGCTGACCCAGGTGACACCCCTGGCTTTAGACCTAGATCTGGCACTAACGATCCTTGGGCTTTTCCTGGCGCTGAGGCCTTTCAGGTAGAATATGCTACTCCTTCCGGGAGCATAGGCCATCTGGAAAAGCCTGATGAATGGCTGACAAGACTTCAGGCAGATATCATCATTTCTTTTTTTGGATACAATGAATCCTTCCAAGGGGTAGATGGATTAGAAAACTATAAAGCAGAGTTGGATGCTTTTATCAAGCACACCCTGCTCCAGAAATACCACGATACGCTTTCTCCCAAGCTGGTCATCGTGTCCCCTATAGCTTTTGAGGACTTGTCAGAGAAAATTGATGTCCCAGACGGCAAAACAGAAAACGAAAATCTGAATCTCTACACTGTAGCAATGCAGGAAATCGCAGAGAAAAATGAAGTAATGTTTGTAGACGCATTTAATCCAAGCAAACAATGGTATCTGGAATCTGAGGAAGACCTGACAATTGACGGTTCACAGTTGAATGAAGCTGGCTATAAAAAATTAGCCGTTCTTCTTTCGGATGAGATTTTTGGAGAAACACCGATCAAGAACGAAGCAAATCGAGAACTAGTGCATGAAGCTGTGCAGGAGAAAAACTGGTTTTGGAGAAATGACTATAAAATCCCCAATGGAGTCCATGTTTTCGGAAGAAGATACGATCCTTTTGGTCCAGATAATTACCCATTTGAATTAGAAAAAATCCGTCAACTAACCGCAATTAGGGACACAGCAATCTGGATGGCTAATCAGGGAGAAAAGAAAGATCTAGCTGAGGCAGATTCACATACCAACGTACTTCCAGAAGTAGAGACAAACTATAACCCTGAAAAAAATGGCGACCTAACCTACCTATATGGTGAGGAAGCACTTGCCAAGTTAAAAGTTGCGCCTGGCTATAAAATCGAACTTTTTGCATCTGAGGAAGAATGGCCAAACCTTGCCAACCCAGTTCAGCTTTCCTTTGACAACAAAGGAAGACTTTGGGTGGCGACTATGCCAAGTTATCCTCATTACAAGCCCGGAGATTCAAGACCAGCAGATAAATTGTTGATCTATGAAGATACCGACAATGACGGTAAGGCAGACAAGGAAACTGTTTTCGCGGATGATCTTCATATTCCAGTTGGATTTGAACTGGCAGCAGAAGGAGTTTATGTTTCTCAGGGAAACAATCTCGTAATTCTGTATGATGATAATAATGACGACAAGGCAGATCGTAAGGAAGTTTTGCTGAGCGGTTTTGACGATCACGATACCCACCATGCCATTTCGGCCTTTACTACTGATGAGTCTGGAGCTATTTATATGGCGGAGGGAGTTTTCCTTCATTCCAATGTGGAAACCTCCTATGGCCCAGTCCGAGCGACAAATGGGGGATTCTACCGATATACCCCAAGCAGACATAAACTGGAGCGCGTGGCTCAGGTAAGCATCCCAAACCCTTGGGGTATTGCCTTCGACGAATGGGGACAAAACTTCTATGCTGAGACCTCTGGCCCAAATGTAAATTACATGATGCCAGCTTCCTTACTTCCTCGCTATGGAAATGCAAACAATAAAGGAAGAAACTTGATTCAAAAAGACCAGATGGTTCGTCCTACCTCTGGTTTGGAATTTATCTCAAGTAGACATTTCCCAGATGATGTGCAGGGAGACATGATCATCAATAACACGATCGGTTTCCTAGGAACAAAACAGCATCAGATGATCGATGAAGAAATCGGTTTTTCTACCAAATGGAGACAGGATTTACTTTCATCAACAGATAGAAATTTCCGTCCGGTTGATATGGAGATTGCTCCCGATGGTTCGCTTTACGTAGTTGATTGGCATAACATCCTTATTGGTCACATGCAACACAATGCCCGTGATCCATTGAGAGATCATCAGCATGGCAGAATCTACAGAATCACCTACCCTTCCAGACCTTTGGTCACCCCAGCCAAAATCGACGGCGCGAGTATACCTGAGTTATTGGAAAATCTAAAATTACCAGAATACAGAACCAGATACAGAACTCGCCGGGAACTGCGTGGAAGAGATCAGCAGGAAGTGTATGATGCTGTGGCTGAGTGGGCTGAGAAATTGGACAAAAGCGATCCAAGATATGAGCACAATGTGCTTGAAGCACTTTGGGTAAGCTGGGGTATCAATAAAGTAAATAAAGATCTATTGGAGCAAATGCTGAAAGCTAAAGACTACAGAGCTAGAGCTGCTGCGGTGCGAGTGCTACGCTATACAGGGCATCAGGTTTCCAACCAAAAAGAGCTAATGACTGAGGCTATCAAAGATGAAAATGGTAGAGTTAGACTTGAAGCAATCGTAGCTGCATCTTGGATGCCAAGAGAAGCAGGTCTCGAAGTACTGTCAGCCGGAGAAGATACAGAAATGGAAGAATGGATCACACCAGCTTATGAGGCAGCAGTTGCACATATTTCCGGACTGTCTGTGAAAGAGAAAAAAGAAGAGGACATCAAGTCTTCTCTGACCGGATCGGATAGAGAACTATTTGTGCTTGGTAAGGAGATCTACGCCAGAGAAGGCTTCTGTAGCACCTGTCACCAGCCCGACGGCCAAGGGCTTTCTGCTTCAGGTTTTCCTCCACTTGCTGGCACTCCTTGGGTAACAGGCAATGAAGAGCGTCTGATCAAAATCGTACTCAAGGGGATGATGGGACCGATTACTGTGAAAGGAAAAGATTATCCTGGACAAGTACCAATGACTCCTTTCGAAGGTATGCTGGATGACTCGCAAGTAGCAGCAGTGCTTACCTTCGTGAGAAATTCCTTTGGGAATCAAGCTTCTGCCATTTCACCTGACTTAGTGAAAAAAGTACGAGAAGAGGTCAAAGATCACACAGGGTTCTTCCAGCCTGCTGATTTGCTGAAAGCACATCCTATGGAAAAATAGTTGGCAGTTGGCAGTTGGCAGTTGGCAGTTAAGAATATTTGGGTCAGAGGGATTGAGTTCCTTTTGGCCCATTATTTTTAAATAAATTAAAAGAGAGAGTACTCATTTAACTAATATTACCTTATGAATTTACTAAACCAAATCACCTCGAATCCAGATACAATTGCCTTTGCAGATGTCATCGCATATATCGACACAAATTTCAATTTCACTCCAACCCGTTTTACCAATGGCGACACAGTAAATGAAGCCGGGCAAAACAATGGCAGCTGCAAGATCTTTTCCTTTGCCAAACTTCAAAACCTCACTAAAGATCATACCTTGGCACTTTTTGGGGATTATTACAGAAAAGATGTAATAGAAAATCCAGAAGGAACAGATCATCAAAATATCCGCAACTTTATGCAATCCGGATGGGATGGGATCAAGTTTGAGGGAGAGGCTTTGTCGGAGAAGTAAGGCTCAGTGGTCAGTGGTCAGATTTCAGTATTCAGTATTCAGTCTCAGTGTTCTGCACACTGCGACTGTTCACTGTTTACTAATTAATCTTCTCCGCTTCCAGCCTTTTCACAGTATTATTAAAAATTTCCCGCATTTCAATAAGCGTATTTTCATAGCCTTTCTTTCCAGCTAAATTCTTTTTCTCTAAAGGATCTTTGTTCAGATCATACAACTCTTCGTGGGCCAAGTCATCCTGATATCGGAAATATTTCCAATCCTTGGTTCTGATCCCTTCACTGGCCGCAATGATTTTGACTTTCCAAAGATGCTCTGCAATAAATTCACTCCTTTCAATGGCAGGATTTTCCCCAATCACGTAATCAGCCAAGCTAATCCCCTGATATTCCTGTGGCAAAATGCCATTTGCAAACTCAAGCACAGTGGGCGCGATATCAATGTTTAGCGCAAAGTCAGAAATCACTCTATGTCCAGGATTTCTTGGGTCATAGATAATCATAGGTACTCGTAGTGAATTATCATACATCAGCCATTTCCCTGCAAGTTGACGCTCGCCCTGGAAGTAGCCGTTATCACCCATAAAGATGATTACCGTGTTTTTATCCATGCCTTTTTCGGCTAGCGTCTTGCGGATTTTCCCGATTTCCAGGTCTACTTCAGAGATCATTCGGTAATAGCCCTTCATACTCTTCTGATATTTCTCCTGAGTATCATATCTCCAATACCAGCGTGTACGATTCTCCCCTGTTTTTACATATTCTGGCTGCTGATCAAAGTATTTTTCCTTTGATAAAAGCGGCTTGGGAAACTTGACATCAGTATATAAATCATCCACATCCGTAGACCAGAAATATTGCTCTTCTGCAGGATCATGAGCATGCGGAGCAGAGAAACTCAGCGAAAGCATAAATGGTTTACCTGCAGATTGATTCTTGATAAATTCCTGAGCTTGGTGGGAAGTGTACTTTGTCAGATGAACAGTATCCCCATCGATAGTTTTATAGAAATACCCACGTCGATCAGCAAATTTCCCATTTCTATCGTAACTATCACTCACGTCAAAAAGCTTCGAGAACCCTGGGTAATTCACTCCAAACTTTCCAAAAAAACCGGTTTCATAGCCTAACTTTTTCAAATGAGCCGGATAGGAATTCTGAGCGTATCCTTCATTTAGCTCCTGACCAAAAGTATAGCCATGCGTCCTCTCATAAAGTCCAGTTAAAACACTTGCTCTACTGGTTGCGCAAATTGGAGTCGTGACAAAGGCATTTTTAAAGTAAACTCCTTCTGCCGCCAATTTGTCCATTTCCGGAGTTTGGATGATCTCATTTCCAGAAAAACCTAAAGCATCCCAACGCTGATCATCCGTAAGAATAAAAATGATATTGGGTTTTCCCTGCTGTGCAAAAGCTGTGGTATTAAGTAGTATAAAGAGGCAAAAAATGAATTTTTGAAGGGTTAGCTTATTTTCCATAGATTCTAAAATAGAGAGAAAAGGTCTACTTAGGTATCCTGTCGCATCCTAATTTTATTTGGAATAACAGAATTTCCATCAATCAAAAAAGAAAGCGCTTCCAAAAGAACCTTACTAAATTACTTTCTCAAAAAACAATTCAATCCTAATCCTAATGAAGCTTTTTTACATATTCCTGCTTTCAATCCTACTCTTACCTTTTCAAGACAGTGAGGATAAATCTGAATATTTGCGTGAGGTGAAAACCGAGCTTCAAAAAAAATGGCCCGGCAACAGAACGGTTAATTTGGTTTTTCATGGACACTCTGTGCCATCAGGTTATTTCAAAACTCCAGTTGTGAATACACTGGAATCCTATCCATTTTTAGCCTACAAGGAAATCACTGCTCTGTATCCATTTGCGGTAATTAACTTGATCAATACTGCCATTGGGGGTGAAGACTCCAAATCTGGTTCTCTCCGCTTTGAGTCAGATGTGCTAACTCACAAACCTGACGTGCTCTTTATCGACTATGCGCTAAATGACAGAAGGATCGGACTTGATAGTGCAAAAATAGCCTGGGAATCAATGATCCAAAAAGCGCTGAAAAAGGACATTAAAATCATCCTATTGACACCTTCTCCTGATCAAAAACTAGATCTGAAAGAAGATGACACCATTTTGGATCAGCATTCAAATCAGATTCGTCAACTTTCTAAGAAATACAATATCGGCTTAGTCGATAGCTATGAACTTTTCAAAAAGGAAGTGGCCTCTGGAGATAGTTTACCTAACTTAATGTCCCAAGGAAATCACCCAAACGAAAAAGGCCATGCCCTAATCGCTAAGGGGATTTTGGAGTATTTTAAATGACTTTTATATGTACTAAGCCTACGGCTCTCCTGTTTGTTTTATTACTTCATATCCACGGGCTAAAGCCCATGGTTACAAAATAACCCGAGCCTACGGCTCTATTTATAGCGAAAATTTTAACCCTAGATTTTACTTTAAAAAGCATTAGGCTGGATATATTATTTAAGGTTGGGCTCTAGGTCTACAAAAAAGCCGTAGGCTTGATCGATACTTTAGGACAGGACTTCAGTCCGGTCTACTGAGCCTAACTCGGTGTCCAGAGTACCGTAGGCAAGGAACATTTATATCAGTCCCATTCAACATGCACCGAGCCTAAGGCTCTCCGACTTAAGCAGCACCTTGGTTTATCCATGGACTGAAGTCCATGGTTACAATATCAAACGAGCCTATGGCTCTTTCTGCCCAAAAATTTATCTTCCTTGATACATGATGTACAGCTAAGCTTTATAGTACACAAAAGTTATAGGCCAGCCTACTAGGCAAGCTTGGCTGATCATATAGCTAAGGATTCAAACCCTTGCAACTAACGCATCAATGAAAACCAGAGTACCGTAGGTACCGCTCATTTTGTAGGTCTGGACTTCAGTCCGGTCCACTGAGCCTAACTCGGTGTCCAGAGTGGCGTAGGCAAGGGACATTTATTCTTAGTACAAAGAACAAAATCACCTCATATCAAATCCTGAAAAAGATACTTTTCATCGTAATCAATTTTAAATTTTATGAGTAATTCTAAATACTCTTCCCTAAAGGTTTGCTTCTTATGATGCTGTTCTTGATTTTCTATGTATTTAAACACTTGGTCAATCTGAGATTGGCTGTAAGAAAAAACTCCATAACCCTCTTGCCACTCAAAATGATCCTTAGTCAAGTGATGGTCATTAATATATTTCGATGACTTTGCCTTGACCTTTTGAACTAAGTCTGAGACTGATACAACTGGTTTTAAACCTAGAAAACAATGCACATGATCCTCAACTCCATTCACTATAATCGTTTTACAGCCTGTTTCATTGATAAGATTGCCTATAACTCCTTGAATTTTGGGACGCCATAACTTGTCTAAAACTGCATTTCTGTATTTCACTGCAAAAACTGCTTGCAGGTAGATTTGATGATAGGTATTTGCCATAGTTATTAAAATTTTATGTTCCGGGCCTACTGGTCTCTTACTTGTTTAATTTTTATTTATCGCGCCAATGGCTCTTCCTTAACTTTCACATTTTTGCCATAAGGATAATTCCACAGATATAAAGTAAAATCCATTTGAATAATCATTCTCTCTACTTATTTCACGATGAATACCTATTTAATCCAAAAGCCGTAGGCTTGATCCATTTTGTAAGGCTGGACTTTAGTCCAGTCTAAACTGTCTAACTAAATTCTCAAAGTGCTGTAGGCACGGCACATCTCCATCTACAACCTAATATAATAACAACAAGTACTATTTAGATATACTAATATCTAGTATTTTAACCATCCTAAAACCATTAAAAATGAAACCCATTAACCTCATATTTTTACTTTTTTGTCTGATTATTATAGGTTGCACTGGCCAAAAAAACATCCCCACCAATACCTTAGACAAAAGCTCTACCGAAGAGAATTTTCACCTCTATCTCCTGATGGGCCAATCCAACATGGCTGGCAGAGGGGAAGTGGAAGCTATCGACACGCTCAGCCATCCACGCGTATTGATGCTGGATAAGGCAGAAAACTGGGTATTGGCAAAAGATCCCATGCACTTTGACAAGCCTGCTGCAGGCACTGGTCTTGGGCTGACTTTTGGGAAAATAATGGCTAACGAAAACACAAATATCAAAATAGGGCTCATTCCTACCGCAGTAGGAGGAAGTTCTATAAACGCCTGGTTTGCAGATTCTATCCACAGACAAACCAACACCTATCCATACGACGACATGATTCGCCGGGCAAAAAAAGCGATGGAATCTGGCACTTTGAAAGGTATCATCTGGCATCAGGGAGAATCAGACTCCAATACGGAAGCAGGTGTTACCGAATACACACAAAAATTTGAGGCTATGTTGAATGCTCTCAAATCAGATTTGGGAATAGCTGACATTCCTGTAGTCATTGGTGAACTAGGCTACTTCTTCTATCCCAAAGCACCTTTTGCTGAAGCTATGAACGGAGTAATTCGTGATATTGCTGCTTCACATGATTGTATAGGCTTAGTCACCGCCCAAGGGCTGAATCACAAAGGAGACGACACCCATTTTGACTCGGATTCTTACCATGCTCTTGGGATTCGCTACGCTGCAGAAATGCTAAAAGTGCAAACAAACTGTACTACCATTTACAAATAAAAACACCCTATAATTCAACCCAAATGAGTTACCTCAAACACTATTTAAGCTTCGCTTTCCTATTAGTTTCTACAAGTATTTTTGCGCAGCAGGATCTTAAAGCATCATACAATTATGGGAAGTCTGTGGCCGTTTTTGGAGGCTCTGTCTCTGTCATACCAGAAAGTGAAGTTGCCAAAAATATGTGGAAAGAAAAGCTGGGAATGACGGTTACAAATTTTGGTGTTGGAGGAGCTGGCTTCTCTTCTCTTCAAGGCAAATCATTACAGCAGCAAGTGGATGAGGCTGGAGTTTTCGACATTTATATACTTTGGGCCTCCACCAATGATTACACCAATAAAAGAGAAATTGGCAGCTATACTGACTACTCGGAGTTCGATGGTTTTGATGAAGAGAAGCTGGTAACTCAAGCTGGAGGGATTAATTACTGCATCAAGAAAATCTACGAAATCAACCCGAAAGCTCAGATTTACTTCTTCACGTCCAGCAAAGCATTCAACGATAGAGGTGCTTATGACCCATTTACCGAAAATGGAATGGCCGAGCACGTAAACATGCAAAAGAAAATCTGCCAACTACATGGCATACCTTACTTGGATCAGTTTACTTTAGGTGGTTATAATACGTATAACAAGGATCTCTACTATACCGATCCTATCCACATGAATGAAGCTGGTTATAAGAAAATAGGCGAGCTTCAGGTGGCATTTTTAGCGTTTCCAGATTGAGAATCTCAACAAAAAATTGAATAATTACGACTAATCATTCAGTCCCTTTCCACTGAGAATCTGCGGTATCAACTTTTCCACTCTAGCCTCTCTAGTTTTAGCCTGCTTTGCTGTCGCAAAATGCAATAGATAGCCTCGTTGTCGTCCAGGTGTCAGGGAATAAAAAGCCTCTTTCAACCCTGGATCAGCATCTAATTTGACTTGAAACTCCTCGGGAATGTCATATTCTTTAGTCTTTTTCAATTCTACTTTCAATCCAGCTTTCTCTACCTCAATCGCTTCAAAAACATAAGACTTCAATACCTTACTCAATTCTATTATCTCTTGAAGATTCGTAAATCGAATCTGCCGTGCACTCTGTACATTCTCGGTTTGCTGAATCAGGATACCCTCTGCATTATTAAGCAAAGCTCCCTTGTGAAAAAGCAGCGCACAGTATTCCTTAAAGCCATGAATCAACACCACATTACTTCCTTGAAAGGTATAGCAAGGCACTCCCCATTTCAATTCCTCGATCAACCCACAGTCAAGAATTAATCCTCTCAATTGCTTGTATTCCTTTTGCCATTTAGAAGCTTTGTCAAAAAAGAAGTCAACTTTTGGATTCATTTTAAAACAATTATTTAGCGGAAGATCAATTTAAACTATAATCCCAACATCGGAAGTTGCTTTACTTGGTGATAGGTTAAAGCAGCTTTGATGCAGTTTTTTAATTCAGTTTCCGGAATTTCTTCATCCATTTTAAAGACAATCGCCCTATTCCCTTCATAGGCAAACACCTCATCGTATGCCAGGCGGAAACTGGGCACCAGTTTACTCGTACATTTGAAATACATCGCATATTGATCAGGATTTTTGGCTTTCCAGTCCATACGAATGGTACTTCCTTTTTTAGCAAGAAAGCTTGGCTCTCCCCATTTGAGCGTTTCCTCCAAGCTCGACAACCCAATTTCCTCAGCAACCTCCAACACCAATCGGCGAAGGTTTAACATTTTATCACGAACCGAGTCTGGATACTTCGAAAAAACTGCTGCTACTTCTAGGTTTGAATTTAATTCCATCTTCGAATTTATTAATAGTACCCTATTTTCATTCCTTGGCCTTTAAACCATCTACTTCTAGGAATTTTTCTTTGAGTTGACTTAGCCCAAATGCTGCTGCCGAAGCAGTAAACACAGAGTAGTCAAACCCTGCTTTGAGCCCAATGGAGAATGCCATTGATAAAGCAAAGATCAACATCAGAACACCACTCAGTTTAGCAAAAAGCTCTGTTTTAAATCCCAACAGAAGAAATAAAGCGAAGGCAATTTCAGCTATTGTAGCAATACCTGCTAGCGCTGGTATAATCGAAACTGGCATCCAGGGATTGATAAGTGCTGTGTAATCCACGAAGCTCTGCCAATTACCCCAAACTGAAACTTCTGCTGGCCACATTCCAAAACGATCTGCCACAGCAGACAAAAATGAAAGGGAAATCGCCAGTCTTAAAAACAGTTTAATGAATTTACTTTTCATGCTTTACTAATTTATAACTCAAAAACATCTCTAATCCTGGCTATTCGAAACCCCTTTTCCAACACCAGTTTTGTCTCTTCACTATTCGGATCTATCACCGGATTGGTATGATTGAAATGGATGAATACAACCTTGGATTTTTCTTCAGTAGTTAAGCCAGCAAACTTCGCCATACTTTCCATAATAAATGGATGAGGAATCTCTGACATATCCCGATTATCAAGCTCCTTCCCACTGAAAAACGTCGCATCTACAAATGCAAAATCCACTTTCCTTATTTCATCTACAATATCCTTCTCCCACTTTTCCCATTTATCAATATCAGGAATAAAAAGTGCACTCTTATTAGGACCAATAATCTTATACCCGACAGTTTCGGAGAATTCATCCCGATGTGGAACTTGTAGCGGTATCACTTGTAATTGCTCGGATAGGATAACTGGTTTTTCATTTTCAATAGGTACCAAGGAAATATTTTCATTGTTCACCAACTGGCTCCAAGGCCCATCATTCTGAAGAAATTCCGTCATTCTCGGCATGGCAAATACGGGTACTCTTTTGGCATCCCGAGCTTCTTTTCCCAAAAACATCAAGCCCGCGTAGTGTCCAATATGTGCATGAGTCAAGAAAATCCCATCTGGCATTTCACTTTTACTTTCAGAACCAAAACTCTTCAAAGTTTTCACCTGTCTAGTGATGTCTGGTGTGGCTTCGAAAAGGTAATTTTTATCAGTTACAGCATCAAACAAACCTAAAGAAACCACCTGTCTGTCTTTATCTGGATTTTCGAAAAGATCCTTGCAGCATTCCTTATTGCAACCGATGTGGGGAGATCCTCCGTCTTGAATTGTGCCGAGAACGACTATGGAGGTTACCTTTGAAGTGCTTTTTGGAGCTTCTATGGCACTACTTCCTGTTGGAGTCTTGCTTTCGCAAGCGAAAAAGAAAAATGAGAGAAATAAAAAAGCAAAAGAACTCTTATACATGAGTCATTAGGTCAATTGGAGGCTAAATACTAAACTAATCCTCAAGATAAGCATCTAACAATTGACAGGAAAATACTTTACGGGATCAAGGTTTTTTCGATATCTCCAGATGCAAAATCGGATAGGGCTTGCCAGTGCCATCCAATTCAGATCGCCCAATGATTTCAAATCCATTTTTCAGATAGAATGCTGTCGCTTTTGGATTTTGCTCATTGACGTCCACTTTGGATACGCCAAGATTCTCTAGCGCATACGTTAATAGAGCTTTACCTATGCCTTTTCCTGCAAAGACGGGATGGACAAAGAGCATTTCCAGATTGCCTTCTGCCACACCGGAAAAACCTAAAATTTTGCCAGAATCATCCCTAACACAATTCAATTCCACAGCTTTTAAATACTCATTCAAAATCAGTGGCTTGAAAAACTGGATATCTTCTTCCGGTAAAAACTCATGCGTAGCACGGACGGAAGCCTCCCAAAGCTCTACAACTTGCGGATATTCTGATGGTGCTATTTTACTGATTGGGTAAGTCATAAACTTTTGGATTTTGTCGCATTGCGAATAAGACTTTAATGGCAAAGGAGCGATATATTTAATACCGAGCAGTGCTAGGTAAAAAAACCTACACCAATTCCGCGTTTCCGATTTGCTTAGCAATCCCATCCCAAAGCGATATTCTTTGCTGAAGTGCTTGTTTGGCAACTTCCAAGGTCTCTTCCCATTTCTGATCATCATTTCCACAGAGTTCTGATATCATTTTTAAGGACAAAGGCCCATGCTCATCGCCATCCAATTCTATATGTCGTTCCAGATAATATCTCAGTTTATTGTAGTGAACATTCTCTACATCCGCCTGTTTCAAGATCGAAATAAACATATCCGGTATCACATCTTCCCTTCCAAAAGTAAATGCGGAAGCAATTAGATGAGGTTTTTGGGTTGCTATCACTGCAAAAGAAAACTTCACAAATTCTTCTACGCTCTCATGTACCTCGACTTCTTCAAATCCTTCAGCAATGCTCATTCCTTCCTGAATATGTTGGACAAATCTTTGGATCTGATTTGTACCTGCTCCAAGTTGAATCATGGCATCTAAGTACATTTCATAATGACTTTTAGGCTCGCCCAATTCATTAATGTCACTTTCCTCTCCGTGAACAATTTCATTGATAAATCTGGCCAGAGTAGGATTTTGGCTAGGAGTCCAAGGGATCTGCACAGTGGTCAATTTCATTTGAAGCGCCTTCAGCAATGACATGAAATCCCAAACTGCAAAGGCATGGTTTTCCATGAAAAGTCTGATATCATCAAGATTCTGAAGGTTACTATAAAGCGGGTGATGCTGCAATTGGCTTCTCAAGCCAGAGATTTCTTGCTCTATATGAGCAATTCTATTCGTGTTAATCATGTTTTCCTTTTCGGTGAGAAATTCGATTTGGCATCAAACCATACGAAGCAACTCATCTATTTGGATGCAAAACTGAAAAAAATACAGGAAGAGTTTTATACTTTATTTAATTTTTTACAATTTAATTAAATATGTATATCCGCTTTTCTACCAGTACGGAGGCAAAAGCAATATAGGATATGTTAAACTTAAATAATGAGGCCGCTTCGGTCTTCGGTCATCGGTCTTCCGACCAGTTAAGCAAAGATTTTAAGGTTACTGGCATCATGGCGGATAATCATATAATTAAAAAGCTTCTGAATTAACAAAAAGGAAAATCCGTGCCTATTCCCATCCAGAAATCACTGTGATAAAAAAGTAGATCGTAATAATAAACCTGAATTGACCTAAACCTTCTTTCGAAGTGACAAGCCTCCCACCAATATGGAAATTCCTGCCACCACAGGTCCAAAAACAATTAAGAAAGAGTCACCAGTATTGAGAATTCCAGTGTAAGTACCAATCGTGATACCGGCACCTATAAAAGTTAAAACGGCTCCAATCCCAATCATTTCCTTTGATTTATCCCGATGTGACTTTTGAATTAGACCCCGATGGATCTGATTATCCAACAATCTAATGATGACCTTTATTTCCTCTTCCTCAATGTTATTCTTTTCCATCTCCTTCCTGGCGTCATAAAGATCAAAGTCCTTATCATTGATCTTCTGAAGGTAGTAATCGACAATTTTTGCTCTTTCCATTGGGCAGATAAGAAAAACTAAACAGTAAGCTAAAACTAATAATTTTTCAAATCTCCTTTCTACTCAGGTTTCAAAAATTATCAATTAAAAGACTCCCGAAAAGCCAGTGGAGAAAGATTGGTTTTGCTCTTGAATATCACACTGAAAGGTTGTGGAAGAAATGGGCTTTAAGAAAAGGTAACTTTCCCAAAAACTCAACAACCCTAAATTTGTACCTTAGCAAACACTCCTTCAAGTCTCAATTCAATAAAATGCAAAAACCTAGACTGACTTCACTCCTTGCAACCTATGCGTTGCTAGTTATTTTATCGATTGCCTGTACCACCAAGGAAAAAGCTATATCTCCACCCAATATCATTGTGTTTCTGGTAGATGATATGGGCCTAATGGACACTTCAGTTCCCTTTCTTACTGACTCAGAAGGCAACCCGGTCAGTTACAATTTGAATGAATTTTATACCACTCCAAACATGGAGAAGTTGGCAAGTCAAGGCATCCGTTTTTCCAATTTTTATGCCCACTCGGTTTGCTCGCCTTCACGAACTTCCATTCTCACAGGCCAAAACTCCGCCCGTCACAGAGTCACCAATTGGATTAGATCTGAGGAAAATAACCGAACAGAATTTGGCCCAACTGATTGGAACTGGAATGGACTGACCAAAACCTCCTTGACTCTTCCTAAGCTTTTGCAGCAAAATGGCTACAAGACAATCCATGTTGGTAAAGCCCATTTTGGACCATTCAACAGCGAAGGTGAAGACCCACTGAATCTTGGTTTTGATATCAATATTGCAGGAAGTTCTATAGGTCAGCCAGGTAGTTATTTGGGTACAGAAGCCTTTGGACATACAGGTGGAAATAAATCAAGGGCAGTTCCCGGTTTGGAAAAGTACCATGGTCAGGACATTTTTCTGACTGAGGCATTGACGCTAGAAGCAAATGCAGCTATCACACAAGCGAAGGAAGAAGGAAAACCTTTCTTTCTTAACATGGCGCATTATGCAGTGCATGCTCCATTTTATTCTGATCCCCGCTTTGCGGAAAAGTATAAAGACTCCGGCATGCCGGAAAAAGCTCAAGCCTACGCCACCTTGATTGAGGGAATTGACAAATCTCTGGGTGACATCATGCAGCATGTGAAGGAGCTAGGATTAGGAGAAAACACACTAATACTATTTTTGGGAGATAACGGTTCGGATGCCCCCCTGCCAATAGAAAATGACTACAGCAGTTCCACTCCGCTAAAAGGCAAAAAAGGAAATCACTGGGAAGGCGGAATGCGGGTTCCTTTCATCGCTGCTTGGGTCAGTCCAGATAACAATTCTCCAAGGCATCAAAAACTACCTATCGCCCAAAATGCAATTCAGGAACAAGTTGGAACTATCATAGATCTGTTTCCTACCCTTTTAACATTGGCAGACATTCCAAATCCCGAAGGACATATCTTGGATGGTTTCCCGCTTCAAACTCAACTAAATGCTGAGCAAAACTCGAGTAGAGACGAGCTGTTTTTGAATCATTTCCCACATGGAAATCACCGCTCCAATTACTTTACCAGTTTGGTAAAATCAGAATGGAAAGTAATCTATCATTATCCTGTAGATGGAGAAGCTACTTATGAGCTTTTTAACCTAAAAGCGGATCCATTTGAAATGGAAAATCTTGCTGAAAGCAATCCAGCCCAGCTAAGGATTATGATGGAAGCTATGGCAAATGAAATGAAAGATAAAAGTGCTAAGTTTCCTGAGAAAGATGGTAAGATATTAGAGTTGATCGTGCCTGAGCAGGTCAAATCCCTATAATAGTTTCGGTATATTAGTTCACCATCTCTTCTATTACTTTCCCAGCTTTTTCATCTGGATAATCCATTCCTAGCAATTTGAAAATAGTGCGTGCGATCATGGCTGATTGCCATTGCCCTTGTACCTTCATTTCTCCTCCAGCTGGGGTATCCGGCCCTATAGCCGCCATCCAGATTTGTCCTGCATCTGGAATAGATGAGCCGTGACCTCTCCAAGAAGTTTTGCTGGTGCCACGCCCGTGATCTGTAGTGATGATCAAGGTAGTCTTGTCTTTGTACTGTGGGTCTGATTGCACGAAATCCCAGATTTCTTTGATGTAGGCATCTGTTTGTTTGGCTGACCAAAGGTACTGATCGTAGTGATTTTCGTGCGCCCAATCATCCGTCTCTCCATAGGATATATATAGTACTCTTGGCTTCTGATTTTTCAAAGCCGCCATAGCATAATTCTGCGTGAAGACATCCAATCTCACCCCTCCCCATGGACCACGGATTTCGGATTGCATTTTATTGGTCAGCAATTCTTCAGGGCTTAGGTTATCACCTTCTGCAATATCAAAACCAGCATTTACTGGCACTCCGCTACGTTCTTCATTTACTATGTAAGGAAAAACATCCCATGACCCAAAGGCCAGTACTTTTCCTTTGAACTCAGGTTTCTGGTTTAAATACTCCAGAAAAGTCACATTTGGATTGTTGATTTTATCGTTGCTGGTAATTCGCTGATCATCTGCGAATCCACTTAACACTTCATTGTAACCCGGATAGGAAAACCATAAAGCATTACTGTTATATACCATATTACCATAAGCTCGGTTACCATAGATTTGACCATGATTAGCAATGGTATTCCATAAAAAGGGAAATAGCATCTCCCTGCGCTTACTTGGATTCACTTCCCAAAAATCAGGTAATAAGGAACCAGGCGTCTCAATCATTCCAGTATCATCCACCAGCAAGGAATCCGCACCTGTGAATACTTCCTGCCATCTCATTCCATCCAAGGTGATCAAAATAACATTTTCAGTTTTGTATTCCTGAGCCTCCACCTTCGCTGTTTGAATAATGAGTAATGCAAAAGCAGCCCATATGATTGATTTCTTAAACATGGTTTTCTTTGAGATTTTGAAAATTGATATGTGAAAAGACAAGTTACCAAAAGTAATCTTAAGCAGGTGGAAGGGGGATTACTAGAAGATTATCATAGAATGAATTTGCCTATTTTGAGATGGTTTGGAATAAAATCCCGTCCGTAAAAATTAAGCCCGGTAATAGGCATCGCTATTACCGTGCTTACCAGCTCACAAAAGGTTTATCTATTCCGACGTAATCCAGCTAAGCCATGGATTATTGCTCACCAAAAGCAAAACTATTCGAAATAATTCAACTCTGAGGTTATAAACCTAAGGCAACAAATTGAATCCTCCTTTGGTAAGAATCACTGTATTGGCATCAAATGAAGCATTTGGTAAAAGCTCTATCATCCCATCGCTTTCCAAGCCTGTCACCACCGGGACTTTTTCCAGTCTATATCCAGCTTCAGACTTTTCCCGTTGTACCAGCACATAGCTTTCTCCTTCCGACACCACCACAGCAGTGACCGGAACAACCCAAGCTTCTTTTGGATCCTGAATTAATTTCGCCTCCAAGAACATTCCTGGAAAAAGTAAAGCTTCCTCTTTTTCATCCGGCAAATGCGCATGCACATTGATCTGACGCTCATTATTGATCGACTGACCTACGACAAATACTTCAGCTTCCAAGGTCTTGCCTGGAAGATCTGGAATGGTAACGAGTACTTTTTGACCTTTATGGATATTTGCAGCATCTTTTTCGAACACCACCAATTCTATATGCAAATGCTCTTTACTGATAATAGTCATTGCTTTCCCCCCCACCGACAAAAATGAGCCCTGCACCAAATGAATCCCATCAACAAAACCTGCAATTGGTGATAAAACGGGAACTTTAGAACGAATATTCTCTGGCTTCAACTGATCAGCGTTGATATTAATTAAAGCCAATTGACGTTTCAAGCTTTCTGCCTTGGCTTTGGTAGCCTGAAAATCAGCTTCAGCTTTAAGGAAGTTTTTCTGTGAAGCGATTTTCTCCCCAAATAAGGTCTCTTGTCGTTCGTATTCTGCTTTTAGGTAATTCAGTTGACTGCTTGTCTCCAAATAATCCTGCTGCAAACGGATGAAGTCTGTGTTTTCCAAGTAGAAAAGCACTTCTCCTTTTCTTACAGGCTCACCTTCGAGTTTATTCAAACCACTTACGTAGCCACCGAAATAAGCCGAAATCTCCTGAATACCCTCTACCGGAACTTTTACCATGCCTTGCACGGAAATTCCCTCTGAAAACTCCTCGAGTTTAGGACTTCCCCAAGTCATTTTCATCGTCTCAAATTGCTTCTGCGAGACAGTAATGAAAGGTCCTGAAGTTGTTCCCGCCTCCACTTCCACTCCTTCGGATTCGGATGTACCAGATCCTGTGCATTGAAAGAAAAACAAGCTACTCGCCAAAAGGGAAGCAGAAAAGATTGATTTTAAGGTGTGATTCTTCATCAGTTCAGAAGGTAGTTGATTTCCAAAATAGTTTGTTGATAAGCAAATTTGCTCTGCAGGTATTGCAAGGTGATCGTCCTAGAGTTCTCCATTAACTGCACATACTGGAGAAAATCAATTTCTCCCTCTTGATAGGATCTCCGGGCCTGTTCTAGGATCTGAAGCGAAAGCGTTTTGCCTTCTTCCTCGTAATAGGTAATCACTCGGATGTTCTGATCCAGCTTTCTGTGCAATTGCTGAGCACGGTTTTCCAGCTGGTTTCTGTATTGCTCCGCTTCCAATTGGATCTTTTGCTGCTGGAATTCACTGCTTTGCACATTTGCTTTTTGAGCTCCATAAAAGAGCGGAATTGACAATCCCGCCTGAAAGCCAGGGTAGACTTTAGCATTCGCTCCTGGGTTTGTCCCGCGAAACACATCCAAGTTAATGTCAGGGAGAAGCTTTCGCTTTTCGGTCTGAATCTGATACCCGGATTGAGTCACAGCACTTTCATAATAGGCCACGCCTGGGTGTGAGGACCAGTCCTGCATCAAAGAAGTATCAAAATCAATCGCTTCCTCAGCGAGCACCAACTCGCCCTCCCAATTCAGTAGAAGCTTCAACTCATCCATGGCCATCAGGTAATTCTCGTTGGCCTCAGATTTCTTCAGACTGATCTCCTGACGCTTTCCTTCAGCAGTCAGCTTCTCCAGGTAATTGCTTTCTCCGGTTTCAAATTTTCGCGAGGCAGCTCGGGAAAACTCCGCATAAAGTGAATCTAAGTAGTCGTAGTTTTGGATCAAATCCTGCCAATACCTCACTTCAATGAAGCCTTTGCTTATTTGACCTTCCAGCTTTCTTTTTTGCAACTCAAACTGACTGAGCTGCATCTCGGCCCCTGCTTCCAAGGCGTTTTTCTGAGCGCCATAAAGCGTAGGAAAAGCAAGGGTTTGACTTATCCCCCACTTTCTGTTGTAAACCCCGTTTTCAGCGATGTCATTTTTATCTTCGGAATAATACACATTAGTCTTATCCAGATTCCAGCCTTGGCCGATCTTGGCATTCGCCATCTCCAGGGATTTGTTGGCAGCCTGAAGGTTGAGATTTTGCTCCATCCCTATTTCAATTGCCCGTTCCAATGTCATCGGAGTTTCCTGCCCAGTAGCAGAAAAAGAAAACACTGAAATCAGTACCAAGGAAGCCAAGACTTTTTTGGAAGTAGATGAGGAACCTCCTGTTTTAGTTTTGAATAAAACGTACAATACAGGAAGTACAATTAGGGTTAGGAAGGTGGCTGAAATCAGACCTCCAACTACCACCGTTGCTAGTGGACGCTGAACTTCTGCTCCTGCGGAATTGGAGATTGCCATTGGCAAAAAGCCAAGTGCAGCCGCTGAGGCAGTAAGCAAAACCGGTCTCAACCGCTCTTTGGCTCCTCTAATCACCAAGTCTTTGATATTGGTATAATGTGATTCCATGGATTTGAAATGTTCGATAAGTACGATTCCATTCAGTACGGCTATACCGAAAAGTGCGATAAATCCTACACCTGCAGAAATACTGAATGGCATGTCCCGCGCCCAAAGCAAAAGCACTCCTCCTATGGCAGAAAGTGGAATGGCCGAGTAAATCATCAGCGCGTCCCTTGAAGACGAAAAAGCAAAATATAAGAGAATGAAAATCAGGAGAAGCGCCACTGGAACAGCAACCATGAGTCTGTTTCTGGCTTTCTGAAGGTTTTCAAACTGCCCCCCATAATCCACCAGATAGCCTTCCGGCAACTCAATCTGATTATTTACAATAGCCTGAATATCATCTACTACAGATTGTAAGTCACGATTTCGCACATTCACGCCGATTACTACTCGGCGTTGGGTATTATCCCGGGAGATTTTCGCAGGTCCTTTAGTATAGCTGATAGTCGCTAATTCTGAAAGAGGTACAGAACCCCCATTGGGAAGCTGAATGGAAGCTTGTTCCAGATTTTTGATATCCTTGCGGAAAGGCTCCGCAAATCTCACCACCAGGTCAAATTGCTTTTCACCTTCGAAAACCGTCCCAGCCGTCATCCCCGCAAATCCCATAGTAACGACTTCATTCAGGTCTGAAATATTCAATCCAAACTTGGCAATTTTACCACGGTTGTATTCGATTTTCATTTGTGGTAAACCATCCACTTTTTCCAGAATAATATCCGCTGCACCTTCTACACCCTGTATTGCAGCTTCGATTTCCTGAGCTGTAGAAAGCAACACATCCAAGTCTTCCCCAAAAACTTTGATCGCCAAATCAGCTCGCACACCTGTGATCAATTCATTGAATCGCATCTCTATGGGCTGGGTAAATTCATATTCCATTCCTGGAATCACTTCCAGCGCTTCTTTGAATTTCTCTGCCAACTCATCTTTGGTTTCCACAGTAGTCCATTCCGAACGGGGCTTCAATGTCACGATTACATCACTTTCTTCCATGGACATGGGATCAGTCGGGATTTCCGCCGCACCAATCCTAGTCACTACCTGCTTTACCTCAGGAAATTGTTTGAGAATGTTTTCAATCTCCGTGATCGTTTCCACTGTATTGGTGAGCGTAGTTCCAGTTTTCAAAAATGGCTGAATCACAAAATCCCCCTCATCCAGTGTAGGCACAAATTCGGACCCCATGGTGGCAAAAATCATGATTGCTCCCACCAAAAGGCCAAAAGCAGAAATCAGTACTACTTTGGTATGATCCAAGGCCCAGGTAATCGCTGGTTCATACACCTTGTTTATTGCATTAATAATTCGTGTAGAAATATTCTTTGGGCCCGGAGGAGTGGTCTTTAGGAATAGGGCTGAAACGACTGGAACATAAGTCAATCCCAAAATCATAGCGCCAACCAAAGCAAAGGAAAACACTTCCGCCATAGGTCGGAACATTTTTCCCTCCACCCCGGTAAGTGATAAAATCGGGATAAATACGATGATGATAATGATCTGTCCAAAAATGGCAGAATGCATCATTTTCGAAGCT
Organism: Algoriphagus winogradskyi; assembly: GCF_900182815.1. Classification (GTDB taxonomy): domain Bacteria; phylum Bacteroidota; class Bacteroidia; order Cytophagales; family Cyclobacteriaceae; genus Algoriphagus; species Algoriphagus winogradskyi. The sequence goes on along the minus strand of NZ_FXUA01000006.1, from coordinate 231,595 downwards.
CCATTGAAGGATATTTCATCCTTTGCTTGCTGCTTTTTGAGGGCAGAAACTCCAGCAAGTTGGTGATCGGCACGGGTAAATTGATAGGCAATGTATTCCACAATAATCACCGCTCCATCGATGATAATCCCGAAGTCAATCGCCCCCAAACTCATCAGGTTGGCATCTACACCGAAGAGATACATCATGGACAGGGCAAAAAGTAACGCCAATGGAATCACGGAGGCAACTACCAATCCCGACCTGAGATTACCAAGCAACAATACCACCACAAAGACTACAATCAAGCAACCTAGAATCAGATTTTCCGCAATTGTAAAAGTGGTTCTTCCTATTAGTTCAGAACGATCTAGAAACCCGTTTATCACCACACCTTCAGGAAGAGAGTTCTTCATTTCTTCCAAGCGTTCTTTCACACGGTCTATGGTCCCTTTGGAATCAGCACCTTTCAGCATCATCACCTGACCAAGCACTTTTTCTCCTTCTCCGTTTGCTGTGATAGCACCAAATCTATTCGCATGGCCAAACCCCACTTCAGCAATATCCTTTATATAAACTGGCGCGCCGTTTCTTACTTCGACTACTATATTCCCAATATCTTCTAAACTGGAAACGAGGCCTTCACCACGAATGAAAAAGCTTTCATTGGTCTTTTCAATATAGCCACCACCTGCGATAGAGTTATTTTTTTCCATGGCATGAAACACATCAGCGATGTCGATTTGCATGCCTTTCAATCGCTCAGGGTTGATCGCAACTTCGTATTGCTTAAGGAATCCTCCCCAAGTATTTACTTCTACAACACCTTCGATTCCAGAAAGCTGCCTTCTGACTACCCAATCCTGAATAGTTCTAAGATCTGTCGTGCTATACTCATTTTCGTAGCCAGGTTCTACATCGATCACATATTGATAAATCTCACCGAGACCAGTAGAAATAGGCCCCATTGTCGGAGTCCCAAAGCCAGCCGGAATACTTTTTTCAGCCATTTTGATCCGCTCAGCGATCAACTGTCTCGGGAGGTAAGTCCCCATTTTATCTTCGAATACAATGGTAACTACTGACAATCCAAACTTAGAAACGGAACGGATTTCTATGATACCAGGGAGATTGGCCATTTCCAACTCCACTGGGTAGGTCAGGTATTTTTCTACATCCTCCGTCGCAAGATTTCGAGAGGTGGTAATCACCTGTACTTGATTTGTAGTCACATCTGGGACTGCTCCTATGGGAAGATTGCTCAGCGCAAAAACCCCAAAACCTATCCAGGCGGCTATAAAAATGAATATGATGAGCTTATGCCCTATGCTCCATTGAATGATTCTATCTAACATACGGGAGGTAATAATTGAATCACAAAAATGTACTATTACCTTCTCAATGCCCTAAAAACTCTCTTAAGATTGCCTTAAACTTGATTACTAAAAAATCAATCTGAAGATGCTTCCTCTACCTTTTTCACTTTCTACCTCCACTTGTATTTCGGATTCGAGAGCGAGTTTTTTTACTATTGCAAGACCTAGGCCTGTGCCTGGAACCGCGGCGCCAGTTTCATCAAGTTCCCTATAAAATGGATCAAAAATCTTTGCTAAAGAATCACTTGTAATACCTTTCCCTTCATCTTTTACCAAAATAAATGGAGCCCCTTCATGACTTCCTACTTGCATAATAATTTTAGAAGAGGAGGAAGAGTATTTGATGGCATTTTGTAGGAGATTGTTCAAAATCATCTGAAGTGACTTTTCATTGACAAGCCGGAAAATCGGTTTAGAAAGGTTTGTTTCAAATAGGATTTCTCGACCAGACTCCTCTGCTGATTGCTGTGCAAAAGCTTGTGTAAACGAAGTTAACTCAACCTCATCCCGCACCATTTTCCCTTTTCCAACTCTAGCCAGAGAAAGCAATTGATCGATCATCTCTGACATGCGATCTATGCTTTCTAAAGCCAATTTGACTTTTTCCACATACTCCTCGGAAGTTCTTGGCTTGCGAATAAGCACTTCTAATGTCCCCCGCATCACTGCCAAGGGAGTTCTCAACTCATGCGATGCATCTGAGGTGAATTGCTTCTCCCGAGTCAAAGCTTGCTCCAATCTAGCCAGCAAATCATTTATCGATCTGGTAAGCTGGGCAATCTCATCATTGGGTTCGGCTACAGGAATTCTCTCATTTAAATTGCTCTGCGAAATAAGATTGGTCTTCTGAATGATTTTTTGAATAGGCTGGATACTTTTCCCTGCTAGAAACCTCATCGACAAAAACAGGGAAATGAGTATACCGGGATAAAGTATGAGTAGGATATTTCTAAGGTTGGTAAGCAACTGCCTGGCATCCTCAAAAGACTTTGCCACCAACATAAACCCCTCTCTTTTCCCCGCATGATTAAGGGGGATTTGCATCTGTCGAACTTCCCTGCCACCGGTTTTTAAAGTCCAGGCTTCATTTTTCTCTCTTTTATCTCCAGAGAAACTCAGGTGATTCTCACCAAGATTCGGCGATTTATCCATGGAATTTCCCTGCATATCTACAATCTCAATGAAAATCGGATTGAGCTGAATCTGGCTATGCTCCTGCTCCTGCCACTCATCCTTGTGCACAAAACGAATCTCGCCATCCACCAGGAAAATCTGCCCTACGTGCTTATCGGTCTCCAGCTTGAGCTCACGATCTATACTTTGGACCACAGTAAAATCCACCACCAAATAGATAATCGCAAACACAACCAATACGATCATGGCTGTGACTAAAGTTAACCTACTCGCTATGCGTTCCTTATATGAAATAATCATAAATCCTTCGCAATATATCCTACCCCACGGATAGTCTGAATGTAATCTTCATTGGTGGTAAAGTGGAGCTTTTTCCGGAGGGAATTCATAAAAACGTCAATCACACCTGTATTATACTCGAAGTGAATATCCCAAACATCCTCGATAATTTGGGTGCGTCGGCAAACCTGATTCTTGTTTTTCATCAGGTATTCCAGCAAAGAAAATTCTTTTTGTGTCAGCTGAATCTCTTCTTCATTCTTAAAAACTTGATGCCTGTCCGTAAAAAGAGTAATTGGTCCAAGGACATATTTTTCTTCAGAAACCACCTTTGTTCTCAATTGTACCCGTATTCGCTCCAATAATTCGTCGAAATGAAAGGGTTTCTTGATGTAATCGTTCGCTCCGGATTGCAAACCAGTAATGGTCTCATCTACGGTGTCTTTTGCCGTAAGAAAAATAACAGGGGTACTTGGAAATTGCTTTCGAAATTCGCGACAAACTTCAACACCACTTTTTAAGGGTAGCATCCAATCCAAAAGCAACAGGTCATAATCACCGCTTAGCGCAAGCTGAAGTCCTTTGTCTCCGTTTTCAGCTATATCCACCGCATAGGATTCTTCTTCCAAGCCTTGTTTTAAGAAACTGGAGATTCCTGGTTCATCTTCTACAACTAAGATTCGCATGATCGAATGTATTTTAACCACCAAGAGCACAAAGCTTACCCACAGGTCACTTCTGATTTCTCCTTTGTGATTGATTTTGCTCCGCAAAAGTTACAAAATCAATCTATGTCAAGTAATTCTATTGCTTAAGATTGTCTTAAAGTTTTTCCAATAGCTCTATAATTGGTATTTATAGAGCGACGACTGAGGATCATTATTGGCGATTCCCCCTTTTTTAAAGGGGAAAATGGGATTTTCAAAATATCAATCCCCACATTACATCCAGCTTCTGAAGGTGCAGGAAAATATTAAGTAGCGCCCTCAGCGAAACCTCCGTGCACACCGTGGTAAAAAATAAAAAAGACCTTCCATTCTCAGAAGGTCTTCAATAGCTTATGCCATTTCAGCAACTCTTGGTTGAGCCGGCTTTTTCTTGGATGGTTTTTTCTTTCGCTTATTCCACCAGATCAAGGTTCCTGTAATTGGAAGCGAGGTTGCAATCAAACAAGCTACAAACCATAGAAATTTCGAAAATTGACCAAAGATATCTCCTACATGCAGGGATTTTACAGATCGTCCCACCTGCTGACGCCATGGCAAATCTGAAAATAAATTGGCCTCTGTCACCGATAAATCTGCAGCTGATAGTTTCAATTGATCTGCACCTGCTCTGGCAAAAAAACCTGTTCTATACTTACTTACAGAGATAGGATCAGAAGGTTTTGAAGGTAATGAAACTCGGATATTTCCGGGGTAAGGAAGCTCTGTGTTAGTTTTTGCAAAAATATCCTCCAAGGACAAAACCTGAGCAACAGCACTTTCAATCTCCGCTTCTTTTCGAGGCTCATTTCCTCCACGCCCTTCTGCTCCTCTTCCGCCACCAGCAGCCTGACCTTTGGCAGGGGGCTCCTGATAGATATCCCAAGTCTTTTGCCATCCTTCTCTATACCATTCATAGGACCAGAAAGGACCGGTAGCTCCCATAATAAAAAGAAAGATCAGTGAATAAAATGCCAGTGTATTATGAAGGTCATGATTTACACGCTTCCAGTTAGCCGACCATTTGATTTTTAATCCTTGCTTCCAGCTTTTCACTTTATTAGGCACCCAGATCACAATTCCAGTAATTACACCAAGGAGAAAGAGCAAGGTTGCCACACCATTAATAAACCTGCCCAGGTCACGATTACCCATACTTTCCAAAATGGGTTCCTCTATCCTATCCAGCAACAACCATCTGTGAAGACTGAACATATAGCCCATAAATTCCGAAGTAGCAGTTTTATCCGAACTGTTACCCAAAATCTCTGCTGTATATGGATTTACATAGAAAGTACTTCCTCTACCCTCTTCCCCCTCTTTTTTCAAAGTAAACTGTACACTGCGATCTGCATCTTCATTCCACATCAATCCCACGACGTTGGACGCAGAGTTGGCTTCAACCGCGCTTTTCAATTCATCTGCAGACAAACGGTCACCGGCTTGCTCCACAAAGTATAGTTCTGAATCCATGAACTCCCGGATTTCAGTATTGTACACATAAATAGTACCGCTAAGACACACTGCAATCACTACCAATCCGGAAATCAATCCGGCGTACAGGTGAACTTGATCAAAAATATTACGGATACTTTTCCAGGCAGAAGTTTTTTTTGCTTGCATAAAATGGTGCGTTCTAAGGAAGTAAGTCTTGATTCTGTGGCAAAAATAAAAAAAGAATTTTATTATTTAGATTTAATCTAAAGAAAACACAAGAATATTTTTCAGGATTTATCTCCTAAAGGCAAGCAATTGAGATAACCTAAGTCACAAGGCAATGCTTTTTTTATACTCAAACTTCCTTAAACATTTACATTCCTGATTTACAAGGCTTTATTAAGGAGCGAATTTAGTTACATGAGCGACAAGTAAGTTCAAACCCTGTTTTTAATTTTTTATCAAAAAAAATTGTCATTTATGTTCATTATAAAACCACTAATTGATAATTTGACAGCATATATCAGATTTTATTGATTTTTTTTAACCACATATTTAAAAAACTATCAATTCTATCAAAGCAGTTATCAACTGAATCATCCATGTCAGATAAAGAAATAATCGAACGAGAATTAGTTGAAAGGATTAAAAATGATGATGAATCAGCTTTCATTGAAGTTTATGATCTTTTCTGGAAAAAGCTATTCAACTTTGGCTTCAAGAAACTCGGTAAGAAAGAAATAGTTGAAGGCATTGTTCAGGAAGTATTTATTGATTTTTGGTCAAAAAGGAGAAAACTGGAAATCCACACCTCTCTCACCTCATATTTATTCACCTCGGTAAATTACCGTATCATAAACCAATACAAGTCGCAAAGCATCCGGGATAAGTTTACCGAAAAGGAAAAATCCAAAGGAGAACAAAAAACTTCATCAGCAGAAGAAAAAATTCTTTACAACGACCTGAAATCCAATATCAAAAAGGTGGTAGGCGGATTTCCTCCCCAACGTCAAAAAGTTTATAAACTTCGATTCAACAAAGGGCTAAGCTATAATGAGATCGCCCAAAACCTGGAAATATCCGTGAGCACAGTGGAGAAGCATCTCATGAGAGCCTTGAAAGATCTTCGCATTAGCCTTAGAGAACACACCACGGCTGTTTTATTTTATGTTGGTTTAGATCCACTTTTTGAATTACTGATGCCAGTATTTATCCCCTAGCCTATTCCTTTGAAGACAGCCCAAACGCTATCATTTTTAGATTTTTCTAGCCAAAAACCGCAAAAGGTACTTTTGTAAAAAATATTACATCAGGGTACTATTTTTACCTAAGCAGCACCAAAAAATGTATTTTTTTAAAAAACTTGGTTTTTTTTTCACTTGTGAATAGAGGATAATTATGTGTGAATTGACATATATAGTATAACACGAAATTCATGATGGAAAACAATTCCAAAATATTTCAAGATGAAAATTCAGAGTCTAACACAACTCATGAATCGAACTATTTAGACCAACTAGATGAGGCAGAACAACAGGCTCTGAGAAAGAGAATACTAGTAGGAATAAAGTCAGGAATCAGAAGACGAGAGGAAAAAGCCATACAACAAAGGAAAATACTTCACTTTTCAAAAATTGCTGCTTCGTTTTTACTTCTAATTGCACTAAGCTTTGGACTATGGCACGCGGTAAAACAAGAAGTGATACTATATAAAACAGGATCAAACGAAACGTTGAAAATCACCTTACCTGATGGATCTACCGCTTTACTAAATTCCAACTCATTACTTTCCTATAGCTATAGTTGGATAAATGGTTTTGAAAGAAAAGTGGATTTAATCGGTGAGGCATATTTTGACATTGCAAAAAATGACGACATAAAAAGATTTCTGATCAATGAAGGTAAAGTAATAGAGGTTGAAGTCTTTGGAACTGAATTTAACTTTAAAAACCAACACCCTATTCACAAACTGACACTAATTGAAGGAAGTGTGAAACTGGGATATCAGGGAGAAGAAGGTGAGACAAATCGAATGGTATTACCAGGAGAAACAATAAAACTGAACCTAGAGAAGAATCATATAGAAAGTAAAACAGTCCCTGACCCTCTAAGACTTCTTGCCTGGCAGGATCGTAAGCTTCGCATGCAAAACGAAAGCCTAGAAGACATCCTGGGAGTGGTGACTGAATTATATGATTTGGAATTAATTGATCAAAAAATACCACCGACCAACCAACTTATTTCAGGAAGCTTACCGCTAACCGATAATCCCAATGAAGTGATCAATAATATCGAAGTGCTTTTCAATACAAAAATCAACCTTGACAAAAATTTAATCAGAATACAATAGAATACCGCTTGCCTTTCGGCCGGATCGCAAGCAAACCGAATACCATAGAAAATTAAGTTCGAGCAAAAGCTTTAGGCCTAAAACCCAAAGCTCAAAAAGTGCACTAGTGAATCCTAGGTAGTAACCATACCCAAGGGATTGAATGATCAGCAATTAGCCCAAAATAAACGCGAGTAATCATTCTAACCACTAACCTATTCATCTATGCTCATCAAATTTACCCGTTATCTATTGGTTGCCGGGGTAACAGGAGTGCTGGCACTCCCAATCTCTGCACAAGGCCAAAATCTCACACAATTCGCTAAAGGTCCAACTTTTAACGTGAAGTCGGAAAATAAAAACCTAGAATCAACGCTCAAAGAACTCGAAGATCTTTATGCTATTTCTATAGCCTACCCTACTTCAATTGTTGATCCTTACACAAAAATTCCTGCAGCTATAAATTCGAAGCTTACTGCGGAAGAAAATTTACAACGTATCCTGAAAGGAAGTCAGATAAATTTCAGAAAAGGTGCTGGAGACTTTTACATGTTAGAATCCTCACAAACTCAAGCACCCATAGCACCTGCAAACAACTTTAGCTATCAAATACCCACTGCTACTGTTCAGAATATTGAAAGAACCATTAAAGGTGTTGTATTAGACGATGATCAAGTTCCCATTCCTGGAGCCAGTATTTTGATCAAAGGAACGATGAACGGAACTGTCACTGATATAGATGGGAAATTCTCACTCACATTGACTGACGAAACAGAAGATCCTATCCTTATGGTATCATTTATTGGGTTTACCACTCAGGAAATAACAGTGGGGTCAACATCAATGTTCACCATCGAATTAGCATCATCTGATTTAGCACTAAATGAAGTAGTAGTAACGGCTTTTGGACTGGAAAGAGATAAAAAAGCCTTAGGCTATTCCACTCAAAGCGTAGATGGTAGTGCTCTCACTGAATCACGTCCTTCTAATGTGGCAAACAGCCTCTCTGGTAGAGTCGCCGGAGTACAAGTGACAGGCAACTCTATGCCTGGAAGTGGTGCACATGTAGTTATTAGAGGCTCATCCTCTGTGGCGGGTAATAATCAACCACTTGTTGTAGTAGATGGAGTACCGCTGGAGCAGACCTCCAGCAGGCAATACGGAAATGGACTTTCTGAAATCAGCCCTGACAACATCAAGGAAATGACTATCCTAAAAGGCGCTACAGCTGCCGCATTGTATGGCTCACGTGCTGCAAACGGTGTCATCATGGTCACTACTAAAAACGGAGCTGGTTCGAAAGGGATAGGTATAGAGTTCAATAGCAATATGACTATGGACAATCCCTTAGTTAAACCAAATTTTCAGAATACGTATGGCGGAGGTTCCGGTTATAGAACTTGGTATGTAGACGGAAGAAACGGTTTTGATGCGGATGGGATAAGAGGCACCGCGGGTGTAGATGAAAGCTGGGGAGCCCCAATGGATGGCAGTTTAGTTCCTCTTTGGTATTCAGCTCCCGAACGCGTTCCATTGCTTCCACAGCCTAACAACTGGGAAGATTTTTGGGAGACTGGGCAAAGCGTAACAAATACAATCGCACTTTCCGGAGGAAATGACCAAGGAAGCTTTCGGGTAGCAATTGGAAGATTAGATCAGACAAGTATCATGGCTGACAATGATTACTACCGAAACAACTTCAAACTGAACACTTCTTATAAGTTCGTCCCTAAACTTCAAATGAGTGTAAATGCAGAATATATAAAATCAGGATCAGACAATAGAGGTTTTACAGGTAGCCAGGACTTTATCTGGGCCCACAGACATACGGATTACACCAAGCTGAAAAACTGGGAAGATTACTATGATATCCAAAGACAAACCTTCCGACCAGGAGACGATTACCCTTATGCTAACTGGCAACATGAATACTTTTCAAATCCCTTTTTCAACCAGAAGTATCTACCTAGCTCTAATGAAAAAGATCGCCTAGTAGGTAGTATCGCACTAAATTATGACATCAATGAGCATTTCAGCATCATGGCAAGGTCAGGAACTGATTACTGGTCTGATACGCGCATAAATATCAACAGCGCTGAAAGTTTCAAAAACAATGTCAAAAGATTTGGCTCCTACACTGAATCCGTTCTAAACAGTCAGGAAACCAATAGTGATGTTATCTTGACATTTGACAAAGACTTGTTTCCAAGACTTTCCTTGAAAATCCAAGCTGGAGCAAACAATAGAGTAAATAACTACAAAAGCACTTCGGTGAATGTAGGACAGCTCACGATAGATGGGCTTTACAACTTAGGCAATTACGCTAGCCCGGTCACGCCATCTAGCACCATCAGAAAACAAGTAGTGAATAGTGTCTTCGGGTCCGCCCAATTTGGATTCAACAATTACCTATTCCTTGATGTAACGGGTCGAAACGATTGGTCTAGTACTTTACCGACTAACAACAACTCATTCTTCTATCCATCGGTGGCGTTGAGTGCTGTTTTGACAGATATTTTCAATGTTCAGTCAGACATTCTATCCTTTGCAAAAATAAGAGGGAGTATAGCACAAGTTGGTAATGACGCCGATCCATACCTCCTAAATCAAGTTTATTCGTCAGAAGGACTGTGGGCAGGCACCACCCCTACCTATGCTGAATCTAATGAAATAGCTAATAGAACATTAAAACCTGAAATCACCACTGGAAAAGAGGTAGGCTTAGATTTGAGGTTTTTTGAAGGAAGAGCCGGCATTGATTTCACTTATTACCATCAATCTACTGTCAATCAAATCTTAGCAGTATCTATCTCTACAGCTTCAGGGTATTCCAGCCAAATTCTTAATGCAGGTGAGATCACAAACCAAGGGATAGAACTGACAATTAATGCTACTCCAATCAATACTGCATCCGGATTTAGCTGGTATTCCGCATTCAATTTTGCGAGAAACAGGAATAAGGTGGTTGAACTAGCTGAAGGTTTGGAAAACTACATTTTAGCAACTCAAAACTCATTGACGTCCGAAGCAAGAGTGGGTCAGCCATATGGTACGCTTTATGGAAGAAGATATGAGCGCAGTCCAGAAGGAGAAATCATCTATAACAATGGCCTGCCAGTTTTGGAAAGCGGAACTCACATTTTAGGCAATATACAGCCCGACTGGATCGGTGGATGGAGCAACTCATTCGCTTACAAAGGACTTGAGCTCAACATGTTGATTGACATGAAAATGGGCGGAGATATTTTCGATGTAGGAACTGGTCTTGCCAGAAAAACAGGACAATATGCTGAAACTGCTATTGGTAGAGAAGAAGGTGTAATAGGCCAAGGTGTCAAGAATATAGGCACTTCAGAAGAACCAGTTTATGTACCAAATGATGTCATTGCTAGCGCGGGAACATTCTGGAATTCCCAAAATCCGAGAACGTACCACGAATCGGGAATTTTTGACGGGACTTATGTAAAACTCCGTGAACTGTCTGTGGGATATGTATTCCCAAAAAACTTCCTGGGCAATAAGTTCATACAAACAATGAAGCTATCATTTGTAGGAAGAAATCTGGCGATGCTATATAAAAACCATCCCCACATGGATCCAGAAGTTGATGACAAAGGTGGGAACGGTCAAGGGTTTTCTTATGGAGAAATGCCCTCTACCCGAAATCTGGGATTCAATCTTCACGTGACATTCTGATCTAATTCTCTACCTATAAAGAACTTATCATGAAATCAAACATGACTCAGACGTCATCAACAGACATTATTATTTACCATGTGAGATTCCATGTGGCCAAAAACATCAAATAATAAACACATGAAAAGACTATATAAATCAACCATCGCCATACTTCTTCTCTCTTTTGGTACGCTTTCGTCCTGCACCAAGGATTTTGAAGAAATCAACACCGACCCTAACAATCCTGTCTCTATTTCCCCTTCTCTACTTCTGCCAAATGCCATACAAGTAGTAGTAGACAGATACTGGGGGCACAGCACCCGATACCAGAGACTGAATATAGATGCCGCTATGTGCTGGATCCAACATCTATCCAGAAACATCTATATCAATGCAGAAGGAGACAGCTATGAAATACCACTTACCATTTCTTCAGGCACCTGGAATAGTATATATAATGAATCGCTGATCAATTTCGAACGGGTTAAATCCTTAACGGCCGCCGGAGCAGAATATGAAAATGCCAACTACTTAGGAATAGCAATGACAATGCAATCCTTCTCATTTGCATACCTGACGGATGTATTTGGCCCAATACCCTATTCTGAATCCCTAAAAGGAACAGCAGAAGAAGCCATTAACTCTCCTGCATACGATTCAATGGAGGAAGTTTATGCTGGAATTTTAGCTGATTTAATGGAGGCGAACGATCTCCTTTCCACATCGGGACCAGCTGTTGTTGGAGACATCCTCTTTAATGGGGATATCATGAAATGGAAACGTTTTACGAATTCCCTCGCTTTGAGAATGGCAAACCGACAGGCAGCTAAAAAACCTGCAGAATCTAGTGCTATTATGACTCAGATTCTATCTGATCCTGTAAAATACCCAATTATCGAAAACAACGCCCAAGCGGCCGAACTAACTCATTTCGATGTAATTGGAAGCAGAAACAAAATGTTTGATGTATTCTCAACTCGCTCAGACTGGAATATCAGTACTACACTCATCAACAAGCTACTTGAACTTGATGACGAAAGAATCACTGTTTATGCGCAACCATTGGACGATGGTACCTATGCTGGATTGCCAAATGGACTTACAGATGCAGCAGCTGGCACCTTCAACGCTTCGCGAATTGGACTAAAATATTTGGACCCTACGGCTCCTAGTGTACTAATGACCTATGCTGAGGTGGAATTCATCAAAGCAGAGGCTGCATTAGATGGGGATATAGAAGGTGATGCCTCAGCATTTCTTGAAAGCGCGATCAAAGCATCATTCCATCAGCAAGGTCTAACCATGCCAAGTGATTACATGAGCCGAATAGGCGGAGTAACCAAAGAGAGTATCATGACTCAAAAATGGATTGCTCTTTTCGGGCAGGGAGTTGAAGCATGGAATGAATATCGTCGTACAGGCTATCCAGTGATGTCTGCTCCCCATCCTAGCTCGGTCTTTTCCAACGAAGGTGTACTGCCTACCCGAATCGAATACCCTACTTCAGAATACTCCCTTAATAAGACTAATCTGGACGAAGGTGTCAGCAAACTTGGCGGATCTGACAACATGAGAACTCCACTTTGGTGGGTAGAATAACCAAATCAACCTCTAATCATTCAATTCAATTTCTTATGAAAAAGTCATTCAACATATACTTACTAGCGGCAGCTTTCATCACCCTTGCTTTCTCTCAATCCTGTGTGGAAGCAGAAGATTTGGTAACACCAAATGTAGCTTCTCCGGTTTTAATCCTACTCGAAGGAACTTCCTTCGGGGCAACCTCACCTGTCACCGTAGGATCCAAATTTTTGGAACTGGATAAGACCAATATTCTGGATCATACGAAAGGTATAGATTCTATACCTGTTCCAAATCTAGATATCGCGGTATTCATCAACAATACGAATGAAGTGGCCAGACTAGTAACCGGCACTGATGGCGCAGCTGATTTGGTAGTCTCTTGGGCTGATTTGGGGCTCTCCGAGGCTTCCAGCGGAAATTCTGTCAGATTAGAATTCGCAGGAACTTACAAAAATGTTCCATTTAGAAAATACCACACCATAAGAGTCAACTAACACTTTTAATAACATCAAAAAATCATTCAACAACCTTATTAAATCATGATAAACAACTCTATTAACAGACGAACTTGGATCAAATCCAGCCTAATGGCAATGGGAACAATGGCTGTCGCTCCAGCTTTTGCACTACCAAAAAATAAAGCATTGGCCGCATATCAGCCAGACTCTATTCTAAATGAGCACATCCCTTTGTTTAAATACAATGAAGCACGGATAGTTGCCAAGTTAAATGCAAATGAAAATCCTTATGGGCCTTCACCTAAAGTAATTAAAGCCATCTCTGACTCTATTTCCTTAGGCAATAGGTATGGACATGGAGAAGCAAAAGTACTCATCGATATGATTGCCGAGAAAGAAGGCGTGACACCTGATCACATCATGCTATCTCCAGGTTCATCAGATATTCTGGAAAAAGTTGCATTCGTACAGTTCATGAATGGCGGTAACGTGGTATCTGCAGATCCATCTTATATGTCCTTGATGAATACCGCGCAGAAACTAGGAGCCACCTGGAAGCCTTCTCTATTAACGGGTGACTTTCAGCATGACCTAGATGCTATGGCTAAAACCGTTGACTCAGAGACTAACCTTGTCTACATCTGCAACCCAAACAACCCGACAGGCTCCATCACAGACGCCAAGAAACTCAAAGCTTTCTGTTCGACTGTTTCTGAAAAAACACCTGTTTTCGTGGATGAGGCGTATCTAGAATTCCTTCAAAAGCCTGAAGAATCTTCCATGGTAGGACTCGTAGCTGAAGGCAAAGATGTAATCATCGCCAGAACCTTCTCTAAAGTCCATGGAATGGCCGGCTTAAGAATCGGTTACATGGTAGCACTTCCAGAGCGTATTGAAAGCATCACGTCGAAAGTAAGAAGTACAATGGGACTTTGCGTCACTTCTTTAAATGGGGCTATTGCAAGCTTAAAGGATCCTGGATTTATTACGAGTTGTAGAGAAATGAACACCGAATGCAGAGAGTACACTAAAGGTGAAATCGCGTCTCTTGGGTATGATATTATACCTTCAGAAACCAGCTTTATGATCTTCCCACTACGTATGGAGGGACAACCATTCATGAAAGGTATGTACGATAGCGGAGTAGGTATTCGAGTATTCAATATCGACAACAAACCATGGTGCCGAGTAAGCATGGGCACAAAAGAGGAAATGGAAATTTTCGTAGACGCTTTCAAAAAAGTGACAGCCTAGTAAGCAAAAATTCGTATGAGTATTGCACTTCAGAAGACTCTATCGCTGATTCTATTAATAGTTATTGGGATTTTTCTCCAGAAAAAACTACAAAATGAGGATCAGAAAAAAGGGTTAAAAACCATAATTCTAAACATCGCCTTACCGGCAATGATTTTTGTGGCTTTGTTGAAAATCGAAATCAACCCGGACCTTCTAATTCTTCCGGTATTGGCATTGGTTTTTAATATTGTGATGATCATCATTACCAAGTTCTCGCTACCATTCTTTGGTATCAAGGCAGATAGTCCGGCTATGCGAACACTGATGTTGCTTCTCCCTTCTCTTGCACCAGGGTTAACTTGTTTCCCATTTATTGTAGAATATCTAGGAGACGATGTACTGGCTTGGGCAGCACTTGCTGACATTGGCAACAAGTTATTCGTCTTAGTTCTAGCCTATTTGTTAGCAATGTCTTGGTATTACAAAAACCAACAACTCAAGGCTAAATCTAATGGGCAAAAGGTAAAAGAATTACTTCTAGCTATGGTAAGCGAGCCAATAAACCTGGTGATTTTAGTCGCCATTGGATTACTTAGCTTTGGATTTAATATGGAAAGTATGCCAGCATTCCTTAGCTCATCCATTGTTATGATGAAAGACATGATGACCCCGCTTGTCCTCTTATTCATCGGGATAGCAGTGATCTTCAAATGGGACCAGCTACGAATGATTTCATCTATCCTGACCTTTAGGGCAGGGTTCACCTTCTTACTTAGCGGATTATTCATCTGGCTTGTACCAATGCCTTCTGAGGCCGCAGTCTTACTGGCTGTAGTATTTCCTCAAAGCGCCGTTAGTTTTTGGCCTTTTGCACACATGTCCGCAATCAGAAAGCTTGAGTATGAAAATGAATCTCAAAAAGGCAATCCTACCTTTGACCTTGATCTTGGTATCAACGTTTTAGCAGTTTCTATGCCGTACAGCACCTTGTTGATTCTAGGTGTTTTTACATCAGGGAGCTATTTCACATCCCCACTACACGTCATCTCCATAGGAGGACTGCTAGTTGGAACCGCGTTGATTCCAAAGGCAATTCAAGTAGTCAAAAACGCAGATTTCAGTTTTGAAAATTTGAGAGAAAAAGTGCTTAAAGACAGTTCAGTTGAATAATACGATGTAGGTTAATAGAATAACCGATAGGTCTACTAATCAAAAATGCCCTAGCAAATTGCTGGGGCATTTTTTATACTATTTGGCTATGCTTTTACAAAGAACCTATCAACTCTGTGATTGGGTTTGGTTTTGGTGATTTTGATTATCTCTGATGGTGAAGAAATTAGAATCTACATTATTGGAAATCGCATTGATTTTCAATTGAAGACTATCGAGATATTCATGTAGTCCAAAACCAATAATCTCTCCCACTTCTGCAAATTCTAGCTTCGAACGCAATTCGCCAATTGCCTTCTCGGAGGAATTCATATATCCTCCGCCTAAATTTCCGGAAATATTGTGCAGGCATTTCTCTGCTTCTTTAATACAGTAGTAAATAGATCTAGGGAAATATTTATTCAGGACCAAAAACTCTACAACATTGGCAGATTCAATATTTCCATACAATCTCCGATAAGTATTGAATGCGGTGACAGATTTCAGCAATGCCATCCAATGCAAGAAATCGAGAGGCGTCCCTACCTGCTGATCTGCAGGCAAAAGAATGTGATACTTCACGTCCAAAATCCTAGAAGTCTTGTCAGCCCGCTCAAGATATTGCCCTAGTTGCCTGAAATACCAGCCTTCAATCCTCGCCACACTACTATCAGCAATCCCGTAAATCAATAAGATTTGGTTTTTAACCTTTTCAAAAAATGGCCTTGGATCCTCTTTCTTCCACACCTTTTTCTCCAAGCCTTCCTGCATCATATAATAAAGTTCATTGGCTTTCTCCCAAGTCTCCTTGTTGAGATTTTCCCGTATTATACGGGCATTCTCACGGGCATTCTTAATAGTTGAGAGCATTGAGTTCGGATTCTCGGCATCAAACCCTAAGAAGAATAAAACCTGATTTCTTTCGTAGCCAGTACACTTTTTCTCATAAAGAGCCAAATCTCCAGTAGCAGCGATCAGTGGATGCCACTGCTCCTTGAGATCTACAGGAAGATCCTGCATCAGATTGAAATTCACATCAATAAATCGCGCATAATTCTCCGCACGCTCCAGGTATCTACCCAGCCAATAAATACTATTCGCTACTCTACTTAGCATATTCGTTCTGTTATTTTAATATAAAACCCAAGTATCCTTACTGCCTCCTCCTTGCGAACTGTTCACCACCAGGGAACCTTTCTTTAAAGCAACTCTGGTGAGTGCCCCAGGAATTACTTCTATTTCCTCTCCATATAAAATATAAGGCCGCAAGTCCACATGCCTGCCACCAATTCCTTCATCAGTCAAAGTGGGTACGGTGGAAAGTGACAAGGTGGGCTGAGCGATGTAATTGGTTGGATTGTTTTTGATGAGTTCACGGAATTTCGCATGTTCTTCAGCATCCGCCTTAGGGCCGATCAGCATTCCGTATCCGCCCGCAGCGTTCGTTTCTTTCACTACCAATTCTTCAATATTATCCAATACGTATTGCCTGTCCTTCTCTTCTCGGCACAAGTAGGTCGGCACATTATTCAGGATTGGTTCTTCGTCCAGGTAATATTTTATGATTTTTGGAACATAAGCATAAACGGCTTTATCATCTGCCACACCAGTGCCTGGCGCATTTGCCAATGCGATATTTCCTGCCTTGTATGCTTCAAAAAGACCAGGAACTCCTAGCATAGATTCAGGATTGAAGGTTTCCGGATCCAAAAATGTATCATCTATCCGTCGGTAAAGCACATCGATCTGCTGCAATCCTTTGGTGGTCTGCATATACACACGCTTATTTTCTACGATAAGGTCCACACCATTTACCAGCTCTACGCCCATTTGCAAAGCGAGGTAGGAATGCTCATAGTATGCAGAATTATAAATCCCTGGAGTCAGTACTCCAACAACCGGCTTTGGCTTATCGGAGAGATTCTGAAGCATACGAAGGAGTTTTGTAGGGTAATTCGAAACTGGCATAACCCCTTTTTGATTGAAAATATCCGGGTAAACTCGCTTGATGATTTCACGACTCTCCAGCATATAAGAGACGCCTGATGGACATCGAAGATTATCTTCCAAAATGTAATACTCTCCATCTTTGGCCTTCACCAGATCAGTTCCAGTGATATGACACCAAATGCCTTTGGGAGGAGTGAGTCCAATGCAGGGCTCGAGGTAATCCTTACTTTTCAGGATAAGCTCTGAAGGCACTATTCCGTCCTTCAGGATTTTCCGCTCATTATAAATATCCTGAAGGAAAAGATTCAGCGCATGAGTTCTTTGCTTCAGTCCAGCTTCCAATTTCTGCCATTCCGAATTGGGTATTATCCTGGGTATAATATCCAGATGAAGGATTTTTTCCATCCCCTGATTGTCATGATAGACATTGAAAGTCATCCCCATCGAGCGCTGCGTCTGATTGGCAGAATGTTGCAGATGATTCATTTTCCTAGAACTAGTCTTCTTCAGGTGATTGTAAAACTCCGCATAATGCTCTCTGATCTCCCCTTCTGCGGAAATCATTTCATCGTAATGTTCTCCTGCGTTATATCCGTCTGTCTTCATAAGTTTATTTAAAATCAAACTAGGTTCAAAAAGATAGATGAAAAAGCGTAATTGTCAAAAATTTTAAGAAAATAGGCTCAAATTTCGATTAAAATAAATAATAACACCACATTTTGTTAAAAACAAGATTCATTTCTTACAAATACTTCAATGATGACAATCCAGTAGTTTATCTTATCCTCCATCATAAGTTATGAATTTATTCTTGCCTTAGATTGCATTGTTGGCAGAACTGTTGATTAAAAAATTCTATTTTCGAACCATGGTGAAAAGACTTTTAAAAATTCAGGACAATCAACTGGTAAAGAGAATTACGATTTGGAGACAAATCAAAGACGGACTTTTCATAGCTATCGGAGTTGTGATGGCTAGTATTGGCTTGAAAGGCTTTTTGCTCCCCAACGGTTTTTTCGACGGTGGTGCAATGGGCATGTCCCTACTTCTGGAAATGCTCACCCCAGTCAACCTTTCTGTACTTATTATCTTAGTCAATTTGCCATTCATCCTGTTAGGTGCCAAACAGGTTTCCTTACAGTTTGCCCTCAAAAGCTCAATTGCCATCTTTGGCTTAGCTTTTTTGGTACACTTCATAGAAGTTCCAGCAATCACTGCAGATAAACTGCTCATTGCCGTATTTGGAGGATTCTTCCTTGGGTCTGGAATTGGTTTCGCTATTCGTGGCGGTGCAGTTATCGATGGCACAGAAGTATTGGCGATATCAGTCAGCAGAAAATCAAGCCTAACGGTAGGGGATTTTATCACAATTTTCAATGTTTGCCTTTTTATAGTTGCGGCAATATTCGTAGGAATAGAAACGGCGATGTACTCCATGCTGACTTACTTCTCAGCTTCCAAAACGGTAGATTTCATCATCAATGGCGTAGAAGAATATTTAGGTGTGATGATCATGTCTCCACACAATGAAGACATCAAACAAATGATTTCTCACGATCTAGGAAGAGGAGTAACGGTGCTCAAGTCGGACGGAGGCTATGGCGACAAAGCCAATCAACTACCGGATAGAAAAGTATTATTCTGTGTGATTACTCGACTGGAAGTCACCAAAATGTTGTTAGAGATAGAAAAAATTGACTCCAAAGCCTTTGTAATCCAATACCCTATTAAGGATACTAAAGGAGGGATGATTAAGAAGAGACCGTTGCACTGAAATGAGCAATGGACAATTTTCAATTATCAATTTTCAAAGTTTAGTCAACTTGATCATTGAAACTTGAATTTGATAATTGATAATTTATTGCATCATATTCTTCTTCGTATTAAAGATGATCTTACCAAAAATCGCGCAAAGTTCTTCTGATTCCTTCAAAAGAACCGATCGAAGAATTGCATCTCCAAATTCAGAATAGGTTAATATTTTCAAGGTTGATCTAGATTCTTTTAACTCCTTTAAAACTATCCCATTTTTGTGCACAAAATCCTTTTTGCTCTCGGCACCTTGTGCTTCACCATAATTAAGGCACCCACCAGTAGCAGATCTAATTAATTGATTTCGCAAATGATTTTCGGCAAAAGTATCGCCTAAAGAATTACAAAATTTGATGGTTTCTCCAGCAAAACGAACTAGCCGTTCTTCTAAATCATATTTCTTATCCATAAAAAACCATTAAAAAAGCCCAATCGAATTTAATCCAATTGGGCCAAAATTTAATGATCAATTTTCAATGGTCAATAATTAAATTTCAAGGTTGAAGTCCTCAACACTTGTCCATTGAAACTTGAGTTTGAACTTTGATAATTTATGAAATCGTCGATCCACTCGCAGTTCCTTCATGCGGAACCATCAGCTTCAGTTTGCCGTCTTTGTCTTCTGCCATCAAAATCATTCCTTCAGAGTCGATTCCCATCATTTTTCTTGGGGCCAAATTGATCAACATAGTCACTTGCTTGCCTACCAAAAATTCAGGCTCGAAATGCTCAGCTACACCGCTAAGAACTGTTCTTTCACCTAGTCCAATATCAACTTTGAGTTTAAGTAATTTCTTGGATTTTGGCATTTTCTCCGCTTCCAAAATAGTCACTACTCTCATATCCAGCTTCGCAAAATCATCGTAGGTGATTATCTCCTTCATTGGAGTCACTGGTGCATTTTCAGCTTCATTCATCTTCTTGGCATCTAATAGTTTTTGTACTTGTTTTTCTACGGTTACATCTTCGATTTTTTCGAATAGCAATCCCATCTCTCCCAGTGAAGTTCCTGCTTTGAGAAGCTCACCTTGACCAGCCTCGGACCAGTCTATTTTTTCCATCCCAAAAAGATCCACCAGTTTCCCAGCAGTGAAAGGCAAGAAAGGCTCTGATACAATCGCAAGATTCGCAGCGATGTTCAATGCAATGTTTAAGATAGTTCCAGTACGGGCTTCGTCGGTTTTGATAACTTTCCAAGGTTCTGTGTCCGCCAGGTATTTATTGCCCAAGCGGGCCAAATCCATCACAATTCCCAAAGCCTCTCGGAATCGGTATCGCTCGATGGATGCGGCAATTTTCTCAGGGAATTCTGCCAATGCATCCAAAACCTCCTGATCATAGCCAGTCAATTCTCCACGCTGAGGGATGGTTCCCTGATAGTATTTATGTGTCAAAACCACGGCACGATTTACGAAATTCCCGTATATAGCAACCAGCTCTGAGTTATTTCTAGTTTGGAAATCCTTCCAGGTAAAGTCATTATCCTTAGTCTCAGGAGCATTAGCAGTCAGCACATAGCGAAGCACATCCTGCTTGCCTGGAAACTCCTCCAAATACTCATGCAGCCAAACTGCCCAGTTTCTGGAAGTGGAAATCTTGTCACCTTCCAGGTTCAAAAACTCATTTGCAGGGACATTATCTGGCAAAATATACTCCCCGTGGGTTTTAAGAATCGCAGGGAAAATAATGCAGTGGAACACGATGTTATCTTTTCCGATAAAGTGCACCAACTTAGTGTCTTTATCTTTCCAATACGGTTCCCAATCGATTCCCTTTTCAGCAGCCCATTCTTTGGTAGAAGAAATGTATCCAATCGGTGCATCAAACCAAACGTAAAGGACTTTGCCCTCCGCGTCTTGCAAAGGCACTTTGATTCCCCAGTCCAAATCACGGGTCATTGATCTAGCCTGCAAACCATCACCAGCTTCCAACCATGATCTACATTGTCCCAGTACATTATTTTTCCAATCTTCAGCGTGATCCTCTAGCACCCATTTTTTCAGAAAACTCTGATACTTCGCCAAGTCCAAAAACCAATGCTTGGTTTCTTTCAATACTGGAGTTCTTCCGCTTAGTTTTGACTTTGGGTTGATAAGATCTGTAGGGCTCAGCGAACTCCCACATTTCTCGCATTGATCACCATACGCATTTGGATTGCCACATTTAGGGCAAGTCCCTTCAATATAACGATCAGCCAAAAACTGATTGGCTTCCTCGTCATAATATTGCTCTGTACTTTGCTCGAGGAACTCGCCTTTTTCATACAAATCCTTGAAAAATCCCTGAGCAGTCTCATGATGGATCTGAGCAGAAGTACGGGAGTAGTGATCAAAACTGATCCCAAATTCCTGAAAACTCCCCTTCATGATCTGATGGTAGTGATCCACTACTTCCTGAGGGGTTTTACCTTCCTTTTTAGCTTTGATCGTAATCGCAACTCCATGCTCATCCGAACCACAGATGTATGCCACATCCTTGCCTAAGCTTCGCAAATAGCGCACATAAATATCTGAAGGGATGTAACATCCAGCTAAGTGACCAATGTGAAGTGGGCCATTCGCATAAGGAAGCGCAGAAGTAATGGTATATCTTTTGAAATTGGTATTGCTCATAATCATTCTAAGATTCGAAATAGTAAACCCCGCTTTGAAATATAAAATTCATTGCAGAATAAGGGTGCAAAGATAGGGAAATCAGGCTTAGGCTGCCTTAGGCATTTGCAAATTCATTACGGGCTTCATCTGTTAGAATGCCTTTATAAATAATAGAGATAGCCTGATCGTAGATGTCTGCAGGAGGAATCTTCATTCCATGTTGAATTGGCTCAGGAAACTGTGCGATGAATTTCGGATCCATAAGAGACTGTATCGCGGTAGCATAGAGCATCACGACCAAATTGACATTAACAGCAGGATTAACCAAACCCTCACTAATCCCTTGATCCAACAATTGTTTGAATCGTATATAAGCAGATTCCTTTATGTACTGCTCCAAGCCCTCCCAAATTTCAGGCGCATGTTCCCGCAGGTCTTCGAATAACTCAGGATTAATTGGGCCTAGCAGGGAAGCCATCACCGTCAATGTAGATTTAAGCTTCAGGGGAAAAGAAATGTATCGATTATCTACAATTGCCTCCACTTTGGCTGTGAGCTTAGTTTTGGTCACTTCAAAGGAAGCTGCCAGCAATTCAAATTTTCCTGGATAATACTTATAAAGTGTCTTTTTGCTCATGCCTAGCAACTGGGCAATATCGTCCATAGTGGTATGGCGATAGCCTTTTTCCAGAAAAAGCTTGTACGCTGCATCCAGAATTTTGCTTTCAATATTGGCTTTATTAGGCATGGGAGGGACAGAAATAATCAACAGCAAAGGTTTAAAATAATGCGAGGATATGCAATAGACTGCTACCGTCACTCCCCATAGCTGGGCTGATCGTATGAGAAAAAAATATTTGGTACTGTAAAAATTGGAAATAATACGAAAGCAAAATATTTAAACCCAATTTTACTTGACAGATTAGGTGAAAAAATTACTATTTTGGATTCTGACTACCTAAACAACCCATCAATTCAGATAGCAAAGGTCAAAATGATTGTAAGAAGCCGGTTTAATTCTGTAAACTCGATACTATTACCTCTCTTGCTTATTTTATTACTGGGTGCACTCGCCCTTCTTATAATATTCATTTCCTTCGAAGATGTAAAGAATGGGAAGGTAAATTCAATTTTCAAAACGCCAATCTATGGAAGTCTTATTCTATTTGTAGCGATTATTGGGACCGTCATTCACTACATAAAAATGTGTAAATCTATCGAGATTGATAGCAAGGGAATAAACGTCAGCAATCTTTTCAATAAGCAATCTATACTCTGGAGCGAGATTAATACGATTGAATTGATCGGTAAAAGCCAAGTTGCAAATTCCCCCTTGGACGCAACAATCCTTAACCTCAAAAATGGCAGGAAAATCGACTTAATAGCTTCCCGTTATGAAAATATGCCTGCCATCAGAAAAACGCTCCAGCAAATAATTGAGAGCAATGATCAAATTTTGCTCAGCCCACTTAAGGCAACTTCGAAAGTTGACACTACTGACACTATACACCTCAGTAAAATGACAAAATACAGTGGAAACCATATCCTATCATTTAATGGAATTCTGCTTTACGGGTGGATAATCTTCTCAATTTTTATAGTATTTACTTATCCTAATTCTGGAGGTCTAATTATAGGACTCGTTGTAATGTTTGGTGTCTTATATGGTTCTCTCGGCCTCCAACTTCACTATTTTTATATGGACCAAAAAAACCTAGTAGTAAAAAATCATGTATGGCCATGGGTGAATGATAAATACCGAATAGAAGACATTAAACAAGTCATAATAGAAGCACCATATAAAAAATCAACCTCATTAAGAGTAATCACAAATGGCTTCATCTCAAAACTGTATTCTGGGGGAAGTTTGAAATTCAGTATGTGGAAAAAGTTCTTAAAGGATATTCAAAATTTTAATATTGACGCAAAAAATGAAGCTGGCTTTTAGCGCACCATAATTCCTTCGTGCATGTTTCAGCTCATTATGTTTTGTCCTTTCATCTGATAGAATTAACATTTCCATTTCTCCTTTCTTGGCGATCTCTGCGACTTTGCGGTAAGTATATATTATTTTTACAAGCCCTAATTTTTCTAAAAAGCCCATGAATCCACAGGAAGCCGAACAGCGAATTGCCCAACTGAGCCAAGAAATCAACTATCACAACAACCTCTATTACCAGGACAGCAATCCTGAGATCTCGGATTTTGAGTTCGATAAGCTTCTGGAAGAACTGATCGCTTTAGAAACCAACTTCCCTGATTTGCTCGATCCCGACAGTCCAAGTCAGCGGGTCGGCGGGACGATCACCAAGGATTTTCAAACGGTGGAACATAGCACCAAAATGCTTTCGCTGGGAAATACGTATTCTGTAGAAGAACTTGTAGCCTTTGATGAGCGAGTAGTCAAGGGACTCGGACACACGGATTTTGAATACTTCTGTGAAATGAAATTCGATGGTGTTGCCATCTCCTTAGTCTATGAAAATGGGCGTTTGGTAAGAGCTGTCACACGAGGCGATGGATACCGAGGAGATGATGTCACTGCAAATGTGCGTACGATCCGAAATATCCCTTTGGAAGTAAAGGGTGACAATATTCCGGCAAGATTCGAGGTGCGTGGAGAGATATTTTTACCCTTGAAAGAATTCCAGAAAATCAATGCAGAACGTGATGAAGCAGGCGATGCCCTTCTGGCAAATCCTCGAAATGCAGCTTCTGGTACGCTGAAAATGCAGGATTCCTCCATAGTCGCCAAGCGTAGACTGAATTGCTATTTCTACCAGTTGCTTGGTGATGAACTCTCTGTAAATACACATTCGGAAGCGATTTCCCTCATTGAAAAATGGGGGTTCAACGTCTCTCAAACCTATAGAAAAGTAGCGGACATCCAGGCAGTTATCAATTACATAGAAGACTGGAAAGACAAGCGCTTTGAGCTTCCCGTTGATACTGATGGAGTAGTTTTGAAAGTCAATAATTACGATCAACGCGAGGAACTGGGTTTTACAGCCAAGAATCCCCGATGGGCGATTGCTTACAAATACAAGGCAGAAAGTGCGGAGACGGAACTGCTATCTGTGACGTATCAAGTCGGACGAACAGGCGCGATTACGCCAGTAGCGAATCTTTCACCTGTGAGTTTGGCAGGAACTACGGTGAAGCGGGCTTCCCTCCACAATGCCAATGAAATTGAGCGCCTGGATCTACATGAGGGTGATTTTGTCTTTGTGGAAAAAGGCGGAGAAATCATCCCGAAAATTACTGCGGTAAATCCTGACAGAAGAAGTTCAGAAGCAAAACCTATTTCCTACATCACCCACTGCCCGGAATGTGGCACTGAACTGGAGCGCAAGGAAAGTGAAGCCAAGCATTACTGCCCAAATGCGGAATCCTGCCCACCACAAGTACTGGGAAGAATTGAACACTTTGTGTCTAAACGCGCAATGGATATAGATTCCATGGGAACGGAGCGTATCAGAGCCTTGATAGACCAGGGATTCATCATTGACCCATCTGACATTTATGCTTTGGAAGCTAAAAAAGAAGAATTGCTCGGACTGGAAATGTCTCAGGATCAATATGAAACCGAAGGTGATGGCATTCTTTATATCACCTTAGAAAAGGCGCTCTATGCTTTAACTGAAGGAATTACTTCTAAGCAGGTTCATGATTTCTTGGACGAACACACCGAGTTACCGTTGGCAGAAGTGCTGAAGGCTTTTCAGGATCAAATCAGAAAATGGAAGAAGAAAGTACCTTCCAACACTGCAATGATCGATTACCTAATTTCGAATCTCAAAGATCACAACCTTCCCAAGCTTGAAGATTACGTTCCAGTTGCTGTAGTTCTGGACCTATTCCTGAGCAGAAAAGTAGATTTCAACCAAGTCCTTGAAGTCAGCAAAAAAGAAGGAACGGTTCACGGAATTCTTCTTAAACTCAACCTTGATCTCAATCAGGAATTAACAGATCGGATCAAAAAACTCAAAGCAAATACCTTTCAGGACGGAGTCATCAAAAATATGATGGAAGGAATTGCCACCTCTAAAAATCAGCCTTTCGAAAAAGTTCTTTTCGCATTGGGGATTAGAAATATCGGCGAGAACACCGCTCAGTTGCTTGCCAGACATTTTGGTACAATTGAGAAATTGGAAGCTGCTACTTCTGAGCAGTTATTAGATATTAATGGTGTGGGAGAAACGCTGGTTCATAGTATTCACGACTTTTTCGCACAGGCAAAAAACCAAGAGATCATCACTCGCCTGAAAGGTTTCGGATTGAAATTCGAAGTGGATGAAAGCGAATCGGTCAAACTTGGGAATTCACTTGAAGGCAAGAGAATTTTAGCCAGCGGAAAATTAGTGCATTTCAAACGCGATGAAATCAAAGACACCGTCATAGCACATGGTGGACAGTATATTTCCTCAGTATCCAAAAATCTTGATTTCATCATCGAAGGCGAAGATATGGGGCCAAGCAAAAAAGAAAAGGCTCAAAAGCTCGGCGTTCCTATGATTAGCGAAGAGGAGTTTTTGAAGATGATAGGTGGTTCGTAGGGGCGAATCATCATTCGCCCTTTTATAATATCCCTACCATCAAGATTTGTAAAACATATCATCATCCCAATTAGAAGGATTGTTCAAGATGTAATTGGAGATATTGGCATGTGATCTTTCATTCCGAATTACATGGTCATGATAGCTCCTTTGCCACACATTATAGATATCTGTATTTGCCCGATGCCATTTGGTTACACCGATCTTATATCCTCTAACAATGGATCCTATGGTTTTTGAAGGTGACTTGAATTCTGTGTTGGGTAGTTGAAGGGGCGAATCAATATTCGCCCTAGCCCCTTCATGGTAATTGGGCGAATGTTTATTCGCCCCTACAGAATCAACAATTTCAATGATTCCATGAATATGATTTGGCATAACAACAAATTCATGAAGAACAACTTCAGGATAATGTAACGGTATCTCAAACCAACCCTCTTGAACCACCCAACCAGATTTACTAAGGGACATGATTTGTCTCTTTCCTCTTTTCAAAATTTCTCCAAAAAAACATTCTCGCCTATAGCAGCAGATTGTAATAAAATATAGACCAGCCTTAGAATAATCATATCCCTTTAATCTAACAGATCGACGATGATGAAAATTAGGATCGTATGTCATGATAAATAAAAATTTGGTCATTAATCATTCTAAAAAATCATATTAAATATACCAAAAATCAATTTCAACATGATAGGTAGGGGCGAATAATCATTCGCCCTATCGGAACAATGGTTGAGATTGAATCTGGGCGAATATTGATTCGCCCCTACGTAGGCGTTTTTTTCAAAAAACAGAATGTCAATTCCTCTCATCCCATTATCTTTAGCCTCCCAAACCTTATACCCATGCACCAACTTAAAGGAACCGGCGTAGCCCTTGTCACCCCATTTCATGACGATTACTCTATTGATTTCGAAGGACTAAAACGTCTAATCGATCATGTGATCGACGGCGGAGTGGATTATTTGGTGGTTTTGGGTACGACTGGGGAGACAGTTACGCTTACCTCTACAGAGAAAAAACAAGTGCTAAATGCCTGTTTAGAATACAATGCCGGACGTGTGCCTGTAGTCTATGGCATGGGTGGCAATAATACCATGTCGGTATTGAGTGATATCGCAAACACAGATTTCACTGGTATTACGGCAATTCTATCTGTAAGCCCATATTATAACAAACCTACTCAAGCAGGGATTGTTGCGCATTACAAAGCAATAGCCGATGCTTGTCCAGTGCCAGTGATTTTGTATAATATCCCAGGCAGAACGATGTCTAACATCACGGCCGAAACCACCCTTAGTCTCGCTGAGCATTCCAACATCATCGGCATGAAAGAAGCTAGTGGAAACTTGGAGCAGTGTATGCAAATCGCTGCTAAAATGCCAAAAGACTTCTTGCTTGTTTCCGGTGATGACCTAATGACCAAAGCTCTCTATAGTATTGGCGGATCGGGAATTATCTCCGTGATGGCAAATGCGCTTCCTGCGACATTCAAAGCCTTGTGCCATGGTTCAGAAGAAGAAAGTCTTCAGGCCGCATTTTCGCTCTTGCCGCTGAATAGCCTTATGTATGAAGAAAGCAATCCTGTAGGGATTAAAAATCTACTTAGTCACATGGGAATTTGCGACGATCAGGTAAGACTACCCATGTTACGTGCAAGCTTAGGTCTAAACCAAAAGATCAAAGCAGAATTTCAAAAACTCAAGTAAGAATGCAAAATGCCAGATCGATATCTGAACTCAACAGGCTGATACAATTGGCCTTGGAGACGGAATTGGATCCGGTGATTTGGGTGATCGGTGAAATCGCAGATTTTCGCCAGGCTCCGCAAGGGCATGCCTATTTTGAATTAGTAGAAAAGCAGGGAAATACCGTACAAGCGAAGATCAAAGCAAACCTTTGGTCTTTTGCCTATAGAGCCGTAGCAGCAAGATTTGAATCTATTACAGGATCCAGCATCAAGAACGGCATGAAAGTACTAGCTCAAGTAGCAGTGAACTTCCATCCTGTCTATGGACTGAGCATCAATGTAAAGGATATCGACCCCTCCTTTTCCTTGGGTGAAAGAGCTAGAATCCGCCAAGAAACCATCGATAGACTTTCCCAGGAAGGTTTGCTTCGTCTAAATGGAAGGCATATTCTACCTGCAGTTATCCAGAGAATCGCGATTATCAGCAGTCCGACCGCAGCTGGTTACGGTGACTTTGTTAATCAATTGGAAAATAATGCCTACGGTTACCAAGTTTATCACAAGCTATTTCCTTCAGCAATGCAAGGAAATGAAGCGGTGGTCTCTTTGACCAGAAGCTTGGATGAAATAGATGGGTTAAAAGAAGAGCTGGGAATAGAAGCCGTCGTAATAATACGGGGTGGTGGTGCACAATTGGATTTGGATTGCTTTGATGATTACAGGCTTGCTGCCAAAATTGCAAATTTCCCGCTACCGGTCTTAACTGGAATCGGGCATGAGCGGGATGAAAGCATTGCAGATTTGGTGGCACACACCAAACTCAAGACTCCAACAGCAGTGGCCGAGTTTTTACTTTCAGGCTTTCGGGAATTTGAAGAGAATCTTGGATTGGCAATGCTTCGTCTGGATCGGGCAACGCGACAAAAACTTGCCGAAGAGCAAAACAGAATCCATCAAACCTCTCATCAGATAAAGGCTTTGGCGGAAAGCCGACTGAAACTTGAAGCAGAGAAGTTAAATTCTTCGATTACTCGCATACGAATTTCTGGAAGAAACATACTTCAGATTCAGGAAAACAACTTGGCTTCATTTGAGAAAAACATGATTCGGGGATTGGATACTTTTTTGAAAAAGGAAAAGCAAAACCTAGACTCCAAGGAATCTTTGCTTCGCCAATTGGATCCAGCCTCCATATTAGCCAGAGGATACACGCGCTCAGAAATCTATGGAAAGCCCATTAATACTGCAAAAATCCAGCTAGGGGATAATTTGCAAACCCATACGTCCAAGTATAAAATCAGCAGCACAATTACACAAATTGAGGAAAAATGAGTGAACTAAAGTACAATGAAGCTATGAGCCGATTGGAGACAATATTGGCGGAGCTAGAGGAAGGAAAGAAAAGTGTTGACGAACTTTCTGCACTAGTAAAAGAAGCGGCTGAGCTCGTGAAATCCTGCAGAACTAAGCTAAAAACCACAGAGGAGGACATCAAAAAAGCCTTTGAAGGCGCTTAAATTTTTATTTAAAATATACTTTTTTCCGCTTTTATCTGTTTTAAATATAATTCCATGCAGGGTATTGGCATATTTGTTGCCAAATTTGCAATCAAGTCCTACGCTAAGGTCATTTCACTTATTTAGGAATCTCTATTATGTCAACTCTTTTCAAGCTTTCCGCACTAGTTATATTTCTTTTTGCCAGTATAAATTTACCGGCCCAGAGCTTTTATAAAGAGAAAAATTCGAGAGACAATATTCTGAGCATTGGGGTTGGTCCTTCTTTCGCTTATATGGATAATGGTGGACAATACCGAGCTATAAATTTTGAAATAAAGCCTTCAATTTCTGCTTCATTGACCAAAAGGTTAAATGACCGATTTGAGGTAAGGGCAACCGGTGGCTTACAATGGATCTCTAGTGGAGGTGACCCTAACAAAGCTGTAACCGATATATGGGCCGCGAACAATTCAGCATTTACCGCAGTAGGATCTGTTTATTATTTTGACATTATGCCAAGTATGTATGTTGTCCCTTTTGGAAATCATATGAACAGAAGCATGTTTAATTTCTACATTGGCCTTGGC
The DNA here is from genome assembly GCF_900182815.1 of Algoriphagus winogradskyi. Classification (GTDB taxonomy): domain Bacteria; phylum Bacteroidota; class Bacteroidia; order Cytophagales; family Cyclobacteriaceae; genus Algoriphagus; species Algoriphagus winogradskyi. The sequence goes on along the minus strand of NZ_FXUA01000006.1, from coordinate 201,561 downwards.
CTTGGAGTAATGCATGCAAACACAGATCAAACCAAATCTTTTAGTGAAGATGAAATACCGACCAATGAAAAAATCACCACAGGTTATGTACCAATCAGAGGCGGAGTGAGCTATACGCTTGGGCCGTATTCAGACATTGCTTTGGAAGGGACCTTGCTAGCAACTTTCACCGACAACCTAGATGGAAATGTAGGTTTCAATAGATTTGGAGACCATCTGGTACAGGGACAAATCGTTTATAGAAGATATTTCTTCTCCCAGTTTAAGGATTAAAAAACCATACAAGACACATTGAAAAGAAAGCCCGTTCATCTCTGAAGAACGGGCTTTCGTTTGTTTAGGAAGTCACCTCCAAAAATTTCCGAGGAAGGGAGATTAGCAGATTTTGGTAAATACCAGGAATTCTAATCAGGAAGTAATCCTTATTCCCTTTCTCAATAACTTCTCCAGTCATATTCTGAAGAGGCCCGCCGATGACTAGTACTTTTTCTCCTGGATCAATACTAGACCCGTCAGATTCAACGCCTACACCAGTTTCTATAACCCGCTTAATAATATCCAGATCTTCTTCTCGTACAGTGGCATGATTCCCGGAAAAATGAACAAATTTAACTCCTCCAGGAACCTGTAGACATTCCCAAAGTTGGTTTCGTTTCGTTTTAACGAAAACATACCCATTGAACATGGCTCTTTGCACTTTCTTCTTACGGTCCGACCATTGCCGCAGCTCCTCAATCATCGGCAAATAGACTTCAAAGCCTCTTTCCTTCAATCTATCTGCCACTTTCTTTTCAGATCGTGAAGTTGTGTACATCACATACCACTTTAGTTCTTCCATCTCTTCATTCAACTATTTGGGATGGCGAACTTACAAATTCCATGCTTGAAAGGGAAAAAATATATCCCTCAAAACATAAAAAACCTCCGAGACATAGCCCCGGAGGTTTTAACAAAAAAAACCACCAACCTTAATCCAATCAAGATTTAAGTTTGCTGATTCTCATGTTGAGTTTATCTGCCAACAAATACATGACTGGTACGATGACTAACGTAAGGAAGGTCGCAAAGGTTAACCCAAATATTACCGTCCAAGCCATCGGCCCCCAGAAAGCTGCGTTATCCCCTCCCACATAAAACTGTGGATCAAATGAGCTAAGCAAAGTCCCGAAATTAATGTTCATACCAATCGCTAAAGGAATCAATCCTAATACCGTTGTGATCGCAGTCAACAACACTGGACGTAGTCTGGTTTTACCAGATTCCACAATACTTGCTATCATCAGTGGGAAAGGCAAATGCTCTTTTGGCCCCATACCAAGCTCGTCTCTTTTTCGCTCACGCACCAAGTTGGTGTAGTCAATCAACACGATCGCATTGTTTACTACAACACCGGCCAAGGAAATAATCCCGATACCTGTCATGATCACAACGAAATCCATATTGAAAATCACTAGGCCCAAAAACACCCCAATGGTACTCAAAACAACCGACGCCATGATAATAAATGGAGTGGTAACGGAATTAAACTGCGCCACTATGATTAAGAAAATCAAGGAAACTGCAATTCCCAAGGCGCCCATCAAGAACTCCATTGATTTCTGCTGCTCTTCCTGCTCACCAGTGTACTTTACTGAAATTCCATCAGGCACTTCGTGGTTTTGAAGAGCTGCTTGAATCTGTGAATTCACCACAGTGGCATTGTAGCCATCGAGCACATTGGAATAAATCGTTATGGCTTTCTCTAGATCTTTTCTTTTTACCGATCCATAGGTAGAACCATATTTCACTTCAGCTACAGCTGATATAGGCACTTCTCGTTTCTCACCAAACTTATCTCTAAAGCCAATCTTCTTATTGACCAAGGTATTGATATCGTATCTAAAACCTTCTTTTAACCTCAGCTGAATAGGATAATCATCCTCTCCTTCTTTGTATTTGGAAACTTCCAAACCAAAAAGCGCAGTCCTAAGGTCAGTTGCTATTTGGGATGTGGAAAGCCCAAATCTCCTAGCTTTTTCACGATCTATATCCAAAATAACTTCTGGGTTGCCAAGTGACAAATCAGACTTCAATTCTTCAACACCCGGAATATTTTGATCGTTTAGGTATTCTCTTGTTTTGTTGACAAAAGCAATCAACTGATCATAGTCTTCTCCAGCAAACTCCAAATTGATCGCTTTTCCTACTGGAGGTCCATTTCTCTGCTTATCTACAGTCACCAAAACACCCGGATATTTCACAGCCAAGTCACGAATCACCTCCATAGCACCATTCGTATTTACGCCTTGTCTGTCGATGTAATCCACAAATCCTATGGTGATCTTGGCTTTGTGCGGAGTTGGCTGATTGCTCGGCCCCTCAATTGGATCGCCTGTACCTTCGCCAACCTGGGAAATAACAGACTCCAAAATATCCTCATAATCTGCTAGCGCCACCATTAGTTCGTCTTCCATCTCATCCACAAAATCATTTGTGGCTTCTATATCCGTTCCGATTGGAAATTCCACAAAGACATTGATCAGCTGCGGCTGGTTATCTGGAAAAAAGAGTACCTCAGGAGCTCTAACTACAAGCAACATCAGGGATAAAACTAGCAATAAGACAGTTCCGCCTAAGAACCCGTAGGGCTTTTTACCATTGAGCGCATAAGTCAATATAGACTCATACATGTTTTCCAACTTAACCAAAAACACTGTCTGAAACCATCGGATTGCCTTTCTCAGCAGAAAGACATTGAAGACAGTCAGCAAGGAACCAATTAGCATCAAAGAACCGAAAGCTGTCCAACCTATCAGATAAAACAGTGTAGAGAAAACCAATAAAACCCCTGCTACAATGATGGATTTTTGCTTCGGCTTATCTTTTGTTACATCCTCAACTTTCATATATAGCGCGGTCAACACTGGATTTATAACCAGCGCTACAAAAAGGGAAGATGATAATACGATAATCAAGGTAATAGGAAGGAACTTCATAAACTCCCCTACCGTATCCTGCCAAAAAGCCAGTGGAAGGAATGCAGCCAGCGTAGTAGCAGTAGAGGTTATAATCGGCCAGGCTACTTCTCCCACACCTTCTTTTGCTGCTTGCACAGCGCTCTTTCCTTCGGACATCAATCGATAGATATTCTCTACCACCACAATACCATTATCCACCAGCATACCCAGTGCAAGAATCAAAGAGAAAAGCACCATGAGGTTCAGTGTAATCCCAAATGCATTCAGCACCAAGAATGAAATAAACATGGAAAGTGGGATCGCGATACCTACAAAAAGTGCGTTCCTGAAACCTAGGAAAAACATCAATACCAACACCACTAGAATCACCCCAAAAATGATGGAGTTTTCCAAATCAGAAACTTGAAGTCTGGTCGCTTTAGACTGATCGTTTGTAATAGTAATTTCGAGATCCGGAGGAAACCTATTTGCTTTAGTTTCATCTATTATCTCCTTGATTTTATCTGCAGCATTCAACAAGTTCTCTCCACTACGTTTCACCACGTTGATCGTGACTACCGGTAGATTCTTGCTTCTGGCATAAGTCGTTCTCTCTTTATAAGTATCTTTTACCTCTGCTATATCCCGTAGGTAAACGATCTTCTGATTATCAGTTTTGACGATAATATCCAACAAATCCATAGGATCTGTAAATTCACCATCAACACGTAGGGTGCGTTGAAAATCTCCAGCACGAATATTTCCTCCTGAGATCGTTACATTTTCTGACTGAATCGCAGAGGAAATATCACCAAAACTCACCCCAACTGATTCCATTTTATAGGGATCGGCGTTGATTTGAATCTCACGCTCTACAGTCCCAGCTAAGTCGGCCTTGGATATTTCAGCAAGTTTCTCAATCTCATCCTCTAGATATTCCCCAAATTTCTTCAATTCTGCTTCTGAGTAATTACCCGAAATATTCACATTCATAATCGGGAAATCGGAGGTATTGATCTCCAATACATTTGGATCTTGATCCAAGTCTGTAGGTAATTCGCTCTTTGATTTATCTACAGCATCCTTTACATCCTGTATCGCCTTAGAGATTTCCACACCTGGATTGAACTCTACTACTATAGAGGAAAAGTCCTGAACTGATGTGGAAGTGATATCCTTTACGTCGTTGATAGATTTGAGCTCCTTTTCAATCGGTCTGGTGATTAGATTTTCCATATCCACTGGGGAATTCCCAGGATAAGGTGTGCCCACATAGACTGTAGGTATTACAATCTCCGGAAAACTCTCCTTTGGCATATTGCGATAAGCACTTAAGCCAAGAAAAGAAATGATCAGTGTAAGGATCACCACTGAGGTGGAGTTATCTACAGATAAACTGGATAACCCAAACTCTCGTGTTTTTATTGGTTTTTGATTTTCCGACATCTTTTTACAACTGAGCTATATTCACATTGAAATTATCTCCTACTTCTCTGAAGCCTTTATCTACAAGCACTTCATTGCCTTCTAAACCTGCTAGGATTTCAGTATCCTTATCAAAAGTCTTTCCTCGCTCCACATATTTTTTCTTCGCAATCCCTTCTTCTACTACAAAGATGTAATCACCCTTATTGTCACTCAGAATCAAATAACTTGGTACAGTCACTGCGTTATTATTTTCATAATCCTGGATTTTCAAAACAGAAATCATATTTGGCTTCACCATCGGCATATTCGGGAGATAAACCTCCACTTTGAATGTTCTGTTATTTGGGTTGATGATCGCACCTACAGCAGACACCTTGGTCTGAATATCTTTATTGATCGATGGAAAGTTCACATCCACTGAGTCTCCTTTAGCCAAAACTCCCACATAGGACTCAGAAATATCTGCCTCAATAAATAAATCACTTTCACCTACAAATTGAAACATCGGAGCACCAGGCTGAACCAATTCTCCCAACCTCACTTGAACAGTTTCTATAGTACCAGAGAAAGGCGCACGAATTACCGACTTAGACAATTCAGTTTTCAAAGAAGCCAAGTTTCTCTCGAGTCCTTCTTTCCTGTTTTTAGCTTCCAAGTACTGAACTTCAGTTCCGATCTGCTGCTTCCACAGTCGATCTTGCTTTTCAAACAGCGTGGTAGCAAGGTCTAAGGTATTCTCCAACTCATCGATTGATCTCTGAATGGATTCTGAGTCGATTCTTGCCAAGACTTCGCCTTTCGCCACTCTCATCCCTTCCATCGCCGGTACTTCCAGAATTCTACCGGAGGTCTCTGCACTGATGCTTACGTTCTTTTTGGAAAGCACCGATCCGGTAACTTCTACGTAATGCTCAAATCTTCCCTTCTTAGCCTGAGCTGTAGTGATCAGAATCGATTTATGATTTGCTTTCGCAAACTCAGGATCAAGCTGAATTAACTCCGCTTCCAACTCCTTAATTTGATTGGTAATTTCGTTTGACTCCGTTTTAAGCTTTTCCAATTCAGCTTTTTTAGCCTCTACTCCATCTTCAGAAGCACAGGAAATGCCAACCAAAGCAAGTGCGATCAAGGGTAAAAATTTATATGTTGCGTTCATGATATAGTGATATTGTCGTGATTGAATGATTCTCTTGCTAGAAAGAGAAGGTCGGTTTAGTCAATGATACCTTCTTTTAAAATCCCCAGCGCCTTTTCCAAGTCAACTTTGGAAATTAGGCCATCGTAAAGAGCACCGAGGTAATTGATTTCTGATTCTATTAATGCCGCATCAGCTTCTACTACTTCTAAGTTGGAGCCTACACCTTCATTATATTTGATTTTGGAAATATCGTAGACTTCTTGAGCTAGTGCCATACTTTCTTTTTGCACAGCCAATACTTCCAAATCATTCGCTAGATTTTGCTTTGCTTGATAAATCTCTAATTGAATATTCTGTCCCAAATAGAATCTTTGGTTTTCTAGCTGCTGCAGTTGAATTCTATTACGCTGAATTCTAGCGCTTTTAGATAATCCGTCAAAAATCGGAATGTTCATCGACACCCCAATCATCGAAGAACTGAACCAATTTATCGATTTGAAAAGTGTATTGAATGAATCTCCTGCACCTGATCTATTGAAATTAGCACTGAGATCCAGCGTCGGCATGTATTGAGATGTATTATACTTAAGATCCAGTTGGGCCAATTCTAGGTTGGTTTCCAACTGATCCATTTCCACTCGGTGCATTCCTTCCATAGTTTGAAGAGCGGCTATGTCTTCTTCAGGATTAAGCTCAGCTAAGGTTTCAGTGATAACGATGTCGTAATTTTTCGGAAGCCCAAGCTGGATTTTCAAAAGTTGCTTAGAAATATCATAGGCAGTGATGCTTCGCTTTAATTGGGAAAAGGTATTGTTTCGTTGAACCTGAATCCTGGAAACGTCAACTTTTTCTGTGAATCCAGCTTGATTCAGGGCTTTTGTTTCTTCCAGAAGTGAATCAATTCTAGTTAGATTCGCCTGCGAAAGCTTAATTCGTTCTGCATTGACCAAAACCCCGAAGTATGCTTTTTTCACATTTTCAATGACATCGTTCTCCACCTTTACCTTGTCAAATTCAGTCAATGCTTTGTAGGTTTTTGCAGCTCTTAAGCCAACGAAAAAAGACCCATCAAATATCATTTGAGTCAAATTAACTCCTGCATTTGCTGAATAGTTTACTCCAAATCGTGCAGGTATTACATCAGAAGGATTGGTAGGATCACCGAAAGGTGGCTCATTTGGCAGGAATACCACCTGCACCAATGGGTTATAATTTATCCCTACAGTTCCGTTTATCTGGGGTAATCCAGCCGCCGTCTCCTCCTTAATTGTAGTCTGAGACACCATCACTTCCAGCTTGGCATTCTTGGCATCTACATTATTCTCTAAAGCATATTGCAGCGTCTCCTTGAGGTTGAGCTGCAGTGTCTCCAAAGGCTGAACCTCTTGAGCATTTGCATCCAACTTGAAAATGCTAAAGGCTAGAATCGTTAGTAAATAAAGCTTTGATTTAAACATGATATAGTTCTAAAAGGGATCTGTACTCTATTTTATTAGGTGAATGAGCTGATTTTCGAAAGGGTATTAAACTGAATTCTGATGTTGCAAATATGATTGCCTGCCTTTTTCGGTAAAGATACCATGTAAAAAATGATCTAGCATCTCCACATGCAGAGATAATAAGCTATAATCATTTCTATTGTAATTGGTAGGGTTCATAGCAGCCGTAATTTGATCAACGCGCATATTTGCCAAGACTTTAGCGTTTATTTCAGGGCGAAAATAGCCAAGAGTCTTGCCTTTCTCTATCACATTGACGATATCTGTCACAATAACATTCTGTTTGAACTCATTAAACATTTCCCACACCTCAGGAAAATACTTTTGAATTTCGAGCAACACCATAGGGTTCAAGGTAGCAAGGCGCTCACGAACCATTCTGGAGGTAAACATTAAATGTTCAATCACCCCATCTTCTTGTTCCAAAATCTTGTTTAATGATTCTTGATCTTCCTTTAGTGCCAAAGAAAAAGTCTCCATCACTAGCTCCTTTTTATCTTTGAATTCTTGGTAGATTGTTTTCTTGGATATTCCAGCCAAGCGCGCAATATCCTCCATGGTAATGGCTCTTACACCATACTGGCTAAATTGCTCACTTGCTATTTCTAAAATCTTCTCTCTCATTTACTTTAATCAACTTGTAATCCGGGCGCAAAACTACGGAAACTTTCATCTACTTGAAAGTTTCTGCCGTATCAAAAACGAACAATATTTGGCATTAATAAAAGTACTATTCAGAAAAGCGCGCGAAAGCGGACATATTCTCTGGATTTTGAAATTTTCAGTGGAGAGGAATTGGTAGCAAGACACCAGTATCAAGTAGCAAGACCTTAGACATAAGATTGGAGAAACAGGTAGCTTCAAGTCTTCAGATCTGTCCGATCTCAGACGGGCTTGGATCTTCTGTTATGAAGTCTTCTGACTTCGTATTTCAATTTCAAAACTTCGCAGCCTGAAGACTGCATGGTAATAGGCACGAGACTAACTATTCAAGATTCGCTCAACTCCTCGGAAATCCCGTAAATCGTATTTCATATTTCGTAAATCAAAACAGATTGCTTTCGCACTAACAAATCCTCTCTCCTCTCGAACTGAAAACTGAGACTGACCTCTGAAAACTGATCAGTATATTTTTCAATCTTTCAATTTTCAAATTTTTCAATCTACCTCTCAATTCCGTACCTTTGCATCTTACCAGCCAAAGGACATGATTTTCTTCTTTGAATCCCCTCTAAAAACCGTTTACGCTGTACAATCTCCACAACCTTTCGCTCCAGAAGACCTAGAAAAGCTGACTTGGCTTTTCGGCGGAGCTACAGCCATCAACACACCATCACTTTCCGGAAAATACTCAGGACCTCGCAAGGAAATGATTACTCCATGGTCAACTAACGCCGTGGAAATCACTGCAAACATGGGAATTCCAGGCGTAATTCGTATCGAGGAGTTTTTCCCGATGAATGAAGGTGACCAGATCGACCCTATGCTACAAAAAGCATACGAGGGAATAGATCAGGAAATCTTTGATATTCACCTGCAGCCGGAAGCGATCGTAGAAATCCACGATATCGCTGCATATAATAAAGAGCATGGCTTGGCACTCAGCCAGGTAGAAGTGGATTACCTGGACAATGTTTCCAAGCAATTGGAGCGTCCACTGACGGATTCTGAGGTTTTCGGATTTTCCCAAGTGAACTCGGAGCATTGCCGACACAAGATTTTCAACGGTACGTTTATCATAGATGGAGTGGAAAAGCCACAGACGCTTTTCCAACTCATCAAAGAAACTTCCAAAGCGCATCCTAACCGTATCGCTTCTGCCTACAAGGACAATGTGGCCTTTGTAGCCGGACCAAAAGCACAGCAATTCGCACCGAAAACAGCGCATCAAGCGGACTTCTTCGAAACCCGTGACATCGATACGGTGATTTCCCTGAAAGCTGAAACACACAACTTCCCAACTACCGTGGAGCCATTTAACGGTGCTGCCACTGGAGCTGGGGGAGAAATCAGAGATCGTATGGCTGGCGGAACTGCCTCTATTCCTTTGGCAGGAACGGCAGTTTATATGACTTCTTATCCTCGTTCCGAGAAGGGAAGATCTTGGGAAAGCAAGCTTGCTGAGCGTCCTTGGTTGTACCAAACGCCTATGGATATTCTGATCAAAGCTTCCAACGGAGCTTCTGATTTCGGAAACAAATTCGGTCAACCGCTGATCTCCGGATCTCTTTTGACTTTCGAGCATGAGGAAGACGGCAAGCACCACGGTTTTGATAAGGTAATCATGCTGGCTGGTGGCGTGGGCTTCACCAATGCCAAGTACACTAAAAAAGATGCGCCAAAAGCCGGTGATCAGATTGTGATCATGGGCGGCGACAACTATAGAATCGGAATGGGCGGTTCGGCTGTTTCTTCCCTGAACACCGGAGAACTTTCCAACGCAATCGAGCTAAATGCAATTCAGCGATCCAATCCTGAAATGCAAAAGCGTGTTTCCAATGTGATTCGCGCCATGGCTGAGAGCGAAGACAACCCAATCATTTCCATCCACGATCACGGAGCTGGTGGACATTTGAACTGCCTTTCTGAATTGGTGGAAGATGCCGGAGGAACAATCCACATCGACCAATTACCGGTGGGTGACCCTACCCTTTCCGCTAAGGAAATCATCGGAAACGAATCCCAAGAACGTATGGGATTGGTGATTGGCAAAAAGGATGTAGATACCTTACATCAGATTTCTGACCGTGAGCGTGCGCCATTCTATATAGTTGGCGAGACAACTGGAGATATGCATTTCAAATTCGAAAATGGCAAAACTGGAGAGAAGCCAGTGGACTGGAACCTGAGCTACATGTTCGGTTCTTCCCCTAAAACCATTTTGGAAGACGATACGACCAACTCAACTTTTGCGGAAGCAAGTTATGAAGCTGACCTGATCCAAGCCTATGTACGCGAAGTACTCCAGCTGGAAGCGGTAGCATGTAAGGATTGGTTGACAAATAAAGTAGATAGATCCGTGACAGGTCGTGTGGCTACACAGCAGACCGTCGGTGAGATCCAACTTCCACTGAATGACGTGGCTGTGATGGCTTTGGACTTCACGGGAAACAAAGGAATCGCAACTTCCATCGGTCATGCGCCAGTGGCAGCTTTGGCAGATCCTGAAGCAGGTAGCCGATTAGCGATCGCTGAGGCGATGACCAACTTGATTTTTGCACATATTCAGGACGGCTTGCAGGGGATTTCCCTTTCTGCCAACTGGATGTGGCCAGCCAAAAACAAAGGTGAAAACGATAGATTGTATAGAGCGGTTGAAGCCGTATCTAAGTTTGCCATTGATCTGGGCGTGAACATTCCTACAGGAAAGGATTCCCTTTCCATGACTCAGAAATATCCTGACGGAAAAACGGTTTACTCCCCGGGAACAGTGATTATCTCCTCCGTGGGTGAATGCTCTGATGTACAGAAAACCGTGAAAACTGCCTTGAAACCTATCAAAGGGAGCAGAATCCTATACATAGATTTCTCCAAGGACGACTTCAAACTTGCGGGTTCCAGTTTCTATCAGGCCTTAAATAAAGTCGGAACTGAAACTCCGGACGTCAAAAACCCTAGATATTTCGCGAAGGCATTTACCGCAGTTCAGGATCTGATCGATCAGACTTGGATCCTGGCAGGACACGACATTTCTTCAGGTGGATTGGTAACAGCCCTGTTGGAAATGTGCTTCCCGGTGCAAAATATTGGGTTGAAAGTAAAACTGAATCGCCTTCATGAGGCTGACATGGTGAAAGCGCTATTTGCCGAGAATCCAGGAATCCTGATTCAGGTAGCCGATGACCATGCAGTGGAAACCTTGTTGGTGGAAGCTGACATTGATTATGTGGAGCTGGCAAAAGTGACTGATTCTGGAAACATTGAGTTTGCAGGAAAAGACCTGACGCTTGATATCGCTGAGCTTCGTGATGTATGGTTCAGATCTTCTTACTTATTAGACAGAAAGCAAAGCGGAGAGCAACTAGCGAAAGACCGCTTTGACAATTATAAAAATCAACCGCTTGCATTTGAGTTTGCAGAAGGATGGAAAGGCAGTTTCGCAACTGCTGGACTAGATCCTTTCCGCACTACCAAAGGCAAGGCGAAAGCAGCTATCATCCGTGAAAAAGGTGTGAATGGCGATCGTGAGATGGCTTACTCCCTTTGGTTGGCTGGCTTCGAAGTGAAAGACATTCACATGACCGATCTGATCGCAGGTCGTGAAAACCTGGAAGACGTACAGATGATCGTCTTTGTGGGTGGATTCTCCAACTCCGATGTACTGGGATCGGCCAAAGGCTGGGCAGGTGCCTTCCTATACAATCCTAAGGCTAAGCAGGCGCTGGACAACTTCTATGCAAGACCTGACACCTTGAGTTTGGGCGTATGTAACGGTTGCCAACTGATGGTAGAACTTGGCCTGGTCACTCCTGATCATACCGACAAACCGAAGATGCTGCACAATGCATCCCATAAGTTTGAATCTACTTTCGTGAACGTAACCATCCCGCAAAACGAATCTGTGATGCTAGGCTCACTTAGCGGACAGAGACTAGGCGTATGGGTAGCACACGGAGAAGGCAAGTTTGCACTTCCTCAATCCGCAAGCGACTACAACTTCGCGATGAAGTACAGCTACGAGGCCTACCCAGGCAATCCAAACGGTTCCGATCACGCTACTGCAGGTATCGCTTCCGCAGACGGTCGTCACCTGGCGATTATGCCTCACATAGAGCGAAGCCTGAAGCCTTGGAACTGGGCTCACTATCCTGCTGATAGAAAGGATGACTTTACACCATGGATGGAGGCTTTTGTGAATGCACGCCTTTGGGTTGAAAATCACACTTCTTAAACTTCGATATTCATCATTCGACGTTCAGCATTCGATATTATTCTGATTGGAAAATTGAAAGATTTGAAGATTGAAAAATTCAGAACCTCAAACAACAAAATATCCCTTAGAGCAATCTGAGGGATATTTTTTGGTATAGGAATAAGTGTATCTTGGACTAGGTTTTTAGAAAGAAGTGAGGGATTACAGGAATTTTGGTTGGGAGATAATGGAAACTGAAAAATAGTGCAGCACTACAAACATGTGACGGTAAACACTTCGCCACATCTTTGCAACACACCTTGTGAAAAACTGGACAGACCAAAGGATTTAACCAAATCATCCAGCCCATTGGACAAATTAGATACATGAAAAATAGCTGCAATTACGAATTTAATGACGTGAGCGAAAATTATTAAACCAACAATTTTGAATAAAAAAAGAAGCACTGCAAGTTTGAGAATTACTTTTTCAATATTCTTAACAGCTCTTGGAGCTATCATATTTATACTTTTCATAGGAGAACTTGCATACGAAGGTTGGATAAATTTTTATACCATCAATTCCGAAAGAGCTGGACAGACAGGCGATTTCATTGGAGGAATAGTTGGTAGCATTTTCACTATTGTTGGAATTGTTCTTCTCTATGAAACTCTTTCACTACAAAGGCAAGAATTTATTGCAAGTCGTAAAGTTTTTCAAACCCAACAATTCGAAAATAAATACTTCTCACTAATTCAACTTTATAATAACATCGTAAATTCATTTCATTTAGAAATCAACAATCACTCATATAAGGGTAAAGAGTTCTTTGCTAAGAAGAAACAAATAATTCTGAGTACATTCATCCCGGCAAATTCCTATTTTAAAGATCAAAAACAAGCAATTGCTTTATATAGTAATTTTTACATAGCTGAGAGAGAAATATTAGGACAATATTTCAGAACTCTTTATCGAATATTTGAACTTATAGAAACAACTATTGAAGACACTGAAGAAAAATTGAGTTACATAAAAATCATTCGCGGTCAATTATCCGAAAGCGAACTGTTTTTTTTAAAATACAATGCTTGGACGACATTTGGAGAAAAATTCAGACCCTATATCATCAACCACAATTTAGTAAAGCATCTTCCAATCCTTGAAAGGATGGAATTCAATCAATTTAAAAAGCAATTAAATAGTGAAGAAAAATCATCGGCTGTGAGCTTAGTATTTGAAGAAATAAACATTTTTCTAAAAACAAAAAATACGGATTACTACAAAACATACTTAAAAGGAATGTTTGCCTTTAAAATTACGCGAGCTAGAGAAAAAGTAGATATCGAAATTTTCCGAACCAACACGGCGACCTTTTCAAATTTTTTACAAGAGGGTTATGGACTAAACAACCTTTCAAATAAAGATATTGAAAAATTGCTTAAATATTGGTTTTTAGAATTTTTCTATTCTCGACACTATATTGAAAACAAAAATCCAAATTTAAAATTCAAAGTTGATATTCAAACAATCAGTCCTACAAAATTTAAAATCATTTGTAACATTTATTCTAGTGATGGATTCGAACTAGCTATCTAGAATTAGAAATTTTGAACTTCTTTAACATGGATTTTGGTCCTAAGATTAATATTTTTAACTCAACGAAAATCATCAGCTCGCCAAGTAGCTAAGCTCACGTAATTAGAGACCGCTACTTTCAATTGCTCAAACTCATTATAGAATGAAAAAAAAATCAGCCACAATTTTAAAAGATTATGATAGTGAAAAATTCTTGCTGGAAGAGTTTGGGGAAGTTATTCATACACTAACTAAATCTCTAATAGGAAAGGAGCTTAATCCCCATCAAATTAATTTTAGAGTTAAAAACAAAGACAGTCTATCTAACAAGCTATTAAGAAAGAGCAATAAGTATACTTCCATAAAGGATATCACAGACATAGTTGGCCTTAGGATTATCACTTATTTCGAAGATGACATAGATAAAGTTGCAGAAATATTAAAAAAAGAATTTGAGATTGACTATCCTAACTCAGTAGATAAACGTCAAGTTGAAGCAGATAAATTTGGATACAGAAGCCTACATTATGTAGCATCACTAAATAAAGAACGTTTAGCACTAACGGAATACAAGAAATTTAAAACATTAAAATTCGAGGTTCAAATTCGAAGTATTCTCCAACATTCTTGGGCAGAAATTGAACACGATCTAGGATACAAAGGAGAGAGTGAAATTCCAGAATCCGCAAAGAGGACATTTTACAGAGTAGCTGCACTTTTAGAACAAGCCGATATTGAATTTTCAAAACTAAGAAAGGAAATTTCCGAGCATGAGTTATTAATTAAACAACAAATTACTACTCCTTCTTCTACTATAAAGATTGACAAATCGGCTATTATAGCCTTTATTAAAGAAAGTAAAACATTAATTAGCATTGAGCATTTATTTGAAAGCGTTATTTGCAAAAGAGGAACTAGTTCAGATTCATCTGTTGTACCGGACGCTGTATTACCTTATCTTCAAAAGATGAAAATAGTATCTGTAAAACAATTAGATGACTTATTGGCAGAAAATAAGGATGAATTAATTAACTATGCAAATAAAGAATTCCAATCCAGAGCGGATCCAAAGCCTAAAACATTCATTCCTGGTGCCGCCTTATATTGGTTAATGAGTATGTTAGACGATAGAACAATTCCTTCGAACAAAGGCACTGCAAATAAGAAACCTCAAATCCAAAAACCAAAATAATTATTAGTCTTCAGCATTTTGTTGAAGTGAAAACAATTGTTGCCTCTACTGGTTTTTCGTAGTGCTTTAACTAGATCTAGGAGTGAGTTTGTAAATATGCTTTCAGATTCTGACAAATTTGAAATTGCTTTAATAATATCAGATACTTGAAGCTGTCAAATTGAATTACTAATTTTCAGAATGGAAGACTCACTATCACTTGGGGTGCAAAACGCAGAAACTTCAATTGCATTCATTAACTTTTTGGCAATCATTATCTCAGTTATTGGATTGCTGATATCTGGAGGTGTATTTCTTATGCACTTTCGTAGGGACAGGAGAGAATCTCAGGCATTAGAAAGAGCAAACAGACTTGATATTGGCGCATTTGTTCTAGTTGCGAAGTACTATGAGTATAAAGGTCATGACCAATTCACTGGTGAATTTCAAGAAGAATATAAACTTGAAATTCCATATCAAATCCATAATAAAAGCAATTTTCCAATAATAATAGAAACAGTATTTACAGTTTTTAAAAACCCAGAAAGTGGAAAACACATAAAGACTTTCGAACAAGATTTCTCCAGAGGTCAAATTGTTATTCAATCGTTAAGTTCGAAAAATTTTAAATTGAACATTCCTATGGCAGATGAAAATAGAATAAAAGAAGTCATGGATATGTCCATCAATCTACGAATAATGATTAGAGGAAGTGTCAATCCTTTTTCATTTGCACCTCAAAAATTGGAAATAGAATTTGATCATTAAAATAATCGTAATGTAAAATCAACCTCCCCCTCTCGGCGTAGTTTGATCGCTCGTGGCACTGGGTGTAGTTTGCCTGCCCTACAAGCTGCCCCATGGCTAAAAACATTCACAGGATGTTTTTTACGCCTTGTCCTACCCAAATAACTTTTTGATAGCAATTTCATTCGTTACCAATAATCAACCTCAATCAAACCTTTCAATCCCGAGTAACTTGCCCGCCGTGGCGGGATTCCTGGCGCTCGAATACAAATAATCTTCCGGCTTTTCTACAATTCCAGATCTTACAGGATTATCGTGAATATACTTCATTCGACTTTCTATGATTCTCGGACGATGAAGTTCGATCGCATGATTATCATGCGTCCAAAACTGTAAGTCACCAGACCTCTTGTTGAATTTCATATGATAATCAAAAACTATTTATAGCCATTCCCGCCAACTTTTCTGGAGAGAGTGGATAGAATCAAAGTAAATATTACATACTGAGTCAAAAATCAATAAATGAATTGTTTGAGAATTCAGTTTATTTTAAGATTCTCTTAATTTCCTTATATGATTGATTTTCCGCTTGAAGTTGAAGCAGTACGAAATTTAACAAAGCTATCATATCAGAACATTTTTCCATTGATTCTTCATCGGTCATTGAATGAATAGCTGTAGAAGAAATATCCCAAAGTTTCGAAATAGGATTATTACCAAGGGAAGCCATTGTTTCAGGAATTAAGGAGTTTGCAAATTCATAAACTTTCTTTTTTTCAATTCCCTTATGTTGATTTTCAATTTCTTCTAACACTTCAGATTGTTCTTTAGTAATTACATTTTTCAAAACTAATAACACCTCTTCCTCTACAATTCTGCGCAAATAAACCATGCATCCAATTCCATATGCATTGCCATAGAGATTCATAGCTTTTTGATACAATTTCCGGCCTTCTTTTGATAATACTTTCAGTACATCAGGGTTTAATTTGTTGTTAAAGGGTGGGTATTGACCAGTTTTCAAAGCAAAAATTTTATGTTCAGGCTTATTAATAGATTTATCAGAAAATACTCGCAAGCTTAATGTAATATATTCAAACCTACACTTTTGACATGGAGCTTTAAAATATTCTTGAAATTCAAAGAAGCCATCATTATCAATCAAATCCATTAAATATCCTGTTTCGGGATGTTTTTCTACCGAAATTCTGAAACGTAGTTCAGAAACCAACTTATGAGTAGTTTCAATATCACATCTCTTACAAAAACAATTAAAACCTAATTCGTGAAGTCCACTAGGGAAAAAGATTAATTCTTCTTTATCTAGTTCAGCTTTTTGATAAAGTGGGAATCTTTCTAAAACTTCTACAATGAGGTTTGGCATAACGTGGCTTTTAAGCAATATATTAAAATTTTCATCTAACCTCGCCTACTCTTATAGTAATTCTAATCGTACCAACGATCAATATGCTCACCCCGTCTGGTTGTAGTTGAATTGTTTTCTAAGGCTAGTTTGCCTGCCCCATTATCTTCACCGATAAAAAATAAGCGTTGAGCAGCATGTATAAAACCTCTTAAAATTAGAATTTACAAAATTATCAATGGCGCCTAGTGAACTGGAGCCATCAATCTTATCCTTGAGAACTCTAACGACTATTATGTACTAACCAAATCGCAGGAGTCCTACCATTCTATTTCCCTTCCAAGTTCTCTAACTGAATTCCAAATAAATAAAGAAAACACTTTTATTAGTTAAACTTTACCAATCAGTAGTGGATGCTCCTAACATTCTGCTTTTGAAATCGTCAATAAGTTTATTCGCATCTTCTTCAAACATTGCAGTAGTATAACCTAGTTCAGTCCCCATACTCTTCTGCGAATAAAACTGGCCATTTGGCGGATCAACTTCTATTCTACATCCTTTCTCTTTTACTCTTAATGTAATAATAGAATACAATGCATCTCTTGAAGCAACGTAAGGACTAGTGCTAACATACCCAGGTCTTACAATGTATTTTCCCTTAATTGTACCTGATTCCTTGTCTGTAAATTGAATGACACTTTCAGCATTATTAAAAGTTTCAACCATCCATTCATTTGCTAATACATAATTTCGCTCTTTATCATGGTCATTCTCAAATGTGGCTATTTTTGGTGGTGGAGTCTCTTGAAGTGACCTAGATCCTACGCATGACACAAATAGAATTGATGCAAGGAAATAAATACTTGACAGTTTTATCTTTTTCATAATGGGTAAACTAAAGTTTAAAAATTAACTGATTAATGTAAATATAATTTTTTACCTAGAGATCACAATTTTTTTAAAAAAATCAGTTATTTATATCCCCACTGATCGAAGACTAAGCGTTGAAGCCACTAGACGTTGCTTTCAACTACGCCTTCCTACCCTTCAGAATTTGTAATTCTCTCTATATAAAAGCTCTTTTTTGAATTAATTAGGTTCAATGAGGTTCCTATTTCTCAATCATCTTTTTCAATAACTCCACCTTTTCCCGCTCGGATTCCAAGAGGCGTTCATAAAGCTTTTTATTTTCTTCAATTACCTCAAAAACCTTATCCAATGCATTAAAGGTGCAATTGGAAGCATGGATAGCACCATTATTGGCACTTTGATCATTAAAATAGTTGAAGAAATTAATCACATTTTCATCAGAAAAATTCTTAATCGCTTCCGCCGGAACCTTTAAAATCTCAGCCACCTGACGCAAGAGCTCCTCCTCCACTTCTTCCTTTTGCTCCAGCAGGCTGATTTTCTTCTGGGACCAGTCAGGCCCGAGTTCGAAGGCCAGCGATTCCTGTTTGATGCCCATCATCTCACGAAAACGCTTGATATTCCTGCCGTGGTGAATTTTTTCGTTCATAGTCTGAAGTATTAGAAAGGGAAATTAAGAAAATCTCCCCAAAGTGTTTAGACTAATTTATTCCTTAGTGATGAGATCAGCAAGGAAATGGAGGTATAGCCTGATAAAACGAGACAAAAGGTGTCGGGAAATGTAATAAAGAATTGACATTCATCATATCATGATCCCAACGGGATCGAACCATGAATAACCACGGGTGAAACCCGTGGCTATGAGGGCAAATGTATGATACCCCATGACCCCGAAGGTGGTCGAACTGCGCAGCTGTCCTGCTATCCAGCTCTGAGCTCATTTCATGAGATCTACCCAAAGTGTTTAGCTGACAAGGTTGTAGGACGAATGATTTATGGTTTGTGGTGTATTTTTTAATATCGGCCATGCCTATGGCATTTCATAAATCATGGGTTTATCATTTTACCAGCCATTGAAATGGCTGGCTACAGGATCGGTCATGCCTACGGCATTGATGCTAGAACGGAATCGGAAAGGAACTGATTTCACAATTACACTATCGTAGTCTCCCCTTTCTGAGTTTTAATTTTCTACCCATACGAAATACTCCTAATACCATGAATCATGAGAGACAACCCACCTGAATAAACTATTCCTTTTCCAGAATGGGATATTCCTTCATGGAATAGTTCACCCCGGTGAATCCTATGAATTTGGATGCATGTCTAATCCAAAAGTCAATCTCTATGAACTATGTCACCAATTACAACATCGGCAATGGAAGCAGAACTATCATTGCTTCTGAGGTCAACACTTATACTACAGTGCAGTTGTTTATTCCACAGCACCTATCTAAGGAAGAAGAACAAAACCCAATTCAGGTATTCTCTCAGTTCTTTGAGACGGAGTATCCATTACCTAAGGCTAAAATCGCAATAGAAGATATGGCTTTAAAAGTTGCCTATGATATCCCACCCCTGTCGTGGAACGTAAAAGAACAAAGTATCTATTTCATTATCCAATTTTCACGCCTTTTGGAGGCAGCTTATCTTATCCGAAATGAATCAAAAATATGCTGGAAGGTTGAAAAGATATCCAAAGAAAACATGGTCCCAAAAAAAGTGCTTAACAAAGGCAGGAACCTTGAAACTATCTTCCCTTATCTCCTAAATTCTCATGACCCACAAGACTGCAAAGATCCCTGCCTAAATTTGCAAGCCATTTTTTTTGACACCCCGATCCAAGAGCTTCTGGATACCTTTAGAACCTGGGGTAAATGTGTCTCAGCTAATTTAAAAGTTGATAAAACCCAACTTTGGAATTCACATTTAGATTTAAGAATTTTTACAATTATTCTCGAGTCCAGCCATCTGATCTATGTGCGGAGTCAAAATGGTAACGATCAGCTTCCTGCAGGGTAAACTAGCACTATTGACCCTCCACCCTTGCCTGTCATCTTCCCGGTATCAAGCCTATCCACATTTTACAAATCCAACCCTAATAAGGGATACATTTCAAATAATTAAACCATATCATGACCAATAGTAAACCAATCTATAAACAGTATAAGAACAATAATATATTGCTCTTACACTGTTTATTCTATGCTAAAACATAATTTTTTAAAAGATTTTTCTAGTGCTATTTCACACAAAAACCTATATTCATCTGTAAATCAAACAGTAAGCATATGGCAAGGATCACTAACTCCATACTAGAGGGGCTATCTGGAAGCGTGGGAGAATTGGTTTTCTACAAAGTGGGTGGGAAAACATATAGCCGCAGGAAACCCGGTAAACAAAGTAAAACTACCAAAGCGAAAACATCTGAAAGAAAGCGCAACTCCCAATCGGTCACTACCCAGACGCAAAAGTTCCTGAAGAATATCGCACATGTATTACGTTTTGGCTATCAGAACTTCGAAAATGGAGCTAGCAGACCGTATCATGCGGCAGTTTCTTATACCATGAAAAACTCCTTCAAATTCGAAGGCACTACTGCATCAAAAATGCTGGATATCAGTTTAGTGAAAGTCAGTCGGGGAAGCCTTCTAGGACCTCAAGATCCTAAAGTAGAACGGGTTCCTGAAGGAATAAAATTCACTTGGACAGATAATTCCTGGCAGGCAGCTGCAACCCCTTATGATAATGTGTTTGTCTTCCTGCTTTCATCTGAAGGAATTCAAAGCGGTTCAGAATGGGAGTTCCTCGGGAATACCAGAGATAAAGGAAGTCATGTTCTACCGGTTTCAAGTGTGTTAGACCATACAAAATGGCATGCCTGGATTGCCTTCAGCCAAGAGAACCCGTGGACGAAAAAGAAAGATTTATCGGATTCTGTTTATCTGGGAATTGTGTAATTTGAATAATAATCTTTTTTTAATAATTACTCCAATATCTTACGCTCACTCAACGAAGAAGAATCATTATGATAGGCCTAGTTAATAACTAATTTTTTGTATTTTATTAACTTTAGGAAGTGGCTGAAGCTCAAATTTTATCCAGTCACAAACCCAACTATGGAATTTGAAAAAACAATCACTCGAATTGGCGATTTTTATTCGCCACTTTCCTTAGCATGCCAGCATGATCTTATTGTCAATTCAAAAATCAGCACATTTAAAAAAGGTGAGATAGTCGTCCGGGAAGGGCAGTATTCTGAAAAAGCTTATTTGATTGTAGAAGGCTGTGCACGTGCATACTATTTAAAAGACGGAAAAGATATTTCTGATTGGTTTGCTTTTGAAAACCAATTTATGGCCTCCATAGTAAGTTTTTTTAGCTCAAAACCCAGCCCTCATTATGTTGAATTTTTAGAAGACTCGATAGTTCTCGAATTTTCAAAAGACACCTTTGAGCGCCTTTCCCACAAGTATCATGACTTTGAGCGCTTTGTCAGCAAGGTCGTGACCGAGACCATGCTAGGTCTATGCGAAAGGCTTTATACCATCCAATTCAACAAGGCAGAAGAACGCTATAAGCATTTGCTAAGTCTCCATCCTGATATCACCAACAGAATTCCACTTACCCATATTGCTTCCTATCTGGGGATCACACTTGAGACCTTGAGCAGAATAAGAAGCCCAAAAAATAGGACTTGATCTATATCAAATGAAAGCTCTGCCATTAAAATGACCTTTGGAAAAAGAATCAAAAAATGGAAGAAAACAACAAACTACCTACATCAATGTGGGGAAAATGGTGGGAGCCTATCCGAAAGTGGTTTTACCCAGGTTGGCTGATCTATGAAACATCACTTCGCTTTTATGCCTATGCAATTTCTGTATATCATTATTTTTTGGGAGATCAAGAAGATCTAGTCTTTTATATTGGGAAAATCGCTACTAGAGCCTTAGCGCTTTTTTGCAGTATTTTCACCTTCGCTGTTTGTACCGTTTTTTTAACAGTACCTGCTTGTTTCATGCTCTATCATTTTTTCAAAACAGAGAATTTGACAGGGACTTTTTATGAAGAAAAGCTGAAACCTATATTCTGATTGCCATGAAATCGAACCTGCCTGAGGCAGACAGGTATGAAGAAAGCGATTCATCATGGGATGATGATTATTCACCCTGCTAGATTCCACATGGCTTTAAACAATAACTTTATAAACACATGAAAAAGATTCTAATCATAAATGGTCATCCGGATGCGGAAAGCTTCAATTATGGATTATCCAAAGCCTATAAAATAGGTACGGAAAAGTTGAATGCTGAAATCAAGGAAATTAATATCAGAGATTTGGAATTCAACCCAAACCTACAATTTGGCTATAGAAAACGAACTGAACTGGAACCGGATTTATTGGATGCCCAAGAGAAATTAAAATGGGCTGAGCACTTCGTTTGGATTTATCCGGTTTGGTGGGGCTCTGTACCTGCAATGATGAAAGGTTTTTTGGACAGAGTATTACTTCCCGGATTTGCATTTAGCAAACGAGAAAATTCCTTATGGTGGGATAAGCATTTTACAGGCAAAACTGCAAGAATAATTTGCACCTTAGATCAGCCCGATTGGTATTACAAATTGGTCTATAGCAGCCCAAGTCATAATGCAATCAAAAAGGTGACACTGAATTACATCGGGGTAAAAAAGGTACACACAACAGCCATCGGCCCCATACGACTTTCCAAAGAAGAGTTCAGAGTAAAATGGCTGAGGAAAGTCGAAAAGCTCGGAGAAAAGGGATTATAAAGCTAAACATATGATTATTAATTCAGAGAAGTCATCTTAATAGAATTGAGCAAAATCCCCCATGGCACTGGGTGTAGTTTGCCCGCCCTGCAAACCGGCCCAAGGCTAAAATCATTCACACAATGATTTTTTAACGCCTTGTCCTACCCAAATATCTTTACCAATTTTTAATTGGTTTAACAGCACTACCAATAATCGCACGTCTGGGTGTAGTCCGATCTTTATCTAAAGGTAGTTTGTAACTACGCCTTCCTATCCTTATCAATTTGCAATTGATCTTTATATTTGGGAGAAATTGCAAGCTCTCCTTAATTAATATCACTATCTAATCTTTTCGAGTAGAATGTATCTAAATCAAGAAACTGAAGAAAGGAAGGAGAAGATTAAAAGGCGCGGAAGTAGAGTCATCATGATTACTTTTGTAGGGATCTTCATTCTTATCATGGTCCTGTTTATAACCGGAACTCAACTCCAACGCGATACGGAAATCAAAGGAAGAGTCCTTTTCAGTTTATATAATCACGGAGACTATTTAATCGTTTTGACGAACCAAATAATTTCGGCTCCAGCTATGGGAGATGAACTCCAAGGGAACTTTATTATAGGAGATGAACTTCAAAAAAACTCCGGCTCGGACACTTTAACTGTTAACTCAAAAAAACATATTTTGCTGAAATTTCAAAACATTGAAAATTGATTAACAATCCACTTTTTAGCACTGGTCTGAGTATAGTTTGTACCTCCGCCCAAATCATTATGCAGTAATAACATCAATAAATATTCCTACCTGGAAAAGAAACCTTATCAGGATCACGACTCTGGTCTTTCAGCTTTTTCATGTGTCATTGCAACACAAATCTTCAATCCAGAAATTGGACGATAAATAAAATCCTAGTAATTGGGACCCGGAATTCCTGGGATTAAAAACAAAAATAATTCTGGAACTACCCAAAGCCCGAAGATAATCATGGTCGAAATTCTTAATTTGGCTTTCGAAACAACCAAAAAGTCATTGGTCTATATGGGGATAATCGCAATAGGCCAATCGGATTTGGTGATAAGAAAATTGGCTTTCAAGCATAAGCCAACATTTTAAATCATATCATTATAAATGAAGCTATTTGACAATTTACAGACTAAAAAAATACCTAAAGGAACAATTCTCCTGTCCAAAGGAGATTCTTGCAGATCCGTTTATAAGGTAATTAAAGGTTGTTTAAAAAGCTATGTAATCGATAAATCAGGAAAAGAACACATTCTACACTTTGCCTCTGAGGACTGGATAATGACCGATATGGACAGTTTCATGAACCAAAAGCCATCCAATATATTCATAGATGCGATTGAAGACAGTGAGGTGGCATTTCTTACTTCCTCAACTTACAACGATATAAGTCAGTTGGATCATGGTGATTTGCTTGAACAAAATAAAAAACTAGTCAATAATTTAATTACAACCAATAAGCGCTTAATTAACTTATTAAGTGCCACCGCCGAAGAGCGGTATATGGATTTCATAGAAACCTACCCCACACTGATTCAAAGACTTCCACTTAAACTAATCGCTTCCTATCTAGGAATGACGCCCGAATATTTAAGCGATGTCAGGCGAAAATTAGCCCAAAAGTGATTTCTTAAGATACCTTAATTTTTATCTTTTTTATTGTACCCACCTTTGTTGTGTAAAAACAATTAAAAGATAAAAATGACAACAACAGCAAAATCAAAAGGGCTAACCATTGCTTTATGGGTAGCTCAAGGGTTAATTTCTCTAACCTTAATTTGGGCAGGTTTCACCAAATTATTTCAACCAATTGAACAAACCGCCGAAATGTTGCCTTGGGCACTTGATAATCCTGGGTTATTAAAATTCACGGGTATCATTGATTTACTTGGCGGCATAGGTATCGTTTTACCGGCGGCTTTAAGAATACAGCCAAAACTAACCGTTTTTGCAGCCTACGGAGTCATTGTATTAATGATAGCTGCCAGCATTTTTCATATATCCAGAGGCGAAGCATCACTTATCGGCATGAACATATTCTTCCTTGCACTTGCTGTTTTTGTAGCTTGGGGCAGAACGAAGAAAGCCGCTATCACTTCCAAATAAGACAGTTTAATCAAAACAAATTCATTATGGTTTTAATAACAGGCGCAACAGGAAATTACGGTAAATCAACCATCGATTTCTTACTTCAAAAAGGTTTCTCTTCCTCAAACATCGTTGCATTAGTAAGGAATGAAGAAAAGGCTTCCGGTTTAAAAGAAAAAGGAATTGCGGTCAGAGTCGGTGATTATGACAATTACACACAATTAGTTGAGGCTTTTGAAGGTATTGACAAATTACTTCTGATTTCAGGTTCTGACATGGTAAACCGTGACAAGCAACATCAAAACGCCGTGAACGCTGCGAAAGAGGCTGGTGTCAACCACATCATATACACGAGTTTTGAGCGTAAAAACGAAACTGAAACATCTCCTATCACTTTTGTTTCTGCCACTCATATTGCTACCGAAAATTGTTTAAAAAGTAGCGGATTAGACTATACAATTTTGAGAAACAGTTTGTATATGGATATGCTACCCATGTTTTTTGGTGATAAAGTAGTGGAATCAGGTATATTTTTACCAGCAGGAGACACCAAAGCTGCCTTTGCACTAAGAGTGGATATGGCAGAAGCTACCGCTAATATTTTAATGACCGAAGGGCACGAAAACAAAACCTACAATTTTAGCAACAGCGAAAATGTATCTATTCCGGAAATGGCTGGAATCATAAGTGAAGTCGTTGGAAAAGAGATCCCATACCACAGTCCGAGCCAAGAGGTCTATGTGGAAACCTTAACTAAAGCAAATGTTCCCTCAGAATATATAGGGATGTTTGCAGGATTTTCGGCAGCTATCAAACAAGGAGAATTCACAGTTGAAAATTCGGATTTAGAAAAAATCCTGGGAAGGAAACCTATCACAGCGAAGGAATTTTTGACCAAAGTGTATGCTTCCTAAAAAGGTCGAACAGTCAACCATAAAATATTATAACGGTTTGGGTATTAACTCAAACCGTTATTGTTTTAAACTAAGTACATTTTTTTTGTTCTGAACAGAACCATAGTCCACCTCAATCAAACCTTTCAATCCAGAGTTCCTGGCCGTGGCGGGATTCCTAACACTGGAATACAGGTAATCTTCTGGTTCCTTCTCTCTCACTGATATTTTTGAATGGTGCAGACTTGATATCGGCCATGCCTATGACATTTTGCCAACTATTTGATTTTTTTTACCAGCCATGGAAATGGCCGGCTAAAAGATCTGTCATGCCAAAAGGCATTAATTCCACAAAATATCATTTATCAGTCCCATCGGGACGGTTTCAACCTCTGGAAAAATTGATAGCACTATCATCTGGCAAAGTCCCAGTGGGACGGGCCATATCTATTCATCCAAAAGGACTGAGTGTAGATTGTAGTTATTCCCAACCTTTTTCACCTTCCACCCATTCGCACTCCCCCTAACCAAAACAAACGATTCCGTAGTATTGGCAAAACTCAAGACCGCTCTTTGCTATGCATTTACTAAATTGGCTGATAATAATTCCTAAAATAATTTACATGAAATCAACTCTATTAACCCTTTTACTCGCCTTCTCCCTGATAGTTTGCAAAGCACAGGACAGTAGGCCTGGACCACAGCTACCGCCTGAAACAGGCGAAACATTCAAAGTTGGGATTGCAGGCTACACCTTTGTGAAGTTTGATCTGGACAAGACACTCGAAACATTGAAAGCCTTGGATGTTCATTATCTCTGCATCAAGGATTTTCATTTGCCAATGACAAGCACAGATGATGAAATTGCTGCTTTTCATGAAAAACTGAAAGCCAATGATATCACAGGATATGCTGTTGGTCCGATCTACATGAAATCTGAGGCCGAAATCGATAAGGCCTTTGACTATGCAAAAAGAGTTGGGGTAAAACTGATCGTGGGCGTTCCCAATGTGGAGCTGCTTCCTTACGTTGATAAAAAGGTGAAGGAGTATGATTTCAAATTCGCCATTCATTTGCACGGGCCGGATATTAAAATCTATCAGGATGCCGACGATGTTTGGAACCACACCAAAGATCTAGATCCTAGAATTGGCATGTGTCTGGACATTGGCCACGACACAAGAAATGGAAAGGACCCAGTAGCCGATATGGAAAAATACCACACCCGCGTATTCGATATGCACATTAAAGATGTAACAGCCCCTACCAAAGATGGATATTCACTCGAAGTAGGACGTGGGGTCATCGACTTTCCTGCAATGGTAAGAATGATCAGAAAAGTTGGTTACACAGGCGTATGCAGTCTGGAGCATGAGAGGAATCAGAACAATCCATTTATGGGGATTGCCGAATCCATAGGGTATTTTCGGGGAGTGATTGAAACGACTAAAGAATAGATTTCGAAGTAATCTTAATAGCAAAAAGGCTGAATCCTAAGGGGTTCAGCCTTTTTTAATTGGGATTTCTCATCTTGCCAAAGGCGAACCAAGTAGAAGCCGAGAATGCAATTCTGGGTGAAAGAAAATGAGTCAACGAGCTCAGAGTGCCAAGGGCAGGATCTGTAGTATAAATTTACGCCCACTGAGGGTAGTTCAAAAAACCCTTCACCAAATGTAATCCACTAAAATTGCCGGCAACAAATACGGTTTCCTATGCTTACCAATTGAAATTATTTAAACCCTCCGATAGCTATAACAGTAGTCACCCACACAATAACACAGGAGATAAAAATACCTATGGTATTTGCCAAAAAAGCCTTTTTCTTATCCATCCCGAAAAGATAACCTGCGATAGTACCGGCATAGACTCCAGTGCCCGGAATTGGAAGCAAAACAAAAAACATAAGACCCCAAAACCCATATTTTTGGACATTTTTACCAGCACCCGCTTTTGCTCTACGCCCTACAAAAATTGCCGCCTTCTTGTAATGATACCATCGCAAGAAATAACGATTAACTACGTCCAAAAAAAATGACATAACAGGGAATACCAACACATTTGCAACAAAGCAAAGTGCAAAAGCTAAATAGATATTTATATCATTTAGTAACGCGTAAGGAATACCTAGTTTCGCCTCTCCAAATGGAGAAATGCTCCAAAGCATGGCGATAATTATTTCCAAGAACATGTAGTGGTGATTAGGTGCTGCAAAAATAATGATTTTCCTATCTGCTACCGCTTAGCAAGCAAGCAAATCATCGCAATGTTAAAACGACCTTTCTGTTAAAAGGATTCCATTTTTTCAAATATCTTGAACTATCCCATGAACTTTGCCAGTACCCACTATACCGATTCGTTTACCTGGCAATTAAAATTCAAATAAGCTGCTTCCGATTGAAAGCAGCTTCTTTGTCTATTTGCTGCTGTTGATATTGACCACCTATCTGATTTATTGAAAGGTACAACAAGAAGGAAAAATTGATCAAATTTGCCTCCACTCAGGTGATTCAGGAAAAGGGCAAGGAACTTAAGAATACTCAAACTCAATTTCTAAAGCTAAAGACCGAGAAATTAAAGCAGGAAATTCAGCTTAAGGACATGGAACTTTCTCCCCGCTTAACATCCAACAACTCGCTACTTCCCAACCTTATACCCCCCAAAGAGATTTTATTTGAACCACTATTTATATATTTTAGGGAACTGGAAGTATCAATCATTTATATAGTTTAAGACAAAACTGCATGCAGGATCAAAATAGTCTAGGGTATTGCAAAAAGTGCGAAACCAAGCTAAGTGGTAGTTATTGTTTTTACTGTGGCGCACCTGTAGAGCTAAAAAGGATTGATAGAAAATACGTGTTCAATGAGATCGGAAGTGTTCTCAATTTTGATAAAGGTATTTTATATACAGTTAAAGAACTGCTCTTGCGACCGGGTAAAACAGTTCAGGAATTTATCCTGGAGGATAGAAACCGAATCGTAAAACCTATTGTCTTTATAATAGTCTGTTCATTGATCTACACCCTGTTCCAACAGTTATTAAATTTTGAAGATGGCTATGTGAACTATTCACAGGCGGACGATTCTACCAATTCACAGATCTTTGAGTGGGTGTCAAATAACTACGGTTACGCCAATATTGTCATGGCCTTATTTATCGCGCTATGGATCAAGATTTTCTTTAGAAAATACGGTTACAACTATTTTGAAATCCTCATTCTGCTCTGTTTTACAATGGGAATGGGAATGCTCTTCTTTGCCTTTTTTGGAATAATTGATGGTCTAAGCGGTCTAAGAATAATCGACAAAGGCATGTTAATAGGAATAGTATACATTGCTTGGGCCATAGGACAATTCTTCGATAAAAAGAAGATCTTCAACTATTTAAAAGCATTTTCCGCCTACCTCCTTGGCTTCTTAACTTTTTCAATAACAGTAGTAATGATTGGCTTCTTGATTGATTATTTGAAGTAAAAAAAGCTGGCCCCACTTCCTAAACTTTCTACCGATTATACCATACAAAGGAGACAGATGCGCCTTCTCAATCTATACCCATCTAAAGGCACTTTATGACTGAATCAATAACATCCAACTTCAAAATTTTCCACCTACTATTTTCCTACCTCCTTCTCCCCACTTTGCAACCTTACTACCAACTGCTCACAACTCCTACTCCTGCTCCGAGCTTTTCTTAGACTTTCTATAGGTATAATTTGGGTAGATAGCACGCTTGGCAAAGCGGTTGATTTTGTCGCTATTGATCATTTTTTGAAAAACCTGTGGAGTCACACCAAAGTATTCGTAGGTATTCCCATCCACAAACGTGATTTCCAATACCATACCCTTGTGATGATAATCAGCAATTCCCGCAACATTGATCGTCTCTGTGTATGCATCTAGGTTAGCTGTATGGGTCTCTGGAGCAATACTCACTAAAAAATGATACCCATCTATAATCCTTCTACTTTGAAGCTCCGCCTCCACTTTCATCGCATCGCCATCTTGGAATTTGTCAGGATGCCACTCCTTCACCAAGTTGCGGTAAGTCTTCTTAAGAGTTGCCAAATCGATTTCTTTTTCTACTCCAAAGAGCTTCTTGTATTCGTTGATGCGTTTCATTCGTGTTTTTTCTTTGCGGCCGCAAAAGTAGGTTTTTATTTGACGGTAATTGCTACTTAATCTTGCCTTTATATAGCAACTCCATTTTTACTACGCTAAACTTTGAATCGCACAACCCTAAAAAACTCAAACCTTAAATTCCTATATTTATTCAAATGCTCGCAAAGGCGATTAACAGAATATCAGACTTTTAACTAACAGACCATGAAAGATTTTTTCATAAGCTATACTGCAAATGATGTTCAGTGGGCTATTTGGATCAGCAAAATCCTCGAAGAGGCTGGCTACACCACTGTTTTGCAGGCAAAGGACTTTCGGCCGGGTTCCAATTTCGTGTTTGAAATGCTCAAAGCTACAGAAGCCAATAAAACGATAGCCGTATATTCTGCTGCCTATTTTGCATCTATTTTCACTATGCCCGAGTGGGGCGCGGCATTTCACTCCGACCCAACTGGCGTAAACCGGGCCATTATTCCTATCAAGGTGAAACCTGGCGAAGTACCAAAAATGCTGCGATCTATTGTCTATGTGGATGTGGTGGGCAAGGATCAGGAAACTTCCAAGCGATTGATCTTGGATGCTGTAGCCAAAGAAAACCCATTTGATTGGAGTAAGGCTGAGTTTCCAGGATCAGAAGCACCCTCTCAGAAGCATACAGGTCTTTCATCTAAAGAAGTCGCTGAAAGTTTATTGGAAATTCTGGATACTGCCTGGACTACTTTCCAAGCTCAGGTAAAACTCCGAAACAAACTTGCCCAAAAGCTCAAAAACCGAATACCAAATACCAAGCGCCTTCAATACGAGGAATTTTTTCATGAGTATTTTGATCAGATGACAGCAGATGAACTCATTCTTCATCGTACGATTCGGGCTTACACCTCCAATGTTTTAGCGGAATACAATCAATCTGCTTTGGATCTACTCAAGCAAAACCGAGCGCTCCTTTCTGATATCCCTAGGCTCAAAGAACTGAAAGCCCACTTAGAATTATGGCTCGCAAAGTTCAAAGGCATCTTTGAAAGCACTCCTTCCAGCTGTTTGGTCTACGTGGGCGTAGAAGAGAAAAAAGGCTTTCCTGTGGGGATAGAAGGAGAATTGAGAGAGTATATTGGGTGAGGGGGAAGTTTGGAAGTGGGATTTTGGAAATGCGATTGTCGAAATACGAGAGGCAGGGTAATTTGAAATACGAGGTACGAAATGGGAGTAGAAACTATCGAATGATGAATAATGAAGGTCGAATATTGAAGTAAAGAACACTTTACAACCTTCATCGCCCCTTCTGGGTGTAGTCAGATAGTGATAGCACTGGGTGAGTTTGCAACTACACCCATCTAAAGAAAATAATTCG
This sequence comes from Algoriphagus winogradskyi, assembly GCF_900182815.1. GTDB lineage: Bacteria > Bacteroidota > Bacteroidia > Cytophagales > Cyclobacteriaceae > Algoriphagus > Algoriphagus winogradskyi. Next base: position 170,737 of record NZ_FXUA01000006.1, on the reverse strand, counting down.
AATCAAACGATTTACAAATTCGGAAAGAAATAAAGCTGTAGTTATAAACTACAACTAGTCCTGGTCCACGTTCAAATAGTAGGTGTAAAGTCCTTACGTTTTCGCATGTTCTGTTTTTTAACTGGAATCAACGAAAGAGCAAAAAGACCGTCCCGAAGGACAGCCTTTTCTAGGATTAACTCGTCGTCAAACACTTCAACCCTTTTTCACTTATGATAATCAATTAGCGCTTAGTCATTTGTAGATTGGATGTATGCTACCGTCTGCCTCACCCAATCCGATTCCTGATTCAGCTTAACGTCCGGCTGCACTCCCACCTCTTCATAGGCGATAAATTCTCGCTGACGCATATCGGTAGGATAAAAATTAAAAAGACCAGAAGGCGAATTATAGCTTTTACCATAATTTGACCCGTAGCTAATGGCACCATAAGTCCTCTGTCCGAGTTGAATGGCATCAAAATCATCCTTCAGACGTACGGTAGTCATTTCAGCATTGGATCCAGTAAAAAAATTGGTGAGCACATAGATGTTAACCTTCTTCTTTTTCAGTTCCTTAAGTATTGGAAGCGAAATTTTGTCCGCTCCACCCCCATTGTTTCTGAGATCAATGATCAGATTCTTTGCGGTAAGGCCTCTCGGGATCTCGGCGATAAGCGCATCCCGTTCTGCTGGCTTGGTTACTCGGTTAAAACTATTAAGCCAAACGTACTGAACATCATCCGTCAAGTGGGAAAGTTGATATGCTTCCTCCTCCGGCTTATCTATCCATGCATAGTTGCTTTCAAGGTCTTCCTTCAACACAGAAGGGAATAGCATCCCATGGTCAAAGAATTGAGCTTTTGAGAATTTGAGGTTTTTCTGGCTCGTTCCATAGTGGATGATGTCGTAATGTGACTCGATGTTGGAGTGCTTGAGGTAAGCGAAGATTTGCCCCGGCTCCCAGATTTCAACTTGCGATGATAGAATCACCCCCACCAAACTGTCTGGAGTAACGCGATACACTCCCATCTTTAGCTTGCTGCCAATTTTATAAATTCCTTCTACCTCATCCAGTCTTTTCCCTTCCAGACTTTTTGCCAAATTGGCCACATTTCTGTCGGTCTTAGGGAAATTTTTAAACGCATGACTGTCTCTATATTCTGCTAAGAAACTAGAATCCTGAAGACTTTTCTCCGATAGCCCCAAGGGATTCTCAGTGAGCGCAACATGCTTGTCCTGCACCATGTACATCAGTTGATTCAGTGCCCAAAAGCAATCCAATTTACTCAGCTCCTCATTCATCTGAGCTCTTAAGCTTAAGTAATTCTCCTCGAATTTCGCCTTCTTATCGCCTCTGATCTGGTCCTTGAATGAAGCGGTTGTCTGGACTTGCTCATATACAAAATCCAGTTCGGATGCGCAATCGCAATTGGGTTGTGCTGCCAACTTTAAGTTGAAATTAAGCAGCAGCATTAAGATGAATACCTTTTTCATAGAGATTGAATTATGTGTTTGACTGATTCAAACATACAAACTCAAATCTACCTCTGAAGACAATAAACAGGGATTGTGGCGAAAGTGCGCTATTCTGTGGTGAAATTTACCGCAGCTTTCAAGGACTCCAAGTAAGTCTTGGAGACAGGCACTTCTATCCCTTCACTTAGCCGGATAAACAATTTCCTATTGCCAGTTTTCCACTGATTAAAATGAGCTGGATTGATCAAAAAAGAGCGATGCGTTCGGATCAGTTCTGGGAGTTGTTCCTCTATGGTAGAAAGTTTATTCCGGATCAATTGTGTTTTTAAATTTTCACCCTCTTTGAAAAAAACCTCTATGTAATTATCGGAAGATTGTATGTAAATCAAATCCTCCCTTTGCAGTCGCAGTCCTTCAAAATTGCCCACTCCACGAATCTCTATTTTATCCTTTTCCAGTTGTTTCTCTTTGTATTTCCCAAAAGACCAGCGACCGATTGCCAGAATGGGAAATACTGTCAATGCTGCCGGCAGATAGATAGCTTTCGCAAAATAGTCAATGGTGTAGGCGTAAGGATTTGCATCCATCACGATATAAAAATAAACCAACCATGTAGTAACAAACCCGATCAAAATCAACGTGACCATAAAAATTAGCTCTGAGCGAAGATGCCACCTCCCTTCTTTTCTGGCTAGCCATGATTGAATAGGAAGACAAAGTAAATACCCTACCGCCCCGAACAACCCATAAATCGGCAGAAACTTCAGTTTATCGACTTCAGGAAGCTGTCCTACGTCAAGGGGCTCTGTGAAAAACAAGAAAATAAATATCCAGATTGCCAGACCTAGAGCGATAATCAGGTGATGTTTGATGAATGGGTCGAAAGGGTAGGTATTTTTCAACTTTTTTCTTTAAGCTACAATACTATTTCAAAAACTGACTCCAAAACTGCAAACTTGATTTGAAATTTATCTGTCTGTCTGGGTGTGTTCAGCTTGTTCTTAGAAAGAGAAGGCTGTTCGATGGCCTCATGAAAGTGCAATGATTTACTTATATAATTGTTCTCAAAGATTCCAGTCACTTTCGATTCTTTGCTTATCTGGCAGGAAGACCGATGCCTCATGACCAAAGCGGCCTCCATTCTTAAGTTTTAGATATCCTTTTTGCTTTAGACCCCATACTGGCACAAAAGCGGCTATACATATTTACTTACTTAGATTTTTGCCAATTATTAAGCTTAATCCGATTTTTTAATCCTGAGGCTCCTTGATGAGAACAAAGGAATTTTCCAGTAAAAAACATAATAAAAGGTATTGCAATTGGAAGTTATCTGAAGATATTCGTCCGCGCTAAATCAGAGAGAATTAGGAAGTTGAACTGACTCAACTAATTGATCTCCCAAAACATGGTACAGAAAACGCCCTTAGTTATTACGGTAAGCTTAAATCTACTTTTTAGGGTAGACTTTTAAAAAAATGAAATGAGTTTAATAGATAAAATCAAAAATAAATACATCAGTCTACCAGTAGCAATCCTAAAAATTCTATTCATTGGTTATATAGATTATATAACAGGAGATGAATTTGGCTTTTCATTTTTTTACCTTCTTCCAATAGCTGCATTATCCATTTCTCCTAAAGCAAATGTGTCAGCAATTATCTTTTGCTCTACCTTGGCATCAATTGAATGGTTTGTTTCCGAATACCTTACCAGAGAATACACCTTACTTTTCTTTCCAGTTTGGAACGCCGTAGTACGACTTGCATTCTTTATTTCGGTAGGCTTACTGTTATATTACCTGAAGGCAAATGAACAGAAACTTAAGTCGTTAAATGGCCATTTGAAAGCCATCAATAATGAAAAAAATAAGTTTATTGGAATAGCTGCGCACGACATAAAAGGTCCGCTAGGCATCATTCATGCCTTTTCTGAAATTTTAATTGATGATTATAAGGAAGAGTTCAATTCTGAAGTAACAGAGATCCTGAATATTATCAAAACAACGAGTAGCAATAGCATCACAGTGGTTAGAAACTTACTGGATGTTTCAAAAATTGAAGCTGGTCAACTCTCACTAACTTACAAGACGCAGGACTATATTTCGTTTATCACGAATCAGGTTCATATCAATCAAATTTTGGCAAAAAACAAGGACATTGATATCTCACTTGAGGTGGAGAAAGATCAGCTATTTTCAGATTTTGACGAACATTATTTGAGTGAAGTAATTGGCAATTTTTTATCTAACGCAGTTAAGTACTCTAATAGAAATACGGCAGTTTTAGTAAAGGTCTCTGTAACCAAAACACACGAATTACTCACGGAAGTTATAGATAATGGAATTGGGATTTCAGAGCCAGAGCAGCAAAACCTTTTTAACTATTTCCAAAAAACAAGCTCCAGACCAACTGAAGGTGAGGAAAGTACCGGATTAGGCTTGGCGATTTCCAGACAGATTATCAGGTTACATCAGGGGCAAATTGGTGTAAAAAGTTCTAAAAACAACGGCTCTAACTTTTTCTTCAGCATACCACTAAAAAAACCGATTAGTTAATAGATTTTATGATTATCCATAATGATGCCATTCGAAAGAGCAGCATCTTTGTGGATTTCCGAGCTGGGGCGCTTTATGAAACAGGTGAACTTGCTATACCTATTGCGGAGGGAACCATCACGGAAGTTGATGTGAAAGCGGATATTGTCGAATTAGTAAAAGGAATTCACCCAGGTAGAAGCTCAAGAGAAGAAATCACCCTTTTCAAATCTGCTGGATTAGCAAACGAAGATCTCGCTGCAGCCCTATTTGCTTACAAGAGCTTCTAAGAATTACTTTTCAGGGGCCTGATTTCCAATGGAAACCTATCTTCAGTTGGCTTTTAAATTCCCGTTTTACGCATAAGCATTGAGGCGTCTAAATTGGCTTAGATTTAGCTAAGAGAAATTTGCAAAAAACTACAGCACCCTTTTCTATTCTAATATTGAGAAAAACATGAAAACACCTCTCTTTCTCTTCCTATTTCTGATTACAACCGCTTTTGCGCAAGCTCAGACAGAAATAACCGAGCAAATCAAAACGGATCGTGATAATCAACTGAAGGAGCTCAATGAAAAGCTGAAAAATAACGAAGAGATTGTAAATCGACTCACTGAAAAGCTCGCAGCCACTGACAACAAAACAGCTTCGGATAAGGAAAAAATTGAGGATATGGAAAAACTCCAATTCGCGCTAGATACAAGGTTAAAAATCCTGGAAGAAGCTCCTAAAACCAAGATAAATCTTAACGGACAGCTCGCTTTCACAGAATTGCTGAGCATCCAACGGGACATACAGCCTCTAGAGCTATTTCTTACCTCACAGTCATTTTTTGATCAGTTGGGAAGCATTGGCAAAATCCAGCAATACAAGTCCTTTACGACTTGGAAAACTGAGTTTGATAAATGGTATGAGAAAGATGGTAAATCAGATGCCATGTCTGGTTTACTTCAAAATTCACTTTCATTGATTTCCACGGCATCTTCTACCGTGCCCTTATATGGAACAATGGTGAACACCGCAATTTCCGGAGTCACCAGTCTTATCGGAACGCTAGGTAAAAAGGAAAAAGACCTATACGATAAGACTCCAGAAATGCTTAGAATATTGACTATCTCCAGTCAATTTGAGCAGCAAAAGTCAATCATAGATCATGAATGGAATCTAATCAATCAGGAACTAGAGCAACTTCAGAAGGAAAATGCGCTGTTGCTAAATGAGCAAATGAGCTATTTTGGCATTGATAAACAGCGTTTTGAAAGTAGATATCTAAAAGCCACACTTGACTCTGAGAGAGAGCAATTCAAGAATGAGTGTAGAAAATCAATTTCAGATAAGATCTCATATTTGGATAAATCACCTGACACTAAAGGAAAATGGCTCGGTCAGGTAGAAACTTACATGTATAAAGTCCAGTCGTTACGACTTAGATTTGGTCAGCTCACTACGAGAATGCTGGCTAATATTGATCAATACGATACTCTCTTGAAGAATTATTCTGACCCAGCAAAATTCCCTTTAGAATTTACCTCTAAAATAATGGCAATGAATAGCCCCCTTAATAACCTTAGAAACAAATTCTACTCCAGCTTCAATCCTGCCAAATACGTAGAAGACTCGGCTGTGATGTATATAGAAAGGCAATAGTTAATTTCCTGTTTAAGGTTGAGAAACTGATTTAAGAATGACTTGTTTTATTGACCATCTCAGCTATTCTCAAACATCCAAAGTCCACCTTCCCATTTCGCCAATCCTCTGTAAAGTCTCCTCAGTGATGTACCTCTTTTGATCGATTTGCTGAGGTTGCTCTCTACTGCAGAAATAACTGTGAATGCTCCTTCTTACATTTTCTGTCTCATTCATGGTGCCCCCATGCCATACGTGGGAATTAAAGATGAAGACCGAGCCTGCAGGCGCGATAATCCGGATTTCATCGGGATGCTTGTCCAAAGGATTAGCCATCACTTCATCGGGAAGAGCACTTAGTTTATGGGACTTTGGTACGATCCGTGTTGAACCATTATTCTCTGTAAAGTCATCCAAAAGCCAAATGCTGTTACAAACTTTGTAGGCTCCATTGACTACTGTATTCTTCCAATCGACATGGAGTTTCTGAAGGCCCATACTAGGTTTTGCAGCCCTGTAATTGAGAGAGGAAAGCTTATATTGCTGCCCCAAAACAGCTTCAATACCTGCCAGCACTCGAGGATGGGTGTAAAAAACATCAAAGATCGGCCCCTTATTTACCAAATCAGCTAGGCGGTCCGCTCCTTCCTCTTTTGGGTGTCGGATATATTTTGATTCTGCCAATTCTGCCCCTGCATTTTCACCTTCAGACTGCATCAAATCGGCTACTCTATCATTGATTTTTTTGACCTCTTCGTCGGTCAGTAGCTGACCCAAATTAAGGTAGCCATAAGTTTCCAAAAATTCGATTTCCTGTAAGGTAAGCATAGCTAGATATTTTACTCTAAACTACGAATTGGCAACCAAAACATTGAATCTCCAATGATAAATAACGCAGGAATTGTAATCAATCCACAGCTGCGTAATTAGCCAGAAGTTAACTTGTGTCTGGAAAGACTTTTAAGCAAAAGGAGGATTTTTCAGTTTTGCCATTATTGAAAAGATAGTAACTTCAGAGAATAATGGTCAAGAAGATCATAATTTTTAGCCTGACTATGAATACACTAAGGCTAAAAAGACCATACTTTTCCCCTCAAAAAATAAAATCAACTCCATGAAACCTTTCCTTTTTTTTCTCGCAATAGCCAACCTTTTTTTCAGCTGTTCCAATTCTGAATCCTACGATATCCTGATCAAAAATGGTCAAATCGTAGATGGATCTGGAAATTCTAGCTATGTGGGAGATATAGGAATACGGGGAGATACCATAGCTGCCATCGGGAATCTTCAAGATGCAATTGGGAACTCGGAAATAGACGCTACTGGTTTGGTGGTGGCTCCAGGCTTTATCAATATGTTGAGCTGGGCTACAGAGTCTTTGATCGAAGACGGTAGATCTCAAAGCGATATTCGACAAGGCGTTACTTTGGAAGTATTTGGTGAAGGCTGGTCCATGGGCCCTCTCAATGAAGAAATGAAAGTGGATGAGGAAAAATCACAGGGAGACATTAAATACCCGATCAGCTGGAGGACGCTCAGTGAATACCTTGATTTTCTTGTGAAAAAAGGTGTTTCTACAAACGTGGCTTCCTTCATAGGCGCCACCACAGTGAGAATCCATGAACTTGGATACGAAGACAGAGCTCCAACGGCAGAAGAATTGGAATCCATGAAATCCCTGGTTAGGCAGGCTATGGAAGAAGGTGCATTAGGCGTGGGGTCTTCCTTGATCTATGCGCCAGCTTTTTATGCAAGTACCGAAGAACTAATAGAACTCTGCAAGGTAGCTGCAGCCTACGATGGCATGTATATTTCACATATGAGAAGTGAAGGAGGCAGGCTTCTGGAAAGCTTGGACGAATTGATCCGAATTGCTAGTGAAGCTAACATCAGGGCAGAAGTTTACCATTTGAAGGAAAGCGGACAAGCTAATTGGGGTAAATATGATGCGGTGGTTGCCAAGATAGATTCGGCAAGAGTTGCCGGTTTAGAGATCACTACTGATATGTACACCTACATCGCTGGAGCCACTGGTTTAGATGCTGCGATGCCTCCATGGGTACAAGAAGGCGGCTATAATAAATGGGCTGAGCGCTTGCAGGACCCTTTTATCCGTAAAAAGGTACTTCAGGAAATGAAGACTCCTACCGATGAATGGGAAAGTCTGATGCAAGCGGTAGAAGGACCTGAGAAAATGATTTTAGTTGGATTTAAAAATGACAGTTTGAAATACCTCACTGGAAAGACCTTGGCGGAAGTGGCGGAGCTAAGACAACTTTCTCCTGAAGAAACTGCTATGGATTTGGTCGTTCAGGATGGAAGCCGGGTTGGAACCATCTATTTCCTGATGTCTGAAGAAAATGTAAAAAAACAACTAGCACTTCCCTATATGAGTTTTGGCTCAGATGCTGGCTCCTACTCCATAGAAGGAGTATTTCTCAAGTCAAGCTACCACCCTAGAGCCTTTGGGAATTTTGCCAGGGTTCTCGGCAAATATGTTCGTGAGGAAAAGGTGATCACATTAGAAGAAGCTATTTACAAATTGACAACTTTGCCTGCTACCAACTTGAAAATCAAAAAACGTGGTGCATTGAAAGAAGGATATTTTGCAGATTTGGCAATTTTTGACCCTGCTCAAATCCAAGATCATGCGAGCTTTGAGGAGCCTATGCAATATGCCACTGGTATGGTACACGTTCTCGTGAACGGAACAGCAGTGCTCGAAAATGGCGAACATACAGGAGCATTCCCAGGTCAAGTGGTTAGAGGGCCAGGGTTTAGACAATAACCTATAAGTGACTGAATTTGACTCACTAATTTGAAAAGTCTCGAAAAGTAACCTCGCAGCAAAAGTATTTGCTTCCATGCTAGTACCTAAGTCCCAGTGAAAAGTAACCAATATGTATATGCGCTTTTGTGTTGGTATGGATCAAAAGCAACAAAGGGTATCTTAAACTTAAGAATTGAGTCCGCTTCAGTCTGTCCCTCCAGTGCGGGAGTCAGCGTTCTTCCGACCAGATAAGCAAAGAATCCAAGGTGACTGCCATCTTTGCGGCTAATCCTATTAAACAATTCTATCTCAGCGGATTTATATTTTTACTTGGAGGAGTTTTCATTAGCACAGAGAAAATATCAGAAAGGATCGATATGAAAAAAACGTCAAGAGGCCACTAACCAAATAAAAGAATTTGAGTCCTTTCCTCTAAGGATTTGTATCTTTCCGCAGTGAGAAAACTCTTAATACCAACTATTGCAGCTCTTATTTTTATAGGCGGACTAGTTTCACTGCTATTACCCTTTATTCCATTGGGCTGGCTACTAATAGCACTTTCTTCCTTGCTGATGGCTCCATATTTTAAGGTAATGCGGAAGTTTATTGGGTGGCTAGCCACAATAGATAAAACTGGATTTGTAGAAAAAGCAGGAGAAAAGGCATCTCACCTATACGAATGGGCAGGTGATCCCAAAAGAGCTGAAGAGCTGAAAACTATAATTGAGGAAAACAGCAAGGACGATGGGCAAAAAACAGCTAGAGAGGAATAAACCTCCCTTGCCTATTTTTTATTCTTATCGCGCTCTTCGTTATCTACAGTTTCCTCCTGTACATCATTCTTACGGTCATTTTCCCGTTCAATTTCATTGAATTCTTCTTTTTTAGGAGGTCTAGTTCCTCCTGACTGCCCGGGTGTTTTTCGCGTGGTCCCTTTATCTACTTCTTCTTTCTTTCCCAGTAAATACGCTGAAAATATCCCTGTAGGTTGATTGTTTATAATAAGCATGTTGGTGGTGGTTTTTAATGTAAATCAGTAAATGAACAAATTTTCTTCAGTTCCGAAAATTTATTCCAGGTCGTTACCCAATCCTTCAATTTCCTCTACAGCTACCCTTTTGATGAAGTCATCGTAATACTGATTATCCTCATCTGAATAGGTTCCATAAGCATTAAGCAGAAAGCCCTTTTCACCAGTATCGCTGTGAAGTAAATAAATCACAGCCATATCGGATGGATCTGATTCACCTTCGAACCTGTAAACCTTCACGATCTTTAATTGCTCAGGCTGATAAATTTTGTCTGATCCGTCAAACAAAGCCCCTGCTTGTCTTATGGTTAATTCCTTTCCATATCCTTTTGCAGGCAATTGATTTAATACCTGAGAATAAGTAGTCATTGATTTGGAAGTGCTCATGATTTTTATGTTTATAAAAAAAGCGAAATATTCATTTCAATGTCATATAGCAAGACCAATTCCATCGATGACTTTAGACTTATTAAAACTTTTAAAAAATCAGATAAGCCTTCTAAACGATAAGCAAGGGCATTTTGATTTTTTTTAGCTGTTCCCCAGGCAACCGAAGCATAAGGATAGAAGCGGTTGTTCTACCCCAAAATGGGGTGTTTTTTTTTAAAAATAATTTGGCAGAAACCAGTAAAGAAGCCGTTCCTAGTATTTGAATCTACCAACTGAAACAACACAAAAATAAGCGCCTTGATCTGATTTTATTTCAGTTCAAGGCGCCAAGGTTTTTCCTTTCTTCTTTGATCAATTCCCTAGACTTGCTAGGAAATTATCTACCACCATACTCAAATATTCATTTAGCGCTTGTTGCGTTTTTGCTTTGTAAGCCGCTCTATCAGCCTTTACCTGATGAGATACTTCGAGTTCCTTATCATTGGTATACGCAACCCCATTATAAGTGGTATTGTAACTCACATCTGGCGCGACATATTCCTTAAATTTCTTTTCTTCCATCACGCCAGGGATTTCTATCCCACCTTTTGGGGAATATGACAAAATAGTATTTGCTCCTGACCCATTCATCCCACCTTTCCAAACAATCCGTGCAGCGATTCTGGATGTTTCTATTTTAGAACCTAATAATCCTTCAGCAGATTTAGCAATAGCCACTTCAGGTATTTGGTATTGTACCACACCTTTCATCTTGGTAGCATCTGTCACGTAAGAGCTATTCCCCTCAATAGTCACAAATTGAAAGCTGATGTTCGCTTCAAAAACGGGAATATCTCCCAAATCTTTGGATAATTTAGGTGTAGTATCTACAATAAAAGACCCTTTGGTCTTACCGTCTTTATTCATTGATTTATAGAAATAATCAAAACCAGTAGGCGCTGTAGTTACATATCCTAGTAGTTGTGCTTTCGTAGGAGTTCCTCCTTGGGTCTTTGTCCAATCGCTATAAAAATCAGTTTTCTCCGCTACATCGGAAGTCACAATTTCAATTCCTGCATCGGTTAGTCTTTTTACGACCATAGCGTAGGCATTGTCAGTGATTTCCTGCATGTCTGAAATCTCCACTCCAGTCATACCGACAGCCATCTCTGCTCTGGTCTTGCCTCCCGCACTCGCCTCCGAACTTGCAGCGATCAACTGGTAATTGATATTAAATTGATTTAAATAAATCTTCTTAGGAGCATCCTTCAATTTTTTTTCACCGTAGCTATTATCGCTGAGATTTTTGCTGGTTACGAGTTGCCCATTTGCGATTGTGCAGACAAAAAAGGCAAAGATTAATAAAGTATTTTTCATGGTTTCGAATTTTTATGTTCTGGTTCATACAAATGACTTAATTAATACCCCTTGTTTCAATAAGGTCGATTAGGTATTTTGGCATACCTAATAGTAGGTATATAAGCTAAAATCTGTCGCATTGAGAGTTATCAGCATTTTGTTTTTTTGTCTCTATAGTTTTGCCTCATTTGGACAAACTGAACTGATCGACAGCCTTCAAAACATTTTAAAAAACCAACCAGATGATTCGACCAAAGCAACTGTTTTGGGTGACCTATGCTGGCATTTGAAATACTCTGATCCTCCAAAAGCTTTGGAGTATGGCTATGAGTCTATTCAGATTGCAGAGAAAAAGGGATATCTAGCTTTGCAGGCTTATGCGTCCAATAATGTAGGGGTAGTTTTTTGGGCTAAATCCGATTACGATTCAGCAGCTTATTACCTGGACAAAACGCGCGAACTGTACTCCTCTCTCGAAAATGAACGTGGTGTGGCGGTGACATCTGTGAACTTGGGACTCATCCTTCAAAACATGGGAGATTATGATACTTCCTTGGAATATCAATTAGAAGCACTCCGGATTGTCAATAATTTAGAAGATCAAGGCTTGAAAGGAAGTGTACTGACTAACATTGGAAATGTGCATTTCCTGAATGAAAAGTTTGACAAAGCGAAATCCTACTATTTCGAGGCGCTGGAATTCAAAAAATCACTTCCAGATGATCAATTCCGACAAAATCTTCAAAAGACTTTATTGAACATAGGGAATGTATATGATCGCTTGAATAATCAGGATTCTGCTATTTATTATTTCCAGGAAGCACTGCCCTATGCCATTGATGCTAATGACACAAAAAGCCAAGCATTGATCTACACAGATTTGGGACATGCATATTCAGAAAAAGGAGACTACATACTTGCCAATAATAATTTCGAAAAGGCAATGAAGATCTATTCCTCTGGCAGCTATGAGAATGACTATGACTATTCTATACTACTTTATTCGCTAGCTCAAAATGAGCTTAGAAGAGAAAACACTAGAGGTGCAATTACATTCGCTGAGCAGAGTTTAGAACTCTCGAAGAAACTGAATAATCTAAATCGCTTAAAGGATGGCTATGGGCTTTTGGCGGAAGTCTATGAAGCAAATAATCAATTTGGGGATGCGCTGAATGCGCATAAGTTTCAGAAAATATATGCTGATAGCTTGCTGAATATCGAAACGAACAAAGAAATCGCAGAACTGGAAACCAAGTATGAAACAGAGAAGAAGGACCAACAAATCATTTTATTGGATCAGGAGAATAGTCTACAGCAGGCTACCAATCAGCGGAATTTCATCATTATCCTAGCCTTATTCTTTGTCTTACTTCTCCTACTGTTGGTGTTTTATCTCTGGAGAAAGCAATCCAGAATCAGCCAGCAAAAGGTTCTTAGTGAGCAAAAAACCAGACTTCGCGAAGCTCAAATTCAAGCGGTGATTTCCAGCGAGGAGAAGGAAAGAAAGCGTTTTGCTTCCGACCTCCACGATAGCATGGGTCAATTAGTGAGTGCATTGACTATGAATATCCAAGGCTTGAAGAGTACCAGCAATGATCCGCTGGTGCGAAATGAAATTGTAGACAACTCCACTGTTTTACTCAATGATATTCAGCGGGAGATCCGTAATATCGCCTTCAACCTCATGCCTCAGGTTCTGACAAAGGAGGGATTAATTCCAGCTTTACAGGAATTGATCGCTAGAATCAACAAATCAAACCAGGTAAATGCGAAAGTGCAGGTATTTGGCATTGATGCCCGGTTGAATGAGGTTTTTGAAATCTCACTTTACAGAATTTTGCAGGAGTGGATATCCAATATTTTAAAGTATGCCGAAGCAACTGAGATCTTAATTCAGTTTACCGCGCATGAGGAGGAGATCATTATCACTGTGGAAGATAATGGGAATGGGTTTGACCTAAACACCTTTGAAAACAGCAAAGGAAATGGATGGAGAAATATCAATACCCGGCTTAATCTCATTAAAGGATCAATGGACATAGACACCATGCAAGGAAGAAAAAACACCATGCTCACCCTTATCCTAGACAAATCACTTGCCTTTAAAACAACTCAGGTAGAGATGAATACCTAGTCATAGGTATTGAAACATAGTCCAAACACAACGTACTTTGAAACAAAAAGATGTTGCGTTTATTTAAAAGTAAGACAGAAAAACTGATGAAGAAGTACCGAATACTTTTAATAGATGATCATAAAATCTTACTGGAAGGCACACAAAGTCTTCTCAGCGGACTGGAAGACTATGAGGTCGCAGCAGCAGCCAGTAGTGGCAAAAAAGCGATCGAACTTCTGAAAACTCAGGATTTTGACATCCTTGTCACCGATTATGAGCTACCTGATTTTTCAGGCTTGGAAATCATCAAAATCGCTCATTCCATCAATCCTGACATCAAAGTTATCGTGCTCAGCATGCATGATGACCCATCGGTAGTGAGAGATTTACTCAAGGAAAATATCGACAGCTTTGTGCTGAAAAATGATGCCCATTCTTCTTTGATGCAAGCCCTTGACAAAGTCACTTCAGGAAAGAAGTACTTCAGTGATGAAATCTCGGAGATACTGGTAAGGCAGCTTAATGCTCCTACGGAGAAAAGCGATCTTTCACCCCGAGAAACAGAAATCATTAAACTCATAGCTAGGGATTTTTCTACAAAGCAGATCGCAGAAGTACTGTTTATCAGCGAGAAAACAGTAGAAACCCATCGTAAAAATATTCTCCGAAAGATCGAATGCTCAACCTTGGTAGGTTTGGTCAACTATGCCCATGCACATAATCTAGTGTAGAATCTTAGGTTTCTCTTATTTTTCAGGAACTAAAATGTCTCTTAAAAAGGAAAGTATTTTGCCCCCTCAATAAAGGGCGAAAAGAGTTACTTACGGATTGGAAAAACAGAATGAAAATCTTAAGATAAATCAACGTTTAGGCTGCAGCATCCAACTTTTTGTCCTGAGTAATTTTATCCACCACTAGCGCAATCGCTCCATCACCTGTAACATTACAGGCAGTTCCAAAGCTATCCATAGCAATGTAAAGTGCAATCATCAACCCAACCATTTCCTCGCTGAATCCAAGCATGGATTGAAGTACTCCAATTGCTGCCATAATTGCTCCTCCAGGTACTCCTGGTGCTGCTACCATTGCAATACCCAACATAAAAATAAATCCTGCAAACATCCCAAAATCAAAGGGAACGCCTTCCAAGATCATCAAAGCCATAGCACAAGCAGTGATTTTCATGATACTTCCTGACAGGTGAATCGTTGCACAAAGTGGAATGACAAAGCCAGCGATTTTAGGAGAAACTCCATTTTTCTCAGCTTGCTCCAGCGTCACTGGAATAGTAGCTGCTGAGGATTGTGTTCCTAAAGCCGTAAAATATGCCGGCATCATAGTCGCCAATAACTTAAAAGGATTCTTTTTGACAATCGCTCCTGTGATCACATATTGAAGGATCAGCAAGAAAATATGCATGGCAAAGATCACCCCGATGATATTCAAGAATACAGATAAAATGGAATAAACCTGACCGCTGAAAGCCATATTTGCGAAAATCCCCAAGATGAAAATTGGCAAGAGTGGTATGATTACATTCTCGATCACCTGCATGATGATGGTTTCAAAGTCCTTTACCACCTTTTTCAACGTGGAATTCTCCTGATACGAAAGTCCCAATCCAATCACAAATGCCAAAACCAAAGCAGACATTACATCTATCACGGCAGGTATGGTGATACTGAAATAAGGCACTAAATCATTTCCTCCCTCGGTTACCTCTGCTGCTTCATTTACATGGGAAGCTAGAAGAGATGGGAAAATAGTAGAAGAGGTAAAATAGCTCATAAAGCCAGAGAACAGCGTAGATCCATAAGCTATTGCGGCAGTGATAAGCAGTATTTTCCCGGCACCTTTACCCAAGTCAGAGATTGCCGGCATGATCAATCCGAGGATAATCAAAGGAATGGCAAAATTCAAAAATTGACCAAAAAAGGCATTAAAGGTCGCGAAAACCCGATTGATGGATTCCGGCAAGTACAGACCAAAAACTATCCCTAACACGATAGCGATGAAAACTTTGAAGAGAAGATTAGAGAATAATTGCTTCATTTATTTCTGGAATTCTTATGGAGAAAGGACAATAGCCTTAGGTTTTTCGAAGTGCTAAGATATAAGAATAGGATTTTAGAATTGGATCGATTCATATTTATTCAAAAGCTCAGATTCAAGTCACTTAAATAATTGAGGGAAGTCATTGCCACCTAATTGTCACACCATTCTCCTTCAATTTCCTCTGTATCAGGATAGTCAAATCAATTTCATTTAACATATTGGAGCAACAATAACCCCCAGACCATGCAAAGAACTGCTTTAATAAATATATCTCTAGCTTTCTCGATTTTTCTCTACTCTAATATTCTAGCGATTGCGCAGACTCAGGAGCCACCAAAGTTAGTCGCCGGTTTCCCTGTCAATTATGATGAAGATGCCATTCCTCCTTATACTTTACCTGAGATACTCACCCTGGAGAATGGTAAAAAAGTTACTAATTCAGAGATTTGGATGCATGAGCGAAGACCAGAACTATTAAATTTTATTGCAGAACTTCAATATGGAAAAACACCTCCTGCTCCAAAATCGATAGCCTTTGAAGTTTATGACAAAGAAAGCAAGGCTTTAAATGGCAAGGCAATTCGCAGGCAGGTCAGAATATATTTAACTGAAAACAGCAAAGAGCACCCAATGGATTTGCTCATTTATTTACCCAGGAATTCTAATAAGAAAACACCTGTTTTCTTCACCATTTCCTTTACTGCAAATAATCTAACCGTAAACGATCCAGAAATACGAGTTGGTGAAATGTGGAATAAATCAGGTGAAAAAGTCAAAGCAGATCAGCCAAGTGCTTTTCGGGCTACTAATGTGGAGCAATTTATAGACGCAGGATATGGTTTCGCCACAGTTTACTATGGAGATATAGATCCAGATTTCAAGGATGGTTTTGAGTACGGAATACGCAAGGATTTTCTCAAGCCTGGCGAAACGGAGCCTCAAAGCGATGAGTGGGGAACAATCTCAGCTTGGTCTTGGGGACTCAGCAGAGCCATGGATTATTTTGAAAAAGACGAGCAGATTGATGCCAGTCGCATTGCCTTAATGGGTGTTTCCCGATTAGGAAAGACAGTGCTCTGGACAGGAATAAGAGATACTAGATTCAAAATGATCATTGCCAGTTGCTCGGGTGAAGGTGGAGCTGCTATTGCAAGAAGGGATTATGGCGAAAACATCAAGCATATGTCTGACTCCTCCAGGTATGGCTACCAGTTTGCCCCAAACTATCATGCCTATTCCACGCATGTAAATGACTTTCCTTTTGATGCTCACACGCTCGTAGCGATGATTGCCCCCCGACCTATACTGCTTCAAACAGGAAATACGGATTATTGGTCAGACCCTAAGGGTGAGTTTATAGCCGCTCAGGAGGCTATCCAAGTCTATGAATTATTTGGAGAAAATGGTCCAAAAAACCATGAAATGCCTGCTCCGGGAGACATTTCATTGCTGGAAAACAAACTTGGATATTACATGCATGATGGTGGTCACGGGACTATTCCCTCTGACTACCCTGTCTTTATCCAGTTTATGAAGAAGTTTTTTGTAATCTCTAAACCATTGGAATTTCGGTGGACAGAAGAACGAAATTGCCTCAATTATTAAGTGGATGAATTTTAGTTTGAATTTACCTTTTCAAAAATCAGGTAATGCTGAATTGGTAGGAATTTTCCATTTTCCACCAAATCAAACCCATTAGCTTTCAACTCCTTCTTTGCCTGCTTTTCGGTCATTTTATGAAGTGGCTTGATTGCAATACTCGGATCCTCACCTTTGTATTCGAGTAATACTATTTTACCGTCTGGCTTGAGCGATTTATATATAGCACTAAGCATCTCCTGCGGATACGCGAGCTCATGATACACGTCAACCATGATAACCAGATCCACTTCTCCCTCGGGCAGATTAGGTGATTGCTCAGTACCTTGCACTGGAATCACATTCTCAACCCCTAGCTCATTACTTCTATTTCGGATATAATCGACTGCTTCTTCTTGAATATCCACAGCATAGACTTTGCCCTCACTAACTAAGGGAGCTATTCTAAACGTATAATATCCAGAACCAGCTCCTATGTCTGCAACTACACTTTTGGAAGTGACCGGTAGATTTTCCAATGCATCGGCAACACCTTCTTCACGTGCTCGTTCTGCACGCTCCAACCAGTCCTTTCCAGCAAAACCCATGACTTGGGATATCTCCCTTCCCAGATAGACTTTACCCGAACCATCCCAATTTGGATTTTTAAAAGTGTATGGATCTTCGGTTGTTGTCTGTGCCTGACAGGAAAAATTGAGGATAAAAAAGGCAGTGAGTAGTAAGATGATTGCTGACTTTTGCATATAGGAGCTTTTTAAGTTTAACTCCTATAACTCATGTATGTTTCAAAAATCACGACAATAGAAAACCCCGATTCCTTTCAGAATCGGGGTTTGTTTTATTACTCAACCCCGGTCTGTGTCTTACAGACCGGAACTATGAATGTGTTAAGTGGTTTGTGGAGACCTGCCTACCGGCAAGGCAGGCACAAACTAGGGCAACTGATGGAGGACACAAGCCACCGAGGTCAACCCACCTAATTAAGCTATCTTATCAAAGATTTACTTTCTCATTTTCTTATAGGCATTGATCAAGCCATTGGTAGAGCCATCGTGGGCGGTAACTTCCTCATCACCTTTAAGCTCAGGAAGAATTCCAGATGCTAGAACCTTACCTAGCTCCACTCCCCACTGATCGAAGCTGAATATATCCCAAATAACACCCTGAACGAAGATTTTATGTTCGTACATGGCAATCAAAGCGCCGAGGGTATAAGGAGTGATTTCCTTCACCAAAATGGAATTGGTAGGACGGTTACCTTCGAAAACCCGATGCGGAGCGATTTCTTCGATTTGCTCGTCTGACTTAGCGGCAGCTTTCATTTCTGCTTTTACCTCTTCGAGAGACTTACCTTTCATTAGGGCTTCTGTCTGGGCAAAGAAGTTGGAGAGCAATTTCTGATGATGATCACCAATCGGGTTATGGGAAATCGCCGGAGCGATGAAATCACAAGGAATCAAGTGTGTGCCCTGATGGATCAACTGATAAAAAGCATGCTGACCGTTTGTCCCAGGCTCACCCCAGATAATCGGTCCAGTAGTATAATTCACTTTTTCACCGGAGCGACTTACGTACTTGCCATTGCTTTCCATATTTCCCTGCTGGAAATAGGCGGCGAAACGGTGCATGTACTGATCGTATGGCAAAATAGCTTCAGAACTCGCACCAAGGAAATTAGTATTCCAGATACCTATCAACGCCAGGACAACCGGAATATTTCTGTCAAACTGAGTATGACGGAAATGATTATCCATCGCATGAGCGCCAGATAGTAGTTTCTCGAAATTGTCAAATCCGATGGTACATGCAATTGGCAAACCAATGGCAGACCAAAGGGAATACCTTCCTCCTACCCAGTCCCAGAATTCAAACATGTTTGCTGTATCAATTCCAAATGCTTCTACCGATTTGGCATTAGTAGAAAGCGCCACGAAATGCTTAGCCACTGCAGATTCATCCTTTGCATGTTCCAAGAACCAATTACGTGCAGAATGCGCATTAGTCATGGTTTCCTGCGTAGTGAACGTCTTGGAAGCGATAAAAAATAGCGTAGTCTCAGGATCTACTTTTTTAAGCGTTTCGGCCATATGGGTTCCATCTACATTGGAAACGAAGAAACACTCAATATCAGGGTTCTGATAAGGCTTCAAGGCCTCCGTCACCATTACCGGACCTAGGTCAGAACCACCAATCCCGATGTTTACCAAAGATTTGATCGGCTTACCTGTGTAGCCAAGCCATTGTTTATTTTGGATTTTATCTGCGAAAATCTTCATTTTTTTCAAGACAGCAGAGATATCTTCCATGATATTATGTCCATCCAGAAGTACAGTCTCATCCGCAGGATTTCTCAGCGCAGTATGCAATACCGCCCTCCCTTCAGTGACATTGATAGGCTTTCCAGTAAACATATCTTCAACCGCCTCATGTAGGTTGCACTCATTAGCCAAATCATAAAGTGCATCAAGGATGTCCTGATTTACTCTATTCTTCGAAAAATCTACCAGAATATCTTCCATCGAAATACTCAACTTATCAAAGCGCTCCGGCTGATCAAATTGAGATAGAATGGTCATGTCTTTATGTTCTTCAGCAAGTTGTTTTAATCTTGCCCAGGCTGATGTGCTAGTGGGATTAATTGCGTTCATTGGTTTGTTTGATAGGAATGAGTCACAAAAATAAGGTTTTACTTCAGGGATAAAAGAGATTTGAATTAAAGTGAGACATAGGCTTTAGTTCAAATGGTTTTCAATTTCAGATTTGTTTGATTATAATTAAACTTTACTATTAGTCAATCAAATATGGCGTTCAAAAATACCTTTCGATTTTTTCTCCTAATAACAGCCTTTCTTGGACTTAGCTCCTCGCTTTATAAATCTCAGGATACCCAAATAGTCCGATTGAATAAGCATTTCTACCCGATAGCCGAGGCCGATACCATCAATTATTTCTACAAAGGAATTATTGTCAATCTTAGCGACAGCACATCCATAGAGCGCATTTTCAATCTGAAAAATCAAATAGTTAAAGTTACCCGATATGGTCATAACCAAGAGGGGGATTTTCCTGAGGAAAACACAGAGACTTATGATGAAAATGGGAAGTTGACTTCCAAGAAAATCAAGAATCGCAACAATGGTTTCTACCATGCTATATACTATTCCAAGGGCGAAAAAATAGGCGAAGTGCTTTTTCAGGGTGAAAAGAACTTTGAAATCAGAAAGGCAGGTAGTGAGGAAGTAATTACTGCAGATGAAAATGTGTTTGAGCCAAAGCCAAAACTAAATCAGGATCTTTGGAATCAAACACTGATGCAAAACCTGAAATACCCTGCATTAGCTCGGAGAGATAGAGAAGAAGGAACCGCTATTCTTGGGATGTATGTAAATGAATTTGGTGAGCATGGTGGTTTCGAGTTAGCCAATCCAGAAAATGTAAGTGAATCTTTGGCGCTAGAAGCACTTCAGGCAGCCAGTAAATATGAGGGAGAAATTACTCCTGCTACTAACCATGATGGAAATACGATAGATGCCTGGTTATATATTCCGGTAAGGTTTAAGCTGGATTAGTCTTTCAGTGATTTTAAATGGAGAAAAACGAAAAATTAAATCAATACGAACTGAGAAGATTGGTAGTTAAACAGCGAGAGCAATCAAGGAAACTTGAGTCAATTGCGTTAACAATTCTAACCGTCGCCTCGCTGATTCTGGTAATTCTATGGGGAATCTTACGTACTCAATAACAAAGTTATACAACCAACAAAACCCGCCATTTCTGACGGGTTTTGTGATTTCAAAAGAGCCAAAACTAATTAAAGCCAAGCTCAAAACTAGCAGAGGCTTGCATCGGTCATCCGACAACCAACACCCAACTCCCCTAATCCTTCAAGAAATCCCTCAATACATAATTCAGAATTCCGCCATGCTTGTAGTAAGCAATCTCAACTTCTGAATCCAGTCTCGAGCGTACTTGAATTTTCTTCTCCTGAGATTCTGAAGTGACAATGACTTCGAATTTCTGCGAAGGCTTCAGTCCATCCTCAATTCCGGTAATAGTGAATTCCTCTTTTCCACTTAAACCTAGACTCTCGGCAGTTTCACCTGGCATGAACTGAAGTGGCAAGACTCCCATTCCCACCAAATTACTTCGGTGAATACGTTCATAGCTTTCAGCAATTACGGCTTTGATGCCAAGTAAGTTGGTTCCCTTTGCAGCCCAGTCACGTGAAGATCCTGATCCATATTCTTTTCCAGCTAAGACTACTAAAGGCACGCAAGCTGCCTGATATTTCTCAGAAGCTTCGAATACACTCATTTCTTCCCCGGAAGGAACATAAGTAGTAAACCCACCTTCTTGGGTACTTAATTGGTTTTTAATACGAACGTTGGCAAAAGTACCACGAACCATCACCTCGTCATTTCCTCTCCGCGAACCATAGGAATTGAAGTCCGGTCGCTCCACTCCTCTTCCGTTTAGGTATTTTCCCGCAGGAGTATCAGGTCTGAAAGATCCTGCCGGAGAAATATGATCTGTAGTGATAGAGTCACCCAGTTTCAAAAGAACTCTTGCGTTTGTAATGTTTTTAGGTTCTGGTACATCTACCGCAATCCCCTTGAAAAATGGCGCTTCCTTGATGTAGGTACTGCTATCATCCCAAGGATAGATTTCTCCTTCACCGGATTGTAATTCTTTCCAAATGTCATTTCCTTCGAAAATCTCACCGTAGCTTTTTTCATAATCATCTGGTGTAAGGACTTTTCTGGCAACCTCAGCTATTTCCTCATTAGTTGGCCAGATATCCTTCATAAATACAGGTTCCAAATTCGGATCGTAGCCAATCGGCTCATTATATAAATCCACGTCCACACGACCTGCAATGGCATAAACTACCACTAGCATAGGCGACATGAGGTAATTCATTTTCACCTGCGGGTGCACCCTGGCTTCAAAGTTTCTATTTCCGGAAAGGACAGAAGCTACGACTAGGTCGTTATCCTCCACTGCTTTCGCAATGTGTCTCGGAAGCGGTCCTGAGTTACCAATACAAGAAGTACAGCCATAACCCACGGTGTGGAATTTTAGCGCCTCTAAGTCTTCAAGTAACTCTGATTTCTCCAAGTAATCGGTCACCACCTTCGATCCTGGAGCCAAGGAAGTTTTCACCCAAGGCTTCACATCCAATCCCAATTCCCGCGCTTTTCTGGCCACTAATCCTGCTCCAAGCATTACGGAAGGATTGGAAGTATTGGTACAGGATGTAATTGCTGCGATGACGATAGAGCCATCATACAATTCAAATTTCTCGTTATGAAGATTAACTGAAACAGTCTTCAGACCATTTTTAATCTTAGTTTTGATCTCGGTCTCTGCAGGTGCCTCAACTCCCGATTGATCTTCAGTTTGTCCTCCTCCTTCTTCAAGGAAACGGGATACTTCTTCTCGCTTATCGATAGGAATATATTGACGACCATGAACTGACTCCAAGAGCTCTCCGAATTTCGGTTTGAAATCTCTCACCAAAATCTTATCCTGTGGACGTTTTGGGCCGGAAACAGTAGCTTCAACGGTTCCCAAATCCAATTCCACTACAGAACTGTAATTGATCAGATCCTCGTCTTTTCTCCAAAGCATGTTGGCCTTGCAATAATCCTCCACCAATTTGATCTGATCAGCTGAGCGATTGGTTTTTCCCATATAATCCAACGTACGATCATCAATCGGGAAGTAAGTCACAGTACAGCCAAATTCCGGAGACATATTGGCAATGGTAGCTCTGTCAGGGACGGAAAGATTATCCAAACCTGGCCCAAATACCTCTACAAACTTACCCACTACGCTGTTTCTTCTAAGTAACTCCGTAATGGTCAATACCATATCCGTAGCCGTGGTACCTGCCGGCAAATTACCAGTCAACTTCAGGCCGACCACTTCAGGCATAATAAAGTAAATGGGCTGACCTAGAATAGCTGCTTCCGCTTCAATTCCTCCTACTCCCCAGCCTACTACTCCGATTCCATTCACCATAGGTGTGTGGGAATCTGTCCCGACAAGCGTATCTGGAAAAACCATCCCATCTCGCTCAATTACTCCCTGAGCTAAATATTCTAAGTTTACCTGGTGGCAGATCCCCATACCTGGAGGCACCACTGAAAAGTTATTAAAGGTTTTTTGTGCCCATTTCAGGAATTTGTAGCGCTCAGAATTCCGTTCGTATTCCTTTTCTACATTCTTTTGATAACTGTAATTAGTCCCAAAATAATCCACCTGCACCGAGTGATCTATGACAAGATCTACTGGAATCAATGGATTAATTGTACTTGCATCTTTACCCTTTCGATGCGCTTCCGAACGTAAGGATGCTATATCCACCACCGCCGGAACTCCTGTAAAATCCTGCATCAGAACTCGAGCAGGTTTAAATGGGACATCTTTATCGGAGGGTTGCGGTGACCAATTCATCAAGGTTTCAAGATGCTCTTTAGTAATCGCAAAATCATCAAAATTTCTCAGCGCATTTTCCAATAAAATCCGGATTGAAAAAGGTAAGTGCTTTACCGAATGACCGCTAGCATCTAATTTCTCTAAACTCCAAAATGTATGATCTCCTTTTGAAGTTTTCAATGTAGTTTTAATCTGGAATGGGTCTTGACTCATGTTTGCTATGGGCTAAGGTTAAAAATAGATTCACTTAACTAACTCAAAATTCCTGCTTAGGATTCCATACTTTACATTTGAAATAAAGTTTCCCCATTTTGCAGGCCGATTATTCATCTTTAATTTAACTTAAGAAAATCAAATTTTTACATGGGTTACCTCATCCTTCAAGTATTCAGTGTCTTTTTTATATTCGCTACATTTTTCCCTTTAGTCAAGCTGGATTACTGGTGGGTACGTATTTTTGACTATCCAAGACTGCAGAAATTGGTCATCATCATTGGATTGACGGTTTGTTGGATCAGTTCCCTTGGCTGGTCAGTTTCACTTGAGGCGTATTTCTGGATTACTGCACTGGGAATTTCAGCTATCTACCTGAGTACCAAAGTCTGGCCTTTCAGTCCTTTTGGAAAAAAAATGATCGAAACGGTATCCTACAACGAACAGTCAGGCATCAGCCTTTTGGTGGGAAATGTCTATCAATACAACAAACACTATGAGAAAGCTGTCGCACTAGTCAATTCAGTAAACCCAGATTTAATATTTTTTGTGGAGACGGATAAGGCATGGGAAAGAGGCCTTTCTGAAATAGAAAATGATTATCCAACTCAGATTAAAATCCCGCTAGATAATACCTACGGATTGCTACTTTATACCCGAATGGAAATTGTGAGACAGGAAATAAATTACCTGATCAATGAAGAAATTCCTTCGTTGGAATTAGATATAAAGCTTCGAAATGGGGAAATAATTACCATTTATGCGATTCACCCAACTCCTCCCGTGCCGGGCGAAAATGAAAAAAGTACGGAAAGAGATGCAGAAATATTGATGGTTGGAAAAAAATCAAAGGCCAACCCGAAGCCATCTCTGGTCATAGGAGACTTGAATGATGTGGCGTGGAGCTACACTACGGAGCTGTTTTTGAAAAATTCTGAAATGGCTGACCCTCGTCGTGGCAGAGGTTTATTTAACACCTTTCATGCGAAAGTCCCACTTTTCAGATGGCCATTGGATCATATCTTTTTAAGCAAGCACTTTGGGGTGGCTAGTCTAAAAGTTCAAAAAGGTATAGGATCAGATCACTTCCCTATTTCATTGAAGGCTGTGTTGACACCGACAAACGATACAGAAACAATTAAAGCAAATGGGGAAGAAAAAGAAGAAGCCCGCGAAAAGATTTCCCGCGGGCTCGATGAAAATGATAAAGACTAATTTCTGTTAGTTGTCTGCCTTTTCTGCAGCTTTTGCCTTTCTCTTAAAACCTTTGTTGAATGGCCAGGTATATTCCAAGGCTTCCATTCCACGGTTCAAGTTATAAGTAGCTGAATCGGTATTTTCCAAGGTGCTTTTCAAGGTCTCAGCGAATTCAGGATCATTTAAAAGCATTCCCAAAGAATTATTAGGATCGTTGAACTTATCAGTAATCGCGCTCAGCTTCTGAGTCATTTCTTCAGAATTAGCCGCTGTTTGCTTGAAGCTTTCCATTGTTTGCTTCAACTCATTAGCCATGGTAGTATCGGTCACTAGATCATTAAAGAGATTTCCCTCCTGATTCAATTTCGAAGTAAACTTATTCAACTCAGCAATCATACGATTGCTATTGATGGATGCTTGATCCAAATTTCTAACTATCGCTCTGAAGCTTTCTGCCATTAAGGAGTCGGTCAACGCCGCACCCACCATGCCATCACCAGCAGCAAGTTTGCTAGTCAGGTTTTTAAGGTTGCCTGTGATTTCTACTAGATTCTCATTATTCACCTGCAGCGTTTCCATCATCTGGTCTGTATCCAATGGCATCACTGATTCCAGTCTATCACCATCCTCTACTGGTGGTGCCAAAGTAGTACCGCCATAGATGACGATGATCTTGTTACCAATCAATCCATCAGAGCTGATAGTGGCTTTCGAATCCTTTCTAATAAATTCCACCACTTCTTCCTCCACGTTCATTTCAATTTCTACCTGAGAATCTCCGTAAAAATTGATTTTACGAACAGTACCGATCTTCACACCGGAAAACCAGATGTTGTTTCCAGTCTGAAGACCTCCAATATCATCGAAAACAGCTTTTAGCTGAATCGCCTTTACAAATTTTTTCTGCTGGCCACCAAGTGTCAAAACACCTGCAACCAGGATAGCAATGCCTAAAAAGACAAAAATGCCAACTATGACTGATCTTTTATTTTCCCCTCTCATGAGTTGATGAAATTATAATCGTAAAATGATTTTATGCGTTTGTCTTCTGCGTGAGGAAAGACCTCCTCAAAAGTTCCGACAGCGTCAAACTGTCCATCCAACAATACTGCCATACGATCCCCTGTATCTTTAGCACAGGTCAAATCGTGAGTAATAACGATGGATGAGGTATTATACTCCTCTCGTACTTGCGTGATAAGGCTATTGATCTCTCCGCATGTAATAGGATCCAATCCTGCCGTTGGTTCATCATAAAGCATTATTTCAGGCTCCAAAATCAACGTACGCGCAACACCTATTCTTTTCTTTTGACCTCCGGAAAGCTCTGATGGCATTTGGTTGATAGATTGAGGTAAACCCACACTATCCAGCAAACCTTCGATTTTCATGGTGATTTCTTTCTTAGTCAGGTTCTTTATATTCCTCACCAAGGGAAACTCCATGTTTTCACGAACTGTCATACTATCATATAGCGCTGAGTTTTGGAATGAAAACCCAATTCTCAGACGCAAAGCGTTCAATTCTCTTGTGCTTAAGGTGGAAACTTCCTTACCCAGCACATTCATAGATCCAGTATCCTGTTTTAAAAGCCCAACCATTATCTTGATTAGAACTGACTTTCCAGATCCTGATTTACCTAAAACCACAAGGTTTTCTCCCTTGTGTAGATCCAGATCAACCCCTTTCAATACATCTAAGTCCCCAAAAGACTTCTCCAAACCGCGAATTTCTACAACCTTCTCTTCCATGATTAAAATGCTCGGATTGCGTTAACGATCTGAAGAACCAACAGTTCTTCTATAAATATTAGGAACATCGCCATAACCACTGCTGCATTTGCCGCCCGGCCTACACCTTCTGTTCCTTTGGATGAATTATATCCCTTGTAACAGCCCACTATTCCTATGGTAAAGCCGAATAAAATTGACTTCAATACCGAAGAAATGATGTCCAGAAATGAAATAGATTCAAATACCTGAACAAAGAAAGTGGTCAAACTCACTTTCTCATTAGCACTTACACTAAGAAACGACCCCATTAGGGCTACAAAGTCTGTGTACATCACAAGCAATGGTATCATCAGAGTGGTTGCGATCACCCGCGTCACTACGAGGAAATTAAAAGGATTCGTCGCGGATACCTCCATCGCATCAATTTGCTCAGTCACCTTCATCGAGCCAATCTCAGCACCTATACTGGATCCTACCTTACCGGCAGCAATCAGTGCAGTAACTAGTGGTCCCATGGCCCGAACTACCGCAATGGAAATCAGCGATGGCAACCATGAAGTAGCTCCAAATTCTGAAAGGGAAGGTCTGGATTGGTTAGTAAATACGATACCTACAATGAACCCTGTAAGTGAAATCAAGGGTAACGATTCAACCCCTATACGGTAACATTGGTGAATGACCTCCTTAAATTCATAAGGTGGTACAAATACCTCCTTGAAGAATCGCCTTACAAAATTCCAAGCGTCCGCCAATCCGGTAAAAAACCTATCTATTTTCTTTGAAAGCAGGGGCTTTCTGTCTTCTGCTTTTTCAGTCATACATTCTTTCTGATGGCTCGAAATTAATTAAATTATTCAAAAGGATGGGTGTCATATGCCTCAAAGTCCAAGGATTGATCTTAAGTCTGAATCACTTAGTGGCTTTTCGAAAATTTCACTGATTCTTTTATCTGCATTTGCACGCTCAAACTCCTCCCGATCCACTGACCCTGATTGTAAGATTATCCGTGATTCTGGACTTACTTTTTCTACCTCATCTACAAAATCCCAACCGCTCATTTCCGGTAAATTCAGATCTACTAACAGAAGGTCCACATGAGCTGTCTTAAGATATTCCAAGGCTTTACTTGGCGTATCGAAATACACAAATTCAGTTCCCGAATTAATTTTTAACAAACGCTTCTCTGTTAAAATTTTTTGGATCCTATCGTCATCTAGTAAAAGTATTTTTTTGATCGGGGATATTTGCATCGAGGAAGTTAACAGTTAGGGTTGTGAGTTAATAATACGAAGATTAAAAAAATCTACCTCAAAAGTCATAATCTCATGCATTACTCTTGACCCATACAAAACACTTGGTGCTCACAGGAACTGGTTTATCTGATAAAAAATTTAGGAATGTGAATGTTTAACGTTCTGCTCGTCGAAATGATCCTTTTTCAGAAGCGTGACAATTTTTAGGCGAGACTAATCTTTTTAGCTAAGACAAATTATGATAGACCTAAATACGACTTAATAATCATATAATCAGCTTATTAACACACAAATTAAAAAGTAAAGCTTCTTAACCATACTGACAATTCTGAATCCTTTCGAAGAATCTCCAATTAGATCAGCTTTTAGCAAACCGTAGAATATTTTGCAAAGAAAAATTCCAATTTCACCCTAAATCAGAGTCTGCATTTTGAGTTTTCACCGCTGTTAAACGTTCGAAATCATTTCAAAATAAATTAAGAATTGACAGCAACTGAATGATCAATTCTACTCTTCCACCCTTGTATACCGAATAAAAATCTGCTCAGAAAAAGAGTTAGCAAACAGCACATGTCAGAAGTAGGTTGAGAGAAAAAATCATGAAATACAGAGCCAACACGCTTTGATTATATAATTCGGATTGTCCTTTCTTAACTCTCCTTTTTACCCAACCTATGGATCCTGTCCCACTGGAATCTTACTCAACCCGCCCTCCTGTTTTCCCAATGTGGGAATAAATACCTAATAAGTAAACGAAATCCCAAGCCTGCTTAGCGTTTAAATTGCGATCTAATACCCGAAGATTTATCGGCCATTTTCTTCTCCTTTTTTAGCTCCATTTACATCTCCAAAAATAATTTCAAGATCAAAACCGAGGCATCAATTTCAGCAGCATTTTCCAGACACTTTAGGCTGCATATCGGGGATTACAATCCGCCCTTAGAAAACGGGAACTAACAGAATCTTTGAAGTGAAAATCACCTTGGTTTTACACAGAAACACCAAGTATGAAGGTTACTTATCAGCAATCCTAGTGACCTCTTTCAGGTGAGTAATTAGCTTGCCTCACCTAGGAAGATTTGATTTTAGAATATTCAACAATTACTTCTTAGAAGACTTTCTCCAATTTCCGGTATTCAGACCATAGCCTACAAAAATCCCGAAATAACTACCCTTGGTAACTTGTGTAACTTCACCGATCTGAACAGAATTAGACATCAATGGATTGGTATAGTTGTTCAATCCGGTAATTCCCTGTTGGTATCTCAACCCTACCAAAAAATAATTCTCTTTCTTCGTCATAAACTTCTTACCTACATCTACTCTAATAGCGGTGCCGATCCTATTGATTTGCTGAAGGCTGGATTCTCCTGAACCCTCAAAGCCATTCATCGCACCAAGTGAAGTACTGGTAGAAAGTGTCAATCCGGGCTGGACGTAGAAATCCTGCTTTTTAATAGTAAAATTATACCTCCCTCCTATGGAAAAGGAAGGGGTGTACGCTGGCGGAACTAGGGAGCGGAAAAGATAAAATTCATTTGTTGGATTTTTAATCTCATTTCTCATCCCATTTCTGTAAAACCCAAATTCTGAGTACAAATCCCATTTTTCAGAAATTGGAAATAAAAGACTTAACCCCGCATTTGCCCCAATACTGTTATCCATAGGCACTTTACTCCCATCCACAGAATTTGTGGCAGTAGAAAAAGAGCTAATAGCCCCAGCGCTTATTTCAATGGAAATATTTCGCTGTGCTAAGGCTGAAACTGAAAAGTATAGGAATACGATGAACAGTAGTGAGTGTTTCATGACAAGTTGTATAGGAAGGTTAGTAAAAGAATTAGTTAATCAAAAATACAGCTGAGGATAATCAACCCTAAACTTCAAGTCTAAATTTTTCTTAATCAGTTAGTTAAAAAACCTTACCTACTTATTTCTTACTTTTAACGGCTAATCAAGTCTCCGGATAACTAAATTTGAAAATGAAAAAGCTATTCTTTACCCTGATCCTTGCATTCACTGCTAGTTATTTTGCCATAGCACAAACCTCCACCTACGACGAAGCCCTTGCGAAAGAAGTAGGCGCCGATGACTATGGAATGAAGAAATACGTGATCGCATTCCTATACCGGGGAGACCGTGTCACTGAGTATTCAGATGAGCAGCGAGCAGAAATCCAAGCCGGACATATGGCAAATATCAATCGACTGGCTAAGGAAGGTAAAATGGTCATGGCGGGCCCATTCTTCGGAAATGAAGAATTGCGTGGACTCTTCTTCTTCGCTGTGGAAAGCGTGGAAGAGGCAGAAGAACTCACAGCTACTGATCCTGCCATAAAAGCTGGAGTACTCAAAATGGATCTGAAAGAATGGTATGGTTCGGCAGCCCTGATGCTAATGAGCGACCTTCACAGTAAAGTGGCAAAAGTCGAAATCTAGAATAATGAAAAGGCTAGCTTATCCGTCAAAAGCTCCAATGCACGGATAGACTTGACTGAATTGCCCTTTTCATTCAATTCAGGACTCCACACGGCAATGCTGAACTTATGCGGCATTACGGCGGCTACTCCACCTCCTACCCCAGATTTCCCGGGCATTCCCACCCGAAAAGCAAATTCGCCAGCTTCATCGTAAAAACCGCATGTGAGCATCACAGCATTCACACGTCTTGCATGGCTCTCTGATAGGATTTGACGGTTGGCGAAAATGGAGTACCCGTCATTTGCTAGAAAGGAAAAGGATTTGGCCAGATCAACGCAACTCATCTCCATGGCACAGTGAGAAAAATACACTTCCAACACTTCATCAATTGGATTGTCAAAGTTTTTGAATGATTTCAGAAAATAGGCCAAAGCAGTGTTCCGCTCCCCATGGGCTTTTTCCGAATTCTTGACATCTGGATTGATTTTCACACAGGTCTCTCCAGCCAGCTCATTTATAAAATCAGTAATCTGCTCAATGGGGCTTTCAAACTTACTACACAAGGCATCGGTAATAACCAAAGCTCCGGCATTGATAAATGGGTTTCTCGGAATTCCCTTCTCATATTCAAGCTGAGCAATGGAATTAAAGGGATCACCGCTGGGCTCCACATTCACGCGAGTCCATAGCTTCGAATTAAAGCGATGAAAAACCATGGTGAGGGTATGAACCTTGCTGATGCTCTGGATAGAAAATGGGACCTGATAATCTCCTACGCCGTAAACATTGCCTTTGAGGTCCACCAACGCTATCCCAAACTGATTTGGATCTACATTGGCGATTTCAGGTATGTAGTCGGCGACTTTTCCCTTAAGATTCTCTTCTTGCACCTCATTATAAACTTCTTCGATTAGCTGCTGGTAGTCCATTCTGGAAAAGTGTGGAAAATTGGGAGAGAAAGAAAGAGATTTGTGAGAAAAGCTGGAAGACGGGAGACCGACGACAGAAGCCCGCTTCGGTTTTCTGTCTTCTGTCTTCGGTCTTCTGTCTCTTTTTCAACAAGTAAAATCACACTCTTCTAATTTCTACCAAAGTTTAATAAAAAAAACAAATACCTCAGAATCTTATGTATATAATATTTTTATATATTTGGTGACGCTAGGTAATACAGCAAATTCATGACGAACAATAATCTGATCAAAGGCTCGCTCCAAACCATCATTCTCAAGCTACTCGAGGAGAACGAAAAGATGTATGGCTATGAAATCACCCAGCGGGTAAAGGAACTGACTGCCGGGGAAATCAAAATCACCGAAGGCGCACTCTACCCTGCGCTGCACAAGCTGGAAGCTGAGGGATTGCTTAGCACCGAGATTCAGCAGGTTGACAACCGCGTGCGGAAATATTATAGCTTAACCAAAGACGGACAAAAAGAAGTGACGAGTAAGATGTCTGAGTTGCAGGGCTTCGTGGAAAATCTCCAGCGTATCCTTACTCCAGACCTTAAACCTGGTTTTAACATTTAATTTTTTTTAATATGAGACAGCTTTCAGCACCAGAACTTGATCAGGTAAAAAGAGCTATTGCAGCCAAGGAATTGACTTCAGCGGAAATTCTAGTGGAAATTTATGATCACTATGTAAGCCATCTGGAGAGTTTTGAAAGCACGGAATTCGAAGCAGAACTGGTTGAGTTGGAAGAAAAATTCAACTACTCCTATTGTCATGCGCTTCAGGCGAAATTCATCAAGGAAACAAAAAAGGAGATCTTTAATCTTCAGTGGTCAATTTTCAAGACCTACTTCACGTGGCCAAGATTTCTAATTACCTCTGTGTTCCTAGTCATTTATTTCCTCTTTTGGATGGATGTTGCCAACAAAACCAAAGTGCAACTTTTGATCATTCCAATTGTGGCAATTGTGATTCTATCAGCTTGGATTTTCTATGGGTCTTTTAAAAAAGTATCGAAGATCAAACAAATGATTGCTAGCCCAAAAGTGATTCAATCTTCTCTTTTAGCTTCTATCATGATGCAGCTCTCTCTGATTACTTCTTCATTTAATTTGATGATTTTGCTTCCAAAAGTTTTTGATGTGCCTAATTATTTGGAGAGTCCTTATTTCATAGCTGGAACATTAATATTGTCCTTTATATACGTAAGCTATTCCCTGACGCTTTATGAAGCCTGGAAACTCAAAACTAAAACCGCACTAATTTGAAACTCACCTCCGACCAAATCGCACAAATTCAGTCTTCTCTTTCCTGCGGTAACATCTTCTATGATGACATTAGAATGGAATTAGTAGATCACTTTGCAACTGAGATTGAAGAAAAGATGGACGGGAGCACATCCTTCGATATACTGCTCCAAGAAAAACTTAATGAATTTGACCAGAAGAAATTTCAACGAACTCTCCTACTTCAAAGTCATGTAGGAATGCTGAAAGCTATTTTCAAAAAAATGCTTTCTTTTTGGCTACTCTTTAAAGTAATGTTCATGACCTACCTAATTGGGGGTATTGTTAATCTTTTCTCCACCTATACGCCTGAATTCGCAGAGCGGGTTTTGAAGACAAGCTTTATTTTAACGTTTCTAGTGATTGCTATATTTGGATTGATCAGAACCAGCTTGCTCAAAAATTCTCAAACTGTAGCTGCAGGAAATACATTGTTTATGGTCGCGATGCTAAGTCAGTTTGCATTGCAAACAGAATGGTTGCAATGGACTGGATTTAGCAATCAATCCTTGTTATATGCCTTTGCCTTTTGGTTTTGCCTCCTATTAGTTGCAGGATTTAGAGTACTTTCAGGAACAGTCAAAAGAGTACAGCTTGTATGAAATTATCCCCTTCCCAAATTGACACCCTCAAAAAACTGATTTCCTATAAAGGCTATCCTGAGATCGATTTGCAATATGAGATCCTGGATCATGTAGCCTGCAAGGTGGAAATGCTTTTGGAGGAAAACCCAACACTGTCACTAGACGATGCTTTCCGCAAAGTCCACGGTGAATTTGGGATTTTTGGGTTTTCTGATCTGGCTGAGTCTTATACCAAAAGTATAGAAAGACGCTATCGAAGATTTTTTTGGGAAGAGTTTGTGGATTTTTTCACGAGCCACAGAATCATTTACCCTGCAGGGATTGGATTTATTCTGTATTGGCTGAGTGTTAATACAAGACCGTTTGGGGATGAACTGACATTACCCGTCTGGGCTGTTCTTTTCTTTTTCGCAGGACTAATTTTTATTGCTGCAAGATACTATAGGGTGAATAAAAGTCTTGAGAACTATGTGGCATATAAAAGCACTAACAATTTTATGCTAATCCTTAATTTCTTTTTGCAACTCAATGTAAACGGTTTAAGATTTTTTGAGAACCCAGGTTACGTTATAAATTTTACTTTCAAAGGAGTTTTAATGGTAATTGGCATTCTGCTTATAGCCATATCATTTTTATCAATTTTTCTTTTACCTAAAGTGCTGGACAGATCCATCGCTGAAACCAGAAAACTTCAGGCGATTTATGAATCATAATTGATTCGTACAGGCAGGCTGCCAAAAGCCTAACTGCATCAAGAACACTATTCAATTCACGGGATTTCAGACTTTTAACCTTAGATTTTATAATTCCATAACCTTACTCCAAAATATTATTTGTACTTTTGCGCCTTCAATCAGGCAAACCATGCAGAATATTCGGAATATCGCGATCATCGCACACGTTGACCACGGCAAAACTACACTCGTGGATAAAATCATCCATGCATCTAAGATCTTTAGAGAGAATCAACAGTTTGACGACTTGATTCTTGATAACAATGACCTAGAGCGTGAAAGAGGAATTACTATCCTTTCCAAAAACGTATCGGTTCGATACAGAGACACTAAAATCAACATTATCGACACACCTGGTCACGCCGATTTCGGAGGTGAAGTAGAGCGTGTATTGAAAATGGCTGATGGCGTAATTCTTTTAGTGGATGCGTTTGAAGGTCCTATGCCGCAAACCCGATTTGTATTGGGTAAGGCACTTGACCTAGGCTTGACTCCTATCGTAGTTGTAAACAAAGTAGATAAGGAAAACTGTCGCCCTGACGAAGTTCACGAGTCAGTATGGGAATTGATGTTCAACTTGGACGCTACTGAAGAGCAATTGGAATTCCAAACGCTTTACGGTTCTGCTAAGCAAAACTGGATGGGTCCTGATTGGAAAAACCCAACCGATTCTATCATTCCTTTGCTGGATGCGATCGTGGATCATATCCCAGCTCCAAAAATCGATGAAGGTACACTTCAGATGCAGATCACTTCTTTGGATTACTCCAGCTTCGTAGGTCGTATCGCTATCGGTCGTATCAAGAGAGGTACGATCAAAGTAAATCAGCAAATCGCCCTGATGAAAGCTGATGGCACTGTGAAGAAAATGAAAGTGAAAGAACTTCACACCTTTGAAGGTCTTGGCAAAGCTAGCGTAGAAGAAGCATTTGCAGGAGATATTTGTGCCGTAACTGGTATCGATGATTTCGAAATCGGTGATACTATCTCTGACGTGGAAAATCAAGAAGCTCTTCCAAGAATCTCTATTGATGAGCCTACGATGAACATGCTTTTTACCATCAACAACTCTCCATTCTTCGGTAAAGAAGGAAAATTCGTGACTTCCCGACACTTGAGAGACCGTTTGATGAAAGAGACTGAGAAAAACTTGGCACTTCGTGTGGAGCCAACTGACTCTGAAGACAAGTTCTTGGTTTACGGTCGTGGTATCCTTCACTTGTCTGTTTTGATTGAAACGATGAGAAGAGAAGGTTACGAACTTCAGGTAGGTCAGCCACAAGTAATCTTCAAAGAAATCGATGGTGTGAAATGTGAGCCTATCGAAACTTTGGTAGTAGACGTACCTCAGGAGACAGCTGGCAAGGTGATTGAATTGGCTACTCAGCGTAAAGGCGAGCTGCTAATCATGGAGCCAAAAGGAGATCTTCAGCACTTGGAATTCAACATTCCTTCAAGAGGCTTGATCGGTTTAAGAAACAACATGCTTACTGCTACGCAGGGTGAAGCAATTATGAACCACAGATTCACTGCTTACGAACCTTTCAAAGGCACTATGCCAGGTCGTACCAATGGTTCGTTGATATCTATGGAAGGTGGTCAGTGTACTGCTTACGCGATTGACAAACTTCAAGACAGAGGTACTTTCTTCGTAGATCCAGGAGATGAGCTTTACACAGGTCAGGTAATCGGAGAAAACTCCCGTGATAATGACATCGTGGTAAACGTGCAGAAAGGCAAGAAATTGACTAACATGCGTGCTTCAGGTTCTGATGACAACGTGAGAATTGTTCCAGCTAAGAAGTTCTCTCTGGAAGAGTCTATGGAATACATCCAAAAGGATGAGTACCTAGAAATCACTCCTAAGTCTATCCGAATGAGAAAAATCTATTTGGACGAAGGCGAAAGAACAAGAATGGCGAAAAAAGATTCTTAATTAGAACGTAGAGTCAATACTATATTGAATCCCTCAGACGAAAGTTTGAGGGATTTTTTTGTGGTTTTGTCAACCACAAATGCCAATTGAAATTATAAAGCGGACACCTAATTAAAATCACATTTCATATTAATCCCAAAGAGTCATGACCACGTGAACACTTATTTAACCTCCCACTTGATCAGAATGGTGTCTGTCAGATCAATAGATTTGATTTCAAAGCCTGCTGATTGACTTTGGCTCGAACCGTACCCTACAGAGGTTCCTCTTAGCATTATTCCAGGTACACGGTCAGCCTTTGAGTAAGTGATTTCTTCTATTTCTCCGAGAGTTTTCCCTGTGGATTGGGCAATTAGCTCAGCTTTAAACGTCGCATCCTGAATAGCCGCTTTGATCAGTTCGTTTTTAATTACTTTCAGTTTCTCATCCGAGATGCCAAACCTAAAATTAAACTGCGTACTTGTTCCTCCATCAGCAAAGCGATTAATTATGGTTCCTAATTGTTCTTTGGAAAAAGGGAATTCAGCTTCAATCCGTTGAACCCCGATAAATCCATCGTTGGAACGCGTATCGTTTGAAAACACAAAATTTTCCCGAACATTGAAGTCTGAGGTTTTGATTTTTTCTTTTTCAAACCCCAACTCAGAAAGTATAGCATACAAGCTGTCGGTCTTCGTATTGAGCTGGGTGATGGCTCCTCCAAACTTTGGATCTTTCGTCTCAACAGTAATATTCAAAAATCCTACATCCGGCTTTTCACTAATTTCACCAGTACCTTCTACCGAAATTGTAGTGTTTTGGGCATTGACAACTGAAGTACTGATGAATAATAATATCAAAAACAAGCGAGCTTTTTTTATCGCAGTCATATGTAATAGTTTGTTTTGCTTTACCATTGTCCATGAACCTCCTCACGGACGTATTTATCATAAATAGTCTTGACAGCCACCATCTGTTCATTAGTTAGCGGAGGCAATTGACCGGCAGCTACGTTTGATTCTAATTGAGAGGACTTTGATGCTCCGGGGATCACCACACTCACTTCTTTATACATCAATACCCATCGCAGCGCAATCGCAGCTAATGTCCCTTCTCCTTTGAATAGATCCCGTAGCTCTTCCATAGCCGCAAAACCCTTTTCCAAAGGAACTCCAGAAAATGTCTCCCCCTTATCAAATGCTTTTCCTTCCCGATTGAAATGGCGGTGATCATCTTTAGAAAAATTTGTCTCCGGAGTAATTTTTCCTGAAAGCAAACCACTAGCTAAAGGAACCCGGACGATCAAGCCTACATCTTTTGACGCCGCATGACTAAAAAGCTCTTCCGCTGGTTTTTGCCGAAACATATTGAAAATTACTTGTACTGTAGAGACAATCTCATACTCCATAGCCATCTTAGCCTCCTCTACTTTCTCTACACTAACGCCCATAGCTGCAATCTTCCCTTCCGCTCTCAACTTCTCAAACAAACCAAAAACCTCATCCCTATTATATACAGAAGTAGGCGGGCAATGCAGCTGAATCAAATCCAGACGATTCAACCCTGTATTCCTCAGACTATCCTCCACATGACGGCGTAGTTTTTCGATAGAATACGTTTCATTGATATGTGGTTGTATGCGTCTCCCACATTTAGTAGCTACATAGATCTTTTCACTACGCTGGCGCACCGCATCTCCCACTGCAGATTCACTAAGTCCAGCATCATATACATCAGCTGTATCAACAAAATTAATTCCTTTGTCAAATGCAGTATGAAGAATTTCTTCTGCAATTTTTGGATCAAAAGGACTTCCCCAGCCACCTCCAACTTGCCAGGTTCCCAGTCCTATTTCAGAAATTTTCCAACCGGTTTTGCCTAAAATTCTATAATTCATACTGCTGATTATTAAAAGTAAAGAGAGGTTTATGATGGAAATGGCAGGCTTAATACTAACCAATTATTTAAAAGTAATTTAAATATTTATCTTTAGAATCACGGTTCAAACCAATATTTGTCCGTAAGAATAAACCTTCTAAGCCTTAAGCCTAAAACCAAATCAAATGAAGACAAGACGACAATTTATTAAAACAATCGGCGTGGCAAGTGCCACTGCTGTCTTACCTATAACCTCAATCGCTAAAGAAATGGCAAAACAGAAAATGATTCATCAAGTATATTTTTGGCTACATGACACAGCCAATACACAAGAGTTTCTTACCGAAGCAGTGCCTATGCTGGGTAGATGTAAAACTGTCGGCAAATTCGTAGCAGGTACGCCAGCCGCCACAGAAGATAGAGACGTAGTGGACCATAGCTTCCAAGTTGCTTGCACAGCATATTTTGACAGTTTAGAAGATCAGCTGGTATACCAAACAGATCCTCTACATTTGGAGTTTATAGACAAATACTCACACATGTGGAAAAAAGTCCAGGTATACGATATTGCGATCTAATTAAGATCTAAAAGCACCTCTTACTCGTATTTAATTAAACAACAGCTAAGCATGGCCTTATGAAAAACTCAAAATGGATTTTCGGACTAGTAGTCATTCTCTTTTGGTCATGCCGGGATAAGGAGGAGATCGTTCCTGACCCCCAATCCGAACTAGTAAGAGGTGCTATTTTTGAATCTATGCAAGAATGGTATTTCTGGAATCAGGAACTTCCGGCTGTTGTCAACACTGCTAATTATTCTTCCAATGAGGAATTTCTAGATGCAATAATTTTCAAGCCACTGGATAGATTCTCCTACCTTACTACCCAGGAAGCTTTTAATAATGCCTTTGTAGGAAGAAATGCAGGTCATGGTTTTGGTTTTGCTTTCGATGCCACTGAGAGATTGTATTTAACTTTTGTTTATGATCAAGCTCCTGCAGGTCTTGATGGCTGGCAGCGTGGTTGGGAAATTTTGGAAATAAATGGAAAGCCCATATCAGCTTACAAAACAAGCACGGGAGGGTATGATTTTCAGCTAGGGCCTTCCGATCCAGGGATTACCAATTCCTTCACCTTCAAATTACCGGATGGTTCTACTACCACTAGATCAAATATGAAAGCTGAGTACCAATCCAACTCGGTATTGCATAAAGAAATCATAGATGTAAAAGGTAAAAAAGTAGGATACTGGGTGTACCAAAGTTTTAAAGCTACGGCAGGTCAGTCTCCCACCAAAAGTCTGGAGGTAGATGAATCAATGGCGTTTTTCACGGATGCAGGAATTGAGGAGTTGATCATTGACTTAAGATACAATGGTGGAGGCTCGGTAGCAGTCGCAGAACAAATCAATAATTACCTGATTCAGACTTCCAATTCGGATCAATTGATGTACAAGAACAAATTGAATTCCTTAAAAACTAATCTTGAGAAATCTGTGAATTTCAAGAAAATTGGAAATTTGAATTTAGACAAACTGATCTTCATTACTTCAAGAGGCTCTGCCTCAGCGTCCGAATTGGTCATTAATTCATTGAACCCGTACTTTGATATCACCCTAGTCGGAGACAACACCTTTGGTAAGCCTGTGGGATCTTTCCCCCTTTCTAACTACAACAACACATTAAAGGATAACAATGTGGAGTTGGTACCAATCACATTTGCCACTGCAAATTCAGAAGGTAAAGCTGAATACTTTGATGGATTCCCAGCGGACTTCGCCGTCGGAGACACCCCACAGTTTAACTGGGGAAACCAAAACGATCTTCGGTTAGCAGCTGCACTTAGCGTGATTGAAAATGGAAATGTGGGTGGAAGGCTTGTCAGTTCTTTTTACAGACCAAAATGGGAAATGATTGATCAGTTTAAAGGTTTAGAGCAGGAATTCCCAGCTTATTGATCGCTATTTCTTCCTATGCCGATCAATCAGTACGTCCATTACCTCATCTAACTCATACCCCTTCGCTTCCAGCAAAACTAGGTAGTGATAAAGCAAATCCGCCGCCTCTCCCATAAATAGCTCCTTATTGTCATCCTTAGCTTCGATCACAATCTCCACAGCTTCCTCACCTACCTTTTGCGCAACTTTGTTGATGCCTTTGGCGAAAAGAGAAGCAGTATAAGACTTATCAGTTGGGTTGTTTTTGCGGTCTTTGATAATCGCTCTCAATTGATCTATAAATCCAGTTTTGGATGAATTCACCTCATCAAAACAGGTATCCGCTCCTGTATGACACACAGGGCCTATTGGATTGGCTTTTACTAAAATTGAATCTCCATCACAATCAACTGAAATGCTTACCAACTCCATAAAATTACCGGAAGTTTCCCCTTTAGTCCAAAGACGGTTTTTGCTACGGCTGAAAAATGTAACCTGATTGGTTTCCTTGGTTTTTGCTAAAGCCTCTTCATTCATGTAGCCCTGCATTAGCACTTTGCCAGATATCGCGTCTTGCACTATAGCCGGCACCAAACCATCCATTTTTTTAAAATCTATGTTCATATTTCTAACCTTTGAGGTTTTCAAAACCCCGAAGGTTTTGTTTATTAATTTGTAGTATTTACTTGACTTCGATCCCGGTAGCTATACGGGATGCTCAGTCTGACACAGGCTCCATTTCTTACTTTATCAGATCTAGAATCTAGCGTCTTGATACTTATGTCTTATGTCTCTTTTACTTCCTTATACTGATTTCAGAATCGGAGAGATACCTCTTCAACTCAGGAATCCCAATTTCCTTA
The DNA here is from genome assembly GCF_900182815.1 of Algoriphagus winogradskyi. GTDB lineage: Bacteria > Bacteroidota > Bacteroidia > Cytophagales > Cyclobacteriaceae > Algoriphagus > Algoriphagus winogradskyi. Next base: position 130,420 of record NZ_FXUA01000006.1, on the reverse strand, counting down.
AAGTGAAAAATGCTTGCCGCCAAAGCTGCATCTGCTTTGCCAAAGGTAAACACATCTTTGAAATGTCCCATCGTACCGGCACCGCCTGAAGCAATCACAGGAATGGAGAGCGCAGATGAAATTTCCGCCAAAAGCTCATTGGAAAATCCTGACTTTGTCCCGTCATGATCCATGGAAGTCAGCAGAATCTCTCCAGCTCCACGATCACACACTTCCTGAGCCCACTCCTGAGTTTTCAGCAAAGTTGCCTTTCTCCCCCCATGTGTATGTACAAAGTCAATTCCATCCACATTTCTAGTATCGATAGCAACCACAATGCATTGAGAACCGAATTCAGCTGCCATTTCATTGATGATCTGTGGGTTTTTCACTGCCGAAGAATTGATGGAAATCTTATCTGCTCCAGCATTAAGCAATACTTTTACATCCTCCACAGTAGAAATCCCTCCGCCTACTGTAAAAGGAATATTGATTGCTTTGGCCACTTTTGTCACCAATTCCGCTAAGGTTTTACGCTTATCCACCGTTGCAGTGATATCCAAAAACACTAATTCGTCAGCCCCTTCGTCAGAGTAGATCTTCGCCAACTCCACCGGGTCACCCGCATCACGAAGCTCCACAAAGTTCACTCCTTTAACCGTTCGGCCTTCTTTGATATCTAGGCAGGGAATTATTCTCTTTGTTAACATTTTATAGTATTCAAAACTTCAATATTCATTATTCGGCATTATTCATTCGAACTTAAAATTTTTGATTTACGAAGTACGATTTACGAGATCAATTTTAGTGTTAAGCATTATCCCAATATTTAACCCTTCAGGATAGTCAGAATTAGAAATGTCGATTGAGGTTCAATTCAATCTCGTAAATCCAAAATCGTAATTCGTAAATACACTAGTAAATCAAACAAACGCCGCCAATTCCTCCAACGTCACTCTTCCCTCATAATACGCCTTTCCAACTATCGTCCCATAGACACCGATTTTTTCCAGTTCTTCCAGATCTTTAACTGAGGAAACACCGCCACTTGCGATCAATTTTACGCCAGGGATTTCTTCTAAAATCTCTTTGTATAAATCCGTAGATGGCCCTTGAAGCAAACCATCTTTTGCCACATCAGTACAGATCACATAGCTAATTCCTTTAGCGACATAGTCTTTGATAAAAGGAATCAAATCCACGGAAGTAGTTTCTTCCCAACCTCCAACAGCGATTTTTCTATTTTTTGCATCAGCACCCAGTATTATTTTCTCAGAACCATAGTTTGTGATCCAGCTTCCAAAGAGCGCTGCATTCTTCACTGCAATGCTTCCTCCTGTCACCTGCTTGGCTCCGAGGCTAAATGCTTTTTCGATTTCCTCATCCGCTTGAATCCCTCCTCCAAAATCAACTTGTAGGCTTGTTCCTGAGCTGATTCTCTGCAAAACATCCGCATTCACAATCTTTTTAGCCTTGGCTCCATCCAAATCCACCAGATGTAATCGTTGAATACCGGCGCCTTCAAAGCGCTTGGCCATTTCCAACGGATCGTCATGGTATTCTTTTTTGCTGCTGTAATCGCCCTGACTAAGTCGGACGCACTTGCCTCCGATGAGGTCGATTGCTGGAATAATATACATTAGGATTGGAATGTTTTAATAGTGAAAGATTTGAAAATTACGATTTACGATATGGGATTTACGAGCTCAATTGTAGTTTTCCACATCCTACCCATACTTAGCCCTTCGAGATGTTAAGAATTGGGAATGTTGATTGAGGTTCAAGCCAATCTCGTAATTCGTAAATCGAAAATAATTGGCTTTAAATACTGAGGAAATTGCTTAATAATTTCTCTCCTACTAAACCGCTTTTCTCAGGATGTGCCTGAATAGCATAATAATTATCTCGATGTAGCATGGCTGAGAAATCATGAATATAATGGGTCTGAGCTATCGTTAAATCGCTCAACTCAGCATAAAAGCTGTGCACATAATATACAAATGGCTCTGCAGGCAAGTCTTTCAAGAGTGGAATATCCGCAAGATTCTCCAATTCATTCCAGCCCACATGTGGCACTTTGAATTCCTGAGAATTCTCTGGAACAAAGCGCTTCACCTTCACGGGAAAAACCCCCAAACACTCGGTATCGTTTTCTTCAGAATGCTCACAAAGCAATTGCAAGCCCAGACAAACACCTAGAAAAGGCTGTTTCAGGTCTTTGATCAAGGTATCAAGCTTTCGCTCCTTCAAGTACCGCATTGCTGTACTAGCTTCGCCTTGACCAGGGAAAATCACTTTATCCGCGGCTCGGATTACTTCTGGATCATCCGTCAATTCAGCGTTTGCACCTAGCCTCTCCAAAGCATAGAGCACCGACTGCACATTGCCGGAATTATATTTAATGACTGCTATTTTCATTTTTAAGTATCAAGACGCTAGACACAAGATTCAAGAATAGTAGTCTCTCATCTTATGTCTAACGTCTAATGTCTATTTCCTTTTTTCTAAAAGCATCTCCTCAAGAACCTCCTCTATTTCAGGCAGCGACTCATACAGTTGCTCGTAATTCTCGATCACAAAGTATTTATCCTGAAAGCGATCTTTCCAGTATTCCTGATTCATTATCCTTCGAACATCATATTTCAGATGGGCTGGTTCATTTGAAAGGCTGAATTTAGTCTCTCCTGCCGAACTTAGGATCCCCGCGCCGTATATTTTTAATTCACCATCCTCACGAATCAACCCAAATTCTATGGTAAACCAATAGATCCTGCTAAGCAATTGTATCGCCCAAGGGTTATCAATGTGCTTCAAAGCAATCCCTGCGAGCTTTTCTAGAAAGTCTACATAAGGTTGATTAGTCAGCAAGGGCATATGAGCAAAAGCGTCATGAAACATATCAGGTTCTTCCAGATAATCAAGCTGCTCCATCGTGCGAAGCCAAGTAGAAGATGGAAACCTTCTGTTATTCAGCAAGCCAAAGAACAGGTCATCATCGATGAGGCCCGGAACCACCTGCACTTCCCATCCAGTGCTTTTTGCTAAAACCTGATTTAGTTCTTCGAAATTGGCGATTCTATCAGCAGAAAACTTCACCATCTCCACACCTTCCAGATAAGCTTTGGAAGCGGCCTTTGGTAGATTCGGCATCTGTCGCTCGAAGAGAATTTTCCATACTTTGAAGTCCTCCTCTGTGTAAGATTCATACTCCTGCTTAAGCTTTTGGAGTCGGGGATCACTAAAGACCCAGTTTTTTTGTTTTGTGTTTGCGTTCATGGTATTTGGGTATATTCTGTTTCGATTATTACAAATTCTTTACTCGAGCTATTTGGTCTAACTCAGAATTAATTATCTGACTTATTTCTTCCGCCTTATCAACTATCATAAAATGTTCTCCTCCTTCTATTAATATTGAATTTTTATCACCTGTAGGAAGTATTAACTTATCATTCGCCCCCTCAATTTTTAAAACTCTTTCAATTTTTTGTTCATTTCTCCAATTCAACAACTCCTTAACAGCCCATTTGGTAAAATTCAAATTAGAATCATCCAAAATCTCGTGAAGCAAAGTCTTGTTTTCCGTACCAAAAAGGTAGTATGCCAAACCTCTTGGAGGATCAAAAACCCACTTCGGCAGAAACCTGACAAAGCCAATTTTACCTATGAATCTAAAAATTGATCTTAAATCCTTCCTTGTCTCTGCTGATGAAATAAGAATAGTTAGAGTTGGTTTCAACTTTTTACTCATTTCAACAGCTATGAGTCCTCCGAAACTTACACCTAAAACACCAAAATCTTCCGTTTCATCAATTTCAGAGGAAAGTCTAAGAGCATAAGATTCAATGGGCTCATCCTTAAAGGGATCAATCCAATCAATCGGTATAAAATCCGCATTGAGAAATATATTTTCAAAGACTCTTTTATCAGCTCCCAAACCGCTTATTCCATAAATTTTCACGTTGTTCTAATTTGAATTAGCAACTGATAAAAATTTTAATGAAAACCGTGAAATAAAAAAGGCCCATTCCACTAGGAATAGGCCTCTATATATTTTTACCAAAAATCCATAGTCATCCTATTCCTTCATTGAAGATGGTAGTAAGAATGATGTACGTAAGTTCTTGGTGTCGGATTCACTTGAATTTTTTCATTTGAAATGCTTCTTTGCATTTCATACTGCTAAGATAGGCAATGTATCATCAAAAGCAATTTCCTTAAAATCTATCTATATTTTGCGCAGCTTTAAAAAAAACAGAGCCCCCAAACGATCGGAGGCTCCTGCAAGCAAAGAGTGAAGATTAATTATACCCAAAATTACCAATTCTGACGAATGATAAAAGTCATCCAAGTAATATTTACTATTTACTCCATCATACTTTTCTTTACACTACTCCTGATTCTGGGGCTTTTTATCGTAATCCCCTTAAGCATCAGTCCAGCAGGAGGGAAAATATCTTTTTTGTTTATTCGGATTTGGGCAAGGGTATGGTCTTTTCTATCTGGAATTCGATATGAATTCCACGGTCGTGAGCTTATCGATCGATCTCAGTCTTACATCTACATCTTCAATCATCGCTCTTTTCTGGATGCTGCTATAATTCCGCTTGCCATTCCTCAGCAAGTAAGAGCGCTGGGTAAGAAAGAATTATCCAAAATCCCTTTATTTGGCTGGGTGGTAGGTAAAGTTGCTATCTGGGTAGATAGGACTGATGCCGAATCAAGAAGGAAAAGTATAGATCAGTTGGTGGTTTTTCTAAATCAAGGGATCTCGGCTGTGGTGGCTCCTGAAGGAACCCGAAATGACAGTGATGCTCCTTTGCTACCTTTCAAATCCGGGGCATTTCGTTTATCCGTAGAAACAGGCATTCCTATCCTACCCATTGCTGTTATCGGGGCCAACAAGGTGATGAAAAAGGGATCACTTCTTATATGTCCAGGTAAAGTCAAGATTTATTTTTCCAAACCGATTCAGCCCAGTTCAGCCTCTGAAAATGCGGTAAATGAACTTTCGGAAAAATGCCACTCAAGACTAGAAGCGATGCTTCTTACACATGAATAATGTTATCCTTGGGCTCTTCGTCAATGGCATCGATAGTCAACTCTTCAAAGAGAATATAAATCGCTAAATAGCTCATTGGAATAGTGACAAAAATCCCAACAATAAAAAAGAGTAACCCTGCAATATTGAGCGCGAGAAGTACCAGTAGAAATAGGAAAAACTTCAGCCAATTTGTTTGAATTAGTTTACGGCTAAGCTCCATAGAAGTCCAGAAATCAAAGCCTCCAAAAATCACAAACAAGAGACAGAATAAATACCCTACCAGCAGGTAAACCCCGGGTATTATTAGGAGCAATATACCTCCCACAATTAAAATAGAGCTGATCAAATTAGTAATAACCAGATTCCACCAATATTTAAACCCATCAAAAAAATTCTGAAAATCAAGATATTCTTTTTGACTTTGCCGGTTAGCAACCAAGTAAAAGCCGCAGACCAATGCAGGTGCTAAGAAGATACTATATAGAAAGGTATAGTCTTTTAAGTAAAGCGTAAATCCCGCTTGAATTGCACCAACCAAAACCATAAAGCCGATATGGAATAAAGCACGGGATTTGAACATCTCCCAGGCTTTTTCAATGATATCTCCTATGTTAAAATCTACTCCGGAATCAATGATTCGCTGAATTTTATCTTGATTCATATTTAATGTATAATATCGGCAATGATGTCCATCATCCTCTTTTTTTTGATCTAGCGGACGGAAGACAGAAGACGGGAGATAAGTGGCCTCAATGCTAAAGGATATTCTTCTTCGGTCTCCCGTCTTCCTGGTTGCTAAACCAAGAAATTTATGGTTATTGGCAACAGAGAGATAAATAAAATTACTTAGTAAAAGCTTCTAATATATCATGCTTAGTGATGATGTGAATCTGATTTTGCACATCACGAACGAGCACTGCTTTTTCCTTTTCCACCATAGAAGAAAGTACATCTAGCGTACTATCCAATGCCACGAAATGCATGGAATCCTCCATCACATCAGCAACAGTAGCATCTTTCAACGATGGGTTATCAATGATTCTAGCAAGCAATTTATTATCAGTCAGGCTACCTACTACCTCTTCATTTTCCATCACTGGAATCTGAGAAACACTGGTTTTATTCATCAAGCCTATCGCACTTTTTACTGAATCAGTTTTCAAAGTCGAAACCAATGAATAAGCGCCGTTTCGCTGCGCTATGATATCTCTAGCAGTGGAGAAGGTTTTGTCTTCCAAGAAACCATGATTTCTCATCCACTCGTCATTGTAAACTTTACCAAGATATCGCGTACCATGATCTGGAAGAATAATCACCATCTGATCGCCTTCCTTCAGGTTATCCTTAGCCCACTCTAAAGCTCCATGAACAGCCGATCCGCATGACCAACCTACAAACAAGCCTTCTTCTCTGGCCAAACGTCGGGTCATCACCGCAGAATCTTTATCAGTCACTTTGATAAAGTGATCGATCATATCGAAGTTCACATTCTTTGGAAGAATATCTTCTCCAATTCCTTCGGTGAGGTATGGATAAACTTCTTTCTCGTCAAAAATTCCAGTCTCTTTATATTTTTTGAAAACCGAACCGTACGTATCAATTCCCACGGTCACCACATTTGGATTTTGCTCTTTCAGATATTTAGCTGTTCCACACATAGAACCGCCAGTGCCTACTCCTGCAGCATAATGGGTGATTTTTCCGTCCGTGTCATTCCAAATTTCAGGACCTGTGGTCTCGTAGTGAGCTGCTGTATTGGAGAGATTATCGTATTGATTTGGGTAAAAAGAATTCGGGATATCCTGATTCAATTTCTTCGCAATAGAATAATAGGAACGTGGATCTTCAGGAGAAACGTTTGTAGGACAAACGATCACCTCTGCTCCCACGGCTTTTAGGATATCTATCTTCTCCTTTGACTGCTTATCTGCCATAGTGAAGATACATTTGTATCCTTTAGCTACTGCTGCTAAAGCCAAGCCCATTCCTGTATTTCCCGAAGTTCCTTCGATGATCGTCCCTCCTGGCTTCAGTAAACCTGCTTTTTCTGCATCTTCCACCATTTTGATCGCCATACGATCTTTCATGGAGTTGCCGGGGTTGAAGTATTCCACTTTCACCAGCACCTCGCCTTTGATATGCTTTGCAAGTTTATTCAGTCTGATCATCGGAGTATTTCCGATGGTATCGATTATTGAGTTGTAGATCATAGTCGGTTACATTTGGTCCTATTTGGTAATCAAAAATAAAGGAAATTTCCGGGGGAAGCGATTACAGGAAAGTTAAAACAGAATAAAATTCTGCATTATCAAACCAATTATGACCTGGGAACTCGAAAAGCTGCGACTGAAAACTGAACAGTGAGACTTGTTTACACCTCTTTGAATTCCAATCGCTTCAATACATCGAGCGTCACGTGCATAAGGATCGCTGCGACGAAAAACATCCCAAATGTCCCCCCAAACAGTGCCCAGACAAACTGCTTAGATGCAATAAATGCTACTACGCTAAATGCCAAAGCAGGGAATAAACCGAAAAAGACAATACCCCCAATCATAAACGGCTTGATCAATTTTCTATCCCAACCCTCATCCAAAGCGATTTGAGGAATGATATTTATTCCAAAACCCACTAAATATACCTCTACTGTCGCAACTAGAAATAGCGGAATAATGAACCAGTTTAATCCAGCTATAAATACTGCTGGAATGATCAGTGCTAAACAAAACAAAGTGATTTGGAGTATATCCAGCTTGATCATATTCCAAAACTTGGAGGTCCAAGATGCTGGAATCAGAATGAAAAATGGCTTTTTCAGATCTCCCACATTTGCTCTGCCTATTCCAGCAAAGAAGTATAGAAACAGCATAATCAAGAGATATCCATAGACAAAGTAATGGGAAAACCACTCAAAAAGGGATAGCACAGCCAGAACAATCCCTATTCCAACCATAATTAGAGAGTACAGTCCAAATAGTGGGTGAAAATCCTGTCGTGAACTGTGCACGTAATTTCTCCAGTAAAAGGCCTTGGCACCAGTCCCAAAGTCGGGAAGAGCAAGCTTCTTTTTAGTATTTAGACTATAAGAACTTTCTCCAACCTGTTTTTTGCCTTTTACTTTTTCTAGCTTTTCCTCATTGGACTTGGTGGCTTCGAGTACATCTTCATAATAATAACCGGAGAATCTAATCACCAATTTCAAAATCACAAAATAGGATATACCGTAAAGTAAAATGAAGCCAATAGACAGGATGGCATTTCCATGTGATAAGTAGCTACCAATCCCTCTACTCCAACCTACAATCGGAAAAAAATCAAACCAGGGGGAAGAAATCCAAGCAAACATTCCTTGCCAGAATTTCTCTGCCATCAAACCAGGAATGATAATCATCCCTGACAATAAAACGGCTAAAACGATCACCCCAGTGCGAATGAACTCCATCACATCGTACTTAGAGTTTAGTGTGTAAACCAAAAATTTGATCGGGGAAACAATGAAAAAGAATAAGGCAAAAGCCAGTATTAAAAAGATAAAGTTTGCTACAGTAAGGTCAAATGTGTCAATCGCCTGACTTGACCCATATCCCACAAAGATGATTGCACCGCCTAAAGAAGGTAAAATTGACCTTACCATATAGTAAATCAGAATATTCTCTGGCTTGACAGGTGCGGTAAAAAGTAAGTTTACATCAGCCATTTTGAAAAAGCTGACATTTTTTTTTGTGGCGCTATACAACTGATAAATGAGAATAACCAAGGCCAGTATTGTCACTCCTCCCACGATATTTTGCAAGGCAAAATTCACTTCAGGTAGGCCATTTATATCCAATTCTGGCAGTTCCTGGCTAGAGGTATCATCATCCCTGTTTTTCATGCGCAGCCAATACATGAAAAATATGTATCCAGCTATAGCTGCATATGGCAAAAGCCGCATCGGGTTTCTAAGAATTAGCTTAATATTATTGATCAGAATGAGAATATCCTTTCTGAACAGCAGTCGGATTTCATTCATCTTTGGTCATTTCTAAAAAGAGATCCTCTAAAGTAGTTCCTTCACCTTGCAGAGATTGTATCTTCAAGTTTGCCACAGTATCATTACCGACGATATTTCCATCCTTCAAAATCATCACTCGATCAGCGATAGATTCAACGCTATCGATTAGGTGAGTACTAACCAAAATGGTTTTTCCAGCTTCCTTTAATTCTCTGAAAACTTTCTTGGTGTTTTTGATCGCTTTTGGATCCAAACCGATCATCGGTTCATCAAAGAAAAGCACTTGTGGATCTGGAAGTAATGCACAGCAAATCGATACCTTTTGACGCATTCCTTTAGACAAGTCACGTCCGAGTTTATCTTTTTTATCTGCTAATTCAAATAACTCTAAATATTCATTGGCTTTCTCTTTCCACTCTTTCACTCCGTAGGCTTGGGCAATGAACTGCATATGTTCCTGTACGGTAAGCAAATCATATACATAGGGAGTCTCTGGAATGTAACTAAAAAGTCGCTTAGCCTCCACGCTCAAATGATCGAATCCGCCTAAAGTAATTTCCCCGGATGTTTTGCGAAGCAGGCCAACAATACATTTCATAGTTGTACTTTTCCCGGCACCATTCGGCCCCAACAGTCCAACTACCTCCCCACCTTGTAGTTCAAAGGAAATGTCATTGACAGCATTCTGCTTGCCATAAGTCTTTACAAGATTAGTAACACTTAGCATAAAAATAATTTTGAGATTTAACTGTGAACTGATTTCAAATTTGAAATTTCTAATCTCAAATTAAATTATCCTTTTGAACCTGCCAGTAAGTAAAGCACCGCCATTCGTACCGCAACACCATTTTGCACCTGCTCCAGAATAATAGAGTGATCCGAATCAGCCACATCTGAGCTTAATTCCACTCCTCGATTGATCGGCCCAGGATGCATGATTACGATTTCCTTATCCAACTGACTCAAAAGCTTCTTATTGATTCCGTAATAAAGTGAATACTCTCTTAAGCTTGGAAAATACTTGATTTGCTGTCTTTCTAGCTGAATTCGCAGCACATTGGCCACATCACACCACTGAAGTGCTTTTTTTACATCCAGCTCTACTTTCACGCCGAGACTGGCGATGTATTTTGGAAGCAAGGTAATTGGTCCGCAAACCATCACTTCAGCGCCTAACTTTTGTAGGCAAAAAATATTGGAAAGTGCTACTCTGGAGTGCAGAATATCTCCGATAATGGCGACTTTTTTCCCAGCTACATCTCCTAGTTTTTCTTTGATTGAAAAGGAGTCCAGCAAAGCCTGAGTTGGATGCTCATGTGTACCATCACCAGCGTTGACTATGTTAGCATTCACATTTCTAGAAAGAAAATGTGGGGCTCCGGGACTGGAATGTCTCATGACCACCATATCTACTTTCATAGAAAGTATGTTATTGACTGTATCTACAAGTGTCTCCCCTTTTTTCACTGAGCTATTGGAAGAAGAAAAATTTACCACATCAGCGGAAAGTCTTTTCTCAGCAAGTTCAAATGAAAGTCTTGTGCGTGTAGAATTCTCGAAAAACACATTCGCAATGGTGATATCACGCAGAGAAGGCACTTTTTTGATCGGCCGATTGATGACTTCTTTGAAATTCGCTGCCGTGTCAAGAATAAGCTGGAGATCATCCTCTGTGAGGTTTTTGATTCCAAGGAGGTGTTTCGTACTGAGTTGCGACATGGTTAAGCTTTAACTTTCTCTGTGATCCAAATTGCGTCTTTTTCATTCCCCTGCGCTGCCCATTCCACCAGTACATATTGGCTTTCCAGCGTATGCACACGGACTCCATAGTAATCTGGCATGATAGGATAATCCCGGGTGAGCTTGCGATCTACCAGCACCATAAGTTCGACTTTCTGAGGCCTGCCAAATGCGATCATCGCATCCATAGCTGCCCGTACTGATCGTCCCTTATAGAGCACATCATCAACCAAGATTACTTTTTTGCCTTCTACTAGAAAGTTGATTTTTGTTTCGTTGGCTTTGAGCGGAAAATCTCTCCTGCGAAAATCATCTCTATGAAAAGTAGCATCGAGATACCCTGAGGGAACTTTCACTCCTGAAATTTCTTCCAGAAGTTTTACGATTTTATCCAACAATATCGGCCCTCTCGGCTGCAAACCAAGAAGTACGGTATTGTCAAAATCATCGTGATTTTCGATCAGTTGGTGACAGAAACGTCTGAGTATGATCTCAATCTGTCCTTCGTCTAAGACAAGCCTTTTTTGCATGGGGTAGATTTGCGGGTAAATATAAAAAGAAAATCTAGTCTGGGAGTTGTTCTGGCTTATACAAATCCCCGTCTACCACTATTTTGGTGAGAAAGTAAACTTCCCGGATTTCATCTGCTCCAGCTTCATTCAGGAATCTAACACGTTGGGTTCCGGAGAGCAAAAAGTACCTATCATACCAATGAATCAACCTTAAACTTGCCAAGTTCGTGTCACGAATACGTTCCTTCTCATTGACCAAACCTAATTCAAATTCCTGATTTTCGAAGATTTTTTCACCATTTCTGAAAAAACTCAACTTTATAATCTCGTCTTCCACATACATATGGTAAAAATCCTCCCCAACTATCGCAACTTCCCCAAATGCTTCCGGATAAGTCGTTATAAATTCATCATACGAGGTAGCATTGTCCCATAGAACCTGCCCTGTCTTTGCAACTTTTGCGAAGTGCGCAGATACATATCGATACTCAGGTACAGTTTGGTAGCTACTTGACATTGGGAAGCGATTGGCTAAATAGGGATCTGAAAACGTAGTAGCCCCCATTCTGCTCCATCTATCATATCTATATCCTGCGGTGGGAGAATACATTCCGTTTTGAAATCCAGACCTGCTATTTGAGACTGAATATTGATCAAAATAAACGTAATAAGCATCCGGTGTTTGCCGAACGTCTCGTATAGAATAAATACTATTTATACTAGGTATTCTTTCTTTCTCAAGTTCTTTTAGTATTTCGGCATCCCTCTTTCCTTTAGTTTTTTCGTTGAGGTAATTATAAAAATTTGGAAAATCGGCTAAGGTGTAAAGTTTAAAATCAAACTCACCAAATTCATTGATATCCATGATATACATTCCTTGATAAGAATTCCTCCGCTCTAAACCGAAAGCTCCTATCATTGCCTCTTGGTAATTACCCGAAGAAAGTAAAATCCCGTCTATTATTTCTTGACCTGGATCTGCAAACTGATCCACTTTCACTTCCTGGATCACATTTCCGGTCATATCATACGTATTGATAATGATATCACGATTTCTGTAAGCCCCCTTCCTACTCAGTACCACTTCCAATGACCGGATCTCAGGATTTTTTTTGATTTGGAGAATCTGCGTATCATTCCCATAAATCCCCTGTAGGGTATGAACACTTTTGGTCAATATATCATGGATTTGCAAAACTGGTCTACTATCCGAACTCCCCATGAAAATGGCTTTTTGATCTTGCACCAAAAACTCCACTAATTCCATATCGAGGACATTTTCTATCACAAACTCTAGCCCTTGCTTAGTCTGCAAATCCACTTGAAGCAAATACTTATCGGCATTCAGAGCGTACCCTTCAGTGAAAAGAATAAAAAGCTGATTTTGATCTACATCATATCCCAGCATATCGTACCCGTCTTTGACAGGAAATTGAATAACCCCTTCTTTAGAATCCAACCGACTATCAGCAATAAAATACTGAAACACTCTCTTCATGTTCAATCCCTTGTCGGGGAGTGTCCTGAAGCAAACTAATCCAGCTTCTGACTCTATCATTTCAAATAATGGAGCATCCAACTCAGACTCTACTTCAAAACGTTCAATAAATCTGACCTGTGCAAAGATCCCATGACTTAGTACTGAAAGAAAAAGTAGTAGAAGTATCCTTTTCATGAACCCATTTTTAGAAGTAAATCAAATGCTTCTTTGCCTACCGGCAGCACAGAAAGCCGGGATTGTTTTAGCATAGGCAAATCGGATAGCCTATCCTCATCCTTAATGGCAGCTAGTGGAATTGCATTTTTCAAAGGGCTTTTCACCTTCAGTTTTACAGCTGTCCAAGCCTCGTCCTTCGGGTCAGGGAATTGTTCCTGACTCACTTCAGCTATTCCTACGATTGCTTTTTCCTTGCCACTGTGATAAAAAAACACCAAGTCTCCCATTTGCATTTCTCTAAGATAGTTCCGAGCTTGAAAATTCCTCACACCATCCCATATATCTTCATTTTTTGCTACGAAATCGCTCCAAGAATATGAACTTGGTTCAGATTTTACCATCCAGTATTTCATGATATATTTTGGTTGAATGTTAAAAAGTCCTCGACTTGAATAACGTAAATGCATTCTTTCTGTTCAAATCCATTAGAAATAAGAATCCATCTCACTCCTTTCCAATGCTTTGCAAAGCTGATCTAGATAGAATATCACATTTCAATTTTAAGTTAACCCATAGCCCCTTAAATTGAAACATTATTTCAAGACATTTGTCTCATCACTTTCATTCAACCCGATAAATTTTGGATCATAAGACTCTTCTGAAAAAAATCAAACTCAGCATACAGCTGATGGAACTTCACGACGAAAACCCATTCAAAATACGCAGCTACCAAAGTGCGCTGATTTCCTTAGAACGTGGAGATCAGGACATTATGTCGCTAAGCGAAACAGAACTAGCAAAGATTCAGGGAGTTGGAAAAAGCATGGTCGATGCTATACAGCAACTCAAAGAAACCGAGACTTTCTCTTTTCTAGAAGAACTGCTTGCCAAAACTCCGGAAGGAATCTTGGAAGTGCTACAGATTAAAGGATTGGGACCGAAGAAGGTTAAAATGCTTTGGGAGGAACTTGGCATCACTTCAACTCATGAACTTATGGAAGCCTGCCAGTCTGGAAAGGTCGCCAAAATCAAAGGATTTGGAGAAAAAACACAGCATACGGTTATCCAGAATCTTGAATTCAAAGCTTCCAACTCTGGAAAATGGCTTTATGCAGATATTGAGCAAATCACCGGACATTTAAAAGAATCATTTCTAGCGTTAGCTCCAGAGGCAGATTTGGCACTTGTAGGGGATTTTGCCAGACAGCTGGAAATCATCACCGAGGCAGAATTTCTATTTGCCTCAGATGAATTACCTACGGTAAAGTCCCAAATCAAAGCAATGGACTCGATCGAATGGATCTTACTGGAGTCCGGACCGAGAACCTTGCGTGGAAAAATGAAAGATATCGACCTCCGAGTTTCAGTTCATTTTTGTTCCAAAGCTGATTTTCTTTGGAAAAAGCTTTCCTTAACAGCCGCACCACTTCATCTGGAAGCACTGGTGGATGAAAAAGAAACTGTAGCTCAAAAACTTCAGAAAAAGGATTACTCTAGTGAAGAAGAGTTTTTCAGTATTAACAACCTCCAATTTATCCCAGCGGAAATGAGAGAAGGTTTTGGGGAGATAGAACTGGCAAAGGAGAATAAAATCCCTGAACTATTAACAGACCAAGACCTCAAAGGAATTCTTCACAATCACTCCACTTATAGTGATGGAAAACACAGCCTGAGACAAATGGCAGAGTATTGCAGGGAGCTAGGATATGAGTATTTAGGAATCTCTGATCACAGCAAAACAGCTTTTTATGCCGGGGGACTGACAGAAGATCAAATTCTAAAACAACATCAGGAAATCGATGCACTGAACGAGGAAATGGCTCCTTTTCGGATTTTCAAAGGTATAGAAAGCGACATTCTATCTGATGGAAAGCTGGATTATTCTGATGAAGTTTTGGCAAGTTTTGACTTTATCGTTGCATCCGTTCATTCCATTCTGAATATGGATATCAAGCGAGCTACCACTCGGCTGATAACCGCGATTGAAAACCCTTACACTACGATTTTGGGCCATCCTACGGGAAGATTGCTTCTTCGTCGTCAGGGATACCCAATCGATCACAAAGCCATCATCGATGCCTGCGCGGCAAATAATGTAGTCATTGAAATCAATGCCAATCCTTGGAGATTAGATCTAGATTGGAGATGGGTTCGCTACGCCATGGATCAAGGTGTGATGCTTTCTATCAATCCAGATGCACATGCGATGGAAGGCTATGCCGACATGAAATTTGGCGTACTCGTAGGGAGAAAAGGAGGGCTGACTAAAGAAATGACGCTGAATGCTTTAAATGGAGACGAGATAGGGAATTATTTTGATAAAAGGCTGGAAAATTTGAAAGTCAAAAAGTGAAAACCTTGAAAGGAAAGAATAGAAGCTCAGAAGTCTTGTATCTTGCGACTTCAATCAAGGACTAACACATGAAATGGACTAATCACCCACCCAAAATCATCCTTCAGCGCTCGTTTTTATTTGGGATCACTGGCATTGTACTCTGCTTTCTTGCGCTATTGAATTCATATTTAAGAGTATTGGATGCGCCAATGGGTCCTTTAAACGGTGTCGGATTGGCTTTGCTGTTAGTTGGATTGAGTTTGGCTGTATTGGTGATCCGTCAGCGAAAACTTACCCCAGAAATCAAAGAGAGGGCGCAAAAGATGATTGTAGTATTGGCGGTGGGATTGCTTTTTTTTATTTTGACTCTATAAAAACAAAAACTAAGCTGTTATTTTTTCCGTAAGCTCTGAAGCAATTAAACTTCAGAGACCTATGAAATCGCACCTTTCTTACTTCGCAATTCTATTTTTCCTATCTACTTACACCTATGCTCAGCAAGCTGATAATTCTGCTAAACCAGAATTCAAAATAGTTACAATTGTAGAATCAATAAGTTTGAGGGGAAATGGTGAGTCAAGGATAATTGATTCACAAACTGAAGTAGATGATTCTGAATATGCATCTTTTAAAACAGACGGATCCAAAGCTAAAAACAGGGCACTAGAAGGAAAGCATATCAAAATCGACAAGTTAGAAGAAATAAAACTGCGTAATATATTCGATGGATTTGAGGTCGCTCCTAAAAACGTAGCATTCAATGACGCAATGACTTCATCTAAAATCAATAGCATGGTGAAAGAGGGATGGAACCTAGTTTACGTCACTTCAGCAGTAGAAAGCGATGCTGGAGATGGAGACCTAAATGGCATATTAATCACTCGGCTATTTTTTTCTAAGTAAATACGAACCCAGGCGTTTATTAGCACAAAAAGGCAATTAGCTAGTGATTTCTTTATAATCTTCAATCTGTGTAAGCATTTCTCTGGCTTTCATAATAGGATCCCATTCATAGTTGCCAAATAGGAATTTAAACCAACGCTTGTCACGGTTTTCATAGCGAATATTGACAAACAACCAGATAGCAAGTCCTGCAAATGCAAATGTAATAAGCACTTGAATGACCCAGAAAACAGGGTTTCCGGTTCCTATCCAAGAAGAACTTAGAAAGAATGTTGTCCAAAATGGCAGTTGTAACATAAGAATACGCGTAACCCATAAAGTAGAAGATAGCAGGCTCGCAATCTTTTTTTGTGTGCTGATCACTGGTGAATTGATGCTTACTACCGAAATCAGAATCAACTGATAAAGGTATACTCCCACGGCTATTTTATTTACCAATGAGATAAACCCGAAAGAAATCAGAAAGAAGTAGTTTCCTACAGGAAACAGATTAATCAACAATACGTCCAAGAAAAATACCCAGAGAATCCCCACCAGAACTGTGACTATTTTGATGGGCCTCATAGCCGTCAATTCACTTTTCACCTTCATTTTGGTGATATCTAAAGCATTTTTGCGATTGAAAACCAGCTGTTCTTGAAGCCTTTCATCGTAGGATTTCCAAATTTGTTGCAGTTCTATATCTTCCATGATTTTCTTTATTGAGCTGTGATTTTCTTTTTCAATTGTTGTTTGATTCGAGAGAGCTTAGTTGCCACATTGCTTTCTGATAAGCCTAGTACTTCGCCAATCTCAGGGTACAAATAACCATCTAAGTAAAGTAGGATTAGCGCCCGATCGACTTCCTTAAGTTCTTTGATTAGAGACTGTAAAAGATCCCTTTTTTCATTTGCTTCGCTTTTATCCTCTGCCAAGTAAATGGCGGTTTCAGACAATGGCTGAATAATCTGATTACGCTTTCGAGTTTTTCTATAATTAGAAATAGCCACATTCAAAGCGATCCTGTACATCCAAGTACTCAACTTAAAATTCGGATTGAAACTAGGGAAAGCCTTCCATAGCTGTAGGATGATTTCCTGAATTAGATCCTCGCGATCATCTTCATCCTTGCAATAGGAATTTGCGACTTTGTAAATGATCCCTTTGTTGGATTCAATGCTGGTCAGGAAATGTTCTTTTTCTACGGACAAGGACTCGATGGTTGGCTGTAAAACTCTTTCAAACTATTATTCGCAGATCATTCAAAAAAATCACAGTCATGAAAATAAAAATTTAGAATCGTTTATGATTATTATAATTATCCGCAAAGATGCCTGTCACCTTAGATTCTTTGCTTATCTGGCCGGAAGACCGATGACCGATGACTCCCGCACTGGCGGGACAGGATGAAGCGGCCGCAATCCTTAGGTTTAAGGAGGTATCCTTTTATGTTTTTGACTCCATACTGGCGCAAAAGCGGAAATAACTAATGATTTTTCAAAATGAAGGAATTGAACTAAGTAGAAGTCAAAAAAATCAAAATTCCATTTTTGAAAAAATAAGTCAATCGCGTCACTCTGCGAAACCTCTGTGATCCTTGTAGTTAAAAAAAAGCCCCGAACTCGTCATTCGGGGCTTTCAATCTAATTAAAGCAACTGATTAATCAGCTTTCTCTTTTTTCTTTACTACAATAGTCAATTCTGTGCCTTCTCCAGAATAATCGGCAGTGATAATATCGCCTTCAGAAAGATCTCCTTTCAGGATCTCCTCAGCAATAGCATCTTCAAGGTATTTCTGAATAGCTCTATTTAGCGGTCTCGCTCCATATTGCTGATCATAACCTTTCTCCGCCAAGAATTCTTTGGCTTTCTCAGTCAATTCGATCTTATATCCAAGATCTGTGATTCTAGAGAACAATTTGCCTAAGCTGATATCGATAATCTTAAAGATATGCTCTCTGGTCAGAGAGTTAAATACAACGACATCATCCAATCTATTTAAGAATTCTGGGCTAAATGCCTTTTTCAATGCAGATTGAATCGTTGACTTCATCACTTCATCCATATTATCAGATCTGGCCTGACTGGCAAAGCCAATTCCTGCACCAAAATCTTTCAAGTCACGAACTCCGATATTAGAAGTCATGATGATAATTGTATTTCTGAAATCTACTTTTCTACCTAAACCATCCGTCAAGACACCATCATCCAATACCTGCAGAAGAATATTAAATACATCTGGGTGAGCTTTCTCGATCTCATCAAGAAGTACAACTGAATACGGTTTTCTTCTGACTTTCTCCGTCAACTGACCACCCTCTTCGTAACCAACATAACCTGGAGGCGCTCCTACTAATCTGGATACAGAGAATTTCTCCATATACTCAGACATATCAATTCTAATCAAAGAATCGTCTTTGTCGAAAAGGTAAGTTGCCAACATTTTGGCTAATTCAGTCTTTCCAACACCAGTAGGTCCTAGGAAAATAAAGGAACCTATTGGCTTTTTAGGATCTTTCAATCCTACTCTAGTTCTCTGAATGGCCTTAGTCAACTTCTTGATTGCCTCGTCCTGACCGATTACTTTGCCTGACAAATCACCGTTCATATTCAAAAGCTTAGCGCCTTCTTTCTGAGCGATTCTTTTGGCAGGAATACCTGTCATCATAGCAATCACTTCAGCTACATTATCTTCTTCTACTGTAAATCTCTTAGACTTACTTTCTTCTTCCCATCTATTTTTAGCTGTTTCCAATTGCTCGAGCAATTTCTTCTCCTTATCCCTCAACTGAGCCGCTTCTTCATATTTCTGAGATTTCACCACTCGGTTTTTCTCAGTTTTGATGTCTTCTACCTCAGCTTCAAGTTTAAGAATATCTTCCGGCACATGGATATTATTGATATGGACTCTGGCTCCTGCCTCATCCAAAATATCTATAGCCTTATCTGGCAAGAATCTATCGGAAATGTATCTATCGGAAAGTTTCACACAGGCAACTATAGCCTCATCGGTATAATTCACATTATGGTGATCCTCGTACTTATCCTTTATATTATTCAGAATCTGCACCGTCTCCTCTGGAGTAGTAGCATCTACCATCACCATCTGGAATCTACGAGCTAGTGCACCGTCTTTCTCGATATACTGACGATACTCATCAAGTGTAGTTGCTCCGATACATTGGATTTCTCCACGTGCCAAAGCAGGTTTGAACATATTAGACGCATCCAAAGATCCAGAGGCTCCACCAGCTCCTACGATAGTATGAAGCTCATCGATGAAAAGAATGACGTTTGGAGATTTCTCAAGTTCATTCATCACCGCTTTCATTCGCTCCTCAAACTGACCTCTATATTTGGTACCCGCTACTAGGGAAGCTAGATCCAACGTCACTACACGCTTGTTGAAAAGCACTCGTGAAACTTTCTTCTGAATGATTCTCAATGCTAAACCTTCAGCGATTGCTGTCTTACCTACCCCAGGCTCCCCGATCAAAATCGGATTGTTCTTCTTTCTTCTTGAAAGAATCTGAGCAACTCGCTCGATTTCTTTCTCACGACCGATAATTGGATCAAGCTTATCGTCTTCAGCCATCTTGGTCAAATCTCTACCGAAATTATCCAAGACCGGCGTTCTAGACTTCTCTGCTCCTGGCTTAGACGCACCAGAACCACTGCCTGTAGAACCGAAAAGCTTAGAACCATCATCATCGCCATCTTCTGCCTCAGCTTTGGAGCGAGGAGTAGAGTCAGATGACATTTCCAGCATCTCTTTTACCGAATCGTAATTGATTTCAAATTTGTTAAGTATTTGCGTGGCGATGTTGTCTTCATCTCTCAAGATGGAAAGAAGCAAATGCTCCGTACCAATTAGCTGACTTTTGAAGATCTTCGCCTCCAAATAAGTTATTTTCAATACCTTCTCTGACTGTCTGGTCAGAGGGATATTTGCCATATTTTTGACGTTGTGATTTGCGGTGCCTTTAACAGCGCGTTCTATCGCGTTCCGCAATTCATCCATTGGCACTCCCAATTTCTTAAGAATGGAAACAGCAACACCTTCTCCTTCGCGAATCATCCCCAGCAAGAGGTGCTCTGTGCCAATGTAATCATGTCCAAGGCGAAGAGCTTCTTCGCGGCTAAGAGAGATCACCTCTTTGACTCTGTTCGAAAATTTTGCTTCCATTTAATTCCTATCTGATTGTTTAATAATCCTGTACGTATGTTACCGAATTTGTTTTAAAAACACAATCCTTTTGCAGATTGTTCAATGTTTTTTTACAGACTTTAATACTATGCTTTTAGATGCTGGCCCTTCGCAGAACAACAAATCCAGAATGCTAAGGTTGGGATCAAAGTCTAAGCCAAAAAGTTGAAAATAAGACTCAGGCTGATAGTATTCTCGCTCTGAAAAGGGCACTGAGGGCACCAGCTGTCCTCTTATGTCCTGCATCAAGGAAAGATCCTCATCTTTGTTATACACCCGCATCTTGACAGGCATCCCAAGAAGTTTAAGACAGATTGTCAGCAAATCCCAGTTTAGATCCCACAAACTCTCCGTATTCTGACTGAAAACCTTCTCAAAATAAGGGAAATAATATTCATAGAAAGGGGCTTTCCCATATGCACTTTGAATCCCGCGGAGGTGGATTTTCGCCCAATTCTGTGTGTAATCAATCTTAATCTTTTGGAGAGAGAGCCGAGGTCTTCTACCTTGGATCGGAACACTGAGCGTCCCCGTTTTATTCGCTAGACGGATTTGAGTTCGGTTGAAATAGGATTGCCTTTGATATCGTTCTTCTGGAAAAAAGATCAACTCCTCCGCATCAGCAATAGCAGCGAAAAATTCAAGATTCGGAAAATAATGCAGATCTACTGCAATGCGCTTTACCATCCTAGTCTAATTCCTCCACTTTCCCTAAGCCTTCTCGGAGCACTTCCACTTCGTATCCAGTACAGTCCAATACCGTTGAGGCGACATTTTGCCCATAACCTCCATCAATTACAACATCGACGAGATGCTGAAATTTCTCAAAAATCAGTTCCGGATCAGTACTATACTCGATCACCTCATCTTCGTCATTGATGGATGTAGTGAGTATCGGATGCCCCAATTCAGACACCAGCATGCGAGGCACATTGTGATCTGGGACTCTAATTCCGATTGTTTTCTTTTTGCTGTGCAAAATCTTGGGCACCTGATTGCTCGCTTCCAAAATAAAGGTGAATGGGCCTGGAAGCCCTTTTTTCATCATCTTAAAAACCGGTTTATCAATCATTTTGGTGAATTGGGAAATATTGCTCAAGTCGGCACAGATAATCGAAAAGTTGTGCTTTTTGGGATTGATTCCCTTGATTTTGCATATGCGCTCTACTGCACGCAAATTCATTATATCACAGCCCATGCCGTAAACAGTATCTGTAGGATAAATCACCACACCACCATCACGGAGAATGGATGCAATTTCTCTGATCTTGTCAGGATCAGGGTTTTCCTCATATAGTTTTATCAATTCAGCAGGCATATTTTTTTATCTATTTGGCAGAAATTAAGCTATCCCCTATATACTTTATCTACGTGGAAGGAGGAGCGATGGCAGATGACCAAAGTACCACCAAAGCTAGTGTTCAACACATAATAGTTTATATACATATTTCTAATAAAAGGAGATTTACAAGTTCAAAGTTCATTTGATATAATTAATTAGTTGATCCTGAATCTTGTTCCAATTTTCAAATAGCTCATCAACGATAGGAATATCGGCCGGTGCCCAATTAAGGGATTTTATATTTTCTTTTGATACCCAACGTACTTCCTGATGTTCAAGCAGTGTAATTTCTCCACTCTGCCAACTGCAAACAAAGGGCAATAATCGTATCAGTTTGCCTGCAGAATAAGAATACTCACTAGACTTCAATGCAAGACGTGTGCAGACAGAAATTGCCAATTCTTCTTTTATTTCTCTTACAAGACAAGCTTCCGGGCTTTCATTTTTTTCAACTTTCCCACCAGGGAATTCCCAAAATCCTGAAAGATTCATAGTATTAGATCTTTGCGCGCAAAGCACCTTCCCATTCAAAAATATAAGAGCGCAGCTGACTAAAACCACTTCCATGAGACATAATTTTGTCTAGAAAGATATCACTACCTTACCTCAGGCACAAACTCCAACTTAGATTTTTCCCTATTTTTGGCATCAGTATGCTAAGCGAAAAAAGAAAAAACATCTACCTCGTCCTAGTCATTGCCTTTTCGGTTATGGCTATCTCCCTGAGTTTCTATTTCTACCAGATATTCTTCAGCCCAAATGTGCTGATAGAGTCTGATCAGAACTATATGTTGAAAATAGGGAGTAATGACACATTCAAAACCGTATCAAATAAACTTTATGACAATCATGTGGTAAATGACTTGGTGAGTTTTGGCTTTTTAGCCAAAGTCATGGACTACCAGGAAAACGTAAAACCAGGACTTTACACCATCGAACCAAAGATGACAAACCTGGAATTAGTAAGGTTACTTCGGTCAGGCAGGCAAACTCCTATCCGAGTCACCTTTAATAATGTGAGAACCAAGGAGGATTTAGCGGAAAAAATCACTGCTAATATGGAGATTTCCAAAGATCAATTTCTTGACTTAATTCAAGACTCAGTATATATCCGAAAGTTTGATTTTGATGAAGAAACTATCATGTCCATGTTTATCCCAAATACCTATGAAGTTTGGTGGAATACAAGCGCTGAGGCACTTTTTGATAGAATGCACCGGGAATATGAAAGTTTTTGGACAGAAGAGAAAAAGCAAAAGGCCCGCCTACTTGGGCTTACTCCTAAAGAAGTCAGCACCCTCGCCAGTATTGTTCAAGCTGAAAGTCAAAAATCTGATGAGCGACCAAGAATCGCCGGAGTCTACCTAAACCGATTACGGTTAAACATGCCACTTCAAGCTGATCCGACATTAGTTTTTGCACTTGGAGATTTTGAATTGAAACGTGTGCTAAACGTCCATAAAGAAACTGATAGCCCCTATAATACTTATAAGTATGCCGGCCTACCTCCTGGCCCTATAAACTTACCCGATATCAACTCATTGAATGCAGTACTAAATGCAGAAGATCATAAGTTTTTATACTTCTGCGCAAAAGAGGATTTCTCAGGATATCATTCTTTTGCTACTAATTTAGCGCAGCATAATGCAAATGCAAGAAGGTATCAGGCCGCACTTAATGCAGCCAAGATTTACTAAGTATGTATCAAGCAGAAACTCAAATTCGTGTAAGATATGCTGAGACTGACCAAATGAGTTATGTCTATTATGGTAATTACGCGATGTACTTCGAGGTGGCCAGAGTGGAAGCCATGCGGAGTATTGGTTTTTCATACAAGGAAATGGAGGATGAGGGCGTGATGATGCCTGTTGTGGAAAGCCATTTCCAATATCTGAAACCAGGCAAATATGATGAATTACTTACCATTAAAACCACTATTCCAACCCTCCCTGGAGTCAGAATCAGGTTTGAATATCAGGTCTTTAATTCGCAGGGAGAATTAATCACAGAAGGTTGGACTATTCTAACTTTCCTCAAAAAAGACAGTCATCGTCCGACCAGACCTCCACATAATTTGTTAGCTTTATTGAAAGCGTATTTTCAAGAAGTAAGGTAAAGTGATCAAAACAAAAATCCTTAGGTTAGAAGTCAAGTTACTTTGGCAAGCACGCAAGCTTAAGAAAATTCATTTCGGCGATCCGGACAAGAACTTGTTTGATGTAGGAAGGATATTTTTGGTTCAACTACAAAAGGATGATATCATCGAGCGTGCAGGGTCAATGGCATTTAGCTTCACTATCGCCCTATTCCCTTTAATTCTTTTCTTGCTAAACTTGATCCCCTACCTGCAGGACATTTTCCCATACATTACTACGCAAAATATCCTGACCTTTATCCAAGAAATACTACCTGTAGAAGTATATACCCAATCGGAAAACACCATCATGGATATTGTTTCCAAGCCAAGACAGAGCATGCTATCCTTGGGTTTTTTCTTTGCATTATTTGCTTCCACCCAGGGAGTAATGTCTATGATGAATTCCTTTAACTCCGTTTACCAGACCAAAGACAACCGTGGTTTCCTTCAAAGCCGAGGAATCGCAGTGAGCATTGTGATGGTATTGGCATTTACGGTGATCACCGCCAGCATAGTCATGATTGTGGGAGGAGTATTAATCAGAAGACTAGATGAGCTTCAGGTGTTCAATTCGGGATTTATGATTTTCTTATTTTCCAGCCTGAAATTTCTGATATTACTTTTGATGTTTTACATCACTACTGCATTCATTTTTAGATTTGCTCCTGCAGTTCATGACAAATGGAATTTCTTTTCTACAGGAGCCAAATTAGCAGGGCTATTGATCACGTTTGGATTTTATGGCTTCTCCTTTTACTTAAATAATTTTGCCAGCTACAACAAGCTATATGGTTCAATAGGCACTTTGATTGCGTTGATGCTATGGCTTCTGATCACCTCAATTATTGTGATTGTATGCTTTGAGGTGAATGTGAGTTTGGATTTGGTAGAAGAAAATAAGAAGCGTAAAAGAAGTGCGGAACCGGATAGTTCTACTTTAGACACAGAAAGTATTATCGCGGAATAAATATAGATCTGCAATTTTTGTATCCTATCAACCAGAACCACCACTATTCAAAAGATCTACCTCCATTTTTATTATTCAATTTGAGCTAGAACCCGGTAGAAAAGCCCAAAATTTTATTTGGAAACTCTTTCAACCTCATTTTTTTTAAAAAATAATCCCTAAACAATCAGCGGGTTAGAACAAAAAGGCAAAAGAGGCTTTGTAAAAGTTAGCTTTTAATTTACCTTTGCAGACCAAATCAGGGAATTATCCCTGAAGACGACCTAGAGGAATGGCAGAGCGGTCGAATGCGGCGGTCTTGAAAACCGTTGTACCGTGAGGTACCGGGGGTTCGAATCCCTCTTCCTCTGCACCACAAAACCCTAACTATCTGCAAAATTGATAGTTGGGGTTTTTGCTTTTCTAGGCAATCAAAGCATTTCTATAGTTCTAGAAAATGGTTTGTTAGAATTACCAACTTCTAACACAAAATATAGATAGCTAGCTATTTTACTCTATTTTCAAATAGGAGATAATTAACCTTAAAATTATTCGCTGGCCTTATCTAGCTCCTCAAATCCTTATCAATTTTTAACATTAAGCTGACAATGGGTTCCAAACTTGCTAACAACCAATCAACACCCTGATTATCATTGTATTGCTCTATAAAAGCATTAAAGATAAATTTTATTCAGGTCAGTTGAGACCATTTTATGCTAGCTAAAAAAAGCAGCCAGATCAGCCAGAAAAGAATTCATTTTGCTTAATATTGAGTTTAAATTACTCTTCAAATAACACCATGGGAAAAATCATTGCCATAGCCAACCAGAAAGGCGGAGTAGGCAAAACTACCACAGCGATGAACTTGGCAGCTAGTTTGGCTGTCCTGGAATTTAAGACCCTGGTGATTGACGCTGACCCACAGGCTAATACCACTTCTGGGTTGGGTCATGATCCCAAATCCATCAACACCAGTATTTATGAATGCATGGTGGATGGAATTGATGTGAAAGAGATTATCCATAAGACTGAACTCGAATACCTAGATTTGGTGCCTTCCCATATCGACTTGGTGGGAGCGGAAGTCGAGATGATCAATTTGGATAATCGGGAAGAAAAGATGAAAGAGGTAATTCAAGACCTCAAAGAATTGTATGACTTCATCATTATCGATTGCTCACCTTCCTTAGGATTAATTACGATCAATGCGCTAACTGCTGCCAATTCAGTCATAATCCCCGTTCAATGTGAATATTTCGCCTTAGAAGGCTTAGGGAAATTATTGAACACCATAAAAATCATTCAAACTAGACTAAATCCAGATCTGGAAATTGAAGGCATTCTACTGACCATGTATGATGTACGACTGAGACTATCTAATCAAGTGGTGGAAGAGGTTAGATTGCATTTCAAAAACATGGTTTTTGAAACTATCATCCCTCGTAATGTAAGACTCAGCGAAGCTCCTAGCTTTGGCTTGCCTGCTATTTCATTTGATGCAGATGGAAAAGGAGCAGTAGCATATTTGAATCTGGCGGGTGAAATAGTACAGAAAAATGATGTACAAAAAGTGACCAAATAACTATGTCAGATAATAAACCTAACCGAAAAAAAAGTGTCTTGGGAAGAGGCCTTGGAGCCTTGCTTGAAGATAGTCCTGCCAAACACAAATCTGAGGAGATTTTACCTGAGGTAGTTAAAACAGGAATTTTCGAAATCCCTCTTGACCAAATTCAAGTCAATCCATTTCAACCCCGTGTTCACTTCGACACTGCTGCTTTAGCCGAACTTGCCGAATCAATCAAAGTTCAAGGCATCATTCAGCCCATCACAGTCCGTAGACTCGACACAGATGAATACCAGTTGATATCTGGTGAACGTAGATTTCAAGCTTCAAAAATTGCAGGACTAACTCAAATACCGGCTTATGTCCGCACTGCAAATGATCAGCAGATGCTTGAGATGGCTTTGATTGAAAATATTCAACGTGAAAATTTAAATGCCCTAGAAATCGCCCAATCCTACCAGAGGCTTTTAGCAGAATGTGACTTAAAACAAGAGGAATTAGGTGATCGGGTCGGTAAAAACAGAACTACTGTAAATAATTACCTACGACTATTAAAACTTCCACCTACGATTCAGGCAGCGATCCGGGATCAACAATTGTCAATGGGTCATGCCCGCGCTTTGATTAATATAGAGGATGTAGATAAGCAACTCGCTATTTTCAAAAAAGCGGTTGAAGAAGAGTTAAGTGTAAGGAAAGTAGAGGCTTTAGTAAAAGCTTTAAATGAAGGCAAGCCAGAGAAACCATCAAACAAAGAACTTGATCCAGTTCGCAAATACGAAATCAACAAACTCCAGCAGCGACTTGCCTCACACTTTGGGACTAAAGTAGCATTGAAGTCCAACCCAAAAAATAAGGGTGAAATTAAAATCCCTTTTAATTCTGCATCTGATCTTAACCGAATTCTGGAAATCCTAGAAATCATCTAACATTGAGGTTCATCTTTTGCCATAGACTAATTCAACGTAAATCCCCACTCATTCTAGTGGGATTTTTGGTTTTTTGTTTTAGTCTAAGCTCAGCATCTTTTGCTCAGGAATTAGAGGAGAATGAACAGCCAAAGGCTTCCAAGTCAGAGGCCGATTACTCCTTGCTGCCGAAAAATCCAAAAAAAGCAACTATCCTCTCAGCAATTTTGCCAGGCGCTGGACAGGTTTACAATGGAAAATCGTGGAAAGTCCCTTTAATTTATGGGGGTATAATCACCGATATTTACTTCATAAATTTCAATAACAGGCGATATCAAATATTTAAGCAAGCTCTTTCAGATTTTGATAACGACCTTCCAACTGATTTCCCGAGCTTAAATCGGGATGGATTGGTTCGAAATGTAAATTATTGGCGAAAAAACCGTGATCTTTGCTACCTACTATTAGTCGGTATTTATGCCTTAAACTTAATAGATGCAAATGTAGACGCGCATCTATCCGGTTTTGACGTATCGGACGATATCGCATTAAAATTCGAGCCTCACTACGAAAGATTTTCTTCAAACAATACTTCGGTGGGGCTTTCTGTAAAACTCAACTTTTAAATATGAACATTTTACTTCTCGGATACGGGAAAATGGGTCAGTTAATAGGCCAACTCTCAGAATCACGTGGCCATAGTATAGCAGGAAAAATCAATATTGACAATCTTACTGATTTAGATTCTCTAGACCCTGCTACTATCGATGTAGCGATCGAGTTTAGTCAACCAGAAGCTGCTGTTGAAAACATTAAGTGGGCGATTGAACGAGGTATTCCGATAGTCTCGGGCACCACTGGATGGCTTGATAAAAAGCCAGAAATTGAGCAATTAACTAGGTCTAAAAATGGAGCCTTTTTCTACGCTTCAAATTATAGCGTTGGAGTAAACATCTTTTTCAAGGTGAATGAATTCTTAGCAAAACTAATGAATGAGACTACTGGCTATAAAAGCTCAGTGGAAGAGATCCACCATAAAGCAAAAAAAGACGCTCCATCTGGAACAGCCATCACTTTAGCCGAAGGCATAATCAAAAATATAAATGAATTGAATAGCTGGAATTTGTCCGAAGGGGCGAGCGAAAATGAACACTCTCTTCCTATTACTTCCAAACGTATAGATCCAGCTCCTGGGACACATATTATCCGGTACTCGTCAGAAATCGACGATATCGAAATCACTCATACAGCTCATAGCCGTCAAGGATTTGCTCTTGGCGCTATTTTGGTGTCTGAGTGGATTCAAGGAAAGAAAGGTGTGCTTTCCATGGATGATTTTCTATCTTTCTGAACCTAAAAACTAATCATGAGTAAGTCAACTAAGAAAAAATCAGCTGCCCGAGAATGGGGGGATGCCTTGATTTTTGCAGTAGTAGCAGCCAGTTTAATCCGCTGGTTACTATTAGAACCCTTTACAATTCCCACCGCTTCCATGGAAAAATCACTATTGGTTGGGGATTTTCTATTTGTAAGTAAGATGCATTACGGGACTAGATTTCCGATGACTCCACTGCAGGTACCACTAACTCATCAAAAAATCTGGGGAACAGAAATTCCTTCCTATTCAGATGCTATCCAATTACCTTACTACAGACTCCCGGGTTTTTCAGATGTCGAGAGAAATGATGTGGTAGTTTTCAACTATCCTACTGAATTCCAATACCCTACCGATCTGAAAACTAATTATATTAAGAGAGCTATAGGGATTTCTGGTGATGTGGTTCAAATAAAGAGTGGCGACCTATTTGTTAATGATCAACCCGCCGAAAAACCTGAGGAAATGCAGTATTCCTATGATGTGATTTCAAATAGACCTCTTACAGTAGATTTTTTCAAAGATTATGACGTCAACCCTGATAGCTATATACCTTTTAGTGATGGGTCGGGCTACTTAGTATTCGGTACTGAGGAGGTGATCAATAGATTGGAATCATCTCCAGTGATCACTTCAGCGACTAAGCGTATTGAGAAGCCCAAGGGAGATTCACTCATTTTCCCTGATGGACTAGCTCTAGGTTGGAACCGTGACAATTTTGGACCACTTCAGGTTCCTGCAAAGGACTGGACAATTCAAATGACCGCAGACAATGTAATGAGATACGGATCTACCATTGTGAATTATGAAGGACTTGAAAATGTAGAAGCCAAGGACGGCCAACTTTTCATCGATGGTCAAAAAGTAGACAGCTATACGTTCAAGCAGAATTATTACTTCATGATGGGAGATAATCGCCACGATTCACTGGATTCTCGCTATTGGGGTTTTGTACCTGAGGATCATATCGTCGGCAAAGCTTGGTTCCTATGGCTCTCTCTAGATAAGCATGAATCGATGTTCAGCAAAATTCGCTGGAGCAGAATATTCAACGGAATTAATTAAGCATAAAGCCCTGAAATATTTCAGGGCTTTTCCTTTTACCAATCAATAGCTTTTTTACCCTTACCAATTAGATACTCATTTGCTTTTGAGAAATGCTTGCACCCAAAAAACCCGCGATATGATGAAAGCGGACTTGGATGAGGAGCTTTAAGCACTAAGTGTTTTCTAGAATCTATTAATGCTGATTTTTTTTGAGCATATGCTCCCCAAAGTAAAAACACGACGTTTTCACAAGTATCACTGATCGTGCGGATCACCTCATCTGTAAACTCTTCCCATCCTTTTTTCTGATGTGAGCCCGCCTCATGAGCTCTTACAGTCAGGGTCGCATTTAATAAAAATACTCCTTGATCTGCCCAGCGGGTAAGATCTCCATATGCGGGCGTTGGCTTCCCCAAATCAGATTCAATTTCCTTAAAAATATTCTGCAGACTTGGTGGAAAAGGAACTCCCGGTTTTACAGAGAAGGATAACCCATGCGCTTGCCCTGGACCATGGTATGGATCCTGTCCCAGAATAACAACTTTGACCTGATCTATAGGGCAATGATTGAATGCACTAAAAATTTCTTTGCCTGGTGGGTAAACCTTAGTGCTTGCATATTCGTCTCTGACAAAAGAAACTAAGTCTGTGAAAAACTTCTGTTCAAATGTTTTGCGCAAAGCCTCGTTCCAGCTTGGTTCTATATTTACTACCATTGGTATTTATTGAAATTAAGACTATAAATCATATCTTTACGAACTTTTAAATTGTTTTATTTTATGGTAATAGCAGTTACATCTGGAATTCAGGTTAGTGTTGAAGTCACTTACCAGTCAGAATTTTCAAGTCCACATCAGCACCATTTCGTATTTACTTACAAAGTAACTATTGAAAACAAAAGCAGCCAAACAGTACAGCTATTACGAAGAAGATGGGAGATTTTTGATGCGGCAGAAACTAAAAAAATTATTGAAGGTGACGGAGTGGTAGGACAGCAGCCAATTTTAGAACCTGGAGAAACCCATAGCTATGTATCAGGCTGCAACCTCAAATCAGGCTTGGGCAAGATGACTGGAGTTTACAGTATGGAAAAACTTTTTGACGGAACTAAGTTTGATGTGACTATCCCGGAATTTCAAATGATCGCAAGTTACTTCCAAAACTAATTTGCTTACTAAAGTTTACCCACTTCTTTCCTTTGTCAGATATTGGCTAATGAAAGAGGATAAATACTCACTTCAGTCTCCATTATTATTTAGTACCTACCAGGGACTTCAACATTATTTTTATTCGAGAAAGGAAGAAGACCTGGAAATTGAAGCTTATAGACAGAACCTTCTCAATTCTGATGAAATAATCGAAGTCACAGATTTTGGAGCAGGCTCAAAAAGTGTGAACACCACTCTTAGAAAAGTCTCTGCTATAACAAAATTCAGTACAAGCAATAGAAAATTTGCCCAACTGTACCAATACTTCTGCACACTTACCCCGGCGGCAACTGTATTAGAACTAGGAACATGCATGGGGATTACAAGCAGATATCTATCTAAAGTTACTCAAGGAGTCCTTTTTACATTTGAAGGAGCAGAGGAGATTGCAAGGGTAGCCAAGCCAAACCAAGATTTTAAAAACATCCGCATACAAGTTGGAGAACTTAGAAACACTCTCCCAGCCACATTGAATATGTTGCAAAATGTGGATTTCGTACTCATAGATGCCACACATACATACGAAGCTACCATTCATTATTTTGATCAAATCCTAAAAAAAACCCATTCCCATTCCATCGTCGCTATAGGCGATATACATTGGTCAAAAGAAATGGAACTGGCTTGGAAGGAAATTAAAATGAAACCAGAAGTAAAGCTCAGTTTAGATTTCTATGAGTGTGGGATTGTTTTTTTTAATTATTCTGGACCTAAAGCGGAGTACGTCCTAGATTATTGAGTTTTCCAATATCATAAATATTTCAGCCCCCATTCGCTCTGGAATTGAGTTGTAACATGGAGCTATGGTCTTTATGGTAAAAAATTGTTCAAAAAGATTAAGGTATTCATCTTTTTTACCCCCAAAAGGCGGTCCATCGAAGTCAAATTCCTTATCAAACCAAACACCCACCAATTTTCCGTTTGGCTTGAGTAGCTCCTTCATTTTTTTAGCATAATTGATTCTCAATGTAGGATCCAGAGCACAAAAAAACGTTTGCTCCAATATCAAATCGTAAGAACCTTCATGTTCAAAGAAATCCTGATGATGAATTTGATCAGCAGGAAACTCTGGATGAATACTTCCAAATCGTGCCAAAGCAGTAGTTGAAAAATCCAAAATATGCACATTTTTAAAGCCCTCTTTTACGGCATAAGCTACTTCATAACCCGAGCCAGCTCCAGGGACCAAAACTTCTAAGCTCTTATTTTTAATTTGGTCTAAATATTGTACCAAAGGAGGTGAAGCATAACCAATATCCCAGCCAGTTTTGCCAGCAGAGTATCTTTCAGTCCAATAATCTTTGTCTAAAAAAGTCATTCTAACGTCCTATTCTAATGAATACTGAATTTGAAAAAAATACGCCCCAAAAGAAAGATCAGGGTAAAAATATTATAATTATTGTATTGATACTTCTAGTAATCATAAGCGGTATCAAACTCTATACGGATTACATAGATCGAACTAAAAAAACAGAAGAGATCCTATTGCTTTCTACTGAAAACAATGACCTGAACAAGCGTCTGGATTCTGTCACTTATCAGTTAGATCTTAGAATTCAGGAAATCGAGAAACTTGGAGGAGATGTTCAGGCACTTGAGGAGGTCCGTGATCAATTGATAGCCGAAAGAAACACGTCAAGACAAAGAAGCTCTGCAGAGATAACCGCATTAAATGAAAAAATAAAAAGTTACAATTCTATGATCGTTGAGAAAGATCAGGAAATCCTAGAATTACGTGCATTGAATCAACAGCTTTTTACAGAAAATCAAGATTTAAAAACTACCCAAGCTGAAATAGAAGAAGAAGTCGCACAACTTAATCTTCAAAAGGAGGATCTTCAGGCTAAAGTCAATGTAGCGTCTATGCTGAAAGCTGAAAACATTGAAATTGCTGCTGTCAATTCCCGGGGCAAAGAGCGAGTAGAAACTACTAAAGACTTTAGAAATCGTCAGATCGAACGGATCAAAGTAAGCTTCAATCTAGCCGATAACAAAGTAGCTGAAAAAGGACCTAGAAATATCTATGTACAAGTTTTAGCACCAAATGAGCAGCCCATTTTTGATGTTGCTAAAGGTTCAGGAACCTTTATGATGGATGGTGCGGAGAAATTCTATACTGTAAAGCAGGATGTCATATTTGATAACACAGAGCAGGAATTGACATTTTTCTATGAAAAAGGCTCTGATTATGTATCCGGAACTCATCAAGTCATAATATTTGTAGATAACTACCAAGTCGGCTCAAAGACTTTCACAGTGAAATAATTCAAGCCTCCTTCGGGAGGCTTTTTTTTAGACATAAGCTCCTTTTGATTTAGCTAGTTGTTTGGAATACAGGAGTATTTACCCTACTTTTGCATCCTGTTTATTAAATTCCTTAAACACATTAAAAAAATGTTCCAAAGAAATTACGAGACGGTATTCATTTTAACTCCCGTTTTATCTGATGTTCAGATGAAGGATACTGTCGACAAGTTTGTGAACTTGTTAAAAGAACTGGGGGCAGACGTTATTAATGTGGAAAATTGGGGTCTTAAGAAAATGGCTTATACCATTGAGAAAAAGACTACAGGTTTCTACGTTATGGTTGAATTCAAGGCCGATCCTACGCTTATCCGCAAATTCGAAATAGAATTTAGAAGAGATGAGAAAGTGATGAGATTCTTGACTACTGTTTTGGATAAGCATTCAATTGTTTATGCCGAAAGAAGAAGAAAAGGAGAGTTTAACAAAAAAGTTGAAGCTAAGGAGGAAGCCACCAAATGACATTAGTTAACGAGCCAATCAATAGAGGCGAAATCAGAAAAAAGTATTGCCGATTCAAAAAGCACGGCATTAAGTACATTGACTACAAGGATCCAAATTTCTTATTGAAGTTTGTCAATGAGCAAGGTAAAATTCTTCCTAGAAGACTTACTGGTAACTCTGCAAAATTCCAGAGAAAAGTAGCTCAGGCTATCAAAAAAGCAAGACATTTGGCGTTGTTGCCATTCGTAACCGATGGGTTGAAATAATCGTCCAATCACAAAAGATCATTACAAATGGAAATCATACTAAAAACAGACATCAAAGGTCTTGGCTATAAGAATGACTTGGTAGATGTAAAGCCAGGGTACGGAAGAAATTACTTGATCCCTCAAGGTTTCGCAGTACTTGCCACTGGATCTAACAAGAAAATTCTTGCTGAGAATATCAAGCAAGCTGCTCACAAAGCAGAAAAGATTAAAACTGAAGCTCAGAATATCGCAGAAAAACTTGAAGCTCTTACGTTAGAGATCAAAGCGAAAATCGGTGAATCAGGTAAAATCTTCGGTAAAGTAACTACTCTTCAGATTGCTGATGCACTAGCAGCTCAAGGTATCGACATCGACAGAAAGAAAATCTCTATCAATACGCCAGTTGATGGTGCTGGAGAATTTGCTGCAGAAGTTGACCTTCACAGAGAAGTGAAAACTAACGTAAAATTCAACGTATCTGGAGAATAATCACTCCTAACATTGATAAAAATAAAACCCCGATCACTCGGGGTTTTTTTATGTTTAATTCAATGCTTTTTCAAGGCTCTCTACCAATTTTTTAGAAACTGCCTTGCTATTTTTTTCTCTAGCTTCTTTGAAAAGCTCTAGAGCGGCCTGACCTTTTTCGATTACGCCTACTGGATTCTGATCATTTTGGAAACTTACCCAGCACCAAGATAATTCCGCAGCCAAAGTTTCTGATTTCAACTTTGTTAATTTCTGTACCACCTCAGGCACTGTTTTTTCTAATTTGTCAACTTGCATAGTAGATAATGGTTTAATAGTTTGTCAATATTTCGACAAAAATGAATAAACATTTCTAATTAAGCAACATAACGCACTCACTATTAACAATATCACAATTTTAAACCCAAATATTTTCAATTATTAAAAAAGAGAATTAATGGTTTGAAAAACAAAAAAACGAGTCCACTAAAATTAAAAGCGCTTTATTTTCAGCTGATTAAAAGATAATTAAGCCTAAACACAAAAAATGTTTTCGGGCTAGCTTGGAAAAAAAGAACCAAGACTTTACCTTTGTGACACTTTAAGAGAGACCCAAAAGGAATCTCATCCAAAACTGGTCTATGGTGTAACTGGCAACACGTCTGATTTTGGTTCAGAAGAGTCCAGGTTCGAGCCCTGGTAGACCAACAGAAAGTAAAAAGCCGCTGAAAATTCAGCGGCTTTTTTTTGTTTGGTCGAGACCTAAGACAACCTACTCATCTCCAACACCTGGATTAGCCTATTTATATCTTCGGGGGTATTAAAGACATTCACTGAAATTCTCAAATTCCCCCCTCTATTAGAAACAGAAACTCTATTTTCCAGCAAATTATTTTTCAAAAGCTCAGGATCAATATACTCAGGAAGTTTTAAGCCAAAAAGATGATAAGATGTGTATTGTTCATCTTCAAGCACCACATTTCTGCTTTTCAAGTAATCATAAAGTGGTGCAGTGAGCTCACTGCAATATTTCTCTATTTCCGCCACCGTCCATTCGTTGATCTGCTTTAGTGAGGCATTTAGCATAGGCAAAAGAATGAAATTACTCATCTCGCCTACATTGTATCGCCCTGACTCCTCTGTGTACTCGTGGTCGTATTTTGTCAAATTGCCAAAATCCTGAGAATTGGTACGATTGAGCCAAGACTCTTCCAAAGGCTCTCCGCCATCAAACGCTGGCCCAAAGAAGGAAATCCCAATCCCATAAGGGCCAAAGAGCCATTTGTAACTTGCACAGATCAGGGCATCAATTTTAAAGCGCTTTACGTCCATCTCCGCAGCACCAGTAGACTGTGTGCCATCTACAATAAAAATAGCTCCTTCAGTTTTACATTTTTGACCTATACTCTCCAAATCGAATTTCAGACCACTCATCCAGTGTACAGAAGACATCAGCACCACGGCTGTCTCTGAAGTTATGCTATCAAGTATTTTCCTGTTCCAACTTTCTCCTGGAGTAGAAGCATCCTTATCAGGACCTATTACCCTTAGTATCGCTTGATTTTTGTCACACCAGGTTTTAAGAGAGAAGTACCCACTCGGAAATTCATCCTCCAAAACGATCGCATGCTGACCAGGCTCACAAGAAATATTACCAAGTGCTGTAGCAAAGCCATAGGAAGTGGAAGGAATCAAAGCCACTTGTAAGGGATCACAATTTACTAAATCAGCAAACCTCCCTTTTACTTCCTTGGCGCCTGTAAAGAAGTCTTCCGGAGCTATGCTAGTGGGGTTTCGTTCTCGAATTAATGCTTCTATTGCAGCTTGCTCAGATACCTTCATGAGCGGTCCTTTATAGCCGCAGTTGAGGTAATGAATATCAGGATCAAGGCTGAATAGGTGTTTTTGAGATTCCATACGCGTTGAATTATTTCATATTACTAAAACACAGTTTGACCAAGCCAAACTATTACTCTAACACACGTAATCTATATGCGTTCATTGCATATCTACCTAAATGCTCAGTCAAGCGATAATTCGCTATTGCACCCACTCCTGCTCCCACAACTGGAATTAATTGTGCTAGCTTGGCGAGGTCGATGTAGTCTCTATAATCCAGTTGAAAGGTCTTCCAGTCAAACTCCTTGAAGTCTTTTGGCAAAGTACTTCTATATTCTTCCCAGTTTTCAATAAGCCCAATCAGATCATTCCTCCTGTGCTGGGATGAGAAACTTAGCTGAAAAACATAAAGGAGAAACAAACGCTCTTGGAAATCTTTTGTATCAAAACCGTAAAGAGCTGCTATATCAAAAAGCATCTTCATTTTGATCGTCAGAAACGCCGGAAAATCTGCAAAACCCATCAATATTCCTCCAGCTCCGGTCACCGCACCTTCAACGGAAGCAGTATTTCTATACCACTTGATTCTACTTCTTACTTTGAATTCCCGCTGCTTTAAAGTCAAACTCTCATCTGGTTTTGGCACAATCCAGCTCGAGCCAGTAAGCACTACTTTCACCATATTCTCAATGGCTGCTGTCACTACTTTGTGGACTTTTTCAGGAATCCAGCTATTGATTTTATTCTGTACCCCATGCGTTAAGCGCCCGCCGAGACTTGGCTTCTTTTTCATTCTATACTGCCAAAGCGCGAGTTCGGCATGGGCATAATGTAAATACGAGTCCATTTGATATCTATATTAAAAGTATTTGGCGTTTTAATTAGCCAATTATAGCATACGCATATAACTAAAGAAAGTAATAAATCATTCTAAACTTTTTAACCAGTGCACCTTTTAAAAAAGAAAAACCGCCTTGATAGAGGCGGTTTTTCTTTTTACAGAATTGCTATTCTATTTATATAAGCCATTGAAGAGCATCTTAAACGTACCATGTGACTGAGCTCTGAAGGTAATCTCTGGCCCAAAAGCATAGAACTTTCCTTTTCCTATTTTAGCTTCAAAGGCGGTGACACCATTTTTCAGATAGGATTGCCCCCATGCCCATCCGCTTCTCAATGGCTCCTCTTCTCCAAACCAAGCAATTGGTTTTACCCCCTTATTTGCAGCAGAAGGTGCCAATTTGAATACCGGACTTCTATTGAACATGATATAAGCTTCTTCTCCCATCCCATAGTTGATCGGTACAGAATTATCTACGTGCATTTCCAACACAGAACCTGGCACATAATACTTCTCTCCGCTCAGCGATCTGGCTTTGCCATTGGCATCGACTTCTACAAGTGCGTCCTCTACTGGCAATCCAAAGTGAAAGGCAAGTTCTGTAGCTGAGCCTACCGAAATAACCTCACCACCATTTTCAATAAATTCTTTCAATTGAGGAACAGACTCTTCTGCCGTGAAGCTCCCTAACATATGTCGATACTTCTCATCGATTTCTTCTGGCTTGGGTTGTGATCTACCATAGCCCCTAGAACCAACTGAAGGAATTCCTGAACTGATAAACAATAAAACATCATATTTATCATTCAGACCGCCAGCATTTATTTCTTCTGGGAAAATCAATTGGTAATCAAAGTGGAATTGCTCCATCATCCAACGAACCCAACCTGAAGGCATAGACCCACCGTAGTAGTCATACAAACCAATTCGTGCTGGTTGAATCTGGGTAGCGTTTTTGGGCATAGAGGCAGGCACAGGATACACACCATACTCTTTGGCTGCCACTTCCAACTCCTTTTTACCCCCACTCACATAAAACGAGCCTGTAGGCAAGCCATCGACGGGAGCAACAGTTCTATAGACCTTTACTTTGGCTTTTAGCAAATCATTCACTGCCATAAAACTGTTATTGTTTCTGGCATCAAGTAAATAACCAGAACCATTTGCAAGGACTTTGGAAGGCGGTGATTGGATTTCACCGTATGGGATTCGCTCAAATGGACCTTCAAAACCTTCGTATAATTTATCTACTTCCACTCCCATTTGCAAAGCTAATGTCCAGCCTGCTGCATCATACGGACGAATTGGAGGTCCACCAGGGTAGAGAAAATCATTTGGATGATCTTGCGCCTCAAACATGTCAATCACGTGGGGGCGGAATGCTTGGGCAGTTTTCACGATAAATGAATTAGCAGGATAGGTTTTACCATTTACAGTAAATTCCTCTGTAGCCTTTTCCACCAAAATACCCGACTTGATCAGCGCGTTCATGAACTTCACTGCTGTAGGAAAATCAGGTTGATCTGCAGAAAGAATATAACCTCTAGGATCCCGATTAGCAGGGTCTGTATAAACGGTGTCATAGAATTGTGTCGGGAATCTTGATCTAGTGCTATTTTCATCTCCCTTGCTTTTCTGAGCTTCTTTGAATGCATCTTCGACAGCTTGCGCATATTTAGGATACATAGTCCAGTTATCTTGGCTGCCTTTGTCAATAGACTTCCTACCCATCAAATAAATATTCATAAGCAATTCATCTCCGTGACGAACGGCATGGTTGAAGATTGCATAATTCAAGGAGACTGAATAATCAATCGACTGTCTAAAATGCCATTCCTGAGGAGTGACCGGATACGGAGTTCCGTTATTCGGAATCAAACGCTCTGGTACCAAAGGTATCTCCATAGGCGTAGGATTGCCTATGATTTCAGTCAGTATCCCTATGATGTTATGATAATAAGGTGTTGTGCGCAAGCCACCATTCCACCACGTGGAAAAAACTGATCCATCTAGTCTGGTATAGCCAGGCCGATCTTCTTGGTGCATTCTATTGATCATAGCAGCGCCTACTGCATCAAGACTAGTGATGATCAGCGGATCAAACACGTGATTGAATGGGTCCCTATATGGAGGGCCAGCTACTACGGTTCCTGCCGGGCCAGTCTGATGGTGATTGTAAATTACCTGAGGAATCCACTCTACATACTGCTGAAGTGACATATTAGCCGCCTCACTCATATTATTCATATAGAAATCACGGTTGTTATCGTGTCCTACATATTTCTGATAGAGAATAGGGATATTTTGATCGCGCTCTTTTGGATCTTCTTTTCTCATGTACCAGTCAGACATGATTTCCATCCCATCCGGATTAGCATGTACCAGTAGAATAATGACATTATCTAAGATTTTCAAAGTCTCAGCATCATCTCTAGATGCTAGTTGATATAGCGTTTCGATCAACTGGTGTGGACCTACCACCTCGTTAGCATGCAGACCACCATCGATCCAAATCACTGGTTTACCTTCGATAGAAAGTTTTTCTGCTTCCTCTTTTGTTATTTCAGCATGCGCAAGAGTCTGTGAAATTTCCTTGTATCGATCGAGTTTTTCGAAGTTGTCTGGAGCCGTCACAATCATCATAGGCTGAGATCTCCCATATTCGGTTTTGCCTATTTCAAGCATTTTCACCCGATCACTCGCATCAGCCACTTTCTTAAAATAAGCCTCAGTCTGAGTAAAATTGGCAAGCTGGTAATCATCTCCAATGTTAAAACCAAAGTGGGATTTTGGTGTTGGGACAGACTGCGCAAACACTCCGAGTGTCAAAGAAGTAAGCAGTATTATTAGTGTAATTTTTAATCTCATATGTATATGGGTTGATATAATTCTGATATTTCGCATTCTAAAATAGTATGAAAAAAGAGGCCATCATTGAATGAATGCCAGTTTTATCGAAATTTTACAGGATCGGAAAATTGAGTAAAAAAAGTACAACTATTAGAAGATGTAACTCAATATCAAGAAATAGCAATAATTAGAAACATCAACTGTAAAGTAGAGCTTTGTATAAATTTCAAAATTTGTTCCATGTACCATTAAATTTTGTACGACATAAAAATTCTCAGAATGTGCTTAATCCTCCCATAAACCAAAATTATATTCTGAATCAACAACAAGTATCATAGCCATCCATTCAAAAATTATTACTTTTGATCTTAAATCCATTCCACATCTTTCCCGAAAAAAACAACTAACCATGTCCGAGGTTAAAATCTTTTCAGGCACTAACAGCCAAACTCTTGCACAAAAAGTAGCTAAAAACTATGGCAAAAAGCTAGGTGATCTCACCCTTTCTAAGTTTAGTGACGGTGAATTATCTCCCAGCTTTGATGAATCCATTAGGGGCTGTACGGTCTTTTTGGTCCAAAGTACTACACCTCCTAGCGATAATCTTTTGGAGCTATGTCTGATGATAGATGCAGCCAAAAGAGCCAGTGCGTATAAAGTTTGTGCGGTAATTCCTTATTTTGGATATGCCCGACAAGACAGGAAAGATAGGCCTAGAGTTAGTATTGCTGCAAAAGCAATTGCCAATATGATCACTTCAGCAGGAGCAGATCGCATTATGACTTGCGACTTACATGCCGGACAAATTCAAGGTTTTTTTGACATACCTTTGGATCATTTAAATGGATCAGCTATTTTTGTGCCCTATTTGAATTCGCTAAGGCTGCCGGACATGATTTTTGCATCACCAGATGTAGGAGGAGTGGCTAGAGCCAGAGCTTATGCTAAGCATTTTGAAGTAGAAATGGTCGTCTGTGATAAGCACAGAAAAAGAGCCAACGAGATTGCTTCAATGCAAGTAATCGGGGATGTAGAGGGTAAGGACGTTATACTTGTAGACGATTTGGTGGACACAGCAGGCACACTCTGCAAAGCAGCCGAAATGGTCATGGAGAAAGGAGCTAATTCTGTAAGAGCCATTGCAACACATGGAGTTCTCTCAGGAAAAGCTTACGAAAACATCGAAAACTCAGTTTTAGAAGAATTGGTCATCACTGACACCATCTTCCCAAAACAACAATCATCCAAAATCAGAGTATTGACAGTAGCAGATCTTTTCGCAAAGGCAATTCATGCCGTGACTGGAAATACTTCTATCAGTTCTTTGTTTATATAAGAACCAATTTAATACAAATACACTATGAAATCGAGCTTGGAAAAGCATCTCAAGGAGGGATGTAATCCATAATGCGAGATTCCATATGACAATTAAAAATCAATAATTACATATGAAAAATCTAGAGATTATAGGGTTTAAAAGAGCAAATCTCGACAGTGCCAGTCTTTCTGAATTGAGAGAATCAGGTAATGTTCCCTGCGTGGTTTACGGACCTGGTATCAAAGAGCAGATTCACTTCTACTCTCCAATCATCCTATTCAGAGACTTGATATACACTCCTGAAGTTCATATGGTTTCTTTGAATATCGAAGGAACTATCATCAAGGCAGTATTGAAAGACGCACAGTTTCATCCAGTTAGTGAAATGCTGATGCATGCTGACTTCGTAGCATATGCAGAAGACAAGCCTATCAAGTTTGAGATCCCTGTTAAAGTATCAGGAAGCTCTCCAGGACTTGCAAAAGGTGGTAAATTAGAATTAAAAACTAGGGTATTGAAAGTTAAAGGTCTTGCAAAAGATTTCCCAGACGTCATCCCTGTTGATATTTCTAACCTTGATTTAGGTAAATCATTCAAGGTTGAGGACTTAAATGTAGAAGGCTTTGAAATTCTTACTAGTCCAAATGTTTCTATCGTGACTATTGGTATTCCAAGAGCACTTAGAGGCAAGAAAGGCGGAGAAGAATAATCTCAACTTCTTAATCATTCAAAATCCTGCCCGTAACTGGGCAGGATTTTTTATTTTCAAGCCGGATAGCTACAAAAGATGAAATACTTAATCATAGGCCTAGGGAACATAGGGCCAGAATACGAACTTACCAGGCACAACATTGGATTTTTGACCGTGGATAGACTTGCAGATGCGAAGCAATGCTCATGGAAAAGTGATCGTCTTGCCTTCAAAACAGAATTCAAGTTTAAAGGCAGAACAATTCACCTAATCAAACCAACCACTTATATGAATCTTAGTGGTAAAGCAATGAACTACTGGATGAAAGAACTACAAATCCCAAAGGAAAACACCTTAGTAATCGTAGATGATGTAGCCATTCCCTTCGGGAAACTTCGAATGAAACCCAAAGGAAGTGCTGCTGGTCATAATGGCTTGAAAAATATCGAAGAACTTACAGGAGGACAAAACTACCCAAGGTTGAGAATGGGAATTGGAGACGATTTTCCTAAAGGTAGACAAGTCGATTTTGTGTTAGGGAAATTCACCCAAGATGAATTCGCTGAATTACCCACTATGATGGATAAAGCGATAGAAATGACTCTAAGTTTTTGTGCGACAGGAATTGATCGCACCATGAATCAATTTAATGATTGATTAATATGCATATCCGCTTTTCAACCAGTAACGTGGCAAAAGCAATGTAAGTAATGTTAAATTTAAGACCCGACATCGGTCAACGATCTTCCAACCTGATAAGCAAAGATTCTCAGGTGACTGGTAACATTGCGGATAATCATAATTGATTAAATAAGATTTGGATTTCCCCAAATCTAGGTCTTTCTTTGCATCACTTCAGGCAACTGATTTATAAAGAAGAGGCGAGAGATTAGGCTCTATGACCCTCTGGCAACCATCCCGAAACGGAGAACGGTGCCAAATCCTACCCTTTGCGGGAACTATAGATTGGCTTACTTCACAATAATCCCTTTTAGTTCGTTTACCGCTTTTGGGTTTGATTTTCTCAAATCTGCTTGATTAGTCATGTCAAAATATTAACTGATCAATAAATGAGTAAGCATTTCGAAACTAATTCTGTACGGATCTCCACTTCCAAATCCAGCCAGAGAGAGCATTCTGCTCCGATTTACCTTACATCTAGCTTTACATTTGACTCTGCCGAAGAAGCCAGAGCCACCTTTGCTGATGAAAAAGAAGGAAATATCTATTCTAGGTATGCCAACCCCAACTCCAGTGATCTCATTGAGAAAGTTTGTGCAGCGGAAGGAACTGAAGATGGGTTTGCAACCGCATCAGGAATGGCTGCGATGTTTGGAAGTATTGCCGCATTGCTTCAGCAAGGAGATCATGTACTAGCTGCCCGTTCCCTATTTGGTTCTACGCACCAGCTGTTGACTAAAGTGTTTCCGAAGTGGGGGATAACCTCTACCTACGGAGATATTTCAGATTATCTAAACTGGGAAAAACTCGTACAGCCCAATACCAAAATGCTCTTTATTGAAACTCCATCCAATCCAGGTTTGGAAATAATCGATTTGGAATGGGCTGGAAAATTCGCTGCTGCACACAACCTAATCCTAGTTGTTGATAATTGCTTTGCAACGCCATACTTACAGCAACCAACTAAGTGGGGCGCACATATTGTGACTCACAGTGCGACGAAATACATTGATGGTCAAGGAAGAGTACTTGGAGGTTTGATCTTAGGAAAAGCCGACTTGATGAAAGAAGTGCAGTTTTTTGCCAGACATACAGGTCCTGCCATTTCTCCATTCAATGCTTGGATTCTTGCCAAGAGTATGGAAACCCTAGGCTT
The DNA here is from genome assembly GCF_900182815.1 of Algoriphagus winogradskyi. GTDB lineage: Bacteria > Bacteroidota > Bacteroidia > Cytophagales > Cyclobacteriaceae > Algoriphagus > Algoriphagus winogradskyi. The sequence continues at coordinate 86,703 of NZ_FXUA01000006.1, read as the reverse complement.
AAGAATGGACAGACACTGTAGTAACGCGCTGAAAGTTGCGGAATATTTTGAAGGCAACTCTGAATTGCTAGCCGTAAAATATCCTTTCTTGAAGTCACACCCACAATACGAAGTAGCTAAAAAGCAAATGAGCCAGGGAGGCGGTGTGATCACACTTGACCTGAAAGGCGGAGTACAACGCGCTCAGCGATTTATAGACAAACTTCAGATGATTTCCATTACAGCAAATCTTGGAGATAGCCGAAGTATAGTGACGCATCCAGCATCGACTACGCATAGCAAACTATCTACTGAAGAAAGAGCTCAGGTGGGGATCTCGGATGGACTAGTAAGACTATCCGTGGGTCTGGAGCACTACGAAGATATCATACAAGATGTGGAAAGAGCAATAGACTCCTCCAAATAAAAAATGCCCCTGAATACATATCTTTAGGGGCATTTACATTTTAAACCAATTTTTTATTTACCATGTAGTATGTTTCATTGTAGGGAATGCTCTGATTATATCACTAAGGCTTATTTGACCTAAAAGCACGCCATCTTTCATTACTGGGAATCTTCGGATTTTATGTTCTAAAAATAAAGATGCTGCATCGAATATTGATAAATCAGGAGAAAGTGTAAGCACATCAACGGACATGTGTTCACTTACTTTTGCTGGAAACTTCGGTGTATTGGTATACTTCCCTTTGATTATCTCCTTGAGACAATCCACTTCTGAGATAATGCCAACCAGCCCACCGGATGCATCTATTACAGGTGCGCCTGAAATTTTCCGCTTGGTGAGAACCTCCATCACCTGATCGATGGTATCATCTGGCTTGAAAGTAATCAAACTGGTACTCATATACTCTTTGACGAGAATTTGTGGAATCGGGGCTTTTTTGGGCTCTGCCATCCTTACCCCTTGATAACTTTTTACCATAAATTAAAAATTAAAGTTGAAAGAATAAATTACTGAATATATACTACAATTAAAAATTATAGTTTAAAAAATAGATATAATCAGTACTATATTTTTAAAATCGTCATCAATTCAAAATACACTAAACCCCTCTACAAACAAAGAGTCACTTATAATTAAGTGACTCTTTGTTGAATTAATTAAACAGGAAGGTAACTTGACTTATCCTGCTATCACTTTCAAAAATTGTTCAACCACTTCCTTGTCAATTCTAAGATGGTGTGTGAATGATTGTGGATCATCAGAGAATGACAAATCTGGGTTTACAAATTGATTAGCGGAAGGAATTCTAGTCTTGCAGGAAGCGTGGATTTCTTGCAAAAATCCAGTTTTCCTCAACTCCAACACATGCGCTGGTTTAGTTCCTCCACCTGGCATAATACTAATCCTACCCTGAGCTTTCACGAGTAATTCTTTCAGGATATCCATCCCTTCGGTTACAGAATTTTTACCTCCAGATGTCAATATTCTATCAAATCCACAGGAAATGATTTTCTCCAAGGAATCAAAGAAATCAGCTGAAGCATCAAATGCACGATGAAAAGTACATGGCTTTCCAGAGGCTGCTCGTAAAAGAGTTTTACAAGAATCGCTATCCACATACCCCTGATTATCCAAAACACCAAAAACAAAACCATCAGCACCATGCTCCCCAAGCAATTCTATATCGCGCTTCATCACCATCAATTCCTTTTGAGAGTATGCGAAATCCCCTCCTCTTGGACGGATCATTACAAATACAGGAATATCTATTTCTGTCTTTAGAAATTTTAGCATTCCTATGCTTGGCGTCTCTCCACCCTCCGGAAAATTAGCACAAAGCTCCAATCTATCCACTCCAAATTGAGCTGCATCTAAAGCTGCCTCAACATTGAACACTGGAGATTCTAAGATTATTTTACTCATCCTTTTTTGAAATGAGAACCCGAGTCAATCATTACATTGTTTTGCAGCGTCGCTTGTGCAAAGTTGAAACCTGGATGAACGGCATAAGCCCCTACTTCTCCATCTTTATTCATAGCTAGGAATCCAGCTTGTATATCTTTAATATCCTTGCTGTTTTTTGCAATCAAACGTCTAACTGCTTCTTCACACGCTTCCTGAGGAGTGCGTCCCTGACGCATTAACTCAACGATCAAAAAGCTTCCGCAAATCCTAATAATCGATTCGCCAAGTCCTGTTGCAGTAGCTGCTCCTACTTCATTATCTACAAATAATCCAGCCCCAATTATCGGGCTGTCCCCCACTCTTCCATGCATTTTGTAGGAAAGCCCACTCGTAGTACAACTTCCTGCAAGATTTCCTTTCGCATCCATACCAATCATTCCGATAGTATCGTGGTTTTCAATATTGATCACAGGCTTGTATTGGCTAGTTTCCTTCCATTTAAGGTAGGCTTTTTTTGCGCCGGGGCTCAATTCCTCTTTCTCTATAGGAAAGCCTTCAGCAATAGCCAACTGCTTGGCACCCTCTCCTACTATCATTACATGAGGAGTTTTTTCCATCACCACTCGCGCCAGTGAAATCGGATGCTTCACTTGTCTCACGAAAGCCACAGCTCCACAGGAGCCGTCACCAGACATAATTGAAGCATCAAGAGTGGTAATCCCCTCCCGGTCTGGTAAGCCTTGCAAGCCTACTGAAAGGTTACTTAAATCTAATTCCGTATCCTTTACCCCAGTTTCAACCGCATCAATAATACTTCCTCCTGACTTCAATTTTTCAACCGCGGCAGCATTTGCTGGCAATCCATGATTCCAGGTAGAGAGGATTAGGGGCTTTTCTCCTTTGAAAAGCGAAGGAGCTGTTGCTTCCGCTATAGATGATACTCCAGGTATAAATAAGGCAGAGCCCATTAGGGATTGCTTGATAAATTTTCTTCTTTGTGACATTCGCGTTAATTTAGAATCAGGCCTCAAATTATTAAAATTGGAGCTAATTAGGCTAACCATCCTTCACTTCATTTAAAATCCGTTGATGAAATAAGCCGTCCAAGGCAACTGAAAACGAGAATATCACTGATCAAATTATCTCCATTATACCAACCTCAAGTAATATAATACATATGAAACCCTACCTACTAGCTGAATCAAACTGGAAAACACTAAAAGATCATCGTTTTGAATTGGCTGTGTTGCCTTGGGGAGCAACTGAAGCGCATAATTATCATATGCCCTATGGTACGGATGTCTATGAAGCAGATGCTGTAGCCAGTGAAGCTGGAAGAAAAGCATGGGAAAAAGGAGCCAATGTCACAATTATGCCTACTATCCCATTTGGAGTAAACACTGGGCAATCAGACATCTACCTGGACATCAACCTAAATCCTAGTACGCAGCTATTAATTCTTAAAGACATTATCACTGTGCTGGATCGTCAGGGAACCAAGAAGCTATTAATCCTAAACAGCCATGGAGGAAATGATTTCAAGACCATGCTTCGTGAGCTGGGACTGCAGTTTCCTGACATGATGCTTTTCACCTGTAATTGGTTTCAGGCTCTGGACAAAACGAAATACTTTGAAGAAGCGGGAGACCATGCTGATGAAATGGAAACTTCCATCATCATGCATCTACATCCAGAGTTGGTTTTACCGCTAGATCAAGCGGGAGATGGGGCGGAAAAAAAATCTAAAATTCAAGGAATAAAAGAGAAATGGGCTTGGGCTGAGCGGAAATGGTCAGAAGTCACCGAAGATACAGGAATTGGTAATCCGAAAAAATCCTCACCAGAAAAGGGCAAGAAATACCTTGAGGACGTGACTGATAAAGTGGCTCAACTTATGGTAGATATCTGCCAAGCAAAAGCTGGAAATCTTTACGAATAATTAGTCCATAGCAGCCTCCTTAATTACTTAACATTCTCTTTGTCAAGGCAAAAGAATAATTCTTCCTAATCTAGATTAACCTTTAATTTTCTTTTTTGCTTGCAGCAGGTCTAAAAATCTGAAAGAATTCGTCAGTAGATCGGATTTCTTCAAAAATCGGATCTACCAGAGCTTTTTGATAAAGCAATTCACTGGAATGGATCGCTCTGTCCAACTGCAGAAGCGCTACTTCTGCTTGGCCACTTTCGGCTGCTATCATAGCCAGCCCATAAAAACCATAGCCATAGTTTCTCCCAGCCATAACAGACTCCTCAAAAGACAGACTAGCATTCGCAAAATCCTTTGCAAGATAATAGGCCAATCCCTTGTTGAAAAAATCCTTAGGCTCGGTATAGTTGTAATTAAAACGAAGTGTGGCCAACTTATAATCACCTCTCAAAATATCCAATGCACCTCTCAAGCTTTCATTGTACCTGAGGAAATTATCATTCCGAGTGAGTACTGAAGCATCCGAAAGTTTCTTATACGCCTCCCAAGTTTTGCCCTGCAGAACCATGATCTGCCCTTGATTATGTAGCACATAGGGATTGGTGTCAATTTTGGCAGCTTGGTACAGAAGCTCATTTGCTTCTTTCCACAGCGCATCTTTCGCCTCCTGATCCAGGGTTCGCTGTGCCAAGCGCATCTTTACTACTGCCAAATTATTATACGGAATCACAGACCGAAACAATTCCGTCATCTTACTGTAGATCTTAGCCTTGTCTTCCAACCTAGGGGTAGTTTCTCCAGCAATAGCCCAATCAGCCATATCAAGCTCAGAATTCCCATTACTTTGCTCAAGTGCTTTTTGGAGAATCATAGACTGAGCCTGATTAAGCCCCAGAAGAGGTTTAGCTACTACTTCAATTTTTGCAACTCTCAGATTTGGGAATAAATCACTTGCCACTTGATTAAAACCTGATATTTTTCTTAATGCCTGAGATTGAGTCTGATAATCCAATTCATTTAACAATACTGCATAGTACTGATCCTTACGCTGTGTAGAAATTTTTTCATACTCACGGAGCAGCAAACGAAAATCGAACCAGTCATTCCATCTCGAAGACACTTCTAAAAGGCTATCTCTTATCGAAATATTAGATTCTTTTAGCAATCTATTTACTGCCTCTGCTCTATCCATCCCTAGCTTACTGCTACTACCTTCTGCAGTTTCAGGAGATTGCACGCCAGTGATTTTAAATGATAAAACTGACGAGTTCTCAGTGAGGAAAGTCTTCAAATCGGCGATTGCTTGCGTGTTTGCACTATTCATTTTGATAGTGGAAGACCCAGCATCGAATTTGATTAAAAACTCTTTGGACCGTGACAGATCTGTATCCATGATTCCTGTCGATATAAAAAGCCCTACCTGAGGAATAGGTTCATCGTAATTCACCTTCCCTACTTTCGCCAGTAATGGCGTTGTTATTACTCCCCGCGCCAAAACCTTCTTCTGATACGGTTCATCAAGCGCTTTTTTCCCTTGAAAAAACTGAATTTCCAGAAAAGCTCCTTCCATCCAAGGCTCATAGGCTAAAGTAAAGGATTGATTATAAGAGTAGTCCCCTACATTTTTGGTCAACTCAAGTGCTTCAAAAAGCAGGGAGTTTTCCGAAGATTTGAGAAGAACATTAATTTTAGGATTTTTGGGACTAAGGGCAGATTCAATTGGAATTGTACCTGTCACTTCGAATCTCACAGAATCTCTGATAAACTCCAACTTACCCGGGACCACTTTCGAATCTTCCAAAAAGTCAGTTTCGGGCATAATTATTGAACCGCAAAGTATTGGGAATAAAACAAATAATAACAAAACAGGCTTTTTCTTAAACAATAGGTCTAACATTCTTATTTATTAATTCACCAGACTTTTTTCTAAATTTACCGCAACGAAATCATCTATAACCATGGAAAAGCTGAAAATATTTTTCGAAGAAAGAGCCTTTGGGGTATGCTCACGCTTGGGTGAAAAACTCAATTTTCCAATTGACAGTATTCGTTTATTCTTCATTTATGCCTCATTTGTCACAATGGGCTCACCGGTTATTCTTTACGTAAGTATGGCCATGACTATGAAAATCAGAAAGTTTTTCAGGAAAAAGAACAATCCAGTTCTTTTCGATTAAAGTTGATCAAAGGTCTTTTTCCCTAGAACTTTCCAGTTCCAAAAGATCAGACCTACCTTCCCCCTTCTTGGTATTTCCTTTCTTCCTTCCATGGTAGGATGGAATTTATTTATTGCTTTCTTTTTATCTCCAAAGTGTTTGTAAGCATTCAAAACTGCTTTCGCAAATTCTTTTCTGCCTTGGCTCATGTAGCTAATTGCAGCAAGATGCTCTAACAAAGACTTGACCATAAAAATTTTGAGGAATCTTGATGAGCTCTCATTCTTATAAATCATACTCAGACTATTTCTAATATTCAGGTATAATTTCTTCGGACTTGCTCTGTCAAGCGTGGCTCCTCCTAAATGATAGACTGCCACTGGTCCGTAATAGCCAATCTTCCAGCCTGATCTTCGCATTCTCCAACAAAGATCTATTTCCTCCATATGCGCAAAAAAATCTGAATCAAATCCAGACAAATCGTGGAATAATGAGGCATTAACTACCATACAGGCTCCTGAGGCCCAATCCACATCAATTATGTCATCGTATTTACCAGAATCTTTTTCTATAGTTTCCCATATTCTACCTCGACAGTAAGGGTAACCATAGCGATCCAAAAACCCTCCACCGGCACCGGCATAGTCAAACACACCTCTCTCCTTCCATGAGAGAATTTTTGGTTGGAGTGCTGCGTAGTCCTGATGAGCCTTCATCCAAGTGACCATAGTATAATCCCAATCAGGGCTTACTTCCACATCGGAATTCAACAGAATGTAATATTCATACTGTCCCCTAATCGTAGCCAAACCAGCATTATATCCTCCCGCGTAACCAAAATTTTCCTCAAGTTTGATTTGCTTGATCTGAGGGAAGTTAACGTCTAAAAAATCTATGGAGTCGTCAGTACTTGCATTGTCTATCACCCAAACGTCATAAATACTATGCATACAAACTGAAGGAAGAAATGTCTTTAGCATTTCTTCCCCATTGTAATTCAGTATGACGATGGCACAGGTTTTCATCCAAACATGCTGCCTAGATCCATTCCAGGAATATTAGGCATCATTCCTTCGGTGGCTGCTTTCATCTCAGCTTTGATTTTCACATCAATAGAGGTCATCGCTATATTCGTAGCCGCGACAATCAGATCGCTCAGCATTTCCTTGTCCTTAGATGAGATCAATGAATCATCAAAGTCAATACTTACTACTTTTCTATCACCATTCACAGTGACTTTCACCATACCAGCACCAGATTCACCAGTTGATGTAAGGTGAACAAGCTTAGCTTGAGTTTCTTTGATTTTTGCTTGGGCTTCTTTCACTTTGCCCATCATGCCCATTATATCAAACATATGTTCTTAATTAAGTTATACCCACCAATTGTGAGTTAAATTTTACTTTAATCGCTCTATAGCTTCTTCTAAACTTACAGATTCTTGAATTCCTGTTTCTAGGTTTTTCAAAGCAATTTGACTGCTTTCAATCTCCGAATCCCCACAGATTCCAACAAATGGAATTGACTTTTTCGAAGCAAAATCAAGTTGCTTTTTCATTTTTGTGACATCTGGATATAGCTCTGCTTTGATTCCCGCAGCTCTGAATTTCTTCAACAAGCCTAACGCATAAACAAATGCTTTTTGGTCAAAGTGCGTCAACAAAACTTTGGTGCTCTGAAGACTGTCCTCTGGAAACAAGTTCAATTCCTCCAGCACATCGTACAGACGATCTACACCAAAAGAAAAACCAACTCCAGACATTTTCTCCTTCAATCCGAAGTTCTCAGTCAGATTATCATATCGACCACCTCCACTGACGGATCCGATGGACACATGGTTTACTTTCACCTCGAAAATTGCACCTGTATAATAAGAAAGTCCTCGAGCAAGCATGATATCTAAATCCACAAAATCTAGACTTTCACCCATCTCTCCCAAGATTTGGAACACTTCTTCCAATTCGCTAACTCCCTGAATACCTATCTCACTGTCAGCCAAGAACTCTTTAAGAAACGCTAATTTACCGGTCTGATCAGCTTCCAATTGCACAAGCGGAGTCAATTTCTCTATAGAATCAGCAGCAAAACCTCGCTCAGTTAATTCCTCTTTGACTTTTTCCCAGCCAATTTTATCCAGCTTATCTATCGCCACGCAAAGCGGTGCTTCCTTGCCTGCTTCCCCGATTGCTTCAGAGATGCCTGTGAGTATTTTTCTGTTGTTCAGCTTGATGCTGTAATCGCTCAGTTTCAGTTTCTCAAAAACCGAACGGATCATTAGAATTATTTCTGCTTCGCACAGCAAACTATCCGTCCCTACCACATCTGCGTCACATTGATAGAATTCTCGGTATCTTCCTTTCTGAGGACGATCTGCTCGCCAAACTGGCTGAATCTGAAAACGCTTGAAAGGAAAAGTCAGCTCATTCCTATTCATCACCACAAAGCGGGCAAAAGGCACCGTCAAGTCATAACGAAGTCCTTTCTCAGAAACCTTCGGTAAAGTATTCTTAAATCCAGCATGAAGATCAGCCTCCTGCACATTCTTGAGGTAATCTCCGCTGTTAAGGATTTTAAACAATAACTGATCTCCCTCATCTCCATATTTTCCAGTCAGCGTACTGAGGTTCTCCATAGCAGGAGTTTCGATCTGATTGTAGCCAAAAAGTTGAAACGTACTCTTAATGGAATCTAGAATATAATTTCTTCTGGCCATCTGGATGGTTCCAAAATCTCTGGTTCCTTTTGGCAGACTCGGCTTTTGCATAGCTTGTTTTTGGTGATTAGCTGCCAAATTTATTCAAAAAAAAGGAAACGCTCCTTGATATCGTGAAAGTCAAAGAATTAAATCCTAAATTATTTTAGGCAGAAAAGAAATGTTTGTTTACTTTTGCGACTCGTTTCGAAACAATACTATTAAAAATATACGACCATGGCAGTTACTACACTGAAGAGAAAACTTAAAAGAAAAAGACAATCTCAGACCACACGTGTGATTAAGATCAAGCAATTGTCTGCTCAGCCTGTAATCAGAAACGTGGACGTTGAAGAGCTTAAGAAGTCTTTCACGAAATAAGTATTATTTCTGAAAAAACATTTAAGGCGGTCATTTGATCGCCTTTTTTTATGTTCTTTTTTGAGACTTTAGATGCAAGACTTAAGACAATAGAAGTATCTTCAAAATAGAAGATCTCTCCAACTGCTTACCGTGACTGATTCCTTAGAACTATCGACCTAATATATTTCACTTCTTGCCTCTAACACTAGTCACAACTCACAAAACCTTCCCCCTCTTCCCCAATTCCACCACTCGGAGATTTTTGACTTGCCCGGCCTCCAAGTCAAATAACAACATTGTCCGCATCACATGAAAGCCATGCTGACCTATAGCTCCTGGATTCATGTAGAGACAATTCACTGTCTTATCAAATTCAACCTTACAAATATGCGAATGCCCACAAATGAATAGTTGAGGTGAAGATTCTTTGATTCTTGCCTTGATGCCAGTTGCGTAGCGGGGAGGTTTACCCCCGATATGGGTCATCAGCACCTTCACTCCTTCTAGTATAAATTCCTGCCATTCTGGATAAGTCTGCTGAATAGAACTGTCATCTATATTTCCAAAAACAGCCCTCACAGGCTTTCCTGTAGGCAATGCTTTCATCACATCCTCACTTCCAATATCTCCAGCATGCCAAATTTCATCAACTTCATCCAAATAGGTGAGCGTTTTGTGGTCTATAAAACTGTGGGAATCGGATATGAGAGCGATCTTGGTAGGCATTTGATGTTAATCTTGCTAAATTTTCATTTCAATATGGAATAGCAAACTCTCACATCAAACTCTCGACCATGAAACTTCAAAAAATTCTTTTCCTGGCAATTGCCATCGTCCTAGTAAAAATAGACTTTGCGCAAGCTCAAACATCTGAAGTAAAAACCCTTAAGCCAGCTCAATTTGAAGAGCTAATGAAAAACAAGGGAGCAGTAAGAGTGATTGACGTACGAACACCCGAAGAAATAGCTGAAGGAAAAATTCCAGGCGCTATTACTATTGACATTAAAAACGAAAATTTCAAAAGCGAGATTGCTAAGCTAGATAAGAAACGAACCTATTTGGTCTACTGCAAAGCAGGAGTCCGGTCAGAAAATGCAGCGAGTATCATGAAGGTTGCAGGATTCACTCATTTATATTCATTGGATGGGGGAATAGATGCTTGGCGTGAAGCAGGAAAAACTATAGAAAAATGACACTGATCAAATCAATTAACCCCTACACAAACGAAGTATTAGCAGAATTCCAACCCCACACTGAAGAGGAACTTGAAGCCAAACTAAGTGCAGGATCCATGGCATTCTCAAGTTGGAAGGATACTAGTTTCTCAAAAAGGGCCGAATTGATGGGCAATGCGGCAAAGGTATTGAAAGATAACCGTGAGAAATATGCTAAAATCATTTCCTTGGAAATGGGAAAAGTTCTCAAAGAGTCTTTAGCAGAAGTTGATAAATGCGCTTTGGCATGTAATTATTATGCCGAAAATGCGGCTGAGTTCTTGAAAGAAGAACCAATCGAATTGCCTGACGGCGCGAGAGCTAAAGTCATACATCAGCCGCTTGGGATAGTCTTGGCAGTAATGCCATGGAATTTTCCTTTCTGGCAGGTATTCCGTTTTGCAGCCCCAACATTGATGGCTGGTAATGTCGGCGTTTTGAAACATGCTTCCAATGTCCCACAATGCGCTTTGGCAATTGAGGAAGTTTTAACGGAGGCAGGTTTTCCTGAAGGTGCCTTCCAAAGCCTCTTGATAGACTCCAAGGCGACCACCAACCTTATTGAGGACGCACGCATAAAAGCAGTCACCCTTACGGGAAGTGAAAAAGCTGGCGCATCTGTCGCATCTACAGCTGGAAAACATATCAAAAAATCTTTGCTTGAATTAGGTGGAAGCGATCCATTCATAGTTTTGAAAGACGCTAATATTAAGAAAGCAACAGAAACAGCTGTAAAAGCAAGAATGATAAATTGCGGACAAAGCTGCATTGCGGCTAAACGATTTATCGTGGAGGAAGATGTCTACGAGGAGTTTTTAGCTCATTTCGTTGAGCACTTCAGCCAATTGAAACAAGGCGATCCTATGAATGAAGAGTCAGATTTCGCATGTATGGCTAGACCAGATTTAGCAAAAGAACTATATACTCAACTAGACAAATCTGTAAAAGCCGGCGCTAAACTCATTTACGGAGGAGAAGCACCGGAAGAAAATTCAGCTGTATTTCAACCGGCAATTTTAACGGACATACCTACTTCAGCTCCCGCCTATTCAGAGGAGCTTTTTGGACCTGTAGCTACTATTTTCAAAGTCAAAAATGAAGAAGACGCAATCGCCATAGCCAATGATTCAGAATTTGGATTAGGCGGGTCCATTTGGTCTGAGAACAAGGAAAAAGCAGAACAATTAGCCTCAAAAATCGAAAGCGGTGCGGTCTTTATTAATGCCATGGTAGCTTCCAATCCGCACCTACCATTTGGTGGGATAAAAAAATCTGGATATGGGCGAGAATTGAGCAGATATGGGATTTTAGAGTTCGTTAATTCGAAAACTGTCTATTTGGGCTAATCTATTAGGGATTAAGCGGTCTTTATTTTTGGTTTTGGCCAATTCCTTTCTATTTTTACGAGCCAAAATTTTGTCATAAACTAATGAGAGAAATACAGTTTCGAGAAGCCTTAAGAGAGGCAATGTCCGAAGAAATGAGACGTGATAAAGACGTTTTTCTGATGGGCGAAGAAGTTGCTGAATATAACGGAGCATATAAAGTATCCCAAGGAATGCTAGATGAATTCGGTCCGGATCGTGTCTATGACACACCGATTGCCGAGCTTGGCTTTTCAGGGCTTGCTGTAGGAGCTGCGATGAATGGATTGAAGCCCATTGTGGAGTTCATGACTTTCAACTTCTCTCTAGTAGCCATAGATCAGATTATCAACTCCGCAGCTAAAATGCTAGCTATGTCAGGTGGAGCTTATAGCGTACCGGTCGTTTTCAGAGGTCCAACTGGTAATGCTGGTCAGCTGGGAGCTACACACTCTTCCAACTTCGAAAATTGGTTTGCCAATACTCCAGGCTTGAAAGTGATTGTTCCTTCTAATCCTTACGATGCAAAAGGCCTTATGAAAGCCGCCATTCGTGACCCAGATCCAGTGATCTTCATGGAGTCTGAGGTGATGTATTCTGACAAAGGTGAAGTGCCTGAGGGAGAATACTTGCTTCCAATCGGCGTGGCTGATATCAAGAGAAAAGGAAAAGATGTCACAGTGATTTCATTCGGTAAAATGATGAAAGTAGCTCTAGAGGCTGCAGAAGAAATGGCTAAAGAAGGCATTGAAGCGGAAGTGATCGATTTGCGTACAGTTAGGCCTATTGATTATGCTACTTGCATAGAATCAGTAAAGAAAACCAACAGAGTAGTGATCGTAGAGGAAGCTAATCCTATCGCAGGTATTTCATCTGAATTGACCTATCATTTCCAGCGGTATGCCTTTGATTACCTAGACTCTCCAGTTATTCGTGTGAACTCTATGGATATTCCGTTGAGCTACTCACCTACTTACATCGAAGCTACTTTGCCAAATGTAAAGAGAACTGTAGATGCGATTAAAAAGGTCTGCTACAAAAACTAGTCAATCTATTTTAACATATCAAAGCCAGATTTCATTGATTTGAAGTCTGGCTTTTTCATTTTTATCATTATCCGCAAAGATGCCAGTCACCATAAATTCTTTGCTTATCAGGCTGTAAGACAGATACTCCGGCTACGCTCAGCACAAGTGTCCGTAAACCGAAGTGGTCTCAATTAAGTTTTACTTATCCTACCTTGCTTTTGCCACCTTACTGGCAGGTTAGCGGATATTCATTCTTAATGAAGTCATTGGTTACAATAAAAGAAAATCGGAAATAGTTAAGAGATTGGAATGGGTAAGTCCTCAAGCTATCTGCTTCGCAGTTTTCTTACTTTGATCAAGTAGTGTTCCTTGTCTTAAGCTCTGCAATCACGGCAATTAAGAAGCATAAAAAAACCCACCCATAATTCAGGGTGGGTTTTCTAAATATAACCCAATCTACTATTTAATACTTACGCTTATTTGTTTTGCTGCATCTCAGCTGCTCCTCCATCGCCTCCGCTTTTCAAATCATCGTTAGTTACAGATCTCTTCTTTCTCTTATTCTGATCTACACTTAACTTACCGATTCTGTAGCTGAAATTGATTTTGAAGTTCATGTTACGCATGATGTTCGTGCTATTCTGAACGATAGTAGCTGTATTGATTTCATTCTTCATCTTAAACTCCTTTGTAAGGAAGTTATCAGCGCCAAAACCTATAGTGCCTCTCTTCTCATCAAACTGCTTGTTGATTCCCATTCCATACATGTAGAATCCTCCTGATGAACCTTGCAACTGAACCTGGCGACCTCTAGCAAAAGTAAAAGCCTGAATCTGCCAGTCATTTGGTAAAGAGTAGTTACCAAACAATCTTCCGCTAACTACAAAACCTTCATTCGATGCTGCATACTTAGGATCAGTCAGGCCATTGTCAAGCATGGCGTAATATGCATCCACACTTGCATTTAAAGAGATTTTGTTATTGACACTAATATTTGTGAAGATGTTAGTACCTATAGCATTCTCCTGGCCGATATTGTCATACCCTGTGTAGATCACTCCGTCTTCAGCTACAGTTCTGATTGATTGAATAGAACCGGAAGTATTTCTGAAAAAACCACTAAAGCTTACCATTGTGTTTTTGAAGAAGGTACTATAGCCTAACTCATAGTTATCCGTGTATTCAGGATCCAATTCTGGATTACCCTGAGAAACCTGAAGCGGGTTAGATGAATCAATGTTTGGATTCAAATATCTAAGCGATGGACGTGAAATTCTTCTATTATATGAAGCTTTGATCATGTTACCATTTGCCAATTTTCTACTCAAGTTCAAGCTAGGTACAAATGTACCGTAGGAAGGAATGTCAGCCGCAGTAGTCTCAGTCTTAAAGTCAGCATTGATCGTAGTGTACTCGTATCTTATACCTGGCTTGATTGTATAGTTTTTAAACAAGGTAGCTGTGTACGAAACATAACCTGCAGTCACATTCTGATCATAGCTAAATGCATTACTCAAATTTGGATTTGGATTCTCGACATATGCTCCATCTGCTCCATCAGCTTGGAAGTAAGCAAAGTCAGAGTAAGCTTTTCTCAAGATATTTTTAGCGCCATATTCTAAAATCGACTTACCTTCTTTTCCAAGTGGCTCTACTAGGTCAAGTTGAACGGTAAACTCTTCATTTTTGCTTGGGTTATTATTCTTCAATCTTGAATCGATTGTAGACATATCTTCTTCAAAAAGGGTGTTTACAAAGGAATTTTCGCCGTTGTTTCTGCTATACAAAGTCAACAAGGAGATTTCCTTACCTTTCTTCTCAAATGTTTTAGTATAATTTAAGCTGACATCTACCGAATTCGAGTTATCCTTAGTGTCTGTTTCTCTCAGTTGGTTTCTTACTAAAACGCCATCCAAGTAATTTTGAGTCAGGAAATTCTCCTGATTGCTGCTTCTGTTTCTAATCCCAAAATTGACAGCTGCGGTCAAGAAGTTGTATTTATTCACCTCATAATCTACACCGAAGTTATATCTTCCAAAAAGCTGATTGCTTTTAGTATCAGCAGATTGTTGGATAGTGGAAATAGAATTATCTGGGTTAGTCACTAATTGTTTATTGGCAAAACTACCGTTGATATTATACCCTGACCTACCATGACCTCCTAATGTGAATCCAAACTTACCTTTTCTAGCACTTGCATTAAGCCCCAGATCAGAACCTCTTAGACCAACTCCTGTACGGATATTTGCAGACATCCCCTGAAGGTTATTCTTTTTGGTAATGATATTGATAACACCAGAAGTACCTTCTGCATCGTATTTGGCAGAAGGAGAAGTGATCACTTCTACCTCTTTAATCTCCTCTGCAGGAATTTGCTTCAATGCATCAGTGATGCTGCTTGCTGCAATAGCCGAAGGTCTCCCATCAATCAAAACAGTGATATTGCTACTACCTCTCATGGACACGTTTCCATCCAAATCCACAGATAACATGGGAACTCTTCTCATCACATCCGTGCCATCACCACCAGCAGTAGTTCTATCATTTTCAGCTTTATAGATTGTACGATCCACACGCTCTTCGATCAAATCACGCTGTCCTTGCACAGTTACTTCTTCCAAAGCTAAGCCTTCATCAGACATTTCGATTTCGCCTACATTCACGTCTCCTGTTTTGGATTCAACTTTGATTCCACTTACGGTTTTGGTTTCAAAACCTAAAAAGCTAAGCTTCAAGTCATAGGTACCTGGAGCCATACCCGTGATAAAAAACTTACCGTCACCATCAGCAACAGCTCCAGCGATACTGGTTTCGCTCCCCGTTGCATATAGAGCGACTGTAGCATAGGCTACAGGTTCACCCGAACTAACATCCTTGGCTATACCAACGATTTTAGCAGGAGTAGTTGCATTTACAGTAGTCTGCTGGGCCATTAAGCCACTTGTGCTGATTAGTAGTAGAGCTGCGATAATGTTTAATAACTTTTTCATGTATTGTAGATAATTGCTCAGTTAGGCTGGTGAAGGAAAGTGACTGTACTTATTATTTATCAGAAGCCCCTTTCGTTTACACCAGATTTTTCAAATTCTTGGGCCTCGTGCTTATTGTTACCACAAAACAACAAGGTTTGTTTCGCAGTTTTCAACCAAATAGACGGCTAGGGTGTATTCATCGACAAACACCCCGTTTCGTCTGACTAAAGGCCAATATTTATCTGCGAATCGCTTTATCTAGTCAATGGGACTTTTGGCAGTCTTATTCAGCTAATTCGTAGATTATATTTTATATAAAGAAGTGCTTTGCGTTAGTTTGAGTACTGAAAATCAGATTTATGATCAATCTAAGTCCCAAAAGGAGCGTCTCTATTCTTGTACATATTCTTGGCTGGTCCATGCTCAGTACGGTACTCCTCCTTCTATCTCCTCTCTCATGGAGAATCGATATTCCGGTTGAGTTTTGGGTAAGGCAGGTGTTTATGGCTCTTCTTTTAGTGTGTCTTTTCTATGTGAATATGCTCTGGTTTGTGCCAAAGGTTCTACTCAAAGGAAAACACGCGATCTACCTCATATCCATTATACTTGGAGGAGTTTTTTTTGTAGGAATTCTTATTTATGCGGACAACTTTCTACATCTACCGGAATTGCTGCATAAAGCTTTCAACCCAGATGAGCCCTATATTCAAAAGCCAAGAAGAGTTTCAGGAGACATCTTTAACGTAATGCTTTACTTATTAACTATAGGTATCAGTACTTCGGTGGCTTCGGTACAGAAATGGCAAAAAGATGAGGCACTGAGAAGAGAACTGGACCAACAGAGAATCAACACAGAGCTGTCTTACCTTAAGGCGCAGATCAATCCGCATTTCTTTTTCAATACACTTAATAATATCTATGCACTAACTAATCTGGATGTGAAAAAGGCTCAGGAAGCTCTTTTGAAATTATCTAGAATGATGCGCTACGTATTGTACGAAAACCAGAAAAATGAAACCCTTTTAAGTAGAGAGGTTAGCTTCATCAACGATTACATTGAATTGATGAAAATGAGGTTGACTGAAAAAGTCACGCTAAATATTTCCATCGACGAACCAAAGGATGACTTAGTGATCGCACCTATGCTTCTCCTTCCATTTATGGAAAACACTTTCAAGCATGGAGTAAGTAGCCAGCAACAAAGTGAGATCATGATTAAGCTGGAAATCATGGGAACTACCGTCTTCTTTGAAACGAGAAATCACATTTTCCCTGTCCATATAGATAGCCCGGAAGCCAAAGAAAATGGCATTGGACTGGTAAATACCCAGAGGAGATTAAGTTTGCTTTACCCAGATAAGCATAGACTGAAATTTGGAAAAGACGAAGCTAAACAAGAGTATTGGGTAAACCTTACTATTAATCTCGAATGAAATCGACCATGACTCAAGCGTCAAAGAATGTGATGAATATAAATTTTGGGAGATTCCATAGCGTGTCCCGATTTTTCGGGATGATGGCTAAAAATCAAATTATAAGCTCATGAAACTCAACTGCGTTGCTATAGATGACGAGCCTCTTGCTCTTGAGTTATTGAGTAAATTCATCGAACAAACCTCCTTTCTAAATCTCATTGGTAAGTTTTCTAATGCAATTGAAGCCTTAGGCTTTATCAATCAAAATGAGGTTCAGCTTGCCTTTATGGATATCCAGATGCCTGATTTATCAGGCATGGAGTTAGCACGGGTATTGGACGGAAAAAAGAATTCTGATAAAACCAGAATCATTTTTGCAACAGCCTATCATCAGTTTGCCATAGAAGGCTACAAAGTAGAAGCGCTGGATTACTTGCTAAAACCGTACAGCTACGAGGACTTTTTGAATGCAGCTACTAAGGCCTTTTCCTACTTCGAAAAACAAACTAAAACCAAAACTGAAGGCCCAATCGCTGAACCTGCTGCTCCAGAATATATTTTCCTTAAAGTAGAATATCAGTTAGTCAAAGTGATGCTTAAAGATATTGGGTATGTAGAAGCATACAAGGATTATGTGAAAGTGCATTTACTTTCCAAGCCCAATCCTTTGCTTTCATTGACCAGCTTGAAAAGCATGGAAGAACTGCTGCCTACTGACAAATTCATGAGAGTTCACAGATCTTATATTGTGGCGTTGGACCACATAGACTCCGTGTCAAAAAATGTAATCCAAATCGGTAAAAACCACATCAGCGTAAGCGATAACTATAAAGAGGCTTTTCTGGAGTTTATGAGTAGGTGGATGAATTGAGGTGGTTTTGATCAAAAAAATGCTGTTTCCGAACCCGAAAACAGCATCTCATTTTATACACCTTTATCAATTAATCTTGACATAGGGGGTTGATATTGTACAATAAGCATTCGGCGGGCAAATGAATGAAAGTTGAGTAAAATCAAGTTCAATAGCATAATCCGCAATAAACTCATTCCCACCTGAAAGCGTTAAATCTGCTTTTGGCATGTAATAGATATCAAAGAAATTCATCGTGTATGATTCCTTCCATTCTAAAGTGACTTTTTCATCGACTATTGTATAAGTACCATTAAAATAGGATCTATAGCCTAGTATTTCATCCTTACCTGCTTCAGTGGTATAATTTTCAGCATAAAATGTACCGTCAGATTTTAAATTCAGCGTATTAACTAGATCGAGTTTTCCTCCTGTCGTTTCAATTTCAACAGTAGACACATATTTACCTTCTATTCTTGAATTTGGAGATGGTCCCTCTACATCTTTGCAACTAAAAATGACTAGAACTATAGCGATCAAGGGGAAGAGTTGTGTTTTCATAATGGCTTGCAATTTAAGTAAAGATAAAATTTGGTTAGGATAAAGAACAACGAAATCTTAAACTTTACGGAGAGTAGTTCCCAAACGCTACAGTTTAGTGCCCAGCTTCAGGAGAAGCGGGACAACTCAGGATTCGCTACTCCAAAACTCCGCCCCCTCTGCGCCCGCCGCTGTAAATACGTCAAAAAGCAAAAAACCCGATCTCTCGACCGGGTTTTGAATTATTATCTTCTGCCTTTTCCTGGAGGAAGCATCTTGCTCATGGCAGCTTTGGCACCGCCCATTTTGTTCATTTGCTTCATCATCTTACGCATATCTGCAAACTGCTTCATCAGGTTATTCACCTCCACGATCGTTCTACCAGATCCTGCAGCAAGTCTCTTTCTTCTATTACCATCGATAATATCAGGTTGTTCCCGTTCCGCCGGAGTCATCGATCTGATAATTGCTTCGATCGGTTTGAATGAATCATCATCGATATCTAAGCCCTTTATGGCTTTACCCATTCCTGGGATCATCCCTAGCAAATCTTTGATGTTACCCATTTTCTTCACCTGCTCCAGCTGGGAAAGGAAATCATCAAAGTTGAAATTATTTGAACGGATCTTCGAATTGATTCGCTTCGCTTCGTCTTCATCAAAGGACTGCTGCGCTCTTTCCACCAAGGAAATCACATCTCCCATTCCCAAGATTCGCTGAGCCATACGATCTGGGTGGAATACATCCAGATCTTCCATTTTCTCACCCGTAGAAATAAACTTGATCGGTTTATTCACGACGTGGCGGATGGATATCGCCGCACCACCTCGAGTATCGCCATCGAGTTTGGTGAGCACAACTCCGTCGAAATTCAAACGCTCATCAAAGGTCTTGGCAGTATTCACTGCATCCTGACCAGTCATGGAATCGACTACAAAAAGTGTTTCAGATGGATTCAAAGCTTTTTTCAAAGCCTCGATCTCATTCATCATCGCTTCATCCACTGCCAAACGACCCGCAGTATCGACTACAACCGTTTTCTTTCCTGTCTTTTTTGCATAAGCGATCGCATTGTTAGCGATTTCTAGCGCATTTTTATTCTCGGGCTCAGCGTAAACTTCTACTCCGATCTGCTCACCTAATACTTTCAACTGATCAATCGCAGCTGGCCTGTAAATATCACAAGCTACAAGTAAAACCTGACGGCCTTGCTTCTTCAAGTGTGCGCCTAGCTTTCCAGTAAAGGTGGTTTTACCAGAACCTTGTAGACCTGAAATCAAAATAATCGAAGGATCACCGGAGATTTTGATGTCCTCCTTTTTCCCTCCCATAAGCTTGGTCAACTCCTCCTGGGTGATTTTGATCAATAACTGCCCTGGAGAAACGGCGATCAAAACATCCCGACCAAGCGCTTCTGTCTTGATCGTATCAGTGACTTCTTTGGCTACTTTATAGTTAACATCGGCGTCAATCAAAGCTCTTCTGATCTCTTTGACGGTTGTTGCGACGTTTATTTCGGTGATTGTCCCGGTTCCTTTCAGCGTTTTGAAAGCCCGGTCTAATTTTAAACTTAAATTATCAAACATTCCTTATGTGGCTATTTGGTGCAAAAGTAATGAATTTCATGAGCTATAGAAAGGAGTCTATCATCTATTCCCGCTTGATACTACCTATTTTTGTAGCAGGCGTTTGCCCATAAATCCCTAATTTGCGTCCGCATCCATTATCCAAAGAAAAACTCTTTTCATGCAGCTGAATTTCAAAAAAGACGTACTTCCCCATTTATTGGGAATCGCCATTTTCTATGCTATTGTAGTCGTTTATTTCGCTCCTGTAGTATTGCAGGACCAGGTGATCATGCAAGGTGACATTCTCAAATGGGAAGGATCAGCTACGGAAGCATTGAATTATCGAGAAGCCACAGGAGAAGAGGCACTATGGACAAACAGCGTCTTTGGCGGTATGCCGGCCTACTTTGTCAGTCTGGAGTTCGCAGGTGATATAACTACATCTCTTCTTTCCATCATCACGCTAGGTCTTCCCCATCCCGTAAATAGTCTTTTTCTAGGCATGGTGGCTATGTACGTACTGATGCTCACATTCGGTGTAAGGCCAGTTTTTGCGATCATTGCTAGCGTTGCATTTTCGCTTAGCTCCTACAATCTTCTGAGTTTGGCGGCTGGGCACAATGCTAAAATCTGGGGAATATGCTTAATGCCACTCATTCTACTCGGGATTCACTTGGCATTCAAAAAGAAACGGATACTTGGAGCCGGTGTATTGGCGCTTGGGTTATTACTTCAATTGAAGTTTAACCACGTCCAAATCACCTATTACACCTTGATAATCGCCGTGATCTATGTCTTGGTGAGACTTATTTTTGAATGGAAAAAGGAAGGTTTCGCAGAAATCGGAAAAACAATTGCTTTCTTACTATTAGGTGCCATATTAGCCGTGGGCGGAAATATCGGACGCCTGGCAACCGCAATGGAATACGCTCCTTATTCAACGCGTGG
Organism: Algoriphagus winogradskyi; assembly: GCF_900182815.1. Lineage (GTDB taxonomy): Bacteria > Bacteroidota > Bacteroidia > Cytophagales > Cyclobacteriaceae > Algoriphagus > Algoriphagus winogradskyi. The sequence continues at coordinate 65,814 of NZ_FXUA01000006.1, read as the reverse complement.
CAAAGCGACTTTGGAATCTGCCTCTGCAGGCTTGGACAAGGATTACGCATTTTCCTGGTCAAATGGCAAGCTCGAAACCCTCACTTTATTAGTACCAAATTTCTATGGAGGAGGAAGTAGCACGCCACTTGGAGAAAACACGGCATCGGAAAAAGCTTTGCGAAGCAATGGACTAGATCCAGCTCAAATCAATGGATTCCTGAAAGGTGCACCTACTTACTGGGGAGACCAGCCTTTCACAGGTGGACCTATTTATGGAGGAGTGATTCTCGTATTTCTTGCTATCATAGGAATCTGGGCTGCACCAAAAGAGAGCTTGTACACTTTTGGTGGGATCATCATTCTTTCGTTGATGCTTTCATGGGGAAAGAACCTGAGTTGGTTTAACTACCTACTTTTTGACATTTTACCAGGATACAATAAATTCAGGGCTGTCTCCATGGCTTTGGGAATGACACTTTTTGCTATTCCAGCTTTGGGAGCCATTTCATTGGAAAGAATTTATAGAAGTAAGGATTTTAAGGCCCTTTATATTGCAGGGGCTGCTGTTGGAGGATTATTGCTAATCCTGGCGGTAGGCGCAGGGATTTTCAGATTTGAAGGAGCTGCTGATTCTGGCTTACCTGATTGGTTGATAAACGCACTACGTCAGGATCGAAAAGCTATGCTTTCGGCTAGTGCCTGGAGAAGCTTCGCTCTCGTCGGAGCCTCCTTTGCTTTGATTTATTTTGCACTGAAAAATAAAATCTCTGATTTAGTTCTTGGCCTGGCAATATTTGGGTTGGTGACCATAGATCTCTGGTCTGTTAATAAGCATTACCTAAACGATGATTCTTATCAGGCAAATCCTGCGAGAACCTATTTCACCGAAACTCCTGCGGATCAGAAAATCGCCAAGGATGATTCCTATTTCAGGGTTCTAGATCTCACGGAAGGACTAACCTCAACTGGCAAATCGCCATATCGTTTCCACAGCCTTGGTGGATATCATGGAGCCAAAATGCGGAGATACCAAGATCTACTAGACAATAGATTGAACTTCGAGTTGAATGATTTTGTAAAAAAAGCACAGGAAGGCAACTTTGATTTTGAAGGTATTCAGACCATCAACATGATGAATACCAAGTATGTCATCGCTGGGACTGCGGCTAACTCAGTTTTTGAAAATCCTGAAGCAAATGGTCCAGCATGGGTTCCATCGCAGATAGTTACTGTACAGACAAATCAGGAAGAAATGGATGAGTTGGGCAGGATAGACACCAAAACTCAAGCGACTGTAAATACTTCTGAATTCGGTGAAATAAATGCCGGATCAGGTGAAATTACGCATACTTACTATGCTCCGAATGAGTTGAAATATCAAGCGGAAATGAGTGCGGAAGGCTTGGTTGTTTTCTCAGAAATCTATTATCCAGTGGGCTGGACCGCGACAATCGATGGGAAAGAAACTGATATTCTGCGAACTGATTACCTTCTTCGTGGATTGATAGTACCAGCAGGAACTCATGAGATTGTTTTCAAGTTTGAACCTAAAAGCTACACTGCTACCAAAACACCTATGATCATTTTCCAATACTTGATCGTATTGTCCCTGATCGCTGGGGTGTTTGTCACGATCAAGAAAAAAGATGGAAGAGGATAAGGATAACGTCTTCAGTTTTTATGATCAGTTTGCCGAAAACCAGGAAAAACCTGGGATAAATTCCCGCCACCTAAACATCCTGGATAAGATCAAAGCTACTGGGTTAAATGCGAATCATAGTGTTCTTGAGGTTGGCTGTGGAATAGGAATAGTGAGTCATCTGCTGGCAAATCTAGTAAAACAAGGTGAAGTATTGGCTCTGGATATTTCTCTTGAAAATATCAGAAAAGCGAAAATTCTTTGGAAAGATCAAACTAACCTGAAATTCGAAGTTTCAGATTTTGCAAACTTCAACAAGCAGGGCCAAACTTTTGACTATTTCGTTTTTCCGGACATTCTTGAGCATATCCCGATAGATCAGCACCATAGCCTTTTTCGTAATGCACACGAGGATTCAGTGATATTTATTCACATTCCTGCGCCACGTTTTTTACAGTTGATGATAGAAAATGATCCTCAGAAACTACAGGTAATTGACCAACCGTTGGACTCAGGTGACCTGATCAAAAGCATCACTTCCAACGGCTTTTACCTAGAAAAAATGCAAACATACCCAATCTTTTTCGATGAAAAAGACTATCAATATTTTGTTTTTAAAGCATCTAAACCCTTATTAAACGCTACTCCGAGAAATAAATGGGCAGTTTTCAAAGAGCAAATTGGGATCAGATTAAGACATGGAATTTTAAACTAGCAATATGAAAATAGCAGCAAACACAGTCGTCGGACTTACATACGAACTTAAAGTAAGCAAGGAAGCTGACGAGATAGAATCAGCACCATTCAGTGTAGAAATCCGCGACTCGGAAGATCCTTTTTACTTCCTTTTCGGGGCAAGTGACTTGCCTGAAAAATTCGAAGAATTATTGATAGGCAAAGAAGAAGGTGAAGACTTTTCCTTCGTGATTCCTGTAGCAGAAGCTTATGGTGAGATCGACGAGGACCTGATTGTCAATTTGCCAAAATCACAATTTTCAGGAGAAAATGGCTTTAATCCAGAAATGCTAGAAGAGGGCAATTTCTTGCCACTGATGGATGAGGACGGCTATCCTATGCAGGCTAAAATTCTTAAAGACATGGGAGAAGAAATCTTACTCGATTTCAATCATCCCTTGGTGGGATTCGATTTGCATTTCGAAGGAAATATTGAGGAAGTTAGAAACGCCACTAAAGATGAATTAGCTCATGGCCATGTTCATGGTGCACACGGCGCTCATGACGAGGAATAAATAGTAAACGAAATTACTAGAGGTAAGGGGTTAAAAACTTAACATCTTACCTCTTAATATTTCAACTAATTTTCAACCCCTTCAATTTGCTCAGAAATCTGACCTTACTTTTGGTTGCCTTTATGGCTTGCACTCAAAAACCCAAGCAAGAAGTGATCGACACTTCTGATCTAAAAGAGCGGGAATACATTCGAGCAATCGAGGGTGTGGACGAGGTTTTAGATCCTGAGTTAGTCAAGCGTGGAAAGGTGCTTATCTCTTATGCTGACTGTGCATCATGTCACAAGCCAGAGGAGCGGGCAAAAGGCCCGGCCTTTAAAGACATTGCTCGGAGATACCCGATCAGTCAAGTTTACATTAATCTCCTAGCCCGTAAAGTCATCTCAGGAGGCACTGGCTCATGGGGAAGTCCAGTGATGGCTGCGCATCCCCAACTTACCATGGAGGAAGCTACTGCAATGGTGAGCTACATCCTGTCCTTAGATTAATGGGTTTTAAACCTGCTCATTTTCAGATTCATTTTTGAGTTTTTCCTGAGCAATATCCGCCAAGTCTTCCTCCAGTACCCAGCCTTCCGCGAGTGCATAGTGCGATGCTTCAATGGTATTTTTCACGAGCAGCATCTTCACTCCTAGCTCCTTCAATTCCTGCCTGACTTTATCAACTGTTGCATGCTTGGAAACGTGGACATCACGGATGAAAATCATCAAAATTCTCCCTGGAAATTCCTGAACAATTTGGAGATAAATGGAAGGATCTTCCTGCCCACTATCGCCAATCAGCATAAAAGGCAGCTGAGAATATGTAGCCAAAATATGACGGATTTGCTCCAATTTATGTTCTGAATGACTTCCTGCAATCAACTGGGTGCGGGATAAGCCAATATCCCGAAGCATCAAAGGACCTTTGGGGATATGATGTATTTGGAGTAACTCCTGTAGAAAATCAAAAAGATTCCAAGGACTGCTGGACACATAGAAAAAAGGATTACTCTCGATCCCATCTGTTCCTTTTTGCAAAGCCTTATAAAAAGCAGAGACACCTGGGAAGGGCGTTCGGGTATGTGCATTCTTGGCAAAAGTGGTTTTCAGCATCTCGGTCATCCGCATAGCTCCGGTGGGAATGATCGTATCGTCTATGTCAGAAATTATCCCATAATCAATATTCCCCATTGGTAAAAACACATCTGCAAATGCGGTCACCTCACCTTGATTTCTGATCACCCGCTCCACCAAAGTCAATTTGATCTGCTGCCAGCGTGCGGAAAATGGGATCCGTTTATTGGGATGAATTTTAAACTCAAAATACCCCTCTTCATCCGTTTTGACGAAGTATTTTTCTCCTTGAAATTCTGCCATTACCTCCACACCTGGAATTACCACAGTCATAAATCTCCTGCGCATTTTTCCGATATTCTGCCAGACAGTATCTTCAGGTGTCGAAGCCCCTACCCTATTATCGCGGATTACCCGGCCTACCAGTAAAATCTCTTTTTCATTACCAAACCCTTCAAACGGTACAATCAAGAGGGATTTCACCCAGCCCAATTTGATCCATAGCCATAAAACAGCCTGATTGATAGCTAGCTTGGTTTCGTATAGAACGGTAAGAGGTAAGTTTCTTTTTTGAGTGGAAGACATTGGTAAAAAAATTTTCCGTGTTAAAGCGTCATCAACTTGGCATCATCCCAAGATAAGTACACACGATCACCTATTTCGTGTTTTCTCAGTGAATCATCCACTTCCCACGTGATTCCACTTTCTTTGAGTTGCACCTGAAGAGAATTATAATGCACCAAAAATCTCAAATCTGTCACATGTGCAAGTAATCCGCCTTTGGTTCTCAACTTTACATCAGCGGGTCTGATATAGCTATTCTTAGAATTGGGAAGTTTATTTATTGGGCTGAAAAGCTGGGCGACATATTTAGTCTTTGGCTTTTCACAGAGCTGTTTTGAGGTGCCCTTTTGAGCGATTTTCCCCTTCTGCAAAATAATCAGACTGTCTGTCAATCGGAGGGCATCGTCCAAATCGTGTGTCACAAATATAACCGTGGTCCCCAGTGCTTTGAAAATCTCCCTCAACTCTGATATCAGCCGATGTGTCTGAATCGTGTCCAGCGATGAGAAAGGCTCGTCGAGCAATAAAATATCTGGTTCTACAGCCATAGCCTTACCAATCGCCACTTTTTGCTTTTGCCCTCCAGAAAGCTGACGAGGAAATCTATCTCTATATTCATTCAACCCTAAAAGTTTAAGCAAATATTCAACTCTGCTTTTTGCATATTCCTTTTCGTAGTGAAGCAATTGCCTGGAGATATTTTCCTCCACCGTAGAATTGGGATATAAATGGAAATTCTGATGAATCAATCGGATCTCGTCGTACCCGGAAACGATTTTCTGATTTGGGTTCAAAATCGGCTTGCCATCTAAGAAAACTTCCCCAGAATCCTGTACTTCCAGACCTGCCATGATTTTCAGAAGAGTACTCTTTCCTGATCCGCTTTCTCCTACGATTGCCAGAAAATCCCCTTGGGCCATTTCAAGTGAAAACGGATACAATGCTGGTAGCTCATCGTAGGATTTGGAAACATTTGAAATGGAAAAATAACTCATGGGCGAATTTCAGCTTGAAGCTTTTTGGTCAAGCTGCCAAAGATAAGGGCGTAAGAATGATCCGCCAATTCCAAAATCAAGCGATCGGGAACATTTCCAACTGTGCTCACCGAATTCCACTGCTGCTTATTCATGTGATAACCCGGAGTAATTCCATCGTATTGCTCGCACAACTCCACAGCCCGCTCAGGATCGCACTTCAGGTTGATGTATTGAAATTCCGAAATGGAGCAGATCGAAAAGATTTTATTGCCCACCCGAAAGCAAAGTGCATCGGCATCAAAAGGCGTATCTTCAGTCACTCCAGGCTTTGCTAGACAATAATCTCGGTAATATTCTAAGGTCATAGGAAACGTAATTGAGAAAGAAAATTAATGAAAAGAGCTTGGAGAAAAAATGTCCATGCTTTTTACAGGACATACAATTCACTATTTTCCAATTATAATCGAACCTCAACTCTTCTCTAAAACTCTATGAGAATAAATTTACTTGCTTGTACCTTGATCCTAATTGTTGCAGGTTGTCATTCATTGACCAAATCTAAAATCACTAAAAAAGACTTAAACAAGGATATAGAACTAGTCACTACTGAAGGATCAATTGTCATTCGTCTCTATGATGACACTCCCTTAAGTCGCAATAATTTCCTCAGTTTGGTCAAAGAAGGGATGTATGACAGCATCCTCTTTCACAGGGTCATCGAGAAATTTATGATTCAGGCAGGGGAAAGAGTTCATGAGGATTCATTTACCAAAAAGAAAGAATTGCTCGGCTTCGATGAACTTATTCCAGCGGAGATTACCAGTTCACATTTTCACAAAAGAGGAGTTCTGGGGGCAGCCCGGGAAGGTGATGATTCAAATCCTACGCAAAAAGGAAGCTTTATCCAATTCTATATTGTGCAAGGAAGAACCTACACGGATAGCACGCTTGATATTGCTGAGAAACGCATCAATAAAGGCCTTGCATACAACCATGTCATAAACGATCCTGCTACCAGTTCTACTTTTGCAGCATATCAAGAATTATTGAAAAATCGTAACCCAGACGATAAGGAGGCCATCGGCATCTTGAAAAGCCAGCTTGATTCCCTAACTGAAAACTACTTGAAAAGCATGACTCCATATCACTATCCAGAGTCACATCGTGAGGCGTATAAGACTGTTGGTGGAGCAGCACATTTAGACCAAAACTACACTGTATTTGGTGAAGTAATCTCTGGAATGGATATCGTCGATAAGATCGCAGCGACCGAAACCAGCAATCGCGATCGGCCTTTAGTAAATATCCTGATCTTAGGTACCAATTTGATTGAGAGAGAAAAATAATTCTAATTCCTCCTTTTATTCCAAGGACCAAAAGCTTCAAAATCCCTTAAACCTCATTTCCTAACCAGTTTTAATTTTTCCCTTAGCATGGCGATTGTATGAATAGGCCTATTAACCCTATCATTCATTAAAAACCAAAACAATATGGGAATTGTAAAAGTATTGGAGGTAATCGCCTCCTCAGAAAAAGGAATTGAAGATGCAATTCAAAATGCAGTAGATGAAGTTTCCAAAACTGTCCACAACATTGACTCAGTCTATGTGAAGGATATCAAAGCGCACGTGAAAGACGGAAAAGTTACTTCTTACGGATGTGTCTGCAAGGTTTCCTTCAGGGTCGATCAATCGAAAAACGTTTAATTCGAGCTCACGAGTGTGGCAGCCGCCGCACTCATTTTTATATTTACCTAGCTCGTTCAGGTAGGTTGTTCTATCTTTTTTACTTTTAGAGTCAACATTGTTTTACTCTTCATGAACACCAAACTAGTCATGACTTCCAGCGCGATACTAATGTATGCGGCAGGAATCATCCTCACCTTCGCACCTGATTTGATTTTGCAAGTTTTAGAACTTAGTACTGATCAAATCTCCTTGTTTTTGATGCAAATAGTAGGTGCTCTTTATTTTGGTTTTGGAATGCTGAATTGGATGAACAAAGGCCGACCTATCGGCGGGATTTACAACCGCCCTGTAGCAATAGCTAATCTGAGCCATTTTATGATAGCGGGACTTGCCTTGCTAAAAGGACTTTTATCTACTCCTGAATTACCATCCATGATTTGGGTTGTTGGAATTCTTTACATTGGATTCGGCATCACCTTCGGTGTGCTTCTTTTTAGACATCCAATTGCAGACAGATCCAAAACTAAATAAGGTTAAATTTGGTTGGTGACAAAGCGCACAAATTGACTGGCATTAATTACCCATCTTTGCACCATGGAAAAATACATCAAAGCAATTGCTGACGGCTATTATGGCTATTGGAATTACTTTATTGGAGAGATCCTGAATCCTAGCTGGCACAATTACTTTTACTGGCTAGTGGGAGCCTCTTTGGTGATATATGGCCTTGAGATTCTTTTTCCTTGGAGGAAAAATCAACCACTGATCCGAGAACATTTCTGGCTGGACATTTTCTATCTTTTTTGGAATTACTTCCTATTTGCGCTGGTCGCATACAATGCCCTTTCTATGGTGGCTGTGGAGGCCTTCAATGATTTTCTAGGATTATTTGGCATCACTAACACTGTCGCTATTAAAGTGGATCAGCTACCTGGCTGGCTGCAATTGGTAATCCTATTTATAGTCAGAGATTTCATGCAGTGGGCGATTCACCGCATGTATCACCATGTAGGCTGGATGTGGGAATTCCATAAAGTCCATCACAGCACGCGAGAAATGGGGTTTGCAGCGTTGCTCCGCTATCACTGGATGGAAAACATCCTATATCGTACGCTGGAATATATCCCGTTGGCGATGATTGGTTTTGGGATTACGGACTTCTTTATTGTGCATATTTTCACGTTGGTCCTTGGGCAACTTGGCCATGCTAACCTCAATATCCCATTAGGACCATTCAAGTACATCATTAATGGTCCTCAGATGCACCTTTGGCATCACGCCAGAGAGTTACCGGAAAGTCATCCGCATGGATTTAATTATGGAATTTCCCTGAGTCTATGGGATTTCCTTTTCCGAACTAATTATTGGCCCTCTGATGATGAACATCTGCCAGTAGGCTTGCCTGACGAGGACAAGTTTCCAGAGGATTTTGTAGGGCAGACAACGGAGCCGTTTAAGCGGATTTTCACTAGATCAAAACCCTAGCTATAGACCTTTCTTTTAACCATATAGCCTATCAAAGGCACTGTAAAGTTAGAATGAGTTCAATTTCATTTTCGTGGATCTCTTCTTGAGATCTTATTTATCATTCTTTAATCTATCTTAGTATCATCGATAGGACAGCCTCATCATTTCAATCCTTCGGTAAAAAACTAGCATACATTTTTACTTAATTTTTCGAACCAACTTTACTTAATTCTCATGTTAAAATTGACACTTAGCTTAGCTGTTTATTTCAGTAGTGTTTTAGTGCTATTCGCTCAAAACAAGGAAACCTGTTTGAGCTATGAACTTTTCACTCCCCTCCCCAACCACACAGTTTCTAACTGTGAATACCGGGAGTTTGACTCGCACGAATTCAACAAACAAGAGAATGGAGGCAGCCGGGAATACTTCGTAAAAGAAGGCACAAAATCCGTAATTTCTTACAACTGGAATGGAGAATGGGAAAATCGCCCATCTACAGTTTTAATTTATAAGAATTACCAAAATGCAGTGGAAAAAATCGGAGGAAAACTACTCTACAGTGGATCAGCCGCTTATTTCTACTTAGAGAAAGGTGGAAATAACTATTGGATACATGTGCTTTCAGACGGCAGTGGCATGTACAGTGTGACTACCATCATGGAAGCTACCATGCAGCAATACGTAGATTTCAATGCGGCTGAAATTGAAAAGTTGATGGCCGTAGATGGGCAAGTAACATTCTATGGAATTTATTTCGATTCCGATCAAGCTACCATTAAAACAGAATCTTCTGGCTTAATTCATGAAATCGCAACATATCTCAGGAATAATCCCACTGTAGAGATTTACCTAGTAGGACATACCGACAATACAGGAACTGCCGAACACAACATGAAGCTATCCAAGGCAAGAGCCGCAGCTGTGGTAACCGAGCTCACAGAAAAACACAATATTCCTTCCACTCAAATAACTGCAGAAGGAGTTGGGGTATTGAGTCCAGTGGCCTCAAATTCTACCGAGGAGGGTAAAGCCAAGAATAGAAGAGTAGTGATGGTTTCCAAAAAATAAAACCCAATCGCTTGGGCTTTAATTGAGCTAAAAAAAATCGGTAGAAAATGAGAAGGCTTTGACTTTTCTTATTTTCTACCGAAAAATGCTTATCACTTAATCTCCACGATTTTAGTGTGAACAGACTCATTGATAAAATAAACTTTTTTACCTCCAAAGGATTTCTCTTCCGCGTTATAGCTTGCTGCCTGAACCAAACCAGAAGAAGTAGCTTTCAATCCACTTAATTCAGATGCGGAGAACGTAACAGAAGTTGCTTTGGATTCTTTAGTAACTGTTGTTTTACCATCAGAAATCACCCAAAGGATGTTATCTGTATTTGAAGTCATTGTCTCGATCGACAGTGTAATGTCTGAGCCTTTGCTAAAGCTAGCTCCAACTGAAGAAGCAAATTTCACCTGAGAAGGCATTTTCTTTGTAGTAGTATGCGAAAATGCATCAAAACCACTACCTCCTGCTACTTGCCATGAATTAGATTGACCTGCCACTAGTGAATAAGAAAAATCGGTAGGATTATTAATGTAAGCATTCCCTCCAGGTATGGTAAGCGCCTTTGAGTTCAATTTCACTTCACCTACATTGACCAATGTGCTACCAACAGCTCCATTGAAAAATGATCCTGAAGCTACATCAATAGCAATTCCACCTACTCCAGGTACGCTTGGCACCGAACTAGGCAAATCTGAATACGACAGTACCGCTGCCAACACGGCGTTAGCATCACTTGGTGCTGTTGGCGTTGGGCTGGTCTGAGTCGGTTGAGTAGGATCGTTATCATCATCCGAGCTACAAGCTGAAAAAGTTAGAACGACTCCTAAAAGTAAAGTCCAAAGTGTAGAGTTATAAGTTTTCATAGTTTTATAGATTTAAAATACTTTTCAAATGTATAACTGCATGATTCCCCTCGCCATACGACAAATAGCGTATATTGATTAGGTACAGGTAGGAAGATGCAAAGGCTGTTCTTTTCATTCAAGCAGAAGATTTTGATACCTTCGCAGCATCCACCACATTCAGCCGCAAAATCTTCCTATATGGATAACATCCTTGCCTTCACCCTTTCTGTTTTTACTGGTTTTTTCGCCATTATGAACCCGATTGCGAATGTGCCAATTTTCGCTTCTTTGACAGATGACTTGGATAAAGCCACCAAGCGAAGTGTTAGCAAGAGAGCTACCATTACTGCCTTTGTGATAGTTGTTGTTTTTGTAGTACTGGGGAAATTTATCTTCGAACTCTTCGGAATCACCATTCCAGCTTTTAAAATCACTGGGGGTATTCTGATTTTCTATGTGGGTTTCGAAATGCTACAGTCCAAAAAATCGAGTGTCAAACATATAAAAGAGCCAGAGACTCACGAAAACATAGCAATTTCACCCTTGGCAATTCCTATTCTAGCAGGGCCAGGCACCATCGTTACTGCGATGAACTTTGCTTCCAAAGGCAATTACATCAATATTCTAATTGTAATAGCCGTATTCGCTGTGATGTGTCTTTTAACACATATTGCATTTGAATTAGGCGAAAAAATCGTAAAACGTCTTGGTAAAAATCTGATCGTGGTGATCGGAAAAATCATGGGTTTGATCATCGCAATCATCGGCACCAATATGATTATTACAGGAATTAAAGCTGCTTTCTTCGAATAATATGATTATCCGCAATGATGACCGACCTTAGGTTCTCTGCTAATCAGATTGGAAGACCGATACTTCGGCTACGCTCAGTACAAGTGATCGAAGATCGAAATGGGCTCAATTATTAAGTTTAGCATATCCTACATTGCTTGTATCACCTTACAGTTAGAAAAGCGGAGTACATATTGAACTACAAAGTCCCCCTTACTTCTTCCCTAACACATAAAACAAATCCAATCCTTTCGAAGGGTCATCCACCATCGGGTAATCTTCGTGGGTGATATCTACCACGCTTTTTCCCTGCTGTTGATGAAGTTTGTTTCTATTCCTGCGATTGAGAATTTCATACGGCATTCTCAAAATGGATGCAGGCAATTTGTATTGCAGATCAAAAATATCGAATCGCATGATTTTCTGTACAGACTTGCGGTTAGCCTCATGGTAAGCCCACACTTTCTCATTGCCTCCGACTCCTTTTGCCTCCACACTATCAAATATAGACGTACATAAATCAATCAATTGCTGAGGAGTATATTCCCGCTCATGCCATGGATTTCTTGAAAGCGTATGGTTGATATTCGGAGTAGAAATCACGGCTTTGCCTCCTGGCTTCAACACACGGTAAATTTCCTCTAGAAATAACCTGTCATTTGGAATATGCTCGATCACCTGAAAACTCACCACGGTATCAAAGGAATTATCAGGGATTCCAGCAAATGGCGGAATCACCGCTTGCTGAAATTCGACTTTCGGAAAGCGAACTTTAAGCTCGTCAATCACTTCCTGGATTTTATCCAAACCTAGATAACTGTCCGCAAAAGGCAAAAGTGTCTCCACACCACGGCCTTCTCCACAACCAACTTCCAGCAATTTGCCAGAAATCCAAGGCTGAGCAGCAATGTATGCTTTCAGTAAGCGTTGATGAATAGGATTGTCACTGACCAACTTGTCAGAGGCGATTTCCGTTGTATAGGTAGCCATACAAAAATTTACTATTTTGGCAAAAGTAAGGTTAATTTTGAAAACCCGAGATCAACACCCGATGAACTGTAAAACAAGCCGACTCCTAATTTTTTTGATCCTCTTCGCTGGATGCTCATTACCCACCCTAGCTCAAAAGACATTAAGCAGTCTAAATCAGACACTTCGCTATTCAAGATACTCTAGACTATCTCTAAAAATCATTCCTATCAAGGTATCAGAGACGAAGTACAAACTTCAATTACAGGTCGAAAAAATCGAAGAAAATCCTGTTTTGAATACATTTAGTTTTACCTATTCTGTTTTGGATAGCTATGAGGAGGAAATCATTTCTGACAACACCTATATTTTAACCTCAGATGACCTGAAGTACGACACAGATAGGCATTGGGTATTTGAAAAGACGGTAGAAATACCGGCAACTAAGAAAACTGCAATCGCCTTATTTACTGCTTTGGACACGAGACAGGGAGATGAATATTACTATTCTACTGACCTCAAAAGTAGTTTCATCTTTGATGTGCCAAATTTCGGGGCATATTATGCTAATTATGTAGGTTTTGACCAGAACTACCTAAACGTTGGTGAGTCTTTACTATTCAAATCTGATGGGGGGCCAACATTACATAATTTTTACTATCCAATTAGTTTGGAGGTGCCTTATCCACCCATGGAAACCAAGCCGGTAGCAGTACCTCGAGAATTAGAGGTGATAGACTCCGGAGATTTCTTGGAAAACATCCCTAAATCTTTTGATCAAATCGGCTATTATTTCATCCAAAGCGATACTTCTGCCAGTACAGGACTTGTTCTGAAAACTACTCATGAGGCATTTCCAAAAGTTAAGGATTGGGACGAAATGGTGGATATGGTCACCTACATTTCCACCAGAAAAGAACATGATGACCTGAAAGCAGCTGAAGACAAAAAGAAGGCTCTGGACACCTACTGGTTGGGATTGACGAGAAATCCTGAAACTGCCAAAGAGCTGATTCGGGAATATTTTAGACAGGTAGAATTTGCAAATATCCTTTTCACCGACTTCAAAGAAGGCTGGAAAACGGACAAGGGAATGATTTATATCGTCATGGGCCCTCCGCAGGAAGTCAACTTTTATTTGGATAGAGAAGTGTGGAGTTATGGAGGAACTAATGAGAGTTCAAGAATTCGCTTTACCTTTGCGCGGGTTAAAAACATACTTAGCCCTCACTATTACACCTTGAATCGCTCCCGCGCTTACCAGCCGGTTTGGTTCAAAAACATATCCATATGGAGAAGCGGAAAGATGGCTTTTTGATTGAAAAAGGCGAACACGAAAAAGATTTTATTTTTGGAACACGAGCTGTCATGGAATCTATCCATGCAGGCAAAGACATTGACAAGGTGTTGGTTCAGAAAGAAATCAACAATGACCTAATTAAGGAATTGATTAAGCTTTGCAAAGCTGAAAAAATCCCCGTAGTCAGAGTTCCTGATGCTAAGCTCAATAGAATCACCCGCAAAAACCATCAGGGTGTAGTAGCCCAGATGTCCTCCATAGAATACGCTTCATTGGATCATGTAATCGAAAGCTGCTTCAACGTGGGCAAAGCTCCACTAATTTTGATATTAGATAGAATTACTGACGTGAGAAATTTTGGTGCAATCGCTAGAACTGCAGAATGTGCCGGAGTAGATGCAATAGTAATTCCCGAAAAAGGCAGTGCCCAGATCAACTCTGACGCAATAAAAACGTCGGTTGGTGCATTGAACTTCCTTCCTGTCGTTAGATCAAGAAACCTTTTTTATACGTGCAGAGACCTTCAAAAATCAGGTTTAGTATTGGTAGCCATCACAGAAAAAACTGAGAAAACCATGTATGAAGCTGACTTCTCCGTGCCAGTTGCGATGGTGATGGGATCTGAAGAAGATGGGATATCCACCGAACTAATGGGAATCGTAGACGAAAAAGTGAAAATCCCAATGGCAGGGAGAATCGAAAGTTTAAACGTTTCTGTTTCTGCCGGAGTGGCGATTTACGAAGCAATCAGGCAAAGAAAATAATGATAAAAACATTGTGGAAGGGGAAGATTTTAGATAAAGTCTTCTCCCTTCTTTTTTGCGTTGGATACAAATTCACGGAATTTTTTCTCAGCGTCTAGTTTGCAGATTAAAAGCACATTATCTGTCTCGTTGACCAAGTAGTTTTCCAGGCCTTGAACTACAACTAGCTTATCCCCCTTTACTTTAATATAGCTGTTTTCGGTTTCGTAAAGAACGGCATTTGCGTCCACCACATTGTTGTTTTCATCCTTATCTCTTAGCTCAAATAAGCTATTCCAGGAGCCCAAGTCTGACCAACCAAAATCTCCCAAGATGACGTACACCTGGCTTGATTTTTCCATTATCCCAAAGTCGATGGAAATGTTTTTGACCTGTGTATAAGCCGTAGATACAAATTCAGCTTCCTTGGCAGTGCCATAAGCTGCTCTGCCTTCTTCAAAAACCTCTGCCAAATCGGGCATGCATTCTTCGTATGCCTTTATCAGGCTTTGCGCCTTCCAGACGAACATTCCTGAATTCCACACAAAATCCCCACTTTCTACGAATGTCTTTGCAAGCTTAGAATTTGGTTTTTCAGTGAAGGTCTTTACTCGATACGCGATGTTATCTGGGCTTTCTATGTACTGGATATAGCCATAGCCAGTATCTGGTCTATTTGGCTTGATTCCTAGGGTTATGAGTCTGTCAGAGTCTGCTGCCTCTAATGCTTGATTGATGGTACGGGTGAATTTTTTCTCCTGCAAGATGAGATGATCTGCAGGTGTCACAATAATCTTAGCCTCTGGGTCCAAAGAATGTATTCTATAAGTAGCATACGCTATACAAGTTGCAGTATTCTTACGAAGAGGTTCAGAAAGAATCTGATGATCTTTCAGTTCAGGAAGTTGTTCTTTTACCAGAGCAAGGTATTTACGATAAGTGATCACAACAAACTGCTCAGGTTCGGCGATTTCCAAAAATCGATCATACGTCATTTGCAATAGTGACCGACCTGTGCCCAAAACATCCAAAAATTGCTTAGGCCTCTTCCTACGGCTGTATGGCCAAAATCTTGTGCCGATTCCTCCGGCCATTATAAGAATATAGGGTTTATTGTGCATGCTAAAAGTTAAACAATTCCTTCTTTCATCAATTCATGAATATGAACAAAACCTGCGATTTTATCCCCATTCATGGCTACAAGCTGCGTGATATTATGATTTTTCATCATATTCAAGGCACGAACGGCATATTCCTGAGTCGAAATCGATTTGGGATTTACCGTCATAATATCTGAAGCTTTGAGAAATTGAATATCTAGTGATTTCTGAAGCATTCTCCTCAAATCTCCATCCGTAATAATTCCTTTTAGATTTCCTTGCTCATCAGTTACAGAAGTCGCACCTAATCTTTTGCCGGAAATCTCTAAGATCACTTCAGCCAAACTGGCATTTTCGGTAACTACTGGGATTTCATTTCCCCCCAGCACATCACCAACTCTGAGATACAACTGCTTACCCAAAGATCCTCCTGGGTGATATTTGGCAAAATCCTCTGGAGTGAACCCTCTCGCTTCAAGTAGGCATACTGCTAATGCATCTCCAAGCGCTAAATGTGCTGTCGTGCTGGTAGTGGGAGCCAAATTATTGGGACATGCTTCCTCACCAATGGTGGCGTTTAGCACATAATCTGCCTGCTCAGCAAGGAAACTTTTTGTATTGCTAACTAAAGCGACAAGTTTGGAACCAAGGTTTTTAAGCAAAGGAACCAATACTTTGATCTCAGGGGTATTGCCACTTTTAGAGATACAAATCACGATATCCTCTTCCAAAATCATTCCCAGGTCTCCATGAATTGCATCTGCGGCATGCATGAAAATGGCTGGCGTTCCCGTAGAATTAAGTGTGGCAACTATCTTATTGGCTATAAGCGCACTTTTACCTACTCCTGTGATAACTACCCTTCCCTTTGAATCCAAAATATGGGCTACACAGGCTTCAAAATCGCCATCTAAAAAATCAACGAGATTTAACACGGCCTGAGCCTCGTTTTGCAATACTCTCGTGGCTGTATTTCTAATATTTTTAGCTAAATTCAATTTTACCTGTGTTTATAACTAATTTTGAACCTGGGTATAAATGTAATAAATCATTCCTGTTTACAGGCTTTAGTTACCCTTTTAGCCCCCTAACAAGTGGAAGAAAAAGTAAAAGCAGATCTTAAAAAAATCTTTGGGTTCAGCAAATTTCGCGGGAACCAAGAAATGATCGTCGATAATTTGCTAAACAAGCGAAATACCTTCGTAATCATGCCTACGGGTGCTGGTAAATCTTTGTGCTATCAATTGCCCGCAGTGATGAATGAGGGTACGGCTATCGTGATTTCTCCGTTGATAGCTTTGATGAAAAATCAGGTGGATCAGTTGCAGGCATTGGGAATCAATGCTCATTTTCTGAACTCAACCCTCAATAAATCTGAAGCTACACGCGTGAAAAGCGAAGTAATGAAGAAGAAAACCAAACTTCTTTATGTAGCGCCTGAATCCTTGACAAAGGAAGAAAATGTAGAATTTCTCAAAGCAGCTACTCTAAGTTTTGTAGCCATCGATGAAGCTCACTGTATCTCTGAGTGGGGTCATGACTTCCGGCCAGAATACAGAAGAATCAAATCCATCATCGCACAGATCGCGCCTAACTTGCCGATCATCGCACTGACTGCAACTGCCACACCTAAAGTGCAGCAGGACATCCAGCGCAACCTGCAGATGGAAGAAGCTGATTTATTCAAATCTTCATTTAACAGAACCAACCTTTTCTATGAGGTTCGTCCTAAGGTCAAAAATGATTCAAAAAAGGATTTGATCAAGTTCATCAAAGGACACAAAGGGAAATCCGGAATTATCTATTGCCTCAGTCGCAAAAAAGTAGAGGAAATCGCTCAACTACTCAAAGTAAATCAGGTAAATGCTGCTCCTTACCATGCAGGACTTGATTCCTCTGTTAGGATCAAAACTCAGGAAGATTTTCTAAATGAAGAACTGGATGTGATTGTGGCCACTATTGCATTTGGAATGGGAATAGACAAGCCTGATGTTCGTTATGTGATCCACTATGATGTGCCAAAATCTTTGGAAGGCTACTATCAGGAAACAGGGCGAGCAGGACGAGATGGTTTGGAAGGACATTGCCTCATGTTTTATAGGTATGAAGACATTGTAAAACTCGACAAATTCAACAAGGACAAGCCGGTCACCGAGCGTGAAAATGCCAAAACCCTTTTGCAGGAAATGGCTGCTTATTCTGAAACTGGAGTTTGTAGAAGGAAATTCATCCTGAATTACTTTGGTGAGACGATGAATGACGATTGTGGCTTCTGTGACAATTGTAAGCGAAACCGGGAGACATTCGAAGGGATGGACATGGTGACTACCGTACTGGAAGCTGCCAAACAAACCAATGAACGTTTTGGCTTAGATCACCTGGTGAAAGTAATTGTAGGCGAATCCACAGATTATGTGCTGAGTTACTCACACGATAAGCTTCCTGTTTTCGGAAAAGGGAAAGATTCTTCTGAAAAAACCTGGATAGGAGTAATCCGTCAGGTAATGATTCTAAACATGCTTGAAAAGGACATCGAAAGTTATGGGGTCCTAAAATTAACTTCCAAAGGCAAAGAATTTCTTGAATCTCCTTTTGAGGTTGACCTACACCATGACCACGATTTCGCAAAAGAAGTAGAATCAGGCCAAGCTGAAATTGTCATCAGTGCCGGAATCGCCTATGACGAGAAGCTATTTGAACTTTTAAAAGCAGAGCGTAAAAAAGTAGCCCGTTCCAAAGGCCTTCCTCCCTATGTTATCTTTCAGGACCCTTCTTTGGAAGAAATGGCAACCGTCTATCCAACTACGAGAGAAGAGCTAGCGCAAATCATTGGCGTTGGTATGGGAAAAGTCCTTAAATTCGGGTCTTCATTCCTGAAATTAATTGAGAATTACGTTGAAGAGAATGAGATAGAAACCGCTTCAGATGTCGTAGTAAAGTCATCTGGAACTAGGTCAAAAGTAAAAATTTCAATAATCCAGCAGATCGACCGCAAGGTAGGCTTGGACGAGGTAGCAGAAAACCTCAACATAAGTATGAGTGATTTACTGCACGAAATAGAGCAGATCATTTATAGCGGAACTAAACTAAATATAGATTACTACATAGAAGCGATCATGGATGAGGATCGGGAGGATTTGCTCCACGATTACTTTATGAATGCTACTAGTGATCAGATCAAAGCAGCCTTAGATGAACTCGAAGACGAGGATTTCGCAGAAGATGAATTGCGAGTCTACCGGATCAAATTCATCTCTGAGCATGCAAATTAACTTGAATTGAGTCAATGAATATACTCTTATTAGGGAGCGGAGGCAGAGAACACGCGTTCGCTTGGAAGATCGTACAAAGTACCGATTGCACCCAATTATATGTCGCTCCAGGTAATGCTGGCACAGAATCCATAGCTACCAATGTCTCCATCAGCATCACTGATTTCGACGCCATACGAGATTTTATAACCTCAAAAAACATAGGCCTTGTAGTCGTAGGCCCCGAAGAGCCTTTGGTAAAAGGGATAGTAGATTACCTTCAAAACCAACCTGAAACTTCATCAATTCCCGTGGTGGGCCCCTCCCAATTAGGAGCTACACTGGAAGGCAGCAAGGACTTTTCGAAGCGTTTTATGCAACGAAATAATGTCCCTACTGCAGCTTACGAAACGTTCACTGCAGATCAGCTAGATGCTGGTTTGGCTTACTTGGACAAACAAAACCTTCCTATCGTATTAAAAGCAGATGGACTTGCCGCTGGTAAAGGCGTGCTGATCTGCTTGACTTTGGAGGACGCAAAAACTTCCTTGAAGGAGATGCTCTTGGATCAGAAATTTGGCGAAGCATCCTCTAAAGTTGTAATTGAAGAATTCCTGACAGGAATCGAGCTTTCTGTGTTTGTTGCTACTGATGGAAAAAACTATAAGATTTTGCCAGAGGCAAAAGACTACAAAAGAATAGGCGAAGGAGACACTGGCCTGAATACAGGAGGAATGGGAGCTGTGAGCCCCGTTATTTTCGCAGACGAAGCCTTTATGGCAAAAGTGGAAGAAAAGGTCGTGAAGCCTACAGTGGATGGTCTTGCGAAGGAAAACATCCCGTACAAAGGATTTTTATTCATAGGCCTAATGAACAAAGACGGTGAGCCACAGGTCATTGAATACAATGTGAGAATGGGTGATCCAGAAACGGAAGCAGTGCTTCCTAGAATTGAAAGTGATTTCTTGGGATTACTTCATGGCATAGGTACCGGAACTCTGGATTCTTATGAGCTTAAGATTTCTCCAGATTATGCAACCACCGTAGTAATGGTAAGTGGTGGATATCCGGGATCTTATGAAAAAGGGAAAGTAATTTCTCTTCCAGAAACCGTTGAGGGTGCCGAGATTTTTCATGCAGGCACAGCAAGAAATGATAAGGGAGAATTAGTCAATCAAGGTGGTCGAGTAATCGCTGTGACAGGAAGAGGCACGTCAATGCAGGAAGCTTTGAGCAATGCGTTCACCACTGTGAAGAGCATTGATTGGGACCAAGCCTACTACCGCAAGGATATCGGAATGGATATCCTGAACTTAATGTAATTAAACCCAAAACTAACCAGGGCTCAGCCCCTGTCTATATATTATGTCTGGATGTAGCACATGCTCAACCTCCTCAGGAGGGACCGGAGGATGCCAAAGTAACGGCACCTGTGGCACGAGTGATTGTAATAAAATGAATGTTTTCGATTGGCTATCTCACATGGGAATTCCCGAGGTAGACAACTTTGATATAGTAGAAGTAAAATTCAAAGGAGGAAGAAAAGAATACTACAGAAATGTGGATTTTCTTGCTTTAAATACTGGTGATCCTGTCGTAGTAGACGTCCCAAGTGGACATCACATAGGCTATGTATCACTCCAAGGCGAACTTGTTCGTCTTCAGATGCAAAAAAGAAAAATCAGGAATGACGACGAAATCCTGAGAATATACCGCGTCGCGAATCAAAAAGACATGGAAAAGTGGGGAGAAGCTCAAAACCGTGAAATCCCTACGCTTTATAGATGTCGTCAGATTGTGGAGGAATTTGGGTTGAAAATGAAAATGTCGGATGTCGAATATCAGGCAGATAATTCCAAGGCTACTTTTTATTATTCCGCAGACGACCGCGTAGATTTCCGTGAATTGATTAAAGCGCTGGCGGGTGAATTCAGAATCCGTGTAGAAATGCGCCAAATCAGCCTAAGACAAGAGGCGGGAAGGCTTGGAGGTATCGGAGTTTGTGGAAGAGAACTATGCTGTTCCACCTGGTTGGTTGATTTTAAAAACGTCAGCACCTCAGCGGCGAGATATCAAAACTTATCTCTAAACCCCGGAAAACTGAGTGGTCAATGCGGAAGACTGAAATGCTGTCTAAATTATGAGTTGGACACCTACATGGATGCGATCAAAGATATTCCATCCATCGATCGTCCCCTTCAGACCGAATCGGGCCCAGCAAAACTTCAGAAAACGGATATTTTCCGCAAGCTGATGTGGTTCAGTTATAATAATGACAACGATTGGCATAGCATTACCTGCGAGCGAGTAAAAGAGATACTTGCGATTAATGAAAAAGGAAAAAAAGTCTTCACTCTCCAGTACAATGAAGCTTCAGAAATTGAAGATATGGCTGCCAAGTCTACGAGAGAATTAGAGCTTCTGGATAAAAAGTTTGCTTCTACAAGCCCCAAACGGAAGAAAAAACCTCGTCCACAAAACAGAAATGCAGGTGGGAACAGAAATCAAGATAATTCCAATAAACCACCTCAAAAGCAAAATCAACCTCAGGCTCAGCAATCTGCTTCTCAAAAAGCCAATCAAGGTCCAAGACCGGCGGGAGATCATCCTAAAAAACGTAGGAATAAAAACAGGAATAAGCCTAGGAATCCAGAGGCCAATGCTGGACAGGCTCCAGCAGCTCAACCTCAGCAGACAAAGCCGCAAAACGGCCCTCCAAAGAGGCAAAACGTGCAGAAGCCAAAAGCTAATGATGGAAATGCTGGGAACGCTTCAAACCCGAATGCTGGTCCGGCTAAGCCAAAACCACAAGGAAAAAAGAGGTTCCCTCCTAGAAAAAACCAAGGGCCAAATCCAAATAAACCTGGAAATGAATAAGGTAAAACATTGCCTATTAGTAGTACTTATTCTCGTAAGTGTAGCCTGTACTGACGGCCGCATTTACGAGGATTTTCAAAGCCTACCCAATCAAAACTGGGGTGTCACTGATAGCCTTATTTTTGATTTTCAGGATGTAGAGCTGATTAACACGCCTAACTTGGTGGCGATGAAATTTAACGAGGAATATGCTTTCTCCAACTGCTACCTGAGAATCATCAGTAAAGATTCGGCAGGAGTTATTCTAGACAATAAGTTGGTAAACATGGTTTTATTCGACCCGAAGTCTGGAGAGCCGCTAGGAGAAGGTTTTGGGAATTCTTACACGCGCTACGATACACTTCCTTTCTTATTTGATCAGCAGACCAAAAGTGTTACGCTATTGCAATACATGCGGCAGGATTTACTGCCAGGAGTAGAGGCAGTTGGGATTAAGATTCTGAAATAAATGTAAAGCTGAAAAATTGAAGAAGAGATACCGAGGTAGGTTTTACATCATCGCATACAGTAAGCATGAAGCGACCTAGAGTAAATGGCTAGAAGTAAAACTTGACAGAGTTATGGAAAAAAAGCCGTGAGCCCTATTTCTCCTCGCATGACCTGTGGGGTTATATTTTTTTTTGAAAGCATACGCTATTGTCCATCCCAATGTATTGTCCATAGTTTGGAATGAGAACGTATCCCTGCTTTTTATAGAGTGCAAGAGCTTCCACCTGCCTTTTCCCTGTTTCGAGTACGCATTTATTATAATCTAATTCGGCAGCCCAAATTTCCAATTCTGTCAATACAAGAGATGCAAAGCCTTTCCCTCTAGCTTCAGGAGAAGTAAACATGCGTTTCACTTCCATAGAATTCTCATCAAATTCTTTCATTGCACCACAAGCTATTGGGGTTTCATTTTCATAGCAAACCACCACATTTTTCAGGTTGACGATCTTATTAAATTGATTGTAAAAATCATGGTCTCTTCCATCCTTCTCGGCCAGGTATGCATCCAGCAACTTTACCAGAGCTATAAAATCAGGATTGGAAGAATCTGTGCGCATGAGTGTGATCATGGGAGGTAGGTAAATTCACTAAATAAAACAATCAACTAATTGAAATAATAAATTTAGAAACTTATAGAGTAGTTTTAGCCAAATACCTATATTAATGAGACTAAAATTAAACCTAATGATTAAAAAATCACTATTCCTCTACTTCCTTTTACTTGCCTTAGTTTCTTGCGCGAAAGAATCGTCTCTCATCCAAGATCAAAATGTCATAGTCACAAAAGTCTCAACAACCACCCGTCATTCCTTGGATGATAAATTATTTAATGCAAAAACTGGAGATCCCATCTCCATGGAGGAATTTTCGCAAATGATAAAGGAAAATCCAACTATCAGCTTGGAGAAAATTTATGACGAATATGGAAATCCTGAAAAATTCCTATATCACCCAGACGACCCAAATAAAAATCATTCTCAAAGAGATCCTGCTTTCCAGCCTCAAGTTGGACAAAAAATCTCTGATTTTGTCTTCAAAACTATAGATGATAAAGAAATCTACTCCGAAGAAATGATAGGAAAATGGGTGATTGTTAGGTTTGATTTTTTTGTGGATAAAATGGACAAAGAAAACTACGCTTCCTTCTCAAACGCCATCAACAAGGCATCAAAATCAGGAAAATTAACAACTATTTTATGTTCTTTGGATTCAGAGGAAAATATTGAAAATGAACTAACCATGTTTTCTGATGTAATTCATTTGGTCGGTAACGGGCAAGGCTACTTTTCAAAATATCACATAACCACCATGCCTACCACTATCTTAATCGATCCAAATCAAACGGTGGTTAAATATTTGGATAAAAATAACTATTCAGAAATTCAATCATTGATCAAGCAATAGTCTTTTTTCACTAGAGTTTTAAAGAAGAACGCAACACCGAAAGCTCGTTAGCACCCACTTTTCTCAGAAAAAGAAGATAAAATCGTTATCCTATTGAAAGCATCTTTGTTATAAAATCATTTCCTATCTTGAGGCAATAAACCTAATTTAACACCAGAGATGAACAACAAGCGCCTTTTCGCTACAATTCTAATTTTCCTTCTTTTTTTAAGCAGCATTAGCTTCGGGCAATCCATTTCCAAGCCCTTTGTTTACGGAGACCTCTTACCTGATGCTCCAGAATTAGCAGCCCGAGGCGAATATGCAGTCGGTGTCCAAACCCTTGATTTAATTCATAAAAATCAGCTTGACATCTTAAACTATGGCAAGGGTGAAGATTCACTTTACAATAGACCATTGAAAGTAGAAATCTGGTATCCTACAGAAGCAGCATCCAATGAATTGATTTCTTATGATGAAGTAATGGGGCAGAATGGCTCTCCAACCAGACCTCTTATTCCTTTTACTTTTCTAGGCAGAGCAACAAGAAATGCAAAAGCAGTTTATGAAAAGGAGCCTTTCCCATTGGTAATAGTATCCCATGGATATACAGGTTCTCGCTATTTAATGACTTACCTCACAGAGAATCTTGCTTCAAAAGGCTATGTAGTAGTCGCAATAGACCACACAGAAGCCACATTCAGAGATGCAGCTGGCTTTCAAAGCACCTTACTAAACCGTTCTCTGGATGATCTTTTTGTCCTAAATGAAATGGCAAGACTAAGTGAAGATCAGGAGTCTTTTTTGAAAGGTTTAGTGAATGCTGACAATACCGCTCTGATTGGCTATTCGATGGGAGGCTATGGAGCTGTAAATGTTGCTGGTGGAGGTTATAGCCCACAAGCCGTCCAACTCTTTGGAGGTATGACTGGCGGAAGTAAGGCTTTGCTAAGACGTTCGGTTGGCAACCCTGAATTTGAAGCTTCGATCGATCCACGAATTAAGGTAATTGTTGCTTTTGCTCCTTGGGGCATGCAACGCGGGGTTTGGAACGCGGAAGGCTTGGCTGGCATTAAGATTCCTTCCCTATTCGTAGCAGGAAGCAAAGACGATATCTCAGGCTATGAGGATGGGACAAAAGCAATCTATGAAGGCGCGATAAACTCAGAGAGGTACCTCCTAACATATATTGACGCTAGGCATAACACCGCTCCAAATCCTCCTCCAGCTGAAGCGCTTGAGCCAGGAAGACCTATTGATGAGTATTTGAGATATGCAGACTCAGTTTGGGATATGCGCAGGATCAATAATATCAACCAGCATTTTGTCACAGCGTTTTTGGGCTTTTACCTAAAAGGTAATGAAACCTATAAAGGCTATCTCGATGTGAATGCAAATCCTGAAGCTAAAGAATGGCCAGGGTTCAAGCCAAGAACAACCATAGGTTTAGAAATGAACCATGAAAGTCCAAAAGACTAGGCAAACTCCTTTTTCAAAATCCCAGCATAATTACCCTTTTACTTTAAGATGAAAAAGGCTATTAACTTTCTCAAACTGCTAAAAGAAAACAACAATCGGGAATGGTTCTCTGAGCACAAATCACAATACGATTTGATTGCAAAGGAAAACAAAGCGTATTTCAACGAGATTTATACGGAACTGCAAAACCACGATAGTTTATCCGGAATTCACATTTCCAGAATCTACCGGGATATTCGTTTTTCAAAAGTTAAAACTCCTTTCAAAACCAATTTCGGGGCTGGATATTCTCGGACAAAGCCATTGTTAAGAGGTGGATATTACATGCAAATAGAGCCAAATAACAGCTTTGTAGGCGGTGGGTTTTGGGCTCCAAACAAAGAAGACCTGCTAAATATCCGCAAGGAATTTGAAACGGACACTAGAGAAATTCAACAGATAACTTCTGATAAAACTTTTGTGAGATATTTTGAAGAACTCCAAGGGGAAGATGCTGTAAAAAATGCCCCAAAAGGCTTCGATAAAGATCACCCTGCCATTGATTTGATTAAGAAAAAGCAATTTGTGGTGAAAAGAAAATTTACTGATAAAGAGGTTTTATCGGATGATTTTCAGAAAGAAGTCATTCTTACATTTCTAGCAATGCGCCCATTTTTTGATTACATGAGTGAGGTCCTTACTACAAATCATAATGGGGAATCGAAAGTGTAATCACTAACAACAAAAAACCCAAGATAATATTCTTGGGTTTAAATTACGTTAAGACTGTTTATCCCAATCCGTACTTTTCTCCCATAGACTGGATTAGCTTGTAACCATTCTCAGCCATATCCCAAGGTTCAGAGAAATTCCTCCACACTCCAATTGAATTTGCAAAAGCAGGATCATTTCTGGTAAAACCTTCAATAGTCAACCAGCCCTTATACTTCACATCAGCCAAAGCTTTAAAAGCCTCGTCGAAGTTCACATGACCTGAACCAGGTGTTCCTCTGTCATTTTCAGAGATATGGAAATGCCCCAATTGAGGAGCAATAAACTTAATTGCATCGGACAAGCTCTTCTCTTCGATATTTGCATGATGGGTATCAAACATAGCCTGTACATTCGGGTGACCCACTTTTTTCAGCAAATACGAAAGCTGATCCATGGTATTGCAGAGGTAGCATTCAAAACGGTTCAATGCCTCAGGCGTTAGTAAAATCCCTGCACCTTTAGCATAGTCCCCTACTCCGTGAAGCACTTCGGCTGACCAAGAATACTCATCTTCGATTGGTTCTCGCGAGGCAAAAACAGTGAATCCCGAATGAAAAGGTCCACAAAGTACTTGCGCATTTAGATCATGGGCTCTATCAATAACCCATTTCAGTTGCTCACTTGCCGCCGCACGAATTTTAGCATCTGGTGAAATTGGATTTTGGTCTGCTCCCATCACCGTCACTGCAGTCACTTCCAGGCCGATATCTGCGCAGTGCTTTCCAACTAATTTGAAAGATTCCTCAGGTGAACCTCCTATGAAAAATTCTGCACCGTCATAGCCGATTTTTTTTAAACGATCTAAAACAGGCAACAGCGCCTCTGACATTTCTGCCGACCAAGCCAGCACATTAAATCCTATTTTGTTCATGAATTCTAATCTTTCTTATTGAGTCTATTCATATTGCCCTTCATTATTTCTCATTCGCTATTCATGATTCAACATTGAAAATAAAGAATGCGGAATGATGAATTTTAAATAATGAAGTTTACAGTTCTACTATTTGAAATCTTCGACCCTCATTCCCTTCCTAAAGCTATCAAATCCAAACATAGTCGGTTCGTAGCTACCTACAATTTCCACAGAAAGTTCGGGGGTGATCACTTCCGGCATATCCAACAACCAAAAGGAAGCATTCACGATCAGGCGGCGCATATCTTCTACCTGAAAATCTATAGATGAACCTAGGGTACTCCCTAATACTTTACCTGTTTTTCCTCCATCTAGCGAATACTCCTTTGTCCAAGCTATTGGCATTATAGATTTATCCCACATTAAAGGAGACTCTGGAGTCATACCTGCTGTTGATTGTCCATATAGAAGCACATTGGCAGACGAGGGCAAATTCTTAATCGAGTAAACATCGGTTGGAGCCCAGATATCATCAACTCCTCTCAATATCGGGTGATCAGCATCACGGTCAACTCCATCAATCAAAGCTCTTGTTCCCTCAGATTTGTGGATACCATGGTGTGCTACCCAGGTTTCACCAACAATCTGCTGACCAAAGCCACCTTCCCAACCAGCAACTTTACTGTTCCAAGTCCATTTGGCGTAAGGAGAATTCTTGTCTTTGATTGCGAAAGGGTGAGTTGAGGTCCGAAGTGCAATAAATGGTTTTCCTGATTTGAAATAATCTTCCAAGTGCTTCATTTGATCCATTGGAAGGTCTCTAAAACGAATGAGCATGATCACGAGATCAGCATTCTTGAGATGCTCCAAACCTGGTATATTATTTTGGTAGCTCGGAACTACGTTGCCCGATTCAGGCTCAATCGGAAATAATACAGTGGTATTAAATCCATAATGCTCTGAAAGAATTTTTGCCATCATCGGCATGGATTCCTCAGATCGGTACTCATCATCTCCTGCTATTAGAACGACATTCTTTCCTTGACCTGGGCCACTTTTGCCATTGAATTGTAAAAAAGATTGACCGTTTTGAGCTGAAACACAAGATATTGAGAACACAGCAATCAGAATCAATAAAAAAGCAGGCTTTTTGGAAGATGAGTTTTTCATGGTTTTTAAGAGAATGAATTGGGAAAATAGTAAAACTTTCAAGGGTTTTCATCCTGTTCTCAGAATTCTATTTCGGTATCGATTCCGTTAATTGTTTAGCCTTTCAACATAATTATGGAAAGACTAGCGACAAAAATTACCTACTTTCTCATTCTAAAATCAATTAATGACAACCATACATCCTTCAAATATGATCTCGAGCACTTCATATCTTACACAATTTTGGATGATAGGCGAGATTCAATGTGGTCTTAAAAAAACAATAATAAACTCATGAAAACGGACAGAAGAAATTTTCTCAAGACAGGCTCACTAGCCGCATTAGGACTTAGTGGGATTTCTATAGTTCCATCTACGGTACTAGGCAAATCTATGGGTCACACAGCTCCCAGCGATAAAGTTAATCTTGCTTGCTGTGGTATAGGCAATCGTGGCGCTCAGATTATGAATGCACTTTATGACACTGGGCTATGTAATATCGTAGCGCTTTGTGACGTAGATATGGGAGCGCCTCATACGACAGCTATGATGGAGAAATTTCCAAATGCTAAGCGATTCAAAGATTTCAGAAGAATGTTTGATGAGTTTGGAAATGGATTCGAAGCTATTACTGTAGGAACTCCCGATTTTTCCCACTTCCCGATCACCATGCTAGCGATGTCTGAAGGCAAGCATGTTTATACTGAAAAACCAATGGCTCGTACCTTCAATGAGATCACCCTCATGATGGACTCTGCCAAAAGACATAAAGTGGTAACCCAAATGGGAAACCAGGGTCACTCTGAAGGCAACTACTTCCAATTCAAAGCTTGGAAGGAAGCTGGTATCATCAAGGATGTGACTGCAGTGACGGCTCATATGAACAGCCCAAGAAGATGGCATGGGTGGGATGTTAATATGCAAAGCTTTCCAAAAGCTGAAGCACTGCCATCCACACTTGATTGGGATACCTGGCTGATGGCTCGATCAGAACACGACTACAACAAAGACTTCATCAACGGACAGTGGAGATGCTGGTATGACTTCGGAATGGGCGCTCTAGGCGACTGGGGAGCACATACAATGGACACTGTCCATGAATTCCTTGAACTAGGCTTGCCATATGAAGTGGATCCAGTGATGCTTAAAGGACACAATCCGTTCTTCTTCCCTATGTCATCTACACTGGCGTTCAAATTTCCGGAGCGTGGTGATATGCCTGCTTTGACACTTACTTGGTATGATGGCGTGGACAATGTACCTCCTGTACCTGCAGACTACGGTACTTCCGAATTGAATGCTGATATTCCTGCAGCCAGTAACGGGCAGATTCAGCCTGCTAAGCTAAATCCAGGTAAAATCATTTATGGAAAAGACCTGACTTTCAAAGGTGGATCGCATGGCAGTACACTTTCTATTATTGGCGAAGAAAAAGCTAAAGACATGGCTAGCAAACTTCCTGAAGTACCTGAAAGTCCATCAAACCACTTTGCAAACTTCCTGAAAGCTTGCAAAGGTGAGGAAGAAACTCGTTCAAGGTTTGAAATCGCAGGTCCACTTAGTCAGGTATTCTGCTTAGGAGTTTTAGCTCAGCAATTAAATACCACATTGAAGTTTGATAGAGAAACTCAACGCATCACGAACAATCCACTAGCAAATCAGCTGCTAAGAGGTGAAGCGCCAAGAAAAGGATGGGAGGAGTTTTACACCCTTTAATTAAAAGTAAAGTTTAACATCAAAAGCTGGAATGAGAAATCGTTTCAGCTTTTTTTATGAATAGTTCTCGCGGCGGAACAGCTACGTAACGGAACGTCCTCCCGTCAAGTTGCGAACAAACAGCTTTCCTTTATTCAAGCGATAATTAATGTTTTTAACACCCCTGCTTTTCGAGCCTTGACGATATATATATTCCTAAGCGGCACAGTCAAATGGAAATATTTATTCTGATTTCTGTGACTTAAAAATTGCACCATTGGGCCACGTCTAAATTGCCTTTTGAGACTCCGCAGAGGGTATCTTAAAACTTAGGGCAAGGGAGAAGCGTGTCTCTCCTTCTTGGCTGGCCTTGGCTGTTATTTGGCAGAGTCCATGACAAACTTAACTCATGGGCTCCACCTGATTGAATCCCTAACTGAGAAACCGTGTAATCAAAGCTGTATCCGACATTCAGGCCAGAAAGCAAATTCAAACCCACCATCATTACGATAGCATCCCGATTGCTTTGCTCTTCCACCTTTTTGTACGGCAGTCCTCTATACCAAACTCCAAAAACAATTGGCTCCACGTAAAAATAGGCGCCTACATCCAATTGCTCGAATGGACCTTGCTTCTTATAATTGATGGTAGGTGTTAAATATCGTTGTTTTCTTATATGGGTGAAATCTCCACGCATGGACCCTTCCCCCAAATTAATTCTATAGCCTGCATGTGCTGAGAATTTTACAGGCAGAGGGCTATCTCCATAGATAAAAGATTGATTGGGCTTGTTCACATGATGGGCCGAGCCGCCAATCCAAAAATCCTCTGTAAAGAATAACCCCCCAAACGAAAGGGAAAGCATATTAACCGGATCACCTAAACCAGGGATATCTGAACCTGGGAATATAGGTCCAAACGGATCGTTTGGATTAATTTGATTCGCAAAAATGAGATTTTCATAAAATCCAATTTCTCTTCGGATATAGCTAGCCTGAAAACCTGGACGGAAAAAAGTTTTTTCTCCAAGCTTCAATTCGTAAGAATATATAGCTGAAATGGTAGTAGACCGAAGTTTGGAAGCTCCCTCTGTATCTTGCATAACCATTACCCCTATCCCTGAGTTGTAATCATTCAGGTAGGTGTCGTAATAAGCAGAAAATGTTGTGAACTGGGCATCGATACTTGGCCATTGGTTTCTATAGTTGAATCCAACACGGCCAGTCAACTCAGATCCAGCAAATGCTGGGTTTAAGTAAAGAGGTGCCGCATAATATTGGCTATATTGCGGATCCTGTGCGTAGGCATTGGTTCCTACAAATAGTCCAACCACACAAAGAAAAACAACGTAAACCAGAGACCTTAACAAGTATTTGTTCGTTAATTTGAATATTCAGTAGGCTTCTTCAACGTTACAGAACGTATGTTGTTTTAGAAGCAGTTCGAAAATTATGAAAAGCAGCCCTAATTCCATAAGGTTACCCTACATTTTTACGATTACCCTCCTATTTACAACTTTTGTATTTAATACTGCGGTGTATTCGCAGGGATTTAATGACAATGAGTGGATATTTGGCTATTGCGGTGGATCAACAGAAAATAATTATTTATCCTTCGGAAAAGGAAATTCGCCTAACGTCCAGTCAATTCCTGGCTCAATTGTTTTTACCAAAAACAATTCTGCACTTGCTATTGATCCTATCACAGGACAACCTCTGTTTCTCACCAATGGTGAATTAGTTTACGACTATAGTCAAAATCCTATTCAAGGAGTTGGCTCAGGGCTGAATGGAAATATTGACGGAATACAGCAAGTAGCAACTGGTTTCTTAGAATATGATCCAGAAGGGAACAAGCTTTTTTATATTTTCTATCTCTCGCTGGGCGGAGAGCTTCAGTATGCAGTAGTGGATATGAATGCCCCAGGCCAAGCTACTGGAAATGAGCGGCCATTGGGTGAAATTACCTCTAGCGACAATGTAATAGGCAATGGGTCTGGAGCTGTTTTGGTTGTAAAAACGCCAGCTTCACCTTCGTATTTGATCAGTTTTGATAATGGAAACCTTATTTCTAGAAGCATTGATTCAGGTGAGGGAAGTTTCACCGTCACAGACAATCAGGCTATATCTTCCACTCCAAAACAGATCGTTTTTAATGCGGAGACAAGCCAGTTAATCATCATACCTGAATCCAGTACTGACCCTATTTTGATATTGGACTTTAATACTAGTAGTGGCACTTTTGGTTCACCAACCCCTATTTCTCAATCATCCGGAAATGGTAACTATGGAGGAGCAGAAGTTTCTCCTGATGGTAATTACATTTATTATTCTGCGGGGGATTCACTTTTTAGAATTCCTGTCTCAGATCTTTCAGGCACACCAGAAGTCCTGCCTATCGAAGGGCCAGGTACTCCGCCGGAGGGAATTTTCGCCATTTACGATATCAAAGCGGGGCCAGATGGAAGTATCTATTATATCTACGAGGAAGTAGATGGAGGCCCGCAAATGATAGGAAAAGTAACGAATCCTAACGAAGCTGATTTGAACTTGGTGGAGATTGAGGAAGACCCATTTGCCGGTGTAGACTTCTGTGGGACGATATTTCCGATTTTTGCTCCAAATGCAGACGTAGATCCCACAGTTGATTTCACTTGGGACCCAGAAATGCCCTGTGCAAACAACCCAATTCAATTAACTTCTCTAACCACTCCAGAGAACTATAGACCGGTAAGTTTTTCGTGGAATTTCGATCCTCCACTTACAGACTCTACAGGTAATGCATTGCCAGCTGATTATGCTCAAGAGCATTTTTTAATCCCGGCAGATGCAGCATCCGGACAAAGTCTAAATGTAACACTGGATGTCACCTTCGCTGATAGCACCACACTATCCGTAAATCATACCATTACCCTAACAGAAAATAACCTTCAGGCTAATTTTTCTCCACAAGACACCACTTTATGCGAAACTTGCCTAGATCTCAGCCCACTGCTATCAGCTCAGGCTGGTGAGGAAGACGGTGGAGCTGGAGGCGGAGGTGGAGTTGGAAGCGGACAAGGTGGCGGTGAAAATTATGAATACTTCTGGTCAAACAAACGTGATCAAGGATGGATTGGTGAAGAAGCCAATGAAGTTTGTACTCCAGGTCTGTATTGGGTTTTGGTACGTGAACCGGGATCTTCCTGCTATGCTTATGCTGAGATTCGCGTCAAAATGTGGGATGTCCAAGATCAGACAAACAACATCTGGTACTTTGGTGATGGTGCAGGGCTTGATTTCAACCCTGACCCAGACGATCCTGATGCTCCGACCCCACGCCCAATAGCAGCTAGACATCCTCAAAACATACCAGCAGGAACTACAACCATCTCCGATCAGGCAGGCCAAGTGCTCTTCTACACAGATGGCCAATCAGTTTGGGATCTCAATGGGGATTTAATGGAAAACGGGGAAGATATAGGTGGTGACAATTCTAGCAGTCAAGGTGTAATTGCAGTTCCAGTTCCTGCTGAGGAGACACTATTCTACCTTTTCACTACGCAACTTTCTGCAAATGGAACCAACGAGGCGAAATACTCTTTGGTAGACATCAAATCAGAAAACCCGACCGGGGTTGGAAATGTCGTAACCAAAGACAATTTCCTTTTCAGTCCTTCTTCTGAGCACACCGCTGCATTGGATGCGGGAGACACAACTTGGGTTGTCTATCATGAACTTGGGAATAACACTTTCCGTGCGTATCCAGTATCTGCACAAGGCATTGGTCAACCAGTTCTAAGTTCTGTAGGTTCTGATCACGGCTTCAATTCTGGCGTTGGCGCTATGAAATTTAATTCGGATGGAGATCAACTTGCTGTAACCATTTCTGAAGGTGGATGTAATAAATTAGAGATTTTTGATTTCGACAGTGACACTGGAGAAATGACAGAGTACGCAAGAGTGGATCTCGGTTGTGACGGAGATGTTTATGGAATGGAGTTCTCCGAGGATGGAGAGCGAATCTTAGTATCATATAGAAATGGCGGTCCTGGAATAGAAGAATTTATAATTAAGGCAAACGAAAATGATGATTCGTCTGCTGCAGTTTGCCCAGCATGTTTTGATGGAGCAAGCACAAGAGCACAAATAGAAGCCTGTATCATCAGCACAAAAAATCAAATAAGTCAAACGAGTGGACTTAATTTGGGAGCACTGCAGATAGGACCAAATGGTCAAATCTATGTCGCTGTAGTAGGCGATAATAGAATTGGTCAAATCAACGTAGGTTCAGGTTGTAATTCTCAAAGCACCTTTACCCAGGACGGTGTAGAAGCCATGCCAGGAACCTCGAATCTTGGCCTACCTTCATTTGTCCAAAACTCAGGTAGTTCGATTCCAGAACCAAGTCTAGCTGCACCTGCCAGACTTTGCTTGGATCCAGAACTCGGAGCAGGTGCACTTCTTGAAGGTGGAGGAGAGCCCGATATTGACAGCTATTTCTGGACAATTACAAATCAAGATGATGGGACAATTATCCGAACCGATTACGGTGGTCCGGGAGATGAATTCCAGAATCTAGAGCAGATATTTAATAACCCTGGAACCTATACTGTAGAGCTTAGAGTAGATAGATGCGGTGATGCTGAATATTTCCGGGCGACTACTGAAATTTTGGTTGAAGCTCCACCAGAATTGACTCTAGCTGATGACGCAACGCTTTGTGCAGGCAACCCTGTCACTTTAACTGCAATAGATGGATATGATCCTGCAGAAGGATTGTATGATTTCGAGTGGACAAATGCTGCAGGGCAAGTTTTTGGAGATGAAAATTCTAATACTATTACCGTCGATGAAGAAAGTATCTACACAGTAAGTGTCAGCTATAGACTGCCAGCAGGACTGTCGGAAGATGAAGCCTTGCTTTATGAAACATGTCCTGCTACGGCTGAAATTTTTGTAGGCCCAGCATTCGAATTTGACCTCACTCAGACAGCATCAGAGGTATGTTATGAAGAGATTTCGGTTACATTCGCACCGAATACCCCGATCACAGGAGAATGGTTTTACGAGCTTAATGGTGATCCAAATAGAGTTGCTTTAGGCGAGTTTTTCGAGTTAGAATTGTTCATCAATACACTTCCTGGACCTGGGCAATATGAAATCATTTTCGTGACCCAAGACCCAATTTTAGAAGGTTGCGTCGTTGAGAAAAAATTAGATTTACTGGTAAATGAATTGCCTATTTTCACGGCAGTTCAAACTACTCCGGCAACAGATTGTAATACTCCTGATGGTTCATTTGAGATCACGATGCAATCAGATGCTACCACTTTGACCGTATTAGAGACAGGTGATACCTTCACCAATTTAACCGCGGGAAGTTCTGTTCAAGTTATGTCAGTTCTTCCGGGAGTTTATACCATCGAAGCAGAAAATAGTTTTGGTTGTACTTATGCCGGGAGCGTCACTGTAGAGAACAGTAATCCTCCCGCAGGATTTGAATATACCGTCACGCCTACTGAAGAAATTTGCGGTCCATCTGGAGTTCAAAATGGCATGTTGGTTGTCAACTTCACCATTTCTCCTCAATCTGGCTCTTACACAGTAACTCGACAAGGTGACGGACAGACTTTCCAAGGGACATTTACTAATACAAGTCAGTTTGATATTTTGGTTCCTTATGGAGATTATGCAGTAGAAATTCAGGACCCGACTGGTTGCGCTATCCCGGATCCAACGATTTATAATATAGCTCAGAAATTTGAGGTAGTATTTTCAGTCCCTTCTGACTTGACTGCCTGCGAAAGCTTCACCTTTGCTCCCACTTCTCCAGATGTATTGACTTACACGGTCACAAATTCTGCTGGTTCTTTGATTTCCCCGGATGCAAATGGAGAATTTACAATCACTCTTTCTGACACCTATACCGTGAGAGGCGAAGATCCAACTGGCGTCAATTGTCCAAGAGAAGAAACAATCGTGGCTAACATTACACAGCCAATAGATTTTGAGATTTCACCCCCAATCGTGGACTGTCAGGTAGGCATTCAATATGAAGCTGTATTGAATAATGCTTTACCTGCAGATGTGATTTTCCTATGGAAAGATGCATTAGGTGTTATCGTAGGAAGAAGACAAATCTTTGTTCCAAGCAGATCTGGAGATTACACCTTGGAAGTTCAGCCGGTAGCAGGCGGGTTATGTCCAGTCGATAAAAAATCTTTCTCCGCAGAAGTAATTTCCCAGCGAGTAGAGGTCAGCTTGGATATAGTGCCATTTTGTATCGATCAAACTAGCACTACTATTACAGTAGATGCGGATATGACGAATGTAGCTGATATCGAATGGTATTCTGTGCTCAATGGTACACGTACCAGAATACCTGCTTTTGATGGAATGCCAATCATAGAAGTTTCTCAAGAAGGAACTTACGAAGCCTTACTTAGAAGTAGTGTAGGCTGTGAGCTTGGCCGTGCCAACGGTGTAGTTTCAAAATCGACTATCAGTCCGCCGATAGTTCCTGCTGGATTCACTATTTGTGCTATTGAAGGTGTGACTCAGACTATTGACCCAGGGACATACGATAACTACTCGTGGAAATTAAATGGAGTTGAAATCTCTCAGGCACCTATTTTCACACCTACTGAGGGCGGAATCTATGAACTTACCGTATCCGACAATTTGGGTTGTGCTTATGTAGCCACCATAGAAGTTGTGGAAGATTGCTCGTTGAAAATAGTCTTCCCAAATGGCGTAGTGCTTAATGATCCGAATAGAAACTTTATCCTATATGCAAATGAATATATAGATGATGTAGAAGTCTATATTTACAATCGTTGGGGTGAATTGATCTTTTATTGTGAGCATGAGAATATTGAGCCAAAACAACCTTTCTGTCCATGGGACGGCCAAGTCAGAGGAGAGCTTGTGCCAAACGGAACATATGCGGTAGTTGTGAAGTTTACCAGTACAGACCAAAATATCACACAAAAAGTAATAAAGTCTATTACAGTAATTCAATAGTATGCTTATCCTTATTTCACCAGCAAAGACGCTGGACTACAGCACCCCAAGTTTCACAGAATCCACACAACCTGATTTCCTAACTGATACGCGCGCCTTAGTGAGAATCATGAAAAAGAAGTCGGCCAAAGAAATTGGAGAATTGATGCAGATCTCTGAAAATTTGGCAGAACTAAATAATGAACGATTTAAGACGTTTCAGAAAGACTTTACTGAGGAAAATTCCAAGCAGGCATTACTGGCTTTCAAAGGTGATGTATACACCAAAATCGATGTAGACGAATATTCTAAGGCGGATTTTGATTTTGCTCAAAAGCATTTGAGAATTCTTTCTGGTTTATATGGTTTATTGAAACCATTAGATTTAATTCAGCCATATCGGTTGGAAATGGGGATTAAATTAGAGAATAAAAAAGGGAAGAATCTTTATGAGTTTTGGGACAAAAAAATCTCAAAAGCCATCAATAACGCTGCAGAAGGCAATACTATAGTTAATCTTGCATCCCAGGAATACTTCAAAGCCGTTCATTTGGAATCCTTAAAAAGCCCTGTGATTACGATCGACTTCAAGGAATATAAAGACGATAGTTATAAAATTGTGGGCTTTTTTGCCAAACAGGCTCGAGGCATGATGAGTAATTTTGCGATTAAAAATAGAATCACGGATACAGAGCAACTAAAAACTTTTAATGAAAGTGGCTATGAGTATTCTGAAAAACTGAGCAAGGAAAACAACTGGGTATTTGTGAGATAACAGGCTAGGATATTATTAAAAACCTGGATTTCATTTTTAATTGTTGGATTTTTTTTGACCTCATTTAAATAGTAGCTTAGAGGTCTGATTCTCACCGTTTTTATATCTTCAGTTGAAGTTCATAGGCAATAAAACGTTTAAACTAATTACTTTAATGCTGCTTTCGGCAGTAGTAGGCATTGGTTTATCCTTTTCCTACATCCTTAGGGACAACTCAAACAAAGAGCTTGCTGCATTAACTAATGTAGCAGATCCTGAGTTGACTGGTCCTGACAGGATATGTAACATTTTTGGTAGCGTGGTGGGAACGTTCTCAGGAGGAGGAGACCCAGCTACAGACGTATATAAATGGACTATCTTAGCTCCAGATGGCAGTCTATTATTCACACGTCCTCCAGGATCGTTTCCAAACATTGAATACACATTTGAGCTTCTCGGAACGCATAAAGTTAAGCTTGAGGTGAGTCGTGGTGGGAAACCAATTGCGGACTTGGAAAAAGAAGTAGATGTAATAAAAGGACCTGTGATTGCTTTGACCAGCACATATAATGTTTGTCCAGGACAATCAATTGAATTACAAGCTATATCCCCTGCTAGTTCTAATTTTTCGAATTATATTTTTGAATGGAAAAATGAAAGTAATCAAGTTGTAGGCACTGCAAATATGCTCACTGTTAGTACAGCGGGCACATATTCTGTTACTTTTTACTTCCCTGATGATAAGGGAAACCCTGTGTGTAACAATACGCTTACTACCAAAGTCAGTGTTTTAAATTCTATCTCTATAATACAGAGTGCCTCCACAGTTTGTAAAGACGGTAGTATCACTTTCACTGCTGACCCAATAAGTATAGGAAGGTGGTTTTTGAAAATGCCAGGCGAGCCTAATCGCATTGATTTGGGGAATTCATCTTCTGTGACCCTCTTGCCTGAAAAGGATTTAATGGCTTATGGAGAGTATAGTATTGAACTTATCATTGAAAACGAAAACAACCCATCCTGTATTCCACAGGCAATCAGTATATTCAATTACAATGAGCAGCCTGCTATATCTGTATCTTCAGTCATAGGTTCGAGTGGCTGTCTCAATCCTGATGGAGGGTTGGAGCTTATCGCAGAAACTAACCTGGACTTGGTAAGAGTTGGTACTTCAGGATCCACCTACGGCCCATTCCTAGCTGGAGAAACTATTGTTATCAATAATCTCAAATCCGGAGGCTACACCTTATATTCCTTTCTTAACGGTTGCCAAAACACCTTGGGAGCTGTAGTTCCCCTGAATGATCCACCTTCTGTTTTAAAATTTGAAATTGAAAATATCACTGCAGAATCGTGCACTACAAATGGAAAAATAAACGGATCATTCGATGTAAATCTCGAAAACGGGATAATTGAAGGCTCATTTCGTGTCATCAATGAAAAAGGCGACGTAGCATTAAAAGAAGCCTTACCTACTGCCAACCCATTCAAAATAGAACTTGGCGGAGGGAAATATTTCTTCGAAATTCTGGATAAGGACAGCTGCAACCTACCTACCAGGGAATTAATTGAGATTCCAAGCAAGCCCCAGACTTCTTTTTCTATACCAGACTCCCTCACGATTTGTGGTTCTTTTGAGTTAATTCCAGAAACCTCACAAATCCTTCTTTTTACTCTGACAGATCCTTCTGGTAATATTAGCACAGCAAAAGCTGGAGATCCTTTGACCCTCACAGAGGCAGGTGAGTACAGTGTAATTGGTACAATTCCAGATCAAAGTGAAATTTGTCCATCTGAACGAAAGCTATTTGTAAGTACTACAGAACCTATAGCATTTGAGCCAAAACTCAAAAGTGAAGATTGTGTGATTGGAAACCGAGTCTATGAAGCAGACATCAATGGCTATGATCCCTCTTTAGCAGAGTTCTTCTGGAGAAATTCGGATGGAGACACGATTGGTACTGGCCAAACACTATTTTTATCACCTACATCCAACGGACTTTTTTCGTTAGAAGTCCAACCCAAAAACTCCGAAAATTGTCCTATATCCCCAAAGGAATTTACTGTTAATGAACCCGTTCTATTTGTGGATGCTTCAATAGTAACGACCAAATTATGTGAATTCGGCCCAGAAGCAAGAGTGGAGCTAATCACCACTTCTCCAGAAGCTGTCACAGACATTAGGTGGAGACGATTTAATGAAGACGGTGAAATAGTCCTACTACCAGAATTCAATAATCAAACCATCATCACCACAAGAATAGGTGGCACCTACGAGGCTTCAGCTTATAGCATCCTACCTGAAATCAATAAAAATTGTGAGCTTGGCAGAACAACTTTTCAATTGGACTTAACTCCGGATAAAGTACAATTTGATATCCCTGAGGTACTCGCTATTTGTGACTACTACGAATTAGTACCCCAAACCAACCAAGATTTAGAATTTTTCCTTACCACGCCCTCAGGTGCAGTGATCGAAAAAAATTCCGGGCAATCTTTCACAATTGATGAAGCAGGCGTCTATATATTTCTAGCATTTGACAGAAATAGCCCAACAACTTTTTGTCCTGAGCAAAAAGAGATGAATGTAACTCTTGCTGAGACTGTCGATTTCACACCTATACTGTCTGAAGAATTTTGTGATGGGAAAAAAATTTTTCAGGCATCAGTTAGTAATTATTCAATAGATGATGTTGATATCTCTTGGTTAGACGAAAATGGAAATGAAGTTGGGACAGATGAATTTTTCATGATAGATCGTCCGGGGATCTACTCTTTGGAAGTGCAGCCATCAAATATAATCCCTTGCCATATTTCTCCTATTTCTTTTGAAGTATTGCCTCCAGTACTGGCTTTAGATGTAATGCTCTTGGCAGATCCTCTTTGTCCTGATTCCCCTTCCGCAACTATTAGAGCAGAGGCAGACTTTAGTATGGTGACTTCCATAGAATGGTGGTACACCTTTCCGACCGGTGAGCAAATAGAGCTCGCAGGCGAACGGAACAAAGAAGAAATCTTAGCAATTCGGGAAGGCACCTATGAAGTGCGTATTTACAACGATGTTCCATGCATTTTGGGATTTGACCAGGTTTTGATATTAAGAAGCACAGATACCGTCAGGCCGGAAGTAGAAGAAAGCTATCAAGTTTGTCCAAAATATGATATCGGCCCTACAATTAATCCTGGCAGTTTTGCCAGCTATGAATGGTATTTTGAGGACCAACTTGTATCCACTAATTCGGTTTATAAGCCACAGTCCATTGGAAACTATAGGCTCCTTGTGTATAGTGCTGAAGGGTGTGCATATCAGACAGACTTCATCACCGAGGAAGAATGTGAGTTGAAGGTCATTTACCCTAATGCTGTACAACCTGACAATCCAGATAAGCAATTTCTAATTTACACAAATTACCTAATCGACGAACTCGACTTAGTTATTGTAAATAAATGGGGACAAGTAATTTTTGAGTGCACTCAAACAAACCTTATATCTGAAGAATCCACTTGTGCATGGGACGGCACATACAATGGAAAAGCAATTCCAAACGGGAATTACGCTGTACGAATTAATTTTAAAAATTATCAACAAAAGATTTCAAAATCGGATTTTGGCTCCATTCTCATCATAGAATAGGTAATCAACTAGAATCCAAAGTAGGATTGGAACATTTTTTGAACTTGCATCATCCGACAGCAATCCATTAAAGAAATGGTATTGCTATCTTTGCACGCACCCTAATTAGATTTCATTGAACCCTATTAACCAATTCCCCGCAAGGATGATTGGGATGATTTTGGTTTGGATTATCCTTATTTCATCACCCTTTATCAACTTAGGGAGAGAAATAATAACCCCAAGCAAACCTGAAGTTGCCTATTCTACACATGCAACTCCCCTACTCACAGGGGATTCGAATTTATGTATTGTAATAGGTGGAGTAATCGGTACATACAGTGCTGGAGGTGACCCTGGCGATGTATATGAGTGGATAATAACAAAGTCCACAGGGGAAGAACTATTAAATAGAAGTGGTGGTGATCAGTTTGAAACCATACAATTTTTATTTGCCGAGATCGGAGAGTACACGGTTTCATTAAAAGTAAGAAGAGGCACTAATCCCAATTTTTATCAGGAAGATTTAGAAGTCAAAATCCAAAAAGGAGCTGAATTGGCTTTAAAACAAGACTACCTGGTTTGTGGTGATCAACCTGTTTTGCTGAAAGCATTAGACCCAAATACACCTAGCCTATCTGATTATACTATCATTTGGAAATCTCTCGATGAGAACGGTGATGAAGTAGAAATTGGCAGAGGAAATGAATTTTTGACGTACGATATTGGCTATCATTTCGTGGAATTTTATTTAACAAATTCTGACGGAACTCAAGCATGTACTATTAGAGGGTCCACTTTTGTAGGTCCTTCAATCGATTATAAAATCACACAGTCAAGTACCCAAATTTGTGAGGGAAGTAGCATATCCATAGGAACAGACACTCCTTTGACTGGAGAATGGTCTATTCGAAAGATTGGTGCTGCTGCCAAAACTAATCTGGGAGATGCATTTGAGATCTCTCTTGAATCCAGCGAACTTGATGGACCAGGTACTTATGAAGTTTTTTTTAGTGCTGTGGATGAAAACTACCCAGACTGCCCTTCTGAAAGGAAAATAGCCTTTGAACTTTTAGAATCGCCGCAAATAAGTATCCAAAATATAGTGTTTCCAGATGACTGTGTCACTGAAAATGGAAGCTTCCAAATCACCAGCACTACTGACTTGGATTCCTTAGAAATCCCTGAACTTGGAGTCAGTTTGTCATCAGTTTCTGCAGGGCAAGCCTTTTCCTACACTAACCTTAAGCCTAAAATTTACTCAGTAATTGCTACCCAAAATGGGTGCAAAATCACCAAATTAGTACAGGTATCAGCCAAAAACCCTCCTGCAACTCCAAGCCCTCCAAATCAATTTACACCAACTGTCACCATCGAGCCTGAGGCCTGCTCTCCAACAGGAGTAATGCAGGGAAAAGTAGAGGTGGATT
The DNA here is from genome assembly GCF_900182815.1 of Algoriphagus winogradskyi. Taxonomy (GTDB): domain Bacteria; phylum Bacteroidota; class Bacteroidia; order Cytophagales; family Cyclobacteriaceae; genus Algoriphagus; species Algoriphagus winogradskyi. Next base: position 23,675 of record NZ_FXUA01000006.1, on the reverse strand, counting down.
TTGGCCAGTCAATAGGTACTGGAGAATATCGTTTATTCTCCGATTCAAAAGGTGTTATCGATGCAGGTCCTATACCAATAAATGGTCTATTGACCCTCAATGTTTCATCGGGAAATTATATCTTGGAACAAATAATTGATGGCTGTACCTACCCAAACGAAACTTTTTCAATTGCTAAACAACCTCAAGTTGAATTCAGCACACCGGGTGATTTTAATATCTGCGATAATTTCGAATACATCCCAGAGACAAGCCAAAACCTACTATTCACGCTGACATATCCTGATGGAACCACTCAATCTTTGAGTTCCGGTAAAGGCTTTTCTCTAACTTCTGAAGGATTATACTCGTTAAAAGCTGCTCCAATTAGTTCCTCTTCAACTTTGTGTTCGCGGGTGGAAGATTTTCGGGTGACTTTTTCTTCAAAATTCACTTTTGAACCTGTCAAATTAGAAAAAGGGTGCTTTGACCCTATTCAATATGTGGCAGAAATCCAAGGCTTACTTCCTGATGAGACCAGTATTAGGTGGATCAATTCAGATAATGAAATTGTAGGTAGAGGTGTAGAATTCTATCCGGCCACGTCTGGTCTATTTTCGCTTATCATCCAACCCTTGGCTAGTGGGTTTTGTGAGCCTGCACCTGTAGAATTTGAAGTCATTCCACCGATCACATCTGTAGCGATGACGCTAGAAGCTACCAAAATCTGTCCTGAACCCGGAACAGCATTGGTCACTTTGAAGACCGATGAGGATGAGGTGCTAGAGACAGAATGGATTTTTTATGATCTAAATGATCAACGTCAAGAACTCCCAGAATTCAATAATCTTTTTGAAATAGAAGTGGATGCCCCAGGCACTTATGAAGTTGTGGCATATAACAAGTTTCAATGTGAAATTGGTAGAAACCTTATTTTGGTAGAGGAAAGCACCCTTTTGACCCTTCCAAATCTGGATGAAAGCTATCCTGTCTGCACGAAAGACAATAATTTACCTCCAATCGATGCTGGAGAGTATGAAACATATGCATGGTATTTTGAAGAGCAATTAGTCTCTTCGGAGAGGCTATATAAGCCAACCCAACTTGGGAATTATAGATTAATGGTCACTACAATTGACGGTTGCGAGTTTGAAGACAATTTCAGAACCTATGATGTCTGCAATTATCAAATAGTATATCCAAACGCCATGATCCTTGGAAACCCTGATAAGGATTTTAGGGTATTGATGAGCGAAGGGGTTACGGAAGCTGAGCTCTTCATCCTAAATCGTCAAGGTGAGTTAATCCACCATTCCTCAACAACAGATATTCCTATGGAAGAACCAATTCTTAATTGGGATGGAAAAGTGAATGGTGTATATGTGCCTACAGGAAATTACGTAGTGACAATTATGGTTCGAAATGCCCTCTATGGGCTTGAAGAAAAGGAAATAGGATCCTTGCTGGTATTGGATTAAAGATATAATCAGAAAGATTTTTTTGATTAGCGGGAAAGCTGAATGCAATATTTTTCCTACTTTCCCATCTTTGGAAAATATTGTTAACAACCCAAAATTCTAAAACCTATCATCATATGACTCAAACCATCAACAAAAGTGCGCTTTTCAACGCAAGTTGTTTTGCGCTTATTACAACTGCTTTCTCATTCAGTATCAGTGCGGGTACATTAAAATCACTTGGTGAAGATTTGGGGTACACCGCTGAAAAATTAGGGTACTTAAATTCACTTTGGTTCTTCGGTTTCCCAATCGCAATGATTATTGGAGGACTGATTTATCATTCTATTGGTCCTAAAAAGATCATGAAAATCGCCTTTCTTTCTCACTTTTTAGGTGCAGCATTGACTTTGTACGCGATTTACTTTGTTTCAGATTTAAGTTATGCCATACTCCTCGTTTCTAATCTACTTATGGGAATTGGATGTGGCTGTACTGAGGCTGCTTGTAATCCTATGATTGCAGACATGTATACTGGCGACAAAATGAACAAAATGCTCAACAGATTCCACATGTGGTTTCCTGGGGGAATATTTGTAGGAGCCCTACTTTCAGAATTGATGTCTACACTTGGATTCTCATGGCAAAGCCAGTTTTGGTTAATCCCAATTCCAGCCCTAGTGTACGTTTACTTATTTAATGGAAAAACCTTCCCTAAAGCAAGTGTAGAACAAGCAAGTTCACTATCTGAAAACTTTAAGGCGATGTTGACTCCTTTATTCCTATTCATTTTTGCATGTATGGCACTCACTGCAATCACTGAGTTTGGACCACAAAAATGGACTGGATTAGTTTTAGAAAGCTCTGGAGCTAAACCTATGTTGATCCTTGCACTTACTACGGGGTTAATGGCTGTTTTAAGATTTTTTGGAGGACCGGTTACTAGCGCACTTGGTCAAACTGGAGTATTACTTCTAGGAGCAGTAATTTCCACTTTGGGGATTTACCTTTTCAGTACTCAGACAGGCGTAATGGTATATATAGCTGCAATTTTCTTTGCCACAGGAGTAGCATTCTTCTGGCCAACTATGCTCGGATTTGTAGCTGCCAAAATTCCAAAAAGTGGTGCCTTGGGCATGTCAATAGTAGGTGGAGTTGGTATGTTTTCAACGTCAATTTTCCAACCTTTCATTGGTAGCTGGATTGACGATGATATTGCTGAGCAAACAGCCCTAGGTCTTACTGGAGCAGATCTAGATCTTGCAGCGGGCCAAGCTACATTATCTACAATGATGACTTTCCCGATAATACTGATAGTTGCATTTACTCTGTTATTTTTCTGGCAGAAAGGCAAAAAACCAGCCGCAGTCGCAGCTCATTAATAGTAAAAAAAGCAGCCTTAGGGCTGCTTTTTTTTGCTCTTTTGGTTATTGGGAAAAATCCATACCTACATATTTTTATTCCTATTTCCCTATTCTATTCTTCTTCAAAAATCTCCTTTAACTTTTTAGCGTAAGCTTTGGCATACTTGGACATCCCCAAATCTGTCGGATGTGTACCGTCCACAAAATCATCTATACCCATTCCAATTTCATCTTTTGTCAACGTGTAAATCCCTGTCACTCCATTGCTCGTTAACTTTGTAAAACTTTCCTGGAGCCAGGCATTCAAATTCTCATAAATCTCAGCTCTTGGCTCAAAAACTAACCCATCAGAATAACCTGCATGCTCAGTCAATAAAATAGGAGTGTTTGGATATTTTGACCGAAGAGTGTTGACTGCATAAATCAGTTTGGTTTTGACCTCATTTTCAGAAAAGCTACCTAAGTTTGGAAGACAGTCTAATACAAAAACTGCAGGATCAATCTGAGAGACATATTCAATCACCTCCTCCTCCATCCTACCGTTTCCTGAGAAAGCCAAATTGATCATTGGCATATCCACGTCCCTTGACAGAATGTTTGTCCAAGCCATACCCGGTCTGGATGCGCAAGCTCCCTGAGCAATGGAAGTCCCGTAAACTAGAATCGGTTTTTCAGTTCTTTTGGGAGCAAAAGCAAAAACTTTATCATCTGGAACACCTATCTGCAGCTCACTCAACCCATTATAAAGAGGCAGGAATAGTTGAAACTCTTTTGACAAGCCCGCATCATTGGATAATTGAAACTGATATGTGATTTGTTCCCCAAACTTGTAACTTCCTCTCACCCAAAGAAGCTTTCCAGAACTATCCTTCACATACAAATCCACCCCACTGACACCAGTAGCAGGCATGTGCGGCATTTCCAATCGTGTCGAAGAAGGTGTATAGGATACGTGAATTTCGGGACTGTCTGAAGTAAAACGCAAAGAAAGACCTGCTGTCTGCCTCGATAAATTCCATACTGGCAAACGGACTATGGCTTCTGCAGAATCTGGAAGACGATTGAATCCAATTTCATCCCATCCTCTGCCTTCCAGCGCATTCATCATTTCGGTACTTTCTCCATACCATCTGGTTTCTTGGCCAAATGTGGTATTCCAAATCAGGATTAGACATAAATGGAGAGTGATATTAATGGCTTTTTTCATACCTAAACTTAGGATTTTCAAGCAAATAAGAAGTTAACTATACCCTAGAAATTCTAAACAATTCTCCCGTTGGTCCTTAAACAAACCGTGGTTCACAGGGGAAATTGAAATAATACGGAAAACATATAAGAGTAAAGAGGCATATCACCTACCTTATGACATGCTATTAGCCCCATTTCATAACTTTTCCTTAATTTGATAGCTTGTTTTCAAACCCTAATAACCGCTCATCCTATGTTTAAAAAAATCACACTACTAAGCTTGTTGAGCTTATTACTTTTTTCCTGTGAAAAAAAGCATGTTCAACTCACAGATGAAGAATATTCAAAACTCACTGACGAGCAAAAAAGATCATCTGAACATGCGGTAGATGGAATTGTCGTCGCAGACCAACGATTGGAGCTTACACTTTTCGCATCCGAACCTATGATGTCCAATCCTACCAATATGGATATTGATGATCGTGGTAGAGTTTGGATTGCAGAGGCATATAATTATCGTACGTCCCTAAACCCAAGAAACCCTACCCGAGCTGAAGGTGATCGAATCCTAATTATGGAAGATACCGATGGAGATGGAGTGGCTGATGAATCAAAGGTTTTTTATCAGGGGAATGATATCAATGCAGCCTTAGGTATTGCAGTATTCGGAGATAAAGTTTATGTCTCAGTCAGCCCATATGTATATGTTTTTACAGATGCTGATGGCGATGATGTGCCAGAGAAAAAGGAAATTTTATTCGAAGGAGTAGGTGGTGAGCAACATGATCATGGGATGCATTCTTTCACCTTTGGGCCAGATGGTAAATTGTATTTTAATTACGGAAATGCTGGCGAAGGTCTTCATTACGCGGACGGCTCTCCTATTATGGATCCACTTAGCAGACCAGTCAATAACAAAACTCAACCTTATAAAGAGGGTATGGTGTTCCGGATGAATCCCGACGGTTCGGATGTAGAAGTGCTAGGTTGGAATTTCAGAAATAACTACGAAGTAGCCACAGATAGCTATGGCAGAATGTGGCAATCTGACAATGATGACGATGGAAACAGAAGTACAAGAATCAACTACGTCATGGATTATGGCAACTATGGCTTCAAGGATGAAGTGACAGGCGCAGACTGGAGAGCTAGAAGAATCAATATGGAAGACTCCGTTTATGAGCAGCATTGGCACTTAAATGATCCAGGTGTAGTCCCCAACCTTCTTCAGACCTATGCAGGTTCGCCTACAGGAATTTTAGTGTATGAAGGTAAATTACTCCCTGAGGAATACCAGAATCAGGTCATTCATTCCGATGCTGGACCAAATATCGTAAGATCGTATCCAGCCGTTCCCTCTGGAGCTGGTTTTACTGCCAAAATCATCAATCTTTTGGATGGAAATTCCAGAGATAATTGGTTTAGACCTTCTGATGTGACGGTTGCTCCAGATGGATCACTTTTCATTTCTGATTGGTATGATCCGGGAGTTGGTGGACATGCCATGGGAGATCTGGACAAAGGAAGAATCTACAGACTTGCCCCTAAAGATGTTGACTATAACGTGAGCAAGCCGGATTATACAAGCATTCCTTCTTTAATTAATTTACTTCAAAGCCCAAATCGCGCTACTCATTTTAAAGCGTTCATGGCATTGGTAGAAAAAGGCGGCGAGGCAAAAGACGCCTTGGAGCAATTATTTACCGAAGGTGAAAGTAGGATGCGAGCAAGAGCTTTCTGGGTACTTACTAAGCTACCAAATGGGAATGATTACATCAAAACTGCTGCAACTGACTCAGATGAGAATATCAGAGTAGCCGCCATTCGTGCTTATAGAAATAACAAAATGAGTGACGTATCCTTCTTGCTAGAAATGGCCGGAGACGAATCTCCTCAAGTTCGAAGAGAAGTAGGATTAGCAATTCGGTACAAGCATAATCCTGAAGTTTGGCTAAAACTTGTTAATGGGTATGAGAACGGAGATCGCTGGTATTTGGAGGCGTTGGGAATAGCTGCAGAAGGCTTCTGGGATGATTATTTGCCTGCGTACTTAGAACAAACAGGTTCAGGATGGATGGAAAATCAGGAAGCTAAAGACATAGTCTGGAGATCTCGTGCATCAAATACTGCAGAACTTTTAGGAAAGATTATCCTTTCTCAACCTGGCCGTAACAATCAATCTTTCTATCGAGCTCTTGATTTTCAGTCAACTGAGGCCAAAAACAAAACCCTGAAATCACTCTTAGCAAATGCTCCTGAAGAGGATCAACTCATTATCCTTAGACAGATTACTTTTGACCCAGTTTCGCCAGATCGAGAGATTCTCACCCTTGCAAAAAATACTGCCGGAAGTATCGCAGATGACCGGGATTTTTTAGATATCGTAAGCAAATATCAGTTGAGAGATCAAAAAGTCAGGTTGGAAAAGCTTATCTACCAATCTGAGAATAGTCAGCATTCCCAAATGGCGGCAAATAGTTTTGCTGCCATGTATGGAATGGGAGAAATAGAGAAGTACTTTGCTAATCCTTCTGAAAAAAAAGCGGTGGCTTCGATTGAGAAATTTGGAGTAATAGATAATGAGGAAATGGCAAAACTCTTGGCCGAAGTTTATCTCAATGAATCTCACTCTTTAGAAATGAGGACTGCTGCGATGGAAGCTGCAAAAGGGTATAATTCTGAGCCGTATTTATTAGAATTGGCAAAAGCGGATAAGATCCCAGCTGATATGCTTCCTATAGCGCAGAAAATCCTTCTATCTTCTTGGAATGGAACTATCCGGGCCGAAGCCAATGAGAAATTTGGAGAAGCATCTTCAAACGCAACGGTTGATTTGCCGAAGCTTCTAGCTCAACAAGGAGACGTAGAAAAAGGACTGCTCATTGCAGACACTTATTGTCTGGCCTGTCATAAAATTGCCGACAAAGGAATTGATTTTGGACCAGGCCTATCCGAAATTGGAGATAAATTATCCAAAGAAGGGCTATTTAATGCCATCATCAATCCATCCGAAGGAATGGGTTTTGGATATGAAACTCAACTTGTTAAAATGAAAGACGGAACAGAGTTTACCTGCATCGTCAATTCTAAAACAGAAAATGATCTAGTCGTGAAATTGGTAGGATCAGCCGAGCAGAAGATTTACAAGCTGGTGGATATCGAGAGTGTCACCCAGTTGGAAGAATCACTGATGCCTAAATTTCCACTATCAGAAACTGAACTGGTGGACTTGGTTAGTTATTTGGAAACGCTGAGAAAATAATATTTAATGAAATAGGCTCTACAAATCCCAGTTTATGAAAATAGGCTGGGATTTTGTTTTGAATAAACATGTCATTTACTTTCACTTATTGCTTTCAATCAATGAAATCCTTTGTTTTTTTCTTCCTATTGTTTTTCCGGATCTCAGTTCTTTTTGCCCAAGAAAATTCTTTTGTCTACAAATCCGAGACTCTACAAATCGAACAGATCAGCCCAAACACCTTTGTTCATATTAGCTACCTAAATACCGATGATTTTGGAAAAGTGGCCTGCAATGGGATGATCGTAATCAATGAAGGGGAAGCACTGGTTTTTGACACGCCAGCCAATGAGGAAGCAAGTTTAGAATTGATTAACTGGCTTGAAAACGATCAGAAAACAGTAGTCAAGGGAGTAGTTGCTACACATTTCCATTGGGATTGCTTGGGAGGGCTGGACGAGTTTCACTCCAGAGAAATCCCATCCTATGCCTCGGACCAAACCATAGCATTGGCAAAAAATGCAGGATATCCGCTTCCTCAAATTGGTTTCAAAAAGAGACTTAATCTTCAAGCTGGAAAAATTAACGTGATAAATCAATTTCTGGGGGAAGGGCACACGAGAGACAATTTTGTGTCCTATGTTCCTTCCGACAAGGTGCTTTTCGGAGGCTGTATGATCAAAGCGCTAGGAGCCGGAAATGGCAATTTAGAAGATGCTAACGTCGGCAAATGGTCAGCCACAGTGCTAAAAGTTAAATCAACTTTTCCGGAAATTATTATTGTGATTCCAGGGCATGGCAAAATTGGTGGGACGGAATTGCTGGATTATACGGAAGAGATGTTTGAGAAGAAATAACTCGAACATTTTAAGATTGTAAAAAGAAATATCCCTCCCGCTGAACTCAAATCCCTGCCAGCTGTTTTTGTATCTTATATTGATTAACACAAAACCATGCAATCACTACAAGGAAAAGTAGCGCTGATCACTGGCGCAGGAAAAGGATTAGGAAAAGCAATTGCTTTGGCGCTGGCAAATGAAGGAGTTCATCTGGCGATATTATCCAGGACAGAATCAGATTTATTACAGGTTAAGGAAGAAGTCGCCTCAATCGACTCCTCGTTGAAAGTCGCAATAGCTGTCGCTGATCAATCTGATTTTTCAAGCATCAAAACCGCTATTGCTTCTTTGATCTCGGAACTCGGAGTTCCTGATATTTTGGTAAATAATGCCGGAACTGGCAAGTTTGGGAAATTCCTTGATCTGGAAGTAAGTGAATGGGAAAATATCGTAAAGGTGAACCTATTCGGAGTTTACTATGTGATTCACGAAGTACTTCCGGGAATGCTGGAGAGAAAATCTGGAGATATTGTAAATGTGTCTTCTACCGCCGGACAGAAAGGTAATGCGATGACTAGTGCTTACAGCGCATCCAAATTTGGATTGAACGGATTGACAGAATCATTGATGATGGAAGTCAGAAAATCAGATATCCGCGTATTCAGTATGAGTCCTAGCACTATTGCCACTGACTTAGCCATGGACAATAATCTGACGGATGGAAATCCGGATAAAGTATTGCAGCCGGAAGATTTTGCGGAGTTGCTTGTAGCCCATTTGAAATTGCCAAAAAGAGCATTGGTGAAAAACGTGGAGTTCTGGTCAACGAATCCATAAGAAAGACCGGGTTTTATACATAAATTTTAAGCTTTCATTTATGCAACATTATTGCATAAATGAAAGCTTTTTTTACCTTTGCCCATACAACAACTTTTCAAGCGGAATGAGCACATTCGATGTAATAATTATAGGTGGAAGTTATTCAGGTCTTTCTGCTGCTATGACACTAGGCAGATCTCTCCGAAAAGTTTTGGTCATCGACGCGGGCAAACCATGCAATCGCCAGACCCCTCACTCCCATAATTTTTTAACACAGGATGGAAGTACTCCCGCCGAAATCTCAATTATAGGTAAAGATCAGGTAGCAAAATATGATACCGTAACTTTTCTTGATGGAATGGCAGTCGAGGGAAAAAAGACTCATTCAGGTTTTGAAATCAAAACCGGAAAAGGAGAACTATTTGAAGGTAAAAAGCTGATTTTCGCTAGTGGAATAAAAGACATTCTTCCGCCAATCCCAGGTTTAGAAGCATGTTGGGGCATTTCTGTCATCCATTGTCCATACTGCCATGGATATGAAGTCAGAAACCAACGAACGGGTATTTTGGCAAATGGAGAATTCGGTTTTGAGTTTGGTAAAATGATTACCAATTGGACCAAAGATTTGACTTTGTTCACCAACGGAAAATCTACACTCACCAAAGAACAAAAATCTTCACTTGAGTCCAAAAATGTCAAAACCCTCGAAACTGAAATTGAAGAAATCCAGCATCAGGAAGGGCAAATTCAATGTATCAAATTGGCAGATGGGAGCTCAGTTTCCTTAAAAGCGTTATATGCCAAACCCAATTTTGAACAAAATTCTTCGATCCTTGCAGCCCTTGGCTGTGAGCTGAAAAGCAATGGATATCTGGAAGTAGACCAGCTTCAAAAAACGACTGTTCCAGGAGTTTTTGCTTGTGGAGACAATACCAACATGTTTAGATCAGTGGCATTTGCGGTATCATCTGGAACCATGGCTGGTGCTGCTTGTAATAAGGAATTGATTGACGAAGAATTTTAGATTTACCAATCTTAAGCATTTAACAGTAGTTCTCAGATTGCTAAAGCGGTGCTTCGATAAACGAATAATCATGGTTAATTCGTTTGGTACAAGTATTAATTGATTGCTTTATTGATTATTAACAAGTCATAATTCTATTTTTTGACAAAAGTCAAGGCATAAGCTTCCCCATGTCCTTAGCTTTGAAGGAATTATTTCAATCAATTAACGCCCCATGAAACTACTTGGATACCTCGCACTTGTTAGCATTACAATTATTGGATTTAGCTGCAGCAGCTCCTCTAATGAACAGACTTTTGACAGTTCTGAACTTCCTAGAATGACTCAGGAGCAAACGGAAAAAGTCATTGAAGATTTTATCATGGCTGAGGATGGGGCGACGATTGAGATCCCTGGTGGATTCTATGAGTTGAATACTCAGCTGATTATTGACAATAAGTCAAATATCACAATCAAAGGAGCTGGGCTGATGGAAACAGTTCTCTCCTTTAAAAACCTTACTACGGGAGGTGAAGGCATCAAGCTAGTTGGAAATAATATCACAATCCAAGATCTCACAGTAGAGGATGCGCCTGGTGATGGAGTCAAAGTGCAGCATACAGATGGAATTACTTTTCGTAGGATCAACGTCACCTGGACGAATGGAGACAAGTCTAAAAACGGCACTTACGCGATCTATCCAGTGCAATGCAAGAACGTGATGATCGACGAAGTAATCGCTTCCCACTCCCGGGATGCAGGAATCTATGTAGGTCAGTCTGAAAATATCGTAGTAAAGAACTCTCTTGCCTTCGGAAATGTGGCCGGAATAGAAATCGAAAACTGTGACAATGCAGAAGTTTTTGGAAATGTAGCACGTGATAATGCAGGCGGAATTCTGGTTTTCAACCTTCCAGGTTTGCCAAAAGCAGATGGTGCTAAAACAAAAATCTACGATAACGACATCATCGAAAACAACCATGAAAACTTTGCGACTGCCACTGGCGAAGGAGCAAATGGCAATACCGTAACGATGATTCCTCCCGGATCTGGCGTTATCCTTTTGGCAGCAAAAGAAGTGGAAATCTACAATAACCGCATCCTTCGCAACAAGACTACGGGGGTGGCTATTGCCAGCTATCAAATCACTGGTTTCCCAAGCGAAGCCCCAAACTGGTCACCTTTTACCAGCGACATTTACATTCATGACAATGAATATGACCGTACAAAAGGTTTCCCAGATCTAAGCAGGGAACTTGGGCAGTTGATCAGTATCTATAATGCCCATGGCAAAGCCAAAACACAGGACATTATTTACGATGGCATTTGGGATGAGTCGATCAGCAAGGATATCTCCACCAATCCTATGAACATATGTCTGTCAGAGAAAAATATGAATGACCTTCTTTTCACTAGGTTTGATCTTAGCGAAGGAGAAGATAATATCAAAGCTTTTGCAGATGTGACCCCATTTCAAAATTGCTCTGCTCCAGTAAAAACCAATGTTGCCTCTTTAGCTGAAATGTAATGAGAAGTAGTTCCATTTTCTGGGGAGTCCACCTTTTTCTAGCGATCACGATTTTCATGGTTGCCTGCAAAACCGAGCCCAAAATCAATAACGAAGATCCTGTGCCCGAAAAAGAATTGGCAGATGGAAATTACCCCTATGGAAGGCTTTCGACCTACGGATTCTTTACAGGAGAGTTAAATGAGTTATCTCCAATAAAAGACGTGCTTCCTTACAAACCTGCCTCTTCGCTTTTTACTGACTACGCACTCAAAAGTCGCTTTATTTTCTTTCCGGAGGGAGAAAAAGCCACTTTGACCTCAAATGAGTTTGATTTTCCAAAAGGCACCATTTTAATCAAGAATTTTTATTATCCAGTAGACTTCAGAAAACCTGAAGGTATCCGAAGAATTATTGAGACCAGGTTACTGATCAATGAAAAGAATGGTTGGGTAGCCTATCCATACATCTGGAATGAAAGTCAGACGGAAGCAATCCTAAAAGTAGTAGGAGGACAAATGGAGGTTTCATTCACCGATGCTACAGGGAAAGACCAGGTAATCAATTACATCGTTCCTAACAAGAACCAGTGTAAAACATGCCACAATAAGAATGAGACTCTGGCTCCAATTGGCGTAAAAGTTCAGCATTTAAATAATGAGCTGGAATACAGTTCAGGAGAGTCAAATCAACTCGCTCATTGGACAGAACTGGGAAAACTAGAGGGTTTTGAGGGGAAGAACGCTCATCCTGCGATGATCAATTACGAGGACAAAAACCTTCCTCTGAATGACAGGGCAATGGCATATTTGGATATTAATTGCTCACATTGTCACAGCGCAGAAGGCCCTGCCAGTACCTCTGGGCTTTTTCTTACTTACGATCAAACGGATCCAAGAAAACTTGGAATTAATAAAATCCCCGTTGCTGCGGGCAATGGCGCAGGAACATTTGATTTTGACATCGTTCCAGGCAAGGCTGATGAATCCATTATTACTCATCGTATGAATTCCACAGAAGTCGGAATCGCAATGCCTGAACTTGGTAGAACGACTGTCCACAAAGAAGGTGTTCAGCTGATCAAGGATTGGATAAATGGGATGAAGGAAGCCCGATAACCTATGGCAGATGCAGGGAACCCGTTGACTATAAAAATTTTTAAATGCTTTTCTATCTTCTTATTATAAGACAGAAAATTCATTGACGGCAAATCGGACGGAGGAAATTAGCCTTCTCTCACACCGACCGCACTGAACATTTCCTATTCCAAAGCTGCGAACTCTACGTCCCCTTTTTGATCTTTTCGGTTAAAAATCACCAAAAAAAATGCCTCCGATTTAAAGTCGGAGGCATTTTACATTACTAAATTATTCCTTAGAAAGTATAGCCAGCGGATAATTTGAATCCTCTGTTGTACACATCTGCATCACTATCCTTGAAAATCGGAGTTAACCCCAAATCATAAGATGCCTGTACATTAAATCCTTTGGGTAGATTATATCCTACACCCATCGCTACTCCAAAGTCTGTTTCTTTGATCGCATCAGAGTCATAGGAAATCGTGTTTCCAAAGAAATCCCCCTCAAATTTTGAATTGAGTAAGAAGGAAATTTGCGGTCCTGCGAAAATATTAAAGCCTTCTGCAGGATAAAGTCGGAAAAGTACCGGCACATCCACATAGCCTAAAATCGCTCGGCTGTCTGCAAAATCATCATTTTGAGTCCCTTTCACAGAGTAATACACACCTGGCTCAAGAGCTAGACGATCCGTCATAAATAACATTGTGTATCCACCTACATGGAATCCTACACGATTGGTGTAATCATTTTCGGAAACATCATCCCCGCTAAAATTGAAAAGACTGGCTCCACCTCGAACTCCAAATCCACCTGGTTTTTCTGAGGATTGTGCTTGAGAAAGTTGGACCATTCCTAGTCCAAGGGCGATAAATAACACTACTTTTTTCATAGTCAAATACTGGTTGGTTTTCCCAACTGTATTCCCACGACCATGCCAAACGATTTTTCAGAACCAATTTCTAGATAACTTTCTTGTCTATGTAATCCGAATTTAGCAGGCTAAGTGCACCCATATACTTCATATCGAAATTCAAGGTATCACCAACTTTATACCCCTGCGGGTTTTCGCCCAAATTGATAATTAACATATCAGAACTACCTCCCAAAATCTCGTAATTCCCATCAGCAGGAATTAGGTATTTTGGATCTACATCCAGCAAACCTATATCAATGATTGCTCTAAAAGAACTTTGTCCATACAGCGTTTCATCTATCTCAGCAGTCTCTCCTTGTGGGTTAGCTGCCAGATTACCAACGGGTAAAAGCGGCTTTTCCTGCATTTCAATGATTTCCGCATGCAGTTCAAACACATCCCCGTTCATTCCCTCGATGACTTTTTCCTCAAACAAATCAAGACCAAAATATAAGGTCTCTCCTACCCTGAAATGATTGATTCCTTTCGGTAATTGATGAGTCAGCATCAATGGAATGGTGACTGATGTACCAGCAGAAACCCAGGGTATTTTCTTGTTGAATTTTAGCTCAATAATCTGCTTGTAGAGTGACAGCTGTATGAGCTTATCGGTGGATGGCATTACCCCATTTAGGCAATTCAAATTCGTCCCTAAGCCTATTATTTCAATGTTTGGAAGGTGGAAGATTTGGGAATAAAATTCCACTAATCGCTCACCCATTACTCCTTCGCGAAGATCTCCCGTCTCCACCATGATGATAATCTTGTGTTTCTTATCCTGCTTCACGGCTTCCTGACTTATCCAACGGATAGTTTCCAACTCACTATTCAAACTGACGTCAGCAAACTGAACCATTTTACGCACGTATCTTTTGGATACAGGCTTGATGTAAACAGTCTGTAGATTGGGATCTAGACCTTTAGCAATTTCGAGATTTCCAATCCTGCTGTCGTGAACCTCCTTTACTCCAAGGTCTATTAATTCCTGGAGAAAAAGTTTGTTACCACAAAGCAATTTGGATACGACACCCCAGGAGATGTCGCTTTTTGCAAAGGTCTTTTTGAGAAACTCAAAGTTCTCTTTGAGCTTAGCTCTATTTAATGTCAGGTAAGCCATTTCACTTAGTCAACCTCATTTCAAGGTACTTGTTTGTAAAGCCGATTCTTTCATACAATTTCTTCGCAGGATTGTCTGGTTCCACGTGCAAAGCGATAGAGCCATTAGCCATTTTAATAGCCATATCCATGATTTTTCCGCCTATTCCTTTACCTCTTTGGGCTGCATCTACGGCAATATAAACCAGGATATTTTCAGGAATATAACCCGACATACCTGTTTTATTCATGATAAGTGCACCTAGGATTTTATCATTCTCCCTCGCCATTACTACAAAACCACCGGCATGTAGACTTTGGTCTAAGGCATAGTCCAGACACTTCATAATATCTTCCTTTGGATCACCATACTGACCGAGGTGGACAAAAAGGAAATCTGCGATCTCATTTTTTTGTAAATAAGTCGCATTATCAATAGTAGATAGAGTTTCTAGTTTGATCATATAGATTTTAACTTTGAACTGTTATTTTTTTCGAAATAAATCACTGACAAAAACGTCAGCAAAGAGAGCGTGAGCCCAAATAAATTGGCATCTAAGCCAAAAGGAAGTGACACTTCGGTTATAATCAAACCTGCAGTCAAGGAACCTCCCGTAATCATAGATGCAGTGGCTGCTTTTGCACTGGTCTGATTGAAAAACAAACCTGCCAGCACCGGCACTAAAAGCCCAGAAACCATAAAAGCATAGGAATATAGCATCAAACTCAAAACTTCCGTCATCTGCCAAGCAATAATAATTGCTACTATTCCAATTGCCAAAGTGAGCAACTGAGAGATTTTCATCTCTTCTTTAAGAGATTTTGAAGTGTAATATTTTCCAAGAATGTCGGTAGTCAGGTTTCCCGAAGCTGCCATCAGACAGGAATCTGCCGTAGAAAGCACTGCTGAAAAATAGGCTGACATCATCAATCCTAAAATACCAGCCGGTAAGATCTGGCTCAGCAAAACCGGAAGCCCCATTTCCGGATCCATCGCGGTGGTAAACCCCTCCAATGCACCCTGCTCTACGGCTACTCTGGATAGTAAACCCAAAGAAACCCCTAAAAGTGCCATAATAGGCCATTCAAATAGTCCGGCGATAAACCAAGCCTTCTTTGCAGACTTTACATCACGCGCGGCAAAAATCCGCTGATAAAGCGTCATACCCACAAACCAAATCGGGATAATCGTGATCCCCCAATTCGCAAGATCCTGCCAAGTCAAATTAGTAAATGAGAAAAACTCCTGGGGCAAAGTGCTCTGAATACCATCCCAGCCACCTACATAATTGTAAGAAATAGGGATTCCGATAAACATCAAACCTGCCATCAAAACAATCCATTGTATCGTATCGGTATAAATAACAGCCTTCAGTCCACCCATCACGGTATACACAACCGCAACTGCACCCATGATCAAAAGCGCATAGGAAAGATCAAGCTCTTCGAAAGTTCCTGAAGCGAGCTTGGCACCTGCCAATAATTGTGAGGAAGTAAAACCAAGATATCCGAGAAAGCAGATTACGGCTGCAACTTTGGCGGTGGTGGAATTGTATAGATGACCGATGATCTGTGGAAAGGTAAAAAACTTAGCAAATGCTGGGTCGGACTTTACTCGTGGAATCAATACTACTGCTGCGAGCCAAGCGCCCAAAAGTCCTGTAAAAAGCATCCAGGAACCAGACATTCCCATCACAAATCCCAAGCCACCAAGCCCAATGGAGAAACCTCCTCCTACGTCAGTCGCTACAACCGAAAGCCCGATATGCCAATGGCCGATATTCCTTCCGCCCACGTAGTAATCCTCCTGACCTGAGTTCTTCTTCATGTAAAAATACCCCACTCCCAGCATAGCCAGCATGTAGGCGACAAAGATCCCCAGTTCTATATAACTCATATCTAATTTGTATTTGTGACAAAATCTTCTTAAAATATAATTTTTCAAAGTTAAGCATAAAGGCTCACATTCAAAATTTTAATTGGTTTTAAGAGGTGTTTTGATCTTTCAGTGCAATTACGAATTGGAATAGTATAAAAAAACGTACAGCCAACTTAAAATCGCCAAACCGAAAAAGCCGACTCTCACCGGCTTTTTTCATTCTTTATCAACTCATTTTTCAATTAGACATTTTCTCTTTTCACAGAAGCAGAGAATTACTCCATGTCAATTAAAGCGATAGTACCAAGGAGATTCCCTAATGTCCAAATATACTGTGGCATCTTTAGGGACTTAACAGGAACCGAAAAGCGTGTTCAACTTTCAGTATTTATCATTCCAAAATTTGACCTAAACGGATCAATTCCTCTCTAATCTTGGTATAATCTATATTTTGAACCGGCTTAATTTCATCAACCGCCATACTGGCAATTACTGCCGAACTTTGACCCAGAACCATAAAAACAGGCTCCATACGAATTGATCCAAATGCAATATGCGATGCACTAAGGGAGACTGGAACCAGTAGGTTAGTACATTCCTCTTTTTTCGGAACAATAGAGCGATAACTAATTGGAAAAGGAGCCTTTACATGAGCCTCTACATTGCCCTCATTGGATACAAACCCATCGGAATTCACATAACGCTTCACATGATGGGAATCCATCCCATAGGCTGCCATTCCAATTGGATCACTCACCACCTCCATTCCTTCGCAGTTTTTTTGAGTCATTACATAGTCACTGATCATGCGTCTAGCTTCCCTAATGTACAGCTGTTGCTGCCAGCCGTCTTCACGCTCATATTCATCTTTGCAAGTTCCCCATTGGGACACCTTCTCTCTTACTTTAGCTGGAATACGGGGATGATAAGCTAAAGTCCACATGAGACCTTGCTGATACTGTCGATGGCGCTCTACAATTTCTTCACGTTCTTCATAGGAAGCTTCGGGATAGTCCCAGTTTTGACCTATAAAATCCGTTGAAAACCCCTTTTGATTGTTCGTGTCAGTTTTTCGGTTGGGCATTGCTGAATTTATCCAAGGTACCAAGGGATCACCATACGAATACATCTCTTCTATAGGACCATCTGCCGCTTCATAATTACGAAAAAGTAATTCATAATCCAGCTCCTTGTAATTCTCAGGTTTGGCAAATGGTATTCGATTGTCTGGATGGTCAGTCAGCGTCATTCGGAAGCAATAAGCCTGAATGCGATTATCTCCTTCTCCATCTATTCCAGGTCCACCTCCGGTAATAAAAGGAAGGAGGCCACTCTTAGGATCTCCTTTGACTATGTAAGGATCTACACCCTTGATGAAGTTATGGTAAACACTATTATTTGAAACTGATCCCAGGAGCGTTTCACTCTTATCGTTGGCTTGTACACCATTCAACGTTTCTCCATATTGAGAATTAGCCTCTCTGCCTACTGTATAAGACACGCCCGCACTTGCCAAAAGATCCCCTTCATACGTCGCATCTATAAAAACTTTCCCTTGGTAGGTTTCTCCCGATTCCATAGTAATGGAAGTAATTTCCCCTTCGAATTTGGCAACGCCTGTAGCTCTATCAAGCCGCTGCTTATAGATGATGGTAATAGCCAGATTTTCAAGCATATTATGATAAACTTTCAGCGCGGCGGAAGGCTCAAAAGTCCACATCGCATCCTCATCCTTGCCTGAGCGAGTTTGCCCCCCATCTACATAGTCAGATCTAGCTTGCCACACCCAGTTGGTGGAATCCTGGTAATGAGATTTTATATTTCTGTAAAATTCCCGGGCTATTCCCCCAACTACCTGCTTATTCCCAATATCAGTCTGTCCAAGACCGCCAGTGGTAAGCCCGCCTAAACGAGTACTCGGTTCAATAAGTATGACAGACTTCCCCATTCTTGCCGCTTGAATGGCAGCAGATAGGCCCGCAGAAGTTCCTCCGTAAATCACAATATCTGCTGACTTAGCACTCGCGTTAGCGTCATCAACTATACTGCTTTTGTTAGTACAAGAGGCAAACCCACATATCACTAAGAGAAGAATGGCAGATGTTATTTTTGATAGTTTCATTTATACTACTATTGAAATCCATTTATGTTTTCGCTAAAATACTGAATGTACAAGCCAAACCTACTAGTTGCGCGAATGCTCAGCCAATACTATACAGCCTTGCGAAATGCCAACTATGCTCCGAGTAATTTTCGGGTCTGTCGCTGTTGAACCACTAAGTCTGGCGCTGAATGAATTTCAACTTGTATATTTCTTTGATGAAAGCTACTTGTTAGAGTTAATTGGCTGGATTCATCGTAAAGGTGAGGATCCAGATGATTTTAATGCGGATTGGAAGTCAGGAAAATTGCTAGTAACGTTTGGCTATGAGCAGATGGGCCTCATAAGTTACTTACCTGTCAGCTTAGACCAAAGTTTTTTAAAAGTATTATAGTTTTGTTTATCACTGTCCGCCCGCTTGCTTATAGGTATTGTTGGCGCCAGAAGTTCTTCTTTTTTTAATATTCCGTTCCAGTTAACTGTAACTCGCTCAGTCGGCACATTTTGGTTAGATTCGAGTTTTTCACCTTCATTGTCCAAGCTTATTACAGCACTCATTTTATCTTCTGGATTGTCTTTATAATACCTGAATGCTTTAATTATTTTCTCTCCTTTCTTTTCTAGTCCGATGACTATTTCCCCGCTTATTAGCTCTTTAATGCTTGTCAAGGCAAGTTGTATAGCTTTTTGTCTTTTTGTGTCTTCATCTTTATCATCATAAATATAGGTCTCATAGTGATGATGATCAAAGTCGGTGAATATGGTGATTTCTTGGTCGTTAATGTCAAAAACTACATCTCCAAATTTAGGATTGTCAGGTGAGACTGAGAAACAAAAGTTGTTAGGATGCATTAAAGGCTCTCTAAACTCAATTCTGTTCTTCAAGTCGGGAAACCATTTTCTGAATAGTCGTAAACAGTCCTTTTGTAATTGGTTTGTGGGTCTATATTTCGGGTTGTCTTTCAAGTCTTTATTCAATTGGCGCCAACGGTTCGGGTATCAAACGTAGGGCATTCGAAGCACGTAACTGTCCGCCCGAAACCAAGCTTGCTACAAGTGCAAAAGTTGCAAGTAAAAGTCCACCCGACATAAGCTATATGCGTTGTTGCACTAAACCTGCGGTAGTTTCAAGAACAGCCAAGAAGCGGTAACTTTTTAGAACATTCATTAACTCTTATTAATCATGAAAAAAAAAGAAAACCATCCTCCAGGCTGCCTGTTCCAAGATAGCTGGATTTGCTGAACTATTAGCCAAGTTTGAGCAGAAAGTTGTCGTCGCCGGCAAAAGCAAAAGCACCCTATCAAACTATGCCAGACATCTGGCAAAACTGGCTATCCATTTCAATGAATTACCAACCGAAGTGGACCCTGACCGGATCAACGATTTCCTGCATCTGGTCAAACGAGGACCACCAAAAACCGTCTTTTCCGCTCTCACAAACCAATTTTAGTTCCTGGTTTTACTCGGGCTACCTGCCCGCCGCAGGAGGGGGAAGCCTATGCCCATGCAATAAAAAAAGCCTTTCCAAAAGGCATTGGAAAGGCTAGAAACAACAATACTTTTTTTGAATCGATACCGAATCTACTCGTAGGTATTACTTTTTAATCTAATTGGAAACCCCACTTCCTTCAAAAAATCCTGACTCAATCCCCATAAGAACCTCTCCGGTTCTCTCGACACGCTACGCTCTCGGGACAGGCAGTGCAACACCGGTTTCATCGTTCGTGCTACGCACGTGACGAAAACCTAGTTGTTGTGTGGCGTTTTTATCTTTCTATTTTATTCATTTTAATTGTATCAACAGGGTTTCTGAAGCCTATTAAGTTGTCTTTTTTGTCAATAGTCATTGTTAGTGAGTCTGCTTTCAAAATCCAATTACCGTTTTGATTTTTGCAAGTGCCATCCAAGAAGCCCCAAGAAGAGCCTGGTCTTAGGCTGTAAGTCATACTAAATTCGTCACTATTTTTCCATCTAATTAAGGTATATGTTGTATCAGCCTTGTTGAACTCCCAACTTTCTAAAGTTCTGTTTTGGTGTCTGTCAATTCCTTCACCAAATAGATAAAACATCATAATCGAAGCAATAACAGAGTTGATAAAGAATACTCTTGAATTTTCTTTCTTTTTCGTAAAGAATAGCACTGCTGCAATTATCAAATTCAACACAAAAACAAACGGAACTAGAAGAATAATTCCAATAGACACACTTGGGTCAGGGTCCATTTGGTAAACCCACAACCAAATCAGTCCAAAGTCAATGACTGTAAGTCCTAATATTTTGTATAGTGTCTTCATTTCAATGCCACAACGGTCTCGGATATGAAATGTAGGGCATTTTGAAGCTCTTAACTGTCCGACCGAAGCGAACTTGGTTAAGAGCCGAAAACTAGCGGAAACCACTATCTGCCCTATGTTTTATACCCATCGTTGTAGCCAGTTTTTTTATTTTTAATTTTTCCCCAAGCCAAAACTTTGACTCCTCTTGAATAATGAATTTTGTTTGGTTTTTCGTTTATTAATTTTTGAAATCTGGGATAATTCAATTCCAATTTTTGTATGTCAATTTCGTTAATTGGCCATTCCAAATGATGGATTTCAAATTCGTTTATGGAATCGTCTGTGTCTTGGAAAAGAGCATATCTTTCAGTTAGCCATTTGTCCAGTTCAGTTTTTTCTTTCAACTCCTTTCCAATCGTAAATTCAATGTCAAGCCTGTCGTTAAATTCCGAATTTCTGGATTGATATTTTTTGTCGGTCCGCTTAATTTCTGAAAATCGATACGGAAGTTCCGAAATTCCCTTTGCGACTTTACAGGACAGTTTTTTTCCGCCCTCAATGCTCAAAAAATATACTCCAGTCTTGTTAGTCGATCTAACATAAGTCCGAATATTTATTTCATCAAAATCCGATATTGGTGGAAAAGAAGGCAGGTTTTTCGGTCTTATCTTTTCCATTGTAAAGGCAACGATTGAAATCCACGGTTTACCATCAAAAAGGTCAATTACCAATTCTTTGGGAACAAGCTTTTTTAATTCGGTCAAGTCTACTTGATAATTAAGAAATATTGCATTATTCCACTCTTGATAGAATTTCCAACTGCCAGTCGGAATCTCCCATGGTCTGTGTTCTGTTTTGCTTAATATTTCTTGGTTTGTCATTCGTTTTTTTCAAATTGGCTACAACGGTTGGGCGCTTGGCGAAGAAGCGGATTTCGAAGCACTAAACTGTCTGCCAGCACTGAACTTGATACGAAGCACAAAGCTTTATTTAAGCACTGAACCCGCTTTTTTGCCAAACGCCTGTTAGCACCAGTTGTTTTTCTATTTGTCGCCATAATCAAATATTGTGTTACAGGTCTTACAAATTTTGTTAGGTCTTTTCAGACCAGAGTCAAAACCTTTTTGTCCACAAACTAAGCAAGTATGATTGTCGTCAGGCTCCTCAACAAAGTAGCTTATGTAAACAGGAAGTTTGAAATAGTCTGAAAGTTGTTTTCTGATTTTTTCTCCTTCTAAGTTTAGTTTTCCTTTTTTATAATTCGTTAGCTCTTTGTAAGCTTCTTTTTCAAAAAGTCCACTTTCAAGCCAACTGGAGTAAATTCTTTCGTGTTTTGTCTGCCAGTCTTCAAGTTGAATTTCAAGCGGTATTCTGGAATATGAAATTTGTCCAAAACAGTTGCTACAAGTCAATTCGTCAATAAACTGTAATGAACGTCCTTTTAAAATGTAAAAGTCAGACTTGTCGCACCCGCAATTCGTCACATTGTCAACTTCAATAATAACGTCTCGTTCTTTGAGTGTCTTAGGTTTCTCAGACAGCAGCTTGACAAACTTAGTATACCAAAACTCTTTTACTTCTATATTCTTGTTCCAGTTCTTGAACGAATAGTTGTCACGAAAAATCACAATCAACTCTAAAATGTTTTTTTCTCTTCTTAATTCACGGGGTTTTGGAAAAATCAAATTCTGTCTATAAAGAGTGGCTGATAAACCAATAAATTCTTCTCCTGTCGATTTGCTGTCAACTAAGGTTAAAAGAATTTTTGCTGGAAATGGTTTGTCTGTCATTTTATAATTTTAGGTCGTGCTGTATCGTCCTCACGATTGGTGCTAACGGTTTGCATATGGCTTGTGGCGGTTTTGAAGCACTTTCCTGTCCGCTGAAACCAAAGTTGGTAACGGAGCGAAAACCATGATGGTGGCCGTTCACCCGCCATAAGCTATATGCTTTGTTAGGGCACGTTTTTATTTTTACAGTTGGAGCCAAATAAACAAATTATTCGTCCTTTAAATTTTGTCGTGTCAACATTGCTTTTCAAGCGATCAATAAATTTTAAAACTTCATTGTTTGAATAAGAATACGACATATTCATCCAATAAAGTTTGTTGTCGGAAGTCATAACGTAATCGTTCGTAGGACTTAGTCTCCATCTTGTGAAGTCGTCACTGTCAGGTGCATTAATTGAGTCGTTCATAGAAGTCTCCAATTTTGTTACAACCTGTTCAAGCTGTTCCTTTTTGTTGTAATTGACTTCGACTATGTAAATCCTTAGTTTTTTCTTTGTGTTGGGTTCAAAAAGATAGTGTCGAACAATTCTTTCCGAACTGTCTTGATAAAGTAGCCAAAAAATTCCGTGTCCTTTTGTGAAGATTTCAGGATTATCAGTCTTGAAGTTGAATGTGTCAGATTTTAATTCGAGAGAATACTTTTCATCTTTCAGTACTTTCAATAGAGAGTCAGCTTCTAACTGAAATCTATTAATGTCAAATTTTTTGATCTTTGGTTTGACTGGTTTTTCAATTTTCAAGGTGTCATTTGAAATTGAATTTATGTCAACTGCTTGTTTCGTCTTCTCTTGTTGCACATTGTCAGTACAATCTAAGAGTAAAAAGCAAATCATTATATAAAGTATCGTCTTCATTTCAAATGTGCCCTAACGTTCTTGCTATGCGCAGTGCGGGATTAAAAAGCCGAAACTTTCCATCTGGCACAAACGGTAGCCAAAGCTGCGTTTTGTGTTTTTAAATTTATTCAACAAAAACGTCAAACCGGAGCTTTGGCGGGCTAAAATCACCGACCTTTCGTTTATTCCTTCAGCCCGCATTGCGTATAGGTTTTGTTGCACTAAACCTGCGGTAGTTTCAAGAGCAGCCAGAAAGAGGTAACTTTTTAATTCATTCTTAACCTCATATCAATCATGAAAAAAAAAGG
>NZ_FXUA01000005.1 GCF_900182815.1 Algoriphagus winogradskyi | reverse complement strand
TTGCTCCTCAGCAGAGCTTACGTCCTCTTCAAATCTGTCGCAGATTATAATGAAATTTTATACCAAAGTCACCAACTATTTTTGACCACATTACCAAAACCAAAATAGCCTGATCGAATCACTTCGATCAGGCTCTTCTATTTTAGATCAGCTAACTTTTTATTCCTTTATCTCAATTACCTTAAATTCTGTTCTTCTGTTAGTCTGATGCTCTTCTTCAGTAGTTGCATTTTTGATAATCAACTGACTCTCACCATACCCTTTGGCGACTAACCTATCGGCAGAAATTCCTTGGGAAACAATGTAGTCCACCGCAGATTGTGCTCTACGTTGAGATAGGTCTTGATTGTATTGATCCGACGATCTATCATCGGTGTGCGAGCTCAACTCGATTCTGATAGCTGGATTGTCTTTAAGTATCTGAACCAATTTATCCAGTTCGACAGCGGCATCAGGTCTAATATCTGCTTTATCCAAATCGTAATAAATATTCTCAAGAACAATAGAACGATCCAGCACCAGTTGATCCAGCACAATCGTAGTATCCAGCGTAATATTGGTTACGTCTTGTACCAGAGTAGAAATATCCGGGGTTTTTCCTGTGGTCGTGTATGGTATTGATTTAGAGAAATAGCCACTCTTCGAAGCAATGATTGTAAAGTCAGAATCCGGAGTCAAAGTAAATCTTACTCTACCGTTCGTGTTAGAGAAATCTCCACCTGCTTGCTTATTCAAACTATCGTAAAGGACCACTCTTGCTTGCTCCAGAACCTCGTCATCTTTCCCAGCCACTCGTTGCTTGGTATAAACGTTAAGCAAGACATTAATGATTTTTGGCTTAGGAGTTTTGTCCTCAAAGAAATAGATATCATCATCTCCTACTCCCCCATCTCTATTGGAAGAGATGAACCCTGCTTTCGGATATTCTGTAAAAAATAGCGAGAAATCATCATTAGTACTATTGAAGTTTTCTCCGAGATTTTTGATAACCTGCTTTCCTGATGCATCATTTTCTGCAACAAAAAGATCCAGTTTTCCAAATCCAGGATGTCCATCAGATGAAAAGAAGAACTTGCCATCTCCCATAGGTCTTGGGAAAAGTTCGTTTCCTGGCGTATTAATGGTTGGTCCTAGATTCTTTGGATTACCAAAGTCACCATTTGCCAATTTGGTTGCGCTATACAAATCTATCCCTCCATAACCCCCAGGTCTATTTGAGGCGAAGTACAATACCTCGCCGTCTTCGGAGAAAGCAGGTGTAGAATTCCACCAAAACTCATCTTCATTTACAGGCATCCAGATTGGCTGTGTAAAGCCTCCACCTCTGAAATAAGAAACAAAAAGCGCAGTTTCAGGAAGATCTTTGTCCGAAGTAGAATTACCCCGAGCATAAATAATGGTGTTGCCATCCGGACTGATCGCTATCGCAGCTTGGTTCAACCCCTCTTCATTTTTGAATTCTGGAAGAGCTTGAGTTCCACTTACATCTACACGAAGTCCATCTGCTCTTGCTCTAAATAATTTAGTATAGGGTGATCCATCTGCAGGATAGAGTCCGCTTGCCTGACGACCTGATGTGAAATAAATAAAATCCTCACTGATAACCGGCGCATAATCAGGTCCGGCAGTATTTAAGTCTTTATAATTCACCAACTCATGATATGGCCAGTAATCTTCTATGCCCTCCGACAATTTGATGGCTTCAAGTTGACGCTGAGTCTCCGCCAAATACGTTTCATCCTGCGTGTAACCCTTTGCTTTCTCAAAGGCTTCCTTAGCTTCTTCATCTTTATCCTGAGCTTTCAAACTTAAACCTAAGCGATAGTAACTATCAAAAGTAGGATCCACTTCCACAAGTTTCTCATAATAAGGAGCTGCCTCTTCAATTCGGTTAGACAGTCTATAGCTCTCCGCTATAATTTGGTTTGCCTCCTTGTTTTCAGGGTCATCTGCTAAGATTTGAGAAAAGGAATTAATAGCATATTGATATTGACCAGAGAGAAACTGGTCATTTCCTTTTTCCTGAAGGCTCTTGCATGAGGTTACCCCAATGAAGAGTAGTAAGCAAATCCAAAAAAAATGGTTTTTCATCTGTTTATAATTTGTCTTTCAAAGGGCATATGGAATCTCACATGGTAACCTCTCACAATGTTGCGATTGAATCATGTCCGATTTCATCTTAAAGGTGATTGGTGATCTATTCTGAATATTACTAAATTAATTTGGAAAGTATCTGTTCAGCCAGCTATTCCCAGCCAAAATCCATATACTTTCCAAGTCTTTTTTATTCTTAACCTGTGGGTTAATCACGAGGGTTTGAGTATCTATCTCTCCAGAAGTGACTTTTGACTTGATCCCTAAAGCAGAAGCTACGGTGATTTCACCCGTATTGGATTTAAATGTCACCTTACCTTGATCCGTGATATTGTTTTCAATTTCACTCTCCAGCTCACGCAAAGTCCGCACAGAACTATCAATAGAGCAACCGCTAGCCCCTAAGCCTGACTCATCTACTGCTAACACCAAAATTTGGTTGTCCAAAATCTGAAATGAGGTAGGCATTCGATTACCATGTGTATTCCAACCATCACAAAAGGCCGAAAGTTTTCTGCTAATCAACTCCATTTCCTGCTCAGTAAATTGACGTGCCGCTTGGTAAACCCAAACCCGTGAATCTTCTGAAATATCTTTAAATTCTACGTACATAAATGCTTATTACTTATTAGCAAAGAAAAACCCTTTCTACCTAACGGCAAAAAGGGTCAAATTGATTCAGAGAAAATAGTTAAATCCCCATATCCTTGGCGATCATCTCAGCCAAGTCATAGACTTTCACATCAGCTTCTCTTTCCTTGTTCTTCACTCCATCTGTCATCATCGTCAAGCAGAATGGACAACCTACAGCAATTGCACTGGCTCCAGTAGCTAAAGCTTCCTCTGTCCGCTCCACATTGATATCTTTTCTGCCTGGTTCTGGTTCTTTGAACATCTGCGCTCCTCCAGCACCACAGCAAAGCCCCTTGGTCTTGCAACGCTTCATTTCCACCAACTCCACATCTAAAGCTTTGATCACCTCTCGTGGTGCTTCATAGACATTATTTGCTCTACCTAAGTAGCAGGAATCATGGAAAGTGATTTTCTTTCCTTTGAATTCCCCCCCTCCTTTCAACGCCACTTTTCCTTCATTGATCAGTTGCTGAAGAAACTGTGAATGATGAATCACTTCATAATTTCCTCCCAATGCTGGGTATTCATTTTTAATGGTGTTGAAACAATGAGGACAAGCTGTGACTACTTTTTTGATGTTATAGCCATTCATTACCTGGATGTTGGCAACGGCTTGCATCTGGAAAAGAAATTCATTCCCAGCCCGTCTGGCAGGATCTCCTGTACAAGCTTCTTCTGGACCGAGCACGGCAAAGCTTACACCTACTTTATTCAAAATTTTCACAAAAGCCTGTGTAACGGCTTTGTATCTATCATCAAAAGATCCGGCACAACCTACCCAGAATAGCACTTCTGGACTTTCTCCTTTGCCGGCCATCTCGGCCATGGTTGGTACTTTATATGTTGACATGATTTTGATTTACGATTTATGATATTCGATTTACGAGGGCAACTTCAGAGTTATGCCTATTCTCGCTCATTCAAGCTCTATGGGTTACAAAATTTTTCAATTTTTAAATTTTTCAATTGTTAATCTGGAATTTCTTCCTCTTTCACTTTCTCAGCCCAATTGAATCTATCCTGAGGACTGAATTTCCAAGGAGCAAAGCTGGTTTCCATGTTTTGGAACATTGCATTCCACTGAGCTGGCGTTCCTGACTCCTCCATGGCTACATAGCGACGCATTTCCAAAATGATAGAAAGTGGATCAATGTTCACCGGACAAGCCTCCACACAGGCATTACAGCTAGTACATGCATTCAATTCTTCTTTCGTGATGTAGTCACCCAAAAGTGACTTACCGTCTTCAAGACCTTTTCCTCCAGCATCCAAACTTTTACCCACTTCTTCTGCACGATCCCGCACATCCATCATGATTTTTCGCGGAGAAAGTTTCTTACCCGTCAAATTAGCTGGGCACTCTGAAGTACATCTACCACATTCGGTACATGAATAGGCATTCATCACGTTGATCCAGCTCAGATCATTGATGTCTTTGGCTCCAAATCTCCCGATCTCTGCAGGGGGATCAGCAGGTGCATCCGTAGGAATTCCAAGCATCATATTAACCTCATTGGTGACAGCTGGCATATTAGCCATCTCTCCTTTAGGCTTCAAGTTCGAATACCAAGTATTAGGGAAAGCAAGGAATATATGCAAGTGCTTAGAATAGGTCACATAAATAGCAAAGGCCAAAATCCCAACAATATGGAACCACCAAGCAGCTCTCTCTACGAAAATCAAAAACTCAGAACTGAAATTCTCTAGAAGCGGAGAAAGCAAACCACTGAAAAATAGCGTTCCAACAGGTATGTAATGATCTACTCCTCTTGCCGCCAAAATCTGGTCAGCTGCATTCATCTTAAGAATTGCGATCATTAATACAATCTCAATTACCAGAATAATATTCGCATCCATTGCTGGCCAGCCCTTCATTTCAGGCATGGTGAACCGTGGAACTTTAACCACATTTCTTCTAATTAAGAAGATGACGCAAGCAAGCAGAACAGCAAATGCTAGAAATTCAAAAACATTCATAGCCACCGTATATATACTTCCTAAAATCGGAGCGAATAGTCGGTGAGTTCCTAAAATGCCATCCAGCACAAATTCCAATACCTCAAGATTGATCACCACAAAGCCAACATAGACCATGAGGTGAAGAAATGCCGGAAGAAAGCGTTTGAACATTTTTTGTTGACCAAAAGCTACCAGCGCCATCGTTTGCCAACGCTTCTCTGGATGATCATTTCTTGTCTCAGCCTTCCCTAGAAATATGTTTCTGCGGAGAAATTTGACACGTTTGATCAAAAAGAAGCTAGCTGCGCTCAAAATGATCAAAAATATAAGTTGCGGTAAAAAGCTCATAGTGACGTTATTAGCGTGTTTCTTGGGTTTAAATCAATATTTTTTTCTAAAATGACTTGCTTCAAATACTCAAATACCTACCTTTGCATCACTTTACAACAAGGTGATATAGCTCAGTTGGTAGAGCATCGGACTGAAAATCCGTGAGTCGGTGGTTCGAGTCCACTTATCACCACAAGCCATGAAGAAATTCATGGCTTTTTTTATTTGCTTTTTAATCCACAAAGAGCAGAAAGTTTGCACGGAGCGCACAGTCACATATGCTGTAAATAAATTTAGAGTAGTCGACTCCTTTATTATCTTCTTTGTAAATACCATAGCCGTTATTGGTTTATTAGGGAATCCTGAATCATTGGTTGGGTACGAGATAAGCAATTTAACAAATAGTAGGCATGCATACTATTTCCATTTCTAATTTAGAAGCAATTTAGTCTAGTAAGAATTATCTGCCAAAAGCCTAAACAGTTGAGAATCTATAGCTATCCTTTTAGATAGTATGTTTGAAAAACTTTTACTTTTTTTTTATTGCTAGTGTAACATTCGTCTTTCCCATGCATTACCGTATTAAATGAAGTCATTTTTTGAAGCACATATCTGGCCACTAAGAGGCAGGCTCTATCGGCTGGGGTATCTCTGGGTGAGGGATAGATCCCTTACGGAGGATTTGCTTCAGAATGTCTTCGAAAAAACCTTGGATCGAGAAAAAGAACTTCAGACTCATCCCAATTTAACTGCTTGGTTGGTGAGAAGTTTGAAAAATGAAGCTTTGATGCATTTTCGCCAGACCAAGAAATTGGAATCTCTCGATGGCTTAGAGGAATTGGAAATTGAGGAACCGGTGCCTGAGGAAACAAAAGACTCGGTGCGACAAGTGATGAAACTTGTAAAAGGTTTGCCTCTTCGTCAGCAGGAGATTTTTCATCTGAGAGAAGTAGAAGGCTTGAGTTACGAGGAAATTACCGAGCACCTAGACATAAGCCTGGAACAAGTGAAAGTTAACCTTCACCGAGCCAGAAAAAGCATTCGAGAGCGGATGCTCAACCAAAAATCAACCAAATGAACCAGCGAATAGACGAATTACTCGAAAAGTACTGGGAAGCTGAGACTACCCTTGCCGAAGAGCAGGAATTGAAGGAATTACTTCAAGCTGCAGAAGGATATACAGAAGAGAAAATTTTATTCTCCGGAATTAATGAGCTCACTTCGGAAGAACCAACGCTGAAAATGCCTACCAAGACAGTTCCAATCAAATCCAGAAATTGGATGAACTGGGCAGCATCAGTAGCAATTCTAGTGGGCTCTGTCTGGGGATGGACTGTATATGAACAGAAGCAAGCTGAAGAGGAGGCATACATGGAAGTCATGCAAGCTTTTGCTTTGATCCAAACTAATCTATCCAAAGGTCAAGAAGAAATGGGAGTAATGAATGAAATGAGATACCTGAATACAACAAACCAATTATTTGGCAACCCTATAAATAAATAAGCCATGAGGAAAATTCTATTAATTCCGATTTTGCTGTTTGCCTTTATTATAAAAGCGCAAGCTCAGGATGATGCTATCCAACGATTTTTCTCCAAATACATGGATGACGACCGCTTCTCCAGAGTGTACATCAGTCCAAAAATGATGCAAATGGCCGGTGGCTTTCTGAAAAGTAATGCCGGTACGGACAAGGATTCAGAGGATTTAGGTGTATTGATTCAAAAGGTAAAAGGGATTCGAATTCTTTCTTCTGACGAAGTGGATGGAATGACTTTCTACAAGGAAGCTATGGGGACGCTCACAAAAAACAAATACGAGGACCTGATGATTGTCGAAGACAAAGGAAGTAGCCTGAAGTTTATGGTGCGTGAAGAAGGAGGTTTGGTAAAAGAGCTCATGATGATTTCAGGAGAAAAGGGAGACTTCACCTTATTATCAATGCTTGGAAGCTTCACCTATGAAGACCTAAACCTACTTGCTGAGAAGACGGACATTCCAGGCATGGATATGTATGGAAAAGGCAGTAAAGGACCGAAGGGTGTGAAATAAGTATTAAGTATCAATTATCAATTATCAATTATCAATTATCAATTATCAATTATCAATTATCAATTATGGCGAAACTGAAAGACAGTAAGAAGGTTTCACAATTCAAAAATAATTAACTACTAACCACACTTTATAATAAACACATGAAAAAGCTATTCTTAACCCTAGCATTAATTGGAGCAGCGATATCCGTTCAGGCACAGAGCAAAAGTGTCAAGGCTCTTTATGAAAAATACAAAAGTGAAGACGACTTCTTCCACATGGAGCTTGGAGGCAACTTCATGAACTTTGCCGAAGGCTTCAAAATTGACATTGATGAGAATGACATGGCCACTGTGGCGAAGTCAATCGAAAAATTAAACTTCTTTACCCTTCCCGATCATGCAGATGCAGGAAGAGTAGAATATAAAACATTACAAAAAGGCCTTGAGAAAGAAAGGTACGATCTCTTAATGGAGGCGTCTGAAGGCAAAAAAGGAGGAGTGATGGTCTATTCTAAAGGAGGAAATAAGATATCTGACTTGGTAGTCCTCGTAGGCGGTGATGATGGAGACTTAATTGTGGTAGAACTCAAAGGATCATTTGACCAAGAATTGGTAGCAAGAGCTGCTAATTATAAAGGAAAAAACTAATATCTCTCAAAACTTCGGAATTGGATTGATTCCAATTTTTGCAATAATTTTAAAAACAGGTTTAGAAAATCGAGTCTAGACCTGTTTTTTTTGTTTGTATTTAAAAGGCAGGGTAAATAAAAAGCATTTTTCACCAACACTTGTTGTTGATTTAAATCAAATCAGGTGGAATTTGACCCCAATCAAAACTCCTTTTCAAAAGTTTTTTTAATTTTTTTTCACAAAATATACATTGGTGAAGAATAGATATCTCTTTGGGGCATAATTACAATATTTTGTAAAAACATAAAAAACAAATATATATTCTATAAATCGGCCAGTTTTCAGAACACAACAAGTTTCGCTATCGATTGCGAAAGCATTTTATTAAATCCGTAAATATTAAAGCGATTCATTACCAAATCATTAACAATGATCTTTTTTTATTGAAGTATTTGCAATTGATAATTTCAGTCGTACCTTTGAATCGTAATAACAAACCAATCGGTAACCGAATTGAATTACAGCCCAAATTTCCCCACCTGAGACGGAGTAGCCGTCAGGCGGTTAATTTGAAAAATTAGAACCTATTCAAACCAATTATTAAAATGAAAAAATTATTCACATTGCTTTTCGTAGCGGGGATCGCTACAGGAGCGTTTGCCAAATCAGAAGGTGCATCTGTCTTAATTAGACAAACTGAAACTACTAAGGTTGCGGTATCCTTCAATGAAGCACCACAAGGAACTGTGATTGTTAAAATCACAGATTCTGAAGATCGTTTGATCTTGAGAGACAGAATCACTAAGGATGAAGCTTTTGCTAAGAAATATGATTTGAAAGCTCTTCCTCAAGGAAACTACTCTGTAGAAGTAACGGACGAATCAGGCGTATTGAGAACTGCTTCTTTCAACAACTTTGTGGCAGAGACTCCAGCTGTATTCTCAAGAGTTTCTCCAATGGGAGACAACAAATACAGATTGCTAGTAAGCAACCTTGACGCGAAGGACATCGAAGTGATGATCTATGACGGAGACAATTTGATCCACACTGAGAAAATTGACAATCCTCAAGGACTTCACAAAATTTACTCTTTCGATAAAGTAAGTGGAGCAGGTATCAACTTTAAAGTGAAAACTGCATCAGGATTCGAAGGATATGTAACTAGCCTATAAGCTAAACCAACTTCATATAAACTAACCCCGCTTGAGCAATCAAGCGGGGTTTTGTTGTTTAAGGTGACTTAACCGCGGTGGTCACAGAGATAAACGCGGAGAGCGCAGTTTAGAAATGAATTTATGCTGGGGCAATAGATAAAACTTTTACCATTTTCTGACTGAGCGCAGCCGAAGTCCAATTACACCGCCTTTAACACCATTTCGAAGCCAATGGATCTGCGGGACGTTCTGTGTTATTCTACATTTAATGTTATCCTGCTTCTCCAGAAGCAGGATTTTATCTATACAATAAATTAGCCCCGTACCTAAAGGCACGGCAGATAGCACCATCAACTTTCCTTTCCACCCATAGTTTCTCCCTAAATGGACGTGCAAAAAGAAAAAAATAGCCTCCTTGAGCTGCCGCAAGGCCTTCAAATCAAATATTTCGATCCAATTTTTACACAATAGAATTCAATAGAACACAAACTTGCGAACTCTGCGTTAATCTCCGTGTACATTGCGGTTAAACCAAAAAATGCGAAGCATCTCTGCTCCGCATTCGTTTCTTTATTATTAAACCGACTGATCAATGAATACTGATCACTGCGGCTTTACTTTTACTATTTCTTCCAACTAGCCTTTCCTCCTTTGGCAGAATCAACAGTGATAGAATAATTAGAGCCTGAAGAAACAATCCACTTCACTTTCACTCCAGTCATACCAGGCACATTATCTACCAGTATTTTCTCAGGATTATTTTTTTGCTCCGACAATTTGTTGAAGTCTTCATCTTCCACTACAAATCCAGCCACTACCTTAGCACCTGAAATGGTTACATAGTCTGGCCGCTCGATTTTGTATTTGAGATCCTGACTAGCGTGAGTTGGCATCAAGCGCTCGTTATAGATCGTTGCTGTAATTGCTTTTAATCCTCCACCAAGGTCTTCTTCTTTAACATCCATGATGGAAAGCTTTGGCGTGTGATAGGCATGATAAATCGTGAAAGCTACATTTCTATGTGCATCTTGCTCTAGCAAGAAACCTGGATGAGCCCGCCCGAAAGTCTTTTTAAACCCTCCTATTTCCACTGTTCCAAATTGTGGATGCTCAAATTCTTTCCACATCACAAAAGCATCGCCCATAGTCAAGAATTCATCAACTTCGAACATTTCATTTTGACCACCGCCTTGTTTGTGGAAATACAAATATGGCACCATCAGCTCATTGGAAAAGGTAAAAACCCCTCTCACTCCGTAAAACCAATCCAGTTCTCCACCGAAAACAGAGTACAAATCTTTATATACCGTCAGATATCTATATCCTGGAATCATTTCTTCACCCTTTTGCCCGAGCGCATCATAGATTCGAATATCGTTTCTGTTATAGGTACTTACATCCTCTTCTGCACCTGGACCTCTGAGGATCATTCCGCCTGAATTGTGGAAACTTTGAGCTCCTGCGATATTCGGATGCTTCATTACAAATTCCATTATCGACCGGTTTTCAGGCAAGGTAAATGGATACTTCAATGCGCCACGCTGAATGTAGTCTGGTTGCCAATTCCAACCCCAGTCTCTATTTGGATCATAATAGCCTACGCCATCGTCATTCACGCGACCATCACCATCACCATCCGTGCCTTCCTGACCCAACATTTCATACTCACCCATTTTATCCGCACCTACCATAATCAGTTTGCGTGGATCCTGTGGATCTTTGATATAGCGACCAGTCGGAGATTTTCTAATCATCATTGTGATGTGTCCATCGCCATCCAGATCATCCATTCCATCTTCCCCAGCTACCCCATCTCCATCATTATCTAAGATCATCATTCCGGATCGTGGTGAATTTGCAGTATTTGGCTCCAAGAAAAAGTCATTTCTTGCATCTGGATTTATGGTTGGTGTGATGTAAAACACCTTGTCCTTCAGGAGCTGCTGGATAAATTCATTATCAGCAAACATCTCTGTCAGGTACCAAGCACCATAAAGAGAAAATTCTCCGCCCTGGATTTCATTGGAGTGAATATTCCCATCGATCCACATTCCTGGTTTATCGGTATCTTTTCCGGTGGAAAAATCCGTAATCGTCAATGTCCACATGTCCCTGCCCTCGTAGGATTTACCGATTGATTCCAATTTGGCAAGGTTAGGATGCGCTGCCGCGATCTTCTTCATATTATCCACCAAACCCTCGTAAGTATAATAGCGATTGAAAGCGATATCTACTTTTGGATTGTGTGGAGTACCGACTGCGCGGAAAAATTTCTCCTGCGCATCTGCTTTATAACTTCCTAGGCTAAGTACTCCAACAGCCAAGGCAATGAGCATTTTTGTTGTTTTCATCTTTTTCATGGCTTATAGTTTTACAGAAGTAGAAGTGAATCCGGCATGAGAAGCACCGGCTTTTACAGTCACATTTCCTGAACCACGAATAATCCAGCTAAAACTAGCCTTCTCAAATGCGCCCAAAGACTCCATTAGTTCGATCTTATTTCCTGAAACTATGTCATCGGGATCAGCACTCATATCAATTCTAATTTGTCTTAGCCAACGTGATTGCTCTCCCATCTCTGAGTGGGTTGGAATAGCAGAATTATTAAACAGGTCCATAGTCACTCGTGTCAATCCATTACCAAGTGACTCTGATTTTACATTATGCAGTTCAAGTTTTGGCTGCATCTCCGCCAACTTAAGAATGAATTCGGTATGCTGATCTGCGATTTCACCTACTTTCCCATAAGAAGGAGTAGTCATCACAAAAGGCTTGATGCCTCCCACTTCAACTTTTTTACCTGGAAAATCCGGATGCTGAACTTCAGTCCAAGAAACAAAAACATCATTCATCGCTAGTGAATCTGCCCAAGCTAAATAGTTGGCTTCCGCATTTGACTTGCCTTTGCCAGTAGAATCTTTGAATTCAGGCACCCAATACCCCGGTGTGCTGAAACTCAATCTTCCAAAGTGGAAATAAGCCCATTGGAAGAAATCCCCATCAGTGCCTTGATTATCCTGCTGGTAAGCCTTCTGCTTAACGGTTTCTTTATAGACATCAGAAATCATAGCGTTTATAGCCTGATCTTTCTCCAAAATAGAAGTGACCACCCTCTTCTTTGCATTTCCTGCATTGTACTTCAATGGTGAAGACAAGTTGTTAGCTGGAGAAAAAGTAACAAAGGCGAAAATATTCCATTGCTCAAATAGATAGTCAAGAAGCGCGCGAGACTCCTTTTGGGTCACTGGCATATCACCAGCCAATGGCTCAAAAACAGGGAATTTATAGGTTAAAGACTTATTGAAAGCAATTCCTTCTTGTAGGTCTTCAGCGAACTCTCCATCCTTATCATCATCTTTTGATTCCTTATAAAGTGAATATTTCCCAGCTTCTCCCTTGGCTTTATCCACTTTCACTAATACACGCTCATCTTCTTTGGAAAGAACGTAATCTCCCATAGGATCTTCTACTCGCATCATGGTGATCAGACCATCACCATTCAGATCAGTATATCCACTTCCTCCCGGAGTTCCATCCCGATCATGATCAATCGACACCGCATTGCCTCTTCTTTCATATTTCAATGAAGCGAAGTACTGCTCGTAAGCGTCTGGAGACATGTTGGGAAAAATGTAAAAAGTCGTAGTCTCAAGCGCTTCCGCATGATCTGAAACCAGCTTTTCAGCAAATTGTGTAGCCAGCTCCACGCTCAGCACCTCGTAGCCCTCCACTCCGCCTACTACAGCGATGGCCGGTTTTTGATTCAGTTCACCAGTGCCCACTTTAAGCACCCAGATATCTTTGCCACCTTCTGTTTTGGTGAGTGAGGTGAGCGTGGCGGAAGCATTGGATGCCACGTTTTGCAAACGCTGATTGAGTTGATTAAGCGTGGGGTACTCCGATTGCGCAAATGCAGCACCTGAAAGCCCCATACCTCCCATCAACAACCAACTGAGTAGTGTTTTCTTCATAAATCGTTTGGGTTTTAATTCTCTGATTATTGTAATCCTGAAAAAGATTAACCCTAAATTTTACTAAAATTTCGGGACAAAAAGCCTTTTCCTTATTCGGAACGCCGAAATAACACTTGAATGGATTGGGATCAGGATAAATGGAGTTGAATTAAAAGTATTGTACAGATCGGGAAAATTCGCTTATTTAAGGTCATTAGCTTTTTCAATATGTATCAAAAAGTAGCCCTTGCCATAGCTTTTTCCCCTAGGATGGAAGCTTTGATTTCAGAAACAAAACGACTTGTTCAGCTTTTCGGCTCCGAACTGATCCTAATTCATATAGGTAAAAAAACGGATGAACTAGAGGCCAAACTTGGTGAAATCATGATAAAAAATGGTTTGGATGAGAGCAAAACCAAGCTAATCTGGAAAGAGGGAAAGCCAGTCAAAATGATCATCGAGGCCTGTAAGGAAGAAAATGCGGACCTGTTGGTGGCTGGGGCTTTGAAGCGTGAGGGATTTCTGACCTATTACATGGGATCAGTGGGCAGAAAAATCATCCGTAAATCTCCCTGCTCAGTTTTGACTTTGATTGAGCCGAAAGTTCAATCTACGGTTTTTGAAAAAGTAGTGCTCAACGGAACTCAGTTAGAAATCACTGCTAATGTGATCGAGTGTGGAATTATTTTCTCCAAGGCGGTAAAGGCAGATCAAGTTCACATTTTGAATGAAATAAAAATGTATGGTCTCCAAATGGGCACTGCCAGTGAAGACTCTGAAGAGGAAGCATCAAATACCAGGCGGCAATTGGTGCAGAATGAAGTGGAATATGTAGAGGGAATTTTAAAGCAAATAGATCAAGGGAATTTGAAGATAAATATTAAAGTGACTGGAGGAAGATGGGCAGTAGAATTGGCTAGATTTTGTGAAAAAATCGAAGCAGACTTGCTGGTAGTGGGTGATGATCAAAAACTGAATTTTTTCGACAGGATTTTCCCACATGATTTGGAAGACCTATTGAGCACTTTGCCTTGTAATTTATTAATCGTAAAAAATTAAACCTCCATGGAAACGTTAGGCCATAAGGAGGTAATTAATTTACTCCTCCAACTCGCATCTATTCTTATATTGGCTAGAGTCTTTGCTGAATTGGCAAGGAAGTTCAAGCAACCTGCCGTGGTAGGTGAAATCTTTGCCGGGATCATCCTCGGACCGACCATTCTCGGAAATTTCTTTCCTGGAGCTCATGAATATTTATTCGCATCACATGAGATGACAAACATAGCCTTTGATGGCTTTGTGCAGATCTCAGTAGTACTTTTGCTATTCATAGCAGGATTGGAGGTGGAGTTACATATTGTTTGGAGCCAGGGAAAAAAGGCGCTTTACATAGCTGTGGCCTCGATGATCCTTCCAATTATAGCTGGATTCGTGGTGGCATACGCATTCCCGGAGTTTTTAGGAGTTAATATCAATGACAGAATAGTAGCTTCCACCTTCTTTGGTTTAGCTATTTCCATTACGGGGTTAGCTATTGTAG
Organism: Algoriphagus winogradskyi; assembly: GCF_900182815.1. Classification (GTDB taxonomy): domain Bacteria; phylum Bacteroidota; class Bacteroidia; order Cytophagales; family Cyclobacteriaceae; genus Algoriphagus; species Algoriphagus winogradskyi. Next base: position 340,552 of record NZ_FXUA01000005.1, on the reverse strand, counting down.
CAAGGATTCTCATGGATTTGAATCTCTTCAAAACCTCCTCTGGTCTTCTTATTATAGCTGGAGCTATGATAGTAGATGTATTGGGCTGGCTGATCTTCTCGGTGATTCTATCCCTGTCTGAGTCTGGTAGCGATGGTTTAGGAGTATGGCCCACAATTGGACTTACCTTACTATTTACTTTAGTAATGCTAACTATTGGAAAGGGATTGATCAACAGAGTATTGCCCTGGATCAATAAGAAACTGGCCTGGCCGGGAGGCTTACTCTCGCTTTCCCTAGCGCTCTGCTTTTTGGCAGCATCATTCACCGAATTCATAGGTATTCACGCTATTTTTGGCGCATTTATCATTGGGGTTGCACTTGGAGATTCGGAGTATTTGACGGAAAAAGCCAAAGAGATTTTACATCAGTTTATCAATAACATTTTTGCTCCTATCTTCTTTGTTTCCATTGGACTCAAGGTAAACTTCATCACTGGATTTGATCCGGGAATAGTCGGAGTTGTGATTATTGTAGGCTTAGTGACAAAGTATTATGGAGCTTACTTCGGAGGAAGACTTGCAGGGGTTCCGCGCAAAGAATCCATTGTCGCTGGCTTTGGTATGAGCACTAGAGGAAGTATGGATATCGTACTGGGATTGATAGCTTTAGAAAACGGCTTGGTCACTGAGCCACTGTTTATTGGTCTGGTGATTTTAGCGATTATTGCCAGCATGACTGCTGGGCCGCTCATAGGCTGGGCGAGAAATCTCAAGATATAAAAGCTTTTTTCAATCGTTGATTATTAGGATCAATTGGCTAAATCTAACAATCGGACGTATTTTTGGGTTCTGAATCGCAAATCCTCATACAAAGAGCTCTCATGAATAAATCCGGAAAAATCGGCGTTTTGCTGGTGAACCTGGGAACACCAGATAGTACCGCTACCGGCGACGTAAGAAAATACCTTCGCGAATTCCTGATGGATGGTCGTGTAATAGATATTCCAGTTGTTTTCAGATGGATGCTAATCAATTTAATTATTGCACCATTTCGAGCTCCAAAATCAGCTCATGAATACAAAAAACTATGGACGGATCGCGGATCTCCCCTACTCTTTCATACAGAAGATCTTCGAGATAAATTGATTGAAAAACTTGACGCCAAGCAATACAAAGTAGCGATCGCAATGCGCTATCAAACGCCTTCCATAGAAGCTGGATTAGAGGAATTGCAGAAAGCACATGTCACCAAAATCATCGTACTTCCACTTTTTCCTCAGTATGCTTCGGCATCAACAGGCTCTGTGCAGGACAAAGTGATGGAGATAGCAAGAACCTGGCAGATCATTCCTGACATTTCATTTATCAGTAATTTCGTAGAACAACCTTTATTTCTAGAGGCTTGGGCTGAACGTGGCAGAGCTATGCTGGAAGGGAAAGATTACGATAAAATCCTCTTTTCTTACCATGGACTCCCTGAGCGCCATATACTCAAAGGTTCTGTAGATGGCTACTGCCAGCTTGGTGCTTGCTGTAATAAATATGGGGCTAAAAACCATTATTGCTATCGTGCTCAATGCTTCAAAACGACTCGATTGATAGCCGAGAAACTGGGTATCCCAGAAGAGAAAACAGTGAATTGCTTTCAATCCAGATTAGGGAAAGATCCATGGGTAAAACCTTACACGGATGATGTAATTGATGAGCTGAATAAGCAAGGAGTGAAGAAGGTACTAGCCTTCTCCCCAGCATTTGTAGCTGATTGTCTTGAAACTACTGTGGAGGTAGCTGGCGAATACCGGGACAAATTCCTCGAAGGAGGTGGAGAAGAATGGGACTTGGTTCCTAGCTTGAATTCCGAAAACACTTGGGTAGAATGTGTGAAGGAAATGGTGCTGGAGCATTCTTGAATTAATTGACTTTAACCGCCGAGTGGGCGGAGTATATCGCAGAGGGCACTACTGTTGTCCTCTATTTGAATCAATCAGGGCTAAAAGCCCTTAATAACCCAGCCCTGACTAAAGGGCTGGTTTTTTTTTGAACAATTGAATAAGTGAGCCTAGAGTAAGCAGTTTAATCCTAAACTGTGCCCTCTGCGCAACCTTTGTGTACTCCGCGGTTAAAATCATCCTCCCAACAAGCAACTTAACTTTACCCTTCTTATTCATCCATTTTGCGGATAACCTATTAACTTTGCCCCCATGAACGAGCGATACATGCAGCGCGGAGTTTCCGCCTCCAAAGAAGATGTGCATCAGGCCATTTCAAAACTTGACAAAGGGCTTTACCCAAAGGCATTTTGTAAGATCGTGGAAGACACCCTTGGCAACGATCCTGAATACTGCAATATCATGCATGCTGATGGTGCCGGCACCAAATCTTCTCTGGCATATTCCTACTGGAAAGAAACCGGCGATGTGAGTGTTTGGAAAGGTATCGCGCAGGACGCGATCATCATGAACACCGATGATTTACTTTGCGTAGGTGCAATCAACAATATCCTCGTTTCCTCTACGATTGGTAGAAACAAAAACCTCGTTCCTGGCGAAGTGATCTCCGCGATCATCGAAGGAACCGAAGAGGTTCTTCAGATGCTTCGTGACAATGGCGTCAACGCTGTACTTACTGGCGGAGAAACTGCTGATGTGGGAGACTTAGTTCGCACAATTATCGTGGATAGCACAGTCACTTGTAGAATGCGCCGCGACGAAGTGATCTCCAATGATCAGATTCAGGGTGGAGATGTGATCGTAGGTTTGGCTTCTTTTGGCCAGGCAAAATACGAGACAGCATACAACGGTGGCATGGGAAGCAATGGCCTTACCTCTGCCCGTCATGATGTGTTCAATAAAGTACTAAAGACAAAATATCCTGAGAGTTTTGATCCATCTGTCCCGGAAGATCTTGTTTACTCAGGAAAATATAACCTAACCGATCCAGCTCCAGGCGCACCTGTGAACATCGGTAAGTTGGTCCTTTCTCCTACGAGAACTTACGCTCCAATCATGGTGGATGTGTTGAACTACATGAGACCAAGAATTCATGGCTTGGTGCACTGCAGCGGTGGAGCGCAGACCAAAGTCCTTCACTTCGTGGACGACGTGCATGTGATCAAAGACAATTTGTTTGAAACCCCACCCCTTTTCCAAATCATCCAAGAAGAAAGCGGTACGGACTGGAAAGAGATGTACAAAGTTTTCAACATGGGTCACAGAATGGAAGTTTACCTGGACGAGCGCTATGCTGAGGAGATCATTGATATCGCAGAATCTTATGGCGTAGAGGCACAGATCATCGGTAGAGTAGAACCGCATCAAGGCAAAAAAGTAACGATTACTAGCCCACATGGCGTTTTCGAATATTAAGTTATTATTTAATCGAAATCATATCAGCACCAGTATTTTCCTTGCTCAGCCGGTCAGAAGACCGATGACGGGAGACCCGCCACAGCGGCCAGGCCGAAGTACCGGAAAAGCTAGTGTTTACCATTTATGAAGTCACTTTGCTCTTTATTAAATAAAATCGTAGACATCCATATTTAAATGGCATTGAAAGGGAAAAGCATATTACTAAAAACAACAAAAGTCCTAAGTTGGACTTTTGTTGTTTTGGTGGTAATCGGCTTGATCGTTTTGACCAAAGTGGATCGATCTCCGATTGAGGACCAAGCCTTTTATAAAGAGACTTTGGAGCGAATAAATCAAAGTACTTTTTCAAAATCCCAAGGCGAAGCATGGATCGCAGGTTGGTCAAGCATGAATATGACGCCCGCTGAACCGGCTGATCTGGTTGGCTATGCACCTCGTGGAAAATATGAATTCGTGCAGGATAGTAGCTTTGTCAAAGCTTTGGCTCTTTCTAATGGAAATACAGAGATTGCATGGCTTAATTATGAATTGCTGATCGTTCACCCACATCTTGCAGCCCAAATTCAAACAGCTATAAAAGAAGCAAACCTGCCAATTGATCAGGTGATTTTCACAGCAACTCATACACATTCTGGAATGGGCGGATACATGCCTGGTCCTATGGGAGAAATGGCTTTCGGAGGATACGACCAAAACATTGTGGATTTGATTGTGTCGAGTAGTCTTTCTGCTTTGCAAAATGCCATCGCCACTCAAGACACTGTTTCTATCACCTATCGCAAGTCGGACGCAGGTGCGCTAGTAGCCAATAGATTCGTGAAAGATGGGCCGACAGACCCTTTTGTTCGCCAACTTATTTTCACCAAAAAGTCTGGTAAAAAAGCTACGTTCCTCACCTATTCGGCACATGCTACCACGATGAGCACCAAGTTTATGGGCTTGTCCGGTGATTATCCTTATTACCTAACCAAAGAATTGGAAGAAGGTGATTTTGACTTTGCTATGTATGCCGCAGGAACGGTAGGAAGTCATAGACCTTTGAGGCCGGGAAACACACCTGAAATGGTCGAGCGATATGCGCATCAATTAGACTCTACGCTGAATCTGAGGATGACTTATTTCGCAACTGTCAAAAATCATCGAATCCAAACTGGCTATCTGCCGATTTCATTGAGAGAACCACATCTTCGTATTTCAGACAATCTTCGCCTTCGCCCATGGCTGTTCAATTATTTACTAGGCGAGACCAATGCTCATTTAGACATTACGCAGATTGGTAACATGCTTATGATTGCTTCCAGCGGAGAACTCTCCGGAGTTTTCTATGAAAAGTGGGAGAAGCTGGCGCATAGCAGAGGTTTGAATCTGATCATTACGACTTTCAACGGTGGATACATTGGCTACATCACTCCTGATGAACTCTATGACGAAAACTTCCACGAGGTGCGCGAGATGAACTGGTATGGCCCTGGTAACGGAAAGTATTTTGATGAAATGGTGATGGCTATTATCAAGAAGTCAAGCCCTTAAAGGTCCGAAAAGTCCTCATATAGGTAGCTTTTATCCAGTTATCTCAAAAATCCTTGAGCTATTTTTGCCAAAACTTAAAAGCCATGAGATTCTCCACCCTGAAAAGTATATACCAATGCAAGTGCCCTCGCTGCCACAAAGGGGATATGTTTTTGCGTGGTAAATTATTGAATCCAACCAAGTTTTCTGTGATGAACAAATCCTGCTCGCATTGCGGGCAGTCCTTTGAACCAGAACCTGGCTATTACTTCGGGGCTATGTTTGTTAGCTATGCGATCAACACTGCCTTATTTATTACTGCCTGGGTGGCTTTGACGATATTGAAACCAGACTATTCTTTGTCTCTTCTACTTTCTTTGCTGGGTGTAGCGGCCATTGTTTTTCTGCCATTCATCTACCGAATCAGCAGATCAATCTGGATTGCGATTTTTATTTCCTACCAAGGCGAAGACCTCCCAAGTTCATCTTGAGGACTTGATTTCTATGAAGTAAGTATATTTGGAATATCTTGAGTTTCGAAGATATTCCAACTATGCCCAGCAGTCCACTTCCTATATTTCACATTCCAGATTTCGGGCCTGACGCGATAGATTCATCGCATTTCTATTATTCTGGACTGAAAAGTCACTTGGCGACACACCAATTTATCCAGAAACCACACAAGCATGATTTCTACATCATTGTAGTTTTCACTCAAGGGAGAGGAAGCCACACCATAGATTTCAAAACCTACCGGGTAGAGCAAGGCTCAGTGTTTTTCTTAAGTCCTGGGCAGGTGCATTCTTGGGAGCTTTCTCCAGATACAGATGGACACATTTTGTTCTTCAGTACTGATTTTTACACCTCCACTTTCTCACGAAAAAGGCTAAATGATTATTCACTTTTCAACTCAATTGTGGAATTTCCTAAGCTGGAAATCGACACACCTGAGACAAGTGAGGTTCTTTTCTTTTTTAAAAATATTGATCAGGAAACCAAAAGTCCTAACTGGTCCACCAAAGACTTGCTGAGAAACTATATTGATACACTTCTTATTTTGTTGTATCGATACAAAGGCAGCAAAACTTCTTTTTCGCCCGAAGAAAAACTGGTTCACAATCAATTCCAGCAGCTGGAATTACTGATTGACAATCACTTTAAGAAACATAGAGAAGCGAGTTTTTACGCAGATCAAATGAGCCTCAGCATGAAACAACTCAATTCACTGTGTAAAAACACCGTTTCAAAAACCAGCTCTCAACTTATTCTAGACAGGGTTATCCTGGAAGCGCAACGACTTTTGACACATTCGGATTTGAACATATCAGAAATTGCATACGAGCTGGCATTTGAGGATTCGTCCTATTTCAGCCGCCTATTCAAAAAGAAAACGAACCTGACTCCAGAGCAATTCCGAAAACAACTAGATAACACAGGCTTATAATCTCCAAATCTGCGCTTTTACCCAACCTTTCAGGAATTCTTTTTCCGAGTTTTTCGTCCATTCTTGACTCAATAGAATTTCCTCATAATCAGGAATACTTGCCCGCTTATGATTCACAACTATCCTAAAAAAAGTGATCATACTTCGATGCAATCCACGCTGAATAGCGTTTTTTGGAGCAAAAAAATCAGCGAGGTAAATCCTGCCATCCGGTTTAATACTGTTTCTAATCTCCCCTAAAAGACTGATGATCTCCTCATCAAGCATGGTGTCCAGCACAAAATGAAGCCAAACTTCATCAAAAACCTTTTCTTTTTCAGCCTGAAAATAGCCCAGACGAAAGCTCAACCTGCTTTCTTTTAAATTAGCCTCAGCCTTCTGAAGCATAGATCTGGAAATTTCCCAGTACTCTCCTGCCAGTTGATCCTTGAATACTTGGTAATCCAGGCCGTCACCTCCACCTATAATGAGTACTTTTTCCCCAGCTAGATTTTCCGAAAAACAGGTTTTAGCCAGCATCAATTGATCCCCAAAAACAAGTTTGGTCAGGCGATTGTAAAAAGGAGTTAGGAAACTGTAATGGTCTTTCACTAATTTAAAGGAATGAACTAATTCCCAAAATACCCTTTTTATGAAGAATCTATTCAAAACCATCGGCGGACTCCGTCAACTTTTATCCACTGTCGATCTGGATCAAATCTCAAAGCTTTCCCAAAAAGTAGATATCTCCAAAATGGTAGGACTGGTCTCCCAGATGAGCGAGGAAGATCTATCCAAAATGATGGGCATGATGAAAGGCGGAAGCCGTCCGAAAACCATCCCGCCGATCAATGGAGATTTTTATGAGTTAGGCAAAAGTCTGCCTGCTCACGAAAGGGAAATTCAACTTCGTGTCCGTGAATTTATGGAGCGGGAGATCAAGCCCATCGCCAATGATTACTGGAACCGCGGGGAATTCCCCATGCAGATTATCCCTAAAATGGCTGAACTGGATATAGCTGGATTAACATATCAGGGCTATGGCTGCCCAGGACATTCAGCATTGCTGGAAGGCTTCGTGGCTATGGAAATGGCGAGAATAGACACTTCAATTTCCACTTTTTTTGGAGTGCAAAGTGGACTCGCCATGGGTTCAATCTACCTCTGTGGTTCCGAAGAACAAAAGCAGGAATGGCTTCCTTCCATGCAAAAACTGGAGAAAATCGGTGCATTCGGCTTGACCGAGCCAGAGGTTGGATCTGGAGTAGCAGGTGGCTTGACCACTACTTGTAAAAGAGAAGGTGATGCTTGGGTGCTAAATGGACAGAAAAAATGGATAGGAAATGCTACGTTCTCAGATATGACTGTGATCTGGGCGAGAGATCTTGATGACCAGCAGGTGAAAGGCTTTATTGTGCGAAAAGATAATCCAGGCTTTAAAGCAGAAAAGCTGGAAGACAAAATGGCGCTGAGAATAGTACAGAACGCCTTAATCACATTGACAAATTGTGAAGTGCCGGAATCAGACAGATTGCAAGAAGCAAATTCTTTCCGCGACACTTCCAAAGTACTTCGCATGACTAGAGCTGGAGTAGCATGGCAAGCCGTAGGTTGTTCTAGAGGAGCATATGAGTTGGCCTTGGCATACACCAATGAACGCAAGCAATTTGGCAGACCAATCGCTTCATTCCAGCTCGTTCAAGATCTTTTGGTGACTATGCTAGGTGACCTGACGGCCATGCAGACGATGGTTTTTAGACTTTCGGAAATGCAGGACGATGACATTTTGAAAGACGAGCATGCATCCTTAGCCAAAGTATTTTGTACCCTTCGCATGCGATCAATCGTGGATCATTCCCGTGAGCTTTTCGGAGGCAATGGAATTTTGCTACGCCATGATATTGCAAGATTTGTGGCAGATGCGGAAGCAGTTTACAGCTATGAAGGAACCAAGGAAATCAATTCACTGATCGTAGGTCGAGCCATTACCGGGCATAGCGCATTTGTCTAAAGCAACAGTAAAATCGCGGGAATCAGGAAAGCAACTTCCATCCGCATTCTGATTTGCTCAGGACTAGCTTCCGATTTGAAAAAGCTCAGATAGTGGACAAGCAACATAAATAATACTAAGCTCGGGAAGATCCTAAAAAGAGAATTTACCAGTAGCAAGCCAATCAATGCAGCTAGCATTAATCCGATTGCAAGCTGGTGAATTCTAGGATTTAGTTTCTCCTGAGGCATTATAGTGGCTATGGAAGAAAAGCCTGACTCCGTGTCGCTTTCCTTATCCAAACTGGAAAGCATAATCAGATTTAAATAAGCCAATCCCATATATAAAATCGTCAGGCCAAAAGCGGTCCAAGTGTAATCTATTTCGGGGGCTTCATACCAAGGAAGCCAAGAAATCCCGATCACATAGAAGATAGCCGAACTAAGTTCCTTTAGTCGAACTTGCTTTGCTGCCAATTTTCTCACCACCAGCATTATCCCCAAAATCAGTACCCCAAGCCCTGCTCCGAAAAACAATTCTTTCGAAAACCCGAAAAATTTAATTGCACAATACAGACCAATACAGCCAACTAATCCAAGGATTGCCAGCAATGGTTTTTGGTAAATTAAATGAAAATGATGCCTATCCGCTGCACGATCTGCTGCCAATTTTCGTGCATCCATCAAATGGTCTGCGGTATAAATACACCATACCGCCATCCCTAATAAGGCATATTCCTGCCAATTCAACTCGACCCGCAGCGCTCGCTCAAAAAAAAGCATTCCAGCCATGGCACCTAGCACAACATCGATGGAAAGCCAAGTAAGTCGTTGATAAAATTTAAAGAGGAAATGCACAGCTTAAAGATAGGGTGAATGGGCAAAAGTCCATAGTTGGTACTCGGATGCTCAGGGATATTATTTATTTTACGAATCAATTCTCAAACCCATAAACCTAAAATCATTTATTTAATCATGAAAAAATCCACTTTACTGTTAGTAGCCCTACTTGCCTTCGTTACTTTTTCTTTTGCGCAAGCTCCTATCAAAATCGCCTGCGTAGGCAACAGCATCACCCAAGGTCCTGGAAGAGATAATCCAGATAGCTGGCCACTGCAGATGCAGGCCATTCTCGGAGATGCGTATGAAGTTGGAAATTTTGGTGTTTCCGGAAGAACATTGCTCCGCAAAGGAGACTACCCTTATTGGAATGAACCACAGTTTCAGCAAGTCAAGGATTTCGGAGCAGACATTCTTATCATCATGTTGGGAACAAATGACTCCAAGCCTCAGAACTGGAAGTATGCTTCTGAATTCAGACAGGATTACCTGGATATGATTGCGGAGTTTAAGAAAACCATGCCTGCAGATGGCAAAGTCTATGTGATCATGCCAGTGCCCGTAACCCGTGAGAACTTCGGAATCACTCCTGTGGTGATGAACAACGAGCAGCGCATGATGATCATGGATATTGCCATAGACTCAGGTTCCGAGCTAATCGATCTTTACACGCCATTTATGGGTCATGAGGATTTACTACCTGATGGCGTACATCCAAATACCGAAGGATTGGGCATTATGGCGAAGGTGGTCGCAAGGGCGATACGCTTGTAGGATGCTAGGTGTCGGAAGTCCGATGCCCGGTGTCACAAACCCTCCTTGGGTCTAAGACCCAGGAGGGTTTTGTTTTTTTTAAAAGGTATAGGGGAAATTGATATGTTATTTTTTGAGACCAATTTTCACTATTAAATCTAGATCAAAAAAGAATCAAATTAACACCGCTAGTGATGGCCATCCCTTTTTGAATGAGATATATAGATTAAATGAAGAAATTATGAATAAAGCTTTACAGTCCTCAATTATTATGAATTTACCGAATGAGGAAGTTGAAATCTTTGCAGGTACTCTTACTATTTCTGGGCAAGAATCAATAGGTAGAATTTATCATCAATGGCTTCCATTTGATCAAACAAAATTTACTATTGAGAATTTCGCAGGAAAGATCATTGACTTGTTAAATGCTGAGGTTGAAGTTACTTTTTCAGATGTAATAAAAGCTAAATTTCGTATTCAGTCCATTAAAGAAGGGGATTCAACCCTTGTTACCGGCATTCTTGTTTCAAGTCTATTCATCATGAGTCCATCACAACCAAACGAAAAAATAAAATATGTAGACTTTATCTTGTTGAACTTCAGACCCTATTTTGGGAAAGTTTTTGAAGTAAAACCAAACTACTTTATAACAGGCGAATTGACACTATTTTCGAAAGAATGCAATATTTCAATTCAAAATAGATTTGAGCATAATAAAACAAAAAAACTTCTTACAGAAAATGGAGGTTTTTTGGCTTCTCATAATGGAAGGTTAGTTTTCAAATCACCAATAGAAGAAAGTAAAATAAATTTCTATACTAAAAGGCTTTCTGCTTTTTTGGCCTTTTTAAATGGGAGAAGATGTGGACCGAGATTCCTCGAAGGATATTCAACAAGCGATGAATTAATTATTAAGGACATGACCCCATATTTCATAGACCAATACAAATATGTTCAATCGTGGTTACCCTTTAAATTTGAGGATAATTTATTCAACCTTTGGGATTCGTTTTTAAAGTTAACGGCAGATGAAAAAGATTTTGAAAGAACAGAATTAATTATTCATTGGTATTTAGAGGCTTTAAATAATTCAGGATTTGTAAATGGTTCAATAATTCTCTTACAAAATTCATTTGAGGTTTTATATTCTTGGTTAGCAGTTGAACAAGGGATTGTTGAAAGAATTGGAAAAAATGATATTGAGAAAAACTGGGCGAGTAACAAAATTAGAAGTGTTTTTATGCATTATGGAATACCTACAAGTTTCCCCCCTTTGTATAAAAAGGTCTTTGAATCTTTTGATGAAAATAAATCTGAGGATTTTGCCTATGTCTTTCCTATGGTTAGAAATTCGTTTGTTCATTATTCAGAACAAAATCATAATAAAATTGAAAAATTACATGGTAACCACTGGCCACTTTTAAATTGTGGGATTTTCTATCTTGAACTACTTATATTAAAAGTCATGAGATATAATGGATTGATCAGATCCAGAGTACTAGAACCAGGTTATCCTGGAGAAAGGCAGGTTTCTATTTTGGATCCTTTAAACGAGATTTAAATTCTTAACTAAGAGCTAGATTAAATCTTAATTTTTCTATTGATAAGGATCTCAATCTTGATTCTAAAAGTTCAACCCCTTCAGGGTTGCCAATCTTAACCTTATCTCTTTATCCACGGGTTGCACCCGCGGTTATTGAAAGTTGGACCACTTCGTGGTCGTGCATTTGAATCTAAAACTGAAAGCAAGACCCCGAATGGGGTCAAACCATGAATAGCCATGGGTGCAACCCATGGTTTACAAAAATGACGAAAGGAACCACGACCCCGAAGGCGGTCGAACTCGAAATCCACTTCACAGGTTTCTTCATGCCAATCCTAATTAACCCAACCCACCTTTAACCTGACTCATCCGATATTTTACCTGACTACGGTTACCTTTTTGACCTCATTTCGGGTTAAAAAGGTGACACGAGTTATCTTAAAGTAGACTCGTCGCATGTTTTACCTAACTGCAGTTACCTTTTTTATTCGATTCTGACCTGAAAAGCTGACTCGAGTGATGTTTTACCCGACCGCTGTCAACTTTTAAATCAGAACAGCCTACTAGTTCCTTACTTGGGTTAATATAATAGCCTGTCTCCCTGTGGAGAGAGTTAGGCTAGAAAGGGTTTGAAGTGTGTCAATTCTATGCACCCACAAAAAAAGACCGAGTCAGAAAGACTCGGTCTGGATGATTGATTCTCAACTTTTCAAGCTACTTCACTTCTCAGGACCTTTACGATCTCCCTGACTTTCATAGCGTTTGCGAAGCTCTTCATATAGTGCTTGTGCGCCTGCTATTCCCATTTTCGCAGCATACTTGACAGAATTGTAGAATATCCTAGCCTGATCGTAAGCTTCTGCTCCGGCAAGTGTAGTGGTATTCGTAAATTCGTCTTGCAACTGCTCTGCTGCCACAAAAAATGGCTTCAATTGAATGTAAGCTTCCAGATCCTTGCGCATCTCGACCACATCCAAAAAGGGCGGGTTAAACTGCGGGTTGGACTCTGCAAACTCTGTAGCCTTCTGTACAAAAGGCAAAGTACCATCAGACATCCGGGCGAGATGCTTCGCTTTGCCCTTGCTTAGCTCTGCGAAATAAGGCCCCATGATAGTGGTGATGGTGGCGAATGCATCCCGAACTTGCTGTAGTTCAGCGGGCGGGATGGAGATGGAAATGCGATTCTCCATAGTGTAGGTTGTTTAAAAATGAATAACAATTATTAAAAACTATAAATGAATTTAAACAAACTAGTTTTAAATACAATACTCAATTAAAAGTTTCTTATCACTGACTATCAGTAGGATAGGGAATGTTAAAGAGATAAGCTCTTGGGTTTCTAATAGAATTAAACACTGTAGATTTCGAAAATCTGGAGGGTTTTTAACTAATTCCACAAAAACCCACCATCGGACAGACAGGCACAGACCACGGGGCAGGACTAGTGGAGGCAGTTTAAGTCCTAGTTTTTAACTATATATTTTATTTATCCTCATACTATCTCAGGTGCCAATTTTAATAAAGCCAGAAATCTCTCGAATAGGGATTTGAAGGTGAGTGACTTAGCAACTGAATTCCTAAAAAAATATAGTTTTTAGAGGTATTGTATTATGGCTGCAAAATGAATAACTAGCGCGATGTTTACCCTAAGAAAATATTAGAGGGTAGCAGCTAACTCAATCATTTAGCGCAATGCTGAAACACGTAATTTTATCCTGTCTGTTGCTCACTTTTGGTGGGTATTCACTAGCTCAAACAACTGCCCCTGGTTACTACATTTCCTTGAGCAATGACAGTGTCCTTACACAAATCAAGATGCCAAAATCAGTTTTTGGATCTGTGGACTTTTCCAAATTCCTTTTCAAAGTAGAAGCACAGGATAGCAATAACGATTTGAAGAAATTTAAACCCGAGGATATCAAACGGTTTGGGTTTATCTATAACGGAGAAAGTTATAGCCTTTTTTCAAAACCCATTTTTACTGAAAATACGCTGAGGTTTTTACAGCCAACAGTTATTGGAGAAAAATCCAGCCTGTTTCAATTTCAGACCTACGATCAAAATGGGGCTCCGCTAGGTACCTTTTATACGCTTGAAAAGAATGACGGCACTTATGCATTCCTAACTACCGGAATGAGAAGTCTCGATAAATTTAAAGATTTACTAAAAGAATTTTACGATGAAAATCCTGAACTACTCCAACTGATCGACGCGAGATTTAAAGAGCGTAAGTCAGTGCAAGCCGACATGATCGAGCTTGTCGAATCGGCCAATAGATAGCTTGTTGTTCGAATAAGCTTCTTTATCACTCTTCCACAAATCCAATCTGCTTCCACTCCCCTTCGATTTTATCATTTTGCTGCGGAGCACCAGGGGTACTTCTACCCTCTTTGATATACTTGCTCAGGAGACTTTTTAGGGCGGCTACTTTCTCAGGATTTTCTGCCTGAAGATTTGTAGTCTCACCAGGATCGGAAGCCAGATTGTATAACTGAACTTCCGGAAGACCTTCCTCGGCTTTAGTGTTAGGTTTAGGAGCACTCCATCCACCAGAACCTTTAGCCATGATGAGTTTCCAATCGCCTTGACGAATTGCAAAACTGCCATTAATGGAGTGGGCTACTGTGGCTTCACGGAATTGATCCACTTGATTAGTTGCATCAAAAAGTGACACCAAACTGTAGCTATCCTCGCCTTCATTATCCTTGAGGGCATAGCCAGAAAGCTCTGCTCCAGTTGCCATCAAATCAGTCAAACAGATTGTTTCATTTCTGGAAGTTCCTTTTTGGATTTTGGCTGGCCACTTGGCAATAAAAGGAACTCGATGTCCTCCTTCGAAAATATCTGCTTTGTGCCCACGGTAGATGTAGCTAGAGTAGTGTCCCGCTGCCTGCATCACATCCAGACCTGCTGCCGGAGAACCTCCATTGTCACTCGTAAAAACGATCAGCGTATTTTCTTCAATTCCTGCTTTTTTGATTGCTTCATTCAACTGACCCACATAGTCATCAATCATCATCATAAAATCCGCAAATGGAGCTAAACCGCTTTTTCCTTGCCATTCAGCCGGTGGCAAAATCGGAGTATGCGGAGAAGGTAGTGCCAAGTAAAGGAAAAATGGCTTTTCTTCCTTCGCCTGCTCTTGAATGTATGCGATAGATCGCTCAAAGAAATTTGGAGTAACTTTTTCGTGATCAAAATCAGGAGAAGTTGGTCCTTCTCTCCACCAAGAATATTTGCCTTTATTGACAGTTACTGTATCCGGAATGGCAGTCACTTTACCATTCTCAACATACACATAAGGAGCCATATCCAGCGACCCATTATGACCGTAAGCGTAGTCAAAACCCAGATCATTTGGAGTATGAGTTACAGTCTTTGTAAAATCTATATTATCAAAATCATTGGCACCCCAGCCATCAGCTCTCAAGGAATCTCCATCTACTGTAGCCCAATCCCAACCTAAGTGCCACTTGCCAATAAATGCGGTATTATAGCCTTGACCTTTGAGCACAGAAGCAATCGTTGTTCTATCATCAGGTATCAAAGCGGTAGAATTCCCGGTAAGCACACCGCTTTTCAGGGTACTTCTCCAATTGTACCTGCCTGTCATAAACCCATAGCGGGTAGGAGTACACACAGCTGATGGTGTATGGGCATCCGTAAAAATCATCCCTTCAGAAGCCAGTTCGTCAATGAAAGGGGTTTTGATTTTTCCTTCAGGATTAAATGCTTTAATATCCCCATAGCCCAAATCATCTGCTAGAATGACGATAATGTTGGGTTTTTTATATTCTTGCTTCGGCTTTTCGGCACAGGATAATACCGTCAAAGAGATAAATGTATACGCAAGTAGGTGGAAATAAAGCTTCATTTTGTATAAATCTAGGATAGAATGGTTGAATTTAGGGCGAATGACCCATATATAAAAGTAAAATAATGCAGCTAAGCAAAAAATCCTACTTTCAGCCTTTAAGAAGAGTATAAACAGGCTAATAAAAGATACCTAATTAAGCGCTATATGCTTACAGCAAAAGTCGTTTTAATAAAACAAAAAAACCACAACCCTTGCGAGCTGTGGTTTTGGAAAGTAGGTCTATCGTTTATTATTTACCTCCAAGTGCATTGGCACCAGAGACAATTTCAAGTATTTCATTGGTAATGGCAGCCTGACGAGTTCTGTTGTACATCAATCTAAGCTCTTTCAGCAATTCACCAGCGTTATCTGTTGCCTTATCCATCGCAGTCATTCTAGCGCCATGCTCAGAAGCATTGCTTTCTAGTACAGCTTTGTAGAACTGTATTTTCAAAGACGTTGGAACCAACTCTTCGATAATATAAGCTCTTGATGGTTCCAAGATGTAATCCGTATCAGCAGTTTTCTCCTCAGCAGAATCATCTTTTGCCATAGGCAAAAACTGTTCTACATGAACTTCCTGCGTAGCTACATTCTTGAACTCATTATAAACCAAAGCAACTTGGTCAAATTCTCCAGCTACAAAAGCATTCATCGCAAATTCTGCTGCGCTTCTAGCATTCTCAAAGCTGAGGTCCTGAAATAACTGAGAATACTCAGAAACCATATTGAAATCACGCTTTTTGAAAGCTTCAAAAGCTTTTTTACCAATAGGAAGAATAGTTATATTCTTTCCGGCAAATTGTCCTGCAATGGCCAAATTTACCGCCTTGATGATATTTGTATTGAAAGCACCACAAAGTCCTTTGTCTGAAGTAACAGGAATGATCAGTACATTTTTTACTTCACGCTTTTCAGCAAAAATAATATCTGCAGCTCCTTCAGAAGCAGCTGATACGTTATTCAGGATTTGAGTCAACTTCTGAGAGTACGGACGCATCTGAGTGATTTTGTCCTGCGCTCTTCTAAGTTTAGCGGCGGAAACCATTTTCATGGCCTTAGTAATCTGCTGGGTAGAGACTACTGAGGTTATCCGTTCCTTTACTTCCTTAAGATTAGCCATCTTGGTTGCGTTGTGCTAGGGTATAGATAACCGGAAGACTCTCGCCTTCCGGTGTTCAAATCAATTATTTTGAATATTTAGGAGCTAATTCTGCTGCTGCCTTAGAAAGAACTTTTCCAGCCTCATCAACTTTTCCTTTTAGGATGAAGTCAAGTGCTTCTGGATAAGACGTATCCAATAGTGTATAGAATTCTTTCTCAAATGCTCTGGCGTTTTCTACTGGAACTGTATCCATCAAGCCTTTAGTAGAAGCATAGATAATAGCTACCTGATGCGCTACAGAAACTGGAGAGTACTGCGCTTGCTTCAAGATTTCCTGGTTTCTTCTACCTCTTTCGATCGTACGCTTAGTAGTCGCATCTAGATCAGAACCAAACTTAGAGAATGCTTCCAATTCACGGAAAGCTGCCTGATCCAATTTCAAGGTACCGGCGATTTTCTTCATTGATTTGATCTGCGCGTTACCACCTACTCGGGATACGGAGATACCTACGTTAATCGCAGGACGGATACCAGAGTTGAAAAGGTTAGTCTCCAAGAAGATCTGACCATCTGTAATAGAGATTACGTTAGTCGGGATATAGGCAGAAACGTCACCAGCTTGAGTTTCGATAATCGGAAGTGCAGTCAATGACCCGCCACCTTTTACCAAGTGCTTGATAGAATCCGGCAAATCGTTCATTTCCTGAGCGATTTTATCAGATTTGTTGATTTTCGCAGCTCTCTCAAGCAATCTTGAGTGAAGGTAGAATACGTCACCTGGATATGCTTCACGTCCCGGAGGTCTTCTCAATAGAAGAGAAACTTCACGGTAAGCTACGGCTTGTTTAGAAAGATCATCATAGACAACCAAAGCAGGACGACCTGTATCTCTGAAGAACTCACCGATCGATGCACCAGTAAATGGAGCAAAGAACTGCATTGGAGCTGGATCAGAAGCAGGAGCTGCTACTACAACTGTATATGGAAGAGCACCACCTTTTTCAAGGGCCGCAACTACACCAGCAACGGTAGAAGCTTTCTGACCTATTGCAACGTAGATACAGAAAACTGGCTCTCCTTTATCGTAAAATTCTTTTTGGTTCAAGATCGCATCGATAACTACCGCTGTCTTACCAGTCTGACGGTCACCAATAACTAATTCTCTTTGACCTCTACCGATTGGAATCATCGCATCGATAGATTTGATACCTGTCTGAAGCGGCTCAGTAACTGGCTGACGGTAGATTACACCTGGAGCTTTACGTTCCAAAGGCATTTCGTACAAGTCTCCAGTAATAGGTCCTTTACCGTCAATTGGATTACCTAAAGTATCCACAACCCGGCCTAGCATTCCTTCACCTACTTGGATAGAAGCAATTCTTTTAGTTCTTTTTACGGTATCTCCTTCTTTTACAGATTTGGAGTCACCGAAAAGTACTGCTCCGACGTTGTCTTCTTCCAGGTTCAGTACCATTGCTTTCAGACCATTGTCGAATTCTAGCAATTCACCGGACTGTGCCTTAGAAAGTCCATAGATACGAGCTACACCATCCCCCACTTGAAGGACTGTACCCACTTCTTCGAGTTCAGCTTCGGTTCTTGCACCAGAGAGTTGTTCTCTTAAAATTGCCGAAACTTCATCAGGTCTTACTTCTGCCATGATATATAGATTAATGCTTTTTGTTAGATTTTACTTTCGTAATGATTTGTGATAAACTGAGTCTTCAATTGTCTCAGTTTGCTACTCAATGACTCGTCTATCTGGCGGTCATTTACTTTCAAAATATATCCACCGATTAGGTCTGGATTTATTTTCTCAACCAATTGTACTGATTTCTTTCCAGATACTTCTTTCACAACCTCAGCAAACTCCTTGCGAAGTGTATCATCGAGAGGAAAAGTAGTAGTCACTTCAGCCACCTGAATTGACATATGAAGATTGTACTGGTTTTCAAATTCCTTTGCTACGTCAAGAAGAATTTCTTCTCTATTCTTTCGAGAAATAATCTCAAAGAATGTCATAGTAAGCGGATCAACACTTTTGGCAAACAGTGCTTTTAGCACATTCAATTTCTTATCAGAACCTACTATTGGGTTTTTCAACACCAAATTCAATTCATGATTGCTTTCTGCCAAAGCAGTCAGCCTAAGAAAATCTGTATGCACCTCCTCTAGTCTTCCTTTTTCCAAAGAAAGTTCCATGATTGACTTGGCATAGCGGGATGCTACTCTCTGGTTTGACATGGAGGTGTATTAGTTAAGCTTAAGTTCTTTGATGAATCCTTCTACCAAATCCTTTTGAGACTTGTCATCAGAAAGATTTGCTCTCAATAATTTCTCTGTTATGTCCAAAGAAAGTGAAGCAACCTGAGACTTCACATCTGCCAAAGCAGCTTTTTTCTCAGTTTCAATCACCGCCTTAGCATTCTCGATCATCAAAGCGCCAGCTTTTACAGCTTCAGCCTTAGCATCATCGATCATTTTAACAGAAGCATCTTGAGCTTTTTTAAGAATAGTATCTCTTTCCAGTCTGGCTTCAGCAAGAAGTTTTTCATTCTCCGCCTTTAGGTTTGCCATTTCATTTCTGGCAGTCTCAGCAGCTTTCAATGCATTGTTGATACTGGTTTCTCTCTCTTCAATTGCCGCAAGCATAGGCTTCCAGGCAAACTTGATTAGAATAAACAAGAGTGCTAAAAAGCCAAACAACTGCCAGAAGATCAGTCCGGAACTAGGTAAAATCAGATCCATTAGATATATATAATTTCGTTATTGTTCAAAAAGAGGGATTGGCCCTAACGACCAATCCCGATTCATTTGTTCTTAGAAAGCGATACCGCCTGCATTCAAAGCAATAAGTAGACAAACTACTACTGCAAACAGGGAAACCACCTCGATCAAAGCTGCAATGATCAACATAGCAGTTTGGATTTTACCAGCAGCCTCAGGCTGACGAGCAATAGATTCCATAGCTTGTCCACCAATTCTACCGATACCAAGTCCTGCGCCAATCGCAACAATACCTGCACCGATACCAGCACCCATAAGTGCCATTCCAGCTGTTAATAAGATTGAAGTTAACATACGTTTTTATTTAATAAATTGAACAAAGAAATTCCTAATTAATGTGCCTCGTCGTGTGCATGCTCCGCTACTGCAGAACCGATGTACATCGCCGTGAACAGGGTAAATACATAAGCCTGAATCGTCGCCACCAATAGCTCGATCATATTGATAAATGTCACCATCAGCGTACTAACCACTCCAATGGTGTATGACTCAAATATGAAGACCAAAGCTATGAAAGCCAAGATTACAATGTGACCTGCTGTGATGGCTACAAAAAGACGAACCATCAATGCAAAAGGCTTAGTAAACAAGCCGATAATCTCTACCGGAACAATTACCAATAGCAATGGAATAGGAACACCGGGGGTCATGAAGACGTGTTTCCAGTAATCCTTATTGCCATTGACATTTACAATGATAAATGTCAATACCGCTAAAGTGGCAGTAACAGCGATGTTACCAGTCAGGTTAGCCGCACCTGGAAGCAAACCGATCAGGTTACCAATCCAGATGAAAAAGAAAAGTGTAAGTAAGTAAGGTACGAACTTCTTATACTTAGGACCGATCGCTTTATGAGCAATCTCGTCTCTAACAAATATAACTATAGGCTCTACGATTGCCGCAGCTCCCTTTGGCGCAATAGCACCATGCTTCTTATAGTGACCAGCAGCAGAAAGAGATAGAATCAAGACAACTGCAATCACCAGAAACATCATCACAACATTTTTAGTAATGGACAAATCAGTGAAACTAGCACCATCCACTCTCCCCATATGGTCATGAGAATCTATATAATATCCTTCATGTGCATACTCCTCACCAAAGGCGTGTGTTTCATGATCCTGAAAGTCCTTAGAGCTAAAAATCTCTAAACCTCTATCTCCAGAATACACGATTACAGGCAGAGAAAGCGTTACGTGGGTATGGC
Organism: Algoriphagus winogradskyi; assembly: GCF_900182815.1. Taxonomy (GTDB): domain Bacteria; phylum Bacteroidota; class Bacteroidia; order Cytophagales; family Cyclobacteriaceae; genus Algoriphagus; species Algoriphagus winogradskyi. Next base: position 320,191 of record NZ_FXUA01000005.1, on the reverse strand, counting down.
CTACATTGAAAAAATGCCACTCGTGCGAGTCCTTGATGTGATGCATGATGAAGCCCGTAGGATCTTCACCTCCATCTTCAGAATCTGCTCCAGAAGCAAAAGACACACTGGAGAAACTCAGCAAAAACGCTGACAATAAAATACTTAGGGAAAGAAATTTGCGCGTCATCTACTCTTTTTTTGAGGGCTACTTCGAAATCGGGCGCAAGTTAGCCAGAAACGTGTAGATATCAAAAACCAGATAGAACAAAAACAGAATAAAGAAATCCACCACAAATAAAAGAATATTCTCTGTCCCCATAAAAACCATGATTCCGATGAAGGATAAGGAGGCAATTATCCTGAGTATCATTCCCAACATTTTTATTTGAAGTAGGTTTTCTGAAGAACCTTTTAGCAGCCAAAGACTCATTACACCCACCAAATAGGACGATATTGCCAGAAAAGACAGAATTTTCCAGATGTCCGCATGTATGGTGGAAGGAAGCAACCATCCCAGTAAAAGGATCAGCAGACTTATTATTCCAGTGAGCAGGAAAAATTTCAGATGATAGTTAGATTTCAACAGCATGGGTATTAATTTCTTACAAATTTATCCCAAATTTTCTTTTGTCTGACTACTTATCCGATCGAATCGAATTCCACAACTGATAAAAAGCTATCCCAATCGAGGCAAAACAAAAAAGCAGTAACCATAAGGGAAATTTCATATCACTCTTCTGCTGAAGCCACCAACCCAGCCAAGTTCCGCCACCGATAACTCCAAAAAGCTGAAATGAAAGACCAATATACTTAACATAAACTGGTGTATTATTTCCTTCATTCTTTTTAGACTGTTCACTCATCTATTATCTGATTTATTCCTTAAAACTATTAAAAAATTGATGCGAATAGCCTGCCAATATAAAATCCAAAAATAATAGAACAGCGATTTCGTTCACTAAGTAAATCAAAAGACCTATTTTGCTACTTTAATTGGGCAAAACAACTCATGAGGAGATTTTCCAAGCTAGCATTAATCATTTTACTTTTTAGTGGGGCATGCTCATCCGAGCGCAACACCTTTACAAACAGGACATTTCATAATGTCACTGCTCATTTTAATGCTTATTACCTAGCTGATGTTAGGCTGAAAGAGGTAGAATCTGAAGTTTTTAAAAATTATAAAGAAGACTATACCCAGATTCTCCCTGTCTTTATTCCTCTTGATTCAGCAACTATTCAAGCAAATGCCGAGAAGCTTCAATCATCCAGAGAACTCGCATCAAAAGCCATAGAATGGCATAAAATCAGCAATTGGGTAGATGATAGCTATTACATTCTTGGCAAGCTTGACTATTATCAATCGCATTTTGACGATGCACAGAACACGTTCAAGTACATCAATGTAAATTCAAAAAGTGATGATTTGCGCCATCAGACTCTAATCACTTTGCTACGGCTGTATGTAGATCAAGGGGAAGTTGAAAATGCGAATTTCACTATTGATTACCTCTCCAAGGAAACTGATATTTCAGAAGAAAACAGATATGAGCTTTATCGAACCTTGGCCTATTACTATGAGAAAAGAGGCGATAAGAGTGGCGTAATCGGTGCATTAGATAAAGCAATAGAATATTCGAAGGACAAAAAAGAGGCCTCTCGAATCAACTTTATACTAGCCCAACGCTACCAGCGGGAAGGTTTTGATGCCTTGGCCCATGAATATTACGAAAAATCACTAGCTGGAAACCCTCCTTATGAGCGTAGTTTTTATGCACAATTGTATGCACAACAAGTGGCTGAACTAAATGCATCAAAGGATCTTAGAAAAGTACGCAGATACTACGATGACCTATACGAAGATCCTAAAAACAAGGACCTAAAAGATGTAGTCATTTATGAAAAGGCGCTTTTTGAAGAAAAACAAGGGGACACAGAGCTTACTCTTGATTTACTTCATCAGGCAGCTAAAGAACCCGGAAGTAACCCCCGTGTGAAAGGATATATTTATCAAAAGCTCGCAGATATCAATTTATCTGAATTCAAAGATTACAGAGCCACCAAATACTACCTGGATTCTGCGCTTTCCTACATTAATGAAAGTGATCCAATAGCGATACAAATCACAAGTCAAAAAGAGTCTCTTGATCAATATGTTTTTCATTTTGAGAGAATCCAAGACAATGACAGTCTCCTGAATTTAGCGGAATTAACTCCTGAAGAGCAGAAACTAGTCGCTGAAAACTACATTAAATCAGAAGAAGAACGCCTCATGCGGGAGGCCGCGGAACTTCAGAAACCGAAAAGCACAAGTATTTTCGACAATCTTTTAGCCTTCAATGACAGGGGGACTGGCTCATCCTTTTACTTTGACAATAGCGTCGCCATGCAACAGGGCGCTATTGACTTTAGAAGAACCTGGGGTAATCGTCCTTTGCAGGATAACTGGAGGAGAAGTGCCATGAGTTTCCAAAGTTCTGCCCCGACCATACCTGAACCTGCTGAAGGAGACTCCATAGCCACAGAAAACGAAAGTCTTCTAAGCCAATTGCCAACCATAGACAATTTGTTGGCGGAAATCCCAAATACAGCCGAACAGATTGCTTCGCTAAACCTAGAATTAGAAGCATCATACTTCGAGTTAGGTAAACTCTTATACTTTGAGCTAAAAGAAACCGATCAAAGTGTTGAGAACCTTGAAACTTTAGTTCGAGTTTACCCTGCTTCATCAAGAAAGCCAGAAGCGTATTATTTATTGTATTTAGCACAAAAAGATTTGGGAGGAAATTCCCAACAATATGTAAGCCGTTTGAATCGAGAGTTTCCAGAATCACAATACACTTTTTCAGTGAACAACCCAGATGCTGCCTCGGGAAATTTGGCCTATGTAGAATCTTCCAAAAGATACGAGCAGGCGTATAATTCTTACTATTCTGGGGAATATCAAGCCAGCAAAGCGATAATCAAATCAGCACTCGAAGAATATCCTCTCACTCGAAATACGGAACGATTACTGCTTCTGGACATTATGGTGACGGGCAAAACTGAAAGTAAAGCTAAGTACCGAGAACGCTTAGAAAATTACATTGAAAATACTGAAGACAAAAGTTTGGTAGAATTGGCAAGGAATATGCTAAAACCTATGCTGTCTCAAGAAGAGCTGGCAGAACTCAACCCAAAAGAACTAGCAGAAGGAGATTCCACACAGATTGAGAACACGGCTTCGGAAGATAAAGTAAAAAATGAAGGAGTATCTTCTTCACCTTTCAAATACAATGAGGCGGCAACGCACATCTTTGCACTTGTGATGGATCCAACTCTTCCTGAAACTGCAAAAAGTCTTTTACCAGATATAGAGAATTTTCATGCGTCGAATTTCTCTAAGGAAAGATTGAGAACAGGAGATTTTAATTTCAACAGAGAGAACACGATTTTGATTATTAGCCCTTTTTCGAATGGCGAAAAAGCAAAAGAATATTACAGTAAGTTTCTAAAAGAATTCAAATCAGAAGGGTTACCTGATGAGGTAAAGTCAAATTCATTTGTGATATCGATAGAAAACTTTCAATTACTGAGTAAAAGCAAAAATTTAGAAGAATATAGGGCTTTCTTTAAGTCCGCTTATAAGTAAACTATGAGTAACAAAGCAAAACCCCAAACTTCCCCATGGGTGACCAAGACTGTAAAATTTCTTTGGATTGCCTTTATAGCAGGATTTTTTGGTTTCATCCTTTTTGTTTGGATGATTAGTATCAACTTTCTAGGATTATTTGGAACGCTACCAGACTTTAAAGCTTTAGAAAATCCAGATTCTGAAATTGCATCGGAATTATATTCTACGGACGGGGTGCTCCTAGGACAGTATTTCCGTGAAAATAGAAGCCCTGTCAAGTATGAAGACCTGTCACCAAATCTAGTTAATGCATTGATTTCGACTGAGGATGTACGTTTTGAGAACCACTCCGGAATCGACATGCAAGCAATGATGCGGGTTTTTGTCAAATCAATTTTACTTGGCCAGAATGCTGGTGGAGGATCTACACTTAGCCAGCAGACCGCAAAAAACCTTTTCAAAACTAGAACAGATGCCAGCAATGGTTTGCTAAGCTCGATCCCTGGCCTGCGGATGTTAATCATTAAGACCAAAGAATGGATTGTTGCTACTCAATTGGAGAAAGCTTACACTAAAAATGAGATCCTAACATTGTATTTAAACACTTCCGATTTTGGATCTAACGCATTTGGGATAAAAACTGCCGCCAAGACTTTTTTTAATAAAACTCCCTCAGATCTTGCCGTTCAAGAATCAGCTGTTCTGGTTGGCCTATTCAAAGCTCCGACCTACTATAGCCCTGTTTACAATCCAGAGAACTCACTTCGTAGACGTAATACTGTATTATCACAAATGCGAAAGAACGATGCATTAACTGATTCTGAATATGATTCTCTGTCCAAATTACCCATTGAATTAAACTATAGTGTAGCAAATCAAAATAAAGGATTAGCTACATATTTCAGGGAAATCGTCAAAGCAGATTTGATAAAATGGACGAAGGAAAACTTAAAATCCGATGGAAGTGCATATGATCTTTACGGAGATGGTCTTAGAATTTATGCTACTATTGATAGCCGCATGCAGCAATACGCAGAAGATGCAGTGGCAGATCATATGGCAACCTTGCAAGCTAAATTCTATAAGGAAATGGGTAAGAATGACCCATGGATAGATGAACACCGTCGTGTTATCCCGAATTTCATCGAAGATGCCGTAAGAAGAACTGAAGCTTACCGCTTACTCAAAGTACGCTACGGAAACGACACAGATTCTATCAATCTCAAGCTGAATGAGAAAAAGAAGATGAAGGTATTCTCATGGGAAAAAGGAGAAATAGATACCCTAATGAGCTCAATGGATTCCATGCGGTATTATAAGAAATTCCTTCAGACTGGCTTTATGAGTATGGATGCACATACGGGACAAATCAAAGCTTGGGTGGGTGGTTTGGACCATAAGTATTTTAAGTACGACCACGTACTTAGAGCTAAGAGACAGCCTGGTTCTACCTTCAAGCCATTCGTATATGCCGCAGCCATTGAAAATGGCTACAGTCCATGCTATAGTGTGATCGATCAGCCTGTGGAAGTTTACATTCCAGGGCAACCTGCATGGAGTCCTTCCAATGCAGACGGAACATTCTCCTATAAGAAAATGACTATCAGACATGCGATGGCAGAATCTGTAAATTCTATTACTGCCTATATGATGAAAAAGTTAAGCCCTAAGATTGTGGTAGAGACCGCAAGAAGATTAGGAGTAACAAGTGATTTGGAAGAAGTTCCAGCTTTGGCGCTAGGAGTAAATGATGTTTCTATTTTCGAAATGGTGGGGGCCTTTGGGACTTTTGTCAATAAAGGTGAGCATACAACCCCATTCTATATTGACCGCATTGAGGATAAAAACGGGAACGTAATTCAGCAATTCACAGCTAAAAAGAGACCGGCAATGAGCGAAGAACATGCTTATTTAATGACTTATATGCTCCGAGGTGGTTTTGAAGAAAGCGGCGGAACAAGTCAGGGTGTGGATTGGGAATTGAGGCAAGACAATGAGCTAGGAGGCAAAACTGGAACAACCCAAAATGCTTCCGATGGTTGGTATATGGGAATAAGTAAAGACTTAGTAAGTGGAGTATGGGTAGGTGGAGATGATCGCGCTATTCACTTTAGAAGTTGGTATGAAGGTCAAGGAGGTAGGACTGCCCGACCTATTTGGCAGAACTACATGAAAAAAGTTTATGCTGACAAGAGTTTAGGATATACTAAGGGTGCATTTCCAAGACCTGAGCGTCCTCTTAGTATAGAAATAGATTGCGATGTCTATGAAAAAGAAAGTCAGCGTTTTGCTGACTTTGATTATGATGCAAAGAAGAACGATTTTTAAAAAAATATAAATCCTCTTTCCAAAACAGCCTTACACCAAGGCTGTTTTTTTTTAATTTTAGCCTATGCAATCCTCTTCCTTTTTACCAACTGATCACCTCACGCTTCCAGATCAACCGGGGGTATACAAATATTTCAATGAGGAGAATGAATTAATATATGTTGGTAAGGCAAAAAGCTTAAAAAAGCGGGTTGGTAGTTATTTCAACAAAAATACAGGCGTAAATCTCAAGACCAGAAAGATGGTCAAAGAAATACGAAGAATTGAAATCACTTTAGTTGACAGCGAATTTGACGCTCTCCTTTTGGAGAATAACTTGATAAAAAAGTCACAGCCGAAGTATAACATCTTACTTCGAGACGATAAGACGTATCCTTATCTGCTTTTAACAAAAGAAAATTTCCCGCAAATCTTCCCTACGAGAAAAATGATTCCTAGGAGAGGAACTTACTTTGGGCCTTTTGCCAGTGTGAAGGCTATGAATAATGTACTGGACTTGATTCGAGAGTTATTCACTATAAGAACTTGCAAACTTGATTTATCCCCATATAAAATAGCTGAGGGAAAATATAAAGTATGCCTAGAATACCACATAGGTAATTGCCAGGGGCCTTGTGTAGGATTACAAAATGAGGTTGATTACAATAAAGATTTGGAGCAGGCAAAGCATATCCTAAAGGGTAATCTTGCTGTGGCAAAAGCTTATTTCAAACAAGAAATGCAGCTACATGCAGAAAACCTGGAATTTGAAAAAGCTCACAAACTCAAGGAAAAATTGGAGTTGCTTGAAAAGTACCAGGCCAAGTCGCTAATAGCAAGCCCGTCAATTAACAATCTAGACGTGTGTACAATTGTGTCTGATGAGAAGCATGCCTATGTAAACTTCATGCGGGTAAAAAATGGCGCGCTGATAACATCAAAGAACGTGGAGCTAAAAAAGAGACTGGATGAATCTGACGAACAATTGCTCCTCACAGCATTAATTAGACTTCAAGATCAATTCCAAAGTGATGCCGAAGAGGTCTTACTAAATATCGAGTTGACAGAACAGATAGAGGGATTGAATGTATTCCATCCGAAAATTGGAGATAAGAAGAAGCTTATCGAGTTATCCTTGAAAAATGCTCTTTATTACAAAAAAGAAAAAGCTTTATTAGTAGGCTTAAATCAGGATAAAAAAGACCGAGTAATCCGCCAACTGCAACAAGATTTAAGTTTGCCGGAAATACCAGATCACATAGAATGCTTTGACAACTCCAATATTCAAGGCACTAATCCTGTAGCTAGTATGGTTTGTTTTTTAAATGGTAAACCTGCTGTTAAAGAATATCGACATTATCACATTAAAACTGTCGTTGGTCCAGATGACTTTGCAAGTATGAAAGAAGTTGTAGGGCGTAGGTATAAGCGTCTATTAGACGAAGGTAAGCCTATGCCAAAGCTTGTGGTAATAGACGGTGGTAAAGGGCAATTATCATCGGCAGTCGAGGCGCTCAAGGAATTGGGTGTATATGGGCAGATGCCTATTATTGGGATTGCCAAAAGACTGGAAGAAATCTATTTCCCTGGAGATTCCTATCCTATTCATATCGATAAGAAATCAGAGAGTTTGAGGCTATTGCAAAGAATCCGGGACGAAGCTCACCGCTTTGCTATTACCTTTCATAGAAACATCCGAAGTAAAAATGCTTTTGGAACACAGCTGACAGCTATCCCTGGCATAGGTAAAAGCACAGCTGATAACTTATTGAGTCATTTTAAATCAGTAAAAAAGATCAATGAGGCAAGCGAGAAAGAAATAGCCGCAGTAATAGGAGCTAGTCGCGCAAAAGCACTAATAGAATGGAAAGAAAAAAATAAAGGGGCTTAAAAAGCCCCTTTGTATTTATTACCACTCCCAAAGGGAGTTTTCATATTCTAGCAATTTGTATTCAAAATTGAGCGCATCCACATAAGCCTGCATCTCTGGATTAGGATGATCAACAGCTACTAAATCGGCAATCAAAGCTTCTTCAGAGTTTGTAAATTTTCTTACCACAGATCTAAACAACCTAGTCTCAAATGCCTGATCATAAGTTAAGCTCCTCGCCTGATTTTGAAAATTAATCCATCTAGCATCAGGATGATCTTTGAAATGATTGTAGAAGTCTTTGTAACGAATGAAAGCAATTGTCTTCTGACCTGCATTGGAATTTGTCTCTGACGGCATGACTAATTCAAGGTATTTGATATCAAATACCATGTCTGAATGATGTTTATCAAAAACAAAATCTTCCTTAAAATCCAAATAGTACAATTGTTTTGAGAAGATACTATCTCCAGTTGCATTCAACCAGAAATTCTCTTGAAATTCAGCTATTGACAATGGCTGAGTGAAATCCTCATCAGCGAAAACTTCTAAAGCATTCTCCTCTACGATAGCATCATAAATCTGATTAACAATACCATTACTTTTGGTATCTCCAGAGCCATAAAGAGGCATATTATACTTTTCACGGAGATCAATCCTTCTCCAAACACCTATTTGATACATTTTATCATCTTCTCTGATTCTTTTAGCAGAGTAGATGGTATCCATGTCAAACTGACGATCCCCATACCCAGATGGACTAACGCTTGTAGCAGGAATTTGCGCCTGACTCACAAGAGGCGAAAATCCCCCGGCTATAAGCAAGGATAGGATTAATTTTGGAAGATACTTTTTCATAATTATTCGTTTATGTTAATCCAAAACTCGAATTACTTAACTCGAATAGTGACAACTTGTCTTAATTCTGAAGGAATTTTATTTCCTCTGAAATTTGTCCTAGTTACTTGTCTAATTTCAAACACCACAACATCTCCAGCTCTAGCGCTTTCCAATAACGAACGCATCGCTAAACTATTGCCATTAGATATAGGCGTAGTTTGTCTAGGTACTTCATTTCTCAACAGTCTCATTTCACCACCAGTTACCTCGAAGGTAGCATCCTTTGCCATTGTTCTAGCAAAAGTTGGTTCTGCCTTAGCTAGCATTTTAAGTCCCATTAGAGAACTGATTGCTTGTGCTTGACTTAGGTCAATTTCAGTACCATTAGATGAAGCTGGTACTAAGCTAGGCAAAGGAACTGGCTTAATATCATAATCCACTGTACCGATTTTATTTCCTCCACTACTAACTCCAATATTTACCTTTCCAGATGCACCTGGAATTACAGTTAATTGACCAGGTTTATTTCCTTTAATAGCTTGCCCATTACTTACTGCGAATTCTGGTGAATAAGTGTTTCCTAGAGCGGGAACCTCAATCAAAAGCTCATTTGCACAATCCGCATAAAGCTGTTGTACAACTTCTGAGGAAACTTTAATTACGGGCTGAGCTACGAAGTACTCATATTCAACTGGTAGCACTTTATCTTCTCCACCTACATTGGTGATAATCTCACCGTTGATTACTCTTCTAGCTAATCCTCTATCATCATACTCAGAAGCTGGAGTTACATTAAATTCAATTTTACCAAACCCAGTAGCATCTACAGGCACCGCACGACCATCAATAGTCATAGTCGGCACTGAAGCTGTTGAACTTGAAGCGATAAACATATCAGCTTCGAATTTTGTACCAGCTGCTACAACATTAGATAATGCAGCAATTCTTGCTTCAGTAACGTCAGCTTTGAAAAAGAATGAACCAATTGTATTCTGTACCGCAGTTAGTGACTCACTTTCAATATTCAAAACTTCGTTTTGGTATTGTGAAATCAAAGCAATTACAGCACCAACTGGAGATTTAACGAAATTCAATGCAACAAAGTCCTTATTTCTTGCTTCTCTGTCATTTGCGAAAAGCTCGATCTCAGATGCATCCTTAGCGATGTCATCAAATTTGAGATCAGAAAGTCCTACTGAGCTTAAAATTTCGGATATCTTGGCAGGATAAGCATTTAATTTTTGCTTCATCTCTTCTCCTTTACCATTATTGGCAAATAGATTACCCGTAATCTCTGTATTTTTAAGTTGCGCGTTTACGTAGTTGCCTTCGTCATTTTTTGCATTGGACTGCGTAATCAAATCCTGCTTAAGCTGCTCCAAATAATCAAAGGTTTCTTTTGTAGCTTCTCGAATCTGGTTTGCAGCAGCAACTTTTGGCACATCCACTTCTTTGTTTCCTTGTTGATCTACCGTGTACTCTATCGATTCAACCGTTTTCTGGTTTTTATTGATGAAATTTCGGGAAGTCCTTTCCATTCCATCGTTAATCAATACAAATTTTTGGAGGATTTGGTTGCTTACCTGTAGGGCCAAAAGGGCCGTCAAAACCAGGTACATCATACCAATCATCCGCTGTCTAGGTGTCTCTTTAGCTCCTGCCATTTTTAAGTTTTAATGGATTTTAAAATGAATTGAAGAGAAATTAACCTTTCATAGCGGATAGCATTCCACCATAGATTTTATTCAATGAACTTACGTTCTGATTCAATTTTGATAATTCTGTTTTAAATGCTTGAGTTTCTTTACCTGCTTCAGTAAGACCTTCCATAGCCGCCGTCATGTTAGCATAGAACTTATTCAATGTTTTAACATGGCTATTGGCATCCTGAAGCTCCATCTCATAGACAGAATTAAGTGCAGAAAGATTTTTCGTTACAGTTACTACTTGAGTATGATATGCTTTGGCGTCCTGAGAAGCAGAAGACATTTCAGTCAAAGCAGCTGCAGTTTTGCTATATGAAGCATTCATATCTACCAAAGTCTTAGCAGCAGATTTAACATTCGTTGCATATTCGTTAGTAGCTACTGCTGCATCAGAAAGATTACCCATCTTCTGAGCTGAGGTTGCTAGATTTTGCATTCCTTTACCAAGGCTCTCAATTAATTCAGGGCCAACTTTAGCATTCGCTAGCATTTCGTCAAGCTTTTGCGAAACTTGATCGCCTCCTCCTGCTACTACTCTTTGCGCTCTTGGAGCTGCAGGTGTATCACCAGCAAGCTCTGGATATACTTTAGACCAATCCACCTCTTTATGCTGTGGCTCAAAAGCTGAAAGGAAAAATATAAATGCCTCAGTACTTAGTCCAATACCAATCATCCAGTTGGCGAATGGTAAATCTAGGATTTTAAACATCGCACCAAGAATAACGACTGCAGCACCAATACCATAAATTTTTGGCATTATGCTGGTATAAAATGTTGCTGAAAATGAGTTGCTTTTACTAGCCATGTGAAATGATATAATAAGGTGTTAGGTAGTTGTTTTTGCTAAATTAAATTAATTATCTTCTTCTTCTAGTTGAATTTTTTACATCCATTGATCCTGAACGGCCAATAAACGTCATCTTAGTTCTGAATCCAATATGCGCTTGCGCAACATCTTCATATTCATAAGTTCGGGTACTTGTCTCTAAGTAATGAGCGATATCTTTCCAGCTACCACCTCTTACAACTTTTCTTGGTTCGTTCGGGTCTGTGTAAACTGGATTCAAATCCCAGGTGATTGAACTAGATGTAGTAGCATAGGCGTCTAGCACCCACTCCGCCACATTACCTGACATATTATATAATCCATAACCATTTGGAGCAAAAACATCAACAGGCGCTGTATATGCAAAGCCATCATCGATGTAATTACCACGACCAGGTTTGAAGTTAGCCATCAAGCAACCTCTCTTGTTCTTCAAGTACGGACCACCCCAAGGATACTTAGCTACATCCTTACCTCCTTTAGCAGCGTATTCCCACTCAGCCTCAGAAGGAAGTTCAAATGCAGGCCCATCAAAATCAACCTCGTCATTTGCCCTCATGTGGTAAGTTTTCCATTCACAGTATTTTTTAGCCTGATCCCAAGTTACCCCTACCACTGGATAGTTGTCAAATGCCGGATGATCAAAATAAAATTCCATCAATGGGTCTCCATAATGGTATGCAAAGCTTGTAGACCAAACAGTGGTATCTGGTTTAAGCTCGTCATAATTTAATTGAGGAGGATCTTTTAAAGTAGTTGGAGTACCTGTTTCATATGTCCCGCTTTTTACAGCTTCTAAAAATTGACGGTACTTATTATTAGACACTTCATATTTGTCCATGAAAAATTCTGAAATGGTTATTTGCTTGTTCAATGCAGATTGCGAGAATGCAATATCTTCATCGGCTTGCCCCATCCAGAATGTTCCAGCTTTTACCGGAACCATGTCATAAGGAAGATTTTGTTGCCAGTTTTCACGCTTAGGAACACCTGTTACCTCTCCTCTTCTATTCATCTTTTCACTAGCCGAACCTTTTTTACTAAAAAGACCGCAACTAGGTAAAAGTGTCACTAGTGCCAACCCTAAAGTAAGAGGCAATAAGCGAACATTCATTTTTTTATACATAAATGACGTTTTTTCGTTCATCAAATAATTACGATGTGTAAAGTATTTTCAAGATTCGAAATTTAGCTGAATTTGGCACAATAATGCAAATAACCTGCCAAAATATAGGAATTGATATTCTGTTGCTCATCCATTACAACTATTGTTCCTATTGAATTTCAGCTAATTTAAAACCTAAACCTCGGTGTTCTTTGTATCACTCGTTGTATTTCTCTACTTACATTAGATAAAGTGTAGCGAAGCATAAGTTCGTGACTTGTCGGAGATTTAGCTTCTACACCGCTAAATACCAAATCGAAAGCATAGCCCAATTTCAATGAATTATCTTTTAATAGGGAATAGCCTAAGATTAATGAAACTGATTCTTCCCCTCTAAATCCTATCCCCCCACTTATTTTATTCTGATGAGTAGCAATAACGCTAGCCTCATAAGAAAAATTATTAAATGACACTGATTTTAATAGGAAACTAGGTTCAATTACTAATTGACCTACCGGTCTAAATCTATATCCCAAGAGCAAATACGAATGATTTTTCAATTGATTCGAATAAGAACCATCCCCAAAATCAAAATTAGGCTCATTTATATGTCTACTACTGAGACCTATATAATAATTTCGAGCATCCAGTAGTAAGCCTGCTCCAAAATTGAAATTCAATTGACTTTCTTTCCCTGCCACCGGAAGATTAGGCTCAGGATTAACAACGATTAAATCACCATAATCTAGCGCACTGGAAAACATTCCAACATACGCACCAACGCTTAAAGTTGATCTGTTAAGCTTTTTATGATAGGCCCCTTGTAGATTAATCTCCAAATTACTAGTCGCGCCTATTCGATCATTTACAATAGTAAGACCATATCCTATATTTTTCCCTTCTATCCTACCTTGACCAGTCACCAATTGAGTCACAGGCGCTCCACCCTGACCAGTGGTGGTTGTATAATTTAACCATTGAGATCGATGCAGTGCAGAAAACCTAAATCCACCATCTTTGCCAGCAAATGCGGGATTGTAATACATCCCATTGTACATATACTGGGTGAATTGAGGGTCTTGCTGGGCCATCAGCGAAGAAACCTCAAAACAGAAAAACAAGAGAAATGCGTATCTCAAAAAATTAATACAGTGGCCTCTTTTAAACATTTTATAGTGGTTTCGTCTAATATAATAACTAGTGTAAGAATTTAAACTGAAAAACCACAGACTTAGGTTTTATGTTTTACAAATTATTTGCCTTTTTAATATAAAGCTCTAATGCCCCAGTCATACTTGGAGCATTTGGCATAGGTGCCTCAATGTCCAAAAACAAATCCAGATCCCTAACTGCCTGGGCTGTAGTAGGGCCAAAAGCAGCTATGCGCGTGGCGCCTTGTTCGAAATCCGGGAAGTTGATTTTCAACGATTTAATACCTGATGGACTGAAAAAAGCTAATATATCATATTTAACATCAGCCAAATCAGACAAATCGGCTTCTAACGTATGATAAATAATAGCTTCAGTAAATGCTATCCCATTTTTTTCCATGTATTCAGGAATATCGTCTTTACGAATATCAGAACAAGGAAATAAATACTTTTCAGATTTATGTTTTTTAAAGTAATCGAATAAATCCTGCGCAGTCTTCTGACCTACGAATAATTTACGCTTTCGGATTACAATATACTTTTGAAGGTAATGAGCAGTTTGATCTGAAATACAAAAATACTTCATGTCAGCAGGCATTTCGATTTTGAAATCCTTGCAGATCGCAAAGAAATGATCAATTGCATTACGGCTAGTGAAAATCACGGCAGTATGCTTCAAAATATCAATCTTCTGCTTGCGGAATTCCTTTGGCACTACAGGCTCCACCTTAATGAATTGACGGAAATCAATCTTCAGGTTATACTTTTCTGCCAATTGTACGTAGGGAGAATTTGCGCCCGCTGGTGCCGGTTGAGATACTAGGATACTTTTTACTGGTCTAAACCTGTCTTTGGTAACTGTGCTCATGCTTCTTTATTATTCCTTTTGGTGATTTTCGAAATTAATAACCCAAATCAAGCACCAATTTGGCCAAGATTAAAAAGGGCACTAATTCTGCGATGCAAAGGTAAGTAAATAAATGATATTTCTTAAAGCCCAATCTATTCACCATAATGAGGAATAATCCTAAAATGCCAAAAATATAAATCCAGAAAAACCCAGTAAATAATGCCTCCAATGCCATTTTAACTGCTGAGAATTCATTAAACAAGAAAAACGCACATCCTAAAATCAAACCTATGGTGGTAATCACTACAAGGCGGAGTAAATAAAAAAAGTGGGCAAATTCTAATTTTCCCAAATCAAAAAGATAAGATAAAATTCTGATCGCTGTAAACTTTAGTATAGTCAACACTAAAAGAAAAAGTGATCCTAATAGCCATAATACTATCAGCGAATTGAAATTCAATTCCATCCTCGCTTCTAGCCACTCATGACGAAAAATAACCATCGCAGTCACCATGGCTAATGAAAGAAGCATATTTACGATAAACACATACAATAAAATATCTCCGGAAAAAAATTTCTGTAAACTCCCACTTTCGGAGAAATCTTCTGCATTAAGTAAGGAAATAGGCTTGATCATCATGGCAAAAATGAAAGGATATGCCAGTTTATATAGAGTAATTAATAATAAGCAGGATATCATCCCTACTATGAAGAAATCACGGATAACTTGCCGATTAAATTCTCTTTTATTAAACAAAAAACCTTCGCCAGTAGAAATGGTCCCTAACAGCTCAGACTTCAAAACCTTCATTACACTTGCCTGGTCTGAAGAAATCCCGTTTTTAAAAACTGTCAAACTTACTTTTGACTTCGAAAATTCCCTTTGTAATTCATTCACTTGCTCGTTAAAAGCAGTGTCCTTATCTGTAAAAAACCATAATTTTTCCCCAACAAAAACTACAGAATGGTCTGGAATCTCAAATGAAAAGTAGGCCAATGGAAATGTTTCCAGATCCAATTCCAAAATCAATCTGTCATTTGAACTAAACCAAGTCTCTCGCTCACCTTCTTGCCATTTTGGATTGTAATCTTCCAAAATCTGAGAAAACGCAACTTGGCTAAGAGCCAAAAGAAGGGTAATTAATACTATTGACTTGCTGATCAATTTTTTCATACTCAAAATCTGGCTAGGTAGCCAAAATGTATCCTAGAATAGGAGAATTGTAAGGGTTGAAGATTCGATTTTCCAACTCCATAGATAAATCGAAAGATACCTGATCCTGTATCAAGATTGATCCCAGCACCAAATGAAATCGGTTTATCAATGGAAGTTGCAAAGTACGGGTTTTCCACAATCCCAAAGTCAGCAAAAACCATGAGAAATGAGTTTTCCCCAAAAAAAAGTCTCTGCTCCATATTTATGTACCCGTATGATTTAGCAAAAAAGTAGTTCTCATTAAATCCACGTATACTTTTCAAACCTCCCAAACGGAAAAGGTCATTAAGCAGAAGGTTTTCATTTTGTGTAAAAGCCCCACTGCCTTTCAACCACATCCCCCATGTTGGCCTTAGGTAAATATGCTTTTCCACCTCCAGCTTACCCAGGTACTGTGGACTATTCAAATCAAGATTATCATATACCTCAGGTGGAAACCCTGTGTTTTCTAAAATCCTCTTATTGCCCAAGGCAAATTCACTGGTAATCAGAAAGCCTCTTCTTGTAAAAAATGGTGAATCTCTCCTATCCAAAGCCCAGCCAATCCCATATTGGTTCCAGCGATAGTCTGCTACCTCAGGTAATTCGGTCACCTCATCAAAGGCTTCTGTGTCTAGCAAATCGCTGGATTGCCTCTTAGTAAAAAACCTTAGATAACTAGTTTGACTCATATGGTACCCAAAATCTAAACTTAAATACCTATTCAAAAAGGTAGAATCTTGCTTTAGCAAGCTGAAACCTAAGCTTACGTCCAAAGGAGAATTAAAAACAAAAGACTCTTTTGCGGATATTTCCAGCGATTGGGTCGCAATATTCAGTCGCTTCCAATGAAGAGCCAGATCTCTTCCTTTCCCCCCAAGATGGTATAATTCCAAATCCAATTGTCCAGTGATCAGCATCTTACCTGGTTCATTCTGATTGGGAAGCAACCCTATTATTCCATCCAGAACATTCGTATTTCTGTCCCTCAAAGTAAAAGTTGGTTGTGCTTTTTGTACTTGAAAATCGACCTGCGGAAATTGCGTCTGCACAAAATAGGGTGATCGGGAGAGCACTTGATTTGCTTCATTGAGTTGTTTTTGAGAAAAAGGCGTCCCAGGCTGGATTCCCGTGACATTTTGCAAATACCTTTCCTGGGTCTTGGTATCGCCGGCTACTTTCACACTATCCCATAGAATCAAAGGACCTGAGTCATAGTTGAAAACAGCTGAAAGCAAGTTTCCATGCCGCTGAATACTGTCAAGTTTGACTTGCGCAAAAGGAAACCCCTTGTTCTCTGCCATCGAAACTACCTCATGCATCCACCTTGAGGCAGAATTGTATTCCGCTGTAATTGGATCAATATTATTAGAAAATTCTTCAGGAACATTTCCCAAAGAAATCTCCTGCCAAGTGTAGTTTTCTCCAAGGATTATAGTTACGCTCAAAGAATCGCTTGAAACATCCTCTTCTTGCGAGAAAAGAGAAAGATATCCAAGATGTTGAAGGGAGTGCTCAAGGGAATCGAGATACCTTTCCGCTTCTATCTTGTTAATAAATGTAGTCCAATCAGCAGATTGTAGGGGCGGATCAGTTGTCCATTTTAGCCAATAAGCACCTTGAGCTTTGCATAGCTGTCCTCCGGCAATAAAAAAAAGAAGTGACGCCAAAAGGAAGGTTTTCAAAGGGATCTTTGGGAATGATTATATTCGCAAAATAATAGAATTCACATTGGCCGGCATATACATCCACATTCCTTTTTGCAGGCAGGCATGCCATTATTGCGATTTCCACTTCAGCACAAATCTTGACCGAATGGAGCAGATGGCTAATATGATCTGCCAAGAAATTGAAATAAGAGCTAATTACCTTCCGGACAAGACTCTGGAAACAGTCTATTTTGGAGGAGGAACTCCTTCACTGTTATCCCCAACTTCAATTGATAAGATTCTAAATCAAATTGCTCTTACTTTCAATTCTGATTGGAAAGAGGTCACCCTAGAGGCAAATCCTGATGATTTGAACGAAAACAATCTTCGCGCTTGGAAGAGTCTCGGCATTGATCGACTAAGTCTGGGAATCCAGAGTTTTGATGAGCAGGTATTGAAATTCTATAATCGTGCACATACTGCAAAGGAGTCTAAATCCGCTATTGCAAAAGCTAGAAAAATTGGTTTTGAGAAATTCAGCCTAGACTTGATATATGGCTTTCCACAACCTGACCATGAGCTTTGGAAGCGAGATTTATCAGAAGCAATTAAGCAAAACCCCGGACATATTTCTAGCTATGCACTCACAGTGGAGTCAAAAACTGCACTTGGCAACTGGGTAAACAAAGGCACCTTCAAGCCAGCTGAGGAGGATTTTGTCGCCGACCAATTCGAAATCTTACAAGAACAAACTGAAAAAGCCGGATATATCCAATATGAGGTATCTAACTTTGGTATGCCTGACCAATTTGCCCTGCATAATACCAATTACTGGAAAGGCGTTCCCTATTTAGGCGTTGGCCCCAGCGCGCATTCTTTTGATGGTCAAAACAGAGGGGCAAATCCCTCAAATAATTCCCTTTACCTGAAAAGTATGGAAAGCGGAGCTATCCCATTCGTAGTAGATAATCTTTCTGCTGATGATAGATTAAACGAATCCATCCTCACAGGACTAAGGACCTTGTGGGGAATAGATCTCGAAGAAATAAACAACGTTTTCGGCATAGATCTCTTGACGTCTAAAAAAGTTATTTTATCTAAGATGGATTCTGAAGGCTGGCTTATTTGGAAGGATAAAAACCTATCTTTGAGCAAAAGCGGAAAACTACTTGCGGACAGTATAGCAGAAGCACTTTTCGTTTAAGAAATGACAATTATGGGGAGAGACGGATATTATAGCAGAAAAAAAGAAGTTGCACCACTCGAGTCAGCTTTCAACGATCTACTCAAAGCATACCGGTTAGAAGGTAAATTCAAAGAAAAGTCCTTGGTCCATGATTGGCCTGAAATCGTAGGAAAAACCATCGCGGATCGGACTACATCGGTTTTTATAAGAGACAAAAAACTCTTTGTGAAACTAAGTTCAGGGCCAATCAAGAAAGAATTACTGATGAATAAGAGTAAAGTACTCAGTCTTATCGAAGAGAAATACGGTACTGGTGTGATCGAAGACTTAGTCTGTATGTAATCTTGTCTGATTCAGGTTCCAAGCCTCCTCAATTTACACTTTTTAACACCTGACTCTTCTTAGTAACTTATCTACGTTCATTATTTTCCAATCCGAATGAGTATTATTGTGGCAGCGCATTCATGATCAAACTACCGCAAATCCATATCGGAAAGCTAAGCTTGCTGCTCGCCATCCTTGTATGGCTGGGTTTGCTATTTGTGAATCTGGTGAGGCTGGTTGGGGTACTCAATGAGATGGACTCTGGAATTGCCATCGAATTCACTTGGATTCTACAAATCCTATATTTCATCACGGTCTACAGCTTTTATAAATACTCGATCAATAAAAGTACCCAAAGCGACTTTCTGAATCTCATCTGGCGCGGTGCATCGACCGGAATATTCGCAGTTACTGTTTATTTAATCATTGGTTTTTTTTACACCTCCCTTGGTGAAAGTAAGCTTGCTGGAGATCCATTTCTCAAAACTTTCTTTTATCATGTCCGGTTTGGGCTCATGACTGTTTTTTTGATATCCACTTCTCTATTATGGCAGCACCTTATTCTTTACCAAAAAACTAAGCGAG
The DNA here is from genome assembly GCF_900182815.1 of Algoriphagus winogradskyi. Classification (GTDB taxonomy): domain Bacteria; phylum Bacteroidota; class Bacteroidia; order Cytophagales; family Cyclobacteriaceae; genus Algoriphagus; species Algoriphagus winogradskyi. The sequence goes on along the minus strand of NZ_FXUA01000005.1, from coordinate 301,002 downwards.
TTGTAAAACAATGGCAGGCGTATGAAATCGCTTTGCTTGTAGCAATGTTTTTAGTGTTTTTTGATAGAGAAGCTTATGAGTACAGCTTTTATTTTGGCATGGTTCTACTTGGAATCTTGGCAGTCATCCTTTCTACTAATTTAAAATGGATTCCATATCTGACTTTTAAGGAGAAATGGAAATCTCTACTGTTCCTTGCCATAATTATTTTAGCTATTAGCTATATGCTGTGGTACACTGTTTCAGTGGATATGGAATACGATTACCTAGCAAACTTGATGGGTAATCTATTCGTAATTTCTCTGTTTTGGTTCATACTGGTTTATGCTGTTCTCAGCTTTTTAGTAACGTTATTTAACCTTCCGACTTCCTCCGTTTTCGAGCAAAAACTAACTGAGGCTATAAATTTCCAGCGACTAAGCCAATCCATACAGCCAGAAGAAAATGAGGAGCAAGTGCTGGATATTTTAATGGACTCCTGTATGAGTGCCGCCTATGCAGATGCGGCGTGGTTAGCGATGAAAAGTGAGGAATTCCCAGAAGGCTTTTTTCAGGAGAGATTCATAGATCGAAAGACAAGAGAAGAAATATCAGCACTGATCGAACCTCAAAAGACTATTCGAGATTGGGAATCTGAAAAACGGCCGGATAATTTAAGTCCTATTAACCTTAGAATTGCTCACTCAAAATATGAATCAATTCTTTTGGTCCCTCTGGTGATCAACAAATCGGTCATTGGTAAAATAGTGTTGTGCAAGGAAGTTCGAGACGGCTTCAATAAGGAAATGTTGAACATCATCAGCACATTTGGAAGACAAGCATGTATTGCCGTAGAAAATCATCGTTTGCTCAATCAGGCCATCCTCAATGAACGCTACCAAGAAGAATTGAAAATTGCTCAGCGCGTTCAAAAATCTTTACTTCCTACCCAACTAGATCATAACGAGTATTTTGACATCTGCGCTTTTTCAAATGCAGCCGATGAAGTAGGCGGGGACTATTACGACACATACAAATTAGATGAAAATCGGTTTGTATTGATCATTGGAGACGTTTCTGGAAAAGGAACCTCTGCGGCTTTTCACATGTCACAGATGAAAGGAATTTTTCAAAGTCTCATACAGTTGAATCTCAGTCCATCGGAATTTATGATCAAGGCCAATGCAGCACTAAGTAAATGTCTGGAACGTAATCACTTTATCACCGCCTCCATATTTATTATCAATACTGCAAAACAAACTATCTGTCACTCCCGTGCAGGTCATGTACCTACGCTAATTCATAAGAAAAAATTAAACAAATCAGAGTATTTGGAGATTGATGGACTAGGTTTGGGAATTTTAAGAAACAAGCAATATGAAAATCACGTAGTGGAAAGGACATTCACTTATCAACCTGGAGATGTATTGGTTTTATTCACAGACGGAATAGTAGAGGCAAAAAACAACAATTCCAATCAATTTGGCTACGAGCGTGTAAGAACCTTATTGGAAGTTTACAACGAGCTTAATCCACAAGAAATCCAGACGAAAATCATTGATTCACTACATGATTTTGTAGGAGGAGACAGACTGATTGACGATGATTATTCCATGATGGTGGTGAAATTTACCAAACAAAATAAAGCAAGCTAAACGATGCTAACAATAGAAACTCAGGAAGAGAACGGTCACACTATTTTGCGACTCACTGGCGAGGTAGATGCCAGCAACTCAGTAATACTAGATGAAGCAATCACTAAGGTCGTTGCAGACGGAAGTAGTTCTATATTAGTTGATGGTGCGGGCCTAGAGTATATTTCTTCTGCAGGCTTGGGCGTATTTATGTCCTATTTGGAAGATTTTCAGGAAAAAGAGATTGATCTGAAAATCTATTCTTTATCCGAAAGGGTATATGAAGTATTTAAAATTTTGGGACTAGATCAGTTGATGCACATTTACCCAAATAAAAAAACTGCGTTAGAAAGCTGATATGAAACATCAGATGAAAATATCTTGTCAAACAGCAGCACTCTCAGAACTGCGAGTCTTTTTAAAAAAGACCTTGGGAGAGTTACGCCTGTCTGATGTCGACCAGCTCCAGCTTATTTTGGCAGTGGAAGAGGTATGTGCTAATCTGATAATTCATTCGCATAAGTGTAATGCACTTGATTATATTCAACTAGACATCAAACAAAATCCAGGGAAATTAATTTTTGAAATTACCGATGAAGGTAAAGCATTCAATATGCTCGATTATGAAGTACCCGACCTAAATAAAGTCAAAGGTGATAAGCGAAAAGGAGGTTTAGGCATAATTTTGGTCAAGAAGATCATGGATGAAATTGAGTTTGATTCTACCAGAGGCACCAATACCTGTCGGCTGATCAAATGGTTTCAGTCCTAATTCTTGTTAAAACCTTAGTATTCGGGACTTTTGACTTTAAATCCTAATAAATTTGTAAAATTGCAATCCAAATCTTGCATTCACCACATGACAAACCGAACCATTTCGGCATATATAATCACATTCCTTATAGTATTTGGACCCACAGTATCTGCGATGGCATTTATACAGGCCCCAAATCAGGGTGACCCTTTATTGACTTTAGGAGGTAAAGCTGTAGATAAAGACGAGTTGATTTACTTATTAACTAAAGGAAATAAGTCTGAACCCGGTACTCCAGGAATGTCAAGAGAAGAATACGAAGAGAACCTTGACCTTTTTATCAATTACAAGTTAAAAGTAAGAGAGGCCGAAGCACAGGGACTCGATCAGACAGAGGAATTCAATAGAGAATTTGAATCGTTCAGAGAAAACCTAAAAGCTCCCTTTCTCATTCGAAACTCATTGGAAGAAGGTGAATTAAGGAAAGCCTATTCAAGAATGCAGGAGATAATTCGTGCGAGTCACATCCTACTTCAATTCCCTCAAAACGCAACCAAAGAAGATAGTTTAATTGTCTTACGGATGGCTTTGAAAATTGAAGACGAAATAAAAAATGGTGGCAGCATCAACGAATTAGCAGTGAAATATTCTGATGATCCTTCGGCTCAGGTAAACAAAGGAGACCTAGGATATTTCACCGCCCTTCAGATGGTTCAGGCATTTGAAGACGCAGCATTTTCTCTTCAGCCAGGTCAAGTTTCTGACCCAGTGTTAACCAATTTTGGTTACCATATAATAAATGTGAAAGACCGTCAGCCGAATCCGGGACAGGTAAGAGTTTCGCACATCCTAGTCAGGATCGATGATAATGATACGAATGGCGAAGACCTTGCTAAAAGAAAAGTAGCTGACATTTATACCGAAATACAAAAGGAAAATACAATCTGGGAAGATATCGTAAAAAACTATTCTGAGGATCCTTCAAGTAGTCAAAAAGGAGGTATTCTACCCTGGTTTAGCGTTGGGTCTATGATTCCGGAATTTGAAATGGCTGCATTTTCGCTGACAGAAATAGGCGAAGTATCTCCTCCTATTCGTACCAAATATGGGTACCATATTCTGAGATTGGAGGGTAAAAAGCCGCTTGATACTTTTGAATCAATGGAAGAAAGTATTCGGTCTAAAATACTAAGAGATTCTCGTTCTACGATGATACAGTCACAGGTGATGGCGATTCAGAAATCCCGCTACAACTTTGATGAAAACGAAGAAAATGTCGCAAAATTAAGAACTGAATTAAGCTCGACTTCCAAGAATGATTTTGCTCAGGTAGTGGCAGACAAGGATTTAGCTAAAAATCAAATTTTCTCTCTTCAGGGAAAAAGTTACATCACACAAGATCTTGTGGACTATATGAATGAGCAGGAAATCAAGATTCCCACTAACGATGGGGTTTTCGATGCTTGGTACGAAAGATTTGCAGCAACCATTCTAAATGAAGCTGAAGAAGCTGACTTAGAAGCTAACAATAAGGAATATCGCATGCTCTTGAAGGAATATAGAAATGGCATTTTGTTATTCTCACTGATGAATGAGGAAGTCTGGCAGAAAGGCCTGATGGATTCTGTTGCCCAAAAGGCCTATTATCGAAATAATATCCAAAATTACCAGTGGAAAGAAAGAGTAAACGCCTACATCGTGAAAGTACTTGATATGACTCAGTTGGATGCTGCTAGACAATTACTTCAGGGAAAACCACTTTCAGAGGAGCTAATCTCGACTTTTGATGCAAGTTATGAAGGCACTAATTCTTTAGCATATCAAACTGAAACCGGCACCATCGAATACGCTGAACATCCTGTCTTATCCAAAGCAAATATTGATTTAACCTATCAAGAAATAGAAACCAACGGACATTTGCACATTGTTATTTTAGGAGAAAAAACCAGTGCAGGGCCGAAAAAATTCGAGGAAACCCGAGGGGTGGTAATTCGAGATTACCAAGAATACTTAGACAGAAGTCTAGTTGAATCATTACGAAAAAAATACCCGATCAAGATAAATCCCAAAGCGAAAGAAGAAACTTTCATAGCTTTAAATCAATAATATTTTACAAAAGAAAACCGTCATATTAGAACGTAAGGACGGAAAAAATCCCATGAAATTGCTAAACCGACTAACTTTCACTTTAATAGCTAGCTTGCTGATTACCGCATCATTTGCTCAAGAAACAACACCTACCACAGGTCAGGTACTTGATAAAATCGTGGCTAAAGTGGACAATTATATTTTATTGGAATCAGACGTTCAAAAAGCGTATTTGGAAGCTATTTCCCAAAATCAACCCGGACAAGAAGCCCCCAGCAGATGTCAAGTATTTGAGTCTTTGATGATCAATAAACTGATGGTAGCCAAAGCAGAAGTGGATTCTGTAATCGTTACCGATGCTGAGGTAATGCTTCAAACCGAACAGCGATTCAACATGGTGCTTCAGCAGTTTGGCGGAGATGAAAATACACTGGTAGAAGCTTACGGAAAAACTTCAGATCAACTCAAAACTGAAATTGAAGATGTGATTAGAGAGCAATTAATTGTACAACGGATGAGAAGTCAGATCACAGAAGGTGTGACTGTTTCTCCAAATGACGTTAGACAGTTTTTCAATAGCATACCTACAGACTCATTACCTCTATTTACTTCAGAAGCTACAGTAGGACAAATCGTAGTCAAACCCGAAGTAAATCCCCAAACAAAGCAGGACCTTTATGACCGAATGGTTCAGTTCAAGAAAGATATTGCCGAGGGTAGAGCGGATTTTGCTGATTTGGCGAGACGTTACTCAGAAGATCCTGGTTCAGCTGCCAACGGTGGTAATTTAGGGTTTTCCTCAAGAGGCCAAATGGTCCCTGAATACGAAGGAGCTGCATTATTACTGAGGCAAGGTGAAATTTCTGACCCAGTAGAAACTGCCTATGGATTCCATATTATTCAGTTATTGGAGAAGAAAGACAATACCTATAATACAAGGCACATTCTGATGTCACCGAAAGCCACAACGGCAGATATTGAAAAATCTGAGAGATTTCTAGATAGCCTTAAAACGGAGATTGAAGCAGGTAGAATGGAATTTGCAAAAGCTGCTAAAGACTATTCTGATGACAGAAGCACATCAGATAATGGCGGCTTTTTCACCGATCCATCCAATAGTTCCAATCGCCTCTCTTTAAGAACTCTCGAAGATCCTAGTCTGTATTTTATGATAGATTCCATGGAGGTAGGTGACATTACGCCACCGATGCAGTTTGATGATCCGAGAGAAGGCAAAAAGGTTCGTATTATCTATTACAAAGCAAAATATCCTGCACATAGAGCTAATATGAATGATGACTACGAAAAGCTAAAAGCAGCAGCACTTCGCAAAAAAGAAGATGATTTGCTCAGCAAATGGTTTATCACCGCCAAGGAAGATATATTCATAGATCTTGACCCAGCCTATGACCGATGTAATGCCCTCGCTGCGAAGTGACGAAAAAGGCCCGAGATTAATCTCGGGCCTTTTTTAATTAGATAGAATTGGGAATTTAACTTTACTTCTTGGCTAAGAGAGTCTTAAATGCTAAACCTATTTGCTTCAAGCCTTCTTTCAGAAACCCCTTAGATTCTTCCAATTTAGGCTTAAAATCGACAGTACGCTCTTTAAATTCCCGTTCTAAAATCTCCTTACCTTTCTTAAATTCAGCTTCAAGAGTTGTTTTATTCTCCTTTAAATCCTGAATTTTCTTATCTATTTCTTCCTTTGCATCAGAACCAGCATCAGCTCCTTTTTTTACTAGTTCTTCAATTTTATCCCCAATCTCCTTAAGTACTTTTTCTATTTCTTGGGTGGTTGATTTCTTATCTGTCATAACTAAAAATTTTAAGGTAAACTGATACCCTTGAAGGTAATTACTTTTTTCAAGACGTCCCTTTACTGAGTAATAATATAGATAGAAATCCCTAATTATCAACAGATTCTCCTGACTGAGTCTGCTTTTCGTATAGCTCAGCATAGACTCCCTTCTGCTCCATCAGTGTCTTATGATTTCCCGTTTCGATAACTTTGCCATCGTCCAAAACTATAATTTGATCCGCTAGTTTGGCTGATGATACGCGGTGGGAAATAATAATGGATGTGCGATTTTGCATAATATTTTTTAGAGCTGTCAAAATCACATTCTCAGTTTTGGTATCCACTGCAGAGAGGCAGTCATCCAAAATGAGGATTTTAGGTTCCTTCGCAATAGCTCGAGCAATAGAAACTCGCTGCTTCTGCCCTCCTGAAAGGGTAATTCCTCGCTCACCAAGCATAGTTTCAAAACCCTTTGGAAATTCCACAATGTTCTGATAGACATCAGCATCTTTAGCAGCTTGTTCAATGATTTTCGGATCCGACTCATTCAGTCCAAAGGCAATGTTATTCCCAATACTATCCGAAAACAAGAATACGTCCTGAGGCACATACCCTATTTGCCTTCTTAGATCTGAAACAGAAAGCGAATCAATTGGCTTACCATCCACTTTGATCACACCTGAGTTAGGATCGTACATCCGCATTAACAGATTCGCGATCGTAGATTTACCTGATCCAGTTGTACCGATAATCCCAAGTGTTTGACCTTCTTGGATTTTAAAGCTTACATTTTTCAGCGCAGTGATACCTGAATCAGGATAGATGAAAGAAACATTGTCCATTTCTACCGTTCCGGTAATATTGGCCTCTATATCATTGGTGTTAAGAATATCATTCTTTTCATCAAGAAACTCGTTGATTCGAGTTTGGGATGCAGCCGCTCGCTGGACTATACTAGTCACCCAGCCCAATGAAGTCACTGGCCAAGTGAGCATATTCACGTACAAAATAAATTCCGCAATGACCCCATACCCTATCTCTCCACTGATCACCTGTAATCCACCTACATATACAGTGATAATTGTTGAAACACCAACAAGGGCCATGATGATCGGGAAGAAAAGCGCATTTACCCGGGTCAGCCGAATAGACTTCACCTTATAATCTTCGCTTGCAGTCGCAAAGTCATTAGCACTATCACTCTCTCTGACAAAAGCTTTGAGCACCCGAATCCCTGAAAATGCTTCTTGCACAAACGTGCTTAACCCACTCAAACTGCGCTGAATCTTCTCAGAACGCTCATTGATCATGTTATTCACATAATAAATACTCAGCGAAAGTACAGGAAGAGGCAAGAGTGCATAAAGTGTCAACAAAGGATTAACAGTGATCATATAGGATATCACCAAGGGAAAAAGAATGAGCAGGTTTAAACCATACATAATCGCTGGTCCTAGGTACATACGCACGCGGCTCACATCCTCTGTGATTCTTGCCATCAAATCTCCCGTGCTATTTTTTCTGTAAAAACTAAGTGGGAGTTTTTGGTAGTGATCATAGATTTCATTTTTCATATCATATTCCACCTTTCGGGACATGATGATAAGCGTCTGTCGGATGAAAAACAGGAAGATACCTCTCAGTAAAGCCATTACTAAGATCAGTACTCCAAACACAAAAACGAATTTTAGAAAAATATCTTGGGCCTGATTACCCAAACCACCCTGCTCTAAAGGCTGATAAATCGAAAAACTTTCAACAACATAATCTATTGCAAGTCTTACTAACTGAGCAGGTATAATTACGAAAATGTTAGAAATCACCGTAAAAACTATCCCCAAAAGGATCAAGCCCTTGTATTTATACAAATACTTATTGAGTCGCCAAAGTGGTTTCACCAAATAAAAATTTTAAAATGAAAGAAATAGATTAGGAAGACTGGGTATATTAATCCTTTGAAGGCCAATAAAAGTATTTAATTTTGTATCGGTCAATTTCGCAAGGAGTACCCAAATATAACACATTCTAAAAAGCTAAGTTCACATGTTAGAGATTAAAGCTACCGAAACAGTACGTGAAGGTTCAATCTTTGGCCAAATCACTACGATGGATCACGAACAACTTGTGGTCTGCCATGATGAAGCTACCGGCCTAAAGGCATTGATAGGAATTCACAACACCACTTTGGGCCCTGCACTAGGCGGAACCCGTATGTGGCCTTATGCTTCTGAAGAAGAAGCAATTACAGATGTTCTTCGTCTATCAAGAGGAATGACTTTCAAAAATGCCCTTGCCGGGTTGAATCTTGGCGGCGGTAAAGCTGTGATTTTGGGAGATCCAAAATTGAAAAATGAAGCTTACCTAAGACGCTTTGGAAGATTCGTTCAGAGCTTAGGTGGCAGGTACGTTACCGCAGAAGACGTAAACATGAACACCTCAGACATGGAGTTCATCGGCCTGGAAACTCGTCATGTCACGGGTCTTCCTGAGATCAAAGGAGGCGGTGGAGATCCTTCTCCGGTTACGGCCTATGGTGTCTACATGGGTATGAAAGCAGCAGCTAAGAAAGCTTTTGGATCAGAATCCTTGGCTGGAAAAAGAATTGGCGTTCAGGGTGTAGGGCAGGTAGGCAAATATTTGATTGACTATTTGGTGAAAGAAGGAGCCAACGTGTTAGTAACGGATATTTTCGAAGACAAGCTCCAAGCTGTCGCCAAAAAAACAGGTGCTCAAGTAGTTGACCCAAATGTAATCTATGATTTGGAAATGGATATTTATTCTCCATGTGCGTTAGGAGCCACCGTCAACGATGAAACCATTGACCGCTTGAAATGTGCTGTAATAGCAGGAGGGGCGAATAATCAGCTGAAAGATGAAGCCAAGCACGGCAAAATTCTAATGGAAAAAGGAATTGTGTACGCACCTGATTTTCTAATCAACGCTGGCGGTGTCATCAACGTTGGCGCTGAGTATTTCGGCGGATACAATAGAGATACAGTTTATAAGCAAACTGAAAAAATATTCGATACCTGTTTAGGCATTTTGAATAAATCAGAAAAGGAAAACATTCCAGCTCAACAAGCAGCTATCGAGACAGCTAAAGCCAGAATTGAAGCTATCGGTAGAGTAAAGCTTTCTTTCTAAGATTACAAACTCCAACATCAAAACCACCGGAAATGGCTTCCGGTGGTTTTTTTGTCTCATATACCTAGATGATAGGCACCTCAAATTACCTATATTTGCAACTCATTTCGAAGACATGCTAAACAGAAGAATACTCAGAGTAAAGGCTTTCCAAAACCTATATGCATACGAGCAGTGCAAAGGTTCTAACCTAAACCTGTCAAAAGATTTTATCCGAGCCTCGTTCATGCCGGATCTGAACAGTATGGAAGTCCAGGATAAAACTGCACTTAACAAAGAAGCTGAGGAAGCAATTAAGCTGTTTGAAGAGAATCTCACTTCAAAAGATCTACTAAAATCCAGCGAGGCAAATAGAAAAGTCAAACAGGTTGTTTTAGATGCTTTGAAAAAGTATCATGAAGCAAACGAAAAGGATCACCAGTTTTTGTTGAAAAATATGGTGGTTTCTGCAGAACGAATTCCACAGCTTTATTTATTAGCAATTGAGCTTTTACAGGCATTTGCTAAGCACGTAGAAAAAGAAATTGAAAAGAAGAAAAAATTTGCTTCAAACAATCCAGTTGGATTTGGAAACGAACTGAATTTTCCGAACAATACCGTTCTTGCCTCTCTTCGAGAATCAGATTCTTACAAGGCTGCGGTGGCAAGAAACAATGTTAACCTGGATGATATAGAACTTGAAATCAGAGAATGGTTTAGAGACTATATAAAGCCGTCTGAATTTTATCAGACTTACTTGCAATTGGAAAACCCAACAGTTACTCAAGATTTTGAGTTAGTTGACGATCTTTTGAAGAAAGTACTATTCAAAAATGAAGTGATCTTAAATTTCTTCTCTGAAAAAGATCTAAACTGGACAGAAGACAAATCAGTTGTTAGAAGCTTAGCTTCCAAGGTCTTGAAAAATGCGGCTAATCTCAATGAGGAAAATGAAAGCCAAATGCCTGAGATCGCGATGAACTGGGACGAGGATAAGGAGTTTTTTCAAAATATCTTTAACTTCACCATTGAAAATGATGTAAACAGTAAGGCCCTCATTGCTCAAAAAACAAAAAACTGGGACATTGATAGACTTGCTTTCACTGATAAAGTAATTATTTCGATGGCAATAGCGGAAATGAAAAACTTCCCTAGTATTCCCGTCAAAGTAAGTATAAACGAGTATATCGATATTTCAAAAACGTATAGTACACCTAAAAGCAAGCAATTTGTTAATGGTTTGCTAGATGTGATGGCAAAAGAGCTAACCGAAAGCGGAGAAATCCGTAAGAGCGGTAGAGGACTTTTAGACAATAAATAACTTAACTATGAGCAAGAGCAGTAATTCACTCATCGCATTCCTAATAGGCGCAGGCGTAGGCGCAGCAGTTGGAGTACTTTTTGCACCGGATGCTGGTACAAATACCCGTGATCGACTTTCTTTTAAACTCTCAAAATATAAAAAGGAGTTAGAAGAATTAATCGACGATTTGGTAGACGGTAAGGAAATGCACCTTAACGAAGCTAAAACCGAAGGAAAAAGAGTAATATCTGAAGCGAAAAACAAAGCTGAGAACCTTCTTAGCGATGTGAATAAATTAATAGATCAAATCAATCAAGGAAACAACTAATCGGAATGAAATCGAGCGTACAGGGTCATTTCGATTGAAGAAATAAAACTGAAATGCACGATTCCATTTGACCACTAAAAAAAACATAAACAGATGAAAATCAACGTAATGAATATGGCGGTATTTTCCGTCATGCTTGCTTTGGGAACTTCATGTAACCCAAAAAGCGATCAAGACGCAAAGATTGCTGCACTTGAACAAAAAATCGCTCAATTAGAAACAAGTAGCCCTACAGTTACTCCAGTGAATGCGCAAGCAGCGACTGTTGCTGATCCATCTACTCTAGGTGCTTTTGCATTTCCAGAAGAGGAGTATGATTTTGGCGCTATTAATGAAGGTCAAGTCGTAGAACATATCTTTAAATTCACAAATAATGGACAAGCTCCATTGGTTATTTCTAACATCACTGCTTCATGCGGATGTACTAGCCCAGATTGGTCTAAGGCACCTGTTAAGCCAGGAGATGAAGGATTTGTGAAGGTAGTTTTCAACTCAACTTCTAAATCAGGCGCACAAGCTCCTACAGTAAGTATTCAAGCAAACACTAACCCGGCTGTAACCAGATTAAGATTGAAAGGTACAGTTACACCAAAAATTGCAGGCGCAGCTACTCCAGTAGGCCCAGTTAAACGATAATTATGATTTCTACAGTACTAGCCCAGGCTGCCGCAGGTGGTAGCGGAATTTTAGGACAAGTTTTCCTTTTCGGTTCTATTATCCTGATTATGTATTTCTTCATGATCAGACCACAGCAAAAAAAACAAAAGGAAAGCAAAAAATTCATTGAAGAAATCAAAAAGGGCGACGAAGTAGTAACAATCGGCGGACTTCACGGAAAAGTAAGCTCAGTTGAAGGCGACACAGTTATCCTTGAACTTGACAGAGGCATGAAGGTCAAAGTTGAAAAATCTGCTATTTCTCTAGATTTCTCAAAGAAGACTGAAACAAAAAAATAAATTGAATTTTGCCGGAAACTAAAAAATCCTCAAAAAGGATTTCTCCAAAAAAACTCTCTAATCTGAAAGTGGTAGTCCTCTGCATCGCAGCAGCTACCACTTTTTGGATTTTAAACGCCCTCAATAAGGACGATTATAATACTATTGTCGATTTTCCCATTGAATTAGTTTACGACAAAGATCAGTATGTAGCTGTCGCCAGTCTCCCTAAAACTTTGGAAATAGAAATATCCGGAAACGGCTGGGACCTACTAAGGAAATATTTCAACTTTAACAGCGACTCTTATCCTGTAGAGCTATCAAATCCAGCCTCAAAGAATTACATACTTACCGCCGACCTTAAAAGGTCTCTAGGGGAGTTCCTTTCTCCAACTCAGCTTAATTCTGTCCTTCAGGATTCATTGACATTTAAAATTGATAAAATCAAAACAGTCAAACTCAATCCTGTCTTGGATTCGGCAGGTTTTTCTATGAGTAAAAACTATAGAGCAATCGGACCAGTTACTTTTAATCCAAGCACCATTACACTCAAAGGGCCTAGCTCACTTTTAGACAGTTTAAAAAGTTTTCCAGTTAATCTGGAGGAAAACCGTATTAACAAGTCAATTGATAAAGAAATAGCGCTTACTATCCCTGAAAATCTTGGAAATCATGTGACGCTTGAAGTCGAAAATATCCAGGTTAAATTTGACGTTGTTGAATTCCTTGAAGGAAATAAGCGGCTAAAAATTAAAAAATTAAACTTCCCAAAGTCGGTTTCTTTACAAAATGAAGAAGTCGTAATCATGATTTCATATTTGGTGGATGAACGTAAATCATCCGAATTAAAAGACTTAGAATTCGAAGCAATTTTAGATTATTACAAAAGGAATAAAGAGGACAGTACTATCACCGTACAGGTAAAACCAATGCCTGACTACCTCGAACAAGTTGTAGCTCAACCAGAAATCTTAAAATTAAAGTATGAGTAACAACTCTCCCATCTTAGTCGGTATAACTGGTGGAATTGGCTCAGGAAAATCTACTGTTGCAAAGATTTTTTCTATACTAGGAATTCCCATTTATTCAGCTGATGATCGAGCAAAGTGGCTTATGGGAAATGATGAGGAATTGAAGAGGCAGCTTACCAATGCCTTTGGGCCAGAATCCTTCTCCGCTGACGGTAGCTTAAATAGAACCTTCTTAGCTAATGAAGTCTTTTCAGACCCGGAGAAGGTTAAAATGATTAATGCGCTGGTACATCCGGCCGTTGGAAAAGATTTTTTTGCTTGGACAGAGCAGCAACATGCCCCTTATGTCTTAAAAGAAGCTGCTTTAATCTTTGAAAGTGGAGGTGAAAAAACGCTAGATAAAGTCATCAATGTTAGTTCTCCCTTGAAAGTCCGTATTGCCAGAATATTGATGCGTGATCCATTTCGTAAGGAAGAGCAGGTAAATCAGATAATCAACCAGCAACTTCCAGATGAGCAGAAAAATGAACTAGCTGATTTTGTGATCAAGAACACAGACAATAAGTTGCTCATCCCACAGGTTTTAAAAATACATCAGCATCTCCTTACCAACAAATAGACTATCACGTGCTGTAATAGGGCTCACTAAATTGTCACTTTTCTTCTAACTCATTCAAAACACTTTTGCTAACAACATGAAAGGATATAATCCAAAGGAATGGTTTAAAGTTTTATTTTTTATTCAAAAGTCTGACACCTTAGTCAAGTTAGGCCCTTTTATGCTCCTGATTTTTGCTTATTCCATAGGAATGGCTTGGCTGGAAATTGACTATTTAAAAATTAGCGAAAACAGTTGGGTGAAAAATATCCCAATCATGCACAGTTTACTGAGCTTTGTGATTTCCATGTTATTGGTCTTCCGAACGAATACTGCATATGACAGATGGTGGGAAGGTAGGAAACTATGGGGGCAATTGGTAAACAATAGCCGAAATCTAGCCCTAAAGCTGGCCGGAATGCTTGATAATTCTGATGAAGAATCCAGAAAATTTTTCAGAAGAACAATCCCCATTTATGCTTTCGCCCTAAAGGAACATTTGCAATCCAAAGTGACACTTTACATGCTGGATGACAAGGAAGATGAGGATATAAAACCCGAGATCGATCCAGAAAAACATGTTCCCAACCAAGTAGCTAAATTGATGTTTGCTAAGGTGAATGATCTGTATAAAGCCAAAAAAATTACAGGCGATCAATTGATCGTTTTGAACCAGGAGTTAATGTCATTCACAGATATATGCGGTGCATGTGAACGAATCAAAAACACACCAATTCCCTACTCTTACAGCTCTTTTATTAAGAAATTCATTTTGGCTTATGTAGTCACTTTGCCTCTAGGCTATGTATTTTCACTAGGATATTATGCTGCTCCGATCGTGACTTTTATATTTTACGTATTAGCCAGTTTAGAATTGATAGCCGAAGAAATCGAAGAGCCTTTTGGCACCGATGCCAATGACCTACCTATGGGGAAATTATCTTCAAACATCCAAAAGCATGTAGAAGAACTGATCTAAATCAGATTCTTTAACTTTGGACAATCAAGGCTTGCATTATAAGTATCAAATGGATCAAAAATTAAGTTTACGCAACGTAAATGTAACCCGGTATATTCTCCCCCTACGAGAAGGAGGATCACTGCCTGCTCTTGCTGATGCAGATGACGGATTCAAGTATGTTTTGAAATTCCGAGGAGCTGGTCAGCGGGAAAAAGCACTTATCGCCGAACTCTTGGGTGGAGAAATTGCCAGAGCTTTAGGTTTAAAAATCCCGGAATTAGTCTTCGCCAACCTTGATCCTGCATTTGGTAGATCTGAGGGAGACGAAGAAATTCAAGACCTGCTCAAAGGTAGCCAAGGCCTTAACCTAGCCCTGCATTTCTTATCTGGAGCGATCAACTACGATCCCGTGGCCATGAATACAGATCCTCTGCTAGCTTCGCAAGTAGTCTGGCTGGACATGTTCATCACGAATGTGGATCGAACTTTTAGAAATACAAACATGCTAATCTGGAATCGAGAGCTTTGGTTAATCGATCATGGGGCTTCTTTCTTATTTCAGCATGCATGGGTGAATTGGAAGAAAAATGCGGAAAGCCCTTTTCCTATAATAAAAAATCATGTGTTGCTTCCAGCGGCTTCAGAGCTAGAAACTGTAAATGCAACTTTTAAAAAGGTTTTGACCTCAGAGAAAATCAGCGCAATTGTAAATACGATTCCAGAAGAATGGCTACTAGCGGGTGGCGATTCTGAGCATGCAGATGAAGTGAGAAAAGTTTACCAAGACTTTCTAAATCTTCGCCTTTCCTATTCTGATCAATTCATAAAAGAAGCTCAAGATGCAAGAACAGCACTTATATGAATACGCGATCATCCGTGTAGTGCCGCGGGTGGAAAGGGAGGAATTCATCAATGTTGGTGTAGTGATCTGCCATTGGAAAAGAAATTTCCTTGCCTGTAAGATACATTTGAATACTCAAAAATTATTGATGCTGGATCCTCATGCTGATGTTGAAATGATTGCACTTAATTTGGCCTCATTTGAAAAAATATGCACTGGTTCAGAAGCAGGGGGTAATATTGCATCCATGGATTTAGCCTCTAGGTTTAGATGGCTAACTGCTGTAAGAAGCTCCATTATCCAAACTTCACGGCCCCATTCTGGAACTGCCGAGGACTTGGAGAAAACTTTGGAATGTCTTTTTGAGGAAAATGTAGGGTAAGGAAAGAATCAAGGCTTAAGAGAGTAGACAAAAAAAAGCGTGAAGAAGTAATCTTCACGCTATAAGTAGGGTCTATCCATTAGGAGATCCTATCAAATCCTAAATAAGGCTGAAGAACCTTTGGCATCATGATACCTTCTGGAGTTTGATTGTTTTCCAAGATGGAAGCTACTATTCTTGGCAATGCCAATGCACTCCCATTCAGAGAATGAGCTAATTGAGTTTTTTTATCATCCCCACGGAATCGCAATTTCAATCGATTCGACTGATAGGTTTCGAAGTTAGAAACAGAACTAACTTCCAACCATCTTTCCTGTGCCGCAGAGAATACCTCCATATCATAAGTCAGCGCAGACGTAAAGCCCATATCACCTCCACAAAGTCTCAAAACACGGTAAGGTAATTCCAGCTTTTGCAATAGTCCTTGCACATAAGTGCTCATGCTTTCTAATGTCTCATAGGATTTATCAGGATGGGTTATCTGCACGATCTCCACTTTGTCAAATTGGTGAAGTCTATTCAATCCTCTCACATGAGCACCCCAGCTTCCTGCTTCTCTACGGAAACATGGAGAATGTCCCACGTTTTTGATAGGCAGATCACTTTCAGAAAGAATCACATCACGGTAAATATTGGTGATTGGAACCTCACCAGTTGGAATCAAATACAAGTTATCAGCACCTGCATAATACATTTGCCCCTCCTTATCTGGAAGTTGACCAGTTCCATAGCCTGAGTCTTCATTTACCAAAATTGGCGGTTGGATTTCGTAATAACCTTGCTCGAGTGCTTCATCCAAGAAGAAATTAATCAAAGCTCGCTGCAGCCTAGCCCCTTTTCCTTTATATACTGGAAATCCAGCACCAGAAATTTTATTGCCCAGATCAAAATCGATGATATCGTATTTTTTGATCAAGTCCCAGTGAGGAAGCTTGCCTTCATACAGCGTAGGAATAGCGCCATTCTCCAAGACTACTTCATTGTCATCAGCAGATTTCCCTGCAGGAACAGAAATATGTGGCACATTAGGGATAGTATAAAGTAAGGCTATTAAATCTGCTTCTGCTTTCGAATTTTGCTCTTCAAGATCCTTCACTTGAATTTTCAGCTCAGCCGTTTTCTCTTTAATCTTGACTGCTTCTTCGGCTCTTCCCTCACGCATAAGCGTTCCGATTTCTTTTGAAATAGCATTTGATTCACTTTGAATCTGATCACGCTCCGACTGAGTGGATTTTCTCAATTCATCAAGAGCCACTGCCTGATTTAAGACAGCCTCTGCATTTGGGAAATTTCTCTTTTGTAGACCGGCAAGTACGCCGGCGAAGTTTTCACGAATCTGATTAACTAAAAGCATTTTAACATAGTTGAAATTGAAGTCTCAAAGATAACCATGTTAGCGAACAATGATGTCTTTACTCACACTTGAAAATGGTCCGTCAAGTTCTTTTCCATCGGATCGTAGCAATCTCACTTTCACCTGGTAATTTCCAACAGGAAGATTTTCTACTCGGACAGGAGCCATGTGATCAATTTCATAGCTTAGATCATTTAGCTGAATAGCGACTTTAAGTCCATCAAGTTTCATATCTCCACCGATCACCAAAAAATCAATAACTACTTCGCTACCAGATTCATAAACCTGATCTGACCTTGGATAATTCAAAGCCAAATAAGGCTCCGCTGAATATGGAAAAGGTCTAGAGTCTCCAACTTGAAAATCTCTATCAACATAATTTCCGAAATTTTTCAGAGCAAGTCCTTCCTCATCTACCAAATAAGCGACGACCCGGTAACTTCCTTCTGTAAGATCTCTTTGAAAAATCGGAGAATAAAACCCGGCAGGATCGCCTCCATTTAAAATATTGAAAAGCTTAAATTCCTTAGTTTCGTTTAGATCGAAAGGAAAGTTTTTGACATTAAACTCGAACGGAACTTTTCCTGGCTTAAAAATTTGATTTCCTAAAGGTGTATATAATTCAAGAATTGCATCAGGGTAGGCAGCTTGCCCCTCATATTGAAAGAATTTTACCTGAGGAGTAGCTACATCTTCTGTGCCTTGACTATTCGGTAATTCAACTACTTCCTCATTAACCCTCTCTTTCTCGGAACTACAAGCTGAAAAAAGATAAATGAATGAGAGTAAAGTCAGGATTTTATTCATACAGCGTGTAAATTGAGATTAAAGATATTTAATTTTAAAGATAAATTAGAAATAGAACTATAATACATTAAGCATATGGACATCCTATTTGATGAGATCCCAAGTTTGGATTTAGCTGATTTTACGGCGGGTACGCCTGCACAAAAAGCTGCATTTGTACAAAAGCTTGGGGAAGCATACCAAAACATTGGTTTTGTAGCTATTAAGAACCATGGCTTATCCCAGGATCTTCAAGACAGACTTTACGGATCGATCAAAAATTTCTTCAAACTTCCAGACGATGTTAAAGCCAAATATGAGAAACCGGAAATCGGCTTTCAACGAGGCTATACTGGGAAGGGAAAAGAGCATGCCAAAGGCAGAAATACTGGAGATTTAAAGGAATTTTATCATGTAGGGCAAGAACTCAGCCGAATTCCCGACACTGACCCTATCAAATCTGAATATCCTCCAAACATCTGGCCTACTGAGCTTCCAGAATTTCAAAATGATGCAAATGAAGCATACCGTACGCTTGAAAACGCTGGAAAATCCATGCTTCAGGCAATTGCGCTTTCTTTGGAGTTGGATGAAAATTATTTTGAAGACAAGGTTGCTTATGGAAATTCAATTTTGAGGCAAATCCATTATTTCCCAATTGAAAACCCCGATGAGGTACCTGCCGATGCCGTAAGAGCTGCCGAACATGGCGATATTAACTTGATTACTTTGCTAATGGGAGCAAGTGCTGATGGACTTCAAGTGAAGCGTATGGATGGAAAATGGATACCAATTACTGCACTGCCTGACCAACTCGTAGTGAATGTAGGTGATATGCTGGAAAGACTCACCAATAAAAAATTGAAATCTACCATCCACCGCGTGGTCAACCCACCTCGGGAAAAAATGAACACAAGTAGGTATTCCATTCCTTTCTTTATGCACCCAAGATCTGAAATGGATCTTACTTGTCTGGAAAGCTGTGTCGATTCAGACCACCCAAAACAGTTTGAAGATGCTACCGCAGGAGAATTCCTAGAAGAAAGACTTCGCGAACTGGGACTGAGAAAATAAGGGATGTCGGTAAAGAAAGTCCGATACTATGTATTTTTGAAAGACACTATCACGCTTTCTCTTACAGCCTTTGGAGGCCCTCAGGCCTTTCTTGCGATGTTGCTGGAGCGTATGGTAAAACGTAGAGCCTACATTCTGGAAGATGAACTTTGGGAGCTTAATGCACTGTGCAATATGCTCCCAGGTCCATCTTCCACACAATTGGTTTGTGCGATTGCCTATCGTGTGGGAGGACCGAATTTAGCCTACCTCGCATTGCTAGTTTGGATTTTACCAGCAACACTTCTCATGATTTTTGCTGCAATGCTCATCTATTTTCTTCAGGAAAATACGCCAGGAGCATTGGATTTTGCACGGTTTATTCAGCCGATGGCAATTGGTTTTATCATTTTTGCTGCGCAAAAAATAATTGGTAAAACAATCAAAACTACCGAGGCAATGGTACTGGTTTTGATTTCAGCTTTCGTTTCATTTTTCTATAGTTCACCTTATATTTTCCCAGTTCTATTAATTATTGGTGGTCTGAGCACTTCCATCAAATACAAACAGCAACCCAAGCTTGAGAAAGATGCTCCTCTGAAAATTGAATGGGCTAACTTCTACCTATGGGCGGGAGTTTTGATAGCGGCAGCTGGACTGGGTGCTGTTACTAAATATCAACCTCTGATACTTTTCGAGAATTTCTATCGTAACGGAAGTTTGATCTTCGGCGGAGGCCAAGTCCTTGTCCCCTATTTATACACAGAATTTGTTGACTTTAAGCATTTTCTCAGCTCGGAGGAATTCCTTACCGGGTATGCAATTTCCCAAGGTATTCCAGGACCAACTTTCAGCATTTCTTCCTACGTAGGTGCATTATCGATGAAAGAATTTGGAACTGCTGGTTTTTTTATGGGAGGATTTATCGCAGCGGCAGGAATTTTTCTTCCTGGGATTTTCCTAATATTCTTTGTCATCAGATTTTGGGATCAATTAAAAAAATACCGCCCAGTAAGAGCGGCATTGGAAGGAATCAACGCTGTTTCGTGTGGGATGTTAATTGCAGCAGCCTACTTACTTTTTGAGCCTATGGAGGCAAACGGCCTAAATATTCTTTTTATCCTGGCCACCTATGTATTGCTACAGTTTACCAAAATCTCATCGCCCATAATCATCGCAGGTGGTGTGGTTTTAGGGATAATTTATAATTATTTCCTTTTGTAATACTAAAGAAACCATCGCTAATTTCGCTAAAAAGGAACAAGAATAGGGGTTCAGGCGTTTCATAATCTAAATTCATTCCCTATCTTTCTTTTATGCACGCCTACGAATACATCAACAATCTGATCCCACCCCTGAAGCTTTCTGATAAAACAGGAATGGCATTAGCATGGATGGAAGAAATCAGAACTGACGTACTTCCAATTATTGATAAAGGAGTTTTTTTAGGCCTCATTAAAGAAGAAACAATTTTTGAGGTTAACAATCCAGAAACTTTAATCTCTGATATCCAACCTTCCAATCCGAATTGCTGGGTATATTCCGACAAGCATATTTATGATGTCTTGCGCGTTAGCTCAGAGCAAAATTCAAATATTGTAGCTGTTTTAGACAGAGAATCAAATTACCTTGGCATTGTAACTATGGAAGATTCTATTTCTGCATTCGCAGATAGTCTTTCCATCAAATCACAAGGGAGTGTTGTAATCCTCTCTCTTGCAATGACTGATTATAGTTTAGCAGAAATATCTCGAATTATCGAATCTGAGAACACTAAGATTCTAAGTTCTTTTATCACAACAGACCCTTTAGATGACAGCAAGATCAAGCTCACTTTGAAACTTGATCAAACAGAGTTGAGACATATAAAAGCAACGCTTGAACGATTTGGCTATAAAATCATCGATCATTATCAAGAAGAGTCAGGTGTAAGCGGGGAAGAAGACAGAATCGGTAACTTGTTAAGATTTTTAGATATTTAGGACATGAAAGTCGCCCTTCATGGCTTAGCTCTGAAAACAGAATTATTTTCAGACGTTCAGTCACTTTTTAACGAACTCACCAA
Organism: Algoriphagus winogradskyi; assembly: GCF_900182815.1. Classification (GTDB taxonomy): domain Bacteria; phylum Bacteroidota; class Bacteroidia; order Cytophagales; family Cyclobacteriaceae; genus Algoriphagus; species Algoriphagus winogradskyi. The sequence goes on along the minus strand of NZ_FXUA01000005.1, from coordinate 280,046 downwards.
GCATCAATTCGAGATTTTCGCCACTGAGCAATTTGATCGGCAGCTTCGTATGCATGGCAACAAGGTCTTAAACTATTGGGTACTTGAAAGCAGAGAGGACATGGCTGCTATGGATTTTATGATTTCCATAGGTGGAGACGGCACGTTGCTAGACGCAGTTACCCAAGTAGGTGATCTTGAAGTTCCCATCTTAGGCCTGAATACAGGAAGACTTGGATTTTTAGCTACAGTAGCGACAGAAAAAATTTCAGATGCCATAGCTGATTTGGCTACGGGTAATTTCCAATTGGAAACCCGGACCTTAATCTCTCTGGAAAGTCATCGGAAATTATTTAATGGGTTAAATTTTGGCTTGAATGAATTTACTATTCATAAGCGGGACACCTCATCCATGATCACAGTTCATACGTACATTGATGGCAAATATTTGAACAGTTATTGGGCGGATGGATTGATCGTCTCTACCCCAACTGGATCTACAGGCTATTCTTTAAGTTGCGGAGGGCCATTAATCTCACCTGAGGCAAAAAACCTAGTGATTACTCCAGTAAGTCCACATAATTTAAATGTGCGCCCTATCATTGTTTCTGATGAAAGTGAGATCAGTTTTGAAATAGAGGGAAGGGCCGAAAAATTCTTAATATCTTTGGACTCACGATCAACGTCAATTTCCTCGGAAGTGAAGCTTAGTGTTAAGAAGGAAAAGTTTTCAGCAAAATTGGTAAAGTTGCCTCATTATCATTTCTTTGACACATTAAGACAAAAGCTGAATTGGGGTTTTGACATGAGAAATTGAATCAATGTCTTTAAGACCAAGTCAATTTGAGCTTAACAATTATTAACCCGCTAAATACTGAGATGCGTTTTTTAAACGTTAGGTACTTCATATCTTGCAGCGTCTTGAAAAAGGTCAATTTTCAGATTTCCAACTACTTACTTGTACTCTTGCTTCTTTTCTTCGGGCTTAACGGAGAAATCAGCGCACAGAAATACGATATAGGAGGAGGGGTAGGAGTCGCTGCTTATTCAGGTGACATCATCAGGAAAATTGACCCGGGCCAATTAGGGTCCCAAGTCACGTTGTTTGGCAGGAGAAATTTTGACAATGTGTGGTCGCTTAGAGCGGGGGGAAATGCTGCGTTCCTATATGGAGCAGATAGTATTAAACCTATAGATCAATTAGCATACATTAGGGACGGCAGGTTTAGAGCTGGGGTATTGGAGTTTTCTGCAGTAATGGAATTTAACTTCCTTGATTATCTGTCGCTAAGCTCGGAGTTTCGCTTCTCACCATATGCTTTCTTTGGTGTTGGCTATACATTTGTTTTCGCAAAAGGAAATACTTTCCAATATAATGTATCCTCAAGATATAATTTGGGTACAGTAGTCATTCCTTTTGGAGGAGGAGTCAAGTACCAGATTGATGAACGATGGACATTAGCCGCAGAATTAGGCTTTCGGCCTACCTTTACAGACTACCTAGACAAAATAGATAGTAAAGAACCAACAATTCCCAGGTTTCCTGATCCTGATAACCCAGATCAACCCTATGGAATTAACTTTGGTAATGCTTACGATAAGGATTGGTACTACTTCTTAGGCGTAACGATCAGCTATACTATCACGACTACCAAATGCTACGCATATTAATAAATCGAGCCCTAGGGCTAATATTTGGAAAAGAAATGGCATTTTTGTACCTCCAAAAAAGTAAGGAACCGGAGACGGCTGGAATGAAGGAAGTATCTGAAAATAACAACATCCCAAAGCATATTGCTATTATCATGGACGGCAATGGACGCTGGGCCACTAAAAAAGGCGCTATGCGGATATTTGGGCATAAGAACGCCACTAAGGCAGTAAGAGAAGCTATAGAAGGAGCAGATAGTTTAGGAGTCAAATACCTGACCTTATTCTCTTTTTCTACTGAGAACTGGTCCAGACCAAAAGCTGAAGTCGATGGATTGATGGAGCTATTGGTGAAGACCATGTCCGATGAGATCCCTATGCTGATGAATGGCAACTTCAAATTAGAAAGTATTGGAGATGTAGAAAGTTTACCACCCTCAGCATACAAAACGCTGATGAGAGTAAAGGAAATCACCTCTAAAAATACAGGCCTCAAAGTGATCTTGGCGTTAAGCTACAGTGGTCACTGGGAGCTCACTCATGCTGCTAAACACATTGCTCAAAAAGTCTCAGAAGGAAAATTGAATGTGGAGGACATTACACAAAAAGTAATGGCTGAGCATTTGGAAACAACTGCCTATCCTGATCCAGAATTAATGATCAGAACTAGCGGGGAATACCGAATAAGCAATTTTCTACTTTGGCAATTGGCTTATACAGAGTTGTATTTTACACCTGTATTATGGCCGGATTTTAGAAGAGAGCATCTCTTTGCTGCGGTCTCCGACTTCCAATCACGGGAGAGGAGATTTGGCAAAACGGGTGAGCAAGTTAAATCTTAAGTAATTAATGAAAAAAAGTTTACTGATTCTGTTTTGTCTGGTTTGGGCAAGTTCAGCAATGGCGCAAATACGTTTGGGCCAAAGTCGCTATGCCACAAGCAAGCCAATCGATATTTTGGAGCTGAACTACGCTAAGCCTCAAACCTATAGAATCGCAGAAATAAAAGCTGTAGGTCTTACCACCTTGGATGAAATCGCCATTCTTTCCTTATCAGGATTGAAAGTAGATGATGAAATCGAGGTACCGGGAGATGCTATCTCTAATGCGTTGAAAAAGCTTTGGGGGCAAGGAATCATTGGGGATGTAAAAATCTTAGTGACCAAAATAGAAGGAAATGACATTTCGCTACTTCTTGATTTGACTGAGCGACCTAGATTCTCAAGAGTAGAATTTACCGGAATGAATAAAACTCAGGAAAGTGAGCTTCGCGACAAAGTAAATATCCGTGGACGTGTCGTTAGAGATGATGTTCTGAATAATGCCAAAAGAACTATTGAAAAATATTATTTGGACAAAGGTTTCATGAACGCGGATGTTAAAATCAAACAAGAAAGAGACACCACTCTGCCTAATTCAGTTAAATTAATTTTCGACGTTCAGCAAAACTCTAAAGTTAAAATCAACGCGATTGAGTTCTATGGCAATGAGGAACTGAATGATACTAAACTCAAAAAGAAGCTTAAAAAAACCAAAGAACACGCACGAGTAAGCGTTTTTAAAGACGGATATTCCCGGTTGACAAATGCTTCAGCAGAAGATATTAAGAACACAATACTTTACACAGATTCTGCATCTCAAGACGATGTAAAGGAATACATCAACAAAAACTTCAAACTTAACTTCTTTAACGGCTCAAAGTACATTCCTAAGGAATACAGAAACGACAAAGATAATGTCATTAATTTCTATCAAAGTAGAGGTTATCGAGATGCTAAAATTGTCGCAGATTCTATCTACAACTTTGGTGAAGATAAAATAAACATTGACATCGCGCTGGAAGAAGGCAAAAAGTACTACTATAGAAATATTACTTTCAACGGCAACTTCATTCATCCAGACCAAGTCCTTTTAGCCAAACTAGGTATCCAAAAAGGTGATGTTTACGATAAGGAAAAGCTTGATAAAAGACTAAACTACGACCCAACTAAGGGGGATGATGTAAGTTCCCTTTACCAGAATGACGGATATCTTTTCTTTCAGATTGACCCAGTTGAGGTAAATGTATTTGCAGACTCCATTGATTTGGAAATGAGGATTTTTGAAGGACCTCAAGTAACTGTAAACAGTGTAAATATCAGTGGAAATGAGCGTACGTCTGATCATGTCGTCATGCGTGAAATCCGTATTCTTCCAGGTCAAAAGTTCAACAGAGAACTTCTGGTTCGTACCATTCGTGAACTTTCTACTTTAGGTTATTTTGACCCTGAGAAAATCAATCCTGATCTAAGACCAAACTTCGAAGCAGCGACTGTTGATATTACATTCGAATTGGAGGAAAGACCAAATGACCAGATTGAGCTATCAGGCGGATGGGGCGGTTTCTACGGATTCGTAGGAACAGTCGGACTTTCATTTAACAATTTCTCGATCAGAAACATAAAAGACTTCTCTAAGTGGGATCCACTTCCCGTAGGAGATGGTCAAAAGCTATCACTTAGAGTGCAGGCCAACGGTCGTTCCTTCCAGAACTATTCAGTATCCTTGACAGAACCTTGGTTCGGTGGCAAAAAGCCAAATGCATTAAGCTTCTCATTTAACCATTCTGTACAGCGCCAAGTAGATTTTTATAATCAGGCCAGTTTCGGAGATGAATTAGGCTTCTTCAAAATTACAGGAGTAACGCTAGGTCTAGCCAAGCGAGTGACCTGGCCGGATGATAACTTTAGCATAAGTAATTCCTTACAGTTCCAAATTTATGAGTTTGATCAATTCGGTACCTCCTTTGGTTTGAGCTACCCTACTGGTACATCTAACAGTATTACTTGGAATACTACTATTGCAAGGTATAACCTGGACAATCCAACATACCCTAGATTTGGATCCAATATTATCCTCTCTACAGCTTTCACGCCTCCGTATTCTTCTTTGAATAAAAATATTGATGAAGAATCCACCGACCAGGAAAAATATAAGTGGTTGGAATATCATAAATGGATGTTTGACGCATCTATATACACCCCTCTTTTTGGCTCAAACAAGTTAGTAGCCAGTGCAAGAGCTCACATGGGCTTTCTTGGATCATACAGCCAAAAGATAGGCGTTATTCCTTTGGAAAGATTCGTGATGGGTGGAAATGGTATGTCTATGAACAACTTTGCGCTAGGACAAGAAATCATCGGCCTACGTGGCTACGAAGATCAATCGATTACTCCTGGTAGAGATAGTAGAGGTACAGCTAATCCAGAGCCTTATGGAGGGATTGTATATAATAAATATGTGATGGAAGTCAGATACCTTATATCCCCTAACCCATCAGCTACCATTTTCGTACTTGGATTTGCTGAGGCAGGAAACAACTGGGCTTCATACAAAGACTTTAATCCATATGATCTTAAGAAATCCGCAGGAGCTGGAGCAAGGATCTTTATGCCGGCATTTGGACTTTTGGGGATTGACTGGGGATACGGATTCGATGCGATTCCAGGTACTACTCAGAGAAGTGGTTCACAATTCCACTTCACAATTGGCCAGCAGATAAGATAAGTATGGATTTAGGGAGGGTAATAGTTAATTTATGCAAAAATTGACGTGCTAAGAAATTAATAAAATAGGTCCTTGTAAATTCCCCAACCTCATGAATAAACCACTGAAAATTGTATTTTTGCTGCTTCTACTGCTCCAAGCAGCCCCTTTGGTAGCACAAAAGTTTGGATACATTGATACGGAGTATATTCTAAATAAGCATCCGGACTACAAGGTTATCCAGCAAGAGCTAGAAAACATAAGCGCTGAATGGAAGAAAGAGGCACAAAATTTGGATAAAGAGATCAAAGATCTTTCTGTGCAGCTTAAAGCAGAAGAGGTTCTTCTCACAGAAGAAATGTACCAGCAACGGCTGGAAGACATAAAGTTGAAACAAAAAGAATCCCAGGAATTCAATAGCAGAATTTTCGGAATTGATGGTCAGTACTTCCAAAAACAAGCGGAATTAATGCAACCACTTCAATCCAAAATTTATGATGCTATAGAGCGAGTAACGCGAAGAAACAACCTAGGAATGTTATTTGATAAAGCGGCCGAACCATCGGCTATTATCTGGACAGATCCTAGACATGATTATTCGGAATTCGTATTGGAGGAATTGGGAATAGAAGACAACAAATAAAAAGAAACACAGAAATGATGAAATCGAGCAAACTTAAGAGTCAATAACTTACTGATTCTAAACGATGCGAGATTCCATGTGACCATTTAAAAACAAAACAAATTCATATGAAAGTAAAAGTTATCCTTTCCGCAGTAGCATTGCTTTGCGTAGGATTCGCAGCTCAGGCTCAAGAAGTAAAGATTGGTTATACCAACGTAGAATTTATCATGGATTTAATGCCAGAGATGGAGCAAATTGCTGCTGATATCAAAGACTACGAAACTCAGCTGCAAACCACAATGCAATTAAAAGGTGAAGATTTCCAGCGCCAAGTTCAGGCATTTGAGCAAGCATCACAGTCCATGACTGAAGAAGCTAGAGCTGCAAAAGTAAATGAGCTGACTGCTCTTCAAAATAGTTTGCAGAAAATGGAGTCAGACTCTCAGATCAGCTACCAGAGAAAATTAGGTGAACTTCTAGGTCCAGTACAAACTAAAGTCGTAAATGCTATTAACGCAGTAGCAGCTGAAAATAACTATACACATATTTTCGCTGAATCTGCTGGACAAGCGCCTATCCTTCTCTACACTAAAGAAGAAGATAAATTCACCGAGCTAGTTTTGACGAAATTAGGTCTTGAAATGCCAGCTGCTCCAGCAGCCAATTAATTAACCACTAGTAACTAGAAGCCGCTAACTCGATCTCGAATTAGCGGCTTCTTTGTTTTCCAGCTATGCCAAAAAAGAACCCCAAAGTTATCATTAGCAAGAGTCAGGATGCAGTCCTCGTAGATTTCTATGCAGACTGGTGCGGACCCTGCCAGACAATGGATCCTATCATTCATGAAGTATTAACAGAATTGGGAGGAAAAATTAAGTTGCTGAAAATCAATATTGATAAAAGTCCACAATTGGCTCAACAGTTCGCAGTGCGCTCCATCCCTAATTACATACTTTTCAAAAAAGGGAAAATCCTATGGAGAAAGGGAGGACTGATTACTAAAAGGGATTTGAAGCAAGGGCTAAAAGGATTTGTGTAAAAATCGCTTTGTTCAGCTTCTGGCGAAGCAAGCTAACTGAAACAGAAAAACCGCGCTCTCAGCATGGTTCTTTACACTTATTACGTGTAAATTGAAATAAAAAAGCTCCCAAATCGGGAGCTTTTTTTACTTATATGAAGAACTTTAATCGAATCACTTCTTGCTCAGAAAGGAATCGATAATGTCCTCGTTTCAAATCTTTTTTATCCAAGCCTGCATAGACTACTCGATCCAGCGCAGTAACTTCATAGCCCAAGTGGGCAAAGATCCTACGGACTATTCTATTTCTACCAACGTGAATCTCCAAACCTAGAATCGTACGATCCAAGGATAAAACTTGCATATCATCTACTTCAACTTTGCCATCTTCAAGTGTTAAACCTTCGATAATTGCCTCTTCGTCTTTCTTAGTAAGTGGCTTATCCAAAGTCACCTGATAAATCTTTTTGATCTCATTGGAAGGATGGGAAAGCTTAGCCGCTAATTCGCCATCATTAGTGAATAACAAAAGCCCAGTCGTATTTCTATCCAATCTACCAACAGGAAAAATACGCTCTTCACAGGCATTTCCCACTAGGTTCATTACTGTCTTCCGATCCATAGGATCATCTGTCGTAGTGATAAAATCCTTTGGCTTATTCAGCAACACATAAGTAGGCTTCTCAGGATTGATCTTTCTTCCTTGATAAACTACACGGTCAGTTTTCTTCACTTTACGACCTAGCTCAGTACATACCTCACCGTTCAGTGAAACAAGACCTTGGCTAATCAAAGAATCTGCTTCTCTCCTACTGCAAATACCAGAATTAGCGATGTATTTATTTAGGCGAATAAGGTTGTCCTCATTCTCCAACTTCTTCTTTTTCTGAGGAAGAGAGTCAAAGTTGTAATCCGGACGCTCTACGTTGGTATCCTGATCTACAAAACGCTTCTTACCGAAACCCTTGTTCTCTTTCTTATCAGACTTGTAGGTCGGTCTTCCAGCTGCAAAAACTGGCTTTTGGTCCTTTCCACGGCCTTTGTAGATAAGTCCTTCTGGTTTTTCAGAAGATTGCGGCTTACCTCCTTTAGAATCTCTATTGTATGGCTTTGGCCGATCGGCTTCTTCTTTTTTGGCGAAAAATTGCTTCTTGCCAGCACCAAAATCTTTCTTTTCAGTAAAGTCAGCACCTTGGTCTTTCTTAGTTCCAAAATTCGATTTAGAACCAAATTTCTTCTCGCCTAAGGTTTTAAACCCCGATTTTTTATTTGTTCTTGGCTTTTTATTGAAATCAGAAAAGTCATCTTCACTAGTGCTGAAGGGCTTCTTTGCTGAGCCAGACTTAGAAAATCCAGAATCTTTGGATTTATTGAATCCTTGTGATTTCCCTTTGTATCCACCTCTTTGGCCAGAATTGGAAGAGTTGGAATCTTTTTTTCCTTCGCCGAAAAACGGCTTTTTCGAATTGTTATCTCTCATAGATTTGCAGCATCACTGCTGGATTGATTGTGTGTGATTAAGCGATTGGTTTTCAATCCCTTAATCGGGCTGCAAAGATACAGCCTCTTTTGAGATATCTAATCATTGCATTCAAAAATATTCCTAATTCATAAACCTTCCAGGTTTCTATAAAAGACTAAGGAATCCATAATTCATCACTACTCCATCATGTAAACCTGGAAGGTTTTCTGAAATCTAGTTCAGATGCTTATAAAAATACTCAGTCGCCTTTCTCACTGACCCTTCACTAAGCAATAGTTTGTAAGCTGTTTCCTCTTCTAATCCTGTAGCTTCCATGATCATTTTGGTTCCACGCTGTACCAACTTAGCATTGGAAAGCTGCATATCCACCATTTTATTTCCTTTCACTTTCCCTAGCTTAATCATCACAGTAGTGGAAATCATATTAAGAATCAACTTCTGCGCGGTGCCTGATTTCATTCGTGTGCTCCCTGTGATAAATTCTGGACCCACCACTGCTTCTATGGGGTGCTCTACTTCTTTTGAAAGCGGCGAATCCGGATTACAGGTAATACTCCCTGTCAAAAGACCTCTCGCGCGCGCTATTTTTACGCCACCAATTACATAAGGAGTGGTACCAGACGCAGCTATTCCGATCACCGTATCATTTTCGTTAAAGCCGTATTCCAGAATATCATTCCAAGCCTGACCCGCATCATCTTCCGCATTTTCCACAGCTTTCCTGATCGCTTTATCTCCTCCCGCAATAAGTCCTAATACCATATCGAATGGCACACCATAGGTTGGCGGACACTCTGATGCATCCAATACGCCTAGCCTACCACTGGTCCCAGCACCTATGTAAATCAATCTTCCGCCTTTCTCCATCCTCGGCACAATCTGCTCGATCAATCCATTAATATTCGGAATAACTTTCTCAACCGCAAGGGCTACTTTTTTATCTTCCCGGTTAATATTTTGAAGAATAGAAATGACATCCATCTGTTCTAGATTGTCATATAGAGAAGTACTTTCAGTTACCTTCATGTGTATATAATTTGACTTTTAAGGCCACATGGAATCTTCGCATGAAATAATCACCACAATGTGTGAGGCTTGTGTCATGCTCGATTTCATAAGTTCTCTTGGTGGTAAAGTGTCAAGCCAGCTATGGGGCTTTCAATGATTAAATTTACATTAATATGGACATCTGAGGCAGCTTTACGAAGGATATCACTATTATAATAGGCTATAGAACCCACGAAATTGACAGGCTTTTCCGTATAATCCTTATACTTCATCACATGTTGTTGGAAGAAATCCTGAAAGGAATTGTAATAGAGCATATAGCAATAGGAATTGGATTTATGCTCAGTGATAAATCTGCAAAAGCTGGCCATGTATCGATTAGGAAATGGCTTTTGATAAACATGTTCCTGAATCACAGTATTTGTAAGATGAAAGTTTTCTACAAGCTCTTTTTTGATTTCAGTTGGCATTTCATCATTGATAAAATCCTTTAGAAGTTTTCTTCCTACATAGCCTCCTCCTCCTTCATCACCGAAGATGTAGCCTGGTGCTGGACGAGAGGCTACTATTTGAACACCATCGTAGTCACAGCTATTTGAACCAGTACCCAAAATACAAGCTATCCCAGGCTGATGACCACATGTGGACCTAGCAGCTGCCGCAAGATCATGATCAATACTAATTTTAGCAGTTGGAAAAACTGTCTTTAGTGCTGATGAAACTTCATTCTTCCTATCAGGACTCGAGCAGCCGGCTCCATAGAAATATATTTCTTTTATTTCAGATTCCAGATTAACCAGAAAGTCATCTTTCATTTGAATAGCCATCTCTTCGGAGGTTTGGTAATAGGGATTAAACCCTATTCCACGATGCTGACTAATTTTATGGTCAGAATGAATAACTCTCCAGTCCGTCTTGCTGGAACCACTATCTGCGATTAAAATCATTTATGCTAGTTGCCCAATGGCTTCAAATTTCTCAAATACTTTTTCTGTATGTGGTGCATCTGGCAATTCCTCAGTCAAATCCTGTCCTGCCCAATGCTCGTAATGCATGCCTTTCTTCCAAAGTCTTGACCTGCTGACATCATATATGACACCTTGGTAAGCAACCCAAATTTCAGGCTTATCCTGGCCATTTCGAAGTGCCAATTGTTGCTTTGTATAAGTATTCATGTCCATATAATATTTTTTTGGCCAAATGGAATCTCTCATTTTTAATGAGCTTACTGCCCTTGACGCTTTGGCCATGCTCAAATTTCATCAAAGCAATTTGATCTGAGCATTAATCCACCGCTCAGGGATCTCTCCTTTTTGAGCCATCTGATAATCCGCGTAGCTACAAGGAACTGTACTCACTCGGTCAAATTTCTCTGTTTCATTATGTGGAATCTCCATCCACCATTTGCCGCTTCGCTTACTTTTGTAGAAAACCAAGGTATTTGGCTTCGTATCCAAGGAAACTGTATACTTTGTATAATCACTGCTTTTAAAAGAAAGGCTATCCTTGCGGGAGTAAAACCCTTCTAAGAAATACCAAATCATTACAGAAACCACCTTGGCTGTCTTATTTGCAGCATCATCATAATAAGGTTCGTAACCATATATTCCGATGGAACTCAACTTTTCATTTGTCCCCGCAAACCAGCAAATCTGGCACGCTTCTTCGGCTGTCAGTCCGAAAGGTTCAGCATTCACAGCCCCAGGAGCATCAGCAGACTGAATAGCGCACAAATCAAAACTTAACAAATCTGCATTTCGAATCAAAGGCTCTACTTCTTTAAACTCACTTCTCAATTCTCCCAAGCGCACATGCTCAAAATAAAGCTTTTCTACCACATTGATCAGCGATGGATCAACTAGAAAGCTTTGGTAAGCAAGATGGGCAGATGAAAAGAGAAAATTAGGCTGATGAAGAATGATCTCCTGTGTATGTTGATCCGCAAGTGGACCATCTTCTTCCATGTCTAATTTGGCATCTACAGTCAACAGGCTGACCAGCTTTTTCATTTTTTGATAGGACAAATACTGCCCGTAGTCCAGATCGTGCGAACCTCCAAAGTAAATTGGCAGAATCTGATGTTTCATCAAGTAATCTCCTACCTCCTGCATTCGTTGATACGTGTCACTCAATTTCTCTCCTGAAATCAAATCTCCTAAATCAGCTACTCTATATGCCCCAAAGCCTTTTTTCAGCTCATAAAGTTTCTCACGAATCTCACTACTACCTCTATCCGCACTTTCCACTTTGCCCAAACCTCGATTTTCTTTGATTCCGACTAAGGCTATTTGTACACCTTTGAGATCAGGAAATTCCTCTCCGAAAAAATGGATTTGCTTAAAGAATGAATTGTTTTGATACTTCTTCTGCCAAAGGTATTCGGCTACTGGGTCAAAATAAGATTGGATATTCATAAAGGGGTGATAGTCTAGGGTAAAAATAATCAAAAATGGTTCTTAAATAAAAAATCCCGCCGAAGCGGGATCTTTTGTTTTTGATTAACCTCCGAAGTCGTCAAATCGGATGTTCTCCTGAGGAATTCCCAGATCATCTAGCAATTTCAAAACTGCTGAGTTCATCAAAGGAGGGCCGCATAGGTAATATTCCACCTCATCTGGCTCAGGATGATTCTTTAGATAGTTATCATATAATACTTGGTGAATGAAACCAACGTAACCGTCACCTTCATCTTCCGGAGTTTTCTTGATTTTCCAATTGTCTTCCGGAAGTGGCTCCGATAGACCAATGTTGAATTGGAAGTTAGGGAAGTCTTTCTCAATGTCTCTGAATTGAGGCACATAGAAAAGCTCTTTTTTAGATCTACCACCGTACCAGTAAGAAACTTTTCTGCTGGTTTTTTCAGTATGGAAAAGGTGGAAAATCTGTGCTCTCAATGGAGCCATACCTGCACCACCACCGATGTAAACCATCTCGCGTTGGGTAGGATTAATGTGGAATTCACCGTAAGGTCCAGAGATAGTTACTTTATCACCAGGAACTCTAGAGAACACATAAGAAGAACAAACACCAGGATTTACATCCATCCACTTGTTATTCGCTCTATCCCATGGTGGAGTAGCAATACGAATCGTAAGCATTACGATGTTACCTTCTGCTGGGTGATTAGCCATGGAATAAGCTCTGAAAAGCTCCTCATCATTCTTCATGGTCAAGTCCCAAAGACCGAATTTGTCCCAATCGCTTTGGTAAACATCTGCTGGGTGACCTAGATCAGGATGCGGAGTGATATCCATTCCTTTGAAATTCACTGTGATTACAGGAACGTCAATCTGAATGTATCCACCCGCTTCAAACTCAAGAGTTTCTCCTTCAGGGAGTTTCACTTTGAATTCTTTGATGAAGGTAGAAACGTTGTAGTTAGAGATAACCTCACACTCCCACTTCTTGATACCAAAGATCTCCTCAGGAACGCGGATCTTCATGTCATTTTTCACTTTCACCTGACACGCGAGGCGGACGTTACTTTGCTGCTCAGCTCTGCTCAAGTGACCGACTTCGGTAGGTAGAACTTCTCCACCACCTTCTTCGACCACGCATTTACACATAGCGCAAGTTCCACCACCACCGCAAGCGGATGGAAGGAAGATTTTTTGCCCCCCAAGTGTAGAAAGCAGGGTTGTACCAGCTGCAGTCACGATTGGAGAACTAGTGTCACCATTAATTATAATGTTGACATCACCTGAGTTGACCAGTTTCGACTGGGCAAAAAGGAGAATAAATACCAGTAGCAATATGATTACTGTAAAAGCTACGATGGATGTAATAATTACTGAACCCATGAAATTTTGGTTTAATTTTTCTTATGGATTGGCCCAATACGGGAGCACAAATATATTTATTAATCACTAAAAGAGACCAAATCACAGTTCAAATTTGGCCGGAATAATGAAATCCTTTTAATAGTAACTCTTTTAGTTATTTAAAAGGTTCAGCAAGGTGGTCAATCGGCCTTTCAACTGACGACGATCAACAATGAAATCAAGAAATCCATGCTCCAAAACGAACTCAGAACTTTGGAAACCTTTAGGTAAATCTTTACCAATCGTCTCACGAATTACTCTTGGACCAGCAAAACCAATTAATGCTTCTGGCTCAGCAATGTTGAAATCCCCCAACATTGCATAAGAAGCCGTGACTCCACCAGTCGTAGGATCCGTAAGCATAGAAATGTAAGGAATACCTGCTTGATCTAACAACGCAAGCTTGGCAGATGTTTTCGCCATTTGCATTAAAGAGAAGCCAGCTTCCATCATTCGTGCTCCACCTGACTTGGAAATCATCAAAAATGGGATTTTATTCTTTAGGGAGTGATCAATAGCACGGGCGATTTTCTCACCTACTACAGACCCCATGGATCCTCCGATAAAATTAAAGTCCATACAAGCAATAACGATGTCCAATCCATTCATTTTACCCACAGCGGATCTAACAGCGTCATTCAACTCTGTTTTCTTGATCGTAGCTTCTATGCGGGAAACGTAGGGTTTAGTATCTGTGAATTTCAAAGGATCTCCTGAGGTCATATTAGCATCAAGCTCCTTGAATTTATTGTTGTCAAAAAGAATTTCGAAATATTCCTTCGAACCAATTTTCACATGAAAATCATCATCTGGGCATACGTAAGCGTTGTTCTTGAGCTCTCGGGTATGAATGATATTTCCGTTTGGGGTCTTAAACCAAAGGCCATCAGGTGCATCTTTCTTCTCAGCTGTAGATGTTTTGATGCCTTTGTCAGTTCTTTTAAACCAAGCCATATTGAGTTTTTAGGTTGTTTTTGACGAGTCAAAGGTTACAAATTTAGTCGTTAAATCCCGTAAATAAAACCTCCTTGAAAATTGGTTAGGATTTCCGCATTGCAAAGGAAATCCAAGCATTTTTGAAAATCGCTTTTTCAAGGATTAATATTTACCTTATTTTGATTTAGAATACTAATGAGTGTGTTTTGCATTGAAGAACATACATTTACCCAAATAATGACACATGAACCTTGCCGTTCTTCTCCTCAGTTCCGCAGTGATATTATTTATAGCCTACAAGGTTTATGGAAGGTATGTGTACCGGAAATTCGGTTTAAATGATAAAAATCCAGCACCTTCCCACACCCATCGAGATGGTGTAGACTATGAGCCAAGCAAGCCAATTGTGGTTCTAGGGCATCATTTTGCTTCGATTGCTGGAGCCGGACCGATCGTAGGGCCGATCATCGCAGTGACCTTTGGCTGGATTCCCGCTGTGATCTGGATTTTGGTTGGTGGAATCTTCTTTGGAGCGGTGCATGATTTGGGAAGTATGGCTACCTCGCTGAAAACAGAAGGAAAATCAATCGGAGTAATCATCCGAAATCAAATTGGGATGAAAGGAAAACAGCTCTTCGTTATCTTCAGTTTTTCTACTCTAATCCTTGTTATCGGTGTTTTTGCAGACATTATTGCTAAGACCTTTGTTACCAATCCAGGCGTAGCATCAGCTTCAATACTCTTTATTTTATTGGCAGTGGGCTTCGGAATTGTCAATAAAATAATAGGAGATAGGAAAACCGCATTTATTATCATTACGGTTATAGGTGTGATCTTGATGTACTTCTTTGTGTACCTGGGGATGAAACTTCCTTTCGTGTTGGATTATAAAATCTGGGTTTTGGCACTTTTGGCTTATGCATTTTTAGCTTCAGTGACTCCTGTCGGCATGCTTCTTCAGCCACGTGATTACCTCAATAGCTTTTTGCTCTATGGATTGATTATCGCCGCTGTTCTCGGTGTATTCATTGCCAATCCTGCTATCGAAATGAGTAATGAGATCCACGTTTCTGATGAAAATCTCGGTTATATTTTCCCAGTACTTTTTGTGACGATCGCCTGTGGAGCAATCAGCGGATTTCACTCTCTCGTGGCTTCAGGCACAACTTCCAAACAATTAAATAAGGAGTCTGATGCTAAATTAGTGGGATTCGGAGGCATGCTAATTGAATCTTTCTTGGCAATTATTTCGGTTGGAGCAGTGGTGATTTTGTCCAGGTCAGAATATGCAGCAAGACTTACAGGTGAAGGTCCTGTCGCACTTTTCTCCACTGGCCTGGGTGGAATGATCGCAACTTTGGGAATTTCAGAAGAGTTTGCGGTTGGTTTTGTCGCATTGACCGTATCAGCTTTCGCACTTACCACCTTAGATACTTGCACTCGATTGGCAAGATTTACCTTGCAGGAATACTTCGAAGATGTGCCTCAGGCAGCAGGTCAGTTCTTGGCAAAAAACAGATATGTATCCACGGGAATCGTAGTTTTATTCTCTATTCTGTTATTACTATCTGGTGAATTCACTACACTTTGGCCAATTTTCGGTTCAGCCAATCAACTTCTTGCAGCTCTTGCGCTATTGACTATAGCTGTCTGGCTCATTAAGAAAAAAATCAATGCGCTCTTTGTTACGATACCCATGTTTTTCATGTTTACTGTAACCCTTTCTTCCTTAGGGCTTTTTGCCTGGAAAAATTTCCAAGACGAAGTGTATGTGCTTTCTATCATCGCAGCACTTCTTTTCGTTTTGGCAATCTCCTTGATGGTTTTAGCTACCAAAAGCTTAAAAAAAGAAGTCAAAGAACCTGCAAAGGCTCTTTGACTTTCTGAATATTATAGTGAGTTAAAAACCTCTTTAACTTTCTTAGGAATTCTCACGGCTACAGTGAAATTGATCAGGTAATCTGCGAATGCCGCATCCCCATGAACCTCATTATCTGGAGTGGAATTTTCGATATCAGTCACACTTTGTGTTCTATTTCGGAATAAAGCTATCGGCACATTCAGCGTACCAGTCACATTGCCAAGCATATAGCTCACTCCAGGCTCAACAGAAATAATATAGCCTGGTCTTCTAAAACCTTCACTTCCACCGAACGCATCATGGACAGGAATTCCTTCAACTCTTCCTCCCAGTGACGCTCCCAGACCATGAATTTTTTCAAATGCATGGAAAACACCAGTCCTAAGTGCGAACTGATCTGGAACACTCATTATTGCTTCATTTGGTCGGCTACGATTGGTAAGAGTTCCATTGGTTTCCTTAGGATTAAACATATAAAACCCATCGTAGTACCAGAAGTTAGTGCTCCCGATATTCCAAAGACCCTGAAAATCAACAATTAAACCAGTTCCACCATCTCCTAATTGGATGGATTGGTCTACAGTCATCTCCGTCGGTGTGCTTTCAGGACCTCTGTAGAATGTACTTGTAGCAGCATAATCTCCAGTTGGGAATTTGATTCCAAGGCCAATTGCAGTATTGCCCTTCTGAGCTTTTTCGCCAGAAAGCAACCAGTAACCAGCACCTATCCTCATATCACCAAAACCTTTAGAATAGGACGTATGCCTGTCAGTTCTATTATGCTCGTAAAGCGAACTTCTCTCGTTGTATTGTAAGGGCAGGGAAACAATCCCATACAGCCGCTCTGAGAATGCATAGCTAATATTGATGTCCAGCCCATGTTGCTTATTGATCACTTCAGTGTGATCTGTTAGACGATTGTGTTCTTCTTCCGTCCCACGAAAATGCCTGAATGACTTAAAATAACGGTAATTGGCACTTACGTTCCACTCCCCTTTATTGAGGATATTTCCTTGACCGACAGCATTTCCGAGTCCAGAAAACTGGCGAATAGCAACGCATCCTTGAGCATATAACTCAAAAGAAGCAGAGTAAAATGTAAGTATGAATAGGGTAAGTATAGAGTATTTTTTCATAGTAAATAGAGTAATTTCTTGTGAATTTTTAAGTGTGCTTAAACTAAAACCAAACCCTACTAACTGTATCGTTTTAACAAAAGGGTATAACAAACAATCCAGAACTATATCTGGTAAGGTCTTCAAGCAGGAGAAATAAGAAATTACCCTAACTGGGGAGGAGGACTTACTTGTTGAAAAAAAGGATTACTATAATAGATGGAAGTGAAACCAGGAGAAACAAAATCAAAACTGGTAGTAATGTTTCCCATTGCAAATTTCTCTGCCCGAAGATAGTCTTTGACTAAAAGCTGAAGCAGAGATTTACCATTTTGATCTTGAGGAAGTTCATCGCTGGTCAGGAAGGAAATCCACTTTTTCACCGTAGTATCTAGTACTCCACGAGCGGTATCTGGTACTACCACCACTTGCAAAGTGTCATTCTGATAGCGTTGCTTGATGGCCCGGTAGAATTGGCCATCCTTCTCAAAGGAAGTATTTGTGGGCTGAAACTCCTCCTGATTAGCCATATAGGGTGCAGAAAGTGGGATTTCCATTAAAGTTTCTTCAGGTACGAGAGAGCTTTCACTAAAAATTATAGCCTCCCATTTACGTTCCAGATGCGAATCGTAGGAAAAATAAAATGCGTAGTACCCAAAGTGGTACATCACAAAGCAAAGTAAAAGAAATATGGAAACGTGATTCTTCAATTCTGGGTTTATTACAATTCGAAAAATAAAACTATTCAATTTGCAAAACCAACGTTACCTAAAAAAAATAACGATAAATTTCCTCAATAAACACAAAAGCCAAATTATTTACTATACAAATAAATCAGACAAAATAATATTTCGCCAGCATCAGAATCATTAAAAGTATTAAAGAAGATAATCCGTAAAATTTTAGGACTTTAAGGCGATTCATTCTATCCAAAAACCATAATACAAAAACGGGCCGTATCAAACCGGCAACTAGACTGGCAAGACAAAAGAAAAACAGTATCCAAAGAAGAATATACACCGCTGATAACATGCCGTAAAACTAAAAAAGGAACAGCAATGCTGTCCCTTTCTTTTCTATATATCTAAGCGAAATTATTTCTTACGCTTGATTTCTTTCATTTCGTAGCCTTCGATAGTATCATCAATCTCAATATTATTGAAACCTTTGATCGAAATACCACATTCGTATCCAGCTTTCACTTCAGCTACATCATCTTTGAATCGCTTCAATTGATCGATCTCGCCTTCGTGGATTACTATACCATCTCTGATCACGCGGATCTTGTTCTTTCTAGTAATGAAGCCATCAGTAACGTAAGAACCAGCAACGGTACCCACTTTAGTGATTTTAAATACTTCACGAACTTGGATATTACCAGTGATCACTTCTTCAAATTCTGGCTCAAGCATACCTTCGATAGCATCTTTGATCTGGTTGATCGCATCATAGATGATCGAGTAATGTCTGATTTCAATCTCTTCCTGTTCTGCCAATTTCTTAGCGTTGGAAGATGGTCTTACCTGGAATCCAAGGATAATAGCATCAGAAGCAGAAGCTAGCAAGACATCCGATTCGGAGATCTGCCCCACACCTTTGTGGATAATACTTACTTTCACTTCATCTTTAGAAAGCTTCAGTAGGGAATCAGAAAGTGCTTCTACTGATCCATCCACATCACCCTTGATGATAATATTCAATTCTTTAAATGAACCGATTGCCAATCGACGACCGATCTCATCCAACGTAATATGCTTCTTAGTTCTTAAGCTTTGCTCCCTCTGGATCTGCTCTCTTGAGTTGGCAATATCTCTAGCTTCACGCTCAGTGTCGTAAACTTTTATGATATCACCTGCCTGAGGAGCTCCACCAAGACCCAACACCTGAACTGGCGTAGATGGTCCGGCTTCTTTCAGCTTCTTACCTTTGTGATCAAACATCGCTTTCACACGACCGTGATGCTGACCTGCAAGGATAATATCACCGATTCTTAATGTACCAGCTTGAACCATGATAGTAGATACATATCCACGTCCCTTATCGAGGGATGCTTCGATTACTGTACCAGCAGCATTTTTATCAGGATTCGCAGTAAGCTCCAATACCTCAGATTCAAGGAGAACTTTCTCCAACAAATCATCCACACCTTCACCCGTCTTAGCTGAAATATCCTGAGACTGATATTTACCACCCCATTCCTCTATTAAGAGATTCATGTTCGCAAGCTCTTCTTTGATCTTTGCAGGGTTAGCATTTGGTCTATCAATTTTGTTGATAGCGAAAATCATTGGTACACCAGCTACTTGAGCGTGATTGATAGCTTCCTTAGTCTGAGGCATGATGCTATCATCAGCCGCAATCACGATAATCGCCACATCGGTGATTTTTGCACCACGTGCTCTCATCGCTGTAAATGCTTCGTGACCCGGGGTATCTAGGAAAGCGATCTTATGACCTGTTTTGGTCATTACATCATAAGCACCAATATGCTGAGTAATTCCTCCTGCCTCATCTGCAGTCACTTTGGACATACGGATGTAATCTAGTAAGGAAGTTTTACCGTGATCGACGTGACCCATAATGGTTACGATCGGAGCTCTTTCAACCAATTCTTCCGGAGAATCTTCTTCCTCCACCTCGACTTCGTCTTCGATAGATTTGGTGAATTCCACCTCATAGCCAAATTCGTCAGCAATAATTGTAATTGCCTCTGCATCCAAACGCTGATTGATCGACACAAACATCCCAAGTGACATACACGCAGAAATAATCTGATTAACAGATAAATCCATCAATGCTGCCAAATCGTTTGCAGAGATAAACTCCGTTACTTTTAAGATTTTTGTTTCTTCCGCTTCAAAATCTACGTCTCTCTCTCTTTCGGCTTTCTTGTCTCTACGACTTTTGCCTTTTCCTCCTCCAGAGCTTTTGCCCTGAAGACGAGCTAAGGTCTGTTTGATTTGATCTTGAATTTCTTTTTGAGTTGGCTCAGCTTTCTGAGCTCTAACAGGAGCCCCTCCTCTTTGGTTTCCTCCTTGTCGGTTTCCACCACCTTGGTTTGGTCGCCCTCCTTGGCCACCACCTGCGCGGTTACCTTGGCCTGGCCCTCCTGGCTTATCAATACGTTTACGTGGCCGCTTCTTATCTCTTCCTCTTTCGTCAGAAGAAGCTACTGGACCTCCTTTTTTCTTAGGTCGATCCGCAGGAAGTTCTATTTTACCTAAAACAGTAAGTCCTTTCAATGAATCTGCTTTTGCAGAAATCACCTGATCCTTAGCTACTGGCGGCACTGGAGCTGCAGGCTGCTGCGGTGCAGGTTTTGGCTGTTCCTTTTTCACCTGTGGTGCCTGAGGAGCAATTGGCTTTTTATCTTCCTGAACTGGCTTTGGCTGAGGCTTATTCTGCTGAGGCGCTTGTTGCGGCTTCCTAGAATCACCATGCTTTTGACCGTGCTTATTCTGGCCATGCTGTTGCTTATGTCTAGGAACCGAACTGGTATTCTTACTCAGGTCAATTTTACCCAAGACTTTAATACCCTCTAGTTTTGGAGCTTCTGTAGAAACTTTTTCCGTATCGGCAGACGGAGTAGGCGTTGAAGAAGGAGCGGGCTTTGGCTCTTCGGCTGCTTTTGGAGGAGCAGGCGCGGGAGCTGGAGCTGGAGCTGCTGGTTTTGGCGCTTCCTGTGCTTTTGGTTCAGGAGCTGGTGCAGGTGCAGCAGCAGGCTTTGGCTCTTCTTTTGGAGTTTCAGGCTCTATAGAAATAGGCTCATGGCGCTTCCCTATCGAGAGGTGCGATGCCTCCTCCTTATCTAGGGCAGAAGATTTGAACTCCTTATTCAGCATCTCAACTTGACTCATGTTGATTTTTGAATTCGGATTATTCTCCACCTCATAGCCCTTTTTGGCCAAAGACTCAACTATGGTTGCCGTTCCCACGTTGAGTTTTCTGGCTATTTGGCCTAAACGCATCATTTTTTCTTCTGACATAAGCAAAAACTTCTTTCGAAATCTTAAATAATTAGGGTATTAAACGGGGGTTAGTTCCCGTTTTATTGATCAAATTCTTGTCCGAGTATCCTGAATATCTCGTCAACAGTTTCTTCTTCAAGCTCTGTTCTACGAGTCAGGTCCTCTTTAGTCAAGCTTAATACGCTTTTAGCAGTATCTAAACCTGTTTTCTTTAATTCGTCGATAATCCAGCTGTCGATTTCATCGACAAACTCCATTAAATCGACATCTTCTTCTTCGTATTCGTTCAATTCACGGAATACGTCAATTTCATAACCAACCAATCTGCTGGCAAGTTTGATATTGTATCCTCCTTTGCCAATTGCCAAGGAAACTTGGTCTGGCTTAAGGAATACAGATAATCTTTTTGTTTCTTCATTCGCAGTGATGGAAGATACTTTAGCTGGGCTCAGAGCACGAGTGACATATAAATCCAGATTTTCAGTGTAATTGATCACATCTATATTTTCATTCTGTAATTCTCTTACCACAGCGTGAATTCTAGATCCTTTCATTCCCACACAAGCTCCTACTGGATCAATACGATCATCATAAGATTCCACCGCAACTTTTGCTCTTTCCCCTGGCTCTCTTACAATCTTTATAATTGTAATCAATCCATCGTACACTTCAGGCACTTCATTCTCGAACAAACGCTCCAAGAATACCGGTGAGGTTCTGGAAAGTATAATCTTAGGGTTTCCATTAGACATGTCCACTCTGTGCACAATAGCCTTCACGGTGTCACCTTTTCTAAAGCGATCTTTAGAAATTTGCTCAGCTTTCGGTAAAATAAGTTCATTGCCTTCACCGTCCATCAACAGGATTTCTCTTCCTAGAATCTGGTAAACTTCAGCACTTACAATCTCACCTACCAACTCCTCATACTTATTATAAAGTAAATCTTTTTCAAGATCCTTTATTCTTTGAATCAATGTCTGACGAGCCATCTGCACAGCACGTCTTCCAAAAGCTTCCAACTCAATTTTCTCGTATACTTCTTCTCCTATCTCAAAATCAGGCTCGATTTTACGAGCTTCAGTAAAGCTGATTTTGTCTAAATCCCATATATCTTCAGAATTGTCGTCAACAATTTCCCGGATACGGAATATCTCAAGGTCACCTTGATCAGCATTAATCGTCACATCGAAGTTCTCATCAGTTTCAAACTTCTTGCGAATCATCGCTCTGAACACATCTTCCAAGATACGGATCATAGTAGGTCGATCCACATTTTTAGATCTCGCAAATTCAGCGAAGGATTCTATTAAGACTTTGGCATCCATTTGATTTATTTAAAAGATACTTGTACAATTGATTTCTTCATCTCTTCGAAAGGAAGAAAAATTTCCTCTTCGGTGGCTTTTTTGCCTTTTTCCTTTTTCTGTTTCACTAATAGCTTCACACCAGCTTCTGATACTTCTAATAGTTTACCTTGGATTTCTTCTCCCGAAGTCAAAGAAATCTTAAGCTCCCTGTTGATGTTCTTCTGAAATTGCCTTCTACTACTCAAAGGAAAATCTAGCCCTGGGGAAGAAACCTCAAGAATATAAGCTTCAGGCATCATATCTTTTGCCTCCAGCTCTTCCGAAACCGCCCTGCTTAGCTTAGCGCAAGCCTGGATAGTAACACCTTCATCAGCGTCCAAAAGGATGTTGAGGAGCGTTTTCCCTGATTTCTCAGATAATTTCACTTCGACTACGAAATGATTTTCATCCGGAAGATGCTTCTCTACGATCTCTTCGATAGCTTGTTTCAATTCAGTCATAGTATACATAATGAAAAAGGGGACCATATGGTGTCCCCTCCAGAAACTTTCGAATACGACGCAAAGGTAAAATAATTTTACACTAAAAACAATGAGGTAAATAAATCAAGATTTAGAGTTAATTAGATTTCATTTCAGATTAGAAAAGTCCGACAAACTAAGTCTGCCTTAGACTCATTTAATATTGTTACCAAAAAATATCCTGATTCTATCAAATTTGTCCCGTTAAGATAATAATTTTGTCGACCCCCGTTTAATATGAATACTTAGCGTAGTATATTAAACTCTTAACTCCAGTAAATACAATCAATACCTAAAAATGGGATTATTTGACTTTTTCTCAAGTGATATTGCAATTGACCTCGGTACCGCAAATACCCTGATCATTCATAAAGATAAAATTGTAGTAGACGAACCCTCAATTATTGCAATTGATAAAACCACCAATCGCGTATTAGCGGTAGGTAGGGAAGCAATGAACATGCATGAGAAAACGCATGAAAATATTAAAACTATCCGGCCATTGAAAGATGGGGTAATCGCTGATTTCTATGCCGCAGAGCAAATGATCAGAGGTTTGATCAAAATGATCCCGGGTCAGAAAAAAGGCTTATTCCCGCAGTCCCACCGCATGGTGATCTGTATTCCATCTGGTATCACAGAGGTGGAAAAACGAGCGGTACGTGACTCTGCAGAGCATGCTGGCGCAAAAGAAGTATATATGATTTTCGAACCGATCGCTGCCGCAATTGGTATTGGAATCGACATAGAGAAGCCGATGGGATCCATGATCGTGGATATAGGAGGCGGTACTACTGAGATCGCGTTGATCGCACTTTCTGGTATTGTGGCAGATCAATCTATCCGCGTTGCTGGTGACACCTTTACTAAAGATATCCTAGACTACATGCGCCGTCAGCACAACTTGCTGATTGGTGAGCGCTCTGCAGAAAAGGTGAAAATAGCCATCGGATCAGCTTTGACTGAATTGGACGAGCCTCCTGAGGATTATGAAATCAGAGGTCGTGACTTGATGACAGGTATACCTAAGGTGATTAAAGTTTCTTATTCTGAAATTGCATTCTCTCTTGACAAATCCGTTTCGAAAATCGAAGAAGCAGTTTTGAAAGCATTGGAGATTTCGCCGCCTGAACTTTCTGCAGATATCTATGACAATGGAATTCACCTTACGGGAGGTGGAGCATTACTGAAAGGTCTTGATAAAAGACTGCACCAGAAAACAAAACTTCCAATTCACATCGCAGAGGATCCACTAAGAGCTGTAGTGAGAGGAACAGGCACTGCCTTGAAAAACGTACAGAATTTCCGAACAGTATTGATGACTTAAACCCCGAATGCTACGCATCCTTCAATTCCTTTATAGCCTAAGGTCTTTTCTCTTATTTGTTTTGCTTGAAGTATTGGCGATAAGTTTAATTGTCTCCAATAATTCCCCTCAGGGTGCAGCTTTCTTCAATAGTTCAAATGCACTAACCGGAACAGTTCTCAAAACCCGGTCAGACGTAGTGGATTTCTTTTCCCTTGCGGAAGATAATGAAGCGCTCCTAAGTCAAAACGCTTTATTACTTGAACAACTTAAAACAATCAATGCCATCCCTGATAGCTTGACATTAGAGTTGGATTCAGCATTTGAGGCACAATACGACTTTAAGGGAGCCCGAATCATAAGCAATTCCTTACGTTTTGCACAAAATCACCTGACTCTGAACAAGGGTTCGAAAGACGGCGTAAAACCTGGAATGGGCGTTTTCAATGACCAAGGCGTAATCGGACGAATAAAATCAGTTTCAGAAAATTATTCGGTCGCCTTCTCCTTATTGAATACAGAATTGAACCTCTCGACCAAGATCAAAAACAACGATTCCTTTGGTACGGCAAAGTGGGATGGGAAAAATTCCAATAAAACGAAACTCCTGTATGTTCCAAGGCATGTGACTGCCAACCCAGGAGACACAATCGTTACAACGGGATTCAGTGCAGTATTTCCTGAGGGAATTTTAGTAGGAATCATCGAGAGTGTCAATCAAGGGGCAGATCCTAACTATTTGGATATAGTTGTCAATTTAAGTGTTGACTTCAGCAAGGCCCATTATGTCTATTTGGTAGAAAACAGTCAATTAAACGAAATAGATTCTTTGCAACAGCAATCCGAAATAGAAAATGAATTTTAGAAACCTAATCACCTTTGTTTTTCTGGTGATTTGCCTTTGCACTGTACAGATTTTGCTATTGAAAAATGTAGCTCTTTTTGGTGTGGCATTCTGCTTCATTTATCTATTGGCTATATTGAGTTTTCCCATTAGTATACGAAGCTTTACATTAATCTTGATCAGCTTTGGGCTAGGGTTATTGATTGATGTCTTTTACGACACACTTGGCCTCAATGCAGCTGCCGCTACGCTCCTAGCGTTTCTTCGTCCCTACTGGCTAAAGGCGATTAGCCCAAATGGAGGCTATGATGACAGCAACACACCTACTTTACGTGAAATGGGAATAGGTTGGTATATAAGCTATTCATTACCATTAGTTTTTGCATTTTCACTGTTGTTTTTCACTGCAGATCAATGGGGCACAGGGGGATTGTTTGGAGTATTAAACAAAAGCCTTTTCTCCTCGATATTTACAGTCATTTTGGCTATAATTGTACAACTACTGTTCTTCAAACGCAGGAGAGGAATCTGATGAACGACCAAAGGCCCGTAGTAATAATCATCTTTGTTTTCTTGGTAGGAGCTGTCCTTCTGACTAAACTTTTCATGATACAAGTGATGGACGACAGCTTTATGAAAAGAGCTGAGCGGAATGCTATTCAACGAATAGTCGACCATCCTTATCGTGGGTTAGTTTATGACAGAAAAGGGAAACTTCTAGTTTACAATAATCCGATTTTTGATTTGATGATAGTTCCAAAGGAATTTGAGGTAGGTGATACTACACGTTTCTTAGAACTGTTTAAGATTACTAAAGAAGAACTGATTGAATCCTATCAGGCAGCAAGAAAATATAGCTCTGTAAAACCCTCCACTTTTATCAAGCAAATATCAACCAATGAATTTGCTAGAATCCAAGACTTTCTAATTGACTACCCAGGTCTATTCATTATGACTAGATCGGTACGCTCCTACCCAAATCCTATCGCATCACATGCTCTTGGTTATATCGGTGAGATCAGTGGCAGACAGCTGGAACGGGATAGTTCGGGATATTACGTCCAAGGAGACTATGTAGGCCTCAGCGGTATGGAGAGATTCTATGAAGATGAACTTCGCGGTGTGAAGGGCGTGAAATACAAAATGGTCAATGTGCGTGGGATCGATAAAGGTCCTTTCAAGGATGGTGAATATGATACGGCCTCAGTGGCTGGTCATAACATCAACTCATCCATTGATATGGAGCTGCAACAGTACGGGGAAAAGCTCATGATGGGAAAAACCGGATCTGTAGTTGCGATAGAGCCAAAAACCGGTGAAATACTATCCATGATCTCTGCCCCATTTTACGATCCAAATAGTCTAACTGGTTCGGATTTTGGAAAAAATTACACGGAACTAAATAAACTGGAGACAAAACCACTTTTCAATCGGCCGATAATGGCCACCTACCCTCCAGGATCTATCTTCAAGATTGTACAAAGCCTGATTGGTCTACAGGAAGGAATTCTTACCCCCGAAACCACTTTTGCCTGTAACAAATCTTTGGTTGCCTGTCATAATCATCCTTCACCTGTCAATCTGTTCGGAGCCATTAGAAACTCCTGTAACCCATATTATCATCAAGCTTTCCGTCAAATCATCAATCAGGAAATTTCCAGCAATACTTTTAAGGACACCAAAATTGGTCTAGATGCATGGCGCGACCATGTTTTGAAATTCGGTCTTGGTGGTCAACTGGGTGTGGATATGCCAAATGAAAAAATTGGGGATGTACCATCAAGTAAATACTACGATAGAGTTTATGGAGAAGGCCGCTGGAAATATTCTACTATTTATTCTTTATCCATTGGTCAAGGTGAGCTTTTAGTAACCCCTCTTCAAATGGCAAATTTGGCTGCAATCTTTGCAAATAAAGGGTTCTATTATACTCCTCATTTGATTCGGGCAATTGACGGCGACAACACCAAAATACCATTAGAATATCAAATCAAGCACGAAGTAGGCGTAGATGCTCATCATTTCGATATGGTACAAGATGCCATGGCCGAAGCCCTATATGGTACGGCGACCCGAGCCATAATGAAGGATATCCAGATTGCAGGCAAGACTGGAACTGCCCAAAATCCTCACGGAGAAGACCACTCTGTATTCATTGCATTCGCTCCTAAAGACAATCCCAAGATAGCTATTGCAGTCTATGTGGAAAATGCAGGCTGGGGTGGTAGAGCTGCGGCAAGTACTGCCTCTCTCATGATAGAAAAATACCTAAAAGACAGCATATCCAGACCTGCACTTGAAGAATATGTAATAGCTGGAAATTTCATTTACTAATGCGCGAAAAGGATATTAACATAAATCGGGTGGACTGGATCACCGTTATGATCTATTTCGTATTGGTGATGATAGGCTGGTTTAATATATACGCAGCTGTCTATGATGGCCAAGTGGACAAAAGCATCTTCGATACTTCGATCAATTCTGGCATTCAACTCGTCTGGATCGGTACAGCGATAGCCATCATCATTGTCATCATGGCAGCAGATTATCGATTGTTCGAAAATCTTGCTATTCCCATATACCTGGTAATGCTGGTATTACTGCTACTCACTCCATTTATTGGAAAAGAAGTAAATGGGCAGATACTCACGATTGGCTTTGGCTCCTTTCGTATTCAGCCTGGAGAGTTTGCCAAATTTGCGACAGCCCTTGCACTAGCCAAGTTTATGGAGAGACCTACCTTTGATCTCTCCAAAACTAAATATCAATTGCAGGCATTTGGTGTGCTTTTATTGCCTATAATATTGATCATTCTTCAGCCAGATACAGGGACAGCCATGGTTTATTTCTCCATGCTTATCATGTTCTATAGAGAAGGACTTCCGCAAAAATATTACGTGCTGGGCATTGGCATCATTGCAATAGCCTTACTTGCTTTAGGCATTGAAAACAATCTTTACTTGGCAGGTGCGATCGTAGTAATCGTCGTGATACTCATCCTAATGGGGAAAAAGACCCCACAACAAATTATAGGGTTTAGTGTTATTGGCCTTGGGTTAATCGCATTTACTTACAGTCTCGATTTTGTAGTATCCAAACTACCAGAACACCAACAAAACAGAATAATGGTTCTGTTCAACCCAGATCTTGATCCCTTAGGTGTTGGCTGGAATGTGACCCAATCTAAAATTGCGATTGGATCTGGAGGACTAGCAGGAAAAGGATATTTGCAGGGGACTCAGACTAAGTTCGACTTTGTTCCAGAGCAGCATACAGATTTCATCTTTTGTACGTTGGGAGAAGAGTTTGGCTGGCTGGGAAGCTTCGTAGTTATCGCGCTTTTTGTCACCTTGCTTACCAGATTAGTATTTATGGCCGAGCGCCAAAAAAATAGATTCAACCGAATTTATGGTTATTGTGTAATCTCTATCCTGATGTTCCACTTCATGATCAATATAGCCATGACTATCGGACTTTTTCCTGTTGTGGGTATTCCTTTGCCTTTCTTTAGTTATGGAGGGTCTTCTCTATGGTCATTTACCATTTTGCTTTTCATCTTCATCAAAATGGATAGTGCCAGAGCACTTCAGCTAGGAAGAATGGGTTAAGAGTCCAAAAGTTTTTTCAGCCAAATTTGTTTCTTTGGTTCTCTATTCTTGATAGCAAACGGTGTATGAAACTTATGTGCTTTCAAAAAATTAATCTGAAGATCTTTCCATTGTTTGGCTGTAGAAATCACGTTCATATTCTTTAATTCCTGAAATAATTTCTGAGAAATTTCCGGATAATCATTTCTGCCTAAATAATCCAAATCAGCGTCGCAGATGATTCGTTGCAAATGACTCTGAGGGTTTTGCGGGATTTTTGTCGCCATGACCAATCCTTTGATCACATCAATGTCTCTTTGGTTCATTCCTAAATCATTTAAAATGATCTCAGCCATCCCTGCTCCCACTTCTTCATGGTTTGCTGCACCTTTGAGAAATCCCATATCATGGACGATCGCCCCAGCTTTCAATAGATACCTTTCTTTATAGGGTATCTTTTCACGCTTGATGTATTGATTGCAAACATTTAACACATCAAGCGTATGTTCAAGCGCATGGTAAGTCAATGTCTTGGGCAAATTTGCTTCAAGATCAGATAAAACTCGGTTGCGAAGAATTCGATATCCTTTCATGGAATTGAAACAGGCTTTAGGCTAAAAGGCGGTCTTTATTGCGTAATACAGTATAAAAACAAACACTAGGCCAATATTAAATGATAAGTATCGTACGGAAAGATTGACATTTCTAAATTTTGTTGCCGTGATTTTGGCGTTGATATACACTTGCTCTCCTAACTGATCAAAGAGTGGACGTCTATTTGTACTCACATTCTCCAACTCTTTCACATACTCTTTGATAGGGCCATAGGAAGAAATTATATTTCCAAAAAAGAATACACTCTTATCATAATTAGCCTCTATCTGAGGCATAAAGCATCTAAAACTATAATAAATAGAAATGACACTAAACACAAACCAAGTGCCCATGAAGCCATAAGTCAAGTAGTCTGAAGAGGCTAGTTCGATCAAATGCTCATAAAATTGGAAAAATACGTTCATCAACAAGCCATAAAAAGACAAGACTAAGCCAGCTTTGATCTCCGAAGCTTTGATTAAATCACGCAAATACATGATTAGGTACCAATAATTATCCACGGCGTCTATGCCCGGATCTAATGGAGGAAGGTCTTTCAGGTCTTGAAGTTTCTTACGCATTGATTAAAAAAAGCTTACTCTACCATATCAATAGGTAAAAACAAGATAATCTGTGAATTAAGCAATTCCTATAAATTAAGGGGATTTCATTTTATAAAATCAAAAAAGAGCTGTAAACCAGCTCTTTGTTCTCTTTATTTCAATATTTCATCAAACTTCAAACTTTCTGTACACCAGCAAAAGAAACTCTTGTACTGGCTCAGTCTCAGGTTTCCAGTCTAACTCACCCACATAGCGGGAATTTACTAGGGTAATCGCTTCTTCAAATGAATCACATTTATCGATGGATTTTAATGCATGTTTGAGCAAATCTGCATTTCCATCAAATAGCTCCTTGGTAAACATAAAACGCTGATTGATGGCTACACTTTCAGACAGTTCACCCATAATACCCTTCATACCTTTATAAGAGAGGGTTTCGAACTTAACCTTGAGGTTATAAGGATCTAATGCTCCCGCAGCACCATTAGTATAGTGTGTTTCTTCAACCTTGACAGGCTCAGGCTCATTTAATCTCTCAGGTCCGGAATTAATTGGCTTACTAACTGGAGGTTCATTTTCTACCTCATCAAAAAATGAACTTCTAGATTCCTGCTCCTTAGTAATTTCAGTTGATGGATTGAAAGTGGGTGTAGGCTCTACAGTTTCCTGAATTAAATATGCATCTAAATCAAATGACTTTACATCTCCAAATGTCGCGAGAAGCAAATTCACAGACTCTAAAGATTCTTTGATTGCCTGATAATTTGCTGCAATGGCTCGTAGGTAAGCACTTTCATCATGACCAAATCCGGCCTTATCTATTAAAAAAGAAATAACTTGAGCATGCCATTTGTAATACTTTTTATTTTCCTTCAGAAATTCATTGATATGCCCCGCAGGAGCTTTAGCTATCTCATTTTGGTAAAATGTAACTGGATCAGTTGCAAGTTGAATTGCCTGACTCACCGCAGTTTCTAACAACGGCTGAAGCTGCTCTTTCTCTACCTTGATTCTTCGTGAAAGCACGTTCATGAACTCTGTAAGTGCCTCATGAACCGTGATATCCCGGTAATCAAAATAAGGGTTACTCTTGAGTTTTTCGAGTTCTCCCTGCCACAGCTCGAATAATCTTTTGATAACAAAGAAATTCACCTGTGCACTGTTAGTTAACTGAACAATATCTTGTCCAGTCATGTATTGTTTGGAAGCGAAAAACTGCCCACAAACAATTGCGGCATAATCTTCGGCGTATTTTTCTAAATAATTGCTGTTAATTTGAGTAGTCATTGAAGAGTGGTGTTTACAAAAGTCAACGAACAAATGCCTCATATCGTCATAGAAAATCTATTTAATCTGAGAATTAATTCCATTAGCGTTCCTCGTAAAGTTATCGAAATTATTCATGAAAACGGTATCGATTGGATGCATGCATGTGGGAAAAAAGGCAGATGTACCACCTGCAAAATCATTCTGAAATCAGGTGAAGAAAACCTCACCCCTCCTACCAAACCAGAACTTGATTTCCTACAGCAAGGAAGATTAAGAGTGGGAGAAAGACTAGCATGCCAAGCCGAACTTCAATCAGGTGAAATTGTTGTTCGAGTTGGTGACTTCAATAAGTTCCCACATATAGAATATAGCGAATAGAATAAGGCATGTTTATAGAACCTTCAATTGGTAAGCGAAAGTCCTCAGGAAATAAAGGTCAGATCGAAGTGATTTGTGGGTCCATGTTTTCTGGAAAAACGGAAGAATTGATTCGTCGGCTAAATCGTGCCAAAATCGCAAAGCAAAAGGTAGAAATCTTCAAGCCGTCCATAGACAAGCGCTATGATGAAAACGATGTGGTCTCGCACAATGAAAACTCCATAAGATCCACTCCAGTCAACTTCGCAGATGATATTCTCTTACTAAGTGGGGACTGCGATGTGGTGGGAATAGATGAAGTACAGTTTTTCGATGAACAGATTGTTGCCGTTGCACAAAAGCTTGCTGTGCAGGGAAAGCGTGTAATTCTAGCAGGATTGGATATGGATTTTGAAGGAAATCCATTTGAGCCAATGCCAAAGCTGATGGCAATTGCAGAATATGTAACCAAGGTAAATGCCATCTGTATGAAATGCGGGGACCTTGCCGCTTTCTCTTTCCGCCTTTCGGATGCTAAAGAAAAAGTGGTTTTGGGAGAGAAAGAAAGCTATGAAGCTCGCTGCAGAAAGTGTTTTTATGAGGATAAAAAGTAACAGGATGCTGGGTGTCGGGTGACCGGTGTTCTGAGTTATCAAATAATTGATTTTTCACCGCTGACACCCAAAGAGCACAAAGATGTTCGCTCAAAGAAGACTTCAAGTATTTGTATAAATTCAGGACACGCAATCCTTCGCGGCCTGCTCTGCGAACTCAATGGCATTGCAGTAAAAAAATCAGAAAAGAAATTCTTTTATTACATCCAATGCTCAAAAAGACCCAAGGGATAGTTCTCAGTGCCATTCGATATAAGGAAACGAGTATTATCGTGAAGATCTTTACTCGCGAACTGGGCCTGAAATCCTATTTGGTAAATGGAGTACGGACTCAAGGTAACAAATCGAAAACAGCATTATATCAACCGCTGACTTTGCTTGAACTTGTCGTTTATGACAAAGATAATGGCGGTTTACAGCGTATATCCGAGGCGCAATTACACCGAGCCCACCAACTTATCCCATTTGATTTTACTAGAACAGGTATTGCGCTTTTCATCACCGAGGTCATCAGCAAGTCCATTTATGAGAATTATCAAAATGAGACACTATTTGATTTCTTGAAAGAATGCATTCTTCATTTGGACAGTAAAGAAGTTCATCTTGGGCAATTCCCTTTGGTTTTTCTGATTGAGAAATCCAGTTTTCTGGGTTTTGCGCCAGAAGAAGCTACAGGTTTTTTAGCAGAAAGCCGGTCTCAACCTTTCTCAGTATCAGAGCTCACTTTAGCGGAGAATTACCTAACGGCACTGATGCGCGATTCATTTTCCAATGAAACCAAAATAAGTAAATCGCTCCGCCAAAAGCTTTTGGATCATCTATTGGACTTTTACAGTCAGCATTTAGATAATCCTGGAAACTGGAAATCCTTAGCTATTCTGAGGCAAATAAATAGCTAAAGCCAATTATATAGGTGAAAAAGCGCTCTATGATTAATAATTATTTGCTTAATACAAACGCATAGGTTAATATTGTGACATCACCGTGAATGAGCAAGTCAGCCCACTTTGACTTGAGTATTTCTTGCAGATCTTTTTACCTCAGAAATTCATCCACGATCTCAAATACCGCATTTACTACATTTTATTTATTTCATCCCCTCTTTATGTACAACATAGAAGAACTCAGACTCAGGTTATTATCTGAACTGAAGGAAATCGCTGAGGAGTTAGGTGTCAAAAACCGCAAAACTCTAAAGAAAGACGAGCTCGTCTATGCTATCCTCGATCAGCAAGCTATCACCCCAGAGCAATCATTGCCTAAAAAGAAACCTTCTGCCGCTGAAACCCCAGAAGCAGCAAAAGCCCCGGCATCACCCGCAGAGACCCCAAAACCTGCGGCAGCCACAAAGCCAGTAGAAGAACCGGAATACAAGCCTAAGTTTAAGAGACAAAATGTAACGGCCATTCCAAAAGCTGAAGAAACTCCTGCAGAAGAGCCTAAAAAAGCTCCGGAGCCTAGAAACAAAGAAACGAAGCCTGAAAAGCCAGATTGGAAAGCTAAAAAAGAAGGTCAACAAGAGCGTCCAGAAAGAAAACCACAGCCTCAAGCAGAGTCAACTGGGGATGAGCCAAAAACTTTCAGACCAAGAAGAAAAGCCGTTGAAGAAGTAGAATCTACTTCTGATACTAAGGAAGACAAGCCAGCAAATAAACCAGCACAAGCAAAGCCTGAGCAAGAAGTGGAACTTCCAAGAAGAAGAAACTTCAAGTCGCAAGACGAGGTGATGGCTCCTTCAGCTGAAACTACGCCTCATTCCAATAGAAGACGTCCTGGTGTAAATCCACGTGAATTTGACGGAGTGATCGAAAATGAAGGTGTGCTAGAAATGATGCAAGAAGGCTACGGCTTCCTTCGCTCTTTGGATTACAATTACCTAGCTTCTCCAGACGATATCTACGTATCGCCAAGCCAAGTAAAACTTTTTGGCTTAAAAACAGGAGATCATATCAAAGGATCCATTCGCCCTCCGAAAGAAGGTGAAAAGTATTTTGCTCTCTTAAAGATCGCTACCGTAAACGGTAAAACTACAGACGAAATCAGAGACCGCGTTCCTTTCGAATACCTCACTCCACTTTTCCCTGAAGAAAGATTAAACCTATCTACCTCAGGAGATAAATTCTCCACTAGAGTTGTAGACCTGTTTGCTCCTATAGGAAAAGGCCAAAGAGGTATGATCGTCGCTCAGCCAAAAACTGGTAAGACCGTATTGCTACAGCAGATCGCAAATGCGATTACTAGAAATCACCCGGAAGTACACTTGATGATCTTGTTGATCGATGAGCGTCCTGAAGAAGTGACTGATATGGCCCGTTCTGTAAATGCTGAGGTGATATCTTCCACATTTGATGAGACAGCCGATAGACATGTGAAAGTGTCTAATATAGTTTTGGAAAAAGCAAAGCGTATGGTGGAAGTAGGTCATGATGTGGTAATCCTTTTGGATTCCATCACCAGACTTGCCAGAGCCCATAATACGGTGGTACCAAGTTCAGGAAAGATCCTTTCCGGTGGTGTAGACGCAAATGCACTCCATAAGCCAAAGCGTTTCTTTGGTGCAGCTCGTAATGTAGAAAATGGCGGTTCTTTAACCATCATCGCTACAGCTCTTGTGGAAACAGGTTCTAAAATGGATGAGGTAATCTTTGAAGAATTCAAAGGAACTGGTAACATGGAACTTGCATTGGATCGTAAGCTATCCAATAGAAGAATCTATCCTGCTATCGACGTACTTAATTCTGGTACTCGTCGTGAGGATCTATTGATGGACAAAGAAGAGATGCAACGAGTTTGGATCCTTCGTAAGCTGATGAGCGATATGAACTCTCAGGAGTCTATGGAATTCCTTTTACAAAGAATGAAGGGAACCAGAGATAATGCTGAATTTTTGATCAGCATGAATGGGTAAAACCCCTTATTAAAATTTTCTCAAGCCCTTGAATTGAACAATTCAAGGGCTTTTTTGATTCCTGTCTAATCCAAATTGCAGGGAAAACAAGTAGATCTTAAAATAATTAAGTGTTTCCTGAGATAATTCAAATCAATGAAATGTATATGAAATACATTTTTAAGTATAAATATTGAAATATCAAAAAAAGTCTAGCTACCTTTGCACTACCCTTAATAGCTTAATCACTAAACAATTGGGCTCACCCTAGCCCTAAAACCCAACTAGTACCTTGATGAAGAATAGAATCCTATTCGTTTTTCTGATTTTTTGTTGCGCCCAAATGTTTTGGGGTGGGGATGCGTGGGGGCAAAGTTGTCCAAATGTAGCTAGCCTTGGCGGCTGCGCAAGAACTTTAAACAGTAATAGTGCAATTCCTGCCTCTCTATCCTCGGGCGATGTAGTTTGTTTGGGGGCTGACAGAAGTAGCACTATAAATATGCAAAACATATCAGGTTTAATTTTATACATCCCTTCGGGTATAAATTTCACTGGAAATTTAACGAATATTGGAAATAATGTGCGGATCATTAATTGTGGAAGTTTTAGTATCAACTGGAGCCTAACATCAACAAATAGCGTTTTCGAAAATTATGGATCCTTTAGTGGTAATTTTTCATTAAGTAATGGATCAGCATATTTAAATTCTGGCATAGGTACTGGCAACCTTACAATTAACGACGGCACTTTAGTCACAAACTCAGGGACATTAAACCTTGGCAGCCTAAATTTTGATAACAATAACTCAGGGATGGTTTTTGACAATACTTCAGCAAGTATATTAAATGTCACTAATTCTTCCACAATATCTGGCACAATTACTCTAAATGGAACTTCCACATTTTCAAATAATTTAACTTTTTATAATAACAATACAGTTAGGTCTGTGATTATTAGTGGAGCAGCTTCTCTGACCGTTGGCCAAAAACTTTCAATTTCAAAAAACACAATCATAAATGTCACAAACCCAGGTAACCTCATTCCAAACGCAACTATTTCTGTAAATAATTTGGAATTCCAAAATAATGGCGGTACTGCAAGTAACTTAAACATTGGGGTTAATACCATTTTTAATGTTAAAGATATTACAGATTTGCAAAGCGGTGTATCTCAATTAAATATTGAAGGGAATTTTAGGACTGGAACCAATCTAAATCCTGTAAGTGAATGTAAAAACTCATTAATAGTAGGAAATAACGGAGGTGCTAGCCCAACAAGAATTCAGATTATCGGGAATGGCTTATTAGATGTTACTGGAAGCGCCTCAATAAATAAGCACATTACTGCTGAAGATAATGGCACAATAAACATTTCCTGCGATCTCAAAACTGAAAATAATGGAAATAATTCAATTACTCTTTCAGATAATGTCAACCTTTCAGTAGGAGGCACTCTAACACTAAATAAACCAATGTATGTAAATGGATCTTCTTCGGTTAACATCAAAAAAGATTTAATTCTACCAAATGTCGCTAGCGAACTAGTCATTAATGATGATGTTAATTTTTATGTTGGTGGAAACACTTCGGTAGAAAGTCCGATCAGAATGAATGATAATGCCTATGTTACATTCGATGGAAACGTTAGTTTACCAAATGTAGGGGGTGCTCAATTTATCGTGAATGATAATGCGGATGTTCTAATAACTAGCAACCTTACTAAGAGTGGCGGGAATATAGGCGTTTCCGGAACAGGTCAATTAGTAATCTGTGATCAAAGATTACCTGCTGGTTCGATTACTGGGTCCTTTCCTAGTTCTGGCTCTAGTGGAGTTAGTGTCGGTTCCTCTCCTGCCTATTATGGTGGATGTAGAATTTTACCCGTAGAATTTTTGTATTACATGGCGACTTACCAATCTAAAGATAGATCCGTTCTTTTAGAATGGTCCACCTCAAAAGAATGGGAAAACTCTCACTTCGAAATTGAAAGGGCTGTAAATTCTGTAAAAGAATGGGAAACTATTGGGAGAATTGAAGGAAATGGCTACTCAAGCAAGCCTGTCGAATATAACTTTTCTGATTTTAATCTTCCTCTATCGGGAGGAAACATATTCTACAGATTAAAGCAAGTAGATTTCTCAGGTAAATATAGCTACAGCAGAACAAAAGCAATTCAGGTAGAAGCTACTCATAGCAATTCAACTTGGGTAGCTTACCCTAACCCAAGTGCGTCAGGATCTGATGTAAGTGTACAACTTACACAACTTCAAAATTATCAGGACCAATCTATCTCTATACGATTAGTCAATATGCTGGGTGATGGTAAATCTACCATACTTACTTCCCCGGAAGAGGTTACGCAAGTAGTCTCAGAATGGATGAGAAATAAGAAAGCAGGTATTTATATACTTGATATTCGCTGGGGTTCTTATTCTCAGCAAATAAAATTGCTACGGAATTAGCAGTAGATCACCCCGAACATTTAATCCCCCTCTCTTCCAAATCTTAAAACCATCATCTTCCTAATAGGAATTCTTCGAATATTTGAGCTCTTTTTCCGAGCCTTTTACAAAAATAAAGCAATAGAAAAACACCAGCTAAACTCTCATAACCAAAAATTGAGAGTTGAAAATAACTATCCTAGCTATTGATATAAATCAAAATATTATTTCAATTTTGTGTCAAATGAATCTATTTTTCGATATGATCGTCTAATAGCTACACTCATTCGAAATAAAATTCTAAATACACTATTTGAAAAACAGTTTTTAATAGACCAAATACAGCTCTTCTTCTATTTTAAAAATCATGAAAAAAAATCTAGTCTTTGGCCTTGCGCTAGCAATGGCTCTTTACTCCTGTAATGACACTTCGAATCCCATCAATGATGGTCCGATTACTATTAATTCCGATAGTCAATCACTAACAGCACGTGTGAACTTAGACAATGCCGGTGTCATTGGCCTGATTGATCCAAATGCTCCTGAAGGAAGGGTTCTCGAAGAAGCGACAGATTTACCTCTTATTCTAGTTTCTCAAGTGGACGCACCAGTTCTAGATGGTAAAACTCTTAAAGCAACACACGTAGATATAGACGGTAATTATGCCTATGTAGCTTATAATACTGAAGGAGATACTTACTTAGGGGCAGTTGATATTTTCGATATTACAAATATTTATAGCCCTGTGATCACTGAGCAGGCAGTCTTTACAGACACTGATATCAGCTCTCTTGAATATAAGAATGGAAAGCTCTACTTAGCTGCCGCAGTTAATATCGACGAAAATGATGAAGTTACTTCCCCGGCAAACTTGATCACAGTTTCTGTTTCAGGTGGGAGATTCACCTCAGAATTTGTCTATACTTCTCTACCAGGTTTTGTTGCTACCGATGTAGCGAATACCAATTCCAGTACTGCTGTAACCAGTGGAAATGATGGAGTTATAGGCTTATTTGATGGCACGCAAACTTTAGGCAATTCTTCTGAAATTACTGATTTAAGAGCTGTAGCCTTTGGAACCGACAAACTAGCTGTACTAAGTGGTACTACAGGTGTTCATATTCTGGATCCGAACAGTCTTTCTGAAGTAGTTTCTATCCCGCTTACGCTAGATGTAGCTGGCGCAAAAAGAACGATGGACATTGACAATGGTAATCTTTACGTCTCTGAAGGCGCAAATGGTGCAGGTATTTACAAAATGGTAGATGGTAGTTTGGTGCAAAAACTAGCTATTCCAATTCGCCCAGAAGATGTAGCCGAAGGCGATATCGTTACCAATGCAGTATCAGTGGACAACAACCTGTTATTTATGGCCAATGGAGCCGCTGGAATCTCAATTTCAGACGTTTCCGATCTAGCTTCAATTAAGCAATTTGGTGTATTAGACCTGGATGGATCTTCAAATTTTGTAAGAAATGAGGAAGAATTTGTATTTGTAGCCACGGGATTTGGTGGCCTTCAGATTTTAAAAATCAATAAAGTTGAAGCACCTGCTGATACCTCATGCGAAGGTCTATCTGCCTATAGCGGCAATGCAAACTTGAATGTAAACAGCAACGAATCCCAAGCTTATGCTGGCTCCTCTGTTTTGAAAAACGTCAACATCGGAGGTACATTCTTATTCTGTGGTTCGTTAGCTATAGAGCAAAATTTGAATGTCAACAGTAATGGATTGATGACAGTTAACGGGTCTTTTGCTTTTGGACAGTACAATAAAAATACTTCCCTTAACATTAATAGCCAATCCAAACTTCAATTGCATGGAAGCACGGTGATCTACGGTGACCTGAGACTAAACAGTGGAGGCACATTGGAATTCCTAGGTGAAGGCAATACGATTACAGTTTATGGTACAGTTACGATCAATAGCGGCGCACAAATTATTGGGAATTTCACCGATACAGAAGGTAAATTGAAATAATACAATCATTCTTTTATTAAGAGCCAATCTGCATATAGATTGGCTTTTTTTATTTCCAGTTTTAAGATAATAATGGAATACACCCATTTTTCGAATAGGAAACAGTACTTTTCCTGAATGCTTTATTATTCCCCACTTTGAGAAGACTTTTATTTATAGGCAGTTATAGTAAATATGAGGATTCAAATAAATAAAAATCACTATATTTGAAATACATTTTTATAGTGTTAAAATTCATTTCGCTCATAACCTCAAAATATGGTTAAACAGCTACTCAAAAGCATACTAATTCTTTTGCTGATTTCGATCGGCTGGAATGCTTATGGGCAAAACCCTAGAATTTTAACTACTGGGACTACTTTTACTGTTCCTGCTAATACTAAGGTTATGAAGGTAGAAGCTTGGGGAGGCGGTGGATCAGGGGGAAATGACAGAGGTGCTGGCGGGGGCGGCGGGGCATACGCAAGATCATCAATTACAGGCCCATTTGCAGCTTCATACCCTTATGTAGTAGGTTCTGGAGGAAACAACTCTGCAGGAGGTCTTACAACTTTTGGATCTGGGCCAGCACTTGTTTCAGCTGGTGGGGGAGGAAAAGGTGGCGATAATTCAGGGGCTTCCGGGACTGGAGGAACAGCAACTATTGGCAATGAATCAATTATAAGTGGATTAGATGGTTATACTAGAAGCGGAAATAGCGGAGGAGATGGGGGAAATGCGGGGAATACTGCAAATGGTGGGGGCACTGGAGGAGCTGGAGCAGGAGGAGCAGGTTCACCTGGAAATCCTTCAGGAGGCGGTGGTGGTGGATCTGGAAATGGAAATAATACAAGGCCTATTGGTGGTCTAGGTCAAATTAGAATTTCATATATAGCCCTAACCTCCGCCACAAATACAGACGCTCAAACAGTTTGTACTGGAACTGCTATCACTACAATTACTTACAGTGCACCAACAGGATCGCCTACAGTAAATATTACAAACTTACCTACAGGAGTTACCTCGTCTTACAATAGTGGTACAGGTATAATTTCGATTACAGGAAACCCAACAACTACCAGCATTTACACAATCTCGGTAACAACCTCATACGGAGTCAGTTTAACTACAACTGGAACTATCACGAGAACTCCAAACCAAACCGTAGCCGCAGCTTCTTCAGCGCCTACAGTTTGTATCAATACTGCTTTAGCAACTTCCATCTCTCATGCTACTACAAATGCAACTGGTATTGGAACAGCTACCGGATTGCCTGCTGGTGTTACTGCTTCCTGGTCTGCAAATACAATCACAATCGTCGGTACACCGTCCGTTTCCGGTACTTTTAATTATTCAATCCCTGTTCAGGGATGCCTTAGCTCGGGAGTTAATGCCACCGGTACAATTACTGTTACTGCTAACCAAACAGTAGCTTCAGCTTCTTCGGCTCCTACTGTTTGTATCAATACTGCTCTAGCAGCTTCCATTACTCATGCTACTACAAATGCAACTGGAATTGGAGCACCTACCGGATTGCCTGCGGGAGTTACTGCTTCCTGGTCTGCAAATACAATCACAATCGTCGGTACACCGTCCGTTTCCGGGACTTTTAATTATTCAATCCCTGTTCAGGGATGCCTTAGCTCGGGAGTTAATGCCACCGGTACAATTACTGTTACCCCAAACCAAACCGTTGCCGCAGCTTCTTCAGCTCCTACTCTTTGTGTCAATTCCCCTCTAGCAACTTCAATTACTCATGCTACTACAAATGCAACCGGGATTGGAGCACCTACCGGATTGCCGACTGGTGTTACTGCTTCATGGTCTGCAAACACAATTACAATCCTCGGTACACCGTCCGTTTCCGGTACTTTTAATTATTCGATCCCTGTTCAGGGATGCCTTAGCTCCGGAGTTAATGCTACCGGTACAATTACTGTTAACCCCGCAACTTCAATTGATAGCGAAAATTTAGTAGCTCAATCAGCTTGTTTTGGTCAAACATCCTTCTCCCCAATTTCAGTTACTGCTAGCGGTACAGGAACGTTATTTTACCAATGGTATAGTAATACAAATCCTCTGAATTCTGGAGGATCGCCTATTGGAACTGATTCCCCGACCTATACTCCTGATGCTTCTACAATTGGGACTTTATACTATTATGTGGTCGTAAACAGCGATTGTGGTCCAGTTGCCACCTCAAATATATCAGGTGCATTTATAGTAGATCATATAACAGCTATAACCACTCAACCAGACACCTCCGATAGAGTTGAATGTTTTGGGGATGGATTCAATCCTTTATCGGTAACTGCAGTTGGCGGTGATCTCACTTATCAATGGTATAGCAATTCAACACAGACAAATACAGGAGGAACTGCAATCCCTGGAGCTGGAGCAACTTCCGCCACCTTTACTCCACCTTCCACCACTGAAGGAATATCCTATTATTACGTAGTTGTTACAGGAAATTGTGGAACAGAAACATCAACTGTTTCAGGTGAATTTAGAGTAAACCCTCCTAAAACTGTAATTGACACATCCCCATCAACGTCTAATGAATCGAAGTGTTTAGGAGAAGCATTCCCAACTTTATCAGTATTAGCATCTGGGGAAGGGAGTGTAAGCTATCAATGGTATAAAAATACTACTGCCTCTAACAGCGGGGGAACTTTAATATCAGGGGCTATTAGCGAGGATTACACCCCTTTATCTGACGAAATAGGCACCTTTTATTATTATGCCTTAGCCTCAAGTAATTGTGGAACTGTTCCTACAGAAGTCTCTGGATCATTTACAGTATATGCACCTCCAACTGTAACAAATCCAGCTACAGCAAGTATCTGTAGTGGTGCAAGTCCAAATATTTCATTGACAGCAAGCGTCCCAAGTAGTTTCTCTTGGACGATTGGAACTATCACAGGCGGGATAACTGGAGCAAGTGCAGGATCAGGTGCAACCATCAATCAGACATTAACTAACCCGAGCAATGCAACTGCTGGTACAGTTGAATTTATAGTTACACCTACTTCTACAACAGGGTCATGTCCAGGTGCTCCCTACTCAATAACTGTAACGGTAAATCCAACACCAGCTGTAACCAATCCAGCTACAGCAATTACTTGTAGCGGAACAGGTCCAAATATTTCATTGACTGCAAGTGCTCCGAGTAGCTTCTCTTGGACGATTGGAACTATCACAGGTGGGATAACTGGAGCAAGTGCAGGATCAGGTGCAACCATCAATCAAACTTTAACTAATCCAACCAATACAACAACTGGCACAGTTCAATATATTGTTACACCTACTGCTACAACAGGGTCATGTCCAGGTGCTCCATACACCATAACGGTAACGGTAAATCCTTTACCTACGGTAACAAATTCGACATTATCACAGACCATTTGTTCTGGTGGAAGTACAACAGCAGTCACCCTTAATTCTGGAATAGCGGGAACTTCCTTTGCTTGGACTGCTAGTGCAACGGCGGGCGTTTCTGGATTTACGGCAAGTGGATCTGGACCAATTCCAATAGAAACTATATCCACTACTGGAACAACACAAGGAACAGTAACTTATGTAATTACTCCGACTGTAAATGGATGTCCTGGTCCAACTAAAAATTATTCGGTATTGGTGAACCCACAACCAACCGTCACAAACTCAACGTTATCACAAACCATTTGTAGTGGTGGCAGTACAACTGCAGTAACACCTACATCAGGTGTGGCAGGGACCACTTTTACTTGGACAGCTAGTGCAACAGCAGGCGTTTCTGGATTTACAGCAAGTGGTTCCGGACCGATACCAATTCAAACTATCACTACA
Source organism: Algoriphagus winogradskyi (assembly GCF_900182815.1). GTDB lineage: Bacteria > Bacteroidota > Bacteroidia > Cytophagales > Cyclobacteriaceae > Algoriphagus > Algoriphagus winogradskyi. The sequence continues at coordinate 236,980 of NZ_FXUA01000005.1, read as the reverse complement.
ACCGGAACAACGCAAGGCACAGTTACTTATATAATTACTCCAACCGCAAATGGTTGTCCTGGACCAACTAAAAACTATACAGTTTTGGTAAATCCTCTAGCTACAGTTTCTGCTCCATCCGTAGCTTTCCCAAGCGTTTGTATAAGTAGTCCAGCTCTAACTCCATTTACTCAAACCACCTCAGGTGTCACGGCGATTGATCGACCTGGAGTACCTGGAGTTAATGGTTTACCACCAGGTATTTCTGCTACATTTTCTGGAAACACCATTACTTTCTCTGGTACAGCAACTACCACTGGCCTTTATTCCTATTCTATTCCTTTGACCGGAACATGTGTTACAGGTCCTGCAACAGGAACAATTGATGTGACACCAAATTATCAATTATCTTCTGTATCTTCTGTATCGGCCACCAGCGCTGGTGGTACCGCAACTGTTACTGTTAATGCCGATCCACTACTTGTGACAAATGGCACATATCAAGTACAATATCAAATAGCTCAAGGTGTAGGTTCTTTTGGCCCAATTACTACATCTAGTAATTTCACAATAAACAATGGAAGAGGCAGTTATGGTATTACCCCAATTAATAGTCTTACAGATACCTATACAGTTCAAATCGTAAGTATTCGAAAAATAACAGATGCGTGTTGGGTTGATCTATCAGCTTCTCCTCCAACCACCTATTTCGGAGCATGCTCAGCCGTTTTTACAACAAATACAACATTCTATGTTCCACCTAATATTTACAGCGTCACCATTCAGGTATATGGCGGCGGAGGAGGAGGAGAAAACGGAGCTGGTAAAAAAGGCGGCGGTGGTGGCGGCTATTCTACTAGAACTATTTCAGTTACCCCAGGTGAAGCAATAGCAGTTTATGTAGGTGCAGGAGGAAGCAAGGAAGTAAATGGTGGAACTTCCTATGTAACAAGAGACTCTAATATTGCAAATCAAATTGGCAATAGTTTGCTATATGCAGAAGGCGGTATATCTGGAGCAGGAAATGCAAATGGAGGAAAAACAGACTCAAGATACCCAGGAGGTTCCAATGGAGCAGATGGAACTATATCTACTGGGGGCAATGCAGGAGGCCCTTTAGGATCAACAATTGGAAAAGGAGGCGACTCAAACAACTCGGGTAATAAGGGGCAAATAAGAATATCTTATTCTTGCCCTGATGCTAATAAAACTGATTGTGTGGAATATGTAGATGATGGAGCAACTACAGGAACCACGATTATTCGATATATCTGTGATGGTGTCTGGAATGCACCTGAAGGATTAACTGACTTTTCTGTACTAGTAGGTGGAGCCGGTGGCGGTGGCGGTTCTGGAAATGGTGGTGGTGGTGGTGGAGCAGGCTCCTTAGTAACTCAATCTTATAGCATTTCCAATCCATACGGAATGCCTGCTGGATCAAATTATACAATTACAACAGGCATAGGAGGGGTGGGTTCAACAGGCGTTAATATCAAAGGAGCAAATGGTTCTTCATCATCATTTACAGGCTCAGTAAATGGAAGCAGTATAACTATGACTGCTATTGGAGGTGGAGGTGGAGCATCAGCATCAACTGGAAATTACGTAGGGAACATAGGAGCTGCTGGTGGTGGTGGAGCCGCCAATAGTGGAAGTAAAGGAAATGGAGGGACTCCAAACTCGGCAGGAAGTACTGGAGGGTTGGTATATGCAGGCGGAGCAGGAGGGAATGGTGAAAATAATCAACAAACAGCAATAGCAGGTGGTGGCGGAGGTGGAATAAATACTGACCCTGCTTTGGCAATAGGTCAAAATGGAAAGGCCGCAGGGCAAGGGCAAGGTGAAGGGGGAAATGGGGGGCAAGGTGCTTCGATAAACTTTGGTGGAACAATAATAAACTATGGCGCCGGGGGAGGAGGTATAGGAGCTCTATTCAATGGTACTGATAAAATTGGAATAGGTGGTATTGCTGGTGGACAGAAATTAGGAGGTGATGGAAATTTAATTGTTACTGCAAACGGAGGAGTTGGATACCCTGGTGTACCTTATTCCGGGTCAGGTGGAGGCGCTGGATACAACGGAGGTGGAAAAGGAGGAAATGGAGTCGTCTATATTTCTTTCTTCAACTACCGCATCCTAGAAGTATCCTACCTCTATTTCAAAGCTGAATACAACCCTGACAACCGAACCGGCGAACTCACTTGGGCTACCTCCCAAGAATGGGAAAATGATAGATTTGAAATAGAAAGAGCTACATCTAATGATTTGACTTCTTGGACTAAAATCGGAGAAGTGACAGGTCAAGGATACAGTGACTCTCCTACTGAATACAAATTTGAGGACACAAATCTACCAGCAGCAGGAGGAAATATTCTTTATCGATTGAAACAAATCGATGTGGATGGGTCATTTGCGTATAGTGTTACTCGGTCGATTCAAGTGAAAGGACTCAAAGGCCAATCCACTTGGGTGGTTTATCCTAACCCAAGTAGTCCAGGAAACTACGTTACAGTAGATCTACTCGACAGAGGAAGCTTTAGAGACGAGCAAATACATATTAAAATATCAGATGTAAAAGGAGTCTTCAACTCCTATTCTGTCAGATCAGTAGAAGAGGTAAGTCTAGTTGTCAATGATTACCTAGAAAAAGCAGCCCCAGGGGTTCACATTGTTCAACTAATCTGGGGACCACAAAGCGAACAACTCAAAATCCTAAGAAGGTAAAACTCTTAGTAGATAAATCAGAAAAGCCCTTATGAAATTAATCTCATAAGGGCTTTTCGTTTTGTAATTAGCAATGGTACCTCTTCACTCCTTTTCCAATCTCCTAAGAAACATGACTTTGAACATAGTTTTCAAGTACCAATCTTCTATCTCTAAGTGTAAAATTGTCAACCAGAAAAGCTATTTGCATCATACAAAAGAAAATATACTAACAACGGAAAACTGCGACTGACCACTGAAAGCTGATCACTCGTCTTCCTCTTTTCGCTTTGGTACTTTTGGTTGTCCTAGTCCTATGCTTCCCTTCAAGCCACTAAAAGTAGCACGCCACCAGCCCCCGAAAATGAATTTGGATTTATCCCGCTCGAAGTAAACCCGAGAAATGACCCGATGATTAAAGAATTTTCTGGGATTATTACTTTTTGTAAATGCATTTGCCAGAAAGGTCATGATCCCAAGTTTTCCTTTACCCCTTTCTAAGGTCAAAGAATCCAAAAACTCAATCTTTAGATCTTCATATCTAAAGTTCATTTTGCCTCTAGCTACATCATCATCCATTCTGAAATTCCACTTTCCGTCAGTAACACGCCCATCTACCACTTTTAGAAAAACATTATTCGCAAGCATAGTATTAAGAAGAGAAAGATCGAATTCTCCCAGCTCAACATCTACATCCATAGGGTACGGTGCGCCAAAAAACATATTTGCATTTAATTTAACATCCCCTTCTCCCATAAGTTTCGCAGTGGCTGACAACATACTGGACTTCAATGGAAACTCCTCACTACTCTTGCGCATCACAAAAGGAGCTATAGAAGCATTAACCTCTTCGAACCTTATAGAACCCGGGAGCATAGCTTTTGGAGCAAACTCCTGATATCGTATAACCCCATTATTCAAAATCACAGAATCAAACTCTAAATCAAATGGGGAGTTCTGCATTAATGCTTGAGGCATAGGTTTGATTACACCTTCTTTTAGTGGGATTCTCTTATCTCTAAAAACATCCACCTCAAAACCATTAACTCTTAAAGCATGGGCTTTCAGGTTTTTATTTATGAAATAAGAATCAAAATCTATGTCTTCAAGCCTGATCTGATGAATAAAAGCATCCATTGCATTGTCCTGATACCCTTTTCTACGCAAAAAATCATAGCGCCCAAAAGCAGGCTGGAAATAAATACTATCGATGACGATGGTATTATCCAGGTATCTTACTTTTCCGAGCTTCAACTTATTCATGCTATCATTTGTATAAATTTGATAGTTTGAAATAGAAAGACTCAGGTCCTTTTCCAGCAGAAACTGAGGACTCAGCTCTGCATTTTTATTCATCAGATCATAGTTGAGTTCCTGTAATCCAAAATTGACTTTATGAAATGCCATTTTTGGAATCTGACCACTCTCCTTGTTATGAATTCTAATATCTCCATTATTGATTAATATATCCTGAAGCAATACCGACTCAATTAGCCCTAGATTTTTTGGGCTAGAGTTACCTGATGATTTTTTAGTCTTAGGAGATTTTTGGGCGGTATCAAGATATACATTGATTTTAGGATTTAGTAGACGAAGCTGAGTCAGGTCAACTATGCCTGTTGATTGAATATCTCTGATTCTATTATTCCTCACGCCCAACTCATCGATTTTGGCAGAAAATATGGGCGAGCCTGGATTGCCAAAAGTGTTACTAGGAATAATTTCAAAATTTGAGAAAATCGTCTCGTCTGCTGTATTATCAACAAAGAAATTTGAGAAACGTATCGTATGGATACTATCCGGCAATGCATAGGAGAAATCATTGAGATTGAGGCTGATCTCATCAAACAAGCCTGCAATATCTTCCCTCGCATTTGCAGCAGAATCTAAGATTAAGCCTTTTATCTCTAAGTCAAAATCGGTTTGTATAGATTCAAACCCACTTTCCCCTACTCTGTAATTCAAACTCAATTTAGAATTTGTAGCCTCTATTGCTCCAATAGAAACAAGTTGAATAGATTTTGGAAGTGTTTTTTCAGTAACTGGCCCAGCTACATCTCCAGTTTTCTCCCTCTGAAAATCCCGATTAATCTCCAGATTAATCGTACTTCCATCCACTGCAAGTTTTTCTAGCTGTAGCTCATTTTCAAACAAAAAAGATTCAATATCTACCCCTTCAAAAGAAACTCTGGGCAATTTTAAAGATAATGCGATTTTACTGCTTATCGAGTTACTTGGACTCAGCGTAAGGTTTTCAATCTCTATGGTCTTAGAGCGAGAATTAAAGCGAAGTCCGTCAGTATCTACCTTATAATTCCCTCCCGCTACACTGAAATCATACTTTCTTAATTTCAAGTCAATTTCATCCGAAAAAAATGTCCTATCCGGGCTTTTCTCAAGCCCTCTTTCAAGGTAAAATCCTTTTAGACTCAATGAAAGACTGTCTTCACTCAAGGCTAAATCTTTCTTACCAGCAAAATTTCTGTATTGAACCTGTCCATCGCTGAAACTAATGGAATCAATTTGAATGGAAGAAAAATAGGATGTCAGCAACTCCTTAATTTCATCTGATGATTCCAGTTGACTAGTAGTTATGGACGCAGCAGATCCAGCATTTTTCTTTCTAAAACGAGTGAGACTAGCCACCGGAGAAGGGACAAGAATTTGATTGATGATCAGCTTCTCATCCATGTAAACTGACATTAAATCTATGCCCTCGACACGGAATTCCGGAACTGAAATATCCAAAATCACAGATTTACCATAGGAATCCAGAATGGTTTGTACTGAATCTGGATTTTCGGGTCTTAGGGTGAAATTACTCACCACAACACGTGAGTTCTTACTATCTATCAAGACTCTGTCTGCCAAAAACACATGCAGGTTATCTCGCAATTTCAATCTGTACTTATCTAAACTAAGAACCATCTCCTCCGCTAGGAATTGGTTTCTGACATCACTGTACAAATTCGGTTGTAAAAAGACTTTTTCTAGCAATAGGTCAAATTTCTCAAAACCAATATCATCACTTCGAACACCTTTATCATTTTTAAACTGAACCTCCCCATCTCTAAGATCCATTTTTCCGATAGCAAGCTCATCCATATACCCGGTCAAAAGCTCCTTCACCGGCACACCCTCTGAATTCTCTTTGCTTTGTCTAAGTTCTGTTATTTCCACCTTTGGAGACTGAATGAGCATTTCATCAACGTTAAAAACGCCCTCATTATATAGCTGCTTCAAGTTGGCTTTCGTTAACGCGAGTTTAGGCAGGGAAATTCTCATGATGTGATTTGCCTGTCCACTTTTCAAGGCATCTTCCCTAGGCTCTATCCGGATATTTTCCACGATAATCTCATCCTTGAACGAAGAAACACTCACTCTGTCTCCATAGATCACATGAACTTCATCTGATAAATACAAGTCTGCATTTTGAATATCCATTGCCGCATCTTCGCCATAGAAAAATTGATTGGATTTTCTGGATTCATCAGCTCCCAAATAAAAATTAATCATCTTGAAGTCAAGCTTCTGAATATCAATTCGATTTTTGAGCGTATCTACCAAACTATAGGTACTGAATTTCCCATTATTGACAGATAATTCCTGAACCTCAAATGACTTTAGAATCCCTTGAATCAATTCATTAAGATCACCAGTTGCAGTACTATCCTTTTCACTGATTAGGTTTTGCTCAACTTTAAATCGAGGATCGTTTAAGACTATTTCATCGATGACAACATTTGAAGACATAAAAGCCTCATTCAAGTCAACATTTCCTACCCGAAGCTCACTTAGATAGACATCATAGTAGGATTTGCTTTGAATGCTTTTGTCCGGACTTAGTTGAAACCCGTTAATTAAAATCCGATTATCAAGAGAACTGACATATACCTTCTCCGACTGAATAAAATGCACGCCATCGGGAAGCGGGAAGTTCACATTTTCCAAGTCAAATTCGAAACCTCTGGCATTAAACGGAGTAGCCCATTCTTCTTTAGTTGCCCAGTTGATATCTTTTACAATCAATCTAGTGTTCTCTGCTTTTAATGAATTTTGGCTCAGAAAATTTAAAAAGAATAAATCTGCATGATTTATTTCAAGTTCAGTAATATAAACACCGGTAAAATTAATCTTACCAATTATCTTCTTTAACTCATCCTCGAGGGCTTTTACCGGAGAACCATCTTTCTGCTCATTCTGAATTTCCTCCTCCTTGTCGGGTTTGTTTTTATTGGGTGGTAAATCCATACTTATGTTAGGATTGTCAAAATCCAATTTACCTACGTACAAAATACCTTCAGAAAAGTCAAACCAAAGATTTCTTAACGCTAATTCATCTAAGGTTAGATCAAATAAGGGTTGGTTTTGACCTGGTTTACGTTCACCTATAGGCTCCATCACTATGCCATCCATGAAGATGCCTCTTCTTAGCAGCGAAAATCTAACCCGATTAAAGTCAACTAAATAAACATCCTTAGCAGCTTCATTGATTTTACGCCTAGCCCAGTTGGAAAGCACTAGGTTGGATCCAAAATACACAATGAACTCCAAGAAAAGTACAGCCAAAAAAGTAAACATGACCCACCTGAGTATTTTCTTACGAAAAGGGTGTTTCGAATGCTTATCTCTGTGCTCTTCTGTCATTTAGTTGGTTTTTTGTCTAAAATAGACAATTAAGACAAATGTAAACGAAAAAAGCAGCACCTAGGTGCTGCTTTTATGCTGTAGGAGAAGGATTCGAACCTCCACGGAGAAGTTAGGCAATAGTCCGGTTGAATTACGCTTTTTACTCGATTCTCCACCCCCGAGACAGGAGGGCTTGTCTGCCAATTTCAACATCCTACAATGAATGTGCAATTTTATTGGCCTTATGCCAATTGGATTGGTTCAAAACCAAACCAAAGTTTAATAGGTCTGAGAAGCAAAATATATGAGAGAGCTAAACGGCTGCTTTACTACCATCTTTTATTTTGCTGGCTCAAAATTAGAAATACCATTGGTTTATTAAAATTTTGATAACAAATAATTTATTTTTTTACAGTATCGATACTAAAAAGCGAGTAAAATAAACTTTATCACAAAATATAGGCGAATTTATACTATCAAATTAATGATTTAATAATGACAAAACCCGCCAATTAAACCAAATCTTATTGTGCATAATTAATGAAAAGCAAAATTTACAAGAACATCAATAGGTTAGCGTTTATTTTGGTAGAATATAGGTCCTGCAGAATAGGGTGCTAGAAAAAACAGGACATAAAAAAAACCATGAAACAAAATTTCATGGTTTTAGTCAATTAACAATAAACCCAAAATAACCTGCTGTAGGAGAAGGATTCGAACCTCCACGGAGTAGTTAGGCAAATTTACGAGCTCGCTAAATGCTTTATCCTATGACCTCCACCCCCGAGACAGGAGGGCTTGTCTGCCAATTTCAACATCCTACAGTGTAGTGTAATTTCAATGTATTCTGAGTGCTTTGAGAGTAAACCGTTTGTTTTTCCCTCTTTGTATGATTCAAATATAGAAGGTCGGTTTATTTATTGCAAATAATTCAAAAATAAAACTGAATATTTACATTATTTTTAATGAAAACGTTTGATAAATACCATATCATCAAAATCTACTGTATTATCGAGTTCAAAATTGACTATTTCTTAATGATTCATACTAATATTGCCAATACAGCCTAAAAACAGCCATTTTATTGCTGAAATCATATCATTTAGACACAATTATTGCGTAATTTTTAAACATAAGCATCTTATTCAAAGTTGACATAATTCTCCCACTTATCTAATGCTGACTGAAAATCGGCAGGTAAAGGTGCTTCAAAATATAGTTTCTCATTGGTCACTGGATGAAGGAAGCCTAGGGATTTGGCATGAAGTGCCTGGCGCGGTAAAAGCTCAAACGTATTATGAACGAAGGTTTTATACTTTGAGAACTGGGTCCCTTTTCGGATTTTATCCCCTCCATACATGGCATCATTGAAAAGCGGATGGCCTAAGTATTTCATGTGCGCCCGGATTTGATGCGTACGGCCAGTTTCCAGATTACACTGTATTAGTGACACGTACCTCAACCTTTTAAGTACTTTCCAGTGAGTGACTGCATGCTTTCCTTGACTTCCGTCTGGAAATACATCCATGATCTTACGGTTTTTGGCACTTCTTCCTACATGACCAGTCACAGTACCCGAATCCTCTTCCGGCTCTCCCCATACCAAAGCCAAGTAAGTACGCTCTATCGTATGGTGAAAAAACTGCTTTGCCAAATGAGTCATCACCTCTTCAGCTTTTGCAATCACAAGTAACCCTGAAGTATCCTTATCTATTCTATGAACCAGCCCAGGACGGCCTTCATTACCTTTCATTTCCGGCAGATGCTGAAAGTGATACACCAGACCGTTGACTAGAGTCCCCGACCAGTTACCGTGGGCAGGATGTACCACCATTCCTGCAGGCTTGTTGACAACAAGCAGGTACTTGTCTTCATAAACAAAATCCAGCGGAATAGGCTCAGGAACCACTTCGGTGTCGCGGGGGGGCTTGCCCATCAACACTCGGATATCATCAAGCGGCTTCACCTTATAACTTCCCTTAATAGTTTCTCCATTTACCTGGATTGCTCCAGCATCGATAGCTTGCTGTATCTTGTTTCGGGTAGCAAAAGCAATCTTGCCTGTCAAAAATTTATCAATTCTAACTGGGGTCTGACCTTTGTCGATTACAAACTTGTAGTGCTCATAAAGCTCTAATTCTTCCTCGTCAAAATCTTCGTCTGGGTGCATGCTCATGCTGCAAAAATAGGATTATCAGGCTTAACTTTGACACCTCTGTCAAAAAGCACCTCAAATGCTACTTCCAAAAACAATTCCTACACAAGTTATTACACACTCTTTATTAGAAGAAAAGGGAATCGAATTGGCCATTAAGCGCCTGGATCTCATTCACTCTGAAATTTCTGGAAACAAGTTTTTCAAACTCAAATACAATCTAGAACAATCCAAAAAAGAAGGGAAAAATACGATACTAACCTTTGGAGGGGCTTTTTCTAATCATATCTACGCTTCTTCTCAAGCAGCGAAAATTGAAGGATTGGAATCAATTGGCATGATAAGAGGGGAACGGACCGAACCACTCAACCCCACACTTTTGCATGCAGAGAAGCTCGGGATGAAGCTTTACTTTATTGACAGAATTGCCTACAGAAATAAAGCAAAAACTGATTTTTTAACTGATCTGAAAGAAAGATTTGGTGATTTCTACCTCATCCCAGAAGGAGGAACTAACGAACTTGCCATCAAAGGCACACAAGAAATCTTAGACTTAGAAGATCAGCTATACTCTCATATTTGTTCTTCCATAGGAACTGGGGGAACTTTCGCCGGACTTTATGCCTCACTTGGCTCAAACCAAAAATTACTTGGATTCTCTTCTTTAAAAGGGGAATTCATTCACCAGGAAATTACTGGGCTAATTGAGAAACACAAACTTTTAAGTAAGGGCACTTACAAGATTTTCACCAATTATCATTTTGGGGGCTATGCCAAACACAAATCAGAATTAATAGAATTTATTTGGTGGTTTTATGAAAACTTTGGACTAGTTCTAGACCCTATCTATACTGGAAAAATGGCCTTTGGAATCTGGGATTTGATCAAAAAAGACTATTTCCCTATAGGTTCAAAAATTCTTTTGGTTCACTCGGGAGGGTTACAAGGAAATAGCGGGTTTACGGCAAGAACTGGTATAAAGCTCCCTAACTTTTGAGGGTAAAAAAGTCTTCTGACTCCTGTGGGTGAATCTGTAGCACATTAGCGAGCACTAGGCGAACCAAAGTCTTAGAGGCTAAAAACTTGGGCAGATTTGCTAGCTTAGCGAATTCCCTGAGCGTGATTTTTTCAGATTCTCCTAATGCCTTCATCAATATCTCTTCTTTTCTCCCATAGGTAAATACCATATCTCTTGGGTTTTTCCCACGCCTTAATATTTCCCAAACTTCCCTGCTCGCTTGTACTGAGCGATCAGCCACACGAATGAAAGCCTGCTTTCTGTCTTTTTCTTTTAAATAATGTGGTCTATTTGGGCTGCAAGAAATCTTAAAAACTGCTACACCTTTTTTCTCATTTAGTTTGATAGAAAATAATTCATACGCTAATGGTGGAAAGATCAATTCTTTGATTGCATTTTCCATCACAAAGATTTCTTCTTCAATAAATCGTTGGCCACTGACAGTGCCGTCATCATCTACACCGATCAGCAAATCGCCGCCCGAAGTATTTGCAAAGGCAATTAACTCACGGACAATCTTCTCAGGATAGGTTGCTTTCTTCTTAAACTCTATTCTCAGTCCCTCACCTTTTGCAGCAAGCAACTTTACCTCTTGAAGCGTCATTATTACAATTTTTTTGCCCTGTCAACCCTATTTACTTACCCCACGATTCAATTGCTCCAATCTAGATTTTTGGGACTGCCACTCATCGCGTAGTCGCGCAGCTTCCATGAAATTCAATTCCTTCGCTGCCTTTTCCATTAACTTCTGAGTCTGAGTGACCAATTTCTCCAATTTGTCTTTGCTTAAATATTGCACCACTGGATCGGCAGCCATACTTTCTTCACCAGGCATTGGTTCGGCGTAGAACTTAGCGTTTTTCTTGGAGTCCGCAACTTTAGTTTGTCCCATAATCTTATCATGAGATTTCAGAATTGTTGTCGGGGTGATGCCATTAGCAGTATTGTATTCGATTTGTAAGGCACGTCTTCGCTTGGTTTCATCTATCGCTAACTGCATGGAATCAGTAATTTTATCGGCATACATAATCACTCGCCCTTCCGAATTCCGTGCCGCACGACCAATAGTCTGCACCAGACTCCGCTCATTTCGGAGGAAACCTTCCTTATCTGCATCCAAAATCGCCACCAAAGAAACCTCCGGCAAATCCAATCCTTCCCTCAAAAGGTTTACTCCAACCAATACATCGAAGATACCTAAGCGTAATTCACGTAGAATTTCTACCCTATCGAGTGTTTTTACTTCAGAGTGAATATAACGTGACTTTACGCCAGCCCTTTCAAGGAATTTCTGAAGCTCTTCAGCCATCCTTTTGGTTAGAGTTGTGACCAATGTCCTTGCACCAGACTTGATCGTCTGATCTATTTCCTCCAGCAAATCATCTATTTGATTTTGGCTAGGTCTCACCTCAATCGTAGGGTCCAAAAGTCCTGTAGGACGAATAATTTGCTCCACGACCACTCCCTCCGTAAGTGAAAGTTCATAATCTGCAGGTGTCGCCGAAACATAAACCACCTGATTGGTCAGATCCTGAAACTCTTCAAATTTCAAGGGACGGTTGTCCAAAGCAGAAGGGAGTCTAAACCCAAAATCCACCAAGTTGATTTTTCGGGATCTATCTCCTCCCCACATAGCACGTACCTGCGGTAGTGTCACATGGCTTTCATCTACTACCAAAAGAAAATCATCCGGGAAATAGTCTAACAAGCAGAACGGCCTAGCTCCTGGAGCCCTCCGATCAAAATATCGGGAGTAATTCTCTACCCCAGAGCAGTAGCCTAGCTCACGCATCATTTCCAAATCAAACTCCGTGCGTTCCTGAAGACGCTTAGCCTCCATGAACTTCCCTTCTCTTTCGAAGAAATTCACTTGATCCACCATGTCATATTGGATCTCATGTATAGCGGTCTGCAAGGTATCCTTACCAGTCACAAACAGGTTTGCAGGGAAAATCGAGATGATTTTTTCATCATTAAGTTTCTTACCTGTAGCTGGATCAAATCGCTGAATAGCTTCAATCTCATCTCCCCAAAAGAAAATTCGATATCCCCAGTCAGCATAAGCCACAAAAATATCTACTGTATCGCCCTTCACTCTGAAGGTTCCGTGTGTCAACTCATGCTGGGTTCGGCTATATAATATATCCACCAGCTTAAATAGCAACTGATTTCTAGGAATCCTGTCCCCTTCCTGAAGTTTGATGACATTTTTCCCAAATTCATCCGGATTACCAATACCGTAAATACAAGACACAGAAGCAACCACAATTACATCTCTCCTACCTGTCAGCAATGCCGATGACGCGCTCAATCGTAGCTTCTCGATCTCCTCATTAATAGAAAGATCTTTTTCTATATAGGTACCAGAAGTGGGTATAAAGGCTTCCGGCTGATAATAATCGTAGTAGGAAATAAAATACTCAACCGCATTTTCTGGAAAAAATTGCTTGAACTCTCCGTACAGCTGAGCCGCCAAAGTCTTATTATGACTCAGGACCAGCGTTGGTCTCTGTGTTTGCTGAATAAGATTGGCAATGGTAAAGGTTTTTCCAGAACCAGTCACGCCTAATAGAACCTGGGCCTGATCGCCGTTATTGACTCCAGCCGTCAGTTGTTCTATAGCCTTGGGCTGATCTCCTGTAGGCTGATAATCTGAGGTAAGTTTGAATTCCATAAGCTTCGTCCGAAAATACCTAACACCAACCCACTATGCAAAAGTTTAGAGGGAAAGAGAAAATTACTTTTCTACCTGCTTAAACTTCCCAACATTATAATACAAATAGTTTGTTCTAAGGATCAGCACCAAAAGCAAAGGAATTAGACTAGGGTGAAAAGATTGCCAACCCAAAATCCAGAATACCACTGCAGCATCAGCCATAATCAGGGCAAAAAGAAGGTATTTTAAAACCCAAGGTTTTATGGTTTTTCTAAGTAAAACAATCGCCAATACTAAATGCCCTGGAAATGCCCAGAGTATATTCCAATTGTACTTGGTAGAAGGAATTTCCGATCCTATCCACAGCAAAGTCATCACCAATCCTACGATCCCTAATATTCCAAAAAATGCAATATCAAATCCCACGAATAGCTTTTTCTTCTTAAATCCAATGAACGTAATCCCTGTAAATACGAACGCTATCACCCAAAAAATCCAATAGGGATTGATGGCTCCAAAAGAACCTTCCGGTTTTTCAAAATTCAAAATCACGCTACTTTTCTCCACCAAAGGCCGGGTAGGCCCATCTCCCTGGATCTCAGCTCTGGAAAAGGCACCTTCCACATACTTAGGCAGAAACTGCTCTTCCAGTGGCGTCGCATCCCTGTCCAAGCGGGAACCCAGTGCCAAATCAATTCCCAAATCTGACCAGGTCATATAGTAAACCATTTCGTCGATCAACTCTCTGAAAGTACTTTCAACAGGCTCTCGAACTTCATCATGCCAGATCAGCTGATCTCCCAGGACCGTGCTGATCGCATCACGCACTCGGGTAGCACAATTATCAAAGAAAAAGTCGTAACGATAGGCCCTATTCTCAGGCAGGTAATTCGTCTCCAGAAACCGAATCAAATCCAACTTCTGCTGCTCATTTAGACTCAATACCTGTTCCCGTACGGAGCGCTGGAAGTAATCATATTCTGCGATAAAGCGATCAAAAGTTGATACCGAGAGGTAGTAATCCAGTCTACCTCCGGCAAAATTCAGGACGAAATTAGGCGCGCCAAAGTCAAAGGTCCCATAGTTATACACCACATCCCTCCCCGTAGTCAACTCGATCACCCGAATCCCACTATGCCCAAAGGAACTATAGATCTCCTCTCCGGGATCACAAGTCAGTAGAGAAATTTGGTATTGCTGGGCTTTAAGTGCACCTAAACCACTGACAATCAATAAAAAAATAAAACTAACTATTGTTTTTTTAAAATTCATTTCACTAAATTAATAGACGCTTTTTCAGAATACTTTTTAAAATGAAAACACGGGGCAAAACGTTGGCCTGGAAGGCACTTTTTCAATGCCGAATATACTTCATATTCTCGGCAGTTACACTTTATTGCCTTTGGTTCAACCTTTGCCTTTGCCAAGAAACAGGCTCATATCGTACGATTGCATCTGGAAATTTTAGTACGGTTTCTATCTGGCAAATATATGATGGAGCAATTTGGACTGCAGCATCAGTAAAGCCCAGTCAGACGAATGATATTTATATTGATAAGAATCATAAAGTTACCTTGACTGGTAATGAAGAAGTAAAAAGTCTCTTTATCAATGCTGAAACAGGAGCAGGAGAAAAATTTAATATCAATGGTAGAAATATTAATATTTATGGATCTCTGCAAGCATTCTCAGGTGCTGCACCGGGAAGCCCAAGTGGAACATGGAACAGTCAAAACTGGATAGGCAATTCCATTACAAGTACACTTACTTTTAAGGGGAATTCAAGAATAATTATTCCTAAAAACGCTTGGAGTGGCTTTACCACCCAGAGTAGGTATACAGTCATATTTGACCCTGGACCTGGGGTTATTTTGACAATTGAAGAACCATTCAAAGCTGTAAAATTCATAGTTCGGTCTGGAACTTTACACCAGAAATTAGACACTTCAGTTATGCCTAATTTTTGTTCATCTCTCTCGTTTAATACAGAAACAAGCTATTATCCCCCAGGCGCTTTTGGTGATTTCCTTATTGAATCAAATGGAAAGTTCATTTCCGAGTGTAATGAAAACATCATTGCCAGATCAATTTCAGGATCTGTTAGTGCTTTACTTTTCGAACTCCAAACTGGTGGAGAGTTGATCCTAGAAGGCACGAGCCCCAGAATTGAAGCAGCAAATTTCCGAATGGAGGGAAAAGTGATATTCAGAGGGGGATCATCCACCAAGTCCATTCTAGCACCTACTTTCGCAGATGCAGGTACCCTATCATCTTTTCACCATATAGAAATACAAGGATTACAAAATGTCCAATTCCCCTCCACTTTGACAATCACAGGAGATTTGTCTCGCATTGGTTCAGGTCAATTTCTGACCAACAATTCACACCTTACTTTTTCAGGAACTGCCGATCAGGAAATTGTGGGATTTGCTTTTAGCCCTCAGGATTTAACTGTCAATAAATCAGACGGTAAGCTCAAGTTAGATCAAAACATGAGCGTACTTCGAAACCTCACCATGCTTGACGGCAAACTGGATTTCCAAAATAACAGCCTCACCATCAATACCTCGAATTCTGGAGTATTGAATTATCAAGCTGGTTCTTGGGAAAACTTATCATCATTTACCTATGCGAATGTGCCTATAACTTTTACTGCTACGAATGGCTCCTTTCCCTTTGGCGATCGATATCATGGAGGTATCCGAAAAGTGCAATTACTTGGCATAAATGCGGGTGGAAATCTCACCATCAACTACACTGAATATAAAGGAGCAGATTTCAATCCAAGTTTCAATGATTTGGACGGCACTCCAATTCTCTATAGGTTATTTAGTTATTTCAATTTTTCGGGGTTAAATACGAGCACTAACCCACTTGAATTACGAATATCAGCGCAAAACTTAATCGTCGATGAGCCGGAAGATCTTAGACTGGTGTGTACGGGTTATGCAGCTCCGGGAACTCATATAGAAAGTTCCGATGCAACTAACCTTTGGGCTATTAGAAACCTAACATTTGACGATCTGCCAGGTAAAAACTTCACAGTAGGCAGTTTCCGAACATTGAGTATTCTTCCTGTCACCTGGCTTTCACTTTCTGTAAGTTTCAAAGAAAACATAAAACATATCACCTGGTCGGTGGCAGGTGAAAATGAGAATGAGAAATTTGAAATCTACAGATCTGATTCCCCTTTGACCAAATGGGAAAAAATCGGCGAAGTGCCCAGCCAAGGCAATTCAGACTCTCCTGCCTTCTATTCTTTCTCTGACATTAGCTTATCAACTCCTGTCACAACTTATTATCAAATTAGACTGATAGACCTTTCAGGCCAATCATCTTGGAGCAAGGTTGTAAGATTAGACAAGCTCTCGGGTAACATTAATGATCAATTCTCAATTTTTCCAAACCCTCATTCCAGTGGCAGCATCCGAGTTATACTGCCTGAAAGCTATAATGCTGAAAATACTCAAGTCTTCATTTACTCGACTCAGGGAGTTTTAATTTCATCATTTGGCTATAGTGAAATCAAATTCACCGAAGAACTACAGCTTTTGAAGCCGGGGTTTTATTTTGTTACTTTTTCTAATTCAGTAAAATCTCTTCAAACTAGATGGGTTAAGAAATAGTCCTGAGCGTTCCGTCAAAAGCAAAAGTCCAATTTATAGTTCCGAACAGTTCAATAAATACGCCCTTCCGAGACTGATCTCTGCGACTGATCACAGACCAATTTGTACTCTGTTTCTCTACTGGCAACAATCTCCTATTGTAAAACTCTTATTCGCCAATGTTTTTTATCTTAGTCGGCTAAACCCAACCTATTCCTATGACCATTCTTCTAGTACTGCTCAGCATAGCGATCCTTGTGCTGCTGATTGTATGGGCTAAGCTCAATCCATTCTTGGCATTTCTGATCGCTTCCATCTCTGCAGGCTTTCTGCTTGGTCTTCCGGCAGATCAGATCGCCGGATCTGTGCAGCGTGGTATGGGTGGCTTGCTCGGAGACTTGGTGATCGTAATTGTGATGGGCGCCATGTTGGGCAAGCTGGTTGCAGAATCCGGTGCCGCGCAGCGAATCGCAGGCTTCCTGATGAAGATCTTTGGCCAAAAACACATTACCTGGGCTATGGCTATCACCGGTTTGGTAGTGGGCATTCCCCTATTCTACAATGTTGGTTTTGTGCTCCTGGTCCCTCTGGCTTTCACCGTAGCTTATCAATATAAAATCTCAGCAGTGTATGTGGGAATTCCCTTATTGGCGGCGCTTTCGGTGACACATGGTTTCCTTCCTCCACATCCCTCTCCGGCTGCTTTGGTTGCACAGTTTGACGCCAATATGGGATTGACGCTGTTCTACGGCTTTTTAATTGCAATTCCGACTATTGCTCTTGCAGGACCTCTTTTCGCAAGAACGCTGAAGAATATGAAAGCAGAACCGCTTAAGACTTTTCAGGCAGAGACAAAGCCTGAGTCTGAGTTGCCTTCAACAGCGAACAGCTTTTTCACCGCATTGCTACCCGTTGTTTTACTTGTAGGGACCACTGCACTAAATTTAAATATTCCCAAAGAAAGCAGCTTAGCGCCAGTGATTGCTTTTGTAGCTGATCCGGGAATAGTAATGTTGATTTCTGTCTTGATTGCTACGTTTACGCTTGGGCTTAAGCGCAATTTCACCATGAAGCAAATCATGGATCTCTATACGGTAGCTACCAAAGACATCGCAATGATTTTACTGATCGTAGCTGGCGCGGGTGCTTTGAAACAGATTTTTACTGATACAGGTGTAAGCTTAGTGATTGCAGAAGGACTTCAAAGTTGGGATATTCATCCATTGATTTTGGCTTGGATTATTACTGCAATTATCCGGGTTTGCGTAGGATCAGCTACAGTAGCAGGGCTTACCACTGCAGGAATAATCGCTCCTTTAATAACCACCATGAATGTGGATCCAAATCTTCTGGTTCTTTCCATAGGGGCAGGAAGTCTGATGTTTTCCCATTTCAACGATGCAGGATTTTGGATGTATAAGGAGTTTTTCAATGTAAGTATCAAAGACACCATCAAATCATGGTCCTTGATGGAAACAATTGTAGCTGTGGCTGGATTGGCCGGTGTCCTGATCTTGGACATTTTTGTATAAAAAATTAGAAAACACTCCCATTATGGAAACTCCTGAAAGCAACTTCACCAAACTTGGTCTTAACCTTCCACCAGCACCAAAACCGCTGGGTGTTTACAAACCATGCCTAATCGATGGCAAATACTTGTATCTCTCCGGCCATGGTACTGTACAAGAAGATGGCAGTTTGATCATGGGAAGAATAGGCGTAGATATGGATATTGAAGCCGGAAAACTTGCTGCCCGACAAGTTGGACTTGCGATGCTGGCAACTATCAAAGCCAATCTAGGTTCACTGAATCGAGTGAAGCGTGTGATCAAAGTACTAGGAATGGTAAACTGCGACTCCTCCTTCGAGCGACATCCTTATGTAATCAATGGCTGCAGTGAATTATTCATGCAGGTCTGGGGTGAAGAAAATGGTGTAGGAGTAAGATCTGCTGTGGGAATGGGTTCCTTGCCAGGAAATATACCTGTAGAAGTAGAAGCTATGTTTGAGCTACACGAAGGAGCGTAAGGCTTCATGTGTCACGTTTTGAATCCCAGTTTAGAATGGTCTGTGTTACACAGACCAAGGCAGGAAAGCTTTAGGAAGGTGCTTAAGGCTGCACCAGCGCTTTATAGGATTCGAACACGCTCATGACGTCCTTCACGTAATTCACTGCCAGATGTCCTTTGGCAAAGCCACTTTTGACTATAGGATCCCGGTAATAATCGGGATCGCTTTTTAGCTCTAAAAACTCAGAAACCGATGACCAAGACTGAGTGTTTTTACCATACTTCAGCGTCAATCGCCAAGCATCTTCTACATGACCATGACCGATATTGTAGGAAGCCAAAACAAATTTCAATCGCTCTGAAGTATCGGGAACTCTTTCCATCCAGAACTTATCCAGGTATCTTAAGTACCGAACCCCTCCCATTAGTGACTGGGTTGGATCATTTGGATTTTCCACTCCAAATCTTTCTAATGTAACTGGCATCAGCTGCAGTAAGCCTTTCGCACCAGCATAAGAAGTAGCTACCGTATCAAATCTCGACTCCTTGTAAACCAACGAAGCGAGCAAGCGCCAATCCCAACCTAACTGTTCAGCACCACCTTTGATTATCTCATCGTAAACAGAAATCTGATTGCCCGCTAAGGAAGAAAATGGACTGT
This sequence comes from Algoriphagus winogradskyi, assembly GCF_900182815.1. Classification (GTDB taxonomy): domain Bacteria; phylum Bacteroidota; class Bacteroidia; order Cytophagales; family Cyclobacteriaceae; genus Algoriphagus; species Algoriphagus winogradskyi. The sequence goes on along the minus strand of NZ_FXUA01000005.1, from coordinate 217,565 downwards.
TGCTCCTGAAATAACTATTCTTAGAATTCAGGAAGTACTTGGCATAGAGGTCTGGAATAAATCTCTTTTGCTTTTCTTCCAACCACTTATTCAATGAAACAAGGAGTTTTGGAGCATTTTCCCGCACTACCCAAGACACATCTCCTTCCTTTTGCACTTTCCATGAGATATCTAAACCTCCATAATAAGTGGCATTGGCTTGAGCAATATTTTGATCAGCTATGGTCCATTTGATTTCACCTTCAGCCACTTTATCAATGAGTGTTTCTTCGTGATCAGGGGTTGGAATAATAGTATATTTTAATTGAAGAGAATCTTTAAGATTGCACAGTTGACTTTTGTACACTGCACCCTCCCGCACATAGATTGTATCTGAAGCAAGTTGATCCCAAGAAGTGATTTTGCCGGAATTTTCATTTCCCACCAGAACTGTATTCATTTTCCCAAGGGGAAGAGAGAAGGAGGTTTTCTCGGAGCGTTCTATGCTTTTTTCAAGGTTCATGGCAATTAAATCCACTTTTCCCTCCTGTAAATAATCGAAGGCTCGATCAATATCTGAAACCAATACTAGGTGCAACTGAACATTCAATCGCTTAGCAAGGTCACGAAGCAACTCATATTCGTAGCCCATTCTTCGTCCTCGGTAGATATAGTAACCTGTTGAATTATTATCCACCGCAGCTCGAATAAATCCCCTATTCTGAATTCCTGGAAGGTCAAGTACGTATGTATCTTCCTTGGAAATAGGCCCAAAATGCTTCTCAATAAAAGTGCATTGCACACCAAAGAGGAGAAGGATTAAAAGGGAGGAAAATAGAATTATTGCTTTTTTCATTCAGTAGAGTCGTAAGACTCTGGATGTTACACGAAAGCCCATTTGGCAAATGCTATGCCAAAGGAAAAAATAAGCATTCGTTAAAAAAAGCAAATATTAAAACGAAGACTATCGTAATAGCCTTCCTTTCAGTATTAATCTTCTGTAGGCAGGTCTAATTCCTCAAAACTATTATCGAAGAAAATCTTCCCGGACAGGCGTCTCAATTCGATTTCCTGCTCTTTAATATTATAAATAGATGTAATCAAACGGTTTTCAGCTGTAAGCAAATTCACCTGTGCATCTCTAAATTCCAAATAGGAGGCAATTCCCAATCGGAACCTTTCTAAAGCGATTTCGGAGCTTTCTTTCGCAACAGCATAATTCTTCTGCTCCACCTCCAGTAGATTGCGATTAGTGGTATAGGTATTAAAAGCCCTATGAATATCAGATCGAAGTTGGATCTCATATTGATCTACAGCAAAACCTTGAATCTTCTGCTGTACCTTGGCATTCTGAATCCTTCTATTCAGGGTAAACCCGTTGAAAACATTTAAAGCAATATTTCCCCCATAATTGAATCCAGAGCGCTGATTTTGAGTAAGAATTCCCGCGTCAGAATTGGAAGTATTGGTTGCATAGGTGGCATTCAAATTAATAACTGGAAGCCTACTAGCCCGCAATTCTTTCAATTGTAGAAAGGCAACATTTTCTTGGCGCTGAGCAATAAGGTAGGTTTTATTTTCTAAGAATGCATTTTCTACCAGATCCTGTAAAAGTAAGGGTTCACCTACTGTGATGGTGTCATTGATCATAAACTGCTCTTCAGGATTCAACGCCATCAGTTCATTTAGATTCACACGGGCATTTTGGATGACCTGCTCCTGTCCTAGCAGCAAGCTCAAATCGGAATTGTAATCAACTTCTGCAGTGAGAAAGTCGCGTTTACCCGCTCCTCCCAAGGAATATTGAGCCTCAGCTATATCCAATCTAGCCTTACTCAAATCCAAGGTGCGCTTCAAAACTTTTTGCCGCTGCAGCTCCAATACTAATCGATAGTATGCCGATGAAATATTAGCTACTGTATTTTCTACCGCGATCTTAGCATCCAATTCGGAGATTTCTGTCAAGACACCAAGTCGTTTCAGTACAATAAAGCTCTCAGGTCGAAATCCATAAATGCCGACTACGCTAAAATTCTTAGATCTGGATTTCGCATTGTCAATCGTTCTTGGGTTAGGATCTGTGGCAAATACCTGCTCCACATCTTCATTACTAAAAGTCCGGGTATAGGTAGCGTCCACAATCGGCATCAAATAATCTCCAGTTCCAATTCGCTGATTTCCCTCCTGAATTTCCACAGTTTCTACTGCGATTTTAATATCTAGATTTTTCTCCAAACCAATAGTTATCGCTTTCTCCAAATCCAGAGATTCGCTACTTTGTGCAAATAGGTTTGTTCCAACAATACTCAGTAAGAGCAATAGGCTAAGATTCTTCATTAAATTCTGGCTAATCTTCCTTCTTTGGAAGTGAGATAAGTATAAATTGCTGGGATCACAAAAAGGGTCAATATAGTCGCAAAGGTCAAACCACCAATAACGGCAGCGCCCATTGGAACTCTACTTTCAGCACCTGCACCTAACCCAAGTGCAATAGGTAAAATTCCCAAAATGGTAGACAAACTAGTCATCAAAATCGGTCTGAATCTAGCCACTGCTGCTCCAAAAATCGCCTCATGAACTGACATTCCGGTGGCTTTCCGTTGATTGGCGAATTCTACTATCAAAATACCATTTTTAGTCACCAGACCTATCAGCATAATAATACCAATCTGACTGAAAATATTCAGCGTAAACCCAAATGACCATAAAGTAAGCAATGCGCCAAAGATTGCGAGTGGCACCGTAAACATGATGGTAAGTGGATCTAAGAAGCTTTCAAATTGTGCTGAAAGCACCAAATAAATCAGGATCAACGCGAAAAGGAATGCGAATAATAAGCTGTTTGAGCTTTCTCTAAATTCCTTGGAAGGACCTGACACATCGGTAGTAAATGAGCCATCCAATACCTCATCAGCTATACGGTCCATTTCATCCAACCCGTCACCAATGGTATAACCTTCCGCTAAATTGGCAGAAACAGTACCCGCAACAAATCTATTGAATCTATACAATTGAGGCGGAGTGCTTTTCTCTGTGACAGTGACTAGGTTGTCCAGCTGAACCAACGAACCATTCTCTGCGCGTACATACAGCATTCTTAGATTTATAGGTTCATTTCTATCTTCCAACCTCATCTCTCCAACTACCTGGTACTGCTTACCATTTTTGATAAAATAGGCGAATCTTTGTCCTGAATAAGATAGCTGTAATGTCCTGGCGATTTCTTGAATTGACACGCCAATATTTCTTGATTTCTCTCTATCTATCTCGATTTCAAGCTCAGGTTTGGTAAACTTCAAGTTGATATCAGAGAAAATAAACACAGGGCTTTTGCCTACCTCTTCCATGAAAGTAGGTATCACTTCCTTCAATTTATCAAGTGTTGGCGCCTGCAAAACATACTGAACAGGAAGACCTCCACGGCTATTCCCGATGGATTGTGCTTGAGAAGCAAAAGCTCTTACTCCGGTATACTGTTTAAGCTTTTGATTTATTTCATTGAAATATTCACCTTGGGTTTTTTCTCTGTCTTCAGCGTCTGTTAAAATAAATCGCATGAAACCTGAATTTGTACTTGAAGATCCAAAACCGGGAGAGGTAACTGACACCATGCCTCTCACCTCGTCTTTAGGGTAATCCTCGCCAAAATCAGCTACCATTTGGTCAATTACACGATCCATATATCCAAAAGTAGCCCCCTCTGGACCTGACATTCTGATTACGATTTCACCTCTATCTTCTGTAGGAGCAAGTTCGGTTGGAATCTCGTTAAAGAGCCAATAAATGCCAAATCCCATAAAACCTACCAATAAAAATGACACCCAACGAAATTGCATAAACCAGGCGAGTGCTCGATCATATTTGTCATTTATCCACACAAAGCCAGGTTCGGTAAAATTGTAAAAGGCATTATGCTTCTCTCTTTTCTTGAGAAGTTTTGAACTCAACATGGGAGTCATCGTCAACGCCACAAAAGAAGAGATGATCACGGCGCCGGCAACTACTACACCGAATTCTCTAAAAAGTCGGCCAGTTGTACCCGTTAAGAAGATCACTGGAAGAAATACTGCTGCTAACGCCACTGTAGTAGCAATTACCGCAAAGAAAATCTCCTCAGAGCCTTTTTCGGCTGCTTGTTGTGGATTTTCTCCTTTTTCAATACGGGAGTAAATATTCTCTAATACTACGATCGCATCATCGACCACGAGTCCAATCGAAAGTACAATCCCCAAGAGCGTAAGTACATTGATAGAAAAGTCCATCAGGTACATGACAAAGAATACTCCAATTAGAGAGATCGGTATTGTCAGAACTGGAATAAAAGTAGTTCGCCAATCTCTCAGGAATAGGAAGATGATGGCTACAACGAGTACGAAGGCTGTAATAATCGTCTCCTTTACTTCGGATATGGAGCTTCGTATAAAGTTTGTCTTATCAAATCCAATTTCTAACCCAACATCAGATGGCAAATCTTTTTTGATAAATTCCAATCTCCTATAGAATTCATCAGCAATTTCTATACTGTTAGATCCAGGAAGTGGCACCAACACTATACCCACCATAGGTACACCGTCACGCTTCAAAATACTGCGTTCATTAAGGGCAGCCAACTCTGCTTTCCCTACATCCTGAAAACGCACGATGTTGTTTTGATCCTCTTTTATGATCAGATCATTGAATTCCTGAGGGCTACTCAATCTACTTTTTGTTCGAACAGACAGCTCAATCGTCTCTCCTTCAATTTTCCCGGAGGGCAATTCGACGTTCTCACTTTGCACTTTGGAAAGCACATCTAGTGGAGTAACTCCATAAGAAGCCATCTTTAGCGGGTCCATCCTCAGACGTATCGCATATTCTTTTTCACCCCAAATCTGAATCCGGCTCACGCCCGGTATGGTCTGAAGTCTTTCTTTGAAAATATTCTCTGCAATATCTGAGAGATCCAAAAGACTTCTTTCATCGCTTTTAACGTTCAAGAAAACGATAGGCTCCGAATCAGCATCAGCTTTGGAAACTACTGGAGGTTCCGCATCAGGAGGAAGATTTCGCTGAGCACCCGAAACTTTGTCACGCACGTCATTGGCTGCAGCTTCCAGATCAGCTCCCACGTCAAATTCTACCGTGATGCTACTTCCGCCATCATTACTCGTCGATGTCAGGGATTTAATCCCCTGGATACCGTTAATTGCCTCCTCTAGCGGCTCAGTGATCTGAGCTTCAATGACATCTGCATTAGCTCCTACGTAGGTTGTCCGCACATTTATGACTGGAGGATCAACACTTGGAAATTCCCTTATTCCCAAAAGTGTAATACCTATGGCACCAAAAAGCATGATGACTAGAGACATCACGATGGCCAAAACTGGCCTGTTGATACTTACATTTGATAAGCTCGACATGTTAGTTGATTTGTGTGAATTCAACAGGGGTTCCCGTCCTTGCTTGCAATACACCAGTGGTGAGTACCAGATCTCCCACGTCCAACCCACTAGTGATTTGAACATGCGTATCTGTACGAGTACCTATTTCTACCGAGCGTTCCTCGGCTTTGTTATCGGCACCAACTACGAAAACTTTATAGCCTTGCAATTCCGGAACCACTGATTCTGATGGCACCATCAGCGCATCTTCAGTTTCTCCCAGTACAAAACGAATTCTTACGAACATTCCAGGTAAATACCTGCGGTCCTTGTTTGGACTTTCTGCTCTTAATTTCAATGTACGAGTAGCAGCATCTATCTGTGGCTCAAAAGCATAGACTTTTCCTACCTCCTCCTCTGGGGAAGATTCGTTAGTGAAGTAAATTTGAGAGCCTAGAGTCACCTGATTGGCATAGCGCTCCGGAACAGAAAACTCAATTTTGATTGGGTCTATGTTTACAAAATTTGCAATCACATCATTAGTACCTATCACTGAGCCTTCACTCACCTGCCTCAAACCCAGGATCCCATTAAAAGGAGCTCTAATGATCGTTTTAGAAAGCTGAGCTTCTACCAATTTCAAATCAGAAAGTGTGGTATTATATTCATTGAGCACAATATCATACTCTTCCTGACTAATCGCTTCACGTGCTAACAACTGCTTTTGTCTATTTTCTTGGGTTTCGAAGAGCTTTTGAGTAAACTGAAGACGTTGGAATTGAGCCTGTAGCTCATCGTCGTTTAGGTAAAGTAAAGGTGTTCCTTTACTTACATATTGACCTTCTTTAAAGGAAATCTTGGTAACCAAACCAGTAATCTCAGTACGCAGATCCACTGACTCATTTGGCAAAATAGTACCGGTAATGGAAAGCTGATTCCTCAAGGTTTCACGCTTTAGTTTTACGACTTTCACCTGCAAATCAGATGGGGCACCGGGGCCTGCACCCACCGAAGCGACGCCTGTATCATTACTATTACGGGTGTCCATTCTTGGGTAGAAATATGCAACAGCAGCAATCACAATAACTGCAATGATCAATAGGACTTTAGTTTGCTTTTTCATTGAGAAAAATAATATGCTTAAATGTGTTGATTTTGAATAAATGCGAGCGAAAGTTTGTTGAACTCATCAGGTCTTTCAACATTCACTACATGTCCACATTTCTTCAAAATATTCAATACTGAGCTTTTATGCGTTTTTATAATTTTTTTGACTGGCTCCAAAAACATGACATCCTGATCGCCCATTACATAAAGTGTAGGAATTCCTAGATCAGATTCCTTAAAATAGTTCAGAAGCGGATTTATATCTTTAGTCAACTGAAACCAGCGAATAAATTCCTTCTGACATAGTTTTTGGGCTTCTTGGACAAACAAGTTTCTCGATTCGGCATGCTGCTTCCTCGGTAAGATCACAAAGGCAAATAACCTGTACAGCCACATGTAAGGAATCACTCGCTTGAACGTACTCCCTAGCGTAACCAGTATTCTGGACTGAACGGTCAGTCGAGTCACTGCGCCAGCCAATACTAGTGATTTAACTCGCCATTTTTCTAGCTCAGCTAGCTGTCGGACTATGATTGTACCCAGAGAAACCCCCATAAAATGAGCCGGTGGAATATTCAGGTGATCCAGCACTTCAATAACGTCATTCGTGACTCCGGTGAAGGTATATTCCTCATTGTAAATCTGCTGAGGCAGATCGGCTGACTTGCCGTGCCCCCGAAGATCTATCAGTAGCAGATTATACTTTTCCCTGAAATCCTTCAGCTGCTTAAACCATACCGCAGAGGATCCTCCTGCACCATGTATAAACACGACCCATTCTTTACTCACCGAATGAGAAAATATCTTATAATACAACATGGTAGGTTAACCTCGGGATCATTCTTAAGGTTGTCAGAATACAAAAATAACTCAGTAAATACAGGAAAAAGTAACAAAACATACTGAAGGCAAATCTTTGCCATCAATGGAAAAAATACAGGATACTCAACTCAAAAATGCCCGAAATCAGTAATGAAATCAGGCATTTTTAATACACGAACAGAAGTCAAGTCTAAAGCTCCCAGCCTACAGTAGTCTGGAAAATGTAATCCAGTTTGGTAGCTCCTTCAATCGGCTGATTATCAAAGTTCATTGTGGTACCTACCTTCACATAGAAATCATCCAAGAAATCGTATTTGACGTCAAGCTTAAAATCCGTTCTGAATCGATTTGACTCCGTCAAACTGGGATAGGCCATCAAGTTGGTGAGTAAGGTCAGGTCTCCTATGTCGTACAAGTTCAACTCCGCACCTATCATAGCTTCCCCAGAATTTCTGGATGGGGTTTCATCGAAATAGGATTCAGAGTTTAAGTTGATACCTGTCTGAAACCCGAAGTAAGTTTTATTGGTGTGGATCAAATATTTTCCCAAACCGATCTGATTACCTACTCGACTTTTGATCAGCTGCTCGGTATTAGACAGGTAAGTGAAGTTGTATAACAAGAACCAATCTTTGGGCAAGAAATAGTTGAATGCGAAGCTTCCATCCGTTCGTTTGACATCCGCTACTTCATCTTGGGTGGATCTAAGGGAATTATAGGACGAACTGGCTTTCCATCTATCTGCTAGGTATCCTAAGCCTGATCTAATATTGAATTGAGTTAGGTTATTTGCTTTCGTTATACTCCATCCCAAATCAATATTAGCGGATAGTCTGCTCCAGAAGCCTTCATCCAACGCATTGAGATAGACTATTTCCGATAGGTTTACAAGCTCTTTGCCACCTATTGGTTGCTCTGTCTCCGTTCTTTTACCTCTTATACTCCTGAGTATACTTTCCGGGTCATAGGTGTCTATCTCAGCCCGGATACTATCTATGCTGTTGAGCGTACCGTTGTAACGTTTGCCGTTGGAAAGTGTAATAAGGTATTTAGTCTTGGAAGCTATTTCTCTAATTTCTCCCCAAGTGACTTTGAAATCTGAATCTGAATAATCCGTCTCAATAGTCAAAACACCTTTGTCCATACTTTTTATCTCACCCACAATCAGATTGCCATTACTTAGCAAAAGTGAATCTGTCTGCCCAGAGGACTCAAAAAAGAATGCTAAAACAAATACTAAAAACAGTAAACCTTTTTTCATAGTCATAAAATTTAAACCCTTAAAATAAAGAAATACAGCTAGAATAAACAAAAAAAGCACCCCAAGACTGAGGTGCTTTTAGACTTATGGATTTTTTGTATTTAGAAGATATATCTCAAGCCTAACTGCATGCTCCAGGTAGTAGAGAAGTTACTTACATTCTGATATGGTGTTGTTGGCAATTCGCCAGAAACTTGGTTCATCACATAGTTAGGGTTTGCACTAACTGAGCCAGAACGAGAAAGAAGGTTCTGAGCTCCGTTTGTTCTTTGTGAAATTCCCCAGTCTTTATTCAACAGGTTACCGAAGTTTACTACGTCTAAACTTACCTGAAGTGTATTTCTTCTTTCACCGATATTAGTAAAGATGTCCTGTAGTACTCTCACATCGAATCTGCTCAACCATGGCTGAATGATCGCATTTCTAGGAACATATCCACCTCTGTACTCTTCAAGGTCATTGTCCGCAATATACTGATCGAAGGCAGTTCTTTGCTGCTGAGCAGTATAGACTACAGTACCATTAGAGACGATGTCAACAAAATTGAAGTCTGCGGTATTTTCAGGAATGTAAAGAAGATCAGCATTAATACCGTCTCCATTAAGGTCGTTTCCATACGTGTAAGAAAGTCTGCCCTGATTTCCTCCTGTGTAATACACACCAATTGTAGTCGCAAGGAAGTTAGCATATTCCACTCTGTAGCTCATGTTTGCCACTATTCTATTTGGCAAAGCAAAATCAGAGATATTCAGACGCTGATCATTTGGAGAGTTAATGTTTGGAGAAGCTCCCCATGCAGAACTTGCACTAGATCCAGAATTGGAGCTAACCTCTTTTGCTGCAGAGTACGTATAGAATACGCTACCTGAGAAGCCGTTGTATTCTGGAACTGACAAACCGATTGTTGCACTTACAGCATGACCTTTCACATCAGTGTTAGTCAGGATAGTTGCATTATTAGCACCCATTGCTGAGTTATAAGCTACGCTAGTACCGGGTAAAACAACCTCTCTGTCATCTCCAGCACTATTCATTTTGTTTGGAGAAATAGCTCTGTTCGCTCCGAATTGGAATACCCCATTGATGTCTTTGGTATACAAGAGATCAGCAGTTAACATAAATGGAGAATCACCCAACTGGTAATCAGCTCCTAAACTAGATCTCCATACCATTGGCATTCTAAAGTCTGTATCAACCAAAGCAAATGAGTTTGGTGCACCTTGAGTAGGATTCTTGATGAAAACATTTTCTCCACCTGCAGGCGGGTTCTCTACGTAATAGTATTTCTCAGGCTGGAAAGACACATTTCCAATCCATCCAGCAACCTCACCATAACTACCAGGCTCAACAGTGTTTTGCAAAACACCTGCTCCAGTTGGCATATTTGTCAACCATACGAAAGGAACTCTACCAGAGAAGATACCTGTACCACCTCTAATGATTAGGCTTCTATCACCCATTACGTCATAGTTGAATCCAAATCGTGGAGACAGCATTACGCGGGATTTAGGCCAGCTTCCTGAATCGTAATTCTTCGGCTGATAATCTGTATCCAATAAAGTAAGATCATTGATCGCTTCGTTTGGAGTAAGATCATTCAAATAAATTGGTAACTCAGCTCTTAAACCTAGAGTCAAGGTCAATTGATCGTTTACAGCGAATTTGTCCTGAGCGTATAGAGAAGCCAAGCCAAAGTTCACTCTAGCGTAAGTCTCTTGTCCTTCATATGGGTAAGTCAAACCGAACATGATTGGTGCCACTTCATTTGGCGTACCAGTAGTCAAGAAATCTTCAACAGAAGCATATCTATAATAGGAAGTACCCATTCTTACAAAAGAGTTACCAAATTTTTGGATCTCAAATGCTGCACCTGCAGTGACCGTATGACGACCTTCAGTATAAGTCAAGTTGTTGATAAAAGAGAAGTTATCATTTATCACATCGTTGTTATAAGAGAATAGCTCCGTACCAAAGCTCATGTAATTGGCATCGCCATCACCTCTTCCGCCGCCATCCCAGATATCCACCATTGGGAACTCAGCTCCTGGAGTAGTTCTGGTATCTTGGATTTTAGAATAAGTTGCTAGGAACTGATTAGAGATCTTAGGGCTGAAATATGAGTTCAATTCAGCAGTAACAGACCTTACTGTATTTTCGAAGCCATAAGCTGCGTTTTCAAAAGCCATAGAGTTTTGACTAACTCTTTGTGCAGAACCCGGAGTTCTAGGTCTTGGACCTGAAGATCCGTTAGTAATCTGAGGAGAAGTACCTACTACTTGGTTGTATCGTACAGCTAGCTTATGCTTGTCACTGATGTTCCAGTCAATTCTAGCCAAAAATTTGGTGCTAAACTGTTCTGCTTCATTCGCAAATCCTTGGTATCTACCTGGATCATATCCCCACTGATTGATCAGGTGGCTTTGTACTGCTTCAAGATCAGCTACAGTAGTTCTTGCAATGTTATTATCTGGATCCGCTACACCATTTGTAGATGCTTTCCATAGGTTAGCTCCAGAAGCATTTGCTCCAGTGTTCACTTCTCTTTCAGCGTTGACGAAGAAGAATAATTTGTTTTTGATGATTGGACCACCTAGTCTAAAACCGAAGTTATTTGTAGCAGCATCCGTTGCTTCCAACTCAATATCACCAATTTTCTTTCCTTGCAAGTCCTGGTTTTTGGTGAAGAAATATGCAGAACCAGTAAATGTATTTGTACCGCTACGTGTTACAGCATTGATACCTGCACCAGTAAAACCAGATTGAGTTACATCAAAAGGAGCGATATTCACAGAGATTTGCTCGATCGCATCCAAAGAAATAGGTTGAGAATTTCCACCTGGAAGTGGGTTACTGCTCAATCCAAAACCGTTGTTGAAGTTTGCTCCATCGACCTGAAGATTGTTATATCTGGAATCACGACCAGCGAAAGAAGTACCATTCGCCTGAGGAGTCAATCTAGTAAATTCTGTAACAGATCTGTTGATCTGAGGAAGGTCAGTCAACTGCTTGGTAGAAATACTTGTAGAAGTACCTGTTTTGTTAGAATCAAATTCCGAAGATTTTGATGCAGAAACGATCACCTCGCCAAGTTCCGTACTATCATCGTTTAGCGTAACTGAAAGCGCATAAGGTTCGCCTAGTCTCAGAACCACATTGCTGTAGGAAGCAGCTTGGTATCCAATAAAGCTAACTTGAATAGTGTAAGGACCACCAATTCTCATGTTAGGAATGGTAAATCGGCCGTCTAAGTTAGTGACAGCACCATAACGCGTACCAGAAGGCACGTGTGTAGCGACAACGTTCGCTCCAGGAAGTGTCTCCCCTTGTGCATCAACCACTAGTCCTACAATAGAACTGGTAGTTACTTGTGCTTGGGATACACCAATAGTGGCAATTATTACCAATACGAGTGAAACCAAAATTTTAAGTAAATTTTTCCTCATAATTTGTACGTTTTGATATAAACTGGTTTGAAATTATTCCCTGCAAAGGTAAATTCACCCGCGATGATCTATGGGTACATAACGTTAAGTTTTGCGTTACAAATTTCACTAATTTTAACTATTTCTTAACATAGAAAGGTGAATAATATTCTGCCAAAAGGCCAAAAAGTTTTGTTACACATTCCTTTTACCTAGAAAAGTAGACTTATTTTAGAATAAAATTTCAGAAGAACCTCAGTCACCCAAGAATTGAAATTCTCAATATTATCAGTATTTTATTCTGAAAATATGGAACAACCTATTTAAAAATTATGTCTCTTAAAAATTACTCAAAATTATCCATCATTTGAAAAAGAAAAATATCCTTTGGCTCTACCTGTTTTTATTCGCGACTTTAATTGATTTAGCTTTTATTCTGGAGCAAAAATTAGAGCTAAGATTTTTTTCCAAACCTCTGATTATATTGGGGTTGATTGGATATTTCTACCAAATTACTAAACCAATTTCCTCTACTTTACTATCCAAATCTATTTTAGGTGCTTTGATATTTTCCCTGCTTGGAGATATTCTACTTTTGTGGGATCACCTTTTTATATATGGAATTGGCGCCTTCCTTCTGGCCCATGTCTGTTATATCATAGGATTTAAGGTAGCTCAAAAAGCTCCGGAATCTCTCCTTAATGTGAACTTTGTAAAGACCTTCTTTATCAATCTCCCGGTTTATTTTTTGGCGGCCTTTACTTTTTACATGATCAACCCGAATCTTGGCGCACTGAAAATCCCCGTGATTATCTACATTATAGTGATAGTAAGTATGGTAACCACTGCAAGAGAGCGCTATGGGAAATGTAATCCAGCTTCATTTTGGCAAGTATTCATTGGAGCTATTCTCTTCTTTATTTCTGATGGAGTTATTGCTCTGGATAAATTTTACCTCCCCATTCCTGATGCAGGTATCATCATTATGGGCACTTATGCTATCGCCCAGCTGATGATAGTGATGGGTATTCGATCACATCTAATTAAACCAACTTTATCCTAGATTTAAAAATAGCTACCATTTAAGAGCTAGGCATACTAAACACTCCCTCTCAATAGAAAATGATACAAACCTGGAGTTACTCGACCAAACCGAAAGTCCGCAAAGTATTTACTACTTGCTGCTTGTTTTTACTTCAATTTTTCTTGTCTAATAACTTAATGGCTCAATCAGAGCCCGGTTATGAAGTAGGTTTTATCCCTGCCTCAATTTCCGAGATTGATGTTGCATTTCCACTTTTGGAGAAATGGAAAATATCTGGACAAGTAGACCTTCAATTGGTATCACAGGGCGCGTATTCCAATTCAAATCCTTATGCATATGTGCAGCGTTTTGTGGTTAGACCTTGGTTGATCTATTCAGGATTCAAGCATATGAAATTTTATGTGGGTTACGCCCGAAATAAGAAATATGAAATAGTAGAGGCCGGTAACCCTGAAATTCTCGAAAGGCGACTGATCCTCATGGGAACTTACATGCAAAAAATGCCCAAAGAAGTATTTTCGAGCAAGTTAGATTTGAAACCAAATTCTTTGAAGATAAGAATGGCATCAAGCGAACAATCCCTAGAATAAGAGGAAGATTCGGAGTAAACCACTACTTGAATCAAGGTGAGAATCCAATCTTCCAGTCGCACAATATTTCCTATTACACTGAGGTCATGTTCAAATTTGCTCCAAAGGATTATGCAAAAGACCATTTTGACATCTTAAGGCAATCGGTTTATTACTCCGCAGGACTTACTAAAAACTTAACTGTATTAACTGGGATCATTGCTCAAATGCAACTTCGCAGCAGCGGAACTCAATTTGACGTGTATTACGGGCCAACCGTAGCCTTGAAGTGGAACTTTCAGCCTAAAGTAAGAGAGACGTTTGATATGGTGAGCAACGATGTGGACTAAGTCTTCGGTCATCCAACCTGACAAGCAAAAAAGTTAAGGTGACTGGCATCATTGCGGATAATCATATTATTCTATAACTGTTTGCGCACAGAGTTTGCAGATTTTTAGAAAAAAGGAGATATGAAACTATCAGAGAATAAATTCACAATTTTATCCGCAGCCTTATCTCTAGGAGTGGCTGCATTAGCAAAAGCTGCCATAGACAACAGATACGAAGCTGTTACAGGAGATCCTGCGCCTAAAAACCCAGAAACAGATCAAGCATCCTTCGGAAAAGTAGTTCTTTATACTGCAATAACGGCGGCAGTAGGTATAAGTGCCAAACTATTAGTGCGGAAATTTTTCACCAAAAAGTGGAAAGAAATGGATGGCCAAGTACCAAAGCATCTTCGCTAAAGTCTATTGGCTAAGGATTAATCCATCCGGAATCTACCACCACACCACGGTTCAGATAGTTATGCCTGGCGAATTCCCATTCTTTGATCGCCAGACCTGAAAACTGATTTCCATTTCCCCATTTAGCTTCCATTGTTGCTACCTGCCTCTGCAAACTTTCAGAACCATACATCTCTGCAAAAAATGCGGCACTAGGCTCCTCCAGATCAAGGGCATCGATCCATCGATAAAGCTTGGCCGCAGTAGTTTTTTTGTCTTTCCCATGAGCCGCTTTTTTAAATTCATGGAAATAATATTCCTCCGAAATCAAATATGCCGCTCTTCTCTCTTTCAAAATGCTGACGAATTTGCGAAGCGCTTTGAAAAGTAAAATCAATACTAGTATTCCTATAACAACCACTCCTGCAAATTTCTCAAGGCTCATCCCCAATATTGTCAAGGGCTGATCTTCAGCTTCTTCAGATACAATCTCTTCCTGAATCATCGCCAAGGAATCCCTTACACTAGCCAATACTCCCAAACCTGGATTTGCTTCGACCTGAATTTTCACTTCTTTCAGGGTTCGCTCGTACAATTGATTTCTGTAGGGATTATACCAGGTAAATACCATTTCGGGCAAGATGACCTCCCCCTCTTTCTCGAAGAGGTAGCGCATCTTTTCTGTTCTGGATGCAGAAATAGAAGTCTTTGTTTGATTATTTGACACCTCACTACGCGAAGGATACAAGCTAACATTTGCAATGCTATCCCATTCTATCGGGGGAATTAATTCAGAGACTGTACCGGAAACAGTTCTGGAAATTGTTCGCTCCACCACATCACCTACTTTGACCTTAGCCCTATTTCCCGACCAACGCTCAGAGACACTTAGTCCATTAGCCACGAGCCACTCATTCTCTGAGAATTTTGATGGAATTGGCTTTACTTTGATGGTTTTCCCTTTAGCCTTGATGACATGCTTTTTCCCTTTATAATCTCCGACCTCGGGGGACTCCAGCGCTATATTCAAATCAGGAAAAACTACATCTTTGTCCGTGTAAGGAAATATATTGTAAATCAACTGGACACCTGCAAAGGTCTGACTTCCTTCTTGTTTGGACACCGAAACCGACCTTAAATAGTAGGAGAAAGCTCCCGGAACTTTGATATTGCCCAAGTCTGGAGCTGTAGTAAACCAGGTGGAAGAGTAGATAAATATATTCACCTCCACAGGCTGCCCCAAATAGGGATTGCTTGGATTTATATGAAGCTCTGCCCAAAGCTTTTGAGCCTGCACTTCAACAGAAATGAAGGCAAGTAAGAATATCAAGAAAAGCTGCCTATAGTTACCAATTCCTTTCATGCGCCTTTGGTTTTATGCTATCCTTCTTCACTTGGTAGGCAAATTTCCTTTTCAAAAACAGCGATGGATCATCATCTACTTTACGCATCAGCATCTTACTGTTATCTTTCTGAACGGCAGGATCGGTATCCTCAGGAACTTCTTCAAGCTCTCTAGCCATTGTGGCATTTGAGTTTTCGGATTGTTCAATGTCTTCCGCCTCCATATCTTCTTCGGTGGGCTCTTTACTGCCTACGGTTTGCTCCTCTTGCTGGTGTGAAAATGTCTAGATAAAATTAGATTAAAATCAGAGTACTGACTAAAAATTAAGCGATTAAAATCAAAAAAGGGTGATTATTCGCATTTACTACGGGGCACTATGTACTAGAATTACCTCAATATTCCGATTTTTCAAATTTTAGATATGGATTTTAGCATAGCTAGCTCAACCAATTTGATCTGAAATCCTATCAGATAATTCCTAATTGATAACTGAACTTTCTTCCAAAAGAGTATTCACCTATAACGACTAATCTAAGGCACTCAGAGGTATTCTCTCATCCCCTTTGCTGCTTGGTTTTAGTAAGAAATTAAAGTCGGCAAATCAGTAGCTTATTCGATGCTTCTCCGATGCTCCTTCGATGCTCCTTCGATATACTATCGTTGGAAGATCGAAGTTGAATCGATAAAAAATTGGCGTAAAGTTGAATGAAAGCATATTATAAGCCGCTCTCTGAGGCTGTCCGATAAGTTATTCGACAAGGGTAAATAGGGTAAGGCCAACGGGATGACTGCAATCGCTTAATAGCTGATACTAATCACATTACTTTGGAAACAGAAAGATCACTACAGCTCTCCATCCCCAATCAGCTTTGCCCCCATCAGGAGAGGCCAGATTTAATCTAGGACCTACCACAAATTGAGTTTTCTGCTTACCCAGACTGGTCACCGCAGAAATGGTCGGATTCAACCAAACTGTAGCAGTTGAGGCTTTCCAATTTTGCGTCCACTCCAAGTTACCTCCTATTCCTGCGCCGGATTTCCAGTTATAATTCACAAAAGGCTGAACAAACATCTGGCTTACGTCAGGCCTATCTTCATTTCCAGCAACCGACCAAAGTTGGTTGATCAAGCCACCAACAGTCCAGCCATTTACCTATTTCAGCGCTATAGCGGTTGGTCCCATTCCGAATTTCTTGGTGGTCAGATAATCATTCGTTCCTATAGGCAAAAGCAAGGCAGGCCCTACACCCCAAGTCAATTTTTCAGAGTTTTTTGGTGAAAAAAAGGCAGACATCACTGCGTCTCCAAGTCCTGATTGCTTCTCTCCCGGAGAAGTGATATTATATTGTGTGACCACAGGAATCACTATTCTTGTGATCATATTCCAGTCTTTACTCATCGAAATTGGTATCACTGGCTGGATATTCATAGTGTTGCGGCTGCCTTTGAAATCACCTATCCCATAATCTGTATTGTTCTGAAAAGGAACAGATATCAAGGACGCGATAGGGTTGGCTAGTTTCTTGGCAAGTTCTGCAGCATCGTCTTGTGCGAAAGAAGCACTGATTCCGAAGGTAAAAATCAGTGCAGAGAGTAGTGTTTTTTTCATCTGTTGTTTCTTAGGTATCAAAAAAGATCTAACTATATTTTAACAAAATAAAAATTTAATTTTATGTATATCCGCTTTTCTACCAGTAAAGAGGGAAAAGCAATCTA
This sequence comes from Algoriphagus winogradskyi, assembly GCF_900182815.1. GTDB lineage: Bacteria > Bacteroidota > Bacteroidia > Cytophagales > Cyclobacteriaceae > Algoriphagus > Algoriphagus winogradskyi. The sequence continues at coordinate 200,214 of NZ_FXUA01000005.1, read as the reverse complement.
GAATTTGTTCAAAATTATAATTGAGGTCACTTCAGCCTGTCCCGCCAATGCGGGAGTCTTCGGTCATCGGTCTTCCGACCACATAAGCAAAGAATCTAAGGCAAATGGCATCATTGCGGATAATCACATTAAATTTTTACCCAATCTCCCCTTCCCTTATTTTTATTTGGTATTTAATCGCGCTTTGAAAAGTTACCCCACCAATTTTTTACTCCAAGTTTCAAGTCTACAGAACACCCTCTCTTAAAATTATTTGAATAATACGGAAAACGGAAATAATTCCTGTCGGGAAAAGCTGGGTAAAGGCTACTATTGTTACTGTTCTATTGACCATCAGTCTTCTCAAAAACATGCTGTAAAAATATCAGGGGCCCTCGTTTCATTATTAGTAAAAACAGAAAGCAGAGTCATATATCAGAATATCAATAGCTAGATTAAACTCTCAGATATAGCATCCATTTACGGATTTCAACTTGACTTTAACTTCAAACATGTCGGGTTTAAAAACATAGCTTCTTCGATATACCATCGGAGTAGCATCGTAGAAAGGTCGACTTGAAGCCTTACCAAAGCTTACCATTCACCACTGCTCCGCCCTAGCTTCTCCTTTGAACTTCCCTAAATCACTGGGAGACGTAAGGGAACTGCAAGGGAGGATTAAGGGAGCATCAAGGGAGATAGTACTGGCTTGATATAAATGAAACACTACCATAAGATGGATCACCCAAGAGTACACCAGATAGATTGACAGCCGGGCATACAGGATTCCCCCGTCTGGGTGTAGTCGAATAGTCTATTTGACTGGGTGGGATTTGTAATTCCACCCTAATATTCTTACCAATTTCCAATTGGCCTTCCTACCTTACGCCCTTCTTCTTCCCGATTCTCGTGACTCGCTCTGAAGAGAGAAGGTGATCGATCCTGCTCCAGATGTAGATAAGAGATAAGTAGTAGATTGGTTGTTCCCGAATCGCTTCCCTGCCGATTCGGTTCAGCTCGGGCAAACGAACCCGGGATCTTCGATTTCAATAACTAAAAGGCTTGAAGAAGAAATGGTAAAGTGAATACCTCAAATAACGCTAGGTCATTCAGTTGCGAGAATTACATCACTTTTGAAGCCAGATATCGTTGCACTTCATAGACATCAATGCTTTTATTGAAGCGCTTGCTGACCGAAGGCATGTCTTCACTCGAAATCCAGATCTTCAGCTCCGCATCCAAATCAAAGGTGCCAGCGGTTTCCAGTGAAAACCTGGAAATACTCTTATAAGGCATGGACTTGTACTCCACCTTGCTTCCTGTTAGTCCCTGCACATCTATCAAAATAAGACGCTTATCCGTAAACATAAACGTATCCCGAATAAGCTTGAATCCAAGTTCAATCTGCTCTCCTTCTGCTAGCAATCTTCCGAAATCCTTGCTCAGTTGCTCAACAGATACTTCGCTGGCATTGCCTAATATTTTATTGAATAATCCCATGATTTAAAGTTGAGTTGGTTAATTGATCAAATTGAATGTTGTGATAATAAGCACTTTGGCCAGTAGACTTAATTTCACCGCTCTACTGTTCAGAGTCCTGATAATTTGAATACACTCTTAGAAATGGTAGCTGTAAGCTAAAGATTTTTAACTGGCACATCTAGAAATTGAGCGAAAGTCCTGCTCCAGTTGCTGAAAAAGACAGGTTTAGTTCAGTTCTATCCCAGACGGAACTTGCAGTAGATCCTCTATTGTAAGTGTCTAGAGCAAATCTGGATTTTTTGACAAAGCTATTTGTAATAGGGATGGTTGCAACAAGCAATCCTGCGCCTATACCTGCGAGTGCCCAGTTTGGGTCACCACCTGCCACAGCTGCTCCTATAGGCCAGCCAACCATAAACCCTCCAGCAAAACCTATGATTGATGCCAGGGTATAGTTGGACTGTGCGGATTTTATTGATTTGTAAGCTTCTTGGTTTGTTTGCATGATATTCACTAAGTCTCCAAGTTGTACCCTTGTGTCTCCCTGATAAAATTTATACCCCCAAAAACTTTTCCTAATCGTGATGGAATCTTTAGCAACCTGCCCAAAGGAAGCAGTAAACGAAAGGATTAGAAAAGAAAGAATAAGTAAACTTGTTTTCATAAATAAATCAGCTGGATTTAAGCTGAAAAGCTAAACTAATTTCATAATAAATTAAATGTGATTCCTAGAAAAAAGAATGTAAGAACAAGAAATAAGCAGTAAGGCTGGATCAAATTCCTTATACCTTTGCCCCATGGACCAACAAATCCTTATTGATCTGGTGACTAAAAAAATGCCTTATGGAAAGTATAAAGGCCGATTACTATGCGATGTACCAGAACACTACTTGGTATGGATGTACGGCCAAGGATTTCCAGAAGGCAAACTAGGTATGTGGCTGCACACGCTTTATGAAATCCGACTCAATGGATTGGAAGGAATTCTTGCGGAACTAAAAAAACGATATGCTTAAAGCCTGTTCCTTTAATCATTAGAAACTTGCACTAAGAATAGACGCTTCAACTATAGAAGGACAAAATATTCACCAAAAAAGGCTGTCTCATCTCTGAAACAGCCTTGTATGTTTATTTTATATTCGGGCAAATCATCATTCGCCCTACACTTTAGCGCCTCGGTCTGTGTCCCCACAGACCGAAAAGTTTATATTATGATTTAGCCACTACAGCCAATTGTATCGATAATTCTTTCAATTGCTCGTCCGCAATGCTGCTTGGAGAATCGATCATCACGTCACGACCCGAGTTATTTTTCGGGAAGGCGATGTAATCACGAATGGAATCTGATCCACCGAAAATCGCACACAATCTATCAAATCCGAAAGCTATCCCTCCATGTGGTGGGGCTCCATATTCGAAAGCTTCCATCAGGAATCCGAATTGCTTTTGCGCCTCTTCCTCTGAGAATCCAAGATGCTTGAACATCAATTGCTGAGTAGCTCTATCGTGAATACGGATAGAACCGCCGCCAATTTCCACACCATTGATAACCAAATCATATGCATTTGCTCTCACCGCTCCTGGATCTGAATCCAGCAAAGGAATATCCTCTGTCTTAGGAGAAGTAAATGGATGGTGCATGGCATGGTATCGGTTAGTCTCCTCATCCCACTCCAACAAAGGAAAGTCCATTACCCAAAGCGGTTTGAAAACAGAACGATCACGAAGTCCAAGGTCCTCACCCATTTTAAGACGAAGCTCAGAAAGTTGCTTACGTACCTTATCTGCATCTCCGCTCAGGATCAAAATCAGGTCACCCTGAGTCGCTCCGAATGCATCTGCCCAATCCTGAAGATCGTCAGCAGAATAGAATTTATCCACAGAAGATTTGATGGTTCCGTCAGCATTGTATTTGGCGTAGACCATGCCTTTTGCTCCGATCTGAGGGCGTTTTACCCACTCAGTCAGTGCGTCAATTTGCTTTCTGGTATACTCTGCAGCTCCTTTCGCACAGATACCAACTACCAGCTCAGCCTGGTCAAAAATGCTAAATCCCTTTCCTTGAGCCAATTCATTTAACTCTACGAATTTCATATCAAAACGAAGATCTGGCTTATCGTTACCATAATATTTCATGGCATCTGCATAAGTCATTCGCTTCACTTCTTCCAACTCCACTCCCTTCACTTTGCTAAACAAATGCTTAGTCAATCCTTCGAAGGTATTTAGGATATCTTCCTGGGTTACGAAAGCCATTTCGCAGTCTATCTGAGTAAACTCAGGTTGACGATCCGCTCTCAAATCCTCATCACGGAAACATTTTACGATCTGGAAATATCGGTCAAAACCAGAAACCATCAGCAATTGCTTGAAGGTCTGCGGAGATTGCGGCAAAGCATAAAATTCACCAGGATTGGTACGGCTAGGTACGACAAAATCGCGTGCCCCCTCTGGAGTGGACTTAATTAAAACTGGGGTTTCCACCTCAATAAATTCCTGCGCATCCATGTATTTACGAGTCTCCTGCATCATTTTATGACGCAGTTGAAGCTTCTCACGAACTACATTTCTACGAAGATCCAAGTATCTGTATTTCATACGAAGCTCTTCGCCACCGTCAGTTTCATCTTCGATGATAAACGGAGGAACTTTCGCAGCATTCAACACTTCAAGTGCAGTTACTTTGATTTCTATAGATCCTGTTGGGATTTTATCGTTTTTGGAAGTCCGCTCGATTACTTTGCCAGTAGCCTGCACCACAAACTCACGACCGAGTTCTGCAGCTTTTTCCAACAATGCTTTTTCGCTTGAGTCCTCTTCAAAAATCAATTGAGTCAAACCGTAACGGTCGCGAAGATCGACCCAGATGAGTCCTCCTTTATTTCTTACCCGCTGAACCCAGCCAGCAAGGGTAACTTCTTGATTAACGTGATCCAGGCGTAGTTCGCCACAAGTATGCGTTCTCAGCATGTTAATTTAGTTTTTTTTGGGATGTCAAAGATAAAGAAATGACAGTCAGAACACAGGAATCATTGGATGATTAGCAATAATTTCAGTGATTTCCTTCCATTTTTCCTGAAAAACCAGACTATTCTTTATGAAAATTGAAATAAGATGAAGACTTGTGATTTATGTAGCTATCAAAAATTACATGAATATCCAAGATAAATATTCCCAGTTCGACTTCGCTCGGTGTCCGCTTGGCTAGTGCTTGAGCATGGACTGGAGAAGTGCAGTTTTTCCGCTCCCATCCACTTCTTATCTACCCTAATTATATCTCGGTGGTGGAGCGAAGTCGAGGCCTAATGGGAATTCTTAGTCATAGTTTTAATTGCCGAAAATATTTTTTTATGAAATATTCAGGCACTATTCATCGTTGGTATGATAGTTGGAAAGGAGCGATCGAAAGGTTTATACCCCAAAACTTGGATTAAAAGCCCTTTTTTGCTTGATTGAGTTAAATTTCACCTCCCCCAAATAGAATTAGATTAATGAAAAAGATCTGGATAGGAATTGCTGCACTCGTTATCACCATTGGCGCAGCATCTTCACTCCAATTTTTCGACCTGCCTTTTCAGAAAGAAAAGGAAGCTGAGATCGTAGAACCACCGCTCATTGATTCCCTTGCGAACCAGGTGTTTCTTTACGGAATCAACGTCACCGGGTTGAATATTGTAGAAGGAACCGTGAGTAAAAACCAAACTTTAGGGTCTATCCTAGCGCCTTTCAATGTCCCCTATCAGATTATCGATCAGATAGCCAAAAAATCAAAGGAGATTTTTGACGTAAGAGGGATAGCAGCAAACAAGAAATTTACGGTAGTTACTCCTGCTGATTCAGCTCAGGCAGCATTTTTCATTTACGAGCCAAATCCAGCTGAATATGTAGTCTTCAACCTGGACTCCATAGATATTTATAAAGCAGAGAAACCCGCAGAATACAGAACCAAGGAAGCTGGCGGAATTATCAATTCCAATCTTTCAGCTGACATGACTGGTCTTGGAATAACTTATGATATTATTGATCAATTTGCCGATCTATATGGTTGGTCTATTGACTTTGGAGCTTTGCAAAAAGGCGACAAGTTTAAAGTATCCTACCAGGAGAAAGTAATTGACGGAGTAGTTGTTGGCGTTTCAGACATTCAAACAGCTTTTTTCGAACACAAAGGAACCCCTTATTATGCGATTCCTTTTGAGCAAAACGGAGAAGTAGCTTTCTTCGATCAAAACGGAGACAGCTTCAAGAAAGCATTTTTGAGAGATCCACTGAAATACTCGAGAATAAGCTCTAGGTATAGCCTGAAAAGATTCCATCCAGTTCAAAAACGCTATAAAGCTCACTTGGGTACAGATTACGCTGCCCCAACTGGCACGGAAATCCGCTCTGTGGGAGAAGGAACGGTAATAGATGCCCGTTATACTTCAGCAAATGGTAATTATGTAAAGATCAAGCATAATGGCACCTACACTACCCAATATTTACACATGTCTAAAATTGCCAAAGGCATCAAGCCTGGAACGCGAATTAAACAAGGTCAGGTAATTGGTTATGTGGGAAGCACTGGCTTGGCAACTGGCCCGCACCTTTGCTTTAGATTTTGGAAAAATGGCAAACAGGAAGATTGGTTGAGAGAGAAGATTCCACCTTCCGAGCCTATTTCTTCTGCTAACAAACTTGCATTTGAATCTACCAAAACTGAATATATGGATAGATTAGCAACTATTATTATTCCAGGTGAACCAGCACGATTAGTGGCCGAGACTCCAAAGCCAGTTGTAGCAGGTAAAAGCGAATAGAATTTCAAACACATCATTTCAAAAGCGCAGGTCTTCGGTCTTGCGCTTTTTTTTTAACCGCAAACTGTACAAAGGTTTCGCAGAGAACGCAACTGATTTGGATTTGATTGATTCAAATTATCTAGTAGCGCTCTCTGCGAAACCCTCTGCGTTCACCGCGGTAAATAACATTTACGTAACTTGCAGCCAGAATCCATTCTAGATTTCCAGTGGCAGAAGATCAATACATACGAATCAATAAATACCTGAGTGAAGTTGGATTTTGCTCTCGACGCGGAGCGGACAAACTTCTGGAAGAAGGTCGAATTACAATCAACGGAAAAGCCCCTGAACTTGGCACTAAAGTAGGCCCGACCGATGTAGTAGCTGTGGATGGGGAACCCGTAGGAAAGCCAAAACAAGTACATACCTATATTGCTTTTAATAAACCAGTAGGAATAGTAAGCACCACTGACACTAAAGGTGAAAAGGACAATATCATTGACTACATTGGTCATCCACAGCGGATTTTTCCAATTGGCCGACTGGATAAAGATAGTGAAGGATTAATTTTTTTAACCAGTGAAGGAGATATTGTAAATAAGATTCTCCGCTCCAAAAACAACCATGAAAAGGAATATATAGTAACTGTAGATCGGCCGGTGAATGATGAGTTTATCAGGTTAATGGGAGCCGGAGTACCCATACTAAACACAGTGACTGATCCTTGTAAAGTAGAACGCATCAGTAAATTCAAGTTCAGAATTACCCTCACTCAAGGACTCAATCGGCAGATCCGGAGAATGTGCGAGCATTTTGGATTCAAAGTAGTACAGCTGAAACGAATCAGAATCATGAATGTGCACTTGGATATTCCAGTTGGAAAATGGCGTGATTTGACTGATAAGGAAATGGCAGAAATCAATGATATGATTTCCGATAGTTCGAAGACTTTTGATTGAGGGTATTAACCGCTGAGTCCACGGAGGATTCGCAGAGGGCGCAGTTTTCATTCTTTCTGCTGTACTGCTTTTCCAGAAGCACGTTATTATGAATTCTCGATCTCGAGCTATAGAGATACTTAAACCGACAGGTTATTCGTTGTGCTGCTTCTCCAGAAGCTGCACTTATCCGCGTAAAAAATGCTGCTTCTGGAGAAGCAGCATCACTCGAAATACTAGAATCTATTTCTGATAAACCCTTACATAATCCACTACATATTCTTTTGGAAATATAGTTTTGCTAGGATCACCACCATTGTTACCTCCAATGGCAAGGTTTAACAATATATAATGAGGCTGATGAAAAGGGTTAAAACCATCAGGATTGATAGTTCTCGCTAGATCCACCTCATTGAGCAATTCATCATCAAGATAAATTTTGATGGATTGTTCAGTCCATTCCATTCTCCAGAGATGGAATTTATTTGGCCAATCTGGGTCTTTTTTCAAATAGTCGGTGAATGGGATTTTAGCGTTATCCCATTTTGCATTGTATTGCCCTTCGTCTGCCCAAGCTGCATTTGCCAAGATGGTAGCTTCCCCTTTCACCCTATAATATTCCATTACATCGATCTCACCGTTTGATGGCCATGGTTTGGAAATCCCTAATGTCCATATCGCAGGCCACATCCCCATAGATGTGTCGATTTTAGCCCGAACTTCCATGATTCCGTACTGAAACTCATACTTTCCACGCGTATTGATACTGGATGATGTGTATTCTGCAAATTTCCGATTTCTCTTCCAATCCTTACTATCCGGATCAAAATTGGGATTATTGAGTTGCTCTCTTTTTCCAGTGATGATTAGCTTTCCGTCTTTTACAGTTGCATTTGGTTCCTGGTACCATTGCAGTTCATTGTTTCTCTTGAAACCTTTTTCAAAAGACCAAAACTCTGGGTTAACCTGACCTGAGTTTTCAAATTCTTCCTGCCAGACTAATTTATAGCCAGCACTTGTAGGATCGAATTGCGCTTGTGCTACAGTAGCAGTGCCAAGAGAAAATATTAGAAAGAAAAGTTTGTGCTTAATCATTTTAAGAGATTTTGGGTTAAAAGGGAACGATCAAGATAAGCCCAAAATCCATTCTACAAAAGGTAATTTATTTTAGACTGGATAAGCCAGCAATATCATTTGATCAATAAAAAGTATAATTAATAGCACAAAAACGGATTCTGATATACCTTTGTGCCAAATGCTTAAAAGCACATTTTATATATGGCTTTGCGCTGTTCTAATCATGAACAGCATGGTGTATTCGGTGATCAAAGTGAGTTTCACGATGAATCAGAAATACATCATAGACAATTTCTGTATCAATACAGACAAGCCAATGATGAACTGTGATGGAAAATGTTACCTCGCAACTAAACTTAAAGAAGAGCAAGAAAGACAGGAAAATAAAACTGCACTTTCATTTAGTCAGGACTTTGGGGTTTACGTCCAAAACCCGACATTGAGCTATCAGCATCCTTCAAATTCCACTGAGCCTTTTGCTCATCAATCTTTTTACCAAAACTGGTTTGGCCAAACCAACACTACAGAAATCGACCATCCACCGCAAGTGTGATTTTTTGATCGAGTAACCGAGTTCTTATTTCAAAATTACATTTCATGCGATTTCAATTCCCTGCTTGGCTAGGGTTGGTCTGCGTGTGTGGCATAGTTTCCTGTGGGAATACTGAGGAAAACCCTATAGATGGGCCCACTCAGATTTCTTTGGAGGCACCGGATTATTTTCCGGGGAATATTGCCATGCCCGCCGACAATCCGCTAACTGAGGAAGGAGTGCAACTTGGGCGTATGCTTTTCTATGAAAAAAAGCTTTCGTCTGATGGTACTGTTTCCTGTGGCTCCTGCCACCAGCAACAAAAAGCCTTTTCTGATGGCAATCAATTCAGCTTTGGCGTCAATGACTCTATTGGAGACATGAATGCCATGTCCTTGTCCAATCTTCACTGGCAAAATAAATTCTTCTGGAACGGCCGCGCTGCCACACTTGAAATACAGGCGGTTCAGCCGATCGAAGATCCAAGGGAAATGAATCTTCCAATAGAAGAGGCTGTAAATAGGTTACAAGCTGATGGACAGTATCCGATTCTTTTCAAAAGTGCTTTTGGCACGGAGGAAATCACTCCGGAACTGATAGGGAAAGCGTTGGCTCAGTTTGAGCGCACGTTGGTTTCTGCCAATTCAAAGTTTGATGCCTGGATCAGAAATGAAGTAGAACTTACCCCTGAAGAAAAATTGGGTTTGGAGCTTTTCTTCACGCATCCTGATCCCAAGCTGCAGCTTCGCGGTGGGAATTGTAGCGATTGTCATCTGGGATTTCTTACGGCAGGGGATCCAAATGGAATTGCTGGCTTTCACAATAATGGTCTGGATTCGGAAGAAAACCTAGCTTCAGGTCTGATGGAAGTCACATCCAATGCCTTTGATAAGGGAAAATTCAAAGCGCCCAGCTTACGAAATATAGCCCTGACAGCTCCCTATATGCATGACGGTAGATTCGAAACTTTGGAAGAAGTACTTGATCACTACAATGATCACATTCAAAACAGCGGTACGCTTGATGTGTTGATTTTGGAAGCCAGCAATGAACTTCCAAACGGCTCCGAAGCCGTGAAGCTGCATCTGAGTGAGGAAGAAAAAAAAGCAATTATTGCTTTTCTCCACACACTTACGGATCAGCAATTTATAACCAATTCAAAGTTCTCTAATCCTTTTAACTAATTCAGAATTACAAATTTAAAACAGATGAAAAATCTAGTATATACAGCATTACTCAGTTCAATTTTGATGTGCTCTTCTTGTAATGATGTGGAAGTTCCTGCAACTATGGCAATGGACATTTCTCTAGAGCATAAGCTGGACGGCCAAACTTTAGAACTTAATGGAAAGTCATTTACTCTTCCTTCTGGTGAAGATTTCACTCCGAAAAAATTCAAATACTACATCTCGAATGTAGTACTCACCAACACTCAGACAGGAGAAATGTATGAGGAAATGGATAGCTACCACCTCATCTCTGAGGACGGAAACAAAAGCATTGACCTGGGAATGATCCCTTCTGCCAATTACAACCAACTGACTTTCTCCATAGGCGTGGACGAAGTGGCAAATGGTAAGACTGACCAGACCGGCGATTTGGATCCTAACTCCGACATGGCTTGGAACTGGAACACAGGTTACAAATTTCTGGTGCTCGAAGGTGAATTCACAAACAAAAACACCACTGAAAGACAAGGACTTATCCTGCATATTGGCACTAATCCTAATTTCCAAACTATCACTCAACCGCTCACAGGAGTCAGAGCTGGCAAAGCTATCTCTTTAATCCTTGCTGCTGATCTGGATGAGCTATTCAAAGATCCGAACACCCTTCAATTGAGCGATTTGGAGAGTACTACGATCATGTTTGGAGAGATGGCTGCCAAAGTTGCTGAAAATTATTCTGAAGGTTTTATCACTGTGAAGTAATTCCTATCCCGGGGGCTTTATCCCCCGGGTTTTAGTATGAAAACCTATCAGAAATTTCTTCTGCTAACAGCCATAAGCCTGGCAACCGCCTGCGCCCAGGATGTAGATCCTACAGAGCCAATCAGTGCGGTCAATTACTTTGTCCCTAAGCTATCTCCTACCCTTCAGGTAGCTGGATTTCCACAACCGGAGCGAAATATGATTTCAGTAGAGGGTGTTGACTTGGGTAAAAAGTTATTCTTTGACCCAAATCTATCTGCGAATGGCAAGGTTTCCTGCGCCAGCTGTCATAATCCAGAACTGGCTTTTACCGACGGAGTGAGCCTAGCTGAACATGGTGTTTCGGGAGAAAAATTGCACCGCACAGCTCCGGCGATTTTCAATCTGGCCTGGCAAACTGAAGGATTATTCTGGGATGGCGGTGCACATGATTTGGAGTCTTTGAATTTTGGCCCACTGACTCATCCAGACGAAATGGGAGCCGATCTTGACGAAATAATCACATATCTGGAGCATGATCCTGCATACAAGAAGCAGTTCAACGTAGTTTTTCCTGAAGAACAAATTGAAAGTGCACAAGTAAGCCGGGCGATTAGTCAATACGTGAGAACGCTGATTTCCCAAGATTCCAAGTATGACCGCTGGCAAAGGAAGGAAGAATCTTTGACTGATCTAGAGATCAAAGGGTATCAGCTTTACCAAAAAAACTGCTCTAGTTGCCATCAGGAGGGGCTTTTCACTGACCGAAGCTTTCACAACAATGGATTAGACAAAACCTATCTCAATCCTCTAGAACTGGAAGGTTTGTACCAAGGTCGTTTTAGAATCACCTCAAATCCTCAGGATATGGGAGCATATAAAACTCCAACCCTTCGGAATATTGCCCTAACAGCACCATATATGCACGATGGAAGATTCCAGACTTTGGAAGAGGTGCTCGACCACTATCAAAATGGCATCCAGCTCAATGAATCGCTGGCTTCACAATTAACAAATGGAATTGCAATAAATCAGCAAGAACGAGAAGCATTGCTTGCATTTTTGGCTACTCTGACCGACTCCCTATTTATTCATAATCATCATCCAAAATCAAACTGATGAAATCATTCTACAAGAAAATAACACTTCTAAGTTTTATCTGCATTTCATTTCTCGGAATGCAAAAAAGCTATGCTTGTGATAGCTGCAATTTCTTCGAGTATAGCCTACTCCAAAACAAAAGTTATTTGGGAGTATTCTATAGATACAGAGGCTTCAATGACTATAAAAGTTATACTTCCATCACGCCGGCTACCCAAGCCGTTTTGACTTATCCACAGCAGCAATCGACTAAGTTACTACCTGGGAATTATCCCATTATCATGCATGAGCCTGAGGGAAACAATCTTTATGTGCAAAAATCAAAACAAGACTTTGAAACCTATCAAACCGTCGAGGTGAGAGGGAATTTTACTGTAAAAAATAAATGGAACTTCACGGTAGTATTGCCTTATGAATTCAACAAGGTGTACTATGAAAATTACCTTGACCTTCCTAACCCTAGCCGCGACACTACCTTGTTTGTTCAAGGATGGGGGGATTTGACTTTGGCAGGCGACTACATTTGGATGGTTTACAACCAAAAATCCAGACATACCATTCGCCCAGGATTTGCCATGAATTTACCTACAGGACAGGCTTTGGTTCGGTCAGATAATGAAAACCAGGATTACTTTGACCCCATCATACAGCCTGGGAAAAATGCTTTTGCATTTATACCACGATTAAATTATCAGTGGTTTCTAAACAATCAAGGCGTAAATGCGGGAGCAAGCTATCAATTCAGTACCGAGGGAGCTCAAGACTATCAGGCAGGCAACAGTTTTAATGCTTACGCGATATATTTCCATCAATTCCAGGCTAGTGAAAAAGTGCTTTTAGCTCCCAATGCAGGAGTATATTATGAGGCTTCGCAAAAAGATCTATGGGATGATGTAAAGCAGGATCTTACAGGTGGAAAAGTAGCTTTTGCGCAGATCGGAATGGATTTTAATATCATTCAAACTACTTTAAATTTAGTATACCAGTATCCCATTTCCCAAAACCTAAATGGTAACCAGATCATGCATTCGAGCAGATTGAGTGTGGGGATTGTCAGGAATTTCAAGCTATAACCCATACAGAGTTGTACAACAAAAAAGAGTCCCACAAATGCGGGACTCTTTTTACAGGTTACTATTCACATCAATCACGTATTACAACGTATCAACTTTCTTCTTCCTCCCTGTATAGGTGAAGGAGGTTTTTCCTACCCTAAGTTCGGTGCGTCTATTCAACTGGTGCATCGCTTCTGTACAGCTGATAGAATTACAATCATTGACTGGTTTAGTCTCTCCAAACCATGTCTCTTCCATTCTATTGTCTTCGATTCCTCTCTGAATTAAATATTTCTTAACCACATCGGCTCTACGCTCTGATAGCGGTTTGTTGTATTCGTCAGAACCTCTTTGATCAGTATGCCCTTCTATGTATAACATTAAGTTTGGCATACGCTTCAACATAATCGCTGTACGTTCTAGCTCCTTCTTATGCACTGATCTCAACATTGATTTATCAAAGTCAAAGTAGATTGTCGGAATCGCTGCAAGCTCTTTTTGTATATCTTCAAAAAGAGTTTCTGGATCGCAGAAATTTAGGTCTTTAAAGCTCTCAGGAATTTCGTACTGCTTACTCGGGTCCGGGAAGGCTTCAAGGATCAACTCTGATCTTCTATTCATTTGATGATCCACTTCATTACATGGCTTACCATTTCCACAATCATTCACCAATTCCTGCTCACCGAACCATTCTAGTCTGATTCTATCGGCAGAGATATTATGCTGCGCCATGTACTCAGTCACCGCTTTTGCTCGGTTATTAGAAAGGATAATGTTATACTCATCGCTTGCTCTTGAGTCAGTATGAGAAGCAACAAGTAAATCCAGGAATGGATATTTGTTCATCATCTCCCCTAGTTTATCAAGAGCTGGTTTTGCATCATCTCTAATTTTAAACTTATCCAAATCATAATAAACTATATCAACATATACTGGCAATTGGTAAGGAATAGCGATTAAAGTATACTCCCTTTTCACCGTATCTCCTTCAAAACCCTTCGTTGTAATACTCTCGTCAGTCACGCTGAAGTATCCTGGCTTCGAAATTACAATTCCAAAGTCACTATCTGGCTCCAGTTCGGCTAGAAGCTCACCAGTAGCTCCTCTAGTAGTCTGCACATTACCATTTTGAGTTTTATCTCTTAAGGTAGCCATGTAACTATCCGTGATGACCAAACCTTCACAATCAATTACTCTAGCTAGGAATTGCTTATAAACATCTTGGATAGTGTATATATCATCGAGGCCTTGTCCACCTTTTCTATTAGAAGAAAGATATACTTCCTCCTTACCTTTTTCATTTAACACTTCACGATATGCAAAATCATCAGCTAGGGAATTAATAGGCATTCCCATATTTTGCACATTGCTAAATTGGGTAGCAGTGTAATCAGACTGAAACACATCCATTCCCCCAACACCTGGATGTCCAGTTGAGCTGAAATAAAACTTATCATCTTTTCTGAAAGCATGTGATTCATTACCCGAAGTATTGATGGTAGACCCTAAATTAACAGGATCTCCAAATGTCATGTCAGCATCATAGGTAGCATAGTACAAATCCGTTCCACCCATACCACCTGGCATATCGGAAGTGAAATACAACCTCTTAGCTTCCTCATCTACATAGGGGTTCATTACAGCGTATTTAATAGAATCGTTGAAGGGAACTGGGTAGAAACCTTCCATCGTTCCATCTTCATTCAATTTGCTATAGTAAATCTCTGGCTGAACAACAATATCATCTCTCTTCTTAATTTTTTTAATATCTCTTGTGATAGAGTAGAAAAGAATACCCTGTCCCTTATCATAGCTTGGATCAGAGAAGTTGTATGTTCCTGGCACATTTGAAACAAGCTCAGTTACATTTCCGGTAGTATCTTGCTTGTAAACTGAAAAATATTCGCGATCTGTATAATCACTTTTTTCATCACTGAAGTACTTATTCTTAGCATCAAACCTTAAGCTTGGCATTTCACTAGGATAAATTCCTCCTCGATCCGAAACGAAATATTTATTTCCATTTGAATCTACAGCCAAATCAAAATCCGAACCTGTAGAATTTAAACCTTCAGCAGGTTCTAACTTAACCTTTCTCTTACTCTGAAGCGTCAATAATTTAGCAACGTCCAAACTATCTGCCGATACTCCTTTAGCTTCTATGATACTTACTGCCTCTTCAAAATTATCTGTTAATTGAGCAGCTCTAAGGAACTGTGCATAATCAGAATTAGTCGCTTCATCATATCCTACTGTAGTCTTCCACCACTCATAAGACTTGTCATAATCACGGATGATATCCTCTGCACCAGCTACTTTTTTAGCAGTTTCATAATTTGGCTTATTAGCATAGGACTGCTCATACACTTCCAAAGCATGGGTGTAGTTCATCAACTCCATCTGCTTGTCGGCATATCGGATTTTGCTTTTCTGCGCTTCTGTAACTCCAACTGATCCAAAGATCATGGCTGCGGTAATACTGAGTATTGTAAATGTCTTTTTCATAATCAGAACCATCTTTGGTTTTTCATTACTGCTGTTTTTGGAGTGATATAGTAACCTACAGATAGCTCATGAGAGTTATTTCTGTAGTTGCTAAGCACATTGAGGTTATGGTCATAAGCATAACCTAATCTTAAACGCTTGGTAGCGTAGATCTCAACAATCGCCGCAACTGCATTTCGACTGTTTAGATTCTCTTGCAAATTATCATTCCAGATCTTGATATTACTTCTGTAAGACCCTCCTACCCAAATCCTCTCAGCGAATAAAAACATCGCATTGATATCATAGTTGGTAGGAGCTCCTTTGACTTCCTTAATTAAGAAGCTTGGCTTGAATTTGACAGTTTTGCCCAAATCAAACAGTGCTCCTGCGGTTAAATAATAGTGAAAATCATGATAGGCTAAGGCAACATCTTCTTTCTCCAGTGACTTCTTACCAATCATATTGTATACACTGAAACCTGCATAGAACTTTTTGGTGTTGAAAAACAACCCTGTGTTGAGGTTAGGTGCGGTTAGATTGATTCTTCCGTCAGGAATTTCGCTATCAGGATAGTCATTAGGATCGAGCATGCTTCCATCAATGGAATATTGTGAAAACCCTGCACTGACTCCTAGTCCTAATTGACTATTTGCTCCTGTTTGTATACGATAAGCATAGGTCAACAAGCCTCCTGTGGTTTTTGTCGGCCCTAAGTTATCACTCAGAAACGATACCCCGAATCCCATTGAACCTTCGTTAGCAGACAAATCTGCTGTAACTGTGAAGGTCTCGGGAGCCCCAGGGAAATTAACCCACTGGCTGCGGTAAGTAGACTGAATGTAGCCCTCCTGTTTATAGCCTGCATACCCTGGATTAATATGTAACCCGTTAAAGATATACTGGCTGAACTGCGGAAGCTGCTGCCCAAAAGTCCCCCCGGTGGCCAGTATGGCCACCAGAAAGGTCATTCCAATGATTTTAAAAGTAGTTTTCATATGCTATCTATTTTCTTCCTGTCCGTAGACCAATGATTAGTCTTTAATTACCTGTATCCAACCTTTGTACTCATGTTCTTTACCACTAGTGTCTACACCTTTTAGTATGTAGAAGTAGGTGCCAGCTGTCTGACCAGGAGCATTCCAATCATTCTTATAATTCTTCTGCTCTAGAACATGGTCACCATATCTGTTAAAGATAGTTATCTCGGTGCTTACAAATATATTAATTCCTTCAATTTCAAAAGTATCGTTATCTCCGTCATTATTAGGAGTGATCACATTTGGTATGTGGAATGGCTTAATTGTATTCACATCGTCATCCTGATTATTAGAATCATCAGTATCATCTTCATCAGATCCAATAATCACTGTATTAGTAATTGTACCCGGTGTTACTGCTTTCACCTTAACTCTTATAGTGATGGTAGCTCCAGCTTCCAGTGCAGGAATTGTCCAAGTAATGGCACTTCCTGACACATTATCACTAACCGTAGCATTTGTACTATTTGCGGTTACAGTGTTACTGATGTAAGTCACCCCAGCAGGAAGGTTATCTGTCACAACCACATTCGTCGCCGGCGTATCTCCATTGGTGATGACGATCTCATACTCAAATTCGTCACCTTCAAATATTTCAGCCTCAAAGGATGTTTTGGTTACTCCAAGATCCACTTCATCATTCATCAATCTGAATACAACTAAGGCATCATCTTGGTTATCTGGGAATGCTGTTTCACGAAGAGTATACTTCAATGTATATTCTCTTGCTTCATTCACTCCTGGGATCAAGCTCAACTCTCCATTTTCATCGATCAATAGACCTACGATTCCGTCAAGTTCTGTGAATTCAAAGTCCACATCAGCAGGATCAGGACGCTGACCTTCAAGCAGATCGTTATCTAGGATATTTCCTAACAATCCGCCATAGCTTAAGAAGTAAGTACCAAAGTCGTCATCATTTGCAATAATTCTCACTTCAGCTTCCAGACATCTGATTCCGAAGTCCATATCAAGGAATACAACTTCAGATGCGGTGGCAGTTCTTGTATGAGAGTTATCAGTCGTTACACCACATCTCGTTTCAAATCTGATACCTTCATTGATACCCTGTGTTCTAGCACCTGGATCTGGTAAGATCTTGATCAAACCTGTATCTCTAATGAATACAGCTTGCTGACTTAAGAATTCATCAACTTCAATAGTTGCTGTATAGTCTCCTAGCCCGGCATCTGGTCTAGATCTCCAGTATCCAAGGATACCGATAATTACATCATCAGTGTAGCCGTTAGGTCCAGTGACAATGATATTTGCACTTTGATCATTACCGAATCCAGCCTTATTCAATTCGCCTTCATTCTCAGGACCATCATATCTACCATCACCATTTAGATCAAACCATTCCCATTCTCTAATACTTATAGGAGTACCATTAATAGGATTCTTAGTTACCTGATCATCGTTATTTGCATCGAACCATTCGTTCTGTATTCCATCGCCGTTCAAGTCAAACCATACAAAGTCTCCAAGAACAATTCCGTCATAGGTTTCGTAGCCGAAGTCATGTGTTTGATACTTACAATTCTCAATGAAAGTAAAGAACAAGGAACTTTCTACTGGATACAATCCTCTAGCACCATTCAAGTTTGCATCCTGTACTTGTACCAGGTATTGACCAGGAGCGAAATCTTTAAATGTATATCGACCATCTGCACCTGTCACTAATATCAGGATATCACCAGGGGTTGACTCTTGTGGAACCAAAGTAACTGGCACACCAGCCAATGGCTCACCCGTTTCATTGTTGTAAATGATGCCTGTGATAAGCGTACCATCGATACAACCAATTTCCACTACATGATCATCCTCTTCCGTAATTGGACTATCAGGATCAACAGGATTTGTCGCTGTAACTATCGCAACATTGATTAAGCTTTCCTGCTTCGCAATATCAGAGGCTGTCACAGTGTAGGTAGTGGTAAACTCAACCTCCTCTTCTGGTAGCAACATCGTGATTGTTTCAGAGAAATTTGTCATTGGATCATTTACTTCCACATTTACCAATGGTGCTGTTCCCGTATTGGTCACTGTGATAGTGTAGGTTATTACTTCTCCAATTTCATAGACTACCGTTTTATCAGCTGTCTTGTCTATTTGAATGCCTGCAGTCAGATCTACAGTAACAACCGCATTATCTTCTGCTTCCACTGGAGTACCTGAATTTTCATGGACCGCTTTCACTGTGGCTACATTCAGAATAGGTTCTCCGCTAAGTATGTCTTCCAAAGTCACTGTGTAGGTGGTCTGGAAGCTTCTTTCTTCTCCTGGAGCCAGCGTGAGTGAACCTAGTTCCAATCCTGTTTTAGGATCTTTCAGCTCACCACTTGTAAGTGTTACATTACCCGTGTTTTTCACCAATAGAGTATAGTTCAATACCACTCCTTCTTTGCTTACCGAACTTACATCAACTGATTTGTCCAATGTAATAGAAGGCATAGGGACTATTGGTGTGGTCTCTTCCGTTTCGTCTGTCGGAGTTTCATCATCAGGACTATCTCCTCTAGTAAGAGCAGTATTCAATACTGAACCAGCGTCTACATCTGACTGGGTCACCACATAATCTGTATTCACAGCTGTGGATGTTCCAGGTGCCAATTTTCCGACATTTTGATCAAGTCCTGTCAATGGATCCGTAACCATCACATTTGTCAAGGTCACATTACCAATATTCGTAACAGTTAATGTATAAGTAATTACATCGCCTGCTGCATCAACTTCAGCTCCATTATCTGTTTTTACAATTTGGATAGCTGGAGTTTGGATTACTGGTGTTTCAACCTCATCCTCATCACTTGGATCATCCTCGGAAGGGCCATCACCCGTCGTCAATGCTGTATTCAATACTGAACCAGCGTCTACATCCGCCTGAGTCACCACATAATCTGTATTCACAGCTGTAAATGCTCCAGGGGCCAATGTTCCGACATTTTGATCAAGTCCTGTCAATGGATCAGTAACCATCACATCTGTCAAGGTCACATTTCCTGTGTTCGTAACAGTCAATGTATAAGTAATCACATCGCCTGCTGCATCAACTTCAGCACCATTATCTGATTTCACAATCTGGATAGCTGGTATCTGGATAACAGGTGTTTCAACCTGATCATCATCACTTGGATCATTATCTCCAGGAGCGTCTCCTGTCGTAAGCGCAGTATTCAAGATTGAACCTTCATCCATATCTCCTTGAGTCACCACATAATCTGTATTCACAGCTTTAGATGCTCCAGGGGCCAATGTTCCTACATTTTGATCTAGTCCTGTCAATGGATCCGTAACCATCACATCTGTCAAGGTCACATTTCCAGTGTTCGTAACTGTTAATGTATAAGTAATTACATCGCCTGCTGCATCTACTACAGCTCCGTTATCTGATTTCACAATCTGGATAGCTGGTTGCTGACATAGATCAACCTGAGTTTCGTTATCAACATCGTTACTATCACCTGAAAGATCATTTACAGTTTGTTCTCCGATCATTCCGGTTGCCTCTGCCTGATTGTTGATATAACCAAGATCTGTATCCGCTTGAGTCACCTCATAAGTAGCTGTATAAGTAGCTGTCTCACCTGGCTTCAACATTCCTTCAGTACTAGTCATGCTGCTACTCACAAATGTGATAGCTCCTAATGATCCTGATCCTGTAAAGCTAGTCTCATTTACATCAACATTCTCTAGAGTTACATTTCCTGTGTTTGTCACTAGGAAAGTATAAATAACCGTATCTCCAGTGTCGTAGCAATCATCATCACTTCTAACCTCTGCAGATTTAACAATTGCAATAGCTGGTTGCTGACATAGATCAACCTGAGTTTCATTATCATCATCGTTGCTATCACCTGATAGATCATTTACAGTTTGTTCACCGAACATACCAGTTGCCTCTGCTTGATTGTTGATATAACCAAGATCAGTATCCGCTTGAGTCACCTCATAAGTAGCTGTCTCACCTGGCTTCAACATTCCTTCAGTACTAGTCATGCTGCTGCTCACAAATGTGATAGCGCCGAATGTTCCTGAACCAGTGAAGCTAGTCTCATTTACATCAACATTCTCTAGAGTTACATTTCCTGTGTTTGTCACTAGGAAAGTATAAATAACCGTATCTCCAGTGTCGTAGCAATCATCGTCACTTCTAACCTCTGCAGATTTAACAATTGCAATAGCCGGAGTTTGTGTGAAACATTCTGTTACAGAATCCATGTCTCTTGCTATCACTATATACTCTGCACTTGGATTTTCAGACCCTGGCTGAGATTGCTCGTCATTGTATTCTCTCGCCTCAGCAAATGCTGTATTCTCATAACACTTACCATCGATCATTTCCTGAGTAATGGTAACAATCACAGTGAATGTTGCTTCTCCTTCAGGAGCCAATTCAGCAATTGTCCAATTATCACCTGTAGTCTCATCTTCTACATAGATATTGTACAAGGTCACATTGCCATCATTCTCAACCTTGATTTCGTAGCTTAAGTCTCCAGCTAATTCATCGTCATTAGATATAAGTGTTTTGGTAACGTCTAGAGATGGGTTCTGACACAAATCAACCTGAGTTTCATTATCAGTGTCAATTGAATCACCAGATAAATCATCTACAGACAAGCCATCACCATATTTAGCAGTAACCTCTGCTTGGTTATTAATGAACCTTGTGTCAGTATCTTCTTG
Organism: Algoriphagus winogradskyi; assembly: GCF_900182815.1. Classification (GTDB taxonomy): domain Bacteria; phylum Bacteroidota; class Bacteroidia; order Cytophagales; family Cyclobacteriaceae; genus Algoriphagus; species Algoriphagus winogradskyi. The sequence goes on along the minus strand of NZ_FXUA01000005.1, from coordinate 179,146 downwards.
AGTAATTATATATTCTACAGTGTATGTAGCCGTCTCACCTGGCAACAAAACACCCTCTGAACTACTCATGCTACTGCTTACAAACATTACTGCACCCAATGTTCCTGTTCCAGTGAAGTGGTAAGTTTCATCAATCACCACATTTTGCAAGGTCACATTTCCAGTATTGGTTACCACAAAAGTGTAGGTTACTAAGTCATCAGTATCATAGCAGTCGTCATCAGAATCTACAGAAGCTGATTTCACAATTGCAATGCTCGCATCCTGATCTATCTCAGTGATCGCATTATCAGACTGTGGTGTCGGAAGCTCTGTAGTCACTACCGATGCAATGTTCTCCAGGTCTTCGCCCAAGTCGATGTCCGCCTGATCCGCTGCATAGCTGATCGTATAGATCCAGGTCTCACCGAAGCCTAGTGGCCCGCTGTCGTCACCCTGCGTCTGGGTAAGAACTCCTGCACTGCCGTCTGGCAATACGTCGCTCACAACCACATTGGTCAAGGCAACATTTCCAGTGTTTACCACCGTAATCGTATAGTTCAACGTCGCAGGAGCATTGATGCTCTCCTGATCAACTGTCTTAGTAATCGTCAACGCTGGCTCTGCGGTGATCTCAGTGATCGCATTATCAGACTGTGGTGTCGGAAGCTCTGTAGTCACTACCGATGCAATGTTCTCCAGGTCTTCGCCCAAGTCGATGTCCGCCTGATCCGCTGCATAGCTGATCGTATAGATCCAGGTCTCACCGAAGCCTAGTGGCCCGCTGTCGTCACCCTGCGTCTGGGTAAGAACTCCTGCACTGCCGTCTGGCAATACGTCGCTCACAACCACATTGGTCAAGGCAACATTTCCAGTGTTTACCACCGTAATCGTATAGTTCAACGTCGCAGGAGCATTGATGCTCTCCTGATCAACTGTCTTAGTAATCGTCAAGCTTGGATTCTGACACAAATAAACCACAGTCAATCCTGACTCTCCAGATTGACCAAGATTAGTCACATTTGCATTAAAAATATAGTCATGGATTTCAGCCGACATGCTAGAAATATTATCAACAATAACATTTCCATTAATTTGGCCTCCAGAATGGATCAAATTTGCATTTGGTGCTAAAAGCATACCCTCAAATGAATTGTTAACATTCACTTGTGTAGTGTTTACAAAATTCCAAATGATTTTTCTCTGACTACCAGTAAAAGCTCCTATCAAATTTGGAGGTGCACTTAAACTTGCCGTACCACCATTTCCAGAAGCATCAAAATTAATGATTACAACATCAGCTGTACCAAAATTTAAATTCAATTGACCAAGACCATTAATACTTGCTTGGGTAACGGAATAAATAGCAAGCTCTTCCCCATTTACATTTGTAGTAGTAGGAGAAGTCATATTCCCTCCACCATCTATTGAACCTGTGGAAGTAAGCGCTGCTAAATATGCAGATAGTGCATTTGCTTGGGCAAATGCTTCACTTACTAAAGCAGGTATTTCAGTCGTAGAATATTGTGCTCCACCATTTAAATTGACTGTGCCTCCTGCTGATGATCCTCCAATGTAGAAATCACCACCCGCATTAATTTGAATAGAACCACTTAGTAAATCCCCTCCAAGCATTAAACCAGCTCCATTTGATGCTGTTGGCGAAACAATAGAATAGTTTGACGTACCTGACAAATTACCTCCTATTAAAGAGGATCCTTCTACTTCAGATGAATTTGTCACATTATTACGTACAATAAGGTTCCACTCATTAAAGTTAAAACCACTACCAGAAATATCCTCCAAATCTAAAGTGCCTGCATCAGCTGTAACTTTTGCTTGGTTTTCAACTTTGCCCGCTAAAATATCTTCCTGAGAAACATAATAGGTTGCGGTGTAAGCGGCTATTTCTCCTGCCTTAAGAGTCCCTGCTGGACTACCCTGAGAGGAGTTAACAAAAGTAAGCGTAGGAACACCATTGGTTCCAGAAAAAGTTAGTTCCGTAACTTCAACATTTTGAAGAGTGATATCTCCAAGATTGGTAACTAAAAATGTATATAAAATTGGATCACCAACGACTGTACATTCACCCTCACCTTTAAATTCACCCTGCTTAACTATAGAAATACCACAATTAACTACCTGAATAGAAACCTCCACTCTCTCACTTTCACATTCTCCAGCTTTTGTTTGGCTCACCCAAACCGAAAAAGTACCTGTTCCACTGGACGAAGGATCAACTGTAGGAGTCCCAACAATTGGAGAAGCGTTAGGGTCATTCGAATCATAAAAAATCAAACTATACCCTGGATCCGCAGTAATATTATAACCAAGAACTGAAGAGCCTTCACAAACGACTGCATCATCACCACTAGGAGTAGGCGCTTGATTAGGTTTGATGATTGTAAACTCTTTAGTAACCGTACAACCTCTATCATCAGTTACAATTACTGAATAAGTTCCTGCAGATAATCCAGTCTGATCTTCAACACCCGCCACTAAACCGGATCCGTTAGTTGTGCTCCAAGAATAAACAAAAGGAGCAAGCCCTCCAGAAACACTTAAATCAATGGAACCAGTATTATTATCACTACAATCATCATCGGCTTTTATTCCACTGGCACCTAATGCAGGATATAAAACAACATCCTTAGAGATAGTTTTAACTACTCCAGATTTTGTAGATGTAAGTGTAACAGTAAATGTTCCAGTCGATAAATAAGTATGACTTGTATTGGCAGAAGTGGAAGAATTACCATCTCCAAAATTCCAAGAATAAGTAGCAGAAATTGCAGGATCACCACCTGTAGTCAAATTGGTAAAAGAAACATTTAGATTTTCGCAAGAAGTCACGGCATTAAAATTCGCAACTAAAGGTGTATTAACTATAAAGCCAGGAGCTGAAAAATAGCACTGAGAGTTCCCAAGGTCTGCTGAACAAGTTTTATCACTAGCTGACGCATTACCTGTTGTCCATGTTAAATAGAAATTTTTAACTTCAACTTTATCCCCATAGTTCCATGTAAAATTGTCAATACGTAATTTTTGCCCGTTACTTATATTTATAGTTTGACCTCCTGCATTTTGTGAAACTACACACAGAGATTTAGATGTAATCAATTGATTATTGATTAATAGATCATATTGAATATAAGGGTTATACCCTTGGCCATTCACCGCAAAAGTGGCAAAAATAGTCCCGGTGATGGGTGTTCCAAGAGGTTCATTAAGATTATTAGGATCAATTACATTCCCATTTTGATCTCTGAATTCCAAGCCCGTTACTCGCATATTGTTTTGCGGACAGGCAGGGGGAGAATTCGGATTAATATTCAAAGGAGTTGATCCGACTATTGTTCCCGGAACTGTTGATTGAGCAATGGATTCACTCGAGCCCAAAAATAAACCAAAAATAAAAAAAGAGATAAAGGCAATTAACCCTAAACTACTTTTTTGAAATTTACCCCTTTCGAAAAATCCACTGGTTTGTGGTCGGGAGCTGAATTGACAATTGGATGTACTGTCCATATCGTTAGTATTTAAAATTTTTCTAGTTCGTAATTGTCGTTCTATAATATTCTCTTTTTCAGATACTTAGTAGAGAAAAAATCTGCTTCTCAAACTACTTTTTTCCTTGTTTCTGGAGACTAAATCATTTAAAAATGATTGAATAAGTAGCCAATTTTCCAATAAACACTATTTATTTGCTGTAAAAATACACTTTTATGTTTTTCATATGCAAGCTTTATATGAAAAATATTCATACATAATACGTTTTTTTTTATGTGAAAATAATTTTACAGGTGTTGAAAAGTATTTCCCACTAGATTAAAAGCGTGAAATTTTTATAATATTATGGGAGAGAAACCTCATTAATAAAGTATGTTTGATTACCCTCTTCCCGGAAAAATATTTGTACATTAAATTCATAGACAGCCCAGAACCATCAAGAATTGTCAAAATGCTAAAACACAAAAGCAAAGCCCCCTCAACCATAAACCTTGACATTCTTTTGCAGAGCCAGAAACTGACTTCCTTAGCTTGGAGGACTTCAACAGCAATGGAGAGAATAGCTCACTTAAAAAAAATAGGATCTTGGATAAAAGATAATCAACAAGCAATTCGTGAGGCGCTAAAGAACGATTTTGGAAAGCCTGAAGCTGAAACAGACCTCAGTGAAATATTCCCCGTCACTGCAGAAATCAACCATAGCATCAAAAATCTTAAGAAATGGATGAAGCCAAATTCGGTTCCAACTCCTCTTCCCATGCTTGGGACATCCAGCAAAATTTACCTGGAACCGAAAGGTACTTCGCTGATAATTTCCCCATGGAACTATCCATTTAATCTGACGATAGGCCCTCTAATTTCTGCTTTATCCGCAGGTTGCACGGCTATTATCAAACCATCAGAGATGACTCCACATACTTCTGATCTGGTCTCTACAATGATTTCAGAACTCTTTGATCCAAGTGAAGTGGCTGTAGTTTTAGGTGAGGTGGAGATTTCTACTGAATTACTAAAACTTCCTTTTGATCACATATTCTTCACAGGAAGTCCTTCAGTAGGAAAAATTGTAATGAAGGCCGCAGCTGCGAATTTGACTTCAGTCACTTTAGAATTAGGAGGAAAATCTCCTGTCATCCTGAATGAGGATGCGGATTTAACAGATGCAGCTGAAAAGATTATTTGGGGAAAATACGTCAATTGTGGACAAACTTGCATAGCACCAGACTATATTCTGGTGCATGAATCTCAGCAGGAGAAACTTATCATGGAAATGAAAGTGGCACTACAAAAGATGTATGACCCGGATTATAAAGGGATAGAAAAGTCACCTGATATGGCTAGGATTATTAATGACAAGCATTTTAAAAGGCTTACACAAACTATTGAAGATGCTTTATCGGAAGGCGCAGCGTTAGTTTTCGGAGGAAAGTATACCCCCCTTACTCGCTATATTGATCCTACTATTCTGACAAATGTCAATAATGATATGCAGGTAATGCAAGAGGAGATCTTCGGACCTATTTTACCTATCCTGAGCTATAGTTCTTTAGAAAACGCAATAGCATACGTCAATTCCAAACCTAAACCATTAGCCCTTTATTATTTTGGCAAAAACTCAGAACAGACCTCAAAGGTCCTAAGGGAAACAAGCTCCGGAAATACCGTAATCAATGACTGCGTTTTACATTTCCTTCATTTGGAGTTACCATTTGGAGGAGTAAATAATAGTGGTATCGGAAAAGCGCATGGTTACCATGGGTTTCTGGCATTTAGCAATGAAAAGGGTGTACTCAAGCAGCGAGTCGGTATTAATAATGTGACACTGCTAAGGCCACCCTACGGAATCAAAGCGAAACAAATTATTGCTTCACTTATTAAATGGTTCTAAAAATGACACCTAGGATTTATAGACTTTTTGAACAATTAACTTTAGGGGTTTTCCTGATTTTAGCCCTAGGCAGCTGTTCCTCGGAGCGGGATGAAAATCCAACTGGAGAACTTACAGCACTGGATTTGTCCGACCAATCCTACGGGCCTAACTCAACCCAGCTTTTGGATGTTTATTTACCAGCAGGCCGTTCTATTGAAAAGACCCCACTGCTTATTTATATCCATGGAGGCGCATGGATCGAAGGGAGTAAAGACGAGTTCAAGCAATTTAAAAATTCCCTTTCCTCCGCCTTTCCCGAATACGCTTTCGTTTCTATCAATTATAGCCTTTATAATCTTGCCAACGGAACAAATAAATTTCCCACCCAAGAAAATGACGTAATAGAAGCTATCAGTTATGTAGTAAGCAAAACAGATGAATGGAATATATCTGACACGATTATATTGGCTGGAGCAAGTGCAGGAGGACATTTGGCATTACTGCACGCCTATAAGCATAAGCCATTTGGAAACATAAAAGCTGTGGTAGCGTTTTTTCCTCCCACCGATCTAGCTGAGCTTTATGACTTCAGCTTTCTTACGGTAACTGGTCTAGGAGGATTATTAGGAGGAAATCCCGGGGAAAGACCCGAAGCTTATGCGGCTTCCAGTCCGATTACATTTGTTGACAGCCAATCTGTCCCCACCATATTCTTTCATGGCACTGATGATACAGTAGTGCCTATTTCGCAAAGCTTCCTTTTAGAAAAAGCCCTAACTGAGGCTGATGTAGCACATAATTTCATTATAGTGCCCAATCAAGGTCATGGCTTTGCACTCCAAACTTACCCTTCCTTATTTCAGCAGGCTGCTATCTTTATCAACGAACTATAACAAAAAATCCCGCCAGAAGCGGGATTACCATATTGTCAGACTCGCTCGAGTCCCGTAGATTGAGCTCTCGACTTGATCGCCTGTACTACTTTTTCCGAAGGTTGTAGCTGGATTTGATCCATCTGCTCTATTGTGCTCAGCATTTCTACATATTCTTGCATCAGTGAATCATCACTATGCAAGGCTTGCACGAAGAGTTCTTGCTCTACCTCAGACATTTCCTGATAAATATATCTTATCAGATCATTTGGGGTAAATGGTTTTATCATATGCAAAATTTAGTTGTTTCATCTTCTTCCGCAGATGGATCAGCGCGTATCGCATTCTTCCAAGAGCAGTATTAATACTTACACCTGTCTGATCCGCTATTTCCTGGAAACTCATATCCAGATAATGGCGCATAATCAGAACCTGCTTTTGAGTTTCGGGTAGCTCTTCTATCAGACGCTTCACGAGCTCAATATTTTCATCCCTTACCTGTCGGTCTTCTACATTCTCTTCTGCAAATCTCAGCGAATTGAATATATTAGAACCATCCTCCATCAATATGGTTGGATATCTTTTGGCCTTTCTGAAATAATCAATGGCCAGATTGTGAGCTATCCGCATCACCCAAGGCTGAAACTTCCCTTCTTCGTTGTATTTATCTGAATTAAGTGTTTTGACCACTTTGACAAACACATCTTGAAGCAAATCTTCAGCGACCTTTTGATCCTTAACGATCAAAAATATTGTGGTATACATTTTACCTTTATATCGATCTACTAAGAGATCAAAGGCAGCATCACTACCATTTCGATACTGTGCAATCAATTCACTGTCCTTAGGACCAATTCGCTTACTCATTTTAAGTTGGTTTATTATAAACGTAAAGGTCTAGGCCATAGTATCCAGTAAGGGTGAAAGAAAAAGAAAGGTCTTTAAAAGTAGGATTTCGAAAACAACTCTGCAAAAAAAATTCAAGGATTTTATTTCACAAAGCTCATGAAGAACATAATCCAAATTTTATTTTTCAAATAGTATCAAAGCCAATACATTATTTGAAACATACAAAATCCAGAGTACACATTAACCAATGTTTATGCCAAAAAATGTTAAAATCCACATTTAGATAGAAGTAAATTGAACCTATACGAACAGGACATTTCAAGTGCTTTGTGTAACTTCGCGGAGATAGAAATTTAAAAAAAATACAATGGAATTGAGCGGAAAAATTATCCAAAAACTACCCGAAGTAGGTGGAACATCAAAAAGTGGAAACTCTTGGAAAAAGCAAGAATATATACTAGAAACCCCAGGGCAATACGCCAAAAAGGTTTGCGTGTCAGTTTGGGGGGATAAAATCGATCAGTTCGCTATTTCAGAAGGCGATAATGTTACCATGAGTATAGATGTAGAAAGCAGAGAATACAATGGTCGATGGTACACTGAAGTGAAGGCTTTCAAAGTAGATAGAAATGGCGGTGGATCAGCCCCTTCACATATGCCTGAAATGGATACTTTCCATTCGGAGGGAGAAGAAGATAAATTACCTTTCTAAAAAACACTTGTCCTATGTGGGATGATGACGATGATGATGAGTCAGGATGGGACGAAGACGATGAATTCGACGCACGCAAGGAACACGAAAACATCTATAAGCACCCATTAATGAAAAAGGCAAAGGACATCTTTGCCTTAACTCGCGCTTTGGTAGGAAGTCTGGATGAGGCTCGAAGGGAACTTTACGGCAATATCATGATGGAAGATGCGATAGTGTTGAGTACCAAATTCGCTGCGGCAGAAGCTATCCCTGATTATGTACTAAAAATGGAAAAGGCTATGATCATGAAAGTACATGCTAAAAACCTGAATACCATGACTTATCAATTAGGAATGGAAGAAACTCACGCTGAGGAGCATCTTGATTTACTTCGAGAGGCTATTGAGGAATACCGCATACTATTCATAGACTGGAAAAATGGCTTTGACTCAAATGAAAAAAATGATGATGGCTGGGGAATCTTTACGGATTAACTACTTCCAAATTGGAAGCCAAAATAAGCCCCGACTCCCATCAAAATCAAAGTAATTACTCCCATCAGGATTAAAACATCCAATGGAACTTCCCAAGGTACATCTCCGATTTTAAATCGAATTATCTTTTTCCAATTCATAGCAACAAGCAAAAATGCGGCTTAAGAGCCGCATTTTTTATTTCTTTAAAATCTCTTTCCAGCCCTTCGCTTCTAGCTGAGCGGCAGATTCCTCTACTTTTTCCTTCAATGATTTTTTATAAGCATCCAAACTTTCTCCAACCTTAGAATCGAATGACCCTACAATAGAAGCCGCAAGAATTCCAGCATTTTTCCCACCATTTAAGGCAACCGTCGCTACCGGAATGCCTCCTGGCATTTGCAAAATCGACAGAATGCTATCCCAGCCGTCGATGGAATTGGAGCTTTTGATGGGAACGCCAATTACAGGAAGACTGGTCATCGAAGCTACCATTCCAGGCAAATGAGCCGCTCCACCAGCACCTGCAACGATCACTTTGATACCGCGCTCACGGGCCGATTGTGCATAATCAATCATCCGCTGCGGTGTACGATGTGCAGACACAACTGTCAATTCATAGTTTACTCCCAATTCCTCTAGCATTTGTGCAGCTTCTGCCATAATCGGGAGATCGGATTGGCTGCCCATGATAATTCCTACCTGTGGATTCATGATATAGATTTGATTTTAATTAACTCTTTTATTCGCTGCGCTTTTTCTTTTAAGCCTGCAACGGTATCTGATACAATGGTCACATGCCCCATTTTTCTAAAAGGCTTTGTGATTTTCTTGCCATACAAATGAATGTATACTCCCTGCTCTGCAAGTGCTTCCTCCTGCCCTTCTACCAAAACTGGCCCTGTAAATCCATCTTCTCCGAGCAAATTAATCATGGCAGCCGGACATCTCAAGTCAGGATTTCCTAGCGGCCAATTCATCACAGAGCGCAAATGCTGCTCAAATTGCGAGGTGTAATTGGCCTCTATGGTATGGTGACCACTGTTATGAGGTCGAGGCGCAACTTCATTAACCAATACTTCACCTTCTTTGGTCACAAACATTTCCACAGCCAAAATCCCTACCATTCCCAATTTCAGAATTACATCTTTGGCGATCTGTTCAGCCTTTTCTGCTACTTCTTTGCTGATCTCAGCTGGAGCAAAAAGAAACTCAACCAAATTGGCAGTTGGGTGAAACGCACATTCTACTGCAGGATAAGCGATTAAATCACCAGCCTCATTTCTTGCCACAGTCACTGCAATCTCCTTATCGAAATCAATTAGTTTTTCTAATAAACCCGGAGCATCAAATGCTTTATCCAAATCGGCTTCAGATCTCAAGACCTGAACACCACGTCCATCATAGCCCTCTTTACCCAATTTATTTACAGCAGGAAGAAAATCAGCATTGTGGATAACTTCAGCTTTGTCCGCCGTCAGGATAAAATCCGCTGTTGGAATTCCGTTTAGTTGATAAAACTGCTTTTGCTTACGCTTATCTTTTATCAAGCTCAGTATATCAGGCTGTGGATAAACCTTCTTTCCTTCACGCTGCAATTTCTCAAGTGCCTCTGTATTAACACTTTCAATCTCAACCGTAATAACATCACAGCCGTGACCAAATGCATAAACAGTATCAAAATCCTTTAAAGAACCCACTGTAAATCGTTGTGAAAGATCCTTGCATGGCGCATTCGGATCTGGATCCAAAATGTGGATATCCTGATTATAGTTGATTGCCGACTGTATAAGCATTCGGCCCAATTGACCTCCTCCGAGGACTCCCAAAATGGGTGATTGCGATGGTATTGCCATAATTTATTTGTAATCAAAAATAATATAATCTCAAGAAACAGAACTCACTTTTCCTGCTGAAAGCGAATTCCCATTAACTCCATGAGTTTATGTGCATTGAAACTCGGGCATGCTCCCCGTTTTATTTTGTAGTCAAAATCTATGTTTTGGTCATGAATCTCAGAATGAAAACTGTAATTCCACACAGTACTCATTCTTTCTTCCAATTCTGCTAACTCAATATCGTGCGTACTGATGATTCCAAAAGCATTGGTATCATTCACTTGCCTAATCAAGGCTTCTGAACCAGCAATTCTATCTTCGGTATTGGTTCCTTTCAAGATTTCATCCAAAAGAAAGAAGATTTGTTCTCCTTTTTCGATTCTATCGATCAATTTCTTAATCCTACTAAGTTCCGCATAAAATGAGCTGACACTTTCTCCCAAATTATCCGAATTCCTCATACTGGTATAAAGTTGAAATGTACTAAATCCAAATTCCTCAGCGAAAGGTCTCAAGCCTAGATTCACCAACACACAATTAATCCCGAGCGTTCGCATAAAAGTGGTCTTTCCACTCATATTTGCACCCGTGAGCAAAACGACTCGTTGATTTCCGTCGATTTTGAAATTATTGGGCACTGCAGTTCCCGGCAAAAGTAGAGGATGAGAAACTGACTTGGCTTTGATTCCTTTCTCAATAGAAATAAGTTTCCCCTTTCCACCAACTTCATTTTCAAATGCTCCTAAGGAAATCAAAACTTCCCATTCTACTAGCTGGGCTGGAAAGTGAGCGACTAGATGACCATATTTTTTCTTCCAAGAAACTAGTCTAACGTATAAAAACAAGTCTGTCCAAAAAATGAGGTTAATCGGGATATAAAGAATATTTATCCGGTTTTGGATCCACAATCCTAAGCTGTCCAACTGATCAAAAAGTGTAGAAGCTTTGACCTCTTTGGTGAGGAATGGTGCCTGTTTCTCCTTGAGAAGAGTTGATTGCATTGGCTCCTTTTCAAGTACTGCCAGCCAATAGCGATATGTTTTCAATTGATGGCGACTCGGAATCGACTCAGCCGCCTTCTTCAATGGTTTAAATACCATTCCCAAAAACACCATTCCAAGCAAAATCCATACACCGAAAAACGCTCCAGGAACTATTCCTATATATATTAAAACAGAAAGAGTTATACCTCCGATTGGACCGAGGAAAGCTCCAATAGTAACTAATAATGTACTCTTGTCACTTTCTTCCAACCATTTGGTCCAGCCTGAATTTGATTTCTCCTCATTATAAAAAGCAATCCCAATGCTTTCCATCGCTTGAAGAAATTCGGATTTTGTGGATAACTCACTAGAAGCTTCCCGAAAAGCCCCAGCTTTCACACTCTCAAATTCAGATTTTATTTTGGCAGCAAGGGTTTCCTTACCTTTTTTAGAAACAGTATGATTCAGGAGTTGGAATAAAGAGTGATCTCCAAATAGATCCAAATCATTCGCGAAAGGATGAGCTTTTTCTTGAAATTCAGTTCCGGCATCAAGATCTTTTAGATTTCTACCAACCCGCTTTTCTCTAGACATATTCATTTTCTCAAGTGCTAGATAAATAGCCTCCTGATCTTTCTGAAAATTATACTTTCTAATCAGAGAAATGAAAATCACCACTGAGACTCCAAAAAACAAGAACCAAAACGGACTTTCCGCTACTGCTAAAACAAATAATCCACCCATGCCAAAAAAGACGACCAAACGCATTAGAGAGTAGGTTCCAACCTTACTTTTAACCGTTTTTAGCTTCTCAGACAGATTAGAATTTTCAAAATCAAATCCTTTCATGCCCAAAGATAGGAATTGAATCACGCTAACTATTCAAATTGGCGCAATCCTTGACACCTATTCAAATTTTTAGCAAGTCATGGACGTTAATCATTAACTGCATCAGAATTATGGAAAATAACAAACCTAAAAAAATGACAGACAAGGAAACAGAAGCTGAGGACTGGGACATTTCTAAGGGGATGGGAATTCTGCCTGATGATGTCGCTTTTACGCAGAACATCGGCTGTGTAGGCGGAAAGTCCAAAAAGCCCAACAATTCAATAAAAAAACCAACTAAATAATTACCAAAATCTATCGTAAAAGAATATGAAAAAGACACTTAACCCCACAATTTTATTTCTGATGATCTTCGGCATCATGCTCGTATCCAGCTGTGATATGAATGATGAACCTCCAGTGCCAAATCTTGCAGTAGTCAATGAAGACATGGAAGTAAATATGGCATTTGAGGATTTGGATAACCTCACACTCTCAGTTTTGAGTACCAGCGGACTCAGCGCTAGAACCTCCGTAACTATCCCTGCTTCAAATATATGTGATGGAGCAATAATCACCTTGGATGAAAGCACCAAGACAATTAAAGTTGATTTTGGTGACGGCTGTACTAGCGTAAATGGCATTATTAGAAAAGGGATCGTCAATTTGGCCTACACTGGCAACCTCTTGATAACAGGTGCAAAAATCACCACTACGTTTGAAGACTATGAAGTCAACGGTCATAAGATTGAAGGCACAAGAACACTTACAAATAAAGGTGTGAGCCTTGAGAATGGCACGATCACTTTGGAAGTGAAAATCCAAAATGGAAAAGTTACTTGGTCTGACAATACGTTTGTGACGTTGACGAGCGACCAAGTACGTGTCATCAAACTTGGTACCCAGGGAGAATACGAAGCTTCCATTACGGGTACAGCTTCCGGTACAAGCCGCGCAGGACTTAATTATACATCTTCAATTGCTGAACCGCTGATTTACACCAAAAGCTGTATTGATTCGGGCGTGAAAATTCCAAATTCGGGAATCTTGGCATTTCAATACAGTGGAATTGAAGTGACTGTGGACTACGGAGATGGAGCATGTGATAAAATGGCAACGATCTTCTATCCAAGTGGATCAAAGCCAGTGACGCTGGATTAATTCAATTCCATTTATAAAATCTAAACGGCTATCTTTCGATTTAGCCGTTTTTTTTATGGACAAGAAAATAATTGAAGGATTTGAGCATGTCAGATATAAGCGTCCGCAGCTCAGTCCTGAGGAAATGATTTTACGCTCAGAGCAGTTTTATCAGGAAATGGATCAGCGTCGGACAGTTAGAGAATTCGATTCACGTCCAGTTCCAATCGAAATTTTGGAAAAAATCATCCTCACAGCAAGCACAGCTCCCTCAGGTGCGCACAAGCAGCCATGGACATTTTGCCTGATTTCAGATCCTTCTATCAAAAAGAAAATCAGAGATGCAGCAGAAGAAGAAGAAAAAATCAGCTATTCGAGCCGGATGCCGGATCAATGGAAATCTGATTTGAAACCATTGGGAACAAACTGGGAGAAACCGTTTTTGGAGGAAGCACCCTATTTAATTGTAGTGTTCAAGCAGTCGTATGGTATGGAAAATGGTGAAAAAATCCAGCATTACTATGTAAACGAATCCGTGGGAATTGCCTGTGGATTTCTAATTGCTGCAATTCACCAAGCAGGACTCACCGCTGTCACCCACACGCCAAGCCCAATGAATTTTCTGAGTGAGATTCTTAAAAGACCCTTTAATGAAAAACCCTATCTATTGATTCCAGTAGGCTATCCAAAGGCAGAAACATACGTGCCAGCTATCAAAAGAAAGTCTCTTAATGAAATCATAAAAAGGTTTTAAAAACAGAAAGGCGATCACATCAATGATCGCCTTTCTGTTTTTAGCCTTCCAACTTAAGAAGCCTCTTCTTCTTTAGCTTTTTCTTTGATTTGATGAACAACTCGCTGAGGGAAAGGAATTTCTATTCCATGTTTCTCAAATTCAGTGTTAATAGCTTCCATTCCTGCAAAATAAAGTGGCCACATATCTGCTGATTTTGCCCAAACTCTTACCACAATGTCCAATGAGCTATCCCCAAAATTATTCAAAGCCACAAAAGGTGCTGGTTCTTGCAGAGTCCTAGGGTCATTATTGAAAATATCCAAAATGATCTCTTTCGCTTGCTTGATGTTTGTGCCATAAGCTACACCTACCTTCAATTCTGCTCTTCGAGTTTCTTGTGTACTCATATTGACAATATCGGAATTTGCCAAATTACCATTCGGGATAATCACTTCCTGATTGTCAAATGTCATTAGATGGGTGTAAAGAATCTGAACTCTATTGACTACACCTGTGTGACCTTGAGCAACGATAACATGCCCTACTTTGAATGGCTTAAAAGCTAAAATCAATAATCCTCCTGCAAAATTTGACAAGGAACCCTGAAGTGCAAGACCAATAGCTAAACCTGCTGCACCGAAGACTGCCAAAAATGAAGTGGCATCTATTCCTAGTGTAACTGCAACAGCGATAATTAGGGCTGCGAAAAGCATAATTTTCGCAAATCCAAATAGGAAATCATTCAATGAAGGCGAATCCTCTCTTTTCTCAAGCGAGTGCTTTATGAATTTGAGTACTTTTTTGATAATAAATCGCCCGATAAAATAGACTAAAATTGCAGCTATAAGTCTAAGAACTACTTCTACAGCTAGACTGATACCTTGCGCATATAATGCATCTGTGGTTTCTTGTGAAATTCCAAAGTCTTCCATGTTACTTACTTTTGGTTGGTTTGATTTGTTACTAAAATATAATATTCACTTGCCAGCGAAAAGCCCAATGCCAGCTTATTTCAAAATTTTTTATTTGTGCAGTGTGCAAAATTCTTTCCCAATCTGATCTCGAAAAGCTCCTTAAAACAGATAAACAGGCGTCATGCTGAACCATTTTTGATTTGCTAAATACCCGAGTCAACCACTTAATGCTATAATAAGCAAGTGGATGCCTGTGCAAATCGTTAATGACTATTCCTAATCGGGATTTTGCTCGAAGAGAGTTCAGCAATGTAACTAACTCGCTGTCTGTAAAATGATGTGTAAAGAGCGTACACGTAGAGATATCTACTTTTTCTTCAGAAAATTCTTCTTGAAAAACATTCTGAACTTCAAAAGTGACTTCTGATAAGTCACGTAGTCTAACCTTCGCTAGGTCAATAATGTTCCTGTTTGCGTCGATTCCGATAAAGGTAACCACTTTTTTCTGGGTTTTTACCCATTCATTCATTACTCTGATCATATCTCCGCCCCCGCAGCCAATGTCTGCCACTGAATAGTTATCTTGTGGATAACTCTTAAAAATCTTCGCCAGACCAGAAGTAGTCACATAATTTCCACCCAGCCATCGATTGATGGTTTTTAGCTCGCGCAAAGTTTGATTAAGTTCTTCGCCAGAGCAATTGAGGTCGTCCATCAATTCCTTCTCCTCGCTTCGCTGCGCAAATTTACTCATCACTTTTCCAGCAGTAAAGTTTCCAACGTAAGCCCTGGTCCAAATCCCATAGAAAGTATATCTCCTTGAATTTGATCATCATGCATCATTCGGGCTAAGACAAAAAGTATGGTCACTGACGACATATTTCCAAATTGCTTGAGCACTTCCAATGCATGTGAATTGACAGATTCTTCCAGACCAAATGCTTCTTGAACTTTCTGGAGTATCTGTTTCCCGCCTGGATGAATAGCAAAGTTATCCACTGTGGATAACTTGAATTTCTGCTCAAATTTCTCTTTCAATTGGCTAATGCCTTGATCCAGAAGTGTAGGAATATACTTGCTCAGCCGCATCTCAAAACCAAAATCCCCGATCCCCCAAGCCATATCTTCCTCGCCTTCGCGAAGCACCTGACTCAGGTAAGATTTAATTTTTAATCCTTTCTCAGATCGCATGACCAAAGCCGCAGCTGCCCCATCTCCGAAGAGTGAATTGGCCAGAATATTATCCTCCATATATTCCTTCTGAAAATGTAAGGTGCATAGCTCCACACAAACCAGCAGCACTTTAGCTTCTGGTTCTGCTTTCACTATTTTGTCTGCCAATTTCAACCCTGTAAATGCTGCATAGCAACCCATGAAATGTACGCAGTATCGCTCCACGGCATCATCGAGATTAAGACTTTTCATCAGGGCTAATTCAACTCCGGGAGCCATCATTCCTGTGCATGAAACTAATATCAAATGAGTGATATCTTGAGCTTTTATTTCAGATTTTGCAAGGCAATTAATCACAGCCTCTTCACAAAGACCTGGAGCCGTCTGACGAAATACTTCCATCCTTGCCTTTGTGCCAGGGAAGGGTTCAAAGTCTTTTGAATTCGGGAAAAAAGTAAAGTCATTTGGGTCTGACTTCTCAAAATCATTCAGCACACTGTAACGACTGGAAATTCCAGACTTTCTATACAAAAAGCCCAATTTTCTTGACTCAACTTCGTCCAGTTGATGCGCCTTCTGCATAAAGCTGGCTATTACCGACTGATCAATAGGGTCGCCTGGATTTGCCAGGCCTATACTTACGATTCCACTCCTCATAAACAGAAGTTTGGGTTTGTGGAGGTTGCCTTCATGTATAAAGATTTAGTCGGTTTCGCTTCTTTCATTAAATAAATCCTAGAAAATTTGATTCATCCAATTTTCAGTTCTTCTGATCAAGTTAATTGAATATATCTAAATTGGCTGAATGCATTGTAACTATCTCCATCTGGAATAGTTATTAGCTCAACCTCATTTACGATATGATCTCTAGTTCTAGCCTTAAGCATCTTCGAATTCCCTTTTCACTCTTTTTGATGCCCATCTTTTTCTTTGCTTTGGCACTCACTCCCAACCATAATGAGTCAAGAATTCTTTGGGTGTTTATTGCTCTTCATCTTTTTCTATATCCGTCTAGTAACGGCTACAATAGTTATTTTGATAAGGACGAAGAAAGTATCGGTGGACTGAAGCATCCACCAAAAGTCACCCAAGACCTTTATTGGCTTTCACTCACCTTTTTCTTGATTGCGATCTGGATAGGTGCAAGTATAAATCTCAGCGTTGCACTTATGATTTTGATTTATGGCTTGGTGAGTATGGCCTATTCTCACCCGGCTATCCGGATCAAAAAGTATCCTTGGCTCAGTTGGTTCATTGCTGGATTTTTCCAAGGATATTTCACGTTTGCCACAGCTTATGCCGGACTTAGCAATTTAAGTTGGGAAGTCCTATACAAGCCTCATGTGCTGATCCCGGGTCTGTTTACCAGCTTGATGTTGTGGGGAAACTATCCGCTGACACAGGTTTATCAACATAGCGAAGATGCTCGGAGAGGCGACCGAACATTAAGTTTGGTGTTGGGAATAAAAGGCACTTTTCTTTTTTCAGCCATGGCATTTATGGTGACCGGCACTGGGTTTGCGTGGTTTTTCTTTGACCGTAATCAACTCAACATTCTTTGGATTTATCTAGCTGCGATGACCCCAATTATGCTTTACTTTTTGACTTGGTTTAATTTCATCCGAGTGAATCCATCTAAGTATGCTAATTATAACTGGGCTATGGGGATGAATTATTTCTCGGCATTAGCACTCAATGCTTTCTTCATTTATTACTTTCTGGAAAACACGCAGATCATACAAGCTCTGGGCTATTAAAAAGGTTTTCCGTGCGTATTCTTTATGATTTGATCTGAAATAAAAGGCACATGCTTAATTAACATTCTTGTCAAAACTGACGCTTGATTAGATCCGAAAAGGCGCTGAACCTTCCTTCCTAGCCAGAGTCTCCGCTCAAACAGTGATCTCCAAGAATGCTCATATTGAGCTTCAATTTCTTGTCTGGATTTTCCTTTCAAAATTGCATCTGCTGCCAATTTCCCTGCATGGATAGCCATTGCCATGCCGTTGCCGCAGAGTGGAGTGATTAATCCAGCTGAATCGCCTGCCATGAGTACATGATTATCCACAGGCTCCTTTCGCTCAAAATTGATTTCATTGATCACTTCCGGTTTATCGAAAAGGAAATCACTGTCTGTAAAAAAGGGCTTGAGCGCTGGGTTTTTCCACAAAACTTCTCGTTCCATTGCCTCAATTGAGCCGTATTCCCGCAATTGCCCCCTATCTCCCAGATAGCATAAATTAACTTTGCCATCTTCTATGGTATTCAGTCCACAATACCCGCCTTTGAAATTATAAAGCGCAACTGTGCTTCTATCGAAATCAGTCTTTATGTGATATTTAACCCCTATATAAGGACTTCTCTTTTCGATGAATGCTCGTTTGAGTGTTTTGTCCAGTTTAGATCGCTTGCCAAAAGCTCCTATTACATTAAAGGCTGTTAGCTGTGTTCCATCGGCCAAGCCGATTCTGAATAAATTCTCGCTCTTATCAAAAACCACAGTATCTACTTGTGCACCAGTTTGTACTGCCCCACCTTTTTCCAAAACTTTATGATAGATATAATCATCTAACACATAGCGGCTAACTCCAAATCCTCCTAAGTCCAAAGCAGTGGTTACGCTTTTCCCAGCAGTATCAGAAAAAAGAAAAGATGTGATCGTCGGAAACTCACGTTGCTCAGGTAAAAGACTCTCCCTTTCTAAAAAATCACGTACTTCATTAGAGAGGTATTCTCCACATACCCGATGAAAGGGATACTGCTTTTTTTCGACCAAAAGCACATCATGTCCAGCTTTGGCCAATAAATACGATGAAGTCAAACCTGCCAGTCCACCTCCAATTACCACTGTATTGTACTTATTGTTCACAGTTCTGCCTTTAATTTTACATATAAACCGTTCATCAAAAATGAGTACTAGGTACTGATCCTTTCAAGAAATTCACGGTTTAGAAAATACTTAACCAAATAATAACTATGAGAAATAAGATACCCAAATTACTCAGGAGATTACCATTAATCCTTGGTGTAATGGGTGTGATGTTTTATTCTACGGATACTTTTGCTCAGAAAAAGAAGAAAAAGGATGCTAAGAAAGAAACAGCTGCACCAGCAACCCCGGCTAAACCAAAAGGTAATGATTCAGATCCAAAACCTTATAAGGAGGTAATTACTGCGAAGGCCAAATCTAAGGATGGTCTTTTTAAGGTTCATCAGATTGAGGACAAATACTTCTACGAAATCCCTGATTCTTTACTCGGAAGAGACATGTTGATGGTCACTACCATTGCCAAAACCGCAAATGGAATTGGATATGGCGGAGAGCGCACCAATACGCTCATGCTTCGTTGGGAAAAGTACAACAACGATATTCATCTAAAGGTTATTTCTGTGAACAATTATGCAGCCGATTCACTTCCTATCGCGATGGCTGTTAAGAATTCTAACCTGGAGCCAATCCTGCAGAAGTTTGCTATCAAATCTCTTGGAACAGACAGTACTGGAATCGTAATCGATGCTACTGATCTTTGGTCAAAAGATGTGCAAGCATTAGGCTTACCTAAAGGCGAGCGTACACAATATAAAGTCTCTCGACTAGATACAGATAGATCGTACATTGCACACATCCATACCTATCCTATCAATATTGAAGCGAGGTATGTAATGACTTACCTTGCTAATGACCCACCTTCAAACAGCTCTACAGGTTCTATCACATTGGAGATGAACTCTTCTATGCTTCTTCTACCAAAAGAACCGATGAAGCAGCGATTGGGAGATCAGCGTGTAGGATGGTTTAGCCGTTCTATCGTCGATTATGGAGCTGATGCTCAAAAAGCTGAAAGCCGTACTTTCCTTGACAGATGGAGACTTGAAGTAAAGGATGAGGATATGGCTAAATTTAAAGCCGGAGAATTAGTAGAGCCTAAAAAGCAAATTGTTTATTACATCGATCCTGCTACTCCTAAGCAGTGGATCCCATACTTAATTGCCGGTGTGAATGATTGGCAAGTCGCTTTTGAAGCTGCAGGTTTCAAAAATGCAATTGTGGCCAAATTAGCACCAACAAAAGAAGAAGATCCTGATTGGAGCCCAGAAGATGCGAGATATTCTGTTATCAGATATTTCGCTTCAGATATCCAGAATGCTTATGGACCACACGTGTCTGATCCAAGATCAGGTGAAATCTTAGAATCTGATATCGGATGGTATCACAACGTGATGAACCTATTAAGAAACTGGTTCTTCATCCAAACAGCAGCAATCAATCCTGATGCACAGAGCGTACAATTTAAGGATGAAGTAATGGGCAGATTGGTTCAGTTTGTTTCTTCTCACGAAGTAGGGCATACCCTTGGTCTTCCTCACAACTTTGCCTCTTCTCATGCATATCCAGTAGAGAAGCTAAGAGATGCTGCATTTACAAAGGAAATGGGAACCGCACCATCAATCATGGACTATGCGAGATTTAACTACATCGCACAGCCAGGTGACAAAGGTGTAAGCTTAATGCCAAACGTTGGACCTTATGATAAATATGCAGTGGCTTGGGGGTATAGACCTATTCCTGATGCTGCTACGCCTGAAGATGAATTAGCGACACTGGATAAATGGATCCTGGAGAAACAAGGTGATCCTATTTACAGATATGGACGTCAGGGAAATAGCTATGATCCAACTGCACAAAGTGAAGATTTGGGTGACAACTCTATGAAAGCTTCTGAATACGGCATTGCCAACCTGAAGAGAATCATGCCAAACCTTATGGATTGGACTTCAGAGCCAAATAAGCCTTACAAAGATTTCGATGATCTGGAAGAAATGTATGGTCAAGTGATCACTCAATTCAACAGATATATGGGTCATGTGAAAACCAACATTGGTGGTGTATCTGAAGTTTACAGAGCCGTTGGACAGGACCTGCCAGTATATACACACACTTCAAAAGAAATTCAGAAGTCAGCTGTTGCTTTCTTGAACAAAGAGCTTTTTACCACTCCAGAATGGATGATGCAGGATGACATCTTTGCAAGGACAGAAGATTTTGGAGCATTGGAAAGAATCCGTGGAGTACAGGCTGGTACGTTGAATTCAGTACTTGACCTTGGTAGACTTGGTCGTGTGATCGAAAACGAGGCATTGAATGGTAATGAAGCGTATAAGATGACTGAGCTATTTGATGACCTGAGAAAAGGCATCTGGACCGAGTTATCTTCAGGAAAAACAATCGACGTGCACAGAAGAGCACTACAGAGAGCTTATATTGAGCGCTTGGAGTATCTGATGACTACCGACGGCCCTACCGTACCAGCTTCATTCAGAAGATTTGTTGGTCCACAGATCAATGCATCTCAATCTGACATCAGACCGATGGCAAGAGGAGAATTGAAAATCCTACAGAGAGATATCAGATCCGCGATTGCCAGAACTTCTGACAGAATGTCTAAGCTGCATCTTGAAGATGCCTTAGAAAGAGTAAATACTATTCTTGACCCGAAGTAAGGTTTAAGAAGAAGCAATAAAGTTAAATGGGCGCCAGTTTTGGTGCCCATTTTTTTTTATTAAAACTTCTACCGCTATCTCACTACTTACGAAGGCTCAGCTTTTACCGCCCTCTAGAACTTGGGATTTGACTCGCAATAATTAGCGAACTAATTCCAATTTTTAAAAACTTTGCCTCAGTGCGCCGTTGCGGGATTTTCAACATTTGATATGATTTTTTGATTAATTTTGTTTCAAACGAATCAACATGTCCTCACCTCTTTCCATACTTCAGAGTCATAAACTACGCATAACAGATTGTCGGCAGGAAATAATCCGCGAGTTCTTGGACAAACAAGTCGCGTTAGCCCATTCTGATTTAGAAGAATCATTGGATAGCCAGTTTGACCGTGTGACGATCTATCGGACTTTAAAAACGTTTGTAGACAAAGACGTAGTGCATAAAGTTCTTGATGACAGTGGTGCTACCAAATATGCGCTATGCTCCCACGAAGAGGAAGATCATAACCACGAACACGTCCATTTCAAATGTGAAATTTGTGGAGAAACTACCTGCCTGGAATCTATTTCCCTGCCGAGTATCAAGCTACCTGCAGGCTTTAAAAAGAAGGATATGAGTTTATTGGTTCAAGGTGTATGCAACAAGTGTCATTAATATTCCACTGGTTCAGGAATTCTTGATTTCGGGGAATCACTAGGCCACTGAACCCCAGGAGGTAAATCTATCTTAGGTGGTGTGAAATCCTCGACTCCGCCATCTCCATCATCTTCACTCCTACCACCCTTTTTTAAAGATTTTTTAGTCATAGTCGCCATGACATATATCAAAATGACATAAGCCAAACCACAAAGGATCAAATCGATTACAAGACTGCTCATCGCTAAAAGTTTCAGATAATATACTTGAATACAAGATTTAAATCAATGGTAGTGCCGATTTGTTTTCGCATAAAGATATTTTTTATGATTTAAGCGGACTTGCTAATTCCCTTGGATAGGTGGATATTTGCGCTCTGAAAAAGAAAAGTGATGATAGTAAAAACAAAAAAATATCAGCTCCCTACTGGCACCTATATCAAAATGGCTTTGGTTAATGTTTTGAAGGAACAATGGTGGGTTATTCCAATAGCATTAGTGATTATGTGCGGTTATTTTTGGATCCCTTCGATCTGGTGGATCATCGGAGCATTGATCGCATATGGCCTTTATGTACTGTTTTGGGCGATTCAATTCACTGGAGTAACCCAGATGGAGCAAAATAAAGTAATATTTGATAAGATGGCATACGAAATAGATAGCCGTCAGATTCTGATGAAAATCAATACTAAGCAAGGCATGCCCGTTCAATGGAATATGATCAAAAATGCTGAAGTCAGAAAAGATGCTTTCGTCCTTTACATGTCCAAAGCGCAATTCATTCATCTGCCTTTTCGAATTTTTAACTCAGACAATGAGCGAAAATTTATGGAAACAATCCTGAAGCGTAAAGAACTGATCAAATAAGATCACCCCAACTCATAGAAAAAGCCTCCCAAATTGGGAGGCTTTTTCATTTTACACGCTAGCCATTCAATTTACTAATGTAGAGGCAGCGGAATAATTACCGATCCATGCAATCTGCAATGCAACATTTAGGAATTTCCTCAACAAAAAAACCTATCCAAATGGATAGGCTTCTTGGGGATTAAAATAATCACCTGTTACATAGATGGCATGATAACCGTATCGATCACATGTACTACTCCATTGTCCGCTTCGATATCAGCCGCTGTTACAGTTGCTTTATCAATCATCACTTTACCATCCATAATTGTAACTTTCACAGAGCTACCCTGTACAGTTTTTGCCATTTGACCATTTGACAAGTCTTTAGACATCACTTTTCCAGGTACTACATGGTAGGTTAGGATTTTAACCAATTGCGCTTTATTCTCTGGCTTTAACAAGTTTTCGACTGTACCAGCAGGAAGCTTTGCAAAAGCATCATTTGTTGGAGCAAAAACTGTAAACGGACCATCTCCTTTCAATACATCCACTAAATCACCGGCTTTCACAGCTGCTACTAGCGTACTCAAGAAATCCTGAGAAATTGCTAAATCAACAATATCTGCTTCAATTTTTGTCTCATGGACAGCATTCCTTTTTGGTGCAAAAGATGATGCTATTACTAGCATTGTTAGCATCACTACTATTCCTAATTTTTTCATTGTTGTTAAGTGTTAATTTTAAAATTGGTTTAATACCCCTATAACACTACTTATAATCAATTGTTTTTCAGTTTTTTAAGAATTATGTTTCATGAAGAAATATAAAAACATATAAGTATCAAACACCCCAATTTTAGACCTTTCAGCTACACAAATGGACCATAAATAGAAATTCCACATATTTGGGAATGCAAATAAAACTTATCGCAATAGGCAAAACTGACAACAAAGCAATCATCTCTTTGATCGAGGAGTATAGTAAGCGTCTGAATTTTTATATCAAGTTTGAATTTGAAGTGATTCCTGACCTTAAAAACAGTAAATCTCTTTCTGAAAGCCTCCAGAAGGAAAAAGAAGGCGAATTAATTCTGAAAAATATCATACCCGCAGACGAGGTAATTCTATTGGACGAGCGCGGCAAAAGCTACAGCTCTATGGATTTCGCTGAGTTTCTTCAAAAGAAAATGAATAGTGGACTGAAGCAATTGATTTTTGTAATAGGTGGCCCTTATGGATTTTCTGAAGCAGTTTATAACCGAGCCAACGGTAAACTTTCCATTTCTAAGATGACTTTTTCACATCAAATGATCCGTCCATTTTTTATCGAACAATTGTATCGTGGGTTTACAATCCTGCGAAATGAACCCTATCATCACGAATAGGTAGGATTAAGCCGCATTGTGCGATATTAAGTAGCCTTCATTCCGGTTCAAGTGAATTTACTATAGGCACAAGCCATCTAGTTTTAATTAGCTACCACAAAATATTGTTTCGGCTGCTGTAACTGAGGCTGAAGACTTACCCCTAAAATTACTCCAATGTTAAGTTTTGGATAGTTATATGTTTTAATATTACCAAATTGTTAACTTTACCTAACATTGACCGTAACAATAGTAACATTAGCTTCATCCCAGGTGAAAAAAGTTTTACTCACATTTATTCTAATATCTGCAATTGGCATTTTTGCCATGGCTCAAGATGCTATTGGAATAATTGAGGGTTTACGCTTTGAAAGCGATTCAGAGAAGGAGTTATGGGAGGCAGGCCAAAAGAATCCCTATTTACTTTTTAGAGCTGTTCAAGCTGAGAGATCCCTTTCAGACGAAAAGTGGGATGGCCTGGTATCTGAACTGGACAAAAAATTCAATAAAAAAGGCACACACCTAAGTGTACTCCGCAGTATTTTTGAAAAATCTCATCAGCAGCTATTCAAAACCTACGAACAACATTCCACTTTCAATGATATGTTGGAAGAAGGAAAATATGATTGCGTAAGCGCTTCTGCTGCTTTGGCCCTTCTCTTAGAAAGATATGGGTTTGTTTACAAAGTTGTGGAAACGGATTATCATGTGTTTATAGTAGTGAATCACGAGGGGAAAGATATTATTTTGGAAAGTACATTGCCCATCGGTGGGATGATTACAGCTCCAACGGAGGTTATTGCTTATTTAGAAGGGTATAAAGCTGATGATTCAACCCAGCTCAAGTCTCTTAACCAGAGACTAGGAGCTCCGAAAGCAGATCTTTCTGATAATGCAATTTTTAGAAAAGTCAATTTGACTGAATTAGCCGGACTGCAATATTATAATGATGCGATCTCATATTTCAATGATCAACGCTTTGAAAAGGCTTCCACACAATTAAATAAGGCACTGAAACTTTACAATTCTGAGAGAATTGAAGGCCTCAAAGCATTAGCAGAAGAACAAGCCAACTTGCTAGCATCAAACTAAAAATGGCCTCCTAAAGGAGGCCTAAACTTGTTGGACCAATCACCCCTGTCGTCCAAACAATCTGTTAAAAAAACCTTACTCCAATATTTTAGTATTTGTTAAGCCATAAATGCTACGAAGAACCCAATAAGCAGAGCTTTTTTTATCACAGCGATAATAACATCCTCTGTCATTAGAGTTAGGTTCGTTTGTTATTTCAAAAATATTCGCATTTTTTGAAGCTCCCTATACGACAAATGCCCTATTCTATGAACAGGGCATTTGATTAAGTTAGGTTAGTGATGATGATGACCATCTGGACCATGAGCATGTCCATGTTCGAGTTCTTCCGGTAAGGCATCCCGTACCGAGATGATTTTACCTTCAAAAGACAAATCGTATCCTGCTAGTGGTGGATTGAAATCCATATGGACACCTTTATAATCAATCTTCGTAATCTCTCCTCTGATCTGTCCACCCTTATTATCCTGCATAGGAATTACATTGCCTATGCGCAGTAGGTTCTTATTTGTCTTTCCTTTTTCCTTGAAATTAGCTTTTGGAATTATGGTTTTTTTCTCCTCCATATAATCCCCATAGGCTTCTTCAAAGCTAAGATCAGCTGTGAATGTGTCTCCAGCCGACTTCCCTAGCAAGGCATCCTCAAACTTTGGAAAAACTTCACCGGCATTAAACAAAAAGTAAAATGGCTTGTCTTCTGGGACAGTTTCATACGGAACCATGCCCGTCTCTCCATCATCCACTTTGAGATCATAGCAAACTGCTACCACTTTATTCTTCTCTACTTTCATGTGTATTTAATTGTTTTTTGATGAGAAATGGAATCTCGCCTCATGGATAATTATTAAACTTTCTGATGCCATCCTCAAGCTAGATTTTATAGCTTTTGAATGAAAACCCTATCTAAATAGATAAGCAACTCCGATTTGACCTACGAAGTTTTTCCTATCATAACCAGGCACAAAATACTGATCTGGGCTATTTTCCAGATACCATTTGTAATTCAAGGTATTGACATATTGCAGTCGGGCATTTACTAAAACACTACCAAACTTCCAGTCACCTATCAAAGAAGGGACAAGATCCACATATTTGTTTCGCCAGTCTTTCGAAGCTTCATATCTGTAGTAATAAAAGTCGTTGTTATAGACAATTCGCTCCATTTGGAATCCAATTCTATTCATTTTATTAACCCAAGCAAACTCAACGAATATCACATTACTGCCAGGACCATTTCCTGCTCCTAACACCTGACCATTTTGAGTATAGCCTTCTACAACATGATCGTGTATATACCATGTTTTAAGCGCTCTGATATCTTCTCTGATAGTTTGTCCCGTCTGAGTCATCTCAGAACTTATCTGGAAAAAATGACCAGGTTTTTTCAAACTCATCAAGTGCGAAAACCCAAAAGTGAAGGCTCTGCCAGATTCAGGAGTTATCATGAAATCGCTCATTTTGCGATCATTATCCCGGGTCCCATACTCACCATAGAATTCGAAGTGACCTTCTGGACTTAGCCATCTGAAAAACCCTGAGCTAAATTGCTGTCTCTTTTCTTGAGTAGGATCTACAATATTCTGCGCTTTTTTCCTGCCATTAAATACCGGAAGTATATCTCCTAGATCAGAAATATCACTTCTGTACATTTGATTTGTTGACCCGTAGCCCAAAAATAATCCAGGAACCCACTTTGGCTGATAAGTCAATACGATTCCTGACAAGAAACGCTTATTATCCTCTGGTTTAGGAATTAAAACTGGATTTTCCTGAATTCTATAATCAGACAATGGAGGCAAGTAACCTGAAGATCTCAAGAATCCACCAATCATCTGCCCTTCAAATGATCCAATTTTTGTCTTTACTGGTTTTCGGGTGTTAGCCGTGAAGTGGACAAATCCTGGGGCATTATTTCCAAGTAAAAGCGAGTTTCGTCTACCAGGCCCCCACCAAAGATTCTCGGAGGAAATGCCTATTGAATACTCATCAAAATTAAAGCGAAGACTAGACTGACCTAAATAGGCACGATTGTAGGCATTCTCTCCAAATCGCTCTGGCATATCTATTCTGTTCATATATTCATAATAGAATAAAACAGTTGCTTGATGCTCGATTGGAAAGCCCTTGTAATCCTTGTTTTGAGCCATTAACATTTCCGGTTGAAATTGTAGGCTCAATGGTCCATATTCTAAATAAGCGCCGACACTAAGTATACTTTGAATTCCTCGATTTGGAATAAAAGCGCCATCATTCACTCCGAAGGCATATGTCGAATTATACTGAAACTTAGCAGTTGCTGGCAGAAGTAAAAACTTGCCTTGATTATTCTTTCCAAAAACTTTGTTGACCTTGGAGACATCCAAATCAACGACAGAGCTATCGAGGTCAAAGCCATATTTAATCCCGAAGGCCTCAGTGGGATAGAGTGGTCTGATCATAAAAGAAGATGCGGAGTCCACATCTCCCAATAGTTGCGCTCTTCTTAAATAATCATCCAATACTGGCGTGCCTACTGGTACAGTCTGCGCGAAAGAAGAATTATTGAGCAAAAGGAATAGCACTAATGTCCCAAAAAAACTATTCAAAATTTTCCCTGTCTTCATCATCATTTCAAGGTAAGGGCTTCAATAGTAATTTTAGCTAAAGACCAAGATTCATCACACAAAGGGTCAGTTGCATTATCCGCCACTAATTCCGAATTCATATAAACTCTGGAATTGGGATTACTATGTTCAATAATCTTGGAAATACTATATCTGGTCGTATAATTCGGAAATGCGCCAAAAAGACAGAGACCAGGCATATTCGTCTGAATTGCTCCTGTTTTAGGTCTATTTTGTTTGAAGAAATGATCTGGATAAGATTGGTAAAGGCAATAGGTGGATTCACAAGGCGTATTGGAGAATGTAGTTCTAAAAACCTCCTCATCATCTACCCCAAAAAACCATTGATCTGGACCATTTCCGTTATCTGAAGCATTTCCATCCCAGGAATCATGAACCAAAATCTCAAGCGTAACTTTTAACAGATTGTGGGATGGAAGACCAGACAAATTAACTGCAATTTCTTCATTATGGTAATAGCCGACTACTGTGTCATTTTCAAAAATTAAAAACCTACCGTTTTCAAATCCTGCCAAATCTAGATTTGAAAAATCATTGGAATAGACCACTTGCTCTGACTCCAATGTTTCAGTACAAGAGGAAACAAACCCTAAAGTCATAAGTAGTAGAAGTATCTTCACTGCTTTTGACCATTTATAATAATCCATCAAATTCAATTAGTTAAGAAAATAGAACCTTGCAAAGAAACAAAAAAGGAGCCAAATGAGACTTACCAAAAGAAGGGTAATTTTAGCTCAGGTCTCCAAAAGGTTTTACTATTTTTGGCTACAAAAAAAAATATGAGATGGCTACTTTTACCATAGTCGCAGGTGCGCGACCCAATTTCGTGAAAATTGCGCCTATCATTCACCAATTTATCAAAAAGCAACAGGAAGGCATTGATATCAATTTCCGATTGGTTCATACTGGACAGCATTATGATAAAAAGATGTCAGGTGACTTTTTTGATCAACTGAATATCCCCGAGCCTAACGCAAATCTTGGAGGAGGAGGTGGAACTCAAGCTGAACAAACAGCCGCAATTATGGTCGCATTTGAAAAAGAACTTCTTGAAAATCGCCCAGACCTTGTACTAGTTGTAGGAGATGTCACCAGCACACTTGCCTGCTCTATTACTGCCAAAAAACTCCAAATAGATGTAGCTCATGTAGAAGGAGGAATACGCTCTGGCGATTTAACCATGCCCGAGGAAATCAACAGAATGGTCACAGATAGTATTACCGATCATTTTTTCACCACCTCTGAGATAGCAAATAGCAATCTTAGAAATAGTGGTTTTTCTGAAGAAAAAATCCATTACGTAGGCAATACGATGATAGATACATTGATGGCGCAGATGCCTAGATTCCAAAAGCCGGAAGGTGAGATTTTCGAAAGCTTGGAACCTGGTCAATACTTTGTGATGACCATGCACCGTCCTGCAAACGTGGATCAAGAGCAAAAACTAAAAGCCATGATAGATGCGATTCTGGAAGGCACAAAAGGATTACCAATCATTTTTCCAGTGCATCCACGCACCGCCAAGAACTTACAAACAATTGGTATCGATGCACCGCACCTTCATATGTGTGAACCTTTAGGATATTTGGAATTCAACTATCTGGTAAAAAATGCGAAAGGTGTAATCACCGATTCTGGAGGAATTACTGAAGAAGCTTCTGTCATGAATGTGCCTTGTATTACTCTCAGAGACAATACTGAACGTGCTGAAACCATCCACCTTGGCACCAATGAACTTGTAGGGACTGATCCAGCTAAGCTTAAACCTTACTTGGAAAAAATAATGCAGGGAGAATGGAAGCAATACCAAGGAATTCCGCTTTGGGATGGAAAAACAGCAGAGCGAATAGTAGCTATATTACTAGATTCCTATTCCGCAGCTTGATATGGAGGTGCAGAACAGAATAGCTTTTTTGGTAGAAAAATTGAACCTACTGCCTCACCCAGAAGGAGGGTTCTATTCAGAGACTTATCGATCTGAAGCAAACATTGAAACAAGTGCCGGGAATAAAAACCTAACAACAGCTATCTACTTTCTACTTACCTCAGAGAATGTATCAAAATTCCATCGTATCAAAAGTGATGAGCTTTGGTTCTTCCATGAAGGAAGCAATTTGACAGTTCACACCTTAAGTGAACTTGGTCATAAGCAGCTTTCGCTTGGATATCCATCAAGTACGGCAATTACTTCTCCTCAGCATTTAGTAAAAGCTCATACCATCTTTGGTAGCACAGTGGACGAGCCTGACAGTTTCGCATTAGTTTCATGCGTCGTTTCGCCTGGGTTTGATTTTGCAGATTTTGAACTCTTCGAGGCCAAGGCACTTCTCCAACAATTCCCAGAATCTTTCGAAATCATCAATAAATTGACATAAAAAAAAGGCTCCTTAAAGGAGCCTTTTTCAATTGTGATAGTTGGAATATTAGAAAGAGAAGGAAACTCTCATGTTGATTTTTGTGCCTGGAGAAAGGCTGCTGAAAATCTGATCTTGTGCCTCATATGACTTATAAACATACTCTCTCTTTGAGTTCAGAATATTTTGCACCCCAAAGCCAGCTTGCAGTCGCTCATCTGCCCCAAAAGTCTTATTGATGTTTAAATTCAAGCTATTGAATGGTACAGAGTATGTATCTGTTCTGTTACCAAATCCAACATACTGAAGAGAAGATCCTTGAACATTATAGAAAACACCAGCTTCCCAACCAGTAGTGAACGAGTTATAGCTTAAGCCCGTGTTAATCAAGTAAGGTGCCTGTCCGGCCATGTCACGTGTATCCTCAATTACCTGACCTTCTCTAGCTGTCAATGATCTTGATCTGAATTCAGATTCAGACATTTTTATTTGAGATTTAGTAACCGTAACGTTCGTATTCCAAGAGAAATTTTCCAAGGTAGGAGCAATGAATTTCAGAGATTTTCTGAATTCAAACTCTAAACCTGCAACAGTACCATTACCTACGTTTCTAGGCTGGAAAGTTCCAGGATCAGCTAGGAACTGAACCATTTCAATAGGCTTTTCAAAGGTTTTATAGAAGGCACTTACTGAAAGCATTTGACCTCTTTCCTGGAAAGCTTCCCATCTCAAATCAAAGTTATTCACATGAGTAGAAACTAAATTACCATCCCAAAGGACTTCTGTTCCCCCATTGGTAGTTTCAGGATATAGACCACCAATAAAAGTTCTACCTGTGATTGGGTCAAGAATTTCCGCATAAGACAGTTCTTTGAAAGAAGGTCTTGCGATGGTTCTAGATGCTGAAGCACGTAGGTTTTGATTTTCTTTCAAGTTGAAAATCAAGTTGACAGTTGGAAAGAAATCCATATCATCAAGTACTTCAACCAAATCATAATTGATTGTTCCAGTCTGGTTAGTACCAGTATAGTATTGATTGTATTTCTCAACTCTTAATCCTACGATAGCTTTTAATTTATCTGCTGGATTTGCCTCCACTGACACATAGCCGCCCATATTGGTAGCGATGGAATTGTAGGCGTTCGCATTAATCGGAATAAAGTCCGCATTGTACCTTACCCCATTTCTATTGTCTGCAGAGAAAAGATTCTCTTCAAGCAAAATCTCATTTGGATCGCCTGTAAACTCTGTATTTCCTGTAGCAAACTGGAAGCTTTGAATGTTGAAATCACGCTGTTTGAAGACATAATTACCACCAAATTTAACTTTACCTTCTCTAGAGAAAAGTGTCAGTCTTTTAGCGATATCCCCTTTTGCAACAATGCTATATTCTTCTAGATCTCTCCAGATTCTAGCAGGAAGTCCTACTTCAGTGGATACAGTATTGGTAGGCTCTCTAAATCTTGTAAATCTAATGTCTGGATCAGAAATAGTAGATCTTGTTGGAGCTAGTTTCCAATTAAGCTCCCAATCATTTCCATTGATGTAATGTGTACCCGCTAGCAAAATGCTAGTTAATCCTCTTTGGCTATACTCTAAGTTATATTGTCTAGCTTCAAAGTTCGCTCCTAGGTTGGTATTGATAAAAGCAAAATCAGCTGCCTTAGACTCTCCATTTTGCAAATGCATTAAATTCAACTTGAATTTTGAATTGTCAGTCTTCAAGGCAATACCCGCAAGTCCGCCAAGCAATACATTGTTTACACCAAAGTCTCCACGCTGTCTTTCCAAAGGCTCAAGCTCCGTCTGATCAGCCTCTCTAGGCTTAGCATACAAGTTGTACTCTGCATCCTGATAGAACTCAGTCTCATTCTTATAGGTCAAAGCAAAATTGTAACCCCAAGTGGCTTTTGATCTTGTAAATTGATTTCCAAGGGAAAAACTAACTCCAACATCCATCAAGCTATTAGCTCTGTAGCCACCCAGTGTTTTGTTGAAGTTTCCAAGAATCTCTTGGTACTCCATGCCTTTTGGGCCATTTGGATTACCTACTGCATCACCATATTGAGGGATGTCTGTTCTTCCGTCTGTAGGAATAGCTCTTGTGCCATCATCAAATCCTAAAAAGTCAGTGTTGCCACCATCGTATTTCAAATAATTTGAGTTGAAGTGCATGGATGGGTTGATACCACCACTCAAACTCAATCGCATTGTTTTTTCCTCAGGAAAATCTTTTGTTTCTATATCTACAACACCACCTGTAAAATCCGCAGGAAGATCAGCTGTAAAAGATTTGGAAACGATAATGTTATCGATCACATTGGTAGGAAATATATCCATTTGGATTGTATTTCTATCAGGATCAAGGCCTGGAATATCCACGCCATTCAAAACAGTTTTGGTATATCTGTCGCCAAGCCCTCTTACATAGATATATTTACCACCTTCGATAGATACACCTGTCACTCGTTTTACTGCAGAAGCAGCATCGCCGTCACCGATTTGACGAAAAGTGCTGGCAGAAATACCATCAAGGAGGTTAGCAGCATTTCGTTTTACAGAAAGTAAAGCTGATTCAGTAGTTCTGATTGCAGAGGCAGAGACAGTTACGGTCTCGAGGTCTGATGCTTCTTCAGCCATCATCAGATCATTGATTACGTTTACTTCTCCTGCTTTTACTACTACTTCTGTCAAGTTGATAGAAGAATAGGAGATGTAAGAGATCTGAAGAGTGTAAGACCCTGGAGCAACTTTAATTTCGAATTTACCATCGAAATCTGTTACAGCTCCTGTAGATGTTTCTTTTACTAAAACAGAGACACCAAATAGAGGTTCGCCTGTACCTTCTTCGAAGACAGCGCCACGAATGGTACCATTTTGGGCAAAAACAAATCCTGCAAATACTTGAGAAAGCACAAGCAGAACTAAAATCAGAAATCCCTTCATGAGTGGATTAGTAGATTGATTTTTCATACAGCAATTAGAATAAATTTTAAAAGAAGGAAGAAAGTGACCTTGCAAGTTCTTTCTCCCTTCTTTCAAAAGTGTGTTTGTTTATTTTAGATCAGAAATAGCGCCTGAGGCTGCAGTCCAAGACCAAGTGCTTGCGAAAGCAGTCTTGTTTGCCCCTACAGTATTAGCACCGGCAGCTACCATTGTTGCTGAAGCAGCAGTACCATTTTTGAAAACTGTAGCCAACGTAACACCATCTGCTAGGGTAGCTTCGAGATTCATAAATTTCAATGATCCTTCAGAGAATGTTGCGAGTGTTTTGTCACCGCTTAGGGATAAGTCACCACGACCATCTGTGGTTGCTGGGTCAGCAAAGTTGAAGAAGTAAATGTTCTCAAATGTACCTCTAGCTCCATCACGGAAGTCGCCTAGTTCAGCAACTGCATTACCTTTAACAGTTCCGTTTTTCAACGTATGGCCAGCATTGTATGAGCCTTCCGGACCATCGATTTCTAGGCAGTGATCAGTTTCGCCACCTGCAACTACGATGAAGTTATCCAACGTACCAGCCCAAGCTTGGTCAGTATCAAGTGCGTCATCACCAGCATTCCAGATGATTGCATTTTTCACGCTTACAGTACCACCGAACCATTCGATTCCATCATCTTGATTTGCGATCACCTCCACGTTTTCGATAATTGTACCAGAGCCTACGCCGCCAAGTGTCAGTCCGTTAATTTCATTTCCTTCACCGATGTTTGCACCACCGTGACGGATAGAAATATATTTGATAGTTCCTGAGTTGTCCTCATCATTTGATCCACCGTAAAGTCCGTTTGTATCGGATGGTGGTATACCTTCAATTTGTACCTCGGTGACATCACCTGCAAGGGAAGCCTTAGCATTTCCCAAAACGATCAAACCTCCCCAAAGACCAGAAAGATCTGGATCAAGATTAGGTGAAGCAATTTGACCAGGTATGATTTCATCAGCAACTGTAGTGAAGATGATCGGAGATGTTGCGGTCCCTTGTGCGTCAATCTTGCCACCTCTAGCAATAATCAAAGCTGTAGCATTAGAGCCGGATCCTACTTCGCCTTTTACAATTACACCTGGCTGGATGGTTAATGTATTCCCAGAAGTAACAGTAATTCTTCCTCCAAGTACATAAGTCTTACCAGTCTCCCAAGTTGTATTGGAAGTGATGTTTGTGTTTACAAGCAAAACATTATCTGCTCCTGGATCCACAGGATCTACTGGTTTGTCATTTCCGTCTATACAGCTTGTGAATCCAATCACGATTGCTGCAAACATGAATAATAGGGAATTGAACTTTTTCATTGGTATAGTATAATTGAAATGGTTTGCCTTCTTTGACGTTGCAAATCTGCTTCAATTATTCACCGCAAGAGTATTTTCCGAATTATGCTTTTTTTAATATTGATTACAGAATTTAATATTGGAATAACAAAAAGTGCATAAAAAAAGGCTTCTCTTACGAAAAGCCTTTTTTTACTTAGAATAGCAGTTATTTCAATGTTACCGATTTGTTAATGGGAACTTTCTCCATTAAAATTTTGACCAGATCTCGCGTATTAATTCCGTCGGCTTCTGCCTCATAATTGAGAATTATTCTGTGATTTAGTACATCTTCTGCTATTTCCTTGATGTCTTCGGGCAACACATAATCTCGACCATCCATGAAGGCAACCGCCTTGGATGCTAAGTTTAAATTGATACTTGCACGAGGAGAAACTCCAAATTGAATGTACTTGGCTTCTTCCTTCAGACCATATTGCTCCGGAAATCTAGTCGCAAAAACCAACTCTATGATATAGTGTTCCAATGGCTCAGCCATTTTTACCGCATTGATCTGATTACGAATCTCAAAAATCTCATCTTTTGAAAGTATCGCATTCACTTCTGAGCTAAAGGACATGTTTGCCATTCTACGCATCACTTCCATTTCATCAGCTTTGCTTGGGTAGTCGATATGAACTTTCATCATGAATCTATCTACCTGAGCTTCCGGTAATGGGTAAGTTCCTTCCTGATCTACAGGGTTCTGAGTTGCTAAAACCAAAAAGGGACGGTCAAGCTGATAGGTAGTATCACCAATCGTCACCTGCTTTTCTTGCATGGCTTCCAGAAGTGCCGATTGAACTTTGGCAGGAGAACGGTTAACCTCATCCGCCAAAATCACATTGGAGAATATTGGTCCTTTCTTTACTTCGAAACTTGCTGCTTGAGGATTGTAGATCATCGTACCTATCAAATCCGCCGGTAGCAAATCCGGAGTAAACTGAATTCTATTGAAATCAAGATGTAGCACTTTGGCCAGCGTATTTACCGTCAAGGTCTTTGCCAAGCCTGGTACACCTTCCAAAAGGATATGTCCATTGGTAAAAAGTCCAATCAAAAGTCTGTTGACCATTCTGTCCTGGCCTACTACTACTTTCTTTACTTCCTGTATTACGTCTGCTATTTTTTCCTGATGCATGGAATCTGAATCTTTGAGTGCTTTTTAATCGGAGACTAAAATAGAGGTTTTTGTCCCAAAGGACAATCTTAAATCTTAGAAGCGGTAATGCCTTACGATTAAAGGGATTTTATGATTTTTTAAGAAGCTTATTTCTCGCGGCAGCGCGGCAACGCAGCAATAGATAACCTTTGAGGTTTACAAAACCTCGAAGGTTTTGAGCGGGAAAGGACCTACCTCCTTGATTTATTTGCCTCCGTCTTTTTAAACCCAGTCAGTCCCAACCTATGGTAAATGGTTTTTTCATCGATCTCCTGCACTTCACCCACCTTGAATCCTTGAATGGTTAATTTCTCCATAGACCAGCGAACCAGCCTTAGCGTAGGATGACCAATAGCCGCAGTCATCTTCCGAACCTGCCGGTTTTTGCCCTCTATTAAAGTCAAAGAAACCCAGGTATCAGGAATGGACGCTCGATAGCGAATCGGAGGATCGCGGTCTGGAAGTGCTGGAATTGGATCCAATACCTTGGCTATCGCAGGTTTAGTTTTGTAATCTCTACCCTCCACATTGATCATTACGCCTTGCATTAATCCTTTCAATGCTTCTGGCTCAGGAGATCCTTCCACTTGTGCATAATAAGTCCGCTGATGTCCAAAACGAGGATTAA
Organism: Algoriphagus winogradskyi; assembly: GCF_900182815.1. Lineage (GTDB taxonomy): Bacteria > Bacteroidota > Bacteroidia > Cytophagales > Cyclobacteriaceae > Algoriphagus > Algoriphagus winogradskyi. The sequence continues at coordinate 142,766 of NZ_FXUA01000005.1, read as the reverse complement.
GCAAATGATGGTTTAGGGATTTGTCATCCGTTATAATTAGAAGTCCCTCAGAATCTTTGTCGAGCCTGCCTACCGGGTACACCTCCTTTGGAAAATCAAAAAGAGAGGCAAGCGTCTGCCCCTCTCCAGAAAATTGACATAAAACCCCGAAAGGCTTATATATAATAAAGTATCTAGCCAAAGTCAGTAAATTAACTGCCGCAGCCTACGCAATCAATGCTGGAATCAGTCGGCTTCACACCGTCACGTTCCATCTTCAGGTTATGGATTTTGTCACGAATCTCCATGTCTGCAAACATGTCACCGGTGATTTGTGATTCCAAAGCTTGGATTTGCTCGTTGTAGTTTTGAATTTGTGCTTCGCTCATAAAAGTTAGATTAAGGGTTGAAATGATATCCTAAAATAGCCAGCGATCTTGAATAGTTCCTGATCGAAGCCTCATTTTTTTCGTCAAAAATGATTCCAACTGAGCAGTAGAAACTTACCTTCCGAAAATAATTAATAAAAATGCCCCTTACAGAACTTATAAATCTTCGCCAGCTTTTACACCAAACTCCAGAAATTGCCGGTGAAGAATCTGCCACAGCCGAGAAGATTTTAGCCTTTTTTGCCAACCTAAAACCAGATCAAACCATTCAAAATATAGGGGGAACGGGGCTAGCTTTTATTTTTAAAGGGAAAAATCCTGGTAAGCGAATTTTATTCAGAGCTGAACTGGATGCATTGCCAATTCAGGAAAAAGGAGATCCAAGCTATAAAAGCCAGACTGCAGGGAAAGCACATCTTTGCGGGCACGATGGTCACATGACGATTATTTGCGGACTAGGGGAAAAGCTTGCTGCGCAAAGACCTGTCAGTGGTGAAGTAGTATTGCTTTTCCAGCCAGCGGAGGAAACCGGCGAAGGCGCAAGAAGGGTTTTGGATGATCCAAAATTTCAGCAGATCAAACCGGATTATGCTTTTGCGTTACATAATTTACCAGGATTCCCACTTCGTCAAGTTGTTGTCAGGCAAGGAACTTTTGCCGCAGGAAGTACAGGCTTGACGATATCCCTTACAGGAAAAACTTCCCATGCTGCCCACCCCGATGCAGGAATAAACCCCGCTCAGGCAATTGCACAGTTGATTCAAACCCTTCCAAAACTTACAGAAAAGCTTTCCACCTTTGCTTTAGTCACAGTTATTCATGCGGAGATCGGAAGTTTGGCATTTGGGACTAGTGCTGGAAAAGGAAGCCTGAGCCTGACGATCCGGGCATTTGATCAGGATGATCTGGAAAATCTGATTAAGATGATTACCGAGGAAGTCAAGAGAATTGCAACTACCGAAAAGCTTGGCTGTAAATTCTCCTTCGTAGAATCGTTCGCCGTTTCCAAAAATGATCCCGGAGCAGCTGCTATTGCAGAAGGTGTACTTAAAGAAAAAAACTTGCAAGTAATTGAGAAGCCGGAACCCTTTCGCTGGTCGGAAGATTTTGGGCTTTTCAGCCAAAGTTGTCCTTCCTATCTTTTTGGATTGGGATCGGGAGAAAACTGCCCACAACTCCATGAACCTACCTATGATTTCCCAGATGAGTTGATAGTGACTGGCGTGAAGATTTTTGAGGGAATTGCAAGAAAGGTGAATGGGTAAAAAAAAGACCCTCCAGGTTTTCAAAACCTGGAGGGTCTAGCTGAAGTCCTGCTTGTGGAGAAGCAGGCCAACAGAGATCAACAGAACTTTGCGCGGTAGCGCCTTGGCGGGAGATCTCTTACAAATCCGAATATTCAGCCGGATAAAGCAATCTGGTGTCGTTGCGGGATACCGTATTGGCATATTCTGGTAAATCTTTCATGGCTAACCAAGCCGGATCTGTTCTGAAAACATTCCAGTGTTCATTTCTGATTTCCATATTTTCATGAGTAGTCATATAGACTAAGTTTGGCATATTAGCACCAGCTATCGTTTCAGCATAGAAAATCGGACTACAGTCTATTCTGCTGAAAATGTCCATTTCACCAGAATTAAACATTTTCACTTTCTGCTTGTAAAGTCTTTCCGTTGGCCCTTCATAACTTCTCAATTCGTAAACTCTATCCTTTTTAGCATTAGTCAATTCAGACTCCGCAAATTTAGGCTGGCCAGTCATTGCTTGAAGGATCGAAGTTTCTATTCTTTTGTAAGGTGGATTGTCATAAGCCGCATTGATATAAGCACTGCCAGCAGTTTGGTAAGCAGCATCTTTTGCCAATTTACTTTCCAAAGCTAGGAATTCATCCATCGATTTGAACGGGACAAATAAGTACACTTTCTTTCCTGCATCAGGCTGAGAAGCGATAGGTTTAAAAACCCCAACTTTTGCTATTCCATGTCTGTGGGCAGCAGGAATAAAAGCATTGGCTAGGTAATCGTCAAGCATTGCTTCCTGCTCGGCATTTTCGATGTGGTAGGTTCTCAGTTCGTAGAAATCTCTTTTTTGAGCCATCAAGCTTGAGCTTAGGAGCAGGCACAACGCAAAAAAACCGAGTGATAATGTTTTTAATTCTTTCATTTTTTAGGCTTTAGGTTAAGAATGGGTAATTGAATTGCAATCTAAGGTAAACATTGAATTCATCAATCCTGTTCGAACAACCCTAACAGAAATTTGAGAATACAGAGAAATAGATTTAATGAAAAAAAGCCGACTCACGTCGGCTTTCTACTTACTTATTGTTTTGAGCTTTCTTCATTGGATTGCTTCCGACTGATGTTCCTCTAGCAGCTCCTGAACCTTTAAACAGTTCAAATCTGCTAGGCTGAAGCTGAGCTGGCCAGTAATTGTTCGACTCATCTATATCGGCAGTTTCTCTTTTTGGATCGAGTATGATTTGAGTTACTTCTTTTTCCTTCACAAAAACCTTAGTCACCTGAGACTCATTCTTTCTCCAGATCTCTACTGGGATTCTGTCGATCTCGGAGGTACCATCTGCGTATTGGAATTCTAAAATGATAGGCATTACTAAGCCACCTACGTTATTGAAGGTGATCTCATAGAAATTCAAATTACTTTCCATCAACTCCTTTTCCTTCGGCGAAAGGCTAGCCATAAATTTCTTATAGCTCTCTTCATCTTCCGGAGTCACGGTGAAAGGATTATAAGAAGTATAGAAATCGCGCGTAGCTGGATTTGCTTCAATTACGGTCTCTTGGATTTCTGTCCTATTAAACTCTTTGGAAACGTAATCCTCCTCACGGTCAGCTTGCGCCTTCCTTTCTGCATTGATTTCTGCAGGGGTCCGGTTTTCCATTTTGTACAAAGCTACATTCTCAATAGCTATATCCACAGGCTCAGTTCCGTAAAACCAACCTCTCCAAAACCAATCCAGATCAACTGCAGAAGCATCTTCCATCGTACGGAACAAATCGTCAGGAGTAGGATGCTTGAACATCCACCTGCGTGCATACTCCTTAAATGCATAATCAAACAATTCTCGACCCATCACTGTCTCGCGAAGTATATTCAACGCAGTTGCCGGTTTTGCATAAGCATTTGGACCAAATTGAATGATATTCTCAGAATTGGTCATGATCGGTTCCAATGTATTTACACTGCTTTTCATGTAAGGCACAATTTTGTGTGCTGGCCCACGACGGGAAGGGAAATTCCGATCCCACTCTTGCTCTGCCATGAATTGCATAAAAGTATTCAACCCCTCATCCATCCAAGTCCACTGACGCTCGTCAGAGTTCACGATCATTGGGAAGAAGTTGTGTCCTACTTCGTGAATAATCACGCCGATCATCCCGTTTTTCACTGCTTCAGAGTATGTACCATCCGAATCTGGACGACCGTAGTTGAAGCAGATCATTGGATACTCCATTCCATTAGCAGCCTCTACAGAAATGGCTGTAGGATATGGATAATCAAAGGTATGTGCAGAGTAAGACTTGATTGTATGTGCCACCACTCTGGTAGAATACTGACCCCAAAGCGGATTAGCTTCTTTGGCATAATAAGACATAGCCATCACATCTTTACCACCTTGCTTTACAGCCATGGCATCCCAGATGAATTTACGGGAAGAAGTCCATGCAAAATCACGAACATTTTCAGCTTTGAATTTCCAGGTTTTCTTAGCAGTTGATTTACCCTTTTCCAATTCGGTTGCTTCATCCTGCGTACGGATGACTACAGGATTATCGTAAGTTTTCTTGGCAGTATTCCATCTGTTTAGCTCAGTTGCCGAAAGAACCTGACTTGCATTTTGAAGTTCTCCAGTTGCCCCTACCATATGGTCTGCAGGTACAGTAATATTCACTTCATAGTCTCCAAAGACTAAAGCAAACTCTCCGGAACCTAGGAATTGCTTGTTTTGCCATCCTTCGAAATCGGAATAAACTGCCATTCGAGGGAACCACTCAGCCATGGTATATAGGTAATTGCCATCTTCTTCAAACAACTCGTATCCTGGACGACCAGAGATATACCCAACTCTATTGGTAATATTGAAAGTCCAATCTACTCCAAAAGTAAAGCTGTCGCCAGCTTTTAAAGGTGTAGGAAGATCGATTCGCATCATGGTTTTATTTACTGTAACAGGAAGTGGATTGCCCTTAGCGTCCTTTACTTCAAGTACTTTATAACCAAAGTCATCATTTGCCCAGATTAGACCTTCGAGGGAACGAAGAGTCATTCTAGAATTAATAGAGCTCTCGGAAGATTTAGGAGCATCTGAGTCAGGACCACGCTGATTTTCTTCCAATTGAACCCATAGGTAAGTCAATTGGTCCGGTGAATTATTGATGTAAGTGACCTTTTCTGATCCTTTGATGGACTGATTTTCATCATCCAGCTCTACATTAATCACGTAGTTAGCCTGCTGCTGCCAATACATGTGACCCGGAGCTCCGGAGGCAGTGCGATAAACATTTGGAGAGCGAAGCATAGGTCCGAGCTGCTCAAATCGCTCTGCATGATTCTGCTCTGATTGCTGCGCAAAAGCAGGGAAAATCCCCGTGATTGCTAGCGCTGTAAGTGCAAGTAATTTTTTCATTGTATAATTTTTATGCTCAATTCTATTCGTATGTCAATTCAACAGCTACTGGCAGCTAACCTATTTTTACCAATATTTAGCTTCTAACATCAGCATTAGGGCCACTCCAAATACCATGGATGCCACAACTAAAGTCCATTCTTTTCTACTTACTCCTGCCAGTCCTACAAGTATTGAGGTAGCCAAAAGAAATATGCCAACGATTACCAGCTGTCCCAATTCCAAGCCTAGGTTAAATGCTAGTAAGGGATGCCAAATACTTGCCTCTTTGCCCAAAAGACTTCTCAGGTAAATAGAAAATCCAAGTCCATGGATTAGTCCGAAGAATAGCGCGAAGATGTAATTAATCGAAAGTCCTTTCCCAGACGCAGGTTTTGGTCGTAGAATTGTTATAAAAGCAGTGATCGCTATCGTAACTGGTATCAAAAACTCGATGAGATCAGAGTTGACATTGATCAATCGAAATGTGGCTAGTGCCAACGTGATGGAATGCCCTATGGTAAAAGCGGTAACTAAAATCACAACTTTGCGCCAGTCTCTAGGAATAAAAACTGCACAGAGTGCCAACACAAAAAGGATGTGGTCATAGCCATTGATATCAAGGATATGCTCAAGGCCTAGACGAAAATATAACTCAAATGAATTCATAAGAAGGGTGAAATACCTCTAAAGAAGTAAATTGCGCAATTATACGTCATAATTGGCAGAAAAGACAGGCAACATAGCACCAAATGCAACAGTTTTACTTATACATGATCAGCTTGGGATGGCTGGTATTTACCCACCCTTTTCACATCAGCTTGACAGAGATTAGATGGAATGCTGAGACTGAGCATATAGAGATTTCGCAGAAGATTTTTTGGGACGATTTAGAGATTGGGCTGGGCGATTTCCACAAGGAATCCATTGATTTTCTAAATCCTTCCAACAAAGACAAGCTCAATAAGCAAATTGAATCCTATTTGAAAGAAAAAAATATGATTTGGATTGCCGACAAAACAGTCCCCTTGAATTTCATTGGATATGAAGTGGAGGAAGATGCGGCTTGGTTCTACCTTGAATCTGAGAAAGTAAAAAATCCAACCTCTGTTAAAGTAAAAAACAGTTTACTGGTAGATATTTTTCCTGATCAAAAGAATGTCATTCAGTTCTATTTTGATAAAACCTCACCTAAAAGCATCATATTAGGAAAAGGTGCAGAAACTGGGAAATTAGACAACTAATCAAGAGAGATTTTGCTTCTCTCTCCTTTGTAATTTACCGTCACGACAGAATCAACCCCAGACCCAAGTATCAGTTTCCTTGACGATTGACTCAGATAGCCAGAACCATAAAACAGCTCTCTTTTCAAAGTTGGTTTATTGTTTTGATAAATAATAAGTTGCTGCACATCAGCACTTGGCTGAATGACTTTAGAGGTTTGAATAGCTGATCGAAAAGCCATCAATGACTGGTTGTATCTACTAACCAAAATAATCTCTCTTCCATCAGCGCCCATCAATTTGGCTACAGCCCTGCTTTCTCCAGGCACTTCTAGCCCTAGCTGTCTACCAAATTCAAAGTTTTGAAATAGTCCATTTTTGGTATTGAGTAAAGCCCCGCGCCCAGCATCATTTCGTCCTGTGACTGTCTCATTATCAAAGAAATTTCCAACAGCAAAAACACCTTCCGGAATCTCCATCATTCCAAAAATGCGCGAAAACTGCGCTTCTTGAGGAAATCCATCAAAATAAATAGAGTCTCCTAGATTTTTCAAAACACCAGATCGGAACTCATGAACTTGTAGCACGCTGGCCATTTCTTTTTCCTCGGCGGAAAAAAACTGATCCCTATCCACGTATGCAAATTCACGATACACCAAGAATTTATTTTTCCACTTAGGCACCTGTCCTACCAGCTGGTTTCTACTGGCCAGTGGATAAATGGTATCTCCAAAGTATTGGAAAATGACAGGATCCACACTTCCGTTTTTATCAAAATCCGCGAAGTGCATCTGCAATGGCTTGGCTTGGGAAGCTCTATATCTAGAATTTGATCCAACATTCCCTAAAGCATAACTGGGCAATTTCCCATCTTCAAAAACCAAAGGAGTTATACTGTTCCACCAACCAGCAGATTTCCATGATTCAGAATCGAGCACTTTAAGATTAAACACCCTATTACCTCTTTCATTTGACTGTAAAAAGACAGTGATCGGCATCCACTCGCCTGCTATCAACAAATCAAGTTTACCGTCTTGGTCATAATCCGTCCAAAGTGCCGAACTAATCATACCAGCTTCCTTCAATCCTGGTGCTAATGCTTCAGTCACATCGACAAATGTTCCATTTATATTTTCAAGCAAATAGGACATTGGTGGCTCCGGATATCTTCCTGGCTTGATTCTTCCTCCTACAAACAAATCCAGATCCCCATCCTGATCATAATCTGAAGCAGTGACGAGTGAACCAGAGCTTACCAATTTTGGTAGAAGTAACGAATCAGCATGGAAACTACCCCTCCCATTATTAATATACAGGACATCCTGATATACCTGACTTTCCGCATCATATCTACTTCCTCCTGAAACCACGTACAGGTCCAAGTCATTATCTCCATCTGAATCAAATAGCAATGCTCCCATTTCAACCGAGCTTCCCGAGCCTTTCAATGCCTCAGATATAAATTCACCAGTATTTTTTTGAATGAAAATTTGTCCAGGTTGTCCAGTAGATCCAGATAAATAGAAATCATCCAGTCCATCACCATTTACATCTCCTACAGCAATTCCAGGTCCCAGACTGCTATGCTTCATAGGCAACAACCCTTGCCTGTTAAAATCATTGTAGGAAATTGCTGCAGACTCATAATTGATCCCTAAGGCGGTTGACACTTCGTCATATGGAGTCTTTTCAATTTCTTCATTTGACAAAAACTCAGTTTGTGAAGAGTCTTGAGTTATTGTTATGTGTTGATTGCTTTCAGTACTACCTATCTTCGATTGAGTACCGTTTGGCCAAAGGACTACTAGGGAGTCAATGCTCTCTCTATCGCCCAATCCAAATATTACATCTCCAAACATGGCAGATTTGTAGCCTCTAGAAGGGTTCATAGTCTTACTGAGCACACGAACGCCGCCATTTTCATTTATATAGCCTTTTACTTCAGCTCCAATCGCAAGTGGGTTTTGATTGCTGCCATGAAGCTTAATCTTCAGCCAATTCGCATTGTACGCATTCGATGGCGTTGTATTTCTATTATTTCGGAAAATTCCTGCTGCCTCATTAAGATTATTGGTGACCAAATCCAAGTCACCATCACCATCCAAGTCTGCATAAGCCATTCCATTCGATATTTCTAATCCGTCAACACCCCAGCTACTAGAAACATCTTCGAAGGTCAGATTTCCCGTGTTTCTGAAAGCGTAATTATTAAGTTTGACTTCTTTCAGTAGATTCAGGCCATCCATTCGCAACTTTTTCTTATCCTCAGGCGACATAAACGGACCCAAATTATTGGTATAGTTTATATAGTCCATATCGGTGATGTCCTTTCCATAGCCATTGGAAATAATCAGATCCTGCCGGGTATCCATATCAAAATCTTCAAAAAGCGGTGACCAACTCCAATCAGTTTGCGATATCCCTGCCAATTCGCCAATCTCAGCAAAAGTCCCATTGCCTCGATTTAGTTGTAAAGTATTTCTAACATATTGAGGTTCGTAGCCCTTAGCAAGATTAGCCTGATAGAGATTGTAATTTTCAGTTGGAGAAAACATTGTTTTCTGTCTTAGATTGTCTGGAGGAAACATATCTACTACTACCAAATCCGGCCAGCCATCTCCATTGATATCTCCAGCATCGACACCCATGGCATTGAAGCTTTGGTGATCTATGCGATCTTGTATTTCATTTATAAATGTTCCGTCTTGCTGATTGATGTAAAGCACATCGTTGGTAAGAAAATCATTAGCTACGTAAATATCCGGCCAACCATCTTGATTGATATCCGCTATGGTAAGTCCTAAGCCATATCCTTCGTAGGTTATTCCAGCTTCGCTAGTCACAGCTACAAATTTTCCCTCCCCCTCATTTCTAAACAATAAATCATTGCTTTTGCCGGAGCCATCAGTGATTCTGGGACGACTTATATTACGTTGAAAGCTTTCCAGAGCATTTGCCAAAAGGTAGCAATCCAAATCCCCGTCCCGGTCGTAGTCGAAAAAAGCGGCTTGGGTAAAATACCCTACCGCATTCAATCCAAAATCAGCGGCTTGTTCCTCAAAAACAGGAATACCATTTTCATCATTTCCCTGGTTGACAAATAATAAATTTGGATTCTGGGACTCATTTCGATTAGAAACAGAAAGGTAAATATCCAACTTCCCATCTCCATTGATATCTGTAAAAGTAACCCCCTCCACCCAAGACTGGGTTGCTAGCTTGGATTTCTGGGTGATGTCTTGAAAATTAAACCCTCCTTCATTGAGGTAGAGTCTCGAACTTACCTGATTTCCACCAAAGAATATTTCAGGCAAACCATCCCCATTTAAGTCAGCGATGCCTACTCCTGACCCATTGTAGATATAGTCAAAATCCACGATGTTAAAGGAATCAGACTCTGTTAATTGATTAGCAAAATCAATTCCTGTATCTGAAGCGCCTACCCGTTGGAATAGGGTGTTATCAGCAGGATTGTTACATGCATAAAAAAATAGGAAGATTAAATGGATGGGTATGCACTTATGAAAATGGGCGTTTTTCACTTCACTTAAATTTATAATAGGTTCAAAATAGAAGTATCAAATCGGTTTATTTCTTGGCCTGAAATTGCTTTAACTTCAAAAATAGTAGAAACAGAGGATGCAATTAAGGCTATCAAAACTAATTAAAGTGAAAATCATTAAAATTTTGCAAAGACCCTACAAAAAGACTCACTTCATTAAAATAATTAATTTCTACAAACAATTATTTCTTAAAAAATTATTTAAGCAAAATTTTGAGGAACATCATAATTAAATTATTACTTTGGTAGTAATGTTATAAAAACATATTTACAAAACCCATCTCAGACCTGGCAGATTATAAGAATCTGTCCACAAATTTATTGTTATGTCAAAAACGATTTACCCAAAAACTCGTGCATTACCTCCATGGAAAAATTTTCATGGGCTAATGCTCTCACTATTCCTAGTAATTATTTTTATAGGAAGCTCATTCGCCCAAAGCAGAAATGTTACTGGCGTTATTAAATCATCATCCGGGGAAACCATGCCCGGTGTGAATATTTTAGTTAAAGGTACCACCACCGGTACAGCATCGGATATCGATGGCAACTTTAGCTTAACCGTCCCTTCTGACGAATCAATTTTAGTTTTCTCATTTATTGGTTACACTTCAAAAGAAGTTCGTGTAGGCAATTCCAGTGAACTCAATGTCGTCTTAGAAGAGGATCTTTCTTCCCTATCAGAAGTGGTAGTAGTCGGATACGGTACGCAAGAACGTGCTAAAGTGACCGGTGCAATTTCTTCTGTTGGTTCAGAGCAGATTCGAGCTTTACCAGTACCAAGTTTAGCTTCAGCACTACAAGGACGGGCTGCAGGAGTCGCAGTCACCAACGCTGGTTCTCCTGGCACGAATCCTATTGTGCGAATCAGAGGTATAGGTACTGTTGGTAATAATGATCCACTTTATGTGATCGATGGAATGCCAGCAGGTGGTTTAAATCAAATCAACCCTGCTGATATCGAATCAATAGAAGTATTGAAAGATGCCTCTACAGCAGCTATCTATGGTTCAAGGGGTGCTAATGGTGTGATTTTGGTAACAACCAAAAAAGGTAAAATAGGCAAGCCTCTAGTTAGTTTGGACTCTTATTACGGAAGCCAAAAAGCTTGGAAAACACTGGATTTACTTAATAGAGATCAATACATCGCTTTTGGTAGAGAACTTCTAGGAAATGCAGGTGCTGACGCTCCAGCACGTTTTGATAATCTAGGTGAATTTGCAAACGTAGATATTGATTACCAAGATGAGATGTTCCGTACAGCACCAATTCAGGATCATAATCTAAGTGTCTCTGGAGGTACGGAAAATGTGCTTTACAACTTTGGCATCGGATATTTTAGCCAAGAAGGCATTATGCTAGGAACTGATTTTGAGCGAGTTTCCTTGAGATCAAATACTGAATTCAAAGTAAACAAGCGAGTTAAAATTGGTCAGACCTTAACGGTAGCCTACTCAAACAGAAACAATGAACCATTCTCTGGAGGCAGAAGCCAGCTAGAGCATATTGTAAAGGCTGTGCCTTATATCCCTGTTAGGGATGCTACCAGACTTGGAGGTTTCAGAGCCCCAGACCGAGTTGATGGATCTGATCCTGAAAACCCAGTATTGAATGCCACACTCAGAAATGACAACAGTCAGGATTATAAAATCCTTGGATCTGCTTATGTGAGCGTAAATATCCTTAAGGGTCTAGATTATAAATTTTTAGTAGGATTGGATGTAGGGATTGGTGACAACTACCAGTATACTCCTAGCTTCAATGCTGGAGACTTTAGCATTCAGAACTTTGCGACAATTTCCAAAACCAAAACAAACTTTGTTTCTCCGCTCTTCAGTAATCAGCTAACTTATACTAAAGATATCGACAAACACCATTTTGATTTATTAGGTGTGGTTGAAAGACAAACTTCCACTTTCACCAGTTTAAATGGCGCCGGACAAAACTCATTAACCAATGACGTGAGAGAACTTCAAGGTGTAGAGAATCAAACTACGACAAGTTCTAAAACTGAGTACGCACTAATATCTTATGTGGGTAGAATCAACTACGATTATGCACAGAAATACCTGATCAGTGCTAGTATAAGAAGAGATGGTGGCTCTCGATTTGGCCCAGACAATAAGTGGGGTACTTTCCCTTCTCTATCTGTTGGTTGGAGATTAAGTGAGGAAGGCTTCATGCAAGGTCTAAATGCTGTAAGTGACTTGAAGTTGCGTGCAAGTTATGGTGAAACTGGTAATGACAGAATTGGTGATTACGTCTACCAGGCTACGATTAACTCTAATTTATTCTACAATTTTGATGATAATTTGCTTACTGGCAGTACTATTTCAGCTCTTGCAAATGCTGATTTGAAATGGGAAACTACTATCATGAAAAACTTAGGTTTAGATATTGGGCTTTTCAATGATCAGTTTAGCCTTTCCTTGGAAGTATATGAAAATACTACCGAAGGTATGATCCTTGGCGTCCCTATTCCACCATCTTTAGGTTATGACGGAGCACCAGTAGCAAACGTAGGGACTGTCAAGAATAGCGGATTTGAAATCACAGCTGGCTATGAATTGAGATCTGGGGATTTCCAATTGGGAATTGATGGAAATATGGGATTTGTAACCAACGAATTAACTTCCTTGGGTACAGGCAACACTATTTTCGGCCCTAATTTCCAAGGAGACGCAATGACGCTTACAGAAGAGGGACAGCCAATTGCCTACTTCTATGGATGGATTGCAGATGGAATATTCCAATCTGGTGAAAGCACAACTCAGCAGCCAAATGCCTCAGCGGGTGATATTAAATTCAGAGATATCAATAACGACGGTGTAATAGATGCCAATGATAGAACAAACCTTGGTCATTACCTTCCAGACTTTACGTACGGTTTGAATGCGAATGCATCTTATAAAGGATTTGATTTCACTATGTTCTTGCAGGGAGTATCAGGCAATGAAATCTTCAATAATCTAAGATACCATACAGAAGGTATGACCCGATTATTTGGCGCCAGCACTGTGGTGTTAGACCGTTGGACTCCTACTAATACGGATACAGATGTTCCAAGAGCAATCTCCGGTGATCCAAATAGAAATGCCAGAGCAAGTTCGAGATTTGTAGAAGACGGTTCCTATTTGAGGCTTAAAAACATATCAATAGGTTATAGCATTCCTAGCGCAGCTCTACAATCTTGGAGCAAAGGAACTGTATCAAAAGTAAGAGTGTATGTCTCTGCACAAAATCTGTTTACCATAACAGATTACACAGGATATGACCCTGAAGTAGCAGTAAGAACAGGTATAAATTCATCCCTAGGGACAGGGATTGATTATGGCCAATTCCCAGCTGCCCGCACGATCATGGGAGGTATACAACTTGCATTTTAATTTATAAAAGGAAAAATCATGAAAACAAGATCCACACTTTTGGCAATAATCATGTCTGTTGGTATGATTGCCTGTGATGAGGAAGTGTTAAGTCCAGTAAACCCTAATCAATTGGGCACTGAGACTTTCTATCGGACTGGACCGCAACTATTAGCAGCGATCAATTCGGTATATGCTACACTTCAAGGAAACAATTTATATAATAGAGAATATTTCTTCCTACATGACCTCCTATCCGATGATGTAGAGACTGGAGGAGCGCAATTAGAAGCACCGAGAGCGCAAGTATTAAACTACGTTTTTGATGGTTCCAATCCTCAAATTGAAGCGAATTGGAGAGGTTGGTATCGATTGATACATCGTGCCAATCTAGTGATCGAAAATGCAGACAACGCTACAGATAATATTACTGAGGCGCTTAGAAGTAGAATTGTAGGAGAAGCCTATTTCTTAAGAGGATTAGCCTTTTACGAATTATCTACCTTATGGGGCGGGGTCCCACTTATGACAACATCTGCATCATCTCCTGAAGGTCTTCCAAGGGCAACACAAGAAGCATCTTACGCACAATCTTTAAGTGATTTAAATGAAGCTATTTCGAGACTTCCTCTCAATTCTACTTACTCAGGGACCGATGTGGGACGAGCTAGTAAAGGGGCTGCTCAAGCAGTAGCTGCTAAATTGTTGCTTTTCCAAGGAAAATTCTCTGAAGCAAAACCTTACCTCACTGAGATAATAAATTCCAATCAGTATTCATTGACTGAGCGATACCTAGATAATTTTGAAGAAGAAAGCGAAAACAACTCCGAATCTATCTGGGAGATCCAATTCTCTGAAGCATTCGGAAATGCTGGTGGATGGAATGGTGACGGTACAGGTATTGCTGAAGTGACCTTTAGAGGCCAAGAATATGGACCAAATGCTTGGAGGAATTTAATTCCAAACACTAGTTTGGTGGCTGAATTTGAAAAACCTTCTACAGGAGCTCCTAAAGAGGACCCTAGAATGAGCTATAACTTCTACAGATTAGGTGACACATTCAATGCTGGAGCAAGTGTATTGAATGAATCAACTGTTCAGGGGGATTTCAATAAGCCAAGCTGGAGAAAATACCAGACTATCTATAAGAGAGCCAATGAAAACACTCAATCTGGAATCAACTTCCGCGTGATCAGACTTGCTGATGTTTATCTGATGATGGCGGAAGTAGAGAATGAGCTAACTGGCCCAGCTGCAGCTTTACCATATCTCAATAGAACAAGAAAAAGAGCAGATGTAATGATGCCAGAATATCCAACTGCTCAATATCCAACTGGAACAAAAGAGCAAACTCGAATCGCTATTCAGCATGAAAGAAGAGTGGAGATGCCAGGCGAGCAAGTACGAAACAGAGATATTCGTAGATGGAGAAGAATGGGGACCTTACAAGGTGAACCTATTGCTGGCTATCAGTCAAAGCATGATCTTCTGCCCATTCCTACTGTGGAATTAGATAATAATTCTGCCTTAACTAATGCAGACCAAAACCCTGGCTACTAAGCCATATTCTTTATTTACTAAAAGTAGCCGAGTCATCTCGGCTACTTTTTTTTTATCATATTAAAAAGGTTCTCATCTTCAATTGAAAGGTATTTCAAGTAATAGCAAGGCTATTTAATTCTTAAACGGTAGTTTTCTACAGATAACCGAATAAGCACCAAGCTTCTTAAAAGCTCAGTTTTGTTCACCTTCTTATTCAATAGAAGGCTCACTATTGAAACATAAGTATGAGTGTTCCTAAACCAAATACCCTAGAATCAATGAACTTGGCAGTTATGTGAGGTGAAATTCATGAGACTCATCTTGCCAGCTGTAATTAACTCCTAGCTTCAGCGAGAAATTAATCCTATGTATCAAAAATTTCTTGCTGGCCAACCATCATACTTGGAGAAGGAAACTTCAAGCTTTAAAAAATATGGCCTAAGGTTATTAAGCTTTCCTCAACTAGCTTAACTGTCCCTTTTTCGTCCTCAATTTGAACTGATTTCATCAATAACTCAAATTACTTTAAGTTTTTGATGAAATACTCTTTTGTAATACTTCCTAATCTCAAACTTTACCCCTTTAACAGAATTGATTTCACTGAACAAAAAAAAGTCCGGCAAAGGCCGGACTTTTAATCTTTTTTAATTTCTAATTAATAACCAGGATTCTGATCGATTGGAGCCGAAATATTGGTGTTTAATTCATCTAATGGAATTGGCCACACGAACAAATGGCTAGAATACTCAAGTGAGTGATCCATCGGAATAGTTCCACCCTGATAGAAGCTGATTTTTGTAATTGATCTGGAAGTAGCTTTAAGTGGGATACCAGACATCAAACCTTCTCCAGACAATCTGTGAATATCTGACCATCTTCTACCTTCGGCAAGAAACTCAATTCTTCTCTCATTGAATATTGCATCAAGTAAACCATCTCCTAAACCTTCCACTGTATATGCAGGGACAGAAGCAGGTAAAGCGCGGCTTCTAACAGAATTCAATAAAGTAACTGCTTCTGTCGTTTTGCCAGTTCTAGCATTAGCTTCAGCTGCATTAAGTACTACCTCAGCAAATCTCAAAATTATGTTAGGATCTGTGTAAGTAGTAGCGTCTTGATACTTATCTGTGAAAATACCTGTTGCACTGCTTGTTGTCAATAACGTACGACGAGTATCTTCTGGACTCCAGAAATCAGATCTCCAGATAATCGGGCTTATTTTCACTAAACCTCTAGCTCCTCGATCAGGGTTTCCATACATAGATGGAAGGGCACCGTTTACGCCAGGATTAGCTTCTGCAGAATTTACAAAAGAGAAGATATTATCAGAACTAGTACCTCCTCTGAAAGGAGTAGCCGGATTAGCTGTAACAGCATATTTAGAAGATAATTTGTTGTATTCAGCCAATACTCCTGGCCAATCTTTCATATGCAATTTGATTCTGGATTTAAGAGCAATCGCAGCACCTTTGTTGGCTCTGAAAGGACCACCTTCTGGCAGAAAGCCTTCTGCAGCATCAAGATCTTGAAGAAGTTGTGCGTAATCGTCTGCTACCGTTCCTCTAGATACAGCTTCTCCTGCAGGAACTTTAGTAACGTCATCGATACCAAAAATTCTGTAAGGAATTCCTGGAGATGATGGATTGTCAGAATAAGGTCTTGCAAAGTGAATAAGCAATTCATGGTGAGCTAAAGCTCTCAAGAACAACATTTCACCCTTGTAGGCAGAACCATCTTCAGACGATAATACACCATTTTCAACAGCAATATCTAAGTTCTCCAAAATGATGTTCAGCCTGTTAATCATTCGATAAAGAGAGATCCACATACCCACATTGTTTGCAGAACTAGGGCTGTATGAGTTATTATAAGTGATTTCGTAGAAAGCCTGATCGTTGTACATATCCTCTCCTCTCATGTCACCTTGCTCCACATTAGCAGCTCCGAAAGGATAACCACGTTGAACAGCGCCAGCGTAAAATCCTCTTTGTGCGGATTCATATACCCCTAAGATCGCTGACTCAATTCTAGCTCCTGTAGTAAATGCCTCAGAATCTGGAATTAGGTTAGCAGGAACCAATTCAGTCACATCACAAGCACTAGTAAAGCCTAAAAGGGCCGCACCAACCAATGCTAATTTTATATTTTTTATTGCGAATTTTTTCATGATAATTTTTCGGTTGGAGTGATTAGAAACCTACGTTTATGCCGAGTGTATAGGTACGGATGATCGGAGCGACATTCCAATCTACACCGAAGCTTAGCTGACCAGAGTAAGAGTTTGCTTCTGGATCCAAGCCTGAATAGCCAGTAAATGTGAATGGATTCTGAACCTGTCCAAATATTCTCACATTTGTAATCGCTCCATTAAATGTGGACTGCAATGCAGAAGTAGGGACAGTGTATCCAAGAACGATATTCTGAATTTTCACATAATCACCTTTCTCTACGAATCTAGAGTTAGACACAGAGTTTTGCCACATGTTTTGATCCTGACCTGAGTAAAGCTTAGGAATGTCTGTTACTTGACCGCTTTCTGTCCATCTGTTTAGAATGCTTGCTTGGTTATTAGAGAATCCTTGGCCTAGCAAACCTCTAAGAGATTCGTTCATAATGTAGTTTCCACCAGAGAATCTAGTAAAAATCTCAGCATCGAAGTTTCCGAATTTGAAATTGTTAGACCAGCCTCCTTGCCACTTAGGAAGTGTATTTCCCAAATATTCTTGAGTAGGTCCAGAAGCTGCGGTAGATACATTTGAAGGATCAGCTGGATTGTATTGTTTAAAGCCAAGTGCACCTGGTACCAAGTTGTATTGTACGATATTTTCGCCAGAATAATACATTGGGTTACCATTTGCAGGGTTAACACCTGCCCACATTACTCCATATAGCTGGGCTACTGGATTTCCAACTTCAGTCTTATTATAAGTACCTGTTAGCGGGCTAATCAAGTTAGTAACCTCATTTTTGATAAATGTGATGTTGAAATCAGTATCCCAAGTGAATTTACCTCTATTGATTACATTAGAGAATACTCTCAATTCAAAACCTGAGTTCTCCATCTGACCTACGTTCTGGTTGATGCTGTTACCAGGAACACCCAAAGAAGGTGCTGTCGGTGCAGCTAGAATCATTCCGTCAATGTTGTTTTTGAAGTAATCTGCGGAGAATGTTACTCTCCCAATAGTCATATCCAAACCGAAGTTTAGTTTTTTGGAAGTTTCCCACTGAAGGTCAGCGTTAGCAATTCTATTGTAGCCGATGCCTGCACCTGCACCACCTAGAACTGGGCTATAACCTCCATAAGCAGCAAATGAATCTATCCCCGTATTTCCTACTTCAGCATAAGAAGCTCTCAATTTTAAATCAGAGATCAGATCAGAATTAAAGAAGGCCTCATCAGAAAGTCTCCATCCCACAGAACCACCAAAGAATGTTCCTCTTTGATTTTCTACTGCCAAATCAGAGATTCCGTCGTTTCTAACCGTGAAGGAAGCCAAATACTTACCCTTGTAAGAATAGTTGAATCTACCGAAGTAAGAATCATATCCTCTTTCAGTGTAGCTACCACCTGAAAATTGGTTATTGTAAGAACCTGTAATCAAGTTATTTCTTCTGAAATAATCATCTGAGATATCAGTACCCTGTCCACTAAAACCATAATATTTAGCAAACTGATATTCCAAACCAGCAGTTACGTTTAGGCTATGGTCATCAGCAAATACGGTCTGATAGTTCAACGTATTTTGCCAGTTCCACTGGAAAGCTGGGTTAGTAGCCATATAGACGCTACCATTTGAGCTTCTACCGTCACCATGTCTAGCATCAAGAGACTGGAAATCATCTGCCATTGTCAAATCAACACCAATTTGTGTTCTAGCAGTCAAGCCATTGATAATATCTACTTCACCGTAGGCGTTTCCTATCATACGGTGCGTACGGCTTCTATAGATGTTGTTTTGGATTACAAAACCAATGTTTGGAATGTTGTTATCTGGTCCAGCAGCGTTAGCTCCAAATCCAGTCGTTGCACCATTCGCAGTAACATTAAATCCATCAAATGCTGTATTCTCTGCATCATAGATTGGTACGTTTGGCAAAGCACGGGTAGCATTGTAGATCGCTCCTGAAAGTGAATTTGAACCATTATTTAGGCCAAAAATCTCAGTATATGAATAGGACATAGATGTTCCCACTCGTACCGCTTTAGAGATATTATGATCAATATTGCCTCTGAAAGAATACCTGCTTAATTCGTTTGGTCTTACCGGAGATTCCTGATCAGTAAATCCTAATGAGAAGAAATACTTTGTAGCTTCAGATCCACCACTAATCGATAGGTTGTGCTGCTGAGTAAATCCTTTTCTGAAAACAAGATCTTGCCAATCTGTATTCACGCCTGGTGCAGCAAGTTCAGATTGACCTGCATTTGTTCTTTTTTCATTGGCAATAGTAACCCATTCATCACCAGTAAGAAGGTCAAATGTATCTACAGCCTCATTGAAGCCCATAGTAGTGCTGTAATTCACCTTAGCTTTCCCAGTTGCTCCTCTTTTGGTTGTGATCAAGATAACACCATTTGCAGCTCTAGAACCATAGATTGCAGATGCTGAACCATCTTTCAATACTTCAAATGAAGCAATGTCAGAAGGGTTGATATTTGCCATAGGGTTTGAAGCGTTAACAGCAGATCTGTCAGAATTAACCATAGGAACTCCATCAATAACGAACAGCGGGCTTGCACTTGAAGTAAGTGAGTTCACGCCACGAATTCGGATGATTGGAGCAGAACCCAAAATACCGCTTGGAGTAGTTACTTGCACACCTGGTGCTCTACCCGCAAGCTGAGTCTCAAAGGAAGGAGACACCAAATTCTCAATCGCTGAAGCATCAATTGATGCTACTGAACCTGTGATTTCTCTTCTTTCTTGTGTTCCGTATCCCACTACAACCACTTCGTTGAGGGTTTTTACATCCACATCCAAAACTACATTTATAACGGAATTGGATCCAATTGGCATCTCTTTAGACAGGTAGCCAACAAAACTAAATACAAGGGTGGTCGCGTCAGCTGGAGCTTGGATTGAATAACTTCCGTCCAAATCTGTGATCGCCCCTACAGTAGTGCCTTTCACTATTACACTTGCACCTGGTATGCCTTCAGGCTCTTCAGCCGAAGTGACTCTACCAGTTATTGACTTGCTTTGGGCTAAGACTGACACCAAAGTCAGAATCGCGAAAGCAAAGGTTAATAAAACTTTCTTCATAGATTAATCATTTACGTGGAGTGGTATTTGACGCGAATATTAAACCTAAAGTTGGTTTTTCAATGACCCACAACTTCCACTATATCAACCCGATAAAATACTTTATTTCGGAATTTTGTTAAAAAATGAAAAACTGAATTTAAAAACACCCAATCTTTACGTTGCTCAGATTTTTATTTCTCATTTTTCAATTTTAGCTCCTAAAAAATCTGAATTATTCTAAAAAAAATCTGAATTCGATCCCGTGTAACCTAAATAGTTAAAACTGGTCGTATGCACTAAAAATCTTTTTGGGCAAATTATCCAAACAAAATTCTTTTAATCAATTAGTTTAATGAAAAAACCTCCATATTAATCCGAGACTATAAAACTTAAGAAAAAATTGAAAAGAATAAAATTCTGTAAATTGCAAATAATGCAAAATATAGCACGATTTAAAGAGTTTGAAAAAAAGTTCAGATTTTATCCCTTTTTCGACAAATTATGTAGCAACAATCATGAATCAACCAATTTCTGTAGCTTTTTATGCAATTTCCACACCCTATCTACTCTTTTTAAAAGCATTATGTTAGAAACTTCGATTTTATGCATTAACCCCATTTCAGACACGAAGTGAAGAATATTCTGAAACTTATCTTTTTTAATATCCTTAAATGCTACCGTCATATGAGGGTGATAATTCCGATCACTCAGCTCATCCACTAGGTTTAATTCCCTTTTACAAAAGTTTTTTAAGTCACTTTGAAAGTCATATAAGTCCTGTTCAGCATGGACATCAAGATAGATTACACGCTCGCCAAATGTTTTCACTCCTTTTATTATGAGGTGCATTGGCTCATAGTTGGCCATAAAACTTCCCAGTCTCCCAATAAGTTGCTCCTCTTTGGCCTCATTATAAGTAAATGGCATTTTCACGGTAATATGAGGAGGAGATTTCAATGCATATTTAGCCTGAAAACGGTTCTTTATCTCCAATTTTAGGTTTGTTACTTGCTCTTCAAACTCACCATCAGGTACGATGGCCAAAAAATATTTTTGCATTATCTTCATCAGGCAAATTTACCTCGAAAAGGAATTCAGCAAGTAAAAACATAAAAACTATTCGATAAACTGGATCAAAGCTTTAAATTAAGGGGAATAAACACCAAACAACTATGAAGTATTTTTATAAGGCTATGATTGGTCTTGATCTGACTGAGATGGATGACATCCTGATCAAAAAAACGATAGTTTACCTAAATTTCTTAGGAATAGATAAATGCTATTTTGTGCATGTAGCCAAAAATCTGGCAGTTCCTGACGAAATTCTTAAAAACCATCCTGAGTTACTTGCTCCAGGCGATGAGTCTATTGAGGCCTTGATTAAGTCGAAACTAGCCGAGTTTGATTTTCCAGAGACGATGGATATTGAGGTTTTTGCGGAAGAAGGAGCGCACCAGCTAGAAACCCTACTAAGGTGGGCTAAAATCAAAGATGTTGATTTGATCATCATGGGTAGAAAAGAAGAGTTGCAAGGATCAGGCTCTCTTGCCAAAGGCATTGCAAAAAAAGCACCTTGCTCAGTCTTATTATTACAAGAAAGAAGGAAGCCAGGATTGCCAAAGAAAATAATGATTCCTTCCGATTTCTCTGATCACACGGACTTGATCTATGATTTTGGAGAGAGGATTTCCGAAGAATTAGGGGCGGAATTAATTCCAGTCCACCTATATGAAGTACCTCACGGATATTCTAAAACCGGCAAATCCTTTGAGGAGTTTGCAGAAATCATGAAAGAGAATGCTCGTGAAGACTTTAGACGATTCATTCAAAAGCATAACCATAAAGAATTAGAATGCCAATTCGTATTGAACAACGGTGAGGGACAGGGCAAAGCCCTACTGGAAGAAGCCGAAAAACTCGGTGCAGACATGATATTACTTGGATCTAGAGGAAAAACTAAATCAGCAGCAATTCTTCTTGGTAGTGTGGCCGAAAAATTAGTTATGGTAAATAACGTTTTACCAATGCTGATCTTTAAGAAAAAGGGTGAAACAATGGGCTTCTTTGAAGCTTTATTTAAAGTCTAATCTGCTTTACTTAGAAAGAAACATACCTGATCACCTTTGCCCTCCTTATTATAACGGAGGGCTTTTTTTTCTAAACTCTCTATTTCCTTTTGGGAAAAAACATCATGTGCAGATTTCTTATGAAGTGAAATGCCTCTTTCATATAATTCTGTCCCCCAGAATTGAAATGCAGTAGAATCAAACAGCACTTCATCCAAGTTAAATCCTATGCTCTTAGAAACAATTTCAAATCCAGAAATGGATGGAATAATCAAATGTCTAGGCGCATCTAATTGCACCCAAAACTCCCGCTTTTCCTTCCATATTGCAGCATCGGCCACAGGAGTTCTGATCAATAGCCTTCCACCTGGATTGAGTTTATCATAACATGCTTGCAGAGCTTCCATTGGGTTTTCCATATGCTCAAAAGCATGATGTAGCATTATTAGATCAAACGTATTTTCACTTTCTTCAATTCCCTTTTTCCAAAGATGGAGACTTGGATTGACTGTGAGATTTTGCTTCATAAAAGGATCAAACCCGTGCAAATCGGTATATCCTGAAGCAAACAATTCGTATAACAATTGGCCATTGCCGCATCCGACGTCAGCAATTTTTGAATGAAATGTTGGCGCTAGCTTTTTTAACCAATAACCATATTCCTTAGGCTCAAAGGCCTTTGACTTTGTGGTTAGCAATAAACTCATACGAACCTGCTTAAATATCCTTCTGGCTAAGCCGGATTGTACTAAGGGTAGAAATGAATAATATCCGGATTGGGAGTAATAGTCGCCAAGATTTGGTGGGACCTCGTCAAGTTGAATAGACCTACAATCAGCGCATTCCGAATAGGAAAAGGATCCGCCCATTCCAAACATTCTCTCTGTAGCCTCAAAAGATATAAGGCTTAAACTTCCACAAAACTTACAGGCTTTATACAAATCAATAGCTATTAGGACAAATAAAAATTAGCTCGTGCTAGGATCGATTTACAATTCTATGTTCGATAAAGTTTTTTGAATTTTTGGAAAGTAGTGGGGCCAAAACCAAGCTTATTATCAATTAAGAGCTGCAGCAATTCATTTAGATACGAAATGAGATTCATTTCAATCTCGAAATTAAGCAAAGAATCCCCAAGGCTGATTACTTTTGTGATTATTTGTTAGCTGAAACGCCTCTAGGGCAACGCATGAGTTTTATTTCGAATTTCTTTTCACCTTCCGACAATCCCAATTCTTTGGGAGCTAAATTTAGAAACCAAAGACAAAAAGATTTTGAAGATTTATTCTTTCAGAATTTTTCTAAAAACGATCCGATTCGAGTTCTTGATGTGGGTGGTGCTTCCTATTTCTGGGATACCAGCAGTCTTCCCTCCTTGCCTAATATTGAAATCACACTTCTAAATCTAGGAAAGGAAAATACTACACATCCTAAAATAAAATCTGTAGTTGGCGATGCAACGAGTATGCCTGAGTTCGAAGACAATAGTTTTGATTTGGTCTTTTCAAACTCTGTAATTGAGCACTTGTATACTTGGGAAAATCAGCAAAAAATGGCCAATGAAATACTCCGTGTGGGTAAAAAGCATTTTATCCAAACTCCAAACCGGACATTTCCAATTGAGGCGCATTACGCAATTCCCTTTGCCCAATACCTTCCTCATAACCTGCTTTTCTTTTTCCTCACCAAAACAAAAGTGAGTAGGCTTCAGAAATGGGATTCTAAACATGCGCAGCAATATCTAGATGAAATCCGATTACTTGATCAAAAAGAAATGCAGCAGCTCTTCCCTGAATCTAAACTGTATCTGGAAAGATTCATGGGCATGATCAAATCAATCAGTGCCCACAATTTAGGTTAATCATCGAATTGTAAGCGAACCAAGTTGGCATAAAAACCATCTTCTCTAGTGAGCAAATCTACGTGATTACCCTGCTCGACTATTTCGCCGTCGCTAAGTACATATATCCTATCCACCTTGCGGATTGTCGCTAGCCTATGCGCGATGATAATGGTGGTTCTTCCTTTCATCAACTCATCCAACGCTTCCTGAACCAGGTGCTCTGATTCCGCATCCAAAGAAGAGGTCGCTTCATCCAATATCAAAATAGATGGGTTTTTTAATATAGCTCTGGCGATAGCGACACGTTGCCTTTGACCGCCAGAAAGCTTTATCCCTCGCTCACCTACTAAGGTATCTAGACCCTCGGGGAATTGTGAAATAAACTGCCAAGCATTAGCTTGCTTTGAAGCCATAATAATTTCCTCTTCCGATGCACCAGGCTTAGCATATTCGATATTCTCACGAATTGATCCACCAAAGAGCAACACTTCCTGTGGTACCATGCCCACATGTGATCTAAGATTTTGCAAATCCCACTCACTCAGTTGTCGATCATCAACTTTAATTGATCCTTTCTGCACGTCATAGAAGCGCATCAGCAATTGAATGATGGTAGATTTACCCGCTCCTGAATGACCTGCCAAGGCAACTTTCTCTCCTGGATTCACATAGAAAGTCAGGTCTTTTAGAACTTCCATTTCAGGACGTGTTGGATAATGGAACCCAACGTGATCAAAAGAAATTTTGCCTTGGAAATTAGCGGCTTTTTGCCCGGTAATTGGTTCCGGCTCTTCGTCTAATATTTCCAAAACTCGCTCAGATGATCCTATGGCTTTCTGAACCTGCCCATAAATATCTCCTAATCCCGCTATGGATCCGCCGATAAATGTAGTGTACAAAACAAAGGAAACTAATTCCCCTACACTCATTTCACCTGAGCTGACTAAGCTGGCACCATACCACATCACCGCCACGATTCCTCCAAACAAGGCAAAAATGATAAAGGAAATAAATGCTCCACGGTACTTGGCAGCCCGCAAAGCAACACCTACTACTCTATTCAAACCAGTGCCATAGCGAGCTGACTCGAACGCTTCGCCTACAAAAGATTTAACAGTACTGATAGACTGTAGCGTTTCCTCTACAATCACATTTGCCGAGGCCAGTTCGTCCTGCGTACTTTTGGAAAGTCTTCGAATAAATTTCCCAAAAACCATCGCTATTACCACCAAAACTGGGAAGGTAGCGAGCATAAATAAGGTTAATTTGGGTGTATTGACCATCAAGAAGATTACACCTGCAATAAGTGTAACTACCTGACGAAAAAGCTCCGCAAGTGTAACAGAGAATGTATCCTGAAGCATACTGACATCAGATGTAATACGGCTGATTAGCTCCCCAGTCCTGCGCTTATCAAAAAAAGTCATAGGAAGTCGCACCATTCTAGAGTACAGGGCTAGCCGGATATCCCGCATCGATTTCTCCGAGACTAAGGCAAAAAGCCAAACTCTGAAAAAAGAGAAAATACTCTGAACTGCCAAGATCGCGACTAAGATCAGGGCAATAGAATTTATATCATTTACTATCCAGTCTGAGCCTTGCGCGGTATCGATAAGCTTGCCAGCTACAAAAGGGAAGGTGAGTAGCGTAAGTGAGGAAAATACAAGGAAAACCAATCCAAGAAAGAAGGTTCCTTTATACGGCATTAAAAACTGAAAAATGCCTCCCAGTTTACTTAAATTCTGCTTATTCAACTTTCTCTTTTCACCCTCTTCCAAAGCAGTTCCTCTTTTCTTAGCCATCCGTTAATTTTGGTATTGAGGGCACAAACTTAAGGCTTTTTTGCAAGGATTTCCTCAGTAAAAGCGAAAGCTTTGACAATCAACTTAGACTAATAAATCAATCCAATATGGGTCTCGCGAATACCAGAAAGGTAAAACCTTCCAAAGTATTCCTAGACTACCTAGAACCTTCCTGAATACTTTTGAAATGATATTAGTATAAATGACCGCCGCTGTGGAATGAGGCAACTATCTGCCCAATTGCGCATCAACCAATTCCCGCTTAAGTTTACGCTCACGTTCAAGCATATTCTTTCGGTGGTTTTCAAATTCTTCTTGGACTTCGGCCAAATCCTTCTGCGCCTTTTTGATTTTTTTGAAGCTAGTGAAATATTGAAAAGAAAAAATAGCAAGTGCGCCTGCAAGTACTGCCACCAGAATCCACATCATAGATGAGTAAACCCCTTTGTGGATTCCGATACCAAGGAATGAAAAATTATCCTTTTCGGCAATCGCAGCTAACTTCTCAGTTTCGGCTGTTGCCAGTATTGTATTTAGATTATTGATTGAATCCTTCTCATTGGCAATCAATAGTTTTAGATCACCGACCTCAGTTCTCATCGTACTCATGGAATCAAGAATATTAGCTTTCAGCTGATCCAAATTTGATCGCTTTACAACTTTATATTCTTGGAAATTATTCGACACACTGTAGATATAATCAAATTGACTATCAATCGTGCCTGACTCAAGAGAACCGCTATCCTCGGAAGCCTCTTGGGCAAAGATGAGTGATGGATGAGTAATAAAGAAAGTTATGATAAGGAATAGGAGTAGTATTCTTTTCATTGGGGAATTAATTTACAAACTAGAGTGAATGACTTCAGCAACCAATAAACATGCCTTACAGGGGATATACAAGGCCATTTTTTAACTGGACTATACCTACCCACAAATAAATCAATCTATTTGGCTTATTATCAATTATTTAAAATAATAATATATACATCCGCTTTTCTTCCAGTATGCTGACAAAAGTAATGTGACATAGGTTAAACTTAAGAATTGAGGCCACTTCAGCCTGTCCCGCCAATGCGGGAGTCTTCGGTCATCGGTCTTCCGACCAGATAAGCAAAGAATCTAAGGCAACTGGCATCATTGCGGATAATCACAAAAATTAATATTGTGGCCAGAATTTCTGATAAGTTTTGTGCGATAAATTTGGATACCTAATTCATGAAAACTGCTTATTTAAAAAAGTTAAATCTCCTTGACCGTATTAACCTGCGATGCTATCCAAGCTGGCCGTGAGGAAGCCAAAAAAGTGATTCCAACCATCGCAATACTAATCCAGAAAAAGTCGCTCCAAATCATTTTGACAGGATAAGCATCGACAACCGCCGATGAAATACCAAGAGATACTAAACCAAATGTCTTTTGTAGAAAGCATACCAAATAACCAAGTATAAGACCAATTGCTGCACCACTAAAAGCAATCATAGCACCCTGCTTTAGGAAAATTCTTCTGATTAATTTCTCTGGTGCTCCCATGGCCTTCAGCACAGCTATATCCTTCTTTTTTTCTATTGCTAACATGCTGAGTGAAAAGAAAATATTAAAAGAGGCTATCGCAAGAATAAAAGTAAGTGTAAGAAACACAAATAACTTTTCCATCTGGACGGTCCGGATCAATCCTGCATGCTGTTCGTCTGCGTTTTTCACCAGAAAATTTTCCCCTAAATGTGCTTTTAGTGTTTTGTGGACTTCTGCGATAGAATATCCTTCGGCTACTTTCACTTCAAGTGACGTCCTTTTATCACCATATTTCAACAACTTCTTTACAAAAGACAGGGGCGCTATCACATATTCGTCATCAAATTGCCGATCAATGCTAAAATAGGCTACCGGGTCTAGGACTGCAGTTTCATAAAACTGAGTGGGATCGATAGTGGCCGCACTTCTAGGTGCTTTTGGATAATAGATTTTTAAAGGCACATTGACATTCTCAAGATTGACCGAAAGGAAAAAGCCCACACCTCTTCCAAGAATTGCTGCAGGATTATGTTCAGTGCCTAGCGTAGTGTCACCCCAAAAATAACCATTGGCGAATCTTTCCTGGTCGAGAAAATTCTCTGAAACACCCTTGATTCTCCCTACCATTTGGTTGCCGTTGTAGTCTAACAGTACATTGTCTTCAATGACCTCAGTTAGAATTGCTACCCCTTCTAGGTTTTTGATACTATCCAGCCACTCTTCGTTGGTCATAAAGCTTTTACCAACAGCTGCCTCTATTTTCAACTCCGCATCGAAGCTGGCAAAGATACCGCGAATCAAATCTTCCAAGCCATTGAATACAGACATGACAATCACCAGCGCCATCGTGCCCACTGCGACTCCTATCATAGAAATCCTGGACAAAATAGTGATGAAGTTTCGCTTCTTTTTACTGCGAAAATATCTGGTGGCTATGAAAAAGCTGAGATTCAACGATAGCTGGATTAATCCTCTTCCTCTTGATCTTCTTCTTCAGGCGGCGCTGGTGGAATAGCTAGGTTAGAAATCACCTTGTCCATATGCTGAGCATAGGCAGCCGAATCATCAGGGAAGAATGCGATTTCAGGAATTACTCGAACTGATTTTCCGATTCTCTTGGCTAATTGATGTCTAATTTCCTTTTTGTGCTCATTGATCAACTTGTAAGTCGCTTCTGGATCAGCCAATAAAAAGCTTAGGTAAACTTTTGCCAATCCCAAATCAGGGCTCATCATCACACGAGTAATCGTCACCATAGCACGTCCGACTAGGTGTTTTGATTCTTTTTGAAATATATCTCCAAGCTCTTTTTGGATAAGCTTGGCATATTTTTGTTGTCTTTTACTTTCCATATGAAGTATTTGTGGTACAAATTTAGCGAAATAGTTGGGCAAGCTTTAATTTCGGGCAAAACCAACCAAACACTCTTCTCCAATTTACCTTGTTCAGCTTTTTCAAATTAAATGATCCCTTCAGGCTAATCGGCATAGGAATATACGTTCTACTGCTGACATTAGCCTATTTGATGCTAAATCCTTTTCCTATTACCAACCCACAATTGATGTGGATGCTTCTCGGAGAGCGCCTGGAGCAAGGTTATTTTTTATATCAGGATATTATAGACGACAATGGTCCTCTATCTGCGGGTTTCTTCACTTTAATGGACTTGCTGTTTGGTCGCAGCCTCCTTGCTTATGAAGTGGTGGGAAGGCTTTTGATTTCTTTCCAGATTCTGTATTGGAATTCCATGTTGATCAAATTTAAGGCCTTTGACATCAATACCTATCTTCCAGCTATTATTATGGCTGCGCTCTTCCATTTTTCATTTGATATGTTGAGCTTAAGCCCGGCGTTACTTGGCAGCACCTTTTTAATACTTGCTCTTGGACAGCTTTTCTCACAAACTGTGCTGCAAAAAGATACAAGTGAAGCCACTCTTTTACTTGGTATTTATGCTGGATTGGCCACAGGATTCCAACCTAATTATATCCTATTTCTGCCTTATATGATATTCACTGGAATTGCGATCAGTAGCTTTTCCTTCCGGCAGTTGATGCTTTCTTTAGTCGGATATTTTCTGCCAATATTGTTGATCACAGTATTTTACTTTTGGAACGATGGCTTGGAAGAAGCTATACAAATCTGGCCACTCACTTTTCTATCAGAAAAATATGAATATCAATCTCTAATTGACTGGCTAATTCTAGGAATATTCCCTCTTTCATTAGCAGTGGTAGGTTATTTTATAGCTACAGTCATGCGAGGATCTACTATCAATCAACAAAAGCAAAGGCAGCTTATACTAATCTGGTTGGTCTTTTCAGCTGCTGAATACTTTATTATCAAAAAACAGGCAGCTTATCAATTGGTGATTTTAATCCCAGGCCTTACTTATTTGATTAATCAGTTTTTCCTGAATATCAAAAAAGAAATAATTGCGAAAATTGCCTTTTACCTATTAGTAGTAGGGCTTCCAGTGGCTGGAATATGGTATTGGCAACAAAAAATCACGGATTCAGAATATTTTGTAGGACAAAATGAATCTAATTATTCTGGTGATATCTTGATAATGGGAGACAATCTCGCTCCATACCTTAACACCAGAATTGGCGGGCCATTTTTAAATTATCGGCTGAGTAAACTGTATCTGGATCAAGATCGGGATTTAAGAGAAAAGGCAAGACTTTTTCAAATGCTTCAAAAGCAGCTGCCATCCAAAGTCATAGATCCTAATGGCGATTTCGAAACACTACTCAAGCAATTTCCGGCTTTGGAAAGTCAGTACAAAAAAACCTCTGCCAGTGTTTTCACTTTGATAAAGTAAGGTTCCCCTTGTTTTAGGCACTACACCTTAAGGGCAACTTATGTTTTAATGGTTTGATTACCAGGTAAATAAATCGTATTTTAGGCCTAGTCAACCCTTTTTTACGCCTTTAATACTTTTTTATGGAATCTATCAACCAATTGTTGGAAGCATGTTCATTGCCAGAAAAAACGCAGTTGCTAGAATTTGCTAAAATCAAAAACCCTCCTGGTTCAAAGAAACTGATGCTCATGAAACTCTTTGTAAACCAACCTGGGCTTAGCGATACAGAGTACTCTCAGAAAATCTATAAAAAGCCAGAAGGTTCAGCATATTTTCAACTCAAAAAAAGAGTGAAAGATGAGTTTGAAGAACTATTATTAATACTTAAGCCAAGCTGTATCAAGCGGGAAAATCAGCTTCACATTGAATGTTCCGAATTACTTTTGAAAAGCGAGCTAATTCTTGCTAGAGGCATACGAAATGAGGGTTCTAAATTACTAGAACGTGGCCTGAAAATGGCCATTAAAAATGGCTTTCATGATTTAGTCCTAACAATTTACAGTACAGCTTCCCGCTTTGGAATTTGCGAGGTTTTGAACAACAATGACTTGCCAGAACTCGAGATTGCTATTAAAAGTCACTTACAGTTATTAATCAAGGAAAACTATAAAAAACCTACAGATCAAAAGGAGTCAAAAAACGAGCATTTAAAGACGATGATTCGTCAACTTAACTATAGCCGCAAATCCTGGGTTATATTGGACGATATTAACCGAGCCATACAGCATAAAGATTATGAAAAAGCCTTGACTCAGGTCAATGAAGCAGAATTGGATTTAAATCAGAATACAGAGTCTCGAACAAAAGATGAATTAGTATTAACCAAGACCTCTATACTTCTTGCAAAGCGGGAATATGCCGAAGTATTGGAGGAGTGCATATACTCGGTAAACCCAATTAAATTCTCCATTGAAAATAAACTTCGGTTTTCACTAAATCATTGGTATGCCTTATTCCATTTAAATAGAATCGAGGAAGCACATCAAATTCTTCGAAAAAATCTGATGAAATTGGATTCCTCACAAGATAAAATATGGAGTTATCTAGAAGCCTACATTTATTTCAAACAAGGCAATTTTAAAACTGCATTGAAGGAGATTCATTCATGCCAAAAATATCTGAAGAGTAATTCTGAATACTATTTAGGCTCAAAAATGTTGGAGATTATGATCCTTTTTGAACAAAATGATGAAGACTGGCTAGAATATAAAATTGAAAACTTCAGAAAATTAATTTCAAGGTATAAATGCAAGACCTTAAAACGAATTCACCTCTCGTTCCAAATTTTTTCAAAAATGCAAAAATCACTTTTTAATGCGGGCTTGCAGGATTACGTCTATGATCCAGTTCTCTTTAAACTTCAAAATGAAAATGAAGGCTTAGAGTGGAGACCCAGCTCTTCTGAGCTAATTAGATATGATGGTTGGATCACTGCAAAAACGAAAAACCAAATTTTCTAATCACTACAGCTCCCAAACGAATTATTCTCCTGAAAGCGTCATCACTTTCTGAATTATTGAGAATGATAAATGTCAATAGTTAAACACATATTTTAACTATTCAAATGATTTTCAGCGAATTGTAATTTTTTAATTCTTAATTATTGCATAATTCCGCCATATTATTTCCTGTCTTTTGCAAGCTAAGTTCAATACCTTGACAAAGGTTTTTAACTGGTTTTTTAAACATTTTTTATACAGACATGATCCACTCCACTTTGGAATTTTTAACCGCAGAACTCAATGCCTTTATCAAGCTAAAGGTAGGTGATACGATGGGGAATAGAATTTATCTCTCCAGTGTCACCAATGAATCTGGGCTCGCCATACCCGATCAAAGCCTTGGCCTTTCACTTATAAATATAGAAGAAGAGCGCACGATCAAGGAACAGCGTAGCACCTATATCAATGCTGTCGGAAAGACTGAAAAGAGAAATCCAGAGATACAACTGAATCTATATGTGTTGATCACTGCAAACTTCCAGAACAAAAAGTTAAATGATTCCTCAGATGACTATGTGGAAGGACTCAAGCAATTGGGATACGCCATTGCTTTCTTCCAATCCAAAAATGTATTCACGAAAGAAAACAGTCCTGGCTTGGCAAACTTCGATCCTGAACTTTCAAAAATTGTCGTTGAGCTATACAGTTATTCTTTCGAGCAGCTCTATAACTTCTGGACAGTGGTGGGCGCAAAATACCTACCCTCTGTTTTATATAAGGTTAAGACCCTGAAAATTCAGGAAAACGCTATTCAGGAAAGCGGAGATCCGATTGAAAAAATACATCTCGATACTCTTCATAAATCATGAGCATAATCTACACCCGCCTCGGCGAAGTAGCGCTTCGCCATGACTTTTACCGCGACGGCTTGGCCAAAGACCTGATTCTTATGCCTTCAGCTGAAACCGCGCATTTGATGAAAAACGGCAAAATCCTATTCAGAAAAACACCTGGAGGTATTGTATTACTTTATCGTGCAGAAGATGATGAAACTACTCCTCTTACGCCATTAGCTTTACCCCAGTCATTTTTCTTCTTTTTTAAACCAGAGAATGCAGGCGCATTTCTTCAGGTAACTGACCTAAATAATGGTTCTGAAGAATTTCAAGCCGGCAAAATTCCTTTTTTTCAAAATACTCCGGCAAACGCCTCAACGGCGAGTGAAAATCCAGAGGAATTGTCTTATCAATTATTAGATGGGCTTAGGCCAAAAGCTTTCTCCATGCAGCTCACACTAGATCCGATACCAGCTTCAGTTCGGATCAAGGTCAGAAATGCTGCAGGAGAAGTAGTATCAGCCGGTAAAGATGCTGTTGGAAATCCATTGCCTGATGGATATGAAATCAATCCTGATGAAAATGGCCTTTTTAGAATTCTTTTTGATCTCAAAGGAAAAAAAGAAGGTGTTTACACATTCACACTTAGAAATTCCGGAGATACGGATGACTTGTGGTCCAAGAAGTATTGGCTTGGTGAATCCGCCTCGGCTCAGCCATTTGGCTTGATTGAATTACGATACCAAGCTGCTCCTAATCATCTCTATGGAGCTATGGAATACTATCAAGTTTCCTTTTCAAGAAAAGAAAGTCGCTGGACTTATTTCGTAGTGAATGGCAACAATAAAATAGATCTAGTTGCTACGCAGCTGCAAATTCAGGATCAAGGAAATGTAGGCAGCGTTCCCTATGGCTCCTACGCATTTGACCAGATTGGAGCTAGTCCAAACGCTGACATTAAAATAAATAATCTGGAAACAGTGGTTTTCCGCTCGCAGAGTAAGATTCCATACTTCGAGATTCCAAAACTCAATTTTCAGCTTAGAAGAACTCCCGGAAATCAGATTCTAATCCCAAACCTCCCAAATCCATCCCGATCCGCTCCGACTAAGCAAAGTGGTGGAGAGGCAAACTCAGAAATATATGTATTCATCTAGCAAACAATCCGAATATGGCAGACTTTAAAACCCCCGGGGTTTATGTTCAGGAAATATCAACCCTTCCCGCCTCTATTGCTCCAGTCGCGACAGCGATCCCAGCATTTGTAGGCTATACCGCTACTCGCGAAAAAAACGGTGAGACTTTACCGGCAAATCAGCCAGTTCGAGTCAGTTCCTATTTGGAATACAAGGAGATTTTCGGTGAATCCTATCCTGAAGACTATGGAGTGGTCTTGACTGAAGCATCGGACGGATCAACAGTGGTAGAAATCACGGATCCAACAAATTTTTCGCCTTACCGCATGACTTATCAGGTCTTCATGTATTTCAACAATGGTGGTGGCCCATGTTACATTGTTCCTGTTGGCGGATTCGTAGCCGGACCTAATCCAGCTCCAGCATCTATCGACCCAGGCGAATTGATAGCAGGGATTAATGCGCTGGAAGAAGAAGACGAGCCAACACTTTTGGTGATACCAGAGGCTGTGATTCTGAGCCCAACAGATCGAAAAACTATCCATGACACATTAATAGCGCAATGTTCCAAACTCCAAGACAGGTTTGCCTTGATGGATGCACTAAACTACAATGGACAAAGTGTTCAAGAAGATGGAGACTCTTTCCGAGATGAAGTAGGAAGCAGCGATTTGAAATATGCAGCAGCTTATTATCCATCGCTTAAAACCTCACTTTATAAATATTATTCCGAATCCAAATTGACCATTACTGATAATAGAGGCGGAGCAGGTTTAGGACCATTTCACAATAAAATGCTTACTACTGTTGGTAACGGTGATGCTTTTGCAACTGCAACAATACGCATAAATAATACTGCAAATATCGATGGTGATATTATTACTATCGGAAGCACAGCATATACAGCTGGTATCACTTTTACTCCAGGCGCCACTGATATCAATACCGCGGATGCCTTGCTAAATGCAATCAATGCAACTGCAGACCCACTTTTTACTGCTTCCCGAACCCCTTCTACTTCCACACTCACGCTCGTGGCAACCACACCAGGAATTGCTGGGGCACCTATCGCCCTGACCTATGATGACAATGGCGATGGAGGGGCTGTCATTTCAGGTTCAGGCACTTTCTCTTGGCAAGCACCTGATAAGACTCTTTATAATACTATAGTAGCAAAGCTTCAATCCAAAAAAATGGAACTCTATCCATCTGCATCGATGGCAGGTATCTGTGCTCGAGTTGATCGGCAGCGTGGTGTTTGGAAAGCGCCGGCAAATGTGGATGTGAGAGGAGTAATCAAACCAGTAGTCTCTATCAGTGCGGAGGATCAGGGTTTACTCAACGTAGATCCCACTTCAGGAAAATCTATTAACGCGATACGCTTTTTCCAAGGAAAAGGAAACTTGGTTTGGGGAGCTAGAACACTCGCAGGAAATGACAATGAGTGGCGCTACATCCCTGTCCGCAGACTTTACATTTTTGTAGAAGAGTCGGTCAAAAAGGCAACAGAATTTGTGGTATTTGAACCAAACGATGCCAATACATGGCTCCGGGTAAAAACCATGATCGAAAACTTTCTGAGCAATCTTTGGCGAGATGGAGCTTTGGCTGGTGCCAAGGCTGAGGAGGCATTTTTTGTGCGGGTAGGTTTAGGGCAAACTATGACTCCCTTAGATATTTTGGAGGGAAGGCTTATAGTAGAAATCGGTATGGCGGCAGTGAGACCGGCAGAATTTATCATCCTGAAATTCTCTCATAAACTTCAGGAATCTTAATCCATTTCATTTAAAAAAATTTAGCCATGTCAATACAATCAACGCCAGGCGTATATATCGAAGAAATCGCCACTTTACCAGCATCGGTAGCTTCTGTGGAAACAGCAGTCCCCGCATTTATAGGTCATACAGATCGAGCTGAAAAAAACGGTGAGGACGTTCGGGGAGTCCCAACACGAATCACCAACATGCTTGAATTCGAAGGGATTTTTGGTAAAGGAAATCCAGAAACTTTTACGATTTCGGTGGTGGACAGCTACGACGCTGCTAAAGGTTCAGGAGAGAAATTAGCAACCAGGAAAATCACTGCTACCCCTCCTGCCACACCAAGCCCTTACAAGCTCTATTACAGCATGCAGCTCTATTTTTCCAACGGTGGTGGGCCATGTTACATCGTGTCAGTCAATGATTATGACAATGTACCTATCAAAGGGGATTCTGCTACTCCCGCGAGTATTCTGGGAGGTCTTGAAGCTATCAAAGCGATCGACGAACCAACCTTGCTCGTCTTTCCTGATCAAATTCCCACAGATCTTACTGGGTCTGATTATAAAGATATTTACGATGCTGCACTTGCCCAATGCGACTCTTTGAAGGACAGGTTTGTAATAATAGATGTCAAAATAGTTACTGCTGACCCCTTTGCTGATGCACAGAATTTCAGAAATAATGGAATAGGAATGAGCAATCTAAAGTATGGAGCGGCATACTATCCAAACTTGAGTACTTCTTTGAATTACGCTTACTCTCTAGCAGATCAAACGATCACGCATACCAGCAATTATCCTTCTGGAGGAACTCTTACAGAAGCAGGAGCTTCTGATACGCTAAGCTTAGAAGCTCTTGAAACTAGCGAACCAAGTATTTATAGGGGAATTCTAGCAGAGATCAAAAAACAATACATCACTTTACCTCCATCAGGAGCAGTTGCGGGCATCTATGCAAGAGTAGATCGTCAGCGTGGTGTATGGAAAGCTCCGGCAAATGTGGATGTAAGAACAGTAATCGGTCCATCGCGCAAAGTTTCCCATGATCAGCAAGCAGCACTTAATGTAGATGCTACTTCAGGAAAATCCATCAATGCCATCCGTACTTTCACTGGTAAAGGAACGCTAGTTTGGGGCGCAAGAACATTGGCTGGAAACGATAACGAATGGAGGTATGTACCCGTGCGAAGACTCTACATTTTTGTGGAAGAATCAGTGAAAAAAGCGACTGAATTCGTGGTCTTTGAGCCAAATGACGCCAATACTTGGCTGCGCAGCAAAACCATGATCGAAAACTTCCTTTCTAAACTTTGGCGGGATGGAGCATTGGCAGGAGCCAAACCCGAAGAGGCATTTTTTGTAAGAGTGGGACTGGGTCAGACGATGTCTGCTCAGGATATTCTCGAAGGGCGACTCATTATCGAAATCGGAATGGCAGCAGTAAGACCTGCCGAATTTATTATCCTGAAATTCTCTCATAAGCTTCAGGAATCCTAACCTAACATTTCATTGAAAGCAAACTTAAAATCAAAATATTATGGCAGTAGCATATCCAGTTTCCGTGTTTCATTTCCAGGTAGAATGGGGCGGATCCCGCATAGGTTTCACAGAAGTATCAGGCCTTACTGTGGAGCTACAAAGCATAGACTATCGTGAAGGCAGCTCACTTGAATACCATGTGAGCAAAATGCCTGGCATTCCTCAATATTCAAATATTACATTAAAAAGAGGGGTGTTCAGAGCTGACAACGAATTTTTCCAATGGCTCAACACGGTAAAAATGAACAACATTGAGCGTAGAGACCTCACCATCAGCTTGCTCAACGAAGAGCATGAACCAGTGATGGTCTGGAAGGTAAAAGAAGCTTGGCCGTGCAAAGTGGAAGGACCTTCCTTGAATTCAACAGGAAATGAAGTGGCGATTGAAACGATCGAGCTTTGCCACGAGGGATTGGCAATCGAAACCCCGTAAACAATGGCGCTATTTCATCCACCAACCGGGTTTCACTTTCTAGTAAGGTTTGAAGGGCTTTTACTAAAATACCCGGCCTTACCTGATATAGGGTTCCAAGAGGTATCTGGCTTGAGCGTGGAGATAGGAGTTGAGGAATATGCCGAAGGTGGAGAAAACCGATTCAAGCATAGAATGCCTAACCCGATTTCTTATCCAAATCTAGTTTTAAAAAGAGGGATGGCAATCAGTTCTCAAATCGCAAAATGGTTCAAAGACAGCGTGGAAGGCTTTCAGTTTGAAACGCAGGATATCACGGTCATTCTTTTAAGTCCAGAGAAGGTTCCTCTTCAGGCTTGGAATTTTGTCAATGCCTGGCCAGTGAAATGGTCGGTGGAAGGACTCAATGCGATGGAAAGTTCAATCATGATCGAAAACATAGAATTCGCCTATCAATACTATAGGAGGATTAGTCCAGACGACCTTTTGCCATAAGAAGATGCCCATAGAAATCAAAGAACTCATCATCCGTACTACGGTGGATGCAGCAGAAAGCAAGCCTACAGGTAGCGGAAATAAACTTCCGGATACAGGTGCAGTAATGGACGGAATTAGAGAACTGAGCCGAATAATTAAAGAAAAAAACGAACGCTAAAACTTAGCTAAATGTCACTTTTAGATATTTTTTCTCAAAAAGGAGGGTTAGAAAAGCTGAAAATCACAGCTTTCAAAGACGAAAACTACAATGAGTCCACTGCGACTTATGTGGTGATGTATAATCCTACAACATTCAGCCAGGAATTCAAGTCTAAATGGATTCCAGAAGAAGGGCCTTCCGATGGAAAACAATATCAATTCAGGACATTGGAATCTGACTCGGTATCTTTTGAGTTTCTTTTCGATGCCAGTGCTGCTTCCCCGCCAAGTGAAGACAAATCAGGTGATACAAATTTCTCTTACCTCGGAGAGGACAAGCCAAATCTGGAAAGTATCTCTGGCAATAAAATCTCTGCGATAGAACTAATAAATCAGGACAAACACGTAGATCGTGCAATTCGGAAGTTTCTTGATATCACACAAAACATTCAGTCTGACACGCATAAGCCAAATTACCTGCAGATCAACTGGGGAGCCTATCAATTCAGAGGAGTTTTGGCCTCAGCCACAATTAATTACAAACTTTTCAACAGCTCAGGCCTGCCCATTAGAGCAACTGTCACGGCCAATTTTGACCAATCCCTTTCCCGACAGGAACAAGCCGCAACTACAGCCCGGACTTCACCAGACCTGACTCATGAGCGCATTGTAAAAGCTGGAGACACCTTGCTTTTAATGTGTCAAAGAATCTATGGAACACAGGAATATTACATGGAAGTAGCCCGAGCAAACCAATTGGGAAATTTCAGAAAACTCGTCCCAGGTCAGAAACTCATTTTTCCCCCAATAGCAAAAAACTGATATGCCTTTAGTCCCGATAGCTACACAAAGCAACCTAGATCACGCCACTTTCAAAGTATATTCTGAAGGTCAAGAACTCCCGCCTTCTGTAGGAGTGGCAATGATTGCGATTCGCAAAGCTGTGAATAAGATTCCAATGGCGAAGCTGGTGCTTTTTGATGGAGATATAGCCACAGGTGAGTTCCAATGGAGTGAAGGCGACTTATTCAAGCCAGGTGTAAAACTGAAAATTGATGCGGGATATGATAATAGGGAGGAGACTATTTTCGAAGGAATAATTATCAAGCATGGACTGGAAATCTATACCGACAAGGCATCAAGACTAATTCTAGAGCTTCGTGATCCTGTGATCAAAATGACTGTCGGGAGAAAAAACAAGTACTTTTTTGAAAGTAGCGACAGCGATGTGATGGAAGAGTTGATTGGCAAATATTCCGGTCTGGAAGCTGAGGTAGAAAGCACTAGTTTATCTCACGCAGAGATTGTTCAATACCACGCTACTGACTGGGACTTCATCCTGAGCAGAGCTGACGCAAATGGAAAAATCGCTACAACAGAAGCTGGAAAAGTAACTATCCAAAAGCCACAAACCAGTGCTGATCCTATCATCGAACTTCAATATGGAGATAATGTCGTAGAGTTTGAGGCCGAGATGGATGCAAGGCAGCAATATACCGCCACTAAGGGATTTAGCTGGGATTTCATCAAGCAAGAAGTAGCCGAAAAAGAAGGCGCTAATCCATCCATGGACTTTCAAGGAGATATCAGTGGAGATGATCTAGCAGCAGTTATTGGTCTGGAATCCTTCCAGATGCAGCATGGTGGTCTATTAGCAGACGAAGAACTTCAGGCTTGGACCGATGCTGGTTTGATGCGAAGCCGACTTTCGAAAATTCAAGGCAGGGTAAAAATTCTTGGTGATAACACGGTAAAACCCGGAGACATGGTAGAGCTGAAGGGCTTCGGATCACGATTTAATGGCAAGGCCTTCGTGTCTGCCGTCTACCACGAGATCTCTCCCAATCAAAAATGGTTTACCCACCTAGGTTTGGGCTTGGATCCAAAATGGGTTTCTCAGCAATACGATGACATCATCGATGTGCCTGCAGCAGGACTGGTTCCAGCAATCAAAGGCTTACATATCGGCATTGTAACTGCATTAGAAGGCGATCCTGATGGAGAAAACCGAATTAAAATAAGGCTACCGCTGATAAGCAAAGATGAAGAAGGAATCTGGGCAAGATTTGCGTCACCCGATGCTGGAAATGAACGGGGAATATATTTCAGACCAGAAATTGAAGATGAAGTCATAGTCTCTTTTATCAATGAGGACCCTCGAGATCCAGTGATTTTGGGCATGCTTCACAGTAGTACCAAACCTTCTCCCTTTGAAGAGAAAGATGATAATCACGAAAAAGGGATTGTAACTAGAGACAAACTCAAGTTGCTTTTCGATGATGACAAAAAGACAATTTCTATTGAGACTCCAAATGGAAATAAAATCCTCCTCACAGATGACGAGGGAGCTATCCTTTTGGAAGATGAAAATGGAAATAAGATCAGTATGAATAGCGATGGAATTACTATCGAGAGTGCTAAGGATCTGATTCTAAAAGCAAGCGGCGATGTTTCCATTGAAGGGACCGGTGTGGAGGTAAAAGCCAGTGCCCAACTCAAAGCTGAAGGATCAGCAGGAGCAGAAGTTTCCTCTGGAGGACAAACAGTTATTTCAGGTTCACTAGTACAAATCAACTAAACTATGCCTGCAGCAGCACGATTCGGAGATACAACTACACATGGGGGAACCATCATTGGCCCAGGAGAACCTACGGTATTGATCGGAGGTATGCCTGCGGCAGTTTTGGCTGACAACCATGCCTGCTCATTGCCTCCAAATTCCCATCAGCCAACAGTCAGCCCCTTCATAGCTGGAAGTGCAACTGTCTTAATTGGAGGAAAACCCGCAGTGAGAGTTGGGGATGCATGCGTATGCGGTGCTTCAGCTGCTGTGGGAGAACCAACTGTAATCATTGGATAACATGGAAAATAACAAATCATTTCTAGGTAGAGGCTGGGCATTTCCAGTGACTTTCAGCTCTGAAAGCCAGCAAGTGCAGATGGCAGAAGATGAGGTGGATATCCAGCAAAGCCTGATCATTCTTCTAAATACTACACTGGGAGAGCGTGTGATGCGCCCTGATTACGGTGCAAACATGGAGGATTTACTATTCGAAGCATTGAATGTGACCACTGCAAATATGATTGCTAATCGCATCAAAAAGGCGATTCTGTTCCATGAGCCAAGAGTGAAAACTGAAGACATAGACCTAAGGCCAGATTATAATGAAGGAAGAATCGAGGTCTTGGTCACCTATACCATCATTGCCACAAACAACCGAAGAAACTTGGTGTATCCTTATCTATTCACCGAAGCAACAGACATTGAATTATGAGTAAAGACTGCAACGATCTGACCCTTCCCGGCAACGGAACTAGCCGCGCGCAAAGACTTATAGAAGGTCTTTTGCCTGACTATGTCCGTGTGGATGAGCGGAAAATGGAAGATTTGCAGGCATTTGCAGTAAAAATTGCAGGAGAATTAAAATTCATCAAAAATGAAGATCCTTGGACTGTAGGAGATTGGTCAGGATTTTTCGATCAGAAAATACAGGAAAACCAATTAACCAACCCTCATTTTGCTCTTTTCCTCGCCTTCTTAAAGCTTTTCAATTTTGCGCAGCAGGATATAAATACTATCACCCAGAGGCATTTAGATTTTTATTATCGTGACGTACTTCGGTTGAGAGAAAAGCCGGCAGAGTCTGATCAGGTTTATTTGATTATTAAGCTTGCAAAGCATATTCAAGAACATTTTCTTGCCAAAGACACGGCCTTCAAAGCTGGAAAAGATGACTTAGGGAAAGAAATTCTTTTCCAAACAACAGATCCAAACGTTATCAACAAGGCAGAGGTCAGTTCATTGATGAGTCTTTTTAAAGATGAAAATGGAAGGCTTTACAAATCCTCAATTGCCAATTCCGCAGATGGATCGGGTGCAGAAATTCTGTCTGATGAGAAACAATGGAAGACCTTTGGAAAACCCTCT
Organism: Algoriphagus winogradskyi; assembly: GCF_900182815.1. Lineage (GTDB taxonomy): Bacteria > Bacteroidota > Bacteroidia > Cytophagales > Cyclobacteriaceae > Algoriphagus > Algoriphagus winogradskyi. The sequence continues at coordinate 101,053 of NZ_FXUA01000005.1, read as the reverse complement.
ACACAATTCCCAAATCAGGATCGAGAGCTAGCCACCATAGGCTTTGCATTTGCTTCTCCCATTCTGCTGATGGGAGAAGGAACCCGCAAAGTTTCCTTAAGAATTCGATTTGAACCAACCGAGGGGTTATTAGAAAGATTGCGAACGCTCGCGTTGGATAAAACTTTCGAAATCTGGTTTAGCGGAGAAGAAGAGTGGATTCGCGCAACTATAGGTTGGGAAAACGCTGCAGATAATGTGGATGCAGAAGTGTTGGCATTTCTAAATAATGCTACTTCTTGGCAAGACATCGCTGGGCTGGAACCTCAATTCGGGCCAGTAATAGATGATCCTGAATTTGGCCAGCACCGTCCGTTCAAGGGCTATGACATAGGAGAGATCACTGCTAAAAATATTCTAAGTCGAAGAGATTCATTTTCTACCAAGAGATTTTCGACTTTGAATCAAGTAGAAGCAGTCCGCGGAGTTGGCTCAGACAAACTCAATGACCTCCGCTACTCCTTTCGGAACACCAAACACAAGCTCATTTCTGGTCCTTACGGAATCGATCTCATTTTGAATTGTATGCTGCTGCCGGAGGATCCAGCAGTGGTAAATTATGACGAAGAAGTCCTGCTGCAACGAATTCAAACCAATTTACCAATTATGAAAGTGAATTTGGCGAATACCATCCAAAGCTATGGCTATGAGATTCTGAAAGATTGTGAGGTAAAATCAGCCACTATCAAAATCGATGTAGCTGGCGTAGAAAACCTGATCCTGCAGAACGACCAGACCATTTTACCGATTGGCAAAAACATTCAGCCCTTTGGATTCAGACCAGTCAAAGGATCGAATTTTTATATCGGAAGTAAGGAGGTTTTTGGTAAATCCCCGAAAACGGTTGAGTTGAAATTCAAATGGCATGGACTACCGGAAGCTACCACGGGATTTGCAGACCAATATGCAGGTTATGAAACTCGAAATAACCAGAGCTTTACAGCAGCTGTGGATTTCTTGGATCAGAAAACCTGGAAACCCATCAACGCATCAAAATCACTATTTCAAGGAAATAATAGTCTTCCACTAAGCACTGACAAAACAATAAATCTCAGCGGTGCAGCTTGGAATTCAATCACAAAAGATCCCGATTTAGAGCACCTTACCCAATGGTCCCCAGCTTCCAACCGTGGTTTTCTTCGATTAAAACTGAACAGCCCAGATTTTGGACACAAGGAATACCCTCTACTTTTTGCCAAGGCTGCACTTTCACAAGCTTCACCAACAATTACTGATATAGCGCTTCCTAAAGAGCCATATACTCCAGAACTTCAAACGGTTAGTCTAGATTACACTTCTGAGGAAGAACTGAATTTGAAGCAAAGTAAATGGGATGGTTTTTTTCACCTTGGAGCATTTGGAGAGGCAAAAGTTTCAGGACAGAATGAGAGTTCACCATTGCTGCCTAACTATTCTGATGAAGGAGAATTGCTAATTGGACTTTCTTCTCATCAAAAATCACAAAATATTCAGCTCTTAATTCAGATTCTGGATGGCTCTGCCAATCCTGAGAAACCTGTTCCTCAAGTCAATTGGAGCTATTTGGCAGGAAATCAATGGAAAGAATTTGATAAATATTCCGTCCTAATTGATGAAACAAATGGACTGATTCAAAGTGGATTGGTATCCTTTGCTATGCCCCGAGAGGCAGATAATACGCATACGATTCTGACAGATCAGCTTACTTGGCTGAAAGCTTCAGTCAATTCTGATTCGGATGCTATCCCTGATTTTATTGCCGTTCTAGCACAAGCCGTCAAGACAAAGTTTGAATCCTACGAGAACGATCCTTTGCGAGTGGGGAAAGCAATTCCAGCAGAAACTATCAGCAAACTTAAAATTGGTGAAAGTGCGATTAGTAAAATCCAGCAGCCTTTTTCATCGTTCGGGGGCAAAACTGCTGAATCCTCCAATGATTTTTACCAGCGAATTGCTGAGCGGATTCGCCATAAGCAACGTGCGATCACATCTTGGGATTACGAGCATTTAGTTTTGGAGGAATTCCCTGAAGTGTATCAGGTGAAATGCCTTAACCATACTAGCTACGATGGAGATCTCACAAAATACCGTGCCTTGGCTCCTCGAAATGTGACTTTGGTAATTATCTCAAATGTGCAAAACAAAAATGCCATCGACCCGCTTCGTCCAAAAGCAAGTGTAGCCCAGCTGTCTACAATCCGAAATTTTATCACTAGAATATATCCTCCGGGAGTTTTCCTACATGTGGTAAATCCAGTATTTGAGGAGATTCAGGTCAGAACAAAAGTGAAATTTCACTCCTGGGCGGACAAGAACTTTTTTGCCAGAAAACTGGAAGATGATCTCAAGGCTTTCCTTTCTCCTTGGGCATTTGAAACGGATTTCGATTGGACTTTCACCGAATCCTTACACAGCTCAGTGGTACTTCACTTTGTGGAAAAACTGGAATATGTGGACTACTTGACCTGCTTTGAACTTTACCATCTAGTCAAAAATCCAGTTTCTGGAGAACTCCTTTCAAGAACCAGAGTAGAGGCTGCCAAAGGCAGTCGCGGAGTTTCGGTCCTTGGGTCAATCGGCACATTGAATTCCTATGGAGATCATCTTATTGAAGTGTTGGAAACTGAGGATTGCCTCTGTGAGGACAATGAAATAAAACCAGCTGCGAGCATCGCATCTGTAGAAGACGAGGACTTGGATGAGGCATTTTGATACTTGAAAAAATGGAACAGTCAATAACCATATCGAAAGCGAAACCTACCATCAAAAGCATGGATTATGAGCTGCTGCGCACTGAAGCAATCAGCTATATCCAACGCGTGGGAGGAAAAATATGGACTGACTACAATAGTCATGACCCTGGCATCACCATTCTGGAAGTACTTTGTTATGCAATTACAGATTTGGGATACCGAAGCAATTTTCCCATACAGGATCTCCTAGCGGATGAATCTGGAAGCTTGAAAAACCAATTTTTCTCAGCTTCCGAGATCCTTCCCTCTACACCTGTCACGATAAATGATTATCGGAAATTTTTGATGGATGTGGAAATCGTCGATGAAGAGGATTTAGAATGCCCTCGTGCTGGAATCAAAAATGCCTGGGTAATTATTCGCGAAAGCAATGAAATTGCTATTTATCCTGACAGAAAAGAAAAAACCTTAGCGTACAACCCTTTTCCAACAACCGAAGAAGCTCTTCAACTTGGGATTTTGTACGATGTATTGTTGGAGTTTGACTCTTGCGAGAATCTTGGAGACCTCAACGAGAATAAAATTAGCATGGAAATCGAAGTCGAGGAACACCCAGATTTGGAAGGTGTGGTCATCGATATTCAGATTGAATTCCCAAGATGGGATGATACCAATGTCGATTGGGCAGATTCGGTTAGCATCCGCAAAAATGTACGTGCAATCTCCATTCAATTCCAAAATGTACCGGATGGGATTACGCTTGAATTCGACCTCAGCCCAAGCAATCTCATTGAATTAAAAGGTAACAAATTAGTGGCTGAGGGCCTTGATCCTCTTGAGGGACTTGGAACTTTGAGCAATCAGGTAAATACGTTCACCTACTCTAGTCCTGAGGGTATCTTGGCATTTTACCTGAAAAAAGTAGCCAAAATCAGACAAATTCTCGGGAAGGCAAAAGCGAGTTTGAATGCGCATAGAAACCTATGTGAGGATTTTGTGGATTTTCATGCATTGAGAGTGGAGGAAATCTTGGTTTGCGCAGACATAGAACTGTCTCCAAACGCTCCTATTAATGAAACTGAAGCACTGATTTTTCAAACAATAAGCGCATTTCTTTCTCCTCAGGTCAACTTTTTCAATTTGGAAGAGATACTCAATCGCTGCAAAAATGAAGCATTGCCGATAGCCAAGATCCAGCAAAATCCAGCAAAAATCTGGATCGAAATACCAACCTCTGACTATCCAAAACCAAAGTCCAGCTTAAGTATAATCGGCTCAGGTGGAAACGTAGGTATCTATGAGGCGCTTGAGGTGAGAACAGATCCAAAAAACAGTAAACTCTGCGAAATCCTACTTAGTCCAAATTTCCCCTCACCGGTTTTGATGGATGACGATCAAGTATTTCTAGGAAATTGGGAGGAATCTCAATGCATCCCAACAGAAAAACTTTTCGAAGGACCACTCCTAAAACATGGCTTTATAGATGAAGGAGAACTAGCTAAAGCCGACCGAAGATCCAGCATTCATGTAACGGATCTGATCCATATAATTATGGACATTCCAGGTGTGAAGGCAGTTAAAAGTATCCAAATAGCGAACAAACCACAGGATAATGCCAGCGGATCTATTCCATCTAAAAGTGTAAGATGGTGTCTTGAATTAGCAGTGGATGAGTATTACGTCCCAAGACTAAATACCGAGCTGTCTAAAATCACTTACTACAAGGAAGAATTGCCTTTCCGGGCAAATCGGGAGAAGGTCGAGGATTTGCTGCAAGAATATAAAGCTGGGGAACGCAAGCAAAAGATCTATTATCCTAAAATGGATTTCGATTTGCCAACGGGAAATTTCAGAGATCCGGGAAATTACGATTCCATCCAAAATGACTTTCCGTTGGTTTACGGTATCACAGAAGCCGGTATGCTTCCAAAATCCCAAGGGAGGCCGAATCTGCCTCAGGTGCAGCAATTGAAGGCCTATTTGATGGTTTTTGAGCAGATGCTGGTGAATTACTTGAGTCAACTTGCCAATACTAGACACCTATTTTCCATAGATAATAGCACTGATGAATTTGGAAACCCAATCATTGATGCGACTTATTTTTCCCAGAGCTTAGAAAAGCTAACTCCTGATGGAGCAGAACTTTGGAAGGATTTAGTGGCTCTTGAGCCTACTGTCAAAGAAATTACAGAGTCAGTCGAAGACTTTCAAATCAGAAGGAACCGCTTCCTAGATCATCTGTTAGCACGTTTTGCCGAGCAATTTACAGATTACGGCTTGCTCGCTTTAAGACTGAATCCTGCCCAAGGCCAAGCTAGATTGATTGAGGACAAAATGGCTTTTCTCAATAACTATCCGAAAATCTCCTCTTACCGAGGAAAAGGATTTGACTACAAAATCGGAGATCATTTTTGGCATCGGGAAAACTTGTCTGGACTGGAAAATCGGATCCAAGGATTGATGGGAATTAGAGAAAAATCTGCTTCCTGGCTCCGATTCTCTCCTGCATTTGAATTCGTGGAAGCTTCTGACAACTGGAAAGTTCAGGTGAAGGATTCTTCAGATGTAGTTCTATTCGAATTAGAAGCAGTTTTCCCTAGTAAAGAAGAAGCTGCTTTGGCATTGGAAATAACACTTTTGATCGGAGCAAACAAAGAAAATTACCAGATTAGCACAGAAGATTCAGGCTTCTCATTTGAATTGCATTGGGATGGAAAAACTGTAGGATCAAGCTTAAAAGTTGATTTTGGAGACGATACCGAAGGAGGTGATGCAGATCTTGCTCTTACAGAAGTATGGGAGATTTTTCGAGAAGAATTCTTAAATAATCCCCTCGCAAACCGTAAAAATTTGAGTCTTGCATTGGACGCATTTTGGCAGGCTGAGATTACGGTAAGCTTGGGTTCGTCTCCTCCTAAATACACGTTAGAATTCGAACTTTTTGACGCTCCTTTCGGGGCTGGGACAAAATTGATTCAAGGAACTTTGGAAGTAGAAGTTCCTGATGCGACATCTGACCCCGAGCTTCAAGAATTGGCTGAAGAAAGACTGGAAGAGTTGATTTGGCAGATTTGTACTGCTGGAGTGATGGAAGCAGCCTATGTAACTGATCCTGCTCCCTATTCTTCACCTTATAAATTCTCAGTTACTGATCCAATCCGTGGGGGTATGCTTGCTAAAAGTGTGGAATCTAACTTCAATGCTCCTTTAGCCACATCCATTTTGAATGAGGATTGGGGAGATGCTTGGCTAGTTCAGGCTGGATTCGAACCAATAGAATTGGACATCACTGAATCAACAGCCATTGGTCCATTTATTCAGCTCAAAGCCGATCCAACGCCGCAAAAGTCTGATCAGATTCATTTCGAGCGTGCTTTTGAGATTATTGGGTTAGATGTAGAAGCACATGAAATTAAAATAGCAGGGCTACAAGCAGCACTCTTTGAAGATTTCGAGGATTTTGAAGTTCAATTTATGCAGGGTGAAACCGAGCATCTGATTTACTACACCATCCATCAAATCCGGGAAGAAGATGGGGATACCATATTGGTAACTAAGAAAAAGCCAAGGCCTGACTTGGTGGAAAATCCTGAAAATGCCGAAGAGCAGCCCGGAGGTTTCGTGATTCTCAGCAGACAGTTTGAGGTAAAAACTGTGATTGGAGACTCTTTTAGAATACTAGGCGGAGCGGAAACGAAAGCAATTCAAAAAGTACAGCAATTTTTCGTTCGGGAATTTTTCTCACATGAAGGGACACATCTGATCGAGCATATTTTACTCAGACCAAAAGTAAAAGGTAAATATAAGCTGCCTGATGGACTTGGCGGATTTGTCAATGAAATCCTGGAAGATAAACTCCTAGATCCGCACTCAGAAGATGAATGTGTCTGCACACTCGATGATCCTTATACCTGCATGGCGCATGTGATTTTACCTTATTGGGCAGGTCGCTTTACAACTACAGACTTCAGGAGATTTCTGGAGAAAAAGATAAAAAGGGAGACTCCAGCGCATGTGTTTTTGACCATTTGTTGGATTAGTCCTAGCCATATGAAAGCGTTGGAATTGGCCTGGAAACTTTGGCTACTCGAAACGCTAAAATCTACTCAGGAGCCCAAAAAGCTTGCTGAGACACTCGCAGGGCTAATTGATGCCTTGGCGCAAATCCGAAACGTCTATCCTGTAGGCACTCTTCACGACTGTGACGAGGATGACAATTTGGAAAACTCCATCATTCTCAACTCCTCATCACTGGGAGAATTTTAACCACAACGATTATGAGCCAGATCATTTCAACTTATCCGATTTTTGAAGGTAGCCAGGTACTGACCAGTACTCAGCTCAACCAGCTCTCCGCCTACCTGGATCAGCAAGGCAGGCTCACCCGATCAAAGCTCATCGGAATTGGTGTAGTCTGCGGAATGCAGGTTCAGCCCTATCCGCAAGGTCTGCAGATTACAAAGGGGTTAGGAATTACATCCGAAGGCTTTTTGATCCAAGGAGGCACTTTCAATGCCACACATTATCGCCCTTATTCTTTACCAGAGGGCGTAGTTTACAAGCCTTTCAAGGACGTGGATCATGAGGTTTCACTTTTCGAATTACTGACAGAAGTCCCTACTGACAACTCCGGCGTAAAAAAACTGACTAATCCCGCCAATTTTCTAAATGACAAATATGTTCTCGTTTTTCTGGAAATCTTTGACAAAGACCTGAAATCCTGCCTCGGGAATGCTTGCGATGATCGTGGTCAGGATCGATTACTTACGCTGAGAAGGCTTGTTGTAAGCGGAGCGGATTTGGATAAAATTTTGACTAAATCTTCCAACGTTCGTGCACCATTTTCAAATGCCCTAGACCTTCCAGAATTTTTTCCCCATACCCCGCTCTTTTACCCGGAAAATCCTGAATCAAATGAATATGAAGCCTTTGTAAAACACTATCAAAACTCTATATCCCAAGCATTAAGCAAGGAATTTTTCGAAGCGATTTCACTTTCATATACCATTTTTGAACCTATCCTAAGTAAGGGTTATAACTTTTCCAACCCGCTGGATAATGCTACTTTACAAAACAAGATCTCTACCATTTCTTCTTTAATAGAAGGTAATCCAGCAGAAATTCAGGGCATTCAATACCTCTGGGATTTCGCCAAGGAACTTCTGAAAGCATACAGAGAATTCCGTGATTCCGCAGTTGAGCTTTGGTACAATTGTGTGACTGATAGCTCACTTTTCCCGCTGCATCTCATGCTCGGTCGGGCAAAAACCAGCTCAGAAACACATGCCCAATTCCTAAAATATCGTCATGGGTTCGTACAGCCGCCCATATTCAATCAGCAGAAATTGCTTGCAGAAACCTGTATTCAGCGACATAGAAGGGTGATTTTAATGCTTGAAAAGCTTGAAACAGATATATTTAAAAAAGCTGACACTGAAAAATTCCCAATCAAGATCACTCCTTCCAAAGAAAAATTGGGGCTGTTGGGAAATCGTGCGCTTCCATATTATTACGACATCAAGTCCAAAGGAGCTATATCAACCTGGTTTTCTCTGGAAAACAGCTGGGTAGATCCAGGGAATATTCAGTTGGTGAATCCAGCACGAATACCTGTTCAATCTTATGATAACCAGCCAGATGATGAGGCTATCGAGGCCAAAAACCCTATTGAAACTCCCCTATTCTTTGACATAGAATCTTATCCTTTTCTGCGGATTGAAGGGCACCTAGGAAAACCATTAGATAGCACACTCAATTATTTGAATCAGCTCATTTTACAATTCAATCTCCCAATACATGTGGAAACCCTTCATTTAGGAGAAGTTGGTAAAGCAGAATTAATAGAAGATTGTGGATGGAAAGACCTTCAGGAAGAGTATGCTTTCCAGCGGTATTTTATGCTTGGGATGATCATGGAATTGAAACAGATTTTTGACTACGTGACGGAATATGCCAAGGACTCTGAAGAGGAGGATTTCACCTCCAACAAGTTCTATATAAAAGCTTCGGAGGTTTTGGATTTACTTGTTGGGATGGTTAATGCTTTGCCAGAATGTCTCAAAGATTTGGTTTGGACAACCTTTCAAAACACCTATAAAAAACTACTTCAATACTTAATTGATTTCGCTTTGTTGGAATCAGGCCTTTTGAATCAGGTAAAAGCAAATCCAGAAAACACCAAAGAATTGGATTTCTATAATGGCATATTGATGAGGCTTTCGCCAGTTCTTTATAGGGTTTTAGATTTGTTTTTCTTCACCAAGCTGCAGCGAATATATACCAGCTATGAAAATCGGATTCAGCAGCTTGTCAAAGCAAATCAATTTTCTACCTACCTCAAAAAACACAATGGGCTTACCCATGAGGCTGGTGTATTGAAAGCAGGCACTTTCTTTTTGCTCCATGATGCAAAGCAAGAGCGCATTATCGGAGATTTCAGCTTGCCTTATTACTGTTGTGAGTGCTCACCATGCTTGGATGCCTGCGGAGAGCAAGGGTTCTCTTTACCTCCATTCGCCAGGCCAGATTATGCAGTAGCCTATACAGAACAACCAATCAAGCTGGAGATCACCTTAAACGACGCCTTAGTTTCGGGCAGAAGCTATGTTGTTTTAGCGTCTGGATCATCCTCCGCTCAGAATGGAAAAGTAGAAAAAGACCCAAATTCAAATAGTTTCAGATACACTTCGGCTCCAGGATTTACCGGGGTCGATAGTTTCCAATATGTCCTACGGGATACCAATACAAATCAATCCGATCAGGGAAAAGTCAGCATTTTAGTCAAAGGCGCACTAGGTTGTTATTCTATTGAAGTGCTTAATTGCTGGGGAATTGAACGAGTAAGACAGACACTGGAGGAAAGAAAAATTGAAGCAGCAAACGAGTCGGATTCTCGTGCTGTTGACTTGCTTCTGAAAAGTCTCACAGATACAAAAGGCTTCTCAATTGACGAAATTAGGTTCAACGTATTGGAAGATGAGCAATCAAGGAGGCAGCTACTGAGTTGCCTAGGCCTCCTAACTGATCAGATGACTTATCAACAACAAGAACAAGCAATCTTGGATCATCAGGGGAAAAATTGTGGAGCAATAGTAACTCCAGAATGTACTTCGCTAGGAGTGAAAGGGACTGTGACAGGAGTGGATGGAAATGTTCTTTCCAAAGTACGGGTGACGGTGGTTGGGGAAGATCTAAACACATTTACTAATGGTGAGGGAATATACGAAGTCCAATTCCAATCGCCTGGCCAAACATTACTATTTGAATTTGAAGGATTTGAAAACCAAGAGGTGGAAATCTGCAGCCAAAGTGAAGCGAACGTAACGTTGGTTCCAAGTCCTAAACCAGCCAGAGAATGTTATTCCATCGCAATTATCTCCACATGGCAAGAAGATTTCATTCGAGCCGTAGCAAAAGACAGACAATTGACTCGTCCATCAGGAAACCTTCCTGAAGTGATCACTAATCTGCTGGAAAGCCTAAGATCAGCTGCTGGCTTCACCTCCACAGAACTTCGCGAAACGACTGCAAGTTCTTCGGAAATTCAAAAAATGATTTTGGAAAGTGTAGGCATAGACTCAGCTAGTATAAGTCCAAAACTGTATGCGACAAGAATTGAGGAATACCAAAATAGTAATTGCGGTGCTCGACGGGTGATTGTGGGTAGAGTGTCCTCCGAGCTATTAACTGCCGATGAAATCAAGGTAATCTTGGACTCAAATAAAGTGTCCTATTTGGAAACTTCTGATAAAACCGTCCTAGATGAAACTTACAGAGCTGCAATCACTGACTCCGCCTTGACTGAAAAGGACCTCTCTCTTCTGAAGAAAGACACATTGATTAATATTCTCAAGGAAAAATCAATATCCACCAGCTCTGCTGACAATAAGAGTGTGTTAATTGGCAAAATCCTGGGTAAATAATGGCTTCACATTTGATCCATCGGCAACTTATAGAAGCAAACTTTCAGAATAAGGAAATTGCTTTATCTGGGCAAAACTTGCTTCAGGAACGCTATAAAAATGTCTTAATTCCATTGATGGAGCAGGTATTTGATGAATATAGCCCCAAGAGTTGGTCGCTCAGGATAGAAAAATTAGAACTTGACTTAGGAAGATTCCCTGCTGATCTGCCCGAAAAAATGATGCGGGATAGGCTGAGAGATGTGCTAGAAGATCAGCTCAGGAAAATCTACTTAGAAAAAGGAATTTTAGCTGATCCTACCTCCACTTCTAATTTCAAGAAAGAAAAACCTGGATTATCTAAAAGTCATTCGGACTGGGAAAAAATCACTTTTTACCTTATTCACGGGAGACTTCCTTGGTGGACTTCATCCAAAGAAAAAAAATCCATTCAATCGCTTTTCAATCAAGTACTGAATGAAAATCATTCCTTACTCAAATCCTGGTTGAAGGAAAATCCTATTTCCTTGGCTACGGCAAAAAGACTGTCTGTTCTTCTTACTGACAATGACCTGGAAAGTCTAATTCAAAGTGGCTCAGGACCTACCAAACTGGAGTTCAAACTCATTTTAAACTTCCTCGAACTATTGCTTACTGAATCAATCCTAAGGAAAGCTGAAATTCGATTTTGGTTAAGTGCCGTTGTCTTGTTTTCTCTCTTTGGAAGAAAGACTGGGCTCACTTCATTTATCCAATCTGGATTTGCATCATTGAAAACGCAGGAAAAAAAGAAAGCTATAGAAACAGCGCAATTTCTGAATTTCATGAGCAGGTTTATTGTCCAATTCAGTAGCAATAAATCTACCTCAGAGGACGGAAAAACAGCCTCTGAATCTCTCAATTTGGTTAGGAATAAGAATATTGATCTTTCAAAAGTCGAAAAATTTCTACCCTCGGTTAGTCCATTTTGGAAAACCGTTGTGGAAAACTTAAGTAGTGAATCATTACCTAAGAAGGAGTTATCCACAGCCAACACTGAGCTTGAAAAGCTAGAATTTCTTGAGAATAATCTGGCGCAATCAAATGCAGCAGACCTAGACGAATTGATAGTTATCAACAACGCCGGTCTGGTCTTGACAGCAGCTTTTCTTCCTCGATTTTTTGAAAATTTAGGCTTGGTGAAATCAGGTAGATTTATTTCTGATCAAGCTCAATTGAGGGCAGTAGTGATTCTGCAGGAAACGCTCGGAACAGATCAAGAATATGACGAGACAGATTTGATTCTTAACAAGCTTCTTTGTGGAATTCCGCCTGCAGCAGCGCTCGGCTTACTTCCAAAAATCACTTTGTCTGAAAAAGAAGAAATCACATCTCTTCTTAATAGCATGGCGGAGCAATGGACAGCTTTAAAAAGCCGCTCCGGAAAAATGGTTTCTGAGGGATTTTTCCAACGGGAAGGATCACTTAGAAGAGTTAGTAAGGGTTATCAACTTCAGATCCAACGAATGCCTTTCGATCTATTGTTGGATCGCCTGCCTTGGACTATCGGGATGATCAAGTTGCCCTGGATGGATGAATTAATAGCTGTAGAATGGTAAAATCGAACCCAAATAATGCGGAGGTAGTTCAGGCAGAGCTAGACTGGCTTCAGACACTTCTGAAAGCCCGCTCGGCAATGAATGCCAATTCTGGTTCGAGTATTCGGGACGTCTTAGAAATTCCCGCTCCAACTTTTGAAAAGGAGTCTGGCTCTTATGCCAGGCTTATTCAGCGACTAAATCTATCTGCAGAGGAAAGATTCTTGTTGATTTTGGCAGCTGTCCCTCATATCAAGCCTCAGATGCTGGATATGTTTATGGGAAAAAATCAGTTGACCCAGCAGATTTTCACGGAATTCGGCGGTAGAAAAGGCAAAAACCACAACGGTTTTATCCCCACAGGCGAGACTGTTCTTTTTATCCTAGCTGGAAGCGACCTCGCAAAGCGATTCAAATACCTCGGCTTGCTCAGTCAAGAAACCACACTTTTCAAAGAAGGTCACTTAAAGCTCAGTGATACGGATCCTGATGATCCCTACCTGAATGGAACCCTGACTATCTCCCGAGATACACTTCAAGAAATAACCAGTGGTACTGTTCGTAAGCCTGATTTCAGTGCAGATTTTCCTGCGCAATTATTGGAAACAGAAATGAGCTGGGATGACCTCGTACTCAATCCACATACTGAAGAGGAGCTTCGGGAGATTGAAATCTGGCTTAAGCACAAGGATAAATTGCTTCAAGAATGGGGCATGCATAAGAAACTAAAGCCCGGCTTCAAGGCGCTTTTCTATGGACCTCCTGGCACAGGAAAAACGCTGACTACAACGCTACTTGGACAAAAACTAGGATTGGATGTCTACCGAATCGATCTCTCGCGAATGGTATCAAAGTATATCGGAGAAACTGAAAAAAATCTTGCGAAGATTTTTGATCGGGCGGAGCGAAAGGGATGGATCTTATTTTTCGATGAGGCTGATGCTCTTTTTGGAAAAAGGACTTCTGTCTCCGACGCACATGACCGGTATGCAAACCAAGAGGTTTCTTATTTACTTCAGCGGATTGAGGATTACGATGGCTTGGTGATTTTGGCTACGAATCTTAAAAACAACTTGGATGAAGCCTTTATGAGAAGATTTCAAGCCTCTGTTTTTTTTCCTATGCCTCAGCCTGATGAACGAAAAAAACTCTGGAAAAAAGGATTTCCGTCCAATGTAGAACTGGAAGATCGCATTGATTTGCAGGAATTGGCAAGAACCTATGAGCTTTCAGGAGGATCTATAATTCAGGTGATTCAGCATAGTCTTTTGATGGCATTAGATCAGCAAAGTGCCCAAGTAAAGCTTGGCGATATCAAAGAAGGAGTTAGAAGAGAATATCATAAAATGGGAAGGACAATATGAGGAAGAAAGTCAGAAAAAAGCAGGATCAAGATAAAGATAAAGAAGATGTGGTGGTCGTAGTAGCCGAGAAGGAAAAGGAGAAAGATCAAAAACCAGAAGTGAAAATGACTCCTGTGGAAGAAGAACAAGAGCCGATGACACCGTTGGCAGCTGCATCTCCGATGAAAGCTGAAGTAAAAAAATAATATGGGAGCTCTAGCTGAACGTAAGCCTATGCCTATGCCATTGAGAAATGGGGAGGGAAGACATACGATTCAGCCAAGCTTAAAAATTGGTCGACCTGGAGACAAATACGAACAAGAAGCAGAGTCTGTAGCAAATCACGTGGTGATGGCTCCATCAAATGCAGCACCCGCATTAGCGATGAGTCCCGCACCAGCTTCTGAGGCAGCTTTTCAAATGAAAGTAGAAGAGGAGGAAGAAACGCTTCAAATGATGCCTTTTGCAGAAAGCACTTCCTTTCTTCAACTGAGTTCCATGGAAGAAGAAGAATCAATCCAACTCAGCCCGGATTTTTCCAAAACAATCCAAAGACAGGAAGAAGAGGAAGAATCTATCCAACTTTCGGCAGATGGCACAGCTACAAATTCTCCAGACATTTCTTCACAAATCACCCAGAGTAAAGGTTCAGGCCAAGCACTTCCCGCACCAGTTCAAGCGGAAATGGGAAGTAAGATTGGAGCGGATTTTAGCGGAGTCAGCATTCACACCGATTCTCAGGCAGTTGGAATGAGCAATGCTCTTGGAGCACAGGCATTCACGCACGGAAATGATGTCTATTTCAACGAAGGAAAATATCAACCGGAATCTTCTCAGGGTAAGCATTTGCTGGCCCATGAATTGACCCATACCGTACAGCAAGGAGCTGCTCCTGTTCAGCGAATGCCACTTCAGCAGATTAGCTCAACAGAACCTCAAGTACAGCGCCTGCCTTGGGCTGTGAGAGAGGGATTGGCTGAGTTTGCCAGCTATATTCCAGGCTATTCCTTACTAACAGTTATTATCGGATATGACCCATTGGCCGGCAGAAGTGTTGAAAGAAATGGTCCAAATCTCCTTCGTGGACTTTTAGGGCTTATTCCGGTTTTCGGGATGCTACTTTACAATAAGCTGGATGAACTAGGAATCATCAACGATGCCTTTACTTGGGTAGAAAGCGAGATGACTTCTCTCAATCTAACTTCCAGCAGACTGAGTGATACATTGGAAGAAGCTTGGGACCGAATGGGGCTTACGGAAGGCTGGGATGGGAATATTAGGATTCTGGATCAGACTTTTGGACAACTCTATCGAGACATAGTCACTTTTGCAGGTAGGGTAAAAGACCAGATATTCACCCTAATCAAAGATGCATTAATGGCAGGTTTGAAAGCACTTGCCGACGCTTTCCCTGGATATCCATTACTGACCAAATTACTCGGACACGACCCACTCACAGGTGAGGAAGTAAACTCTACCACGGCTGAGAAAATCGAAGCATTTTTACTCCTGATCGGAAAAGAAGAAGAGCTAGAGCGTATGCAAGCTGAGGGTACCATTCAGGAAACTGCTGATTGGATCGATGCTGAACTCGCCGCTTTAAACTTCAGCTTTGAGGAAGTTAGAGGACTATTTGAAACAGCCTGGAATGCATTTTCACTTGAAGATATCCGGGATCCAATGGGTGCATTTCAGAGAACGGTGGCCATATTCACACCGTTCACTACCCGTGTTTTCACTTTTGCAGGCAATGTTGCCATCAAGGTCCTTGAGTTTATCAAAACAGCTCTTTTGGCACAGCTTTCTGCCTATGCAAGGGAGCAACAGGGCTTTCATCTGCTTACTGTGATTCTCGAAAAAGATCCGTTTACTGAAGAAGTTGTCCCAAGAACGACGGTTAATCTTATTCGAGGATTTATGAGCCTGATGCCAGGCGGAGAGGCACAATTCCAGCAAATGCAGGAAACGGGAGCGATTGAGCAAACTGCTTCCAGAATAGACGATGCCGTAGCAACCCTTAATTTGTCTTGGGGGTATATCACAGGACTATTCCTTGGTCTTTGGAATAGCTTTTCCATTCAGGATGTCTTTCATCCAATTGATGCATTTCTCCGAATAGTTGAGACGCTAGCTGCGCCTGTTCAACGCCTTTTTGCCTTTGTAGTCACCATAGTGCAGATCTTGGTGGAGGTGATCCTGGTGGTGATGAACTTCCCTATTGATACTATTCAGCAGATAATAGCCAATGCACAAAGTGCTTTTGCTGATATCAAGAGGGATCCCATCGGATTTATTAGAAATCTACTAGCTGCTGTCAAGCAAGGATTTGTACAGTTTTTTGATAATATTCTCACTCACCTACTTGATGGCTTGAGAGATTGGCTATTTGGAGAATTAGCATCTGCTGGGATCAATCCGCCAGCTGATTTGACCTTCGAAAGTATTCTGGGATTTGTGTTGGATGTTCTTGGTCTGACCATGGACAATGTATGGGAAAGACTCGAAATGAAACTCGGACCAGAGCGTGTAGCTCAGATCCGTGGGGCGATCGATACCCTGACGGGCATCTGGACTTTCATCAAGGACGTGTGGGAGCGTGGCCCAATTGCGATCTGGGAATATGTACAGGAGCAATTGAGCAACCTCTGGACTATGGTGCTGGAGCAGGTGCAGAACTGGGTGGTCACTCAGATCATCACTCAGGTCACCACTAGATTGCTTTCGATGCTCGACCCTACGGGAATCATGGCGGTGGTCAATAGTTTTATAGCATTTTATCGAGCCATTCAATCCTTTATTGAGAAGCTTCGGGAAATGCTGGAAATCGTCAATTCCTTCGTGGCTGGCGTAGCGAATATCGCCCGTGGCAACATTGCAGATGCAGCTAATTTCCTTGAGGCTGCATTGGCTAGAGCTATCCCAGTGGCCATCGGCTTCTTAGCAAATCAAGTTGGACTGAGAGGTCTGGGAGCAAGAATAGCTGAAATGATCGGCGGCCTACGAGATCGGGTAAATGCCGCGATTGATTGGTTGATTGATCGGGCGATAAGCGTGGGAGGAGCGATTTTACAGGCGGGGAGGAATGCTGCGGACGCTGTTCTTGGTTGGCTTGGATTTAGAAAAAGATTTACCCTTCCAAATGGTGAGCAGCATGAAGCATATTTTGAAGATTCAAGCCCACAAGCACAAATCATTATAGCCAGCGCTGATCCAAAAACTCTTGGCCAGATTATCTCAAGTAAAAGCTGGAATGGAAAAGCAATACCTGACCCCAAAGTCGCTGAACTACAAACCTCCGCAAGTGAAATAGACAGAAATAGAGAGGGGCAAGGAGTAGAAAAAGGTCAAATAATCATGAGGGAATTTGAAAAGATTGTTTCAATTCTAAATGCAATAGGGGGGCCACCTATTCCTCAGACTAGATTAGAAATACAAGATAAAGTCTCAGGAGCTGGAATGGAAATGGGTAAACATGTGGTAGTAAATCCGCTGAGCTTGGATCCCGGTGGTTTAGCTGGTAGCCAACCAACCTATACCACTGGATTAGGTAGGTTATTGAAGATGAATTATCCAAACTATATTGTGGAAGGGCACCTTCTAAACCATAAGCTTCATGGCCCAGGAAATGTTTCCTGGAACCTTACTCCAATCGCAAAACAAACAAATTCTGAGATGAATTCTAAGTTTGAGCGTTTTGCAAAGCAGCATATAATCGATGAGGGTAAAGTCGTTCGATATGAAGTTGAGGTAAATTACTCTCAAAACTTAAGTAATGGAGTCAAAAGTGACCCTGACACCTATGTAGCCGATAGCTTAAATTTCAGTCTTCAAGAGCTAGAGTACACCAATAATAATTGGGTGCCTGCTGCAACTCAGCCTGCAAACTGGGATATTCCATCTAATATTGCTCACAACAAATCTTCCATCCCTGGTTTTGGAACAGGAAGGCTAAACTTTATGGTCTATCTAAATGATTCTCCTATTGAAGTCCTTCAAAGAGTTCATGGTTTAGGCGAAGTAAGAGCACAAGCTATAATCACTCAGAGAAATAAAAAACGTATAACTACCTATGCAGAATTAGATGCTGCCCCAGGAATTGGACCTGCAACGGTAGCCATTTTACGAGCAGAGCCAAACGTTAGATTAAATGCATAAATGATCTTGAAATTTTTTAATGAATCATTTCCCTGATTCATTTTTTCCTAAAATAATTTACCCCTTATTCCATATTCCTAAATAAATACCCACTTTAATTAGCTGGTATCAGAGGGAAGGGTGAGGAAAAATATCCTGTATGGAGTATAGTAGGAAAGTATATCATTTTTTTTCTTAAAAAAATAGGAGCTTATGTATACAGAAAATGATTTTCAATTGTGGAATTAATAATGTCAGATTCAATTCAAAATAATCAGGATTCAATTATTACTGAGATTCAAAATCGACTTTCAGAAATAGACTCCAATAACCAAATTATTTTGAATATTCAGGAAAAAGTTTTAAGTGAACTTGCTACGTTAAATATTACTTTAGTCAATAGTAATGAATTTCAACTTCTTTGGATAGGGGCTATACTTGGTGCGTTCTTAGGTCTGCTTCTTAGCAAGATTGCATCATGGATAGGAAAGAAATCTAAGTATCGCCGATTCAAAAAACTATATTCCAAATACTCTGGAGTTTATTTGGCATATAAAAAGTATGATCGTGAAAACAAAAGCGCATACCGTTGTTTTATATTGAAACAAGATAAAAACATGCTTTTAATAGAAAACGGAATTTCTGTGATAGGAAATGAAGATTTTAATGGAATGATAACAATGGATGAAAATAACTTCAACCATGGAAAAGGACATTTCCAACACAATCCCAATTCAAATGGAGAAATAGGATTTGGATTTCTTGAAATACAACTAGCTAATGATGTAATCCTTGTGCATGAAACTATCTATAACAAAAATGGAGGTCAAAATTCTGATGCATTTAGATGGATCAAACAATCTGATTCAGATAGTAAAAAAATTACTGAAAAATACAGGGAATTTCAGTTACAAAACTCTAGAACCTTTTCTATTCAACAAAATGATGGCCGTCTTTAAATGAACTCTTGACACCTAGGAGTGTAGAGGAATTATTTTTTGACTAATTGAGTTTGAGACGAGATGAATTATTTTGAAACTAGGGGGAGTTTACATCGACACCTTTCTATTTTCTAAAGTTTTATATTTAGATACTGAATATTCATCCTTTTTACCTGAAGATTCAGGCTCAGAACTCGAATGTTCAACCTTTACTACTGAAACTTCATACTCAGAATCTGAAATTTTATACGTTGATAATGAACGTTCAACCTTTTTACCTGAACGCTCAGGCTCGGAACTCGAATGTTCAACCTTTACTAATGAAACTTCATACTCAGAACCTGAAATTTCATTCTTCGATACTGAATGTTCAACCTTTTTATCTGAAGTTTTATGCCCAGAACATGAGTCCTAGCACTGCCCGCAAAACCACCAATCCCATTTCCTAGGCTCCTTCTTTTCAAAATCATTTATATTAGGAAAATAGTTTGCTTGATCGGGCAATGTTTTGAACAACTCATGAATTTTAACAAAGAGAATATTGCGCGTTTTGGTATTGCCACCAAGGGTTTTGTGTACACGCTAATGGGCGTGCTCACCTTTATGGCAGCTATAGGTTCCGGGGGTACAAAATCGGGTACTAGTGATGCGCTAAAGTTTTTACAAAACAATACCGTTGGCACCATTTTACTCGGAATCACGGCCATTGGATTAGTGGCTTACGTATTTTGGCGTTTTTATCAAGCTATCAAGGATCCGGACAAGGAAGGAACTGATTTGAAAGGAATTGGAAATAGGTTAGGGTTCTTTTCCAGTGGTGTTTTTTATGGCCTTTTAGCCTTTTCAGCTTTTGAGATTCTAATCGGATCAGGTAGTGGATCGGGAGACGGGCAAGAATCTTTAATTACAAGTGCCTTAACTAAGCCGTCCGGTCAGATCATCGTGCTAATTATTGCTACCATCATCCTAGGGAGAGCAATTTTTCAAATGGTCATTGCCTACACCAATTTGTATAAAAAGAGAATGAAAGCTCAAAATTTGGGTCCTAAAACAGAAAAATTAATGATTACCCTTGGAAAAATTGGCCATACCTCAAGGGGAATAGTCATTGGAGTGGTTGCATTTCTGACGTATAGAGCCGCCTTTTCCTACAGTACTGAGGAAGCAGGAGGCACCAAGGATGCGTTTAGCTTTCTTCAAGATGAATTCGGTACAATTGTATTATCGTTAGTAGCCTTAGGCCTGGCCATGTATGGCATATTTTTGTTGATTAATGCCTGGTATCGTGACATGAAGAGGGTTTAAGCTAAGCCTGGAAGGTGAAGTTTAAAAACGTATTTCCATCCTCCCATTTAAGTTTTCAATTCCTATTTTCAGGTTTCAAAAAGTTCTAAACTATAGAACAATTCCCTACAAACTTGAGCGAGTGGGATTCATATCTTCATCTTCATATGCGCGGCATTTATTACTTGAGGCAGAGAGAAAAAGGCTTCTATTACATCAAAAAACCAAGAATCCGACATTCTAGACTCAAGCTACCCAATCCAAAAAAACGTACAGTATAAGGATAAAATAAATTTTGTTTCTTTTCTTAATGGCCAGAAAAGGAAAACCTGTATTAGTTCTATGCTTAAAAATTTACTCGCACTGATCATCTTTTTACTCGGAATTCACGAAGTAAAATCACAAGAAAACGAACTCATCCAAATTGGCAGCAAACATACCCTTTACTCCAAAATTTTGGAGGAAGAACGGGCTTTTTGGATCAGCCTTCCCGAATCATATAGCCAAGAAGAATCGTCTTATAAAACATACCCCTTGCTGATTGTATTAGATGGGAACTCCTTTTTTCATTCCATTAGCAGCACGGTAAATTACATGGGCAGAATTGGAAGGATTCCAGAGATGATTGTCATCGGCATTCAAAATGTGAGTAGAACTCGGGATTTCACCCCTGATAAGATTGTAACTACCCGGGAAAATGATTTTGGAGGCGGGGATAATTTTCTGGATTTTCTGGAGGAAGAGCTTATCCCAAATATTGATCAAGAATACCGAACAGCCCCCTATAGAATTCTATTTGGACATTCATTGGGCGGCTTACTCGCTACCCATGCTTACATGAAGGAAACTACAATTTTCAATTCATTTATTGCCATAGATCCAAGTTTTGGCTCTTGGGATGCTGCTACGATGGATAAAAAATTAGAAGCCGTTACTACCAATTCTTTTAATAGATATCTCTATCTCGCCACAGCAAATTGGGGAAAGAGAAATATCAGAAATCGGGACAGACATGTGCGTCTGTTTGAATCACTGAACAGTAAAGTTGAGGGAGAATTTGCGGCTAGCATGGAATATTTCGAAAATGAAGATCATAGCTCAGTGCCCATCCCTGCTTTTCACCATGGAATATCGAGCATTTTTGAAGGCTATGGCATTTCTTATAGAGATGTGGACAGTTTGGATCAACTCACCGAGCATTTTGAGAAAATTTCCCATAGACTTTCCTGGACATTTAGCCCTCCTGAAAACCTCGTAAACAGAATAGGGTACAGCAGACTTCAAAGCAGAGACGAAATAGAGAAATCCAAGAGCCTAGAATTCTTCATACTAAACACTGAAAATTATCCAGAATCATTTAATGCATTTGATAGCTTAGGAGAAGCTTATGAAGTGGTAGGGAATATAGAAAAAGCGATCGCAAACTATGAAACGTCGCTTCGCTTAAATCCAGCTAACGAACACGCCAGAACTAGGATAGAAAGCTTAAAAAAGAACCAATAAATTCGATTGAAAACACGAAATACCTACTATGATCCGGAATCTTCCATTTAAGTAAAATAAGCTATACTTCACCATTTTTAACAACTAAAAGTTCTCTCTTTTAGAAATGTGAGCGTTAATTTTACCTATGATTAAAAGCAAGATTCAAATTTTGGCAGGACTAGGTATTGGGCTGCTAGTGATGGGATGTAATACTTCATTAGTACTGACAGCCCCTCCTATCAATTACACAAATACTAGCCCAAAAGTAGCTGAACTCTCAGACCAGCAATCCAGACATTGGGGACATCTCGATCTACAAAAAGACACAATTCCGGGAATGAGTGTGGACCGAGCCTACGCCGAACTTCTGAAAAAGAAAAAAGGCGAGGAAGTTATCGTGGCAGTGATTGATTCGGGCATTGACCTAGATCATGAGGACATAAAAGATGTGCTTTGGACCAATACTGGCGAGAAACCTGGTGATGGCATTGACAATGACGGAAATGGCTACATCGATGATATCCATGGGTACAACTTTCTTGGGGAATCCTACAACGAGCAAATGGAAATGGCAAGAATCCTTCGCCTTAAAATCGGTGACGAAGCCTATCAAGAAGCCGCCAGACAAAAACTAAATGAAAAGCTTCCTGAAGCTCAAGCCGCACTTCCTCAACTCAAGCAGATCGAAGCTATGGTGACCATGGCAGATAAAAATATCAAAGAAGCTTTAGGAAAAGAGAATTATACACTTGCTGATTTGGAAGCCTACCAACCCAAAAATACGCAAGAGGAAAGAACTGTAGGCATGCTGATGCAGGTAATGTCCATGGGCGAAGAAATTCCAGCTGCAATCAAGGACCTTCAAGACGGGCTCAAGTATTATGAGGCTCAGGTAAATTACAATCTGAATGTAGATTTCAATGGAAGAACTCCCGTGGGCGATGATCCCTACGACTATTCCGATCAGGACTATGGCGATGGAAACCCAGATTCCAGGTATGCAGATGAAAGTCATGGTTCGCATGTAGCGGGAATCATCGCAGCCACCCGAAACAATAAAAAAGGAGTGGATGGTGTCGCAAGCAATGTGAAAATCATGTCGATCAGAGCTGTTCCAAATGGCGATGAATACGACAAAGATATTGCTCTCGCGATTCGCTATGCGGCTGACAATGGCGCTAAGGTAATCAATGCCAGCTTCGGGAAAGGGTTTTCTCCCAATTCTGAATGGGTGTATGAAGCCTTAACTTATGCAGCTTCCAAGGATGTACTCTTTGTACATGCAGCAGGAAATGACGCGCTTGATTTGGATGATCCTAAAAACACTAACTATCCTAATGACCATCCGGATGGAGATGAGGCTAATTTTGCAAACAATTACCTTACTGTAGGTGCTTTGACACAATATTTTGGAGCGGATATGATCGCTGTCTTCTCTAATTATGGGAAAGAGTATGTCGATATCTTTGCACCAGGAGATGCAATATATTCTTCTATGCCGAATGATTCTTACGAATTTCAAGGGGGTACTTCCATGGCTGCTCCAGCAGTATCGGGCCTTGCAGCGATGATTCGATCCTATTTCCCTACGCTAACAGCAGTGCAAGTGAAGAAAGTGATCTTGGAATCAGGTATTTCACCTTCGGTCAAAGTTCATGTTGGCGGAACAGAAGGGGTAGAAAAGTCCTTTTCAGAAATCTCTAAATCCGGCAAAATCGCCAACCTATACAATGCCTTGATCCTGGCTAGCCAAGTTGCAAACGGAACGGTAAGCTTGTAAAAGCTTACCCTAAACTAAAAAAAAGCCCAAACCTGAATTTTCAAGTTTGGGCTTTAACATCTAACACCGGACATCCGGCACCTTACATTTTTTAACTACACGCTATCTTACTCACTCGATTCTGATGTCTTCCACCTTCGAAGTCTGTTGTAAGGAACGTCTCAGCTAGCTTTTCAGCCAATTCATAAGAAATAAATCGGGCAGGAAGGGCAATCACATTCGCATTGTTATGCTGACGGGAAAGTGCAGCCAATTCCTCATTCCAGCAAAGTGCAGCACGAATACCTTGGTGTTTGTTGGCTGTAATCGCAACACCGTTTCCAGACCCACAGATCACTATTCCCAAGTCAAACTCACCTGCTTCAATCGCAGAACTCAAGGGATGCACGTAATCCGGATAATCTACTGAAGCATCTGAGAAAGGACCAAAATCCTTTACTTCATAACCAAGTGATTCCAGTTTACTGACCATTTTCGCTTTGTATTCAAAGCCTGCGTGATCTCCTCCTATTGCTATTTTCTTTGCCATAATTAATTTTAGATATAAGACGTGAGACAGAAGACTTTAGAAAGGCCTTCCATCTTATCTTTAAATTCTATATTCTAATCTATAACTCTTTTATCCTAAGGATTCGATCCCGATATCTTGACTCTAGATTCTAAAATCTTGCATCTTAATACTTAAGTCTAGCTACTTAATACTTATGTCTAGCGTCTAGATTTAAAGAGCATCATCTATTTCTTCCTCCGCTTTTTTCTTAGCTCTTTTCTTTTCCAGTCTTTTCGCGATCTGGATACCAGCTTCATATAGAACTAGTATCGGCATGGCAATCAGAATCTGGCTAATCACATCCGGCGGAGTGATAATTGCTGATAATACAAGAATAACGACGATCGCATGCCTTCTATAAGATCTCAGCATCCCTGAAGTCACCAAGCCAGACATGGCCAAGAAATATACCACCACTGGGAGTTGGAACATGATGGCCGAAGCCAATACCAGCATAGTCAATGTGGAGATATAGGAAGTGATATCAAATTCATTCAGAATGGAAGGATCCAACTGATAGTTTGAAAGGAAATTGATCGAAAGCGGCGAAAGGATAAAGTAACCGAATCCTGCACCCATGAAGAACAATAAACTCACAAAGAAGACAGCTCCTCTGGCGGCATTTTTCTCCTGATCATACAATCCCGGACTGATAAATCTCCATACTTCCCAGAATACAAACGGAAAAGAAGCAATGAATCCCACCACAAAACTCGAAGTCATGTGCATGGTAAACTGACCTGTCATCTGCCTACTCTGGATCGTAAACGGCAATTCGTCTATGCAAAGTGCCGGCAAGCCCACATAATCGCTTAGCTCACACAGCCATCTGTAGGTGACAAAGTCTACCTTGGAAGGACCAAGGATTACAACTCCGAAAACAAAGCTTTTGGCCAGAAAGGCCGCAACAGACAAAATTAGAATCGCTGCTACAGAACGAAGCAGATGCCAGCGCAATGCTTCTAAATGGTCCAAAAAGGACATTCCTTCTTCTTCCTCTTCTTCTTGGTATTGATCTAACGCCACGGGTGGTATCTAATGTCTAGTATAATGGAAACTGATTCATCCAAGCATTTACTTCGCTTCGGATGTTTGCCAATTCGGCTTCATTCTCATGATTTTGCAACGCTCTGTCGATCAAGTTGACAATTTTGACCATGTCATCTTCCTTCAACCCTCGGGTTGTAATCGCTGCAGTTCCTACTCTCATTCCGGAAGTAACAAACGGAGATTTGGTATCAAATGGTACCATGTTTTTATTGATGGTAATATCCACTTTCCCAAGTGTCTGTTCAGCGATTTTACCAGTAAGGTCCTTATTTCTAAGATCAATAAGCATCATGTGATTGTCCGTTCCTCCAGAGATAATTTGATATCCAAGACTTACGAACTGATCAGCCATTACGGATGCATTCTTTTTCACCTGAAGTACATAATGCATGTACTCGTCAGATAGACATTCTTCGAAAGCAATGGCCTTTGCAGCAATAATATGCTCCAACGGGCCTCCTTGAGTTCCTGGGAACACGCCCATATCAAGCAAAGAAGACATCTTTTTGATTTCTCCTTTTGGAGTGGTCAATCCCCATGGATTGTCGAAATCCTCACGCATCATGATCATACCACCTCTTGGACCTCTAAGAGTCTTGTGGGTAGTTGTGGTCACGATATGGCAATGATCCAACGGATCATTTAAAAGTCCTTTTGCGATCAAGCCCGATGGATGGGAGATATCGGCCAGAAGAATTGCTCCAACTTCGTCCGCAGTTTCTCTCAATCGTGCATAATCCCAATCTCTAGAATAAGCAGAAGCACCACAGATGATCACCTTTGGAGATACTTCCAATGCTTTCTCATGAAGCTTGTCGTAGTCGATTCTACCTGTCTCCTCTTCTACTCCATAGAAGTGCGGCTCATATAATTTACCAGAAAAATTCACCGGAGAACCATGAGTCAGGTGACCGCCGTGCGATAGGTCAAAGCCTAATATTGGATCCCCTGCATTCAAACATGCTAATAAAACTGCGGCATTTGCCTGCGCACCTGAGTGTGGTTGTACATTGACCCAAGTAGCTCCGAAAAGCTCCTTTGCGCGGTCTATCGCCAATTGCTCGATTTTATCGACAACTTCGCAACCACCATAGTAGCGCTTGCCCGGCAGACCTTCAGCATATTTGTTTGTCAGCACACTTCCCGCAGCTTCCATCACTTGTTTGCTGGTGAAGTTTTCGGAAGCAATCAGTTCGATGCCTCTCTTTTGTCTGTCCTCTTCTTCGTTGATTAGGTCGAAAACAAGCGAATCTCTTTTCATAATCAGGGGTTTGAAAGCAAATTTTAATGGAAAGGTAGCCAAAAAGGCCTACCTGCAAATGTGCCCAAAAATAGTCCGAAAGTCCCGATTATCCAATCCAAAAATAGGATTGGGATTTCCAATTCTAAGGAATTGCTATTTTTGGCTGATGATTGATTTCAAATTTCAGCCTAAAAGCTACTTTACTGAAGAAAATACCTCTGTTTTATTGGTTAAATTGAACTACCCTGAGAGCCAATGGGGAGAACAAATTAGCATTTATGCACATTTTCTGGAGCTAAAGATCCAGTTTGAGGCAGTTGATTTCTATGGAAATGATTACATGCTTTATCCATCATCAAGTTTTGAACCTTTGTCCATGGAAGACATGGTCTATCTAGTCGAAGGCATGCAGGTGAATACTGACGCGATGGAGGGAAATATGGAATTGATCTTAGACGGAATTCCCGAAGTAGAAAGTGACTTCTACCCTGAATTGAGAAAGTATTTTGATGAAAAAAGAAAAAATTACGGATTGGATTAAAAATCCAACAAGGCTTGCTTTTGCTCTGAGACTTGTTGTGTGCGAAACCAATATTCGTAGGTTTCGAAATCCAGACATTCAGTAAATTCGCTTCCTTGAAACATGATTTTCTTCAGGCAGCTAACTGGAAGCCATGATTTCAATTTTAACGCTTGCTCTTTAGATAGCTGTGAAAGTTGAATCCATTTTCCTCCATTGATAAAAATCGGTATAAGTTTAGTCATAGACTCTCAGTTATTTGCATCAAAAGTATGCTGATAATCAGCAAAGTACAATTTTAGCAAATTAATTTTATGTTAACAAAAAATACCATCCATCGAAAAACAGCATGACAGGAGCTATTATTGCATTTTTATGTCTTCTTCTAGGTCTTTTCCTTCAGAAACAACCTAGCCTTCCTCAAGAAAAAATCACGAAATGGGTCAATGCTTATCTTCTCAAAATTGTCCTCCCCGCTCTTGCACTTTTATATATTCCCCAAATAAATCCCGGCTGGAACTTACTCATTCCTATCTCCTCAGCCTGGTTCACATTCTTGCTTTCTTGGCTGATATTTGGGACACTGGGAAAACTCTTAAAATGGGATAACCAATTAACGGGTTGTCTAGTGATAGTGGCTGGCTTAGCCAACACCTCCTTCTTAGGGTTTCCTGTAGTGGAGGGACTGTATGGGAAAGAGGCCTTACCAATTGCACTCCTTATAGATCAGGGCGGATCCTTTTTGCTGGTTTCTTCCTTGTCGATTTTAGTAGGCTCGATTTATTCCCACAAAGAAGGTAATCTAAGCGAAATCCCGCTGAAAATTATCAAATTCCCACCATTCGGTTTCCTTTTACTCACCATAGTGATGAGCATACTAGGCTGGAAGACTCCAGAACTCCTTATACCCATCGTTTCCTTCATAGGCAAAACAATGGCTCCAATGGCTATTTTTGCTATCGGACTCAAGTTCTCCCTAGACTTTGATTCTCTGAGTTCCAAATATTATTGGTTTGGAATGGGCTATAGGCTTTTGCTGGCTCCTTTAATTGTTTGGCTGGTATACCGAAATATTCTTTCAGAAAACAGTCTTGAACTGAAAGTCACGGTATTGGAAAGTGGCATGGCTCCCATGATCACAGGCTCTATCGTGGCGATACAATATGATCTCAGGCCAAAATTGGCCACACTTCTAGCTGGATTGGGAATCCCAATCTCTCTGGTTACAATTATGGTTTGGTATTATTTCCTTAGCTGATTAGCTCCAAGCAGTCTTCAAATTGGCTAAAATCTCCTCATGGATTTTTTCATTCGTAGACAAAATCTCTCTTCCAAACACAAAATTCCTTCCTCCGGAGAAATCAGTTACTTTTCCACCTGCTTCTTCCACGATCAAAGTCCCCGCAGCGACATCATAGGAATTCAGATTATACTCAAAAAATCCTTCCACACGCCCAGCAGCAACATAACAAAGATCTACCGCCGCACTTCCAAATCTACGAGCACCATGTGAAGACTTCATGATTGATTTCAATGCCGCAAGGTATTTATCGATCAAATCGAAATTACTGTAGGGAAATCCAGTAGCTATCAGCGATTCGGAAAGCGTCTTGGCTCCGCTTACTTTAATCCGGGTATCATTGCAGAATGCTCCCCCACCCTTCATAGCATAGAAGCACTCGTGAAGATTAACTTCATAGACTACTCCTAAAACCACCTCGTTCCGCTCCATCAATGCAATACTTACAGAATAAATAGGTACGCCATGAATGAAATTAGTGGTGCCGTCAAGCGGATCTATCACCCAGTTGAATTCTTCTGCTTGCGTGGTATTGGTTCCTTCTTCAGTTATAAAACCTGCCTCAGGAAAAATTTGAGAAAGCTTATTCACAATGATTTTTTCTGCTTCCTTATCTACATAGGAAACAAGGTCATTGACGCCTTTGTGCTCCACGCGTTCTGGATTGAAATGGCGTCTTTCCTTACGGATAAAAGCGCCGGCTTCTTTGGCTACTTCCTGGGTTTTCTCAAGAAGCAGAGTTAGTTTTTCTGTTGAAATCATAAAAGTTGATTTTCTAAATCAGGATTTGGGATTCTTACCTGCCACTGTAAGGACGATTTCGCCTTTTAAGGTGTTGGTCTCATAATATTCAATTAACTCGGCTAAGGTGCCTCTAACATTCTCCTCGTGCAGCTTAGTGAGCTCACGGGATACGCAAGCCTGCCTCTCGGCTCCAAAAGCCTCAGCAAGCTGCCCTAGCGTTTTAAGGAGGCGATGGGGGGACTCATAAAAGATGATGGTTCTTACTTCTTCGATTAGTCCATCAATTCTGGTTTTTCGTCCTTTTTTGTGAGGCAAAAATCCTTCGAATACAAAACGGTCATTTGGCAATCCACTATTTACCAAAGCCGGTACGAATGCTGTAGCACCAGGAAGGCACTGCACATCCAACCCTGCAGCGAGTACTTCTCTGACTAAAAGAAATCCTGGATCCGAAATAGCAGGAGTTCCGGCATCGCTGATCAACGCGAAGACCTCACCGCGATTCATGCGCTCTACGAGCTTCTCGACAGTCTTGTGTTCGTTGAAAATATGGTAGCTCTGAAGTGGACGTGAGATCTCCAGATGCTTTAGCAATTGGCCGCTGGTACGTGTATCCTCTGCCAGGATCACATCGGCCGTTTTCAATACCTCAATTGCCCGAAGGGTGATATCTTTCAGGTTACCAATTGGCGTAGGTACTAAATATAGGTTTGGGGAATTTTCACTCATGCATTTAGCCCATCTATGGCTTTTGCCAGATCATGATCCTTTTTTGTCACTTTATTTCCTGAGTCGTGCGTAGTCAGTTCGATTTCGACGGTATTGTAAACATTGCTCCAATTAGGATGATGCTGCGAAGCCTCCGCCAAAAATGCTACGCGGGTCATAAAGCCAAAAGCTTCCTGGAAATCTTTGAATTTGAATGTTTTTTTAAGCTTGTTATCTTCTTCTTTCCACATAATCGAATGAGTTTAGAGTGAGATTAATCCTTCTATTTCGGCAGCTTCTTCATAGATCTTAATTATCTGATCGGGGTCTTTCATCATTGCCTGGATAGTGGCGCTTACGTATTTCCCTCCAGAACTTGCTTTTGTTGACACTTCATGTTTTGGAAAAAGGGCTGCTACTTCATTTTCCTTTCCATTAGGAACTATAAATTTAAACATATAAAGCTGAGGAAATTCTCCACTAGCTTCCAATTTCTCTTTAAAGTTTTCTTTATCGAATTTCTTTTTGTCCATAATAGTACGCGCTAGGCAAATTACGTGTCGAATATAAACAAAGAACCCATGCTGAATGGCATGGGTTCCGTATCTAGTTTCTTTCTTTTTTAAAAGAATTTATATCTATAGTCCTTGACGCCTGCTAGATCTTGCAGAGCCATCATAACGGAATATGTCGTACGTTGTGACGCATTTTGAGTCAATTGACCTTGGTAAGCAGAATAGTCACCTATTTCAGCCGCTGGAGTCAATGCATTCAGTTTACCTACGATCACACCTACATCCTCACGAATTGGTTGGGTAATTTTACCTTGCTCTATCCCGAAGATTGCGCCGATCGCACGTGGAGCAAATCCTACTCCTGGAATTACATTGGCACTCAATTTCAAATCAGGAATTTCGTTTAGAGAAGCAGCTTCAGGGAATACGGCTTTCATATCTTCCAATGAAGTTTTACCAGCAAGCTTTTCTTTGATGGCTTCAGCTTTTTTCTCATTTCTCACCTGAGCTTCTACTTGTTCTTTTACATCAGCGAGCTGCAAGTCGCCTTCGCCTCTCTTACTCACAAGAGTAGCAACTATGTATGCATTGTCTAGCTCAAAAACGTCAGAAACCTCACCTGTAGAAGTACCATCTGTAAATGCCCAACGAATCACTTCTCTAGCATTTTGAAGATTGTTAATGTTTCTCGCGCTTGCATCTACATTGTTAGCCTGTAGAATTCTGTAATTTTCAGTCGTAGCATTTTCTGTGAACTCATTTCTGTTTCCTGCATTCGCAGCAAAGGAATCCGCATTTCTGAAAGCTTCGTTTCTAGTGGCATCACTAGCTACCAATTCTAATTCTACTGTGGCCACTTTGGTATAAGTAGTCTTAGGCATTTCAGTCACCTTGATGATGTGGTAGCCGTATTCTGTCTCTACTAGGTTCGGAAGAATACCAGGAGCTTTTGCAGCATAGGCAGCATCAGCAAATTCAGTCACAAAATCAGCCTTCGCAAACCATCCTAGGTCTCCGCCAGTCTGAGCGGTTCCATCCTGCCCGTATTGTCTAGCAGCAACTTCAAAGTTTCCATCGGATTTCAGCTGTGAAAGAACTGTTTGAGCTTGTGCCTCCACAGCGGCTTTGGACGTATCGTCCATTCCTTCTGTACTGAATAGGATATGGGACGCTCTCAATCTTGGGGTTCCTTCGTATTGATCAGAGATCTTATAGGAAACGTAAGTGGAGTTAGCAGTGATAAACGGACCATAGGTCTGGCCTGCTTGAATATCAGAAACGTTATTAGTCAAATTGATTGGAAGCTCATCACCTGGTCTTACCGTCAAAAATGGCATTTGTCCTTCAGAGTTTCTCAACGCGAAAAGCGAATCGTTCTCGGTAGTTTTTAACTCCTCAGTCAATTCTTGAATCTGAGAAATAACTTCTGCTGAATCAGTTCCACTTGGCTGAATGCTAAATGTTACATACTCGATGCTAGCTGCATTTCCAGCGTTAAACTTGCTTTTATTCTTAGTCAAATATGCCTGCATTTCACTTTCAGAAACCGTAATATCTGCATCAGGAACTGCATAGAAAGGAACGAAAAGAATAGAAGCGTCTGCAATAGTGTTCGCTGCTTTGTATTCTTCTTTAGCCTCAGCTTCAGTTGCAAACTCAGAAGTAGCGAGCATATTGTCATATTTGATTCTCAATCTTGAGTCAGCAAAAAGCCGCTCTTGTTGATTCCAATAAGCCTGCTGCGCAGGATCTGCTGTTTCCAAAGATTGTAGGAAAGCCACCAATTGACTTTTGTCAAACTGACCTGTC
Source organism: Algoriphagus winogradskyi (assembly GCF_900182815.1). Lineage (GTDB taxonomy): Bacteria > Bacteroidota > Bacteroidia > Cytophagales > Cyclobacteriaceae > Algoriphagus > Algoriphagus winogradskyi. The sequence continues at coordinate 69,458 of NZ_FXUA01000005.1, read as the reverse complement.
TGCGGATTTACCAATTGCTGACGCAATTCCGGAACGATGTTTTTTCCCTGAACCATATCAACTAATTCAGCATCAGAAATAGTCAAGCCTAATTTCTCATATTCTTCTTTGAACACGCGCTCCACAATCATAGACTGCCAAGCTTGCTCTCTGATAGAATACAATTCTACTTCAGAAGGAACTCTTCCAGTACGCTGCTGATTAGCAATTTTAAATTCTTCCACGCGGGCGATATACTCTTCGTAAGTAATATCTTCACCAGCAATCTCACCCACTATGTTCTGACTTGAGCCTAGAAGAGAGGAATTTGGGCTTAATAGATCTCCTCCTAGGAGGAATAAAATCAATCCGCCGGCAATTACGCCGATCATCAGACCAGTTCGTTGTCTAATTTGTTTAATTAACGCCATTATTGTTACTACGCTTTTTTAGAGAGTCGCAAAATAAGAGCATTACTAACGAAATTCAAAATATATTCTGAATCAAACTCTTAACTAGAAAATTCCAGAGCTATTTATTTTGAGGCGAACCGTCTCTATTCTATGCTCTTGCTTAGTCACCACCGTGAAATTATACGCTTCAAAAGTTACAGATTCCCCTTTCTTTGGAAGGTTCTCTGTAAGCGAAAGAATCAGGCCGGATAGGGTCTCAAAGTCTCCTATCGGCAATTCCCACCCATATTTATCATTGAGATAGTCAATTTCATGGCGTGCACTAAGCAAATATTCCTGATCTGAAATTTTCTGCTCAATCAAATCATCTGAGTCATACTCATCCTCGATTTCCCCAAAAATCTCTTCAATAATATCTTCCATAGAAACTATCCCTGAAGTGCCTCCAAACTCATCTACTACCAAAGCCAAGCTTTTTCTCTCTTGAATAAACTGTATGAGTAACTCATTAGCCAAGGCGGATTCTGGAGCAATAATGATAGGAGTCAGGATTTCTTCAATGGTTTTAGGCTTTTTGAAAAGCTCCAATTGGTGGCAATAGCCAATCACATCATCGATAGATTCCCGATAGACGATGACTTTAGAATGTCCACTTTCCTCAAATACCTGCTTCAATTCCTCGATTGCATCATCTACTTCCACAGATACGATATCTGTACGTGGAACCATACATTCCCGTACTCGTACAGTTTTGAATTCCACCGCATTATCAAAAATCTTGGTATCTATCTCCACATGTCCTTCCTCTTTTCCTTTATGAATATGATTTTGGACAAAGCTATTGAGATCTGTAACCGTAAAAACAGGCTTGTCTTCACTGTATTCTAATCTCAGAATTTTGGTAATAAAAAACCTGGAAAGGCCTACCACAGCCCATACCACAGGGTAAAACAGAATATAAATGACCCAAAATGGCAGTGAAAAAAAGTTCAACATGCTATTTGGATTCAGCATGAAAAGACTTTTTGGCAAAAACTCAGCAGTGATGAGGACAACTATGGTAGAGATCACTGTCTGCAGCATAAGTATTATGGCATCGTTAGCATAGCCATCTAACAAATTTTTCAACGGATCTTCCATCAAGTAAGCCATGAAAATACCATAGAGCACCAACATGATGGTGTTGCCCATCAGGGTAGTGCCGATGAACTGCCCAGGACGCTGTACAAATACGCTCAAGATCTTACCCGTGAGATCTCCTTGCTTATTTTGAAGTTCTATCTGAAGCTTATTCGCTGAGATAAACGCGATTTCCATTCCTGAAAAAAAGGCAGACATCGCAAGCGTGATAATCACATAAATCAAATAATAACTAATTTCCATGCTTAGCGCTTTTTGCGGGGTTTGGTCTTTTTCTTAGAGGTAGGAGGCTCATCGGGTTTTTGCATTTTGCGGTACTGAAACCAAAATAATAAGGCTACCGCAAACATAAAAATTGCATACGATGCACCTACTCCTTGGGTAATAGTCTGGTGGATGCCAACAATCATCAGTGCAAGCGAAAGCGATAATATTAATGCGTCAAGTAATTTCATGTTGAATAGTATTGAAGAAAACTGAAGGAGCAAAGTTCAGTTTTATTTACTAGGAAATTTCTTTCTAAAGAATTCATTTAAAGCCCATCGTCGGTCAATTCCAACTTGCTTTCCCTGATATCTTTCAAGGAATAATTTGTAAAAGTCTCATCGGATTCCAATGCAGTTCCAAAGAAAAAGGTATTACGCTCCTGTACCCTAACAAATTTCTCAGTGTATATCTTTTTCTTGTTTGGCTCCCAAAAAAGCTCTTCTGACTGCAATTTTTGGTCCTTAGCTAAGTTGTGAACTTGTACGTCTCCTTCACCTTTGAAGATATTTTCCTGCTTAAATAAGTACCCTCGATCAGCAGTCAAGGTCGTACTCAATTGACCATCTTTCTCAAAAATCTGAATTTCTATTCCATCAGGAAACTCCATATTTCCATTCGCGAATTCCAACTGCTTAGGTGCTCTAATTTCAGAACGAACGATAGCTGAATCACTCTGTGTCAAGTGAAAATTAGTACTCATGTTCATGGGACCTTCATATTCCTGTAAAAGAGATGCATCTACATCCTCTCTGCAGGAGCTAGTAATAGAAAGTACACAAATAAAGAAGAAAATTAGTCTGGATTTCACGGCTCAAAGATACTTGAAATTTGCTTTAGTGTATAAATGAAAAAAGGCAGCCCGAAGACTGCCTTTTTATCTCTATTCTTATATTAATCTCTTGTAGCTAATGTGACAGTCTCACCAATCCAACAGCCAGTGCTGATTGTTTGACCAGCCTGCATTCCTTCAGTAAACAACTCTTCTTTAGAAGGGAATCTAGATCTAGCATTCGCCATTCCGGAAGAATCACCCGCTCTTTGGTAAGCATTATAAGCAGCGATATAGATTGAATAATCTTTCACACGGCTATTACCTGCTTTACAATCATTGAAAGAGTTCATATACATGCCAGCTATCATTGTATAGACGTCTGAAGTTCTAGATGAATCTAGATTAGCAGCTTCTCTTGCTGCAGTTCTTGCAGCAGACTTTTTGCCTTGCTTCAGGTAGATTTTTGCTAATTCAAATTGAGCTTCTGCTTTCTGAGTATCATTCTCAGCAAGGGTCAATGCTTGACTCCACATTTCTTCTGCCTTAGCAGCATTATCTTCCTGCATATATCTCATCGCAATGACTTGAGAAGTAGAGAATGAAGGCTCTTTCGCATGCTTGATCTCTAATGCCTGTAGGAAGGCATTAGTATTAAAGCATTTATACTGTACAGAATACTTGAAAATTTGGTCAGCAAGAACTTCGTTAGTTGGATCAGCTATCAATTTTGGACCCAACGTATTTTCGATGAAGTCACAATCGATCAACTCCATAGCCACTAATAATGTCTCAAGTGTAGACTTTTGACTGGAAACGTCTGTTCCTTCTGCAGCAGCTTCATCCAACATTTTATTGATTTTGTCATGAATAGCTAGAATCTCCTCACCTGTATAAGCTTGGTGATAAGCATAGTTTCTGTAGACTAAATCAAAATATGCAGCAGTCAATTGATAGTTGATAGTACCGTTCAGTTCCATTGCCTTTTCAAAATCAGCAATTGGTCCAGCCAACATATCTTTGTCGCCTTTATAGTACTGATAGCCATAATAAGCTTTATTCTCTATCCAGTTTTTCTCATTATCGTAGATTTCACCTCTTTTATTAAAAAGAGTAATTACAGAATCTTGGTAAATTCTCTTCTGAGCCTCATCAGTTGTAATCTTCGATGCTTCATCATAAATTTTGATACCATTCTGATAGATTGACTCATTCAGCTCAGGTACATTAACTAGCAACCAGTGCAGTGGATGCGTAGCTTCTATTACCTGATCAGAATTCATATAATCAGTGTAGGCTGCGTTTAATTCTCTTGCTTTTGCTTCTTGAGCTGGGTCAGACGGAAAATTCCACCCTTCTTGAGCTTGGACCATTCCGGCCAGAAGCAGGGCAGTAAGCCCTAGGATTGTAGATTTAATTTTCATTTTCATAATGGTTTAATTCGGCACAATTTAATCTTCATGTCTAAATCCGAGGTTCAGGATTTAACCATTTTGATTGAATGGTTTGGTTAATTAATTAGTCAAATACTCGTTTGAAGAACCAACTGTTATCGTTCAAGGATAAACCTAAGGTTAAGTTCACATAACTCTCTTTGATCAGGCCATTATCAGTGGTTCCCCGCTGACCTACCTTCACTGCGAAATTCAATAACGAAAGTTGATTTACAGGAAGTGAAGCTCCAAAGTTAATGCCAAGGTCATTAATATTTGTCTCGTTCAAATAATATGGAGTCTGTTGGTATTCCAAACCGACTCGATAAGAACCTCTTTTCAATGCATTATCTACGTTAAGATAATCAGGTGTAAACTGGAATCCCAAGCCTACCTTAATTGCTTCCTGTAATCTCAGAGGATCATCCAGCAAAGATCTAAACTTTTTAAAGTCCTGATATTGTCCTTCCAATCCGATTACAAATTTGTTGTTTTTCTCATAAGAAACCCCGAATCCGTAGCGATTAGGGATATAAATGCTTCCCGGCTCGTCGTTAGCAATCAAGTCTCCATCCGAATCCGGATCGCTAGCTTGGCCAAATGCAGCGAGCTTGGCAAAGGCTTTTCCATTAACATCTCCTAAATGCTGATAAATGGCACCCAAATGTAATCTGCTCTTTGTGTTCAAAGGAATGAAGTAATATGCACCCGCTTTGATACCCACATCGCTAACTGTTAATCTTTCATAATATTCTGTGACATTCCCGACCGGAACTCCTTCATCACTAAAAAGTGCCAATTGATCCGTGCGAATTGTTGACCCAAAAAGATATGATCCTTGCAAGCCAAGACTCAAATTCTTTGCAACCACCATCCCTAAACTTAAGTAAGCCTCAGAAATACCACCATCACCTTCAATAGAATTCAGAGCTCTCACATCTGAATTTGCAACAGTACTTTCTATCAGTAATCGGTAGTTCACACTGGTGATTTGATTTAAGCCTAAGCCAACTGTAAACTTGTTTACTTTCACTGGGAGTGAAAAAGCAATATATGACAGTCCACCTCCATCTACATCAGAGGTTTCCGAACCGTTGTCAGCAGCGATCCTTTTGTAATTCAGCGCCGCTTCGAAATTGAAAATTGTATTTTTGGTAGAAAGAGCTGGGTTTACTGTGTTCGGATTCCATGGAGTACCGTAACTTATGCCAAGTCCCCCCATTGCTTGATTATTGGTAAGACCTGAATAGTTAAATTCACCGATACCTAGCGCACTATAAGTAGACGCACTGGACTGAGCCTGTGCTTCTGTAAATAAGAAAAGGGTGCATAGTACACCCAGCAATTGCAATTTGATTTTACTCAACATTGTGGTTTAGAATAGAATTCAATCCGTATAGGACCAAATTTGGGACTACAAATATGAGGTCTTTTGCCAATGAATCAAAAGATTGGGCGTCTCCACCGCTAACAAAGACCTCAATTTCTGGAAATTTTTTAGTGTAAGCTTCTATTTGCCCTCGTATTTCAAACTCAACTCCGTACCAAACTCCGATTTGCATACAGGATATGGTATTGTCGCCGATTAATTCACTAGGCTTATATTTAAGATCAACTAAGGGCAATCTCGCTGTTTGATCCTTCATGGCTCTGGCACGCATCCCGAGACCAGGACTGATGGCTCCACCCAGATACGAGTTTCTTTCATCGATAAGATCAAAAGTAATACAAGTTCCTAAGTCTATTGCGAGAACAGGTCCTTTACCCCGCATTGCCCATGCTCCTATTGCTCCAGCTATTCTGTCTAAGCCTAAGCTTGCCGGAGTTCCGTATGCATTCGTAATTGGCAATTTGGTTTCAGGGCTTAAAAATGAAAATTGGAAGGGTATTAGTTGCTGCAATTCGACTTGATTCCACCTAACAGAACTGATTAGACAATGAACGAATGACACTGAATCCCAATAGATTAATGCATTTTCCAATAGGTCAAACACTTCTTCCTCCATCAACTTTCCCCCTTCAAAGAGTGCTGATTTGATTCGTGTATTACCGATATCTATGATGAGATTAGTCATGCAGGTTAATTAATAGTCTGCAAAATAGCCATTCAAAAAAAGTACTGCCTTTTATACATGTTAAATTATCTTTGGGCTAGTTGGTACTTAACAAACTTTAACCCATGAGTCCTACACAATACACCATGATCGGATTGATGTCTGGTACTTCCGGAGATGGATTAGATATAGCCTATTGTAGCTATGAACTTCATCATCAGTGGTCTTACGAGATTTTGGACGCGATAACGATTCCATTTCCAGCTGACCTAGGGTCTAAGCTCATGAATTGCCACAAACTCTCAGCGTTGGACTTGGCACTTCTTGATGTAAGCTTTGGTAAGTGGATGGGAGAAAAAGTCAAGCAATATTGTGACGAAAAGCAAATTAAACCCATGGCTGTTTGCTCTCACGGTCACACGGTATTTCACCAGCCATCAAGTCAGCTCAGTCTACAAATCGGGAATGGCTGGGCACTACATCATGCTTCGGGACAGCGCGTAATTAATGATTTTAGGATGAAAGATGTCCAACTTGGTGGACAGGGAGCGCCTTTGGTTCCCGTTGGAGATAGATTGCTTTTCACCTCTAGCAATTTTTGTATCAACCTGGGAGGCATAGCAAATATTAGCATGGATACCTCAGGCAAACGAATCGCTTTTGATACTTGCCCTTTTAATCTGTTGCTAAATTCTGAGGCAAAAAAATTAGGTGCTGAGTATGATAAAGATGGAGCGTGGGCAAAGGAAGGTCGTCTGAATATGACCCTATTTGAGGCTTTGAATTCCCTTCCATATTATTCAAAATCAAAAGCAAAGTCTTTGGGTAGGGAGGATTTGGAAAATGATTTCATCCCACTAATAAGTTCTAGCGGACTCTCAGAAAAAGATATTCTGCGAACTCTTGTAGAGCATTATGCAGTTCAAATCGCCAAAGTCATCAAATTTTACCAACATACTGATCAGCCTTCTGTCCTGATTACTGGGGGAGGTGCGTATAATTCATTTTTCATAGAATGTCTAGCGAAACAGCTTGATAATAAATGGGTTCATACTTTTGCTTCGCCAGAACTTATAGAATTTAAGGAAGCATTGATTTTTGGATTTTTAGGAGTATTGCGTCTCCGCAATGAAAACAACTGCTTGGGTTCTGTCACTGGAGCAATAACTGACTCTTGCGGAGGAGTAATTTATGGTTAACCGCCCGTCAGACTTCATAGGACAACACTGGTTTATTTTTCTATTTTTGCCTTGATATAAACCCAAATCACATGCAGGAATTACTTAAAAAATTTGAAAACAAACAGCCGGAAATCACTTTTGAATGGAGCGACAGCGAATCAGAAGCAGAAGGCTGGGTGGTAATAAATTCTCTTCGAGGCGGAGCTGCTGGCGGCGGCACACGAATGAGAAAAGGCCTAGATAAACGAGAAGTAGAATCCCTTGCCAAAACCATGGAGGTGAAATTTACCGTCTCAGGTCCCGCTATCGGTGGTGCAAAATCAGGAATCAACTTCGATCCAAATGATCCACGCAAAGATGAGGTCCTGAGACGTTGGTACAAAGCTGTCATTCCTTTGTTAAAAAGTTATTACGGGACAGGTGGCGACCTAAATGTGGACGAAATTCATGAAGTCATTCCAATCACCGAATCCTATGGATTGTGGCACCCTCAGGAAGGTGTAGTAAATGGTCACTACCACGCTACAGAACCTGAGAAAATCAGAAAAATCGGCCAATTGAGACAGGGAGTTTCAAAAGTACTAGAGGACCCCGATTTTACTCCCAATGGAACAAAGAAATATACGGTAGCTGATATGATTACAGGTTTTGGCGTGGCCGAAGCTGTAAAACATTATTATACCATTTGGGGAGGAAGTATCAAAGGAAAACGTGCTGTCATCCAAGGTTGGGGCAATGTGGGAGCGGCAGCTGCCTGCTTTCTAGCTGTCGAAGGAGTGAAAATAGTTGGTATAATAGACAGAGATGGAGGCGTAATCAACAAGGAAGGATATTCTCTCGATGAGGTACGTGAGCTTTTTCTGAATAGAAATGGAAACAAACTGGTAGCGGAAAATCAACTTTCTTTCGAAGAAATCAATGAAAAAATCTGGGATTTAGAAAGTGAAATCTTTATTCCGGCAGCCTCTTCCAGGCTGATCACCCAGGACCAAGCGGAGCGAATGGTCAATGCCGGTCTGGAAGTTATATCTTGTGGAGCAAACGTTCCTTTTGCGGACCCTGAGATTTTCTTTGGGCCTATAGGCGTTTGGACTGATCAGCGTGTTTCTGTTATTCCTGATTTCATTGCAAATTGTGGTATGGCGAGAGTATTTGCATACTTAATGACTGATAATGCAGAAGTCACCGACAAAGCCATATTTACAGATGTCAGCAAGACAATTGAAAAAGCGCTTTTGAAGGTAAATTCAAAAAATCCTGGAAAAGTCAAACTAGCAGAAAGCTCCTTTAGCATAGCTTTAGCACAACTCGTGTAAAATCATTCTTTTCTTTTGCCCTGATGGAGTTAATTTTTGATTAATTCCATCAGGATGGAATGTTTTGATTGTGCTGTGTCAGCCAAAATCTGTAGTTTAGCAGAAGCCACAGTTGGACAACAACAATTAATTATTTGCTTAAATTAACCGAAAAGAACACCCAGCATACCCATTACGCCTAATGAAGAATTTTATCTTTAGTTTCACCATACTTTTCGGAATATTATTTTTAGGCGGGCTAGACAAGCAGTACGCCTACGCCCAAAATAGTGACACTGAGAAGGTTTACCTAGCTCAGGCCGATCATGTAGATGCAGCACATGCAGATGTTCATGGAGAAGGTATTGACGAAAATGGGGAAGAAAATCACCATACCGCTCCCATTTGGCTAGTCATCCCTTTCGTGGCACTACTACTGATGATTGCCACAGGACCTTTGTTTTATGAGCATTTTTGGCACCACAATTATCCTAAAATTGCTATAGGATTTGCGCTATTGGTCGTTTTCTACTATTTATTTATCCTAGGAAATGTCCATGCACCTGTCCATGCGCTAGCCGAATATATTCAGTTTATTGCATTACTGGCTTCGCTATATATTGCGTCTGGAGGTATTCTCATTGAGATTGATAAAAAGGCAACACCATTAGCAAACCTAACTTTGCTGGTAATCGGAGCCTTGATTTCCAATCTGATCGGAACTACCGGAGCTTCCATGCTTTTGATTCGACCATTTATTAGATTAAACAAAGGGAATATCCAAGCATACCACATCATATTCTTCATTTTTATGGTAAGTAATATTGGTGGGTCCCTCACTCCAATCGGTGATCCTCCGCTATTCTTGGGATTCTTGAAAGGCATTCCTTTCTTTTGGACTTTAGAGCATAACTGGCCAGCTTGGGTTTTTGCATTGATCGTACTAGCCGCTGCTTTTTACTTTATTGATAAAAAATTTGGAAGGGCATCTGACGATACTGAACTCGAAGAAACTACTTATTCGAATAAGCTTTCTTTAATTGGAGTTAAGAATTTCGGCTGGTTATTTATTATCATTTGCTCAGTATTCCTAGACCCTAATGTGATAGACGGCGTTCCTGCTATAGTGTATGACGGTCAAAAATTCTCCTATATCCGAGAAATTATCATGCTAAGTGTTGCCTTCCTGTCATACCGATTCGCAGATCAGCGAGCCATCAAAGGCAATGAGTTCAATTTTGAGCCTATCCGGGAAGTTGCATTTATTTTCGTAGGAATATTTGGTACCATGATGCCAGCACTGGAGCTAGTAGGCACCTTTGCAAAATCTCCCGAAGGCGCAGCTATGATTACGCACAACACGCTTTATTGGGGAACGGGAGTTCTTTCTGGCTTCCTAGACAATGCCCCTACCTACCTCAACTTCCTTGCAGCAGCGATGGCCTCCAAAGGAGCTTCTATCAGTAATATTGAAGAAGTTCGCCAGTTTGCGGCGGATGGTTATCATGATTCTGCCTTTGAATTAATGGCAATTGCAATTGCCTCCGTATTCTTCGGAGCGATGACCTATATAGGAAATGGTCCAAACTTTATGGTGAAGTCCATTGCAGAGCAAAATGGTGTTAAAATGCCTTCCTTCTTTGGATACATTATCCGGTTCTCCTTACCCATTTTATTACCGATTCTAATTCTAGTTTGGTTGGTATTCTTTGCTTTTGTATAAAATCAAACCTCTTCAAATCGGAAGCAAGACTCCAAATGGTCATTAAATAAGCCTGTTGCCTGCATGTGTGCGTAGACTGTTGTACTTCCCAGAAATTTGAATCCACGTTTCTTCAAGTCTTTCGCAAGCAAGTCAGATTCTTTGGTGGTGGCTTGAGCCTCGCTCATGGAGGATAGGCGATTTTGAATTGGCTTTCCTCCAACAAATCCCCAGATGTACTTGGAGAAAGAGCCAAATTCCTGCTGTACTTCCATGAAGCATTTGGCATTATTGATAGCCGCTCGGATCTTCAACACGTTTCTGACAATGCTCGGATCTTGCAGTAACTCCTGCACATAACTCTCAGGAAATTCCGCAACAACTTTGTAGTCAAAGTCTGCAAAAGCTTTGCGATAGCCTTCTCTCTTCTTCAAAATCGTAGCCCAACTCAAGCCAGCCTGAGCAGATTCCAGAATCAAAAACTCGAAGTGAACACGATCATCCCATACTGGAACGCCCCATTCAGTATCGTGGTACGCAACGTATTCTTCGAATCCAAGACACCAAGGACAGCGAGTTTTTTGATCAGAAACTTGAAAGGTATTTTTCATTTAGTCTGTTGTTAAAGAATAAAAATAAGGAAGAATTGGGATAAGGAAGCAGAGTGCATTACTTTCTCAATTCAATTAGAATACAAATATGATTGCCACCTCCACCCTTGAAATCAGCGCGAAAGCATATCGACAAAATATACGCTACATACGCTCAGAAATAGGACCTACGCCTATCATTTCCGCAGTCGTGAAAGGTAATGCATACGGACATGGGATTTCACAAATGGTAGAAATAGCCGAAAAAGCCGGAATTAGACATTTTAGTGCTTTCAGCTCGGATGAAGCATGGGAAGTATGGGAGAAATCAAAAAAAGGATCAGAAATCATGATCTTAGGGATGCTCCACTTGGAGGAATTGGAAGAACTCATCCGGAAGGGAATCAGCTTCTATGTTTTTGATTTTGAACGACTGGAAAAAGCGATCAAGATTTCCAAGGAAATTGATATTCCTGCCAAAATCCATGTCGAAGTGGAGACTGGATTTCACCGAACTGGATTTGATTGGAGTCAACGGGAAAAACTTGCAGAAATGCTAGTAGAAAATTCTAGCTTCATTTCCATCGTAGGCCTATGTACGCATTATGCGGGCGCAGAATCAGTGAGTAATTTCGTTAGAGTAAAAAATCAGATTGCCAGATATCACGAGTTCAAAGACTTTTTCAACCATCAAGGAATCACGTTCAAAACCTATCATACCGCCTGCTCCGCGGCCACACTTATTTTCCCAGAAACGATCATGGACATGGTGAGAATAGGCATCGCAGGCTATGGTTTTTGGCCTACCAAAGAGACTTTTTTTGCGAAGCTAAACTCACTTCCTAAAGGAAATAAGAATCCTCTGAGAAGGCTGATCACTTGGAAAAGCACCATCATGAGCCTGAAGTCAGTGAAAACCGGCGAGTTTGTAGGCTATGGAAATAGCTACATGGCGCTAGAAAATATACGGATGGCAATCGTACCCGTGGGCTATGGGCATGGCTACAGCCGTCTTCTGAGTAATCAGGGAATGGTGCTGATCAAAGGGCAATATTGCCAGGTGGTGGGCACTGTCACCATGAATGCTATCGCCGTGAATGTAAGCAAACTTAAAGATCTAAAAGTCGGAGATGAGGTGATCTTGATAGGAAAGCAAGGCGGAAAGGAAATAACAGTTGCCTCTTTTTCAGAATCGACGCAACAAGTGAATTATGAAATGCTCACCAGATTGCCGAAAGAAATTCCAAGAAAAATAATTCCTTAATAAAATATAACGGTCTTGTTATTGATCGGCATCACCTTGCGGTCTAGGTGATATTTGATGGCCTTGGAAAGTACCACTTTCTCCACGTCCTGACCGATTTGTACTAATTCAGCGATGGTATTATGATGTCTCACCCGGGCTACTTCCTGCTCGATAATCGGCCCAGCGTCCAATTCTTCGGTAACGTAATGAGCAGTGGCACCAATGATTTTTACCCCCCGCTCAAATGCTGCGTGATAAGGTTTCGCTCCCACGAAAGCAGGCAAAAATGAGTGGTGAATGTTAATAATTCGGTTTGGAAAATGCTGAATAAACTCCGCAGACAAGATCTGCATGTACCTTGCTAGCACCACAAAATCAATTTGATTTGCCTTCATCAATCCCAACTGATTGGCCTCAGCGGCAGCTTTGGTCTCAGAAGTAATTGGAATGTGGTGAAATGGAATCCCGAAGGCCTCCACAACTTGCTTCAAATTAGGATGATTGGAAACGACCAAAGGAATATCAACCTCAAGCTGTCCTGCATAGTGTCTTCCCAAAATATCAAACAAGCAATGTGAAAGTTTGCTGACGAAAATCGCCATTCTTGGCTTAGGGAAATTAAAATGCAGTTTGAATTCCATCTGGAATCGATCTCCTACTTCTTCCTTAAATCGAGCAGCAATCTCATCTTTCTCCAAAGAAAAAGAATCCAATTCCCACGCTGCTCTCATGAAAAACATCCCCAAATTCTCATCCACATGCTGATCTACTTCAAGTATATTTCCTTCATACGAGTAAAGGAATTTGGAAACTTGGGCGACGATTCCCTTTTGATCGGGACACTGAATGATAAGTATGGCTTTTTTCATAGTTCAATGATTTACTTACCTGTAAAGATAAAAGCGGCTTTTTTGATAAAAGGTTTATTTATGCGCAGTGTACCGAAGGGCATTGCGTAGACCATAGTAATTGTTATTCATTAGACAGGATTGTTTCAATTAAATATCCTTCTTTATCAAAAAGTCTGATTTTTCTTATTTCTCCATTTGCGTAAAATTCAGTCAAGAAACCAATTGCATGTCCATTTTTAAATGTTCCCATAAATTTTACTTTTCCATTCCCGAAATAATCTATAATATCTCCATTTAGAGAGCTTTCACAAGCTTTAAATATATATCCATGTTTGTCATGGGTTACAATGAATTCCTGTATGTCAGATATAATGATTGTGTGAGAATTTTTCTCTTGGTCAATAGTTATCGGAATGGTTTGACGCTCATGAATTAAATTATAATTCCCTTTTGTTTTTAATTTGGCAGCTCCATTTTCAAAAGTTGGGTAAAATTCAATTCCATCTTTTTCCAGTGAAAAGTTTAAGGCATATTCAGTTTTATTATTACAAGGATCCTGATAATAAAGAGTGAATTCATACTCTTGAGAAAAAGCGTAATAATTTAGTCCGAATAGAAATATAATCGAAAGTGAAAATTTCGTGAGAATTGCATTTCTATTTTGTATTCTCATAGGTTTTCAATTATGCACAACAACTTGGCTTGACGCTACTTCGGTCTTCCGTCTTCGGTCTTCCAGCTTTTACGAATTCCATATCTCCCACGAAGCCTCTGCCTGCAAAATTAGCATTTCGTGGCCATTCTTAGCTTTGCCTCCAGCATCCAAACAAGCTTTCATCAGCGTAGTCACCGGAGGATTATAGACCAAATCATACACAAAATGTGCAGCTGAAAACTGATCCAACGGAATAGCAGGCATCCCTTCCTCATTAGGAAAAGTACCGAGAGGGGTAGTATTTACGATTAGGTGATGAGTCTTCATGATCTCAGGGTTGGAAGCCAGGTCACCGTAAGTTATTTGATCCTCATCTTCTGAGCGGGATACATTCAGGAACTCTATATTCAAATCTATCAACGCCTGCTTAATTGCTTTTGATGCTCCGCCTGTTCCCAAAATCAAGGCCTTGAGTTTAACTCCACCAAGCCAAGGTGAAAGCGAATTTTTAAATCCAATGTAATCTGTGTTATAACCTGTGCGAATTCCATCCTGAATATGAATGCAATTTACCGCGCCGATCTCCTCACAGGCTTCTTCCAGATCATCCATCAAGGCAATCACATCCTCCTTGTGCGGAATAGTGACATTGATGCCTTCGATATCTGGATTTTCACTTAGAATATCCTCGAGATTACGCGCATTCGGTATGTCGTATAATTCATAGGAACAGTCGGGAATTCCTTCTTTTTCAAATTTCTCTGTAAAATATTTCTTTGAAAAAGAATGCGTAAGTGGATGCCCTATCAGTCCGAATTTCCTCATGATTTCTTCAAATATGCCGCTAAGCGCTCAATACCAAGTACTAAAATAATTCCAAATGTAAAGGCTGCTAATGCGATCAGTAACTTTGGCTCAAGACCAGTTTGATCAAGATATTCACTAGGAAAAAGGTTTTTTGTCAAAAATGGCTTTTCCTCTCCACTGGAAGATGTGCGGTAAGCAGTCACTATTTTCCATGGCCAAAGTTTATTTATAGACCCAAGCATAAAGCCGGACAGCAGGCCAATGGTGATGGAATAAAAGTACTTCAGCAACCAGGAAATGACTCTGCTAAATGATAAGAGTCCTACTATACATCCAAGCGCAAAAACGCCAAGTGTAGCAAAATTACGCTCTGATACTGCATTAAGAATAGGCTCGTATTTCCCTAAGATCAATAGAAGAAAACTTCCACTAATTCCAGGTAGAATCATCGCACAAATCGCAATAGCCCCAGCTACAAAAGTAAACCAAAGTGCATCAGGACTACTTGTAGGAGGTAAGTCTGTAATGAAATAGGCTGAAACTGTCCCAATGATTAAAGCGATAATTACTCCTATGCTCCACTTTTTAATATCCTTCAAAATCAGGAATGCACTCACTAAAATCAACCCACAGAAAAACGACCATAGCGGAATAGGATGCTCAGCCATCAAATAGGTGATTAGCTTTGAAAGTGAAAAGATGCTCGTCATGATCCCAAGCAAAAGACTAAGCAAAAAAGCACCGTTTATCGATTGAAAAAACTTGTTGAACTCAAACTTGAGTAACAACTTCAGACTGTCTCCATTAACAGAATTTATACTATTGAGTAGCTCCTCGTAAATCCCGGTAATCAGCGCTATCGATCCGCCTGATACCCCTGGTACAATGTCTGCCGCTCCCATTCCCATACCTTTTAGGTAGGTGAGAACATATTTTTTGATAAAATCCATGGTCAAAAATAAAGGCTGATCGGAATATTCCAATCAGCCTGTAATGAGTTGAGTTGTATTACAATTTGATTTCTCCAAGAAAATGATCGAAGGTATCACCTCTCAATCCCAATCGGATAGTCTCCAACGGAATCACCTCCGAAGGGCTGATATTTCCAAGGTTCACATTAGCTCCGATCAGCTTGATAAACCAAACCTGTTGAGATTTGATAGGTGCTTCCCAGATGATTCTTTCTTCAGGGATCTGAGTAAGGATTTCTTCAACCAACCCTTGTCTCACTTCTCCAGAATCTCTGAAAAGACCCACGTTTCCGCCTTCTCTCGCTTCCCCGATTACTTTCCAAGCGCCCGCATCCAATTCTGTCTGCATCTGCTCAATCCACTTATACGGAGGAATGATCTTAGCTGCATCCTTGGATCCCACTTCGGATAGCACCGTTACTTGCTTGGCTAGTGTAGCTATGTATTCACACTTCTTGTCATGATTTAGAGAAATAGAACCATCCGACACCTCAGCGAAGGAAAGATCATATTTATCCAATACTTTTCTATAATCGTCAAATTGACCTCGTACGATAAAAGCTTCGAAAAGAGTACCACCCAAATAAACTGGAATACCAGCTTCTTTATAGATGGCAAGTTTTTCGTTGAGGTTTTTGGTCACATAAGATGTAGCCCAACCAAGTTTTACTATATCTACAAAATCGGAACAACTTTCTACAAAATCTTCTGTGGCACGTAGGCTTAAGCCTTTGTCCATGGCCATGGTAAATCCTTTGGTTCGTGGCTTTTCAGTCCGAACAGGGATATTATTCAGCTCATAATTCATTAGCGAGGTTTTAATGTTAAGACTCGAGGTTTTCCTCTCGATATTGGGCAATAATCTTGTATAAGGCCTTTTGCTGCTTCAGCTCTGGCATCAAATCATACATGATCGTATGCTTTTCGAAGTCCAAAGTTAACCCATTTTCCAAAAATGAAAACGCCTCTTTATAATTGCCCATTTTAATTAGGTATACCACCAGGCGATAATACAGCTCTGCCTCCTCCGGTATTTCTTCTATTCCCTCCCGAGTTACGTCTATAGCTTCTTCAAAGCGATTCTGTTCAAAATATATAAGTGCCAGATTCACATAGGTTTCCAGAATTCCCGGTTCCAAATTGATGGCTTCTTCGTAGGCTTCTGAGCTGGCTTGCATATTTCCCAAATTGAATTCTGCATCACCAAGTCCAACCCAATAATTTGAATTTTCTTTTGTGAGATTGAGTGCTTTTTTGAAATAATGTATGGCTTCGAAGTATTTTTCCTTCTTCAGCATGCACATTCCTAGTCCAAACCAAGCATCGTCGTATTCTTCATCAAACTTTGCAGACTTTTTAAAATACTTGAAAGCCTCATCTATTTTTTCAAGTTTTTCATAGGCGGCACCCATGTAACAGCAATTTTCCGCATTTGCTCCTTCACAGTTAATCGTATTTTGGTATGCTTCCAGCGCCAGCTCATATTGCTGGGTATTCATCAGCGCATTTCCAAGGTTGAAATAAGCCGAGGCAAAGCTGTCATCAATGATAATTGCATAATCATATGCTTTGATCGCTTCTTCAAATCGGCCAAGGCGGTTATAAACTACCCCTAAGTTGTACCAAGCGCCTGCACTGTAAGGATCCTGATCAATGAACTCCTGGTAAAATTCTAGGATTTCATCAAAGGAGCCCTCCTCTTCAGTGATCATCGCCAACTGAAATAGGGCGTCTTCGTGATTGATACGGTTTTTTACAGCTTCTTTAAAATAAAAGCTCGCCTTTTCATTATTGTTTTGAACACGATAAAGGTTTCCAAGTGAATAGAATACCTCTGCTTTGTCTTCTGCTAAGGGCAGGTAGTTCTCCAAAAGTTCTATTCCTTCTTTTGGCGTTCCGCTAAGAATATAAGCATTTGCCAATGCAAGAATTATTTCTTCGTTGTTCGGAGAAATATTATTGATATTTTCCAAAATCTCCTGTCCTTCTTCCAATTCATCATTGAAAATCAAACATTGGGCTTTCAGGAGCTTAATTTCTACCGAGAAAGGAAATCTTTCCAATGAAAATTCGGCTGCGCGTAACGCCTTCAGGAATTTCTGTTGATCAAAGTAAAATCGGATAATATCCTCCAATTCTTCTTCCTCGAAATAAAGGTCCAGATTGGATTGTAGGGAATTTTCAAATCGCTCTACCAGCTTCTTGTCATTTTCCCAATCGTGATCGTGATCTCCGGTCATTAGGATGCGTTATGGTTTATTTAATTTACCAATAAATTTGGTCTCTCAAAATCTGGATTTGTTAAATTTTATTTCTGATCACGAGAGAATAGCACCCTCTATGCTTCAGACTTTGCTTACCAACGAACAGGATCAAAAATAAGTTTACTTTGACCACTCAAAGGTATCTTCCAGGCTATGATAGGAGGTTCTTAATAACTTGTTGACTTTGCTGCTATCGAAAAAAACTTTTTGTTGTGAAATCATGGCAGTCTTCCTATTCAGAGGGCTTTTACTCAGCCCTATTTTTCTAAGCGTTGTATTGAAGAATACTGCAATTTTTAACATCAAAGGACTTACTGCTTTACTAGGTGCTTTTTTCCCGTAAGTCAAGGCCATTTTCTCAAAAAATTCTTTATACGAAATGCTTTCTTTGTTTAAAATAAACCGCTCGCCCCAAGCTTCTTTATATACCAAGGCTCTCACTTGCTGTGCCGCATCACGCACATCTATATAATTCAAATCTCCTTCAGGATAATAGGTGTGTTCATCGATGACATAATGGTATAGGTCGGTGGAGGATCGATCATCGCTGATCTTCCCCAATAATATCGAAGGATTTACAACAATCAAATCTATTCCTTCCTGCTCTCCACGCCAAGCTTCCAGTTCAGCTAAATACTTAGAAACACCGTAATCTGTATTAAGTGGAGACTCCACCCACTTAAAGTTCTCATCAAGATGCTTTAATTCAGGACTTCGCCCTATCGCGGCAACAGAACTGACATGTACCAACTTTTTTACTCCGGTGTTCAACATGGCATTGACTACATTAGTAGTGCCAGTCATATTAATTCGATAAAGGCTATCTTTTTCGCCTGGGTCAAAAGAAACCTTACCTGCCGCATGGATCACCAAATCAATCCCATTCATAGCTTCTTCTAGCGATTCAATATCCGAAAGCTTCCCTTCATGCCAAATTATAGGAAATTGCGCCTCATCAATTAACCTTGTAGAAGAGCTTGCCCTACGCAAACCATGTATTTCTCCAAGAGTAGCAAATTCCTTCGCTAAATAGCTACCAAACAATCCCGTAATGCCTGTGATGAGAATTTTCATTGACTTTTATGCAAATCAAAGAGAGCAATTAAGCAATTCTAGTTGCTTCAATTTTTGGTACAATTTTGATTTCGGAAGGCTTTCCATCATATCCAAATAGCGTGGATTATGGCAGTCGGTCCCTAGGAACCTAACTAGTCCAGTCTCCACCAGCATTTCTCCAAAGTCCTTTACAGGTTTGGAATAAAACCCAGTCAGGGATAATATGTTTACTTGAAAAAGTATTTGTCTATCAGTAAGGTCCTGAAGTAACCCCTTATCTGAAATCAGGTATTGGTATCGCTCTGGGTGGGCTAGAATTGGTTTGTAACCCGCCATTTCAAGTTGAAAAAGTATTTCCAATAGCATTTGAGGCTTATTTATAAAGCCTGTTTCTACGAGAATATAGTTATTTCCAAATGTCAGAACCTCTTCTCCATTTTTAATTTTCTCCAAGAAAATCTCATCCATGTAATACTCCGCAGCAGCCTCTAATTCAATAGAAATACCTTCTTTCTTAACCGCTTTGCGTAAATCCTCAAGCCCCATATTGATTATTTCCGGCGTATTGCGATAATACTCAGACATAATATGTGGAGTGGTGATTATTTTTCGCAAGCCATAATCAGCAAGCCGTTTTATCAAATGGAGCGATTCCTCCATGGTCTTAGATCCGTCATCTATTCCCGGAATCAGATGCGAGTGCATATCCACCTGTAACCAACTAAGGTCAAGGTCCTCAATCACCTCTGGTTTTCTTTTAAATAGATCTAAAAATCCCATTACAATCCTCCTTCACTAATCTTAAATTCTTCTAACGTGGGCCAAACAGCATCTTTATCCGATGTGATCGGGTCTTTCACTTGCCAATCAATGGCTAATGCTGGGTCATTCCAAAGAATTCCCCCTTCGCTAGCTTTATGATAATAATTAGAGCACTTGTAGGCGAATATCGCATCATCCAAAACTGAAAAGCCATGCGCAAATCCTGCTGGAACATACATCAGATTATTTCTGTCAGCATCAAGAATAGTTGAGTATTTCTCACCAAAGGTCGAAGAATCTCTTCTCAAATCTACGATCACATCGAGCACCTTCCCTTGTATAACTCTTACTAATTTCGCCTGAGCATATTCACCTTTCTGAAAATGTAATCCTCGGACTGTCCCTTTCTGGGAATAGCTCTGATTATCTTGCACCCAGTCATGCACTACACCTTCAGAATGCAACCAATCTGCTCGATAGGACTCAAAGAAATAACCTCTTTGATCCTCAAAAATCCTAGGAAATACCTCTAGTACACCTGCTAAAGGTGCTTTTATTATTTGGGCCATGGGGTGAATATTGATACTGGCATTGAAAGGTAAAATAACCAAGAGACAAAACACTATCCTAATCAATTCTAAGGAAATATGTCGAACTTTGTTGAATCCGATGCTAGAAATTCTAAAAACAGTACTTTAACTGGTGGTTTTTACGATAATAAGGAAACTAATTTCAAGTTTTCCGCATTGTTTTGACATAGAATACAAAATATGAGTAAACATTCCCGAAAAATCCAAAAACTTTACGAAACAGCTCCGAAAGAGGAAACTGCCATTTTAGTAAGTGTGGTGAGACAATATCAAACTGAGCAACAAACTGAGGAATATTTAGATGAATTAGCTTTTTTGACTGAGACCTTAGGTGCAAAGACTGTCTATCGCTTTACCCAAAAAATGGAAAAGCCTGATATCAAGACATTTGTTGGTACTGGTAAACTTGAGGAAATCGCTGCCTACATTAAGCATTTTGAAGTAGATATGGTCATATTCGATGATGACCTCTCACCTTCTCAAATGAGAAATCTTGAGAATGAACTTAAGGTGACTATCTACGACAGATCCTTATTAATCTTAGATATTTTCTTAAATCGCGCGCAATCTGCTCAGGCTAAAACCCAAGTAGAACTGGCAAGATTCCAATATTTGCTTCCTCGATTGACGAATATGTGGACTCACTTAGAGCGGCAGCGAGGAGGAACTACCACTCGAGGCGGAGCAGGTGAAAAGGAGATAGAAACGGATAAGCGAGATATCCGAGGAAGAATTACACTCCTCAAGGAAAAGCTTCGTGAAATAGAAAAACAAGGAGAAACTCAGCGAAAAGGCAGAAAGGGGATTGTCCGAGTGGCCGTAGTTGGCTATACCAATGTGGGTAAAAGCACATTGATGAACTTGATCACCAAGACAAATATTCTAGCTGAAAATAAGCTTTTCGCAACGGTAGACTCTACTGTCAGAAAAGTAGTACTTGAAAATGTACCTTTCTTACTGTCTGATACAGTTGGATTCATTCGAAAACTCCCTACGCATCTAATTGCAGCATTTAAATCTACACTGGATGAGATCCGTGAAGCGGACTTACTTGTGCATGTGGTAGATATTTCTCACCCTCATTTTGAGGATCACATTGCTGTCGTTACTCAAACGCTCAATGAGATCAAAGCAGGAGATAAGCCTACCCTACTCGTTTTCAATAAAATCGACTTAGTAGAAACTATGCCTAGTGAGGAAGAAAGTATGAAGATGACAGAGCTTGAACTCGAAGAAGCAAACTTTATTGATTTTGAGGCGCTTGCAGACGCATATCAGAAAAAAACCGGGATCCCACCAGTATTCATGGCCGCAGTAAATGGTCAGAATGTGGAAGGTTTTCGCCAGGCATTGATAGCAGAAGTAAAAAAGCAGCATCGAAAAATATATCCTCACTACCTAGAGGATCAAACATTTTCTCTAGAAGAATAAAAATTTCTGATTGGGTATTAATTCTGTTGATACCCAATTTTTTATTACTTCTCCCTATTCTTTTCTATTATTATTTTCCCTATCCTCACTATAATTTTTGACCTTTTTCTTTAGCTAACCATACAAGTATGAGTTCTGAGTATTCTCAATATGACATATTTTTTGAAATAACACCTGACCTCGTATGTATCGCAGGTTTTGATGGATATTTCAAAAAAGTAAATCCGGCAGTTATAGATGTCTTAGGCTATAGTTATGAAGAGTTATATGCAAAGCCAGTAAATCACTTCGTGTTCGATGAGGATAAAGAAAAAACAGCAATGGTAAGAAAATCATTGTTTAATTCTACGCCTCTAGTTGATTTTGAAAATAGATATGTAACCAAATCAGGAGAGGTGGTGTGGCTTTCCTGGACCTCCCAACCAATAGAACAATCCAAATTAGTTTTTGCAATAGCGAAAAATATTACCCAAAAAAAAGAGCTTGAAGCTGAAAGAAACACGCTCTTGACCAACTTAACTGAGATCAATAAAGATCTTCGACATATTGGCCACATGACTTCCCATGATCTCAGGTCACCAGTCAATAACTTACTCTCTATTTATGAATTATTAGATTTTTCAAAAATCACAGACAAGGATACGCTGGATCTCATGGAGGTTTTTAAAATTTGCTGTGAAGACTTAAGAGAGAAGCTTAATTTTTACTCTAAAGAGCTCAAAGACAAACAATCACTTTACATTCCATTTGAAGAAATTGACCTCAATAAAATCGTTAAAAAAGTCTCTAAATCAATCAGTTTACTGATAAAAAATTCTAACGCAACAATTTCGAGTGACTTTTCAGAGGTAAAGAAAATCCATTCCAACCCAAATTACCTAGAAAGCATTTTTCTGAATCTGATTACCAATTCAATTAAATATAAAAAGCCCGGAATTCCTCCAGTGATTACAATTACCAGCAAACTCGTAGAAGACAAAATCCAACTTTCCTTCACGGACAATGGCCAAGGTTTTGATTTGGATAAAGTAGGAAATAAACTCTTCGGTTTCCAGCAATCATTTCATTCTAAAAAAGACAGCACTGGAATTGGTCTTTATTTAGTTTATAATCACGTAAAGGGCTTGGGCGGTACAATTGAAGTAGAAAGTATTCCTGAAGAAGGGACCACCTTTCGAATTTCACTAAATGCATATCATTAACCCTGCCTAATTCTTTTGCTGCAAATTATTTCGAAGCCAAAGACATTACAGGACAGATAGACCAATTATACTTTATTATTTGGTCTCGTGATGCATTAATTACAACTTAGCACTGATGAAAAAATCTCTATTTAAACTTCTTATTATCAGTTTAGCTTTTTTCGCTTGCTCTCAGAAAAGTGAAATTGGAAGCTCCATCAGCACAGATTCTGAACAGATTATGGCTGGAAAGTCTCTATTTGAAGCTAACTGTAGCACCTGCCATAGTTTTGACCAAAATGGTATAGGACCGAATTTAAGTGGTTTAACACATACTATAGAAACCGAGTGGATAAGAAATTTCATTAAAAATCCTTCGGAAGTAATCCGTTCTGGCGATCCGCGTGGGGTGACCCTGCTAGAGCAGTATAAGGCAATTATGCCTCCTTTTGAAAGTTTCACCGAGAAGGAGCTTGACGCAGTTTTAAGTTACCTCCACACATTTGCAGCCCTCCCTGACACCGTTCCGATGGTTGGACTGAAAGATCCTATTCCTGATAGCATTCCTGATTCGGGGGTACGGTTAGCTATTGAATATTTTGCGCAGCTTCCTGCTTCAGATCCCAAAGCTCCAATGGCAAAAATGACCAAAATGGAGCCTGAGCGAAATTCAGGACGCTTATTTATCAACGATCAACGGGTCGGATTATATGAGTTAATCGATGGAAAGCCAAACCTCTACCTTCCAATCACTGAGTATAAATCTGACCTCGTGAGCAAACCTGGATGGGCTACTGGCTTGGCAAGTTTTACTTTCCACCCGGAATTCGATCAAAATGGGATTTTCTATACTGCACATACAGATGCGGGTGGATCACAAATTGCCGATTATGGTTATTCTGACACCATTCGAGTTTTCATGCAGTGGGTAGTAACGGAGTGGAAAGCTGAGGATCCGACAGGTGCCGTATTTAAAGGAACTGACAGGGAATTACTTCGGATTGATATCCCTACACAGGCTCATGGGATGCAGGAACTGACATTCAATCCCCACGCAAATAAAGGCGATGAGGATTATGGATTGCTATATATTGGATTCGGTGATGGCGGTCTGACTGAAAAACGAGCCGCTTATCTTTCGGACAATAAGGGGACTAAAGTATATAGCAGCATTCTCAGAATTGATCCACAAGGGAATAACAGCCCAAATGGTAAATATGGAATTCCACCAGGCAATCCTTTTGCAGAAGAAGAGGGAAAAGCTGGAGAAGTGTATGCTTATGGATTCCGAAATCCCAATCGTGTGTTCTGGGATGCTGATGGAAATATGTTTGCCACAGATATAGGTCAACATTCAGTGGAAGAGTTAAATAGAATAGAACCAGGCAAATTTTATGGATGGCCGATTCGGGAAGGTCGATTTATCATTAATCCTTATGGTAAGTTTAATGAGATTTTTGCGTTGAATGAAGATGACGGGAATTTTGGAGTGACTTATCCGGAAGTCCAGCTCGATCATGACGAACTGGCGGCTATATTCGCAGGATATGAAATGCCCTATGGAGCCCTGAAAGGGAAGTTTATTTTTGGTGATATTCTTTCAGGAAGACTCTTTTTCACAGACCTCAAGGATCTGGGGAAAATGAAGGTTCAAAGCTGGGGAGTCACAGTAGACGGTAAAGAGATGACTTTGAGAGAGTTGGTGCAGAATGACAGAGTAGATCTAAAATTCGGCCAGGATGCTGATAACAACATTTATATTATGAGTAAAACAGAAGGTAAAATTTATAAAATCTTGCCTTAATAGGAATTCTCAATATTATTTGACCCTCCACAAACAGCAAAGCCAAATTTTTTAATAGAGAGAAATCTCTATCTCGCTCAGAATGAGTTTGTAAAAAAAGTTTAACATTTTTTTGGAACACAGATTTTTTTGTTTAAAATTGGTCAACCAATTATTGGTCAACCAATTTAAACCCATGGAAACCTTAAGTAATTTTAAAACAATTAAGCTTGATCATCCTGTAGATATTATTATCAGTCAAATAAGAGATTTGATTATTTCAGGCGAACTTAACGCGGGTGACAAGCTTCCTCCTGAGCGCAAACTTTCCGAAAAACTAGGCATCAGCAGAACTTACGTCAGAGAGGCTATTAAGAAACTTGAGTTTTACGGGATAGTCAAAACCCACCCACAAAGCGGAACTATCATCGCAGGTCTGGGAATCACAGCTTTAGAAGGATTGATCTCTGATGTCCTGAAAATGGAAGGAAGTGATTTTCATTCCTTGATAGAGACCCGATTGATTCTTGAATCTCAAACAGTGAGGCTCGCAGCAGAGAGACGGACTGAGGAAGATATTGAAGCGCTACAGGAAGCATTAGATCTCTACGAAGCCAAAGTAAAATCAGGAGCACAGGCCATAGATGAGGATTTACTTTTTCACATCAAAATCGCTGAAGCCAGCAAAAACAATGTGCTCAAATCGCTGATGCTTATTGTCACTCCTGATATTCTGACACATTTCACTAAACATAATGTCTGTGGTGGAGGCAAGCCATTTGGGGCTTTGCAGGAGCATAAAGAAATCCTTACCCATATCATTAATCAAGACACAACAATGGCAGAATTCGCCATGAAAAACCACCTATCTGAAATCATAAATAAAAAATGAGTAGCCTATGGTAAAAAAAATGGTGGACAGAATCCACCAAATTTCACATCAGGAATATTAAGTACTACTGTATAAAGATTGTCGAGGTCCTAACCGTAGTCTCCCTAATGGATAGTCAAATTTAAGAAAAATTCGCTAGCTATTAAATTACTTACTATCCCTGGTCTCCTACAAAAAAATTTTCTAAACAAAACCCAAAAAATGAGACAACCATTACCTAATAAAATTTGGAATGGGCAGGTGATTAATCTTCAAATTCTAACCTTATGCATTTGCCTTTTAATCGGCAATGTAGCCCATGTTCAGGCTTTTCAAAGCCAATCTGCCAATACGATCACAGGCCAAGTGAATGACGCTCAAGGGCTATATATTCCAGGAGTAAACATTCTTGTAAAAGGTACCACTACTGCAACGGTATCTGACCTAGACGGTAAATTCCGTATCAATGCAAGTCCCACTGACATCCTAATTTTTTCCTTTATTGGATACACGACAGTAGAGATGGTAGTAGGTAATCAAACCCAGCTCAGCATAGTACTTGATGAGGATCAAACTCAACTAGACGAAGTTGTAGTAGTAGGGTATGGAACCCAAAAGAAATCTCATCTCACTGGTGCAGTATCTAAGTTTGAAAACACCAACTTGGGTGATTTGCCAATCTTACAGGCAGATCAAGCCCTTCAAGGGAAAATAGCAGGTGTACAAATTCAGAATACTACTTCGGAAGCAGGCGTTTCTCCATCCATTAGAATCCGTGGCAATAGCTCAATAGGAGCTAATAATGAGCCTCTAGTAGTAGTGGATGGTTTCCCTACGCCAGACGGTCTTTCCTTTATCAACCCTAACGACATCGAATCAATCGAAGTCCTCAAGGATGCCGCTTCTGCAGCTATCTATGGCTCTAGAGGTGCAAATGGTGTCATCATAGTAACTACCAAAAGCGGAGTAGCAGACAAGCCGACCTTTACCTTCAAGATGTTTTCTGGCGTGAAAAGTCCCTATAAACTCCATGACATGCTTACATCCAAAGAGTATGCAGAGATGTTGTGGGAAGAGGAAACTAGAGGAGGAGCGGCACCTACTATTCATGAGCAAGCCGCTTGGTCTGTGGAAAACGAAACTAATTGGCAAGAAGAAGGACTTCGACAAGGGGTAGTTAGCAGCTATCAGTTAGGGGTTTCTGGAGGTAAAAAAGACATCACATACCTAATCTCTGGCGGTTACAATGACGAAAAGGGTATGCTTATCAATAACGATTTTGAGCGATTAAACCTCAGAATGAAAATGGATGCGAAGTTGAATAAGGTGTTGAAAGTTGGGGTAAATATTAACCCTTCTTATACCAAGCGTATTCTTCCAGCTTCCAACTTCACGGATTACTTCAGAACGCCATCTTTCATGCCTGTAAGACATAATGAAGAGACTTCTGCTCTTACTGGAATTCCTGTCGGTGAGTATGCACATGGACGTCATTTCAGCAATGTCTTGTATGAATTCACAACTCCTCAGGGTATAGATGTGTCTACTACTTCTGCTAGACCTTGGAGCACATCAAACAACAACCCAAAGTTCATTTCAGATAACGATTCGCGTGTAGACAACCAATACCGACTGCTAGCATCTACTTATTTACAGATAGACCTGGGTAAAAATCTATTCTTCAAAGCTTCTCAAGGTGCTTATATCACCAACAGAGTACAGGAAGAATACAGAAATGAAGGTACTAATAGAGCTGGAGATCCTAACAGAGGGTCTTATGAAACAAACCTTCGAATCGACCTCCTTTCAGAAAATATATTAAGCTACAACAAGAGCTTCGGGGATCACGAAGTGTCAGCAGTAGGTGGTTTTACAGCTCAAAAAGTAACCAATACCTATTCTAGTATTGTAGGAACCAACTTCCCAACGGACTATGTCCCTACGTTGAATGGGGCAACGGTGATTGATTTGGTAAATACCTACACCTTAAAGGATGAAACATTATTGCTTTCTTATTTAGCTAGAGCTAGCTATTCCTACAAAAACAAATACTTATTCTCAGCAAGTGCAAGAACTGACGGAAGTTCACTTTTCGGTCCAGACAATAAATGGGGTTGGTTTCCATCAGTTTCGGCAGGATGGGTGCTATCTGAAGAAGGTTTTTTGCAAGGAAATAGCGTGATAGATCTTCTGAAATTAAGAGCAAGCTACGGTGTCACTGGTAACAACGACATCGAGAATTATGCTTCTGTAAATAGACTTTATCCCGAAAATTATGCCTTCGGAGCTGGGACAGGCACGTTAACTCCAGGGCTAGCTCAGTCAGGCAGCACACTTGCCAATAGATCCATCGCATGGGAGCGTACTTTCTCTACCAACATTGGCTTTGACATCGCATTTCTCGAAAATAGGTTTAGCCTTTCGGCCGAATATTATCAGTCTCAGACTGACCAATTGCTACTTAGACAGCCTACTCTGGCAATTACAGGGTTTACTGAATTCTGGAACAACATAGGTAAAATTCAGAACAACGGGTTTGAATTTGAAATGAACTTAAATAACGTCAATAAGAAAAACTTCCAATGGTCAACCTCACTAAACCTATCTTCTGTAAAGAACAAATTGGTTGAATTCAGTGGTGAGGACAGATTACTTTCCTACGGAGAGCGAAATGAAATCTACCTAGCTCAAGTCGGTCAGCCTTACATCCAATTCTTTGGTTATAAAGCAATTGGTGTATGGAACTCTCAAGAAGAAATCAATGCAAATGCTAGCAATAGCTTGGACCGCCCAGGAGGATTAAGATTGTTGGATGCCAATGAAGATGGTATCATCGATGACGATGATCGCGTTGTATTAGGAAATCCATTCCCAGACTTCACCTGGGGAATTACTAACAACTTCAACTTCGGCAATTTTGACTTGAGCGTGCTGATCCAAGGGGTACAAGGGATAGATGTTTTCAATGGTGATGGTCACTACAATGAGACCAAAAGAACCAATAGAAAATATGTGGAAAACAGGTGGGTATCGGCAGAGTCTCCAGGGGATGGCGTCACACCATATAGCACGAATGGCATTGGATGGCAGTTTACCGATTACATGATCGAAGATGGGTCTTATGTCTCTGTTCGAGATATTGTTCTTGGATATAATTTCCCTCAGTCAATTACAGAAAAAATCAAATTGAAAGGCCTGAGAGTTTATGGATCCGCTCAAAATGCCCTTTACTTCAGCGCAAAAGGCTATCGTGGAATCAACCCAGAGGCGAGATCTACTTCCTCACAATATGCTTCTCCGCTGGTAACAGGGTATCAAAGAGGCTCTTTTCCAGTACCTAGAGCTTTTGTATTCGGTATAGATGTCAGCTTTTAATCTTGATCAACATGAAAAAAATAACTAGAAATATCTTCGTTTGCCTGGCTTCGCTTGGTTTGTTTACTGCTTGTGATTTAGACCTTCAGCCTATCTCTGAGATAGGCGAGGGAAACTTCTATCAAACAGATTTAGATTTCAATACTGCAATGGTAGCTGCATACAATGGCATGCAAGCACCCATTCTCAATGAGTGGGCGATGACAGAATTGAGATCTGATAATACACGTCTCCACAACTCGCAAACTGCGAGCAACATTTATATCCCACTTCGGGAGTTGGACTTGATGACCTTCACAGCAGAGCAGCCTAATATCTACGAGTATTGGGCAGATACCTATCAGAATATCTCTCGCGTAAATACTGTATTAGATCGACTAGATGATATAGAAAGTCAGTCCCTTCGTGCTCAACTTGAAGGTGAAGCTTCATTTATTCGAGCATATCATTACTTCAACTTAGTAAGATTATTTGGAGAAGTGTATTTGGTCGATTCGCGAATCTCTGCGCAAGAAGCCAAAAATCTGACGCCAGCTAGTGTGGACGCACTTTATTCTTTTATAATCTCAGATTTGACCGCTGCGGCTTCCTTGCTCCCAACAAGCTATCCAGCAGAAAGTGCCGGAAGAGCAACTTCTTGGGCTGCAAAAGGTCTTTTGGCGAAAGTGTATAGAACTCAACGCAAGTTTACCGAGGCAGAAACCTTACTAGCAGAAGTGATCGCCGGAAGCGGAGCGGCTTTACTTACTGGAGCTAATGGCTACCAGCAAGTATTCTCCACCTCCAATGAGCTAAATAAAGAGATCTTGTTTGCAGTGCGTTTTAAAGCAGGTGGGTTGGGAATTGGTTCTCCATTAGCAAATTACTTCGCACCTCAGAATAGCGGTTCTTTTGTAATCAACGGAGATGGAAACCACTTCAATAAACCTACAGATGAATTAATCAATCTGTATGATTCAGCAGACCTGCGTCAAAATGTAGCGTTTCAAAGAGGATACATAGGCGCAGGTGGAAATTTTGTAGAAGATAATTTCGTCTATAAATTTTATTCTCCTGTCTCCATCAGCCAAGATGCAGAAAATGATTTCCCAGTGCTTAGATATGCCGACATCCTCCTGATGTACGCAGAAGCGCTCAATGAAAACGGAAAAACGGCTATGGCACTGACCTATTTGAATCAAGTGCGAGAGCGAGCAGGCTTGACTGCTTATACCATTGAAGAGGTTGGTTCTAAAGACGCATTTACTGAAAAATTACTATTAGAAAGAAGGTTGGAATTTGCCTTTGAAAATCAGCGATGGTTTGATCTAGTACTATATAATATGGTAGAAGAAACGCTAAATACACAATATGAAACCGAAGTATTCTACTCTGAATATACCTTCGGAATCAGTCCAGTACAATCTGACAAATTACTGCTTCCACTACCTCAGCGTGAAGTAGACATATTTAATCAGGGCAACTAAACCTATGTAGATAGATACGGTCGGTCTGGTTTACCATGGGGGTTTCCAGATCGGCCATTCTTCTTAAGCATATGCTTAAGACTAGCCACCGCTTTGTCTTTTCATTAAAGAAAACCAAGGACAATCCGTCCAAAATCAAATGAACCATCTTAGGAATTACATCTTCTTTCTCTTCTTATTCATAGCTGTGAAAGCCATGTCTCAGAATGAAACTAAGGAATATCCTATGCCTTCTGAAGAGTCATTTTTTGAAACATTACCCGACTCTATTCCGGGATTTGCAGAAATAAAGAGCCTTTATACCGATGGAAGTCGTACTGAAGCTATAAAACAACTGGCTTCCTATTTCAAAGTCAAAGCAGCAGAAAGATTCTTTTTTAACTGGCAAAATGTACCTCAGCGCATGACTGAGTACAATGAAATGTATCCTTCTGCAGCCAAAAGTCACCTTAAAGACGCGCAAGATCATACTAGTGATTTTTCGGCTTCTACTTCGTGGAGATTACCTTTTGTAAACAAGGCAGGCAAACAAATGGATGCCTATGCCATCAGACATTTATTTCGTCAGCACAAAGCAGGCGATTTAGCATTTAGCTTTTTTCTTTCAGACAAAGCAGAATACTTACCATATTTCACTGAGCATGTGAAAAGCCTAGGTTCTGCCTATCAAGCTGGAACTATAGAATTGATCGAAGATGGAAATGGAGCCTATGAGGCTTTCCGTGGGGGAAATAGAATAGAAAACTGGGTGCTGGCACATCATTTATTTCTGGCTTCGGAGAAATACTCGGCCGAAGACCAGGTACTAGCCATGCGTATGTTCTTACATCATGCAGAGGTCCTTTACCACACCAACCAATCCTTCAATTACGGGAATCACCAGACCAAAGGAATGGTAGCATTGGCAGTAATCTCAATGATGTATCCGGAATTTGATACGAATAAAAAATACTATGACTTTGCGATAGCTATCCTAGGCGAGCACCTAGAAAAGGAAGTCAATGCTGACGGGTTTCAATTTGAGCGCTCCTTCCACTATCACGTGGGAGATATAGACAATTATTTCCGCGTATATAAACTGGCTCAAATTACAGGAAGTCCTATTCCTGAAGCTTGGTCAGGCAAACTGAAAGCAATGTTTTCGGCGATGCTAGCTATAGCTCTACCCAATAAAAATGCCCCAGTCATTCAGGACGACACTGATCAACCGATGGCTACTCAAAATAATCTGGGTGAAATCATGGCACTGGGCTACGCGCTTTTTCCTGAGCCAGAATACGGATTCTTAGCCGCAAATCACCCGTCCGAGGAATACTATTGGTTGCTGGGAAAAGCCGACTTGGAGAATCTTCAAGGAAAAAAATCTAAGAAACCCACCGTCAAATCCACTGCACTGGAATCTACTGGATATTATGTATTCCGAGAGGGCTGGAAAGAAAATGACCTCTACATGCTCATCAGTACAGGAGTTTCAAAGGAAAAGCCAGATCACCAGCACGGCGACGTTTTAGGTTTTCAGCTTTTTGCCAATGGCGAGATGCTGATGCCAAATTACCAAGTTCGCTATCCATTACCCGAATTCCAGTTTTTCAAAAATTCCTGGGTGAAAAATGTCGCATTGGTGGACTCAATCCCACAAGGCCAAGACTGGACTGGAAATCAAGGAGGAAGTGGTTTTGGTAAGTTTCAGACTTTACCGAAAGCTTTGGTCAGCCAATGGGAGCCAAAAGGTGAGATTCAAGCTTTCCGCGGATCACACGATGGATACCAAACCATAGGGGTGAATTATGGACGTACGATCTATTATTTCTCTGGAGATTTCTTTCTGATCCTTGATGAGTTTGAAGGAGAAAGAGCACATGAATTCTACCAGAATTTTCAAGGAAACTACTCCTTGGAAGATACTCCGATGATAGCAAGAGCTAATCTAGCTAACGCTTCAGGACTGGACATCATCCAGCTTGGGGACCAAATTTCAAATGCAAAAATAAGTGGTAATAAAGGCAAGAACCGAATCACTTTCCAATCAATAAGTGCTAACAAACATCGCTTCACCACCATCATAAAGCCTTATGGAAAATACGAAGACCGCACTTCTTTACCTAAATCTGATGGAACCATGACCGTAGGTGAATGGCAAATCAATGAAGGCAGCAGCCAGATTATGGAAGATTCTTACGTCGCAGAATACATTTTCAAAAAAGATGAAATGACCTTCTTGGTAGGCATGACCGAGATGACGCTAGGAAGCCAAACCTTTTTATCCGCAATTCCAGCTGACGTTTTGATCAGTACGATGGATGGGAAGTTGGAAATCAAATCCTTCGGAGAAAAGGAAATAACCTTAAGAAGTAACGGCCAGGATTTCACAATCTCTGCGCTAGAAACCTTGACACTAAACCCAACTCAATGACTAAGTCAATACATAATTTGAATTATTACCTCAGCTGGGCCCTGATTTGCCTGCTTCCAATGGGATGTCAAAGCAAGCAGAGCCACTCAGTAGTGAAAAATAAAACCGAGTATGATTCTGCTGTAAAATCTCTTAAGCCTGGAGATACCTTATTTCTCGCAAATGGAGTTTGGAAGGATGTGGAGTTAGTATTTGAAGGAAAAGGAACAGCTGATTCCCTGATCGTACTCCTAGCAGAAACTCCCGGAGAAGTATTTATAGTAGGCAAATCCAATCTGAGTATAGCCGGCGAATATTTAGTCGTGAAAGGGTTAGTTTTCAGAAATGGCTACACTCCATCCGGAGAAGTGATTTCATTCAGAAAAGACAGTAAGAATCTTGCATTCAACTCTAGAATCACGGAATGTGTGATTGATAATTTCAACAATCCGGACAGAAACGCTCAAGATTCCTGGGTTATGATGTATGGACAAAACAACAGATTTGATCACAATCATATCGAAGGAAAGCGAAATCAAGGAGTGACGATGGCTGTGCGACTGAATTCTGAAGACAGTCAAGAAAATCTCCACAGCATCGACCATAATTACTTTGGCCCACGCCCAATCTTAGGCTCAAATGGCGGCGAGACGCTTCGTGTGGGCACAAGTCAATATTCCCTGAGCAACTCAAACACGCTAATTGAGAATAACTATTTCGATAAGTGTAATGGGGAAACTGAGATCATTTCCATCAAATCTGGAGGAAACATTATCCGCGGAAATGTTTTCTTCGAATCAAAAGGATCACTGACCCTGAGACATGGAAATGGCAACATCGTAGAAAGAAATATCTTTCTAGGAAACGGTCAACCAGAGACAGGTGGCATCCGCGTGATCAATGCAGATCATAAGATTGAAAACAACTACATGCAGGATCTCACCGGGGATAAATTCCGTGCAGGCATCACAGTGATGAACGGGGTGCCCAATTCCAGTATCAATCGGTATCACCAGGTGAAAAATGTGCAAATCAATAATAACACATTTGTGAATGTAGCGCACATTGAATTGGCTGTAGGTAGTGACGAAGAGAGGTCAGCGATTCCGATGAATAGCCATTTTACCAACAACTTGATTTTCAACGAAAATCAAACTGATAATTTTAAAGCATACGACGACATTTCAGGAATTTCCTTTGCGGGAAACGTCTCTAATTTTTCTTCCAGGCTTATTCCAAATGGCCTGAGCAATCAGTCATTAAAATTTCAAAAAGCCGAAAATGGTCTGATGTATACATCTGATGCGAGCAATTCTATCGGCGCTCCAGCAGATTTGGTAGTGATACAAAAGTCTGAAACTGGCACTTCTTGGTACCCAAAGGTTTCTAAAGAAATCGTCTTTTCTACTGGAAAAACTATTCCAGTAACTCCGGGATTGAATACGATCGCCGATGCATTGGAAAATGCTGAAACTGGCGATATACTGGATTTAGCAGCTGGATCTTATCAACAGAGCAAAGTGCTGGAAGTCAGCTTCCCATTGACTGTAAAAGGTGGGTCGGACTCTGAAATCAGCTTTGAGGGAACTCATCTATTTGAGATATACGATGGTGGTGCTTTGAGATTGGAAGGCATCAAAGTCAATGGAAAAAATTCTGCTGATGCTGCCGGAAACGCGGTAGTAAGGCTAAATAGATCTGGTACGCTAAAAAATTACAAGTTGGAAGTTAGCCACAGTGAGTTTGTAGACATGACGGTCAACCATTCATTCAATTTCTTAGAAGCTTCAAAAGGCAGTTTTGCTGATACCGTGCTGATCAGAGATTCCAAGTTTGAAAACTTCACTGGATCTATACTCACCCTTAATAAGGAAACAGATGATCTGGGCAAATACAACGCTGAATATGTGATTTTGGAGGGGAATTCCTTTTCAAATATCGGTGGAAAAGTAGTGGATATGTATAGAGGTGGGACAGACGAAAGTACGTTTGGACCTTACCTCATCGCAAGCAATAACCAACTGACAACGGTCGGAAAAAACAGTAGAAATCAAGACGGAGCTTCTCTAGTAATACACGGAGCACAATGGGTGCTGGTCACAGGCAATTCCTTTACCTCCTCATCTCCAATAAAATTGGTGGAAACAGTGGGGACACCCATGCTGAAATTTTCGGATAACGATTTTGATATGCCTTCTTTATTCACCCACGCAATCAAATAACAATGACCCGAACCCAACTATTCTTACTGGCTTTAAGTTTTTGCACAAGCTTTTGCTTTGCGCAGCAAAAAATCCCTTCAGCCGAAAGCAAACTTCTTCTTACATCCAAAGGTGTGAAGGACTACAGATTTTTGGCAGCAAAATATCCAAAAGCTGTGCAACAGATAGAGGAAATGAAAGCCAAAGTCGAAGCAGAAATGGCTGAGCCTATCAATGTACCTATCCCAAAGGATGCCGGGGGAGGATTCACTCATGAGAAACACAAATCGAATCAACTCTCGATTTTCCAGGCAGGGGTGCTCTACAAACTTACAGGAGAAGAGAAATACGCGAAGCACTCCAAAGTACTTTTAACTGCTTACGCGAAAATGTACAAAACCCTTCCGCTGCATCCTGAGAAAAAGGAGCAGACTCCAGGAAAGCTGTTTTGGCAAAGTTTGAATGATGCCGTGTGGCTAGTCTATACAGTTCAAGGCTTCGATGCAATCAAATCCTATTTGACACCTGAAGAGCGGGATTACCTCAAAACAGAGTTATTTGAGCCTTATGTGGAATTTCTAAGTGTAGACGGCGCGGAAACCTTCAATAAAATCCATAATCATGGTACTTGGGCTCTAGCGGCGGTAGGGATGACTGGTTATAGTTTGGAAGTAGATGAGTGGGTGCAGATGGCATTGAAAGGTACCGCTGCAGATGGATCAGGTGGCTTTATTGCCCAGTTGGATCAGCTCTTTTCTCCAGACGGCTATTACACCGAAGGTCCTTATTACCAAAGATATGCATTGCTACCCTTTGTGGTTTTTGGTCAGGCCATCGCAACTAATAATCCAGAACTGAAAATTTTTGAACACCGGAATGCTATTCTGACTAAGGCAATTTATACAGCTATAGACCTGACCTATGCGGGTCATTTCTTCCCGATCAATGATGCGTTAAAAGAGAAAAATCTGAAAACCTCCGAGATGGTTTTTGGAGTGGATATCGCCTATAGCATTACCAAGGATCCCTCCCTACTGTCTATTGCAGAATACCAGCAAAATTTTGCTCCCATCGATGGTGGGTTTAGCGTGGCGGCAGCAGTAGCAGCTGGATTGACTAAGCCTTATGATTTCAAATCTATAAGGGTGAGAGATGGGAATGACGGAACAGAAGGAGGTTTGGCCATTTTCAGAGCAGAGTCCTATACCAATTCCTCTGCATTAATCTACAAGTACACAGCACAGGGAATGGGTCATGGTCATTTCGACAAACTGACCTGGTTGTATTACGACAATAATTCTGAAATCATTCGTGACTATGGTGCAGCCAGATTTTTGAACATTGAAGCCAAATATGGTGGACATTATTTGGCTGAAAACAATACATGGGCTAAGCAATCCATCGCACACAATACGGTGGTAGTTGATGAAAAAAGTCACTTCGGCGGAAAGTTATCCACAGCTGAGAAAGCTTTTCCAACTGAATTAATTTTCGATGTAAGTGATCCAGATTACCAAATCGCAAGCGCCGAAATAGAAGGAGTTTACGAAGGTGTAAAGTTCACGCGTACGATGATTTACTTGAGAGATGAAGCCTTTGAATATCCGGTGGTCCTCGATCTTTTCGAAATAGAATCTAATGAGGCACATCAATATGATCTTCCAATTCATTTCAATGGGCAATTTATTCACTTAAATGTGCCACTGCAGGCGAACAGTACACAAATGAGCCCGCTAGGAAAAGCTAATGGCTACCAGCATCTCTGGAATATGGCTCAAGGAAAAGCTCACGACAAGCTCAGTCAATTCACTTGGCTGCTGGATAACAGATTCTACACCTGGAGCACCAAAACCAGCGCAGAGGATGAATTGATCGTGACTGAATTAGGTGCAAATGATCCGGATTTCAATCTTAGAAATGAGCGCTCCATTATCCTTAGAAGTACAGGTCACGGCAATCACTATTTCCTCTCTGCTTTGGAAACTCATGGCGATTTTGACTCCAAAAATGAAGTGACTATGAATGCCTCCAATCAAATCCAAGCACTGGAACTTACAGTAAAAGACGGAAAAAAATCAATAGTGGTAACAACCAAAGATTCAGGGATCAAAAACTACGAAATCAATTAGTAATCAAACTAGTACATCTAAATAAAGAACGCATGAAATTTCAAAGTGACATATTTCAAAAAGGGGAAGATATCAAGTGGGAAGTGGTAGGTGAAGGCGTGAAGCGTCAGATCATGGGACACGATGATAAAATTTTGATCGTAAAAGTTTTTTTCGAGAAAGGAAGCATAGGACCGATTCACGATCATTTTCATAGTCAGGCTACCTACGTAGAATCTGGGGAATTTGAAGTCAATATAGGTGGAGCCAAAAAAGTACTTAAGGCTGGAGATGGCTTTTACATTCCTCCTCACGAGCCACACGGTGCGGTGTGTTTAGCTGCTGGAGTCTTGATAGATGTCTTCAGTCCAATCAGAGAGGATTTCTTCACAGGAGAAAAGTATAAATAATGAAAAAGGTAAAAGGACTACGATGGTTGGTAGTGAGTCTTGTCGGCCTAGCTACCGTCATCAATTACATCGATAGAAACGCGCTCGCGGTCATGTGGCCGGGAGTGGCGGAGGATTTGAACATGGGAAAGGAAGATTATGCATTGATCCTCTCCTTCTTCATGATCGCCTACGCCTTAGGGCAGACAGCCTTTGGGAAAATCTTTGATCAAATCGGTACACGCTTTGGCTTTTTGCTCTCCATTTCTATATGGTCAATTTCCATCGCATTACATGCAGTGGCCAAATCTGTTTTGTCCTTTGGAATCTTCAGATTCACACTTGGATTTGGGGAAGCAGGCAACTGGCCAGGAGCTACTAAGGCAAACGCAGAATGGTTTCCTGTCAAAGAAAGGGCCCTAGCACAAGGAATTTTCAACTCAGGTGCATCCTTGGGCGCAGTCATCTCAGCACCAATTATTGCTTGGATGTACGTGACAATTGGTTGGCAGATGACCTTCGTTTGCATAGCGGCGTTGGGATTACTATGGATTATTCCTTGGGTTATCGTGTACAAATCCTCGCCGGACAAGCATCCTTGGATCACAGAAGAAGAGCGGAATTACATCATCAAAGGCCAAAAGCCAGAACCTGAGCCTGACGATATAGCTCAGGAGGAGGAATATGTACCTACGCTACGGGAACTATTAAAACTAAAACAAAGCTGGGCTATCATCTTGATGCGCTTCTTTATCGATCCCGTTTGGTGGTTATTCGTGTCTTGGCTTCCTATTTATCTCGCAGATCAATTTGGCTTCGACGTGAAGCAAATCGGGCTGTTCGCTTGGGTGCCTTACGTAGGAGCGGCAGTTGGAAGTTTATTCGGAGGATGGCTCGTAGGTGTCTGGCTCCGCAAAGGCTGGTCAGTCAATAAAGCCAGGAAAACGATTATTTATCTCGGATGCCTGATCATGATCCCACCGCTGATCTTGACGGCTTATGCAGCGACTCCATTGATCGCAGTATTATTAATCGCAGTGATTCTTTTCGGTTTCCAAATCGCAATCGGCAATATCCAGACACTTCCAAGTGATTATTTCTCAGGCAAATCTGTAGGCTCCTTAGCTGGAGTTAGCGGATCTGCTGCAGTGATTGGAGTATTGATTACGATCTGGCTAGTTCCAGTAATCACAGCAACATCTTACATTCCTTTCTTCGTGTTGGGAGCATCCCTAGTACCCCTAGCTTTAATATCATTTGCACTGCTAGGAGGCAAAATCAAACCAGTAACTAATCTCATTTCAAAATAAATTTAATTCGAACAGTATGAACCTATCAGGAAAAGTAGCAATCGTAACAGGCGGTGGAAGAGACATCGGTAAGGAGGTATCCAAAAAATTAGCAGCACTAGGCGCTAAAGTAGTGGTCAATTATTTTGACAATAAAGAGCAAGCTGAGGAAACTTTGGCGGAAATAAAAGCGGACGGCGGCGACGCGATTTTGGTGCAAGGTGATATGACAAGCGAGGCTGAGGTTGCTAACCTAGTTTCAGAAACAACAAAAGCTTATGGAGATGAAGTACATATTTTAGTGAATGTGGCTGGTGGATTAGTTGCTAGAAAGACGTTGGAAGAAATGGATCTTGATTTCTTCAGCTTCCTATTGAAATTGAACCTTACTTCTAATTTCCTAGTGACCAAGGCTGTCGTTCCTCATATGAAAAGCGGTGCTTCTATCGTGAACTTCGCTTCTCAGGCAGGTCGTGACGGTGGCGGACCGGGAGCTTCTGCATATTCGACTGCAAAAGGTGGCGTGATCACCTTTACTAGATCTATGGCAAAAGAACTTGGACCAAAAAACATCCGAGTAAACTCTCTTTGCCCAGGAATGATTGCCACAACTT
Organism: Algoriphagus winogradskyi; assembly: GCF_900182815.1. GTDB lineage: Bacteria > Bacteroidota > Bacteroidia > Cytophagales > Cyclobacteriaceae > Algoriphagus > Algoriphagus winogradskyi. Next base: position 30,333 of record NZ_FXUA01000005.1, on the reverse strand, counting down.
TCCACGACACCTTTACTAAGGACGAAGTACGTGAGAAAGTTGCAGGTGGAACTCCTTTAAGAAGAGAAGGAAAAGCAAAAGAAGTAGCTGACTTGGTTGCATACCTTGCTTCTGATGAATCTTCATTCGTCACAGGAACTAACATCGATATCAACGGAGGATTACTATTCTCTTAAGTCTGAGTAATACCATTATTCAAAAAAGACTGGTAGCAATGCCAGTCTTTTTTTTATGATGTTCTTGTTAAAAAATATCTCCAAAGAATTCATGATTGAGGTTCAATGTTGGAAATTGCCCTTTTCTAAAGGTGGCAAGGGGGATTTACAAACCAAACCTGCCCTCAGAACCCGCACTATAGCTGGTATAACATTTTCTAGTTGCCCATTGAAATAGGAATTCAAAAATTACGTATTTTCAACTACTATGTTCGACTTCATCAATCAGTTGTCCGTTGACATCATTTTTTTCGGGAAGGTAATTTCCCGCGAGTTGTTAATTGCAAATCCTTGGTATTGTCTAGACGAAACCCGAAAGATAAACTGCTATTTCACTTTTTTCGAAGATGGTACTTCCATAAAATCAGAAAATGGGGAAGAGGATGCATTAGATTGGATCCTAACTCCCGAAGGAATTCTAGAATTCATCGATGACATTGATCCTCCGCTTCGATTTGAAGTGAAGTGTTTAGGAAATCAAATGATAGTATTCAAATATCCGGACCAACTAACCGGCCTTGTGCTTTTCACTGAAGGTAAAGCAAAAGAGATTTTGATTCCTTTTTTGAATTAATTCCCAGAGACATTCAGAGTGCCTACGTAGTAACCTTTGTCTACAGTGACTTTTGCATCTTTCTTTGCCACATCTACTGACTGCCATTGCTGAGTGGGCTTCAGAATCATTTCCTCCCCTTCCACATAGATTTTTAGGGACATATCGAATCCAACCACCACATTTTCCCAGCGGTAAAGCAACTGGCCATCTTTCAAGTTATAGCTGAAAATCGGAATGCGAATATCTCTTAAATATTGATCGAAAACTGGCTTAAGGTTGATGCCAACTTTTTGGGAAATATAATTTTCGATCTGGCGAGTGGAGACAGTTTTATGATAAAATTCGGAATTCAGCCCCCTCAAAATTGACCTCCATTTCTCATCGTCATTCACAATCTGCCGGATGGTATGTAGCATATTGGCACCTTTGTAATACATATCACCAGATCCTTCGGAATTCACATTATAAGTTCCGATGATCGGGCTATCATTAGTAATGGCCATTCTGGTACCCAGCACATACTCGCTCGAGGCTTCTTTTCCATAGAAGTAGTCCACAAAAAGATTCTCAGAATAAGCCGTAAAACTCTCGTGAATCCACATGTCCGCGACATCCCGATAGGTGATATTATTGGCAAACCATTCGTGCCCTGACTCATGGATGATGATAAAGTCAAACTTCAATCCCCAGCCTGTTCCACTGAGATCACGACCTAGATAACCATTTGCATAGTCGTTTCCGTAGGTAACTGAACTTTGGTGCTCCATACCCAGGTAGGGCGCTTCCACTAGTTTATAGCTGTCTTCATAAAATGGATAGGCCCCAAACCAATGCTCAAACGCCTCCATCATCTTTGGTGCATCTTCAAACTGCTTTTTGGCTTTTTTCAGATTCTCACGAAGCACATAGTAATCCATGTCCAGCTCGCCTTTTTCACCTTTATATTTTTCTCCGAAATGCACATAATCGCCCACGTTGATATTGATGCCGTAGTTATTAATTGGGTTTTTCACTTCCCAGTGATAGGTTTTGGTTTTGGCTGCTTTGTCATGATCTGTTTTGATTAAGCGTCCATTGGATATATCCATTAGATTTTCGGGTACAGTTACAGACATCAGAACTCCTTGATCTGGCTCGTCATAGCCATGATCCTTATTTGGCCACCAGACGCTTGCCCCAATTCCCTGATTGGAATTTGCGATAAAAGGCAAGCCATTACTATCCTTTTGCCAAGTTAAACCACCATCCCATGGCGGGCGAACCGCCTCCACAGGTGTTCCTGAAAATGTCAAAACCACTTCCTTTTCTTCCCCGATTGGCTGGTCCGATTTAAGCGTGATAAAATGAGCATTCCCCTCATGCTCAATTTTTAATTCCACTCCATCCTGCTCGGCTTTCGAAAGTTGCATAGGTGTTTGTAAATCGATTTGCATGCGATTTGCATCTTCCAGCACTTTGTACCTCACCGTATTTTTGCCCGAAAGTGACTTCGTATCCGGGTCAACTGTCACTTCCAAATGATAATATTGCAAATCCCACCAGGCTCGCTCAGGAGTAATGGTACCTCGCAATGTGTCCTGACGCGTGAATTTCTCTCCATGAGGAAACATTTGTGCTTGGGCACTAAGGCAAAGGAGTATGGAAAAGCTTAGTAGTATAAATCTCATGACGAAGGCGAAATTTGGAATTTGAAACCACAAGATACTGGGTAGGATCAATTGAAAAGCCATACATTTCCACGAAAGGACTTAATTTTAGTGAAATGAAGGTTGTAAACGATAAGAAGAGTGAAACCTAATTAATATGAGCAAAATCAACTACCACAATCGTAAATTCCGTGCAGTTCAAAACACAGAAAATGGGGAAACTTCAGCCGAAACAGTTTTCCACTATCAGCAAGAAGGTAATATTCTAACAGCAGAATACGCTGGAGGAAAGATTGTCAAAGGCCATCTAATCGGGTTAGTGAATGAAGAAGGAAATATAAATATGCGCTATCACCAAGTAAATTCTGTTGGAGAACTCATGACTGGCATCTGCCAATCCAAACCCAAAATTCTAGAAAATGGTAAAATCCGTCTCCATGAAACCTGGGAATGGACTTCTGGTGATCGGTCTAGAGGCGAGTCTGTTATTGAGGAGATTTGATTGTTATGTTAGATGTCGGATGTCGGGTGTCCGATGTTTCTAGCCATCATAGTTAACTTGCTTCCTATGTGAAAACCTTCCTGTCAACCGCGTTTTTAATTGGCCTAGAAAAAAGATCCTGCGAACACTAAATTTTAACATGCGTATTTTCAGCTACCGGGCTCAAAATGTAACCTACTTTATACTTGAGACTTTTTACTTTGTACTTCCCCTTACATCCTAATTCTCCACTCTTTCGGATAATAGTTATTCACACGGTTTCCTAAGTTTTTGATCCAGCCAAGCGGTAAGTTATTATAAGTTATCAACACCCAGCCAACTGGTAAATCAGGTATTTCAAACTCATTTTTACGCAAAAATTCAATGGCTTCAGTTTCCGAAAGCTCATGAGAAGGGAAGTCCTTTTTAGGTAATGTGGATAAAGCCCACTCATGATTTGGAATCCAATCGTTTTTCTGCTTTTTCCCAATTTCCACTCCGAAATACTTCAAGCTCAAATGCTGTGAAATTTTCTGAAAATGCAGATTCCAATCTTTGGAAATCCTGAAATAAGAATCATTCAGCGTGTAGAATTTTCCAGTACCATCAAACCCTAATTCCTCATCCAATCCGCTGGATTCCCGATTAAATACTTCCTTCAGGTAAGGATGTTTGAAATCTTTTATTCGCTTCGGTTCTTGGATATAAGCCTCTGTTGATCGCTTCAAAACCGTAATAAAAAAGCCTTCTCCCTCCACCAAATGCGGGAAGAATCTATAGCCATAAAATGTTTTTCCTTCAGCTTCTACCTCGGTTTCCTTAATATTCCAACTAGCGTCTAAAGGAACTCGAACCGGCTCATACGAGAACTCCTCGGTCAAAAACCGGATCATATCTTCATTTTCCGACTCATTGAACGTGCAGGTACTGTAAACCAAATATCCATCAGCTTTCACCAAAGCTCCAGCTTGATCCATGATTCGCTTTTGGCGAGCAGAGCAAAGCTGCACATTGTCAATGGACCATTCTTCCCTAGCCTGAGGATCCTTGCGAAACATTCCTTCTCCGGAACAAGGTGCATCCACCAAAACCAAGTCAAAAAAGCCCTCCAGGGGTGCAAAATGATCAGGATCATTGTTGGTAACCGCAGTATTTCCCAACCCCCACTTGATGATATTTTCCTTCAAAATCTGAGCTCTAGGCTGAATGACCTCATTGGCAACCAACATTCCTTCACTACCTAAATAGGTAGAGAGTAAGGTTGATTTCCCACCTGGCGCAGCTGCCAAATCGAGGTAAATTCCTTTGGGGATTTCCAGTGAATTAAGAATATGTTCTATAAAAATCGAAGATGCTTCCTGCACATAATAGGCTCCGGCGTGGATCGCAGGGTCAAGAGTAAATGAAGGTCTTTCTTCTAGAAAAAATCCTGTCTTGGACCATGGAATGGGCGTGTTTGCCCAAGAAAGTGAAAAAGATTTAGCAGAGTTTAATCTGATGGAAGTTCGGGAAGGATTATTAATTGCTTCTTTGAATTGCTCAAATTCGGCTTGACCGAGTAGTTCGAGCATCTGAGACTCGAATTCCTTTGGAAGATTGGTTTCTGGCATGGGACAAATATAAGTCAACAGTTCGCAGTCTCAGTAATCAGTTTTCAGAAACTGAAATGCTTTATCAAATCTTAGAAATTGCTAGATTGTCTAAATTCTAAAGATTTATGGAAATCCTCGCTAAAATTCTCATCGGTGCCATTGCTGCCCTTCACCTCTACTTTTTATACTTCGAAATGTTCGCTTGGGAAACAATTGGAAAAAAAACTTTCAAATCCCTACCAGCAGAATTATTTCCTAAAACCAAAGGGCTAGCTGCAAATCAGGGACTTTACAATGGCTTTCTGGTAGCTGGATTGGTGTGGTCGCTGCTCATTGAGGATCAGAAATGGTCTTTTTATGTGGCGGTATTTTTTCTGAGCTGTGTGTTGGTTGCTGGAATTTTTGGTGCACTGACGGCAAGTAAAAAAATCTTCTGGGTACAGGGTTTACCAGCGCTAATCGCCTTGGTATTGCTGCATTTACATTAAAAAAAAGAAATGTATTTCCCGCAGATTTACGCTAATTGTTTCGCAGAAATTCGCTGATTAGAAACATTCGGCGAATATCTGCGATTTTTATTTGCGCTGATCTGCGGGAAATCATTTATAAATCATCCTCCTCGAAATCATCTTCTTCTCCCGGACCCATATCGAACATGGAGCTAAATAGATCTTTAAACTGCAAGCCAGTATCCAGCACTTTTTTGCTTAGCTGAGAGAATTCCGCCAATCCATGTAGCGCAAATTCCATAAAGAATTCCTTCTCTTTTTCAGGCATGTCTTTCACCAACTGCGTCACTACCTCTTCCAAACCTGGTACGGAATGAAGTGCAGACTTGTAGTCCTTGTCTCCCTGAGAAGCTAGGATATCCAACTCATTTCCTTCACCAAACCAAGCTAGAGGCAACACATAAGGATTGCCTTGCTTTTCTTTTTTCTTCTGCTCAGGTGATGGGAAATAATTTATAAACTGCGAACGGATGGCTTTTCCGATCAAATTATAAGCAACTAAACCTGCGCCTTCCTGCTCGCCTTCATAGACCAACTCCACCTTTCCGGTGATAGCAGGAATTACTCCGATCAGATCCGCAATTCGAATAATGGTATCGCTTTCTCCATTCATATACATTCTGCGCTCAGCAGCGGAAATCAAGTTTTCGTAAGCCGAAATTGTCAATCTCGCAGAAACACCGCTTTTCTCATCCACGAATTCAGAACCTCGAGCCTCAATAGCAATCTGCTCGATCAAGTCTTTCATCAGTTCAGGCACATAGATATTGTCCACAGGCTTGCCTTTCAAATTAGCTTCCTGTGCAGTTACCCTTCTCCCTATCTCTATAGATTTAGGATAATGCGTAATGATCTGACTTTCAATTCTATCTTTTAGTGGTGTTACAATGCTCCCACGATTGGTGTAATCTTCAGGGTTTGCCGTGAAGACAAATTGAATATCCAGCGGCAGCCTCAATTTGAATCCACGGATTTGAATGTCGCCTTCCTGCAGGATATTGAACAAGGCTACCTGGATTCTGGCTTGCAAATCGGGTAATTCATTGATCACGAATATGGAGCGATGCGATCGTGGCACCAAACCGTAATGGATGACGCGCTCATCGTTATAGCTCAGCTTCATAGTGGCGGCCTTGATAGGATCCACATCACCAATCAAATCGGCTACAGAAACATCAGGAGTTGCTAATTTTTCAGTATATCGGTCTGATCTATGCCACCATCCAATTGGCGTATTATCACCTTTTTCCTCTATCAAATCCTTGGCAAAAGAAGTCAACGGCTGCAATGGATCGTCATTCAACTCAGCTCCAAAAACCACCGGGACATACTCATCGAGAAGATGAGTCATCATTCTGGCAATTCTTGTTTTAGCTTGCCCACGAAGTCCCAGTAAATTGATATTGTGTCTGGAGAGAATCGCCCGCTCGATATCTGGAATCACAGTATCCTCATATCCCCAAATTCCTTCAAATACGTTTTCCTTTCGCTTGATCTTCAAGATCAAATTGTCGCGAAGTTCTTCTTTGATGGATTTGGGTTGGTAGCCCGCTGCCTTCAGTTGGCCGAGGGTTTTTATCTGGGTGAGTTCCTGTGGTGTCAGTTTTTGGTAGTCCATATTGCTTAAAAGCGTTTCGTTCTATTTCGTCTATAATCTTCAAAAATCAGGTCGCCGAGCCCTTTCAGACTGCTGTAGTAGGCATTCCCATTATTCACTTTGGTAAATTCCTTTACAAATTCCTTCAAATAGGGATCTGAAGCAATCATAAAGGTAGTCACTGGTATTTTCAATTTTCGGCATTGGGCCGCAAGTTTCAGTGTCTCGCTGAGGATCTTGCTGTCTATTCCAAAAGCATTTTTATAGTATTTGATTCCCAATTTCAGGCAAGTCGGTTTTCCATCGGTGATCATGAAAATCTGCTTGTTTGGATTCTTCCTTCTTCGAAGTATATCCATCGCTAGTTCCAGACCAGCAACGGTATTCGTATGATAAGGGCCAACTTGCAGGAATGGCAAGTCTTTGATTTCTATCTGCCAAGCGTCATTTCCGAAGACGATGATGTCGAGTGTGTCTTTTGGATATCGAGTTTTGATCAGTTCTGCCAAAGCCATGGCTACTTTCTTCGCTGGAGTGATTCTATCTTCCCCATACAAAATCATAGAGTGGGAAATATCTATCATCAGCACCGTAGATGTCTGTGATCGAAACTCATTTTCCACCACTTCCAGGTCATCTTCGGTAAGCAAATAATCTCCACCAAAACCATGATTTGCCTGGGCATTTCTCAAAGAATCCGTCAAAGCAATCTGATCCAGATTATCTCCAAATTCATAAGCTCGGCGATCTGTGCCACGCTCTTCTCCTTGTCCTGAATGTGTGGTTTTATGTTGACCTGATTTTCCGCGCTTAAGTTTGCCGAATATCTCTTCCAAAGCTGACTTGCGAATCGTCTGCTCAGCTTTCCCAGTGACCTTGAATTCTCCTTTTCGGTTTTCCTCGGTTAGGTAGCCTTTGCTTTTCAGATCCTCTATAAAGTCTCCGATCCCATACTTGGGATTGGTCATGTTGTAGCGATTGTCAAGATTGGTGAGCCAGCTCATCGCCTCAGCCACATCCCCGCCAGTCATGGTGACGAGTTGCAAAAATATATTCAACAGATTCTCAAACGTATTCTTCTCAGGATCCTGAGTGGGTACGAACTGAGTAAATCGAAATCCTTTCATAATTAGACTCAAGTATCAAGATTCAAGACACAAGACTTTGGTTTTAAAGTAACCAACGAGACTCTTGTCAAAATTAACTAAGCCGGAAAGCCTTGAAATTCAATTTAGTGGAATTTTATTGACTCCGACAGTTCAGGTAACAAACAGAAGGGTATGGTAGTTTAGTAAATGGAATAAAAACTCTAAAATTATGAAAAACTACCTTGGAGCCGTCGGTATAGTCACTGGTGTGTTAATCATATTTGTCAGCGCTATACAATTCAATTTAGGTATGTTTCTGATATGGCTGCTTTTCTTGGTAGGCCCTGTTTTGGTCTTGTGGATGGTGTGGTCAGTGCTGATTGCAGATGTGGTCGTAAAAGAAACTTTTGAAGAACAATGGTATCAGGATGAGCCTGAAATGCGGAGAAGGGGTTTAGCTTGAGAAAAATTGTTTGGGAGTGAGAACAGGAATTTGATTCGCTGTTTTGAAGTCTTTAAGGTCACGAGTAATTAGGAAATCCATTTTATTTTCAATGGCAGTAAAGTATTGAAGAGCATCTTCTTTGTCTTTGAAATCTGAATTCATAGCACGCAAAAATGCTTGCTCTCCCCCAGAGATTACCTTGCAAAAGCCATTAAACTGAAGCAGTTTTTCTTTAGCATCAACTAGTTTATAGCGGTCAAAAGACATATAAATAAGTAGGCCTAAAGACACTTCAGAAATGAACAGCTGAGCTTCACCATCTGCCACTAAGGTAAGAAATGGCAAAGAGTCTTCCACAAACGGCTCCCGATTTGCAACTAAGTCCAGCGCAACATTAGAATCCAAAAATATCCTATACATACTTTTTATCGCGGTGTTCTCGCATTAATTCTTTATCTGACTTTTCGAGGGCTTTGATTGGAGACTCCTTTTTTAATCTCTCTAAAAATCGTGCAGCTGCTAGCTGCTCCTGAGTTTTTTCAACTTTAGGTGTTTCTTTTTCAAAAATCTCTTCAAACATCCTAGAAAGCGAAATTCCTCTCTTAGCCGCTTGCATCTTGGCTTTCTCTACAATTTCCTTTTTTACAGTGAGTGTGAGTTTGGTTTTCATAAGTGACACGTGTTTGATTTAAATATACGTGTATTTTGGGGAAAGATGTTCCATTTATGAATTTAAAGGGGAAACTTTAGTCTTGTATCTTTGCCTCATGACTCCCGCCTCAAAACACTCTTTCATCATCAAATCCACCGCCAAGCGGCTGGGCTTTGACTTTTGTGGGATAGCGAAAGCGGGATTTCTAAAGGAGGCACCTAAGAAATCAATAAAGGAAATGATAAAATCAATTCCCATTTTTGACCTGTTTTCTCATAGACAAGTAAGCTTGAAGAACTTTCTGAAGAGTGATTAGAATAATATATGAAGGCAAATTTACCCTTTTGCAAAAATATAGGCTTTGATAAACGGATATATGCATTTGCATTCAAATTCTCAAATTGTTGAGAAGCAACAGTTTGATTCTTTAAAGACAGAGTGTAAGCAGCAAAGAGCGAATCTAAATAGTTCTGTTCTACAAGTTTAACCGATTGAGGAACCATTTTTTTAGAAAAGATAAAATCCTCTTCCGACTCTACACATATCTTTTTTAAATCTTCTTCACTAAGAATACTCTGTAAAGATTTTCCCTCTATTTTAATTATACTCCTTAGCCTTGAAAATGACTCAAGATTACACGGTTTTAAGAGGGGATTTTGAACCCACTCCGCATCCGCTTTCATAGATACTTTCACAGTATCGCTTATGGAAATTTTTCTCGCAAGTACTGTAGTGATTAACTCCTTAATTTCTAGATCTTCATTTTTTACAGAAGAGCATCCAACTAAAGAAAAAACAATACACAGTATAATGGATCGAAGGCTAATCACAAAGTAACGTTCCAATTGGTGCAATATTTCCAACATTGGTATTATTAAGTTCAGCATTGTATCTGTTATTAATTCGTTGTTGTTCCGACAATGTTAATGTATTTTTAAAAACATCTGTATCGTGGAGACCACCCCACGCCATATCTTTAAAATATTGATCCCCAATAACTCCAACGTTATACCCTACGCTCGAGGCGTAATTTTTTAACTCAACAGCTATATCATTCAAAAATTTAGTTTCTACAAATAAATTATGATGGACAGGATTTAAATCTTCTCCACCATAAATAGCTATATAATCATTTAGCAAACAATTTAAATCACAATCATTAGGATATTCTAATTCATATACTAAATATGCATGAAGTACCTCATGCATGGTAGATCGTGCCATAGAAAGATCGGTAGCATTTGATATTACAGATTGATTATAGCTTACTATTGCATAGTTATTTGTAATTTGTGGGCTTGTACATGCAGTTGCTGTTCCACAGTTTCCATATTGAAATTTTAAATTATATGGAACAGATGTAGTTGCTTCATCATTAAACATGTTTAATATTTTCTTAATTTCAGTATTTGTTCCGCCTATTAGATCTCTTATCAAATCTTGATGACATTCTGAAATATCTTTCATATCAATCTGAATTACCTTGTAATTATTTCCCCCAATAATACCATCAGGACCGCAAATTTCAATTTCCACTCTTTCTACTTCACGCCATTCGCTACAATTCACTAATGTACTTGCAATTATATAACAATCCTTTTCATAATAAATGATCGTTGCAGGTTCACACTGTACAGGCATATAGGCGTTAGGATCGGAAGCTGTAGCTCTTTTATATACAAAGTCTCCAGGCTGTAGATCCTTACTAAAATTCATATGCCTATAAGTATCCAGAGAGGTTTTGTCCGGGTCGGAAGTCAATTCAATAAAGCTGAGGCCACCTATTATCTCCTCCGTATCCAAAGTCATAAAGGAATATTTCTCCATATTTCCGTTTGGAACCAATAGCCTCGTTTCCACATCTTGGTATTTAGGAACAAAGCCAAGCAAAGGTCTCAGCAAGGGAATTTCATAATGTTCTTTTGTAACCACAGCATTTTTCCAATCCATCTCAAGAGGCTGATTATCAAAGGTGGATTTCCCTGCCAATTCCCCTTCCATGTATGTACGGATCAGCTGAAGCTCATCCTTGGGAATCTCCAGATCCTGCTCCTGTGTGCAGGAAGAAATCATCTGAGCAAAGAGCAGGATTAAAAAAAGACGATAAAGCGACTTATTCAAATAATTGCTCCCGCCGAAACAAACGCATCAATCATCAAATCCAGCGCCAAACGGCTGGGGTTTGACTTCTGCGGGATAGCGAAAGGTGGATTAAATATACAATATAAACTAAGCGCCAATGGGCAGGTGAAAACCCTCCAAATGTTTAATCCATTAATTATCGCATTGGAGGATAAATCTTAACAAGAATTGGTTTATTGAACAAAACTTCACTTTGATGAACCATTTCTGGATTAGGAATCATCTTTTCCAATTCACCTTCCAAATTATTTTGTAGTTCTTTTTTAGGTATAGTGATCATCTCGCAGATTACTGGAAAAACATGTATTCCATCTGGAATATTACTTAATTTTTCTTCTAAAATTTTGCTACTTAGTTTTTGATTGAGCTCCTCATTACGTTGTACTACTTTAAGCGGTGTTTCTTTAGAAAATTCAGCTAGAATGACCTTGTTCTCTTTTAAGGTCAATTTTAAATAGTAACCAAAATATTGATTAGTATTCTTTTCCCAGTCATCAAAGGTTAGCGGATACCACCTGACATGTCTCTGAACAATACTTCTAAAATCAGTTTCACTGTTTTGATCTTGAGCATATATGTTTGAAAACAGGACCTGGCAAACAATAAGAAGGAATAATTTTATGTTTTTCATAATGTATAGTTGCATTTTGTCCCTTTTGAACCTGATCTGTATTGTTAATTTGAGTGGAAGATAAATCATCCAAATCAGTAGATTGCGTATTTAATTCCATCGACAAATAGTTTGGCGGCTTCTTGATCATTTTTATACCCTCTCAGCTAATGGGCTGGACCAAGTAGTTTATTCACAATCGGTCTTTCTATTCTTATTTTTTCATGACCGATATATTCATTTTCGCCAATCAAAAAACCAAGCTCTTCTTCTAAGTTGTCAGTTCTGTCATTCTTATCATTCCAAATTAGAAACACCGGATAAATAACGCGCCAAGGCTCATTAAACTCGATCCCCTTTTCAACTAAAGTCGCCTCTATTCGTTCTTCCGATAGCTTCTTTCGTCTTTTAATATTTTCCGGCGTATTTTCCGAAAAGGAGACCATTACTTTTTCACCATAATAGACTTCGAATGAAAATGCTATGTATTTTCTCTCATCAAGATCCTTGGGGTGATGTAATACAATGGGCTGCAAACTCTTTCTCAACTGCATAAAATCGTTCTCCTGTTCGGTAGAAGTTGATTGTGCAGTCGTAACAAATGGAACAGCAAGCAAAACAAGGAATACTAAAATCATCTTTTTCATAGGTATTTCAATTACATTTTGTTCCCTTTAGCCCCGATCTGTGTTGCAAGTTTGTATTTATTATTTCCTGTTGTTCAGTAATCAACAGGCTGAAGCTGTAGTTCTTTTATATACAAAGTCTCCAGGCTGTAGATCCTTACTAAAATTCATATATCTATAAGTATCCAGAGAGGTTTTGTCCGGGTCGGAAGTCAATTCAATAAAGCTGAGGCCACCTAGTATCTCCTCCGTATCCAAAGTCATAAAAGAATAATTCTCGATTTTAGAACTGGGAACCAATAGTCTAGTTTCCACATTTTGATAGTTTGGAACAAAGCCAAGTAATGGGCTATGCAGGGGAATTTCATAATTACCTTTAAAATATGTAGCATTTTCCCAATCCATCTCCAGCGGCTGATTGTCAAAGGTAGTTTTCCCAGTCAATTCCCCTTCCATGTATGTACGGATCAGCTGAATTTCATCTTGGGAGATCTTCAGATTCTGTTCCTGCGTACAGGAAAAAACTATTTGGGTAAAAAGAAAGGCCAAAAATAATCGACCAAGCAACTTATTCAGATAATTGCATTTGGGGGGGGGTATAATGTTTTTCATAAAATTTGATTAGTTGACTATGTAAAAATTTCTTTAGTTTATTGATTTTCGGCGACACATCAAAATTCAACATTGTAATTTTTCTTAAACCCCTTCGCAATCACGGAGAACCGTAAGACTTGTATCTTTACCCCATGACTCTCGCCTCAAAAAACGCATCCATCATCAAATCCACCGCCAAACGGCTGGGGTTTGACTTCTGCGGGATAGCAAAAGCAGGATTTTTGGAGGAGGAAGCACCTAAACTGGAAGATTGGCTTAACTGGAATTACAACGGTCAAATGGGCTATCTGGCCAATCACTTTGACAAGAGACTCGACCCAACCAAACTGATTGAAGGTGCCAAGACGGTGGTTTCTTTGGTTTATAATTATTATCCGAAGGATGAATTGCCAAGAGGTAACTCCAATATCAAGCTTGCCAAATACGCCTACGGAGAGGATTATCACTTTGTGATTCGGGACAAACTGAATGAATTTTTGGAAATCCTACGCGATGAAATCGGTGAAATCGATGGTCGTGGATTTGTGGATTCCGCTCCCGTCATGGAGCGTCAGTGGGCGCAGAAAGCCGGTTTGGGCTGGTTGGGAAAAAACAGTCTTCTACTTAATAGAGAGATGGGCAGTTTCTTTTTTCTAGCCGAACTCATCATTGATCTGGAAGTAACTCCGGATCCCCCTCTTGCCAAAGATTACTGCGGTACTTGCACTGCCTGCATCGATGCTTGTCCCACAGATGCGATTGTGGAAAATGGAGTCATTGATGGTTCCCGATGCATTTCTTATCTGACCATTGAACTAAAAGACTCCATTCCCAGCGAGTTCAAAGGCAAGATGGAAAACTGGGCATTTGGCTGTGATATCTGCCAGGACGTATGTCCTTGGAATCGCTTTTCCAAGCCTCATCAGGAGCCAAAATTCCAACCTCATCCAGAGCTAGAAGAATTTACCAATCGGGATTGGCAAGAAATCACTGAAGAAACTTTCCGTAAGGTTTTCAAAAAATCAGCAGTAAAGCGCACCAAACTTGCAGGGTTAAAAAGAAATATCGACTTTCTGAAATCAAATTAACCTCTTCCGAGATTCTTATGAGCCCTCAAACTCCAAATCTTAAAGCTGTTCAGAAGCTTTTTAAGCCTAAAAAGAAGAAAAAGAAAAACACTCACAAGGTTGGTCTACCTCCTGGTGCTTTAGTCTTTACCGGAGATAAAAAGCTAGAAAAAGTATTGATCAATATCATCACCTATGATGAAAATGATTTATATGAAGAAACTATTCTTCTCAATCAACTGGAGGAACATTTGAAGCTGAAAAAGAAGGTACTTTGGATAGATGTGATTGGCCTTCATGACGTAGAATTGATGGAGAAAATCGGTTTACTGTTTGGAATCCATAAGCTGACTATGGAAGATATTCTGAACGTAGATCAGCGTCCGAAAATGGAAGCATTTGAGGATTATCTTTTTGCCGCCATGAAGATGATCCAATGTGATTCGCCAGAGGCACCGATAGACGATGAGCAAATCAGCTTTGTGTTGAAAGATGGAGTTTTATTGACATTTCAAGAGAAAAAAGGAGACGTATTTCAGTTTGTGAGAAGTCGCCTGGCTGATCAAAAACGCGCCATCCGACAGCGAAAAGCCGATTACCTACTCTATGCACTTCTGGATGCCGTGATTGACAATTACTTCATCGTGATGGAAAATGTGGGTGAACGGATAGAAAACCTGGAATCCCAAGCGATGTTCACCCCAGGCAATGAGACGCTGAATGCGCTCTATGTACAAAGACGTGAAATGATGGATCTTCGCAGGACGGTGTATCCACTTCGTGAAGTGATTGGCTCTTTTGACAAATACGCAGATGACAAAATCAGTCCCGAAACCCGACCTTTTATCCGTGATTTATATGAAAATACCATACAGGTAATCGAAACCATGGAGGTCTTTCGAGACATGTCCTCAGGAGTTTTGGATCTCTACATGAATAGCCTTTCCAACCGCATGAATAACATCATGAAGGTGCTTACCATCATCTCCACGATCTTTATTCCACTGAGTTTTGTGGCAGGGGTCTATGGAATGAACTTCGACAATATGCCTGAGTTACATTGGAAATACAGCTATTTCGTCGTCATGGGTGGAATGACAGCAGCTGTGATTGGTATGCTTCTTTTTTTCCGAAGGAAAAATTGGCTATAGCTTACTGAAGCTTTAAAATGACATCTTTTTTACCATTTTTAAGTAAGAGCTCTCCAGCACTTACCTGATAATAGCGCACAGATTTGAGGACTTCCAAAAATTTGTTTTCGAAAGGAGAATCTTGACAAGCCATTCTTGTTGCTCCAATTTCCCCGAATTTCAATGTGTTTTTCTTCCCTATTTCATAAGGTCCAAAAATACGATTACATCCACCAGTCCCAGTAATCATACCTTCTCTGGAATCAAAAATTAAATGAGCATCCTGCTCCGAACCTGAAGTTTGAACCGGTACTTGCATGATCTCCACCAAAGTCCATTGCTTGCCGTCCCACTTTTTATCAGGATATGATTTGGAACTGCAGGAAGCTAAAATAAGAAGTGTGAATGCAAGGAATATATTTTTCATAATTGGGTGATTTACTTCTAATAAGTCCTAAATCATGCCAAATTGTTCCGACATCTGATTTTAAAAAGCCTTCAAGCTGATATCTAAACTATTCACCGAATGTGTCAATGCCCCCATTGATATATAATCTACTCCGCATTCAGCCACATCTACAAGGGTCTCTTCGGTAATTCCCCCAGAAGCTTCGGTTTTGTATTGATTTCCAATTAAACCTACCGCCTCTCGCATAGTCGCATAATCCATGTTATCCAACATTATCTGATCTACTCCCCCTACGGCCAGCACTTGCTTGACTTCATCCAGATTTCGGGTTTCTATTTCTATTCTCAGATCCAGATTATTGGTTTTTAAATAAGCATTGCATCTTTCAATAGCCTGAGGTATTCCTCCCGCAAAATCTACATGGTTGTCTTTGAGCATGACCATATCATAGAGTGCAAAGCGATGATTAACGCCTCCACCGATTAATACAGCCCATTTTTCCATCAATCTGAAATTAGGAGTTGTCTTACGAGTATCCATCAAACGAGCCTTTGTATGCAGAATCTTTTTAGTAAGACGATGAGTTAGGGTCGCAATCCCACTCATACGCTGCATGCAATTCAAGACCAACCGCTCAGAAGAAAGAATAGAAGCTGAAGCCCCTTTTACGATCAAACCAATATCACCATAATTGACTTCATCGCCGTCTTTGATCAACAGCTCTACTTCAAGAGTGGGATCAAAAGTCTTAAAAATCTTCTCTGCCAACTCGATACCCGCTATTATACCATCGTCTTTGATAAGGAGTTTTGCCTGCCCGGTTTTTCCCTCTGGAATAGAAGAAAGTGAAGAGTAATCACCTGGACCAATATCCTCTGCAAAGGCAGCTGCAATAAATGTGGAAATGGCTTCTTCGGTAAGATAAGTAGGTTTCATGCCCAAAAATAGGGATTTGAAGCTCCCGCAAAGGCGCAAATGCGCAAATTTCTTTCAGTAAAAAAGCATTTCATTGGAATTGAAGATAGATAATGAGCAATGATCCGTAATCAAATTCAATATTCAAGGGAAAGCGATCACCAACATTATGCTTTCTCCAAGCTCCTCAGGGTAAAAATGCTTTAAAAAACACCTTAGCCTTTTACAAATTCCAAACTGTAAATTTTAAATTCAGAAGCTTGTTGGGAGACTTTTATAAACACCTTAAAAATTCCTTGGCCAGTTTGATAATCACCAATATAAGAGCTCAAAATTGGGTTGTTTTCACTTCGGAAAACAAGATTAAAACCTAATGAAGGATTTCTCTTAAAAAAATCTTTTAAGACAAGTTCTGCCTGATTTTTAGAATAATCTCCCTGCTGTCCGTTTACATTTAAGGATATACTGGAATCGAAGTATTTGGCTAAATCGCTGCTAGAACCACTTTCAATTGCAGAAATAACCGTTTCTATGGAGTTCACGTTTTCAATATCCTCAACGGGAGATTGAATAAACAGGAATATCGAAACGATTAAACTTAATAATGAGGTCATTGCCCTTGCTAGGCAAATACTAAGCCAAAAAAGGAATCATGTTCTGCATTTATCAGTTTACCAAGCGCATATCTTGGAAGTTTTGTGTTATCAGGATTTCGGGACTACTTTACTCTGAATTATAATATATTTGCGGTATGGATAAGAAAGTACTTTTAATGATTTTGGATGGTTGGGGAATAGCCACCAATCCTTCTGTTTCTGCGATTGACAAAGCAAAAACCCCTTTTGTAGATAGTCTTTACACAAAATATCCTCATGGAAAACTGGAAGCTTCTGGTCTTGCTGTAGGCTTACCAGAAGGCCAAATGGGCAATTCTGAGGTAGGTCACATGAATATAGGTGCAGGCCGGGTGGTGTATCAGGATTTAGTGAAAATCAACCTTGCCGTAGAAAATAAAGAGCTAAATACACATCCTGTTTTGGTAGAAGCATTTGCCAAAGCTAAAGCAGCAAAGAAGAAAGCTCACTTTATGGGATTGCTTTCCGACGGTGGTGTACATGCGCATATTAAGCATTTGAAAGGCCTTTGTGATGCAGCAAAATTTAATGGAATGGACGATGTGTTTATTCATGCATTTACAGATGGTAGAGATACAGATCCTAAAGGAGGTATAGGATATCTTGAAGACCTTCAGGAGCATTTGACTCATTCTGCAGGGAAAGTCGCCTCGGTAGTAGGCAGATATTATGCAATGGATAGAGACAATCGTTGGGAGAGAGTAAAACTTGCCTACGATGCCATGGTAAAAGGTGAGGGAGAAAAGTCCAAGGACATCATCGCCGCCATGCGCAAATCTTATGAAAACAGTGTGACTGACGAATTTATACGCCCAATCATCCATGTTGGAGCTGATAATAAGCCTTTGGCTATGATTGAAGATGGCGATCTTGTGATTTGCTTCAACTTCCGCACTGACCGAGGCCGGGAAATCTCCCAAGCGCTTACACAGCGTGATTTCGAAGATTTCAATATGAAAAAGTTGAATGTAGACTATATCACGTTTACGAATTATGATGCGACTTTCAAAGGAGTAGAAGTTCTATTCGAAAAAGACAATCTTAATAATACCTTGGGAGAAGTTCTGGAAAGAGCCAATAAGAAGCAGATAAGAATAGCTGAAACTGAGAAGTATCCTCATGTGACTTTCTTCTTTTCCGGAGGAAGAGAGCAGGAGTTCATGGGAGAAAGCAGATTACTTTGCCCATCTCCAAAAGTGGCAACCTATGACCTCAAACCTGAGATGAGTGCTTTTGAAATTGCCTCCAAAATCAATGGAGAGCTGAAAAAGAAAAGTGCTGATTTCATTTGCCTGAACTTCGCCAATGCAGATATGGTGGGTCACACAGGAGATTTCGATGCAGCTGTGAAAGCTTGTGAAGCTGTGGATGCTTGCGCAGAAAGTGTAATCACGACGGCTTTGGCCAACGATTACACGATTATCGTAATTGCAGATCACGGTAATAGTGACATGATGATCAACGAGGATGGTTCTCCAAACACCGCGCATACTACCAACCTAGTGCCTTGCATCATGGTGGACAAAAATGACCAGTTGACTATCAATGATGGGAAACTTGGAGATTTGGCTCCGACAATTCTTCAACTGATGGGGATAGAAAAGCCAAGCGATATGACTGGAAATGTCCTTTTGACTTAATGAAACATTGCAAAAGTTTTTCTTTAGGGATCCTTTTCGTTTTGTTTGGGCTTTCCTCCTGTGTGGATGAGATTTCAAATACCATCGAAACAGACCCCTATTTTGATCTAAAAGGATTTGTAGAAGAGAATATCCAAAAAGTAGATAACGTAGAAGTTGCCAAAGTCTCTCAGATTCAAGAAGAGAAAAAGGAAGTGAAAGTGGTCTATTCTATCAAGGATTGGGAGGAAGAATTTAGCATTTTCAAAGAAGCTGATATCAATAAGGCTTCCATGCTACAATCCTATAAAACCACGACTTCAGACGAGGGTTTGACTCACGAAGCGCTACCAAATTCCAAAGAAAAAGTGAAATTCGTCAAAGTAACCTATGATGATGGAGCAGTAAGCAGTGTTTCAATCAAAATAGAAGATGATAACTTATTCTACTCTACTACTACCTTGGCAGCTATCTATATTGATAATGCTACCAAGTTATTTGATCATTATTCCATTGAGACAACTCAGAAGATTTGGTTTTTGGATGAGAATAACATGAAAATCGAAGGAACAATAGTCGCAAAAGATTAAGGGCTTTTCCACATTAAAAAACAAAGTAAAGGACTGGAGAAAATCTTCAGTCCTTTCTTTTTCTAATGAATTTTTGGTTACTGGCAAAATTGAGGAGGATCATATTGTTTAATATGTATATCCGCTTTTCTACCAGTAAAGGGGAAAAGCAATCTAGAAATTGTTCAAAATTATAATTGAGGCCACTCCAGCCTGTCCCGCCAGTGCAGGAGTCTTCGGTCATCGGTCTTCCGACCAGTTAAGCAAAGAATCTAAGGCAACTGGCATCATTGCGGATAATCACATTGTTTAATTATTTATCAAACATCGGAGGCCGCTTAGCTTGCCAATCGCTATTTTTTTGAATTAGATCTCCAAGCATTACCAGTTTCTCCTCTTCGAAAAGATTAGCCAACAACGTAATAGAAGTTGGGCTCCCGGATTCACTGAATCCATTTGGAAGGCAAAGCGCAGGATGGCCAGTTAAATTGGTGATCTGTAGCTGGGCTCCACCAAAACTTGGTGTAACTATTACATCGTAGTCTTGCATGATTTGATGCATTTCTTCAATAAGAATAGTTCGCTGCCGTGCCGCCTGCAGGTACTCCACTGCAGGAATAAATCTAGCCGCACGAAAAGTATTAGGCCAGGCATTTTTGTGCTGGGCAACCAATTGATCATCCCAGCCTAATCTAGTCAATTCATCAAATGCCGCTGCGCCTTCCACTGAAAGCATAATTTGTATCGCTCTGGGATTTACAGAAGTTTTCAATTCAACTGGATGCAGCTCAAATCCCTGATTTTTTAGCAGATCAAGTACATCTCGGTTGTTCTGAGACCCTGAGCCTTCCCCTTCAAAAAAACCCTCGAAGTAACCAATTTTCAGCTTTTTCACATCAGTTTTGGATGAGAAATTAAAAGCTGCTTTTATCGTGCTGGCATCCATCTCGTCTTCCCCATTGATGATAGACAATACAATCCCGTCATCGAGCGCTGATCTGGAGATCGGCCCGATTTTATCCATCGACCAACTCAAAGCCATCGCGCCATTCTTACTGACACGGCCATAGGTGGGCCGCAAGCCAGTGACACCGTTTCTAGTGGACGGGGAAACTATCGACCCCAATGTTTCTGTACCTATAGCAAAAGGAACTAGGCCTGCACTTACCGCTGACGCAGATCCTGCAGAGGAACCGCTGGAACCCTGCTCCAGATTCCAAGGGTTTTTGGTTACACCTCCATACCATACATCTCCCATCGCCAAGGCTCCAAGAGTGAATTTGCCAACCAATACACCACCTGCATCATTCAACTTATTCACAACCGTAGCAGTCATATCGATTTCCTGATCTTTGTATGGCATAGCACCCCAAGTTGTTTTGGTACCTTTCACTGCCAAAAGGTCTTTGATTCCATAAGGAATCCCGTGAAGAGGACCTCTATATTTTCCTGCAGCCAATTCAGCATCCATCGCTTTAGCTTTTTCCAATGCAGAATCTTCAAGCAAAGAAATCAGGCATTGGAGCGTATCTGAGTAGGTTTTGATGCGATCCAAATAAATTTTTGTCAGACGTTCACTGGATATTTTCTTTGATTTAATTAGCACAGCGAGTTCGTGAACAGGCATATAGGCAATGTCAGATTCCTTTTCAGGCAGGGGCATTTCCGTGGCTAAGCCCCAGTCTAGCGGTCTCTGGGTTTGTTCAGGTTGAAAACCTTTAGGAAGGGGATTGAAAACCAAAGATGGTGCTACTGAGTTGTCTAGCTTTACTTCACGCAAGGCTTCATACCTATTGCGTTGATTTTCTAATGATCCCAACATGCTGTCTTTTTCTGCAGGAGTAAAAGACAAGCCAAAAATCTCGGAAGCTTCCTCTATGGAAATAGGTGTAATTTCACCGGTATTTCTACCAAGCGTGAATCCAAGAAGTAAGCATCCTGCTGCAGCGATAAGTATAAAAGCGGATGAAGAAACTGTGTTTTTTGATTCCATTGAATAGTTTTGTAATAATGTAAGTAATATGTATATCCGTTTTTCTACCAGTAAAGGGGGAAAAGCAATCTAGAATTTGTTCAAAATTATAATTGAGGCCACTCCAGCCTGGCCCGCCAGTGCGGGAGTCTTCGGTCATCGGTCTTCCGACCAGATAAGCAAATAATCTAAGGCAACTGGCATCATTGCGGATAATCACATAATGTAATCCAAGAATGCTATGTGCATATCAATTACCCAATATAATCAACCAATGGATCAAAATCCTTCCTTTCCTGTATTCCCAATGTCCTTTCGTGGAATTCTTCTGCTAACTGGGATGTACACCATCGCTTGGTCAGCAATTTACAGATTGATGGGCCCTTCCATTTTGACATGGCTCGCAAATGGTTCTGAAGTAAATGCTAGTCTTTCTTTAGCCTATTATGGAGGGTTTGGGATTATAGTCGGTATACTTATCTTTTTTAGTGCCTTCTATCCGATCAGCTGGGTATATCTGATTATTGCAGGAATCACTGGGAAAATTATCCTTTCAATCTGGTTTGCCTTGGGTTTTGTCCCTGATCTTGGCTGGAATAAGCGCACTGCATTCCAACTTATTTTCAATGAAATTCTCTGGCTTATTCCGCTGATTGCAGTATTCCTGAGGGGACTTCAGGTAAAAAATTATCTTGCTGAAACACAAAAATAAAAGTGAAGAAACCCTGTAACAAAAAAAGGAGGATCGTTACTGATCTTCCTTTTTCACTTCTATAGATTTAATTTTTTATATATATCCGCTTTTGTGCCAGTAAAAAGGGAAAAGCAATCTAGAATTTGTTCAAAATTATAATTGAGGTCACTTCAGCCTGTCCCGCCAAAGCGGGAGTCTTCGCTCATGGGTCTTCCTACCAAGTAAGCAAAGAAGCTAAGGTGACTGGCATCTATGCGGATAATCACATAATTTTTCTACTTAGGTAAGCAAAATCAACAGAAGTAAAATAATAATAATTGCTCCTACAGAAATGTAAACTCCACCTCCGGCACGTTTGGCTTCCTCCTTCATCTCCTTTAGCTCACTACGAACGTCCTTAATTTCTTCTTTGCTCATTTCACTAAAATCCATGGCCTTGATTTCATCCACTCTAGTTTGGATTTCGGCTAAGCGCTCTTTTTGAGCTTCTGTCAATTCTGTTTTCTCTTTTTTGGAATTATCGTCATTTGCCGGCGCTGCTACAAGCATATGAGCGGAGAATACAAGTGCGAGAATTGCGAATAATTTTTTCATAAGATTGTTTGTTTAAAGTCAGGTTTGATCTATTGTCAATATTACAGCCAAACTCTGTCGCACTATCAATGGATATAGCTAGATTTTGGGTAGCTCCTTGTCTAAAATTTGTAACTTGCTTGGCTAAAACGCAGATGCCTTTTTACTATAAATTTACTTCAAATGTCCCAAAAACAGCCCTGTAAGCTTTTTTTACTCGATGCCATGGCGCTTATTTATAGAGCGCATTTTGCCTTCAGCAAAAACCCCAGAATCAACTCCAAAGGATTGAATACCGGCATCATGCTGGGCTTTACCAATACCTTACTCGAAATAATTGATAAGGAAAAACCTACCCACATTGGGGTCGCCTTCGATACCCACGCCCCAACGTTCCGCCATGTTCAGTACGAACCTTACAAAGCAAACCGCCAGGAACAGCCAGAAGATATAGCCGTGGGCATTCCTTGGGTAAAGGAAATTGTGAAGGCTTTCAACATCCCGATTTTGGAATTAGACGGCTACGAAGCTGATGATGTAATTGGCACTTTGGCCAAGCAGGCAGAGAAGGAAAACTTCACTGTGTATATGATGACGCCCGATAAGGATTATGGGCAACTTGTAGATGATCATATTTTCCTCTACAAGCCAGCCTTCATGGGAAATGGTGTGGATATCATGGGGCCAAAAGAGATCTGCGCCAAATGGGATATAGAGCATGTAGATCAAGTTCGGGACATTCTTGGCCTTATGGGAGATGCTGTGGATAACATTCCTGGAATTCCTGGAATTGGACAAAAGACCGCTGTCAAACTTCTAAAAACTTATGGCACCGTAGAAGAATTGGTGAAAAACACCGCTGATCTGAAAGGAAAGCAAAAGGAGAATGTGGAGAACTTTGCCGCGCAGGGTATTTTGTCAAAGGAACTTGCCACGATCAAATGCGATGTGCCAATTACCTACGTTAAAGAAGACTTGAAATACGAGGGAATCGACGAGGAGAAAGTTCGTGCGATATTTACAGAACTCGAGTTTAGAACCCTTGCTTCCAGGGTTTTCAAAGGCACAGACAAAAAAGCTGCAGTTCAGAAAAACGATCAATTAGGACTTTTCGGAGAGGCTCCAGCTGCTACAGCCTCTTCCTCACCTGCAATAGAATTTGAAGAGGAATCTGTAAACGTAGCCGAGCAAAAAGCACCGGATACTATTCACAGCAATATTCAGAATTATCACAAAGTAAAAGGTGAAGCTGAAATCTTGGAGCTCGTTGAGTATTTGGAGATTCAAAAAGAGCTTTGCTTTGATACAGAGACTACTTCTGTAAATCCTATGGAAGCTGAGTTGGTTGGAATATCCTTCGCCTATGTCACAGGGGAGGCATATTATATTCCTTGTCCAGAAAGTCGGGAGGAGACCTTAGCTATTCTTGAGTTACTGAAGCCGGTTTTTGAAAACGAAGCTATTCTGAAAATTGGCCAGAATATCAAATACGATATTTTGGTACTGAAAAATTACGATATCGAAGTCAAGGGAGTCCTTTATGACACCATGCTTGCACATTACCTGATCGATGCGGATGGCAAGCATTCCATGGATTGGCTGGCAAAGCAATACCTGAATTACGAGCCAGTTTCCATCACAGAATTGATTGGAAAAAAGGGCAAGAATCAGGGAAATATGCGTGATGTAGACGAAGATGAAGTGACTGCTTATGCTTCTGAAGATGCAGATATTACATTGAGATTGAAGGCAGAATTTGACCCCTTGCTGAAGGAGAATAACCTGGAAAAACTTTTTGATGAGGTAGAAAATCCACTGATCAATGTACTCGCGGATATGGAATTTGAAGGAGTGCGGATAGACATGGAAAGTCTGGCAGAAATGTCCCTTTTGCTGGAAAAAGAAAGTAAGGAGATCGAGAACACAGTCTATGAAATGGCTGGAGTTCGCTTCAATCTAGCTTCTCCAAAGCAACTGGGCGAAGTGCTTTTTGATAAATTAAAACTCGATCCCAAAGCCAAGAAGACTAAAACTGGTCAATATGCTACCGGTGAGGAAGTACTTAGCAAACTGGCACATGAGCACGAAATCATCCAGAATATTCTGGACTTTCGCCAAATGGTGAAGTTAAAATCTACCTACGTGGATGCCTTGCCGCTCTTGATCAATTCCAAAACAGGTAGAATTCACACGACCTATAACCAGTTTGTGGCTGCAACAGGCCGTCTTTCTTCCATCAATCCAAACCTTCAGAATATCCCAATCCGAACCCAGAGAGGCCGGGAAATCCGAAAGGCTTTCGTCCCAAGAGATGAAAACCACATCCTATTGGCAGCGGATTACTCTCAGATTGAATTGCGGATTATGGCTGCCTTTTCAGGCGATGAATCTATGATCGAAGCCTTCAAAAGCGGAAGAGATATTCATGCAACTACCGCTGCAAAGATCTTCCAGGTTCCCCTGGAAGAAGTGACTTCAGATATGCGTAGAAAAGCCAAAACAGCCAATTTTGGGATTATTTACGGTATTTCGGCTTTTGGACTTTCACAGAGATTGTCTATTTCACGCGGTGAGGCCAAAGAGATTATTGATTCCTATTTCAAGGAATTCCCAGCAGTGAAAGAATACATGGATGGAGCGATTGAAAAAGCCAAAACTCACGAATACGTGGAGACTATCCTCGGTCGCCGGAGATATCTTCGGGATATCAACAGTCGAAATGCAACCATGCGTGGCTTTGCGGAGCGAAATGCAATCAACGCACCAATCCAAGGATCTGCAGCCGATCTGATCAAAGTCGCCATGATCGATGTGCATCAATGGATGAAAAAGGAAAACCTCAAGTCCAAGATGATCCTTCAGGTGCATGATGAATTGGTTTTTGATGCACACAAGGATGAGGTTGAACTCCTGAAAGCTAACATACCTGGTCTGATGTCCAATGCCATCAAAATGGCCGTACCGGTAGAAGTAGAAGTTGGAACAGGCACGGATTGGCTGCAGGCGCACTAGGAGGTTGGAAGTTGAAGGTTGGAAGGTTGGAAGGTTTTAAATTCGATATTCAACGTTCGGCATTCATTATTTATAAATTGAAAGTTTTGAAAATAACTTCCAGATTAACTTGCTAGGAAAAATTCACTTCCTAATTCAATCTCCGAGGTTCCAGCAAACCTCCTAAATCGCATCTCGTAATTCCCATATCCAAATGGCCAAAATAAAAACAACATTCTTCTGTCAAAACTGCGGTGCTCAAAGTCCAAAATGGCTTGGCAAATGCCCTGCTTGCGGGGAATGGAATACCTATGTGGAAGAAGTAATCCAAAAGGAGGAATCAGGGAAAGGGTCTTGGAAAACTCCAACAACAGGCCCCAAAAAAGCATCTGTACCTAAGAAAATCCAAGAAGTCAACTACGAGGAGCAACCAAGATATGTAACGGGAGATGCGGAGCTTGATCGGGTTTTGGGAGGAGGAATTGTACCGGGTTCGCTGGTATTAATTGGCGGAGAACCTGGAATAGGGAAATCTACGCTGATGCTTCAGATTGCTTTGATTCTCAATACCAAAAAAATCCTCTACGTCTCCGGTGAGGAAAGCGAGGCTCAGATCAAGATGCGTGCGGATCGTATGTCTGCAAAAAACCCGGAATGCTACGTGCTTTCGGAAACAAATACCCAACAGATTTTTCAGCAAATCGAAGCGCTAAAGCCAGATTTACTGGTGATTGATTCTATTCAAACCTTGACTTCTCAGTATGTAGAATCTGCTGCAGGCTCAGTTTCCCAAGTCAGGGAATGCACTGCCGAACTCATGAAGTTTGCCAAGGAAACAGGAACTCCGGTGTTCCTAATTGGTCATATCACGAAAGACGGTTCCATCGCAGGACCAAAAGTGCTGGAGCATATGGTGGATACCGTTTTGCAGTTTGAGGGAGATAGACACATGAGCTATAGAATTCTGCGAACTTCCAAAAACCGATTTGGATCTACCCATGAGCTCGGTATTTATGAGATGCGAGTAGAGGGTCTCCGTCCAGTAGCAAATCCCTCAGAAATCCTATTGACCCAGCGGGAAGAAGTGCTAAACGGTGTGGCAATTGGCGCCATGATGGAAGGTAATCGCCCACTTCTGATCGAAATCCAATCCTTAGTCAGTCCAGCAACTTATGGGACTCCGCAGCGAAGTAGCACGGGCCATGATGCCAAGCGATTGAATATGCTACTGGCAGTATTGGAAAAGCGGGGCGGAATGCGACTTGGGCAGCAAGATGTGTTTTTGAATGTAGCAGGTGGACTAAGAGTGGATGATCCAGCGCTGGATCTGGCAGTTTGCGCCTCTTTGATTTCCAGCTATGAGGATACGCCTGTTTCTGAGCAGATTTGTTTTGCGGCAGAAGTTGGTTTGGGTGGAGAAATACGGGCTGTTCACCGAATCGAAAACCGAATCGCAGAGGCTGAGAAACTAGGTTTCAAAAAAATCATTGTCTCCAAATACGCTGTGAAAGGCTTGGATCTCAGCAAATACAAAATTGAGGTGATGGCGGTGAGTAAGCTGGAGGAGGTTTATCAGAAGATTTTTTAGGAATTTCAAGTGCTAAATGGTCCTTGGAGAAAAAAGTTTGGAGCCGGTACGTCGAAAGATTAGTAAAGCACGTGGAGGGTAATAAAATCCAATGAAGTAGGATTCTGAATCACAATTAATTGCGCATAGTAGCTCTATAGAAATATATACGCAACCGTTTATTTTTTTCGCTTGTGATCACTTCTATAGAAATTCGAGTCTTCGGTAGGAAGATCTTACTTAAAATGCCCAAAAATGACACTGACATCCATTTTGTCAAAGGAATCACTTACGCTAGGTGGAATCAAAATCAATTCGTTTGGGAAGTACCGCATTATCCAGGCAACTTAGAAAAGTTAAAGGCCTATTTTGGAGATAGAATAACTCTTATAGAAAAAGATGAGGTAATTAATTTAAATCATGTGGCAAAACCCACAATTGAAAAAGACGAGATTTTAATAATACAAACTCAAAAGAACCGCCTTAAACTACTATTTGCGTATGTTCCAGAATTAATAAAGCATATAAAAACCATTCCTTATTCAATCTGGGATACCAAAAATAAGTGGTGGACAATACCCTATAGTGAACAATTCCTTGGAGAAATAAGTCAAGTTGCGAAGCGCCTTGGCCTTAAAATTACTTTTGAAAAAGAACCTCCCAAGAAACAAGGGATCAATAAGTTGAAACCTAAAGAGGCAGCCTATTACAAAACATGCCCAGATACCTATTTAAACAAGCTCCAAGAGCTACGCTATAGCGAAAACACTGTAAAAAGCTACGTTCCGCTTTTTGAAGAATTTATAAATCATTTTCCAAAAGAAGATCTTGACTCATTAAATGATAGACATGTGATGGAGTTTTCAAGATTTTTAGTGACAGAAAGAAAGGTATCTACCTCATATCAAAATCAGGCGATTAATGCTATCAAATTTTATTTTGAGAAGGTATTAGGAGGAAAAAGAAAGTTGTATTTTGTGGAGCGTCCAAGGCAGGAACAGACGCTTCCTACAGTATGCAGTGAAGAAGAAATCAAACAAATATTATCTGGCATCCAAAACATCAAACATAAAGCCATTTTGAGCACTATTTACTCGGCAGGATTGAGGATCAGCGAGCTGATCAACCTTCCCATAAATGCGATAGATTCGGATCGAATGCAGATCTATGTAGAAAATGCTAAAGGAAACAAAGACAGGTACACGATCCTGTCCAAGAAATTATTGGAGCTTTTACGAGGATATTTCAAGAAAGAAAGGCCTCACTATTGGTTATTTGAAGGAGCGGGAAGCACCAAGGAAAAACCTGTTCAATACACATCGCGAAGTATCCAACAGATTTTGAAGAAGGCGTTAAGTAAGACCAAGATAACCAAGCATGTCACAGTCCACACGCTAAGGCATAGTTTCGCTACTCATTTATTGGAAAATGGGACTGATCTTAGGTACATACAGAGTCTTCTAGGACACAGCAATTCCAAAGCGACGGAAGTCTACACCCATATTACAACCAAGGGATTTAGCCAGATCATCTCTCCATTAGACAAATTGGATATATAAAATATATACGAAACTAGTTGCGTATAGCGACTCGTTAGCGGTCAGCTTAAAATACGACAACCAATAGACACGGAACGAATAAATGGACAAATCAAAACGACTTTTACTTTTTGGAATTTATGTCATTTTGTGTTTGATAGCAGAGGCAATTATATTATGGTTATTTCCATACACAGGACTTGGTGGACTAATTTGCTGGCCATTGACAATATTAATTGCAATGGGACTTGGTTTAATTATTTTTAAGGTAACTAAACGACAACTAAAAATTTGGCAACTTTCGACACTTTTTTTAAGCGTATTTTCATTTCAAATATTCTTACAATTAATGACAACCCCTCAAGACTTCGGTGGGACGACTTTATATAAAATCAGAGACACTTTTAATGCTTATGTGAAATACGACAGTATTAATTACAGCGATTTTGCAAATTTGACGACAGGAGAAAGAGTTGCATACATTTACAAGTTCAAAGAAGAACTACCCGACAAATTTATTGCCCTTCAAATTGACAGCACAGGACAAAATTATGAAAGTTTAAACCCTAGAACCCATCTATTTGAGTTCAAGAAAGGAAAAATTCAATATGATTCAAGACAATTGAAGTTAATTAATAACGACACTTCAACAACTATCATTGAATATCTACCAAACTCTGACACTATAATACATAAAACAGTTCGTGACATTTTTAGCCCTCAATTAATGGGTTGGAGTGAAAATGGATATAACTTTTTCAGAAAAGAAGACGACTTCGAAATGACAACAGGAATTGAAAAACTACTATATGGAATATTGGAACGAACAAGAAAGCCGAACCGCTAACACGGGTTTGGCAAAAGTGGCGGTTCAGTGCTCCGCAGACAAATTTGTGGTTAATCAAAGTTTGGTTCTCCGCATTAGCAATTGTGGTGAAAATCGCCACCTTCGCCAAGCCCCAAAACGTTGGCAACAAGCTGAAAAATGAAATACGGAATCAAGGTTTTATCGGGAATTTTAATAGTTGGAATATTAATTTCAGTATTTCATATTTTAAATGACCAAGGTGGTTCAGCTTTAGGAAATATAATGGACACTTTAACTATTACTTCAATAGTTCTATTTTTATCTACAATCCTTTTTACTTATCTATCATTCAAGAAAAATATCCGAAAAATAAGTGTCTGGATTTTTCTCATTTTAAGCTGTCCACTTGCCCTGATGTATATGACTAATATGACAAAGGAGCTTTCTTTGAAAATTACAGAAACGACAACACCCGTTAAGTTTGTCTACAACGCACAAGTTTCGACAGCTAAATACGAACGAGATAAAGCCGAACTTCAAAATTTAGTTGATAGTCTAATAAAAATCAAAATTGTTGAAAGACCAGCGGATTTAAATTTGAGATATTTTAACGGCAAAACTTATAATGATTCAATAGAAAGAGATTGGGCAATTGATTTACCAACAAAACTCGAGTATAAAGAAACAATCATCGATACAATTTTTTACTCCGATAATGGAAATGAAATTGTTGCTGGATTACTTATAAACAAGGTGTTCAACAAGTATATGGACTATCCAAATGGCGGAATTGAATATTTTGGAAATGGATTTGAATTTGATAAAAACGATTGGACACCCTTTAAAATCCTAAAATATTCGGTTGGAGGTTATGAAAATTACAAATCGTGTTCTGACAGATTAAGATACTATTATTTGAAAAAGATAGGAACTTACGAGAACGAGTATAATATGAATGACATAAGATTTCTAAATAGAATTGAATAAAAAAAGCCAGTTGCCAACAACTAGGTTTTCGTTGCGTGCGTAGCACGAACAATGAAACCGCTGTTGCACGGAACCGGAGAAGTTCTTATGGGCATTGAGTCAGGAT
>NZ_FXUA01000004.1 GCF_900182815.1 Algoriphagus winogradskyi | reverse complement strand
ATTCCTAATATCATTATCCCACTATCCCATCAATAGGAATGCGGCTTTAGCCCATTCCTTTTATTCATTCCAAAATCCCATTCCTATTTTCGATTATTCCCCCAAACCCGGCTTTAGCCAAAATTCACGGGATTTTAACATTCGGCTAAAGCCGGAAATTGTCTATCGGATTTTTTTAAACCTCCAGCTGAAGCAGGAGGGAATTGATGGGATTCTGTTCTTATCTATGGTCTTTATTTAATTCAAAAGGAATTGCGCTTTAGCTTATTCCTATTCTAAAAACGAAAGATTGCTTCCCCTCACTAGGAATGAGGCTTTTATTCATTCCTAATATCATTATCCCACTATCCCATCAATAGGAATGCGGCTTTAGCCCATTCCTTTTATTCATTCCAAAATCCCATTCCTATTTTCGATTCTCCCCCTAACCCCGGCTTTAGCCAAAAACCGCAGGATTCAAACATTCGGCTAAAGCCGGAAATTGTCTATCGGATTTTTTTAAACCTCCAGCTGAAGCAGGAGGGAATTGATGGGATCCGATTTCATGAATTCTCCAATGAGATAGAATTAGGGTTTTAGGCAATTCCTGAATTACTATCCCATCACTAGGAGGGCGGTTTTAATTCATTAATAACATTATTCCAAAATCCCCATCACTAGGAATGCGGCTTTAGCCCATTCCTTTTATTCATTCCTATTTTCGATTATTCCCCCAACCCCGGCTTTAGCCAAATTCAAAGATCACCCCGCCGATAGCTTTGCCGATGCCTGGTAAAGGAATGGGGGTATGGGTTCATTCAACTCCCAATTAATACTCATCGGCTTCGAACCATAATGATCCTGAAGATTTCCTTCTCCTATAAACACATAACCCATAGTGTTTTTATATTGGTTTTGCCTCTCCTCACGAACGAAAAGTAAGATTCTCTTGCCGCTAGCTTTATGCTGAATATAACTCAGTCCTTTACCTGAATCTGGACGGGCTGAATTCTGAGACTGCCAGTGAAATAAGGTTTCATTCAAAGCATAGTCCTCATACATGGTCGTGGGAGAGTAGTGCTCATCAGATTTATTCAGATCAATAAATAAAAGTTCTGTATTCAGTTCGCTATTATCAGCTACTCCTTCTCGATTAGAGGATTTAGATTCAAAAGTACTGAACCCGAATGCCGTCAGTATTTGATCTCTAGTGTATCTGCTATGCACCTTCAATGGCTGTTCATATGGAAGATCAATTTCTAATTCCATAAAACCAATCTGATCCATTCTGATCTCCAGGACTTCAATCATCTCTTTAACCAGCCTTTGGTTCTTCCCAATTGCATTAATACTTGCTTCTAAAGACTTGAAACCTCCAGCATTCTGCCAAAAATCATAGTGAAGCATCAGGCACATGCTTTTTTCAATTTCTGACAAATCACCCATCACTACTTGAAAGTCTTTCTTAGCTAGCCCAAGGATAAACTTAAAATAGGAATAGGATTCTGTAGAAAGCCATTTCTTACTAACACAGCTTTGCCATTGTTTTTCATAGGATGAATCAGGCGCAGAGGCTACCCCAGCTTCAAAAGTTAGCTGTTGCCAAACCCCTCTTTTATAGATTATCTCCAAAGGATATTGATAAAGCTGTATAAAGTTTTTGAGCGTCAGTGGCAGGTTAGATTGGTGTTGGAAGTTCCTGATCTTCTGGATCAGCTGATTCCTATTTGGACTGATTGAAGCCTTGATATTTTTCAAAATTGTTTCTCTAGCTTGCTTTTCTAGAATGATTGAACATCCCAAGGGAACATGTTGGAAATTATGCTCTAATTCACTTTTAATGGAGGTGTTTGTCTTTCCTATCATCGCCCGATACTTCCCTTCAAAGTCATATTCTGATCTAGCATTACCCACGAAATCCAACACAGTCAAACAGTCCTTCCCATCAGCTAATCGAAGTCCTCTTCCGAGCTGTTGCAAGAATACAGTTAAACTCTCCGTAGGCCTTAAAAATAGCACAGTATCAATCTCTGGGATATCAACACCTTCATTGAAAATATCCACTACAAACAAATAATTGATTTCCTTATTCCTAAGTCTATTTCTGATTTCCTTCCGGTTTTCAGTTCTATTGCTCACCAGATAATCTGCTTTTAATCCGGCCAAATGGAATTTTTCAGCCATAAACTGAGCATGTTCTTGGGTGACACAAAAACCTAAAGCTCTCACTTCTTGAATATCGGTCACATATTTATCCAGTGATCCAATGATATTCCCAACTCGCTGATCATTACTAGTGTACAAGTTACTGAGTTCAGAAGGCATGTACCTACCTCTAGACCAGGAAACATTGGATAGATCAACAGTATCTGAAATCCCGAAATAATTAAATGGGCAAAGTAGTTTCTGGTTAAGTGCCTCCGGAAGCCTGATCTCTGCAGCGATATGATCACAGAAATCTTCCAAAATATCAGCCCCATCCATTCGCTCAGGAGTAGCAGTAAGACCTAGCAATATCTGAGGTTTAAACTTATGAAGAATAGGGCGGTAGCTGTTTGCAGCAATGTGATGAACCTCATCTACAATTATGAAATCAAAATAGCCTACAGATAATTCTAAGCCCTCTAATCTATTATTCAGCGTTAGCACCGATGCAAAGACCTGTTTGTATTGTGTAGGCTCTTCACCATCTGCCCAGAGTTCACCGAAATTATTATCCTTTAAAACACCTCGAAATGCACCCATAGCTTGCTGTAGAATTTCCTTTCTATGAGCCACAAATAGTAGTTTGGCAGCTGGATTTTTCTGATAAAATCGTTTGAAATCAAAAGCAGAAATTATCGTCTTTCCTGTTCCAGTAGCAGCTACTAATAAATTTCTAAACCTCCCATGAACTGAACGTTCTACTTCCAACTTTTCGAGTATTTCTTCTTGGAAGGTATAAGGCTTTAGATCAAAATATCCCAGATTGATTTCAATACCTTCTCCACCTCCAAATCGACCTTCTTTAAGCGCCTCTTTCAATTTTTCAGAGTGCCGAGTATGGTCATAAGTTTCAAAATCTTTACTATTCCAGTAGGTGTCAAAGGTATGCTGAGCCGTTTCTATCACCTGAGGTATTTCCTTATTGCTAAGCTTCACATTCCACTCTAAGCCTTTGGTCAATGCAGATTTAGAAAGATTGGAAGATCCAATATAGGCAGTATGAAAACCCGTATTTCTATAAAATAGGTACGCCTTGACGTGTACCCGCTCATTTTTGGTATTGTAGGAAACCTTGACTTCTGTATTGGGAAGATTAGCTAGAAATTCCACGCTTTTAGCATCTGTAGCACCCACATAGGTGGTGGTAATTAATCGAAGCTTACCACCTTTATAAGTAAACTCTTCCAATTGCGGCATCAGAAGTCTCAGCCCTTCCCACTTGATAAAGGACACCAAAAAATCTATGCGATCCGAGGAACTGATTTCTTTTTGCAATTCCCCGTCCATTTGGAGTTTCTTGGGGCCACCGCCTCCGGTGATCAGTGAACTGAAGATCAGCCTTGATTCTGGAGTGATGCTTTTGAGAAACAATTGGAAGTCTGAAACTCCAAGGTCTAGTTTTGAATAGATAGCAGTCAGAAAACTAGTATTCAGGGCTAGTAGATCTTGCTCAAAATCCTCTTCATCTAGTTCTTGTTTGATTAAGAAGATTAGTTTGTTGACCAATTCGATCTGCTTCAATACTGCATCATCACCTGATAGATAGGAAAGCGCCCTTTTGAGCACTACCGAGAAATACTGTGAAAGCACCTCCTTGGCTTCAGCTTTATCGATGGGTTTTTGATCTACAAAAAACACCTCTTGATCCAACTCATCAAGCTTTGATTGCACGAGCTTGGATATCAGAGATTCATAAATTCCTTCTTGCATATTGAAAAAGTTAGCTGGGAGAAGTCTGTTGTGTATCCTGAAATAGACTAATTCTTTCGATTTAAGCAAAATGTAGACTTGCTTTCGTACTATTTCTTTCACCTATACTTGACTTGTGAAATCGTAAATTCTAGTTAGTTTGGTATTCGAAGATATTTCATAGATGAATATAGAAAGAGTTTTTATTGGCTTAACCAAACTTAATAGAGGCTCTACTCCCTATGGACTTGCTCCCCATAAGCCCATTTTGCTATTGACACTTCTAGATTTGCTAGATAGGGGGTACGGTGCTGATAATAGGTTTTATATCGATGATATCTTTGTTTCTACCTTTCATGAAAATTGGGAAATATTAGCCTCAGCTGGCTTTGTAGAAGATTTCACCCTTCCTTTCTACCACCTACAGAATGATAAAGTAGATAGCACTTCTTTCTGGTTTTTGAAGACGTTTCCTGGATTTCAGTTAACCAAGCATATTAGAAGTATTCAGACCCTCTCAGAATTGGTTGAATATGCTTTCTTTTTTGAACCAGTTTTTCAGATTTTAACTGTGAAGGAGAGTAGAGAAGAGCTTAGGAAAATACTAGTCAAACATTATTTTCCTGGCTCAACTGATCACTATTTTAGATCGAACAGGGAACAAGGAAAATACTTGAAAGAAGTGCAGCAATACGTCCTCAATGAAGTGCCCAAAGTAATGCGCCTGCAAGTAGCAGAGGAAGAAGTGGTATATGTTAGAAATTGTACTTTTAAAAAGGTGGTGCCCAAAATCTATCAAAGCACCTGTGCTATAACAGGAATGAATGTGAGTACGATTAGTGGAAGATCTCTGATTGATGCCTGCCATATTGTTCCTTTTAGTCGTACTCAGGATGATCGTGTCAGCAACGGAATTGCTCTTTGTCCTAATCTGCATCGAGCATTTGATAGCGGACTCGTTGCTATAGATCAAGATTATAGAGTCATGGTTTCAGATCAGGTAATTGAAGATCTATGCCATCCTTATGGATTAGCTAAGCTTAAGGGGAGGAAAATTATACTTCCCAGTGAAAAACACCTATGGCCAAGTCAAGAGAATTTGGAAAGGCACAGAGGGATGTTTTTGGGTTGAAAGCTTAGTGGAAGATGAAAAATATCCTCTTTAGATTTTAAATACAAAAGGCCCCTAAAAAGGGGCCAATTCTTTTATCTGATTACGTTTCATTTCTGAAAGAGGCTTGATCAGACCTAACAGTACAAATATACGTGAATTATCTAACTTAGTTAAAAGTCATTTTGTGTTTTTGTATAAATTTATAAAAAGAGGTTTATCAATTTTTCTATATTTTCTGTCAAAGTACCGGATATTAATTTCAGCTCATGGAGCAGTAGTGAAACTCCAAAAACTCAGATAAATGAAAGTTATTCTTAGAAACAAATACTTATCGAGGGCAAGGTACAATAGATACCTATTAGCAACTGGAAATAACCTTGTGTCCGCCAAGAGGCTATATCGAGCCAATATGAGATTAGCACAGGCATTTCATCCCTTGCTAAGTCAATTTGAGGTGATTTTTAGAAATAGTTTGAATGAAGTACTTATTTCTAATTTTTCGGACTCAGATTGGATAATAAATCAAAAAACTGGTTTTATGTCGCATTCCTCATTAAGAACTTCGCACTTTTTTCTGAGGACTTGTTTAGTAAAAACAGAGAGAAAACTGCATCTAAGGGGTATTCCAATCACATCGGGAAAGCTAATTGCTGATCAAACTTTTGGATTTTGGGTTTCATTTTTTCTTCCTCATCATTATGGACTGGTGTCTGGCAGTCCCATCCATGTCTTCCCACTTAAGTTAGCTTCTGAAAATAGGGCATCAATCCATGCAAAATTAGAGACCATAAAAAATTTTCGGAATCGGGTAAACCATTGCGAACCACTTTGTTTCTCTGGACATACTATTGATTGTACAGAGGCACTTGAGATAAGAACAGTTTTATATAAACTTTTAGATTGGATAAACCCAGAATTGAACAAGTTTTTCAAAGATTTTGATAACATAGAATCCAACTGTAATAGAATTTCAACCATTTAATTTGCTCTACTCCTCCAACCTCTTCTACGGTGCGTCAGCAGCCACACACCAAAAAGCAAAAGAGCTGAGGAACAAATTAACACTTGCCGAGCGAAAGCTCTGGACAGTTCTTCAAAACAAACAGCTAGGCGGCTACAAATTCCGTCGCCAGTATCCTATATACAAATACATCGCTGACTTCTATTGTCATGAATTAAGCTTAGTTATCGAACTGGATGGAGGAGTGCATGATGGCCTGGAACAAAAGGAACATGATCTTAACAGAGATCAAGTGATCCAGGAATTTGGGATCCAGATCCTAAGGTTCAAGAATGAAGAGGTAATAGGTGATATAAGAGAGGTGATTAGGCAGATAAAAGGATTTTTGCTCTGAATTACAAATTGGCAAGAATAGCAGGGTGGAATTACAAATCCCACCCAGTCCCTACTACCGATTTGACTTCGCCCAGATGCGGAAACTAATATGATTGGGTATGACCATATATAATAAAAATGGCCAAGCTTTCACTTGGTATTTTGCTAGAAAACTGAAAAAAGTAAACCCTATATAATTCTTTATTTATATTGGTAGTATGAGTGGAAGAGGAACATCAGCGGGCGTTCTTTTTCAGGCAGAAGTCGGTGCTTATGCAGCCGCTCTCCTTATAACTGAACGTCCTTTAAGTCGTCTTGGCGACAACCTTCCGGGAAAACCCCTGAAGATTTTCATGGAATCACCAACTGCAGTCGATGACGTTAACGTTATCACCAATAAGGGATTAGTATATTTTCAAGCGAAGACAAGCCTATCGCTATCTGATAACCCACAAAGTGAGCTGGGGTCTGTGGTTGACCAGTTCGTGAGACAATACCGTGAGGGTGTTCACGATGGTTACAAAGCTAGGGAAATGGACGTGTCAAGAGACAGATTGGTGCTTGTTGTAAGTGAAAATGCACCCGCTACTGTTCGCAATGACCTGCGTGAAGCCTTAATCAGAAACAGAACTGGGGCTGCAACTGCATTGCCGGCCAATCTGAAGAATGCTTTGGATAGGTTTGAAAAACTAATTGCTTCTGTATGGTTTCGTGAAGAGGGCACGGTTATCATTTCTGCTAAATCTCAGGAGATTCTAAAGCTATGTTCTGTTGCCGTCCTTGATTCGAATCAGAAGCAGATAGTTACCGATGCTCTCAGGGAAGTGGTAAAGGTTTCGGGAGATGAGTCGGTCCTTTTTAAACTTCTCTCACAATGGGCGGTAGAAGCTTCACAGAACGGCACAGGTGGCCAACGTGATGCTATCATGCGTTTTTTGCAAGGACAAATTTCGATGAAAGAGCCACCCAGCTTCCAAAGTGATGTAGCCAAATTAACTGGTTATAGTAAAAAAGTGCTGATTAGATTGGAGCGCTTTACCAAGATCAAAACTGAAAAGGGGGAAGTTAGTTTTTCCCGTCCAGTCAGCTCAGTTGTATTGGCAGCCGCAAAAACTGGGTCACTTGCCATTACCGGAGACCCAGGATCCGGTAAATCTGGTATCATACACGATCTTTCAATAGAGCTGTCCAAGGATGCACTGGTCGTTACCCTAACTGTTGAGAGCAATATTTCTGATTTGGATGTCCTAAAGAATGAAATTGGCCTTGAGCACTCTGTGATAGAGGTTTTAAAGAATATACCACTTGATACCAAGGGCTACCTGATTCTTGATGCGCTTGATGCGACAAGGGGGGGTATTGCGGAATCGACCTATAAAAAACTGATCGAAGAAGTATCCTTGTTACCCAATTGGCTGGTGATAGCTTCTGTAAGAACATTTGATCTGAAGCTGGGGCTTGAATGGAAAAGGCTTTTCAAAGGTACTATACCCAATCCAGTGTTTTCAGAACCGAGTTTCCGTACCGTTCGGCATGTTCATGTCCCATTGCTCGGTGAAGCGGAAATTAATGAATTAGAAGCTAAATCCCCCACATTGAAAATAGCCCTGACAGCTGGTGGCACTAAAATGGCAAATTTGGCCAAAAATCCTTTTAACCTTTCGCTGATTGGTGAGCTAATTAGTGAAGGCTTACCACCAAAATCTCTATCGAAAGTAGAAACAAGGTCTGAACTGTTGTCCAAGTATTGGGAAGAGAGGATGGGCGACCTTGGGCTCCCAGGTACGGTAGCTTTCAAGAAATATTTAGATTTGATTCTAAATGAAAGATCAGTTGATATTCCTGAAACGGAAATCCCGATAGACGCATCGACAATAATTCAGGAGGTACTGGCTAGAGGCATTTTAGTAACAGAACAGACTAGGAGAATAGCCTTTAGGCACCATATACTTTTTGATTTTGCTGTTTCCAGACTTATTCTGGAACCAAGTGTTCCAAAGGCTATTTCAAGACTTTCAAAGATAGAAGGAGCGGGACTATTAATTGCCCCTTCACTTGAATATTGGTTAGAGCACCTTAAACATAGTCAACCTGCATTGGAATACTGGATGATAGTAGGCTCATTGATCTCCTCAGATCAGACAGATCCTGTTATCAGAGTTGAAGTGGCCAGGATTGCTGTTCAGGGCATAATAAGAGGAGATGATCTATCTGAACTTGCCAAAGTATTGTCTAGACCAGAACTTGAGTATAAAAAGGCGATCATTCAAATTGCAGGTGCTCTTAGCACCTACGGTATCAATGAGGAAACATCGGAGACTTGGTCAAAGATGATTTCTGGGATAACGGACATCACTGAGCCTTACCAGCTTCAAAGCTTAAAAGTAATCACCCACTTGCTGATTAATTCTAGATTATCACCAATTGCAATAGAAGCTGTGGGAAAAGTATCCAGAGCACTTTTTGATGAGATATCCAAGGATGATCGGCTGGTCCAATGGCTGTCATCAAGTATCATTCCTTTTGTAGCAAAAACTTACAAAACAGATCCCGAAGGTTCAAAACAGCGTTTGGATCAGATTTTTGCCGATGATCGATTCAAAAAGTTTGGCTATTTTGAAGTTCCTGCCCTTGCTGACCAAGTGGGCAATTTAGCTGCCCTGGACAATGAGTTAGTAGCGAAAATTTACCGCAGGGTATATGCGGGAGGTGAATTTAGTGCTGATCATACTACAACAATGGGTAGTCCCAGTTGGATTTTGGGGCTAAATTCCAATGCAGCCCAGGACTTTCAAATGGCAGAATATGTTCTCAGAAGCGGTTATCTTAAACTTCTTAATCAATCTCCAATAGCGGGAATCAGGGCGCTGGGTGCAGCCATTGATGCTAAAGAGCGAAGTTGGCATACTGATCCAGACGTTGAGTATCCTGTTTCCTACAGGGATGGTAAAAGGGCTTTTAAGGATGATAATTTTGGGTTTTTGTATTGGGAGGATGATTTTGATAGCGACAGAGATGAAAATATTTGCCAAATTTTTCAGAACTGGGCAGAGACAGCAGACGAATCACTTCTCAAGGAGATTCCGGATATACTTCTTGGGGAAACGGCAAAGTCATTGGCATGGAGGTTACTTCTTAAAATTGGTGCAAAACGTGCTGAGGTATTGGGAAGGATTATGTGGAATTCAGCGATCGATATTTTGTTAGTTAGTTCAATGAACAACCAACGGGATGCAATCGAGCTAATTGTGGCCACCTATCTATTTGTAAGTGAGGCAGATCGGCGTGATGCTGAGGCCAAGATACTGGCCTATGACTTTGACCACACCGTAATTCCAGAATATTATTCAAAACAGACCGTTTTCTCCGTCTTTAGTGCAATAGGGGAAAGTAATTTGGTCAGTTCGGAGGCGCGTAATTATTTAAAAATGGCTACTGAAGAAAAAACAAATGTGATTGAAAGTGAGCTGACTGAAAAAGACCCTTTGTTTGTTAGCCAGCCCAATAAGGAGACAAAAATTGCTGGAACAACCAGTGATATGGAAATTATTTCTGGACTGAGTGGTGCAATCCGTGCCATGCTGAATGAAAAACCAGATATAGAGGACGCAGATTTATTTTGGGAAACAGTAGATAAACTTAGCGTTTTGATCGATGCTCAAGTTTCTGAAAGATTTGAAGAACTGGCACCAGAGATAGCCGGAACATACGCAAAGGCTTTGGGCAAAGCATTGGAAGCTGGTTGGGTTCCCGATCAGCGTTTGGAGGAAGTTATTTCGAGATTAATTACATTAAGCAAACATAGTACGCCTAAAACATATGAACAGACCGAAGTAGATTTTGAGCGTTTTCCAGCTTGGTCTGGTAATTCAGTAAGGGTGGAAATTGCTGAAGTAATTGGAAGTTTGATTAAAGTACCAGCACTTTGGCCCAAAATAAAAGACTGCTACTTGGAACTAGTGTTTTCCGATCCGCATCCAGCCGTTCGTATGCAGGCAATCATACGTTTGCGTGGTCTTTGGGATACAGACCGAAATGCCCTTTGGGAGATCGCTGGCAAATTTGTGGATTTGGAAAACAACAGGTCTGTACTGGGTTATGGAGCTTCTGAACTAGCATTTCTAAGGTCAGCAGCAGTTGAACAGATTGAACCTCTATTCCTAAAACTTGCTGAGAAAAAAGTCTCGGAATTAGGGTCCAAAACAGACGTTTCTTCCACAATTTCTTATTTTGCTTTGGTTAAAGGATGCCCAGATTCCATAGCAGTATTGAATAAATGGAAATCAGAATTTAAGAATAATGAAATTCCGATACTAAATGCGCTATTTAGCTTAAGGGAATATTTCGCAGTCGGGTATGCAACAGGCCAAGAGCAATATGTCCTAGTAAGGAAGAATGTTATTTCTTTTCTCTGGGAGTTGATAGAGGAATTGGAGCCATTCATTGCTAACTGGCCAACTGACCGTGTGGCAACAGCCGAGGAAATTTCTGCACTAAAGCTTTTTACCGCTATTGGCCAGCAGCTTTATTATGCCGTTGGTTATCGTGAGGGCGTATTTCTCTCGCTAGAGCAAAAGAAGGTCTTTTTAAATGAATATGGTCCTCTCATTTCCAAATTGAACACCCTGGGTTCACCTAAAACTGTGCATGACTGTCTACAAATACTCGAAAAGTTTATCGTGGCTGATCCTGAGAAGTGTTTTGATCTAATCAGTGAAGCAATGCTTAGAAAGTCTGGTGTATCAAAATATGAGTACGAGCCGATGGGAGCAATGTTATTTGTTAAGCTAGTAGGCCTGTTTTTGGCAGACTACCGCTACATTTTTACTGATACGATAAGAAGAAATCAGTTGATCGAATGTCTTGCAGTATTTGTGGACGCAGGATGGCCTGATGCTAGGCGGTTATTCAAATCTCTTCCAGACCTTAAGTAATAGGGGAAATGGAGTGATTTTTCCTTTTAAAAGCTATTAGGAATGAATCTGAGTATTGTATAATTGAACAACTATCTGACATGTTCTCGAACTCAGGAAAATTTGGCAAATTTGATTCTGAGAATTCTAACAGCCGGCATTCTGAAATGCAAAAAAGCTGTAGGGATTTAAGATTGAATTAAAATCCATAATGAAAGATGTCGATCTATTAAACGAATTGGGAGTTTTTTAATCTGATTTTTTAGACATTTTCAAATATCTCGACAATTTTTGTCTAAAGGATTAAAAATTTGGAGGTTCTGTGAGTTTTTGGATTAGATTTAGTACATGTTTAATCAAACCACACTAGCATGGAAACTATTAAAGCAATTAAACCAGGGCCGAAGCAAATGAGAGAAGATGGCAAACCTGACCAGAGGAGGATGGATTTGCTACAAAAAACCGGACAATATTTTTAAGCCTGATTGTGATTTGATTGAATGCCGCCTGCCGCGGGGCTACTCAACTAATCAGGAGGATTTGGAAATAAAATCCACCTGATTAGTTCGAGTCCGTATTTCTCTATGCGGCGATTTGTTTTGTTGTCTGACCAAACTGCTCAGGAGTGAGGTAATTTAGATAGGAATGTTTTCTTTTTTGATTGTACCAGACTTCGATGAATTCAAAGATCTCGATGCGGGTTTGGTCACGGGTCAATTGTGGGATCTGATAGATCAGTTCTGATTTGAGAATTTTAAAGAAGCTCTCTGCTACTGCGTTGTCCCAACAGTTTCCTTGTCGACTCATGCTTTGGATAATCTTATGCTTTTTGAGAAGCCCTCTGAATTCTTCGCAGGCATATTGGACGCCCCGGTCGGAATGGAATATCAACTCATTTGGATTAAAGTGCCGGTTACCCAATGCCATTCTGAGTGCAGTACTTACAGTTTGATTTGCCTCCATTGTGGTACTCATCGACCATCCGATAATTTTCCTGTCAAATAAACCATAATCACCGTCAGATAAAGCCAGCCTTGCAGGGTTCTTACATAAGTGATGTCTGATACCCATTTCTGTCCAGGCTGTGCAGCTGAAAAGTCCCTGTCTAATAGATTATTTGACGGGGCGTATGAGTGATTAGATTCTGTGGTGCATACCTTGAACTTCTTGTTGACAACGCTTCGGATACCCATCGATTTCATCAGCCTAGCTACTCTGGGGCGAGAAACAGACAGTCCCCGATCCTTTAGCTCATGGGTGAGTTTCGGACTTCCAAGTCTGGAGCTCGTTTGCTCAGTTACATCTTGGATGGTTTGACTTAAAACGTCGTTTTCCAAGGCCCATTTTGAAGGTTTTCTGGTAAGCCAATCGTAATAACTACTTCTGGAAATCCCGAAAACCTGACACATCTTCTCAACAGCAAATTCCCCTCGGTGCTCGCTCATGAACCTGAATATTTGTTGTCGCTCTTGGAGAAGATGCTCACGGCCTTTTTTAAAATATCCCTTTCGATCTGTGCCTCTTTCAATGCCTTCTTCAATTCGGCTATTTCCCGCTGTTCAGGGCTCAGAATCGGTTTACCGTTTCCTGCAAAACTTTGATCACCGTTGGATTCATACTCTCTGCTCCATCGACGAACCATATTGCCGGGTATTCCCAGCTCCCTTCCGATCTCGTTGGAGGATTTACCACTCTTGTGAAGCTCGACAACCATCTTCTTAAATTCCTTGTCAAAGCTTCTTCTTGTCCTGTCTTTCATTGATTCTAAGTTAAGGGGCTTAACTTAATGTCCATTCAAATGTAGCAGCTCCAGGAGGGTGAATCCAGAGTATAAACCTAAATACCTAGATTTAAAACCTCATAGGCATAAACCAAATGATTAATCACAAAAACAAAAAAATACCCTATACATGGTATGTTTTCATATCATTTTATTCCCTTTCTTGCTTGAGCCTTTTATTTATTGAAATCGAAGATCCCGGTAAGCGAAGCGATTCGGGAACAACCAACCTACTTCTTATCCTTAATTTCCATCTGGAGCAGAGCCGATCAACCTCTGTCTTCAGGAGAGGGCAGGGGGTGAGGTAGAACAGCCAACTTTTAGCATCCATCCGGGCTTAAATCCGGAAACCATCAAATACCTTTTGATTACGAAATCTTTATGATAGTACTAAACAGGCGCCTTTTCTTTCAGATGAGTATTGAATAACCGAAAGAAAAATATACGCCATAAAATATTGAGATTTGTGACACTTAGCCACTCAATATTAGGAGATAAATGCCTTAAAATGGGGTAAATAAATAAGTTGGCAGTAAGCTAAAAAGAAAACCTACTATGATAAAAGAATTAATTAGAGACATA
Organism: Algoriphagus winogradskyi; assembly: GCF_900182815.1. Lineage (GTDB taxonomy): Bacteria > Bacteroidota > Bacteroidia > Cytophagales > Cyclobacteriaceae > Algoriphagus > Algoriphagus winogradskyi. The sequence continues at coordinate 423,083 of NZ_FXUA01000004.1, read as the reverse complement.
GCTTTTGACAAAATAACAGTTGCTCAAGCACTGACAAGAGCAAAGCTAATTGCGCACCAAATCAAGAATGACATATTTAAAAGTTGGTTAAATAAGGAACTTAACGGATATGAATTTGAAGACCCCATTTTGCCTGACTACAGAAAAATTTGGGCAGAAATCCATTTAACCGCTGAATTCCCATATGGCCAGAGACAAACGTTTCCTGTATTACTTCCTGATAGTCGTCAGGACATTGAAGAACTATTAAACTATCATAGAGTAACTGAGCCAATTTCAATTGTCGAACAGAATATGGAACAATTGACTAAGGGTAAAGGATATATAAATTTAACAGGCGGTCAAGTTCAGTTGGTTGGCGAACTTTATAAAGACCAAGTCCAACGCCATAATGGTGTAATTAGAAGCGGTCAACGGACAATTGGAAAATCACAACTCGCAAATATTGTAGAATTGACTAAACAAAAGTTAATTGATACTTTACAAGACTTAGAAGAGCAATTCCCTGAAATAGACAATAAATACATCATGAATGAAGAAAATGATAGAAAAGCTCAAAATATCATAACGAACAATATTTATGGAAGTAACAACCCCCTAAATGTTGCTGCTGGTGACAATATAAAGCAAGGTGACATTAATTTGACTATCAATGAAGCTCAGTATGAGCATTTAAAAGAGTTAGGAGTTCAGAAATCAGATCTTCAAGAGTTAAAGGTCTTGGACGATTTGACACCAAAAGGTAATCCTGACAGAAAAGGAAAAATAATGGGTTGGTTAGGAAAAGTTACCGCTTCAATGACCTCAAGGGGAATTTATGATTCGATACCAAAACTTGTGGAATACGTGGGAAATTTAATATAAAGCCTACTGCTTACCTCACATAAGAAAACATAGGGCGTATGGAGCTTTCCGCAAGTTTGAGGTTTTTATCAAACTTAGTCTCAACGGACAAATACGCTGCTCCTGAAATGCCCTACGTTGTTTGTAATTCGCCAGAACCAACCAACTCACTATTCATGTACCATAACATAATATTCATTGGCGGAATTCATGGGGTAGGAAAAGGAACCATCTGCTCCAAAATTCAGAAAGAATTTGATTTAAAGCATCTCTGTGCAAGTGAGGTGTTAAAGTGGTCTGAGTTAAACCCGAACCCCACAAACAAATTGGTCGATGATATCTCAGATACTCAAAACCGATTAATAGACGGGCTTAAGAAGCTAATAAATCCAGAAATGAAGTATCTTCTTGACGGCCATTTTTGTCTCTTCGATTTTAACGGAATACCACAAAAAGTTTCGATTGAGACTTTTCAAAAAATAGCACCAACAATAATCTCTGTTGCGACAACAGACATTATTGAGGTCGCAAAACGACTAAAAAAAAGAGATGGTAAGGATTATAATCAAAATCTTTTAGATGAAATGCAGAGTGCTGAATTAAGTCATGCGATTTTCGTGGCCAACGAACTAGGTATTCCCTTCTTAGAAATTAAGAACGGTGATATTGAAGAATTGATAAAATTTTTATCAAATTAACGAATAATGGATAATTCATTTTTCATTCGGAGTAATCAGGAAAATCTTAAAATTAAGAGATTTCATATTTGTACTTGGGAATTCTTAAGTACCTGTTTGGTTGAATTTGGTGTTGAGATAGATTCAGAATCAATTCAAGGGCTAAATAGCCTTACTTTAGATTTATATATCCCATGGATTGAATATGACTCGAAAGTTTCTGATTTCTATGACAAACTTAAGAAATCAGATAACAGCCGATTTATCTTTAACGACTCTGTATCAAACACTTCCTATCTGGATGGGGGACAGAATAGAGAGGGGGTAATTCACGAATTCAGTGATAGAAATAGATTGTGTTTACTACCTGTTGTTTTTCATAATAATTTTAATCATAATCTTGTTTCAATGAATATAGACTTAACTGAATATGATAAAAAGTCTATTAAGTCTAATATATATTTGAGAATAGGTGTTGAACCAGTTTCTGAATCCATTGCCACAGTAAAGAAAGGAATTGGTAAGTCTACAATTATTTATGATATTAAGTTAAATGAGAGTAGAAATATTCCGGATCATCTACTTAAAGAGTTTAAAAATTCGATTCCTTGTCATGTTGAAACATGTTTTTGTTTTCATATTGTACCCAATAATTATAATATTACTTTTTTTGAATCTGAGTATCTTAAAAATGTTCGAACATTAGAATTTCAACCTTTTAAGAACTACTTAGATGATAAGCGAATTAAAAATAATGAACTTATCGTTATCTTTAGTAAAAAGAATGGCAGCGATAGCTATTCTTTCTTCTCTATATTCACAAAAGAGAGAATTGGTCCTAGCCAATTTGCAATAGCAATACTAATTAACATAGTCTGTGGGTTTTTATTTGCTTTTCCTGCTATTCGAAATGGTATGCCTGATACAGAGGATTTTCATGAAATCATATTATCTCCACCTGTCGAATTTTACCTCGCTTTTTCACTCGCAATAGGACTACTGATTTACCTATTCATACCCCCGATAATGGCACTAATCAGGCAAAAATGGCTTAAAATTCAATCAGTTTTTAAATAGAAATGAAAATACTGTTAGATACCAATATTGTAATCCATCGAGAGACAGACAAAGTTTCAAATCAGAATATAGGAATACTATTTAACTGGTTGGATAAACTGCACTTTACAAAATGTGTTCACCCGTTGACTTTGACAGAGTTACAAAAGCATGCTAGTATCCAAGTTGTTAATTCAATGTCTATAAAGCTTGGTAGCTATCAAGAATTGAAAACGCCAGCACCTTTAAAGCAGGAAGTTCTTGAAATCATTGAAAAATACGATACAAAACCAAACGATTTGGAGGACTCAAAACTCCTAAATGAAGTGTTTTCTAGTCGTGTTGACTATCTGATCACAGAGGACAAAAAAATCAATTTGAAGGCTAAATACCTAAATATTGCTGATCGTGTATTTGGGATTGATAGTTTTTTAGAAAAGGTGATCGCAGAGAACCCAGACTTTGTGGACTATTCTGTTCTTTCGGTCAAGAGGGAATATTTTGGGAATATTGATTTGGAAGACGAGTTCTTTGATAGCTTTAGAAACGACTACGTTGGATTTGATAAATGGTACAATAGTAAAGCAGGAGATAATGAAATGGCTTATGTATGCTACGAGGCTGGTGAAATTAAAGCATTTTTATTTCTAAAGGTTGAGGATGAGAAGGAAAGCTATTCTGAAATTTCACCGTCTTTTCTTCCTAAGAGGCGTCTTAAAATTGGAACCTTCAAAGTGGTTAGTAATGGGCTTAGGATTGGAGAACGTTTTTTAAAGATTGTGTTTGATAACGCAAGACTGCGTAAAGTAGATGAGATCTACGTAACAATCTTTGATGGAAGACCTGAGTTGGAGAGCTTGATCAACCTTTTAGGGAAGTTTGGATTTGAAGATCATGGCATTAAAACGACTTCATCAGGAACTGAGAAAGTATTGGTGAGGGACTTTTCCATAAGATTTGACCCAAACCGCCCTTCTAAAACATTTCCATGGCTTTCCAAAACAAGCGACGTTTATATAGTTCCCATCAAACCAGATTACCATAGCGAATTATTTCCTGATTCTATCTTGAAGACAGAGAGTCCTTTAGAATTTGTTGAGAACAAACCTCATAGAAATGCAATTTCAAAATCCTATATTTCCCATTCAAGGAATAGAGGACTCAAATCTGGCGATATTTTAGTTTTTTATAGATCAGGAGGTATTTATAAAGGAGTAGCCACCACAGTTGGGATTGTAGAAGAGACAATAGACGGTATAAATAATCTAGAAGAACTTCGTCAAATATGCCGTAAACGATCCGTGTTGTCTGATGAGGAACTTGTCGAATACTGGAACAGGTATCCGAAAAACAGGCCTTTTGCATTCAATTTTCTATATGCATTCTCTTTTAAGAAACGAATCAATCTTAAGCAAATGCTAGATGAAGGAATTTTGGCCAACTTTGATAGTATAAAGACCATCAGTAAGATGGGTCGTGAAGAATTTAAAAAGCTTATAACGCTAGCAGGAATATGAAAGTACTATTATCGATCAAACCCGAATTTGCCGAAAAGATCTTTGACGGCACAAAGAGATTTGAATTTCGAAGAAGAATATATAAAAATGAAGCGGTTAAATCGGTAATCGTCTATGCCTCAGCTCCTATAAGTAAAGTGATCGGTGAGTTTGATATCAAGACGGTGCATCACGACAATTTAAATTCTCTCTGGGATTCTACATTTGAGTTCGCAGGGATATCAGAGGAATTCTATCGTGAATACTTCAGTGGAAAGGATACGGGATACGCGATAGAAGTAAAAAAGGCTAAGAAGTATCGAGAACCACTAGGTATTAGGGAATCTTTTGGGATTGCTCCACCGCAGTCTTTTGCCTACATTGATACTATTTAAAAACAAAAAATTATATATTATTGCAAATTGTAAATGGATATTAATTTCGATAGTGCCCAAATTAGTTTAATTGAGTCTGCTATAAAGTATACATTTGAAAACTTTACTAATATTTCAAAAAAGATTGGTATGAAAGTTTCAGATAAAATTAAATTTGAAAAGGCTATAAGAAATTACGTCGAAAATTATGTTCATAGAAATGGATCGATTAAAATCTTGGGAATGACAAAACCGATTTCCCTTAAAGATTTATATATTAATTTAGAAACGCATTCTCCTACAAATTTAAATAAATATGAGTCAATTAATTCTTTAGAATTATCATATAAAAATGAAAATACCAGACGGTTAAATGTTCATTCAAAGAATAGAAGGTCAGGAGTAGAAGTAGCTAATTGCGATAAGTATTTGTGTGTCTTGGGGAGCCCTGGTTCAGGTAAAACAACTTTTTTAAAGAAAATGGGAATTGAATCTTTCTTTGTCAAAACTAAGCCGTTTTTTTTGATAGGTAATAAAGAAGAGAGTGATTTGAAGTATAATTATGTTCATGAATGTATTCCTGTTTTTATTGAATTGAAACAATTTAAGTATGAAAATATAAATTTAATTGAAATAATTAGTGAAGAATTTGAAAATTGTGGATTTCCTGATCCTGATAAAACAGCCATTAGTTTTTTGACTAATGGTAAAATGCTCATATTGTTAGATGGATTAGATGAAGTTCCAAATGATAAGTTAAATTCTATTATTTCTCATGTAAAGAATTTCTCAGATAAATATAGGAACAACAGATTTATTATTTCTTGTAGAACGGCATTCTATAGATCTTATTTTAGTGTCTTTAATGTTGTTGAAGTTTCAGATTTCAATGATGAACAAATCATTCATTTTGCTCAGAATTGGTTTTCTAATAAAACCTCAACTGAAGTTGAAATGAGTGAAAGATTTCTTTCCAATCTTTTTAATAAAGAGTATCAATCAGCTCTTGAATTGGCTAGAACACCACTTTTGTTAACGTTTTTATGCTTATCCTTTGAGGTGAGCGACCAATTGCCTTTAAAAAGAGGGTTATTGTATAAAAGATCTTTAGGTATTTATTTAGAAAAATGGAATTTAGAAAAGGGGGTATTCGTTGAAAGTATTCATAAGTATTTAAATGTTGATTTAGAGCTAGATATGCTCTCTGAAATAGCATTAGCTTTATATAAGGAAGAAAAGATTTTCTTTTCAAAAATGGAATTGATAAAATTGATAAGTATTTTTCTTAGCAAGAATGAAAAATTAAAGGATGAAATTGGTCCCAGTCAAGTGTTAACGTCTCTTGAAGTTCATAAAGGGATATTTGTAGAACGAACAATTGATATATATTCCTTTTGTCATTTAACAATTCAAGAGTATCTTGTCGCGCATTATTTTCAATCGAAAAATATAACAGATGAATTAGTAGATGGATATCTTTTTAATCCAAAATGGAATGAAATTTTACTGCTGTTCTCAGGGATTTCCAATTCTGATCAAGTTCTTCGTTTTAGTGTTAATTCATTAAATGATTATTCTTCAAAAAATGATATGTTAATACATGTATTTTTTGTAATTGATAAACATATAATTCAAGAGGATAATGAGGTTTTGAATTTTTCAAGGAGAGTTTTTATAACAATATTTTTATTGCTTTATGTTCGAGATTCAAATGAAACAAATAAAATGGATAATTTTTCCCATTTCGAAGAAATACCTTTGAAAATCATGAAGAGATTGGGATATGATGTGGATTTTAAATTATATAAAAATCTTAATAGGAAAAGAACTGTTTCAATTCTTCAGCAACTTCAAAAATTTACATTTTTGAGTATTGACATCGTACCAATACTTAAAAAGGTGGAAATGGAAGAAGATCTCAAAATTTCTGGAATGCCAGGCTCAAGAAATAAACAGAATAGAAGGTTTATAAATTTGGTGCTTGAATGTTTAGGTTTTGATACGAAATTTTTCAGTTTTGGATCAGTAAGAATGAAGCCTCTGATTGATTATTTACAAATTTGTGATTTAATAATACGATGCAAGCAAGAGTCTATAATAGTCGATGAGGTTAATTGGAGACTTTATTGCAAAAAGTTGCTTTCGAATTTTGAAGAACATCCAATGTCTATTTGATAAATACGATTCTTTTCTTGCAAAATTTATCTATAGTGTGACGTATGAATTCTCTCGTTTTAGATTTGTTTCCATACGCATCTTATTGTTTGGATTTTTGTAACTCATTTTTGAACTCTTCTTTTCTACCATCAACTTCTCCAGAAGTTCTTTAAACTTCTAATCGTTATTGTTATAGGTGCCTATAAAACCACTGTTACTATTACTTCGATCTCCAATATTATTGTGATTGACTAATGCGCTTTCAGTAAAGAAAAATTCTGCAGGAATTTCAAAGAATTTACTAAGCTTAACCGCATTTTCGATTGTTAACCTCTTTTTACCATCTATTGTTGCCACAAGATCTTCTTTTGGAATATCAGATCCCTTTGCTACTTCAGAAAGGTCTAAATTTTTATCTAATAGAAGAGTGTTAATTATAATTCCAGCACTTGTCATTTTATTTTGATATAATGTTGTCAATTTTACTTTTTAAAATTTCAATCATCTCTTTCAATAAGGAGATTTGAGATTCTTTTTCTTTTAATTGTAGATCTTTTTCCAAAAGCAATCTTTCATAAAAAGCATCTACGCTTTTTTCATTGATATAAGTATGGATGTATCCACTATTGCTATTACTCTTCGGACCAGTATTATTGAAATTTATTACAGGAAGCTCTTCAGCTAAGAAATAATCCGGTTTTACCTGATAAAGATCTGCCAATTTTTGAATTCGATCCACAGTGAGTTTTGATTTACCCGCTTCCAAATTTGAATATGTCTTCTGGTTAATATTTAGATAGTCAGCTACAAATTCCTGAGAGTAATCATTTGATTCTCTCAATATCCTCATGATTTTTGGTGTCTTTTCCATAATTAGGAATTTAATTCTGAATTAGAATCTAAATTACTGAATTAGAACTGTTTTACTGGTATAATATGGGTTATATCCTAATATTTGCCTGTAAGCGAATCTTAGTTCAATATAGCGAAGATTCTGTTTATAGAACGTTTAAATCAGGATTTTCATCAAGAAAAGTTAGACAGTAAATGTCCCAAACCAGTCACATACTTCAATATCAGTGGGATCTCTTCCAAGAGGATTGCTTATGTGTACTTGGTTTTCGAAATGATATAACTTGCTATTTACCTATTTACCTATTACCAGTGGAACTCGGCATCACCGCGGTAGATCGCCTATATCCGCTGAAGCCCAAGAATCCGATTTAAGGATTTGGGCACTTTTTCTCTCTGATTGCTCCCGAATCCGCTAGCGTCTCGGGACTATCCACACAGATCAGGGAGTTCTCGATCCCGATTATTCGGGTGACGTTACACGATGATGGAGATCATCTGCTGCAGCAGGTCAACAGCTCCATTACTTCAGTTTATTTCTTATTCATTATTTGTTGGTTGCTCGGTCGGAGCAAGGTGGGAGGATTATGTCTTGTATTGGGTACAAAGTATCGAGTACAAAGTACAAAGTATTTGGAGGGTAGAAGTAGAATTAAGGGCCAGGAGACAAGAAGGTAGAGCCAAGAGTCAAGAAGTTAGAGTTGAGAGATTTCTCAGCCGGAACTCCTTCAAAATGACCTTAAGGTCGGTTGTTAGGATTTCAGATTTCTGACTTTAGCTTTCTGACTTTTCACTTCTGCGACTGCTCACTGCGACTGCCTACTTCTGCTTCCAGCACTTGTACTGAGCGAAGTCGAAGTATCGCACATCGGGCATCCGACACCGGACACCGGTCTTCCGTCTTCCGTCTCCCGTCTTCGGTCCCCTTTCACCGGGCACCGGACATCGGTCACCTGTCTCGCCGTGGCGGACCCAGCATTACAAACATTCAAAAGCAATGAAAAAAACACTACTCATCTGCTTAATGGGACTGCTATGTCTTCCCATAAGCACACTCACAGCACAAGTTGCTGATTCACCTCCGGAGTCTGATTTGGTTGATTACTCCGGTATCCCAGGGCAGGAGGGCGCAAGCTCTTCTGCCTACCCGGATACACTTACCATTGGGGATCAGATTCCTTCCGGGATCGAATTCTCGGAGGTATTACACTATGATTCGGATAAGCTGCGGCTGGATGATTACAGGGGCAAGTATGTGATCCTGGAGTTCTGGGCTCCTACCTGTACCGCCAGCATCGCTTCCCTGCCTCAGCTGCATGCTATTCAGAAGAAGTATGGTGACCGGCTTGCTGTGTTGCCAATCACTGTCTTTGGCGAAGATCAAATCACTGAGACTATTTCAGGAAACAAGCGACTGCAAGCTGTAGGATTACCGCTGGTGGTGGATGCCCGGAAGATGCGATCCTACTTTCCCCATTCGGTGATTCCCCATGTGGTATTGCTCGATCCTGAAGGAAAAGTGGTGGCCATTACAGGGATCGAAGACCTTACCTACACAAATATTGAGCAGCTATTGGCAAATGGGGAAGTGTTATTCCGTGAAAAGAAAGACTATAAAATCTCACTTGCCAAGGAGGAAAAACTTATTTCAGGAGCACCTCAGGTGCAGAATAAAAACATCTGGTTCCAGTCTGCCATGACTGGATATATCCCGGAAGTCCACGGTTCTCTTACCCAGCAGTTCGAGGAGATGTCCCAAATCAGAATTATCAACCTTCCCCTGCTATACCATTATAGCCTTGCTTATTCTGAAAAGAGCCGGGAGGACTACTACAGCCTAAACCGTATGGACACCATAGGTTTTGATCTTGAGGAACTCTGGTCTGATAAAGTAGGCAGGGACTACGAGGATTGGATGGCAGAAGGTACCCATGTATTCGGATATGAACTGATTGCACCTGCCCATGCGGATCCTTACCGTATGATGAGGGAAGATCTGGACCGTTACTTTCCGCATATAGAGGCGCAGGTGGAGAAAAAAAAGTGGATGGTCTATGCTCTGGTACAGCAGGAAGGAACTAGCTACCCGCATGCATCAGGGTCTGAGAAATCCTACAGTACCAAACAGGGGTTGGATATGACTAACTATCCCTTGCAGGGGTTTGTGTACCACCTCAATGCGGCATTTCAAAGAAACAGTCCTTATCCATTTATCAACCTGACCGGAATTGATTATCCGATTGATCTGAGGCTGGATGCCAATCTTTCAGATGTGGAAAGCCTAAAGCAAGCTCTGCTGGCAAATGGGCTAGACCTGATTCTGAGAGAAGAGGAGATAAATGTCCTGGTACTGAGAAAAATTGCTAAACCTAATCTATTGGCACCATGAGAAAGCTAGTGTTCGTTTTACTGGGAATTTTGTCCCTTTCTTTTCAAGCTGCAGAAGCACAGAAAATAGCTGTTTCAGGCAGGGTAGTAGAGGCGGATTCCCAAATGCCCCTTGCCGGGGCAATGGCTACAGTACTTCCCTTAGGAAAGTCGCTGATTGCGGATGGTGACGGTAAGTTTAGTCTTGCGCTGGAGCCGGGAGAATATCGTTTCGTACTTCAGTTTATGGGCTATGCCTCGCTGGATACTTCAGTGAGTGTTACTATGTCTGAAGAATTGATATTTGGATTAAAACCACTAGAGATGGGTCTGGATGAAGTGGAAGTGGTTTCTACAGGGTATCAGAAAATCCCTAAGAGCAGGGCATCAGGATCATTTGTCAGTTTGGATGAGGAGCTGATAGACCGAAGAGTCAGCACGAATCTGGTGGACAAGTTGGAGGATGTCACTTCTGGACTGATATTCAACAGGGCTGGAGATCAGGTTAGGGATCCTATATCCATCAGAGGCAGAAGCACCCTGGGTAATTTCTCACAGCCACTCATTGTTATAGATAATTTTCCTTTTGACGGAAGTCTGGAAGATATCAACCCGAATGATGTGCAAAGTATTACGGTTTTGCGTGATGCAGCAGCAGCCTCCATCTGGGGAGCCAGGGCAGGTAACGGGGTCATTGTCATTACCACCAAATCAGGTAAAATGGATCAGGCAATGAAGTTCAACTTGACTGCCAATACCAACTGGATTCAGCAGCCGGATCCCTTTCTGAGTCCTAATCTATCGGTCAGTGATTTTATTACCCTAGAAGAGCAGCTCTTTGAGGCTGGATACTATAACAGTACATTTTCCAACCCTTCCAGACCTGCTATTACCCCGGTGGTAGAAACTCTATACCAACAGCGGGAAGGTCTGATTACTGCGGAAGAGGCCAAGGGGAGAATAGCCGCATTCCGCAGTTATGATTTGCGGGAGGATGTACAGCGATACCTCTATAGGCCCCAGTTGAACCAGCAGTACAGTTTGGGACTGTCTGGAGGATCTTCCCATCACAGTTATCTAATAGCGCTGGGCTATGATAAGCAGCGCCTGTCAGAAGTCGGGAATTCCAGTAACAGACTCACGCTGAATGTGAAAAATGACTTCAGCCTGTTAAATGATAAACTGGGTATTCAGTTTGGGATTTATGGAGTAAAAAGCAGGCAAGTAGATCAGAATGCCGGAGCCAATGAGCTGTACTTCACCTCAAATCAGGGCATGTATCCTTATGCAAGACTGGCAGATGAAAGCGGAAATCCACTGGGACTAACCAACCGTTTCAGCAATAGTTTTAAGCAGGAGGCAGAATCAGCAGGATTGTTGGATTGGCAATATGTACCTCTGGAAGAAATCGGAAGGAGCCCGACAGAAGCTATTCAGGATGACTGGAGGCTAAACCTTGGTTTGAACTATAAGCTACTGAAGGGGCTGGATATGAAAGTTCTCTACCAATATTGGCAGCAGGGGAGCAGGAATGTGACCAGCTACAGCCAGGACAGCTACTTTGTCCGGGAGCAGATCAACTTGTTCAGTGAGTTTGATGAAAACGGAAATCTAATCAGAAACATTCCTATGGGTGGGATACTGAGAAGATCCGACAGATTTTCCTCCAGCCACTCAGTCAGGGGAATGCTGGATTATTCTACCAGTTGGCAGGACAGCTGGGAGTTTAGCTCCTTGGCTGGGGTAGAGCTGAAATCCCTGAACTCCCAAACTTCTTCCGGCGGGTTATATGGCTACAGACCGGAGACGTCTAGTATTCAGACAGTGGACTTTCTGACGCCTTTTCCGCAGTATCACAATCCAAGACAAACATCACAGATTCCCAATTCAGATCGCATAGGGGCAGGTGCTGATCGCTTTTATTCCCTTTTTGCCAACGGGTCTTTGGAATATGGAAACAGGTACCTGCTCACGATCAGTGCCCGAAAGGATGCCTCCAATTTATTTGGAGTAGATGCCAACCAACGGGCAGTTCCCTTATGGTCCGCAGGTTTGGGATGGGTTTTAAGCGAGGAATCATTTTATAATTGGGAAAAATTGCCTTATGTGAAAATGAGGTTTTCCTATGGGTATAATGCCAATGTGGACAGAAATTTATCTGCTTACACTACAGCACGTATCAGTTCGGGCGGTACGCTTACGAATTTACCTTTCGCCAGCATTGTAAATCCCCCGAACAGGAATCTGCGATGGGAAAGGATCAAGATAGCAAACCTGGGAGTGGATTTGGAAAGCAAAAATGGCAGGATCTCAGGGACATTGGAGTTTTACCTGAAGGAAGGTCTGGATCTGATCGGGCAATCGCCCTATGCACCCAGTTCTGGAATACAGGTTTTCAATGGAAATAATTCCTCGACCAGTACCAAGGGATTTGATCTGCAGTTGGAAACCAAGAATTTGACAGGAGAATTTCAATGGAATACAGTGTTGCTACTTTCAGGACTTAAGGAAGAAGTCACGGGATATGAAATAGAGTCACCGGTCAGTAGTTTACTGGATAGAGGCGCCAGCGGAGCAGGGGGAGGGGTCAATTTTCCAGTGGTAGGAAGGCCACTGTTTTCCTACTACAGTCTTCCTTGGGCTGGGTTGAATCCTGAGACAGGGGCTCCGATGGGAATACTCAATGGTGAGCCATCCGTGGATTATCGAACCATAGTCAACGAGGCCAGTCTGGAAAGTATAGTTTACCATGGACCAGCCAGACCGACTACTTTTGGGGCACTGAGAAATACCTTCAGCTATAAGGGATTCAGCCTTTCGGCAAACATCAGTTATAGATTCGGATATTATTTCCGAAGGACTTCTGTTCAATACAATAGCATCATGATGGGCAGGGGTGGACATTCGGACTACGGACTCAGGTGGCAGACGCCAGGCGATGAGGAGTTTACCCAAATTCCGTCCATGCCGGATTCACGTGATACTTTCCGTGATACTTTCTACCGAAACAGCGCAGCATTGATAGAGAAGGGAGACCATATCCGTCTGCAGGATGTCAGATTAGGGTACATGCTGCCTAAAATCCAATCCGGGTTTCTATCTGGAGTAAGGAGGGCAGAGCTATTCTTATATGCTAATAATTTAGGAATCATCTGGAAATCCACTGATACAGATTGGGATCCTGATTTTGGATGGGCTACGCCCAGAAAAAGCATTGCCCTGGGGCTTCAACTGAACTTCTAAACTAAAAAAAGAAACTGCCGGATGCTTTCTTCATATAGAGAGGAGTGGTAACCTCTAAATCATACAAATCCGGCATAGCCGCGGTGGAGAAGCCTCCGCGGCCCCTTTTGGACTAATTATAATCATGTGAAATATCCATGACGGGCGGTCGACACACAGGGGTATGATTATATCCTAGCATGCACCGAATTACCAAATATGCTTGTTGTTAAGGTGCGGGCGGGGGTGACGCAGCAGCGAGCCAGGCGGCTGGACTGCGCGAGGAAGCTTTGCTGGCGTCTTGGCCTTTTGGTTCTTTTGGGCCAAGCCAAAAGAACAGGAAAATTGAGGCCCACTTCTTTAAAAGAACTAAAAAATCTAAAATATAAACACATGAAAAAAAAATATTCAATTGTATTCATTTTCCTTGTCCTTGCTGTAGGTACAGCTTGTGATGATTACCTGGATGTCAAGCCAGACCAGAGTCTGGTAGTTCCCTCTACGATGGAGGATATCCGATTATTACTGGATAATACCACTGTTCTAAACAAGCAGCCTGTTCTTACCCTCCATGGAGGAGATGAGTATTTTGTCAGCGACGAAGGTCTACCCACGCTGGGATTGCCAGAGCAAGGCGCATATCTATGGCTGGACGATCTTTTTCAGGGAGACCCTGCTTACGACTGGTCTACCCCTTATCAGCAGGTTTTTTATGCGAATGTTGCCTTGGATGCGCTGGAGGAAATTCCTTACAAAGACGGAGTAGATTATAAAACGCTTAGAGGGGAGGCACTCTTTCACAGAGCGCATGCTTACTACCATTTGCTTCAGGAATTTGCCCCTCCCTATCAGTTGGGTGGGGAAAATGAACAGTTACTCGGAATAATCCTGAAGGACAGTCCTGATGTGAACTCAAAAGCTGAACGCTCCACGTTGGAGGAAAGCTATAGCCGTGTATTGATGGATTTAACTGAGGCTGCCACATTGCTACCAGATTTTCAGTTGCCAAAGAGCAGACCTACTAAAGCGGCTGCTCTGGGAATGTTGGCACGTTTGAAGTTATGTATGTTTGATTATGAGGGCGCTTCCGACGCGGCAGAAGAAGCATTGGAGATTTATACCGAACGGCTGGATTTCAATAACATAGATGTAGCCGCCAATCGCCCATTTGTCCGTTTTGGGGAGGAGACTGTCTTTTACTCTGAACTGGTGACAGTCACATTTATCTTCTCATCTGAAGTATTTGTGGATACTACGCTAATTGAAAGCTACCAACCAGGTGATTTGAGACTACAGGCATATTTTGATCAGGTTGGGGAGAACCGATATCAAGAACGGGGAAGGTTAACTGGAAATATACTCTCATTCGGAGGACTAAGTACCGGGGAACTTGAGCTGATGGCAGCCGAGGGATTGGCATGGATAGGTGAGGAGGAAAAAGCAAGAGAGTATTTGAACTCGCTGCTTAGTCGCAGGATAAAGCCGGAGAGCTTTATTCCCGTAGATGCCGTAGGGGAGGATTTAGTAAATGAAATACTGTTGGAGCGTAAAAAGGAATTGGTAGGAAGAGGTCTTAGATGGACGGATTTGAGAAGGCTCAATCAATATCCTGAGCATTCCAAGAAAGTAGAGCGAATAGTTGAAGGACAGCTGATAAGTCTTGAGCCCAACTCTTTAAATTATGTTTTTCCTATCCCTGATGAAGAAATAGTGTTATCCGGCGTGAAGCAGAATGCACGATAAAAAAATCCCCAACACTGCAGGTGTTGGGGATTCGTACTTTATTGAGGGACATAAATTCCCGGGGTGAGTTCTGAGATCTCTCCATATGGATCATCATTTTCGAACTCTACCCTACACACTTGGCTGGTGGTGTTGCAGAGATAATCTGTACCAAGATTTTCATCTGTGATTTCCCTATAGCCATTAGTGGCAGCATGCATGGGATCAGAGTCCGGAGTCCATACTTTTGGATCAACCTTGTCTGTCACCATAGTCGGCACATTCATGGCCAGGGCCATTCCAGCTCCTAGCACTAATCCCAGTGCCGGAAGCATTTTAACTAGTTTATTCATGGTATTGTCCTGTTTTTTAACCGATCAAAAACAGGAAAACCGTTTTCGGTTGTTTGCCTACTCTGAAAAGGGTTTTCGGCATCTCCCTTTGGGAGGCTCATTGGGTTTAGCCAGTCTCTTACCCCAGGCTATTAAGAGAAATGAGTCTCTTTTATTATTTCTAACCTTTGAGGTCTTCAAGACCTCAAAGGTTTTATTCCTAAAGGTTCCAGAAATACTTATTTCATTTAATTATTTTTTCGGGGTGGGGTATTCAGCAGCCCTGCCCTTTTCTTAACCTTTGAGGTTTTCCAAACCTCGAAGGTTTTTATCTTCTTATTCTCCACTCTGGTCTGTATTTTACTAACCAACTTTCCCATTTCGATTCCTTTTCAACCTCCTGCATTATATCTAGTTTCCGGAAGATGACTCTGCGCAGGAGGGTAATGGTCTTTATTCTTTCTTTACCATGGGGCCCGATAGCTATCGGGCCACCCATGCCTGTCCGCCGTGGCGGAGCTATTAATGGTTTCACCCCTTCAGGGTGATACTCACACTTCTCTACTTTTAAATATTTTAAATTTTTAATTCCTTCATTTTAAATTTCTAATTCCATCATTTTAAATTCTTCGCTCCAGCCCCCAGCTCCATTCTCCCCTTTAAGGGTTGCCGGTCACTACTTTCCCCAATTTTAAATTTCTAATTTTCACATTTTAAATTATATAGTCCCCAAACTCCCATCCCAATACACACCAAATTCATCCAAAAGTGCTCGGTCCAACCCAGGCTCTCTAGAATTCCGGCACAGTTGCAAGGCACCCTGGGAAAAGCTCCTACCCAGATCAGCCCCACATAGGTAGTGAAGACAGTGAGGAGGAGGATGCTTGAGAGGTATCCCCACCATCGGGTCACTGAAAAGAGCAGGAGCAGGGCAATCATCAACTCTACTATTGGAACTATATAAGCCAGTATTTCCGCGAGGTCTGCTGGGAAGGTCTGGTTATGAAAAGCTTTTCTGCTTGATTCAAATCGTATCAGTTTATCCAGACCTGTATAGGTCCAGAGTAAAATGAGTACTGTTGAAATTATTTTGTCCATGGTCTATTTTATTAAATAATAATTCCATTCGGAGACGATTACGCTTCCTCTCCTCGAGGAGATCCTGTCACGATGAGCCAAGCATATCTAGAGTTGGCTGAAGCACTTCTAATCACTGAAAGAAATTTAGGGCTCTGGTTATCAAAGCACTACTTCAAATAAGGGAGAAAGCATTCTAGACTAGTAAAACCCCTCAAATGAAGGTTTTTTGATCAAAATCTTTGAAATCATTAATTTTTATTTGGATCAATTCTTACTTAATAATAAATTAACATGTAAGAATTAGTTGGTTTAGGACTGGATTCTTGGATAATGCTTTTCACCCCGCTGTTTTGATTTAGTACACTTTTACTAGCTATAAAATGGAAAAGCGAGATTTTATGAATCAGCTTATAACTGATTTCAACAGTATCAAGAGGTTTTCTGATGAGTCATACGAGAGTGTTTATCAGAAACTGACTTTGTGCAGAGTATCTAGAGGACAGGTACTCAAAAAGGTGGATATGGTGGATGATAAGAGCCGCTATATAGGTAAAGGATATGTAGGCCTGTATCAGGAAGCTCAGAATGGCTTTAAGCTGTTTAGGATATTTGGTCCATCTGATGTAGCATTTGATGAACAGTCTTTTCGGAGTAATACACCTTCGAAAACACTTTTACGGGCTTTGTCAGAAACAGTATTCCTGGAATTCTCTCTGGAGGCTGAAAACGAATTGCTCTCCAACAAACCTGAATTTTATTCTCTTGCGCTGGAAGTAGCCCACCGTATCAATAAACGGCAGGTAGAACAGCAAGCGATAAAAGCCAGAAAGTTTACGGATGGTTTTCCGCTCCTGCTTAAGAAATTTCCCGGGATAGGTCAATACCTCAAAAATCAGGATTTAGCCGATTTTTTCAATTGTAGTATTAGTACCGTAGAGCGACTGAAATACTCCATAATGAGCGATCATGAAAACAAGTCATGAATTCCCTGTAGCAATAAACCTGCATTGTAAGGCGATCGATGTTAAGGTTCTCAAATGGGCCTGGGAAGCAGGGCTATTTGAAAGTCCTGCCGAATTTGAGCGCTGCAGAATTCAGAAAATCAACTGGTTTGCCGGCTACCTTTTTCCAGAAGAGGATGCTGAAAGACTGGAGTTGATAATGAAGTTCTTCCTTAGCTTGTTTCTGCTGGATGATCTGCTTGATATAGGCAGCGATAGATCTTTGATAGAATTTCTGGAAGATCTGAAAACTGGTAATTCCATACATTCCAGCAATAGGCTGCATAGTTTGGGATATGCACTTTTGCTTTTACATAAGGAAATTGAACAGAAATATGCTGTTTCATATGAAAGTGAACAGTGGTATAATGCCTGGCTGGAATACCTACAAGCCTTGCAATGGGAAGTCCGGATTAAAATGGAGGGGATCAAACCTGAGTTGGAAGAGTACAGAATATACAGGCCAAAATCCTCCGGTGTCTATTTGGCAATGATTCTCAATAGACAGGGAAAAGATATGCGGGGATGCTTGGCAGAATTTCTGGAATTCTCCATGGCTAGGTACATCTACTTGTCCAATGACCTGGCCTCTTATGAAAAAGAACTGGCAATAGGGGATACGCACAACGAAATAATTATCCTACTGGAATCAATGGGAGATACTGCGATAAGCTGGGTAAAACAAGAATTGAGACAGCTTCGCAAAAGGATTTTAGCTTTGACTAAGCAAGCTTGTATAAGTTTTCAGGGCTGTGAGGAATGGATTCGCAGACTTTTATTGTTGGCAGGGGGCTGCGAAGCCTGGACTGCTGAGACCTCTAGGTATCAGAATTATATCAACGGAAAGTTGGGTGCTCACTAAAAGGAAGGAGGGGTATCATGTTCAAAAAACGTGTTGTTATTTATCCAAAAGATGTGGTTTACCTGACAGGAAGAAGCGAACGATATGCCCAGATCCTGTTGCACAAGGTTCGTGTGTATGTCAATAAAGAGCCTCACCAGTTTGTGACTATTTCCGACTTCGCACTCTTTTCAGGCATCCCCGAAGAGATGATCCGCAACTATATGATTTAGTTTTTATTGGGCAGTAGCTCAGGCTAGATTCAATAACCCATCCAAGCAAAATAAAGCAAGGGTGAATAATAGTAAAAACGATGTTTCTACGATGCTCCTACGATGCTTCTACGATGCTCATTCGATGGTTCATCGTAGATGGATCGTTGCAGGGTCGTCCAAAGTCCGGGTTAGCCATAGCGCTCTGCTAGGTTTTGGAAGTACCTGAAAATTCTTTTATGCAGCAGAATATTTATGAACATTTAATCAATGATCAGTATGGGAAAAGTAACAGATGGTTTGCTTAGTGGGATTTCCGGAAAAGTCGGAAATCTGGTTTTTTATCAGGTTAATGGGGAGACATTGATCAGGACAAAACCTGGAGTAGGTGGAGGTAGCAGTTCTCCACTTCAAACCTATCATCAGAAAGCTTTTTCCTTGGTGCAGGAATTCTTATCCCCTGTGAAAAAGGAAATAGCCATAGGCTTTGCTGCCTATAAAATAGGCACAAAAAGAGGGATTGATAGAGCGAAGAGCCTGCTGTTGAAAAACGCCATATATCCCATCGAAGGAATCCCGGTTTTACAGCCAGAGAAAGTCCTGGTTTCTTCAGGAGATCTAACCGCTGTGAGCGGTGCAGTACTAACTACGACAGAACCAGGTAGATTCAGGATAGAGTGGAGAGTAAACAGTTGGGATGGCTCCGCCCGTGATGGGGATAAGACCTTTGTGGTTCTGTATGACACCGAGGAACCGCGGGTTTTCAGTATTCAGGGGGAAGGTTATAGAAAAGATGGATTCCAGGAGGTGCAATTCCCATGGGTTTCGATTGAGGGTGCAGCAGTATATGTTTATTTCTCATTTTATTCAGAGCGTTCAGGGAAAACGGAGTTTTCGGATTCCGTTTGTTTGGGGAGAATTGAGAAGTAAGAATTAAGACATAAGTATCAAGACGTAAGTATTAAGACGTAAGAATCAAGAGGTAAGAATCAAGAGGTAAGAATCAAGAGGTAAGAATCAAGAGGTAAGAATCAAGAGGTAAGAATCAAGAGGTAAGAATCAAGAAGTAAGAATCAAGAGGTAAGAATCAAGACATAAGTAATCAGTATCCTTTCCATGATCTGAGTCTCACAGACCATTTCCTTTCTGTTGTCCTGCTTCTCCAGAAGCTGGACTCAACTGCTAGCAGATACAAACCAAGCCCCCCTTTCCATGGTCTGTGTCTCACAGACCCAACTATTCCTGACTTTTGCTATTGCATTCTCAGGACAGCCTTTCAACGACTTGATTGAATGTTCTTCATTCAACATTTCTAACAATGATGGCTACCCGTTTCCATCTTGCTGGCATACCGAATTCATCTCCGATAGACGATTCAGGGCCAGCGCTGGTAAAACCTTATACTTCTTTGAGCTGGGGTTGAAACCCCAGCCTATTGACTACAATCATGTTTCTTGACTGCCTACTACTTCATCATTCGCTATTCGAAATTTTACATTCATCATTTTTAACAACTAACATCGATCCCCCAACACCAGCCATTTCCATTCATGGTCTGTGTCTCACAGATCCAACTATCCATGGCTTTTGCTGATACATTCTACTGACTGAATTTCAATGGTTTAATTGTATGTTGTTCATTCAACATTTCTAACAATAATGGCTACCCGTTTCCATCTTGCTGGCACCAGGATTTCATCGCCGAATTATGATCTCGGGCCAGCGCTGGGGAACGAATATAACCTCCATCCCAGGGTTGAAACCCTGGGCTACAAATTTGCCATGCCTACGGCATTGTTCAGTTTCCAACTTCCCTGCTTTCAAACCTCCGATACCCGCCAACTCCTAACTGCCACCCGCGAAAAGAAATTTGCAATGTGGTAGAACCTCTGCTGTTCGTAAGGGCGCGGTGGGAAGCTGAAATAGCGGGGCAGGCGGCTGGAATGCGCGTTGAAGCATTATTTCAGCAAGCCTTTTGGTTACTTTTGGGCTCAAAAGTGACAAGAAAGAAACCATCTGGCTCGCCTCCCTTCGTTTCTCACAGATCATTTCCTTTCTGTTGTCCTGCTTCTCCAGAAGCTGGACTCAACTCTTACCAGATAAAGAACAAGCCCCGAACTTCCACCCATTTTAAATTTTAAATTCTCAATTCCTCCTCACCGGACACCGGACATCCAACATCCATCTCACATCCGAAATCGATTCGGATTTCATCTTTCTGGCACCAGGATTTCATCGCCGAATGATGATCTTGAGCCAGCGCTGGTGAACGATTGCGACCTTAATCTCAGGGTTGAAACCCTAGGCTACCCATATTGCATACCTACGGCATGCTCTCCAAATTCCAGATCTCTTACCATTTTAAATTCTCAATTCCTTTATTTTAAATTGTAGCCAACCAACACTTGTCCGCCTTGGCGGAAACTCCACCCATTTTAAATTTTAAATTCTCAATTACTCATCTCCGCTCACCCGGCATCCACATACCGCTTTGGGTATCCTTAGGAGCAATGGTATCATTAGCTGGCTGTATAGCAGAAAACAGAGAAATTCGGGAAAGGGTCATCAGTTTTGTTTGCTGGAAACTTTTGTAAATGAATGTTTTAATTGGAATTCTCTAACAGGAATAATCTACATGTAAGAATTTTTAAATAGCATTCGAAAATCACTTGCAAATCGATTTTTTATTCATGTAACTTGCAGACATTTCCTGGATATAAAGATGTATAAAAAGCTTATTACGTACTTCCTTGGCCTAATTTGGCTCGTGAGTCTATCCGCTTTTTTGTCATTTCAGCCTCATTCCGAATATAGCAAAACTGGAGAGCGGAGATTAGTGACTGTACAGGAATCTATATCTCCTGTAGTTTATTACTTCGGTTCCAACTACAGTCCAAAGACTCCACCGTTTTGCATTGATTGGTCTGTTTGGTCTAAGTTTAATTCGACCTGGATTCCATTTGAAGTTGAGGTTGGAGAGGCTTTTCTTCATTCATCATTTTTTAAAAAGTCCCTTCCTTTATTTGATGTGAAGGAGACTTTTATACATTTTTTCTATACCTGGTAGAGGATATAAAAGCCATGAGCCTTTGACTGGCTCAGTACTCTTTTTATTTATCCCTACTATCATCACAATGTATGAAATTGAACCTGTGACATTACTCATGTCATGCTTACTGATGTGCGCATTTTGCGTACCGTTCATTTATTATGGACAAAAAAACAAGAAGATATCCAAAGCCCTGATGGCAAAACTAGTTGAACTTGCCAAGTTTCAGGGAGCTAACCCTACCGAGGTAGAGAGCTGGAGATTCCGCTATGCTTTAGGCTTGGATGTAAAGCATAATGTGCTAACCTATTTGCGTCAAGATACTGAAAGCCTGAGCTATAATTTGAATTTATCAGAGTTTAAAGCAGTCAAACTTATCAAGAAATATCAAGAGGTAAATGGTAAACCCCAGACTCAAAAACTGCCGGAATACGTTGCCTTGGAGCTTATTCCAGTTGCTTCAGGTGCGCAAGTGATCAGTTTGGAGATCTATGACGGTGAGCTGTATTCAGATCTGATGGGAGAGACAGTTTTGGCCGAAAAGTGGGTGGATATTTTAAATAAACAATTGAATTAAATCTAATCTAGGGTGTCCGCATGGGCACCCTTATTTCTTGGTAAATTATATGGGAAAGCAAAGCGATTCCTGGGGCTCTAGGACAGGGGTGATACTTGCCATGGCAGGTAATGCAGTTGGACTTGGTAATTTTTTAAGGTTTCCAGTTCAGGCCGTCCAAAATGGAGGAGGGGCATTCATCATTCCATACCTGGTCTGTTTTGTACTGATGGGGATTCCCCTGCTCTTTACAGAATGGTCTATAGGTAGGTTTGGTGGGAGGCATGGCAACCATAGTACTCCTTATATTCTGGATTCCATGAGTAGAAGTTCCTGGTGGAAATACATAGGCGTCTTTGGGATTTTTACCAACGTAGCTGTAGTAGCCTATTATACTTACATAGAATCCTGGACTTTTATATATGTGATCCACACCCTGCTTGGGACATTTACCCAAATGTCTCAAGCAGATGTAAGTGGGTTCTTTGTACACTATGTCAACTTGAGTGGCTCAAATTTTGGCATTCCCTTTCTGCCTGTTCTTGTCTATGTGTTGGTTTTGGGTATCAATATTTATATCCTTTCTACTGGACTTGGCGGTATTGAGAAAGTAGCCAAAATCGGAATGCCACTTCTTATATTATTTGGAGCAGTACTAGCTTTCAAAGGATGGACTATGGGCGCCGAAAATGCATCTCCTTCTTTTCCGGATGCAAATGCCTGGGATGGAATCAATTTCCTATGGACCCCACAATATAGTTCCCTGTTAGATCCAAAAGTTTGGCTTGCAGCAGCAGGACAGATATTTTTTACCCTATCTGTGGGAATGGGCTCTATTCAATGCTATGCTTCCTATTTAAAGGAAAACGAAGATCTAGCGCTGAATTCCCTTACTTCAGGTTTTACCAATGAGTTGGTGGAAATTGTACTGGGGAGCGCCATCGTTATCCCCATAGCTGCAGGCTTTCTTGGTCTAGACTGGGTGATCGAAAATGCCGGTTTCGGTATGGCTTTTCAAACAATGCCTTACCTGTTTGTACAGTGGGGAGAAGTGTTCGGTGCTATAGCAGGTATTTGTTGGTTTGGTCTACTTTTCTTTGCCGGAATCACTTCATCACTCGCTATGGGAACTCCCTGGATGGGATTCATGCAGGATGAGTTTGGCTGGGGCAAAGCTAAAGGAGCACTCAGCTTTGGTGTACTCGCATTGGTGATGGGATTGCCTACCATTCTTTTTTATCAATATGGATATTTTGATGAATACGATTACTGGGCAGGAACAGTGAGTCTAGTGGTTTTTGCGCTGTTGGAAATGATTCTATTTACCTGGGTTTTTGGAATGGATAAAGGTTGGTCGGAACTGAATAGAGGAGCAGATATACGCATTCCAGTTGCATACAAATGGATCATGAAATACATTACTCCAATACTATTGTTGTTGGTTCTCACGGCTGCATTGATCACACCTCAGGGAAATGATTGGGCTGGAGCTATTGCAGGCTTAGTAAACGGAGAGGGTTGGGAGCTTGACTCGGGGTCTCTGATTTCAAAGGTTTCTCATGAAGAATTAAAACTTCACCTGATAAATGATCCGGAAAATGCTTTGCTGTACACTAATAAAATTTTCTTCTCATCTCTGGCACGAATCCAACTGGTTGCCCTGTTTTTATTCATCGTAGGGTTGGTGTGGTATTCAGGTGTCAAACGTAAATCACTTTCCCATGAATAGTTCAGCCTTAATTCTCAGTATTACAGTTCAGCTGTTGGTGGTCTTCTTTACAGCTTATTGCTTTTACCAAGTGTTGAAGAAGCCCAAGTCAAATTAAAGTATGTGATTATCCGCAATGATGCCAGTTGCCTTAGAGTCTTTGTTTATTTGGTCGGAAGACCGATGACCGAAGACTCCCGCACTGCCGGGACAGGCTGAAGCGGGGTCAATTCTTAAGTATAACATATCCTTATTTGCTTTTAACTCCATACTGGCACAAAATCCAATGAAAAATGACATAGGCTATTGGATTAAGCAGCTACATACAAGTGTTTGAAGAATTAAACTCCTTGTGTATAGTGACTAGTTTACTTTCAAAGTGTTAATCAATCCCATCGAAAAAATGGGCAAAATCTACTTCTCTTAGCATACAATGCATTTACAACAGGTCATCCCTTTGATCGCCTTTATTTTGGCAACTTATTCTGTTATTGGCAATGATGTCATTCAGACATTAGGAACATTTCTCACGTCTAATCATAAAAAGAAATGGTGGGTTTTGTGGTTCTATGCTGCCTCCATTTTAACCATAGTACTGGTTTACGGTTGGGTTACTCATCAGGGAGACGTTTCCTATGGGAGGCTGAACATGATTCCACTTCCGGAGAACATGCCTTATTGGTATATAATCCCGCCTATAGTGTTGATCATTCTTACCAGGTTTGGTCTTCCGGTTAGTACCACTTTTATGATTTTAAGTGTGTTTTCGTCGCAGGCCGTTATTGAAAAGATGATCCTGAAGTCCGTTTTGGGATACGCAGTAGCATTTGTTTTTGCCTTTGCGATTTATCTTTTGATAGCAAAGCGATTTGAGTCAAAAGAAAGCATCTCCAGATCAGAGAAAGACAAAGCAAAAAAAGGCTGGCTTGTAGCACAATGGCTGTCCACTGGTTTGCTATGGTCGCAATGGTTGGTACAGGATTTTGCAAATCTCTATGTGTATTTACCTAGGCAATTGACTTTGACAGAATTGGTCACTTCCTTAATCATCATTTTGGTGCTAATGGCTCATCTCTTTAGATCCAGAGGCGGTAAGATTCAGGGAATTGTACATTCAAAAGCCAACACCCAGCATATTCGCTCGGCAACCTTTATAGATCTTACCTATGCCATCGTATTGTTTCTGTTTACAGAGCTGAGCAACGTGCCCATGAGTACCACTTGGGTATTTATCGGGATCTTGGCCGGTCGTGAAATTGCGATCAGTTACCGTCTCAATAAAAGCGAAATCGCTAATTCCAGAAAACAAATATTCAGGGACTTATATAAAGTCAATATAGGATTGATTGTAAGTATTTTGCTGGCTTATGCAGTCGGAATGCTAAACGTAATGAAAATATAATAGGAGTGGTTTGGGGTCAGTAGGGAATGTTTCCTTGCATTGGAATAACTGGCTTTTGCCTTACTCATTTAAGGGGAGGCGTCGATTTCCGGCTAAAGTTTCAGAAGAATCCCCCGTTTCAGTTGGTGTCTAGCTTTTTCATATTCACCGCTACTACATTCTAATAATCACGAAGATAGAGAAACATAAAGCCTTATAAACATGAGGATTATAGGGCTTTGATTGAATGACTATTGAGTTGTACTGTTTGGAGGATTATTTGCCGATACAGAAATTCCTAAAAATATTCTCCAACAAATCATCCGTGGTGATTTCCCCTGTGATCTCACCGAGGAAGTGCAGGGAGCGGCGAATGTCCATGGCCACAAAGTCATTGGTGACTTCATTGTCTAAACCGGAAAGAATATCCAATAAGGATTCCCGCGTTTTGACCAAGGAATCGTAATGACGCACGTTGGTTACTACCGTATTGCCTGTTCTGAATTTGTCAAGATTTACCAGTACAAGAATTCTGGATTTGAGTTCTTCCAGATTTTCTTTTTTTCCTGCAGAGATAAAAATAGTATCAGGGTGCTTCTCTTTTAACTCGCTAATTAACTGCGCATTACCTTTGTCTACCTTATTCGCAACTTTTAAGAAAGGGACGCCTTGATTTTCCAGTTTATTTACATCACGATTGATCTCTACCAAGTCTGTATCTCCCAAATCGAAGAGATATAAAATCAAGGAGGCAGACTTCATTTTCTCCTGAGTTCGGCTGACTCCTATGGCTTCAATGGTATCAGTTGTCTCTCGTAAACCAGCAGTATCTATAAATCGGAAGATTACTCCGCCTATATTAATTTCGTCTTCGATGAAGTCACGAGTAGTACCCGCGATCTCAGAAACGATAGCTTTTTCCTCATTGAGTAGGGCATTGAGTAGGGTGGACTTTCCGGCATTTGGCTTTCCGGCGATCACCGTAGGCACACCATTTTTGATCACATTTCCCAGATCAAAGCTCAAGATCAATTCTTCCACCACACGAAGTAAGCGCTCCACAAGGGCTCTCAATTCTTCCCGACTGGCAAACTCCACATCCTCCTCACCAAAATCCAACTCCAATTCTATCATTGAAGCAAAATGTATTAACCTAGATCTAAGTTCCTGTATTTCAGAACTGAATCCACCACGCATCTGGCTTAGTGCAGCTTGATGTGAAGTTTCAGAATCGGCATGAATCAGATCGGCTACAGCTTCAGCTTGCGCCAGATCGAATTGTCCGTTCAGAAATGCCCGCTGAGTGAATTCTCCAGGCTTAGCTGGACGCGCACCTTTGCGGATAAATAATTTGAGAACTTGATTGATGATATAGGAGGAGCCGTGAGTGGAGATTTCCACCACGTTTTCCTTGGTAAATGATTTGGGAGCAATGAAAAGAGAAACCAAGACTTCATCGATGATTTTTTCTCCATCGCGGATGGTTCCAAAATGTATCGTGTGAGATTCCTGTTTTTCCAGATTTTTCCCAAAAAAGACCTCGTTCGTAAGTTGGATAGCGTCTTTGCCGGAGAGGCGGATCACTGCAATGGCTCCAACTCCCTGAGGAGTGGCCAATGCTATGATTGTATCATTTTGCTCGGAAAGTGAAAAACTCATTTTGTGCCGAATCCATTATGTATGATCTGATCTAAACCTTCCAAAAATTGTGCGGGCTGTCTATAGCCTGGCATTTGGGTGATATTTTTTAAAGTGGGATCTATAATCACAAAGTTTGGATAGGACTGAACACGCATAGCTGCTGCCATTTTTGCTTCGGAGTATTTCTTTCCTTTGAAGTCAAATTCGCGCTTGTTGTCCTCAGCATTCATTTTCACAGCGTAAAATTTCTCATTGATGTATTTTATGACATCTGGATCCGTGAAGGTTTCCTTATCCATTTTTTTGCACCAGCCACACCAGTCTGTATATACATCCACTAACAGCATTTTTGGATTTGCTTCTGTAGCGGCTACAGCCTCCTCAAATTTTAGCCATTCAATTTTTTCCTGTGCTTGCGCAAAATTGGCAGTGAGTAATAGAAGACCTATGAATACTAATTTTTTCATGTATTAGAAATATGTTTTTGAAGTCAATTAGATAACTACTGCCTGAGATTGGTTTAAGTTATAATTATCCAATTAAGTGACTTTTTTAAAACTAAGAATTAAGATTATTTGTGTATTCACCATTTTCCCATTAAAGAGCTAGAAGCAAAAGAAGAATTGGTAAACACTACAATAAATGTGGCTTCGGTCATCGCTCTTCTGTCTTCCGTCTAGTTAATCAAAGAAAATACAGCTACTGGCATTAAAATGAATAATAATTAAAATCCCAAACTTCAATTCTCCAACGGCTCAATGGAAGTGGAAGTTCCGAAAAGCAAATTAGGTTTAATGCTTTTAACTAAAGCACTTCCTAAGAATACTACTCCGGCCACGGCAACCATCATTCCAGCTATGGAGCTATCCACCAAGTATGCCATATAATACCCCGCTATTGCGATAAAAATACCTAATGTACAGGTAAGTTTAATGAGCGAGGTTAATTTTTTAGTCCATAGGAAAGCTGTAGCAGGAGGGACCACCAAAAGAGCAACCACTAAAATTGCTCCAACGGCTTCAAAGCTGCTGACGGTGGTGTAGGAAACCATACTCATCAAAGCCAGGTTGATTGCTCCAGCAGGAAGTCCAATGACCAAGCCAAAGTTTTCATCGAAACTTGTGAGCGTTAACTCCTTATATAATAGGAATATAAAGATGCTTACCAAAACTAAATTCAAGACCGCTAAATAGGTGATTCTAGGGCCCATGCTAAAGCCTGCTTTTGTGATCCAAAGGTCAATCGGCAGGTAGGCAATCTCTCCATACAGCACACATTCCTGATCAAGGTCCACCTTGTAGGCAAGCATATTGATCAGGATAATTCCTACTGCAAATAGCAGTGTAAATGTGATTCCTATGGACGCATCTAGCTGCACTTTAGCTTTGTTTTTCAACCAATTGATAATCAGCGTTGCTAAAATACCAAGGAGGCCAGCTCCAATAATAACTTCCAGTCCTCGCTGACTTCCTGATACAAAAAAGCCAATTACAATTCCGGGAAGCACTGCATGAGAGATGGCATCTCCCGTCATAGACATTTTGCGAAGCATCATAAATACACCTAGCAGCCCACAGGAAATGGAGATGATCGAGGCGGTTAGAATGATTAGAAAGGCGTTTTGGTCAAAGCTCATCGTTGTCGCGGGGGATAGTCTCCTGGTGAGGATCGAGTTTAGGAAAATTTAGCCTGTTCTCCAGCAAAGCTTCAAGTTCAGGGGTAAGTATATGTTCTAGCTTTTCGGCAGAATCATGCACGTGATCCGGGGCAATATTCATGTACTCATTGAGGTACAGTTCCCAAAGTCTGTGTAATCTCACGATTCGCTTTGCTTCCGATTTTCCTTTTGTAGTGAAGTCTATAAAACCTTGATTATTAGTCAATAAATTAGATTTGATTAAATCATCAATAGTTTGCTTTGTTTCACGCTTTTTGTAGGGAAAGGACTGATAGATTTCCTCTATAGGGAAGGAACTCTGACCTTTTTCTGTTCCGTGGAAAATTGCTTTTAGTATATGATCTTGATTCGTTTTTTTCAAGTAATACCTTCTGGCAATGAAGCGGGAAAGCACTCCTTTTTTTGGTGCGAAAAGAAAAGAAATGAAAGCGAAAAGAGAAAGGAATACTACTACCCATGGACCTGTTGGCATCTGTGGAATCACAAAGGAAACGAAGGTACCCATGATTCCGGAAACTGCTGAAAATGCTCCAGCTATCAACAAAAGCTTACCGAGCTTATCTGTCCAGAATCTGGCAGCAGCTCCGGGAGCGATTAGCAAGGCTGCCATCAATACAACTCCTATAGCTTGGATTCCAATCACTACGGCCAAAATCATCAGTACATTAAATATCAAGCGAATCGCACCCATCGGGTAACCTATCGATTTTCCAAAGTCAGCATTGAATACCAGCATGGAGAATTCCTTGCGGAATGCTGAGAGTGTAATGATGATCAGTACAGCTAAACCTCCATAGATATAGAGATCTTCTTCCAGAATGGCGATTGCATTTCCGAAAATGAACTGGTTAAGTCCTGCCATTTCCGGGTTGCCTGATTTTTGAATTACGGTGAGCAGAACAACTCCGAATCCAAAGAAAATGGATAGGATAGAGGCGATGATGGCATCGTCACTTAGTCTGGTGTTGCTTTTCAACCAGGAAGTAAGAAAGGTAGCCAAAGCGCCGGATAGAAATGCGCCGGTTACTATGTATATGGGATTCTTTTCCCCCGCCAGCATAAAGCCCAAGCAAATACCTGGAAGTACCGCATGGGAAATCGCGTCTCCGAGCAGAGCCTTTTTATCAAGGAAACTATAGGTGCCCACATAGGCAGATCCTATCCCCAAAAGGGTAATCCCAATCACCACAAAAGCAATGGATGCATCCTGAAAAGTAAAGAAATAGACAAAGTCGCTCATATCAGCTTTTCAAAGGATTGAAGTCTTTCTGTCGAATAATATCGGTGACCTTGGTAAGCAGGTTGAGCTTACCACCATACGTTTTGCGAAGTAGTTCTTCTGTGACCACCTCTGCTTTTGGGCCTGATGCTACCAAATGCAGGTTTAGCATAATGATCCAGTCAAAGTAGTTCATGGCAGAATGTATGTCGTGATGTACCACGATGACGGTCTTACCTGCTGCGGCCATTTCTTGCAATAGCTGGAAAATGGCAGTTTCCGTTGCCATATCTACTCCAGCAAATGGTTCGTCCATCAAATACAGATCTGCTTCCTGAGCCAAAGCTCTCGCGATGAAAACCCGCTGCTGCTGCCCTCCAGAAAGCTCAGATATTTGTCTGTTCACAAAAGATTGCATTCCGACTTTCTCCAGGCAATCCATGGCGATTTTCTTTTCCTTTTTTCCAGGTCTACGGAATAGTCCAAGTTTACCGTAAGTTCCCATCATCACCACATCAAGCACAGAAGCAGGGAAATTCCAATCCACCGATTCCCGCTGAGGTACATAGCTAATACGGCTCCTGACATCGTTTAACTCCCGGTCAAAAATCTTCACGTATCCGCCAGTCACAGGAACCAAGCCCATAATTGCTTTGATGAGCGTGGATTTACCTGCGCCGTTAGGACCAAGTATTCCGATCAGTTTCCCAGCTGGAAGGCTCAAGTCCACATTCCAAAGAACCGGACTTTGATCATAACTAACAGTCAGATCATGTATTTCTAAAATAGGTGATTCTACGTTTATAATCATTTCGTAAGGCTTTCAAAAATTACTTGAACATTGGTTTTCACCATTCCTATATAGGTACCGGCTGGAGATTCTGGAGCTCCCAAACTATCTGTATACAACGGGCCGGCCAATTTAATTTCGTGGTTTTGATTTGCACAGCCAGCGACCACAGCTTCTATAGCTTTTGGAGAGATCGTCTGCTCTGCAAACACCGCATGGATATTTCGCTCCACTATAAAACTTACCAGGCCTGTCAGATCTCTAAGTCCCGGTTCACTCAAAGTAGAAAGACCCTGAAGTCCCAAAACCTCCAAGTCATAAGCTCTTCCAAAATAAGAGAAGGCATCGTGCGCAGTGATGAGCGCTTGATTTGCTTGGCGAAGCTGCGCTACCTTGGTAAGGTTGTCCTGATGCAAGGAAGCTAATTGGGAAAGGTAGTCTTCTGTGTTTTTGTTGACCACTGATTTCCACTCTGGCTGCCATTTGATAATTTCTTTCGCGCCGTGCTCCAGTGCCAAAGACCACAGTGACACGTCAAACCAGATGTGAGGATCTACGGAGTGAGCTTCAGGTCCGGATCTTAAAAGTAAGTCCTGAGGAATCTCTTCAGAGACGTTTATCAGGTTTTGACTGAAGGAAAGTTTCTCAAAGATCTCCGTCATTTTTCCTTCCAGAAAAAGGCCGTGGTAAATGACTAAATCTGCATTCTGAAGTAAATCCAAATCCCGGACAGAGGCCTTGTATAAATGCGGATCCACACCTGCCGGCATAAGAGAAACTACGTCCGCGTTTTCACCTACGATATTTCTAATTCCGTCAGCAAGGATACTTGTTGTCGCTACGATTTGTGGCTTCAATCTCTCTTCTTTGTTTTCGAATTTGCATCCAAAGGAGAGTAGGGAGAAAGTCAGTATGAGTAGGTAGTTTCTCATGATTGAATTGCCAGAATATTTGCTGCGACATCCTTAGACATAAAGAGCGTTTTTTTCTGATCCACGAGAATTTCCATAGATCCATCAAACTCTACTTTATCCAAAATCTTGATTCTCGCACCGATGTAAGCTCCTACTTTATCGAGGTATTTTAAGAAGGCTGCAGAGCTGTCTTTGACTGCTACGATTTGACCCGAAGAATCAATTTCCATTTCATTCAATGCTAGTCTCGGTCTAGCTTTTACATCTCCAAATTCATCAGGAATGGGATCGCCATGCGGGTCGAATTTTGGGTAGTTCAGAAATTCGTCCAGACGCTGAATCAGTAGGGGGGATTGTATGTGCTCTAGCTCCTCTGCTACCTCGTGAACTTCGTCCCAAGCGAAATGTAATTTATCCACCAAAAACACTTCCCAGAGTCTATGTTTTCTGATCGTGGTAAGCGCTCTTTTTTTACCTTCTTCAGTGATGTTTACTCCATAATACTTCCGGTATTCTATCACCTCTTTATCTCCAAGTTTCCTTAGCATATCAGAGACTGATGCCGGCTTGGTTTTCATCTCTGCTGCCACGTCGTTGGTGGATACGCTTTTGGTTCCACCGTCCGATAGGTGGTAGATCGCTTTCAGGTAATTCTCCTCAGCTGTGGTTAAGACCATGTTGTTACAATTAGTGCCATGACAAATATAAAAATTATTTTAGATATAGCTAAAAATATATTCAATAGTGGCTAAATCAGGTGTGGATAACCCATTTTCAATTGTGTTTAGGGTTTTAGTCTTGGCTAAAAATAAGATTAGGCAGTATTTAATAATGTCTTAAAATATTGATAATAAGTTAATTGAGAATTCGTTTATCTAGACTAATCCTACGAAAAGTCAAAAATATCCCAGTTTCCATTCTGCGGAAATGAGTGTATAAAATAGCGTGTAGGTGGATAAGTGTGGATAGTAATCCACATCCTGTTTAGAACTTAAAGGGAGGCTATTGCTGAGATGAAATCTGAATGTTGAGATTTCCACAGGATAGATTCAGCAGGACTTTGAGTGAAATATTCCTGATTGAGTGCTGCATTGAATTGCTGAGCAGAGTGTGATAAGTCGAAAAAGTCTATGGGGAATCCTCCGGAAAATGGTGCTAAAAAGTCTAACCAAGTTGGGTTTCCTCCAATCAAAACTGGTACTCCCAGCGCCGCAGATTCGAATAATTTGGTGGGTATTTTATCCTTGATAGCTTCTCTATTTTGATAGGGTAAAATCGCAAAATCTGCTGTAGAATATTCCGCGATAATTTCCTCATGCGGCACAGGGAAACTGGAGTGTTTTAGCTGGATTTGGGAGGTGTTTTCACATGCTTTTTCAAGCTCTATTTTGAAGCTTAAAAGCGTACAATGTCCAATTATTTTGAGTGAAGAATCTGGAAATTCTTTGATGATTTCCTTAAACCAATTCACTGCATCAAGTGTCCCAAAAGCAGGAGTCAGTGTTCCGGAAATTAGAAAATTGTAACCTGATTTTTTCTCAAATCTTTTTGGGTTTACATGACTTATTTTTCCAGCATATTTATTTTCCAACACTACAAATGGAGTCTTATCAGGCATCTCTTCTACGTAGCATTTTTCTGCAAAAAGGTATAAATCCACAGCTCTTCCGGATTCCATTCGCTGGATAATTTTGCCTAGTCTAGCCCTCTTGGCAGGACTTAATTTTGGATTTAGATGCAAGTTTTTGACGTAGTTTTCCTGTACATCATAGACTAGTTTATAGCCAAAAAAGGGTTTGAAAAATGCAGCAATTGGAAGGTATTCGTAGGTACAACAAATCAGGATTTTGGGACGAACTTTCACCACTATTCTTACAAATCTCCCTTGTGCGGAGAGTCTTCCCCAGATTGGGTTTCCTTTTGAAACTGAAGAGTAAAAGTTTTCACCTTCGCAATATTCCTGTGGAATTTGTGAAAATCCCATAAAATTTAAGCTGTAAGCCCCTGTTTCTCGCAATGAAAGGCCAAGCTTTCCATAAGCTCTTGTATCTTTGGCGGGCTTAAGACTTGACGCGATCAAGACTGGGATTTTAGAAGCTGACTTTTCACTCATTAAACGAAACTAACCAAAATAATGGAACTGAAAGCAATCATTGAGAAGGCCTGGGACAACCGGGAATTATTGAAAGAAGAGACAACACAACAAGCTATAAGAGCTGTAATCGCTGATTTGGATGCTGGTATTCTGCGGGTAGCTGAACCTACAGATGACGGAAACTGGAAGGTTAACGATTGGGTGAAGAAGGCTGTAATTCTCTATTTCCCTATACAGAAAATGGAGACTATTGAAGTAGGTCCTTTTGAATTCCATGATAAAATGGCTCTGAAAACTAACTACGCAGAGAAAGGCGTAAGAGTAGTTCCTCATGCAGTGGCCCGTTATGGAGCATTTTTAGCTTCAGGAGTAGTGATGATGCCAAGTTATGTTAATATCGGAGCATATGTTGAGGGTGGCACGATGGTTGACACTTGGGCTACAGTAGGATCTTGTGCGCAGATCGGCAAAAATGTTCATTTAAGTGGTGGAGTAGGTATTGGAGGGGTTTTGGAACCTATTCAAGCAGCACCTGTAATTATCGAAGATGGAGCATTTATTGGTTCCAGAGCTATTATCGTAGAAGGTGTTAGAATCGGTAAGGAGGCTGTTATCGGTGCCGGAGTAACTTTGACAGCAAGTTCAAAGATCATTGATGTGACCGGGGCTGAGCCTGTAGAATACAAGGGATATGTTCCTGAGCGTTCTGTCGTGATTCCAGGCTCAATCTCTAAAAACTTCAATGCAGGAACTTTCCAAGTTCCTTGCGCTTTGATCATTGGCCAAAGAAAAGCCTCCACTGATCTAAAAACATCACTTAATGATGCGCTACGAGATAATAGTGTAGCAGTATAAAGCAATTATAATGAAAACGAGTACGCGAGCGATTATAGCTCTTTTTATTTCAGTTTCTCTTTGGTCTTGTTCGGAAAAGAAGACAAGTTCTGGTGATGTGTATTTTAATAAAGGTGAATATGCAAAAGCAGCAAATGAATATACTGAAGATTTAAAATTCAAACCGAACGATGTTCGCATGCTATACAATAGAGGTAGAGCGAATGAGGAGCAGGGAAATTTTGAGGAGGCTAAAGCTGATTTCGAGAAGGCATTAGAGGTAGAACCTAATAATTTCCAGGTTCTTCTAAGCCTAGCAAATGTGCACTACAATCAGAAAAATTACACAAATGCTTTACTCTATTCCGATCAAGCGGCTGAAATACCAGGTGCACCAGCAATGGCCTCATTTATGAAAGCCAGAGCGCTACACCAGTTAGGTAAACCTGATGAAGCCTTGAAAGCTTATGGAAATGCTATTGCAGTGGATAAGGATTTTGGTCAGGCATATTATAACAGAGGGTTACTCAAAATCGCGATGAAAAAAGTAGGGGCTTCCTGTGAAGACTTTCAACTCGCCAGAGCCTTAGAATATCCTGGCGCTGAAGAAGCTTACGCAAAGTATTGTAAGTAATTATTATTCTCCGTAATGATGCCAATCACCATATTGGTAGAAAGGCGGATATACATACAAAAATAGAAAAACCGGCTTAGGCCGGTTTTTTTATGTGATTTTTCTATGCGATGAGGACACTGAGTAAATCTCAGGGGTCAGGGCTTAGATTAATTCTTCTTTTCTATAAGCTGGATATGTAGTGATCTTCTAATTTTCAGAAATGCAGCTGCCAATTGATCACTGAATACAGCTGATGATAACCATCAACTAGTCCATAGTATTTACTATTTATGCTCGTGAGCTTCTTCAGCCACATGATCACAAAGCTCTTCTGAGCTTAACTTTCCACTTCCACTACAGGTTCTGCAAGAGCTAACTTCCTTCAGACTTCCCTCGCAGACTGGGCAGGTAAGCCTACCTTTTCCTGCACATCTTTCGCACTCGAAATACTCCACAATTTTAAAGATATTCACTTTGGTGATCATCCCTGAGCCATTGCATCTGCTGCATCCTACTACCCCTTTAGCTTTACAATAATTACAATCCTGTTCGATTTGCCGCTTACCTTCGCAAGTGAAACAAGTCTTATAGCGATAGCCTCTTCGGTCACACAGCTGGCATTCCTTTATTTCCTTTAATGGGCCATCCAATCGCTGCTGTAGTTCCTGGGCTCCTTTATAATAGTCACCAGTAAATCCGGTCAACTCCAGATACTTATTTAGAAAGTTGGCTGAGTTGTCATATTGCTTTAACTGAAAAAGCGTTTCGGCAAATAGATAGGGCATTTCTTCAGGAAGGGGCTGACCCGAATCTATTAGATTTCTAAATATTGAATTAGCAGTTTCATAATCACTTCTTTCAATCGCAGCCTTTGCGCTTTTCATCCAATGATCAGTTTGTCCCAGATTAGGTCCTATTTGCCCTAATAAAGGCTGACTGTAAGTCAGGCTAAAGATGAAACCAAGAAGAAGTAGTGGGAGGTGAAATTTAAAGCTCACAGGGATATTGTTTTTCTAAAGAAGCAATAAAGGTAGAAGTTTCTTCAAGGTAAAGTTAATGTTTCCAAAAGGGGAAATTTCTCCATAATCTGCAAAATGGATTTTAGAAGTTAAAATTTGTCTTTATTTTAGGATCAAATTCTTTGTATGGTTGAAATTCTAATACGATGAACTCAACTTTAGAATTTTCAGTCATAAACTTTAACCCTAAAAATCAAGGAAATGGGAAAACCGATAACAATGATCGAAAGTATAGGACCTGTAATGAAAGAGAAACTTGCTGCAGCTGGAGTGTCTACTGTAGAAGGTTTGCTAGAAAAAGGTGCCTCTAAATCAGGAAGAAAAGCAATTGCCGAGGCTTCAGGTCTTGATGAGAGCAAGATTCTAGTTTGGGTAAATATGGCCGATCTTTTTAGAATCAATGGTGTTGCGAGTCAATTCGCTGAGCTGCTGAAAGCTGCTGGTGTAGATACTGTAAAAGAGCTAAGAACAAGAAATGCCGAGAATCTTCATGCTGCTTTAGTTAAAACTCAAGAAGAAAAGGGATTGACCCGGGCTGTTCCTGCTGCCTCTAAAGTTGCAGACTTTATTGAGCAAGCAAAAGCACTTGAGCCAATGGTTACTCATTAATAATATTTATTAAGTATATCCGCTTTTGTGCCAGCATGGAGTCAAAAGCAAAAAAGCTTATGTCAACCTTAAGAGCTGAGCCGCTTCAGCCTTTCCCGCCAGTGCGGGAGTTTTCGGTCATCGGTCATCCGAGCAGCTATGCAAAGAATCTAAGGTGACTGGCATCTTTGCGGATAATCATACTATTTGAATACCATTTTTATGAAAAACCTTTTTGCCTATGGCATCAAGGTTTTTTTTGTAGTTTGGATTTTTAATCACAATGCGCATGAGTAAAACAGAAGAATTCATCACCCATTTGGCCGAAGGTCAAAAATACAAGAAGGACTCAATAATCCTTGGTACCGGAGTTTTAGACGGCGTCCCAGTTAATGGGGCACAAATAAAGGTTGCCTTGAAGACTATGAATAGGCATGGTCTAATCGCAGGTGCTACAGGCACAGGTAAGACGAAAACCTTGCAGGTAATCGCAGAGCAGTTGGCATTAAAAGGCGTCCCATCTGTTTTGATGGATTTGAAAGGCGATCTATCCGGCCTAGCTCAGCCTGGGACTGCTAATGATTTCATTAAAAATAGGTCTGAGGTGATAGGTGTGGATTATGAACCTATGGGTTTGCCGATTGAGTTAATGTCTATTTCAGATGAGAAGGGTGTTCGATTGAAAGCAACAGTTTCTGAATTTGGTCCTGTTTTGATCGCTCAAATTCTTGAGCTTAACGACACTCAGCAAGGTGTAATCTCCCTTATTTTCAGGTATTGTGATGTTAATCATTTGCCGCTGCTAGATCTAAAAGATTTGAAGCGGGTTCTTCAATTTATCACCAATGAGGGCAAAGAAGCTATTCAAAAAGAATACGGCCAGGTTTCTTCAGCTTCTGTGAACACGATAATGCGTAAAATCATTGAGTTGGAGCAGCAAGGTGCAGAACGTTTCTTTGGCGAAAAATCATTCGAAGTTGAGGACTTTTTGAGGAAGAAGGATGGAAAAGGAGTGATCTCGGTGATCAGATTGACTGATATTCAAAGTAGACCAAAGCTCTTTTCGACCTTTATGCTAAGTTTGCTATCTGAGATCTATGAGACTTTTCCAGAGCAAGGAGACGCTGATCAGCCTAAGCTTTGTTTGTTTATAGACGAGGCTCATTTAGTGTTTTCCAATGCTTCCAATGACCTTCTGGAGAAAATAGAAGCAATTGTCAAACTGATCAGGTCAAAAGGTGTAGGAGTGTATTTCTGTACTCAAACTCCCACCGATGTCCCAGACAGTATTCTGGGTCAATTGGGCTTAAAAGTCCAACATGCCTTAAGAGCTTTCACTGCGAAAGATCGAAAGGCGATTACTAAAACAGCCGAAAATTACCCTGATTCTCCTTATTACGAGACTTCAGAAGTCTTGACCGCTATGGGAATTGGGGAGGCATTGATTACGGCATTGAATGAAAAAGGTATTCCAACTCCGCTTGCCCATACGCTAGTTAGAGCTCCGATTACGAGGATGGATATTCTGAATGAAGAAGAAATAGATGCAGTGGTGGAAAATTCCGGATTGATTTATAAGTACAATCAGGATATTGACCGGGAAAGTGCTTTTGAGTTATTAGAGAAGAAAATGAACGAGTTGGAGGAAGCTCAAAAGAAAGCTGAATTACCTGGGCCAAAACCCTCTACTAGGACTACTAAAAGAACGGTAGAAGAAGCCTCTTTATTTGAGGAATTGAGCAAAAACACCATGGTAAGACAGTTGGGAAGAACAATTTTCAGAGAATTAACAAGGGGAATTTTAGGTTCATTCTCTAGAAAAAGGTAGTCGTGATAAGAATTTGTATTTCAATAGTTTATATATTTTGAAAATAGGAGTAATTGGTGGGGGAGCCGCAGGTTTTTTTGCAGCTATCCATGCAAGTGGTGCAGATCGGGATATTACAATTTTCGAAAAGTCTCCCAAGCTTTTGTCTAAGGTAAAAGTATCAGGTGGTGGAAGGTGCAACGTCACTCACCGGCCAATGGAGATCTCTAAATTGGTTAAGAATTATCCTAGAGGAGAGAAATTTTTAAAAAAGGTATTTTCAAAATTTAAGTCAGAAGACACAATCGATTGGTTTGAAAGTAAAGGAGTTTCTTTGAAAATTGAAGGGGACGGGCGTATGTTTCCCATTTCAGATTCTTCTCAATCTGTGATAGATGCCCTTCTCAAAGAAGCTCAAAAGCTTAAAATTACCATCCTGCGATCCTGCGGTGTCTTGTCAGTCAACCCCATTGATAATCACTATAAACTTGAGACAGAAAGTGGTTCATTTGTATTTGACAAGGTAATTATAGCTACGGGTGGACATCCCAAAGTAGCTAGTTATTCCTTTCTCAATAAGCTTAATCACAGTATTTTAGATCCTATTCCTTCACTTTTTACTTTTAACACTCCAAAGGAGCCTATCAGGGAGCTAATGGGGTTGTCGGTTGCAGATGGAATAGTCAAAATCGAAGGCACCAAACTGAATTACCGTGGGCCTGTTCTTGTCACCCATTGGGGTGTGAGTGGACCTGCGGTTTTGAAATTATCTGCTTTTGGAGCTCAATTGCTGAAAGATCAAAACTATAACGCAACGGCTTTGATTAATTGGAATGGAGAGTTGGGTGAGGAGCAGTATAGTACGCAAATCAAAAGCTATATGCTGGCTCATCCTAATCGAAAGGTAGAGAGTAACTCACTTTTTGATATTCCTGGAAGACTTTGGGAGCATTTTACGAAGCTTGCAGGCATAGAAAATGGACAATTATATGGCTCATTATCGAAAAAGCAAATCAATAAGTTGGTACAGAATTTATTTTGCTATACTTTGAAAGTCGAAGGTAAAACTACCTTTAAAGAAGAATTTGTAACTGCCGGGGGAATTGCCCTAAACGAAGTGAACCCGGAGACCTTGGAAAGTAAATATCACCCAAACCTTTACTTTGCCGGGGAAGTCCTGAATATCGATGGAATTACTGGTGGCTTTAATTTTCAAGCAGCTTGGTCCACGGGGTTTCTTGCTGGCACTGCTTCATCCAAATAATGCATATGGAACAGATATATCCCGAACTCGAGCAGCTAATCAGTGAGATGACAGATGGAGACTCAGAGTTCAAAAAAGAATTGACTTTTGCTATCCATAAAGGCCTTTTGGAACTTAAGGAGG
This sequence comes from Algoriphagus winogradskyi, assembly GCF_900182815.1. Lineage (GTDB taxonomy): Bacteria > Bacteroidota > Bacteroidia > Cytophagales > Cyclobacteriaceae > Algoriphagus > Algoriphagus winogradskyi. The sequence goes on along the minus strand of NZ_FXUA01000004.1, from coordinate 383,569 downwards.
TGTATGCTGAAGGTTCAATCGAAAAAAATGAGGTTAAACTTCAGCAAATCAGACACAAATTGAAGCCTACCTTAGCTATGTTTGAATTATTTCATATTACAGAAGAACTTCAGAATGGTAAGGAAATAATTGAAAATCAAGGTTTTGAATGCCCTGAATTTGCAATTCACTACGAGAATTTGCAAAGCAAACTAGAAATAGCAATTAAGCGAGTCTTTGAATTGACTTAATCTACACATTGAACTAGGAGGACCTGAAATATCTTTGGTGATTACCCGCAGTGGCGGGACAGGCTGAAGTGGCTTCAATACTTATTTTAATAAATCTAACTTTGCTTTTGCCACCTTTCCGGCCGGTAGAAAAGACAAATGCCTACTATCTTATAAAGCATCTTATTTTTGGGTTTCATGCCTATTATCAAATCAACTTACAGCGGCCCACCGATATACCTGTTCAACGGACACCTGGAAACTATTATTCCCAGTCTTTTTAGAAAAATAGTAGACGTAAACTATACAAGGGAGAAGATAGATACGCCTGATGGTGATTTTTTGAATTTGGATTGGGCAAAAGTTGGTAGTTCAAAATTGCTGATTATTTCTCATGGACTAGAGGGAGATTCTGAACGACATTATGTGAGGGGGATGGTCAAACTATTCAATTCCTGTCATGTAGATGTACTAGTATGGAATAATCGTTCATGTGGTGGAGAGATCAATTTAGGACCAATTCTTTACCATCATGGTGCCAGTTATGACCTGGACACTACCATAGCCCATGTGTTGAAAACCCATACTTATGATGAGATCTTTCTAACTGGAATAAGTATGGGAGGAGCACAGACGCTAAAATATCTTGGCGAAAAAGGAAAGGACCTTCCTAAGGAAATAAAGAGAGCAGCAGTATATTCTACACCTTGTAATTTGCTTTCCAGTGCCAACACCTTGAAGTTGAGAAGAAACGCATTTTACAAAAATAGATTTCTAGGAAAGCTAAAACTTAAAATAAAAGCAAAAGCAACTCAATATCCGGAATTGATAGATCTTGAATTACTTGACAGAGTTAGAGATTTTGATGCTTTTGATACCCTATTCACAGCTAAATTACATGGATTCAAGGATTCAGTAGACTTTTATAAATCGGTTAGCGCAGATAACTGGATGCCTTTTATACAAATTCCTACGCTCATAGTGAATGCCATTAACGATCCATTATTGGGACCCGAATGTTACCCAAAAGCACTTGCAGAAAAGAAGGAAGTACTTACATTGGAAATGCCAAAAAGGGGAGGTCATACAGGTTTTATGGTGAGCGGGCAGGAATTTACCTGGGCAGAACTGAGAGTTCAAGAATTCCTTCTGAATCCGGCTTAGCCCTAAGTCTTTTGCTATATTGTGCGCTAAATCATCAAAAGAATTTGATATGAGAAAGATGTTTTTCGGTAGCTTGACACTTATGGTCATGCTTACATTTTTTCTAATGTGGTATTTCCAATTTGTTCAGTTCAAGTTCGGGTATTTTATCCTGGGTATACTTGTCATTCTTCTGTGTATAGGTATTTATGATATCAATCAAAAGTCGCATGCTATACTTCGGAATTTCCCTGTAATAGGGCATTTCAGGTATTTATTGGAAAAAATAAGTCCTGAAATTCAGCAGTATTTTATAGAAACAAATACAGATGGTAGACCTTTCAGTCGAAACCTACGCTCCCTGGTTTATAGAAGAGCTAAAAATGTAAACGACACTCACCCGTTCGGTACGCAACGAGACATAAATGGAGAGGATTACATGGCCTTGAGGCACTCAATTTACGCCGTGCACACCAACGACGAAGATGCTCGAGTGATGATTGGAAATGGTAGTTGTAAACAGCCGTATTCAGCATCTATCTTCAATATTTCAGCAATGAGCTTTGGATCCTTGAGTTCAAATGCCATCACAGCATTGAATTTAGGTGCAAAAAAAGGCGGATTTTATCATAATACAGGTGAAGGAGGAATTTCTTCTTATCACCGTCAAGGGGCAGATTTGGTTTGGCAAATTGGCACTGGCTACTTCGGATGCCGGGATGAGCAGGGGAATTTTAGCGAGGAACTATTTGCAGAAAAGGCAAATTGGCCGGAAGTCAAAATGATAGAAATTAAGATCTCACAGGGAGCCAAACCTGGCCATGGCGGTGTATTGCCGGGAATAAAAAACACAAAAGAAATAGCCGAAATACGCGGTGTGATAGCCGGAACTACTATTCTTTCTCCGCCTTCGCATAGTGCATTCACTAATGCAGTCGAGTTGATAGAGTTTATAGCTAAAGTGAGGGAATTGTCAGGAGGGAAACCAGTTGGCTTCAAACTTTGCATAGGCAGAACAGAAGAATTTACTGCTATATGCAAGGAAATGGTCGCTAAGAACATCTATCCAGACTTCATCACGGTGGATGGGGCAGAGGGAGGTACTGGGGCTGCTCCTTTGGAATTCTCAGATAGTGTGGGTTTACCGTTAGAGCCGGCACTTATTTTTGTCCGGATGACTTTGGAGAAATTTCAGATCAGGGATCATATCAAAATTATTGCTTCCGGTAAAGCTATTTCAGCTTTTGCTATCTTAAAAAACATTGCCTTTGGAGCTGATTTGTGTAATTCTGCCAGAGGCTTTATGTTTAGTGTAGGGTGTATTCAAGCACTTCGATGTAACACCAATGAATGTCCAACTGGTGTGGCTACGCAAAGGGCAAGCTTAGTAAAAGGTCTGGTGATAACGGATAAATCTGAGCGAGTGTATAATTTCCACAAAAATACAGTTCACGCCGTGCAGGAACTTCTAGGGGCATCCGGGCACACTCATACCTCCCAACTTAGTGCCAGTGATCTAGTAAAAGGTGATGAAATGATCAAGCTGGCAAATAGATATCTGCCTGATTCTGTAAATACGCAGGTGTAGATTAACCTTTGAGGTTTCATCGCGAATGTCACTAGACTTCGGGATTTCCTCAAAGGTTAAGTAAATCTTTTCAACGCCAATTCAGCCACTGTTCCTCCAATTGCAAGGGAACTTGTAGCAGCAGGAGATGGTGCATTTAATACATTAATGGCGTGTGCGGATTCTCTGATCGAGAAGTCGTCTAACAATCCTCCGGTACGGTCACATGCCTGAGCTCTCACGCCTGCACCACCCTCGACTAAGTCAGATTCTTGGATTTCGGGTATCAATTCTTGAAGCGCTTTAGTGAAAGCTGCTTTGGAAAAAGATCTATACATTTCACCGAAACCTGTTTGCCAATATTTCGCAGCTACCTTTTGAAATCCTGGCCAAGCCAGCGATTCTGCTAGTTCTCTTAAGTTAATCTGGGATTTTTTATATCCTTCCCTGCGAAAAGCTAAAACAGCGTTCGGTCCAGCTTCCACACCACCTTTCATCATTCGAGTGAAATGGACTCCCAAGAATGGAAAATTAGGATCAGGTACAGGGTAAATCAGATTCTTTACTAAGAATTCTCTTTCTTTTTTTAGCTTGAAGTATTCTCCTCTAAAAGGAATTATTTTAACGTCTATTTCTTCGTCGGCATTCATCTGTGCGACTTTATCAGAGTACAGTCCTGCGCAATTAACCACTAGTTTGCTTTGAATGGTTTTCTTAGAAGTTTCAATGTAATTAAATCCATCCTGTTGCTTAATATCCAGTACTTTATGATTTAAATAAATCTCACCTCCATTTTGAACAATTTTTCTTCCATAAGCCAAGGCTACATTGAAATAATCCACTATTCCGGTCTGAGGAACATGAAGGGCTGCTATACCTGCACAGTGCGGCTCGTATTCTTTGAGCTCCTCCATGGTAATATACCTGGTGCCTTCTAAGCCATTTTGAATCCCTCTCTCGTATAAGTTATTCAATAGGGGTTTTTGCTCTTCCCGGGTAGCAACTACCACTTTCCCCGTAATCTCAAAAGGAATTTTTTCTTCTTCACAGAATTGAATCAGTTCATGATATCCGCCAATGCAATTCGTAGCTTTTAGAGACCCTGGCTTATAGTAGAGGCCAGAGTGAATCACGCCACTGTTATTACCTGTTTGATGTTTTGCTAATTGATTCTCCTTATCCAAAATGACTATTTTCAAATCAGGTCGGGCTTTTTGAACTTTAAGAGCAGTCGCTAAACCAACAATTCCACCACCAATTACCGCAATATCGTATATCATATTTCTCAGTTTACAAACTCAAATATACTAGCGGAATTTTCATTTTTCCAGTTCTGAGATTAACCTGATCTCGGGAAGCTTTATATTTTTTAACCACTTAGGTAGCAATTTGCCCGGTTAATGAATTTATTTTGCAGGGATTTGTTTTCAGATCAGTAAAAATTTCATGCTTCGTAATTTCTTTCTCCTTCTCTTCTTTTTCGTTTATGCACAGTCCTTTGGCCAATTTGTGGTAAAAGGGAAAGTAACTGATGCGACTACCGGAGACCCTATTCCTTTTGCATCTGTTTTATTGAAAGGGACTACGGTGGGTATTTCCACTGATTTTGAAGGCAATTATAGCTTATCAGCAAGATCTCTAACAGATAGCATTACGGTAAGCTATCTTGGATATATCTCTGGTATTAAATCCTTGGAGCAACTTCCTGAACAAACAGTCAATTTTCAGCTTAAACCTTCAGATTTTGAGCTAGAGGCTTTTGTTTTTGAAGCTGGAGAAAACCCTGCTTTTGATGTGATACGTAAAGCTGTGGATCGGAAAAAGGACTTTGACAAACGCGAGTTATCTGCCTATCAAACAAAGAATTATACCAAGATAGAAATCGATATTGATCATGTGTCTGAGGAGTTTACTCAGCGTAAAACAGTGCAGAAAGTCACCGCCGTTCTGGACTCTATTAAGCAGCTGACGAATGATGAAGGGGAGAAAATCTTGCCTGTATTCTTCTCAGAAACACTCTCCAAATTCTATTTCAGGAATAATCCCGAACTGAGAAAGGAGGTTGTGGAAAAATCTAAAGTGACCGGAGTAGGGATCACAGATGGATCTACCACCTCGCAGATCACAGGATCTGCTTTTCAGGAATACAACTTTTATAAAAATTGGCTCAGTATCGTTGGGAAAGAATTTGTTTCGCCAATAGCGGATGGCTGGAAGCAGTTTTATGATTATGATTTGATGGATTCAGTTTTGGTTGGTAGCGATTCTTGCTATATGCTGAAAGTTTATCCGCTGAGAGAGCAGGATCTGGCGTTTTCTGGCACGATCTGGATCAATAAGGAAACCTATGCCTTGAAACAAGTGGATTTGACTATACCGAAGGAAGCCAATCTGAATTTCATTGAGCGAATCAAAATTCAACAGGAATTGCAACCTACTTCCGCTGGCCCTTTGATTCCTGCCAAAACGCGAGTTCAGATAAAAATAGGTCAGATCACACCTAAAACGGCTGGCCTTCTTGCAAAATTCTACACTTCGGCAGATAGCATAAAAATCGGCGAACCTCAGCCAACATCTTTTTTCAATCAATCTGTCACTTTATTACCTGACTTTGATGAGGCAAGTGAGGAATTTTGGAAGGAAAATCGTCAGGATGTTTTGTCAGAGCAAGAATTAGCAGTGCTACAAATGGTGGATACCTTAAAGAGAATCCCGATTGTACGCTTCTATTCTGAGGGACTTAAGTTTTTTGGAACGGGGTATTTGCCTTTCAAAAAAGTAGATATCGGCCCCTGGCCAGGCTTTTTCAACTACAATGATATAGAAGGAGTGAGGCTAGGAATGGGGTTCCGTACCAATCTAAAATTCAGCGATAAGTGGGTGTTATATGGGTATGGAGCTTATGGTTTCAAGGACGCTAAGCTTAAGTATTCTGCAAAAGTAACCCGCATATTAGACAGGCAGCACTGGACTTCCATTTCCCTATCGACGCAGAAGGAAATTGATCAAGTAGGTTTGGAAATTTCCAGCTTGCAGGGGAATAGCATATTTCTGGCGGCCAGCAGGTTCGGTACACTAAGACGACCCTACTTCACTACTAAACATCAGGTTAATTTTCAGCGGGAGTTTTTCAAGGGGTTTTTGCTTTATTCAGATTTGAGCTTTATGGAGTTTGAGCCCTTGTATGATTTTTATTACCTGGAAAAAGGAACAGGGGAGTATAAATCCCAGTTTGAAACTGCTGAGGCTAAGGTTGGCCTGCGCTATGGAAGGGACGAAACTATCCTGATCAACGACAACGAGCGAACCTCGTTAGGGCCTTTGAGATGGCCGATTTTTGAATTGAGCTATGCTAAAGGCATGGACTGGCTCGGTGGGGATATTACATATTCCAAACTGAATTTCTATGTGTATCAGCGATTGAATATGGGCATGTTTGGAGTTTCCCGCTATGAATTTGATGCGGGAAAAGTATTTGGGGAAGTGCCCTATCCGATCTTGAAAAATCACTTGGGCAACGAGACGTTGTTCTACACCTCCGCAGCTTTCAACACGATGAATTTCAATGAATTTGCTTCGGATCAATATGCGAGCTTGCGTTACAGACATTATTTCGAAGGTTTTTTATTGAATAAAATACCCTTACTCAAAAAGCTAAAATGGCGAGCCGTAGGAAATGCAAATATCCTGTATGGATCAGTCAATAATAAAAATATAGCAAATGCTCCTACGGTAGATCCTGCTGGCAATCCTTTAGAAACATTTGGAAGACTGGATCCGACTAAACCTTATGTGGAATTGGGCTATGGGATTGAGAATATTTTCAAATTTTTCAGAATAGACTTTTTCCATAGAATTACCTATTTGGATAATCCTGGAGCTAAGCCATTTGCAGTAAAAATCTCCGGACAAATTATTCTTTAGTTATTGGATTCTATTCATTAGATTGGGTAGATGAAAAATCTGTGTCTTTTTTTACTGCTTGTCTACTCGAGCGTTTTTATATCCTGTTCTACCAGTGTTGAAACTAATTCGGATCAATCCAGTGATGGCTTAGAAATCATAAAAGTTGACCTTTCTGAAGCCAGAGAAGGAAAACTCTCCGAATTCTTTGAGCCTGAGATAGAATACATCTGGCTCAAAGATGATTCTGAAGATGCTCAATTAGGAGGTTTGAATAAGGTCTTCTTCTATGATGACAAGATCTTTACTCTGGATATTTTTGGTTGCAAATGCATAAAAATATTTGATAGGAAAGGGGAGTATTTTTCAAAAATCAGAGCTTACGGAGAAGGACCTGAGAAATACCTTGATTTTGATGATGCTATTATTGTAAATAATGAAGTTTTATTATTGGGAATTTATCCGCCCAAGTTGATGTGGTTCAGCATAGATGGCGAATTTCTCAGAGAGGAAAAATTAGCTAAACATGTAGGTTCTGGAATTTTTTTAGAAGAGGAAAAGCGCTATTATTTTTTTAAAAATGTAAGGGAGCTAGGCAATTATTTTGTCGAAAGTGTTAATGAGGATTTCAAGGATACATTGAAATTTTTTCCTTACGATGTAGAAGGGTATTACGGGGATTACCCAAGCAGAAGTTCTTTTATGAAAAATGATGAAGTCTACGTTGGTAGACCATTTAATGATACGATAATGTTGCTTAAATCAGGAAAGGCCACTCCAAAATTTATATTTGATTTCGAAAAGTATGCACAACAGATTGATGAGTTAAAGAAAAAAAGTCAAGATTTAAGTCCACCAGATCTAATGAACTTTATCAATAATAAATCAAAATTATACTTCATACCATTTTCCTGGCATATATCTGACACCCAACTTTATTCAAGCTTCAAGTATGAAACTGATAGTTACAATGTCTTTTTTGATAGAAAAAACCAAATGCCCCATATTATAGACGGACGATTAAAAAACGATATTGATAAAAGCTTTGATCCTTTTTCATTCTCGCATCACTTTCGCAAGGATAAAATTGGTTTTTATCTTCGCGGAAAAACTCTTTTCAAAGAATTGCAGAAAAAGAAAGCAGAACTCGGCCAGGAGGGCTTTGAAGAGTATGTGAAAGGGAAGGGGAAGAACTTTGCTCAAGTGGCTTTTGCAGCCAAAGACTCAGAAAATCCTGTTCTAATTGTCTATACGGTAAAAAAATAAGGTGCCTTTATCCAGCAGCAAGTGGGTGTTTCTGCAATTCGGATCAGTAAAAGACAAAAAAGCTACTTATTTTAAGTTTAACACTAGCATTGAGGCTACTCCGGTCAGCCCGTCATAGGTCGTCCAACCAAAGTAAGTAAAGAAAATGCAGGTACATTCATGATTAGAGATAATTAAAAAATATCCACTCATTTCCATATTCCCTTCCCATATATTTTTCGTTTGCCTTCGTCTTGTGCATATTTGTAGCTTAATCTTTATGCCCTTTTGTATGGGCAGAACTAATTTTACACATGTCACAACTTATTAAAATTACTCTTCCAGATGGCACTGTGAAGGAGTATGAAAAAGGAACTTCCGGACTACAGATTGCTGCAAGTATCAGCGAGGGTTTAGCGAGAAACGTTCTAGCCGCAAAAGTAAACGGACAAGTTTGGGATGCTACCCGAGCTATCAACGAGGATTCTTCCATTCAATTATTAACATGGAATGACGGAGAAGGCAAAAATACTTTTTGGCACTCATCCGCGCACTTGCTCGCAGAAGCATTGGAAGCACTTCATCCAGGTATCAAATTCGGTATTGGCCCTCCGATCGAAACAGGATTCTACTATGATGTAGATTTCGGTGATAAGACCTTAGATGGTTCAGAATTGGAAGCTATTGAGAAGAAAATGATCGAGCTGGCCCGTGAAAAGAATGAGTATATCCGTACTGACATCTCCAAGAAAGATGCAGTCGATTATTTCCAGAAGAAAGGTGACGAGTACAAATTAGACCTTTTGGAAGGACTTGAAGATGGTTCAATTACGTTCTACCAGCAAGGAAACTTCGTGGATCTCTGTAGAGGACCGCATATTCCAAATACTGGTTTTGTAAAAGCTGTGAAGTTGACAAATATCGCCGGCGCATATTGGAGAGGGGATGAGAACCGCAAAATGCTTACTCGTATTTACGGGGTGACTTTCCCGAAAGCAAAAGAGCTGTCTGACTATTTGACCTTGCTGGAAGAAGCTAAAAAACGCGATCACAGGAAACTAGGACGTGAGCTTGAGCTATTCACATTCTCGGAGAAAGTAGGAGCAGGCCTTCCACTTTGGTTGCCAAAAGGAACCTTGCTAAGAGAGCGTTTGGTTAATTTCCTGAAAAAAGCGCAGGATAAAGCAGGTTACCAGCAGGTGATCACTCCACATATTGGCCATAAGGTATTATATGAGACTTCCGGTCACTACGAGAAATATGGTAAGGATTCTTTTCAGCCAATAGCGACTCCACATGAAGGAGAGGAGTTTTTGCTGAAACCGATGAATTGTCCGCATCACTGTGAGATCTATAAGCATAAGCCGCATTCTTATAAAGAATTGCCGATTCGCTATGCGGAATTTGGTACTGTGTATCGATATGAGCAAAGTGGAGAATTGCACGGTTTGACCCGTGTTCGAGGATTTACTCAGGATGATGCACATATTTTCTGCCGTCCAGATCAGGTGAAAGAGGAGTTTGTCAAAGTAATTGACTTGGTATTGTATGTTTTCAAAGCTTTGGGTTTTGAAGATTACACTGCTCAAATCTCTTTGAGAGATCCGGAAAATCCTTCCAAATATATAGGTGGGGATGAAAACTGGAATAAGGCAGAATCTGCAATTATCGAAGCGGCAGCAGAGAAAGGATTAACTACTGTGACTGAGCTGGGCGAGGCAGCATTCTACGGACCTAAGCTGGACTTTATGGTGAAAGATGCTTTAGGAAGAAAATGGCAGTTGGGAACTATCCAGGTCGATTATAACTTACCAGAACGGTTCGAGTTGGAATATATAGGTTCGGACAATCAGAAGCATAGGCCTGTGATGATCCATAGAGCGCCTTTTGGTTCTTTGGAGCGTTTCGTAGCCGTGCTTATTGAGCACTGTGCAGGCAACTTCCCACTATGGCTTTCTCCTGAGCAGATCAATATTTTGCCTATTTCTGAGAAATATATAGAATATGCAGAAGAAATAAAGTTAATCCTCGAAGAGGTGGGAATATCAGGTTCTATTGACAACAGAGATGAAAAGATCGGAAGGAAAATCCGTGATTCTGAAGTTAAAAAAGTGCCTTTTATGCTAATAGTAGGGGAAAAGGAGCAGGAAGAGCGAAAACTTTCCGTTCGAAAACATGGTGAAGGAGATCTAGGTAACTTCTCAGCGGAGGAGTTTATAAATTATTTTCAGGGTATTATTTCAGCATCATTAACTAAGTAATTTGACTGTATTATTTAATTCAGTTTTTCTTAATTAGAAATAATTCCGATATTTGCATCCAATTTCATAAAAACAATCAAAGCTAACTTGAGAAACAACAGACAACCCTATAGAGGTAGACAAGAAGAACCTTATAAAGTAAACCAGAAAATCAGAGCTCGTGAAGTACGGGTGGTTGGTGATTTTGTAGAAGGTGGAAATGCATTACTTCCTACAGATAAAGCCATCAAACTCGCTCAGGAAAATGACCTGGATCTGGTAGAGATTTCTCCTAATGTTGATCCTCCCGTTTGTAAAATTCTTGACTACGCAAAGTTTAAGTACGAGCAGAAAAAGAAGCAGAAGGAGATCAAATCCAATGCAGCAAAGATTGTTTTGAAGGAGATCAGATTCGGACCGAATACTGATGATCATGATTACAATTTCAAATTGAAGCATGCCATCAACTTCTTAAAAGAAGGCGCAAAAGTAAAGGCTTACGTACATTTCGTGGGTCGTAGCATTGTGTTTAAAGAAAGAGGAGAGATGCTACTTCTGAAATTTGCTCAGGCACTTGCAGAATACGGTGCAGTAGAGCAGCTTCCGAAAATGGAAGGTAAAAGAATGAACATCTTCATCGCTCCGAAGGCAGGAAAGAAATAAATTTCAACTAAATAAATACAGCAAAATGCCAAAGGTAAAAACCAAATCCAGTGCAAAGAAGAGGTTCGCTTTAACGGGAACCGGCAAAATCAAAAGGAAACACGCTTTCAAAAGCCACATCCTGACGAAAAAATCTACTAAAAGAAAGCATAACTTGACTAAAACTGGTCTAGTTCATGAGTCTGACGAGGGTAGAGTAAGAGACATGTTGAGAATCTGATTCTCTGCAGTAGCTTAAAAATCAATTAATTAAGGTTTATTTATTCACCAGACATTTTGGTAATCAAGATCTCGATCACTCGGGGCACCAACTGTCAAAAAACAAAACACTATGCCTAGATCGGTAAACGCGGTAGCGTCCAGAGCAAGAAGAAAAAAAGTGCTAAAAGCCACAAGAGGTTACTTCGGAAGAGGTAGCAACGTATGGACAGTAGCCAAAAACAAGTATGAGAAAGGTCTTCAGTATGCGTACAGAGACCGTAAAGCGAAGAAAAGAGAATTCAGAGCTTTATGGATTCAACGTATCAACGCAGGTGCAAGAATGCACGGCGTATCCTATTCTCAATTGATGGGATTATTGAAGAAAGGTGAAATCGAACTTAACCGTAAGGTTTTGGCAGATTTGGCCATGAATCACCCAGAAGCATTCAAAGCTGTAGTTGAAAGAGTAAAATAAGGTTGCACTGTCTTATTTTATTGGAAGCCTTCCCTCGGGAAGGCTTTTTTGTTTTTGGCTATAGCTTTGTTGATAGGATTTAAGTAATATAAATTCTCAATTTGAACTGTTAAGAAAATGAAGCATAAGTCAAATTTCTTTTTACTATCAGCCTGTTTTGTAGTAGGATTCGGATTTTTTAGGTGCTCTAAAATTCTAGAAACTAGCTTACCAATCGTTGAGATTCCTAGTAAGATAGACCAGGAATTGCAACTAGAACAATTGACAAAATCTTTAAAACTCATTCAGCTAGAGACCAATGATAGCTCTTTTTTGATAGGTGTTTTGGATATTAAACTGTTCAATGATAAAATTTATGTTTCAGATGCTTCCAGGAGGATTTTGATATTTGATCAAGTAGGGAAGTTTGTTAAGGTATTAGGCAAACGGGGAGAGGGGCCAGGAGAATATGAATTTTTTCCTCAAATGACCATTGACGAAGAATCAAACCTTCTTTATGTAGCATCGGCCAGGAAGCTGTACGTTTATTCCAAGGAGGATGAATTATTCTTAGAAAATTCACTTCCATTTAATGTGAATGCTTTCTCCGTTTTGGAAGATAAATTGTTTGTGCTGAGGCAAGAGTTGTCAATACCACAGGAGGAAGGGTTTCTTAACCGAGCTTCATTTTATGAAATCAATAAATCTTTGGATGTGGTTGATACCATACTAGTTAGGGAAGTGAAACTTAAATCACGCTCAGCTTCTGACTTTCCAATCAAGAATTACTTCTCCACAGTAGGGCTTGACCATTTTGTGTATGTGCCGGATTTTGGTAGTCAAATAATTCTTCATGACACCTTATATAAATTCAAGGAAAAGGTTTTAACACCATTCTTAAAACTGAATTTTGAAACCAAACAGGTTTTAGACAAGGGTGGCATAAAAAAAATCCAGATATATAATGTAGTTAATTCGCTTTCCTATGTGCTCTGTGAGTATTATGCAGACTCTAAGTACCTGATTTATATCTATGAAAAGGAGAGTGCACTCGGATACAATCTGCAAAAGGGAGTCTTAGATGGTAATGGAAACCCAGTAGTTCTTAGGCCGCTGGATTTAGGAAGGGACATCTTTTACTTCGTGCAGCAATTGGAATATTCAGATAGTGAAACAGAAGAAAAAAACCTACAATTGGAATTGTTCAGCTAAAATAACTTCACAATTCCATAGAAAGATACCAATCCTATGGAAAGTACGCTAAGCCAGAATAGGAGAATAGAAATAAATCCTGAGTCCAATTTTAAAACACTGTTTTTAAATCGAAACTGAATGGCTGCATAGACGACTACTAATAGAAGTACCGAACCTACTATTCCTCCAGACAGTACCATAAACGCAGGTAACTCTACATATGCAAAGGCGAGAGCCCATAGGATCGGTAGAACCCAGGCTAATATAGCTACCCATCTTTTTCTCGTTTTCAGGTTCTTATAAGCTATCCAACCCAATTCTCCGAAGATATCTGGAAGCAATCGTGTCCAATAAGCAAGCGTAGCAAACACACTCGAAAAAAGCACAAAGAAAGCTCCGGTAATGTATGTAAGCCTTGCATTGCCGCCTAGGGTTTGGGTATAGATACTAGCTAAGGTTTCTATAAGTTGATTGCCACTTGGAATAGCCTCATTGCCATATAGAATAGAAGCGCCCAAAAGATAAAATGCTGCAGTGACGAGGGTGTAAATAAGCATTGCGAAGATGGCATCTAGATACATGACTTTAATCCATCCATTTGCCCTGACTTTCCATTCCTCACTTCCATCATTTTCGCCGGTATACTTGGCATAGCCTTTTTCTAGGCACCAGTAAGTGTAGGCGATTATCTCATCGCTGGCAACACCTGTTATACCGAAAGCTCCAATCGCGACGAAAATCAGATTTGAAGGCAATTCAAATGTTAATCCAGATAAGACATCATCAATTGAAAAGGCATAAGGACTATAATTTACTGCGATAACAGAAGCCAAGGTAAAAACAGTGAATCCAAAAACCATGAACATGGTTGTTCGCTCTACTATACTATAGTAATTCCTGTAAATTAAAAGACTTGTAATAGCTCCCAAAATAAAAGCGAGTAGGATAGGAGGTAGCATTGGTAAAAGCATACTAAGGGCAATGGCTGCTCCTCCAATCATCCCGCCCAGCTGCACTATTTTAAAAAGTGTCAATATGAAAGTGCTCCAAACTGCCCAGTTTTTTGGTCCAGATAATGTGGAAAAAGAAGTCATCAATGGATTACCAGTTACGATGGTATTCTTACCAAATTCCAGTTGGATCGCAACTTTTATTAAACAACTAACTAGAATGACCCAAAAGGTGATAAACCCGCCTTTGGCACCAAGTACCGTTGTTGCGATTAATTCACCGGATCCGACAATGGAAGCCGAAAGTATAAATCCAGGCCCAAGAAACTTCAGTTTAGAAAAAAGTGAAGTAGGTGGATTTTTTATTTCGGACGATGTCATCCTCTAAAAATAAAGAATAATTAGCTGGTAAATAATTAAGAGTGAGAAGCTAGTATACAAACAAAAAAAGGCTTTCGTTTCCGAAAGCCTTGTGTAGCGAGAGGGAGACTTGAACTCCCGACCGCCGCGCCTGTGCGCCGTGATGTAGCGGATATGAAACCTGTACTTAGTAATAATTTATTAGAATTTCACGTTTTATCCAGTCTCTTCCTTTACCTGTTTTTAATTCTTTTTCTCGCATCAAAGCTTTCTTTTTGGTAGTAAAGAATTCAACATGAATGACATACCAAGGGCGATATTTTAAGGTAAACCCTTTGGTTGACTTGTAGTTGTGAAAGTGAAACCTTGTAATCAAATCCGATGTCATACCAGTGTAGGTTTTGCCAGCGGATTTTGAATAAAGAATATAGACTACAAATTCATCCATTAATAAAAATAAAAAAAGGCTTCCGTTTCCGAAAGCCTTATGTAGCGAGAGGGAGATTTGAACTCCCGTCCGCCGCGGCGGATATGAGTCCTGTGCTCTAATTAGATATCAAATATAGTAAAACAAAAAAAGGCTTCCGTTTCCGAAAGCCTTATGTAGCGAGAGGGAGATTTGAACTCCCGACCTCAGGGTTATGAATCCTGCGCTCTAACCAACTGAGCTACCTCGCCATTAATAATTTATCTCAACATTTCAATCAGAGGGAGATTTGAACTCCCGTCCGCCGCGGCGGATATGAATCCTGCGCTCTAACCAACTGAGCTACCTCGCCATTAATAATTTATCTCAACATTTCAATCAGAGGGAGATTTGAACTCCCGTCCGCCGCGGCGGATATGAATCCTGCGCTCTAACCAACTGAGCTACCTCGCCATTAATAATTTATCTCAACATTTCAATCAGAGGGAGATTTGAACTCCCGTCCGCCGCGGCGGATATGAATCCTGCGCTCTAACCAACTGAGCTACCTCGCCATTAATATGTTTAATGTTGTTTCAATTACTTCAATGAGTTTCTAACCTAGTAGAAATATTTTTTGATATTGATTTTTGAAATTAATGCCTATATTAAAGCACTTTCATCCGTCAAATGAATTAGTTGACAATCGTTTATTATCAACCCAGATAACCTCCCGTTCGAATGGGAATGCAAATATGAGGTCTTGTATTGTGAAATGCAAGTTGACGTTCTTTAAAAAAATGAATTTTTACATAGAGTAAAAACGATTACCATGGTTAAAAACAAGTTTGTGGCTGATTATCAAATCAATGCCTCCAAAAAAATAGTTTTCCACTATTTGAGTACTGCAAGTGGATTAGAGGAGTGGTTTGCCGATGAAGTGAAAATAAACGAGGATAAGAATTATATTTTCAATTTTGATGGCGAGGATCATTACGCTCGCCTAGCTTCTCAGCGAAGTAACTCACATGTGAAATTTGAATTTTACGACCCAAAAAGTCCTGATGAATCAGATCATGCTTATATAGAATTTAAGCTAGAAGAAAATGATCTTACGCAAACACTCTTTTTAAAAGTGATTGATTACTCGGATAGCTATGAAGACGATGAGCTAGTTGCGATCTGGGAAGGATTAATTGGGAGATTGAAAGATATTATAGGTGGGTAATCTCAATTCATTTTAGCAAATTTGAACTTCGACTCCAAGGCTTCGTATTTGCCTAGTGAGCAGTTTAAATAATGAAGAAACTAGATAAACTTATACTTGGGTCTTTTTTAGGCCCATTTTTATTGACTTTTATTGTCGTGGATTTTATCCTGTTGACTGTCAACATGCTGAAATATTTCGATGAGATTTTTGGTAAGGGACTGAGCTTCTGGATCTATGCTGAATTGATTGGGTACTTTGTGATTAGCATTTCCCCCATGGCATTGCCTCTTGCAGTGCTACTTTCCAGTTTAATGACTTTTGGCAATCTTGGAGAGCATTTTGAATTAACGGCTATAAAAAGCAGTGGGATCTCTCTATTGCGGGCATTAAGGCCAATTGGTGTGTTTGTGATTATTCTTTCCTTTGCTGCATACCTTTCCAACAATTACCTGGTTCCTAAGGTAAATCTGAAGACGTTTAGTTTGCTTTATGATATTCGGATGAAATCTCCGGCGTTGGATATAAAAGCTGGAGTGTTCTACGCAGGGATTCCTGGTTATAGTATTAAGGTCAATGAAAAAGTAGGTGAATATGGGCTCAAAGACATAATAATCTACAGCCATGCAGGTGGGTCTTCAGGAAATTTAAATATGACCCTTGCAGACTCGGGTAGGATGGAACCCTTTTTCAATGAAAATTACATGAAGCTTTCCTTGTTTCAAGGAATTAATTACAGTGAAGAAAGGCAAACAAGAGGTATTAAGGAAAAACCAGTAGAATTTAATAGAACTTCTTTCGATACAAATGAAATTGTATTTGACCTGAATAATACCTTTAAACTTAATAGGACAGCAGAAGATGCATGGTCAACGAATAGGTCAATCAAAAATATTTCACAAATAAAACTTGGGCTTGACTCTATTAGTACTTTATTGAATGACAAGCTTTATCAAAATTATCAAAGTACTGAAAGTATTTACCCCTTCTTCACGAGAGATAGAAAATTTGATCCTCCAGTTGATATTGCCCAACGTAAGTTTTTAGACGATTCAGTTAGGAAGGCAAAATTTGAAAAAGAAGAGGCTATAAAAGATTCCTTAGAGAATTTAAAGTTCAATGCCAAGAAGGATACAAGTGCTGTTTTGACTGATAATCCAGAAGCTAGGTTGCTAAGCCGCACAGGTAAAGACTCAGCCATCACTTCAATTCAATCAATTAAAGTAAAGACTACATCTGTTCAAGATTCCCCTAATATTACGGCCAATACGAAAAGGCAAGTAAAAGATCAACCTGCCGCACTGGATTCAGCTGTAAAGCCTGAAGCTAAAGTAGCAGTAAAAGTAACTAGAACTGCTCCTCTTACCGATAAGGAAAAAAAGGAGATCGATTCCTTAGTGGAAGGTCGAGGAATAAAGTTAAGTGCCGTTAATATGGCATTGAATAATTCCAGAAGCCTGAAAAACAACTTTTCCATTCGCAAAACTGAAATAGATAATTATAAGAGAGACTACAGGAGATTCCAAATAGCATGGTATCAAAAATACACGCAAGCCTTTGCTTGCTTTGCAATGTTTTTGATTGGGGCACCACTTGGCGCAATTATTAAAAAAGGTGGACTAGGCATGCCTGTATTAGTATCTATTATTTTCTTTATCGTTTACTATATGCTTACCATAACAGGGGAGAAGTGGGCCAAAGAAGGGCTAACTGATCCATTATTTGGGACTTGGTTTTCAATATTGTGTTTACTTCCCTTCGGATTATTCTTTATAAGACAAGCAAGAAAAGACTCCAGGCTATTCGAACCTGACTTCTATTTGAGCATGTGGAAAAGTGTTCAAAACAGAATTAAAGTTCTTCGTTCAAAAGCGAATTAAGCTTTCATATTCTTAAAATATATCTTACCTTTGTGGTTGTTTTACAAAATTTAGCTAAACATGTATTTATCCTCAGAGATTAAAGAAGAGTTATTTAAGAATCATGGACGGTTAAAATCTGCTACTGACACAGGATCTCCTGAGTCTCAGATTGCCCTCTTTACACACAGAATCAAGCATTTGACTGAGCATTTGAAGTCAAATAAGAAGGATCACTCCTCAAGACTTGGTTTATTGAAGCTAGTAGGTAAGAGAAGAAGCCTATTGGATTATCTTCACAAGAAAGAAATCGAGCGATACAGATCAATCATCGCCGAGCTAGGAATCAGAAAATAACCAATCTAGTAAGGTTCTCTTGAGTGAGAACCTTACTTTTTTATTTTTAAGGTTATACCGAAACTTTTACCACTTACGACGCAAACTAACAATTATTTATGTTACCGAATTTAATCACCAAGACCATCACGCTTGAAGATGGCAGAGAAATTATAATAGAAACCGGTGCATTGGCTAAACAAGCTGATGGATCAGTAGTAGTGAAGATGGGTAAGGCTATGCTTTTGGCTACAGTAGTATCCAAGAAGGAAGCTGGAGAAGGGGTGGACTTTTTACCAATGTCAGTTGATTACCAAGAGAAGTTTGCTTCCTCAGGAAAGATCCCAGGAGGTTTTTTGAAGAGAGAAGGAAGACTTTCCGATTACGAGATTTTGATTAGCCGTATTGTAGATAGAGCTATTCGCCCAATTTTCCCAGATGATTATCACGCAGATACTCAGATCGCCATTACCTTAATAAGTGGTGATGAGGATGTGCTTCCAGATGCACTAGCAGGTCTTGCGGCTTCTGCTGCTTTAGCAGTTTCTGATATACCTTTCAATGGTCCTATCTCTGAAGTTCGTGTAGCTAAAATTGATGGTAAATTGAAAATTAATCCTTCTCCTTTGGAGTTGGAAAAAGCTTCTTTGGAATTTATAGTTGCAGGATCACTTGATTTTATCCTAATGGTAGAAGGTGAAGCTGACGAGATTCAGGAAGAAGAAATGCTAGAAGCGATGCAATATGCTCATGAGGAAATCAAGAGACATTGCCAGGCTCAAATCGAGTTGACAAAGCTTGTAGGTAAAGAAGTAAAAAGAGAATACAATCACGAGAAGTCTGATCCAGCTCTTTTCGATAAAATGAGAGCAGAAGTTTACGACAAGCTTTATGCTTCTGTAGGCAAACTTATTGCTAATAAATCTGAGCGTTCTGCTTTAATTAAAGAAATTAAGGAAGAGTTCGTAGCTAGCTTAGGTGAAGATCACGGATACGAAGCAAGCCTTATTGGTCCATATTTCAGTAAGATCCATAAGGAAGCTGCTAGAAACTTGACTTTGAATGAGAAGAAAAGATTGGATGGTAGAAAATTGGACGAAGTAAGACCTATTTGGTCGGTCGTTGATTATTTACCTTCTGCTCACGGATCTGCAGTGTTTACCAGAGGTGAAACACAATCATTGACTACTTGTACATTGGGCACTAAGATGGACGAGATGATGGTAGATGGTGCGACTATCTCAGGATACAACAAATTTTACCTTCACTATAATTTCCCTGGCTTCTCTACAGGTGAAGTAAAACCTAACAGAGGTCCAGGAAGAAGAGAAGTGGGTCATGGTAACCTTGCCATGAGAGCTTTGAAAAAAGTACTTCCTCCTGTTGAGGAGAATCCATATACCATCCGTATCGTTTCTGACATTTTAGAATCTAACGGTTCATCTTCTATGGCAACCGTTTGTGCGGGTTCATTGGCATTGATGGATGCAGGTATACCTATCAAATCTGCTGTAACTGGTATCGCTATGGGGATGATCTCTGATGCGAAAACTGGTAAATATTCTATCCTTTCAGATATTTTGGGAGACGAAGATCATCTAGGTGATATGGATTTCAAGGTAACTGGAACTTCTAAAGGGATCACTGCTTGTCAGATGGACTTGAAAGTAGAAGGATTGGATTACTCAGTTTTGAAAGAGGCTTTGCTTCAGGCAAAAGAAGGTAGACTTCATATTTTGGATGAAATCACCAAGACTCTTGCAGCTCCTAAGGCAGAATTGAAGCCTCATACGCCAAGATCTTTCATCATGATGATTCCAAAGGAATTGATTGGTGCGGTGATTGGACCAGGTGGTAAGGTGATTCAGGAAATCCAGAAGGATACTGGAGCTACTATTGTCATTGAAGAAGTTGATAATCAGGGTAAAATCAATATTTTCTCTGCAAATCAAGATAAACTTAATGCTGCTCTTTCCCGTATCAAAGCAATCGTAGCGCAACCTGAAATTGGAGAGACTTATACTGGAAAAGTAAAAAATATTCAACCTTTTGGCGCCTTTGTGGAATTTATGCCGGGTAAGGATGGTTTACTACATATCTCGGAGATCAAGCATGAGCGTGTAGAAACTATGGACGGTGTGCTTGAGCCAGGAGAAGAAATACAGGTTAAATTAATCGATGTCGATAAGAAGACTGGTAAATTTAAACTTTCAAGAAAGGCTTTATTGCCAAAACCTGAGAAACCAGCATCTAATTCATAAGGTTAATCGAAACAATTGATTAATTTGATTCTCTTAATATATTAAAATTCACAAATCATATTCCTGAATGAGGCAGCTAAAGATTAGCAAACAGATTACCAACAGAGAAAGTCAGTCCCTGGATAAATATCTTCAAGAGATTGGAAAAGTTGACCTGTTGACAGCAGATGAAGAAGTAGTTCTGGCCAAGAGAATTAGAGAAGGTGACCAATTGGCACTGGAAAAATTGACCAAAGCCAACCTTCGATTTGTAGTATCAGTTGCCAAGCAGTATCAAAACCAAGGACTTTCTTTGGGAGATTTGATCAATGAGGGAAACCTTGGTTTGATCAAAGCTGCGCAGCGATTTGATGAAACTCGTGGATTTAAATTCATTTCTTATGCCGTTTGGTGGATTAGACAATCTATCCTTCAGGCACTTGCAGAGCAGTCAAGAATTGTACGTCTTCCATTGAACAGAGTAGGTTCATTGAATAAGATCAGCAAGACTTTCAGCGAGCTTGAGCAGAAATTTGAGCGTGAACCATCTCCAGAAGAATTGGCAGAGGTTCTAGAAGTAACTGCTAACGAGGTTGTTGATACCATGAAGATTTCTGGTCGTCACGTATCTATGGATGCACCATTCGTGCAAGGTGAAGAAAATAGCCTTTTGGACGTTTTGGAAAATGATGGTGATGAAAAGCCAGATGACGGATTGATGAATGATTCCCTTCGTAAGGAGGTTCAAAGAGCACTTTCCACGTTGACACAAAGAGAGGCTGATGTAATCACGCTTTACTTTGGTCTCAACGGAGAGCATGCCATGACTTTGGAAGAAATTGGAGAGAAATTCAATCTGACCAGAGAGCGAGTAAGACAAATCAAAGAGAAGGCAATCCGCCGTCTGAGACATACATCCCGTAGTAAGACGCTGAAACCTTACCTCGGATAAGATAGCACACAAAACACAGGGGGTTAATAGCCCCCTTTTTTTATACCATCTCTTTTGACCAGTTCATTGTAGTAATTTATTCTATGACTTAAGTCAAATCCTTAGGGAATTTTAACAATATGCAACTTTGTTACTAGGAGAGAATTCGTAAAATTTGCCCGATTTAATATTAACTATTAATGAAACCAGAAATTGAAAAAGTAAAAGTTTTGATCATTGGATCAGGACCGGCAGGTTATACTGCAGCGATATATGCTTCAAGAGCAGGACTTTCTCCTGTATTGTATACCGGTGCACAGCCAGGTGGTCAACTGACCATTACTAATGATGTCGAAAATTATCCCGGGTATCCAAATAGTATCACTGGACCGGAGATGATGGAAGACTTTAGAAAACAAGCCGAACGATTTGGTACTCAGGTGAGATATGGCTTGGCCACAAGTGTGGATTTCACCACCAAACCTCATACGGTCATTATAGATGAGCAGGTAACTATTCATGCGGATACTGTTTTAATATCCACAGGGGCCTCTGCTAAATGGTTAGGAATAGAAAGTGAAACTCGACTCAATGGCAAGGGGGTTTCTGCCTGTGCAGTTTGCGATGGGTTTTTCTTCAGAGGTCAGGAAGTTGCAATAGTTGGAGCAGGGGATACTGCATGTGAAGAAGCTTCTTACCTTTCCAATATTTGTAGTAAAGTTTACATGCTTGTGCGTAAGGACGAGATGCGTGCATCTCAAATCATGCAAAAACGTGTGATGAACAACCCAAAGATTGAAATCCTCTGGAATACTGAGACAGATGAAATACTGGGCGAGGATGAGGTAAATGGCCTTAGAATCTTTAACAATAAAACTGGAGAAAAATCAGAAATCGCCATTTCTGGCTTCTTTGTTGCTATTGGACATCAACCAAACACCGGTATATTCAAAGATTATATTCATATGGATGAAGCCGGGTATATCAAAACTATCCCAGGAAGTACAAAAACCAACATCGAAGGCGTTTTTGCTTGTGGAGATGCTCAAGATAACATCTACAGGCAAGCAGTCACTGCGGCAGGCACAGGTTGTATGGCTGCTTTGGATGCTGAGCGATATTTGGCTGAGTTCGAGAATGATTAAACCCAATAGATGAGGTACTCAATCCTATTTGTAGTCTTTTGTTTAAATCTGAGCATTGGCGCTTTAAATGCCAATGCTCAAATTTTTCCTAAGATTATCAAGAAAAATAATACTACGCAATCTACTGGATCAGGCCAGGAGAGGAGGAATATAGAGCTAAGAGGGTTTGATCAGGAATCTTACCTTAGGACATTATCTTCAGTCACTGATTCCATTATTTTTGAAAATAACGTAAATCTCGGAAGAGTAAGGTCTATTATTAGTGAGGACCAGGATATCATGATTTGGGCACCCACAAATCAGTTGATAAAAGTCTCTGAACAAATCCAAATTGATAGTATCTGGGTTACCGCTTTTGAGTATTACTCTTCCTGGGATTCTAATAAAATTGATATTTATAATTTTGATCCAAAGACATTTTCGGATACTGTAAATATTCGTCTTTACGATGAGTTTTTTGGATACAATTGGAAAATGCCCCTCGAAACTACTCCCATCACTTCATCCTATGGGTATAGATGGAGGAGATGGCATTATGGGACAGATTTGGATCTAAACACTGGGGATCCTGTCTATAGTGGTTTTGATGGCATAGTCCGGATAAAATCTTACGATAGGTACGGGTATGGATACTATATAGTTATCCGACATAAAAATGGCCTGGAAACTCTTTATGGTCATTTATCTAAACAACTAGTCGATGTTGGCCAAGAAGTAAAAGCAGGTGATTTAATTGCGAAAGGTGGTAATACTGGTAAAAGTACCGGTTCGCATTTGCATTATGAGCTTCGCTACCGAGGTTTAGCCTTCGATGCAGAAAAAGTATATGATTTTCCTGAGTACAAAATCCGGGATCAAAACTATTTGATAACTCCTGCGCTTTTTGGTAACATAGTTCAAGCCAGAACAAACGCATATCACAAAGTTAAAAAGGGAGAAAACTTGGGATCCATTGCCAGAAAATATGGTGTTTCAGTCAGTACATTAACTAGACTAAATGGGATCTCAACTCGCACAATATTAAGAATAGGACAGAACCTCCGGGTTCGCTAGCCAAAGTAGAAAATGACAAAGCTGGATATTTTAGTTTTTGCAGCACATCCTGATGATGCAGAACTTGGTTGCTCTGGAACTATCGCAGCCCATGTGGCACTAGGCCATAAAGTAGGGATAGTTGATTTTACGCAGGGAGAAATGGGGACCCGTGGAACTCCACAGCTTAGGCTTCAGGAGGCTGATGCTGCCGGTAAAATTCTTCAATTATCTGCAAGAGAAAATTTAGGTTTTAAGGACGTTTATTTCCAAAATGATGAGTTTCATCAAATGAAATTGATCGAAATGATCAGAAAATATAGACCTGAAATTGTTTTGGCTAATGCAGTAATGGACAGACATCCGGACCATGGAAAAGGTTCTAGTTTAGCCTCCACAGCATGCTTTATGAGTGGGCTACGAAAGATTGAAACTTATTTAGATGGTGAAGTTCAAGAAGCTTGGAGACCAAAATTTGTCTATCACTATATTCAGAATAACTACATCGAGCCAGATTTTGTAATGGATATTACTCCATATTGGCAGACTAAAATAGATAGTATCCTTGCTTTCCAATCACAGTTTTACGATCCAACGAGTGAAGAACCTGTAAGTTTTATTTCCGATCCGGAGTTTCTACCATTCATAGAAGCAAGAGCCAGAGAATTTGGTCATAAAATTCTAGTGAAATACGGTGAAGGATTTACTGTGGAACGGATGATAGGCACCGATAATCTTTTCGATTTGAAATAATTAAGGAGCAAGTCTATTTAGAGACCATTCCCCATCCACTAGTTCGTATTTAATTCTATCATGAAGTCGACTAGGCCTTCCTTGCCAGAATTCCATAGCATTTGGCATTAGTCTATAGCCTCCCCAGTGCGGTGGACGAACGATGGCTTTTCCCTCAAATTGCTTTTGAATTTCTAGTTGGCGTTCGTTGATAGTTTCTCTAGAGCTAATTTTTTGACTTTGCGGGGACACCCAAGCTCCGATTTGTGAACCTATAGGTCTTGAGAAAAAATAAGTATCTGACTCTTCCTCAATCACTTTTTCTACTTTTCCTCGTACCCGTACCTGACGCTCTAGTTCAGGCCAAAAAAATGTTAAAGACGCAGCATTGTTGTTTTCAAGTTCTTTTCCTTTCTCGCTAGTATAGTTGGTAAAAAATACAAAACCAGTATCTACTCCCTTTAATAGCAAAATTCTAGCATTTGGAGCGCCATCCAAACCAATTGTTGATACAGTCATTGCATTAACTTCTAGAACTTGAGCTTTTAAAGCTTCTTCAAACCATGCTTTGAATTGAACGATTGGATCTATGTTTACATCACTGATATCCAAAGATTTAATAGTGTAGTCTTTACGTATTGCTGAGATGTTCATAGCTGGTTTAGTATCAATTAATTCTTAGATATAAAATTACCATAGCCATTGCATTTAAAAAATTATGATCTATATTTTTCAAGAATTTAGAATTTAGATGCGAATGATTAAAGATGAACAACGTAACCCTAAGGCTGGTGATCTTTTAATTTCCGAGCCATTTTTGCAAGACGAAAATTTTGTTCGCTCTGTGGTTTTACTTTGTGAACATTCCGAAGAAGGTAGTTTTGGCCTTATTATCAACAAACCTTCAATACTTAAATTGGGAGAACTTGTAGAAGCATTGGAGTTTTTAGATAAAGAAGTCTTCGTAGGAGGACCAGTAGAGCAAAATACACTGCATTTCATTTATGTCGGAGAAAAGGCATTAGAGGGCAGTATTTCGTTGGGAGAAAATATATGGTGGGGAGGAGATTACGATTCCTTGGTAGAAAAATTAAAGTTAGGTTTAATTGACCATGATTCAGTCAGGTTCTATTTAGGGTATAGCGGATGGGGTTCTGAGCAATTAGATGAAGAGTTATCCGATGAGACCTGGATTATCTGTAGGGAAAATCTTGATGAACAAACCTTCAACTTTACCCCGGAAGAACTCTGGAAAAACCTGCTTAAAAATATGGGAGGGGAGTTTAAGGTAATAGCAAATTATCCTCTTGATCCAAGATTAAATTAGGCAAAATCCCTACTTTTGCCCATATTGCCGCTTAATAGTACTGTTTTTATGACTGATAAAAGTAATGATTTGTCCGACAAGGACAAGGTGACTCAAGCCTCCAATTCTGAAGAGGTGAAGGGTATCGAAAAGGAAATTAAATCTGAAACTAAGGAAGAATCTCCGGATGATAGGATACCTGAACCTACTTCAAAGGTAGATTCAAAACCAGAGAACGACTCGGAAGCTGAATTGACCACGGAATCTTTAGAGGCTGTGGAAGAAGAGACTACAGAAGCTCCTATAACTGCTGTCAACGACCCTGTATCAGCGGAGCCGACGCCCTCAACTGAACCTACTAATGAAGGACAAGTAGATGATGTAACGGAACAGACGGATTCAGAATCCGAAGAGAGTGATTCTGAGGATGAAGATGACGATCATCATGAAGAGGAGATCGAGGTATCTACACTGTCCAAAATAGAACTTGTGGCTTTGCTAAAAAGCAAAGTGAAACAGGAGAATATTTATAGAATTGATAAGCTTGTCCATGAAATCAAGGCAGCTTTTGATGAATATACACATAAGGAGAAGGATGAAGCGCTAGAGAAATTTAAAGCTGAAGGTGGCTCGGAAGACGATTTTGACTTCCGTCCAAGCGACGAAGAAAAGGAATTCAATACCTATTATTACGAATATCGCCATCAAATAGGAGCGCTTCGCAAAGAAGCTGAGAAGAAAAAAGAATCCAACTTGGCGGCAAAGACTGAATTGCTAAATAAACTCAGAGATCTTGTAGATGGAGAGGAAACTACTTTAAGTATGGCTACTATAAAAGCCTTACAAGAAGAGTGGAAAAGCATCGGTCAAGTTCCAGCTTCGCAAAATCGAAGTCTCTGGGCTAGTTACAATGCTTTAATGGATCGCTTTTATGACAATAGAAGTATCTATTTTGAATTAAAGGAACTTGATCGCAAGAAAAATCTTGAAAGTAAATTGGAGCTTGTAGATAAAGCTATTGCATTGAAAGATGTAAAAGATCTTAAAGATGCAATCAAGGCATTGAATGAGCTGCACGAGGAGTTTAAACATATTGGTCCAGTTCCTAGGGAGGAGCAGGAGGCATTATGGCAGAAATTTAAAGCTGCTTCTGATGCAGTTTATGATCGTAGAAAGGATTTCTATGAAGGTCAAAAAGAAGTTTTTAAAGCCAATCAAGATCAAAAAGAAGCTCTAATTGAGTCATTAAAACCATTTGCTGAGTTTAAAGCTGATAGAATTCGTGATTGGAATACCAAGACTAAGGAGATCTTGGAAATTCAGAAAAATTGGGAAAAAATAGGTCCAGTTCCTAGAGAGGCCGGAAGAGATATCAACAAATCCTTTTGGGCTTCTTTCAAACAATTCTTTCACAACAAGAATTTGTTCTTTAAAGAACTTGATGAAATTAGAGCAACAAACCAAGCTAAAGCAGAGGAGTTAATTACAAAAGCAGAAGAACTAAAAGACACTACAGATTGGCAGAATACAGCCAATGCCTTAGTGAGACTTCAGCAAGATTGGAAAAAGCTAGGTCCAACCCCTGAAAAGAGTAGAGATAGTCTATATAAGCGCTTTAAACTTGCTTGTGATACTTTCTTTGACAACAGAAGAGAATCAAATAAGCAGTCCAATGCCGAGTTTGAGGAGAATCTTGCAAGCAAGCAGGCTCTGTGCAAGCAAATCACTGAGGCGGCTGAAAAGGGAGAAGTGTCTGAGGAAGAATTGACCAAATTAGTAGGGGAGTTCAATGATCTTGGATTTGTGCCAAGAAAATCAATGAAGGAGATACAGGCTCAATTCAAAACAGCTGTAGACCTTTACTTAGAAAAACTAAGTCCTGAGGGTGCTGGAAGAGAAGAATTCTTGTTTAGGTTAAATCTGAACAGACTTCAATCGGATCCTAACGCTGTGAAGACGCTTAATAAAAAGGAACATGGTATACGTAAGCAAATTTCTGAATTGGAGAATAACATTACATTGTGGAAAAACAATTTAGAATTCTTTGCTGCCTCAAAGACTGCAGATAAATTGAAAGATCAGTTTGATCTTAAGATTCAGAAAGCAGAAGAAGAGATCGAAAAGTTGAAGAGTAAGCTGTCAATTTTAAGGGAGTTTTAAATTTTTCTCACTCAGAATAAGGAAGATAGGATTTTTCTTTTCTGAGGGTTTGGAGCGAATAAAGTGAACGCCTATATTTGCATCACAATAACGGAATAAGCCTCCTTAGCTCAGCTGGTAGAGCAACTGACTTGTAATCAGTAGGTCATTGGTTCGATCCCGATAGGAGGCTCAAAAAGGGAAACAGAAATGTTTCCCTTTTTGTATTTAAGGAGTACAATGCTCCACTGATATGATTTTTGAATACGTACTTTACACTAAGAAATTCGATCAATTTCATATTGCTCAGACTGAAGATTTAGACAGAAGAGTCGAAGATCAGATACAGATACATTTCATTCGTTTTCAACTTAATTCATAAATGATTGGATGTTCTGATTTAGCGACTGAAGCTCTTTTAAAGCTTAATTTAGCATTCTAGGTGGTTACCTATATTGACAATAATAATTCTTCGATTATTATTCTTTTATACATCTCAAATAATAGCCTGGCAATTCTTGAGAAGGAGAAAAATAGGCAGCATTAGAAGTTGAAACGAAAATCTTAGAGTCCTCTGAAAGATCTGAAATCCCCACAGTTATTATATCTCCGGACTGTTCTGTGGTAGATGTCCAGAAAGAAGCGATTAGCCCTTTTGATCCAAAATATCCAGCAATGTATCTTTCACCTCCAGGAAGTGCATTAAAGCCACTTGTATTGGTTCCAGATTTATTAAGCCAGTACTCCGTGCTTTTAAGTTTTTTACCTGCTTCAAATGTGCCTCCATTGAAAATAAACAAGTCATTCCAATCAGATATACTAGGGATTTTCCAGTCTTTTGGAGCTAATCCTCTTGGGTCAACTATGGCGAAGTAATTATAGATAAGTCCATAAATCTCTCCATTTTGATCTAAATCTTCATAATAAGACCAAGCCGGAATTTGGTTTAAATAAGCATCTTCCCAATCCCCTTGGTTAGTGGCCTGGAAGAGATCATCTCCATTTTTGAATTTCTTTACCTCCAGATTTTTTTTCATCCAAATCTGATTACCTATTTCTATACCATTTTCGGGTATTCCTGAAAGATTTGGATCTTCCGGCTCTTGGCAAGAAAATAGTAGTAGTAAAATTAAAGTCAATGAAAGTAATTTGGACATCAGCAAAGATTAGGGAGTCAAACGTTCTTATTTAAACGATTTTGAATGGATTCATTTTCCTTTTTTCTAAACAATTAAAGCTTTTATTATTTAGGTTAACATCTTTTTAAACTAGTCAAAAAATGTATTCAGGAAATACTCAGCAAGAATCTCTGATTTCAATTCTGTTTCTTGTAGTTAGATTTTTTGCCTAGTAGATTTTTGCTATAAAGGGCAAACTTTAAGTATAGATAAGATACCGAATATTCTTGTAATACCTTAATTGCTAATGTGTTATTTGACTTACTCTTATAATATTAGAAGAAATCGAAGTATAATCTCAAATTCACAGGTAATGTTTTCAGTATATTGAATGATTAAAACCTAAAACCACACAATTGCGCATGAAATCAACTAAACTCGTATTGGTAAGCATAATGTTTATGCTATCGCTAAGCTTTGTAATTGCAGCTTCCATTTCTTCTCCTGAATATTTTGAAGGCAAATGGAATGTATTAATAAAAGGAACTCCTGAAGGAGATGCTGTAATCCCTATTCGATTTGAGACAATTGATGGAAAAACCACTGGTTATTTCTTTGAAGAAGGAGCCACTGAAGAGAAAAAAATGACCTCCGCTTCAATTAATGGAGATGTTATTAATACTGCCTTTACTATTAGCGGCTATGATGTTACTTTATTTTTAAAAAAAGTAGACGCTGACTATGCTAAAGGAGATCTTTTGGGGATGTTTGATGCTGAAGGAACAAGAGTGAAAGAAGAAAGTAGGTAAAGTGTAGAATTAAGCTAAAAACACTTTATCAAGTGGGTATGAAAAAGGTGATAGATAAATCTGTCACCTTTTTGCTTGTAAGCAATTGCATTCAATAATTTTTTTAGTACTACTAAGGCAGTTAAATTTTCTATAAAGCCCAAAACCATCCTTAATTTATCTAGAGAATGAATTATTGCATATTCGAGGGATCCACCACTAAATGTCCAGGAATATTTAATTTCTGAGGGTAGAAGAAAATTTGAATTTAGTCATCAATTAAAATATGATAAACTTGAATTATGACTGAATTATGATTACTTATGGCGTAATATTTATTAAAAAATAGAGTAAGTCAGATAGAACCTATGAAAAAACCATTGCAGAAATCAAAAATTCCCAGTAACAAAGTTTTTGTTATAAGGGAATTGCGAGAGTCTTATTTGGATAAATATTGGCACTCTCATGAAGAATATCAATTAAATGTAATTTTGAAGGGTAGAGGTACTCGCTACATTGGAGATCACATGAAGCCTTTCAAAGAAGGTGACTTAGTTCTTACTGGTCCAAATCTCCCACATGTATGGAGAAGTGATAACGCATATTTTGACCCGGCAAATGGGTTGGATACCCATGATATTGTGATTTATTTCCCTGAAAGCTTCTTAGGTAAAGATGCTTTGCAAAAAGAAGAGTTTGAAGAAATAGCTAAACTACTTGCCAGGGCGGATAGAGGTCTAGAAGTTACGGGGCAAACCAATAAAAAGGTGATGAAAATGATGAAAGAGTTGGTTCATCTCAAGGGCGGCGCCAGTATTATTGGACTTTTAGAGATTCTGGATGTTTTAGCCCACAGCTCCGAATTGCATCCAATCACCAATACAGATTATAAGAGCAATTACAGAGCACATGAAAAGGATAAGATCTCCGAGATACTGGAATATGTCCTTAAAAACTTCAAGGAGAAAATTACACTGAGTGATGTTGCATCCATAGCTAATATGTCTGAAAGTGCTTTTAGCCGATATTTTAAAACACGGGTTAATAAATCTTTCTCCGATTTTGTAGGAGATGTGCGTATCAGCAATGCGCGCAAGTTGCTTCAGGATGAAGACTTGAACATTAGTCAGGTTTGCTATGAAAGTGGTTTCCCAACCTTATCCAATTTTAATAAGCAGTTTAAAGATAGAATTGGCAAAACTCCTATGGCTTATAAAAAGGACTTTATTGAGCCTATGTAAAAGAACTAGGTTTGCTTAGTGCTTTTGATTAAATACAAATTATCCCCTCTAACTTCGATCAAAATGCCCCATTACCTCATCTATAAAGGACAGACTAATCGGAAAAGATTGACCTTCTAGGATCAACTGATGTCGTTCAGCTTTATCTACCAATTCAGAGTTGACGATGTAAGAGCGATGTGTACGGATAAAAAAAGAGGGGAGTTCCTTCTCTATTTCAGCTAATGTGATCCTGCTGATCAGCTTTTCAGTTCTCAGGTGAAAGGTCACATAATTACCAGTAGCTTCGCAGCAGAACAGGTCTTTGAACTTTACTTTGATTTGACCTTCTGAGGTTTTAATATAGATAAACTGCTGCCTATTTCCGGGTTGTAATTGTTGCCATTCCTGAGCCTTTTGGCAGGCTTTAAGAAATCTAACTAAGCTAAATGGTTTCAATAAATAGTCGATTGCATCTAACTCAAAGCCTTGCACGGCATAGTCTGAATAGGCTGTAGTGAAGATCACCTGTGTTTCCTTCGGTAAAAGTGCAGCTAATTCCACTCCTGAAATATCAGGCATATTGATGTCCAAGAAAATCAAGTCTACAGAATTGGCTTTTATATATTCTAAACCTTCTACAGCATCGGTAAAAGTGGTACTAAGTTCCAAAAATGGAACTTTGGAAGCATGAGATTTTATTACTTCCAATGCCATGGATTCGTCGTCAATTGCTATTGCTCTAATCATATCAACTTAGTTGTACAGAAAAGTGTACAAAGTGCTCTGTATCGTTTGCTACGATGGTTAAGTTATGCTTTTGTGGGTAAAAATGGGCCAGCCTGCTTTTGACATTTTCTAACCCTATCCCTGATTCGTCCCGTGGATCTTCAGTTAGTTTTTTGGGATGAATACTATTGACCACATCAAGATGCACAGAGCCCTGCAGACATCTTAGATTGATCTTGATCCAAGATTTGCTTTTCGTGCTAATTCCATGTTTGAACGCATTCTCCACATAAGGAATCAAAAGCATGGGAGCAATGCTGCCTTCACAGATGTCGTCTGACAATTTAATCTCCACATCCAAATTAGATTCGTTTTTGAAACGTAACATCTGTAGATCAAGGTAATTTCTCAAGTAATCTATTTCCCTTGTCAGAGGAATTTTATCCATCTGATTTTCATGAAGCATAAAGCGCATCATATCACCCAGTTTCTGTATACCGTCAGACGTTTTCTCCGCATTTTCCATCAATGCGGATCCGTAAAGTGTATTTAAGGCGTTGAAAAGAAAATGTGGATTGATCTGAGATCTAAGAAAACTGAGATTGGCAGTGCTTTGATTGACTTGTACGGAAAGTGTGTCAATTTTTCCTCTATAATCATCATACTTACTGAATACTATATTGGAAAGTGGAAATACAATTAAAATCAATGCAGCGATCATTCCAACCCCTAGAAGGATAATTTCTGGGACATTGTTCTCGGCAGCTATAATTACAAATATCAGGAAAATCAGGATCAACAAACCCCACAAGAACCAACGATAAGCTTTGATATTACCTTTTAATTTATTTCTGTAAAGCAGGTAGTAATTATAAAGTACAAAGAAGGCTATCCCTGGAATTATCAAAAGTAGAATAAACAAAATTGCCTCATTAACGAAAATTTGGGAGACAAATAGGAATACTCCAAGAAATATAAAAATCATAAATAGACGGATTCCATTATATAGCTGAAAATCCTTAAACATTGGAGGTAAAAACATTTTCCGTAACAGATTAGCAATCACCAAATAAACTGAGTACAGCAGAATCACACTTAGATAGAAACGAAAAAAACGTTCGGCACCCAAATTATTTATTGCTGCACATGTGCCAGTTAACGCACCGGTAATAAGCATGGTAAGCAGGGAGAAAAGAATCAGATGTAAAACATTTTTATCTTTTAGGTACTTAGGAATTATAATTAGATGCATCACATAAAAGCCAGCATATAGAACTATTGGTAGTACAACTATCCCAAAGAATTGTGCTATAGGCTCTCTATGGGTTGACATCGCAAAAACGATATTCGTCAACACTATTATCAAAAAAACGAAGGTGGATATCCACCATTCTACATCTCTAAATACTAATCTTTTTGATTTCATATATCACTAATTATAAACATGTTAGATTACCTTGATTCAATTAGATTTGTCTTAATGTTCAAAGTAACCTTTTCCGAATCCTTCTTCGCAGGTCTGCCGTCTGAAAACATCAGCATGATATTGTAAATAAGCGCTAAAAGGATCAGCAAATAAAAGACTTTCTTGGTGTTCATTAATTCTCTTCCTAATTGATAAGACAAGAGTAGTGGTACAAAAAAGTCTTTACAAAAGTATGTGACGAAATGGGGAGTTTGTGGGATGAATAAGAATTTTGGATTATGTAAATACGATTTTAGCGATCGTTGATGGGTAGCTATTGTTATATAATTCTACGATTATCAGCTTTCACTATTGAGCTTTGATCCTCAAAAAGAGAGCATAAGGACTACTGAATTTAGAATTAGTGTGTGCTAGAATGGGTTTTGGAGCAAATTAATGTCCCATATACTTGGAAGGACAAAATACACCATCAAGGTTACCAGAATGATAGAGATCACATTCAGCCAAAAACCAGCTTTAACCATATCCTTCATTTGCAGATAGCCAGATCCAAAAACAACTGCATTTGGAGGGGTTGCCACAGGTAGCATAAATGCACAGCTTGCAGCTAGCGTTGCTCCAACCATCAATCCAAAAGGATGTAAATCAAGCTTCACTGCTACTGATGCAAGTATTGGAAGCAACATGGATGCGGTGGCCACGTTTGATGTCACTTCAGTAAGGAAGTTGACAGAAGCGACGATAATCAGTAGCAAAAGTAAAAAGGAAATACCTTCTATTAACGTAAATCGGGTTCCTATCCATTCTGCCAATCCAGTTTCTTTGAATCCAGCTGCCAAAGCTAGCCCACCACCGAAAAGGATCAATACCCCCCAAGGAATGCGCTCTGCAGTTTTCCAGTCTAGAATGCGTTCACCATCTTTTGAGGAAGGGATAATAAATAACGCTATTACACCAATCAACACTATAATTGTATCGTCCAAGCCAGGCAAAAATTGCTGCAATAAGAAAGATCTACTAATCCAAGCAAAACAAACCAAACCGAAAATACTCATTACAATTTTTTCTTCATAGGTGATTTTACCTAAGGCAGTTAGCTGTGTTTTTATAATGCTTTTTCCATCACTCAAACTAAAACGGGAGGGTAGAGGGTTGGAAAAATTTACCAGATAGTACCAGCATATAAAAAGCATTACTGCAGACAAAGGCAAGCCGAACAACATCCATTCATTAAAACCAATCTCATATCCATATAGATCAGAAACAACACTCGCTAAAATGATATTAGTTGGCGTTCCAATCAATGTAGCGACTCCTCCGATGGATGCACTATAGGCAATTCCAAGCATTATAGCTTTACCGAGATTTTCAGAAATGGCTAGTTTGGATGAGCCAAGTTGATCTTTAAACTGATTTACCACAGCCAAGCCAATAGGCAACATCATAAGAGAAGTTGCTGAATTGGAGATCCACATCGAAAGGATTCCAGTGGCCAAAATAAAACCCAGCACGATCTTGCGAAGGTCTGTTCCTATTAGATTTATAATATTTAAAGCAATCCTGCGGTGTAAGCTCCATTTCTCAATTGCTGTTGCTAATAGAAAACCACCCATATACAGCAGAACTGTGGGGTGCATGTAGTTTTCAGATACATCAGCGATAGGGAGAATACCTAAAAGAGGCATCAAAATCAAAGGGAGGAAT
Source organism: Algoriphagus winogradskyi (assembly GCF_900182815.1). Classification (GTDB taxonomy): domain Bacteria; phylum Bacteroidota; class Bacteroidia; order Cytophagales; family Cyclobacteriaceae; genus Algoriphagus; species Algoriphagus winogradskyi. Next base: position 349,122 of record NZ_FXUA01000004.1, on the reverse strand, counting down.
GCGGTCGCCGCAATGGGTAAGGCTTCAGAAATCCACCAGATCGCCATCCAAGCAGCTAAAGCGAGCATGGATTGAGCAGATTGGTTTAATCCATTGAACTCAACAAAAAAATTGATTCCTATAAATGCTAATGGCCCAAAGTAAAGCCCTAGTGATTTAAGATTGATCTTCATAAAGTCTTAAAGCTAAAACTTTTCGAGACATATATTTTGCCGAAAAATAAAAATCAAAGCTCAAAGGCTGAAATTTCTGGCCTTATGAATTTCCCATTCGCTTTTTTAAATTCTACTTCAATACCAACTGATAGTTTACTGATTGAATATTGCTCAAAAAAGTTTTGATAGAACTATCTTATCGAGAATACATTGGATGAGTAGGTGAATAATTATTCTATTTAACATAATATAAATTATGTAACATACAAACCCAAAGTCAAAGTCTCGTGAACAAGTTTGCCAATACTTTGTTATGCTATTAAACTAAAACCATTAATCATGAAAACTTTAAACTATCTATTCGCTGTAGCGCTATTATTTACAGTTGCATGTAGCGGAGAAAAAACATCCACAGAAGAAGTTGAAGCTGTAGAAGTTGAAGAAGCTGTAGCCGAGCAGCCAAAAGACATAGTGACTTTGGCGCTTGAAAATGAATCTTTAACTACACTAGTAGCAGCATTAAAAGCTGCTGGCCTGGTTGAAACGTTACAAGGCGCAGGACCATTTACAGTGTTTGCCCCTTCTAATGAAGCTTTTGCTGCATTACCTGAAGGAACTGTTGAAGATCTATTAAAACCCGAAAACAAGGATAAACTAGTGGCTATCTTAACTTACCACGTTGTCCCGGGAAAAGTAATTTCTACTGATCTTACAGATGGAATGAAAGCATCAACTGTAAATGGACAAGATCTTACTATTTCTACAACTGACGGAGCTAAAGTTAATGAGGCAAACGTGGTAACGGCTGATGTCGATGCTTCAAATGGAGTAATTCACGTTATTGATGCTGTGATTTTGCCTCCAGCAATGTAATAAAAAGCTGATTTATAAGTAATTAAAAGCCTCTTTTTGAGGCTTTTTTTATACCTAAGCTCTGAATTTCTATCAGTAATTAATTCAATACTTCGAATCCTACCATAGTAAAATCATCATTGAAACTGCTTTTTCCGCTGAATTTAAGGCAAAATGATTTGATACTATCTAAGAGTTCTTTGATTGGAAGTTTAGAGTTATTCTTTAAAAATGATGTGAATTCCTCTCTTTTCATCATCACATCGTCACTATTCCAAACCTCTAGTATAGCATCTGTATACAGGACTACCTTGTCTCCAATTTCCAGCTTTATTGTAGATTCTGAATAAGTTACAGTTTCCCCGCTAAATGCGCCTACAAGAGGACTTAAAGATGTCAAAGAAATCACTTCTTTAGTGTTGGCCCTGACCACATAGCCCTCTGGATGGCCAGCTTGAGTGTAACTCAATCGCCGGGTATTAGAATCATAAACAACATAAAACATGGTGATAAATGAACCCCGGGGCATTTTATTATAGAGCTTTTCATTTGTTTCTGTAACTACTTTGGCTGTAGAACTAGTCTGTAGAGCTATATTTTTGAAGGCAAAGGAAGTCATGAAAGTCAGTAAAGCTGCTTGTATGCCATGCCCTGTAACATCAGCTATTAATACGCCGAAAACTCCCTTTTCAATTTCAATAATATCATAAAAGTCTCCCCCAATTTGATCCATAGGTTCAAAAACTGAAGCAAAACTAAGTTTGGCGGTAGTTGGAAAAGTTGATGGAAGTATGAAGTTCTGGACTCTCCTAGCCTCTTCCAGTTCATACTTGATTTTATTCTGAAATGAGGCCAAATCCTTATTCGCTGACTTAAGGCTTTTTTGGGTTTCCCGTAACTCTGTAATATCAGACTGTACTCCTACATAGTGGGTCGTTATCCCATTTTTATCCTTGAGAGGAGTAATAGAAAGCCTATTCCAAAAGGGAGTTCCATCTTTCTTGTAATTCAATAATTCAACAGTTGCCTGCTCTCCATTTTGTATGGCTAGTCTAAGAATATTTACAGTAGATTGATCGGTGTCCTTCCCTTGCAGGAACCTACAATTTTTGCCAATGACATCCAGCTTTGTATACCCAGTTAATCTCTCAAATCCCTCATTTACGAAAACAAGCGGTCTATCTATTTGATCCATTGAACTAATAGTAATCCCTTCATTAGCAGTATTTGTTGCTTTGATCAACAAATCTTCAAACTCCTTAATTGATACTATTTCTTTGGGGTTCATTCCCATCTCCAAACAAAAGGGCTTCTTATATTAACTTGCTATACTTCTTAATTCTAAACTAAGAATCGCTAGGTTCAAACCAAAACAATCTTTTTCTAACACCTGAAATATTTTGCTCTTCCTTGCCCCAATTGCCTGAAATTGTAATCTGCAGTATTGAGTTTGATAACTGAAAGGAGCCAAATCCAGCAATACATGCTAATCCTATTTAATTATGGCTCAGGAATTCTAAGGTTAAATCGTACAAGTACTTCAGTTGATTTTTATATGTTTGGCAATCAGTAATACTTTAGCTTTTCGTTTGTGATCATACCTATGTTTTTATCTATTGCATCAGAAATCAGTACCACATCATGGATTCTTAGTTTTTTAGCGGCTTTTGTCATCGGATTATCCAAGGCTGGAATCAAGGGTATAGCGATTATCAATGTGACTTTCATGGCTATAGCCTTTGAAGCGAAACAATCCACAGGAATCGTTTTGCCGCTCTTAGTTTTTGCTGATGTGTTAGCTGTTATCTATTACAATCGTCATACGCAATGGAAATATGTGGCTAAATTTCTACCCTGGATGATCTTAGGGATTGTTCTGGGAAGTTGGATCGGGATGGATCTTCCTGAGCAAACTTTTAAAATCGCTATGGCCATTATTATTTTTTTAGTCTTGGCTATTATCGTTTGGTGGGATCAGAAAAAAGTAGAGAAAGTCCCCACGCACTGGGCTTTTGCGAGTGGAGTTGGAACTTTAGCAGGTTTTACGACTATGGTTGGCAACCTGGCTGGCCCTATTTCTAATATTTACTTTTTGGCTATGCGTCTGCCAAAAAACCATTTTATAGGTACAGCAGCTTGGCTTTTTCTGATTATCAATGTGTTCAAATTGCCTTTTCATATTTTCTTCTGGGATACTATTTCAGAGGCAACTCTACTCCTGGATCTGAAATTGATACCGGCAATTATCCTAGGATTTGTACTGGGAATAAAACTAATAAAGATGATCGATGAAGCCTTTTTCAGAAAGATGATACTGATTTTAACAGCTTTGGGCGCGGTTATTATATTGTTTAAATAAATTGGATTTAACTCAGCCTTGGATAAAAAAACTACCGAATGAAACCACCCGGTAGCCTTGAGTAACTATTCACCACAACTGGTTAAATCTATAAACTTCTCATCAGTCCTCTTTTTCCAATTTTTTATTTAGTTTCTTTTCGCTGCCTCTCCTACTCCAATTAATGGAATAGCACCAGCTCCGGTAACCTCAGGCAGGATACCATTCCACTTTTCAATTGCTTTAAGATTGGCCTCTATCTTTCTCAACTCAATCAAATCAGGGGATATATTCATTTTCTGCAATCTTAAAGCCTCCGCCTCTGCAGTAGCTGCAGCAATGGTTTGCTCTGCTTCTACCTTGATTCTGTCTAAGTCCCGCTTAGCTTTCAAGGCATTTTGCTCTGCTGTCTGCTTTGCCTCTATTGCATCGGTAAATGTCTGGCTAAAGCTGAAATTAATTATTGAGAATGCATCTACGGCTATTTTAGATTCTAGTAAACGAGTAGTCAAAGCCTCTCTCATTTCTGAGCTAACCGCTGGCCTTTTTGTAATTAATTCTTCGGCAGTATAACGGGCTGAGACCGCTTTCATTACCTCTTGAATGGCAGGATCTATGATTCTATCTTTGAATTGAACTCCAATTGTCTGATAAACTAAATTTGCCTCCTCAGGAATTACATGGTAATTCAAAGCTACCGACATATCTACATCCTGAAGGTCTGAGGAAGAGGAAGCGGCATCAGTTGTTGCTTTTTGGATTTTGACATCCATAATCTCTATAGTCTGAACCACAGGGATTTTAAAGTGAATACCCTCACTTAATACTTGGTCTTGTACTGCTCCAAAGTTCAAAACTATTCCACGCTCTCCAGCACCAATCTGCACCCACGGTTTTAAAATAAATAGTATGATCACCACTATTCCAGCAATAACTAATTTCCTAATGGGTCTTTTTTCAATTACACTGTTAAATTCACTCATATTTTGATTATTTAAGTTTTATTCCTTTTCTCACACACACAAAGAATAACCTATTCCTTACTTGGCTCCTTAATATCCACCCATTCTTCCAGATTTTAGAATTAAACTTGATAAGATTCATATTCTTGGATATAAATAAAATTCCGTTCAACTATTTCCGGTATTCTGGATTGATTATTCCCTTATAAAATACTTAACTACATTCTTTCTTGTGTCCTCTACCTCTATGGTAAAAGAAAAATGTCAGAATGAAGGATTGCAGAATGAAAAACTGACATTATATACTACCATATAATCGCTATTTCTGACATTTTTTCGGGAAAAGTGACAACGTTCATCCTTCAAAACGCTTGGCATTTAACTTGTTTTTATGTGCTCGAATCGCGATTCAATTTGTTAATTTCTTGATTCTGCATCTTGTTGTAAAACTCAACAGGATCAGCCATCAAGTAAGTGTATTTGTTAAACCTTAAAAACGTAAAAGCAATGAACACATTAATGAAAAGAAACGGTTATAGCCCTGTTACTAGTATTTTTGATGACTTTCCTTCTAGAGGGCTTTTTGATTGGCTAGATGCAGCTGGTATTGGAAGAGATACCCGACAAAATACGCTCCCTAGTGTAAATATCATCGAAACCGGAAATGATTTCAAAGTTGAAATGGCTGTTCCAGGAATGAAAAAAGAAGATTTCAAGGTTGAGCTGGATAATAATACCTTGAGCATTCAGGCTGAAATTTCTTCGGAATCGGAGGATAACTTTAACGAACCGGCACGGTATGCACGCAAAGAGTTCAGTTATCAATCTTTTAGACGAACATTTTATTTGCCAAATACGGTAGAAAATGAAAAGATTGAAGCTACCTACCAAGACGGGATTCTTTGCTTAATTATCCCTAAACGTGAAGAAGCGAAAAAGAAGCCGGTTAAAACAATACAGATATCTTAAATGGGGATTGGGCAACCTTAATCGAGATTGCCCTACCCTAGTTTACCGGACTCGGTAGTCTAATAAAAATTAAATATTCCTCTGTTATAACTAACATGTTGTTTTAATTTCAAAAATTAGTCTAAGATGAAAAAAGGATCATTTCTTAACTACTATAAGACCATCCTTGAAAAAGTAAGCTTTGATGTCCATCTGTTGGAAAAGGAATATAAAAAAGCACAGTCTATTCTTGATGGATCTGAATCCAAAGAGTTGGATTATTGGCTAATCACTAGTGGGTTAGAGCATAAAATCAAAGGCTATCCACTTCACAATAGGAAAACTGATCGAGTTGTAGATTAGAATGATGGTTATTATACAGGTCCTGTCAGATATAATCAGGACATAAAACCCAATTATCATAATTACTAATTTCTGGGATTCGGTTTCCCTCTTGGCTTTCTCGGCCTGTGCTGCTGCAGGCCGAAGCTAATGAGGCTCATTTTATGGAAGCTCATTTTTTCGCTAGAATATCCATGCGACTGAGACGGGTTTGTTACCATAACAAAAATTAGTATAAAAAACCATTACAATTGATAATCCTCCTCTGGAACGTTCTTTGATGCACCTTTGCTATGCAACACAAAAAGAAAGTTTTAGCAGGAGCATTAGCTATTATAGTTTTGGGTGTAATTACCTTCAAATCTCTTCAAACCCCTACCCTTCAATCAGACACTCCCAATTTTTCTCCAGGCATTCATGCTAATATCAAGAATGTTTTTCTTGATGTATGGCAGGAATACAAAGAACTCCACAACTATGGTTTTGATGTGATCCAGAGCAGTCTTAGTAGCTCTACTATGCAGGCTCAGCCAGTGATTAATCTCAGTGATATTTTTGGAAAAAATCGACAGTATAAGTTAGATGTAGCCGAAAAAGTACTTGATTCAGACGATCTCTACATTGCAGATTTACCTGAGAATGTTTTACGTGGTTGGTTTGCGCATGAGCTTGGCCATATAGTCGATTATGAAAATCACTCTAACGCTGGTATGATCGCATATGGTATCCGATATGTTTTGTCAGACAAATATAAACGTGAGCGTGAACATGAAGCGGATAGCATAGCTATTCGACATGGCTTCCGAAAAGATGTGATTGCAGCTAAGAAATATATTCTTGAGAATGATTTTATTTCCCCAGATTATCAAGACCAGATCAAAAGGTATTATATGTCAATCCGTGGTGCCGAACTTTGTCCAGATGAGCTTGTGCCTGTATTGCCTAAGGTTGAGATATAAACTCAAGTAAGGAATTCATTTTTTCGCTTGTCATTACTTTCGGAGTTTTGGTTTGTCCACCTTTCTTACTCGTAGATGCTAAATAATTGGTGTATTGATCTTTTGATATCACTTTTACATTGATTCCCTTAAGCGCTTTGGAACGGGCTACAGCATAATTTTTATTAGCTGCTTTCAATATCTCATCCAATTTCTCAGCTAACGCATCCGATTTCACCTCACCTACTAGCACCCACTGATGAATGTATTCACCATCTTCATTTTTAACAGCAGCCACCATGTACTCGTTTATAGAGGTCTTATTTTTTTCAGCTAATTCTAAAATAGCTTTGTCCATTTTTTCTTCCGAAAGCTGAGATCCAACTACATTTAGAAAGAATTTCGTTCTTCCTGTGATTTTAATTTGTGGTGGAGTTAGGCTTTCAAATCGGATCACATCTCCTATAGCATATCGCCAGGCTCCAGCACAGGAACTCAAAATCAACACGTATTCTTTTCCGATTTCTACCTCATCTATCCCCAATACTAATGGGTCGCTCAATAGATCCCCCGTCTCGTTTATTCCTCGTTCATCGAAGGGGATAAATTCAAAAAAGTAGCCGTGAGTTAAAGCCAATTTCATCGCCATTGTCTCTGGCTTACATGTGTAGGCGATAAATCCCTCTGATGCCAAGTAGGTATCCAAAACCTTAATTGGTGTTTTGCAAACCGCTTCAAAGTCTTCTCTGTAAGTCTCGAATGCAACTCCTCCGGAGGCATACACTTGAAAGTTTGGCCAGATCTCATGTATGGTATTTAGTTGATGTCGCTCTATAATCCGCTGTAGCATCAGTAATACCCAGGATGGAATTCCAGCAATTGCTCCAATATTCCATTCGGGAGCTTGTTCAGCAATTGCATTTACGCGTTGATCCCAATCAGAAATAGCTGCTATGTCTTTTCCCGGTCTGTAGAAAATGTCGTACCAATCGGGGAAATTACTCACATTGATTCCAGAGATTTCTCCCTCTTTGAAACCCTTTTCATTTTCATCCAAATTTGCAGAACTACTCAACATTAAGACTTCAGATTCGAAAAGCGATTCGGGGAAATCAAATTCATGAAGAGAGTTGATCATAGAAGATCCTACTGACCTCATGGAGGACATGAATTCCTTGGTTATAGGTATTCTCTTGCTACTTTTCCCAGTAGTGCCACTGCTACGTGCAAAGAAATCTGGTTTGCCTGGCCAAGTGATATCATTCAATCGCTCTTGCCTCACCCACCATTGCTCATGCATTGTCTGATAATTGAATATTGGGACTTCTTTTCTAAATGCTGAGACTGGATCATCTGATTTCAGAATATCTTCAAATCCATAATACTTCCCAAAGGCAGTATTTTTAGCTTGGTTTAAGAGTTCTTTCAGCTGCTTCTCTTGAGAAATCCTTGGACTATCCTCTCCTAAAGTAAGTTTTGATGTTATTTCTAATCCGGCTTTTACAAGCTTTCCTATGATGGCCATGTTCGTTTATTTTTCAGAGGAAATAAACAAACAGTATGCCTCGGTTGCTAATGAAAAATAAGCAGGCACATCATAGTTCATTTAAGTATTACGATTTTTGTTTTACGGATTCTGGTCATATAGGGCCTGCTATTTACATTTTGTAATCTTTCAAATTTAAATTCATTAGAACTTTACCACTTTCCCACCTCTCTCGTTTTCATTAATTGCTTTTCAAGTCATTTGCCTTAATTTTGAAATTCAATTTTCACCCATGACAGAAGAAAAAGAATCACTCAATTTCATAGAACAACTCATTGCTGACGATCTAGCAGCAGGCTTTTCTCCGGAGAAACTTCGTTTTCGCTTTCCACCTGAGCCGAATGGGTATTTACATATAGGCCATGCTGCTTCTATTTGCCTGAATTTTGGATTGGGAGAAATGCATAATGCTCCTGTTAATCTTCGGTTTGATGATACTAATCCAAGTAAGGAAGAACAGGAATATGTAGATGCAATCAAGCGTGATATTCAATGGCTTGGATTTCAATGGGCTACAGAATGTTATTCTTCAGACTACTTTCAACAGCTATATGACTGGGCGGTTCAACTGATCAAAGAAGGGAAAGCCTATGTGGATCAACAGTCTGCAGAAGCTATGGCCGAGCAAAAAGGAACGCCTACAACTCCAGGAGTGGCTGGTCCTTTTCGTGATCGATCAGTTGAGGAAAATCTAGATTTATTTGAAAGAATGAAGGCTGGAGAATTTGAGCAAGGTAGCTATGTTCTTCGTGCGAAAATTGATATGGCCTCTTCCAATATGTTGATGCGGGACCCTATTCTTTATAGGATTGTGAGGAAAGCGCACCATCGTACTGGCACTGAATGGTGTATTTATCCAATGTATGATTGGGCTCACGGTGAGTCTGATTACGTAGAGCAGATTTCCCACTCTCTTTGTACGTTGGAATTCAAAATGCACCGGGAGCTGTACGACTGGTTCTTGGATCAAATCTATGACCCTACCAAACTGAGACCAAAGCAGAGAGAATTTGCCCGAAGAAATCTCAGTTATACAGTCATGAGCAAGAGAAAGCTTCTTGAATTGGTTCAAACCAAAACTGTAACCGGATGGGATGACCCTCGTATGCCGACTATCTCTGGTCTACGAAGAAGAGGCTATACGCCTGAATCTATCCGTAAATTCTCTGATGTTTCCGGAATTTCCAAGCGTGATTCTGTAACAGATGTTTCTCTGTTGGAATTTTGCATTCGAGAGGATTTGAATAAAACTGCAACTCGAGTGATGGGGGTTTTAGATCCCGTGAAGTTAGTAATCACCAATTATCCAGCTGGGAAAACTGAAATACTTTCCGCTGAAAATAATCCGGAAAATCCAAATTCAGGAACTCATGATTTACCATTTAGTGGTGAATTATATATAGAAAGAGAAGATTTCAAAGAAGAAGCAGGAAGTAAGTTTTTCCGCTTGACTTTGGGAAATGAGGTACGATTGAAAAGTGCCTACATCATCAAAGGTGAGTCAGTAGTTAAAGATGCTGCGGGCAATATTACTGAGATTCATTGTACTGCTGACTTGGATTCAAGATCTGGATCTGGAACTGAAGCTAGCACGAGAAAAGTAAAAGGGACGCTTCACTGGGTATCTATACAGCATGCAATAAAAGCGGAAGTTAGAGAATACGATAGACTGTTTTTGGACGAAGCTCCAGACAGTCATGAGGACAGGAATTTTATGGAATTCGTAAATCCAGACTCTCTCAAAGTAATCAAAGAGGCCTATCTAGAACCTTTTCTTAAGGATGCAAACCTTGATGATAAGTTTCAGTTTCAGAGACTTGGTTACTTTACTTTGGATAAGGAATCTTCTTCAGAAAGCCTTGTTTTTAATAAAACGGTAGGTTTGAGGGATTCATGGGCAAAACAGGCTCCGGTAGCTGCTGCACCGCCAAATCAACCCGTAAAACAGCAGAACAATGCAGGCGGACAGGCTCAAGGGCAGCGCTCTGCTATCAATGAGATTCAGAAAATCTCCAAGAAATACACGAATCTATCCGGTGATAAGCTTGCCGCAGCTAGAGCAGATATTGCGAAATTGGCTGAGGAAGTGAGCTATGAAGAATTGGCTCCCCTATTCAACACAGCTGCTAAGAAAGTTGGGACTCGAATAGGAGCAATGATTACATTGGGTGTCCTGTTAGCCCATGGACAGGAGAGAAATGCTGAAATTGATGCTTTTATAGAAGCCGGCTTGTCAGATGGAAATGAAGAATTGGTTGCTGAAGCGAAGAAAATTTAAAATTAATTTCTGATAGACTTTGCAGTGTCGAAGTGTAGGTAAAAAAATCGCTCGTCGTGAAAATTCGACGAGCGATTTTTTTGTTAATCTACAGGTGAAGAATGGTCAGGTTTGCAACCATGGCAACTACGTTCCTACTTATCCACGCCCATTGACACCTTCTCTGCATTAATAAGAATTGGCTTCCCAAAGCCTAGTTTTTCAAGACCAGCAAATTGTGTTTTGGCATCGCCTACGATCAGCCAAATCATCTTGTTTGGGTCAAGGTACATTTCTGATAATTCCTGAATTCTCTCCACAGTCAGTTCATTCACTATTTTCTCTCTATCCTTCATGTAGCCTGGATCCCATCCAAACTCACTGATATTCTCTAGCATATTCAGTTTTGCCCCAGTCGTCTCAAAAGCTCGAGCATTGCTTTTGATCATAAAGCTTTGAGTAGTTTCCAGATCTTGAGAAGTGTAAGTTGAAGGATAATCTGATAGTATATCTTTTACTAATTGAGCAGACTCATACGTAACGTTGCTTCGCACACCGCTAGTAATAGTAAATGGAGCGGCCACTTTTCCACCGGAAAATGAAGATCTAATTCCATAAGTATATCCTTTGCCTTCACGTAGTTCCTGAGTTAGTCTGGAAGCAAATCCTCCTCCTCCCAAGATGTAATTCATTACCACCGCAGGGTAATAATCTGGATGGGTTGAAGTCATCGCTGGATACCCGAACTGTAGCATTGATTGCTTTGCATCAGGGATGTCATAAAAATAAACCTGTGCATTTTCTGGCCTTGAGGGAGCATCATAAGCAGGAATACTCACGTCCTTACTTTCCCAGGCAGTTATCATATCCTGAAGTGATGCAATGATTTTCACTTTCCCTAAATCACCAACAACATGCATTCGGGTTACGGATGGAGAAATATAGTTATCATAATAGGTTTTCAGATCATTTAGAGTTATCGACTCCACAGATTTAATGTTTCCTAAAATGTTTTGAGAACGAATATTACCCTCTCCATAGATCAACTTATTAAATTCATTTTGGGCTACCATGTTGGGGCTTGCCTCCAGCTGTCGGATACGGCTGATGGTAGATTGTTTTGCCAATTCAAATTCCAGTGAGTCCCATCTTGGTTCCAGAATGATTTCCTTTACTAATTCCATCACCTGATCGTAGTTTCTACTTAATGTATTTACGGCTATAGTTGTATTCTCTGTAGTTGCATATACATTCACTGAGGCTCCTAATTGATCTATCGCGTCTTCCAATTCAGCAGTTGTCTTGGTTTGGGTACCCTTTGTCATCAACTGTGCCAAAAGATTGGCCACTCCTACTTGATTAGGATCGTCCAATAATTGCCCTCCATCAATTATCATATTAAATTGAACCAATGGAACTTCATGGTTTTCAATACCATATACCTGTAAGCCATTAGCAAGTGAATCCTCCCAAACTGAAGGAATGGTCACCTCAGGTGTTTTGCCATATGGAGGCTCAACTGACCTATCAAAAGTGGATGGTGCACGCTCGTATTCAGCTTGAATCGACGGATCAAAGCTTTCTTCTGCACCCTGTACGATTTGCTCTTCTACTACTTCAGCTTTCTTAGATCCTTGGAGTCCAGCTTCTAAGTTTCCTTTGGGCACAAAGCTGGTAGCTATGTAATTCTTACCGTAAATGTATTTTTTGAAAACCCGCGTCACGTCTTCTGTATTCACCGATAAAATGTTTTGAATATCCTGATTGATAAAGCCAGGATCTTTAGCGAAAATATTGTATTGAGTCAACTGTACTCCTTTACCTAAAACACTTGAAAGTCCATTGTAGAACCGTGTTTCCTGTCCAGCTTTTATTCGTGCTAGGTCTTTTTCTGAGATGCCCTCTTTTTCAAATTTGGCGAAAGCCATTTCTATGGCGGCAGCTACTTCATCCAAATCTTTGTCAGCATATGCGCGAACAGCAAGTTGCGCTTGTCCAGCCAATTCTGAAGTTCTATTGTACATCCTGACATTAGATGTTAGTTTTTTATCATCTACCAAAACTACATTGAGTGGAGCCTCTTTTCCATTGGATAGATAATCAGTAAGCACATCCAGAGCATAGGAGTCTGCATGATATTGCTCCACTGTAGGCCAAGTCATGGTCAGTTCAGGAAGGCGGGCAAAATTATCTTCATGGTAAAGTTTTTGGATGGTCTCTACTTTCCCTGGTCTTGGTGTAAGTGGGGCTATATCTTCACCAGCGGCTATTTCATCAAAATATTTTTTCACCCATTCTTTCGCTTGTTTTGGGTCAAAATCACCAGCAATTGTAAGCGTAACGTTATTTGGAACGTACCATCTTCTAAAAAACTCTTTTACGTCTTCCAATTTCGCATTCTGCAAATCTTCTAATGAGCCGATTACCTGCCAATTGTAAGGGTGATCTTCAGGATATAGATTCTTGTCAATCACATAAGAAGTATGGCCGTAGGGTTGGTTGTCCACGCCCTGCCTTTTTTCATTTTTCACCACCTGCTTCTCTTTGGCCAAAACAGGATCAGTTACAGTATTGATAAACCAACCTAGTTTGTCTGCTTCTGCCCATATCATTTTTTCCAATGCATCATTCGGAACAGTCTGAAGGTAATTCGTTCTGTCTCGACTCGTTGAACCGTTTGCTCCAGAGCCTCCTATTCTAGCTGTCATTTTATCCAATCCACCTTTACCTAAGTTTTCTGATTCTAGAAAAAGCAGGTGCTCGAAAAGATGCGCAAAGCCAGTTCGACCCTCTTTTTCACGAGCGGACCCCACGTGAGCAGTGAGTGAAACAGCCACCACTGGATCTGATTTATCAATGTGAAAAATCACCTCGAGACCATTGTCTAGCTTGAATTTTTCAAATTCTACATTAAACTCCTGAGGAGCTTTTTCAGACTTTTTGCTACAGGCAGTGCTAAGGATAACAAGTAGAACAAGTGAGGTGATTCTTTTTAACATAGATAGGGAGGTTTTCTTACAGCTAAATAATAGAAATATTAACTCGAATCCACTAGTTGTGTGTTGATCGGCAAAATTCACCTAAAACATATATTAGTTATATGGTATTTTACAGCTAATCTTAGAGACCAACTCTACTTTCAGAATAGAGATCATAGACTGCTATCAATCCTTCGGAACCTCTAGCATCGGGGTATAATTCATAATTTCCTATTTCATCTCTAGTTTCCACAAAGACGGGATTGTACTTTTCATCATATACATTCCATACAATCAGCAAAAAATGGTAGCTGATTTTACTAGTTCTACCCTCTTCCAACCAGGATTCAAACTCTTCTTCAGTGATTGATTTGGGATAATCAGGACCGTCAAACATAAGTGTAATTCAAATGATTTCTGTGTTCAGTTTTGCTGTGCAAGTAGGCTAAAGATCTTAAAATATCCAGAATAGATTCTGATTATCTGAATGTGAGATTGTAACCCCGTGCATTTTAGGATTAAATTCAATTTAAGAGAATTCAGTCTACTTTCTTATATTCAACCTATTATCCCAAATCTCAACACTATTTCACATGAAGAAAATCGGAAAAATATTTTTAGGACTATTTGTATTGGTAATCCTTCTCGGTGCCATTTTGATTTTTAATGCACTTAGGATGGAGTCTAAACAGGTAGAACCACAGCCTATTCAGGTAGTCGAAATTTCAGAAAATGTTTTTCAAAATTTATCGAAGGCCATACGATTTAAGACGATATCTTTCAGTGAAGAGGCCATCCCTGATTCTGCAGCATTTAGCGGTTTTCATGCTTTTTTGGCGGAAACTTTCCCATTGGTGCATGAGGCAATGTCGCTTACTAAAATCAGTGAATACAGCCTCCTTTATACTTGGGAAGGTGCTGACCCTACAAAAAAACCAATTATTTTGATGTCACATCAAGATGTAGTACCGGTAGATGTGCCTACATTAAATATGTGGGAAGCGGGACCATTTGAAGGTAAAATCACGGAAGATCATATTATTGGCCGTGGTACTATGGACGACAAATCATCTCTTATTGCTTTATTAGAAAGCGCCGAGATACTTATTAAAGAAGGTTTTGTCCCAAACCAAACGATTTATTTTGCTTTTGGTCACGATGAGGAAGTTGGTGGAACAAATGGTGCAGCTAAAATTGCCGATTATTTAGAAGAGAAAGGAATTCGTGCTGCCTTCACCCTAGATGAAGGAGGAATGATAGCTGAAGGAATGGTTCCGGGAATTGATCAGCCTGTATCTATGATCAATGTTGCAGAAAAGGGATTTGCATCTTTTCGATTAATTGTCGAGACAAATGGAGGTCATAGTTCTGCTCCGCCACGAGAGAACACGATTGGTATGCTTGCTCAAGCTATTGTAGACTTAGAAAATAATCAACGACCATACAGATTAGTAGATCCTGTTCGATACCAACTCGAATATTTAGGCCCTGAGATGCCATTTGCTCAGAAAGTTGCCTTTGCTAATCTATGGCTATTGAAAGGGCCTATTTTGGAAGCGCTAAATTCACATACCACCACAGCTGCCACTATCATCGATGGAGGAGTTAAAAATAATGTGATTCCAACAGTTGCAGAGGCTACTATCAATTTTAGAATTCTTCAGGGAGAAACAATTGAGTCGGTTCAGAAACATATAGAGAGTACCATCAGTGATAAAGTTCGAGTAGAGAAATCAGGCTTTTTAACTAATCCATCCCCTTCTTCGCGAATTGATTCAGATTCCTATAAACTTTTGGAAGCTACAGTTCGGTCTGTCTTTCCTGAAACGGTGGTGGTACCTGGTTTAATTGGTGGTGGAACTGACGCTCGATATTTTTATAAGATTTCTGAGGATGTGTACAGATATTACCCGCTCCGTATTACTTCAGAGTCTATGACAAGATTTCATGGAATTGATGAGAAAATATCAAAAGAGAACTACAAAGAAATTATTCAGTTTACCTATCAATTGATGAAAAAGTTCAATGAGAGCTAATTATACAATGAATATACGCGATAGTGCCATTCACCTTAGATTCTTTGCTTATATGGCCGGAAGAACGATAACCGATGGCTCCCGCACTGGTGGGAGAGGCTGAAGCGGCCCCAATTCTTAAGTTTAAGATATCCTTTTTTGCTTTTGACTCCATACTGGCACAATAGCGGATATACATATAATATAAAACTAGAATAGGGAAGTTTGAAATTATAGTTGGTCTCTTTAAACCGTTCAACTCTATTTTAAAGGAGTTTACTACTATTATTGAAAAATTACCCAAGCATCTCCATTTGCTGGGACAATTACTTCAACTTCAACTTCGTATTCTCTGTTCAGAGTTAGTTCTTTTACAGAACCATCACTACCAGTTATTTTGGTTTTATCACTCAAGCCAGCGTAGTATAGGGGTACTGTAATCTTCTTTGTGATTTCATGATCTGTAGGGTTATATACTGCCAACATTCCTTTTTCCTCCCCAGAGGGATTTACATTTAGCCAATAATCCAGGTCGATACCATTTGCTCTTTTCAAATGAATAATATCCCCTTCTAATACAGCGCGATGCTTTTTATACCATTCCACTCTCTTTTTCACCATCATTTTGGTTTCCTCGGTATCATAAAGCCTAGGTCCTCGGTAGCATGCTTGTACACCAGCTCCAAGATTTGATGCTATCATCATTTCATAATGTGCCAAATGCTCATTTAAAGGTTCGATAGTGGCAGCTGCTCCTCCGCCTTGGTATTCTGTCAAGGGTACAAACATCCATCCCATTGTTGACGTTTTCTCCCAAGTGCCGTCAAAGATATTCTGACGGGCATGAATCAACTGTTCGTTTCTCGGCAGGCTCCAATTCACCTCCCGATATCCCATGGCAATTTTACTACCACCAGTCATGAAATAATAATCCGGAATATTGAGATAAATTCCTTTTCCACGGCTCCATTTATAGAAGTCGGAAATGACTTGATATTGATTCCATCTACTATCTGCCAGTCCTTTATGTCCGGGATGATCTTCAGATATACAAATATCTCCAGGATAGGAGCCGTCATGTTCCAAAAGTGTGAAGCCCGATTTCTCATAAAAATTGTAGAGTTTTTGGAAATATTCCTGTCCCCAATCACTTCCTATGCATGGGGAATTCCCAAAAGTTGGGCGCTTTCCTTCAGGCATAACCACATCAGTTTCTGCACCTATGCTTCGTGAAGCAAATAAAGAATAACCACCAATCTCCACGCCTTTTCCCTTGGCGTAATCCGCATACCTCTTCATTTCCGCAAGGTATTCATCACTATCGTCTTCAATGTTAAAGCCACTACCGAATGTCAGAATTACCATTTCAAAACCTACCTCTGAAGCTTGGTCAATCGCATTTTTAACTCCTTCCCAATCCGCAAACCTGGCATGCATCATCAATGGGTTTTCGGTAGTCCAAGGCGCCAGCGTTTTATACATTTTGCGCAGCGCCAAACCTTGCCTCTCTCTTTCATAGCTGTCATGAGGCAATACAAAAGTTCGGAAGGAGGTGAATTCATCTCCTGACTTTAAGTCTTGATCTGGACCAAATTCAGGGCTTACCTTTAGCAATGCTGGAGTCTGCCTGAGGTAATTTACCTGACTACTGTATTCTGGGTCTGGTAGCCATTTTACTACATGAGAATTGGCGTCTCTGGCCGTCATACTAGAAAAAGCAAAGTCAGTTTCCACATGGATATTAGGCTCGTGGAAAACGGTGTTTTCACGCATTTCCACTAGGGATTCGTACTCCACAGCTGCAATTATTTCGCTGGTAAAATCTCCAATATTTATTGTTTTTCCACTCGAATTTTTGACTGAAATCCATTTCCCAAAAACCGGAATACCATCATATAACTCATAATGTACCGAAACTGTCAAATCTCCAGGTTGTAATTTAGGTACAATAGTGGTGTCAATGTCCCCATACAAAGCGAAGTCAACCACCTGCAGTCGAACTAATTCGCCTAATTCTTTATCATCCTTCCCTTCACCACTTCCATTGGTTTTTCCAATACGCACACTCATCGGTGAGGTAGAGAAAGCAGGTAATTCCCCTATAGTTAACCAATCGCCTTTTTTGGGTTTAGCTTCGCAAAAAACCGCTTCATCAGTTATTCTAAAGCGAAGTGACCAAGCAGTAGATATACCTTGTTTAGATCTTCCTCCAGCAGCTTGGATATGCTTTTCTCCATCCCAAAGCCCAAACATCGGAATCCCATCGTCATATGAATTATCGCCTGGCCTTAAATAAAATTTGATGGTTTTATCGGCCCAAACTAAGCTGATTCCTGGTCCAAATTCCTCTGCTTGATCAGTTCCTGTATTGAAAGTCGCCTCTATAATTCTTGTACTTTGGTCTATTTTTCGTTCTACATAGACAGATGAATTTTGTAGCGTATAGATCTCTCCTAATTTTCCTTCATTTTCGAAGGAGGATCTAGCATGAGAAGTAGATTCATACCTAGTCCAGCCTTTATCCAAACTATTGAAATTAGTTTCATAAATAGTTTTCCTCCCCAAATCACTTGGTAAAGGGCTGCCGGAAAGTAACAGTTGATTGGTTTCTGGTAGATCAAAATCCAATCGAAGGTGAATACCCTTTGGAGGCCAAGGAGCATTATGATCCCCATATCTAATTTTCGCCCATTCAAATGGCATTTCAGTATCTAAAATCTCGTATCCAGAGAATTGCATTGCAGTAGAATTATTGCTGAGATCAGCTATCCATTCTTTCTTTAGAAATGCATAATTAGGCTGTCCCTTTAAGCCACCTACTTCATAGTTAACTCCGTCTATTGTTATTTCAGCTTCGGGCTTTACCCCTCTTAAAAATGACTCTCCACTGTATAAATTGTCCAAGCTTATAGTTGCTGCGTTTGGGGAGATTTTGATCACACGCTTCACCAAACCATTAGAAAGCTCAAGCCTATCACCTGACTCAATTAGTTTGGCTGTATAAGAGCTATTATCTATTAGCCAGTCAGTTTGAGCCACTGAACAAAACGAAAAAAGTAAAGCTTGAAGTAGGAAAATACTTTGGAGAATTTTGGTTTTAATATTCATCTGAAAACAATAGTGTTTAGGCAAATAAAGTAAGGCCTTCTGAATTCCAATAGAATTTGTTAGAAAGATATCCATGAAAATAAAAATTTTACAAAAGTATTCTGTCTAACGGTTCTTCTAGGTTCTTTAATCTTGAGTCATATTTATATCCCTAAAAAAATAGAACCCATACGAGATATGGGTTCTATAGGTATTCTGCCAAACGTTCTTTTAGGTCATTTACCAGATTTTAATTCTTTCTGCTTCTGATTTATAATTCAAATCACCTGGTTGAATATTAAATGCAGTGTAGAACGGATCAAAATTCATCAACGGTCCATTTACGCGCCAAACAGCAGGCGAGTGCGAATTTGTATTAACATAAGTTCTCAAAAACTCATCCCTAGTCTTCACTCTCCAGATTCTGGCGATGGAAAGGCAAAATCGCTGATCAGGAGTATATCCATCGATTTTAGTAGTATCCTGACCTTGTTCTGTCAACTTAAAGGCTTCATAAGCAATGTATAAAGCCCCGTTATCAGCGGTATTTTCTCCAATAGTCATTGCACCTTTCACATGTATAGAATCCAAGACGGTGAACGTGTCATAGCGCTCGATCAATTGCTGCGTTTTGCCTTTGAACTTCTCATAATCCTCCGCAGTCCACCAGTTTTTCACATTGCCATCCTTATCATATTGCGCTCCCTGATCATCAAAAGCATGGGTTAGCTCATGTCCAATTACCATTCCGATTCCACCGTAGTTAATCGCATCATCAGCATACAGATCAAAGTAGGGATATTGTAAGATTCCTGCCGGAAAAACGATTTCATTCAAAGAAGGATTGTAATACGCTGTTACAGTAGAAGGAGTCGTACCCCACTCGAGCTTATTTGGAGCCTTGCCGAATTTATCCAATTGATAACGACTCTGATCCTTACGAAGAGCAAGTACATTTTCAAAATATTTGGATGGATCTATGGTCACATCATATTCTCTCCATTCGTCTGGATAGCCTATTTTTTTAGTGATCGCATACAGCTTTTCTTTCGCCTGAGTTTTGGTGCTGTCACTCATCCAGTCCAATTGATTAATTCTACTTTCAAAAGCCTTTTGAAGATTATTGACCAAATCAAGAACCCGCTTTTTGGCATCTTCATTGAAATAACGTTTCACATACAGTTGGCCTAATGCAAACCCTAATTGTCTATCCACTTTTTGTACCATTTGCTGAGCTCTGGTCAATTGGGTTGACTGACCATTGATTACTTTTTGATAATCAAATGAAGCATCTTCAAATGGCTTACTTAACACCTCGGCAAAGGAATCCAGAGTATGAGCTTTGACATAAATCTTCCAATCCGAAAGAGGAACTGCTTTTAGCATTTTATCCAAAGTCGCATAGTAAACTGGCTGACGAACATCTACCGAATCTGCATCTAGTCCTAGCTGCTCAAGCATGGTACTCCACCCAATTGTCGGTTGTTTTTGATTCAGTTCAGTTACGGACATTTTATGGTAATTTTCTTTTACAATTCTTCGTTCGATTCGTGTTTTGTGAGATTGAGCCAACTGTTTTTCAATTTCATACACCTTTTCCGCATTCCTCTGAGCTTCAGTCGTTTCACTTCCAGTTAATTCGAAAAGTGTCGAAACATAATCCAAATAAGCTTTTTGGATAGCAATCGTAGAAGAATCTGTATTGAAGTAATAGTCCCGATCGGGTAAACCCAGTCCAGTTTGGCTAAAATGTGCTATGTTAATACTGCTATTTTCGGCATCCGGAGAAATTCCAAGACTAATGATAGATTCGCTGTTTGATTTGATTTCATCAGTTACAAAACTTAACAAAGAAGGCAAGTCTGAAATTGCCTCAATTTCATCAAGAATAGGATTTATAGGTTCAAAACCCCGCTGATTTATCGCCGCAGTATCCATACCTGAAGCGTAAAAATCACCAACCTTCTGTTCTATACTTCCAGCTGGATTTTTGGATTTGGACACTTCTTCCAATATGTTTTCAAGAAGTTTTTTTTGAGGAATATTCAAAAAAGAATACGAACCTACACCAGATTGGTCATCAGCAATTTTGGCAGAATCGTACCAGATCCCATTTACGTGCATAAAGAAATTATCTCCTGGCTTTATAGAAGGATCTATTCCAGCTACGCTCACAAATTCACGTTTAGGGGGATTCTCAACAGCTTCTTGCTGGGAGCATGCTGCTAATAGCATCAAAAATGCTGAGGCATAAAGTAAATTTTTCATATTTTGTTTGGTGGTGTTTTTGAAAAGATAAATGAAAAAACTGAGTTGGCAAATCTGAACTGTTATGACCCTAGCCTCCCTTCCACAAGAGGTAGGATTACTAAAAGATAATATTAGGTTTCGATATTTCCTTCTTACATTCAACCACTTATAGTTCTTGATCTACATGGAAAACTTTTCTTTAGAATCTATTTCATCTCAAAAAGGCAAGGTAGCTATTGTCACAGGAGCCAATAATGGAATAGGATTCGAAACTGCCCTGGCATTGGCTAAAAAGAAAGCTACAGTGATTTTAGCATGTCGCTCCCTTGCAAAAGCACAGAAAGCGATGAGCGAAATTCTACCAAAAGTACCGGATGCTGATCTTGAAATTTTGTTGGTTGACTTAATGAGCCTGGAATCTGTGCGGGCTTTTGCAAAAGAATTCTCTAAAAAATACGATAGACTTGACTTTCTAATAGCAAATGCTGGAATAATGATGCCTCCCTTCCAAATCACTAAGGATGGGTTTGAAAGTCAATTTGGAGTGAATTTCCTAGCCCACTTTGTATTGGTTAAGCGTTTATTTCCTATTCTTAAAACTACCTTAGGATCGAGAGTGGTGATGCTAAGTAGTCTTGCGCATAAAAATGCAAAGATAGATTTTACTAATCTAAATGCAGAGAAGAACTATTCGACTTGGAAAGTATATGGCCAAAGCAAGCTGGCATGTCTGATTTTTGCATATGAACTTCAAAGAAGAATAGAAGATAATGGATTAAAACTAAAATCTCTTGCTGCACATCCTGGTTTTTCAAGCACTAATTTAGGCCACTTACTTCCAAGTGTCGGCGCTAAATTATTTGCCCCATTTGCATCATTTATAGGACAAGATGCCAAAGCAGGTGCACTTCCTATTTTACAAGCTGCCTTAGATCCCTCGGCTAACGGTGGAGAATACTTTGGGCCTTCTGGTTTCAAAGAAATCAAAGGTCTGCCAAAAGTGGTGAGTTCTTCCTCAAGATCACATGATCTTCTAGTCGCCTCTAAATTATGGACAGCGGCAGAAGAAATGACTCACGAAAAATTCGAGATTTAATTCCTACGATCTGTTCAACTCGTATTTATACTGGCCTTATTTCAGGAATAATGAAATCAAATGGAATAAAGTAACTGTTAGTTCTTCCTTCTAAAGCAAGACTCCTGCTCTGTAGGGAGCGAAATTCTGCAACACGTCCGGCAAAATATCTAGTATCTACTCCAGGGTATTCTCTCACGAATGGTTTGTAGTGATCTTTAAATTCCCTTTTTTTTGTGAAATCCGACTTTATGATATGAACCATGATTTCCCTCGATTGGTCAGTGCTAGCCAAAAAATCATAGATCCCAGCATCTAAAGTTTTATGCTTCTTCCTAATTACACTGGTGTAACTAATCAATGGAAGAAAAGGGGCCGGACCATAATGGCCAACCATAGTATGGTCTGAAGATGATTGACAACCTAGTTTTATAGACCAGGAATCCATTGTATCAATTGATGGCAAATTCAGTTTAACGCCCAAATCATAAAATTCCCTTCTTATAGGAGGCAGGAAACTATGTGAACGAATTGGAATCTTTTTGTTAATCGCCCAGCTATGAATAGAATTGAAGAGAGGATAAGTAAATGTATGGACATCATGATGAGAAGTCAGGTGGGCAGGTTCTCTCTTGAAAACTCTTTTAAATTTGATGTATTGGGATTCTAATTCATGCATGGCTTGTGTTACATAGGCATCAGTACCATAGTTACTATCCAAACCCTTATATTCAGGAAAGTACCCATTTTCGTCAACAAGATTTTTAACTTCTTCAATTGGAGAAACAGGTTTGCCTGATGTAATAGTATAGTGCAGCCCTACGTGAGTTGTATTGGCTAAGGGCGTAGAAGATCCGATACTATGTGTTTCATTGAGAAATTTATTCAGACTTTCTAACTGCTCATCATCAGCATTTTCCATACGGTTAATCAAGACAGCTATTGAATTTATCCATCCGTTTTTTAAGGCAAGTTTTGCTCCAAGATCTATCTCTTTATTTACTCCTATATCGTCGGCAGTCACTAGATATTGTTTAGCCAATATTGGGATATTTTGGCTTGAAAAAATAGCTCCACTCCATACAAAAGTACGGTTAGTCAATACATACCAAATATCGATCCCCCGATGAACTTCACCACGAATAGCATGCGAAATTTCTACATCCCATCTAGGTTGAAGTTCCTGAGATTTAGGAGCGTTTACAGATGGTTTGAAAATTCTGGTATTCACCAACTTAGTTACAATTCCTTTATAAGTAGCCATTATCCTACTGCTTTGGTGTTTTTAGTCTCTGTGGAAGTAGAAGTGCCTGAGGATGATGGATCCGCAGGCTGTAGTGAAGTTCTTACGCGCATCAGCTTACTGAGCAGATCAAACCAAAAAGGTGCTCCCAAGGATATCGCAAAAGCTGTGATTAAGAACCCTATCCAATTCAAGAATTTTATGTCTTTAAAACTGATGTCTGTGACAGAAAAAACAAGATTATTTTCTTGTAGCTTTTTATCAAAATATTGCCTGTTATTATCAAGTTTCACACTATCCAAGGTTTCATTGTTAGCTATTAATTCTTTAGCACCTTCCACATAAATTGCTCTCAAATCTTCATTTTTTGACAATTCCATAGCTAATTGGATGGTATCAACTTTAAATGAACAAGCTATTATAAAACCCAGGATAAAAGTAAGAAGTGATAACTTCCGCTTATACCAACCCGAAATTCTATCCATTTGCTCATTATACCATTGCTCAAGTAGTCCCTTGAATTTTTCTATGTCGTCACCTGCCTCATTCCAAAGTAGATTAAATTGATATTTGGTATCTGCTCCTATGCTAAAGTCTTTCGGGAGAAACGGATTCTTGGTCTTGGTACGGTTCTCCAATTCCAATTGAAGGTAAGAAAGCTCTTGTTTTGCTGATTCAATTTCAAATTCGTCTACAGATTCAAGCCCTTTTAGAACCTTGATTTCTTCTTTTAATTCCCTGATATCAGCTTCTAGCTCTTCCAATTCAAACTTTGGAATTATTCCCAATGCTGCATTAATATTCTCGACTTGATTGCTATTAGTACCTTTTTGTAATAAATCAACCAAGGTTGAACTGAAACAATCTGAACTTATATAGGAAGGCTTACTATTGATTCCTTTTGGCCCTAGGTACCTAATGGAGGGATGACTGTAAAAGGCTTTTGTAAGACCACTGTTGGTCTTGGCCCAAAATAAATTTACAATGGTATGGTTTGCTTTATTGGATTCATTTTCGTCTGCCAATAAGCGCTCAATTCCAGCCATCAAATTTTTAGCTCTTGAACTAAAAATTGAAGTAAGGGATTCTATCAAAGTCATTGTAAAGAGGCTGTACAAAAGAAAGATGAAAACCAAACTGATAAAAGTATCCAATACTATCAATCCTGTCATATTCGGTAAAGTTTAAAAATTTTCAGAAAAAGTATTCAAATCAAAGGATCTACAAATTAGCTATTTTTGAGAAAAGAATCATATAACTAGTTGTTTTTCAACATCCTTAAAATTGATATACCTAGTTGGGATTTAGAATAATCTAGTTGTTCGTTTAATATTGCTAATCATCATTTAAAAAAGTTTTGGAACTCCTTTAAGCGTATGTTAGTCAATTTTAATTAGCTAAAAATCACAATGAAAATTCATTAACCTATATAAAATGGATTTTCAAAATCAGGTGTTAAACATAGTTCAACTACTTCTCATAATCCAACACCCGATTAGCCCAAGGAATAAAATGCTGCATATTCGGTCCATCGGTATGTCCTCCATCGTGCTGTCTCCACGCTAAATCTCCGTCCAACATATCAGTATTATAAGGCGGCATTTTTTCTTTCATATAATCATTTGATACGCCGAGATCAGTTGCTCCTAATAGTTTGTAAGCTACCCCAGCAGCCACAACAGCCATGTAACTCCCCTTTTGATCCAGCCATTTTGCATCTCCACTCTCAGGAATGCCATAACTCACAAAAACTGGCCTAGGAGCACATAATGCTAACATATCATGAGAATCAACTGTAAGATCACAACCATCCATTCTTCCAAAAACCGACTCTTCAGCACCATATTTCATGTAGTTCCCAGCCATCCAATAGTTTTCTCCACCTGTAAGGCTTTCTACTGCTTCACCAAAAACACGTCTATGTAGAGTGGTGCCGCCTTTTCCAGATGACCCGATTAAAGCTGTCGCAAAACGGGGCTCAAATGCCATCGTTACTAAAGCTGCTTTTCCATATCGGGAAACACCTTCAATTCCAACTTTTTTAGCATCAACCAAAGGTTCTGTTTCCAAGAAATCCAAGGCTCTGGCTGCACCCCAAGCCCAAGCCCGAAGTGCTCCCCAATCTTCCGGAGATCTAGGTTGACCTTTGTTCACCAAACCAATTATTCCTCTAGTAATCCCTGCGTGATTGTCCGCCTGTATAGTGCTCGGGTCAATAGTTACATAGCCCCATCCAGCAGCCAGCAATTGCTCTGTGGATGGAGAATCTCCATTTGGAGCTGGCGCAAAGAAGTTTGGACCAGGCAAACGAGTCACTGGATTGTAAGCAGGATATTTATCAAAAAGTGCTTGCAAGGAAGGATCGTTCTTAATCATCATCTCCTTAAAAGATGTGTTCAAAGTTTCCATATCCTCTCCGTTCGGTTGTGCCGGTGCGGGAAAAGATGGACGACCAAACATCATCAGAACAGGAACAGGACCTTTAGCATTCGCAGGAACGACGAGCATCATATTAATATCCACTTCAATCAGAGGATATGAGCTATTATCTACATGGCCGATAATCTGCTTAGCGATCACAGGGGTCCTTGCCACAAATTCCCGATCAGTGATTTTCACTTCCCAGTTCACATCAGGAATATTTTCTGGAAGTTTGCCGTAAACTTCACGTTCTAAAGCATCCACCAATTCAGGTCTTCGAGTTTTCCACCACATTTCTTGGGATGTCACTTTTTGATCTGCGTTTGTTATCAAAATATCCGGTAGTTCTGGGCATGGGTTTGCTTTTGCCTCATCGTAATTTGCCGCATTTGGAGCAGATTCATTTCCGCTTGGCCCGGGTCGAAGCACTTTGATACCCAACTGCTGCTGCATATTGGCGTGATCCTGTTCATTGGTAAAAGTAACAGGTGCGGGATATTTGCTTGCGTCAATTTTGGTCGTTTGAGCATTGGCAAAGCCGCCAATTCCAAGCATTAAGGTTATAATAATTGTCTTTTTCATAATAGGTTTCGGGTATATTGAGCGTATTAGTTCTGGTGTTCCTTCACATGTTTTGCTGCTTCCAGCATGGTTGTGGTCCAGATGGTTTCCTCATTTTCTGCCAAATAGTCAATAAGCATCTGGTGCGCTTCCAATGACACATTTAAGTTATGCTCACCTCCTACTCCATGAAAAAGGAAGGTTATCAGTGCATTTTTTTCTTGCGCTTCTTTTACCAATTGAATCAATTCTGCACCTGATTCTCCATTGATTCCATAGCTATCTACATTGAGAAGATTTATATTTCCAATCAAATTCAATGCTCCTCGAACTCCTCTGGAAGCTACAAAATCACCTTTGATATCCTCCATGAATGAACCTTCGCCAGTTGCTGTATCTCCACAGGTATAGGCAAAAGTCCGCTCCTTTTTACCATCAAGTGTTTCCAAAAACACATTGGTCATTCGGATTTCCTTCAGAATTTGGGCTGTCGTGTAGTTATGCAAATCGTTATCTGGACTTACCCAGGATCTTCCAGGTAATGAAGCATCACAAGGATGATATAGTGTGTGATTGCCTAATTCATGTCCTAATTCGGCTGCTTTTCTCCAATCATTTATTCGATTCTTACTTCCATCAAAGAATGCTGAGAGGTAAAATGTACCCTTGAGCCCATGAGCTTCTAGGGCAGGAACTACATTGTCTAAATGTACATTCAGCGCATCATCGTATGTGAGGACTACAGCAGCTTGTCTACCTTGCCAAAGTTCATTTGAAGTGGATGCTTGTTGTGCAAAACTGTGATAGGATACACAGATTAATCCCAGTGATAGGATTTTAAAAATTGATTTCATTCTACAGGTTTTAGGTTGGGCTCATTGAAATTAAACCTAAGTTGGACACATAGCTTGTTGAACTACAATCTGCTAGTATTATCTAGGTTTATTATCAATTTAGATACAAAGTATCTTTTGCCTTGCTTCCATGCAAACCAACCAACACTTTTCTTGAAGTCAACTAAGAGGCTTAAGCTTAGGTCAACTCCTCAATTCTGCCCTCGTAATCAAATTGCAAATCCTCATGCAATCCAGAGATTAGTTTAACTGCTTTTGCTAATTGCATTTGATAGATATTATCCAACACCTGATTTCTATGGCGCAAAAAGCCATATTCCTTAAGCTTTTCGCAGAAAAACAACAACACTTCTATTTGATCAGTTTTGACTTTACTGAGCTTAAGTAGCTTGTTCATCTTTCGGCGAAGCTTTTGAGCTGACTTTTTTGCATAATAGGAATGATCACCTCTTGCAGTTTGAAAATCGAGCTCCAACTCTTCCTGCACCATTTCTACATACAGTTGTGGTTGGTCTTTCTCGTTAAGTTTAAAAAATAGGTAAGACTTATTATCTCTACTGAATTTACTAAGATCTGCCACCAATTCGATCAATTCCTTCTCATTGAGAAAGCTGAGTTCTTTTTTGAGTTGTGCTAGACTTGGGATTTTCATTGGTCAATGGTGTGATTAATAACTTCAAATTTTAACATAATATATTGATCAAGCTTCATTCATCGCAAAATTCCATGCTTCGTAAAACAAATAAATATTTACGAATTTCAAACCTTAGCCTCCGTTCACATTTATTCTTTTGATATTGAAAAAACAGAAGCCTAACTTAAATCACGAAAGCTTACAGATTATCTATCTATGAAAGAATTTAAAGCCATCATTGAGGCTTATGAGCAATATAAAGTAGCTGGAAAGAATACTGCGCTGGCAACAGTAGTCCAGGTGGATGGCTCTGCCTACCGACGACCTGGGGCGAGAATGTTAGTGTCCGAAGATGGTGAATTGACAGGCGCTATAAGCGGTGGCTGTCTGGAGGGGGACGCGCTACGCAAAGCTCAAACTGTAATTTTCCAGCAGAAATCGATGTTGGTTACGTACGACACTACAGACGAAGATGACCAAAAGTTTGGAGTTGGACTAGGCTGTAATGGAATTATTCATGTATTGATAGAACCCATTGATTATCAAAATACTATAAATCCAATAGAGTTGTTGAAAATCGCTCTCCAAGATCGGGTTTTCAGTAGATTACTTACAGTCTTTTCTGTCAAATATTCTAAGCAAGAACAGATTGGAACAAAGATACTTTTTAAGGAAGATCAAACTTTTGGAGATGCTGAGTCTATCGAAAACTCTGTCTGGCTTCGAATAGAAGAAGAGGTAAATTCTTTTAATTCAACCACACATATAATCCGAAAATATGAGGAACTGGATGACATTCAAGTATTTTATGAAGTAATAAAGCCTGGGATTAGAATCTTGCTTTTCGGCGCTGGAAATGATACAATTCCACTTTCCAAAATTGCCAATGTCTTAGGTTTTGAAGTAACTCTTGTTGATGGAAGAAAGAATTTAGCCGCTACTCATCGCTTTCCTAACGCAAACAGGATTGTGACCGGATCAGGAGATGAAGTAGTCCATGAATTGGAAACAGACGCATACACTGCCGCGCTTTTGATGACCCACAATTTTGAATATGAAGCTCAGGTGCTAAAAGACCTTTTGCCTTTAGACCTGCCATATATTGGAATATTGGGTCCAAAGAAGAAATCTGAAAAGTTGATTGAGCGTTTGGAAAAAGATGGACCAGCTGTAAATCAGAATGCTATCTATTCTCCCATGGGTTTGGATATTGGGGCTGAGGGTTCGGAAGAGATTGCTTTGTCCATTTTAGCAGAAGTGAAAGCGGTTTTGGCAAAAAAACAAGGTACCTTTCTGCGAAATAAGAAAGGCCCAATACACGATTAAACTCATGAAAACAGGAATTATCATACTAGCAGCAGGAGAATCAACCAGACTTGGCTATCCAAAACAGATAGCAAAATATAAGGAAAAGACCTTGCTTCAACTCGCTATTGATGCTGCAAATGATGCTAAAGTGGATAAAAGAGTTTTGGTGCTGGGTGCAAACCGTGACGAAATCAAGAAGACTTTCCCAGGAGCAAGCATTCCTAATATTCCTAATCAACACTTCGAAAAAGGCATGTCATCCAGCATAAAAGTTGGACTTGAATACATGTTGAAGTTCGACAAGCCTGATCAAGTGATTATAATGCTTTGCGATCAGCCTTTTGTGGATGCGAAGATCCTAAATAAGCTTATTGCGACTCAGAAGAAGGAAGAAAAGGGCATTGTAGCCTGTGCATATTCCAAGACATTTGGCGTTCCTATTCTATTTGGAAAGGCTTATTTCAAAGAATTGATGGAGCTTAAAGGTGATGAAGGTGCAAAGAAAATTGCAATGGCGCACGAAGATGATATGATTACTGTAGCCTTCCCAAAAGGCAAAGTTGATATAGATACTGAAGAGGACTTGAGGGACTTGAATTTGTAATGTAGTATCCCGCTAAGGCGCAACGGCGCAGTTTTTTTTCTCGCGGCGGCGCAACGGCGCAGCGTTCTTTTAACCTTTGAGGTGTCATTACGAATGAGGAACGTAGGAGAAATCTCCTCGAAGGTTTTGAAATAAATTATGGTCACTATAATTAAACGAATTACATAAAATTGAGCGATAAAAGCATTTCAGGGTATCATGCTATCGAATCTAAAATTAGAAACTACTTTAATTTTAAATATCCAGTATTTTACCACCTACAATTTATTGTTTATCCTATTACTTTTATTCTCTGGCTGTTAGGTTCTCTGTTTGGATTATACATCTACATAAGCGAAAAGAATTTTGGGAGCATAATTTGGTTAATTTTTTGGAGTATTGGTGGATGCTTTTCTTTCTATTGGGGTATATGGTACAAAGGAGGGAAACAAATAATCAAAATAGATATTCAAGGTATCGTGGTTTCAAAAAAGTTTTTGTTCTATCATCGTTCAAAATTGGTTCCTAAAGAAAATATTTTAACAATTGATTATAGAGAGCTTAAACCTTACAATATTTTTACTGGGAGGGATATTGAAATTAAAGAAAGATTAGGTTGGCTAGTAATTAATGGTGATTCTAATTATGCTAGCAATTCCTATTTATATCAAATTGAAGATTTAGAAGACCTGATCAACGTTTATTTATCAGTCTATAAAACAGATAAGTAGGTCAGTGTAAAACCAGATTGACTTTTTCTTCTTTGATTCGACAAAATTATAAACTTCGTGCCTTTGCAACTTTGCGGGAAAATAATTCGCCGTGCCGTTGCGTCGCCGCGAGAGATTATATCCCTCTTAAATCCCCAACAACTTTCTCCACCCATTCTACAGTATCCAACACATCCTTCTCAGTAGTATTCCTTCCTAAGCTAAAACGAATAGAGGCTCTTCCTAGGTCTGAATCTAAACCCATCGCTTGTAGAACGTGAGATGGTTTTGGAGAAATGCTGGTACAGGCAGAACCTGAGCTTACCGCGACTTTCTGGCAAACTTTGCGGAGCAAATCCTCCCCTTCTACTCCACCGAAAGCAATATTTGTTACATGAGAAAATCTATTCTGACTTCCATTCAAAAAAGTGTCTTCTAGTGATAATAGTTTGCTTTCCAGCAGATCACGAAGCTTTTCCAGTCGATTTGATTCCGCTTTCATTTCCGACATTATTAACTCAGCAGCTTTACCCAAACCCACAATTCCGGGGACATTCAATGTTCCACTTCTAAAACCTTTCTCATGCCCGCCTCCATGAATCTGTGCTAGGGGCTTAGGCAATGAATGGTTATGTCTGACGTATAGTGCTCCTATCCCTTTCGGGCCATAAAGTTTATGTGCTGAAATAGCCATCAGGTGCACACCCTCAACAGAGATTGGGATTTTGCCTGCTGCTTGCACTGCATCAGTAAAGAAGACTATTCCCTTTTCTTCTGCCAATTCTGCTATTTCGGTGATTGGATGAATGATACCAGTTTCATTATTTGCCCACATCAGGCAAATCATTTTGGTGTTCGGAAGGATGCTTGCTCTCAGATCAGCTAAGCTGATATTTCCCTGTTTATCTACAGACAAATATGTAACCTCTGCCCCTGCTTCCTCAATGGATTTCATGCAGTCTAATACTGCTTTATGTTCTGTCTGGCAAGTAATGTAGTGTTGCTTTTCACCGTTGAAAATCTCGAAAGTTCCTTTGATTGCAAGGTTAATTGCTTCAGTAGCGCCAGAAGTAAAAATGATTTCCTTGGCCTGTGCCCCAATCAGATTTGCCACATTTTCCCTAGCTTCATCTACAGCATTTTCAGCCATCCAACCAAAAGCATGTGACTTGCTCGCTGCATTGCCAAAATGTTCTCCAAACCATGGAATCATAGCTTCAATTACTTCTGGAACACAAGGAGTGGTAGCGTTGTAATCAAGGTAAATCGGGTAATTCATGAGTGCAAAATAGGGATTTTTTAAGCGTGAGGAATTACATATATCAATCATAATTCACCTTGTCAGTTAAATGATGAACAAACAATAATTGACTAATTTTAGCCCATGCAAGAATCATGGACCTTAACACTCCCCTCATCGGAAAAGCCAACTTCAGAAGAACTCAAGAAGGTTTTAAGAGAAAACCAAAAAGATTTGGGAATCTTTCTCTCCTATTATTTCAGGAAAGAAGGTGCTCATACCGAGAAGGTGGATTTGGCTTCTGATATTAATTTCCAGGATGAAATCTCAGGTGATTTTGAATTGGAATTTGACCTCATCCACTACAATGCTTGCCTAGCGATCCATGATCAAAAGCGGGAAAGTATGAAAATTACCTTTGAAATTGAAGGAGTCAATATGAATCTCAAAGGACCTTATTGGCCCGAGAGAGAGATGGATGAGATTTAGAGTTAGTATCAAGTAGCAAGACATAAGTATTTAGACTTAAGACATAAGAAGTGAGAGGCAAGAGTAAAGATTACAGTCTCATTGATAAACTACTTGCGGCATTAAAATCAAATAAAAAGCACTTCCAAAAATTTATGGAAGTGCTTTTCTTTTAGTTCTTGAATCTATTTTCTTGATTCTTTAATCCTGTTACTTGATTCTAGCATCTAGATACTTATATCTAACGTCTTGATACTTTTTAAGCTCTTTTTATACCTAACTTAAGGTCAGTGAATTCCTTTTGCTCGATAAAAGGCTGACTTCTCAATCTCCTTTCAGTGGCACTAAAGATAGCATTTGCGATAGCTCCACCTGTTGGCGGCAAGCAAGGCTCACCTAGTCCAGTTGGGTCAAAGCCACTGTCTACGTAATAGGTATCCACTGCAGGAACTTCCTTCATTCTGATCAATCGGTATTTATCAAAGTTCGTTTGTGTAGGAAGTCCTCCTTCGAAGGTCAGGTTTCCATACATCGCATGCCCCATTCCATCGACCACTCCACCACGAACTTGGTGGTCAGCTCCGGTAGGATTTACCACCATTCCACAGTCGGTAATCACATGAATCTTTTTTAGAGATGGAGTACCGTTTTCCATTTCAATATCAGCTACTTGTGCGACATAAGTTCTGTGTGAAAAATAGACCGAGAAGCCTTGTTTAACATTCGGGTTTTTACCCCAATTTGATTTCTCAGCAGCCATTTTTGTAACTCCAATCATTCGGTCCACATCATAGCGAAGTTCTCCACCTACAGGATTTGCTTTGGCTTTTTGGAACAATTCCATTCTGAATTCCACAGGATCTTTTTTGGCAGCAAAGGCAACTTCATCCAAAAATGACTGATCCGCGTATGCCAAGAAATTGGTAATCGGAGCTCTCCAAGCATTTGTAGTAATGGATGATTCATAATTGACATTCTCGATCAGAAGGTTATCAACTGCCCCAGCCGGAAAATTATGTTCTCTAGTGCTGTTTCCAGCATTCATTCCTACTCCTCTGAGTTTGTAGCCAATCATATTCCCATCTGCATCCAATGCCGCTTCAAATCTATAGCGAACAGCTGGCCGGTAAGCTCCTCCAGTCAGGTCATCTTCTCTGCTCCATGTAAGTTTCACTGGAGCATTCATCATTTTGGAAACGTGAACAGCTTCAGATACATAATCTGCGCGAAGTCTTCTTCCAAATCCACCACCTAATCGGGTGATTTCTACTGAAATATTCTCAGGAGCAATTCCAGTAACTTCTGCAGCAGCCCTTCTGGCACTTTCAGGAGTTTGTGTTGGTCCTATCAATTCCACTTTGTCTGCCTGCACATGCGCAAAGAAATTCATTGGTTCCATAGGCGAATGTGAAAGGAAAGGACACTGATATTCAGCAGTGACAACTTGTGCGGCATTTTTGAAAGCTGCTTGAACATTTCCGTCTTCCCGTTTTACTTCAGCCTTTCCATTTGCAAGTAGATCTTTGAAAATCTGATCGTGATCTGCCGAACTCTCTACTTTTCCATCTGCTTCATACTCCACTTTTAAGAGCTTCTTTGCTTTCATCAGCGGCCAAGTAGACGTTCCGACCACTGCCACACTATTCTCAAAAGTTACCACATCTTTAACACCAGCTACATTTCTAGCTGCGGCATCATCTATGGATTTGATTTTCATGCCAAAAGGTGCCCGCTGAATCATCGCATGTAGCATCCCCTCTCTGTAGATGTCCAATCCGAAAAGTGGCTCTCCAGTGAAAATTGCATCATTTTCAACGTTCTTTACTGGTGTGCCTATGATTTTAAAATCTTTCTTATCCTTTAAGATAATCTCTTCAGGTGCAGTCAACAAAGCTGCATCATTGGCTACTTCTCCATAACCTATTTTCTTTCCGCTGGCTTTGTGGTAAATAATCCCTTCAGACGTACTCAACTCGTCAGCTGAAACCTCCCATTTTTTCGCAGCAGCAGCTACCAAAAGAAATTTAGCTGTAGCCCCGGCTTTGCGAAGCCGCTCCCATGAATGAGGCATAGCTCCGGATCCACCGGTTAATTGACGCTCATACTTATCTGTATCGAGATTTGCCTGAAGCACTCTTACTTTGCTCCAATCCGCATCCAATTCCTCAGCTACAACCATTGGAAAGGAAGTTTTGATGTTTTGTCCTAATTCAGGGTTAGGAGAATAAATCACGATATCTCCACTAGGTGCAATACTCAAGAATGCATTGAAATTCTTGGCATTTGCGAGTACTTCTTCAGTGCTGAGCACATCCATTTTTGGCGAATCGCAGCTCATCCAATTAAAGCCAATAAATAGACCTCCAGCCGTAGTTCCGGCTATTTTAAGGAAGTCTCTTCTGTTTGTTTTTGTCAGTGTAGCCATGATTATTTGGATTTTGCAGCCATTGCAACGGCTTCTCTGATTTTATGATAAGTGCCACATCTGCAGATATTTCTATTCATCGCCTCATCTATTTCATCCATTGAGGGAGCTGGGTTCTTTTTGAGAAAAGCGGAAGCATTCATAATCTGCCCAGCTTGGCAATATCCACATTGAGCCACATCCACTTCAGCCCAGGCTTTTTGTACGGGATGATCACCATTTTTGGAGAGTCCTTCAATCGTGGTGATTTCATCTTCGGTCAAACTAGCGGCAGGTGTGATGCAGGAAAACATTGCCTCTCCATTTCTATGGACCGTACAGGCTCCACATTGAGCGACACCGCAAGAGTATTTTGTTCCGACTAATCCGAGATGATCTCGAAGCACCCATAAAAGAGGGGTATCTTCTTCTACATCAACTGAATGAGCCTTTCCGTTGATTTTGAGGTTTATAATTGCCATTGGGTTTTTAATTAAGTTTTATCCGATTAAGTTATAGAAAATCAGAAGAGTATAGAAACCGATTGTATAAAATTAGTGGCTAAATCTCTCGAGGCGGAGCTGAGTTATTAAGTACACCTCTCTTTATATATTGAAAAAAGCTCCACATTTATTAAAGTTTAAAATCGATAAAAAAATCACTCATCTCGCACCTTTTACAGTTCATTTCAGTTAAAGCCAATAGTTTAATCCCCGCTTTTACGGCTCTATATGCTTAAGTTTTTCCTTAACACACTAAAATATCTAATGATCACCGTCATTTCCCTCATAGTCCTCGTCGTCATTGTCGTTATATTATTTGTAAATCTTAGTCCTCAATTTGGCGCAAATCCTTCCAAAGAAAAGGTTCTTCAGTACGAAAAATTGGACTATTTCGAAAATGGGAAATTCAGTAATCTGATGCCCACCAACATGGACATGGATTTTACTGAAGCTATCAAAATGCTTCCGGAGTTTTTCAAAAATGATCCTTCCAGACGTCCTGATTTTGAATTACCAATTGAGCACCGGGATTCTCTGGAATTGGTAAATAAAGATCATCCCACTCGTCTGGTTTGGTTTGGACACTCTTCTTTTTTGCTTCAAATCGATGGAAAGACCATACTTATAGACCCAATGTTTGGGGAAGTTCCTGCTCCGAATCCGCTCTTAGGTAAGAAACGCTACAGTAAAGAGCTTCCAATACAAGTTGAGAAGTTACCACAGATCGATATGATCATTATGTCCCATGATCACTACGATCACTTAGATTATGAATCTATTCAAAAGTTGAAGGATAAGACCAAGTCTTTTTATATGCCATTGGGCATGGGAGCACATTTCGAGGATTGGGGCGTTGATGCTTCGAAAATCCATGAATTAGGATGGTGGGATGAGATTCAGGCGGATGGCTTGCTTCTAGCTCTCACTCCTGCTCGACATTTCTCTGGCCGAGGTTTGAACAATCGTTTCTCTACCCTTTGGGGATCCTGGGTAATTCAAGGAGAATCTGACAATATTTATTTCAGTGGAGATAGCGGATATGGTCCGCACTTTAAGCAGATTGGTGAGAAATATGGCCCATTCAACTTTGCAATGATGGAGTGTGGTCAATACAATGAGCGCTGGACAGATATTCATATGGTGCCGGAGGAAACAGCTCAAGCAGCTCAGGACATACAAGCAAAAACCTTTATGCCAATACATTGGGCAGCATTTACTCTGGCTATGCACTCTTGGACTGATCCTGTAGAACGGGTTATTGCCAAGGCTAAAGAAATAAATCAGCCGATCTACGTTCCTGAAATTGGAGAATTTATTGAATTGGATAAAAATCTGCAGACCGGAAGAAAATGGTGGTTAGAACCCTCCTCGATTTCTAATACGATGATTTCCAAGCAATAGAATTTTCATTCTTATCCTATTTCTAGGGCTTTTCCAGAAATCAAAGAAAGTCTAACCTGAAATCACTTTCCTGTAATGGGAATGTTTTGAGGCATTTTTCCTAATTTGACATTTTGAAATAAAACAAAAAACAACCTAAAAAACCTATGGCTCAGACTATCAAAGCAGCTATCGTGGGAACCGGATTTATCGGCCCAGCTCATTTAGAAGCACTTAGAAGAATTCCTAACATCGAGGTAACTGGCCTTGTAGAAGTAAATCAGGAAGTGGCAGATGCCAAAGCCGCAGAGCTTGGAATCCCAAATGCTTACACTTTTGATAATATGTTGAAAGATGAAAGCATCGATGTAGTACACATCTGTACTCCTAATTTCCTTCACTTTCCGCAGGCAAAAGCATGTATGCTAGCAGGCAAGCATGTGGTTTGTGAAAAACCTTTGTCGATGACGATTGAAGAAGCTGAAGAGCTTGTGAAGGTGGCGAAAGAAACAGGATTAATCAACGCAGTTCACTTCAATTTGAGATATTATCCGATGGTTCGCCAGATGCGAGTAATGCGTCAAAAAGGTGAATTGGGAGATGTGTACTCAGTAATGGGTTCCTACCTTCAGGATTGGCTGATTCACAAAACTGACTATAGCTGGAGATTAGATCCTAAGCAGTCAGGTGGTTCTAGAGTAGTAGCTGATATAGGTTCTCATTTGTTGGATATGACTGAATATGTGACTGGTTTGAAAATCACTGCTGTTATGGCTGATTTCTCTATCGTCCATCCTACTCGTTTGAAACCATTAAAAGCTGTGGAGTCCTTCTCTGGAAAAGCGCTTGATCCTAAGGATTATGAAGAATATGAAGTAACCTCTGAAGATTACGCTACAATTATGCTTCGCTTTGACAATGGTCGAACTGGATCTATCGTAGTAAGTCAGGTAAATGCAGGCCGTAAAAACCGCTTGAATATTGAGATTTCTGGTTCCAAATCAAATATGGAATTCAATGCTGAGAAGCCAAATGAACTTTGGATTGGTCATCGGGATAAAGCAAATTCAATTTTAATGAAAGATCCAGCTTTGGTGGATGAAGGAGCTCGTTCATTGGTATCCTTCCCAGGAGGTCACCAAGAAGGCTTCCCTGATACTTCAAAGCAACTTTTCAAAGAAGTTTATGCAGCTATCAGAGATGGCAAACAGCCAGAAGCCCCTACTTTCCCAACTTTTGCTGACGGCTTGAGAGAGTTGATTATTGGTGAAGCTATTGTGGAAAGTAATACCAAGGAAGCTTGGGTGAAGATTTAAAAAGAATGTAGGATGTCGGGTGTTGGATGTCCGATGTAGCGCTAGAGTTATTCATAACATCTTTAAAACATCGTACATCCGACATCTGTCGATATTCATAGAATAAGAGACGTTCTATTTTGATAAAAAGTCGTATTTTGAAGGCAAATCTAAAACCAATGACAATGAATTTAAAAAAGACTTTACTTGCAACAGCCCTGATGGCCTTTATCGGTCTTGCGGCATTTGCACAAGAGAAAGCTAGTCCAGCCAAAACCGCAGAAGGTACTGTAGGTGATGCTAAAATCACAATCAATTACTCTTCTCCTGCAGTAAAAGGCCGAATGATCTGGGGAGACTTGGTCCCTCTAGGAGAAGTATGGAGAGCAGGTGCGAATGAAGCTACTACTTTCACTACTACAAAAGACATCATGGTAGAAGGTAAAAAACTACCTGCCGGAACTTATAGTTTCTTCGTGATTCCAGGTGAAGCTTCTTCTACTTTTATCTTCAACAAAGTTGCTAAGCAATGGGGAGCATTTGATTATGATTCCGCTGAAGATGTCTTAAGAGTTTCTGTTCCTTCTGGACAAACTTCTACTCTGGAAGAGCGTTTGGTGTACGAAGTAAAGCCAGCGAGCTTTGAAATCAGATGGGAATACGGAAAAGCTTCTGCGAAGCTAGGATCATAAGATTCTCAATCTTAACGAATTTGAAACCACGGGATTTATCTCGTGGTTTTTTTATGAAAATATTTACCGTGGTAACTCGCTGAGGTTTTGCAAAGTAACTATTGATAGTCTTACAATAAGATCACTTTCAGAAGCAAATACGCTTCAATTAATGGGCTCTTTTTTAAACAATATGCGCTTACGGGGAATTAATACTTTGATTTACATTCAGAAGATTTTTATGGAAGCTGTATTCCCTAGTTAAACTCAATATTTGCTAAAAACATAATGTGATTATCCGCAATGATGCCAGGTGCCTTAGATTCTTTGCTTATCTGGTCGGAAGACCGATGACCGAAGTGAACTCAAATATAATTTTGAACAAATTCTAGGTTGCTTTTCCCTCTTTACTGATAGAAAAAGCGGATATACATAAGACGTAAATATAAGATTCCATTGCTGGCATGTCTTTTTATGTAAATCAGTGGGTAGAAAAAAGTTTTTCTGCTCTACAGAATTGATTTAGGCAATCCAACTTATGAGCGATCAAGCAATCTCCCAAGTCAGTACAGTTACTTTGTTAAGATTTCAAGGATCTAATGCCTTCTGGATTTTTGCTCAGATGCCGAAAGCTCCAAAAAAATTCGAAAAGGTATCCGGACTCAAATTTTTCAAACTAATGGGAAGTGGGGGGAAAAATGGTTTTTCTAAAATGCTGAATGTCAATATCTATGCGCTTCACTGTGTCTGGGATTCAGAAGAGCATGCGAATGATTTTTTTCAGAGATCAACGATGTTTTCAGAATTTAAAAATAGAACAACCGAGCTGTTTACTATCTTCTTGAAGGCCACCAGAGCACATGGCCTTTGGTCAGGATCAAACCCTTATCAAACTCAGAACTTAACCCCTACTGGACCTATTGCAGTAATCACCAGGGCTAGAATAAAATTAAAGTTTCTCCCAAAATTCTGGAGTAAAGTACCCTCTTTGGGAAAAAAAGTCGATGAGGTCAATGGCTCAATTTATTCAATTGGAATAGGCGAATATCCATGGTTTATGCAGGCAACTTTTAGCATTTGGGAATCATATGAAGCTATGCACAACTATGCCTATGGAAATCCACTTCACCTCGAAGTAATCAAAAAAACACGAGAGCTAGGCTGGTACGCAGAAGAACTCTTTGCAAATTTTATCCCCTACAAAACTGAAGGGACTTGGGGTAAACTACATGATCAATTGAACGGTAAATTATAAGCTTATAATAAGTAAGGGTGAGCGATTTTTCACCCTTACACTAAAATTCATCTCTGGCTGCCTTAAACTCACTGCCATCATACCATTTCGGGAAGTAATCCTCATTCGCGATTTTCATTCCTACCTCAAAAAATAGCTGTAAATCCAATTGTACTCCGTTAAGATTGGTAGTTGATGGATCGTATGCGTCAGAGGGTTGATGATATTTATTGATTCGATAGTTATCATTATGCTCTTTTATCTCGGCTATTGTGTAATCAAATCCCTCATAAGAGCCGCTAGCGTATAAAGCTGGAATTCCGATTTTGGCAAAGTTGAAGTGGTCAGATCTGAAGAAATAACCTTTTTCGGCTTCAGGGTCTGGGATGATATACCTTCCTTGTGCCAGAGCAACTTCCTTAGCATATTCATCCATTTCTGATTGACCATAGCCAGTTATCGTAAGGTCCTTCATCTTTCCAGGACTATCAAGTGCATCAATGTTGATATTTGCTACTGTCTTCTTTGGATCAAAAATTGGGTTTTCTGCATAATAAGCTGATCCCAATAAGCCTTGCTCCTCACCTGTCAAGGCGATAAATACTACAGAGCGTTGGGTTGCAATAGTTTTCTTAAATGCCTCTGCAATAGCTAATAAGCCAGCAGTTCCTGAAGCGTTATCTACAGCGCCATTGTAGATGGAGTCACCTTCTATTGCTTTACCAACTCCAAAATGATCCCAATGTGCAGAGTAAATAATCACCTCATCTTTTCTATGAGTACCGGGAATCATAGCCAGCACATTTTTGGAAACATCCCTTTTGATCTCATTCTGAATAGAAACCGATACCTTCAAATCCAATGGAATTGGTTTAAAGTTTTGATCCCGGGAAAGGGTTTTATAGTCCTGACCTTTCATTGACGAAGCTTCAAACATTTTCGCAGCACTTTCCCCACTGATCCATGACTCGACATTTAGCTGTGGTAAAGCGCTTTCTATAATTAATCGGGCTCCTGTCCAACCTGATTCAATAACATTCCAACCGTAAGAAGCAGGTTCGGTATCGTGAATAATAATTAATCCAGCTGCACCTTGTCTTGCCGCCTCCTCATACTTATAAGTCCATCGGCCATAGTAAGTCATTTCATTGCCTTTGAATAAAGTAGAATCTCCTGACTGAAAGCCGGGATCATTTATCAGCACAACAGCTGTTTTGCCTTTCCAATCAATCCCTTCATAGTCATTCCAACCGTATTCCGGAGCCACTATCCCATATCCTGCAAAAACAAGCTCTGAGTTATCAAGACTGACCTTGGACTCTATTCTGTTCGTCGTAGCTACGAAATCCTTTAAAACAGTTAATTCAACGCTCCCTTTATTACCAGAAATCATCATCTTTTCTGAAGGAGTACCTGTGATTTCGACCATAGGCACATCCTGGAAAAAACTATCTCCATTACCTGGCACAAGACCTAATTTCTCGAATTCATCTTTCAGATAATTCACTGTTTTGACTTCTCCTTCTGTAAATGGTTTTCTTCCCAAAAACTCATCGGAAGCTAGACGTGCTATATGATCACTAATGGTAGATTCGTCTACCTCAGTCACCTCTGTGACCTTATTCGGATCTGCATCACAGCTAGCACAAACGACTAGTACTAAAAATAGTAAGTGGCTCTTCATGATTTATCGTTTAAGTAAAAGAACATAGTGCTTATTCCAGCGACAATGGAATCTACTAATGGTGAATAAGTTACTTGAAATAACTGAGAATTGAATAGAAGGATTAGTAACATCGCAACTGCTAGCCCATTTTTCCAATTCCCTTTCTACTGAGAATCCCTTATTTTTGCATCCCATGCTCGAAAATTTTGATTCCCTTTCTTTTGATCTCCCTGTTTCGGAGATTATTCCTCAAGTTAAATCCCAGCTTTCTTCCGCTAATTCTTTGATTATCCAAGCGCCTCCTGGGGCTGGAAAGAGCACGCTGCTTCCGCTGACTTTACTGGATGAGCCTTGGCTAGCTGGTAAGAAGATCATAATGCTGGAGCCAAGAAGACTGGCCACAAAGACGATTGCCCAGCGAATGGCTTCTATGACGGATACCCAATTGGGTGATCTGATAGGTTATAGAATCAGATTTGAATCGGCTATTTCTGCTAATACAAGATTGGAAGTTATTACTGAAGGTATTTTGACGCGCATGTTGCATTCAGATAACGCGTTGGAGGATGTGGGATTGGTGATCTTTGATGAGTTTCATGAGCGCAATCTTCACTCTGAAGTCGCGCTGGCACTTTGCCGGGAAGTGCAGCAAGTCTTGAGACCTGATCTTCGGATTTTGTTAATGTCTGCGACAATCGATGCGAAAGTCCTCTCGGGCATGCTTAAGTCTACAGTAATCGAGAGTAAAGGTCGGCAGTATCCTGTGGAAGTGAATTACATGAATGAGTTGGATGAATATGCTATCGGAGAGGATGCTGCGAGACAGATTATTCCTTTGACCAAAGTTCATGAGGGTGATTTCTTAGTGTTTTTACCTGGTCAAGGGGAAATCCGAAAGGCTCAGGAAATTCTACGAAAAGCGCTTCCAGATGATCTCATATTGCCTCTTTATGGTCAGCTTTCGCCAGGAGATCAGAACAGAGCGATCATGCCTCACCCTTCGGGAAAAAGGAAAATTGTACTTTCTACTGACATTGCTGAGACTTCATTGACTATTGAAGGAGTGAAAGTGGTGGTAGATTCAGGGTTTGCCAAATCATCTAGATTTGATCCAAGGTCTGGTTTATCAAGACTGGTTTTGCATAGAATCAGCAAGGATTCTGCTGATCAAAGGTCCGGCCGAGCAGGACGATTGACTGCTGGTCATTCCTATAGATTATGGACTAAATCCATTCAAAATCAACTGAATGAGTATAGAACTCCAGAATTGATGGAAGCTGACTTGACTGGTTTGGTGCTGGATATGAAAGCTTGGGGCAAACAGGATATTCGCTCCATGACTTGGCTTACACCTCCTCCAGCTGGAACTTTGGCTTTGGCAGAAAAAACATTGGATTCCATAGAAGCTATTGTAGATGGTGAGCTAACACCACACGGTAATGAAATTCATAAGTTACCAACACACCCGCGAATTGCGCACATGCTAATCAATGCAGAAGAGATTGATCAGTTAGGTTTGGCTACAGATATAGCAGCTATTCTGGATGAGCGCGATCCGCTGGGGCCTGATGCTGGGGTGGATTTGAATCTAAGAATTGAAGCACTTCGCCGATATAGGAAACATGATGTAGCTATCCCTCGCATTAAAAAGATTGAAAAGATGGCGGGTTCTTACCGTCGCATGTTCAATATTCAGCCCGACAATAGTCCTGTTGATCCATGGCAAACAGGTCTACTCCTAGCCTATGCTTATCCTGAGCGAATCGCTGCAGCTCGTCCGGGAAATAATGCCCAGTTTCAGCTGGCCAATGGAAAAATAGCCCAAATTGGACATAAGGATGATCTGGCTCATGAGTCTTGGCTTGCTGTGGCTCACGTAGACGCTCGGGAAGGAATGGGGAAAATCTGGATGGCTGCTCCAATTAATCCAAAGGACTTGGCCCCTATGTTGAAAACCAAAGAAGTGCTGAAATGGGATAGAAAAAAAGGTGGATTGCAAGCACATGCTGAGATTCGCATTGGATCGATTATCCTTGGTACTAGACCATTGGCAAAATATTCCGATGGAGACGTGACCGAAGCAATTCTAGAGGCGATCCGCGAGGATGGAGAGTATTTGCTTGATTTCAATGAAGATGTAGAGCAATTGATTTTGCGAGTGCAAAACTTAAAAAGATGGTATCCTGAGCAATCTTGGCCTAGCTGGTCAGTAGCCGAACTATGTGAAAAACCAGAAGTTTGGATCGCTCCATATTTACAGCACATCACGAAAAATGAGGATTTCAAAAAGTTAAACCTGAGTCAAATACTTTTACACTCTCTTGATTTTGAGCAGCAAAAAGAACTCGATAAGCTTGCACCAGCAAGCATTGAGGTGCCATCTGGCAGTAAAATAAAATTGCAATACCGTAAGGATGAAATCCCGCTTCTAGCCGTAAGACTTCAAGAACTTTTCGGTTTGCTAGAAACCCCAACTGTCAATAGTGGCAAAGTAAAGGTGCTGATTGAGATGTTATCACCAGGATATAAGCCAGTTCAACTCACGCAGGATCTTAAAAGCTTTTGGCAAAATGGGTATTATGAAGTGAAGAAAGAACTAAAAAGACGCTATCCAAAGCATGAATGGCCTGAAGACCCAATAGCAGCCGAAGCTGTAAGAGGTGTGAAAAAGAAGTATTGACTTTAGGCAGCAACAGGATTAAAGTTATCCAAATAGTTCAGGAATTGAAGGAAGGCTGCTATAGTAAATGGCGTCATTTCTTCAGAATTGATCTTCTCGAGAAAGGACTGTCTTAGAATAGGGTAATCTTCCGGATTGTAGAGTTTACTTAACGCAGTAGATCTAAAGGCTGACTCTACCATATTGTAATTTTCAAATGAACCTTCCTTATGATTTAAAAATTCCTGCTCGAGTACATAAGGATCAATCATTTGATCTAGCCATCTGAAACCTGTTGTTAGAAAAAAATTTTCTATTGAATAAACTAATTCAGAAAGTTGCTTTTCATTTGATACCCTGATTTTACGTGGGTAAAAATTCCCCAAATTGTTGGCCGTACGCGCCAAGGTAATGGATTGTTCAGCATAGTCATCAGGAGTTGGAAGGTACTTTTTAACCAATTCTTCCACTTCATTTATACGAATTCCCAAATGATATTCAACCCAGCTTTCGTTAGAACCTTCTACAAAATGAACGTAAACTATCTGTTTTCCATGAGGAAAAACCTTTTCAAAGAACAATTGTGATTGATTTAATTCAAATCCATTTTCCTTGAAAAATTCCGAGTGCAGACAAATAACATCCTTTTTCCTCATTACAACATTCCTTTTTTGTATTATAAAAACACAATAATCAGGCAAATGTTGTTAGTCCTCTGTAAATAATTCCCGAATTTCTTCCAAGATGGGTTCTACTTCTAATTTTTTTAATTGAAGACTTCCTTCGTCTTCTGGATTGTGCAGGTAATGGTTCCAATGTTTTTCAGCCTTTCGAAGTGTTCGCGGAGTCATATCGAATTCCACTTCATCCAAATACATCTTAGCCAATGATTGAGCTTTGAAATTGCCAAAGAGAAATACTCTAAAAATATCCACAAAACGGAGGCTTAAATCGAATTCCTCCAAAATTTGAACAAAGGCTCCTTGATGA
This sequence comes from Algoriphagus winogradskyi, assembly GCF_900182815.1. Classification (GTDB taxonomy): domain Bacteria; phylum Bacteroidota; class Bacteroidia; order Cytophagales; family Cyclobacteriaceae; genus Algoriphagus; species Algoriphagus winogradskyi. Next base: position 304,555 of record NZ_FXUA01000004.1, on the reverse strand, counting down.
GCTCTATTTTTTTTGTCTGTAATAGCCTCAAAAATCGCATCAAGAGACTCTTCATTGTATGGAGATTGGGAAAGTGCTCGACAAGCTAAGTAAGAAACCTCCCAGTTGTCCCCTTTAACCAGCTCAATGACCGCGTTCTTTCCGGTTTCGTCAAGTTTTTTTCCCAATTTATCTGCAAAGTAAAAAGCCTCCTTTTCATTAGGATCGCTCATGCGCTTAATCAAGCTTTGGATTTCCTCGTCCATGATTTTTCGGTTTATTTGTGCAAATATAATTGAAAAGCCTCCCCCGCTATGATTTCCGGCAATCCTAAGTTAATTAGTCTTGAAAAGTACCAGTCAATTCTGGATCTCAGCACAAGGCTAGGATTGATTTGCTCTTTTGAAAAAGCCAAGCACCAGTGGATAATATCGGATTCTGAGTCTTGGCTAGCCCGGGTTTCCCTTCCTTGGAATATGTCGCCTAACAAATCCGGCGAACTGGAATTAAAAGATGATTTTCATTTAGGGATAGTAATGATCCGCGCTGGAATAGCAGTTACAGGCTATTTTCATAATGGTGAAATGCTGGATCATAAAGTTTTCCGAGCTTATATGGTTCGGCAAAAACAAGGAAAAAGTCAGATCAAATATTTAAAGACTAAGGGTAAATCGAGAGCAGGATCTCGACTGAGACTGGGAGAATCTGAGCAGTTTTTCGAGGAAATCAATCAGCGACTCCAACAATACGAGAAGAATTATGCGATATCAACGTGGGGTATCAGTTGTGGAAAAACGCTCTGGCCTTATTTCTTTGGAAGTGAAACACCGACCCCGTTTTCCAAGAATGCAGAAAATTTAATAAGTATTCCGTTTCATGTGCAGCAACCTGATTTTGAGACTTTACAAGCAATTCATAAGAAGTTGACTGGAGTTCATTTGTTGCTTTCTGATAAAGGGCAAGAGATCTTTAGTAAGTTGGACGAAATAGATCAAAGCGCTGAAAATGAGGATAATAATTGGTAATTGATAAATAACGTAGGTCATTTATTAATATCCATGAGCCTCTTAGTCAAGTAAATGATCTGATACGTTTTTTGGCCTGAATGGTCCATGCTTTTTCAATTGACTTGGATCCTTGTAAATTTTTAATCTATTCAAACCTATAATTCAATAGAGTGTAATTTGAAATGATTTCCCTTTTGACTCATTGTTAAGCACTTTACTTTAGCGGATCGAAGTAAAAATCTTTAATTCATCTCACCCTTTTCCAATGATCAACAACAGCAATAAATTCAATTGGCTTCTTGTTTTTGTTTTTGCCATTTCACTAAGAACTTCAGCACAGAATACTCTTCATCCTACTTCATCTGAATATGAATACCCCACAGATGTAAAGGTTGCGGAGAAATTGGAACAATGGAGAGATCAGAAATTTGGAATCCTGATTCACTGGGGCATCTATGCCGTACCAGGAATAGTAGAATCATGGAGCATCAATAATGAGGATTGGATCAATAGAAAAGATACAACTCAGAGTTATGAAGACTACAAAAAATGGTATTGGGGCTTAAGTGAAAAGTTCAATCCTCAAGGTTTTGATCCTTCACAATGGGCAGATGCCGCTGAAAAAGCAGGAATGAAATACGTGGTTTTCACTACAAAGCATCACGATGGCTTCAATATGTATGACACCCAATTTGCTGATTACAAGATTTCCAATGGGCCATTCAAAAATCACCCGAAAGCTGACGTTGCTAAGTATGTATTTGATGCATTTCGTGAAAAGGATATGATGATCGGGGCGTACTATTCTAAGCCTGACTGGCATTCCCAGTATTACTGGTGGGATTATCGTGCTACTCCAGACCGAAATGTAAATTATGACATTCGAAAGCATCCTTGGAGATGGAATCAATATGTGCAGTTCACCCATAATCAATTGAATGAAATCACGTCAAACTATGGAGACATTGATATCCTATGGCTAGATGGTGGTTGGGTACGACCAAAATCTACAGTGAACGAGGAAGTACTCAGTTGGGGCGCACCAATTCCTGATTTTGATCAGCAAATCGACATGCCGATAGTGGCTGAAATGGTACGAGAAAACCAAGAAGGAATATTAATAGTGGATCGGACAGTTCATGGACCATTCGAAAACTATAGAACGCCAGAGCAGGGAATACCGTCTGAAATGTCTTCTGATCCATGGGAAAGCTGCATCACCCTTGGCGGTGCTTGGGGCTATGTGCCAAATGATAAGTTCAAACCATCACGAAAAGTAATTCATCTATTAATTGAAATTGTAGCCAAAGGTGGAAACTTATTGTTGGGCGTTGGTCCTACAGCAGATGGACTTTTTGTACCTGAGCAGGTTTCTAGATTAGAGGAGATTGGAAAGTGGCTGGAAGTGAATGGTGATGGGATATATAATACGCGTGCCATTGAAAATTTTCAGGATGGCAAACTTTACTTCACCCAAGGAAAAGCCAAGGAACTATATGCTTTGCTTCCATTGGAGGAGAATGAAGAACTAGAAGACACCATCTCTTGGAGTCTTAATCCGCCAAAAAAAGGAAGTAAAATCATTATTCTTGGTGAGAATAAATCTTTGAAATGGAAAACCGAAGACGGAAAAACTGTAGTTACTGTTCCAAAGAACTTGCGGGAAAAACTAGCAAATTCTCCTGCAATTGTGATACGTTACATTTCAGAATAAAGTGAGTCTTACTGCTAAAATTCAAACAAGAGATCATAAAATGGAATTGACTACAGTTATAAAGACCTTTGAGGAGCTCAGTAGTAAGGAATTATATGCTATCATCAGGCTCCGCAATGATGTGTTTGTTGTAGAGCAAAATTGTGTCTTTCAAGATGCAGATAATAAGGATCAAGTAGCCGATCATGTGATGATCAAGTCAGATGATTATTTAGTAGCTTATTCTAGAATATTGCCAGCAGGAGCTTCCTTTCCTGAAGTTTCCATAGGGAGAGTAGTGAGTGATATAAAAGCACGTGGCATAGGTGCCGGACGAAGGTTGATGCAAGAATCTCTCGCCTTTATAGCAAGAAAACATGGTTCTTGTTCAGTAAGGATTGGAGCTCAAACATATCTTAATGAATTTTATAAGTCCTTTGGATTTGAAAATGCAGGAGAAACATACTTAGAAGATGGCATAGAGCACATAGAAATGACGACTCACGTTGAAGATTAACACATGGTATCACACGAATCTATTTCAAAGCTAACTACCTAAAACGAACAATCCCCACATAGGCTTATGAACAAAACCTACCTTAACCTTCTCAGTTGTCTTGCACTCCTGATATCAACTTTCAGTATTTCTGCTGCTCAAGAATTATTTCCCTTCAAGTCGGTAGATACCACTGAGCTATTTATGGAAGTGTACTATCCCGATAAAATGACTGCAGGTGAAAAATATCCTGCATTAATATTCTTTTATGGTGGCGGTTGGAATTCAGGAAGTAGAGCTCAATTCGAGCCTCAGGCAGCTTATTTTGCCAAAAGGGGGATTGTATGTTTTTTAGCAGATTACAGAATTAAAAATATCCATAAGACAGGTCCACATGAATCATTAAAAGATGCTAAATCTGCTATCCGATACCTAAGAGCACATGCAGAAGATTTTCAAATAGATGGAAATAAACTGATTGCTGCTGGAGGTTCTGCAGGTGGTCATTTAGCTGCTGCCACTGCTTTAATAGAGGGATACAATGAGATCACTGATGACTTGTCTATTAGCCCTGTTCCTAATGCTCTTGTACTATTTAACCCCGTAATAGACAATGGGCCAGGAGGATATGGATATGAGCGAATTAGAGGAGAATACAAAGAATTTTCACCCTTGCATAACGTTGTAGCTGGTGCACCTCCTACCCTGTTCTTGCTTGGCACCAAAGACTCATTAATCCCAGTAGCCACAGGTCATTATTATAAGATGGTGATGGAGAAGGTTGGCAGTAGATGTGATTTGATATTATATGAAGATCAACCACATGGTTTCTTCAATTATTCCCAATTCGAAAATTATAAAAAGACTGTTGAAGCAACGGATATTTTCCTACAATCACTGGGCTATTTGCAAGAAGATTCGATATTGGTTATAGAATAGCTTCTATAGTTTTAAAAAAAATATGATTATCCGCAAAGATGGCAGTCACCTTAAATTCTTTGCTTATCTGGCCGGATGACCGATGATCGAAGCGGCCTCAATGTCTAAGTTTAACCTATTCTTCTTTGCTTTTGACCCCATCCTGGCACAAAAACGGATAATCAAAAAAAAATAGAGAACTGTTGAAGTTTTAAAAACCTCGATGGTTGAAACAATAAAAGCCGAAGTTTCCTCCGGCTTTAGCACTAGTTAAGTTTATAATTAGGTAGTCGTGTTAGTCACATCTCCAGGGTAATTCGCATTCAGCATGTTCATCGTCTCATGAGCCACTTTGATGTTATACTCGTAGGCAAGACTCTTATAGTTTACCAAATCGACGATCGTACCGATAAAACATAGTCCGATGGTCAAAATATAAAGGATACCCAAACCAATTTGACCGAGGATAAATCTATGTAATCCAGCAAAACCAAAGAAACCAAGAAGAGTTAAAATCAGAATCATCTGGGAGTCTTTTCTTCTGGCACGATATACCTGTGCGAAAAGAGATGCTTGATCCTCATCCATGTTTTTCATCAAACCCTGGATGTAACCCAGTTCCATTCCCTCCAATTCTGGAAGGTGTCTTAATACATTAGCCATAATTGTGTGTTGTTTTTAAGTTTTTAATAAGTTGCCAAATTCTGGAGAAAATAACCACATACGCTAGCAATGCCAGTGGATGCATCTCCCAAGAAGCCAAGAAATCTCCTCGAATAAGAAGACTCATAGAGCGTCCTAGTCCACATCCCGGACACCAATCTATACCTAATTGACTCAGCGGACAGAGACTTAAATGACTCCCTCCATGAGGATCTAGGGAAATAATTGCAACTAAACTACCAATCCAGAAGATCAGCTCTAGCGGCAAATTTGATATCCATCGGGTGATTACCTTCATGTCTGCTAGATGTACGAAAAAGATGCCATTGATCAAAAGTGCCTTTGAATGCCTTAATTACCAGTTTAAGCTAAGGTAAGTGAATGCAAACGAACATAAAAGTGTACGGTTATGAACGGTTTAATCTCGGTAATTTAATTTCCAGCTTTTCTCCAAACAGGGCTATTTGATTGGATTCATTTTGCCGGGCTATCTGAGCATATCCTTTGACACTTCCGTAAGTTTTCCAACCTGAGAATTTAAAAACCAAGCCCAGCAATTCTCCATTTATAGGTATGGAGGATTGGATATTCAATGCTTTTGCAGCTTCTTTCCCCAAGAAAAAATATAGTATGGGTTCTACTTGGCTAGAAATCAAAGGATCTGCGATGGAAGATTTATAATAAGAAATCAAAGCTTGGATCAAGAGATGTCCTGCTGTCGTGGATTTTAAATGTCGCTTTCGGATAAGTTTTTCCAATGCAAATGCCTCCTTGGGATTATCTGGCCAGTATTTTTCTTGAATTCCCATCAATCGTCCCACCCATTTCCAATACTGCATAATCAAGGAAACTTCTTCAGAGCTAACGTTAAACCCCATTTTCTTCCATCCTCGAATGACGATCAGGCTGAAAGAAAGATTGGTTCCGATCAGGTCTTCCTGGTTGATGGGTTTACCAAATGCTTCATTCCAGTCATAGGAATAGTGAGAAATAAAATACCGACTGAATGCATGGATCAACCGAACCTTTGCACAGGTTAGAAAAGCTTTCTTCTTGGTGAGAAATGCCCCTGGTTCAAAAATATCCAAAATAAACGTCCCCGTTTCTCCCAATCTACGACCGATATCATTGAGAATGCGCTTTGACCTTACCAGCACCTCCGCCCCATCTCCAAACGCGTAAGCATAAGGAAGCGAGTAAAACCCGAGCATGGCTAGATATAAATCACCTTTTTGATCAAAGAGCCGTTGACCCTGAGCCAGAATTTCTTCCGGTAGTTCCTTTTGCTCCAAATAAAAGTTAAAAAAGGCCTGAAATGCTGGAGGATAAGAATCTTCTATCTCATTGGGGATTTCTGCCCAAGAGTTTACCTGAGTGATTAATTCTGGATATTTTACCAATACCTTAACCAACTGATCTGCAAGCGGATCTTGAAGCGTTCTCAAGTGGTCAAATTCGATATTCTGGTATAGTTTTAGTTTACTCACACCATTCTAACCTTGATTTTGTACTTTGGTTGAAAAATTTATTAAAACCCATGCAAAAGAGTTTTTTCCTTACTGCTAGTTTTTGTCTGTTTTTAGTCTGTTCATGCATTGCCCAAGTGGGTACAGACCTCTGGGTGATCCATACAAGTGGCAAGGGAGGCAACTTGAAATTATTGCCTGAAACGGCAAAAGCTCTCACTGACCGAGTTGAATATGACAATCAGCCGAGTTTCATCAATGACTATCAACTAGTTTTCTCCGCTGCCGATGTAGAAGGAAATCATGATATAATAGTCTATAATTTTGAAGCAGAAAAATTCACCAATCTTTCCAAAACATCCGATAGAAGTGAATTCTCTCCCAGGATTACGGATTGTGGTATGTATATCTCCGCTGTAGTGATGGAGGCAGATGGGACGCAGCGAATATGGCTTTACCCTACCTCATTTGAACCCGCTGAACTACTTTACGACGACATAGAACCTGTTGGCTACTACGACTGGTATGACAATAAAGCAGCGATGTTTGTGCTAGGAAATCCAACTAAACTAATTTATGCCAAAGGGAGAAATGACCTGATTGAAATAGACTCTGCCATCTCCCGCTCCATCCAAAAAAGACCAAACTCCTCTGAAATCACTTATATGACGCAACCAGAGGAGGGCCAAGCTGGAATTATTAAAAGCTACGATATTGAAAATGGAGAAAGAGAAGTATATCTTGGAGGGCTTTTAGGTTCTCAGGATTTTATCTGGCTGGACAAAAAGCACCTCTTGATGGCTTCAGGAAATGAGATTTTCGTAAGAAAATACACTGATTCCGAGTGGAAGTCTCTTGGGGAAATAGAATCTAATACGCATCAAAACATCACCCGAATGGCCTATAGCGCAGATCTTAATGTGCTAGTGGTCGCAATGAATAGAAAATAACATTACACTATGAACCCCATTAAATCATCCTTATTAATAGCTGCAATCTTGGTTGGAACGCAGGGATTTTCTCAAGAAATAGAAGATAAAAAAGGTATTGTTGCCAAAAATGCTGAATTGGTAAAAGTACAAGATGGCTTTGAGTTTACTGAAGGTCCTGCTGTTAATCGATTTGGAGATGTATACTTCACCGATCAGCCTAATAATAGAATCCACAAGTGGAATGCCTTGTCTAATGAAATCAGCGTATTCAAAGAAGATGCTGGTCGTGCAAATGGAATGTATTTTCTTCTTGACGGCACTTTGGTAGCTGCTGCAGACAATAAAAACGAACTCTGGGCTTTCGATACTGAGGGCAATCACGAAGTTTGGATTTCAGCATTTAAAGGGAAAAAGCTCAATGGGCCTAACGACCTATGGGTTAGACCGAAAGGTGGGATTTATTTTACTGATCCCCTTTATCCAAGACCTTATTGGGAACGCAGCAAAGACTCTGAACAGCAAGGGCAAAATGTATATTTTTTGTCAGCAGATAGAACTGAGCTTTTCGCAGTTGCAGAAGACTTGACTCAGCCTAATGGTATCGTAGGAACGCCAGATAGTAAGTTCCTTTATGTGTCTGATATAGGTGCCAAAAAAACTTTTAAATACGAGGTGAGGGAAGATGGCTATCTAATCAATAAGGAGCTTTTCTGTGAAATGGGTTCCGATGGCATGACTATAGACGAGCGTGGCAATGTTTATCTCACTGGAAATGGAGTTACAGTATTTAATCGAAATGGTGAGCAGATCGCACACATTCCTGTTCCATCCCGATGGACAGCCAACGTGGTGTTTGGAGCTTTGGATAGGAAAACGCTATTTATTACCGCTACTGATGCAGTTTACACTTTACAAATGAAAAACAGAGGAGTTTGGTAAGATCATTTAATATTAGATTATGAATGCAAAAAACCCGGAAGAAAATTAATCTCCCGGGTTTTTTATGTTTGGATAGCCTGCTTTTACTAAGCTATGCTAGAAAAAACTGCTGATTAAAAAATACCTATATAGTGATTACCTGGCTGATTAACCAAGGTAGCACCTTTGCTAGCAAGGCCAGTATTGCTATCTAAAATATAAATGTTTCCATTTTTGCCCACTGGAGTAAAAGCCATATAGACATCTGTACCATCTACTACAAAACCTTGATATTGATTGAACTCCAAGTCAGGATCGTAAGGAAGATCAACAATAGAAGCCGTTTTAGCATTTAGATCCATCCAAACTACGAAGCCATTTTCAGCACCATCATGAGAAATAAGTGCGAATGCTTTCCCGTTTTGTGCATACTGCCAAGCTTCAATGGTAACCCCCGTTAAGCCAAGCGCATCATTTAAGCTGAAGACATAAGAATTGTCATATTCATTGTTTTGGTTGATTTTGAGAATATGAGATCCCGCAGGGTCTCTCTCGGTAGCCTGATAGATGTTATTATCATCACCCAAGTAGCTATAATGACTTCTGTAACCACTATTGTCTCCATGCGCAACAGTCGAAGTAATCACTGTCGGATTAGCAAACGATGGATAATCTACTACCACTGATTTAGTACCCAATCTTTCATAATCTCCTTCCGTTTCACCTGTTGCCACATTGTATTTACGCATCCAAGTTCCGATGATCAGCTTATCTTCAGCAGCATTTAGTACTGACCCGTCTAGTCTAAAAATAGTATGACCAGCAGCTTCCTCCTCTTCGGTAAGCGGAATTTCATATTGCACATAGTTTCTAATCAATGACTCCTCTAGATCCAAAGCCAAAATTGTCGCGACACCTCTGTAGTATTCAAATGGAGTTAGTGGATTAGGATCTGCTTCAGTTGGGGCATTGTTCGCTGTAATATTCGCCATGTTTAGGGCAATACCTGTTTTGTCTCCATCATATAATTTCAACCATCGAGGGGAAGTCCCTGCATACTGGGAAATATTCACTGACACGTCAGACTGAACGAAATTTCCACCACCAATAACTGTGTATCTGGAGAATTCACCGCCATTATCACCGGTATATGCGATGTTGAATAAGGTAGAGCCATCCTCTGAAGATTGCAGACGAGCGGTTCTGTTTGATTTCACTCCAAATCCCTCGGTATATACGCTGATCTGGGTATCAGGATCTTTTGCTTCCTCTTTGGTCACTGAATAAACCATCGTTCCACCGTTTCCATCTCCAGGATTTGTTCCCATCAAGGCTCCCGCTACAGTGATAAATCTATCTTCTGTCTCCACAGGAGGTGTGATAGGGTCACCCCCATTATCGCTACAGCTACTAAGTGCTACTGTGCTCATTAAGGCTCCAAGTGTCAAAAAATTTAAGAATTGCTTTTTCATAATTTACTTGTGGTTGGTTAACTATAATAGGTTGATTTAAAATTTATTAATGCTGTAGTTTAGCTTAAGGTAAAAACCTCTACCGGGCTTTTGAACAGCAAAATTGTCGTAGGCCTGCTGGTCAAAAATGTTTTTCAAGTCAGCACTGATCACCAGCTTTTCACTTGGAAAAACATAATTCAAACCGATGTCTTGGATGAATTGTCGGGGAGTCCGGAAGTCTTCTATTTCCAGCCAAGTGGTATAAAATCGATCTACAAATCCGAAGATGTAATAAAGATTCAGTGCGGAGCGATCTTGGATCAAATTCTTAAATCCATACTGAACCGTTGAATTGATTGTGAAAAATGGCTCGTTTGGAAGCTGCTGGTTATAATAATTGTACTCATTCCCGTTTGGATCATATTGAATATTGAATACGGAATTAAATTTCGAGAAATTGAGGAGTACACTGAAGTTCTCATTCCAGGTATAGTTGATCTCTCCCTCAAACCCGATGGATTTTGTTTTCCCCAAATTCTCGAAGGGATCTGTTTGCACTGCATCATTGAGTCTTGGGTTGATTTTTCGTACAATTTTATCCTTTGTATCGCGTAAAAACCCCGAGGCGTAAATAGTGAATTTGCTAGTTGAAGTTAGCTGGTAAGGCCCACTGCGGAATCCAAGATTAAGGTTGTTACTGACTTCTGGTCTGATTCCAATATTTTCTATGATGTTTTCTCCGGGGCTACCAAAAATTTCATTTTCAGAAGGCATTCTCACGGCTTTTTCTGCAGAAAGTAGGATTGTCATGCCTTTATTTAATACATAGGAAGTAGCTAATCCATACCCTGAGGTCGTGTTTTTACTGGCTACCCTATCTTCAGATTTTACAGTTTCTCCATTTTGTGTGACCAAAATCGGGTCCATTCGATCAATTTGCTGCTGATAATATTTTCCAAAAAGGTTTGTTTTAAACTTGGACTCAAACAATGTTGCTTCATATGCCAAAGCAGAAATATTCTTAGTTAAATCTCTAGTACCAATAAACTCTCGTTCTCTGGCAGGCCTCATCAGGTCACGCTGAGTTCTATCTATGGTGTAGTACATATGACTAAAAACCATTCGATGCTTTTCTGAAAAATCATAAGTAGCACCACCTCTGAAAGTTGAAATGTTTCTATTGATGTGATTGATAGTAGGAGCTCCCTGTTGGGCACCATTTGGTCTCAGGATTGGATCACCGTTAAGTCCAATGCTTTGCTCGCCAAACCAGTTGTAATTCCAGCGGACAGTATCATTTACTACCTCTTTACGATCACTGATCATCCCATTGAAATTGATCTCTAGACCTTTTGTAAGGAAATCTGATTTCACATAGTTGACGCTAAAAACTTTGGCTTGAGATTCTGTGAAACGACCTTTATATGGAATAGTCATGTAGGTTCCGTGCTGGATTTCATTGTAATCATCAGAGACATTAACCCCCAGATAGAACTGATCAGCCCACTTTACATTTGTAAAACCAGCTTGAATATTTGCTCCAGCAGATCTATATGCATCATTGAATCGCTTGGCTCGGACATATTCGTATCGACCATTTGCAAGAATATTTCGGACAAATTTGCCCCAAACCTCGTAGTCATTGTCTGAGTAGTTGTAAAATCCAGAAGCTTTTACTGTAAATCCAGAATTTGAATTTCGGTATGATCCACTGACATTGGCTTGCTGGGTATTGAATGAACCGTAGGACAAAGAAGCTGTTAAGTTATTCATAGCTCCTTTTTTCAAGATTACGTTAATAGCTCCACCTAAAGCGTCATCAGCCAAATGGACTGGAATTACGCCTTTGTAAACTTCAATTCGCTCAATTAGTGCAGGAGGAATACTATTAAGACTGAAAGATGCTCCATAAGTGGAAATGGCTACTCCATCAATAAAAATGCGTACCGAATTCCCTGACATTCCATTTAGATTGTAGGAAACTTGAGATCCTAATCCCCCATTTTGACGAACCCTCACTCCTACGGATTTATTCAATAAATCATTGGTTTGAAATGAGTTTAAGGAAGCCTTTTTTGTTTCAATCACGTTCACTGCAAAACCTGCCGCTTCTATTTCACTTTTATGCGACTCCGCCTCAACTATAACCTCTGCTAGTTCACTGTCTGCAGCTCGTTCGAGCATAGTAGAAACCTTTACGCTAGGCTTATCAATGAGGATACTAAAGTCATGCTTTTGAATTTCTATACTACTCACATTGACCTGATGTGATCCAAAAGGGATATCCGTCAGTTCATATCTTCCTCGTTCGTCCGAAAGCGCGTGCTTTTTTATGGTGGAGATAAATACTGTGGCAAAGGCAACAGGTGCACCGTCGTTAAATTTCAATGTTCCTGATACTTTACCGGTTTGGGAAAAAGCATAGCCAGAAAGAAAAATTGCAGATGCAAAAAGTATTAAGGTAAGATTTGTTTTCATGTACCGCCTGATATGAATCTGGAGGCAAATCTAATCTTTAATTATAATTAATCTAAATAGGGATTATAAAAATTCTAACATCTTCACACGAAAAACAAATTATCTGCCTCTTATTCAACATCTTACTATTTATAAAAAATCTAAATAAACATAGATAATAAAGAAAGGGCTATTGAAAATAAATCCAATAGCCCTAAAGTTAACTCATCAACTTGATGCTCTAACACTTATTTCCATCCACATCACAAGCTTCCCCTTCCCCTTTTGACATTTCAAGAACTGGATTTGACTTTGCAAATTCATTCCAAGCTTTTTCCAAAGTCTGGTCAAATACCTCATCAGGCTGTGCACCAGAGATTCCAAACTTTCTATCCAAAACAAAGAATGGTACTCCCCTTACTCCTAGCTGACGCGATTCATAGATGTCCTGATCTACTTCGTTTTCGAATTTGTCTGAATTCAGTACTTCTGTGACAGCATTATCTTCTAAGCCAATTTCTTTTGCTAAGCTTAGTAGAGCCACATTATCATCTATATTGACCGAATCAGTAAAGTATGCTTTGAGTAAGCTTTCCTTCATCTCATCCCCTTTTCCTACGGTTTTAGCCAGATGCAAAAGTCTATGGGCTTTCTTGGTGTTCGCTACTACTGTTTTGTCAAGATGATATTCCAATCCTTCTTGCGCAGCCATATTGGCTACATTGGCAGTGATTTCCTTTGTTTGTTCAAGTGACCATCCTTTTACTTCAGCCAGATATTCCTGGGAACTCTTAGTTGGTTGAGTGACTTGATCTGGATTAAGCAAAAAGCTCTTCCACTCGATCTCTATTTTATCTTTCTGAGGAAACTTTTCAATTGCCTTTTCAATTTTTCTCTTGCCGATGTAACAAAATGGACATGCTACATCTGACCATATTTCTATTTTCATAGCTAAATTCTTTAATTAACTTATGATGAAATAGAAATTAAGCCAAAAGAGTTCATCTGATTTGAAAACCAAAGAATGCCCTTCCTGCGCTATGGAGGTAGATTCCAAAGCAAAGATTTGCCCTATCTGTAAATTCGAATTCCCTCAACGATCCCCTTGGATTACCTGGGTTGCGATCATATTATTAATTGTTTGGATAATAAGCTATATACTTTGACCAATCCAACTTCAATTCCTCTCAGCTATGAACAAACGTAAATTCTTAAAGTCTTTAGCCTTCCTAGGTATTGGATCTGGTTCAATTTTTTCTCCAGAAAAAGCAAAGGCAAAATCAATAGTAGATCTTGATCCTAATGCTGCTGACTTCTGGGATCAAATCCGTACTGCATATAAGCTCAAACCTGATTACATCAACCTTGAAAATGGGTATTACTGCTTTTTGCCCGAAGAGACTTTAGAAAATTATATCAAGCATCTACGAGAAGTGAATTATCAAGCTTCAAGTTACATGCGGACGGTACAATGGGACAATAAAGCCAAAAGTGCTGCGATGGTGGCTGAGCTTGTTGGAGCTTCTCCCGATGAAGTCGTACTGACTAGGAATACAACTGAGTCTATTGATTTGATCATTTCAGGATATCATTGGAAAGCCGGGGATGAAGCCATCGTATCCAATCAGGATTATGGTAGTTTGCTCAATATGTTTGAACTCGCTGAAAGGCGATATGGAATTAAGGTCAAAAGAATTGACATCCCCATGCATCCGGAAAATGACGAGGAGATTGTAGCCACTTATGAAAGAGCAATGACTCCGAACACAAGATTATTAATGGTTCCGCATATTGTAAATATCACAGGTCATATTTTGCCAGTTAGGAAAATTGCTGATATGGCGCACAGTTACGGGGCTGAAGTCATGCTAGATGGTGCGCATGCAGTTGGTCATTTTGATTTCAATATTTCTGAGTTGGATTGTGACTATTACGGTTCTAGCCTTCACAAATGGCTCAGTGTTCCTCTTGGGTGCGGCATGCTTTATGTCAAAAAAGGTAAGAGTGCACAAATCCGACCGCTTCTAGCTCCTTATGAACTGGATCAAAAGACACTTTTAAACCTTAATCATACGGGAACACATCCAGTTTCTACAGATTTATCTGTGATCGATGCGCTCAACTTTCACAATAAAATGGGAAGCAAAAGAAAGGAAGATCGACTGAGATACATTCAGCGCTACTGGTCAGATCAAGTAAGAGATCTTCCAGGAATAAATGTAAATACCCCAAAAGATCCTCATCGCTCCTGTGCTATAGCCAATGTAGGTTTGGATGCAATGACCCCGGCAGAAATGGCCAAGACACTTATGGATAAGTACAAAATTTTTACAGTAGCGATCAATGGAGCTGGAGGTGTGAATGGCTGCAGAATTTCCCCAAATGTTTATACCTCGGAAGCCGAAATGGACAAATTTGTTCAAGCTCTGAAGGAAATGTCTGGAAATGCATAAGTCTTTTGGGCTTCTCTCAATTGTATTTTTGATAATTACCTGCCAAATATTATTCTGTATCAGCTTATTTAAGCGGAATAGACCTTGTCATATTTCGGATTCAATAAAAATTTTGCATTCACTCTAAATTATTCTTTAAAACCCTTGCATTTTCTTTTCTAAGGAATGAATTTTGCCTCCCTATTACGCATGACACAAGTAAATCACATAGCGCCATCTTTCTCTCAAGCTACTCCAGTAGTATTGAAAGTTGATGTTATTGCTTTTTTCACTCCTTTAAGGACGTGTAGATTTTTCTATAGGGTTTAACCCTATGTTGAATTTTTGTATTCCTACGTGGAGTACGTGCTCGCCCTTCTACCCTTTGATTTATTTACCAATTTTCCGATTGCCTCGGAATTAACACATGCAATCCCTAATGGATAACATTTCATTTCAGATTATTGTAGCCAATCCTTCTCACAAGGTTTATTCCACTCAGATTACTGATGAGATGGAAAATTCCGCAAAAGCCCGTGGTACTGGTATTGCCAAGCGTAGCCCTGCCTATGTGGAAACCAAAATGGACGAAGGCAAAGCTGTGATCGCATTGACTTCCGATGGTAAATGGGCAGGTTTCTGCTATATCGAGGCCTGGGGTCATGGAAAATATGTAGCAAACTCTGGTTTGATCGTTTCTCCTGAATACAGAAAATACGGCCTTGCCCGCAAAATCAAAAATGAAGTATTCAAACTTAGCCGTTTGAAATATCCAGAATCCAATATTTTCGGATTGACCACTGGAGCTGCAGTAATGAAAATCAACTCTGAGTTGGGCTATATTCCTGTATCCTATTCAGATCTGACGGATGACAATGAGTTCTGGAAAGGCTGCCAAAGCTGTGTGAACTACGAAATCTTAATGAGTAAAAACAGACAAAACTGTCTTTGCACAGCGATGCTTTACGATCCAAATTCCAAGCGCAATCACACGCAGGAGTTGGCCCTTCGTGAGGATTTCAAAAAAGATCTCAAATTATTTGATCGCTGGGTAAGATTAAAGAAATATGTGATGCTTAAATTGAACAAGTCAAAGGACACTATTTCAAGCATCTTTTTATAAATCAATTCTTCCTTTTTGGAAGCAAAATCCTATAACAATGAAGAAAATAGTATTAGCCTACAGTGGAGGCTTGGATACCACATTTTGTGCCTTGCATCTTTCCAAAGAACTCGGTTATGAAGTGCATGCAGTTTTAGTGAACACTGGCGGATTTTCCGAGGAAGAATTGAAAGATATTGAAGAAAGGGCGAAAGGCTTAGGCGTAGCTTCTTTTAAGATTCTCCATGTAATGGACACCTATTATAATGAGGTGATCAAGTATTTGGTTTATGGTAATGTGCTGAAAAATCAAACTTATCCCCTTTCTGTATCAGCCGAGCGAATTCTTCAGGCAAAATCTCTAGCTGAATATGCCAAGTCGATCGGTGCAAAAGCAGTCGCTCATGGTTCTACAGGAGCAGGAAATGATCAGGTTCGTTTTGATATGATCTTTCAAACGATTGTTCCAGACATAGAGATCATCACTCCAATCCGTGACTTGAAATTGAGCCGCGCTGAGGAAATTGACTATTTGAAAAAGCATGGTGTATCAATGAATTTTGAGAAAGCTGCTTACTCAATCAATAAAGGCATTTGGGGGACTTCTGTAGGAGGAAAAGAGACACTAACCTCTTCAGATTATCTTCCAGAAGAAGCTTGGCCTACTAAAGCTACAGCAATAGAGCCTCTGGAAGTAATATTGTCATTTGAAAAAGGTGAACTTAAGGGTGTTGATGGAAAACAATTCGATGATTCTGTTGAAGCCATCCAATCACTTCAAGCTTTGGCAGCTCCTTATGGAATCGGACGTGACATTCACGTTGGTGATACAATTATCGGTATCAAAGGACGCGTAGGATTTGAAGCTGCTGCACCATTGATCATCATCAAAGGTCATCAGTTGCTAGAGAAGCACACACTTACGAAGTGGCAGCTTTTCTGGAAAAATCAATTAGCTGAATTCTACGGTAATCACCTACATGAAGGTCATTACTTAGATCCAGTGATGAGAAACTTGGAAGAATTCATGGAAAGCACTCAGACTTTCGTGACTGGTAACGTTCGTGTTCTCCTTCAGCCTTACCGTTTTACTTTACTTGGAATCACTTCTGACCATGACCTGATGTCCAACAAGTTTGGCAGCTATGGTGAAATGAACAAAGGCTATACTGCTGAAGACGTGAAAGGTTTCACCAGAATTTTGGGTAACCAAACATCGATTTTCCATAAGGTAAACTCTGACAATGACTAAAATAAAAACAGCGATCATAGGCGCGGCAGGATATACGGGAGGCGAATTACTTCGTCTGCTAGTTCATCATCCTGCTTGCGAATTGGTCTACGTACATAGCAATAGCCAAAAGGGCAAAAAAGTGTCAGAGGTTCATCCGGATCTAATCGGAGATTGTGATCTAGTTTTCACAGATGAAGTTCAAACCGAAGGAATTGACGCTGTTTTCTTGGGTTTGCCACATGGTCAGACCAAAGGGTTTTTAGAGCAACACTCCTTTTCCTCTGAGACAGTTTTGATCGATTTGTCCACTGATTTCCGCGACGAGTCGAATGGCTTTACGTATGGTCTTCCTGAAGTAAATGCTGCAAAAATCAAAAACGCAAAGAAGATCGCTAATCCAGGCTGCTTTGCCACTGGAATACAACTAGCATTGCTTCCAGCTATCGCAAAAGGCTGGGTGAAAAGCACAATTCAGATCTCCGGAATTACTGGAAGTACAGGTGCTGGGAAGAAACTTGCTGAGACATCTCATTTCAGCTATAGATCTTCAAATATGTCTGTCTATAAGCTTTTTACGCATCAGCATCTAAAGGAAATAAACCAGACTTTCAAGCAGCTAAATACAAGCTTTTCTTCTGAGATTCTATTTGTTCCATATCGTGGGAATTTCCCTAGAGGTATCTGGATTACAGCTTATTTCCCATTCGAAGGAACTCAGGAAGAAGCTGTAGCAGCTTACAAGGAATTCTATAAAGATGCTGCATTTACACATGTTTCTGACAACGACATTGACATGAAGCAAGCTGTGAACACAAATAAAGCGATTGTTTACGTGCAGAAAGAAGCGGGTCAATTGGTGATTTATTCTGCTATTGACAACTTGCTTAAAGGAGCTTCAGGACAGGCAGTTCAGAATTACAATTTGGCATTCGGACTTGAGGAGAGGATGGGCTTGAATCTAAAAAGTATAGCGTTCTGATTAGATAATAGACGTTAGACACAAGATTCAAGATTTGATAAGTGATACTTTATTATTCATCATTTCTCATTTAACATTCATTATTCTCCAACCTAGAAATTGATTTACGAAGTTCTAAACAAAGCCTTAAATCGTATTTCGTCAATCGTAATTCAACATGAAATTATTCGATGTATATCCCCTGATCCCGGTGACCATAGCAAAGGCTGATGGAGCAAAACTTTGGGACGAAAAAGGACAAGAATATATAGATCTCTATGGAGGTCACGCCGTGATTTCCATTGGTCACACACATCCACACTACGTGCAGCGTATTAAAGATCAGTTGGATCAAATCGCTTTTTATTCAAACTCAGTGCAGATTCCAATTCAAAAGGAATATGCTGAAAAATTGGGTGTGCTTTCAGGTTATCCTGAGTATGAGCTTTTCCTTTGTAATGCCGGCGCTGAAGCAAACGAGAATGCAATTAAGCTCGCATCGTTTGCAACTGGAAAATCTGGCTTTATAGCATTTTCTGGAAGTTTTCACGGAAGAACATCTGGTGCTGTAGCTTTAACAGATAATCCTAAAATCGTTGCTCCTTGTAATGCACGTGAGGATTTTCATATCCTTCCTTGGGAAGATTTAGAGGCTGTAGAAGAGGCTTTGAAATCAAATGAAATAGCTGGGATAATCATCGAAGGCATACAAGGTGTAAATGGAATTCAAGTTCCAAATGCAGAATTTCTTCAGGGCTTAGCTTCACTTGCCAAAAAATATGAGGCAAAATTGATTTTGGACGAAGTTCAGTCAGGATTTTGTCGTACAGGAAAATTCTTTGCACATCAATTAGTAGATGGAATAATTCCCGATATCATTAGCATGGCAAAAGGAATGGGGAATGGATTTCCTCTTGGTGGAATCTTGATCTCTCCTGAGTTCAAAGCCTCTTACGGACTTCTCGGGACTACTTTTGGAGGCAATCATCTCGCATGTGCAGCTGGCCTAGCAGTAGTGGAAGTTATTGAAAAAGAAAACCTTCTCGAAAATGCCACAACGCTTGGTGAAAAGCTTTTAACCGAATTGAAAGGAATCCCTGGAATCACTGCTATTCGCGGCACAGGCTTGATGATCGGTATCGATCTTGACCGTGAAGCGGGACCGGTACGATCTGAATTAGTGAAGAAATACCACATGTTCACAGGAAGTGCCGCAGGAAAGAATACGATAAGACTCCTGCCTCCTTTAAATATCGAGTGGAATCAATTAAATTCGTTTATATCCGCATTAAAAGAAATCTTAAGTCAATCCCCTACCAGTTAACTAATGGCCAATATTATCCAGCCACTACAGCACTTTACAAAATTTGAATCCTTCGAATTAGGAAACCAATTAATTGAACAAGCTTTAGCATATAAGGCAAACCCAGCCCTTGATAAGGCGAAAGGTGAAGGAAAACGCATAGGATGTATTTTCTTAAATCCATCCCTGAGAACGCGTGTATCCACGCAGTTAGCAGCTATTAACTTGGGAATGGAGCCTATTGTGTTAAATATGGATAAGGAAGGTTGGGCATTGGAGATGCAGGAAGGTGCAGTAATGAATCGCGGCACTGTGGAGCATATTAAGGATGCAGCAGCAGTTTTAGGCTCCTATTTTGATATCTTGGCTATTCGTGCTTTCCCTTCTTTGACAAATAAAGAGGAAGACATGAGTGATTTCACCTTTTCTCAGTTTGTGAAGTATTCTGGAGTTCCTGTAGTAAGTCTTGAATCAGCCACTCGTCACCCTCTTCAAAGTTTGGCTGATCAGATTACGATCAGAGAAAATTGGTCTAAAAAAACCAAACCAAAGGTTGTTTTGACTTGGGGCCCACACATCAAAGCAATTCCTCATGCAGTAGCAAATTCCTTTGCAGAATGGACGCTCGGCATGGATCATGATTTGACCATTACTCATCCTGTTGGATATGAATTGGATGAAGCTTTCACCAAAGGCGCAACTATAGAATATAATCAAAGTAAAGCTTTAGAAGACGCTGATTTTGTGTATGTTAAAAATTGGTCCTCTTTTAATGATTATGGTAAGATTCTGTCCACAGATGCTTCTTGGATGCTTACCGAAAATCACTTTGAAAATGCCAAAAATGCTAAAGTAATGCATTGCCTCCCTGTGAGAAGAAATCTTGAACTGTCCGATGAAATTCTTGATGGTCCTCGATCTTTGGTTCAACAGCAAGCAAAAAACAGAATTTTCGCCGCTCAGGCGGTAATTAGCCATCTGCTAGGAAACAAATAAAGACTTACACCCAATGAAAATAAGTATTATTAAAATCGGAGGTAATGTCATCGACTTTCCTGAAAAACTAGATGAATTTTTAGCCCTTTTTGCCAAGTTTCCAGGACACAAAATATTGGTTCATGGAGGCGGAGTTATGGCATCTCGATTTGGAGAATCTCTGGGTGTAATGCCTGAAATGGTAGACGGAAGAAGGATTACTGATCAGGAAACCTTGGATGTAGTGACGATGGTTTACGCGGGTCTAATCAACAAAAATATTGTCGCTAAACTTCAGGCGCTCAAGGTAAATGCTATTGGAATGTGCGGAGCTGACGGTAATATTATCCGATCTATCAAACGCCCAGTTAAAGGGATTGACTATGGATTTGTAGGTGATATACAGGAAGTTAATACCAAGTTGATTGATCATTTACTTTCAGGAGATTTGCTTCCTGTAGTAAATGCAATCACCCATGATGCAAAAGGCCAATTGCTCAACACCAATGCAGATAGCATCGCCTCTGCTCTAGCCACCAGCTTGGCAAAAGAACATCAGGTCAATTTGTATTTCTGCTTCAATAAAAGCGGAGTTTTGATTGACGAGAAAAATGAAAACTCTATCATTCCGCTTATTAATGAGGATATTTACGAGGAACTACGCAAGGAAAATGTGATTCACTCAGGTATGATCCCAAAATTGGATAATGCTTTTGAAGCCTTACAAAAAGGTGTAAATCATGTTTGGATCGGGAAAGCTGAAAACTTGCATTTGGCTGCTAAGGGTAAACTTTCGGGGACGACTATCGAGAGAAGTCGTTATGATCTTTATTAATAAAAATCTTAGGTAAGAATGGAATTATACGATAGTGCAGTTGAACTTCTTACTCGATTAATAGAGATTCCATCCTATTCGAAGGAAGAAAGCTCCACTGCTGAAGTTATCGAAGAATTTTTCACAGTTAGAGATATTGAAGTTCACAAATCTGGAAATAACATCTGGGCTTTTGCCAATACGTTTGATAAAAATAAGCCTACGATCTGGCTGAATTCCCATCACGACACCGTAAAACCAAACGCAGGCTATACTAAGGATCCCTTTCTGGCAATTATTGAAGATGGTAAACTTTACGGTCTTGGAAGTAATGATGCAGGAGGCCCTTTGGTTAGCTTAATTGCAGCTTTTTCGCATTTCTATGGGAAAGAGCTTCCATTTAACCTAATCATGATCGCTTCCGCTGAGGAGGAAATTTCTGGTAAAAATGGAATTGCTGCAGTGATTGATCAACTTCCACCCTGTGAATTGGCAATCGTAGGAGAACCTACCTTGATGGATATGGCAGTTGCAGAAAAAGGCCTAATGGTAATTGATGCAAAAGTCTATGGGAAAGCAGGTCATGCCGCTAGAGAAGAAGGGGTAAATGCTATTTATTTGGCATTGGATGATTTGCAAAAGATCAAAGATTTTGAATTTGAAAAGGTTTCCCAGTTTCTGGGTAAGACAAAAGTATCTGCCACGGTTATTCATTCTGGGCAGCAGCACAATGTAGTTCCTGATCTTTGCGAATTTGTATTGGATGTTCGAGTGACTGATGCTTATTCTTTGGAAGAAGCACTCGAGGAATTAAAAGCATCGCTTAATGCTGAACTTACTCCACGATCTCTCAGACTCCAGTCTTCTCATGTACCGGAAGGTCATTTGATTTTGAAAGTTGGCGAGGAACTTAGTCTCAAAACCTACGGAAGTCCTACTCTTTCGGACCAGGCTTTGATCCCCTACCCATCTGTCAAAATCGGCCCTGGTGATTCAGCTAGGTCACATTCTGCAGATGAATATATTTATTTGAACGAAATTCAAGAAGGCATAGAAGGCTATATCAAGATTCTTGAAAGCTATGCTCTTAAGCTTACTCAAACTAATTAGAAATGAAACTTTGGCAAAAAGAAACAGGAAGCAAAAAGGAAGTGGAATCCTTCACTATTGGCCGCGATCCTGAATTTGATATACTTTTGGCACCTTTTGATGTTCTTGGATCTATGGCTCATGCTGAGATGCTGTCTACGATTGGTCTTTTGACCACTGAGGAAAATGAAATTCTGCAGCGTGGACTTAAAGACATATACTTCGAAATTGAAAAAGGTCAGTTTGAAATAGCACCAGGTGTAGAAGATGTTCATTCTCAGGTGGAATTTCTACTTACTGAACGTTTTGGAGATGTTGGTAAGAAACTTCATAGTGGAAGAAGCCGAAATGATCAGGTTCTTGTAGATCTAAAACTCTATTACCGGGCAGCTATCCAAGGAGTAGTGGAAGAAAGTATTGAGCTTTTTGATTTATTGATAAAGCTAGCGGAAAAGCATAAGCGCGATCTGATGCCAGGTTATACTCATACGCAACTTGCGATGCCTTCCTCTTTCGGACTTTGGTTTAGTTCTTTTGCCGAAGGCTTATCAGAAGATTTGGGTTTGCTGAAAGCTGCTTTTGATCTGGCTAATAAAAACCCGCTGGGTTCTGCCGCAGGATATGGTTCCAGTTTTCCATTGAATAGAACAATGACAACGAAACTGTTAGGGTTTGCTGATCTTCACCACAACGTGCTCAATGCCCAAAATAGTAGAGGAAAAACTGAGCGCACATTGTCTTTTGCAATGGCTGGAATGGCTGGCACACTGAATAGAATGGCTTCTGATGTATGTATTTTCATGAATCAGCATTTTGCCTTCATAAAATTCCCGGATGATTTGACTACTGGTAGTAGTATCATGCCTCATAAAAAGAATCCTGATGTTTTTGAGTTGATACGGGCAAAAACGAATCAGATTCAGTCAGTTCCAAATGCTGTCTCGATGATACTTACAAATACTACTACAGGGTATCACAGAGATTTACAATTGCTCAAAGAAGAAATATTTCCTGCTTTGGAAAGCCTTAAAGCCTGCCTGGGTATGACAACCTTTATGCTCAAATCTATTCAAATTAAAGAGAACATTCTTGCAGATCCTTTTTATAAACATCTATTCTCAGTAGAAGTAGTTAATGATTTGGTGTTGAAAGGAATGCCTTTTAGAGACGCTTACAAGCAAGTGGGCTTGGATATAGAATCAGATAATTTTGCCCCAGACCAAACCAAGTTGAATCACTCTCATGAAGGAAGTATTGGAAATTTGAACCTTCAAGAAATCGAGACAAAAATGAAAATGGCAGTGGAACAGTTCAATTTCAATTCCGTTCAGCAAACCATCGAAAATCTTTTAAAATAAGTCTTTTGACAGTTTTTATATGATAAATTAGAATGAATCGATACAATAATTTATTTTTAGGCGAAGTATAGAACAAAATTCTTTTTCCAGATACCCACAAACCCTATAAAATGAATAACCTTTTTGGTAGTAATCTCAAATATGATTTGAAAGCCAGTTTAGTGGTTTTCTTGGTCGCTTTGCCACTTTGTTTGGGGATTGCTGTTGCAAGTGGTGCTCCACCAATGTCAGGTCTAATTGCTGGCATAGTCGGGGGAATAGTGATAGGGAGTCTTTCTGGTTCTAATGTAAGCGTGAGTGGCCCTGCCGCAGGATTGACAGTAATCGTACTTGATTCTATCAACAGCATGGGTAGCCTACCACTCTTTCTTGGCACACTCGTAATAGCAGGATTAATTCAGGTTGGACTAGGACTAGCAAAAGCTGGGGTAATTGGCTATTACTTTCCACACTCTGTAATCAAAGGAATGCTTACTGCAATAGGTTTAATTTTGATTTTAAAGCAGATCCCGCATGCTCTTGGCTACGATGTGGATTTGATGGGAGATCAAGCGTTTTTACAAGCAGATGATCACAATACATTTTCTGAGATTTGGTATGCTTTCAAATACAGTAGCTTCGGAGCTATCCCTATTGTATTAGTAGGTTTAGCAATTTTAATTGCTTTCGAGAAACCAAAACTTAAAAATCATAAAATTTTCGGCATTGTTCCTGGAGCATTATGGGCAGTTATCTCCGGAATAATAATAAATTATTTGTATGGCATTTGGAAGCCTGAATGGCAATTAGGCGGAGAGCATTTAGTGAGTATTCCTGTGTTAAACGATTTAGGAGAAATAGGTAATTTGCTTACATTTCCTGATTTCTCAATGATAGGCGAAAGCACCTTTTGGATAGTGGCTTTGACCATTGCAATAATAGGAAGCCTTGAAACTCTCCTCAGTATAGATGCTGCTGATAAGCTTGATCCAATGAAAAGAACCAGTCCGCCTAGCCAAGAATTATTTGCACAGGGTGTCGGAAACACTGTTTCGGGATTAATTGGAGGTTTACCAATCACTGCAGTAATTGTAAGGAGTTCAGCTAACATCGCTACTGGAGCAAAAACCAAGTTATCTGCAATCTTGCATGGTGTATTGTTAATGATTTTAGTATTAGCCATACCTACAACTTTAAATTTGATCCCGCTGAGCTGTTTGGCAGCTGTCTTATTTGTCGTAGGATACAAACTCGCCAAGCCAGCTATATTTATAAATATCTATAGAAATGGCTTGGATCAATTTATTCCATTTATCGTAACTGTCGTTGCTATTCTATTTACTGACCTTTTGGTGGGAATTGGTATAGGGATGGTC
Organism: Algoriphagus winogradskyi; assembly: GCF_900182815.1. Classification (GTDB taxonomy): domain Bacteria; phylum Bacteroidota; class Bacteroidia; order Cytophagales; family Cyclobacteriaceae; genus Algoriphagus; species Algoriphagus winogradskyi. Next base: position 279,952 of record NZ_FXUA01000004.1, on the reverse strand, counting down.
TTTGGGTTGTTTTTCGTAGTGAAGACAAATTTCATTCGCGCTGTAACCTTGACCGAGTTGAATGGTAACTATTTACTAAAGCTTCAAAAAGACGTGTCATTTTTGAATAAAGCATTATTGATGAAGTTATTGGAAAGAATCCCTTCTGGCTCCAAACTGATTATCAATGCTCAAAAATCACAATTTATAGACCACGACATACAGGAAGTTTTAAATGACTTCATTGCCTCATGTCCAGACAAAAACATAAGTGTAACGATAGAAGGATATCAATATAAAATTCACGAAACAATATGAACCCGTACGAAAAACTCTTGATACAAAATAAGGCATGGTCAGCAGATCAGAAGTTGGCTGATGCGAATTTTTTTGGAAGACTAGAAAAGCAGCAATCGCCTAAATTCCTTTGGATTGGATGTTCTGATAGTCGAGTTCCAGCTAATCAAATTACAGGTACAGACCCAGGTGAGATCTTTGTACACCGCAACATCGCAAATATGGTTGTTCATACGGATGTTAACCTACTTAGTGTATTGGAATACGCAGTTGTAGTTCTCAAAGTAGAGCACATTATTGTTTGTGGCCATTATGGTTGTGGTGGAATTGACGCCGCATTAGGGAATAAGAGCTATGGAATTATCAACAAATGGCTACTAAATATCAAGGAAGTTTATAAAACTTACCAGAAGGAGATCGATGCTATTGAAGTGCATGAGGATAAAGTGAATAAATTAGTAGAGTTGAATGTGATCGAACAATGCCAAGATTTAATCAAAACATCTACTATTCAGAAAGCTTGGAAATCAAGAAATGCACCAACAATCCATGGATGGGCCTATGGTCTAAAAGATGGTTTGGTAAATGAACTGGTCAATATCGAACCTGATCTTAACAGTATCAATCCAATCTTTAGATTTGACGCTGAGGAATTAGATAAATAAACTTCAAGTTTTTTGGTCAGCGAAAGAGAAAAAATTTTGATTTCTTAATCGCTGACCCTTTATTTGCATCATCCTTTCACTTTTTAAGTGCTCGGATTTATAAAGAAGAGGCGAGAGACAGGCTCATAGACCCTCTGGCAACCTGGAAAGTCCAAGGTGCCAATTCCTGCCAAAAGAGCTATTCTCTTTTGGAACTATAAGTTCATATCACAATGCACTCAGGATACTCCCCACAAATTTCTATTTCAACGTTAACCTTGATAAAGCGCTTAGCTTTATTTATGTGTTGACTCATTTTCGCCAATTTCGAAATATTTCGATGTTGGCATTTTAATGTACATAATTTTTCAAACCATAAATCCTTAATATCATGTCTAAAAATCTTCACTTCGACACATTGCAAGTTCATGCTGGTCAAGAACCTGACCCTACAACTAACTCTCGTGCTGTTCCTATTTATCAAACGACATCCTATGTCTTCAATTCAGCTGAGCATGGCGCCAACCTCTTCGGATTAAAGGAATTTGGCAATATCTATACTAGGATCATGAATCCTACCACAGATGTCTTTGAAAAGAGAATTGCCACTTTGGAAGGTGGCGTGGCTGCGGTAGCGACAAGTTCTGGTCAAGCAGCACAATTCTTAGCGTTAAATAATATCATGGAGGTAGGCGATAACTTCGTTTCTAGCCCATTTCTGTACGGAGGAACATTCAATCAGTTTAAAGTTGCTTTCAAACGAATCGGAATCGATGCAAGATTTGCAAAAGGTAAATCTCCGGAAGATTTTGAAGCTTTAATTGATGAAAACACAAAGGCAATCTATCTGGAGACTATAGGAAATCCTGAGTTTAATATTCCTGATTTCGAGGCTATTGCTGCAGTAGCTAAAAAGCACGATATCCCTTTGGTGGTTGATAATACATTTGGAGCTGGCGGTTTTTTATGCCAGCCTATAGCTCATGGAGCTAATATTGTCACCTCTTCTGCGACCAAATGGATTGGTGGACACGGCACCTCAATTGGAGGAGTTATTGTTGACGCGGGGAATTTTAATTGGGGGAATGGCAAATTTAAACAGTTCTCTGAGCCTTCTGAAGGATATCATGGCTTAAATTTCTGGGAGGTTTTTGGTGAAAATAACCCTTTAGGATTACCAAATATTGCATTTGCAATACGAGCCCGAGTAGAAGGACTTCGTGATTTTGGTCCAGCAATCAGTCCTTTCAATTCTTTCCAATTACTTCAAGGGATAGAGACGCTCTCCTTAAGAGTCCAAAAAACAGTTGATAATACCTTGGCTTTGGCTAAGTGGCTGGAATCACATCCATCTGTACAAAAAGTTAACTACCCTGGATTACCCTCTTCGCCTTACCACGATTTGGCTAAAAAATACTTGAGAAATGGTTTTGGAGGTGTTTTGAGTTTTGAACTGAAAGGTGATAAAGAGCAAGCTTCTGCATTGATTAATAACCTGGAATTAATCTCTCACCTAGCCAATGTGGGCGATGCTAAAACCCTAATAATTCAACCATCCGCAACTACGCATCAGCAATTATCAGATGAAGAACAGCTTGCTGCAGGTGTTACGCCGTCCTTACTAAGAATCTCCTGTGGAATCGAACACATAGAAGATATCAAGTCGGATTTGCAACAAGCATTCGATAAAATCTAAACCAACAAATGAATCTTAAAAGTCAGTACGCTTCGATTACCATGACCCAGGAAATATTTCATTCTAGTTTGCCTCTACATCTGGAATCAGGAGAAGTTCTCCCAGAATTTGATCTTGGCTATACCACCTATGGGCAGTTAAATTCTGATAAATCAAATGTGATTTGGGTCATTCATGCGCTTACCGGAGATTCAAATGCTTCAGAATGGTGGAATGGTTTGATAGGAGAAGATAAATTCTTTGATCCTGCAAATCATTTTATCATCTGTGCAAATCTTCTAGGATCTTGCTATGGCTCCACTCAGCCATTCAGTGAGAATCCCCAAACCGGTAAACCCTATTATTACGATTTTCCTCAAATGACCACGCGGGACATGGCGCAAGGTCTGGAACGCTTAAGGATTCATTTGAAAATAGAAACCATTCATACTCTGATCGGCGGGTCTTTAGGCGGACAAGTTGGACTTGAATGGGCTTATGAATTAGGAAGAAAGCTTAAGAATGCAATTATTCTTGCGTCTACCTCCAAATCTAGACCTTGGGTGATTGGCTTTAATGAAACCCAACGTATGGCGATAGAATCGGATTGCACTTGGGGTGAATGTAATGAAGAAGCGGGACAAAAAGGGATGGAAACGGCAAGGGCTATCGCGATGCTCACTTACAGGCATCCGAATGATCTAGCTACAAAGCAGGCAGACCCGGAAAATAAATTGGATAATTATCGCGCTTCTTCATATCTCCGTTACCAAGGTCAAAAGTTAGCTAAGCGTTTTAACGCACTCTCCTACTGGACTCTGAGCAAAACAATGGATTCCCATGATTTGGGGAGAAATCGTGGTGGCTTGGAGCAGGCTCTGGGCAATATTGAAGCTAATGTATTGGCAATTGGAGTTGACTCTGACTTGCTTTTTCTACCGGAGGAATCACAATACATCAGTCAAAAGGTGAAAAAAGGTATATACAAGGAAATCACCTCAACAGCTGGTCACGATGCTTTCCTGATTGAATTTGAGCAACTTTCTTATATTCTGAAGTCGTTTTATCTGCAGCAGAAGAATTAATAGGATTAAGTAATTAGAAAAAAAATAAGGAAGAAATCTCTGCCTTATTTTTTTACTCTATTCCATTCTACAGTTCGACTCACCCAGGAATCTCCTAAGAATCCTTTGACTTCAAGAATATCTTTCTTTTTAAGCTGTAGTTCACAAGTATAGCTCAATCCTGATTCTGGATCATATATTTCGCCTTCAGACCATATTCCATTTTTATATTTTAAGCCCTTCAAAATCGTGAGTCCCATCAGCGGCCGATTTCTTAGGCTAGTGTCAGAATTTACTATATCAGTAAATGGTTCCGGATTTCCCTCTTCATGTTGGATCCAAACCAGTTTACCAATCATTTCATTTTCATTTTCCATAATTTCAATCTGAGCTGTCTTTTCAGTATTGAACCACACTCCTATTATTTTTGATTTGGATTGAGCGCGTACACTTTCGTTTCCTAAAAGGATTAATAAAACGATCATTGAAGCGTATTGACAAGTTTTCATAAAAAATTGGTTTGGTAAACTTATAATTGAGCTAGTTTTGAATTTATCCAGTTATACCCTAAAACCATACCCAAGTATTCATGCATCCGAGTATTTCCTTTTCTGGTACTGTCCTTCATTTACTACCTGGGAAAGCAATTTGGATTGAGGAGAGCTCAACTTTACTCATTGCAGATGTTCATTTTGGCAAAGCCTCTCATTTTCGTAAATCGGGGATTCCTATACCAGAACCAGTGCATATAAATGATTTACAGGGGATTAAGACGCTAATTGAAAAGTATTCTCCAACTGATTTTTACATTTTAGGTGATTTATTTCACAGTGAGTGGAATGAGCAATGGGATCTGTTAACCAACTTTCTTTCAAATTTTTCAGAAACTAATTTTCATCTGATTAAAGGAAATCATGATGTTCTTTCACCAATTGCTTACAGACAATCCTTATTTAAGATTCACGAAAAACCAGTCGATCTGGGGAATTTATTTCTCACACACGAACCTGCTGCTCAAATCCCAGAAGGCAAATTAAACCTCTGCGGACACATACACCCTGGAGTCCTCCTACGTGGAAAGGGAAGACAGTCGATCAGAATCTCTTGTTTTCATTTGAGTGAAAATCAACTAATACTTCCGGCATTTGGTAGCTTCACAGGTCTTGCTTTAGTGAAGAGAAAACCAAAAGATCAAATTTTTGGAATAAGTGGAGAAAAAGTGATTAAAATCCTTTCTCGAGAATAGATTGGCAATATCCTTGGGGAAGGTTACTTTTGAGCAGAAATCATAATTTATGGCCAATTATCCAAGAAAGAAAAAGACACTAGGGCATTTCAAATTCGGAAGTGTTCTATTTAGCACTACCCTGTCACTTTTTATAGTAGGTCTTTTCGGAGTGATTTTGATTCAGGCAAAAACACTGACAAGTATGATCCGGGAGAATATCGAAGTTCAGGTGTTTTTGGAGAAAAATCTGGAGCAAGAAGAACTTGATGCCATAAGCGATAACTTATCAAAACGCTCATTTATCCTTCAAAAAGGCGATACTCTGAATTTAAAGTTTGTATCTGATGAGGAAGCTGCAGCGACATTTATTGAAAGTACGGGAGAAGACTTCACCAAATTCTTAGAAGACAATCCACTTCGAGACAGCTTTGTGTTAACAATTGCAGAAGAATTTCAGACTTCAGAGCAATTGGAAGCTATTGTAGCAGAAATACAGACTATTCCAGGTGTATTTGAGGTTTCTTACATGACAGATTTAGTAGATTCCATCAACAAAAACCTACTGAAAGTAAGCTTAGTAATGGGTGGTTTTATATTGATTTTGATTATCACTGTCGTGATGTTGATCAATAATACCATACGGTTGGCTTTATTTTCTCAGCGTTTCCTGATTCGCTCAATGCAATTAGTTGGAGCTACCAGAGGATTTATAAGAAAGCCATTTTTATCACGAGCATTTTTATTTGGGTTGATGGCAGGAGGATTTGCATCCGTCATTTTATTTGGCTTGGTGAAATACACTCAAGCCAATATTGAAGGGTTTGCCATGCTCCAAAACCAGCAATTGTTATTAATCCTATTCGGAATTTTAATAACTGTCGGCGGAATTCTATCTGTACTAAGTACCTTGCGAGCTGTAAATAAGTATTTAAATATGTCTTTGGACGAACTTTATTAAGATAATGAGCAAATCATCCTTCCCATTTTCCCGCAAAAACTACAAGCTGATGTTTATCGGTATTGGATTAATAATTTTAGGATTTATCATTATTGGGCTTGATAGTGATCCTCATGGAAATGGCGTTTTAGGTTTAACCATCGGTCCAATCGTAACACTAGCTGGATTTATTTTTGAGTTTTACGCGATTTTTGCCAAAACAGAGAGTAATAAATAAAAAGTAAGCGTGGAAATAATTGATGCGATTATCCTTGGAATCATTCAAGGTTTGACCGAGTTTTTGCCTGTATCCTCAAGCGGTCATTTAGAATTAGGTAAAGCAATTCTTGGAGAAAGTAAAATGCCGGCTGAAGGCCTGATGTTTACAGTTGTTGTTCATTTTGCCACCGCATTAAGTACGATTGTGGTTTTCCGAAAAGACATAGCCCAAATCCTAAAGGGATTGTTCAAATTTCAATGGAACGAGGAAGCACAATTTGTATCTAAAATTGTATTATCCATGATCCCTGCTGCCATAGTCGGGGTGGTTTTCGCAGAGGAATTGGAGACTTTATTTGAGGGTCAAATTGTCTTTGTAGGTTGTATGCTTGTATTGACTGCAATACTGCTCTATTTGGCAGACAAAGCAAAATTCACCAACCAACCGGTGACATTCGGCCAGGCACTCATAATTGGAATTTCTCAAGCTATCGCAATTCTACCTGGCATTTCCCGATCTGGAGCGACCATATCAACATCTGTTCTTTTGGGTATTGATAAAGGTAAAGCAGCTAGATTCTCATTCCTGATGGTTGTCCCCTTAATTTTGGGAAAAATAGCAAAGGATATTCTGGATGGTGGACTTTCTCTGGAAACTGAAGGGATTGGGTACCTGAGTGCAGGATTTGTAGCTGCTTTTGTAGCTGGAATTATTGCTTGCACTTGGATGATTAAATTAGTGAAAAACAGTAAACTCAGCTATTTTTCTATCTACTGCCTGATTGTAGGTGTGATAGCAATTATCGCTGGATTATATTTATAGAATGCAAGACCAACCTTACGGAGAAGTATTTTTAATAGACAAACCTATAGAATGGACCTCTTTTGATGTTGTCAGAAAAGTTCGGAATGCTCTGAAAATCAAAAAAGTGGGTCATGCCGGCACACTTGATCCCTTGGCAACTGGTTTACTTATCGTTTGCGCAGGCAAAATGACTAAGCAAATCGATTCTTTTATGGGGCAGGAAAAGGAATACACCGGGACTTTTGTAATTGGGGCTACAACAGATTCATTTGATCTTGAGCAACCCATTATCCCCGTTGCAGATCCATCACACATCACCATAGATCAAGTAAAAGTTGCTGTAAAAGAACTTACAGGTGACATAATGCAAATCCCTCCTATGCACTCAGCCATTAAAGTAGATGGGAAGCGTGTATATGAATCAGCAAGGAAAGGCAAAGAAGTGAAAATGGATCCACGTCCTGTGAGTGTAAGTGTATTTGAAATTACGAAGTTTGAAAACCCCATTGTAGAGTTTAGAATAGTTTGCTCTAAAGGAACCTATATCCGGAGTTTGGCTAGGGATCTTGGTGAGAAATTAAACGTAGGAGCATACATGAGTTCGCTTTGCAGAACCAGAATCGGTAACTTCAAGCTGTCTGAAGCACATGACCTTTTATCTTTGATAGAAGAAATCAAAGCGAGAACAACGGGAAGTGAGCCTGCCTGACGTTAACAGGTGCGACGTAGAACATCGACGAGATATGAATAATTAATTATTAGATACGATGTGATCTTAGGTAAATAATGATAAACTCATGAAAATATATGAAGGTTTAAGTGATTTCCCGAAGCTCTCCAATGCTGTAGTAACAAGTGGGACGTTTGATGGAGTGCACCTTGGGCATCAGAAAATCCTTCACCGAATCCGGGAGTTGGCGCGTTCTGTCAACGGCGAAACTGTTCTGATTACTTTTTGGCCTCACCCTAGGCTAGTACTTTATCCTAACGAGCATAATCTTAGACTATTAAGCACATTTGAAGAGAAAGCAAAGCTGCTTCGGCAATTTGGAATTGACCATTTAGTTACAATACCATTTACCAAAGAATTTTCCCAGCTGAGTTCTCAAGATTTTATCGAATCAGTACTTATAGATACTATTCAAACCAAAAAACTAGTAATCGGTTATGATCATAGATTTGGAAAAAACCGTGAAGGGAGCTTCGAATACCTAAAAGCTCATCATAAACAGTACGGGTTTGATTTGGAGGAAATATCAAGAAAGGATGTAGAAGACATCGGTGTTTCCAGTACTAAAATCAGACATGCCTTAGAGACTAGTGATGTAGCTACCGCTATTAATTACTTAGGCAGACCATATGAATTAAATGGCTTAGTTATCAAAGGACAGCAGATTGGCCGATCCATAGGCTTTCCTACTGCCAATATCCATATACCAAATGATTACAAACTTATCCCCAAAGATGGCGTTTATGCTGTAGAGGCTTTGGTTAATGGATCACTTTACAAAGCCATGCTTAATATTGGAAATCGACCTACAGTGAATGGAACAAAAAAAACTGTTGAAGCTAACCTTTTCGATTTTCAGGGCGATTTGTATGACAAACAAATCACTATTTATATTAAAGCATTCCTTCGCGAAGAGAAGAAATTTGATGGATTGGAAGCTTTAAAACAACAACTTTTTCTAGATCAGAGAAATGCCAAGAACTTACTATAAACCCAAAATATATGATCAACAAAACTGTAAAGAATGCACGTGAAGCAGTAGCAGATATCCCCAGCAACTGTATGCTGATGATGGGAGGTTTTGGCTTGACAGGCATACCGGAAAACTGTATTTCAGCTCTTTTACAAAGAGATATTTCTGGTTTGACTATTGTATCAAACAATGCTGGGGTGGATGATTTTGGAATCGGGCTTCTTCTCAAAAAACACATGGTAAAGAAAATGATCTCAAGCTATGTGGGAGAAAATGCTGAGTTCGAGCGACAATTACTCAGTGGCGAATTAGAAGTGGATTTGATACCCCAGGGCACTCTAGCAGAACGTGTCCGTGCAGGAGGAGCAGGAATCCCCGCATTTTTCACCCCCGCTGGAGTGGGAACTGAAGTAGCAGAAGGAAAAGAAATCCGGGAATTTGATGGAAAAATGTACTTGCTGGAAAGCTGGTTGAAAGCAGATTTCTCTATTGTGAAAGCTTGGAAAGGTGATACAGCAGGGAATTTAATTTTTAAAGGAACAGCGAGAAATTTTAATCCTATGATGGCTGCTGCCGGAAAGATTTGTATCGCGGAAGTGGAAGAACTTGTAGAAGCCGGTGAACTCAATCCGAATGAGATTCATACTCCTGGTATATACGTTCAGCGTATTTTTCAGGGAAAAGATTACGAAAAGAGAATTGAGCAAAGAACAGTCTCAAAATAGCTTTCTTAAAGTTTACCTTCTCGAAATTACCCAGAGCCCTAAAACAAACCCAAAATGCTTACAAAAGATCAAATAGCCCAAAGAATCGCAAAAGAAGTGAAGAATGGGCAATACATAAATTTAGGAATAGGAATCCCCACACTCGTAGCTAATTACATTCCGGAGAAATTGGAAGTAGTGCTACAGTCTGAAAATGGCTTATTGGGAATTGGACCTTTCCCTACCGAAGAGCAAATCGATCCAGACCTGATCAATGCAGGCAAGCAGACCGTTACCATGGCAAAAGGCTCTGCCCTTTTCAATTCAGCAGAATCTTTCGCTATGATTAGGGGCGGGCATGTTCACTTGACGATCCTTGGCGCTATGGAAGTTTCCGAAAATGGAGATATTGCCAATTGGAAGATTCCAGGGAAGATGGTTAAAGGAATGGGTGGAGCAATGGACCTAGTCGCCTCTGCTGATAATATTATTGTCGCTATGCAGCATTGCTCTCGAACTGGAGAATCCAAATTACTTTCTGAATGTACTCTACCAATCACTGGTATACGCTGCGTTAAAAAAGTTGTAACCGATTTAGCAGTTTTGGAAGTGTCAGAAGATGGAGGCTTTATACTTAAAGAAAGAGCTCCTGGAGTTTCTGTAGAAGAAATCAAGATGAAAACTGCAGGTAAATTAATAGTTCAGGGAGATATTCCTGAGATGATTTTTGAATAAAAGCAGTAAAAATGAACTCCAGATGCACTCATGAAGTTAACCTGATTAATTTTGTAAAATCAACACGGGATTCTAAAAGATTCAAAACATATTATGAAAAAATCAGACATTAAGTTCGAAGTAGATTTAGACGAAAACAGCTTTCCAAAGACAATCAAATGGGACGCTTCCGATAAAGAAGGCAATGGCCTTGAAGACACTAAAAGCATTAGCCTAAATGTCTGGGACAATCAAAATCACAGTACACTTCGCATAGATTTGTGGACTGAAGAAATGTCAGTGGTAGAAATGAAGCGTTTTTATATAGACATCTTAGGAGGAATGGCACAAACTATATTAAATAGTACTGCTGACGAATACATGTCTGAAGAAATTAAGGACCTATGTGATCGCTTGGTTAAGCATGTTAACGAGGAGAACAAAAGTCAGTAAGGAAGCCCAATTCCGAATTGAAAAACCCAGCAGATGTCTGGGTTTTTTTATTTTTTATTTTGAGAGGTAAAAAAAAATCCATTTTTGAATTTCTAACAAAACAGGTGAGTAGTTTAAGTATTAACAATAAAGTCAATAATAATTTTTAGATTTTTAATTGGATGACTCAGTTTCCAGATTTAACACTATTTCACAATTTTTGATTCACATCAAATTCTGAATATTTTATATCAATTATTCATTTATTAGGGTAATTTTCGCGTTCTACTTAATGAATTAGCACCCTTAATTCATAAACCCACAACAATAAATAAAATAGCCTATGAGCAATTTTACAATTAAAGCCAGGACAATAGTGTTCTTGTCGGCACTCTTGGTTTCCCTTTCATTTGGTTCCGCTATTGCTCAGACAATAGTCTCTGGTACCATAACAGATGCAGATACCCAAGAGACCCTCGTTGGTGTCAATATCTTGGTAAAAGGAAAGGTAATTGGAACAATTTCTGACCTTTCAGGTAAGTATTCTCTGAATGTAAATCAAGATCCTCCATTAACCTTGGTTTTCTCTATGGTAGGATACAATACGCAGGAAGTTGATATTACATCAGCACAATCCACTGTAAATATCCAACTCGAAGAAACTGCCATCCTTGGACAGGAAGTAGTTGTTTCTGCTTCCAGAGTTGAGGAAGGTGTATTACAATCACCAGTTTCTATTGAGAAAATGGATATCATCGCAATCCGTGATGCCCCACAAGCGAGTTTCTACGATGCAATTAATAATTTGAAAGGCGTAGAAATGAGTACACAGTCTCTCCTATTTAAATCATTCAATACCCGAGGATTTAATGCAAATGGAAATGTGAGAACTGTCCAGTTAATCGATGGAATGGATAACCAAGCCCCAGGATTGAATTTTTCTGTAGGCAACATAGTGGGGATCTCAGAATTAGACCTTGAAAGTGTTGAGCTCCTTCCTGGTGCTTCTTCTGCGCTTTATGGTCCAAATGCTATCAATGGAATATTATTAATGAATTCAAAAAGCCCATTCCTGTATCAAGGACTATCTGCCAGCGTGAAGACAGGGATAATGGACGAAAGTAGTAGATCAACACCATCAACTGGCTTTTATAACTTCAGCGCTAGATATGCAAAAGCGATAAGCGATAAGTTTGCCTTTAAGTTAAATTTTGAATATCTGAAAGCTGATGATTGGCAAGCAAACGACTTCAGAGATCAATCCTTATTGAATGGCTCTACTATTGAAAGTGGAAATACACTAAATAATCCAGCCTACAATGGCGTAAATGTCTATGGAGATGAGACCAACGTAAACATGTTTTCTGTAGCCCAGTCCATGGTTGCAGTTGGAGCACTTCCACAAGCTGCTTTAGGACTTATACCAAGCACTGCAGTTTCAAGAACAGGTTATATGGAGAGAGACATCGCCGACTATGGTACTAAATCAGTAAAGCTAAATGCTGCTCTGCATTACAGAATCAACGATAATATCGAAGCTGTACTTCAGGGTAATTTAGGTTTTGGTACAACAGTTTATACTGGCGCAGACCGATATTCACTGAAAGATTTCACGATGGGTCAATATAAGGCCGAACTAAGAGCTTCTAATTGGTATTTAAGAGCTTATACTACTCAAGAAAGATCTGGTGATGCATTTGCGGTAGGTACAGCAGCTCAAGGAATTAATGAGGCGTGGAAAGCAAGTACTCAATGGTTTCCAGAATATGTAGGAGCTTACGCTCAGGCGGTAGGTGCTGGCATGCCAGCAGCCCAGGCACATCAAGCAGCTAGAGCTTTCGCAGATCAAGGTAGATACATGCCGGGAACTGCTGAGTTTAACAATGCACTCAAAGCAGTTACTTCAAGACCTATTCCTGGTGATCAAAATGGAGTTGGCGCTAAGTTCGTAGACAGCAGCAATCTGTACCATTTTGAGGGTTCATATAATTTTACTGATCAAATCAAGTTTGCTGAGTTTGTAGTAGGTGCTAACTATAGAATTTATGATCTGAACTCGAATGGGACAATTTTTGCCCTGACAGAAAACGGTGAGGAATACAACATCCAAGAATATGGTGGATACATTCAAGGCTCTAAAAAGTTATTAAATGATAAATTTAAATTAACGGCTTCTGCGAGATATGATAAAAATGAAAATTTTGCAGGCCAATGGTCTCCGAGAATTTCAGGAGTTTTCACTGAAGGAAATCATAACTTCCGAGCTTCTTATCAGACTGGTTTCCGTATTCCAACCAATCAAGATCAATACATAGATCTAAATACCCCTCAAGCGAGGTTAATCGGTGGATTACCTTTCTTAGCAAACCGCTATAACCTGAACACAAATAATGGTTATACACTGGCAAACGTCACCAATTATGGTGCGGCAGTTCAGCAGACCGCCCAAGATCCAGCAGTCTTACAGCAGGCAATTGCTATCGTCACTCAACAGATCCAAGCAGGACAAATCCCAGCATCTGAAGCAGAGTCTGCAATTGCACAAACTGTTGGGTTTCTAGCCGCACAAGCTAATGTTGGGCTATTGCAACCTTATGATATCAAAGAATTCAAGCCTGAAAGAGTAAAATCCTTCGAAGTTGGTTATAAAGGAATCTGGGGAACCAGACTGTTGGTTGATGCATATGCTTATTTCAACAGATTCGAAAATTTCAATGGTAGCCAGGTTTTAGTACAGGATGCTTCTGAGGCAGGACTTGCTGGCCCAAATCCTATTACTGGCTTAAACTTAATAGGCTTAGGCTCAGGTGGAAGAAATATTTACTCAATGCCTGTGAACAGAACTGAGGTCATCAAATCATGGGGTTGGGCAGCTAGTTTAGATTACAAACTCGCGAAAGGATATACCGTTGGTGGGAATGTGTCATACAACACTCTTTCCAACTTAGATGAATTAGCTGAAACAGGCTTCCAGCCTAGCTTCAATACTCCTGAGTACAGATATGTGTTGAATTTCGCAAATAGAGAAGTAATCGACAATTTAGGATTTGCAGTAGCGTACAGATGGCAAGGAGAATTTGCTTGGCAGTCATCTTTTGTCAATCCAGGAGTGTCTAGCCAGCAATTATCTGTAATTCCTGCTTATGGCACATTAGATGCTCAGTTGAGCTATAAAATTAAAAGCATGAAGTCAATCCTCAAAGTAGGTGGATCCAACCTTTTCAGTAAGGGATACACCCAAGCTTGGGGCAACCCGACTATAGGAACTATGTATTTTGTTAGCTTAACTTTTGACGAATTCTTGAATTAAGATTTAACAAAAACCCAAGTTAATGAGGAGCTATTTCGAGATTTCGGAATAGCTCTTTTTTTTTACCTTATGAAACTATTCACGATCAAATACCCTAGTAGAATAAAAGTTTGAATCAAATCATGACATAGCAATAAGTCTTTCATTGTGCCAGATTGGCTCTTACCGTAGCTTCACGCTTTATTTCATCTGTTCGGATAATGTGTCTGGTAAACACCTTAGAGTGCTTCCCTCCTTTGCCTGCCACTACAACTATTGAGAGCAAACTAATATAATTCTATAGTCAGCATCCTCCCTCTTCAATAAAGTATTAGCGAAGATCACTCCGTCATCCGGACGAAGAAAAAACGTTACTATTCTCTTTGGCCCATCTGCTTCAATTAATAGACCTTTCCTTGGAAATCAGAAGTATGAAGCTGAAACTTACCTACTGCAATAAAATAAAAGGGATCCCCACACATGTGGTGATCCCTAATGGTAGTTTAATAATAGGAAGGTTTCTTATTCCCATTCTTTAGTTAAGGTACTTAAGAAACTCACTAAATCTCTAATTTCCCTTTTAGACAGCAAACCTTTCATGTCAGGCATACTTGAAGGAGAATTTATTCGCTCGGCAATACTGCTATTCAATATTAAAGTATCTGGCTTAGCTCCTACCTTTATGAGTAATCCATTTTCTTTTTCTTCCATCAAAGTACCATTAACTACAGTACCGTCTTTCAACTCTAGTTGGACAAAACCATAGCCCGGAGCCAGACGCTTACTTGGATCGATCAATGCTTCCAGCAATTCAGTCTTGGTAGCACGATTTGCGACCCCGTTCAAGTGGGGACCAGCTACGCCACCCATATCATCATATCCATGGCAGCGGATGCATTGAGCAGTTTGATTTTGGAAAAAAATATTTCTGCCGGCACGCACACTTCCGCCATCCAATGCCCCGCTGTATAAAGCAACTAGGTCACCGCCAGTCCTTTCTTCTTGGATCTTCTGGTATTTAGTTTTCAAATCAGCCGAACCTGTTTCTTCTATTGCTTCCTCTAACTCTATCATCACTTCACTTGGCAACTTATTTTTTGATAAATCATCCAAAAGTGTAGTCCAAAGTGGGAGTTCAGCCGAGTTTTCTAGATTTCCTAAACTTAACAAAGCAGCTTGCTTTTCAGCAGTAGTTCTATTTTGAATTACATCTTGGAGCAAGCTTACCATTAGATCTTGAGAAATATCTGTCTTGGTTAATAAATCTAATCCAACCACACGGACAGCTCTGGAATTATCTTTCATTGCAATCTCTATTGGTGTAGATATTGAACTTGGGTTGGCAACAGAAAGTGCAAGAATTGCCGCGACACGAACATTTTCGGATTGATCATTTCTTAGCAGGGCAACTAGTTTAGGTTCTGCATCAGCAATCTTCAATTTTCCAATTGCTTTTACACTAGCAACTCTGATGTCTTCATTTTTATCATTCAAAGCACCAATAAGTGTTTCTTTCACTGAAGATTGTATTGGGGCTAGATCTCTTTCCACTTCACCTCTATTTCTTCCATCTACCCGATCAAGCACCGATGGCTTAGCCCAAGTACCCAAGGCGGCAATAGCCTCAGCTTTTAGAATAGGGCTAACTTTTGGCATAGCAATGTAGGCTTTCAGATTGTCCAAAGTTCTCTGGGTACCTACTCTCAGGTTAGCACTTATTGCTCTTCTTATTAGCGGCTCGTTTTCGAACTTGGTAGTCACTAACAAATCTCCCAAGGCTGGTAAAGCACCTTCAATAGAAAAATCATCGTTGATTGCTCTAGCAGCTTCAGTGACGATATATTCATTATTATCATCTAAGAAGGTTGCAATCCCTGGATCAGCCATCCTACGTAGTGCTAAAACAGCACCTAGACGAACTGCATCAGAAGGGTGTGATGCAAGAGCGAGAATAGGCTCCTTCTTATTGATTCGTGCCAAAGCTAAACTTGCAGCATGCCGTAGAAATGCATCTTCATCATTATTGGCTTCCAATACTCCGATCAAGCCTTTAATAGCCGGTTCATAAGCTATTCTTCCTAAAGCTTCAGAAGCAAAAAATCTTACTCTGATTTCGGGATCCGTCAATAAAGGCAAAAGAACATCACCAGATTTAGCATATTTTATATCTCCTAGCCACTTAGCAGCTTGTGCACGAATCTCAGCATCCTGGTCCTTTAAAAGAGGGATCAGAGCATCTGCATAATCCATTTTCTCCATTCTAGCCAGTTGACTAATACCAACGATACCATGGATTCTTGCAAACTGATTCGATTTCTGAGCAATCGCCTTCTTGAAAGCAGCCATTCCTTTATCACCTCTTTTGGCTAATTCAAATTGAGCTTTTCTCCTGATTCTCATATCCTCATCACTTAGATACCCAAAAAGAGCATCATCGGTAAGTGTTTTGAAATCAGTTTTCATTACCTGAGCGGTGATTTTTCTAGCTTCCCAATTCGCGCCTGCTTCGTCTTCAATTTTCCATATACGACCGTAATTTTTGGTATTCCAACCTTCAATCCAATCAGCGAAATATAAAGATCCATCAGGTCCAAAGTCTAGCCCAGTTGCCAGCACTCCAGACATGATATTCTCTGTTTGAGACATTTTGAATGAAGCCCCATCAGGCTCAAGTTTAAAAGCATGAATACCAGAGCGGGTAGGATTACCAACAAACGAAGCCACAAAGAAGGTGTTCTTCCACTTTTCAGCCAGAGCTGTTCCAGGATTAAATACCATTCCTGTCGGGCCATTGATATAATTCTGGATTGGTGGAGTTATATAGGCAGCCTGTCCTTCATGTCTTGGGATATAAAGCTTCTCATCCATCCATACTTTATAAGTATTGTTATCTGGATCACGGTATTTTCCGAATTGCCAGTTAGTTCTCCAGCCCGTATCTGAACCGTTCACCAGATAAACTAATCGCTCACTTTCTCCAGGATGATCTCCATCATTATCAACTGAAATCAGGTTGTTATATGCATCAAAAGTAAATTCATGGGTATTTCTTACCCCCATTGCGAAAACCTCAAAATCACTTCCATCCGGATTTGATCTGGCCACTACTCCTCTATTGGGATACTTCCATTCGGTACCATCAGGACCAACACCATTGAATCCGATATCTCCAATCCCCCAATAAATTCTACCATCTGGGCCAACTTCTAGTCCTGACATACCATGACCACCAAATCCGACGTGGATACCATAGCCATGTGAAATAGAAACTTTCTCATCCATGATTCCATCACCATTCTTATCACTGAGTTTCCATAAATCCGGTCCTACTCCTACAAATAGATTATCGTCCAATTTTAGCAATGCACCAGCGACATCATTTGTAACATCACTGAAATCCTGTACCATAATTTGCGAATAATCAGCTAAGCCATCCCCGTCTTTGTCTTCCAGCCTAAAAAGTTCCTCTCTTTCTACTGTCATATCCCGCCAATCATGCGATCCATCACCGTTCACATCAGCTAGCCAAGTGTTCTTGTCAGACATTTCTGGCGACAGCGTCTTCTGGAGAAAGGCCCTTTTATCTTCAATAGTTTGAAGGCTGATTGACTCAATTTCCCATTCTTGATGACCTCTAATATCAAACTCAGAATTTTTCTGTCGATTGGTTCGGGTATAATACAGATTTCCATCATCTGTTACCTGAATGGAAATAGGATCGTAGACAAGTGAGTCCACAGCCCAAAGGGATAGCTTTAATCCTGGGCTTAATGTAGCGTTAATTCCACCTTCGGCTGCTTGTACCATTGGCGCAATTTCTTCTTTAGTCAACGTGCGTTCCCGCAGATCAACTTCTTCAGTTTTACTACAAGAAATTAATACTGGGATGGCTGCAGCCAATAGTATTTTGGCGTAGTGAAGTTTAATTTTGGGTTGAGACATAGGTTAATTTTATTATTCCATTCTTGAAAGTAATAAAATTAAAAATGGCTTTTAAGCCATTAATCAAAAAGGCTAATAAAACAAAATCCCGACCAGAGATCGGGATTTTGTTCACTTTAACCACTAACAACCATAAAACAAAAATAAGATAAGACTAAGCTGCTATAAAGCTCTTAGGTCTTGGTAGTCGGTACGGGAATCGAACCCGTGTTTCATCCGTGAAAGGGACGTGTCCTAACCCCTAGACGAACCGACCATACTTCAATAAAAATATCACAACTTCCTGAAATTCAGGCGACAATGTAGTCGGTACGGGAATCGAACCCGTGTTTCATCCGTGAAAGGGACGTGTCCTAACCCCTAGACGAACCGACCATTAATACCCTTCGAAAACGTGCTTTTCTGAATGGTTGTGCAAATATAGAAGGTTAAGTTTTTAAAAACAATTTGGCTTCAAAAATTTCTTCTGATTTGTGCTAAAAACCTGAGTTCAAAGGAATAAAATTTTCTTTGAAGGGTTTGCTGTTGATTTTCCTATTTTTGAGCTCCAATCATACTACAAGCAATGAAAGTAACCAAGGATATCAGAATAGCTATTAACGGTTTTGGAAGAATCGGCAGGTATACAGCCAAACTTATCTTAGAAAGAAGTGGGTTCAAATTGGTTGCAATTAATGATTTGGCCGATCAAACAGCCATTGCGCATCTACTAAAATATGATTCCATACATGGAAAATCTTCAAGTAAAATTGAATTACAGGACTCAATCCTAAAAGTTAATGAACAAGAAATTCAACTTTTTGGAATAGCTGATCCTGAAAAACTACCTTGGGAAAGTTTGGATATTGACCTAGTTGTAGAATGTACAGGAAGATTTACGGCGCGGTCTGGTGCAGAAAAGCATCTAATCGCAGGGGCGAAAAAAGTAATTATTTCCGCTCCTTCATTGGACCCTACCATCAAGATGGTTGTATTGGGGGTAAATGATTCTATTTTGACAGGTGATGAAAGAATTGTTTCAAATGCTTCTTGTACCACAAACTGCCTGGCTCCAATGGTGAAAGTACTCGATGATAATTTTGGTGTAGTCAAAGGTTTTGCATCTACTGTACATTCGTATACCAATGATCAAAACCTACATGATGCACCACATCGTGATCTGAGAAGAGCTAGAGCTGCTGCCTATTCCATTATCCCTACGACAACTAATGCGGGAAATGCTTTGGATGAGATATTACCTCAGCTTTCTGGAAAGATCGAAGCATCTGCAATGAGAGTTCCCGTTCCGGACGGTTCATTGACTGATATGATAGTGGAATTGAAAGAAGAGGTAACAGAAGATCAAATAAACACAGCCTTTAGAGAAGCGAGCAAAGGATATTTAAAAGGACTCCTAGAGGTTGAAGATTCACCTATTGTATCTATAGATATCATTGGGAACCCGCATTCCTGTATTATTGATGCTGCCTTGACGTCAGCCAAAGGAAAAATGGTGAAATTAGTAGGATGGTATGATAATGAAGCGGGCTACGCCAACAGATTGGTTGACCTAGCCCGCTTACTATCTGGAAATTGAAAGATGTTATGCTTTTACCCGATTTAGAGAAAGCAGTTTTACGATAAAATTTGGAAGGTTCTTAGTATTATCACGTTTGTTTAAGTGTAGATACCAGCCAAGCTTCTCCATGATTGGTACTTTGTATGTTTCCACCATTTCTATCCAAGTCCCATCTGGATCTTCCAAATACGAGAATCTTCCGGCTGCTTTCCCCATGTCAAATTCATTTCCACTATCTACAGTAAGTTCTATTCCATCTTTAGCAAGTTTTTCTTTGATAGCACCCATGCCATTTACATCAAAGCACAAATGGATAAAACCCAGGTCTCCCCAGTTTCTGTTTTCGAACGCTTTATTTCTAGGCTGACCTTCGGTCTCTATCAATTCGATTTGAGTTTGACAGAATAGTTTTCCAAATGCTCCTGTCATCACTGAAGAGCCTTGTAGGATAACTCTCCTGTAAGTCGTAGTTGCTTCTCCTACTTGAGCAAAGTCTTCCCACACACCGGTTTTATCACAAAGAATTTCAGTTTGCATCAAGTGCTTCTGATAGGTGGGCAAAGATGAATCAATAGATGACACTCCGATCACCACACCTAAAACTCCTCCGGTAAGATCTTTATTCTTGCTGAACCATGAGCCGTTTTCTATCAACTCAAACATATTTCCGTAAGGATCTTTAACGAAAAAATGCCAAACTCCCAGTGGATTTTTAACCGGCTCGCCGAGCATTTCGGCTCCTACGCTAGTGAGATGGGCATGAGTTTTATGGATATCGTGACAACGCATTTTCACTGCCAATATTCCTAAATCCTTCCATGTAAGTTCATTTTCAGGTACCAAAGGTTCTTTTGAGGTATATTGCCAAATCTCAAAACCTCCGCCACCTTGCATATTTAGCGCCAAAATAGCATGCCTACTTTCTACCTTCCCTGAGGTGTAGCGAGTCATTAATTTGGCTTCAGCACTATCTTGGAAGATTGGTACATCCATCTTAAAAGCCTTTCTATACCATGCCCATGCTTGATTCGCATCTTTTACACCTATCCCTACTTGCTGGATTCCATTAATTGTCGCTTGATTCATTCAACTACTGTTATACTTATTAATTTTTACGGCTTAAAAATTTTAAATATAAACTTTTGATTGAAGCTGGCTTAACTTTTAACAAAAAAAGAGAGAAAGCAGTAAAATTAGCAAGCTGTACTTTTAGCCAACCATTTTCCCTGTATTTGCGGGCAGAAACTGTCATCGTGTACGGAAGAACATGAAAATCAGATTTTTGACGGATCCGACGGACGAGCTCAAAGTCTTCCATAATATGGAATGATTCATCAAAACCATTCAATTCATTAAAAAATGTTTTTTCAATAAATAACGATTGATCTCCACCGCCAGATAAAATACTGTTGAATTTGGTAAACCAGGAATTGACTTGCAAGAGTTTAGTTTCATTATCAAATCTATAACGAAAACAACCCACGCGTTTTCCTTCACCTAAACTACTGTGAATTACCTCCGCAAAACCCTCTATAGGCCTAGTATCGGCATGAAGAAAATATAAAATATCACCTTTGGCTTTTTTGGCTCCTAAATTTAATTGCGTAGCTCTACAGCAGATAGGCGAATGAACTATGGTCGCACCATTTAACTTAGCAATTGCCACAGATTTATCTTCTGACCCTCCATCTGAAACTATTATTTCTAATAGTCTTCCCTTGCCTTCATTAGTTAGAATGGGAAGCAATTCGGTTAGATTTGTTGCTTCGTTTAAACAGGGAATAATTACAGAAATCCTATTTGTTTCAGTCAACTCTTCTTTTGATCGAATAATTCTTGATGTTATTTTCCAGTACTACTTTTTGTAACACCCCTCCTTCGTAATAAAACCGATTCATACTTCCATTTACATCGATTTCATAAACACCTTTTTCTATTTCACGCACTTTAGTCAGCATTCCAAAATTTTCAGAGATCAGCACGTCACCAGGTTTTGGCTCATGAAAATACAGTCTTGCAGTACTTCCTTTAATCACCTGATTGATAGCCTCTTCATTATGGAATTTATAGGAATTGGCATCCACATCATAATGATCCTTATTCCATGATATAGTGGTTAAAAAATCACCTCTATTAGAATCTGAATTAGTAGTTGCATTCATTAATTGACCATTAGCATAATGGGCCTTCTGGAGAAATTCTACATGGATTTTACCAAAAAACCAAAACTCTACGTTACTGTGGATTTGATAATCCTCTCCTGTGGCTGAAGTAGTTTTATCAGCTTTCATTGTCCCAATTGTAAATCCAGCAAGGACAATATCATAGGTATTCGTTTTAGTTTGGCTGAAGCCGTCCACACACAAACCTGCTATAAGCAAAATGAATATTCCTAGAAAACGAACTGACTTGTGGGTTTTTGATAACATACTGATGGATAGAATTATTGGTATGACTATGAACTCTTTTGAACGAATAGAATCTGAACAAAGATTGCTGGACTCCTTTGATTTAACTCACTACAAGGGAAAGGTAAATTAAATTTTATCCTTAAACCTCTCCCAGTCTTCCTCAAAATCCACATCAAATAGTGTTGGAAGTTTTGAATAAGAGATAAAATTTCTCTCTAAATAATTCATAGAAAGAGATGAAACTTCTGCAGTGCTCCAAGGTATGCCTTCAAATAAGCCTGGAATAAATCGCTTCATCCCGATAAGGTAATATCCTCCATCATGTGCCGGCCCTATGACCACTTCCTGAGTATCCAATATATCAAAAGCTTCAGAAAGCAATTCTGGAGTTAGCTCTGCACAATCTGTACCTATTATTAATATTCGATCAAATTTTTCTTTAAATAGTTGATCAAAGGCATTTTTCATTTTTTCACCAAGATCATTTCCTGACTGAAGTTCAAATCTGTAACCCTCTGGATACTTGGAAAGATCTTGCTCTAAGAAGTTTGAAAAGAAAAGGATTTTCTGAGCTGGATTTTTTGAGGCTACTTTATGAGTGTAGTTCACCAATCTCTGATAGGCATCGAAAGCTTCTTTATTCCCAATACTACGAGCAAGACGTGTTTTAACTTTGCCTAACTCTGCATTTTTTTGAAAAATAATAATACAGTCTTTCATCCTAAGCAGTAGTTCCTCCGCAACTAGACCCCGCACCTGCCGTGCAACCAAAACAGTGATTTTTTACGATTATTTCACGAGCAGTAAGTGATTGTTGATTCCAGTCTCTTATGTGTCGGGAATCTTCTGATGTTACTTTTAGCTCAAGCATTTGATTAAAATCACAATCATATAAATAGCCATCCCAACCTACAGAAATAGTGGTTCTACACATCACTCCAGCTGCTGCAACTGGATTATAGCTTTCTATCAGCTTTTCCATATATCCTTCATAATTATTGCTTCGAAGCAAATACTCCAAAAAACGACTGATTGGAAGATTGGTGATAGTGAAAAGTGAATTGAAAGTGATATCAAATTTATCAGAAAGTCGCTTTTTGAACTCAGCCTCCAAGCCACTTTGAGCAGCTGGCATAAAAGCACCAGATGGATTATAGACCAAATTCAAAATCAAACCAGACCCTTCTACTCCATATCCCTGTTCATTAAGCAATTTGAGCGCTTTGATGGATTTATCAAAAACACCATCTCCCCGCTGGGAATCTGTCTTCATCGCAGTGAAATAGGGCAAAGACGAAGCTACTTCCAGTTTATGCTTTCTAAAAAACTCGGGCAGATCATGGTACTTAGGATTTGCCAGAATAATAGTAAGGTTACACCGGACAATAATTGTAATCTCTAAAGATATAGCTCGTATTTGCTCTACAAACCAACGGAAATCCGGATTCATTTCAGGTGCACCACCTGTCAGATCTATTGTATTTATGTGGTGATTTCTTATGACTTCTAGACATTCATTCATCGTCTCACGAGTCATAATTTCTTTTCGATCAGGCCCTGCATCTACGTGACAATGTTTGCAAACCTGGTTACACATTTTTCCCAAATTAATTTGAAGGATTTCAATTTGGGTAGGTTTTAATGGAAATAAATTTGAATTCTCAAGTTCAGAAACAAATCGATCTCCTGAAAAGCTAGGCATATTGCTTTCCAAAATTTGAATTTCTTCTTCTGAACTCGAGAGTCGGTGATGTTGGGCTTTGAGTGACTTCATGAATTACATGGAAATTTCCTTCACTTTATTCATCATCTGCGTAGCGTGAACTAGCGAAGCTCCTCCCCTAATCGCTGCAGCCACATGTACTGCTTCCATCATTTGTTCTTCATCGCAGCCCTTTTCCATGGTATCTGTGGTATATGCATCGATACAATACGGGCATTGTATAGCATGAGCAACGGCAAGAGCAATTAATGATTTCTCTCTGGCTGTCAACGCCCCTTCTGCGAACACCTCTCCATAATAGTCGAAAAACTTATCCGCAAGGGGCTTTTGAAATTCACCTATTTTACTAAAATTTTTGAGATCCTCTGGGTTGTAATATGTTTTCATGGGTGTTTTGGTTTTAGTTTATCTACGATGTAAAAGCTATTCTTGGACTTACAACTCTCATTATTCTAAATGGGTTTACCTTCTGGGAATTTTTCACAAAGATTTTAAAAAACACGAACTGAAAGCATCTATGAACGTTATATTGAAGAATCGAAACAAAACTTTTAAACAATAAACAAAATGGCATTACGACTAGGCGACACGGCCCCAAATTTTACGGCCGATACTACAGAAGGGCAAATTGATTTTTACGAGTATCTGGGTGATGGTTGGGGAGTTTTATTTTCCCACCCTGCGGATTATACCCCAGTTTGTACCACAGAACTTGGTGCAGTAGCGAAGCTTAAAGATGAGTTTACGAAGCGAAATACTAAGGTTCTTGCATTAAGTGTAGATGGTTTGGAAAATCATAAAGGATGGATTTCAGACATCAATGAGACGCAAAACACCACTGTTAATTTTCCAATTATCGGAGATCAGGACAGAAAAGTCTCTGAATTGTATGATATGATTCATCCTAATTCAAGTGAAAACTTTACTGTACGATCCGTTTTCATTATCGGAAATGACAAGAAAGTAAAGCTCATCATTTCTTATCCAGCAAGTACCGGCAGAAACTTTGACGAGCTTCTTAGAGTTATAGATTCTCTGCAGCTCACGGCTAACTATTCGGTGGCTACTCCAGCTAACTGGCAGCAAGGTGAAGATGTGGTAGTTTCTCCGGGAATCAAGACAGAAGACATTCCTTCTAAATTTCCTAAAGGACACAAAGTAATCAAACCTTATCTAAGAATGACACCGCAGCCTGATTTATAATCGGCTGTTTATCAGTTAAAAAAGGCTTCCTATTGGAAGCCTTTTTTGATATCTATCTGAATCTAATAGAGTTCAAGATTCTATTAATAAGAATTTTGCTTTAGCAGCACCTTCTCTAACGGATTTGGCCTGTTGGTAGGCTTCTGAGTTATACCAAGCCTCAGCTTTTTCTTTATTGGGAAACTGCAACATTACGAGTCGCTCATGATTCCATTCTCCCTCCAGTACTTTTACTGGATTTCCTCTCAATACAAACTTTCCACCAAAAGCAGAAACTGTCGCCGGGGTGAGTTGCTTGTAAGCATTGTATTTTTCTGGATCAGTGATATCAACTTCCACTATTACAAAGGCAGGCATAAAATCAGATTTTTGGTTTCTATCTAAAATACGTTAACTATCTAATACTGGATTTAGCATAGCGAATATCTAATTTACTCAAATCCTACACCGGCAGCAAATCTGGTCTTGGCATAGGTAATTTTTCTTTTAGATAGTAATTCATTCAAGGTAACACGGGAGCTAAATACAGAAACTTCTCTGCTATTGACTAAAAACAGGCTACTTTCACCTATCTCAAACCTTCTCAATTCCCCTTGAAGTAACATTTGTAATGCAGCTACATTTCTAGTGTATGTGGCTATTTGATTATTTATAACACTCCAACAATTAAGTTCATTTTCAAGTTTTGTACGAAGCTGAAGTTCTTTCAAGTCCCTGGAATTTTGCTTAAAGTCTATTTTGGCCTCCGCCAAACGCATTCCTCCCCTCGCCTTTCTCCACATCAATGGAGTATAGACGGTCAATCCCCACTTATAATTATTTTCAAAAAATCCTGCCTGATCAAATTGATTAAGGTTCTCGGTAAGAAAATTATACTTCAGTTTTACTACAGGTATAATCTGTTGAGCCTTAAGACGTCTTTCCACGTCCAAACTAGCTAATTCAAAATCAGCTAACAATAATTCTGGGTGATCTGCAATCATAATCCGCAACTCCTCCTCATTCAGAATCAGAGGCTGATCCGAGAATAATTCCTCTGGCTTAACTTGAACGTCCAGTGCAATCGGATTACCTGTTTCATCCCAAAGAAAATTATTGAGATCCTGTGTCCTCATGAAAAGCTCATTCTCGGCCTTTTGTAGATTGTATTCCCTGTTCAAAAGTTGTGTAGCAGCCTCAACAGTATCGATAGCTGGAAAATCTCCTTGCTCGAAACTAATCTTGATGCCCCTAAACCTAACCTTTGCCAGTTCTACACCTTCAGCTTGCAATTCCCTATTTGCAAAAGCCAAGGACCAATTCCAATACGCACCAGTAGCCTGTAGATATAATTCATTTAGAAGCCTTTGGCGCTCAGATTCAGTGGACTGCTGATAGATCTGAGCCTTTCTTAAGCCAGCCCTTCTATCATCCAATATCAATCCTTGACCAAGGTTGATCGAGGCTCCAGCAGAAAGCAATCCTCCGGTTGGAACAGAGTTTTCAGGATTTAGGTATTGACCAGAATTCTGCTCAAAAGCCCCGTTAATTTCTATACCAGCCCATGTTGGGATAGAAATTCCTGCTTCACGTTTATCGTAATAGGACTTTTCATCAAAGCTTTTCTCATCTAGATTTCCGTAAAGTAAAGGATCAAAACCACCCCTTGCGGTTCGAACTTCCATATCTCCCATGGTAAGCATAATATCTGCCTGTGCGGAAATAGGATGGTAGGATTTCACCCATTCCATATAGTCCTCAAACCTCAAAGTGTCAGAATCTTGAGCATAGGTGATTAATCCAAAGATTAAAAGTAAGAAAGTAAAAAACGATCTTTTCATTTCTGTCCTTTTGCTATTTGTTCTTTCTCTTTTCTGGTGTAGAAATCCGCAGGGAAGCCGTTCAATTGACGCCAGAGTTCATACCAAACCGGTACATCATTAAGTAATGCAATTCCATCTGCCCCAGAACCTACACGCAAGACTGATGGCCAAGGCTCTTCTTCTGGATCTTCGGCCACCAGAACTCTGAATTGATTGGACTTACCAGCAAACTGATCTACTGCTACGATCACACCTCCAAAAGTACCATTGGAAATTCTAGGCCATCCCGTAAATACAATCGCTGGCCATCCATCAAATATGAATCGTACTTTTTTCCCTACTTCCATCAATGGTAAATCCACCGGAGAGATAAACATCTCTACTGCGAGCTCACCATTTGAAGGCACAATATTCACAATTTGATCACCTTCTTTGACGGTCTCGCCAAGTCCTACTTGGATAGCTTCCGCGATAAAGCCATCCTGGGGTGCCAAAATATGCCTAAATCCAGTCCTTGCTTCATAATTGGAATATTGGTTTTCCAGCTTTGTAGCAGACCCTTCGGCATCGTATTGACTAGATTGAGCTGTGAACATATCAGACTCTGCCTTAGATAGCTTGTCTCTGAAGTCGTTATCAATTGCATCGAGCTCCAATAAAGCTGAGATGTAAGAATTTCTACTACTCAACAAACTGTTTTCTGCTCCAATAACGCTAGCCTGCACTTCCTGAAACTTCAACCTCCGGGTTTCAAGATCAGTCAGGGATCGTAACCCCTCTTCGTAAAGTTTTTCGGCTCTTCCCAATTGTTTCACGCCGATTTCGTAGTTCACCTTAGCCTGTTCAAACCTAATACTATCAGACTCCACTTTCAGTTCAGCCATTTCTAGTTTATTTCTGGCTTGCTCCTTTCTTAGGATATTATTCCGCTTCAGCGCTTCAATCTGACTTTCCAAAGCTTTTACTTTTTCCTTGTAAGAAAGGGCTGATAAGTTTTTGGCTTGCACTTGAAGCTGGGTTCTAGGCAAGAGCAAGGAATCGAAATACTCATCTTTCACTTCTGTGATACTAACTATAGTATCACCTTTAGAGACAAAAGCACCTTCATTCACATACCATTTTTCGATTCTTCCGGCAATTACCGATTGTATAGTTTGTGCTCTATGCTCAGGCTGTAGCATCGTCACGTATCCTTTGGATCGAATGTACTGGGTCCAAGGAAGAAAAAGGATAAGAAATACAACGCAGCAGGATACAAAAAGAATTCTAACTCTTCTTTTCTTTTGCTTACTTGCCACAGTCATTTTGAGGCTTTCTGTATGCTCGAAATGACTTCTATCCAAGATTTTATTTTCAGAGATATTTAACATTTTTCTTAAGCGTTAGTGTTTAAAAAATTTTGATATCCCGATTGATTTCCCTGATAAATCATAGTACCATTATCCATAACAATTACCTGCTGGGCTGATTTGATGACATCTACATCTTGGGTGACCATAAGTAACGTCCAGTCCCCTTGAAATAAGTAAGACTGTACTCTATTCTTTACTTCTTCATCAAGATGCAGTAAGGCATTTTCCAAAATCATAGCTTTAGGCTGACCTACCAATGCCCTAGCTAGCATAATTGCCTGAGCCATTTTTCTGGATAACCCCCTTCCCTCCGGTAATAATATAGTGTTCAAATCATCTGGCAATTGATATATAAACTCCTTTAAGCCAACTAATTCAATAAGAAATTTCAACTGTTCAGGATCAATTTCTCTCCCTACCAAAATGTTTTCAGCGATCGAACCGTGAAATATCTGCTGCAATTCCATACAATCCCCCACTACTGTACGATACTTATCCAAATGAATCAAGTCAAGAGAAAGATCATTGATTTTAATGGTACCCTTATAGGTCTGATAAAGGCCAGAAAACAATGCTAGCATAGCACTTTTCCCACTACCGCTTTTTCCTGTAATAGCTGCTTTGACTCCAGGTTCTATTGTAAGCGTGACACCATTCACAATAGGTTTACTCACATCTCTCGGCTGAAAAACCAAGTTTTCCATTGCAAGTTTAATCCCGTTTGACTGTTGTGTAATATCCTTCTCAGACTCTTTGTGGTCTTCCAGCTCGATATCCATGACCTGACCGAGTTTCTCCGTAGCAACTAACGTATCATATACTGTTTCTAGAGAAAGTATTAGTTTCTCCACCGCGTTAACGACCATTAGGATAATCACCTCTGCAGCTACGAATTGACCAATACTGATTTGATCATTGATCAGCAACAAGCTACCAGCTATTAGTAAGCTAGTAACTATCAATACTTTGAAGCCTATCAAAACTTTATATTGAAGGATCAAAACAGAAAAATGATTCGATCTAAAATCTATGTATCGTTTGAGTAATTTATCTACGCGAAGAATAGGCAACTTAGAATTTCCACCGACCAGTTTAAATGTATTTAGGGTTCTTCCTATTTCCTCCAGCCAGTAGGCAGTTTCATATTTATAAGTAGATTCTTTCAAGGCAGTTGCCATTCCTTTTGGACTGGTGAAATAGAAAATAGTAATTAATATCAATACCAAAACGATTCCAAATAGGATAAATGTAGCGTGATAAAAGGATAAGAGTATGAGTCCAAATATCACCTGAATCAGAGCAGTAGAATATTCCACCAAAATTTTTGAAACTCCTTTTTGAAGATTAACTGTATCGAAGAAACGATTTACAATCTCTGGTGCATACGCTCCATGCAGAAGCTCCGACTTAACTTTTGGTAATCTGTAAGCCAAAGAAAGTCCTGATTTCGCAAAAATTCTTTGTTGTAATTTCTCCGTGATCTGTAATTGCGAGATCTGCAAAAATCCTCCGAAGGCTATCCCTGCAGCAACTACCAAAACGAGAATTACCCATGAAGTAGTGATTCTCCCCCCAAGTACGAAGTTTAATATAGCCTGAATACCCAATGGTAGAGATAGCGCTACCAATCCATTCAATATTGCGTAAAAGTAAATTGAATATACTTCTTCCTTTTCCTCTTTCAGCAGATTGAAAAATCGCTTCATCGGAGTGGTTGTCTTTGTATTATTCATTGGAAATTGCCTTTAATATTAAATCTTCAAAAAAGACCAGACGGTTTTTAGAATCCAAGGATTGTTCCGTCATGCCCGGTAAATGCTTGGCGTTAAATGCATGGAGTAAACTTGCCTCCATGACTGTGTATGCCAAAGTCTTTGGATAGGGATAGGTTGGGTTTATTTCATAAATCAATTCAGAAATCCGCTCACCGAAATTATAAACTTGAGCAAAAATCCCATTTTCATGCTCTACATCTACCGTCTTGGTCAAGTATCCTTTGAGTGATTCATTAACTACTATGCTTCTTAGGTTTTCTGGGTCTAAATGTGCATTTCTCATGAAAAACGGTCCATTGACTATAAGTTTCATGGCAATGGTAAGTCGGGCCTTGCTGCTTTCCAAATTTGCTGTAGCATACACATAATTGACTTCCATCCAAGCCCAATACCAGGCAGTAAGATACAGCAACAACATGTGTTTATTTTCGAAATACCTATAAACAGCTGCTTCAGTTACACCAATATGCACTGCCAATTTTTTAAAGGTAAAATTTTCCATACCTAAGTTGCGGATGAGAATAGCTCCCTCCTGCACTATGGAACTACCCAACTCAGAGCTGAATGGTTCCTTAAGGTATAGATTATCATGCACCTCCATTTTTATGTTATTCAACAAATTCTCCATAAAAAAAACTTTTTGACTATCCTGATAACGCCGTATTGAGAAAAAAGTTAACAAATCTTTCAAAAAGTTAGTATTACTAACAAGACTTAGAGATTTCACTAATTTTTGGTAAGTATATACCTCTCAGAAGTGTATAAATACGCCCAATAAATCAATAAAGGATGGATAATTACAAGCCGAAACCACCCGGTCCACGACGGCAAACAAAGTCCATTATCAACACAAGAATTGAGTTGAATGAAGTAAACATGAGCTGGAATGAATGCCAACAGCATTACAATGATACCCCAAGAAGCTAGCGATCTTGATTTTGGAAAAAATAGACCTATACCAAAACTAACTTCACATATCCCTGCTACAAAATTTAATGCGTAGTGAAAGGGAAGATATTCTGGAATCAATCTCAAGTAACCATCTGGATTAATAAAATGATTAAGACCAGCTAAAAGGTAAAAAATGGCCATTATATAAAGAGCACTTGATTTAATTTTATTCATACGGAAAGCAGTTGATATTTAAACACAAAATATTCACTCATTTTTGTAAGAATTCGAAACCTGGTATCTTCCTGATTCATGACAAGAAATACTACATTTTTCAGTTTTAATGTTCGCCCTTGGGTCTTTTGGCCACCTTTTATTCTATTAATAGTTGCTGTTACCAGTAGCATCATATTCCCGAAATCCTTTATTGCAGTATTTAAGAATTTACAACAACTCATACTTAGCCACTTTAGTTTAGGATTCAGCTGGGTTTCCTTGCTCATGACTTTACTTACGGCAGTTGCAATATTTTCACCTCTTGGAAACTATAAAATCGGTGGTCAAAATGCGATTCCAAGACTGAAAAGAATCAGCTGGTTTGCAATAGTCCTATGCACAACCATAGCTGTTGGTATCTTGTTTTGGGGAAGTGCAGAACCACTCTCACATTATTTGTTTCCGCCGGAATTCAAGGGGTTTGAACCTAATTCAGAAGCTGCTAAATCATTTGCTTTAGGAGCTTTATACTTTCATTGGGGATTTACCCCTTATGCAATTTACGCCGTTCCGGCCCTAGTTTTTGCATTGATGTATTATTCCGGCAAAAGCAATTTTAGTCTAAGTATCATGCTGAGGCCTATTCTTGGCTCTTACCCCAATAAATTCTGGGTAGCGGGTTTGGATATGTTTAGCCTATTCGCCCTCGTAACTGGTATGGCAGCAGCTCTAGGAGCTGGGATATTAAGTTTATCTGGTGGTTTTTTAGCTTTTTTTCCGCAGCTAGACCCTACTTTTCTGACAGTAATAATTACTTTGGCAATCCTATTAACCTTCATAATTTCCGCTTCGACGGGCATTGAAAAAGGAATTAAAAACCTATCCCTGTTCAATCTTGGCTTCTTTTTCCTGATCGCTATTCTATTTGTGATATTTGGGGAAAAGGCCCATATATTTAATTCTATAGGAACTGGTTTTATCGAATACTTTTCAAATTTCACTGATCTAAGTCTTCAATTGAGTGGAGCTGGAAATAGTTGGACTTACGATTGGTCCACTTTCAATTTTGCCATGTGGATGGCATGGGCTCCAATGACAGCACTTTTCCTAGGGAAAATAGCCATAGGTAGAACAGTCCGAGAATTTCTACTAGTCAATTGGTTTTTACCAGCTCTTTTTTGCCTGATTTGGATGGGGATATTTGGAGGAACTACGGTTGATTTCGCTTCTAATGACTCTGAGGTTTACAAAGGTTTATTTTTAAACTCAGGCCCTGAATCTATTATTTACCAGGTTTTTGAAGACATGGGGTATTTCAAAATGTTTGCCCAACTCTTTATCCTTGGCATATTCATCTCCTATGTCACAGCTGCAGATTCCAGTACAGATGCCTTGGCGAGCATTAGTATGAAAAAGCAAGATGGAGATCCATTTCGCTCAGATACTAATCTTAAAGTGATTTGGGGAGTCCTAATCGGCTTCTTATCTTGGGTTATGATTACTTTTTCAGGAATTGACGGGGTGAGGATCTTGTCAGTTATTGGAGGATTACCTGCACTATTTTTTCTACTGTTAGTATCAGTTTGCCTGATATTAATTCTGATTTCCCCTAAAAAATATTTAGGAAATCAGTAGCCTCGGTATTTCAGCTTACCTACATTATACAGATATAAAACTTTCGAGTATCGAAGCATCAAGGGTAGTAAAATTACATTTGAAATAGCTACAGTGGTGAGATACATCCAAACCTCCGGTCGCTCCATCAATACATTCAAAACCACCATAGTTGTGATTACCAACGCCACTGAGAATGCATAGCTGACATACATTGCACCATAGAAAAAATCCGGCTCTGCATGAAAATTTGCCCCACATACCTCACAAGACTTATTGACATGAGACAATTTGCGATAGCTATATAAAGGAACTGAGAATAAATCTCCTTCGTGACATTGTGGACATTTTGCCTTTGCAATAGCCTTAATAGTACTTTTATTACTCATATCTGGTTTTAATGAAAATAGAATGGTTGTCAAAAAGGGAATTCACGCTGGCCATTTATTCTATCGATAAATTTCATCGATATCGTAGTCTTTGCCTATTCCCCACTGTAATAACTCTTCTATCGTGTAAAATTCCAGAGTATCTAGATCCTTCACTTTGAAATTAGTACCTCTCAGACGGGAGATAATCTCCAATTGTCTGATTTCTCCCATGTTGATTAATTGGTATTTTCTACCTACACGCAGGTTATCAAGCGCTATTGGCATATAACTTAAGCTTTATCTTTAATCACAACTCCAACAGCCTCAAAGGTAATTTCACGCTTAGGTTCGGTAATAGCAGCTACTTCTTCTTTACTCATGCCTCCATCCTCAGCGTAGTGTCTTAAGGTCTCAACATCTGTCTCAGTCAATACTGCTACTCCTTCCAAAATGATAGGATAACCCTGAGATGTAGTCGGAACAAAGAAACCATAATCCTTAAAGGTTACTCGCATGCTTTCACCGTTTGGAAGATCCATAGTAAGCCAACAGCCTTTTTTGGTACATACCTCCTTTATCTCACCAGCAATCTTACCTTCAAAGTTTCCTTCCTTTTCTACAACTGAAATCATTTCTGCTGGAGAAACTACATCAGCAAGTTCTAGATCTGCTCCATAGTTTCCAGGGATTTCTTTAGCAGTGCTTTCTTCTGTAATTATTTCTTCTGAAATAGAATCAGCTTTTTGATTTTGACAGGAAGTATTTAATACAATTCCTAGGCTAAGTATAACTAAATATGATTTCTTCATGGTAATAATGATTTGTTCCCAAAAATACGCTTAAGAATTGGAGAGAAAAAGAATAAGATAAATGTTTGGCAAACTAATAGCAATTCGGAATTCCTGCCTATTTAGCCTATCTATTACAAATAAATCGATTGCGAAAAAGATTTGAAACAATTTTTTCAATAAAACTTCGATTTTTTTAACAATCCTGTAATTTTACACTCGAATTAACCTATTGACCCTGCACATGCCTCATCCAACAAAGTTTATCATTGATTTTGACAGCACATTTACACAAGTAGAAGCTTTGGACATACTAGGAGAAATCAGCCTATTAAATGATCCAAAAAGAGAAGAAAAATTAAAAGCCATAAAGGATATCACCGATAAAGGAATGGAAGGTAGTGTAACCTTTCGTGATAGTTTGATCCAACGGATTGATATCCTCAAAGCAACCAAATCCCAAATCTCGGATTTAATAACTGCCTTGAAGCAAAAAGTCTCCAAGTCCTTTGAGCGAAATAAGGAATTCCTTCAGGAAAATGCGGACAATATCTACATCGTTTCCAATGGTTTTAAGGATTTCATAATTCCCATTGTAGGAGATTATGGAATTCACCAAGACAATGTTTTTGCCAATGAATTTGTCTATGATGATGCGGATAATATTGTAGATTTCAACAGAGAAAATCCTCTTTCCCAGAATAATGGAAAGGCCGAAACCATCAAAAAAATCAATCTTGAAGGAGAAATCTACGTGATTGGTGATGGTTATACGGATTATGAGATCAAGAAATCAGGCCTTGCCAATAAGTTTTACGCATTTACTGAAAATGTAAACCGTCCTAAAGTAACCAAAGAGGCTGACCACATTGCACCTAGTTTGGATGAAATCTTATACGTCAATAATTTGAACACAAAATTCTCTTACCCAAAAAGCAGAATCAAGGTATTGCTCCTTGAAAATGTCCACCAAATCGGTGTCGATTTACTCAAAGAAGAAGGTTACGAAGTAGAAGTTGTAAGCTCTGCAATGTCAGAGGAAGAACTTTGCGAGAAGATCAAAAATGTTTCCATCATTGGTATTCGATCCAAAACTAATATTACCCGTAAAGTTTTGGAAAACGCGAATCGATTGATCGCGGTTGGAGCTTTCTGCATAGGAACCAACCAAATTGATTTGGAAGCGTGCCAGGAGAAAGGTATTGCAGTTTTCAATGCGCCATTCAGTAACACCAGATCTGTAGTGGAAATGGCAATCGCTGAGATCATTTTCCTAATGAGAGGTTTTGCAGATAAAACTGCCGCACTGCACCAGGGCAAATGGGATAAATCAGCAACTGGAAGCTTCGAAATCAGAGGTAAAAAATTGGGAATTATCGGTTATGGTAATATTGGCGCCCAACTTTCAGTCCTAGCTGAGAACATGGGGATGAACGTATTCTATTACGATGTAATTGAGCGCTTGGCACTGGGAAATGCAACTAAAATCGAAAGTCTGGATGAGCTTCTAAGCACCTGCGACGTGATTACCTTACATGTGGATGGTAGAAAAGAGAACGAAAACATCTTGGACAGATCGAAAATTGCCTTGATGAAGAAAGGAGCAATATTACTAAATCTAAGCCGTGGACATGTCGTGGAGATACCAGCTCTAAGAGATGCCATCCTTTCCGGTCATCTTGCAGGCTGTGCAGTGGATGTTTTTCCTGAAGAACCGAAAAATAACACAGAACCATTGACTTCAGAACTCATTGGTCTTCCAAACACGATTCTGACCCCGCATATTGGTGGTAGTACCTCTGAAGCTCAGGAGAACATTGCGCGATTTGTACCAGGGAAAATCATGGAATATATTAATACCGGTAATACGTACAACTCAGTAAACTTCCCGAATATTCAGCTTCCTTTCCTACAGAACGCTCATAGACTAATCCATATCCATTTGAATGAGCCTGGCGTATTAGCTAAAATCAACCAGGTCTTGGCAAACTTCGAAATTAACATCGTTGGTCAATACTTGAAGACAAACGAGAAAATCGGTTATGTGATCACAGATATAGATAAGGCCTACTCCACCGAGGCGATTGATGCGTTGAAACAAATTCCAGGAACAATCCGCTTTAGAGTTCTTTACTAGGATTTTTGCATTCTTATAACCAAAAAGTCCCGCATTTACGGGACTTTTTTGGTTCAAGCTGTTTTATATTCCTTATCCAGTAATCTCCTGTGATAATTGATTTGGCCTAGATGATAGCCGAAGTGCCCAAATAGATGAATCAGGAAAAAATTGTAAGACATTTTACCGCCAAGTACTTCCAACGGATAATCCTTATCTAACATGCTCTCATCCAGACCTTCCAGGCTGGCGGTCACTACATTTTGAAGTTTCTCCAACATAGCAACTAAATCAGCTTTTGGAACATTCTTCCCAGCAAATTCAAACTCTCGATCTCTAGTGTAGTCGAATCCGCCTATCTCTTTTCCTACAAAATGAGACATATTTCCTATCAAATGAAGGCAAAGGTTGCCAGCTGAATTGGTAATGTTGTGATCAACTTTCCATAGATTTTCTTCCTTGGAATAGGCGTTGATTTCTAATTTCAATCGCTCAATATCCCGCTCAAAAAGTTGAATTAATTCTTCAAGTATCATAAGTTTTTATTGGCTATTATATTTAATGTAGGCCTTAGCCATCTTTTCGTCATATTTATTTGTAGCATACGCTGGGCCATTGTAGCATGCGGCGAATTTCGCCCAATTTTTCTCCTGCAAATAGGCCAAACAACCATTTTTCAAGATGTATCGACCAAATACTTCTAGGTGATTTCGCTCGTGCTTGTACATTTCATCAACAAATTGCTGGACGGACGGATAACCAAGCGAAACCGCGTGAAATCCCATTACCTGATAGCTTCCCCAAGATGCAGAAGCTAAAGCTGCCTCTCTGAATCTGGGATCAGGAGAAATAGAAGCTGCCTG
The DNA here is from genome assembly GCF_900182815.1 of Algoriphagus winogradskyi. GTDB lineage: Bacteria > Bacteroidota > Bacteroidia > Cytophagales > Cyclobacteriaceae > Algoriphagus > Algoriphagus winogradskyi. The sequence goes on along the minus strand of NZ_FXUA01000004.1, from coordinate 243,637 downwards.
CTCTAGGCGCTCATATTCCCTAGAACCACCTAAATAGTGCTTTTTATTGTAGCTTTTATACAGCACATTTTCATTAGAACTGTTGACAAAATCCTCTGGATTAACTCCCCTTGCTTTCAACTGCCTCCAAAAAATATGTCCCTCAAACAAAATCTTTGGCCTTCCATCGATAAAAAAGCCTTTCCCTGAGCTTTCTACTTCATTTACAGCTTTGACAGCTGCTAGATCTACTTGATATCTTTTTGCAAAATCTATCAAATCTTGCTCACCAAGAAAAATACCACCAAACACATCTGCAGGTTTGGTCTTATCAAACAGCATCGTCCATGTTTTGATTCCCACCTCACCATCCACAACGAGGAGATTTTTGCTCTGGAAATCCTTGACAGCTACTTCTGTCTCAACTCCAAAATAACCGGAAGAAGGCGTATCGTAACCGATCTTTCTAAGGAGCTCCTGTAAAAATGATACAGAGGAACCCCTTGATTTGAGTTTTATGTATTGCATTGCTATGAGGTTTAAAAATAAAAAGTACTTCAATTTAATTGAAGTACTTCATAATAACAATCGCTATACAAATCGCTTATTCTGGATCTATCACATTTTTACGTCTTCCAAATTTACCGGGCTTTGCCTGATTAGGTTCAGAAGTTGTTTTTGGCTCAACTGGCTTTTTTGCTTCTACTGGTTTAGGATTAGCATCCTTTGGCGCTTCAGAATTTGAATTTTCTCTTCTAGGAAAAGGCTTTCTATTTCCTCCAGATCCTGATTTTTTGTTTTTATTAAAACCGGATTTCTTTTTTGACCCAAAGTCAGATTTCCCTTTTGAAGCAGTTCCGGTGTAAGTAGGACCAGCTTCGAAACCCTCAGGTAATGGCATTTGGGTGATTTTCATCCCAATCAGCTTTTCAATATTATCAAACTTATACTGATCCTTAGGATTTACGAAAGTAATCGCTTCACCTTCCATATCGGCTCTGGCTGTACGTCCTACTCTATGCACGTAGTCCTCAGGATCAGAAGGCGTATCGTAATTGATTACCAATTCGATTCCTACCACATCTATTCCTCGGGAAATGATGTCTGTACCTATCAAAATTTTGACAGACTTGTTTTTGAAAGCAGACATAATCTTCTCCCGCTCTACTTGCTCTAGGTCTGAATGGAAAGCTTCAATTTCAAATTGCTTTCTTAATACTTTACAGAGGGACTTTACCTTATCCTTAGTAGAGGCGAAAATTATTACCGCTTCGTAAGCTTTTTGAGAAAGTATGTTTCTGACCAATTCCTCTTTCTGCGTATCATATACAGAATACATAGACTGGGTAACTCCCTTTGCCGTCTTTCCTATCGCAATAGATATTTCAGCAGGGTTGTTCAAAAACTTCATGCTAAACTGCCTGATCTTCGGAGGCATGGTAGCAGAGAATAAAATAGTCTGACGATTCTTTGGGAGGTAATTGACGATTTTCAGGATATCATCCGAAAATCCCATATCCATCATACGATCAGCCTCATCCAGAATCAGATGTTCTAGAGTTGACAAATCTATTTTACCGCCAGCAAGAAGAGCAATCAAGCGACCAGGAGTAGCGACAATGATTTCAGCTCCTGTTTCAAGAGCCTTCTTCTGTTGCTCCCAGACGATGCCGTCTCCTCCTCCGTAAATCGGAATAGAGCTAATACCTAAGAAGTAGGCAAATCCTTGAATTTGCTGATCTATCTGAATGGCAAGTTCACGAGTTGGTGCGAGAATAAGTGTATTCAATGTGCTCGTTCCATCCTTACTTATTTTATTAAGTATAGGTAGAATAAATGCAGCTGTCTTACCGGTCCCAGTCTGGGCACATGCGATAAGATCATTGTTTTCCATAATGACCGGAATGGCCTTTTCCTGGATTGGAGTTGGTTTTTCAAAACCCATTGCGTCAAGTCCTTCTTGGAGCGAGGTTTCGAAATTAAATGATGAGAAGTCCAAAATGTGGTGAGTGAAGTATTGTAAAAAGCGACGTTATCTTTTACGTCTGCTCAAATATAGCCCCTAATTGTACAGAAACACAAATAGTTGAGTTTTCTAAAGCACAAAGACTGCTCAGGATTGCCATGTAATGCGGTTGAGTTCATACTAGAAAGCCTAACAAGTGAATTTGTATATTCAATTGGGAAAGAACAATATGCCTAATTATCTTCAAGAATGAAAAAGACAATCCTTTCAGCGCTAATAATAATCACACTTTGCTCAAGTGGATTAATCTCAAATCAGACGAATATTTTGATTATTGGGGATTCTATTTCGATTGGATACACACCTTTCGTACAGGAATATTTTAAGGGTAAAGCTGTAGTGGCCCACAATCCTGGAAATGCGCAACATACGGGCACTGGGCTGGAAAAAATTGACGAATGGCTAGGTGATAAAGATTGGGATATAGTGCAATTCAACTGGGGACTTTGGGATCTAGCATATCGACATTCTGATGCAAAAGCATATGGAAATCGGGATAAAATTAATGGAAAAGTCACTTTTACAGTTGACGAGTATGCTGCAAACCTGGATTCCTTAGTTACTTTAATCAAGTCTAAAACAGATGCAAAGTTGATCTTTGTCACTACCTCATACGTGCCTGAAGAAGAAGCAGGAAGATTCTCTTCTGATCCAGAAAAGTACAATGCTGCTGCAATGGCTGTTATGAAAAAGCATGATGTTGGTATAAATGATATCTATAAAAAGTCTGTCAAAATACACAAGAAATATGGCATAGGCTCAAATGACGTGCACTATTCCCCTGCAGGATATAAAAAGCTTGGAGAAGCAATTAGTCGCCTTCTCGAAAAAGAAATCAAAGCAATCCATTAATCACATCAACTATGTCGATAAAACCTGCTATCCAAATTCTGGATGAAAAAAAGCTCCTTGGGATGCGAGTTCAAATGAATTTTATAGGCAATAGAACCCAGGAACTTTGGCAGAAATTTATGCCTCGAAAAAACGAAATTGAAAATAAGGTATCAGAGGAGCTGTATTCAGTGGAAGTCTATCCATCCCTCTCCTACTTCGATCAATTCAATCCTGCTACAAATTTTGAAAAATGGGCTGCTGTTCCGGTTTCAACTATTGATAATTCACCTACTGGATTAGAAAGTTTAATTATCCCCGCTGGATTATATGCGGTATTTTCATTTAAAGGAAGAGACAGTGAAGCGCCTGCCATGTATCAACATATTCTAGGAAATTGGCTTCCAAATTCAAAATATCAACTTGACAATAGGCCTCATTTTGCTGTAATGGGAGAAAAATATAAGAATAATGACCCGGATTCTGAAGAAGAGTTTTGGATACCAATAAAACCCAAAGTATAAGGAATGTTCTTTAATTAAAAAGTGCTCAAGATTTACATCTCAAGCACTTTTTAATTATTCTCTGCTATAGGCAGTTTACCCGAAAAGCTTCTCCAAGATCTTATAGGTGATCAAGTAAGTTGGCCTTACTCCTTCCATTCCCAAAGCACCTGAAGCCAGCGTACTTCCAGTCTCCAGCGGATTATCTGAAGCGTAGTAGGCGTAAAGCACTTTTACATTTGATCGGATTGATCTTCTGATTTTTGAAGCCGATTGTATTGCTTTCTGGTAGTGAGCTCCTTCCATCTCCAGACCAACTGCTTTCCAGGAAGACTGCATAAAGTAGGTTAGAATATCTTTGTTTTGAAGAGATGTCCCTAATACCGAGATCATTGGACCTTCATATACACCTAACCCAAAACCTTCAAAATCGGCTTTCTTCAATTCATTTTTGAATGGGTAATTATCCGCTGTCCCTTCAAAAACGTGTGCATTTGGAATCATAAGATCTCCTTTTCCACCATATAAAATCCCAGCTTTTCCCATGATAGAGGTAGAGACCACGTCAAGCGGAATAGACTTACCATCCTTCTCGTAAGGCTTAAGTAGCTCGTCAAAACATTCATATGCTTGCTCTCCGAAGGCATAATCCATCACTACGAATACCGGTCTTTTATCCTTTTCTACAGGTAATTTCACACCAGGAATCAACTCATCTTTCTCCAACAACGCAGAATCTATAATCTGGGCGCCAATATTGGTTCCTGACTCATCTGGCAGGTTGATAAATCCATGTTTTGCGGCATATTTATCAATTGCGTCACCCTTGTTATTTTTAGCTTTAACCGAAATATCCATTACCACTTTTTCAAGTGCTTCGTAGTTTTTCAGACCTAATAACTGAGGAGCGTAGATTGTATTCACTACCGAGTGAAGATTCGCAGAGATAATGTGGATTGGCCGCTTTAGTAAGTCATGCTCATCTAGCGCAATCTTAATTCTCCTTGCCCACATTTCCCCGTATACGTGGTGCCCGATGCGTTCTCTCAGCGTAGTGGAAAATGAAATCTCACGATCAAGATTTTTAGTTGCCTCCTCCTGTGCCAGTTTACCCATATGATACACAATGGAAAAAAGACTATTGGAATTACTACTTTTCTCAAATTTATCAACCGCCTGAATGGTCTCTTCGTAGGTTCTTCCAATCAGGTGACTTAGATAAGCACTTGCAGCTTCCCTTTCAAACTCCTCTCCCGCGGCTTCTTTCTGTACAAATTCCTCCAGCATCAGCCAATTAGTAGAAATCTTCCCTTTTGGATCAGTGCTATTGTTGTAGATTTTGTTGGACTCTATGTACAAAAAAGTCAAGTGTGTCAGTATATCATAAATATCAGAACGACCTCGGGTCATTTCCACATACATGATATGCTCGTCCAGTCGATAGCAATTCCGCTTACGCTTGGCGGGTACGATAGCCTCCAGTTTGGACGTTTCGTAGCCCTCCCGACTGATCAGGCGCACAAATCTACATTCTTCTATCCCTCTCGGAAGTCGCTCCATCACATAGAGCAGGCCGTCTAATTCGATCTTTTCATTGTCCGTCACCAATCCATAGATCTCAGGACTCAATACTCGTAAGGCATCCACCAGACTTTCACCTGATACTCCCATCGGTTTGTAGCTGCCTCTAGTAAAAAGGTGCCTCATTGTAATGTACAATCGCTCGATCGCGGCTCTGGATTCGTGTGCTCGGGTTCTCTTCATGTGCTTATAAATTCTTTAAATTGGCCACATGGAATCTCGCTTTTAGGATAATTATCCATCAAAATATCGCTCACGATATGCTCGATTTCACAAGTGCAAATGGGTTTTGCAAGGCAAAAATAGTAAATACTATTTTAAGAGCTCGGTATAAATTTTATTCAGCTTGTCCACTTTTGGTTGAATCACAAACTGACAATACGGTTGAGTCCCATTACGATTGTAGTATTCCTGAAGATAATTTTCAGCTGGGTAAAAGTTAGTAAATGCAGTAATCACTGTCAGAATTGGACTATCAAATACCTTATTATCATTTAATTGACTCTTGATGTCCTTCGCCAATTGCTCCTGCTCAGGAAAATGGTAGAAAATACAAGATCTATACTGAGGGCCTAAGTCACCACCTTGTCTATTCAAGGTCGTAGGATCATGTGTGGCCCAAAAAACCTCTAAAAGCTCTTTCAGGCTAATTAGTCCAGGATCAAAATAAACTTGAATTACTTCTGCATGCCCAGTAGTCCCGTTGCAAATAGAGGCGTAAGATGGATTTTCAATTATGCCTCCAGAATAACCTGAAACTACCTTGTGAACTCCTCTCAACCTCTGAAATACTGCTTCAGTACACCAAAAACAGCCCGCTCCAAGGGTGACTAAATCCAAGCCTTCGGGAATATCAATTTCTGTGGTAGGCAGCTTCAATGTATTTTTCATTCTTCGGAAGACGCAAAAGGAGAAGCTTCCCAAAATTATTTAATGCGCGATATTTTAAGCTCAGCTTCCGTTATCAAATCAGCCTCTGAATATTTCTCTGCATCGCAGACATTAAGAAGTCCTTCTCTATGCAATGCCATGGCTTCCTTATTGATTTCAGGTAAAAATTGATCCCAATCCTCGGGATACATTTGTTTTACAACTTCAGAAGAGCTGAAAATATCATCCTTTTTTCTCCTGAGCATATCCAATATGGCTGTTCTGAGAACTTCCATTGTAAAGATTTAATTACATACCATCACGAACGCAGGCGGTATATTTTTAAGGGTGAAGCTAGTATTCACGCTGCTGAAATGTTTTTTGAACAAATTCTTCAAAAGATAAGAATAGCAAATCTGAATAAACTGCCCACTTTGGCTTAGACTTATTTTTGCCTGAGAAAGAATCTGGTCTTTTAACTCTGGACTAAAAAAACTAAACGGTAGGCTTGAAAGCACATAATCCGCTTTCCTCCCTTCTATGTACCTACCAATATTCTCAGCAGAGTCATTAATTATTCTCACATTTTTCTGTGGAAATTCCTTCTCCATAGATTCGCAGAACGACTTGCTTATTTCGAATACCAAGAGTTCGGCATCAGGAGCTAATTTGCTTACTATTCCCTTAGTAATACTTCCATCACCGCCACCTAGTTCAATTATCAATTTGGCCCCCTTAAAATCAACATGAGTAAGCATTTTTTTTACTAATGTCTTTGAACTGAATGTTACAGCTCCAGTAGTACCAAGATTAGAGTACAACTCCAACAACAAACCCGATTTACCCATATAATATTTGATTCTCCCCTTGAAGATACCTGATTTTGCCCTATCTTTTCAGTCTTCACCCAAAAATTTAACGCACAAATATGGCCCAAAAGGCTGAAATTCGATCAACCCTTCCTGCAAAAATTCAAACTACTCTTAGCAATTTCTGGAGTATGTCCCTGATTTTCTCCGCTTTAATGCTTTTGTTGAGAGTAGCAGAATTAACATTAGTTTTTCAAACTCATGCGATCCGTGTGAGTTTTCGTGAGGTAATAGGCTACAGTTTGTTTGAGGATATTACTTGGATTCTCTATTTCTTAGGCTTGCTATTAATATTTCATGTAATTAATAGTTTGATCTCTGTTAACTTTGCCAAGTGGTTTACCAGTTCATGGTTAGTTACGGCTCTACTCGTTCAAGCAGCCTTACTTTTCTACTTCAACAAGACGTTCGTTCCACTGGGAAAGGATCTTTTTGCCTATAATATAAATGACCTTGTCTTGACAGTTAGGTCCTCTGGAGTACTCAATGCTTGGACAATTGGGGGCTTATTAATAGCATTCCTTATCATACTTTACATTTTTTCCTCAGCTAGTAAATATATCCAATTTAGTACCAAGGTATCTGCAGGCTTTACTATAGGCACCTATTGGTTTCTGATTTTGTTCTTTTTCATTCCTATATCAGATTCCCAAAACTTAGATGAAATCAAGGCTAATATTCAAATGAATAAATCTAAATACCTCTCGGAGCAGGCATTTGATTACTTCATGTATACCAATGAATATTACTTTGACTTTTACCTCAGATCGATTAATGATGCGCTTTTTGTAAAGAAAGAATATACTGATCCTGTTTACCCTTTTTTACACCAAGCTGATTATCCTGATGTCTTGAGTCCTTATTTTGATAGCCTTACTTCAGCTCCCGATATCGTTTTTGTACTTATAGAAAGTTTAGGAAAGGCATATTCTGGTAAAGGTGCCTACCTAGGTAGCTTTACACCCTTTCTCGATTCGCTTGAATCCCATAGTTTAGTCTGGACTAACGCTGTATCTTCTACTGGTAGAACATTTGGCGTACTTCCAGGAGTATTTGCAGGGCTCCCTTTTGGAGAAAGAGGTTTTCAGGAATTATTTGAGGATTTCCCTAATCATGAGAGCTTGATTAGTGTCCTCAATGATAATGGTTATGAATCCACTTTCGTCATTGGTAGTGACGTAAATTTTGATCACCAAAAAGAATTCCTTGAGTTCTCTGATGTTTCGCAAATAATTGACATTGACGATTTTGACTCAAAATACAATCAGATGCCACCTGCAAATGGTTTCACATGGGGTTATGGTGACAAGGAAATTTTTACTAATGGTCTCAACTTCTTCCCAAGAGAAACTGAGAATCCTCAGCTGGGGATATTTCAAACTATCACCTCACATGACCCCTATTTAGTGCCTGAGAGGGAATTCTATTCAAAAAAATTTGAAGATCATCTAGAAAACTATCTTAATCTTACAGAAGCTAAAAAGGCAGAATACAGAGATTATCAAAACATCTACATGACTGTACTTTATGCAGATGATGCCATAAAAGACTTTATCACCGCCTACAGCAAGAAACCTCAGTTTTCAAATACCATCTTTGTCTTCACAGGAGATCACCGGTTACCAGAAATTCCCATGGCGTCCAGATTAGATCGCTTTCATGTTCCATTAATTATTTATTCCCCACTTATCAATAGACCAACTTATTTTAAGGGAATGATTAGCCATTTTGAAATAACGCCTTCCTTATTGGCTTTTTTAAATGCGCAGGTGGAGCTAAAACTTCCAGAAGAGGAAATCTGGTTAGGTCAGGTTTTAGACACTTCTAAGGTTTTTCAATCAAGGATTGCAATGCCGCTGATGCGAAATAAAAACCAGCTTATGGAGTTTTTGGATGGAGAATACTTCCTTTCTGATGATCAGCTATTTGTAATCACTGATGGATTAAATATAGATCCAATAAATGACCAAAACATCAAGAATAAACTAACGGGGGAATTCGAGGATTTTAAGAACAAAAACAACTATACTACTCAAACACGAAAGTTATTACCGACTGAAAAATAGCTAGTTAATACCTTTTTTATTGTAAGTTTTAGTCAGGGCTTGAGACAGAAGCGGATAATAATAATTCCAATAAAAGCTTTCACGATCATTGAAATTCGTAACAATGTGTAGGCCTCGCCATAAACTGGGAACTCCTTGAAAGCGAGGCGAACCCATGGAGTTTTTCATATCTGAAAAATCACCTGAAAAATAGTAGTACTGCCCTTTACCTACATCTTTAACAACTGCAGCAGGGAAAAACCTTGGCAACCCCATTTCCCGAAGTTTTTCTTTACCGATTTCAGAGGGATCTATATCGTAATAAGAAATAACCTGGTAATCACGTTCTATCAAAACTACGTCAAACCAATCAGGATAAGGCACCACTTCAGGAAGCTTGAATCCATGTTTATTAAGACGCTGGGTACGTATTTTAGGAATTTCCCCAAAATAATCCACCTCATTTGAAAAAATCTCAACTCTGCCATTTTCATGTACAAACACAATTCCAGGGCCTGCAGGCACCCAGGAATTTTCATGTTGGGCTAAGTATTGATTAATAAACCAGTTCGGGATATTTTCATTGATTGTTGTATCCATTTGATCAAAATATCGCCCGATCCATCCCGTCCATTTTAAGCCCATCAAATTCTCAAACTCTGTTCTAATACCTACGGGAGTTGGTGATGCCATGGTATTGAATTCCGCTATGATCGTTTTACTTTGGGCAGCTACCTCTCGGAGCAAATTGATATCCCCCCGATTTAACCCACCATAAATCTTCTTTGAGAACTCTTCAGCGTTTTCCTTATTGAAATCATTTTCAAATACTCCATAAGTATCCGAATAAAATAAAACATCAAGATCATTAGCCTTTTTTACTATCTGTTTTTCAGTTAGTTGCTCCAGATCTTTGAAAGTTCCAAATGAAGCTGTGGTATCTGGGTAAAAACCAAGATAGTCTTTATCCTTTTGATAAAATTCCCCTGCCGAATTTTGAAACTTCATGTGTTCTAAAGTCCAAAAAATTGACTGATGCTCCTGGTAGCTATCTAATGGAACGGTCTTATCTACTATTAAAATCTCTAGCTGTTTTGATGGGTAAAACAACCAAAATAAATAACTGATTAATGGAATAAATACCAATATGAAAACAAAAGGAATAATCCTTCTTATCATCACTAGAGACTCCTCTGTAAATATCTTTTTCATTAAAATCTATATTCAATTCCTAATGAAAGATTCAGGTTGTTTCTAAACCGATCTGGTCCCAATTCATCACGGCTATATCCCGTAAAGCCATAAATCATAAAGCGGTCTGTAATCAATTGCTGGTAGCCTATTCTTGCTCTGTAGGAGTTCAAAAGCTGAGTAGGGTCTCTCGTTTCTTCATCAGGCGATACACCTGAGCTTAGCTGTAGGGAGAAAAAGTCCTCACCGGTTTTAAAATAATACCTTGCTTGTAAATTGGCAGAGGTTCCCAAACTATTTCCAGTGCCGGGGATCAGATTGGAACGAAGGTTAAACCACCAATTCCCCACATATTTTCCCAGTGAAGCTGTATAGATATAGGTTGGGTCCGCAAATTTCAAGTAGCGAAATCCCCCGTCAATTTCCCAAGCTTTTGGTAGGTTGAAATAAACAGAAGCTCCTAATCGGAAATCCGGGAAGAAACTTGCTGAAGACCCTCCTACATTGAGGTAGGCATAAGCCTTTTTCCCCAAGGATGGATAAGCATCCAATTCAAATAAAGTCCCGTTATCGTCAAATCTGGAAGACTGCGTCACTCTTCCTATTAGCGTTCCGGTTAATTTCGTTTGCGTTCTTGCATAAAATGAAAACGTATTCCACGGCGAAATTTCACCCTCAAATGTGTCGTAGTCATAAGTGACCCCTACTGCATTATTTCTTCTCAAACGCTGTAAGGTCTGAAGGTAATCAAGCAGACTTTCATTTTTATATTTCTTCTGAAAGAGATTTTCTGCTATTTTGTAGGCTTCATTATAATCTTCTTTATAGTATAGTAATCTAGATTCCTTATACCTCAATCCGTCAGGAAGTGGAGAACCCAAATTTTCTCTTGCTTTTCCTAAGACTATGTCTGCTTTATCATATTGTTCAGCCCAAGACAAATTATCTAAGTAAGCAGAATATCCATCCTCATAACCTGGAGAGGCACTAATTGCCCGTTCCAGATAGATAGACGCTGAATCATTTTTACCTTCCCAAGCATAGCTTCTACCTACCAAAATCAGGATATCAGCATACTCAGGATATTTGTCAAGTGCTCTAAAAGCAATCTTTCTACCTTCTAAATATTTTCCGTCCAAAATCAATGTTCTGGCCTCCAATAGTAACTCATCGGGATCAAATGAATCCTGAGCCTTGGTAATGACAGCAAAAGCCATGAAAGAAAATAATAGAATAAGCGCCTTTTTCATGCGGTAATGTTGTTATTATGAATCACAGTCTGGCCCTTTTGGAAGCTGCTATTGCATCTCACATAAATAATATTTCTTTTCCAAAGGCTTGATTGCATATTTAAGAATTAAGGGTGGTCGGCTCGATGTTCTTTTTGTCGTCTGATTTTTTGAAGCCTGTTCGGATCATTTGACCCCAGCCACCTTTTCCTTTGATGAAATCCCAATGACCACCTAATCCCCAGTAGACAATCTTTGGATGGATAAACATAGGCTCTAGAAATATCGTCAAAAGCAGTTTATTAAGATCCTTTTTGTCCTTGTAATTATTGTATGAAACCTGCTCATATAATATACTGAAAGATGAAACGAGAATAGACAACAGGTACAAAACGATAAAAAGTGCTATAAAATAGAAGGCTGAAAAATCTCCAATTATAATCAATACAAGCGTATACAGAACACCAAGTAATTCTAGCACTGGTGCCATTTTTTCATAGATATTCCAATATGGGTAGGAGATCATTCCCATAATTCCATAGTTAGGATTTAGTCGTGTTACCCGATGTAATTGCAAGGTTTCAATTGTTCCTCGTATCCAACGATTCCTTTGTCTGGATAGGATTTCTTCTTTCTCAGGAACCTCCGTCCAACAAAGGGGATCTGGTACAAAACCTACCTTGTATGGAATTTTACGTTCCTCCATGTAGCGTCGCATTCGCACCACCAACTCCATATCTTCGCCAACTGTCTTAGGAAAATACCCTCCAACTTCTACGACTAATTCTCTATTGAAAAACCCGAAAGCTCCAGAAATAAGCATCAAGCCATTCACTCGAGTCCACGCCATCCTGCCCATCAAAAATGCTCTACAATATTCTATGACTTGGAATCTCCCCAGAAGTGTAGTCGGAACTCTATAGTTGGTCACGGTACCATCTTGCACATCACAATTATTAGCAATACCAATAGCGCCACCCACAGCAATGACTTTTCTGTTAGTTTCTTCCATAAATGGCCGAACCATACGCGTCAGAGATTCATGTGATAGAATGCAATCCACATCTATACATGCCAAAATCTCCTTGGATGACACATTAATTCCTGCGTTCAAAGCATCAGCTTTCCCACCATTTTCCTTGTCGATGACTACAAGTCTATTAAATGAGCGGTTTTTAGATTTGTAAATTCCCCGAACAGTCGCAGTGTCAATTTCTTCGAAATAGGCAAAATCAGTGATTTCCAATTCAAAAGCCCCAATTAACTTGCTCAGTGTATCATCTTTTGAACCATCGTTGATAATGATCACTTCAAATTTCCCATAATGCAGCGAAAGCAAACTTTTGACGTTTTGAACTATATTCTCGCCTTCATTATAAGCAGGAGCCAGAATAGATACTCCGGGTGCAATAGGTGATGTAATAATATCTTGATAATCTGCAAATCTATTCTTCCTTCTATGATCTCTCATTTCTAGGGCACTAAGAATCATGATTAGTAGATAAAGAACTATTACAGAGAAACTTAGGAGAAAAAATATAACCCCACAAATCTCCAATATAAGATAGAATAAGAAACTATACATCTTGCAAAATAGGGTCTGAGAGGTGGCTATTAATAGCTTGGTTTTCTTGGGAAATATGCTCTGCTACGAACTGTGAATACAATTCAGCATCTAACCCTTGGAGACTTTTTAGCAAAATCATTTTCAATCTAAATCCAGGCTCTGATTCTAATATTTCTAAAATTAGCTTTGCAGAATTCTTATCTCCGATTACTCCTGCCGCGCGAGCGGCCATTGACACCAGCTGATTATTATCGGATTTCAGGCTGCTGTTAATTAGTTCTTGGTGACTGGGAACAGCCAAATATTCGAAAGTTTTGATGATCTCAATTTTTTCTTCATCAGTGACAGAAACAAACTTTGTGTCCAAATGTGCTAAAAGATCGACCCGTCCTATCACACGAACTAGTTTGTACCCAAATAATCTGATGCTTTGATTTTTAGAGTCAAATAGATTTTCAATATTCAGCTCTCTATTAGAATGTAGGTATTTGATAATCCTCAAATAATTCATCTGCTGCCAACGTGAAAGCGGAAAAGCCTGATCACGCAGGAAAGAAAGATCAATATGTTCTGATAAATTGAGTACTGTAGCTACCGCCTGGGATCGGATGTGGAAATTAGGAGAATTGACATGCTTCTTTACTTCTTTCAAAGCCTCACTTAAATCCATTTCGTTTACTTCCACCAATCCTGTCACAACAGTATCCCATTTGGAACTATGGAGCTTTTCTATGGTCGCTTTATCCAGTTTAAGCCTTTTGTAAAGTGCTTTAAGCTTTAACTTAAAATCACCCTTCATTTTCTTGTTAAGTGCTAATATTCGCTCAACAAGCACCTGTTTATACAACTGTTTTTTTAAGTGTTTTTCAGGGAAGTTTTGGTGTAGTTCATCATCACTTAGGGATTCTAATTCTTCTAGACTTCTATCAAATAATATTTCTGAAAGTGGTCCTACCACCTGTTCATCATACGATGCTAATAATACTTCTCTCCTATTTCTTTTTGCTTTGAAGATTATCATGAAGAGAATCATTGAAAATGCAAAAACAAAGAAGAGGGACATGATAACAGTGACAGCAAAAATCTTAAAATCCCCAAAATACGCATAAGTACCTGTAATTGAAGGCGTATACTGCTCTCTATAAGCCAGAGAAATTAGGTCTTTACTGTTCAGGGTATCCTGAGTTTTAATTTCTATGTCATTATTCCTCAAAAGGTTCGACACGTATTCTTGGGAGGCGGGGAAGGTATTTGCTTCCTTGTATATAAGAAACTGCACCTCTGCATGAACAGAATCAGATTGGAAAAGACTATCCTTTATTGTCAAGACTTTCGCGTATTCGGAGAACAAACCAAATCTTGAATTAGGATCTAATAAACTGTCCAAAGCTATTCCAGTTTCAGCATTTATCAGGTTAAACTCCAACCCCGGAATTTCTCCCTGCTTTATTAAAAAATCTACAAATGAAGTCGAATCAGATAAAAACGATTTTTCCTGACCAAAAACCTCGCTGGTTTTGATCATTGAAAAAAGTAAGAACACAAGTATCAATGCGCTTTTACCTTTCATAGATCAAGATTTGAGAATTCGTTTAACACGAATAGCCAACTCATTGGGATTAAACGGTTTGGGAATAAAATCGGCAACTCCCAGATTAAAGGCCTCCAATACAATTTTTTCCTCTTCACCTAGTGAACTTAATACTATAATAGGTGTATTAGGCTTTGTTTTAATTGCATGGTGGATGATCTCAATTCCGTTTTTAAATGGAATCATAACATCTGTAATGATCAAATCTAAAGTTTCAGTATCAATTGCGCTGATACCAGCATTGCCATCTTTTACCAAAACTGTCTCATACCCATCTTTTTTCAGACGAAATTGAACTAAGCTAGAAATCAGTAAGTCATCCTCAATGATCAGGATTTTTTTCATTTTTATTGGGGTGATTCTAAGCTCAAATATAAGATGTTCAGTGTAAAACAATAGCCTATCAACCAATCAAATAAATTATCTCCAGGCACTATGATTCTTGAAGAATTAAAAGCGCATTTCAAATCCAATATCCTGCCATTGATCAAATAATAAGGAGTAAAAAATAATTCCAAATGGATTCTGAAATCCCTTTTATTAGCTTGCTTTTCTATTTTCAACCATCAATCTATAGGAACTTGTCATGATTCAACCTTTAAATTCAAATTTCTGGTTATTCTGTCAACCACCCCTATTTACCAAAAACCAAATCAATAATATGAAATCGAGCAGGACTCCAGCGTAGTACCCTGGATCAAGTATCAACCCTGTTAGTTTCCATATGCACATCAAAAAACAATTTTAGACACATGAAAAAACCACTACTGTACGCAGGTGTTTTTTGCTTCATGGTTTCTGGATTGCTTTCTTCTACTTTGGCACTTGCCCAAAGTGATCCCACGGGAAAGAAACCTATCACAGATACTTATGCAATTACAAATGCAACCGTCTTCACCTCACCTGGACAAGCTGGTATGAAAGCCACAGTCCTTATTAAAGGCGGACTAATCCAAGGCGTTGGAAGTAATCTTGCTTTACCGAAAGAAGCTAAAACCATTCCTGGAGATTCCCTTTTTATCTACCCGGGCTTTATAGCTGGGGCAAGTGATGTCGGCATTACCAGACCAAAGGATCCAGATAAGCCAGATGATTTTGTATCATCAAATCCGCCTGATGAAATCGCCGGCATAACTCCATGGAGATCCGCAGTCGATCAATTTTCCGGTAAGGATAGCAAAATCGATGACTTTAGAAAAGTCGGATTCACAGTTGCTCAGATTGTCCCAGAAGGAGGAATGATCCCTGGAAAAGCAGCTATTGTCCTTTTAGGATCTGAAAACTCAACCAATTTGCTGATGGAAAACACAGCGCTTGCGGCCAGTTTTAGAGGATCTAGAGGAATGTACCCAGGAACAGCTGTAGGAGTAATGGCCAAATTCCGGGAGATATATGACAACACAAAGCTTACTTCAGAAAGATCACAGAAGTATAACACTGTGGCGGGGTTGAAGCGACCTGAGATCACTCCTACTTACAGCGCTATGCAGGAGGTTACCACAGGGCAAATCCCTGTAATGTTCACCACTTCTTCCGAATTAGAAATAAGAAGGGCGATCAGTCTGCAAAAAGAAAAGGGTTTCAAATTAGTTCTAACAGGTTTAGAAGATTACGAAGGCGTACTGGATGTGATCAAATCATCTGGGGTAGCGGTTTTAATTAAATTGGAAATTCCTGATGACAAGGCGGTTAAAGCAATGAAAGATGACGCATCTGAGGAAGTGAAGACCTTGAATGCCCGCGTGAAAAAAGCATACGATGACGCAATCGCTCAGGCAAGTAAGTTGGAGGAAGCTGGTATTCCTTTCGCATTCTCTACTGTAGGTGTAAAATCTGGCGATATCATGAAAGCGCTTCAAAAAATGATTGAAAGTGGACTTTCTGAGAAAGCTGCACTTGCTGCATTGACTACGAATCCTGCATCAATCTTAGGCTTGGCTAAAGTAGCTGGGTCAATTGAAAAGGGTAAAATGGCCAATTTGATCTTGAGTACAGATTCTCTATTCACCGAAGACGCTCAATTCAAACATGTGATCGTAGATGGCATCATCTACGATTATGAAACAAAAGCGAAAAAGAAAGCCTCCCAAGACAGTAAAGGCGACGGAGTAGTAAAAATTGAAGGTAATTGGGAATATACTTCTGAAAGTCCTGCTGGATCTTCAGGAGGAAATCTTGTTATTAAAAAAGATGGTGCAGACTATTCTGGAACCATCACCTATGACGATCCTTCTGGCGCTGGTACCGCTACATCTGATATCAAAAATGTGGTGTTAGATGGAAGCAATTTGTCGTTTTCGTTTGATGTATCTGCTAGTGGAATGGACATCACTGTGGACGTATCGGGTGAAGTAAGCGAAGGCAGCTATGACGCATCAATGACGGTTGGTGAATTCGGATCATTTCCTTTCAAAGGTACACTTACTCCAACTCTAATCGCAAACAAGTAAAGACATGCAAAAATTTAATTATTTTCTTGCCGCTCTGTTGGGTCTGAGTATTCAGTTTGCTTCAGCTCAAGTAGAAAAGGGCAGTGTATTGATAAAGAACGCAACCGTTCTTACGGTTACAAAAGGGACTTTGGAAAATTCAGATGTTCTTGTTCAAGATGGCATCATCAAAAAAGTGGGTCAAAATCTTAATGCTCCAAATGGAGTGACGACCATTGATGCTACCGGGAAATACCTAATGCCTGGAATCATAGATGCTCACTCGCACCTTGGTTTGGATGTGGTCAATGAAGCCACTTCCCCAATAGTAGCAGAAGTGAGAATGAAGGATATGGTAAATCCATTTGAAGTAGGAATTTATCGCGCACTTGCCGGTGGGGTCACAATCTCACACGCTATGCACGGATCAGCTAATGTAATCGGTGGCCAGAATGCTACCTTGAAACACAGATGGGGATCTACAGATCCAGCTGACATTATCATGCAGGACGCACCTCGTACGATCAAATTCGCTTTAGGAGAAAATCCCACTCGAGTTCACGGAAGAGGAAATGGTATCCAACCACGTACGAGAATGGGAGTAGAAGCGATTCTTCGTAATGGGTTCAACGAAGCAATTCAGTATAAAAAAGCATGGGCTGCTTACAATTCAGCATCTTCCCAAAAAGGAAGCACTGCAATGCCTCCAGTCCATAACGAAAGACTACAAACGCTAGCTGATATCTTAGATGGAAAGATCATCATTCATTGTCACTCCTATCGTGCCGATGAGATTTACATGTTGATCAATGTAGCCAGAGACTTTGGGATTACTAAGCTGGTATTCCAACATACCAACGAAGGCTTCAAAGTGGCACCAGAAATTGCTGAATATACCATGGGAGCTTCAGTCTTTGCTGACTGGTGGGCATACAAATTCGAAGTGTACTACTCCACTGCATACAATGCAGCAATCTTGACAGAAAATGGAGCGATTACCTCAATCAACTCTGATGATGCTGAATTGATCCGTCACTTATATCATGAAGCTGCAAAAACTCAGCGCTATGGTGGGATGACAGATGAGCAGGCTCTTTCTATGATCACAATTAATCCAGCGAAGCAATTAGGGATTTCTGATAAGGTTGGTTCTATTGAAGAAGGAAAACAGGCTGACTTGGTAATCTTTGAAGGTCACCCACTCTCCTCTTACGCCATTCCTCAGATGACTTTTGTCGATGGTGTAAAATACTTCGATATCAAAGAAGATGCGGATGATCAGCGAATGAAAGTGAGCCCAACAGAGATGGTGGAACCTGTCATGATCTACGAAGGACACGACAGCAGGTGTATGCAGGATACAGAGAGTCTTTTTGAGACTACTGAATCACTTTTCCTTTTAAATCAATAATCACCGTAATCAAAGAAGACATGAAAAGACTAAATAAAACCTTTTTCGCCTTCCTTCTTGCCTTGTTGCCAATGATGGCCATGGCTCAGATTGACGGGGAATTTATCAAACCAAGACCAGGCAAGTTCTTGCTGCAAAACGCTACGGTAGTTACAATTACTAAAGGTGTACTGAACAATACTTCTGTTTTGGTAGAAGATGGAAAAATCAAGGAAATTGGAGCTAATATCTCAGCTTCCGATGCTGAAGTGATTGATTGTACTGGGAAATTTATCTACCCAGGCATGATTGATAGCGGTACCAAACTTGGTTTGGTAGAAGTAAGTTCTGTACCGGAGACTGTCGATTACGCTGAAATAGGAAATTTCTCTCCGAATATGCAGGCATTGACTGCTGTGAATCCTAACTCCGTGGCAATTCCAGTGACGAGAGTTTCTGGAGTTACGACTGTTCTTACAGTTCCTGCAGGTGGATTATTCCCAGGTACAGCCGCTTTGATTAACCTAAATGGCTATACTCCAGATCAAATGTACGCCGGATTTAAAGGGATAGTGATGAACTTCCCTAGCTCAGGACGTAGAGGTAGATTTGACCGCAGGTCTGATGATGACATCAAAAAAGCAAATGAAAAAGCTCTTAAAGAGGCAAACGATCTTTGGGATAACGCAAAAAGCTATGCTTCTATGGCAGCAGATGGTGCAGAATTGGAATACTATCCAGAGATGGAGCAATTTGCAAAAGCAACTACGGGAGAACTTCCGCTATTGATTGAAGTAAATGCTGCTGCTGACATTCAGGCCGCTATCAAATGGGTGGAAGGAAAAGATGCCAAAGTGATTTTCACAGGCGTATCTGAAGGCTGGAGAGTTGCGGACGAAATCGCCAAAGCGGGAATCCCTGTGCTGACTGGTCCAATTCAAGCGTTGCCTACCCGAGAATCAGATCGCTATGACACCCCATATGCAAATGCCGGTAAAATGGCTAAAGCTGGTGTGAAAGTAGCCATCAGAACAAACGGACAGGAGAATGTAAGAAACCTACCTTTCTTCGCTGCTTTTGCTGCTGCTTATGGCATGGGCAAAGAAGAAGCTTGGAAAGCTGTCACCATCAATCCTGCTGAGATATTCGGCTTAGCAGATCAGTATGGTTCTGTAGAAACTGGTAAAGTAGCTAACTTGATCGTGGCTGATGGTGATCCTTTCGAGACCAAAACCAATATCATGCACGTGTTTATCGATGGATACAGAATGCCACTTTCAAACCGTCAGATCAGACTTTACCAAGAGTTCCTAGATCGTTCTCCCGGATTGAAGATGAATTAATCTTCTGTTCTAATTCATTAAATAACCACAAGTAGGGTTCAAAAATTGGGCTTTACTTGTGGTTTTCTTTTATTTTGCCCTTGTTATGAAAATAAAATATATCCCAATTTTAGTATCCCTATTTACTATCCTAATTTCCTGCGAAAGCAAGACTGATAACGAAGAAGTAAATTCTCTTATAGAAGCTAAAAGAGCTGAAGTAGCACCGGATAAACGCGTGGCGCTTTGGGACTTGACTTTTGAAAATGATTCTCTTAAAGGTGAAACTGACCAACCTGAGGCCTTAAAGGCCTTGATTGAAGAACTCAATGCTAAGCAGCTTAGTTTTACTGAAGCGGTTTCAATATTACCTGAAGCTACCTTGGGTGACAAGATCAAAGCTTTAGTCACTATCTCTGTGGCCAACATCCGAAGCAATCCAAAACATTCGGCTGAGCTCGCGACACAAGCTTTGATGGGTACACCTCTCAATGTACTTAAAGAGGATGACGGCTGGTTTCTTGTACAAACACCAGATGGCTACCTTTCTTGGGTAGATAGAGCCGGGATTCATTTAATGACTGAGGAAGAATTAGAGCGTTGGTTTAGAGAGCCGAAAGTTGTTTTCACGTCTTTGATTGGCTATGTCTGGAAAACTGAAGATCAATCGGAAATGGTATCCGACCTTGTTGCCGGTGATATTCTGACAATATCGGAAGAAACCAAAGATCAGTTGAAAGTTAACCTTCCCGATGGTCGCCAGGGCTGGATCTCTGCGTCAGACGCTCAGGACTGGGAAAGCTGGATTGCATCGAGAAATACCTCGCCGGAGGCGTTAATTACAACAGCAAAGCAAATGATGGGAACTCCTTACCTCTGGGGTGGCACATCTATCAAAGGTGTGGACTGCAGTGGTTTTACCAAAACAATTTATTACCTGAATGGACAGATTATTCCCCGTGATGCCTCCCAGCAAATCAACGAAGGTGAACTAGTCGATGCGGATAAAAATTGGGATAAACTTCAAGTTGGTGATCTACTCTTTTTCGGTGTAAAAGGCACTCCAGAGAAAAAGGAACGCGTAGTTCACGTAGGCATGTGGATAGGAAATGGAGAGTTTATTCATTCCCGAGGCTTGGTAAGAATCTCAAGTTTTGACCCAGAAAACCCTAATTACGATGAGTATGAACTAGGAAGATACCTAAGAACCAAAAGAATTGTAAATGTACCTTCAGAACACGTGCTTTCAGTTTCAGAGCTTTTAACAACTAACTAATCATGTCTATAAACAAAACTTTTTTTGGAATTGCAGCCGCTCTTTCCTTAGGATATACTACCCATGCTCAGCAGGTCACAGGCTTTTTTCCGCAGGATAAAAGCAAAGAAACCTCCTTAGAGCAGGATTATTTAAAAGCAGTCAATTTTGATCGGTTTAAAGTTCACTTAAAAGAATTGACCAAAGCTCCACACATCGCAGGAACAGTAGAAAATGAAGCTGTGGCAGCTTACATGACTAAGGTGATGAGTGAAGCGGGGATGGACGTCACCTCCTACCCTTACGACGTCTATTTACCAAATCATCCGGGTGAGTCACTTTTGGAAATTATTACCCCAGATAAAATCACACTTTCTCAGCAAGAGGGTCCTATCGAAGGTGATCCATTTTCTACGGACGCAAGGCTTTATAAGGGATTTAATGCCTACTCAGGTTCTGGAGATGTGACCGCTGAAGTGGTTTATGCTAATTATGGAGTCAAAGCCGACTTCGAAAAACTGGCCGAAATGGGTGTTGACCTGAAAGGAAAAGTGGTTATCGCTCGTTACGGAGGGAATTTCAGAGGATTCAAATCAAAATTTGCGGAGCAATATGGAGCTGCCGCTTTGATCATTTTCACTGACCCAAAAGACTCAGGTTTTGGTAAAGGAGATGTATATCCAGATGGTCCGTTTTATAATGAAACCACCATTCAGCGGGGTTCATTGTTGACTTTAGACTATACCGGAGATCCATTGACTCCTTTTGAGCCAGCCCTTCCTTTGGACGGAGATAAAAAGGTGAAAAGGCTGGATCCAAAAGATGTGGCTTTCCACACGATTCCGGTTTCCCCTGTTGGTTATGGTGCCGCAAAGGAGATTTTGAGCAGAATGAAAGGATCTGCAGTTCCAGAAGGATGGCAAGGTGGATTACCTTTTGAATACAAGATAACTGGAGGATCAGACCTGAAAGTTCGTGTAAAAGTAGAGCAGCCGGTGGATTATATCCGGGCAAATAATATTGTAGGTAAATTCGAAGGAAGCGAATATCCTGACGAATGGATTATTCTTGGCTCTCACTACGATGCCTGGAGCTTTGGCGCCACCGACCCAAATTCAGGCACTGCGATGATGTTGACTTTGGCGGAAGCTTTGGGTGAATTAATCAAAAATGGTGAGCGACCTAAGAGATCGATTTTGATTGGGCACTGGGACGCTGAGGAACAAGGTGTCATCGGTTCTACTGAATGGGTGGAGCAATTTAAAGATGAGCTGGGGGCAAAGGCAGTTATTTATATGAATTTTGACGGGGCTGTTTCGGGGAGAAACTTTGGAATCTCTGCGGCTCCTACCCTGAAAAATCTAATTATTGAAGCTACTAAGGAAGTGGCTTATCCTGATTCCTCCAAGACAGTTTTTGAGGTCTGGGCAGGAAAAAATGAGGAACCAAGAATAGGTAATCTAGGTGGCGGATCGGATCATATTGCATTCTACATGTATGCCGGAGTACCAAGTATGAGCGGTGGTTCTGGCGGAACTTCTGCCTATCACTCCAACTATGATAATTTCCACTACTACAGCAAGTTTGTGGACCCTACCTTCAAAATGGGTGGAACAGTTGCTTCTGTGATTGGAGTCCTGACTTTGAGACTGGCAAATGCTACCATCATTCCTTACGATGTGCCTCGATATGCGCAGGATTTAAGAATGCATTTTGACAATGCGGTGAAATCTGTAAAAGAAATGGACCCCTCTTTTGATTCATTTGACAAAGTAGATGCAGCTATCGAAAAACTAGAAGCTAGCTCTACCTCTTACCAAACTGCAATGAATACAGCATTGGCATCGGGTCAACTTTCAGAAAAGGAAATCCATACCTTGAACAAGGAGTTGATCGCCCTAGAAAAAAGCTGGATCGATCCAAAGGGAATGTATTTCGGAAGCTGGTATAGATCGCTTTATGTAAGTACAGATCCATTTTCAGGTTATGCTTCCTGGATTTTGCCGGGCATCAAATACGAAGTAGAAACCAATTCCACAGAACGTCTGGAAGAATGGGATACACGTTATTCTAAAGCAATTCTAGACTTGAGCAAGAAAGTGGAGAAGATGACAAAGAGCTTGAAATGAGAAGTTAGGCATCAGATTAAAGACATTAAAAAGGGCTTAGATTGATTTCTATGCCCTTTTTTAGTTTTAGCTAATTTTACCCAAAAGCTAGTTGTAAAATTGAACTAAACTGCTTGTTTCCAAACAGAGAATTGGTTATAATTCATTTGTATTTGATGTATAACCTCTTTTGTGTCAGTATGGAGTCAAAAGCAAAAAAGGATATCTTAAATTAAGAATTGAGCCCGCATCGCTTATCGGTCTAACGACTAAATAAGTAAAGAATCTAAGGTGACTGGCATCTTTGCGGATAATCATATTGTATTTTTAAACTATTACTATAATTATCATGGAAAGTATCTATGTTGGCTTATTATATATTGCGATTGCCGTCGCAGTAAAATTCTATCCTGGCCTATTGGCAGGTTACAATAGCTTATCCAATAGCGATAAAGAAAATGCCGAGGCCAATGGATTACCTACATTTACTGCTATTGTATTTGGAATTATGGGGATGATAAGTATTACAGCACACTTTGCTGCAATCTGGTTAAATCAGCCCTCTTTAAGCAACATATTCATTTTAGTGACTATAGTTGGGATGTTGGTCCTGATTGTAGTTGGAAATATTCTTGTTAACAATCGTACAAGGTAAGTGCAAAATACCCCTTTGATTTTATTATTATTCAATATCAGTTAAGGCATAAAAACGGTCTTGGATTGAACTCCAAGACCGTTTTTAGTTTATGAAACATCTAATTCACTGCTGCCTGAGCATTCAGATTTCCATAGCCAAACTCTGAGCTTTTGGAAGGGTATAAATCTGAGGTAGCTTTCATTTTATTTAATACCTGATCTTTGGTCCATGACGGGTTTTTCGCCCACACTAAAGCTGCGATTCCTGATGCGGTGGCCGTTGCGACAGAAGAACCTCCTACTGTAGATGGATCATTACTGTATAAAGCTGTAGTCAAAGGCTTAGTATTGGTTCCAGCACGTTCCATGATCACCGTGAACTCCACCTGAGAACCTGAATGACAAGTATCACATCGTTGATAGCCATTTCCTTCTTTCACACCAGTTACCGCCACAGTTTCGGTCATAGTTGCTGGAAAAATCACTCCAACCCAATTCGTAAACGTAGTGGATGTTCCCGCTGCAGCAAAAATTAATTTGCCTCTATTGTGCGCATATCGAATTGCATCAGCCACTTTGGAGTTGGAGAACAAATCACCTATGGACATGCTGATAATTTTCACATCTGATCTTTTTCCTAAAAGTACCAAAGCCTCAGCGACTCCGTCTTTCTCATTTCCTGAATTGAAAATCACATCACTTGTTCCTCGTACACTGATCAGGTTAGAATTATAAGCAACACCAACCGCATTGCCTACTGTGTTTCTAGGTGAAGCGACTACACCAGCCATTGCTGTACCGTGCCCACATTGATCATTAGGACCATCATACTTCTTCCACCACCAGTAGCCGGTTTTATAAGTCCCAAAGCTCTGTACAGTTCGACCATCGGATTGCCCACTATTGAAGCCAGCATTAAGAGATAGCTGATCTGGAGATAGCCCAGTATCTATCACACCAACAGTAATTCCCGCGCCAGTACTTTGGTTCCAGGCTTGTGATATACCCATCTGTTCGTAATTCCAGGAAGACTTGGCTCCGGGAGAAATGATAGAAAAGTCAGATCCTGAGATAGCTTGAGGCTCATTCTCACATCCAGAATCACTGCTTAGCCTGGCGTATTGATTAGCGTTTAAAAGGCTGTAATCGAACTCATAGCCTCTAGGTTCGAAATACCTTACCTCAGACATATTCCTTAGATTTTGAAGTGCTTCAAGGCTGGTAACCTTCATCTCCAGGTAAGGTAGATCTTCATGAATTTCGAACTCATCGGTTTCTCTCATATTTGAGGTCGACTTTTTTGAAGAAAATCCCGAAATCATACCTATGATTTTGCCGGCAGCTTCCTTCATCTCAGGGCTGTCCACGGATTCCAACCCAATCCTAGCATTTACCAGCTCCTTTCCACTCGCCTGATAACCTATGCTAAGAATAGAATCACTTTGAATCAAAGCACTCCAGATCAATTCATCGGATTCATTTCCCCAGATAAAATCACCTGATTCTTGCAGGGATTTGAGAATGATATGATCGATTTCAGAGGAAGGGATTACTTCAGAATCTGATACTGCAAACTCCGCTTGGGAGACCGTTGGCTGCTCTTCTGTACTACAAGAGACTACAAAAAGGGCTATAAAAATCAGCCCAAAAATCTGATTGTTTTTTAAATACTTCATAAAAATTTTAGGTTTTAAAAATTGATAATCAATAAGTTAAAAAAAAATGCAATTATCTGCAATGGATCAAGTAGCCTTATTTACATCAATATTCAAATCTCCTACATTTCGAAAAACCGGTAAATATTGTACAGAGCAATTTCGATAAGGTTGGTGACGACGTAATCAACCAAGAAAAAACAGCTATTTACAATACCATCTTAGATAGTTGCTCAGCCAAATACGTTGTAAGTTCCTCTCCTTCTTCCACCTTTATTTCACCCGGTAAACCCAAAATAAACCTTCCTAATCCAGGAAGCTGAGGTACTTCACCATGGAAATAGAATTGATTTCGATTTTTGATAGACATAAACGGGCGAGCATTAGGATGCTCTTCCATCATCAGTTGGTATGCTTTTTTACTGAGTTTTAATTTGACCTGAAACTTACTCTTCCCCGTAAACCCAAAAAGTTGAGTACCCGGAAGCTGATGTTTGGATTCATATTTCCAAGGACTCTGACTTAAAACTACTTCCCCTATTCTCTCAATTTTAAAAACCTTCATGCTTTTACTTGCAGGTTCGAAGGCATGTATAGTCTCATAATTTGAAGAGAATGCCACTGGCTCCACTAAGCGATCACTGGTAGTATCGGAGCTCAAGGAATAGTAATCCTTCAGCCAAACTTGCTTTTTCTGCTGGATACCGAGGCCAATTTCATCAACTAATCTACTCAGGTTAGCTTTGAACAACTGATCAGTGCCCTGCTTCACTTCCGATCGAACATCCAGTTTTTTAATAATAGAGTCATGCAGCAAATTGCCTTTACCTTGGCTTTCTATCATAGACCGGAGCCACTGGCTTTCCTCTTGGGAGAAAGTTCCATAATTCAGCGTCTGATCCATACCTGCTTTTTGCTGAATCTTGTATTTGCTAAATTCTTTAACAACCTCAAATCCCAACGCCTCTAGCAGCTTGAAATACCGATAAATAGTGCGTTCATCCGTTTCCAGCAGTTCCGCAAGTCTATGCACAGGTTTACCGATATTGCTTTGCAAAAGGTTAATCAATTTGAAAACGCGAAGAATTTTTTGCTGTTCGATCTTTCCGGCCTGGCTCATAATAAGTTGTGAATTTGGAATATTAAAAGTACGCAAAAGCCTAAAGGGATTTTCATTATTGACGTGTATTGTCAGTAAAAAAATTGACAAAATGTGTCATACCTACGGCAGCTCAACTATTCCAACATACGATTCCTACCAAATTTGTGTGCCTCTGGCACAAATTATTAGATTACAAATGTGCTTTAATAAGTGCAGAGACTAGAAATTAGGTATTTTTGACCTAACCCTTATGAACCTATCACCTGAGCACCATACATTCAGAAATACTTTTAAAACCCCATTTTTAGCTGGCCTTCTCTTCCTATTTGCTTACTGGCTCTTTGGTTTTGATGGCATTACGTTTAGCGATGATATCTACTATTTACTTGCTGGGCAAAAGTTTTGGGAAGGCACGATGGAGATCAATGATTACCACTTTTCCAGTCGTTGGGGAGCGTATGTTCCGTCAGGATTAATTGGATTTTTTTTAGGTTTTGATCCTCATAAGATCTCTTTAATCTCATTCTTAAGCTATGGGCTGACTCTATTCTTATTGCTGAAAATCCTTCCAAAATCTACTCCAGCCTGGGTATTGGTACTCTGGTTTTGTACACAGGTCTATTTCCTGCATTTTCTGACCAAGGTTTATCCAGATAGCTTATTAGTACTGTGGACTTGCCTGGTTCCTGCAGCAGCAGTTTACCGGAAAAGCAATCCAGCAATTGCAGGCTTTGTACTTATAGCAGCATTATTTATGGGTTTTCTTACCAAGGAAACCATTGTTCTTTTAGGGCCATTTCCTATCCTATTATTTTACTTAGATTGGAAAAAGCAGAACCTAAACAAAACATTCTATACCGCTATTCTAGTAACAGGAATCCTACTTTCTGTAGGATATTTGGGCTATTTTTGGATCAAATTTGGCGATCCACTCCACCGGGTTACTTCCATCAATGCCGGTCATTACATCTCCGAATTCACCTATGCAGACAAGGGATTTTGGTCCATAGTTAAAAGACTTACTATTCTTCCAATAATCACTTTTGTAGAGCGTTCATACTGGGCCTGGATGGTATTCGCTATACCTGGGATCGCTTTGGGTTTGAGGTCAAGAAAAACACCGATAGTTGAGTTTTCTCTGGCTTTTTTATGCTTGCTGATCGGCTTTTGGTTTATGACCTCTACGCTGGATTTCTACAATCCTATTTACCTCAATCCAAGACATTTGATTATCCTAGTTCCCATACTGAGTATGTTAATTGCTATGGGCTGGAAAGAGTGGAAAAACTCCCAAAATTGGAAGATTTTTTTAATTGCTCTGTTGCTGTTGGGGGTTGGCATTAGCCTAATTCAAATGGACTTAAAAATGGCTTTCTTCAATCTGGCATTAGCAGCAGGGGTTTGGTTTTCTAATTTGAAAATCTTCCCGATTTTTATGGGGGTAATTCTAATTGCGCCTGCCATTATTGCTATTCCATATCAGCAGAAATTAAAGCAATACGAACATTTAATCAATACCTTAAGAACAGAAACTCAATACACTGATTCAAAACAGGTTATATATACCCATAGCTTTTTGGAATTCAGTAAACAAGTCTTACTTCCAGAGGATGCAATTGCTCAGGAATTACTCATTCCTATGTACCAGTTCCCAAGAAATCCTAGCCAATTCCCAAAGCAAATAAAAGTATTGATATACGATTATTATGTGCATGCCTATCCTGAGGAACAGAAAGATATTGAGAAGATTTCAGAATGGCTTGACAAAAACTATCAGCTTATGAATACTTATAAAACCGGGAATATCAACGTGAGTGAGTATAGACTAAAGTGAGACGTGGGAAGTTGGAACTGGGAAGTACGAAGAGCTAGAAGTTTGATTCATTCCTGTCCAACTACTGCATCTGCAAACTGCTATTTCTTCTTCCCTGTGGCAAAAATACGGTTCACATTAAAGCCCAATCGAAACTCATCACCAATAGTACCGTTTCCTCCGGCTAAAAGATACTGTTCATTAAGGGCCTGTGAGGTTACGAAATACATCTGAAAAACATGTCCACCGGCTTCTACATCCCAACCAATTCCAAAATTACTTCTCAGATCTGTATTCAAATTGGGGATGAATTGCAAGGCTAGTGAGGAGCGATCAGTTACTTTCCATTTACCGCTAAAACCAAGTGCCAAATACAAATTTTCGGTACCCTCAATCTGATAAACCGGCCGAGGATTAGTAAAATAGGCCATCATTGGAGTCAATTGAAAACTGATTTTCGGAGAAAACTTTCGCGCTAACATTACTTGACCAAAATAACTCATCCGCTCGCTAAAATTCGGAGCTGGCTCAGGAAGAAAGTCGTATTTCGATGTATTCACGCCTCCGCCCCCAGCAACACTCAACGAGAATGGCTTGCTCCCACTTTGGGTTTGCTGAAAAATGTGATAACGTCCAAATACATTGTAAACTTTATCTCTACTACTTCTAGATGCCGCCACGGATAGTTTTTCACTTAGGGCAAATTCGAAACTGAATTGAATATTGGCGCCATTATCCAAGCCAAAGAGGTTTTGAATCCCGCCATCAAGTGTCCCAAACGTATGCATAATGGCAAAGTGCATGGATTTCTTACTTAACGGCTCGACTGTCAATAAATTAATGTGACGCGGGGCATGGAAAATTAATTCCACTGGTTGATCCGGATTGGCCAAAGTTCGCTCCAGTTGTGCAAAAAGAGAAAATGGCATTATCCCCATGAGAATCACTAGTATAAATCGATTCATTATTTTTTGGGTTTGAATACTGCGTTGAAAGTAACTTCCTGTTTTTCTGCAAGCTCGTAGAACACCAGTTTTGGTATTTCAATGTTATAATCTGATAAAAACACATCAAATCCTCCCTCCAATTCCAGATAACCATCGGCATTCTTACTTAAGGTTCCTTGGACTTCTATCTCCCGTTCTACCCCGTGAATTTTAAAGTTTCCAATGGCAGTCACCGGCGTTTTTGTACCAGAAATCAATGTGGGAATGACGCTCAAATTTCCGGTAAATTCTGCAAATGGGTATTTATCCGTTTCCAGGTAATTATCCCGCATATGCTTATCCCGAAGTCCTATTCCTGTTTGCAGCGTGTTGAGATCTATATAGAAATCCAATAAATTCTGGGAGAGATCAATCAAACCCTTCAATTGATCCGACTCTCCGTTAAATTCATTTAATGATGCTTTGGAAAGGAAGTTCACATATCCAGATTCCGTGATAAAAGTCTGAGATTGTGCAACAGTGCTAACAAAGTAGAGGAAAAGTAGTAGACGTTTCATTACTTGGTAATTGTCAAAGATGTACCACTCAATGCTGTTGCATAAGATTGCAAAGGTTGAGTTGCCGGTCCTTGAAGCACATTTCCAGAAGTGTCAAACTGAGAGCCATGACAGGTACACGTAAACCTGTTATTTGTAAATGTCCAATTACGATCGCAGGCAGAATGTGTACAAACTGAGGTCATTGCCATATAGGCTCCTCCCACATTCACCACCAGGGTCTTTGCACTCAGAATCAATAACCATCCACCTGCCGCTGCAAGTCCTGTTTGAGTAGTTAAATCAATCGTAATTGTACTACCTGTAATTGTGATTCCAGTGGTGCTTGTAGGTGGTGATGGAGTTGGATTGGTGGGGTTTTGATCCTCAGAGTCAGAGCACCCAGTAAAAAAGGTAAGTCCAAATGAAGACATTACTACACTTATACCCGCACGCTCAATAAATTCCCGGCGGGACTGACTTAAGGTTCCTGTTTTAGATTTGACCTGCTCCATAATTTCCATTTTTTGGTAATTACGAAGTAAAACATAGGAGTGGATGCGAATGTTTTTGGTTTAAAAAATTGCAATAGAAAAATCACAAGAGAAACAGGACTTCAATAAATTTTCAATTTCAAGTTTGAAATTAATTACTAAAAATATTTTCTGTCCAGGATCTCCTTAAGCACCACAGCATCTCTGATGCCTTGCGGGTTCTTTAGCAGGTGAGCATATCTATTTCTTCCTGAATTAGAAGATTCTACCGTCGCTTCTTTCAAGGAAGGTATTTCTGGAATTCCCTTGGAAGTCTTAGTTAAATCTGACTTAGTCTTTTCAAATGCACCTTGATAGTATTCAATCTCATCGTCATCATCCTCCAATTTCCGGGTAGGAAACCTCTTCACCGCAGGAGCAGGATCTGCTCTCCACTCAGGCCTGGAACTAGTATCTCCAGCTCGCTCATAAACCACTTCCTTGGGCTGTGCAACTGGGGTAGGTTGCATTCTAGGCTTAGCTGGCTCAACAGTTTTTGGTTTTTGAGCATCTCGGATTTCCCTCATCAGATCCTCAAAAGTAACTGACTTTTCCTGAGGCTCATCAGGCATTTCTGGCTGATCTCCAGTCTGGTTTTTCTTTTTGCCTTTGGTAGCCTGATAGATAAAATAGGCCAAGACTGCGACGATATAAACTATATTTCCTAAATCCACGAGGGTAAGTTAATTGTTTTCGGCAAGTAATACATGTTTTTTAACCGTGGAGTTCACGGAAGACTACACACAGACCGTAAATCAATTCTTCACAACTTGATAATTGCCTATTGATTTTGGGAATTGAAAATTTGCAAATGGTAAGGTTCGGTTAGTGAGATGAACAATGGCGGCGGTTGCATATTCAAATTTCTTTTTAACCGCGGAGACACCAAGGTCACAAAGTAGGGTCGCAAAATCTAAAACCATTTGATTTATAAATTATTGACCACTCGTTTAAGGCCATCGACCATTTTGAATACATTAAAATTCAACAATAATCCAAATCTACGGTCAGAAAGCTTTAAGTAAGTTAGAATCTGGGCTAGATGTATATCTGAAAATTCTTCAACCACTTTCTAATCTCTACAATCACCTTGTTTTCTACAAGTAAATCAATACGTTAACCAGCTTCTAAAATTCACTTCTTTGTAAATAACAGGTAGAGCAACTTGGGTTCTAACTTCTAAACCTCGCTGTTTAAGTTCATATGCTAGACAAATTTCATAACTGCTTTCCAATAGCCCTGGGCCTAAATGCTTATGCACATCTATTGCCGCTCCTATTATGATTGATGACATCTCATTTTCAGTCATTAGCTTAAAAAAATAATCTTAGCGACCCTCCTTTCCGTACTCAGCGTCCCTGCGGTTAAAGAATAAACATTTATCATAGCATTATGTCATTCCGGGCGATCTCAAGTATAATAATTCTATTTATAGATCATAAAGGCCTACTTGATTCCAAGCACTGAGACTGTACTCTGATCACTGCGTCTATTAACAAACAACTATCTACAATTCACTAATTATAAATTCCTTCACCACTACCAACAAAAAACAGAACACTGAAATCCTTGGACAATGGCGCAAATGATCTTATTTTGTTTGATTATTTAAGACAATTTCAAAAGGATGCTGCTCAGTAAGCTGGAGATCAAAGGGTTTAAGAGTTTTGGGGATAAAATGGTGATTAACTTCGACAAGGGAATCACCGGTGTAGTAGGGCCAAATGGCTGCGGAAAATCCAACGTGGTCGATGCAATCCGCTGGGTGCTCGGCGAGCAAAAAACCCGTATGCTCCGCTCCGACAAGATGGAGAATGTGATCTTCAACGGGACGAAAAACCGCAAAGCTTCCAACCTTGCAGAAGTTTCCCTGACTTTTGAAAACACCAAAAACCTACTGCCTACCGAGTACACCTATGTCACCATTACCCGTCGCTACTACAGATCCGGGGATAGTGAATACCAAATCAATGGGGTCACATGCCGCCTGAAGGACATCACAAATCTCTTCATGGATACAGGAATCAATTCGAATTCCTATGCCATCATCGAGCTGAAAATGATCGATGAACTCCTAAATGACAAGAATAACTCACGTAGGGATTTGTTTGAGGAGGCTGCCGGTATCTCTAAATTCAAAAACAGAAAGAAAGAAACCTTGCGCAAGCTACAGGACACAGATGATGATTTAGACCGTGTAGAAGATGTGCTTTTTGAAATAGAGAAGAACCTGAAAAGCTTGGAAAAGCAGGCTAAGCAGGCTAGCAAGTATTTCGAAATAAAGAAGGATTATCGGCTAGCAAGTATCAATCTGGCCAAAAAAAGCATAGAGAAACAAAGTAAATCCCTGATCGAAGCCAGCCAGAAAATTCAGGAAGAAGGAGACAAAAAACTCCAACTTCAAACTCAGGTAGCTGATCAGGAAGCCCTTCTCAGTCAGTTGAAGTCTGAATTAATCCTTAAGGAAAAACTGCTTGCTAGCCGTCAAAAGGCACTTAATGAGCATGTAAATAAGATTCGAACATTTGAATCGGAGAAAAAAATAAAGAATGAACGTCTTCGCTTTTTAGAAGATAGATCTCAGAAATTACGTGAGCAAATAGACACTGACCGGAAGTCAAACGATCGCGCTGGCTTCAGTATTCGCTCCCTACAGCAGGAAAAGGAATCTGCAGAGAAGATGTTGGAAGAGAAGGAAATGATTGTGTCCGAACTCCGTGAAGCATATGAAAGTCAAAAACTCATTCAAGCTGAAAAGCAGCTAGCTCAGAAGACAATCAATCAGAACTTTGAAACACTCAAGGAGAAGGTCTATCAGCTTAGTAAGGACATAGAGATTAAGCAGATTCAGCTTTCTACTCTAAAGCAAGAACTGGAGCGGACTTCATCAGATGATTCCTCCCAGGAAGCCAATCTGGTAGATTTTGAGGAGAAACTGATCACCCTGAAGGCCGAGCTCGATGAGTCCACTAAGGGCTATGGGGAGCTAAAAGCTAAGCAGGAAGATTTGGACCAAAAGATTGAGGAAACGAATCGGGTGATCGAAATGATCCGTGAGGAACTCACCCAATCCTCCAGAAAGCTTGACTCTAAAACTAACGAATTCAACCTCACCAAGTCTTTGGTGGAGAACTTGGAAGGTTTCCCGGAAGCAATCAAGTTCCTGAAGAAAAACCCAAGTTGGGGCAAGGATGTACCGCTCCTCTCCGATCTACTGACCACCTCGGAAAAGTATAGGGTAACGATTGAGAATTACCTGGACAGCTACATGAATTATTATGTGGTTGATACTGAAGCTCAGGCGATTGCTGCAATACAGCTTCTGTCAGATTCCGCTCGAGGCAAAGCCAATTTCTTTGTTTTGGAGCATTTTGAGCGTTTTAAGCCGAGCCAAAACAAGCTTTTCGCAAATGCTACAGCGGCTACCGAAATCATAGAATTTGATGTCAAGTATTCCCGTTTGATCAACTTCATTCTGGACAATGTCTATATAGTACAAGGGGAACATAGGGATTTTCCTCAGGATACAGAGGCTGTATTTATTTCAGAAAACGGTAAGTACACCAAACGAAAATTCAGTATATCAGGTGGTTCTGTGGGGCTTTTCGAAGGAAAAAGAATAGGTAGAGCCAAGAACCTGGAGAAACTGGACAAGGAAATCAAAGAGCTTAACAAGAAGGTCAGCAGCACTAGAAACAACCTTGATAATAAGCTGTCTGAACTGATGAAGCTAAAAGAAATCAGTTATAAAAAGACGTTGGAAGAATGGCAGAATAAAATCAATGCCATCAACCAAGACTTCGTGTCTGTGCGCACTAAAAAGGAGCAACTAGCTGAGCTGCTTAGTTCTAATGCCAATAAGCGGGAAGATATTCTGGATAGAATAGCCTCTATAGAAGAAAGCTTGACGGAGATTCAGCCACAGCTTTTTGATGAGCGAGCGGAGTTTGAGGCTATGCATGATGAGCTCGAAGAACTGAATGAAAGCTACGAAAAGGAATCTACTTTGCTTTCTGAAAAATCCCAGGCATTCAATGCTGAAAATATCCTTTATCACCAGCATCTCAACCGGGTCACTAGTTTGGATCAGGAAATAGAGTTCAAGCAGTCTGCCTACGAGGGCTCCAAGGAGAGAATTGGGAAATCCCAATCCGAACTTTCCACGCTTGACACGGAAGTGAAATCCCTGTTGGACAATAACGAGATAAAGGATGACGAACTAATAGAATTGTATTCAGAAAAAGAAGGCATAGAAAAAGGCGTTCAGGAAGCAGAGAAGGACTATTATGCTTCCCGAGGGCAGATCGATGAGACTGACCAAAAGATCCGAAGCATACAAAAATCCAAGGAAAGCTACGATCAGCTGATTCACGAACTGGAAAATGCAGTGAATGAAATCAAACTTAAAATGGCTGGTATGAAGGAAAGGCTCAGCGTGGAATTTGAGCTGGATCTGGACGAGTTAATGGAGGAAAATCCAGAAATAGACGAAGAATTCAGGGAGTTTGCAGAGGATAAATTACGCGAGTTAGTTAGCAAGCAAAAAGAGAAACTGGACAAAATCGGACCTATCAATCCCATGGCCATGGAAGCCTACGATGAAATTAAGGTTCGTTATGATTTTATTATCACACAGAAAGAAGATTTGATCAAAGCCAAGCAATCCCTCTTGACTACGATTCAAGAAATCGATCAGGTGGCCAAGGATACATTTTTGGATGCCTTTGCCAAGATCAAGGAGAACTTCGTGAAGGTATTCCGCTCGCTGTTCACCGAGCAGGATGATTGTGATCTGACTTTGGTAGATCCTAGTAATCCCCTGGAATCTGCGATTGAGATTTTGGCCAAGCCAAAGGGCAAGCGTCCATTAAGTATCAATCAGCTATCCGGAGGGGAAAAGACCTTAACTGCCACTTCCCTACTCTTTTCTATTTATCTGCTGAAGCCAGCGCCTTTCTGTATTTTTGATGAAGTAGATGCCCCGCTTGATGACGCCAATATTGATAAGTTCAATCAGATCATTCAGAAGTTCAGCGCCGAGTCCCAGTTTATCATCGTGACACATAACAAACGCACCATGGCTAGCACGGATATAATTTACGGTATTACCATGATCGAAGCGGGCGTTTCTAGGGTTGTTCCGGTGGATTTAAGGGAGTTGGCTTAGAAATTAACAACCTCCAGCTAAATCAGGAGTAAATACAATTGAGATCTAAATTTTATGCAAATGATTAAAAATGCGTCTTTAGCTCATTCCTAAAAGAAATTCAATCCTGAATTAGCGTGGGCTTTAACCTCTCCCTAAATTGAATCCAATGGAATAGGTATGTGGCTATGTCCTGAGCAGACCGTCAGTGCTAAAAACATAAGAATTCCTTCATTGAAAATTAACCTCCAACACTTTTCAAATCAGTAATTTCAATGAAGCAATTCTATAAAAAATGTCAATTCCCGTACGCCCTCTTAATGAAACTCACTTAGGCTTTGATTTCTTCAACTTTATCTCCAATAACCACAGCTCTGAGTCCTTTGGCAAAATAAAAGAGATCACTGTCAAAAAGAATGAATATCTCTATGACCCTTCCTCCGAGCATCTCTTTATTTTTGAAATCCTGGATGGAGCAGTAAAGCTCGGAAGCTATACGGATGACGGCGAAGAATTCACCTTTGATGTTTTACTTTCAACTGATTTTTTTGGGGATTTAAAATACCTAAACAACCAATTTTTCGAATTCTCCAAGGCATTAGTAGATACACGAATCCGAATCTATAACCGGGATTTTTTCAAAAAAATGGTGGTTCAATCACCTGAAGTTTCCGAATGGTTTATTTCCTATTTAGTCAAACGCTGGTGCAGTACTGAGAAAAAGCTTAAGAAACTTCATGAGAAAAAAGCCCAGGAAAAACTCATGTTTTTAAGTACATATTTTGATTTGACAGTTCAGGATGCCAATGGGAAGTCTTTTAATCTAAATGAATTGTTAACACAAAAAGATTTGGGAGATTTAATCGGAGTGACTAGACAAACTGTGGCAAATTCTTCCAAAGTAAAATTACGTGAACCCGCAAGGAGATAGCTGAAAAAGCTTTCATATAATCAGGATCCTAAGGCCCTAATTTTAGAAACCAAATGAACTTATTGTTAGATTTTTATCTGCGCTATTATCATTCTGTTACCTCTATTTCCAATGTTAATTTTTAACATTTCAAGATACTGCTGAAATCTAGTTTTGGATAAAATTAAACCATTATCCAACGACTATGAGTTCAAAAAATTCTACCCACTTATTTACAGGAATACTATTGCTATTCCTATTCCTTGGAATCAGGATTCAGACTTATTCCCAGGCTACCAATGCCTCGATTTCTGGCATAGTTACAGATGCAGAGGGCGAACCTCTGATTGGAGCTGCCCTGTTAATCAAAAATGAGATGACCGGATTTACCGCATCGGCGATCACCAATCTCACAGGATCTTACACGGTGAATCAACTTCCACTTGGAACCGATTATTCTGTTACCTGCACCTACCTAGGTTATGGCACAAAGGTTTTTACCGGCTATTCTTTCAATCAAGGAGAACGTATCAAGTTGGATATTTCCTTAAGTGAATCAACCCAAAACCTAAGCGAAGTCAGCGTAACTGCCAACTCATTGAGCAATAGCATTGACAGATTTGGAAGTTCCACTGCAGTGACCGCCAGAGATATGTCCACTTTACCTGTAAACGGAAGAAATTTCAATTCCCTGGTAGACTTATCCCCAGTTTCAAACGGCAGCAATTTGCTTGGTCAATTGTACTCCTCGACCAATTACACCATTGATGGGATGACCAACAAAAGTCCATTATCAAGTGGATCAACCAACAGAGGTCCATTTTCCATCTCTATGGAAGCAATCCGGGAGTTTGAAGTAGTGACCAACGACTATGATGTAACCAATGGAAGAAGCGGTGGCGGGATAATAAGTGCTGTGACCAAAACAGGAACAAATGAGCTTCATGGATCAGCGTTTTTATTCAACCGTGCAGATTGGCTGGCCAGTAAATACGACACCAGAGGAAATAAAAGAGAGGATGAATTCTCCATCCAACAATATGGTTTGACGCTAGGCGGAGCCATCATCAAAGACAAACTACATTATTTTATTGCCTATGATGGGCAGCGGGATGCTAGACCTCTTTACATCGCTGACATCAGAACTCCTGAGGACGAGAACAGATATAACCTATCCCAGGAATCTCTGGACAGATACCTACAGATAGGTAGGGACAAATATGGCCTTGCGGACTCTCCACAGACAGGGAGTTTCAGTAAAAAAAGATATTCCCACACTGCTTTTGCAAGGATTGACTATCAGATCAATAAATCCAATTTATTGACCATCAGAAATAACTTCTCGCGTGACTTAAACAGTCAGGGTGTATCTGATAACAGTTCGATCAACCTATATGAAGTTTATGGAGATCACCTTTCCACAGCTAATAGTTTGATGGCCTCTCTACGGACAGAAATTAACAATAATCTCACGAATGAATTAAAACTTCAGTACTTATATACGCTTGATGATGGCAGACCTAATGCCCAATTGCCAAGTTCAAATATCCCAAGAGCAATCGTACAGCGGGTAGAATCTGTAGTGGATGGAAGTGATGTGAATACGACGATTCAGCTAGGTGGTCAGCGTTATCTCCCTGAGCGATTTGAGTCAAATGTTTATCAATTTGTGAACAACCTCTACTATAACAAGGGAAAAACCAATTACACCTTTGGAATGGACTTGCTCTTAAATGACCTCACTTCACTTGCAACGAGTGAGTTTAACGGGAGGTTCTATTTCACCGGACTTGATAATTTCGATGACTTAAAACCATACCGTTATGCAAGAGAAGTAGCAACAGAAGATCCTACAGTAGAGCAAAGTATTTTTGGAGGCGGGATTTATGCACAGGCTGATACTGATCTTGGAAGAGGAATGAACCTGATCCTCGGTCTTCGCGGAGACTATACTACCTATAAAAATAGCCCAACGTTTAACCAGACTGTCTTTGATGAATTGGGATTGAGAACCGATGTGAAAACAGGTGGTTTTCAGATCCAGCCAAGATTCCAGTTTACCTGGGACATCAACGAGAAGCAACAGGATATCCTAAGAATTGGAGGCGGTATTTTCGGTTCGGCGCTGAATAACTACTCAGATGTCAACAACCTACAGTTTGACGGAACAAAGATTTTTGCTGTGGATATCACAGGAGAGAATGTGCCAACTCCGAATTTTGAATCATACAGAAATGATCCGAGCACTGCACCTGGTGTTGACTTATTGAATCAGCCAGGCATCACCCCTGTGACCACCATCAATATGAACAGTGAGGATCTGAAAGTACCTACTGTGTATAAGGGCAATGTGATGTACAATAGGGTTTTCAATAATCGATTGAGATTGGGAGTGAACTTTATAGCCTCCATCGCGAGAAACAACTACATGTATGTGGACAGAAATATGGTAGATCAGCCTTATTTCAGACTTTCTGAAGAGGATAATCGAGGTGTATATGTTCCGGCAGAATCTATCAGTACTTCCAATGGAAATGCGGATTGGACCAAAGGCAGAAAAACAGATCAAATAGGTCGAGTGCTGGAATTGAACAGCGAGGGGAAAAACAATACCTATACCATGGTAATCGATGGAACCTACCGCTATTTTAAGGATGGGCAGATTACTGCCAGTTATACCTGGAATGACAGTAAGGATAATACCTCCTACAATGGCAATGTGGCCAACAGTGCAACCTTAAGCCAGATGGTTGTGGATGATCCTAGAGATTTATCCATGATGAACTACTCCAACGGACAATACAGAAGCAAGGTGGTGGTATATGGCACCCTTCCTACTTTCAAAGGATTTACAGTGGGCGTTCGATATTCAGGAATTGGTGGAACACGCTATTCACTACGGGTGAACGGAAACGTAAATGGTGACTTTGTCAACTCTAATGACCTGGCTTTTGTATTTGACCCCTCTGCCCCAGGGATCTCGGAGACTATGGCGGAAGCTATGAATAATGTACTGCAAAACCCTGACAACCTAGCTAAGGATTATATCCGGGAAAGTCTTGGAAATGTAGCAGTTAGAAACGGTGGGGTAAATGGATACTTTGGGAACTGGGATCTACGTGCTACCAAGAAAATATTCTTTACTGCAGCTAAGAAATCAGGTTTTGAACTTGGACTGGACATCTTCAACGTAGCGAACCTGCTTAACAAAGAATGGGGAACTTCGAAAACACTGGGTAATCAAAACTTATTGACCATCAGGAATTTTGATCCGGAGAAAATGGCCTATGAATACCAAGTTAACTCTAATGTAGGTGTTACTACTCCGGGAGGCACACCTTATCAATTACAAATCTCAGGAAGAATCTTTTTCTAAAACCACCAATTAGTCCACTGCCTCACAATAGAGCAGTGGGCTTTTTCAATTCTTAAATACAATTATGCAATCATATTTTATTAGGAAATCATTCCTCCTTTTCGTCTTCGCTTTTTTAACAAACATTTCCCTAGCTACAGCTCAAGCAAAACCATCGGAGCATGTAATTCTTATTTCCATAGACGGATTCCGGCCAAACTTCTACCTTGAAGAAAAATGGCCAGCTCCAAACCTTCAGACTATGGCTAAGGAAGGGGCAAGATCACTCGGCGTGACTGGTGTATTTCCATCGGTGACCTATCCCTCCCATACCACAGTCATCACAGGTTTTCCTCCTGCCAAGCATGGTATTTATTATAATGCTCCGTTTGAACCTGAAGGACAAACAGGCAAGTGGTATTGGGAATCCGAATTGATTCAAGTTCCAACACTCTGGGATGCTGTCAGGGAAGCTGGAATGAAAAGTGCCAGTTTCCTTTGGCCTGTTTCCGTCAATGCTCCTATAGATTACAATATTCCAGAATACTGGAGTCTGGAAAATGGTGGAAGGATTGAGCCAATGCGGGATATGGAAACTCCCAAAGGACTTATGGCAGAAATGGAACTTCAGGTATTGGGTAAGATGAATGAAAGAACCTTCAATGGGGATTACCTCAACAGGGAAGACAGAACCGGGGAGATGGCAGCTTATGTATTGGAGACTTACAAACCAAACTTGACCAATATTCATCTAATCGCTGCAGATCACTTTCAGCATAGTGAAGGAAGAGATGGAACTATGGTTTACAAGTCCATTGCAGCCATAGACCGGGCAATAGGCAAAATTATGGAAGCCGCCGAACGTGCTGGCATCGCAGATAAAACCACTTTCATTATCACTGGTGATCATGGCTTTGTCAATACCCACAGCTCCATCTCCCCAAACATCTGGTTAGTGGAAGCAGGTTTGATGGAAGATTCCAAAGACAGAGGCAATTGGAAAGCCGCATTCCATACCAGTGGTGCTTCCGCTTTTCTACACCTAAAGGATCCAAATGATCAGGAATCTGCCAAGCAAGTGGAGAAAATTCTAGCCAATCTACCAGCTAACATTAAAAAGCTATTCCGAGTAGTTGACAGAGAGGAACTGGACAAAATCGGTGCTGATCCTAATGCAGTACTGGCCTTGGCCCCCATTCAGGGCATTTCATTCTCGAGTTCCACAAGTGGAAATATTTTAAAGCCAGCTAATGGTGGTACCCATGGATATTTTCCTGATTTCGATGAGATTGAAACTGGCTTTATCGCTTGGGGAGCAGGTATCAGAGAAAATGTAGAGATCCAGGAAATGGGACTGGTAGATGTCGCACCAGTAGTGAAGTATTTATTGAATTTACCTATTGACTTACCTGAGAGTAATCTGTATCCAGGGATTAAGAAATAATGTAAGACAAATGTCTGATTAAGGAGAAGTGGGGAAACCTGCTTCTCTTTTTTTTTTTGACTTCGCAAAATTTAAATCTGTATCCAAAATCCCCCAGAGAACCGAAATCATTTAGAATCAGGAAAAAGTCCCAAAGAGACAAGCTATAGGTAACCCTGTGGTTTACAGAGAGTAGCCGAATGCTCATGATAATCTTGTTTTTTAATAGTAGTCAGTTTGGGATTAGTTGAGTTGCATAGGTTAGTATCAATGCTATTTATACTATTTAAATCTCCTATTGGCTATAGAAAAAGGTTCTACCCTGAATTTAATGGAAAGATAAGTTGGCCACTAAACTAATATCTACAGAAGAAAGTATAGCTTCTGTTTTATTATTGAATAATTTTTCTGGAAAGAATCAACATCACATACACCTTCCTCCATTTTATATAGGTTTTATCTTTGTCACTTTTTGGCGGCCAAAAAGTGACCAAAAAGCCCTGAGCCTCGGTCTTTTCTTTCCGCTGATACCGTTTTTTATTCATTTTAAACAGCAACACAGCGGAATTTTGTTCTGCGTTTCTCACCTAAAAATGACTCCCTCCCAAAACCTGGCCCAAGTCCAAAATGCCCACTTGGCATTTTTAGACTTGTCCTCTCGTTCCTCGGGAGCTAAGTCATTTTCTTAACGGTGTTCAACCCATTACAAAACCGAAAATCCCGCAAGGCTCACCCATCCGGATGATAGCCTCCGGAAACCATCATCAGAAACAAATAAATTGTTAACTCCTTTAAAATGGTGGTAGTTCCAAGAAAAATTATATGAAATTACCGAGGAGCTAAAATCCCCATTTTGTTGAAAATATATCTCGCTTTATTAATTGAGTAAAAATAATTATCCGGGAATCACTTTTTGAGACCGTAAAAGTGAACGGATTTACACTAAAGTATACCGGTGTTTATGGATTGAAATTAGTGTGTATGGCGATTCTAACGTGCATTAACGCCCAATTTAATTACTTCATGGCATTTTGGGCATTATACAAACACTAGGAATATGGAAGATGGGAATGGCTCTTGGTAGTATATATATCAGTGCATTCACCTTTGATGTTTAGTGATTCCCTATCCAGCAAACGGAATTGGATATAAGAACAACAGGGTAATGCTGATTTACAAAAACATTAACCATATACTAACTAACTCCAATAATAATGACCAAGAAACAGGAACCACAAAAAGGTAACTCCAAAACTGATGACCTCAATCAGAATACTGAGAACGGTCGAGGACATGCCATGACCACCAATCAAGGTCTTAAAATTAATGATGATACGAACTCTCTAAAAGCAGGTGAAAGAGGAGCCACTCTTCTAGAAGACTTCATCCTACGAGAGAAGATCACCCACTTCGATCATGAACGAATTCCCGAACGGATTGTACATGCAAGAGGATCTGGAGCACATGGGGTGTTCAAGGTGTATGACGACTCCTTAAAAAAATATACCAAAGCGGCATTTCTTACAGATCCTTCTCGGGAGACCCCACTTTTCACTCGATTTTCCACTGTAGCAGGGTTTCGCGGATCAGCAGATGTTCCCCGGGATGTGAGAGGATTTGCTGTTAAATTTTACACCGAAGAAGGTAATTACGATTTGGTAGGTAACAACATGCCTGTGTTTTTCATTCAGGATGCTATTAAATTTCCTGACCTTATCCATGCAGTAAAGCCAGAACCACATAACGAAATTCCTCAAGCAGCTTCAGCTCACAATACTTTTTGGGACTTTGTATCCCTGTCACCGGAAACCATGCACAATATCATGTGGCTAATGAGCGACCGGGCAATTCCTCGGAGCCTAAGAATGATGGAAGGCTTTGGAATTCATACCTTCCGACTGATCAATGAGGAAGGTAAATCACACTTTGTAAAATTCCATTGGAAACCCTTATTAGGCACACATTCAGTAGTCTGGGACGAAGCTTTGAAAATAAACGGTCAAGATCCGGATTTTCACAGACGTGATTTGTTTGAGGCCATAGAAAGCGGAGCCTTCCCGGAATGGGAATTGGGAGTTCAGATTGTTCCCGAAGAAGATGAACATAACTTTGATTTTGATCTTCTCGATCCTACCAAATTGATCCCCGAGGAAATTGTACCTGTTCAAAAGGTAGGTAAAATGACGCTTAACCGTAACCCTCAGAACTTCTTTGCTGAAACCGAACAGATTGCTTTCCACCCAGGCCATTTAGTACCGGGAATAGATTTCACCAATGACCCGTTGTTACAAGGAAGATTATTTTCGTACACTGACACCCAGCTAAGTCGTCTGGGAGGACCAAACTTCCATGAAATCCCAATTAATAGGCCTATAACTCCTATTCACAACAATCAGCGGGATGGCATTGCTCGAATGGAGATAAATACCGGCAAAACCAGCTATCACCCTAACTCTATATCCCAGGGTGACCCGAGACAGGCTAAAGTAAGTGAAGGCGGATTTGCGAGCTATCAAGAAAGAGTGGACGCAAATAAGGTAAGGGCAAGAAGTAAAAGCTTTATGGACTTTTTCAGCCAACCTAAGCTATTCTATAATAGTTTGTCAGAACCAGAACAAAGTCATGTAGTAGAGGCTTTCTGTTTTGAATTGGGAAAAGTCGATATGCCTGAAATTCGTCAGCGTGTAGTGAATTTGCTATCTAAGGTAGATGGGGCATTGGCCAAAAAAGTGGCTGATGGATTAGGATTGGCGGTGAAAAAGCCTGAAGAACCTATCAACCATCAATTTGGAGCTGATGCAAATCCTCAGGATTATCAACCGGTTAAGGTAACCCCAACGCTTAAAGAATCGCCTGCACTGAGTATGGTAAATACGATCAAAGGATCAATAAAAACCCGTCAGATTGCATTTTTGGCAGCAGATGGCGTTGATTCCAAATCTCTTTCTATCATGAAAGATGCATTGGAATCAGAAGGTGCAGTAGTTAAAATAATTGCCCCTAGGTCAGGATTTATCAAAGACAGCTCAGGAAATGAGGTAAAAGTGGATCACAGTATTTTGACATTTTCATCGGTATTGGTAGATGCTATTTATGTTCCTTCAGGAGAAAAAAGCATTAACACATTAAAGCAGACTCCGAAAGTCATTCACTTCTTGGACGAAGCTTTTCTGCACTGCAAAGCTATTGCAGCTGATGATGAGGCGAGCGAACTTGTTAAAATCACATATATAGCCAAGTACCTAAATAAAAATTTGGAGAAACAGATAGATAATGGCTTACTGCTAGGAAGTATTTCAGATAAGAATTTTTCCGAAAATTTCATCAAAGCAGTTGGAAATCACAGGTTCTTTGAAAGAGAAAAAGAAGGAAAAATACCAGCTTAAAAACCACCATGGGAAACATTAATTTGTTTCCCATTTTTTAACTAAGACT
Organism: Algoriphagus winogradskyi; assembly: GCF_900182815.1. GTDB lineage: Bacteria > Bacteroidota > Bacteroidia > Cytophagales > Cyclobacteriaceae > Algoriphagus > Algoriphagus winogradskyi. The sequence goes on along the minus strand of NZ_FXUA01000004.1, from coordinate 199,360 downwards.
ATGAAAGAATTAATCGACGCAGCTAGAATAGGCGACACAGAAAAGATAAAAGCTCTTCTGGAAAATGGAGCGGACGTAAACTATAAAGATGAAAAAGGTTTTAGCGCCTTAACCATTGCAACATACAACAACCAGATTAAAGCAACCGAATTCCTGTTGGAAAATGGTGCAGATGTAAATGTACAGGACAAAAGTGGCAACACTCCCTTAATGGGAGTGTCATTTAAAGGCTATGCTGAAATTGCCCAGCTATTACTGAAATACCATGCAGATATAAATGCCACGCACGGTAATGGAGGTACAGCCCTAATGTTTGCGAGTATGTTTGGAAAAAATGAGATCGTGAAACTTTTGTTAGCAAATGGAGCTGATAAGATGATGATGGATCATAAAGGCCTGATGGCTGTGGATCACGCTGGTATGCAGGGTAATTCAGAAGGAATTGAATTGTTGGCTTAAGAAATATCGTATGAATGCAAAAAAACCAGATCTCCCCTGCTGGTAAATTAATATTATACTTTTATCCGCTTTTGTGCCAGTATGGAGTCAAAAGCAAAAAAGGGTAGGTTAAACTTAAGAATCGAGGCCGCTTCAGGTTCTCCCGCAAGTGCGGGAGGCTTCGGTCATCGGTCATCCAGCCAGAAAAGCAAAGATTCTAATGTGACTGGAATCATAACGGATAATCATTAAAGTATTAAGCGCATAACACTGCGTTACATGATTAAGAAAAATCAGTTTGGGACGAACAGGAAATCTAGAGAATAGTTCTTTGCATTTCCGCCTCTAAATTTCAAGGATTACCTGCTTTTCGAAAACGAATCATCTCTACCCTGCTTTGAATCTTATTTTAACCTCTCCACCCAAACTTATCTGGGATTTTCACAAAAAGGTTATGCTAAAATATACTCCAATTCTTCCATGCAGATCAAACAGGCGTTTGCGCACTCTTGAAATTCCACTAGTTCATGCTGTTTGAATTCATTAAGACAAATTTCACAGGTTTGATAGGTCTGATTCATTACGCGACCTCTATCGAGCTTAGCTGACTCACAAGCATCTAGACATTCCACACAGATATCGATGCATTCTTTCGCCTTTTCAATGCATTTTTCCATACCAGGGGAGTTCCTATGCTCAGATACTAGTTGATGACAATTTCGAATGCATCGCTCCAGCGCTAGTGTACAGTTACTTTTTAATTGAATAAAACGGGTCATGGCTAAAAGGTTAATTCCAATATCAGGAAACCAAATAACCCGCCATTTTAATGCAGAAAGACTAATAGGTGTTTAAATAAATATTAAGGCCACTAATCGTTTCTTAATTGATTTTAGGATTAAGTTTTAAAGGGAAAATTCTTCTCAAAATGGTGCATTCATTCCATTAGCATTCAACTTGTTTTGACATGGAAGTTTTCGAAATGTATCTATCAACTAAAGAAAATTTTATTGAGAAATATCTTCCAAAGTCCCGTTTAGCCACTTACTACATTCGTGATCGGAATACCAAACATTCCCTATTGCATGCACCTTTCTTTTTACACCCGTCATAGGATTTACAATGGTATATTCAATATCGTACTCGCCCCTAGACTCGATGGTTAAAGCACTCTGAATTGCAACTTTTACACGTTCTCTATCCTCAGGTACGATAGCATTAATTGCCATCTCGAGATCAAACTCATCTTTGGCTTCTAACCCAAACCAGGTTTTAAGCCTCTCATTGGCAAAAAAACTATTAGTGACTGGATTGTAATTCCACGTGGCTAATTCATCAGAACCTGCAGGAACATTTATAAAGTCTTTTACTTCTTTCATTTTCTAGATTTTAAATTCCTTTATAATGATCATTCAATATACTACTTGTCTTAAAAATATACACGGTAAAGTATAGAAAGCCCATAAGTAAGTACTTCTGTACACTCCTACTCTATGCAATTCATCTATTGAAGAAACCTTAAACTCTCTGAAAAAGGCAGATTTACTTGGAGTTACAAATCTAAATTAGGTAATAGATCTTCGGTAATCACTTTGGGAGTCTACATGGATCTGAAAGCGATATTGCAGTTGCAGACACCCCTTTGCTCCTCCCTTTTTTCTCGCTCATGAGAGCTGACTTGTTTGAAAATAACATCCTAAGGCTAAATTGTTTCCCTTCTTTCCTATGGCATTTCGCAGTACCTCTTTTACAGATAGTTGAAAAGGGCTGTTTGATTGGTTTTTTCACTTCATTCTTCCTAGTTATTGTGTATTGGTTTGGTTTTTTTTAAAAACCTTAAAATCTTGAGCCCTGCACTACCTGCAAGGAAAGGGTACAAACGAGCAACAGCATAGGCGCACCTAAAATCAAAAAAAATCAATTTCCCTAGTAGAATCTACCGTTCAGGATTTCAAAAATGATTCACAGGCTTTGACAAAGGCATCTTTCCTACGAACAGAAATTTCCAATTTCAATCCATTGGATAAGGTTACATACCCTGATTTTGAATAAACTTTGATGAAATTCAAATTAATAAGATGGGAATTATGGATTCTGAAAAACCCAAAATCTAACAACAGCCCCTCAAAGTACTTCAGTGTTTTAGAAACAGTATATTTTTTCCCATCCTTGGAAAACACGTGGGTATAATTAATAGCAGCCTCACATCTTAAAATGTCCTGAATTGACAGAAATTCAAAGCCATCTTTGGTAGGTAAACTGATTTTCTTTGAATTGGGTAGCTGGGAAATATGTCCCATTAGCACATCTACCCTTTCTTTAAGCTGCTTTTGATGCATTTTATCTGTGGCCTTTTGAAATGCCACTAGAAAATCCTCCCTATCGATAGGCTTCAATAAGTAATCAATAGCCGAAAACCGAAAAGCATCTAAAGCATATTGTTCATATGAAGTGGTAAAAACCAGACAAAAATCAACGTATTCACTTCCTGAAAGCACCTCAAAGCCGGTTCTATTTCCTAGCATCACATCCAAGAATACCAAATCCGGCCTGTGAATTTCCAGTCCTTCAATAGCCGAATCAACAGAATCAAAGCAAACTATAACGGATGATTTCTGATATGGCTTCAAAAAAGCAAGGATGCGATCTGTGCAATGTTGTTCGTCATCAATTATAGCTATTGTCATTTCCCAAGTCAAAAGGCAAGATGTAAAGGTAAAATGATTTCCACACGTGTTCCTGAAGCCGAAGTATTATCGATTATGCGGAGCTCACCCTGAAATCCAGATTGTTCTCGAAGGATTTTGATACGGCTTTCAGTGATAGATACTCCCATGGATTTTTTCTCAGTATCACTATTTTTATTATTTCTTCCTACTCCATTATCTTGTACGGAGCAGAGCAATTTATCTTTTTCCTTCTTAAAATTAATTTCAATCAGACCTTTTTCCTGCATTCCTAGAAAAGCATGCCAGATACAATTTTCTATAAATGGCTGTAGAATCATCGGTGGAACCAAAATATTGCCTGGCTCCAAGTCTTCTGAAATGTTGATTTGGTAAGTAAATTTACCTGCTTGTCTTTTACTCTCCACCTGCAGGTATAATTCCAAAAATCTAATATCATCACTCAGCTGAATTTCATTCAAAGCAGAATTTTCCAAAACCATTCTCATAAGTTTCCCAAACTTGGAAAGGTAGTCCTGTGCTGCATCAGCGTCATTTTTTAAAATATAATCCCCAATGGAATTCAGGGAATTAAATATAAAATGAGGGTTCATCTGAGACCTGAGGGCCTTTAGTTCAGTTTCCGAAACCAACGCCTTGAAATCGGCTTCCTTCTTTGCTGTCAAGGCATCTCTGCGTCGCATGTAAAAATAGCTGGCGATCAACAAACCTGTCAGGATTAATATACCTGTCCAGAGGGTGTATTTCCTGACCAATTTTTGCTTTTCGATTTCGGCAGCAGCTTGAGTTCTTTCTTTTTCAAAATCAAAAGCCATTTGCTTCCTATTGATCTCCACACGGCGGTTCTGATTATTCAAACTATCCTTCAAAGTAGAAAAGCTACGGTATGCATCCAATGCCTCTTTGAAGTTTCCCTCGGCAGCATAAATATCTGACAAGGTGCCCCACGCAGATTTTTGAATAAAAAGATTCCCTTGTATCAAGCTGTATTCCAGAGATTCCTGAGCTAGTGCAGCCGCTTTTTCCAAATCCCCTGTTCCAAGATAGGCCATCGCTGCATTGGCATAGGCAGTGGGTTTTACAAAATCAATTTCAAGCGAATCAACCAATTTCAGACTTTTTTCTGCTGTCGTAATCGCCTGCTCAGGTTGACCAGCCTGGGAATAGATCAATGAAAGGTTGCTGTACAAATTGGCTTGCTGGGTAGGATTGGTGTTTATCTGCGCATGCTCCAGCCCCTTGCTGAAATAGAAAATAGCTGAATCATAAATTTCTAGAGATCCATAAATATTTCCAATATTCAGGATCGCCGTCAATTCAGCAGCTGCACTGTTATCAGAGACCTCCCTAAAAAAATCAAGTGCCTTTTTAAACTCTTCCTGTTCGTAATAAATGGTAGCTATATTCCCTTTTATCCCCCACTGGTATTCATTTAGATGAGCATGGGACTCTGCCAGGTTAAGGGCCTGAAGGTAATAGTCCAAGGCCTTAAATGGGTTGGAAAACGTGTATTGATAGATCAATCCAAGTCGTTCATCAGCCATCAAAACACCTTTCTGATATCCTAAAATTTCAGCAGCCGACAAAGTTTGCAAAGCCATATCCAACAAACTGCTATCAGCAGTAATTGAAAAAAGGTTTTTCTTCAGATAATCATTTCTCTGATCAATCAGAATAGAGTCCTTTTGGGAAAGTTGGTGGATATCCAGAGCCAGAGTATCCTGGTCAACCAGCAGGAAAAAATCAAGGAAAAATACCAGTACAAGATAGAAGCCCATATCAACGAGAAAAGCTCCTGTAAATTAAAGCTTTAGAACAAAAAATAAGTCATTCTACACAATTAATCTATCAAAGTCTACAGTAAATAAATTGCTCTTTCACTGCATTTCATTCAGGTTTAAATTTATCAAAAAGCCTAGAAATGGAGATTCAAAAAATTCAAACGTATTTTTCAAAACCAGAAAAGGTTCTTTTGGGTGCCTGTGTAGCCACAGCTAGTAAAACCGGACTCTCGATCCTCGCAATTAGGATAATGATTTTGGTCCTTACCATTTTCTATATACCCATTGGTCTACTACTCTATCTCGGATTATTCCTAGGACTGGTTTTGAATAAAGGGAAGACACTAACTTTTGCCCTTTTCGGGACACTGATCGGCATTCCCTTGAGTTATTATTTTCAGCCCGAGGTAGTGCAAAACTGGAGAGGCGGATCAGGTGTTTTTGGATACTTAAAAAACTTCCTGAGCATGGTGGAAGAATATGATCGCTTGGTCGGAAATGGTTGGGCATTAGTTCAGAACATGCTGTTGGCCATAGTGGTAACCACTCTTATTGGAGGTGCAATTGGATATTATTTGGATAAGAAAAACAAAACAAATCCCTCATGAAAAAAACCCTTATTTATACGCTGCTGCTTGCAAGCACTACTTTTTTGCTGGCTTGTTCCAGTGAAGACGATTCGCTGCCCAAAGCCTCAGAATATTACTTCAGCTTCAAAGTAAATGGTCAAGCTATGGACTATCCTTATCAACCTGAAAGCCAGATTAATCTAACAGGAGGCCTTTATTTTGACGGAGTTAATGAATTAAATATCATGCAACTTTCAGGAAGTAAAGACATTTTTCAGCCCCTCAAAAATCAAGTGGTTTTCAGATTAGAGAATATAGAGGAATTTAAAGAAGGGACTAAGTATACAAATATACCGTCCAATGGCTTCTTAGTTGCCCACTCCTATTTATTTGGATATTATGACGAAAACGGTAAAAGCTTTCTTGCTTCCAAAAACAGTCCTCTTGCATCCCTCTGGGATTCCGTTGAGATTGAGTTTAGTGAAATTAATGCAAATGGAATCAAAGGAAGTTTTTCAGGAACTGCCTTAAATTATGATAGCAGTACTGGGATGAATGTACTCACTGGGAAAGTGGAAATTACCGAGGGAAAATTCCATGTGCCAAGAAATAATGAATAAGGTTGGGAAATTGCTAATAGAACCACAGCATAAGTACTTCCAACAACCACCGAATTAATTATTTTTCAATAAAATCGATACAGAAATAGTTTTAGGTATTGACAGGCAAATCAATAACTAGCAAACATCCATGATTGGGTTGATTCTCAATAGTAAATGAGCCTTTAAGCATTTGCACTTTTGCTTCAATCCCAACTAAGCCCATTCCCCAGTCTTTTCGTTCTTTTTGAATACCAATTCCATCATCCTCAACTGTAATATTCAAGGTGTCCTCATGATTTATTAATTGAACCCGAAGATGTTTTGCAGAAGCATGTTTCAGCACATTTTGTATAAGCTCCTGACAGATCCTATACACCGTTAACTCAATTTGATCTTCTAACCTTCTTTCAAACCCAAGAACCTGAAGTTCTGCAATAATTGGCGTCGATTCATTTATATCCTCTATCAGTGACTGCAAAGCAGAAGGCAGGCCAAATCTCCTCAAAGATACCGGTGACATATGATGCGCAATTTTCCTCACCTCTCCTATGGCAGCATCCAGTTTATCCAAGGTTTCTTTTCCCTCCTGTAGCAGATGATTTTCTTCGTATTTATCAAACATATTTGCCAATCGAATTTTTATAGTGGACAGTTGCGATCCCAAGCTGTCGTGCAACTCGCCGGCAATCCTCTCTCGCTCATATTCCTGTACTTTCAGCAAGTCTTTAATGTGAACATTTTTCTGCTTCTCAATTAAAGTCATTAGATCCTGTTTTTGCTCTACTTCCAATTTAATCTCCTGGTTAAGCAATAAGCTCCTTTCATAGATCCTGGCATTTTCTAGAATTATTCCGCCTTGACTTGCTAGAATACGAACCCAGCGTATAATTTCATTGGAGTAATTAGCACTACAAAAACTACTTTCCAAGTAAATGATCATAGAGAGGCTATCTGAAATGCCTACCGGGAAAATCATGCAGGATTTAATTCCAGCCTCATTTAGTAATCGAAGTTGCGGGAACCCATTATCAATTTCCAATTCATCGAAAATTAGGGGAGACTTTGTGCGGTACGACATCAGAAAAATTCCAGACAAATCAATTGCTCCAAAAATTTCCCGATTTCTTAAAGGTTTATTGAGGAGCTGCATTTCTCCCTTTTGGCCAAATTGCCCTTTCTCCTCTATTAATTGTATAGCCGCACCACTGGACGCAGAAATCCTAAGTAGGATTGTCAACAGTTTCTTTGAGATAAGCTCTGCATCCATTTCACCACCAAGTTCCCTTAGAATATTTTCTATATCCAAAGGATTGTTTTCCCTGATACTTGAATCAAATAAAAATGAGTATTGCCTCACCAGCTGCCTAACTTTTCTTTTTGCCTCCCACAATTCATAATTGTTAACTGATTCCAGGAAATAAAGCTTTGCTGAGTCGTAGTCTTTCTTTGCCAGGTAATATTTTCCGGTCAACTCATTGGATAAGGCAGCTTGATAAAGATTACTTCCGGCAAACTGACATGCTTGTTTATAATCCTGTTCTACCTGTAATTCATTTGCTCCCGATATTCTCCCAATTTCTGCTTTAAGTAACCAATAGTCAGAAGCATAGTTAGCTGGTGCATGATTGTACCATGCGTTTAAGTCCCTAAAAACGCCTTTCAGCCAAGCTAGATTTTCCCGCTTCTCCTCCTCTTTCAGGTTACCCCAGTTCTGAGTTATAGAAAAACTCAGAATCAGAATATTTGCCGGCACTAAGGGGGAGGCTTCTTGTAATTTCTTGTTTTGATTTGCTTCCTCAGCGCAAGCTTTTGCCTGGTCGTAGTATCCAAAAAGGAAAAAATACCTTGCCAGTACGTAGTTTCTGTAGAATCGCTCCTCCTGCAAAGTCAGCTTTGCCGCCAGGCCACCTGGATGCTGTTTAGGAAGGGATAGAAAAGGGCTTTCAGTGGTCAAATATCGAATCAACTCCTTTTGGTAATGCGTGATATAGTAGGTCAACTCCATACCAGGATATGATTCCCTGAAATCGAAAGATAAAAGTCCTGATATTGGTTTTCCACTTATAAAATGAAGATTAAAAAGGTGTGTTTTGAGGATGTATAAGCCAATAAGATCACCGGACTTTCTTCCAACTTCCATTCCTTCCTGCAAAAGAATCGTGCTCTCATCAAAAGCTCTTTTCCATGGTTGAATATAAAATGCAAAAACCCCCAGCACTCTACATCTGTATTGAAGATCTTCTAGGGCTGTATTAATATCAAGCCCCATTTTCCCAAATTCATATCCCCCGGTAAGATCCCCTGCAATAATCCGCATTCTTCCATAACTCACATATCCAATGGTACTTACATTGGGAAGCTTAAAGTATCGCGAACGCAAAATAAGCTGTAAGGCAGCCCAGGTCATCAAAGCTTCCGAAGTATGGTGCATCGCCATGCCTCCTATGTATAACAACCTAAGAATAGACGATTGCCTTTCATCTTCTTCTTGTTCAAAAAGGGCATCAATTTTTGAGCTTTGCAGTGAGACATGCTTTTGAAAAACCTGGATTTGCTTAGTTAATTCCTGATCATTTGAAGGTATGTCAATACCGAGTTCCCCTAATATTTCCTGAAGAATAACAACAGCTTTTCGATATCGGCCCAAGTGGTTATTTATGACAATCTTTAACTCAAAGGCTTCAGCTCTATGCTTTTGGATACTTAGATGCTCAATCAAAAAATCCAATTTGATTTCAGCTAAATCATATTCCCCAAGCAAGTATTCAATTTTAGCACTTTCTATATGTGCCTGAAAAAGAATTTCATTTACTTCATCCCATCGTAATCCTTTCAAAAGTTCAAGCGAAGCTTTTAGAAAAATCTTTGCTTGGGAATATGCATTTTCATCCTTCTGAAGCTTTGCTACTTCCAACAAGATAGTTGCCGCATGCACTTTCTCTCCGGTCTGGGAAATACTGTCTGTTCCAAATTGTAAATGTTGGGCTATAATGACCTTATCAGAGTTGCTTAAAAGACTAAAATTATCCCTGAGTAAAACTTTAGCCAGTTGAAAGTGATAGGATGATTTTTGGTTATTCGTGAGTCTGGAATAAATAAATTCCCGAAAATAACTTTCAGAAAACACATATTTACCATGATTAACCACTAATATCCCATCGGAAATAAGATGGGCTAAAACGCTTTTAGCATCAGGAATATTAGAGCAAAGGTGTTCAAGGTCATTTTCGGAAAGTTGTTCTGCACAGGCATTCAATCCTACAATTTTTTTAGCAGAATCAGAAAGGGAATTTAATCGCTCCTGATAAAACTGGGTAGAGTTAACACCCTGAAATCGAGCCTTTATCTCTGTGACATTGCCTCTCCAGCCCTCTTTGTCTTTCACCAGGAGTTTTTCCTGAACAAGCGCATCAACTAAGGTGCTCAATAATGCTGGGTTCCCTTTCCCCAGTTGATGAACCAACTGGCTCGCAGTTAATTCACATTTCCCTCCCAACAGTTGCTCTATAAAAAGCCGGCTTTGATCCAGGGTAAATTCTCCCAATTCTATCCTTTGAATATGCTTTTGGTCAAAGCCGAGTGAACCAATTAATTGATCAACTTGCCCTAAATCTTCTTCAGAATCACGAACTGCGCCTAGCCAAAGCAACTTGGATGGGGGAATGTGTGTGAGTAGGTATTGCAGTAAGTTTGCACTAGAACCATCAATCCACTGCAAATCATCTGTAAAAAGAATCAGTACCCGATCCGAAAAATCACTGAAATATTCAAAAAATACTTTAAAGAGGTAATACAGCTGATTTTCCATTTTTGGTGTATTGGAAATCTCTTGCTTGCCCCCTTTAGGTACGAGCATCGTCAGTTCAGGAATATATTCACACATCAAAGCAAAATTTTCCCCCAATGCAAGACTTAAACCTTCCGAAAATGAAACGAAGGTGTCAGGGTCCATCTCTCTGAACTTGGTTCTTAAGTAATTTCCAATTGCCAATTTCAAACCTGCGTAGGGAACATGTTGAAGTTGGGGCGATTGACTGCTGATCAACACATCAAAGCTTGAGTTTTGTAGGTATTTTTCTATTAAAAAAGTCTTGCCGGCACCAGTTTTACCGATAATTACTGCCCCATTCCATAAGGTATTCGAAGGGTGAAGCATCCTCTTCAAATATCCATCCAACTGGTCGAGTAAAAGATTATGAATGGATAGGTCTTCTGAAACACTAGGTGGGAATGAGCTTTGCATCTAAACTAAATGAAAATTAAGAAATACACTTAGTGCTAAACTAAGAAGCAAAACAAGGAGTTGGTATATTTTTAGGGGGAATTATAATACCGGGAAGCTAGAATTCTAACAGATCAAGCTGTCAACCTAAGGAATATGCGGTGATGGCATCATTCACAGAGCCATGAATCTCCAATAGTTCGGCAGCCTTTTCATAAGATAAAGATGGTATTTCTGAAATAAGCATCCGTACTCCTCTATCAACAAGTTTGGAATTGCTGAGCTGCATATGAACCATCTTATTGCCTTTCACTTTCCCTAAGCGAATCATAAGACTGGTACTGATCATGTTCAGGATCATTTTCTGTGCAGTACCTGACTTCATTCTTGTGCTTCCAGTGACAAACTCAGCTCCAACCTCCACTTCTATGGGCTGGATTGCATAGGCAGAAATAGGTGCATTGGAATTACATGAAATACTTGCTGTCAAAATCCCCTGCTTTCTTGCTTCTTTAAGTCCACCAAGTACGTATGGGGTTTTGCCTGATGCGGCAATTCCTATAACTGTATCATTCTGGTTTAAATTATACTTGGAAAGGTCTATCCAAGCTTGATTTACATCATCTTCCGCTCCTTCGACAGCAGACCTTATGGCTTTATCGCCTCCTGCTATCAACCCAACGATCAAATCCGGGGAAGCTCCAAAGGTTGGGGGTATTTCAGATGCATCCAGCACGCCTAATCTTCCGGATGTCCCTGCGCCTATGTAAAACAGTCTCCCTCCAGCATTGAAATTTACAACCAACTTTTCTACAAGCTTATCAAGCTGAGGAATTACCTGCTGAACAGCGAGTGCTACTTTTTGATCCTCCTGATTTATAGATTCTAACAGCTCTACTAAAGGCATAGATTCTAAATTATCGTAGGAAGAAGGAGATTCGGTAGCAAGATTCATAGACATCGGGGATAGGGCAAGGATTTTTCTTTAATAATTAGCCAAGGTTTGGCAATGATAATCTACCAGACCATCCATAGGACGCTGCTCTATTTTCTGGATGCTTTCTCCAAACTCTTCTGCAACTGTTTTCAGATGGACAGCAAAATGGTAGGCTATTGAACCTGTAAATACAAGGGGATCAGACTTGTGGGATTTTCTATAAGGCAAAATATAATATTCAAAAAACTGCCGGAAATTCTTGTAAATAATTGAATGTATGACTGGGTTAGAAGCGTTCTTGAGTAGAAATGGAGTAAATGAGGCCAAAAATCGATTGGCTTGGGGCTGGTTGTAAATCTTATCCAGAATCATGCGTTGACTCAGTTCATACTCCCTAAAGAATTCTTCTCGAAGGTCATCCCCCAGATTACCCTGAAGCAGTTCACGAATGAGATCTCTACATAATACTGTGCCGCTTCCGTAGTCTCCCAGAATGAAACCCAAAGAAGGGACACTACCTATAATATCTTTTCCATCGTACAAACAGGAATTTGCTCCTGTCCCCAAAATGCAAGCAATGCCTGTTTCTCCCTGGAGTAAACTTCTTGCCGCTCCCAATATATCACCGTTTACCTCGGCAGGTACTTGGGCTGGAAACAATTCATCCAGAACTCCTGCCAATTCAGCTGCTTTAGAAGGATGTCCACAGCCTGCCCCATAAAAAATAACTTTACCCACATCTGAAACCTTATCTAGCACCTTATTTCTAAGTTCTTTTTTGATTTCATCTGCGGCCAGAAAATAGGGATTAAGTCCTTTTGATTTGAGGGATACTAAGCATTCACCTGATTTATCTATTAGTCTCCAATCAGTCTTAGTAGACCCACTATCTGCCAATAAAAGCATTCAGTAGTAATTTAATAGGAAAGAGCCTAGGCATAACCGAAGCTACATGATGTACAAATATGTTTTGAATAAGAAGAATTGCCATCCCTGAAAATAGGGATTTGTCATAATCACCAGTGATTATAATTGGCTAAGTTACCTTGACTAAAGGTGGTAGAAGAAAAATGAAAAAGTATCCTATTAACTAATCAGACCTTTTTTGTAGGCATTATTTACTAATTCAGCAGTATTTTTTGCCTTTAACTTATAGAGTAAGTTTTTCCGGTGAGTTTCTACCGTATTCTTACTGATAAAAAGTTTCTCGCCTATTTCAAGCGTAGTAAGTCCAATAGCAATGCATTCCAACACTTCGGTCTCCCTTCCGGATAGCCGTTCATTTACCTCGTATTTGGAAGAATCCTTCAAAAAACTGGTCAATAGGATTTTACTCACTTCCTCACTGACATAGCTCTCACCGCTATGAATTGAGTGAATGGCATCAACTAGATCTTTTTTACCGGTATTTTTAAGTATGTAACCACTAGCACCGCTTTTTAGCATATCCGAAATAAAGTGTCGGTCCCTATGCATGGAAAGACCAAGAATTTTAAGTTTCTTATTTGTTCTACTTAGCTCTTTTGTTGCTTCCACCCCATCCATTTCAGGCATGTTCACATCCATTATCACCAGATCAACCTGATTTTCCTTGCAATGCCGAATAGCTTCTTTTCCATTACAGGCTTCACCCACTACTTTTATCCCAGGCAGGTCTTTCAACAAGGCCCTTAAACCATCGATGAACATTTGATGGTCATCGGCTATCAGCACATTAATCATAGTGTAAAAATTTAATAGTAAACTCTCTCCTCTACTTCAAGAGACTAATAGTAGTAGGTATTTATTGAATCCGACAACAAATTTCCACCAACGGAATTCTCAATTATTCAAGATCCCTCTTATCCTTTAAGTGCTCAGGAATGCCTGTGACTGAGATTTCTTTACTTACAAATTTTGAATAAACAGGCCAAAAGCACTTCCACAGTGTCTATTGCCCCATTTAAGTTTAGTGATGATGAATTCTGTAATACCTTAGAATGGTATTTCATACACTCCATAAGTTAACTAATCTACCCTTATTTAGCACTAGTGATTTATTAATATCCCTGTTTTCAGGGATTGAATAGGCTCATTTTTTAGAAAGATTTGAACGTGAAATAATCGTGGGTTTACAAAAATTGAATTCAAGGAAAAACTTCCACTTGTTTTTACTGCTGTAGTATAACTCCTCTTTTAATTCATTAAACACTATTCAACTCAATTAATTAAATGTTTAACATGAAAAAACTTTTACATTGTTCGTTTGTGACGATGTGTTTTCTCCTGTTTCATTTTCAGGTTAATGCCCAGTCCTTAAATGTGACTGGAACCATAAGCAGTGCTGAAGATGGGATATCATTACCGGGAGCAAGCATTTTGGTCAAGGGAACCACTAAAGGTGTCACCTCGGACATCGATGGAAAATACCAGATAACTGTAGAGAAAGGTCAGGTACTGGTATTCAGTTTTATAGGTTTGGTCAGCCAAGAAAGGATGATCGATGTAGGCGGAACTCTTGATATAGTTTTAGAACCTGATGCTCAGGCACTTGATGAATTTGTAGTGGTCGGTTATGGTACACAAAAACGCAGTGACCTGACTGGAGCTGTATCATCAGTAGACACCAAGGTACTGGAGTCACGACCAATTACAGATGTGGCACGTGGACTGCAAGGCTCTACTCCTGGCCTTACTATCACGACTCCAAGTGGTCAGATCGGACAAAATCCAACGATAAGACTACGAGGAACGGTAGGTACATTAAGTAATTCAGGGGGAGCCCAGCCGCTTATTTTGGTGGATAACGTGGAAATTCCAAACCTCCAGTTAGTTAACCCTGAAGATATTGAATCGATCTCTGTATTAAAGGATGCGGCTTCTTCCTCCATTTATGGGTCTAGAGGTGCTTGGGGTGTGATTCTGATCACTACCAAAAAGGGTAAAAAAGGAGAAGCTCCAAAAATCAGTTATTCAAACAACTTCGCTTGGGCAACTCCTACCGTTACTCCTACCATTGCCAATGCAGCAGATGGAGCGGAAATGGCATTCAAAGCACTACAGCGTACTAACCCTTCCACCAACGTATTTGGTGTTGTAGGTATGTATTTCGACGAAATCGGTATACAAAAAATGCGTGACTGGGAAGCTCAGTATGGTGGCCAAAACCTCGGAAATGAAATGGTCATAGGAAGAGATTTTGAAGTTAGAGACGGTAGATTATTCTTTTACCGACCATGGGATGCTGGTGACATGTTTATGAAAAACTGGACACCTCAACAGAAACATGACCTATCCGTAGCTGGTGGCTCTGAAAAAACAACTTACAGACTTGGTGTAGGTTACCTTGGTCAAAACGGTGTGCTCAAAGTAAACCCTGATGAATTCAACCGTTATACTGCTGATTTAAGCGTAAGTAGTCAGGTAACTGATTGGATGGAAGTAAGAGGAGGTGTTCTTTACAGTAATACAAAGTTCACCAGACCTTTCTACTTCTCAAGTGAGACATATGATCCATGGTATTATCTTCTCAGATGGCCTAAAAACTACCCTTATGGTACCTATGAAGGACAGCCATTCCGAAGTGCTATCACTGAGGTGCAGCAGGCAAAAATGAATGAGCAAAACACCTCTCTTACCCGCCTTAACTTAGGAACTACCATAACTCCATTGAAAGGTTTGTCTATCGTAGCGAATTACACCTTTGATTCTCAAAACTTCCATGACCACCAAACTGGTGGAGTCGTATCAGCCTATAATTTTTGGTCTACAGGAGCAAACCTTCAAAACGCACCTTATACCAGTGCATCTTATAACCGTGTTCAATATGCTTCTTCCTGGAGTAATAGAAACGTAGGAAAAGCATTTGCTACGTATGAGAAAATGTTTGGCGACCATTCATTGAAAGCTATGGTTGGTGGAGATATAGAAGCCTATGAATACTGGTACCACAGCTCCCAAAGAAGAGATTTGATGGATCTGGACAGAGGGGAACTTGACCTTGCTTCCGGTGACCAGTTTGTCGATGGATCAAGAAACCAGTGGTCAACTGCAGGTGCTTTTAGCCGACTAAACTATAACTATAAAGGTAAATACTTCCTAGAATTGAACGGCAGATATGATGGATCTTCAAGATTGTCGCCTACAGAAAGATGGGCATTTTTCCCATCCATGTCCGCAGGATATGTAATCTCTGAAGAATCATTTTTCGAGCCAGTATCCAGTGTCATTTCCTTCTTGAAGCTTCGTGGATCATGGGGAGCAATAGGAAATCAAAATGCTTACCTACGAGATATATACAGAATAATGGGTTCCACCTCTTCTGGCTGGTTGCTGGGTGCGAACAATCAATTAACATTCGGTACTCCTGGAGCACTTCCTTCTTCCCTTACTTGGGAGACGGTAACTACCTTGGATTTAGGATTTGATGCCAGGTTCTTCAAAGATAAATTCGGGGTTTCCTTCGATTGGTATAACAGAACTACTAGTGACATGCATAGTGCAGGTGAAGTCCTACCAGCCTCTTATGGAACCTCTGCGACTAAGCAGAATTTTGGCGAACTGGAGACAAAAGGCTGGGAACTGGCACTGGATTACACGCATGGATTTACCAATGGATTAAATTTAAATGCAACGGTAGTTCTTTCTGATTACAAGGAAACTATAACAGAATTTGCAGATAACACAAGTATCTATTCTAACCGTCCGGGTAGAGTAATCGGAGATATCTGGGGTTATGAGACAGACCGATTATTCACAGAGGATGATTTCGTGAAAGATGGCAATGGAGAATTAGTGTTGGACAATGGAAAATATGTACTCAAAGAAGGTATTCCTTCCCAATCCTTGTACGAAAGCGGCTGGTTCTATTATGGCCCAGGTGATGTAAAATATAAAGACCTGAATGGAGATGGTGAAATCACTTTTGGTCAAAATACTGAAGATGATCATGGGGATCTTAAAGTAATCGGTAATTCCACCCCTAGATACCAATACGGTGTACGTCTAGGAATGGACTTCAAAGGAATAGATCTGAGCTTTTTCATTCAAGGCGTAGGTAAAAGAGACTATTGGGCAAACGGTCCAATTATGATCCCTGGTTACAGACCGGGAGAAGCTTGGTTCTCACATCAATTGGACTATTGGAGCGAAGATAATCCAGATGCATTTTACCCACGTCCAACCAATGCGCTTCAATCTAATAATGCTAAAAACTTCCTTCCTCAGACCAGATATTTACTTGATTTATCTTACATGAGAATGAAGAATATCACCTTGGGTTACTCCCTTCCTTCTTCGTTGATTTCTAAGATTAGCGTGGATAAAGTAAGAGTTTATGTATCCGGAGAAAACCTATTTGAGATTGACAAATTAGACCTGCCATTGGATCCTGAAGTGGATTATACTTCTGCAGGAAGTAACGACTCGAACACCTTTGGAAGAGTTTACCCATATAGCAGAACCCTGTCATTTGGTCTACAGGTCACCTTTTAAATTGATAGCACGATGAAACTTAGAATAATAGCACTCGCTCTCAGCTTCTTTGCACTTTCCAGTTGTGAAGATTTTCTGGAAAAACCACCATTGGACAGTCTTACGGATGAGACGTATTGGACCAATGAAAGCAATGTCAGAAGTTTTTCATGGGGATTTTATACTGCCTACTTTAGTGGGTATGGCTCAGGCTATACCTGGGGTAAATTCTTCTCCGGACAAACCTTAAATGATGACTTCGCCCCTTCAAGTCCAAGTCAATTCAGAAGAACTGTCCCAACGGCAGCTACAAGTGGATATTGGAACTTCTCTTATGTGAGAAAGGCAAACATTTTTCTTGATAGAGTACAAACAGTTCCAATGGATGAAGAGGCAATTCTACATTGGTCAGGGGTAGCTCGCTTCTTTAGAGCTTTGGAATACTTTGATTTGGTTAAGCAGTTTGGAGATGTTCCTTGGTTTGATGAAGAACTAAGTGAGTCAGATCCAGAAATGCTATACAGACCTAGAGATTCCCGGGAATTTGTCATGGACAGAGTCTTGGAAGATTTCGAGTTCGCTGCAGAAAATGTGCGCATAGACGATGGTAACGATGGTCAGACCGTAAATAGAGCGGTAGTACTAGCCCTGATGTCCAGAGTATTTCTATTTGAAGGCACTTGGCAGAAATACCATAACAATAACAACGAAAAAGCAAAAGAATACTTGGAAGCCTCTAAAAGTGCAGCTGCTGAGTTGATCAGCACCGGAGGTTTCTCTTTGGGTAATTACCGGGAAGTATTTAATTCATTGAATTTGACAGGTAATCCTGAGGTGATTCTTTTCAGACATTACGAACCTGGAATCTTAACCCATGCTTTGAATTCTTATAACAACATGGAGCCTCAGACGGGGGTATCTAAAGATGCCATCGAAGCTTACTTGGCTGATGATGGGCTTCCTATTGGGTTGTCCTCAGTTTATCAAGGAGACAAAGGCATAGAGAATGTAATGGCCAATAGGGATCCAAGAATGTATGAAACCCTTGTTTCTGATGAATTGAGATTGAATGGTATAGCTTCGAATTACAGCACCACCGGCTATGCGACTCACAAATTCCTCAATGAGGTGATTAAAGATGAACCGGAAGGAAGCTCTAATCTGAACTACACGGATTCTCCTGTTTTACGATTTGGTGAAGTATTGATCAACTACGCAGAGGCTGCTGCGGAACTGGCATCAGTTGGCGGAGCTGCACTAACGCAGGCAGACATTGACATGTCTGTTAATGTGCTCCGTGACAGACCGGGAATAATGTTACCGCATCTTGAAATTATGGGCACTGAGGTAGCGGTTAATGGAATGGTTTATGACGATCCTGCCAGAGATCCCGAAATCCCTTCTATAATTTGGGAAATCCGTCGTGAAAGAAGAATTGAATTGATGATGGAAGGATTCCGAACTGATGACCTTGCGCGATGGGCAAAGTATGAGTACACCGATACAGAAGGAAACTCAGACATCAATCGTGGTGCTTGGATCAGAAAAGCAGATTATCCTGCACTTCAAAGTAGCGTTACACTAACTGAAGGTGAAGAAGGATACATCATCCCTGCCACAGCAGCAGTATCCCAACGTTTGTTTGAAGATCCCAAAGTGTACCTAGACCCTATTCCATTAGATCAAATTACACTTTACCAGGAAAAAGGCGTGACATTAACACAAAATCCAGGTTGGTAATCAGTTTACATTAAATAATACATGTCCTTCTTTCAATCAACGAAAGAAGGACATTTTTTTAGCTTACAATTCATCATAAAGTACATTTTCCATGAAGAAAATACTCATTCTCCTTTTCCTATTAAAATTTGATATCGCTCAAGCTCAAGATTTTAAGTTTGCATTCATTTCGGACACGCACATTGGTTCTCCTAACGGAGTTGCAGAAGAGGATTTGAAAAGAACGGTCTCGGATATCAATTCTTTAGGAAACATGGATTTTGCAATTGTCACTGGTGACATTACCGAAATGGGTACTAATGAAGAAATTACTACCGCCAAGAAATTATTGGATGAGCTAGCCATCCCCTACTATGTAATTCCAGGGAATCACGATACAGGATGGTCAGAATCCGGAGGAGTAAGTTTTATCACTACTTTTGGTTACGACAAATTCGCCTTTGAGCACAAAGGATTCAAGTTCATAGGAACTGCTTCTGGTCCTTACGTCCGTATGTCGGACGGCCACATACCGAGAGATGCAGTCGTTTGGTTGGATTCTGTGCTAAATGCCACTCCAGCTAATCAGCCTATCATTAATGCAAACCATTATCCACTAAACAACAGCTTGGACAACTGGTTTGAGATGACAGACCGATTAAAAAAGCACAATACTCAATTCTCCATCTGTGGTCATGGCCATGCAAATAAAGCCTTGAATTTTGAAGGAATTCCTGGAGCTATGGGGAGATCAAACCTGCGGGCCAAAGATGAAATCGGGGGATATACTATTGTTGAAATCACCGATGATACTGCCTTTTTCTCTGAAAGAACACCTGGAGTAAAAACCCAGGATCCTTGGAGAGAAATAGCGCTAAATACAAGAAACTACGAAGATTCAACTACCGATCCTAGGCCAGATTATAGTATCAATGAGCAATATCCTAAGGTAAAATCGAAATGGAGTTATCATTCTTCTGCTAATGTAACTTCAACTCCTTTAGTAAAGGATGGAAAAGTATTTTTCGGTAACAGCCTGGGCAAGTTTGAAGCATTAGATGCAGGAACAGGTCAAGTTAACTGGTCTTTTCAAACCAATGGAGGCATCTTTTCCTCTCCTTCTGCCTTCGAAGATTTAGTCATATTTGGATCCGGTGATGGGAACATCTATGCCTTGAATTCAGCCAATGGAAATTTAAAATGGAAGGCAACTACAGGTTCTGCAGTTTTGGGATCCCCTATTATTCAGGAAGATGTAGTTTACATAGGTGGAAGTGATGGTAAATTCAGAGCGCTGGATGCTGCAAATGGTAGCGTTAAGTGGGAGTTCGAAGGTATCCAAGGTGCTGTAGTCAGCAAACCTTTGTTATCTGATGGCCTGGTAATTTTTGGTGCTTGGGACAAAAACCTCTATGCTCTGGATCAACAGACCGGAGATCTCAAATGGAGCTGGAATAATGGTTCACCCAACCGAATGTACTCCCCTGCTATGTGCATACCGGTTGCTGCAAATGGCACCGTATTCATCGTCGCCCCAGACCGTTACCTAACTGCCTTGAATGTGCATACCGGTGATGAACTATGGCGAAGTAATGAGGCGACAGTCCGTGAATCAATAGGCATTTCTGAAGATAAAAAGTGGATATACAGTAAAACAATGAATGATGAAATTGTCGCGTACCCTACGAGCCGGGAAAAATCCCAAGTCGCTTGGAGAATGGATGCTGGCTTTGGGTATGAGCACGTACCTTCTATGTTGGTGGAAAAAGATGGTTTGGTATATTTTGGCACAAAGAACAGCACAGTATATAGCATCAATCCAACAACCCAAACTACCAACTGGGCACATAAAATTGATAACTCAATGGCAAATACCGTAAATGTAGTATCTGAGCATTCCTTGGTAGTAGCTACAATGGATGGAAAAGTGGAGTGGTTGGAGTTTGTCCCTTAAGGATTAATGCTCCATTTACAGCCTCCCATTCACTTCACTAACGCAGGTCTTTCATTAGATCCATCAATAAATCAACCCCAGTCAAGTAGTCGCTCAGCTTTTCAAAAAACACATTTCAATCCACGATAAAAACCCGTTTCAAATGCTTCCTGATAATTATTCAATATCATTAGCCGCTTTTGTACCGGTATGGAGTCAAAAGCAGAAAAGAATAGGTTAAACTTAGGAATTGAGGCCGCTTCTGACATCTGCCTTCCGTCCTGATAAGCAAAAAGTCTAAGGTGACTGGCAGCTTTGCGGATAATCAAATTATTCATTTCCAAAAGCTGCCTTTGTATTCATATGAATTGAACCAATACGGTTAATTATAAGGCTTATCAAAAGCACATCCAATACCTTCCCCATTCAGTAAAATTAGATTTCGAATAATGAGTTAAATACACAATATTTAACAGTATGGTTTACAGACCTTAATTCAATTCTTGGAAGTTGATTGCTCCATCAGACCGTTGACCCTACCCTATTTTTACTAGTTTTGCTCCTGATGATCGTTTGCATTGCTGAAAAACCTAGTGTGGCCCGTGAAATCGCCTCAGTTCTTGGAGCTAATACCAGACATGATGGGTACTATGAAGGAAATGGATATTGTGTAACCTATACTTTCGGACATTTTTGCACCCTATTTGAGCCTAACGATTATGAACCCTTTTGGAAGAGTTGGAGCCTCAGCCACCTTCCTATGCTTCCGGAAAAGTTCAAAACTAAAATCGTTAATAACCCAGGAATCCAAAAGCAATTCAACGTTGTAAAAAAACTATTTGACTCTGCCACACTTGTGATCAACTGTGGTGATGCTGGCCAAGAGGGAGAACTGATTCAGCGATGGGTAATTGAACAAGCGAAGTATAAAGGGGAAGTCAAACGTTTATGGATTTCATCGTTGACAACAGAAGCTATCAAGGAAGGCTTCGAGAAATTGCAACCTTCGTCTAAGTATGACAATTTATACTACGCCGGGTTTTCCAGAGCCATAGGCGATTGGCTACTAGGAATAAATGCCACACGCTTGTACACCGTGAAACATGGTGGATACAAACAGGTACTATCCATAGGAAGAGTGCAAACGCCTACCCTGGCTATGATTGTTAACCGATTTAAGGAAATTCAAAATTTCCAGCCACAACCTTATTGGGAATTACAGACGGTTTATAGAGAAACAACCTTTGCCTATGAAGAGGGGAAATTTTTAAAAAAAGAAGATGGGGAAGCCTTTGCCAAGCTGGTCAAAGAACATGACTTCGAAGTGGTTTCCATAGAAAAGAAAAAGGGGAAGGAATATGCACCTAAGCTGTTTGATTTGACAGGACTGCAGGTGTATTGCAATACCAAATTTGGGCTTTCTGCAGACGAAACACTCAAAATAGCCCAGCAACTCTATGAACAAAAAGTAATCACTTACCCCAGGGTAGATACCACTTTTTTACCAAATGACATTTACCCCAAAGCACCTGGAATCCTAGAAAAGTTAACGAATTACACCTCTTTGACCCAACCGCTTTTGGGCAAAAAGTTAAAAAAGTCCACTAAGGTATTTAATGATAAAAAAGTAACAGATCATCATGCCATCATCCCTACCGGTATGCAAAGCAATTTGCATGGGAGTCACCTCAAGGTTTATGATATTATTGCTAGGCGATTTATTGCAGTGTTTTATAACGACTGTTCGGTGGACAATACCATAGTCCTAGGAAAGGTGGATACAGTTCCTTTTAAAACCACAGGAAAAGTAATCTTGGAAAAAGGCTGGAAGGTTGTTTTTGAAACTACCGATGGGAAAGCCAAAAAAGAGAAAGACGAGCTCCCGATATTTAAAAAAGGAGAAAAAGGGCCGCATGAGCCAACTTTTCTGGAAAAAGAAACCAAGGCACCGAAGCACTACACCGAAGCTACTTTGTTGAGAGGGATGGAAACTGCCGGTAAACAAGTGGATGATGAAGAGTTGCGGGAATTAATGAAGGAGAATGGCATTGGTCGACCTTCCACCCGGGCAAATATTATTGAAACCCTGTTTAGACGACAATACATAGAGCGGAATAAAAAGCAAATTTTGCCCACAGCAACAGGTGTACAGTTGATAGAAATCATTAAAAACGAACTGCTGACCTCCGCAGAATTGACAGGACAGTGGGAAAAACAATTGAAGGAAATAGAAAAAGGGAATTTCAACGCAGGTTCCTTTGTAAAGAATATGAAAAAAATGGTGGAGCATTTGGTATCCGAAGTTCTTAACGAGCGAAACTATGCTGTAATTTCTCAACCAGCTGAAACCAAGGTTGCTGAAAAGGAAAAAGAAAAATCAAAAACTGCGACTACACTCGTGGGACAGACTTGCCCTAAATGCAAGCTTGGATCACTTTTAAAAGGAAAAGCCAGTTACGGATGTAGCGCCTATAAAAATGGATGCGACTTTCTACTTCCTTTTTCCTTCGAAGGAAAGAATATTTCAGAGAATCAATACTTACGTTTGCTCCAGAAAGGCTCTACTGTCAACTTGAAAGGATTTAAAACGTCTGCAGGAGCAAAAGAAGGATTGGTACGTTTCAATGACTCATTTCAGCTCGTTTTGGAAGAAAAGAAAGTAGTCAACGACGCCCCTGCCAAAAAAACTCCGCCAATAATTCCCTGTCCATTGTGTAAGAAGGGAACAATCATAAGAGGAAAATCAGCGTATGGATGCAGTGCCTACAAAGAAGGATGTGACTTTAGATACTCATTTGACACCCTCCGGGAAAAAGCAAACAACGAACCATTAACCGTAGAGTTAGTCACTTCTTTATTGAAGAAGAGTATTATGTCTTAAACCATTGATTTAGTGATATTTCGGGTGGTTTGTAGTCTAAATCTCCCTCTCTTTGCACGGTACTCAATTATAAGATAAAACTCCATTTACAGTCCATTCGCCCCCCCTTTTCCGCATTGTAATGCTTAATAACACACCAATTCTCCCCCCTAATTCTCACTTCCTGGTGCTGGAAATTCCCGCATAGGACTATACCTAAGATAGGAATCAAATACTTCTTTGTCCTCGCCAACGACTCTTGGATCAGCAGTTTTCACCAATTCTTCTAAAAGTGCCATTTTCAATTCCTTTTCAACATTTTCAAAACGAATATCTCCTATTAGATTAGTAATATTATCAGGGTCCTTCTTTATATCAAACAATTCATATTCCGGCCTTTTGTCATGTGCTAACCTAAAGAATAGATTCACATCATTTTCTAATCTATTTTCTATGAGGTAAGTTTTAGTAGGGCTATCATCGGTATCGGTAAAGGCCCAACCATCATGGTAAACTCCCTGCTCATCCACTCCATACATAGGCAACAACTCATTAGCTGTACCAGGTTTGATCCGTTGGGGAGCTCCAGCGGGCCAGCGATCCGGTTTTATATTCCAAATCAACAAAAAGTCTTCACTTCTAATTGCACGCTGAGGATATCCCCAATTTAGATATCGGGATGAAGAATGTCTTTCTCTCCCAGAGAAAGCATATTTACTGGATTCATCAACTACACCCTGTTTTGTAGACTCCAAAATAGGGACTAAACTTTTACCTGTAATAGGCATCATACCCACATCGCTGGTACCTGCTAGTTCAAGAATTGTAGGTGCAAGGTCTGCAAATCCTATCAGGTCATTTACAACGCGGCCTCCCGGAAAGTCTTTTGGATATCGGACAGCTAAGGGCACATGTATTCCATATTCATAGCTATTGGCTTTAGCTCTTGGAAATGGCATTCCGTTATCTGAAGTGACTATAATGATTGTATTTTCAAGTTCTCCAATTTCCTCAAGGTATTTGAGCATCTGATTTAAGTGATTATCAAACCATTCGATCTCCACAGCATAATCAAGCATATCTCCTCTGATGACAGCATTTTCCGGGAAAAAGCCTGGAACTTCCACATCAGACAATTTCTTATCAGTTCTTTTCCAAGAATCCAATTCATAGTCCCTATGCGGTTCGGTAGACCCAAACCAGAAAAAGAAAGGATTCTCACCTTTCACATTCTCCATGAAATATTTAAAATTCTCAAAATAATTCAAGTTGCTAACCTTAGTACTTGGACGGACATCTTCGGCTGATCCAACCTTATACTGAATTTCACTATGGGAAATTCCAGCGGCATCGGTTTCCCTCCAAGTAGAATCCTGTTCATTTCGGGCATATTGAAATGGGGAAACTCCTTTTCCAGTCCTACCTGTAGCATATCCATTGGCACTGAGTAAATCCACAAAGGGCACATATTTCTTCAACCATGGCGCTGCATGCTGACCGGACTGCTCATTTTGCCAATGATGTCTTCCTGTGATGATAGCACTTCTGGAAGGTGCACAGCCAGGCGAACCTGCTATGCAATTCTTAAAGTAAATCCCCTCAGAAGCTACTTTGTCAAACGCTGGTGTATTAACAAAAGGACTTCCCTCAAAACTCGTATGGGCAAAAGATTGATCATCGCTGATGACAAAAAGTATATTGGGGCGCTTTTCATTTGTCTGCGATTTTGCAGCTAGCTGAAGAGCAATAAGTAAAAAGAGAATTAGAGAAGATTTCTTCATTTGGGTTGTTGTCTTTGAATTTTTGAGGACATGATGTTTTTAAATAACGCTATCCAATACCTAACCTACTGTATAACAAAGGTCTTTGAGTTAGTAATTCTAATACCTGTTTCCATATCCTTCGATAAAATACCAATTCAAAGTTTTATCACAAGGAATTAATTTAAATGTATATCCGCTTTTCTACCAGTAAAAAGGGAAAAGCAATCTAGAATTTGCTCAAAATTATAATTGAGGTCACTTCAGCCTGTCCCGTTAGTACGGGAGTCTTCGGTCATCGGTCTTCCGACCAGATAAGCAAAGAATCTAAGGCAACTGGCATCATTGCGGATAATCACATTAATTTAATACGAATTGGCATTTTTTTACGGTTTGAACCAATTTTCAAATTAGTAACAATAGGTAAAATCCATGGTAAAACACCAATTGATAGGTTTTTTAAAAAGTAAACTTATCTCTTTAAGAATAGCGAAATACATGTCTAAAATCATTATCCTCTCACATTTAATCCCACAAAGTTGCACTAAACAAAAAGTACAGAAACCTGAATTCCAATCTCTTATTAAGAGATATGACATAACTTCTTAGCTGTTGGGTTTAAAAAAAATCCGCACCAACTGGTACGGATTTTCTAATTATAAACCCCTTAACAATTAACTCAATCGTACGCAGGATTTTGTGGGAAATCCTTGTTTTGGTTCAAATCCAATGCTGCCTGAGGAATTGGTCTGAGAATCTTCAGATTTCCACCAGCGCCTTGGAAATTGGCAGGTGTGATCCAGCTATTGTAAGCAGATGCCCGCTCAATCAACTTACCAGTTCTCTTTAGATCAAACCAACGATGATTTTCACCAAGTAATTCTCTTGCTCTTTCGTCAAGAATGTAATCAAGGTCAAAATCTGACATCGTTGCATCGGCCACTCCTGCTCTTTGTCTCACTACATTTAATTTTTCTAATCCTTTAGCTGCTTCCCCAAGACCCAAATAGGCTTCTGCTGCAACCAAGTAAGTTTCTGCCAATCTAGAAATTATGAAATCTCTGGTGCTCGAGCCATTTCCTGAACCTGCGAAAAGTGAATTTGGATCATCAAATTTCTTCACTATCATAGTGGCTCTATCTCCAGAAATAATTCCACCCACCGGGTCTGTTGTGCCGTAGGAATGATAGATAGCCGTAGGATGAGCAGCCATGTAGTCAATACTGTCTTGGGCAGTAAACCATCTTGGTTCATAGAAATCTCGAACTGTCAAGCTGCTTTTATCAGCTACATCATAATAGTCATAGTATCGGACATACATCTCTGTCATGAAAGTTGAATACCATCTTTCGTCAGTTTCTTCGAATAAATCCAATGCAAAGCGAGTTGGAAGTAAATTATAGGTCTTGTATGGCGCATTCCCAGCTACTTCAGAACCTCCTAAATATGGCCCATTGTAGTTTTGCTGTTGATTACCAATTTCGGATGGATCTGAACTGATAGATCCAGGACTAAACTGAACGGAGAAGATCACTTCTTCATTCATGTCATTTCCAGGAGTCCATAGTTCTTCTGAAGACAAATTCAAACCCTGTCCAGCAATCACATTCTCTGCATAACTTGCAGCTTTTGCGAAATCATCGCTTTCAGCAAAATCCTCATAGGCTCGGGTTAGGTGTACTTTTGCTAACAAGTTTTCTACTGCTCTTTTATTTACTCTTCCGGTGTAATCCCCAAAAGAAACTTCATTCATAGCTATTTCCAATTCAGAAATTATCAATGAATAGACTTCTTCAGCTGAGGATCTGTCAAAAGAGAGAATAGGTTCCGCAATGAAATCAGTGATTATCCCTACTCCACCATAAGATTGAACAAGAAGAAAATAGGCATTGGCTCTTAGGAATCTCACCTCTCCTACATACTGAGCAATGTTTGGAGATGGTGCAGTCTTATCAGCATAATAGATGGCAGTATTTGCTAACTGTATAGCTTTGTAACTATTAGTATATAGGAAATCCACACCCTCTGAAGAGGAATTCAATTGTGAGTATTTGCTCAAACCCTGCGGTTCAGGTGATCTGCCCTCTTCGTAAAGGTCAGTACCACTCATAAACATCCATGGAGCTTTTCCATAGATATTTCTCAAAGCCGAATAATTAGAATTGATCAATGCTGCATACCCTTCTTCAGTTGCATAAAATTCTTCAGCTGTTACATTTGATCTGTTGTCCTCTTCTAGAAAATCAGCACAACCTGTGTTGACTAGAATAAGGGCTATTGCGAAAATTGAAAGTATATTTTTCATCTCTTTATAATAGATTTTTTTATTGTCAGATAGCCTTTCCCGATTCTCGGAAGGATCTCGTGAAGCTGATATTCATCCCTTGTGTGGAGTCTATCATCATGCTCGATTTCATATCTATTTTATTTAAAACTTTAAGCTTAAACCAAATTGGGTAGTTATGCTGCTCACTCGCCCTACGCCCAAGGAAGCCTCTGCCCACTCTGGATCCCATCCATCGTAATCTGTGAAAGTGAATGGATTGAGCACATTTACATAAAGTCTCAGGCTCTGCACATTGATCTTGCTTAGCAAGCTTTGTGGAATGGTATAGCCTAGGGATATGTTATTGATTTTCACAAATGAAGCATCCTTATAATAAGCTATTCCATTTCCCCAATACTGGCCCTCTGCTCGTGGCTGAGGATATTTATTGGTATATTGAGTAGGTACACCTACACTGTTTTCAGGAACATAAAACTCACCGATATTTGCTTTTTGTCTACCTCTATCTTTCACATCGGTGAAATTTTTGTGAAAATCACTGAAAGCCAAAACTCCTTGTTGAGTAGCCAAAGCAATATTCATATCAAAGGCACCAACTTGTAGTCTAGAAATCAATCCTCCTGTCCAAGAAGGATTAGATGATCCTAAAATAACTCTATCATCATTTGGACTGATTTTTCCATCGTTATTTACATCAACTACTTTAGCCTCCCCTTCTTTCTGATTGTAAGCGGCAGCATCTTCATTAGCTTGCCATACGCCGTCATACACAAAGTTGTAATGTGAATCAATTGACTCACCAATGAACCAGCCATTTCCTACGTCATCAGTTTCAGATTGACCATAAATAGATTCTATTGTATTGGTGTTTTTGGTAAAAGTGAACATGGTGGACCAAGTCACTAAGTTGGTTTCCAGATTTATTGTATTCAACATAACCTCAACCCCGGTGTTTTTCACAGATGCAGCATTTGATCTGATGTTACTAAAACCAATTTCCAGCGGAAGCTTTTGACTTACCAGTAATTCGTCAGACAGTCTATCATACCAATCAATGCTACCAGTAATGCGGTTATTAGCAAAACCAAAGTCCACACCTAGATTAATTTCTGTGGTTTTCTCCCATGTAAGGGATTTGTTGGCAAGTGAATTCTGTACCCAACCATTAGCAGTAGTGCCATTAAAATCATAATAAGTCTGATTGGTCAGTGTATTTACCGTAGTATACGGAGCCACGTTGTTGTTACCTACTGTGCCGTATCCCGCTCTCAATTTCAAATCTGAAACAGTGCCGGAATTAACCAAAAAGTCCTCTTCACTCAATCTCCAGCCTAAAGCAACTGAAGGAAAAGATTGCCACTTGTTTCCTTCTGATAATAGAGAAGATCCATCCCATCTATTGGAAACTGTGACTAAATATTTATCCTTTAAGGCATAATTTAAGCGTAGAGCAAAAGAAGCTAACTGATTCTTACGAAATGAATTTCCTAAAGAATAAGTAGACTGTAACCCTGATCCTACATTGTAAAACTCTGTTTCGAAAGGCTGCTGAGTCGAGCCCATGTAGGCAGTTTCAGTGCGATCCACAAAAATGCTTTGTAATGCAAGAAAGTTGAACGCATGATCGCCAAAAGCTTGATTTACATTAAGTTGGTTATCCCAAGTGTAATTCAATTTATCTACAAATTCCAGTTCGGAAGATGGTAAATTACCATTGCTGATACCAGTATTGGTCATTGCTCCCCAGTATAATCCTCTTCTATTATTATTCAATCCAACAGAAAATGTAGATTTCAAGCTTAACCATTCTAATGCATCATATTGTAAGAAAGCATTCCCAACTCCACGTATAGTGCGTGTCTCATCACTTGTATTGGCTATCTCCAAAAGGGGGTTGTATGTACTTGTCTTATTTACTGCAAATGACCCATCAGGGTAAGTCAATTTACCTGGCTGTGGGAAGAGCTCTCCACTTATCTCATTTCCATTTTCATCAACTGCATAAGGAGTTAAAAATGGATTTAGCCTAAATGCTTCCTGCATTGCTATGCTACTCCCTCTTTGATTTGTGCCAAAAGAAAAAGCCATATTCGCTCCAGCGGTTAGCTTATCGTTTATACTTTGGTTGATATTTATGTTGAATGTGTACTTATCTAAAGACTCATTCTTCAAATTCCCAGTTTCATTTTGATAACCTATACCCAAATTGTAAGTGGATGCACCATTTCTATGCGAAACAGATAGGTGGCTGTTTGTCTGAAGACC
Source organism: Algoriphagus winogradskyi (assembly GCF_900182815.1). Lineage (GTDB taxonomy): Bacteria > Bacteroidota > Bacteroidia > Cytophagales > Cyclobacteriaceae > Algoriphagus > Algoriphagus winogradskyi. Next base: position 169,849 of record NZ_FXUA01000004.1, on the reverse strand, counting down.
GTTTTGTAGCACACCATCATACCAGTCGTAGCCTTCCAGATTATCAAATCTTTCCTTCAAGACTGCATTTGAGCCCCCTATCACCACATTTTCATAATCAGCAGGGGTCATACCAGCGCCATTTTTGGTAGTTCCCAAGTACGCAGCATAATGATAATCCCTCCATTGCTCCAAGCTCATCATTTCTGGCAATCTGGCAGGAGTCTTCACACCGTAAAAAGTCTCGAACGAAACATTTGTCTTATTTTGTGATGTGGTTCCAGTCTTAGTTTGTACTATCACTACACCACCAGCAGCTCTAGAACCGTAGATAGCAGCCGAAGACGCATCCTTTAATACTTCTATTTTTTCAATATCATTTGGATTTAAAAAATCAATCCCACTAGTAATCACTCCATCGACTACATAGAGCGGAGATGAACCCGCAAGTGAATTATTACCACGAATGGTCATATTAAAACCATCTCCTAATCGACCTGTGCTATTACTGACCTGAACACCAGCCACTGTTCCTTGTAAAGACTGAATAGCACTAGTAGTTCCTCTTTCAGTGATGATTTCACTATCCACTCCCGCAATAGCCCCTGTTACATCGGCTCTTTTTTGTGTACCATACCCTACTACTACCACAGACTCCAGCTCGGTGATGTTTACACCAAGCTCAACATCTACAATTGACCTTGATCCTACCACCTCTTCCTGAGAGTTGTAGCCAATAAAGGAAAAAACTAATACGGATTTTTCATCCGGCACAGATAACGAATACTTTCCATCAACATCACTCGTGGTTCCAGTGGTGGTCCCCTTAATTAGAATTGAAACACCGGGTAAAGCAAGTCCATCATCTGATGAAATTATCGTCCCGGTAACTGTCTGCTGAGCAAAACCTGAAATAGAAAAGCAAATTCCTAATAGGAATACCAAATACCATTTTTTTAAAGAATTACTCCGTGGAGGAGATTCTAGAGACGGCGGAATTTTGGGTAAATTTTGTACCATGATAAAATTTAGGTTTAGTGTTAAAATTATAACTACGCCCTATCGATTGCGCAATCGATTGCATTATAACACGTATTTTTTTTGCCTCCAAATCAAAATCAAATTATTTTTAGTTTTCCCAGTAGTAACTAATGCCTAGAGCAATTTCAGCCAATGAAATTTTAAGTAATCTTAGTTTAACAGAATATCTAGCTTTCAAGTGGTTTAGGTAGAGTGAGCAGATCAAGCCCTTCCATAAACTACTTTAAATAAAAAATATCAATCGAATCTTCTTTTATAGTTTGAAAAAGCACACAATTGAACCTTTTACGCTCACTTGTATTAAAAAAAACTGTAAGGATGCTTAAAAACCGTGGCATTTTTTTTTGGCCTTTTGTTTCAAAGAAGGATTGCTCAGACTGGAGTTTTTGACTTGGCAACCGTAATAGAAATGTAGATTAATAGTTTGAAAATATTTGTTTAGAATAAAAAGTAGAGATTATTTTCACTGGATTATAAGAATTGAAGTGCAACCGATAGCACATATTTTTTCTAACAAAAGACCCTTACTAAGTACCATATCTTGCATTGCTTTTGCCTCCTTATTGTTAGAAAATCAGATATACAAATAATTAAATTCAAGCAGCTTCTACATCAAATCATCTAGCTCTCGAAATAATAATTCTATATTTGACTCATCAATTAAGGGGTGCCCTAAAAGTTACGGGCTGAGATCATACCCATCAGTGAGTGATCACTGTACACCTGATCCGGGTAATGCCGGCGTAGGGACTAGATTACTGTTCTCCCTTTTTTGAATAATCATAAAACGTTATTCAAATGTTAGTATCGATTGACCTGAGTCTGCTCGCTGAGCAGATCAAAGCCACCAGTTTACTGGAATGGATTGCTGTGAGTTTTGGAGTCACTGAAGTGCTTCTTGCTCGCAAAAATAATGTCCTACTCTACCCTGCTGGAATTATTGGAATTCTGTGTTCAGGCTTTCTGCTCGTGGATGCCAAACTCTATGCAGAAACTTTACTCCATGCTTACTACCTCGTCATGAGTATTTACGGCTGGGCTATGTGGAAAAATCGCTCTGCCAGCGGAGCTTCTTCTATCTCCAGAAGTACGGCAAAAGAACAGAAAATCACTTGGGCCATTGCTTTACTAGGCTGGGGATTTCTCTATTTTATGCTCACCAATTTCACAGATTCGGATGTGCCAGTGGTTGATGCTTTTGTTTCCTCAACGGCCTGGGCTGGTATGTGGCTTTTGGCCAAAAGAAAGCTGGAAAATTGGATTTGGCTGAACGTATCGAATATTATTGCCATTCCCTTGCTCTTTCATAAAGACTTGATTTTAATCTCATTACTGACCATTTTCCTTTTCATCGTAGCTATTTTCGGCTACTTCGATTGGAAAAAAGAACTGGACCAACCCAATGCAAAACTCAAAACTGTTTAATCAGGAACTTGCACAGGAGGCAGAAAAATTGGGAAAGCTTCCAAAAGAGTGGCTGACAGAAATTTATGCTAAAAAGTACTTTAAGCTTTTCGTTCCAAAAGATCTAGGAGGCCTGGAATGCACCTTACCCAAAGCGCTAAAAATCGAAGAGAAATTGGCAAAGCTGGATGGAAGTTTGGGCTGGACCGTGACTCTATGCGCAGGCGCAGCTTGGTTTGTGGGATTTATGGATGAGTCAGTGCGCAAAGACATTTTTCCTGACGAAAAACTCTGTCTAGCTGGAAGTGGCTTTGTAGGAGGAAAAGCCGATAAAATCGGAGAAAACTACTTGATTTCGGGAAGCTGGACCTATGCTTCGGGAGCTTTACATGCCACACATCTTACTGCAAACTGTGAGATTTATGAAAATGGAAAAGCGCTTCTTGATAAAAAAGGAAAGCCAGTCGTAAAAGCCTTTGTATTGGATAGAAAAGACGTGGAGATTCTTGACGGCTGGAATTACATGGGAATGATCGCAACCGGAAGTCATGCTTTTAAATGTGAGAACTTAAGCGTTCCTCTAAGTCGCTGCTTTGAAATCCTTCCCAACAAAGCTCAATTGAAAGCTTCAGTTTACCAATATCCATTTTTACAATTTGCTGAAACTACACTGGCGGCAAATATTCTAGGCATTTCCAAACACCTAAAAGAATTGATAGAACAGTCTTTCTGGAAAAGACATGAGTATAGAAAGTATGACAAAAAACACCTTCGCTACTTCCAAGATCTTCTAACTAAACAAGATAAAAAGCTTCAAAAACTCAGAGATGAATTTTATAGCCAAGTGAACTCATCTTGGGAAGAACTGGAGCAAAAGGGCAGAATCTCTCATGCAAGATTAAAGAAAGTCAGCAAAATCAGCCGTAAACTTACCCAGCAGTGCAGAGAGATAAACGGGAAACTTTATCCATTCTCCGGTTTGGAAGCTGCAAAAACTCACACAGAATTGAATCGGGTATGGCGTGATTTTAATACTGTGGGACAGCACGCCTTGCTGATATTTCCATTTTAGCCAAGGTTAACTGACATTTTCCCGCAGACCTGCTCAGATTTATTTCGCAGGTTCGTGCAGAGAATTTTCTTTTTAGGTTTCAACTGTTTACAATCAAATTTATAGGCAATTCGATCAAATACACCTTTAAAAGGTAAGCACAGGCAGGTTGGTCAACTATTCTTCCTTACATTGGGTCAGTAAAAAACAGCGATTGTTATTGCAAACCCTTCTAACAAATGAATAGTAAAGCAGCCCTAAAAACCTTTTCAATCCTTGTTCTAGCACTACTTTTTACTGCCTTTCATCAATACAGAAATGATAAGAAAACTCTCTACTTAATCGGTGATTCTACAGTTAGAAATGGTGGAGAAGGCAATTTGCAACGAGGTTGGGGAAATGTACTTCAGGAGTTTTTTGATAGCACAAGACTTGAAGTAAGCAACCAAGCCATGGCTGGCAGAAGTACCCGAACCTTTACCAAAGAAGGCCGATGGGAAAAAGTTCTAGAAACCTTAAAGCCTGGGGACTACGTAATTATGCAATTTGGTCATAACGAAGGTTCTGTTCCTGATACCACAAAGGCTGGTTATAGAGGTGTGTTACGCGGAATGGGAGATGAAACCAAGGAACTCATCTGGCCAGATGGAACAAAAGAAACTGTACATACCTATGGCTGGTATCTTGAAAAGTTCATCACCGATACCAAAGCTAAAGGCGCAACTCCAATCGTGGCATCCATGATTCCACGCAATAAATTCCAGGATGGAGATGTAGAAAGAGCCAATCAAGACTTTGGGAAATGGGCCAAAGATGCAGCAAGAAGACATGGCGTTCCATTCATTGACCTCAATTCAATAGTTGCAGATCAATATGACAAATGGGGTCAGGAAGTCGTAAAAGGACTTTTTGAAAGAGATCACACGCATACCAATGAAGCTGGGGCAAGAATCAATGCTTGGTCAGTTACGGAAGTTTTGCGAGATCTGAAGGATTGTGATTTGAAAGATTATTTAAAAAAGGATAAGCCCACGCTATTTCTAATTGGTGATTCTACGGTGAAAAATGGACAAGGTGATGGCGCGGGAGGACTTTGGGGATGGGGAGATTTTATCGCTACATATTTTGATGGAGAAAAAATCAAAGTGCAAAACCATGCGTTAGGTGGAACCAGTAGCCGTACCTTTCAGACTTACGGCATGTGGCAGAAGGTTTTGGATAAATTGGAACCGGGAGATTACCTGATCATGCAATTTGGTCACAATGATTCAAGCCCGCTGGATGATGAAGCTCGTGCTCGCGGTACAATCAAAAGTGCTGGTTTGGAAGCTGAAAACATCTACAACCCAATCACAAAAAGTCAGGAAACAGTCTATTCCTATGGCCAGTATTTACGCCAGATGATTTTGGCAGCAAAAGCCAAAGGCGTCACTCCTATTGTTTGCTCGCTAATTCCTAGAAATAGCTGGAAAGATGGCAAAGTTGTCACTGCTGAAAATGATTATGGACTTTGGGCAAAACAGGTTGCTGAAGATACCGAAACCGCCTTTATCGATCTCAATCAATTAGTAGCTGATCAATATAATGAACAGGGTGAGGAATATGTAAAAGCCCATTATTTTAACGATACCGATCACACACATACTATAGAAGCAGGAGCTAAATTGAATGCCAAAATTGTGGCAAATGCCATAGAAAGTCTAAACGGAATAGCACTTAAAGACTTCTTAAAAAAATGAATAACTTTTAATTCTATAACGCCTAATCCTTTCTTTTTTGTAACGTACAAACTCAACCCAAAATGCCTCAAAAACTAGCCTTTCGAATGAAACTGATTCCAGGTTTTGAAGAAGAATACGAAAGAAGACATCGTGAAATTTGGCCTGAATTGGTCACTTTACTCAAAGACACAGGAATCATTGATTATCAGATATTTTTGGATAGAGAAACTTCTAACCTTTTTGCCTTTCAGGTAATAGCAGGAGAAGCAAATTCTCAGGATCTTGGAAGTACCGAGATCGTCCAGCGCTGGTGGAAATACATGGCTGATATCATGGAAACTAATCCTGATAACTCTCCTATTTCTGTCGAACTTCCAAACGTTTTCGACCTCAAATAATCAATTTTCTATGCTTTCAAAATCAAGGTTCCTGCTTTTACTTTTCCCTATTTTACTATTCTTTGGCTTTCAACTAATAGAACAAAAATCCCCCGTTTCTAGCGATTGGCCTGAGATCACACAAACTGCCAAACCTTGGACGCGCTGGTGGTGGATGGGAAATGCTGTAGATGAAAAGAATCTCTCCAAACTGCTGGAAACGTATAATGAAGCTGGACTTGGCGGTGTGGAAATCGCTCCTATCTATGGCGCAAAGGGCTATGAAGATCGATACATAGACTTTCTTTCTGAAGACTGGCTGAGCATGTTAGACTTTACGGTCACGAAGGCTCATTCACTTGGAATGGGAGTTGATATGACCCAAGGCACGGGCTGGCCATATGGTGGACCCCAAGTAAGTGTGGAGAATGCCGCAACTCGTATGGTGATTCAGGATTATGAAAAGGTAGATGGTCAACCTTTGTCAACTCCCATTACATTCCAAAAGAAAAGAGAAAATCAATATGATGCTGAGCTTGTAGCAGTAATGGCTTACGACAAAAACTTAAATTCAAAGGATATCACCTCGTATGTAAATGCTAGTGGGCAACTTGATTGGAACGAAGCCGGAGCTTGGCATATCAAGGCTATTTTTCTAGATAAAACAGGTCAAATGGTAAAACGTGCAGCTCCAGGCGGCGTTGGCTTCACGCTAGATCACTTCAGTAAACCTGCTGTGGATTCTTACAATTCATATTTTGAAAAGGCATTTGCAGGAAAGAATTACGGTTTCCGTTCTTTTTATAACGACAGCTTTGAAGTCTATGGTGCGGATTATACAGGCAACCTTTTTGAAGAGTTCCAGAAGCTAAGAGGATATGATTTGAAAGAATTTCTTCCGTATCTAGAAAGTGAGAAAAACACAGAGCTAGTTCGAAGAGTCAAGTCCGATTATAGGGAAACTATCAATGATCTCCTATTGAATAATTTTACTAAGAACTGGACTGATTGGGCACATGAACAATCCAAACTCACCAAAAATCAAGCACATGGATCGCCGGGAAACCTTCTTGATCTCTATGCCGCAGTTGATATTCCGGAATGTGAGACTTTCGGATCCAGTTACTTCCCTATTCCTGGACTGAGGAGAGACAGCGCAGATATCAGAAATGTAGATCCTGATCCTATTATGTTGAAGTTTGCATCTTCCGCAGCTCATTTGACTGGAAAAAATCTAGTTTCCTCCGAGACTTTCACTTGGTTGGGAGAGCATTTCAAATCTTCCTTTTCCCAGATGAAACCTGAAGTGGAGCAGGCGTTTTTGGCAGGGGTAAATCACATTTTCTATCATGGGGTCACTTACAGTCCTGAAGATGTCTCCTATCCAGGTTGGCTTTTTTATGCATCGCTGAATCTGACGCAACAAAACAGTCTTTGGCCACATTTTAAAGGCTTTAATGATTACATCGCTAGATCACAAGCCATTTTGCAAGCAGGTCAAGCAGACAATGAATTGCTGGTTTACTGGCCTGTTTACGACGTTTGGGCGGAGCCAAAAGGCAAAATGGAAATGATCACGGTTCATGCTGTCGATGAATGGCTGCATCCAACGGAGTTTTACAAGCAGTCGAAAAGCTTAATGGAAGCAGGTTATTCCCTCGATTTTATCTCGGATGAAATGATAGCAAATTCATCCGTGAAAGATGGGCACATTCAAACCTCTCCTACTAACTCAGCGAAAGTGTTACTCATTCCTGAGACTGAGTTTATGCCTTTGGAGACATTGAAGGATATCTTGAAATTAGCTGAAAGTGGTGCGAAAGTTATCTTTCAATCTAAGCCAAAATCAATCCCAGGATATCATTCTGACCAAAAGTCAAAACAAGCGGAATTTGATGCATTATGGGCTTCAATAGCATTTCAAGATGGAAAAGTAAATTTTGGAAAAGGCCAGGTCATTCTGAATAGAGACTCACGTGCAGCTTTGGAAAGCTTAAAAATCAACAGAGAAAAGTTGGTGGATTCTGGACTTGATTTTATCCGTAGAAAAGTTGCTGACGGCACCTATTATTTCTTGGTAAATCACAGTGCAAATACTATTTCTCAAAGCATTTCTCTAAATGCGAAAGCAGGAACAGTGATGATAATGGATCCACTGACCGGAAAAACGGGTACACTTCCTACCACCTATAATTCAGAAAACACAACTGTTTCCATCTATTTAAAATCAGGGGAATCCATTTTTCTGAAGACTTTTGAAGATAAAGTAAACTTAGCTATTCCTGCTTGGCCTGACTATTCCCAATCATCAAAAAGCACGGACATTTCGAATAACTGGAAACTTACCTTTACCCAAGGCCAGCCAAAGCTACCAGCAGCACAAACCATGGAAACAATCGAACCATGGACAAGTACAAGTGATGCAGAGGCGGATGACTTCTCTGGTCAGGCCAGCTATACCAGTGAATTTGAATTTAAAAAGGTAGAAGGCAAGCAATACTTATTGACAATTGATAAGGTCTATGAATCTGCCAAAATATGGATTAATGGAGAGTACGCAGGGAATATCTGGAGCATTCCGTACCAATTGGATGTCAGCGAGCAATTGAAAAATGGCAAAAATTCAATCAAAATAGAAGTTGCAAACCTTATGGCTAATAGCATTCGCTATCTTGATAGAAATGGAATCGAATGGAGAAATTACCACGAAATCAACTTTGTGAATATAGATTACAAACCCTTTGATGCCAGTAACTGGAAAACTATGCCATCGGGATTAGAAGGAAAAATTCAGATATTAGAATTTGATTAGTGTTGAATATGATTGTTTGCAATGATGTCAGTATACTTATTTTCTTTGATTTGCTGGCTCGAAGACCGAAGACGGGTGACCGAAGTAGCCTCAAAGCTAGAGTTAATCAATTCCCCTAGTACTTATTGTTCTTTTCAGGTAGAAACTGATTTAACAAAACCAAATATAAAATTATGTACATCCGCTTTTCTACCAGTAAGGTGTCAAAAGCAATGTATGATCTGTTATACTTAAAAATTGAGGCCACTTCTGCCTGTCCCGCCACTGCGGGAGTCATCGGTCTTCCAACCTGATAAGCAAAGAATCTAAGGTGACTGGCATCATTGCGGATAATCATATAAAATAAACACTAAATGCACTCCCCACCCATATAGCACAGGATACATGAAACTGTCCTCTAACCTAATTTCATCTTTAAGCCCAAAAGAAAATCAATGTCTGAAAAACAAAATCTTAAACAACGGCTCGAAGCTGTAAACGAATACGAACGCACGCCCATTCCAAAAAACAAGCTTAAAGGCTGGAAAAGCTTTATAGGAACCTATGCCGGTGAGCATACCGCAGGAACAGAGTTTGTATTAGGCCCACTTTTCGTAGCTCATGGAGCTTCTGCTGGTGATCTGGTGAGTGGTCTGATTGTTGGAAATATTCTCGCCATTCTAAGCTGGGCATTTTTCACAGGAAAAGTAGCTGTGAAGACCAGAACTACATTGTATTATCAATTGGAGAAAATTGCTGGAAATCGATTTACGATGATTTACAATGTCGTAAATGCAGCTTTATTCTGCTTTCTGGCAGGTTCTATGATAGCAGTCTCAGCCACAGCAGTTGGCATTCCCTTCAATCTTCCTATGCCCTCTCTCACCGATGTCTATCCAAATAGTGTAGGTTGGATTGTCACAGTATTTGCGATTGGTACTATCACTACTTTTGTAGCCATGTTTGGCTTCGGTGTGATATCAAAATTCGCCAATATCGCCGCACCATGGATGATTATGATCTTTATCGCTGCAGCAGTGGGCGTACTTCCTAGATTAGGAATCACCTCATTTTCTGAGTTTTGGCCTGTAGCAGACAGTACAATTTGGAATGGAGTTCCTTTAGAAGGTCAAAGCAAATTCACCTTCTGGCATATCATGTTTTTTGCTTGGTTTTGTAACATGGGCATGCATATAGGTATGGCTGATATGTCACTTTTGCGCTACGCAAAAAAATGGACCTATGGATTTTCATCTGCAACAGGCGTTTTCCTAGGTCATTTTATCGCATGGATGGCCTCTGGAATTTTGTATTCTCTTTTCCTATTGGAGTCAAAAGGCAGTTTAGTATTTGCTCCTGGCCCTATTGCTTATGAAGCAGCGGGAATAGCAGGCGCAGTTTGCGTAGTGATCGCGGGTTGGACTACTGCGAATCCAACTTTATATCGCGCTGGACTCGCTATCCAATCTATCAATCCGAAATGGAAAACCTGGAAAGTGACTTTGTTTGTAGGATTGATAACAACAATCGCCGCTTGTTTCCCAGCTTTGGTAATGCAGTTATTGGAGTTTGTTGCGCTTTATGGATTGATTTTGATGCCACTTGGAGCCGTGATTTTCTTGGATGTATTTGTCCTGCCAAAAATGGGACTTGCCAGCAACTATGCAGAATTGACCAAATCACATTTCAATCCGGCAGTAGGAATTACTTGGGCCATCTCGCTCATTTTCTGTTTAGGTTTGAATATTTATGGAGGAGTTGAAATCTTCTTCCTAGGACTTCCTGGTTGGTTTGTAGCAGTGATTGTTTACTTGATTGCTTCAAAAGCTATCCAGAAAAAAACAACGAATGTCTCTCCTACTATTCCTTTAACCTACTGATTATGAAAAGTGTATTAAAAATAATATCATTCGCTGCTTTAGCACTGACACTTATCCCTTCCTTTCTGGTTTTGAAAGGAAGCATTACTCCTGAACTTTCCAAAACCCTGATGCTGATCGGCACCATAATCTGGTTTGGCACTGCTTCTTTTTGGATGAATAAGTCCGAAGAGGAAGAAGTGGAAAGTTGAATTAAAGTCCAGCTTCTGGAGAAGCAAGACATCAAATATATTCACTATTACTCTGTGTACTCCGCGTGAACTCCGTGTCCTCTGCGGTTAAAATCTAAAACAATGAAACTTACATTAGATCAAATACAAGCTCAAAATACATCTCTTAGCGCCGACCACACAAGAAGCTTTGAATTCCTTGCCGAAAGCCTGGACAAAAAAGGAAACAACGTAGAAGAACTGATTTCCAAGATTCAAGCCTTACAAATCGCAATACCAAGTTGGGCGCTGGGAACAGGCGGAACACGATTCGGGAGATTTTCAGGAGGTGGAGAACCGGCAACCTTAATCCAGAAAATTCAGGATGTGGGAATTCTTCATGCGTTAAACCAATCGAGTAATGCCGTTTCCCTGCATATTCCCTGGGATATTCCATCCGATTACCAAGCGATAAAAGATAGTGCATCAGAGGTTGGAATAGGCTTCGATGCTGTCAATTCCAATACTTTTCAAGATCAGGCAGACCAAACGCATAGCTATAAGTTTGGTTCTTTGGCAAATTCCGACGCTGCCGTCCGTGAATTAGCTGTGGAGCATAATAAGCAGGTAATAGAGATTGGAGAGAAACTGGGTTCCAAAGCATTGACTGTTTGGCTGGCAGATGGCAGTAGTTTCCCTGGGCAGCATAGTTTGAGAAAAGCGCTGGAAAACACGCATTTATCCCTTCAGGAAATCTATAAAGTAGTTCCAGAAGACTGGAAGCTTTTAATTGAATACAAGCCATACGAACCGAACTTCTACAGCACAGTGATCCAGGATTGGGGAACGTCTTTTCTGCTAGCTAATAAGCTTGGTAAAAAGGCTTATACGCTCGTAGATTTGGGACATCATTTACCAAATACAAATATTGAGCAGATTGTAGCGACGCTGATGACTGAAGGTAAACTGGGTGGATTTCACTTCAATGACTCTAAATACGGAGATGATGATTTGACAGTTGGAAGTGTAAAACCCTATCAATTATTCCTGATTTTCCAGGAATTGGTGAAAGGTTTTAGCGAAACGAATAATCCCCCACTTTCATGGATGATCGATGCAAGTCACAATCTAAAAGATCCAATGGAAGATTTAATTCAGTCTGTTCAGGCCATTAAGCTAGCCTATGCGCAGGCACTTTTGGTAGACAGCAAGAATCTAGAAGCTGCTCAGGAAGTCCATGACGTGGCTGCTGCGCAGGAGATTTTACAGGACGCTTATAGAACGGATCTTCGTCCATTACTTGCCGAAGCAATGCGCAGATCCGGAGGAGCAATTGATCCAATCAAAGCTTTCCGATCACTTAAAGTAAGAGAAACTCTAATTGAAGAAAGAGGCTTAAAATCAATAGCTTCTGGATTGTAAAAAATATTATTATCCGTAATCTTGCCAATAAACATAATTTCTTTGCTCACTAGGTCTGAAGACAGAAGACCGGTGACCGGTGACCGGTGACCGAAGCTGCCTCACTCCTAGTGTTAACCAAATCCTTATTTGGTTTAATCTTATAACATGTGGAAAAAAGGATATAAATAAAAAAACATCCATATTAAATTTCACAAAGAGCTGTACTATAAGTGCGGCTCTTATTTTTTGATTTTTTGAATCCTAACTAAGGGTAATCTCCACCCGAGCTGTCATAGACGTAACATCACAAAAATGACAACATGGGAAAATATAGCCAACTCAGAAAAATCACTCAAGTGTTCAGCGAATACGGAATCGTATTAACTGGTGCTCGAAAGCACGACCACTTCATCTTTGACCTAAGAATGGACAAAATCTTCCTTAATGGATTGATTTACGAATTGGAATATGCTCTCAATATAGAGCTCGAGGACTATAAAGTCATCAATGTGGATGCCCCATCCCAACTGATCGCTTTGCTGCTTGATTGATTCATTCAGCAAAATTTCACACATCATTATCATTCTACATTCCTCCGACTAGCACATCGTGCTGTGGTCTTTGGTCTATGGACTAATTATACAAACGCTATGAAAGCTCTCCAATTAAAAGCACCTCTCTTCACCTTTCTGTTTTTCACTTTCATCTCTATTTCCTACGCTCAAGAGAAAAGCCCTGCACATTTAGGCTTTTTCTACCCCATTTCTACCCATGGAACTGAAGCTGCGAATTACACCAACAATTTCAGTTTACATGTGCTCACAGGAATCTCCGGAGGAGAAAATGGAGCGGCTATTTATGGATTGGCAGGAATGGTCAAAGGAGATGTAAACGGAGCTCAAATTTCCGGACTTTGGAATCATGTCACTGGAAAAGTTGTCGGCGCTCAAATCGCTGGATTACTGAATCAAAGTTCCGAAGCTAGTGAAGCAGCTCAGATAGCTGGTTTAAGCAATATTAACCTAGGCAATTCGGCTTTCCAGGCTTCAGGTATCTTCAATAAGGCAGTTTTGGTAAATGGGGGGCAGTTTGCTGGAATCTCAAATATTGCAAATCAGATTGACGGAATCCAAGCTTCTGGAATTGCCAGTCTTTCAAAATCAGTGACTGGAATGCAGGTTTCGGGGATCGCAAGTATTTCTCCCAAAATAGATGGAGCACAGATAGCTGGCATTGCAACTCTATCGAAAACTGTCAAAGGAGTCCAAATAGCAGGAATTTCCAATGTAGCTGAGCACGTAGACGGAGTTCAGATTTCCGGACTTGTCAATCAGGCTAAAACAGTAAAAGGAATGCAAATAGGATTAATCAATATCGCTGATAGCAGTGATGTGACGATTGGTTTGATCAACATTGTGAAAAATGGAGATCATAGATTAGGTGTCTCCATAGATGAAAACTTCAATTCCTTTTTGACTCTTCGCTCAGGTGGAAAGCGAGTTTATGGAATCCTTGGATTAGGAACTAATTTGGAAGTAAAAGACCTGAAATACGGTTTTGAAGCTGGTTTAGGTCTAAATCTAGCAGAATCCAGGCATTTCAGACTAGATGTAGAAGGAGTCAGCAAATATTTGACAGATTTTGAAGGCAGCGATTTCTCCAAGTTCAGCTTTCAATTACTTCCAACTTTGAAGATTTCCCAAGGCATACATCTCTTTGCTGGACCGAGCCTCTCCTATATGCATTCAAGTGATATTGAAGCTGTAGATCATACTGGCTTGACAATTTGGGATGAGACTTGGAGAGAAAATTACCACGCGGCCTTATTGGGTTTTACTGCGGGAATTAATGTGAGGTTTTAAATTAGACGGAAGACAGGAGACTGAAGTCGGAAGAATTCAAGCATCATAGCCCTATTATTATTTAAAAGCGGCTGTTATGAAATCCTTCACTTTTTCGGCTAATCAATGAAATTGAGCCAACTTCGGTCTTCCGTCTACTGCCTTCCAGCCTACTCTGATGTAAAATCTTAGTATTTTTACCAAATGCACTAAGGGTAAATTCTGTTCAGCTTGTCATTTTAATGAAAGCATCAAAAAATTGAAAGTGACTGAGATACACTTAAATCCGTCTAACCCTCCCACACTCGTTGATGAAGAGTCATTCGAGGCCGTTTTCAAAACCTATTTTAAGGCTTTGCATGCCTATGCCATGGCGATTCTCAAAGAATCGGAAACTGCCGAGGAAATCGTACAGAGCGTTTTTCTTAAGCTTTGGGAAAAGCGGGAAACCTTAGAAATCAGCAGTTCGCTAAAGGCTTACCTCTACCGAGCTGTTTACCACGACAGTCTAAACCACATCAAGCATCTACAAGTGAAACGAAAGCATTGGGACCATGCACACTACGAAATGACTCAGGGCAAACCTGAGCAGGTCGGCGAGCAGATAAAGGGCCAGGAAAATGAATTATATGAGCGCTATCATTTGGCTTTGGAAAAACTGCCAGAGAAATGTCGGATGGTATTTAACCTTAGCAGGTTTGAGGAATTGAAGTACCAAGAAATAGCCGATCGGCTAGAGATCTCCATCAAAACGGTGGAAGCACATATGGGAAAAGCACTGAAAACTTTGCGGGTGGAACTCGCAGAATTTCTTCCGCTGCTTTTGATGTTTTTGATAAATCTATAAGCTATGGAAACCATGAACGAAGAAAAATTGATCAAATATTTGCTTCAGGAAAGTGACGCCGAGGAGACCAAAGCTATACAGAAATGGATTTCGGAAGATGAAGCAAACCAAAAACAGTTTGAAGAAATCAAGTGGATCTGGGATTCCAGTAGCTTGCTTTTGGAGAAAAGTGAAGTGGATGAAAACCGAGCTTGGCAGAAATTCACACAGCTTAGAGACAAACACCAAGCTAAAAAACTGCAGTCGAATCAACGCTTTTTACAGAGCAACTGGGTTAGAGTAGCAGCTGCAGTTACTTTGATTTTCGTATCCGCTTGGGTTTATTCGACATTCCTACCACAATCGGGAAAAGCATATTTTAGCTCCGTTGAACTACAGTCAGAAAATTCTCCTATCGAAGTTCCGTTACTTGATGGAACCCAGATCACGTTAAATAAGAATACTGCTTTAAACTATTCCCAAAAACTTTTCGCAAGCCAAAGAAAAGTTAACCTGAAAAGCGGAGAAGCCTTTTTTGATGTGAAAAGGAATGAAAATAAGCCGTTTGTAATTCACTCTGAAGGCGTTCAAATCACTGTGCTTGGAACAAGTTTTCATGTAAAAACAACTGGAAATATCACTGAGGTAATCGTTGTTACTGGTTCAGTGCAAGTTGAGATTGATGGTAAAAAAGAAGTTCTAAAACCTGAAGAAAAACTTACTGTAAATCAAGAAACCGGAGAAATGCTGAAGACTACGCCATCCAATAACCTTTACAATTATTACGTCAGCAAAAGATTCCAAGCTGATGGAATTCCGTTGCAGGAATTAGTCGCGTCATTAAATGAAGCCTACGATTCAAACATAGAAATTGCTAGAGGAGAATTGAAAGCATTGACCATCACCACCACGTTGGAATATGGCTCACTAGAAAAGAATCTTGAAGTGCTAAGAGAAACGCTAAACCTCACAATCGTTCAACAAAGCGGGAGAATAATCATACAGTAAGAAACTTTCTCATGGAAATAAAGGACTATGGTTGAAAAAATCATAGTCCTTACTTTGTTAAATTACCCCAGATTTTAATCCTAAGTTATCAATGCTGCGATTCAACTCATTTTTTAGATACTGTCTCCTTCCCCTGGCTTTTTTGATGTGTTCATTAGAAGGTTTTTCACAAATGATGCTTGAAAAGAAAATCAAAATAGAATCAGATGAAGAATTGAGTTTACGGCAAATGCTTGACTCCCTTTCGGCACAAAATAATTTCTATTTCTCCTACGAAAGCAGCCTTTTGGAACTGAACAAAACGCTGGAAGCCCCCAAATTCTCAGGTTCCATAGGCGATTTTTTACTGAAAGAATTGGGAGATGACTATGAATACAAGGAACTCCCCGGCTATATTATCATTCGATTTGCTCCTGAGAAGCTAGATCTGGATGCAGAAATGGACACCCGATTCAATACCGTAACGGTAAAGGGCTACATAAAAAATGTACAGACACAAGAGGTGGTGAGCCAAGCAAGTATTTATGATAAAAACAGCCTTGCTTCCACCCTGACGGACAAAAATGGCTATTTCAAATTAAAATATAAAAAGAAGGATTCTTCAATTTGGCTTACCCTGAGCAAGGAAAATTATCGTGATACCACCTTTTTGCTTTTGCCAACGGTGAGTATTGTAGCAGAGAAGGAGAACCGTCGCTTCCGATATATCCCTGGTGATAGTGCCACCAAAGCATTGGAAGAGAGTTTTCTCGGTAAAGCATTTATAGGTTTTAAGCAAAGGCTTCAGGGCATCAACATGGGAAATTTCTTTGCTGAAAGCCCTGTGCAAATGTCCTTGATTCCTGGTTTAAGTACAAAAGGAATGTTCAGCAGTCAAACGATTAGCAAGTTTTCGCTCAACCTAATCGGCGGATATACAGCTGGAATCGAGGGAATGGAAGTAGCTGGGATTTTTAACATCAACAAGCGGGATGTTAAGTCACTACAAGTAGCCGGGATTTTCAACTTGGTTGGGGGAAGTTCCAAAGGCTTGCAAGTAGGTGGAATTTATAATTCTGTCTATAAAAATGTGGATGGACTGCAAGTTGGTGGAATTTTAAATCAAGTAAAGGGAAATGTAAAAGGCCTTCAGGTAGGCGGAATAGCCAATTATGTCAAAGATACAGCTACGGTGCAAATTGCCGGAATTGTAAATCTCGCTGATCAATCTCTACACTTTCAACTTGCCGGAATCACTAATAATACCTCAAAATCAGCTGGCTTCCAGTTAGCGGGCATATCAAATATCGCAGGAGAGTCTGTTGACAATCAAATAACCTCCATTTACAACCGAGCCAAAGTTGTCAATGGATTTCAATTTGCTTTGATCAATAGTGCCCAGGAAAGTGATTATCCTATTGGCCTGTTGAACTTCATAAAAAATGGAGAGAAGAATCTTGGACTTTCCATTGATGAGTCTGGGTTCACGCATTTTGACTTTAGATCAGGTGGCAGAAAAATGTATGGAATTCTCGGAGTGGCATACAACCTTAGAGATATAGATACTCCAATCGGGCTTGAAGCAGGATTGGGTATTCATCTGATTCCTGAAAAGAAGTTTTCTTTGGACACAGAATTTGTCTCGCTTACAGCAAGTGATTTTGTGGAAGTAGCAAACCACATTCAGTCTTTTCGACTCTTCCCTGGCTTTAAATTCGGGAATCATCTGCGAATCTTTGCTGGCCCGAGCTTGAATTTTGCCTTCCTAGATCCTGGGCAGGAGGATTTCACCAAAGGTTGGAATATCCTGGAAAAAACTACGTTAAATGGCATTTACAGGAGTTATGGAGGCGTTAGTGGTGGGTTGCAAGTGATTTTTTAACATTAAGCAGTTCTTCTATTCCTCTACAAAACATCAGGTCTATAATGTTTCGGCCTTACTCTGAAAAATCCGGCAATTACCTGAACAAAAAACCCGGCCTTAGCCGGGTTTCTGGGTGATGTGAAAACAACTTTTCACTAGTTCCCTATTTTAATGTTGCCACTTGAAACAACACCTGACACGGTATAAGGAGACCCGTTATCTATCTTCAAACTGCCAGAAGAATTACTACCTCCAACTCTAATATTTCCACTGGAGGTTTTAAGATCAAAGTTAAAATCGCTCAAATCGGAATTTGTCTGTATGTCAAAATTTCCAGAAGATCCTTCAAATTGAGTATTTGAACCAAAGTAAGAATTGTTAACAGTATAATTTCCTGAGGAAATCTTCAATTTGCCTAGCTCCTGAACTCCGTTCAAAATTCCATTTCCTGAGTTTAAAGAACTATTAACCTTTCCACTAATCAATTTGAAGTTAAACTTCCCACTTGATCCTACTGCATTCAAATCTCCTTCTAGATTGGAAATACTTGCATTCCCAGAAGAAATTTCCAACTCAACATCTCCAATGAGATCATAAGCATTAATCTTACCTGAACTTAATTTCAATTCCAAAAGCGGTGCTTTGATATCACCTAGTTCAATATTTCCAGAACCTCCATCGAATTCAAATTTCTGAGCAGTCACTTGATGAATTTGAATATTTCCTGAACCTGCCTCCAAATTCATATTCATATGTTGAGGTCCCGTTAGATTAATATATCCGCGGCTGTTTCCGCCTCCGATTCCATGTCTTACTACTTCTATGATCAGCGTATTCTGATCCACTCTGTATTCGATCGCAAAATTTCCAGCTTTACTGGATTCCAAAGCCCCAATTAGCTGTACAGACTCCATATCAGGATTTCCTATATAGGATACATCCAAAAAGGATGATTCTATTTCTATTGAATTCACCTCGGTGAACTCTTCATTGATTGACTGCACCAACTCAAGGTTAGTATCACAAGACGTCAAAGAGGCAATTGTAGTACTCACTAGTGCAATTGCCACTAATCGAAATTTACTTTGTTTTGTTCTCATAAACAGATAGCATTTCAGAATTAACTGTTGGAAATATAAATTAACTAGTCTGCTTGCATACCATAGTACGCCGAGCTGAATTTCAGGTTTCTAAATAAAATATTCCTTGATTTAGATCAATTGACCATTGGAGTTTATCTATCCATTTCCTTTGTAAAGCCAAAAACCACATTAACCATATTATAGAATATGATTATCCGCACTGATGCCAGTCACCTTAGATTTTTTGCTTACCATGTTGGAAGACCGGTACTTCGGCTTCGCTCAGAATTAGTGACCGAAGACTCCCGCAGTGGCGGGACAGGCAGAAATGGCCATAGTTCTTAAGTTTAACATATCTTATATTGCCTTTGCCACCTAAGAATAAGAAAAACGGATTTACATAGTATTGAAAATTAGAACCTTATTTCAATGATCTTTAATCTGAAATATTTGAAATTGAACCTTAACTCATCTCAAGCAGATATAGTAAGGACAGCTTACTTTACATTTACCCTTATTGAACTATTAAAAAAATGATAGCTACAACTCCAGCCCCTCCCTACTACGCGGTTATATTTTCAAATATTCGAACAGAAATTGAAGATGGTTACGAAGAAACTGCTGCAGAAATGTTGCGCTTAGCTGAAGCTCAAATAGGCTACCTTGGCCATGAAAGTGTTAGAGATGGATTAGGAATTACTGTCAGTTACTGGTCTAACTTAGATGCCATTAGAAATTGGAAACAGCAAACCGACCATCTCCTTGCTCAAAGAATGGGAAGAGAAAAATGGTATTCAGCATATA
Source organism: Algoriphagus winogradskyi (assembly GCF_900182815.1). Lineage (GTDB taxonomy): Bacteria > Bacteroidota > Bacteroidia > Cytophagales > Cyclobacteriaceae > Algoriphagus > Algoriphagus winogradskyi. Next base: position 150,648 of record NZ_FXUA01000004.1, on the reverse strand, counting down.
AAACAAGAATTTGCTTGGTAGAACGGGATTACGACTTCTCCCTTTGAAGTTCAATTCACAATTGAACTGAACTGATTTTCAATTACTTTAGTAAAAATAAGTCAGGATCTTATTTACTAAAATAGGCTTAGGATTTTTTACCCTAAGCCTATTTTAGAATTAAGCTTATTTGATTATCCGCAAAGATGCCAGTCACTTTAAATTCTTTGCTTATCAGGTCGGAAGACCGATGACTCCAGCACTGGCGGGACAGGCTGAACTGGCCTCAATTCTTAAGTTTAAGCTATCCTTTTTTGCTATTGACTTCATACTGGAACAAAAGCGGATATACTTATAAACGTATTTAGCTCAAGTAGTTTGTTTAAAAGGCATATCCGAGTCCAACCCCTGCAAATAGAGGCCAAAACCCATTGTTATTAAATATAGGATTCAAGTTTATTTTCCACATAAAACCGCCATCAGTAGGAACTCTTCTATAGCCAAAATTCATCACGCCCATAATTGAAGGAGAGCTATCTATATCAAGAATAAAACTGGTGTAACCACTTTCTGAATAGGAGTCGCAGACATAATTTCCATTACCGTCATAATAGCAACTCTCGTAGTAGTAATTTTGATTATTGAATGCCAAAAAAGTGGCTCCAAAACCCATTTCAAAAAAATGGTTTCCTTTTCCGTAAAGCTTATTCACCATTACTGGAAGAGAAAAAAATGAATCTCCATCCACAGCATATCCTCCAAAGCCTACTCGCATTCCCCAAGAGTCAATTCTAGTTTTATCAAATCGGAAATCATAGTTAAAACTATATGGAAGTCCTGGTCCACCCAATTCCATATAAATTGACTGAGTTGCCAATTTGGGTTCGCTCTCTTGTGCATGTACTACTTGAGTACTTATCAGCAATAGCAATCCTAGGATCAAATGTTTCATAAATGTTTGTTTAAGATATATTAATACGAATAAACGCTATTTGCTCTAAATAGATGTTTAGATTTGATTATATTTTACTGTTTTATTAGTTTTTAAATATTGAAAATTATGATTATTCGCAATGAGGCCAGTCAGCAGAGATTCACGGCTTATTTTGCAGGATGTCCTAATTTCTAAGCTGCTAAAACAAATATGTTTAACAATCAAAATTGTCCTTGCCTGCTTTCTGGCAGAAAAGCTGATATTCGTATTGAAAATTATTATCCTGACAAAAGATTACTAGTATGAATACAAAAAAACTGAATTTGACTGTAGCGATGGTTTCTGCCTATATGGTGCTGATGGTTTTTGTAGCATGTGTTGATGATCCCGAAATCAACCCTTTTGGTGAATGTGGTGGTTCAAGTAAGGTAAATGCAAGGGATATATCTTTATATTATGAACCTTCCCAAAATAGTGCGTCCGCTACGGAGTCTGATACAGTGAATTTTAAAGACTTCAAGGTTTACCTTAGAATTAATTGGGAAGTAGTATCTGAAGCTCCAACTAGCGCGAGTTTTCCGGGAATGGCGTATGCTCTTTCCTGCGCTCCCAATTTAAATTTTCAAAATATAACAGGCATTAGAATAGAATTGCTTGCGCCCTATGGAGGGAAAGAAGCAGGAACAGATATATCTAATTTAGTAAGCACACACGAGGATATTAAAATTTCTGAATTAAAGAATTTTACCGGAACTACGGGTCAGTATAAGCTCAAAGTCGATCTCCAGCCTAGCAATAAAAGTCAATTGAAAACCAAAACGGTTTTAATTCTTAAAGATGGCTCAGCTAAAATCTTAGAATCCACCTCTCCAGTACTTTTAACTAACTGATTTTATGCTTAGAAAAATCCTACTTGGCTTTTTTGCCGCAGCAATGGTACTTGCCATTGTTTACATGCTGGGTCCTAAGCTTCAGGATCAAGAATTAACTATAGATTATCCGCAGGTTCCTACTCGCTTAACAGAATTGCAAGACTACGTCAACCAGCGGGAAGACACAGTCATTGGCCTAAAACCTGGTAATGAAGCCTATATCGTCTGGGCAGATAGTTTGAATAAGCACAAGACTCCGTATTCCATTGTATATATCCATGGTTTTGGGGCCAGTCCAATGGAAGGAGATCCAGTACACAGGTTTTTAGCAGCACATTTTGGTGCCAATCTATTTGTAACAAGGCTTCCAGATCATGGCATAAGAAGAGAGAATGGATTAGAATATGTAAGTGCACAGGCGTTGGCAAATGCTGCCGGTGAGGCATACCAAATCGGAAAGAGTCTCGGAGATGAGGTAATAGTAGTGGGAACCTCCATGGGAGGCGCATTGACTTTACTCTTGGCTAGTCAACAACCTGATATCAAGGCAGTAGCAGTATATTCTCCGGCTGTTAGGGATTATGGTGAAAAGCTTTCTGCATTTTTCTCTCCATGGATGCAAAAATTAATGCAATGGACAATGATGAAAAATAAAATAATTCATCAGGATAGAGAAGGTGAAAAAGCGATGTATTGGTCTGAAGATTACCACATGAATATTTACGAAAGTCTGGCAATCATCCTATACAGTAATATGAATGAAAGCACCTTCAGTAAAATTAAACAGCCCTTGTTTCTAGCTTATTATTACGAAAATAAGGAAAACCAGGATGATGTGGTCTCGGTGCCAAAAATGCTGGAAATGTATGATCAACTCAGTACCCCATCTGAAATGAAAAGAAAGAAAGCATTCCCAAATGCAGCAGACCATGTAATAGGTAGTTCTATTACCTCTGGTGACTGGGAAGGAGTTCTTTTTAGTACAATTGACTTCTTAGAAAATGTGGTGAAAATCCCAGCTAAACCGGAGTATCAGGAGAAAATTGATGATCTTCTGAAAATTCAGGATTCGATGGGAAAAATTGAATAAATAACAAAAAAGACCAAGCTGTAAACTTGGTCTTTTTCGTTTCCTTTATTCAAACTTTGCTCTGAACGGCTCAGTGGGAAGACCTAAATTATTTGTAAGATTTACTTCCGGGTTGTCCGCCCAAGCGTAGCGAATTTCACCAACTTCCATTCCTTCAGGTATCATTATTCTTACAGATGACTTATCAGAAATCATGGCGGAAACCTGTTGAAAATCACCATTATCTTTACCTACAATAAAACCTTTCACTTCTTCTCCTTCAGTTAATTTCAAACCTTCGCCTATAGATTTAAATTTGACTAATAATTCATTGCCTTGTCTAGATAGAGAATCAAATTGGGGTCCGGAAGCAAGGTTCTTCTCTTTAAAAGCAACTTTTTTGGCTTGGAGCCAAAGTCGTTCCCCTACGTCTTTTTTATTTTTAGGATGTATATCTTCAGCTTCCCCTATGTCAATAATTGTAGCCATTCCCGTATTTGGCAATTCCAAAGTTTGGGCCTGAGCCTCCCTTAAAAACGCCCAATTACTATCAGGCTGTACATCTTTTCTCTCCATGAAATTTGCCAGTTGAACAAACAAGAAAGGGAAATCTCCTAACCCCCAATCCCTTCTCCAATTGGTTATCATTGTAGAAAATAGCTCTTTATATTCCTCATGACGACCTGCATTGCTTTCGCCTTGATACCAAATCGCACCTTTAATCGAGTATTTAGCAATGGGTGCAATCATCGCATTGTACATCATTCCAGGCATCCAATTAAAAAATTCAACTTTTGGTAGATGAGGCTCTACAATTGAATTTGAATAGGCCCAAGTTCCTTCCAGAGATACTTTGTTGCCCGATTCTAACAGATACATTTCGCCTTTTTGACCTATTCTAGGCTGATTATTCCAAGTATTTATAGCTCGAATAGTTAACACATTGCTACCCTTTAGCAGCATTTCTGAAGGAATTGCTATTTCCGGCAATGAGACTCCCCAGTCTTTGTATTTGAGCAACTTCCCATTCAGATACACATAAGCCATTTGGTCTATGGTGGGAATATGTAAGCTTACCTCATCCGTTGCCTTAAGATTGAATTTCTTACGAACCCAAGCTATATGCTGCAGTGGATTGGCATCAGGCAAGTTTATTTTTCTCCAACTTGAATCATCATAATCTGTAGAGGAAACATTCCTAGCCGCAAGTGTATCGGGGTTGCTCACCATAGAGTCCCGCAAATGCTGATTCATCTCATTCACCTGCAGCTTTGAAACCCAAGCATCTCTATTTTCTACCACTTCTTTTGCCTGAGCCAGAAAGGAACCTTCCATCTCAACTAATATCTCAGCATCTGTCCAGCCTTCTACAGGTGTACCTCCCCAATTGGATTCTATGATTCCTACAGGCACTTTCATTTCTTGATTATTTCGCTTCGCAAAAAACCAAGCTACAGCCGAAAAATCCTTCATATTCACTGAATCAGCGATTTTCCATTCTCCTCCCACTACATCATCCAGTTTCTCAGCACTATATGAGTTAGGAACTTTAAAAAATCGGATCTCTTGGTTTCCACCTTCTGCAAATTCTTTTTCAGCACCAATTACCTGAGACTTTAATCGCCATTCCATATTGGATTGACCTCCAGCTACCCAGACATCACCAATATATACATCGTTGATTTTCTGACGATTAACCTCAAGAACAAAAGGTCCTCCTGCAACCAATTCCGGCAATTGCAACAACCAGGTACTATCAGCTTCTACAGTTCCACTTGTAATTGCTCCAGCCAAACTTACACGGACATTTTCTCCTGGAATACCCTTCCCCCAAACAGAAATGGCCTCTTGCCGTTGTAAAACCATGCCATCGCCAAACAGCCTAGGCAAGGTAACTTCCGATTCAAATTTTGAATACTCACATGAAAATAAAATCAGAAGGGTTAATAATTTCCAGGTATGTTTCATAGATTTTTATTAATTCTAATGGAAAAATGCCTAAAAAATCTGAAACATCTAAACATAATACCCTTTATAAAGGAGCGTAACACGTTCTACTAGAATTTATTGATTAATCGCTTCCAATGAATTGGCTAAATAAGCAAATGGAGCATTCCAATTAATTGCAATTTCATTTGACGCATAGCTGCAACTCTCATCTGTATAAGATTCATCTGGAAAGGAACTGGTATAATTACACCCATCTTGTTGCCGTGGATTTGGGCCTCCCACCATAAAACCAGGCAAAGGAGGTAGATCAGGTCGGGAAGTGGCTAATCGATGGTGCGGGTGCATGGGAGATTTCGTTCCAAAACCTGTAACATAGGAATATCCAGTAGCATTTCTGCCAAGGATATAATCCAGATTATCTAATGCCTTTTCAAGAAATATGCGCTCATTGCTTTGCTTAAAAGCACTTATCAATAGGATTCCTTGATTAGCCGCAACTGCATTAGAACCCCATATAAAATTCTTAGAATCGGTTTCCATGGGAGTGTTGAAAGCCGTTTCCTCTGTCCCTTCAATTTGCTCTCTAGCAGCAGCGAGCAGGTTTATTTTTAGCATTGCTATCCATTCTTGTGGCAGTAAAGTAATGTGGTCTTGATGCCTAAGTAGTGAGTAATAACCTAACCAAGCCACTTGGTTCCAGGATGGAAGTTTGAAACTTTGATCAGCATTAGCCAACTCTTCCCAATAGGTTAAATTATGAGTGGTAATAAAAAGCTCGGATGCAGCCCATATCCATTCGTCACCGCTACTATTATCCCCATATGCACCAGTGACTACATCTGGATCAAAAGCTTCATTCAATTCATTTTGCTTGTAGAGGACATCCGGATTCGCTTTTGCCCAACTCCAAGCTTTCTCTGCTGCTTTCAAATACATCACTGATTCTTCAGGAAAATAGGCCTTGTAAATACGTGAAGCTTGAGCCATCACTGCTGCAAAATCCAGAGTCGCGGTGGTACTTTTGGCAACAAAATAACGCTGGGAAACTGCCAAATGAGGTTCAACCATTCCTTCAAACTTGGCTGTAGTTAGCTTATGATAAACTCCCCCATCTGCAGGATCCTGCATTGAAAGCATCCATTCCATATTCCAGCGAATTTCATCCAGCAAATCTGGAATTTGATCCCCTGATTCTGGAATATTCAACTCGAGTTTATCAAAATAAGTTGGATAATCCTCATAAAGGGACAACAGGGTTCCTACTGTAATTCCTGAGTTCACTACATATTTGTTGTAATCTCCGGCATCATACCATCCCTTTGGAGATGAAAACAAATCTCCAGGCTTTCTAGAACCGGAAGCAGCTGAAGGATGAATCATCACCTGATCATCAGGATGTCCCAGCGGTCTAGCCCAAATACCGGCTTGACTCTGGTCCAATTCCAAACCTGCCCTTTGAAAGTAAAATGCCTTTATACTAGCTTTTCCTAGTTCTTGGTTGATTTGAGGATGGATCTGAAATGAGTAAGATTTTCCCACGCCGTTTAAAACTAGCGTATAATTTCCAACCTCAGTAAATGCAGAGAAGTCAGCAATTCTAGCGTTGTTTCCGGAAAATGATTGTTTAATAGTCTGAGCTAGCTTTCCTTCAAATACAATGTTTTTTCCGGCCGTGTCCCATATCACAAAATCTTCCACGTCTTCATGGTTTAAGATCACAGCCAATTTTTGTTGATTTGGGTAGAAGCCAATCTGATTGAGACGAATAGCTTCATCCACAGGTAGACTTTCATCAATCATTGGAGCTTTGCATCCTATAATAACGATCAAGAAAAATAATGCTGCCGCAGTAGCATTCCTTTTTCTTAAATTACTGATACATAAAATATTATTACTCATTGATTCAATTAAAATAGATATCTAAAAGCTCCTTTATTGGGAATCCCAACCCAGAGTGTATTATCAAAATTCAAAGAACTGGAGACATTTGATTTCAAATCCATCCCATTGTTCTCTCGTTTTAAAACTTTCCATTCCCCATCTTCACTTTTCCTCAAAACCCATCCAGGGTTTGCATCGATTCTTCCGATTTTCAATCTTGCTTCCAATTGATTTCCCAGAAATATCAAATCATATCCAGCACCTTTTTTCAATGCATTTACTGCCTGAATAGGAGATGATTGAACTATAGCGGGTAAAGCTATTTCGTCGAATTGCCCATTCGTCAAAGTAAACATCTTCGTTTCCAAATTTTGAGCTTCCACTTTGTTGGCTTTTTCTAGCTCATCAGCAGTAAGAATATCCTGGATTCTAGCTTTGGAAAATGACTCGTGAGAAGGGAACATGGCCTTCTTTTTGTACATTTGGGCAGCTAATTCATCTCTGGAAAAGAAAGGGAACTCCTCTCCCATCACCGGAAAAGTCATCAGGGGATCAACTGATCCATTATTGTCAAAATCTTCAAAATAGATCCGAACTGGATTATTTTCGTCAGTTTGCAATCTGGAATTCAAACCCCAATTTCCAGCGATCATTTCAGGACTTCCATCTCCATCCAGATCCTGAATCAAAATAGCAGACCAAAGTCCTGTTTTTCCACCGGGTAAAAACTCTTCCGAGCGATCTACAACTTTCCCTTCTTTAAGATTCAGAATTCGGATTCTATCAAACTCAGATGCAACAATCAGCTCATCAAGCCCGTCCTGATCTAGGTCATAGGTTTGGGAAGCCTTGACTCTGGAAATAGAACCGAGTGAAATCGGTGAGAAAGTACCATCGCCTTTTTTGATCCATATTTGGCTAGAAACTGATTCTGGCCATCTTCCAGGTGAATATCCTGCACCTACAAAGAGATCCTCCAATCCATCTCCATTGGCATCCCAAGTCGAGACAAACTCAGTGGGAAATGTACCAAAGTCGAAAGGGGATTCGGTAAAAACGCCATTTCCCATATTAATCAAAAGCACATCCTTCTGCCTTTCGTCCCCTTCTGTCAAATCAAAGTATCCGCCTATGGCGACATATAAGTCCAGATCAGAATCTCCATCTGCATCCAATGCCACCATTGAAGTAATGGTTGGGTTTTCAGATGAATAAAGCAATTCAAATTTCTCCTTGTATCCCGCAGCCTCTCTTGGATAGGATTTGATCGATGATCCATCAGATACAATTATTTCCTCTATACCATCACCATTCAAATCCGCTGAAAGCATAGAAACTTTGTTTTCTGAAAGGCTATAGAGCAACTGGCTTTGCCGCTTGTAATCATTCGGAAGAGTTACTTTTTTATCAATCAAAAACTCCCCCAATGCAATAAAATAGGGTTCTGTTTTAGCTTCAATTCTATATTCTATTTCGGCATCAGCTTCAGAAACTTCCAGAATTTGATTGATGTCGGCATACTTTATCCTGTTGATTTTGCTGTTTTTCCATCGTACTTCGATTGAATCTACTTTCGCATTGCCCAAACCGAAGTGCAAGATGGAACTTACATTTCCTTGGTAGCCTTTGTATATCTGCTGCTCTTGATAGTTGATAATTCCATTTTGATAGACTGTTACGCGAGCACCAATTCCATCCTGATTTCCTTCAAGACCTTTGAGTTTGATTTGAAGAAAATTGGATTTAGAACGCTCAGAAGTCATATTTTTGAAAACTTGGGCTGGTTCATTAAGATTATTAATTACCAAATCCAAATCCCCATCTTGGTCTAAATCTGCATAAACGGCTCCGTTCGAATTTCCCGGGACATCTAGTCCCCAACTTTTAGATTGATTCTCAAACTGAATTCCGTTGACATTTTTGAAGGCATAATTTCCAACCTTGGTCGCGGGCATTTTCTCTATCAGCGCGTTGATCCCTGCAGCAGAAACCTTTTCATTTTGCAGGTATTCATTTCTATAGTTGATAAAATCCAGATTGGTAAAATCCTTTAAAAACCCATTGCTGACGAAAAGATCCGTAAAACCATCGTTGTCAAAATCTGCGAATAATGGCGCCCAGCTCCAATCTGTAGCACTTATTCCTGCCAATTGACCAATCTCAGAGAATGTTCCATCGCCATTGTTCAGCTGTAACATATTTCGCATCAGCTGATGATGCAAACCTGCCTTTAGGAAGAGGTTATAGTGTTCGTAGTTTTCAGGAGTGAAAAGTAATTTCTGTCTTGAGTTATCCTCTGGAAGCATGTCCAAACTGATCAGATCCAATTTCCCATCGCGATTGATATCGGCTGCATCCACTCCCATCGTATAAAGACTGGTATGACCGATAGCCTCCTTCACTCTATTGATAAAAGTACCATCTCCTTGATTGATGTAGAGATAATCCGGAGCTGAGTAATCATTTCCAAGATAAATATCAGGATAGCCGTCTCCGTTGAAATCTGCGATCGAAGCACCTAACCCGTAGCTCAAGCCCGTTTCTGTTAATCCCGATTCTTTGGTGATATTTCTAAAAATCCCACCTTCATTCTTGAAAATCTTGGTGCTGCTCATCGAATCTGCCGAATTCAGCATGGTTTCGAACGCATTGATATTGAGATTACTGAATAATCTCGGATTATGATTGAGAAGGAGCATGTCCAAATCCCCATCCTGGTCTAAGTCTGAAAAGTATGCTGCGGTACTGAACCCCGGATCATCCAATCCATAGTCAGCAGCCATTTCTTTAAAAAACGGAATTCCTTGCTTGTCTAATCCCTGATTGACAAACAATTGATTTCTTCGCTGATCATCTGATAAATCGCCAGAATAGCAGAGATAAATATCTTTTAGGCCATCTCCGTTGATATCAACTATCGCTGTGCCAGTAGTCCAGGCATTAGCTCTGCCAGCTGTACCGGTTGCCAAGGTAATATCCCGGAATTTCAGGTTACCCTGATTCAAAAAAAGCTTATTTTCACCTTGATTGGCTGTGAAGTAAAGATCTTCAAGGCCATCATTGTTAAGATCCCCTATTGCTACTCCGCCTCCATTGTAAAAATATTGGTAGGTAAGGATATTAGCTACCTCAGTTTCTTTGATCTGATTAGTAAAAGCAAGTTTAGTAGAATCAGAACTTACCAATTCAAAAAGTGTATGTGGATTTTCCTCCTTTTTATCCTGACAGGAGAAAATGAAAAATAGTGCTCCCAGTGCCATGACTTGGAGTGATTTTACTAGTGTATTCTTTCTAAATTTGAGTTGGGGGATCAAGCTCAGTGATTTATTGATTTTGTAATTTCCCATAATGGGGAAAGTGCTCATAATTTCTTTGTTCATCGGGCGGGAAGACAGATGAAAGTTGACCGAATTACCCTTTCCTGTGGAGTTCTATCGCTCGTGATCATTTAGAAAGCTTTTGAAGCTGCCTAGGTCATTCTCGATCTATAGCCCATTTTTTCACTGCAACAAAAGAGGATTTAATTAGCTGCGCTCTCTGCGAAATATTGGCATTCTCTGCGGTTAAAGAGACTATCTAGGTTTTAGTAAAAACTCCGAGACAGAACACTCTGCCCCGGAGATTGAATTAATAAACCTCTTATGCTATACTATTTAATTTACTGCTCTAACCACTCGAACATTATCCACTCCTAATACTGCTTGAATATCATTTGAAGTGGTATTGATAACTACCAATCTCAACTGCTTAACTCCACCACCGTCTCCTTTCAAGAAGTCACCATAGGTATTCAATCGAGTAGATCCATTTGTTAATCGAGTCATATTAGCAGACAAAGTATGCCAGCTACCATCAGTAGTTTTAATAAAATCGCTTAAAGGAATGTTATAGCTCAATTCATTGCCTTGGCTATCTGGATACCAGATTTGCATCTCCAAACCAGCTATAGAGGCTGTGGTATTGATTGCTACCTCAAAACGAATATCATAATTAGTAGCTGGGGTACTTGGTTCATAACCTTCACCTTCAGGGAAAATTTGTACACCGCCCCAATTTGTAAGATTGATTACCTTGTCATTATTCCATCCATAATTTGCCGGAAATGCCTGATTCATTCCTCCGAAATTTCCGTCTAAACCGGAAATACCTGGCTGAGAAGGCAGAATCATCTCACCGGATATACCCCATCCCCAATTCCAAGGCCATTCTAATGCGCCATTGGTATCAAAGTCGGCAACCATTCCTCTGTCAGCATAAATCTGCGTATTTCTATTGGTTGCTGAACCTCCTGACTTAGTTACCACTCTAATGGTTTGTCCTTCTGAAAAGTCCAAATTATCAGGAACTTTGACTGTTAGGGAAGACCCTGCAGCGTTGGTAGTGATACCAGTAGTCACAAAAGCGTCTTCACCTGGGAAATAAACTGTATCCACGAAGTAGAAATATCTGCCAAATAGAGTCAAGTCATCCCCTGCTTTTACGTACTGATTTTTAACCTGTGTGATCTGAGGTGCTGGAGGAAGTGTTTGGAATTCCATAATCGCTTCACCAGCCTTATTCACCAATCGCAATGTATTTGGGACATTTGGATTAGTAGCTACAGTTGGTACTGAGTCGCCTACCGTTACGATCACAGTATTATTAGTGACGTAAGCAGTATTCACACCCAGTGGGTAGTCATTCAGATACACTTGCTGGGTACCCAATAGATTATTTCCCAAAATTGCCAAGGTACTTCCTAAGGTAGCAGAGGTAAATGCACTATCTGCTGTGGTTGGATCTGTATTTCTAACCCGCTCAATAGTTGGAGGTCCAACATTAATTTCATCCTCCTCAGTACATGCACCAAGTGCAAGTACCATAAGTAGCGCTGAGGCTACTAGCACTGAGTGTGAGGATCTTATATTATTAAATATTTTCATATGTTTAGCATTTCAATGTAAGTCCACAAATTAATTTTCTGCTGAGAAATCATACGGTACAGCAGGCTTTCTCAAGTTTGGAGCTCTAGACAATTCTGCTGAGGGAATTGGAATTAAGAAATTCGATGCGTTTACATCAAAATATCTTGGAGAGGTATCGCTGTCCGGAATTTCAATTTCCCAAAGAGTAGGATCCGGAATTTTGTCGGCATAGACTCTGAATGTTCCTCTATCTTGGTTAGAAAGGATATCGTAAGCCTTTGCTGGATCATAATAGTGCAATTTGGTAAATTCATACCATGCTTGACCTTCCATTGCAAATTCTTTGATTCGCTCCTCAAATACATCTTGCCATGTCACAGATGTAAGCGGGCTCACACCAGCTCTTGCTCTTACCATGTTCACATATTTAAGGGCTTCTGCAGGGTTTTTCCCCAAAATAGCTTCAGCATAAGTCAAGTAAACATCTGCCAGCCTCAAAATGTAGGTGTTGATCTCTGTGCCTTGCTGAACAACTTTGCCTGCGTTATCCTCAGGACGTCCAACCACATATTTCTTTACCCATGCACGAGAATTATAATCTCTGCCACCTTCTGAACCTCTAGCAGGAACTCTCAGCTCTTGCGCAGAACCTCCAGGAGGTACTTGAGTAATGTATGAATAATGATCACCAGGGAACATGAAGGTTCCTTTTCTTCTTTCGTCAAACACCAAATCATCGTATAGATCTAGCATCCATTTGGAAGCTCCGATATCTCCTCCCCATCCGTCACCGAAACCGGTGATTTCAGAACCGAAAGCTAAGAAAGCCTGTACCGAATTTTGTGCTCCCCATGCGCCAGCTTGACCTGCATTGTAGGTCCATTGTAAGGCTGCAAGTGTCTCTACATTGTTATTGTTTGCCGTTTTGAACAGGTCCTCATAGTTTTCAAGCAATGAAGCTCCTGAATTATCGATCACTCGCTTAGCGAAGTAAGCAGCAGAATCAAGGTCTGACTGGTTTCTCGTTCCCCCAACACCTGCTTTGGTTAAGTACATTTTTGCCAGCATACCTTCAGCGGACCATTTAGTCAAACGTCCAGTTTGAACGGGACTCTCTGGCAGATTTTCCACTGCATAGCGGAAGTCATTGATGATGAATTGCCATACAGACTCCTCAGTATTTCTTGCGATTGTAGTATCCTGTAGAAGAGTCGTATTATTCGTAATGATCGGAACTGGACCCCAGTTCTGTACCAGGTAAGAATAAGCCAATCCTCTCATGAATCTACCTTCTGCGATACCATGATTTTTGATTCGCTCTGTCACATTTTCACCTACGAAAGCATCAATGTTATTTATTAATGAGTTGGACTGAGCTACTACATTATAGAAAGCTCTCCATGAGGCACCGTTTTCGGCAGTTTCACCAGTCGTATTGAATCGCACATTTTCTAGCTGGTACGATCCTGAGGTAAGTGTACCACCTCTCGCGTCACCAATACCATGGCTGGCTTTATCATTGTAGGCAAACCATACAATGTTATATAATGGCGCAGAAGCTGCTAAAATTTGATCGTCCGTTTTATAGAAGTTAGCATCTACGATTGCGTCCAATGGGGGTCTATCCAAGAAATCTTCTGAACAGCCCACCATTCCTCCAAGTAGCAAAGTAGCTCCAAGGACTATTTTATGGAATTTCGTGTTTGTTTTCATTTGTTTATGATTTTTGGATTAGAAGTCAACACCTAAGCTGAAGGTATACATTCTGGTTTGTGGGTATCTACCGTAGTCAACACCGATCAATTGGTTACCTGCTGACACGTTATTACCTACTGAAGCACCTACCTCTGGGTCATATCCTTTGTATTTGGTAAATGTGTATGCATTTTGGACACCGAAGGCTACTTTAAGACCTCTAACAATATTTTGTTTTCCTAACAATTCATTAGGAACCACATAAGAAAGGTTGATATTTTTAATCCTTACATAGGAACCATCTTCTACAAACTTATCTGAGATTCTAGTTCCGTTACCATTGAGGTCTGTACCGGTAATTCTTGGCACTTCTGTTCCTGCATTGGCAATAAAAGGATTACCTGATTGATCCATTTCAATTCTTGCATAATCGTAGGTTTCCAACAGCATGTTTCTACCCAAGTTTACATTGTTTGGGTTGATGTTCAGGAATCTGTTATAGTTATAGATATCTACTCCAAGTGCTCCTGTAAACAATACATCAAGTGCGAATCCTTTGTAGGTGAATTGCTGAGTCATACCAAAGGTGAATTTTGGCCAAGGATTACCGATGAAAGTCTGGTCACGCTCATCAATTACTCCATCGTCATTCAGATCCTTGTACTTAATATCACCTACATAGATACCGTTATTCTGATCTACTTGAATAGGATTTCCAGAGTTGTCTACTGGTCTTGGAGAAGATTCTACTTCCTCAATAGTTTGGAACAAGCCATCAGCTTGATATCCGTAGAATAACCAAGGTGCAAAACCAGGCTGCGCTCTAGCTGTAAAATTATTTAACCACCACGCTGTACGATCGATAAAAGCAGATTCAGAGAAGAATTTGGTTACTTCAGTCTGGAATCCTGAGAAGTTGTAATTGGAACTCCATGAGAATCCACTTGCTCTATTATCGATATTGATCGTGTTGATCGTGATACCGTAACCTCTGTTTTCCAAGGCCCCAATGTTAACTGTTGGCGTACCTATACTTCCTTCAGCCGAAGTACCCATGTACCAAGGTAGTGGATTAGGCAAAAGCAGGTTATCAGTTTTCTTCAAGTAGAAATCACCTTCAACTTGGATTCTATTGTTGAACATGTTCAAGTTGAAACCCAAGTTCACTGTAGAAGTTTCTTCCCATTTCAAGTTTGGATTACCGAATCTGGAAACCAGGAATCCACCTCCCCAAGGAGTAGGAATACTTGGAGAGCTTAGAGGGGCGAAAATAGCACCCGCATCACCTTGGTTACCTGTAAGACCTGTTTCGAATCTAATTTTCAATTCATCCATCCATGTAGCATTCTGCAAGAAGCTTTCTTCAGAAACTCTCCATGCTGCGGATACAGAAGGGAAATAACCCCAACGATTCTCAGGGCCGAAATTCGCAGATCCATCTGCTCTGAATGCACCTAATAAGATATACTTTTCATTGAAGGTATAATTTGCTCTCGCAAAGTAAGATTCCATAGCCCAGTGACTGGCTCCACCACTATTGGTAGCACCTTGAGCTGAACCAAGACCCAGTTCCTGCAGATCATTTGACGGGAAGTTTACTCTACCCGCATTCATAAACTCGTACTGAGATTCTTGTGCTTCGTGAGATGCCATCACGTCTAAGGCATGCTTGCCCCAAACTGCGCTGTAAGTCAACATCTGATTCCAGTTCCAGTAAAAGCTATTGCTGGATTCCTGAGAAAGTGTATTTGTATCATTAGTCACTACACCCAATGTGTAGGTAGGTGTAAAGAAGTGTCCGTTATTATAGTTGATGTTTGTGTTCACCATAGTTCTGAACTTCAAACCTTTCACTATATCAATCTCAACATTGAAACCACCCTGAGCGCCTCTTCTTTTGTAACTTCTATCCAAAAGGTTAGCCAAAGCGATCGGGTTAGCTGGCGTAAACTGCAAGCTAGATCCATTGACAGGATCCGCACCACCCCAAGATCCATCAGGATTGGTAACTGGTACATTTGGAGCCATTTGGATCGCATTGTTAATCACATCAGAGCTACCGGTTGCCAATTGCTCATCCGTGTGGAAAAGCTGAAGGTTTAAACCAAGCTTCAACCATTTTCTTGTCTGGTTGTCGATATTCGTTCTGATAGAATAACGATCAAATGAAGATCCTATCGCGACACCTTCCTGATTGAAGTATTCACCGGAGATGAAAAACTGGGTTTTTTCATCACCACCAGTTAGGGTGATATTATGCTTATTCAAGGGCGCAGTTTTGAAGAGCGCATCTTGCCAGTTAGTTCCTTCACCTAAAATTGAAGGGTCTAGGAATGCCGCAGGTGGTTCACCACCTGTTATTTCGCGAATATCATTAGTCATAGTTGCATATTGACTCAATGACATCACCTCTAGATTCTCAGGCTTATCCTGTAGCGTATATAGGTAGTTGTAAGAGATTTTGGTTTCGCCAGATTTACCACGTTTTGTAGTAATCATAATCACACCGTTTGTACCTCTAGAACCATAGATTGCTGTTGCTGAAGGACCTTGAAGAACTTCCATTGATTCTATATCACTTGGATTCAAACCTGCCAAAGGATTTGTAGATGAGGTATTACCATAAGAAACAGCAGAAGGCTGAATCTGTACACCATCGATTACATACAAAGGCTGATTAGTTCCACTGATGGAGTTGATACCCCTAATATTTACTGATATCCCTCCTCCAGGAGCACCTGTATTTTGAGTGACATACACACCGGCAGCTCGACCTTGAAGGGCTTGCTCTATGGTTGTATTGACCGTACGCTCTATATCTTCAGAAGTCACAGAAACCTGTGCACTTGACATATCACGTTTTTTCATAGTACCATAACCTACTACCACAACTTCATCCAGAGAAGCCATATCTTCTTCCAGGGTAATGTTTATTGTAGATTGGTTACCTACTACTACTTCCTGAGACTTATAGCCAATAAAGCTATAGACAAGGACAGATTGTGAAGAAGGAGCCGTAATTGCATACGTTCCATCAACTTCAGTTGCTACACCAGTGGTGGTTCCTTTCACCAGCACTGTTACACCTGGTAAAGCAAGTCCATCAGCTTCAGATTTTACGGTACCAGTGACCGTAACTTGAGCCTGAACTACACCTACCAGAAGCATGAGCCAAATCGGTAATAGTTTTTTCATCATGAGGGGTTTAATTGTAAGAAATTGGTATATAGGTTTTGAGCGGGAAAAGGTATTCCCAAGGCAAATTGTGAAGGTTGTAATAGATTGATATGCTTCATTCAGTTTGGGTTTTGTTTAAAAATCTTAGCTACAAACACCAAAAACTGAGATGAATTCCTAATACTGAACTTAACTATCCAGTACGAATTGAATTTTGAAAAATTCAATAGATG
This sequence comes from Algoriphagus winogradskyi, assembly GCF_900182815.1. GTDB lineage: Bacteria > Bacteroidota > Bacteroidia > Cytophagales > Cyclobacteriaceae > Algoriphagus > Algoriphagus winogradskyi. The sequence goes on along the minus strand of NZ_FXUA01000004.1, from coordinate 133,954 downwards.
AGAAATTAGATCAGGTTTTTGGGTTTATTTTTTTGATCCGAATAAATGTAGTTTGACTTATCTCTGCATAGGGTATTCAAATGTTTTTATTAGGGGTATCAAATGTTAACCCTTATGAAATCGATTGAAATCAAGGTTTTTAGGCTATTATCTTCAGTTTCAATGGCTGAAAAATTAGATCAAAGAGATTTATTTTATTTCTGTCTATCTCTAGTCTATTCCAAATTCTTTTTAAGTGCATTTCTAACCACAGCCCCCCAAGGCTTTATTTGAGATTCTTTCCACTCTCCTTCTGAGGAAGCTACTGGTAGTAACATGGAACAAGTCTCATCTTTATCAGCTATGGACCAGGCTGCCCAGGAAATTTTTCTACTTTCCATCCAATTCAACCAATTCGCCCAAGAGGCTGCATCAATAGGTCCATCACCGGTAGCTTCCATGCCTGCACACTCAGACACGAAAATTGGAAGACCTGCCTGAAAGGCTTTCTCCGCACGGTCTCTCAAATAGTCCTTGTGCGTCGCAGCATAGAAATGAAGAACATACATAAGATTTTCCTGATTTTGAATGGGGTTTTCTGCTACCAAATGTATATCCTGACTCCAGGTAGGAGATCCTACCAAAATCAAATTATCTGGATCATATTTCCTGATTTCAGTAATAATCTCTTCACTGTAAGCTTTCACTTCGGCCCAGGTTTCATAATCCGGCTCATTGAAAAGCTCATAAATCACGTGGGGATTTTCGCCATAGGTTTGCGCCATTTCTGCAAAAAAATCCTTAGCCTGCTCAGGATACAAGTCATGACTATGCCAATCAATGATCACATAGATGTCCTCTGCAATGGCAGCCTCTACTACAGCTTTTATTTTTTGAAGGGCAAACTCAGGGTTTTCCAGATAGGCACCAGCAGGGTCCACTCCCATTGCTGCTCTCACCAAATTGGTATTCCAGTCGCTTTTCAGCCACTTTACAGCTGAAGCATTATAAAATCTTGGCCACCAATTATGCCATCCAAAGCTTACCCCCCGAAGCATCACTGCTGATCCACTAGCGTCTGTTAATTTGCCATCAGTCACTTTAAGCTGTCCAAAAAATTTGACTTCGCCCGTTGGATCTGGGTTAGAAACTGGAGGCGTCGGAACTGGGTCAGGCGCTGACGCTTCTGTGCAAGATGATAAAATCAATCCTGCTATAATTAGGAGTTTTTTCATTAGTTAGGGTTGTTAATTGATGTCCAATTATACACCTACCTATATTCAAACATGGGTATTGATTGTTACCAATATGGGTAATGATCGTTAAGTGAATTGAATTTTGCGCTTTCCAGCATCCCCTCTGGTCGAAATTGAATCAGCAATAAATAGATTCAATTCAACTTTGTGTAAACCTAATTCTGAAAAAAATAGCCCCGAGGCAGGTTTTACTAGGGATAAGTTAGCTTATTGTGATTGTTCAGTAGTTATTTCCTGCTGACGGGCAGCATATTCTGATGGAAGAATTGAAAACTCAGCCTTAAAATGCTTTGCAAAATATTTCGCATTATTATACCCAACCATATATGCAATCTCAGAAACATTCAGTTGACTTTTAGCAAGTAATTGAGAAGCGCGTTTTAAGCGGATGAGCCTGATAAATTCTATAGGACTCTTCCCAGTGATGGATTGCAGTTTTTTGTACAAATGCACCCTACTCATTCCCAATTCCTTACTAAGGAATTCTACAGATAGCTGAGGGTCTTCCATGTACTTTTCTACCAATGCAACCGCCTTTAGAATTAATTGATCGTCAAGAGAAGTTACGTTTACCTCTGATGCATTGATCTGAATTTTATTCCTGTTTTGTTCCTGGATGATATTTCGCTCCCGTAAAAGGTTCTTGATACTTAGCTGCAATACTTCAAGATTAAAAGGTTTCGTCAGATAAAGATTACAGCCACTATCTAATCCCTGAACCATCGTTTCCTCGGATTTTTTAGCTGTGAGCAAGATTACAGGGATATGAGAGGTTTTAATGTCAGTTTTTACTTTTTGACAAAACTCCTTGCCATCCATCTGAGGCATCATCACATCAGAAATGATCAAATCTGGTATATGCTGCTGTGCCAAATCCCAGCCTTGAGCCCCATTAGTAGCGGTAAGAACCTGATAGGAGTCCGAAAGACATTCTTTAAGATAATTCCTAAATTCCACATGATCTTCCGCTATCAGGATCAAATCTTTTTGATTGGCTCTTTCAATCACGTGATCGTCGTCCTCTACTTCCTCCCAATTTTCTTGGATAATCAGGTTAATAGGAATACTCAAGGTGAATACGGAGCCCAAACCAGGTTCGCTCTCTACTCGGATTTCACCATTCATCGTCCTGGCGAAATCCTGAACTAGAGACAAACCAATACCACTCCCTTGGTTGAGTTGCTGCTTGTGCCCCTCCGTAGTATAGAATCTGTCGAAGATCTTATGTTGATCTTCTAGGGAAATCCCTATTCCAGTATCCGAAACTGATAAATTCAAAATCGCCAATTCTTCATTCTCCTGTTGAAGTTCTAAAGTAACAGTGATCCCACCATCTTCTGGCGTGAATTTGAACGCATTTGATAGCAAATTGAAGATGATTTTCTCCAGCTTATCCGGGTCAAAAATAGCTTGCTGACTATTTTTATTTGTCTCAAAGCTCAGGTGGATATGTTTATTTTCAGACAATTCATGAAAATCGGCTACACATTCCTTGATAAACTGAACTATATCCCCTTCTGAAGGATGAAAAACTAGTCCACCTTTCTCAACATTTTTAACATCCAATAGCTGGTTTATCAACTTAAGCAAACGCCTAGCATTACGCTGAATGATTTTATACTGACCTAGCAACCCTATATCATCAGTCTCCGAAATGAGGTGTTCGGTTGGGGTCAAAATCAAGGAAAGTGGTGTCCTGAATTCATGACTCAGATTGGTGAAAAACTTAGTTTTCAATCGATCCAAATCCTGTACTCTTTTGGCTTCCTGCATCGCCTGTTCCCTATCAAATTTCTCCCGTTGCCTTGATATAAGTTGATTTCTGAAATAGAAAATTATGGCAACAATGACTATAAAGTATAAGAAATACGCAATAGGTGTCTTCCAAAAAGGCGCCAGAATTTTTATATCTAATTTGTATTCATGCAAACTCCAGCCATCCAAAACGGTCCCTGGCTGCACTACAAGGGTATAATTCCCAGGATCTAGGTTGGTGAACGTGACTTTCGCCAGATCATCGTTTAGATAAATCCAATCGTCATTAAACCCAATCAATTTGTAGCGGTACTTATTCTTTTCAGGATAAAGGAAATTCAATGCACTAAAACCAATAGAAAATATATTCTCATCATGCCTAAGCACTAGTCTGTCCATATTCTCCAGAGATTTTGGCAAAAGCACTCTATTGCTTAAGATGTCCCCCACTTTGACTTCTTCATTGAACAGCTGGAAATCTGTAAAAACTACAGCAGGATTATTCCGTTCAAAAGCGAAATTTTCAGACTTGAAGATGTTATACCCATTTGGTCCACCAAAAATAAATTCATCCTTACTGGTTCTTATTGCTGAATTTTTGTTGAACAAAGCCGCTTGAAGACCATCTTTTTGGTCAAAATTCTGAAATGTGATGGAATATGGTTCAACATTTCTATTAATCTCGGCAAAAATCAGCCCCATCTGAGAACTGATCCAGAAGTTGTGATCATCGTCCTCTAATAAATCTACAAGATAGGAAGTGGGCAAGCCTTCTTCTTCTCCATAATGAACAAACGAGCTATCCGAAGTATTAAAATAATAGAGTCCAGTCATGCTAGTTACCCAAAGCACACCCTCCTTGTCCATAAATAAATCGGTGGTATTAGAGTCTACTAATCCATTTCCTTCAGTTTCTGAATAAAACCCATTTTCTCCAGTTTCATAGTTCAGCACATTAATCCCACTCCCACCCGAAATCCAAATATTCCCTGATTTGTCTTCGGCAAAACCAGTGATATACTGATTATTAGGGTAAAAAGGAGCGCTACCAGCTGGGTAGTTGTGAAAAACCTTTCTTTCTTTATCCAGCATAGAAATACCTGAACGCAGAGTTCCAATCCAGATTTTGCCAGTACTATCTTCGAAAAGCTTCCAAATACTTGGCCCAGGAATGCCTGCTTGTTTATCCGGTTGATACTGATAGTTTTTAAATTCCTTTCCATCGAAGCTACCCAAGCCATTTAGATAAGTCCCTATCCAAAGAACTCCCTCCCTATCTATCATCAAATCAACTATTACATCACCTATCAGACTGTTTTTAGATTCAGGATCATGTTTATAATGCTTATAAGTGTTTGATTTCCTATCATGATAGTAGAGACCACCTCCATTAGTCCCAATATATAAGTTGCCTAAGCTGTCTTCTGCAAAGGCGTTGACATCATTGAAAGGAAGAGAATTCAGGTCAGAAAAATTTTTTCGGACGTGAGAAAAGCGCAGTAATCCCTGATGGTAGTAGGCAACACCTTTTTTATGAGTTCCTACCCAAATAATATCTTCATTATCTTTATATAAAGAATAAATCACATTATGAGGCATGGTATTATCCAAGGCGTTCTCACCTGTTAAATACTTCACTTTGCGACTAGATTTATCAATCACATTAATACCTCCATGATCTGTACCAAGCCAAATTTGACCTTTCTTGGCTTCAACCACCGATTTTACCATGTTATTATTCAACCGATAATTCCCTCTATCCTCTTGGTTCACCTGCACTTCATGTGTAAAACCATCAACTCTAAAAACACCCAAATCCCGATCAGGGTCATAAATCCAAGCATCTCCATCTGAGTCAATCGTCATTTCATAATTAGCAACAGTTGGGATTTCATCCTTCGGAAGTTTCAGTGTTTTAGTAACAATCAGCCGGTTGGGATCTAGCAAATCTATTACTCCAGTTTGGTGAACCACCCAAATAAGACCATCCGGAGCTTCTCCTACAGCAACTATTTGATTTGAGAATAGGCTGCCGATTTCATTACTTTTTTGCACATAAACAGTTTTCCCTGAATCTTGGTCATATATACTGATGCCTTTTGATGGATGGGTAAACCAAAATCTATTTTGGCGATCTTTCATCAGCATCCCAACTGAGTCCGATGCTAAATGATAAACCGATGAAAAAACTTTCACACCCCTTGAAAATTGCTCATTTTCAGGATTATAAATATCAAAAATACCGTTTACATTTTTGATCCATAGCTTGTCATTAGGGCCTACGAACAGCCTATGGATATTATTATGAGAAATAGAGGTAGAATCTTTTGTATTTAAAAAAACTTTGGTTCGCGTACCATCATATCTGTACAAACCATACGCAGTGCCATACCACATCATTCCGTTTGCATCTCTGATAATGCTGAGAATATTTGAATTTGATAGTCCTAGGTTTTCATCCAGGTTTCTAAAAACGAGCTTCTCAACTTCATCCTGAGCAGAAACAGGTCCTGCCCAAAGCATAAATAAACACGCAATTCCAAATACCACAATTCCTTTCATACACGACAAACTTAGTCATCCAAATTATGAGTTTAAAAAGTAAAATCTTACTCCGCTAACTAAAATTCACAATCCTAGGTTATTTTTTTTAGCAAAAAAGTCCGATTGAATGAAATCAACCGGACTTTTACAAAATTTTAAAAAAAGAAGCTTAGATGAATCTATTTAATAGATTTTCAAAGTATTCTTGCTTTCCACTTGTCTGGATTGGCTCCCCTACTTCTGCTGCATAATTTCTCAAATCTTCAAGAGTAAGTTGTCCTGTTTCGAAGGACTTACCTTTACCAGAATCGAAACTAGCATAACGGTTCTTTCTTCTTTCTAAGTAATCTGACTTTTCCAAGATATCCTGAGCAATCAACATTCCCCTGGCAAATGCATCCATACTTCCGATGTGTGCCAAGAAAAGATCGTCCATATCTGTAGAGTTTCTCCTGATTTTGGCATCGAAATTCACTCCGCCACCTTGAATACCAGCTGAAGTTAACAATACAAGCATTGCTTCTGTCATCTCCTGTAAGTTCATAGCAAACTGATCAGTATCCCAACCATTTTGATAATCACCTCTGTTGGCATCAATACTTCCTAGCATTCCTGCATCGGCACAAACTTGAAGCTCGTGTTGGAAGGTATGACCTGCAAGGGTGGCATGGTTTACTTCAATATTCAATTTGAAGTCTTTATCCAGACCATGCTGTCTCAAAAATCCAATCACAGTTGCAGCATCGTAATCGTATTGGTGCTTAGTAGGCTCCATTGGCTTAGGCTCAATGAAGAAAGTTCCTTTAAAGCCGTTCTTTCTCGCGTAATCACGAGACATGGTTAGAAATTGAGCAAGATGTTCAGTCTCACGCTTCATATCTGTATTTAGCAAAGACATGTAGCCTTCACGACCTCCCCAGAACACATAGTTTTCACCATTCAGCGCTATAGTTGCATCAATGGCATTTTTCACTTGTGTGCCTGCCCATGACACGACATTGAAATCAGGGTTAGTAGAAGCACCGTTCATGTATCGAGGATTGCTGAATACGTTTGCAGTTCCCCATAGCAATTTCACCCCAGTTTCTGCCTGCTTTTGCTTCGCATATTCAGTGATGATTTGCATTCTTTTCTCATATTCTGCAAGACTAGGCCCTTCATCGATCAAATCGATATCGTGGAAGCAATAATAAGGAGCTCCTATTTTTGTGATAAATTCAAAAGCAGCATCCATTTTGTCCTTTGCTCGCTGAATTGGGTCTGCAGCAGCATCCCAAGGGTGAACGATAGTCCCTGGGCCAAATGGATCTCCACCCGTTCCACAGAAGGAATGCCAATAGGCAATAGCAAATTTGAAGTGCTCCTTCATCGTTTTGCCTGCGATGATACGGTTCTCATCGTAAAATCTAAAAGCCAACGGATTATCGCTTTCCTTACCCTCAAAAGGGATTTTATCGATTGAAGAGAAATAAGTTTTTGACATTTTTACTTTGGTTTATTTGGTATTTATAGGTTTGAAATTTAACTCTTAACTCATTTTTCGGATTGACTCTAGATGGTCTTTCCAGGTGGAGTAAACCTCTTCGTAGGGTTCATAGAAATTTTCATTTGGTTCTATTGTTTCCAGCAAATCAAGACCGGCAAAAGCCTCCCTTTCATTTGCAAAAACGCCAGCACCGATCCCCGCCCCTCTTGCAGCTCCCTGAGCTCCGTCCGTATCGTAAAGTTCCAAAACTACTTTATTCATGTGAACAAATGTTTTTCTGAAAACTGGACTTAGAAACATATTTGCTTTTCCTGCTTTCACGGTAGTAAGGTCTAGCCCCATATCCTGCATGATCCGGAAACCAAAGGTAAGCGCTGAAACTATGCCTTCCTGAGCAGAACGAATAAAATGTCTCTTATCATGCTTCAACAGGTCCAGCCCCAGCATATGTGCACCTACATGCTGGTTTTGCATTATACGCTCAGCTCCATTACCAAATGGAATGAACGTCAAGCCTTCAGAGCCAATTGGAGCAGAGCCTCCAAGGTTATTCATTTCATCATACTCAATGTGGGCGGCACCCATGACTTTTTTCAACCAGCTATTTAAAATTCCGGTACCATTTACACAGAGTAGAACTCCATAGGAAGGTTTTTCTTTGGTATGGTTTACATGTACAAAGGTATTTACTCTGGACAGGGGGTCATGAAGAGGTTTATCAGCTACCCCGTAAACGGTGCCTGATGTACCTGCTGTTGTAGCTAATTCACCAGGCTTTAAAACTTGAAGTGAAAAAGCATTGTTAGGCTGATCACCAGCCCTATATGAAATAGGTATTCCTTCTTCCAGCCCGGTGATTTCAGAAGCAAAAGCAGAGACTCTTCCTTGTATAGAATAGGAAGGAACTACGTCAGGAATCCAAGATTTAGAGATCTGATAGTTTGCTAATACTTGATCACTTAGTCCATTTTTTTGAAAATCCCAAAATATCCCCTCAGACAAACCTGTCTCGGAAGTACAGATTTCCCCCGATAATCTCATCGCGATGAAGTCTCCAGGAAGCATCATTTTATGAATTTTAGCCGCAATAGCTGGCTCATTCTCTATGACCCATCGTAGTTTGGAAGCCGTAAAATTACCTGGTGAATTCAAGAGGTTTTTCTGACAGTATTCTTCTCCAAGATCTAGATAGGCTTTTTCTCCTATCCCTACTGCCCGGCTGTCGCACCAAATGATTGATGGTCTAAGTACATTTTGATCTTTATCGACCAGCACAAGACCGTGCATTTGGTAAGCTATACCAATCCCTTTCAATTCGCCTTTCTTAACTGATGTTTTGTTCAGAACATAGCGAATGGAATGCTGTACATATTTCCACCAACTATCTGGATCTTGTTCAGCCCATCCTTTTTCGGGAGAATTTATAATCATTTCCTCCTCTGGAAATGCTTTTGATAATATTGACTTACCTGTATCAGCGTCAAGTAGTGAGGTTTTGACAGAGGAGCTTCCAATGTCAATCCCTAATAATAATCGTCTCATTTAAACTATTTTTTACCAGAATACGATGTACAAAGCTGCAGTTATTCCCGCAATCAAAACAGCACCAATTTTGAACTTGGTACTTGTCTTAAACAATTCTTTGTTGATCTCAATACTGTTTGGATGATCTTTTCCTTTACCTTCTACCAAACTTATGATGATCATAAGTGCGGCTAAAACCAAGAAAACTACCCCCATTCGATCTAGGAATGGCAGATTAGGGAAAACAATCTTTAAAACCACTGAGAGTGGAATACTTAAGGCCGCACCTGTTAATGCAGCGTTTGAAGTCGTCTTCTTCCAAAATACACCAAAGAAGAAAATGGCAAACACACCTGGACTAATGAAGCCTGTATATTCCTGAATAAACTGGAATGCCTGATCCAATGCTCCCAGAGCTGGAGCAACAATAGAAGCTATTCCAAAAGCAACAAGTGCTGTAATTCGTCCTACTTTCACCTGATCGGCCTCAGTAGCATCTTTCTTGATGTATTTATTATAGATATCCATCGTGAAAATAGTAGAGGTACTATTGGCCATAGACGCCAAGGAAGATACAATAGCTGCTGTTAATGCTGCAAAAGCAAGGCCTTTTAGCCCAACTGGCAACAATTGAAGTAAAGTAGGATACGCTCTATCAGATTTAACTATTCCGGTCACTGGATCCTTCATTGACTCAATAAAGCCAACGTCAATTCCATCTTTCACTATAACCCAGGCTGCAATTCCAGGAATCACCACGATAAGTGGCATCAATAATTTCAAAAAGCCTGCGAAAATCATCCCCTTCTGCGCTTCATCCAGGCTCTTAGCTGCCAGCGCTCGCTGAGTGATGTATTGGTTAAATCCCCAATAACTCAAGTTGGTAATCCACATACCACCCACGAGCACAGAGATCCCCGGAAGGTCAAGGTAAGCATCACGCTCTCCTCCAGCGCCATCTGGAATCATCATTTCTCCTTTACTCAAAATCATAGAAAAGTGACCAGGTACTTTTTGGCGAAGCAAATTTAGACCTTCCCAAGCGTCACCACTTCCTACCATCTGTAGCGCGATGTAAGTAGTCGCTAGACCACCTGCGATCAGAAATACTACTTGAATCACATCTGTCCAAGCTACAGCTTTAAGACCACCATAGATGGAGTAAATCATAGCGAAAAGCGCCAGTCCAAAAATACCATATCCTAAAGGCACATCTAAAATGGTATTTAAACTTAATGCTCCCAGGTATAATACAGATGTCAGGTTGACAAAAACATAAAGAAGCAGCCAGAAGATGGCCATGGTAGTTCTTACACGAGTATCGTATCGATCAAGTAAGAATCCGGGCATGGTGTAAATACCCTTTTTGATATAAACTGGCAGGAAGAAAATTGCAACTACTAATAAGGTGACCGCAGCCATCCATTCATAAGTAGAAATGGCCAAACCTAGGGCGAAACCCGAGCCTGACATACCAATAAACTGTTCTGCTGAAATGTTTGAAGCAATTAATGAAGCTCCTACAGCCCACCAAGGCAATGCCTTAGAAGCGAGAAAATAATCGGAAGAGTTTTTAACGTGCCCCTTCTTTTCACGTGATACAAAAATACCCATCCCTATGATGAGCAAGCAATAGCCTATAAAGACGGCTAAATCTAAAGGTTCTAAGAGCATAAATGTTAGGTTAGGTTTGGGAGGTTAGTATTCTTGGGTATTAGACTAATCTTGGTAGAATAGGCCGTTAAAGATAATATTTTCATTATAATGACCGTCATAAAAAGTAGCTATTTCCAAATCATTCAAATAAATCATTTAAATATTGAAGGGGAAAAGTGGAGTATCGAACCTTCCTAAAGCTCTCTAAATAACTGACTCCCGTACAGTTACTAACAAATACTTGATCTGCATCTTCCAAGTCTAAGGGTAAAAACTCACCTTCTTTAAAAGGAATTTTCATTAAGCCCAAATAGTTTAAAATCACCTGACGACTTACACCATTAATACAACTACAACTCAAAGCCGGTGTAAAAACAACTTGATCTTTAATCCAGAATATATTTGATGATCCAGATTCTGAAATGAAACCCCTATGATCAAGAAGTATAATTTCATCTAACCCTCTTTCTTTTCTCTCCAGGTTCGCCAGAACGTAAGACAAAGCATTAAGCGTTTTAAAGGAGGACCAAACGGAAGGAAATACTTGTATTTTTAATGCGACATCAACACTCTTCTTGACTTTAGGTGCTGGTTTGAATTCAGATATTTGAATTGTTTGTGTGACTTCATTTCTTTCTGGTGTGTATTTGCCTTGGCCACTTCTATAGACATTCCATCTGACGCGTTTTCGTTGATTTGGGAAATTATCGGCAAGAAACTGAATTAGTCCTTCCGCATTAATACTTGTTTCTTCAAGGCTTAAAAGTCGCATTCCATCTGTAAGCCTCTTGAGATGTTTCTCGAAGAATCTTATTTCTTTTAGATCCCAAAGCATTGTTTCAAACAGTCCATCACCAAAGTTCATAGCTCTATTGGGAAACTCAACGGAATCCAGACATACCCAATTAGTGGCAGAAGAAGAATTAATATACATTGTTTCGATTTCGATCATAAAACTGTTCATTATCGGTCATAAAGACTTTTTGTTTACTAATTTCTATGTTAAACTATGTCAACACATGACCATTTAAATCCTATTCTATGCAATAAATAAGAATTTTTGTATGATTTACATACAACGATTTTACCTTAGCATCAAAATTGGAACATACAGACCTAGATGGCAAATAAAAGTAGCGTTTTTGATATGATCGGACCGATAATGATAGGGCCATCCTCCTCGCATACTGCTGGAGTAGTTAGAATCGCTAGAGCAGCAATCCGTGTTTTAGGAGGAGTTCCTGACGAAGCAGTCATTACATTTTATAACTCATTTGCCAGAACTTATGAAGGTCACGGCAGCGATCGAGCAATAATCGGTGGCTTGATGGATTTTAAAACCGATGATGCCAATATTAAAAACTCGCTTGAAATAGCTAAGGAAAAAGGTTTAATCTATAAATTTAAATCCATCGGAAATTCCTCTATTCATCACCCTAATACCATTAAACTCAATTTAAGAAAAGGAGAAAGAAAAGTAGAAGTGGTAGGTGAAAGCCTAGGCGGAGGTGTTATTAATATTGCCGAAGTGGATGGTTTTGTAGCTAATTTCTCAGCAGCAGACCATACTCTTATTATTAAAGCTGAAGATATTGCAGGCGCAATCGCTTTTATATCCTCTGTCATAGCACAGTCAAAAGCCAACATAGCCACCATGTCTGTTTCAAGAAAAGGGAAAAATGACCTTGCTTGTCATGTGATCGAAATGGACTCTGGCCTCAATAAAATAACCTTAGAATACTTGAAATCACTATCCTGGATTACCGAACTAATTTACATACCTGACATTGACCTTTAACCACACCATGAGAAAATTCCTACTGGGTATTACCCTAGTTTCAGGAATTTGTTTTTCCACTATTGCACAAGAACCAGTGGTTCCTACATTTCCTTTAGATTTGGAAACGGCCGTTGATATTGCATTGAAAAACAACCTGACGCTGAAAAGAAGTGAACTAAACCAACTTTCCAACGAAGCCACGCTCTTACAAAATCAAGGCGCAAGATATCCTAGTTTATCAGCAGGCGGTTCTACTAATTTTAATTGGGGTAGATCTATTAACCCTGCTACTAACCTATTTGAAACGCAGAGAATTGGTAACATTAATCTAAATGCCTCTGCAAATGCTACGTTGTTTAATGCTGGAAGAATCAATAATACCATCAATCAGACGAAAACAATTTTGGAGCAAGGCCTATATAATATAGAGGCAACCAAAAATACAATTACATTAAATGTCATCAATTTCTACATTAATGTAATCTTCAATCAGGAACAGGTAAAAATTGCTGAAAACCAGCTTTTAACTACCCAAGAGCAACTGGAACGAACCACAAAATTGGTTGATGCTGGTTCGCTCCCATATTCTGACCAGTTAGACCTACAATCACAACTCGCTACCAACAACGTAGATTTGATTAATGCCAAAGCGACATTGAACGGATCTCTGTTAAACTTGGCTCAAGCACTACAGGTGCCTTACTCAAGTGATTTCCAAATTGAAAAACCTGAACTTACCATTGACGACAACTTCATGGTCTCTGAATCTCCAACGTCCATCTTTGAGACGGCAGTAGAAACTATGCCAGAGATCAAGGCAGCTGCCCTTGGAGTAGAAAGTGCTAAATTAGGAATCAAAATAGCAAATGCAGGCTACTATCCTTCCGTTTCAATAGGCGGGAATTTAGGCACCAACTATGTAGATCTATATGACCTTGAATTTAGCGAGCAGGTAAATACGAACTTTTCACAATCTGCCGGTATATCCCTAAGTATTCCTATCTTCTCTAGGATGAATAATAAAGCTTCAGTGCAGCGGGCAAGAGTTCAGCAACGATTGGCAGAAGTTTCAGAATTGGAAGCAAGAAATACGCTGAGACAAGACATAGAGACAGCATTTACAAATGCAAATGCTTCGGAGCAGTCCTATCAGGCATCCCTATCTCGAATCGAGAGTTTGAAAGAGTCATTTAGAATCGCTCAACAAAGGTTTGAACTAGGGGCAATTAACTCAGTGGACTTTCAGGTAGCTCAAAACAACCTGTTTTCTGCGCAATCACAACTCGTTTACGACAAGCATACTTATATTTTCAGAGTAAAAGTTCTTGATTTTTACCTAGGTAACCCCATTAATTTAAATTAAACCATGGCCAATAAGAAATCAAATAAGCTATTGTACTACCTATTAGGAGCTATAGTAGTACTAATCATATTCGCAGTAATCGCAAGAAATGCCGGATGGGTAGGTGGAGAAAATGAAACCCAGGTGGAAGTTGCTACTGTTAAAAAAGCGGCCATCATAGAAAAGGTATCTGCCTCTGGAGAGATCCAACCTGAAGTGGAAGTCAACCTGAGCCCTGATGTTGCTGGGGAAATTATAGAATTGAACGTGAAAGAGGGAGATTCTGTAGCAGTTGGAAAGCTTTTGGTGAAAATCAGACCTGATAACTTTATTTCAGCATTAGCTAGAACCAGAGCCAATTTCAACCAGCAAGAAGCTAACCTTTCTCAATCAAAGGCTGCCCTACAGAGATCAGAAGCCCAATTCACTCAAGCTGAGCAAAACTTCAACAGGCAAAAGACGCTATATGAGCAAAAAGCTATTTCTCAGGCAGACTACGAGCAGGCACAAGCAACCTTCATCTCAGCTCAGAAAGACCTTGAAGCTGCGAAACAAAGTGTACTAGCTTCAGAATTCGTTGTGAAAAGTTCTCAGGCATCTGTGAATGAAGCTGAAGAAAACTTAAGATTGACAAATGTATATTCCCCTGTAAGTGGTATCGTTTCCAATCTTTTGGTAGAGCAAGGTGAACGTGTGGTAGGTACACAGCAAATGGCTGGTACGGAAATGTTGACTATCGCTGACCTATCTAAAATGGAAGTTAGAGTAGATGTAAACGAAAATGATATCGTGAGATTGAGTCTGGGTGACACTACTATCATTGATGTTGATTCCTATGCATACACTGGAAAAACTTTCAAAGGAGTTGTTACGAGTATAGCAAACACAGCGAATACTAAAGCCTCTGCAGATGCCGTGACCGAATTCAAGGTGAAAATTAGAATTCTTAACGATTCCTACCAAGAGTTAGTAGATGAAGGCAAAAAATATCCTTTCAGACCAGGAATGACTGCTTCAGTTGAGATAATTACCAATTCAAAGAGCAATGCACTTTCAGTTCCTCTGGCAGCAGTGACTACAAGAGAAAATAAACTTGATACTATAGGAGCTGGAACTACCCGATTGAAAGAGTTGGTATTTGTGAATGAAGGTGGAGTTGCTAAGTTGAAAGAAATCAAAACTGGCATCTCTGACTTCCAGAATATAGAAGTTTTGGAAGGCCTTGCCGAAGGTGATCAAATTATCTCTGGCCCTTATTTTATTGTAAGCAAAGACCTGAAAGAAGGTGATAAAGTAGCCCCTATAGAAGGAAAATCAACTGCGATAAAGCAAGATTAATTTGCTTCCGTAATTAAACCTCAAAGAAAAAGCCCTGTGAATTAAAAATTCGCAGGGCTTTTCAATGTTACGATAGTCCAGTTACCATTTTTTCAATTGGGCATATACCAAATGCAAAGGAAAGCCCATGACATTATAGTACGAACCTTCAATTTTCTCCACACCGATATATCCTATCCATTCCTGAATACCATAAGCCCCTGCTTTATCCATGGGTTTGTAGTGATGGATATAATGCCATATCTCTTCCTCTTCAAGAAATCTAAATGTCACTATAGTTTCATCTTCTAGGGTTATTTGTCTGGAAATATCTCTTATAGTGACTGCAGTCATCACGGTGTGTGTAGACCCCGAAATACTTTTAAGCATATCAAAAGCTTCTTCCTCAGTGTTGGGTTTGCCAAGCACATGTCCATTTTCTATAACCACAGTATCTGAAGTAATGAGAATTTCATTTTCAGCTAATTGTCCATCAAAAGACTCAGACTTCAATTTCGAAAGATAGGCAGCAACGTATTCGGCTTGAAGGTCCTTAGGGATAGTTTCGTCAACGTTATTCACCCGGACTTCAAATTCAACTTCCAGGCCCTTTAAGAGTTCTTGGCGCCTCGGAGAGTTTGAGGCGAGGATTAGTTTCTTTCCGCTTAGATTACTAAAGAAAGGATTCATATTCGAAATTAAATTCATCTTGTTTAATACTGGCGAAAAGTAAGCCGCCTAATGCTTTTGGATAGAAATAGGTAGATTTTTGAGGCATCACTTGACCGCTTCTGCACACCTCTAAGACCTGTTCCAATTCCAATTCCCGAGTAATCACAGCAAAGCTTGCTTCACCGGATCGAACCTGATGAATGCACTTTGAGAAATTTCTCTCATAGACAATCTGATCAGAATTTCTTTGTTCAGCTACCGGAATGTTCAATATCCTCGCAAATACAACTTCATGGAGAACAGAAAGATCCAACTGCCTGATACTTTCAGGTAGATGTAAATTGATTTGGTCTATTTTACCTGCTTTCAGCTGTAAAGTGTAGCTCTCCTCTCCCATTACCAACCCAAAGGTATGAGGTTTATGAAAAGCATATGCACCTAATTCTTCAGGATCGGCAAATTTTTTAACATGAAACCAATCTTGGATCTTTGCTAGAAAATTTGCTTGGGCTAATTCCAATCCATAATATAGACGATGGGTTGGAAGTATTTTCAGGTGATTTCCGCTGGTATTTGTGAGGTACATCAGGTGATAATCATAGCCTTTCCATTTCTCATTAGGCAATTTCCCTTTCATTGATTTCCGATATTCAATAGCACCTTCTAATCTATGATGCCCATCTGCCAAAATCACTTGTTTGTTTTTTAACACTTTTAGAAAATGCTTAATGATTTCAGGTTTTTTGATAATTGCCATGACTTCTCTTACCCCCTGGTAATCTTCCAACTCGTAAATGGGATCTGCAATAGCTTCGTCCATATAGTGCTCTAACTGCTCGTCTTTATCTTCATACAGGCCATGAGTAGGACTTGCTTGAATTTGAGTCGTTTTTAGCAAATCTATCCTATCATTCACCGCAGAGACAATAGTATTCTCATGTCTTAGAATGACTTCCTCCTCCCATTCATAAGCTTTAATCTGAGCTATAAAACCTTTTCTACATCGCTCGTCATGTTCGCCCGGAAGACGGAAATATTGATAATAGACATAAATCCCCGGCTGCTGATCCTGCTGAATTACTCCCTCTGATTTCCATTTTAGAAGGGTTTTCAAAGCAGTTTGAGGAGGAATATCTCCCTGTGGCACAGAAAGGTGAATACTATTCAACGGATTATTGTAGAGCAATTGACGCTGGCGCGCCGAGACAACATCAAAAAGAGGAGCCGTTAATTCTTCCATTTTTGGAGCCAAAGCCTCTTCATATCGCCAAGCTTTGAGTGGTAATATTTCCGCCATTTTAGTGTAATCTATTTCTCCAAGCACTTTTAGCCTTTGGCTCAGAGCCATTTTGTAAAGTGGTTTGGGAACTATTCTGAGTATAAAATTCAACGGCTAAAGCAGATAACAATTCCAATTCTGAATCAGAAAATTGCTGCTCCAGAACAGATGGCTTAAAAAAGTTCTCTACAAACTTCGTATCAAAATTTCCACTTACAAAAGCTTCATGAGTAATAGCAAACTTGCAAAATTCAAGCGTAGTCTGAATACCTACAATCTTATAATCCTCAATTGCTCGTACCATTTTTTCAATAGCAGCAGTTCTGTTTTCAGCATGCGTAATCAATTTCGCAATCATAGGATCATAATAAATAGGAATCTTCATTCCTTCTTCAAATCCATCATCCACACGGATTCCTGCACCTTGTGGTCTTTGGTAGGTCTCAAGTGTTCCGATGTCTGGCAGGAAATTATTACTAGGGTCTTCGGCATAGACTCTTACTTCCAAAGCATGCCCATTAATTTTAAGATCTTCTTGCGCAAAAGAAAGAGGATTTCCTTCCGCAATTAAAATTTGCTCCCGAACAAGGTCTTTTCCTGAGATCATTTCTGTCACTGGATGCTCCACTTGTAAACGAGTATTCATTTCCAGAAAATAGAAATTCAAATTCTCATCGACAATAAACTCAACAGTGCCAGCCCCATAGTAGTCACAGGCTTTTGCCACGCCTACGGCTGCCTCACCCATCGCTTTTCTCATCTCTGGGGAAACAACTGCCGAAGGAGCCTCTTCTATTACTTTTTGATGTCTTCTTTGAATAGAGCATTCTCGCTCAAACAAGTAAACAATAGTCCCTTGTTGATCTCCCAGTATTTGGATTTCTATATGCCGCGGTGACGAGATGTATTTCTCTATGAAAACAGCACTATCACCAAAAGAAGATTGCGCCTCACTCACAGCCCGCTGCATTTGCTCTTCAAATTCCCCTTCATTTGCTACAATACGCATTCCTTTTCCACCGCCCCCAGCACTAGCTTTAATCAAAATAGGGTAACCTATTTCAGCTGCGCGGGCCTTGGCAAAAGGAATATTAGATATTGCTTCTTCTGTCCCCGGTACCAGAGGAATATTGTATTTAGAAACTGCCTGCTTGGCAGCAAGCTTTGATCCCATCACTTCAATTGACTCTGGGGAGGGGCCGATGAATATTAACCCCACATCCTTTACTTTCTTGGCGAAATCCGCATTTTCTGAAAGAAACCCGTAACCCGGATGAATCGCATCAACTCCTAACTCCTGACAAACGGCAATTATTTTATCACCGAGCAAATAGGATTGTGACGAGGCTGGGGGACCTAAGCATACTGCTTCATCGGCAAAAATAACATGCGGGGATAGTCTATCTGCCTCACTATAAACTGCTACTGTAGTAATGCCCATTTCTCGGGCAGTCCGCATGATTCGAAGACTTATTTCGCCTCTGTTTGCAACTAGAATTTTTTTGATTTTGGCCATTATCTCTGATATTATAAGCTAGAATTTGGGTTTTGGCTAAATAAAGAAATTTATCTGAGCTTTGTTAAGAATCATTTGTTTCACTGTTGTTTTTTGCTTGGGAGGCTTTAAAGTTTTATTTTTGTCGGATTTTAATGAACAGATCATTAAATCCCTTATCACTTAAATTCGAAACACTTTGGATCTATTTGCAAAATTAAAAATGAACATGGGCCCCTTGGGCAAACACTCAGAGTTTGCAGACGGCTATTTCTCCTTCCCAAAACTTGAAGGGGAAATTGCTCCTAGAATGAAATTTCAGGGGAAGGATGTTCTAACCTGGAGTTTGAATAATTACCTAGGCCTAGCAAATCATCCTGAAGTACGTAAAGCTGATGCTGATGCGGCCGCTGAATACGGTGCCGCTTATCCTATGGGCGCACGTATGATGTCAGGACAAACTACCCTTCACGAGCAATTAGAGGATGAATTGGCAGCATTTGTCAAGAAAGATAAAGCCTACCTATTGAACTACGGATACCAAGGTATCATGTCGGTGATCGACTCGCTTCTTGACAGAAAAGATGTGGTAGTTTACGATTCAGAATGTCATGCATGCATCATTGATGCACTTAGAATGCACCTGGGTAAGCGCTATGTTTTTCCTCATAATGATATTGAAAACTGCGAAAAGCAGCTGGAAAGAGCTACTAAACTTGCCAATGAAACAGGCGGAGGAATCCTTGTCATCACCGAAGGTGTATTTGGAATGACTGGTGATCAAGGAAAGCTAAAAGAAATCGTTGAGCTTAAGAAAAAATTTGAATTCAGACTTCTGATTGATGATGCCCACGGCTTTGGTACCATGGGTAAAACCGGGGCAGGTACAGATGAAGAGCAAGGTGTACAAGACCAGGTTGATCTTTACTTCTCCACTTTTGCAAAATCAATGGCTAGCATAGGCGCCTTTATCGCTGGCGACCCTGAAGTAATTTTGTTTTTGAGATACAATATGCGTTCTCAGATTTTCGCTAAGTCGCTTCCAATGCTTTTGGTAAAAGGTGCCTTGAAGCGTCTTGAATTACTGAAAACTCAGCCTGAGCTTAAAGATAATCTTTGGACAATTGTAAATGCACTTAGAGATGGGCTTCATGAGAATGGATTTAGCACTGGCAAATCAAATTCTCCTGTTACCCCAGTAGTACTGAACGGTACTGTCGGTGAAGCTGCTGCCTTGACAAAAGACCTTAGAGAAAACTTCGGTATCTTCTGCTCTGTAGTGATTTACCCAGTGATACCTAAAGGAATGATTATCTTGAGGTTGATTCCTACTGCTGTTCATACGTTAGAAGATGTAAAAGAAACGATCACCGCATTTGCAGCTATAAAAGAGAAATTAACAAGCGGGATTTACAAAAATTCTGAGTTTGCAATATCGGTTGGCGAATAAAAATAATTCAAAAAAAACGCCCTCAGGATTGAATTAGCAAGTATTTGGGCTATATTGAATTATAAATAAACTTTCATCAACTTTAAAAAAACACTTTTACTATGAGCAAATTTAGTGAAGTAAGCGAACTGGTTAATTCTCTTAAAGACGATTTTGAAAAGTTCTACGAAAAGGGAAATCAGGCAGCTGGTACCCGTGTAAGAAAAGGAATGCAAGACTTGAAGAACATGGCTCAAGACATCAGAAAAGAAGTTCAAGACATGAAGAACGCAGGTTGATTCCAACAATAAAAAAAGGTGACTAAATAGTCACCTTTTTTTATGCATAATGAGAGTTAAGAAGTGAATTTTAATACTCCACTTTATTATTTTCCTGAGCTATATCAGCTAATCTTTTTGAAGGATCAATCTCGATCGATTTAATAGATTCTAACTTTTTATTGATAGTAATAGTCTTTGTGAGATTTGTCCATGGCCAATCTTGAGAAATCACCCTAGTAGGGGCACCAGCTTCAGGAGCTTTTTCACCTCTCATGATTTCCAGAGGCAAATAAACCATCTCAGAAGTACCATCTTTATACGTAATCACCAAATCAATCGGCATTGGCATCAAACCTATTCGCTCTAGGGTAATTTCAGTTCCTTCACCTTGGGATTTCACCGATTTTATACCATAATCGATTGTCTTGGTGGTATATACAAAGTATTCTTTGTACCAATCCAGTTCCAAGCCGCTCTCTTTCTCCATAATGCGTACAAAATCATTCACATTAGGGTGCTTGAAACTCCACTTGTCGAAATAGCTATGAATACCTTTGTCTCTAGCTTCTTCACCTATAATATATCCCATTTGAGCCATGAATACGGCTCCTTTGGAGTAGGCTGCGGAACTGTAAGCTGCATTTGTATGATAGTGATCCGAATGTGTGCTCATCGGCTCTTCTTTACCTGAACTCACCAGTCTATAGTATCCAGCATAAGAACCTCTGAGCGGATTTTCACTAGGACGGAAAATAGCGGAAGAAGTAAGTGAAGATGCATAACTAGTAAAACCTTCGTCCATCCAAGGATAAAGTGCCTCATTTGTTGCTATCACGCCCTGATACCAGCTATGTCCCAGTTCATGAATCATCACACCTACCAAACTATTCAAATTACGGCCACCAGTAACTAATGTGGACATAGGATATTCCATACCACCGTCACCACCTTGAATCACTGAAAACTGCTTGTATGGATATTGACCAAAATGTTCAGACATAAATTCTATTGCCTTCGGGGTATAATCCATAAGTTTCACCCAGTTCTCGGTAGCTCCTTCTTCAGGGATATACAGGTGATGTACAGTTATACCATTATCCATCAAAAATTTATCGTGTCGATACTTAGGATCACCGGCCCACATAAAATCGTGTACCTGTGGGGCTTTGAAATGCCAAGTCAGGTTCTCTCCTTTTGGCTCAGGTACATTCACTCCTGCATCTTCATAGCCATGACCAATTTCGTTTGGGTTTTGCAAGTAGCCCGTTCCTCCAAGTACATACGTTTTATCAATGGTGATTTTCACATCAAAATCTCCCCAAATACCATAAAATTCGCGACCGATGTAAGGATTCGCATGCCATCCTTGCTCGTCATACTCAGACATTTTAGGATACCACTGAGACATAGAATACCTCACTCCTTCTCCACTATCTCTCCCAGATCTTCTGATCTGTAGCGGTACTTGGCCGTTGAAAGACATTTCAAATGTAGCTTCCGAATTTGGCAAAATCGGCTCTGTAAGGTCCACTTCAAGAATGGTCCCTACTTCATTATATTTCACAGGTTTACCATTCATGGTCAGGCTATTTACTCTTAAATAACCTATCTCATCTGGCTTTAATTTGCTGATGCGATCTCCCACCCTTCGGTCAGGATCAGCGATACTTCTGGATCTTTCATCCATCATGCTACCAGGCTGAAAGGCATTGTAATACAGATGATAAAAAACACGATGAAGCGTGTCAGGTGAATTGTTTGTGTAAACCAACACTTGTGTTCCTGTGTATTGGTTAGTTTTAACGTCCATATTGACGTCCATTTGGTAATCAGCAGCTTGTTGGAATCTTCCTGTCTGAGCAAAGACTCCGCCGCTTAGTACCATTAAAAGAAAAAGCCCGTAAATAGGCTTAGCCAATTTAATATGCATAGTGATTAGTTTTTTGACAAAGAAAACTAAATCCAAAAGCGTTCCAAAACCACCCGTAAAAAACAAGGGCACCAGAATCACTCTGGTACCCTTGTATGGAATATCAAGTCTTAAAAACTATTCAACTTTCATAATGTTTATCGTAATACTCCTGATACGCTCCTGAAGTCACGTGGTCCAGCCACTCCTGATTGTTCAAGTACCAATCAATGGTGATTTCTATGCCTTCTTCAAATTGTAAACTTGGCTCCCACCCGAGTTCTTCTTTGATCTTAGTAGCATCGATCGCATAGCGCATATCATGGCCAGCACGGTCTTTTACATAGGTGATCAGTTTTTCAGAAGTTCCGGCTTCTCGACCAAGCTTTTGATCCATTTTTTGGCAAAGCAACTTCACAATATCTATGTTCTTCCACTCATTGAACCCACCGATGTTGTAAGTTTCTCCAGGCTTACCTTGATGAAAAACTGTGTCAATAGCTCTGGCATGGTCTTTTACAAATAACCAGTCACGGATATTCTCACCTTTTCCATAAACGGGCAAAGGCCGATTGTTTTTGATATTATGTATGCAAAGAGGAATTAGTTTTTCAGGAAAATGGTTCGGTCCATAATTGTTAGAACAGTTAGAAACCACCGTTTTCATGTTGTAAGTGTTAGCATAAGCCCTAACAAAATGGTCTGATGCTGCTTTAGAAGCAGAATAAGGAGACTGAGGATCATACGAGGTAGTTTCTAAAAAGAATCCACCATCGTGTAATGAACCATAAACTTCATCTGTAGACACATGATAAAACAAGTGTTCAGATAAATTCTCGCTCCAGAATTCCTTAGCAGCATTAAGGAGATTTACTGTCCCAAAAACATTGGTCTTCACAAATGCCAATGGGTCAGTAATCGAACGATCCACATGCGATTCTGCTGCCAAATGAATGACATCAGTAATGGAATGCTTCTTAAAAATGGCAGTCAGCGCCTCTACATCTTGAATATCAGCTTTTTCAAAAGTATAATTTGAAGCGCCTTCCACCGCTTTCAAATTCTCCAAATTTCCTGCATAGGTCAAAGCATCAAGATTTACAATTTCATACTGTGGGTACTTGTGCACAAAAAGTTGGATCACATGACTACCTATGAATCCGGCCCCACCGGTGATTAATATTGATTTGCTCATTTTATTTTTTATAATAATCTAAATACCAATCTGTGAAAGATTTCACTCCCTGGTCAATTGGTGTATTTGGTTTGTAGCCTGTATCTCTTACTAAATCAGAAACTTCTGCATGAGATGAAAGTACGTCTCCTGGCTGCATTGGAAGCAAATTCATTTCGGCTTTTTTGCCCAATCCTTTCTCCACAGCATGTATGTAATCCATCAATAAAACTGGAGTCGAATTCCCAATGTTGTATACTTTGTATGGAGCTACAGAACTTCCCGGATCAGGATTCTGCCCATCAAAATCAACATTTGGACTTGCGGGCCTATCTGCAACTTTGATCACACCTGTCACTATATCATCTATGTAAGTGAAGTCTCGCTTCATTTTGCCATAATTGAACACCTGAATCGGCTCACCTTTCACGATAGCTTCTGTAAACAGGAATAATGCCATATCTGGTCTACCCCATGGACCATAAACCGTAAAGAATCGCAAGCCTGTGGTAGGAATATTGAACAAGTGACTGTAGGTATGCGCCATCAGCTCATTAGACTTCTTTGAAGCTGCATACAAACTGATTGGATGATCTACTGAATCAGAAGTGGAGAATGGCATCTTCTCATTTGAACCGTAGACAGAACTGGAGGAGGCATAGACCAAGTGCTTGACAGGATGAAAGCGACAGGCTTCCAGTATATTCAAGAAAGCGACAATATTACTTTCTATATAAACTTCAGGATTGCTCAATGAATATCGAACACCCGCTTGAGCAGCTAAATGGATAACCACATCAAACTTTTCTTGTGCAAAAAGATCAAGAAGTGTTTCCTTAACAGCAAGATCCTGCTGGATAAACCTATAGTCCGGGATAGAATTAGATTGTACTAGTTTACCTTTTTTTACTAAGTCACGCTGAATTCCCATATGGGCCAAACGTGCATATTTCAGGTTGATGTCGTAGTAGTCATTTATTACATCCAGACCAACAACCTCATCACCTCTCTCCAAAAGCTCCTTTGCAACGTGAAATCCAATAAAACCGGCAGTTCCGGTGACCAGGTACTTCATGGGTTTATAATTTTATTGACATTGGTCTCACGAAATCTCGCAGGATTGAAAATCTTTCCAGAGGCTGAAGGATTACACTTGCTAGATTTCATAAATAAAAATTCAAAGGTTATTGATGAGCAAATATAAGTTATTCAGCGCTACTAGCCTGCTTTAATACACGTTCGTATTGTGCAAAAATCCCTTTTTGCACCTGAGTCCTTTCATAATTTTCGCAGACGTGCTGATATAGATTAGCCGCCAATTCAGCCATTTTATCCCGTTTCACGTAAGCGAATTCCATTGCTTCCTTAAGTATCTCTACGTTTTTCACAGGAAATATTAAACCTGTTTTTTGCTGGGTGATCACGTCTGTATTGCCAATGATATCAGAGCAAATCACAGGCAATTCCATCGCTCCAGCTTCTAAAAGCACATTAGGGAAGCCTTCACGATGAGAAGGATGAACCAACACATCTGCCAACGCAAGGTAATGAGCTACATGATCTGACCAGTCTATCTGTACTATCCGAGGGTGATCGGTTATAATTTTAATAGTCTCTGGACTGAGCGGATTTAGGTCCTGTTCAAAACTTCCAAGAAGTACCAGTTTGGACTTACCCACAATCTTTGAACTCAAGAAAGCATCCACCAATTCCTGAATCCCCTTATCTCTAACTAATCGACCAACCGATAATATGATGAAATCATCTTCGCCAGGAAGTATCCGCATGGTGGCAGCCACTAGGTGATTTTCTTTCAGAACTCCACGGTTGAATTTCTCCAAATCCACACCATTTGAGGAGCCTTTACCGATAACTGTCAATTTCTCAGATGAACAGAGATTATTCTCAATCACAAAGTTTTTTAAGCCAAGAGAATTTGGCCAAACATGAGAAGCATAACTATAGGTAATTTTCTCCATTTTCTCGAGTAGACTTTTCTTTCCACCTTCGGCAGCCATGTATGGAATTCCCGCCAGCGTATGAATTCTTATATTCACACCAGCAAATTTCGCAGCAATCATCCCCAATAATCCCGCTTTTGGCGTATGTGTGTGCACAATATCAGGTTGTTCTTTTTTGATCAACTGATACAATTGCCACAGACATTTTAAATCTTGGAATGGAGTGATTTTACGGGTAAAAGGAATCACCTCATGCCTCGCCCCTTCCTCCTTGACTAATTTGGGAACTTCTCGGCCATCGGCACTTACCATCAGTACATCCCAACCCTGCTCCCTCATAAACTTCATTTGCCCAGCAAGTAGCAGTTTGAGAGAAATCGGAACGGTGGTTATTCGAATAAGTTTAGGCATCAAAAAGGGTTTCTATCTAAAACGACGAAGGTAAGACTTTTGAGTCTTTTAACCCTGAAAAAATGCAAATGGTATTCCAAAAAGTAGGCTTATAGAATTTCAATTGTTCGGATTTCGACTTTAATTTTTTGATCAGAGCCAACACTTCTTATTTCTTCTGAATAAATAGGCCAACCCCAACCATGAATTACTGAAACATTTTCTACAGTATTTGAAAGTGAACCAACTTCAGCCATCAACCCATTTAATTCTTCCTCCGTGGCTTTTGGCATCATTGTTTTCAATACCAATCTGGTTTCGGAAGTTAATTGTTCAGCGTTTGCTTCGGAAAACGATACTATCCTGTAATCATTATCTTCTGGAAAAATCTCCTCCAAAAGGACATAAACCTGAGTTTCCAACCTATTCTTTCCTAATACATTTGGAGAGTATAAAATCCCGGACAGTTCCTCTCCAAGTTTGTATTCAGCCCCGTGAAAATTAAGAAACTGCAAGACATCCTTGATACTTTGTGTTTCAATAGAATTCTTGGTTCTATAGATTGTGAAGGTTTGATCCACCATTGCATCAATCTGAGGGATATTTCCAAACATCGACTTAAGAGTATCCCCGCTCTTTCTATAAAACTCACTAATATCTTCCCAGTTTGTCACCTCTTGAAAAGCTCCATATTCATCTGTTCGAAATTTCACCAATGAACCTTCCGAAATTGTCATCAACTTTTCCATTAAATTTTGGTATGCAGAATCCCTTTCCCCTAGATTCAATACAAAATCCCGATACGTCCAAGACACTTCATAACTGCTCTCAGTACTATCCAAAATCTCCATATCCACTACATAAGAAATTTCATTCCAATTGCTTGTGTCATTATCTATTATTTCAAATGATTCTAGCGCGATATGGTAGGAGTTAGTCTCTTTTATTTCCCAGTAAGCTATCGTTCTTACTGTGGAGTCCTCCATGTTAATTTGAGAAAAGGCGATTTGAGAGATGACCATGAGAATGATCAATAGCGATACTTGTTTTTTCATAAACATTAAAATAGTCCGCAAGAAAGCTATTTTCTCGAATCAAACTACTTTTTGTTTTTTCAAAACTTTTAAAAATTTACGAAGTTTTAGATACAATTGAGTTGTTGTCCATACCTAAAACAGTAATAACTAATTTAATCTCCTTCTTCCAACTCAAAAATCTCCTCTAGTCTAATTCCAAAGATTTTGGATATCTTAAGTGCCAAGACAGTGGAAGGCACATACTTCCCCGCCTCAATACTGTTGATTGTCTGCCTTGATACACTGACTTTTTCCGCCAGATCCTGTTGCGTCATGTTGTGCCTTGCTCGCTCGACTTTTATGGAGTTTTTCATTTATGGCAAAAGTACTTTCGGTAATCAAACATAGTACAACACATTAATCCTTTGAAGCCATGAACTTCTGATATTGAAATGCCGCGTAGATGTAAGCATTCAACAAGAACAATACTAAATAGGCTGTGAATATCTCTGAAGTAATTCTATCAAAGCGCAGGTAATTGATCAGCATTAATGCAGCAATACCCCAAATCAGCCAATAAGAGCCTGTTTGAAATGCCTGAAGTCTAAAAGACTTAATCATCTCATCTTCATCTTTCTCTCTGGAAAGATTCAGCAACCCAAAGCCAATTGCCCAGCAGCCGTAAATCACTTGAGCAGATTCGTCTGGACTTATATCCATTCTAGCTATCGCCATCCCAATGACTAGAATAACAGGAAGCGGAAAAAACATAAACGCTACTTTCTTCCAAACTGGAGAAAGCAAGGGCACATGTAGAATTGATTTCTCTTTCATAAGACAAGTTATTTTTACCAAATGTAAAACAAACTTTACTATATGACAAAATATTTTGTCTAATAAATTTGTAAGGCGTTTTGGATTAAATCATCACACCTTCATAATATTTTATGAATTCACATAAAAACAGCTGTATTGTTTACCTTTATGCAACAAATCCAATCAATAATTAAATTTTCAATGATTTCGACAATGAAAATAGCCATCATTGGCTGTGGCAACCTAGGAGCTTCTATCGCAAACGGACTTTTGAAACGCGATGATTTTGATCCAAAAAATCTCACCCTAACAAAACGACATGTGGATAGCCTCAGTGGTTTTGCTGTCTTGGGGGTAAACGTTCAAAGTGATAACGTTTCTGCCGCTGCAAATGCAGACATAATAATCCTCGGAGTGAAACCGTATAACGTCGCTCCTATTCTGGCTGAAATCAAGCCATCATTGAAATCAAAGGACCAAATCATCATATCTCTGGCCACAGGAATAACACTTGCAGAGATGTATCAAGTCATAGACTCTAGTAGTATCACCTTTCGGGCTATGCCAAATATCGCTGCAGATATCCAAGAGTCAATAACCTGCATCTGTGCTCAAAATGCAGATTCAGATCAAATCAAACTCGTATCTGAATTATTTGACGGAATAGGATTCACCATACCTATTGACGAAAGCTTGATGGAAGCAGCAACAGTGTTGGGTGCCTGCGGGATAGCATATGTATTACGATTTATGCGAGCGATGATCCAAGGAGGGATTCAGATTGGGTTTGATTCGGTGACTGCCAGCAAAATCGTAAACCAAACAGTAAAAGGTGCTGCTGAGCTTATGATTCAAAAAAATATGCATCCAGAGGCCGCTATTGACAAAGTGACTACCCCAAAAGGCTGCACTATAGTAGGGTTAAATGAAATGGAACATCAAGGCTTCAGTTCTGCAATGGTTAGAGGTGTTATTGCCAGTTATGAGAAAATTGCGAAATAATTGATTTGGTAATAAATTAGTAATATTCAAGGAATATTGAATCAAAATCAGGAAAAATTACTATTTAATTGAATAAGAATAATTTTAAGATTGTTTTTCTTTTGAATCTTTTCACTAGATTTGTCTCGGGTGATAAACAACTTTTGCTATTCCTTTTTCAATGACACGATTTTTAAAGGAAGGACTGTTTGGTACTTTTTCTTCCTTCCTTTCATATATTTCCCAATAAAAAAGCCTTCCCATTTTAAATGAGAAGGCTTTTTTGTTGGTTTATATCAAACTGAACTAGTCAAATATCTCTGCTAGTTTTGCTTCTAAGCTTGGACCTCTTAGGTCTTTTCCAATTATTTTCCCATCTGGATCGATCAAATAGGTAGCTGGAATGGCATTTATCTGGTATAGCTCTGCAGCAGCTGAATTGAAATATTGCAAGTCGGAAACTTGTGTCCAAGTCAATCCATCCTCAGCAATAGCATCTACCCAAGCCTCTTTCGTACGGTCTAGAGACACTCCAAATACCTCAAATCCTTTTTCATTATATTCATTGTAAAGCCTCACTACATTTGGGTTTTCTTCACGGCAAGGCTTGCACCAAGCAGCCCAGAAATCAATCATGACATACTTACCTCTTAGGTCAGAAAGTTTGATAATTTCTCCTTCAGGATTAGGCAACTCAATTTCAGGAGCTATTTGTCCCATTGAAAGTGCTCTCATCTCATCCAATTGCTGCTTTATCTGAATAATTGACTTAGTCTCTGGGTATGTTTCGTCAAGTTTTGCAACCAGACTATCCATAAACTGAAATTCATTTTTAGGATTCAACAGACCGATAGCCGCCAGTGATGCAAAACTATCCCCCATACTATTGATCACATTCTTTACTTCTGTAGACTGGTTACTTTCCAATGCCATTGCATCAGTCTGAATTTGTTTAATCTCTTCGGTATTGTTTTCGCCCATTGCTTTATAATAAGCCTCGTTGAGGGCATTGACCTTGGCTTGATATGCCTCCATCAACTTTTCGATTTTCAGCATTTCTTGTGAATCTTTGGAGCCCTTTATTACTAAACTTTCAGGGTTAGCAAAATCATAAGAAATATTCACATCCTCTTTGAAGAGAGCTAGACGAATAGATTTTTCTCCATACATATTCAACTCGTAAAAAGTTGGAGTATTGACTTCCACTTCATAGCTGAAATTGCCTTTGTCATCTACCTCCAGCGTATCCAAAACTTTAGGGCGACTATCTGTAAACTGCGAAAGTATTACCGCACCAACCCTGGAGTTCTCAAGGTTCCCTGTGATTTCTACTTTCCCATCATTTACTTGCTTTTCCTCACAAGAGAAAAAAGATAAGAGTAGTAGAAATACTATTGCGTTCATTTTGTTCATCATGGGTTAATTCTGTAATAATTCTGTTAATAGTTTTGTAGCAACTTTTGGGTCAGCTTTTCCTTGAGACTCCTTCATCACCTGTCCCATGAATAAACCCATCAAGCCTTTTTTACCTGATTTATATTCTTTTACTTTCGCCGCATTGGCAGCCAGCACCTGTTCTACAATTGGTTTCAGTGAAGATTCATCGCTTTCCTGAATCAAGTTCAATCGCTGTGCTATCTCCATTGGATTCTCACCTGTGTTCTTCAGCAACTCGGGAAAAACATGCTGTGCAGCTGCCGTGTAGCTTACTTTACCTTCCTCCACTAGAGTAATCAAAGCAGCCAAAGTCTCATGGGTAATAGGATAAGTCTCTTTTGATAACGATTGCTCACCAAGCGACAATTTCACTGGCCCCATCATCCAATTAGACGCAGCTTTGTAATTAGTAGTTTTAGTGCAAAGTTCATTAAACCACAAAGCAACGTCTTTAGACTCGGTCAAAAAGCTAGCATCGTAATCTGGTAAACCAAACTCTTCCACAAACTTTTTGTGAAGATCTCTCGGCAAAACAGGCATAGTGGCTTTCACTGCATTCAACCACTCGTCTGACACTACCACAGGACTCAAATCTGGCTCTGGGAAATACCGATAGTCATTCAAATCTTCCTTGGTACGCATACTAGCAGTTAGCCCCGTAGTTGCATCGAAGGTTCGCGTTTCAGAAACAACTTCTTCTCCTGCTTCAATCAAACCTATCAATCGCTCATGCTCATGCTCGATCGCACGAAACACATTCCTGAAGGAATTCATATTTTTCACTTCTACTTTTTTGCCTAGCTCTTTTGAGCCTTTCAGCATCACGGACACGTTGGCATCACAGCGAAGCGATCCTTCTTCCATATTTCCATCACAGATATCAAGGTATTTTACCAATTTCTTCACCTCAGTCAAGAACGCATAAGCTTCCTCTGGACTGTGCAAATCAGGCTCAGTGACGATTTCAATCAATGGAGTGCCAGCTCGGTTAAAATCTACCAAAGTATCAGTTTCCTCAGCTAAGTGAATAGATTTACCTGCATCTTCCTCCATATGAACACGATTCAGAATTACTTCCTTTTTGCGGCCATCCGCCAATTGAATCGGTACAGTACCTCCTAAGCAGATTGGACCTTTGTCCTGCGTCAACTGGTATCCTTTTGGAAGATCTGGATAAAAGTAATTTTTCCGTGCGAACACGTTGTGTCGAGTAATTTCAGAATTACAAGCCAATCCCATCTTGATGGCAAAGGCTATCGCCTTTCTATTCACCTTGGGTAAAGTACCAGGATGCCCAAGGGTAATTGCAGAAATCTGTGTATTTGGTGATTTCCCATACTCGTTA
This sequence comes from Algoriphagus winogradskyi, assembly GCF_900182815.1. Taxonomy (GTDB): domain Bacteria; phylum Bacteroidota; class Bacteroidia; order Cytophagales; family Cyclobacteriaceae; genus Algoriphagus; species Algoriphagus winogradskyi. The sequence continues at coordinate 103,130 of NZ_FXUA01000004.1, read as the reverse complement.
GCATCAGCTGCAAACATTTTACTCTCAGTCAAAAGCTGCGCATGCACCTCCAAACCGATGATCAACTGATATTTATTCCTTAATTCTTCGCTTAGCATTCGCGCGTTTTTTCAGTGTTTTTAAAGGTACAACTCTCTGGCTTTCACCACTACATTTTCTAGCCCTGCGAGGTTTTTTCCTCCTGCAGTGGCAAAAAACGCTTGTCCTCCACCTCCCCCTTGTATTTCTTTTGCCAATTCTCTGACAATTTGACCAGCATTTAAATTTTTCCTTGCAATCAAGTCCTCATCTATGATTACAGCAATTTGCGGTTTATCATCTACTTTGGCTGCCAAGATCACAAAAGCATTCGCGATCTCATTCTTCAGCTCATAAGCTAGCTTTTTCAATGAATCCGCATTTGGCAGTTCCACCTGAGCAATCAAAGTATTGATACCTTCATTGGCTACAAATTGCTTAAGCAATTCTACTTTTACACCTGATGCTTTCTCTAAATGCAACGCATCAATCTCTTTCTTCAAGTCATTTCGCTCTTGGAGTAAAGCCTCGATTGACTTCGTCAGATCTTTAGGATTCTTCAGCAGCTCTTGAATTTCCTTTACCAAATGTTCCTGCTTTCGGAAATAGTCTACAGCTGCTTTTGCAGTGATCGCTTCAATCCTACGAACACCAGAAGCACTGGAAGCTTCAGAAACGATCTTGAATAATCCAATTTTACTTGTCTGAGGTACGTGAGTTCCTCCACAAAGTTCCACAGAGAAATCCTTGTCGAAGGTAACCACACGTACGAAATCACCATATTTCTCCCCAAAAAGCGCTGTAGCACCTTGCTTTTTAGCTTCTTCAATTGGGACATTTCTTTGTTCTGAAAGCGGAATATTTTCTCGGATTTTCTCATTCACAATATCCTCTACCTTAGAAATCTCCTCTTCAGTCAATTTACTGAAATGGGAAAAATCAAAACGTAGTAAGTTTTGATTTACTAAAGAACCACGCTGCTGAATGTGGTCTCCAAGAACTTCTTTCAACGCTGACTGAAGCAAATGAGTAGCTGTGTGATTATTTTCTGTTAGAAAACGCTTTTCAGCATCCACTTCTGCCCCGAACTTTGCTTCGGGATTTGCAGGGAGCTTTTCCACAAAATGAACGATTAAGTCGTTCTCTTTTTTGGTGTCAATTACTTTAACTGTTTCAGTATCAGAAATCAACAAACCTGTATCCCCTACCTGTCCACCAGATTCCGCATAGAATGGAGTTTTATCCAGTACAAGTTGGTATTTATCTCCTTTTTTATCAGAAATCACGCGGTACTTGATAATCTGCGCATGAGCTTTAAGAAAATCGTAGCCTACAAATTCAACTCCATTGTCTTCATTCACGATTACCCAATCACCAGTTTCGGATTCAGATGCGGCACGCGAACGCGTTTTCTGCGCTTCCATTTCCTGCGCAAAGCCTTTTTCATCAAGAGAAAGTCCGCTTTCACGTGCAATCAATGAAGTCAAATCAAGCGGAAAACCGAAGGTATCATAAAGCTCAAAGGCGGTTTTCCCCGGAATTACATTTTCACCTTTCTCAGACAATTCAATTTTAATCTGATCGAGCATTTTCAAACCATTATCCAAGGTTCGGAGGAATGAAGTCTCCTCTTCGAAAATCACCTTCGCTATAAACTCCTGCTGCTGTCTTACCTCTGGGAAAATATCTCCAAAATTATCAGCGATCAGACTTGTCAACTCATATAAAAACGGTTCATGGAAACCTAAGAAAGTATACCCATAACGAACCGCTCTTCTCAGAATTCTACGTATCACATAGCCTGCCTTATTATTGGAAGGCAATTGCCCATCAGCGATTGTAAATGAAATCGCACGAATGTGATCCACGATCACTCGGAATGCAATATCAGTAGGCAAGTCCTCACCATAAACTTTGCCTGACTTCTTAGCCAAAGCAGCCAAGAACGGAGCAAATAGATCGGTATCGTAATTGGAAGATTTGTGTTGAATAGCTCTCACCAAACGCTCAAAACCCATTCCTGTATCTACATGAGTAGCCGGTAAAGGTTTCAAAGATCCATCAGAAACTCTATTGAACTGCATGAATACCAAGTTCCAGATCTCGATCACTTGTTCGTGATCGTTGTTTACCAAATCCTTACCCGCTATAATAGCGCGCTCAGCGTCTGATCTTAAGTCAATGTGGATTTCAGAGCAAGGACCGCAGGGTCCCACATCACCCATTTCCCAGAAGTTGTCCTTCTTGGAACCCATTATAATTCGATCCTCAGGAACTATAGCTTTCCAAAGATCATAGGCTTCCTGATCAAGATCTAGGCTATCACCTGCATCACCTTGAAAAACAGACACATACAATCTGTCTTTATTAAGTCCATATACCTCAGTCAATAACTCCCAAGCCCATTCGATCGCTTCCTTTTTGAAGTAATCTCCAAAAGACCAGTTGCCCAACATCTCAAACATCGTGTGGTGGTAAGTATCCACTCCCACTTCTTCCAGATCATTGTGCTTGCCACTTACCCGAAGGCATTTCTGTGAATTGGCAACGCGGGAGTATTTGGCGATTTCATTACCTAGAAATGCGTCTTTGAACTGGTTCATTCCCGCATTTGTAAACATCAGAGTTGGGTCATTTTTAACCACAATCGGTGATGAGGGAACATAGTGATGTTGCTTGGTTTGGAAAAACTCAATAAAGGTGCTCCGTATTTTCTTTGCTTCCATGAAGGTTTTGAGGCAATTAAGAATGCTATTTAGGCCAATTTTAGCCTTTTTTATTGGGGGACAAAATTAGCAGAATTGATGGTGTTACCTGCATAGGGGGAAGAATTTCTCTCTTTGTAAATCTCTCTCCATGGCGCAAAGGCGCAATTTCATATTTCTTAACCTTTGGGGTTTTCGGAACCTCGAAGGTTTTCGAATTTATACTAAAAGGAATTAACAAATTTCCCCCGATGGCACACATGAAATTTATAAGACGACCTGCCCTAAAAAGGCAAAAAATACTTTTCTGGGAAATATCGAACCAAATTCAATTAAAAATCACACCCTTTCAGGGCTAAGGCATTTACGCTTTTATATTACGATGGGCTTCAGCCATCGCTTGTATATGCAGCCCTTATAGGCTAAAAACAAAATGTTCTATCTCCTGATTCAATCGGTATTCTCAGCTTTGATATCTCCATAAATTGTAATTCTGTTCATAAGTTTTATAATCAACTTTCGCTGCGTCGCTGCGAGCAAAACCCGTTCATCTCCTTGGAAACTCATAAATCCTATTTCTCACTTCGTAAATCTTTCTTACTTTCAATAAAACTTTTAAAATCTCAATTATAACGAATGAGCTATCTGGATAAAATAACCTCCCCTACGCTACTTCTTGACGAAAAAATCTGCCGGGCAAATATCAAACGTATGGCTGATAAGGCTGAACGTCATGACATGAAGCTTGTTCCGCACTTCAAAACTGCTCAGTCCAACCAAATTGGCGATTGGGCTAAAGAATATAATATCACCGAAGTGACTGCTTCTTCCATCCAAATGGCTGAATACCTCGCAGGGCAAGGATGGGTAAACATCCACATTGCTTTCCCATTCAATCCTCTTGAGATCCCGAAGCTTAATAAAATAGCTGAAAGGCAATCTATTTCAGTTCAGGTAATCAATGCAACTACTGCCCAAATGCTAGTAGATCAATTGGAATACCCAGTTGGTTTTTTCATAGAAATTGATGCTGGTTACGGTAGAACAGGCGTAGAAGTGAGTGATTTTGGTTTGATCGAGGAGATTTTATTGATCGCCAAGAAGTCAGACAAACTTAACTTCAAGGGCTTTTATTTGCACGCAGGTCATTCCTATTACATGCCTGATATACCTGCACTTTATGAGCAAACCCGCAATGCCCTGAGTATGCTAAAACATAAATACAATTCAGAATACCCAAAATTGGTCACCAGAACTGGTGATACTCCTGGCTGCGCAGTGATGGAAGATTTCGGGGATATCGATGAGATGGGGCCTGGTAACTTTGTTTTTTATGACTTGATGCAAGCAGAATTGGGCGGGTGCGACAAGGAAGACATCGCCGTTTGCTTAGCTGTTCCAGTCGTGGATATCAAAAAAGATCGAAAGGAAATTCTAATTCATGGTGGCGGAGTTCATCTGGCAAAGGATGTTCTTGTAGGAGAAAATGGCCTGAAGAACTTTGGAGAAGTAGTCTACCTAAACGAAAAGGGTTGGACTATTCCTGAAAACAAATCATTCCTTAAAAGTATATCTCAGGAACATGGAATCATCAAAGCTTCCGACGAATTACTAGCAAAAGTAAAAGTTGGTGACATCCTTGGAATCCTTCCTGTTCACTCCTGTATGACTGCTGACTGCATGGGGGAATACTTGACACTAGACGGGAAAATAGTGGATCATGCGGAAGGAAAGAGAAAGTAATTAGTTTCACTTTTCAGTAAATTTTCAATTAAACCCAGACCATAACTCTGGGTTTGTTTTTAGCACAAGACTAAACCATGATTAAAGACATCAAACTTTTAAATACTGAAGTGCTCTCAGACAATTGGTATACACTTCGTAAAATCACTTTTCAATTCACCAAGAAAAATGGCGAGGTTATCACTCAGGATCGTGAAGCTTACGATCGAGGAAATGGTGCCACCATTCTCTTATATAATCAGGAAAAGAAATCAGTCATTCTTACCCGTCAGTTTCGCCTACCAACCTACAGCAATGGCAATAAAACAGGCATGATGATCGAAGCATGTGCTGGGCTTCTAGACAAGGATAATGCTGAGGACTGCATTCGAAGAGAGACTGAGGAGGAAACTGGCTATGTGGTCAACGATGTGAAAAAGGTCTTTGAAGCCTACATGTCTCCAGGTTCAGTTACAGAAATTCTGTATTTCTTTATTGCCGCTTACTCAAAGGACATGAAAGTAAGTGAAGGTGGTGGCGTAGATCATGAGGAAGAAAACATCGAAGTGTTGGAAATTCCTTTCGAAGAAGCTTTGGAGATGGTCAAAAATGGAGAGATCAAAGATGCCAAAACGATTATGCTGATTCAGCATTTGAGATTACAGGGCATTCTTTAAAATCAAAATCAGTCACTTATTTTAAAGGTCTATAATCTTTAAAAATGTGGAAATGATCAAAATAAAAGGTAGTAAGACATAAATTAGTTAAGTTCCCCTACCCCCTTTGAAAAGGGGAAGCTCAAACAAATACAAGGTTATTACACATTGCGTGAGCATTAGCTAAACGAATAAAACTTCATAAACTTTATTCATACTGTACCTACGCCCAACTCGAAATCACCCGCTATTTTACTCAATCCAAAGAAGAAATTTACTATGCTTCACAACCGCAACTAGCCTTGGAGGCACAGAAAGGTTTTCCATGGAAGTGCGGACATTCGAATTTTATTCAGAAGGTATTTTTCACTTTGTCCTTAAAGGTAAGGATGGCTTATTGCCAAAAAGCTGGATGTTGATTCACACGAAAACTGGATGATCTTTAGCTATGCAGCATGCTTCGCCGCAGTGACACTGAGAATCTGGCTACCAATCCTAGTCACGGTGGATCAATGAGATTTTATCCCAGCCTATCCCATAGTCGCTTGCCTGTGGCAGGTTCCAAATATGGCGGCGGCTTTCTTGATGGTTAGGAGAAGGAAAGTTGCACAGACAGTAATTAAATTTTGCTCTCTTTAAATTCCATGGCCATCAACTTTATATACTAGCTCCAAAAAAAAATCAGCGAAAATCCATGGCCGTTGCTGTGAACATCAGAGGAAAAAAGGAGCTCAAAAAAAGCCCTGATCTATAAATCAGGGCTGTTGATAATAGTTGGCTTAATTTAGAAATAAAGGGTTTTGCTTCGACCTTTTGAGTCTGTTACTCTCACGTGGACATCCTTCGCATTAAACTTGCTGAATGAATAATCCTTTTTAAAACCTTCTTCTTGGGATATTTGCTCTGTGTAAATCACTTTACCGCTTTCGGAAGAAATAATTTCTACTTCAACGCCGGGCTCATTTAGCCCAAACACTGATAGACTTACGGTATTATTGTCAATAAGTTTACCTGAAGCCATCAGCGGCAATGCTGAATCTGGGGTAGGTTTCTCAAATGTCTCTACTGTGTAAGTAACTTCCTCCTCTTCTGTAACGATTTTGACCTGATAGTCTCCAGCTGGCATGTTTTCCATATTGTAAGGAACCATCAAATTCTCACCTTTGACGCGCACATTTCTGTTATTTAATACTTTGCCGTCCGTGGATAAAATAGTGATTTTCGCCTTGCCTACTCCCTCATTGAGCGTCACATTGATTTTTTTGTAATTGGAATTTACTGCAGAAAGAGCTCTCAAATCTTCACTTGCATTTGCTACGAATGAGCCAAAAGATAAAGTACTTGCAAGTGCTACTGTGAATAAAGTTTTCATAATATGTTGGTTTAGAAGTGTTGTGCTATACCTATTGCGAAGTGCATACCAAAGCAAAAAACAATCTTTGCTAAAAGACTTAATTAATTCTAGATATTAATTTTTATAACAAATAATCAGAATTAAATTTTGAAACAAATCCAAATAATTAACAAAACCTGTATAAAAACTGATCACATCTGTGACCGACTGTAATGTCAGCGGACAGTTTTAGACGGATTACAGCATTTCTGAGGTTGCACCATGTTACACTTGTTAATAAAATTTAATTTTGAAAAAATCGAAAAAACAGTTCATTAGATTACGCTACTAACAAATAACATGTACGCTTATGAACACACTTTGTCCGAATGAATACAAGTAGGTGATCAGATTTAGAACTAACTTTCACCTACTTTCTAAAACTTGCTACCAGTGCTATTCGTTAGGCTTAGTCTGATTAATCAATCCCAACTGATTTTATTTTCTTTCGCCATACATGAGAATCTTCCCACTTACTATAGTATATATTCTGCTCTCTATTGGGATAGCAATAGGTCAGCAATTGACTTTGAAGCTCACTCCTAACAGTACTATTGGACAGAGGAAAGAATATATTTTTAGTAAAGTGATGGATTCAAGAGTTCAAAAATCAGTAGGACAGGTATACGATTCAGAGCGGAATAAGCTGACAGCTACCTTTGACGGAAAATTAGCTGAGCAAGCAAAGTTTTTTTATAATTCAAGAATCACATCAGATCAGAATACTTCATATAATATTCTAGTCAAAATTTACAATTTAGATCTTAAAGAAATCTACCAAGCTAATCAGCGAGGATATAAAGGAGAGATTCAACTAAGTCTTGGCTTTTTTGTCCAAGGTGAAGGAAATCCAGTTCATTTAGTTGACTTTAATGGAAAAGCTAACTATGGAAGACCTGCCAATCAAACTACAAACGTGCAAAAAAGTGTGCAGCAATTATTTGAAAATAGTTGGGAATACTTCGATGCTTGGTTTAGCAGCCAAGCGCCTACCAATAGATCCTTGGCAAAGACTGTAAAGTTGAATATTCTTGACCCTATCCTACCTAGTACCAAGGACACTGTCTATTATGATCCAGAAAGGCCTTTGACATGGGACGATTTCTCTGAATCTCCAGACCCTACAAGCTCCTTCAATGCAACCATTTTTAGCAGCTTGTCAATCGAAGGAAACGCAGAAATAGTAGCTGGGGAAATCATCCAGACAATTTTCATAAAAGTATATATGCTACCAGATCAGTCTTGGGTGAAGAATGCAGATGACTACGCAAACAATCATGAGCAGAAGCATTTTGACCTGACCAGAATTGCTGCCGACCGAATGATCTACGCATTAAATAACGCAGATTTGGAACCGGCCTTCTTTGAAGCAACACTCAATGACATCTATTTGGACGCCTATCGAGAGATGAATAAGCTTCAGGAATTGTATGATGGCCAAACCCGAAATGGTTTAAACAGAGATGTACAGGCTAGATGGAACCAGATAATTAAAGAGTCGCTGACTGGAAATTGGGAAAAGCTAGATCACTTATTGGAAACAAATAACTAAAGTATGTGGTTAGCTTATCAGTTTTGGGTAATCAACAAACTTTCAAAAAAACTCATCTCAATTTGCATTTTCTCATTCACCTCCTATCTTTGCCAACGATAATGGAAAACAGCAATAGAAATATTGATTTTTTAGCGACTGCACATCAAGGCAACTTGATGCATCATTTCCATCATTCCTCCTGAGGAATATTTTTACACACACGGTGAAGCCGATGATAGGGATTCCGCTTTTCACCATTATTTACTTACAATCTTTTATTTCATAGCGTAACTTGCCAACATGGAAAAAATTATCCGTATTGCCGTGCAGAAAAGCGGCAGACTATCTGACGATTCACTCAGCCTCATCAAAGAATGTGGCATCAAATTTTATAATGGAACGGGCAAACTCAAGTCCACTTCCACCAATTTCCCAATCGAATTCTTGTTTCTTCGTGACGACGATATTCCAGGCTATGTAGCTGATGGAGTAGCTGACTTAGGTATTGTAGGTCAGAATGAGGTGGTAGAGAAAGACAAGAATGTCACTACAATGAAGGCTTTAGGATTCTCTAAGTGCCGACTTTCCCTTGCTGTAGCAAAAGGTCAGGAATATAACGGAGTAGAGTTTTTCGAAGGAAAAAACATTGCTACATCCTACCCAAAAATCCTTGGAGATTACCTTAAAAGCCAAAATATCAACGCAGACATTCACGAAATTTCAGGTTCGGTTGAGATCGCTCCAAGCATAGGATTAGCGGAAGGAATCTGCGATATAGTCAGCTCTGGCTCCACACTGATGATGAACGGGCTGAAAGAAGTAGAAGAGATCTTCAAATCCGAGGCTGTCCTGATCGCAAATAACGATTTGCCAGATTGGAAAAAGGAGATCGCGGAAAAATTACTCTTTAGAATCAATGCGGTTCAGAAAGGGAAAAGCAGCAAATACGTGCTACTAAACGCACCAAATGAATCCATTGAGCGAATTATAAGCTTGATTCCTGGTATGCGTAGCCCTACGATATTGCCACTTGCTCAAGAAGGCTGGTCATCTGTGCACTCAGTATTGAATGAAGATCAATTCTGGGAAAATATCGAAGAACTCAGAGCTGCCGGTGCAGAAGGAATACTAGTCGTTCCTATAGAAAAGATGATTCTTTAATTCTGCAAAGCTATTTGTATAACCCTAGCCCAGAAATCAAATGAATATCCTGCATAATCCTAATCAAGGCACTTGGAAAAAGCAGTTGGCTCGACCAACGTTCAAAACCAAGCAGATCAATAAGATCGTAAAACCTATTCTGAGAAAGGTGAAGAGAAATGGCGACAAAGCCCTTTTCAAGTTCGCTATGGAATACGATCATGTAGAATTAGAATCTCTTTTCCCTTCGGAAATAGAAATTCAAGCAGCTTCGGCTGCATTATCTCCTTCTTTAAAAGAAGCTATAAACGTTGCTAAAGCTAATATTGAGCGATTTCATAGGGCCCAGGCTACGCCAGAGTTGGTGGATGAGGTGATGCCTGGAGTTGTTTGTATTAGGAAAAGTGTACCTATCCAAAAAGTTGGTTTGTATATCCCAGGAGGAACGGCACCTCTTTTCAGTACGGTATTAATGCTTGGAATTCCCGCGATCTTGGCAGGATGCAAGGAAATTGTGCTTTGCTCACCTCCGAGCAAAGAGGGGAAAATCCATCCTGCAATACTCTACACTGCTTCGCTAATTGGTATCACCAAAATCGTAAAAGTAGGCGGAGCTCAGGCGATTGCTGCAATGACTTTTGGAACTGAAAGCGTACCCAAAGTGGACAAAATTTTTGGCCCTGGAAACCAGTTTGTAACTGCTGCAAAGCAAATAGCTACCAAGTATGGAGTTGCTATAGACATGCCTGCTGGGCCTTCAGAAGTTTTGGTTTATGCAGATGAATCAGCAAATCCAGCCTTTGTAGCTGCAGATTTACTTTCACAGGCAGAGCATGGCGTGGATAGCCAGGTTATTTTGGTGACTGATACTGAGAAATTTGCGAAGCGAGTCATCAAAGAAATAGATGAGCAACTGGAAGAGCTACCGAGGAAGGATATTGCTAAAAAAGCTCTTGCAAATTCCAGAGCTGTGATTATTGACAGCCCAGAAAAAGCTATGGAACTTATAAATTTCTACGCACCAGAGCATTTGATTATAAGTGTTGCGCAGGAAGATGAAGCAGTCAATGCCGTTTATAATGCAGGATCTGTTTTCATTGGAAACTACACACCGGAATCAGCCGGGGATTATGCATCCGGTACAAATCATACATTGCCGACTTACGGCTATGCAAGAAATTATAGTGGCGTATCTCTGGATAGCTTTGTGAAGAAAATCACCTATCAAAAAATCTCTCCTGAAGGATTGAAAAACATAGGACCTACCATTGAAATAATGGCAGAAAATGAATTACTAGAGGCACACAAAAATGCCGTATCAATAAGACTCAAACATCTTAAAAAACAGAAGAAATGAAGTTTGACTTAACCCCATTACTTAGACCTCACATCGTAAACCTTCTTCCATATACCTCCGCTCGTGATGAATATACCGGCAAAGAGGGCATATTTTTGGATGCAAATGAAAACCCATACGGATCAGTGACAGATGCAGATTATAATCGCTATCCTGATCCCTATCAGTTGGAACTAAAGGATGAAATCGCCAAAATCAAGAAGGTGAAAGCATCCCAAATCTTCTTAGGAAATGGCTCTGATGAGGCGATAGACTTGCTATTTAGAGCATTTTGCAATCCTGGAAAAGACAATGTAATCCTACTTCCTCCTACTTACGGAATGTATGAGGTGAGTGCAGGAATCAATGATGTGGAAACACGCAAAATCCCATTGACTCCAGATTTCCAGCTTCAGCCGGATTTGATTTTGAAAGCAGTCGACGAAAATACCAAGATTATCTTCGTCTGCTCACCGAATAACCCAAGTGGAAATAAGGTACACCGTGAAGATATACTAAGGTTGCTTCGCGAATTCAGAGGCTTGGTCGTTGTGGATGAAGCTTATATTGACTTCAGTGATGAGCCAAGCTTTACTACCCACATGGAAGAATTCGGAAATCTCCTGGTAATGCAAACTTTCTCAAAAGCCTGGGGACTCGCTTCTCTACGACTTGGGATGGCTTTTGCCAGTAAAAAAATGATCAAAATTCTAAATCGTATTAAGCCACCTTATAATATCTCTGGATTGACTCAGGAGACTGTCTTGGCTGCAATACAAAAAGTAGATAAGGTCAATTCTATGATTGCCGATATACTTCAGGAACGTGATTTCCTTAAAAAAGAAATGAGCAAACTGGATTTTGTGCAAAAAATCCATCCTTCACATGCCAACTTCCTTTTGGTACAAATACCTAATGCTAGCCATGTGTACGACGATTTGATTGAAGAAAAAATCATTGTCAGGAATAGATCAAAAGTACAGCTTTGCGAGGAATGCCTTCGAATCTCTGTGGGAACTAGAGCCGAGAATGAAGCCTTTATAAATGCTTTGAAAAAAATCTATGAAGAAAGCTATAACCTGTAAACCATGAAAAAGAAAGTCCTTTTTATAGATCGTGATGGAACCATCATCAAAGAACCACCAACTGATTTTCAAGTAGATAGCTTAGAAAAGTTAGAGTTTTTGCCGAAGGCGATTTCTAACCTTCGCAAAATTGCTGAAGAGACTGATTATGAATTGGTCATGGTTACCAATCAGGATGGGTTAGGAACCGATTCATTTCCTGAAAACACCTTTTGGCCAGCACAATTTAAAATGCTAAAAACGCTGGAACAAGAGAATGTATTCTTCCAAGCAATACACGTCGACAAGACTTTTGAAAGTGAAAATGCACCAACCCGAAAGCCAAACACTGGTCTTCTGACAGCATATTTTTCTGATGAATATGACTTGGCTAACTCCTATGTAATCGGAGATAGACTTACAGATGTGAAGCTTGCCGAGAATCTTGGAGCCAAGGCGATTTTCATTGGAAAAAAAGTAGAAAATGCAGCGTTGAGCACAACGAACTGGGATGAGATTTATGAGTTTTTGAAAATGCCTCCTAGATCAGCCGAGGTAATCCGTAAAACTTCAGAAACTGATATTTATATCAAGCTAAATCTAGATGGCAACGGCCACTGTGATATCAAAACTGGCTTGCATTTCTTTGATCACATGCTTGAGCAACTAGGCAAACATGGAAGCACAGATCTAGAGATTAAAGTAAATGGTGACCTACATATTGACGAGCATCATACAATAGAAGATACAGGATTAGCGCTTGGAGAAGCTTATTTAAAAGCTCTTGGAGATAAAAAAGGAATCTATCGATACGGGTTTCTACTTCCTATGGATGATGTACTGGCACAGGCAGCAATTGACTTTGGCGGAAGGCCTTGGATGATGTGGGATGCTGAGTTCAAGCGTGAGAAGGTGGGCGACATGCCTACAGAGATGTTTTTCCATTTCTTCAAGTCCTTTTCTGACACTGCCAAGTGCAATCTGAATATAAAAGCAGAAGGAGATAATGAACATCATAAAATAGAGGCGATTTTTAAGGCTTTTGCGAGAGCTATAAAAATGGCTGTAATGCGTGATCGTAGAAATATCAACCAACTTCCAAGTACGAAGGGAGTTCTTTAATAACCAGCAGAGTATAGTCTTTTCTACATGCGAAAGGGTTATTTCTGAAAATTTCGTAGGGATTAGGAAAATTTCACATAGAAAGTTTTTCCTAATCCCTATTTTTTTGTTCATTTAGTCATGAAACGACTTTTACGTACCTTACCTATCCTTTTAATACTAATTATAGGCAGCTCTTGCTCCAGTAGTCTTCAAAAGGCTGAGCAACAATTCAATAATGGGCAATATGAGGAGGCAATTTCACATTTGAATTCATACCTTTTTTTTAACGTCACTGATATAAAAGCATTGCATATTCGTGCGAGGTGCTACGAAGAGCTGGGAGAAATAGAAAAGTCCAAATCAGACTACGAGCGAATCATATCCATAGATAAGGAATATGCCCACGGGTATGGAGGTTTGGCTAAACTACTTTTTGAGCAAAAGGATTATGAAAATGCAGAATCCATGATTCTTCGAGCTGCTACATTAAATCCCGAAGATTTTGACATTATGTATCTCCTTGGTCGGACGATGTTAATGAATGGTAAGTTCAAAAAAGCTGAGGAGTTTCTAAGAAAAGCAACAGATTTGAATCCTGATTATGCCCAGGTTTATTACTACACAGGAATGGCTCTAGCTTATCAGGGAGATGCCTTGGGATGCGCAGCTTCCTTTAATTCTTATGTCAGCAGAGAACCAAATAACATGGTAGGCCGCTACAATCGTGGGTTTGCCTATATGAATGCAGGTTTTTTAAAATGGGCTTTAGAGGATTTTGATGCTGTGCTGGCGCAAAACCCTAAGCACACGGAAGCTTTGGCAAAAAAGCAACAATGCTTAAATTATTTAGGCTTGGCAGCAGCTAATTAATCTCGAAATAAAGAAATCTTAAAACTTCAAAGCTGCTATCTCAACCGCTCCATAATAGCTTTCTTATAATTACTAACAGCCTGCTCACTCAATCCTAAAAACAAGTACGGCTCGATCATTTCCAGTTCCATTAAGTGGAACTCGCCATCTATTTCCACCCCATCTACTCGGACATATAGGCTTTCTGAGGCGAATTCATCTATGAGATTTTGGCATGAAGCCAGCATAGAAGATGATGGGTGAATCGGTTTTATCGTTCCTCCAAAATAATGTTGAACCCGGAAATCTTTGCTTGCTGGAGTTTTCAGTACTGCATGGGAAAACTTTCCATTGAAAAAAATAAGTGAATACTCTCCTACCCGTTCTATTTCAGGGACAAAAGGTTGGACCAGGAATGCTTCTTCATTCACCCATGCTTGAATTTTTTCAATATGTTGATCCCAATCGTTCCCACTAATTTTCAGGGTATTCTTCGCTCCGCCGCTCACTAAGGGCTTAACAACCCAAGTTTCAGTTTTAATTTTTGAAGCTATTTTTTCTTTTACTAATGGCAGTCCCTTTTCTAAAATCATCCCAGCAATTACTGGAAAACCTTTAGATGCAATTTCCAGAAGATATCTTTTCGAAGAATTCCAACGAATAGTATCCATGCTATTTAAGGCAGGGATGCCCAGCTTTTTGATTTTGTCTATCCAAGTCAAAAATTCAGGGTAAAAGTCAAAATAATCCCATGTTGACTTGATTAGCAAGAGAGAAAACTGCTCCCATTTAACTTCAGGATCAGACCAACTTACAATCTTATGAGGAATTTGGTGTTCGGATAGAATTTCGGACAACATTTGATTTTCATCGAGTGTATTGTTATCATACGCCCCAACTGAGAAATAACTTACAATAGCTACATGGATCATTCTTGCTAAATTTTTACTCAAATCTATACTTTAACCAAAATTTATAGTCACCACTCTTCTAAAATCGGTCTTTAGCCTTACTTTTGGCCTTTGCCCTAGCTATGAACCATCGTAAACTCGTCATAATCCCAACTTTTAATGAGAAGGAAAACATCGTAGACATGATCCACGCGGTCATGAATCTGGAGGGTGGATTTGAGTTATTAGTGATCGACGATGGGAGTCCGGATGGAACCGGGAATTTGGTAAAAAGTCAACAGGTTGTTTTTCCTGATAGGCTTCATCTACTAGAACGGAAGGGAAAGTTAGGCTTAGGAACAGCCTACATCAAAGGCTTTAAATGGGCTTTAGAGAAGGATTATGATTTCATATTCGAAATGGATGCCGATTTTTCACATAATCCTAATGACTTAATTCGACTTTATGAAGCATGTGCAGACCGGAGTTTTGACCTCGCCATTGGTTCACGGTACATTACAGGAGTGAATGTTGTAAACTGGCCTATGGGCAGAGTATTGATGTCCTACTTCGCCAGCGTATATGTAAAATTCATCACCGGACTACCTGTCAAAGACGCCACAGCAGGATTCAAATGCTATCATAAATCAGTATTGCAAGGAATCAAACTTGACGAGATTCGATTTGTAGGCTATGCATTCCAGATAGAAATGAAATTTACCTCTTGGAAACTAGGATTTAAGCTGGTAGAAATCCCAATTATTTTCACTGACCGAACTAAAGGGTTGTCCAAGATGAGTCCAGGTATTTTTAAGGAAGCTGGATTTGGTGTAATATCAATGAAAATCAAAAGTATTTTCAATCCTTATCAGGCTAATCAAAGCGGATCGACCGAATAGGGTCTACCTTTGAGATCACCATAACAGGTATCCATAATACGGCTGCAGTAAGCAGAACAATCCCAATATTTATAGAAATAAATGCTATCCAATTCCAATCGATTGGGACATAGCTCATGTAGTAGCTTTCAGCATCTAATGGGATAAGTCTGAATTTATCTTGCAAAAAACCGATTCCTAATCCAATTGCATTCCCTATAAGCATTCCCCGCAGCAGGATGTTGATTCCATTCCAAAAGAATATCCTTCGAATTTGTTGATTAGTAGAACCCAAAGCTTTGAGTAAGCCGATCATTTGGGTTCGTTCCATGATCAAAATAAAGAGGATTGCCCCCATATTAAAGATTGCTACAAAGCCAATCAAGCCAATGAACACATAGACATTGTTATCCAACAGACTCAGCCAGTCAAAGATCTCTAAAAATTTATCTTTACTTTTAATCAACTTTAAATCATAATCCATATAATCCTCTATAAGAGTTGAGTATGATTCAGTATTGTTAAAGTCATCGACGAAAATTTCCATACCACCTACCTGATCTTTTCTCCAGTCATTTAGATTTCTGATCGTTTGTAGCTCACCAATTATAATCTTCTCATCAAAGTTTTCAAGATAGGTTTGAAAGATTCCTACTACTTCGACTCTTCTATATCTCGGGGGATCTTGTACAAAATATAGGGTGATCTTATCTCCAACTTTTAACAAAAGTTTATTAGCAATGAATTGGCTTAGCATCACTTCATTGCTTGTTCCTTCATCAGGAATCTGAAGCATTCTACCATCAACCACATACTTTTTGAATCCTAGCGTATCAAAATCCTGACCCACACCCTTCATCAATACACCTTCTACTTCTTCGTCACCTTTGATTAAAGCCGCTTTGTGAGCAAAAGACTGAACCTTGGTAATGAACGGAAGTTCATGATAAGTTTTATTAAACTCTGAATTTAAAGAAAATGGAGCCTCTTCGAATGCATTACTCATTGTGAATCGCTGCACTTGAAAGTGACCTGTGAAGCCGTAGACTTTTTCGGAAACAGTGCTTTGAAAACCTCCCAAAACCATAAAGGAAACAAGAGAAACTGCAAGCCCAAGCGCTAGGCTTCCTACTGCAATTTTATGTATAGTGGCCGAAAACCCACCAGCTTTCTTGAAACTGATTCTTTTGGCAATGAAATAGGAAAGGTTCAAAGGACTGCTTTAATTTGTTCTATGAGACCGCAAAATAGCATGAAGCAAACGAAACTTTCGCCCTTTATTTACTTTTTGAGTATAGCACCGTTAATTCTTTCAAATTCAGTTCAGCCTTGCTAAGGTCATTGCTAGTAATAGTTAGGAACCTACAAGCTCTGTTTTGCGAAATGCCTTATCAATAATTGAGTTTGAATATTTCAAATTCTATATTTCAAATTTAAAATCAACTTCACTATGAATAAAAATCTTCGAATCATTTATATGGGCACTCCTGAGTTTGCAGTGCCTTCTTTAGAGTTGTTGGTAGAAAATGGTTGGAATATCGTAGGTGTGATTACAGCTCCGGATAAGCCTAAAGGACGGGGACAAAAGTTAATTCCTTCGCCAGTAAAAGAGGCTGCGCTTAAGTTGAATTTGAATATTCTTCAACCTACAAATCTAAAGTCTCCGGAATTCCAGAATGAGCTTCGTGCCCTTAAGGCTGATTTACAAATTGTGGTAGCATTCCGAATGCTTCCTGAATCAGTATGGAATATGCCTCCATTAGGCACCTTCAATCTTCATGCATCTCTTTTGCCAAATTATCGAGGAGCTGCACCTATAAACTGGGCTATAATTAATGGAGATAAAGAGACCGGTGTTACCACTTTTTTCCTTAAGCATGAGATCGATACTGGTAGTATTATTTATCAGGAAAAAATAAAAATCCTTAAAGAGGATGACCTTGGATCTGTGTATGAAAAATTAATGAACCTTGGGTCACAGTTGGTTCTTAAAACAGTAGAAGACATTGCTGAAGATAAAGTCGAACCTACTCCTCAGGACGAATCCAAAGCGATTCATCATGCCCCAAAAATCTTCAAAGAAACCGGTGAAATCAACTGGAGCAACTCAGCAGAATCGATACATAACCTTGTAAGAGGACTTTCTCCCTACCCTGCTGCATGGACTAAATTTGACGGGAAAATCTGTAAAATTTACAAAACAAGTTTTTCTTCCAACCAATCAACTGGTAAGCCAATCGGGGACTTGGTAACTGACAATAAAAGCTATTTGAAAGTCCAAACGGGTGAGGGCGTGCTAGAGATTTCAGAACTTCAATTAGAAGGTAAAAAGCGGATGAAGGTGGATGATTTGCTTCGGGGCTACAAATTCAATTAAAAAGGGTTTTTATAGAAAAAAGAGCAAAATATATTATTTTTAACCTGATTTTAAGGAACTTAAGGACAATATCTACACCAATTTTTAAATCAAAAAATCATGAAAAATCTGAGTCGTATATCCATAATAATAGTATTAATCACAGCACTATCTTTTTCAGCTGAAGCACAATTCATCAAAAAAATCCAGAAAGCCGCAAATAGAGGCATGGAGAAAGCAATACAAGACAAAGTAGAAAAAGAAGCAACAAAAATGACCGAAAAGCAGCTTGAGAAGTTGTTTTCCGACATGTATGGTGATGGATCGGATAGTTCTTCTACGGGAGGTTTTGACATGAGCAAAATATTGGGTGGACTAGGAGAACCAGTAGATACTGAAGATGAATATGATTTTTTTGGATACCTAGTTATCGAAATGATCAGCACAAATGAAAAAGGAAAGACTGAGGATCCTTTTCTCTTGAAATCCTATCTAGCTGAATCGGCCGATTATACTGGAATGGAATTAATAGATCCAAAAAATCCAAAAGCTTCCACTTCAATGGTTTTCGATGTGAAAAATCAAGCCTCAATTGTTTTCCTGGATAATAAAGGGGAAAAATCCAGTTTCGCATACAAATTGGATATGGATGAGCTCGATACAATGATAGATGAAGAAATAGATGCTTCCAGCGATGAATACGATGTCACAATTAAAAAAACGGGGAATTCCAAAGAAATTTTGGGCTATGCCTGCGAGGAGTATCATGTAGTCAGTGAAGATGGAGAAGGCTACTATTGGCTGACAGATAAACCAATCGGTGGGTATGCATCTTTTTGGGGTGCCAATAGTCCCATGATGACTGCAAAAGCGCAAGAAAGATATGCGCAGCATTTTAAAAATATGCCTGAAGGCAATTTTATGGAATTGACTTTCACCTCCAAAGACTCTGAAAAAGTAGAGATGAAAGTGATAGAAATAGATGAATCCTCTCCTAAATCGCTTACAATGTCGGAATACCCGAACATCATGAATTCAATAGAGAAGGAGTAATTCTAGCTTTTTTTATTTTATATGGTGTCAAGGCCTGTTATCTTCAAGGCAAGAAGGATTTTGCATGAAGATATCACTAATAGCCGCTTTGGCCACCAACAATGTAATTGGTAAAGAAAACGATCTAGTTTGGCGATTGCCAGATGATTTTAAGCGATTTAAAAGACTCACTTCCGACCATTTTATTCTTATGGGAAGAAAGACTTTTGAGTCATTGGGAAAACCTCTACCAAACAGAACCCATATCGTAATTACCAGAAATAAGAACTATAAAGTACCTGAGGGGCATTATGTATTTGAGAGTGTAGAAAGCGCATTTATTTTCTGCCAAAAGATGAATGTTGAACATCTCTATGTCATCGGTGGTGGTGAAATCTACCGTCAAACATTACCTATGTCTGATGAGTTGGTACTCACTGAAGTTGATGCCTCGCCTGAAGGTGATACTCATTTCCCAGAATTTAATATGGAAAACTGGAAGATAACTTTCAGAGAACATCATCCTGCTGATGATCGAAATCAATATCCTTTTACCTACGTCAATTACGAAAGAATACACAAGTAGCATGTCTAAAAAAGTAATCTGGATAACTGGAGCTTCCTCTGGAATTGGAGAAGCCTCAGCTTACAAATTTGTAAATGAAGGATATCAAGTAATTCTTTCAGCGAGAAATGAAGAAGCACTTAAAAAAGTTAAAACAGCTAGTTCACATCCTGAAAACTGCAAAGTACTTCCACTTGATCTGGTAGATCAGCACTTATTTGCAGAGAAAACTGCTGAAGCTATTGCTGCTTTTGGGCATATAGATTCGGTCTTACATAATGGTGGAATTAGTCAGCGTTCTTTGATTAGAGATACCCCAATTGAAGTAGACAGGAAGCTCATGGAAGTAAATTTCTTTGGAACTGTAGCTCTTACAAAGGCAATACTTCCTCATTTTATTGAAAGAAAAAGTGGACAATTTGGAGTGATTTCATCTCTAGTGGGAAAATTTGGCTCGCCCTACAGATCAAGCTATGCTGCGGCTAAACATGCACTTCATGGGTTCTTCGAATCTTTGAGATTAGAGCATTTTGAGGAAAATATTTCAGTTACTATGATCTGCCCTGGTTTTATCAAGACGGATGTTTCGAAAAATGCACTGACAGCTGACGGCACTCCTCTCAATGAAATGGACAAAGCGCAAGAAAATGGAATGAGTGCTGATGAATGCGCAAAGCAAATCTACAGTGCACTTAAAAAGCGAAAAGAAGAAGTTTATATCGGTGGAAAGGAAACAATGGGAATTTACTTAAAGAGATTTGTTCCTACAGTTTTCACAAAAATACTACGTAAATCAGAAGTGAGATAATAAGATGAAAGTAGTTAGAGCTGAAATAATAGCCATAGGAGACGAATTGCTCTATGGTCAGATAGTGGACACAAACAGTCATTGGATCAGTCAAGAATTGGACCTTATGGGCGTCAAGGTGGTTCGTAAAACCACTGTAGGCGATGACAGAAAAGACATTCTGGCGGCATTTACTTCAGCTGAAGCTAGAGCTGACATTATTTTGATTACCGGAGGACTTGGTCCCACACAAGATGATCTGACCAAACCATTGATGGCAGAATACTTTGACTGCCCAATTGTTGAAAATCCCGCTGCAGTAGAGGCTGTTACAGAGTTTTTCAAAAGACGAGGAAGAGAAATCACGCCTTTAAATATTCTTCAAGGACATTTACCTTCCTGTTGTACTTATGTACCCAATGAGGTGGGCACAGCTCCGGGCATGTGGTTTGAAAGAAATGGAACTTACTGGATGTCTATGCCAGGAGTACCACACGAAATGAAAAGGTTGATGACCGACTTCGTCTTACCAAAGCTGCCTACCCTATTTCCTCTACCTATCATTGTGCATCGGATGGTCAAAACCGTCGGTATTGGAGAAAGTTGGCTAGCAGATTTGATACGGGAATGGGAAAATGCGCTTCCAAAAAATATAAGGCTGGCATACCTTCCATCGTTAGGTCATGTCAAGCTCCGACTTACAGGTTTTGGGCAAGTCAAAGAGGAAATCGAAAAAGATATCCAAGTACAGATAAATTTGGTCTTATCGAGTATTGAGAAATACGTATATGGTTATGATTCTGAGTCTTTAGAAACGGCAATTGGTAAGCTTTTGACATCAAATGAGAAAACTGTAGCATTAGCTGAAAGCTGTTCTGGAGGCTACATTTCACATTTAATAACCAGTATTTCCGGGAGTAGTTCGTATTTTAAAGGGGCAGTAGTACCCTATCACAATCAATTCAAAAATGAAATCCTTAAGGTTAGGAATGAAACTTTAAACTCTTTTGGAGCAGTTAGTGAAGAGACTGTCACAGAAATGGCTAAGGGAGTGCGAGATTTATTCCATGCCGATTTTGGACTAGCTAGTAGTGGAATCGCTGGTCCAAATGGAGGTACAGAAGAAAAACCAGTAGGTACAGTTTGGATTTCCTGTGTGGGAGAAGGATTTATTGAAACAAAAAAACTTCAACTGACACAAGACAGAATGCTTAATATACAATTGACTGGAGTAGCAGTATTGAATCTCCTTAGGATTTGTATTTTAGAGAAATAACAAATAAAATTTCTATTGAAAGGTTTGTGATCCTGTTTTATAAAATTTAATTTTAAAACTTGTATATAAACCCAATAAATCATTAATCAATAACCATGGCGATTGTAGAAATGCTAATGCCCAAAATGGGCGAGAGTATCATAGAAGGTACAGTGCTTACTTGGCTTAAAAAAGAGGGTGACACGATTGAACAAGATGAATCCGTATTGGAAGTAGCTACAGACAAAGTAGATACTGAGGTTCCTTCTATTCATGCTGGAGTCCTAAAACAAATCCTTGCTCAAGAAGGTGATGTCATCGCCGTGGGTGCTCCGATTGCAATTATAGAAACTGAAGGCGAAGTAGGTTCAGCTCCTTTAAATTCAGAACCAAAAGCTGATTCACAGAAAGAAGACCTTATTTCTTCTGCCCCTGAAAATACTGCTGCTATTCTTAAAGCGCCAGACAATTCAAATTCAGAAGCTGATGGAGACGATAGATTCTACTCTCCCCTTGTTCAAAGTATCGCAAAAGAAGAAGGTATTTCTAAAGCTGAACTTTCAAAAGTTCCCGGATCTGGAAAAGATGCACGCGTGACCAAGCAGGACATGTTGAATTATCTCGAAACAAGAAATACTCCAGTTAAAGAATCTGCTTCTATTCCATCTATTTCTGCTCCAAAAGTACAGGTTAGTGTTTCTGGTGAAGACGAGATCATAGAAATGGACCGGATGCGCAAGATGATTGCGCAGCGAATGGTAGAGTCGAAACGTATTTCCGCTCATGTCACATCCTTTGTTGAAGCTGATATGACCAATATTGTTTTATGGAGAGAGCGTCATAAACTTGATTACAAAGCTAAATTTGGAGAGTCAATTACATATACTCCATTTTTTATTGAGGCGGTAGCAAAAGCAATAAGAGATTTTCCAATGATCAATATCTCTGTAGATGGTGATAGACTTATACGGAAAAAGGACATCAACATCGGTATGGCTGTAGCACTCCCAAGCGGTAACCTAATTGTCCCTATCATCAGGAAAGCAGATCAGCTTAATCTTGTTGGCATTTCGAAAAAAGTAAATGAGCTTGCCAACCTTGCCAGAAACAATAAGTTAAATGCCGATCACCTTGCTGGTGGTACCTATACCGTTTCCAATGTAGGCTCTTTTGGTAATGTAATGGGAACTCCTATCATTCCACAGCCTCAGGTAGCAATTATGGCTGTAGGAGCTATTGTGAAAAAACCTGCGGTCGTAGAAACGCCAACTGGCGACGTGATTGCAATTAGACATAAAATGTTCTTATCTCACTCCTATGACCATCGAGTGGTAGATGGTTCCCTAGGTGGGAAGTTTGTCAAGCGTGTTTCGGATTACCTCGAAGCATTTGATATCAATACTCCCCTATAATATTAAAAGCCGGTTTGTGAACTAGCCCCCATAAGTGTCAAACTTTTTGGGAGCATATCATTAGCCGGCTTTTTTTATACTTTTCCATGTGATAATTCAGCCTTTAAGGAGTACTCCTTCAATTTTTCTGCTAATGAAAATAACCTAATAGGCTTGGTCAAATAGTCATCCATACCCGCTTCTACAGCTTTTTTCTGATCTTCATCGAACACATTGGCAGATAAGCCTACAATAAAAACTCTCCCTTGCTCACCCAACTTTCTGATTTCCCTTGACGCATCCAAACCATTCAAAACAGGCATTTGCACATCCATCAGTATAAGGTCAAATTCCTTTTCTTTTACCATCTGCAATGCTTCTTGCCCGTTTTTAACCACCTCGAATTCATAGCCCAGTTGATCAAACATAAGATGCATAAGCTGAAGGTTTAATTCATTATCCTCTGCTAAAAGAATTCTAAGTGGATATTCTTTAGCCATACCATTCCAATTTACCCGCCTTGGCTGTTCATTTAAAGTAAATTCTGTTGGTATTTCGGGAGCTTTTTTCACTATTACCGAAAAAGAAAAAACAGATCCTTTCCCTAGTTCACTAGATATAGTCAGCTCTCCTCCCATCAATTCCACTATCTTCTTTGCAATCGCTAATCCAAGCCCAGTCCCTTGATAACTTCTTGAACTTGAACTTTCAACCTGATAAAATGGATCCGTTAGTTTGGGAATTTCCTCTGCTGGAATACCTATTCCACTGTCTTGAACTATACATTTTAAAAAATTGATTCCTCCGGAAATATTTTCAATTTCTAGCTTTGCCGACACTATTCCACCCTTTGGGGTAAACTTAACCGCATTCCCAACTAGATTCAGAATAATTTGGTTGATTTTCTCCACATCTCCTTCTATCATCTCCTCTGTTTTTGGTTGATGGGTAGTTTTAAGAATAACTCCTTTCTTTTGAGCTAATCCTGATAGAATTTGGACTTGCTTTTCAAGTTCATCTGCAGGACAAAAAATATTTGTATTGATTTCTATTTTTCCAGCTTCAATTTTAGAATAATCAAGAATATCCTTAATAATGCTTAGCAGTGAATTACCTGAATTTTTGATAACCTCCAAGTATTGAAGTTGCTCATCATCCAAGTTGGTTTGGCCCAACAAATCAATTATGCCCAAGAGCCCGTTCATTGGTGTCCGTATTTCATGACTCATATTCGCTAAAAATTCAGACTTGGCTCTACTCGCCTGATCTGCAGCATTCATGGCTTCAACTAATCCCTTTTCCCAAACACGCTGGCTGGTGATATCTTTGGTAATAGACATCATTCGTTTGGTATCTAAGGGGAAAAACCGAATCTCAAAGTATTGACTTTCTTCCCTAGAATTGAAATTTAAATCGACAGTTTGAATTTGCCCCGTTCTTCTTGCAAGGTCAAAAGCAAATTTAGTCTGATCCCGTTGCTTTTCCGGAACCAAATCAAAAACAGACTCACCTATCACTGAGGTGCCTAATGATTTTAAAAATTTTTGGTCTTTAGCATAAGACTCTAATAAAATCCCATAATTATCATACGCAAAAATGATATCAGGAATATTATCAATCAGGTTTTGGAGGCGTTTACCACTTTCAATCAACTCTTGTTTGCTTTGAAATTGATCAGAAATATCAGTGCAAATCCCAAGTCCACCATTAAATCTACCTGACTTATCAAATACTAATTTTTCAAAGATTCTTAACCTAACTACTTTTCCATCAGGCTTTTTGAAATCGTATTCAAGGTCCACAAAGGACTTATTTTGACTTAAAGCTCCTTTTACTAATTCTCTCACATTCAGAACATCTACATTCTTGGTATTACTTCCAAATGCTTCCAAAAAATCAGTTTTAGAATGTCCTAAGATTTCATCGACTTCTTCACTTACCCGAGTTATCTGCCCTTTAAAATCGTGAAAAAACACAAACCCCCTCAGCTCTTTAAGTAAAATGTTTTGTTGATCAAATAATTCTGAAATCTCCTGAGCACTTTCTTCAAGTAGTTTTTGTGACTTTAATCTGTTCTGAATTGAAAGTGTAAAAAAGACAACCGTACCAATTAATAGTATTACAAACCCGGCAAACAAAAATAGGTAAGTACTATAAATCCCACTTGTGATTGAATTGGATTCAATCATAAATAATAGGGCTACGTTTTCATAAATACTTCCAAAATCAAAAGGGTATTCTACCAATACTCCAATGCCAGCCTCTTCTTCCTCCTTCCAATCAATTTCGTAAATTCCAATTACCCCAATTGACGCATCATTTTGAATATTTTGATATGAAACGGAGTCAATTTCTAATGTTAATTGTTCATCCTCAAGATCAAGACTTATCAATTCTTCATCAATTAGGAGCAATTTTGTCCCTCCATTATTCAGATAATAATGAGTGACAAAATTCTTGGTAAACCTAATCGGGTTTAACGAAAATGTAACCTCAAATCCCTTCCCATTACCAGCGGTATAGTATAGAAAATTTCGACTTCCTTTTAGAGGTACCTTCTTTATATATCTATTTCGAATGAAATCATTTCGATCAGTTTTGGTCATATACACCACCGAATCCTGAAGGTTTACCCACGCAGTATCAATAAGACCTGGATAGTTGTTATAAATCTTTCTAACGGCTTTGGTAAGATCATCTCTGAAATCATCCCCATCCAAGTCTTCGTCTTCAAGATAGTCTGTAAGCCCACTTGCATTCTCTTCGAATCGATCAATAGCGAGCTCAATCTCAGAAGCGGCTAGTTCTGTCTGTTTTATCAAGAACTCCTTTCTAGCCTTAATCTCAGCATCAGAAATAGCAATAAAAAAACTAACCCCTAGTAATACCACCATAAATACCAACCCACTGCCAATGACAAGCGTTAGCCAAAAATCTCTACGGTATCCTATTCTATTATTCATTATAAACTAGGCTCAATTTCTACTAAATACCAATCTAGGAGATTAAAAGGGGCAGAATAAGCAGCTATTGGACTAAACTCATCTTTGAATTGAAAGAATATTTCCTTATTCAAGAGAAGAGATTTTGCCATCTCTCTGACTTCTTTGTTCTTGCTATTAAATAAATTATAGTCCGAAACTCGATAGTTGTCTGATTGAATTGTTTCATTATAAACGTGATTTAACAAAGGAGGAAAACTAAGTGCTTCGATAGCCCCGGAATTTCCTGCTACAATATCGCCTTTACTATTTACTATCAAATACTCCCCTTTTTTGTTATCTAAATATCGCTCGAAAATCTCTTCTACGGTGATATCTATACCTAAAACAGCATACAATTCACCATCCAATTGTACTGGATGTACCAAAGATAAAATCCAGCCTCTTCCGGCAGGGTCAACATAGACCTCAGGTATCCATTTGGCACTCTTTTCAGGATTATGATTAAAATCCCCTTCATAGAAAAAATTAAAGCTTGTCACGTCGAGATTTGGGTCTAAAAGTGTTTTAGAATCGTAAGCAGGAAAAACCCTGGAAACTTGATCTATGGCATTGTAATAGACTTGAGCAATGATACCATACTTTTCAAGAGATTTCTTAAAAAGAGAATCCATACTATTAGTAATCAACACACTTTCCATCGATTTATCAAAATCTTTGGTTGTATTAAATATAACTACGGTGCTTAGGTATTCTGAATCTTGAGGGGTGTTAATAGAATACCCACCATCAAAACTATACTTTGTACGATCTGCCTTTTGTAGAATATTATGCCTGTTTTCTAGGAGAAACTCAAAGTGATCTTTCAATAAAATAATCTCCTCCTCCAATATTTTGAGCTCGGACTCCATCTCAACAATAATGGAATCATCAAAACCTGTACTATGGTCACGCTGAAGTTTATTAGGTGAATTACAGGAGGCTAAAAGAAGGAAAACGGGGAAAAGCGAGAGGAAAAAAGACTTCATGAGATTTAAACTAAGCAGGAAATTATAAATTTCCCACTTCAGCCCTAAATGATTCTCCCATTTCTTTGAATCTTACTTTAACTTTTTCAAAAAAAATTCCATTCCAAAAAACTTCTAAATCAGCTTCATCTAGAACATCCGTTTCAGGCACTTTGAAAGTCTGTTCCATTGGCCCCAATTCAAATTTTAGGATATACTTATTATTCCAGGAGAATAAGCTTATTCGAATATCCTCCTGGATAAACTCCTTAACAACTCTCATGAGTCAACTTTTACTTCTGATGAAAATGTGACAGTTGACTTCAAGGAGGAAGCTACAGAACAATATTTCTCTACCGATAGTGCTACCACTTTTGCAAACTCCTCCTCTTTGGCATCTGGAGAGATCAAGATAAACTTCAAATGGATATCAGTATAAAATGAAGGTACTCCATCGTTTCTAATTCCTTCTACCTCTACGATCAAATCATTCACCGTTTTACGTTTCTTTTTCATCATTAAAACAGCATCCACCGATGCACATGATCCTAGTGCAGACAGCAGCAAATCCATGGGTGATTGAGCTTTTTTCTCCTGAGGATCATACATATCGATCTGTACTACATTCCCTTGTGGATTTACAGACTCATACTCGTGATCCGCTTTCATCCGAACTTTCACATTTCTCTTTGCCATTTTTTCTCTAATTAATCAATAGACTTATTTTTCTTAAGATTTTTATTATCTGCCAAGTTTTCAATCATGAAATAAGATTACATATTCCGACGGTACTGCCCACCTACTTGGTATAATGCGTGCGTAATCTGTCCAAGTGAACAATACTTTACCGCCTCCATTAGTTCCTCAAATATATTTTCATTGTTTACAGAAACCTTCTTCAATTCCTCTAAGTGTTTATTTACTAACTCTGGATTTGCCGAGTGAAGTATTTTCAAGGTTTCTATTTGCGCCTCTTTTTCTTCCTTTTCGGCACGGATCACTTCGCCGGGAGTTACAGTCGGAGAGCCATCTGAAGAAAGGAAGGTATTAACACCAATTATTGGATATTCTCCAGTATGCTTTAGCATTTCGTAATGCATACTTTCCTCCTGAATTTTGCCCCGCTGATACATGGTTTCCATAGCACCTAAAACTCCGCCTCTCTCAGTAATTCTATCAAACTCTAGATAAACAGCCTCTTCAATTAAATCTGTCAACTCCTCAATAATAAAAGCTCCCTGGATAGGATTTTCATTCTTTGCTAATCCCAGTTCTTTATTGATAATCAACTGTATAGCCATTGCTCTACGAACTGATGCTTCAGTAGGCGTGGTGATCGCTTCATCATAGGCATTGGTATGTAGCGAGTTACAATTATCATAAATGGCATACAGTGCCTGCAGCGTAGTCCTGATGTCGTTGAAGTCGATTTCCTGTGCATGAAGTGAGCGTCCAGAGGTCTGAATATGATACTTCAGCATCTGAGAGCGTTCATTTGCTCCGTACTTTAACTTCATGGCTTTCGCCCAAATCCTACGTGCAACTCTACCTATAACCGCGTATTCCGGATCAATGCCGTTAGAGAAAAAGAAGGAAAGGTTTGGTGCAAATTGGTTGATGTCCATTCCACGGCTTACGTAGTATTCTACATAAGTAAACCCATTGGAAAGTGTTAAAGCCAATTGCGTGATTGGGTTTGCACCTGCTTCGGCAATGTGGTAACCCGAAATGGAGACAGAATAAAAATTACGGATGCCCTGATTAATGAAATATTGCTGCACATCCCCCATCAGTCTAAGAGAAAATTCTGTAGAGAAAATACAGGTATTCTGAGCCTGATCTTCTTTCAGAATATCTGCTTGAACAGTTCCTCTCACTTTCTCAATAGTCTCCGTCTTGATTTTCTGATATACTTCTGCCGGCAATACTTGATCTCCAGTCACCCCTAGTAACATCAAGCCTAAACCATTATTTCCTTCTGGAACCTTACCGTTGTACGTAGGTCTAGGTAAATTTTTCGTTTTATATAGCTGATTAATTTTCTCATTAATCTCATCTTCAAGCCCATTTTCCTTGATATAGACCTCGCATTGCTGGTCAATTGCTGCATTCATAAAGAAGGCAGTCATGGTAGCAGCAGGACCATTAATAGTCATTGACACAGAGGTCATTGGATCAACTAAGTTAAAGCCAGAGTACAACTTTTTTGCATCATCCAAACAGCAAACACTCACTCCAGAATTCCCGATTTTACCATAGATATCTGGTCTGTGATCTGGATCTTCCCCGTAGAGGGTTACCGAGTCAAAAGCAGTAGAAAGGCGTTTAGCAGCCATATCTTTGGACACATAATGGAAGCGCTTATTTGTCCGCTCAGGTCCACCCTCTCCCGCAAACATCCGGGTTGGATCTTCTCCTTCTCTTTTGAAGGGAAAAACTCCTGCGGTATATGGGAACTTGCCTGGTACATTTTCGCGCAAACCCCATTTCAATACATCGCCCCAAGCCTCGTATTTCGGCAAGGAAACCTTTGGAATTCTTGTATCAGAAAGTGACTTAGAGTAAGTCTTAATCTTGATTTCCTTATCCCGCACTTTGAAAACATAAAAGTCTTCCGCGTATTTGGCTGCTTCGGTTGGCCATTCCTCCAGCCATTTTTTGTTCTTTGGATCAAACTCCAATTCTACCTGCGCATACACTTCCTGAAGTTCCTTGATCAATCGATCTTTATCCTCCACTTTCGTGTTTTGAATAGCTTCTATGGACTTGGAAATGCTATAAAGCTGCTGAGCAATTTCCTTTTGCTCTTCCACCCATACATCGTAATTTCTATTGATTTCAGAGATCTCAGATAAGTATCTAGTCCTCGCAGGCGGTATTATATAAATCTTCTCAGAGCTCCCAGCAGTCAGCTCAAAGTCGCTTTTCATTTCAGGATGACTCTCTGCAATTTTAGTAATCAGCGTACGATAAAGCTGATTCATCCCAGGATCATTGAATTGGGAAGCAATGGTACCAAAGACTGGAAGATCTTCGTCTTTGGCTTCCCAAAGATTATGATTGCGCTTAAATTGCTTTTTCACATCACGAATAGCATCCAAAGCACCACGCTTATCAAACTTATTCAACGCAATCACATCAGCAAAATCAAGCATATCAATTTTCTCCAGTTGGGACGCTGCACCATATTCTGGAGTCATCACATATAAAGAAAGGTCTGAATGCTCAATAATCTCTGTATCTGACTGGCCAATACCAGAAGTCTCCAGAATCACCATATCGTAACCGGCAGCTTTTACAGTATCTACAGCGTCCTGCACATATCTTGATAGTGCAAGGTTAGATTGTCTGGTAGCTAAAGATCGCATATACACTCGAGGATGATGAATCGCATTCATACGAATTCTATCGCCAAGTAGTGCTCCACCAGTTTTTCGCTTAGACGGGTCAACAGATATGATAGCCAAAGTTTTATCTTCGAAGTCCATAATAAACCGTCGAACCAATTCGTCAACAAGTGAAGACTTTCCAGCACCACCAGTACCAGTAATCCCTAGAACTGGCGTTTTACATTCCTTGCTTTGTTTTCTTACTTTTTCTAACAGCTGGGCGGAGTTTTCGGGAAAGTTTTCAAAGGCAGAAATAGCTCTGGCGACATGCTCTTTGCTCTCTACTCCGAGCACCAATCCTTCAGACAATACATCCCCGATGGGGAAATCACACTGACTTACCAAGTCATTTATCATCCCCTGCAATCCCATAGAACGTCCATCATCTGGAGCGTAAATCCTGTTGATGCCATAATCCTGAAGCTCTTTAATCTCTTCAGGAAGGATCGTTCCTCCTCCACCTCCAAATATCTTCACATGTCCTGCGCCCTTTTCACGAAGCAAATCATACATGTACTTAAAAAACTCCACATGCCCCCCTTGGTAAGAAGTGATCGCGATTGCCTGCACATCTTCTTGAATTGCGCAATCAACTATTTCCTGCACAGAGCGATTATGACCTAAATGGATTACCTCACAGCCAGTGGACTGAATGATACGGCGCATGATATTGATTGCTGCATCATGCCCATCAAATAAGGAAGCAGCAGTAACAATTCTAATGTGATTTTTGGGTTTATAGCTCTCAGGAATGGTAGTCATGGAGTTGGGTTAGCTTATTGTAGTAATCGATTTTCATGAGTCAGGATTAGTTTGATCCTAATTACTCACAACAAATATAGTAATTATAAAGGCGCTCTACTTTCGCAGTTAGTGGAAAAACAAAATATAATTTGGCACATAGATTTTATGAATTTTATCATAGCTAAACTTAGTCGGTAATTTTTCCGACATTAGAACTTAAAATTTGACTTTTATACCATTTTGCAATTATGATCAACTACGTCAGTCCGGAAGTTGCCGTTTCGTCTATTCAGAGTAATCAACGCGTTTTTATCCATGGTAGTGCAGCTACTCCTACTACCCTTCTATATGCCTTGGCTGCAAGAAAAGATGAACTCAAGAATGTGGAAATTGTAGCTATAACTACCCTTGGGGATATGCCTTTAGCCTCGGATGAATGCAAAGATAGCTTCTACATGAACTCACTGTTTGTTTCTCAGAATGTACGAGCGGCTGTCAATTCCGAACATGGTGGTTACGTTCCTATTTTTCTAAGTGAAATAGGACACTTGTTTAGACAGAATATTCTAAAACTAGATGTGGCCATCATCCAAGTTTCCGAGCCGGATTCACATGGATTTTGCTCCCTTGGAACCTCCGTCGATGTTGCAAAACCAGCAGTGGAAACTGCCAGAACAATTATAGCTCAGGTCAACAAACAGATGCCTAGAACGCATGGGGATGGCCAAATTCACATTTCAAAGTTTCATGCAGCCATTCATGTGGATGAGCCACTACCAATTGTTGATTATGGTGAAAAAATCACAGAAACAGAACGAAGAATAGGCAATCATTGCGCGGCACTTATTGAAGATAGATCTACACTGCAAATGGGAATTGGTGCTATTCCAGATGCCGTTCTGGACTCACTGAAGCAACACAAGGATCTTGGAATTCATACCGAGATGTTCTCTAATGGGATTTTAGGACTCCTGAGATCAGGTGCCATCACCAACAAATACAAGAAAAAACACCCTGGGAAAATAGTATCATCTTTTGTAACTGGAACTAGGGAGCTTTACGATGCGATTGATGATAATCCTGAATTTTCCTTCCATGAGGCAGCTTACGTGAATGACACAGCGGTCATACGAAAGAATCCTAAGGTGATTTCTATCAATAGCTGTGTGGAAATGGATCTGACTGGTCAAGTATGCGCAGATTCCATAGGTAGCTACCAATACTCAGGTGTAGGTGGTCAAATGGACTTTATGCGTGGTGCCTCTCTCTCTGAAGGAGGAAAACCAATCATGGCCATGACTTCCGCTACTCGAAAAGGAACTTCCAAAATTGTCCCGTTCCTAAAGGAAGGTGCAGGTGTAGTCACTACCCGAGCACATATGCAATACGTAGTCACCGAATACGGAATGGTTAATCTTTACGGAAAGAACTTACGTCAGCGGGCTTATGAACTAATGCGCATCGCTCATCCAGATCATAGAGAAGCACTTGAGAGAGCTATAGTAGAAAGATTTGGAAGTTTTATATATCCATTTCGGTAAATAAGAAGGTAAAGTGTATTACCAGATTTTGATATATTGTGCTTCTCTTTAGATTAGCATCCTAAAATACCCCAAAACAGCTGATGTCCTCAAAAAAATATGCCTTTTTCCTCTCAATCACGGCCGCATTGGGTGGCTTTTTATTTGGATTTGACACAGCTGTAATTTCCGGGGCTGAGCGAGCTATTCAAGATGTCTGGAAATTAAATGATCTCACCCATGGATTGGCGATTGCCATGGCCCTTTATGGTACAGTAATCGGAGCTTTATTTGGAGGAATACCAGCAGACAAATTTGGTAGGAAAAAGAGTCTGTTCTGGATCGGAGCATTGTATCTCATCTCTGCAGTGGGATCAGGAATGGCTCCAGACGAGTTTTCCTTTATGTTTTTTAGATTCATAGGAGGCTTAGGAGTCGGAGCTTCTTCAGTGGTTGCTCCTATGTACATTTCTGAAATCGCACCTGCCAAAAACAGAGGCTTACTTGTGGCTCTATATCAATTCAATATCGTATTCGGTATTTTGATGGCTTATCTTTCGAACTATTTGATTGGCACAGCCGGAATTGAAAATGACTGGAGATGGATGTTAGGCATGGAAGCAGTTCCCGCGTTGATATATACAGCGATGATAGTTAAAATTCCAGAAAGTCCAAGATGGTTAATCGCTAAGTTCAATGACCAAGTCAAAGCAAGGGAAATTCTGACAAGAACTGATCCTGACGGAGTAGATGAAGCAATTCGTCTGGCAATCATTGAAGAGCAAAGTATTAAGCAAAAAGGAAGCTTTTCTGCACTATTCAGCAGGGCATTCCTATCTACCACCATGCTGGCGATTTTCATTGCCTTTTTCAATCAGGTTTCTGGGATCAACGCGATCATATATTTTGCTCCCCGAGTATTTGAAATGGCAGGTATATCCACAGAATCTGCTTTATTCTCAACCATTGGAATTGGTGTAGTAAATTTATTTGCAACCTTTGTTGGCTTATATATGATTGATAGAATAGGCAGGAAAAAACTGATGTATATAGGGTCCATTGGTTACATTATTTCACTTTCCCTTATGGCCTATAATTTTCTGGTGGGAGGAATTGATAACTTCTGGTTACCGATATTTGTGTTTGCATTCATTACTTCACATGCCGTAGGACAAGGATCTGTTATTTGGGTATTTATATCAGAAGTATTTCCTAATGAACTTCGAGCTTACGGTCAATCCATCGGTTGTTTCACACATTGGATTCTGGCAGCATTGATTGCAAATGTTTTTCCCTATTTTGCCAATCAATTTGGTCCAGGATATATCTTTGCCTTCTTCGCATTGATGATGGTCTGGCAATTACTTTGGGTGAAATTCAAAATGCCAGAAACCAAAGGACGATCCTTGGAAGAGATTCAACAAGACTTACATAATACCGATGCAGCATAAAGTAGTCATTTTCGGAGAAATGCTTTGGGATTGCTTACCCTCTGGCCCAGTGCCTGGAGGAGCCCCGATGAACGTCACTCTAAATCTTCATCAGCTTGGACTGAATTCCCGGTTAATCTCCGCTATAGGAAATGATGAGGATGGCCAAAAACTTATTGACTTTTTACAAACCTTTGATTTACCAGTTGATCTGATTCAGGTAAATGAGGAGCATGAAACCTCAAAGGTATTGGTAAATGACGACGACCCCGAAAATATCAAATACACCATCGTCTCTCCCGTAGCTTGGGATTTTATTCAATGGAATAACACTATAAGTCAAGCTGTGGCTGAATCAGAAGCATTTGTTTTTGGAACCCTAGCTGTACGCAATGCTGGTAGCTTAATTACCCTCCTGAAGTTGCTTCATCATAACACCTTACGCATTTTTGATGCGAACTTCCGTCCTCCTTTTTATGATTTTGAGCTGGTAGTAGTTATACTGGGTTTTACAGATATTTTAAAAATTAATGAGGATGAGCTGGTGATCTTTGCAGACTACTTTGACATAGATCCAAGTGTGGAAAGTGTTTGTAGTCATTTAGATCAGCATTTCCCTATAGATTTGATTTGTGTCACCCAAGGATCCAAAGGCGCTTTGATCTATAAAGGCGGGAAAATTATCAGCCATGAAGGTTATAAAGTAAAAGTAGCAGATAGTATCGGCGCTGGTGATGCATTTCTGAGCGGCTTTATCAAAACCTATCTAGACAAACAACCTTTGGATCAAGTACTGGACTTCGCCTGTAAACTTGGAGCCTTTGTAGCCAGTAAAAAAGGGGGAACTCCGAGGTATGAGATTACGGATATATAAAGCGGGCAGCCTCAGTATTCAGTAGCGTTGAATACTGAATACTGATCCCTGCAAACTGCGACTGATCACAGCGAGTATGAACTAAACTGCTTCACGAATACGCTCAGAAATTTCCGCCAACTCTTCATTAGAAAGTTTCAGTTTTGGGCGATTGAAATTAATATCCTCCATACTACTAAGAGGCACAAGATGCACATGTACATGAGGGACCTCTAATCCAATCACAGCAACGCCAACTCGTGTGCATTTGATTGTTTTGTCTATGGCTTTTGCTACTTGCTGCGCAAAAAGATGTAGGCCAGAAAGTACTTCAGGCTCCAAATCAAAAATATAATCAACTTCCTTCTTGGGAACGACCAATACGTGGCCTTTGACCAAAGGCATGATGTCTAAAAAAGCGATGTAATTCTCATCCTCGGCTACGATGTGACCGGGGATTTCTCGATTAATAATTTTTGTGAAAATTGTGGCCATAATCTTTAAAAATAAAATCCCGACATAAGCCGGGATTAATGTTAGAATGTAATATCCAATATTTCAAATTGTAGAGTCCCTGCCGGAGCTTTTACTTCAGCTATATCTCCTACTTTTTTTCCTACTAACCCTTTTCCAAATGGAGAGCCCAAGGAAATTTTGCCAGCTTTCAAATCAGCCTCTTGTTCAGAAACTAACGTATAACTGACAGTCATTCCATTTTTTACATTTTTAATCTTCACTGTAGTGAGGATTCCTACTTTGGAAGTATCCAACTGAGAGCTATCCAAAACTCTAGCATTACCTACCACAGCTTCTAGCTTTGCGATCTTAAGCTCTAAGTGACCTTGGGCGTCCTTTGCCGCATCGTACTCAGCATTTTCACTTAGATCTCCTTTATCTCTTGCCTCTGCTATTTGCAAGGAAATATCAGTTCTACCTTTAGTTTTAAGCATTTGAAGTTCGTCCTTCAATCTCTTTAGGCCTTCTTCAGTATAATATTGTATTTCTCCCATAATCAACTCTATTAAAAGCCACAAAAACAAAGTAACGGTCGCAAGACGGGACCGTTACCTTGTTATTGGCTTGTATTTGATGTACAAAGATAGCAAAAGCTTTGAAACAAAGCAAAGCGACTATTTCTTTGTCTTACTATTAAATACTGGGTTAATTGTCTTTAAAAGCCTTTTTGATCCTTTTGGCTAAAACTTTATTAATCTTCTCGTATGACTCAAAAGTCCAGCCGGCTACGTGGGGACTAAACAAAACATTTTCTCTTGCCGCCAATTTCTCAAACTCAGCTTTTTGCTCGTCCGTAAACTTCTGAAACTTCTCATTTTCCAAAACATCCAACAAAACTCCTCTCAGAACCCCAAGATCCAAAGCCTCATTTAAGGTCTTGAAACTAATCACCTCTCCCCTTGCAGTATTAATCAGCCAAAAAGGTTTTGCAAAACTTTGCAGCTCTTTTAGAGTAAAAAAATTCTTTGTCTCCGGAGTAAGTGGAATATGAATACTCAAAATATCAGCTTCAGCTTTCAACTTTTCCCACATCACTTCCTGTACAAAATCATCAGCAAAGTCAAACTTGTACTTATCGTAGGCCAAAATATTCACCTTAAATCCCCTAAGTCTATCAGCAAATGACTTCCCCATATTCCCATATCCCATGATCCCAACTGTCTTTCCTATCAGCTCATGACCACGATTTCCTTCTCGGTCCCAAATCCCTTTGCGAACTTCCTGGTCAGCTTTTTTTACATTATTGAAAAGCGCTAAAAGCATTCCGACAGCATGCTCTGCCACAGCATCCCTATTTCCTTTGGCTGCATGGAAAAGCTTAATTCCCCTTTCAGCCATATATTCTAAATCAATTTTGTCCAGCCCTGCTCCCGCTCTTCCTATAAATTTCAATTTAGTAGCCTTCTGCAAAAGCTCCCTATCCATAGGAGTTTTGGATCGAATGATCAACCCATCAAACTCAGCAATGCAAGCTGCAATTTCATCACGGGTTATTTTAGGAGCATAAATAACTTCATGCCTATCTTTTTCCAACATGGGCATAATGCTGTGATGCATTTCATCAATGATAAGAATCTTCATTTTCTGATAATTAAATGTGTAAAAGCGACATGGCAACCAAAAAATAAACTGCCAGTCCAATCAGATCATTTGCTGTGGTGATAAATGGTCCCGAAGCCAAAGCCGGATTAATTCCAATTTTATCAAGTATAATCGGCGTGATCGTCCCCATAAATGAGGCAAGTAACACCACTGAAAACAAAGCAATTGAGACGACCATCGCGAATGACACGTCGGTCTTGTAGAATAAAACTACCACGCCAAAGACAAATGTGGCTAGAATCAACCCATTTAAAATCGCGACTAAAAGCACTTTCAGGAATCTTTTGGCCATGGAATCATCGAAGATGGATTTACTGGCAAGAGACTGGACTACGATTGAGGAAGTTTGAATTCCTACATTCCCGCCAGTTGCAGTGATGAGCGGGATGAAAAAGGCAAGTGCAGTAACCTTACTTAGCCCTTCTTCAAAAAAGCCAATAAATCCAGCACCAAGTAGTCCACCGCAAATTCCTATCAGTAGCCAAGGGAGCCTAGCCTTGGAAAGCTTGATAACACTGTCATACTCATCGACGGTATCAGAAATACCTGTCATTGCCTGAATATCTTCCTCGGCTTCCTCACGGATTACATCTAGAATATCATCGACTGTAATTCTCCCAACCAACTTATTCTTACTATTTACCACTGGTAGTGATTCCAAATCATACTTTCGCATGACCTCAGCCACCTCTTCCTGATCCATGTAAGTAGGCACTGAGATCACTTCTTCCTCGTAGATATCCTCAATCTTTGTTTCATCTGAAGCCAATACAATGCGCTTCAGCGAAACAATTCCCATCAATTGCTGCCGATTATTCACAACAAAAATGGAATATATCTTACTTACATTTTCTGCCTGACGACGGATCTCATTGATGGTCTGAACTACATTCCAGTTCTTATTGGCCCGAATATATTCCTTCGCCATAATACCACCCGCGGTGTCTTCATCATAGCGTAAAAGTTCCAGAATTTGATCTGACTTTACCTTATCCTGAAAATGGCTGATGATATCTTCCCGTTCTCTTTCGAGGAAAAGATTTAAAATATCAGCTCCATCATCAGAGTCCATCAACTCAATCAGGTTAGCCATTTCCTGAACTTCCAGCTCCTTTAATACCCGGTGCTGATTTGTAGCTTCTAACTCGATGATAATATCCGCCGCCAACTGAGCGTCCAGCACCCTTAGCACAAAGATTGACTCGGCCATGGACAACTCATCGAGCAAAGCGGCAATATCTGCTACATTGACCCCGCTAAGGGTCTCTTGAATAAAGTTCAAGTCCTCTGCTTCAATCGCCTGCTGCAGGCTTTCTAAGTACTCCTTCGAAAGTTCAAACTGCTTAATGATTTCCACGGGAAGCTTCAATTGTTTGGGTTAGAAATATGAATTCAGCTACGTCCAATTGTTCGGCACGTAGATTCAAAATGGGATTTGAATTAAACTCTTCAGGAAGGTTAAAAGGCTTCAGACAGTTTCGAAGGGTTTTCCTTCTATTACCAAATCCTGCCTTTACAACCTGCTTAAATAACTTTTCGTTGCAATCTAATTTTTCAGTCGCATTTCTGGTTAGGCGGATAACACCAGAATTGACTTTTGGAGGCGGGTCGAAAACATGAGGTGGGACTGTGAATAGGTATTCTATATCGTAATATGCTTGTAAGAGCACTGACAAAATTCCGTAGTCTTTATTTCCCTTTGGCGAAGCGATTCGTTCGGCCACTTCCTTCTGAAGCATACAAACCACTTCTGTCACCTGATCTTTTACCTCAAGTACTTTAAAGAAAATCTGCGATGATATATTGTAGGGGAAATTACCAGCGATGGCAAACTTATCAGTAAAGACTTCTTCAAGGTTCATTTTTAGAAAATCCCCTTCAATGATCTTATCTCCTAGCTCCGGATATTTCTTATGTAGGTAAACAATGGATTCCTTGTCAATATCGATTAGATATAAATCCAGATTTCCCTTCATTAAGAAATCAGTAAGCACCCCCATACCTGGCCCTATTTCCAGAACTTTTGATACTCCGTTATGCCCTTTGACCGCTTGAGCTATTTGCTCCGCAATACTCAAATCGGTCAAAAAATGCTGTCCCAAGTGTTTCTTGGCTTTGACCTTTTCCATCGGTTAGCTCAGATAAATTTTTATAAATTGCAATCTCAAAATTAAGAGAATAATTCTAAAGGACTAGCTTACATAAGGAGGCTTGACCAAACCTTAACACCTAGTCCACATTATAATTAATATGCATCAACGAAAGATCAAACCCATTATCGGAATTAGCATTGGCGACATTAACGGCATAGGCGTAGAAGTTACCATGAAAGCTTTGCTAGACAATAGAACCTATAAGTCATTTACCCCGCTGATTTATGCACATGGTAAAGCCCTGACTTTCTACAGGAAACAACTTGGCTTAGATGATTTCAATTTTGCACAGATCAGAAGCATAGACGAGATTCAGCATAAGCGAATCAATGTAATCAATGCTGCCGAAGAATGTCCTGAAGTTATTCCAGGTGTGGAAACTCAGGAAGCTGGAAAATTTGCTTTGGAAGCCTTGAAAATGGCTGTAAATGATTTGAAAGAAGGAAAAATTCAAGCCTTAGTCACTGCGCCACTTAATAAAAACAACGTCAATTCAGAAGAATTACACTTTGTTGGACATACTGAATTTATTACCGAGGCGGTTGCATCAAAAGACAGCTTAATGCTTATGGTCGCCGAGCAATTCCGTGTAGGTTTAGTAACAGGTCAT
Source organism: Algoriphagus winogradskyi (assembly GCF_900182815.1). Taxonomy (GTDB): domain Bacteria; phylum Bacteroidota; class Bacteroidia; order Cytophagales; family Cyclobacteriaceae; genus Algoriphagus; species Algoriphagus winogradskyi. The sequence continues at coordinate 63,689 of NZ_FXUA01000004.1, read as the reverse complement.
GTGCCGTTGGCAAAAGTGGCGGAAAATGTAACCCAAGAGCGGATTATTGAAAAAGCCAATATTCTTCTCAAAACATTGGAAAAAGACTTTGGTATCAATAAGCCAAAGATCGCCATTCTAGGCCTAAATCCCCATGCTGGCGAAGATGGACTTTTGGGTGAAGAGGAAGAACAAATCATCAAACCTGCTATCCATGCGCTGAAGGATCAAAATAAAATGGTTTTTGGGCCCTATCCTGCAGATGGATTCTTTGGTATGGCACATCAGACTAAATTCGATGGGGTGTTGGCCATGTATCATGATCAAGGATTAGTACCTTTCAAATCAATGGCATTCAGCATCGGAGTAAACTTTACCGCAGGCCTTCCCGTAGTTAGAACTTCGCCTGATCATGGCACAGCTTATAATATTGCAGGGAAAAACATTGCAGATGAAGGCTCTATGAGAGCCGCTATTTTCCTTGCAGCAGACATTATTCAACAACACAACCCGCAGGAATCAGAGAATTAAGCGTAAAAGGAGAGATTTATTGAATACAACCAAAGATTATTTTAAAATCTCTTTCATCCTTTTATAATAATTCACTATTTTTGCGGTCTTAAATCGAGAGGAGGTATCGTGAAATTCTGGAGAACATTTGATATTGAGGTCATTAAGTTCCTCGAAGGCATCCACGAAATTGACTTCGAAATTGGAGATTCATTTTTCCAACACTTCGAAGACAACGAACTTGTTAAAAAAGGCAATTTGATCGTACGGATCAAAATGAAAGTCGGAGCCAACTTAATTGAAATGGATTTTCATATTGCGGGGAAAGTAACCTTGACTTGCGATAGAAGTCTGGAGCCTTTTGAGCAGCCGCTTGACTTCCATGAAAAAATGATCTATAAGTTTGGTGCTGAGGAAAAAGAAATTGACGAAGATGTAATCATGATCACTCGCGATACACCGAAAGTCAATGTAGCTCAGCTGATTTACGAATTTATTTTATTGGCTTTGCCTCTAAAAAAGATTCACCCCGATTACAGAAATGAAATGGATGATGAGGATTACGAAGGAGAAGGAATCTACGCGTACATAGATGGGCAAGATTCAAATAACTCCGAAGAAGACTCTGATTCTGACGAAGATAATAAACCAGTGGATCCTAGATGGGATCTTTTAAAAAAGTTAAAAAACAAGGAATAATCATAAACCACGCATAAAATGGCACATCCTAAACGAAAAATTTCGAAAACCAGAAGAGATAAAAGAAGAACTCATTACAAGTTAGAGGCTCCAGGTTTGGCTAAATGTCCTACTACAGGCGAAATGCACCTTCCACACAGAGCTTTCTGGTTGGACGGTAAATTGTACTACAAAGGACAAGTTATCATTGAGAAAGAAATCCTGGCTTAATCAGTCATCTCAATCATACAAAAATCCATTCGCTACTTGCGGATGGATTTTTTTTTAGCTCTAATTAAAAGAGCTTGTTAATCAAGCCAATTACCTTCCGTTAATGGATTTCTTTTGGTAGAGAATGACAATTGTAATATTTTTGCCTTCCTTACAGGATAGAACACATCCATAACATACAGTTTTAGATGATTTTGATTTGATCATCTTAACTTAAACCAAGCATAATGGACAAACTCAGAGCCATGATCACCGGAATACAAGGTTACGTTCCGGAATACAGGTTGACCAACAAAGAACTTGAGGAGCTCGTGGAGACCAACGACGAGTGGATAGTCTCAAGAACCGGTATAAAAGAAAGAAGAATACTTAAAGGAGAAGATCAAGGGACCTCTGTAATGGGTGCTGAAGCAGTCAAAGGTTTATTAGAAAAAACCGGCATTGACCCCTTAGATGTAGATTTGATCATTTGTGCTACTGTCACACCCGACATGCCTTTTCCTGCTACTGCAAACATCATAGCTGATATGGTTGGCGCAAAAAACAGCTTCAGTTTTGATATCGGCGCTGCATGTTCAGGTTTTCTATATGCTTTACAAATGGGTAGCCAGTTTATTCAGACGGGGACTCATAAGAAGGTAATCGTAGTAGGCGCGGATAAAATGTCTTCTATCGTCAACTATAAAGACAGAACTACTTGCATCCTTTTTGGAGATGGCGCCGGAGCGGTAATGCTTGAGCCAACTACTGAAGACCTTGGAGTAGTGGATGCTATCCTTAAATCAGATGGATCGGGAGCACCTTATTTACATATGAAAGCTGGGGGAAGTCGTAGACCAGCCACTCAAGAGACATTAGATGCTGATGAGCATTATGCTTATCAGGAAGGCTCTTCGGTATTCAAATTTGCCGTTACCAACATGGCAGATGTAAGTGCTGAGATTATGGAAAAGAATGGACTGACTAGTGATGACATAGCTTGGCTTGTTCCACATCAGGCAAATCTCCGCATAATCAATGCAACAGCCAATCGTATGGGAATCGGATCTGATAAAGTGATGATGAATATCGAAAAGTATGGCAACACGACCGCTGCTACAATTCCTCTTTGCCTTTGGGACTATGAAAGTCAATTGAAAAAAGGTGACAACTTGGTTCTCGCTGCATTTGGAGGCGGATTCACATGGGGTTCCATTTACCTTAAGTGGGGATACGATCCGAAATAAGTTTAAAAAAATAATACGATAATAATAGTATGGCTAGTACTGCAGATTTTAAAAACGGACTTTGTTTGGTCATGAATAATGACATCTACACGATTGTCGAATTTCAGCACGTCAAACCTGGAAAAGGCCCTGCATTTGTAAGGACCAAAATGAAAGGCATAACTTCCGGAAAAACGCTGGACAAAACATTCAGTGCAGGTGAAAAAGTAGAAACTGCTAGAGTGGAAAAGAGACCTCATCAGTTCCTTTATGCTGATGACATGGGGTACAACTTCATGGATACGACCACTTTTGAGCAAATCTCCATTGAGGAGAAGCTTATCGAACGAGCAAATCTTTTGAAAGATGGACAGCTTGTTGATATTTTAATTCATGACGAAACAGAAACTCCACTTGCTGTTGAGCTTCCTCCATTCGTAGAACTGATGATTACTTACACAGAACCTGGCATCAAAGGAGATACAGCTACAAACGCTTTAAAACCTGCAACTGTGGAAACCGGTGCAACCGTAATGGTTCCCTTATTTGTTGAGCAGGATATCCTAATCAAAGTTGATACCCGAGACGGTTCATACTCAGAAAGAGTAAAATAAGTACATAAGTCATTCTGATTTCCTTAAATTACTAAGACTTATTCTTTAATAAATCACTAACAAATTTGCCAATTGGCATTCTAAATAATATACCTATGAAAGCAAAAGAGATTCAGGAGTTGATCGATTACATCTCCAATTCTGGTTTGGCGGAAGTTAAAATCAAGACTGACGAGTTTGAACTTTCTATTAAAAAATATGCTGATTCTTCTGCCCAGAGAATGGTTGAAGTTTCCACTCCAGCACCAGCACCGGCAGTCGCTCCAACACCTGCGCCAGCTGCAGCTCCTGCTCCAGCCGCGGCACCAGCCCCAGCTGAAGCTCCTTCTAATTTAATAGAGATCAAATCTCCGATGATTGGAACCTTCTACCTTACTTCAAGCCCAGATGCTGATCCATTTGTTGCAGTAGGTGATTCAGTGAAAGCTGGTCAGACTGTTTGTATCATTGAAGCAATGAAGCTTTTCAATGAAATCGAGTCTGAAATCTCTGGTAAAATTGTAAAAATCCTGGTTAGCAATTCTACTCCTGTAGAATATGACCAGCCATTGTTCCTTGTAGATCCAGCAGGTTAATTTTTTCACCCAAAATAAATAGCTGTGTTTAAAAAAATACTAATTGCCAATAGAGGTGAAATTGCTTTAAGAATCATCCGCACCTGTAAAGAGATGGGGATTGAAACTGTTGCAGTTTATTCCACTGCGGATAAAGACAGTTTGCATGTCAGGTTCGCTGATGAAGCTGTTTGCATAGGTCCGGCTCCAAGTCGAGATTCATACCTTAACATTCCTAGAATCATTGCTGCTGCAGAAATCACAAATGCAGATGCAATTCACCCAGGATATGGATTCCTTTCAGAAAACGCTGAGTTTTCTAAAATCTGTGAAGAATACGGAATCAAGTTTATCGGTGCCAGCGCTGAGATGATCAATCAAATGGGTGACAAGGCTACGGCTAAGGCAACCATGAAAGCAGCCGGAGTTCCTACTATCCCAGGTTCTGAAGGGGTATTAGAATCGATGGAGCAAGGAATCAAGCTTGCCAATGAAATGGGCTACCCAGTTATTCTGAAGGCTACTGCCGGTGGCGGTGGTCGTGGAATGAGGATAGTTAAAGAAGAAGCTGGATTCAAAAAAGCTTGGGACGACGCAAGAATGGAATCTGGTGCAGCCTTCGGAAACGACGGCCTGTATCTTGAAAAATACGTTGAAGAACCTCGTCACATAGAGATTCAAATTATTGGAGACAAAACCGGAAAGGCTTGTCACTTATCTGAGCGGGATTGCTCAATTCAGAGAAGACACCAGAAACTGGTTGAAGAAACCCCTTCCCCATTCATCACAGATGAGTTAAGAGAAGAAATGGGAAAAGCAGCCATCAAAGGTGCAGAAGCTATCGGCTATGAAGGTGCTGGAACAGTAGAATTCTTGGTTGATAAGCATCGTAACTTCTTCTTTATGGAGATGAATACACGTATCCAAGTAGAGCACCCAATCACTGAAGAAGTTACAGATTTTGACTTGATCAAAGAGCAAATCAAAGTAGCCGCTGGTGAAACAATCTCTGGAAGAAACTACTATCCTAAGCTTTATGCTATGGAATGTAGAATCAATGCAGAAGATCCTGCACATGGTTTTAGACCTAGTCCAGGTAAAATTCAAAACCTACATATTCCAGGTGGTCGTGGTGTAAGAATCGACTCGCACGTTTATGCTGGTTATGTAATTCCACCTAATTACGATTCCATGATTGCCAAGCTGATTGTCAGTGGACAGTCGAGAGAAGAAGTGATTGTGAGAATGAAAAGAGCGCTTGAGGAATTTGTAATCGATGGGATCAAAACAACCATTCCTTTTCATATCGCTTTGTTGGAAAACGAACAATTTAAAGAAGGAATCTTCACTACGAAATTCTTGGAAGACTTTGACTTCTCAGTGATAAAAGGATAAATCAAAAATCCATAAAATGAAAAGCTGCCTATTTGATAGGCAGCTTTTTTTTGTTTATAGACCTTCTACTTGTCCTGTATTGAAAAATCTATGCTAGTTATTTCTAAAAATCACAAAACAATCTTCTAATAAATAATATTTTACACAAAGTTAATTTCCTTTTATTAAAAAAGAGCAAGAAAATAATACCAATCATGACAGCTTTTGTACAAATTATTGCTAGTTTAAGAGTGATTTAACTATCGATTTGACCCAAAAATGACGTACCCAAACTTATATAGACTTCTTGCCTTCTCGTGTTTCGGATTAACATTTTTTAGTTGTAACACCAAGCAGTCTAGTGAAATACAAATTTCGGAGATTGAACAGGTTAGCTATAACTTCCATATTCGGCCAATACTTTCAGACAAATGCTTTGTATGCCATGGGCCAGATGCAAATAAGCGGGAAGCTGATCTTCGACTCGATACAGAAGCAGGAGCTTATGCAGCGCTAAAGGATGATCCATCACAATTCGTGATCATGCCAGGGAGTGTAGAGGAATCCAAAGTTTATCATAGAATCATTTCTGAAGACCCAGGTGAGTTAATGCCACCGCCAGAATCCAATCTTGCTTTGTCAGAAACGGAAATTCAATTGATCAAAAAGTGGATTGAACAAGGAGCAAAGTACGAACCGCATTGGGCTTTTATCAAAGCAGAAAAAGCTGAATTACCGGAAGAAACAGACTGGACGATCAATGAAATCGATCGCTTCGCATTAAAAAAAATGAAAGAGAAAGGTCTAAAACCTAACCCTGAAGCTGAACCACATGAATTGATCAAGCGGGCAAGTCTAGACCTTACAGGCCTACCTCCTAGTCCAGAAGTTTTGGATAGATTTGGAGATTTTTCAGGTGAACTTTCCTACGAGGATTTACTGGATGGGTTACTGGATGATCCGGGATTTGGAGAGAAGATGGCTATCCTCTGGATGGATATATCCAGGTATTCGGATAGCTACGGATATCAGGACGATAATATTCGAACGCAGTGGCCATATCGGGATTGGGTGATTCATGCCTTTAATGAAAATATGCCTTACGACCAATTTGTCACTTGGCAGCTCGCAGGAGATCTGTTACCCGATGCGAATAAAGAGCAAATACTAGCAACAGCTTTCAACAGAAATCATAAATACACAGAAGAAGGTGGCGTAATCGACGAAGAATACCGTATTGAATATGTGCTTGATAAAACAAATACGGTGAGCAAAGGGCTGCTGGGAATCACCATGGAATGTGCCCAGTGTCATGATCACAAGTATGATCCATTTTCCCAAAAGGAATATTATGAGATGTTTGCCTTTTTTAATAATACTCCTGAGAAAGGCTACCAAGGCGATGTATCTCAATCCAAACCTGCCAAAACTCCTATCCTATTTGTAGATCAGGAAGACCTTTCCGGCATCATGAATTTCATCAATTATGCAGATACATCTCAGTTGAGTGTTTCGGTGATGGGAGAATTGGAGGAACCTAGACCAACTTATATTCTTGATCGTGGGCTGTATGATGCACCTACGGTAGAAGTTGCCGCTTCTACCCCTAGTTCTATCATGGAATTCCCGGAAGATTTAGAGAAAAACCGGTTGGGGCTTGCAAAATGGATGACAAACCGAGAGAATCCTTTGACAGCACGTGTATTTGTAAATTTGATGTGGCAAGAGGTTTTTGGACAAGGAATCGTCAAATCAGCAGGAGACTTTGGCATGCAGGGAGATCTTCCCACGCACCCTGAGTTATTGGATTGGCTAGCTGTGGACTTTATGGAAAATGGCTGGGATATCAAGCGCTTAATGAAGCAAATTCTAACTTCAGCTACGTATAAACAATCTGCAGTCATCACCGAAAAACACCTCAATACTGATCCTGCGAATTTATATCTAGCAAGAGCTCCTCGCCTTAGACTTCCAGCAGAAAATATTCAGGATTTGGTATTGGCTAGTAGTGGTTTACTTGTAAGAAAACTTGGAGGGCCAAGTGTCAAACCATACATGCCTGAAGGAATTTGGGAAGCCGCAACTTCTGGACGGGGAGTTTTGGCTACTTACATTCAAGATAAAGGTGACAAACTCTATCGTAGAGGCTTGTACAATTTTATCAAATTAACTGTACCGCCTCCAAAGGCTATCATTTTTGACTCCAGTAATAGAGATCGATGTGAGATTGGTAGAAGTAGGACAAATACTCCGCTTCAGGCATTGGTGATGATGAATGATCCTATGATTCTCGAAGCTTCGAGAGTGCTTGCCAGCAAAATGTGGGCGGAAAATACCGATGGTGAAAAAGCTATTTCTACTTCATTCAAACGCATCGTTTGTAGGGACATGAGTAATGAGGAAATGTCAATCTTGCTCTCCTACTACGAAGATCAACTCACACGATTTAAAGATAATCCAGATCAGGTTCTCCCTACCTTGAGCGTTGGAGAACATCCTTTGGAAGAAAAGAACATAAACCCGGAAACAGCAGCACTTATGCAAGTGATCGTAAGTATATACAACCTGGAAGAAACTATTACTAAGAGCTAACATGGAAAAGGAAATATTAGAAGAAGGGCTGAATCATAATCGGAGAAAATTTCTATCCAGACTTAGCCTTGGTGTTGGAAGTTTAGCACTTGGATCGCTTTTGATCCCCGATCTATTCTCAGGCAAATCAGAAGCTGAAGAAGCCATGATGCATGCCCTCCCACACTTTGCTCCAAAAGCAAAACGAGTGATATACTTGTTTCAAAATGGCGCCCCAAGTCAACTGGAGTCATTTGATTACAAGCCGGAATTAATAAAGCGAATGGGAGAAGAACTTCCAGAATCCATTCGGGGCACCCAGAGACTTACAGGAATGACTGCAGGTCAATCCTCCTTCCCTTTGGTTGGATCCAATTATAAATTTGATCAATACGGAGAGTCTAGGGCTTGGATATCCGAAGTATTTCCACATACCGCAGGCATAGTTGATGATATCTGTATTGTGAAATCCATGCATACTGATGCGATCAATCATGACCCTGCACTCACCTTTTTCCAGACAGGAGCCCAAGTTGGAAATCGCCCAAGCATGGGATCTTGGTTAAGCTATGGTTTAGGTAGTGAAAACAGCAACTTACCAGCATTTTCTGTATTACTTAGTCGAGGTAGAGGAAATGGCCAAGGAGTTTATTCTAAGCTGTGGAGTAACGGCTTTCTAGATGCCACGCATCAGGGAGTACAATTTTCGAATTCGGAAGACCCTGTACTTTATCTCAAAGACCCCGAAAACATGAGTCGTTCTGAGCGTCGAAAAATGATTGATCAAATCGCTGCTATGAATGATCTGAGCATGAAGCAATTCAATGACCCTGAGATATCTGCTAAAGTGAAGCAGTATGAAATGGCCTATCGAATGCAAACAGCCGTACCGGAAATGACCGATGTATCCAAGGAACCGGAAAGTATAATTAAACTTTACGGGCCAGATTGCCTAGTGCCTGGCACCTATGCAGCAAACTGCCTTTTGGCAAGAAAACTATCTGAAAGTGGTGTTCGTTTTGTGCAACTTTATCACCAAGGTTGGGATCAGCACGGCAATCTGCCTAACGAAATGCGGCTTCAAGCTGAAGATGTAGATCAGGCTTCAGCAGCTTTGATTACAGATCTGAAGCAAAGAGGTTTACTCGACGAAACACTAGTGATCTGGGGTGGAGAATTTGGCAGAACAAATTACTGCCAGGGAAAAATACAAGTAGACAATTACGGTCGTGATCACCACCCTCGTGCATTCTCTATCTGGATGGCAGGTGGCGGTGTGAAATCCGGAATGGTCTATGGAGAAACAGATGAGTTTGGGTACAACATCACCGAAAATCCAGTTCATGTGCATGATTTCCAAGCCACCATGCTTCATCTGATGGGAATTGATCATGAGCGAATGACCTATAAGCATCTTGGAAGAAGGTATCGTCTCACAGACGTCTCTGGTCATGTAGTAAAAGATTTAATTGCATAAGGACGGATGATTAAGATTTCTTCGATTAGATCTATTCTGGAAAACACCCTTTTTATCTGGATAGGTCTCACGCTTATCATAACACTTGCCGGAAACGCACTGGTTTTACCAGATTGGCTTCAGGTTGTTGGAAGAAGCCATCCTATTTTATTACACTTTCCTATTGTTCTGCTCTTAATGGGTTTACTCTTCTTCTGGATTCCAGGAATTGACAAAAAACCTGAGATTAGAGAAATAGGAGAAATCAGCTTTCTGGCCGGTTGTAATTTTGCTGGCATTACCGTGATAGCAGGATTGATTTTAGCTCAGGAAGAATATACTGGAGAGATTTTAACCTGGCATAAATGGGGTGGATTAGCGGTTTTTGTTGGATGTGTTTTACTCTATTTCTTTAGATCAATCAAAGCCAATCTTATTAGGTTTTCGAGTATAGCATTGGCATTGGCTATCATTGCGACTGGACATTGGGGCGCGGGTTTGACACACGGGGAAGACTTTCTTTTAGCTCCCATTCAGACTGACGAAATTGAAGTAATCCCTTTAGCGGAAGCTGAGATTTTTGGAGATGTAGTCCAGCCTATTTTGCAGGCAAAATGTGTAAGCTGTCACAAAGAGGGCAAAATTAAAGGAGAGCTAAGAATGGATCATATCAAAGGCCTACAAAAAGGTGGCAAATCAGGTCCTTTCGTTTTGGCTGGGGATTTCGAAAAATCCCTGCTCATCCAGCGAATCAATCTCCCAGAAGATGATAAAAAACACATGCCTCCCAAGAATAAGGCACAATTAACAGATGAAGAACTGTTGATTCTAAGTGAGTGGGTAGCCTCTGGAGCTAGTTTTGATCAGAAACTAGTAACACTTCCCCCCAAAAATGAGCTCTTCCAATTGGCATCTGTGAAGTTTGAAGGAAATAAAATTTACTCTTTTGAAGCTGCAGACCCAGAAGCCATAGATGAGCTGAATACTTCATTCCGATCAGTAATGCCGCTTTTTCCTGAATCACCAGCTCTGGATGTTTCCTATTTTGGTATTTCAGCATTTCAGCCTAAATCCCTGACTGACCTTAAAAAAGTAAAGGATCAGGTAGTCCGGTTTAGCCTAAATAAAATGCCTTTAGCTGGAATAGATTTAAAATTCCTGAAGGATTTCACGCACTTGGAAGAACTCCAGTTGAATTTCACAGACTTAGATGCTGAGCAGCTCAAAATAGTTTCTGAACTCAAAAGTCTTGAAGTACTAGCTATTTCAGGGAATGTAATAGATAATTCATCTTTACAAAATCTCTCAAAGATGAATGGACTTAAAAAGCTTTTCATTTGGCAAACTGGATTAAGTTCGCAGGATAAGGAATCCATTCAAAAAGCACTTCCAGACACTGAAATAGATTTTGGGTTTGATGGAAAAGGGATTATTTATGAGTTGAACAGCCCTATTATTTCTCAGGATAAAATGATCTATGAGGACAGCTTGGAAATCAGCATTTCCCATCCTATCAAAACTGCAGAGATTCGCTATACCTTAGATGGCACAGAGCCGGATAGTATTAGCAGCCCAATTTACTCGAAGCCAATTTTTACAAAAAAGACGGGGAAAATAATAGCGAAAGCTTATGCTAAAGATTGGAAGAGTTCAAAGGGATCTGAATCAGTTTTTATACACTCAGGATTCAAACCTTCTGAGTCATCTTTAGCTTTCGATCCAAACCCTAAATACAAAGCAGCGGGAGTTGCCACACTTTTCGATTCAGAAAAAGCAGATCCTCCAAATCATGGGCAAAAATGGCTGGGTTTTCAGGACGATCCTATGGTGTTGGAAGTGAGTTTTGAGCAAGAAAGCAAGCCGACTGAAGTGTCAATCAGTTTACTTTATAATGAGGGGGCTCATATTTTCCCTCCCTCCAAAGTGACAATTCAGGGATTAGAAAATGGAAAATGGCAACTCCTAGCCAGTAATTCTCCAGAAGTATCAGCCAAGGCTGCACCAGCGAGAACGGAGCTAATGAATATGAACCTAGGGAGTAGCAGCTACGAAAAGCTCAAGATTACATTAACACCACTTTCTAGCCTACCAAAATGGCATCCATTTGCTGGTGATAAAGGTTGGGTGTTTGTTGATGAGGTGATTTTCAATAAGTAAGGAAAAGGATTCAATTCTTTTCCTTACTTAAAATCTCCTTATACATCGCTATATTTTGCTTTACTTCTTCTTCCAGTGTTGGTTCCTGAATATCATTTAGAGAATTCATTTTCTCCAAAATAGCTTTTGCAACTAGAACACGAGCAGCTTCTTTATTATCTGACGGGATAATATACCACGGAGCATGTGGTTTGGAAGTCTTATTAATTGCTTCTTCGTAGCACTTCTGATAGTCATCCCAGCGCTCCCGCTCTTTGAGATCACCAGGGGAAAACTTCCAGTTATGTTTTTGCTTATTAAGACGTCTTAGCAATCGTTGCCGCTGTTCCTCTTTTCCCAGATGCAGAAAAAACTTTAACACAATCGTACCATTATCACTGATTTGTTTTTCGAAGTTATTGATCTGCTCAAATCTTTTTTCCCAAAACTCCTCAGTAATATCATCCACAGAATTGATCCCCGGGATATTTTCTCCCAAGATATAGACTGGGTGAACTCGCGTCACCAGTACATTCTCGTAATGCGTGCGGTTAAAAACCCCATATTTGCCACGTTGAGGCAGTGCTATGATATGTCTCCAGAGAAAATCATGCTGCAACTCCAGTTTAGAGGGAGTCTTAAAGCTATGTACCACTACTCCGCGTGGATTAAACTCTTTGAAAACCTCCCGAATCAAACTGTCTTTGCCCGCAGTATCCATTCCTTGCAGGCAGATGAGGACAGCGTATTTATTATGGGCATACATCGTATCCTGATGATCGCTTAATTTTTCCCTCAGCTTATTGAGTTCCTTCTCCTTCTTTTTTTCAGAAGCTTCCAAGTCTATGGATGTAGGAACATCCTTGAGGGAAATAGCTTTGGTCACTTTAAAGTCATCAATGGAAATATTTTTCATCTGATTTATATTTTTGGGTGGATAAAAAGTCTGTTTTCAAGTAAAGAACAAGATAATATTTTATCTTAACCCTACAGAAAAACCCCATCTTTTATCCCTTATCCCCCACTTAAATGGCCCAAAATTCTATCTCCACTGGCCTGAACAATAGATACCTGGCCTTGGACGTCTTACGCGGATTGACTATTGCGTTCATGATTATAGTCAATACTGCTGGGGACTGGAGTAATTTATTTGCTCCGCTTGCTCACGCAAAGTGGCATGGCTTTACCCCCACCGACCTTGTATTCCCCACATTTCTTTTTGTTGTGGGAAATGCGATGAGTTTCTCTATGAAAAAGCTTCAGCAAATGCCAAGCGCTGAATTCTTCAAAAAAGTAGGTAAACGGACTGTATTGATTTTTATGATTGGGTGGCTCTTAAGCGCATTCCCATTTTATGACGTGACAAATATTCTTGAAGTTAGACTTTTCGGAGTTTTGCAGAGAATCGCTTTATGCTATTTCTTTGGTGCAGTTGTTTTGTATTATGGAGGAATTAGAGGAGCATGGATATTTAGCGCCATTGCGCTACTTAGCTATTGGGCAATCATGTATTTCTTTGGTGATCCAGGAGACCCTTATTCACTTACTGGCAATGCAGCCATCAAACTTGACCTAGCACTCATGGGACCAGAAAGAATGTATGGTGGTGAGGGAATTCCATTTGATCCCGAAGGAATTTTAAGTACGCTTCCTGCAATCGTGAATGTTATTGCCGGTTATTTGGCTGGAAAAATGATTCAAAAACTGGGCAATACAATGCCAGCCATCAAGAGATTGCTCGCTATAGGAGTAGTTCTGATTATCGTAAGCTACGTTTGGGATATCTTTTTTCCTATCAATAAAAAAATCTGGACGAGCTCTTACGTACTTCTAACTGTAGGAATTGACATGCTTTTATTGGCAATTCTAGTGGGAGTTATCGAAATCAAAAACTGGAAAGGTTGGACTTATTTCTTCGAAGTCTTTGGGAGAAATCCGTTGATTCTTTATGTACTATCTGGTCTGTTAGTAACTATTTTGTCGCTCATTCCAATCGGTGACACCACATTGAAAGGATTCATTTATCAGAATTTTTATACGAGTTGGCTTTCGCCCAAAATGGCTTCCTTCCTATTCGCATTCAGCTATATGCTGGTCATTTGGCTGATTGGATTAGGGATGGATAAAAGAAAAATCTACATAAAAGTATAAATTCAATAATTTCACTGTCAGATAAACACCTATAAAAATGTAACTTAAGGGTGATTTTTAACCTTAAGTTGCATTTTTATGATACTGAAAATTGGTGTTTACAATGTGGAATGGATGCGGGATCTTTTTGACACCGGCGGAAATCCAAAAATGACAGGTAAGGAACTGGTGAGAAGTCAACAACTAGCCGAAGTTATCCAAGCGATGAATCCTGATTTTCTCGGAATTGTAGAAGGACCAAACACCTTAGTCGACGGTTCCAAAACAGCTTCTTTACAATTAGAAGTCTGGACACAGACCTTTATTCCGGGATCTAATTACAAAGGCATTCATGGATTCCCTTCCGCAGGTCAACAGGAACTCTGCGCAATTTACAAACCTGACAAAATCAATGTTCTATTCACACCTGAGACAAAAGCGGGGAAGCGGTTTGATGAGCCCTTTCTTCAAGACACTACTAACAGATTGATCAAGGAGCAATACAAGCATTACCGCCCACCCTTAGAACTGAGTATTTTAGGGTTAGATGACACCTTGATTACCCGAGTGATAATTGCGCATACGAAGTCGAAAGGTATTTTTGACATGGTAGACTATGCGAGATTTGAACAAATTTCAGCTCGTGATCGGCTAAAGCTTTTTGCAGAATGTATGTCGATCAGGGAGCGTTGTGATGAATATTTAGAAAAAAGCCAACAAGTCATGGTGATGGGAGATATCAACGACGGTTTTGAGTTGGATTTCTACGAAAATAAATTCTCTAAAAGTGCCGTGGAAATATTGCTCGGTGATCTTTGGAAGCCGGAATTTGTACTCAAATCTGTCCTACCTAAACCTAAATTGAACAGCTATGGATATACCCCAAATTCCAGTCGTTATAGAGATCGGATCACGGGAGATGAGGTAAATGTTTTGATTGATCATATCCTCGCCAGCCAAAAAATAAAAGTTATCAATGGAACTGTCTGGAATCCATACCTAGAAAAAGATAATCCATCAATTCAGTCTATCAGTAATTCCCTGAAGAGAGCTTCAGATCACTTTCCAATTCTTTGTGAAATCGAAACAACAAACCCCTAAAAAACTATGGATCAAGCTGCACAAACAATGATCGACAACTTAGCGAAAAACACAGGCAAAAGCCTAGATCAATGGGTTGCAATCGTTCAAAAAGAAGATTTAAAAAAGCATGGAGAAATCGTCAAATTTCTAAAGACAGAACATGAATTTACTCATGGGTTTGCGAATTTAGTAGCACACAAAACTTTGAAATCAGATGCTGGATCAGCTTCAGACACGGATGAATTGATCACCAAGCAATACAAAGGCAAAGAACACTTTTTACCTATTTACGAAAAGCTGAGTGCTGAAATTAAGGCTCTTGGTTCTGATGTGGAATTCGCTCCAAAAAACTCCTACGTGAGTATCAAGCGCAAAAAACAATTTGCTATGTTAATTCCCGCTACAAAAACCAGATACGAAATTGGCATCAATCTAAAAGGACACCCGGCGGAAGGAATTTTGGAAATTGATACCAAAACCAATGGAATGTGTAGCCACAAAATTTATCTTACGGATGTAAATGATATTAATGAGGAAGTGTCAAGTTGGCTCAAAAAAGCCTATGAAACTGCTGGATAAATAGTACCGCATACAAAATAGGATCACTTTTCATCAATTGTTGAAGTGTTTATTGCAAATATTGGGGATACCTTGAAACCGTAAGCTATCCCCTTTATTATGCTCATTCATATTAATTTCCAGTCTGTTCGACAATCGGTTCTATTCCTTTTCCTATCGATATATGCCACACAGTCATTTGCCCAAATCACAGAAGACACCTACCACAAAGCGGAGTATTTCCTGAGTGGAAACATTCAAAAAGAAGTTTATCACTTAGATGTGATTCCAGATTGGCTGGATGATAAAAAGAGCTTTTGGCATCAAACCTATACGAAGGATGGGAAACGTTTTTTTATAACGGATATTCTAAAGGGAGAAACTAGAGAAGCTTTCGATCATGAGGAACTAGCCAATTCACTGAGTGAAAAAAGTGGTGGTTCTATTGATTCCAGCAACCTTCCTTTCAGTCGAATTCAGCTCAAAGAAGATGGGACTCTTTCTTTCGAATGGATGAATAAAAACTGGATCTATACCAATGGGAATTTGGAGTCAAAAAAGATTGCCCAAGATTCTAGGGACAGATCAGTGTCGATTTCTCCTGATGGGAATTGGAAGGCTTATGTGAAAAACTTCAATCTTTTCGTGGAAAATCTAGAAACTGGAGAGGAATCCCAGTTGAGCTATGATGGAAGAAAAGACTATGAATACGCTTCATTCTGGGGCTGGTCAGATATGATTTTAGGAGAAAATGGGGAGCGTCCTGAGCATTTAAGCATCAATTGGTCTCCCGATTCTAAGAAGATCCAAACTCAGATTGTGGATTTACGACTAGCAGAAAAGATGCTGTTGTTGGACAATAGCCAAGATGATAAATTTCGTCCTCAGCTCATGGGGTATTACAGAGCTTCTCCCGGCGACACTACTGTAGTGATGTACACTCCGGTTTTATTTGATCTAGAAAGTAAAGCGGCCACCAAATTCCCTGGGCTTTCTCTCCCACATTTCATCGGAATGTACTTCAACTGGGATGCCGATAGTAAGCACATTTACGGAACCTACTTAGAAAGAGGTTTTAAAAGCTTTGACTTACTTGAGATCAATACCGACTCCAAAAAAATCCGAAAAGTATATTCCGAATCCTCTCCCACGCATGTCAATAACAACAATATTTTCAGAAGACTGGATAACGGGCAATTCATCCTTGGTACTGAGAAATCAGGCTGGAATCAGCTGTATCTGATGGATTGGGAATCTGGAAAATTGGTTAATCGAATTACTAATGGAGATTATGTAGTCAAGAATCTGCTCAAAGTCGATGAGGAAAATAGTATTATTTATTTTGAAGCAGCGGGGAAGGAAAAGGATGTAAATCCGTATTATTCCTTTGTTTACAAAGTGAATTTTGATGGAACTGGACTGGAATTATTGACTCCGGAAAAAGCTTTTCACGACATCAGTTATGGTCGAGGGGAAGATTATTTTGTGGACAATTATTCAACTGTTGATCAACCAACAACTTCAGTAGTAAGAGAAATAAAGACAGGTAGAATCGTCCATGAAATTTCTAAAGCTGATATTTCCAATCTGTTGAAGAAAGGTTATCAAAGCCCTAAACAGTTCACTGCAACAGCTAAGGATGGCAAAACCACGATCTATGGCCTCTATTATCTACCCACAGATTTTAATTCCAAAAAGAAATACCCAATCATTGACTATACTTATTCTGGTCCTCACATAGATATTACTCCAAAGACATTTCGGGCTGGCCTCGTTGGTTTACAACAGCCAATGGCCGAATTGGGATTTGTAGTTGTGACGGTTGACGGCCTAGGCACAAGCGGAAGAGGCAAAGCATTCAATGACGTATCTTACAATAACCTAGGCGATGGAACTACAGATCATGTACTTGCCATCAAAGAATTGGCATCTAAAAACAAGTTCATGGATGTGGAAAAAGTAGGGATATTTGGTCACTCAGCCGGCGGATACGATGCTGGCAGAGCGATGCTTCTACATCCTGACTTCTACAAGGTAGGCGTAGCATCGGCAGGAGATCATGATCATCGTATGGAAAAAGCCTGGTGGCCAGAGATGTATATGGGCTATCCTATTGGGGATTTCTATCATGAGCAATCCAACATCACCAATGCATCCAAACTCAAAGGTCATCTTCTTTTAGCCCATGGAGGAATAGATGAAAATGTGAATCCTTCGGCAACATTCAAATTTGCTGAAGCGCTGATCAAAGCTGGAAAAGACTTTGACTTATTTATCTGGCCAAGTAGAAATCACAGCTTTGGAAGAACTGATGGAGATTACTTTACTAAAAAGCGCTGGGATTATTTCATTGAGCATCTAATGGGCGAAGAACCTATCAGGCATTATCAGATTCAGAAGTGAGAGGAATTTGAGGATTAAAATTTCAAATTTGAAATCTCAAATTTGAAACAAAAAAGCGCAGACCTCATAATCTGCGCTTTTTTATTAAAAGGCTGAAGCAACCTAGCATTAGTTTATCTACAAAAATCAGGGTACTTCGATCTTCTGTCTTCCGTCTTCTGTCTTCTGTCTTCTGTCTTCCAGCCAAATCACTTCACCACTTTCAAGATTCCTTGCATGGTATAGAAATGCCCAGGAACAGTACACACATAAGTATATTCGCCAGGCTCAGTTGGAGCGATGAAATATATCGTAGCCGATTCACTTGGCTGAAGCAATTTTGTATTAACCAGTACCTTGCTTGTATTAGGAATGTAGTCCTTTTGCTGACCTTCCAGTCCAAGCTTCATCGCTGCCTCACCTACTTCTATGGCAGTTCCCGGCATCACGATCACAAAATTGTGTAGCATATCATCCACATTTTGGAAAACTAGCTTCACCTTGCTTCCAGCTTTTACTTGAACTTGGGCTGGATCAAACTTCAGACCTGGCTTAGTTCCCATGTTAATTGTGACATCAGCTTTTCCATCCCATGCTGCTGGCATAGTTGTGGTGTTTTTTGCCAATTTTGGAGCGGCTGGAGTAGTTGCAGCCGCCTGTTTTTTCGCTTCGGCAGCTTTGGCTTTAGCTTCTGCATCTGCCTGCGCTTTTGCTGCACTATCTGCCGCAGCTTTCATCATCATCTCATGCTCATGACGCGCTGCCAAAAAAGGCGCTTGATCAATTTTTTCCCCTGCGCCAAAATTGTTCAGCGTGTAATATCCTACATTATGCAAAAGAGGCTTTCCTTCAGTAGACTTCACTCCTTCAGCTTTGATTTCATGGATATAGCCTAAGCGTAGATTGTCGACCAACAATCTAGCCTTCATTCCATCCTCAGAAACTACCACACCAATAATATCACAAGGCGCATTATTGATCACTGGACTACCGTACTGCGCTTGATACTTATAAGTGAAACCAGTTACTTGATAGTTTGCCGGGTCTTTTGCCAGCTCCTTATCTACCGGCTCCGTGAACTCAATCTCAAAACCATCAGGTTTTGATTTGATCGTCTTCATTTCGAAAGGCATTCTACCAGTCCACACCAATCGCTGTAAACTAAATAACTCTTTGCCAGTAGAAGACCAACCACGGCTTGTCATACCTACAAACATGGAAGCATCATTTCCCCAGACCATTCTCAGAATTCCTGAGGAAAAACCTTCTCTAAATGGAAATACTACCCCTTGGTAAACACCATTAATTTTCTCAAAATCAACACGAGCTATATTACTCTGCCCTTGATCTCCTACAAATACCTGATTGGCAAATGGCCCGAATTTTCCTTCTGTATTATCATTCAAGAATCCTGAAGTAGAAATCCCCAAAATCCCATGAGGCAACCAAATCGCCGGCGCTTTCAGTCCTGGTACTCGCTGTGCTACGTCATACATTGGTTCACCTGTATTTGGAATATCCTCCTTCTTCAGTGTCACCGGAGAACCTGGCAAGTCAGACCATTCTAAACTTTCCGCATTTCCCAAGAAATCTCCTTTCTCCACATGGGAAATTCTACCTGAACCTACCCAGTCACCTTGGTTTTCGGTATAAAAGAAATCACCTTCTGAATTCATTCCGTATCCTGCTGGAGACCGCATTCCCGCAGCAAAAGGGATCATTTCACCATCAGGTGTGATTTCCAATGCCCAACCTCTCCAAGGAACCAAACTAACTCCATGTCCTAGGCTATTACTCCAGCCTACATTGAGCGTCACCAGCATATTGCCATTAGGAAGAAAAGTAGGTCCATAAGAGTACTCGTGGTAATTCCCAGAAAGAGGCCAGGAGTATATTTTGTCATACACATCTGCCTGACCATCTCCATCGGTGTCACTCAGCCTAGTCAATTCACTTCTCTGCGTCACATAGATATCTCCATCCTTATATGCTAATCCCAAGGGTTCGTGTAATCCAGAAGCAAATTTCTTATATACGGGCTTTTCACTTCCGGAAATACTCGGACTGGAAACTATCCACACTTCACCTCTTCGCGTACAAATAGCCAAGCTCCCATCCGGCAACGTAGCCATTCCGCCCACTTCCAAAATCACATCTTCAGGAACTGGAAGCGAGATCATTTTATAAAAATCATCCTCAGTTTCAGGCACCATCATCGGGGCTTTATCCTGCGCTTTTAATTCAACTTGTCCGATAACTAGGCAAGCTAAGGCAAAAGCAAATCCTTTAGTATTATTAAAATTCATTAGATTTTTCATGCTGCTTCCTATTTATTACCAAACAATTGAATAAGTAACCACTCCAGATTTGCCTATCAATTTGATAGGTAAAATCAATTCTTGTAAACCATCAGCAGAATCTCTGATAATTGGTGATTGCTTACCCGTTAATTCTATATAATAGGATTTATCGTCAATAGCATAAAGCCCATTTGGCAACTTCTCAATAGTAGCCCCTTGAGCGATCAAGCTATAAATTTCTAGATTTTCATTTTCGACTACAACTTTTAGAGTATGTGCTAATTTCTTACCAGACTCCTGGGTATCAAAAGTCTCTTGTATCCTAACGCCTGGAATCCGGTAGCTAATTATAGGAGCACCATTAGCCTTCAGTTTATAACCTTCGTAGCTAAATCCATCGATTTCACTAGGCCAAGCTTCATCCTTTGAATCCAGCACTGCTAAGCTTGGCTTTCCTGCCAACTCAATCACATTCCCCATAGGCAACATCAGTTGAGTTTCTCCACGGCCATACCACATAGGGGTGGTTTCTACAAAATCCCCTCTCCACACACTCAATAATTCACCTTTACTTAAATCAATGGCATAATTTACACCACCTGGTTCACCGACTGCTACTGTGTGGGTGCGCTTTTCCCCATCGTACATGATAAATCCTCGTTGCATTTCAGCCCTATCATTTACTTTCACTGCTATCTGTCCCACAGGATCATCAGCTCTTAAGGGAACATTTAATGCTGTTTTTGCTACTCCATTTCCTTCGACAGTCAGTGTGATGTCATTACTTGGGGCATACCAGTGACCGTATTTTTTGAAGTAGTTCAGTTTGATTTTATGAGTTCCAGCTGTCAATTCTGTGGATCCGTTCGCTTTTCCTGTTACACCATCCACATAGACCACTTCCTTATCATCTATAAAAAGCTTACCAGCACCATTAATATTGCCTGGTGGGGTATCATCCGGAACCCATGCTAGATTTAGGTTGAAGAAATATTCCCCATCACTTGGAATCTCTAAGGACCCTTCGACAGTTCCTGAAAACTCATTCCTTGTAGCTGGTGCCAAATGAGCCAATACATCTATAGGCATTTCTCCCTTTGGCTTTGCTTTCGCAAAATCGTTGATGGCTCTGATGCTATCGTAATAAGTGAGCTTCATATCTTTCAAAGTCACCTTTTCCGATCCATAAGTTTTGTACTTGATATTTCGAATAGCTACTCCACCATGATCGCCTTGAATCACTAGAGGGCCTAAGGCTTGCTCATCTTCAAAAAAAGCGGCCTGGGTTGGACCTGTTACTTCAATATTCTTTTGAACCAAAACATCGTTTTGGTAAACAGAAACAAATTTGGCGTTAGCCACCTTTTTCCCATTAGAATCAAAGCGGGGAGCTTGAAAGACAATTCGAAGAGATTGCCAAAGGCCCGGTGCTCTGCTTACATTTACAAGAGGTGGATGCCCTTCAAAACCTTCTCTACCTGCTCCCCTACTAGCATCCCATCGTTGATAGATTGCGCCGGCGTCGGAGTATTTAGGATCTTTCTCTGCCCAAGAATCAAATAATTGGACTTCATACCTACCTTGAAGATAAACACCGGAATTACTTCCCTTTGGCATCATAAAATCAAGTGAAAGCTCAATATCCCCATGCTCAAAGGAAGTTTTTAACGCTTCGTTATCACCTTTTTGCAAAGTATTCAATAGTACGCCTACACCACTTGTGGTTTTAGATTTACCTCCATCTAGGTCATAAAAGACATCTCCGACGATCTGCCAGTTGTTACCTGTGGCTTGAAATTCACTTAAACTTTGAAGAGGTAGCACCTCAAATGGAATTGGGCTGTCCTGTGCTACAGATGTTATCGCCTTGATAAACAGGCAACAACAAATCAGAATTAATTTTTTATTCATTTTAGGTTAAATAGGTATTGAATACCAAAGGTAACCTCCTGAGCATTTTAAAAAAATAGGATTATTTCAAGTAAAAATTTATTGGTATAGTATATATACAATAAAAAAGCAGGAGAAAATCTCCTGCCCTTTATTTGAAAACTAAACCAACTATTATTTAACTACCACAATGAATTCAAAAATAATACATTTATTATAGAATCAAAATTCCAAATAAAAATTTGTTAAGATTATTTCTTCTCCGGGAAGTTACCTCGTTTAAATGCAATTCCTAATGCTAAACCTTGGGAAAATTGAATTTTACTATCTTGATCCAAATCATAGATCATCAAACTGGTCAAACTTACGTTAACTAGATTGGAAACTTTGGCAGTAAGTCCGAAGTCCAAGCGATGATCAATCGCATCAAAGGCGAAATTTTCATAGTTAGCATACATTTGATATCTAACCATTAGGGATAGATTTTCAGAAAGCTTCTTATTGTAATCCGCCAACACACTAAAAGCCAGCCACTCTGTACGCACTGTTTCCCCTATTTCTACCCCATAGTTGTTTGGAACATTTAAATATAGATCTGTGTCTGTCACAAAGGTCCATCTAGGTGAAAAGGGTGAGATACGTAAGCTGAACTCGTCATTCGGCTTATATTCCAAACCTAACGAGGTGGTGAGATAGGCAGGATTTGCAAACTTGGAAATCAGCATTTTCTCAGAATCCTCTGGAAACTCATAGCCGGGAGCAAATTGAGAAAGAAAGTTAACGGCAAAGAAATAATTCCATTTGTCGCTAATCTTATAACCCACTTTTGAATCAAGGAATATACGGTCGTTTGATTTACGTCCTTCCTCATCCTTATTCTTCACCACACCATAGATAAAATCCATTGTATTGTCCCACGACCATTTGTCTCTGGCATAATTAGCACGACCGTTGAGGTAAACACCTAGAGCGATGGAATTTACTCCGCCTCCTTGCCAATTACCACTAAATGCGGCTTGATTTAGGTTCAGTCCACCTTGGATTTCTTTAAGCCAATAGCTCGTATCTTTAGGCACTAAGGTGGCATCTTCCTGGGCAAAAAGTTGCCCACTAAATAAAATAAAGAGGAAAAGTGTAGAAATTCTTTTCATAATTAAGGGATGTTGAATTATTTCAATATAAATAAATACTATGCAAATATGGAAAATGACTTGGAAAGAGAATTAATAATTCGTGATTATTTGGCCAGACAACGTACAACACTCGCAAATAACAGGACTTTGCTCTCTTTTATTCGCACTTCACTATACTTTTTGGTATCAGGCACAGCGCTGTTTGAAGTTAAAGAACTTGACCACGTACGTGACTTGGGCTACTTGGCATTTGGATTGAGTTTCGTTTTTATTATCGTCGGGTTCATGAGTTACTTCCGTATCCGTCAAAAATTAAAAAAAGGAAACTATCTAAACATGTAATTCATGACGTTCGAAATCGGTCTCGTTTTTGCAATTATTGGGTTTGCCATTATATTATTTTTTACTGAAAAATTCACCATTGACACCGTTTCTATTGGCGTAATGGTCGCCTTTCTATTGACTGGGATTTTGAACGTAGAAGAAGGTCTATCTGGATTTTCAAATCCTGCTACAATTACAGTAGCTGCTATGTTTGTGGTATCGGCTGCAATTTTCAATACCGGATTATTAGATAGCTTTACTCAACAGCTAAGTTCTCAAGCAGGGAAAAGTAAAACCCACCTGCTTTTTACCTTAATGCTTTCTGCCGGTTTTCTTTCGGCATTTATAAGTGATACCGCTGTGGTTGCTCTGTTTATGCCGGCTGTAATAAAACTTCATAAAACAGACAATATTCCGCCTTCAAAGCTTCTAATGCCACTTTCTTTTGGGGCATTGATGGGTGGAATTTGTACACTTCTCGGTACTAGTACAAATATTTTGGTGAGTGGAATAGTTGAGAAAGCTGGGTTACCTTCATTTGGTGTTTTTGAAATGAGTTTGATGGGACTGGTGTTTTTTGCCACAGGATTAATATACATGCTGACAATAGGTAGTTGGTTAACCCCTAGTCGTAAACCAAAATCAGAATTGGGAGACAGTATTCAGTTTGGAAATTATCTTTCCGAGGTCATTATACTCAGCGATTTTGAACAATTAAATGAGCCTCTACTCAAGCAGAATCTTTTTGGAAAGCTCCCTATCAAACCGCTGCAGATTATACGATCCGATGGACGAAAGGTCCGGGTTTATCCTAACACATCAATTCAGGAAGGTGATATCATTCGTATTAATTGCGACAAAGAAACCCTAGAGAAAATTAAGACCCAGAAAGGAATTGAGTTAAAAGCTGACTTGAAATGGAATGAGGAAAACATTGTCAATGAGGAAGAACGACTGTATGAAGCAATGGTCACCCCTAATTCATTCCTGATAGGAAAAAGCATTAAAGCATTGAATTTCAAAAAACTATACAATCAGGTTCTGGTCATTGGAATTCGACATAGATCTGATATGCTCAGCTCTCTGCTTTCTAAAACTGACTTGCGTGCCGGCGATATTTTGCTTCTAAGAGCAACAGAGGAATCAATTCAAAGTATAGAAGCGAGTGATGATCTGCTTTTGCTTTCAGAATCTAAAAGTCATCCTGTTAATAAGTTAAAAACAGTAATAACGCTAGTCATACTTGCCCTGATTATAGGCTTGGCTTCATTTGAAATATTTCCAATCGTTGTCACAGCAGTAGCAGGAGCGATTGCCTTGATCGTGGTGGGATCATTGAACCCAGAACAAGCATACAAAGCAATAGACTGGAAAGTGATTTTGATGCTTGCAGGAGTTTTATCTATGGGTTTAGCTCTAGAAAAAACTGGTGGGTCTGAGCTTATCGGTACCTCAATTGTGGAAAGCGTCGGGCAGTTTGGTCCTCGGGCAGTCATGAGCGCCTTATTTGCATTGACCTTTCTGATGACTAACGTGATGTCCAACAATGCGACCGCGGCTTTGCTTGCTCCTATTGCTATCAGTATTGCTGCGGCCTTGGATGTAGATTCCAGGCCAATGCTGATGGCTGTAACTTTTGCTGCCAGCCTGAGTTTCATGACTCCAATGGGCTATCAAACAAATACCATGATCTATACGCCAGGGAATTATAGATTTAGTGATTACATTAAAGTGGGAACTCCGCTCAACCTATTGCTTTGGATTGTGGCGACGTTTGGAATCCCATATTTCTTCCCTTTTTGACGAGCAATATTCAATACGATATGAGTTCCTAGTTTAGCGTAGCAAATTTTCAAGAGTCCAAAACGCAATAAAGCATTGAACTTATTTTCAATGCTTTATTAGCTTCATATTCATAAAAAGTGCAACTTGATTTTTAATCAACAAGCTTCACTTGAACTACATTTTCTGCATCCAAATTAAAGAACTCACGATGCACATTGAATTCAGGCTCATCCCCTACTGGATGCTTTGCCAAATAAGTACCATCCTCCTGCATCACATAAGCATTGACATTATCCTTTAGGTTATAAGCCAGAATATTCATCAGCTGCTTTTCGAGTAAAGGCGATTCCACCTTGAAAAGTGCTTCCAATCTCTTGTCAAAACTACGAACCATCATGTCCGCACTCCCAGCGTAGGTTCTTGTGTCGCCATTATTGTGGAAATAATAGATCCTGGAATGTTCCAAGAAATCCCCTACGATAGAAAGCACCTCAATATTTTCGCTCAAGCCCACTCTCCCTGGCCTGATACAACAAATGCCTCGGACAATCAGCTTGATGGTAACACCTGACTGCGACGCGCGATACAAAGCATAAATTATTTCAGAATCCTCCAGAGAGTTTACTTTAATAAATATGCCACTTGGCAAACCTTTCCTTGCGTTCTCAGCTTCCTTCTCTATATACTCTATCAATTGATTTCTCATATCTCGAGGAGCAGTGATCAAGTTTTGATATTGGGAAGGCATGGAGTGCCCAGTGATTACGTTGAAAAACTCAGAAACGTCATTTGCTAAAGTCTCATTGGTAGTCATTAATCCAATATCCGTATAAAGCCTCGCGGTATCCTCGTTATAATTACCAGAACCTAAATGAACATAGCGAGTGATTTCACCTCCATCTCGCTTTACGATGAGTAGTAGTTTGGTGTGGGTCTTCAGATGAGAAATTCCGTATATCACAAAGCAACCTGCCTTCTGCAGCTTCTTAGCCTCTCGGATATTATTCTCCTCGTCAAATCTCGCTTTGACTTCAAAAAGAACCGAAACGTGTTTGCCATTTTCAGCTGCTTTTAGCAATGCTTTGGTTATTCTACTTTCTTTGGCAAGTCGATAAATGGTCATTTTGATAGCCATTACATCCGGATCTTCAGATGCTTTTTCTATCAAATCTAAAATAGAATCAATGTTGTTATAGGGATGATGAAGAAGAATATCTTTCTCTTTCAAAACATCAAAAATATCTGCAACTCCTTCATCCTGGTAAGACAGAGGCTTTACAGGATCAGGGATTTGTGGTAAGCGCTCACGGAATTTTTTGTTTCCGACGATCTGCCAAAGGCCAGTAAAATCTATAAGGCTTTCTCTTTTTATCAGAAATACAGAATCCATTTTGAGATTCCATCTCTCCAAAAGTGAATTCATCATCCACTTACTGTAGCCTTCTTCGATTTCTATCTTTACTACCCTCCCGCTCTTTCTTTCCATCAATTTGCGCTTTACTTCCTCCAAGAAGTTTGCGTCCATATCTTCACTTTCCTCCAATGTAAAATCCCCATTTCTGGTGATTCTGAAAAGAGTAATCCCTTCTATATCTACATTTCTAAATAGTGAAATAATATTTTCCCGTATTACTTCTTCAATAGGAATCAGCAATAAAGAATCCTCTCGTTCAATTTCGAAGAACCTTGGAATATTTGCAGGGATTTGCACAAAACTCATCTTGCGCATATCCTGTCTATCTCCTGGACTGGTAGTCACTACACCAAAAACCAAAAGTTTATTCATCAATATAGGAAAGGTGCGATAGCCATCGTAAACCATCGGAGTAAGCATAGGATAAATAGCTTTTATAAAGTAATCCTGCACTTTCTCCTGCTCCTTCTCGGTAAGCTTTGAAATATTACATAGCACTACTCCTTGCTCCTGAAGCTCAGGCATTATCGTCTTAGTGAAATGTTCATGCTGAGCTTGATGAAAAATATGACTATCATTCATCAATTTAGCCTTGAAAGGCTCTTCTCTCAATCCCGAATAATCAACCCTTTCCTTATCGTAATCAAGATAATTATATAGTGACCCTACACGAATCATGAAAAACTCATCCAAATTGGAAGCTGTAATAGCAAGAAACTTAAGCTTTTCAAAAACACTACGGTGAGATTTTTTGGATTGATCCAACACACGTTCGTTGAATCTCAACCAACTTAAATCTCTGCTTACCAGATCACTATGTTGTATTATCGAATCGTATTTTTCAACAACTTCCAATTTCATCTCTTTCAAAGTTAATAGTTAGAAGCAAGTTAAGTGATGCTTGCTTAATTTGGGTTTATGATTATGTTAACAATTAAAAAAAGGGGCTGAAAAGCCCCCTTGAATGATTAGGTATCGATTTTTGCGTATTTCGCATTTTTCTCGATAAAATCTCTACGTGGGGCTACTTCATCTCCCATAAGCACGCTGAAGAGATGATCTGCTTCTGCGGCTGATTCAATATTAACCTGTTTTATCGTCCTCACATTTGGATCCATTGTAGTAGTCCAAAGTTGCTCAGGGTTCATCTCACCAAGACCTTTGTATCGCTGAATACCTACGCTGTCCTCTTTCCCATCTTTTGCCATTTCTGCCGTAAGAATTTTTCTTTCTTCCTCAGTCCAGCAATATCTCTCGTCTTTCCCTCTTTTCAATAAATATAAAGGAGGCAAAGCAATATAAACGTAACCGTTTTCTATCAATGTCCTCATGTATCTGAAGAACAAGGTAAGAATAAGAGTTCTAATGTGAGAACCATCGATATCAGCATCCGTCATGATGATGATTTTATGATAGCGAAGACCGGTAAGATCCAGTTCCTTATCATCATTTACAGTTCCGAATTTAACACCCAGAGCAGTAAGAATGTTTTTTATCTCTTCGTTATCATAGATTTTATGCTCGTGAGCTTTTTCTACGTTTAGAATTTTACCTTTTAATGGCAAAATCGCCTGAAAGTCCCGATCACGGCCTTGCTTAGCAGATCCACCTGCTGAGTCCCCTTCGACTAAGTACAATTCACAGACCGTAGGATCACTATTCGCACAATCGGCAAGCTTACCTGGAAGACCACCGCCTCCAAGTACATTTTTACGTTGCACCATTTCTCGTGCCTTTCTCGCAGCATGCCTTGCTTGTGCAGCCAATATTACTTTACCTACGATTATTTTCGCTTCTTTAGGATGCTCTTCCAACCAAAACTGTAGCGCTTCCGAAACCGCAGAATCTACAGCTCCAACTACGTCAGAGTTACCCAACTTAGTTTTGGTTTGCCCTTCAAACTGAGGCTCAGCCACTTTCACAGAAATAACTGCCGTAAGACCTTCACGGAAATCATCTCCTGAAACTTCCATCTTCAACTTGTCCAGCATTCCAGACTTATCAGCGTAAGATTTCAGAGTTCTTGTCAGTGCTCTTCTAAAACCAGAAACGTGGCTTCCTCCTTCGTAAGTATTAATGGTGTTTACGTAAGAAACCACGTTTTCAGAATAAGAACTATTATAATTCATAGCTACCTGCACAGGCACACCATTCTTTTCTGTATCTATGGAAATTGGGGTATCGATGATTTTCTCACGACTTACGTCCAAGTATTGAACGAATTCTACCAAACCACCTTCAGAAAAGAATTCATCAGATTTAACTGAACCGTCATCTTCAGTTTCACGAAGATCCGTTAAGAAAATTCTGATTCCAGCATTCAAAAAGGACATTTCACGAAGTCTATTCGCGATGGTCTCATACTTAAATTCTGTGATAGCAAAAATACTTGCATCGGGCTTGAAGTGAATGGTAGTTCCTCTTCGATCAGTAGTTCCAACCTGTTTTGCAGGATACTGAGGTACACCAATTTTAAATTCTTGTTCGGTAATTACTCCGTTTCGATAAACTGTTGCTTTAAGATCAGTGGATAGTGCATTCACACAGGATACACCTACACCGTGCAATCCACCGGATACCTTGTAAGTATCCTTATCGAATTTACCACCCGCATGAAGAACGGTCAACACTACTTCGAGTGCAGACTTTTTCTCCTTTTCGTGCATATCTGTAGGAATTCCACGGCCGTTATCCTCGACAGTAATTGAATTATCTACATTCACTGTCACTTTTATGGTATCGCAGTGTCCTGCAAGTGCTTCATCAATAGAGTTATCAACTACTTCCCAGATTAGGTGGTGCAGGCCCTTGACCCCAACATCACCGATATACATAGCAGGTCTCTTACGAACTGCTTCAAGACCTTCTAATACCTGAATATTACCGGCACCGTATTCGCCTAGATTCTTCGCTTTTTCTTCACTCATATGTTTTGGAGAAAACCCTCAAATTGGGTCTAAAAAGGTGATTTTATGTTCTTTTTTAGATTCGGCAAGATAGGCAAAAATTGTGACTTTACACAGCTTTTGCCGATCATCAGTTACACAAAAAAGGATTTAAGAAAGATCAAGTCAACAGGTTGGTTGACAAGGGTTTTAATATTGATTTGTACTCAACATAACCAAAGTACAAACCCTCAAAACTTCAATTCCCGCAGCTTCAGCTTCCTGAAAGAAGGTAGGATTCTCAGTTCCAGGGTTGAAGATGATTCTTTTAGGCGAAAGACTGATCAAATAATCAATCCACTCCTCCTGATGAGCAGGGCCAATATAGAGTGTGATGGTATGTATATCTTGGAGTTCAGGCTTACTTCTAAGATCAAGAATTTTTTGACCAAAGACTTCTCCCGATTTAATTCCAATCGGCAAAAAAGGAATGCCTTTATCAGCCAATCTGTCTGCAGCGATATAGGCAAATCTTGATGTATTTGTAGTTGCTCCTACGATCAGGGTTAACTTTTCCATCTTACCTACTTCCAAATACCCTATCTCTTTCGAACGTATCCATGTGCCTATGCTTTTTAGTTTCGTAGATATCCTCCAGGGTAATTAAAATCCCCGTTTCTTCTACTTCACCAAACTCATCATTAAGAGCAGTGCCAAATGTCATCATGGTTGGAGAAAGATTCATATAGGTGTTGATCAATGGAGGAATATTCTCCCCATAAGCCCGAATCCTTCCATTGAGCAATTTATAGCCTTCCTTATATTCTAAGCCTTCAAAAGGGTTTCCGGCTTTAGGAAGATCAGTTTCATAGCCCAGCTTCAAGCTATCCTTAGGCTTCACTAATCCATCTTTATCAGGAAAATAATAATTCATAAACATCAGCAGCAAATCTCTAGCTTCCCGACTGAAATGAGGGTACATCGTAACTTTACCAAAAAGATACTTCACCTCCGGATTCAGCAAAACCACCGCCCCTAATCCATCCCAAAGATTATCAAGACTAAAAATACCTTTCCTATTATCAAGCGCAGGCTGGTATTTTGGTTGTACAAAAGATCTCCCGAGCTCGATCGTGTACGGAATGTAATCCTGAATAAAACGATCTGTAAAATCAAATAAATGGGTAGTAGATAGATTTATGCTTCCGTCAGCATTGATTGAGTTCTTACAATTAATCAATCTGTAACCAGCTACAATTTCTTCATCTTCAGGATTCCAAGTAATTAGCTGATCGTAGCAATTTTCACAAATATCATTTTCATCAAGATCAAGTTCCAGGCCAGTCCCTCCGCCTGCAGCTCTAAAGGTCAATTCCCTTAACCGTCCTATCTCACGAACAACATTCGGTGAATTATGAAAATTAACCAGGTAAACCAGATTGTCTCCATTATTTGTATATCGTAAAAATCGATCCGGTGTCAACTCTAACTTTAATAGCTCTTTGTCAATTGCCGGAATTATTTCTGCTTCTTTATTCATTCTTTTTACCAAGTTCGTAAACCAAATCCTTCATTTTTTCAGCCCATTGCGCATCCGTTTTGGAAGAATCGAAGGTCTGATAGGAAATTTGTTCACCTACAGTGATCACCACTTTTTTTCCTTGCTGCTTATATAATTCATCAGCTAGGTAAAACATCTCAATATTAGCTTTTACACCTATTCTCTTTCTCCAATAAGCCAAATTGTAGAAAAATTTGGAGTTTTCACCTCCAATAAAACAAGGTAGTACATCTTTTTTGTATTTCTTCGCTTTAGAAATAAAGCTCTTTTTCCATTGCAAATCACGAATTCCAGTATCATCTTTCCTTGAAACTAATCCCGCAGGAAAGATTAAAACAGCATAACCACCTGAATATGCGGCTTCTATTGCCGCCAGAGTGTCTCCAGAATTCTTACCATGTTTATTGATTGGGATAAATAAAGGATCAAAGTTTTTAAGAGCCATCAACAAATCATTGACAAGAAATCTCATATCTGGCCTTACTTGTCCTATTGCTTTCATCAGCGCAATTCCATCTATACCTCCTAGAGGATGATTAGCTGCAATTATAATCCCACCTGTCTTTGGAATATTCTCTGCTCCTATAAGCTCAACATCAATGTTAAGTTCTTTGATTATTCCATTACCGAAGTCGATTCCATGCAAATGGTCTACCTTATCCAGCACATCATTCATCCATTCTTCATGAGTTACCCGCTTTATATACCTGAGCAAAAAGCCCGGCATCCATTTCAAAAGCGCAGGGTTTTTGGATTCTATAGATTTTTCTATGTCAATAAATTTCTTGGACATCTTAGAGCTCAGGTTGCTAATAGGGCGATGAAATAATTGAGAACTTGTTCTCTCTAATTTTCGAAATAAAGCTAAAAGTACAAAAAATCAGGTTTAACCTTACGATAGGGAAAGCCTGCTGCAATTAGAGTCCTGAAAACCAATCCACTTAATTTGAATCATGACCAGATAGGACCATGGTTGAACAAACAATTAATCCAATTTAGCCTTGTTGAAAAGGCAAACCCTAAGAAATCTTTCACCCCGAACATCTTGAGATTTTGCCTAAAAAGCGCAGTCTGGTCTAGCCTCCGATTAATTTCTTATTTTTGCTACCCTAATAAAGACACCCTATGAGCGAATCAATATTATCACTTTGTCCTGGCCCTTGGAAAGATTACGAACTAATTGATACTGGAGGATTTGAGAAATTAGAACGATTTGGAGAGTTTATCCTCAGTAGACCGGAGCCACAGGCAATCTGGGACAAAACCCTTCCAGAAAGTGAATGGAGAAATCTAGCTCATGCGCATTTTGCAAAAGAAAAAAGCAATCCTGAAAAAGGAAATTGGGAGCAATTGAAAAAAATGCCCCATAACTGGGCAATTGAATATAACAATCCTGATGGCTTAAGTCTAAAGCTTAATCTTGCGCAAACTTCATTCAAGCATATCGGTCTCTTTCCTGAGCAAGCTGTAAACTGGGACTACCTCTATAAAACGATACAGCGTTCTCCAGTTTCGAAACCAAAAGTATTAAATCTTTTTGCCTATACTGGAGCAGCAAGTGTAGCTGCAAAAGCCGCAGGTGCTGATGTCACGCACTTGGATTCTGTAAAACAAGTAGTGACTTGGTCGAGACACAACATGGAATCTTCCGGCCAATCCGACATCCGCTGGATGGTAGATGATGCTATGAAATTCATCAAACGAGAAGCACGTCGAGGAAATAAATACAATGGTATTATCCTGGATCCTCCCGCTTATGGCCGTGGTCCGGACGGAGAAAAATGGGTTCTGGAAGAGCAGATCAATGAAATGCTAAAGGTATGTGCGGAGATTTTGGATCCAAAAGATCACTTTCTCTTGCTCAACATGTATTCCCTAAGTTTCTCATCTCTGATCGCTGCCAATTTGATCAATACCACATTCAAAAATGTGCAGAATGCCGAACACGGGGAACTCTATCTTCAGGACAATCAAAACAAAAAACTACCACTGGGAATCTTCTTTAGATTCTCAAGCTTTTAAACTACACCTTAGTAATGAATAACCGCCAACTTTTCCTCCAGCATCTAGCACAAACAACTGATTTCCCTTTGATGATCGAAGTGGAAAAGGCGGAAGGAATCTATCTTTTTGGACCTAAAGGAGAGAAATACATTGATCTCATTTCGGGTATCGGAGTGAGCAACGTCGGACACAGGCATCCAAAAGTACTGGAAGCAATTCAAAACCAACTGGATAAATACCTGCATCTTATGGTGTACGGTGAGTATGTACAAAGTCCCCAGTCTTTACTTGCAAAAGCGCTTTGCGATACGCTGCCAAAGCATTTGGACAATGTGTATTTGGTAAATAGCGGAAGCGAAGCAATCGAAGGCGCATTGAAACTTGCAAAGCGATATACCGGAAAGCCAAAGTTGATTTCCTGTGTAAATGCCTATCACGGAAGTTCACATGGCTCCCTAAGTGTGGGAGGAAACGAGATTTTTAAGCAAGCCTACAGACCGTTACTTCCAGGGATTAGTCATATTAATTATGGGGATATTTCTGATTTGCAAAGTATTGATTCAGAGACAGCAGCTGTTTTGATAGAAACCGTGCAGGGTGAAGCAGGAATCCGAGTTGCCGAGAAAAAATATTTTCAGGCTCTACGTAAGCGATGTGATGAAACAGGTACTTTATTGATAATGGACGAAGTACAGTGTGGTTTTGGAAGAACTGGTAAATTCTGGGCTTTCGAGCATGTTGGAATTATCCCAGATATCGTCGTTTGTGCCAAAGGAATGGGCGGAGGCATGCCAATCGGTGCCTTTATCGCTAATAAGGAAGTGATGGGAGTTTTCAAAAACAACCCTATCCTTGGACATATTACTACATTTGGAGGACATCCAGTGAGTTCTGCTGCTTCTCTAGCGACTATCGAGATTCTATTGGAAGAAAAGCTCATAGAGCTTGTAGAAGAGAAAGCCAATTTGATTAAGTCCCTCCTGATACATCCAAAAATCAAAAGCATCAGAAATAAGGGATTGTTGATGGCGGTTGAGTTTGAGTCCTTTGATGTGTTGAAACCAATTATCGATACCGCCATTGAAATGGGGGTGATCACTGATTGGTTTTTATTTTGTGACGATGCCATGCGAATAGCACCACCACTTACCATTACCGAGGAGCAAATTCATGAAGCTTGCGAAGTGATTTTCAGGGCAATTCAGAA
Source organism: Algoriphagus winogradskyi (assembly GCF_900182815.1). Classification (GTDB taxonomy): domain Bacteria; phylum Bacteroidota; class Bacteroidia; order Cytophagales; family Cyclobacteriaceae; genus Algoriphagus; species Algoriphagus winogradskyi. The sequence goes on along the minus strand of NZ_FXUA01000004.1, from coordinate 29,725 downwards.
GGTTTTCCCTAGTTAGCATTTCTGCATTTTCACTTTTCGAAACTTCTTTTCAAATCAGTGAGTTTACCCCCTAAAGGAAAAAACCATGAAAAATCAAGACAAGAAAGTATATCCAGTACAGAAAACTGAAGAGCAATACCGTCAAGAACTTGATCCAGACTCCTACCGAGTTCTACGGGAAAAAGGAACTGAAAGAGCATTCACGGGAGAATACTACCTGAATAAAGAAACAGGCATTTATGAGTGCAAGGCCTGTGGGAACGAGATTTTTCACTCCTCCAATAAATACGACAGCGGTTGCGGCTGGCCAAGTTTCACCAAACCGGTAAAACCGGAAGCTATCGACGTACACATGGACTATACCCATGGAATGATCCGTGAGGAGATCCTTTGCGCTAATTGCGGTTCGCATCTAGGTCATCGCTTTCCAGATGGCCCTTCAGACCAGGGAGGAATTAGATATTGTATTAATTCGGTGAGCTTAGATTTTGAGAAAGAGAAGTAATCAGCTGATTTAATTTTATGTGATTATCCGCAATGATGCCAGTTGCCTTAGATTCTTTGCTTATCTGGCCGGAAGACCGATGACCGATGCTGCTTCAATTCTTAAGTTAAGATATCCTTTTTTGCTTTTGACTCCATACTGGCGCAAAAGCGGATATACAAATAATTTTTTAAAAAAAATCTTAGTTAGTGCTATGGAAAGAATGTTTAGAATCATCCTTACACCAGAGTTAGAAGCTGGATTCACCGCTGTTGTCCCTCATTACCTGGATGCGTCACTTGTGGCGAAAGGTTAGAACACGCTAAAGAAATGGTCAAAGAGGCTATTTCTCTCTACATTGAAGACATGGTGGTAAACGGGGATGAAATCCAAAAAAGCATCTATCTGTTCAACTTGTTGAATTAAAGGAAATTGAAAATTCTACATCATTTCAATTTCCACTATAACAAAAGCCATTTCATCATCGATATTTTCAAAAATCCAGATGTTTCCATCTTTGGCAAAATGAACATTTGGAGTTTGGGTCAATTCTGGGATCTGAGCTTCGGCAATAAGGTTTAAGTCTTTATCAAATATGCTTAGGAATACATCAGCTCCAGTACTGACATAGCTATTATATTCATTAAGTTCTTCGCTGTAAGATTTCTTATCTGAAAACCTTAAAAACCGCTGGTTTTTATCATCCCAGAAGAAGCTACCGTAAGAGATCTCCTCTCCTAGTTTGCGTTCAACATCTTTTATCCCTCCTGTGGTGTATTCCACAGTCTTGGGCGGCACATATTCTTTCTCATAACCCAACAATGGAGTATCCCATTTTTTCACCTGAACACTATCACCTTTGAAATCAAATACCTGAACTTCGTTGAATGCGTTTGAACTAATCAAAAAGTTTCCATTCGCTAATAAAGGAAAAGCCCCCGTACCATAGCCACCTGCATCATTTCCATCATAAAGGATCTTGATATAACGTTCGATATTCTTAGCCCAATCCGGAAGGTCAATCTTTTGGTAGGTACGATTTTCCAAGTCAAAATCAAGTATGAATTCCGTATTACTCTGCCAATGAGTAACTAAGGCTATAAATCGGTCAGGATTGTTTTCATGCTGTTGCAGCGAACGAGCAAAATATTCGTTGACCCCAAGATATTCTTCAGCTATTTTTTCCAATTCCAAATCTCTGACCAGTTCGCCATTCTGATCTAGAATTTTATAGAATTGGTAGTTCCAAAAAAGTATCTGTTGATTGGGTAAAATTGAAAATTGAGGATAATTGCCAATTCCGTTAGGTCCTTCTTTCTCAAATTGGATCTTTCTATCTAATTGTAGATTATCTAGATCTATTTTCTCCGCAGAATTATCCTTTCTATTGAAGTTAATCAGGTAGCTCTTGTCCTCTGACAAACTGGAGGAATACAACTGATCCTGCAAATAAAGAAACTCCTGCCCTGCATCTATCATGACAGTATCTAGGGATACTTTAATCTGATCTGAAACGGTCAATTTTTTCTCTTCAGATGAAGAACAGGAACTCGCAAGTAATAAAAGTAAAAGCCCAGTAAACAATCTCATAGCAATACATTTTGAAGTTCAATTAAAAATTTATTGGACTAAAAGGTAATTGATAACTTCCAAATATTCGGAATCAGAGATGTTACAAAAAGTTAAAAGATGATTTTGTCTCGTGGATTTTAGATTTCTAACTTCAGACTTTAGCTTTTAGAGAATTCCTTTCTCCGGATGTCTGCCAGTAACAGTTCTTCCAAAAACTTTCAGCTCCTCTATCTGAGCATCCATATTTCCATCAGGGTATATCACCGGACCTATTCCAGCTTCCTTTTTCTTATAGTCTAAATACCCAACTACCACAGGAACATTCGCTCCAAGTGCAATGTGATAAAAGCCTGACTTCCATTTTTTCACCTGACTTCTTGTCCCTTCTGGAGTCACCATGATCACTAACTCATCCCGCTCATTCAGCATTGAAACCATTGATTCTGTATAGGTTTGTTTTCTGCCTCCTGGCACTCGCTTTCTATCAATGGCTATTGCTCCCAATCCACTTAGCAACCAACCCAATGGACCAACCATAACCTCTTTCTTTATGGTAAAACGAACTGGAATATCCATCAGGAAAAATGCCGCACGGGCATACAAAATATCCCAATTGGATGTATGAGGAATTGCAATAAGAACGGCTTTCTTTAATCCTTTTGGCCAATTATCATTCAAGGACCAACCGGAAACCCAAAACACAATACGGGACAAAAATTTCATCATGCTTTTATAGATTTATTAGATTGTTCAGCTAATTCCAAAATCGAAGGATTTTCCTCAATATAATTCATGGTGTGATCGTACCCCACACCAAATAATTCTGAAGCCTTTTTGATATCAAAAACCCCATATCTACCTAGCCCAGGAGGTTCAATAAAATAATCACACTTAGATTTCCTACTGTAAACATTGTAATTCATCGCCATAATCACCGAGCGCTCGATCAGTTTTTTCATATTGCTGATATTCGCCTCTTCAGGGAGTTGATTGCAATTTACTCCAATCACAATATCACAGGTCCCATCCAAAGGTTCCACAGGCAGGTTATTCAGTACACCACCGTCCACAAGAAATCGATTACCTATCACAATAGGATCAAACATCCCTGGAATACAAGAAGAAGCCATTATTGGTCTGATCAACTCACCTTCTGAATAGTACCGAACTTTTCCTTTTTTAATATCGGTGGCTGCTACGGTCAACGGAATCTGCAATTCCGAAAAATCATCATGCTTGAGGTATAGCTTAAAAAGAGTCCCTACAGAATCCATTTTCAGAAAGCCTGTCAAAGAAATTGCTGGTCGGAGAAATTTAAAATAATTGGTCTCTACTATAATTTTCAAGATTTCATCTGGCGTATAGCCTTGACAAAACATGGCTCCGGCAATAGCTCCGGCCGACGTTCCAGATACTTTGGTAGGAAAAATACCAGAGTCAGTAAGTGCTTTCAACACGCCTAAATGGGCAATCCCCCGCACTCCTCCACCTGAGAGCGCAATTCCAATCTTTAGGTTAGATTTCATCAAGTCTGAATGTTTGATCCAAACGAACACCTTTTTCAGTCATTTTCACAGTACAGCATTCGTTCACAGCGTCATGCTCTAGAAATAAAATGTATTCTTCCCTTGCTGCTTCTTCCAAAAACGTAGCTTTTTCATCCATAGTAAGCAGCGGGCGGGTATCGTACCCCATCACATAGGGCAATGGAATATGGCCTACTGAAGGAAGCAAATCAGCTACAAATACTATAGTCCTTCCTTTATACTGGATCTTTGGAAGCATCTGCTTGTCTGTATGCCCATCCACAGTGATAAAATCAAAGCCAGGAAGAAATGATTTACTTTCCAAATTGACATAATCCAATTGACCCAACTCTTGCATTGGAAGTATATTTTCTTCCAGAAAAGAAGCTTTTTCTCTTGGATTAGGTACAGTTGCCCACTGCCAATGGTCTTTGTTTGACCAATAAGTAGCCCTAGGAAAAGCCATCTCATACTGTCCATGTGAACCATACTTTACACCACCTCCACAATGGTCAAAATGCAAGTGGGTAAGAAAATTGTCAGTGATCTGATGTGGACTTACTCCAATTTTTCTTAGACTCTTTTCAAGTGAATCATCTCCATGCAAATAGTAATGCGAGAAAAACTTAGCATCCTGCTTATCTCCTATTCCATTATCAATTAACACGATTCTATTTCCTTCAACTACGAGAAGAGATCTCATAGCCCAAGTGCAAAGGTTATTTTCGTCAGCTTGATTGGTGCGGGACCAAAGTGTCTTAGGCACTACGCCAAACATGGCTCCTCCGTCCAATTTGAAAAATCCGGTATTGACTACGTGTAATTCCATGATATGAAAGAAAAATCCCGGACTTTGTAAGAAATCCGGGCTTTAAATATTTTATTCAACAACAACACCCATCGAACAAAACTTGTCGATGCGCTGCTCTATTCTTTTCTCAGGTTTGATCTTGTCAAGCTCTTTCAAAGCTTGCAGGATAGCTTCCTTAAGTGTGATAGCCATTTTTTTCATGTTCTTATGAGCTCCACCTAAAGGCTCTGGAATTATTCCATCCACTAAGCCATTGCCTTGCATATCATTAGCAGTCAATTTAAGTGACTCAGCCGCTTGCTCCTTGTAATCCCAAGATCTCCAAAGAATTGTGGAGCAGTTTTCTGGAGAAATAACAGAATACCAAGAGTTCTCTAGCATCAACACCCGGTCACCAATAGCAATACCTAAAGCTCCTCCTGATGCACCTTCGCCAATGATGACGCAGATCACAGGGACTTTCAGCATAAACATTTCCTTGATATTTCGGGCAATAGCTTCACCTTGGCCTCTTTCTTCAGCTTCCAAACCAGGAAATGCACCTGGAGTATCTATCAAAGTAACGATAGGCTTTCCAAACTTCTCTGCCATTTTCATTAGGCGAAGTGCCTTTCTGTAACCTTCAGGATTTGCCATCCCAAAGTTTCTCATCTGACGTTGCTTGGTATTTCTACCTTTTTGCTGACCGACGAACATTACGGATCGACCGTCCAAGTCTCCTAAGCCTCCAACCATTGCTTTGTCATCGGCTACATTTCTATCTCCATGAAGCTCGACAAAATCATTTGTCATCTCATAGATATAATCTAATGCATAGGGCCTTTCAGCATGTCTGGATAGCTGAACTCGCTGCCAGCGGGTCAGATTTTGAAACGTTTCTTTCTTCAAAGCAAGAATTTTATCTTCAAGGGATTCAATATCTGAACTTAAATCGATATTTCTGCCGGTAGCCAACTCCTTCATTTCCTGAAGTTTTTGCTCTAAATCAGCTATAGGTTTTTCGAATTCTAATACCATTTTGGTGATTTTTAGGAAAAACAAAGATAAGCATATACCCTTGGGAATTAAAATTTTTAATGAGGTCCCTTAGGTATTTCAATAAGATAAAAGGCAATTGGGGTTAAAACAAAAAAGTCCCGAATTTCTTCGGGACTTTAAGCGGAATGGACAGCCTGTCCCGACTTTTTTCGGGAGAACTCGAACTTGCGACCTTCCCGATGAATCGGGACAAACATTCTAACCAGATGAACTCTCAGTAATTAGACCATCAATATATGTTCTGGATTTTTTCATTTTTATAAATCGCTCCATTTGTAGAGCTTCATTTTTTGTGGAAAAGGATTTTAACCAAACAATTTTCATTGGTTACTTTCTTGCCGTATAACCACTATGCATACGATTATGCTTTTTAAGCCTTTCAGCAGGGTCCTGAGAGGAACCTATATAAAATGACCCATCCTTTTCTGATTGAAGGATATAAGTGAAAAATTCCATGTACCAATTAAACAAAAAAGTCCCGAATTTCTTCGGGACTTTAAGCGGAATGGACGGCCTGTCCCGACTTTTTTCGGGAGGACTCGAACCCGCGACCTTCCCGATGAATCGGGACAAACATTCTAACCAGATGAACTCTCAGTAATTAGACCATCAATATATGTTCTGGATTTTTTCATTTTTATAAATCGCTCCATTTGTAGAGCTTCACTTTTTGTGGAAAAGGATTTTAACCAAACAATCTTCCATGGTTGTTTTCTTGCCGTATAACCACTATGCATGCGATTATGCTTTTTAAGCCTTTCAGCAGGATCCTGAGAAGAACCTATATAAAATGAACCATCCTTTTCAGATTGAAGGATATAAGTGAAAAATTCCATGTACCAATAAAACAAAAAAGTCCCGAATTTCTTCGGGACTTTAAGCGGAATGGACGGGACTCGAACCCGCGACCTCCTGCGTGACAGGCAGGCATTCTAACCAGCTGAACTACCACTCCAATGGTTTAAATTTGAGATATGCTTTACTATCTCATGTGAGTGAATTCAAACTTACGACCTTCCCAAGAATCGGGACAAGCACCTCTTAAGCTGAACTACCACTCCAATATTTTAATCGTCACTAGCTGATGAACTTTTTCATCAATTTTAAGCGGAATGGACGGGACTCGAACCCGCGACCTCCTGCGTGACAGGCAGGCATTCTAACCAGCTGAACTACCACTCCGTTTACTGCAATCCTGAGGCTATTTCGATTTCTCAACAACTACCCCGTTTTTGAGTGATGCAAAGGTATGTTTTAGATTCGTTAATACAAAAGTAGACCAGAAAATTTGCACGATTATTTTGTATGAAGTTCTTTTTCAAGGAGATATTTTTTCTAGACTCCTTACTCCTTTTGACTTTTTCTAAGTGTCAATACCATCAATTTGTGAAATCACCAGCACTGATATTTTTATCTGCATCCATCATCTCCAACACTAAATCAATTTCTTCCTTTAGCTGCAGTGACAATTTTTTCAAACGATCTGAGTCAATCTCTTCCATATGCTCTAGTTCATTTCCAATTTCAGACAAAACCTCCATCCCTGCCGAAATTGCTGTTCCGTAGAGCTTGTGACCAGCCTCATTTAGCGAGGTGATATCCTTAGCCGCAATCATCTCCTGAATAGTTTTCAGCGAATCTTTCAGTTCAGAATTAACAAGTAGCTTTATGCTTGCTAAAAATTCCTGATCATTTGAAGTGTAATTTCGGAGTTTCTCAGGGTTATAATGCTTATTTACCTCTGTTAAGCTTTTTACTTCAGAGGAATTTATACTAGCATCACTTTTATCTAACCATTTATTGAGAACCATTTTTACAATTTCCTCAACTACTGGCTTCACTACAAAATCGTCCATCCCCGCAAGAAGACATTTCTCCCTCTCCCCTTTCACATTACCTGCAGTAAAGGCAATGATGGGAACACGAGAATCTTTCTCTAGCAATCTTATATTCTTGGTAGCTTCATAGCCATTCATTACTGGCATCTGAACATCCATAAGGATAATGTCTGGAAATTGCTTTTTACAATATTCCAAAGCTTCCAACCCGTTATTAACTGCTATAATAGTGGCTGTAGGCGAAATCTTTTTTATGATTGTTTTCGCCAAAAGCATATTTACCAAGTTATCTTCAGCAATAAGTACCGAGAAATCTTTCAATGTATTATCTACTGCCTCCGGCGCTTCTACTTCCTTACTAGGCTCGAATTTATAAAGCTTGGATAAAGCTTGATAGAATTCCTGAATCTTGATAGGCTTGATCAATCGATGATGAACATGGAGTTCCTTACAGGTTTCTATGATTTTATGATCATCAGATGAACTATGAAGCAGCATAATGGGCTCTTCAGATCCCCATGAAGCAAAAGTCTCCCTTATCTTACGGATAGTCTCCAGTCCATCCATAAATGGCATATGGTAATCCATTAAAATCACATCAAATTTTTCTCCTGTCGCTAAAGCTTGCAAGGCTTCAAATCCATTGGAGGCTTCAATAGATTGAATGTTTTTCAGCAATAACATTTGCCTAACAATCAATCGATTATTCTCATTATCATCAACGATAAGCACATTAGTAATCTTCTCTACATCAAACCAATCGATGGCATCTCCTTCTTCTGTTTTCAAGGTGACATCAAAGAAGAATGTACTCCCTTTCCCTGGCTCACTCACAAGTTGTAATTGACTATCCATCAGCCTGAGAAGACTGTTAGAAATAGTCAATCCAAGGCCTGTACCTCCATATTTTTTGGTCGTAGAACTGTCTTCCTGAGAAAATGCTTCAAAGATCTTAGCCTGCTTCTCAGGTTTAATTCCTATACCAGTGTCGCGTACAGCAAAGCGCATTCTATAATATTCACCTTCAGATTCCAGGATTTCAATCTTCAATTCTATCTCTCCCTTTTCCGTAAACTTGGATGCGTTGCCCAATAGATTTACCAAAATTTGTTTCAACCGCACCGAATCTGTGTGGACAAATCTTGGCAAGTCGGTTGCCACATTCAATAGCATCTCCAGGCCTTTATTCTGAATCTGATAAGTAATAATATCTGTTGCTTGAGAACTGATTTCGTACAGGTCACACTTTTCTATATCGAGCTCCAAGCGACCGGCTTCAATTTTGGAAAAATCAAGAATATCATTGATAATGCTCAATAGCGCATTTCCTGATTGGTTTACGATGGATAAATATTGATGCTGGGTTTCGTTCAGATTTGTTTTTAGAACCAAGTCAGTAAAACCTATTACGCCATTTAATGGAGTTCTGATCTCATGACTCATATTGGCTAGAAATTCTGACTTGGCGACACTCGCTTCCTCAGCTTGTATTTTAGCCTTTTTCAATTCTTCCCGCTGATTAACTAGGTTAGTAATGTCTTGGGTGAAAAGCATAATACCACCTACTTGCCCATCGTGAAGGTACCAAGGCCTCATTTCCCAGGTCACATAGCGATCCTCTGTGTCACCTGGCATTCTGATCACATCCTCTTCCTTTCGCTCGACTGCACCGTTTAAAACACGCTGATCACGTGCTCTTCCGGCGCTATCTATTTGTGGAAATAGATCATAATGGTATTTACCTTCAATATCCTTTCCTTTCAGGTAATAATCCTTCTTCCACTGATTACTTGCAGCAATGTAAATCAAATCCTTATCCAACATCGCCACAGCAGCTGGCGTGTGTTTCACAAATGCATTAAGTCTGCTTTTTTCAGTGATTAGGTCATTTTCTATCTTGCTTTTCTCGGTAATATCTATGGCTATACCTAGGTAGCCGATTGATTTCCCATCCAAATCCTTCATTGGAGAAACCACCAATGACACAACTTTTTCTTCCCCGGTTTTAGTTACAAATGTCCAGTCTCGTTGTTCTACTCCGTCACGATCAGCCCTTGCTGTAAAAATTTCACGTGGATTAATTTCTCTTCCAAAATCAAGCTCCAACTCTGCCTTGAAGGCTTCGACTTCTTCCTGTTTATAAAGCAAACTTGGCTTTTCCTTCCCTACCATTTCCTTGGCAGAATAACCTAGCATTTTTTCTGCTCCAACATTAAAAACTGTAATAAATCCCGCCATGTCTGTGGCAATCACACAAACTTCAGAGGAGGCATTGATCACATCATCCAGAACTTTTCTAGTCTGCTCTAAATCTATCTGAGCACGCTTACTCTCATCTATATCCTGGAAAGTTCCAAATATTCGTATACATTCACCTTTTTCAAATTCCGCTTGACCTATTGCCCGTACCCAAAGTTCATTTCCTTTGCTGGTAACTAGCTGCAACTCCAGGTCCCAAGGCTCTCCCATAGTCATAGCCCTATGTAAAGCAGCTGTGATAGTATCTCTACTTTCTCCCTCTTTATAAAAATTGATACCTGTCTTCACATCAGGCTCAAAATCCTCCTCCACTTCATGAATTAGCTTCGTAGTGGGTGTCCAGCTTAAAGTCTGCTGTTTAATGTCTAGGTTCCATCCTCCTACCCTTGCCACTTTCCCAGTTTCTTCGAGTAGTTTTCGGGCATGAGACAACTCTTCTTCCAGCTTTACACGCTTTGTGATATCTATTGCATTTCCGATTACATAATCCCCAACACCAAATTGATCAGTTTCCAAAACGTTATTGAACAACCAAATGAGCTCTGAGCCATCCTTATGCTGAGTGATCATTTGCCCACTGGCTTTCCCCTCTTTTTGAACCACAAAAAGATATTGATCTATCAATTCGTGACGGTAGCTTGGTACAATATCATATAGACTTTTCCCTATCAACTCATCAGCAGAATAGCCTATTTTTTGTGCACCTGCTTCATTCACCGAGATAAATACACCTTTCAAATTATGTGTACACATCAGACCTTGGGAGTTTTCAAAAAACGCCCGTAATCTTCCCTCACTTTTTGCCAATTGCTGCTCCTTGGCCTGAGAATCAGTGGTATCTCTAGCAATACTAAAGACATTCCCGGTAAGAGGGTCTGGGGTGGAAACCCATGAAAGTACCTTATAGGTACCATTCTTACATAGAAACCTATGGGAAAACTCAATTGAAGATTCTCCGGAGGCTAGTTTTTCTAGCTCCTCCTTAGACTTGGCAATATCTTCCGGATGTATTAATTCAAAAAACGATCGAGTAAGAAGCGTCTCATTGTCCCAACCGAGTAAACTAGTAAAAGAGGGATTGATTTTTTTGAAAAAACCATCTGTACCAGCTATACAAACCAAATCATTTGACAGGTTAAATAACTTCTCCACATTACTAAAATCTGCAATCAACTGCCTTTCCTGAATAATGATAACAGCTTCACTAGCAAGTAATTCGAGTGCTGTTTTAGTCTTTGTATCTAGGTGAATAGCTGCTGAATCAAAAATAAACAAACATCCAACCCATCCATCTTTATCGGAAATTAAGGGTAAACCTACATAAGAATTAATATTATGGGACTCAAAAGCCTTCCGAAGATCATCCGATAGAGAACTCTTCGACACATCAGTACAGCTAACAAGCGTATTACTTTCTAGTGTTTGATTTTTAAAAAAAGTGGTAAGTTCTCTATTTTCTATGCTAATGCCAGTTTCCGCCTTGAACCCAAGTAACCCTGTCCCTTCAATTAAAATAAGCGCCTGAGAAGCACCTGTCACAATTGCACTCAGCTGGCAAATCCTATACAATGACACATCCTGTACAGGGTCAAGGTTTTGATAGCTATGAACTGTTAATTGATTTGACTTATTATATCCTTTCTTGGAATTATTATTCATAACTAAATTATAATTTTCAGACTTTTCCACTCAGGCACCATCAAACATTAACAAGCCTGCTGCATTCTTCAGATTGAAGCACTACACGTGAAAGTCGCGATATCTATTTTTGGTGAACTATCAGGAAAGTGAATTAGTTTGTTCCCTTCGTCTAACATTCCCAGATTTCTTTTAATCTTTTTGTGGTACGACAATGGAAATATACATCTGGGCTTTCTCTGAATTTTAAGCTAAACTCTACTCGTTTGATTTAAATTTCTGTCAAATTATGACAGTTTCAGAACAATAAAAATAAAAGGATATTGAATCAAAAACCTTACTTCTGTCTAAGTACTTCAAACACGCTCCTCTATCCCACCTGATCACCCTCTGTAAATGTTTATCATACAAAGATTAAAGCTTTTCACCCTTACCTTTCCCCTATAACCGAAAAACTCTCCTTAAAATAAAATTTACTTTAAAGAGAGTTTAGTTATTTAGTTATAGCATTTATACGTGTCATTAATACCGCATAAATTATAATGTCTTCTGCCAGTTCCAGCTATCTCTAAGAGAATCTTCGAGGGAATAACTTGGGTACCAGTTCAACACAGAATTGATTTTTGCAGTATCTGCCCAGATCTTCACTATATCACCTGCTCTTCTTGCTCCGATCACATAGTTCACTTTGACCTCATTTACTTTTTCAAAGGTGGTAATGACTTCCAAAACAGTATTTCCGTTTCCAGTTCCCACGTTAAACACATCGTAGAAATCATCTTGTTGCTCACCCAAGTACGCCAATGCTTTCACATGTGCATCTGCCAAATCCATCACATGAATAAAATCTCGCACGCATGAGCCATCAATCGTATCGTAATCATCACCAAAAACTGTTAGCTTCTCTCGAATTCCAGCAGCAGTTTGTGTCACAAAAGGAACCAAATTAGCCGGTGTTCCGATAGGAAGCTCTCCTATTTTGCCGCTTGGGTGCGCTCCAACTGGGTTGAAATATCGCAGAGAAATCACTCGAATTCCAGCTTGGCTTTTCACTAGGTCCACCAAAATATCCTCACAAATCTTCTTCGTATTTCCATAGGGGCTTTCAGCATCTTGTCTAGGTGTAGCTTCTGTCACAGGCAATATATCCGGTTGTCCATAGACAGTGCATGAGGAAGAAAAAACCAAGTCCTTGATTTCCTTTTCCTTCATGAAATCAAGGATTGTCAGTAAGGAACCTAAGTTATTCTGATAATATTTCAATGGTTGCAAGGTACTTTCTCCCACCGCTTTGAAAGCTGCAAAATGAATAACTCCTGCTAGTTGGTGTTCTGAAGAGATCTTATCCAAAAGGGCACGATCAATACAGTCACCCTTATAAAACGTAAGTTTTCTGCCAGTGATTTCTTCTAATCTATCGAGGACCTTTTCCTCAGAATTTGAAAGATCATCGATGATAATTGGGTTGAAACCAGCTTCTATCAATTGAACCGCTGTGTGTGAACCTATATAACCAGCCCCACCTGTTATTAAAATATTTTTCATTCTAGTTTAAAAGTTTGCAGGTACAAAACTATCCAAAAGGATGGATAATAGAATTCTTTTCGGATTAGTTTTGGGTAAAGAAGCCATCGGGATTACTGCTTAAAAAGTTGACAAAAGATCCTACCCAAGCAAAGGCCAATCATCTTATCAGAACAAATGCTCCTCGTTTTTCAACTGTTTGCATTTCGTCTTCCAGTGGAAAGCTATACTGCATCAGGAATGTGTAACTACCCGGGACAGCATTTTCTCCCGCTACCAAACCATTCCAGCCTTCCGTCCCAGCGTAAATAAGTTGGCCCCAGCGATTATAGATCCAGAGATTAAAATTAATCTCACAATTAGAAACACCTTGAAAAATCCCCCCATCTTTTTGGGGATTGAAACCAGTCGGCATCCTCACTTCAGGAGCTTTTTCTGTCACTATTCCCGTTCCCAGACTTACACAGCCCGAAGCATCAAGTACTGAAATAGAATAATTTCCTTTGGCCAACCCAGTCAAAGAATTGCTGGCCCCATTTTCCTCATCCCAATAATAAATATAAGGCGCCTTTCCTCCTGTCGGAAATGCAAACAGCTCTCCATTGCTACCTCCTGGACATGCTGGCTTGGTCAATCTCACATCCACTTCTAAAGCAAGAGGTGAACTGATTTCAAAATTAAGAGGAACAGAACATCCATTAATATCAGAAACAGTAAGCTCATAAATTCCTTGCGCTACATCTACCAAATTCAAACTACCTGTGAATTCAAAACCATCCTCCAGATTTATGGTATATGGCCCTGTCCCGCCTCTTACATTTAAGTTCAATATGCCATCCTTTTTACCATAACAGCTCACTCCGCCTACATCAAAAGAAACCAATTCCAGCAAGGGTGGCTCTTTGATTTCCAAATTTTCCAGCATTCTTTCACAGCCTAATTGATCTGTGACTGTAACCGTATAAATGCCAACAGGCAAATCTTCTCCTATGGAAGCATTTAAAGTTGGGTCATGAGACCATGTAAAATTAAATGGTGCAACACCTCCTGTTATTTCCAAAACTATTCGCCCATTGGATTCACCAAAGCACTTGACGTCTTCTATGCTCGAGACCGTCAAGAGGAACTCCTCTTCTACCTTTACTTCTACCGGATCAGAGGTACCCTCACAGGATTGATCGACCAAACTGTAGGTCAAATAGCTCACAGTTCCAATAATCCCAGGCTCATTCCAACTGATTTCAACGGTACTTTCATTTACTCCAGATACGACTACTCCTCCGGTTACCAGCCATTCATAACCTCTGCTACTAGATGAGTTTGGAGCAGCATAAAAGTGAGTAGTTAGGGGATCAAAACAAACATCCAAATTACCAATAGGCTCTTCTGCATCCAATTCAATATTAATGAGCACATCTAATGAAATAGGTTTTAGCTCACAACCGTTGGTACTGATTGGATTAGCAGTGATTGAAGCATTGGGATTTGAAGGACCCCAATTAACTAATACAGAATCACCATAATTTTGAACAACAGTGCCTCCTAATACTTCAAAAGTCACAGAACCAATATTCTCCTGAGAACTGAGCTTATAAATTAATTCCTCAACCTCAGGGCAAACAGAATTCGCTCCTACTAACTCAGCTTGAGTACCGAGCACTTCCACTTCAAATGTCTCCTCCTCCTGCTGATCACAGGTATTGGGGCTGATTGAAGCTGTTACCGTAACTTCGTAAACTCCTGCTTCAGTGAAGGTGTGCGTCACTTCCTGACCTTCCTTCAGCACCGAGCCATCTCCAAAATCCCAAGTGAAATAAGTAAAAGCTTCATTTTCCGGCTCAATACTCCAAGTTCCTTCCTGCTCTAGGCAGGCTATTCTTTCTCCCAGCACATCAAACTTATAATCAGCTAGTATCTCAAAATTGAGGTTATCCAAAGCTGCCCCTACCGCATATCCATAAGATTCCAAATAGCCGAAACCATACACATAGGCAATAAAACCTTCAGGATTTGTCAACTGATGCACTCCTTGAAAAATCCGGATTCGAGCGTAATAAAAAGCGGTATTGCCTGGAACCACAGAAAATGAAGCTCCAATATTTCTTCCATCCAAAATCGTTTGGTTTTGCGCACCAGCAGGGACGACGATATTCACATAATGGTCTTGAATAGACTGAAGTGATAAGGCAGAAAATTTAACACTCTTAAGAAGTTGCTCATTAGGACTATAAGTAATCATAAAAGGATCACCCTGATCGTATAGCGGTTGATTGACTTGATTACAACCCTGACTTTTCGCCAGCACAGTCACTGAGGAAGGCTTGGATGTAGTAATTGAAACAGACTCATCAGGAGCAAATTCCAAGGTTAAAAATTCAGTTGCATCTATGCTGCCTCTGCTATTTCCATTGACAAGTACTTCCGTATCATCTTCAGAGGCCAATACTTTCACTAATTCACCTGAGGTTCTACCTTCCAAGGCTACATGGATATAAGATTGCCCCCAGGTAGTCACAGGGTAGGCCTGTTGAAATAAGTTATCATTGGCTCCACCACAGTTCCCCACTGAAGTCCATTTATTCCCTCCGAAAACTGCAATTTTCTTACAGGAGTTGGCATCATCGCCGATTACCCGCACACGGGTTCCTGTAAGGTCAAATCTCTCCTTGATCTGGTAACTTTGCCCCCGATTCAGAATTTGAGTAAACGGTGCAGAATTATTACTTCTGGTAATTTCAATCTCCGTATCATCCTCAGTGGCAATTACCAGCATCAAGCTTTCATTATTAATATTACCATCGTATTCCACTGGATAAGTGAGGCGCTCAAAGTGTGAGGTAATCAAGTAATCTTTACCCAAAGCACTTACTGGTAGAACTACTGTTCCATCAGCGCTTCTCACCCGCTCATTGAATGCATAGACAGATAAATCTCCTGTAGAAGTGATGAAAATCCCTTTATTCTCCACACTTCCAGATCTCCGATGAAAGACATCTATATCCTGAGAATCAACAATTAAAGTAAAACGCTCACCTTCATTTAGAGATTCGGAGCGCGTATTTCCAAGGTATTCTATCGTAATATCAGCAGCTTCCACGGCAGTAATCTCCAACATCGCTCTATCCGTAGCTCCCGGTAAAATCCGATTGTTTTCCATATAGCCAACCCAAAATTCCTTACCTACAGTAGAGATCTGTGCATGCGAAAGAAAAGCAAAAAATTGCAGGCAAAACACAAAATACACTACTCGGTAAAGTTTCTCCATAGGGATTAAAGGGGCATATTAAAAATCCAATATAGGCAACTGCTAAGAATTAAGCATCTCCAGTGATACAAAGCTTCTAGGCTATCTTTCAAAAGCTGCTGATTCACTTAGCCATCACATATATAATTCCTATCTTTGCGCCTCCAAAAAAGAAGAAAATCTCAATTATGATATCAGTAGATAACTTGTCATTAAAATTTGGCAAACGAACACTTTTCGACGAAGTCTCCCTAAAATTTAACCCAGGCAATTGCTATGGTGTGATTGGGGCTAATGGAGCTGGAAAGTCCACTTTTTTGAAAATCCTTTCAGGTGAAATGGAAAGTACCAGTGGTGGAATCAGCATCACTCCGGGTCAGCGTATGGCTGTATTGAGTCAAAATCACTTCGGTTTTGATGAAGTGGAAGTTCTGAAAACGGTCCTTATGGGTCACAAGACCCTGTATGCGATCATGGAGGAAAAAGATGCCATTTATATGAAGGAGGACTTTTCTGAAGAAGATGGTTTGCGTGCTTCCCAGCTGGAAGCTGACTTCGCCGAGATGGATGGCTGGAATGCTGAGTCTGATGCAGCAGCATTACTTTCAGGCTTAGGAATCACCGAAGACTTGCATTATATGCAAATGAAGGATCTTGCCGGTAATCAAAAGGTAAGAGTTCTCTTAGCGCAGGCACTCTTTGGTAATCCTGATATTTTGATTCTCGATGAGCCTACCAATGATTTGGATGCGGCTACGATCGAATGGTTGGAGAATTTCCTGCTTGATTTCAAAAACTTAGTGATCGTCGTCTCCCACGATAGACACTTCCTGGATTCAGTTTCTACGCATATCGTGGATATTGACTTTGGTAAAATCAAAATTTACTCTGGTAACTATACCTTCTGGTACGAATCTTCCCAACTTGCATTGAAGCAGCGTTCGGATTCTAATAAGAAGGCTGAGGATAAGAAAAAGGAATTGCAGGCATTTATCGATCGATTCTCTGCTAATGTGGCTAAGTCAAAGCAAGCGACTGCCCGTAAGAAAATGATCGAAAAGCTAAACATCGATGAGATCGAACCATCGATGAGAAAGTACCCTGGTATCATTTTCAAACCTGAAAGAGAAGCCGGCGATCAGATTTTCATGACCGAGAACCTGGAATTGAAAGCTGACGGAGTGACTTACTTTACAGATGTAAACTTGATGGTGGATAAAGGCGACAAAATTGCTTTTATCTCTAAGACCAAGCAGGCGGTAAACAAATTCTTCCAGGTAATCATGGAGGAAATCCCTGCATCCAAAGGAAGCTTTAAATGGGGTGTTACGATCAACAAAGCTTATTTGCCTAATGATAACTCTGAATATTTCAAATCCGATCTTTCTTTGATCGAATGGCTAAGACAATTCTCAGGAAATCAGGAAGAAGCTTATGTGAGAACTTTCTTGGGAAGAATGCTTTTCACCGGAGAGGAATCTTTGAAAAAATGCTCTGTACTTTCAGGAGGTGAAAAAGTACGTTGTATGATCTCCAAGATGATGCTTCAAAACCCAAATCTTTTGGTGATGGATGAGCCTACCAACCACTTAGACCTTGAATCAATTACTGCATTTAACAATGCAATTATTGATTACACAGGAACGGTATTGATGTCATCTTATGACCACGCTTTTGTACAGTCTTCTGCCAATAGAATCGTGGAATTTACACCAAATGGAACAATAGATCGAAGAATGCCTTATGATGATTACTTGGAAAGTGAGGAAATCAAGGCATTGAGAGAGAAAATGTATTCCACTAAGTAAGCTCACTTAGTTGCTACTCACTGCAATCATACTATATCTGGCGATCACAATCGCCATCGGAGCTTGGGCTTCAAAATTCGTAAAGGGATCGAATGACTTTGTTTTGGCAGGTCGTTCGCTCCCTTTATTTCTTTCTGCTTCTGCCCTCTTTGCTACCTGGTTTGGATCGGAGACTATTTTTGGAGCTTCATCTGTTTACCTGGATGAAGGACTTCAAGGGGTGATAGAAGATCCTTTCGGAGGAGCACTTTGCTTAGTACTTTTTGGCATGTTTTACCTACGTCCCATGTATCGTTTGGGAGTGCTTACTATTGGTGATGTATTTCAGAAAATCTTTGGAAAACAAGTGGAATTCCTGTCCACGGTGTTTATGGTTCCAGTTTTCTTTGGATATGTAGCAGCCCAATTGGTGGCATTAAGTCTAATCCTGAGCACTGTCACGGGATTGAACTTGACCGAAGGTATCTTAATCGCAGCAAGTATTGTTTTAATCTATACTTTCCTTGGAGGTATGTGGGCTATTTCCATCACTGACTTTATTCAGACTTTGATGATAGTGTTGGGACTGATAGTTGTTTCAGTCTTAGTTACCCGCGAAGCTGGAGGAGTTAGTGTTATCTTAGATTCTGCTCCTGCAGAAAGTTTCCAGTTCTTTCCTGATCCTGGATTAAATTCTTGGATCAATTACTTCGGAGCCTGGATTATTCTCGGATTGGGAAGTATTCCAAGTCAGGACATTTACCAGCGGGTGATGTCGTCCAAATCTGAAAAGATAGCCGTTCAATCAACTTATTTGGCTGGTGGTTTTTACCTCACCTTCGGTCTTCTGCCCCTATTCATTGCGCTAGGCGCAAAGGCTCTTTACCCAGAACTCTATTTAGAAAACCAGCAAATGCTGCTGCCTTCCATGGTTTTGGCTCATGGAGGATTACCTGTGCAGATTATCTTTTTTGGAGCATTAATCTCTGCAATTATGAGTACAGCAAGTTCAGGAGTCTTGGCGCCTGCAGCCTTGATTTCAGAAAACCTAATCAAGCCACTTTTCAAGGGCAAACTTACGGATAGACATCTACTTTGGATTTTAAGATGTAGCGTACTAGCGGTGACTGTTGTCTCCGTGGTAATGGCTCTGCAAGATTCAAATATCTATGAGCTCGTAGCGGGAGCATCTATTCTCCTTTTGGTTTCTCTATTTATCCCTTTGACGACGGGGTTATATTGGAAAAAGTCTTCCAAAGTCGGAGCCATCTTATCCATGATCATAGGTATGCTCACCTATTTGGTTGTTGACAATTTTGAGCCCGAAATATCTTCTCACATTTACGGATTGCTTGCCAGTGCCATCGCTATGATGGCTGGAAGCTTGCTTTTCCCCAACAAAACTGAAGTATCGTATGAACCCTCCTAAAATCATCCTCAAACACGGAAAAGAGATTTCTTTGAAAAGACGCCATCATTGGGTGTTTTCAGGTGCTATTTTCCAGAAAGACGCAAACCTAGAAAATGGACAATTAGTAGCAGTATACTCTTCCAAAGATGAGTTTTTAGGAATAGGACATTTTGCTGAAGGTTCTATCATGGTTCGAATTATTTCCTTTGAGGAAAGAGAAATCGATCAGGAGTTTTGGAATGAGAAAATTGCTTCAGCTCTTTCTTTACGAAAAAGCTTAGGACTTACTGATAATGAACAAACTAACGTATATAGATTAGTACATGGTGAAGGAGATTTACTCCCAGGTTTGATTGTAGATTTCTACAATGGAACTGCAGTTATTCAAGCTCATCAAATCGGAATGCATGCGCATTTGAAGGAAATCGCCCAAGCGATAAAGAATGCCTATGGAGATGTTATCTCAGGTGTTTATGATAAAAGTGCAGAAACACTTCCTAAGAATCTCGGCATCACTTCCAATGAATGGGTGTTGGGCGAACCAAAAACCGACTTGGTTCAGGAGTATGGAGCGACTTATAAAATCGATTGGGAAAAAGGGCAAAAGACTGGCTTTTTCATAGATCAGCGGGAAAACAGAAAGTTGCTTGCCTCCTATTCCACAGGAAAAAAAGTTCTGAATACCTTCTGCTATTCGGGAGGATTTTCTGTTTTGGCCTTGATGGAAGGAGCATCAGAAGTTCACTCAGTAGATATTTCTCCAAAAGCAATAGAACTCACTGAAGAGAACATTCAACTCAATCCGGAAATCAAAGGAAAGCATGAATCGAAAGTGGCTGATGTAGTCAAATACATCCGTGAAATCGGTGATGATTACGATGTGATTGTGCTAGATCCACCAGCATTTGCCAAAAATCTGAAAGCCAGACATAATGCGGTGCAAGCCTATAAGCGTCTAAATGCTGAAGCATTGAAGAAAATAAAATCCGGTGGAATCCTCTTTACTTTCTCCTGTAGTCAGGTGGTGGACAAAGCACTTTTCCGTAATACCGTCACAGCCGCGGCATTGGAATGTGGCAGACAAGTAAAAGTACTTCATCAAGTAACTCAGCCGGCAGATCACCCAATTAATATTTTCCATCCAGAAACGGAATACCTAAAAGGCTTAGTGCTTTTTGTGGAGTAATTTGGGGATTCTATCGGCTTTTACCCTATTTTCGTTCAGTCAATTTAACTTACTATGTACACAGGAATACAACATCTTCATTCAGGAATCGCCTACCTTGCTTTGCTTGCTTTGGTAGTAGTCATTATTTACATGCTGATCGGTTCGCTTTCCAATCGGGAATTCTCGGAGAAAGACCGAAAAATCGGTTTAATTGCTTTTATACTTTCCCATATCCAATTATTGGTAGGGTTGATTTTATATTTCTTGAGTCCTCTGGGTTTAGAAATGCTTAAATCAGGTTCGGCGATGTCTGATCCTGCTGCGAGATTACTTGCTTTGGAGCATCCTTTGATTAATATCATTGCTATCGTGGTTATCTCAATTGGCTATATCCGTGCTAAAAAACCAGGAGCATCACGAGGTAGATTTAGAAGTATCTACATGATGTATGCCATTGGATTGGTGTTGATTCTCAGCAGAATTCCTTGGTCAGCTTGGTTGGGGTAAAGGGAATTTGAGATTTGAGATTTAAAAATTTCAAAATTCGTAATTCATCATTTGACATTTAGAATTAAACAGAAGGAGGTAGCATGTGGTATGCTACCTCTTTCTGTTTTATAGTTTAAAAGATCTATCCCTTTCAGGGCTAGGAGATTATCAATCCCTATTAATTTGCGATGGGCTGTACCCATCGCTGGGGTATTGAGGCCTTTCAGGCCTAGCAATTGCGCATTTAGCTTACTTCACATACGCTGCTATCAATCGCTTTGGTATGATTTGCAGTTGGCTGTCATTTCGAAGAAGGAAACGAAAGCTGACCCCGTATTCAAAACAATAAGCCGATTGAGAAATCACTTTTGTAATACCTTGCGGAAATGGAGGTTTCTCCCCCTTAGCCCTAAAACTTGACCTAAATAATATGCATCTCTTTCGCCATGATGCAAGACCTCAAAAACCACAAAATTCATTAGAAAATTGATCTATCCCTTTCAGGACTAGCTAGAAAATTATCAACCATTATCAATTTGCGAAGGGCTGTACCCATCGCTCGGGTATTGAGGCCTTTCAGGCCTAGCAATTGCGCATTTAGCTTATTTCACATACGCTGCTATTAATCTCTCTGCACATCTTTCCCCGTCCATAGCGGCCGAAACAATGCCTCCAGCGTAACCAGCTCCTTCGCCGCATGGGTACAATCGCTTGATCTGTACATGCTCAAAGGATTCCCGATCTCGAGGAATTCTCACTGGCGAAGAGGTTCTACTTTCCAAACCTATCAACTGGGAATCGTTGGTGTAGTAACCTTTCATTTTTTGCCCAAAGGCCTTGAATGCCATAGCCAAACGCTCAGAAATAAAGTCAGGCAACACCTCACTCATTTCCACTGATTTCAAACCTGGCTGATAGGAAGTGTCAAGCAAACTAGAGCTCACTTTTTTGTTAACAAAATCAATCATTCGTTGTGCTGGTGCTACCTGAGTTTTACCTCCTGCCACCCAAGCCTTTCTCTCAACATCCGCCTGGAATTCCATGGCTGCCAAAGGTCCAAACTTTTGATATTCTGGCAGGTCTTCCAATTCAACGGAAGCTACTATTCCAGAATTAGCAAACTTGCCGTCCCGTCGACTTGGGCTCATACCATTTACAACCAATTCACCAGGCGCAGTCGCAGCAGGAACAATAAATCCACCTGGACACATGCAAAAGCTAAACACTCCCCGCTGCTTTTTCTTAAATTCAGTCTGATGTACCAGAGAATAGGCAGAAGCTGGAAGGTATGGTCCACGGTCCAAACCACAATTGTATTGAATGCTATCAATGAGATTTTGGCTATGCTCGATTCGAACGCCTAGCGCAAAGGGCTTTGCTTCTACGGTAATTTTCTTGTTGTGAAGCAGATGGAAAATATCTCTTGCCGAGTGGCCTGTGGCAAGTATCACACCTCTACCTGTAAGTTTTTCTCCAGTTTGAGTGACTACTCCTTTCATCACATTTCCATCCAAAATAAAATCTTCAACCCGGGTTTCGAATAAAACTTCTCCACCGAACTGGAGAATACTTTCACGAAGATCTTCTACAAGTTTTGGAAGCTTATTAGTACCAATATGAGGATGTGCGTCGACCAGAATTTCTTCAGTCGCCCCATGTGCCACCAGAATCTCCATGATTCTACGAATGTCACCACGCTTTTTGGAACGAGTATAAAGCTTCCCATCCGAGTAAGTGCCAGCTCCACCTTCACCAAAGCAATAATTTGAATCAGGATTTACAATATGTTCTTTGTTGATAGCTGCAAGATCACGACGTCTCGCCCTCACATCTTTGCCTCTCTCGATTAGTATAGGTTTTACTCCAAGTTCAATCGCTCTCAAGGCTGCAAAAAGACCTGCAGGTCCAGCTCCCACAATAATTATTGGATCTTCGCTACTAACATTTTTATATTCTGGCTGATGGTCCAGCAGTGCAGGAGGCGTTTCTTTAATAAAAAGTTCAGCCTGAATATTTACTTTGACATTTCTTCCCCTAGCATCAATCGAGCGTTTGACCTGGCGTGCGATTGCTTCGTTTGAGTTTGCGGGCAGCCCGGCTTTTTTGCGAACAACTTCCTGAAATACGACTGGATCATATGCCTCTTCCGGACTCAATTGTAAAGTGAATTCTTGCTTCATAACGTAAGGTATTTATCCTTAAATGGGTCTGCAAATGTAGTGTTTTCTTAAGTGAGAAGGAAGTTTTCAGTGGACAGTCACAGTCTCAGTGGAAATAGGAAGGAGTAGTAGCTTTTGTAGTTAAAAAATCTGTTGAACGGAAAAATACGTTCGTGATGACACGAGGATAGGTGGAGTTTTCAGAGGACAGTCGCAGTCTCAGAGGAAATAGGAAGGAGAAGTAGCTCGTAGTAAAAAATTCTGATGAGCGAAAAAATACATTCTTGATGACACGAGCATAGGCGGAGTTTTCAGTGGACAGTCGCAGTCTCAGTGAATTTGGCAGGAGTATTGGCATACGTAATTAGAATTCTGATTAGTGAAAAATACGTTCGTGATGACAGGAGCATAGACAGAGTTTTGAGTGGACAGTCGCAGTCTCAGTGGAAATAGGAAGGAGAAGTAGATGTACAAACTCTTAAATCTTAGAGCGATAAAAAATATTCGTGATGACAAGAACATAGACGGGGTTTTGAGTGGCCAGTCGCAGTCTCAGTGGAAATAGGAAGGAGTAGTAGATGTACAAATTATTAAATCTTAGAACGAAAAAAAATGTTCGTGATGATACGAACATAGACTGGGGACGACACGAGAATAGGCGGATGGGATCACAGGAGCACTGGATAGTCTACTGTAAAAGCGTAAATAAAGGTAACCCAAAGTATCATGCCCTTATCATGCCTTTATCATGCGGGTATGTACGGGGTATCTAGGGAGTATCTAGCGGGGAAATAGTAAGTATGTAGGAGTTTGCCTACTTAATTTAATCTATCCAGCACCTCAAATCTCGATGAGTTGGAGATAAATTCAGGGACAATCACTTTCAAGTGAGACACCAATTCATTCTCTGATTTTTTGGAAACCAATTCCATAAATAGCTCTATTTGACCGTCAATTTTGTGATAAGATGATGGAAGTACCTGTGCGATTTTAATTTTTGGGTGGTGGGTGATTTTGACTGTTTCAAAATCATTGAGCAATTCTTCGTATAGCTTCTCCCCTTCTCTCAATCCAGAGAAAAACACCTTAATATCTTCATCTATTTTTTTACCAGACAGCTGAATCATCTTTTTGGCTAGATCAAGAATTTTGATGGGTTCTCCCATATCAAAAACATAAATCTCTCCACCCTCACCCATAATCCCTGCTTCCAGTACCAACTGACAAGCTTCTGGAATAGTCATGAAATAGCGGGTAATATCAGGATGAGTCACCGTAATGGGACCTCCATTCATTATTTGCTTTTTAAATAAAGGTATTACAGAGCCACTGGATCCCAATACATTTCCAAAACGGGTAGTTATGAATTTAGTATGGCTCTTTTTATGATTTCTAACTAAAAATTCATTTAAAGCTTGAACGTACATTTCAGCAGCCCTTTTACTAGCTCCCATTACATTAGTAGGGTTTACGGCTTTGTCTGTGGACACAAAAACAAATTTGTCCACCTTCGCCAACACTGATATATCAGCAAGAATTTTCGTCCCTAATATATTCGAGTTTATAGCCTCATCTGGGTAATTTTCCATCATAGGCACATGCTTATAAGCAGCCGCATGAAATACTACCTGAGGCTTAAAAAGCTGAAAAATTTCATTTAATTTTTTCTTATTTCGAATATCCCCCAGAACAATCTTAATTGGGCAATAAGAGTAGTTTTCTTTAAACTCCTGTTCTACATCGTATAAGGCAGACTCAGCAATATCAAATAAAATAAGCAGTTTAGGCTCGTAATGACATATTTGCCGGCATAACTCTGATCCGATTGAGCCTGCAGCCCCAGTAACCATTATAACTTTTCCTTGTAAGTCTTGCTGTATCTTAGGGTTGTCAAGGACAATTTGCTCCCTGCTCAACAAGTCCTCAATTTTCACTTCTCTAATTGCCCCTGCCGTCAGTCCCCCATTAATCCATTGGTCTACCGGAGGCACTATAGATACAGAGATTTTCAAACGAAGGCACTCATCAATTATCTCGTTTTTTCGAGCGACCGATAAGTCTCTAATTGCAATAATCAATTCAGTGATCCCAAACTGGATGGCCAGGTCCTCCAGATTATCCAAGCCCTTATAAATCCTCTTTCCAAGAATATGCTTTCCTTCCTTCTTGGGATCATCATCCAAAAAAGCAATTGTATTAAAAAGACTCTTACTATCTCGCATTATAGCTTCTTTGGCAATGATTCCAGCTTCTCCTGCTCCAAAGATCACCCCGTTTTTCGAAGGCTTCAGTGAACCTTCATTTTTGAAATAAACAAATAGTTCTTTCACCATTAATCGGTAAAAAATCAGAAGAACTAATGAGAAAACACTTGCAATTATCAGTACTGAAGAAGGAAGTAAATATCCCTGGCTAATGAAGGAATCTGAAAAAATAATAGGAATAAAAAGTATACTAAAATTTATAAATAAGGACTTAAATAAGTTAACACCATCTTTAAATCCTGTGTGCCTTACTATTCCTTCTTGGCTATTTGTCAATCGAAGAACCAAAACTGATACAATCATAAACACTGCACAGCCAGTCAAAAATTGGTTTTCGACTATCTCTTGCCAATTAAAGTTAAATCGAACTAAAAAAGCACAAAAGGCTGATGAGAATAAAATTAATGCGTCTATTACAGCAATGACCCATCGAGGAAGGATCGTAAGTCTGGCGATTAAACTCATGGTAGAAATATATCCAAATTGAGATAGAATTTATTAAACTAGCGGGATTGTTTTAACAAATCCTTATTTCTGATAGCAAGTCAGAAACAAGCGAAAGGGTGATTAAACGCTAATTTACGTAATTCAAATACCAATATATGTGTTTTATTTAGAAAAATACAATTTTGAAGGGCAGGTTAGAGAGCAGTAAATTTAAACTGGAGTCAACCCATACATCTACCTGGAAGTAGCTAAATAACCTGCACCACGAAATAAAGACTTCCTATTTTCTCAAACCAGCACTTGGACTACCATTGAATCTTTCCATGCTGACATGCCCCTTTTGAGTAACTCCTTTTCCCAGCATCACATTAAAAAGCGTTTGAAACAGTATTCTTAGGTCAAGCAAAAAGCTCAAATTATCTACATACCAAACATCATACTTGAACTTTGCATCCCAAGAAATAGCATTTCTCCCGTTTACCTGTGCCCAACCAGTCACTCCTGGTTTTACTTCATGACGTCTAGCTTGTTCATTTGAATATAAATGAACATACTCATCTAATAATGGGCGCGGTCCAACTAAACTCATCTCCCCTTTAAGTACATTAATTAACTGGGGAATCTCGTCAAGGGAACTATTCCTGACGAATTTTCCGAATTTGGTGATTCGATCAGCATCAGACAAGAGGTTGCCCCTATCGTCAACCAGCTCTTTCATGGTTTTAAATTTCAATATTTGAAAAGTTTTATTCCCTAGACCCGGACGGGCTTGGGAAAAGAATGGTGAACCTCCATGGTGAATACTCAGGGCGACAAAAAGAACCAAGAAAATTGGAAATAGAATAATGAACATCAAAAATGCTAGAATGAAGTCAATTACCCTTTTAAACAAATTCCGATATACCACCTACTTATGAGTTTTACTTAATTCTTCTTGTAACACATTCACAACCTTTTCTTGATCTTCCAAAGTCAAACCTGCAGAACTGGGAAGGCAAAGGCCAGTTTCAAATAACCCTTCGGAAATACTTCCTCCATAGAAAGGTGTTAAATTGAAAACAGGCTGGGTATGGAGAGGCTTCCAGAGATATCTGCTTTCAATTCCTTGTTTTGATAACGCAAATTTTAATTGATCATTCGAAAATCCAGTTATTTCCTGATCAATCAAAATACTAGTGAGCCAATAATTTGAGTAGGATTGTTTTCCCTCTGGTTGAAATTCTATTCCTGGAAAATCCTCCAGCAACTCCCTATACCTCTGATTTACAGCTCTTCTATTTTTGATAAACATATCCAACTGTTCCAACTGGGCTAAACCAATGGCAGCAGAAATATTATTCATCTTATAATTATAGCCTATTTCCAAGTGATGGTAAAAAGGAAAATCTTCCCTAGCTTGAGTCGAAAGTAATTTGGCTCGCTGAATTATGGATGAGTCAGTACTAATCAAAGCACCTCCTGCTCCAGAAGTCATTATTTTGTTTCCATTAAAGGAAAACACCCCTATTTGCCCTAAGGTGCCACAGGGTCTGCCTTCAAATTCACTTCCGATAGCCTCAGCTGCATCCTCCAAAACAGGGATTCCATACTTCTCCGCAACCTCTAAAATCTCATTCATCCTGGCAGGCATGCCGAACAAATGAACCACCACAATTGCCTTAGGTTTTTTACCTTTTGCCAACCTACTTAGAATCGCATCCTCAAGTAATTCAGGACAAATATTCCAGGTATCCTTTTCACTATCTACAAAAATAGGCGTAGCGCCCAAATAGACGACTGGGTTCGCCGAAGCACAAAAAGTAAAGGATTGACAAATCACTTCATCACCCGATGAGATTCCTAGAAGAACCAGAGAAATATGCAGAGCTGAAGTGCCTGAATTCAAGGCAACACATTCATGTGTCTTCAATCTAGCAGACAATTTCTCCTCAAATCTGCTTATAAAACTACCATTCGTAGCAATATGACCAGAACTTATTGCCTGTTGCGTATACTGATTTTCATTGCCATTAAAAACCGGAAAGGATAAAGGAATTTGAGAATTCATTCAAAATTTTATCTAAGAAGCTCAAAATATACTAACAATATTCAACCCAGCACAACTCAAATAAAAGCACTGACGACTACCTAAGCAAGGCATTAACTTGTTAATTGAAAGTGAGTTTTAAGAGAACTCAGGTAAATTTTGTATGTAAAACAACAGGATGAGCTCAGGCAAGAACTCACCTAAAACACTATGTACTAAATAGATACAATTAATGGACTATTGAAACAAATAATACATTATGCAAAAGAATTGCCTAGTAAGCAGTTTTAAACATGGCTAATTCCTTATTGTTTGTCTAAAATCAACCTATCAAAAAATATCACGAAAGACTAAAAAAAGATTTCAAACAACATAAAACAAGATCTGTAATACCCAGTTAATGCATATGGTAACAGCGATAAAAAAACCAATCCCTCCCATAGAAGGAATTTTTGCTCCGCGAATCTTCCTTCGACCAGAAGTATCAGAGATTTGATATTTCTCAAAGACTTTAATCAGAACCGGAAAAAGTAGAATTCCAATTACAAGTGAAGATAAAAAAGCTAAAACAAAGGACATATATGGTTTGTAGTTGTAGAGTTCAGGTACTACACGTAACTTTAACTATTAATGCTACAATTTTGGGTGGGTGTATTCAAAGATGGCAAGATTAATGCCCCTATTTTTCGAAAAACCACTAAAAAATTAACTTCCCCCTATATATTAAGGATAAAGTGCAATTTTATGTATTTACAAAAAAATATGCATTTTTTTTGAAATAAATAGAATAAAGCTGACCTTTGATTAACCCAAATTAACATTTAGGAGTATTTTTTAGAAAACACCAACGTCAGATGACTGAATATTTACGGAAAAGAATTGGGAATTTTGATCTTTATATCAATTCCCAAGAAATGCTTCAAGATAGTTCTGAAGTAGTTATTTCAAGAAAAATGAACTGGATTAACCTAACGTTAAAGCGTTTGATTGATCTGGTTTTCGCATTTGTTTTTATGGTTTTTATTGGCTGGTGGTTGTTTCCAATCGTGGCAATACTCATCAAGTTGGACTCTAAAGGACCAGTTTTTTTTAAGCAAGAAAGAGAAGGAATTTACAATTCTAAATTTAGATGCTATAAATTTCGATCAATGGTAGTTAACAATGAAGCTGATTTAAAAATGGCTACTAAAAATGACCCTAGAATTACTAGAGTGGGCAAATTCCTCAGAAAGTCAAGTATAGATGAATTACCACAAGTATTAAATGTGATCTACGGTAATATGTCCTTCGTTGGGCCAAGACCTCATATATTGGTGCAAAATAACGCCCACGAATTAGAAATAGAAGGATATAAAAACAGACATTTAGTAAAGCCTGGAATAACCGGACTAGCTCAAGCTAAGGGGTATAGAGGAGAGACAAATGAATCAAACTCCATCTACTTCCGCTATAAATTGGATATGCATTACATTAAAACATGGAGTCCTGTTCTAGATTTAAAAATAATCTGGTGGACTGCAAAATCTTTGGTTACTGGACATGAGAATGCTTTTTGAGATAATTGGGAAGTTTAAGTAACTGGATTAAAGGTATATTTTTTTAATGGTTTTGCTTCATGTGATTAAAATTGTTTTTCAATAGTAATAATCACACTTAATTGTCGGACGGATAATCTTACAAGGCGTATTTACAACTCCTGGATTAATTTCCGGAAACAATCATTTAGTTCTTGCCTTCAGCAGTCAGGAGAACTGCAAGCCTACCTATTAGTAAGGTTCTACCCTGACTTTAGTGGAGAAGTTAGGTGAGTTCTAGCTCAAATCTATATTAGAGAATTAAGGCTCTATTTTGTGAAAATTTCCTTGCAATTCAGAAACTTCACTCATTTGAGCATATTTAATCATTAGCTAATGGTTTTTCTATGTCAATTTTTGGCGGCCAAAAATTAAGGTAATGTGGCCAAAAATAGTTGGTGTTTTTGGTTTAAATATTTCATATAATTCCTTGCCGTTTTGAAGAGGACTTAAGCTCTGCTGAGGA
>NZ_FXUA01000003.1 GCF_900182815.1 Algoriphagus winogradskyi | reverse complement strand
CCTCCTTGTTTTCCCCATTTAATTGAGTCTAAAAAGCCACATGCCCAACAACGCTTTTTTTGAAGTTTTCATAAAACAAAAGAACCTTATTGAAATGCATTTCAATAAGGTTCTCGTAAATAATTATATACCAGTTAATTACAGGGGTTTTACCAACTATTTTTGACCATTATATCCTTTCTTACTAAATAGACAGTTGCATTTTTCAAAGAAGTTGAAATTAATTAAAAATAAGTTGATTATTCTGAATTCCTAGATTTAACGAATAAATTAGATGATTACAGGGGGGGGGGTATAACGAAGAATTCAGTAGATTGTTCTGTTATCTGCTCTGGAAATAATACAATTATTTAGTTTGATGTAAGTGATTGATTGATAGTTGTTTGTTTATTGAATTTTTATTCACTAAAATCACCTATCAAATTATTTTTCAAAACATAACCAATAACAATTATGGAAAAGTTAACAAATGACCAGATGGAAAATCTGGTGGGATCTGGATACTGTGAAGATCTCTGGACTATTTTGACAGGCGGTAACTATCAAGGAGATGAGTTACAAGGTTGGCAGTATTATGCACAATATTGCACTGATCAAGAGGCTCCGGAATAGACCTATTTTAGGCTCTCTATATTTAGGGAGCCTACTCATTTAAATTTTATGATTATGCACTTGTTAAACCTATATTATTTTTTGTTAGTACTTTTCATTTCTAATAAATCTGAAATGATTGTTGGTAAGTGGGATATTGTGAATATAACTGCGATTGATATGATTCGTAATTCCGACGGTTATTTATTAGCTGATTTTGCTACACAATCTTTAGCAGACCAGAAATTTCAACTCGCGTTAGATAGTACAGTGTATGAATTTAGAAAAGATACATTGTATTATACGGACATAGATGGGGTTAATATAATTCATCGGAGGGCTTTATGGAAATTAATTGGGGATACGATATATGTTAAAGAAATTGATAGAAATTTTTTTAGAGAGTATTTGGTTAGAGACGTAACTTCAGATACGTTGATCTTCAGTTCTATTTTAAATGGCAAACCAGCTAAAGCAAGATATATATTTTCGAAAAATGGAAAATAAAACAATTTTTTATATCAATTTATACTATAAAAATTCTATTTTCATTTTTTTTCAGACTTGTTTTTTATTTTTATTATTTCATTTTATAATAGATAGATTGTATTTTACTGATGAGGTGTTTTTTGCACATTATTATGATGTTTATAGTACCACAAAACTTAATCATCTTATTGAATTAAGGCATAAATGGTATTGGGTTTCCTATGTTATTTTTCCATTTTTATTTTTGGTTAAATGCATAATTCCTGCAGCTATCATTTATCTTGGAATGTATATTGATAAAATGGAGGTTTCTTTTTCTAGTGTATTTAAGGTTGTAGTTATTTCACAACTAGTTTTTATTATTCCCGAAATAATTAAATTAGTTTGGTTTAATTATAATCCTATTAGCATGGATGCCTTGCGTAGCTTTCATCCCTTTTCCCTTTATAGTTTGTTTGATCCAATTTTGCTTCAAGAGTGGCTGAAATACCCTTTTAAAATATTAAGTCTTTTTGAGGTTTTATATTGGTTTGCTATTGCATTGTTTCTATCCAACTTTTTAAAGCGAGGTTTTGACGAGATGCTTAAGATAGTTGTTGTTTATTATGGTAGCTTTTTGTTCTGCTGGATGGTATTTGTGATGTTTATTTCTATCAGTAATAGCTAAGGATCTATGGGCAAATATATTTTTTTTGGATTACTTATTTTTTTGGTATTGTTAGGAGCGCTGTTGACCTGGAAAAGAATGGACGAAAAGAAGGTTTTGGCGGAAATCCATCAATCTATTCCGTCCATCGAGTTTTCTTCTCTGGATGAAAAATCGGTGAACCTCTCCACTCTAATTGGGAGAAGTCTTTCCTTGGTTGTTTACTTTAACTCCACCTGTCCGCTTTGCCAGTCCGAGGCGGAGCTATTGGTAACCCATTTTCAGGATAGGGAGAACCTTGATTTTATTTTTATTTTCTCAGAGCCAGTTGCTGAAATCAGGGGATTTAAGGAGTCCAACCACTTGGAAAAATTGGAAAATGTTGTTTTTCTTTCTGACACGCTTTTTCAGTTTGCCCATGCATTTAAACTCCCTGGAACACCAGCAACTTTTCTCTATGACACCGAAGGAAAGTTGGTAAAGGAATTTATGGGCACTTTCAATATGCAGGAACTGAAGGACGCCATAGCGGAAGTGAATGGAGATTAGGAACATCGAACAATATTTTGTAAGACAACAAAGCAGCAGCGATTGTGGCGTGGCCTGTCTGGCTTCCGTGATAAAATTCTTTGGAGGTCATTCCAGTTTAGAGCAGTTAAGGGAATTTAGTGGAACTGCTATTGGAGGTACTACGATGCTTGGTTTGTCCGAAGCTGCCGCCAGAATAGGGATGACCTCTGATGCATTTCGGGTGGATGGTATTGAGCGGCTTAAAGAATTGGAAACTCCTGCTATCATGCATGTGGTCATTGGAGGTAAACTCAGCCATTACATTGTTTGCTTCTCATGGGAAAACGAAAAAATCACTTGTATTGACCCATCAAAGGGAGTTGTTATTTATACTCCAAAAGAACTTAGTGAGGTATGGTTAAGCAAGGCATTGTTGCTTTGCACACCAGGGGAGTCCTTTATAATCCAAAAATTGCAGGAAAAAGGCAAGAGGGAATGGCTTTTGAGTTTGGTCAAAGAGGATATGCCAATCCTATTGATTTCGGGTTTTCTGGGATTATTAATGACCTTATTTGGATTGTCTGTTGGGATATTTTCCCAGAAGTTAATTATTGAGATTTTACCTGAAAAGCACTGGGAAAAGTTGATATTGGGTTTGGGGCTTGTCACAGTACTATTAGCCGCCAGATCAGTAGTCGCATTTTTAAAGTCCACAGAATTAATACAGCAGAGTAAAGACCTTAATATCGCAATCTTTAGCTGATCAAAAATTTCAATTAGCCCTTGACAGTACTACTTATGAATTCAAAAAAGACACTATGTATTATGCTGATATAGATGGCTTGCGTATAGCACATAGAAGAGCTATATGGAAATTAATTGGAGATACCATATATGTTAGAGAAATTGATAGAAACTATAATAGGGAATATTTTCTGAGGAAGGCTTCTCAGGATTCTTTGATTTTCAGTGCGATTATTATTGGTAAGGTAACTAGATCAAGATATATATTTGTGAGAAAGGCAAAGTCAGAAGGATGAAGTCAATCTCGGTATTCATGAAGTAGTTCATGCCCTCAAACTGAAAAATCAGATATACTATAATGATGAATGCGAGTTTTTCAACCCTGAAGTGTACGACGCATTTCAGGAGATAGCTTCAGTAGAAATAAGGAAAATTAAATCAGGAGAGCTAACTGTTTTTAGGATAAATGCCGGCATTGACGATGATGAATTTTTTGCTGTGGCATTAGAGACCTTCTTTGAAAAGCCACATGAGTTTTTTGATTATAATCCAGTGCTTTATGGGACATTGGTGAGATTGATGCGGCAGGATCCTAGGGTTTGGGTGAAGAAATGAGTAATTGGTCAACAGCTTTGGTTACAGATTCTACTAAGCCTTCGTAACTTCTTAGATCCTCTCCCCAATAATCTCTCTCACTCAAAAGCTTTTCCACTACTTCTTTTGTGCTACCAAGCGACCAAGCCGAATTGAATTCAGCCATTAACGTTGGATTGTCATTGACTGGAATTTCTACTCCATTGTAATTTCCTTTATAAAAGACCAGAAGTGCAGCGAAGGAAAGAGTTAGTTTTTCTGGCCATGCTTTTTTCAATTCATAATAAGCAAGTAAAGAAGGAAGTACCCGGACTTTGAATTTGGAAATACTGTTCAACGCGATGGACTTCAATTCATGCACGATAAATGGATTCGCAAATCGCTCTAACACGTCATTTGCAAACTGTTCCAATTCATCCTGAGGCATATTAAGCGTAGGAATGATTTCTTCGAAAATTGCTTTCCTTAAAAACTCACCAATTTCAGGACTTTCCACCGCTTCTCTTACAGTTCTTAGGCCTTTCAGATAGCCATAAGGCACCATAGAAGTATGGCCGCCATTGAGAATTCTGACTTTTTGAGTGCGAAAAGGAGCGAGGTTGTCCACAAATTTCACATTCAGTCCAGCCTTATCTAGCGGAAATTCTTCCTTTACTGTTTTAGCTCCTTCGATTGCCCAAAAGTGATAGGGCTCTACCATCACAGCCATGTCATCTTTGTAACCGATTTTCTCTTGAATTTCTTCTATTGAACCCTTCGGGAAGCCTGGGACAATTCTATCTACCAGCGTATTGCAGAATATATTTTTCCAATCAATCCACTCCGAAAACTCTGCAGGCAACTTCCAGAAAGAAATGTACTTCTGAATACACTCTTTTAGTGCTTCTCCATTTCCTTCGATCAATTCGCATGGGAGGAAAATCAGGCCTTTTGAAGCATCCCCATCGAAAGTTTTAAAGCGATGGTAAAGCAATGCTGTAAGTTTTCCGGGGAAAGTTTTGGAAATGCTATCTGCTGAGTGATCAGTTTGATCAAAGACGATTCCGGCTTCTGTAGTATTAGAAACTATAAAACGTAAATCTGGATTTTCACCTAGCTCTAGGTATTCCTGGTAGTTTTCAAACACATTGGTGATTCCGGCCACACTTTTGACAAGTGTAGATTCCTGAACTAGCTCCCCTTTTTTTAACCCCTGTTCGATCACATGAAAAAGGCAGTCTTGGTCCTTCATTGGATTACTACCCGACTTACTATGCACTTGGACGATGTGTATGTCACCGTTAAAAGCACCAGCTTGGTTTGATTTTTCAATCATCCAATCCGTAAATCCTCTAAGGAAATTTCCATTTCCAAATTGAAGGATTTTAACTGGACGTGGGGATGAAGCTATAGAAGATTTTGAGAGAGATTGCATGAAAAGTATGATTTCGGAGAGCTGTTATTTCTTCTGTGTATTGAGAGACGAGTTTCGAATGATGAGCTCAGGTTTGAGGATGGTTCTTTTAGAAAGCGTATTGCTTTGATCCTTTTGATTGAGGATTTCAAAGAAAGTTTCTGCTGTGATATTTCCCATGGGAATACTTTTTTGATTTACCGTAGTAAGCGTAGGTTCGGTAAACGAAGTGAATGGCTCGTCACCAAAGCCGACTAATTTCACATCTTGAGGAAGTTTATAGCCATTTTCCTTTAGTACTTGCATTGCACCCATGATCGAATAATCTGAAGATGAGAATACCGCATCAAAAATTATTTTGCTGTCAATTATTTCCTGCATGCATCGTCTGCCATCTTCAAGTTGAAGCTTGCTAAAGATTATCAATTCTGGATCTACGGGAATTCCATGCTTCAATAAAGCGTCCTCGTAGCCTCTTTTTCGTTCCTTATAGATGTTGATGTTTTGGGAGTTGGAGAAATGCACAATACGCTTACATCCTTCTTGGATCAGGTGCTCGGTAGCTTGGAAGGCACCGAAATAATCGTCAATCACCACTTGGCTCACATCCAGTTCATTGGTCACTCTATCGAATAGTACCAGAGGAATGCCCTTTTTTATAACTTTCTTAAAATGGTCAACATTTTCTGTGGTCTTACCGATTGAAGCAATTACTCCATCCACCTGCACATTCAGCAAAGCTTCAATTGTTTGCATCTCTTTTTCATAGTCATCATAGGACTGCGAAATCACTACCTTATAATTAAGGGAATTGGCAATTTCTTCTATGCCTCTAATAACGGAGGAGAAAAAGTTCCTATTTGCAGTAGGGACTACTACGCCAATGAGTTTACTCCTGCCACTTCTCAGAGCAGAAGCAATATTATTAGGCTGATAGTTTAACTCTTTTGCAGCTTTTTGGACTCTTTTCTTGGTAGCATCTGAAATTCTAGGGTTATTGTTCAATGCTCTAGAGACAGTAGAAGCAGTTACCTGTAGCTTTTCAGCAATATCATGAATGGTGGTTTTCCCGTTTCTCATTTTCTAGGTTAGTGGTGAAACAAGTGGATGGAAATTCTAAGATAACTATTCACCGGCTGGTTTGCCTATAGTAGCGAGGATTCCCCCGTCTACATAGATGATTTGCCCATTTACGAAATCACTGGCTTTGCTGGCTAAGAAAACAACAGTGCCTCCAAGGTCATCTGGATCTCCCCAGCGACCCGCTGGTGTACGATTGACTATGAATTCATTGAAAGGATGTCCATCCACCCGTATTGGAGCTGTTTGCTCAGTGGCAAAATAGCCAGGTCCTATTCCGTTAACCTGAATGTTGTATTTAGCCCATTCTGTAGCCAGGTTTCGGGTGAGCATTTTCAAACCGCCCTTTGCAGCGGCATATGCACTGACGGTATTGCGTCCAAGTTCGCTCATCATAGAGCAAATATTGATGATTTTTCCCTGGCCATTTTTCACCATGGTCTTCGCTACTCGCTGGGAAACGATAAAAGGTGATACCAGATCTATATCCACTACTTTTCGAAAGTCTTCAGGATCCATTTCTAAAGCGGGTACCCGTTGGATCATTCCAGCATTATTGACCAAAATGTCTATTTCTCCGACTTCTGCCTCGATTTTTGAAATGGCGGCATCTACTGCTTTTGCATCGCTTACATCAAATAAATAGGGATGCGCCAAAATCTCCTCCGAAGCATATGCTTCGATAGCAGCTTCCATTTTTGCGGGGGTATGTCCGTTTATGACTAAAGTTGCTCCTTGATGAGCCAGGGCTTTTGCCATGGCCATGCCAAGGCCGTGAGTTGCGCCTGTGACCAGCGCAATCTTACCTTTAAGTTCAAAGTTCGGTTTCATGTAGTTTGGATTTATCTTAATTCTGAAGGTTTCACCATGTCCATGTCACCATAGTCCATGTTTTCACCTGCCATACCCCAGATAAAGGTGTAGTTTGAGGTTCCCGCGCCACTATGAATAGACCAAACTGGCGAGATGACAGCCTGATGATTTTTCATCCAGATATGTCTTGTCTCTTCTGGAGCACCCATGTAATGAGATACCACATTTTCTTCTTTCAGGTCAAAGTAGAAATACGCTTCCATCCTTCTATCATGCACGTGCGCAGGCATAGTATTCCATACTGAGCCAGGTTTCAATTCGGTCATGCCCATCTGCAATTGACAGGTGTCCACTACAGAATTTACCAAAAGCTTATAGATCGTTCTGTGATTGGAGTTTTCCAAAGAGCCTAGTGTGACCACTTCCGCATCTTCCTGAGTTATTTTTCTAGTTGGGTAGGAGCAATGTGCCGGAGCGGAATTAAAATAGAGTAAGGTCTCGCCTTCAGAAGCAGGATGGAAGGTCACCTGAGCAATCCCCTTACCTATATAAAGTGCTTCCTTGTGTCCAAGGTTAATGGATTCGCCATCGACATCAATAATGCATCCTGCACCTACATTGATAATACCGATTTCTCTTCTTTCCAGAAAATAGGGAGCCTTCAGTTGGTCTACAGATTCCAGTTGAAGTGGTTTGTCCACCGGGTGGATGCCTCCTACAATCAACCTGTCCTCCATCGTGTAGATTCCAGTAATTTGATTGGGGATGAAAATATTCTCGATCAGAAATTTGTCGCGAATTTCTTGGGTGGGGTATTTTTTGAAGTCCTCAGGGTGTGAGGAATACCGTGTTTCAATAGTAGTACTCATAAAGGTCTATGTGTAATCGTTTGCGCAATATAAGGTTATTTTTCAAAATCAAATATGAGTTTTGTCATTCGTTTCTGGAGGTAAGACAAACTAGTATTCTGTACTACTCTAAAAATAGGCTGAATTAATTCATAATTAAATAATATTACATACATAAAATTTTTTATTATTTTTTTTATTTTTAATATGCAATCGATTGCTCAAATTGTCGGAAATTTGGCATGAGTAGTCTAGTAGATGTGAAACAGTTTATTTCTCTAACATATTGAAATTAAGTGTGATAATGATGATTCTTTATAAAAAAATCAGCCTGCTTAAGCAAATGATTTCAGCAGTAACCTGTGGTGTTTTCTTTTTTGTTGCATTGAGTTGTACGCAAAAAGGGGCAGTGGGAGAAACAAGTGAAATAGATGATGTGATCCAATTGTCAATAGAAAATCCCATAGGTCTTATCAGATCAAATGAAAAAATCTTGATCTCAGATCAGGTATTGAAAGATGGATTTGATGATTCTAAACACTTGAATTATCGCGTTTTTTTAGGGCAAAAAGAAATACCTTCTCAGCTTAACAAAAAAGGAAAAGATAAGGGGTTGTTTTTCGTCTTGCCTGAAATCGGTGCAAAACAAGTGTTAGCTATCGAAATCAAAGCATCAAGAGAAGCTACTGCTCCAACTTATCCAAAACTAACCCAGGCGGAGCTTTCTCATAAGTTTGGTGGAGAATTTAGAGATCGAGAGTACTTTGGAGGCTATTTTGAAAATGTAGATTCCTTGCATGTTCCAGCTGAGCATACGGATCATTCCTGGTTTATTCGCTACGAAGGCCCGGGTTGGGAGTCCGATTTAGTTGGGTACCGGTTTTACCTAGATTGGAGAAATGGGATAGATGTTTTTGGTAAAAAAGTAAAAACACCGGTTTTGCAGGATGTAGGTCAGGATGGATTCGATTCGTATCACGAACCGTCAGATTGGGGTATGGATGTACTCAAAGTTGGAAAAACTCTTGGGTTGGGAAGTATTGCAACCTTCGAAGAGGGAAAAGCCCGGAGGGTAGATGTGACGGATAGCTTGTATGCTGAAATCACCAATAATGGACCAGTTTACTCATCCATATTTACCCGCTATTCTGGTTGGGATCTACCTACCGGCAAAACAGATATACTATCCAATATCTCAATTCATTCAGGTACAAGACTGTCAAGAATAGATCTTGAGTCCACAAATTCAATTGAGAATTTTGCCACTGGCTTGATTAAAGATGCGAAAGCCGTGGTACTAAAAAGCGATTCAAGTCTATCCTATAGCTATTTAGCTACTTATGGCCCACAAAGTTTAGCTGAAGATAATTTGGGAATCGCAGTGATCTATCCGACTTCCCAGTTGACACAGGAAACAGAAGATGAGTTATCACATATTTTGGTTTTTGATTCCAGCAGCAAAAAGTTGAGTTATTACTTTTTGGCGGCATGGGAGCAAGAGCCAGGTGGGATTACTTCTCAGGAGAATTTTAAAAATTATTTGGATGAGGAAATTTCCAAGCTTTCTAATCCACTCAAAATATCAGTAAAGTAAACTCTACCTTTTAAATAGTAACAAGTAAACCCTAAATAAGCAATGCTAAAATTACTCAAAAACTCTTCTTTTGTGCTGTTGTCAGGAGCACTTTTGCTAGGCTGCTCGGCAGAAAAATCCGTGGAAAATATTGAGGTGGAAAGTGTTCCGAAGAAAGATTATTCCATCTGGATGGCTGACTCCGAAATAGCTAGAAATCCGGAAGGTTGGACTATTGATTTCAATCAGAAACCTAAATGGGAATACACCCACGGGCTGATCATGTCTTCCATGCAGGCCGTTTGGAAGCAGAAAGGCGAACAAAGATTCTACGATTACACGAAGAAGTTTGCGGACTTTATGGTGGACAGTGCGGGAAATATTCTTACTTATAAAAAGTCTGATTTCAATATTGATCGAGTAAATGGTGGGAAGTTTTTGATTAATCTGTACGAAGAGTCGGGTGAACAAAAATATAAGCTGGCGGTGGATGAGTTGCGTGACCAAATGCGAACTCATCCTCGAAACAAAGAGAATGGTTTTTGGCACAAAAAAATCTATCCGCACCAAATGTGGCTAGATGGCCTCTACATGGGTTCTCCGTTTTTGGCGCAGTATGCAACTGCCTTTGATGAGCCAGCACTTTTTGATGATGTGGCAAATCAGATTTTGCTGATGGATAAATATGGATACAGCGAGGAAACGGGCTTGTATCACCATGCTTGGGATGAAAGTAAAGAACAGAAATGGGCAGACCCGGAAACTGGACTTTCCACAAATTACTGGGGAAGAAGTATAGGCTGGTTTGCAATGGCACTGGTGGATGTTCTGGACTTTCTGCCAGAGGATCATCCAAAAAGGAATGACATAATAGCGATTGCCCAGAAGCTGGCTAAAGGAATACAGCGCTATCAAACCCCAGAGGGAGTTTGGTATCAGGTGGTAGATCAAGGAACCCGTGAGGGTAATTATCTGGAATCTTCAGCATCTGGGATGTTCACTTACTTTCTGCTTAAAGGAGCGGAAAAAGGATATTTGGACCAGGATGATTTTACAGCAGGCAAGAAAGCGTATGAAGGAATGCTGGCTGAGTTTATAAGAGAAGACGCTGACGGCGGGATCAGTTTGACCAACGTATGTGGCGTTGCTGGCTTGGGTGGAAATCCTTACCGCGACGGATCTTATGAATATTATGTAGGGGAAGAAATCCGGGTGAATGATCCCAAAGGAGTTGGTCCATTTATCTTGGCTTCCTTACAATACGAAAGCCTGGCGAAATAATGATAAAAAAACCTATTGTCTATTTGTTTATGATTTTCCTGAGCGGACTTGTTTCTGCTCAGGAATTTGACTTTGTCGTTGCAAAAGACGGTTCAGGAGATTTTTATACTATTCAAGAAGCCTTTCAAGCAGTGCCTGATTTTAGGAAAAATGAGACTAAAATCCTTCTGAAGCCGGGTACTTATAAAGAGAAGTTGGTGCTTTCAGCTTCCAAAACAAATGTGTCTCTAATTGGGGAAAATGCTGAAACAACTTTAGTGACGCATGATGACTTTGCTCAGAAGAAAAACAAGTTTGGTGAGGAAATGGGAACGACCGGGTCTTCTAGTTTCTTTGTCTTTGGAGATGGTTTTTATGCTAAAAATATCACGTTTGAAAATTCCTCAGGGCCTGTAGGGCAGGCAGTCGCTGTTCGTGTGGATGGAGATCAGGTTATATTTGAAAAATGTAGATTCCTCGGGTTTCAGGATACGCTTTATCCACATGGAGACAGAAGCCGACAGTATTATAAAGATTGCTACATAGAAGGAACGGTGGATTTTATTTTCGGGTGGTCTACGGCCGTTTTCGAGAATTGTGAGATTTTTTCCAAAGCCCCAAGTGGTTATGTCACGGCAGCTTCCACAGACGAGGATACAGAATTCGGGTTTGTGTTTATCAATTGTAAACTAACTGGAGATGCTCCGAATAACTCGGTGTATCTAGGGAGACCGTGGCGCGACTATGCGCAGACGGTTTTTATCAACACGGAAATGGGAGCTCATATCAAGCCCGAAGGATGGCATAACTGGGGCAAGCCAAATGCAGAGGAAACTTCCTATTACGCAGAATTTGGATCGACAGGTCTTGGAGCAAATACTTCCCAGCGAGTACCCTGGTCACATCAATTGACTGAGGAAAAAGCTGCAAAATACACAGTGGAATCAGTGTTGGCAGGTGAGGATAATTGGAATCCTACTAAAAAAATTAAGAATTAAATTCAAAGAAACTATAACCAACCCAAAATATGAAATTTGCAATATTCAGGACATTACTACTATTAACTTTGAGTTTAGGGTTTTCTTCTGCCTTTGCGCAGCAAACTCTAGAAACCATCTATGACGGGGTGGAATTCGATATGCCTAAAGTAAAGGAAGCGAGCTTTCCGGATTTTGAAAAAAGCATTACAGAATATGGTGCTAAGGGAGATGGTTTGACCAAAAATTCCGAGGCTTTCAAATCTGCAATCGAAGCTGTAAATAAAGCGGGTGGAGGAAAAGTGCTGGTGCCCCGTGGTGTTTGGTACACTGGACCTATCACACTCTTGAGCAATGTGAATCTTCATCTGGAAGATGGAGCACTAATCATTTTCAGTAGAGACAAAGATGATTACCCATTAATAGAGACAAGTTTTGAAGGGCTGAATACTGTTCGTTGCCTTTCTCCGATTAATGCTTTTCAAGTAGAAAATATCGCAATCACAGGGAATGGTACGATCGATGGAAGTGGTGAAATCTGGAGGGCAGTGAAAAAAGGGAAAATGACAGAAGCTCAATGGAAAGATTTGGTCAAAAGTGGAGGAATTGTAGAAGGATCGAATTGGTTTCCTTCTCAATCTTATTTGGATGGGTATAATGCGAGTTCTAGTTTCAATGTGCCGGATATTACCGATCGGGCCGAATTGCAGAAGATGAAGGATTTCCTTCGTCCGGTGATGGTAAGCATTCGTGAGAGCAAGGTGGTTTTATTGGATGGTCCTACGTTTCAAAACTCCCCAGCTTGGAATATCCATCCATTGATGAGCGAAGATGTGATCATAAGAAATTTGAATGTGAGAAACCCCTGGTTTTCTCAGAATGGAGACGGCTTAGACCTAGAGTCTTGTAAAAAT
The DNA here is from genome assembly GCF_900182815.1 of Algoriphagus winogradskyi. Taxonomy (GTDB): domain Bacteria; phylum Bacteroidota; class Bacteroidia; order Cytophagales; family Cyclobacteriaceae; genus Algoriphagus; species Algoriphagus winogradskyi. The sequence continues at coordinate 728,127 of NZ_FXUA01000003.1, read as the reverse complement.
TCCTTGATCTATAATAACACATTTGATGTGGGAGACGATGCGATTTGCATCAAGTCCGGAAAGGACAAAGACGGTAGAGATCGAGCCATTCCTACGGAAAATGTGATCATTAAGAACAATATTGTGTATCACGGTCATGGAGGCGTAACGGTGGGAAGTGAAATGTCCAGCGGCGTCAGGAATATCCATGTTTCCAACTGTACATTTATAGGGACGGATATTGGTCTTCGCTTCAAAAGCACGCGTGGCCGTGGAGGTGTGGTGGAAAATATCTGGATTTCGAACATTGATATGATCGGAATTCCAACTGAGGCGATTGGTTTTAATATGTTCTACACAGGAAATAGTCCTGTGATAGAAGAAGATCAACGTGCAGAGGACGAGGCGAGACAGGAAAATCTAGAGCCGGTAACAGAAGAAACTCCGGTTTTCAGAAATATCAGCATGAAAAATATTACGGTGACAGATTCGGAAATAGCTGCCTTTTTTATGGGTTTGCCAGAAATGAAATTGGAAAACGTTCGCTTGGAAAATGCTGTTTTGCAAGCGAAAAAAGGAATCACTGCAATAGATGCAGCTGGTTTGGAACTGATCAATGTAAAAGTATTTGGAACTGATGAAGTGCCACTTACGATCTACAACAGTCAAGGAGTAAAAGTGAGCGGATTCACATTTGAGGATAATGGAAAAGCTGCTGTCCGTGTACTTGGAACCTCTACTAATGTTGAGTTTGATCAAGCGGATTTTAGGAGCGCTGATCAAATTATCAAAGGAAACGGTTTGTCAGAAAGTGCTATTAAACTGAACTAAAGTGAAGTCGATTGTAATTTTGTTTTCAACACTAACACTGTTATTTGCAGGCATTTTAGGAAATAATCGAGCAAACGGTGATATCACTTTTTTCATGGTGGGTGATTCAACGATGGCAGATAAACCTTATGCAGGGAGCAATCCGGAGAAAGGTTGGGGGCAGGTTTTTCCACTTTATTTCAAAGAAGGAATTCGCTTCGAAAATCATGCGGTGAATGGGAGAAGTACCAAAAGCTTTCGAGAGGAAGGACGCTGGGATGTGGTGATGGATCGTATCAAGCCTGGAGATTATGTGATTGTAGAGTTTGGGCACAATGATCAGAAAATCAATTCTGCAGATCGGTATGCATTTGCAGATTCTACCTACCGCGATAATCTTATTAGATATGTCAATGAGATTCGCGAAAAAGGGGGTACTGCAGTTTTGGCAACGCCGATATCCAGAAGAAGTTTTGATGAGAATGGTGTGTTAACTGATACGCATGGCCGGTATTCCGAAGTGGTACGTGAAGTGGCAGCTGAGATGGAAGTGCCCCTGTTCGATCTTCATGCAAAAACGATTACTTTAATAGAGCAGTTTGGAGTAGAAAAATCCAAGGAATTGTTTCTTCATTACCGTCCAGGCGATTATTCTCAATTTCCCGAAGGAAGAGCTGATATTACCCATCTTTCCCCCACTGGAGCTTTTAAAGTGAGTGATTTGGCTGTGGAAGAATTGAGAAGGGAATTGCCTGAGTTGGCTAAGTTTCTGAAAGACTGATAAACTAAAAATATATGAAATTTGAACATTTTGCTCTCAATGTGAGCGATGCAACATCAGCTGCAAGATGGTACGAGGAGCATCTCGGATTACGAATAGTTAAGAAAATGGAAGAATCGCCTTTCATGACTTTTCTAGCAGATGACAGTGGGACGGTGATGATAGAGATTTATTCCAATCCAAAAGGTGAAACGCTGGAATTCGAAAAACTACATCCGTTGGCAGTACATTTAGCTTTGGTGTCAGAAAACCCGACAGCAGATAAAAAGAGGTTGATAGCAGCAGGGGCTACTGAATTTTCAGATGATATTTTACCGGATAAATCCCATCTTGTGATGCTAAGAGACCCTTGGGGTGTTTGTTTGCAGCTTTGTAAGCGAACCACTCCAATGATTTAGCCAATGAGGTCAACTAAATTTTGCAAAGCAGGAAATAATTGAGCTTAGGTTTTATCTTAGAGGGTATCACTAATAGAATTAGCTATTCCATGATAGACCTTTTCCTCCCTTTCGAGCAAATCAGCAAAACACTTGAGCAAATACTACTTAAATATGGCTTTACAGAAGAGCGGGCGCAGCGATGTGCCTTTCTTTTTGCCAAGGCTGATCTGGATGGAGTGCGCTCTCATGGCGTAAATCGCTTTTTGCTTTTCCTTGATTTTATCAAAAAAGGATTAGTTAATCCTGATAAAGAGCCTGCTGTTTTGAGTCAACTTGGCATGTTTGAGCGCTGGGACGGACAGAAAGGGGTGGGGAATCTCAATGCTGATTTTGCGATGAATCGTGCAATTCAGCTTTCCAAAGAATTTGGAATTAGTTGTGTCACCTTGCAAAATACCAATCACTGGATGCGTGGCGGGAATTTCGGCTGGCAAGCAGTGGAAGCTGGATGCATTGGAATTTGCTTTACGAATACAATTCCTAACATGCCAGCCTGGGGAGGAAGTGAACCGAAAATCGGAAATAATCCACTCGTGATCGCAATCCCCCGGGAAAATGGACCAGTAGTCTTGGATATGGCTTTTACTCAGTTTGCTTATGGAAAATTGAGTATAGCCAGAGCTAAAGGAGAGCAAATGCCCTATGAGGCAGGTTTTGACTTGGAAGGAAATCTCACCAAAGATCCAGGTACAGTAATTGATAATCATCTGGGCTTACCGATTGGTCTGTGGAAAGGATCAGGTCTAAGTATGGTGCTGGATTTATTGGCTGCTGTACTTTCTGGTGGGAATGCATCTTTTGAAGTGGGGAAATCTGGACATGAAAGTGCGGTTTCTCAGGTTTTCCTTTGCTTTGATCCCGCCAAACTTGAACTTAAGGACTGGATAGAAACCAAGTCAGATGCACTGATCGAAGACTTGAAAAACTCTTCGACTTTTGATAATAAGTCGGTACGCTATCCAGGAGAAAATACTTTAGAAACCCGGAATAGAAACCTCAAAAAAGGAGTCCCAATTTCTGAAAGACTTTGGGAGGAACTTCAAAATGAATTGAAATAATGCGAAAATTTAAAATAGGAATAATTGGAACTGGTGCGATCACTGGAAAGCATGCAGATGCTATCAATGAAATCGAAAATGCTGAATTAGTAGCGCTTTGCAGCAGTTCACCTGAGCGGGCAAAAGCTGCACAGGACAAATTCGGTATTGACACATATTCTGATGTTTCTGCTTTTTTAACCCATCCCGAGCTTGATATTGTATGCATTTGCACAGCGAGTGGTCACCACATGGAAGCTGGTTTATTGGCAGCAAAAGCTGGTAAACATTTGTTGATTGAAAAACCAATTGAGATTAATTTGACTAGAGCAGATCGGTTGATCTCTGCTTGTGAAGAAAATGGAGTGAAGCTTGGAGTCATTTTTCAAAATCGCTTTTCTGCAGATTATCTTAAGCTAAAAGCAGCCGTTCAAGAAGGGAGATTTGGGAAACTTCTGATGGGAAATGCACATGTGAATTGGTATAGAGTGCCTGAGTATTACAGTAGCAGCCCATGGAAAGGAACACTAGAAGGAGATGGAGGTGGCGCTTTTATGAATCAGGGAATTCACACATTTGATTTGTTGCTTGATATCATGGGCGATGTGAAGTCAGTTTTTGCAAAAGTAAAAACCTCGCTGCACCCTATAGAAGGAGAAGATCTTGGGGCTGCTTTGATGACTTTTGAAAATAAAGCTTTGGGAAATATTACGGCTTCAACGGCTTTGTATCCAGGCTTACCTGAGCGTTTGGAGATTTTTGGAAAGTGTGGGTCAGCTGTGTTGGAAGCGGGGAAGTTGATTCAATGGAGCATTCAAGGCGAAGAGCCAGAGCCAATTGTTACCGATACGAATGCTGGTTCTGGGGCTGCAGATCCGATGGCAATTGGACATGCGCTTCATAAAGCTCAGTGGAAGCATTACCTGAATGCTTTAAAAAATGATGAGCCAGTATTAGTAGAAGGAAATATGGCTCGGAAATCAGTTGAGCTGATCCGAGCCATATATAAGTCTTCAGAACTTGAAAGAGAAGTTGAGCTCCCTTTTCTTGATCATGCTTAGAGAGAAACTCCTCTTTTCCAAGGGATAAAGTCGTCTTGGCCAAGAATCATTGCTTTTGATTTCTCTTCGCCACTTGCTACTTTGATGACTTTCTCCAGGATTTCCTCGCCCATTTGCTGGATGTTTTTCTCTCCTGAGATTACAAAACCTGTGTTGATATCTATGATATCCGGCATGCGTTCAGCGAGTTTGTGATTGGAGGAAACTTTGATCACAGGCGTGACAGGATTGCCAGTAGGTGTACCTAGGCCTGTTGTGAATAAAATCATATTTGCGCCAGCACCGGCCATTGCAGTGGTGCTTTCTACGTCATTTCCAGGGGTACAGAGCAAATTTAATCCTGGAGTCTTTACGTATTCTCCATAATCAAGCACATCTGTTACAGGAGAAGTTCCTCCTTTTTTTGCAGCTCCGGAAGATTTCATTGCATCTGTGATCAGTCCATCTTTGATATTCCCTGGGCTTGGGTTCATATCGAATCCTGAACCAGAAGCTTCAGCTGCTGCTGCGTAAAGTCGCATTAGGGTTGAAAAACGCTCAGCTTTTTCATCAGAGACGCATCTATTGATGAGCTCTTGCTCTACACCGCAAAGCTCAGGAAATTCAGAAAGTATGGCTATTCCGCCGAGCGCTACAATCAAATCAGCAGCATAGCCTACAGCAGGGTTTGCTGAGATTCCAGAGAATCCATCAGATCCACCACATTCCAGACCGACCACTAGTTTGCTCAAAGGAGCAGGCTGACGGGTTTGTGTGTTAGCGTTAGCCATTCCAATAAATGTTTCTTTGATCGCTCGGGTAAGCATTTGCTGCTCGGTCCCCTCTACTTGTTGCTCCAGAATGATCAAAGGCTTTTTGAAATCCGGGTTGATGAGGCGAAGCTTTTCTTCCATAAAAGAAGACTGTGCGTTTTGACAGCCTAAACTTAAGATGGTAGCTCCGGCTACGTTGGGATTGTTGATATAGCCAGCGATAAGGGCGCACAGTGCCTGAGAATCTGTTCTTGTGCCACCGCAGCCTACTTGGTGATTTAGGAATTTGATTCCATCAATATTTTCAAATAGTCTTTCTTCGGCTTTTTCTGAAAAGGTCTCAACAGAAACTGAGTCAAATGAATCTTTTTGACCTGACTTATACAGGCTAGCCATTTCCCTCACCATTTTTTTGAAAGGATTTGGCTTGCCGAAACCAAGTTCTTCTAGAAAAGCGTCTTTGATGATATCCACATTTCTATTTTCGCAGAAAACCATAGGGATCACCAGCCAATAATTGCCGGTTCCCACTTGTCCGTCAGGGCGATGGAAACCCTTGAAAGTTTTATCATTGAACTTGGTAATATCAGGGGCATCCCATTGGTACTCGCCAGATTTTTCCCCAAAATCCTCTGCTTCGTGGGTGACATTCTGCGTGCTAAGGACAGCGCCAGAGGGTATAGTAGATAGAGTTTTTCCAACTATTCCGCCATACATAAAGACTTGATCACCTTTGCCTAATTCGTTGATTGCGAACTTATGCTTTGCTGGGATGAAGTCTTTGATTGTGATATTCAGGCCATTATGTTCTATTTGCTCACCTGCTGTAAGATCCTGCAAAGCTACCAAAACATTGTCCTTAGGATGAATTAATAATGTCTTATGGTTCATTAGAATTAATTATTATATTGCGCAATCGATTGCGCAATTTATATTATTCATTTGCAATAACGAAAATCCTTAATAAAAAATAAAATATTTGTGCAGATGTACTAAAATCAAATGTAACATTTATAAAAATGGGCAAAATGAATGGTTTGATTCATCCCTAAATATTTCTAAGTCTGATTTTCAATTAGAATTGCCATTCATCGAGCTACCTAAATCGTTTCCGTAAATCGACGTAAGATATCAGCTTAGAAAGACCTATTATTGTATAGTATGTTTTATGTTCAATAAACCCATGACAATCAAAAAACTTCAAATACTTTCTTTATTTATGGTGCTTGCACTTTTTGTCTCCTGCCAGGGGACAGGTGATAAGCGGATAATCAAGCTCGGCCATGGTCTGGGAATTACCCATCCAGTACATGAAGCCATGCTCTTTTTGGCAGAAAAAGTGGAGGAAAAATCTGGCGGCAAAATGGTCGTTAAAATTTATCCAAATCAGCAATTAGGCTCTGAGCGTGAGCTTGTTGAACTTCTTCAGATTGGGAGTTTGGGTATGACTAAGGTTTCCTCAGCGGCATTAGAGGGATTTGCGCCTACTATGCAAGTTTTCGGTATGCCGTATTTGTTTCGGGATGATGCCCACCAGCGTGCCGTTTTGCAAGGCGAGATCGGCAGAAAGTTATTGCTTGATCCTCAGAAGTTTCTGCTAAGAGGCCTATGTTATTATGATTCAGGGAAAAGGAGTTTTTATACAAAAGACAAACCTGTGGAAACTCCTGAAGATCTGGCTGGATTAAAGATCCGCGTGATGGAATCCAATACTGCTTCGAATATGGTGAAAAGCCTTGGAGGTTCACCTACTCCAGTTTCTTTTGGAGAACTTTATACCGCACTACAGCAGGGTATAGTGGATGGTGCTGAGAATAATGCTCCCAGTCTTTATACGTCCAAGCATTACGAAGTTTGTAAATTCTATAGCATTGATGAGCACACGGCGTTGCCGGATGTGATGATAGTAAGTACCAAAGTATGGGAAAGCTTAAATGAACAGGAACAGCAATGGCTTCAAGAAGCTGCTGATGAGTCAGCAACTTACGAGTACAAAATCTGGGCTGAAGCGACGGAAGAATCATTAAATGAATTGAGAAAAGCAGGAGTGACGATTACTTATCCAGACAAGGAACCATTTCGTGCAGCTGTAGAGTCCATGTATACAGATCTTAAAGCACAACAGCCGGAAATCTATAAAATTGTAGAAGAAATCCGTTCCGTAAAATAATCCTTAACCCAACCTTTATAACCTATGTTTTCACCCCAAACCAAGCTTAAACTTGATAAATGGATTGCCCATTTTCTGGTTGTCCTCATGGCACTGATGGTGCTCAATGTGACCTGGCAGGTGGTTTCGCGATATATTTTTCAAAACCCAAGTTCATTCACGGATGAATTGTCCCGATACATGCTGATCTGGGTAGGAATGTTAGGAGCTGCCTATGTTGCTGGGAAAAATGAGCATTTAGCTATTGATATATTACTAACAAAACTAGACGAGAAGGCTCAGGATAAATTGATGATATTGATAAATGCCTGCGTTTTTATTTTTGCACTTGTAGTCATGGTTATCGGAGGTTCAAACCTCGTTTACCTTACTTTTATACTTGAGCAGAAATCAGCTGTACTTCAGATTCCACTTGCTTATATCTATGGTATCATCCCATTTAGTGGATTATTAGTGATTTACTATCAAGTAGTCGCTATCAAATTTTTGGCAACTTTAAAATCTGCTGTGTAATGGAGGTGTTAAGTGTATTAGTATTAGTTCTTTCCTTTCTATTCTTTTTAGGAATCGGTGTGCCTGTTGCTTGGAGTCTTGGACTGTCCAGCATGCTTACATTAATGGTGACCGTACAAACTATGCCGGCAATTACTACCATCGCCCAACGTATGGGGACTGGATTGGATAGTTTTTCGTTGTTAGCTATTCCATTTTTCATTCTAGCAGGGGAGCTGATGAATCGTGGAGGTATTGCAAATCGACTTATAGAATTCGCGAAATCACTAACTGGTAGAATGCGTGGAGGATTACTTCACGTGAATATCATCGCAGCCATGTTAATGGGAGCGATTGCAGGTTCTGCAGTAGCAGCAGCGTCTTCAATGGGAGGTATTTTGGGTAAAAGAATGGAGAAGGAAGGCTATCCAAAGGAACTTGGAGCAGCAGTAAATATCACTTCCTCTACGACGGGTTTGATCATTCCACCCTCCAATGTACTGATCGTTTATTCACTTGCATCCGGTGGGGTTTCTGTAGCAGCATTATTTGTAGCGGGATATTTACCCGGACTTTTGGTTGGGTTATTGTTGATGGTGACCGCCGCTATTATGGTACGGGTTCATAAACTACCTGCAGGAGAAGCATCCTCATTTGGAATGATTTTGAGTACATTCTGGAGGGCAGTTCCAAGTTTGTTTCTGTTGATTGTCGTGATCGGAGGTATAATCGGAGGGGTGTTTACAGCTACAGAGGCTTCTGCTATCGCAGTGGTTTATTCCTTGGTGTTATCGCTAATTTATAGGGAATTGAAAGTTAAAGATTTGCCTTCAGTGTTGCTCAAGTCAGCGGAAACCACAGCAGTGGTGATGCTCTTGATTGCAACTTCCATGGCGATGTCATGGGTAATGTCCAGTGAGGAAATTCCTCAGAATATTTCAAATGCATTATTAGGCTTGAGTGACAACATCTTTGTGATTTTGATCATGATCAACCTACTATTGCTTTTCGTCGGTATCTTCATGGATATGACTCCCGCGGTATTGATTTTTACTCCGATTTTCTTGCCAGTGGTAACTGCCTTAGGAGTTGATCCTGTTCACTTTGGGATTATGATGGTGCTAAACCTGTGTATTGGTCTTTGTACACCGCCAGTCGGCTCTATTCTCTTTATTGGGGTAGGTGTCGCGAATACAACCATACAAAAGATCCTCAAACCTATGTTGCCATTCTATGCGGCCATGGTGTTGGCTTTGATACTCATTATGATGTTTCCCGAAATTACGCTTTGGCTACCAAGAGTATTTGGGGTTTAAAAATGTGTAGGATGTCCGATGATGGATGTCCGATGAAAAGAATTCAAAAACGGCAGTTTAATGACTGCCGTTTTTTGTTTTTAGCTGTTTTGATCTTTAAATGAAGATTTCCGTAAATTAGAAGTAGCTAAACAATTATATAATGGAATCGATAACAATTGAGATATTAAATCCTAAAGTTAAAAGTATCTTGAATGATTTGGCTGATTTGGAGCTCATATCTATCAAAACCCAATCAAAAAATGAAATGATTGAGAGAATCTTGGATTCTTTTGCTGAAGTTGAAGCTCATGAAAAAGATGGGAAAAAACTTAAGAAAATAGCCGATGTTCTAAATGAGCTTTGAGATTCTAGCGACAGATGTATTTGAGAGAAGTCTTAAAAAAATCGCAAAGAAACACAGATCTATAAAACAGGACATGAATTTGCTAGTTTCTCAATTAATGGAAAATCCAAGATTGGGAAAGCCTCTCGGTAAAGACTGTTTTAAAATACGCCTTGTGATATCTTCCAAAGGAAAAGGTAAATCTGGAGGAGCGAGAATAATCACTTTTTTAAGAGTAACAAAAAGCCAGATTTACCTGCTGGATATTTTTGACAAATCAGAAAAATCCTCCCTATCAGATAAAGAATTGAAGCTTCTGATACGCCAGATTTCAATAAAGTAGAACTGGAAAAACTATTATATCTACTTAATATTTTATGCAATTGAAGACGAAATCATTGTGGTTTATTCAATCTTCAATACTGCTCAAGACCCAGCGCATGGCCATGGAATAAGCAATAGAGTTAATTTTTTACTTTTTGAAACCTTTAGTAATAATCTAAGTTCGCCTTATCCGACATCCGACATCCGACATCCGACATCCGACATCCGACATCCGACATCCGACATCCGACATCCGACATCCGACATCCGACATCCGACATCCGATTACCTTTCCACTTCCTTCAAATTCTCAATCTTTTTATTTCTTAGGAAGCCATTGATATCCTCGAAGTGTTCTTTAACACGTTTATTACCAAACTCAAATACTTTAGTAACCAGGCCATCCAAGAAGTCTCTATCGTGAGATACAATAATTAGGGTGCCGTCAAAAGCTTTTAAAGCATCTTTGATGATATCCTTTGTCTTCATATCCAAGTGATTGGTAGGCTCATCGAGAATTAGCAAATTCACTGGCTCTAATAGGAGTTTAATCATTGCTAGACGGGTTTTTTCTCCGCCCGAAAGCACTTTTACTTTCTTGTTGATATCATCGCCCTTGAACATGAAAGCTCCCAGAATATCTTTCACTTTGGTGCGAATTTCACCTACGGCGATATGATCGATGGTTTCAAAAATTGTCAAACTCTCATCTAGCAAGGAAGCTTGGTTTTGTGCGAAATAGCCAATCATGGAATTGTGTCCCAATTCACATTTTCCTTCAAAATCGATCTCGCCCATGATGGCTTTGATCATGGTTGATTTACCTTCACCATTTTTACCTACGAAGGAAACTTTCTGTCCACGCTCGATGGTCATAGAAGCGTTTTTGAAGACAACATGCTCATCGTAGCTTTTGCTCATATCTTCTACGATCACTGGATAGTTCCCAGATCGTGGAGAAGGAGGGAAACGAAGTTTCAGTGCTGAGGTATCTACCTCATCTACTTCGATAATCTCCATTTTCTCCAGCATTTTCACGCGGGACTGTACTTGGAGCGTTTTGGAATAAGTGCCTTTGAAGCGATCTATAAATCCTTGAATGTCGGCGATCGTAGCTTGCTGCTCTTCGTATTGCTTCTGCTGCTGCTCACGACGCTCTCTTCTGAGCTCTAGGTAATGGCTGTATTTAGCTTTGTAATCGTAAATACGACCCATGGTCACCTCGATCGTGCGGGTGGTAATATTGTCCACAAAGGCTCTATCGTGGGAAATCACCACAACAGCCTTTGCTTTGTTCAACAGGAAGTCTTCCAGCCATTGAATGGATTCAATATCCAGGTGATTAGTAGGCTCATCAAGGAGAATCAAATCTGGCTTTTGCAATAGTATTTTTGCCAACTCAATTCGCATTCTCCAACCTCCGGAAAATTCTGAAGTCGAACGAGTCAAGTCAGCTCTCTCGAAACCTAATCCAATCAATACTTTTTCTACTTCCGCCTCATAATTCACTTCCTCGATGGCGTAGAATTTCTCACTCAATTCAGAAACCTGCTCTATTAGCTTGTAATATTCATCGGATTCGTAGTCAGTTCTTACAGTCAATTCCTCATTGATTCGCTCGATCTCCGTCTTCATGTTCAGGTAGCTTGCGAAAGCTTTGGAAGTTTCTTCCATCACCGAGCAATCATCTGAAGTCAGCAAGTGCTGAGGTAAATAAGCCACCACAAAGTCTTTCGGAGCAGAAACGGAGCCTAAACTCGGTTTGGTCTGCCCTGCAATGATCTTCAAGAGCGTGGATTTACCCGCTCCGTTTTTACCCATTAAGGCGATTTTGTCGGTTTCGTTGATGGCAAAAGAAACATTACTGAAAAGAGTGGAACCGCTGTGAATGACGGCGACATTATCTACTGAAATCATAAGTATCGGAATTGAAGCGGCAAAGGTAAGGAATTGAAGATTGAAAAATTGGAAGATTTGAAAATTGGGAAATATTGACGTGCAATTTGAGTTAGGATTGTTGGGTGTAATTTGGCGATAATCTCACGTTATGAAAATTTGACTGCGTCAAGGATCTGAAAATGAACATTGATTTCAAGATTTCCAGTCTTGATACTTGAGTCTTACATCTAGCTACTAAAAAACAAAAAACCGCCCCGAACTAAATCGAAGCGGTTTTTTTAAGCATCGGGCATCCGTCACCCGACCCGCCATGGCGGGCAGGCACCCAACAAATAGTTAAGCATTCACACCCAAAACCTGAGCGATAGTAGCTCCGATCTCAGCCGGAGAATCTACAACGTGAATTCCATTTTCTCTCATGATTCTCATTTTGGCAGCAGCAGTATCGTCAGCTCCACCGATGATCGCACCAGCGTGACCCATTCTACGTCCAGCAGGAGCAGTTTGGCCAGCGATGAATCCTACTACAGGCTTCTTGTTGCCATTTTCTTTGATCCACTTCGCAGCTTCAGCTTCGTAGTTTCCTCCGATTTCACCGATCATTACGATCGCGTCAGTCTCAGGATCTTCCATTAGCAATTGTACAGCTTGTTTAGTAGAAGTTCCGATGATAGGATCTCCACCGATACCGATGGCAGTAGATACTCCTAGGCCAGCCTTTGCCACTTGGTCAGCTGCTTCATAAGTCAAGGTTCCGGATTTGGATACGATACCTATTCTTCCTGATTTGAAGACAAACCCTGGCATGATACCAACTTTTGCTTCTCCTGGAGTGATTACACCTGGGCAGTTAGGACCGATAAGGGTTGCACCCCTTTCAAGGATATAAGGCTTAGCTTTCATCATATCAGCTACAGGAATTCCTTCGGTGATAGCGATGATTACTTTGATGCCTGCATCTGCAGCTTCCATGATCGCATCAGCAGCAAAAGCCGGTGGTACGAAGATGATTGAAGTATCTGCACCAGTTTTTTGAACAGCTTCTTCTACAGAGTTGAAAACAGGCTTTTCCAAATGAGTCGAGCCTCCTTTACCAGGAGTAACACCGCCGACTACGTTTGTACCGTATTCGATCATTTGCTGTGCGTGAAAAGAACCCTCAGACCCGGTGAATCCTTGTACGATCACCTTGGAATTTTTATTTACTAGTACACTCATGATGCGATTTCTATAGTTTGGCACAAAAATATAATAAACCCACCACCCACAAAAGAAAAGGATGACAATATGCTGGGAATTCGGTGATTCTTTAAGAATCACGACAGATTATATCCATAGCAAAGCAACAAGTCACAGGTCTGTTCTCTTTTTCAAGGGAATTTTATAAAGTAATGGAGCAGATAAGGCGCTTTTATGCAGCATTTATTCTATTTCCACTAGGTAGACATATATTTTTTATATTTTCGGTTCCAAATAGATTTATCACATCCAACATCATCTATGTTTAGCCTCAAAATTCTCATCGTTGAAGACGATCCTGTTTCAGCACTTTTACTTCAGCGAGCCTTAGAGAAAAACAGACACGAAATACTTGGAATAGCGGATTCTGGAGAAAAAGCTCTTGATATTTTAGCTGAAAACCATGCCGACATGGTGATGATGGATATCAATCTCGCGGGAGAGTTGGATGGAATAAAAACCACCGAAATAATCAACGAGATCTATGATGTTCCGGTAGTTTATTTAAGTGCGAGCTCTGATGCTGAGACACTTAATAAGGTGGTAGGTACTAATCCTAGTGCCTATGTGATCAAGCCGTTTAATATTCGTGAGTTAAACATGGTGATTGAACTGGCGATCTATAAGGACCGGAAGGAAAAAGAACTTCAAAAGCTCAATAATGAGCTGGAAGAAAAAGTAAAACAACGTACTATTGAGCTTTATAATGCCAATAAGGAGTTGATGAAGGCATTGGAAAAGGAGCGTGAAATCAATGAATTAAAATCTAGAATAGTACTTAACGTTTCTCATGGGTTCAAAACTCCACTTACATCGATTTTAAGCTCCGCGCAATTGCTTCAGCTGTATGCTGAGAAAGATCACCCATTCAAGCCTAAGATTACTAAGCATGCTTTCAAAATTGAAAATTCAGTGAGAGCATTGAACAATCTGCTGACCAGCGTTTTGTTTTTTGGAAAAGCAGATGCGGATAAAATCGAATTCAAACCCAAAAAGATGTTCCTAGGTGCTTTTGTGAAAGAAGTTTTGGATACCGTCAGCGCAAGCAAAGAAAACGATGTGAAAATTAAAACTGAACTGGTCAACCTTCCCAAAGTAATCACTTCGGATAGTGAGCTTTTATATCAGATATTCGAAAACCTTTTATCCAATAGCGTGAAATATTCCAAGGATGGCCAGGAAGTTATTTTTAAATTGGAATATGAGGGTAAAAAATTAGTAGGAACGATTGAAGATAAGGGGATTGGTATTCCAGAGGCTGAGCAAGGACAGCTTTTTGAGCGTTTTTTCAGAGCAAAGAATGTAGGAATTGTAGAGGGCTCAGGATTGGGGCTTTCAATCGTGAAAAAATGTATCGATGTGCTGAAGGGGCAGATTAGCTTTGCTAGTGATACCAAACAGGGCACAACCTTCAAAGTAGAAATCCCCGTTAGTTAATTATGCTTTTTGAATCAAAAAAGATAGAATACACCCATCTCGGCCAACAAAAAATGATTTTCCCGGATATAGCTTTGGAGGCGGGCGAAAGTCTTTTGGTGCTAGGTAAATCTGGTTCTGGCAAAACAACCCTGTTGAACTTACTTGCTGGATTACTCAAGCCGGAAACAGGTGAAATACTATTGTCTGGTAAGAATTTAGCCACTTTGAATGGGCAAGAGTTGGATTTGTTCAGAGGAAAAGAAATCGGAATTGTTTTTCAAAAACCACATCTTTTGGCTGCACTAAATGTGAAAGAGAATCTTCAGATGGCTCATTTTTTCAGTAAAAAAGAGGGACAAAATATTGAGGAATTACTCGGGGAATTGGAACTGGCTGCAAAAGCTAAATCTTCAGTATTAACATTGAGTGAAGGGGAAGCTCAGCGAGTTTCTATTGCTAGAGCGCTAGCAAATAAGCCGAAATTAATCTTGGCCGATGAGCCTACTTCAAGTTTGGATGATCAAAATGCGGAGAATGTTATTAAGCTTCTTAAAACTCAGGCGGCTAAAATTGGTGCTGCTTTGATTATTGTCACGCATGATCAACGTGTGAAATCACATATTGCAAATTTTGTAGAAGTAAAATCAGCATGAATTTATTTAAACTAAGTTGGAAATATTTGACGTTTAGGCCGCTCTCCACGAGTTTAAATGTTTTTTTGCTTGCACTTGGACTGGCTATTATCACAGTGTTGCTTCTTATTCAGGACCAGTTTGAGAAGAAGATGAATCAGGATGCAGCCGGAATTGACTTGGTCGTCGGAGCAAAAGGCAGTCCGCTTCAATTAATTTTAGCTGGGGTTTATCACATAGATTTTCCCACAGGAAATATTCCGATGGATGAAGCTCAAAAGCTTTCCAGAAATCGTTTGGTGAAAAACATCATCCCAATGGCTTTGGGGGATAATTATCAGGGTTTTCGGATAGTTGGCACCAATCATGATTACCCGGCTCTCTATGAGGCTAGCCTTGCTGATGATGGATCGCTTTGGCAAAAACCCTTTGAGGTAGTCTTGGGCGCAGAAGTTGCAGAGAGGTCTGGCTTTAAAGTAGGGGACGAGTTTTTGGGGAGTCATGGTATCAGTGTAGGAAGCCATGAGCATGATGCGAATAATTTTAAAGTTGTAGGCGTATTAGAGCGAAAAGGCAATGTGCTCGACCGATTGATTCTGACGAGTGTGGAGTCCATTTGGTATACCCATGATGAAGGGGGCACAGAGCCTTCTGACTCTACCGCTACACACGAAGAACATCAGGTATTAAATCTTCAGGAGGATGTAGCGATCAAAGGTTTTCCAAAAACTACCGAATCCAGAGAATTGACCACGCTTTTGATTCAATATAGAAACCCAATGGCCGCCATTCAGCTCCCGCGATTGATTAATTCGGGAACTTCAATGCAAGCAGCTTCTCCATCATTTGAGATGTCTAGACTATTCGAATTGCTGGGTGTTGGAATTACTTTGTTGCAGGGCCTGGCGGTAGTTATAATCGGGATATCCGGACTAGGGATTTTCATTGCGCTTTACAATTCATTGAAGGAGAGAAAATACGATCTGGCGATTTTAAGAGCAATTGGTGCTTCCAGAGGGCAGCTTTTACTCCTGATTTTTCTGGAAGGAATTATGCTAACCTTTATGGGTGCAATTTTCGGAATTTTACTTGGTCATACTTTTCTGTCTGTAATTATTTCTCAAAATGAACAAGGCGTAGTTGGGTCTCTTCAGCCATGGATTTTCCTAAAACAAGAACTTTGGATAGTAGTTTATGCGTTAACGGTAGGAGTTTTGGCCTCTATTATACCAGCATTCGCAGCTTATCAAACAAGTATTGCAAAGCAATTAACAAAGGCTTAACTAGCGCCTGATTTAAAACCCGAATATATGAGAACGATAAAAATAGCCCTTCTGGCAGTTACAGTGATGATTTTGGGACAAGTTTCCCTTGTGGCTCAAAGCACGAATGTTTGGAAAAACCTTACAGAGGTAACGTATAAAATCTCTGAAGATGAATATGGGGAATTATATGTTCCTGTTTTTTCAGAAAATATCACCAAGATGGAGGGCAAGGTAGTGGAGGCTGACGGCTATATCATTCCATTTGAAGGGATGTTCAAACCTGAGCATATTATTCTTTCAAGCTTACCACTAGCTGAATGCTTCTTTTGCGGTTCTGGAGGTCCTGAGACTGTAATGGAAGTGGATATGGCTTCGCCTATCAAATACACGTCGAATAGAGTAAGAGTGCGTGGTACGCTGACTTTAAATAGCAAGGATCCTGAAAAGCTCATGTACATTATGAAAAATGCTACGCTTGTAAAATGAAAAGGCTTTTGATCATTTTCGAACCTTCAAACCTTTTGCTTTTAAATTAATAACAAAGCTCTTTTTCCAAGTCTCGGAATTTTTCCAGCAAACCAAGAGAAACAGACCCAGGTTTACCAGTGCCAATTTCGTGCTCATCAATCTGGGTTACTGGCAGTAGTACTTTGGTGGTGCTGGTTATAAAAGCTTCATCAGCATTCAGTGCTTCCTGCATGCTGATAGGCCTGATTTGCACTTCACCAGCTAGGTCGATGACGTTTTTCCGGGTAATTCCCATCAACACATGGGAGTCTGGAGTACTGATTACTCCATCTTTTACGATGAAGAAATTGCTTCTGGAACTCTCGCTCAGGTTGCCATTTAGGTGATAGAGTACATCTTCAGCTCCTGCTTCTTTCCATCTCATACTGTCCCAAACGGGGTATGCGTAATTGGTTGTCTTGATTTCTGCGATCGGGCGTACATACTCTAGCGAGAGTAATTTGATGCCCTTTTCATATTTCTCCTGAGCTGGGAAAATCAATGATTCTGCAAAAATAAATAGCTTTCCTTTGGCGGGGGAAAAGTGATTTGGTGAAACTCCACCACTTAACACCATTCGAATTCCTCCTTCTTTTAGATTGTTTTTCTCAACTAATTCATGGATTATGGCTTTCAATTCTGCACGGGAATAATCCATGGGTAGAAAGGTTTTATCAGCTGAAGCCAAAAATCTATCGAGGTAGCTTTCTAGGAAAAGTGGTTTGAAATTAACTGTTCTAAAAAAATCAAAAATTCCATATCCCCGGATAAGACCTAAGTCCATCGGGTGCATAGTGGCTTTTTCTGAAGATATAATTTGCCCATCGGCAAAGCAAAATGGTTTCATAGTGTTCCTGTTTTAGAGCACCTAAAAATAATAGCAATCGCCGAATAAATCACCTTCTATAAACATCTATGTTTATACTACTATTTATAGATTAAATAGTAACTTTGCGGCACAATAATCTGGCAATTATGAAGCGAACTATTCTATTTTTGATTTTATCCTCATTTTTTGTGATTAATGCCTGTGGCCCAAAGGGGCCAAGTGAGAATGAGCTCTTACGAGAAGAAGTAATTGCAGTGCATGACGAGGTGATGCCAAAAATGGGTCAGCTTAAATCTCTTGAGAGAAAAGCCTTGGAAAAGGTGGAAGAATTAGAAAGCGAAAGCTCTGAAGATTCCTCCCGAATCCAGGAATATAAAGCACTTGCCTACGATCTAAATCATGCGCACGAAGCAATGTTTATATGGATGCGTCAATATGAGCCTAAGGATGGAGATCAGTCACCCGAAGAGATTAAGAAATACCTTGAAGCGCAAATGGAACTTGTAACCGAAGTTAATGTGGAAATGAAAGAAGCATTAGCCAAGGCAGACGAATTGCTTAAATAGTCAAAACACTGGTTTTTCCTGAAGATATTTTTCAACCTGTTTGGAGGTGATTTTACCTTCACTCATCCCCCAGATATTATATAGGTATGTGCTAATCTGGGAGATTTCCAAAGGCGTGAGTTTTGGACTTGCGGGCATTGGCTGATTATACACCTGATCATTTACTACGATCTCGCCTTCTTGTCCATATTTCATGATCCAAATTGAGCGATGGACACTTTCCTGAAAATAGTCTGCGTCTCTCAATGGGGGAATTAAATTTCCTAGTCCCAAACCGTCGTTTTGATGGCAGTTTCCACAGTGATTTTCATAGATAGTTTTGCCTTCCACAGCATATTTCATCACCTCAGGATCTTCTATCTGAGAAAGGGTATTTTCCTCGGTTGAATTTTTCGGGCTGCATGCTACCGCAAAAAGAAGAATGATCAGGTATTTTTTCATTCTTCCAAAATTTTTGGAATATCCTGCATCAAGCGTTCAACTTGATCAGCTTTAGTACCATCATAAGCACCCCTAATGTGACCCTTTTGATCCACTAAAATAAAAGCACCTGAGTGAAGAAATCCCCCTGCTTCATTTTG
Source organism: Algoriphagus winogradskyi (assembly GCF_900182815.1). Lineage (GTDB taxonomy): Bacteria > Bacteroidota > Bacteroidia > Cytophagales > Cyclobacteriaceae > Algoriphagus > Algoriphagus winogradskyi. The sequence continues at coordinate 709,703 of NZ_FXUA01000003.1, read as the reverse complement.
ATCTTCTTGAGCAGTGGTGATGTAGCTAGTTTGTCCCAATTCGTAGATTTTCTCCGCTTCTCCTGTTAAGAAATTCCAAGTCGTAGCGTTTTCTATCCCCAGTTTTTGAGCATAATCCTTTAATACTTCTTCCGTGTCATGTGTAGGGTCAATCGTGTGACTTAGGATTTTGAAGTTGGGATTGTCTCCAAATTTTTCATACACACGTATCATTTCCTTTTTCATGATAGGACAGATAGTAGGGCAAGTAGTGAAAAAGAAATCAGCTACATATACCTTTCCCTTTACTGATTCATTGTTTACTGTTTCTCCATCTTGATTTGTGAAAGAAAAATCAGCGATGGTATGATAAACAGTATCCTGAACAACCTTTCCGTCCACTGTTTTTTCATCCACATGCCAATTCCCTAGCTTTGGAAGTGGTGTGTTGTTTTCTGCAGCAGGTTTGCACTGAGAAAATAGGAGTGAAATCAGAAGAATCGAAAGTATCGAAAACTTAGTATGCATAATGGTTAAGCTTTATTTCTAAATTTTTTGTAAAGTCTGATAGCTAGCATCAGCGTTACTCCTAGGGTGATTAATCCAGCTAAACCCCATACCATGCTAAGTGTGCTTTTCAACACAATTAAAAACACAATCGCAAAGAGTAGCAAGGTGGACGCCTCATTCCAAATTCTTAACTGAGTGGAGGTCCATCTAGTTCGTCCAGCTTGCAGTTCTTTGAAGAGTTTGTGGCACCAGCCATGATAGCAGTAGAGTAGGAATACAAAACCGAGTTTGGCGTGCATAAAAGGCAGCTGCAAAAACTCCATTCGGTGTGTCAAAACCAGGGTGCCAAAGATCAAGGTAAGAACTGCGGATGGCCAGGTAATGATATACCAGAGACGGGAAGCCATTAAGTCCAGCTGAGGTTTGAGAATATTTCGCTCCGCTTCAGGGCGTTCCATCGCTTCAGTCTGATAGATGAATAATCGAACGATATAAAATAGCCCTGCAAACCAGGTGACTACAAAAATGATGTGAAGTGCTTTGAGGTACTCGAAAGTCATTCTCGGAATTTTCGGCTAAATTAAGGCCTAATCTTTATAACCGCACTAGTTTTTGAAAAGCTCTAAAATCATTTTCTGGATTATCGCCCTAACCATGGCCGGACTTGTTGTTTATATATCCTTGGATTCTCTTTCTCAGCCTGGAATGGAGCGATTCGATGGGAAGTACAAAGAATTGTCAAGCTTTAGAAATGAGAATAATACCGGGCCGGTGGTACGGATATATGCGATTAAAGCATTGGATAGTTCTAAAGATTGGATGCGTGAATATGGGGATGCAATGCCTCACACCAAATATGGCAGGACAGTGGTTTTCTTTTTCAAAGATGAGATTGATCAGGAAATCAAACTTTCCCCAACTGAACCATATTTCATGGAAGCTATGCAACCTTACGTGATCGCTACCTACCAAAAAAGCCCAATGGGCGATGTTAGTTTTACCAATGGTTATCCAAAATGAGAAAACGCTTCACGCTACAGGAATATAAAGAAGGCGTTCTTTCTGGCGATAGAACGAAACTCAGCCAGGCCATTACCTTGGCAGAAAGTTTACTGGAAACAGACCTCAAACTCGCTTCCGACCTAGTTCAGGAGATTTTGCCTTGTACAGGGAAGTCCATTAGAATAGGAATCACTGGAGTTCCAGGTGTAGGGAAAAGCACCTTTATAGAAGCCTTTGGACAGCTCCTTGTTGATTCTGGAAAATCAGTAGCAGTTTTGGCAGTGGACCCTTCCAGTCAAAAAAGTAAGGGGAGCATTCTTGGAGATAAAACCCGAATGGAAAAGTTGGCCGGAGATAAACGGGCCTTCATTCGGCCTAGTCCTACAGGCACAACTTTAGGTGGAGTGAGTTCAAAAACCAGAGAAGCCATGTTGCTCTGTGAAGCAGCAGGTTTTGATGTGATTTTGATTGAGACAGTGGGTGTAGGGCAATCAGAAACTGCTGTAAAAAGCATGGTGGATTTCTTTCTTTTGCTCATGCTAGCAGGTGCTGGAGATGAGCTACAGGGGATCAAAAAAGGCATAATGGAGATGGCTGATGGGGTAGTGATCCACAAGGCTGATGGAGAAAATCTTAGCAGTGCCAAGAAGGCAAAATCATCCTATGAAAATGCCCTTCATCTTTTTCCATTAGGAGAAAATAACTGGTCAACTCCCGTGATGACCGCTTCTTCGCAGACGAAGGAAGGATTGAGTGATATTTGGGAAACAATTCAAAAGTATGCTGACCAAATGCAGCTATCAGGATTTTGGGAATCAAACCGTGCTTCTCAGAGGTTAAATTGGTTGGATGAAAATTTACAGTTTTTATTAGGGAAATTCTTCATGGAGCACGAGCAAGTGCAGGAATTGCTTCTGCAAAATCGTGCTCGAGTAGAAAATGGTGAACTCAGTCCTTTGTCTTTGGCGAGGGATTTGATCACTACTTTTTTCCAATTCAATGAAAAAAGATAAATGAAATATCTAGTAATTATAGTAGCATTCTTATGTGTAGCCTGTAGCAAACCAACGAGAGTTGAGGAGCAAATTGTAGAGCAGCTAAACTTCAGTACCAAAACCTTTACATCTGAAAGATGCATAGATGACAATTGTGCCAAGGTTGAAATGACGTGGCCAGTCGCTGAAAATGGGGCGGCAGCATCTTCAATTAATCAGGAAGTAAGTCAGCAATTATTGGTATACTTTCAACAGGATAAAACTTACAATAATCTAGATTCTGCAGCCAAGGAATATTTGAATTCTTACGAGGAATTTAAATCAGATTTTCCGGATGCTCCAGGAGGTTGGGCTATTGAAGTGAATGTAGAGAAGAGTTATGAATCAGACAGCACGCTGAGTTTTAAATTTTCTGAATATAATTTTTCAGGAGGAGCACATCCTAACTCAAGTGTTTATTATATGAACTTTGACAAAACTTCGGGTGAATATCTAAGCATTGACCGAGTGGTTTTGGATAACACCAAAATGCTGGAATTGGCGGAACAAGCTTTTCGACAGTATCATGAAGTGGAGGAAGGAGTTGAACTTAAAGATGATGGCCGATTCTTCCTGCCTGAGACGGGTTTCTTTCTACCCAATGCGATTGGCTATGAAAACGATAAACTCCACCTGACATACATCCCTTATGAAATCGGCCCTTATGTTCTTGGATACACTGAATTGGAATTTCCTCTGGAAGACCTTAAGGGAGTCGTGAGGGAGAAGTGATTTAGATTTATAAGATAAATTCTCTGAAGTTTTCTCTGTTTACTAATTTGTATTCTGCCGTATAAGCTTCTTTGAAGGCGGAAGGGACTGAATACTTCGCGTCAGGATTCCATTTGAATTCATACGCATTCAATTTCCCGTCTTTTTCTTCTAGGTAATCCAGTTCCTGATGATTTTTTGTTCTCCAAAAATAGCTGTTGACTCTTGTGCCTGAATATTCTAGAAATTTCAGTCTTTCGGCCATCAGGAAGTTTTCCCAAAGCGCTCCAATATCGTTTCTTAAGGCAAGTGGCTGTAAGTTTTTGATCAGTGCATTGCGCACGCCATTATCGTAGAAATAGATTTTCTTATTCATCTTAATTTCCTTCCTTAGATTTCTGCTGAACGTTCCTAGTCGATAGATTACATAGGCTTGTTCGAGTAAATCAATATAACTAATGACAGTTTTGACATCGACTTGAAGAGATCTGGAAAGTTCATTGTAAGAAACTTCACTGCCCATCTGAAAAGCTAAAAGTTGTAAGAGACGAAATATTACATCTTGCTTTTTTATGACTCCTAGTGCAAGCACATCTTTATATAGATAGCTTTCTGTGAGTTCATATAAAAGCGTTTCTTGCTCACTTACATTTGTGATAATTTCTGGATAAAATCCATAAACAAGCCGGTTAGTCAAATCCTGTTCTGCAGCAACATATCCTATGGTTTGTTCGAATTCCTTCCAGCTGATGGGGTAGAGGTGAAATGTTATTTTTCTACCGGTAAGTGGTTCTTGGGTTAAGCCTGAGAGCTCAAATGAGGATGAGCCGCTCAGTATTAGTCGCAAATCTGGAATTTGATCATGAATTATTTTTGCTGTAATACCTATATTCTGGATACGCTGAGCTTCGTCGATGAATACATATTTATAGTCCCCGATGATTGATTTGAGCTGCATAGTATTTGGTGTGTCCAGCAGCCTTCGGGTCGTTGGGTCGTCTCCATCTAGAAATAGATATTCTTTTCCTATTAGCAAATCATTGATAAGCGTAGTTTTCCCAACTTGGCGTGGGCCAATAAGCAATATTACTTTCCTGTTTTCTAAGTGTACAGAAAGGTTATGAAAATGAATTCTATTAAATTTCATTTTCAAATATAGACTTTTATGGAGTATAATCTATAAAAAGCCGTCTTTTTATGGAGTGTAATCCACAAAAAGACGTTCTTTTATGGATTAGAAATTTGACAGATAGCCTATAAATGTAGAAAAGCCGCTGAGAAATCATTCTCAACGGCTTTTAACTATGAATCATCGGAGTTATTTGATTAACATTAAGGGTAGTTAATTTTCCAATTCTGGAATCTTCCAATTTTTTAATTTTAATAAACCAAGAACCCAGAAGGTCCTCTTCCTACTTCGAAGCTTCGGACCACAGAACCAGTTTCAGAAAGTACAGTTACAGTTCCGTTACCTTGGAAGCCATTCGAGTTGGCAACATAGATTTGATCTGAGTTGTGGTCATATCCTATGCCGTAAAATCCTGAACCAGTCATCAATTCAGTGGCAGTAGCGTTACTTCCTTCGATGTCAATATTAATTACTGCATCATTGTAATCAGGCCATCCTGTACTAGTCAAAACATACATCTCATCATCTCCGTCAAATGCAATTCTACTTGTAGCATCTGCCAAAGGAATTGTATAGGTGTTTCCTAAAGTCAAGCTATTCAAATTCACTGTATAGAAAACCACATCATCAGAAGTTATTGAATATACCCAAAGCACATTGCCTTCCGCATGAAATTGCTTCGGAGAAGCCTCAAGGTCAAGTGTTGTAACAACAGTTTCTTGAGCTGCGTCTATGATTTCGATTTTGTTTTCTTCAGAGCCAGCGACTATGATGTAATTACCATAAGAAAAGAGAGCTTCTGGTTTGTTCGAAACCTCAATTTTCTTTGAAACAACACCCCCGTCAAGACCATTTACCACAGCAACATAAGAATCTGGAGTGCCATAGTTGTCGTCATAAGGTCCATAATCACTGATGAAAAGCTTGGTGCCGTTCACTGCCAAAGACCTAGGCTGATCCAATTCAGATGCCACAGCACCCAAACTCTTGAAGTCTGCTGGATTAACGATTTCTACCTTGCCGGTATTTGCAACTAAGTACAATCTATCACCTTCAAGGATCATATCTTCCAACAAACCTGCGAATGGTCGAAGGTTTTCTGCTTCAAAAATATTTGGAAGAAGCTCTTCAGTAGTTGGGTTTAGATGGTAGACTTCACCATCATTAGTTCCAAAATTCCCTTCGTTCATAATCAAAATACCATTGTCGTATTTGCCTAAAGGTTTTTCATCTCCGCTGTCGGAACATGCAAAGGATACTGTTACAAGGGCGGCAGCCCAAAATAGTTGGTTTAGTTTCATATGATTATAATTTGTTTTTTAATGGTCAGATAGCCTGTCCCGATGTTCCATCGGGAGAATCTCGCATGGTTGATATTCAGCAGTATTTGCTCACTGTGTCATGCCTGTCTGCCTCATTTAGGCAGGCTCGATTTCATAATAGAATGGATAAGTTAAATTGATAAGATCTTCCAGGCATTGCTCTTAGGTAAAGCACTTGGTAGTCAGTGTCTAGCATATTGTTGATTTGAAAACTTAAAGGAACCTGAAGCTTGCCCACAGTAAGTTGGTCGTAGCCCAACCCGAAGTTGAAAAGCTGAAAGGAGGGCATCAAGCGAGGGTTGTCGGCTGTGACCGATCTTTCTCCGACGAAGTTTGTGGCTATGAAGCTGGTGAAACCGGATTTCTTTATTTGCACTTTTGCGTTTGCCTGATGCTGTGGCGTATAAGGCAACTGCTTTCCTACTGACTGGTCATTCTCATCTGTTCCTTTGGTAGTTACAGCTTTGGAGTAGGTGTATGATGTGGTCAGTTCCCAATTCCAAGTTCCAATTGCTCCATCTAAACTCCCTTGGTATTCCAGGCCTTGGTTGCTGACTTTTTTGATGTTTTCAGGAGTCCAGACACTTCCTTTAGGCAGCCAAATGATCCAGTTGTCTACGGACATTTTGTAGTAAGTCAGACTTTGAGTCCAATTTAGATTTCCCTTTTTATTCCAGGTCAAGCCGATTTCTCCGCTTAAACTTTCCTCTGGAAGCAGATCTGGGTTACCTCCGGGATTCCAAAAGCGATCATTGAGCGTAGGAACTTTGAAGCCTTTCCCTAGGGAAGTTTTCAGTTGCAAAGCCTGAGTATTTGTATTCCAAAATTTCCAGTCCATTCCCAAGTTTGGAGTGAAGGGGGCGAAAGTCCCTGAATAAACTAATTGGCGAAGGTTAAGCGCAAAGGAAAAGTTATCTGTGGCTGAAAATTTCGTGCTTTGATACAATTCGATGCGTTCATCATCGGCTTGATACGTGCTTAGATCTCCTTTGGTCAGCGTGTATCTAGCCCCAAGTTTTGAAGTCCATTTGTCAGAAATTTTCTGATCCCAATCTCCCGCTAGAAAGTATTGTGTGCTGTTATTTTGACTGGCATTGAAAAGTTGCTCGTTCTTCACGAAGCCTGTTTTTAGATTCCAAACTGACTTTTCTTCAAAATGAAAGAAGTCAATCGCTGCCCGAAAAGCCTGATCTTCCTGTTCATCATTGGTGTTTGATCCCATGACCGGCTGAACTTCCCGATTGGTTTTATTCCACCAAAATGCAGTTTTAACTTGGTTGTTTGCGTTCAGATTCCAAACCAAATCCTGTACTATTCCGATCTGTTCAAACTGTGCATGATCTTCTTTTACTTCTGGCGTTCCGATTTGTCCCAGGTCATTGTAAGGGAAATTGTTCTTGGAGAATTCGCGATAAACCTTGATTTTACTGCTGAAATTTTTCGAGGAAAATCCTGCAAAGGCTGAGGTATTAAACAATCCAAAGCTTCCGAACTGCTGAGAAATGCCAGCTTGAAAGCCTTTTCCAAAATCAGTAGAAGTGCTTAAATGTACAGAACCACCAATAGCTTCATTCCCGAAAAGTGCTCCAGCATTTCCAAACTGAAGACTTATCTGATCGATGGCCGTCACAGGTAAAATTGATAAATCACTTTGCCCAAGTGAAGGGCTGTTGATCGGCAAGCCATTCCAAAAAACAGCTGTGTGACCAGCTGAGGTGCCTCGGAATGAAGGAGATGCAATCATTCCAGCCCCGTATTGTCTGACAAAAACCGGAGATTGCTCCTGAAGGAGGTCGCCAAGAGAGCGACCCTGGTAGTTTTCCAAGTCCTTTTTAGTCCAGCTGATTACTTTTTGGCCTTGGGCAAATCTATCTAGAGCAGGAGCATAGACTTCCACTTCGGCCAATTTTACCGTGTCCTGAATCGGGCTAGAAGCCACAAAAGAAAATGCCCAAACAAGCAAAAACATCCCTGATCGAATTAGTTATAAATTCGATTCGGGCTTAGAGAGAAATGGGAAGAAGGGATCGAAACCGAAAAATCGGTTCTGGTACTTTCTTCATTGCTTTTCCTCCGAAAGCACAGAATCAACAGAAATGGGCAGGTCTCCTGGCTCACCGAATTTGCCGCCTTCTCATCCCGAATTGGTTTCGGAACAATGGCATTGTTGACAAATCATTTGCGGAAAAATCCGCTAGGCTTACAGTTGCGGGGACAGCTTTGGTTTTACACCAAATTCCCTTTTAATCCCAAGAGCTCAGATGCGAGATTGGGAACCTATTTCGACCGCAAAAGTAGATTGGGAAAGCGTAGAAAAAAAATCTGTTTGTTGAGAAATTTTGGAAGTGGCGAAAACCCGAGCTTATTTTGGGCTTTAATATCTCCAATTATTTCTGTGAAAAATCAACTATTTGGGCTCTTTATTAGGCTAGTTTTTATAAGTGTAACCTATTCTTTTACAGCGTGTAATACAAATAAAGAAGAGGGGAATACGGAACTGGAAAAATTAGACTTAACCTATGCTTCAGGATTTACAATTTCCCGAGGAAATAATTTTTGGGAGTTGGAAGTTACTCAGGCATGGTCAGGTGCGGATAAGATCTTTACCTATTTGGTATTGGAAGAAAATGCTGAAAAACCAGCCGGAAATTTCGATGCAATTATCCAGCTTCCAGTGGAAAAAATCATCCTGACTTCGACCACTCATATTCCACATTTGGATATGCTGAAGAGCACAGAAAAGTTGATTGCTTTTCCCAATCTAAATTTGATTTCTTCAGAAAATACCTGGCGACAAATTGATGCTGGAAGGGTGGAGGATTTAGGATCGGGTCCCTCTGCAAATACTGAAATGGTCATTGATTTGGCACCTGATTGGATCATGATTTCTACGCTGGGAGATGATTTGAAATACCTGGATTTGCTGGCGCAAGCTGAGATTCCTGCGATAATCAACGGTGAGTATGTGGAGCAACATCCGCTTGGAAGGGCGGAGTGGATCAAGTTTACAGGGGTGCTTTTAGGGAAATATGAGGAAGCCAAAGCTGTTTTTGAAGAGGTAGAAAAAGACTATTTAGAGGCTGAGAAATTGAGTGATTCAATCATCGATTCACTTCGGCCAACTGTTCTCAGCGGAGTACTTTATCAGGATATTTGGTATGCTCCAGGAAGTGAAAGCTGGGGTGCGAAGATTCTCCAAAATGCTGGTGGAAACTATATTTTCTCAGATCAAAAAGGAACTGGCAGTGCACAATTGAATTATGAATTTGTGCTCGAAAATGCATTGGAGGCTGATTTCTGGATTGGGTCTGCTGATTTTTCAGATTTGGAAACAATGGGGAATGCTGAGCCACGGTACAAGGCTTTTAGGGCTTTTAAATCCGGAAATGTATTTTCTTATACGCAAAAAAGAGGTAGAGCTGGCGGGCTGGAATATTTTGAGTTGGGCTACATGCGCCCGGATTTGATTCTAAAAGATTTGATCAAAATTCTTCATCCGAACTTACTTCCAGCGTATGAGTTGTATTTTTATCAACAACTCGATGCAAAAAAATAGTCCATTTCTTCTTCTCTCGGCTGCCCTAATTCTACTGATTTTGAGTTTTCTGCTCAATGTCAGTTTGGGATCTGTGTCTATTTCTCCGAACGAAATTCTGTCAGGGATTTTTACTGGAGATTGGACTAAGGCATCCAGGGAGCAGATTATAGTGAACTATAGACTGCCAAAAGCTCTAGTAGCAATATTAGCTGGAATAGGACTAAGCATAAGTGGGCTTCAAATGCAGACATTTTTTAGAAACCCACTTGCAGGGCCCTTTGTGTTGGGGATTAGCTCTGGTGCTGGTTTGGGAGTTGCTATCTTAATGTTGGCAGGCTCAGCGTTTGGATTATCAACATTTGGTGGAGCTATTAATCCTTGGGCAATTGCGATTGCAGGTACATTAGGTGCAAGTTTGGTCTTACTTACTGTAAGTTTAGTAGCGTGGAAAGTGAAAGATAGCATGACCCTATTGATCGTAGGATTGATGTTTGGCTCTGCGGTATCGGCTATTATTTCTGTTCTTTCTTATTTCTCAGGCGCAGAGGCTTTGAAGCTTTTCACGATGTGGTCCATGGGGAGTTTAGGAGGTTTGGTTTGGGATCAAGTTTGGATTCTAGGGTTGGTGATTTTTATAGGAATCATTCCAGTGATAGCCTCGATCAAGTCCTACAATGGAATGCTCCTAGGTGAGAGCTACGCAAAAAGCATGGGGATTAATCCTGACCGATTGCGATGGCTGATGATTCTCAGTACAGGATTATTGGCAGGAAGTGTCACTGCATTTTGCGGTCCGATAGCTTTTATAGGGATTGCAGTGCCGCATTTGGCAAGGATGGTGTGGAAAACCTCAGACCACAGATTTCTTTTTCCAGCTTCAGCCTTGATAGGAGGGAGTTTATTGCTCTTATGTGATGCCGTTGGGCAGTTGCCAGGATCTGCTCAGACTTTGCCGATTAATGCGGTTACATCGCTTGTAGGAGCCCCGATAGTGATCAGTTTGGTGCTTCGCAAAAACTTCAGCAAGGAATTTTAAGCCATGAGAAAAGCATCAATAATCGGGAAAAAATTAAGCTTGGGTTATACCAAAGGTAAAGTTCAAAGGGAGATCCTTCATGAATTGAGTTTTGAGCTTTTTTCAGGTGAAATGACTTGTTTACTTGGTCCGAATGGCGTAGGGAAATCAACTTTGGTAAAGGCCATTTTGGGACAGTTGAAGCCCTTCGAAGGAGAAGTTTTGTTGAATGAGAAGCCTATTTCTACATATTCAAACGAAGACTTAGCCAAGCAGCTTTCAGTGGTGTTGACCGAGCCTTTTTTACCTGCTAACATGACAGTTGGACAATTGGTGGCGATGGGTCGAATTCCACATACAGGTTGGACGGGGAAACTGGAAGATAGAGACCGAGTAGCAGTTCAGCAGGCGCTTTCTGCAACGAAAATTGAATATTTGCAAGAAGACCGAATTTCTGAAATATCTGATGGGCAGCGGCAAAAAGCACTGATAGCACGCGCGCTTGCTCAAGATGGAAAGGTGATGGTATTGGATGAGCCGACTGCTCATCTGGATTTGGTAAATCGATATGAAATCATGCATCTGCTTCAGGAGATCGCCAAAACTCAAGGTAAATCAATTCTTGTGGTCACCCATGATTTGGAGATTGCACTGGAGACAGCAGACCGATTTTGGTTGCTGAACTGTGGCACGCCACTAATCTCAGGATTGCCGGAAGATTTGGTGATTTCCGGTGAAATTAATCAGCTATTGCCTGGGAAGAAATTTCATTTCAGCGTAGAAAAAGGGAGAATTGAATCTAAGGTTCAAGATTTGAAATTTGAAATTTCTGGTCCCGAGGATCTCGCTGGTTGGATTTCAAAAGCACTTGAAAAGGCTGGGATAAATGGATTGGCAGGAGCTATTGAGGTTAGCAGAGAACCGTTTTTGATTAAATATGCTGGGCGGGAATTTTCTAAGGTAGAGGAGTTTATTTTGGCTTTGTGACCTTTGAGGTTTAGAAAACCTCGAAGGTCTCTAAATCCCTTCAAAACTGATTAATTACAAAGTGGGGCTATGATTAAGTGATCTTTTACCTATATTTTGAGATCAATTTAGAATCTAATTTACTTTTGAGATTATATGTTATTTGAACTGATTCGATTGGAATTTCTGAAGAGTTTCCGATCTACTTCATTTGCCAAAAGCGTGATGGTTGCCATATTTCTTGGCTTCCTGGCAATTATGCTTTTGGGATATCTGCTGATGGCAGGGATATTTCTAAGTAGGATTTTGGGTGAACTTGCCGAAGGACAAGATCCTATTGAGGTTCTGAATTCAGGCCTGATTTTCTTTTTTCTGGTGGAATTCATGTATCGATATTTCCTTCAGAAGTTGCCTGTTATAGAACTTGAAAGTCTTCTGCATTTACCTATTTCTAAAAGGAAAATCATGCATATGCTACTTGGGAGATCCTTTTTCTCTCCATTGAGCATTATCGCACTGATACTGTTTACTCCTTTTGCGTTTACCGAGATTTCAATTCAATATGGAGTTGCTGGTGCGGTCTCCTGGCTGGGAACTCTCCTGTTTATTAGCTGGACCTTGCATTGGTTTATGCTTTGGTTCAAGCAGAGATTTGAAGATAGTTTGATCGGAGTGGTGATTGTATTTGTCATTTTGCTTTTGGGTGGCGGATCTACTTATATGGGGTGGTTTAATTTGGGAGAGTTAGTTGCTCCTTTCTTCACCTTGGCTATGAGTAGTTTTGTGCCAATGGCCATCATGTTGGTATTGTGTTTTGTTGGATACTACATGGCATTTTCCTACTATTTGAATAATGCTTACCTGGAAGATTTGGCTAAGGAGGAAGAGGCTAGATTTGTGAATCAATCAGTAGGGTTCTTTGCCCGATTTGGTATGGCAGGGGAGCTAGCAAATCTAGAATGGAAGCTAATTATCCGACATAAAAAGAGCCGAACCTTTCTGATGCTTAGTGCTTTTTTTCTGCTTTACGGTACCATTTTCTATGATAATCCAGCTTACCAAGATGGACCAATGAGGAACATCTTTATTTTCGTAGGAATCTTTATCACCGGAATCTTTATGATCCAGTATGGTCAGCTTTTCTTAAGCTGGAACTCTGGGTATTTTGACTTTTTCCTGAGCCGAAGAGATGGTGTTAAAAATTTAGTACGAGGAAAATATCTTCTTCTACTTTCTATTTCCTTACTGTGCTTTTTGTTGTCAATTCCTTATGTGTACTTCGGGTGGTCATTTCTGTTGATTCACTTGGCTACCTTCCTATTTAATGCTGGAGTAATGATCCATTTGATCATTTACCTTGCTCTTTGGAAGCCAAAACCAATGGATCTGAATAAAGGAGCAATGTTCAATTACGAAGGTGTAGGAGCAGCTCAATTCCTTATGATTATCCCGATGATGGTTGCTCCGTATGTGATTTATTTACCTTTTGCTATGTTTTTCAATTTCTATGCAGGACTTGCTGCTTTAGGCACGGTGGGAATCGTAGGGATTATATTCTTCAATAAGCTATCCTCTATTAATATTAACCGGGTTTTAAAAAACCGATATGAAATTTCATCTTCATTCCGTCAAGAATTATGATACAAGTAACTAACATAAAAAAGCAATATAAAGAAGCTGTAGTCTTAGATATCCCAAAATTAGATATCCCAAAGTCAGAGTGCTTTGGTTTAGTAGGGAACAATGGCGCGGGCAAAACGACCTTGTTTCGAATCATGCTTGATCTCGTTCGTGCGACGGCCGGAAAGGTGGAAATCGATGCGAGAGATGTGAGTAAAACTGAAGATTGGAAAAAAACTACAGGAGCATATTTGGATGAGCACATGCTCTTGTCCTATCTGACTGCTGATGAGTATTTCCAGACGCTTCGTAAAATCTACGGCCTTTCTGAGGCTGATTTGCAGCTACATTTGAGCAAGTTCACCGAGTTCTTCAATGATGAGATTGTAGGGAAGAAGAAATACATACGTGACCTTTCAAAGGGTAATCTAAAGAAAGTAGGAATCGCAGCTGCACTCATGGGAAATCCTGAAGTAGTCTTTTTGGATGAGCCCTTTGAAAACCTGGATCCTAGTTCTCAGATTCGACTGAAAAAATTGATCCTTCAGGAAAAAGAAACCTCTCAGGTTACTTTTTTGATCTCGAGCCATGACCTTACTCATGTGACAGAGATCTGTGATCGCATAGTGCTTTTGGAAAAAGGTAAAATCATTAATGATCTGAGAGATAAATCAGCCATGCTTGCTGAGTTGGATGCTTATTTCACAGGGTGAGAAACTGGTCGAATGTGTCCAATATTCTGCATATAATGAACATAAGGTAGGGAATACCTCTTTTGCTGGACATGTTTGGCTAACGTGTCCATTTTATCTATAAATATGGACGCATTGTCAAGAGATGTCCATTTGGTGGACATGTTTTCGCTATATGTCCAATTTTTGAAAATATATGAACACGTTTATCGGTTTGTGTTCATATTTTTAATAAATTTGGACACGAAAAGCTTTTAGTCTTATGCCTTACGACCGGAATTTTCCGTATAATGATTTGCCTCTACTTCCTCCTTCCAAGGCAGTTGAGGAAGATATCGCAGTATTGAAAAAATTGGTCACTGCATCGAGGGCATTGGCTTCAGTAAATGCCAGCGTACTTCGCTTGCCTAACCCCACTATGCTGGTGAATACAATTGCCCTACAAGAGGCGAAAAGTTCTACGGCTATAGAGAATATTTTTACCACAGAAGATGAGCTATATAAGGCCGTTTCAGATTTGATTCAGGAGGAAAAGGCAGACTCTGCTACGAAGGAAGTGTTGCGATATCGAGAAGCGCTGTGGGAAGGATATGCCAAGATGAACCATAAATCCCGGATAGATGAGGAGGTGATTCTGGATGTTTTTCAGGAGGTCAAAAATACCAATGCAGCCTTTCGCTCGCCAGCTACGCAGACGGTTATCAAGCGGGGCAATAGTGAGTTTCGCTCGGGTGAGACTATTTATACTCCACCTAGAGGCGAGCAATTACTTCAGGATTTAATGGACAATTGGACAGAATATCTCGGTAACGACACAGATTTTCCTACAGATCCACTATTGAAAATGTGCATATCTCATTATCAATTTGAAGCTATTCACCCTTTTGCAGATGGGAATGGAAGGACAGGTAGAATCCTGAACCAGCTTTATTTGGTCAATAAAGAGTTGCTGGATCTTCCTGTCTTATATCTATCCAAGTATATCATTGTCCACAAGGAAGATTATTACTATCACCTTGGGTCTGTCACTCAGCGTGGAGACTGGAAATCCTGGATCTTATTTATGCTGGAAGCGGTGGAGAAAACTTCCAAACTGACGGAAGATTTAATCCATGAAATAATTGTACAGATGGAAGCTACGCTAGACCACGGTAAATCAAAAATCAAGTGGTATTCGAAAGAGGTCAATGAGTTGATTTTTTCACAACCTTATCTCAAATCCAAGACCCTTGGAGAATTGATGGGAGTTAGTTCAAGAACGACTTTGACGAAATATTTCTCAGAGTTGATCGAAGCAAAGATTCTGTTTCCAAAAAAAGACGGAAAGGAAGTGTATTACGTGAATGAAGAGCTTGTCAGGATTTTAGGAGATTAACAAAAAAGTCCCTCCGAACCTTCGGAGGGACTTTCGAATTTGCTATCCATTTGATCGTATGGATAGCGGATCAACCTTTAATCAACCAATTTATTTCCATCCGCCACCAAGCGCTTGATAGATGTCGACAGTGGCATGCATTTGTTTCATCTTAGTTTCGATTAATTCAAATTTAGATTCCAGCGCATCTCTTTGAGTCAATAGCACTTCCATGTAATCCGCTCGAGCAGAGTTGAAGAGTTCATTAGAAATTTCCACGGACTGAGTGAGTGCCTGTACTTCCTTAGACTTCAAATCATAGGTTTGTTCCAAGTTGCTGATATTGGAAAGCTGATTGGCAACCTCTACATAAGCATTTAGGATAGTTTGCTCATAATTGTAGATAGCTTGAATCTGCTTTGCGTTAGCTGTCAAATACCTCGCTTTAATCGCATTTCTATTGATCAAAGGAGCTACCAGTTCACCGGCAAGTGAATAGATCAGTGACTGAGGCGAAGTGAATATGTAGCTAGGGTTAAAAGCATTGAACCCAAGGCCAGCTCTGATTTCCAAAGAAGGGTAGAAGTCAGCTTTAGCAACTTGAATGTCAATCTTCGAAGCGGCTAATTCAAGTTCTGCTTGTCTGATATCAGGTCTGTTTGCCAAAAGTTGAGAAGGAATACCCGCCTGAACCGCCTTTGGGATTAGGTCTCCAAATGCGTTTGGGTTTCTTTCAACTTTCTGAGGGAATCTACCCACCAAAAAGTTGATTCTATTCTCGACTTCCATGATGTCCTGCTGAATACCATACTGAAGACTCTTGGTGTTTAGTACTTGAGCTTCAAACCTTCGCACAGCCAACTCAGTAACTCGGGCTGCAGTTTTCTGATATTTTACAATTTCAAAGGCATTGTTTTGGATCTCGATGTTCTGTTTTACAATAGCCAGTTCATTGTCCAATGCGAGAAGTTCGTAATATGAGTTTGCTATTTCAGCGATCAGATTGGTTACCATGAAGTTTTTACCTTCAACGCTTCCGAGATACCTGGTCATTGCTGATTTTTTAGCATTTCTCAGTTTATGCCAGATATCGACTTCCCAAGTAGCATAGGCTCCTAGCATATAGTCCTGCAAAGGTTCAGGCATTTCTTTGCCAGGCTTGATTTCAGTATTGGCATCATTTGCACCTTGGCTAGTATATCTGCCCACTTTGTCTACGCCCGCAGCTGCTCCGATTCCCACAGATGGTAAGATTTCTCCTTTACGAACTCGTATTTCGTTCTGTGCGATTTGAATTTCCTGCAAAGTGATATTCAATTCCTGATTGTTGCTCAAAGCAGTGTCAATCAAGGCTTTCAGATATGGGTCGTTGAAATAGTCTTGCCATATCAAAGATGCAGTATTCGTAGTGTCCTGAGAGCTATTAGCAAAGCTCTCAGGTACTGCATTATTTACATCTTTCTGTAATAGCTCCGGTGTTTTGCAACTAGTCACTGCTAATGTGATAGCCACTGCCCCAAGGCATGTATATATGATTCTCTTAAGCATGTGAGTGTTGTTTTTGTTCAGAAAGTGGAGATTCATCTTCATTTTTGATCAGGTGTCGACCATCCGCCAAATTCCCAAATATGAAATACAAGCCAGGTACGATGATTACCCCAAAAATGGTCCCGAATAACATACCACCAAGTGCTGATGCACCAATTGTATGGTTACCAATAGCACCTGCTCCCGATGCCACGATCAATGGAATCAAACCAGCAATAAAGGCAAATGAAGTCATCAGAATAGGACGGAAACGTACCTTGGCACCTTCGATAGCAGCTTCCAAGATGCTCAATCCTTCCTGGCGCTTTTGCACGGCAAATTCCACAATCAACACTGCGTTTTTACCCAATAAACCTACCAACATGATCAGACCAATCTGTGCGTAGATATCATTATCCAGTCCCATCAACTTTAGCAAGAAGAATGAACCGAATACCCCCGCCGGAAGTGAGAATACTACTGCTAGCGGTATGATGAAACTTTCATATTGAGCTGCCAGGACAAAGTACACAAACACCAGTACGATGAGGAATACATAAAGTGCTTCATTACCACGGTTCGATTCATCGAAGGAAAGGCCTTCCCAAGCAATGTCATAACCTTTAGGCAACGTTTGAGCAGATACTTCTCTAATCGCCTGTATCGCATCAGCAGTGGTATAGCCTTTAGCCGGAAGACCACGGATAGATGCAGAATTGTACATGTTGAAACGAGTCACCTCATTAGGTCCTTGTGTTTTCTTCATTGTCATGAAGGCTGAGTAAGGAACCATTTCCCCGGCTTCATTCCTCACAAATAGATTCAAAACATCTGAGGGAAGTCTTCTAAATGCAGGATCTGATTGTACGTAAACTTTGAAGAATCTACCAAATCGGATGAAACCCTGCTCATATGTACTACCGATAAGAATGTTCAGGTTTTCCATTGCGTCTCCGATGGAAACTCCTTTTTGCATTGCTTTATCATTATCTATTTCCAACTCATATTGAGGATAGTTGGCAGCGAAGAATGTGAACAAACCTGTTATTTCAGGACGTGCACTTAGATCATCCATAAACTTCTGATTAATCTTATCAAAATCCTGATAATCAGTTGTGGTAGTCTTATCTAATAGCCGCAAGGAGAAACCTCCGGATGAACCGAAACCTGGGATTGCAGGTGGCTCAAAGAATTCCACAACGGCGCCTAGACCTTTTGATTCTTCCTCAAGTTCTTCCATGATCTCTTTTACCGTATGCTTACGATCGCCCCAGGGCTTTAAGTTGATCAAACAAGTACCTGCATTGGAACCACGACCTTCCGTCATGATCTCGTATCCTGCAAGGGAAGAAACGGATTCTACTCCATCGATTTCCTCACATATTTTCTGTAACTTCTGAGAAACCTGATTGGTACGCTCCAGCGTAGATCCTGGAGGTGTTTGGATAATCGCATAGATTGTTCCCTGATCTTCACTAGGGATAAAGCCTGCCGGAAGAATCTCGTTTTCGAATACAATCCCAGCTCCAAAGAGCAATAGTATGCCAAAGGTGAGCCATCTGCGACTTACCATGGAGCGAAGTAACTGAACATATTTGCCGGTTAACTTATCAAAACCACTATTGAATCCATCCAAAGCTTTGGTGAGGATATTTCTTTTCTTCTCTTTTCCATGGTGGTTTTTCAAGAGCATCGCACAAAGCACCGGAGTCAGCGTTAAAGCAATGATTGCTGAAATCACAATGGAACTTGCCATTGTAATGGAGAACTGACGGTAGAATGTACCCACTGGTCCACTCATAAAGGAGATAGGGAGAAACACGGAAACCATTACTGCCGTGATGGCGATGATAGCTCCAGAAATTTCACCAAGAACTCTTTTCACAGCTTGATATGGCGACAAATGAGGCATTTCCTCCATCTTAGCATGCACCGCTTCCACTACTACAATTGCATCATCGACCACAATACCAATAGCAAGTACTAAGGCAAAAAGGGTAATGATGTTGATAGATAGTCCAAACATCTGAAGCACGAAAAACGCTCCGATCAGTGATACTGGCACAGCAATGATTGGAATCAATGTCGATCGCCAATCACCCAAGAATACAAATACAACTAGAGCAACTAGGATAAATGCATCACGCAACGTATGAATTACCTGTTCGGTAGATGCGTCCAAGAATCGGGATACGTCATAACTGATACTGTAATCCATTCCCGGAGGAAAAGATTCTTTCATCGTTTCCAGTTGCGCTTTTACTTCTTCAATTACATCACTGGCATTGCTACCGTAGTTTTGTTTCAATACAATCGCAGCGGATGGATGACCATCCAGATTGGAGTATATGTCAAAGAATTCACTACCGAGTTCTGTCCGAGCTATGTCTTTCAACTTTATGGATTCCCCTTCAGAGTTGGCTCGTATGATGATATTGTCATACTCTTCAGGCTTGCTGAAACGCCCTTTGTAAGTCAATACATATTCTAGTGATTGTGCTTCTATGCCCGAGCTTTGTCCGATTCTACCTGGGCGGCCTACGATACTTTGCTCTTGCATAGCTTCCATTACCTCATCTACTGAGACATTGTATGCTCGCATACGATCAGGATTCAGCCACACACGCATCGCGTAAGTACGGCTACCTAATATTTGAGATCTTGCTACCCCTTTAATCCTGTTGATTTCAGGGATCATATTCACGTTAGCGTAGTTGTACAGGAATTTTTCATCCATGTTTTCGCTCTTGGAATACAGGTTGACATACATCAACATACTTGGTTGTATGGGTGTGATTACCACACCTTCACGCTGAACGAGTTCGGGTAGAAGAGGCATTACCTGATCCACCCTCGTCTTCACACGTATTACTGCCTGGTTAGGATCCGTGCCCGGTTCGAAGATGATGTTAATTGTAGCTTCACCGGCAGAGGTAGCATCCGTTGCCATGTATCTCATATCCTGCACACCGTTGATTGCGTTTTCCAAGGTGATCAAGGTGGATTTCACAAGTACATCTGCGCTTGATCCAGGGTATGCTATGAAAATACTGACTGTAGTAGGGGCAATCGGAGGGAACTGAGATATAGGTAGTTGCTTGATAGACAACGAGCCGATAAATACGATAATGATCGAAATCACAATCGCAAGGACTGGTCTTTTTATGAATGTGCTAAACATTAGTGTTTCTGGTTTTTATGAGAGAATTGACTACTCTGCATATAAGTCTAACTGAGACAATGCTGTGTGCGGATCTACGAAATCATAGTGTATCTCTTCATTTTCTCTTACCAGACGCAAACCTTCCAGAAGGATTTTGTCACCCTTTTCCAACCCAGCAGATATCACATAAATGTGAGGTATTTCTGCAGCAATGGTCACTTCTCTGGAGCGGATTTTATTTTCTTCGTCTACTACATAGACATACTTTTTTTCAAGTACTTCGAAGGTTGTTTTTTGAGGAATTAGTAGTGCATCCTTTAATGGAATACTCATCTCAATATTACCAGTTTCGCCGTGTCTTAATAGTCCGTCAGGGTTGGGGAATGTCGCTCTGAAGGCAATGTTGCCTGTTTCATTATTGAAATCTGCCTCTATAGTTTCTACTACGCCAGGATAAGTGAAGTACTTATTGTTTGCCATTAGTAGATTCACAATGACATCATCCTCACTTTTTACTTCAGCTTTGTATTCCAAGTATTCAGCTTCTGGTACGTTGTAGTAAACCCACATTTTGCTGTTGTCTGAGAATTCAGATAGCAATTCTCCTTCGTCTAGCAAACTGCCTTCTCGCACACGGAATCGGCCAATAATGCCGTCAAAAGGTGCGCGGATCTCTGTGAATTGCAAGTGGACTTCTGCCAATGCAAGTTCAGCTTTGGCTTTAGCCAATTTCGCTTTTGCCATAGCCAGCTCATTTGGAGCAACGATATTTCTATCTGCCAGCGTTTTGGTGTTTTGATATTCGATTTCTGCAAAATCTACTTCAGCCTTGGCACTTTGTTGTTCTGCTTCATAAAGCTTAGGCATGATCTTAAACATGATTTGCCCTTTTTTCACAAGTTGGCCTTCGTCTACATAGATTTTTTGTAGATAGCCTCTTTCTTGAGCTCTCAGCTCAATATGCTGTATTGAATGAATTTGGGATACATAATCTTTGGTGATCAATGTATCCATGGTGAGGGGGCTAGTAACCTGAAAGGTGGTTTCCTCTTCGTGATGCTCTTCTCCGTGTGAAGTACAGCTTGCGATCCACATTGTGCTGCACAGGCTAAAGAGCATGAAAATTTGATTTTTCATGTGTTATTATTTGAATTTTAATGGTCACATGGAATCGCGCATTTCTCATAATCGTACGCGTGTACGACACTTGAAATAGCCTCGATTTCATAGGTTGATTTAATAAAAACGATACTTTTTTCCGGGTGATTTTGGGAGGTTGTGTATAAGGGAATACACAGAAACCGTTGAGCATCAGGTGTTTTTTTAGCTGATGTTCTAAGGGGTAATTAAGAAAATGGGAGTGTTAGGCAAGAATGGTTTTCTGCCTCAAAAAAGTAGTATTATATTCTAAATACCTGAATGACTACGTGTTTACGAAGCTCTCCTGTATTTGGCACAAACTTGCTGAAATGCAAGTCATGTGATGAAGTTTGAAAGAGAAAACCGAAAATCCGGGTAAAGTATATGGCGCTGAAGTATGCGCTATCTAAAAAGCTATGATCTGTGACAAACTTATCATCTTCCTCTTCAACTTTGGAATTGTTGACGGTAAATATATTGCTGCCATGCTCTTTGCTTGCAGAAATAGATAGGGGGTGTTGTTTTGTATTGTTGATTCCTACAGAAGTCTCAAAAGAGCCTCCTGCGCTTTCTAAAGCATTATCACTATCAATACTGGCATAGATAGCACTATACCCACTCGATATGAGAATACTTAGCGATAATAAGAATCTAACTAGATACTTTGCCATTTGGGTACAAACTTATGTAAGACTTCGCCAATAGTCAAGGGCAATTGATGAAATATCAGTAAAGATTTGTTGCTTTTATTGAAAATACTTTAATTCCCTCATTTTGAGAGTAATATGTTGTTTGCCAGAGTACACATTCAAAGGTGTTACGTTTTTTAAGCGAGCTTATATTGAGTAGTTTATCCGTCAGGAGTATATAGGGGGACAGGTGTTTTGAGGGTGATGGGTAGGCTCGGCGCGTTATAGGAAATTGCAAGTGCAGAAGAGAAGGAAAGTATAATGAGTTCGACTTTTGCAGAAAAAATAACTTTTCAGGATTAAAATGTTCGAACTCCCGAAGTCACCAAATTTGTTAAGCTTATCTATCTGATAAATAGTGGATTATCTTCAAAAAAGAAAGGCACAAATCCTTCAAAATTGGATTTGTGCCATCAGGTGGAGCTGGCGAGATTCGAACTCGCGTCCAGATAAGGAAACAACGTACCTTCTACATGCTTAGTCACCTGTTAGGTTTTCGATCGAAATATGCTGGGTGACACACCTTGTTTCGACTTAGCTACTGAATCTTAAACTTGCATAATAGCATCACAAGCAGCAGTCCGATCAAGTCGACACCTCAGATCCACCCGGATCAGACAACGGGCGGTGAGATGTGGCCGGGGAATTACTCTCGTAACTCAACCCTTTAAGCGTTCTTTCCTGTTAAGGTAAGATTAGGCAGCCATAGCGTAAGATTCTTCGCCATTTATAGTGCATATGAATTTTTCAAGGCCGTACATACTCCAGCCTGCATGCGAGCCCGATCTTTACACTTACTGTCAAAACCGGTCAGCCCCATTTGAATTAGGATGACAAAAGTAATGGGAAAATAGTTCCGACTTGAGGTCGGGGTAATAAAATTTAATTATTCAGTGATCAGTGTTCAGTTGGCAGGCCGATTACTGAACACTGCGCATTGAATACTTATTCAAATTCTCTAATAATATGCGCTTCAAACTCAATTCTTTACGGAAAATCTTTTAAATAGCTCGGATTTCAGGCATCCCGAGTATAGAGTTTTTTATATCTTGCGGTGATGGAAAATTTCGTCGTTTCGGCAAGAAAATACAGACCGGCAGATTTTAAGAGCGTAGTAGGACAGCAGCATATCACGACCACGCTCCAGAATGCCATAAAAAACAATCACTTAGCTCAGGCTTTTTTGTTTTGTGGTCCACGTGGGGTGGGTAAGACTACCTGTGCGCGTATCCTTGCCAAGACAATCAACTGCGAAGATCTTCAGGCTGACTTCGAAGCATGCGGTAAATGCGAATCCTGTGTTTCTTTCCAAAACAACAGTTCCTTCAATATCTACGAGCTCGATGCTGCTTCGAACAACTCCGTGGATGATATCCGTAATCTGGTAGATCAAGTACGCTATGCTCCGCAAAAAGGGCAGTATAAAGTCTATATCATTGATGAGGTTCACATGCTTTCCAATCAGGCTTTTAATGCCTTTTTGAAGACTTTGGAGGAGCCTCCTAAGTATGCCATTTTTATTTTGGCAACCACAGAGAAGCATAAAATTATCCCTACTATTCTTTCTCGTTGTCAGATTTTTGATTTCAATAGAATTCAGATCAAAGACATTTCGGGTCATTTGCAATATATCGCGGAAAAGGAAAAAGTGGATTATGAGGAAGAAGCGCTTAGACTTATTGCCACCAAAGCAGATGGCGCGCTTCGGGATGCACTTTCTATGTTTGATTTGATTGTGACTTATTCCGCTGGGAAAAAAGTGACCTATCATGAGACCATAGGAAATCTTCATATTCTGGATTATGACTACTATTTCAAAGTTTTGGATGCTTTGGTCTCTGAGGATCTTTCTCAGGTTTTATTGATTTTTGACGAGATCCTGAAGAAAGGTTTTGATGGGCATAATTTTATTGTTGGACTTTGCGAGCACTTACGTGACTTGTTAGTGGCCAAAGATCCTGCTACTATAGAGTTGATAGAGGTGTCAGAGTCTGCTAAAGAACGCTATTTGCAACAAACAGAAGCGGCTTCAGCTTCATTTTTACTCTCTTCATTGAACATCGCAAATCAATGCGATATCCATTATAAGACTTCAAAGAATCAGCGCTTGCATGTGGAGTTGGCTCTGATGAAAATGGCGAAGCTTCCTCAAGCATTTCGCCTTTCTATGATGGCAGCAGAGGATGCAAAAAAAAAAGCCTGACAGGGGAAGCCCCTGAACCAGTAAAAGAATCAATTGCCTTACCCATATCTTCTAGTTCTGCAAAACCTAGCTCTTTGCAGAAGACTATTTCTATTCCAAAAAACCTCGGGCATACCAAACAGTTAGCTGAGCAAAAGGCTAAAGATGAACTTATCCAAGCCAGATCTAAGGTAAGTGAAGAGGTTATTGAAGTAGAAATTGAAGGGAGAGATCTTACTCAAAGTATCTTAGATGAAGTCTTTCCAAAAGTAAAAGAACATTTTCAGCAGCTTGGGAAAAGTATGGAATTGGCGATTCTAGGTGATTCTATTAAAATGAATTCTGATACGGTAATCCTTGAGGTGATGGGGCACGTGCAAGAAGAACTTGCATTGAAGATGAAGCCTGAATTAGTTCGAGTAGTCCGGGAATTTGGCTCAGTCAATCATTTTAAAGTAGAAATTGAAATAAAAGAAGAGCTGGAATCAGAACGGAACAAACTTTATACGAGCACCGATAAATTCAATTTTTTAAAAGAAAAGCACGCTGCATTGGCAGAGTTTCAGCGTAGGTTTGGACTGGAAACAGATTTCTAAAAGTCAAGTGAAATCCCAAAGTTGATTAGATTTTGCAGTTGCACTGCTTGTCTGGACGTCCCGTCATCTTGTTTGATAAACACCTCCTCATCATAGATTAGCACGGTTTCTATTCGAGTGGAAATAAATTTATTCACCTGCATTCTGATCACAGATTTGAAATTGACAACCATATTTCCAAATACCTCATAGTTTGAGAAAAGATTGATGTCTGATTTCCAGGTGACATTTTTCATTAATTGGATGTCTGTCACAGAAGCCGCAAGCGAAACCCCAGCTTCAGCTCGAACATTTTCCCCTGGTACTACTCCGAATGCACCAGCACGACTCAGTGAATCATCCAATACAATCGTAAATCTACCTGTGAAAGGGGAGAGTATTACCGAAAGCTTACTTTTGTCTTTATAGGTTTTTCGGTAGTTAAGACCCGTGGAAGATTGTACATAGCCAGGAGAAAGTAAGTCGGATATTTTTGTTCGGATTTCCACATCACTTCCCGCTGGTCTGGAAAATTTGTAACCAGCAAGCAGCTGTGTCCTTGCATCTAATTGAGTGGATAAGTAGAAAAATTCAGAAAGCTCCCGACCATAATTACTGACAAAAGTGAAGTTATCATTAGTTTTTCTGGTTTTGAAATCTCTATCATCTTGTCGGTTGAACCCAAGACTTACAGTAAGCTGAGTATCCCAAACCTTATTATCTTTTTTGTAATTAGCATAAAGAGTCAAGCCGGAGTTCATTGCAAAAGTACTTGCGCCACCCGCAGCCCAATTTGACAAAGTGACTTGCTGAATATTTAGGTTATAATTGCCTCCTGTTTTCCAGAAAATTTCCTTTACTGGCTCTTCTACAAATAGTGAATCTCCAAGCATCAATAAAGTATCTCCATTAATGAGGACAGTATCAGGAATGTATTGCCTGTCCTGAGCCTGCAAAGTTTGGCCGAGGCATACTAGAAGTAATCCAAAAATTAGGAGATATTTTGACATTTAAAAAGCGTGGATGATTGCAATTTAAGGGCGGAAGATAACCAATTTCTGCCCTATGGATATGATGTTTTGAGCTCCAATATTGTTCCAGCTTTTCAACTGGTTGACAGTCACTCCGTATTTCTTACTTATAGCAAATAGTGTGTCTCCACTGGAAACAGTATGTGTTATTTTTGAGGTTGAAGAAGTAGTGTTATTAGGGGCGGAAGTATTAATAGCCGGTTGATTAGTGGTAGGAATAGTCGATACCTCTGATGCCATAACTTCTCTGGTTGGTGCTGGGTTATTGATTTTCACCATCGGAATATCCTCTCCACGTTTTCTATGCTCTTGAAGGTTTAGTACCATTCCAACTTTCAAGTCTCTGTCTTTTCTGATTCGGTTCTTAGACTTCAGTGCAGAAAGTTTGATTCCGTATTTCTGAGAAATGCTCCACAGGGTCTCTCCTGAGCGAACGATATGTGTAGCGACTTCAGCACTTGCATTCTTTTTTTCGGTGTAATAATACTCTCCAGCTTCGATACGCTCCCCTTTATCTAGGTCATTTAGCCTTCTCAATTTATTTTCTCTAATACCCACTCGATCTGAGAATGTACTTTGTGTAGTGGATTGAGCAGCTTGTACACCATCAAGATTGTTCACGGTAATCTGGTCTGGCTGTGAAGCTTTGGTCGTGTTTCCAGAGATTCTCGGGAAGGAATTAGCTTGTTGATAAGCAGGTGAAGTAGAAGTAGTGGTCGAGTTAGAACTTTGGCTAACAGGTTTTGATTCGGTGATGATTGCCTGCTGAATCGGTGCTGATCCATCACGTACATATACTACAGTATAAACTCTGTCGCCTGGGATTTTTCCGTTTTTAGTCCAGAGATTATATTCTTCTAAATGCTTTTCTGTCACCCCATACTTCTTGGCCAAAGCAGCCAGAGTGGTAGGCCCTTGAACTCGCTCTTCCACCATGTATTGACCACTGCTGGTAAATGAGGTGGTTTGGCTTCCAAAAGCGATTTTGTGAGCCAAGAATTTTTTAAAATACCAATGTGTATTTCGGTCTACATCTACGATCTGCTTGCCATTGTATTGAGTCCCAAAATAGGCTTTCGCTCCTCCCAAACCCATTTGGTAAGAAACCAAAGCGCACATCCAGTTGTCGAAGGTGTTATTATGCTTCTGTAAATAGAGTGCAGCTCCTTTAGTTGATGAGACAATATTTTTTCGATCATCGATTTGGTTATCTACTCTTAGAAAAACCTCCTCTGCTGTTCCTTGCTTAAACTGCCAAAAACCAACTGCATTAGAAGTAGAAACAGCATCTCCGATCAGACTACTTTCTTGAATAGCAAGGTATTTTAGATCTACAGGTACGCCTGCATTCCGAAGTTCCCGCTCGATAATCGGCATATATAAATTGACTCTATCCTGCTTTACTTTGAAATAGGAAGGATTTCTGTATTGTGCATCTACGTCAAGCTGGATTTCACGTCTAGCCTGGGGATTTATTCGTACGATTAGATCTGCAAACTCCAATTCCGCAGGTACTTGCGGTATTTGGGCCATGGACTCTTGGCCAAAAAACACTAGCAGGATGAAAAGAAGGTAAGGGGTACTGTTGATTTTCATTCGAAAAAGGCTTTCATCATCGATTCTGACTCATTTTAGCAAAAATGATTCCCCTTTTCGTTTCGGCTAGATTTTTCTTGCAATCATTACTCCATCCCGAATTGGGAGAAGTGCGTTTTCGACTCTTGGGTCGTTTTGAACCATCGCATTGAAGTCCAATAAAGCTTGGGTGTCCTTGTCTATTTTCTTGCCTTTCTCGACTAGGATTTTACCTGACCAAAGCACATTGTCTGCAAGGATAATCCCTCCAGGATTCATCTTATCGATGATCAAGTCGTAATACTTTCCGTAATTGATTTTGTCAGCGTCAATAAACACCATGTCAAAAGGGCCCGTAAGTTCAGGTATAATTTCGAGCGCATTTCCCAACCGGTAATCGATTTGGCCGGCAAGTCCACTTTCATCAAAAAATCCACGGACCATCGTCTCCAGCTCATCATTGATGTCCAGCGTAATTAACTTTCCACCTTTTTTCAATCCTCTAGCTAGGCAAATCCCTGAATAGCCAGTGTAGGTGCCAATTTCAAGAATAGTTTTTGGATTTTGCATTTTGGCGAAAAGTTCCAGCATTTTCCCTTGCAAATGTCCGGAGATCATCCGGGGCATCATCACTTTTGCCTGCGTTTCACGTGTGATTTTTTGAAGCAGAAGATCTTCCTCACTGCTGTGATTTTCACAATAGGTTAAAAGAGCTGGATCGATAAATTCCATAATTATTGGGGCGTGTAAGTTAGGAAAGTAAGTTGGTCAGGATTGAAGATTTCTTCGGCGATTCCCTGGATTTCTGCTGCTGTGGTATTTTTGATCTGGGTGAATATTTTGTCCAAAGGATCTACTTTTCCATGATCCAGGAGACTTTTTCCATACACTAGCATCAAGGCGGAGTAATTTTCCTCAGCCATCGCCATTTGGCCAATTGCCTGTTCTTTTGCCATGTGAAGCTGAAGTGTCCCTAGTCTGGTATTAGCTAATTTGCTCATTTCTTTTAAAACTAGTGCTTGTGCTTTTTTCAGCGTTTTTCCCTCGGTACCAAAGTATATTCCAAAAAATCCTATGTCTGAAAAAGGCTGATAACTGGACTCTATACTATATACATAACCATGTTTTTCCCGAAGCATCAGGTTCAGACGGCTATTCATACTTGGCCCACCCAGGATATTATTGAGCAGGTAAAGTTTGAATCGATTAGGATCGTAAAGGGAAAATGCCGGTCGTCCAATTGCACAAAGGGACTGGCTGATATCTCGTTCCTGCGTTTTCACTTTGGGTACATAGTTGTTGAATCCATTTCTGACATAGAGACTTCTCTTCGTCTGGATTTGGGATAAAGGAGTCTCAATTCCCTTTAGAACTTTTTGGAAGGAGATATTCCCTACGACTGAGAAGATAAGTCTGGAAGTGTCCAAACGAGTGGAAATGAAATCAAAGAAATCCTGCTGAGTAAAGCTTCCGACGGTTTGCTCTGTACCCAAGATGTTTCTTCCCAGTGCATGATTCTCAAAAACCAATTCGTCGAGCTCATCCTGAATCGCATCATCTGGAGAATCCCGGTACATTGCCATTTCTTCCAAGATAACTTGCCGCTCTTTTTCTATCTGCTTTTCCGGGAATGTGCTGTTGAAAGTGATGTCAAAAAGTAATTCGGACGCTTTGCCATAATGCTCCTTTAATGTTGATGCATAGAAGCATACTTTTTCTTTGGTGGTATAGGCGTTAAGTTCTCCGCCGAGCGATTCCAGGCGATTAAGAATATGGAAGGTTTTACGCTTCTGTGTGCCCTTGAAAGCCATGTGCTCCCAGAAATGAGCCAGACCTTCTTGCTCTTTGGTCTCATCTCTACTTCCTATATCTAATATAAATCCGCAGTGAACTAGTCTGGTATGGGTAACTTCCTGATGGACAATCCGAATGCCGTTACTAAGTTCTTTGATGTTTAATTCCATGCTTTAATTTACCCTGTCGGTAATATACAAAGTAAAGCAGGAAAATGGTTCCAGAGGAATTTCAAACCTAATTTTCACCTGAGAATTTGTAACTTTCCAACTCAGAAGAATAAGAATAATATGAAATACCAACCTCTTTCCAGTTCTCTATACATTAAGAATCGTGAGAAATTTTGCTACAAACTTGCTGAAAGTAGCGTCGCGATTTTTAATTCGAATGACATCATGCCTACCAACGCAGACGGAACCATGCGCTTTCGTCAGAATAATGATTTGTTTTACCTGACAGGTATAGATCAGGAAGAAACGATATTACTCGTCGCGCCGGATTGCCCAAACCCTACTATGAGAGAAGTCCTGTTTCTACGTGAAACAAACGAGCATATCGCTATCTGGGAAGGGCACAAGTACACAAAAGAGGAGGCTGAAGCTACATCTGGAATCAAAAATATTCAGTGGCTAAGCAATTTTGATCAGGTGTTTAATACCGTTATGGCGCTTAGCTGCAATGTCTATCTGAATACGAATGAACATCTGCGAGCAGGTGTGGTGGTGGAAACTCAGGATGCTAGATTCATAAAAGAATGCAAGGAGAAATTTCCGCTGCATAATTATCATCGATCAGCGCCAATAATGCACGAGCTGAGAGGAGTGAAGGAAAAGGAAGAAATTGACCAGCTACAGATAGCTTGTGACATTACTGAGAAAGGCTTTAGAAGAATCTTGTCTTTCGTAAAACCAGGAGTTACTGAATATGAGATAGAAGCAGAGTATCTGCATGAGTTTGTGAGAAACCGTAGCAATGGCTTTGCGTACCAGCCTATCATCGCCTCCGGAGCTTCTGCTTGTGTGCTTCATTACATTGAAAATCACAAAGAATGTCTTGCGGGAGAATTACTTCTCATGGACGTAGGTGCAGAATATGGTAATTACAATGCCGATATGACGCGTACCATTCCAGTGAGTGGGAGATTTACAGAGCGACAACGAGCAGTTTATGATGCTGTTTTAAGAGTGCAAAAAGAAGCTGCTAATATTCTAAGAATCGGTACAAACATTCAGGATTACCACAAAGAAGTAGGATTGATCATGCAAAGTGAATTGGTTGGCTTAGGTCTGATTGATCAAACTGACATCAAAAATCAAGATCCAGCTTGGCCTGCTTATAAAAAGTACTTTATGCATGGTACTTCCCATCATTTGGGACTGGATGTGCATGATGTTGGGACGATGCATGGGCCAATTAAACCTGGAATGGTATTTACAGTAGAACCAGGAATCTATATTCAGGAAGAAGGTTTAGGTGTCAGATTGGAAAATAATATCGTAATTAAGGAAGAAAAAGGTTATTTCGACTTGATGCGTAATATTCCAATAGAAGCTGAGGAAATCGAAGATTTGATGAATAGTTAATTGGATTTTTACACCAAAACCCACCAAAACAAAAAAGCTTTACCTAGTTAATAGGTAAAGCTTTTTTGTTGTTAAAATCTGAATTTAATCGTTCGGATAAGGTATGTACACAAAACTGGTAAATGCTCCATCCATCACAAACAAGCAGCAGAATTCGTCTGGATCTTTATAAGCTTTTTCGAAGTCTGGAAGAGATTCTTCAGCGATTAATTTGCGTTGAACAAATTCGTCCACATAGGTCATGAAGTAATTCCAATCCAAACCTTTTTCTTCTTTTCCCACAAAGATTTTACCGATAGGCTGCATCTCTTTTGATATTGGGAAAATTGGGTAATTAGAGAATTTTCTGTCTCTGATTTGATAGGAAGCTTCTTTCAAAGCGTCCGATATTTTTATGAAATCAGCGGTAATTGTTCCTAAATATTTGCCGCTAAGTTCTGGATCATTGAAATCTGAAATCATGATTTTAAAGTTAAGAGTACGACATTTTCTACGTGATAGGTTTGTGGAAACATATCCACTGGCTGGATTTTTTCCACCTTATATTTTTCTCCCAAAAGAGCCACATCCCTTGCCTGTGTGGCGGGGTTACAAGAAACATAAACAATCTTGGGAGCGTTCAGTCTCAAAAGCATCTGAAGTACCTTCTCATCCATTCCAGCACGAGGAGGATCGGTGATGATCAGATCCGGTGCGGCATGATTTGCGATGAATTCATCGTTTAGCATGTCTTTCATATCGCCGGCATAGAATAGGGTGTTGTCGATACCGTTGATCTGGGAATTGATTTTCGCGTCCTCGATCGCCGCAGGTACATATTCAATTCCGATCACTTGTTTCGCCTTTTTCGCCACGAAATTAGCGATAGTACCCGTTCCGGTATAAAGATCATAAACCACTTCATCTCCTTGCAAATCAGCAAAATCACGTGCGACCTTGTACAATTCGTAAGCTTGCTCAGAGTTGGTTTGGTAGAAAGACTTTGGTCCGATTCGAAATTTCAAGCCTTCCATTTCTTCTTCGATAAAGTCATTTCCTGCGAAAGTCACCAAATCCAAATCATGGAAAGTCTCATTTCCTTTGGTATTAATCACGTAAAGTAGTGACGTGATCTCAGGGAATTTCTGATTCAAAAACTCCATCACTTTTTGAATTCCTTCCGGATCATTTTCGCCAAACTGTACAATCACCATGGATTGATCTGTACTGGTTGTTCGGATGATGAGATTGCGAAGAAGTCCAACTTGATTTCTAATGTCGTAGAAACTTAGGTTGTTCGCTAGCGCAAATGTTCTCAGCTCATTCCTGACGTCATTCGAGATATTTCCCTGTAAGTAGCAGTGATCTACATCCACGATCTTATCAAACATCTTTGGGATATGAAAACCAAGTGCATTTCGGTCAAAATCTTCTCCCGACTGGATTTGCTCTATGGTCAGCCACTTCTTGTTTGAGAAGGTAAAGTCTAGCTTATTTCTGTAGTATTTGGTTTTTTCTGAACCTAGCGTTGGCCACACTTCAGGGATTTCCACTTTGGCTATACGCTGAAATTGATCCAAAACCTGCTGACGCTTGTAGGTTTTCTGCAAGTCATAATTAATGTGTTGCCACTTGCAGCCGCCGCAAGTCCCAAAGTGTGGGCAGAAAGGCTCAATTCTCTCGGTAGAATACTCGTGGAATTTCACAGGTTCTCCTTCCATAAAAGAGCTTTTTCCCTTGGTAATTCTCACATCTACCACATCTCCAGGTGCTACCCCAGTTACAAAAACCACTTTTTCCTCATGATGTCCCAAGCATTTTCCCTCCGAAGCAATACGCTCGATGAGTAGGTTGGTAATCACTTTATTTTTCATTTTTCGCGACATGGGCGCAAAATTAGGGAATTTTGGCTGCAATAAGGAATATCAGATCTAACTTGAATTTTATCTCGTACTTAAAATTTCTACTGCCCATTAAAAAACAATCCATTAGAAAACTTAAAAATGGAAATTTTGGTTAGAACTTGTTCGGTAGGAAAATCCCTAATTGATTGAGCTTTTGATAAAAGTCAATTTTCGAAGTTTTTTCGATACTCGGACTTGAAATTTAAAAAACACAAATTCTGTATCTTTGCACGATCAATGAAAGAAGATAGTCTTAAAGATAAAGTAGTCATAGTTACTGGTGCCACATCTGGAATAGGAGAGTCTTGTGCGAGAGTTTTTGGCGAAGCAGGAGCTAGGGTGGCCATAACAGGCAGAAATCAAGAAAAGTTGGATGCTACCAAAGAAAAGTTGGCTGCAGAAGGGCTAAATGTTTTGACCATTTTAGCTGATGCCAGCGTGATTGCGGATAACCAACGGATGGCAGAAACGGTACTTTCTGAATATGGAAAGATCGACATTTTGATAAACAATGCGGGCATTTCTATGCGTGCACTTTTCGAAAATCTTGATTTCGAAGTATTCCATAAAGTAATGGAAACTAATTTTTGGGGTACCGTATACGCAACCAAGTTTTGTTTGCCATCTATAATTGAGAATAAAGGGACCGTCATTGGCATTTCCTCGATCAACGGATTTCGTGGTACACCAGCTAGAACGGCATATACGGCAAGTAAATTTGCGATGAATGGTTTTTTTGAATCGCTTAGAACAGAAGTAATGAAAAAGGGAGTTCATGTCTTAGTGGCTTGTCCTGGATTTACTGCGTCCAATATTCGTAAAAATGCACTCACTGCTCATGGTTCTTTACAAGGAGAATCGCCTAGGGACGAATCCAAAATGATGAGTTCGGAAGAAGTAGCAGAAGAGATATTGAATGCTACACTGAAAAGAAAGCGTGATTTGACGCTTACTACCCAAGGAAAGCTGTTGAAATTCCTTAATAAGTGGATGCCGGGCAGGTTGGATCATATTGTGTATAATCAATTGAAAAAGGAAAAAGACTCACCTTTCCATTAAATGCCTGAGTCAATCTTTCAGACTTACCGAAACCGCCTCGTAGACCTGTCCTCCAAAAACAGGTCGCTTTATTTATCTAAGTCGGAAGGTTTTGGAGTTCTAGATCTGAAGGAATTTGATTTTTTAAATGGTGAAAATAGCTTTGAGATAATCAGGAAGTCTATTTCATCTAAGAAACCCCTCACATTAATCCCCGAATCTGATCCTCGTCTTGCGAATGTAAATACGCTTTCAAAGGCATTATCCAGACTTTCCTTTCGTGATCAATTGACCCAAGAAGAGACTGGTGAGCAATCACTTTTTCTTGGTTGGCCATTTGTTGAAGGGAAGCTTATTAATGGTCAGGTCTTGCGTGCGCCACTATTGCTTTTAGGTATAAAGTTGCAACTTGAACATGGGCAATGGATATTCTCAAAAACGGACGATTGGCAATGGAATCCGGCATTTCTTTTGGCTTATAGCCATGCATATGGAAAAGTAGTAGAGGCAGATTCGTTGAATCAAGAATTGCAGGAATTATCGACTGATGCAACTGGGTTTCGAACTGGGTTTTCAAAGATTCTTAATTATCACTTCTCGATTCAGCTGAGTTCATCGCTGTTTGAAGACCAGTTGGCTCCATTCCCAGTTTCCCAACTTAGTCTGGATTCTATTCAATTTCAGGATGGAAGGATTGCCTTGAAAAGCTATGCTTTGTTAGGGTTATTTGCTCAAAAAGGAAGTTTTCTTTTCACTGATTACGAAAAGTTGGAAAAGGAATTTGGCGAGTTAAGTCTGGAAGAGTTATTTACTCATTTTTTTGCAAACGATGAAAGTCAGCTCATTCCTAGAGAAGACCAGCTTTTTCCTGTATTTCCACTGGATGCTTCTCAGGAAAATGTTTTAGTGAAAGTTCGGCACGGCAAGAGTCTTGTTGTTGAAGGTCCGCCAGGTACGGGCAAGTCTCAATTAATTGCAAATCTGGTTTCAGACTATTGCTCTCGCGGCAAAAAAGTATTGGTGGTCTCACAAAAGAGAGCTGCGCTTGATGTGGTTTTTGAGCGATTGAGTAAAGCTGGTTTTGGTGATTTCTTGGGGTTGGTGCATGATTTCCGGACAGATCAGAAAGTCCTCTTTCAAAAGATAAAAGCTCAAATTGAATCTATAGAGGCTTATCAGGAGCAAAATCGAGGGATTGATTCTATACAACTTGAGCGTGAAATCTCTCAATACTCTAAAACAATTGCTAGGCTTTCGGATAAGTTTGAGAGGTTTAGATCTGCACTTTTTGATACCGATGCGGCTGGCATTCCAGTAAAGGCAATGTATTTGAAGGCTGACCTCCAAAAGCCATTCTTCGAGCATTCTGAATTAGTAAAGCTGGATTATCAGTCAGCTCTGGATTTTGAAAAGAATTATAAAATTCACCATTCTTATAAAGTCCAGTTTGCTGGCTCCTTTTGGGAAAACAGAGTTTCTTTTGCCCATTTTGAGCCCTCGGTTTTCCCTAGGATAAATCAGGTTCTGAAAGAGATTTCAGGATTTAGAGAAAAGACTTTTCACCTGAACAATGATTTTGACTTTGATAAGCTATCCGAGCTAATACTAACAGATGGTGATTTCTGCAAAAAGGTAGAACGAATAAGTTCTTTCCTTAAGCAATTGGAAAAGCCTGATTTAGGTATTTCAGCTGTTTTCGATCCTGCTATATTAAGGGGTCTGACCATCATTAAGGACTGGAATACTAAGGCTATCAATAAGTTGCAAAAGCTTTCATTTGGGATATCGGCAAGTAATGAGAGTATTTCTGCTTTGGAAGGTGAGTTGAATTCGCTACAACCTAAAGCAAATTCATGGCTTGGCAGAATTCAGGTGAACTTGAGTAAAAGTAAGTTCCCACTGACTTTTGATATTCTGAAGAAAGCCAATCTAAGCTTTAATGAAGCATCTGTATCTAATATTCAAGCTGAGTTAGACATACTCAAATCCTTGAAAATTGAGCTTTCAGAGCTTCCGATAATTGAAGGTTTGAATAGGAATGAGCTTTCAATTGAAGGGTTGAAGGATGAGGTTGAATTGATAAACCCGATTTTGGCTTGGGTGGAGTCATGGAAAAGTCAGCCAGAAGTTCATTCAGTGGCAAATTGGAATTCTGATGACTTTATGCAGCTGCTCAAAAAACTAGATGAATTCTCTAAATCGCTTGAGCTCAATTCTACCAATTGGAGGGCATATTTGAGGGATGAACAAATTTTGGAAATTCTTAAAAATGACTTTCCTACTGATAAGTTTGAAATCCAGATTAATCAGACATTTTCTGAGTTAGTTGCTTTTGATAGGTTTTTGGAAAGCTCTGACTCAGTTACTCTTACACTTGCAGAAAAGCTTGAAACTGATTTTGCCGACTTGAATTTAAGTGAGCAGGTTTTGGTGTTTTGGAATTCCTGGTATTTGGCTTGGATAGCTCAAATTGAAGTTAAGAATCCTGTTTTGGCAGATGCTGGAAGTCTCAAAATGGCTCATGAATTGGCTGAATTGAAAGATTCAATTCTTGAAAAAAGGAAGATCGCTAGGCACATTGCCTTACTAAGACTTCGAGAACAAGTTACTTCTGACTTGGAGTTTAACCGCTTAGGAAATCGACTGACTTATCGGGATTTGCTTCATCAGGTAAGTAAAAAGAGGCAGCGCTGGCCGATTCGCAAATTGGTGGAAGAAATGGGAAAGGAGGTTTTTCGTTTGTTGCCTTGTTGGTTTGCGAGCCCTGAGACTGTTTCAGCCTTGTTTCCTTTAAATCAGGAGTTTGATTTGGTGATTTTCGATGAGGCTTCTCAGTGTCAAGTTGAGCGCGGTTTGCCTGCTATGCTTCGTGGTAAGCAGGTGGTGATTGCCGGAGATTCCAAGCAGCTGAGGCCGTCAGATTTCTATCAGGTTAAATGGGAGTCTGACGAAGAAGGGTTGGAATACGAAGCAGAATCTTTACTAGAATTGGCTGGAAATTTCTTTGAAAAGCACCAACTCAAAGGGCATTACCGCTCTTCAGATCCTGCATTGATACATTTTTCCAATAGTCATTTCTACGAAAATCAACTGGAAACCTTGCCGGATTATGCAACTTCAATGGCTGGAAAACCTGCTTTCTCTTGGGAAAAAGTGGAGGGAATCTGGGTAAACCAGGTGAATAAGATGGAGGCCGATGCTGTGGTTTTGAAGGTGGAGTCAATTGGTGGTTCTTATCCTGAAGATACTATTGGTATTGTAACGGGAAATTATTTTCAAATGGAATTGATTCGGGAAAAGCTCTGGAAAGCTGGTTTTCAAAATAGTGGAATCAAGGTTCGAAACATTGAAAATGTACAGGGCGATGAGTTTGATCAGGTGATTTTATCCTTAGGCTATGCTCCAAATCCTGAAGGGAAGTTGGTGACAAACTTCGGGTTGCTTGGGAAATCTGGTGCTGAAAATAGATTGAATGTGGCTATCACCCGTGCTAGGAAAAAAATGCATATTATTTCGAGTATTGATTCAGCTGATTTTCGTCCTAGCCAACTTAAAAATCCAGGTTTAGTCTTACTGCGGGAGTTTTTGGCTTTTGTCCGTGCTCAGAGTGAAAATGCTTCGATTTCTATTCCTGAGCCCATTTCAAAGGGTTATGAAATTGATTGGAGCTTGAAAAATAGACTTCTGAAGAGCGGTAATTCTTATTCAGCTGATGTTCCATCAGTAGTGATGGATTTGATGTCAGAGGATTCAAATGGAGATAAGATAGCCATACTTACAGATGATCAACGGTTTTTTAATGCCTCCACAGCTAAAGCCGCTTTGGCTTACCACCCGATTCTTCTTGTGCAAAAAGGATGGAGTTATGATTGGAAATGGAGTAGAGATTCGTTTATTGATTGATAAATAAGAATATTGACTTATAAATCATTCACTAAGTTATTTTTATCTATTTAATGAATGATTAATCATTCGTTCCTAAATTTGTTTTTTTGTGTTATAAATCACTCATTAAGTCGTATATTTATGGATAATGAATGATATTTAAGTCATGGATTATAATCAAATAAGCGATTTAGCAATTTTGCAAAAGCTAGGAGATTTTGTCAAGCATCATCGTATAGAGCAAAACAAGTCTCAGGATCAGTTGGCGACCGAAGCTGGTGTGAGTAGATCCACACTGAGTCTGTTGGAGCGTGGTGAAAAGGTGAATTTGATCACTTTGATTCAGGTGCTCAGAGCCCTTAATCAATTACAATGGCTAGAGTCATTTGAAATAAAGCCTGTAATAAGTCCAATGACTTATATCAAGCTTCAAAAGAAGCATGAACGTCAACGCGTCAGGAATAGTGGTATGGCGGCAGAAGACCCACCTTTAGAGTGGTAGTAGCAGCCGAAATATGGATTTGGGATAAGCTTGCCGGTGCTATCCTATGGGATGATTCTGAGCAAATGGGAAGTTTTGAGTTTGACCAAAATTTCCTTTCCTCGGGTCTCGATATTTCTCCTATTAAAATGCCATTGAACCAAGGAAAAAGGATTTACCAATTCCCTGAAAACAGAAAATCCCGAGGCGATGTTTTTGACACATTTAAAGGGTTGCCAGGTTTGCTGGCAGATATGCTGCCTGACAAATACGGAAATCAACTCATCAACGCTTGGTTAATTCAAAACGGGCGAGCGATCGATAGCCTGAATCCTGTCGAACAACTATGTTTTATTGGAAAGCGAGGAGTGGGGGCATTGGAAATCAAGCCTTCTTTTCGGTCTGAGGCTATGAAAGCAAGCTCTTTGGAAATTGACAGCTTGGTTAATATTGCGGGAAAAATCCTTAACTCCAGAGCCGATTTCCAATCAAATTTGACAAGTGAGGAGCAATCTGCACTTTCTGATATTCTCAAAATTGGTACTTCAGCAGGTGGAGCGCGTGCTAAGGCCGTAATAGCATTCAATACAAAAACAGGCGAAGTAAAAAGTGGCCAAGTGAAAGCTCCACCTGGATTTTCTTACTGGATCATCAAATTTGATGGAGTGCATGATTCTCAATTTGGTGCTACTGTGGGTTTTGGGAGAGTAGAAATGGCTTATTATTTAATGGCTAAAGCAGCTGGGATTGATATGAGTGAATGCAGGTTGCTGGAGGAGAATGGCCGGGCACACTTTATGACGAAGCGATTCGACAGAATGGATAATGGTCAGAAAATCCATATGCAGAGTTTATGTGGCATCCGTCATTTTGATTTTAATCAGGTTGGTTTTTACAGTTATGAGCAGGTTTTTGAAACTATGCGAATGCTAAGGCTTTCTTACCCCGAGGCGGAGCAGATGTTTACTCGGATGGTGTTTAATGTCTTGGCGAGAAACTGCGACGATCATACCAAGAATTTTGCCTTCCTAATGGATCAAGGGGGAAAATGGTCACTGTCACCGGCCTATGATATTTGCTATGCATATCGCCCTGGAAGTCTCTGGGTAAGTTCACAGTCTTTGACTGTAAACGGTAAAAGGGAGGGGATTGATGAAGCTGATTTTCTGGAAGTAGCTAGAAAGATGAATATTAAAAAGCCTGAGGAAAAGATCGCTCAGGTAAAATCAGTTGTAAATAGATGGAATGAATTTGCCGATGAAGTCGGGGTTGATTCTGCACTAAGGGATGGGATAAAAAACACACTTTTGGTGTGATGTGAGCGGGGGGCAGTTATCGGTAGTAAAAAGGCTATAAACTCGCCATCCATCTCGCCAGCTGTACTTCGTGTACCAAGTAACTGTCTTCGTCTTTGATAACCAGTTCTAATTTTTCCAGAGCTTTCAAAGCCGTACTCACTGTGCTGGCTGCTCCCAGGTTATGCTTTTGGATAAAGTCCTTGCTAAGGGGATTTTGCAGTGGTTCTTCTTTAGCAATTGCCCGAAAGACATTCCACTGAGCTCGTGTAAGCATCTTTTGAAAATTGGCAAAAATCGCCTGCTGCTGCTTCAATATCTGGTCAAATACTACGTCCACATCTGGATTAGTTACTTTTTTGAAATTGGCAAAAAGATGGTTGCAGACCAGCTGCACTGTGTAAGTTTGCCCACGACTCCAGGTGTAAATTTTCGCAATTGAATCTGGCTCAATGGTTTTATTGACAGCTTGGAAATGCTTTAAAATAAATTCGGTATAGGCTTCCAATTTTATGGGTTGAAGCGATTCCAATTGTGAACTTTGATAAAAAGGACGGTTTTTCTCCGTAAACATAGATTCCATCAGTGTCCGGTGACTACCGCTGAAGATAAAACGAACTTCAGGGATTTGCTGAACCCAGGTTCGAAAAACAGCTTCCGCTTTTGCTCCTTCATAATCAGCGATTTGCTGAAACTCGTCGATAGCTATCACTATTCTCTTTTTACGGGAAATCAAAAAATCTCCCAAAGCCTTGAGTGATTGGCTTGGTTGCTCTGGTTTATTTATTCCAAGTGTAATTTCCGGTAAACCAGAAAGTGCGCTGAAATTAATTGTTGCGCCGATAGAAGCAAGTAGTTTTTGGATGCTTGCACTGATGCCTGAGGTAGTTTTACCGTATTTTTCATAAATACCTGAAGCAATTGCTTGTATTGCTTCCTCCATATTTTGGGTAGCAAGCAAGTCTATATAGAGCGTTTCAAACCCTTTGGAAGTTTCTAATTCTTCAAAAAGTCGATGGATTAGAGCTGATTTACCAAGTCTTCTCCATGCATAAAGCCCTACATTTCTATCATTTTCTATATGAGAAATGAGCATGTCTAGATCAATTTCTCTGTCACAGAAATAGTCTTTCCCTTGATAAGTATTGATTACGAATGGATTGAAGGGTTCTTTCATGATTACTTGGTGTTTTATTACGTGTTTAGCGTTACGTGAAACACGTTACGTAAAGTACGTAATAAAATCATGAAATTTCAATTCTCATTATTTTAAGAATGGGGTTAATCATGGGTGAATTAGACCAAATCCTTAAATGTACCCAACTACAGTGTAGACAACTATACCAATCCATTCCTTTACCAGTTTGTGCCAGATGAAGATGGAGTAGGGATCAGGGAAAAATAAAGTCGGGATATCGTATTTTGTATCGTTACTGTAATAGTCTGTTGGAAATGCTAATGTTTGCAGTCCGACCTTATCGAAGCAGGCTTTGGATCTTTTCATGTGAAAAGCTGAGGTGACAAGTATGAATTCCTGATTCGTATCTATTCCTTTTTGCTCTAAGAATGTCTTCGTGAAAAGTGCATTCTCATGCGTGTTTTTGGATTTATCCTCGATCATTACATCTTCTGCTGGAACCCCAGTCATAAGCAAGAACCGCTGCAAAAGCTCAGCTTCCGATTGAGGGTTGACTGGATTGAGTCCTTGGCCTCCAGTGATCAATATTTTTTTGATTTTTCCCTCACGATAAAGTTGCAAGGCATGAGTGATCCGATCTGCGCCTTTGTTGAAGAAAGTTCGATCGTATGCGGTTTTACTCAGGTTGGTCACGCCAGTTAGAACAATGCCAATTTCGTGGTTTTTAATCTCGTTAAAGTCTTTAAAATCCGGTTCCCAAGCTAGCATGGCTTGATTTGCGATAAATTGATTTGAGAAAAACCACAGCAAGAAGATCCCAGTCCAAAGGCTTCTTTTGCCCCATTTCTTTTTCACATATAGAGCCCCAACTACAATTAACAAACTGATAATGGTCAAGGGCATTGCCAAAAAGCTCAGGAATTGGGAGAGATAGAAAAACATGAATTGATTTAAGTGTTTGAGGCAAAGAAAGGAGGGAAAGATTCAATTATCAAATTCAATTTTCAATGATCACACTTTGTAGTATGAAGAAATAATTTGTTTAAGTAATTAGGTGTTTATTGCCTTTAACATTTTTTATTTAACTAAGTATTAAATATTCTGCGATCTGTTATTAAATTGATCAATATATAACTTGTTCATAATGAGTTGTTATTTTGATTTTTAGCTAAAAGAAAAAACATGAAAATTTTGTTTTTAATGATTTTATTAATTGATCCTAGTGCATTACTTGGAAAATGGACCTTGACGTTTGCTGAAGCAAATTTCAATTTGGTGAATTCTGCAGCATTTAAGGCTACGCCAAAAGCTCAACAAGATGAAATCCTTGAAGTGAATGAACTCTATTTGAATAATGCTTATTATGAATTCAAAAAGGATACAGTTTACTGGGCAGATGTTAATGCAAGGGAAAAAGAGGTCGTTTTTAAAAAAGGTAAATGGATGATTATTGGAGATACTCTTCGAATTTTTGATTATGATAAAATTTATACTTACAACTATTTAATTAAATTGAATGGAAGGGAAGATGAACTACAGACAAGAATGATTTTTCCAAACGGAGATGTAGCAAGGAGTAAAGAGACTTTTGAAAAGGATGATTGAATTTTTCATGTTAGCTACAAACATGGAGCAACAAGTTGTTTTGCTTTGAGAATTGAGCATTGCCCATTGAACATTGCACATTTCCAAATTCTTTTCCCCAACGTTTCCTTAAATCCATCTCATCGGGTTATTTTTGAGCATGAGTTCAAGCCTACCTAACCTATTGCCGTTGCTTCAAGATCTTTCTGCCCAGATGGAAGGTACATTGCAAGTTGATTCTTTAACGAAGACCCTTTATGCCACCGACGCTTCCGTTTATCGAGAGATGCCTTTGGCGGTAGCTTTTCCAAAATCCGAATCAGATATAAAAAAGCTGATACTTTTTGCCTCCAAAAATGGCACTTCTCTGATTCCAAGAACGGCTGGGACATCACTTTCTGGACAATGTGTTGGGAATGGAATAGTGGTGGATGTATCGAAGCATTTCACAAAAATTTTGGAATTGAATGTGGAAGAGAGATGGGTTCGAGTGCAGCCTGGAGTAGTAAGGGATGAACTGAATCGCTATCTGAAACCTCACGGATTATTCTTTAGTCCAATCACATCCACGGCCAGTCGAGCCATGATTGGTGGAATGGTGGGGAATAACTCTTCAGGTACAACCTCTATTGTATATGGAGTGACAAGAGATAAAGTCATTTCCTTAGATACGATTTTGAGTGATGGAAATCCGGTGAAGTTTGAGGCGCTTACAAAGGATGAGTTTGAAGAAAAAACTAAGTTGCCATCACTGGAAGGGGATATTTATAGAAAAGTATTTGAGGAATTAAGTGATGAAGAAGCTCGACAAGAGATTCATGCACAATTCCCTAAACAATCTATTCATCGTAGAAATACTGGCTATGCAGTAGATGAATTACTGAAAGCTGAGATTTTTGAAGGGGAGGAAAAGTTTAATTTCTGTAAACTTTTGAGTGGTTCTGAGGGGACTTTGGCTTTCACAACGGAGATTAAAATCAGCCTTGATCCACTTCCGGAACCGGTGGAAATCGTCGTAGCTGCGCATTTCGCGACTATCCACGAAAGTATGGTTTCAGCCCAAACTGCCATGAAGCATCCTGCTACTGCGGTTGAGTTGATGGATAAAATCATTTTGGACTGTACGAAAGAAAGTATAGAGTACAGCAAGAATCGGTATTTCGTTGAAGGAGATCCTGAGGCAATTTTGATGGTGGAGTTCCGCGGCCAAACGCTGGAGGAAGCTATGGCTAAAGGCAAAGCGCTGGTGGACGACCTGATAGCAACTGGACTTGGCTATGCTTATCCGATTATTGAGCCGGCGATGGTTTCTACCGCTTGGGCACTTCGCTCAGCAGGATTGGGGCTACTCGCAAATATTCCTGGCGATGCAAAGGCTGTAGCATGTATTGAAGATACTGCTGTGGATATCGAAGACCTAGCTAATTACATTGATGAGGTAGGAGCTATGATGGATGGGTTTAAGCAAAAGCCTGTTTATTATGCGCATGCAGGGGCTGGGGAGATACATTTGAGACCAATTTTGGATTTGAAAAAGTCCAAGGATGTGGAAGAGTTTTACCAGATTTCCAAAGCTTCTGCCGAGTTGGTAAAAAAGTATCAAGGTTCACTTTCCGGT
Source organism: Algoriphagus winogradskyi (assembly GCF_900182815.1). Lineage (GTDB taxonomy): Bacteria > Bacteroidota > Bacteroidia > Cytophagales > Cyclobacteriaceae > Algoriphagus > Algoriphagus winogradskyi. Next base: position 666,650 of record NZ_FXUA01000003.1, on the reverse strand, counting down.
GAGCACGGAGATGGTAGAGTACGAGCTGCTTTCATTCCGCTGATGGTGGGTGAAAAAAACTACCAACTTTTCCGTAGGATCAAATTCTCCTGGGATCCACAAAATATTTTCAATCCTGGGAAGATCGTGGATGCAGCTCCCATGAATAAATTTCTGCGTTATGAGCCGGATATGGAAACTCCTACTCATGATACCATCATGGATTTCTCCAATGTTGGAGGGATTCTCCGCTTGGCAGAAAAATGTAATGGGTCTGGAGACTGTCGCAAACTCCCTGGCTCAGGAGGTACCATGTGTCCAAGCTATATGGCTACCCGAAATGAAAAAGACACTACGCGTGGTCGGGCCAATACTTTGCGTGAGTTTCTCACGATGGACAAAAAGGAAAATGCCTTTAACCATCCTGAGATCAAAGAAGCGATGGATTTGTGTCTTTCCTGCAAAGGCTGTACGGCGGAATGTCCTTCGAATGTGGACATGTCTAGCATGAAAGCTGAATTCCTGTATCAATACCAAAAAGCTAATGGTATTCCGCTTCGGTCAAAAGCTTTTGCTTACATCAACGAGTTAAATGAGCTTGGCGCTAAAACTGGCGGTCTGGCAAATTTCATGTTGAGCAATAGTCTTACTGGAGGCATGATGAAGTCTGTTTTGGGCGTAGCCCCAAAAAGAAACCTGCCGGAGATCAGTAAGGTAAGCTTGCGAAAGTGGTATAAGAGGAACTATGACAATCTTCCAGCAGCTGCTAAGCAAATCAAATCCATATACTTCTTCGTGGATGAATTTACCAACCATAATGATACAGAAATAGGAATCAAAGCCATTTCTCTGCTGAAAAAGCTAGGCTATGAGGTAAAAGTTGTAGATCATGAGGAAAGCGGAAGATCTGCTCTTTCTAAAGGTTTGCTCCCAAAAGCTAAGAAGCATGCTGAAGCGAACGTGGCAATTTTTGATAAACTGATTGATGGGAATACGCCTCTGATTGGGTTGGAGCCATCAGCTATCTTAAGTTTCCGCGATGAATATCCTCGAATCGTTAAGAAAGAATTGGTGGAGGGAGCAAAGAAACTGAAGTTTCATGTGAAGCTGATCGATGAATTTTTGGCTCAAGAAATCGCTGCAGGAAACATTACATCAGATTTGTTTACAACTAAAACACAGAAAATAAAACTTCACGGACATTGTCACCAGAAAGCTCTTTCATCCATGACTTGGACGCAGAAGTTGCTGTCTTTGCCGGTAAATTACTCTGTGGAAACTATCCCAAGTGGATGCTGTGGAATGGCTGGAAGCTTTGGCTACGAAGCTGAGCATTATGAGGTTTCTCAGCAAGTGGGAGAGTTGGTGCTCTTTCCAGCGGTGAGAAAAGCAGAAGCAGAAACTATCATTGCAGCTCCTGGAACCTCCTGCCGTCATCAGATCGCTGATGGGACAGGCAGAAAAGCCAAACATCCTGTAGAGATTTTGTGGGAAGCGCTGAACAACTAAATGAGATGATATTTTTATCCAAAAAACAATGAAAGAAAAAACCCGATTAGTACAGCTAACCCACCCCGAAAAAGGAAGAAAAGTAGCTGTTGTTGCAGAACCTTTTCTGGTTTTGGTGGATGAAATTACTTCCATTTACCACTTAGCACTAAAAGCAATGGATTCTGAGGTTTCGATTCATCTCCTTTTGGATCAACAACTTTCTAATGAAAAGCTGGATTACGATAAAGTTTATTTTGGAACAAGCGATTGGAGGTTATTGCCGTCATTTGACAATCCAGATGTAGTTTCAAATTGTATGGTTTCTGGCACAGGGTTGACACACTACAGTAGCGCGATGAACCGAAATGTCATGCATCAGAGCGAAGCAGGAAATGCATTGACAGACAGCATGAAGGTTTATCAGTGGGGAGTGGATGGGGGGAAGCCTGTCGAAGGAGAAATTGGTATTCAGCCAGAATGGTTTTATAAAGGGACTGGGTCTATTCTAAAAGGACATGGTGAGGCATTGCATGTTCCTGCTTTTGGAAACGATGGTGGTGAAGAACCGGAAATAGCTGGTGTTTATATTATAAATAGGAAAGGTCAACCAATACGAATTGGGTTTACCACAGGTAATGAATTCTCAGATCATGTAATGGAAAAGAAGAATTACCTCTACCTGGCACCTTCTAAATTGCGTAATTGCTCTATCGGTCCAGAACTTGTTCTTTCTGATGATTTTTCCGATCTAAATGGAAATGTTAGCGTGTCGCGCGGAGAAGAAGTGCTATGGTCAGCCGACATAAAAACCGGTGAAAACAACATGGCGCACAGCTTAGCTAACCTGGAATACCATCATTTTAAATATCCTGATCATCGACAGCCGCTACAAGGACACGTACATTTCTTCGGTACTGGAGCATTCAGTTTCGGGGCTGGAATAAGTTTAGAAAGTGGCGATCAGATGAAAGTGCAATGGGATGGAATGGGCCGCAGTCTTGTGAATTCGCTTAAAATCGCTGAAAATAAAGAATCATTGGTTTCCGTAAATTCTATTCTCTGAGCAAGTCTAGCGTTTTTGTCTCCTGATGTGAATAAGGATTTGCCATCGCTTATTTCACTTGATACTTGATAAGTATAGGGTCCTCAAAATCCTTTAGATCATTAATGATTTTCTCAAGCTTTTCTCCATATTTCCCAAGCATTCCACTCTCCAAGGCATGTATCCAATCATCAGCTCGAAGTATGTCATAGAAATAGCCATCTTTTGCATCTCCTTTTCCATTTGACCAGCCTGCTAAAGATTGGAAAGCGGTTACCTGATTAGTTCTGTGATTGAGAAAAACCTCATGAATCGGGAAGGTTCTCATGTTGCCTAAATCCATATTCGGATTTTTTGCAAGCGCAAAGGTTTTAATTCTAGAAATGGAATCCGTTTGCCATATTTTACCCATGTTGATTGCAAAAGGTTGATTAGCGACAGTAGCCTCTAGCTGAGCCCCGTCCATTTTCAAATCCTCTTCAGTGGGTTTTCTGTCCCCGAAATCCAAGCTGGCAAATGGAGTCACTTGCTCATTTTTATACTGATAAAGTGTGTCTGAGAAAGCAAAGTTGAGCAGAAATAAATTGCCAATTTTTTCGAATTCTCCCTCTCCGATTTCAAATGTTATAGGAGTTGCTTTAATTGGGATGTCTGAAGTTTGGCCAGTGGAGCCATCCATGATTTTATAGATGTTGAACTCTCCATTTTCATCTACATTTCCATTATACAACGGGGACGTTAGCCATTTGTCCTGAGAGATTTTGGTGAAATTAGGAATGAATAAAGCTTCTTTATCAAGTGAAATTGTTCTGATGTAATCAAAATCAGGAAAATGGTATTGCTTGATTTTTCCTGATCCAACTGTAATACTGAGCGTATCTTGGCTCAGGTCAACTCCTTGGATTACTTGATACTCCTCAGGGCCATTGCCATTTTTAGCCAGGGATTTTATGTAATTCCCTTTTAAGTCAAAGAGATGGACTTTAGCTTCTGGATTGCAAATGGTCGAATACACAAAATAGTTTTCGGTGACAATCAAATTCCAAACACTACAATTGAGGTTGACAGGTGATTCATTGTTGTTTCTCAAAGGAATGAACTCAATCGAAGAAATTACCTCATCAATTTTTGAAATGTTTTGCTCAGTAATGCTAAAATTGGTGAATCCAGATTCTTCTTCTGCAGGCTTACAGTTGAAAAATGAAATGGAAAAAGTCAGAAGTATTAAAAAGCTGGTTCTTGATATTTTCATTGTTGTGTTATAGGGTTTTTTGAAATGCGAGGTCAAGAGCGAATAGCTAATACTTTGCGAGCAACATATTCAGCGCATCTTGCAGCCAATCTGGAAGTAGCCTGATCATGGTCAAAAGCTGGATTGAGCTCTACCACATCCATAGAAATCAGCTTTTTCGAAGAAGCAAGTAACTCAAAAACTTTAAACGCAAACTCAGGTCTGAAACCCATAGGAGAAGGTGCCGAAACTCCTGGAGCAAACGCTGAAGAGAATCCATCCATATCTACGCTTAAGTAGATTTTGTCAACTGAGTCCAGAAACCAGAGGATTTTTTCTTGAATTACTTCCCAGTTATTCATTCTAAAATCTTCCATTACCATCCATTTAGCGCCTATTCTTTCCGCAGTATTAAAAAGTGATTTTGGATTAACAGAGCGCTGTACACCTAAACATAAATACTGAAAGGAACCTGGGTTTTCTTCAGCTAATTGGAAAAAGGGAGAGCCAGAATGTCCTTTGCCCTCCAAAGTAGGACGAAGGTCAAAGTGCGCATCCATATTGATGATGCCTAGTTTCTGGTTTTTTGAAGCTAAATGCTGGAAAACACCTCTTCCGTGAGCCAAAGCCAAATCATGCCCTCCGCCCAATAGAATGGGGAAATGCTTTGTTTCCAGTAGATTGAAGACGGTTTTAGTGATTAATTCATGGCTGGACTCCATATCCGAATCCTCGGTGTACACATCTCCATAATCGAAAATCCTGCTCCGCTCTGGCAAGTGAAAAGCCAAGGTTCCAAGTCCTTTCCTGATGGCATTTGGCCCTTCAGCAGTACCTAGTCTTCCTTGATTTCTTTTGACTCCCTCTTCACCTGCATAGCCTAAGATTCCTACTTTGGGAGTCAGCTGATCTTCATCTAATTTCAGGTCTTTTATTGCGATAGCGGCTTGATGCCAGTACTCGATAGTTTCAGATTTTCTTCCCGACCAAAGCGATGGATTTGGATTTTGATGAAGCATATGGATTTTGGATTATTTTCTAGTAACTTAAAAATGGTGTTTTGATAGTTTTATTACCATAAACAATGTATTCTGTTTTTAGGTAATATTCAAAAGTTTCGACTTAAAACCCCGTTCCTTTAGCCATGAAAGAATTTAGAATTCCGCAGAAAGAAAAGATTAATTTGGATGTTTTTGAGGAGCCAAGCGGTTCCTTCGCAGGGTATTCCTATGCAGATTATCTCAAATGGGATTATGAGGAAATAGTCGAGTTGATCAAGGGCAAAATCTTTGCAAAGGCGGCTGCTCCCAATCGAAGGCATCAAGAAGTTACAGGGAATATTTATTTAGCGATAGGGAATTTTCTTAAAAACCATCGGTGCAAGGTTTATTCAGCACCTTTCGATGTGAGATTCTCTAAAGATCCTGATTTTTCAAAAACAGACTCGGTAGTCCAGCCGGATATTTCTGTGATTTGTGATCTTAGCAAATTGGACGAAAAGGGCTGTTGGGGTGCTCCAGACTTGATCGTGGAAATTCTGTCTCCGGGAAATAGCCGGGTGGAAGTTCAGAATAAATATGAGCTATACGAGGAATATGGAGTTCGTGAATACTGGGTGGTTCATCCAACGGACTGCACAGTTTTGATCTATACCTTGATTGGAGGGAAATTCCAGCCTTCCCGACTTTTCACCTCTGGAGATCAAATAAATTCGAGTGTGATTCCAGGATTTTCACTTGATCTCGAAGATGTTTTTGAGGGGTAATTAATGAGATTTTTTAGAGCAAATTCTTAAATACCTTCTCATCCACCAAATTTGGAATAGTCACTTTCAATTCTGGACTTCTATCCATTTCTCGCTGTATTGCTTCCAAAGACCCTGAATTTCTCGCCCAAGCGCGTCTAGCTATTCCATTATTCACGTCATAAAAAAGCATGGATTTGAGCTTTCTCTCAGCATCTACCGACCCGTCTAGCACCATTCCAAAACCTCCGTTCATCACTTCTCCCCAGCCTACTCCGCCGCCATTGTGGATCGAAATCCAAGTTGCACCTCGGAAACTGTCTCCAATCACATTATGAATGGCCATATCTGCGGTAAACTTGCTTCCATCGTAGATATTGCTTGTTTCACGGTAAGGTGAATCGGTCCCACTTACATCATGATGATCTCGACCCAGTACAATCGGAGCAGAAATTTCTCCAGATAGAATCGCATCGTTGAATGCTTTCGCAATTTTTGCTCTTCCCTCAGCATCTGCATAAAGGATTCTCGCCTGTGAGCCCACTACTAATTTATTTTTCTCAGCCTCTTCTATCCAAGTTACATTGTCCTGCATTTGTTGCTGGATAGACGCTGGTGAATTTTGCATGATTTCCTTCAAAACTTGCGCAGCAATCTGATCTGATTTTCTTAAATCTTCTACTTTACCAGATGTGCACACCCAGCGGAAAGGCCCAAAACCATAATCGAAACACATAGGTCCTAAAATATCCTGTACGTAGGAGGGATATTTGAAATCAATTCCATTCGCAGCCATTACCTCAGCTCCAGCCCGGGAAGCTTCCAGCAAAAAGGCATTTCCATAATCGAAAAAGTATGTTCCTTTTGCCACATGTTTGTTGATAGATTGAGCGTGTCGCCTCAGTGTTTCCTGCACTTTTGCTTTGAATTTCTCAGGGTTTTGAGCCATTAGCTGATTGGATTCTTCGAATGATAACCCAGCTGGATAATAGCCGCCAGCCCAAGGGTTGTGAAGGGAAGTTTGGTCAGAGCCCAGTTCTATGAAAATATTTTCGGTATCAAATCGCTCCCATACATCGACGATATTACCTATGAATGCCAATGAAACAACTTCCATGTTTCGCTTCGCAAGTTGAGTTCGGAATACTAACTCATCCAGATTTTCTATCAATTCATCTACCCAGCCTTGCTCATACCTTTTACGCGCGGCAGATGGATTTACTTCCGCACATATCGTAATACAACCTGCAATATTCCCAGCTTTAGGTTGAGCTCCACTCATTCCTCCAAGGCCTGCGGTTAAGAATATTTTACCAGCCGGTTTTTCTCCATTTTTTAATTTCTTGCGAAATGCATTCATGACAGTAATAGTCGTGCCGTGCACTATCCCTTGGGGTCCTATGTACATAAACGATCCTGCTGTCATCTGTCCATATTGCGTCACTCCCAGTGCATTGAATTTCTCCCAATCGTCTGGTTTGGAATAATTTGGAATCATCATTCCATTCGTAACTACCACGCGTGGTGCTTCAGGAGAAGATGGGAAAAGTCCCATTGGGTGACCGGAATAAATGTGCAGCGTTTGATTTTCTGTCATTTCAGACAAATACTTCATCACCAATAGGTATTGTGCCCAGTTCTGGAAGACCGCTCCATTTCCACCATAAGTGATCAATTCCTCAGGATGCTGCGCAACAGCAGGATCCAAGTTGTTTTGGATCATCAACATGATCGCTGCTGCCTGCTGACATTTTGCAGGATATTCCTGAATCGGTCTTGCACGCATTTCGTATTCCGGCATAAAGCGATACATGTAAATTCGACCAAACTCCTTGAGCTCTGCTAAAAATTCACTTACCAATTCTGCATGCCATTCTTTAGGAAAATAGCGCAAGGCATTACTCAAAGCAAGTTTCTTCTCTTCTGTAGAAAGTATATCCTTGCGCTTAGGAGCATGGCTCACAGTTGTACTTCTAGTTCTTTTTGAAGGAAGTTGAGAAGGGATGCCTTGGGATATTTGCTCTTGGAAAACCATTATAATTACGATTTGTGATTTACGAATTACGAGATCAATTGGAACCTCAGTCGTAATTCAAGAAACTGAAGTCAAATGTTTAAAGTCTAAAATCTTTGCTCTTGATTCTTATGTCTTAAGTCTAAAATCTTATGTCTTCAACCCATTCTTCCACACTTGTGCAGGTTTTAGTTTCCCTTGCTGGTAAAGTATTTCTCTATAATCATACGTTGCGTACAGATTGAAGTCAGCTAATAGTCCAGCTTTCAACTTACCTCGATCTTCTAATCCCAAAGCTGCTGCTGCTCGGAAAGTGAGAGCTGCTAGAACTTCTGCGGTGCTGAGTTTTTCGAAAGTTGCCAAGATGGAAGCCTGTGTTATCAGGTCACCCATTGGGGCAGAACCCGGATTCCAGTCGCTGCCGATCGCCAAAGATCCGCCCTGATCTAGAATTTTTCTAGCTGGAGTAAATGCACAACCCAAGCCTATTGAAGCTCCAGGAAGTGCGACGGCGATCGTTTCGGATTTCGCCAGGATATCAATTTCTTTTTTGCCTGAAGCTTCTAGATGATCGGCTGATTTTGCACCAAATTTTGCTGCTACTTCAGATCCGCCCGTCGTGAATTGATCGGCATGAACAGTAAGATCAAACCCTAAATCTTTTGCTTTTTGGTAATAGCTCACAATCTCATCAGGAGAGAAAGCGCTTTTTTCGATAAAGGAATCGATTCGATTTGTTAGATTTTCTGACTTGAGAATTGGGTATAGCTCTTCAGAAATTATTACCAGATACTCTTCATTTGTTCCCTCAAAATCTCTGGGTTTCATATGGGCAGCCAAACAAGTAGAAATTAAATCAGCCTTGGTTTCTGAATTTGCTTCTCGTATTGCTCGAAGCATTTTGAGTTCCTCGGCTACATTGAGTCCATAGCCACTTTTTACTTCAATTGTAGTTACGCCTTCGCTCAGATGTCGATCAGCATTTAAAGCTGTCCTTTCAGCCAGTTCTTTCTGAGTGAGGTTTCTGGTTTGAGTGACAGTATCCCAGATTCCACCACCAGCTTCTGCAATTTCTAAATAAGATTTCCCGGCATTTCTCATTGCAAAATCTTGAGCCCGGCTACCTCCAAAACAAATATGCGTATGACAATCTATCCATCCTGGTAGTGCCACAAACTCACCGTCAAGCTCAATAAGCTCTACATTTTTTGTCTTGGTCTGATCTAGTAAATGAGAATATTCCCCAACTTCAAGAATTTTTTCGTCTTCAATTAAAATTCCTGCATTCTCCAGAATCATCAATTTCTCGTCTTTCAAAGCTCCCTTTAGTGGGACTTTATCAAGCGTGAGTAGCTGGGTAATAGGGCCGATTAGTTTTTTCATGATGTTTTAGTTTTTCAACAGTTTCCAGTTGTTCCCGCAGATTGTCGCGGATAAGGTCGCAGATAAAAACGCAGATTATTTAAATAGAAGGTAAGGGTTGTTCCCGGTCCTATTTTTTTTTAACAATCGAATAGCTTACTCCATTCAGTCTGGTATTGTAAACCTTCCTCTTTTGCGACTTTGTTAGCAATTTCGATCAACTCTCCACTTTGGATCATTTCGATTGCAGTTTCCATGTCTTCAGTCATGACCCTGTCATTGATCACAGGAGTGATTTTAGTTCTCAAATGCTCGTGTATTGCTGTCATTATCTTTCCAGATTTCAAAGGAGCATGAAAGTCCATGGCTTGTCCAGCATAAAACAACTCAATTCCTAGTATTTTCTCCACATTTCCAATGACTTGCAGGGCTTTTCTCGCACCAATTGAACCCATACTTACGTGATCTTCCTGACCAAGGGAAGTTGGGATGCTGTCGGCTGAAGCAGGAAAGCAAAGTCCTTTATTTTCCGAAGCCAAAGCCGCTGTGGTGTACTGTGGTATCATCAAACCTGAATTCAGACCAGTCTCTTTTAGAAGCAATTTTGGTACGCCTGGGGTGCCTCCTTCAAGGGAAAGATATATTCTTCGATCTGAAATATTTCCCAATTCTGAAGCTGCAAGACAAGCATAATCCAAAGGTAAAGCGATGGGTTGTCCATGAAAACTACCTCCGGAAATCGTGTGATCTTCGCTGAACACAACCGGATTGTCGGTCACCGAATTGATTTCTGTTTCTATGGCATCCTTTAGGTGCAACCACGCATTTCGTGAAGCACCATGAACCTGTGGCATACAACGTAAGGAATACGGATCCTGAACCCGTGCACAATTCAAATGCGAATTGACTATTTCCGAACCATGTAGCAAATTCAGAATAGTCTGCGCTACATGTTTATTTCCTGCAAATGGCCTCAATTGATGTAAATCAGGCGAAAAAGGTTTGATTGAACCCATTAATCCCTCAATCATCATCGCTCCAGTGATGTCAGCGTGAACAAGCAAATTATGCAAGCGATCCACAACTTTTACTCCGTAAGCAGCCATAAATTGGGTGCCGTTTATTAGGGCTAACCCTTCTTTTGGTCCGAGAGAAAGAGGTGATATTCCCAACTTTTCAAATACAATTGATGTGCGATAGATTTCTCCCTCGAAATGTACTTTTCCTAAACCTAAAAGTGGTAGAAATAAATGGGAGAGTGGGGCCAAATCGCCAGAAGCCCCTACTGAACCTTGGATTGGAACCACTGGAACAACATCGTTCTCCAGCATCCAAAGCATTCGTTCCAAGGTCTCAAGTTTGATTCCCGAAAATCCCTGCGCCAATGCCTGAAGTTTCAAGACAAGCATCAACTTGGAGATTTCTATTGGAACTGGCTCACCCAAACCTACAGCATGACTTTTTAGGAGGTTTTCCTGCAGAGTCTGTGTGTCAGCTGCAGAGATTTTGCTCGTGCAAAGTGGGCCGAAGCCCGTGTTAATTCCATATACAGCTTTTTCACGGTTGGCAATGTTAGCAACAGCAAGCGCAGACGCTTGAATTTTGTCACGAGTCTCAGGGCTTAATTCTCCTTTGATCTCTTTTCGAGCGAGTTGCAAAGCTGTGCCTACTGTCAGTTGGTCTTGGCCGTATTGGAATGTATTCATAACTATTTGGGTCTTAATTCTAGGGTCCTGACAAAGATATTAAGCATTAATGATAATTTTTGATATCAATTTTATCATGATTTGATACCTTTAAGGCATCATGGAATTAAGACATTTGAGTTATTTCAAAGCAGTGGCTGAGGAATTGAATTTCCGAAAGGCAGCCGAGCGACTGTTTATTTCGCAACCTGGATTGAGCCGACAGATTAAGCAGTTGGAAGAGATGCTGGATGTGAAACTCTTTGAGCGCGATCAAAAGCATGTGGAGCTGACTGCTGCAGGCACCTATTTTAAAAATGAAGTTGACTTCGTTCTAAATCATCTGGATCTAACGAGAAGCCAATTGAAATTGATAGCCGCGGGGAAAATAGGGGAGCTAAGAATTGGCTTCCTGGGTTCGGCATCCAATCAGGTTTTACCGGATTTGCTAGGCAAACTGAATGCTAATCAACCCTTGATCAGTACTAGCTTAGAAGAGTTGAGTAATTCTGTTCAAGTGGAGATGATTGAGAAGGACAAGTTGGATTTGGGTTTTGTACGATTGGCGTCGGTGCCAAGTGATCTTGAAATGAAGGTTGTTTTGAAGGATAGTTTTTCATTGGTAGTTCCCAAAAATCATCCACTTCAGGATCGAGATTTTACATCAGTCAATCAGTTTAAAGATGAATCATTTGTGCTTTTTTCCTCTGATTATAGCAATCTCTATTACGAGCAGATTATTGGAATTTGTCGAGATGCTGGTTTTTCTCCAAAGATCAGACATAAGTCCGTTCATGCATTGACGATATTCAAATTGGTAGAAAATGGGATGGGAGTAGCGATTGTTCCTACTTCTTTAAAAGAAGGATACGAACTTAATGTCCGATTTATGCAGATTCCGAATATCCCGCAATTCACAGAGCTTTCTGCTATCTGGAAAGGAGAGAATCGCAATCCGGCATTGAAACAGGTTTTGCCTTTGATCTAACCAAATCATTAAATTAGAGCTTAAAATCAAAATGTCGGGTAAATGTCGGGTCAAAACCGAGTCTATTTCGCCCTAAGTCACAATCCAATCAGAGAAATTGCCATGGTTAACAAAAACATACACACTATGAAACAACCAGAATTAGGCAAAAAAATCTCTGAAATGAGAAAGGCAAAAGGATTGACTCAGGAGGAGTTGGTCGAATTGTGCAACCTGAACGTGCGGACTATACAGCGCATAGAAGCAGGAGAGGTGACTCCAAGGAGTTATACGATCAAGGCTTTGTTTGAGGCTTTGGGGATTGCAGAATTAGATTTTAAAAATTCTAAGGAGTTTTCATTAATGCCAAAACTTGAAAAGAAATGGTTGATAATGTCATTTACGGCAGGTATAATCTATTTTATATTGGGTTTTCTGGAGCTGCCTTTGGATATCAAAATGCTAACTGGATCAGGAGATCCAAAGAATTGGAATTCGATGTATTCTATAGTTAAAGTATCTTCCTTCGCTTCCCTAGCATTCTTTATGATCGGATTTTTGAAAATTTCAAAGTATGAGAATAATTATGTACTAAGAGTTGCTTCTTGGTTTTTTATTATCGGAAGTGGATTATTAATGACCTTGGATATTTCACTTTCATATTTTGAATCGTTCTCCAATTCACTTTATTCAATTGTGAAGCTTGGCACGACTGGACTTCTATATTTATTGTTTGGATTCGGGTTTATAAAATTTGATTCCCCATGGAAGTCATATTTAGGATTTCTTGGAGTACTAGGGATGTTGACTGGAGTGCTGTTTCTGACTTTTGTAGGAACAGTAGGAGCAGTTTTTATTATGGTGCTTTTTGAGATTGGGTTGCTGTATTGTTTGATGACTTATATAAATAAAATCGGGAGAACTTCTTCTCCCGATTCTACTTTTAGCTCTCAAGTAACGGCTTGATTTTCTCTTTTACCAACTTCAAAATCTCCGCATTTTTGGGACTTGAAGTCTCAATTTCCAGAATTTTTGGATGAATGGAGTCTTCATAAAAGTCCTGGAGTGATGCCTCCAGTTCTTCCTGATTCACAACTTTTGAATAAAAGAACCCAAATTCTGTGGCCAAATGTTGAGCGGATAATCTCTGCTTTGTTTCAAAAAATTCTTCTAGCTCAGGCTGATTTGACGGTCCGTCGATTAATCTAAAAATGCCACCGGCATGATTGTTTAGCAAAATGATCCGTAGGTTTGGCATGGAGTAATTATGCCAAAATGCATTGCGATCGTAGAAGAAAGCCATGTCTCCAGTGATCAATGTAACAATTTCCTTGGTGGTAAATGTACAGCCAACAGCTGTGGAATTGGATCCATCTATCCCTGAAGTTCCTCTGTTGCAAATCACTTCCTGAGTCCTTTTTCCCAGCAAATTCAAATAACGAACGGCCATGCTATTCGCGACATGGATTTTTGATTGTGCTGGAGTTTTACTGAGACAAATAGATAAAGCAGGATATTCTCCGAATTCTGATTCTCTTAATGCATCTGAAAGAGCGGATTTAGCATTCTTCTCTAATTGAAACCAACGATAATAGTAATCTTGGTCTTGAGGTTTCAAGTCAGTCGCAAGCCAATTCAAAAAATGTCCTGGACTACAAGGAATGGTGCGCGAGAGCCGCTGAAAGGTATCTTTTGCTTTTCCATCTTCCTGAATATGCCAGTGTGAAGCTTGAGTTTTTCGAAGGAAAAGCTTCAAGGATTTTGAAATAACCGACTTCCCAAATGAAATAATCAATTCCGGCTCTAGTTCTTGACTTAGATTCGGGTTTCCTAGCCAATGATCGTGAAGTGAAATAGTCTGGTCGGACTGCAAATTGCTAATAGTATCCGTCAGGATCACTACTTTTTTCTCTTTCGAAAGTTTATCTAAAACAGCTTGAAGATCATCGCTTGGTTTCTGTTGTCCTGCGACTATCAGAATCTTACTAAAGAACTGAAGACGATTTTTAAGTCTTTTCAAGCTTTCTTCAGATAGCTGAACAGAAGAGTGCTCCTGATTGAAAACTCTCGGTTTTTCCGGGAAAGTCAACTTTTCGTCCTTACTAGGATAAAATGGTTCCCGAAGCGGAATATTAATATGAACTGGTCCGGAAGGGAATTGCTTAGCAAGGTTGATTGCTTCATTTACGATTCGAGATGAATGCCAAAGTTGATCCGTATTATTTGTATTATCAGGTAACTGATAACTTCCTTTCACATGCTTTCCATAGACTTCAGGTTGGAAAATTGTTTGTCCATCGTATTGATCAATCCACTCAGCAGGTCGGTCGGCACTGAGTATTAGAAGTGGTACTTGTTGGAAAAATGCCTCAGCTATTGCCGGATAGTAATTCAAAGCAGCCGATCCAGAGGTGCAAACTAGCACAACAGGCTCTTCCAATTGCTGAGCCATGCCTAGGGCTATGAATGCAGCCGAACGTTCATCAGAGATAGTTCTGGCATGAATCTGCGGATGCCTGGCAAAGGCCAAAGTGAGTGGAGCACATCGCGAGCCGGGTGAAAGTATAGCGTTTTCTATGCCTTTTTTGGCACAAATGGCTACTAATTCAGTGATCTGAGGAAGAATCAAGCGCTTGGGTTTTGGATAAATTTACCTATGATCTGACATTTAAGCTCAGTTTCTTCCCATTCCTTCTCGGGGTCAGAATCTTCTGTCACACCAGCCCCTGCATAAAGTGTGGCTTCGTTGTCATGAAGACTAGCGGTCCTTAGGTTGACATATATAGATGTGCTGCCCTGGATATTCACAGGACCTATAAATCCAGAGAAAAATGAGCGGTCAAAGCCTTCAAATTCCTGAAGAAAATCGTGTGCTTCTTTTCTTGGCATACCGCAAACTGCGGAAGTGGGGTGAAGTAACCCGAGCATAATGGAACCTAGCTCCGGGAATCCAGTTTCCTGCATGTTGATTTTAAAATCAGAACGTAAATGCAAAAGATTGCCTGCCAACACGGTTTTTGGACCATGCTCCTCGTATTCACGTAACCTGATTTTTTTGAAACAAGAAACGATGTAACGGCTTACTAAGGCTTGCTCCTCAATTTCTTTTTGGGTCCAGGCAACTGATTTTAGAGGATTATCTCCAGTTGCTTTTTGAGTGCCAGCAAGAGACATGGTGCAGAATATGTCACCTTTGGTTTCGATCAAAGTCTCAGGAGAAGCGCCAATCCAAGTTCCTACATGTGGCAAATGGAAAAAGTTGATAAAAGCATTTGGATATGCTTCCATCAAACTTAAAAGGGTACAGCTCAAGTTGAAACTAGTAGGAATTGAAATAGTCTTGGTACGTGCAGGAACTACTTTTTCAAGTTGATTGTCCTGAATTGCCTTGATTCCTTCTTTTACTAGGTGGGTGAAATGATCTTTATCCTCGCTAATTTTTGAAACTTCTATTTTATGAATTAGAGTTTGATTGATCAGCAGTTCTCTGATTTCTTCAGAAGATAGCCTCTCCTGGTTTTTCAATTGGATTTTGGCCCACTCTGGAAGTTCGTCGGCTGCTAATGGTTTATCAAGCTCAAATGAAAAATACTTGTTGGCCTTGATGAAATAAGCTTTTTTGTCAACTTGGTCAGCGAATGGATGCACGATAAATCCAGGCTCAAGATTTTCAATTGACAAGTCAACTTTTACGGGTTCCGCGGTGTCATTTAAAACAATTTCTACGGTATTTGATTTTGGCTTTCGCCAGATAGCAAAAGAACCAGCAGAAGTTAATCCCAACTGAAGTAAAAGTTGAAGTATATCTGCTTTAGTATGATTTGTAGCTACGTTGGTTTGCATTACTTTTTATCTAAAATCGCCATGGTAATTCTGCTGATGCAGCATAGCTGACCTTGCTCATTTGTGATTTTAATCTCCCAGACTTGCGTACTTTTCCCAATATGAATAGGTTTCGTAATTCCAGTGACTAATCCAGACTTAACGCCTTTTAGGTGATTTGCGTTTATTTCCAGACCTACACAAATTTGTTTTTTTAAGTCAAGAGTTAGCGAAGCTGCTACACTTCCGAGAGTTTCGGCGAGTACTACATTTGCTCCTCCGTGTAACAAGCCCATGGGTTGTTTTGTTCTTTCATCCACGGGCATAGTCGCGCACAAGTAGTCGTCACCAACTTCAGTAAATAGTATATCCAAATGTTCTGTCATTGTGTTTCTTCCGCTTTGGTTGATTTGATCCAATGAAGGCTTTTGGGTGAATACCATGAATTTTAAAGTAAATGAGTTTTCTTTGGGGTGCAGACAAAAATAGATAATCTTGAATCGAAAAAAAATTTACTTAGTTAGACACGGGCAAACTGATTATAATCTCAAAGGTGTAGTTCAAGGAAGTGGGATAGATGCTCCTATTAATGAAAATGGCAGAAAGCAGGCGGCTGCATTTTTTGAGGCATACAAAAATATTCCGTTTGATCAGGCATATTACACTGGACTTCAGCGTACGAAGCAATCAATACAGTCTTTTTTAGACTTGGGTATACCAGCTATTTCCACCACTGATCTCAATGAAATTTCTTGGGGAGATTACGAAGGCCTCCCAATGTCCCCTGAAGAAAGTAAATACTATCAGCATATGCTGGATCAATGGCAGCAGGGAAATCTCGATTATTGTATTGCAGGTGGGGAGAGTCCCAATATTGTTGCAAAGCGAATGCAACGGGGGATTGATGCGATAATAGCCGGTCCTGGTGAAACTATTTTAGTTTGTATGCACGGACGCGCAATGCGAATCTTCCTAAGCTTGATAATGAAGCAGGATTTATGTCACATGGATATGTTTGAGCACAAAAACCTGTGCTTGTATCTAATTGAGGAAAAGGAAGATGGTACTTTTGAATTACTCAAAAGAAACGATACTGACCACCTTAAGGAGCTGTAGTATTCCGCTTATCGTTTTTGTCCTTTTTCTGACTTGCTTCAAAGGCAGTTAGGAAGATGTCCAAAGACTTTTTATTGGCAGTCATATCGATCAATCTAAAGGCAATCTCCTGTAGCTTCATGTCTTCGCCTTCATCTCTGGAAACAAGAAATTGTCCTAGAAAACAAGCGTCAAAATCACATTTTGGAATGTCAATAATGAGTGCTAGTTCTGAATTTCCTGAATAGCTTCTAGTTTTGAATTTGGAAGAAAATTGGCTCTGAATATCTTTTAAAGAGGTGTTCAGAGATTTTAATTCTTTTGATTTGAATATGACCAAAAAAGTTTTGGATTCGGTCTCTTCAGCTGAGACTGAAAGAGAAAGAAATAGGGTAATTATAAGAATTCCAAGACTTTTCATAGCTTCCAATATAAAGATATTTTGCAGTTGAAAGCAAAAAAGTGGTAAAAAAAGAAGCCCCAAGCAATTTGCTTGGGGCTTCTTTTGATCATATATCTCGTTAAAGTCTGACCTAAGCTTTTGTCTTAGTAGACTTGGTTGCTCTTTTTTTCTTTGGTGCTACCTCTTCTACAACCTCATCTTCAACACCTGCTAGGATTCTACCGCAATGCTCACATACGATCAATTTTTTCTTTTCACGAATATCAGCTTGTCTTTGTGGTGGAACAGTATTGAAGCATCCACCGCAAGCACCTCTTTTTACCAAAACTACTGCAAGTCCATTCTTTGCGTTAGCTCGGATTTTGGTGTAAGATTTTAAAAGTCGCTCGTCAACTTTCTTCGTTGCTTTTTCACGATCGTTTTTAAGCTTTGCTTCTTCAGATTCGCTTTCAGATACAATCGAAGTCAATTCGCTGTTTTTCTGATCTAAATCTTTCTGACGATCCTTCTTCACTGCACTTAATTCCTCCAAGTCTACTTTCTTGGTGTCAATTCTATAACCAGCCTCAGTGATTTTTTTCTTAGCAACCTGAATCTCTAGATCCTGAAGCTCAAGCTCTTTAGTGATAGCATCATATTCGCGGTTATTGCGAACATTCATCTGCTGCTCCTGATACTTCTTGATCAGTTTTTCAGAGTCCTTGATGCTTTCTTTAAGCGCCTTTATTTCGTTTTCAAAAGAATCTATTTCACTTTGAAATTTCTCCAATCGCGTTTCGTAACCAGCAATTTCATCTTCAAGATCCTGAACCTCTTCTGGAAGAGCTCCTCGGACTTTAATGATGGCATCTAGTTTTGAATCTAAAAGTTGAAGGTTGTGAATAGCTTCGAGTTTCTGTGCTACTGTACTTTCCATGTACTATCGGTAGGATGTGGGATTTGTAACTACTTTTGTCAAATAGAGTGCAATATTAGGAAAATTTTGTGACAAAAACTCCCTGAGTAATTCTTTTGTGAAAATTTCACTCTCATAATGTCCGATGTCACAGAGAATTAATGCACCGTCTGCATCAAAAAACTCGTGGTACTTTACGTCAGCGGTCACAAATACATCTGCCCCAGCTCTTTTTGCATCACTGAGAAGGAAAATTCCTGCTCCTCCACAAACCGCAATTTTTTTGATTTTTCGGTGAATAAGTGCCGTATGTTTGATCACTTCCAAATTCATTTTGGCTTTTAAGTAGTCCAAAAATTCTTCTCCTTCCATTTCATTGGGGAGATTTCCGATCATTCCAGCACCTACTTCCTGGTTTTCATTTTCTAGACTTTGCACATAGTAGGCAACCTCCTCGTAGGAATGCGCTTCCCGCATTTTTTGTAAAACTTTTGGAAGCAGATGATTGGCAACCAAAACTTCCACTCTGATTTCGGATTCTTCTTGTGGTTTTTCCCGCTGTCCCAAAGTTGGGTTTGCTGTTGCCGAAGGGGTAAAAGTCCCAGTCCCTTTTACCTGAAATGAACAATCAGCGTATTCACCGATCTTACCTGCACCAGCTGCATAAACTGCCTGGAGCACTTTTTCTTTTTCTGGTTCTGGAACGAAGAATACGAGTTTGCTTAGTAATTGCTTTTTAGGCTGTAATATCTTGGTGTCCAACAGGCCCAATCGATCAGAAATCCTCTTGTTCACCCCATGAGCGACATGGTCTAAGTTTGTATGAATAGCATAAATGGCGATGTCGTTTTTTATTGCTTTAATGATCGTGCGCTCCACGTAATTTTTCCCAGTGAGACTTTTCAAGCCTTTAAAAACTATAGGATGATGAGCCACAATCATATTAGCACCGAGTTCAATGGCCTCTTCCACCGTCGCTTCTATGCAGTCTAGAGAACAAACAATCCCTGTTACTTCTGCATTCCTTTCTCCAGTGATTAAGGTGGCGTTATCGTAAGACTCCTGATAGGATGGAGGCGCGATTTGTTCCAGGTAGGAAATCACATCGCTAATCTTGTATCCCATATTTTTTCTGTTTATTTGATCAAAAATAGTAATTCTGGAATGCGCTGGTACGCTTTTTTACTTTATCCTTTTGCTTTATTGTACGATTTGGTCACGAGACTTCGGAATTGGTTTTTCGATTTGGGCTGGCTGAAAAGTGTTCCTTCGCCTATTACAAGTATAGTAGTTGGGAATTTGAGTGTGGGCGGGACTGGCAAAACTCCCATGGTGGAATACCTTATCAGAAAGCTTCAGAAAGAATGGAAGGTAGCCTCACTAAGCCGAGGGTATGGCCGGAAAACCAAAGGATTTCTTGAGGCTAACAACCAGATTACCCCACAGGATATTGGCGATGAACCATTTCAGATTTATCAAAAGTTTGGTGAGGAGATCTCGGTATTTGTAGGAGAAGATCGAGTGAATGCACTTGAAAGAATAGTGTCGAAGACAGACTTTCCAGAGTTGGTTATTTTAGATGATGCCTATCAGCATCGCTATGTGACCGGAGATTTGACTATTCTTTTGACTACTTATCAAAAGCCATTTTTCTCGGACTTTCTTTTGCCAATGGGAAGATTGAGAGAGAGCAGATCTGGTGCGAAAAGAGCTGATGTGATCATCGTTACCAAATGTCCAGAAGGTATCTCTGACTTGGAAAAGAATAGGTTTAGGAAGGAGTTTTCCAAATATAAACGTTCTGGGATACCCGTACTTTTTTCATTCATTTCTTATGGAGAACCGATTCCAATAGTAGATTCGACTCCTTTTTCATCTAAAATTATATTGTTGACAGGACTGGCAAATGACCAAGCTCTTGTGGAATTTGTCGAGAAAAAATTTAAACTGCTTGAAGTCATCAGATATCCAGATCATCATGATTATTCAACGACAGATTTTCAAAAAATTCAAGCATTGGTAAAGCAACTGGCTGGACAAAATCCCGTTGTATTAACGACTGAAAAAGATGCTGTGAAAGTTAAATCCAATGCACCCAAAGGTTTTCTGAAAGAAATTCCGATTTTTGTGCTTCCCATTGAAGTAAGGTTTTCTGCTAATGATGAACTTACTCTAGCCGAACTAATCCAACAAAAGGCCTTCAAAAAAGGCAATAACTAAGTGAATAAACGGATACTCTGTTTCATATTTTTCTTCAGTGTCGTGAGTTTAACCTCCGCTTTTGCACAGGTTATTGCTCCCCCGACACGGAAAAACCCAAATCAACAGCAAAATCGTGAGCGGGTAATTCCTCAGGAAGAGGAGGAAGCAGGGGAGAGAAAATCTTTGTTGGATGATAGTACCAGGATGGTTTATGGGCCTACTACGAGTTTGTACTTTTTTGAAAAGGATATCAAGCGTAATAACCTGATTCTCTACCCGCAGGATACTGTGTTGAATAATTTTCATAATTATTCACCTGTGGAAAAAAGCAATTGGAAATATCAAGATCTCGGGAATATTGGCAGTGCTGCGAAGCCTATTTTCTATGAGATTCCGGATGTTATAGGAACTAGATCTGGATTTTCGGTATACGATTTATACTATCATGCCCCGGAAGACAATAAATATTTCGATACGAAATCACCCTTTACGGAAATGTCTGCCTTTTTTGGCGGAGGTCAGCGAAATATGTTGGATTTGGCTTTTGCCAGAAATATAAACCCAAGATGGAATGTGGGGTTTAATTTTCACACGATACGAGCTCGAAAGACTCTAAATCCAAATGCACGTGATGATAATATGGTGGTCCAGAATTCTTATTCTTTGCACACAAATTATCGATCGGAAAATGGGAAATATTGGTTTCTAGGTAATTTTTCCAGAATGCTTCACAAGGTGAATGAAATTGGAGGGATCATTCCTCCCAGTGTGGATAGCACTTCTGTTTATTTTACTTATGAAGATGCAAAGGTGTGGCTGAGTAATACGCAAGCGAGTGACTTACGTCAGGAGTATCGTTTTTATCACGAGTATAGTGTCCGTGATGAGCTGCAGATCTATCATATTTTTGATCAAAAGAATAACGACTTCACTTTATCAGCTGCTATGAATAGCAGCGATTCGCTTTTCTTTCCTAGTGCTCGCCTAAATGCTCTGATGGATAGCACCCAATTGGATACCACTAGGAATTATAGTGATTTCAAGGAATGGGGTAATGAAATAGGTTTTAAGGGGAGTTTTAAGGGTTTTTATTATAATGCTCATGCGAAGTTTCGCACAGGTAGGATGAAAAGCACCTTTTACCCTAAGAAAAATAACTTTAATGAGGTATATATTGGTGGAGAGCTGATTGGGAAGATTTCTGAGAAATGGTCTATCAGTGCGGATGGAGAATATCTCATTCCAGGGGCATTCAGACTTCATGGTTTATTTGTTTCTCCTTGGCTGGAAGTGGATTATACAAAGGCGGTTTACAAGCCTACCGCTATGCAGCAAATGTATTATGGGAATCATTTTCAATGGGATAATGATTTTGATAATATAGGTGTAGATCAGGTTCGTGGGGTGTTTAAGATTGATTTCAATAAAATTCAGCTTAGGCCTTCATTGACTATTAATCGGGTAAATAATTATGTATTCTTCAACCAGGATAGCGTCGCTGCGCAGGCTAGTGGAGAGGCTTTTATGTTGATTCCTGGTCTGAAGTCTAGTATTAGAATTGGTCAAAAGTTTCAATGGGATACTGAAGTGATTTTCACTCAAATCTCAGGTGCATCTGGTGATGTTTTTAGAATTCCGCAGCTGTATGCGAATACTAAATTCTATTTTGACAGTCCAATGTTTAATGAAAATGTATATGTCCAACTAGGGGTCGATATACGCTATCATTCAGATTATTTTGCTGATGCATATAATCCAGCCACTCAGCAGTTTTACCTACAGAATAATTTCAATATTTACGCCTATCCAGTTGCTGATGTTTTCCTTGATTTCCGGATAAATCGTACGCGGGTTTTGTTAAAATATAATCACTTGAATAGTGGCTTGATGAATCAAGAAGGATATTTTGTAACACCAGATTACACAGGGTATAAGTCTTTTATAGACTTGGGGATAACCTGGTATTTGTTCGATTAATGATGAGTTGGGAAGAAAGTACACGGCAGAAGATGCTGAATTTGAAATTGCCGACTGATCCTAGATGGGTTGGAATAGCAGAAATGAATTTGCAGGATATTCTCACCGACCATGCTTACTGTGAGCAAAAGGCAGCTTCTTCTTGTATCAGTTTGATTTTGCGGTTTAACGATTTAGATGAATTGGTTGATACCTTAACTCCAATCGTCGCTGAAGAGTGGGGGCACTTTGAACGAGTTTTGGAGCAGATCCGATCTAGAGGGTTGGAGTTTGGATTTCCTAGAAAAGATGAATATGTGGTTCAGCTCACCAATTTTGTAAAAAAAGGAGGAAGTAGAATGCAGCAGCTTACCGAGCAATTACTAATGAATGCTTTAATCGAAGCGAGAAGTTGTGAACGATTTAAACTGCTTTCTAATAACCTTACAGATCCAGAATTAAAGAAGTTTTATTACGAACTCATGGTGTCTGAAGCGGGGCATTATGTGACGTTCATCGAGTTGGCAAGAAAATACCAGGAACCTGCTAAAGTAAATGAAAGGTGGCAGGAATGGCTGGACTTCGAAGCTATGGTGATTAAGAAACTAGAAATTCGTGGAGATCGAATTCATTGAGTGTATCTTAAATTTTCTAGACGAATAGTCATTTACCGCGTATTTATTTATTATTGACTTATCTAGTCACAATTGGCTTAAAAACCCGTTCTATTACGAACATATTATGAATCTGATCGAAAACGTACGTGAAGCCGTACGATCCATAAAAGTAAATTTATTAAGAACTGTTCTCACGGGAGCCATCATAGCCATCGGTATTTCATCTCTGGTAGGAATGCTAACAGCCATTGATGGTATTAAAACTCAAATTGCAGATAGTTTCTCTGGTTTGGGGGCTAATTCATTTGATATCAGAAATAAGGGATTTAGTGGTGGAAGAGCGATTCAAGATGGAAAGACTGAAAAGACTTACCCTAACCTTACCTTTCGAGAAGTGATGAGTTTCAAAGAGAAATACAATGAGATAGGTATTTCTACCGTGTTCGTTTCGGTGACTGGGTCTGCGGAGGTAAAAAGAGGTTCCAAGACCACAAACCCAAATGTTAGAGTTCGCGGGGGAGATGAGAATTATTTAGGTATTAAAGCTATGAAGCTTGGTTTTGGTAGAAATTTCACTGCCATGGAAGTGCAAAATGGTTATAACATTTGCATAATAGGTAAGGAGCTTAGAGAAACACTTTTTGAAGAAAATGAAGATCCGATCAATCAAAAAATAACCTTTTTGGGGAGACCATATACGGTAATCGGTATTTTGGAAAAACAAGGAGGTGTAGGGCCGGATCAAGGAGCTGATAGACAAATTCTGATACCTATTGAAAATGCCAGCCGACTGGATCAAAGAGGTAATTTCAACTACAATATCACAGGTATCGCTTCTGGTCCTGAACGCATTGATTACGAAATGGGCCAGGCAATAGGGATGATGAGAGAGATACGCCAAGATCGAGTTACGCAGGAAAATTCATTTGAATTAGCGAAAAGTGAATCTGTGGCCGAAAGCTTGGAAGAAGTTGCTGGTTATCTTAGGATGGGTGGTTTTGGAATTGGTTTTATCACCTTGCTAGGAGCTTCTATCGGTTTGATGAACATTATGCTCGTATCTGTGACTGAGCGTACACGGGAAATAGGTATCCGCAAGGCACTTGGAGCCACACCACTCAGAATTAGGCAGCAGTTTCTCCTGGAAGCAATTATGATCTGTATACTTGGAGGAGCTATGGGCGTTCTCTTAGGGATATCCATTGGTAATATCATTGCCGCGGTGATTGGAGTAGGAGGTTTTTTGATTCCGTGGCTATGGATGATTGTAGCCTTTGTGATTTGTATAATCGTAGGGCTGATGTCTGGATATTTTCCAGCATTCAAAGCCTCCAAATTAGACCCTATAGAATCTTTGAGATACGAATAATTAAGACATAGTTATCATTAAAACAGGCCTCAAATTATAATTTGAGGCCTGTTTTAATTTAATGCTACTCAGAGCTTTTTGTATTTTTTGCTTCCAGAAGCGACACTTGCTTTTCCATCAATTCGGCCATTCTACTTAGCAATTCAATATTTTTAGGAGTTGTTACTGTATCATTTTTTGGGTCTTCAGCCTTTTTACGAATAGAATTCATAAGTTTCACGACAAGGAAAACTGTAAACCCAATAATTAAAAAGTCTACACTCGCTTCAAGTAGTTTACCGTAGCCGATCGCAATTTCCTCTGGATGGGTGATGCCATCGATAGTCACTGCTTCTCGAAGGATTATTTTCTTGTTTTCCCAGTTTATCCCATTTGTCAGGAAAGACAGAGGTGGTAAAAATATCTCCTTCACCAATACATCCACCACTTTATTGAAAGCTGCACCAATAATCACCCCGATGGCGATATCGATCATATTTCCTTTCACAGCAAATTCTTTGAACTCTTGAATCAACTTAATTTTCATAATTATTCTTTAAAAGCCTTTGGTAAATGTTTTATCAATTGGATTGCCAAATCCAGATTTTTTTAGAACTGGCTTCAGGTATTTCGGCATTTTTTATGGTTTACAGTAATGTGATAACTCGATTAACAGGTGATCTTAATTGTTAGATCACTGATTTTCTGAGTTCTAAAAACCTCATTATTTAACCTTAAACCATAGAAATCATGACTAAAAACCATGGCCCAAGCATCAAGAATGATGAAAAATATGAAGCTCTTCGGGATGAAGGAATGAGTAAAACAAAAGCGGCTCGAATCGCAAATACTCCCAAATCGGGCAAAAAAGGTGGCAAAGCCAAAGAATATGAAGAGAGGAGCGAACAGGAGCTTTATGATAAAGCCAAAGAAGTAGGCATAGCGGGAAGAAGTAAAATGACCAAGAAGGAATTGATTGCTTCTTTAAGAAATTCCTAATCAAATACACAAACAGTCTAATCCACTACAACCATGAAAAAACCAACTGAATTTAAAGATCAAAAACAATCTCTGCCGGGACAGCAGAGCAAAATGAAACCAGAGCCTGAAGTAATAAGAAAAGGGTATAAGGGTAGCGGAAAATTGAAAAACAAAATTGCTTTAATCACTGGCGGAGATAGTGGGATAGGGAAAAGTGTGGCCGTCCACTTCGCACGAGAAGGAGCGGATGTGGCGATAATCTATCTCAGCGAGGTGAAGGATGCAAAGGATACCAAGGAATTGGTAGAGAAGGAAGGAAGAAAATGCCTTTTGATCGAAGGAGATCTTAAGTCTGAGAGCTTTTGTAAGAAAGCGCTAAACCAATGTGTGAAGGAACTCGGGGGGATTAATATTTTGGTAAATAATGCCGCAGTACAATTCCCGAAAAACGAGTTGACTTCCATCACGACAAAGCAACTAACAGAAACCTTCGAGACTAATATTTTCTCGTTTTTCCATTTAGCCAAAATGGCAATTCCTCATTTCAAAGCGGGGGACACAATAATCAACACGAGCTCAGTTACCACTTATCGGGGCAGTGAGCATTTGGTAGATTACGCAAGTACTAAAGGTGCCATTGTGGGATTTACACGCTCATTGGCATTAATGCTGGCTAAGGATAAAATCCGTGTAAACGGAGTGGCTCCTGGTCCTATCTGGACTCCCTTAATTCCCGCGACTTTTGACGATGTTACCAAGTTTGGTCAGGACACAGCGCTAGGAAGAGCAGGGCAACCAAGCGAAGTAGCTCCGGCTTATGTGTTTCTGGCCAGTGAAGATAGTTCTTATATCACAGGCCAATTCATTCACGTCAACGGTGGGGAAGTAGTTGGTGGATAGTGCATTATAGGAAAGTTGGGTTGTGAAATTTAATAGGGACATAATGAGGTTCTTACGCCTCACAGTGATGATAAATTAGCTTAAAAAGTCAATTGGGATCACGGGTATGTCTACTCTATACGCCGGTAAATCGATTATTTAAGGGCTATTAGGGTCTATTGAGCTATAAATTAGTTTACTGGAATAGTAGTTGGTTTTGATGCTGAAACGAAGAGCCACAATTGTTTCATTTCGACCAACCAACTATGACAAAGCTTTCAACCCCAATTTTTCTGGCTTTGATTTTCTTTGGGTTTAACTCAGAAGAATCACAAGCAGGAAACAATTCGCCACTTTATCTCCAGGATACTGTTCCGCTGAGAGATACTATTCCCCCGCCTTCAACCCAGAAATCGACAATTACAGGAATTGTGACTGATGGGGAAGGTAATTCTTTGCCAGGAACAACTGTCCTACTTAAAGGAACTCAGACCGGAGGAATTTCTGATGACTCTGGAAAGTACTCTATTGAAATACCAGCCGACCAAACTAACGCCGTGCTGGTATTTTCTTTTTTAGGTTTCGAGACAAAAGAAATTGTAGTCGGCAATAAGACTATAATTGATGTCAGCCTCAGTACAGATGATCAAGAACTTGACGAAATAGTGGTGATAGGCTACGGCTCTGCTAGAAGGGCTGATCTTACTGGTTCAGTGGCTCAGGTAAACTCAGATGAGTTAAATGCTTTTCCCACATCTAATGTAATCCAGTCGCTGAACGGACGCGCACCCGGAGTTCAGGTTATCCAGAATAATGGTGCACCTGGGGGTGGAGTTTCTGTTAGAATCCGTGGTGCCAATTCAATCCAAGGAGACAACGATCCACTATACGTTATTGATGGTTTTCCATTCTCAGGCAATCCTACCAACCTGAATAACTCGGACATTGCAAGTATAGAAATATTAAAAGACGCTTCTGCTACCGCTATTTACGGTTCTAGAGGTGCAAATGGCGTAGTGCTAATCACCACCAAAAATGGTAGTGGTGCCGGAACTGTTGTAGAGTTTGATGCCGCATATAGTAT
This sequence comes from Algoriphagus winogradskyi, assembly GCF_900182815.1. Taxonomy (GTDB): domain Bacteria; phylum Bacteroidota; class Bacteroidia; order Cytophagales; family Cyclobacteriaceae; genus Algoriphagus; species Algoriphagus winogradskyi. The sequence goes on along the minus strand of NZ_FXUA01000003.1, from coordinate 639,853 downwards.
GCAGTCATTGAGGGAAAAACTTGATTTGATGGATGGAAGTCAATACGCAGAATTGATGAATATCCAGGCTACAAATGATGGATTAGAGCCTTACTTTACAGATGCTGAAGTCAATAGCTTTGGAGAAGGGACTGATTGGCAGGATGAAATTTTTCAGCAAGCTCCTATCAAAAACACTTCTCTGAGCATTTCAGGTGGAGGGGAAAGCACCCAGTTTTTAGTAGGGGGAAGCATCTACCAGCAAGATGGGATTATCAAAGGATCTGATTACGACCGTTATTCGATTCGATCAACTATCAATCATAAGATCAGTGACAAATTCAAGGTGGATTTCAACAGTACACTGAGTAAGCTGGTGACCGCCAGGAGAGATAGTGAGGGGGGAGCAAGAGGAGCAAGCATGATAGGAGCAGCATTGGTTGCTTCACCACTTTCTGATCCATTTACAGCGGAAGGCACCATCAATAATTTAGCGGATGATTTTCCTTTCGTTTCTCCGGATTTGGTTAATCCATTTTACTTTATCAACGAGCAATCAACTGTAATTACCGCAAATGTAATCCTTGCCAATACAGCGATTAGCTATAATCCAATCCCGGAGATTACGATCAAAATATCCGGTGGTATAGAGAACCGTGATGACAGAACCGACAATTACAGAAGTAGAGATTTTATCAATAGTAATGGAAATGCAAGTGTAACTACTAGCCAGTATGTAAGCCGTCTTAACGAGAATACAATCACATATGCAGATGTTTTCAACGAGAAACACGATTTAAATGTATTGGCGGGATTTACCTTTCAGGATTTCACCACTAAATATCTGGCAGGAAGTGGAGCAGGGTTCTTAAGTGATCTTTATGAAACTGATAATCTGGGAGCAGCTGAGACGCCTGGAATTCCTACGTCGGGTTATGCAAATTCAGTTTTACTTTCCTATCTGGGAAGGGTGAATTATGGATTTGATAGCAAATATCTATTTACAGCATCTTTCCGGGCTGATGGCTCCTCAAGATACAGTGAGGGCAATAAGTGGGGGTATTTCCCTTCAGGAGCCATCGCTTGGAAAGTATCCGAAGAAGAATTTATGAAGACTCAGGAAGCTATATCTACCTTGAAAATCCGGTCAAGCTGGGGGCTTACAGGTTCTCAGGCTATTAATCCATATGCTACACTAAATAGACTTTTTCCTGGCTATACAATTTTCGGCGATGAATTGTATAATTTCCTTGCTCCGGGGTCCACACTTCCTGGAGATTTGAAATGGGAAACAACGGAGCAGTTTGATTTAGGATTGGATTTAGGCCTTTGGCAAGATCGCATCGTAGTAGGTGCTGATTACTATCTAAAGACTACCGATGATTTGTTAAGCACTGTTCGCCTTCCAAGTTCTTTTGGATACACCACTACGATAGCTAATGTGGGTTCTATAGAAAATAGAGGTGTGGAGCTAAGTCTTTTCGCGCAACTTTTCTCAAATGAATTCCGCTGGAGTCTGGATGGAAATATCTCCTTCAATCGCAACAAAGTTCTAAGCCTAAATGATGGGCAGCCCATTCTGACCAATTTCATTAATGTAATTACCGTTTCGGATAACTTCTCCATTATGGAAGAAGGAAAGCCTTTGGGACAGTTTTGGGGATATCAGGAAGATGGGTACACCGAAACAGGCGCTATTAAATATGTGGATAGAAATAATGATGGTGAAATCTCTGAGGAGGACAAAACCTACATAGGCAATCCAAATCCAGACTTCTTCTACGGGTTCAATTCGAATATGAGCTTCAAAGGCTTTCAGCTTGATCTTTTCTTCCAAGGTAGTCAGGGAAATGACATCATGAATGTAAGCGCGATATCCAGTACAATGGATTATGGGCAGGGACTGAATATGCCGGAAGAAGTTCTTCTAGATCACTGGACTCCTCAAAACATCGATGCCAAGTATCCGAAAATCAGTAGAAGTTCTACAGCGCGTGTGTCAGATCGGTTCGTAGAGGATGGCTCTTATTTGCGGTTGAAAAATGTGCTTTTGGCGTATAATTTTCCTTTAAAAAATTCAAGTGGTAAATTCCTGCAAAGCCTACGGATTTATGCAAGTGGGCAAAACTTGTTGACTTTCACAGATTACTCTTGGTGGGATCCTGAGGTAAATAGCAAAGGGAGTGATAATACTCAAGGGATAGATCACTTCAGCTACCCGATTCCGAAATCTTACACAATTGGTCTCAACGCAACTTTTTAAACCTCAACCCAACAAGTCATGAAAACATTAATAAAACAGAGAATATTGAACTCAAAATTACTCCTAGTTGGATTTCTAGCTTTGGGAGGGTTTGTCAGTTCCTGCAGCGATATGTTAGAGGAAGAGCCCAAAACAATCGTTTCGGAGAACTTCTATCAAAGTGTGTCTGATTTCAATGCAGCGACTAATGCGATTTATTTTCCCCTACGAATGGTGAGATCGGAGCAGATCGCAGTACTCAGCGCACATACAGACTGGGGATATGGACGGGGAAGCCGCGCCCAATACAATGATTTTGATGGGTTTAATCCTACTAATATCAATGCGGCAGCGGCTCGATGGAACAGTTTCTATCAAGGAATCCGCAATGCGAATATTGTCATACAGAAAGTGCCACTTAGTGAGGAACTGACAGCAGATGAAGTAAGTCAATTCACTGCAGAGGCTAAGTTCCTAAGAGCGCTTACCTACTTCGACTTGGTGAGAAATTGGGGTGGGATTCCACTTCGTACTGATCAAAACCTAGAAGAAAAGGATGTGCCAAAAAGCAGCGCTGAGGAAGTTTATGACTTAATCCTAGCTGACCTAGCTGATGCTGAAATGCACCTTCCTGCCTCTGCAGCCGAACCTGGAAGACCTACTCAATGGGCCGCTAAGACACTTTTGGCTGATGTTTATCTGCAATTAGAAGATTTTGCTATGGCTAAACTGAAAGCTGAGGAAGTTATGGAATCAGAGGTGTTTAGATTGGTGGAAATTGATACGGTGGTGGATTTACGAGAGAAGATTTTCGGAGCTACTTTGATCACTTCCAGCGAGGAGATTTTCTCGTTCAAGTTTGCCAGACAATCAGGTCAGGGGAATGGGCTTCCTTGGATCCTTAATCATCCTAGTACTGGACTTTATAATTTTGGAGGAGCCTATGCGCATTATGGAGATGCAAGTAATCCCTTTTACAAAGAATGGGAGGACGGAGACATAAGAAAGGATCTGTGGCAGTTTGTGGACTTTGGATTAGGCGATTCCACGATAGTAAATGGCAAGTATGCAGAGCCCCAAGCGGTGGATAATTCCGGTGCAGGGAATGATATACCTATTTATCGTTATTCAGAGTTGCTATTGATCTATGCAGAAGCTTCGGCAAGGATAGATGGGTTGAATGAGGACAATCTGGAAGCAGTCAATCAGGTTCATCGAAGAGCTTTTGGCTTAGATCCTATGGCAGCGTCAGATCTAGATTTTCAAATGGAGAAATTGAGTGCGGAGAATTTTCTGGATCTTATACTTCAGGAAAAAGCCTACGAAACACAGTTTGAAGGCAAGCGCTGGTTGGATCTGAAAAGGACCGGGAGAGCTGAGGAATTTGTGATGAAAAATAAGGGGATATCTATTTCGGAGAGGCATTACTTATGGCCGATTCCTTTGGAAGAACTGAATTTTAATGAGGCCATGGATCAAAGTGACCAGAATCCAGGATATTAAAAACGCCTAAGTATCAAATCAAAATGGGGCATTTATTGTGCCCCATTTTTGTTACTATGATTTTTGCCCAGATTAGGAAAATTATACAATCAAGCTGGAATGTAGATGTCAAATGTAGCTCCTTTACCTAATTCCCCTGTGGCTTGGATAAAGCCATTGTGATTGTCAACGATTTTCTTGACTATAGCTAGCCCTATTCCAGTTCCAGCATATTCAGCCTTACCATGAAGGCGCTGAAATACTTCAAATATTTTCTCGCTATAACTTGGGTCAAAACCAATTCCGTTGTCGGAAAATGATATCCAGTTATACATTTGTTCTGGGTCGAGTTTGGCAACTCCGGCATTTTCCCCTGAAATTAATTGACACTTAATTCCAATAAGAACCTTTCGGGATGGATCTGAAAATTTCAATGCATTACTAGTCAAATTCATCAGCAGTTGCTTGAATTGAAAAGGAATCACTCGAATTCGGCAAGCAGCATTAACATCTAACGTTGCTTCTTTATATTGAAGTTCTTCCTTCTGATTATCAATTATTTCATTAATGATGGAGCTAAAACTTACCTCTTCAAAAACCCTTTCCTGAGTATTAGTACGAGAGTAAACCAATAAATCCTGAATGAGTGTCTGCATTCTTTGTGCTGCATTTTGCATGCGATCAAACATGTCTTTCCCCTTAGCTGATATATTATCATATTCATCATCTAAGAGTAAGCTGGTGAAGGTCTGGATCTTGCGAAGAGGTTCTTGTAGATCATGACTAGATATGTAAGCAAAGGACTGTAGCTCCTTATTCATTTTTTCAAGTTCAATGTTCTTAAACTGCAATTCCTTCGTCCGATCCTTTACCTGTTTCTCGAGCTCATTGGCAAAAAGTTTTTGATCTTGAATATCGGTACTGGACCCTACCCACATTTTTATGTTCCCTTGATCATCTCTTTGGGGTATAGCACGGCTTAATTGCCAGCGATAGGTTCCATCTGCCTTTCTGAATCGGTGTTCGAAATGATAGTCTTTCCCACTTGAAATAGACTGAGCCCACTTCTCAATATTTTTCTTTCTGTCATCTGGGTGAACCATTTGAGCCCACCCGTCACTGATAAGTTCATCTGCCGATAGCCCTGTGAAAATATATACAGCTTGGTTAAAGTAATTGACCTTGCCATCTCTATCCGACGTCCAAATTATCTGTGGCATAGAATCAGCGAGAAGTCTGAATTTCTCTTCCCTTTCTAATAATAACTTGTGAAAGTTCTTTTCTTCAGTAATGTCCCGGATAGTGCCGACGATTCGCTCAGGTTCGTTGTTTTGGTCAAAAAATACTTTGCCTCTCACTTCAATCCAGCATCGCTCACTATCGTCGCGCAGGACGCGAGATTCGTATAATAAGCTACCGGTTTTATATGCTTTTTCATAGGCTAATTTGACTGTCTCTAAATCATCTGGATGGAATTTTTCCATCAATTGAGCATTCGAAACTTTCTCTAAGCCTGAAACCCCCATAATCTCATAACATCTGTTAGAGATTATACTTTCTTCGGTTTTTAAGTTAAACTCCCACACGCCTAGACCACTGGCAGAAATCACAATGTTCAGTCTTTCTTCGTTTTCCTCTACTTTCAATCTGGCTTCTACTTTATCAGTCACATCATTCACTGTGATCATGATTCCCCATACTTTTCCTTCTGTGTCATATAGAGGTGCATACTCAAAATCAAAATAAAACTTTTGTACACCGTTGTCCCCAGCGATTATAGCTATTGATTCCTTTTCACTATGAGCTTTTCCCGAAGTATAGACTTTCTTCAACAGCTCAGGGTACTTTTGCGCTTCAAGTTCCGGGAATGCATCTATGATTGGGATGCCGATAACATCAGCTGGTTTTCTTCTCCATACGGATTCAAACATCACTTTATTGGCAGAGTCAATGATGTGGTTTTCACCTCTCAAAATCGTCATCGGGATAGGAGATTGCATGACCATACTTCGGAAATGTTTCTCACTCTCTTGCAGTAAATGTTTTGCTTTCACGGTTGCAGTAACTTCCGTTGCCACTACCATTATCGCACTGATTTCTCCACTTTGTTCTTTAAGTGGATGATATACAAAATTAAAATAGGTAGACTCGTGCTTTCCATATCTATTCATAGTCACAGGGAATTCATTTCCGAAAAATGGTTTACCTGTTCTTTTTATTTCTAAAAAAATATCCTCTATCACTTCCTGAACTTCTGGTAGAGTTTCGAATAGAGGTTTTCCTATAAATTCTTCTTCGCTTTTATCAACTAAAAGGAGATAATTTTCATTGGCCATTTCTACCGTATAGTCATCTCCTCTTAGAATGGTAATGCCCAACGGAGCTTGCTTAACTGAATTCTTAAACCTCTTTTCGCTTTCTTCAATCTTTTGCTTTGCGAGATGGATGTCAGTAACTTCTGCAGCCGTGTTCATCACGCCATATATTTCACCGGCGGTGTTGTATAAGGGGGTGAAACTGTAGTTAAAATAAAAGGGGAGAAGCACTCCCTCAATCATAATATCAACTTTTTGATTTTTGGCATGAAAGGGAATACCTGTTGAGAAGACCCCATATACTTGATCGAAAATCTCTTGATTTTCGAGTTCTGGTAATATTGTTTTATAAGACTTTCCTATTACATCATTCCCTTTTCCCCACACATCAAGAATAGATTGATTAGCCAGTGTAATGATCAAATCTTTGCCTTCATATACACCAATAGGAAATGGCGCGTTGGCCACTATGGAGCGGATACTTTGTTCACTTTCTTCAATTGCTTTTCGAGCTTGTACCTGCTGTGTGACATCTTCCAGCGTTCCATTTAATCTATATCCGATTTTTTCATCGGTAAACCATGCTTTACCTTTTGCATGTACAATTCGTCTTTCCCCTGAATTAGGGTTGATGATAGCGTATTCGATATTGTAATTTCCGCCCGATTCATATAGCAGTGCATTTTGAATGGCCTGTGTTACCCGCGATTTGTCCTCGGGGACGATTGCACTTAGTGCTTGTTCCAAGTTGATTTCTTCTTCCGGAGCCAAGCCAAACCACGATTTAAGCTTTTCATTTCCCGTAAATGTGTTGTTGGCAGGATTGTAATCCCAAGTTCCCAATCCCGCTGCATCTATAGCAAAGTGCAATTGATCTTTACTCTCAATAAGTTTCTCCTCTACTATTTTTTTATCCGTTATTTCCACTGCCGTGCAAAGCACGCCGCCGATATTCCCTTTTAGATCTCGGATAGGGCTGTAATTGAAATCGTAAAATTTATTGCTTACAACACCCCCCGAAGTAGCTATCATAGAGTCAGCTAGCTGCACTGAATTACCCTCCATGACTTTGTTGAAAATGCCAGATCTTTTAGCCCATTTTTCTCTATCTGATTCTTTCGCGCTTTTACCCAGTAGACTGGCATGGGAAGTATCCCCAAGAATTTCCGCGTAATTATCATTGTATAATTTCACAAAATCATCGCCCCAAAAAATACACATGGGTAAGGGGTGCTCCATAATCATTGAAATCGTCGTCAGTAAACTTACAGGCCACTCTGCTACATCTCCAAGGGGGGAGGCTTTCCAATCTATATTCTTATAATGTTCTCCAAGGGTGTTGTTCTTCGAGAAAAAATTCCATCTACTGGTAGGTGTGCTCACAATTTATGGGGTCAATAGTTTTTATACCATGAAAGTAGATCAAGATATGAAATTTATAACCTAAAAGTCATTAAGTAATTTGTTTATCCGAACAGATACCAACTGTTAGAATTATGCTCAAATACGCTCAGTACAATTGATCGAAGAACCTTTTGGTAGAAAAGCTGATGTATATGGAAAATCAGACTCGACTCTTTCAATGAAAATTTCTCAGGTAATAGAATTCTGAATCTGTAGATAACAAACCATACGTATGCTTTGCAAAATGTATAGTTGTTAAGACTTTCAGCATGCTATCTCTCTTCCAGATGTAAGTAGATTGCGCATCGGGATTTCTGAGGTTTTTATCTGGGTTTTCACACCTTTTGCTTCAAAGAGGCTACGGAGTGTCCTCTCATAAAACCTAGTATTTGTGCTCCAGTCGTCTTCAGTTTCCTTATCGATTTTTAGGTAATCAACCGTGCTCAGAAACTGGCAGGAAATTAATTTTGTGATCCATTCAAAGTCCACAGTCTGAATTCCTCCCAAACTCACCTTCTTTCCTAGGCGTTTTGCCCAAGTGGCAGTGAAAACCACGTCTTCGGAGTAGATGTTTTCACATATTTCCTCATTAGCTCTTTTAGCAGGATTTCTCCAAAGTTCTACTTCATTAAAGTGTTGCCCGTGCTTAATTATAAAATGTTCAACTATTTCTGAAAGACTATGCCTTTTACTATGCGTTCCTTCTGGAGCAAAGGAGAAATTATCAAAGCAGAGTTCAAGATGAAAACTTTCCGCTAGAGTAGGAACAAGCCAATCGTACCACCGTAATCCTTTCTTGGTATTGAATTTTGCGCAGTCTATGCCAAGTCTTATTGAAGTGATCCCTTCAAACTTTAGTCTTTCTACTTCCAGATTAACATCTTTCCTACTTCTGACCGGAAACCAAGTCACGCCATTTAGTGATGAAGGTGTTTTAGAATTAATAGAGGTTGAATTCATGTTCTCAAAAATTTATGGGTTAATCGTGTTTTTGCCCCAAATCAATGTGGGAGTAAAAAGGTCTTTTCAAAAAAGTATCCAAAAACTAAAAGCCTTGTTAAAAGGCTTTAAAACACCGTTCACACATTTGCAAGTGAAAAATTAGAGACAAATTTTTCTCAATCTGTGGAGGTGATTTGGGGAATTAAAAAGGAGGTAATTTACTCCCAGGGTTTCAGTGCATTGATCAGCTTTTTCCAAGTATTTTGAGGTAGCCTCCCAAGTGGGTAAGATTTTAATTCTGACTTAGTAGTTAATGCAACATGCATGTAGAAAACTCTGCATAAAACTGGGAGGAATCACCCCAACAAAATTCAGTTTACTTTTTGAAAATATTCATTCCTGAAAGTTTCACCAGCTGGGATTCGTCCGTCAGATCCAGTCGTAATGGAGTCAGGGAAACAAGATTATTCTCTATGGCATAGCGATCTGTCCCTTCCTCCGCTGCCTCCAATGGCACCACCGTAAACCAAAAATGTTTTCTTCCCATAGGATCTTCCGATGGCTTAACTAGCCCATCGTATTGGCGCACAGACTGGCGAGTCCAGACGATTCCAGTTGGGGCGAAAGGAAAGTTTACATTGACTAATTTTGGGCCTTCCTGACCGAGTAGATAGGAAATTACTTCCCTAGCGTAGGGGCGGATATGGGTGAAATTATACTCCTCTCTTTGGGTGGGTGTACTGAGTGCAATACCTTTTATTCCGAGCAATGCAGCTTGTTTTGCTCCTGCTAGGGTACCGGAATGCCACATGGAATTACCCAGGTTCGGACCTAAGTTAATACCTGAAAGTACAGCATCTACTTTTTCCCAGTGAAAGCTACCCAGAGAAACACAATCGGCGGGAGTTCCATTTACCCGATAAGCGTCGAAATCTCCAATCTTGGTCTTCCGATAAGAAAGTGGTCTAGTCGCCGTGACGGCATGTCCCATGGAAGATTGCTCCACATCTGGCGCGACTATACGCACATCGCCAAATTCTGCAGCTACTTCTGCCAATTCCAAAATTCCTGGGCTATAAACTCCGTCGTCATTCGTGATCAAAATATTCATGGTTAGTTAGTTTGGTTTCCTTTTAGCATGCAAATAGCAAGCAGAACTTTTATAGCTAAATACTCATGAAGATCATACTAATCTATAACCCAACTGCCGGAAACGAGGATTTTCCGCTGACCAAGATTATTAAATCTCTTGAAAAACAAGGGGCGAGCATCGTGGCTCAAAATTGCAAAGAGGAGAACTACCAGAAAGTATTTGAACTCAGTTACGATCTGATCATGATCGCTGGTGGAGATGGAACAGTAGAAAAAATCCTGTTGGACCTTCGAGACATAAAATACCCAATAGCGATACTTCCTTTTGGCAATGCCAATAACATCGCTGGAAGTCTGGATCTGACTGACTATTATAAGAAGATTGTCGATCAATATGAGAAAAATGATTTCCAATACCTCAGTATTGGGAAGTATAAAACTAAAGAAGACAAGGGCTGGTTTGTGGAAGGGATCGGGTGGGGGATTTTTGCAGCGCTGCTGCTGCAGTTAGATCGGGATAAAAACCTGGAATGCGAGCAGGATTCAAAAGTCGATTTTGGTATTAAAAATCTGATCAAATTAGAAACAAAACTTCCCGCCCATACCTACAAAATAAAGCTGGACAAAAAGGATTATTCAGGTGAATATGTCTGGATGGAAATCATGAATACCAAGCAACTTGGCCCACAACTTGAACTTGCGCCCTTAGCAGATCATAGTGATGATTTTCTGGATGTGATGCTCGTGAAAGAAAATCAGAAAGATGAGCTCAAAGCCTTTTTGAAAGCGCAGAAAAAAGGGAAAGTCCCAAGTCCATTTAAAACCATCAAGGCTAAGAAAATAAAAATCAGCACTTACCTGCCATTTCACGTGGATGATGAGTTGTTTGAACACAGGACACTTTACGAAGAGACGCCAACGGTGAAAATCTCATTGACAAAGCATCAATTAAAAATTTTAAGAAACGACAAATCCTAAAGAAACGAAATCATGAAATCAATCTGGAACGGTACTCTGGGTTTCGGCCTGGTAAATATCCCTATCAAAATGTATTCAGCTTCCGAAGATCGGCGAATAGACTTGGATATGTTGGATTCCAAAGACCACGAGCGCATTAGATATCAGCGTGTCAATGAAAAATCCGGGAAGGAAGTGGAGTGGAAAGATATCGTAAAAGGATATAAAATGGATGATAAGTACATCATTCTGGAGGATGAGGATTTTGAGCAGGCAAATGCTAAAAAGAGCAAAGTAGTGGAAATAGAAGCTTTCGTCAATGAAGTAGATGTGGCTGATATGCTTTTCAAAAAACCATATTTTCTAGAACCCCAAAAGGAAGGAGGCAAAGCCTATAACTTATTGAGGGAAGCACTGAAGAAAACCAAAAAGCTGGGGTTGGCCACTTTCGTCATGCGTCAAAAAGAGAATCTGTGTCTGATAGGAATCTATAAGGATGCCTTGGTACTTCATGTGATTCGATTTTCTGACGAAATCCGAAGCCCCACTGACCTGAAAATCTCCTCCTCTAAAGTCACCAAAAAAGAGATGGATATGGCTCAATCCCTCATAGAGCAATACAGCGAGAAATTTGATCTTTCTAAATATAAGGATCAGTACAACGAGCAGTTGATGAAGGTGATCAAAGCAAAATCCAAAGGGAAGAAAGCGGTGGTCAAGAAGTTTGTGCCTGAAAACACCCCTTCCAAAGATCTCATGGCTCAACTAAAAGCGAGTTTGGAGAAGCGTAAAAAAGCATCCTAATGGCTCTCGAGGAATACAACAGAAAACGGGACTTCAATAAGACAAATGAACCACGCGGAGATATTGGACTACAAACGGGTGAACTCCGATTTGTAGTCCAACGCCATGATGCAAGCCACCTGCATTTTGATCTCAGGCTAGAAATGGACGGCGTGCTCAAAAGTTGGGCAGTTCCTAAAGGTCCGTCTTTGAACCCTAATGATAAAAGATTAGCGGTAGAGACTGAAGATCATCCGATGAAGTACCTGGATTTTCATGGCACTATTCCTAAAGGTAATTATGGAGCCGGAGAGATGACAATTTGGGATAGTGGCACCTATTCGCCAATTGCAGACGAGAAAAAATCACTCTCCAAAATGTATCAGAATGGTGATTTGAAAATCACTTTTTTTGGAACAAAACTTCAAGGGGATTTTGCTTTAGTGAAGACCAAGTTTGAAGGGAAAAAGCCTAATTGGCTTCTGATCAAAAAGAAGGACGGATTTGCTACAGATCTGGATTATGATGCCAACCTCCATCTGGGGGAAGCGGATGCAACTCATTCTAGTCGAGCTCCTGAAGCAATCACACTCAAGCAGCAAATTTCCCCTATGCTAGCTACTACGAGTAAAAACTTGAAATTCCCTTCCTCCAAAAACTGGCTTTATGAGATAAAATGGGATGGTTACAGGATGATTTGCAACCACTCTAATTCTACAACTAGCCTTTATTCCCGCAATGGGATAGACTACTCAGAAATTTATCCAGAATTAATCGACGGGCTGAAGCAGCTTCCTAAACATGCTATTCTGGATGGGGAAGTTGTAAGTCTGGACAAGGACGGAGTTTCGAGATTTCAATGGCTGCAGCATTATGCTGATGAGCCAAAAGGTCAGTTGGTGTATGTAGTTTTTGATCTACTTTATTTGGATGGGCATAGCATTATCCATTTGAAACTTGAGGAGCGAAAGGAGTTATTGGCGTCACTGGTGGAAGATGTTCCAAATGTTAGATACAGTGAGCATTTGAGAGGTGGAGGTAAAGCATTTTTTGAAGAAGTAAAGAAAATGGGTTTGGAGGGAATCATCGGCAAAAAAGCAAATTCACATTACTATCCTGGTGTACGTTCAGAGGACTGGGTCAAATTCAAAACCCAGGAGAGCATAGAAACTGTTATCTGCGGCTATACCAAATCTGAAAACAGACCTTTTGGCTCCTTGATATTAGGTTTGCAGGAGAAAAACGAATTGAAGTATGTAGGGAATTGTGGAACGGGTTTTTCCATCACACAGCAAAAAGACTTACTTGCACAGTTTAAAAAAATCAAACAGTCCCAATCTCCTTTTCCCGACAAAATTAACCTGAATGGGAGAGAACCTATTTGGCTCCATCCTGTCATGGTAGCTGAGGTGAATTTTGCAGAATGGACGGATAATGGCAGGCTTCGGCAGCCGGTTTTTAAGGGATTGAGAAATGATAAGCTACCTCAGCAATTGGAAGCGGAAAGACCAAAACATGCTGTGAAAGGTGATTCCAATTCTGAAAATTCATTGGAAATTGATGGAATTAACGTGCCTGTAAGTAATCTTGAGAAAGCTCTCTGGCCAAAAGAAGGAATTACCAAGTACGATTTGATTGACTATTATCTTTCGGTTTCAAAATACATTTTGCCTTTTTTGAAGGATCGCCCCCAAAACCTTCATCGCCATCCCAATGGAATAGACAAGGATGGTTTTTATCAAAAGGATACGCCGGAAGGATATCCGGACTGGATCCAAACGACCTCCGTTTATTCTGAGTCTACGGAGAAAAATATTGATTATATGCTTTGTCAAAATGAAGCTACTTTGATCTACATGGCAAATTTGGCCTGCATTGAGCTTAATCCTTGGAATTCAAGAATCACTTCATTGGATAAGCCGGATTATATAGTTATTGATCTCGACCCATCTGATAAAAATGATTTCAAGCAAGTCATAGAAGTTGCGCAAGCTTTTCATCAATTGCTTGAGGAATTGCAGGTTGATGGCTATTGCAAAACATCCGGCGCAAGCGGCTTGCATATATACATTCCATTGGGAGCCAATTATACTTTTGAAGAAGGTAGGGATTTTTGTAAGCTTCTTTGTACTATTATTCAGGAGCAACTTCCCAAGCTCACCACTTTGGAAAGACCCCTCAAAGCCAGAAAGGGGAGAATTTATCTGGATTATTTGCAGAATCGCCGAGGTCAGACGCTAGCATCCGCATATTGTGTTCGTCCTAAGGCTGGAGCAACAGTTTCCACACCTTTACTTTGGAAAGAAGTGAACAGCAAGTTGGATAAAAATGATTTTACAATCTTCACTATGAAAGATAGATTGAAGAAGTACCCAAAGCTTTTTACTGAGGTTTTGGGCAAGGGAGTGAGTATAGAAAAAGCGCTGAAATTACTCGAGGATTGAGTCAGTGAGTAATGCCGAAAGAGACCCGAAATGGGAATTTATTTTCACATTCAATATCTTGATGTGCAGATTATTAGCTTTAAAACACCCTCAGATATACCTAGCATTGTTTAAACAACCTTTTTTCATTTTGGCTACATGATTGATCTTTTGTTCGATTCGAAACCAAATATCAACCATCTATGCAATTTAAAACTACACTGCCGCTTTTAGCTTTGGCAACAATATCCTTTGCCTCCTGTCAGGAAAAAGTATCCAAAGAAGAAAAAGAACAATTATCTCAAACCAGCCCAGATACCGTACAGACGGCTATCGGAGAACTGATCCTTCCTCCACCATACAGCACAGAATCTGTAAGGAACGAAAGTAAACTTGTAGATTGGCCAGAAGGTAAGATGCCTACAGCCCCCGCCGGGTTTACAGTTACCAAGTTTGCTGAAGAACTGGATAACCCAAGAAACACGTATGTAGGCCCAAATGGGGATTTGTTTGTAGCTGAGAGTAATACCAAAGGAAGTGCTGATCGTATTACGATCTTCCGAGACAAAGATAAAAACGGTGATTTTGAAACCCGAGAAGTTTTTAAGGAGGGTTTGAATCAGCCCTATGGTATGCTCATTTTGAATGATTATTTCTTCATAGCCAACACAGATGGTCTGTATAGATTTCCATACAAATCAGGGCAATTGAAGCTTGAAAGCGAGGGTGAGAAAATTGTTGATCTACCTGCAGGAGGATATAATAACCACTGGACTAGAAATTTGATTGCGAATGAAGATGGAAGTAAAATTTACATCTCTGTGGGATCAGCAAGTAATGTGGCTGAGCATGGAATGGAAGAAGAGGTGAGAAGAGCTGGAATTCTCGAAATTAACCCTGATGGAACGGGGGAGATTATTTATGCAAGTGGATTGCGGAACCCAGTAGGAATGTCTTGGAACCCTGTCACCTATGAGCTTTGGACTGCAGTAAATGAACGGGATAAGATAGGGGATGATTTAGTGCCTGATTATATCACCAGCGTGAAAAAGGGAGGTTTCTATGGATGGCCATATTCTTACTTTGGACAGATAGAAGATCCTAGAATGCAAGGAAAAGGTCAGGATTTGGTGGAGAAGGCGATCATCCCAGATGTTCCTGTTGGAAGTCATACAGCTTCTTTAGGACTTACTTTTTATGATGGATCTACCTTTCCGGAAGAGTATAGAAATGGAGCGTTTATAGGTCAGCATGGCTCTTGGAATCGCAAGAAACTTGCTGGTTATAAAGTGCTTTTTGTCCCATTTGCCAATGGCAAACCAGCTGGAAAGCCTAGGGATTTCTTGTCAGGTTTTGTTTCAGATTCTGATGAGTCGGAAGTTTACGGACGTCCAGTAGATGTGACCGTATTGCCCGATGGGTCACTCATTGTCAATGATGATACCGGAAATACGCTGTGGAGAGTTAGTTACTCTGGTAATTAAAGAATTAACTATGACTTACTAAAAACGAATCACATTAAAACTCGAATTCGAAAAAATGAATCGTATGAAGCCTGTTTACTTTATTACAACCATAATTCTAGGGGTATACTTTTCGATTGTGGGAGTAATAAGGTCTGCGGGCTTTTTTCAAGTTTATGGTATAATCTATAAAGGGTAGAAGGTTGATTATTGCGTGATATTTTCCTCAGGCCGGGGAAATTTGGAAGACTTCTTAATCGTGAAATCATTACAAAATCTGTTGTTAGTGCTTCTGAAGACCATTATTCACTCTTGGGTTAAATTTTGAAGTACCCATTGTCATCAACCTATTCAATTAAAATAATCATTTTATGAAAAAGCACATAGCATTATTTGCACTAGCACTTACCACCATTCTTATGGGGTGTAATGAGGAAAAGGAATATGGAAGCGTCACGGATAACGGCGTGATGGAAGTAGATGAGTCCACAGTGATAGATGAGAAAATGAAAGCGGGCTCAGATACAAGCATGAGGCTTACTGATGGAACTTCAATTCCAGTGGTGATTGAATCAACTGATTCTATTGACCTACCTCAGGAATTACTATCTGTGATAGAGAAGAGTAGTGATATTCATCCGGATAGCATTTTAGTCAAAAGAAGATTTGAGGAAAATAGCATTACTTACTACGAACTTGAATTCCGTATGAAAGAGGGACCAAATCAGATTTTGGTTTTTGACGAAGATGGTAAAAGGAAATCAATAGATTAATTCCACCACTCCTGTTTTAAAGAGGATGATACATACACAATAAAATTTTGTGCATTGTATCATCCTCTTCTCTTTCAATGAATTTAATCCTCATTCTGAGGAAACTCTAAGACATTTTTACGGGGAATAGACCGCTACAATTTTTTAGATTATATAAAATCACTAATTCAGGGATTTTTTGAAATGTGAAGAAGAATCCTTTGAAAGACTATGGATTAGCAATAAAACGACTTTTCCAGCTTTTGCTGAAGAGATTTACTTTAAATCAATAGAACTCAAATTGCCTAGGCACTTTTGGTAATCAAATGGACTCTCTCTTGGAATGTTTTTAGAGGCTATTGCTATCACCTTTACCTGTATTCCTTTTAAACCTAAAGCATTATGGATATCCAACATTTCTTTATAACGATCCTTGCTGGAGTAGTAGGAACTATAGCCATGACTATATGTATGTATCTGTATTCATTTAGTACAAAGCAATTCACTAAAGTGATACATATCCTAGGTAACATGCTTGTAGGGGAAAGTAATTATTACACTCCCTCCAGAAATGCGTGGGTAATAGGAACGATAGCACATTTTGGAGTTGGGGTATTATTTTCGTTTGCCTATTTTCTTCTTTGGAACTGGGGAGTTTTTCGGATTAATCTTGAGGATTCTGTTTTGATAGGATTTATCAGCGGAGTACTTGCTATTGGGGTTTGGCAGGGATATATAATTTTGCATTCCCATCCTCCTACGTTCTCTCATATTCACTTTTTTATTGCTCTACTAATTGCTCATATCATTTTTGGATTAGTAAGTGTCAATGTGTTTCAGATGATCACTGACAATCCAGAGCTATGGTACCAACTACAGGAGGAAGCTAAAATCGCACAATGAAAAGCGCTAATCTTATCTTGCCCATTTTTGCTTTCCTGATTGCTCTTTTGTTCTCTTGTAACAATCAAACACTGAGGATTTTTAAGTCCAGCTCAGCCAGAACAACCTATCTCAATACACTTGAAAATTCGGGTATTGGTGCTACTAGGATCGGTTCCGAGTGGAAACACTCTGCCAATGAAGCTATTTTAAAAGCTCCGCAGCTGGAAGTTCCAATCTCCATACAAGGCAGTTTTAAGTCTAAAACTATAGAGGCAAAAGCTTGGAAAATACAGCTGGAGCAAGGTGCATCGATGAATATTCTTGTTCATTGGCAGGCACTAGACAGTAGCAAGTTAATCGTGGATATTATGCAGGGTCCGGACTGGAAGGAGCTGGAATCTTTTGCAACGCAGAGCGACTCTGTGAAATTCGAAGCGCAGAAAACCGGACAGTATTTGCTCCGTATTCAGCCGGAGTTATTAGGTGCAGGTAATTTTCAGATTCAAATCAGCGGTATTGCAACCTACGCGGTCTTTCCTGTTCAGGGCAAAAATAGTAAAGCTATTCAGAGTGTCTGGGGCGATGTCCGAGATGGTGGCAAAAGGTCACATGAAGGCGTGGATATTTTTGCAGTTCGCGGCACTCCGGTCCTCGCACCAGTATCAGGAGTGGTTACTGCAGTTAGGGATAGAGGATTGGGTGGAAAGCAAGTTTGGGTAAGGGATCCTGAGCGCAATTGGAACCTGTATTTTGCTCATTTGGACAGTCAATTAGTAAGTAACCTTCAGCGGGTAAATCCTGGCGATACCTTGGGTTTGGTAGGAAATACCGGCAATGCCAGAACAACAGCTCCACATCTGCACTTTGGTATTTATCAAAATGGTGCAATCAATCCCTTTCCGGCGATAAAAAATGACTTTCAGCAAGCGACAAAACTTAAAGAAGAGCAAGTGGCTGCACTGATGAAAGTGAATACATCTCAGGCTAACTTGAGGTCTCAGCCTAGTACCAAGTCAAGTATAATTTCCCAAATGAAAGCTAACACACCTGTATTTGTGCGTGCTGCGACTCTAGACTGGTATCAGGTGGAGGATGCTGAGGGCAATTTTGGATTTTTATATAAGAATCTGCTATCACCAATTGAGTCTACCTCTCTAAGAGAAAAGGTTTCTTACGCTCATACTCTGCCATCACAAGCTTCCAACGACAGTTTATTGGTGGATTTGGCAGATTTTAGGAAAGTTGGAGAGACTGAGGATGGATTTGATATGATTTTGGATCAGGATGGCAACGTGCTTTTTCTTCCTGCCTTTTTACAATAACAATAAACCTAGCTGCCCAAGTTGGGAACATTTCTGCACAAAAATCATGATATACAAGAATCTGATTTTATCAAGGATATTTTTTAGAAATGGATAAAACAGGCTTATCAACCGCAGCAGGGTAATTAAGTTTATTTCACATGATCAGACTTCTGAAAGGCATTCATGTTGCCCTAACTATAGAAAAACATAAAAATCATGAAAACTAATAGACCAGAAAATTCCAACGAGAAAACTACCGAAGAACTTGCTAAAGAAGCCAAGGTGACGAAAGAAGACCTGCAGGCTTTAGGTCCAAAGGATGCTAATTTGAGTCAGGATGGCGGAGACGATGAGCAGTTGCTGGAAAGAAAACGCAAAGTCGATTTCACAGGCGATGGGTTGGATGTCCCAGGTAGTGAATTGGATGATGAGCAGGAAAGAATCGGATCCGAGGATGAGGAGAACAATCTCTATAGTAATGCAGACGAGGAGGAAAAATAAGAATCTTTGTAGGTTAGGATTAGAGAAAACTATTAGCATTGATTCAATGTGCTTAAGTGCAGTTAAGCTGATATACACATTGAATTTTTAAAAAATTATTCCTCCATATTCTATTGGGAGGGGTTTTAAGGTAAATCACTTATAAACTTCAAGGGCTAGTTGATAGCCCTTTTTTTATGCCTTCTTGTAACCTTCATGGATTTTTTGTAAAAAGTTTCTGCTAATTTCAATAGATTCCAAGCATGAAATCGAATCAATTTGATGCACTAGTAGTAGGTTCTGGAATTAGTGGAGGCTGGGCTGCAAAGGAGCTATGTGAGAAAGGCTTGAAAACCTTAGTATTAGAAAGAGGTAGGGATGTGAAGCATTTGAAAGATTATCCTACTATGACCGCTGCACCTTGGGAAATGCCTCATCGCAATCAAATTCCCAGAGCCGATAAACTTGAAAACCCTGTAGTAAATCGTTGCTATGCCTATAAGGAAGATACGCAGCATTTTTTTGTCAAAGATTCGGAGCATCCATACGTGCAGGAAAAACCTTTTGACTGGGTGCGAGGCTATCAGGTTGGTGGGAAATCTTTGATTTGGGCCCGTCAAACTCAGCGATGGAGTAAATATGATTTCGAGGGGCCGGGCCGAGATGGATTTGCTGTTGATTGGCCAATACGGTATGAGGATATTGCTCCTTGGTACAGCTATGT
The DNA here is from genome assembly GCF_900182815.1 of Algoriphagus winogradskyi. Classification (GTDB taxonomy): domain Bacteria; phylum Bacteroidota; class Bacteroidia; order Cytophagales; family Cyclobacteriaceae; genus Algoriphagus; species Algoriphagus winogradskyi. Next base: position 620,626 of record NZ_FXUA01000003.1, on the reverse strand, counting down.
CGAAAAGTTCGTGGGAATAAGCGGAAGCTATGATGGTTTGGATACGCTACCTGATGGCGAGTTTTTGAAAGCTTGGGAAATGAATTGTGTAGAGAAAGAAATTCAGAAACGGATTAAGGCGTCATATACTGATCGAGATGTTATTATAGGCCGATGTGCACATCTTACTGAACCAAAAGAGGTCCACCTTGCCCAAGGCCGAGGTCAATGTATGGCTAGAAATCAATGCTACCGAGGGTGTCCGTTTGGTGGCTATTTTAGTTCGAATTCTTCAACTTTGCCCACAGCTGCTAAAACAGGAAACCTGACAGTGAGACCTGATTCTGTGGTTCATTCCCTGATTTATGATGATGAAAAGGGTAAAGTAACAGGAGTTCGCATATTAGATCGTATCACAAAGGAATCTTCAGAATATTTTGCGGATGTAATTTTTTTAAATGCTTCTGCATTGAATACCAACTTGATTTTGCTGAATAGCACTTCCAAGCGCTTTCCAAACGGTCTTGGAAATGACTCAGGGATTTTAGGAAAGTATATCGCCTTCCACAACTATCGTGGATCCATCAATGCCAATTACGAGGGGTTTGATGACAAGTACTATTTTGGCAGAAGGCCAACGGCTGTGATGATGCCCAATTTCAGGAATGTGAAAAAGCAAGAAATGGACTTTTTGCGTGGTTATATGACTTTTTATTCGGCAGGAAGGGCGGGATTTGGACATTCTTCCGAAGTTCCATTTGGAGCGGTATTTAAGAATGAGAATTCTAAACCTGGGCCATGGTCTGTTTACATGATGATGCAGGGAGAAACAATTCCCAAAGAGTCTAATCAGGTCAGTTTAAGTCCTGATCAGAAGGACGAATGGGGAATTCCATTGCTGCAAATCAAGGTAGGCTACGATGAGAATGACGAGAAAATATTAACCGATTTTCATGAGCAAGGGGAGGAAATGCTCACCAAAGCAGGTTGCGTGAATATCCGTAAAGGTGACAGTAAGCAATCTCCGGGCTTGGATATTCATGAGATGGGTGGAGTGAGAATGGGTAGAGATCCTGAGACTTCGCTACTCAACGGATTTAATCAGATGCATTTGGCTCCAAATGTATTCGTTACAGATGGTGCTTGCATGACTTCAACAGGAACCCAGAATCCATCTATTACCTATATGGCTTTAACTGCCAGAGCGGTTGATTATGCAGTAAAAGAAATGAAAAAGGGGAATATTGGTTGATCAAATAAGGGCTGAGGACCAGATGATTGATTGCAGATCCGAATGAACAAGAATTACCGATCATTCAGGCCCATGCCCTCAAGAATTTTCGGGATACATTTTTCAATCCTTGACTCCCGGGTTTTTGACTGTTTGGGAGCAGAAAAAAACAAAATGTAGCCCCTTTGTCTGCCTGGAGTCAATGCTTCAAAGGCTGATTTTAGTTCCGGGTTTTGGTCTAGCTTGCGTTGGAGTTCTTCAAGGATTGGTTCTGGCTTCTTTTCAAATTTGACTTCTAATCCAGCTTTCTCTACTTCAATAGCTTCAAAAATGTAGGCTTTCAGCCTGTTTTTTAAATTAGATACTTCGTCAATGCTTGTGTACTTGATCAGCCGTGCTGCTTGCGTGTTTTCACCTGGCTTGCTTAGGATTTTGTCTGTATCGCTTAAAAGAGCTCCCTTAAAAAAGCTTACCGAACAGTATTCTTTAAATGCTGCTAAAATGAGGACATTACTTTTTCGGTAGGTGTAAGTGGGAACACCCCATTTGGACTGTTCCTCAAGTCCACAGTCAAGGATGATTTTTCTCAGAAGCTTTAACTCTTCCGTCCAGTAATGAACTTTGCAATCAGGGGTGCCACCTAGAGGACATCGGCCGCAGCCTTCTGTGAAATACGCATCAACGGAATGATTCATTTAATCTTTTACGCAGTTTATCGGTCACTTTTTTTTTCCAATACAATCACTGTTCTATTTGGAACATAAAGTTTGATGCTTTTGTGTTCATCGGTAGGATAGTGCGTTTTAAGATCCAAACGCTCAAAACCGCTAAATTCTTTTTCATCGGAGTTCAATAGGATCTGGTATTCTCCGGGGACTTTAACATGAATTGGCAGTCCGAAAAATGACTCAGTAGGGTGGAAGGAAAACACGAAAATCAACCCAGCTCTTTCGTAGGCCAAGATCTTTTTGTCAGGGTCAAGAAAGAGTTGAACAGCAGGTGCTGAGGAAAGTAGCGAATAATCAGTTGCCAGCTTGATAATGGCTTTATCCCATGCGTCTAATTGTCCATAGCGAAGTAGTGGGTCATCAACGAGAGACCATTGACGCCTAGCATGCTGATGACTCCAGTTATTTCCCTCTCTTGGGAAATCCACCCAGTCGGGGTGCCCAAATTCATTTCCAATAAAATTTAAATAACCTTCTCCCCCCAGTGTAAGTGTGATCAGTCTAATTAATTTGTGCAGTGCCACTCCACGATCTACTAAGAGGTTTTGCTGCAGTTTTGACATGGAAAAATACATATCTTCTTTCATTAGCCGAAAAGCAAGAGTTTGATCGCCGACTAAAGCCTGATCATGACTTTCGGCGTAGCCTATTGAGCGCTCTGCCGCTGGCCGGTTGGTGAGCTGGTGCCAAAGCTCAAACATGTCCCATTCCTCGTCCTGCTTATGTTTTAGGGTTTTGATCCAAAAGTCTGGAACTCCCATCGCCATTCGGAAGTCGAATCCAATTCCTCCGTTTTCAATGGGGCGGGCAAGGCCTGGCATTCCGCTCATATCTTCTGCGATGGAGATGTTTTCAGGTTTCAACTTGTGAATCAGGGTATTTGCCAGCTGTAAGTACAAAATCGCATCCTCGTCCACATTTTGGTCAAAATACAGGTCAACTGAATCAAAGTCCATGAACAATCCATGATGATGATACATAATCGAAGTCACACCATCGAAGCGGAATCCATCAAAATGAAACTCTTCCAGCCAGTAGCGGATATTTGAAAGTAGGAACTGTTGCACTTCACGCTTGGAATAATCGAAGACTTTAGAGTCCCAGGCCGCATGGTAGCCTTTTTCGCCAGGATGGAAATATTGATGATCGCTGCCATCAAATTCATTCAGGCCTTCATTTACATTTTTGATCGCATGAGAATGAACGATATCCATCACCACCGCAATTCCCATTTCATGCGCTTTGTTGACTAGGGATTTTAATTCCTCAGGCGTGCCAAATCGGGAGGTAGGGGCAAAGAAATTAGAAACATGATAGCCGAAGGATCCATAATAAGGGTGCTCCATTATAGCCATCATCTGGATGGTATTATATCCTGCGGCTTTGATACGTGGAAGTGTAAAATCTTCAAATTCTTGGTAAGTTCCAACTCCCATTTTCTCCTGAGCCATTCCTACATGACACTCATATATTAAGGGTTGCTTCAGGCTTTTCTCTGTGCTAAAAGAATCATCAGTCCACTTAAAATTCTCAGCAAACCAAAGCTGACCTGCTACATCATGTGTGGTTTCATCTTGGGTTACTCTCCTTATATAAGCGGGTATTCTGTCCAAAGCGCCATTTTCGGCTACCACATGAACTTTTACTTTGCTGCCATGTATAAAGCGATCCTTGTATTGCTCAAAAGGCAAGAAAATCTCCCAATCACCACGACCGCTTTTTTTCATGGGATGAGAGCCTCTATCCCAGTTGTTAAAATCGCCGAAAAAGTAGAGTTGTTTGGCTGCAGGTGCCCATTCACGGTAGACCCAGCCTTTTCTCCAGGCTTCGAAATGTATTCCGTAAAATTTATGGACAGAGGCATATTCGAGGATATTTCCACTGAAATCGTTGATTTCACGAATTGCTTCTTGGTATCGATCAAATCGCCTTTGTATTTGTGGTTCGTATTGAGCAAGCCAAGGTTCCTCTCTAACTAGCGCGATTTTATTTGAGTCTTTCACTTCTATTTTTTTTGCTGATCTGAATTTAGAAAAATGTGGGAGTATATACGCATCAGTTTTTAGATTCCCATTCGAATCTTTTGTCTAAAAAAACTAAAGCGGTATAGAAATCTTACTTTCTGTACCGCTTTGATCATTTACTAAGTCAAGTAATTACTATGGTTTTATACAATATCAGTCTTTCTAGGGTCAGGTCCATATTCATTAGCACCGTCTTGCCCCTTTTTGGCTGCCAGCCATATGAAGCCAATGAAATTGATCGGAGGTGGAATTAAAAGGTAAAAGACATATTTCCAATCATAACCTATGTCATGGAGTCTTTTGATTGCTTGAACCAACAAAACTGAAATAGATGCAATAAGTGCTACCCCTGCTCCATAGAATATGGTCCATGACTGTGATTGGAAACTATCCCAAATCATCATCAAGCAAAGAATATTGATGAAATAAAAAATTATAAATAGCACCAGATACCTTCTTCTGGTGATTCTTCCGTCAGGTTTAAATATAGTGTCCATATTTAAACAACAGCCTACAGATAAAGATGTTTGGCCTTTAGTGTTTTTCGTAGACCATTTCCGGTTCTAAAACCTCAACGTTTCCTTTGTCATTTATTTGATCTAGTGTCACGAGTTTTAGCTCATTGATCAACATCGGGTCGTATTTAGCAGCTACGCGAATGTAGTTTTCTGTGAAGCCGTGAATTTTACCATCCTCAATATCTTCTTCGAAAAGTACCGTGAATGTTTTGCCAAGATTCTCTGTGTAAAATTTTCTTCTCTTTTTTTCCGAAAGAATTCGCAGCATTTTGGAGCGCTCATTTCTCTTTTTCATGGGCACCACCTGATCCATCTCAGCTGCTCTTGTATTGGCTCGCTCAGAATAGGTGAAAACGTGTAGGTAAGAAATATCCAGCTCGTTCAGGAAATTGTAAGTCTCGAGGAAAAGCTCGTCAGTCTCGCCAGGAAACCCGACGATTACATCAACGCCAATACAGGCGTGTGGCATGAGTGTTTTAATTTTGGTAACTCGATCTACATACAACTCCCGTAGGTACCTCCTGCCCATTTTTCTTAAGATAGTATTAGAGCCAGATTGAAGAGGGACATGAAAATGTGGGACAAAGCGTTTGGATTGTGCTGCAAAGCTGATGATTTCGTTGGTGAGCAAGTTTGGCTCGATGGATGAAATCCTCAATCTATTGATGCCTTCTACCTCATCGAGTGCATAGACTAGGTCTGCGAAGCGCTCGTTTCTTTTTCCATCTACGATTCCGAAGTCACCTATATTCACTCCAGTTAGTACTATTTCGTTCACACCGGTTGCAGCGATTTCTCGAGCCGATTGGAGCACACTTTCAATGGTATTGCTGCGGCTTTTGCCTCGGGCAAGTGGGATAGTACAGAATGCGCATCCGTAGTTGCAGCCATCTTGAACTTTCAGGAATGTTCTAGTGCGGTCATTAATAGAGTATGCATTATTAAAGACGGTGGCTTCTTGGATTTCTGAAGCAAGGACTTTCGTTTCCTGTACTGCAGCAAAATCATCCAAAAGTTCGATCAAACGGAATTTCTCAGCTGCTCCAAGAACTGCATCTACTCCTTCGATTTCGGATATTTCTTTTGGCTTTAATTGAGCGTAGCACCCAATAATGGTCACGTATGAATTTGGAGAAATCTTTTTAGCCTCCTTCACAATCTTCTTACACTTCTTATCAGCATTCTCGGTAACCGAGCAGGTGTTGATGATGAAAATATCGGGATTTTCCTGAAAATCCACTTTTAAGTAGCCCTTTTCTTCAAATTGGCGACTGATAGTGGAGGTTTCGGAGAAATTTAGCTTACATCCTAGTGTATAAAAGGCTACTTTTTTCACAATTACGCTTCTGACAATGAGATTGCAAAGGTAATTAATCTTCGCTTGTTTTCAATTCTCCAATTTTTAGAGATAATTCACAGGTTTTTACCGAAAATGGTGTCTTTTAGTCACGATTTATTGAAAAAAGTGTAATTTTTTCGAAAAATGAGGTCAAAAATCAGTCAGAAGAGATTTCATATACATATTTTTCTATTTTTGTGTGTATAATTTTAAACCACATATTGTAGAAATGGCAACACTCAGACAACAAGCCTTAGCAATGGTGCAGACTAGACAGCGCGTAGCTGTAAAAGCACCATCCTCTAAAATCTCAGACTTTTTTGGTACCAATACCTTTGGAACTGCTCAAATGAAAGTGTCTTTGGCACCTTCAGCTTACAAGAGAGTAATGGAAGCAATCGACAAAGGAACCAAGATTGATGCTGCTACTGCAGAAGAAGTAGCATCAGCAGTAAAAACTTGGGCCTTGTCCAAAGGTGTTACACATTATACACACTGGTTTCAGCCACTTACTGGTTCCACCGCAGAGAAGCATGATTCCTTTTTCGATGCCTTAGGAGGTCTTGAGAAATTTAAAGGATCTGCCCTAGTTCAGCAGGAGCCAGATGCATCTTCTTTCCCGAATGGAGGTATTCGCTCAACTTTTGAAGCTCGAGGATATACAGCCTGGGATCCTACTTCTCCGATTTTCATCTTCGAAAATACGCTTTGTATTCCAACAATCTTTGTGTCTTACACAGGGGAAGCACTGGATTACAAAACGCCTCTATTGAAGTCTATTGAGGCAATCAATGATGCAGCAGTAGCTATCTGCCAATTGTTTGACAGAAACGTGAGAAAAGTACAGCCTTCTCTAGGTGTTGAGCAAGAATATTTTGTGATAGATAAAGCTCTTTTTGCAGCAAGACCGGATTTGGTAATGGGCGGAAGAACTGTGTACGGACATAGCCCAGCTAGAGGTCAGCAATTAGACGATCACTATTTTGGATCTATTCCAACAAGAGTAAAGGACTTCATGGTCGATTTCGAAAATGAAGCTCTGAAACTGGGTATTCCAGTGATGACTCGTCATAACGAAGTTGCTCCAGGTCAATTCGAAGTTGCTCCTTTGTTTGAAGAAATCAATAAAGCGACCGATCACAATCAATTGTTGATGGATGTGATGGAGAAAGTAGCTGAGAGACATGATTTGAAAGTTCTTCTTCATGAGAAGCCATTTGCAGGTGTAAACGGTAGTGGTAAACACAACAACTGGTCTTTGATTACTGATACTGGAGTTAACCTTTTCCAACCGAGTAATTCTGCTAGAGAAAATCTTCAGTTCTTGACTTTCTTAGTAGCTACAATCAAAGCGGTTTACGATCACTCTGATCTATTGAGAGCGAGTATCGCTTCTGCAGGTAATGACCACCGTCTTGGTGCTAACGAAGCTCCTCCAGCCATTATCTCTGTTTTCCTAGGTGCTACTCTTACAGAAGTGTTGGATGAGCTCGAGAAAAATGGGAACATCAAAATCGAGAAGGGCGACAACATGTATATGAAATTGGGTATTTCTAAGATTCCTGAAATCATCCTTGACAATACTGATAGAAACAGAACTTCTCCTTTTGCTTTCACAGGTAACAAATTCGAATTCCGTGCTGTAGGTTCTCAGGCAAATGTGGCTGGTCCGATGACAGTACTTAATGTGATCGTCGCAGATGTATTGGCAGAAATGGCAAAAGACATCGAGAAAGAGATGAGCGCAGGTAAGGAGAAGAAAATTGCGATCGTTAACGTATTGAGAAAATACATCAAGGATAGCAAGAAAGTAAGATTCGAAGGTGATGGCTACTCTGATGAGTGGGCAGCTGAAGCTAAGAAAAGAGGATTGTCTAACTTGAAGTCTACGCCATTAGCTTTAGATGTTTATTCTACTAAAGCCACCAAGGAGCTTTTCGAAAGACATAATGTAATGAACGGAATCGAGGTTCATGCACGTCACGAAATCATGTTGGAAAGCTTCATGAAAAAGATTCAGATCGAAGGCCGTGTGATGGGGGATCTTGCATTGAACCATATCATCCCTACAGCAATTCTTTACCAAAATAAAATCATCCAAAACGCAAATGGTCTTAAAGGACTAGGTTTGGATAACACAGCTGCAGTAGAAACGATCAAAGAGGTTTCCAAGCATATAGAGTCTTTGAAGTCAAATATAACAGCGATGGTAGAAGCACGTAAGAAGCTGAACAAGGAGACTGATATTGTAAAAATGGCCAAAGGATATCAGGTTGATGTCAAAGAAGCCTACTTTGACAAAATCCGATATGCGGTTGATAAACTTGAGCTTTTGGTAGATGATGAGTCATGGCCATTAGTGAAGTACAGAGAAATGCTTTTTCTTAGATAGGTTTTTCTTTAACTACTAATCAAAGCCGTTCCGAAAGGGACGGCTTTTTTTTGGTCTGTATTATTTGAGAGTTCAGTCAATTCATAGATTCACAAACAAAATTTTGTAACAATTAATAAGTTAAATACATGGTTTGATGTATTAGTTTGATTCTACATGGAGGGATTGTTAAAAAAAAGAACATATGTATTGTGGTTAGAGAAAATTAATTTTTGTATTCCTTGACATATCAAAAAACTAATCTGTATTACCTTGTAATTAATAAAAATGCTTTTCCATAAAGGTTACTTAACAAAAAAAATATATTAATTGATTGATTTTATTGAAAAAAAAATTACAAAGAAGTTTTGAAACATATATCTTTTTTCTAGATTTATGAGATGCTAAACATCTTGAACAGTGGTACATAGAGCTATAGTTAGGATGTAAGCACTAATAAAAACCCTCATAAACCCCAAATCAAATTAGTATGGAACAACCTGTACCGTTACTCCATCCCCAAAACCGGGAGATGGTGAATGACCTTAAATTTTTATTGTTAACCTCAAATTACCAGCTATGAAAAAAGTTTTATCAATTGCTTTCGCTCTGGTCTTGATGCTCGGCCTCACGGCTACATCATATGCCCAGCAGCGAATCCTTAAAGGAGTTGTCACTGCTGACGGACTCCCAATGCCTGGTGTTACGGTCTTAGACAAGACTAACCAAACCGGAACCACTACGAATATAGATGGTGAATATTCTATTACGGTAGGATCAAACTCAGTGGTGATATTCTCATTTATTGGTTACGCTACACAAGAAATAACTGTAGGAAACCAAACGGAGGTTAATATCAACCTTAGAGAAGATGCTAGCGAACTTTCTGAATTTGTTGTGACTGCTTTCGGTATGGATAAAGAGCAGAAAGCCTTGGGTTATGCAACTAGTACAGTTAAGGCCGATGAATTAGTAAAAACTGGTACTCCAAATGTTGCTTCTGCATTGTACGGTAAAGCAGCAGGGGTGAAAATCCAGACAGGTGCAGGTGGAGCTACTTCAGCTGTTAATATTCAGATTCGTGGTATTAACTCAATTACTGGTAAAAGCCAGCCTCTAATCGTTTTGGATGGTGTTCCTATCCGAAATGAAGAGGTGTCAAATACTAACTATTGGGCAGATCAGCGATTGAGAGGTAATGGTTTACTAGATATCAACCCTGCTGATATTGATAATATTTCAATATTGAAAGGAGCTTCAGCAGCAGCACTTTATGGTTCTGAAGCTGTAAATGGTGTTGTTTTGATCACCACCAAAAAAGGAAAAGCAGGTCCAAAAGGCATGCAAGTGGATTTCAATACCAATTTTTCGGTTGATAATATTGCCTATTTACCAAGATACCAAAATGTAAGAGGCCCAGGTATGCCTTCTCACGTACAAAATTTGGGACAAGCTGAAGACGGCTTTAACTATACAGACGAAGGAATTCGTACTGTGCCAAATACAACAACGAATTTCGGGCCTGTATTTGATGGTCAGCCAATGCTTGCTTGGGATGGAATCTCAAGACCCTATGTAGCTCAGGAAGATAGTTATGCTGCTTTATTTAATAGCCCTATAAGCTCACAAGTGAACGTTTCTATTTCCAATGCTACTGATAAATCAAACTTCCGTTTGTCTTTATCACGTCAGGATAATGAGGCCTTGAGTTTGAATTCGAAAAACAGTAAAAATATCCTAAATCTAAATTCAAGCTATCAAGTAAGTAAGCGATTGAAAACAGATTTGATGGTTAATTACATCAATCAGAATACAGCAAACCGTCCTTATTCTGTTGACCGGATGATCAACAACTTCGGTGGAATGATGACCCGTTTTGATAATGGAGCCTGGTATTTGGATAAATATAAGACTAGCAGAGGATATAAATTTGTTACCGGAACTGGTCAGAGTTTAACTCCAGATGAAAATATTACAGGAAATGGATTTAGAGGAGATATTGCAGATTATGCGTGGAGGGTTAATGAAAATAGAGCTTCAGAGAAAAGCAATCGTGTAATTGGTAGTTTGACTAATACATTCACGATTATGGAAGGTTTGAGCTTGAGAGCACGTATATCTACTGACTTCACAGATCGATATTCAGAAACTGAAAACTCTACTGAGCGGCCTTTAGCTTTCGGGCCTTCCGGCTCATTTGGGATGCAGTCTGAAACCTTTAATATTCTCTATGGAGACTTGATGCTAAATTATAAAAAAGCAATCACTGATGATATTACAATAGGAGCAATGGCAGGTTATACTGCGAGACAAGAAAGTATAACTAGAATTGGAAGAAGTACAAATGGGGGCTTGAGTACAGAAAACCTGTTTGACGTGGTAGCATCTGCTAACCTTCCTAACAACAGTTCAAGTCGTGAATATAGAACAATTGATGCGCTATTGGGTACAGTGAATTTTGACTACAAAAACATCTGGTTTGTAGAGGGAACAATCCGTAGAGATAGAATTTCTACCATGAATCCTAATAATAATGCTTTTGTTTACCCATCTGTGAATACCGCGTTTGCGATTTCTGATGCTTTCCAACTTCCACAGTTCATTACGTTCTCTAAGTTGAGAGGTTCATGGGGAATTGTGGGTAACTACCCAGATATTTACAGAGCTAATATTGCATACAACCAAAATTCTCTAGGTGTACAGCAACCAGGCGGTAATAATGTACTTTATACCACATTGCCAAGTTCGTTTGGAAATGACGGAATCAAGCCAGAGCAAAAACATGAATTTGAATTTGGATTGGATACTCGATTTTACAATAATAGATTTGGAATAGACATTTCTTACTACAATGCACAGATCCGCGACCAGATCTTACCATTGACCCTGCCGACATCTTCAGGAGCTTCATCCGTACTTACCAATATCGGAACACTTAGAAATACTGGTTTAGAAATCCAGTTAAATGGTGCAATCATCAGTACGCCTACATTCGGCTGGAATATGACTATTAACTATGCTAAGAATGTTAACAAAGTTGAAAAATTAGCTAATGGCGCAACTGAGTTACTTCATGCTGATTACGACGGCAACGCTGCTCAACTTAGGTCAGTTGTAGGCAGACCTATGGGTGATTTTTATGCTCACCCTATAGAAAGAGATGCTAACGGCAACAAGATCGTTCAGCCAAATGGATTATACAAGATCGATGCGAATAACTGGGAGCAAGTGGGTAACGCAATGCCTGATGCAGTAGGTGGTATTATCAATGAATTGAACTATAAGAACTTCTCTTTATATGCAGCGATGGATTTTCAGATCGGTGGTAGTGTAATGCCAACTGGTATCAACTGGATGAAAAGCCGAGGCTTGACTGAAGAGACTTTAAACTTTATGGATGAAGCAAGTGGAGGATTGGCTTATTATCAGAACGCTAACGGTCAAGGTATTCAAGTGCCACATTCTACAGCTCAAGGTCCAAATGGTGAGACAGTTTATCATGATGGTATGTTAATGGACGGAGTAGTCGCAGATGGTTCTACTAACTCAAATGTGATTTCTCAAGCTTATTATTACTGGAACACCTATAACTGGGGTGGGCCTCAGTATAGCCAGTCTAGATACGAATTATATATCCAAGACAACGACTATATCAAAATGAGAGAGTTGTCAATTGCATATACTATTCCAAATCAAATTACTTCTAAAATTGGAGCGTCTAATGTGAACATATCTGTGTATGGTAGAAATTTGTTTTTCTTATATAGAAACATCAAGGATCTTGATCCAGAGGTGTTGACTGGAGGATCTAGATGGACCCAGACATTGACTAGTGCAGGCACCAACCCAGCTACTAGAACTTGGGGTGTTATGTTAAGAGCAAGATTCTAATAGTTGGTTTAAGACTAAAATATAATTGACATGAATATTAATAGACTAATTATTTATATAGTGCTGATAGGTCTCTCAGTGAGCTGTACCACGTCAGATTTTGAAGAGAATTATACTGATCCATCAAAGCTCTCTGAGACTACGGTTGGGAAGCAGTTTACCGGGATGATGATGTCAAATCGCCTCTATGTCCTACCTGGTTATAGGGATTATTTTGTCATTCGAAGAATAACAGCGAATAGATACACGCAGGCAGCAGGTTGGGTAAATGAAGAAAACCAATATGTGCCAGGTTCGGCCGCTGTTGGAGAGCGATGGGATGTTTACTATGGCTTTATGCAGCAGTATCGCGAAATCCAGAAGGTATATGATGGGCTTTCTGATCAAGCTAAAGTTGACAATCGTGTGTTTATGATTGCAGCAGCAACATATTTCTATGATCGTACACAGCAAATTGTGGATCTGTATGGAGATATTCCATGGAGTGAAGCAGGTATGCTTAGTATCAATGGTGGGGCCTATCAAGAATCCTATCCAGCCTATGATTCAGCTGAAAGTATCTATACTACGATGCTAGACGATTTGGCTGACTTTGCAGATGAAATGGGAAGTCTTGAAATTAATGCCGCGACAGCTGTGGATTTCAAGACACAAGACTTGGTAAATCGTGGAGATATCAATAAGTGGTTGAGGTATATTAATTCTCTTCGATTGAGAATGCTGACTAGGGTTTCAGGAACTAGTGAATTCGGATCAAGAGCAAAATCCGAAATCGCTTCAATCTTATCAAATCCAGGAGCATATCCTATTGTAGACACGAATGATAGTAATATTCTTTTTCAGATTTACTCATTAGGTACATTAATGGGGGCTAACCAGTTTCAGAGTGGTTTGGAAGATTGGGATGGAAATATAGCTGGAAAGCGTATTTTGGATCATATGGTTGACAATAAGGATCCAAGATTAACTTATGTCTTTGAAAAGAACCCTAATCCAAATACGGTAGTTGAAGACTATTTGGGTTTGGATCCTTTGATGAATCCAACTGCACAAAATGAGCTTGTATTGACTCAGACTTTGAGTATTTACAATCGCTCTACATTGAGTAGAAATCAGTTTTTCCCTGGAGTGATCATGACTGCAGCTGAGGTTCACCTTCTAGCAGCTGAATATTACTTGAAAGAAGGGCAAGACGCAATGGCAAAATCTCATTATGAGGAATCTGTCAAGCAGTCTATTGGGTTTTATCAGAATATGAGAAGTATTTCAAATAACGCTGAATCACCTAATCCTGTCGTGCCAACGACTGAGTCTATTGCTGAGTATTTAGCAATGGATGAGATATCTTGGGATGCAGCTTCAGGAATGGACGAAAAGCTAACTTTGATTGCAGAGCAAAAGTGGTTGCATTTCAATGTAGTACAGTCAAATGAAAGTTGGACTGAAATTAGAAGACTAGGGAAAATAGATTTTGATTTCTGGGTAGATAACTCTAATCAGCAGAACCTCCCGCCTTCAAGATGGATGTATCCAGGATCTGAACAGTCTTATAACATGGAAAACTACTCAGTGGTACAGCCAGAAGATAAGTTGACCAATACAATTTTCTGGGATATGAACTAGTAATAGTTTGGGTTTCTAACTAGCGAAAGGCCTCTCATAGTTTTTGAGAGGCCTTTTTTTGTAATTGTTAGAATCATAGTTTGTTAAATATTAGATCATGCAATTACCCTGATTGCAGATCTACCGCATTATTTATTATTCGAAATGCAGAGTAGCCTGAAACTATTAATAAAGCCGTTTTAGCAATTTTCTTCTCTTGCTCCTGCACATAATTAAAATCTTTTGACATGAGTCTAAAAAAACGTCTCAAAAATTAGGGCGATAGTCCAAATAATCGAAATATGGAGTTACTTTATAAATTTTTTTTGCTAAGTGACTGTATATTTAGAGAAAAAATACTTTAAAGTTTTTGATAGATAGTTGTTTTTTTTAGCTTTAGGAACTGTAGATAATTAACCTCATCAAAAAAATATGAGAGATTATCAAACGTGTTTTATTATCCAACCAAACTAAATTATTGTGAATGAATGGTCCTCTAGTGCGCAGAGGTATGTGGTGCACGATTAGTAAAATCATTTTATTTCTAACAACTATTTTCAAACTATGAAAAAAATTCTATCAATTGCTTTAGCACTTGTTCTGACCATTGGCCTAATGGCTAATGTGCAAGCTCAGACGAGGGTGCTGAAAGGCGTCGTTACCGCATCGACGGACGGCTTGCCTATGCCAGGGGTCACTATCCTGGATAAAAGTAATCAGACAGGGACCACCACGAATATAGATGGTGAGTATTCAATCTCTGTAAGTCCTAGTTCAGTTCTAGTCTTTTCCTTCATTGGATATGCTTCGAAAGAATTTCCAGTGGGTAATTTGACTGAATTGGACGTTGTTCTGGCTGAAGATGCAAGTGAATTATCTGAGGTGGTTGTTACCGCTTTGGGTATTAGCAAGGACAAGGAAACTCTCGGTTATTCTGTTACACAAGTAGGTAGTGAGGCATTGACCACTGCGCGCGAAACAAACGTGGCTAACTCCCTTGCAGGCCGAGTAGCTGGTTTAGTTGTAAAAGGAACCAATAGTGGTCCTGGTGGAACATCCAAAATCACATTGAGAGGCCTACCAAGTATCAGTGGTACTGGATCTCCTTTATATGTGATCAATGGTATCCCAATGGATAATACCCAAAGAGGTTCGGCTGGACAATGGGGTGGAGCAGATGGTGGTGACGGTATTGGTAACCTTAGCCCTGATGACATCGAGACAATGACTGTGTTGAAAGGTCAAGCTGCATCTGCACTTTATGGTTCCAGAGCTTCAAACGGCGTTATTTTGATTACTACAAAGAAAGGGTCCAAGGGTGACGACTGGTCTCTAACCTATACTATGAACGTAATGGCTGAAAATCCAGTGGATTTCACAGATTTCCAGGAAGTTTATGGTCAAGGAGTTGGAGGATTGAAGCCAACTACGGCTGTTGACGCTCAGACTTCTGGCCGTCTGGCCTGGGGTGCTAAAATGGATGGAAGCCAAGTAATAGGTTTTGATGGAAATCAATATCCATATTCTCCTTCTAATGATCGTTATATTGATTTCTACAGAACAGGTACAAACTTTACCAATACAGTATCTATTTCCAAAGGACTAGGTAAAGATGGATCTTTCAGAATGTCCGCTTCGAATCTTGATGCTAAATCAATTGTCCCTAATAGTGGAGTAGATAGACTATCATTGAACTTGAACGTTGAGCAAAACATTACTGAAAAGTTTAATGTGACTGCCATGATCAATTACACTGATCAGAAATCTACCAATGTGCCTAATCTAAGTGATGGTCCTAAGAATCCTAACAACTTCTTACTCCTTGCACCAAATATTAGACAGAGTATTTTTGCTCCTGGCTTTGATCCTGAAACAGGTGCTGAGACGGTATTTAGTGATGATATCTATGTGACTAACCCCTATTTTATTGCAAACCAAGGTGTCAATGATATCGGAAGGAAGCGTACTATATCTGCCATATCAACTAAATATAGCTTTACTAAGGATATATACGCGATGATACGCTTTGGTAATGATGCATCTAACGATGACTTTTTTGGTGTAGATCCATCTGGACTTGCTTATTCTGCAAACCTTCAAGGAGGTTTAAATGGTAGAGGCCAGTCATCAAGAACTGAAACAAACATCGACGGTATTTTAGGTGCTAATTTTGATTTAACAAGCAAATTAAATCTAGATTTATTAGCTGGTGCAAATAGAAGAAATAACAAATTTGAGTCAGTAGGAGTAGGCGGAAGTAGATTTGTAATCCCTTATTTGTATTCTCCATTTAATGTTGAGGCATTCAACAGATCCTATTCTTACAATGAAAGAGAAGTTCAATCGGCTTACTATTCAGTTGGTATCGGATATAATAATATCCTGACATTGACAACTACAGGTAGATATGATGTTTATAGTACGTTGCCTACCTCTAACAATAGTATTTTCTCACCATCAGTAGCAGCTGCATTTGTTTTTGATCAGTTGATCGATATGCCGGCTTTGGATTTTGGTAAAGTTAGAGCGTCTTACGCTGTGACTAGTGGTGAGCCATTTGATGCTTACCAAAGTACATTCTACTACAATTCTGCAAACTCTTATAACGGAGTTCCTGCTGGATCTTCTCCAACTGCTCTTCCTAACCTGAACCTCAAGCCGTTCACTACCAGTGAATTAGAATTGGGTGTTGATCTGAGCTTCTTCAACAACCGTTTAGGTTTTGATATTGCTTATTATGAGAAGGAAACGCACAATGAAATTATGAATGCCAACCTAAGTATTACTTCAGGTTTCAATAGCTCAGTAGTTGCGACTGGTTCTACTAGTAACAAAGGCTTGGAAGTTTTGGTAACAGGTGTACCTGTTCAGACTTCTAACTTTCAGTGGAAGACATCATTCAACTTATCAAATGTTAAGAGTGAAATACTAAGTACTGATCCAAATAACAACCCTATCAACTTAGGTCAAAACAGGGGTACCCTTGGAAATGCCATTACTTCGTATGTAGTAGGTGAAGCTGGCCCTCAGATTAGAGCATATGACTATGCATACAATGCTGATGGAAGTATCATGGTGAGCGAGGCTGGACTTCCAGTTCGTGGAGAATTGATCAATATGGGCTCTGTGTTGCCAACTCTTTACGGTGGATGGAATAACGAATTTAACTACAAAGGTGTTTCATTCTCTTTCTTGATAGATTATAACTACGGTAACAAAGTGCTTTCTGCAACTGAGTTTTACTCGATTTTCAGAGGCCTTAACCAAATTACTCTTGAAGGAAGAGAGTCAGGTGTGACTAATGGAGGAGTGACTGCTCCTGCTCAAGCCTATTACCAAGCTTTGGCACAGAATGTAACAAGTACAAGTGTTGTTGATGGTGATTTCATCAAGTTGAGACAGTTGACCCTAGGTTACACTTTCCCAGCGAAATGGTTTGGAAATGTCCCAGTATTGAAAGGATTGAGTGCTTCCCTAGTTGGAAGAAACCTTGCTTTCTTAATGCGTAAAGCTAAGAATATTGACCCTGAAGCTAACTTCGGTTCAAATATTAACTACACTGGTATTGAGGGTGGTAACCTTCCGAGCACTAGATCTTTTGGTTTTAACCTTAATTTCAAATTGAACTAATATGAAAAAATATATAAGCATATTTCTTACGGGTATTTTATTAGCCGTATCAAGCTGTGACGGTGACTTTGCCGATATTAACACGGATCCAAACCGCGCGGATGGTAGTGTTTTTGACCCTAACTTGATTTTACCTACAGTTCAGTATAACTACAGTAATATGATGACGGGTTATACAGGAGCCATACTTTTCCAAAGTATGTGGGTACAAATAATGGCATCTACATCGACAGGTGGAGCTAACTATTACTCAAATGCTGATAAATATGTAGCATCTGGAAGTACAAATAGTTACATACAAAGTGTATGGAATGATGGATTCGCTGCTGCTTCTAGAGCTTACCAAATGCAATCTCTAGCAGAGACAAAAGGGTTCACGAATTTAGTGGCTGTAGGAGAAATTTGGAAAGTCCTTACGCTTTCGTTCGTGACTGATGTTTATGGTGATATTCCTTATAGCGAAGCACTAATGGCAGAAGCTGGGATCACTCAGCCTAAATACGATTCTCAGTCCGAAGCTTACATGGCTATGCTTGCTGACTTAGAAGGGGCTCTTTCCTCTATTAATACTTCTGGTGATCCAATTAAAAATGATGTTCTCTATGGAGGTGATTTGACGAAATGGAAGAAACTGGGGTATTCAATTATGCTTAGAATGGCAATGCGGTTAGTGGATGTAGACCCTTCTACTGCACAGTCTTATGTTCAAAAAGCTATTGCTGGTGGTGTCTTTGCTTCTCCTGCAGATGAAGCAGTTTTAGTTTCAGATCAGAATAATGGCTATGCTAATTCAAGTGCAAATGCTTTGAATGTAACTGATGATGTATATGAAGTTCGTTGGTCAGAAAAGTTGATCGACTTCTTAAAGTCAAACAATGATCCACGTTTATCAATAATTGCGGAAGTACCGCCAGCTGGACTTTCTGCCAATCGTAACGGAAGTATTGTTGGAAATAGTGACCCTAGTGTTCAAATTGGCTTACCAAATGGTTACGATTTGAAAGGTGGTGCTGAGGATATTACTAAATACGCGAAGTATCCTGGACCAACTGGGACCGGTGGTGATGTTGCTCCAATTGGCGCATATTCTAGACCTACAGCCATATATAGAGATAGAAACGCACCGGTGTTTATCCTTACTTATGCTGAAACTCAGTTTTTGCTAGCTGATGCAGCAGCAAGAGGTTTTTCAGTTTCAGGGACAGCATCTTCTTACTATGCTGCTGGATTAGAAGGCGCCATGACTACCATTGGTAAGTTTGGTGGTAGAACAGTTTCTGAGGCTGACGCTGATGCTTACATTGCTGCAAATCCTTTAGATACAAGTAGTGCTGCTGCTTCTCTTAAAATGATTAATACTCAAATCTGGGCTACTACTGGTGTTTTAGCTAATTTCGTAGAGTCATGGAATAACTGGAAAAGATCTGGCTATCCTGAGTTGAGTGCTGTGAATTATACAGGAAACTTCTCCTCAGGTCAAATTCCTAGAAGGCAATTGTATCCAGCATCTGAAAGTACTACCAACCCAGAAAGTTTAGCAAATGCTATTTCTAATATGGGGGGTGATACCTGGATTAATTCCGTTTGGTGGGATAAATAATTCCCTATAATTAATTAGATTTTTGAAAGAGGTTTCGATTTGGTTCGAGGCCTCTTTCTTTTTGTCTTAAATTAGATTTATGAATTTATTACTAGGACTAATTATACCATGAAATTGATCGGAGTGGATATTGGCGGTTCGCACATCTCAGCAGCCAAGGTTGGGTTGCAAGAAGGGAATGCGATTTTTCATAATTTTCATGAGGCTGATGTGAATACATATGTAGACCAGGAATCAATTATAAGTGAATGGACCAATGTGATTTTAAGAGCCGCTGACTATTCAAAAGATATCACCGTTGGAATTGCAATGCCTGGTCCATACGACTATGAAAAAGGGATTTCTTTGATCAAGGATCAAGGGAAAATGTCCTCATTGTATCAGATGTCGGTGAAAGATTTGCTAGCTGAAAGTCTTAAGATCTCTGCTGATCAAATTCACTTCACAAATGACGCAGAGGCTTTTTTGATCGGTGAAAGTTATGCCGGTGCAGGAAGAAATTTTCAAAATTCTATAGGGATCACTTTGGGTACTGGGCTAGGCTCGGCTATCAAAATTCAGGAAGTAGTCAAGGACGCTATGCTTTGGACTGCACCCTTCAGAGATGGAATAGCAGAGGATTATTTGGGGACTGCGTGGTTTGTGAATTATACTTTTGAACATTATGGTTTAGAAATTTCAGGTGTGAAAGATCTACTTAATGAGAGTTTCGATTCAGTGATTTCCAAGCAGATTTTTGAGACTTTTGGAAGGGCATTAGGCGAGTTTTTATTACCGTATTTGATGCGCTTGCATGCTGAAGGTGTAGTTGTGGGAGGGAAGATTAGCCTAGCTGGAGATCTATATTTACCAACCACCATTTCTTATTTAGCTACAATGGGTTATCCCGTAGCGATAAAGAAATCTGTTTTAGGTGAAAGGGCCGCTTTGATTGGCTCCTGCTTAAACTTTATTTAATCACCATATAAAATGAGTACAATTAGATTTAATGCAATTCTTATTTGTCTATTTATCTGGGCTGTCACACCTATTTTTGGCCAACAAAAGTATGATTTAATCATTATTGGAGGTGGAGCAAGTGGTACTGCCGCTGGTATTTCTGCTGGTAGGTTAGGTACTAAAACATTGATTATTGAGCCAACTGTTTGGCTTGGAGGAATGCTTACATCTGCTGGGGTTTCCGCAATTGATGGAAATCATCGCTTGCCTTCCGGAGTCTGGGGCGAGTTCAAAGCGAGATTAGAAGAGCATTATGGAGGCCCGGATAAGCTTTCTACCGGGTGGGTGAGTAATACACTTTTTGAACCTAAAGTGGCAAGCCAAATACTTCAGGATATGGCTAAGTCGGTAAGCGCTTTGACTGTCTCCCTCGAAAGTGACTGGAAGACAGCTGACTACTCTAATAGGGGTTGGACC
This sequence comes from Algoriphagus winogradskyi, assembly GCF_900182815.1. Taxonomy (GTDB): domain Bacteria; phylum Bacteroidota; class Bacteroidia; order Cytophagales; family Cyclobacteriaceae; genus Algoriphagus; species Algoriphagus winogradskyi. The sequence continues at coordinate 600,297 of NZ_FXUA01000003.1, read as the reverse complement.
ATTACGTATCTATATAAAGGAGAGTTGCTAACGGTGGAAGCACCTATGTTAATTGATGCCACAGAGCTCGGTGATGTGGCTGCTTCACAAGGTTTAGCATACCGTCTTGGGATGGATGCACGAGATGAAATTGGGGAAAGCTTTGCGCCAGCAGAAAGTAATAGGATAATCCAAGATCTCACTTATGTGGTCACACTTCAGGATTATGGAAAAGGGGCAACTAAGACTATTCAAAAACCAGCTAATTATGATCCAGCTGAGTTTGCCTGTGCTTGTGCACATGCTGATCCTATTTCAGAGAATGCTCCCACTTTAGATTGTGACAAAATGCTGAGTTATGGTAAGCTACCCAATGGAAAATACATGATCAATTGGCCGAATTGCGGGAATGATTACTATTTGAACATTGTAGAGATGAATCCAGAGGAGCGCAGAGTTGCTCTGGAGGCAGCAAAGCAGGCTAGTCTGAGATTTATCTATTATATCCAACATGAACTTGGCTACTCCCATTTAGGAATAGCAGAGGATGAATACCCAACAGAAGATGATCTGCCAATGATTCCATATCACAGGGAATCTAGAAGATTTTTTGGGTTGGTTGATTTTACCTTGCCTTATGTGCGTACACCATATGAAGCAACAAATCCTTTATATCGAACCGGCGTCGTGGTAGGAGATTATACCATTGACCATCATCATAAGAAGAATCCAGAAGCTCCAGCAATTGATTTTATCAAAATTCGTGTTCCATCTTACAATGTTCCGTTGGGGGCTTTGATTCCAAAGAATCACCCAGCGTTGATTCTTGCAGAAAAGAGTATCTCAGTTTCAAATATTGTGAATGGAGCGACACGACTCCAGCCAGTAGTGTTAGGCATTGGACAAGCTGCAGGTGTTTTGGCTTCTGTTGCAGTTAAGGAAAAGAAAAAACTTAATGAGGTTTCTATCAGAGAGGTTCAGGCAATATTGCTATCCCAACATGCCTATATCATGCCATTCATCGATGTGAATCCTAATGACAAAAATTTTGCTGCAATGCAAAAAATTGGGGCAACTGGGATTTTGAAAGGGGAGGGAGTTCCTTATCTCTGGGCTAATCAAACTTGGTTTTATCCTGATCGATTGGTCACTGAATATGAATTAGTGAATGGATTAAGGCCTCTTTATTCTGAGCTAAAAGATTTTTGGGGAGCATCTGGAGATTATTTGACTGGACTGAGATTACAAGTTATACTTGAAATGATCAAACCAAATACGCCATTGTTGGAAATTGCCCAAGCTTGGAAAGGTAGAGGGATAGGTGGAGAGTTCACTACAGAAATGAACCTGAGCAGAGAGCAAGTTTCGGTGATTTTGGATGAACTTTTAGATCCTTTCTCCAAGCAAATTGATTGGAAAGGAGAGTATTAGGTTTCATCAATTTGCCCTATTCCAATCTTCCATGCTTTCTTAACCCTTTTCCATCTGATTCTGTCAAAGCATCACCCATATCTGCTCTAGCTTCATCAGCAAACTGAATTAGCTTAGAAACGATTTCAGGATTGCTATCTGAGACATCAGACGTTTCATTCGGATCGATTGAAAGATCGAAAAGCTCAGCATTGTCCAGCTTCAACATTTGGTATTTTACAGGAATTCCATCATTTCGCATTTCTGTTCCTTCTGGGATACTTCTGTAGGTGTGAGGAAAAACCATTTTCCATTTCCCATAAATTACAGCCTGTAATTCATTTCTATTGTAGTAAGCAAAATAGGGTTTTGGCTCAATTGCTTTTCCTTCCAGAATAGGAAGTATACTTCTACCATCAATTGCTAACTCAGGTAATTTCGAGCCCGTAATTTCAGCGAGTGTTGGTAGGATGTCTATCGTCATAGCCGCTTGCTTTTCGATCTTACCAGCTGGAAAATGATTTGGCCAGACAAAGATTCCCGGTTCACGGATTCCCCCATCCCAAGAGGTGCCTTTGCCTTCTTTGAGACCTCCTGTAAGTCCTGCATGACCTCCGTAAGAGAGCCAAGGCCCATTATCAGAGGTGAAAATGATGATTGTATTCTCAGCTAATCCTAAATCCTCCAGTTTCTTCCTTACCTGACCGACTGACCAATCCACCTCCATCATGACATCTCCATAAAGCCCTTGCTCGGATTTACCTTTGAACTTATCAGATACAAAAAGTGGCACATGAGTCATGCTATGCGCCAAATACAGGAAGAATGGTTCATCTTTACTTTTCTCTATAAACTTAATCGCCTCCTCAGTATAATTCGTGGTCAACATACTTTGATCATCAAGTGTATCGATCACAGCGGTGTTTCGGTAAAGCGGTAGCGGTGGATAATAATCCTTAGCCTCTGGATGATGTGGCCACATATCATTAGAGTATGGAAGCCCATAATAAGAATCAAAACCTTGCTCAGTAGGTAAAAAAGTAGGGAGATGTCCCAAATGCCACTTTCCGACCATCCCGGTTGCGTAGCCATTAGCTTTAAGCATTTCAGCAATCGTAGTTTCATCAGGATTTAAACCATGAGTTGCGATATGGTCCAACGCGCCGAATATTTCTAATCTGTTGGCGTAGGTACCAGTTAGCAAAGCTGCTCTCGATGCAGAGCAAACTGCATGAGGAACATAAAATTGAGTGAATCGTACACCATCTGCTGCGAGCTGATCCAGATTGGGCGTTTTCCATTCTGTAGCTCCATAAACTCCCAAATCTCCATAACCTAAATCATCTGCGAAAATCAAGACAATATTTGGTTTATTGGTTGTTTCAGCTGTGTCCTTTTCCTCAGGTTTTGTCTTGCAAGAACTAACTACTACTGAGGTTAGAAGGAATGAAAAAAGGTAAATGGTGAGATGGAAACGCATATTTTTCGTGGTTACTTTAAGTCAATCTAATTTTCTAATACAACCTTTTCCCAGATCATATTCCCAATTTTCTCACCTTGTTTGACGCCCTCTTCGATGGCATCTCTAAAATGAATTCCTCCATAAAGTCTGGAAATGGCGGCTTCTTCAGAAGCATAAAGAAAGGAAGGAAACGGTCTTTCTGGTAATCCAAAGTAGGTTTCTGAACTGTCAATAAAATCAAAATTATCACCGAAATAACCGGTTAAAATTACTGCAGACGCTCTACTGATTACAGAATGTCCAGAAGTGTACTCTGGAAAAGGAGGAGTTTGTAGTAATGGTCTCCAGCGTTGATCTAGTTGCTGATTGATCACAGTTTCGGGCCGGATTCTATCTGTGTCGTATTTAGCTTTCCAGCAGGAAATAAAGGCATCATGAAGTGTCATTGCGACTAATGCATGTACATAAGCAGTCTCTTCAAAAGATAACTCGGCTTTTTGCGCAGCAATTCCAGTGATACCTACCCAGTGCCCACCAGGAGATATTTTCTTTACTCCTATAGCCATGTGGCCTGAGAATTCAACCTTGAAGGGATTACAGTCCCAGAAGTTGGCAATCAGCTTTCTCTCTTCATTGAGCTCATTGGTGGTGGTATAGACTTCCATCAATTGGGTGTGAAAAGAACTACCTTCTGTCATATCAAAAGGTGCCATTGGAGCGGGTTTATACTCCTCTAGGTCCTGTATGAAAAAAGGCTTTATCGTTTCCCATTCTGGTTCTACCGCAGCGATGTAGGCAGGTGGGGTTGGGTACCAAAAGCCTTCTCCCTTCTGAGGTGTATATCTAGGTAACGTGGATAGTTGTAAATAGCCATCTTTTTTAGCAACATCCATCACTTTTTTAGCAACGAGAGAGGCAAAGTCCAAATTCGCCTGCATTGATTTCTTTGTGATTATTTTTGCTTTTAAAGCAGCTTCAACCCATGCATCTTGTTTTTCTTTCAATAGATATCCTGAAGGCATGATGGATTCCCCTACTTTCAGCATCGCGTAGATAGCTGCAAACTCAGGGGAACTAATTTCTGGATATGTGATTTCCCAATCATGACCCGCTAGGTAGGTTTGATCTAGGATGTTTAGGTTTTCAAATGCTTTTCCGGATTCCTTGGTAACCAAGTATGCAGCAAGGTTGGAATAAGCATAGATTCTAGCTGCGACAGGAGGGCTCGCTACATCAGTCACCATCACTTCGGTGATGTGAAAGAGTTCTTGTGCGTACACTTTCGGCCAATTGATTTCTTTTGGCTTCGCTAGCGAAGCATTCATCACCGAGCAAATCAGCGTAAGTAGGGCAAATGATTTTATTAAATATCGACTCATTTAATCGTGTAGCTTTCCAAAAGTTTCTGATTGATTCCGAAAAGTAGCTCTGTTCCTGAAGCGGTTTTAAATGGTAAAATGGATTTTATATCTCCTTTTATTGCTAGGCCAGATTCTGAAGGACTTAAAGGGGAGAAGTTTCCGTTACCATCACCGATAAGCACCAAACCTAATCCAGCATCCATCAAACCAATACGTATGCGGGTATAAGATTGATTACCTCCTAAAATCAAATCCATATGACCATCCTGATTTAAGTCAATGGGTAAAATGCTAAAGACAGGAAATGATTGTGCTATTCTAGGGAGAGATTTAACGTCAAGCCCATTTCCAGTATTTTCTAAAATAACTGATTCTAAGGTGTTTGCCTCCAGAATTTGGGAGCTTTCTAACTCCTTCACTGTAAAAAGATCCGTCATTGTCGCTTTGGAGTAGGAAGCGTAATCCGTGAATCGACTTCTCATACTTGCCATTTGATCCAATAATTCATCCCGACTTGGGTAAGGATACATTTTGTCTCCAACAAAGCATTCTAGGATAGGATCGATTGATCCATTTTGGTCGAAATCAGCGGCATACAATCGAAGCTTTTTATTCTCATTCGCTTCAAATTGTGAGTTTAAACCAAAATTCCCAGCTATCAAATCCATGTCTCCATCATTGTCAATATCTGCTTTGACTAGTGTGTTCCACCAGCCAGAAAGATCTGTTTTGATGTATGTTGAGGTTTGATTTTCAAATCTGTTTCCTGTATTAATCATAATGGTGATTGGCATGTATTCACCCGCCAAAACCAAATCCATTTTACCGTCTGAATTCAAATCAATCAACTCTGAAGAAGTGATTAATCCTATTATCCCTTCATTAGGTAAATACTGAATAGTCTGATCGGTGAAATTTCCCTGACCATCATTGATGAGTAATTTACTAGTAGGGATAATTGGATATCGCCCTGGGATAAGTCTAGCCCCGATAAATAGGTCTAGGTGACCATCTTCGTTTGCATCGAAAGCCTGGGCAGTCCCCGTGCTTAATGTATAAGTAGGAAATGAAGGTTGTCTGGTCAAATTACCCAACCCATCATTCAAATAAAGTCTATCCCGAAGTGACTCATCGGAGCCTAAATAGTCATGATATCCCCCGCTTCCAATAAATAAGTCTTGCTTGCCATCTCCATTGAAATCCTCAAAAATAGCCACGGCATCGGTGAATTCATTAGAAGATCTAAAGCCAGAATAGCTCTTCCAAGTTTCGTTTTCGTAGGTCATGATTTTACCAGCTTGTCCTTTTGATCCCCCGATAAATAGCTCTGGATTGCCGTCTCCATTTATGTCACCTTGGGATAAAATTGGGCTGATATAGCTTGGCATGGTAAGCATCAGAGGCTGACGCTTGAAGTCATTGAACTGATTTGGCTCAGGGATGTATGTTGGAGCAAAGTTGCTTTTATCGAGTATAGGAGATGGTTTTGTAGCAGATTTTGCTCCTTGAAAACTATCTTTTTCAATAGTGAGATGCTGATTAGAGGGTGTATTCTCTAGGTATTGTTGAGTGCCGTCCGGCCAGGTAATTTGAATAGAAGGAACATGTGAGAGTTCGCCTAATCCAAACTGAAGTCTAGGGCTAACTGAAGACTGAAATCCTCTAACTGTTTGTTTATCAATAGTTTGTTTTTCTTTGCCTGTGAATAGTTCGACTTTTGCTCCTATTGCAAATGAGTTTAAAGAATTGTCTTTTAGTGAAATTTGTAACCAATTTTTCGAAGGACTGACATTTTCATAAATAGAGGCTTGCTCATTCAGGTTATTGACTACCAAATCTAGATCTCCGTCATTATCTAAATCCGAGTAAACCGCTCCACTCGAAAATCCCTTTTCTTCAAATCCCCAATCTAATGATCTATCTACGAAATTTAATTCTCCGGTATTTTCGTAAAAGTAATTATGAATAGGAGTGGAGGTCATCGTGGTGACCAAGTGTAGCGTATCCGCTTTCTCATTGGCAATCGCCTGTTTGAAATAGTAATCTCCTTTATACTTTAAAAAATCTCTGTTGGTATAGTCCCTATAGTAGCCGTTTGTAATGAAAAGGTCTTTTTTTCCATTATTTGTTGCATCAAAAAATAAGGCTGACCAGCTCCAGTCACTATTGGAAATACCAGCGAGTTGACCTACTTCTGCAAATAATCCATCGCCTTGACTAATCTGGAGCATATTTCTCATACTTTGATGGTGAAATCCCTCCTGTATCATCAAGGCATATTGCTCGTAATTTTCTGGTCCATAAAGTAGCTTTTGGCGCTCATTGTCTTTTGGGAGCATATCTAATGTATAGATGTCAGGTCTTCCATCATTATTGATGTCCGATATGTCCGCTCCCATTGAAAAGTGGGAGATGTGCTGAAAATATTCCTTCAATCGATCGGTAAATGTACCGTCGCCATTATTGATATAGAGATAATCAGGCTCTATGTAGTCATTAGTTATCAAGATGTCTGGCCAACCATCTTGATTGACATCTGATGAGACTATACCCAAGCCAAAGCCTAATGCGGAACCTTGGATGCCAGCCTGTTCACTTATATCAATGAATTTACCGCTATCATTTCTAAATAGCTTGTCACCTGCATAAGGGTGTCTGATAGTTTTTACATCACTAAATTCAAGCTCATTTATGGCTTCAATGTGATGATTCAACAAATACAAGTCTAGATCTCCATCTCGATCAAAATCAAAAAATAAGCCTTGCGTACTATTGGATTGATCAGCTAATCCATATGCTTCTGCTTCGTCCTTGAAAGTAAAATCCCCTTGATTAATCCAGAGTTCATTTCCCCTTTTTGCGGGAGTTCCTTTACCTGAATAGCAGACGTAGATATCTAATAGGCCATCTCCGTTCACGTCTGCCATACTGACGCCAGTAGTCCAAACGTCCTTACCTGCGACTCCGGCTGATTTTGTTTTGTCTTCAAATTTCCACTTCCCAAGATTTCGGTAAATCTTATTGGAAGACATGTTTGCTGTGAAAAATAGATCTTCCAAGCCATCATTATCCAAGTCACCCACTGCTACTCCACCGCCGTTATAGAAGTATTCATAGCGTAGAATATTGTTCTTTTCATCTTCTTTCAGTTGATTTTTGAAAGTAATCCCGGATTTTTTATTGGAGATTTTTTCAAAATTCGGAGAAGAAGATTGAGCGTGAAGAGGAAGGACTGGCTTAAGAAATATGAAAGACCCTAAACTCAGTAATAGGACTGTCTTAGATTTGTTAAGGAAATTCATGTGTTTTGAAACTTCGAAGTTTAGCCCCAATCAATTGATTACATCTTCGAATAGTTTTTCGTTTACAACGGCAACTCCACCTAAAAGACCAACATCTTCACCTAATTGATATAGGGCGATCTTAGACTTTTCACGTGACTTAGCCATACTGTAAATATTTAAAGCCTGTTGAATTGGAGTAATTAAATATTGATTTGCTTCTGCTACTGATCCGCCGATTATTATTAATTCAGGATTTAGTACCTGGATGAGCATTGAGATCCCTCTACCGAGGTCAAGACCTGCTTCAGAGAGGATGGTAATCGCTCTTTGATCTCCTGATAAAGCGGCATCTACCACTAGATTTGGCATTATATCGCCTTCATGATTTCGAGCCATTCTGGCTAGTATGCTGTCCTTATCTAGTTTTATAGCCTCTTCAGCCATTTTCACGATAGCTGTCCCTGAGGCCACAGCCTCTAAGCAACCCTTCTTTCCACATATGCAGGTTACATCTCTGGATTCAAAGATAGGCGAATGGCTAAATTCTCCTGCAAAACCAGATGCGCCCTGATATAACTTCCCATCAATGATAATCCCTAGACCAATTCCCCAACCGATAAAAAGTCCAAGTACATTCTTATGACTGCCATCCGTTGCGAATTTATATTCTGCAAGTGTCATCGCTCGCGCATCATTTTCCAAGAATATTTTCTTAGAAAATCTAGATTCCAAGTTCTCTAGGAGCGTTTTATTCCCAAATCTTAGATAAGTATAATTCACCCCTCCAACTGAATCTGTTAAACCTGGCATCGAAAAGCCCATCGCGATTACTTTATGAGCCGGAATTCCTGTTTTTTCTAGATATGCTTCTATAAGTGTACATATGCGATCAAAGGTTTCCTTTTCGTTGTCTAGGCTTATTCTATGACTTTCCTTGGTGGTAGTCAGGGTTTGATTGCATGAATAAAGTGCAAGATTCATGTTGAACTTAGAAAGATCGACAGAAAGCACATAAAAAGCATCGGGGGCCAGTCTATATAAATCTGGCTTGCGACCACCTTGAGATTCAGCTCGCCCCTGCTTGATAACTTCTCCACTGGTAATCAAATCACCAAGTAGGGAGTTGACGGTAGGTAAGGAGATTCCGACCTCAGCGCAAATTTCGCTTGCAGTATTTGCACCCTTAGTATAGAGGTTCTTAATAATCTTAATTTTATTTAGGTAGCTTTTTATTTCTACCACTCCATCCATTTTTTGGATTATTTCTTGTGGATTTATTAAGTGCATAGGTGTAAGTTATGCCTGAATTACGGCAATTTTTGAATTTCAAAAAAGTACTTTATTAAAAAAATAAGGTAATGGTAGATTAAATTTCATGATATCGGCCAATTACAAGGTGTGTGGCTTAGGTTTTTTTACAAAAGATTCTAAATGTGATATTTTTTTTAAGGAATGCATTTTCTCTATGATTTAATTATTTTTGACATTCACATTTTTAATACAGACATGGATTTACTTGATAAAAATAGCCAACTAAATGAAAATGAGGTATTTCAGAGAGTTGAGGACTTTTTGAATGTTAAAGGTTTCAGAATTGCAGTTAAGGATGATAAAAGGCCTTGGGGCGGTTTTTTCGTATTGGATGAAAGCCAAATTCGAGAATTTGCTAAAATGTTTTTCCAAGACGTTGAATTATCTGAACATCAATTATCTCAGAAACTTAGTCCGAAATTTCTATTGGTGGCACCAGGAGCCCGGCTTTCATGGCAATACCATCATCGAAGAGCAGAGATCTGGAAGCTAATTGATGGAGAGGCTGGTATAGTAAGGAGCCCAACAGATGAACTTGGGAACTTGGAGAAATTAGAACTTGGTAAAACTATTTCTCTGGCACAAGGTGAAAGGCATCGATTGGTTGGATTGGATTCGTGGGGAATAGTTGCAGAAATTTGGATGCATATAGATCCTCAGCACCCATCCAATGAAGAGGATATTGTAAGAGTTGAGGATGACTATTCTCGAACCTAAAAAAAGCTCGGATTATAGTCCGAGCTTAAAAAGCTTAATGTTTTTCGTCCGTAGCTCAATCACCCTTAAATAAACTAGTAGTTAAAAAAAATCCTACTGGACTAGGTTAAATAGTGATTGAATGTAATCCTAATTATTTGAAATTCAAAATACTGTGTCTGAAAAGTAGCAGAGTTGGTTTGAAATACTTTTTATAATAAGTCAATTTTTTTTGCTATTTCTTCAGCCTCTGCTGCCAAACGATCAGCTTCCTTTCTATTTACTTGTGATGCTTTGTGCACTTCAGCTAGTTTTTTTGAGTATGCTTCTTGTAATTTTTCTTTCTCTGATTTCTTGTTAAATAATCCGAACATGATGGGTTTTATTAAAGAAACTCTGAATTTTCAACAATGTTTTCCATTAGTTGAAATTGATCAAATTACTCAATGACTCTTCCTCTATCTCATCATTTTTGTAATTGATTAAATCCTCTAATCGTCCAGCAGGATTATAGTATCTCCAAGGCCCTTCCTTTTTACCATCTTTCATTTGACCTTCAGAGGCTTTTCTGCCATTTTCGTGGTAAAATAGCCAAGTACCCGCTGCTTTTCCGGCAATGTAATTCCCCTCAGATTCCTTCTTCCCATTCACATAATAGGTGATTCTTGTCCCGTTTCCATCCTTCAATGTTCCTTTGTTTAAGTTCTCCGTTCCATCATAGGATTTGTATTCGCTGATATTCATTAGACGGCCATTGTCCCAAAACTCTTCTTGGGTAAGTTGCTTATTGTCATAAAATAGCCCCCAAATACCATTTTCGAATCCTATGTTATAGCTTCCTACGGATTTCAGCTGCCCCCCATCGTAATAATAAACCCACTGTCCATTTTCAAGGCCTAAGCTGTATTCACCTTCAGCCACCAGTATTCCGATTTTATTGAAATATTTCCAAAGTCCAGTTTTTAAGTCATTTCTATATTCTCCAATGGAATAAATTTCGCCATCAGGAAAGAAGCTCTTCCAAACACCTGTTTTCATTCCATTTTGATATTGTCCAGATACTGATATTTGACCTGAACTATGGTATTCTACATAGTCACCTACTGGAACGCCTAAGTCGTATGTTTTTCGTTTAGCAATCTCCTTATTAGGAAAGTATTCTTCCCAGGTACCTACCGCAATTCCATTCTCGTACTTCTCAATTCTAGCAAGTCGTTGGTTTTCATAGTAATACTTCCATGTTCCAATACGATTCCCATTTTCGTCGTAAAATTCCTCTGATTCTTTTGATTTGGTTCCTGTGAAGTAGCGTGTCCATTCGCCTACTTTTTTTCCATTCTTATAATTTCCTTCCTCTACTACTAGATTTGGATAGGTGAGTCTTTTGAATGCGCCATCTAATTGTCCTCCTTTATATAAACCTTCGGTAATCAGTACACCTTCTGGATCGTATTCCAAGTAGGGGCCTTCTTTTAGTCCATTTACATAAAATTCTCTTGTAGCTACCTCACCAAAATCATAGTATTGCACCCACTGACCTGTTTTTTTGCTGTTTTCATACTGGCCTTCCAGAGAAACTTGAGTTGCATCAATGTATTCTGGTACTCCCGTTCTTCCGAAATACTCTACGTATTTCCCGACAATTACAGAATCTTTAAAAATCATTTCTTTTTTCAATGCTCCATCTGCGTCATATAATTTAGATGGACCAAAGAGAATCCCGTCTTTATATTCTGCTACTACTTTTTTTCTACCATCGCTATAAAAGCTGGTCCATAGCCCTTCCCTTTTCCCATTTTTAAAAGTTCCTTCAGTAAGAAGTGTGTTAGTTTTAGGATTGTAATATTTCCACAATCCCTCCCGCATTGAATTAGTAACTATACCTGTAGCCATTAGCGTAGAGTCGGAATTATACTGCCGGACCATAGCGCTTTCTTGGGCCAATACTGGCGTGGTGAAAAGGATTATTGCGATTAGGAGGTATTTCATATGGTTTTTATTTCGTCTAGATTTCATGGGTTAGGTGAAATCTTACAAAAGGATAATCTGATTAGTTTACGAAGGATCTTCAATCCTGTTTAAAAATAAGTTAATTCCAGCTTTATCCCATTTTTTCCGAGAGTAAGTAATTCAGATTTTTTAGTTCATTCAATATTCTCGTCTTAATTTCTGAGGCAGACCTAATAGGAATTGGTTTGTGCCATTGGTAAAACGAAGAATTTGCTAATTCATTCTCCGTGGGCGTAATAGTAGCTGCGAAATTCAATAGAATTTCAGGATAATCCCATGGTGTTTGTGATAAATCAAACATCCAATTCTCGCTTCTCAGTTGATTTAAGGGTGCTTTTGGATGCTCTTTTCCTATCAAAACAAACAGGAAAACACCATGTCCAAACCAATTTAGCAGACGAATGTTTAGACCGTTATCTTGATCAAAATCTCTAATCAAATCCAAAACTTGGTATGGAAATCCTACTAGGTCATTTCCTTTGGATAATTTTACTCCGCGACTGCGAGAATGAATTTTAACAAGGTCTTCCGAGTCCACGGCGTTTCCGATCTCAGAAAGGATATCCCAGAATTTAGCTTTTAACTTATTTTGGCGAGGGATTACCTCTCGGTCAAGCCAAAGCTCCAAATCTATTTCATTCGGATTTTCTGCCATTTACCATTGTAGTATTGCAGAGGCCCATGTGAACCCAGACCCAAAGGCGGCAAGACAAATCAAATCTCCCTCCTTGATTTTTCCCTGCTCCCAAGCTTCGCTAAGCGCAATTGGGATAGTGGCCGCCGTAGTGTTTCCTTTGTCCATGATATTGTTAAATACCTTTTCGTCAGGCAGTCCCAGCTGCTTTTGTATGTACTGGCTGATACGGAGATTGGCTTGGTGAGGAACCAGTAAATCTATAGCTGATTGATCCAATTGATTTGCATCGAGTGCTTCCTTGATCACTTCCATGAATCTCACTACTGCATGCTTGAAAACTGCATTTCCATTCATTTTAAGGAAAAAACTTCCTGACTCGATCAACTCGGGAGAAATCCTAACCTCACGACTACTTCCAGGATCTTTGCAATAAAGTTCCTCAGCATGTTCGCCTTGGGAGTGTAGATGTGTACTTAGAATTCCAAGCCGATCCGCTTCTGCAGCTCCTAGAACTGCAGCGCCGGCTCCATCCGCGAAAATGACTGAACTGGAGCGGCCTTCGTCGCTTTTGTCCAGAGCTGAAGACTGGATTTCAGCTCCTACCACCAAGATCTTTTTGTACATACCAGTTTTGATAAACTGATCTGCTATGGAAAGTGCATAGATAAATCCAGAACAGGCGTTTCGGATATCCAGAGCTCCAATGGTCCCCATACCTAGCTCACGTTGAAGCAAAACACCATTTCCAGGAATGAAATAATCTGGAGTAATAGTGGCAAAAACAATGAAATCAATTTCTGATGCCTGCACTCCAGCTCTTTTCAGAGCCATTTCTGAAGCATGTTTTGACATGCTGGTGACAGTGTCTACACCAGGTGTAAACCAGTGGCGAGATTCTATACCCGTTCGTTCGACGATCCACTCATTGTTAGTGTTCATCATCTCAGAAAGCTCATGATTAGTTACACTTCGCTCTGGTACATAGTGACCGACTCCTAAAATCCTAGATTTTTGCATGTCAATTTGGGTTATTCATGAAATTGAATGACAATATCGCGAGATCAATTTACTCTAGCAAAAGCGACAAGGACTAGCGGTAGAATTAACCGAAGAGTGTATAATTCCCATGTTGGTCCATAGGAGAGGTTTTGCGGATGACTGCAGGGCTATCATTCTGAACAGAATTCACTAAAGGTGAAACTGTAAAGCCTAACATGTGGTCCGCTGAATAAGGTTTTAACATAGTTATAAGTTCTTCTTCTGCGGCGTAGCTATCCAGCCATTTTTTTTCGGCATCTCTGTCTAAGATGACTGGCATTCTATCATGAATATCAGAGACAACGGAATTAGGAGTAGTAGTAAGAATCAAAAAAGTATGCTGACTTTCTCCATTCGTAGACTCATATTCCTCCCATATTCCTGCAAAAGAAAAAAGCTCACCTTCACGCAGGGTGAATCGGTAGGGGACAGAAGTTTTCTTCCCAAGTCGCTTCCATTCGTAAAATCCATCAGCAGGAATAATACATCTACGCTGTCTGAAGGCTGTTTTGAAAGAAATTTTCTCATTTACAGTCTCAGCTTTTGCATTAATTAGCTTCTGAGCTACAGGTCTGTTTTTGCCAAATTCCGGAGTGATTCCCCAGTAGAAATAAGAAAATCCTTTTGGGCTCTGCGAGGTGATTACAGGTACAAGTTGTGTAGGAGCGATGTTATACCTAGGTTTTAGATCAGTTAGCATTTCTGCTTTGAATCTCTCTTCAAGTTCTTCTTTACTTTTGCTTAGGGAATATCGTCCACACATAATGTTATATCGCTGTAATTGGCAGGAAGTTAGATAACAGCGCTTATAAATTCAACTGCTCTTTGCTCCGAATAATAAGGTTTTGATGAGTTTTCAGGAGAAAAACCCACATGACCTCCGTGTTTTGGGAATTCAAAATACACCTGATCAAGTGATTTGGCAAGGCTTGTCGGAAAGCATTTTTCACTTAGAAAAGGGTCATTTAGTGCATTTAAGACAAATGTGGGTACTTTGATCTGATCTAGAAAGTAGAGAGAAGAATTCACTTCATAGTATTCTTCAGCATCAGCAAAGCCGTGAAGCGGGCCGGTAAAAAAATCATCAAAATCAGCCAAAGTTTTAATATTTCTTAGGGTTTCTACAGGGATTTGACCCGGATGAGTAGCAGATTTATCGATAACTTTCTTTTTTAGGCTTCGCAAAAAGCGTTTGGAATACAAGGTGTTTTCCATTTCAGATATTTTTCGTGAGGAACTTCCTAAATGCAGAGGTACAGAGATAGCTACTCCTTTATGAAGTTTTGGTATAGTGTCACCTTTTTCTCCTAAGTATTTTAATGTCAGATTTCCGCCAAGACTAAACCCAATTAAGTTTATTTCTTCATAAGCAGTAATTGCATGCTGGACCACCAAATCCAAATCGTAAGTAGCACCAGAGTGGTAGAAAATCACTTGCTTATTCATTTCGTCACTACAGCTTCGAAAATTCCAGGTTAGCACATCGTAGCCTTTTCCCATAAAGGTATTGACCATTCCAAGCATGTAAGCTCTGGTGCTATTGCCTTCTAAACCATGACTGATGATGACTAATTTTGACTTGTTTTGTCGGTACCAATCCAGATCCAGAAAGTCACCGTCTGAAGTATTGATTCTCTCCTTAAAGGGTGGAGGAGCGGTTACTTTCCTGAAAAGAGAAGGGTAAATTGTTTCTAAGTGTCCGTTAAACAACCACTTAGGCCTGGTGTAGGTGCTATGTTCTAGTAATGGCATATCAGGGGGCTAAGGTTTGATAGCTGAAATGCTTGGGGAAATTACTAGTTTTAAATTTGATTAAAGCCATTATAAAAACTATTTTTGGACACTTTAAAAACGAATTAGCGCGGAATTACCTATGGCCGAAATAATAAGAATGCCTAAAATGAGCGACACCATGGAAGAAGGTGTGATCGCTGCATGGTTGAAAAAAGTTGGAGATTCAGTAAAGCCAGGTGATATTCTGGCTGAAGTGGAGACTGACAAAGCAACGATGGAGCTGGAATCCTACGACGAGGGTGTGCTTTTATATATTGGAGTTAAAGAAAAAGATGCAGTGCCTGTGAATGGCGTAATAGCTGTTATCGGAGAGAAAGGTGAAGATTATCAGCACCTACTTGATGGTGGAGATGCACCTGCGGAAAAGAAAACTGAAGAAGCTCCAAAGGCTGAAGAGAAAAAAGCTGAACCTGCAAAGTCTGAAGCTCCGGCTGAGAAAATTGATACTTCAAACATCAATGCGATTGTAATCACAATGCCTAAGATGTCTGATACCATGCAAGAGGGAACTATTGCAACTTGGTTGAAGAAAGTAGGGGATGATGTGAAGTCAGGTGAAATCATCGCAGAAGTAGAAACAGATAAAGCAACAATGGAACTGGAGTCATATGATGACGGAACCTTGCTATATATAGGTGTGGAAGCTGGAGACTCAGTACCAGTTGATGGAGTGATCGCTGTGATCGGTGAAAAAGGTGCTGATTTCGAAACACTTTTGAAAGCTCAAAAATCCGAATCTTCTGAAGCACCAGTTGAAACTAAAGCTGAATCGGCCCCAGAAACCAAAAAAGAAGAAGCTCCTAAAGCTTCATCATCACCAGCTGCGAGCAGTGCTCCTGCGACTAATGCTGAGGGCGATAGATTAAAAGCATCTCCTTTGGCTAAGAAAATGGCTGAGGACAAAGGAATAGATATACGCACGGTAAGTGGCTCTGGCGAAGGCGGAAGGGTTGTAAAAAGAGACGTTGAGAATTTTGTTCCTGCGGCTGCTCCACAAGGAGGCGAAGCTGTTGGAACTGCTGCTCCTGGTCTTGGAGTAGAAAGCTTCAAGGAAGAGAAAGTTTCTCAAATGAGAAAAGTGATTGCAAAGAGACTTGCTGAAAGCAAGTTTGGTGCTCCACACTTCTACGTGACCATGGAAATCAACATGGACAAAGCAATTGAAGCTAGAAAAAGCATGAATGAAATTGCTCCAGTGAAGATTTCCTTTAACGATATGGTGATCAAGGCAACTGCGGCAGCTTTGCGTCAGCATCCTAAAGTAAACTCTAGCTGGCTAGGAGATAAGATCAGATACAATGACCATATTCATATCGGTATGGCAGTAGCTGTGGAAGAAGGTCTTTTGGTTCCAGTGATTAGATTTGCAGATAGCCTGTCACTTTCTCAGATTTCTACACAGGCGAAAAGCCTAGGTGGAAAAGCTAAGAATAAAGAACTACAGCCTAAGGATTGGGAAGGAAATACCTTCACTATTTCCAACTTAGGAATGTTCGGGGTGGATGAATTCACTGCAATTATTAACCCACCAGATGCATGTATACTTGCAGTTGGTGGCATCAAGGAAACGGTAGTAGTGAAAGATGGCCAAATGCAAGTGGGTAATGTGATGAAGGTAACTTTGTCCTGTGACCACAGAGTGGTAGATGGTTCCGTTGGAGCTGCATTCTTGATTACTTTGAAAAGCTTACTTGAAGATCCAGTCAGAATACTGGTATAAGGAAATAGATTAACTGCCAAAAAGTCCTGATTTCAGGACTTTTTGCTTTTTGTACGTTTATTGGTAAGTAACGAGCACACAATAACCACAGACATGACAAAAATTAAATCAACAACCGTAGTTGCGATCAGACATAATGGAGAAGTAGTAATAGGAGCTGATGGTCAGGCAACTTTAGGAAATACTGTAGCTAAGAGCAGCGTAAAAAAATTGAGAGTATTGCAAGGCGGCAAGATTGTAACTGGTTTTGCAGGTTCTACGGCGGATGCATTTACACTTTTAGAGAAGTTCGAGGAAAAACTCGGAGCTTTTGGGAATAATATGAAGCGCTCAGCTGTGGAACTGGCAAAAGAATGGAGAACAGATCGCATGCTTTCCAAGTTGGAGGCAATGATGATCGTAGCTGACGCCGATGATATTCTGATTATTTCCGGAAATGGCGATGTAATCGAGCCGGATATGGAAATAGCCACTATTGGATCAGGAAGCATGTATGCACAGTCTGCAGCTAGAGCGATGAAGCAGTTTGCACCGCACATGACAGCAGAGGAGATGGTAAGAGAAAGCCTGAATATTGCAGCTGATATCTGTATTTATACGAACCATAACTTAGTTATTGAAAAGGTTTCTGGCTAAAGCTAAGTAAAGAAATGAGTATCAAACCGAAGCTAATCACTTCGGTTTTTTTTATTTTTTTAGCCACAGAGTACACGGAGGATTACACAGAGGGGGCATATCTTTTAATATTATTTAATTTAAGATTGGGCTGAAAGCCCAAAATATCAAAGCCTAGCCTGTAGGGCTGGGGTCAATGAAATTGTATACGTGATTGAGCTCCGAAAGAGCGGAATAGGTATTAAATTTTTTACTGTAGTATGTGCCGCATAGACCACTATATAGGTGGTGGCCTCATAAATGTTTTTCAGCTTTTTCTAAACCTGTTGTACCTCTTGACTGTTACTGATTAGTATAAAAGAAATACTATGGAAACTACCACTGTTAAGAAGACAACCAAGAAAGATTATAGAAAGCTGATTTTGGAAGGCTTTAAAAACCATGTGCTTGAGCATGGTGAATTACCCAAGTCAGTTTTCAAGTTTGCAAAGGATTTAAAAATGAAGGAGGAGGATTTCTATACCTACTTCACCTCATTTGAAGCGATAAAATCTACAATTCTGGTAGATATTTTTGATGAGACTTTAGCTGATATCGAAAAGCAGGGAGTATTTGAAGCGTATTCAGCTCGGGAGAAATTTTTGAGCTTTCTGTTTACGTGGATTGAAGTCTTGAAGAAAAACAGATCGTATTTGCTGAGTTTATACGAAAGTAAGGCGAAGTCTTTTGTCACGTTGCCGAAGGAATCAGCTGAATTCAAAGAGAAGTTTAAAGCTTTTGCCAGTGAGATAATTCTCGAGGGAAAGGAAACCGAAGAAATCGCATCTCGTCCCGTTATTTCAGATCGATATGATGAAGCGCTCTGGATTCAGGTTGGGTTTGTATTCCGGTATTGGTTGGATGATAGATCTCCGAGATTTGAGAAAACCGATGCTGCAATAGAAAAATCAGTGAATCTGGCTTTTGATCTTATGGGAAAAAGTGCACTTGACTCTTTTATTGACTTCGCAAAATTCATGTATCAGTCTAAATAAGCCATGACAGACAACTTAAATGAGCAGCAGGCAATCCCTGTCTCAAAAGTGCAGCGTGCTGCGAAATTCATCTCTACTGGAGCAAAAGTAGGCGGCAATTACGTGAAGCATTACGCCAAGAAAATGGTGAACCCTAGTATGGATAGGGAAGAACTTCACCAGAATAATGCAACGGATATTTACTCTTCACTCAGTCAGCTGAAAGGATCTGCGTTGAAAGTAGCCCAGATGATGTCAATGGATAAGAATCTCTTGCCAAGAGCTTATCAGGATAAATTTACAATGGCTCAATATTCGGCCCCTCCGTTGTCTTATCCGCTGGTGGTAAAAACTTTCCAAAAGTATTTTAGCAAGAGTCCAGAACAGATCTTCGATTCCTTTACACGTTCTGCAGTGAATGCCGCATCGATCGGGCAAGTGCATCAGGCAACCTTAGGTGAGAAGACTTTGGCTGTAAAGATCCAATATCCTGGAATAGCCGATTCAGTGAGTTCTGATTTGAAGTTGGTTCGTCCATTCGCTTTGCGCCTGCTGAATATGAATGAGCGGGAGCTTGATCATTACATGGAGGAAGTAGAGGAAAAGCTTCTGGAGGAAACTGATTATGTCTTGGAAGTCAAGCGTTCCAGAGAGATTTCGGGTGAGTGCTCGCACATTTCAAATCTGAAATTCCCTAAGTATTACGACGAATTGAGTGCAGAACGGATCATCACGATGGATTGGATCGAAGGAAAGCATATGAAAGAATGGCTGGAAACAAAACCAAGTCAGCAATCCAGAAATCAGATCGGACAGGCACTTTGGGATTTTTATCATCATCAGGTGCATAATCTTCAGCAAGTACACGCCGATCCGCATCCTGGGAATTTTATCATTCAGGAAAACGATCAGCTGGGTATCATTGATTTTGGTTGTGTAAAAGTGATTCCAGACGATTTTTATCAGGGTTATTTTGCGTTGATCAAAAAGGAGCTCCAACTCAATGCTGAAGAATTGGATAAGGTATTCTTTGATCTGGAATTTATCACAGATAAAGACTCTCCGGAGGAGCAAGTGTACTTTAAATCTGTGTTTAAAGAAATGATTTCCCTGTTAGGAAAGCCTTTTCACTCAGAGACTTTCGACTTCTCGGATGATAGTTTCTTTCAGAAAATTTTCGAACTGGGCGATCGGATTTCTAACGATAAGATGTTCAAGAAGTCTAATCAGGCTCGGGGTTCTAGACATGGGCTGTATGTGAACAGAACCTATTTTGGATTGTATAATCTACTGAATCAGCTTCAGGCTGAAGTGGTGACGACTAAGCCTGAATGGTTGAAGTAATAAAAAAGGGAAGCAATCGCTTCCCTTTTTTGTGAGTTATTTTGCTGAGTAGGTGACCCTATAAATTACTCCTGCCATATCATCGGATATTAACAAACTACCATCTTTTAATTCCTGAACATCCACTGGACGACCCCATGCTTCCTGAGCTTCCTCATCCAGCCATCCGGTTGCAAAATCTTGTTCACCAGATGCCGTTGAACCATCAACATTCAAAGATGTCAATACATAACCTGATTTTTTGCTTCTATTCCAAGAACCGTGTTTGGCAACAATTACTTTGTTTTTGTATTCCGCAGGAAACATATTCCCTTCATAAAATCTTAACCCTAGTGGAGCGACGTGAGCACCCATTTTGGCGGCAGGAGCTATATAATCACTTGCAGGACCTCCTTTGTCGCCAAACTCTGGGTCTTTCACTGTTCCCTCGTGCCAGTATGGATAACCGAAATGCTGCCCAGATTCAGTGACATGGTTCAACTCACAATTAGGAATGTCGTCTCCCATCATGTCACGACCATTGTCAGTAAACCACATATCGCCCGTCTTCGGATCCCAGTCAAATCCTACGGAATTTCTCACGCCATGAACATATACTTCTGGAGTAGGATTTGGAGAATTGACATCCAATCTGGTTATAGTTGCGAAAATTTCATCCTCTGACTCACAAATATTGCATGGAGCTCCAACTGGAATATATAGCATGCCATCAGGTCCAAAGTCTATGAATTTCCATCCGTGATGAGTTTCTGTGGGATATTCATCATAGACAACCTCAAAATTTGGTGCATTTAAATTGTTTAAAATGTCTTTAAAACGGATAATTCTACTCACTTCAGCTACATAAAGATCATCATCTTTGTATGCCACTCCATTTGGCATTTGCAGGCCCTCTGCTACTATGAATTTGGTGTCGGCTTTTCCGTCACCATCTTCATCAATGACCGCATACACATTACCTTCTTGCCTGCTTCCTACGAATACAACCCCTTCTTCAGAGATTGCCATCTCTCTTGCATTCGGAATTTCAGCTGCCCATACATCGATTTTAAAATTCTCAGGCAACTTGATTCTGTCAAGTTGTACCTCTGCTTTTGCGTTGCTTATGTCAATTTTATTTGCACTATTTGGCGTTTTAAAACTCTGAGCTTCAGCTTTCTGATTTTGTTCACAACCAAAAGAGAATAAGGTGATTCCTATTGCTAGGAGAGTTGAATATTTAGATTGATAGTACATAATTGGAAATTTCTTTGATATAGTAAGTTAAGAAACATTCAGAATGTTTGGGAATGAAAAGGTTATAAGCGGGTTAATGGTTAATTTTGCGCCATGTTATCGATTTCCAATCTCTCTTACTTCATCGGAGGGCGCCCGCTCTACGAAAATGCCAATTTGCATATCAAACCAAAGGACAAAATTGGACTTGTAGGTCAAAATGGTACAGGTAAATCCACGCTGTTGAAAATTATCAACGGTGACTATCAGCCGAGTTCTGGAGAAGTTCAAAAGGCAAAGGATTGTACTATAGGGTTTTTGAATCAGGATTTACTTTCATACCAGTCAGACGATAGTATTTTGAATGTGGCCTTGGCTGCGTTCAAGGAAACATTGGCACTCCAAGATGAGATCGATGAAATCTTGAAAAAGATGGAAACGGATTATTCCGATGAGATGATCAATAGATTGGCATTTCTTCAGGAAAGATTTGAGGCGAATGAAGGCTATACAATCAAAGCTAAGGCAGAGGAAGTACTGGAAGGAATTGGTTTCAAGTCTGCAGATTTGAACAAACCGCTCAGGACTTTTTCGGGAGGATGGAGAATGCGTGTGATGCTTGCTAAGCTTTTGCTTGAAAAACCTTCCTTACTCATGCTGGATGAGCCTACCAACCACTTGGATCTCCCTTCTATCGAATGGGTAGAAAACTACATGAAGAACTATGAGGGTGCAGTGATTGTCGTTTCCCACGATCAGACTTTTTTGGATAATTGCATTAGTAGTACTGTGGAAGTGGCGAGTAATACGCTGACGCTTTATGCTGGAAATTATTCTTTTTATAAGGCTGAGAAAGTGGAGCGGATGGAGATTCAGCAGAATGCCTACGAAAATCAGCAGCAGATGATCAAGCAGACGGAGAAGTTCATCGAGCGTTTCCGTGCCAAAGCGACTAAATCCAACCAAGTTCAGTCTAGAATCAAAGCTTTGGATAGATTGGATCGTGTGCATGAGGTGGTGAGTGATGAGGTTTCTGTGAATTTTAAATTCAAGTTCTCAAAGCAATCAGGTCGGGATGTGATCACTTTGGATAACATTTCGAAGGCATACGGAGATAATGTTATTCTGAAAAATACTACTGCTAGAATCGAGCGAGGTGATAAAATTGCTTTGATCGGAGCGAATGGTAAGGGGAAATCAACTTTGCTCAGAATCATTGATGGTTCTGAAAAAGATATAAAAGGAAGAACTGAAGGCTATAATGTCATCAAATCTTTCTTTGCGCAGCATCAATTGGAAGCATTGACCCTGGATAATGAGATTTTGCAGGAAATGGCTCAGGCCGGAAGCGCAAAATCCGAGATGGAGCTTCGTGGAGTTTTAGGATGCTTTTTATTCACTAATGAGGAAGTATTCAAAAAGATCAAAGTGCTTTCCGGAGGGGAAAAGTCGAGAGTTGCGCTAGCGAAAACTTTGATCTCAGAATCTAACTTCCTACTTCTTGATGAGCCTACTAACCACCTGGATTTTCAGTCGGTGAATATTTTGATTCAGGCACTTCAGCAATATGAGGGGACATTTGTAACCGTATCTCACGATAGACATTTTATTAGAGGTGTGGCAAATAAGATTTGGTACATAGAGAATCATGAGATCAAGGAATACTTGGGCACTTATGCGGAATATGAGGCTTGGCGAGAAAAGCAAGCGCCTGTACCTGTGCAGGCCGTCCAAAAGCCAGAGAAAAAAGAACAGCCAAAAGCGAAGGCTCCTGTTAATAACCCTGAGGCGCAACAAGCCAAAAAAGACTTGAGAAAACTGGAGGAAGAATTGGAGCGAGTTGAAAAGGAGGTGGAAAAGTTGGAGGAGAAAAAGTTGGGTTTGGAGCGTAAAATGGCTGACCCGGATCTATACTCCAGAGAAGAGGAAGCTCAGGAAGTTCAAGAAAACTATCAAGGGATTCAAGCTAATCTCAAAGAATCAAATGAGAAATGGGAGGTTTTGGTAGACAAAATTTCCAACCTTCAGGAAGTCCTTTCTTAGTAAATTTTAGATTTGGTCTTCATTTTGCCTATTTTTCAGAATGAAGACCAAATCCCTTTTTTTAAGTTTTTTATTTAGCATATCAGCTGTTTTCCACCTTTTTGCGCAGCAACTGGAGGATAAAGTATACAAAGACCACATTCAATCAGTTCGTTTGTTTCCGGCGGGCGAGACTTTTGATGCTTCGATTGATGCACCAGTAATCCCTTTGAGATCAGAAAAGCCATTGGTTTTACTATTTGATGATTTAGCCTTTGATCCTGAATTGTACACTGCCAAATTGATTCATTGCGATGCAGATTGGCAGAAGTCACAGTTGAAAGACAACGACTTTTCGCCCACCTTCAACGAGTTTAACATTCAGGATTACGAGTATTCGGTTAATACGAGGATCCCATATATTCATTACCGATTTGAACTTCCCCGAGTCACAAAATCTGGAAATTATATAATTAAAGTTTACCGGCAACGCGACGAGTCAGATGTGATTCTGACCAAGCGATTCATGATTTACGAGGAGACTTTCCGAGTAGGAGCATCCATTGTCCCGCCTTCTCAAACAGCAGCTCGAAATACATCTCAACAGATCAATGTGGTGGTGAATTATTCGGCAGGGGAGGTTACCAATCCAGATGGCCAGATAAAAGTTCTCATTCGCCAAAATCAACGATGGGACAATGCGAAATTTTTGGCTAAGCCAACCTTTATGAATGAGAGTTCCAAAGTTTTGAGGTACGAGTCATTTGACGGAGGGAATACTTTTGATGCGGGTAATGAATTCCGCTTCGTTGACTTGAGATTCATCAGGGCTAATGGGGTAAACATAGCTAATATGCGAGTAGAGCCGGATGTGATTTTTGCAGACGGAAATATCAATAAGCCTCGTCCAGAAACTGCATACTCTCAGTATTTGGATCTGAATGGCCAATATATAATTGAAACGAAAGATCGACCGGGCGGAAATCCTGAAATAGAAAGTGAATACATGCTGATGACTTTTAGATTGGCTATCGCTGAAGATTCTGACCCAGTTTACTTATTAGGTTCACTGACAAATTGGGGAAAAGCGCCTGAAGCAAAAATGGAATGGGATCCAAAAATGAGTGTTTACACTACCTCCCTTTTAGTGAAACAAGGATGGTATGATTACCAATATGCCTATTTGAGAAATGGAGCATTTGACACAAAGCCCTTTGAAGGCAGTTATTTTGAAACTGAAAATGAATATGAAGTATTGGTTTATTTTAGAAACTTAGGGTCACGTTACGATCAGCTGGTGGGCTATATTTATCTACACCCAAATCGCCGCAGGCTCTAAAAGAAAAATCCCTTCCGAAATACGGAAGGGATTTTTTTATGATTCTTCAGAAGTTGATTCTTTGTCTTCATCTGCAGGTGGTGCGACATTCTCGCGAACGCGCTCACTTGGCTTGTAAGGCACAAAACCTTCTCTTTTGAATTTGTATGTTGTAGTTCTCGGACCAGCTGGATGATTAGCCAAATCTAGCATTCCAAAACCTTTGTGAGTAAACGCTCCTAGACCACATTTGAACACGAAGTCCTGAACTTCAGGAGCAGCATATAAGGTGATTGGAAGCGTGTATCCTCTCACTTCATATTTTACATCCATGTCGTAAACGGCATAGATTCTAGCAAATTTCTTCTGAGCTTCCTTAAGTTTATTCACATAAACCATATCAGGAACTACCTGGAATTTGTAGAAGGTTTCCATTTGCTCAGGAGTGTACCAGCCAGATCTTTCCATTCTGGTAAGCGTAGATTCGTAAAGTAAATCGGAGAACTCATCGCTATCCGGACTAATGAAGCGCTTACCTGCTTCCTCGTTGAAGGCAGGAGTGATCAATACCAATGGGGAAATACAAACAAACTTGTTTGATGTCTCCAAAACTGGTTCAACTTCAATTTCAGTGTACTCAGGGACCATAATTAGGTTGCCAAGTTCGATTTTTGGGGTGGCAAAAACCTGCTCTAGCAGATAGTCCATGAAGTCTTCACTTTGTGAAGATAATACTAGGGTTACTAAACTGGAATAGTAGTGCAATCCACTTCTACTTACTTTAGTCTGGCCTTTCAGACCGGAGAAATTGAAGTAGTTATAGTTGTAAAACTCTTCTCTTCCACCTTTCACAATAAGTCCTTTAAGGAATTGTGCCAGAATATACTGGTGGTGAAAAGGCAGGTAAGAACCCTTGTTTTTTAGGGAAAATATTAGTCTAACTCTCACGGTAAATTAAAAATAAAATGAGACAATAAATAAGATAAAATTGTAACGTATTGGGTGAATAAGCAATTACAAAATTATCAATTTTTTTGAGAATATGTTACACATTGAACCTAAAATGCATAATGTCACCATCTTGAACTACGTATTCTTTGCCCTCGATAGCTATTTTTCCATTTTCTCTACATGCTGCTTCAGTCTTGAATTTCTGATATTCAGGTAATTTGATCACTTCAGCTTTGATGAACCCTCTTTCAAAATCTGTATGAATTACTCCAGCTGCTGCAGGAGCTTTCCAACCTTTTTTGATGGTCCAGGCTCTGACCTCTTGTACACCAGCTGTGAAATAAGTGATCAGGTCTAATAATGAGTACGCACCACTGATTAATTTGTTTAATCCGCTTTCTTCCAAACCGTATTCACCCAAGAACATTTCCTTCTCTTCCGGGTCATCAAATTCTGCGATTTGAGCTTCTATTGCCGCACATAGGATGATTACTTCCGCATTTTCATCTTTCACTTCTTCCTTCAGCTTATCTACATACTGGTTGCCCGCCTGCAAACTTTCTTCATCTACATTCGCCACATAGATCACAGGTTTGATAGTAAGCAAATGTAAATCCCGAACTGCTTCCAAGTCCTCTTTTTCTACATCGACAGATCTAGCATTCTTGCCATTGGTAAGTGCTTGTTTGAATTGCAAAAGAGTTTCCAATTCTTTTTTTGCTTTTGCATCACCAGCTTTAGCTACTTTTTCTGTTTTCTGGATTTTCTTATCTACTGATTCCAAATCTTTCAATTGAAGCTCAGTATCAATTACTTCCTTATCAAATATCGGGTCTACTCCTCCAGCTACGTGGACGATGTTTTCATCGTCAAAGCATCTTATTACGTGAATAATAGCATCGACTTCGCGTATATTTGCAAGAAATTTGTTCCCCAGACCTTCTCCTTTGCTGGCACCTTTTACAAGCCCAGCAATATCGACGAATTCAATCACTGTAGGAAGAACTCTGTTTGGATTCACAAGTTCTTCAAGGATTTGCAGTCTTTTGTCTGGAACAGTAACAACACCCACATTCGGCTCAATCGTGCAAAAAGGGAAGTTTGCTGCCTCAGCTTTCGCACTCGAAAGCGCATTAAACAGAGTGGATTTCCCAACGTTTGGAAGTCCAACAATGCCACATTGTAATGCCATTAATTAATTATTTTATTTGAAATATTCTGTATGATTTATACCCTTTATAGAACTCTAAAATAAACACTCTAAAGATCGTATAAACCGGTATAGCAAAAATCATCCCGACTACTCCGGCGATTTTTGCCCCGGCAAAGATAACAACAAATATTTCAAGGGGATGTGCTTTTACAGATTTAGAAAATATCAATGGCTGCAGAAATATGTTGTCAGTAATCTGAACGAGGCCAAAGACTGAAAGGATCTTGATTATTAGGTAATTTAATTCGGTGTTTGTTTCAAAAGTTCCTGAAGAAATCCCCACAATAATACCGAATAACGCACCTAATAGTGGACCTGCGTAGGGAATGAGATTTGCTACAGCTGCAAATAGAGCGATAGTCAACGCATACTCCACACCCATAATGGTGAGCCCAAAACTAGCTAATGAGAAAATGGCCAGCATTTGCAATAATAGCCCTGAAAGGTAATTTGATAACAGCTTTTCTACTTTTGTGAATGTCGCTACTGAAAGTTCAAAATAAGGGTTTGGAATCAAATTCAATAGATTTCTACGCAGTAAGCCATTTTCCAGAAGAAGGAAAAAACTGATAAAGGCAATAGCCATCGTGCCAATAAAAAGACTACTTGTAGTATTTATTACGCCGCCAATAAATGAAGTGAAGTCAAATTCTTTGATCATTTCTATCATACTTGTCTTCAAGCTGCCAAATAAGTAGCCGGGTTGACCTTCCAATAATTCGTGCCTCAAAAGAAAACCTTCCACTCTACCCACCGGAAGCTGGACTTGCTCATAAATGCCGTCCAAATCTAGTTCACTGAGGATGATTATTTGGTTATTAATAAGTGGGAAAAATAGAAAGCTTAGTAATACTATTAAAAGAATTATCGCTGAGTAGGATAAGAGAATAGCTGACCATCTAGGAATATGCTGTCCTAAGAGGTGGAAATCATTTAATTGATTAGTTAATGGTCGCAGGAGTGCTGCTAGTATCAAGGAAATGATCAGGTAAAGCGTGATGTTTGAGAAATACCAACCAAACAGCAAGAATACCGCAATGGATAAAATGAGATAAATGAAAAATCGCTGCATATTCTGAAATAAGAAAAGGAGACAAATCTGCCTCCTCTAATATACCATTTCTCTATATTGAAACTATAAAACTGATGAATCCAGTCAATTTATTCCCACTTCAGTTCATCATTATATTCAGACTCTTCTTTCTCATACTGCTCGAAATCTACATCTGGAAGAAGGTCATTTTTAACGTAATCAACAGATTCATTTAGTGCTTCCACGAATTTGAAGAAATCTTCTTTATAGAGAAAGATCTTATGCTTTTCATACGTAAAATTTTCTCCGTTTACCTTTCTCTTACTTTCAGTAATAGTCAAGTAATAATCATTTGAGCGAGTAGATTTAACGTCGAAAAAATACGTTCTTTTGCCCGCTTTTACTTTTTTGGAGAAAATCTCCTCTCTGTCATAGCCTCTTTGATCGTCCACAATTCTTTATGTTATAAGTATAAGGTTGTTTAAAATTCAATCCAAGATAAAACATTTAGAACTGAGTTTTCAAGCCAGACCTTCTTTATTTTATCCAATAAGTAGGATAATTAGGTTAAAACCCTCTGAAGTTTAAAGAATATTTTGGTGTGAATCTGCTTATTCGCCGTGCATCAAGGCTTTTTTAGCCAATAAAGCCTCCTCGGTTTCGCGGTGGTCAGGGTCGTCTACGCAGCAATCTACAGGACATACCGCCGCACACTGTGGCTCTTCGTGAAAGCCATTGCACTCGGTGCATTTATCTGTAACAATGTAGTAGAATTCGTCTGAAACCGGCTCTTGTTTTTCATTTGCATCTATTACAGTACCGTCTTCTAATGTCACTTCATTTAAAGTAGTACCGCCTCCCCAAGTCCACTCTACGCCACCTTCATAGATCGCAGTGTTTGGGCATTCTGGTTCGCATGCACCACAGTTGATGCATTCGTCGGTAATCATTATAGCCATAACTTCAATTATTTAAAGTCCAAAAGTAATAACCTTAAAACTGTAAGGCAATAAAAAAGTTGTCACACTAACTAATTTAATTCAATTCTACGGTTGCTTCTTTGCAAAAAGGCTAAATTTGCCTCTTTAAATCTATATTATGAAGCCAGCTGAACGTATATCTGCATTTGTCAAACTAGGAGAAGCTATAGTCAACTTAAGCCTCGAAGAGAAGGATGAGCTGCTGTGGAGAGCTGAGAATAATAATAACTGGTTTACAAAAGAATCCATGGAGTCAGCCCTTGAGGGAATTGCTTTTATGCTCGCACCTGAAAAGTTAGACGCATGGCTTTCTATCTATGAGTTGAAGGAGATTGAAAATCCAAAATCAATTGGCTTAATGCTGGCGGGAAACATTCCTGGAGTGGGGTTTCATGACCTAATGTGTGTGATTCTTTCAGGTCATCTAGCTGTTATTAAGTTAAGTTCCTCTGATGAAATATTCATGAAATGGCTCTTGAAAAAGCTATTTGAAATTGAGGCTAGATTTGAGTTGCAAGTTCGCATAGAAGAAATGCTAAAGGGAATGGATGCTTATATCGCAACTGGCAGTGATAATTCATCTCGCTATTTCAATTACTATTTTGGGAAATATCCACATGTTATCCGTCAGAACAGAACCTCTGTAGCTGTTTTGAAAGGGAGTGAAACCACTGAGGATTACGTCAATTTAGGAAAGGATATTTTTCAATATTATGGACTAGGCTGCAGAAACGTTTCAAAAATCTATGTAAAATCTATAGATCAACTCCAAGATTTGCTTGGAGCATTGGAGATTTATGCATCGGTTGGGACGCATCACAAGTACCATAACAATTATGATTACAACAAATCTATATATCTAGTCAATCTGGAAGATCATCTTGATAATGGATTTTTGCTCCTCAAGGAAAGTGAGGATTTGGTATCTCCCATAGCAGTTCTTTTTTACGAAGTTTATTCAAATGAGGAGCAATTGGCGAAAAAATTGGATGGATTGAAAGAAAAAATTCAATGTGTAGTAGGCAATGGAAATGGTCTTGTGCCTTTTGGTGATGCGCAAACTCCTGAGCCATGGGAGTACGCTGATGAGGTAGATACAATGGCTTTTCTTTTGTCATTATAAGAGTTTATCCTCTTGACTTTTGGGGAGTTTGATGCAGAATTTGGTGCCCTTTCCTTGCTGTGAAGAAACTTCGACTGACCCATGATTTTTTTGAATATATTCCTTTACTAAAATAAGGCCGAGCCCAGTTCCAGACTCATTGTTTTCTCCTACTGTAGTAAAGGATATTCCTTCATTTATTTTCGCAAGATTTTCGGAGGAAATTCCTTTTCCGTAATCTTCAATGCAAATCTTTACTAAGCCTAATTCATCGTGAGTGGAGATTTTGATTTTTCCTCCTTTCTTGGAAAACTTAATTGAGTTACTCATTATGTTTCTGAGTGCTAATTCAATCATGTTTTTATCTGCGATGACCTTTGCGTTTGCGTTGGCTTTTATTTCAATTTCTATATGCTTTTCATTAGCTATTCGTTCCAAAATACTCTTTTGCTGCTCCAGGATTTTATGAATATCAAATTCCTGGGGCTTTACCATTTCACCTCCTTTTAGCTGAGAGCTAGACCAAGCTAAAAGATTTTCTAATAGCATTGCAACCTGTTCCATGTTTCTGGAAACTTCTGGCAGCATACTCATAAATTCATCTTGTGCGACCATTCCTGAATTAGTCAGGTGGATCAGTTCCTTGATACCGAAAATTGGTCCTTTAAGATCATGCGAAATAATACTGAAATATTTGTCCTTTAATTCATTTAGTTGCTGAAGTTCTTGCTTTTGGGTTTTTAAAGTTTGGTTGATGGATTTTTGTTCTGTAATGTCATCAAAAAGTAATACTAAGCCACTATTTACTGTTTTCTTGTCTAAAAGTGGAATGGCTTCTATTTTGAAGACTTTCATATTTTTATTGGATCCGGTCGTGGTCTCGATGATATTGGCCTCCCCTTCGTTGATCAATTTGAGGATATCGAGACTATTTTCGAAAATCTCCTCCGCTTTTAGGGCAATTTTCGCCTTGCTTCCTATTTCAGGAAAGGTTAAGAAAGCTGGGTTGAAATCTACAATTTGGGTTTGGGAATCTAAGACCAAAACACCTTTTGTAATGGCCTCAATCACTTTGGTACGAGCAATCGGTTTCAAGCTGAAAAGTTGGTGTTTTAGGATAGCAAATCCCAAAACTAAGTAGGTGACCAAAAATGCATAAGGAGTTAAATCTATAACTTCAAATGGTCTGAATAGGTGGGTTTGGTAAACAAGATTAAATATCAGCGGAAAAATTCCTGCTAATAACATGAGTCTAGTTTGAGTTTTGAAAAGCTGATCAGAAAATCGGAATCTTCTCCAGATTATCAAGCTTCCAAGTAAATATACAATGTAAGTATAAATTAAATTGACAATGTACCATGGCCCTATTTCGATGTTGGCTATCGAGAGCGCGCCAGATTCAATAATCGTAATTGATTTATAGAAGAGGCGATGCGACTCATTGGTCAGTACCATGACATAAGTCAGGATAGGAATCAACAGGATTAAGACTAGCAAAATGCGATAATATTTTGTCCTAAAACTGGTGTAAATCAAGCTAAAAATTAGCCAAAAGGCACCTAAAAATGAGATTCCTAAGTATTCAAGTTTAATAAAAATCAATATGGCTTCCCGAGTAGACACGCTAAGTTCGAGACCATAGAAAAAACCCCAAATAGACGCGCAAAGCATGGTAAGTGCAATCCACCTCGTAGATCCTTCTACCTTGACGGAGATATAAATTGACAGTGCTCCTACAAGTAATCCGGAAATAATAAGCGTTACTGAAAATGGATTGAGAATAAACTCCATTCAAATATTTAGTTGTTGACGCAAAGTAAATATTATCTGACTATAATTATAGCTGAGATTTATTTCCTTTTCGAAATCTATCCTTCTGTTTTTCGAAATTTCATCCTTCTATTTACTATTTGACTTAAAATTAAGCAATACTATTAAAGTACTATGATTTAAAGCAAAGCTAAAATGGTTTTAAATAAGGAAAAGGATACTTTACACTGGGTAAATGGTTACAGATTATTGGGCTAACTTCCTATATTTGCAGTCGTTAAAATCGAAACTTTTACCAAACAAAAAAATCCCTATACAATGGCTTTTGATATTGAAATGATCAAAAAGGTGTATGCCAGATACCCTGAGCGTATCGAAGCAGCTCGTAAGGCTGTGGGGCGTCCACTTACTTTGACTGAAAAGATTCTTTATGCACACCTAAGCGAAGGTGCCGCTTCACAGGCATATGACCGTGGTGTTTCTTATGTTGATTTTCAACCAGATAGGGTTGCAATGCAAGATGCTACAGCACAGATGGCTTTGCTGCAGTTTATGCAAGCTGGCAAAAGTCAAGTAGCAGTGCCTTCTACTGTACACTGTGATCACTTGATCCAGGCTGAAGTAGGTGCAGTTCAGGATTTGACCAAAGCAAAAGACAAAAACAAGGAAGTTTATGATTTCTTGGCTTCTGTTTCTAATAAATATGGTCTTGGTTTCTGGAAACCAGGAGCAGGTATTATTCACCAGGTAGTTTTAGAAAATTATGCATTTCCCGGTGGAATGATGATAGGTACGGATTCTCATACGCCTAATGCTGGTGGTCTAGGAATGGTAGCTATCGGTGTCGGGGGAGCAGATGCATGTGATGTAATGGCAGGACTTCCTTGGGAACTGAAATTCCCTAAGTTGATCGGAGTAAAACTTACCGGTAAACTTTCTGGCTGGACTTCGGCCAAAGATGTGATTTTGAAAGTAGCTGGAATTCTAACTGTAAAAGGTGGAACCGGAGCAATCGTTGAATATTTTGGGGATGGCGCTAAGTCACTTTCTGCTACTGGAAAAGGCACTATCTGTAACATGGGGGCTGAGATCGGGGCAACTACTTCAATCTTTGGATACGATGAAAAGTCAGCTGCTTACTTAGCATCAACAGAAAGAGCTGATGTCGCTGAATTGGCAAATGGAATCGCTGAACACCTTACTGGTGATGACGAGGTTTATGCTAATCCTGCTACTTACTTCGACGAAGTAATCGAGATCAACCTTTCTGAATTGGAGCCTCATGTGAATGGACCATTCACTCCTGATTTGGCTTGGCCTATTTCTAAATTTGCTGCTGCTGTGAAAGAAAACGGCTGGCCAGCAAAATTGGAAGTTGGTTTGATCGGCTCGTGTACGAACTCTTCTTACGAGGATATTTCAAGAGCTGCATCACTTGCTCAGCAAGCAGTAGATAAAAAGCTTGTTGCTAAATCTGAATATACAATCACTCCAGGGTCTGAGCAGGTGAGATTCACCGTTGATAGAGATGGTTTCTTGGATACTTTCGGTCAAATGGGCGGAGTAGTTCTTGCAAATGCTTGTGGACCTTGTATCGGACAGTGGGCTCGTCATGGAGCTGAGAAACAAGAGAAAAATTCTATTATCACATCCTTCAACAGAAACTTTGCAAAGCGTGCGGATGGAAATCCAAACACTCACTCTTTCGTAGCGTCTCCTGAGATCGTGACCGCATTGGCAATCGCGGGAGATTTGACATTCAATCCTATGACAGATAGTCTAGTGAATGAAGAGGGGGTGTCTGTGATGTTGGATGAGCCAAGCGGACTTGAGCTACCTACTAAAGGTTTTGCAGTGGAAGATGCTGGTTACCAGCAGCCAGCAGAAGATGGATCTAATGTCACGGTTGTTGTGAGTCCAACTTCAGATCGTCTTCAATTGCTTGATTCCTTTAAGCCATGGGAAGGTACAGATCTGAAAGGTCTAAAACTCCTCATCAAAGCAAAAGGAAAGTGTACAACAGATCATATTTCTATGGCTGGACCATGGTTGAGATACAGAGGTCACTTAGATAATATCTCCAATAACATGCTTATTGGGGCTGTTAATGCTTACACTGATGCTACTAACTCCGTGAAGAATCAGTTGACTGGAGTATATGGTGAAGTTCCAGCAACGCAGAGAGATTATAAAGCAAATGGAATCGGTTCTATCGTTGTAGGTGACGAAAACTATGGAGAAGGTTCTTCTAGAGAGCATGCGGCAATGGAACCTAGATTCCTTGGTGTACGAGCTATCTTGGTGAAATCTTTCGCGAGAATTCACGAAACTAACTTGAAGAAGCAAGGTATGTTAGGATTGACGTTTGCTAATCCAGCTGACTATGACTTGGTTCAGGAAAATGATTCTATAGATATTCTTGGCCTGACTACTTTTGCTCCAGGTAAGCAATTGCAAGTAGTGCTAAACCATTCAGATGGGTCTTCTGATACTATCCAAGTAAATCATACTTACAATGAAGGACAGATAGAATGGTTTAAAGCCGGATCAGCACTAAACCTGATCAAAGCCAAAGCCTAATAATATTCGCTAATAATTTCAAAGCCGTAACAGAATTGTTACGGCTTTTTTTTGTCTAACTAATTCTAGTAAATCTAATTTTTGGATTAAACTAAGCAGTACTTGTAAAGAGTAGTGATTTATCTAGTTGGCCGATCCTTAAAATAATGTCAAATAAATGTATTTATAAATCAAATAGTTTGCTACGAAATACAAATTGCTGTATGTTTACGTCATAATTAGTCATCCCAACGAATTATGGTTTTATCAAGATCATAGCTCAAGCTAAGTAAGCACCATTTCAATGCAGGAAAGAGGAATTAACAGTACATTCAAGAAACTTATTTACGAGTCATCCGAGATGGTGTTTCTTGCCGATGATACCTTCCCTTATCCTATTTTTTATACCAATAAAGCTTTTGAAGATCAAATTGGGGCAAATTTGACAGATAGGAGTCTCGTTGGGTTGGGGTTGGACATTAGTAGTTTTATTTTCAAAGAAACCTTAGAACTAAGTCATGATGGAAATGAGTATAATTTCCAGATTGAACTTCCCCAGGATAGCTCAACAAACTATTTTCTTTTTTATAAAGGCGAACAAGTTAGGAAACAAGGCTTACCCACTACTCAAGAATTTCAACAGTTTTTACTAGAATCTCCAGATCCTCAATTAGTGCTTAAGCCAAGTGGAGAGGTATTTCTTTCAAATACCGAAGCGATGAGCCTTTTTGGATATTCTGGTGAAAAAAAAATACATCATTTAAGTGAGGTGCAAGGGTTGTTTGATGATCCTCTTCAATGGGGGAATTGGTTGAGTAGTGCAGTATCTGACCATAAAATTCATCGTTTTTATACCATCCTTACTATTTCCTCCGGTTCTCCACTGAACCTTGAAATTGCCTCAAAGCAGCTTAAAGTGGACGGGATTCAGTATGTTTTGCTATCATTTAAAAATATTTCTGAAAAAGTTCTATTGGAGAAGAATCTGGAGGACAGTAGCAATTTCTTGATTAACCTAACTGAACAAGTTCCAGGTGGATTGTATCAATTGGTGATGGATTCAGACGGGAAAATGAATTTTTCATTTTTATCCAAAGGGATAGCACAGGTATTAGGCTTAAAAGCAGAGGAGCTTGAGAATTTTTCAGATATTTCTATGGCAATTTCTCGTGTTCATCCAGTTGACCTGCCTCAGGTCATCATGAGTTCAATTGCTTCAGCTAAAAAAGTTGAACCATGGCAATGTCAATTCAGAGTAAAGGCTGATCCTAAATCTGAAGATTATCGCTGGATTCTGGGAGCTGCCAGACCACAAGTTCTCGAGAATGGAGATATGGTTTGGTATGGATATTTGACAGATATCAGTAGTCAGAAGGAGTTTGAATCAACCTTGGACGAATCAAGGAAGGCAGCCGAAAAGGCTAATCAGATCAAATCTGATTTCCTTTCCATGATTAGTCATGAACTTCGTACGCCATTGAATGCAATTTCAGGTTCTACATATTCCTTAATTCATGATCATCCGCAAGTCCATCAAAAATCCGAGTTAGATACGATCAATTTTGCAGTGGATAATCTGATCATTATGATCAATGATCTGCTGGATTTTCAGAAAATAGAAGCAGGTAAACTAACAATAGAAAAAGCACCTTTCCATCTCAGTTCCTTTGTCAATCAAATAATCAAAGGCTTGACATTTCATGCTAGAGACAGTAAAAATAAATTGGAAGTCAAGCTTTCCGAAGGGTTGGATATCACGGTGTCTGGAGATAAAACCCGGCTTTCTCAAATCTTAAATAATCTTATTACTAATGCCCTCAAATTCACAAATGAAGGAGAAGTAAAGGTTAATGTTAGTTTGACCGAAAGAAGAAATGGTAAAGCAAGAGTATACTTTGAAGTTAGTGATAACGGGATAGGTATAGCGCCTGAACATCAGGATAAAATATTTGATGATTTCGATCAAGTAAGGCCAACCTTTAGTACAAAATATGGCGGAACTGGCCTAGGGCTTTCTATCACAAGGAAGCTATTGAATCTGATGGGAGGAGAAATTGGGCTTGATTCTGTAATAAACGAAGGAAGTAAATTCTACTTTGAATTAGAATTCGAGATTTCGGAAATGCAGCTGGAGAAACCTACACTTACTAAGGGATATGGCTACCAAAATTCATCCCTTCATTTATTAATGGCTGAGGATAATGATGTGAATGCATTAGTTCTTGGTAAAATTATTAATAAGTGGGGCTTCACCTACGAGCGAGTAACAAATGGCTTAGAAGCGGTTAATGCTGTAAAGCATACCAATTTTGATTGCATTTTGATGGATATTCAAATGCCTGAAATGGACGGTTTTGATGCAACCTTAGCGATCAAAAAAATCTCCGAAGCACCAGTCATAGCACTTACTGCGGCTGCTAAGCTTGAAATAAAAGACAGAATAAAAGAGTGTGATTTTGACGGTTTTGTAGCTAAGCCTATTGATGCTTCAGAGCTGCAGAAAATTATTCAAGAAGTTATTTTTGAGCGAAATCAGAGCGCCTGAGCCTTCTCTAAATATTCTTCCACCAAGTCCATATCTGGATAATTTTGGCTCAATTCCACTAAATACTGCAAGGCAGAAACTTTGTCTCCTTCCATTACATAGTAGATCCCTTTATTTCTGAAAGCAAAAGGATTGGTTGGATCCATTTGTATACTTTGGTTAATCAGGTTCAAACCTTCTTCTTTTTGATCTAGAAACAGGAGATATAGCCCTTTGTTATTGTAGAAATAAGGTTGACTCTTATCGAGAGAAATCGCTTTTTCCACAGCATCCAATGCTCCTGCATAATTTTGTTCATCAAAAAGGATCATTGATTGCAAATTATGAAGATTGGGTTCTAAGGGATTGACCGTTGTGGCTTTGCTTAAAATCTTTTTGGCAGCTTCAAAATCTTTCTGGTAATATAGGATTGTTGCCTGGTTTACGAGCAAGTCCGAGTTTTCGGGATTGAGTTTCGATGCCTCTCCAAATGCCGCTAGTGCCTCCGGGAAATTGGTTAGTTTTTCTTCAACTAAGCCAGTTAAAAAGTAGCTTCTCCAATTTTTATTGTCAAGAGAGATTAGCTGCTTGGCATCTTCTCTAGCGTTATAAAACTCGCCATTGTCGAGGTAGCTTAAGCCTCTTTGGAAAATAGCATCATAATATCCAGGTTTAAATTTGATTGCTAAACTGAGATCCTGAATACTTGCTGTCAATTGATTTAGCTGAATATGGGCAAGTGCCTTATTGTAATAAGCTTCAGCATAAGTAGAATCCATTTCAAGCGCTTCTGCATAGAATTCCATGGCTCCTTTAGGGTCATTTTCTTCCATTTTCTCATTCCCTTTTAGCAGAAATCTACCTTTTTTGCTCTCGTCTGAATCACAGGAAAGTGTTGTTCCTATCGTAATAAGAAGCAAAAGTGTTTTAAGCGTTGTTTTCATCTTCTATCTCTTCTATTTTTTCTTCATCCTTTTCCTCACCAAGTAAAAGTGCAAATGGCCGTGTGGACTCACTTAAATCAAATATTTCACGTAATATGGCCATTGCTGGAATAACCAAAATCATTCCTGCCACTCCCCAAATTGTACCACCGATTATCAGCCCAAGAAAAGTGATGAATGCATTTAAGTTGACATTCCCTCCCACAATTTTTGGTGTCAGAAAATTACCTTCTATCATCTGAATTATTTGATAACTGACAAGAACACCTGCAGGGTAAAACAAACTGTCTTTAGTAAGAAAGGAATAAATCATCGGTAGCATGGCACCGAAGAAAGGCCCTACATAGGGGATAATATTCAATATAGCACCTAGTGTACCGAAGAACACAGCGTGCTTAATTCCGAGTAAAGAAAATGCGGTGATATTAAGTATGGCCAGAATTCCCATCACTTTGACCACGCCTACTATGTAATTTAAAATCACTTTCCGTAAGCTGACAATGCGCATTTTAACCAATTCAGGATCTTTATCTCGATAGATGTGAATGATCACGTTGGTCAGATGATTCCGGTATAGTAGAAAGAAGAACATGAAAACAGGGATCAAAACCAGTCCGGTAAGTGATCCGACAGCGTTCATGGCAAAGTCCCCTATGCTAGAACTGTTTTTGGTCAGCACGTTTTTTAGGTAATCAGTATTTGCTTTTTCGCTCAATTCTGGATCTACGGAAAATGTTTCTACGGACCATTGATCTATA
Source organism: Algoriphagus winogradskyi (assembly GCF_900182815.1). GTDB lineage: Bacteria > Bacteroidota > Bacteroidia > Cytophagales > Cyclobacteriaceae > Algoriphagus > Algoriphagus winogradskyi. The sequence continues at coordinate 562,234 of NZ_FXUA01000003.1, read as the reverse complement.
TCCTCAGCATAATCCGTGAGTCGTCCAGAGACATCATCAAAATCCTTGGTGAAACTCGCCACATTCCCGATAATAAAGGTCAGTAGACCACCGACTATGGCAATCATTACTAATAGTGATGTGATGCATGAGAGCGTCCTAGGGACTTTTTTAGACTCAAGCCACATAGAAAGTGGTGTAAACAAAATCGCAAAGAACCCGCCCATGAATAAAGGGACTAGCAAGCTTTTTCCTACAATCAAAAAGAAAACTAATACAATAATGAAAATCATTACTGATAGCGCCCGAAGGTATGTAGGTAGTTTTTTACTTGAAATTTCCATCAAGGGTTGGATTTTGAAATTAATATATAGGTATATCCGCTTTTCTACCACTCAGGCGGCAAAAGCAATGTAAGATATGTTAAACTTAATAATTGAGGCTACTTCGGTCTTCGGTCACTTGTGCTGAGCGTTGCCAAAGGTTCGATCTCCCTATCTATTAAGCAAAGAATCTAATGTGACGCGCATCATTGCGGATAATCATATTAAAATATCTTTACAACATATGTTGAAGTAAAGAAAGCAAATTATTCTGAAATCAATCCTGCCCTTTTCAACAAGGCATCTTGTTTTGGTTCTCTTCCACGGAATCTCTTGTAGAGAACAGACGGATGCTCACTACCTCCGGCAGACAATATGTTTTTTACAAAAGAATCTGCCGTAGCCTTGTCAAATACACCTTTCTCCTGAAACAATTCAAACGCATCTGCATCAAGTACTTCTGCCCATTTGTAGCTATAATACCCAGAAGAATATCCGCCTTGGAAAATGTGAGAAAATGATGTGCTCATCAAAGTTCCTGGCACCTTAGGAAGTAAGTCGGTAGGCTTCATCACTTGTTCCTCAAAGTCTCGAATGCTTGTGATCTCACTCGGATCCTTACTATGATAGGCCATGTCTAGAAGTCCAAAGCTAATTTGCCTTAACGTCTGATAGCCCTGCTGGAAGTTTGAAGCCTTTTTGATTTTCTCAATTAGATCTTCTGGGATCTTTTCTCCAGTTTCATAATGCTTCGCAAATTGGTCCAAACATTCTTTTTCATAACACCAGTTTTCGAAAATCTGAGAAGGTAATTCTACAAAGTCCCAAAATACACTCGTACCGGAAAGCGATTCATAGCTTCCTTTGGCCATCATGCCGTGAAGCGCATGTCCAAATTCATGGAAAAGGGTAGTCACTTCATTGAATGTCAATAAACTAGGTTTTGACTTAGTTGGTTTGGTAAAGTTGCAGACAATAGAAACATGTGGACGAATATCCTGACCCTCCTTTATACTTTGTCCCTTATAGCTAGTCATCCAAGCGCCGTTTCTTTTACCTGGACGTGGGAAGAAGTCTGCATAAAAGACCGAAAGGTATTTTCCTTCCTTGTCTGTCACTTCATAAGCTGTAACGTCTTTATGGTAAACTGGTATGTCGGTTCTCGGGGTGAACGTTATTCCAAAAAGTTTCTCGGCAGTTTGAAATACCCCTTCAATTACTTTCTCTAATTGGAAATATGGTCTTAAAAGCTCATCATCAAGTGAGTATTTTTCTTTTTTCAAAAGCTCGGAATAATAGGCGAAATCCCATTTCTTCAACTCTTCAAGGCCATCAAGTTCCTTGGCAAAAGCTTCCAACTCTTTAATTTCTGCTTTGCCTTTAGGTTTGGCTTTTTCCAATAATGAATCCAAAAATGAAATGACTTGACTTGGGCTTTTTGCCATTCGCTCCTCTAGTACGAAATCAGCATGGCTTTTATAACCTAAAAGTACAGCTCTATCATGTCGAAGCTTCAAGATTTTCTTTATGATTTCCTGATTATCCAGTTCATCGCCTTTGGCACATTTCGTCCCATTTGCCATAAAGAGCGTTTCTCGTAAAGCTCTGTTTTTTGCATAGGTCATTGCAGGGATATAGCTTGGATAGTCCAGCGTAAATGCCCATTTGCCAGCCTCGCCTTTTTCTTCAGCTATTTGTGCAGCAGCCTCCTTGATTCCTTCTGGCAGACCTTCCAGATCAGATTCCAGATCTACTATATGAACATATTTGTTTGTCTCAGCCAGTACGTTTTCACCAAACTTCAAGGAGTTTTGAGCTAATTCCTGATCAATTTTTCTTAATTGATCAGCTTTTTCTCCCTTTAGCTTAGCACCATTTCTCACGAAGGATTTATAAGTTTTATCTAGCAAAGTCACTTGCTCAGGAGATAATTTCAACCCGTCCTTTTGCTCAAAAACCTGTGCTACGCGCTGAAAAAGTGCTTGATCAAGTAAAATATCGTTACCATGTTCGGTTAGAAGTGGAGAGATTTCCCGAGCTAAGGATTGAATTTCTTCATTGGTTTCAGCAGAATTTAGGTTGAAAAATATACCAGCAATAATACCCAGACGCTTACCGGAGCCATCAAGAGCTTCAATCGTATTTTCAAAGGTTGGTAATGCTTCCGCTTTAATCTTTGAAATATCTTCTTTTGCTTCAGCGATTGCTGATTTTATAGCTGGGAGAAAGTGTTTTGGAGTGATTTGATCAAAAGGAGCGGTATCAAATGGGGTGGCAAAAGTTGCCAATAAAGGGTTATTCATAAATCTAAAATAGTTTGGCTATCTAAACAGGGGCTTTCCAAGAAGGTTCCATAAAATGACCTGCTTTGGTCAATCCTACAGCTAATTTACCTATTTGCTCGGTAAAGCTTTCCCACATCCAAGTAGGATGAGGGATATTTTTTGCAAGCTCTTTGTTTTTCTGATAGTTTTCAAATTGGCCTAGTCCAAAATAGGCCTCGGCCCGGTTTACAGATATCCAGAATTTTTGAGTATTGTAGTAATCTTGTAATTCTTGGGATTCTTTGGTGTTTGCATTCAAATTTACCGCATCATTTTGTTCTTTTGCTAATACTATTGGCCAATCGCGATCACATAGATAGAGAATTCTAGACCAGGTTCTTTTCGCCATCACCAAGTCAGTGATTTTTTCATTTTTGCTTGTAGCAAGTCCAGAATTTGCTCTGTAGACATAAGTAAGAGCTAGATTTATTCCATTGTATCTATTATTTAAAGTGTAATAACTCCTCAAAAAGTATAGGAGAGCCTCATCTAAGTGGTTTTCGCCTTCTCCATTTTCATATAATTTCTTTTCAATTGCACCAGCCAAGGATACGGTTTCTGGGTCGTTAGTATGAGCTAAATTGATTGATTGAAGAAGCCTCATTGATTCATATAGGGAACTGATTAAGTCAGGTTTGGCGGCCTTATAAGTTGTAAATGCCAATCTATGTGTCAAATACGTGTCTGGCTGTGAATTATTCATGTTGGCCAGGACTATTGCAGTTTGAAAGAGGAGTTTTGCTTTATCAAAATCTTTTTGCTCGATCAAATCTTCCGCATCTTGGATAATCTTGGATAATGCCTTTCCTGTTTCATTAGGTTGAATATCAGGGTTTTTTACCTTTTCAACAGTTTCATCCAATGCTTCTTTTATTTTAGGAGGAATCAAAGAATTTAAATAGGTGTAAACGGGACTATCGGACTCTTCTTTGTTGATTACAGCATCTATTTGCTTTCCCAGTCCTTCTTTAAACCGTTCCGCCTCTTCAATATCAATGGCATCACCGAGATGGTTGTAGCTGTTAATTAGGATGTGATTTAAATCAAAAGGATAAGCAAGTTTATCTTCAGCAACGACAATTGTGGTATATGGACGCAAAGCATGCCTGATCCCGAGTTCATAGATTGCATTACTGTTGGCGGTAGAAAGATCAGCAATGACTAAGTCTGCCATTAAGAGCTCCTTGTACATTTGCACATCTATGGAGCCGGAGTGTAAAATTTCATCTGCCCTCACACATTCAATCCCTTTGGATTCAACTACAGGTTTGATAAGGTATTTATAGGACTTATTTAGATCTAGCTTTCTCCCACTTACATAATCGGTTTTGGTACCAAAACCCATCACAACAAAACACCTCTTTTTAGATTCTCCCATAAAAATATCAGTTTTAAAATTCCAATATAATCTTTATCTATCTCGTGTTCAATGCCTTATTGCAATAAAAGCCGACATGATGTCGGCTTTTATAGGAAATTTGTTTCATGGGAAAATTAGTATTCAAAATCACAACTCATTTCTGACATACCAATAGGAGAGCCATCTGGAGCTTTCAAGGTTTGTTGAGTAATAAGTTCTTCCGGTAGGTCTAGAAATGCAGTTATTTTTTCGGCTAAGTAAGCTTGGTGCTGGGCTCTAGGATTTGCCCCTAATAATAGCCGACCATTAGCAGTAAGCTCCCTTAACCTCCCTCTGGCGATTGCTCTGATGGTATTGGAGACATCCGCATTTTTAGCTAATACAATCAAATGATCTACATATTTTGCTTGAGTCATTAGGATTATCTCAAGGTTAATGTCTTCGGCTGTGTAGTTATTGAAAACCTGCTTCTCAATACTTGTCAACATATCGTTAAGCCCAAAAAGATTACTTTGCTGTAAATGTTGTAGATAAACGCGGTTTACTCTAGCTCCATCTAGCAAGAAAGAAAATGTCAAATCAACGATGGTTTCTGCTGGAGCAATAGGATCGAAGATTGGGCTCACTCGTGAAACGAACGTCTCTCTATTTCTTCCATAACCAAACGGTCTAGGAGGGATTAATTTCAAAATATGATCCGGCACCCGAAGCTGCTCTGGGGAAATATTGACTAGTAGAGCTTCCAGAGCCTCTTTTTGCTGCGCAGAATTTACCCAACCATGAGTTGGCTGGTTGTCGCCTTTCACCTTGTATCGATAGTCCACACCACCCAGAAGCTTACTTGTGGCTTCAATCTGGAATCTGTGCATCAAATAAAGAGGCACGAATACTTCCTCCAAAAGTGCTGTAGGCTGACCTTCAGGAATGGCATTTAAGCCAAAGCTTTTCATACGATTTTCTCTCAATTTCAGCATTCTCATTAATTCGTCAGAAGCAGATGAACCGTTGTCCCAAAGGTGCGAGGTTGGGTGTGCTCCACTTGGATTCCGGGAGTCGGAATCTGTGATGAATTGATGCCCAGCCTCATAGGTGTCTTCTAATGTTTTCTTAAGAAATGTAGCTTCATCCTGACCTGCAGGAGTGACAGCATACCCATATTTAATAGCCCACTTATCCCAATCGCCGATTTTGTCATCATAAGCATTGCTCAGATCCAGCTCTCCATTTGCTGTCTCAGTAATCAATGGATAAGGATAATCCATTACGGAAGAGCGATTGTCAGCGGAAGTAGCATAGCTGTGTGCCAAACCGATTGTGTGGCCGATCTCATGAGCAGACAGCTGCTTTAATCTGGCAACGGCAAGCTCTAGCATTTCAGGATTGGCTGGAGCCCCATCTTCAAATGGCTGCAAAAGTCCTTGTGCAATCAAATAATCCTGTCTCACTCGCAGTGAACCAAGTGAAACATGACCCTTTAAAATCTCTCCAGTACGTGGGTCACGTACACTGGCTCCGTAGGACCAGCCCCGCGTGGATCGGTGAACCCACTGAATTACATTGTATCGAACATCCATTAAGTCCATGCCTTCCGGTGCTAGTTCCACTCGAAATGCATCGATAAACCCTGCTGCCTCGAAGGCTTGATTCCACCAGTTTCCTCCTTCTATCAATGCTGACGCTACCGGCTCAGGAGTGCCGCGATCAAGGTAATAGACAATTGGCTCTACAGCCTCAGACTTTGCAGCAGTTGGGTCCTTCTTTTCCAGCCGGTGCCTTGCTATGAATTTTTTCATAATAGGCTCGGAGATCGGTGTAGTGAAATCCATGTAAGAAATGCTTCCAAAGCCAGCTCTAGGGTCAAATTCACGCGGCTGATAGTTATCATCAGGAAGCTCAATAAATGAGTGTCGCTGCCGCACTGTTACTGCATCAGGACTCGGAGTCACAGACCTTAGGTTGCTACCAGTGGCTTGTCCAGTTAGTGTAATTGTCATTTCCACCTCGGTATTTTGAGGGAAATTTTTTGTCATTGGATAGTACAACCCAGATCTGCTAGCATCTGGACGGAAAGAGCCCTGGCGACTTCTGCTCAAGGTTTCTGCTACCCCATGCGTGTCTTGCAGGTAGAAATTTGTAGCATCGACGATCAGCTTGTCTCCATCTTTCTGAGCGATCTCAAATCCCCATATTATAGATTCTGCAAAGGCATCTCTAATGGATTGCACCTCGGCAGGGTTGTCAGAATAAGCTCTGAAATCATAGTTCTTGTGAACCATAAAAAGTTTATTTCCAGACTTTCTGAATTCGACAATCCTAGTGTCTCCTAGTTGACCACGATCCAGCCCGATATCGTTAGAGCCAATACCGGCTGTCAGGGAGTTTACATATAGGAATTCCCATTCAAGTTTGTCAATTTCAAGATAGATTTTACCTTTTTCTTCATCTATATAAAAAGGAATGAATCCGTCTTTTTTTGTCATTTTGCTCAAATCTAGGCTCTGAGCAAAACCAAGATTCAATGAAAAGACGGTAATTAGAATAAATAGTAGATGTTTTTTCATACAGGTGGTAGTTTGTGTTCAAATTATTAAAAATGCAGATTCTTCTTAATACCATTGATGGAAATTTAGCGATGGAGCATGTGGCGAATCAGTAATGTGGTTTCAGTTTGTCTTGATCCATCGATTTCCTGAAGCCCCGAACTGATCGTCTCCCGGTCAGTATATGCTGTTCTGGAGATTCTAAAATAGGCTGTAATCTGCGAGTTGATTTGATATTGAGCTACTAAATAAGTGCGCATACCTTGACCGGAAAAAGCTGGGATTGAGAAAGTCCACAATACATTGTTTTCAAAGGCATAAAGTCTGGTGTCATAGTCATCAGTATCGAATAAAGCTACTCTTCCAGTCAGTCTGAATTTGTTAAAGCTGTATTGAGCATCTTGAAGAATCATAAACCCAGAGGATTTTTGACCATTAAAATTCACCCGGCTAAAAAGGATTCTTGATCGAAAAAAGAAGGCTTTGCTGACTTGATATTCCAAGCTGAGAAGGCCATTTATTTTATTTAATGGTCGGATCTGGTAGGGGAGCGAAGGTTCCCCAGAATCTGACAAATTTCGATCTTTTTGTTCTTCTCTGATTTGGAAGAAAGCTGTGAGGTTGCGGTTCGGTTGGAAACTAATTCTTGCGAGCCATTCGTAGCCTTTGGAAGGAGCATATACACGATATCTCAACCACGGGAATCTGAAGTAGTCGTAATAGGCATTGATTTTCCATTTGGAAATTGGCTTGATTTGGATTCCTAAGTAAACTCCTTGCTCATTGACTGGTCGGGTACTTTCAGCAAATGCATTTGCATAAAAACTATGGAAATTTGAGTCGTATTTTCTCCATAATATTGAGAAGTCCACCTGCTTACTTAAGCTGGAAATAAATCCAATTACGTTTCCTCTTCCACCGGATTGAGAAACTGCAGATTCACCAAAAAGAAAAAAGTTTTTCCAGTTATAGCTCAGGTAGAGACTACCAACGCTATTGCTCCTTCCCGCAAAATCAAATTGATTATATAGCGTAGGTTCTTTAATCCAAGGGTGGTTGAACCGTGTAAATAGGTAGTTTGAGCCAAGCTGCAACTTTCCAGTGGTGGATGTATATTGAATGTTGCCACCAAGGCTTAATTCCCGAAATTGATTTTTGGTACTGAGCTCGCTGGATGTCCGGTGCAGACCACTTTGGTTGAAAGAATTGATGGTTAAATCCTCGGAACTGAGCGTATCTAGAGAGCTTGCTGCTCGGCCATCCCGTGGAGCATAGGACGAGATCAGGCTACTTTGCCAGTTTTTGTGTTGGTAGGTTAATCCAGCACCTCGAAAGAATCCAAATTCTAATGCTGCGGTATAAGGTAAGATCCCCACGCTACTCCTGCGTACTGTCGGTACAGTTTCTGCACCTTTTCCCAATGAGTAGCCGGCTCCAAAAACTAGGCCTTGACCAAATTGAGCTTGAAAATCCCCCAATGCGATAGTTTTCCATTTGCCTACATAATATTTGGTGAAGTGAAAAGAGAAAAAATTAAAGCCAATTCGCGCTGTTTTGGTATCCCAAGTGAATGATTCTCCGGGATCTTTGTCCAATGTAAAACCCAAGCTAAAATCTCGTGTGTGCTGAATCCTAAATCTCAGATATAATTCATTGGGATCCCCCAAATATCGGGATGAAATCTTTCCAGTAGAGCTGGTATCTGCCGGAGTAAATCCTTTGCGGGTTTCCCAAGTCCTACGATGCCGTACTAAGAAATAGGATTGCTCTTCATTCAAAACTCGTTTCCAAAAGCCTTGAGTCTGATTTGAAGTTCCTGTTGCCATAGTTAAGAATGGAAGAATTTGCTCTATTGTTTTTAGATCGAATCCCTGAATTGCTTGAAGTTCATAGAGTGATACCAATGGCCCGAATTTGTCTCTATAGGCAATCAAATTGCTGATTTGGTTGGGGTCAAGTAAATAGCTAGAGGCTAAGACTTCAGCGTTCGCACGGTTGATATCCATCGGGTTCAAATAAAGCTGCAATAGCACGTCATATATAGATTCGTAGTCTAGGTCTTCATCTTGAACCGGGAATAGTCGCTCTATAAATGACTCCAAATCTATCTCTTTGTGCGGTGGCTGCTGAGCTTTTGCTTCAAAGAAAAGTAAACTTGTGATACCTAAGAATAGAATGGCGGCCTTCATTAGTTTTTAAAAGCAAAAGCCAAACTCAAATGATTTGTACTTCCCAAAGCCTGGTTTTGACCAAAAGCATAATCCAATTTCATCCTGTTGGATTTCAGGCCCAAACCAAAAAATAGTCTGCTTGGATGGCTGTTGATCCCAGTTCTGAGAAATATCCAATCTCTGATTCCATATTCAATGCCGGCTTTTAGGATTGGCTTGATCTGAATATCTTTTTCTATTTCCAGTTGAATTTGAAGTTGTGAGATAGGGGTGTAGGATATTCCTAAACTCACGCCAGTTGGAAGCCTTGTTTCCGAGTCTTTTGAGAGTTTGGATCGGCTGAGATTTGAAATGCTCGCCCCAACAGAAAAGTTAGGACTTAGGTCAGCCATACCACCCAAACTAAAAATTAAGCTGCTACCCGATCCAAATCCTTCAATTTGAGTTTGAAACCATTCTAATTTTCCTCCCACACTTACAATTCCTAATTGATTTGCAAAAGCTAAACCAAGAGATTGTTGATTGAATAGCTTTCCACCATATCTGGAAAGCCCAAACCCTAAAGTTCCAGATTTGATTTTCCAAGCACCAACGAGATCTACGGAGCTGAGTTCTTTCAAACCAAATCTGCTATCGTATCCAGCTGAAACTACTGAAGTTTCCAATTTTGCCAGTCCTCCAGGGTTATTGAAATAGCTCCATGTATCCATTCCATGTACACGAAGGTTACCCATGCCCTGGCTTCTAGCACCATGCACTTGTGTGAGCGGGTCTGTTTGCGCTTTTGCAAAAAAAGTCAGACAAAACAGGAAGCAGAAAAAAATCCTTTGCTTCATAAATAGATTGAAAAAAGCCTTAACTAATTTAGTTAAAAACTTGATAATCAATTCATGTCCTTAGTTTTTTTTTACGCTGGAACTAGAAGGGGGTAGAAAAGTTAAAAAAGAAGTTGCCTTCTCCGCTATTGTTCAGAGAGTATTCAAACCGAAATACAGAATCGTAAAAGCCAATAAGATCAATTCCTGTCCCATACCCCATGAGGTATTTATTCGCCAGTCTAGCGTTTTCAGGAATATTGTTTCTATCCTTCACAAAGCCATGATCAAAATTCGCACTAAGGTAGAGTCGGATAGGGATGGTATTGAATTGCTCCAATGGTATCATATTCGAAATGTCAATTTCCCAATCAATGAATTTCCATCGAAAGCTGTTTTTGTGGACATACAGCTGTTGTCCTTCGATTACATTTAGTTCATATCCCCTAACGAAGTTTGGGTTATATCCTATCCCTCTCACTAAAGTATAGGGTTGGTTTGTACTTAGAAACCAATCAGCTGTCAATCCAGTATTAAAATGAAACTTGTCCGAAATTTTGAAATACTTATTGGCTGTTAGGTTTACTTCCACTTCGTCAAGCTCCTCGGTGTATATTATGCCGTATTTGGTAATGGATAGCTCCAGTAATTCCCCGTCTGTAGCATAAGAAACATTATCTCTTCGATCATGTCGAAAGGTATAGGTAGCAAATAAATAGCGTAGTTTATTGTCAGCAGACTGGAAATAGTTTGGGTTTTCTATCAAAACATCATCGCTGACCCAGGTGCCGCTATACCCCAAAGTAAGGAAGTGGTAGTTGTAATAACTTCTTCTATAGGTATACCTTAGTGCTGCGGCGAAGCTTTTTTTAATAATGTCTTCGTTTTCATTGCTATAGAAAACTTGCTTATTGAAGGCAGACCTAATTGGGATGGTTTTATTCTCCTTAAATGTAAGCTGAGCAGCAAGTCCATGCTTTTGATTCTTATCTATATAGGGTTTGCTGTATTGCAGATCTAAGGCTTTGGTAAAGCCAAGTTGACCCGCAAATTTCATTTTTTCATTTCTCCCACCCACATTGCTATGACTTAGTCTAAGGCCATAATTTACCCTTGAGAAATCCCGGTTTTGATTAGTCCACCATTCGGAAAAGTTTCTGTCCGCAAGTTGAAAAATAACTTGAGGAAGTATATACCAACGTTCTTTGACCGTAATGAGGATTTCAGCCTCGTCATCTCCTGTCAAGAGTGGAGTGATTTCTACTGAGGTGAAAAGTCTGAGGTTATATATTTTCTTTTGATCGGCAATGAGGATTTCCAAAAAAGTATTCCAATCATAATAGAAGTCTGTAATAAAATCTAACTCTCTGAGGATTACACTTTTCTTCGTTTTTTCATTTCCTACTATGAAAATGTTATTCACTCTGACGCTATCTGGAGTTCCTGTACTTTTGGGTGCAAAAGTGGTATCAACCTGCTCTGCATAGCAACTATTGGCTTTAAACTCTAGAAAAAGAGCTAAAAACAAAATTGAGAAATAAAGGATATTTGTTTTCTTGAGGATCAAGAGGGAATTCTAAAATGTTGATATTGGTTAATTACGTAGCGACCACAATTATAGGACTAATCCATGGCAAAATCCATACTTCGAAAGATAGCTATATTTCCAGTCTTGGTGTATCAATACACCATTTCTCCCTTATTTCCTTCTAGCTGTAGATATACACCTACGTGCAGCCATTATATGAAAGAAGCTATCATGAAGCATGGAGTCTTCAGCGGAGGCTGGATGGGTCTGAAGAGAATTGCCCGTTGCCATCCCTGGGGAGGACACGGGCATGATCCAGTTCCTTAATTATTTATAGGTTTTAAGCCATTTTTCATCGCTCGAATCACGAGAATTATTCCAGCAATTACGAGAGGGACACTCAATAGCTGTCCCATATTGAAAGCCATTCCATCTTCAAATGCGACCTGGCTTTCTTTGAAGAATTCCCAGATAAATCGCATACCGAATACTGAAATCAAGAATAATCCAAGTAGAATTCCTTCAGGCAATCTTTCCTTGTATTTGTTCCAAAGACCAAATAGCACCAAGAAAATCACAAAATAGGATAGGGACTCATAGATTTGTGTTGGGTGTTTGGTCCTGCCAAATGTAAGAACAGTCACTAAATAATAGTCTCCTTTATCTGAGATGCTCATGTTAAGCGGACTTTCGACAGGTTCAGCTAAATAATCTTGACTAGAACTGAATTGTGTCAGTGCATATTTAATATCCCGTCTCAAGGTCGTTTCCAGTTCTTCAAGACTATAGGATCCTTTATTAATTTCCAGATCAATATTCAATGGGACTATTCCATTGCCTACCAATTCACTCTCGCGATCTGTAGGTTTGTAAGGATCTATAGACTCCACAGGAACTTTCAATGTGGAAAGTAACTCCTCAGTGTCCCAAGCGTAAACTATTCCATAATCTGATCCCGTATCTTTTCCGCCGATTTCGGAATTCATCAAGTTACCAAAGCGGATCAACGCTCCAGTCAGTGCCGTGACGATTACTATTCGATCCACAACCCAGAGGTAACTTTGTCCGGGAGTTCTTTTTGCGTATAACCAGAGCGCAAATAAGATAGCAATAGCAGCTCCATGACTTGCTAATCCACCTTCCCAAACTTTTAAAATCTCAATGGGATTGCTTAAGTATTTTGCAGGCTCATAAAATAATACGTGTCCTAGCCTAGCTCCAACTATGGTGGCAATGACCATGTAAATCGTCAGTTTATCAACTAATTCTGGGTTTTGCCCCTCTTTTTTGAAGAAGTGAACCATGAATTGCTGCGAAATGACAAAGCCTGCCGCAAATAAAATACTATACCAAGGTGGTCTTTCCCAGCCAGGAATCACAGATGGGCTAGGATCCCAGACGATATAGTTCATGATTAATTCAAGCATATTTATTGATTTATAGTTGATCTAATTGTGCAAGTTCTTCAGCAAATCCTCCCGACAAAATAGGGAATCTATACCAAGTTTTGGGATCTACGTTAAATTCGTCCAGATGAAATGAGGGGGCAAGGCGCTCACGTTTCCATTGATTTCGGGACCAAAGTTGGAAGAATTTTTTGATATAGCCTTTCAAAGTGTAAGGTTCCAATTTTAGTTCTTCAGAAAGAATATGATAAATATCCATTGGTGAACGTCGGTCCCGAATTGCAAGTTTTTCAATTTCTACAATAACTGAGTAAGGCATTAAATCCTTTTCGTCCGTTTGGGTTCTTTCCAATGGACGAAGTTCTGCCGTTGGTTGCAGCGAGTTTACCTTTGACAAGCCTGGATGATCCAAGTTTTTCTCTGCCCAGCTTAGCCAATTTAGGATGAAATATTTATCTACAGCCGCAATCGGAGAGATACTTCCAGAGGTATCCCCATCCATAGTGGCATATCCAACATCGCCTTCACTTCGATTGGAAGTAGAGAGTAAAAGTGCATTATTGATATTCGCTAGCATCCAGATTATAGGCGAGCGAGTACGTGCTTGGATATTTTGAAGCGTGATATCATCTTGCTCCCAAGTCAATTTTCTCCCTATTGCTTTTTCTATCTTAGAAGTGTAGGAATTCACTTCTTCGTCAATCTCCCAGTGGTAGAATGTGGCACCTATACTTTCCGCAAGAGTTTTAGCTGAAGAAAACGTGTCATCTGAAGAGTTTTTGGTTCCTTGATATGCAGTTGTCAGAATCTGCTTCAGCAATTCTTTTTCCGGGGTTTGAGAAGTAGGAGTATTTTTTATTCCAGCTTTATCACAAAATTTCAGCAGACCCAATTCATCAATTCCGCGCTTCACCATTTCTGCAACTAAAATTGCAATGGAAGAAGAATCGGCTCCACCTGAAAGAGAGAGTACAAAACCAGCGCTCCGACTTTTTCTCATGTAATCAAAAAGTGCCAAAGCCGTAGCTTGGACAAATTCCTCATTTTTTGAGTTGATAGGAGCGATGTCCTGAGTTTTTGGTTCTAGATAAAAGGATTTTACCTGAAAGTCTTCGTAAGAAAGAAGTCTGTTTCTAGAGAGTAATTCTCCTGATTTTGCCAATAGAATTTCCCCATCGAAAATCATTCTTCCAGCCTCGTTCCCCAGCAAATTTGCATAGCAATAATAGCAGTCGAAAGCCGCTGAGCTTTCCACAACTAGTTCTTTACGAAGCTGAGTTTTTCCCATAGCAAAGTGACTAGCGCTGGGATTGAAAATCAAATTTACATTACGCTCACAGAGCCTGTAGCCAGGTCTAGCCTTTCCTCTCCAGGCATCTTCACAGATTTCAAAACCGAAATGAATGTCTTTATGATAAAAAGTTAAGTCTCCAAATGGAACTTGCTGATCTTGAAATTCTACCTGAATTACTTCATTAGCTATCCAAGGGGTAAACCAACGAAATTCGTAATGTACCCCATCAATAGCCATGAACTGCTTTGCTACAAAACCTTTTACAATTCCATTTTCAATGACAGCAACGCAATTATAAACTTTGTCCTGAATTCGTATCGGCAAACCGACTGCCACTGTAATTCCTAAGCAATGAGGTAAAATCAGTTCTAATTGAGCAAGTGCTTTCTTAGGATACCAATAACTTAAAAATAAATCTTCAGATCCATACCCTGTGATAGCTAGTTCAGGCAAGCAGAGAATTTCGACATCTTGATTTTTAGCTTCCTCTATAGCCTGAAAGATCCTGTTCAAATTGCCTGACCAATCTAGTGGTGTTTGATTGACGGTTGCTCCTGCTATTTTTATTGAAGACATAAATAGATGTGATTGAGCCTAAAATTACGCAGCTATGTGGCAATTCTTAGTGTTTCGCAGGCATTTTTGGAAGCTTCCTGCTCAGCTTTCTTTTTCGTGCTTCCTTTTCCTTGTGCTACTTCTTCTCCTTCTACCTGCAAAGCAACCTTAAATTCTTTGAACCTTTGGTTACCAGTTACGCTGAGCACTGAAAATTCTACTTGTTTATTTTCCTTTTGAGACCACTCGATAATTTTACTTTTGTAATTCGTTGTAGTGGCGATCATACTTTCTACATCAAAGTGAAGTAGGATTCTATGGGTGATGAAATGCTTGGTGAAATGGTAGCCTTTGTCCAGGTAAATAGCTCCAAGAAAAGCCTCTAACATATCACCATATAGGGATTTGTTTCCGGTGAAACTACGCTCCCCAATCTCCATGTCCAATGCTTTCCGTAATCCAATTTTGATTCCGGTATCGTTCAATGTTTCCCTATTGACAAGCTTTGAACGTGTTTCTGTGAGAAACCCTTCATCGCGAAATGGGAATTTTTGAAATAAAAACTCAGCTATCACCGCACCTAAAATTGCATCGCCTAGGAATTCTAATCGCTCGTTTGAAAGTCGGAATCCCTGGGATGTTTCTTCTCCTAAGCTGGAAGGGGTGAGTGCAAGCTTGTATAGTGATAAATTAAAAGGCCTGCTCCCCGTCATCAATCTGATGGAGGCAGCAAGCCTTTTGTCTTTTTTACTAAAGAAGAGATTAGAAAATCCGAGCCTTTGAATTAATTTCAAAATCCAGATTAATTATATTTTTTGAAAATTACTGAACAGTTATGTCCACCAAATCCAAAGGTATTACTCAACGCATAATTAATCTCTCTCTCCTGAGCTTTGTTGAAAGTCAAATTTAATCTAGGATCAAATGCCTCATCGTCTTCGAAATGATTGATCGTAGGAGGTACAATACCCTTATTGATAGCGAAAATACAAGCGATGGCTTCGATAGCTCCTGCTGCACCAAGTAAATGGCCAGTCATTGATTTGGTGCTACTGATGTTAAGCTTGTAAGCATGTTCACCAAAAACTTGCTGAATAGCTTTAGTCTCACCTACGTCACCTAATGGGGTGGACGTACCATGAACATTGATGTAATCTATGTCTTCAGGTTTAAGGTTTGCATCATCTAAAGCGATTTTCATTACGCTACTAGCTCCTAATCCTTCCGGGTGAGGAGCAGTAATATGATGTGCGTCAGCAGTCATGCCACCACCTACAAGTTCTGCATAGATTTTGGCTCCACGTGCTTTAGCGTGTTCGTATTCTTCTAGAATCAATGCTCCAGCACCTTCACCTAATACGAAACCATCCCTGTCTTTATCAAACGGCCTTGAGGCTGTTTCTGGAGATTCATTTCGTTGAGAAAGGGCTTTCATCGCATTGAATCCACCTACACCTGCTTCAGTAACTGCTGCTTCTGAACCACCACTGATAAAAATATCAGCTTTACCCATTCTGATGTAAGTAAATGCATCAATAAGGGCGTTGGTGCCTGAAGCGCAGGCAGAAACTGTTACAAAGTTTGGACCGCGAAAACCATATTTAATTGATAGAAAGCCTGCGCTGATATCAGCGATCATTTTGGGAATAAAGAAAGGATTGAAGCGGGGTGTTCCATCGCCAGTAGCGAAAGAAGTTACTTCATCTTGAAAAGTTCTTAACCCTCCAATTCCAGATCCCCAGATTACTCCGGCTCTTGATTTATCGATTTTTTCAAGATCCAATCCTGAATCGTTCATGGCTTCTTCAACAGAAATCATGGCAAATTGTGTGAATGGATCCATCTTTCGAGCTTCTTTCCTATCCATAAATTGCTCTACATCTAGGTTTTTAACCTCGCAGGCAAATTGGGTTTTGAAAAGGGAAGCGTCGAATTTGGTAATCGGCGCAGCACCGCTCACACCATTAGACAGACCCTGCCAGAATTCTTCTGCGGTATTGCCTATTGGTGTGAGGGCACCTATACCTGTTACAACAACTCTTTTTAAATTCATAGAATGAATTTAGGAATTATTATTTTACGTTAGCTTCCAAGTAGGTAACTGCTTGTCCAACAGTACCGATTTGCTCAGCCTGATCATCAGGAATAGAGATGTTGAATTCTTTTTCGAATTCCATAATCAATTCTACAGTATCAAGAGAATCAGCACCAAGATCATTGGTAAAGCTCGCCTCCAAAGTTACTTCAGACTCTTCTACGCCAAGTTTGTCAACGATGATGGCTTTTACTTTTTGTGCAATTTCAGACATTTTGTGATCAGTTTAGTTAATAACACTTCGCAAAGAAATATATTAAATGCCTAATTGGCAAAGAAAAGATTCAAGTAAATTTTTATACAAATAGCTGCACCTTGAAGTTGAATTATATTTTCTAACTTTGTTTTCATTGATTTTTTCACTGAATGAAGAAGGCCAAGTTACTAATTGAACATACCTATGATTTCGAGCTTTTGGGGCTTGTATCGCCTGTTAAGGACTATAAAATGGCCTGGCTAATTAACAGGGATTTAGACTTGAACCTTATTAAATCTGATGATCTTTTATTGGAATTTATGACCCTTCCAAGCCTAAAAATCTCTCAATATTTCCTTTCTTTACCACATGGATTTGTTCAACTTTTAAGAAATAAAGCACTCAACTCCACAAATCAAGTGTCTTATCTGATACCAGAATTGAAATCAATGGATTATTTCCTTTTGGTCCAAGACGAGACCTTTCAAATAAGTATTAATACATTTGCGAACCAGCTGGCGAAAAATCGCTACATACAAAATGTCATGAAGCTGGATGTGAGCAAACTTAAATCAAAAGAAAACCTATTAACTTATTAATCCCCTAATGAGCCAATTCAATAAGACAAAGATTCTAGCAACTATAGGCCCTGCTTCAAATAATTACGAAACAATCAAAAGCCTGGCAGCTGCCGGCGCGAATGTATTTCGTTTGAATTTTTCACATGGTACGCACGATATCCATGCTGAAGTAGCAGGTATTATTAGACAAATTAATAAAGATGAAGGATTAAATCTCGGAATCCTTCAGGATCTGCAAGGTCCCAAAATCCGTGTTGGCGAAGTTGAAAACAACGGAGTGGAGATCAAACCAGGTGAATTGATCACCATTACTAATGACCCGGTAATTGGAACAAGCCATCTAGTTAGTACAGTTTACCAAAATCTTCCAAATGATGTAGTTACAGGAGATAGAATCTTGATCGATGATGGTAATCTGGAAGTAAGAGTAAATGATACGGACGGGAAAAATGTCAATTGTACTGTAATCCACGGTGGTATCCTTAAGTCTAGAAAAGGGATCAACCTTCCTAATACTAAAGTAAGTGCACCTTCCCTTACGGAGAAGGACATTGAAGATTTGGCTTTCGGACTTGAGCAGGAAGTGGATTGGATCGCACTTTCATTTGTGAGATCAGCCGAAGATATTATTGATTTGAGAGAGCGGATTGAAGCGAAAGGCAAAGTTTGTAAGATCGTTGCTAAGATTGAAAAGCCTGAAGCGCTTGATAACATCGATGCAATTATCGAAGCTACTGATGCAATCATGGTTGCCCGGGGTGATTTGGGAGTAGAAGTTCCAATGGAAATTGTTCCTCTTTGGCAAAAAAGAATTGTTGAAAAATGTAAGCTTGCCTGTAAGCCTGTGATTATTGCTACCCAAATGATGGAGAGCATGATTACTAATCCTCGTCCTACCCGTGCAGAAACTAATGATGTTGCAAATGCTGTGTTGGACGGTGCAGATGCTGTGATGCTTTCTGCTGAAACTGCCTCAGGAAAATATCCTGTAAATGCAGTAAAAGCCATGAGTAGCATTATTAGCTATTTGGAGGAAAATGCAGATATCTATCACAATCTGTACAAAATCCCTGAGGACGATGATACCTTCTTGAGCAATAACTTGATCTTGATGGCTTCGAGACTTTCTAGAAATGTAAAGGCAAAGGCTATTGTAGGGATTACCTCTTCTGGCTTTACTGGATTTAGAATTGCTTCTCACAGACCATCTGCCAGCATTTTTGTGTTTACAAGGAATAAGCCATTAATTACTCAGATGAGCTTAGTTTGGGGTGTGCGTGCGTATTTTTACGAAAATCAAGTGTCTACTGATGCCACGTTTACAGATATAGAAAATACATTGAAGTCAGATGATCACGTGAATTCTGGCGATATCATAGTAAATACGGGTAGCATGCCGCTAAAAGCAAACGGCAGAACTAACATGCTGAAAGTGCATATTGTAGAATAAGTAGATTCTAAAAATAAATACAAGAGTCCCGAAGATGTTTCGGGGCTCTTTTTTTTTGCTTTTTACATTTCTAAAAAAATAATGAAGTGATTAGAATTATAAATCTTCGAGGCTTACAAAACCTCCAAGGTCAATACTGCGAATAGCATCTGATAACTGTAAACTGATTAATTTCCTTTTCCGAAAATCTCTTCCGGACCTTTAGGTATCACCATCAGTACTTTTTCTTTTTCTACGACCACCGAGCCAGCCGGAGAGCCTTTTACTTTTCTCACGTATTTTGCTTCAGTATGGATCACAGGAGCTAGAGTTTCATTCTTGTTTTTTGAATAAAACGCAGCCAAGGAAGCTGCAGTCTCAATTACAGCCAAGGGGATGCTTTTAAGCCCTGAAGTCTTAATGAGTACATGAGAACCCGGAACCATACGTGCGTGCAGCCATAGGTCATCTTTCTTAGTGTAGCCACGAAGCATTTCATCATTTGCCTGTGCGGATTTGCCTACCCAGATAGGAAAGCCCTCAAATTCAAAAGTTTTGAACGGTAAAATGACTTCATCTTTTTGTAAAGCCTTGTCCTCACCATGAGATTTCTTATAGCTTTTTAAGGAACGGAAATCATCAATTGCATTCAATTCCGAGATTTTGGATTCTAATATTTCAGCTTGGTTAACCTTCGCCGCAATTGTTTTTTCCAATTGCTCCCATTCTAGCTTTCGGTTTTTACTCTTTCGGTAAAGTGATGCAGCGTGATCCTGAGGCTTTTGATTTGGCTTGAGTTTAACATGGATGTTTTCTCCCGTATAGAAGTCCATTAATTCAGCTTCAAGTTTTCCATCTTGAAAAACATGCAAATTAGCCATGATCACATCGGCTAGATTGGAAGGGGGCGGGGAATTGCGAAGCTCATCCAGTTTTAGCCTGGACTTTTGAATATATGATTTGGTACGTTTAAGCTGCTCTTGGTATTTTTTGAGCAAGGAGTTTTTGTCTTTTTCAAAGTTCCCTCGGACCAATGCCAAATAAAACAACTCATTGATCGCGTGGATAGGATTGGAAAAGCTTTTGACAGAATTGTCATTTGGCAGAAGGCTTAGCTGAATATCTCCGTGTTGGTCTATTAAGGAAAATAGTGGCGTTTCCAGCATATCTAGCAATTCCAGCATAAGACCCCATTTAGTCTGTAGATCTGCATTTGGATATCCTCTTTCCTTAAGCCAGCTTCTCGGGATTGATCCTAAAGTAGGTAAAAACTGAGAGGCATTTCCTTCCAGTTTTTCAAAGCTTTCCCAGCTTAAATCATAATCTTTGTTTAGCGTGCTCCAGTCCAATTCCCGGTCTTCTGCTATACCATTTCGGAACAACTTACTCGGTACGGCTCTATCCTCCTCATAGAGCAAGATGTTACTTCGGTTGGCATGCAATTTAAAAAGGAGGGTTTTTTCCGAACTGAGAATGAAATAAAATGCACGTTCAAAACTCAATACTTGACAGCCTAGGATCTTTTCTCCGATTAGCTCTTTAAAAAGGTTGATGCTGTTTCTCTTGGCACGCTGAAAATTTGTTGGAAATGAAAGGTAGATCTGAGGCGGTAAAAAATGAGCTCGGATGAATCGCGACTCTTCGTCATCTTCAGTTTCTATAATTAGCTCGCCTTTATTTTGTGAAAAACAAGCCACTATTTTTTTGCCCAAAAATGCTTTTTCCAGCTCAGGACAGAGGTATTTCAGGAAGTGATAATTAAGATGCATTAGTCCAAAGTTAGCTGAAGCCCATCATAGGCCAAGGCTATTCCCTCAGGTAATTCCTTATCTACTGCACTATGCAGGCCAAGTTTATGCGAAATATGTGTAAAGTAGGTTTCCGTAGCTCCGATTTTCTGAGCCATTTCTACAGCTTCATCCAATGTGAAATGTGAGATGTGGGATTCTTTTTGGAGGGCGTTGAGGACAAGGATCTCGGTGCCTTCTATCAATTGCAGGGATTCCTCGGGAATATAATTAGCGTCAGTGATGTAGGTGAAGTCACCAATTCGAAACCCCAAAATTGGAAGCTTGTAATGCATCACTGGAATAGGAGTGATGGTGATTCCTTCAATACTGAATGGGCTTTCACTGATTTCTATGGTTTGTACTTGCGGCACACCAGGATATCTTTTCCCACTGAAAATATAGGCAAACTCACGCTTGATTTGTTCTAAAACCTGAGGCTTTCCAAACACTGGCATGTCTTTTTGCTGTTTGAAATTAAATGGGCGAATATCGTCTAAACCGGCAGTGTGATCCTTGTGCTCGTGCGTGAAAATCACTGCGTCAAGGTCTGTGATACCCGCTCGGAGAACTTGTGTGCGGAAATCAGGTCCAGTGTCGATTACTAAGCTCAACTTACCCACCTGTAGATGGACGGATGATCTGAATCGCCTGTCTCTAAAATCTAATGAACGACACACTTCGCATGTACAGCCTATCACTGGAACTCCCTGAGAAGTACCAGTTCCTAAAAAGGTTACTTTCAAAATTTTAATTGTGTTTGCCTCAATTCTGTGAGGAAGTCATGATTTGCTTTATCCTTAAAATCGGATGGATCAAGATTTAGTTCGATCAGAATGTCAACCAGAGCGTTGATTTTCCCTTCTAAGGGAAAATATTTATTGACAATTACGATCTTAGCTTCATTCAATACACAATAGCCGGATTTGAAATTCCCTTTTTCATACCGCAGCATGTAATCTGATGAGGCGAATAGATTTTCGAGTTTATCTAAAAAGTGCTTGGTGTATTTTATAGCCATAGTTATACTAGAAATTTCTTGACTGTAGCTAATAGCCTGTCGTAATCGAGAGGTTTTTGAATAAAATCATCAAACCCCATCTTTCTGAATTCATCCATAGTGTAATTGTTCATGTTTCCAGTAATCGCAATTATTGGAAGTTTAGATTTGGTTTCATCATTAAGTTCCCGGATCATTTTAGTACAAGTAGCTCCATCAAGGACAGGCATATTTAAATCCATCAGAATAAGATCAAAATCCTCTTTTTCCAGTATATCCAGCACTTGCTTGCCATTTTTAGCGGCTTTCATTTGATATTTTTCAAACGAAAGAATGCTCCTAGTCAAGTTTAAAATGACTGAACTATCCTCTCCAACGAGGATTTTTTTTGAATTATTCATGGGTTAAAAATAGTTTCTTCTTCAAGATATTTTTTAAATATGACACGTTCATTTATCAGGTTTTTTAATGCTGTTCCCAAAGCGTCCCAGTTCTCAGCTCTAGCTAACAGATCAGCTTCACTGGAAAAAGTAAAAATAGCATTGACCCCTAAAGTGCCTGAATTGCCTTTTATGGTATGAAGATGTTTGATGAGGGTCTGCTTATCCTTTTCTTGGAAAGCCTTATCTATCAGATGTATTAGCCCATCAAATTCTTCAATAAATTCAATATACAAAGACCTTAGGTTAATTACTGAATTAAATTTGGATAGTTGTTGAAATACCTTTTCATCAATTATTTCAGGAGGTTTACTAAAGGAGATTTTTTCGTCTTCAGTGCAGGAAAGAATGTCTGACACAGCTTCAAGAAAATCCTTTGGACGAATTGGTTTTGAAATCAATGCGGTAAAGCCCATTTCCAATAGGCATTTTTTCGAATGAGCTTCGGAATAGCTTGAAACAGCTATTATTGGGCAATTGTATGGAGACTTTCTCCATATAGTCTGGGCTGTGGTTATCCCATCCATTACTGGCATTTGAAGGTCCATCAGTATTAGATCAAATGCTACTTGAGATGCTTTTTCTACAGCTTCTAATCCGCTTTTCACCGATTCATATCCACATAAGTGCTCAATCAAGTTTTCAATTAACCGTCGATTCATATCATTAGCATCAACAATCAATACCTTTTTGGTTTTCATTACAATACTTTGGATTTTTGGCCTTCGACTACCTAACTAATTCACTTTGATAAATCAATCCTATTTAATCTTAGTAGTGGGACCCACTGCAGTTGGGAAGACAGATTTATGTCTAAATCTAGCTAAAAAATTCAAGACTGAAATCGTCTCTTGCGATAGCCGACAATTTTATAAGGAAATGATTTTGGGAACGGCAAAGCCCAATTCTGAGGAGTTGAAGCAAGTTCCACATCATTTTATAAATAATTTGTCCATCGAGGATGAATATGATGTTAGGAGATTTGAGCGGGAAGCATTGGTTTTGCTGCAAGCTTTATTTGCACAGCATAAGCTAGTCATTATGACGGGTGGCTCCGGGCTTTTTGCAGATGCTGTTGTAAATGGATTGGATGAAATGCCAGAGCTGGATCCGAAGATCCGCAAGGAGATAATTCAGGAATATGAGCAAAAAGGGTTAGAATTTTTGCAGGAAGAAATTGCTAAAAATGACCCTGAGTATTTTGAAAAAGTTGATCAAAAGAACCCTCAGCGACTAATGCGAGCCTTGGAGATTTGGCGAGGTACTGGGAAAAAATTTAGTTCATTTAGGGTAAAATCAAAAAAGCATCGACCATTCAAAGTCATCAAAATTGGTTTGGAAAGAGATCGGGAGGAATTGTACTCCAGAATTGACCAAAGGATGGATCAAATGATCGAAGCTGGCTTATTTGATGAGGCAGACGCACTCTTCGGTAAGCGTCACCTGAATGCATTGCAGACTGTCGGTTACTCAGAGATCTTCGGGTTTTTAGAAGGGAAGTATGATAAGGAAGAAGCCATCCGATTGCTCAAAAGAAATTCAAGACGTTATGCTAAGCGTCAGATGACTTGGTTCAAAAAGGATGAATCAATTCATTGGTTTTCTCCTGATAAGCAAGATGAAATTTTAAAGTTTGTAGCAGATCAAATTGCTTGAAACCGAGCGATTTTTCCAACCCAATTATAAGGAGCTTTTTTTAGTAAGGCATTGTATTGAATACGGTTGACCTTTAGATCGCGTATGATTTTCAATGCTTTTTCTGTAATGCCTTTTTCAGTTTGCTTTTCCTTAAGCGCAGCAATAAGCAAGTCTGGATCGGATGAATCATCTACCAGAATTCCCAATGCTGGGTTCAAGGAGTTTAATTTGAAAAGCAGCTCTTTCTGCTGATTGAGTTTTCGCTGCAGCTCATTTTTCACAGTAAGGAAAAAAAGGAGAGCACCGCCTCCCAGCATAATAAATAGTGGTATGAACCCCATCTTAAATACTTAAGATTTTCATTAATTTAAGGTGATCTTCGATCAGCGGCTTGGTCTTACCTATACAATCTGCAAATGGTGTAAATACCACTTCTTGATTTACTACTCCAGCCATGTGAAATTGATGACCTGCAATTAATCCTTCGACTGCAGACATCCCGCATCTACTAGCTAAAACCCGATCACGGGCGGTAGGGTTTCCACCTCGCTGAATGTGTCCAAGAGTAGTTACTTTGAAATCCTTACTTGGGTCATTGACCTTGTTTTTGACAATTTCCATTACCGTTTGAGCATTACCTGCTTCATCACCTTCAGCTACAACAACAATACTGGAGAATCTGTTTTTTCTGTTGTTTTTTAATGACTTTACCACATCATCCAAGTTGGTTTTTGTTTCTGGCACCATCACAAATTCCGCTCCTCCACCGATACCAGATTCAATTGCAATAAATCCGGCATCTCTTCCCATTACTTCAATGAAGAAAATACGATCGTGTGCTGCGGCTGTATCACGGATTTTATCAATTGCTTCCAAAGCTGTATTTACGGCAGTGTCAAATCCAATGGTATAGTCAGTGCCATACAAGTCGTTATCAATCGTCCCTGGACAGCCAATGGTAGGGATTCCAAATTCTTCGAAAAACACCTTTGCACCTGTAAAAGTACCGTCTCCGCCGATTGCGACCAGGCCTTCTATGCCATGTGCTTTGAGATTGTCGTAGGCTTGCTTTCTTCCTTCTGGAGTTTTGAATTCCATAGACCTGGCAGACTTAAGGATTGTCCCTCCTCGCTGTACAATATTACTTACAGAGTGAGATTGCAAGCGTTTAATGTCACCATCGATCATGCCTTCATACCCACGGTATATCCCGTAAACTTCTAATCCTTTGAAAATGGCTGTACGTACGACCGCTCTCACGCAAGCGTTCATGCCAGGACTATCTCCTCCAGAAGTAAAAACTGCTATTTTCTTCATATGCTAATATTGTTTTTCAATGGTCATATGGAATCTCGCAACTTGAAAAAAAATCGTCCCTAATAGTGACTTCTGAGTTATGCTCGATTTCATTGTTCATAGGTTTAAGATCCCAAAAATAGGGATAAATGAAAGAATGCTTCCAGTTTCTCAAATTATTAAACCTTTAATAAAAGCTAAATAGTTAAGCGGTTTGAATTCCAGTATTAATAATGTGAATTTGGGAGTATGGAAAAGAGAAAACTACCTGCCTTGTCATTTGAAGTAAGTCCACTTGCACTTGGATGTATGTCTTTGAAAGGCAGTTTAAAAGAAGATCAACAAATCATTGACGCAGCAGTTTCTGGTGGAATTAATTTCTTTGATACAGCAGATTTGTATCAAAAAGGCCTCAATGAAGAAATTGTAGGCGCTACACTTAAAAATAGACGTAAAGACATTGTTTTAGCCACCAAGGTAGGCAACCAACTTCGACCAGATGGCAGTGGCTGGGATTGGAATCCTAGAAAATCCTACATCCTACAAGCTGTGGAGGCAAGTTTGAAAAGATTACAAACGGATTACATTGATGTTTACCAATTGCACGGAGGCACGCTGGAAGACCCTTGGGAGGAAACCTTGGAAGCTTTTGAAATTCTTAAAAGTCAAGGCAAAATCCGGGCTTTTGGGATTTCTTCCATTCGCCCAAATGTGATCCGAAAAGTACTAGCAATGAGTAGTCCTGCTACCATTATGATGCAATACAATCCACTGGATCGTCGACCGGAAGAAGAAGCATTTCCATTAATTTCTGAGTCTGACACAAGAGTTTTAGTCCGTGGAGCTTATGCAAAAGGACTTTTAATCAATAAGTCTGCTGAGCCATTTCTCGATTATTCTGCTGCCGAAGTTAAAGACATACGTGAGTTGATTAGGGATTCTGGTGTACTTCCAGAAGCTTTTCTAATTCATTTTGGTCTAATACAGCCAGCGGTGGGTGCTTTAGTGATTGGAGCAAGTTCGGTTCAACAGGTCGAAAAAATGATTTTTGCTTATCAGCAGCATGAAATGTTTTCGGAGCAATTAATGCAAACGATCACTGCCAAAATACCGCTAAACCAATACACCCAGCATAGATAAAATTCCCATTGCCTAGAGACCACAAAAAGTCTATTTTGGAAGGATATATATTATTCCTCCTTTTAAATCACCCAACTATGAAAGTTAGACTGTTACTTTTTCTATTACCAGTGGTAATCTGGTCTTGCGAACCAAAAGAGCTTACCGAGACCGAACGTTGGGAGGATACCGCTAGTCGGGTTGAAATAATTAGAGATGATTTTGGGATTCCTCACATTTATGGGAAAAGCGATGCAGATGCGGTTTTCGGATTACTCTATGCGCAGTGTGAGGATGATTTCAGGAGAGTAGAACGAAATTACATTTGGGCGACAGGCCGTTTGGCTGAGTTGGAAGGTCCGGAAGCTATTTACAGTGATTTGAGAGCAAATCTCTACATGACTGAAGCAGAAGCCAAAGCTGCTTATGAAACAGCACCTGATTGGTTGAAGGAACTTTGTGTTGCTTTTGCCGACGGCATAAACTATTACTTGGCTACACATCCGGAAGTGACACCTCAAGTGATTACGCATTACGAACCTTGGATGCCCATGTTCTTCAGTGAAGGGTCTATCGGTGGAGATATTGAGCAGATTCCAACTCGCAGAATTCAGGCTTTTTATGCTGAAAAAGAGCCAGACGTAATGGCTTTATATGAAGAAGAAATTACCAGAGAGGCTTTATTAGAAGAACCAAAAGGTTCCAATGGTATCGCGCTGAATGGTAAGATGACAGCTTCAGGTAATGCGATGCTACTCATCAATCCACACACCTCCTTTTACTTCAGGCCTGAAGTTCACGTGGTTAGCGAAGAAGGTTTAAATGCTTATGGTGCAGTGACCTGGGGACAGTTCTTTGTTTACCAAGGTTTCAATGAGAAAACAGGCTGGATGCATACTTCTACTCAAGTGGATTTTATTGATGAGTTTGTGGAAGAGGTGACAGAGAAAGATGGGAAATATGAATACCAATATGGAGATGAGAGTCGTGCAGTCGAGGAGTTTCAAGTTTCATTGAAATATAAGTCAGGAACAGAATTAAAGGAGAAACCTTTCACGTTTTACCGAACTCACCATGGCCCGATTACACATAAGATTGGAGAAAAGTGGGTGGCGACTAAGATCAATTGGGATCCTGTCAATGCCTTGATCCAAAGCTTTACTAGGACAAAATTGAGCAATCACGAGGAGTTTAAACAAATGATGGACATCCGTACCAATTCCTCCAATAATACGGTTTTTGCGGATGCTGATGGAAATATTGCGTATTTCCATGGCAACTTCATCCCAAAAAGAAATGAAGGTTTTGACTTCTCCGAACCTGTGGATGGTTCAGATCCAAACTCGGATTGGCAAGGTTTGCATACGGTGGATGAAAGTATTATGGTCTTAAATCCAGGCACAGGCTGGATTCAAAACTGTAATTCCACTCCCTTTACTGCGGCAGGAGAGTTTAGCCCTAAACAGGAGGATTATCCTTTTTATATGGCTCCAGATCGCGAAAACTATCGTGGAATTCATGCGATGAAAGTGTTGAATGATACTACAGGTTTGACTTTGGATGGATTGATAGATTTGGCATATGATCCTTATTTACCAGCATTTGAGGAACTGATTCCTATGCTGCTCAAAGCACATGAAAAGCGTGGTGTGGCAGATCCTCAATTCATGGAGCCAATAAAAATCTTGGAGGCTTGGGATTACCGCACTTCCAAAGAATCTGTTGCAATGTCATTGGCTCATTTTTTTGGAATGAATTTTATGAGAAATCATGGCAACATCAATAATTTGATCCCATTTAATATTGATGAAAACACGAATGTTCCTAATCCTTCCCCTACAGCATTGCTAGCAACTTTCGCGCAAACTTTGGATCAGATGAATGCCGATTTCGGAACATGGAATACGCCTTGGTCAGAGATCAATAGATTTCAGCGAATGACAGGAGAAATCGATCTGCCTTTTGATGATGAAAAGGAGTATAGCCCGGTTGGTTTGGCTTCTGGAACCTGGGGTGCTTTGGCAGCTTTCGGGGCGAGGACCTTTCCTGGGACGAAGAGATTGTATGGTTACAGAGGAAATAGTTTTGTAGCTGTAGTGGAATTTGGAGAGAAAGTAAAAGCCAAATCCATTCTTGCCGGTGGCCAGAGCTCAGATCCAAATTCTCCCCATTTCTACGATCAAACTCAGGACTATATCGACGGGAATTTCAAAGATGTTGCTTTTTACCGGGAAGATGTGGAGGCTAGAATGGAGGAGCGATATGTGCCAGGGAAGAGGGAGTAGGCAGTGACCAGTTGCAGTATTCAGTTTGTTGACCTTTGAGGTTTCTAAAACCTCGAAGGTTTTATGTTTATAGTATAAATTGTACCAGTAAAAATTAAAATAAATTTATAGTCAGCTTATCAATTCAATGCTTCGTTTATTCCCATTGTTTGCCGGAGGAAAGGATTTTTTGCTGAGTTATCCATCTTGAACAAACCCACCTTTACTTATGAGAAAAATACTTTTTTTGATGCTCCTGAGCAGTTCAGTTGCTTTTGCGCAGCAAGAAACTAAACCACTGCGATCATCAATAGAAACGGATACCCGCGCTATCAGACAGGACGTCCCGATGACGAATTCTATTCGAAAAGCTTTCGAGGAAGGCTCAAGAAACTTTACAGGAAAACCAGGTCCAAACTACTGGCAACTTGAGACTGATTTTACGATCAAGGCTAGCTTGGATCCAAGTACACAGACCATCAAAGGTTCCGAAAAGATTTTGATACATAACAATAGCAAAGAGGATATGACTTCCATTGTGCTGCGGTTGGATCATAATATATTTAGGGGAGATGTTCCTCGTGGGTCGTCAGTTCCAGCAGAAAATACAGAGGGGATGGTAGTGACTTCAATCAAAGTAGGAGGGGAAGCTGTGGACTTGAATGCTCCGCCTATTCAGAGAAGAAGAAATGAGCCAGCCCAAACGCCAAAACTTAGCGTTAGAGGGTTGCATACCACTGTAGCTACGATCACCTTGGCTGACCCAATCAAAGCTGGTACCACGGCTGAACTGGAAATTGACTGGCATACGAAATTGCCGGGTGGAGATAATGGCCGAGGTCATAGAATGACGCAACGTTTTGACAGCACCTTATTTCAGCCAACTCAATGGTTCCCCAGATTGGCGAAGTTTGACGATCTAAGAGGATGGGAAACCAGCCTTTACCTAGGTCCTGCTGAGTTTCATAACAATTTTGGGAAATTCGATGTGTCGATCACTGTTCCAGCTGGCTGGATAGTAAGTGGTACTGGCGTATTGCAAAATCCAACGGAGGTTTTGACTCCGACTGTTGCGGAGAGATTTGCAAATGTTCTTAAATCTGACGGTGAAGTTACCCTGGTTAGTGAAGATGAAAAAGGTCCTGGAAAAGCGACTAAAGCAGGAGATAAATTGACATGGCACTTTGTGGCAGATAAAGTCAATGATTTTGCTTGGGCGACTTCAGATAGATTTATCTGGAAAGCAACCAAAGCTGATATTCCGGGTAAAGGTCCAATTCCAATTTACATGGTTTTCATTCCAGAAAGAGCCAGACTTTTTGAAAAGGCCGGTGACTATACCAAGCATGCTTTGGAGTTTTATTCCAAGCTTTGGGCGCCTTATCCTTTCCCTCAGCTTACGCTTCAAGACGGTCCGAGTGATGGTATGGAATACCCGATGGTAATCAATTCAAATGAGCGAGCAGCAGATCATGAGGCAGCACACCAGTGGTGGCCTATGATGGTAGGGACGAATGAAACCCGCTACGGCTGGATGGATGAAGGTTTTAATCAATACATGAATATACTCTCCGGTGCAGATAGCCGAGGAGTGGATTATAATTTGGATGGATTGGGACAAA
The DNA here is from genome assembly GCF_900182815.1 of Algoriphagus winogradskyi. GTDB lineage: Bacteria > Bacteroidota > Bacteroidia > Cytophagales > Cyclobacteriaceae > Algoriphagus > Algoriphagus winogradskyi. Next base: position 532,472 of record NZ_FXUA01000003.1, on the reverse strand, counting down.
GCTACGGGCGTGTAAGTGGACTTGAGGATGAAGCGCCTATGATGTGGAGCGCGAATGACGCAGGAAATATGTATGGCTTTCAGACCTATTCGAAGACGCCATTGATGTTATCCATGCTTGGTGGTATAGTGGGTGATGAAGCGGTGATCAATGCTATGAAAAAGTATACAGCGACATGGGCTTATAAGCATCCATCTCCTTGGGATTACATATTTTTCATGAATAATGAATTGGGGCAAAATCTGGAGTGGTTCTGGTATTATTGGTTGTTTACCACAGAATCTGTGGAAGGATCTATCCAAAATGTGACTACTTCAAATGGTGAAACAACCGTGACGGTACATCAGGCAGGGCAAATGCCTTCTCCAGTTGTGCTTCAAGTTGAGTTTGAAGCGCCGGCGGATGTACAGATGCCACATGCTAAAAAGATCAATGATACTACTTTTGAAATGACCTGGCCAGTTTCGGTGTGGTTTGATGGAAGTAAAACTTTTGAGGCTGTGATGGATTTCGGAGATTCGAAAATCAAGAAAATTACGTTAGACCCTCATGGGCGATTCCCGGATAAAGATAAGGCTGACAATGTTTGGCCAAGATGATTGAAATTAAAATGAGGCTTGAAAGAGCCTCGTTTTTTTTTCGTTTTTTACCGCTGTGGGCGCGAAGGATTACGTAGAGGTCGCAATTTAAAGTTGTCCAGCTTCTCCAGAAGCTGGACTTTGTAGATCTATCTGCGAATTTCAAGGTTTTTATTTAACCGCAGTGGACACAGAGGGTCACGCAGAGGGCGCAATTTAGAGTTGTCCTGCTTTTTCAGAAGCAAGACTTGATGTTATATCAGAAAAGGGCTGAAAGTCCTAAATAACTAAGCCCAGCTCGATAGGGCTGGGCAAGAGAAGTTGAAATAGAAATAAAGCTCTGAAAGAGCGAAATAGAAGGTAGATGATCCAAAGAGATCGCGAATGGAGTTGAAACTCTGTTTAGATTATGGTTTTTAACTCTAAGTTATCCAGCTTCTCCAGAAGCTGGATTTGGTATAAAGTTTTTATTTCCGTTCGGGAGACAAGAATCGTGCTGTGATTTTTTGCCGCGGAGGTCACGGAGGATAGCGCAGAGGTTGCACTTTAAAGTTGTCCTGCATGTTCAGAAACTGCACTTTAGCATCAAATCTTATTAATACCGTTCGTGAACCACGAACGATGACGGGAGAAGTTAAATCAGAAAAAGGGCTGAAAGTCCTAAATAACTAAGCCCAGCTCGATAGGGCTGGGCAAGAGAAGTTGAAATAGAAATAAAGCTCTGCAAGAGCGAAATAGAAGGTAGATGACCCAAAGAGATCGTGAATAGAGTTGAAACTCTGTTTAGATTATGGTTTTTCACTCTAGGTTATCCAGCTTTTCCAGAAGGTGGACTTGGTATCAAGTTTTTATTTCCGTTCGTGTGACACGAACGGTGGCTTAGTACTTTTACTTTTTGGGAGTTTCACTCATTTCTAATTTCAACTCTCCACCAGAGGTAATCTGGCTATGGGAAAGTTCAAGATGACCAAAGGTTTGATTCTTCCAATTCGCAGAGTTTACGTAGACACTAGAAGGGCTATTCCCTTCAGTTTTGATGATAAATTCCTTCCCTGAGTAATAGTCTGGATTAAGTGCTATGGTGATTTTATCAAAAATTGGACTGCCAATTTGATAAACTGGATTTGCTTCCGTTCCTCCGTTCATTTGAAACAATCCAATCTTCATTAATACCGCTAGACTTCCCATCAATCCTTGGTCTTCATCTCCATTATAACCGTTTTCAGGGCTGAGGTCAGAATAAATTCTCCTCACAATCGCCCTTGACCAATACTGAGTCAAATCAGGTCTTCCCAATTTGTGGAAAATGAATGCCGTCTGAATCGAAGGCTGATTTCCGTAATTGATTGGAATTCTTCGATATTCTGGATGTGTTTCCTGTGAGTGCGAAGTGCCTGAGGTGAAACCAAGTTTTTCAGATTCTACGAAGGAAGTATTCAATCGTTCGATGGCTTTTTCTTTCCCTCCCATTAATTCGGCAAGTCCATCCAGATCATGTGGAACAAACCAAGTTCCCTGACTTCCATTTGCCTCATTGAAACCTGCATTGTATTCGTAAGGATCGAAAGGAGTTTTCCAGCTTCCATCTACATTCCTTGGACGCATCCAGCTTGTTTCAGCATCAAAGGTGTTTTTGTAGTTTTCTGATCTTTTCAAAAATTCCTGTTCACCAGCTTTGTCTCCCAATGCTTTTGCCAATTGAGCCAATGTCCAATCCTGATAAGCATATTCCAATGTCAGACTTGGTCCATCCTGATGGTAACCGAAGTTTCCCTCAGGAATTGGCCACGGCACATAGCCGTTCTTTAAGTAATAAGAAAAGCCGCCGCCCAAGGAAGTTTTATGCTCATACCCGGCTTTTTCCATGATTCCTCCAGGACGGTGATTTTTCTTTAGTCCCTCATAAGCCAGCTCAATATCAAACCCTCGAATCCCTTTTTGGTAGGCGCTGACGATAAATGGAGTGCTCGAAGCACCCGTCATTACGTAAGTGTAATTACCTCCAGAAGGCCCTCGTGGAATAAGGCCTCCGTCTTGATAGTATCGCAGCATGGAATTAACAAATTCCTCCGTGATCTCAGGATAAACTAAGTGCCAAAGGGTATTGATAGTCCACTGAGCTCCCCAAAATGAATCTGAATTGAAGTGTCGGAATTTGGGTTTTCCAGCTTCGTCCAGCGGAATTTGCTTGGTCAAATGCGTTCCGCTGGTCAGGTCAGCATATTTGCCATTTACATCCGAAATCGTTCTTCTGCCTTGTAGCGCATGGAAAAGATCAGTATAGAACCTTCTTCTGTCTTTTTCTGTAGCACCTTCTACTTTGATTCTTCCCAAATAGCTATTCCATTCTGCAAATGATTCATCCCGTATTCGGTTAAAATCCCAATGCGCTAATTCAGTATCCAGATTCAACATTGCCTGCTCCACACTGACGTAGGATATCCCTACTTTCATGAGTAGTTCCTCCGTAGATTTATCAAAAGTCAGTAGCGCGCCAGAATCTTTTCCTTTGATTTCAGACAGGGTAGAGGTGACTCCATTTTCTGACCAACCGCTAATCTCAGCGATATTTCTATTGAGTTTGATAGCAAAGAAGATAGGAGTGTCATTCGGTCTTCTCACCGTTGGACCGTTAATCAAATGACCAGTTAAAGTGGTCTTGTTTACCTGGGTGAGTTCTCCGTCGATGATGTCCGAGGGGCCTAGCATGCCACCAAGTCTGATCACTACTTGCTGCTTTGCTTCTTTAGGGAAAGTATATTTGTGAAATCCGGTACGTAAGGTGGAAGTAAGTTCCACTCTGATCCCATAGCGATCAAGTGTAAGTTGATGATAACCTGGCTGCACTATCTCAGTTTCATGGGAAAAGGGAGAAGCAAAATTTCTTTTTCCCTCCAAACTCACCTCAGAAACCGGTAGTACCGAAAGTCCCGAAAGTTGCCATGCATGCACATGGCTAAGCCCTTTGATGGAATCACTTTCATATCGATATCCTGATCCCCAAGCTCCGCCTGTATCCGTATCAGGACTGAGATTGACCATCCCGAAAGGTCTAGTGGCAGTATTGAAAAAGAACCAGCGGGAATTTTTACTATCTACATAAGGATTTACCAAATCTGCGGGGGACTCGTTTGATTGGGAAAAAGCGAAAGCGGAAATTTGAAAAAACAGGATGGCAAGGCAATATCTTAGGTTCATCTTTTGCGTCAATTGAATTAGGAGCTTAAGTAAGGTGCAAAAGTCCGTAAATCAAACTCCGTGATCAGGGATATTACGGAAAGGATTTCAGAATCTTCTCTCCCATAGGTATAAAAAGAAAAAGGCTGGAAGTTTAATACTCCCAGCCTTTCAATAAGAGTGATTTCAGGATTTATCTTAGAAAGGAAGATCCGCTTCTTCAGACACGTTTGCTTTTCTTTCACCCATCAGTAGGATGCTTTGTACCACTACCTCAGAAATGTAGCGCTTGACACCTTCTTTGTCTTCGTAGGAGCGATTGCTGAGTTTGCCTTCTATGGCGATTTCCGAACCTTTGTCAGTGTACTTGTCAAGTAATTCGGCTTGCTTGCCCCAAGCCACGATGTTGTGCCAGGTAGTTTCTTCTACGCGTTCACCTTTTTGGTTTTTATAATATTCGTTAGTAGCGAGAGATACTTTACCTAAGGTCTTGCCACCTTCCAGATTTTTGATTTCTACTTTGGATCCTAGACGTCCGATTAGCTGTACTTTGTTTCTTAGCGTGCTCATAATGTTTGTTGTTTTGGTTAGAAAATTTGTTTGTCGTTTTCGCCAGAGGAAAAACTTATGATCCAAAGTTGGGGGATCGGTCAGAGCTAAGTCGGTAGCTAGTCGTTTGTATTCGATAGTATCCATTTGTTGTCGGATAAAGTCTGTTTATTGGGCTTAAGAGGTGGTTGGGGTTTTATAAAAGTTTAGTAGGTTTAGAGAGGGGAAAGCGGAGGTGCGTATATACAAGTGTTACCACCTATTAAAAAATGACGAAACTTAAACAGAAATACGGACTTTTAATTATCGGAGTTTTACTTGGTATCGCTTACGGACTTGTGACAAGATTGGTATTCGGACAAAAGGCAACTTTGGCTTCTGTGACATATTTGTTTATCATTCCGACCATTTTGGGAATTATTCCCTTAATGTTTGCCGACAATGACAAACTCAAATCTTACAGAAACATAATTTTCATTCCTTGGCTTACAGTTACGACTTTCTTTTTGACCATGTTCTTATTCGGTATTGAGGACTTTATTTGTTTGTTGGTTCTTGCTGCTCCGTTTTTCATTTTAGGGACAATTGGAGCATTGATTTATAGAATTGTTCAGGTTAACAGACAAAAGAGTAAAGGAAAACTTCTTACGTTAGTTTTGTTGCCTTTTCTATTTGCACCTATCGAAGAATACATAAAAAGCCCTTCTGACACTTTCAATTTGAAAAGTGAAGTTATCATTGATTCAACTCCTGAAACAATTTGGAGCAACATTGTTGAAGTTCAGACAATAGACCCGAAAGAATATAATTCCGGTTTTTTCAATTCAATTGGTATTCCTCGACCAATAAGTGCAACTGTTGACAAAAAAGAACTTGGCGGACAAAGAATCGGAAATTTTGAAGGTGGTTTAATGTTCATTGAAACAATCACGGAATATGAAGAGAACAAGAAAGTTTCTTTTGATATAAAAATTGACCCTTCAACTGTTCGACAAAAAGTTTTTGACCAACACGTTTTGAATGGTAACTATTTCAACTTTGTTGACGCAACATACAAACTTACCGACCTAAAAAACGGACAAGTAAAATTGACACTTTCTTCAAGTTATCAGTTGACTTCAACAATCAATTTTTATGGTAAATTTTGGGGCGACATAATCCTGACAGACTTTCAAGACAGACTATTAAACGTCATTGAAAACAGATGCGAGAAGAAAAAATAACAGGTGGTAACAATGTATATAAAAAATAGGCGAAATAGCAGTAAATTCAAGGCTTTTAGCTCGTATCAAACTTTGTGCTTAGTGGACATTGAATCGCTCCGAAAACGCCTACTTTTCATATACTAAACGTTACAAGCAAGCTTAAAATCCGACATGACTGAAAATCTAGAGCAAATATTTGAATTAGAAAGCGCTGAAAAGTATAATGAGGCTTATCATTTATACAAAAAACAGATTTCTGAAATTAATTCGGATTTTCAGACATGGAAATATTATTTCTTCTTTTTATGGTCAATGCTTGAAGACGTCAATGGTATGTTCACAGAGGAGATTGATTTAAGAACTGAACTAGAAAAGGAGTTGAAAAATGGAATGGAAAAATATGCTGAATTAGCTGATTTTAATTTTATTGCTGGGTATGCTATTTCAATTTTTCCCTACGAATTTGGAGATTATGTAGACATGGAAATGAAAGGGAATGAAATGATTGAAAAAGCTTATAAAGCAGAACCAGCGAACCCAATTTACGAAATGGTCTATTTAGGTTCAAGTATTAAAGACAACAATGACCAAACTCTTTATAAAAAAGCTTGTGCTAAATCACAACTTTTATTAAAAAAAGAGTTTACGGGAAAAGGATTATTAAATGAATACTTTAATCAAGTGTTTAATCGCGACGAGAAAAAAGCCAGCTGGTAACAACGGGTTTAAAAAATTGCGGGCGACGTGGTTTTACTTCCTTCATCTGTTTTTATGAAGTTTTTACGGGCAGACGAATTTCTTGCAAGTAATACCGCAATATTCTTAAACCCGTACAACGTTGTGGGTAATGCAAGATGAGACAGCAAACTAAGGACATATTAATAAGATTTGATGAGTTTGGTAGTTACGAAACTCCGACTGATTTTAATTCTAAAGAGATAAAATCAAACGTATCTAAATTGACCAATAACTTGATTGATAAGTTTGGAGTTGATTTTATTGTAGATGACCAGATTCAAGATGCAAGTTTTTTTTGTGATATTAAATTACCGCATGATTTGGTCATTAATCCTAAACCTCAAATTGGTTACTCGATTAGGATCAGCAATTTTGGGCAATTGGCAACGATTAACTTTGAGACTGAATACTCCAAAGAGACTGTGCAGGCTATTATCAATATTCTTGACCAAAATGGATTTGTATATGTAAGTGCTGATGAATTAGACGAAGACTATGATGGGAGTTTTACAGATTTTTACAATCTTCTTGGAGGAGAAACTCCATCATGGGGAATTAGATATTTTGATTATTTATGATTTATGGAAAAATCAGATTTAATAATTGTGAAAGCTCATTTTAAACTATATCCAACGGAAGAAGGTGGACGCAAGACTCCAATAATTTCAGGATATAGACCAAATCATGTTTTTGAATATAAAGACAATTCGAATGAATTGGTTGCGACTTATATCGGGGATATAAATTTTGAAGGACAAGAATTCTTATCACCTGGAGAATCAATAATAGCAACAGTTCGATTCTTAAGACATGGCGATATTGATAGGTTCATTCAAACTGGACGGATTTGGTGGATTCATGAGGCATTAAATAAGATTGGAGAAGCAGAAATAATGGAAATACAATAATGCACATACCCACAACACATAATATAAAACAGTTGGGGTTCAAGGGTTTGCGAGCATTTGTTTTTCAAACCAACTTTTCCAACGGTGGATACGAACGCACTCCGAAAACCCAACCGTTTCATATTGTAAAACGTTATAGGGCATTTTAAAGACCGGCACATAGACAATGAAATTTAAGAATTATAAATCAGCTATTCACAACTTTGTAGACTCATTTCAGAGTTTGGACTACTCCAAAAGTGGGAAGTTGGCTTTTAATGTTCTAATTCATTTGAACAACCTTAAACTTAAACCTTCTGTAACATTTGACTTCATTCACAAGACAATTCAACCAGAAGAAGCAATTTCAAAAGAAAGTAAACAGTTGCTAAACGATTATCATGACTGGTTGCCGACACATTTTAAAAATCACAATTGCGACCTTGATAAACTTGAAAAATTAACTATAGACATTTCAGCAGACTTTGACCAAGCCTTTTATCCTTCAGGTATGAATAAAGCCAAGCAAATATCCATAAAGACAAATACCAATTGGAAAGCTAACAACAGAGACGAAGAAACAATAGAAATTATCTTGAATGAAATAGTTGATGATTACTATCTAAAAACAGGAATTCCTGAAATGTGATTTACAAATGAGAGCCTATCTATACATAGACAATGATAAATTGGAGAAGTGAACTTTTTAGTTACAGACGAAAGTATGGGCGGAATTGGCGGAGACCTAATCGCAAACGACAATTACAAAAAATATCAGCCGACTATTCAACAACATTTTGAGAAGCAAGGAATTACTAACATAGACAATTTTAATTTCCGAATTCTTCTTGAAGACAACATAGAATTAAAACCAGAGGGCGGTATTGGTGTATCAGACTCCGCAGACTTTGACGAAATTTACGTTGAATCTGCTGGGTTGGACCTATCAAAACTTCAAGAATGACAATGGACAAAAAAACGCTCTATAACAGCACCTACCCAAAAGGCAGGGTTTTGTGTTCCAAAAACAGTTTGGTGGTTAAAGTCACGCCCTTCGGGTTTCCGCGAAACGTTAAAGCCAATTCATAAAATGGTCAAACTAATTCCCACGATAATACTTAGCCTTTTTTGGATAAATGCAAGTATTGCACAGATTTACTCAGATGTATTAGAAAGAGTTCACCTTTTTGGTTTTTAAAATACTCGCTAGTAGCGAGGCATACTTTACCTAAGATCTTGCCGCCTTCCAGATTTTTGATTTCTACTTTGGATCCTAGACGTCCGATTAGGTATACTTTGTTTCTTTGCGTGCTCATAATGATTGTTGTTTTGGTTAGAAAATTTGTTTGTCGTTGTCGCCGGAGGAAAAACTATGATCCAAAGTTGGGGATGGGTCAGGGCTAAGTCGGTAGCTAGTCGTTTGTATTCGATAGTATCTGTTCCTTGTTGGATAAAGTGGATTTTTTGACTTTTGAAGGTGGTTGAAGTTTTAGAAAAGTTTAGTAGGTTTATGCCAACCAAGATTGCAAGGGGAATACTGCTCATCGTGTAGGTTCACTGTGACCTCCCAAAAATTATCTTATCGATTAAAAAATAGATGCTTTTTAATTCCATAGACTTTGCAGTATTCTTACCGATAGTATTTACGATTTATTGGTTTTTGGTAAACAGAAACCTCAGGCAGCAAAATTTTTTAATAGTCGTAGCAAGTTTGGTTTTTTATGGCTGGTGGGACTGGCGATTTCTATCTCTAATACTTTTTTCTGCGGTGGTTGATTTTCAGATAGGCAGAAGACTCAGCAACGAGGAAAGTCAACCTAAGCGGAAGATTCTTCTGTGGATAAGTATTTTAGTGAACCTAGGCTTTCTTGGTTTTTTTAAATATTACAATTTCTTCCTTGATAACTTTATTGGTGCTTTTTCATTTTTTGGGAATGAAATTCAAGCGAATTCTCTAAATATCATCTTGCCAGTGGGTATTAGCTTTTATACATTTCAAACGTTGAGCTACACTATAGATGTATATCGAAAAAAGTTAACCCCTACGAATGATTTTGTGGCATTTTTAGCTTTTGTGAGTTTTTTTCCGCAATTGGTGGCCGGGCCTATCGAAAGGGCAACGAATCTCTTACCTCAGTTTTTTGAAAAACGTAGATTCGACTATTCCAAGGCCGTTGACGGCATGCGTCAGATACTGTGGGGATTATTCAAAAAGATAGTTATTGCTGACAACTGCGCTGAGTTTGCCAATTTGATTTTCAACAATTCAGAAAACTACTCTGGAAGTACCTTAGCCTTTGGTGCACTATTTTTCACTTTCCAAATTTATGGAGACTTTTCGGGCTACTCTGATATAGCAATAGGGACTTCTCGTTTATTTGGTTTTGAGCTAAAACAGAACTTTGCTTTCCCATATTTCTCAAGAGATATGGCAGAATTCTGGCGCCGTTGGCATATTTCCTTGTCCACCTGGTTTAGAGATTACTTGTATATCCCACTCGGCGGCAGTAGAGGTGGAACTTGGATGAAAGTGCGCAATACTTTTATCATCTTCATTGTAAGCGGTTTTTGGCATGGAGCTAACTGGACCTTTATCGTGTGGGGAGTGTTAAATGCGATTTACTTTTTGCCTCTTTTGCTGACTGAGAATAACAGGAATAACCTAAATGTGGTAGCCAAAGAGAAATACCTGCCTAGTTTCAGGGAATTTTCTTCGATGGTCTTAACTTTTGGCTTAACAGTGTTTGCATGGATATTTTTCCGAGCCAACTCTATGGGGCATGCAGCCACTTATATCGCTGAAATTTTTTCTCCTAGTTTATTTACGGTGCCAGATTTTGAAGGGATAGGCAGGGCTTTCAGGTTATTCTTACTGGTGATTACTTTCATGTTAGTAGAATGGAGAGGACGAGGAGATCAGTATGCCTTAGAGAAATTGGGTTTGAAATGGAAACGACCTGTACGTCGAGCACTCTACTTTGGGATCATTATTTTACTCTTTTGGTTCGGACAAAACGAGCAGCAGTTTATCTATTTTCAATTCTAAGGCATGAGAAAATTCATCTTAAATACGCTCGTTTTTGTAGTTCCTTTTTTTGGATTGTATGTGTTCAATTTGTTCAATTATAGCCAAAGAGGAGCAGAAGGTGATCTAGCGCGTATGGGGTATTTTTATGCTAATCCTTCTCCAAGAAGTGTCATTGACAGCCAGCATGTTATACCTAAAGAATATTTACTTCTTTCTGAGGTTGGGTTTGCATCAAATCAGAAATTTGATGTGATGACGATAGGTGATTCTTTTACAGAGCAGGACAACTTGGGGTATAAAAATTACCTTGCTGCAACGGGAGCTTCCGTCTTGCATGTAGATAGATTTATATCAGGAAGTAATCCAATTCAGACTTTGGTGTCATTGATGAATTCAGGTTTTTTTGACCTGATCCAGCCAGAGTTTGTTGTGTTGCAGTCCATAGAGCGGGATTTGAATGATAGAACGCAGACTATTAACTTTGATGAGAGATTGGATTTAGAGATCCTTTCCAATGAGGTCAAGCAGCACAAAAGAGCAACTCCCAATTACGATCTTCAGTTTTTCTCAGACGCAACGCTGAAAATGCCCTTGAACAACTTTCAGTTTTCCTACACAGACAAGCCCATCTTCTCCAATACACATCAGGTGAAAACCAACAGAACTGATTTGTTTTCAAATTCCCCAGATAAGTTGCTTTTCTATAAATCTGACCTTAGAAAAATGGGAGCAAAAAATGATTCTTTGAAAACTCTAAACAGCGTCAAAGTATTAGGTGAATTGAGCGCATTGCTCTCCAATATCAATATTGAATTGATCGTGTTAATCAGCCCCGATAAATATGATCTGTATTATCCTTACATAGCGGACAAATCGAGTTTTGTTACCCCTACTTTTTTCGCCACGTATGACAAAGCTCCTAAGGCTTACTATAACGTAGATGCCTATAGAGTTTTCTCTGAGAAAATGGGAGTGGAAAAAGATATCTACTACTATGACGACACGCATTGGTCGCCTGTAGGAGGGAAGATCGTCGTGGATGAGATTTTGGAAATAATGAAGAAGTAATTCTCAAACCCAATCCAGGTGCTTATCAGTCAAGAATAAACCTGGCTTTGCAAGTGATGGAGTGTAGCATTGAGTAGCCCCCAAAAAGTATAATACATCTTGAGGGCTAGGAGGTAAATTTATTTATGTTGTGAATTAGAGGGGGAATCCTTTTTCCTAAAAAGGAAGATCCGCTTCTTCAGACACGTTTGCTTTTCTTTCACCCATCAGTAGGATGTTTTGTACCACTACCTCAGAAATGTATCGCTTGACACCTTCTTTGTCTTCGTAGGAGCGGTTGCTGAGTTTGCCTTCTATGGCGATTTCAGAACCTTTGTCAGTGTACTTGTCAAGTAATTCGGCTTGCTTGCCCCAGGCCACGATGTTGTGCCAGGTAGTTTCTTCTACGCGTTCACCTTTTTGGTTTTTGTAATACTCGTTAGTAGCGAGAGATACTTTACCTAAGGTCTTGCCGCCTTCCAGATTTTTGATTTCTACTTTGGATCCTAGACGTCCGATTAGCTGTACTTTGTTTCTTAGCGTGCTCATAATGATTGTTGTTTTGGTTAGAAAATTTGTTTGTCGTTTTCGCCAGAGGAAAAACTTATGATCCAAAGTTGAGGGATCGGTCAGGGCTAAGTCGGTTGCTAGTCGTTTGTATTCGATAGTATCCGTTTGTTGTCGGATAAAGTGGGTTTATTGGGCTTAAAAGGTGGTTGGGGTTTTAGAAAAGTTTAGTAGGTTTAGAAAGAAAAAAGCGCAGTTGCGTATATACAAGTGTTAGCGGTCAGGCTAAAAGACGAAACGACAATGACAAGAACATTAATAATAATGGGAATAATAACGACAATTCTAAACTTGTTTGGCTGTTCAGGACAGACAAAGAAATACGATAGCGGGCTTTCCAAAGAAATGGAAGAACAACTTGCTAATTCAGTTGAAGTATTTAAAAACAGACCAATTCATAAAGAACTGACTGAACAAATTATTGACACAACTGCGGACGAAAATTTATTACAAGTGGTTTTTGACAACCTTTCTGAAAAACAACCAGCCGATTACGAAAAGGAATATGAAACGGTAATGTCTTGGAACAAATCAAGACAAGCGATTTATATGATTTGGGCATTAGAAGCAGAAGTGAATAATGGCGGTTACAACCAATTTTATTTCAATTCAAGCGGACAGTTTTATAAACATTTACCTGACGCTTTAAAACTTGTAGGAGCACCAAAGTTTGCTGACTTGACCAAACGAGCCAACGACACATTTGAAAAGGAGAACCCGAAAATAACTCAGCACCAAGACGGAACAATTGAAGGATTTAGCAAATCATATGACGACAATCCATTAAACGACTTTGACACAGAATTTTACGAACTTTACAAAAATGAAAACTTGCAACAAATTCAAGTTGACTTCATAAGGAAAAACAAAAAGGAATTTATAGACAAATGAAATGAAAAAAAGAAGCCCGAACCGCTAACACGGGTTTTGCGTCAGACGGGGTGAAGTTGAAACTTGGAGCTTTCTACTTCTATTCAAGTTAAGTGCAGGTTGACAGTTTTGTGCTCCGAAACCCGCCCGAGCGCCAAGCCCGAAACCGTAGGCGTGCATGCAAACCAACAAATGACCGATTGACCAATGGGATTTGGATTTAACCTTGGAATGATTTTAATAGTTCTGCCTCTAACAGGACTTCTTCTCCTAATTTGGTTGATTAGCAGAAAGAAAATATTCGGAATTTTTCTTGCAATGATATGGGGTGGGATTCTTGGACTTGTTCTTCTGTCAGCAGCCCTACGACCCTTCTTTGAAAAAATCAAACTCGATAAAAACGACTATTACGGTGAATACATTATCGACAGAACCTACTTTCTTGGAGAACAAGCGGATTGGCAATACAATCACTTCAGATTTGAAGTTACAGAAGACGATTCAATTTTTTTCCATGTGACCGAAGGAGAGAAGATTATCAAAACCTACAAAGGGACAATTTCAAGTCGACAACCATACAGTTCCACTAGACTGGCAATAACCATGAATCAACCGACCCACCATGTTGTTTCAGGTAACCCGACAACCTACCGCGACATTTGGGATTTTCACCTTGTATTTTATTCTCCTAAGTTTAACAACATGTATTTTAGACAGGGAGAATGGGAACCAATTGAAGAAAAAAATTAAAAAAAGCACGACACGCCAACAACAAATAAAGCTAATGCGGCCATTACGTCTTCGGTTGACCAACACGTCTGAAGAAGTAAATTTCGGTACCTTCAAAATATCGGAAAACCGAACTAGCTTTATTCAAACCGTTGCCAAACATTAAAATGAAAAGGACAATCTTTATTTTGGCTTTATTTCTAACAAGCTTCCAAATGTTTTCGCAACAGTTAGAGTGCGCTTGTGACAGTATGGAAATTGTGGAAGAGAACCGATATAAATGTGAAATTCAAAATTTTCAAAATGGCTCTCGACTTTATTGGCAATGGAACTGTGATTCTTCTTGGTTGACATTTGAGAATAAGGAAAAAGTGATTCTCAAATCTTGTGAAAATGAAACGGTATATGGTTGTCAAAGAGCAGGCCTTGGTTTTTTGAAAGAGTACAAAAACTACCTCTTGTTTCAGTACGAATGGATTAGTGGATGTTGTGCATCACCAGATATGGTTTTTATAAACAAAGAAATAGGAAAGGAAATAAAGAGAATCCCTCATGAGCAATTTGTTTGGGGCGACATAGAGAAAGACTACTTGCTTTATTTTTCCGACAGTACATTCACTTCTTTAGTTTTATTAGATCATTTGACAGATAAAAAAAATATACTTGAATTTGCACCTAAACAAATTGATAATTCTATAAGTGAGAATCAAGTTTTGAGATTGACAGATTTATTCGAAAACATTGAAAAAAATGAAAATCTGGTAACATTCGATTTTCGTTCTGCCGATGGAGCAGTGACTCCAAAAAGAATAGAGATGAAATGAGAATCATGGGGCAAGAAGACCAATACGCAATTCCCTTCAGGACAATACGCATAAGCAGAGCGTTGGGGCATATGACCAAAAAAATATCTATGTCATTAATTCTTATTTTAATAGGTGTTGCTTGCTATGCACAAAAGGATATTAACGTAGTTAAGTGGACGATGAGCGAAACGCAATTTGAGCTTAAAGTATTTTCGGATTATGAGATGGACGTGGCGAGACCGAATACTGAAATAATCTTATTCCGGAACGGACAAGAGATCATAAAAGATTCTATTTCTATTTACAACGGGTATTTTGAAAATCGGTTTGAAGACATGAACTCTGACGGATTCAACGATATTCTCATTTACCAAGGGAGTGGTGCGAGAGCAAATGAAACATATAACCTATACATCTACCAAGCAAATACCAATGATTTTAAAAAAGTAATCGCATTTAATGAATACCCTAACATCTCTCCCACTGACGAGAAAGGAGTTCTTGTATCAATGATTTTAACAGGAGTGGTAGACTATAAATTTTTCTTTTTAAAGGATAACGGTGAATTAATTGACTTGAGGATTACTGTAATAGACGAAAATCGTGACGGTAAAGAATATGAGAAAGGATTAAAAGAAGCAAAAAAATACGTTGCACAAAACCTATAAGCAATAGCGCCCGTGAGACGCTACTGCTCATAGCCAAACGTTGGCGTGCATAAAAAAAATGAATACCCGCACCATTTTGTTCCATAAGAAAATGAAGAGAATCCTAACGATAATATTGTTGTTCATAGGAACAATTGCCTTTGGACAAAGCGTTCAAATCGACACATTTCGACTTGAGAAAAGTGAGCGATTTAAGGATATTCAATCTGACAAGATGAATTTTCCAATTATTAGTTCAGGTAATAAGAAAGTAGACTCATTGATAAATACCGACCTAAAGAATCGCTTTACAGACAACGAATATCCAACGGACAATCTTGATTCGACTCTGACAAGATGGGCAGGAGACCAAATTGTTTTTCTTGGCTTTCAAGTTACTTACAATCAAAATGGAATTCTATCAATCAACGTAAGTGCCGAAGGTTGTGGAGCGTATTGCACTAGTTGGACAGATTATTTCAATTATTCGACCCAAACGGGAAAATGGCTTGATATTAACTCGATTGTTGACACTACAGGGTTATTCAGGGAAATGGTTTTCAAAGACAAGAAGGAGCAGTATAATGAAGCAAGCCTTGAACTTAAAGATGTTCTTAACGACTCTGATTGGGGATTAACTCAAGATGAATATGATTCTGCGATTGAATATTATAATGAGTGCGACAACACCTTTAATCTTAATCAATTTGCCCTTTATCCGAACTCCATTGAAATAATAGAAGAATGCCGGCTACCTCATGTGATGAAACCATTAACACCAATAATTGAATTGAAATATAGATTCTCTGAAATAGGAGAGTATTTAAAAATAAAAATCTAGCCACAACGGTTATAGTGCATACCCTGCGGGATACGCACCATAAGCGAACAGTTAGCAAACATTCCTTGCACAGAGAACTGAACTCATGATAAAATACCTTTTTCATCAAGCAGGCTTAACAATTGTATTCTTCATGATTTGGATTGGAACGACCAACTTGCCAGGTGGAGAAGTAGGTATGGCTCCTTTTTTACTTGGAATATTTCTTTTAATCCAGTTAACTATTGGGATCCTACTCAGCCTATTCTTTAGAAAACATTTAACAACGACGAACACCATGTTAATTGGAATGCTCGTCTACATTGCAATTTACGAACTTGGGCCTGTTGCGATTGGTAGCGAACCCATGATATTGGGGATTTTTGAGAAAGGAGCGAAGGGAGAAATGAACAGAGCATTCGGCCTAATACCATTGGTCGCTACTGTCTTTACACTCATTGCAATCGCAATTCGGGAAAGAAAACGTCCGACATAATACATTTGCTAACAATCGCTGAGGGGGAATGCGCCAACTGCCACTTTTTAGATTTCAGTGCGAACTTCACCAAGAATCTGCGGTTGGTAAAAATTGGTACGTTCTACTAACCTCAGCTCAAAGGATTTATCATCTTTATGTGCACTGTGCTACTTGGATACTTTGGGAGTACCGGCAGATACATTAGTTTTATCAGAGCTTGCTAAGCCAGGGTCGTTAACTCCCACTTTGAAAAAACACAGAATCGATTAAAACATGGGGCAAGACTTTAAAATAGAATTTGATTTTGACCCAAAAAACGAATGGAGAGTTTTTAGAAAATCAATTATTTTTCACATTGGGACACTTAGTGGATTTATTTACTTTCTCGCAACTAAAGAAGGTATTGGACTTTTTTTAGGGTTTGGTTTTCTATTATTCGCGCTACCTCAATTGGTTTTACATTTTCAATACAAACTGAATGACAGAAGGAAAAAAATAATAGTAAACCATTCACAGCAGACAATTAGAATTGAGCATAATGGTAAGCTTGAAAAAGAATTTCGATTTAAAGACATAAATAAAATCATTAGGTATAAGGGACAATGGGACGAGGAAAATATGACGTATGCTCTACCAACCTTTTTTTACAATTACACGGAAATTGTTCTTAATGACGGTTATAAAATATTCTTCTCTGACTTTATAGCAAAGAACCTTGGATTAAAGAATATTGAAATAGAGGAAAAACTATCCTTATTAAATTTGATCCAATATTAAGTGGCTGTGAATATGAGGATTCGCAGAATTTATTGGCCAAAATAATCTTTAAATTTTAAAATATCTTTTAGGTCACCTCAAATACCCAATCCTTAGACAATTGAAAACATAATGCCTAACAAGGACCCAGAAACATACAGTCCCACAAGCCGAACAGATTGGCGTGAATGGTTATTGAAAAATCATCAGTCACAGCAGTCTGTTTGGCTTGTTTATTATAAAGCATCATCAGAAGTTACTACCCTAAGTTGGAGTGAGGCAGTTGATGAGGCGCTTAGTTTTGGTTGGATTGATAGCACCAGAAGGCCAATTGACAGTGAGAAATTCATGCAGTATTTCAGCAAGCGAAAAGCAAAAAGTAATTGGTCCAGGATAAATAAGGATAAAGTAAAAGCTTTAATTGATCAAGGACGTATGACGGAAGCAGGCTATAAAAGTATTGAAGTTGCCAAAGAAAATGGGTCTTGGGAAATTTTGGATGAAATTGAAGCTTTGGTAATTCCGGAAGATTTAAAGAAAGAACTAGCGAATCACAAAGGTGCCTTTGAGTACTTCGATAGTCTTAGTAAATCCAATAAGAAGATATTGCTTCATTGGGTGCTTTCTGCCAAAAGACCAGAAACAAGGCAAAAGAGAATTGCGGAAATTGCGGAAAGTGCTCGTGATAATCTGAAACCTATGCAGTTTAGGTAATAGAACTTTATCTATTGAAATTTGCTCTTGGGTTACCACGCATAAGTCTTATTTTTCTAACCATAATCAGAAAACAACCAAATGACAAAAGAAGAACTATCTGCATTAACAGATCAGGAACTGCTAGACAAGGCTAAAAAAACGAAAACGAATTCCTTGATAAATGCGCTTTTTATTGGGGTTATGATTGGGGTGATAATTTTTAGCATCTGGAAAAACACCATAGGGTTATTCACTTTAATCCCGCTGATTTTTGCATTCAAGCTATTCAATAATTCTAAAAATGATAAAGCTTTAAAAGAGCTTTTAAAAGAACGGAAGTTGAATTACTAATGTCGTATCAAATCCGGTTTTTTAGAATATGTAGATCTGGATAGCGGACCTAAGCTCAATTAGTCTACTTGGCCTTGCTATTTTAGAATTCCGTAAATTCCCAGCAAAACATAACATATAGATTGTTTATTATATATCGACCTTCTTCCCTGCCAGTAGGGAACTCAAAGCAATAAAAGGGGAAGTTAAAGCATGCATTGGGGCAGCTTCAGTCATCGGTCTTCAGGCCAGCAAACGAAGATGTTACTGCTACTGGCATCATTGCAGATATGTAATTACTAATAAATCAAAACTCATAAAGCATGTGGTGGCAATATCTTTTGGTATTTATAGGTGCACTTTTATTTGATATCGTCCCTTTTCCGTTTCTGCCGGCATTTACGATTATGGTTTTCCTCCAAATCATATTTAAGCTCAATATCTGGTTGGTAGTGGTGATAGGTGTGGTGGGATCTGTTTTAGGCAGGTATATTCTTCTGCTCTATACCCCATTTCTTGCCAAGAAATACCTGAAAGAGTCTAAGAATAATGACATTCAGTTTCTTGGGGAAAAAATGAAAGAGAATGTGTGGAAGGGACAACTGTTGGTGCTTGTTTATTCCTTGTTGCCACTTCCCACCACTCCGCTATTTCTGGGTGGAGGGATTTCAAAAATCCAACCCAAGTATATTATTCCTGCTTTCCTGATAGGTAAATTTACTAGCGATACGCTTGCCTTGTTTTTGGGTGCCTATGCTGCAGAAAATGTCCAGGCAATAATCGATAATGCGGTTTCTTGGAAATCATTGGCAAGTCTATTATTAGCCTTTTTCCTGCTTTTTTGCCTATTTTTTATCGACTGGCGGACTCTGATACAAACCAAGAAATTGGTTTTCAATTTTAAGGTCTTTAAGTAGCTAAGGAGTTTGGTGTTAATATAAAACCAATAAGGCTCTATTAATTCTTTAAACTGATAAGGTGTACCAGTGAATTATTCAGGTTTTTGCCTAACAACTGTTTAAGATATTTTTATCCTAATCTACCTGTAAAGGAAAATAACATTAACTCAAGAATGTGTTGGAATGTAAATAGGATCAGGTGCGAAAAGAAAACTGTTGATCCGGCAACGGCGAGGAATTTCATTCTTTTTTATTGAAATAAAACTACAGATCAACTGGCTGAAATCCAGTGCTGTTGTAGCTAAGAAACCATATGTTTTTTATAAAGGACAAGTTGCTTTTGATAAAACCTTAGCCGCTGTTGATTTTAAGATTTTGTATGTTTATCCTTTAGACTTTCTGCTACTATTTGCTGAAAGATGAATTTCCCTAACCGGCCAATCTATTTATGAAACTTATACCTAGCCTGCTGATAGCGGCAGCTGTTTTCTTATCTTCCTGCACTTCTGATGAATTCCTGGATTTTCGATCACCGAATGATGATTTGAGAATCAGCCTACTTAATGCCTCAAATGAAAGTTCATTCCTAGCGGTTTTCAAAGGAGATACTTTACTCAAGGAGTCCACATTAGGGTTGATGGTAAATGGTATTGATTTTACTCGAGATGTAGTTATTTCTGAACTATCCAGTGATGAATTTGATGAAACTTGGGAAACGGTCAACGGCAAGCAGAAATTGGTGAGAAATCATTACAATGAATATCAGGTAAAAGTAAGTAAGCTGGATCAACCTCAATATTTTTATGAACTCGTAGTTAGAATTTACGACAAAGGTTTTGCTTACCAGTATGTCTTTTCAAAGGATGCTATAGGTGATAGTTTACAAGTCGAAAAGGAATTGACAGAACTCAATTTCCAGCGTGATTTTGACTATTGGGCTTACAATCATGAGCATCACAACCTAGGACCGATACGTCGTTCAGCGAAACGTATGGAGAAAGTGGAGCCACCCTTTGTGATGCAGTTTAGCTCAGACAGTTTTCTTGCTATTCATGAGGGAGCTATTTTGGATTTGGCTCCATTTTCCATCAACGCCTCTTCCAATACCAATTCCTTACAATTCAACACATCCTATTCCAGCCAATCCAATGCCTTCAGCACTTCGTGGAGGGCATTTATGCTAGGTGAAAGAGTAGGTGATTTAGTGGAGTCTGACTTGTTGGTAAATCTAAATGAACCGAATAAAATCGAAGATACTTCATGGATAAAGCCGGGTAGGTCGATGTGGGATTGGCGAGTCTGGGGATACACGGCTGAAGATGGTTTTGTATATGGTCCAAATACAGAATCTCACAAAAGAATGATTGAATTCGCATCTGAAAACAATGTTCAATACATGCTTATAGATGCAGATTGGTATGGTTCTGAGTTCAGTGATGCATCCGATCCGACGACATCAAAGGAGGGGATTGACATCGTAGAATGCATGGAATATGCAAAGGCCAAAAATATAGGGATCATCCTATATCTTAATGATATTGGTGCTAAGAAATTTGGATTGGAAAGAGTCCTGAAACAGTTTTCGGATTGGGGGGCTAAGGGTGTGAAATATGGATTTATGAAAGGTACACCAGAAGATAAAGTGGAGCAAACTCGAAAGGTGGTAGAATTGTGTGCCAAGTATAAGCTCATGGTGGATTTCCATGACAGTCCAATCGCTCCAAGCGGAGATCGAAGGACCTACCCAAATCTTGTCACCAAGGAGTTTGGACATTCTCAGTCAGATGCCAAACGATCCTATTTTCCTGAAACGGCGGTTAATCAACCGTTGATCAACATGATTGCAGGTCCTTTGGATCTTTGCAATGGTTGGTTTAGTTTGAATTCTGCGCATATCGGGCGTTCAAAAGTTTTTGAAGAAATTCCAGGTACAGTGGTAGCTGAAGTCGCCAAATTAATTACAATTTACACCGGATGGGCTGTGCTGCCCGATAGTCCCGAAGAATATAAGAAGAAGGATGATCTCTTTGAAATCATACGAAGAATGCCTGGTCAATACGATAGTTTCAAAGTCTTGGATGCGAAATTGGACGAGTATGTGAGTATAATTCGACAGTCAGGAGATGATTGGTTTATAGGGTCACTTACCAATAGAGAAGCTAGAACGCTTACTTTGGATTTCGGTTTTTTGCCAGAGGGAGGGAAGTATAAGGCTACACTTTATGAAGATGCAGCTGACTCCCATTTTCTGGAAAATAAGGAATCGTATACCATTAAGAATTTGGAAGTTGATTCAGAAAGTAAGCTCGAAGTGAAACTAGCTGCAGGAGGTGGGCATGCCGTGCATCTCGTGAAGATGAATTAGTAAGAAACTTATACGTTAATAATTCAAAACCATACTCTCTTGTTCACCAAAATTTTAGTCGGGTTATTCATCGCTCTAATTTTGTATTTGCTTTTTCGGCCAAAGAAAATAAAAAGTGGATATGATGCGCCGGAAGTATTTCCTGAGAAATGGAGACTTTATCTCCTTCAGGAAGTGAATTTTTACGCTTCACTGGACGACGAGGATAAAGCTATTTTTGAAGCCGATATTTTACGTTTTTTAAAACGAGTGAGGATCACCGGTATCAAAACTACGGTGGATGATGAAGATCGGCTTTTAGTGGCCAGCAGTGCTGTTATCCCGGTATTCGCGTTTCCCGATTGGGAATACAGCACTTTGCACGAGGTGCTCTTATATCCGGATTTATTTACGGAGAAATATGATTTTAGCGAGCAGGAAAGGAATATTTCAGGTATGGTGGGAAGTGGTGGTGTGATGCACCATGTGGTGATTTTTTCCAAGCCTGCATTACATCAGGGGTTTGAGAATGCCAGTGATAAAATGAATGTAGGAATTCATGAATTTGTGCATTTGTTTGATAAGCAGGATGGAGATATCGATGGTATCCCAACGATAATTATGAAGAATCAGGCCGTGTTGCCTTGGCTGCATTTGATCTCTGAGAATACGAAGGAAATGCTGTCTGGAAGAAGCGATATCAATATCTACGGAGCAACAAATAAGCAGGAGTTTCTGGCTGTTGCAAGCGAGTACTTTTTTGAGCGACCCAAGCTTTTCAAAGAAAAACATCCTGAATTATATGAGGTTCTATCTGAAGTTTTTCAAACCGATTTAGCAACTAGTCAGAATGGTGATAATACCTTGAAAAGAACGATCGGGAGAAATGATCCTTGTCCCTGTGGTAGTAAAAAGAAGTTTAAGGACTGTTGTATGAGTCAAGATTAATTATCTTAGTTGGGTAAAACTGAAATCCATGAAAAAACTTGTCCTAATTCTCGCGCTGACGCTGTGTTTTGATTGCTTTTCACAGGAGATAGAAAAGACAGAAGTAGCAGCTGTAACCGCTGTGGTCAATCAGTTTTTTGAGGCCTTAGAAAAGCAGGATACCGTTTTGTTAAAACAAGTAGCTTCGATGGAAGGGCAAATCTGGACGGTTAATAATACCGTAAGTCCAGCCAGACAGCGCATGAGGTCATTTAGTGATGATTTGAAGACTCTTATTTCTCAGAATTCCTATCTGGAAACGCCCTTGAGCATGGATGTGAAAATTCATAAAGGCATGGCCATGGCTTGGGTTCCCTATGAGTTTAGGCTGAACGGAGAGTTCTCGCATTGCGGTGTGGATGTCTTTACCTTGATCAAGAAGGAAGAAGCTTGGAAGATTATTTTTCTTTCCTACACGATTGAAAAAGAGAGTTGTGAACAATTGAAGACTAAATAATAATTGATAATAGATGAAAACTGAATTTCTCCAAATGAGTTGGAATAAGAGACTGGTCCAATTTGCGATTAACGGTGGTGCTTTTGGTCTGCTCCTTTTTTTAACCCAGTTTTTCCTGGATAGAGAAGCCTTGAGTTTGAAAAGTATCCTGTTTCAAAGTGTGTTTTTTGGAGCATTTATGACTTTAGTATTTCCTTATCTTTTTGGGAAATTTGCAGTTAGCCTTGGGAATAATATTAACCCTGACTTGGATCTTAATGAGGAAATTGAATCTCTAGGTCCGGCAAATTTATTTCGTGGAAAAGAAGCCGTAGGAGGAAAGCTTTTCCTGACGAATGAGAAGTTGATTTTTAAATCCCATAAACTCAATATCCGCACTGGGCAAACAGATATTCCATATGAGGCTATTAGGGATATCCAGGAGAGAAAAACGGCGAAATTGATTGACAATGGCTTGCACATTATCACCATTGATGGCAGTGAATATAATTTTGTGGTAGATAACAGGGATACTTGGATAGAAAAAATTCAAGGGAAGTTGAACTTGTAATTTCAATCCTTTAACTCATACCATTCTATACCAGTCAGTGGAACTCGTCTCCCCTTCGGAGCTTCCGGAGCATAGTTTGCGGCCAGATAATCTAAAATCATAGCCTCATTTCCGCCAAGATCCCATAATCCTTGAGTCTCCTGCATCCATTCAATCTTTGAATGCCAACCTTCACGGGTAAAGCGATTCTGGAGAATCAGGGCACTGGAGTGACATGCAGTGCAATTCGCTTTCACTAGCTCCAATCCATCTCCCGCTAGTAAGCCAGTTTCCACATCCTTTCCATCCACTAGTTCAGTAGAAAAATCCGTTAATGGCGCTGGATTTTCTTCGGAAGTTTCGGAAGTCAAAGAGTTAAGTCTTGCAGAAATTTCAGGTTGAAATAGGACTGATAAAACCAGCCCCACGAGTATGATGACCACACCCACCAAACCAGCTACGGATTTGATCAGTCCATTGAAAAGCTTTTCCTTCTCCTGAGTAGAATTTGAAATCTTATTTTCAGGTACGTTTTTCATGGCCTTAGCTAACTTTTACTGCAATTCTATGACAGGCATTATTTAGGTAGCCTTTAGG
Source organism: Algoriphagus winogradskyi (assembly GCF_900182815.1). Lineage (GTDB taxonomy): Bacteria > Bacteroidota > Bacteroidia > Cytophagales > Cyclobacteriaceae > Algoriphagus > Algoriphagus winogradskyi. The sequence continues at coordinate 508,751 of NZ_FXUA01000003.1, read as the reverse complement.
ATTCCATCCAGGAATCACCATAGGCTGGGAGATTCCTTGATCGTCAGTTGCTTTTGCCCAGATCTCGTAATAGCCAGTTTGTGGAAAGCTTAATTCTATGGACCATTGCTGCCAAGCGAGTCTGTTGACTGGTTTTTTCAAAGTGCATTTTTTCCAAGTTGCACCGAAATCTGTGCTTACCTCCATCGCACTTACTTCTTGCTCGCCCGCCCAGGCATGTCCCTGAACCATGAGCTTCTTTGAAGTGTCAAACATTGCCCCCGATTTTGGATAGGTAATGATGGACTTTACGGGCATGGATTCTATGATTTTCATGTCCTCATCAGGAACTTCCTGTCCCGGAGCTACAGGATATTTGGGTACTCTATAAGAATCACCCATCATTTTCTCACCATCATGTACCTGATTTCTTACCACCAGTTTATGCAGCCATTTTCCTGAAACAGATGCTGGCCAACCTCCACAAACCAAGCGAAGTGGATAGCCATGTTGGAGAGGAATATCTTTTCCGTTTAATGCCCAAGCCAGGAGCGTTTCATCCTGCAAAGCTTTGGACATCGGAGCACCGCGGGAGATCACCACCTTGTTTGGATCGCCATTAAGGTGTTTATCCTTTCCATAATAACCGACATAAACCGCATCTGACTTGAGGCCTACATCCGCCAACACGTCTTTCAGCCTTACTCCTGTCCATGCGGAGCAATATACAGCTCCTTCTTCCCATTGATTTCCAGATGCTGGAGGGTAAAAACCTGCTCGACCGTTTCCACCACATTCAAGTGTGAGCTGGTAAGTGTAGGATTTGAATTTCTTTTTAAGCTCGTCGAGCGTGTAGGTTTTTTCCTTTACCACCGATTCTCCTCCTATGGTAAGCGTCCAACTTGCTGCATCGACATCTTCTGGAATCAGCCCATTATTTCTAATGAAAATACTGGCGAAAGGAGTGACTGCATCATTCAAAAGATGAGGAGCTGGCTCTACATTCCAAGGTTTTTCATTGCGTATGATCATGCCATCACTCTTTCCTTTCATAGGATCAAAATCCGCCTGAAGGGCAATAGGTATGTAGTCCTTTGGCATAGATAACCCATGGACTATGTCTGTCCCAAGCATAGCGGACAAAGCAGCAAGTGAGCTTTTCTGCAAAAATGCGCGTCTATCTTGGGTGAGGTTGAGTTTTTTATTTGGGCTGTTCTTGTCAGTTTTTGACATGGGTAGAGGCTATGGAAAAGTGATGAAAAGTAAAATTAAAAATCTTGCCGACTAATGCCTTACTAAGGGCGGGGCAATTCGGTAATTTCTGATTCATAACGCCCATTTTTTATTTCAAGAGGTGATGAGGCTGATATTCCTAAAAATACGTGGCCCAGTGTCTGGTTTGCCAATCTATATAAAGTGTACTTTGCCCACGAGCGGACAAAAATGTCCGATTGATTTTTTGAAAACACGCTTTATGTGTCAATTTCGGGCTGTTTCAACTGTTTTTTACTGGCACAGATATTTGATAGCAGGGATAAGGAATTCTATGTTCAGTAGATTGATGAAGTAAGTCCAGGACAAAGGTCTCCTCCAAGATTAAAACCTAACACTATTTCCTATGTGGAAGAACTATTTTAAAATCGCAATCCGTAACCTTTCTAAAAACAAGCTGCACACCGGGATCAATTTGATTGGGCTTTCTTTAGGTCTTGGGGTAAGTATTTTGATTTTCTTTTTTGTTCAGTTTGAAAGCGGTTTTGATACTTTTCACCAAGAAAGTGAGCAGATATTCAGGATAGAAAGACATCAGGTAGAAGAAGGAGGGGATTTAACCTCGTTTTCTACACCTATTATCGCAGCGCCAACTTTTGAGAGTGAGTTTTCTCAGGTACAATATACCACCCGTATGATAGGGGGCTCAGCTCAGGCTTACCTAGATGATGAAACCACACAGAACCAAAGCTTTTTGATGGTGGGAGCAGATTTTTTGGAGATTTTTAGTTTTCCATTACTTCAGGGGACCAAAGAGCAAGTATTGCAGGATAAGTTTGGAGTAGTCATCACGGAGGAGGTTTCCAAAAAATACTTTGGAGATGACAATCCAATCGGTAAATCCATTCGGATGAGAATGGGAGACAACTTTGAAGAGTACCAAGTAACTGGACTTTTGAAAGATTTGCCAACAAATTCCAGTATCCAGTTCGAGATGCTGATAAACGATCAAAACCTGGATTTTAGTGTAGATGAGGATAGTCAAAACTCCTGGTTCAATGTTTATGGCGATACCTATTTGAAGCTCAATGCAGGGCAAACAAAGGAGTCTGTAGAAGCCGGTGTCGAGGCGATGATGAAGAAAGTACTGGGAGAGGAATATGTAGAAGGTGAATACGTATTCACGCTGCAGCCTATTTCGGAGATGCATCTAACTGAAAGTTCGAATTATGGTATGATAGAAGCTACCAGACCGACATTACTATGGATTCTAGCTGGAATTGCCTTCTTAATATTGTTGATTGCCTGTATCAATTTTACCACCATGGCTATCGGGCGCTCTACCACTCGTGCGAAGGAAGTCGGCGTACGTAAAACTATGGGGGCAGACTTTGGACAGCTCGTTTTCCAGTTTTTGACTGAGGCATTTTTGACTACACTTGCAGCATTGATCTTAGGGTTGATTCTGGCAGAAACTTTAATTCCGACGTTTAATGATTTGTTTGAAAAGGAATTGTCATTGGTCTATGGACCTGTTCAAATCCTGATTTTAGTAGGGTTGGTGATTTTGATTACTGCGATGGCTGGAGCCTATCCTGCGTTTTTCATGTCCAGTTTGAAGCCCATCAAAGTACTGAAAGGGAATCTCTCTATACGTTTTGGGAAGCAAGCCCTAAGAAAAGGACTGGTGGCTTTTCAATTCTTTATTTCGTTCTTAATGATCGCCTCAACGCTGATTATGGTGAATCAGATGGAGGCTATACGAGATTATGATTTAGGCTTCGATCAAAATATGGTGGTGTTAGTCGATATTCCAGAGGTGCCGAGTACCAGCTTTGTAAAGTCGATCAACGAAGGTTTTTCGCAAGCCGAACTGTACAGACAAGCATTGCAGAAAAGATCAGAAGTCCAATCCGCAGGAATTACAATCGCCACTTATGGAGACGATGCATTTTGGGACGGAGGTTTTCCCACGCCTGAAGACGAGCAATTTAATTTTCGATTAAACTTTGTGGGCGGTGAATATGTAAAAACTTTGGGCCTTGAGATAGTAAAAGGACGCGATTTGAATCCAACACCAGGGTCCGATAGCAGTGCCGTGTTGATCAACGAAACTTTTGCCAAAGCCATGAATTGGGATGATCCATTGGGAGAACTGCTGCCAAGCAAGAGAATCGGTAATCATGAAATCGTAGGTGTAGTGAAGGACTTCAACCACAACTCACTTTATAAAGATATTGAACCCATTATTCTTGCGAAAAGCCCAGAGACTATATTCAGTGGTATCAATATGCTGATGATTCACTCTGCTACAAACCCTAAGGTGATGGTGAAAGGGCATGGTTCTGACTTTGAATCATTCAGAATCATGCTGGAAAATGAATGGGAGCAAGTGTTTCCTTTGGAAGCGTTTAGTTTCAGTTTCTTGGATGAGACAGTTCAAAAGCAATACGTTGCAGATGAACGCTTAGGCAAAATGGTGTTTTTGGCGGCTTGTATAGCTATTCTAATAGCTGCAATGGGATTGTTTGCCATGGCTGCTTTGAGTATAGCAGGTCGTACTAAAGAGATAGGAATTCGGAAAGTACTAGGAGCTTCTAGCTGGAGTATTTCGTGGATGTTTAATAAAGAATTTCTGATCATTACGATTGCTGGAGTACTGGTAGGCTTGCCACTGAGTCTGTATTTGATGCAAACTTGGATAGCTCAGTTTGCCATAAAATCTTGGCCTTCCTGGCTTAATTTTACGGTTTTGGGCATTGCTGGAATACTATTTACATTACTGATTGTATCTGCTCAGTCGTATCGCGCTACTCAGATGAATCCGGTGAAGACATTGAAAGATGAATAGGGGGGGGGAAGTACGAAGTATGAAGTAAAAAGTGAAAAGTAAAAAGTAAAATGTAGAAACTAAAAAGTGGTAAGTTTTTAGAATCAGGGTTTTAGTGTAGGGGGTATATAGTTGAAAATCAATTTTATTATGAATCTAAAATCTAAAATTTAAAATCTTCCAATTTTCCAATATTCAAATTTTTCAATCCTATAATAAATGCTAAAAAACTACTTCAAAATCGCCTGGAGAAATCTCCGTAGAAATAAGCTAAGAGCAACAATCCATATTTTGGGTTTGTCGATTGGCATTGCGATCTGCTTTTTGATTTTCAATGTGGTGACGCATTCCTATAGTTTTGATCAGTTCCATGTTGATAAGGATAGGATTTTCCGAATTAATACCCTTACTGATTGGGGAGATGGAGGGAGTTTTCCTAATTCGGGGACTCCAGGTCCACTGGGAGAAGCGATTAAAGGAGAAATTTCTGGAATTGAGGAAAAAGGCCGGCTCTACACCATGTATGAGGTTTTAGTGGCTTTGCCAAATACAAATAAAGTATTTGGAAGGTCTAGTGAAGTCACATTTGCTGATCCTGGCTTCTTTAAAATTTTCCCAAGGAAATGGCTAGCGGGGAATCCTGAAACGGCACTTTTACAGCCAGAATCTTTGGTGATCTCAGAAGAAAGTATGCATAAATACTTTCCCGGTTCGGTAGCTTCAGATGTATTAGGTCAGGAATTGATGTTTGTGGATTCGGATTCCATCTATGCAAAAGTCACAGGAGTTGTGGCTAGTTATACAGACAATACGGACTTTATCTTCAATGATTTTATTTCTTACAGCACCATAAGAACGCAAGAGCAAATCGAATGGTATGGGCTACATGACTGGACTTCGGTGAATTCGAGCAGTCAGCTTTTTGTCAAACTCGCTCCTGAAGTGTCCCCTGAATCTGTGGATGCAGCTTTTCAGCCATTGATAGAAAAAAACATGGAATCCGAAGAAGATGGTAAATACGCCACGAGCTTTTTCACTGAACCACTTTCAGAGATGCATTTTCAGCCAAATTATGGAAGTACTCACGTTTCCAAAACATTCCTAAATGGCTTAATTTTTATAGGTATGATTATTCTGGTGCTGGCTACCTTGAATTTTGTGAATTTGGAAACAGCTCAAGCGATCAGCCGATCTAAGGAAGTTGGCATACGGAAGACGATTGGAGGAACGCGATTTCAATTAATTTCCCAGTTTCTCGCAGAGACATTTATGATTATTTTGATTAGCACTATACTAGCTCTAGGCATAGTAGAAGGGCTGAAATTGCTGTTTTCAACTTACTTACCGAGGGATTTCAGGATTGAATACTTCTCACTTCCAAACATGCTGTTTTATGCAGCATTCCCACTACTATTAACGCTGATCACGGGGATTTATCCTGCTTTGATCCTGTCCAACTATGATCCTCAGCGCGCCTTGAAAGGGGAAGTGGTCAGAAGTGGAAAGTTCTCTTTGGGGGTGTTTTTGAGAAAAAATCTTACCGTCATTCAATTATCATCTTCCATTGCTTTCATTATTCTAGTGATGGTATTGAACTACCAACTCAATTTTTTGACTAGCCAGCCACTGGGATTCGATAAGGAAGCTGTGATGTACGCCAGACTGCCATTTATGTCCGATCCGGATAAAATGCTGCAACTCCAGGATCGCTTCAATCAGGAAGCAATCGTGAAGGGTGCAAGTCTAAGCGGTAGCCTTGTATCGTCTACGAGCCTTTGGACTTCGGATGTCAAAGTACCTGTGGACACCACAGAAAAAGAGATGTACATTCAGGTGATGAATGTGGATTCCTCTTTTGTGAAAGTAAATGGAATTCCTCTGCTGGCTGGTACTGATGCAATAGACAGAGTGGATGAGATATTGGTAAATGAGCAGTTTGTCAAAGAAGCAGGGTTTGGAACTGCGGAGGCTGCCGTAGGTTCAGAAGTCACCTATAGCCAAGAGAAAGTGAAGATTATTGGTGTGGTTGCAGATTTTCATTCAAGGACTTTGCGTGAAGAAATTCGTCCCTTATTGTTTACCTACAATCCAGAATATTTTCAGTCAGTGAACGTGAAGCTGAATTCAGACCAAAATCTGGCGATTGCTAAGGAGAGATTGGAGCAGATCTATTTGGAAGTCTATCCATACGAAACTGCCTCGTTTAACTTTCTCGATGCTCAAATCGATAGGTTTTATCAGGAAGATGTAAAAATCAAAAATGTACTGGGTTTTGCTTGTTGTTTAGCGATTTTGATTTCCTGCCTGGGATTATTTGGACTTTCCAGTTTTACCATTGCTCAGCGTACTAAAGAGATTAGCATAAGAAAAGTATTGGGAGCTACTCTACAGCAGATTCTTTTCCTGATTTCAAGAGAGTATATGAGCTTAGTGGGAGTTTCATTCCTAATTGCAATATTCCCTGCATATTATTTCCTCAAGGATTGGCTAAAAGGATTCAATACCCGGGTAGATATGCCTTATCTGTTATTTGTTGCTGCAGGCTTAGGAGTGATGGCGATTTGCTTGCTTATAGTCGGAATTCATTCTTATATAGCTTCGCAAACTAATCCTTCCAAAGTGCTTAAGAGCGAGTGATTCGATTTGGGGTTTTTGATGTCGGATGTCTGATTGAAATCCCCCTAACCCCCTTTGTATAGGGGGAATAGGCTCAACGTAACTTTTGTCATCAACTTCTTAATGAATCAATTTTGAAGTTTAGCATTGAGGTTCAGTTGAGGTGACTCCCCCTTATTAAGGGGGCAAGGGGGATTTACTACTGAAAAAAACTTCTTGAAATTCCATTTTTATCTTCCCATTCATCCACATAATAGTTTAATTCATTCAATACAAATCCCATATTTTTTTTAACATCTATATCTATAAACCTTAAGAAATTTATATCAAAATCTTCTAAAATTTTCTGGCGCTTTTGATCTTCTATTAATGCTTTTTCACTGAAGTGTGAATCTCCGTCAATTTCAATAACCAGATTCAATTTTTTACAATAAAAATCTACAATGTAATTATCTAATGGCTTTTGTCTATTAAAACTGTATCCCCGGAATTGGCTTGCTTTCAATTTTTGCCACAGTAAAACTTCAGAGAGTGTGCTATGTGCTCTAAGCTCGCGGGAAAACTCTTTTAGAGATTTGTTATAGGGTAAAAAATGCATTAATGAATTTATAAATCTTTTAATTATAAATCCCCCTTTCCCCCTTTGTAAAGGGGGAATTGCCTCAATTGAACTTCAATCAGATCTACTGAAATTTGTCACCTTTGAAATTTAAGTTTATAGGTACTTCTGAGCCAACTCCCCTTTTTTAAGGGGACAGAAGAAGGAGCTTTAAGACTACTTGGTACCTTGTACATAATACTTTGTACTTATCTTTTCTAAAACAAATTCAAATTCCCGCCCCGTCTGAACTTGCTTAGATCAAATTCAGGCATAGTTCTGCCCGCGAAATATTTTCGTTGGGAGGTCATAAACAGTTGATTGATCATCTCGGCGACTTTTCCTTCTCCCCGCATCCTCCTTCCGAAATCCGAGTCATTCAGCTGACCGCCATGCACGGATTTTATTTGAGCGATGACTTTTGGAGCTCTATCTGGGAAGTTTTTGTAGATCCAGTCTTCAAAGATCTGCCCCACACTTCCATTCAGTCTGACCATTGTCATTCCTGCCATAAGAGCGCCATGCTCGGCAGCAGCTTTGAGAATGGCTGGGACCTCATGATCTGTAAGCCCTGGAATAATTGGAGCGCACATGACCCCAACAGGAACTCCAGCTTTTGAAAGCTCCTCAATAGTTTGGAGGCGCTTTGCTGCGCTGGCAGTTCGTGGTTCCATCGCCCGCCTCACATTTTCATCAAGTGTAGTGATAGAGATATAGACCTTGATTAACCTGTCTTCCGCTAGACCCTTTAGCAAATCCAGGTCTCTGAGAATTAGACTATTTTTGGTGATCATTCCTACGGGATGGCGGTATCGGGCAAATACTTTCAACAAACTTCGGGTCATCTCCTTCTTTCGCTCCAGTGGTTGATAGCAATCCGTATTACCTGAGAGACTGATAGGAGCAGGTCGCCATTTGGGGCTTAGAAGTAGCTTTTCAAGTAATTGGGCAGCATTTTCTTTGACGATGATTTTGCTCTCAAAGTCCAACCCAGCATCGAAACCATAATATTCATGTGTATTTCGGGCATAGCAATAGCTACATCCATGCTCACAACCCTGATAAGGATTGAGCGAATAAATCATTCCCACATCAGGACTAGTTACCTTATTTACGATGGTCTTCGAATGTTCATGAAAAATTTTAGTCTGCGGAGATTGAATTAAAGGTTCGTCAATTCCCTCGATATGCTCGCTTACGTAGCGGTTTTTCAGGAATTTATTATCTGGTTTGATCTGAGAACCACGCCCTTTGAAATAGTTTTCTGCCTCTGTTTTCTCCATTTGATTTCAATATACTGGCAGTTTAACTTACGAAAAAGGAGATGAAATGATCCGGACGCAAGGTGTCAGATGAATGAGTTAGTAATGGATTTGAGTAGTATGTTGTTCGCCCCCCATCGGGGTCAAGGGGTTAAATAATTACTACGATTTACTCTAGGTTGCACCCATAGCTATTTATGGTTTAATTTTTCATGATCATAGCATCGTATTGGAGAATTTTGGATTAATCACCACGAAGTAATCATCTCTTTCAATCCTTGTGTGTCTTGGTCTACTAATTTATGGACCTGAAATTTTCATGGATTTAGAGAAATGAAAGGCCTGCTTTCCGGATTTTATACTTTTTACTGGCAGGGTACTACTAGCCTTTTCTATTGCATCTTTTCCGAAAAAATCAATAAATACCCATAGGTGTAAATAAAAATTTTAATTAAGTCAAATCGCTGAAAATTGGAGTGAAAGGTTAAATTGCACTCTGGTTTTAAAGAATGAGTAAACTATTAGCTTCAAAAATCCTCTTATGTCCAAATCTAATTCTGTCTTTGTACTAGCAATTTTCGCTTTTGCGGCCGCCTTTATTTCCTGCAGTTCACAGAAAAGAAATACTGATAAAGGCTTTGTTTCACTTTTTAATGGGGAAAATCTTGACGGCTGGGTAGGCAATAAGACTTCCTACCGGGCAGAGAACGGTATGATAGTCATTGACCCAAAAGGCACTGGTGGAGGAAATCTCTTCACTGAAAAGGAATATGGAGATTTTGTGTTTCGCTTTGATTTTCAATTGACTCCGGGAGCTAACAATGGCTTGGGAATCCATGCACCTTTGGAAGGTGATGCTGCCTACGTAGGTAAGGAATTGCAGATTCTGGATAATACCGCGGATAAATTTGCAGACCTGCAAGAATACCAGTACCATGGCTCGGTATATGGCGTAATTGCGGCTAAGCGTGGTTTTTTGAAGCCTGTAGGAGAATGGAACACGCAGGAAGTAATTGTAAATCATCCTCACATAAAAATTATTCTGAATGGAGAGACGATAGTGGATGGGGACTATTTGGAAGCGAGCAAAAATGGTACAAAAGACCACAAAGATCATCCAGGATTGCAGCGCAGCTCTGGGCATATCGGCTTTTTAGGCCATGGGGATGTAGTCCGTTTTAAAAATATCAGTATCAAAGAATTATAAAATAACCCAGTAATAAATTTACCGAAACATGAGTAAAAATATAGAAAGTATAGACCGTAGGGAGTTTGTCAAGAAGAGTGGTTTAGGCTTATTGACTGCCGCTCTAGCACCGTCATTTTTAGCCAATTTGAAAGCTGGAGAGCGTTTGAGAACTGCGCACATCGGTCTTGGAAGTATGGGGATGGCTGATTTGGGAGCCATTGCATCCCATGAATTAGTAGATGTAGCTTTCCTATGTGATGTGGATAGCGAAAATCTGGCGAAAGCTCATGCACTACATCCGAACGCAAAGATCTATACTGATTATAGAATCATGCTGAAGGACATGAAAAACGAGATCGACGCAGTAGTAGTGTCTACTCCAGACCATACCCATGCACCTGCTTCCTTGATGGCAATGAAAATGAACAAGCCTGTTTATTGTCAAAAGCCATTGACTCACCATGTGTCAGAGGCTCGTAAAATGAAGAAAATTGCAGAAAAGAAGAACCTCGTCACCCAAATGGGAATTCAGGTTCATTCTTTCTATGATTATAAGCTTGCCACGCTATTAATTCAATCTGGGATTATTGGTAAAGTTCATACAGTTCGTGCTTGGTCTCCTAAAAATTGGGGGTATGATGGTCCAGAACCAACGGGATCTGATCCTGTACCAGCTACATTGGACTGGAACTTATGGCAGGGGACTGCTCCTGAAAGACCATTTAAGGAAGGCTATTATCACCCAGGAAACTGGAGAAAAATAATGGATTATGGTTGTGGTACACTAGGAGATATGGGAGTCCATATTTTTGATACTCCATACAATGCGCTTCAGCTTGATGTACCTGAGACTATTCTCAATGAATGCCGTCTATCAACAGGTTTTGGATTTCCAGAGCACAATATGGTGACTTACGAATTTCCGGGTACAGAATATACTGCTGTGAAACTTAAGTGGATATGGTACGATGGACCAGGAGCACCTTCTGAGCATCCAGATTTGATGCTTCCAAATGGTGATGAATTACCTGATCAGGGAGCGATGTTTATGGGAGACAAGGGGAGATTACTTTTGCCTCACTTCCAGCAGCTTCCACGTAAAATCGTGGACGGAAAGTACGTGGAGATGGATATTGAATCTTTCAATTTAGGCAAACCAGTGAAGGATTACGAGGGAGAAAGCAAAAAGCATTACCATCAGTTCGTAGATGCATGTATGGGCAAAGCGGAAACTAGTGCACCATTCTCTTATGCTGCCCGATTAACTGAGACGATTTTGCTTGGTGTGATTGCAGGTAGATTCCCAAATCAAACACTTCACTGGAATAGCAAAAAAGCCAAGTTCGATGAGAAGGAAGCGAATGAGTTCTTGAAAGGGAAGTATCGCAAATTCTAGTAACAAGATAATTGTATCAAGACATAAGATTATAGATTCAAGAGTTGAGAGCCAAGTATTTAGATTAAAGAATCAAAAGGCAAGGTTTTAGAAAGGGTAAGAAGTGTCAGTCCGAACGGAGTTGAGGACCTTTCAATTATGCTCAAGTCTTTAATACGCGATCCATATAGCTTGGGACGCTTGCTTTGATAGTTGACATTATACTTGAACATTGAATTTGAAACTTAAACATTGATAATTTATTTTGTTCGCTAGCGAACAAAAATGTTCGAGATAGTAAATAGGAGAAAAGTATAAAAATGCCTCTGGAGTTTATTCAGAGGCATTTTTTTATGGCATAAAAGTGGAAAAGAATGGATTGAATTAAAAATGTAGAATTGGAAATCAGATGTTCAATCTTCTGATTTTTCAATTTTTCAATCTTAAACTTATGTGGAAAAACTACCTTAAAATATCCCTGAGGAATTTGCGAAAACGCAAGTTGTACACAGGTATCAACTTGATAGGGCTAACGATCGCTATCGTGAGTTTTTTGGCGATTTGCCTCTACATCCAACACGAGTGGAGCTACGATAAGATGTACACGGACTATGATCGTATCTATAAGTTCAATCAGGAATTTGTTTCTCAGGGTGAAAGCCAATTGGTCAGTTCTACCCCTTCAAGTCTGATTCCTACATTAATTGAAGAAGTTCCTGAAGTAGAGACAGGAACATTGGTTTTTGATATTAGTATTTTTTCTTCTGTATTGGTAGATGCAGGCGAAGGCAATCAAGAAGAAGAATCTTTTGCATTTGCCGATGAAAATTATTTCAAGGTTTTTGATTTTGACTTATTGGCAGGGAACACTACTCAAGTTTTGGCGGAGCCAAATCAGATAGTCCTAACAAAAAGCACTGCAGAGCGCTATTATGGAAGCGTAGGTGAAGCTTCTGGCAAAGTGATGAAAGTAGATGGAGAAGATTATACCGTTTCCGGTGTGATGGAAGATTTCCCGAGCAATAGTCATATGGTGTTTGATTTTTTGGCTTCCTTCAAATCTCATAGACATGGCAGAGAACCTGAGTGGTCTCCGAGTAATTATTACACCTATGTGAAGCTAAAACCGGACACGGATTTGCCAGCTTTTGAGGCCAAGGTAGAGGAAGTCAAAGAGAAATATTTGGGAAAAGACTTAGCTGAATATGGGTACAAGACTTCTTTTCACTTGCAGCCTGTAAGCCAGATCCATTTGGGCGATCAAACGCTCGGAAGCATCAAGCCAGGCACAGACATCCGTTACCTATATATTTTTGGGATTGTAGCATTATTGCTGATTGCTATAGGGATTATCAATTATGTGAATTTGGCCACAGCAGAAGCTACCGAGCGAAATAAGGAAGTGGGGCTGCGCAAAGCTATGGGAGCAGGAAGAAGTCAGTTATTTGGCCAGTTTGTTTCCGAATCTATGCTCCTCACCTTTGCAGCTACTGTGCTGAGTGTATTGTGCCTATATTTGGTTTTACCCAAATTCTCTTCAATAGGAGGAGTGCCTTTGAGTGCCAATGCCCTAATAAATCCTGTAGGAATTGGTTTTTTGATCGGGCTAATTGCAATTGTAGGATTGCTTGCCGGAATGTATCCATCGCTGATTCTATCTGGAATGGAGCCGATCAAAGCATTGGCTAACAAGACAAAAATAGGTGGGGGAGCATGGGTTAGAAAATCCCTGGTGGTTTTTCAATTCTTCGTTTCCATTGGTTTATTGATTGCCACTTTTGTGGTGAAGAGCCAGTTGGATTACATGCAAAATGTGAATTTAGGATACGATAGAGAGCAGGTAGTTGCATTGACTTACCACTATAGTATGCGGAAAGTAGCGGAGACCATGAAGTCTGAAATGCTAAGAAGTGGCGCTGCAAACTCCATTGCATTGGCGGGAGATATGCCGGTTCACATCAAGGCAGGATATACTATTTTTCCAGGAGGTGACAATCAGCGTGAATTTATGATCACGGGATATTCCACTGATGAGGATATCGTACAGACCCTGAATTTGGAAATCCTTGCCGGTACCGATCTGAATGATAATGATTACACCAGAGCAGAGGTCAGCGCACGTGAAGATTTAATCCCGGTCATACTTAATGAGTCAGCGGTCAAAGAAATGGGTTGGACTCCAGAGGAAGCAGTAGGAAAAACCATAAATTTTGGTTTCTCCAATGCGACAATTAAAGCAGTCGTAGGTGATTTTTACTTTAATTCAATGCACTCAACTATTGGTCCTTTGGGGATTTTCAAGGATCAAGGAAATGCCAATGTTCTGCTTGTCAAAATACCTGAAGGGAATCCAGCTGCTTCATTGGCCTCCTTGGAAGAGGTTTGGAAAAAGTTTGTCCCTGAACGCCCATTTAACTATCGTTTTGTAGATCAGGAATACGCCAAATTGTATAGATCTGAAGAGCGGGTAGGAGTAATCTTTACTTTATTTTCGGGGATTGCTGTGATGATCGCATGCATGGGCTTATTTGGTCTTGTATCCTATGTTGCACTTCGTAGAACTCGGGAAATCAGTATACGAAAAGTGCTGGGCGCTACACAAAAAGATGTGATTTCTGTCCTAGCTTCTGATTTCTTTAAGTTGCTTATGTTAGCATCAATCTTAGCGGTTGGGTTTGGGGTTTGGTTTTCCAATACTTGGCTGCAATCTTTTGCAAATAAAGTTGCATTCTCCCCATGGCCTTACATAGTGGCGATTTTGTTAGTCTTGTTATTGGCAGCATTGACTATAGGGTACAGAAGCTGGAAAGTTTTCAGGTTGAATCCTGCGGAAACATTAAAGAGTGAATAGTGTGTGTAGTCACAAGCACCGAACTTATAATTTTACAATATTTCAATTTAAAAATCTTCCAATACATTAATGATAGAACTTAAGAAGTTAGACAAATATATAGAATCACGTTTTCAGCGGATTTTTTTGCTCAAAGGAATAAATTTAACCATCAACGAGGGAGAGTTTGTAACCATCATGGGACCAAGTGGCGCAGGTAAGTCTACACTTCTAAATATCTTGGGCTTACTCGATGAAGACTACGAAGGAGAGTATTGGTTTGGAGATAGAAACCTGGCCAAAATGAAAGAACGTGAACGCGCTGCCCTTCATAAAAGTGAGTTTGGATACATCTTTCAGGCTTATCACCTGATTGATGAATTGACGGTGTATGAAAATATAGAGACGCCACTTTTGTATAGAGGCGTGTCTTCCAACGAGCGGAAAAGCATCATTGCCAACCTACTTGACCGATTTAATATGGTGGCAAAAAAAGATCTTTTCCCTGCTCAATTATCAGGAGGTCAGCAGCAGTTGGTAGGAATCGCAAGAGCAGTGGCTGGTAAGCCTAGGGTGCTTCTGGCTGATGAGCCTACGGGAAATCTGCACTCTGGACAGGCAAAGGAAATCATGGAAGTTTTTCAGGAATTGCACAGAGAAGGAACTACACTAATTCAGGCAACACATGCCCGTGAAAATGCAGATTATGGCACTCGATTAATCGACATGCTGGATGGTAAAATAGAAAAAGATGAGGCGATTATCCATGTTTAAGAAGTATATAGCGGTACTTATTGTAGCCACGGTGACGGGTACACTTCAAGCGCAAGACACTTTAAGAATTGATTTCAGAACAGCGGTGGATTTAGCTTTGTCAGCTAATGCTGCATATCAAATTCAGTCCAATAATATGGAAGTGTTGAAGGTGCAGAAGCAGTCAGCTTTTCTTTCCCATTTCCCAAACGCAAATATAAATACATCCCTCTCACAGCAGTCAGGCCAGCAATTTCAGCAGATTGAAGGTGAGATTGTGGTTACCAATGTTACCAATGAGATTGTAAATGCGGGCCTAAACATGAGTATGCCGATTTTCAATGCGGGTAGAAGAATATTGGATACTCAGTCAGCGAAATTAGCTTATGACGCTGGAGAAAAAGGGCTTGATAGAGCTTCTCAGCAGGTAATGTTTGATGTAGCTAGAAGGTATCTTCAGGTGCTTTTGGATGGGGAAATAGTTCGGATTTCCCAGGAGAATCTTGATAATCAAAAGGAGACCTTAAGGCAAATACAAGGTTTTGTTGATGCTGGACTTCGTACGCTTTCGGATAAGTACAATCAGGAATCCGAGGTCGCAAGATTGGAATCCGTGCTAGTGGATGCACAGTTAAAGTATGAAAATGATGTTTGGGACCTGTCAGAATATTTGCAATTAGAGCCCGGTGTTGTGCCATTATTAACGGCGGTAGATCCAAGAGCAGGTGAGTTGAGGTTTGAAGGTATGGAAATGCAGGAGTTGTATGAAATGGCACAGTTAAATAGAGCAGATGGCACGCAGCAGGACCTTCTGGTGACTTCATACAAAAAGGATATGCAAGCAATCAAATCCATGTATTATCCACGAATTGGAGCATTTTATAATTACAACACTTTCTTTACTTCCTTAGACGATAGAAACCTTCAGGATCAACTATGGAAAGTATATCCTCAAAATACATTAGGACTTAGCCTTACCATTCCAATCTTCAATAATTTCCAGAATAAGCTCAATGTAGCTAGCAGTAAGGTGGCCTATAAAAATCAGATTTTGCAAAAGGAGTCGATGGATAGAAAAATCTATCAGGATGTGAAATTGGCCTATCTAAATTATATGGCTGCAGTGAAAAAGGAAAGCAATACAGAGATTCAGGTATTAGCAGCAAAGGAAGCTTTAAATGCCATTTCTGAGCGCTTTCGTCTAGGGATTTCCAATTTCGTAGACCTTGCTACCGCAAACCAACAATTGGTGAGTGCTCAGGCTGACCAGGCTCAGGCAGTTTATACCTTGTTTTTCCAGGAGGTGTTAATGCAACATGCGTTAGGTACACTGGATGTTTTGGATTTGAAGTAGAAGAAGGTTTTGACCACATTTGAGCCTAATCAGCGAAGACTAAAATGTGTTTGTATGCAATTGGAAAAAGCATTTTCTGATGAAAAAAAACGTTTCAGAACCTCAATTCTTCTGCAAAATATTTTTGATATCCACCTTCCAATAGACCAGTCACCCGATGCTAATGGACTTCAATGTCAGCACCATTTATTTTGTGAATTAATTCGTCTAAGGCTCCTCTGTCAGAAGAATGAGCTTTTGAAATGAGAAATTATTTACTGAAAAGTTAACCAAAAAAGCAGGCTCTAGAGCCTGCTTTTAGGTTGTGGTAGTTAAAGTAACTTGGTGGTTTTTATGTATTAAAGCATCGCAAAGAACATATCCAGATCTGGAATCAAAACAATTCTTGTTCTTCTGTTGATTGCCATGTTTTCAGGAGAATCATTTTCCACGATAGGCATATAACTTGCTCTTCCTGCAGCAATCATTTTTTCAGGAGATACATTGTATTGCTCTTGCAACTTTCTTACAATACTAGTCGCTCTTTTCACAGAAAGATCCCAGTTGTCCTGAACAACTCCCGTTGAGATTGTTCTTGGATCAGTATGACCTTCAATCATCACTTGTAGGCTTGGCTCAGCGTTAATCACTTCAGCCAATTTCTGCAGTAATGGATCAGCTTTAGAATTGATTCTATAGCTACCGGTGTTGAAAAGTAGTTTGTCGGATACAGAGATCATCACCACGGTTTGGTCAATGCTAATGTTTACATCATCCTCTTCACCATCCACTGTAGTTTCGGTGATATTCTTTTTCAAATTGTATTCTACGGCTAGATTCACTGAATCCTCCAATGTTTGCGCTTGGGCAAGTTTAGCTTGGTCGACATTAGCCAATGTTTGCTTCATTTTCTCCTTTGATGTTTTAGACATCATTGTGGCACCTTCCAAAGAGTACATGCCCTCATTCTGCAGGGTCAAAGCATCATTTGTATCGCGGAGAGAATTGATTCTTGCGTTGTACTCAGCCACTCTATTCTCAATGATCTGCATTTTCTCCTCTAACTCAGCTTTTTCCTGCTCAGTGGTAGCAAGCTCAGTTTGTGTTTTGTAAAGATTACCCTCTAGTTCGGTGTATTTTTTCTTTGATACACATGAGACCATCACTGTGGCGCTCAAAAGTCCTGTAACAATTAGTGATTTTTTCATAGTTGATTTCTTTGTAGTTGAATCAACTATTTCAAAGGAATTGCCACAAAGATTAGCTGCATATTATTCCACATAAATAAATGGATAGAAAAGGTGCATATTATCAAATTAGAGCCCTTTTTTAAATAAAAAAGAGGCTCCAAAACATATGGGAACCTCTTCAAAAATGTGTGGAATCACTACACAAGTTGACTAATTCTTTACTCAGAAATATTCACTTATTATTCCATGAGGCGATTTACAACTTTGAATTCATTCATTACTCTATATGCTGCCCGAGTCACATCCGATTGGAAGTTGGGGGATTCTGAATCAAAATTGGCAGCTGTATAACCTTGCCAGATGGTATTTCCTCTCTTACTATCAATTACATAAACTACCAGCATTCCTTGGTTTTGGCTATACTTTACGTGATTATAGGTTTCATCTTTTTCTTGTTCTTTGTCTAGATCTCCATCTTCCTTCTCGGGTACATTTTTCATTCGTTGTAAGTAATAGTCAAACTCTGGCTGTACGTAGCCACGGTATCTTATCGAATCCATGAAAATTTTGTAGCTGACTAATAAATCCGGCTTGGATTCTTGCTCTCGGAATCCCTGAGAACCTAACCTTGCACCTATCGTGGCCGTCAATACGGGTGATATCATACTGGTATCTTTTTCCGTAGGAACTACGAATGCAAAGGTTTTATATTTCTTAAAAGATGCTTGATAATTATAGTCATAGTCAGTAACATAATCTTTGGAGGAAAAGCATCCTGCGCAAATAATAAGTAATAGTGCGAAAAGGAGGTAGGTGTTTTTCATGGCATATATGAGTAGATGGTTGATTGGTATGTCAATAAGATACGAACAAATAAGGTCAGGTGGATTTAACTAGAATTAACATCTCATTGTTTAAAGTAAAATGTTGCTGTTCAATAAACTAGCCTAATAATTTAATATAATTTCCCTACAATAATTAACCGATTTTCATATAATTTCTGTTTTGGATTCAAAAAGTGGTAATAAATAAGATAAATGTCGTCTGATGGATAGTTTTGAGTCTTTAGTTATTGATGCTCAGGCTTGTAAAATGTGCAAAGAGTTTTTGCCTCTTGGTCCAAAGCCTGTGTTCTCTATACATCCAAAAAGTAAGATTTTGATTATAGGACAGGCTCCTGGTACCAAAGTTCATGCAACGGGAATTCCTTGGAATGATGCGAGCGGAAATGAATTAAGAAGATGGTTGGGTGTAGATCGTGAGCAATTCTATGATCCTAAGATCTTTGGGATCATGCCTATGGGTTTCTGTTATCCTGGTAGGGGAAAAGGAGGTGATTTGCCACCCAGGCCCGAATGCGCACCTTTATGGCACCAGCAAATGAATGAGCGTATGCCGGAGGTGAAATTGACCTTACTTATTGGGCAGTATGCTTTGAAATATTACTTGGGGAATAGGAAAAAGAAGACACTGACGGAGACTGTTAGGAATTTCGACTTGTACTTACCGGAATTTATTCCACTAGTACACCCCTCTCCGCGAAATCTCATGTGGAGGCGAAGAAATCCTTGGTTTGAGGAGGAAGTAGTGCCTACACTTCGTGAGCGGGTCCATGAATTGATCGGTAGCTAGATTTTGTTAAAAATTCTTATTTAGTTGTAGTTATTCTTAGTATTTAGTTTTTTAGGTAGGATTCTG
The DNA here is from genome assembly GCF_900182815.1 of Algoriphagus winogradskyi. Classification (GTDB taxonomy): domain Bacteria; phylum Bacteroidota; class Bacteroidia; order Cytophagales; family Cyclobacteriaceae; genus Algoriphagus; species Algoriphagus winogradskyi. The sequence goes on along the minus strand of NZ_FXUA01000003.1, from coordinate 489,886 downwards.
AAAATCATACCACTACAACCCCTTTTTAATATTTGCCATGAAACTCCAATTCACTCATTTTTTTATCTGTTCTATAGCTATAAGCCTTCTTTCCTGTGGTGAGAAAACAGAAAATAATTCCATTACAAAATCCTTTTCTCTAGAAATTACTGATTCTGTACAGATTGATTACATGGGAGAAATGATGTTGCTAGACTATGATCCGAAGGCTGATAAGTACTTGCTTGCGACGGATTCTTACTATGAATACTTAGAAGTGGATGGGGATGGAAAGATTCTTAATCATAATAAATTCAATCAGGATGGAATAGACGCAGTTGGACAGGCGCTAGGATTGGGCTATTTCAATGGGGATGTGACCGTATTTAATCCTCCGGAAGGATATTTTAGATTTCAGGATTCAAGTAAAGTTGGTGAGGTGACGATTCCTTATCCTCATCAGGCTTTCATGATGTATCCCAAACTTGGGATGTTCGAGTCAGAGGGTAAAATCTATTACCCAAAGCCTTGGCCAGAGACTTTGGCTGTTAATTTTGAAGAGGGGGAGTTTTACCAAGCTTTGCTTCATCTGCCTATCATAGAAGCTCAGGATATGGAGACTGGAGATACGCTAGGGGTATTAAGTTTGCCAGAGTCTTCGGCATTATTAGATGATGAAGTGAAAGGTTTTCCTATTCCAGTGTACACGGTGGATGGGGAAAAGCTGTTGCTTAGCATGTGGTTTACGCCGGAGATTTATGTATATAATAAGGTGGGGGGTAAATTTGAGTATGAAAAAACAGTGGATGTAGATATTCCAGGTTGGATTCCCACTACTTCTGTTCCATTGGATAAAGCAGAGCAGTTTTTTACAGAAAACCAGAAGAAAAGGCCTGGCAATCTTACTAATATTTTGGTGTCAGGAGACTATTTTATTGCTATCTACAATAGAGGACTTTCTGAAGAGGAGAAAGCTCAGCTTGGGCCTCCGACTAGAGACGGACTAGCTGCACGCAAAAAAGATCCTAACTATGCAGCGATTTTCGACAAGGATTTCAATCAATTGGCCACGAATGTCCCTTTTCCAATCACCAGCAATTTTCCAAATGTAGTAAATAAAAAAGGTGAGCTAGTCGTTTCCAAAGTCGCAGGTTTGTCCGAAACCGAGGATGATGGGATTGTTCTTTACAAGTTGAAATTGGTCAGTAAATGAGTGTTGGGTTTCTGACTATTTTTAGAGTTCAGGAATGGCATTGTGTGTTCAGCTAAATAGTGTCAAAGTGAGATAGATCAGTTGGATAAAAAAGGTTATTTTGAAAGTTGTTTTGTGCTATTCATTTAACCAGTTTTTCCAAGATCTACACATCATGAAATTTTTACCTAGCCTCCTTATCATCTTAATTCTATTTTCCTGCAAACCTGAGAATACTTCCGAGTTTGAGGCTGACATCATTATTTATGGGGGGACCTCGGCAGCGATTACCGCTGCAGTTCAAGCGAAAAAAATGGGCAAATCAGTCATTGTTGTTTCTCCTGATAGGCATTTAGGAGGATTGTCTTCCGGAGGTCTAGGTTTCACGGATACTGGAAATAAGTCTGTGATCGGAGGTTTGGCTAGGGAGTTTTATCATCGAATCTACCTTCATTATCAGCAGGATTTGGCTTGGAAGTGGCAGAAAAAAGAGGAATACGGAAATAAAGGTCAAGGTACTCCAGCGATGGATGGCGAGAATAGAACTATGTGGATTTTTGAACCCCATGTAGCCGAACAGGTCTTTGAGAATTTTGTTTCGGAATACGATTTGGAAATCCATCGTGATGAATGGCTGGATCGAGAAGCTGGAGTTAAACTGGAAAATGGCAAAATCATGCAGATCTCAACACTTTCTGGTCATATCTATCAGGGAAAAGTTTTTATAGATGCAACCTACGAAGGTGATCTAATGGCAGCAGCTGGAGTTAGCTACCACGTGGGACGGGAATCAAATGATACTTATGGCGAGACCTGGAACGGGGTACAGGTGGGTGTTTATCAACACGGACACTATTTCAAAAATGACATCAGTGCTTATATGATTCCCGGAGATTCTACCAGCGGCTTATTGCCGGAGATCTCAGCAGATCCACCGGGGGAAAACGGATCAGGTGACAAACGTCTTCAGGCCTATACTTATCGTCTGGCGATGAGTAGGCACCCCGACAATCGTATTCCTTTCCCAAAACCTGAAGGATATGATCCTGCACGCTATGAATTGCTTGCTAGAGTCTATGCTGCTGGTTGGGATGAAACTTTTGATAAATACGATCCAATCCCAAATTTGAAGACGGACACCAATAATCATGGGCCATTTTCTACAGATTATATAGGGAAAAACTATGCTTATCCAGAAGCGAGTTACGCTGAAAGAAAGCAAATCTTAAAGGAGCATACCGACTACCAACAAGGCTTACTTTACTTCATGTCTCATAATGAAAAAGTGCCAGATTCGGTGAGAGCAGAGATGGCAAATTGGGGTTTGGCAAAAGATGAATTTGTCGATAATAACAACTGGCCTCACCAGATCTATGTGCGCGAAGCCCGAAGAATGATAGGTGCCTATGTGATGACTGAGCATGATGTACTTGGAGCAAAGGAAGTTCCGGAGCCTGTTGGGATGGGATCCTATTCACTGGATTCGCACAATGCTCAGCGATTTGTGACGTTGGATGGCTATGTGCAGAATGAAGGAGATATAGGAGTTCACCCGAAAAACCCTTATTCGATTTCCTATGGAACACTTGTTCCGAAAAAAGAAGAATGTTCTAATTTGCTCGTTCCGGTGTGTGTTTCTAGTTCACATACTGCTTTTGGTTCTATCAGGATGGAGCCTGTTTTTATGATCCTAGGTCAATCTGCAGCAGCGGCGGCATCACTGGCTATTGATGGTGATGTGGCTGTGCAGGATTTGCAGTATGAGAAATTGGAGAAAGTACTGCTGGAAGAAAAGCAGGTTCTTGCCAAATAACTTTTTATAGAAACAGCTTATAGTAGTTGATGTTGCTTTGATTACTCCGGGTTTTTCCAAGGGGGATGATATCCGTGTGTTTTAGTAGCTGACCCACCTATTTTCCATGCACTATCTAGAATAACATCTAAATGCAATATGAGTCTTAGTGTAAAGAATTCTGAGTTGAATTGGTAGAAATAAGGAAATGTAAAGGCCAATGGTTAAAGGGCAGAAAAACCATTAAAGGTATTCCAATTAGGAGGGCCTAATTCTGTATAAAGGATGAAAATCCGTAAAATTATATTTGGTTGCTGTATTAATTTTAAAAAGAATATAAATCTTCTTTAAATTTTTTAATAATTTTTTTAGGACGTTTGCCTTAAAATTCAACAATTGCACTAGATTAGTGCAAAAGTACAAATGTTATTCTCTCTATTAAATTTTTAATAATCATGAGAATAGCTCATTGAAGTGAGCACTTCTAGATTGATATCTAATTCAATGAAATTCACCTAAATCAAAATCCAAAATATGCCTATGCAGAATCAACAATCATGTCTATTACTATATACTTCATACATAAAATGACTAAAAATTGATACAATAAAATCAACTGAAATATGAAAATAAAATTACCATTGTTAGCTAAATCGCTGACCAAAACCTTCCTGATCGGCATTGGAATGCAATGTGCCATTTTGGGACCATTAGCGGCGCAACAGCAATTATTTGAAGGAAAAGGAACAGTCGGTGCTAGTGAATCTACCCTAGGGAATGTATTGCGAGCTTCAGCTGTGAAAGCAGAAATCCAAGTTACCGGGGTGGTGAAGGATGAGACAGAGTTCCCGATTCCGGGAGTAACTGTGATCGAATACGGAACCACTAATGGTACAGTCACTGATCTTGATGGGAAATATACCTTGACAGTTCAGGAAGGTGCTTCGTTGGTTTATTCCTTCGTTGGCTACAAAGCTCAAACTATACCGGTAGAAGGTAGAAGCTTTATTGACGTGTTTTTGCAGGATGATGTAGGAGATTTGGATGAGGTCGTAGTAGTAGCCTATGGTACTCAGAAGAAAAGTAACCTGACTGGATCTGTGACTGACTTGAAAGCAGATAGGCTTGTTCAAACTCCTGCGACGAACGTTAAAGGTCTTTTGATCGGCCAGGTTCCAGGTTTGATCTCCAATCAAAATCCTGGTCTTCCAGGTGAAGACAATGCCACTTTGAGTATTCGAGGCTTTGGAAATCCACTGGTAATTGTAGACGGAATTGAGTCATTTTTAGATCGTATAGATCCAAATGACATCGAAACTGTGACAGTGTTGAAAGATGCATCTGCGGCTATTTATGGTGCTAGAGCAGGTAACGGTGTTATTCTGGTCACTACTAAAAGAGGTAAGGCTGGTTCGATGTCTGTGAATTATCACGGATATGTGGCTACTCAGAAAAGATTGACTTTTGCCAAGCAGGTTGATGCGGCTGGATTTATTCAACTTGGGAGAGATGCAGTATTTAATGGTCAATACGATCCTCTTAAACCAGATCAACCAATCAGCTACGGTACATTATTTACTGAGGAAAAACTTAATCAATACGAGTCTGGGGAGCTTCCTAGCTATGATTGGGTAGATGCAGTATTGAAGGACACAGGTTCTCCATTGATGAGTCATAATTTGAGCTTCAGAGGAGGCAGTGAGAAAATCAGATATTATTCATCTGTAGGATATACCAGTCAATCCGGGATTTTCAAAGGAGATTATGATTATAAGAAATTGACTTTGACCAATAACATGGATATTGATTTGTCCAAAAACATTGTTTTGATATTAAATGGTCAATATATCAAAGAGGATAAGGATTATTCAATTATTGATCCATCCACCATCTGGAATGATCTTCAGACATCCCAGCCTCTATTCAACCCAGACTTGCCAGATCCCGACAGAGCGCCTTATTCAGGCTTTAGCGGTCGATCTCCAGTAGCTAGAATCAATCAGAAATTTGCCGGATACAGTAAAAGCTACCAACATACGTTGACTGGTTCTGCAGAATTGAAGTATTCACTACCATTTGTAAAAGGTCTGAGCGTAGGCGGTAAAGTAAACGTAAGAGCAAGAAACTTACAAGAAGCAGCGTTGGCTACACCTTATGATGTATGGTCGTATGATCCAAACGCTGTCACCGAAGATTTTGATGGGTATACTTTAGAAGCTTCTCTTCTAGGGAATTCTTTTTCTAGATCCTACGGTAGTTTCAGTGATCCAATTAACAGAATACTTTCAAGAGGTTATGCTACCTATGAAAAGGCTGTTGACAAACATGAGTTTGGATTTTTATTCTTTGGAGAGAAAGAAGATAATACTTATCGTCAACTTACTGTGACCAGAACTGATTTGCTGTCGACTGAAGTTCCACAAATTGGAGGTACAAATGAATTGACCAGAAGTTCGGGTACGGGTAGGGATATTCAATATACCAGAGTAAGTTTTGCAGGTAGATTCAACTACGCATATGACGAAAAGTATTTGCTGGAAGCGACTCTTCGTGCAGATGCCAGCTCTAAATTTGGTAATAACGCATGGGGATATTTTCCATCAGTATCAGTCGGATGGAATATCGCCAGAGAAGATTTCTTGGCTACTTCAGACGTGTTGGATCAGTTCAAACTTCGTTTGTCATATAGCCAAACCGGTGTAGATAGCAACGTAGGGAATACTTCCTTCAACTTCCTATCAGGATTTGAAGAGTCATCAGGAGCTGTTTATTACTTAGACGGATCTCCTACTGCGATCATTAGCAATACGGGTTTGGTTAATCCAGACATTACTTGGGAGTCCACTACCCTATACAATGCAGGTATAGACTTGACTATGTTTAACGGGAAGTTGTACTCTACATTGGATGTGTTCTACAGATACAGAGATGGATTGCTAAGAACTCCATTGGAATCTCTTCCTTCTACTTTCGGAGCTGCTTTACCTCAGGTGAACCTGGATTCTAGAAGTAACAGAGGTTTTGAACTTTCTTTAGGCAACCAAGGAACTTTTGGTGAGTTCAAATACGAGATCACAGCTGGCGTTGCCTATGCAAGAGAGCGCTATGAGAATTATGAAGAAGACATCAATTTTGAGGACCCTATTCAGGTCGAGTTTGATCAGCTAAGTGGGAGATGGGTGAATATTACCTACGGATACAAAACAGATGGACTATTCAATACCCAAGCTGAGGTAGATCAGTATTTGGAGCAATATACAATCGAAGACATCAATGGTAGACCAAAACCAGGTGATATCAGATATGTAGATATAAACGAAGACGGTGTGATTAATAGAGCTGATAGATACCAGATTGGGTATGGAACTAATCCTGATATCACTTATTCACTAGCTCCAAGATTGTCTTATAGAGGCTTTAGTCTTGCTATGCTTTGGCAAGGTGGAACCAGGTTTAATGTAAATATATCAGGGCTCTATAGAGGAGCATTTAATAATGAGCAGGTTCCACTTGAATTGCACGAGCAATATACCTGGACTCAGGATCCAAATAACCCTGGTATTGGTTCAAATCCTAATGCGCAACTACCAGCATACGAGAGAAATGGTACAAGAACTTGGAATAACATTAACTCTGATTTCTGGATGTACAATGGAACTTACCTAAGATTGAAAACTGCTACAGTTTCATACTCCTTACCAAGTAGTTTTCTGTCTAAAATCGGGTTGAGCAATGCCAATGTCTACATGTCCGGCGATAATTTACTGTCATTTAATAACATGGGTATTTTCAAAGATGCCGTTGATCCTGAAGAAGCAACAAGTGCAAATGCCTTCAAATTGCCTCTGTTGAGAACGATGTCATTTGGCGTACAACTTGGATTTTAAATGTTAAAACGAAAAAACATGATAATCATGAAATCAAGAATATTACTATTGATGCTGCTGACGATCGTTTTTGCATCATGTGAAGAACAACTTACAAAAACCCCTGATTTTATTTCTGAAGGCGTCGTTTTCGAGGATGAAAATCTAACTGAAGCTTATCTCGCCAATGTGTACTCTGACATGCTGTTCATCGATGTAGGTGGTGAGGCTCAGAATAATATGGGTATGATACCAGCAGCTGGCGCTGAGCACATTAATTTCGCCAACTGGCAAACGCCAAATACCACTTACAGTAGATCATATACTGCTGCATCCGGTGCCGGACCTCTCGATTATTGGGGGTATAATTCGATCAGGGATATTAACTATTTATTGGAAAATATCGGATCAAGTAAATCCTTGGATGATTCCTACATTTTGCAAAAAATGAATGAGGCAAGATTCCTGAGAGCATATGCTTATTTTCAAATGGTCATTAGATTCGGAGGGGTGCCTCTAATCACCAAAGTACAAAGTGTAGATGATCCTGAGAGCGAATTGTATCCGTCACGGGCTACTGAAGAGGAGATTTATAACTTTATTGTGACAGAACTTGATGAAATTATCGCCACCATGCCAGATCAAAAAACTGGTGCAGCTGGAAGAGCAGATAAATATACAGCACTGGCGCTTTTGTCTAGAGCATCCTTATACGCAGCAAGTATTGGGAATTTCAGTACCGTTCAGGCGGATGGTTTAGTGGGGATTTCATCTGGAAGTACTCAGGATTTTTATCAAAAATCTTATAATGCTTCAAAAGAGATCATTGAGTCTGGGATGTTTTCTCTTTATGAGAAGCATGAGGATAAGATGGTGAATTTTAGTCAGCTTTTCCTAGACGAAGGAAATGATGAGGTGATTTTTGCGGAAGTGTTTGAGCCAATAGTCAAAGGTCACTCCTTGGATAATATTGCTACTCCAGCTGGATTTGCAGCTACTTGGAATTCAAATTTCCCTGTTCTCTATGATTTTGTTGAGCTTTTTGACTTTGTGGATGGAAGAAAAGGGACTGATATTTCAAGAGATGATTTGATTGCATCTAATTCTTGGGAAATCGAAGACTTCTTTGGGAAAAGGGATCCAAGGTTCAGAGCTTCTGTATTCTATCCTGAATCTACGTGGCAAGGTGGCCTGGTTTATTTTCATTCCAGCACTATCTATACTAATGATGAGGGAGAAAGAGTATCTGCTACCAGTGGCACATTTGATAGAAATGGAGAAGTGTGGCCTGCATCCTGTCATCCTCGAAATGTAAGAAACACAGCCTTACTTCTTCGTAAAAAACTAGACGAAACGAACCTTGAGCCTCTTTCAGGGAGATCTGGACAGGATTTCTATGTATTTAGATATGCTGAGACACTTCTTAATTATGCGGAAGCAGCCTTCTATTTAGGTAAGACAGGCGAAGCATTAGTAGCCTTGAATGAGTTGAGAGAAAGAGCAGGAATGCCTACATTGGCAGAAGCTACCGAAGCAAATATCAGACAGGAAAGACAAGTGGAGTTGGCATTTGAAAGCCAAAGATTCTGGGATTTGATCCGCTGGAGAATCGCACCTCAATACTTGGATAATGTAAGAACAAAAGGATTGGTATTTAATTACGATTTGGACAATGATAAATATGTGATTACCCTGAAAAATGCTGAAGGTGTAAGTCGCGTATTTGGACCTGAGAGATATTATTTGCCAATTTCTCTTGGCCGGATAGCTGATAATCCAAACTTAAAACAAAACCCTGGTTATTGATTTCATATCAACCAGAATAGCTAAAATGATAAGGCCAGACTAGTTCTGGCCTTATCCATTACTAATTAATTCGTCATATTTCATGAATTCATTATTGAAAAAACACTTCTCTTTTCTATCCCTGGTAGGGTTTTCCCTTTTAGTGTCCTGTGCCGGAAAGCCAAGTAGGGAGGAGGTTTCAGAAGATAAACCAAACATCCTAGTTATCTATACAGATGATGTAGGGTATGGGGATATTTCCGTTTATGGAGGTAAAATCCCTACTCCAAATATCGATAAGTTAGCTGCTGATGGCTTACTATTTTCCAATGCCTATGCGTCAGCTGCTACTTGCACACCATCTCGCTATTCCCTGCTTACCGGTGAATATGCTTGGCGAGCAAAAGGACGAGGAGTAGCAGCTGGAGATGCTTCTGCTTTAATCCGGCCGGGGGTCGAGACATTACCCTCAGTCGTTCAGCGAGCAGGTTATAGAACGGCTGCGATTGGGAAATGGCATCTTGGCCTTGGTGGTGATGAAGGTCCAGATTGGAACGGTGAATTGAATCCTGGCCCCTTGGAAATAGGTTTTGACTATTCCTTTATTATCCCAGCTACAGGAGATCGGGTTCCTACGGTATTTGTAGAAGATCACCATATTGTTGGATTAGATCCAGCGGATCCGATTTCCGTAAATTACCGTGAGAATATAGGAGACGGCCCTACAGGTAAGGATAATCCTGAGCTCTTGAAAATGATGTGGTCACATGGGCACAATCATAGCATTGTGAATGGAGTCAGCCGTATTGGTTATCAGACCGGTGGGGAAGCAGCTATGTGGCGAGATGAGGACTTTGCACAGACTTTTGTAGATAAGGCTACGGATTTTATCAAAGCAGAATCCGATAAACCATTCTTCATGTACTTTTCTACCCACGATATTCATGTACCTAGAATTGCTCACGAGCGCTTCCAAGGAGCTACTGATTTCGGTCCAAGAGGCGACGTAATTGTTCAGCTAGATTGGACAGTAGGTGAGCTGATGAAACTGCTGCAAGAGCAGGGTTTGGAAGAAAATACGATTGTGATTTTCTCCAGTGATAATGGACCAGTATTAGATGACGGATATGTGGATCAGGCGAGAGAATTGATCGCTGATCACGACGCTGCAGGAGATTTGAGAGGAGGAAAATACAGTGCGTTCGAAGCTGGAACCCGAGTGCCGTTTATAGTAAAGTGGCCAAAGTCAGTCAAGGCTGGGACCACATCGGATGTACTATTCAGTCAGGTGGATTTGTTGGCTTCCTTCGCGGCAGTGAATAATATTTCTTATGATTCTGCTCAGGCTATTGATACAGAAAACCACTGGGAAGTATTGATCGGACAAGAGGGGCAAGGTCGGTATAGCTTAGTACAGGAAGCACTTTTCAGCAATTTAGCTTATGTCCGAAATGATGGTTATAAATTCATTCCAGGAAATACTGGGCCTGACATGGTGCCTTGGGGACCGATTATTGAAACAGGTTTTGACAAGGAAGATCAACTGTTCAATATTAAGCTTGATCCTAAAGAAACGAAAGATCTATCTACTTCGGAAGCTGAAATAATGGCAAAAATGAAGGAGGAATTAGAGGAGATCGTAAAGAAAAACTAATTCAGAATTTATAGTTTACAATGAGTTTTGGAAGACTACTTCAGTAATGAGGTAGTCTTTTATATTTTATACCCATTAATTCTACAAATATGAAAGTAATCTATTACATTTACTTTTGTAAATAAAATAGATTACGAATATGAAAGGTTATCATTTGGGTGAATTGGAAGAGTTGATTCTTTTGACTGTAGGGATTTTAGATCAGGAAGCTTATGGTGTTTCCGTATTGGAGGAAATCAAAAACCAGACAGGAAGAAAGGTTAACATTTCGGCTATTCATACGGTTTTGAATCGTCTGGAGGATAAAGGATTTCTCAAATCAGAAATGGGTGGGGCAACTGAAGAAAGAGGTGGTAGGAGAAAACGATTGTTTACGCTGTCTGCTACGGGTCGAGCAGCTATTGAGGAAGTGAAAACACTCCGAAATAAAATGTACGACCAGATTCCTCCGTTTGCTTTAGACCTTTCCTATGGACACTAAACAGAAGCATTTTCCGCCCAAATGGCCTGACCGATTTCTGGAGTTCTACTGCACTCCCAGTCGATTGGAGCAGATTCAAGGAGATGCTTATGAGATTTTCTACATGAATCTGGAAGAAAAGGGGCTCGCTTTTGCCCGTTTTAGATTTTTTATCCATGTACTCAGCTTTTTCAGATGGAATAATATCAAAAAGTCCAACTCAACTTATCAATCCTATAATCAAGGTGCTATGCTGAAGAACTACTTTAAAATTGGCTGGAGAAATCTAGTTAAGCAAAAAGGAACCACATTCATCTCTGTGTTTGGCCTTGCCGCTGCAGTGGGATGCTGCATGGTGGCTTACTTGTTTATAGCAAATATTTGGTTCAAAGGCCTTCACCAGCCCAACAAGGATGAGATTTATCAACTGACCTATACCGCTGAAGGCGAGAATGGATTGGTTACTTATGGATCAGTAGGACGCCCACTAGCAGAGATGATTCCTGATAAGTTGAACATGATTCAGCGGACTACCCAGGTGATGCGCGACTTTCCTATTTTGATTCAAAAGAATGAAAGTTACAATCAACGTTCCTTATATGTAGATCCCACATTTATGGAGATGTTTGTGTACCGAATGGATTACGGATATCCGGGCGCATTGGATGATCCAAGTCAAGTGATTTTGACCCATGAACTTTCAGAGAAACTTTTTGGTGATACACATCCGATAGGACAGGAGCTTTCCTTGGTGACAAATGGGGAGGAGAAATTATACAAAGTCGGAGGAGTTTTAGCTGATCTGCATGATATGGATATGTTCACCTTTGACCTCTTGGTTAATATTGAGACGCATCCTGTTTCTACGGATGATATCCCGCTTAAAGATAGCTGGAGAGATGAATTATGGGCTTTTATCCAAGTGGAGAAGGGAGCTGATATTGCACAAATGGAGTCAGGACTTATTTCTTTGACTAAGATTCAAAATCAAGTCAATCCGGAAAAGCCCTATCAGAAACTAGAACTGGTTGCGTTCTCTGATTTGGTTTACAAAGTGGGTGAAATTGAAAATGGTGTCAGAGATTTTTTAGGGCTGGGGCCACAGATACTACTTGGTGCGATAGGGTTATTCATTCTTATTCTCGCAATTTTCAATTACGTCAACATTTCGGTGTTAATGGCTTCCAAAAGACTTAAGGAAATTGGTATTCGAAAGGTAATAGGTAGTAGAAGAAGCCAGTTGGTATTCCAATTTTTGAGCGAAAATCTGATGGTCTGCTTATTTGCCATGATTTTGGGTTGTTTGTTAGCTGGCTTTATTTTCCTTCCAGGTTTTAATGAAATTGCCTCCAAGAACCTGAAAATTGATCTGCTAAGAGATCCGTTTATCTGGATGTTTATGGGCGGTATGTTAGTGTCTATTACCCTCATTTCCGGTCTTTATCCAGCGATCTACGTGTCATCTTTTAAGCCTATCAACATACTAAAAGGCAATCAGAAAATAGGCAGTAAAAGTACTTTTACCAGTGTATTGCTCACTTTTCAATTTACCTTGGCGATCATAAGTATTGTAGCCGGAATTGCTTTTGTGCAGACGAACTACATCAATTCGAATAGGGACTGGGGATACGATAGTGCAGATAAAATCATCGTGAATGTGCCAAATCAGGAGGATTATTTGCCACTCAAAAACAAGCTTTCTGCACTTGCTTCTGTGACAGAAGTTAGCGGAAGTCAGGATTATGTGGGGAATTGGATACGGGAAGAAGTGTTGGATTTTGGTCAAGAAAAATATGAAATAAGCCTACTAAATGCAGAAGCTAATTATCCTGAACTACTGGGTCTGCAGCTCAAACAAGGCCGCTTGTTCAATTCTGATTTAATTTCTGATACGCAGGAATCGGTTATTGTGAACCAAACTTTCTTAGATCAACTGGGACTGGAATTTCCTCTGTCCGAAAAGATAACGCTCGACAGTGTGAACTATACAGTCGTAGGTGTGGTGGAGGATTTTCATACGATTTTCTTCCAAAGTGCTATTGACCCCATGGTTATCAGAGCTTCTCCAGACACGACATTTAACTACCTTACCCTCCAAGTGACAGATGGAAGTGCTGAGACGACTATGGCATCTGTCAAAAAGATTTGGCATGAGACAGTTCCTAGAGGACTTTTTGAGGGAAAATTGCAAACCGAGGTATTTGAGCGGGAATTTTCAGATGTGGAGGGAGTAAGGAATATTCTATTATTCTCGGCCATTCTTGCCGTCCTATTGGCAGCGCTGGGGCTTTTTGGATTGGTTTCCTTGAATATGAATTCGCACATCAAGGATTACTGTGTCAGAAAGGTTTTTGGAGCCGATATGGGAGATTTGTCTGTGAAATTGTACAAGCGTTACCTGATTATTTGGGGAATTGCAGGAGTATTAGGAGGAGCTTTTTCTATCCTGATTATCTCTAACTTTCTAGATAGTTTTTTTGCTTTCCATTCTGGAGTGGGCGTTTTGCCAATAGGTACTGGTTTGGTGCTTCTATTGCTGGTAGTCGCAGGTACTGTTGGTTCGCAGATTTGGAAAATAGTCAAAGCGAATCCAGCCGTCATTCTTAAATCCGAGTAAGTATTCTTGGATATTTATTGACCGATAATCAAAACAGCCTCAATCGTTGTTAGTAAGGTAGATGGAGGTAAATTATTATATAGAAGAAGGGCTGCTACGCTATGTGATCGATGGAGTCATCACAGTTGATGACACGCGCGAGTTACAGATAGCGAGAGATAAGCTTGCTGCCAATAAGACTATAAAAGTTTTGGCAATCGTAACCTCATTCAAGGGATATGAAAGCCTAGAAGCATTCAAAAATGCCATTTACGGAGACATTCACATGCTACCAAAGCTTTCCAAATACGCAATGCTTACAGACAGTTTCTGGCTAAGCTTCCTAGTGGCTTTCTTAAATAGCTTGATGTGTAAAAGTAAGCTGAAAGCATTTTCTTTCCGTGACCGCAACTTGGCAGAATCATGGCTCGATTAGCTTTCAGCTTTTCTTGGTTATCTGGGTTAAAAATGATTTTTGAAACAGCTCGAGTACGTTACGTAAGACTAGCTTCTACTGGCTTACTTAAGAGTTCTATTTCGCTTTTAATTTTTGAAAATTGATCAGACATTTTTGCAAGAATTGAACTTGAATCTACTTCTACTTTGTCGATCAATTCCTGATAATATTCTACTCCTTGGATCAGATTGTTTCTGAATTTTTCTAGGTATGCATCCCTTTTGGCAACCTTCTCTGTCACCTTGTTTTCAAATTCCTTTTTCAAATAAGTGACATATAATTGGAGCTCTTTCACTAGAACATGTGGTCGGTCAGTATCGACATTGAGGCTTAACTTTCCATAGATGTGATCTACCATTTCTTTTAGTGAGAAAGTGCCTTTGAAATAAGCAAGGTTTGGCCCAGGGCAAATCGTAACTGCCTTAAGATTTCTACGCGGCGTTTCTCCTGCTGCTAAAATCGCCGGTGCGCTGAGGCCTTCGCAAAGACAGTCTTTTGCTTTCACTTTTTCCATCTCTTCAAACCCAAATTCACCTGTTTCAAACTGCTTAGATTTTAAAATTTGGTATTGTCTGGAAGCAGTGCAAATCGGCTTAGCTGTGAACTCAGAATTATTGGAGAGGAACTTTTTATAGCAGGGACTTCCTGACCGATTATTTTCAATTCTCTTCATGCGCTGCTCTTCTCCGGAGGATGTTCGGAGGTTATTGAAAGGCACGCCAAGAGGAGATGCATCGCTGAGGTAATAGTCAGATTTTTTGGATTTGAACAAGCGCTTCAGGGTGTCTTCATCTACAGAAGTAGCCTCGGGGACCAAAAGAAATGGACTGCCCCAACCCGTTCCATCGAGCTCATAATACTCGCGCAAGAAGGAATCTTCGCTTGCCGTACCGATTCCACCTTGGTAAGTTATCCTGAAAGTAGGGCTTTTTGAAAGTGTGTTTAACTCTTTGCTTTCCAGAGTTTTTTGGCATATTTCATAAAGTGTTTGAAAAAGCTCATTTCTGTTGCTTTTGAACTCCTCTAAAATCTGTCCGATCAGAAATCCATCTGTAGCAAAAGCGTGTCCGCCACAGTTCAAGCCTGACTCAATTCTGAATTCTGAAACCCAAAGACCTTTCTTTGCCAAGAACTTTCCTTGGATCATAGCTGATCTATAGTCACTCACTTTTAGGATAATTCCTTTCGAAATTTCACCAAATTGGTTTGGGAAAAACTCAGAAAACTGCTCGGCATAGCTGTACAATGCTGGGTTCATTCCTGCTGAAAATACAACAGATCCATTCGCCTTACTTTTCGCAAATCCTCTTAAAGCTGACAAGGCATCCGAGTATTCCCTAGGCAATTCCTTACCTGATTTATCAGAATTTATTTTGTCTACTTTCGTCATGATGTTCACATCTATAGCTCCCACATTAACCATGGATTTGAACTCCTCTTTCAGATAGAATTTTTCAGACTCAGGACTGCTTTCTATTTTTTTTACAAGGTTTAGGATAGGCGATTCTTCTGGTAGTAGGTCGAGATATTTTCGGAATTCTGTATTGGTTTCCCAGTCTTCATTCACCAATTTATTGAATTGCTCTTCAACAATTGATTGAGTCAAATCGAGGTAAGCCGTGATACGCTTTGCCCGGTAGTCTTCCTCCAAATCGGAGATAGGAATGAATTCTCGAACATATTTAGTTGAGTAGATTTTACGCATGTCTTCCAGCAAGTGATCATCCATTATGGAGACTACACTGGAGATCCCATACTTGGCTACTTTGATTGGAGTATCTACTGTATATCCAAGTCCCATTACAGGTATATGGAAGCTATGTGCGGAGCTATAATTTGGCATTTTGATCGATCGGAATTTTACTAGATTTTGAAAAAGTAAAGCTAGCTTCAGCAGTTTTTCATTAGTCTGTTAGAACTCAGTGAACGGAGTGACTTTTATCAGTTTTGAGATTTGGAAAGGTTTAGTCGGCCTAAATGGAAGAATTAATTTTTTTATTTTTCAGATCACCTCCTAAAATAATTCGGCTCAGGTGTAGCGTATTCCCCTAGCTTTCCGTCAGGGTAATAAAGCAAGATGAAAACACTTCTAAAGATCTATCTGATATTGATATTTGCGAGCAGCGCACTAAATGCTGGCTCGGATAATGACTCAATTGTTAAGGGATCTGGAATTAGGATGGAAGGTTCTAGTTTTGTTACTACATCTACCTATCCTCAAAATTTGGAGGGAATAGCAGATTGTATGAACTCCTCAGGAAAGAATGTGTATAATAAAGCAGGAGAAGCTTTGAGGGAGAAAGAATCAGCAACAAAAGTCGGTGAATTAGTGCCGAGATGAATAGCTAAAAAATGAAAATTCCGACCCCCAATTGGGTGTCGTAAACCATAGATTAATAGGTTTGAATTGAAGTGGACTGATCAGGAGCTGATTGAAGGTTGCAAACGACGATCGGCTAAGTACGAAGAAGTATTCTATAAAAAATACTATGGCTATGTCATGGGTATCAGTCTGTCCTATTCTAAAGAAAAGGCCTTGGCCGATGAGATTACGAATGACTCTTTTATGAAGTTTTTCGGATCGATCAAGAAGTTTGACGACTTCCAGTCTGTGAAAGCTTGGCTACGTCGCATCACAGTAAACACCGCCATTGACTATTTCAGGAAGCAGAAGAAATTTCAGAATCAAACCGATGTGGCGGAAGAAACTGGAGTGTTTCATGAGGTTAATGCACTTCAGGATCTAGCATTTCAGGACATCATCAATCTAATTAATCTATTGCAGGAAGATCACAAAATGGTTTTCAATCTCTACGAGATCGAAGGCTATAGTCATAAAGAAATTGGCGAGAAACTAGGCTTGACGGAAAGCTCTTCCAGAGTCTATCTAGCGCGGGCAAAGTCTGAGCTTCGCAAATTAGTATCATTACACTTGAAAGAATATGAAGGAAGATAAGCTGGATAAGGAAATCGCTGCTTCCCTTAAAAAGAAGTTGGTTGAAGCCTCTGTGCCCTATGAATTGGGAGCTTGGGAAGCTTTTCAGAAAATGCGTGCAAAACGCAAGCGAAAAGCTATTGCCTATTGGGCGACAGGAGTTGCAGCCTCTCTGTTATTAATAGCAATAGGAATTAGTTCGGTTGATTTACCTTTAAATCTTAATGAAAATGCTGGTGAAGTTCAGGTAGCAGATAACACAGATATTAGACAAGAAATTACTTCCAAGCAATTGCCTACTAAGGATTCTGCAGGAGAAAAGTCGATTCCAGAACCTGGTATTGAATCGAATTCAAAAAATCTAAATAAGACTCCAGCAAAGACTCCAGCAATAGGTGTAACTCCTTCAGAAACTCTTACTCCAGAGGTTCGAGATGCAGAAGACAAAACCTTAGCGACCGATCCTAAGATTGAACAAAAGTCAATACTGACTGAAAAAGCTACGATTTCTCCTGAATTACCTGCACTTGCTAATCAAAAAGCAGTTGCACAAGTACCTGAAAAACCATTTGCGAACCAGCCCGAGCAAGCACTGATCACCAAATTGCAGGAAGAGAAAAATGAAGAAACTTCGAATTCTTCCCTTGTGATAAAAGCACCTGAGAAAATTGCACTAGCTCAAGCTGAAGAATCTGTAAACCCCCAGGAAAAGGAGGCTTTTGTAGCCGAAAGTGATTTCCCGGTAATAGAAAAGGACAAAACGTCAGTAGGACTTGGTATGGGTTTATCTCCGGGATTTGGCGCCGTCCAAAGCGATAATCAGGTTGCAACCGCCTCTTCTATCGGACTGGGAATGCTAGTAGATATAAAATTACCTGGCAAACTAACCTTGGGTTCTGGATTAGGCTTGAACTACTATAATCAAAATGCGAAGCAAGAAAGTATGGTAATGTCTTTTGGGAATAACTATCCGCAGACGGAGAAACTGGAAGTACAACAGATGCAGGTAGAAGTTCCGGTATTTGTTAAATATCCTGTGACTAGAAACAATTCTGTCTCTGTGCAGGCTGGTTTTTCTAACTTTTATTCGCTCAATGGAACAGCATCTCAAGAGTTCACGGTACAGAAACAGTTAGCTTTTTATGCGAACGATGCGATGGGTAACTCCTCCGTTTCTCTCCGTCAAGAGGCTGTGGTAGAGAACAATTCTCTAGAGTCCAAAAGTGGTAGGTTTTACCCTTTTGCTACGTTGAATTTTGGAGTGAATCTGCGAGTACTGGAAACAAAAGGCGCCAACTATGTGATCATGCCTTTCTACAATTATCAATTGAAGCAGGTTTCAGGTTACGGAGATACCTATGGATTATTTGGAGCGAGTTTTAAGATGAATTTTGGAGGAAAGTAATTGAGTCACTATACTTTTGATCAGGTACACCTTCTTATCCTACAATTTTAATCCTTTAGAAAGTTTTAAAATTTGACTAATTCTGAATATCTGTTTCAGATCTCAACGATTAATTATATGATTATCCGTAATGATGCCAGCACCTTAGATTCTTTGCTTGTCAGTTGGAATACTTCCCGATAGCTACCGCAAGACCGAAGACTCTCACACTGTCGTGACAGGCTAAGGTGGCCTCAGTTCTTAAGTTTAACATATCTTACATAGCTTTTGGCACCTTACTGGAAGGATAGTGGATATACATAGTAATTAAATAGCACCAGATTTAGACTTGGTGCTATTTTTATTTATGCAAGTTTTGATTTTTATACTGTTTTGAAGTGACGCTCTGATGAGGTTTTTGTCTTACCACCTGAATGTTACTTTTGAAGCTCTTTCTCAAGCAGGGCTTTCTATTCGAGCTCAAACGATTTTTAAACCTTTGATTTAGGCATCTCTAAAGTTGATTTGTTCACCCTATCAACGTTTTTATGTTTCCTTAACCGGGCAGGGGAATGGGAATGAATGCCAGTCTAAAGGGTGAGGGCTGCTTTTAAACTCAATTTCTCACGCTACCTCAGAAACTACAGATAATTTTAATGGCGCTTCGTGTGCCAAAACTACTTGTTCTTTGGGTCATCTTTTCTTATACGACGTTATTTCAAGAAGGGAAAATCATAAAAACAAAAAAATCCCGACCTATAGAGATCGGGATTTTCCATTGTGGGGTATGGGGATTACTTAGTAATCTATATAGTTGGTTAATAATTGCAAATCAAGTTTTTTAGCATTCTCTGTGGACTGCTTGTAGCCTCTAAGAACCAGTGTATAAACTCTATTTCCTATCAATTCTACGTTTGTTGCGGTAGCAAGTACTTCTCCAGTGGCTGAAACTACTGTTAGCTTGTAAGTGTCTGAATCCAAACTTTCGAACTCAGAATTTGATTTGAATGCAATCCCTTCGAAAAATGGATCAACTACCTCATCAAGTTTCAGCGTTACCGCGCCTGCATCGGGGGATAGGTTAATCATTCTGATTTGTGCCTCATCCGCATTCGGTTCAGACCAATCGTCATCTACCAATACAGCATCCAATTCATCTTGATCTTCCAGCACAAACATGGAGTAAACAGAATCTACTTTGATTTCATACTCTTTTTCCAAAAGGGAAGTAAGAGAGTTTGGATCTGAGAATTTGAATAGTCTATCTCCAGGAAAGAAGTTTTGGTAGGCCAAAACCTCCTTGTATTTAATAGGAAAATTATTCACCTGATTTTGATCAGCATAGACTATGACGCCAGCATTGCTTGGAGCGCCATTATAAATAGAAATGTAACCCGCATCTGGGTAGTCCAGCATGTCGTCGTCATTATCCAAGCAGCTGGTTAATCCTAATGTTCCGGCTAGTAATGCTACTGTCGCCAGTGATTTTAAATTCTTCATTGCAAATGAATTTACACTCATCATACGATTTTGTTGGTTTTAGTTTTAAATCAATACCAAGACGCATGAGGTGATCTTTTCGCTACACAAGAATTGATAATTTGAGTAAGTGTATTGATTTACAAAGCATTATGCTTTATAGAATATTATTATCCGCAAAGATGCCAGTCACCTTAGAATCTTTTATTATCTGGTAGGATGACAAATGACCGAAGCACTGACGGGACAGGCTGAAGTGGCCTCAATTCTTAAGTTTAACATATCCTTTTTTGCTTTTGACTCCATACTGGCACAAAAGCGGATGTACATATTATATAATTTTAGTAGCGGTCTGTGTTTCCACAAACCGCATAAGGCATAGCTATATAGATTAATACTGCTCCCAGAAGTTAGGAGGTGTAATTCCTAGTGCCCGCAAATAAACATAACCTTGTCCGCGATGGTGGATTTCATTGTCCATTACATAAAATAGAATGCTGTAGCCTGTACCTTCATATTGCCCAAAGGCAACTACCTTTTCTTGGAAGTTTTTGATGGATATTTGCTTCCAGTACTTTTGGATTTTCTCAGTAGATTCATCCCAACTGGCCAATAGATCTGCTTTAGTGGTGAGCTCGGATTTTTCTTCATCAAGTGTGCTCCATTCTCCCGTTGCCACTCCTTTTGCGGTAGCACCATCCATAGCTAGCATTTCTTTCGTTAGCTGAGCATATGTTCGCATGCCACCTATGGTAAATTCAAAAAGTTCTTTTTCCGGAAAGGCGTCCAAAACTCTGCGAGTAACCTTACGCTGTCCTAGCCATTGATTTAGCAGTTGATCTTTGGTGATGAGTTGAGTCTCATTCAATGTTTCTGTAGTTTCCATTTTCTCTATGTTTTGTTTAAGAATACTCAAATAAACAACTGACTTGTGTCAGCCCTATGTCAGTAGGATTTTGGTATTTCCGAGAAATTCTAAGTTTTTTCAAGTTTCTTTACATTCTCAGAAGTTAACTTTTCGTGCCTCCGCTTTCTTACCAGTAAATAGCCAAAAGCAACATAGGATTGGGGTAATTCAGGAGTTGATGTGCTTCGGTCTTCCGGCCAGTTGAGGAAAGAGAAATAGGTAACTCGCAAAATTCAGATAATCAGATTAACTCTTTTCCATGAATCGAATAGATAGGCTAACTGCCATTCTTACTCACTTGCAATCCAAGCGAACTGTCAGGGCTTCGGAACTCGCTACTCGTTTTGGAGTAAGTTTGCGCACGATCTATAGAGATGTGAGATCGCTAGAGGAGTCGGGAGTGCCAATTATCGGTGAGGCAGGGCAGGGATATTCCTTGGTCGAGGGATACAGACTTCCGCCGATTATGTTTACCAAAGAAGAAGCATTGTCTATGCTGGTTGCGGAGAAGTTGGTGGAAAAATCGCTTGGTGAGCAGAGTAGCAAGTTTTTCAAAGAAGCGCTTATCAAAATCAAAGCTGTGCTGAAGTCCTCCGAAAAGGATTTGCTGGTGGAAGTGCAAGACACAATACAAGTGCTAAAGTCAAATCCATCCCAAGTAATGGATAAATCCAGTAAGGCATTTCACACAGTACTGGAAGCTATTTCCATGAAAAAAGTGCTCTTGGGTTCCTATGTTACCTTTGATCCGGAAAAGAAGACAGAGCGAGAATTGGAGCCAGTTGGTATGTTTCACTCCTTTGAACAATGGTATTTGATAGCCTATTGCAGATTGAGAAATGATTACCGCACCTTTCGATTGGACAGATTTAGTAAGCTTGAGGTTTCGGAAATTTCTTATTCCACGGCCAAGCATCCCACATTGAAATCCTATTTGGACCAAGTTTCTGCTGAACAAAAGCTTCATCAAATCATTCTGAAAGTTCCGGATGGAGCTATGAAATACCTCGCAAATTCAAAGTACAATTATGGATTCGTCTCTGAAGAGAGAGTAGGAGACATAACAGAAATTACTTTTATGAATTCATCCATTGAGGGATTTGTGCGGTGGGTGATCTCGCTATCTGATTTGGTAGTGGTGAAGCAGCCATTAATACTGAGAAATCGGCTAGCCGAATTGATTGAAGAAATCAAAACAATGCAGGGATAGGGACTAATTGCAGCATGTACTTTTGGAAGAATTTCCCGGGGTTTTATATTTTGTAGTAAATGTAATCCGTGATCATTGGAGCAATTCCGTTTTGCCGTAGGTCGGAAATCAATTGCCCTTTGTGATGAGTAGAATGATTTGAGATATGAAATAGGATTTCTTGTACTGAGTTCTCAAATTCTCCACCGCTACTATTCTTGTATTTTATTCGTTTGCCAAAATCGAATTCTGAAATAATCAGTAAGGTGTCCTCGAGGTTAGAATCATCTAGACTCTTACAAGTTTCAAGGTTGTGGAGCTGGTGCACACCCAGTGGAGTCTTTCCTAGAATTCTCGAATTCCAAATCTGGTGTGCATTTATGTTGTGAGAAAACAGCGGAATAGTCCTTTCTGATAGACTGTCTTTATTTTCAATAAAAAGCGCCACCAACTTTTGGTTAAAATGATAATGGTATTCGAATATGTCTTTAAAGAACTCTTTCATTTGCTACGTTGATTATCACATTACCAATTTTCTTACCTGAGAGGACATATTCGTACGCTTTAGCTATCTCTTTCAGGGGATATTCCCGATCGATGAGTGGTTTGAAAACACCCTTTTCCATTTTGGATTTGATATATGGAAGTGTAAAAGTCAACGGATAGGGAATAGGGAATTTGACTTTTTTGCCACCAATAAGAGGAGTGAAGATTGAGTAGAAGATATTTTGGGAATAGGGTCCCAATTCTGAAGAAATGTAGGTTCCATTCTTTTTTAATATAGGCTTACATTTTCCAAAAGTACTTTTGCCTACCGTATCAAACACAATATCATATTTTCTACTACCTCGCGTAAAATCTTCTTTGGTATAATCGACAACTTGATCAGCTCCCAGTGAACGCATCAGTTCAATGTTTTCAGTACTGCAAGTTGCTGTGATTTTCACATCAAAAGTTCTTGCAAACTGTAGTAAAGCAGACCCAATTGCACCTGTGGCACCATTGATCAGGACTTTTTGTCCGGAATGAATTCCAGATTTAAGAATAAATGAATGTGCATAATGGGCACCTTCCAGACTTGCCACAGCCTGCGCGAAATCAATCTGCTCAGGGATGACAATGAGGTTGTCTTTTGGCTTCAAGGCCATGAATTCAGCTTGTGATTCCAGTCCCATATCTGTAAAACCAAAAACGCGTTGGTTGACCTGAAATGAATCAATGTCCTTTCCAGTTGCAACCACCACACCAGCGAAATCAGTACCCAGGACTATTTTTCGGGGTTTCGTCAAACCTAGCATTAGGTGCATGATAAAAGGCTTTCCAGTCAAATTAGCACAATCTGTTCGGTTCACCGTGGTAGCAAAAATACGTATTAGAACTTCGTTGTCCTTAAGGGTTGGTTTCTGGATTTCTTCAACTTTGATTACATGTGGTGAACCGTATGATCTTCGAATGGCGGCTTTCATGGGATTGTTAATTAGAAAAGAATCTTAAATCTTAAGATCGGTATTTTGAATTTATTTTAATAAAATGAGGGTTCATGATTTCACCTTTTATCAATTTACATTGAAAATTTCAAGGACTGTTTGAGCTCTTCCTGAGAAACCATAAGCCTATTTCTCGTCAAATACTTGCTTTCTAATTGCGGGCTTTCCATAAATCTCAATGGTAAACGTTGAGGATTTTATTCCCGAAGTGGGGAAAAACCATCACGAGTGCCAATCTGATGGTTCACACTATTTTAAAAATTTCTGTTACATTTTTAACGGGTAGTAAAAGAAGGTGAATTGAGTTCTTCTCTTGAAAAAAACCTAAATATTGGTTTAGGGCGGTCTTCTTGACTATTTTTGCTTCAGATTTAATGTAACAGATTAAGTCGTTGTTTGAATTTTTATCCGTCTGGAGCCAAAATAAATCTAAAAACAAGTTGAGTCTCCTATGGAATGGCATTTGCGAAATTTATACTGAAAACCAAATACAATAAAATTGAAAATTATGAATGTTAAGATATTAGGTACAGCTGCTGCGGCACTTTTGATTGCGGTAAGTTGCCAACCGAAAAAGGCAGAGAATGAAGAAGTAGTCATGGAGGAAACAGAAATGACTGCTCCGGCAGCGATTTCAATTGAGAAATTCACAGATTCTCCGGCATATGCTTCGTCTTCTTTAACTCTCAAAAATCCTTCTAACACTACTATTGCAAAAGCTGGAGAAGTTGATTTTGCTTTTGACGTGAAGGATTACAATTTGGGGGAGGTAACTGAACGTAATGGAATGGCTGGTAATTTGGCTAATTCTGATAAAGGTCAGCATATTCACTTTATATTGGACAATGAGCCATATTCAGCGCACTATGAGTCTGAGTTCAAAAGAGAAATGCCAGAAGGAACGCATTTTTTGGTTGCTTTCTTGAGCAGATCATATCATGAGTCAGTAAAGAATTCTAATTCTTTTATTGCCAAGAAAATGGTTGTTGGAACTGCCAGTGATGATATGAATGTGGATTTCGACAAGCCAACGATGATTTACAGCCGTCCAAAAGGAGAGTATACTGGAGCAGACACGGAGAATTTATTATTGGATTTCTTCTTGTTGAATACTACACTATCTGAAGATGGGAATAAAGTAAGAGCAACTATCAACGGTCAGGAATTTATGATCACAGAATGGGCTCCTTATGTAATCAAAGGTCTTCCAAAAGGTGAAGTGACTGTGAAATTGGAGTTGCTTGATGCTGATGGAAACTTGATACCTGGTGGATTCAATGAAGTAACCAGAACAGTGACTTTGAAAGACTAATTAGCACTAAAAGCCACCAAAGTAAAACTCCCTGTGATTCATTTCGCAGGGAGTTTTTTTTATGCGGTCCTCATTACGTCGCCGGGGCGAAAGGTTTAAGGTATTTTTCTGACCTCGAACTTTTGATTATTTGTTTTTCTCGCAATCAACACTAACCTATAGGATAAGAAAATGATGAAAGCCGTAAATAGCTCAGACTATCTAAACAGGAAAATACGCAGGAATTAGGCCTTTGATTTTATCTAAAGTCTCAGGCATAGAGAGTTCACTCATGCCTCCCGCAGCATTTGCATGCCCGCCTCCATCGAAATGGGCTGCGGCTAAGGTGTTTACAGGATTTTCTTTTCCTTTCGATCGAAAAGACATCTTGATAATGCCATCGCGTTCAGAAAGCATAATGGCTACTTTCATTCCTTTGATGGATAGAGCAAGGTTGGCAAGACTATCAGTATCTCCTTTTTTGTAATCATAGGCGGCCAATTCCTCTTTAGTTAAGGGAATAATTGCAACAGAATTCTCATTCAAAATCTCCATCTTTTGGGACATTGCAAATCCTTGAAGTCTAAGTCTACTTGCTGTATTGGTATCATTCAGGGATTCATGAATCAGATGATGTTTGACACCGGCAGCTAGCAATTTGGCAAGGACTTCATGAGTTCGTGGTTTGACGGAATTAAATCGAAAGCTACCTGTGTCAGTCAGAATTCCTACGTAAAGAGGAGTTCCAATTTTTTCATTCAATAAAGCTTCATTTCCTGACTGCTCAATTAACTCCACAATCAATTCTGCCGTGGAGGAAGCAGATGTTTCGGAGATCGTTAGAGAGGTGAATCCTTGCGGATCAAGGTGATGATCAATCATGATAAGTGTGCAGGTGGGTGCTTCTAGCAAAACCTGCATTTCCTTGCCCACTCGGTCCGTAGAATTATAGTCAAGACAAAAGATCAAGTCTGCCTCGATGAACGCCTCGGTTACTTTTTCCGGGTCTTGATCCATCGTGATGATGGGTGATAAGTCTAGGAAATCTAAAAAATCAGGCGCTTTGTCAGGATGGCAGATAGTGGCCTTTTTCCCAAGCTTTTCTATAAAATGCAATAGTCCCAAAGAGGAACCGACAGAGTCACCATCGGCTGATTTGTGAGCGGTAATAAGAATATTCGATGCCGCTAGGATTGCGGCTTCGATTTGTTTGTATGTATTCATGAATGGGATTTATTCTGTTCTAAAGAACGAAAAGGTGAAATTCTTCTAGCCACAAAGGAACAAAAGAGAAGAGGAAAAATAGTGGTATTGTGTTTTTAATTCCCAGCTAGGCTATTTTCACCCACGAGGATTTATCCCAGATAGATAAGTTGATTAACTACTTCTCAAATCTAAAATTTTCATCGGCCGCGGTTAACTCTAATTTTTCAGGAAAAGTGTATAAATAGGAAATCAATTCTTTCATCGGTTTGGCTTCAACCATCGCTTTGTAATACTTCCTAACCCCGTTTTGGTATAGAATAATAGTTTTTACAGCGCCATCGCAACAGAGTATATTTTCTGATGTATTATTCTCTGTTGGCAAGTTGGATTGAATAATCAATTCAATAAGTTCATTATAGATCTCCTCAGGCAGTTGACCAGTAAAATTCCCAGACCTGGCTGAGTCAATCTCATAAAAATTTTCATCCTTAAAATAGTTTCCAGAGAATTTCACTGTTCTATCCTCAGAAATCTCAAGATGCATGACAGGGCAATTTCCATAGCAAGTGGAAGTATGAAAAATTAGTTTGGTGAAGTTAAAAGTACTGTCAATAAAGGTTTTATTTTCTGGAGGACCGAAAGTGAATCCCAGTGCTTGCTTCTCAGTAGTACTGTTTTCTTTTGATGAATTCACTTTACCAAAAGTGAGCTGAGCAAGCAGTGTGAAGGTAATCAAAAAGGCATATCGCATAGGAAAGAAATTAGTTTCAAGAAGATGACGAAAACTTTCCTGGGTTTGCTACCTCAGTTAACTGTTTTTAACTCCATTCTTTTCTCTTCAATTTCCGCTGCTAAAATTGCATTGATATCAGTTTTAGCTCCTAGTAATAAGTGTATCGAGGTACCAAATTCTCTCGCATTCGGATCAGTGATAGATCCTATTTTTTCTGACTTTTCAAAAAGAGAAATCTCCCGTTCGCTAATTCCATCTTCCACTTCTCTGACCAAAATCACATTTTTGATTTCCCCGCTTAGATCTATCCAATTGACATAATCTGCGTTCATAGTTACTGCCTGCAAGCCTTTGGTTTTAGTGTAAAAGTTAATAGCTCCAGCTTGGCCATAATTGTCGCAAATAATTACCGTGTATTCATCCGAAGGCGCTTTGGAATAAGCGAGGTCAACTTTCTCTGCCAGTTCTTTCCACCCCAGCATATCTGCAAAATCCTGTGGCAAGTCATGAATTTCGCCATCTTCCCAGCGGTTTTCCATCAGGTCAGGATGTCGGGATTGTACTCCTTTTAGGTATTCCGGATCTCCGATAGGATAGGTCATCGGAGCTGAGACTACAAATAGGCTAATGGGAATAATCATCGCCACTGGCTTCAGGTACTTACCCCAGCTTTTGCTTAGCACATGTGAAATATAAATAGCACCAAAAGCAAAGTGAATAGGATAGAGGCCGATTGCATAATAGTTTTTTGCCCTGAAAAAGGTAAATATGGCTAAGGTGAAAATGGTAGTCCAGAAGAATACCTGATACTTTCGAAACGAAGGATGTTGGAAATAAGAAACAAAAGCCAGAATCAACACGAAACTCGATCCGAAAAAGAAGAAAAATTGCTCTGTCAAAAAGTCCAATCGATTGACATTGACCAATTGATACTTGCTGAGCATTCGCATGTGCCAAAGTACAGGGAAGTCGTTTTGCAATTGCCAAATCAGGTTAGGTAAGGCGATTAAAAAAGCCAAACCAAATGCTCCATACAAATTTGGGTTTTTGAAAATCTTCCGATCTGAAGTCAGAAACAAAGCTGGTATTAATCCAAGAACTTGAAAAGCGATGTTGTATTTGTTCAGAAAGCCAAACCCGACCCCAACTCCCAACCAATACAGCCATTTATTTTTACCCGTTTTGATATAAGAGAGCAAGGAATAGAACACAAAAGTCCAAGCCAGAATATCAAAGGAATTGGGTTGGAAAAGGATATTCAATCTTGCTAACGCTGAAAAGATCAGGCAAATCGCCGCTAAGGACTGTGCATACAAACTGCCTCCAAGTCTTTCGATAGCTTTCCAAATCAGGGTAATTGTCAGTGCCCCAAAAAGGGCTGGAAAGAACTTTACCCAAAACTCAGTATTGCCCAACAGGTAAATCAAGTAAGAAAACCAGGATGTCACAGGTGGGACCGAAATATATCCCCAAGCCAGATGATGAGCTTGATCGAGGTGCAGGTATTCGTCACGATGCAGGTCGTAACTTGGGTCTATAAGAAGGTATTGCAGTACAAACTTGAGCAGGATGAAGCCGAATAAAAACAGATCTCCCTTCTTCATGGAGTTATTAGGTAGTAGGAGAGTTGAATCTTTCATAAACCAAAGCCAGCTACTTTTCTACATATTTTCAAAGTCTGCTTAACCATTTAATACTGCTTTCAGACATTTTCCTGTAATCATGTCCTACGTTTAGTACCGTATCAATTTTCCAGTTGAAAGTAATATTATTATCATAGGCATATTTTTCACTTGCATTGTAAAAATGTGCTCCCCTTTCCAGCCTGTTAGCCCCTTGCTTCATAGCAAGATCAGTCGTGGTGAAGGTGCCTAATTTAGGGTCATTGTCAAGTTCACCAGTAAGTAGAATTAGATTTTTCCCAAATCCTTCTTCGATAAGTTCTTCTCCATGCTCTAGATTTTTAATCCCATAAGGGTATTTCAGATTGCTGTTAGGAAAAGTGTATAGCCCAGCATTTGCTGCTATTGCTGTTTTTATTCTTGATTTGGGCATAAGCATTACCATTCGATGAACGAATTGACCACCCGCTGAATGTCCAAAAATATCGTAGGTACTGTTGCTGATTGAATTGATTGTTTTTACATGATCGAAAATATTCTCGACTACAGTAAATGCCCATTCATCATGCCCATTTTTTGTTCCAAAATAGGTGAATAGATTCCCCTCCTGATAGTCATTCATGGTGTATTTCGAGAGCTTATTTTCAAACTCAGGAGCAATAACAAGGATGTTATTTTCTTCTGCAAGATCAATCCAAGCTTCTAGGTAATCATCTGCATTCCTTCCTCCTCCGTGCATAACAAAAACTATCTTGTCCTGATCTTTCCAGCCTTCTGGTTTGTAAGTCCAAACTCTGATTGATTTCTTTTTGGAATCTTTGTAGGTATATATTACAAATGAATCTTTCTCGGTTTTTAATGGATTAGCAGCAGTGACTTCTGGACCTTTTGGAATAACATAGACGTATATGTATCCCGAAACAGAAATAAATAAGAACAGACACACAAAGTAGAATAGCGTCTTTTTAAAGACCGTATAAACTTTATTCATAGGTGTTGCTGAGTTATTGAAAGATTGATAGTTGTATAGTTAAAAGATTTACTCTTTAACTTCCGTCTTTTTGATTGAAGACTACCTCGCTAAAAGATTACCCGTTAAAAATCAACTTAAAAGTTGTCCCTTCACCCTGAGTGGATCGCACTTGAATATTGCCTTTGTGACGTCGCATAATCTGTTTGGATAAACTCAAACCAATTCCAGACCCCTTGGATTTGGTAGTAAAGAAGGGAATGAAAATCTTGGAGAGTGCTTCCTCTTCGATCCCTTTACCAGTGTCAGCCACTTCAAGTATTATTTTCCCAGCTTCATCAATAAATGCCCTTAGGATTATTCTCCTCACTTCAGAATCTTCTACAGCCTGAATAGCATTCTGAGTAAGGTTGATCAGCACTTGCTCGATCTGAGTTTGATCGCCAAATAGGATGAGTTCTTTAGGGTTAATTTCTTTGATCAATTCTATTTGATGTGTTTCTATCTGGTTTTGTAATAAAACCTCTAACTGGTGGAAAAGCTTTGCGATAGCAATACTGCTGAACTTTGGAGCAGGAATATGCGCCAAACTTCTAAAGTCAGATACGAAGCTGATTAGTCCTTGACTACGCTTTTCTATCGTACTAATTCCCATCAAATAATCTTCCATTTCTGAAGGAGTGATTTGCTCCACCTGTTCGATTTTGCTTTCCATTTCACCTTGGATTGTTCCTGCCAAAGAAGAAATAGGAGCGATGGAATTCATGATCTCATGAGTTAGGATTTTGACCAAATTTTGCCAAGCTTCCATTTCTTTTTCTTCGAGTTCAGATTGGATATTCTGAAGGGAAACCAATTTGAATTTCTCCCCACGCATCAAAAGTTCGATGACATAAACAGAAAGCTGCATGATGCCATCAGGATGTGCGATCTTGATCAATTCACTTCCTCCAGTACGGAGATTATTGATGGCCAGGTGTAGTTCTTTATTTATTCCTTCGATTTCACCAATATTCTTCAATTCCTCTACATCAAGTATTCGCTTGGCTGCAGTATTCACTATTTGGATTCCACCATTTTCACCAAAGGTGATCAAACCTATGCTCAGGTGTTTGAACACGGACCGGAAATACTGATAGTTTGCTTCTTTCTCAGCTTGATCTTCTTTAAGCTTTGCGAGAATCGCATTGAATTCTATATGCAAGTCATCCGTTTCTGTCCCATCAAACTTCACAGGATAGAGTTGGGAGTATTTATCCTGCTTGATGTTGTCGAGGAAAACACGCACTTTCTTGAAGGATCCTTCTGAATAACGGAGCAAATAGATAATTTGAAATACGACCAAAACGAGAAGTAGGGAAATCATAAAGACTCCCCAACTATCGATCATAGCGTAGGCAAGAAGAAAAAGAGAAGCTGCTAGAAA
Organism: Algoriphagus winogradskyi; assembly: GCF_900182815.1. Lineage (GTDB taxonomy): Bacteria > Bacteroidota > Bacteroidia > Cytophagales > Cyclobacteriaceae > Algoriphagus > Algoriphagus winogradskyi. The sequence goes on along the minus strand of NZ_FXUA01000003.1, from coordinate 459,476 downwards.
GGCGATTCTCCCAAGTAAGCCAACTTTATAGTCCATATTTTTCCAGCCTTCTATACAAGGATGCTCTGGTCAAACCAAGTTCCTTAGCTGCTTTAGAAATGTTACCGCCATTTTTGTCAATAGCTCGCTGAATGGTTGTTTTCTCCATGTCGTCGAGATTCAATGTGACTGAAGTTGGAGCTTTGTCAGAAGCTGGCTTGGCAGAAAGGAAGAAGAAATCTCTTGAATCCAAAGTGTCACCTTCAGCCATAATGATGGCACGTTCGATTGCGTGCTGAAGTTCACGGATATTTCCAGGCCATCCGTAATGCTGCAAAAGGTCCATACCAGCGGTAGTAAAGCCAGTGAAGTTTTTGCGGTATTTCTGACTGTAACTTTTTAGGAAGTGATTGGCCAAAATAGGAATGTCATCCTGACGCTCGCGAAGTGGTGGTAAGAAAATCTCTACCGTGTTGATTCTATATAATAAATCCTGGCGGAATGCATTTTCAGAAGTGTTCTCGTGAATAGGCATATTGGTAGCACAGATCAGACGAATGTCAACAGGAATGGCTTTGTTGGTACCTATTCTAGTCACCTCTCTTCGCTGCAAAACAGTTAGAAGCTTGGATTGAAGCGGCAATGATAAGTTTCCGATTTCATCCAAAAATAAGGACCCTTGATCAGCAACTTCAAACCTACCAGCACGATCATCTTTGGCGTCCGTAAAAGCTCCTTTTTTATGTCCAAAAAGTTCTGATTCAAATAGGGTTTCGGTGATGGCACCCATATCTACGCCTACAAAAATCTCATCCTTACGAAGAGATCTATCGTGAATTGCTCTAGCAATCAGTTCTTTACCTGTTCCGTTTTCTCCCAGTATCAAGACATTTGCATCAGTCTGAGCCACTTTATCAATAATCGAAAAGATATTCTTCATTGAAGCACTTTGGCCGATGATGTCGGTGTAAGGCTTCTTCATGTCCGTCTGCATCTGTTTTTGCTTTTTCTGCAGCTTGTCTACTTCGTTGTAGCTTTCTTTGAGCCGGATAGCAGCTGATAGGGTAGCGATCAACTTCTCATTTTGCCAAGGCTTTAATATAAAATCTGTCGCTCCTTCTTTTAGCGCTTGCACAGCCATTTCCACATCTCCGAACGCTGTAATCAGGATGACTACAGCTTTTGGATCTATCTCTTTGATTTGCTTCAGCCAGTGGAAACCTTCCTTTCCTGAGGTTGTGTCTTCACGGAAGTTCATGTCCAACAGGATCACATCGTAATTATTGTTGTTGACCAAAAAAGGAATTCTACGTGGATCCTTTTCTATCATGACTTCTTTGGCGTGCTTCTTTAAAAGCATTTTGGCGGCAAATAATAAGTCTTCGTTATCGTCGATGATAAGAATCTTGCCTAAATCTTGAGTTTCCATGGTTAATCGTTTGGTCTTTAGTATGGCAAAATGATGCCAACCCTAATATAAGGCAATAGGATGGGTTTTTGAGGGAGAAGTGTCCAAAAGTGTACGCTTTTATACTAAAATCGGACATTAGTGTCGGATTTTCTCCCTTAATAGATTTTTGTAACTTTGTCCTTTACTAAAAAATAAGACTATGCAAGCTAAAAAAGGGGATGCAGTTCAAGTGCATTACACTGGAAAATTAGAAGATGGAAGCGTATTTGATTCTTCAGCAAATCGCGAACCGCTAGGATTTACCTTAGGCGACGGAAATATGATTAAAGGCTTTGACACTGCAGTTGACGGCATGAAGTTGGGCGAAAAAGTTACTGTAACAATTCCAGCTGCTGAAGCTTATGGCGAGCGCAGAGATGATATGATGATTGATGTGCCTATCGCACAAGTGCCGGCTGATATCAAGCCTGAAATCGGACTCTCTTTGACTCTTCAGGGAGGAAATGGTCAGCCTATGCCAGTAACTGTTGTTGGTGTTGATGCTGAGAAAATCACTCTGGATGCAAATCACCAGTTGGCAGGAAAAGATTTGATCTTTGATATTGAGTTGGTAAAAGTCAACTAATAGCTCTCAATTGACAAAGTGCTAAAGGCCATTTCAGCAATGAAATGGCCTTTTTTTGATATTTCTTTTAACTAAAGAAGGCTCGGAGATTTTCAAATAGCACGTGACGTAGTGCAGTCCTGCTTCTTGTGCAGCTGAACTTTGATGATTTTTGAACATGTTGAATTCTGAATGTTGAATAAAGTATGATGCAGTAACAAGAAACCGCTTTACTTTAATGACTTTATCCAGTCGGGAGTAGGATAAAGGCTAATTTTGTTTTTTGAAATTACAGCTAATCTTTCTTGACCGATTTGAAGGTAAATACCTTCTGGACTATCCAATTGAGCTAAGGTCAATGTTTCGTTGGTAGATAAGGATATTGCCATCAGTTTATCATCAGCGATCCAAAGAAGATGCTCGTTGTAATAGCAAAGTTTATTGACGTCTGTTACTTCTAATTTTCGCATCAGATTCCCTTGATTATCAAAAATATAAATACCGGTATCTGGCACATTCATAAACAATCGATTCTTGAATTCTCGGATTTCAGAGACATTCAAATCGCTTGAGTTCACAATCAAATTAAGAGGCTGAGATTGAATGATCTGATTTCTCAAATAATCCAATGACTTCAAATTCAGATCTGATTCATCCCAAACCCAGACCACATTATTGTTTCCTAGCGTAGATGCTTTGGCTAAGTTAATATCTGCCAGTAGAAATCCTTTTTCTGCCAAAGGATTCAGAAATCTATCCAAAATCCTATACTCTTGAAGATCCTCAGAAAAGCTAAAAATGTTAACTGTCCAGCCTGCTTCTAATTGAGCTAATCTTCCTTGGCGAGCTGGTGAAAATAGGTTGAGTTGCTTGCCTTCTTGGCTGAACAGGTAAATATCTCCTGAAGTGTTGCTGGCAAATAGTTGATCCTTAGTGTCAAAGGAAATTAAGTCAAGGTTGTCAACTGCGATTTCAACTAGAGGAGATCCAAGTGAATTAGGACTTTGAGCCTTTCCAAAAAATGGAAATACATACAGGATCAAAATGAAAAGAGATCTCATCCTTTGAAGGTAGTAAGCTTTGCTTCTTGACCATCAAATGACAGGAATGTGTTTTGGGTAACCCATTCTCCAAGATTAAAATAAGTGGAATTGGATCCTACAGCTAATTCCAATGGCAAATGGCGATGACCAAAAATGTAGTAGTCATGATGCTTTTTTTGTTCAAGTTCCTTGCAATATGTCCAAAGCCATTCCCCGTCTCCCAGAAAGCGATTTTCATCTTTTTTATTATTTGTGATCCGACTATGTCCTGACCATCCTTTTGCTAGTTTGACTCCTAGATCGGGATGAAACCATCTGAATAGCCATTTTGCAACAGGATTCGTAAAAACTCGCTTAAGGATTTTATAAGAATTGTCTCCAGGGCCAAGTCCATCACCGTGTCCAACAAGGATTGATTTTCCTTCTATTTTTAGCTCAATAGGATGCGTGTAAACTGGTATTCCCAACTCTACGGTAAAATAGTCTTTCATCCATAAATCGTGATTTCCTGTAAAAAAAATTATAGGAATACCACGTTCTCTGAGTTGATGAATCTTTGAAATAAATGGAATAAAACCCTTAGGGATTACCTGCCCATATTCGAACCAAAAATCGAAGATATCTCCCACCAAAAAGATAGCAGCAGCATCTTCAGCTATCTTATCTAACCAGCCTATAATCCGTTTTTCGCGCACTTTACTTTCAGCATCATTGGGCGCTCCAAGATGAAAATCTGATGCGAAATAAACTTTTTTTCCATTCAGTGGAAAATCCAACGGGGGTAATTGCATGACTAAAGATAAACGGGAGGAAACTAAATAGAAAAAGCCCCGATTAATTCGGGGCTTATTTTATATGATTCGATTATCAGAATTTGGCTCCGGAATAGGATCTACAAGAGGATCTGAAGATTCAGGATTGCTCTCCTCGTCCTTAGAAATTAAATCTGGCTCCTTAGGCAAATCTTTTTTATTGGTGAACGCCTGATACGTGGTTTCTTTATCAAAAGGTCTCTTTCCAATCAATCGCTCCAAATCAGCTTGGAATAGAATTTCTTTTTCCAATAGCTCTTTAGCCAAGATTTCAAGTTCTTTGATTCTATGAGTAAGCAATTCCTTAGTTCTGTCATAAGCCGACTGAATCAATTTTCTAACCTCCTCATCGATTACTTCAGCAGTAGTTTCGGAGTAAGGCTTGGTCATTTTGTAACCGTCACCTTTTGAATCATAGAACGAAACGTTACCGATTTTATCATTCATACCGTAAACAGAAACGATGGAGTAAGCCAGCTTAGTCACTCGTTCCAAATCACTTAAAGCACCAGTTGAGATCTTTTTGAAGATTATTTCTTCAGCTGCACGACCACCTAGTGTCATACACATCTCATCCATCAACTGCTCTGTTTGATATAAAAACTGCTCCTTTGGCAGGTATTGTGCATAGCCTAAAGCAGCAACTCCACGAGGAACAATACTTACCTTAACCAATGGATCAGCGTGCTCCAAGAACCAGCCAGCTACTGCGTGACCTGCTTCGTGGAAGGCTACAATTTTCTTCTCCTCAGGAGATATTATCTTATTTTTCTTCTCCAAACCACCGATCACTCGGTCAACGGCATCTTGGAAATCCTGCATATCCACTGCAGATTTATTTCTTCTAGCTGCAATAAGAGCTGCCTCATTACATACGTTAGCGATTTCAGCACCAGCAAATCCTGGAGTTTGAGCGGCACATTTCTTTGGATCTACATCGTCTGCCGTTTTGATAGGCTTCAAGTGTACTTTGAAAATAGCTTCTCTTCCTACTATATCTGGCTTGTCAATAGAAATCTGTCTATCAAAGCGACCTGGTCTTAGCAATGCGCTATCCAAAACATCTGGTCTGTTGGTCGCAGCAACTACGATAACCCCAGTATCAGTGCCGAAACCATCCATTTCCACCAAAAGGGAGTTAAGCGTATTCTCTCTCTCGTCGTTAGAGCCTGGCATTTGTCCTTTACCTCTGGATCTACCAATGGCATCAATCTCATCAATAAAGATGATACACGGGGCCTTTTCTTTAGCTTGCTTAAACAAGTCACGAACTCGGGCAGCACCTACACCTACAAACATTTCTACGAAATCTGAACCTGATAAAGTAAAGAAAGGCACGCCAGCTTCACCGGCTACAGCTTTTGCAAGCAAGGTCTTACCAGTACCTGGAGGGCCTACAAGCAAGGCACCTTTAGGTATTTTACCGCCTAGTTTTGTGAATTTTCCTGGATTTTGAAGGAATTCAACGATTTCCTGAACTTCTTCTTTTGCTTCGTCTAGTCCTGCCACATTGTCAAAAGTGATTTTGACTTTGTTTTCAGCATCAAATAATTGGGCTTTGGATTTGCCTACGTTAAAGATTTGTCCACCTGGACCAGATGGTCCAGCCATGCGGCGCATCATAAACCAGAAAAGCACAAATAATAAAATCAGGAATCCAAAGCTGCTGAAATAGCTACCCCAGTTTTCTTCGGTAGCAACAGATAGCTCTATGCGGTTTTCTTGCGGAACTTCTTCCTTAAGTATATCGAAATCCTGTGCAAATTTATCTACAGATGCTACTTCAAATGAATAGTGAGGCCCTTGTGGATTGAAAAAAGTTGAATTAGACTCCAATTCAGTCTTATACTTATCCGTGGATAATGCGGAAGTTTTGAGAGTGACGTCTACACGTTCCATGTTTTTAACCATGGTTACTTTAGAGACATCTCCAGCTAGGTACATATCCTCAAATCTCTTTTGAGTAATATCTACAACTGCATTTCTATTTTGAATCCAAGTAAGACCAAGTAGGACTGCGACTGCAGCTATAATCAGCCAAAGCTGAAAATTGGGCTTTTGAGGGGCCTTTGGAGTAAATTTTTTGTTTTTATTATTCTTAGTATCGCTCATTTCTTATAACGGTAATTTCATAAACTTAAGGTAAACGGAGGGTTAAGCTGAAAGTTCTTGATTTTTATCCAACTCGGGTGACTTTGGCGTCCCCCCAAAGGTCTTCTAATCCATAAAATGCTCTTTTATCTTTAAGGAAAATATGTGCCACAACGTTCACATAATCTACTAAAATCCACTGACGGCTACTTTTTCCCTCAGTTTTCCATGGATTTCCTTGGCCACTTTTAAATACTTGTTCTTCAATCGAATCCGCTATAGCGTCTAATTGTGTATCAGAATTGCCCGAGCATATAACAAAAAAATCAGTCACGGTGTTTTTGATATTTCTTAGATCCAATAAAACAATGTCTGAGGCTTTCTTTTCCTCCATTCCTTTGATGATTACTTTGCTCAGCTCTTCTGCTGTCATATTATTCATTTAATTTTGCAACGTCGCGTATAAAACATCCTTTTTAGACGAATTCAAAATTTATGTATAAAATTCTTGCCAATACGATTTTTTTAGGGAAAGATGTTCATTTCCTGCCAGAGTGTCACTCGACTAATGACATTGCTCTTAATTTGGTCAGGCAAAAGCGTGCCTTAGAAGGGAGCATTGTGATCTGTGACCACCAAAGCAAAGGCAAAGGTCAGCGAGGGAATAGTTGGAGCTCGCAAGCAGGACAGAATTTAACATTCTCCCTGATTCTTAGACCTGATTTCATGGATATAACCGAGCAGTTTTACCTAAATATGGCAATATCAAATAGTTTGAAACAAATGCTTCAAGATTATGTGCCCACTATAGAGGTAAAGTGGCCAAATGATTTGGTTGTTCCTGGGTATGGAAAAATAGGTGGGATTTTGATCGAAAATACATTTTCTGGCAAGGAATGGGAATTTGCTGTAGTTGGAATTGGGCTCAATGTCAATCAGGTTGATTTTGAATCTAATAGAGCTTCTTCGATTAAATTGATCACAGGTAGCGAGATTAATTTAGAAGAATTGTTTCGGCTTTTGATTACTCAAATTGAGCAAGGGTATATACAATTGAAGAAAGGGAAGTGGAAAGAAATAAAACAGGAGTATCTGATGAACCTGTACCGAAAAGAAATTTGGGCTAATTATTCATCAAATGGAGAACAATTCGAAGGAAAAATTGTTGGAATATCTGCGGATGGGAAATTAAAAATAGAGTTAAAAAATGCTGAAATAGCGGTTTTTGGATTGAAAGAGATCTCTTTCCTATAGTCCCTTAAAATTTTAGATTCCAAATATTAAGCGGTACCTTTGCGCAGGTTTTTAGTGAAATTAATACGTTAACTATCAATAATATGTCAGAAATAAAATCTGAAAAATTCGTTCAATACAAGGTTAAAGACATTTCCTTGGCAGAGTATGGAAGAAAAGAAATTAAACTTGCTGAGGCTGAAATGCCAGGTTTAATGTCTTTGCGTGAAGAATATGGTGCATCTCAGCCGCTTAAAGGTGCTAGAATCGCAGGTTGTCTTCACATGACTATTCAGACTGCTGTATTGATCGAAACTTTAGTTGCTCTTGGGGCTGAAGTTACTTGGTCTTCTTGTAACATTTTTTCTACTCAAGATCACGCTGCTGCTGCTATTGCTGCCGCAGGAATTTCAGTTTATGCTTGGAAAGGTTTGAATGAAAAAGATTTTGATTGGTGTATTGAGCAAACCTTGTTTTTCGGTGAAGATCGCAAGCCATTGAATATGATTTTGGATGATGGTGGAGACTTGACAAACATGGTGTTGGATCAATATCCTGAGCTAGTACCTGGTATCAAAGGTCTTTCTGAAGAGACTACCACCGGAGTGCACAGACTTTACGAAAGAATGAAAAAAGGTACTCTTCCAATGCCTGCTATCAACGTGAACGATTCTGTTACCAAATCTAAATTTGACAACAAATACGGATGTAAAGAATCATTGGTTGATGCAATAAGAAGAGCAACTGATGTGATGATGGCTGGTAAAGTAGCTGTAGTGGGTGGATATGGTGATGTAGGAAAAGGTTCTGCTGCGTCTCTTCGAGGAGCTGGGGCTCGTGTAATCGTTACTGAGATAGATCCAATCTGTGCGCTTCAGGCAGCAATGGATGGCTACGCTGTAAAGAAAATGACAGATGCTGTGAAAGAAGCAGATATCGTGGTCACCGCCACTGGTAATAAAAACATTATCACTGAGGAGCATTTCAGATCAATGAGAGATAAGACTATCGTTTGTAACATCGGTCACTTCGACAATGAAATCGATATGGCTTGGTTGAATGGTACTTACGGGGATACTAAAATCGAGATTAAACCTCAGGTGGATCTTTATAACATTGATGGAAATGAAATCATTGTTTTAGCTGAAGGTCGCTTAGTGAACTTGGGTTGTGCAACTGGTCATCCATCTTTCGTGATGTCAAACTCTTTCACAAACCAAACTTTAGCCCAACTTGAACTTTGGAATAATACGGACGCCTATAAGCCTGGAGTTTATGTATTGCCAAAGCATTTGGATGAAAAAGTTGCTGCTTTACACCTTTCAAAATTAGGTGTTGATTTAGAAGTGCTTTCTCAAGATCAAGCAGAATACATAGGTGTAACTGTTGAAGGTCCATTTAAGCCTGACTACTACAGATATTAATAGACGTACAAGTCAAAATAAAGCCCTGAATAATATCAGGGCTTTTTTTGTGCTTATTTATTTTGGGTTCAAAAGTAACTTTCTTCCGTCGGGTAATTTGGTGTTTGCTGCTACTTTGCAACTATCCATCAATTCATAGGTTGTTAAATAAGATACTTCAGAATTTCCTCCTCTGGAAACAAACCAGTCCTCGACACCAGCTGCAGGAAGAATTTCATTTTCCTGTAAGCAAGTGACAAAGCGGTTTGTGGGGCTGTTAATAGCTATTTCGAATTCTCTACCCACCGGATTTGTACCCTTTATACTTCCAATTGAGCTGATACTGGCCAAGGTATCCTTAATGTAGGTTTTTGTGTGGGTGAATTTTCCGGAGAATTCTGTGCTAAGCTTGGTGTCAGTAGTTTCAATTAGATCAGTAAATTCTTCCTTAATCTGGTTGAATCTGTCAGAGGAAAAGGATCTAGTACCCTCTATTTTTTTTGTACCGAAGTAATATTCATCATAAGTTAAAGTCCATCGGTTTAAAAGGCTACTTGAAGAGTTTTCAAAATTGATGGTCAGTTTTCCGCTTCTCCCGTATTCTCCTGATTGAATACAAGTAGTGCTAGCCATAAAATGTAAGGTTACCTCTTTGGCTTCTTGGTTCAAAAGAATTGCTGGACAGCTAGGTAAATTGAGGGAATCAACTAATTGATATTCCTCCCAAGATATCAGTGCGAAATACAAGCTTTCATTCCAGTCCTTAGAGATGCTGAACAATTGAGATGCTTCCGTCGCCAAATCGGTCTGGATTACTTTTTCTTCATCTTCTGCACAACTCATCAAAATTGGAACTAGCAGAATCAGACCGAAAATAAATCTTCTCATTGAATGGTGATTAAAAATATTAGAGTTGGTTTAATCTTCGTCCTTCAATTACCAAGCCGAAATAACTATCTTGGAGTTCGACGATAAACCACAAATTTATGATTTTAGCAGAAGGAATGCTTAAACCGGGAGCATTGAAAGGCAAAAATATTATTATAACTGGCGGAGGAACAGGACTTGGTAGATCCATGGGAGAGTATTTTTTAGAACTGGGGGCCAATCTGGTAATCACTTCTAGAAAGCTTGATGTACTGAAAGAAACTGCTCAAGAAATGATGGCTGCAAAAGGAGGGAAGGTGATCCCGCTGGCATGTGATGTGAGGGAAATTGAACAAGTGGAAGCTATGTGGCTAGATGCTACTGAGCAATTAGGGCAAATTCATGTTGTATTGAACAACGCTGCTGGCAATTTCATCAGTCCTACAGAGCGGCTTTCAACTAATGCTTTTAATACTGTTTTGGACATTGTATTGAAAGGTACTTCCCAAGTGACTCTTACAGCGGGTAAAGATTGGATCGCAAAAAAGCAGTCTGGTACATTTCTAAATATTGTCACTACATATGCTTGGACAGGTTCAGGTTATGTTGTTCCATCTGCTGCAGCCAAGGCGGGAGTACTAGCTATGACACGTTCTTTGGCTGTAGAGTGGGCAAAATATGGTATTCGATCTAATGCCATCGCTCCAGGTCCATTCCCTACCGAAGGAGCATGGAGTCGTTTACTTCCGGGAGATTTGGTTAAGAAATTTGACCCCGCTAAGAAAGTGCCTGTCGGAAGAGTTGGGGAGCATCAGGAGTTAGCTAATCTAGCTGCTTATTTAGTTTCTGATTATTCCAGCTATGTAAATGGTGAAGTAATGACTATCGATGGTGGGGAATGGCTGAAAGGTGCAGGCGAGTTTAATAATCTCGATCAAATACCTGAAGAAATGTGGGATATGATGGAAGCCTCAAGAGGAAAAAAGTAATGAGCCCCAAAGTGATTTGGGGCTATTTAAAAGCAAAATGGAAGATCAGGAAACTTTAAGTTCCTGGTCTTTTTTGGTTAAAATGGAGAAGAATTTGCCTCATTTGATAAATCATTTTCGATGGACTTATTTTTTTGAACAGATTCCTTGATGCTTTTTTTGAGCGACTGATCCAATAATTTTGTTTCTTTTTTAATGAGCTGCACAAGCCTTTTAGATTCATCGTTTTGAGGCTCACTATCCAGTATTTCAAGTATGCCTAGAATATTTGCTACTCGTGCGCGGAGCGTATGAGACTGTTCAAATGCAAGTTCTTTCAAGAAGTAGTGGTGCTCTTTAAGCCAGATTTCCTGTTTTTTTCGATCTGTAATATCCAAAATGCAGCCTAAAATTTTGGTGGGGTGACCAGTAGTTGACCATTCAATAGTCTTACCAAACCCTAAAGCCCAAATAGTCTGATTTGATTTTTGGTTGATCCTGAATTCCTTTTTGAAAGGAATATTACCCGCAGTCTTAAAATGATTACCTAAATCAATTAATAAGTTTGGGAAGTCCTCGGGATGAATATGTTTTTGCCATGAAATAGGAGTACTTCCCATCAATTCATCTTGGGTGTAGCCGAGCATTTGCCCCAGACCTTGGCTTATTTTATCTCCTTTTTTGGACACATCAAATTCCCAAAAACCAAGTAGTTTATCCTCTAAAATGCTGTCAATAATTTCTTTTCCCTCATTGGTAGCGCTATCAAAGAAATCTCCTAAACCTAAATTGTAAGGCATAGGTTGGGAAACTGGATGACCTATCCCCAAGCAAGTGCCAAAATCTTCACTTATAAAAAAGAATTCCCATTTTGTATCAACCAAGTCGCCTCTAGGATGTACAATTTTTTGAAGGTCAACAATAAAAGATTGATGAGAGTTTTTCCAAGCTTTTATTCTCTGGTTCTCATATTTCCCCCAATTAGATGCAACAAAGCAATCAGAAAAATAGATTGGTTTTTCTTTATTGTCGAAAAAAGTCGGTATTGGACCAATGCCAGAATCCGATGTAATGACCCGCCCAGTCTTGTCCAAGGTAACTTGAAGAAAGTACTCGGATACTATAGCTAGCTGACTGAGGCCTTTAATGGCATCGTAATCGTTCATCTTGTAAATTTAAAGAATCCTCAGGTTATAAACTTCAAAATACAAATATATTTATATGAAATACATAAAAATACATTTATTCATCCAAAAACGTTAAAAAGGTTACTTAGTGTCCTGTTTTTCAAACATAGTTTCAAGCGCCCCTAAATGGGGTAAAGTGGATAAATATAGTAGCAGAGATTCAATTGATTTTTCTAGTTTTACAGAAAATGCTAAATATTTATTAGATCATTGATTGATGATTTCCATTTTGTATTCATTTCTTTATATTTAATATTAATTTTTAACTAAACTATACAGTTCGTATGATAAGGAAAATTTGTTTTGGGGCCATATTGATCTTCTTAGGTCATCTAGCTCAAGCCCAAGAGAAAAAAATGGATACCACAGCATTAATGATTTTGGATAAAATGAGTGGTATGTTTGGTGAGTTGGGTTCAGTAGGATTTACCTCGAAAGTTTCAAAGGACGTTGCTTATGCTGATGATTTTTTTATAAAAGAATTTAGTTCAAGTACTGTGAAATTTGTTGGTCCTGATAAGTTTTATGTTCGTGTGACAGGCGAAAAAAGGGAAGACCTATATTCTTACAATGGATCTCAGGTCATTTATTATTCTTTTGCCAATAATATATATACTGTTGCTGATGCTCCTAGTAATTTAATAGAAACAATAGATTGGCTATATCAAGATTTTGGTGTGGAACTCACCACGGCAGATCTCTTTTATCCGACTTTTTCCAAGGATTTTGTAGATGAAATGGATTATATCGAGTTTATGGGTGTCACTCATATCGATAATCAGCGGGCATTTCATATTGGTGCGGCGAATGAGCATGTCACCATCCAACTATGGATCTCTGACGATGGGTTTTACCTTCCGATGAAAACAGTTCTAACGTATTTAGATGGAGCTCAATCTCATCAGCATGAGACAGATTTTTCAAATTGGGAATTAAATACTGTTTACCCTGAATCTATGTTTGATTTTTTGCCGCCTCCAGGAGCAAGACAGATTACATGGATTAAAAAGGATTAAATCATAAAATCGAACGAAATGAAAACATATAAAATAAAATTAGTAGCACTAGCTATTGGGATTTTTGCCTTGCTTGTTTTGCCAGATATGGCAGAGGCACAGCGCATGAGAGGAGCAGCCGCAGGAAGAGGTGGTGCTAGACCCACTACAACTCGTCAGGCACCTTCTAGGACACCGAGTAGAACGGTTTCCCGACCTACACAATCTAGACAAACCAGCCGTCCGGCAGTAAATAAGGCCTCAAACTCCAGTTCAAGATCCACTGTAAATGGCGGATCAAGTCGAGTGACTAATAAAACTACGAACAACAGTAAAGTTGCCAATATCAAGGATAATAAAGTTGGGAATAACTCAGGAAATAATATTGGAAATAAGGCGAATATTGGGAATAAGGTGAACATTGATAATAGTAAGGATGTGAACATCAATGTCAATAATAGCAGGAACAATATCAATGTAAGGAATAATCGAAACGTTGGATATCGTCCGCCTTATCGACCTTATCCACGACCACCCGTGATCTGGGGAGGTTTTGGTTTCTCTTGCTTTAGACCTTACTATTACCATCCTTTCAGGCCATTTTATTGGGGGCCAATGTGGCATCCCTGGGGTTTCTTCATCGCTACTTTAGCAACTACAGCGATCATAGTGTCTGTGGAAAATCAAAAATATCACTACGATGAAGGTGTTTTCTATGAAGAAGCTGATGGTGGCTATGTTGTTGTGGAAGCTCCTCAAGGTGCTACGGTGAAAGTTATTCCAAGTGATGCGCAAACGGTAGAAGTCAGCCCTACTGTGAATAATTATTATTATGGAGGTACTTACTATGAGAAAGAAAATGGAGAATATACCGTAGTGGCTCCACCTGCAGGTGCTACTGTGGATCAACTTCCAGAAGGTGCTGAAGAAGTCAAGATTGGTGATCAGACTTATGTGAAATACGGTGACACTTACTATTTGCCAGTACAGGTAGATGGCAAAGATGCTTATGAAATCGCTCAAGTTGAAGAACAGTAGATCAACTCTCTATTAACCAACAAAAAAGGCCGCAGTTCGCGGCCTTTTTTGTTGGTTAATAGTGGTCAATTATTCTTCGTCTTGAGTAACTTCTGAAACCGGTCTGAAATTACCTTCAGGTAATTGATCTGCCACTTCGTCCCGCTCAAAAGGGAAAACTTCTATAATTGGGCTCTCTACAATATCTGGAACTCTAAAGCTTACGAGCATATTTCCTAAGCTTTCCTGAATTCTATCGTAGGCTTCTTTTACATCGTTTGCGGTTACAATCATATATTGAGTGACTTTTTTCTCTTTTCCACTCTCACCATCTGCCACCATATAGGATATTTTACATTTATGCCAAATGTCAGCATCCTCATAAAAGAATACATCTACTATATTGCTTTTGCTGATACCTGTGACTTGAAAGTCTCCCCTAATCTGAGATGCTAGCCTATCATAAAGAATTGCTTCTGCTTCTGTAAAAGATACCGCATCTACTAAATATGCCTCAGAAATATTCTTAAGCAAACCCTGCTCATTCTCCTTTGCATATTTTACTTTGCATAAAAACCAAGTTCTCATAATTCTTTCTATTTGAGCTTCGAAGGTAAAATATATCCTTTGAAGCGCAAGGGTGTTTTCGGCAAAAGCAACAGCTTGTATGCGCTAGAGTTTAGTAACTCCTTGATTTTCAATTCAATTTATTTGTTAGAATATATAGTCTTCACAGACCAGAATTGGATTGACGAAAAGATTGTGGAGAGTTAAAGAAAAGCAGTAAATTATCGCAAAACCAATTACATGCGAGATAAAATCTGGTACAGTTTTCCAGTCCAATTATTTTTACTTCACCTGAGAAAAAATCTAGGGCTTGTACTCATCTGGTTGGTACTGATGGGGGTGATAATGGAATACTTCGGTGTGATGCTGGGGATTCCATTTCTATTTCTAGATCCTGAATATTTGCATCAAGTGTCTTGGGTGAGTTATTTTTTAATGGGAGTTGGATTTGCTGTTTTGACTATGGCATTTCATATGTCCACCTACATTATGGACGGAAGCCATTTCCAGTTTTTAGCAATTTTGAGCAAGCCATTTATTCATTATTGTGTGAATAATGGAATAATTCCACTCATTTTTTATTTGGTATATATTTTAAGATTTATAAGTTTCCAACTTGGAAATGACCTTCCAAATGATTGGGAAGTATTGTATTATTTTCTTGGTTTTGTGGGGGGGAGTGTCATCACATATGCTGTAATATTTGGATATTTCGCTTTTACAAATAAGGATTTCTTTATTCTTTTTGCTGGGACTGTAGACAAACGACTTCGAAAGGTAAGATTGACACGGGCAAATGTAATTAGCCAGTATAAAGAGCTTAAAACTCAAAATTACAAGGTTCTCTACTATTTAAATCTTCACCTTAGGCCTGAAAAGGTGAGACCGGATATTTCAAGATTTGAGGGTACAAAGTTGCTAAGGGTATTTGATCAGAATCATCTAAACCTCTTTGTAATCCAAGTATTCCTGATCCTCTTTGTCCTATTTTTAGGGTTTTTCAAGGAGAATCAGTATCTCCAATTACCGGCAGCTATGAGTGCCACGCTCCTGTTTGCCATATTAGTAATGCTGGTCGGAGCAGTTAGTTTTTGGCTGAGAAGATGGGCTTCATTTGCTGTGGTGGCTTTCCTCATTCTGGCAAATTATTTCAGTAATTTCAATTTTTTAAATCGCCCACACGAAGCATACGGGTTAGATTATTCAAAGCCTCCAGTTACTTACAGCCTTGCCCATATGGATAGTCTTTTGAGTCCTGAACTGGTAAAAGAGGATAAAAATAATGTACTGAATATTCTCAATAATTGGAAAGCAAAATTTCCTAATGAAAGAAAGCCTAAAATGGTGATGGTAGCATCAAGTGGAGGGGGGCAGCGTTCAGCTTTATGGACTGTAAAAGTTCTACAGAGTATATATGCAATAGATGAGGGAGAGGTTTTAAAGCATACTGAGTTATTTACTGGGGCTTCAGGTGGTGTCTTGGGCCAAGCATTTTTTAGAGAGGTTTATCTTAGATCATTAACTGACTCTTCAGTATATCCTCTAGATGAAAAGTACCTAGATCAAATATCAGCTGATAATCTTAATCCAATTATTTTTACACTGCTCGTTAATGACTTGTTGATTCGAAATCAAAATTTCAATTACAATGGTCGCAAGTACCTAAAGGATAGGGGTTTTGCCTTTGAAAATCAATTAAACCAAAATACTGAAGGAATCCTGGATAAGCCAATCTCTGAATATAGGGATCCGGAATTTACCGGGAGTATTCCATTACTTCCCGTTACTACTTTAATAACAAACGATGGAAGAAAACTTGTGATTTCTCCACATTCCATGTCATTTTTTGGAACATCGATGCTAGGTAAATTTGGTTTGGATGAGAAGAAGCAGTCGATAGATTTTCTTCGTTACTTCCAAGATCATGACTCGAAGAATTTAAGATTTCTCACTGCTTTAAGGATGAGTGCAACCTTTCCTTTTATCACCCCAAACATAGAACTTCCTTCGCATCCAGCGATGGAAACAATGGACACTGGTTTGTCTGATAACTTTGGGATTCAGGATGCGCTACGCTTTATGTACGTTTTCCAATCATGGATTAAAGAGAATACAGGAGGAGTAGTTTTAGTGACTATTAGGGATTCTGAGAAAATCACAGAGATAGCTCCGAGCTTTCCCCCTAGAATTTTTGAGAAGGTATTTACTCCTTTGAAAAACATATATGCGAATTGGGATAATGTGCAGACGATTCAGAATGAAGTGCTTTTCAATTATATGGTAGAGTCAATGCCTTTTAACCTGGAGAAAATAGAATTTGAATATGCTCCAGAAAAAGTACAAGTGGAAGAATTGACAGAAAGTCAGGAAACCATGCAGCGTGCATCTTTGAATTGGAGATTGACAGCAAGAGAGAAGAAATCTATCTTGGAAAGTATTTATACGCTTAAAAACCAAAGGTCTCTTAGTAGGTTAAAAGAGCTTTTTACCAGAACTCAGCTAGAATTGGCAGATAGTGTGGTCGTCAATAAGATGGCTTCTCAATAAGCAAGTCCCCACTTTTTGTATATAAAGTGCATCAACCATGCTGGACCAATCAGCAAAAACTGAAGGTCTTTCAAGAATGTGGGTTTTTTACCTTCAATCTTATGTCCATAAAACTGCATGATCCAGGCCAAAATAAACAACCCAAGGCTAATCATCCATAGTTTCCCTGGAAAATACAGATTTATAAAATTGGCTAATGCTAAACACACGGCAGAAAATAGAAACATTCCTAAGGTAAGCGGTATAGAAAGCATGAGGTAATATATCAAGACAAGGGTCAACACCACCGTCGCCCAATTGGCAAAATTTTCAAGGAATGGAAGGAGATTAGGTAGTGGATCCGAGGGAATACTAAATATAAGCCCGACAATACTGAAAAAAATAGCAGGCACGCAAACCCAGTGAATAAGCTTATTGGTCATGTTTTGATGACTCTGACCATACTCGTGGAATAACTCATCGATTTTTCTCATGGTATTTTGGGATTATATCGCTTAGATTGAATTAAAATACTAAATCTATTTTAATTCCTTTTTTCTTAAAATCGAAATGTTCAGTTATTGGGAGAAAAAACACTTTCTTGAGTACGACCTCATAGTAGTAGGATCTGGCTTTGTTGGTCTTTCTACCGCTATCCATTTTAAAGCGAAACACCCCCGTTCAAATATTCTTGTATTGGAACGAGGTGTATTTCCTACTGGTGCAAGCACCAAAAATGCAGGATTTGCATGTTTTGGGAGTTTGACGGAGATATTGGATGATTTTTGGCACATGACCCAAGATGAGATTCTCGCGCTTGTAGAGCGTAGATATAGGGGCCTTATGGCCATCGAAAAGCAGTTTGGCGCTAAAAATCTTGGATATGTGCAGTCGAATGGATACGAACTTTTGGAGGAGAGCCAGAGCGAAGCGTTAGATCAGATGGGTGCTGTGAATAAAATTCTCAGGCCAATATTTAAAGAAGATGTTTTTTCGCTTGTGAAGAATCGCGAGAAAATGGGTTTTGCTGATCAAATCAATTACATAGTCAAAAATAAATTTGAAGGAGAACTTGACCCTGGGCTGTACATGACCTCCCTATGGAAATTGGCACAGGAACTAGGTGTACGAATATTAACAGGTATATCAGTTTGTGAAATTCTGAAAGATGAAGGAATAGTCTTGGCAGAAGATGGTGCAGGAGAAATCAATATGGAGTTTAAAGCCAATAAAATTGCTATTTGTACGAATGCCTTCACCAAGAAACTTTGGGCGGAGTCAGACATTCAACCTGGCAGAGGGTTGATCCTTTTGTCCGAACCTTTGGATTTTAAAATCCCATGGAAAGGTACCTTCCATATGGATAGAGGTTATGTCTATTTTCGTCAGATTGACGGAAGACTACTTCTAGGTGGAGCAAGGAATAAGGATTTTGAGGGTGAAAAAAGTACTGAATTTGAAGTAAATCCGAAAATAAAATCTCACTTGGAAAAATTGGCAACTGAGGTAATATTTCCTAGTAAAACTATTGCTTGGGATATGAAATGGACTGGAATAATGGCTTTTGGTAAAATTAAATCTCCTATTATTCAACAATTAGGTGTAAATACTGTTGCTGCGGTTCGTTTAGGCGGAATGGGTGTGGCGATTGGTTGGCAAGTTGGAAAGGAGCTTTCTGCCCTTTTGTCCAAGATGTAATTAATATTTTTTCATTAGATTCAACTCCTTAATCCACCAAATCCCTTTTAATGCAAGGCTTTAATCGTTCTCCAAAAGTTTTTGACGCACTAATCCCCCTGGTTTTTTTGATCGTCTTATTGGTTTTAAATATTCAGGTTTTCGGCACAGATGGTCTTTCAGGTTCCAATCAAATAGTACTTATTCTCTCTTCGATGGTCGCAGCTTTAGTAGCGATTTATCGTTTAGGGTTTAATTGGGAGACACTTCAGGATGGGATGATTAAAAGCATAAGTGCTGCTATGTCCAGTATTCTGATTTTGTTTTTGATAGGGGCATTGGCTGGCACGTGGCTATTGAGTGGGATTGTTCCGGCAATGATTTATTATGGACTTCAGATTTTAAGTCCCACAATTTTCTTGGTTGCAGCATGTATAGTTAGCGCCATTGTTTCTGTGGCTACTGGCAGTAGCTGGACTACAGTTGCCACGGTAGGGGTGGCTTTATTAGGGATTGGTAAAGCGTTGGGGTTTGAAGAGGGGGTTATAGCTGGAGCTATAATTTCTGGAGCTTATTTCGGAGATAAAATGTCCCCACTTTCAGATACTACCAATCTTGCACCAGCTATGGCTGGTACAGATTTGTTCACTCACATTCGTTACATGGCGAAAACCACAATTCCATCAATTACAATCACACTCATCATCTTTATTGTGATTGGATTGAATTATGAGGCCAGTGGAGATGTGAATAACGTGCAGGCTATTTCGAATGTTATTCTCGAGAAATTTAATATTACAGGTTGGCTGTTTATTGTTCCTGTAGTGGTAATTTTCATGATTATCAAAAAAATCCCGGCTATCCCGGCTTTATTGACTGGTGCCTTGTTGGGAGGGCTATTTGCAGTGATTTTTCAGCCAGAAATCATTCGACTGATTGCGGCAGAAAATGCTTCCTACGCCTATCAAAGCTTTAAGGCAGTGATGATGTCACTATACGGAGAAATCAGTATTTCGACTACAAATGATGTGGTAAATGAACTGCTGGTGACCAGCGGCATGGCAGGGATGATGTACACTATCTGGTTGATTATCGCAGCTATGGTATTTGGCGGAATAATGGAAGAAAGTGGTATGCTACGCGTTTTGGCAGAAGCTGTTATCCAAAAAGTCCACAGTATAGGGTCATTGATCGCATCGACTGTCGCCACTTGCGTATTCTTCAATATCACTACTTCAGATCAGTATTTGGCTATTTTGGTACCGGGAAGAATGTATGCAGATGTCTATAAGAAGAGAGGGTTGGCGCCTGAAAACCTCAGTAGAACTTTGGAGGATTCAGGGACTGTAACATCCGTTTTGGTGCCTTGGAATACGTGTGGAGCTACTCAAGCTTCAGTTTTAGGAGTTGCTACATTAACGTATGCTCCCTATTGTTTTTTTAATATTATTAGTCCTTTTATGACCATTCTATATGGCTATTTCAAAATAGGAATCACCTATTATGATGAAGTAGAAGAAGTAGAAGAAGAAAAGTTGGTATGATTCCATTAAAAATTACAAAAGAAGAGGTAAATAACCTTCCACTAGGACAGTTTGAGGGTGAGATGTTTTTAATCGATAAACTTGAAGATGTAGAGGAAGTCGCAGAATTTCTGGTTCAGCAACGCGTCCTCGGCTTTGATACAGAGACAAAACCAGCTTTTAAAAAGGGAGTAACAAATCAGGTTTCCTTATTGCAATTGTCAACCTCTACTCAAGCTTTTCTTTTTAGATTGAATGAAATAGGCTTTCCAGATTCTATTCGGAATATTCTGGAAAAAGAAAGTATTGTGAAAGTGGGAGCGGCTGTTCACGACGATATCAAAGGCTTAGCCAAATTGACAGATTCATTTTATGCAAACTCATTTTTTGACCTAAACGATGAGTTGAAAAGAGTTGGATTTATCAATATAGGAGTGAGAAATCTTTGTGCGATGGTATTAGGGATCCGCATTTCCAAGTCTGAACAAGTTTCTAACTGGGAGGCAGAAAAGTTGACTGTTAAGCAGCAGCGCTATGCCGCCACAGATGCCTGGGGATGTTTAGAAATATTCAAAAAGCTCAAAGCTGAAGGGTATTTAGACGAGTTGTTTAAATAACGGTTAACTCCAAATCTTTTATTTCCTCAAGTGAACTAATAATCAGCTCTTCTAATCCTTTTCTGAATTCTAACTTCATTTCGCAGCCTAAGGTCATTTCTTGAGACAGAATTTGAAGGTCATGGATTTTGATGAGTTTCATCACATCGTTCATCACGGGGTAGGGGAATTGAATGGAGACGGAAATTTTTACTCGCTCTTCGATAATTTCATTTGCTTCTATCGCTAAAGCAGCGGAGGTTTTGTAGGCCTGAATTAATCCTCCCATTCCCAGTTTTGTTCCGCCAAAATAGCGAACCACTACGATTAGAATGTTAGTTAAATTATTTGATCTGATTTGTCCCAAAATGGGATCTCCGGCAGAATGATTAGGCTCTCCATCATCATTTGCTCTAAATTGGTCTGCATCTTTACCCAGAGCCCAGGCAAAGCAATGATGCCGAGCGTCATAGTACTTTTTTCTTAGCTCTGCTAGGTGAGTTTTGATTTCTTCTTCATTTTTAACCGGAAATGAAAAATAGAAAAACTTACTACTTCTATCCTTATAAAGCCCTTCACTGCTTCTGCGCACGGTAAAAAATGTATCTTCGAATGTTGACTCGTCTCCGAGGTCTGACATGGATTTCATTAAGTTGATGTGCAGCGAATTTAGAAAATTAACAACTAGGTAACAGGTTATCCATTCGAATTAACTTACTTTTATCGGGAGGAAAAAAAGAAGAATGCCTGAATCTGTTACCGCAAAATCGCCTTATCTTTTCACTTTGCCAGGGAACTCCAAGGAAACTGGAAGTCTTTCCTTTTGGGAGAATTTGGATCTCTTTCCTGAAGGGATTCAGCGATGTTTTTGGATATACGGAGTGCAGGAAGGGGAGAGCCGAGGCAATCACGCTCATTGGCAAGAATCACAGGTAATTGTAGCAGTGGCAGGAAAGATATTTCTGGACATTCAGTCGGTACAAGGCGAGGTCTTTAAGTTCGAACTTAGCTCCCCGGAACAAGCTGTTTATATTCCTCCCTTACATTGGTTAGTTGCCAGATTTACATCCAACTCGGTATTACTTGGTATGTCAGATCAGGCTTTTTCAGAAGATGATTACATCAGAGACCTAGACTATTTTGGAAAGCTTCAAAAAGGGGACAAGTGATCTTCACGAACTAAGGGTTGTTTCCTCTTTGAATGAGGAAAAAGACTTTTTCTTAGGTAATACCCTAATTGGTGACTGTCAGGACCAACTTGATTTTATCTGGGAGAAAAAGAAAAAGACAAAAGCGCTAATCACTTTTGCAATCACTAAAACAGGTGAAGCAATTTCAATTCCCAAATCACCCTTTGGCGGTTTTTGGATAGTAGATAGCCTTAGTTCAGCCTCATTGGAATCTTTTATCTTTGCTGTTGTTGAGGATTTGCGCCATAGAGGAGTAAAATCAATAACTCTATCCCAAGCCCCAAAACCTTACGAGCCTCATACTGATTTGATAAATTATCTTTTAGGGAAGTGTGGTTTTGATCAAGCAAAAGTGCTTAGTCATCATTTTTTTATTGGGAAAAAGAAAATTAAAAAACAGACTCAAAAAGAATCTTCCAAGATTCAATCCAATCGAAAAAATGCAGACATTAAAGTCAGTCACTCGTCGATTTCCAACTTTGGGTTTTTAAAATACATCAAATCTTGGAACACTCAGAAAGGCTATGAGGTAACACTTGATGAAAACAGAATTGTGCAGCAAGTGTCTGAATATCCAAATCGATATTTTCTGATCACGTTAAGCAAAAATGGCCAAGCAATTGGCTATTCGCTGAGTGTAAAACTTACCGGAAATTCCTTGTATTATTTTTTGTCAGCGATCAATCCTCAAATTCCCGTGAAGAATGGAGGTGATTTGATACTAAATGAGCTTTTTCAGCTTGCTGTAGAGCAAAAAGTAGAGTTTGTAGACCTAGGTTCTTCAGATCTTGATGAAGAGGTCAATCATAAGTTGATGTTTTTTAAATCGCGCTTTTCAAATGATATAAGCAATAAAATCACCTGGGTGAAAACGATAAAGAATGTATAGGACTGATCAGGTTACAGTGATATGTATTGCTTTCAACCATGAAAAGTGGATTGAGAAGGCTTTGGTCAGTGTGCTCCTTCAAGATTATCAGCCGAAGAAATTGATTGTAGTGGATAATGGAAGTACTGATAAGACACCAGCCATAATTAGGGAATGGGTAACGAGTAATTCTGAGCAAATTCAAGTTACAGCAATATATAAGCATGAATCTATTCCTTATTGCAAGCTTTTTAATGAAGTTTTGAATCAGGTTGAAAGCCAGTTTGTAATTGACCTATCTGGAGATGATTTTTTGTATTCAAATCATCTTTCTGCCTCTATAGACAAATTAAAGTTGGTCCCGTCAGCCGCATTTGTATTTTCTGATGCTAAGATTTTAGATGAAAATGGAAAAGAAACTTCCTTTTATAATCTTGAGGATTATAGAGAATTAGAAAAGTTAACGCTAGAGAATAAAATGTATGAAACTCTTATCTGCAAAAATTATATCTCAGCTCCTACGGTAGTTTTTAATGCAGAAATTCTTAAAAAAGCTGGTGGCTATGATTCTGAGCTTTCTTATGAAGATTTTGATATTCAACTACGTTTAACTAGAGGTTTTCCTATCCTATTTTCAGATCACATAGGAGTTCTAAAAAGAAAGCATGAGAACTCGCTATCTGCTAGACAATATCAACGCTACCATTCCAAAATGCTTCCGAGTACACTCCGTGTTTGTGAGAAGATCAAGAAAATGAATAAAAATACGGAAGAGGATGAGGCGTTGAAGGCTAGGTTGTTTTATGAGCTAAAGCATGCGCTGTGGTCGGCGAATTTTGGATCCGCAAGAGGTTTTGCAAAACTTGCAGCTGAAATGAATTGTAAGGGGTTTGAATTTAGCTTATATAGACTGTGGATTTGGACTGGGTTAGATATCTCGTGGTTGTATATTAGGCTAACCTAATCAGCCGACTA
This sequence comes from Algoriphagus winogradskyi, assembly GCF_900182815.1. Lineage (GTDB taxonomy): Bacteria > Bacteroidota > Bacteroidia > Cytophagales > Cyclobacteriaceae > Algoriphagus > Algoriphagus winogradskyi. The sequence continues at coordinate 435,944 of NZ_FXUA01000003.1, read as the reverse complement.
CCACTTCTATATAGGGTGTATTGCTAAAGTATTTTTTTCCTACATTCTTTATTTCTTCCGAAGTAAATTTCTTTAAAAATGCCAATTTCCGAGCATAATAATCGAAATCCATTCCTGAGTGATGAACAGCCTTGAACCTATCAATTAAGTCAAATGAAGTACTGAATTGCTTCAACATTTGTCCGATTAGATAGTTTCGAACCACTTCTAATTCCTGCCCATTGACTCCATCTTCAGTCAATTTTTTGATTTCGTGGTAAATCTCTTCAATCACATCTAAATAAAACTCTTTTTGAACATCGGCTGATATTACCCAATAATGAGCATCTCCAATTTCGGCTAATGATGAAAAAATGCCATAGGTATGACCTTTGTCCTCTCGTATATTTTTAACTAATCGGGAGCCGAAATACCCTCCTAAAATAGTGTTGAACACCGAGAGGGCAATGAAGTCAGGGTGCGTTTGGGGGATAGACCAATTTCCTATGCGAATACTGCTTTGTACAGACTTATCTCTTGGTTCTGTTACTGCCATTAAGGTGTTAATACTTGGCAAAAGTACGGATTCCACTACTTCCCGGTTTGGTAGGTCTCCTAGTAGTTTGCAAAGGCTCTCAAGTTCCTTTGAATCAAAATCCCCTGTAACAAAAATTTCTAAATCTTGCCATAACATATCGTTGTAGTAAGAAACCAAAAGATCTCTAGTGATGCTTTCAACATGGCTTTCGTTAACTTCAACACCATAGGGGTGATTAGCTCCAAAAAGGCATTTTCTGAATAATTGACTTGCTCTCGAAGCTGTTTTCTCCTTTTCTAATTTGATGCTGAGTTTTCTCTGAGACTGGCGTTTTTCCAGCATATCCTGCGGGAAAGTTGCCTCCATGAACAAGGATAAGAACTCTTTTAAAACAACGTTGAGATGTTTTTTGGTGGACAATAGACCCAAACCTTCATGAGAATAAGTTTGAATTGGGTGGACTTCAGAAGCATAAAAATCAAAAAACTCAGCTATTGCACCCGCGCTTTTAGTTTTTGTGCCTTCCTGTAACATCTGAAGAGTGAATGAGGAAACAAGGGTTTGCTCAAGCGGAAGTGATGCTCGCTGACCTTTGCAGAGTACATCAATTTTAGTTGCCTCCAAGCCTGGAGTGGGTACAAAAAAGAACTTAGCACCATTGGAAAGTTTAAGTTCCAAAGGTGGCAATAGTTCAAAATCCTCTGGAACGTTAAAATCCGGAGCCTTTGACCTGTCTAATAACATTATTAATTGGGGATATTATACATCAAAGAGAATCGTAATGTCTCTGCGAGTGGGTGATTTTGTTGTTGGGGTACCAGGTATGAAAAGTCAAATCCAAGCCTTTTTAAGTCGAAACCTACACCCATTGTGAAGTATTTTCTGCCGCCTTTATTTGGATTCTCATAAAAATATCCAGTACGTAATGCAAATTTATCGTCGTAGTTATATTCAACTCCAAAAGAAATCGTAATCTCCTGCATTTCTTCAGAAAATCCCCCTGGAGCATCTGCAAATGAGCCAAACATGCCTGAAATAAGCGGACGATTTGGGTCTTTACCGTTTCCAGGTTCTATGATAAGATTTCCATTTTCATCTGTTTCCAAGGTCCCGTCTTCATTGGTAGCATAGATTGGTGGTGTAGGAACCAAAAGTTTATTGAGATCTAACGCAAAAGTCAAAGTATTCACAGCGTCAAGGTCTATGGAATAAGCAGTTCCTACTTTCAAGTTGGTAGGAATGTAATCTAAATCATCAGCTGAATTATAGGTGATTTTAGGGCCAATATTTGTGATGCTAAGTCCCCAAGAGAAGTTTGCGTCTTTAGCTCCAGCGAAAATTGGTTTAGAATAATAAAGGCCAACATCTGTTCCGACGCTAATACCTGGTTTAGCTTCATTTCCGCCTACTGAAGAGATATTACCAGAAAGATTTGAGTAGATAAATCGAGCTGAAATACCTAAACCTAGGTAAGAAGAAAGCTTTCTAGAATAGGTTCCACCAATTGCAATATCTCTTGGGTTAAACTCACCCAATGGATTACCTCGTCCATCAGTCAATTGTATGTCACCCATATTGAAGTAACGTAAGTCAAATCCAAATGCTGAAACCTCATCAATTCTAAAATATCCGGTCAAGTAACTTAAAGACATGTCATTGACAAGTTTTCCAAGCCATGGCGAATAGGAAAGTGAAAAGCCCATTTGATCTTCTACAAAAGCAAGTTGGCCTGCATTCCAATGAGCTGAACTAGCATCCGGCGATAGGGCTACACCAGCATCCCCCATTCCAGAATGTCTAGAGTCTGGAGCAAAATTCAAAAAAGGAACAGCCGTAGTTATCACTCTTCGATCAGGATCCTGACCAGAAATGATAGTGCTGTTCTGTGCATACACAGATAAAGTAGCCAGGGTAAAAACTGCAATAAGTAGGTTTTTCCTTTTATTAGTGGCTATTTTTTTCATTGAATTAATATTTGTCCGCTTACTGAATCTACAGAATTATCAAGTTCTGATTGTAGCGTTAGTTTGTAAATATAAGTTCCTTTTGCTGGATATTTGGTTTGGTTTTGGAAAAAAAACCAAACCAAATCATCTAGTTTAGCATTGGCCTTGACTAAACGTTCACTTTCTATAAATAGTGTCTTGCCATCCGTTTGGAAAACGGCAAGGGTAAGAATTAAATTTTCACCCGGTTGATTATGTTCAAGTTCAAAACGACTCTCAATAACTGCTGGGTTGGGATAAGTTTTGTGACTAAGTATTCTTAATTTATCACTTCCCTCTACAATAATCTCCTGATTCAATACACTCCCGTTTCCTAAGTTATCCCATGCGCGGATAGTTACCAAATTCTTTCCTTCTTTTAACCCTTCCAATACAAACGTCACTTTACCGAATTTGTATGTGTCATTTTCTGAGGTGAAATATCTATTTAATAGTTCGGGGTCATCATCATTTATTTGAACTGTTAGATTTTCAGATGGTAGAAAACCTGAAATATTTATACCACTGGAGTCTGAAAAAGTTGCTTCCATTTTTATTGTTTTGGAAGGGAATATATAAGGCGATTCTACTTTTCCTCCAAAAGTAGCTGCTATAATTGGCCCTTCTGTATCCAAAGGCGGATTGCTTGTAATACCTCCAATCAATATTTGGCTAAATCCAAAAGCCTCCCAGTTTTGATTCGTACTTTCTCCATAAATTTGGACTTTTCCTTCTCCAAATTCTAAATCTATATTTTTAGGGATAATCATAGTACCATTGATTATTCCAGCTACTATTTTACCCTTGCCTTTGAAAATCAAATTTTCTGATACTTCAAAATCTATCGGATTACTCTCGTCACCCAAGGTTTTTTCCGTGCTAGGTTTGTCATGCAATTCAATCGTGTATTCACCTTCAAACGAAGTAGAAATACCGCCTGTATTTGGATTAATTACTTCTGCTTCAAAAGCTACTTCATGAAGAGCGGAAAGTGTGTCTAGGATAGTTTGATTTTGGGGGTTTTTAAAAGAAGTAAACTCAATTCGAAACTCTGGACTAGCCAGTTTCATACTTGGATCGGCTAAAAGGCTAAAATTTCTGTTTAGCGATCCATTTAAACTTTTGTTTTTAGTATTTCTAAATATGCTCCCCAGATCTTGATAGTGCTCATTTTCCAGTTTAAAAACCTCCTTAAAAAAGGCGGCATTTAATGAAAAGTTCACACTACTAAATACGGGTCTGCCTGTGGTCAAAAGTCCAATAGCACCTTTATTCGCAAAAGTCAAAAGTTCCTCAGCGGCAGATCTCAAGAAGGGACTATCATGCCTTCCAAATTCGCAGGTGGCTGTAACCCATAATGCCAGTTTTTCCTGTTTTGCCCAGTTTGAAATATCCGATGTTAGAAATACTTCTTCAGCAGTTAAAGTAGTTTCATTGCCATGACCAATGAAATTGAGGAGCAAAGTTCCTTTTTCGAGGGTTTCTTCTAAAGCGATTTTTGCCTGTGGAGAAGACTGTCTTTCTCCTGTTTTCTCTTGGGCAAATCGGTCTAGATATAATTTCTGTCTTCTGAAGTCTTGATGATTCTCTTTTAAATAGGATGCATGCGCCTCTGAGTCTCGTAAGTGGATATTGTTATCGCCATCGTCTGCGAAGAAGGTTACTGTTTTTTTCCAGTCCCCCGCGATTGGATTACTTTCGTAATTGATGATTTTATCTACTACGATTTTGGCTTCTTGCGCATTGATTACTGGTAATCTTCCAATACCAATTTGCATAAGTTCGTCTCCTTCCTTGGTTTCTTCCCATTTTCCTTGACCAAATTCAATGAGTGAGAAATAATCGTCAGAGCTAAATGTGGATAGAGGATCCAAACTATTCCTGCTGGTGTAGATAGGAACTAGGTTAGGTCTACCACCCAAAATCCCTTTGTAGTCAAATGTTCCTTTTCCTAAAATCAGGACATTTTGGAGTTTACCACCTTGGTGATAATGCCAGGCTATAAAATTTCGAATGGCATTTAAATCAGGATTACCATAGCCGAATGAATCGTAGATTTCATCTAAGAAGGCTACTTCCGTGTATATACCCATTCCAAGTTTATGGAGGCTCAGTTTATTGGCTGAATTACTCAGGATTTTAGGAGCGATTATAAGAAGATCTGGCCACGCGGATTGGGTTCGAAGAGTAGTTTTAGCCGGTTCTATATCTGAGATGACTTTTACTTTATTTTCATCAAAGACAATTAATTTCTGTCCAGTAACTATACTTCCAGTACTCAAATCAATTGCTTTTGGATTATAAAAATCTCCAACCTCCCAGACTGATAAGCCAGCCAAGCCTGACAGTGAAATTGTAGACTCTTGATTCATAGAATAAACCCCTTCATCCAAAGAATCACTTGAGTTTGGAACTCCAATTCCTATGTATTCAAAATAACCCGCATCATTTGAACTGGAGGCCTGGAAAGAAACTCTCAATCTCTCCACCTTTCTGTCCAAAGGTGAAAAACTCTCATTTACCCATACTTCTTCTCCCTTAATTGCGTAGGTGTTGGAAGGGATTCCCGCAAGTGAATTCTCAGAGATAATCAAATCATCTACAGCTAAACTGATCTGTGAAGCCGAACTCGAACTCCCCATCAATTTGGCAGATAGCTTCCATTCGGCATTAGAATTTGATTGCAATGGAAAAGAATATCCACGAGTTATTCCAGGTGCAATCGCTCGAGAGTACCATGTTCTACCAGAGTTCAGAATATTGTTTTCATCTTCTTTGAGCCAATTCCATTGGTATAGAATAGTTGGATTTAGGGTGCCTGATTTTCCGGGAATTGTCGCTATTCTTTTTGGCTTAGGTGTTGTTCCGATGAGAAAACTTATCGAATCAGAAAATGTATTGTGTAGATATTCAATTCCTTCCTCAATGTGAGCGTAACTATGGGGAGATGGAAGATAGAAGTACAGATGATCATCTTTTTCCAATAAAGGTATTTCTTGCAATGTTAAATTTTCAGGCTTTAATAGTTGTGGTAACATACCCGGGTAACCATAAATGGCTATTTCGCTCAGGGAATTGGCTCCTAAACTTTGAGCCTGAGTTGCACTTAGTCTGTAAATACCTTCCTCGGCAACTTTGAATTTGTAAAATGAATTTTGACCAAAAGCCAATCCAGTCAACAAAATGTTGATAATCAGAGTGAATAGTAGCTTGTGGCAAGTGCAGAACATTCTAGCGAGAAGCGTTTTCTACTACTGACAATCCTAAATAGGCTAAAATCACAATAGGTATGCCCGCCAATCCAAAGATTAAAATCATGGATGCCCCAATAGCTAAAAGCGCGTATCTGAACTTGTTTTGGGTTAGGGAATATGATTTGAATTTCAAAGCTATCAGGGGAAGCTCCAAAAGAAGAAGTATTGAAAAGACCCATGCTATTCCTATAAGGAACAATGGCGAAGTAAGCCAAGTACCAACTTTAGGCCATTGAATTGCAAAATATGGCAAAGTGCTTATAAACAATGCATTTGCTGGAGTAGGTAGACCAATGAATTTATCAGTTTGCCTAGTGTCTAGGTTGAACTTTGCCAATCGAAGTGCTGAGAACAAGGGTACGATCAACGTCACGTATGGGAGCCATTCAATAGATGTGCTGACTTTAGTCATTTGAAAAAAAATTGCCCCTGGAAGAACCCCAAATGAAATCAAGTCAGCTAGTGAGTCAAGTTGTTTTCCTAATTCTCCTTGAACGTGTAATAGCCTTGCAGCAAAACCATCAAAAAAATCGAAAACTGCTGCTAGAATAATAAAATAGGCCCCTGAAACGATATTTCCATTAATCACCCAAATAATCCCTATTACTCCGGACAGTAAATTGAGAAGTGTTATTGTATTTGGGATATGAGATTTAATTTTCAAGGTCTTGCATTTTTACCCACGAATGGGTTGTGAGTTTTTTCGAATCCAATGGTTGTCTCTGGACCATGCCCTGGATAGATCACTGTTTCGTCCGGAAGGGAGAATAGTTCGGATTTTATTTTGCTCAATAATAATTCATGATTTCCTCCAGGTAGGTCTGTTCTTCCAATGCTACCTCTAAATAACGTATCGCCTGCAATGCATTGATTAGAGGCTTTATGGTAAAAAACCACATGACCTGGTGCATGACCCGGCACAAAGATGATTTTCAGAACCTCATCGCCAACTTTAATTTCATCTCCTTCTACGAGAAACCCATCGGCTTGGCTACTTTCATAGCCTACAAATCCATAATTCGGTGCATAAACTTCCACGGCTTTTAAAACAGAAGCTTCTTCTCTATGAATAAAGAGATCGACCCCAAATGTTTTTTTTGCCCACGCGTTACCCAAGACATGATCCACATGGCAATGCGTATTTAAAAGTTGGGTAATTCGAATCTTTTTCTCAGTCACAAAATCAAGCAGTTCTTTTCGCTCAGCTAAATCAAAACACCCTGGGTCTATTAATGTTCCATTGCCTTTTTCATCATAAAGCAAATAGGTGTTTTCTTGAAAAGGGTTGAAGGTAAAAGACTTAATATATAGCATGGGAAATGTATGTGAGAATTGAGACAAAATAAGGAATTAAACCTTTATTTTGGGTTATGAAAATTGATTTTTTGCTCATTGGACAAGGACTTGCAGGAACAGCACTTGCCTATAGACTGAAGCAAGCTGGTAAGAAAATTAAGATAATTGATCAGCCTGGAGCTAATAATTCCAGTAGAGTTGCTGCGGGGCTTTTCAATCCAGTAACCGGAAGAAAAATGGTCAAAACCTGGAAAGCAGATTTGCTATTTCCCAGAATCAAACCCTATTATCGGGAATTGGAAGAAATTACTGGCCACAAGTTCCTTATTGAAAAAGCAATTTACCGGCCTTTTTTGAGTATAGAGGAGCAAAATGAGTGGATGGGGCACAGTGCTGACCCAGCTTTTGAGGCTTATCTGGAAAAGATATATCAAGAAAGTCAATCAGAATATTTGAAAGATCCTTATGGCGGGGTGATGCTTCGCAATTCAGGTTGGCTGAATATCAATAATCTACTTGATGCAATGTCTACGTATTTTAGAGAGGAATTAATTTTAGAAACATTTAATGAGTCTATACTCTTGCAGGATGGAGGGTTTTGGGTTTATCGGGATATCGAAGCAAAAGCCGTTGTTTATTGCAATGGGCTTGGTGCGATGGGCTCCCGGTTTTTCAGTTTTCTTCCTTTTGCCCCAGTCAAAGGAGAAATTTTGGAAGTGAAGCAAGAGTTTTCGCCGAATTATGTTGTTAATAGAGGCGTTTTTAGGGTTCATCTAGGTAATAATATACATCGTGTAGGCTCTACTTATACTAAACATGATTTGGACGTAGGGCCGACAAATGAAGCTAAAGGAGAACTTCTGGGTAAATTGAAGGAGTTGGTCAAGATGCCTGTGGATGAAATTACCAGCCATAAGACAGGAATTAGGCCAGCAACTAGGGATAGAAAACCATTTTTGGGAAAACATCCTACCGAGGTAGGCGTTTACATATTCAATGGATTTGGAGCCAAAGGAGTGTCACTAATTCCCTATTTTAGTGATATAATGGCTGACCACCTTCTAAATGATAAGGCAATTGACCACGAAGTGGACATAGCTCGGTATTTTAATTATATTTAAAGACATCTTTCAGCAAATAGAATGCGATATCACCTTTTCCGAATTTTAGTTTTTGCTGGGTTATGGTTGAATTCATTTATTGCCCTGGCCCAATTTGATCAGGAGCGTTTTGGGAAAAACAGAATTCAGCACCAGCAGTTTGAATGGTATTTTTATTCCTCAAATAACTTTGAGGTATATTACTATGATAGAGGTGGCGCGAATGCCAAAATGGCCATTGATTTTCTGGAAAGTGAGTTTAATCGCCTGACTCAGATGATTGGCTATGTGGCATATACCAAGCCAAAAATCTATATATACAATTCTCCAGAGGAGCTTTTGCAAAGCAACATCAACTTAAACAAGGAGGAATATAGTGAGCAAGGACAAACGAACTTCAATAGACTGCTAGCGGAAGTAGCTTACAAAGGAGAGGTTGATGAATTTAAGGATGATTTGCTCTATGGCACTGTAAAGGTTATTATCGAAGAGATGCTTTATGGTTCATCAGTCTCTGATGCTTTCCAATCCAACCTGACCAATAGCTTCCCAGAGTGGTATGTAGATGGGGTAGCTCTATATTTAGCTAAAGGCTGGAGTCGTGAGATGGATGACTTTGTGAGACATTATTTTGAGGAAGAAGAAACGCCAAAAATCCTCAAATTGAAAGAAAAAGAAGCTGCTTTGGTGGGCCAATCAGTGTGGAATTATATAGCAGAAAGATATGGAAGAAGGTATGTTTCCAGTATTCTTAATCTTTCGAGAATAAATAGAAACGAGGAAAACAGTATAGCCAACACGGTAGGGTTAAATTATAAAACGTTCACCGAAGATTGGAAAAAGTACTACTTGGATATAAACAAGCAGGTTTCGTCGACTTTCAAAGACCCTAATAGAAGCGCTGCAGTAGCTGAAACATCCCCAAGATTTATAGGGGCGATCAATGATATAAAGTTTAGCCCTGACGGATTGAACTTGGCTTATGTGATCAATAATGGAGGGAAATATAAGGTTCAAATAAGAGAGATAAGCTCTGGTCGCGAACAGACAATTTTCGCTGGAGGAACATCCCTTCAAGATCAGGAAGCAAATTTCACTTCCCCAATAATAGCTTGGAGAGATTCCGCAAATATTGCAATTGCATCTTTCAAAAGAGGTTTTACTACACTTAGATTGAGATCAATTGATGGCTCCAATCAGGATAAGATTTTCTTAAGAAATATCACTCAGATCCTAAGCCTTGATTTCAATAGCACAGGGAAGAACATGGTGCTTTCAGCCATTTCTAATGGGAAATCTGATATTTATACCTTAAATACCAGAGGTGCTGGCAAAAGGTTAACCAATGATTCCTTTGATGAATTAACACCTGTGTTTTTGAATGATTCAACTATAATTTATTCCTCCAATGCGACCAGTTTGCCGGATTCGTTAATGGGGAAAAACCTCGAGTTATCATCCTTGCCAGATTATTATAATCTTTACATGGTACAGGTCACCGACACGGTAATCACTAAGCAGCTTACTAATTCCAATAGTAAAAATATTAGACCAAGGAAAATTAATAGTAATGCTATCGTTTACTTAAGCGATTTAAGTGGAATCAATAACCTGATGCGCATGAGTATAGGAAATCAGGTGTCTAATCAGATTTCTGCGTTCAATAAGAGTATTGAAGCCTTCGATATAAACAGTAGAATGAATAGGATGGCTTATTCTGTCCGAGATGGGAGGGAGAGTTTTCTAGTAGTTGAAGGGTTCTCTAGTTCTGATCAGTTTACTCCGAGTACTCCAAGAATACAGCTCGAACAAGCTAAGAGTCTTAATGAAAGAATGGCAGCGAGAAGATTATTAGAGGAAAAGCAAGCCAGTGAAAATCAATCGATAAATCCGCAGCAAGACAGTAAACAATTAATGCAACCTGCGATCAAGCTGGATACCATACCGAAGAATTCTACCTCTTCAATTGATCTTAAGCGCTTAAATTTTGAGTCTAAAAATGGTATCAATACTGATAATTATAGCTTTGATACTTTACCAACTAACCTTGGCACCCAGCCAGTAGTTGCTGGTGCTTCAGAATCTAAAACGAATTTGTTAGAATCGTTTAGGAAAGAAAGTCTAAGAAAAAGAGTGACTGGACCTAGGCAAATGGAGCCTCAGTTTTTTATAAATAGTATCAATACCCGTTTTGTGGTAGATCCTTTAAGAGGGTTTGGAATTGGAATGACTGGTAAAATGACTGATTTACTTGATAACCATGTGTTCCAAGGTGGGGTAATGACCACGCTTGATTTCAGGTCTGGTGGTGATATATTCTTTGAATATGAGTATTTGAAAAGCAGGGTAGACTTTAAAGGAAGATTTGATCGTAGGACAATCAGGGTTTCTGAAGGTGATATTACTATTCAGAAATATGTGTTGACTAAAGCGGAACTGGGTTTTTCTTACCCTTTAAATGCAAATGCAAGAGTCTCTTTATCACCTTTCGTAGCCAAAACACAGTATTTCAATCTTAATCCAGATTCCTTAATTATCAGTCAAAGTCCCGAGCAGAATAGACTAGATGTAAATTATTTAGGAGGAAAAGCGGAATTCGTTTATGATCGTACCCAGCCACTAGGATTGTATTCTCAACGAGGTTTTAAAGGTAAAATAGGCTATACTCAATATCAATCCTTTAATAATAAGGACCGCTCCTTTGGGAATTTCTATCTTGATTTGAGAGAATACAGAGCTATTCACAAGAACATTGTTATTGCAGCAAGACTTTATGCAGGGTCCTTTATGGGAAATAATCCGCAAACTTATATGCTTGGAGGAATGGATAATTGGCTGTTTAATGACTTTTATCGCCCACCTTCCAATCGTCCAGAGTCTTCTCCCATCAGAAACCCTACCGGTGTAGAAAATTCTAATATCCTTTTCGCTGATTTTGTAGATTTGAGAGGATATGATTATGATGAAATTCGCGGTAGAAACATGGTCACTTTCACTGCTGAATTAAGAATACCTGTATTCTCGTATTTGACTAGGGGAAACATCACTTCGAATTTCATTCGTAATTTCCAGCTGATTGGGTTCTATGACATAGGCTCAGCTTGGAATGATGCAGCACCATGGGAGCGTGTGAATGATCAAAACACCGAAGTAATTAACACAGAAGGATCCCCTTTTACGATTACCCTAAATAACTTCAATAATCCTTGGCTTCAGAGCTACGGGGCCGGATTAAGAACAGTTTTACTCAACTACTATGTTAAATTTGACGTAGCGAGACCAATTAGAAATTATGAAGCCGAAGATTTAAAGTTCTATGTAACTTTGGGCTTCAATTTCTAACAACAAACTTTATTATGATCAAATCAATGACCGGCTTCGGAAACGCCGGATTTGAAGATGAGCGAATGGTGATCCAAGTAGAAGTTCGCTCGCTCAATTCAAAATTTTTGGATCTTTCAATCCGCAGTCCAAGACAGTTTAATGATAAAGAGCTAGAAATTAGAAATCTGGTTCAATCTATTTTGGACAGAGGTAAAGTGAGTATTTCGATTGATTTTCAATCCAAAGGATCGGCAGAAATGCCAGTGAGTATTAATGAGGATTTGTTTAACCTCTTTTATCAAAAATATAAGGGGCTTGCAGAAAGTGTAAATGATGATTCTCAAGACATTTTCAAGCTTGCTCTTCAGTCTCCAACGGTAATTACTCAGATAACAGGTGAGCAAAGAGATGATCAAGCGGATTGGGAGGAAATAAAAAAAGTCCTGATTACAGCATTAAATAAATGTGATTCATTTCGTCAGGATGAAGGCAACTCTCTGGAAGAAAAGCTTCAGAGCAATATTAAAGCAATAGACGCTGGATTATCAATCATTCAGGAAAATGAAGGTAACCGCAAGGCTAGAATCAAGCAAAAGATTAGAAATCATTTTAACGAATGGCTAGACGAAAATTCTTTTGATGCCAACAGGTTTGAGCAAGAACTGATTTATTATTTTGAAAAGCTAGACATTACAGAAGAAATCGTTCGTTTGGACACACACTTGAAATATTTTGCCAAGTGCCTTACTGAAGAAACAAATCAAGGTAAAAAACTTGGATTTATTTCGCAGGAAATTGGAAGAGAGATCAATACCATCGGGTCAAAGGCAAATGACGCTGAAATGCAAAAACATGTGATTCTAATGAAAGATGAACTCGAAAAAATTAAAGAGCAATCTTTGAATGTATTATAAGAAAAAAGGGGCTTAGAGCCCCTTTTTCTTGCATGAGTATTTTGTCTAATTAAGTCTAAATCGAATAGGCATAGTCATTCTAGATCTTACCACTCTTCCACCTATCCTGCCAGGAGTCCAGTTAGGGGAGTTTTCAATAACTTCCTTAGCTATTTCATCACAACCGCCACCGATTGTTCTGACTAGCTCTATGTCCTGTATTGATCCATCTGTGTTTACCACAAAGCGTACGATAACCATACCCTGTATATTCATTCTTTTGGCTTGAGCTGGATATTTCAAGTTTTTGTTGAGGTAGGTATACCAAGCCTCCATACCTCCATTAAACATTGGTTGAACATCCACAAAGTTTTCGATGACATCTACGTCTTCTGTATTTGGCGGAGCAGATAGTTCTACTTCAGGAATGTTTGTGTGTTCATTTGTAAATATATCCAATTTAAGATCTTTGATATTATCTATCTTAATCTCGTTAGGGATAGTATTTACCTCAATAGGAGCAGGAGGAGGTGGTGGTGGAGGGTTTTGGATTGTTTGTGGGATATCAATTTCATCCCAATCATCTTTCATTGCATCAAATGTTTTGATTATTCCCTGATCCTTGGCCTTCCATTCAAAAGCTACCAATACTGCTCCTAGACTAATTGCAAGGCCTAGATTAAATAAAGTTCCTGACCATCTTCTGAGGTCCAACTTTGGATTTTTTTTGTTTTCCATGAGTGTATTATTAGAGGTTAGAAAAAAACTACTCTAATAAATTACACTACATAACTCCTTGATACTAATCTTCTAACACTATTTAACTAAGCTAAAAGTTGTTAAGGATAGAGCAAAAAAAAGACCCGATTTCTCGGGTCTCTACTTATTACTTAAGGATTAGCTTAATTTAAATCTAATCGGTAGTCTCATACGAGTACGTACTGGGCGACCACGTTGCTTACCTGGAGTCCATTTAGGTGCTGCACTTACTACTTTTACGGCTTCTTCGTCGCATCCTCCACCGATTCCTCTCAAAACTTCAACATCTTGAATTGAACCATCAGTATTTACAACGAAAACCACAATTACAGTACCTTCTGTACCCATTCTCCTAGCTTGAGTAGGGTATTTTAGATTTTTGGATAGGTATTGATTCCATCCTGCCATTCCCCCTGGAGGCTCAGGCTGAGTTTCTACCACATCAAAGATTTGATCTACTTTTTCCTCTACTGGAGCTTCAGCGATCACTACCTCTTTAATTACAGTAGTTTCCTTCACATCTACATCGAAGTTAACTTCAATTTTTTCTTCGATTTCTACCTCATCAGGAATCTCTTCGATGATAGGCTGCTCTACTGGTGGTGGCGGTGGTGGTGGTGGCTGCTCTGTGATTGGAATATCTAGCAATTCTTCGAAGTTATCAGTTACTTGACCTAGGTCTTTCAATGAACCATCGTCAAATGACTTCCATTCGAAGGCAGCAAGGGTAGCACCTACAGCTACTGCCAAACCTAAGTTCAGGAACATTCCTGACTTTCTGGTTAAATCAGCGCTGGGAGTTTTTTTTGCTTCCATTATACGTTTGGTTTATTAAGGTTAAATTTTTGTTCTTTTTCAGACTAACAATTGTAATAATTAATAGGCACTATTCCAAGCCAATCTTGGTGGTAGGAATCTTAAAATATGCTAATAAACCTGCTAACCCACCTATTTCGTTGACAATCATGTCCATATAATCGAACGATCGGAACGGGATATACAGTTGAGCACATTCTAAAACTATTCCAGCGGCTACACCGAAAATCAAATAGTTTGTTAATACTCTTCCTTGTAAGCCAGTAACTATAGATCGTTTAATACCAACACCACACCAAAGAAAGCTGAGCAGACCAAAGCAAACAAAATGAACCAACTTATCCTCAGCTTGAAATGAAGGTTCTGGAAAGTTGTTTCCTGGAGTAAGCATAGCTACTGCTATGAATATTAGCCAAACTAAAGCAATTCCTAATCTCAAACCAGATGACTTATTCTCCAACTAACTCAGCATATGCTGATGCGGATAATAAATCAGCAGGAAGCTCACCCGTTATTTTCACTTTGATCATCCATCCTTGTTCGTATGGAGACTCATTCACTAGTTCTGGAGCATCTTCCAATTCTGGATTTACTTCCAAAATTTCACCTGCCACTGGCATGAATAAATCTGAAACTGTCTTAACAGCTTCTACGGAGCCAAAAACCTCATTGGTGTCCAATGTATCGCCCAATGTTTCAACTTCTACATACACAATGTCACCTAGTTCACCAGCGGCAAATTCAGTGATTCCAATAGTTGCAACATCACCATCAATTTTAACCCACTCGTGGTCTTTGGTGTACTTTAGTTCTTGAGGAAAATCCATTTTTTAAATAGTTAATATGGGAGTCAAAATTAATAGGAATCGGTCAAGGATAAAATCTATTGGCCTAAATTAAATCGAAGTTGTCCGCCAAATGCTGTAGAAGTTCGCTTGTAGGCGGTAGTTACTCTAGGGTCGTTGATAGTTCTATCAAAATATAGGGTGAGATTTAGATTTTGGTTGATCAAATAAGAAATTGTTGGTCTGATAGAAATGTTCAAATTTCCACTTGTCACCGTACTTCCTTCTTCGATTTTTCTCTGAATCTGTGTTGTACTTACCACTTTAGAATCTAATTTGAATTGAACATCATTTTTCAATACAGATTGCCTTCCTTGAAATTTGAAAGGAATTTTCAATCCTGCCTTGGTATAGCCTAGGGTCAATCCAAAGTCATTGCTTTTCTGTTCAGTCACTTGGGAGTTGGAGAAGTTCAAACCTAATGTGCGTTCCTTATTATAATTTACAGCAATATTTAACCTGTCTTTGGTCAACAGATCTAATCCAACTAAAGGTGCAAAGCGCTCAGTTAAAACGACCTGATTTAATACATAAATTGGAATATACTGTCCCTCATCATTCACTTCCGTTGGTCTTGGAATATTTTGAAGTGTATTGTAAAGCTCAAGTCCTTGTTGATATTGGAGCGAATTTGAGAAATTGCTGGCATCATAAGTAGAAGTATACATGTGTGTGATATTTATACTGCTGAAGATATCGCTCAACCCTTTCAGCCTAGAAAGTCCCCGATAATCCAATCGCCAGTTAGGAAGCGGCGTTTTTGGAAATGGATTCATGTTGGATTCAGATGCATCTTTTCCTCTATAGGCAGCCAAGAAGGCAGGTATTAATACATCTTGGCCATTGATGGAATACTCACCACCGCCTCCGGCTGTTTCTAGCCTGTTTTTAATAATTTCTCTATTTTTCTCAAACTCTGTGAACAACGGTGAAACATTATCAAAACCATCTTTACTAAAGCTGGTGCCTATCATAATTGTAGTTATGCTGTACGCGCCGAGTCGATTGGGGCTTATTGACTCATAGACTCCAGGGTTATCCATAGAATTTCTGAATATTTCCTGGTAATCACCTACCTCTCGCTTTGTGGCATTTAGGGTGATTTTAAAGTCTTGGAATGGTTCTATGATACTACCAAACTTCATATTTACGACACTACTTTGCCTGAAAGTCTGAGTTAGTTCACTGCTTGGGGCCATGATTCCCGCTTGTGCAAATTCATTTCGAATAGTTGGATCTTGACTACCAAACAGGAATGCTAATCCAGGATTGTCAAATGCACGGTCCATTCCTAAAAGTCCGGTATTTGGCATATAACCAGGTAGGAAAGTGCCCTCGATTTTCCCGTAATTAAAGGTGACCTCCTTTACCATCATAAGCGTTTTCAGCAGCCTATTTGTGAATGGAGTTCCAATGGTATCTTCTGCCTGGGTTTCATTCCTGCCAGGAATACTCGGTCGTTTAGGCGCATTTAGCGCAGCTAGTTTTTTGTTTTTATTATAAAGTCTTATGAGATCAAATTTACCATTAAGTGTTTGGTCCCTTGTGTTTTGGATGGAATTTCCTAAGGTGTCTTTCTGCCCTATGGCCCCAGTCAGCCAAGTATAAGTTGTAATGTATTTATAATCAGCTTTGATCCAGTCGGTAAATGGAATTTTGTCAAGCGGTAAAGTGTAGTTGAGATTTATACTGTGGTTATAGTTTGTACGTCTGCCAAATCTCCATGCATTGTATCTAACTGAATCAGATTTCTGTTCTGTATCCAAATCTCCTTGAGGTTCGTCTACCACTGCCATTACACTACCTGTATAATCAACACGAAGATTTTTGGTTAAATCCCAATTCAGCGAATAGAACCTATTCATGAAAAAGCTTTTCTGGAAAAGAGGGTCTACCCCAGAAGTGTTCAGCTGATCATTTCTGTACTGCGAACGCAAATGCTTACGGTCAATGTCTAATCTGGCTAAGATTAGGGTAGGGGATAAATTTAAATTGAAGTCCTTGATTAATTGTAAATATTTAGAATCTAAGAATCCAGCGTTTTTAAATGGCTCAAAAGTTAAAGCTTTGGGTTGGAAGCTGTAAGTGACGTTGCCACGATATGTTTTGTAAGTATAATCCTGAATCTGTGCATTGGTTTGGTTCATTATGCCAAATGCATATGAAAAAGATAAATTGCTCAAGTCGTAAAAATGATTTTCTGAATCTGGGTTAGATTTTAGTTTTCTAACGTTATTGAAACTGATGTTTTTCCGGTTGATTTGGTCTAGCGCTATTTTTCGATAGGCTTCTTTTTGGTCCTGCGTTTCAAATTTTTGCAATGCTACTTCAAAAGGAACGTCTGGATTCAAGGGATCATACTCTGGTTTGGTCGTACTATTTTCTATGGAGAAATACATAGGAATACTTACTCCTATTGCCTCTGGTAAAAGTTTATGAATATCCACATTAGTTGAGATATCATACTGAGTAGTCGCCTGTCTAGCACGTTGAGATAATCTAGTTTCCAGACCACCAAAACCTATTGAGTTGTGCCGAATAGATCCTGTCACTACAGCCACGTCAGCGATTTTTACATTCATTAGAGCATTTGCAGCCCAGCCATTGGATTTGGTTGCACCCGTAACTCTAAGCTCATTGGCCCAGATACAAATACTACGGCTTCCTCCGCCATTTGTGCCAGGGTTTCTAACTCCAATCATAGAGGATTGTGATTGATTCAACTCTGGCCGTCCTACCACTGTTACAGTATACCTTCCGACTTGTTGGGAGAAAGGTATATTTAGAGGCACGTGCTGATTATCACGGGCTACTTTTACCCCTACAATTTCCTGAATTGCAATATCAATTTCGTTTTCTGCTGGCCAAATAAGTTCAGGGTCTCTGGTCCCTTTTGGAGTAATAACAAGAGGTACTTCTATCTCGTAATAGTTATCTGTATTATCTGTACCTAGCCGCAGGAATGCTGTGATTTCTCCGTCCATGGCATCTTCGCTGTCAGCGTGAAGGAACATTTTTATTCGCTCAAACTGTACCAAATCCAAGGTTACGTTTTTAAACACTGCTCGTGCATCTCTGGCTCCAAGGTCCTCCACACAAACTCGAAGTGATTGTTCGTTCAGTCTTCTTTCTACCGTGGAAGTGTTGTCACGGTCTCTGTAGATTCCAGGAGGTAGCACATAAGGGCTTTCTGTAGAACTTCCCTGACTATTTTCCTCTATGCCGACGACGTCTACTGTCACATTCGAATTGTCAGGTTCAGGTATTTCAAAAAGACCCCTTTCGAAGAGTGATTCCTGAAAAACTCTCCACTGACTACCGACCATTCGGAAGTTAGCCATACGAAGTACTACAGGTTGCTCAAAATCTGTCAAATAGGTCCTGAACCAACGTATAGATTTGAAACCAGTTATATCGCCTTCAACGCGGTCTGGTTGGCGGACAGGAATACGGAATAAGTACCAGTCTACAGATTCACCATTGACATTGGCAGTGGTTTTATCAACAATGTTGTTTTGGCCTACTACCAAGCTTCCAGGTTTGAGATCCATCTCATAAGAGTAATAGTTCTCCAGTTCGTTGATAGTATTATCCGTATTAAGGTCCTCATTGTCCGGCGTGTTAGATCCGGAAGGAGTGTAGGGGAGGTTTTGGTTGGCAGATACTGGCGTGTTACCTTCCATGCCATTAAATTTCTTATAGCGTTCTAGAATCTTAGTATCATTTTGATCAAAAGATTCATCAAGGTAATATTCGAATAAATCCCCGGAGACATCCTGCAAAATTTCGTTTCTGGCGTTCGCAGATACATTTAGGCGGTTTAGGAATCTGCTACGGAAAAAATCTGCTTCATCTTCATTTTTCAAACCATCCAAACCAACGTCTTGATTTTGTCGGGAGGTCTCCGAATTATCAAAAGCAGGAAGTAGGTATTGCTCACGAGTGATTCTCCCCCATTCATTTTGGCCTGTTTCAGCTGGATCTCCATCCGCTGGAAGCCCATTTTCAAACGCATGTCGGCCATCTTTCAAGATGTCTTCAGAGATATCTCCTAAATTGATAAAAAGCTTACCGCCTGTGGTATTGTTTTGATTGAATTTTCCGTCCAACACTCTACCATTTTCTCCCTCTATAAATGGATCTAAAAGCCAGAATTCTATGTATTCTATGTTTGTTCGGTCAAAATCAACTTCAGTAGTGATCGCTCTAGTTACTCCACCAAAATTCTTCTTTGGATCTGGAAGTAGTCCATCTTGAGTGAGGTTTGTATTGTAATTATACATACCACGTTCACTAGGGAAGTAGGCTAATTCAAATAGAGGCTCAGGTGTTACAATTACATCTCGATCTTGCTGAGGGAATATTTCTTGGGGGAGAACGCGTCTTACATAATGATTTCTCCTATCTTCCCGAGTAATGTTGGAGGGGACACCAGGCCCACTTTCTCGATAGAAAATATTATCAATATTGTACCAAGCGACTCTGGCTCGTCTGTAGGCAGCACCAAGGTTGTCTTCTGTTTGATTACTCAAATCAAATCTATTGTCAAATGTCTGTGGTACAGATGATAATTTCCAATTTTGATTTGCAGCCCCGCCAAGATTATAAGGTGTAATCGCTGCTTCAAAATCATCTATGTATGATGCCTGCTCACCATTCACACGATTGGAAGTTCCCGGGATAAGATGGGCAAATTCCCCACTTATATTTACCAAAGATGTTTCTTTGGTGTCTGTAAATGGTAGTGCATCCGCCATTTTGGTAAGCCAGCGGGATTCGTCACTGAAATTCCCATCCAAACCCCATAGGCTATTTCTTAAAGTCTCACTTCCTGTAGCTATCCGTGTAACGTTCGGTCTTTCGTTTAGGTAAAGGAATGTGCCTCCTAAGTTAAATTTGTCGCTGAATAAGTAGTCGAGGCGGGTTCCAAGCAAGCTTCGTGTTTGGAATGACACTAAATCAGCTTTCTCAAAACTGACATTGATCTGTTTGCCTGATTGAAGTATTGCATCATTGATAATCACAAGTCTTCCAACATTGTAATCAATAGTGTAATCTACCCCTTCAGTTAGTGGGATGTTTCCTGCCTGGACTATCACAGATCCAGGTGAAATGTTAAGTCCGGGAAGCTGAATCTCACTTGCAGAACCGGCCGTCAATCGGCCTTTGATAAAGTATTTGTTTAGCCTAGTTACGAGCTCCGCATCTGCTTGAGTAGTTTTGTATAGCGTATCATATACATATTTCTCTTTCAGAACTACCTCCCCTGGCTGGAAATACTTTTCAAGATTAGACCCGAAAGGCTCCAAGACTGGAAATACCAAAAGCCCTCGATTGGTTAGAATGGTGAGACCCTCGACAAAGTCAAAATTCCCATCCGGGGCAGGGTCATTTTGTGGATTCAGATTGTCGAGTCCAGTTAAACGAATTAGTGGTTTGTCCTTAACGTCTGCTCCTTCTAATAGTGAGGGGTTGTCAAGTCCAGTTCTATCGTCTCTATAAATTACCTGTAGCTGAAAACCATCACGTGTGATTTGATTGGCATTCAAGCTATAGACATTCTTCATCATGAGATCCCAAGTTGGGACACGCGTATTGATTCTCGCAGGTCGAAGCAATTTCATGAAAATCAGTTCATCTTCTTGCCTGGTTTGATAGTCCTCTGTTAGCTCTCCTACTTTATACACTTGACCATTGTAGGTGTATTCGTAAGAAACAGCCAATACTTCATCATTTTGAAGTCTTCTAAAAAGTGATAAATACCCAAGCTGAGGATTGAAAAAATACTCTGTAGGGTCTAATTTCCGTGCACCATTTATTTGTTCAAAATCGACGCCTTTTCTTAATCCTAAGCTATTTTCTATAGCACGAGATCCTGTGTCAAAGGGGCGAAAAGCTGGATTTCTCGAAATATTTGAATAAAGAAGGTTTGCAGAGTTGCTCGCTGGGGCCGAAGGTGTACCAGTGCCGATATTCGGATTTGTGGGATTGTATATTACATTTCCTTCGCCAAGATCCATAAATGCTGCGAAATTCCGGAGCGTTTCAGTATTTGCCGCACGGTTCATTATGTAAACCTCGATTCTTGTCACATTCACCCCGGAAAGCACCTGTGGAAGTCCTCTGAGCCAACGCTCATAATTGTCACGAAAGAAGTGTGCAATAAAGAAGTGTCGATTATCGTCGTATTTGGAAGCTTGAATGTCAAAGGATCTTCCTTGGCCATTGGCATCTATGGTCAAATTATCTCTGCGGCCACGCTGAGTAGAAGCTACCGCTGTGACTCCCAATTTACCAAACTGAAGTTGTGTCTTAACTCCAAAAAGATTTTGGGCACCTTGAATCAGGCGATTTTGGACAGGCATACTCACGTTCCCTATTTCAATGGACTGGATGATATCTTCTTCAAATCCATCAAATTCCAGTTTCATTTGGTTCTGAAAATCAAATGAATTATTGGAATCAAAGTTGGCGCCGATTTTAACTTTTTCTCCCAAAGAACCATTTACCGCCATTTGGATCTGCTGGTCAAAATTGAATCCGCCATTTTGCTGCTGCCTAATGGGTAGAGTAGGATTATCTACTCTTCGAAAGATTGCTCCGAAGTCTAGATTGACATAGCCTGAGGGCACAATATTGATTTCACTCCCTCCAAAAAGTCGGTCAAATGAAGGGCTTACTGTGAGCGGAGGAATTAATCCTCTTCCTTCTACTGCACTTTCTCCATCGCCACCCCGTGAACGGCTTCGCCAATAATCCTGCCTGACTTTATATTCTTGAATCTTAGAAAATTGCTCGAAATCGTATTCTTGCTCATTCCCTACACGGACTGTATCAATCTGTTCAACCACATTGTACCGAAGTGCAGAGTCAATTTTCACTTCTACATTTTGGGTAATAGGACTAGCCTGTAAAAATGGTATTTGGGACTGTAGGAAAGGATTCCGCGTTGGGAATAGAGGATTTGTCCTCAGGTTTTGCCAAAGCAAATACGAGGGGGTTAGTCTCCTTCGATTCAATGAATCAATCCGGGACTGAACGCTGTCAGGATTGGTTTGTTGAGCCTCAGAAGTGGAATAGGCGAGTAGAAGACCAAATAGGATGAATAATTCAGGCCAACTACCGAGAAACCTCCTCCCGAAAAAAGTCAGTACACTCAAAAAGGTCAATACAACTTAATATTATGATGTCTTTAAAGATGCTTTAATTAAATCTTCTAACGAAATTTCTCCAGTGGTTTTTTTCAGCACAGCAGCTATATTTTTCTCAGCAGCTGCTTTTGGAAAACCTAGCGTAATGAGTGCTTGTAACGCTTCTTCGCGGATTTTATTGCTGGATTTCAAAAATCCTAATGAGGTAGATGAAGCATCAGTTCCACCTTTTCCTACCTTGTCTTTAAGTTCTAATATGATACGTTGCGCGGTTTTTGCACCTATCCCTTTAACATGCTGGATGGTAGCTACATCCCCCGCCAAAATTGCCTGCTCTATTTCTAGGGAGCTAAGTGATGAAAGAATCATGAGGCCTGTACTTGGACCTACTCCATTAATTGAGAGCAATAATAAAAATAGTCGCTTTTCATCCTCTTTTTTGAATCCAAAAAGGGTATGAGCATCTTCTTTGATATGAAGGAAGGTGAGGAGCTTAATCTGCTCCTCATCCTTGATTTCTGTATAGGTTTGAAGGGATATTTTGACATGATATCCAATCCCGTTCACATCAATAATGACATAAGTGGGGTCTTTGTATACCAGTTTTCCACTTAGATAATCGATCATAAGCTACTGCTGGATTGTGCATCTACTACTGCCACAGCTACCATGTTAACAATCTCACGTATTGAACTTCCCAGCTGTAGGATATGTACAGGTTTGTTCATACCGAGCAGAATAGGACCAATCGCTTCAGAGTTTCCAAGTTCAGCTAAAAGCTTGTAGGCAATGTTACCTGAACTTAAATCAGGGAAAATTAGCGTGTTTGCTCTTTTGTGTATGAGTTTGGAGAATGGATACATTTCACGTTGGATATCTTCATTAATCGCAACATTGGCCTGCATTTCTCCTTCGATGACTAAGTCTGGATATTTTTTCTGAGCTATGGCTGTCGCCTTTGCCATTTTTCCCGGTATATCTCCTTTGGCAGATCCAAAGTTGGAATAAGAAAGGACTGCTATTCGAGGTTCCATGTTGAAAAATCTCACAGCATCTGCCGTCAGACCGATAATCTCAACCAATTCTTCAGCAGTAGGATTGAGATTTACCGTTGCGTCAGCAAAGAAATACGGGCCCTTCGGCGTATTCATTATATACATACCCGCCACACGATTCACACCAGGTTTTACACCGATAGTTTGCAGTGATGGCAAGATGGTTTTTGGATAATCACGCGTAAGACCTGAGATAAAAGCATCTGCAGCTCCAGATTCTACCATTAATGCCCCGAAGTAATTTCTCTGAGTAACAAGTCTCGCTGCATCTCCCACAGTCATTCCCTTTCTATTTCGCTTTTGAAAGAGCATTTCAGCGAATTTGATCAGCATCTCCTTTTCCTCCATAGGATCTATGATGGTTACATTGCTCAGATCTAAGGAATTATCGGCTATAAGTGATAAGATTTTTTCTCTATTGCCTAGGAGTATAGGTTCACCAATTTTTTCGTCACGGATGATTTGAGCTGCTTTGAGTATTTTCCTGTTATCTGCTTCCGCAAATACAACGCGCTTAGGATCTTTTTTTGCTCTTGCGATTACCACAGACATCAATCGTTGATCAATGCCGATTCGCTCTTGAAGCTCAAGCTCGTAAGCGTCCCAGTCCTTGATAGGATATTTAGCAACACCGGTTTCCATAGCAGCTTTTGCTACAGCTGGAGCAATCGTAGTAATCAATCGTGGATCTAGTGGCTTTGGTATCAGGTATAATCGTCCAAAACCCAGTTTATCTTCTCCGTAAGCTTTGTTTACAATATCTGGAACAGGTTCTTTCGCCAATTTTGCGATAGCGTGAGCTGCTGCCAATTTCATGGATTCATTGATAGCTGTAGCTCTCACGTCTAATGCTCCCCTGAATATGTAAGGAAATCCTAATACGTTATTCACTTGGTTTGGATGATCAGAACGTCCGGTTGCCATGATTAGGTCGGGACGAGTAGCCACAGCCAGCTCATAGGAAATTTCGGGATCTGGATTTGCTAAAGCGAAAACGATCGGATTTGGGGCCATCAGCTTCAATTGATCCTGAGAAACAATATTTCCTGCAGAAAGGCCTAAGAAAACATCCGCGTCTTTCAAGGCATCAGAAAGAGTATTTAGGTCTCTATCCGTGGCAAATTCTTTTCTAATTTCATCCAGATCAGTTCTATCTGATCTCAAGATTCCGACGATGTCACATAAAACTATATTTTCCTTTTTAATACCTAAAGAAATATAGAATCGAGTACAGGAAATTGCCGCAGCTCCAGCACCGTTTACCACCAATTTGATTGTTGAGATATCTTTCTCTACAATTTCCAGTGCATTAAGTAAAGCTGCTCCAGAGATAATTGCTGTGCCATGCTGATCATCATGCATGACAGGGATTTTCATTTCCCGCTTAAGTTCAGTTTCTATTTCAAAGCATTCAGGTGCTTTGATGTCTTCCAGATTAATCCCGCCAAAAGTTGGTTCAAGAGACTTGATTATTTGGATTAACTTTTTGGGGTCTTTTTCATTGATCTCAATGTCGAAAACGTCTATTCCTGCAAATTTCTTGAAAAGAACACCTTTTCCCTCCATCACAGGCTTCGATGCTTCGGGACCTATATCTCCAAGTCCAAGAACGGCTGTACCGTTTGAAATAACACCTACCAAATTGCCTTTGGCAGTGTATTTATAGACGTTTTCAACATCCGCTTCGATTTCTTTGCAGGGTTCTGCAACTCCCGGCGAATAAGCCAGCGCAAGATCCATCTGGCTAGAAAGTGGTTTTGTGGGGTTTACTTCAATTTTGCCAGGCGAGCCTTGCGTATGATAATTTAGTGCGTCTTCCTTGCGGATTTTGATTGCCATAAAAGCTAGTATAATTTGGGTTTTAGGCCCCTTGGTCCTCCTTCCAACTCACATTAGTGTTCAGAAGAATAGTCTCTATTTCTCTGAGGGCATCTCTGTGTATTTCATTAGGATAAAATACGAACCCTTCAATGTAATAAAGTTTTCCTTTTTTCTGATCAATCATGAGGTAACCAAGATAGGATCCACCCATACTTGTGTTGTTGGTTTTCCAAGCGCCTCTTATTTCTGTGGTAAAATTATCATTAATCACCATGTTTCTAAAAGCAGGCGGAATTTGTTTTTCAGAAACCACATAGGAAGTTGTGTCTTCTGGATCTCCAAAAATGTGTTGTTTTGTAATTGAGTCTCTGAGTTTGAGGATGTTTGCTGGGAAAGTTTGCTCTTCCGAAGTATAATCGGTCTCGTAGAAAAATAAACTTATATCAGCTCGATTTCCACTTGGGGTAATCTGTCTCACCCATAGAAAATCATCTTCTGATTTCGCTACCTGATAGGAGGCAGGTACATTGATCTCAATTCCAAGGTTCTCTCTCGCTTCCACTGCGGCGGCAGAATTTTTTCTAGCAAGTATGATTTTTTCCAATCTTCCTCTTTCTCTTACTTCAAAAAGATTCTGAAGTCTACTTCCGTTTTTCTTTAAATTCTCTACTAATTGTTCCTCTGTATTGCCAAACAAGTAAAGTACTTCTTGGCCAATAGCATATTCATCCTCCATTCGCAATGAATAAATGTTAGGATCATTCATTGCCTTTTCTTTTGATTCCTTGGAAAACTGTGCATTGATCACCTGACTAGCGGATCCTTTGTCGTCGAAAGTTGTGACGTATACTAAGTTGGTGGACATTTTGAGCATGCGTGTCATGGCTCTAGGGTCTACTGTGTTTACTTTGAACTTTGCTTCTGATCGAATCATTCCTGGGATGTCGGATTCGAAAATTTCTTTCAGTTGATCTCCAACTGGGCCAGCCCATTTTACTGAGTCTATTACTAAGATAATTTCCCCTATGGAGCCTCTTGCTTTTGGCTTAGAGCTGTCTGCTCCTGTTCCCTCAGATTCACAGGAAGTAAATACAATGCCCATGATTAGGGCTATGAGAATGGATGAAATGGTCTTCATTTTTGGTCGTTTGATTCTTGGATAGGTCAAATTAAGTACATCGTAACATTTATCCTTATTTAGGATTGAATATTACCATTACTTAAAAAAAATTAACAAACTATAGGAAAATCTGGCGCGAATTAGCCGATAATAAGTTTCTGACCTGGCTTAATGTTATTTGAATTCAGATTGTTCAGACGCTTAATCTGGTCCACGGTAAGGCCTTCATGTTTTCTTGAAATAATCCAAAGTGAATCTCCGGGCTGAACAATGTATGTGGTTTGTCCTGAGGCATTTGTTTGTGTCGTAGCAATGTTTCCAGACATTCCTGAATTTATTCTTAAAGTCTGTCCAACACGAATCAGATTTGAAGAAAGATTATTCCACGATTTTAATTGAGTTACGGTGACTCCGTGCCGCTGAGCAATGGAACCTAAAACATCACCTGATCTAACTTTATATACTGTGCCATTTTGCCTGATGTCTTGAGCTAGCGCTTCCACAGATTGAACCTTTACGTTAGAAGCTAGCAGCACAGTCGGAGCATTATTCAGCGAATCATTTAACCATGCAAGGTTTTCTTTGATATAAGGGGCTTTGGTTCGAGGAATTCGAAGAGCCATGTTCTTATTGCTTTCTGGTATCCTGCTATTCTTAATCGCGGGGTTTAAAGTTTTTAAGTCTGCTACACAGAGATTTGTTAATTCGGCAAGCTTATCTAAGCTTAGTGCTCTATCAAAACGGATTTTCTCATATTCCACTACATAGGTAGGGTCTTCTGGATAAAAATTATGCTCTTCTAGGTGATTTAAAATATATAACATTGCTTGTACCTGAGGTACGTAGCTGCGGGTTTCTCGAGGTAAATAGTTATAAATCCCCCAAAAAGTTTTCTTTCCACCAGATCTACGGATTGCTTTTCTCACGTTGCCAGGCCCACAATTGTATGCAGCCATTGCTACTTCCCAATCACCAAACATTCGATAAAGTGATTTTAAATATTTCGCAGCTGCTTCGGTAGAAAGTTCTGGATCCATTCTGTCATCTACCTCATTGTTGGTGTTCATTCCGTACATTCTGCCAGTCGCTGGCATAAACTGCCAAAGACCCATAGCACCTACTCGAGATCGGATCTGAGGATCAAGCCCAGATTCAATGATTGATAAATATTTGATTTCCAAAGGCATATCATGTTTTCGCATCATTTCATCAAACATTGGAAAAAACAACTCTTTACGAGCCAAGACCATTTTGGTGTAGTCTCTATTTCTTACAGTGAAGTATTGGATGAAAGAAAAAATACGATCATTCAGCTCAAATGCCATTTCATGATCCATCGCTCTTACTCTACGATCGATGTCATCATAAGTGAAATCTGGAATGTATTCGTAATGGTAATTAGGTAAAACCTCCTCATCGAGTAGGGGAGCAGCGGCAATAGATTCATCATCCTGAGAATATGCTTTGGACAGTGGAATCATACATGTGATAAGCGCAAGTGTGAAAATTCTGAACAAAGGGTTTTTCATAGGGATAATGGGTTTTAGGACGTCAATTCTGTTAAATAATTACTAAAAGCATAGAGCTCTGCCTCTTTAAAAGAGTTACAAATCACCTGCAAACCAATCGGCATTCCATTCTCATCTTTCCCATTAGGAAGAGAAATGGCTGGGACTCCAGACACTGAAGCTTGCACTGTAAAGAGATCTTCCAAATACATTGCTACCGGATCACCACTATGCTCACCAAACTTAAACGCTGTAGATGGCGTAGTCGGCATAATAATATAGTCAAAATCATTTAAAAGATTTTCAGTAAAGTCTTTTATTAATCTTCTGACTTTCTGCGCTTTAGTGAAATACGCATCGTAATAGCTGGCACTTAGCACAAACGTACCCAGCATAATTCTTCGCTTTACTTCCTCTCCAAATCCTTCACTTCTAGTCAGCTTATACATGCTTTCCAAGTTATGAGCATTGGGAGTTCTGTATCCATACTTTACCCCGTCAAACCTTGATAGATTGGAGCTTGCTTCTGCAGTAGTAAGAATATAATAAGTCGGTAGGATGAAATCAAGTAAGGGGAATTCTACTTCCTCTACCGTATGACCTTCGGATTTTAATTTATCTAAGACTGCCAACGTATTAGTTTTGATCTTAGGCTGAAGTGCTTGAGACTCGATGGTTTCTTTAAGAAAGGCTACTTTAGCTTTTTTATCAAAGTGTAAAAGTTGACTATATGGTAAAACAGGTTTTCTAGATGAAGTACTATCGTATTCATCATGACCGGCCATAATTTCCATGACCATTGCATTATCTTTTACTGTTCTAGAAAAAACCCCAATGCAGTCAAACGAGGAGGCATAGGCAATCAAGCCCCATCGAGAAACCCTTGAATAGGTAGGTTTCATTCCAATCACTCCTGTAAATGCCGCCGGTTGCCTTACAGAACCACCTGTGTCAGTTCCTAAAGAAATGGTGCAGAGATTTGCTTGAACAGCCACTGCTGATCCTCCAGAGGAACCTCCAGGGACGCGTGATTCATCTGTTGCATTCAATACCTTTCCATGGGCAGAATTTTCATTCGAACTTCCCATTCCAAATTCATCACAATTGAGTCTGCCGATAACAATAGCGTCTTGGTCTAGCAGTCGTTGGATAGCTGTGGTGGTGAATTGGGATTCAAAACCATTTAGAATTTTGGAAGAGGCGTTGGATTCGTGGCCAGAATAGCAGAGTACATCTTTGATACCGATGACCATTCCGGCAAGTTTACCAGCATTTCCATTAGCTAATTTCTGATCAATAAGATCAGCTTGGGCTAAAGCGGATTGCTCATAAACTTCGACGAAGGCGTTTAAATGCGCCTTCGTCTCAATGTTTTTTAAATAATATTGGACTATCGCGCGACAGTCACTTTCCTTCTTTTCGAGCGATTTTTTAATTTCGTCGAATGAGATGAATTTTTCCAATTTCCTTGGCTTAAGAGATTACTTTTTCTTGTCGTCTTTCAGACCTTCCTCTAGGTCGTTCTGAATGTCCTTGGTAGCATCTTTAAATTCTCTGATACCACGTCCAAGGCCACGAGCCAATTCAGGTATTCTTTTAGCACCAAACAATAGAAGGACGACCAATACGATCAATACGATCGAGCCACCGCCCATGTTTTGAATGAAACCTAATGTAGTCATGATGGTGTGTGTTTAAGGGTAAATGTGGATACAAAGATATAATTGTGATCCGCTTACACAAAGTTCAGCGTCAAGCAATCTATCTTTTTTATGAATATACGCAATTAAGTTCTACTTGGATGTTAGCCATGTTGAAGGATTCATCACAGAGAGACCTTTCCAAGTTTGGAAATGTACTTCTGCTTCCCCGCCAGGACCTGTAGCAACTTGTCCAATTACGTCTTTTGCACTTACAGTCTGACCTGTTTTTACAGTAATGGTTTTCAACTTACTATACATGGTATAATACTCACCATGTTTTATGATCACTGTACCGCCAAAACCAGGCATAGTTGTGATTTTAGTTACTGTGCCATCAAATACAGCCCTTACATTAGAATTAGGCTGGGTGCGGATGTCTATCCCATCACTTTCCATGGTGATTCCTTTAAGAGTAGGGTGTGGATAGGTACCATATCCCTGCGATACAAAACCTGTTTCTACTGGCCAAGGAAGCCTGCCTTGATTCCCAGCAAATGATTTTGACAAAGCAGCGACCTCTGGGGTCATCGGCATGCTACTGCCAGTCGATTTGGTAGCAGTGCTATTTTCTTTTTTAGCGGCTGCTTCAGCGCGGCGTATCTCATCTTCGATCACCTGCTTGATCATTTTGTTTAGTTGATCCTGTTGTTTTTTAGTTGCAGTGATCTGTTTTTTAATGTCTTGCTCTTTTGAGGTAAGCGTGTTCACAAGGCCTTGCTGAGTACGCTTCATCTTGTCAAGTTCTGCTCGTTCTTTTTGCTCTTCTGCAAGCACTTTTTCTTTTTCAGCTTTTTTATTATCCAATAAGGCCCGCTGATCTATAAGTTCTAAGCTTAATTTTTCAATTTGAGCGGCCTGTTGTTTCCGGCTATCTGTGTATTGTTTCAAATACATCAATCTAGAATAGAGCTGATTGAAATTTGCTGAACTGAAAACAAAAGAAACGATAGAAAGTCCTCTATTGAGCTTTGAGGCATTATAAATCATTCTACCATATTCAGCTTTTAAATCTTTCAGCTGTACTTCCAGGCTCTCTATTTTGTCTTCCGTCTCACTTATCTCCTGGTTGATCAGCTTCACTTCTCGATCAAGGGTATTAACTAAACGAGTTTGGGTTTGAAACTGACGCGTTACTGCATTAAGCTCTCCTATGGAATTTTTCTTTGTTGCAGTAGTTTGCTTCAAGATTTTATCAAATTCCAATAGCCTAGCCTGTACTTCTGCTTTCTGCTTTTCTAATTCTTCCCGTGTTTTTTTCGTTTGGGCTGATAGATCTACAGCTGTAAAAAACATCAATCCAATCAGAATGCTAAATGGAATTAGAAAGTTGCGATACATGCAATTCAAAATTTGAAAGGAAAGCTAAGAGGTGCTGAGAAAGGATCAACAGAGGTCCATTCTACATTAATAATGGTGTTTTGTCCACCTTCTGGTAGTTGATAGGCTAGTTTGTAGAGAACTTCAAACGGAAAAGGTTTTGCGTCTATGTCCTGGAAAGTGGAATAGCTGGCAAGCAATGATCCACGATCATCGAGCGAATTACTAACTAACTCTGAGACTTTTCTGTAATTGACATCAACTTTGGAAAAGTACCTTACTTTATCTCGAACTTGAGTAAGCTCAAATGATTTACCTACTCGTACCAATCTGTCTTTGTAATCCACTTGATGAGGCGGATTCGCAAAAAGCACGTTTTGGAAAATATCCAAAGATAATTTCAAACCGTAAACTGCTTCAAATTCGGTGAAAGTTAAGTTGACGTCTTCCTTTCCAATTCTATCTTTAATCTGAATTTTATCCTGAGTGATCAGTCCTCTCACAGCTTCCATGCCCATTCCAGGAGAAATGATAAACCAGAGAACTGAATCCTTTTTTGAACGGAGGTTTAAACTTCCTCGAGTGATTTTCCCGGATTCTTCCTCTATCACTACTTTGGCTTTAGCACTCAGGTAGTCATATTCAGTATAAATAGGGGAGAAGTCTTCCATTTTTCCATCTGCCTGATAGACAATCGTTTTTTTGGAGCAGGAGAAAAGAAGGCCTAAGCCGATGACGAGCACAAATCCTGCAAAAAGTTTATTCATGGTATTTTCCTTCTTTAATTTTCTGTGAAAGTTTGTCAGAGGCCTCAGGACTTCCTTCGGCTTTTTTCCAATAACTCAAGGCTTCATTCTTTTTACCAAGATGAAATAAAATATCTCCGTAATGCTCAAGCATGACACCACTTGGCTGTGTTTCATGCATCAGCGCTAAGTCCATATATTTCTTAGCACCTTCGTAATCTTTCATCTGAAAAAGAACCCATGCATGTGTATCAAGGAAAGTGCCATTATCTGGAAATCTGCGAACAACTTTATCAGACATTGATTTTGCCTTCTCCAAATTCTTCTTTTCCAACGATAGGAAATAGGAATAATTATTTAAGACCTGCTCGTCATTTGGGTTGAGCTCCAGTGCTTTATCAAAATTTCGGAATGCCTCTTCTTTTTCTCCCAAGTTGTACAGAGAATTACCAAGAGAACCGAAGGCTACCTGATCTAGCTGAGGGTTTTTATTAGCGTTTAATTCGATTGCTTTGTTCAGTGACACGACAGCTTCTTCATCTTGCTTTTGAGCGGATTTTACTACACCATCATAAAACCAGAATTCTGGATTTTGCGGGAATTCATCTACAGCTAAAACCGTAAATTTTTCAAGTTCATCGAAGTCAGCATTTTCACCGAAAGACCCTAGAATCACTTGCTCCAGTAATTTGGAATTCTTCGGATTGATCAAAAGTGACTTTTTGAAATATTCTATCCCTTCTTCATTCTTTTGATCTAGCATCCGCCGCTGACCCAATGCAGCGTAGATTTCCGCATTTTCAAGCGTAGATTTAGCGATTAAAGTTTCCAAACTATCTAGGAGTTTCTCTCTTTCCTCAGTTTTAATTTCAGTGAGAATACTAGAAAATGCCTGGGATTTAACCTCTGGATCAAGATCGCTACTGGCAAAAGCAGAATACAGATAGTGGTTAGACTGTTCGATATCACCAATATCCTTTAGGAGCGTATGCGCTGCCATTTGTAATTCCGGTTGATTTGGATACTTCTTGATCTCTTCAAAAACTAAGTCTAATGCCTGATCTACCCGATTATTATTGTATAAAATCTCAATCAAATTCATGACATAGGCAGGGTTACCTGGTCGTGCCTCGACTAATTTTTCACCTTCTTCTATTGCTTTGCCAAGGTTGTTTTTGTTCAAATAGATCCGTTGCTTCTGAACCGTAATTGGCTCCATTACACCATAAAACTCTTCTGCTCGATCCAAAACTATAAGCGCTTTATCCAGCTCTTTTTCGTTGAGATAAATTGAAGCTAAGTCCAAATTGTATTGTTGATTGCTTTCTCCGTCAGCAGTTAATCGCTCTAAAATTTCTGCAGCTTTTAAGGGCTGCTTTAAATTGGTGTAGATCTCAGCAACCATTAAGGAGTAGTACTTATTTTCAGGTGCAAGTTCGGCGGCTCTACTTGCATAAGGCATAGCTTTTTCAGGTTGATTTGCCTTCACTAAGATCTCTGCGATTTTATAGTGAATAGCAGGTGCATCTGGTGAAAACTCCATTGCTTTCTGAAAGTAGAAAAAGGCTTTTTCCAGATCATTAAGCACTAGGTTTTTCTCACCTTCGATAAAATAACGTGTGCCTTGGGATTCATTCAATTGTGCCTTACGCTCTTTTTTGGAGAGCTTTTCTTGCGCAAAACTTGCTGAAGAGCCTAGTGCGACAAGTAGAAGTATGAGGATTGTTCTTTTGAAATTCACGGGAAATAGGGACTGCAGCTTAATTTCACAAACATAATGCCTTTTATGCAATTCGACTTTGTTTGTAAATATTAATGAAATGTGAGAAAGGTCTTTGTGACTTATCGGTTGGTTAACGCGCATGAACCCAAAAATGATCCCAGGATTATAAAAATTAATGTTAATGCTTTTTACTTTTTGGTAAATAAGCCATGATTTGTTCCTTCTCCATGAAAAAGATAAGTCCCATGTAGAGTAAGATCAGGCTGTTTTTCATTAAGAAATTCAGTGCTGGATTCCCAAAATCTAAGTAGAATCCAAGATAACTTATCGTAAAGGAGAGAATTAGGTAAAAAATACCTTTTCCCGTTTGATAGGGGATGGGATAATACTTTTGACCATATATGTAGCAAAGCAAACACATCACAAAATAACAGGAGATCGTGCTGAGCGCTCCGCCCATATAACCCCAAATAGGAACGAAAATGAATATTATGGCCATAGTGAGAATCGCTCCAACCAAAGTGATCCAAAAACTATATTTTGTCTGATCAGTGATCTTGAACCAAATCGAAAGATTGAAATAGATTCCAAGAAGTAAATACCCCATCAATAAGGTGGGTACTATAAAGAGTCCTTCAGCATAATCTGCACCTTTCAGGAAAAATGGTCCTATCCATTCGAGATTTACAGAAATAGCAATCATCAATACGGTGCAAAAAAGGATAAAAGCATGCATCACCTTTGAATAAAGCAACGGAGAATTTTTGTCCTGTGATTGCTTGAAAAAGAATGGTTCAGCAGCGTATTTAAATGCCTGAATTACCAAGTTCATTAAGATTGCAAGCTTGAAATTCGCTCCAAAAACTCCGCCTGCTTCTCGAGCTGAAAGTCCCGCGTAGAAATTTGGAGGAAGTACATATTCAAATAAAAATCTTGAAAATAGCTCATTCGTAACTCCTGCTAATCCCATAAATAGGAGTGGGATAGAATACCCCCACATAGGCTTGATGATGGATTGCTCCAGCTCGAATTTGAAGAAGCCAGCCTTCCACCATACAAATGGAATGATCAATCCATTCGCAAAGAGGTTTGAAAGAAGAATATATTCCACTCCCCAATCTGATCTATAGCCAAGAAATCCTTCTGGAATAATACCATTTGAAATCAGATACGGAAATCCTACGATTAGAAGGAGGTTGAAAAAGATATTCAATAGAATATTGAAGATTTTCGATCCGGCAAAAATCAGCGCTTTGTTTTCCAGACGTAGCTTTGCAAAAGGAATTGCGAGAATGGCGTCAAAAGAAAGTATTAATGCTGTCCATCTAAATAAATACTCCTGACCAGGGTAATCTAATAGTTCAGCTAACCAGGGTGCAAGCAAGTATAGACCTGATCCAAGTAATAAAGTACTGGAGATTAATAAGGACTGAGTGGAATTATAAACTTTGGTTGGATCAAGGTTTTTTCCAGTGGCAAATCTGAAAAATGTAGTCTCCATCCCATAGGTGAACACTATATTCATAAAACCTACCAGTGCATAGATGCTCGTGAACGACCCCATTGCCTCTTTTGTGAGGTATTCGGTGTACACGATGATCATTAAAAAATTAATTGATCGGCCGAGAATGCTGCTTAGGCCATAAACTGCGGTTTGTCCAGCTAGTTTTTTAAAATTACTCATCCAGTGTCAAGGAGCTTATTCTCCTTTGAAATGCGGCTGTCTTTTTTCGAGAAATGCGGACGTTCCTTCTTTGTAGTCTCCGGATTTTACACATCTGGCAAAGCTGTTTGCCTCTGTTTGAAAACCATTTTCATCCGGTACATAAGCAGAATTGACGCAATCGATAATCATACCAATGGCAAGAGGTGCTTTGCTAAGTATTTTGGCTATGATTTCTTCAGCTTTTGCCAGTGCTTCTTCTTTGGTAGGAAGTATGTGATTGACTAGTCCTAAAGCTTTGGCTTCTTCGGCTCCAATCATGTCCCCAGTCATCATGAGTTCGTTGGCTTTTCCTCTTCCAATTAAAATGGTGAGACGCTGCGTACCACCATAACCTGGGATAATTCCAAGATTAACTTCCGGTTGACCGAATTTCGCATTTGCCGTGGCAATTCTCATGTGACAAGCCATAGCTAATTCGCATCCTCCACCTAGGGTATACCCATTGGTTACTGCGATTACAGGCTTGTGACAGTTCTCAATCATACTGAATATTTCTTGTCCATTTTCAGCGAATTTTCTGGCATTTACTTCATTTAGCGAAGCGATTTCGCTGATGTCAGCTCCAGCTACAAACGCTTTTTCGCCTGAGCCGGTGATGATCACTGCTTTGATTTCTTTGGTATCAGATACCTCTTCAAAAATCGACCTTAACTCCTCTAAAGTTTCAAAATTCAGCGCGTTCATTTTGTCTTCTCTGTTGATGGTCAAGTGGAGTACTCCGTTCTTTACATCAGTAAGGATATTTTTGAAATCAGCCATAGTTTATCATTGAGTATAAAACAAATATACAAGCAGGGTAGTCATTCCCAAACTGGGGCATGGGAAAATGCTTAACCTAAGGTAAAGGATTATTACCCCTTTTGTAATTAAAGCCGAGATAATGTGGATTTTGTCCTAGGTCAAAAACCTGCTTCCACATTTTTATTTACTTTTGTTCAAAATCAAATTTTAACTAAATCCACTATATTAATATGTCTTCCAAAAGAAAAATTACAGTTGCCTATGGTGATGGGATAGGTCCCGAAATCATGAAGGCTACACTGGCGATCCTCGAAGCTGCTGGAGCTCAACTTGAATACGATGTTATAGAAATTGGAGAACAGGTTTATCTAAAAGGCATCAGTTCCGGAATGGAACCGAATGCATTCGAATCGCTTAGAGAAACGAAAATTTTCTTGAAGGCACCCATTACCACTCCTCAGGGAGGTGGTTTTAAGTCGCTAAATGTAACCACTAGAACTTCTTTTGGTCTCTATGCGAACGTGAGACCATGTAAAGCTTTTTCCCCATTCATCAAGACACATTTCCCAAAGACAGACTTGGTGATTATTCGTGAAAACGAAGAGGATTTGTATGCAGGAATTGAGCACAGACAGACTCAGGAAGTTTTTCAGTCTTTGAAGCTGATCTCCAAGCCTGGTTCGGAGAAAATTATCCGTTATGCTTTTGAATACGCTAAGAAATACGGTCGCAAAAAAGTGACTTGTATGACGAAAGACAACATCATGAAACTGGCTGATGGTCTTTTCCATAAGACTTTCGATGAGATCGCTAAGGAGTATCCTGATATTCAAAATGATCACAAGATCATCGATATCGGAACAGCCTTGATCGCAGATAGACCTGAGACTTTTGATGTAATCGTTACACTTAACCTTTATGGAGATATTATTTCTGACGTAGCTGCACAGGTGACTGGTTCTGTAGGGCTTGGCGGCTCTGCCAATGTGGGCGAAGAAGTAGCAATGTTTGAAGCTATTCACGGTTCTGCTCCTGATATCACAGGAATGGGAATTGCAAACC
This sequence comes from Algoriphagus winogradskyi, assembly GCF_900182815.1. Taxonomy (GTDB): domain Bacteria; phylum Bacteroidota; class Bacteroidia; order Cytophagales; family Cyclobacteriaceae; genus Algoriphagus; species Algoriphagus winogradskyi. The sequence goes on along the minus strand of NZ_FXUA01000003.1, from coordinate 399,482 downwards.
CATCAGGCTTGCTAAATGGAGCAATTATGATGTTGGTTCACATCGGTCAGCCAGAGATAGCGGAGAAAATCTCTAATGCTTGGATGAAGACATTGGAAGACGGAATCCATACAGGAGATATTTACCAAGAAGGTCTTTCTACTAAGAAAGTTGGTACTGAGGAGTTTGCAAATGCAGTAATTGAGAGATTAGGACAACTACCGTCTTCTATGGTTCCTGCTGAATTCGATAAGGATACTACCCCGATGAATGTATTTGTTTCACCTGTAGTGAAAGCCAAGAAGGAATTGATTGGTGTGGATGTATTCGTGGATTGGGATGAAGCTGGAAGAGATCCTCAAGTGTTAGGAGAGAAGCTACGTGCTGCCAATGCGGATGGCTTGCAACTGACTTTGATTACGAATAGAGGTATCAAAGTATTCCCAGGTGGGATGAAAGAATCCTTTTGCACAGACCATTGGAGATGTAGATTCCAGACTCCTGAGCAGTCCAGCATTTCTCATGCTCAAATCCGCGAATTACTGAAGCAAGTTGAAGAACTTGGGTTTGACTTTATCAAAACTGAGAATTTATATTCTTTTGACGGCGTAAGAGGTTATTCTCTTGCACAGGGAGAGTAGTAGAATTTGAGATTTGGAATTTAAAATTTCAGATGGAAAGGGAGTGGGGTGACCTGCTCCCTTTTTTTAACCACCGAGGTCGCAGCGAGTAACTCAGAGGAACAGCCTATTAAGACTAAGTTTTGTTCAAGTCTCAAAAGGTGGACTCACAAAAATGAAGTCTTTACTCTTCTAAAAGTGGTGTAGTCAGAGGCTATTTAAAGATTAGGATTTACTAGACTCTAGTCGAGAGACTTTATACAATGAATTACTGAAAACTGTGACTGAGACTTAATATTGCGACTTATTCTTTTCATCATTGTTGATTTTATGGCCAGCTACTTGGTACTTTAGACTTAGGACATAGTACAATTATGAAAAAACGAGTTCTAATCATCACCTATTATTGGCCACCAAGTGGAGGTTCTGGCGTGCAGCGTTGGCTGAAATTCGCTAAATACCTGCCTGAAGCAGGCTGGGAACCTGTGATTTTTACACCTGAAAATCCCGACTTTGACCTGAAAGATGTAAGTCTGGAAAAGGAAATCTCCAAAGATCTGGAGGTAATGAAATTCCCGATTTGGGAACCCTATCAACTTTTGGATAAAATTCGCGGCAAAAAAGAATCACATCCAGGAAGAGTGCTGGAGCAAAAAGAACATGGTTTCATAGAAAAAGCCGCCATCTGGCTTCGTGCTAATTTGATGGTCCCTGATCCTCGGGTTTTCTGGGTGAAGCCTTCGGTAAAATTCTTAACTGAATTGATTGAGAAGGGTCAGTTTCAGGCAATAATTACGACAGGTCCACCGCATTCTATGCATTTGATCGGAAGGGATTTGAAGCGAAAAACAGGAGTTTTCTGGTTGGCTGATTTTAGGGACCCCTGGTCTCAATGGGAGTTTTTGGACAAGCTTCCTATGCAGAACCTTGTGAGAGACAAACACAAGAAGCTGGAGCAGGAGGTATTGAGCGAGGCGGATGTGGTGACCACTATTTCTCCGACCTTTCAGGAGGATTTGAAGCAGCTTTCCACTCGAAAAATTGATTTGCTTACCAATGGTTTTGATCCAGCCGATATGCCAGATGGATTTGCTATAGGAGAGAAAAAAGCTGGAAGTTTACATCTTGTTTATACCGGGATTATTGATTCTATCAGGAATCCTATGCCTTTACTCAAAGCAATGAAGGAAGAGTTTTTGAAAGAAATGGGAGCAGTGAAATTTACTTTTGTGGGGAGGGTGAGCGACCAGGTTCGTAGGGAAATTGCAGCGGATTCCTGGCTTTCTGCGCATGTACATTTTGCTGGCTATGTATCTCATCAAGAGGTTTTTGAATTTTATGCTAAAGCTGATGCGTTGGCTTTGATCCTCACGAATACCAAAAATGCAAAAGGAAATATTCCTGGAAAACTCTTTGAATACATGGCTACGACTTTGCCGGTACTCGCTTTAGGTGATCCTGCTGGAGATTCAGCGAAGATCTTGAAAGAATCTGAAGCGGGGGAGGTTTTTTCGCATTCGGATCATGTTGCTATTCAAGTGAGCTTGAGGAAATTGTATGAGCGCAGCGGGAAACCTGAAGCAGCGACAGCGATTGATCAGTATTCTCGACGAAATTTAAGTATTCAATTAGCCAACTTATTGGATGAAGATCCCCTTTCTTGATCTCAAAAAAATGGACGGAGAGCTGAAAAATGCTTTGAAATCCAAATTTGAAGCAATGCTGGAGAAAGGGATTTTCTCCGGAGGAGAGGAAGTACAGGCTTTCGAATCTAACATTACAAATTACCTCCATTCTCCATTTTCTATCTCATGTGCCAATGGCACAGATGCTTTGGAACTTGCTTTGCGAGCATTAGAAATTGGTGCAGGAGATGAGGTGATCATTCCGGCAATAACTTGGGTTTCTACAGCGGAAGTTGTAGTAATGGTTGGGGCAACTCCAATTTTTTGGGATACAGATGAAAATGGACTTTTGGCTGCAGATTGGGAAGAGGCTATTTCGCCTAAAACCAAAGCGGTGATCCCGGTTCACTTGTATGGAAAGATGGTGGATATGGAAAAGTTGATGAAGAAGGCGAGATATCACAAGCTTTTGGTCATTGAAGATGGCGCTCAGTCCTTTGGTTCTTTTCAACATGGTAAAGCAGCGGGGACTTTTGGTGATGTCGGATGCCTGAGTTTTTATCCTACTAAAAACCTTGGGGCTTTGGGAGAGGCGGGGATGTGCTTATGCAAAGATCAACAAGTGAATGAGCGGTTAAAATTATTATTGAATCATGGGCAGGTGGTTCGTGATAATCATGAAATTGTAGGGAAAAACAGTCGTATTGATTCTATTCAAGCTGGGTTTTTAAATGTGTTTTTTGATCAGTTTCCGTCAAATCAAGCAATCAGAAAAAAGTATGCGAAAATGTATATTGACGGTTTGTCAGTAATCGATGAAATGAAACTTCCATTAGATATTTTGGACGAAGATCATAATGCACATCTTTTAGTGATTCAGACAGATCGAAGAGATGAATTGAAAAATTTCCTTTTACAAAGTGGGATTGGTACGGCAATCCATTATCCGCATATTTTACCGGATATGAAGCCTTTTCGAAGCAAAGGAGAATTTAAAAATTCTCGTAATCTTAGTCAAAGAGGACTTTCCCTACCTCTAAATCCTTGGATGAAGGAAGAGGAAATTGAGTTTGTGATAGCTAAAATCAAGAAGTTTTTCCTGACTGGAGATTAATAACCTACAAGGAAAATGGTCAAGGTTGCAATTTCCATGACCCTTGTTTTTGACTATTGATTAGTGAGTTGTTTTACCAACGCATTCCACCGCCATACATTCTTACATTGATACGCGTCGAAACCCATTTTGAGAGTTGAAAGGGATTGGAAGGCATAAAGTTGGTCAATTTTTAAAAATAGTATGTAGATCCGCTTTAGTGCCTGTATGGAGTTAGCTAAAAAGGATATGATAAACTTGAGAATTGAGGCCGCTTCAGCCTGTCCCGCCACTGTGGGAGTCTTCGGTCTTCCTACTAGATAAGCAAAGAATCTAAGGAGACTGGCATCTTTGCGGATAATCATGAAAAATATAATAGCCGAGAGATATTGCAGCTAGTAATTCAAGAAGCTTTGATAAAGCGATAAGTTAATTTTTACCTAATTTCCCCAATGACTTGGATTCATGACCCTATGTATGTCAGTGGCATGCTATGTATAATTGTGTTACTGTCAGTTTGGCTAGCAAAATTCAAAGGATGGAAGACACTGGGAACTCCTATTTTGGTGATCTTATTTGCTGCTTTGGCAGCTAATGTTGGTATCATTCCAACTGCTGCAACTGGAAATCCTGTTTATAATGGTGTTTTTATATACTTGGCCCCCATGGGGATTTTTATCGCATTGTTGGAAGTTGACCTTAAAAGCCTTAGAAAAGCAGGTGCTACGATGTTGCTAATGTTCAGTTTGGGGGGGCTAGGAACCATCATTGGAGTGCTCGTTGCTTGGTTTTTAGTAAGACCGGCTGAGGCAATTGGACCAATGGCGAATGCTGTGGCGGGAATGTTTACAGGTACCTACATCGGTGGAAGTATTAATTTCAATGCCATAGCACTTAGCTATCATGTAAATGAAAATCCGGATTTGTATGCAGCTACCACTGTAGTGGATAGCCTGATTGGAACAGTTTGGATTATTGCTACACTAATTTTACCCAAATATTTGCAATCCTTTTTTCCCAGAAAAAAACTCTCACCTACAACAGGTGAAACTCAAAAGATCAAGCAAGCAGAGTCTATTAGCATTGCGGGCTTAGCGTCAGTGCTGGGGATTGCATTTTTAGCTATGGCAGTATCAAAGCTTGTGAGTCAGTTTTTTCCTGAAATGCCGGAGATCATTACCTTGACTAGTATAGCTTTGATGTTGGCACAAATACCCTTTGTGAAAAGACTATCCGGGACGCATACCCTCGGTTTTTTTCTCATTTTACTTTTTCTAGCTGCTATCGGGACCCTGTGTGACTTGAGTACACTTTATGGGCTAGGCGACTTGGCCGGCACTCTCTTTCTATTTGTCGGTTTACTTGTACTGGTTCACGGGGCAGTGATCTTTGGAATCGGTGCGCTTTTCAAAGTAGATTGGGATGTGATTGCCGTAGCTTCTCAAGCAAATGTTGGAGGTAATACTACCGCACTTGCTTCAGCAGAGAGTCTCAATCGTCCGGACTTATTAATTCCTGGTGTTTTGGTAGGAAGCCTTGGTAATGCTTTAGGTACCTATGCTGGTTTTTTTATAGCTGGGGTACTTATGTGATTGTAAAATGGCTATTAGTTGGTTTTTTAATCATTTTTCAATACAAAAAGTAAGTTTTTGATATATGATAAAAAACTTATTACCTTGATTCGGAGTTTTACAGAAATAAAATTTCGAATATGAGTAGTCCGGTTAACTTATTTATTTCCAGAAGCCCAAAAACCGACCGAAAAACTCAATCTGACGATAGAGCCTTGTGGCAAAGTGTCAGAAAGGGCAATGACCTCGCTTTTTCTAATCTCTATCAGAGGTTTTCCAACTTGCTTTTTAATTACGGCATGCATTTTTGCTATAACCGTGAGCTGGTTAAAGACTGTGTCCAGGAGCTTTTTACAAACATCTGGAATAGGCGCGAAGGCCTTTCTGAGGTTGACTCTGTTAAATATTACCTTTTTAAATCATTTCGAAATTTACTCATACAGCACATTACACGCGATCGAAAACTTTATTCAGACATGAATGAAGATTGCCAATTAAGTGAATGTGAATCATCCGTCGAAGAAGAGTTGATTTCCCAAGATTATTTGAAGGATAATAAAAGCAAGGTTACTACTGCATTAACTAAAATCTCAAAAAGGCAGCGAGAAATCATTGTTCTCAAATATTTCAATGACCTCAGTTATGCTGAAATATCCAGTATAATGTCTATCACGCCTGCTTCTGCCCATAATCTACTTTCAAAGGCCTTGCAATGCTTGAGAGTTGTGCTCAAAGCACTATTATTTGGCTCATACTTAAACTACCTAGCATAGTTTTTTTTTGTTTTTGAATTTTTAAAAAAAATATGATGAGGTTTTATCACTTCTACACTCTTATAGGTATCAACCAAAAGAGACATAGTGAATCATCAGCTTTCAGATTACTCCAATTTTTCAGTAAATGACTTTGTCATAGACCCATTTTTTAAGGAATGGGTGCTTTATTCTGACCCTATACACGATGAGTTTTGGATGGATTGGAAGGATTCCAATCCATCCAAAACAGAGTTGATTGAGGAAGCGAGAAGGTTGGTTTTGAGTTTGGAGCATTCAAAGATTGAGATGAATCCAAGTGAAATGGTATTGGTGTGGGGCGCCATTCAAAGCGAGGTCAAACAGCCCCCAAAGTTTTCTAAGCCAACTCCAGACAGGAGGTTTTTCTGGTCTTTTGCCTATGCTGTTGCATCTTTTGCATTGGTCTTTCTAGCTTGGTATTGGTATGATTTGCCACAAGAAATCGAATACCAAACAGCATTTGGAGAGACGAAAGAATTCATACTTCCAGATAGTTCCAAGGTGATTTTGAATTCAAATTCCAAACTGACATTTAAAGACAATTGGGAAGGTCAGATGTCTAGAGATGTATGGATCGAGGGTGAGGCATTTTTTAACGTAGTCCACAAAAAAAATCATCAGCCTTTTAAAGTTCTTAGTTCCCAAAACGTGGCTATAGAAGTCTTAGGGACAGAATTTAATGTATATAACCGATCTCAAGAGACGGAGGTAGTATTGACCTCAGGAGCTGTAACGCTAAGTTTCCCTGTTAAGGATAAGGAAGGGAAAATCTTGATGAATCCGGGTGATTTGGTAGAGTTTAAACAGAGTAAGTTTCAACGTAAAAAAGTGAATACATCGCTCTATACCTCCTGGAAAGATAAGGTTCTAAACTTGGATGAAACCAGTTTAGGTGAAATCATCACCATGGCAAAAAATAACTATGGAATTGAGATTGAATTTGAAGATGAGGAAATACTGAAGCAAACAGCATCTGGCTCAATGCCACTAGGTAATGCTGCCAATTTCATGGATCAAATTTCCAGAATCTTCAATATTGAAATAGTAAACGAGAAAAATAAGTACCTGATTAAAAACCCAAAATGAAGTATTCCCCAAATAACCTGAAACCTGTTTACAATGAGAAAGTTTGTACTATTATTATGTATGAGCTATTCGATTTCTTGGTTTGCATCAGCGCAAGTCGAGGGTTTGATAGCTTCGGAAAAGAACCTAGATACCTTTTCGTCTAGGAGTGAAAACAGATACCTTAAAGAGGTACTGACACAGTTCGAGAATAAGTTTAAAGTCTCGATAGCGTATAAGGATGAGCTGGTTCAATCAAAAAGAATCAAATCGTCAAAATCTTCATTTAGTTCTGTAGAAGAGGGATTGAAAGTAATCCTGAGAGAAACAGGACTCAGCTATGAGAAAGCTGGTGAGAATTTTTATGTGATATTCCAAAGCAGATCAAGCCCAACCGCTAAAGGAGCGGATTTGAAGAATATCCTCACATCAACCCAGTCACCCTCTTCAGCAGGCAGAGGGTCCGATTTAAATTCAAGAATTTCAAGAAACTCCATTTCAACAATCGAGAGACGGAGGATAGAAATTACCGGTAGAGTGACTGATGAAAATGGTATGGGTTTTCCCGGTGTTAATATTCTTCTTAAAGGAACCTCCACAGGTACCGTTTCTGGGAACAATGGAAACTATACCATTAATGTAGAAAGCGAAACATCTGTTCTAGTTTTTTCTTTTGTAGGATATCTCAATCAAGAAGAAGTGGTTGGCAATCGGTCTGTAGTCAACATCAGCATGCAAGTGGATGCTAGCGACTTGGAAGAAGTAGTAGTAACTGCCTTGGGAATCGAGAAATCAGCAAAAAGTCTTGGGTATGCTACCTCAACAGTTAAATCTGATGAGTTGACTATTAACAGAACTCCTAACGTTATGAACGCGCTACAAGGCAAAGTAGCGGGTGTAAGTATTTCAGCACTAGGCTCTGGTCCTGGAGGTACGTCTAAAATCCGTATTCGTGGTCAGTCCTCAATATCCGGACAAAATAATCCGCTGATTGTAGTAAATGGTGTCCCTATCGACAATACAAATTTCGGTTCAAATCCCGGGAATAATGCTTCGGATAGTAGTATTGGCGTACGTGGAGGAGGTAACACTTCTGATGGAGGTGATGGATTGTCCAGTATTAACCCAGATGATGTGCAATCTATGACCATCCTCAAAGGAGCTGCAGCTGCTGCCTTGTACGGTTCTCGAGCCAAAGACGGGGTAGTGATGATTACCACCAAAACAAAAAATGATAGTCGCGGCATGGGAGTTACTTATAACCTGAACTATACGAACGAAGCCCCGCTAGATTTCACTGACTACCAATATGAATATGGGCAAGGCGAACAAGGTATTCGGCCTACTACCCCAAACCCAACCTCTGGACAATGGTCTTTCGGAGAGAAATTTGCTCCTGGCATGACCCAAATGCTTTTTGACGGAATTACAGTTCCTTATGAACCAGTAAAAGGCATTATCAATGATTTCTTTCGCAATGGTCAGAATGTGACTAATTCTATTACCCTCGCTACTTCTACCGAAAAGGGTGGAATGAGTTTGTCTTTTTCAGATCTGAATAGTAAGGGTATTGTGCCAAACAATGTTTACAATCGAAAGACTATCAATTTGGGCTTTGCTTATGATTTGAGTCCAAAGTTCAGTTTCCGGGGAAACTTTAATTATTCTCATGAAGAGAATGAAAATCCACCAAACATTGGTCAGCAGGATAATACGATTCCAGTAGCGCTTTACAATATGGCTAACTCCATGCCACTGGATGTCCTTCGTGACAACCGGTATGATGCAAATGGAAACGAGGCGGTTTATTCCAGGTTTAGAAATCGTACCAATCCATATTTCACACTTTCTGATCAGTTTCAGAACATCCGCAGAGATAGGATATTCGGGAATTTAGCAGTTAAATATCAATTTACTGACTGGTTATTTGTCCAAGGTAGAGTTGGTCAGGACTTCTGGACTAGAGACCAGGATTACAACAACTTTCCGACGGGACAAGCGTCGAGGGCACCAGCGCCAGCAGGATTCGTAAATGGAGTGTACACGCAAGAGCAAAGAAGATTCCGTGAGATAAATACAGACTTTTTAATCAATGCGAATAAGGAATTTGGCGACTTCGGAATCAATGCAAATATTGGAGGTAATCATATGCAGAGAAGGTCAGACCTAAATAGTGTACAGGTCACTGACTTCGTGGTTAGAGACCTCTATACCGTTCAAAATGGTAGAGCTAAAGATCCAATATATGATTTGAATGAGCGTGCAGTTAATTCATTGTATGGTTCTGCAGAAGTATCCTATAAGGATATGCTGTTCCTTACAGGTACTATTAGAAACGATTGGTTTTCAACTCTTTCTAGAGAAAATAGGAGCATCCTTTATCCTTCTTTGTCAGCTAGCTGGGTATTCACTGAGAATTTTGCACAAAACAGCTGGTTGAATTTTGGAAAATTAAGAGTAGCATACGCTGAAGTGGGTAGTGATGCTGACGTAGGAGCGTATTCCAATGTGCTATTTTATGGCATAAACAACAACTTGTTTGGAGGTCAGCCAGTAGGAGGGCCTAACGGAACCAATCTTCCAAATCCAAATTTGAGACCAATGCGAATTGGTGAAGCAGAAGTTGGATTTGAGCTGAGAATGTTTCAAGGCAAAGTGAGTTTGGATATGGCAGCTTATAGAAAACTCACTACTGATCAGATTGTAAGCGCTCAGATTTCAGACGCTTCTGGTTTTGTCAATACTTCTATTAACAGTGGTCAAAGTGAAAATAAGGGGATTGAAATGCTCTTAACGATTGTCCCTATTGAGAACAAGAATTTCACTTGGGAATTTTCAGCAAACTCTGCCTACAATAAAACAAAAGTTCTAAGCCTACTGACTGATAATCCCGGTGAACGGATTACTGTCGGAACCCACGTATTCAATGGTGAATTGAGACAAATCGTTGGAATGGAAATGGGACAGGTTGCAGGATTTGGCTACAGAAGGGATGATCAGGGGAGAAAAATCTTTGGAGCAAATGGTCTTCCACTCAGAACCACTGATCTAGTTAATTTCGGAAGTGCGCTACCAAATTGGGTTGGAGGATTTAATAACTCACTCAATTATAAAGGAGTAATGCTTTCTTTCTTGATTGACTACAAGTTGGGCAATATTATGCTTTCGGGTACGAATTTTAACGCTACCAGACATGGTTTACATAAGATGACCTTGGAAGGAAGAGAAGGTGGGGTCGTAGGAGTTGGTGTGAACGAAGCTGGTGAGATAAACACCGCAGTAGCTCCAGTGCAGTCCTACTGGGAAGTGGTTAGATCACAAGCTTTAGTAGAGCCTATAATCTACGATGGAGGATATGTCAAACTTCGGCAAATCACTTTAGGGTATGATTTCACCAAACATTTACCTGAAAACCAACCATTCAAATCAGTGAAGCTGAATTTCGTAGCAAACAACGTATTCATGATAAAGAAATGGGTTGATAATATTGATCCAGAATCATTCGGGTATTCTTCTGATAATTTGGTTGGTATGGAGTCCACTGGTCTTCCTTCTACCAGAGGTTTAGGTTTCAATCTTAACGTCAAATTCTAAGTTTTATACACATGAAAAAGATCTTAAATTATATATTCTTAGCGTCCATTCTGATGTATGCATCAGCATGTGACAATAACTTCGACGAGCTCAATACTAATAAAGTCAGTGCCACAGCTATTGACCCTGCGTTTCAACTGAATGCAGCCATAGTAGGCTGTGCCTATCCCAACGGTACCTTGGTTTATGACATAGGGATTGTTCAGCAGATAATTTCGCCAAATTCAGGTGTCCTTACAGGAGCCAATTATAACCAGGATAATAGAAACTCAACACAGGAACTTTGGCAGCGATACTATCGGGATGTGATTAAGAATACCAAGGATGTGATAAGTCAAGTTCAAGATGATCCGAGCAGAGCTAACCTGCTTAATATGACACGGATTCTTCAGGCATTTGCATTTATGGTTTTGACGGATGACTATGGAAGTATCCCGTATTTCGAAGGCGGAGTAGGCTATTCTCAACAGGTGTTTTTTCCAAAATATGATTCCCAAGAAGTCATTTATGAGGACATAATCAAAGAATTGACTGAGGCTACTGCAGCGTTGAATCTATCCGGAAAAATTGAAAGTGCAGATATTCTGTATGGGGGCGATTTGAATAAATGGAAAAGCTTTGGCAACTCGATATTGTTGAGAGCTGGAATGAGGCTGAGTGCAGTGAATGCAACGAAGGCACAACAGGTAGTTCAGGCAGCATTTCAAGGTGGAGTGATTCTTTCAAATGTAAATAATGCAAAAATTGCCCATGATGCTAACTATTTGAATACGATAGGAAACTTACTTAATTCCACAGAGGCGTCTAATTTTTATTTAACTGCTCCATTTGTGGATTATTTGCGAAGTAAAAATGACCCTCGTCTATCTGCAATAGCAATCACCTATGTAGATGCTAAATCAGGTCCTGAGCAAACAGTAGCCTCAGGGACATATGAAGCTAGTGTGCACGTGGGAATGCCAATGGGAAATGACAATGCGGGAGCTGTAAAAGCAGCTGCGGATTTAGGATTGACCAGCTTTTATGAATTTGCGCAAGCAGATAGAAGAAGACTTGCGAAAAATACAGCACCAACTTTCTTAGTTACAGCTTCCCAAAACTACCTCCTGTTAGCTGAGGCTAGACAGAGGGGGTGGATCAGCTCAGGAGACGTTGAAACGTATTATAACGCAGGAGTAAGAGCTCACATGGAGCAGTTGGGCACGGTAGATGCCGCCTCTTCAATACCACTAGCAGCTGTAGATGCCTATTTGTCAGCAAATCCACTTGATGCTTCAAAAGCAATAGAAATGATCAATACTCAATATTGGGTGTCATCCTTTATGAATGGACCAGAGGCATTTGCCAATTTCCGAAGATCTGGATTCCCTATGCTCACCACCAATCCATTCCCTGGAAAAGAAGTTGATTTTATTAATAGAATTACTTATCCGAATTCTGAGATATCAGTAAACTCTGAAAACGTGCAAGCGGCCATTTCAGCTAGTGGAGCTGATAATCTCGCAACGAAAGTTTGGTGGGATAAATAAGAATAGAACCGAGTTTGGAAAATCCAAACTCGGTTTAATTTGATTTTAGTTATATTCCAAAATGTACAAAACCTATATAACCATATTGTTTCTATTCTTTTTTGGAATAGATTCTTTTGCGCAACAGATTTCCAAAGAGGAAATGCTCTTTCTTACCCAAGAATGGAAAGGAGAAAGATTTGAAGATGGTCGCCCTAAAGTGTCCGATGACCTATTGAGGCGTATGAAAATTGTGACCCATGATGAAGCCTGGGCCGTGATGAAAAATGCAGGCTACAAATATCAATATGCTGAAGGCTGGGAAATGATCAACCCGGATAGCATTATGGTCGGAAGAGCACTTACGGCTACTTTTATGCCGGGTAGACCTGATATCCACGGAGCGATAGATGCCCGCGGAAAAGCCGAAGGAAAGAAAGGACAGAATGTTTGGCCGGTGGATTTACTGGTAAAAGGGGATGTCTATGTCGCCGACCAATTCGGAATCCACGATGGGGGACCTACCATTGGCGATAATGTTGGAAATGCGATTTTTGCCAATTCAGGCAATGGAATCGTTTACAATGGTGCGATCAGAGACATCGCCGGTCTGAAGGAAATCGGTGGTTTTACCTCCTATTACCGAAGCTATCACCCATCACACCATAATCAACCTAGAGATTTGAATACCATGCTGATCGGTATCAATAAACCTACAAAAATCGGCCAAGCTACAGTGATGGCAGGTGATGTAGTATTGGGACGTGACGGTGCAGTGTCATTTATTCCTGCCCATTTAGTAGAGCAGGTGGTAGTTACTTCAGAAGTAGTAAGGTTGAGAGATATGTTTGGCCATGAGCGAATCCGGGAGGGGAAATACACAGCTGGTGATATTGACACTAGATGGTCTGATGACATAGAAAAAGACTTTTCCCAGTGGCTCGAATCCCATATCGATGAATTACCAATAGCTCGAGAACAAATCCAAGAAATTCTAAAAAACAGAACTTGGTAATTATACATACAACCCTTAAAACCTATGAAATCTAAGAATTCAAGAAGATCATTTTTACAAAAAAGTGCTGTTGCTGGTTTGACAGGAGCTGGCTTAATGGGCGGCTTTGGCGGCTTAAATGAAGCTGTAGCAAGGCAAAACCCCCACTCAAATCCCTCAGATCTGAAAATAACAGATGTAAAATGCGGCTATGTACGTGGTGCAGTTTATGTAAAAATATATACTAATCAGGATGTTTGGGGCTGTGGAGAAGCAGTTGATGCGATTCAAGGCACGTATTACATGATCCAGAGGATGGGTAATCAGCTAAAAGGGCAAAATCCATTAAATCCCAATCGTCTGGCAGAACAAATACGTAAGGGAGCATTTTTTGGTGGTGCTCAGTCTGGAGTTTTTGTGGCCGTTCTCACAGCCATTGAGACTGCACTTTGGGATATCACTGGAAAAGTTTTTAACGTTCCCGTTTACCAATTATTGGGAGGCAAATTCAGAGATAAAATCCGGGTCTATTGTGATACAGCCCTATATACATCCACAAATCCTACTCCAAATGATTATGCTTTAGCGGCAAGAAATGCAGTGTCCAAAGGTTATAATGCGGTGAAATTTGATGTGGATGATGCAAGAGATCCAAATAAATATGATCGTTTTAACTGGACTGCAAGCCCCGCTGAAATAGAGAGAATGTACAATGCCATCGCCGCAGTGCGGGAAGAAGTGGGCCCCAACATTGATATCTGTGTGGATATGCACGGACGATATGATGCAATCACTGGGATGAAGATGGCCAAAGCTTACGAGCCGTTAAACCTGATGTTTCTGGAAGAACCAATTCCAGCGGATAATCCAGAAATGTATAAGCACATCACCCAAGAAACAAGTACGCCCATCTGTGCCGGTGAAAATATCTACTTAGCCTACGGTTTTACAAAACTACTTTCTGATGGTGCTTTAAATATCATTATGCCTGATCTGCAAAAAGCGGGTGGACTGGGAGAAGCCCAACGAATAGCAAACTTGGCAAATCTTTATTACGTGCCTTTTTCTCCTCACATGGTTGCCTCTTTTCTAGGAGCGATGGCAAGTTGTCATGTCTGCGCTTCCGTACCCAACTTTCAGATTATGGAATGGCAAATCTATATGGATACAGATGACTTATGGAAAGACATAGTTACCTATGACGGTCCTAGAACAGAAAATAGCTTTATCACACTATCCGAAAAACCTGGAATAGGTGTGGAAATCAATGAGGAAGGTATGAGAAAACATGCCGTTCCTGGAATACCATTCTTCGAATAATCAGCAATTAGGTTTTTTCTTCCCGCTTATCAAGTGAAGAAAAAACCCTAACCCCTATACCAATGAACCCAATTTCAACACCCCAAAGAAAGATCAGGATGTCCATCTTGATTGGCGCTTTTTCATGCTTCTTATTATTGCCAAAAATAGAAGCACAAGCCCAAAACGTTGGCGCTTCCCCTGAATATATCAAAGCCCTTACTGTCGATTGGCAGGGAGAACGCTTTGCAGATGGGAGACCGAAAGTTTCTGATTCTATTTTAGAACGCCTGAAAAAAATCTCCATTGAAGAGGCATGGGGCGTTCTGCGCAGTAAGGGCTACCAAAACCAATATGAAGGTGAGTGGCAAATCATGCTGCCAGATGAAACCATGACAGGGCGGGTGGTGACAGCTCAATACATGCCACTACGTCCTGATCTCGAAAAGCAGGTGAAGGACCAAGGCGTAGGTAAAGAAGGAAGATCTGATAAAGGAGGCACAAACTCCTGGCCTATCGATATTCTTACAAACGGAGATGTTTATGTAGCAGATGGCTATGGGAAAATCGTGGATGGAACGCTGATCGGAGATAATCTCGGAAATGCCATCTATGCCAAATCCCAACGTGGAGTGATCTTCAATGGATCTGTGAGGGATCAGGAAGGACTCTCCGAGATCGAAGGCTTCAATGCCTGGATGAAAGGGCAAGATCCATCTTATATTCAGCAAATGATGCTGACCTCTATCAATGCACCAATTCGAGTTGGACGTGCTACTGTACTTCCAGGTGATGTGGTCTTAGCAAAGAAATATGGGGTGATTTTCATTCCAGCATACTTAGTGGAAGAGCTTGTTTTGACTTCTGAGGTCACTGGATTGCGAGATGAATTTGGCCACCAAAGATTACGAGAAGGTAAATATCTAGCTGGACAGATTGATAGCCAGTGGACAGAAGAGATCAAAAAGGATTTCTTGGATTGGCTAAACAATTATCCAGGAAAGCTTCCGATGACCAAGACTGAGCTGGATAATTACCTTAGAGAACGTAATTACTAATTCTGGATCAGGCTAAAGACAAATTACACAATAACCCAAAAACCCTATTTAAGATGAAAAGCACATTACAACACCTTATTCAAAAGAGTAAGGAGCAGGAGCGGACTTATACAGCCCAACGTCAAGCAGAAATCGATAATCCCTTTACAAAAGATAACAGAAGAGATTTCTTGAAAAAAACTGCCTTAGGCGGGTTAAGTTTGACAGCACTCATGGGACTTAGTATAGAAGATACCATGGCTGAAACGACTAAGAATGTACGTCGGGCGTCAGCTCCTTCAGACTTGAAAATCACGGATCTCCGCTATGCTCATACCAATGTAATGGGGGGAACCGCAATCCTTAGAATCGATACAAACCAAGGGATTTATGGTTTGGGTGAGGTAAGGGATGGGGCTGATCCTAGGTATGCATTGATGCTGAAAAGTAGGATTCTAGGCGAAAACCCCTGCAACGTTGAAAAACTGTTTAAAATCATCAAACAATTCGGTGGGCAATCCCGACAGGCTGGTGGTGTTTGTGGGGTTGAAATGGCACTCTGGGACCTATGTGGCAAAGCTTACAATGTACCGGCCTGGCAACTACTTGGCGGAAGGTATCGTGATTCTGTACGTCTGTATGCCGATACTCCGGAGGCCAAATCTCCTGAAGAGCAGCTGAAGCTCATCAAATACCGAACTGAGGAGCAGGGGTATACTTGGCTGAAAATGGATGTTTCTATTGGAGAAATCATGGATATCCCGGGTTGTATTGTGAATCCAGAGATTTTCAAAATGGGTAAAAGTCAGTGGCAGGGCGGATACATGTCTTATGCCAACACAGCCCATCCATTTACGGGAGTACAGATCACTGAGAAGGGACTGGATGAACTCGCCAAAATCGTAGATCATGTGCGTAGTATGGTGGGTTATGATATTCCTATTTCGACGGACCATTATGGCCATTTTGATTTGAATAACTGCATCAGGCTGGGGCAGGCACTCGATAAATATAGATTGGCTTGGTTAGAAGATATGGTGCCGTGGCAGATGTGGCAGCAGCATAAGACAATCACAGATTCTCTGAATACTCCTACCACCACAGGCGAGGATATTTATTTATTGGAATATTTCAAAGACCTGATAGATAATCATGCCGTGGACATTGTGCATCCTGATTTGGCATCCTCGGGTGGACTTTTGGAAACCAAAAGAATTGCAGATTATGCAGAAGAAAAGGGGATAGGGATGGCCATGCATCAGGCTGGCACTCCAGTTTCCTTTATGGCAAATGTACATTGCGCGGCAGCTACGCAAAATTTTCTGGCACTGGAACATCACTCAGTGGATGTGCCTTGGTGGGAGGATTTGGTTACTATGACCGGCGGAGGCAAAATGATAGACAAAGGTTATGCGCCGGTACCTTTGGAGGCACCGGGCTTAGGAATTGAGCTGAATGAAGAAGTAGTAAAGGCACATTTACATCCATCGGACAGCTCATTTTTTGCACCTACGGATATGTGGAATGAAAAGCGTTCGCACGATAGAATCTATAGTTAAGAACACCTTTTTACTTATTGCCAAAAGACCCGAAGACTTGCTTTATAACTGGTTTTCGGGTCATTTTCAAAAAGCTCTCACCTAAAAATATTTTATTTTGAACCCAAAAATCACCAAAGCTCTTTCTATTCTTAGCGGCTTATTATTGTTAGCAGCAATCGCTATCACGCTCTTTACGGGCATTGCAAAGGCAGGCTTTCTATGGATTGGCTTTTTCTTTATCTGTGCGATAGCATTTTTAGGTATTCCCAAACTTCGTGGATACGCCTACTCCATGATGATCTTCGGATCGGTTGCAATTGCCCTGTATTTTCCACAATACTTCATCGAATACAAAGGTTATAAGTTCAGTGCATCGATTGTCCCGCTGATTCAGATAATTATGTTTGGAATGGGGACTTCCATGAGCATCAAAGACTTTTTGGGTGTGGTCAAAATGCCCAAAGGAGTGCTGATTGGCGTTCTATGCCAATTTTCAATTATGCCTTTCATAGGCTATACACTAGCAAAAACAAGTGGTTTTCCTCCTGAAATAGCTGCCGGGATGATTTTAATCGGTTGTTCTCCAAGTGGTATGGCTTCAAATGTGATGGCATTCCTTGCCAGAGCTAATCTCGCATTATCAATTACTGTTACTTCGGTTACGACTTTATTAGCTCCTTTCGTTACCCCGTTTTTGATGGGCTGGTTAGCTGGCGAATTTGTAGCAATCGATGTTGTCGAAATGATGTTCAGCATTGTGAAAATGGTCATTATCCCAATTGGAGCAGGACTACTCTTTAATTATTTCCTTCGTGGAAAAGCCAAGTGGCTGGATGATCTTATGCCAATAATTTCTATGGCTGCCATAGCGTTGATTTTGGTGGTGATCGTAGCTGCGGGAAGAGACAGTTTGCTGGATATTGGACCTCTTCTAATAATCCTTGTTGTGGTTCATAATCTCTTCGGATATGTGCTTGGCTATTGGGCGAGTAGATTGTTTAGACTCAGCGAAAAAGATTGTAGAACCATTGCAATAGAAGTGGGAATGCAAAATGGAGGTCTTGCCTCTGGTATAGCAAAGGAAATGGGAAAGATCGCCACAGTTGGTCTTGCACCCGCGGTATTTGGGCCTTTTATGAATGTGAGTGGTTCTATACTAGCTTCTTATTGGCATAAAAAGCCGATAGAACCTGAGGAAGAAAATTCTTGATGATTTAAGGCAATTTATATGCCTGTCGGGCCAGTAATTTCCACTGGCCCTTTTCTTTTTGCCAAACTAGAATAACGCCGATTTTTATGGAGTTTGATTTTCCTCCGTCTAAGACATCAGCTACTAAATTATGGCGAACTATCGCTACGTCTTTTTCTACGTGTATAGTTTGGTCTTCAAAGGAAACCTTGGCAAAATCAGAAGCTCCACTTACTAAAGCATCTATAAACTGAGCTTGGTTTTCGAGTTTGCCGCTAGAGTGACCGTAGCTTAAATGAATGGAACTTAGCTCGCTCAGATTAGCTACTGTAGGATCAATCAAGGCTAATCGTAGTTTTTCTACTTGAGATGCTACGTCCTTATCAGCTTGCGCAAAAGCTAAAGTTACTGTGAGAAAAAGGGCAAAGGTTAATAGGGTTTTCATGGGTTTTTGAGTTAATCTTATTTTTGATAATTAATGATTAAGTAATCATTAATCGATGGTGTTAAGGTACAAAAAATGGTTTTTGGATTGGTTTTTTGATTAGTAATATATGGACATCAAACCGCAGAAATATAGGCGTAGTACAGCTTGCATGCGTAAGCTGAATAGATGGCCAATTCTTCCATAGGTATATTCTCATCATGGACAAATACATCAAAGTTTAATTTATTAAATGAGTTTGTTGGGCTTAATGTCATTACACTCTCTCCGGCTTCTAAAGCAAGGTCAAATTTTAATTTCCATTTCCCCGAATTTTTTAGGATATAAGTTTCTTCAATCCCATCCTCATTTTCTCTCGATATTTTCAAATGAAGTTTTGAATTATGACTGATTTCGCCAACTTTTCTATGATTCTTTAGAATCTCAATTTTACCTGACCACCAGTTTTTAGGTTTGAGTTGTATTTTCTCACGATCTAGGTAGGTTTCAGCGACTCCGGAATACCAATTTTTGTATTTCAAGTCCACTATTTTTCTCCCGTTAACACTCAGTTTAAAGCAACCTCTCATCGAAGTGGATTCTATTTTGAAGGTAGGTTTCTGTAATGTTTGCATACTCCTAGAGCTAATTTTGAGGTGAAATCTGATCAATTTGAGTGTAGATCCAGGTTTAAATTGGCCTGCTATTTTTCCTGAACTATCGTAAAAATGTTTTTGTCCCTTATACCTTTTACTTCATGCTCTACCAATACAGGAATGTCATACGTGTCAAATTCCTTGAGTTGAATTACTTTTCCGTTAATGAAGAATTCAAGTTCACCCTTCAGTACTGTAAGTAACGATGGACTATTTGCAGTGTGCTTTTTCAGAATTTGGTCGTGGAGCAATCCAATTGCGAAATAATTAGTTTTTTCGGTCCTCTGAATAGGACAGACGGAGGGTCTCTCATGGCCAAAGGCCAGATTTTCATAGATATTCATAGGAAAATGGGTTTATTGAAAAAGTTATAATACTCTATAATTTAGGTATTATTTCCCGGAATGACCCAACTTCCTTGTTCAGTCCCTTTTAGTTGGGAATGAATTTCCATCCTTAGATAAAGCGGCTGTACAGGCTTTGTTCAAGAGAATAGGCTAGCAATAGTGTACCGAAATAAGTTACTTTATGTATTGTGCTTTTGTTGAATTCTACCACATTTTCTAGTCCAATCAATTTGAAACCAAGAGTATGAAGTATTAAAAAGGCTCGATATGGATTAGCACATTACCCAATTCAGGTATCTCAGCACATAGTTTGTCTTTGAGCAGATGAGAAATTTTGTGCCCTTCTGTTACCGTCAAATCACCGATTACTAGGGCATGAAGATCTACATGATATTCCATTCCTGCCTTCCTGATAAAACATTTTTCGGTCCCTTTTACACCCGGAACAGTCAAGGATACAGTGCGGATATGCTCGGTCAATTCTTCGTAGTTGTTTTCATCCATCACCTCACCAAGTGCCGGCCGGAAGATTTTGTAGCAGTTGAAAAGGATAAAAGCCACAGCAAAAAGCGCAGCGTAGTCATCAGCGACTTCATAGCCATCTCCTCCAAAGAGCGCTATTGTAATTCCGATAAATGCCGCAACAGAAGTTATCGCATCGCTTCGATGATGCCAAGCCTCAGCTTTGAGCGAACTACTTTTCAATCTTTTACTCCTTCTCATCACTACATGAAAAGAGGATTCTTTCCAGATAATAATTCCTGCCAACACGAAGAGTGTAAAGGTTTCGGGCGACTGGTGCGGAGTGATGATATGCTGATAGGCCTGCCAGGCGATCGTACCTGCAGAAACAATCAGAAAAACTACAACCAAAAACGTAATCAGGGGTTCAGCTTTTCCATGCCCATAGGGATGATTTTCATCTGCTGGTCTTGAAGAGTACTTTAACCCAAAAAGGACTAGTATAGAAGAAAAAACATCAACTACTGACTCTATTCCATCAGCTATCAGCGCATAGGAGTTTCCAAAGATGCCAGCCAGAAATTTTATTGCAGCCAGAGCAATATTTCCAAGCATACTAAAAATTACTGTTCTTACTGCAAGGTTTGAGTTGCTCATGAGGTGTACTGGTAATAGAATCGCAAAAGTAGGGATTATTCCTTTGCTTAAAGAATAGGAATAAACAAGGTTTTCAATATGCTAGTGCAAGCGTTAATAACAAATGAATCCCTTTTCGCTAACATTTACCCCCCTTCGTAGAGTACAGGATTGAATAGTTTTGGAAGGATGAAACTAAACCCTATGAATAACCCATTTAAGTTTTTGGTACGACTGTTCGTTCTTTCACTTATACTTTTCTCCTGCGGGGAGAAAGAAGACCCCGTCACTTTTCTAGTATCTACCACTGAGCTCCAATTTGGGCCGGCTGAAAAAACTTTGGAGGTTACTTTGACAAGTAATCAACAATGGCAAGTGGAGATGAATGCATCATGGATTACCGTAATCCCAAACCAGGGCAACGGAAATGCTAAAATTTCCATAACAACAGCAGCAAATTATGCGAATGAAATACGAACGACGGTCCTAAATATAAGGTTTGGAGTCATCATCCAGCCAATTAAAATAACACAGGAGGCAGGTGAACCTCAATTTCCTGATTATTACATCCCGGCAGATAATACAGGCATGCGTGAAATTTCCAGTTTGGAATTGGCAGCTGAAATGGGAAAAGGATGGAATTTGGGTAATTCCCTCGAAGCAATAGGAGGGGAAACAGCGTGGGGAAATCCAAAAGTGACTAAAGAATTAATAGATGCTGTAAAAGCAGCTGGCTTTAATTCTGTAAGAATTCCAGTGGCTTGGAGTAAATTTTCAAATGCTACGGAATTTACAATTGATCCGGAATGGATGGCTAGAGTGCAGGAAGTGGTCGATTATGTGATAGATAATGACATGTACGCCTTGATGAATATCCACTGGGACGAAGGCTGGATGCAGCCGACTTTTGCGCAGCAGGAGTATGTGAATAATCGCTTGGAGAAAATGTGGGTTCAGATTGCGCTGAATTTCAGAGATTATAACGATCACTTATTATTTGCAGGCACCAATGAGGTGATGATAGAAGGGGATTATGGTTCTCCAAAACCTGAATATTATCAAGTGCAAAATTCCTTCAATCAGACTTTTGTGGATGCCGTACGATCCACTGGCGGTAGAAATGCTTACAGAAATTTAGTCGTACAGACGTTCAATACGAACATTGACCATGGGGTAAATTTCTTTGAATTGCCACTAGATGAAACTGAGGATCGTTTGATGGTCGAAGCACATTATTACGACCCGTATGAGTTTGCCTTGAGAGAGGATGAAATCATCACCCAATGGGGAGCCAACGCCACTGACCATTCAAAAACCGCACTTTGGGGTGGTGAGGCACATGTCGACGCACAGTTCCTAAAGATGAAAATCAAATTCATCGACCAAGGCATTCCTGTTTTGATAGGAGAATATGGGGCTATCCAGAAGAAAGCTGCGGAGAATTACAGCTTTCTGATTGATTATCATAGCTACGTGACTAAAAGTATGACAGCGCATGGATTGGTGCCCTTCTATTGGGATAATGGATATGCTGGCGATTATGGGTTTGCACTATTTGACCGGAATAGCAGAGAGCAGATTTATCCTGATTTGATAAAAGCTATAACAAACTAGAAGTAAAAAGCCGGAATTCATTACGAACACCGGCTTTAGGTTTTATAGGCTTCAAGATGCAAAAGCTTCTTTATTGCGTTCCCTACTTATTGTTCCTGGAATAGTTTGGTCCATTTTTAAAACTATGAATCCGCCAACTGCACAAATTGCCATGCCCATCACCATGGGGAATGCTGTGCTAGCATGAAATAGGCTTACTATCGCTGTCACAATTCCACCTATTGCCATTCGCATACTTCCCAGCATCGCAGAGGCCGAGCCTGCAGCCTTAGCAAATGGAGCCATAGAAAGTGCGGTAGTATTTGGGCCATTTAATCCGTGAGCTGTTAGGAATACAAACATTAGAGCGATCAGCGTAAAGACGTTAAACCAATTAAAATAGACACCTGTTACCAAAATCAGCCCCACTGTCACTTGATAATGTAAAGAGAAATTAATGATCTGCTGACTCGAGTATTTTCGAAGCAAAATATGGTTTAGCTGAGTAGACCCTATCATTGCAAAAGCCAGAATAGCGAAGATCCAACCGAATTGATGCTCGCTCAAGCCGTATAAATTCATAAATACATCTGCTGAACTAGCGATGTAGGCAAAAGGTGCAGCTCCGGCTATCCCGCCCGCAAGCATGTACACCAAGAACTGGCGGTTTTCAAGAACTTTTATGTAGCCTTTCCAGACCTGCTTAGGTTTTAGAGAGATCTCTTTGTCCGGAAGGGCACCCGCAGGAAGTATTACTACAGTTGCAATCCAAATAATAGCTGTAAGTACTGCAAGGATGATAAATACCCAATGCCAATCGTAGGCTGCGGTCACAAAGCCTCCCAACGTAGGTGCGATCATAGGAGAAACTGCGATCACCAAAACGAGCAAAGACATCGCTTGTGCAATTTTCTTCACTGGGAATATGTCTCGCACAATTGCCTGTGCTGATACCATTCCTGCACAACCGCCGATAGCCTGGAGAAAGCGCATGAAAATCAAGTTTTCTACAGACTGGGACATAGCACATCCGATAGAGGCTAAAATATAAATAGCCAAACCTGCATAAAGAGGTTTTTTGCGTCCGTATTTATCCAATAAAGGGCCATAAAACAACTGACCAATTGCGATACCTACAAGGTATGCGGTTAAGGAAAGCTGAATATTTGAAATAGGGGTATTCAGATCCCTTGCCATTTCAGGAAACCCCGGAAGGTACATGTCAATAGAAAATGGGCTGATTGTACACAAGGCACCTAGTACCAGGACAATTTTAAAGTATTCCGTTTTGCTATATTTCTTTTCCACCCTAAAAATTATTTGATCTTAAAACTCGGAGTATCTGAGGTAAACAGGGGGAGATGTTAATGAGTTCGTAAATATCTGGTTATTTTTTTATGGAATAATCAGGGTAAATTGTAGTGTGTTGAAAAATCATTAATCTGAATAGATTTTGTTAACATGTAACTGGATTCAATTGGATTATTTTGAATGTTTACAAATTCACCAAAGAATGCATGTTGAGTTAATTTGATCCTTTTCTGCAATTTTCATTTTTTCTATGCTAAACTGAGAAATAAATCAAACTCAAGGCTAAGGAGATAAATCAGCTGAGATAACTCATCTTTAATGTTCTTGCAAGTAGGCCTCTTATTGTATTTGGGTTAGTTATTTTTTCTCAAGTTCAACCCAAAAAGGGAAATATCGTTGCCCATCCACTTCATAAAAAGGCAGTAACTGCCCTTCGGTAGCTTGGAGAGAGACTCCTTTCATTTCAAATATGTCCACGTCTTCGCTTGATTTATCAATAGCGATGTTGGCATAGTTGGAAGTTTCAATGGTCATTCTTCCTTGGGGCGGAACTGGTTTGATAAATTTCACGCGTATGTCATATACGCCAGGCTCGACCTTTACATTCCAATAACCAAATACATCCTCCTGCGCCCAAATTCCCCGCTCACCTGCAGCATCATTTCTATTTAGAAAAATTGGGTTTTCGGCTGTACTTCCAACATGTATGAGTGGAGGATTTTTTTGGTTTTTCTCATTGATTAGCTCCAAGTAGAGCGCATCCATTTCGGATTTCAATTCCTTTGCTTTTGATGAATTTTTTGAAGAAAGATTATTTAGCTCATAGGGGTCTTCATACAGGTTGTATAAGTTGAATTTTTCGCTTTCTGAGTTGTATTCCGTATTGCCCACTAACTTCCAGCCCGCTTTTTGGATGGAAATATTTTGGTAAAGCTCAGGATATTTTCTAGTCCAATACGTAAAATAACTTCGGTCGTTGATTGAAGTATTTTCGCCATTAATCAAGGGCACCATACTTTGACCATCTATTTTCCGGTCTTTTGGCAACTCAAATCCACAGAGATCCGCTAGAGTCGGTAACACGTCCAAATGTGCTGAAAGGTTAGTGACTTCTTTGTTGCCACTAAAACCTTCAGGATATCGGATGAAAAAGGGAGCTTTCACACCACCTTGAAAAACACTGCCTTTACGGCCTTTAAGTCCTGCTACATATCGCTGCTGCTGTGGGCCATTATCAGTCATAAAAATGACAATAGTATTTTTCTCAATTCCCAGATCCTCTAGCTTTTGAAAAAGCTTTTTTAGATTATCATCGATATTTTCCACCATAGCATAGACCTTTCGAGCATCCTCTTTGTCTTTTTCAGACATGGGATAGAAGGGCTTTTCGTCAGTTCCAAAGCCAGCTGAAGGATCGACGTCCATATACTTTTGATAATACTCATCAGGGACCTGGAGTGGGGTATGTGGGGCGTTAAAGGCCAAATAGGTGAAAAAGGGAGTGTCCTTATTTTTCTCAATAAACTTGATCGCTTCGGCTGCGAAAATATCTGAGCAGTAACCTACATAACTTTCTTGCTCGTTATTATGCCAAAGCACCGGATCAAAATAGCTTCGATCGCCTTGGTAATAAGTGGTAAAATCTCCGACTTGCCCCATTCCGCCCGAAAGATGAATCAAGGATTCATCAAAGCCCTGGTCGCTCGGTCGCATAGGATAATTATCTCCCAAATGCCATTTTCCAAAGATTCCAGTTTTATAATTATTTGATTTCAACAGCTCCGCAATGGTGATTTCACTGCTTGCCATCATCGCACCACCATTATATGTGTCCCGAACACCGGTTCGCAAGGAATATCTTCCAGTCATCAAGCTCGCCCGGGTAGGAGCACAAACTGGAGAAACATAGAAATTGGTAAACCTTACACTCTCAGCCGCAAAAGCATCAATTGCAGGTGTATTGATATGTGGATTGCCATTTACCGCCAAATCCCCATAGCCCTGATCATCGGTGATAATTAGGATGACATTTGGAGCTTGCGAGTTTTGCTGGGCAAAGCTGAGCTGTGAAGCGAAAAGTAAAAGAATAAAAAAGGTGCGTTGGATATTCATTAGACTTTAGTTAATGCTTGATGATATTCTAAAGTAGGTTATCTAAGTCGAAAAGCTATGCTATGAATCGAATTCGTTTAAAATATGGCTCGTGCCTTTGACACAAATGATCATGGAAAAATTGGGCATCACACCTACTGACAGGTTTGAAGTGATCATTGCCAAAAATAGATGAGGCACTAGTAAATGAGAAACCATTTTTTTGAGTTGGTACTCTCAAATAAGTTGAGCCCCTTGCCATCGGCAAGGTCAATAGAAGCCCAGAATGAAATTCTGGGTTGAAATAGAGTTGGATGATTTTATGAGTGCCAAAGGCACGATCAATAACCATAAAACTCTACGATTCTACGACGATCCTCAAATCTTCCTACGTCATTGCTAGGGTAAATTGTCAGCCTAAAAATCAATCTCATCTATACTTCTCAGCTGCACATGCTTTTTCATCTTCTTTTGGATGATTTTGAAGTGGTGCAAATCTTCTTCAGCTATCAAGGAAATAGCCTCTCCAGTTGCTCCGGCACGACCTGTTCTCCCGATTCTATGCACATAATCCTTCGGTGACCGCGGTAATTCATAATTGATGACCAGGGGCAAAAACTTGATATCAATTCCCCTGGCTGCCAAATCTGTCGCAACAAGAATCCTTGTTTTTCCGGATTTGAAACGATGCAAAGCTTCAGTTCTAGCGCCTTGGCTTTTGTCTCCATGAAAAGCCAATGCATCGATTCCGTTTTTGTTGAGTTTGGTGACGATGTTATTCGCTGCTCTGATGGAGGAAGCAAAAACCAAAATCTGTGACCAATCACCAGAATTGATCAAATATCGGAGAAAAGGGCCTTTTTGCTCCATCGGAACTCGGTAAGCATACTGCTCGATAAGATCAGGAGAAACGGTATCTGGCTCAGCAGCAATCCGAACAGGATCATGAAGCATTTCGTCGATCAGTCCTTCTACAGATTCTTCAGTAGTTGCAGAGAAAAGTATGTTCTGGCGCTTCTTTGGTAGTTTTTCTAAAATCAGATCCACTTCCTCTTTGAATCCCATATTCAATACCTTGTCGGCTTCATCCAATACCAGAATTTCAACTTGATTCAGATTTAGAGAATTTTTAGAAAGCAAATCAAGCAATCGTCCGGGAGTAGCAACCAAGATATCTGTTCCGTAGATTTTCATCATCTGCGGATTGATAGAAACACCTCCGAAAACGGCCAGTGCCTTGACAGGTCGAGATAAAAATCTAGCGAAATTCTCAGTCACTTCTGCCACCTGACTTGCTAGTTCACGGGTTGGGACAAGCACTAAAATCGGGATCATTCTACCCTTGTTAATAGGCTTTTCCTGAAGTCTTTGGAGAATGGGGAGGATGTAAGAAGCTGTCTTTCCAGATCCTGTTGGGGCTATTCCTAGTACATCCTTTTTTTGCAAAATAGCCGGAATAGCTTTTATCTGAATAGGATAGGGGCTATCATAGTTGGCTTTGGTGATTGCTTCAAGTATCTGCTTGGAAAGTCCTAAATCTGAAAAGTTCATGAATTTATATTTTGGTCAAAGTTAAGGCTTGGAAATTACTATTGCACTTTTTCAGTAATCTTCATCCCTGCACTTCCAGCATAAAAGACAATTATCTCTGCATCTTCATCGCCTAGATTTCTACCTAAATGCTTTTTGTTCACTACTTCCACAATTGGGTCGCCTGCTTTCATTGTCAGCTCATTTCCATCTTCATCGATTACAAAAAGCTCTCCTTTCAGAAGTACACCCGCATTGATGACTGGATGATAATGAAGAGGAAGTTCAGAATGTGCTGGAATGGTGATTTTTAGAATAGAAATTTCTGGATTGGAAGTAGGGTAGTTGGGCAAGGAATCTCCATTCCAAGAAAGTTCTGATTTGATGAGTGTTACCGAAGTTGGAGCGCGCTTTTCCCAAACTTCTTTTTTGATAACATAAAATGAAAACAGAAATAGGATTGCAACTAGTAGTATGTTTTTCTTCATTTTGACGTTTTAAAAGTTGAAAATGAATATACCCATTATGTCTGTTAAAATTTTCATTGGGTCAGCAATGAATAATCAAGCCATTGAATTAATTCTTTCTTGCGTAAGTAAGTAATATGTTTAAAATTGTATCTGTCTTAAGTTGACTAGCCAAGATATTAGAGGTTAGCGACTTTAAGCGCTCTCAGCTCAAACCCAAAATACCAATTTGTAGTATGTCGATTATTCGTATTGCTTCGTCTTTTTTGATAGCAATAACCTTGTTTTCTTGTTCCAAATCAGTACAAGAAGACCCTTCAAACCCTTCTCCCGCCCAGTCTGCTGAAGAAGAATTAGAGACTTTCCAATTAGAGGAGGGATTTCAAATCCAGTTAGTTGCCGCCGAACCTATGGTTGAGGATCCGGTTTTTATCACATTTGATGAAGATTCGCGTCTTTGGGTAATTGAGATGCGTGGATTCATGACTGACACGCTTGGATCGGAGGAAGATAAACCTATCGGGAGGATTTCGGTGCTGGAAGATGAGGATGGAGATGGGGTGATGGATAAAAGCACAATTTATCTTGATAGTTTGATCATGCCTCGAGCACTCGGTTTTTTTGCAGATGGGGTTTTGGTGTCTGAAAACACAGCACTTTGGGTTACCAAAGATCTGGATGGCGACCTGAAAGCTGATACAAAAGTTTCACTGGATTCAACTTATGCATCTTCTGGTAATCCTGAGCATTCGGATAATGGCTTGCTTAGAAATGTTGATAATTGGTATTACAACGCTAAATCCAGGCTGAGATATAAATACCAGGATGGCGAATGGATTAGAGATACTACGGAGTTTCGTGGTCAGTGGGGCATCAGTCATGACGATCAAGGCCGCTTATTTTATAATTACAATTGGTCGCCGTTACATGTGGATTTGGTTCCACCAAACTACCTTTCTCGCAATCCCAATCATTCTCCAACTATAGGAATTGATTACGGCGTCAGCATGGAGCGAAGTGTTTTCCCTATTCGTCAGACGCCAGCAGTCAATCGAGGCTATATTCCTGGAGTCCTAAGCGATGACCAGCGCTTGATGGAGTTTACTGCAGCCTGTTCTCCATGGATTTATAGAGCTGGACTTTTTCCTCAGGAGTATTACGGAAATGCCTTCGTCGCTGAACCTGCCGGTAATTTGGTGAAGCGAAACATCATCAGCCAAACCGGCAATGTTTTGGAAGGAAAAGATCCACACTCGGGAGTTGAATTTTTAGCATCAACTGATGAGCGTTTTAGACCTGTTGACTTTGCAACTGGGCCGGATGGTGCACTATACATCGCAGATATGTACCGTGGTTTGATTCAGCACGGTGAATATTTGACGCCTTATTTACGGGAGCAAACAATCGGGAGAGGATTGGAGATGCCAGTTCATCTAGGTCGAATTTGGAAAATAGTGCCCAAGGGTAAAAGTAAAGTAGTACAGCCAAAGCTTTCAAAGAATAGCAATGATGAATTGATCGCATTTCTTTCAAATAGTGATGGCTGGTATAGAGATATGGCTCAGAGACTCTTGGTGGAGCGGAATGATACAAGTGTAAAAGCGAAGTTAATGGAGCTCGTGGCTGATTCAAAGTCCACCGAACTAGGAAGATTTCATGCATTGTGGACCTTGGAAGGACTAAACCTGCTCTCAGCAGATTTCCTTTTATCAATCTTCGAAAATTCTTCAGGATTGATTCAAAGTACAGCTCTTAGATTATTGGAGCCATTTGCATTGCAGTCTAATGCAACCAAAGTTAGACTTACTGAGGCTATGGAAAAGGTAGCTGATTCTTCCACCTCACAGGAAGCACTGCAACTTTCGCTGAGTAGTTATGTATTGGAGTCTTCGGAATATGAACATGTGCTTTCTGTTATTTTCACCAAATACGGTGATGATCCTTTAATTCGCGATGCGATGATGAGTAGTTTGGGCGGAAGGGAATATGATTTCCTACAGAAGCTTTGGCAATCCGAAGACTGGAAAGTTAAAGGTCAGACCAAAGAGATTTTTCTTGAAACACTAGCCAGTGCAATTATCAAAAATGGAGATCAAAAAGAAGTAAAAGGTTTATTGGCTTTGGCAGACGAAAAAGAACTAGGCTGGAAGGAAAATATCCTGATCTCAGGAATGTCCATTCAGGCGGCTAGCCTCAAAGATCGGAAGCCTATTCTGTTATCTTCAGAGCCGTCATTTTTCAATAGAACTGATCTGCCGATTGATCAAAGTCGAGTGGAGATGCTGAAGCGAATGTTTGCTTGGCCTGGCTATACTCCTTCCGAAGTGAAGCTTGTTGCCAATCAGTTGGATGAAAAAGCACTTGAGCAATTTGCTGATGGTCGACAGAAATTCCTGGTGACTTGCGCAGGATGCCATGGTTCAGATGGAGCAGGTGCTCCTAGAATGGGACCTCCTTTAGTTGGATCTGAGTGGGTTTTAGGTAACGAAGCTAGGCTCGCGATGATCTTGTTACATGGGTTGGAAGGTCCAGTGGAAGTAGCTGGCAAAACCTATGATGCTCCGGATATTCTCCCAGTTATGCCTGCACATTCCACCATGGATGATGGAAGCATTGCAGCGATTTTGACTTATATTAGAAATGAGTGGGGCAATAAAGCTTCACCCATTTCGAGTCGTACCATTGGTAAAACCCGGGTGTCTACTCAAGGAAGAGTCTACCCGTGGAAAGCGGACGAACTAGATGAGTACATAGAGTCATTACCTCCTGTGGAAGCCCCAAATCCGTAAGTTATGATCAGTTCTAACCCCAGTCTTTCGAGCTACAATTCAGACCGAAGGAATTTCATAAAGACTGCTGGGCTTGGGGCAATGGCACTGACTTTTTCTCTACCAGCTATGCCAGATGACTTAAAGGTTGTACCAATGGGAGTGGTAGTGCATTCCTATGGAGCTAGGTGGCATTCGAAGGATGGCAGTCAAAAGTATCCGGGTTTTGCCGATGCGATAGAAATGATGGAGCATTGTAAGCAAATCGGTGCTGGTGGCGTACAAGTTATAGTAAGTGGTTGGGCACAGGATTTTGCTAGAAAAGTAAGAGATAGAAGAGAAAAGCTAGACTTATATCTGGAAGGAAGTATTGGGCTTCCTAAGTCAGGTGATGAAATTTCAAAATTTGAGTCTGAGGTATTAGCTGCCAAAGAAGCTGGAGCTACTGTTCTTCGTACGGCATGCCTTAGTGGTAGGAGATATGTGGATTTTAAAACTGCTGAGGGGTTTATAGCCTTCAAAGAAAAGGCGCTGAAGTCTATAGAATTAGCTGAACCCATTGTGCGAAAGCATAAAATGAAGCTAGCTATAGAAAATCATAAGGACTGGCATGCTAAGGAACTCGAAGCGATCATCCAAACTCTTGGCAGCGAATGGGTGGGAGTTACCTTAGATTTTGGAAATAACATATCTTTTCTGGAAGATCCGATGGAAGTCATAAAGACCTTGGCTCCTTATACCTTTTCCACTCATGTGAAAGATATGGGGGTGAAAAACTATAAGGATGGATTTCTACTTTCCGAAGTGCCACTTGGCGAAGGAATTGTTGATTTGAAAGCTGGAGTCGACTGGTGCAGGAAATTCAATCCTTCGCTTACCTTTTCATTGGAGATGATTACCAGAAACCCTTTGGAAATCCCTTATTTGACTGATGAGTATTGGGCTACTTTTGAAGATGTTTCTGCAAAGAATACTGCAAAAGTACTTCGTAAGATAAATGAAAACCTCTATTCTGGAGAGCTTCCAAATGTAAGGGGCCTAAGTGCCGAAGAGAAGTTGGCCTACGAAGAACAAAACGTGGTGTCTTGTCTGAATTATAGCCGAAATATCTTAGGCTTGGTTTAGTGAATTAGAATTTATGAGTGAAAGTATAATCGATAATTGACCGTTAACCTATATACCACATCAACATCATGTCACAGAAATTACCCGGAATTAAGCTTTTTGACCTAAGTGGAAAAGCTGCCATCATCACCGGCGGATCCAAAGGACTCGGCTTAGCCATGGCAGAGGGACTTGCCTCGGCTGGCGCAAATGTGATGTTGGTCAGTAGAACGCTGAAAGAGGGAGAGGAATCAGCTCAGAGGATTGCCGAACTCTATGGCGTGAAGGCTATAGCTTTTGAAGCAGATGTAGTGAATAAAGAGCAGACAGAAGCGATGGCTAAAGCTGCCTTTGATGCTTTTGGGAAAATAGATGTCTTGATTAACTCCGCTGGAATCAATATTCGAGGTGCAATAGATGAATTAACCTTGGAGGATTTTCAGAAAGTGATGGACATCAATGTGACCGGAACTTGGCTTTGCTGTAGGGCTGTAACACCTCACATGAAAAAAGCCGGTAAGGGAAGTATTATCAACCTAGCAAGTACTTTGGGATTGGTCGGTTTATCAAATAGAACTCCCTATACTTCCAGCAAAGGCGCAGTGGTTCAGATGACCCGGGCGCTTGGATTGGAGTTTGCCCCATTCAATATCAATGTGAATGCAATTTGTCCTGGACCATTTTTGACAGAAATGAATTTGCCAATTGCAGATACTGAAGAAGGAAAGAAGTTCGTCGTCGGAGCTACAGCACTAGGTAGATGGGGTAAGTTGGAAGAAATTCAGGGTGCTGCGATTTACTTGGCTTCAGATGCAGCGAGCTACATGGTGGGTTCCATGCTGACTGTGGATGGAGGATGGACGGCGAGGTGATTTTATCTTAACCTGACGTAATGGTTCTGCACGACTTTGTCTAATAAGGTTATTGATTTGATGCATTCAAAAACCAGTTGCTCTGTTAACTCTACAAATTCTACTTTACAGAATGAATTAGGATTAATTAATTTTCTTAATGCACCAGGTTGTGGACTTACCTTATCTAAAGGTGAGTTATCAAATTTTAACTCCTGGAACAAAATTGGAACTAATCGACAAGGAACCAATATCGTAACACTAAATTGCAATTAATTATGAAAGTACTAAATTATATTACAATCTATTTAACAATAGTTTTTACACTAGCTGCTAGCCCAATATTCGCTCAAAATCCCAAAAATGAAGAAAAGCTAACAGATTTAGAAGGGACTTGGTTTTATAAAGATGAGAGAATTGACTTTACAGTTACTCTAGTGTTTAAAGAAGTAAAAGTTTCAGAAACAGAGAAACAATTTGTGCTTGGCTACATCAAATTGATTGTGGACGGCAACCTTGTTCATAATGATCTAGAATTTGTTGAATTCCTACATTCCAAGGATAAGTTTGATTTCAATGAAATATTTCTCACAAAAAACCCTGTTAGAACTCCACCAGTTATTTTCTCTTCCAATGGAAAAGGAATAATTGGAGGTTTTCAAATTTATGAGAAAACAAAAGGTGTTACCATTGAACCAGTCTTTCAAGGGGGAAATCTAATTTGGAATTTCCCAAGTTTTGTGGGTCCAAAACGAATTATTGATCCTGATCACATTCCGGCAGTGCCATCCACTTGGGTATTGAAAAGAGTGGAAGAATAGGAATCTAAAATCTAGCAAGAAGAGGCTGTTTCCAAAGCGGGAACAGCCTCTTCTATGTATAGAGATAGGCGTTCAGCAAGGGATTGTTTGCTACTTGGCTTTCCTAACTAAAAGAATTATTCACTTTAGTCAAGATCGTGTCATCATCAAAGTTCTTGGTTCTACCCTTAAGTTGGTGTAACACATGGTTCTTAATAGGCTCAAATACAAATGGATAAGCAACGATGATAATTTTAAGGCTGAATATCTGTGTCCTATATAGGGGATTCAACTATTAGCTAGGTTATCCTTGAAAGACGTCCATTAAATTCTTGATAGAAGCACTTTTTGGAAGTGTACTCTATTCATATGAACCAGTTTACTTGGAAGGAATCTAATCGCAAAATTTGATCAGGTTAATTTTTGGTTTGTGGTAAATACTTCTTCGTAACTATAGATGGGGGATGGACGACGAGGTGATTTGAGGAGGTTTTATGTCTCGCGTCGGCGCTCCCGACAGCTGTGAAGGATGCGCTACGGTTTATTTGGTATAGTGCACTTTGAATTACTTGACTCTAACGAAATGGTTTTGCACAACTTTGTCCATAAACAGCGTTGATTTGACGCATTTAAAAATCAATTGCTTGGGTAAATCAGCAAACAGAGGAACTCCGGATCCTAGTAAAACTGGAATTGTTGTAATAATCATTTCGTCGATTAAGTCTTCTTTCAGAAAGCTCTGAATGGTCCTTCCTCCATCGATGTAAAGGTTTTGAAAGCCTTTGCCGTGTATTTCTGAAAGTACTTCTGTGATACTTCCCTTGACAAGAAAAGCTTTCCCTTTAAATTTTTCTGGAATC
This sequence comes from Algoriphagus winogradskyi, assembly GCF_900182815.1. GTDB lineage: Bacteria > Bacteroidota > Bacteroidia > Cytophagales > Cyclobacteriaceae > Algoriphagus > Algoriphagus winogradskyi. The sequence goes on along the minus strand of NZ_FXUA01000003.1, from coordinate 365,673 downwards.
TCGGTCATGGAACTGCTCCACACAAAAACAGGCTTGGTGTAAAACCATTCTCCCTCAAAGTCTGAAACCACCTTAAAAGTATTTCTTCCCATTAAAAGCGCATCCATGCGGGAAGTGAAGTCATTAAAACCTGTGTCGATTTGGTCGATTTCCGGAAAAGTAGAAAGCCAGTCCAACTCATCATTTTTTCCTGCAATCATACCGTCTAAAGTGGTAGCTATAAATACAGAGTTTTTCATGTGATTATAATTTGATTTTTAATGGCCACATGGAATTTCGCATACGATAATAATCTAAGTGTGTGATCCCGTACGTACGGGATCATGCTCGATTTCACGTCTTTATAATTTGGTTTTTTTGAAATTTGAGAGCTTAATTGAATGATTAATTTCTGTTTAACCATCTTTCGTCAAGCTCAATTTCATCTAAGTTTGATTTCCTGAAATTATTACCATCTAGCCAAATTTTCAATTCTGAATATTTTTCTGGTCATTAATTGTCCGAATAGTTTCTACAGGATCTTCAAATATTTCTTAAAGTCTCAGATCAACAATAGATATCCGCTATTAAACTAAGAAAGTCCTAAAAGGATCAAAAGATTCGGGAAACATTAGCATTGAGGTCACTTCGGTCTTCGGTCATCGGTCTTCCATCCGTTATATCAAAGTTGATATAGCAACAGGTATAGAGTATGAAAATAGGATCAATCTTGGGAAACAATGTGTTTAACTACCAGCTTCCGCCACCGCCGCCGCCGAAGCCACCGCCAGATGAGCCACCACCACCAGAACCTCCAGAGCTAGATGGGGAACTGACCATAGAAGATTGAGTGGATTTTATGGAATTGTTGAATGATTTGGAGAAATGATTCATCGTCATCATCCTTCCTGTGGAGGAGTAATACCAAGTTGGTGGTTGCAAATTCAAGCCTTCAAATTTCTTCGCCCATTTATCAAACATCCCAAAAGCTAGGGCGTAGCTCATCGTAGTTTCGAAATAGGTGGGATCTTCCTGGAGTAGCATTTTGAGCTTGTTTTCCTCGGCTACTTTGATGAACTGCTTGAAGCCTTTCAGCTCAGACAAAATCATAGTTCCTTCTTTGTTTTTCTTGATCAAAAACTGGCTCATGATCAATAAAAATAAACCAGACACACCCATTGCTATGGCTGCAAGTATTCCCCAGAAAAATAAGAAAACAGGGACTAGAATGAACATCAATAGTATCAATCCGATAATGGTGTAATTTTTGATTTTACGGGATTTATTGACATAATATAATTGAGCGGCATCTTTCAAACTCCCATTTGCGGTACTCATGGTAGTGTAGAATTTTTCCTTGAGGCTGCTGACGAGAACTTCTGTTTTGCTGGCAAATAGACCATTAAATAATTGGCGCTGATATAATGGCGCATCTGCTTCAATTTCCTTCAACTTGGTGAGCTTGGTGTCATCTTTTGCAAACCAACCCTTTTCATCAATCTCCTCAATAGTCAGGTAGCCATGAGATGCCCAGAATGGAATCAAAGAGATCAAGTCAACAGTATCTCCAGAGTCATCGATCAAGAAACCCACCATAGCTGGATCCATGCCTGGAGGTGGATAATAACTAGTTGTGGTTGTTACATGATCGTCTTTTCCATGTTTTTTCCAGATGGAATAGAACCCAAAATAGACAAAAGGAAGAATCAGAGTCCAGCCGTAGTCTGTCCAGAAAGGCCAGAGTGGCTTGATTTCTTTAATGCTTCGCAGTGGTAATTTCAGCAAAACCGTCACTGCTTCTCCTCCCGAGGAAACTATGCCTTCCTTGCTACTACCCGAGTAAATTCCATTTGCATAGCTGGTCTCAAAGTCATTTGTGGGAACATTCGATCCAATGGTACCTGAATACAAGAAATAATCATCTTTCTGAAGAGAAACTCCATTGGGAAGGTGAACCTGAAAATCTATTTTATTAAAAGGAGCATACCAGTCACTCGGCTTGATATTCCAATAGAATTGGATTGCTTCTGATTCAAAAAGGAAAGCATTCTCCACTCTATACCGGATTTCATATTGCTGAGGACCTTCCAAGGTCACATTTGCATCACCGATTTTAATTCGGGCGTTATCAGAATATTTTTGTCCAAATGCTGAAGGTGCATCAAATTTGTATCCAGGGACCTCGATTTGACTGAGTTTTAGTTGACGTTTTTCCAGCTCGCCTTCTTCAGTTTGCAAGTCATAAGCCAACTGAATATCCCTAAAAATTCCATGCTTTGGCACTTCGAAATTAAGGTTGTATTTCTCTACCACATCGAAGTATCCTTCCTCGTGAATAGTAATATCCACTGAATAGGAAGTGACACTAAAATCTTGTGAAAAGGCTTCTAGCTGCGCAAAAAATAAGAGAAATAGAAAGGCGATTTTTTTCATACTAATGCTCATGAACTTGTAAAAATCTCATGGAAAATGAGAAGGAAAGTTGATCAATAATCAATGATTTGGCGCTCCTTCGAATTTGAAAATCTATTGCCAATAGCATAAAAACAAAGCTACAAACTGGATTTTGGTGTGCATCGGTCACCCTACTTCGGGCATTTAGCCTGAAGAGCAAAGAAAGCAATGCAACTTGAATGATTGAGAAAAATATTGGTTAATTAAAACTCACTTTCACATTTTCCCGGCTTTCTGGCTCAGCTTCGAAGTAATCAAAATGCTGATAATTAAACATGCCTGCTACAAGTACTGCAGGGAAGCTTTCGCCATAGGTATTATTCTCCCGAACTGTTCCATTGTAATATCGTCTGGATCTCTCTAGATTTTCTTCGATTTCATTGAGTTTATCCTGTAGCTGCAGAAAGTTGGTGTTGGCTTTCAGGTCCGGATAAGCTTCACTTAAAGCAAAGATGCTTCTGAGTGTTTTTTGAAGCTGATTTTCAGCTTGAATTTGCTTATTAATATCATCTGAAGGAACAGCCATAGCTGCATTTCTTGCTTGGATCACTGCTTCAAGGGTGTCCTTTTCATGGCTTGCATAGCCTTTTACCGTTTCTACTAAATTTGGAATTAGATCATATCTTCTTTTGAGAGCTACATCTATGTTGCTCCATGCATCCTTCACAGTGTTTTTGTTTTTTACAAAACGGTTGAAAATTCCGACGAGAATAACTCCCAGCAGTAAGACGATTCCTATAATAATGAGCGGTGTTACCATATTAGATTGAATTTAAATTAAATTGAGACAAGAAGACTTAAAAAACTACAAACTGTCAAATCCCAAAGATTTAACATTTTCAAAATACTACCTTTTAGCGAAAACTCAACAAAATCGGCAAATTGAAGCGGGCTTCAATCACGTTAAAAGTAGCTTGTTTCCAGAATATTTGATAATTTGAAAAGGCACTAACTATGTAAATGTTGAAGGCTTTTATAATAGTCTCCATAAGAGTCATAGTTTTTATCAATTGAATTTTTTATTACATAAAGAAACCATTGTCTAAATTAGCTCTCGATAAAAATTAAAAACAAACCCTAATAATATGGATAACAAAGAAAACGGACATAACTATACAGACCCTGTTTGGGATGTCAATGATAGCGAGGCAAAATGTCCTTTTACCAGCGGAGCAATCCACAAAACTGCTGGAGGCGGAACTAAAAATCGCGACTGGTGGCCAAATCAATTGAACCTGAATATACTTCGACAGCATTCTTCGAAGTCTAATCCCATGGATCCTGACTTCAACTATGCAGAAGAGTTTAAGAAGTTGGATTTGGCAGCAGTAAAAAAAGATTTGGCTGATTTGATGACTGATTCTCAGGACTGGTGGCCAGCTGATTTCGGGCATTACGGTCCTTTTTTTATTCGAATGGCGTGGCACAGTGCAGGTACCTATCGAATAGCTGACGGTAGAGGTGGTGCAGGATCTGGATCTCAGCGGTTTGCGCCACTTAATAGCTGGCCAGATAATGCTAATTTGGATAAGGCACGCTACTTACTTTGGCCAATTAAGCAGAAATATGGTAATAAGCTTTCCTGGGCAGATTTGTTGATTCTAGCGGGTAATGTCTCGTTGGAAACGATGGGATTGAAAACTTTTGGTTTTGCAGGTGGACGTGTGGATGTATGGGAGCCAGAAGAGGATATTTACTGGGGTTCTGAGGGAGAATGGCTCGGGGATCAAGACAGGTATGCAGGTAGTACTGATGGAGAAAGAAACCTGGAAAATCCACTTGGAGCTTCTCACATGGGATTGATCTATGTGAATCCAGAAGGGCCGAAAGGACAACCTGATCCTATCGGGGCAGCACACGATATCCGTGAGACTTTTGGCCGTATGGCTATGAATGACGAAGAAACAGTCGCTTTAATTGCAGGTGGACACACTTTTGGCAAGACTCATGGTGCTGCAGATCCAGGTGAGTACGTAGGGCACGAGCCTGAAGGAGCAAGTATTGAAGAGATGGGCTTAGGTTGGAAAAATAGCTTTGGAAAAGGTCATTCAGGCGATACTATTACCTCAGGGATTGAAGTGACGTGGACTACCACTCCTACTCAATGGAGCAACAATTTCTTCGAGAATCTATTTGGTTTTGAATGGGAATTGACCAAAAGCCCGGCTGGCGCACATCAATGGAAGCCAAAGGGTGATGCTGGTGCTGGAACTGTTCCAGATGCGCACGATCCGGCTAAGAAGCATGCACCAAATATGTTGACAACTGATTTGGCTTTGAGGGAAGATCCTGCTTATGAGAAGATATCAAGAAGATTCCTTGAAAATCCTGATGAGTTTGCTGATGCGTTCTCCAGAGCTTGGTTCAAATTGACTCATAGAGATATGGGACCAATTCAGCGTTACTTGGGGCCAGAAGTACCAACTGAAGAGTTGATCTGGCAAGATCCAATCCCAGCCGTAAATCACGAGTTGGTCAATGATGCAGACATAACTTCTTTGAAAGCTAAGGTATTGGCTTCAGGTCTTTCGGTTTCTGAATTAGTTTCTACTGCTTGGGCTTCTGCATCAACATTCCGTGGATCAGATATGCGTGGGGGTGCAAATGGTGCTAGAATAAGACTTTCTCCTCAGAAAGACTGGGCGGTAAATAACCCTTCACAACTCGGTAAAGTAATTGATAAATTGGAAGCTATTCAGAAGGAATTCAACTCTAATCAAGCTGGAGGAAAGCAGATTTCTTTAGCAGATATGATTGTATTGGCTGGATGTGCAGGCGTGGAGCAAGCAGCTAAAAATGCAGGAAAGTCAATTTCTGTTCCTTTCACACCTGGGCGGGGAGATGCTTCTCAGGAGCAAACAGATGTTGCCTCTTTTGCTGCAATGGAGCCTGCCGCTGATGGTTTCAGAAATTATTTCCGACCTACACATAAAGCTTCTGCTGAAGAAATGCTCGTAGATCGTGCACAGTTGCTGAAACTTACTCCTCCTGAAATGACCGTATTACTTGGTGGTATGCGTGTGATAGGGACGAATTTTGATAATTCTAAGCATGGTGTGTTTACATCCACTCCAGGTGCTTTGACCAATGATTTCTTTGTGAATGTCTTGGATATGGGAACTTCTTGGAAAGCTGCGGATTCAGGACAACACGCATTCTTGGGTACTGATCGCAAGACTGGTCAAGTGAAGTGGACAGGAACTCGAGCAGATTTGATATTTGGATCCAACTCTGAGTTACGTGCTTTGTCTGAAGTGTATGCTGCTTCTGATTCTTCTGACAAATTCTTAAAAGACTTTGTCGCTGCATGGGATAAAGTGATGATGCTTGATCGATACGATCTAGCTTAAGATGAAATCCTAGAAAAAAGTTAAAGGTGATCTGGAAACGGATCACCTTTTTAATTTTAAGCGCGTGGTACGCAGAGAATTTCGCAGAGGGCGCAATTAATTTATTTTAGCCGCCCAGTGCACGAAGACTCGCAAGGGTTATATCTTATAAATCGACTACTGTCACGTTTCGGTCCGATACACATATCAGGAACGAAACATTTTTACTATGAGCAATTTAGCCGAAATCAAAGTTTGACCTGTTTAGCATTTTGTCCCAGCGGGACAGTTGGCCGGTATCTAAATGTCATAAGGTTAGGTTTCTTCGTTCCGTAGGAACGTATGGTGTCAATTCTTGACCAGTCGTTCCTACAGAACGAATCTCGTTGAAAATATTTTCTTGCTACCAACCACTGGTTCCTACGGAACGGAATTTACTAGAAATCGCTTATTTCTATTCAAGAGATTAAAGCCATTTCTTATGTAGGCTACTTTAATTACTAAGCTTTTTCGACAAATCAGGCTTGATTAAGCGCTTTGCTTCTTTCACATCAATATATTCCTCCAAATCCTTTAGAGAAATCACTGTGAATCCATTTTCTTTTAGATATTCCAAATACTCCTTGAAAAGTTCAGGTGGAGTGTTCACCCAAGGATGCTCGATGTCCGGAACTCCGTGAATTGTCAGAACAACGATCTTTCCTTCTTTGGCTTGTTCAAAGGCTTTCATGATCTCCACTTTGTTCTTTTCATCAGTTGCCCAACTAGGTATCAAATAGGGATGATCACTCAACGGATCGTAAGCTCTGCTTCCTCCAGCCCGGGCAAAGACATAGTTTTTTGCTTCCAAATATTCGAGCGCATCAGTATTTAATCCATAACCTGGATAGGCAAAATTGGTGGGCGTGGGAACTCCTAGTGAGTCACATTTCTGTTCTATGTACCCAAGTTGCTGATTGAATTCTGCTTGGGATAATTTACTGACATTGGCGTGGGTATGCGTATGATTTGCGATTTCAAAGCCCATTCTATCTATTTCCTGAATTTGACGCCAATTCATATATAAGGTGCTGTCGGCATAATTCGGTTGAAACTCACAGACAAAGAATGTCCCTCCAAATCCAAATTCCTTCAGCAAAGGAGCGACAATGGAATACTGACTTGCCGGCGCATCATCAAAAGTCAAAACAACCAGTTTATCAGGGATTGGCTTTTTGAGAATTTGGGCTTGGGAAAAGCTTGTAATAAGAAATGCGGCTATAAGAAGGATAGTAGATCTCATTAAATTTTGTCTATCAGCCTACTACCAATGTAATCAGGTATATGACGCTTATTGCCGTCACAGACATAATTAATGTACCTAGGCTATGTGTTTGATTCCCTTGCTTGATAGATAGTCCGGAGAGTTGGGTTACAGCCCAGAAGAAACTGTCATTGGCGTGGGAAATCGCCATAGCACCGGCTCCGGTGGCCAAAACTGCAAATACGCGCATGGTTTCAGAGTCTAGCCCAAGAGAACCAAGCAACGGAGCAATAATTGAAGCGGTTGTGATCATTGCCACAGTTGAGGAGCCTTGGGCTGTCTTTAATGCAAAGGCAATCAGGAATGGAAGGAAAATTCCCCAGCTTGCTCCACTCATACTTGAGCTCACCAGATCGCCGATTCCTGAGTTTTGCAGCATTTTCCCGAATACTCCTCCTGCGCCCGTAATCAGAATCACAGGCGCTGCGATCAGAATTGCTTCACCGATCCAGCCAGAAGAGGAAAGTAACTTCGCGTCGAATTTCTTTGGAAGGGTAAAGGCCATAAAAGAACCCAGAAGCAGGGCGATGACTGGACTTCCAGCGAATTGGATAAATGTGTAAAAACCACCTTCCCCCAAAGGTTTGGTTGGATACTTGGCGATGGAAGCGATTATAATAAGAATCAGAGGAACGATGATGGGCAGGAAAGATGCAAATGCTGAAGGTCTTTCTTTTTTATCAATCTCCTCAGTTTTGACAGCCATTTTTGGGATTAAAGGAATTTTGTAGGCTACTTTTTTGATGAAAATATAGCTTGGAATCAGCGTAGATAGACTCACGATCAGCCCATAAAAAATAATCATTCCCAGATCCGCCTCATAGATTCCTGCTGTGGCAATTGGCCCGGGAGTCGGTGGGACCAACGAGTGAGAAGCGGTGGCACCGAGAGCCAAAGCTATGGTAGTCGCGGCATAAGGTACTTTTCCTTTCAGTGAAAGAGATTTACTGATGGGGTTCATCATGATGAAGGTACTATCTCCGAATACTGGTATGGATAAGATATAGCCCGAAATCATCATCGCAAGTGTGATCGATTTTTCTCCAATCCAAGAGAGAATCTTCTCGGCAATAACGATTGCTCCCCCGGTTTTTTCTAAAAATGTTCCCATCATCACACCGAGCAAAATCAGCAATCCTATACTTCCTAAAACTCCTCCAAAACCTTCGGAGATGGATTTTAAAATCAACTCCCCGGACATTCCGGAGAGAAGCCCATATAAGATGGCTCCGCAAAAAAGGGCAAGAAATGGATGGATGTCGAATTTGACGATGGCAAGAAGAATCATTGCCAAGGCAAAAAGGATAATCAATAGTGTAAGCATTATAGGTTAGGTTGGGTTTGAGAAAAGAGCTTGAACAAAATGAGTTACAAACCTTCAACCTAAAAATTAGATAAAAAAAGGGAATAATAAAGCCATTTGCAGATATAGCTTTCAATTTGTTTGTTGAATGGGTTCAGTAGCTTTTATTATTTGGTATTTTAGCCAATTCATAATTCTTTGTATCCAATAACCTCTTTTCATGCGTTTATTTTCAATTTTCAGTCTCCTCTTTACCTTAATGATTTTGGCTTCCTGCCGCTCAACTCCAAAGAAAGAAGGGAGCTATATGATTCTGCCAAGTCCTACTTCTTTAGAAATTACAGGCGTTTCTTCACTTTCTGCTACAGAAATTCAAGAATTTGTCAAACAGGCTAAAGCTGATTTCATAGCAGGGAAATCGTTGGCAGGAACAAGTGAAGTTTCGCTTAGTTTAGAGACAACTTCAGGCTTGAAACCTGAGGCTTACATACTGGAGATTACTGAGGAACAGGTGGAAATCAAAGCGGCGACCAAAGTTGGACTTTGGTATGGGGTGATCACACTCGGCCAGTTGGTGCAGGATGCTTTGGACCAAGATGCGGCTTTGCCTTTGATCTCAATAAATGATGAGCCTGCGCTAAACTATCGAGCGATTCAACTCGATGTAAAGCATCACTTGGAAAAGAAAGACTATTACTACGAGCTTATGGATCGCTTGGCAGAATTGAAAATCAATGGGATAATTCTGGAGATAGAAGATAAGCTGGCTTTCGAAAAACAACCCAAAGTAGGTTCATCAGATGCATGGTCCATCGCAGAATGGAAAAAGCTGAGTGATTATGCTATGGCTAGAAATATTCGGATTTCCCCTTTGGTACAAGGTCTGGGACATGCTTCATTCATTCTCAAGCATGATGAATATAAAGATCTGCGGGATGATCCAGCCAGCGATTGGGCTTTCAACCCACTAGACGACCGAACTTATGAAGTGCAGTTTGACTTGTATTCCGATGCACTCGAAGCTTTTCCACACGCACAATATCTCCATGTAGGGGGTGACGAAGTTCATACTACTGGGAGAGAAAGTGGTAAATCTCCATTAGAGCTGCAGTTGATCTGGCTGAATAGAGTCAGTGAATATGCTGATAAAAGAGGGTTGACTCCGATTTTCTGGGATGATATGCCCTTGAAAAACGCAGGAGTGTATAATTCTATATTTAATAGAAATCTTTCTGAGGCACAGGTAGATAGTATCTGGACTGCTAATGAGCCCAACCTCAATAAATACGTGGATATGTTTCCGAAAAACTGCGTTTACATGCGTTGGAACTATAGTGCGCCGGAAACTCCAGGGAATAACAGGGCAATGCAGTGGTTTACCGATCACGGATTCCAAGTGATGGGGGCTACAGCAGGCCAGACACGCTGGAACTTGATGCCGCTTGAAGAAAGTAACACAGCCAATATTCGGGATTTTGCATTGATATCTATCGATAATAAAGCGGATGGGCTGTTGTTGACGCTTTGGGATGATGATTCCCCGCACTTTGAATTGTATCAAAGAGGAATTGCGATCTTTGCTGAATACACCTGGTCTGGCAAAAAGCGTAGTTCGGAGGAGTTGCATGCAGCCTTTCGCCAACGATCTTTTGGTTCTGGATTGGTGTCTGAAGATTTTTCATTTATCAATGACCTGGAGCCTTCGGTAGCTTTTTGGAAAAATGCTTTGCTGGAAAAAGCTGACAGAAATATATTGAAGGGGATGGGAAACCCTATGCAGGATGCTGTTTTGGCTTTGCCGGAAGCAAATGCTCCGGGACAATGGACTGAACGAAATAAGAGTAAACTGGAGAAAGCGCAAGCCAGTGAGTTAGTTTTAGACTCTGTTCTCTATAAAATTTCAGAATCCAAGAAAGCTGCTTTAAGAAATTCCTATACACTTGAAGTCTATGAGCAAGTTGCCAAAGTCACCCAATTCACCAATAAGTCTCTATTGCTACTGGCGGAATGGGATCTAGCCAAAACGGCTGAGGAAAGAGAAGCCACAAAGGAAAAACTTTTGAATTTAGAAGGGGAGTGGAAGAAGCAATTAGCTGAATTGGAAACAGTATATGGTAAAACTAGAGAGTTGAATAAACCTGACGATTACATTTTGGATCAGGACCATCATGTGCATTTAGCGAATCAGGCGATCAAGTTTTCGGATTGGCAGTTTTACGTGGAGGATCTATTTCTCCAAAAACTCAAGGAAGGAAATAGTTTGGAGATGAAAGGAGATTTGGACAATAAGTAGGTGATTTGAACCGCGAAAGACGCGCAGGTTGGCGCAAAGAGTACAATTACTGGTTGGCGTATCAAGAGAACTTTTCCAAAGTTTTGAACTTTGGAAAAGTTACGCTTATTCAATCGTTACGACGTAATGCATTCTACACAAAGCAATTCCTTTTCCTCAGACCAATTGTCCGATGGGACAAAATGTTACCTTCGAACTAACCACTTTTTACAACTTCTTACTTAAAATCTACTCATTAAAGAAAGGCTTCATCTCGTTATGAATATCTTCTCTGAGTGATTTCAGTCGCGTTGCGTATTCTTCCAACTTCTTTTCTTGATCGGTTTGAGGAACCCAAGGCTTTACTTTTTTCGGATTGCCATTTTCGTCAACAGATACGAAAATGATGATGCAGTGCGTCTTTTTCTCAAATTCTTTGTGTCCAAAATCTCTGGAATAAACTTCCACCATAATGTGTATGCTGGAGCTACCCGTGTAAATCACTGCACATTCCACTTTGATCACATCTCCGATATTGATAGGCTTGTAAAACCGGATACCACCTACATAAACTGTTACGCAATAGCTTTCCGACCATGTTCTGGCGCAGGTATAAGCTGCTTGATCTATCCATTTCATCACTACACCTCCGTGTACTTTTCCTCCAAAATTGATATCTGAGGGTTCGCTGATAAACTGGAATGAGGTTTTGTGTGAGGTATCCATAGGGTTGATAGGTTTTTAAAAGTTGCTAAGCTAAGGGATATTTCGGTTTTGTGCAGGATGAAACGAAATTCATGAGGTGGTTAATTTGGATTTTGATGAGGTAGCTCACTTACAGTTTTGATCCCTTGATCAGCCAAACTGACTTGATGGATTTTTCTTTCAAATGGATATGTTTTTGGCGCTCCTCATCTTTGAAGAAGTCTGCTACATCCTGCTCGTTTTCGAATTCCACCAAATGGATTTCATAAGGCATTTCCATGTTTTGCTCAATGATGTTGTCAGAACTTGGTCTATATCTGAGCAACAGTTTTCCATTATGTTTAGCAATCAGCGGAATGGCTACTGCTTCAAACGCTAGAAAGCTTGCCTCCTGACCGTCGAGAATGTAAATAAGCTGTGTGAAATAGATCATTGCTATTGTTGGTGAATCAATGGTTTACTCAGATTTCGGCTCCGTTCTAGGCTTTAGATTCAATGTAAGAACTTAGTAAAAACCGCTTCTTTGGAGGAATAGCTTTGCTGCTCGCAGCGATTTTCAAAAGCTCCTGATTTTTCTCTTTGGCAAAAACTAGTTGGAATAAATCAGCTACTGAGATACTATTCTCTGGGCGTTTAACCAGAATGAATTCATCATCTACGTCCACATACCCTTCTTCCAAAATGCTGAGATAAGTTCCACCATATCCGTGCTGGATAAACTGCTTGATTACCTGTTGCGTCCCAAACTTATGCCCGAATTTATAGCAAGGTTCACGATACTGAGAAACCTGAACCAGCGTTTCCCCAACTTTATAAATATCACCTAGATATACTTCATTTTCATCAAAACCGGAAACTGTCAAGTTTTCTCCAAACATGCCCCAAGACCAATCCAAATCTGGATATAAGGCTCTCCAGTAAGGATACTGCTCTGCAGAAAAGATATAGCAGGCTTTGTAATAACCGCCATGATTTAGTCTATTGGAGACTTCATCGTTGATGACATCGTTTTTTGTAAGGTAGATGGGCTGTCCGGTAGGTTTTTTATAAATCCCGGTAGTTTCTTCCTTTCCGTTCCAGATAAAAGTGGTCGGCTTTCCAATGTTGGTTGAGATGATTTTCATTCTAAAAATGCGCTTAATGGAATTTCAGACTAATTTATCATGATTTTCGGGAAATTCTCAGCGCATCACAGGTTCATTAGTTTTCCAAAATCCCGGTAGTATTCACCGTTAACCTTGAGATTTTAAACACTGAATTTGACTTTTTGATAAAAAAGTAATCAGGTTACTTCTTCAGATACATTTCAGGAGATAATATAGCCAGATCGCTTTTCTTAAAATCCTTCAAGTTTCTAGTAAGGATAACTGATATTTCACTATTATATAGTGCAGCACAATTTTGCAAAGCATCTTCGAAATCCTTGAATTCAGAGTTTAAAGCAGCAAGTACAACTTCCTTGTTCATTGTAGTGATCTCAATAATGCTTAAAAGCTGTTTCAGTTTTTCTATAATTACCTCGTGTTTTGCGATTTTGCTTAGTAGGTAATAGACGTTAGAAATGATGACAGGCGTGGTATAGCCAAATAATTGCCTCAACTCACAGCGAAGAAAAATCTCTGTTGCAAATTGAGCAAATGGTTCTCGGTCAAAGAAAAAATCAAGAATCACATCCGAGTCAATGAGTACCTTATCCATTTACAAATGCTTTTCTTCAAGGGCTTTTTTCAATTCTTTTTTGTAATCAAAATTCTCAGGCATTTTAAATGAGCCCTTTAGCGATTTGACTATAGGAGTAAGCTTAGGTTTGTTCTCTTCTTTATTTTCCTGGGTAAGGCTTTTTAGATAGTTTTCAATGATGTCAGAAAGGCTTCGGTTTTTGTCTTTCGCATATTCCTTTGCTTTTTGAATCACATCCTGCTCTATAGTTAAGGTGAGTTTAGTATTCATAAGCTGTTTTTATCAAATATAGTAAGAAAAAATTACACGTGTCCACTTTCTTTTTCTTACACGTGCTATTAAGTTTATGGTTTTGTCTTTTGATTTTCGATATGGCAAAAGCTTTTTTTAATTAGTATTGAAATATTTCAAAAATTGACCCTACTGTTAAGATTAGACCCATAAATGAACCAATAAGTAATATAGCGGATGGGATTTCGTAATAAAGGTTTTCATTAGACTTCACAAATTGGAAGATTAATCCACCAATAATTAGAGGGATGGTTATGAAGATAAAATAAGTCCAAAATATTGGGATTAAATTGAATACAATTACCAGTATTCCTACAATTTTCGGTTTGTAGATTAGTTTATCCATTAAAATCGGAATGTCAATAAGCTTATCAATACCAAACTTACTGTATGATTTACCATCGCCTTACCCCAAAATCTTATCGAACAACTGATGTGCCTGAGCCTCAGCTTGGGCCGAGAGAATTTTCTTTTCTGCTTTGAGCTCCTTCGCCCAATCCAGATACTTTTTGGAAACATCTTCTTTTGCACCCAAAAAATGCATCAATGACTGAAGTGACAGGTGGTTAGAGTACCAAGGTTTCAAATTGTTTTTCAGCACTTCTATTTCCTCATGGATTCCTGTAATAAAAATAGGGTTGAAGCCCATCTCAATTAATGTGTTTTCCAACATGATGATGGTTCGCAGCCCTTCAAAAGTGTCTTTCAATGCCTTACTATCCATTGCGCCTTTGTGGTCTAAATTAAAAAACTCCAGTTCATCTTGTATGATCTGGTTGACGGCGGTGTGGATAGCCAACGGCTTTATGCCTCTGCTTGCCGCTTGGGCTTTATGGTGAAACTCGTCCCAGCTTTTCAGTGTGCTTCCTACGATCAAATCAAAAGCATCCGTATAAAGCTTCTTCTTGTATTTATCCAGGTGGATTCTATATCCATTGTACTTGATTCCCAGCGCTTGCTCCCGGTTATTCAAACTTTTCTCTGCCAATTTGAAATGATGGATTTTCCTCAGACTTCTCTTCATCTGTTTGAAGTCCGAGAAAATATTGAAATTCAATCCTTCAATATCAAAGTGAACCTTAGCCATTAAGTCAGCATAGAGCTCCAAAAAATCCATTTTGCCAAGAAGTTCTATGGCTTTTTTAGATTTGATTTGCTTTCCCAAAACCAAGAAAAGCGCTTTGGCTTCCTGGTGTTGGGTTTCAAAAAGCTGAAAGACAGGGGATATCTTAGCCTGCATAGTTTAGGAGATTCTGACAAGTGTTGCTCCATAGCCCCACTGGTCTTTTTGAGTATCCTGAAAATACTTAATATTTTGATGCTGACTCAATCGCTTGTGAATTTCTTTGCGGAGCACGCCATTTCCGATGCCATGAATGAACGTGATCTCGTCCATTCCTGAAGCGATCGCCTGGTCTAAGTTTCTATCAAAAGCTTCCAATTGAACCCGAAGCATCTCCGAATTACTCATTCCTTTTGGATCAGTGGCTAGCTTTTCTATATGTAAATCAATTGATCTGGATGGTTTTACTGCCTTTGGAGTTTCAGTCTTTGGCCTGATTTCGTCTAGTTCCTGATTCAGCGCACGGATATCCAATTCTTTGGTTGTCTGCTCCAAGCCAAAAATGTATGCTGTTTTATCCAACCTTGGCGCTTTGCTCAGGTGTTTGAAAAACTGAGTAGGCTTCATCTTCAGCTGACGCTCGAAAGCTGGGATTGCCTTTTCCAAGGTGTTATGAATCGGAATAAAGCGAAGCAAGAATGCTGGCCATTCGTCCATTTCCTTAAGCATTCTATCGTCAAATTTCTTTGCTTCGCCTGGATTTAGGGTAGCAGCAAGTAATGTTCGTTGATTGGTTCCGAAAACTTCTGATGCATGCGCCAAGTAAGGCTGACGACTGTCATTGATCAGATAAAGGCTCAGACTTTGGTCATTGATTGGAAGAAAAGCGAGGTAGAGCCCTTGATCTTTTGGACCAGAAATAGGAATTGGAGTTTCGATTTCTTTCTCTTCTACAGCCTTTTCTCCAAAATGCTGTTTTTCAGTTTCGTGAATTAGTACCAGTTCTGATTTGAGGGCAGGAATGATGAATCCATCCTCGATTTCGATTTGCATTCTACCACTAGCCGAAATTTTCCGGATGATTCCTTCTTCATTTCCATGTAGTAATCTTACTCGGTCTCCGATATTCATTGATTCAGGGCTGATTTGTAGGTGTCGATTGCACGTTGCCTTGCAAATTTATGATCTACTATCGGTTTTGGGTACTTATCTGAGTTTATTTCAGGAATCCATTTTTTGATGTACTTCCAGTTCTTGTCAAATTTCTCCTGCTGAGAACTCGGATTGAATACCCGGAAGTAAGGCTGCGCATCTGTTCCGGTCCCCGCTGCCCACTGCCAACCGCCATTGTTAGAGGCCAATTCAAAGTCCAGTAATTTCTCCGCGAAGTATGCTTCCCCCCAGCGCCAGTCAATTAGGAGATGTTTGGTGAGAAAAGATGCAACGACCATTCGCACGCGATTGTGCATGTAGCCAGTAGCATTGAGTTCACGCATACCGGCATCTACGATGGGATAGCCAGTTTTCCCTTCGCACCAAGCAGCAAATTCTTCTTCATTATTTCTCCATGGAATTTGATCGTAAGCGGGTTTGAAAGCTTTATCAACCACTTCAGGGTTAAATGCCAAAATCATCATGTAAAACTCCCGCCAGATCAATTCATTCAGATAAGTGGCGTTAAGTTCTTTAGCTTTCGATGCAAGTTGTCGAATAGAAATTGTGCCAAAGCGTAAATGAATACCAAGTCTTGATGTGCCGTTTTTGGCAGGGAAATCTCGTGTTTCATTGTAATGTGCGATGATTTCTTCATCTGCAGTTTTGGAAGGAATAGAGATGTCACTTTTTTCAAAGCCGATTTCCTTCAAAGTTGGGAGTGGGAATTCCTCCATTTGAAGCAGATTTTTCCAATGCATAGGTTTGAATGCCTCGAGCATGGAAGGATTTAGCTTACTCAGCCAAACTTTGCTGAAGGGAGTGAAGACCTTATAAAATTCCCCAGACCCGTTCAGAATTTCTCCAGGCTCAAAGATTAATTGGTCTTTGTATTGATGTAATTCAATATCCTGCTTGTTCAGCAACCTAGCTACTTTCTCATCCCTACTTTTGGCATAGGGCTCATAGTCCCGATTGGTGTATACAGCTTGGATGTCGTATTCTTGAAGGAGCTCTTTGTAAATGCTCTCAGGGTCACCGTATTTGATTAGCAGAGAAGATCCTTTTTTGCCTAGTTCTCCATGGATTTTACTAATCTGATCGTAAATGAATTCCACTCGCGCATCAGTCTTATCTTCTAATTTATCAAGTATGTTCTTGTCAAAAATGAATAGTGGTAAGACATGCTCACCTTCACCTAGGGCTTTAAATAATCCATGGTTATCTTCTAATCTAAGGTCTCTTCTAAACCAGAAAATGCTGACTTTTTTCATTGGGATTTTATTAAAGTAATAGTGTGAATGGGGTGATTGTTTAGAGTTTTTACATTTTGGTATTTCCTGCAGATTTACGTGGATCAAAAACGTGGGTAGCTGCAGATTTCAAATAGTTCTATTTTTAGTGAAAATCAGCGACAATCAGCGGGAAATTTTACTCAAAACTCCCTTCTTTCAATAGCTTAAACCTTCTTTCGCGATTCAGCGAGTCAAGCCTTTCTTCTATATTATCAAGTTCAATTTTTTCCCATTCCGTTTTATTTTCAAACTGGTAGCGCAAGAAATCATCCTGATCATTTATCATCAATTTTTCTTTTTTCTTACGGGTGATTTTATTGAACAACTCCGAAAAGGAATTAAATGAAACACTTTGAGATACAGCAACGCCATAGGTAGAGACGTTTTTCGACAGAGAAAGCGAGGTAAATGTATTGAAGTTATTTCTGTTGAAAATTCTGATTCGGTACACCCCATCCTCGGTAAGCATGTATTCAGCTTGCCAATCACCAATGATGGATGATGCACTGGCATTTCCCTGATTATTGGTAAAACCACCATCTCTAGATACGCGGAGGCGTCCATCTAGGAAAGTGTAGGCAACACTAAGTTGGAAGGTTTCTAATGCATTTTGATCCAGACTCGCTACATCCAAATCAACCTCGAGATTTTTATCTACCTGGCCAAGAAAACTATTGAGCTGTGAGGATAGCAATTGTCCCAAACTGGATGAAATATTGGAAACACCGGAAAATTGTCCCTCTGGGGAGAAAGATCGTGTCATAATTACAGAGAAGACCTGACGGTTCATTTCCTGCTCATCATTAGCAATCTTATTCTGGAAAGAGGAGATGGTCGTTTGGGTTTCACCGCTGGACGGGAATTCTGAAAAATCAAATCCAAAACTAATGTCAGGAGATAGTAATTGTCCATCCAGATTCAGCAACACTTTGACAGGGTATCGGCGAGTGGCTGTAGTACTTTGATTAGTCTGAGTGACCGAGCTTAGAAGTAGAGGCTGCAAAGATACACTTTCAGTATATTCTGCTGAAATGTCCATTATTCCACTATAGGGGTCTCCATACCATGTAATTCTACCGCCAGGTTTGATGCTGAATTGCTTTTTCACCACATTATAAAGGGAGAAATTATACATCCCCTCCGTGATTTCGTAGGTGCCATTTAGCGTGAAATTCCCTTGTGTGTCCACATTCATTGTCAAAACTCCACGCCCTCGCCCGGATATACCTTCCTCTGTTCGGGGATCGATTATTATTTCAGCATAGGCATCAGGGGTTATGTCAAGCACGAAATTCATCCGTACATTTTCTATTTCCAATCGATTAATCTCCTCGGCGATTTGCTGAATCCGAACAGTGTCTTGGATATTGATCATATGGATAAAATCCTCCTGAGCCTGTGTGTTACTGCTGGTTAATGGGATATAAATCCTCGTATTTGGCTGGCTGGTAGCTCGTGCATTGATATCCAGGTTTTTAATGGTGCCTACAGCTTCAAGGGTGCCTGAGACGAATGCTGTGCCGTAAAAGGTTTCATTGTCCTCATCTGTAGTATTCATCACCTGGAGATTGTTTAGGTTGGCTCTAATGTCCAAACGGATGTTAGAGAAGCCTTGGTGATTTATGCCTCCGGAGAGCGTGGCTTGATTGCCAAAAAGATCTCGCATAGAAACTTGCTGAAGGCTGATTTGATTAGGTCTGAAAAGTATATCTCCGTTAAGTAAATAGGTGGTTTTAAGATAGTTGACAGTCATTCTTCCATTGTTCAATCTTCCCGTGCCCTCCACTCTAGGTGTAGCCATCGTCCCTCCCAAGTTTAATTTACCAGAAATACTGCCTCCCATTCCTGATAAGTAGTTGGATAAAAATGGTTCAAGAATTACTAAGCTTGCTTCATTCAAAGACGCCTGCATATTCAGTTCTTGATTTTCTGTGAGAATGTATCCACCGATGTTGATCGTTTCTTTTCCTTGATTAACATTAGTAAGGGAAACTTGCAATCGCTCTAAATCCAAATTAGCCTTTGCACTCATGTCACCTATTGGAAACTGGTTAATAGCGAATTCATTTAGACGGAATTCTCCTTGCATCAAAGGTCTATCGAATAGTTGTTCAAAAGATATAAGACCATTGGCAATACCGTCGAAGTCCTGCGGGAAAAGTGTGTTGAGTAGATCAATATTTACATTGTCTACCAATAGATTCAATCTATCCTCAGCCTTGTTGCTCGCAGTGCCTTGGATGGAAATAGACTGGTTTTCATTGAATATCTTTAGGCTATCAACTTGTATTAATCCAGGAGTAATTGTGATTAGATTCAAAGAGTCAAATTTCCATTCCCGATCAAGTACTTTCAGTGAAGAAGGTTCAAATGACAGTTGGGTATTCTGGCTGGAGAATTTGGCTACCGCATTGACTCTGGCAGCACTCTGAGTAGAATCTTGATCCAATGTAAGATCTATATCCATTTGGTTTTGGTCCCAAATGGCTTCAAACCCAAAATTGGTAAATTGTAGGGATTTGCCTAATTCCTGTGATTTTGAATAGACATAAAAGGAGGCTAGAATGTCTGGGCTATTAATGATTTTTGAAGTGTTAAAATCTATATTAATGTTTTGAGCAGAGTTGGTTTTATACCTCAACGTATCAATGCTTGTAAAAAAATTAAAGACTGTATTCTCAGCTGTTTGATAAAATGCCCCCTCGAGAACCATGTTTTTAGACAGACTTAAATCAGGCTCAAAAAGCTGAACAATTGGGTTGATATTGATAAGTCGGAGATTCAAATCCAGGTTATAAATCTCAGAGAAATTGCGCTCCAGATCAGCTATTGGCTGCTCCTCGTTCAGCATAATTGCGATGTACTGATTAAGGAGAATGTCTAGATCACTACTCATTTGCTCCAGATTGAATTGTCCCGAAGCTGCAGCAACTAAGTAATCAGAATTTATTGACATGGTTCGAGTGCCTCCTGCAAAAAGAGATTGGAAATTGAAGCTTCCTAGCTCCAAAAGTCTATCCTCGTAACCGACGACAATATTTCGGAATCTAGCAATTCCCTGAATGTCATCTAGCTCTATTCCTTTTACATCTATATCTAGATTTCCACTGATGAAGGCTGCCTTTTCGGTAAGATTCAATCGATCCAGAAATGCCGTATCAATTTCCAAGCTCATCCTGACAGAGTCTGTTGATTCCCGAAGATTCACCTCACCATTTGCATTGATTTTGAAATTCGGGTCTTTAACTGCTAGGTTACCTTTGAATAGATCCCTACCATAGGTTGCATCAGTTTTGATGTTGGTGTATTGGTAGTTTTTGAACCCAAATTTGCTCACATCTGCATCCACATCCAGCAGCAAGTTTGCTATGGAATTACCGGTGGTGGTGATGCGCCCATTGAGGCTTACTTTTTGAAATAGATCCCGATCTTCGGCAATTATTCCAAGATCTAGATTTTGGGTTGTGATATTGGAAACAGTTTTTGGCAGTCCATCTACCATTTCAAAACTCACCCTGCCAGTAATGTCACCAATTGAAGTTTTGAAATCACCATTGGTATCAAAGCGATGCAAATAACCCGCAAAATCAGCTGTGAGCCGTACAGTATTGAATTTGTTGATTTCTTTGGAAATATTGATCGGCAAATATGGAGCTAAATCTTTAGCTAAAATTGTAGAGTTTTTGAGTGATAAATTAATATAGGTATCATCAATATCTGGTAAACCATCTAGTCTAAATGCTCCGAAAATTGCTGTTTTTTCACCTAGCCTAATTAGGAATTCTTCTGATCTTAGATCTGATACTGGGCCAGCAATTTTTCCGGATAGATAGATTTCATCATCAATATCAGGAAGAGATGGAGCGAAAAGTTTTAAATCACCCAAGTCTAACTTGGTTTCATCAAAATTAGTGATGACGACAACTTCCTCTTCAAAATTGGAAAATGCTGAAGGTGTGGCGTATTCAAAACGGAGGAAGTTTTTGACATGACTATTGACTGATTTTAGGCTTAGCCTGTCAAACTCCATGAATTCAGGCCCATATTTCATATTGGTTTTGAGTTCCATAATCTCAAAACCCGATGTGAGTTCAGTGCCTGTAAGCATTTTAATATCAGCACCGATCTCCGGACCTTCCAAGTAAAAGTTAGAAGCATTTAAAGTGATGTCTGAAAAACGCAGTCTATTGTAATCCAGGCCTTTCGTGATCGCATCGGTGATCTCATTTACAATAAATATTTCAGAGTTTCTGAGCTCTACGCTATTGATTTTAAACTGTGTGGGTCCTGTACTCGTACTACTCGAACTAAACATGTTTGATAGTTCTTCCACCCATAGATTGATATTCATTGCAGAATCACCATCATGGGTTAGTAGATGCAGCTTTGCATCTTCCATTCGGACTTCATTAATAGTGGTGATTCCTGGTGGAATTAGCGAAAGCAACTCGAAGTCTGCATTGATCTTTTTGGCACCAATCATCAAACTATCCCGATGATCTCTAATAATAACATCGTCTAACTCAAGTGCATCCCACCAAGTGAGTCTGATCTTACCGATCTCTGTGTGGAAATTTGAATTATTATTGAGAATGCCTGTTACAGAATTAATTGCCACATTTTGAACCCAAGTGATCTGTAAACTCAGAGCCACCACAATAAAAAACATGACTAATGAAAAGACGATCCAAAGTATTACCCGAAACGCTTTGTGCAAAAAATCCTTAACTTTCGCGTTCTTTTCCAATGGGTACCAACGATATCTTTATTCTAGCAATTGAATCCTCGTGTGACGAGACCTCTGCGGCTGTTATAGCTGACGGCAAAGTACTTAATAATATTGTCGCTACACAATCTGTTCACGAAAAATATGGGGGGGTAGTTCCGGAGCTTGCGTCACGCGCGCACCAGGAAAACCTGATCCCTGTAGTTCAGGAGGCCATTTTGTCATCTGGGATTTCCAAAGATCAACTTTCAGCCGTAGCATTCACTCGGGGTCCCGGATTAATGGGTTCCTTACTTGTGGGAGTGAGTTTTGCAAAGGCATTCGCTTTTGCAAAAAAGATCCCACTCATTGAAGTCAACCACATGAATGCGCATATTTTGGCGCATTTTATAGAAGATCCCAAGCCGAATTTTCCCTTTATCTGTTTGACTGTGAGTGGTGGCCATACACAATTGGTCCTGGTGAAAGATCCACTGGATATGAAAGTGATAGGAGAGACACAGGATGATGCAGTCGGTGAGGCATTTGATAAAACAGCCAAGCTGCTGGGATTGCCTTATCCGGGAGGTCCACTTATTGACAAATATGCTACTGAAGGCAACCCGAAAGCTTTTCAGTTTCCGATCACCAGAATGCCTGAATTGAATTACTCATTCAGTGGAATTAAGACGGCTGTGCTTTATTTTCTTCGCGATCAACTGAAAGAAAATCCGAAGTTTATCGAAGAGAATTTAGCAGATCTGTGCGCTAGCATTCAGTATTCATTGGTAGAGATGCTCTTGATAAAGTTGAAAGCGGCGGTCAAGCAGTATGGGGTGAAGGAAGTAGCAATCGCTGGTGGAGTTTCTGCCAACTCAGGATTGAGGGATACGTTGACTAAGTTGGCAGCACAAAAAGGCTGGAACCTGTACATTCCAAAATTTGAATATTGTACAGACAACGCGGCCATGATTGCCATGGCAGCACATTACAAATATCTGAAAGGAGAATTTTCATCAATGGATGTAGCTCCTCTCGCAAAAATGAAAATTTAAGCATGGCTAAGGATAATAAGTTTGACAAAGTCATCAACATAAAAAACAGAAAAGCAAGTTTTCAGTTTGAATTTGTAGATACCTACGTGGCTGGTATGGTGCTGAAGGGGACCGAAATTAAGTCTATAAGAGAAGGGAAAGTGTCCCTGACAGAGGCTTTCTGCATTTTCCTGGATGGAGAGCTTTATGTACGTCAGATGCATATTGCACCTTATTCCATGGCAGCTAGCTATAATCATGTGGCTATTCGTGATAGAAAGTTGCTTTTGAGCAAAAAAGAACTGGAAAAACTCGAAACTAAGTCACAGGAAAAAGGGCTGACTATCATTCCTGTTCGTATATTTATCAACGACCGAGGGATGGCAAAAATGGAGATTGCGCTTGGCCGAGGTAAAAAATCACACGACAAACGACAGGACTTGAAGGAAAAAGATGCAAAAAGAGAAATCCAGCGAATGGCCTTTGATTGATGCTTTTGGGATCTGCAGGCAAACAATATTACCTCTTTACCGCAGACCTACTTTTGATTCAGCACTGGTGACCCAGTTACTTTTTGGAGAATGCTATCAGACGATAGCGATGACTTCTGACCAGCAATGGTTCAAAATTTTGCATGAGGATACCGGGTTAGAAGGCTGGATCACCACTCATACAATCAAAGAAATTCCGGCAGCTGACTATTACAAGTTTCTAAACACGGACTTTCAGGTGGTCACCAGTCCCATCGCTGCAATAGAATACCTTGGTACAAACCTTTATTTACTTCCTGGCAGTAGGCTCCACTTTTCTGACTTGGAGCTTTTTAATTGGCAGGATCATATTGGCTTTACCGGTTCTGTTCGCAGTCATGCGATAAAAGCAGATAGATCTCAGCTAATCGACGTGGCGGTGAAGTACGTCAATGCTCCCTATCAGGCAGGAGGAAGAAGTATTTTTGGATTGGATGAGCGACAGGGATTTGAATTAATTTTCAGCATTGCCGGCTATTCGTGGAAGTCGGGAAAAATTCCGGGTAGAAAAATAGATCCTGAGCTCGTATTGCCGGGTGATTTATTTATTTTCAAGGAGTTAGAGAAGAAGCAAGTCAAATATGCCTTGTATCTTGGAGCTGAAGAAGTATTTTGGATGGACAATCGAATAAAAGTATCAGACCTGAGTGAATGGGAAGCCCACTTAAGGAGCAGTAAGGATAAATCGGTGGAGCTAGAAACTCGGTCAATTATAAGTTAAACTATGGAAAAGCGGGTATTGGTATTGAATTTAGATCATTCTCCCGTTGCGGTAGTATCTCCGCAAAAAGCCATTGTCCTGTTACTCTTGGAAAAGGCGAATTGCCTATCTGTTTATGATTTGCTTCAAATCCGGACTGTAAGCCGCAGTTTCGCATACCCTGCAGTGATCTGCCTCAATCATTATAAAAATATCCCTTACCGAGGCGTGCTTCTGAATCGTGTAAATCTATTTCGACGAGATAGGGGAGAGTGCCAATATTGTGGAAGTAAAAGGCAATTGACCATAGATCATGTGATTCCTAGATCTAAAGGGGGTAAATCCAGCTGGACTAATTTGACTACAGCTTGCCATAGATGCAATGTGCTCAAAGGAGATAAAAGTCCAGAGCAAGTGGGACTCACCATGCTAAAAAAGCCCTTTAAGCCGTCCTTAGCTTATTTTTTATCAGAATATGCGGAAAGGCAAGCTGAAGAGTGGTTGCCGTTTTTGAATGGTAACTTAGTACAGTAATCCTTCTACTAAAGACAAGAAATGGATAATTAAGAAAGCTTACCCTTTCTGGCAAAATAATTGCCTTATTCCTTTTATGTATTTATCGATTATCCCCACTCTTTTATTGGCATTTGTTCTTCAAACCAGTCAGGTCAAATTCGAACAGCTTTTAGGTACTTGGCAATTGGTGCATTTCGATGCAATGGATCAATTGAGAAACTCAAAGGAGTACCAAAATGCAACAGCAGCTATGAGAGCTGGAATGGAATACAAAATCAATAATAGGCTTGAAAATACTGTTTATGAATTTATTCCCGGTGACAGTTTAAAATACACAGACTATGTGCGCCAAGAAGTAGTGCAAAAACAGGCAAAAGTAGAAATAAGTAAGGAGGATGTACTTACCATTCAATCTGGAAAAGAAATCAGAAAAGCCAAAATTGTAGAACTTAGCAATGAAAGAATGGTGCTGGAGCCTATCAGCTCTAATCCAGGTTCAGGAAAACTGATTTTTGAAAAAATTAAATAGATAATAGGTATATCCACATTTTTGCCTGTAAGATGCCAAAAGCAATGTAGGATAGGTAATACTTGAGAATTGAAGCCACTTCGGTCTTCGGTCACCTGCACTGAGTATAGTCGAATTACCGGTATTCCAATCTGATAAGCAATAATCTAAGGCGACTGTCATCATTGCTGATAATCATATTTGAAAAAGTTGATATCGATCACCATTTCCAAATAAGCTGTTAGACTTTCTGACAGCTTATTTTTTTGCCTAGTTTATATTACCACCTAGATGATTTTTAGAAAGGGCAATAAATCCAGTTTTTTTGATCCAATTGTCAAAGACTATTTATTACTCGCTAAGTTGCTGGTTTTGGGGTTTTTATTCCCCGATGTAACTATGATAAAATGAGAGGATGTCTCTTTACTGGCTATTTGAGCCCTTTTTTATCAGTTGGTATGATTATGAATCTTTACAGATCGAACCACTAAACACAAAAAACTATGTTACGTTGGATATTAATTTTCTTAGTAATCGCTTTGATTGCTGCCGTTTTAGGATTTGGAGGAATTGCTGCTGGCGCAGCTTCTATTGCTCAAATCATTTTCTACATTTTCTTGGTATTGCTTGTCATTTCTTTAATCATGCATTTAGTCAGAAAGGCCTGATTAATAGTAAATGAATCACAATTCCAAAATCAATTATCAGTTTCACGATCCCACTGAAGGGATTGTGAAACTTTTGAAAACTTTCATTCAAACCCAATGAATCCTGATCCTAAAAGTCCAATAGTAGTAGAAGAAAAAACTGGAAGAGGAATAATCCTTGATAGTTTGTTGCAGGGATTTTTGATCCTACTTCCACTCACTATTATTTTGATCATAATATCGATTGTTTTCAATTTTATTTTCGGGATAGTGGCGCCCCTAAGTGCTGCTCTCGATCCTGGGTCTGAAGAACCTCATTGGTTGATCAATGTGCTTTCTCTGGCCATTCTTTGTGTTTTCATCTTCTTAATTGGCCTACTGGTCCGTAATAAGGTAGGTCGTGTGTATTTCAAAAGATTTGAGAGAAAATACCTAACTAAAATTCCACTTTATAATTTGATTCACCAGACGGTTTATCAATTTGTGGGACTAAAAAAACTTCCATTTTCTGAGGTAGTATTACTTGATCCTTTCCGCTCAGGAACCATGATGACAGGATTTATTACCGATCAGATTGGTGAGGATTTGTACACCATTTTTGTACCCACAGCTCCAAACCCGACGAATGGTAATATTTATCATGTACCTAAGGAGCTTTTAACCTTCCTAAGTACATCCACACAAGACGCTATGCGGACTGTGATGGGGATGGGTACAGGAACAGGGGATATGCTTTCAGGGATGAATTTGTCGGAAATACTGCCTAAAGGTTCTGAACGCGAAATTATCAAAGGGAAAATCGTAGACGATAGCTTGGATCCCTTGCCGTCCTGATCTGAAGAGTTAGAGTTAATGCGGTGACACAACTTTTAGCCCAATGATAGACATAATCAAAGTGGCCAGAAAAAATACACGCCAAAATTCTGCGGATTCTTTAAATACAAAAATCCCTACCAAAACAGTTCCTACAGCTCCTATTCCAGTCCAAACTGCATATGCTGTGCCAATGGGTAACGTTTGGGTTGCTTTGATGAGAAGTAGCATGCTTATGGTAAGACAGACAGCAAAGCCCGCGTACCAACCATAAACAGCTATACCAGTTGCATGTTTTGCTTTGCCTAAGCATGAAGCAAAACCCACTTCAAACAAGCCCCCTATTATTAATAAAATCCAATTCATATTGCTGATATTTTAAGTGAAAAGCTTTGAGCTATCGTGGTATTAAAAGAAGTGTGTAAATCTCAGTTATGTATATCCGCTTTTCTACCACTAAAGAGGGAAAAGCAATCTAGAATTTGTTCAAAACTATAATTGAGGTCACTTCAGCCTGTCCCGTTATTACGGGAGTCTTCGGTCATCGGTCTTTCCGACCAGATAAGCAAAGAATCTAAGGCAATTGGCATCATTGCGGATAATTACAATCTCAGTTATCATTTCTAAAAATCTAAAACAATTTGTTTCTTCAGTAGCTTAAAACTCTTTCTATGCCAAATGCAGTCTCCGAACTCTTCGATACCGGATCTATGTGCTTTGGTAGGATAGCCGGCATTTCTCTCCCAAGAATAATGGGGGAACTCCTCAGCTAGTTTTTCCATGAATTTATCTCGATAAACTTTCGCAAGAATGGAAGCTGCTGCTATACTAGCAAATTTCCCGTCACCCTTGATTACACAGGTGTGAGGGATTTCCAAGGTTGATTTCCAGCGATTTCCGTCAATCAGTAAATGTTCCGGCTGTACCTTCAAGCCTTGGACCGCGCGACTCATAGCTAGAAAGGAGGCATTTAATATGTTGATTTTGTCTATTTCAGCAACACTTGCTTCCGAAATCTTCCAAGCTAGAGCTTTGACTTTGATTTCTTCAATCAGTTCTTCCCGCTGTCTTTTTCCGAGCTTCTTGGAATCATTTATCCATCGATTCGAATAATCGCCTGGCAAAATCACCGCCGCAGCTACGACTGGTCCAGCTAAGCAACCCCGCCCAACTTCATCACAACCCGCTTCTATTCGATTAGCTTCTAAAAAGGGTTTTAGAATCATGATCCTTGTCTTCTCTGATTTTGTAATACTTGTGAATCATCTCTGCTACCAAACCCGTCCAACCTGTCTGGTGAGATGCCCCTAAACCTGCACCGCTATCTCCATGGAAATACTCATAGAAGAGTATATAATCCTTGAAATGGGGATCTTCCTGATATTTCCTGTTGCTAGCTCCAAATACCGGTCTATTTCCATTTTCGTCTCTCATAAAGATTTTCATACAACGAAGCGAAAGCTCCTTTGCTATGATGTCCATCGTCATGTATTTGCCCGAGCCAGTCGGATACTCTATAGAGAAATCCCCTCCGTAATAGAAGTCAAATTTCTTAAGAGATTCTATGAGCAGGAAGTTGATTGGAAACCAAATTGGACCTCGCCAGTTGGAATTGCCACCAAACATCACGGTGTCTGATTCTCCAGGAGTGTATTTTACAGACAGCGTTTCACCACCTATTTTCATGCTATATGGATTCTTCTCATGGTATTTGGAAAGTGATCTTATTCCATACTCACTTAGGAATTCGTCAGAATCCAACATTTTTTGAAGAACACTTTTCATTCTATGTCCTCTCAAAAGAGAGAATAACCTTCGCTTATCGTAGCCAGGTTGAATCCAACTAGAGACCAATGCAGCCAGTTTTGGTTTTTCCCTCAGGAAAAAATCTAAGCGTTTTTTAAATTCTGGGAGTTTTGCAAAAAGATCCTCGCGGATTGGTTCGACAGCGAAAAGCGGGATCAGGCCTACAATCGAACGAACTTTCATTTTTCGAGGCTCTTTTCCTGGAAGGTGAAAGACGTCATAGAAGAAATTGTCCTCATCATCCCAAAGAGAAATGTGCTCCTCGGAAATATTGCTCATAGCACCTGCGATATAGAGGAAATGCTCCAGAAATTTGGTGGCAGTGAATTGATATACTGTGTTGAATTCACAGAGATCAAGGGAAATACGTAGCAAGTTCAATGAGAACATCGCCATCCAGGAAGTAGCATCGGCTTGTTCTAGTTTGCCATGATATTTCTGAGCATGACTTCTATCAAATACGGAAATGTTATCAAGACCGAGGAATCCTCCTTCAAAGATGTTTTTACCGTCACTATCTTTTTGATTAACCCACCAGGTGAAGTTGAGCATCAATTTATGTAGTGCTCTTTCCAGAAACTCATGATCACCTACACCATTATTTGCTTTTTTGTCAATCTGGTAAACCCGCTGCACTGCATAGGCATGCACGGGTGGGTTGACATCGGAGAAGTTCCACTCATAGGCTGGAATCTGCCCATTTGGATGCATGTACCACTCATTGAGTAGCAGAAGAAGCTGATCTTTCGCAAATTCCGGATCTATCCGTGCGATAGGAATACAGTGAAAGGCTAAATCCCAAGCAGCATACCAAGGGTATTCCCACTTATCAGGCATGGAGATTATATCGTAATTCTGTAAGTGTCTCCAATTGCTATTCCTTCCTTTTTTACGAACTACAGGAGGCACATATCTACCGGGATCCCCTTCCAGCCATCGTTCTACATCGTAGTAATAAAACTGCTTTGACCACATCATACCTGCGTAAGCCTGTCGCTGGATGTTGGTTAGATCCTCGTCAGTTACCCGCTCCTGAAGTGCTCCGTAGAATTCATCTGCTTCTTTTTTGCGCTGCTCAAGACAAGTGTCACAGATTTCCAATGGATTTTCTTCCACTTGATGCTGAAGTCTGAGTTTTACCTGTCTGCTTTCTCCTGCAGGAATGGTTATTTCATAGATTGCAGCAGCTTTTGTTCCTTTATTAGCTGGGTTTAGGTGTTTGGAATCTCCTAGAACCACATAATCGTTGATTGCATCTTTTAGGAATTTCTTCTCATTTCCGATGTCGTAGATCCGTTCTCGATTGGTCTCGTTATCACAAAATTTGAGTTCTGGATTTCCGTCAAAAGTTACAGAATAGTTTCCCGCTTTTGGGTTATACGCTTTAATCGTGTTTTCACTGGTCTTGGAAAGTTTGGGCATAAATGGCTCATGACCTGTAAACCATGTTTTTCTGAACCAAAGAGTAGGCATCACCCAGATTTTAGCTTCCTCAGGTCCACGATTGTGAATAGTGGCCACCGCAATGATGTCTTCTACATCCTGTTTGGCATATTCGATAAAGATGTCAAAGTATTTATCTTCATCAAAAATACCTGTGTCAATAAGTTCATATTCAGGATCTAGCTTGCTTCTCTTGCTATTTTCTTCCAAAAGATGGTGATAGGGGTACTCCGACTGAGGATACTTGTAGAGCATCTTCATGTAGCTATGAGTAGGGGTGGAGTCGAGGTAATAGTAGATTTCCTTCACATCCTCACCGTGGTTGCCCTGATTGCCTGTTAGGCCAAATAAACGTTCCTTAATAAAAGGATCCTTTCCGTTCCAAAAGGCCCAGGCCAAGCAAAATTTCTGCTTGTTATCAGAGATTCCCCCAATACCCTCTTCTCCCCAACGGTAAGCCTTACTTCTTGCTTCATCGTGTGTAACATTTTCCCAAGCAGACCCATCCGGGCTATAATCTTCCCGCACAGTTCCCCATTGGCGTTCAGTGAGGTAAGGTCCCCATTTTTTCCAATGCTTGATGAAATTCCTATCTTCTTGTAATCTTATATTTTCAGCTGACATGTAATTCTATCTAAGGGGCAATCTTCGAAATTATCAAATTCTATTAATTATAGCTTGATAAACCGAGATCCGTTAATGAATAGCCCTGTTATTTTTTCGAATTTTTAATTAAACATCTTTTTCTTTCAAATGTTGAATATTCTTTTTATGATTTCCGCTTTTGTGCCAGTATGGAGGCAAAAGCAAAAAAGGATAGGTTAAACTTAGGAATTGAAGGCTGCTTCGGTCTTCAGTATTCCGACCAGATAAGCAACGAATCTAAGGTGACTCCCATCGTTGCGGATAATCACATTCTATTTAATGAGAAAATTCAAGTTAGAGATATGATTTTTTTAGATGTTCTCCTGTGGGATTATTATGGTAAAGCTGTCATTCACAGAAATTAACTTTAAATATTTTACTCTACACTTGTAGATGTAAATTATTGTTCTACATTTGTAGATGTAATTTAATCCAAAGGTAATGAAACTATCCCGAGCTGAAGAAGAACTGATGAACCATTTGTGGAAGCTGAGGCGGGCTTTTATGAAGGATTTGTTGGAAGCATACGATGAGCCAAAACCAGCAACGACAACCATTTCTACGCTATTGAAACGGATGCAGGAAAAGGAATTTGTGGGTTATGAAGCTTCTGGGAAGCTTCGTGAATACTATCCGTTGGTCTCAAAGGAAAATTACTTTTCCAAGCATCTGAAGGGTTTGATCAAAAACTTTTTCAATGATTCACCTGCACAGTTTGCGTCTTTTTTCACAAAGAAGACAGAGCTCTCCGAAGAGGAGTTATTAGGGCTTAAGCGTATTATCGAAGACCAGCTAAATCAGAAAAAATGATCATTTACTTACTCAAATCCATCGCCTGCTTGCTTCTGTTACTGCTGGTTCACAGAGTACTTTTGCAGCGAGAAGTGTTACATAGATTCAACCGATTCTTTCTTTTGTTTTCGGTAGTTGCTTCCTTTTTAATTCCACTTTATACGATTGAAGTTCCTGAGGAAATAGTAGCTGCTCCAATCGAAGTGAATTCTGAGCCAATTTACTTTGAAGCTGTTCCGTCCGACGTGATTTCTGAGCCTGTTTACTTTGGAGCGGCAAGTCAGGATTCTAATCAGGAGCAGGTATTTGCAGCAGTTCCTGAATCTCAATTTAATTGGGAATACCTTCTATTTGGGATTTATGGCCTGATTTCCCTTGTTTTCTTGTATCGATTTGGGCGAAACATTAAGGTTCTAGTCAATAAAATTCAGGGAAATATTAAGATCAATTACCGTGGTCAAACCCTGGTTTTACTCAAAGAAGATTCCCTTCCTTTTTCCTTCCTCAAATACATTTTCGTAGCAGAATCAGATCTGGAAAACGGAAAATTTACCGATGCTATTTTTACACATGAGTGCACACATATAGAAGAGAAGCACAGCTGGGATAACCTTTTTATTGAGGCATTACTTGTGCCGCTTTGGTTTCATCCGGGATTACATTGGGCGAAAGCAAGTATCAAGCTCAATCATGAATTTATAGCTGACGAAATAGCGTTACGTAGCACTCCAATAGAGAAGTACGAAAGTCAACTACTCGCTATGATGCTTTCTGAGCAGAAATACGGCTTGGCCAGCAGTTTGAATTTTTCATTAACCAAAAAACGATTTGAAATGATGAAGAGAAAATCAAAGAATTCTAGTACCTGGATCAAGGTTTTTGCACTGGTACCTGTTTTGGGAGCGTTAGTTTACTTTTTTAGCGAGAGAGTCGCTGCAAAGCAGGATCTTGAAAACCCTGAAAGTGAAGTGTATGTAAACACTGCTAATACTGCCTATAACGAAGTGATAGATTTTACTTTTGAGCTAAAAGCCAACGGAGATATATTTTCAGATGATATTTTATATAACCTGGAATCGGCCCAGGCCTTAATTCGAGCGAAAAAAGCTGTGAAGCAGGATTTGAAAATCAATCTGGTCATCACTCCAGATGTTTCGATGGGAATATTGAGTGATTTCCATGCAATCTTGAGAGATGTAGATGTTCGTAGAATTTATTATATATCTAATAATCAAGATGGAGATGATACTTCAAACGGAAAGTTTGGAAAATCCGATAGTGATCGAATTCAAGGTGCAGCACAAGTGAATGGAAGCATAGTTGCTCAGTCCGATGAAAAAGATAAGTATTACAAGAATGCTTCATTTTTTGTGGAGAATGAAGCTGGAGATTTAATAGCCAAATCTTATGATGAGCTATCTGAATCTGAAAAAATACATTTGTTGCCTCCTACAAAAGCACCTGCCAAAAAACAACCAAGCAGTAGTGAATTTGAAGCTTGGAAAAATCCGAAAGATTTTGCGCTATGGCTGGATGGGAAGGTTATTTCAAATTCTCAACTAGAGAATATGAGTATTTCAGATGTCGTTTTTTTCTTTAACAGTTTTGTCCATCTAAATGCCCGTTCTGAGCGTTTCCCACAGGAACATCAGGTTCATATGTATAGTGAGGAAGCTTATGAAAATGCTTTTGGAGCAAAATCCGGGAAAGGAAACCCGCTGGATAAGGATGATAAATTTTACATTTATCCAAAAGACAAAAGAATAAACTTTGGCAAGCCTTGGGTAAAAAAAGAAAAGGATCCTGTGGCAGATAAGAAAGAAGAAACTGCAGACAAATGGCCTCCAGCAGTAAAAGCAGCTCAGATAAAGAATGATCTTGAATCATACATAGATGCCTATGCAGCCTACGAAAAGCTTCGAAAGCAAGCTCCGCACTTTGTAAACAGAAGCAAAGCTGAGCAAGAGAAGTTAACCGAAATGTATACTGAACTCAGAAGTATGTACTTCCAGGTTGCATTCCATGACAAGCCAAAGGTCAGGCGCGCAGTGTTACCTTATGTTCCATACTATAAATTGACATCCAAAGGCGAAGTTTATTACAAAAAGGGGAAGGATCTAACTGCTGAAGAGCTTAGTATAGTGGGGCCACCACCTCCTCCACCTACTCCTGCAGAACTCTTAGAGTCTTACAAAAAGGTCTCTTACCAATATGAATTGATGCGTAATAAAGGTAGAAACGATGCTTCCTTATCCATGGAGGAGCGAAATAATTTGTTTCTTATGTACAATGAGCTCCAAGTTATATTCCTGAATATGGGTGCTCCTGAGCGTAGACAAGTCAAAATGGTCAATTTCCCATACTACCGCGTAGAGGAAAATGGAAAGAATGTATTCAAAGCAGTATCTGAGCTCACCCCAGAGCAAAGAGCTTTGAACAACTGCTAGTTTGAAATAACAACTATGTATATCCGCTTTTTTACCAGTAACGAAGCAAAAGCATTACAAGCTTTGACTAACACTTAAATTTAGGCCGCTTCGGTCATCTCATCGGTCTTCCGTCCCGGTGAGCAAAGAAATATTGGTTATTGGCATCATTCCCTATAACCATGTTAATAAATTATGAAAATGACTGAGTCAGGATAAAATCCGGTTCAGTCATTTTTGTTTCTGGGAGAATTCGTCGGAAGGTATTTGGCCAAGTTTTTTCCCAATTTTGGAAATAATTCTCGGCTACAACACGTGCTTGAATGACATGCTCAAGTTTAGAGAAGTCAAAGTTGTCTGAGGCTATTCCAGCACCTGACTTTATTGTATCAAGCGCATTGCAAGCCTGCTCATATTGCCCTTTTACGGGAATCACCATCACTGGCTTTCCAAGATACATGGCTTCGCAAATCGATTCGAATCCTGCGGTGCTCACAAGTCCTTTGCAAGCGGCCATATCTCTCAGGAAATTTTGGTCATGAACACGGTGAAAGCTGAGATTAGGTAAAGGGTGCTCAGTTTCAGCTGCCTCTTTCTTATCCCAATAGGCGCGGATAGTTAGGTGTGGATTTGCTTTCGCAAAAGCTATAACTTCCTCTCCATAGCCAGAATTGACCATGTAAGTAAGGTAGAAGTCACCTGAAGTTGGAGTCAGCTTTTTCACTTCTTCCCTGAGCAGTGGCGGAACTACAGTAATTTCATTTGTAGATTCCAACTCGTAGAAGGAAAGCGCTAATTTCTCGGAAGCTCCTAAAGCTGTCAGGCGAGTATTGAACTTGAAAAGGAATTTGTTCAAACCAGCAGCCGGTGCAAATTGGAATTCGGGGTGATAAATCAAATACTGGTGTCCAATTACCCAATATTGTGCTTCCGGTCTAAAAAACCCATTATAAAGACCTCCCAGTAAATCATAAAAATTCAGGATGATATCAGGTTGCTCGCTTTGAACTACCTCGTGAATTTCCTTTAGGCTTCGCCAAAAAGTAGAAGCTTTAGCAAGATTTTGACGAATTGTCTTCCCAATCAAAATCTTCTTTTCAGCTTTGTCGCAAGCGAAATTCGGACTTTCTACCAAATGAATCGGAGCAGAAATTTCTCTTAGGAAAAACTCTGGAATAGCTCTGCGCTTGCTTTTTCCTACAATCACTCCTGTTAATTCATGCCCTTGTTTTTTGAGCATTTTGGAAAAAGCAATGGCCTGAGTCATATGGCCTCTGCCTTCACCTTGGACTATAAAGACAAACTTCATTGAATAGATGAATATGCTGGAGGGTCTAGGTCATCTTTTGGCGCTTCGAATGAAACTTCCCGGAGAGGCATTATTGAAGGCTCAGGTCTACCAATGAAGAATTGGTTTAGGCTGTCATCTGTAGCTTCCTTGAAGTTGATTTCATTGTAGTAGATCAACTGCCAGTTTCCCTCATGGTCTTCTGCCAATGCACTCATGGTCTCCACCCAATCGCCGGAATTCATGTATTCTATCCCGTCGATTATTCGATTTTCTGCTTTGTGGATATGTCCACAGATGATTCCATCACAGCCTTTTGCTTTGGCCATTTTGGAAAGCTCCTCTTCGTACTGATCGACATAAGAAACTGCTGATTTTACTTTTCCTTTCACATATTGAGATAGAGAAAAATAGGGGAGTCCACGCTTGATTCGGTAGTGATTGACCACGCTATTTAGCCAAAGCAAAAATGTATATCCTATATCTCCCAAATAGGCAATCCAACGAAGGTTGGTCGTGATGCTGTCAAATACATCGCCGTGGGTAATGAAGTACTTTTTGCCCTGACTTTCGTAGATCATGTCTTTCTGGATGGATAGATTTCCCATTTGAAAAGGAAGAATCTGATCCAAGAAATCATCATGATTTCCACGTAAATAATAGACTTTGGTATTATGGTTCTCGATCATTTTCAGAATCCGGTTAAAAAAGCGGGTATGCTTTCTCTTCCAGGAACCTGACTTTTTGAGTTGCCAGCCGTCGATAATGTCCCCATTGAGAATGAGGTTTTCGCAGTTATACTGCTTTAGGAATCGGGCGATTTCCTTGGCTTTCGAACCTTTAGTGCCCAGATGTACGTCAGAGACGACGATTGTTTTGAATTGGGTTTTCACTCTATTGGTTTTGGTTGAAAGGTATAACCTCCAATTGAACTCAGTGTCAGTGGATTATTAAAAAAATAGTAAGATTATAGTGACTTTGGCTTCCAATATCATCCCAGTGTTAAAAACATATGAAAAAGCCTGTTCTGACAGTGATAATTTGGGATGAAGGGTCTAATAATCCAGAAGTTGATTGAAAGTGCCAATGAATTTTATATTAATGGTTCTAGTACTCGGGAAACTTTGATTTAGATTCGTTTTCCCAAATAGAACAACTATGAAGCACACGTTACTCGCATTTGCATTCATTTTACTTTTTCAGAATAGCTACTCTCAGGAGCAGGTTTATTCAGGTAATTATGAATTGGCAGCAAGATTCTCTCCGGAGAAAATGAAAAGATTGGTTTTCTCCACCCGAGTTGACCCGCATTGGTTGAAGAAGTCAGACCGGTTTTGGTATGAATTCGAGACCAGCAATGGCAAAAACTGGTACATCGTAGATCCGGTGAGAAAAACTAAGAGTCAACTTTTTGATACCGATAAACTGGCGATGGAGATTATGAAAATCACTAAAGATCCGGTAGATGGTCAGCATTTGAAATTGGATGATTTGAAGTTTCTCGAAGATGAGAATACCATCAAATTCAAAGTGAAAGGCACAGAAGAAGTGCTGAAAAAGGACTGGGCGGAGATCAAAGAAAAGAACAAAAGCGCCAAAGACTCCATGGAGAAAAAGACTTTTGTCTTTCATTACAACATAGGTAATCAGCAGTTGACTGAAATTACGGATTCTCCAAAAGATCCAGAGCGCATGTCCTGGGCTAACATCGCTCCTGATTCTTCCAAGGTTCTTTTTGCGAAGCAAAATAATCTCTACTGGATGGATAAAGAGAACTTCCTGAAAGCTGTGAAAGATGAGAAAGACAGCACAATTGTTGAGCATCAATTGACTGAAGACGGAGAGGAGAACTTCGAATATGGCTCAAGCGGAAGAGGAGAGGACAACGAAGAGACAGAAAAGAATAAAGATAAGAGAAAGCGGGCAGGTGCCTATTGGAGTGCTGATTCCAAGCAATTTGTGATGACTAGAACTGATCAGCGAAAGGTGAAAGACCTTTGGGTGATTCACAGCACTAAGAATCCACGACCAACGCTTGAGACTTACAAGTATGCTATGCCTGGCGAAAAGGAACAGCCGATTACCTATTTGCTGCATTATTCTTTTGACACTGAAGAGCTGTCATCTCTTCCTGTTGGCACATTTAAAGATCAATCATTGAACATCTATAATTCCAATTCCCTAGAAAGCTCCAGAGACGATGATTTCCGTCCAGTTACCTGGCTTGGTGATTTGGATGAGTTTTATTATTCGGTGACTTCCAGAGATCTGAAAAAAGTGGATATCTGCAGATGGAATCTTGCGACCAATCAAAAGGAAGTGGTGATCGAAGAGCGGAGCAATTCGTACATCGACTTTTTGAAACCTGAGATTGTAGGAAATGAAATCATCTGGTGGTCTGAGCGTAATGGCTGGGGACACTTTTACCTTTATGGAAAGGATGGGACCTTTAAGCGTCAATTGACTTCGGGAGCATTTCACACAGACAGGGTAGCGAGAGTGGATGAGAAAGGTAGAAAGTTGTACTTTGTGGCGAATGGTCGTGAGAAAGGCGAGGATCCATACTACGAGCATTTGTATAGTGTGAGCCTGGATGGAGGTGCAATTACATTGCTGAACTCAGGTGATTTCAACCATTCCAGTGAAATCAATGATGCAGCTACTTTTTTTGTAGATAATTATTCCAGAGTGAACACTACTCCGGTTGCAGTTTTGAAAGATAAGGCTGGTAATAATGTGATGAATTTGGAGACAGTTGATTTATCCAATCTTTTTGCCGCAGGCTATCAATTCCCTGAGCCTTTCACTTTCAAAGCAGATGATGGAATCACAGATCTATATGGAGTGATGTACAAGCCATTTGATTTTGACTCTACCCGTAAGTATCCAATTATAGAATATGTTTACCCTGGTCCTCAAACCGAGGCTGTGGACAAAGCATTTTCTGCAAGACTAGATAGAACAGATCGATTGGCTCAGTTTGGTTTTGTAGTGATTACGCTAGGAAATAGAGGAGGTCACCCAGGTCGCTCTAAGTGGTACCATAATTATGGTTATGGAGATTTGAGAGATTATGGTTTGGCGGATAAAAAAGCTGCGGTAGAGCAATTAGCAGATCGATACGATTTCATCGATAGATCTAAGGTTGGAATTCACGGGCATTCAGGTGGAGGATTTATGTCCACAGCTGCGATGTTGGTTTATCCAGATTTCTTCAAAGTAGCGGTTTCCTCAGCAGGAAATCATGACAATAGCGTTTACAACCGCTGGTGGTCTGAGAAGCATCACGGGGTAAAAGAGCAGATCAATGCCAAGGGTGACACCACATTCATTTATCAGATTGACAAAAATCCTGACTTGGCTAAGAACCTAAAAGGTCATCTGATGCTTTCTCATGGAAGTACTGATAATAACGTGCATCCTACGAATACCACTAGAATGGCAAATGCCTTGATCAAAGCTGGGAAGCGGTTTGAGTTGGTTGTTTTGCCGGATCAGAGACATGGCTACGGAGATATGACGGAGTATTTCTTCTGGAAAATGGGAGACTACTTTGTGCAGCACCTGCTAGGCGATAATACTCCACCTCCTGTGGATATGGTGGAAATGCAGCGGGAAAAGCCACTTTCGAAATAGAGAAATCTGTGGTTTGTGAGGACACAAACCACGGTTGATAAGGAAAATCAAGTAAACCCCGATTCTTATAAAGGATCGGGGTTTTTCGTGTAGTAAAGTCGAAGTTGTTGCTGGGGAGTTTTTTTTTCTCCGGGCTGATCTGCTTCGATATTACTTGAAGTTTAGAAAGCAGGCATTACCTTGTGTTTTTAATATGCTATCGATAAATAACCCAATCAAATTAAAATGGAAACTTCAACTTCACTCTTTTGGAAACGGTTTAAAGCCGCGCCAATTGTAGGGATCATAAGAGGACAGTCTCTTGAAGTGGTTCTGAAAATTGCTAAAGCATATGAAGATGCGGGGCTGACTACCCTTGAAGTCACGATGAACACAGCTGGCGCAGCTTCCATTATTTCTACCTTGAGAAATGACTTTCCATCATTAAATATCGGCGCAGGTACGGTTTGTAATCTAGCAGATCTAAGAGAAGCTATTGATGCAGGAGCACAGTTTATTGTCACGCCTATCCTAGATGAAACTGTCATTCAACATGCTGCAGATGAGAATATACCGATTTTCCCAGGGGCATTTTCCCCAACAGAAATTTACAAAGCATGGTCGTTGGGAGCTTCTGCAGTTAAGGTTTTTCCTGCGACTAAGCTTGGAGTGGAGTTTATAAAAGATGTTCTTGGGCCGCTTGATCAGGTCAAACTTTTACCTACAGGGGGAGTCTCTAAGTCAAATATCAAATCATGGTTTGCGGCGGGAGCTTTCGGAGTAGGAATGGGGGGAGCATTGATGGATAAAAAGTTGGTGGAAGCAGGCGACTTTGAAAGTTTGAAAAAACACTTTGAAAGCCTTAAATCTGAAATCCAAGAATTTAAAATAGGCTAAAGAAACGTTCAATGTAATGAACAAGTTCAATGGTCAAGGCAGTTGAAAAGCTAGTTTTTGGTATGTTCTTAACCTCAGGGTAGCAAAGTTTATAAAGGTTTAAAATCGATAAGTTGTGCTCTTGGTGTTACCCCTGTGACCAGTGCGGTTAAGAGGCAACAATGCACAAAAAAAGTGGCTTTTGTTAAAAAGCCACCTTTCTACAACTATAAACCAATTTATATCTAATTATTTACTACCTCGTTTTCATTTTCTAATTCGACCAAAGCTACTGCACCGTGAATAGCAGTCTCATCCATTTCAGATAGTAAAATCTCAAATCTTTCGATCACTGTAGGGTAGTTGAAGGTTGAAATGGATTTAAAGAGGGATTTCTTAAACAGTGGATAGGTTTTTCTAATAGAACCCCCCAATATGACCGCTTCTGGAGCTAATGCATATAAGATATGCTTGATGAGTTCTCCTAAATGGTGACCATATTCATCAAAAGCTTTTAAAGCGACTGGATCACCAGCTAGAGCCAATTTTGCTAAGGCCTTTGGCTTTTTATTGTAAAATCTTTCAAAGAATTTTCCACTGCAATAATGCTCGAAATCTTTATCTAAATAAGTCGAGCTACACCATTCACCAGCAGCAGAATTTACTCCGCTATACAAATGTCCGTTAATGACAATGCCACCGCCAATACCCGTACCTAGGGTAAGTCCTACTAAATGGTTAAACCTTTGGCCTACGCCAAATTTATGTACTCCCGAAGCAAAGCAATTTGCATCATTGTTAATAAAAACGGGCTTTCCAAAACGATTTGTTAGAAACTTCTTTAATTCTACATGCTGAAATGCAGGGATATTTGAGAGCCCTAAAACGATACCTTCACGCACATCTACTAATCCAGGAATTCCAATACCGATACCTATTAAGTCATATTCCAAATAGGTTTCAATGAATTCTGCGATGGTTTCAAGAATGAATTCTTTATTTTCTCTAGCAGGTGTAGCAATGGAACGGATGTCTTCTAGATGTCCGTTAATTAGCACACCACCTTTGATTCCGGTGCCTCCAATATCTAATCCTAAAATGGCTTTTTCCATTCGCTACAAATAATAAGGTTGATAGGTTTAATACAAAAGCTGTGAATGTAATACTTACAAAACAACCACAGCTTTTGCTGTATTCACAATTAAAGCATTCCTTCAATTGATTTTTCTAATTCTCTCGCAGTAGCCAAGAATTCTTCCACATTCATATCTCGGAAGAAAATTAATCCATGGCTAGCTCTTACTTGTGCACGTTCGTGCTGATAGAAGTAATTCTTACCTAAAAGGAGTTGAATTGCGTCTAATTGATCTACCCAGATACGCTTAGCAACGGTACTGAATTTACCATTATGTGAGTAGCTAGGGAAAGAAGCATTTACTTGGCTAAGGTAGCAATTGGCAAATGAATCCTCCATTACAGACATATCACCAAGTGAAACAGGGACAATCACGTTAGCTTCGTGTGGTTCAAATTTGAACCATACGTTTCTATAGCCAATGATTCTTAAGTCGCTGATGTCCTTCTCTTCACCCCACTTTTTCACAGCAGCCGCAGTTGCCTGAAGTACTTTATAGTGAGTGTCAGGACCTGATCCTTCTGGATCAAGCGTTAAACTAATCTTTGTAGGATTAACTTTTCTAAACATTTCCACGATCGGTTCTACGTCGCGATCTTTATCTGGCTGTTCAGTGAAAATATCTCCTGTATAAAAACCAAGTCTCAAGTGGTGTACATTTTTCACCTGTACTCCAAAGTGCGCCCAGACAAGCTCCTCTTCAAACTCTCGTATCATCCCTTTTAGCTTTTGCACTTTAGCGGAGTTTTTCTCCCCGTCATAGCTATTTTTCAGAATGCTGATTACATCGTTGATTGTCTCGCGTAGCTGTGTCTTATTCTTAATTTCATAAACTATCACCAACGCTCTTACTACTCTGTGACAAAGTCCTCTCAAACGTTGATCTGCTTTTTCTGAAGCTACATTTGTTAAGTAGTGGTAGACATCCTTGTCAGTTTTTAGGCTATATCCGACTTCAAAGAAATCTTCAAAATTAACCATCTGAATCTGGCCATTATCAAGAAGTTTTTTGGTGGATTGTAGCGTTTCGATTACAAATGTATTGGTAACTGCAGTAAAGCCTGATGTCAATACGGAGAAGTGTGCTTCGTTACTTGGCTCATGGAGCTGATTGGTAATGTGCGGTAAAATCCCTAGTGAAATATCATCATGGTGCGGGCCAGTATGGAGAAGCACTTCGTTACTTTCTTGTTCCAGTCCTTTAGAAAGCTTGTTC
The DNA here is from genome assembly GCF_900182815.1 of Algoriphagus winogradskyi. Lineage (GTDB taxonomy): Bacteria > Bacteroidota > Bacteroidia > Cytophagales > Cyclobacteriaceae > Algoriphagus > Algoriphagus winogradskyi. The sequence goes on along the minus strand of NZ_FXUA01000003.1, from coordinate 324,152 downwards.
TCGATACTCTTCATTACCTGACTTACAGTTTCCTCAGATAGATCAGGGATTAGTTTGGTGTATTTGTCAGCCTTTAGATCTGTTAATTTTATTCTATGGCCATACTTGCCAAGCTTCTTACAAAGGTCAATTACGGATCTTTCTGTCTTTTCCCATGTCCACTCACCTTTCTGGTAATAAGCATCTATTGAGTCAGTGAGTTTTACGCCCGCTCCCTTGGTAACATAGAATCGGCCATTTTTAAGCTTCTGAAGAACAGTTCCAGGGAAAACATTATTCATTGGAGTTTCAAGAGAATCTTTAACGATTCCTGCCTTTGCCTCACCAGCAGCTATGATAATTGCTACAGCATCTGGATTGTATACAATTGTATCTAATCCAATGGTAATCACAAGTCTATTAGAAGAAATTTCAATTCCGCCAAGGTCGCCTGCAGCTACAGCTTGTGTTTCAAAATTAGTTTCTGTTAAACGAGTAACCGAGAATAAATGTGATCCTCTCGTATTAAATGCAATGTGCCCATCAGGGCCGATGCCTCCTAGGAAGAAACCTATTCCGCCTGCATCTCTAATTTTTTGTTCGTACTCACCACACCATTGATCAATCATGTAGATTGATTCCTGCTGCAATTTCTCAAGATCATTCTTTGGATCTCTGAATCTCAGCGAAAGGTCAACTTTCAGATCTGGGAAAACAGCGCTGAAGTGAAGGCCATTAGCCAAAGGAATCTCATCAGAGTTGATTAGAATGGCTTTTTCCTTAGAAAGTCCGAATCCTTGGATATAAAACTTGTTGACGTAATCGAAAAAGCTATTGTTTTGCTTGGCAGAGATAGGGTAAAACTCATCAATCTGAACAAAGGTAAGATCTTTCAATACGGGCTTTTTGGTGTTCCCTAATCCGTACTTTTCTCTTATATCTTTTCCTTTTTTATTGTCCCAGTTTTCCAGTAGAAACTGTGTCCATTTAATAAAAAATTCCGGTGTCTTCCCAGTTGGTAAACTGATAACTCCTTCTGGATTTGCTGCTGCCCATTCCAAAAATCGACAAGCAGTTAGCAAGCCAAGTTTAGGGAAATTATCAACTTGAAGGTAGGGAATAAGGGTGCTGATTTTCTCTACACCAGATTCCTGAAGAAAACTTTTTTCTACATCTGAAAGTGGATACTTACTAAGCATACTGTTTGAACAGGTTTATTTATAAAGACTATTTTTATATTCAAGTAGTAAAGTGCCGAGTGGATCGTGTCTTTCAGATAGTTCGGTAAATTCAGTTCTTAAGAATCTCTAAATTTAAACTTGTCACCTGAATGTTTTTTCCTCGGCTCCCTTATCTAAACAAATCTAAAAAATGTTTTTTAATAAAACGATCTTTTACAAAAATTTTATAAAAGTTTTATTTTTGGAGACATGACCTTGAACTTTCTTTTACTTACAGTTTTCTTTACAGTGAATATCTAAATATCTCAAATGCTTGATTTTATCCTCCATCATGAGCTCGGAGGCAGCGAAACTTAAAATTATTTCATTATTTCCTTATCTTTCATTTATGCTAATTATCGTCACTGGAGTCTCAGGAACAGGGAAAACGACTATAGGGTCAGGGATCGCCGATAAGTTTGAATTACCATTTTTTGATGCTGATAATTTTCACCCAAAAGAAAATATCGAGAAAATGAGTCTGGGCTTTCCATTAAACGATGAGGATAGAATGCCTTGGCTACAAGCTCTCGCTGACATTTTGGTCGCCCATGAGAAGACTGGCGGTGCAGTTTTAGCTTGTTCGGCATTAAAAGAAAGTTACCGACAGATGCTGAAAGTTCAGGATGATGTGCGTTGGATCCACCTCAAAGGTGAGCGTGATTTGATCTGGGAGCGTATGCTTGCCCGCAAAAATCATTACATGAAAGCCACTATGTTGGATTCACAAGTTGCCACATGGGAGGAGCCTGATTATGGATTGAAACTGAATATTGCTCAAAGTGTAGAAGAAATGCTTTCGGAGGCTTTTAAGTATTTGGAAGTTCTACCTAAGGATGAATAGTACGTGCGAGGGAATTGACCCAACCCGATAAGTTTACTATTTTCCTAATGGATTGTTTTGGGGCTGGATAAAAGCGAAATTGAGATATCTATTTGATTCACAGTTTTATGAAAAAAATACTTTTCTTAATGTTCCTGGCTTTTCCATACATTATGAGATAGAGTTAATTTCCAAAGCAGGTATGTCCAATACTGAAATACTAAAATCGGGTTCAGTGAATCCTGCAAGATATTTTGGAGAAGAAGAAGAGTGGGGTGTGATTAAAGCTGGAGCATCAGCTGATTTTGTATTGGTACAGGGAAATCGATTGGAAGACCTAGCCACCTTGAAAAACCCCATTATGGTCGTAATGAAGGGAAGGTTTATGATAGAGATGAGATTAAAGAGCAACTGAATAAAATTGAGGAAAATCACAAAAGGTGATGAGCATTTTTGGATTACGAACTACGAGATCTAATAGTACCTCAATCCGAAATTTTCCAATTTTCCAATCCAAACACCTATGAACCTCAAATTCAAATTAGTATTTATACTTTTTATTATTTCAAGCTCAGCCGGCATAGCTCAAACCAAGATGACTGTGATACAAGAAGAAGTTAGCCTAACTATCAAAGGCGAAAAAGTGGATACATGGGAAGGACAAGATGTTTTTCGCTACCTACTTGAAAATGGTACCATTCAGGTCGAATTGACCAATTTCGGTGGGATAATTACTAGAATACTTACTCCTGATAAAGAAGGAAAGCTTGAGAATATTGTCCTGGCTCTTGAGGATGTTCCAGATTATTTCACCAAGAATGGTCCCTATTTAGGTGCGGCAGTTGGTAGATACGCAAATAGAATTGGGGGTGCTTCTTTCACATTGGATGGTGAGACTTTCCAAATCACCAAAAATAATGGAGAGAACTCACTTCATGGTGGAGCAAAAGGCTTTGGAGTTAAAGTATGGAAGCCGGAGATCTACAAAAAGCAAGGTGCTGTAGGAGTGAAAATGGTCTACACTAGTGTGGATGGGGAAGAAGGCTTTCCTGGGAATTTAACAACCACACTTTGGATGGAACTCACGAGCAATAATGAATTGAGGCTCCTTTTTGAATCAACTACCGATAAGAAAACTGTCGTGAATTTGACCAATCATTCCTATTTCAATCTCAACGGAATCAATGGAGATGTTCGCGACCATGAGTTGCAGATTTTTGCTGATGCAATTACACCAACAGGTCCAGGACAAATTCCTACCGGGGAAATAAAACCAGTTGCCGGAACTCCTTTTGATTTTCAAACTCCGAAAAATCTAGGAACTCAGTTGGATGCTTTGGGTGAAGGTTTCGATCATAATTATGTGACGAAGAGAGAAAATTCTTCTGAACTCAAGAAGATAGCGATTGTCAAGCATCCCGAAAGCGGGCGGGTGATGTCCGTCTATTCAACTGCTCCAGGAGTACAACTTTACACCGCTAATCATGTAAGGAACTTTGCTGGAGCTGACGGCAAGACATACCAGCCACATTGGGCACTTTGTCTGGAGCCAGAATCATGGCCAGATAGTCCTAATAAGCCAAGCTTTCCGTCGGCCAACTTAGCTCCAGGCAAGAAGTACGTGCATGAGATCGTGTATAGATTTGGAGTTGAGAAATAAGTTTGAGTTTACGCCCTGTTTTTTAGAACTATTTTATTAGATTGATTTTCAATCACATAAACCCATGAAAATCTTTCTTATTAAAACTTCGCTTTTCTTTTGTGCCACTTTTTTATCATCCACTCTTTCTGCTCAGGAATACACGTTCAAAAAAGTTAAAGAAATCCGTGTAGAGAGCCTTGCTGAAGTTGGAATAAGGGATTATGATCCCAAGCGAGATATTTATTTAGGCTTTATTGATAAAAGATCTGAGGGTGTAGAGTTGGCTGTTTTTGATGGTAATGGGAAAATACTAAATAGTCAAAAAAGGGATGGAGAGGGGCCGGAAGATTATCTATCATCTGCATTGGCCATGGGATTTTCTCCTGATGGAAATGTCTTTGTTCAGACTTCACTCGAACTTGTGAAATATGATACCCAATTCATTAGGTTAAGTAAAGTGAGATTTGAGCCTAAAACAACTATAGTTGTTTATTCTGGGCCAAGGTCTAAGTTTGTTCCTTTGACAAGAGGGAATGATGTTTCATTTATAGTAAATGGGACTAACTTAAATAATAGGGGGTTTAATGATGTCCCGAAGAAGATGGACATGATTGAATACTATAATGCTGGTAGTCAAACAATCCAATCCGTAATCCCACTATCTAGCAGAAAAGTATTTGAAGGGATCGAAGACGAGGTGTTTCCTGTGAGTATTAATCCAATATTTATAATTGATTCGAAGAATAGCAATTTGTATTTCACTACTTCCATAGATAATGAAATCACTGTTTACAATCCCATTAATTGGAATGTGATTCAAAGAATCCCGGTCAAACATGAGTTTTTTAAGGCTTTGGAGGATATTCCGCTTAAAGAGGCAAATTTGGGTCTTTCAAATAAATCACCGCTTTTTTCTAGAAACCAAAAAATTCTAAAATTTGACTCCGAATTATTAGGACTGATCTATGTAAAGGAGATTTCAGAAGCAGCGAATGAACTGAGGAAAAGTGAGGGGAAGACATTTTGGATGAACGATCCGGAGTTTCAAAGAGTAATACTTTTTAAAAATGGAGTACAGCTACCTGGAGAGTTGACTATACCTTCAGGACTTATTGAAATGACTTTGCCAAATAACAGGGTTCTAGTGAAGGTGGTCAATCAAAAAGAGGAGCTGGATTATTATCCTTATGAAATATGGGAACTCGTAGAACAATAATAGATTTTTAGACCTAAAAGCGTAAAACTTTCAACAGACTGAGTAAGCATTACACAGCGTAAATACTGCAAATGGCTCTTAAATGGCTGTTAAGCCATAGGAATGGTACTTGTAAGAATACTGGGAGAACACTAAACCAACTAATTTTCTTATGAGAACAACTAATGTAAACCAACCCGCAACGAACACCTTTAGCCGAAAAGCAAGAATTACCGGTGCTGTTATGCTTTCCGCATTTTGTCTAGTCGGAATGACATCATGCGAAGATGATGAGGATGATCCGATTCTGAATACCTATAATCAGCAGGACAGAAACTTCGCTATGTCTTCTTCTCAGTACCTAAATGCCCAAATCGATTTTGGTCAATTGGCTCTCGATAATGGAGAAGACGATTCTGTGCTAGAATATGGTACTATGCTAACTACTGAAAATACAGAAAGTATAACAGAGCTAGAAGGACTTCTTGCGGATACGGATGTAGAAATTTCATCAGAAATTTCCAGTGCTATGCAGGCTAAATTTGATGAATTGGAAATGTTGTCAGGAGAAGAGTTTGATGAAGCTTTTATTGATTTTCAATTAGAACTGCTAAATGATTCCATGTCAATGTTTGAAAATCAGAATGACAATGGAGAGAACAACTCTTTGAAGGATTTTGCTGATAAAACCTTAGGCAAGACGAAAGATCAACGAGAAGATGCCGTTTTGGTGAAGACTGAAATAGATATCGAAAATATTTAAGTATAAGAAGTCAGAATGTAGATGGAGCTGATTAACCCAGCGACAAATGCGTGATGATTTCTTTAGAGCCGGTTTTCCGAAAGGGAGCCGGCTTTTTTTTGTTTTTACCACAGAGGCATTATAGTTGTCCTGCTTCCCCTGAAGCAGGATACCAGTTTGAAAGCAAAGAGTCTTGAATAATCTTGGATATAAGTATCCCTGCGAATCTCCGCAATAGCTCAGTGCACTTTGCGGTTTAAAAAACCTTTCAGAAAATTTTACTAGCAACCTCCTGAGCTTCCTCAAAACTTTGATAGCCACAAATCACAGCTTCAAAATCAGTAAGATTTCCAAGATGTTTTAGCGCCAAAGGATTTCCAAAATGAACCAAAATGCATGACTTGGTTTGAGCTAGGTTTTTGATTTCAGCCAAAATGTCTTCCTCCACTCCAAACTGATTCAGTGGTTTGTGGGAGGGGACAAAAAGAGAAATGATTACTTTTTCAGCTTTTTCAAGCGAAATTTTAATTAAATCTGTAGCAAATTTTTGATTAAGCTTTTTTGAGAAAACTGATTCCTCTTTTTCGTAGAAACTCTGAAGAGCAAGTTTACCTTCACTTGCCAATTTCCTCAGTTCTTCAGAATCAATTTTCCCAGATACAAGAGAAACGTATTCTATTGCAAGCTGGGATTGTAATGCTGAATGACTTTCCCAATCGAACTTAGGAAGATCTAAAGACTTAAAATCAAACACTCCCAACTGCTTTTTAAGCGTCCATATTTTCTTAAATACCTCTTCAATTTCTTCCTCAGAGGCATTTTTAGAAATCTGCTCAATTCCTTCTTTCACGTGATCCGAAAAACATAAAATATCATTGCCTGCATGGAAGGCTTCCCATTCGAGTTGGCCAGGCTCTGGAAACAAGTCAGCAACTGCTTTCATATTAAGTGCATCAGAGATGACGATTCCATCAAATCCCATCTCGACTTTTAGTAAATCAGTAATGACCTCACGAGAGATACTTGCGGCGATTTCCTTTCCTCCAGACAATGCCGGCGCCGCCAGATGCCCAACCATGATCATTTCTACACCTTGATCTATTCCATGTTGAAAAGGTATTAGTTCTTCTTTTTCCAGTTCTTCCTTTGTCTTCAAAATGACTGGAAGGCCTAAATGAGAATCCGTTTGCGTATCTCCATGTCCTGGGAAATGTTTCAGACAAGCTCCAATTCCAGCCTTTTTCATTCCTTGATACATTGCTAGTGATAGCTCAGCTACTTTTTGGGGATCTGTGCCAAAGGATCTGTAGCCAATCACCGGATTGTTTGGATTGGTATTTACATCGGAGCAAGGAGCTAAGTTTAGGTGAATTCCAGCCTTTTTCATGTCCAGACCAATTCTAAAGCCAACCTCCTCTAGTAGTTCTGATGCATTTTCGGTGATAGCTCCAAGAGTAATCGCAAAAGGATATTGAGGAGTTTTCTCTATTCGCATTGCCAGACCATATTCTCCGTCAATGCTGATTAGTAAAGGTGTTTTTGATATGGCTTGATAGCGGTTGATCAGCCCAATCATTTTCTCCAAAGTGCCACTGACATCCAATACTTCCGCCCGCTTTTCGAAATTTGCAGCAGCCGAATGTCTGCTATGGAAAAATGTCAATCCGCCGATTTCCTGATCAAGAATCAGTTTTTCAATTGCTTGGTAATTTTCCTCTGTGTCATGAATAAATGCAGCAGGAGAGAAGCATTGGGCGATTTTTTGGTGGAAATTCATTGAAAGATTTGAAAATTGAAAGATTGCAAAATTATTCTTAGTAGCCAGTTATCTTCTTGAAGTCACTCTGAGCTAAGTCGAAGAGTTAGAAATAGAGGTTTTGACTGAAGTGCCTATGAGTCTCGTAAATCGTAAATCCGAATTCCGAAATCACTCTAGTTTCTTCCCAAACTCCTTTGGATACTTCACACTTGCAGCGATGGCTAGCGCTGGGATCATCGCAATTCCCACCCAGACAAAGAATCCAGTGTAGCCCAGCCATTCTTGAATGTAGCCGGAAAGCATTCCTGGAAACATCATTCCCATTGCCATAAAGCCGGTCGCTAATGCATAATGGGAAGTTTTGAAGAGGCCTTCGGCTAAATAAATCAGAAATATCATATAGGCAGCGAACCCAAAACCATAACCAAATTGCTCAACGACCACGACCGTTCCAGCAAAGAATATATTCTCAGGTTGAAAATATGCCAAGGCTATGTAGAGTAGATTTGGAAGGTTAAGTGAAAGGGCCATCGGGATCATCCACTTGCCCAACCCATCTCTGGAAATGGCTATTCCGCCAAGAATTCCCCCAAGTAGCAAAGCGATCACTCCGATAGTTCCGTACATAAATCCCACTGCAGAAGTGCTTAAGGCCAATCCTCCTTTTTCTTTGACATCTAGTAAAAACGGAGAAGCCATTTTCACCAACTGAGACTCTCCGAGTCTATAGAGAAGGACAAAAGCCAGCGAGAGTCCTATGTTTTTCTTGGTGAAAAAGGTGGTAAATACTTTTCCAAAGCTAGCTTCCTGAGTAGTTTTCTCTTTGGATTCTTCTTCTACTTTTGGAGTAGAGAAATAATTGATCGCGGTTAGAATAATCATCAAAACTGCCACGATGATCATAGTAAAGGACCATGCCTTAGTATTATCTCCCAATGAAGTTTCCAAATATCCGGCGACCATGACTATCAGACCTTGCCCTGTAATCATTCCAATGCGATAGAATGTTCCTCGTAAACCCACAAAGAAAGACTGCTGCTCAGGTTTTAGAGCGATGAGATACATTCCGTCTGAGGCAATGTCATTCGTGGCAGAAGCAAAAGCTCCCATCCAGAAAAATGCCAGTGTCATAAAAAAGAAATTGCTGCCAGCAGTAGTCAGTCCAACTCCCAAAAATACTAGGGCAAGAACTAGTTGCATGCTTAGAAACCATTTCCTTTTGGTGCCAATAAGATCTACAATCGGGCTCCAGATAGGTTTGATCACCCATGGCAAGTAAAGTAAACTGGTGTACAATCCGATATCAGAATTGGAGACACCGAGCTTTTTGTACATAATTACCGATACGACGATGATGACGATATACGGAATTCCTTCAGTCATGTAAAGTGAAGGAATCCAGACCCATGGAGTTCTTTGAGTGGATTTGCTCATGATTTGCGGATCAGATTTTCGTAAATACTTACTTCAGATCCATCTATTATTTTCGCGTTAACTGTCTTTTCGTAAAATTCTGCCGGTCCGACACCCCCAATGATAGCATATGCATAGCCTATTTCTCTCATGGATTCCAGTGATTTTATGAGGAGAATTTTACCAATTCCTTTTCCTCGCTCAGATTCCAGAGTGCCAGTTGGTCCAAAAAAGTTTTTTGCTGTGCTCTCATAGCAGGCAAATCCCAGGATTTCATTTCCTCTTTGCGCAAGCCAGCATGAGATAGGCTGTCTGCTAAAAGCTACTTCTACTTCTGACTGCCAATATTCTCCGAAATGCTCCAATACCCAATCGCTCACTAAGTGTTTCTCGGGCGCTATTGCTCTGCGAAAGACAACTTTCTCCTTTTTCAACAGGCGTGCTTCTTCAAGAGAAACATCCGGCAAACCGATCAATCGGACAAGCATGTCTTTCATAAGGAGTGATTTAGGGGATTTGGTAAACTTGTGTTTGGACGATTCTACCGTAATGGTCTATCCATCGAATGGCTAGGTATTCCGTGTTCAAACTTTTCACTTCCAAAGTTCTAGCTCGCATTCCACCTACCCAGACAGGGTGAATTTCTGAATCAGCTAGCTTATTTAGATCGTTTGCACCTTGGATCAATGCATAGCGAATTGCAGGGTCAAGTGGGTTTGCCATGCGAATAGTTGTCATTTCTGAATTGGCCTCTACACTAAACACAACCGGTGTATCTATGATTGATGGACTTTTAGGTTGGAATGACGGAGGCAAAGTAGGCTCGTTATACAACTCACTTTTCAGCAATTGAGCAACATCCTGATTTTTGATTTTCATGGACTTTGCCGAGAAAAAAGCATTTCCCTGAATAGTTGGAAGCGTACGAGTGTATGAAATTTGATTGTTTATCTCACGAGGGTTGTCCCACGCAGCGTCGGAGTCATCCCGGATTTTGTATGGGCCATTTCCTATGTAAATATTGGTGTTATAATGGTTTTTCGCCCACCAGTCATTTAGGATTCTGTGTGAAGCCAGCTTATGATCCATGCTCCAATAGAGTTGAGGAATCATGTAATCTACCCAGCCATTTTTCATCCAAAGTAAGACATCTGCATAGAGATCATCATAATTGGTTTGTCCAGCACGGGTTGGTGAACCTTTGGGATCTTTGTCTTGATTTCTCCAAACACCAAATGGGGAAATGCCAAACTGCACCCAAGGTTTACTTTGCTTGATGGTTTGGTTCAGTGCCAAAATCAATTGGTTGACGTTGTCTCGTCTCCAATTATCCTGTGATTGGCCAGGCTTTTTGTATTTGTCATAGGTGACTTTATCCGGGAAATCCAACTTAGCAACTTTATAGGGATAGAAATAGTCATCAAAGTGAATGGCATCGATGTCATAGTTATCTACAATTTCCTTAATCACTGCTAATAAATGAGCCTTCACCTCAGGCAAACCAGGATTGTAATAATACTTAGTGTCGTATTTCAGCATCCAGTCACGGTGCAAATTATAATCGTGGTCTGGGCTAAGGTCTGCCGTGTTTAGATTCATTGTGGCCCGGTAAGGATTGAGCCATGCATGGAATTCCAGTCCTCTTGCGTGAGCTTCCTGAATCATCCAAGTCAATGGGTTTTCCGAAGTGTTAGGGGCTTTCCCTTGTTTTCCTGTCAGGTATTTAGACCAAGGAGCTAGATTACTTGGGTAAAAAGCATCGCCTGCAGTTCTAACTTGAACGATTACTGCGTTAAAATTAAGGTTTTTGTAATAATCCAATAAGTTGATGAAATCCTGCTTTTGCTTGGTGTAGGCATCATCCGGAGAAATAGGCCAATCGATATTTGCCACGGTCGCGATCCACACTCCACGAAATTCCCGCGGCATTTCCTGCATTTGATAAGTAAGTGGCTGCAAAGCAACTGGGGCCATAGTTAGGGGCTTTTCAGGGAGACTCGCCCCACTTGTTGGAGTGTTCGGTGAATTGCCTATGGTGCCTGTGGGTCTTGTTCCAGACGAAGCAGGTTTTTGTGTTTTACAGGCAGAAAATAGGAGGCCAAATGCCAAAATGAGAAAGAGATGCCTAGAAAGGAATTTCATGTGATAATAATTTTTTTCGGTGGGCACATGGAATCTCACAGGATTTAGATGCATTCCACATTGTGACGCTTGAGCTTTGCTCGATTTCATAAATGGGTAATCAGAGCGTTGGTACAGGTTTCAAATTTAAATCTTCCAGATTTTTTCGGAGTTTCTTCATAAAGCTTTCTCCTGGATCGGTTTTTACCGTGCGATAGTCTGGATCTGCTTCTTTCCAAAGATCTGTAGACTGGAAGTTTTGGTATTCATGATGTCCAATGACGTATTCAATGGCATATTTTCTTTCCAGATATCTGATCAAGTCTTCGTTGGCTTTCAGCTGCTTTTTAGTCAGTGGCATATCATCACCTCCAATATTTTCTACACCAATCGCAAGGTAATTCAGACCAATTGTGTGTCTGGCAAATGTAGTGTCCGGCAATAGCCTAAAAATCGTGCCGTCGCGATCAATGAGAAACTGACTGGAAACATTTAAGTTACTCGCGCCAGTCAGATCTGCTCTTCCGGCTAATGTTGGGGCATCAAATACATCAAATGTCACTTCGATATTATCAATAGCAGTCCAGTGAAATACCACCATTTTGGGGTCAATGGAAGCAGTTTCTTGATCTAGCCCATGACGATCTTTGAGGTATTTCAATGAAAGTTCTTCCCGATCTTGATTCCATGTGATTGGTTTTTCTATAATTCGGAAGGTGGGTTTTGGGCTGCAGGAAATCTGAAAAAGTGAAAGAATACAGATTGCGGTTAGAATGAAAATCGTATTTAATGAATTGATATTCATGGTTTTGTATAGGATTTTGTGCGCGAATTCAAGGTGGGGTAATATTGCTTTTCACAGCTAAACTACCCAGAAATTTGGAGGATAGGCAAGGAATGAGCGCAATTTTTTGCTGGATTTTTCAACTCATGAATAATTTTGCAAGTTTTTGCTGTTTTTCTTACTTTCCCAAACTAAACACTATTATTCCATGCTCAAAGAAGAACGACAGAAGTATATTTTGGATCAAGTCCATCTTCATCATAGAGTTTTACTCAATGACTTATCAGAATCTTTGAATGTATCAATAGATACCGTAAGGCGGGATGTGAAGGAGTTAGACAATGAGAAAAAGCTAAAGAAAGTCCATGGTGGGGCGACTTCCTTTGGGTTTATGACGTTCACCAAAGACGATGGAAATATCTATTTGAAGTCTAAGAAAATATCCATTGCAGAAAAGACTATCTCATTACTCTCTGATGGGCAAGTGATCCTCATGAGTGGAGGAACGACTAATATGGAAGTTGCTAAGCTTATTCCTAAAAAGCTGGACTTAACTGTATTTACGCCAAGTTTGCACGTAGCAATGGCTTTGCTCGATCATGAAAATGTAGAGGTGATATTTCTTGGTGGCAAACTTTTGCACGATGCCAAATTCGCAGTGGGAGGGACCGTCGTAAATGCGCTTTCTCAACTTCGCGTTGATCTGTGTATCCTGGGTACAGGCTATTTGGATGCTAAGTTTGGGTTGACAGAATTTGACTGGGAAGTGATTCAAGTGAAGCAAGCGATGATCCGAGCGGCAAAAAAGACAGTGATTTTGACGGTTTCCGATAAGCTACATTCCGTGCAAAAATACAAGACATGTGATATGAGTGCAGTACATACTTTAGTTACAGAGCTTGATCCTTCTGATCCACTTTTGGATGCGTTTAGGCCGTTTGAGTTGGTGCTGGTTTGAGTATTTAGTTTGTCTAAGAATAAATTGTTGTTTTATAAACAACCTCGAAGAGTTGAATTGATTTTAGATAGTTAACCCTTACAGATTTTTTCAAAAACCCTGAAAGGGTGATATCTTATTGAGTCTTCCAAGGATCCTCCGTGAACTTGAGAGGTTAAAAACCACAAAAAAAAGCTTCCCATTTCTGAGAAGCTTTCTATTATTTAATGATCTTTTTTATGAGGTATGTCGTCATCATGTGCGCCGTCTTTACAGCATTCGTCAAGCTTAGCGTATGCTTTTGGGTCACGCTTCAGTGAGTCTGCATTGTACCCGACCATGGTTATGCGTTTTCTAAGCTTGTCTGGGTCTGTCTTCGAATCCAGGTAGGCAATGTTCAGCACCTTGGTTTCCAAGTCTAAGTTCACAGACTTAACTCCTTTTTCGAAGGTTAAATCCTTTTCCAACGTTTCCTTACACATCTCGCATATAGCTGATGTTTTGATGCCGATAGTTTTTACTTGCGCTTGTGCCGCAAATGAAAAAGCAGCGATAAAGAAGGTTAAGATTAATTTTTTCATCTGTTTAATATTTAAGATTTCTTAGTTGATTTTATACCTGATTCCTGTGTAAATCACTCTTCCTGCAATTGGCCCCCAAGTCATGGATGCATCGAAATTTGAGCCAAAAGGATTTTCAGAATCTATGATTGGATTTGATTGTTTGAAGTTAAATATATTTTCTCCGCCTAGGTAGATGCTACCCCAGCGAAACCCTCGGCTAATTTGAGCATTTACCATAAAGAAATCAGGAGATTCATTTGGCTGCTGAAATTCCACAGGGCTTTCACTTGTGTTAGGAATACGCATCGGACCATTCCAGTTCACGGTCATGTCAGCTTTCCATTTGTCATACAAAGTAGCATAAGATAAGTTAGCAAATACTCGGTCACGACTAGTAAGTGGCATTTGCTGCAATACTCCATTTGTGGTCATCATCATCTCATAATGCTTGTAGGCAGCTTTTGCTTCGAGCCTTTCGGTGATTGGATAGCTAGCTTCTATCTGGAAACTATTGGCATAAGAACCTCTATGCAGGTTATTAATGACAAGTAGTTCTGAACTGACATCTCGATCATAGACCAGTTGATTGATAAAGTCTGTGTAAAAATAATCTGCAACAATTCCCAGTGGCCGATCATCGATCATAAAACTACCTGCTACACTTACGCCTGTATTCCAGGATTCTTCGGGTTTCAATTCAGCATTGAACACCAATTCTCTTGCCGATATCCATACCGAGCTGTTTTCCATTAAAGCATTCGGCGTACGGTATCCTTTTCCTACAGACCCTCTCAGAGTCCAGTTTGGAATAAATTCCCATCTCGCGTGAACTCTAGGAGTGAAATAAGTACCAAAAAGATTATGAAAATCCGTTCTTAATCCTGCTACAATGGTTACTTGATCATTTGGGATGTAATTATATTCGAAGAAAAGCCCAGGAACTTTTTCTGTTCTGTACATGGCCGTATCCAGCCCAGTTGGAGAGTTGGAATCAAAGGTTTCTTCAAAGTCATCGTATAGAAAACTTGCCCCAGTTTTATACTGGTGGAAGCTTGAACCAAGGACATTTTGATAAATGAAATTTGCGTAGGCCGTTTTTTCTATCCCTTCATAAATTCTTCTTCCTGCTCCTCCGTTGAAGTCCTGATAAGAAAGAGAGTATTGTAAACCCCAACTTTGAGTAGGTTTTTCAGGATAAATCATACCTAGTTTTCCAAAAATCTCAGCTTTTCTAGTGTCCATCTCATAGCCATACATACTACTGGTAGCAAGGTCACTATTGAAATCAAAACCTTTTTGTCCACCGGCATTGTCAGACATAAATAGGTTCACGCCCACCTGGGCCATCAGTCTATCTCCTTCATACTTGTACCGATTTAGGAAATTGAGTTGCCTGGCTTTTGGGATATCCATAAATTCATCATCATTTCCGTCGATTTCTGAGCTCAAATTACTTGCATGAAACATGACACCTGAGCTCCATTTCTCTGAAATGGGAATCTGATGATTTGCATTGATTTCCATTCTGCCAAAGGAATTCAGGTAGCCATTGAGGTACCAAGTATCCATGGATTCTGGCTTGAAAAGATCCACATTAATCTGGCCAGTCATCGACTCGTAGCCATTGATCACTGAGCCTGCTCCTTTTCCCACATCGATAGATTGAATCCAGGTACCAGGTACGAAATTCATTCCGAGTCTGGAGTTTAAACCACGGATATTCGGAATTCCTTCTCTGCTGATAAGGACGTAGCGGCCATCCAAGCCCATCATCTGGATCATTTTGGTACCGGTCACCGCATCTGCGTAGGATACATCTACTGAAGCATTGGTCTCAAAACTCTCAGAGAGATTGCAGCAAGCTGCTTTCTGAAGCTCATTTTCTGTAATCAGAATATTGAGAAAAGGTGCTTCGTCTACCACCGATTCGGATCTTGCACGAACAGTCACTCCTTCCAGTGATTCACCGCTTTCTTGAAGAGTGATGAGCATTATTTGGTTGAAAACTGGAGCTAATGTATCTGGTTCGTAGCCAATATAGGTGACAACCAAACGGTCAGCTGGTACTATATTTTCTAATTTGAAGTTGCCTTCCAAATCAGTTATAGAACCTTGTTCTTTGTCAAGAAGCTTGATGCTAGCCCCAATGAGAGGCTCGTTAGCTGCTGATTGTACTTTTCCTTCTATTTTACTTTGAGCAAATAAAAGAGCTGGTGCAACCAGGCAGGTTATAAATAGAATTGTTGATTTCACGAATTTGAAGTTATCTCGTGATCCTACAGAATTGGCAAAACCTATAGAGGTTATGCTGACTTCATGAAGAATTACTTGTGTGTAAATAGATTACAGTTCGCCAAAGGCGAATAAAAGTCAAGCAGATCTTAAATCAGGAAAGATTGATGAAGGAGATTCAGATCAGGAACTGGTAGATCTGGAAAAAGATATTTGGGGTTGAAAACTTGAGTGTCTTCCGCCTGAATGCCGGGTATTGTAAGCACATAGGCCAAAATAAAAGCAGGAGAAAGATGAACTTGGAATTGGGCTTTGCCAAAATAATCATCTGAATCTGATGATGCATATTCATCTGTGCAGCAATCAGGATCCTGGGCTAGGTTGGCTCCGCAACAATCTGTCTTTTCGGGTGCAATAGAAACCTCTGTACTTTTCAGCTCATCGCCACAATAATGCGCTGCCAAAGTCAGATTGATCTGACCAGTCAGGAAAAATAGGAGCATTAATGATGAGATGAGTAATTTCATACTGTGTGCAAAGATCGGAAATTCAATCTAAAAAGAAAAACCTACCTCATTTACGGTAAGAAAGGAGGTAGGTTTCAATAATTTTGAAATAGGTAATTATTCGGAAGACCCGCTTGGAGGTGAGAACTTTACGACTTGATTCGAAATAGGGTCTAATGTTTTTAGGTAGGCATAGATAGCTTTCAAATCTGCTTCTTTCATTCCGGCATACATCACCCAAGGCATGATCGTATTGAATTCTCCCGGCTGAACTTTAGGCAAATGATATCCAGAATCCAGGTACTGCTTGAATTTACCAACAAACATATCCTCAGACCAGCTTCCAATACCGCTTTGTTGATCCTGTGTTAGATTAGCAGATCTGACTTTTGAGCCATCGGGAAAAACAAATTCCCTTCCTCCAGAGAATTCTTTTCCAGCAAGAATAGTCCCTTGATCGTCCACAGGACTATGACACTCCATGCAAGCCGCAACATTTGTTAGATATTTGCCATAGGCTAATTGGTCAGTCGTTGCCGGCTTAGGTTGAGGATCAGCGTCTTTTGGGATTGTTTTTAGAATGATATTTACTGGGAAGTCAGCCTTTGAGTCTGGGATTTCATTTTCGATTGGCTCCAAACTTCTGATATAAGCGATAATGTCATAAATGTCTTCAGGGTCCATTTTGCCATAAAAAGGATATGGCATTAAGGGAAACATCGCCCTGCCTTCATTAGTCACTCCTGTGGTGATGAGGCGGTATAACTCTCCATCTGTGTAATCAGAAATTCCGAAGGGAGTAATATTTTTTGCATAGAATACTCCTGGAAATCCCATACTTTGATCGAACCTGTCTCCACCTGATCCAATTGTTCCAGGCTGGATTGGACCAGAAAGTAAGGAAAAGTCCCTTGTAGAATGGCAGTCTACACAGACCGTCACATGATTAGCAAGATAAGCTCCTCTAGCTACTCGGTCGGGACTGTGATTAATGGCTAGCTCTGGTGCAGGCTTGACTTTTGGGAAAGTGAAATTGATAAAAGCAATTCCACAAACAATCAAAACAACAACCACTCCAAGCAAATAAGCTACTACTTTAAAAATCTTTTTCATATAAAAATGTATTTGGTATATGAAAATTTACTGTTTATTATAATACACTGATTATAAAGGAGTTAAAAACTTTCTACTAAAATGGAATTATTCAAAAAAATCTTGATATACTTTTATATAAATCCGATTTTCAACCAGTAAAGAGGCAAAAAAATGCTGGTTAAAGTTTAAATTCATAACTGAGGCCACTTCGGTCTTCAGTCTCCCAATAGCTATCAGGCGGTCTTTCAACCTAATAAGCAAAAGTGTAAGATGACCGGAATCCTAGCGGATAATCGTATATAATTTTATGGTAAATGCCAATGAGGTCAGTGTCCTTGACTTTTTTACCAAACTGGCAGCAATCTTACTAGATAGAGATAACAAAAAATATGTAATTGCCCTTACTGAGAAGGGCAATTACATGTAAACTTATTCAGTATCAAGTATTGAGTCCACCAGGGCATCAATATCACGAAGGTGATTTTGAACTATGCCGGCACTGTATCTAGTGCTTGCAGATCTAGCAGATGTTTGGATAGTCTTTAATTCTGCACGAACTGCAGCACTGACATCCGATCTGCTTCGCTCATCCTGAGTCATCAAAGAAGCTAATCGCTCCACATGTGCTCTTTGAAGATTTCTGCGGAAAGTATCAATATTCTGAGATCCAGAAAGCTCAGACCATATGCCTTTCCTCAAGTCAACCAGCATTTGAGTCATTGTGTAGACAGAAGGACCATTCAATGCTTCATTCTCAATTAAACGCTCCAATCTATCCATTCTCAGTACGCTACTAAGCAACCTTGATTGCATGCTTCCTATTCCTGCTACAGCACCACTGGCTCCTATGTTATTGAGTATTTCTTTTTGAAGCAACCAGTCAGGGGTCGTAAATACATGCTCATTCAAAAACTTCATTGCCTTTACTTGCTCAGATTTAGCTATAGGTGTGTACACATACCCACTTTGATCTGTGGTTTTTAATTCCTGATAAACCCCGCCAATGTTGGTTATTACATGGTTTGCAAACCGGTTCCAAACACCGATTAACTCTCCGTATAATTCTTCTAGATCATCATAGCCTTCACCGGAAGTGGCTGTCCATTTTGCCAAGTTAGGAGCGACAATTTTCAAATTTGCCAATCCATAGGTACTTGCTTTCACAGGATCATCGCCTACAGATTCTGTTTGGTCACTTGGGTCGAAAGAATTTCCGCGTCCAAATAAGTACATAGGGTCACCAGCTTTTTCACTTATCCAGCTATTCAGGATAGGTTTTTCAGCTTCCGGAGAATCCGCATTAGGTATGTATCTATAACCCCAGTTGATCGCATAGTTATCGTATGGTCCGAGCATTCGTACCCATCGAACTCCTTCGTCGCCCGGTTGTGCTACATAGTTATAGCGTGTGTAATCCATTATGGTAGTCGCTAGACCCCATTTTTGTGTAAATGAAGCCGAACGTAAAGAATCAGTTGGGTAAGCAGCGGAGGCTTTCATATTATGAGGTAACCCGAGAGCGTGACCAATTTCATGAGAAATTACTCTTCTCATCATTTCACCAATTTCTTCATCTTGGGTATTCAAAGTTCTCGCAGATGGATTTGCTGCACCAGTTTCTAGCATGTAGCGATTTCTGTAAGAACGGAGGTGGTTGTGAAACCATACGATATCACTTTCTATGATTTCACCAGAGCGAGGATCAGATACACTTGGACCCATTGCATTTCGCGTGGTTGTCGCAACATAGCGCACGGTAGAATACCTAGCATCTTCAGCACTCCAATCCGGATCTTCTTCTTTAGTGGGAGCATCCTTGGCGATGATCGCATTTTTAAACCCAGCAGCTTCGAAGGCTACCTGCCAATCTTCAATTCCTTGACGGAAATATTTCCTCCATTTCGTGGGAGTGGCAGGATCTAGGTAGTAGACAATTGGTTTCACAGGCTCTACCAATTCGCCTCTTGCATATGCCTCAGGATCTTTTGGTTCCAATCTCCATCTCCTGATGTAAGTTTTTTGATCGGACTTCAATGCTTCGGAGCCATAATCAATTTGACGAACTGTAAACCATCCTACACGCTGATCATAAAGTCTAGCTTGCATAGGTTTTTCTGGAAGTAAATACATGGACTGGCTCATTTCCATGGAAATTGTACCAGAACTTGAGTTTGAAGGAGGAGAAGTAGCGTTGTAAGTCATATCATGTCTTACTTCAATATTCTCCGGATAGCTAGCCATTCGAGTTATGAAACTTCTTTCTTTATCAAGATTCCTTACTTGATACTCTCTTCTCATGGAGGAAGATAATCCACTTAATGCAGGGATATCTGAAAGGAATAGGTCAGTTACTTCTATTAAAGCTGCTGTAGAATCAGAATTAAAACCTTCAATTTTGAATGAGGCTAAAATCGGATTGTAATTATTTGCATCTACAGACAGCTTGATGGGAAGTGAATCAGCAGCTACATTATCAAAAGAAATGGATCGAAGTAGGATGCTATTCTGAATTCTAGACCAATGAATTACTTGCTCATTTGACTTTGAGCCCGCAGTAGTATAACCACCGCCTAAACCGTCAGCGATTTTTGAAATACGACTTACTAAAAGCATGTCCTTTTCGAAAAGATCAAATGGGACTTCGTAATAGCTTTTTTCTCCCACTTTGTGAATTATAAACAAGCCGTCATCTGAAATAGCTTCATCCGTTACGATTTCACTATACTTTTTAAATGGACTTTTTTTAGTGGGTTTGGCGGGCTGACTTTGAGCTACTTGCTCATCTTTTGTGTTTTTTTTGCTCTTTTTCTGCGCAAAACCTGCCACACTTAGTGTCAAGAGAAATGCGGTTAATAAAGTAGTAGTTTTTCTCATCAATATTCCAATTGGTTTGTGAGAACAAAGTAATGGGACCTACCAAAAAATAAAAGGAGTCATTTTTGGTGACTCCTTTTTCATAGGATGAAGGGTTTGATAGTTGTTTTAGGCTATTCAATTCAAGGGACTGATCGTCTGAATACTACCATCTTCCATGTGCTTCAATGGGGCAACTTTGATATTTCGTAGATGTGTTTTACCAGAAAGTTGGGTGTCATGGTAATAGATAAACCAGTTGCCGTCTACTTCTACAATAGAATGGTGATTTGTCCAGCCTTCTACTGGATTTAGGACTACTCCTTGGTAAGTAAATGGTCCGTAGGGATTATCAGCAGTAGCATAAGCAATAAAGTGAGTGTCACCGGTAGAATACGATAAATAGTACTTATCCATGTACTTATGAATCCATGCAGCTTCGAAGAATCTTCTGTCGTTGTCTCCATTCAAAAGAGGATTGCCATTTTCATCTAAAATCTTGATTTCCTTAGGTGTTTCTGCAAACTCTAACATATCATTGCTCATTTTCGCAATGATAGGGCCTAATGCAGGTTCATCGTCAGCTGGAAGCCCATCGGTGGGAGCAGTTCCTTTGTCCTCAAAATTGTTATTTCTATACTTTTGCAATTGGCCTCCCCAAATTCCACCGAAATACATGTAATAGGATCCATCTGAATCCTCGAATACTGAAGGGTCAATGCTGTAACTTCCTTTGATCGGTTCAGGTTGAGCAGTGAAAGGTCCAATTGGAGAGTCTCCAACAGCTACGCCGATTTTGAAAATATCCTTTTCATCTTTTGCTGGAAAATAAAGGTAGTATTTACCATTTTTCTCTGCTGCATCTGGGGCCCAAAGTTGTCTTTTAGCCCAAGGAATGTCGTCAGCCCCCAATACTTTTCCATGGTCGGTGATTGCTCCATTTGGAGAATCCATGGAATACACATGGTAATCCATCATATTGAAATGTGCCCCCAGATCATCCTCAGGCACATCTGACTCTACATCATGGGACGGATAAATGTAAATTTTACCATCAAAAACATGGGCAGAAGGATCTGCTGTGTAGTGATCCGAAATTAAGGGTTGGGAAAGATACTTTGAAGTAGTATCACGTACTTCAATTTCTGAAGTGCTTTCAGTTGTTTGACTGGGGTTGCTGCATGATACTATTGCAAATAGCGCGCAATAAGCAGGAGCCAATTTTAATAGGTTGTTCATAAATAGGTTTGATTGTTTAATTGTGGTCAATATAATTTGAAAAAGTGACTTTTCAGAACAAGGGGGTATGAGACTAAAGCAAAGCGCATTCTCTATACGTAAGTCACAAGTGATTCTGATTTGATGAAAATCCTATATGTATTTCCGCTTTTCTGCCGGATCAATTATTCCTCTTCCATATTTAGCTTATCTGGAATTACCGAGACTAGTGCGAAATCAATCTCATTGTTTTTAAGGCTTTCATCCACCCGGCTTTTATTGGTAACATCCAACACCAAGTCAATACCTGTGTTTTTTTCCATAAATCCTGATAAAAAATAGGGTATAACATACTTGCCTGTAGAGGCAGCTGAAATCCGAAGTTTGCCGCTTGGAATTCCTCGGAAAGCGTGTGTTTTATAGTTGATTTTTTCGAATTTTTGGATTACCCGCTCGGCAAGGATTGCAATTTCATTTCCAAAATCGGTAACGAACAATTGGCGGCTCACAACCTCTGTATCCCTACGATCTGATTAGAACTTTTTGCAGACAATTTTACCCTTTTTTTGGATTTTGAATGAGAAGTTACTGCCTAGTTTCATGGTTTATAATTAACCCAGAAAAACCTTCAGAACTATGCAGTACAGGAAATCTAAAATGTTTTTAAGTTTCATGAATTTTTGGAAAGTTACAGCCCTACTGATTTTTATTGCTTTCCAATCAAATGCTCAGTCAACTCATGTTGTAAGAGATGAAGATGGGAGGCATGTCATCCCCAGAGGTTTTGTGGTCAATACAAATGACGGCGCAGGTGAGCTTTTTTATACTCCAGATGACTATTTGAGAATGGTGCGAATGGGAGCCAATTACCAAGTGATCCGATTGGAGCTGGGCAAACTCAGCAATTTCCCTGACAGTGAATTGAAACCTGAATATTTGCTTAAGTTGGATAGCTTGGTTGAATTGGGGAAAAACCACGGGATCAAAACCGTTTTCAAAATGACCGTTTACAGTGTAAAAGGCTTCAGTTGGGAAGATTTTTATTTGAATAAAGGTGGTGAACAGGAAACCTATGTGGAGGCTTGGAAAACTATTTGGCATCGATACAAAAACAATGTTGCTGTAAAGGGTTATGACCTAGTCAATGAACCCAGAAAGCATGATATGGATATTTCCTATGTAGATTTAACCAATAACCATCTTGTTCCTATTTATCAAAAGATTATTGATGAGTATCTGAAAATCGATGAGGGAAAATTGATGTATTGTCAGGCGATCTTTATGAATAAAGGTGATGCAATAAATCACAATCAATACGCAGAGATTACTCGGTCAATTGATCGACCAAATGTGGTATTCACTCCTCATATTTATCAAAATAAGAAACAATGGATTAGGCCTTCCATGCTGCGGTTTGTAAAGGAAGCTGAACTTCAGAATGGGCCTATGCTAGTGGGAGAGTGGGGTTATCCTACGCTGAAAACTACAGATACATCTATCTCCGACCAACTCGATTACATGGACTATTACATGCATACTGTTCATCTATTTGATAGTCTTGGAGTCGGTACAATCAAAGCATGGTTTTCAGGCAATCGGGTAATGCAGGATTTTCTTCCTGGCGGACCATCCACGTGGGCTATTTTCAGTGATTCTACTGGGGTAGGTACTGTAGAAAGAAAATACATTACCGATATCATAGCAAGACCTTATCCACAGGCTATTGCGGGAGATATTCATACATTTAACTATGATTTTTCTACTCGGATATTAAAAGTATCTCTGGCAACAGCGAGTAATAAAGGCGCATCGAAAATATTTGTGGGAGCAAATAGGCATTACCCGGATGGGTTTACGATACGTATAGGGGGTGAATTACTTTTGATTCACAATCCCATAAAAAATGCAGGGCTGGAAATGTTGAAGAATACAGGTGGATGGGAAATGGGAAATTTTATTTGGGACGAAAAGAGTCAGCAATTGGTCATTTTAAAATGGCCAAGTGATAAGCAAGAATTAACTCTTTCTATTGAGCCAGGAATTACTCGCAAGAGTCTCTAAATTTAAAATGCGTATTTTCTAATCCTATTTTTACTAGAGCCTTATAAAGTATTGGGTAGGGTAATAAATTAACAAAGAATCCAAATAATATGTACAGCAGAATAGCGAGGAGAATAGTAAGTATCAGTATTCCAGTTTTATTTTTTGGTACTGCCTCAGGCCAACCAACTCCTGGGATTGATCAAAAAGATAAAGGCTTTATTGTAGTAGAAGCTGAGGATTTTTTTATGCAAAGTAAAACTGATAAACGGAAATGGGAGGTATTGAAAAAGCAGACAACTTCAGAAGGTTTATCACATCAATTAGAAACTGCCAGTAATAACTCATACATAGAAGTTTTACCAGACACAAGAATTACACATGAAGATGAGTTGATTCAAGGAGAAAATTTCTCCAATGAAGCGGGGGAGATGGCAATTGTCAGCTATGAGGTAAATTTTACAAATCCAGGGAGGTATTATGTCTGGGTTAGGGCTTATTCCACAGGAAGTGAAGACAATGGAATACATGTAGGTATTGATGGTTCCTGGCCTGAAAGTGGTCAGCGAATGCAATGGTGTGAGGGGAAAAATGCGTGGACATGGGGGAATAGGCAGAGAACAAAAGAAGAACACTGTGGCGTACCTCATCAAATTTACCTGGATGTTGAAGCTGCTGGCGATCATATTATTCAGTTTAGTATGCGTGAGGATGGATTTGAATTTGATCAATTCCTTTTGACTCAGGATATCAATTACGTGCCTGACAGTAATTCCAATGAAGCTACTATTGCTCCGCCAGTAGGAAGAATTGCGATTGTTGCTGATGGCAATTCTCCTGATCCGGATGACCTAGGAGGTACAGGGATTTCTTTAGCCTTGCTTAGAGCAGCTGGATTAACAGATCGATTGGTGCATTATTCACACAGTTGTGATTTGGTAAGGGGAGAAAGAATATCTCAAAAAGCTGAAAAAGAGCGGCACCATATGATGCAGATAGCTTGTGATGTGACTGCACGGCGTTGGGGTGGATATGATTCCTTGATTTTCTTCGATGCACTTTGGCAGCAAGAAGAAACAGTCAGTGATTTGGCTAAAGCTATAAACGAATCTACATCTGAGGATCCACTGTGGATAGTGGAAGCAGGGGAGCCGGATATTATTGGTATGGCTTTGAAAGAATCCAATCCAGAAAAGCATCAGTTTGTAAAAGTGATTACCCATCACCCCGCCAATGACGATGCAGGAGATTTTTATACTTGGGCTCAAATTCTTGATTTTGGTGTTGAGGAGGTTCGAATTCCGGACCAAAATGAATTCCTCAAGGTTGATTTGGAGCATTGGGATTGGGCAAAGAACCATCCTGATTCAAGGGTTCAATGGATCTGGCTTTTGGGCAAAATGGCTGAGGTGGATGATGTGGTGAAATTCCAAAAGGGCAAATGGGATTGTTCGGATGCAGGCATGGTTCTGTACTGGATCACTGGAGCAACTTCAGGAGGATTGGAGCAAGGAAAAGTGGAAGATGTCCAGAAACTACTTCTAGATTATATTTCTGATAATCCGGATACTGTTTGATTAAAAACAACCAGGTTAAAGTTTAATAGTCAGGTATTTACCTTGTTTTTTTATTGGACCTTCTAATGAAAGCTTTTCTTCATTCTGGACGGAATCACCCTATTTTTAGACTATAAGAAGCTGCTTTTGACCTTTATTTGGTTCATTCAAAACAATAAACCTAACAGTAAATTTTACCAAATATGCAGGTAAGACATCGTATTAATGTCCTGTTTGGCGCGCTTATCATCGGAGCAGCCATTTCAGGTTGTCAATCCAATGCCATGGTCAATAAGGATGAGAATCCTGATTCTGACATTGATAAAAAAGTCTCTAAATTATTGAGTCAGATGACCTTGGAAGAAAAGGTGGCGGAGTTGACTCAGGATGCTCCTCCAAACGAACGACTAGGGATTCCCATGATGCAATACAGTGAGTGTTTGCACGGACTTTGGCTACCAGGCGCTACAGTGTATCCGCAAGCCATCGCTTTGGGATCTACTTGGGATCCAGAAGCCATCAGAACGATGACAACTGCAATTGCCAAGGAAGCTCGTGCAGCTAATCTGACACATTGCTATTCTCCAAATTTAGATGTCATCACAGGTGATCCCCGGTATGGAAGGGTAGAGGAATCCTATGGAGAAGATCCATACTTGGTATCCAAAATGGGAGTTGCTTTTATTGAGGGATTGCAGGGAACAGGTGAAGAGCAGTTTGATGAGAATCATATCATGGCCACGGCTAAGCACTTTGTAGCCTATCCAGAAAATCGTAGAGGTATCAATGGAGGCTTTAGTGATATTTCCGAACGCAGATTATTTGAAATTCATCTTCCGCCCTTTGAAGCTGCGGTGAAGGAAGCTGGGGTAGGGGCGATTATGCCCGGACATCAAGACCTGAATGGGATTCCTTGCCATATGAATAGCTGGTTGATTCAGGATTTGTTGAGAGATGAATGGGGTTTTGATGGATTTGTGGTGTCGGACAACAACGATGTTTCTCGATTGCATCACATGCATTACATCGCAAAGTCCAGAGAGGAAGCAGCCGTAATGGGTTTGCAGACAGGAGTGGATATGGATTTGGTGATAGGGAAAAACCCAGCAGATGCAGCCTACATCATGAATGTCTTGAAAGATACACTTACTAGTAATCCTGATTTGGTAAAACATGTGGATGCCAGCGTCTCCCGCATTCTGAAAATGAAATACAAATTAGGCTTGTTTGATCAGGAGAATACCGATGAGGTAAAGCAAGTAGTCAGTACTCCAGAGAGTCAGGAATTGGCACTTGACATTGCAAAAAAGGCAGTAGTGCTTCTTAAAAATGAGAATAATTTACTGCCCTTAAACAAGGATAAAATCAAGTCAATTGCAGTGATTGGGCCTAATGCGCATGAAGAAGTGCCTGAAGGAAAGAAATATACCTTGATGGGAGGGTACTCAGGAATTCCCCCTTATTACACCTCCATTTTGGAAGGAATTAGACAAAAGGTAGGTGATAAAGTACAGGTTAATTATGCCGAGGGAGCGAAACTTACCAGCGATTCAAAGGCCGGGTTTCAGGAAGCAATAGCAGCTGCAAATAAATCAGACGTGGTGGTTTTAGCAGTCGGTGGATCCA
Source organism: Algoriphagus winogradskyi (assembly GCF_900182815.1). Lineage (GTDB taxonomy): Bacteria > Bacteroidota > Bacteroidia > Cytophagales > Cyclobacteriaceae > Algoriphagus > Algoriphagus winogradskyi. The sequence goes on along the minus strand of NZ_FXUA01000003.1, from coordinate 297,848 downwards.
CCCTCACCTGCGGAGAGGGGATAGATCGGGATGACCTGGATCTATTTGGAGTTCAAAATGAATTGGTTGAAGCATTGCATAAAACGGGTAAACCTATCGTAGTTATCCTAGTAAATGGTCGGCCACTGACTATTAATTATATAGCGGAAAATGTTCCTTCTATAATCGAAAGCTGGTATTTGGGCATGAGATCAGGTGACGCTTTGGCAGATGTGTTGTTTGGAGATTACAATCCTGGAGGCAAATTGACGGTTTCATTTCCACGCTCCGTGGGACAGATTCCAGTTACTTATTTGGAAAGACCAGACTTTGTGGGTTCTGGAAAAGGGGAATATAGATTCAGTGAAAAAACTCCGCTTTTTCCCTTCGGTTTTGGGCTGAGCTATACCCAGTTTGATTATTCTAATCTAAGACTCGCTAAATCGGAAATTAAAGCTAATGAAGCTACTACCGTCTCCGTGGATGTGACCAACAAAGGGAAAGTTCAGGGAGATGAAGTGGTGCAGATGTATATCAGAGATGATTTTGCCTCTGTAGGTCGCTATGATAAATTACTCAAGGGATTTGAGCGGGTATCTATAGCTCCAGGAGAGACTAAAACAGTGGTTTTTGAATTAAATCCTGATAATCTTTCCCTATATAATCAGAAAATGGAAAAGGTAGTGGAGCCTGGTGATTTCACTATTTCTGTGGGAGCCTCCAGTCAGGAAAAGGATTTGAAGACTATAAAATTGAGCGTATTATAAAACAACTTTTCAGAGTGGGTTTAAGTTGTGTAGCTCAATTGGGAGAGGATAGGCATATCTTCTCCCTTTTTTATGTCCGAAATTCAATTCCTCAGCCAAGCAGTATAGGGCAGTATAGCTTCACTTGGTTTTTTTAGTTACTTGACCAAGTCCTATTAAGTGCAAATCTTCTCCCTTACAGGAATGAGAATTAGACAAGCGTACTATTCCAACATTTAGCCAATTTGGTGCAATAGGAATATGAAAATTCTCTATTATTAAGTACGTATTCCATTCCTGACTTTGGAAAAGTCTATTAACAACCCAAACATGACTCAGACTATATGCTATTTGAAAATGCAAGGAAAATAGGATTTTCAAGTACTTCCGTTTTACATCCTGGCTCTACAGTCAAGTGGTGGAGAACGTTAGCATTCTTCCTGTTTTCCTTTTTTATTTCCAGCAGTTGCCTGTATTCTCAGGGTCAAGATTCATTCAATTTTTTCACTCATTTACCTACCTCTGATGGTTTTTCTTTAAATCCAGTCAATAGTATAGCTCAGGATGAACTAGGAATGATATGGCTGGGAACCCGCAATGGTCTGATGAGATACGATGGCCATAATTTGGAGGTAGTTCGGCGCGAGTCGGGAGATGTGAGTGAGTTAAGAATTAATGATATTTTTTCTATTAGTCTAGACAGTGGCGGCGTGTGGATGGCTACTAAACGAGGACTGAGTTTTTTTGACCCTAGACAAGAGAAATCTACTGATTTCCCATTTGAAACAAATCAGAGGCTATCTGTATCTTCTTCATTTGTTTATGATGTAATGAGCCCTGGTTCTTCGGAAGTTTGGGTAGCTACTCGTGAAGGTCTCAATGTTTTAAATATAGAACAGGGCGAAATAGAAATTTACAAGCATGAGATAAACGATGAGAAATCGCTAAGCTCAGATATTACCACCAATATTTTCCAAAGCAGAAAGGGAGAAATCTGGGTAGGTACAGAAAATGGCCTTAATAAATCCAACAGGGAAAAAAGCGATCAGTTATCTTTTAAATCGTATTTCCCTGAAAATTCCAACGAACAGACTCAAGGCAAGTTTGAAGTCACCTGCATCAAGGAAGATCTAATAGGTAATCTCTGGATAGGTACCAAGGATGGGCTGTTTTATTTTAGGACAAATGAAGAAAAGTTTGAGAGATATGGTAGCCAGCCAGGGGAAGAAAAACTGACTAATCAACTTATTAGCGCGATCACATTAGATCATCAAAACAGGCTCTGGGTAGGCACTTATGATGGGGTAAATGTTCTGGATAATAACCATAAGCTTTTAGCGAAGATTAGACATGATTCCCGAAACCCAAATAGCTTGAATGGGAAAGATGTAAAAGCTTTGTTTACAGACCGGGATGGAGGAGTTTGGATCTCCACCTACTTTGGCGGGATTAATTACTGGAGTGACAAGCAGTTAAATTTTGAGAAAATCCAAGAGCATTTTGGAACGCAGCTTGGCTACAATGTGGTGAGTTCTTTTATGGAGGACAAGTATTCCAATATCTATATAGGTACTGAAGGGGCTGGTATCAATGTGATCCAATCAGGCGATGGACAGTTTAAGAATATAGACAAGCTTTCTGAAGGTAATTACATTGGTTCTGTTAAGGATTTGCTTTACGAAAACACTCACCAAGTGTGGATTGCGACCTTTAATAGGGGACTGATACGCTATAATCTTAAGAATGGAAACTTTGAAGAATACCGATATGATCCTTCATTGGAAACTAGTAAGAGCATTCCAACCAACCAATTGCTAGAGTTGGAAAAAGCCAGCGACGGCAAAATCTGGATAGGTACTTTGAACAGAGGACTGATGCTCTTTGATCCTCAGACTAGGGATTTTAGACTCTTTACAGCTAGCCTAAACAAGCCTGAAATCTCCAATAATAATGTCAGAGCAATAACCGAAACCACCTCGGGTGACTTATATGTGGGTACTGGCAGAGGAGTTACTTTCCTATCCGCAGATTCATACCAGCAAGGAGTTTTTGATTTTCAGATTTTAAAAATGGAAGACGGTCAGCAGAGTAACTTGTATGTCCACGATATTTTGGAAAGCAGCTCTGAACATAAAATATGGGTAGCAGCGAATGATTTTGGGTTGTTTTATATAAAAGATGATCTACTTTTCCCTGTCTCTATTCCAAAGATTACCAGTGTTTTTGCGATAAGCGAGGATAGGGAAGGAAAGCTTTGGCTAAGTTCAGAAGAAGGGGTAGTGCTTTATGATCCTACCACCGGAAATCACAGGTTGTTTGATAGAAAAGATGGCGTGCAGCCGAATGAATTTAATAGGCGCGCTAAGTTGTTTTCCAGTTCAGGTAGGATGTTATTTGGAGGGGCCTCAGGGGTTACCTCATTCTACCCAAGCAAGCTGCAAGTGGAGAGTGCTTCAGCTCCCAAAGTGGTTCTTACCCAGTTTTATATCTCTGACCGACAGATTAAAGTAGGGGATGATACTAACATACTCGATAATTCTATAGAATATTCAAAAGAGATCACATTGGACTATGATCAGAATATTTTTACCATTCATTTTTCCATGCCTAATTATGTCAACTCTGATAAAAATACTTACCTCTATCGGCTAAAAGGCTTGGAAGATGAGTGGGTTAGAACTACTAATTCATTTGTGTCATATACCATCCAAAGAGGTGGGGATTATGTCTTTGAAGTGAAGGGGGTAAATAAGGATGGGATAGAAAGTAAGGAGATTGCCAGCCTAGACATTACTATGAAAAGTGCTCCTTGGTTCACTTGGTGGGCTTATCTGCTTTACTCTGTGATTGTATTGTCAGGCTTGATGGTCTTTATATTTTTCTTCAGATCAAGATTGAGATTGCAGCATCAGCTTGAAATGGAGACCAGAGAGTATGAATATCAAAAGGAGTTGAATCAACAAAAATTGCAGTTTTTCACCAATATTTCCCATGAATTCAGAACTCCTCTAACGTTGATCTCTGCTCCTTTGGATAAATTGATAGCTGAATACAAAGGTCCTAGTGCCGTTTTTAGACAGCTTCAGGTAATCAAGAAAAATACGGATCATCTATTTAAGCTGATTAATGAGCTGATGGATTTCCGAAAGTTGGAAAACAAGCAGATGAAGCTTCAGGCCGCTGAAGGAAATATTGTCAAGTTTGCAAAGGAGATTTTTTTATCATTTTCCCAACAGGCTAAACTATACGAACTCGATTATCAATTCGTCACTTCGGATGAGGAGATCAATGTCTATTTTGATCGGGATAAACTGGAAAAGGTCCTGTATAATCTCATTTCAAATGCGTTTAAATATACTCCCGTAGGAGGCAAGATTGAGGTAAGGGTCCAACATGCTGGGAATAAAGTAAAGGTTCATGTGCAGGATTCGGGTATGGGTATACCTGCCGAACATTTGGATAAAATATTTGATAGATTTTATGAAGTTCCTACCAAAGGGAATAAGAGTAAGTTCAAGAAAGGTTCTGGGATTGGTTTGGCCATAGCCAAAAATGTGATGGAGCTTCACAAGGGCCAACTGATGGTCAGCAGTGAAGAGGGAAAAGGAAGTGACTTTGTGATGGAATTGCATGTCGGTAGAGAAAATTTATCCGATGATGAAGTGATAGAATCATTCTTTAGCAGCGAGGAAATTTCCAATTATATCATGCCTGAGTCGGAAGACGAAGCTGGAGTATTGATGGAAAATGAAGAAAGAAATACTGAACTTGAAGATGCTCCCAAAATCCTTATCGTCGAGGATAATCAGGAGATTGGAGCATTTATTCAAAGTGTGTTATCCAAAACTTATCGAACTGTGCTGATAGAAAATGGTGCGCTAGGGTATCAGGAGGCTATTTCTTCTCAGCCCGATTTGATTATCAGTGATGTGATGATGCCAGTGATGGATGGGATAGAATTCTGCGGAAAGGTAAAATCCGACCTTCGTACCAGTCATATACCCTTTATTCTGTTGACTGCCAGAACTTCCTTGGTGTATAAATATGATGGGCTGGAATCGGGAGCTGACGAATTTCTCAGCAAACCTTTTGATTTTAGGGAACTCTTGTTGAAATGTAGAAATATTCTCAATACACATGAGAAGCTCAGAAAGAAAATCGGGGAGACCGGAGAGTTTATTTCATCAGAAGTCAGTGTCAATTCCAGAGATGAGGAAATGATGAAAAATGCTATACAGCTTATTAAAGATAATATCGCAAATGAGTTTTTTGATATACAATATTTGACAGAGGAGCTAGGGATAAGTAGGTCATTACTTTTTACAAAATTCAAGGCTTGGACCAATCAGACACCAAAGGATTTTATATTAACCGTCAAAATGAAAAAGGCCGCTTCACTTATTGAGCAACATAAAACTAATATATCCGAAGTGGGTTATATTGTAGGCTTTAAAGATCCTAATTATTTTTCCAAAGCATTTAAGAAGCACTTTGGGTTAAGTCCAAAATCCTACTCGGAGCGATTTAAAGAAGAGCTGGGGTTAGATTGATTTTTTATTTAGCCTAATAGATTATGGTTACTATATAGTGTTTTGCTTTTTGAGGCATTATACTACTTGTTTCTAAGTCTTATAGTTTAGGATTTTTTTAGTAGATATTTCTAATTAGAGCTTTTCTAATTTTTTGGGGAATAGTCAATCTACTCTCGCGCTTTCCGCAAGTCGTATTGCTTATTTGACTTTTGGGTATTCACTCCTCCAAGACATAAAATAGTAGCATCACCATAGCTTTCTTCCTTTTATGATGTGCCCTGTATTTGGTTCTGAGGGCATATTTGGAAGGGTATGTACAAAATCACCCTTTTTTTGGATTTTACTTTTTATAAAAAAATGAAGTTTAGAGTGTTCTAATCGGGCAATTGTGCGGAGTATTTTACCTGATTCCTGAACGCAAAATTTGCAACTGTATAAAAGCTAGTAGTGACAAATCAACCGGAAAGCGAAAAGAAGTAGAATTCATGCTTGAGGTTTCAATATAATAAGGATAGAGTTGCTAAAGTGATACCTTTTAAAGATCTGATCAGGAATAATTGCAAGTCAATAGTTGATCTTTAATTTATGGTTTAACCTGATTAATGCTATGTGACAAATTGAACATTTAATTATTATATGAATGAATAAAATAAACCTTAAATAACCTTTACCCAATATTTTATCCCTTAAAAGGATAGCTACACCAGATGTAGTAAACTAATCATGAATGATAATTAAATGGAATTAAAATGATTCATAAAATTTTACAAAAAATACTATTATTGTCCTGCGCTATGTTCTTTTGCGTCACACTTGTAGTGGCTCAAGGGACTGTTATTACTGGAACAGTAATTTCTGAAGAAGACAACCTGGGATTACCCGGAGTGACTGTACTTGTCAAAGGTAGTACAACTGGTACCGCCACAGATATAGATGGGAAGTATCAAATTAAAGCTTCTCCGGATGATGTACTGATTTTCTCTTTTATAGGGTATGATCAGCAAGAGATTAATGTGGGGAATCAAACCCAGATCAATGTGACCTTAGGAGTTGACATGACTCAGTTGAGCGAGGTTGTGGTAATGGGCTATGGAGAGCAAAACAGAAGAGATTTGACTGGTTCGGTGGTTTCTGTAAAATCAGAAGAACTGGCACAAACCACTCCAGTTGGCGTTCTTGACGGCATGAAGGGCCGAATGGCTGGTGTGTCCATTACTTCGAATGGCGGACCCGGTGAGCCATCCGATATCAAAATTAGAGGAACGTCCACGTTGAATGGTGGTACAGGACCATTGTATGTTGTCGATGGGCAGCAGCTTGATAATATCGAAAACCTGAACCCAAATGACATTGCCTCTATTGAGGTACTTAAAGATGGAGCTTCAGCAGCGATCTACGGTTCCAAGTCAGCCAATGGTGTCATCCTAGTCACCACAAAAAAGGGAGCTAGTGGTGAGACAAAGATTGATGCGAGTCATGTGCGTAGCTATAGCTCTTTGGCAACCAAAATACCCGTTTCAAATACACGTCAGGCACGAATCTATGAACTGGCAAGAGTAGGGAACAACGCCATAAACCCAGGTCCTCCTGCAGATTCGCTTTCAGCGATGTTCAATCAGGATTTTGATTATCAGGAATTGATTACTAGAGTGGGAGTTCGTGACCAGGTAGGCCTTGCTCTGAGTGGTGGTAAAGATGATGCTAATTTTTATTGGAATACAGGCTTTTTGAATCAAGACGGGATTGTTGATAACTCAGGATTTCAGCGGGTTAATACCACCTTAAATGTTAATTTCAATGTAGCGAAAAGGCTAAAAATAGGGACGCGGGTCAATGCATCTTATTTGGAGAGAAACGGACTGAATGAAGGATCTATTTTTGGTCAGCTTTCTACCCACTTCCCATATCTGCCTACTCAAGATTCTGATGGGACATATGTGCCTCAAACGTCAAGTCAACAAAACGTCGTTGCAGAAACTATTTTCACGGTAAGGAGAAGTAGAGATTACGTAGGGCAAATCTTTTCCTATGGAGAAATTGATATCATTCCTTCTCTAAAATTTAAGTCCACACTAGGAGTGAATTTGGAGTTGAGCAGGAATAATGATTTTGATCCTACCGTAGTTCAACCATTAGGTAGCCCACCTGCCGGTTCAGAGATCACTAATCTAAATTATAGCCTTCAACAAGAAAATTACCTGAGCTACAAAAAGAGCTTTGGAGATCATAATTTAACTGCTGTTGCTGGGGTTCAATTTCAGCAGTGGCAGTATGAGTACTCACGGTTCCGCTCAGTTAATTTCAACAATGATATTGTAAGGACTTTCAACAACGTGGCAGAATTAGATGCTTCAAATACCCGAACTACGGCTACTAGTCATGCTTTGGTTTCTCAGTTTGGAAGGGTGACTTACGATTATAAAGGCAAATACCTATTTGGCGGAACGATCCGGAGGGATGGTTCTTCCCGATTTGGTTCTGCGAATCAATATGGCGTATTTCCCGGAGTATCTGTAGGTTGGAGAATGAGTGATGAGTCCTTTTGGGATCCAATTTCCTCAGTAGTTTCTGAATTTAAGCTGAGAGCAGGTATTTCTCAAAATGGGAATGAGAGAATCGGGAATTTTGATAGCCGCACACTTTATTCTCCAGGCTTCCTTTATAATGGATTGAATGGGATAGCTATCACCCAACTAGGTAATGAAAATCTCTCATGGGAAACCACACAGCAGTCCTATGTAGGAGCAGACTTCGGTTTCCTGGATGGTAGAATCAATGCGAGTTTTGATTATTATGAAAAACTGACTTCAGATCTACTTTATCCTACACCGCTTCCTGAGGAAACTGGCTTTAATAGCATCAGCAATAACATCGGTCAGATCAAGAATAGCGGGATAGAATTTACCATTAGTGGCGATGTATTGAAAACATCCTCCTTACAATGGTTCTCCAGTTTCAACATTGCAACTAATGTGAATGAAGTAGTAGAGCTGGCTGAAGAGAACGGTCAAATCATCAGAGGTGACTTTATTATCAGAGAAGGAGGATCCATCGGAGACATGTGGGGCTACACCGCATTGGGTGTTTTTCCTTACAACGAGTCAAATGCATTTGACGACAATGGCAATCAGTTGACCCCGATTTTCGATGAGCAGGGAGGTTTTTTAAACTATCAGCAAAACGGTCAGACTTATACTGGTAATGTCAATCAGTTGAAAGTTCAAAACAGAGTACTCTTAGGAGGAGATGTGATGTGGAAAGATTGGAACGGTGATTTCAATATTGATCCAAATGCGGATAGAACGGTTATCGGGAATGGTTTGCCGAAGTTGTTTGGTGGGTTTTATAATGAATTCATTTTCAAGGGAATTAAGCTATCAATGATGATTGATTACAATTTCGGTAATGACATTTATAGAAGTTATGATGAATCCAGAAATCAGCGTCTGGTTCGTACAGTTGTACCAGGTCCAGACAGAGTAGAGGAAGCGTGGTATCAGCCTGGGGATATAGCTAAATATCCAAGTTTGAATGCAAGTGGAAGTTCAAGAAACAGCTTAGGACCAAATACTTTTTGGGTGAGCCAAGCGGATTTTATAAAGCTGAGATCCTTGAGATTGGATTACTCACTTCCAGCCTCTGTCTTGGACAATGTAAGCTTTTTGTCAAATGTCTCCTTCTATGCGTCGGGAAACAACCTACTTACTTGGACGAATTATGAGGGATACAACGCCGAATTGGGGTCAAGAGGTAATGCACTTCAGCCTGGTTTGGATAATCTAAGATACCCTCTTTACCGAGAGTATATCCTGGGTGTAAACATCAAATTTTAAGCGTCTTAGTTTTAAAAATAAGGAACAGTTTTATTATGAAATCGAGCATTACTGAAAAGCCACTGACTGGCATAATTATCAAGACTGCGAGATTCCATATGGCCTTTACAAGAAAAATAATAATCATATGAATAGTATAAATAAAACAAACTTAGGACTGCTTTTGGCAATTTCTATGGTGGTCTTACCCGGTTGCGATAGTATGCTGGAGGAGAATCCTCAAAGTGAAATTTCTGATGCCCAGTTTTGGCAGACGGAAGCTGATGCTCAGTCTGGTGTCGCGGGTATTTATGATGCTATGCAAGAAGCGTATTCTCGTAAGTATTTTGTTTGGGGTGAATTAAGATCAGATAATTTCTCCGCATCTCCGGCTGGAGAAAATCCTGAAGCACTTCAGCTTACAACCAATAATCTTAACGATCAAAGCCGAAATTACGGGGGATGGGGAGACATGTATAATGTGCTTTTGAGAGCTAACCTAGCGATCAATAACATTCCTAATATTTCTGGTGATGTCAATGGGCTTTTAGGGCAGGCACATGCTTTAAGGGCTTTCGTTTACTTCGACCTTGTACGGACCTTTGGTGATGTGCCCTTATATCTGGACGTGATCACAGGAGTGAGTGACGATATCTATCGGCCAAAAACGTCAGGAGATGAGATCATGAATAGTTTGATTATCCCTGACATGCTAAAGGCGGAGGAGCTAATCCTTAATCCTCATGAAAAATCAAGATTTTCACTATCAAGTGTATACAGTTTGCAGGCTGAAGTATACATGCATTTAAAGGAATATGCGCTAGCTAAAGAAGCGCTGGATAAGTTGGATGATTTAAAACAATTTACCCTAGTGAACACGGCCGAAGACTTTCACGCCCTTTTTCGCAATGAACCGGATAGATCTGGTATCCCGACTAACCAAATGGAAACAGGACCAGAATTGATATTCTCAATCGTCTTGAATATTGAGGAAGATCAAGGGGCAGGTGGTATCTATAGTTTATTTTGGCCTGGTGTTCCCGCATATTTTATTTCAGAGCATCTTGAAAATAAGTGGATCGAAACATTTCCTACAGATTCTATTTCCTGGCATTCCAAATATCCAGACTATACTCCCAAAACTGTAGATGAAAATACTGGACAGACGATTTACGGTGACTATCATAGATATGTACAACTGATCGAGTCTGTTAAAGATATCGGTGAGCGAAGATATGGGAAGTACAATCTGACAAACTACTCTGGAAATGAAGATGATACAGATGTGGTTGTGTATAGATATGCAGGGATGCTTCTACTCAAAGCCGAAGCTGAACTTCAATTAGGTAATCTGGAAGAAGCAGCAAATCTGGTCAATAGAGTGAGGCAAGCAAGGGATCTTCCAGGTATTCAGCTGGCAGACTATACAACTAGTGAAGAAATGCTGAATGTAGTCTTGGATGAGCGTCAGTTCGAGTTGTTGGCTGAAGGGAAAAGATGGTGGGACCTTATTCGTAATGATAAAGCGGTCGAAGTAATGGCACCAATCAATGGGCAAGGTGCTGATAGATTATTGTTTCCGATCTGGTTTCAGCATTTGGTAGATAACCCAAATTTAACTCAGACTACTGGTTATTAATTTAAATGAACTTATAGATGAAATCGAGCATGACTCAAACGTCACACACTGACATTATTATTGGCCATGTAAGATTCCATATGACCTCTAAAAAAATAATTATAATCATATGAAAGTATATATAAATAAGGCAAGTAAACTATTGATTGCAGCTGTTGTCGCTTTTGCCACATTCAGTTGTGATCTGGAATTGCAAAAGGAATGGGAGTACGTGCCGGAGCCTTTTGGAAATAAGCCTACAGGAATGTCAGCTCTAGAATGGCTGGAGATGATAAATAGCGATCCTACCTACCAGGATGCCAACGGACTTCCAGAATTTAATTACTTGCTAGAAGCAATTGCTCGAACAGGATTAGAAGATTTGTATTTAGGGCAGGACACTACCACAACTTATCTCTTATTAAGAAACAGTGCTTGGAATGGAAATAATCAGCTGATACAGAACATGGCAGGTAATAGAGATTATCCGCTTGACTCGATCAGCAATGAGAGGCTTGAGCATGTTCTGAGATACCACATTATTGATGAGTATTTGTCTCAACCTGCCATACCTAAAAACGATTTCTTCTTGTACTACCAGACCTTAGTACCGGGTGATTCGGGCTCGATAGAGATTAATAAGCGATTGTTTGATCAATCTATCCGTATCAATACCAGCATTGCTAGGATAGGTTCTCCATCCACACCTTCCAATATGCCGAGCACATCTAGAGGTACGGTGGTGAATCTTCATAATTTCATTTTTACCAATGGAATTGGGCATCAGCTGAACAGTTACGTGAGGTATCAACCGTTCTAATTTTAAAATAAACAAGGAAGAAGTAAGTCTACTAATGCTTGCTTCTTTCTGTTTTCTACAAACTGATCCGAAATAATCACTGAAGATTTAAAGCTATTTAGAATACACTAGGGTACAGGATAGTAGTTTAATTCTTAAAATCTAATTTGAATTTCCATTTCAAAAGTGGATCAAAATTTCCCTACATCAATTAAAATTCACCCAAATTAATGAACAAGTTTATAGCAGTAGTTTGCTTTTTATATATTCCCTTCAATGCAACAAAACTTCTCGCTCAGGAGTCAAAATCACCTTCGGATAAACCAAATATTATTTTCATTCTAACTGATGATCAGCGCTTTGATGCATTAGGATATGCGGGAAATAAATTTGTCCAGACACCGGAAATGGATAAGCTTGCCGAAACGGGAGTCTATTTCGAAACTGCCATAGTCACTACGCCCATCTGCGCGGCAAGTAGAGCCAGTTTGTTCACCGGGCTTTACGAGCGATCACATAATTTCAATTTCCAGACAGGTAACATCCGGTCAGAATACATGGAAAACTCCTATCCAACAGTTCTAAAAAACCATGGATATTATACGGCGTTTTATGGCAAGTATGGCGTGCGATACGATGATCTGGACAAACAATTCGATGAGTATGAGTCCTATGACCGTAACAATCAATATCCTGACAAAAGAGGGTATTTCTACAAAACCATCGATGGAGACACAGTTCACCTGACCCGATATACCGGGCAGCAGGCACTGGATTTTATCGATAAGGCTCCTTCAGATCAACCTTTTAGTTTATCATTGAGCTTCAGTGCTCCTCATGCACACGATGGTGCTCCTGATCAGTATTTTTGGCAATCCACCACAGATCAATTGCTTCAGAATACCACTATTCCAGGTCCTGTACTCGGAGAGGATAAGTATTTTCAAGCACAACCGCAGTTTGTACGCGACGGGTTTAACCGCCTGAGATGGACATGGAGGTATGATACGGAAGAAAAGTATCAGCATAGCCTGAAAGGATATTATAGAATGATATCGGGTATTGACCTGGAGATCGCCAAGATTCGTCAGAAACTAGCCGAAAAGGGACTAGACAAGAACACAGTAATTATCGTAATGGGTGATAATGGCTACTTTCTAGGTGAGCGTCAACTTGCAGGAAAATGGCTGATGTATGATAATTCCATTCGTGTTCCTTTGATTATTTATGATCCGCGTGTAGGTAAACATCAAGATGTAAAAGACATGGTGCTCAATATTGATGTGCCAGCAACTATTGCTGATTTGGCGGGTGTTGAAGCTCCAGAAAGTTGGCATGGAAAGAGTTTGATGCCGATCGTGACCGGACAAGATCAGGAAATCGGTAGAGACACGGTATTGATAGAGCATATTTGGGAATTTGATGAAATACCGCCAAGTGAAGGAGTGCGCACCGAGGAATGGAAATATTTCCGCTATGTCAATGACAAAAAGGTGGAAGAACTTTATTACCTAAAAGATGATCCACAGGAGGTTAATAACCTTATCAATGATCCAAAGTATAAGGACATTGCTAGAAACCTTCGAGCCAAAACGGATGAGCTGATCACTAAATTCAGTAATAAATACAGAGCTGCGCCATCTAATCTGACCGTTGAGCTCATTAGAGATCCTCAAAATGCTGTGAAGATTTTGGATACCAAACCTGAATTTGGCTGGCAGATATCGGAATTTTCCAAAACTCAGTCTGCCTACCAAATCCTAGTCAGTTCCAGTGAAGAGCTGATTAATTTGAATTCAGGCGATGTATGGAATAGCGCTCAGGTCAGATCCAGCAGTTCTTCCAATGTAGAATACAAGGGAGAGACTTTGGAAGTAGGGAAAAGCTACTATTGGAAAGTGAGGATATGGGATGAGGAAAATCGAGTGGTGGATTATTCAAAGGCTCAGAAATTCACCGTGGGTGAAAGTGAGGATAAGATGATTTCTACTGCCAATATTCAGGATGTAAGTAGAATTAAACCTCGGGTTTTTGAGAAAAAAGGAGGCGCTTATTTCATGGATTTTGGTAAAGCTGCATTTGCTACTATTGAGTTCAATTATAAAACGGATAAGGCGGAGACTCTGATTTTTAGAATAGGAGAAATGGCTGATGGCCAAGCTGTCAACAGAACTCCTCCCGCAAAGAGCCACATTCGCTATCAGGAAATCGCAGTAGAGGTAAAACCAGGTCAAACAACCTATCAATTGCCTATACAAAAGGACGAAAGAAATACGCTTCCGGGAGTAGCGCTGCCTTTACCTGAAGGAACTCCTGTTTTGATGCCTTTTAGATATGCTGAGGTAGAAGGAGCAAGCGGGAATTTAGTAGGTGATGACTTTATCCAACTTGCTTACCATACCTATTTTGATGATAAAGCAAGTGCTTTTGAGAGTTCTGATGCTATTTTAAATCAAGTTTGGGAGCTGTGTAAATACACCATCAAAGCGACCACTTTCAATGGGCTTTACGTGGATGGGGATCGGGAGAGAATTCCTTATGAATCAGACGCGTACTTAAATCAGCTGAGTCATTATACCACGGATGCTGAATATGCCATGGCCAGAAGGACAATAGAGTATTTTATGGAGCATCCCACCTGGCCTACAGAGTGGCAGCAACACGTGGCACTGATGTTCTATGCGGACTATATGTACACGGGTAATACGGAATTGATCGAGAAATACTATGAGCCATTGAAGTATAAAACACTTTATGAGTTGGCAAATGAGGATGGACTGATCACTTCTACCAAGGTAGATCATGATTACATGTTGAAGCTGGGTTTTAAGGAGGATTATAAAAAGCCACTTACGGATATTGTGGATTGGCCACCGGCAAAGTTTAATGGAGCGGTTACTATGGGAGAGCAGGACAACTTTGTTTTCAAGCCCTATAATACCGTGATCAATGCCTTCTACTATGAAAACATGAGAATCATGGCTGAATTTGCCAAGGTCATGGGTAAACCCCAAGAAGCTTTGGAATTTGAATACCGGGCTGCCAAGGTGAAGAAATCGCTCAATGAGCAAATGTTTGATTCTGAGCGTGGAGTTTATGTAGATGGAATCGATACAGATCATGCTTCCTTGCACGCCAACATGATGCCCCTGGCTTTTGGGCTGGTGCCAGAGGAGCATAAGGAGTCAGTCGTGGAATTTATCAAATCCCGTGGAATGGCCTGTAGTGTTTATGGTTCCCAATACCTAATGGATGGGCTTTACCGGGCAGGGGAGCAGGATTATGCTTTATCCTTATTGGTGGACACCAGCGATAGAAGTTGGTACAATATGATAAAACTGGGATCAACGATTACTCTGGAAGCCTGGGATAACAAATACAAAAATAACCTGGATTGGAATCATCCTTGGGGAGCTGTTCCGGCCAATGTAATCCCGAGAGGTTTATGGGGAATACAGCCTAAAACCCCTGGATTTGGTATTGCACAGATTCAGCCTCAAATGAGCACGCTCAAATCCAGTTCTATCGAGGTTCCAACTGTTTTGGGTTCGATCAAGGCGAACTATGTCTTCAACAATGCAAGGCTACAGACCTATGAGATAGAAATACCGGCAAATATGGTGGTTGAATTTTCTTTAACTGAAATGGACGGAAAGGATGTAATCCATAATGGGCAGAAAGTAGCCACAGCGTTTGGTACGATAAGGCTAGAACCTGGTAAACATACTATTCTGTTGAAAGTCAATTCTTTCTGATTAGTGGTAAGAGTGTATTAATCTTAATAGTTAGTTTATTGTTCTTGTCATTTTACAGAAAAAATTAAGCTTTCAAAAACCATTACATCAATAAGCCCTGTGAAAAATTATCTTATCAATTACCTTAAATACTACGCAGTCAAAAATCATATTTTGGTTTTGCTTGCCATGCTGTTTGCATACGGATGTACCAGTAAAGGATCCGCTCTCGAAGCAAATGAATCTGAATATTTTCTCCCTGAACGCCCCAATATTTTATGGTTGGTGACCGAAGATATGGGAGCTTATATCCCGGCTTTTGGAGATTCAAGTGCCATTACGCCAAATTTGAATCGTCTAGCTAGAGAGGGAGTCATTTACACCAATTTGTACTCCACTTCAGGAGTCTGCGCACCTAGTAGAGCCGCAATAGCCACTGGAATGTATCCTTCTAGTATAGGAGCCAATCATATGAGAACTGATTCTTATACCGAAGTGACTGGACTTCCAAAATATGAAGCTGTTCCAGGGCCCGAAGTGAAGATGGTCAGTGAGCTGCTTCGAGAGAAAGGATATTACACCAGTAATAATTACAAAGAAGACTATCAGTTTAAAGCACCTGTCACAGCCTGGGACGAAAATGGGCCTTATGCACATTGGAGAAATAGAGCTGAAGACCAGCCGTTTTACTCAATTTTTAACTTTACCACTACACACGAGTCGGGTCTTTTCGAACCTTATGGTTTCCGAAATATAGAAATGAGACATTACCACTCAGGTGATACCACTTACAAATGGGAACCGGGTAATATGACTGAAACGGAAACGCCTGTTCATGTTTCCAAAGACCAAGAATTTGCGGTTCCTCCCTACCTCCCAAATACTCCCATAGTGCAACGGGATATGTGGAAGCTCTACAATAATATTTCTGAAATGGATAGGCAGTTGGGAGCAATACTGGCACAATTGGAAGAAGATGGATTGCTGGAAAATACCATTATCGTGTTCTATGGAGATCACGGTGGGCCACTGCCCCGGGAGAAACGTTTGATTTACGATTCAGGGCTAAATACACCCATGATCATCCGATATCCTAATTCTTGGAGAGCTGGATCTAAAGATGATCAGCTGATTAGTTTTGTGGATTTTGCGCCGACACTCCTTTCATTGATTGGTGAAAAACCACTGGATTACATGCAAGGACAGGCATTTTTGGGTGATTTCCAGGCTCAAGAAAAGCGTGAATACATACATGGTGCTGCTGATCGCTTTGACGAAGTCACGGATGCCATCCGAGCAGTCCGTGATAAGCAGTTTAAATACATCAGAAACTATCGCCCGAACCAAGGGTATTACTTGCCTTTGACTTATAGGGAGCAAATCCCAACGATGCAGGAGCTTTTACGGATGAATGAATCCGGAGAACTGAATGCAAGTCAAGCCCAATGGTTTCGAAAGTCCAAGCTGAAGGAAGAATTATATGATTGTGAAGCAGATCCTTACGAGCTGAATAATCTTGCAGAAGATCCTAACTATCAAGAAAAACTCAAGGAATTGAGCAATGAGCTGGATCGCTGGCTCACGGATATTGATGACAGACCTAATTTACCTGAGCAGGAATTAATAAAAAGACTTTGGTCAGGCGCAGGTAGCAAGCCCACCACAGCTGATCCCAAGATTAAGATCACTAATGGGAAAATTGAAATTCAATCTGCTACTGAAGGAGCTTCTATAGGATATAAGTTGATCAATTCCGACGGAAAACAATCACCAACTTGGAGTATATACCAAGAGCCTATAGATGTAGAAGAGGTAGAAAGCATCTGGGTAAAAGCCCATAGAATAGGATACAATCCCAGCCAGGTTATCAAACAAAATTTAAACTAGGCATTCTGATCAAACCTCAATTAGCCTAATTCGACTGAAATGAAAAGAAGGGAATTTATCCATACTACAGCATTGACTGGTATCGGTCTATCGCTGCCATTTGCTAATCTTTTTGCCAAAGGGGATCCTGTCACTTTTCACTCAGAAGAATATAGAGATTTGGTTTTTAGTCTTTTAAAGGATTGGTGTGATGGGATGATTAAGGTTCAAATTATTAATCCTTCTGATCCTAAAGTTCACGGTTTGCTGGATTGCCCAGCTTGCGAAACCATACACGGAAGGGTGTCTGATGCTGTTTACCCTTTTTTCTATATGGCTGAGGCAACTGGAGAAAAGAAATACCTGGATGCGGGGATTGCCGTGTTTGAATGGAGTCAAAATGTCTCCCAACCTGATGGTAGTTGGACAAATGATGTAAATCCCAATTCTTGGAATGGGACTACCGTATTTGGTGCAATAGCGCTGGCTGAGACTCTGAAATACCATGGGGATTTGCTGGAAGCCGACCGTCGCCAGAATTGGACTGATCGCCTTGGCGAAGCGGCAGAATTCATTTATAGGAAATTCCCCACCATCGATGCCACTAACGTGAACTACGGAGCGACCAATAGTTATGCGATGAACCTGATTGGGAATTTGCTGGATGAGCCCAAGTACATAGCCCTCAGTAAAAAACTTGCTGCGGAGGTCAAAAAGTATTTTACTGCTCCCAATTCATTATTGTATGGTGAGATAAAACCTTCTGCTCACAAATTAAGTGGAAAAGGGCTTCCAGGAGTGGATTTGGGGTATAATGTGGAGGAGTCGCTGAATAGCCTGGTCATGTACGCTTTGCACGAAAAGGATGAGGAATTGCTCGGGATTTTGCAAAAGTCTTTGGCAAGTCATCTGGAGTTTATGTTGCCTGATGGAGGTTTTGACAATAGTTGGGGCACGCGAATGTTTAAATGGACCTATTGGGGCAGCCGAACCTGTGATGGATGCCAACCCGCATTTAGTCTGATGGCTGGTTATAATCCAGCTTTTGGGACCGCAGCATTCAAAAACACAGAATTACTCAAACGATGTACGGCTGATGGATTACTTCATGGTGGTCCACATTACGTTTCACATGGGATCAAACCTTGCGTCCATCACACATTTGCCCATGCCAAATCACTGGCGGTGATCTTGGATCATTGGGATCAAATGCCAACAATAGATCAATCGAATCCACTTCCTAGAGCCACGGCTGATGGGCTAAGATATTTTGAAGAATTGGATACAGTCCTATTTTCAAGGGGAGATTGGAGAGGAACTGTTTCTGCCTATGATGCTCAGTATTATCCTAAAATGGATCTCCGGCAAGCTACTGGCAATTCTTTAGGAATGCTTTATCATACTAAAGTAGGCTTGCTTTGTGCTGCAAGCTTGGCTGTTTATAGGTTGATGGAGCCTTTAAATCAGCAAGATGCTCCCGGAAAAGATATTGCCCTTACACCTCGCTTGGAGACTTTTCAGGTAGGTGAATGGTTTACCAATCTTTATGATTTGCCAGCCTCTTTTTCTACAGAAGATCAAAACGGAGAAATCCGTATATCGGGAGATGTTAAGTTAAAAAATGAAGCCAGGGAGATTTTACAAGGGTCCGCTTCTGACTTTAGGATCACCTATATCTGTTCCGGGAAAGGCATGCAGATCAAGGCAGAAACTAGGCAAGCATTGAAGCAACAAACCTCATTTACAATCCCCATTATTTCCAAAAATACTGAGCCAGTCGAACAGCCAGAGGATCATGTGATCATCATTACCAAACCTGAGGGCAAAGTAAAAATTGAAGCAAATGTCCCGCTGACCATTATAGAAACAGAGAAAGGCAGGACTTTTAATATGGTGCCCGGCGTGGAAGCCCTGCCAATTCGAGCAGAGCTTGTATCTGAGTCTGTTGAATTGACTATAAGTGTGATTTAAACTGAGTGCTTTAGTTATGAAAATTATAGGTCGTTTTGTTTTAGTACCACTGGCTCTATTCGTTTGGATTCAGGCTTCATTGGCCCAATCAAATCAAGAGAAGTCATCTAAGCCCAATGTCCTGTTTATCTCCGTTGATGACCTAAACAATTGGATTGGGTTGCTCAATGATTACTCTGATACCAAAACTCCCAACATTGATAAATTAGCGGCCAAAGGTGTATTATTTTCAAATGCACATAGCCAAGCTCCTCTGTGCGGCCCTTCACGGGCTTCGATCATGACTGGATTGCGTCCCTCGACTACTGGGATCTACGGGATGATCAGTGACGAAAAAATCAGATCTGAAAATTCAACGACCTCAGAATTAACTTTTCTCCCAGAGTATTTCAAGGAGAACGGATATTATACCATGGGAATTGGAAAGCTGTTTCATGACCATGCCCCAGAAGGACTTTTTGATGAGTCGGGAGGAAGGGAAAAAGGTTTTGGACCTTTGCCTGATGAGCGATATGTGTGGGACGGTTATGGTACCTCAGATCGCAAAAACTATGGACGTACCAGTACCGATTGGGGAGCTTTTCCTGAGTACGATTCTCTGATGCCGGATCATCAGTCGGTGGACTGGGTGATCGAACGATTAAACAAGGAATATGACAAGCCCTTCTTTATGGGCTTGGGATTTTTGAGACCACATGTACCGCTCTATGTACCTCAAAAATGGTTTGACATACACCCTCTGAGTGAAATTCAAGTGGCTCCTTACTTGTCTGATGATCTCAATGATATTCCAGAAGTTGGACTTAAGATCAATGATTTGCCCATGATGCCCTCTACCGAGTGGGCGATTGAATCCGGAGAATGGAAGAAAATAATCCAAGCCTACTTGGCATGTGTCAGTTTTGTAGACTACGAGATCGGACGGGTAATGGATGCTTTAGAAAAAAGCGGGCATGCCGACAATACCGTGATTGTCCTATGGTCAGACCATGGATATAGACTGGGGGAGAAAGGGACTTTTGCCAAGCATGGCTTATGGGAATCTGCCACCAAAGCCCCGTTGCTCTTTGTCGCACCAACTCTACCAAAGGGAAAAGTGATCGACTCTCCTGCTGAGATGCTCTCGATCTATCCGACGCTCTTGGAACTATGTAGTCTGCCGGCATATGATAAGAATGAGGGTAAAAGTCTGGTGTCAACCATGCAAGGAAAAAGTCATGAGAAAAAGGCATTTGCCCTTACAACCTATGGAATGAATAACCATGGAATCAAGGCTGATGGTTTTCGGTACATTCAATATGAAGATGGGACTGAAGAATTGTACGACCATACGATTGATCCCTATGAATTTTCTAATCTCGCAGGTAACCCAACCTATGCAAAGAGAATCAGGAAAATGAAGAAGCTATTGCCAGAGTACAATTCCACCTGGGACCCGAACTCTTCCTATACTTTTCAGCCCTATTTCGTGGAGCAAAAAGCCCGGACCAGCGGCGCAGATGGCAAGACAGTGAAGGTGATAGGAGCTGATAGGTAAGGGATTCCTACTCTTGATTATTTTAGTTTAGTTGGATAGCATTTGAAATACCTAAATTAGCCCACCGCCTATGCCCTAAAGTATAGGATGAAAAAGGATGCAATTCAACTGAGAAATAGCGCAAGGCTAGAGCTATGGGTATTAACATGGCATAATAGATAGGGTTTGATGTTAGAAAAGTAAAGGCATATGTCTGGGTTTTTTTTAACTTCAAACTTTAGGTCTTTCCACAGAAAAAATACCTGGAGTTCTCATGCTGTCCTTGAGGGATTTAGCAAATACATAAGCCATTTAAACCTAATAACTTAACCCAAGATGAAAATCAAATTTTTACTTACGATGACCATTGCCCTAGTGCAATTATCATTTCAAACTATTGCTGGAGATAATCCTGGAAAACTTACAGATCGATTTGATATTAAAAAAGACTTGTTGTTGCTTCAACTTGATTGCAAAACTGATGTAGACGATCTGCATACCCTTGCAGCTTTTATGACTTTGGTTGCGAATAAGGAATACTCCAAGCTCAACTTTTATCCCATTGCCGGTACCTATGGAATTCAGAAAGGGCTTTATGTTCCACCAAATGATTTGTTTAATCTAGCCTTCGGGAAAAATTGGTCAGACGCTGATGCGGACTTCAATCAGGCTATCAAAGAAACGATGATTCAGGTAAAAGCTGCACTTTCTAAGCAAGGAGATATATGGATAGCTGAGGCAGGCCAGTCCGATTTTTCGGCTGCACTGGTTAAGGCTGTTCAATCCGAGATGCCGACGATTGATGTTTCTCAGCGTATTCATGTAGTTCAACACAGTGATTGGAATGAGGAATCTACTTCCCCGGAGGCCTTGGGATTTGTCAAGAGAACTACTGACTATCACAAAATACCTGATGGAAATGCAGTAGGGAATGGTTCGCCAGGTTTTCAAACTTCTGAGCAACTTGATGTTGAAGGAATTATGTCAAATAAAAAATTGAGCAAGATTTGGGAGCTTGCAATTGATATTTCTAATGAATACAATGGAAAAGACGGGAGATATAATAACAAAGCTGTTGCCGCTGGTGGTTTAGATTTCTCTGATCTTTCTGAGGTTTGCTATATTTTAGGCTTGGAGAATATAAAGGATGCAGAGGATTTTTTTGAAAAGTTCGCGGATTGATAAGCCTACTTATTTAAAGTAAAAAAGTTGTAGTACAAATGAAGCCCGGGTATTCTGGCTACTTTATTACAACAAATGGGATGTATTAACTATTTCGGTTGGAATCCTTTCCCTTAAAAAAGATAGGGGTGGCCATTCATATGTTTGGCCACCCTTATACTGTTGAAACCCAATCTCCTTATTTACCTATTGTCTTAATTTTGCTTCTGAAATAGAAATGTTGTCCATGTAAAACTTGATAGTCTGGGCATTTCCTGCGTTGGCACCACGGATGTTGATGTTATAGTTTCCAGTGTTTGCAAACTCCACTAGAGTAGAACTGTACACCCATTTTCCAATTTCAAAATCTGCAGAAAATTCAGGGTTTGGACCCACACCCCAGTTTGTGTCAGGTGCCCAATAGAACCTCAAATCTGGAGGATTTGCTGCAGGGTCGCTGTTTCCCAGGTCTTCCATATACACCCAAACTCCGATTTCATAGGTTTTTCCTTTTTCCACTGGAAAAGTGATCGGTACATTAGCATTGTCGGTGTGGCCTATGATCATGCCGCCATTTGGTTCCATGGTAACATAGGCGCTCTTTTTGCCATCGTATGATTTGACTGTACTAAGGTTGAATTTATACTTATCCCATGGCGCTCCCCACCATTGGTAAGGCCAATTAGTAGCCATTGAGTTTTCAAAGCTGTAGTCAAAAGCAGTTTTCTTAAGGATGTTTTCTCCTATGAAAACTACCGGGACAGCTTCAAAATCATCAGATTTCACACCATCTGCTGTAGCCAATTCTCCTTGAGTATAAGAGACTGTGACTATATCATCATTAAAGATGGATTGGTTGTCCAATGTCAAAATCACAAAGTTTCCTTCATTTGGATCCAAAGTGGCTGAAGAAACTGAAGTTGCTATTTGGTTACCATTATTTATAATATTCACGGTGAAATCAGCAGGATTTAGCGTGTTTCCATTCATCTCTCTGCTGAAGTTTAATGCAATTCCACCGGCTCTTTCTTGAGCACCTTCCAAGGAGACTGGCTCGGTAGATGGAATGATTTTTAGAAAATTTTCTAACGCAAAAACAAATTCACCCTGAGGTCTATCTCGTGAAGCGATTAATTCAAAATCAAATTCGCCAACTTTCTTATATCGAACATCAAGCGTTTCCACCAACTCCTCTGAGTATGGTGGGTCACCTCCGTCTAAATTCCATTGGTATTGTGCAGGCTCACCTTCAGAAGTAACGGTATATCTGATGAAATTCCCAGCCATCACCTCATTGAGTGCGCCATCTTGAAGATTGAGTGCCTCACCTACAGTGCCATCGCTGTTTATGATATTAGCAGTAATAGCCAATTTCACTTCTCCTAGTACTTTCACTACAATTGTGGTATCGAGTTCTTTTCCGCGCTGTTCTAATCCCACAAAAGCATTGTCTTTGAACACCTGATGAAGTTTAACTTCATGTTCGCCGAGCATTTTGAAAGTTGTTTTAACCGTAGCTTCGGTCGAGGTAACGTCGTTGTCAGAGCCTTCGATATCGACTACACCTTCTGGAAATGTCCAAGTGCGTGACACTACACCTGATGAAACGTCTCCGAACGCGAGTTCTCCATTAATTTGAATGGTATTTTCAAAATCCATTTCGGAGGTAAAAATAACCTGATTGCTTGCCTCATTCAAGTTCATGCCTTCATAAGGATCTTCGCATGATTGTAGCAACACGGCCACCATCATTAGTTTTATGATATAGATATATTTTTTCATTTGAGTCGGGATTAATTACCTATTTGATTATTGTTTTGGAGTTCCAAAGCAGGAATAGGGAAGTAATTGTGTACGGTAGGAGAATAATTGGCTGATGAAAGCAAGAAATCAGGTCTGATCCTTTCTGCGATGAAAAGAGGTTCTTGATCAAAAATGGAAGCTTTGTTTGCCTCTCTCCATACTTCATCCTGGCGAAGCTCATCAAAAACCTCCTTCACTATTCCCCATCTTACAAGGTCTTTCCAACGATGCCCTTCAAAAGCTAGCTCTAATGGCCTCTCCACCCGGCGAATATGGGTCATGATGTTATCCGCAGTAGGAGCGACCATTGGTTGAGTCCCATGAACCTGCTTGCTGATATGAAGCTGCGGGAATGTATTGCCGTTTTCAGTCAAGTATTGCCTGATAGTGACCACGCCCGATCTAGCTCTCACTAGATCGATGTATTCAATAGCTTCATCCACAGATCCACCTGCATTGAGCAGCGCTTCAGCGTACATGAGATACACATCGGCTAAGCGGATATGTCTGAAATTTATTCCAGATCTAGCATTGCCATCTTCATTTGGTAGGTGATACCAATTTGTGTGTTTTTTGATATAAGCACTTTGTCCAAAAGCCCATCCGCCACGTGTGCCGATTGGTAATTGGTAATACAATCCTTCACCATTGATAGGAACTACGGAGGCAGACATTCTTACTGATTGGGTGTTGTCTTTATTGATAGAGTTGTTTGGATCTACCTCGTCATTTACATATAGTTCATGGAGGTAGTAGCTAGGCAAAAGCGTGTTATACGCACCGAAATTCAATTGTCCGAGTCCCGTAGCAATAGCTGTAGCTTCTGCCCCTGTTCTACCAGGATCATCATCTACCACTGACCCATTTGCGCCCGGGTTGATTTCGCTATTGTATGCCACTTCGAAAATTGATTCCTCATTGAATTCATTTTCTTCGGAGAAGTTATCTCTGATTTTTGGAGTCAGTGCATACACTTTAGAATCAATTACACTTTTGAATTCTGTTGCCGCTTCAGACCATTTTTCTTGGAATAGCAAGGTTTTACCATATAGAGAAGTTGCGGCTCCCCAAGTAACTCTTCCTTTATTTTTATCATCCCAGGATTTAGGTAAATGAGTTTTTGCAAACTCTAAATCTGGTAATACCACCGTGTTTAGGATTTCTTCCTTTGTGCTTGGAGGCAAATTGAAATCTTCATCAGTCACGGGTATTTCCGTTCGGATGACCGCTTTTCCGTAGGTATGTGCTAACTGGAAATAGAAGAATGCTCTAAGAAATTTAGCTTCAGCCTCAATTGTCTCTTTTTCATTTTCAGCAAAAAGGCTAGGATCAGCTTCTTGTATTTGGTTGATCACTTGATTGGCTCGGAAGACTCCGATGTAGAGCTCATTCCACTTGTCAGTTACTTGATCACTGGCGTCGTTATAGGTAAGGTTTCTGTAGGCGGTAGGTCTATACCAGGATTCGGTGCCACCTATATCTCCGAGGATCATCTCATTAATCAAACCTGCTCCGCTGATAGATTGGAACTGTAACGCTCCATAGACAGTAGCAAGCCCAGATTGGAATTGCTTGGATGTTTCCCAAAAGGTATCGGTAGTTATGGCATTTGGATTTGTTTCTTCCAGAAAATCTACACCACATCCGAAGAGAAGCATTGAAGATAAGGCGATCGATGCAAAGGATCTTTTATATATTTTGAGTTTCATTGGATTGCTTTTTTAAGATTAGAATTGGATCTGAACACCGAAAATGAATCTTCTGGATACCGGGTAATTACCCTGGTCTACACCTCTAGTGTTAATACCATTTCCCCCCACTTCAGGATCATAGCCAGTGTATTCGGTGAAAGTGAATGGATTCATAGCGGTACCGTAAATCCTCGCTTTATTCACTCCGATCTTGCCAGTAGCAGAAAGTGGAATTGTATATCCTAGCGTAATATTTCTGATTCTGAAGTAAGTGCCATCTTCCAAAAAGAAATCAGATCTCGCTCTCACGTTGTTGTGGTAATCATCTCCTCGATCTGTAGGGATATCAGTGTCTGAGTTTTGCGGAGTCCACATGTAGTATTGATCTAGGTGACGGCCTTGGGTATAGGCATAGTATTTAGCGCCGTTGTACAATTTTGCGCCATAGGAAAAGTAATTTTGTACAAACAGATCAAAGCCTTTGTAGTCAAAATTTGTACTCAAACCTATGTTGAATTTGGCTTGACCAGAACCCGAGTATACACGGTCGTTTTCATCAATGCGGTTGTTTCCGGCATCAGGAATCCCATCTCCATTAGTATCTTCAGTCATCTGATCTTTGTACATCATATCACCGATCTGAGCGCTTGGGTTTATTTTCTTATAGTCCGCTAGTTGCTCTTGGGTTTTTATTATTCCATCATGCTGTACTAAAAAGAATGCTCCTGCTTCATAGCCTACGGCAAAGAAAGTCGTGTAATCCACGTTTGGACCAAGGGAAGAAGATGGCTGTCCATTTCCATACCCTCGTTCTATTCCTTCCAAATCAGTGATTTCATTTACATTTTTAGTAAATGTAGAGGCGATATTCCATTTGAAACCTGAGGCATATTCTGTTCTATAGGATAGTGAAAGTTCAATCCCTTTGTTAGTCATGTTTCCAGCATTCACGATAATAGGGCTGTATGTCCCAGTTGCGCCTGGATGGAAAGCTCCACCGGATGGGGGAGTTGCTCGTGGCAAAAGCATGTCCTGCTTGTCGTTTTTGTAAACGTCAGCAGTGAAGTTTAATCTGTTTGAGAACATGGCGAGGTCTATACCAAGATTTGAAGAAATACTAGATTCCCACTTTACATTAGGATTAGAATACCTTCTCTGAATAGCTCCATTGTATAGTTCTTCATCCAAACCGAAAATGTAATTCACACCACTTTCAATCTGGCTGGCATAGGTATATGGAGGAATGCTTTGATTTCCTACTTGAGCATAACTTCCACGGATTTTGAAGTTATCAATGAATTCAGTATTTCCATTTCTGAAAAAACCTTCTTCTGAAATATTCCATCCTGCGGACACACCGAAGAAGTCACCATAAACATTGCTTTGACCAAAATTTGAAGAGCCATCTCTTCTAAAGCTTCCAGAGATCAAGTAGCGCTCGTCGTAATTGTATTGCACTCGACCCATCAAACCGCTCAGTGAATTGGTATAGTCGAAACTAGTCGGCTTAGTCGCTTGCTGTCCTGCTCCCAAAACAGGGGTTTTATTGCTCAGAAGTCCAATAATTCCTGTTCCTATTTGCTTGGAAGTGAATTTCTCCCATGATGCAACACCAGTTACATTTAGCTTATGCTTGCCAAATTCTTTTGAATAGGAAAGAATGTTTTCTATTGTATTTCTCTGTGAGAAAGTGAATTCTTCATTTAGAAGCGCATCTTGTCTAGAAGCTGTAGGATTGAAAGAACCATCTCTATTGGTAACCAAATATTGAGGTCTGAAGAAATTTCTGCTATAGTTATATGAGTTGCTACCTAAGTTGATTTTATAGCTAAGGCCCTTTAATATTTCATATTCTAAATTCAGCGCGATGTTGCTTGTGTTGACTTTTCGCTCATCCACATTGTCAAGTTCTCTAGACAGGTAGCTGTATAGAATAGCATTGTCTACAGGGATTTGCACATTGTTTTCTCCTACTGTCTGTAATGAATTAAGAGGAGCTAGCCATGGACGCTGAGCGATGGAATATTCATAAAGTGACCAAGGTTCTTGAGTTCTGTTTTCCTCTGTGTAACCAATACTTGTGAATGCTTTGAATTTCCCTCTATTAAATTGGGCTGTAAGTCTATTGCTAAGCCTGTCAAATCCAGAGTTGATCAAAATACCATCCTGATTGAAGTAGTTAGAGTTGAAGTTTACCGAAAGATGCTCGGTACCACCGGATACGCCAATTCCATAATTCTGAATAAGTGCATTGTTATTTTGCACATCACTTACGAAATCCGTGTCATAGTCCAATGCGTCTGGGTTGAAAAAGAAGATCAGGGGATCACGTCCTAAAGCTTCCAGTTTTACCTCTTCAGCATACATCTGCTGCTGAGAATTCATCAATGGAGTACCTGAGGTGATATTTTGTACCCCAGCGTATGCGTTGAGGTCCACTACGATGTTACCTTTTTTTCCTCTTTTGGTAGTTATCAATATTACCCCGTTGGATGCTCTGGTGCCATAGACAGAAGCTGCTGCTCCATCTTTTAGGATATCCAAAGACTCAATTTGATCTGGAGAAATATTTGGATTGCTTTGATATGGGACTCCATCCACTACATAGAGTGGTTCCAAAGCGCCCATCAGTGAGCCTACTCCTCTAATTTGGATATTAGCTGCTTGACCTGGACGGCCACTTGCTGCTTGCACATCCACACCAGCCACTTGTCCCTGTATCGCTTCACCCACGTCAGATACAGGCGCTTTAGAAATAGCATCTGCCTTGATTTGCGCTACTGCGCCGGTGATTTCTTTTTTGGTTTGTGTACCGTAGCCGACCACTACTACTTCATCCAAACTCTGAGTATCCGGAGTCATCTGCACATTGATTTCAGATGCATTCCCTACAGTCCGTTCTACTGAGTTAAACCCGATGAAAGTATATACTATTACATCCCCTTCTTTTGCAGAGATAGAATAGTTGCCATCTACATCAGATATGGTGCCTGTGGTAGTGCCTTTTATTATAATAGATGCACCAGGTAGTGCCATTCCAAGATCATCAATGATCTTTCCTCTTACTTGCTGCTGTGCAGATACAAATGGTATCCATAAGCACAACAAAACAAGCGTTATCGGGAGGGTTTTCCTCCAGCAGTAAAATTGTTGTTTCATACGAGATTTTGAGTTTAGGTTAATATTGTTTTGGTAGAAAAATCAAGGATGTCTCTTATGTTGCTAGAGTCATTTCTGATCTTAAAACCTCGGTCAATGTAGAGATCCTGAACAATACAAGCCATTTTTCAAACTCGATTAAAACTGAACAAATCAATTAAAATATCGATTGCGAAGCCTTTTTTGGCGGTTGATGACTCGACGGGATATTTTTTTATCTCAAATCCAGCTCAAATGCTTGGATTCTTTATAGACAAAAAAAACACTGTCCCAGTTGAGCCAGTGTTTAGATTTAGAAGGGAAGAATATGTTTGTTTCTATATATGTTTAAAAAGAAATAGCCATTAGAACTGAGCTATAAATTCGGTAAGATTTTCGGTTCTGTCGATTGAGAACTTTTTTCGAAGTCTATACCGGGAAGTATGAACACTTTCTATAGATATTCCTAACAGCGATGCCATTTCCTTACTACTGAAATTCAGCTTAACGAGAGCACAGATTTTTAGATCAGTTTGGGAAAGTTCTGGATATTGCTTTTGCAGATTTTCGTAGAAACTTTGGTTGATAGCAGTGAACCTAGCTTCAAATTCCTTCCAGTTACTACCCGGAGTTCCCTGAACCGATTTTATCATCCGCTTTAGACTATTCACATCTACCAATCCTTTGTCATCAGAAAGGTTGTTTTTGAGTTTATCTATAAATTCATCTTTTTCTATAAGTTGCAGTGCAGTAGCTGTCAGCTCCTTGTTCTTCAATTCCAAAATCTCACTACTCTTCTGCCGTTCCATTTGCCTTCTTTCTGCCAGTGCTGATTTCTCCAAAAGGTGTTTTCTACGAATGTTGCGAACTAGCAAGTACCCATAAACTACCAGAGAGACCAGAACTACACCTAATAGCCATAATTTTAAGGTATTTATTCTTTCTTCGTTCTCTAGTTTAGCAATGTGTTGCTCCTTGATCAATTCTTTTTCCTTTTCTTTTTGAAGCCTGTATTGGTCATTGATTGCAAAAAGATGCTTGTTGTTTTTACTATCAGGACCAAAAATCTCAGCGTTTATCTCATTGACTTCCTTGGAGTGCTGATATGCACGTGGGAAATCATTGGTGAGCGCATAGATTGAAGCCAAAGCTTCGTGTGACATTAATTTATAATTGGAATGGGATTGAAATTGCTTGGAAAGTTCGAGAGCTTGATTGTATTCCGCTGCGCTTTTGGCCAAATCGCCCATATTTCTAAATACATTCCCAAGCATGGTATGGATCACGATTAAGTAGGAGCGGTCATTTTTTTCGAAGAATTTCTGTGACTCTGCCAGCTTTTCGAAAGCACTGTCGAAGTCACCTTGCATGCCGTCTAGATAGCCATCTTCTGCCACCACATAGTTCATAGGAGGATTGCCTATTTCCTTCTGAAGTTGATAGCAACTATCAAGATATTTAGCAGCTGTAATGTAATCTCCGTTGACGCGGTAAAAGTTAATCAGTGAGAAATAGTCACTTATTATATAAGTTGCATCAATTATTTTTAGCTCATATAACTCCTTATTAATAGTAAGTCCAAGATTGAAATACTTAAGAGCTTCTTCATCGCGATGATAAAAACTATATAGCCACCCCAACTCTTGATATATTTTTGCTTTGAATAGATTGTTGTTGATTTGATCCGCTAAAATTAAAGCTTCCCAATAGCCATCGTATGAATTTCCATAGTCGAGTAAATGGGCATACATACTTGATAATTCATTCAGTGAAAGTATCAAATTCACTGTGTCTTTATTATCTCGGTGTAGTTCTATCGCATTTTTTAACTGAAGAATTGAACTGTCCGAATTGCTGTACTTAAGTTCATTGGATTTAAAGGGGTTTTCTCTGCTTGTAGAGTTGCTTTGCGCAAGACTTGTCAGGTTCGTCAAGATTGTCAAGACAAAAACAACACAAATCAAGGGGGTAATCGCAACGATTTTTGAAGGCTTGCTATAACAAAGGAATGATGATAATTCGAAATGAAATTGATTCATTTGGCGTATTTGGGCTTGTTTTGGGTTGTATTGACTGTTTTTTACAAAATATTCTAAAGTGAAGGCCGCTTCGGAATATTTGTAAGGACAATTTATAGATCGTCCAGAATAATTTTTTGCTTTTTCAGACTTTTTATCGCCTTGTTCAGTTTTTGTCTAGGTGGATTCTGGGGTATTATTCTTTTCAAATCTCATATTTGTTCAAAGCGAAAGGATATAAAAAATGTTTTTCTCGACGCTTCCTTTTGAAATGAAGCTTATAAAAGTGCCTGATTTTGATGTTGGAAATTTAGACAACTTTTTGGCTGGATGATTTAATGAAATAAATATGTGTTGGTTTCAGATTATAATCTTTTTTCAAAGTAAATAAGTAAGTAAAACCCAAAATGAAAAATATATATGAATTACAAATCACTTCTATATTCCTTATTAGGAGTTATGTTTTTACAGGCTTGTGATCCTGCATCAAAAAAAGAAATAGCTACTTCTGAAGAAGAAATCACTGTCAGCCCAGAGCAATTAGACAAACTTGGAATTACTAATGCAGATCATCTTAGTGCTGCTTCTAAACGAGCATTGAAATGGCCAAATATCGGTAATGAGTGGTTTATTGAGTTTTCAGGTCTTCAACCTCTCAAAGGTGATCTTGCTTACGAAGAAGGTGTAGTTCGCAGAGATCCCAGCGCCATGATCTTTGAAAATGGTAAATATTACGTCTGGTACAGTAAGAGTGTCGGGCCGACGGATGGATTTGCAGGCGATATAGAGAAGGACAAGGTTTTCCCTTGGGATCGATGCGATATCTGGTATGCAACCTCGGAAGACGGTTGGACTTGGAAGGAAGAGGGGATGGCTGTAGGTCGAGGAGAGCCTGGGGCTTATGATGACCGTTCGGTATTTACTACTGAGATTATGAAACACGATGGGGTGTACTATCTGACCTATCAAACGGTAAAATCTCCCTACACCGTCCGCGTAAAAAATCAAATCGGACTGGCTTGGTCAGACTCTCCAGATGGTCCTTGGACCAAAAGCGAAGAGCCCATTCTGAGCCCGGCTGACAACGGTATCTGGAAAGGCGAGGAGCAGGATCGCTTTGCAGTGGAGAAAAAAGGTGATTTTGATAGTCACAAGGTTCACGATCCCTGCATACTTCCTTACAAAGGGAAGTTCTATCTCTACTATAAAGGCGAGCAAATGGGCGAAGAGATCACCTTTGGTGGTCGTCAGATCCGGCATGGAGTGGCTATAGCCGACAATCCAAAGGGTCCTTACGTCAAGTCTGAATTCAATCCCATCAGTAATAGTGGTCATGAGATCTGCGTGTGGCCATACAATGGCGGAATAGCTTCGCTGATCACGACGGACGGGCCTGAAAAGAATACGATTCAGTGGTCGCCTGACGGGATAAATTTTGAAATAATGTCCTCCATCCAAGGAGCGCCACATGCCATCGGCTTGAACCGGACGGCAGATTCAGAAAAGGAACCTACGGAGATCCTTCGATGGGGACTTTCCCACATCTACAACAGCTACAATTACCAAAGTATCATGAGGTTTTCGTCAGCACGAAAAACGACTCACAAGGCTAAAGGAGAGTAAGCAAACCTAAAAACAAAAACATTTTGAAAGCAACAGTTTACAATGGCAATCAATCCTTCACTGTGATTGAGAAGGAAATCGACGCGCCAAAATCAGGAGAAGTCCGCATCAAAGTCGCCTATTCCGGCGTCTGCGGCACAGACGTTCACATCTTTCACGGCATGATGGACAAGCGGGTAAGCATCCCCCAGACGATTGGTCATGAGATGTCTGGAGTGATCGACGCAGTCGCAGACGATGTCACCGGATATGCAGTTGGTGAAAAAGTAGTGGTTCGTCCTCTGGACGATCGCTTGGTAAAAGCATCTGACAAAGGCTTCAATCATATCTGTGAAAAATTAAAATTCATCGGGATCGATAGCCCAGGTTCCATGCAGCAATACTGGAATGTTCCAGCGTTTGTGCTACACAAGCTTAAAGCTGAAACGGACTTAAAACTTGCCGCTTTGATCGAGCCATTATCTGTAGCGGTACATGACGTACGCATGTCTGGATTGGTGGCAGGAGAAACAGCTGTCGTACTCGGCGGAGGCCCAATTGGCCTTCTTGTGGCACTGGTAGCTAAGGAAGCTGGTGCAAAGGTCATCATCTCGGAAGTGAATGAAACCCGAATCAAGATGGCTGGAGAATTTGGTCTTCAGGCGGTTAATCCTACCAAAATAGACCTTGTAGAGTTTGTGCGAGAGCAAACGGAAGGAAGATTGGCAGATGTCGTATTTGAGGTCGCGGGAGTTCAACCGGCTTTGGATGTGATGACGGAAGTAGGGGGAATCCGTGGCAGGATCGTGATGGTGGCAATTCACGGGCAGAAAAAACCGGTGGATTTGTTCAAGTTTTTCTGGAAGGAATTGAAACTCATCGGAGCCAGAGTTTATGAGAAAGAAGATTATGAAAAGGCAATTGAGCTGGTAACTGCGAATGAGCTTCCTTTTGAAAAGATGATCACCGACGTGCAGCCTCTTTCCAACATCCAACAAGTATTTGAATCAATTGACAAAAATCCTGAAGGCCTGAAGGTATTGATGGATTGTCAACTTTAATTTTTAAACCCTAATAAAAGCATACATGGCAGTATTAGACACATTTAGATTAGATGGCAAAACAGCCTTAGTCACAGGTTGCAAGCGAGGAATAGGTAAAGCAATGGCGATAGGTCTGGCAGAAGCCGGGGCAAATATCATAGGCGTGAGTGCCACCTTGGAAGAAAATGGATCTGCGGTTGAGCAGGCTGTGCTAGCTACTGGACGGGAATTCAAAGGCTACGCTTGCGACTTCAGCGACAGAAAAGCAGTCTATGAATTCATCGCAAAAGTGAAGGCGGATTTTCCGGTGATTGACATCTTGATCAATAACGCAGGGACGATTTTGCGTACGCCTGCAGCTGAGCATCCTGACGAGATGTGGGATAAGGTGATCGAGGTCAACCAAAATTCCCAATTCATTCTCACCAGAGAATTTGGGAAAGAGATGATCGCTAGAGGATCAGGAAAGATTGTGTTTACAGCTTCTCTATTGACCTTCCAAGGCGGAATTACCGTGCCCGGTTATGCCGCTTCCAAAGGAGCTATCGGTCAGATGACTATGGCTTTTGCCAATGAATGGGCTGGAAAAGGGGTGAATGTCAATGCTATTGCACCAGGATATATCGATACTGATAATACCGAAGCATTAAGAAATGACCCCGAAAGATCGGCTTCGATTCTTTCCAGAATTCCCGCCGGACGCTGGGGCAAGCCTGTAGATTTCGCTGGACCCACTGTTTTCCTTTGTTCAGATGCCGCCGCTTACATGCACGGCACGACCATGCTAGTCGATGGTGGCTGGATGGGTAGATAACTCACCTTTAATGAGATCAATATGTCAGATATAAAAGAATACAAATTATTCATCGATGGAGAATGGGTCAGATCCGAATCTGGCGAGACCATAGATATCATCAACCCGAGCACGGAAGAAGTGGTGGCCAAAGTTCAAAATGGGACAGTGGCTGAGGCAATAAAAGCATTGGAAGCGGCACAAGCTGCGCAAAAATCCTGGGGCAAGATGCCTCCAAGAAAACGCGCAGAGTTGCTTTATAAATTAGCAGCAGAGATCAAAGCAAACGCTGATTACTTGGCTGAATTGCTGGTAAAAGAGCAGGGGAAACTGCTTAAGGTAGCCAAAGGGGAAGTAGCTGTGACGGCCTCTTTTATAGAATATGCCTGCGAAGGAGCGAGAAGAATCGAAGGAGATATTATTCCTTCGGATAATCCCGGGGAGCAGATTTGGATTCAGAAAATCCCCCGTGGAGTAGTAGTGGCGATCACAGCCTGGAATTTTCCTTTGGCACTAGCAGCAAGGAAACTCGGCCCTGCATTGGTAGCTGGAAATACCATCGTGATGAAGCCAACCTCGGAGACTCCGTTGGCAACTTTGGAACTGGGAAATCTTGCCAATAAAGTAGGCATCCCAAAAGGTGTAATCAACATCCTTACCGGTCCAGGTCGGGCAATGGGGACCGCTTTGGTGGAGCATCCGATCACCAAGATGGTAACTATGACTGGCTCTACTCCTGTAGGTCAGGATATTGCGAGAAATGCAGCCAAGAACCTGACTCATGTCCAGCTGGAGTTGGGAGGGAAAGCGCCCTTTATCGTTTTTGCCGATGCAGACATCGATGCTGCCGTGGATTCGGCGCTACATTCTCGATTTGACAACTGTGGGCAAGTATGCACTTGTAATGAGCGCATGTATGTGCAGGAAGATGTTTACGAGGTTTTCATGGAAAAATTCCTTGCCAAGACTAAAGCACTGAAGGTGGGCGATCCGATGTTGGACGATACAGACATGGGTCCAAAGGTCAATAAATCTGAGTTGGCCCACATGGAAAAGCTGGTAGAAATCAGTATCGCTGAAGGAGCCACTGTAGCGACCG
This sequence comes from Algoriphagus winogradskyi, assembly GCF_900182815.1. GTDB lineage: Bacteria > Bacteroidota > Bacteroidia > Cytophagales > Cyclobacteriaceae > Algoriphagus > Algoriphagus winogradskyi. Next base: position 262,927 of record NZ_FXUA01000003.1, on the reverse strand, counting down.
GAGGTAAACGTCCAGCTGGAGCTGAATTTGAAAAGGGCTATTGGTTTGAGCCAACTGTACTGACCAATGTGACTCAGGAGATGACCATCATGCATGAAGAGTCTTTCGGTCCCATACTTCCTGTGATGAAGTTCAAGTCTTTTGACGAGGTAATCGGCTATGCCAATGACTGTGAATATGGCTTGGCGGCGATGGTTTTTACTAACGACATGAACCTGATCATGCGTTGCAACGAGGAACTGGAATATGGAGAAATTTATGTCAACAGAGGTCACGGAGAGCAACATCAAGGCTTTCACAATGGATACAAACTTTCCGGAAGTGGTGGTGAAGATGGCAAGTATGGCTTCGAGCAGTACCTGGAGAAAAAGACTTTCTACGTCAACTATAACAGATCATGAGCAATTTGATAAAAGAAGTAAACTGTAAGCTTTTCAAGGTTCCTTTACCGGAAGTTTTAAATGATGCCAAGCATGGCGATCATACCCATTTTGAATTGGTGACTACGACCATTACCCTGGAAGATGGGAGTGAGGGAACCGGATATACTTATACCGGAGGCAAAGGAGGTCATGCCATTAAGGCGATGGTAGAATATGACTTTGCTGGAGTTCTGGTGGGAAAAGACGCGAGTGATATTGACGGAATCTACGATTTCATGGAATGGCACATTCACTATGTCGGACGTGGAGGAATTGCCTCTTTTGCTATTTCTACCATTGACATTGCACTTTGGGACATTAAGTGCAAGAAAGCAAATCAGCCATTATGGAAGATGGCAGGTGGGGCAGATAACACCTGCAAAGCTTACTGTGGAGGGATTGATCTGCAGTTTCCGCTGGAAAAGCTTTTGCATAATATAGAAAGCTATCTAGCCCGGGGATTCAATGCCGTGAAAATCAAAATCGGACGTCCAAACTTGCAGGAAGATCTAAACCGTATTTGTGCGGTGAGGAAGTTCATTGGCCCTGATGTCACTTTCATGGTAGATGCCAATTACTCCATGGATGTGGAGAAGGCTATCAAGGCTATTGAAGGGTTCAGAGAGTACGACATTACTTGGTTTGAAGAACCTATTATTCCTGATGATTACCTAGGCTATGGAGAGATTGTAGATAGGACTGGTTTTCCGCTGGCGATGGGTGAAAACCTCCATACCATCCATGAGTATGAGTACGCGATGGAGCAGGCAAAGCTTTCTTTTATACAGCCTGACGCCTCGAATTGTGGAGGAATCACTGGTTGGCTCAAAGCGGCTCGGTTAGCTGCAAAATATGGCGTACCCGCTTGTTCACATGGCATGCAGGAATTGCACGTAAGCTTAGTCTCCTCGCAGCCCAATGCGGGTTGGTTGGAGGTGCATAGTTTTCCAATAGATGAATATACCACCAGGCCACTTGTTGTCGAAAATTTCAGGGCAGTGGCTCCTGACACTCCCGGTGTAGGAGTTGTGTTTGACTGGGAAAAACTCAGCCCTTATTTACATGCTTAACTGAAGTTTATGAAACCGACAGAAACTGACTTTGGTCGGATAGGAGATGCGACCATCACGCTATTTACCCTGAGCAATTCAAATGGAATGCAGGTGAAAATAATGAATTATGGAGCTACAATCACATCGGTTCAGGTGCCTGATCGAGATGGCAATCTGACCGAGGTTGCTTGTGGATTTGATTCCTTGGAGGGCTATTTTTCAGAGAATTATAAGGCTAATTCCCCGTATTTCGGCGCAACTATAGGTCGCTATTGCTCTCACATCAAGGATGCTAAATTCAGTTTGAATGGCAAAGATTATCAGCTCGCAGGTAATGGTGGAGGGAATAACCTTCATGGAGGTACGGTCGGATTCGATAAGAAAATATGGTCCGCCAAAGTAGTGGAGGATTCACCCGATTCATCTCTGGAGATGAACTTACTGAGTGAGGATATGGAGGAAGGTTTCCCTGGCAATGTAGCGGTCAAAGTTCTTTTTTCCTTGAATGAATCCAATGAATTCAGTATACGCTACCAAGCCAAGACAGATGCACCTACGCCATTGGCCGTCACCAATCATACTTACTTCAATCTAAGTGGTTTCAAGAATAACATTCTTGGGCACAGTGCTCAGATCTCAGCAAGTCGCCGCTTGGCTATGGATGCTACAGGAGCGGTGACAGGTTATGTGATTGATTTGGAAAAGCAACCCGATAATTTAAGTCAAGCCAAGATAATAGCCGAGGTGCATCAGGAAATGAATGATGGTTTTGAGCATTACTATGTATTTGATAAGCCTGTTTTCAAATTTGAGAAAGTAGCTGAAATCACCTGTGCCGAAACAGGTATCTCTTTGGATATCACTACCGATGAGCCGGGGATGCTTTTCTATACGGGAAAATATACCTGCGATTCCCTGCGCCGGGAAAGCGGACATGCATTCGGTAAATTCCGTGGATTTTGCTGTGAGACTCATCGATTTCCCAATGGTCCAAACCTCCCCGGCCTTGCGGGCACTATCCTGAACCCTGGCGAAGAGTTCAACTCCATGACCAAGTACAGTTTTCACTAATTCTATTATAACTCAACCCAAAATTCAACCAAAATGACTGAAGGAGTTTTATTGGCAATCACCGCCGGCGTTATGCTTGGTCTGTACGCTTTGCCAGAGAAGTTTACCAATGGATTCACCTATGAAAATACCTGGAGCCTTTTCTTTTTATTGACCATGTTTGTAGTACCTATCGTGGCCTCAGTTCTATTGATAGATGGTTTCGGTCAGATTTTCGGAGAGATGCCCGCAGAACTCTGGCTAAAAATGGGCTTAGCAAGCTTCCTTTGGGGGATCGGCGTGATGATGTGGAGCAAAGCTATCAATCACATCGGGCTTTCATTGGGATTCTCAATCTTTATAGGTACTGTCATTTTTATCGGTTCTCTGATTCCATTTGCCGTGGATGGCTTGCCCGATACAGAGTCTTTGATTCTGATTCTGATCGGTATATTGGTTGTGCTTTTTGGTGTTATTCTCAAAGGAAAAGCTGGTTTGATCCGTGAGAAAGACGAGGCTTTGGCAAACATAAACAACCTGACTGTAGACACCAAAGGCTCTATGGCAACAGGGATACTGATCGCTGTAATTGGGGGTTTGTTAGCGACAGGATTTAGCTATGCGAATGCTGTGGGGAGACCATATTTACACGAAGCAAGCCAAGCGCAGGGAAATGCAGATTGGGTGACAGCAGTTGCGGTTATGTTTCCGATTTTTATAAGTGGTGGTGTCGTGATGGCGGCATACTTTGGTTATCATTTATCCAAAAAGAAAGCATGGTCTGCGTTCAAGACTCCTTCATTTAGCAAGAATTTCATTTTGATTTTAATCATGGCCGTCTTCCATTATGCGGCTTCAGCACTGTTTGCCTTTGCAGCTTTCAAACTGGGAGAATCTGGAAATACGGTAGGTTATGCGATCTACAATACTTCCTGCGTAGTCACTGCGATACTAAGTGGGGTCATCACCAAAGAGTGGATTTCAGCTTCCCCAAAGTCTAAGAAACTGCTTTACGCCGGAGTGGCCTGTATGGTGATAGGAATTGTGGTGATCGCAATGGGGAATTAGAATTTTCTTTTAATCAGTAATTAAATCAAAATCCCTTTGCTGGAAAAGCTGGAAGATGGGTGATCTAAGTGCCCTCAAAGCAGGCGTTTGTCTTAAATCAGTTGCTATAATTCTTTCGCTAGGGAAAAACTTAGATTGTTCATTTAATTAAACATACAGCTATGATTAGACCCTATTTAGCCTTCCTTTTTCTGCTTATCGCCTCCGTTTCGCCGGCGCAAGATAAAAAGCAACCCAACATTATTTACATCATGTCCGATGATCATACCACCCAAGCTGTAGGAGTTTACGGAGGGAGATTGGCGACGTTAAATCCTACACCTAACTTAGATTATTTGGCCGGTCAAGGGATGCGGTTTGATCGGGTTTTTGCTACCAATTCGATCTGCACGCCAAGCAGAGCCACGATCATGACGGGGCAGTATCCCCAAACCAATGGGGTGCTGGATTTGGATGGCGAGCTGGCTCCAGCTAATCAATATCTGCCGCAGGAGTTGAGCAAATTGGGCTATTCGACTGCGATCATCGGAAAGTGGCATCTGAAGCAAGAGCCTGCCGCTTTTGACTACTATGAAGTGCTAGACTCTCAAGGAGAGTATTTTGACCCATATCTCATGACCAAAACAAATGGGGCTTGGCCGAATAATAAGATCCAGTACGAAGGTCATTCCTCGGATGTAATTACTGATAGGACTTTAGCATACCTACAGCAAAGAGATAAAACAAAGCCTTTCTTTCTGATGCATCATTACAAAGCGCCTCACGACATGTTCGAATACGCGCCTCGATATGAGGAATATTTGGAGGATGTGGAAATACCAGAACCTGCCAGTTTGTATAGTCAGCCTTACTATGGATCTGATGCCACGGTGGGCAACTTAGGAAAGCTAAAGCCGGTAATCGGTACTTCTGTGTCTGATCGGCATATCTTGCGCAACTACGTGGAGACTTTTGTAAACGATACCGTTCGAGGATTAGAAGGCACTCATCTTGCCTATCAAGAATATCTAAAAAAGTACTTGCGCTGCGTCAAAGGTGTGGATGATAATTTGGGACGCCTATTTGATTATTTGAAAGCAGAGGGCTTGTGGGAAAATACCGTGATCATCTACACCGGTGACCAGGGCATGATGCTGGGAGAGCATGACTTGATGGACAAACGTTGGATGCTGGAAGAGTCAATGCGAATGCCCTTTATCGTTCACTATCCTAAGCTTGTGAAGGCAAACTCCAGCAGTAAGCTATTGATCAATAATACCGACTTTGCGCCAACTATGATCAGCTTAGCGGGTGGGGAAGTTCCCTCGTATATGCAGGGGAAATCTTTTGCCAACACGCTGGCGGGCAAGACTGAGACGGATTGGAGGGAAGCGACCTACTACCGCTATTGGATGCACATGATCCATCATTGGGTTCCGGCGCATTTTGGGATCCGAACCGATCGCTACAAACTGATCTTTTACTATGCTAAGCACTACCTGCCGGAGTCGGATTGGAAGAATTTTTATTGGGAAGGTCAGCTCCGGAGTCTGGGGTATGATACTCCAGTAGCCTGGGAACTCTATGACCTGGAAAACGATCCCAATGAATTGCACAATCGGTATAATGATCCGGCTTATAAGGAGATCGTAGCCAAGCTGAAAGCAGATTTACTTGCGGAAAGAAAAGCATTGAATGAGACGGATGCCAAGTATCCTGAGATCCAAAAAGTGATAGATGAGCACTGGGAGGATTGATAGGCTTGTGTGGATGATTTGAAAAAAATCGTCTCTGATCAACGAATAGCAAGATGTTGCTTTCTATACCTCGCCGGAGTGAGTTGATAGGCTTGGTGAAATTTTTTGTGGAAAAAGGGAAGAGATTCAAACCCACAAGAATACGAAATCTGTGCAATGGAATAATCCGAATCCAAAAGCAAACGCGCGGCGATATTCACCCGATATTCATTGAGAAAGGTGAAAAATGACCTGCCCATCATCTTGGTGAAAAACCGGGAAAAGGACTGCTCGGACATATTGATCAGTTCGGAAAGCTCCCGGAGATAAATCTTTCTTCCATAGTTTTCTGCTACGAAATCATGGATTTTGGCCATACGAGAACCATATTCTGAGGGAAGATTGTCGATGAAACTTGCCTCAGAGAGTGATTTAAAGTGACAATCCGCCAATCGCTGTAGAAGAGAAAGCAATTGAGTGTATTGTTCTGGGGCAGTGAGTTCCGGAAGCTTTTTGAAAAGTGGAATTAGCTCAGAGACATCGGCTTTCTCGAAGATGATTCCTTTAGAGGCAGTCTTTAACAGCTGGTGAATAGCTTTCAGTTCATGGATTTCAGGGTAAATACCCACATTCCATTGCACCACATAGGAGATTGCTAAGTCGGTTTCGTGAACGCTATTTCTCCAGCAATGAGGGAGATTCGAGCGAAGCAGCACAAGTTCTCCGGGCTCGTAGGACCCTACATAATCTCCGATGAACTTGGTGCCGACGCTTTGCTCTATGTAGGTGAGTTCATGTTGTGGATGGAAGTGCCAAGGAGTTTCGAAGTTTGGTTTCGTAAAGCAAAAGCTCTGAATTGACCTCAAACTACCGAGAGGAATGGGTTCCAATATTGGTTTCATCGTAACATGGATTTGTTCATGAAAATAATCTATTTGGTCTGAAAATACGTGATTTTTTCCAATAGTAGACAGGATAGATAACTAATCTGTCAAAAACGACTATTTATCTCAATAGAAAAAACCTGATACTTGTAGAGTTGATTACGGATGAAGAAACCCAAAACCTGTACAAATGAAAACAAGCACTTTTCCTGATCCCTTTGAAACAGCCAGAAAAGAAGACGGCGTTCTTGAAATAGACGATCAGAATGACAAGGTCACGATGTTGCTGCGGCACAAAGATGTGCGGAAGACAGCGCATAATTACAAGAGTTTTACTTCTGAGACTCAGCCAGGTCGGATCGTCGTCCCTTCGGAAGTTAGCATTCGGGACACGCGGCAGATACCCTTTGAGGTAGATCCGCCGAAGCATGGAGCATACCGAGCCTTGATCGAACCTTGGTTTAGACGTCCTTTGGATCCAGAAAATCAAGCTAAACTAACCGCTCAGATTGAGTCAATCGTCGCGGATGCGCTTTGTAAGCAGACCGTTGAGATTGTGGAAGACTTTGCTCTGCCACTCCAATCCAAGGCCTTGACGCTTCTGCTCAATACCCCTCTTGAGGAGTCCGAGACTTGGATTTCTTGGGGTACACACGTCTTCCGTAGTGAGGGAGAAGCACTCGATGGAGACAAGGCAAATGTGCTATATGACTACATCGAGGCACAACTCGATCGGACAATTGCGCAGCCCGGTGAGGATTTATATTCGGTTTTGCTCAATTCAGAAGTTGAGGGAAAGAAACTGACCAAAGAGGAAGCCAAGGGTGTGATGGTTTTGACTTTCGCAGGAGGCAGGGACACAGTGATCAATGCGGTGACCAATGCGATCGCATACTTTGCCGATCACCCCGAGGGGCTGGCGCGCTTGCGCCAAGAACCAGAGCTGATCGGGAATGCGGTGGAGGAAATGATCCGATATTTTTCGCCCCTGACGCAAATGGGAAGAGAAGTCACGGAAGATACACAGGTCTGTGAGCATGCGATCAAAGCGAAAAGCCGGGTTTCACTTTGTTGGGCTTCTGCAAATCGAGACGAAGGGATTTTTGAAAATGCTAACGAAATCGTGCTGGATCGGAAGGTCAATCCACATGTCGGCTTCGGCTTTAGTCACCACAATTGTCTGGGTGCTACTCATGCAAGACAAATCATGCGGATCCTGCTTTCTACACTTTCGCATCAAATAGGAAAAATTGAAATTTTGAGTTCCGAAGACAATATAGAAGACTGGAAGAAGTATAGGCGTAAGGTTGGCTATCATCAACTTACTGTAAAACTCAGTCCACTAAACAAGTAATCCCATGGCAAAAATCACTTTTATTACAAGAGACAAACAATCTATTACACTCGAAGGCAATGCCGGTTCGGCGATGGCGCTGGCAGTAGCAAACGGCGTCACAGGCATCGATGGCGACTGCGGGGGCGTTTGCTCCTGCGCGACCTGTCACGTGTATCTTAGTCCTGAGGGTTTGGAAAGGGCGGGAGCAGCTAGCGAGATAGAAACTGATATGCTCGAATTGGATGACAATGCCAATGAGTTTAGCCGACTTTGTTGTCAGATAGAAATCTCAGATGCCATTGATGGATTGGTTTTAAACGTGGCTAGGTGAGTCCTGAATTGAAAGAGGCCTCATTTTCACGTTGCGTGGTAGTCGGTGCTAGTCATGCGGGCGTGAATTTCGCTTTCGCCCTGCGCAAAGAAGGTTGGCTAGGAGAGATCGTGCTGATTGACTCCGATCTACAGCTTCCCTATCATCGCCCACCACTTTCTAAATCCTATTTGCAAAGCACAGAGGAGAGCGGCTATACCTTGCTGAAAGCGGAAGATAGCTATGCTAAGGAAGGAATCGAGCTGAGGTTGGGCCTGAAAGTGAACTCGATTGATCGCGAGGGGAAGACGATTGTCCTGCAAGAAGAAAGCTCTTTATCCTATGATAAATTAGTCTTAGCGACAGGAGCGAGGCCGATTATTCCGGCTATTGTGGGGATTCAAGAAGCATCCAATGTTTTTCCGCTACGGACGGCCTCAGACGTCAAGAAAATCCGGGAGGTGCTTAGTCGCACACCAAACCCCAAGGTAGTGGTTATCGGTGGTGGATACATTGGCTTAGAGACCGCTGCTTCGCTCAAAAAATTGGGGGCCTCAGTTTCTGTCTTGGAGCGGGAAGCCCGAATCCTTTCCCGGATCACGACCTCTGAAATGTCAGACTTTTTTGCGCAGCTACATGCAGAAAACGGGGTAGAAATCTTCACCAATAAAAACATCACTGCCATCGAGAGCACGGACCATATCGCTGAAGTTATATGCTCAGATGGAGCACGATTTCCCGCAGATTTAATCGTGGTGGGTGTCGGCATTCATGTCAATACTGAGTTGGCTGCAGGTGCGGGTTTGGAAGTATCAAACGGCATTCATGTAGATGCTCATGGCCAAGCCAATGACCCGAATATATATGCGATCGGGGATTGCACCTACCATCACAATATCCATTTCGATCGTTTTGTTCGCTTGGAATGCGTTCAAAATGCCGTCGATCAGGCGAAAATAGCAGCGGCTGCTATCGCTGGCAAGGCAGTCGCATACGACGCTGTTCCTTGGTTTTGGTCAGATCAGTATGATGTCAAATTGCAGATCGTAGGTCTATCGGAAGGCTTCACAGAGCTTGTTTTCCGCAGGGAAGAAGGCGATAGAAGTTTCTCAGTCTGGTATTTCCAAGGGGAAAAGTTGCTTGCAGTGGATGCTGTGAATCATGCCAAAGCCTATGTCTGGGGAACAAAGTTTATAAAAACTAGACAATTACTAGACAAAGCGAAACTCCAAGATTCTAAGCTGGAATTTAAGGCTGCAATCATCTTAGCTTAACAGAGTCATTAGACAATTTTAAATAAACCCATTATGTCAATTTCTTCTAAAAGTGCGGTAGCAATGGGCGACGGCACTTTTATCATCAGCCCAGTGACGATTTCTGATCCTCAGGAAGACGAGGTCTTGGTAAAGATGAAAGCCGCTGGGCTTTGTCATACAGATTATGATTCCCTCACTTGGGGCAAGCCCATCGTGATGGGACATGAAGGTGCGGGTATAGTCGAGAACGTCGGCTCTGCAGTGAAACGTGTGCAGGTAGGAGATCAGGTGATCTTGAATTGGGCTACACCCTGCATGCAATGTTTTCAATGTCAGGAAGGTCATCAGCATATCTGCGAAAACAATTCGCCTGTAGTAGCAGGTGGAAATGGACATACGCCCAGTCATGCCAATCTTGCGAGTACGCAGTGGAATGGAAAAAGCATCGAGCGTTCTTTTAACCTCGGCACACTCAGCGAGTATGCCTTAGTCAAGGAATCAGCAGTGGTCAAGGTCAGTGAGAAAGATCTTAATTTCTCCGCGGCAAGTATTGTGAGTTGCGGGGTGATGACGGGATATGGATCGGTGGTCAATGCTGCCAAGCTTAAGGCTGGAAGTTCTGCAGTGATCTTGGGATGCGGAGGCGTTGGCCTGAATGTGATCAATGCCTGCAAAATTTCCGGGGCCTCCCGGATCATCGCGATAGACGTGAATCCTAACAAGCTAGAGTTCGCGAGGGAATTTGGAGCGACAGATTTGATCCTGGCAGAAAAGGATGATAGTGGACTATTGACAGCTGCGGAACAAGTAAAAGAGCTTTTGGGTGGAAGAGGGGCGGATTATGCTTTTGAATGCACTGCTATTCCGGCTTTGGGTGCTGCGCCATTGGCCATGGTGAGGAATGCCGGAACGGCCGTCCAAGTCAGTGGCATAGAAGAGGAAATCAGTATTGATATGAGACTTTTTGAATGGGACAAGATCTACATCAATCCACTTTACGGCAAATGCCGGCCTCAACTAGATTTTCCAAAAATCATCCAGCTCTATAAAAAAGGAGAGCTAAAGCTGGATCAGATGATCACTCGAGAATACGACTTGGAAGACTTACAGCAGGCATTTGATGATATGCTTACTGGAAAGAATGCCAAAGGAGTTATTGTTTTCCCCTAAATCAAAACGATGAGCAGTTTCAGAACAATTGAATTATCAGACGAGAAATTTGAGCAGGATGGATTACGCTTTCTCACCGTGAAAACTCCAAACCTGAAAGGGCGAGGGGATATATGTCTTTTTGTACCGGATGTACTCGAAGGCATGACTGATTTGCCGATCTACATCTTGCTGCATGGGGTGTATGGTAGTGCGTGGGTTTGGGCTATGAAAGGCGGGGCGCATCATACTTCCAAGCGAATGATGGAGTCCGGAGAGATCCGACCTGCAATTATCGCGATGCCATCGGATGGACTTTGGGGAGATGGTTCTGGGTACCTGAGGCATAGGATAAAGGACTTTGCGCAGTGGATCGTCTCCGATGTACCCAGGGCTGTCTATGAAAATATCTCTCAGGCCAGCGAAAACTCACCCTTATGCATCACAGGACTGTCGATGGGAGGATATGGTGCCTTGCGATTGGGCGCTGAGTTTCCTGATCAATTCAAAGCTATCTCTGCACACAGTGCGATTACCAAATTTTCTGAAATGGGAGATTTTGTGGAGGAGCCGCTAGACTCATTCGACTTGATGAGTCAGGAGATGGATGTGATAGCTAGTGTAAGAAAGAATGCAGCTAAGCTTCCTCCTATGAGGTTTGACTGTGGCAAATCGGATGAACTCATTGAAGGGAATCGATTGCTTCACACGCAGCTGCTTGAATTGGGAGTGACGCATGAATACGAGGAGTTAGAAGGAGGACACGAGTGGACGTATTGGCAGAGTCACTTGGAGCGTTCACTTCGATTTTTTGATCAAACTAGTTTTAAATAAACCAACGATAAATAAAATGAAATTCACCTTGAATAACGCTTTTTCCTTGATCTCAGCCGGGATTTTGGGGTCTATGATCGCATTGATCAGTTGCTCAAATGGAGGGATAGATGATGATATTCTCGACCCTATACAAAAACCGGATAGCATTCCCGTAGTAGAAACTAATTGGAAGACTATACCTGTACCAGCCAATCCAGGAGAAAATATGAAATGGGAATTCCAGGAATTTTCAGATGATTTTGAATACTTGGCACCAGCAGCAAACAAAGGCGTTCAATTCTCTGACAAATGGGATGATTTTTACCATAATTCCTGGGCAGGCCCAGGGCTTACTGAATGGAAACGAGATCACGTACAGGTGAAGGATGGGCAATTGCAGCTGCGTTCTTCCAGAAAAGAAGGCACTGCCCTGATAAATCAAGGATGTGTTACAGGCAAAACCCGCGTGCAGTATCCGGTGTATGTGGAGGCTTATGCCAAGGTGATGAACTCCACTTTGGCCTCCGATGTATGGTTGTTAAGTCCTGATGACACACAGGAAATAGATATTGTGGAGGCCTATGGAGGGCAGTTCTCAGAGAGTGCGGGGGCTGCGCATACTTGGTATGAAAAGCGAATTCATATTAGTCATCACGTTTTCATCCGTAACCCATTTGCTGATTATCAGCCAACCGACGCAGGAAGCTGGTACTATGACGGCAGTACGATTTGGAGGGAAGAATACCATCGATACGGAGTTTACTGGCGAGACCCATGGCATCTGGAGTATTACATTGATGGGAAGTTGGTGAGGACAGTTTCAGGGAAGGACATGATTGACCCTAATTTTTATACGAATAGTGAAGATCCAGGCAATACTGCAAAGGATACCCGAACTGGCTTAAGTAAGGAAATGGACATCATCATCAATACCGAAGATCAGACCTGGAGATCTACGCCGGCTTCGGGCAAAAAATCAGATACCTACACTCCTACAGATAGCGAATTGGCAAAGACCGAAGACCACACGTTTAAAGTGGATTGGATTCGTATTTTCAAACCAGTGTTGAAAAATTGAGAGTTTGCTTTACCCTTACTAACTGGCGTGAGCCGAGATTATAAATACATTTAACAGCATTCCTAATACCCTCTAAAATAACTAAAATGAAATTCCGAAGAATCATTTTTCTCTTTGTGGTTGTCATGACTACAACTTTAACAGGTTTTGCCCAAGAAGAAACTGCCACTAGAGCTTTTCCTTTTCTTTTACCTAAAGAAAAACCCGAATTCCCTTTGAGTAAGGCAATGGAAAGGAATTACGATGCATATCCAGCAGCACGGCCTGAGGAGAACGAGCTTTATACTCAATTCAAGTATACTGAACTGAAGGGCTTTGACTACAATGGACATGATGGCACCATCTCTAGACGCGACCCTTCCAAAGTGATTTTTGTTAACGGCAAATATTACGTCTGGTATACTTATAGAAACACTCCTGTATCTCCCCAAGGTCCAGAAAAATCAAACGATACCATTCCTTCATCAGATTGGGATCTTTCAGAGATTTGGTATGCTACAAGTAAGGATGGCATTCAATGGGAAGAGCAAGGAGTGGCGGTTCCAAGGCCACCAAAGCCACAGATAGGCTGGAGGTCTGTAACTACTACTGATATTTTGCTATGGGAAGGGAAGTATTATTTATACTATCAGGGGTTTATGGAAGCTAGTGGCAAAAGAGGAGATGATTGTCCGGTGGCAGTTTCATATGCAGATTCTCCAGATGGACCCTGGACAGCTTATAATGAAATAGTCATTCCCAATGGAGATGAAGGGGACTGGGATCAATATTCTATTCATGATCCTCAACCCATTGTCCACAACGGCAAGATCTATTTGTATTACAAATCTGATTTTGATGGAGATCCAAATTTAGTTCGGATGCAAGGATTAGCTATTGCTGAGCATCCATTGGGGCCATTTAAGAAACATCCCTTGAATCCCGTGATTAATTCAGGGCACGAGACTACTTTGTTTCCCTTCAAGGAAGGAATAGCAGCGCTCGTGATCAAAGATGGGAATGAACACTTCACTATTCAATATGCAGAAGATGGAGTTAATTTTGATATTGCCGCTATCACTAACCTTATGCCCACTGCCGCCGGGCCTTATATGCCTGATGCTTTTACTAATACCTCCTATGGAAAAGGAATTACCTGGGGGATCTCACATATCACCAATGCGACAAACTGGGAGCAAAATCACGCTATTTTACTGAGGTTTGATTGTGATCTTAGCTTAGATATTCATGATCCAGAAATGAAAAAACATAATTACTATTATAAACCAGAATTCTATTACCAACATGGATTAAGCAAGAAGCAGATGCAGAGAATACAAGAAGAAAATGAGACCCTTATAAAGGGTAATTAGTTCTTACTATTATCGTCGTTTCCCTTTTGGGTTTAGCTTTCGTTATTTATTCCAAACCTTTTTTGGCGGGATTCCAAAAAGGTTTGGTTTTGATAAATTTGGTTTCCCAGTTCAATTCATTCCTGAAAAACTGGTTAAGTGCTACACAAACTCTGCTATCTCCAGCTATGTAAACGATCTTTTTGCCTGTCATGTCTGCTAACAGTTCTTTTGCCTTATGAATAAGCTCTTGAGAAGGATTATGTGGTAGACTGTAAAAATCAAATGGAGCTTGGCCGTCAATGTCAGAGAACAGATCATCTGTGTCCGAACTGTAAATGATACCTTTCACTTTCTTATTTGGGAGGTTACGATTGATCATATAAAGATGTGACAGGGCACTCAGGTCACCGATCATCAAGTAGCTATCCGCGGAGTCATCGACTAAGAAATTGCCTTTCTTCCATTTGAAATAAATTTCGTCACCAATGGTGCAGTCTTCAGCCCATTTTGATCCTATTCCATTACTATGTGTAGCAACAGCCAAATCAATGATATCTTGTGACGTATCAATATTCCAAACGCTATAACTTCTTACTTTATCTTTTACAGAAGTGCCTTCCTTATCCAGTCCTACTGCTAAGCGGATAAAATGCCCAGGGACGAAATCAGCTTCCGAAATTCCTTTGCTTTCCAGACGGATAAGAAAAGCCGAATCTGAAAGTCTTCTTTTTTCTACAATAGTCGCCTTTTGCAGCACGACCTTTTTCAAAATACTATCAATTATTCCCATAATGTATTATAGCTCAGAAGTCAAATCTATCGGGATTGATTTTTAAAGGAACTTATCATCTCGATGGTGGATAGGTGTGGTCTTCCCGCTACCTTTTCAAAATCCGTCGCGACATCATTTGCTCCTATTCTAATCCCTTCATAAATCCCTGCAATTATTGTCCCCATGAAATCGCCAAGTGCTGCCTTTCTGTCATTCTCGTACGTTTCTACACCGATAGGTACATACTTTAGACTAGTGTTGTATACTTGATTGATTCCCTTTGCTAATTCAGATTGTGTAATTGGGCTGCCTGCAAGATTGAACACCTGTCCTTTAAGATTTTCATTCAAAAGCATTTGAGTATAAGCATAAGCCAATTCACTTCTGCTGGTATAAGCACATTTCCCATCCCCGGCACAATTACTGATTTCACCAGCTTTGATATAGTTATCCAGATATTCTAAATCCGGTTCAATATAGATTCCATTTCTTCCGATTACCCAAGCTAATCCGGATTCTTGTACATCGATTTCTGTTTGACGGTTACTTTTTACTACTGGGCTAAAGGAAGTGTTTTCTTCTGCACCAATTATGCTCGTATAGACAATCTTCTTTACACCGTTTAGTTTCGCAGCATTTATTACATTTCTATGCTGTTGAATCCTTTCACGGGGATCATCCATGCCGGAGATTAATACCAAAGCCTCAACTCCATTAAGGGAATTTTTTAGTGAATCAGGGTCGCTGTAATCACCCTCGCGTATTTCTACTCCTAAGTGTTGGGCTTTTTCTGGATTTCTGGCTAAGCCTATCACATTTTGGCTTCCGATTGCTACCGTGAGCTCCTGTATTATGGAAGTTCCCAGCTTTCCACTGGCTGCTGTTACTGCGATTTTCATAGGTTTTTCTTAATAGGCTTACACTATCGTTAACTGAAAAGCAACTCTCTTTTACATTGAATTTCATACCATACAAAGCTAGAGTAAAACCGGTCCCTAGAGCAAGGTGAATCAGTTACAGAAAATGGTAAATATGAAACCATCTACAGTTTTAGGGTTGATTTAAAGTCTTTTGGGCTCTGGTTAGTATGCTTTTTAAAGAACTTCGTAAAATTAGTTACTTCATCAAAACCTACTTCAAATGCAATTTCTTTCAAACTTTTATCTGTGCTAAGGATTGCTCGTTTTATTTCCAAAAGAACATAATGATCGATAAAAGCTTTGGCTGTAGCTCGAGTGAAATTCTTGACAATAGTGTTCAGATGCTTGGGGGAGACTGAAAGCTTTGCGGCATAATCTTTCACATTTCGAGTAGTTTTGAAACCTTCCTCAACCAAGTTTTTAAACTGAAAGAATAATAAATATTGATTCGTTTTGGTAGTGGAAATTGGATTTTGGGAAACACGCTCTAGCTTAAGTAAAAATAATTCCAGAATCTTGGCTAGAATATTCTGTTGTACATGCCCGTTTTCATAGGCCTGTTCTCCAGTTACTTCCTCAATAAAAGACTCACTAAATGAAATATTCTCCACAAGGGGGTCAGAAAGGTGGTAATTGTAAAGATGGGAAATGGATTCTATGGAAGGTTTTGAAAAGTAAGTCAGAATAAACTCCTCTTTAAAAATGACTAAAAAGCCTGAATAGCTAGCGTTTTCTTGAAAAGCATGTACCTGACCTTTCGCTATTTTTAATACCGAGCCTTTCTTTAAAGCGAAATTTTTCAAATCAACCTGGTGGGTTCCTGTTCCCTCGGTGACTATAAGCAAAGCGAAAAAGTTGATTCGATGTGGCTTTCTGGGATTATGATTTAGTTCTTTTTCGTTCTTAGAATAGACTTCTGATGCTTTAAGCAAATCAAAGCTCAGAGAATTGGCATTGCCTCGGAATGTAATATTGGGTATGTCAAACAAGGAATTAGTGATTCGACGGTTTAAGTGAAATTCTCAAAATTTAATTGATTCTGTACAAACATTAGAAACAATGTGGGGATTATGGATGGCTTGGGAATAAAATCTCAGATGGCTTTACCTTCATGACGTACGAATATTTCGGTTTGAGAGCGTTTTTCGGTGGAAATTCTTTTCGATAAGAACAACTAAAGACCGTTTGTGAGTAATTGCTTTAAGAGCAAGGAAGTTTAAAAAAAGAAGCTTTGCCGATTTACAGATTAAAGCTAAATCAAAACCGATTAGCCACTGATCAAGAAAAACAAAACCCTAACTATCAATATTTCAGATAGTTAGGGTTTGTAGTGGTAGAGAGTGGGGGATTCGAACCCCCGGTACGCTTTGACACGTACGACAGTTTAGCAAACTGCTGGTTTAAGCCACTCACCCAACTCTCTAGATAATTATACTTGGCTTTGTTTTCGATTTACAAATTCATCCGTTCAATGAAATTTTGGAACTTTGGTTGATTTCTCTCCCAGCTCCATCATGTAAAGCGATGCAAATATAAGCCAATTGATCACACTTTAACAAATCATTAATGGATAGGATTTCTAGGATCAGATCTTTTTGTCTAATGATCTGAAAATCAAATAAAATAATTTAGCATCTTGCTAGTCGAAATATGAAAAATACCCTGTATAGGGTATAGATTTAATATATTCCAAAGCTAAATTTGTATATCATTAACATGCCAACTATGATAATCCAAACGACTTCAGCGAATTTTATGATTGAGAAAAGTGAAAAGAAAGATGGATGTGTATCTATTCGTTCAAATTCTCAAGATGAATTAAATCGATTTTTTGGGTCCCTAGAAATTATTGTAACGGAGGACCTGTATTATGCATATGAAGTTCTTTCCTGTAAACAAGAATTCGCAAATGCCATGATTCTAATGGTGAAGGAGATTGATTATTCTGAATTTGCGGAGTTCAGTCTTCAAACAGCTTAGAGCTATTTTTTGATTCAATAATAATTAAGGAGCACGGACATCCTTAAGCTATCCAAAGTAAACTACTGTCCCCATAGCTCAGGAATCTGTAGTCACTAGCCAAAGCTTCTGCATATACTCGCTTCCAATCTTCACCAAGTATCGTGGCGATCAGCAGAATCAATGTTGATCCGGGTTGATGGAAATTGGTAATCAATCCTTTGACTACTTTGAATTCATATCCTGGGAAAATAAAAATCTCTGTAGTCCCCATGATTGTTTGAAGATCATGTTCTTTCATATAATTAAGAATGGCTTCGTAGGATTTTTGAGCAGAAGGCAAACTTTCTCTCACCTCATAAGGAAATAGTTTCTCGATTTTTAATTCCTTTCCTTTCTCCTCAAGCAACTTTACACCGTACCAATAAAGGCTTTCCAAGGTTCGGACAGAAGTAGTTCCTACAGTAACCACATTCCCAAGATGGGAAATAATTTTTTCTATCGTTTCCCGATTGACATGAATCTGTTCACTATGCATCGGATGATCAGTGACTTGGCTGGCTTTAATTGGTTGAAATGTGCCCGCGCTAACATGAAGTGTTACTTGGGTTTCATCGATCCCCTTCATTCGAAGCTTTTCAAAAAGCTCACTGGTAAAATGTAACCCTGCCGTTGGAGCAGCAACAGCTCCTTCTTTGTTAGAGTAAACAGTTTGATACCTCGATTTATCTTCTTCGACTGGCTTTCGGTTCAGATAGGGTGGAAGAGGAACTTCACCACTTGCTTCTACAACATCTACAAATGCCACATCAGGATTGTTCCAATCAAACTCCACTTGTTTGGATTCACGGTTGATTAATTTAGCCTGAAGTGTTATGGTAGTCCCATTAAATTGAAGCTGGCCTTTCAAGATTTCCCCGTCTTTCCATTTTTTTGAGTTTCCAATCATGGTTTCCCAAGTAACTGGATGCTTTGCCAGCATGATCTCAGGGATGACGGTCGTAGGGGAAATAGGCTGAAGTAGAAAGATTTCAATTCTCGCTCCTGTTTCCCGCTGAAAAATCAATCGTGCAGGAATGACTTTGGTGTCATTATAAACAAGGAGTGTTTCTGCAGGAAGTAGCTCAGGGAGATCGCTAAAATTTAAGTGGGAAATCTGCCCATCTTTGAAATGAAGCAGTTTCGAAGAGTCTCTCTTTGCTAAAGGGAATTTTGCGATCTTCTCCTCTGGTAATGTATATTCGTAAGCTTTTAAATCAATTGCTGGGATGTGCATAATAGATGTAATTCTGCTTGCAAATATAACCCAACACAATTCAAGTATCTTCCTTATCCTTTCCAAATCCATGACTGACTCTGCCAAAATTACCTTTGAATACCTGAAAAGAACTCTTGTTTTTAAATTCGATGCAGGAACGTCAAGAGGTGTATTGAAGAAAAAGGACGTGTTTTGGATAAAAGCCTTTTATCCAGATCAGCCAGAGATTGCTGGCTGGGGGGAAGCTGCGCCCCTCGTGAAATTAAGTCTGGATGACCGTCCGGATTTTGAGAATATATTACAGCAAACTCTTGAGCAGATGGCAACTATCGCATGGAGTCAAAATGAAAACGAAGTGCTCAGCCAAGTAGGACAATTAATTCCTGTCTATTTACCCAGCATAAGATTCGGTTTAGAAACAGCAATTCTCGATCTTATCAATGGAGGAAAAAAGAAGATCCTAGGTCAGGATTTTTTTGAAGGAAATAGAACTATTCCAATCAATGGATTGATATGGATGGGAGAAAAAGATTTTATGCTTGAGCAGATCAATGAAAAGTTTGAGCAAGGTTTTGATTGCATCAAAATGAAAATTGGAGCAATAGATTTTCAGCAGGAATTGGAGCTTCTTTCTTACATCAGAAAACGATATTCAAAAGATCAAATCACACTTCGGGTAGATGCAAATGGCGCTTTTTCGCCTGAGGAGGCTCTAGCTAAACTACATGAATTAGCGGAGTTTGATCTGCACAGCATAGAGCAACCTATAGCAGCGGGGAATTGGGAGGCAATGAGAAAGCTTTGCGAAGCTACTCCACTACCAATTGCACTGGATGAGGAATTGATTGGTGTGGAAAATAAAGGTGAATTATTAGACGCAATTCGGCCTCAGCATATTATTTTAAAGCCAACCTTGCTAGGAGGGATCTTAGAAACCAAAGAATGGATAGCGCTTGCTGAAGAGCGTAACATTGGCTGGTGGATGACTTCTGCCTTGGAAAGCAATATTGGTTTAAATGCTATCGCACAACTTGCTGATAGTTTGGGAGCTTCGATTCCACAAGGTCTGGGCACAGGAAAATTGTATCAAAATAACCTGAAATCTCCACTCGAAATCGATCAAGGCCACATTCGCTACAATTCCCAGATTGTTTGGGAGCAACCTTCTTAGTCCCCTAGTCTAAATAGGTATACGGGGCTATGTACACTTACTTTCCAATCCGTTTGTGTCAGCATTCCTGTTTCCTCGTCTCTTTCAAAAACAACAATATCATCACTTGCCTGATGTGCTGCAAGTAGGTATTTGCCATCAGATGTTAGATTGAAGTTTCTAGGCATGATACCTCCTGATGAAATCTGCTGCGTGAATTCGTATTCACCAGAAACTTTCTTACTGATCACTGAGATCGTATTTGCATCGCCTCTATTTGAGACGTAGATGTGTTTTCCGTCTGGAGAAAGTCGAACTTCCGCAGCTCCGACAGCACCTTCAAATCCTTCAGAAAGTAACGATATTCTTTGCTTCTGGCTGATTTTTCCCGAGTCAAAGCGTAAGATTTCCAAGGCAGCGGTCATCTCCTGAACAAGCATGATCTCTTTTCCATCTGCAGAAAAAACTAAGTGTCTCGGCCCGTCTCCTGGAGTTACTTTATAGGCATTGTTCAGCGTCACAGGCTCAGGAGAATTTGCATCAAAATTATAAACATATACCTCATCAGTTCCTAAGTCTGCCACAAGTAAGTATTTGCCATCCGGACTAAACACGGTGCTGTGTACATGTGGCGCGCTTTGTCTACCTTTATTAACACTGCTTCCTTCATGTTGAATGGACTGTAGATGGCTCAAATCACCTTTTTCATCAACTTTATAAACGCTAAAATTTCCGCCGCTGTAGTTGGCGGCAGTCAGGAATTTTTCATTTGGAGAAAGAGCCAAATAACACGGATGATCTCCAAAGCTCGGTAATTCACTTATTTTCGTAAGTGTTGGCTTGTCAGTGCTACGATTCAGGCTAATAATATTTCCGCCTGGAACATTGTCTATTTCCTCTAAAGTAAAGACCTTGTCTCCGGCTGAGTTTGCCACAACAAATGAAGGTCCTTGGATTCCTGGGAAAATCGTTCTGATTTCTAATTTGTTTTCCGAAGGAGTAAAATCGAGTTGATTGAGTCCCTGACTAGCATCGTCAGTATAGGTGCCTACCAGAAAGGAGTACGTCATAGGTGTTTCTATTATTTCAGTTGTTTTTTCCGTATTACAGGAGAAAGAGATGGCGAGTATGACTGCCGCTAAAAGTGATCGTTGCATAACCGAAAGATATTGAATTATATGAAATGATGGTTTTGTGTTTTTATCGGAAAATTTAGCTTTTGATTGCTAAAAAGTAAGAGAATGAGATTATTTGTTAATGAAAACACAATAGTTATTTCAGTTTTTAGAATTTTTACTAATTTGCTTAACCATTAAAACGGAAGATGAATAATGTATAAAACCTATGATACCCAAGTAGCCAAGCGCTTCACCATTTACAACAGTTTATTTTTAGATCTTCCCTTCAATGACATCTACCGTACCGGAACTCTACTTCCGATTTTAGGTACAGCATGTCAAAATGGTTTCCAAAAAGGGTTGACGCCCAAGGAAATTATTGCAGGGTTTTTCGATGAATTGATGCCGGATTCTACTGCAGAGCAGCAATCTGATTTGCTGTTTCAGATGATTCAGTACGTGGAGCGTCAAGTTGTTTTGTTTGACTCCATTGAGGATGCTGCTTATGAGAAAATCCATGATCTGAAAGGTAAAGGAACGATCAAAGCTTTGGTCGATAGAACTGATAATGACAATAAGCGCGAAGAGCTGATTGAAAAGTTGAAAACTTTCTCGGTTCGTCTCACACTTACTGCCCATCCTACACAGTTTTATCCTGGCAATGTCCTGGCAATAATCACTGATCTGGAGAATGCCATCCGTACAGATGATCTAGGTAAGATCAATTCACTGTTACAGCAACTTGGGAAAACAGGCTTCACCAAGCGTGAAAAACCAACTCCATACGATGAAGCAGTAAGCTTAATCTGGTTCCTCGAAAACATATTCTACGAGAGCATTTCGGACATCATGGTGCGTTTACTTGGATCATTGGATATTCCACTTCACGATTGGGATAATCCAGGTCTGCTTAAAGTCGGATTTTGGCCAGGAGGAGATAGAGATGGTAATCCATTTGTGACGCACGAGATCACTAAGCAAGTAGCAGCTCGCTTGAAAAAATGGGTTATAAAATGCTATTACAAAGATGTTCGTAAGGTGCGCAGAAGACTTACTTTCAAGCATGTTGAAGAGATATTGATAAAAATTGAGCGTGGTCTTTACTCCACTCTTTTTGAAAATAATCCTGTTTATCAAACCAAAGACCAGTTGCTAGCAGATTTGCTTGCTGCAAGAGAGGGCTTGATCAAATACCACGAAGGCCTTTTCTTGGATGTTTTGGATCAGTTTATTCTTAAAGTAAAGATCTTTGGTTTCCATTTCGCCTGCATGGACATGCGTCAGGATAGCCGCAAGCACGATGCATTGATTGAAGAGATATTTGCACTTCAAGGAAAGGAACTTCAGGGTACAGAAGATGAGCAAATCGCTCAGATCATGAACCTTACTGAACTGCCAGAAATCGATTCTTTGCAGGATGAATTCAACCAAGAGATATTGAAGTCTATGGGTGTGATTGACTCAATTCAGCAGGAGAGTGGAGAGGAAATCATGAATAGATACATAATTTCCAATTGTCAATCCAGAAAGCACCTCCTTGAAGTATTTAAATTAAATAAATTATCGCTGGGTAAAGGCAAGGAAAATATGCCTTTGGATATTGTCCCTCTTTTCGAGACGATTGATGATTTGGCGGAAGCGCCAGAGATCATGACTAGTCTTTACAACATGCCTGAGTACAAAAAGCACTTGGAATTCAGAGGAAATAAGCAAACAATCATGCTTGGATTCTCTGACGGAACAAAGGATGGAGGATACCTTCAGGCGAACTGGTCGATTCTAAGAGCAAAAGAAGAGATGACCAGAGTTTCCAGAGAGAATGGAATCGAAGTCGTGTTTTTCGACGGTAGAGGAGGGCCTCCCGCTCGTGGCGGAGGAAATATGCATAATTTCTACGCTTCCTTAGGTGAAAAAGTAGAGAACTCTGAGATCCAGGTTACGATCCAAGGTCAAACGATTTCTGCAAACTACGGTAAGCAGGCTTCTTGTACTTATAACTTTGAACAACTGCTGAGTGCAGGCTTGGAAAATCACCTATATGGCGGAGCTGACAAGAATCTAAATACAGAGCAGCGTGCTTTGATCGATGAATTAGCCGGAGAGGCTTATGAGTCCTATAAAAAATTCAAGAGTCATCCGAAGTTCGTTCCATACCTGGAGCATGTAACTCCACTGAAGTATTTTGGGATGACCAATATTGGCTCCAGACCTTTGAAAAGAGGAAAAGGTGAAGGATTGAAATTTGAGGATCTTCGGGCAATTCCTTTCGTAGGTTCTTGGGCTCAGATGAAACAAAATATTCCAGGTTTCTATGGAGTGGGAGCGGCAGTGGAAGTCTTGGAAAAGAAAGGGAAACTGGGTGAATTGAAAGCTCTGTACAATGACAGTCTTTTCTTCAGAGCCCTTCTTGGCAACTCCATGCAGTCATTGACGAAGTGTTTCTATCCAGCCACAGCTTATTTGAAGCAGGATAAAAACTACGGGGAATTCTGGGAGATCATGTACGATGAATACTTGAGATCCATCGAGAAACTAAAAGAAGTTTCTTCCATGGACGAATTGATGGGAGATAATAAAGTGATCAAAAAGTCAATCGAGATTCGTGAGCGAATTGTATTGCCATTGATTACAGTGCAGCAATACGCCATTCAGCAAATCCTTGAAACAGGTAAATCTACAGATGTGCTTCAAAAGCTAATCTTGAGAAGTATGTTCGGAATTATCAATGCGGCTAGAAACGCGGCATAGGTTCTACTTATTGTAAATCAAAAAAGCCCGATTGAATATGATTTCAATCGGGCTTTTTTACTATTAACCAGACAGTTTACAGAGGGTTGTGCAGCGGGCACGGTTTATATTCCTGTTCTTTGTTTTATGGTTCTTCGTTGGCTTGATTCTCCACAAGCAGGACTTAATAAGAGGTGAAAATTTTATAATGCACTTCAAAATCCCAATATCACAGGCACTACCTGGCTTAACTATTTTTCGTAAAATCCTTTTCCTACTCTCTCAATATGATCAATCAGACCTTTATGATCAATACGATGAAAAAGTGATAGGTCAATTTGGAAGGGTAAAAGCAGATCATCTAGCTCATTTTCAACGGTTAAAAGATCTGTTAAGGATAAATTCTCTCCAACTAACGTCAGATCAATATCAGAATTGGGACGATATGTTCCTAAAGCTCTGGATCCATAAAGCATGGCTTTTTGAATTGCAGGGTGATTTCGTAATACGTTGTTTATTTTTTCGATAGTCTCTTCCGACAGTCCGAAATCTTTACTCGTCTTTAGCTTTGAACTCATACATTTTATCTTGCAGTTCCTTGAATAGTTGGTAGTAATTTTCTGTGATTTTCGTTGAAATTTCTTCAGCTATTCCCTCATTGTAGGTGTGGGATGACTGGTTTCGACTTTTGATCATCTCCATCCAATTCTCTCCGTCAGAAATCAGCCCCAGTCTAAATGCTTCTCTTGTCGCATCTCGAGAGCCCGTTATGGAAGAATTTCCTTGAAAAATCAAATAGTCTTTTAGCAAATTCCAAGACAGTTCATGCGTAAATTCAAATGCTTGGATAAGTCCCTGTTCTTCAAGATCGCTTAACTCTCTTTCTTTTGATAGAGTTACAGCCTTCTCTAGTTGACCAAGAGCTTTCGAATAATTTTCCAGTCGCTGATGCCATCGCGTGTCTTGTTCCATCTCGTCAATTAACCCAAAAAGTTTCCTTTCTCCAAAAGGATATTAAAAAACCGAAGACTTTAACAGTCTCCGGTTTTTGTAATTACTTTTTAATTATTCAGGAAGTCCTCTGCCCCTTAGCGGGGATATTATCAACTTATCCCAGCTTCGCTAAACTCTCTTCCAAAGCTTTAATCTTAGCTTCAGCATCTGCTTGTTTTTTGCGCTCCATTTCTATTACCTGCGCAGGCGCTCCAGCTACAAATCGCTCGTTGCTTAGCTTCTTCATTACAGAGTTCAAGAAGCCTTTTGTGTAGTCGATTTCTTTCTGGATATTTTCCTTTTCCTCTTCCACATTAATCGAGTCACCCATCGGTACAAAGCATTCGTCTGACTTCACTACGAAGCTGAGTGCGTTTTCTACTTTTGTACCAAAGTTTAGCGATGACAAATTTGCCAGCTTATTCAATACTGCTGAGAATCTTCCATACAATCCTTCATCTTTAGCATTGATAGTTAGATCCAATGTTTCTTTTGGTGACATTCCTTTTGAAGCCCGTAGATTCCTTACTTGAGAAACTACCTCAAACACCTGATTTGCTTCTTCTATGATCTTGCTGTCAAATCCCTTTTCTGCTGGCCAAGAAGCCAAAATCAAGGACTCTTCCACAGACCTCTCTTTGATCTGATGCCAAAGGTCTTCAGAGATAAATGGCATAAATGGATGCAAAATCTTAAGAATATCTTCGAAAAGCGCAATCGTCTTGTCGTAAGTAACCTGATCGATTGGGTGCTGATACTCTGGCTTGATCATCTCCAAGTACCAAGAGCAGAAATCTCCCCACACCAACTTGTAGGTAGTCATCAATGCGTCAGAAATCCTGAATTTCTCATAGTGCTCATTGATTTCTACCAAGGCTTGGTTAAATCTATTTTCAAACCATTCTATGCTTGATGTGTTTCCGGAACCGTCCAAAGTTGGATCGATTTCCCAGCCTTTTACCAGACGGAAAGCATTCCAGATTTTATTGGCGAAGTTTCTTCCTTGCTCCACTAACTTATCGTCGTATGGCAAATCATTTCCGGCAGGAGAGGAGAAAAGCATTCCTGTACGGACACCGTCAGCGCCATTTTGGGCGATCAAGTCCAAAGGATCAGGTGAGTTGCCCAGGGATTTAGACATTTTTCTACCCAATTTATCACGGACGATACCAGTCAGGTACACATTTTTGAAAGGCTTCTCGCCCATGTATTCGTAGCCAGCAATGATCATTCGCGCCACCCAGAAGAATAGGATCTCCGGAGCAGTCACCAAGTCATTAGTTGGGTAGTAATATTTCAATTCTTCATTCGGCTTGCCAGTAGTGAAAACCTCCGGATCAAAAACCGAAATAGGCCATAACCAAGAGCTAAACCAAGTATCCAACACATCTTCGTCCTGCTTCAAATCAGCTAGCGTAAACGTACCTTCAAATTGCTCATTGGCAAGCTGCAGAGCTTCTTCCGAGGTTTTGGCTACCACGAACTCCCCATTTGGAAGGTGATAAGCTGGAATTCTATGTCCCCACCAAAGTTGGCGGGAGATACACCAGTCACGTACATTATCCATCCAAGCACGATACATGTTCTTGAATTTCGGTGGATACAATTGGATGATATCCTCCATCACAGCTTTTTGAGCTGGTTTGGTTATCTCATCCATTTTTAGGAACCATTGTAAAGAAAGCTTTGGCTCGATTACCGCATCTGTTCTTTCGGAGTGACCTACATTGGATTTGTAATCTTCTATTTTCTCCAACTGATCGACTTCCTTCAGCTTTTTGCCGATCATTTTTCTCGCGACAAAACGATCTTCACCAACCAAAATCTGAGCTTTTTCATTTAGTGTTCCGTCATCATTTAAGATGTCGATCACTTCTAGTTTGTGCTTCAGGCCAAGTTCGTAATCATTGATATCATGAGCCGGAGTTACCTTCAAGCAACCTGTACCAAATTCCATGTCTACGTACTCATCCTCGATGATTGGGATGGCTTTGTTGATCAGAGGAACGATTGCTTTTTTGCCTTTGAGATGGGTGAATCTCGGATCATTTGGATTGACGCAAATTGCCACATCTGCCATGATTGTCTCAGGACGTGTAGTAGCAATGGTCAGGAATTCATTTTCTGTTCCGTCGATTTGATATTTGATATAGTAAAGTTTGGATGCGATTTCCTTAGTGATTACCTCGTCATCAGAAAGGGCGGTTTTCCCTTTTGGATCCCAGTTCACCATGCGGATTCCGCGGTAGATTTTTCCTTTTTTGTGCAAATCCACAAATACAGAAATCACCGCGTCACTTAGTCCTTCATCCATAGTGAAGGCAGTGCGATCCCAATCGCAGGAGGCTCCTAATTTTTTCAGTTGATCCAGGATAATTCCACCGTATTTTTCCTTCCATTCCCAAGCATGCTCCAGGAATTTCTCTCGGGTGAGGGATTTTTTATCTATTCCTTGCTCTTTGAGCAAGTTTACCACTTTGGTCTCCGTGGCGATCGAAGCATGATCAGTACCCGGAACCCAAAGCGCATTTTTGCCTTGCATTCTAGCCCGACGGATCAATACATCCTGAATGGTATTGTTTAGCATATGCCCCATGTGCAAGACGCCCGTGACGTTGGGTGGAGGCATGGTAATCACATAAGGTTCCTTGTTAGGATCTACTTTCGATGAAAAAAGCTTGTGCTCCATCCAGTAGGCATACCACTTGGCTTCAGTAGCTGCTGGATCGTATTTGCTGGCAATAGACATATTCGGATGATTATTTAGAGGGGCAAAAATAGGGAAAAAGCCAATTTTGGAGGCATGATTGGGGTATCAATTGTTTAGAATAGGATTATTAAACCACAAAGTGCACGAAGGTAACGCAAAGAGGCACGGGGATTACTGGTCTTGCTTCTCCAGAAAAGGGGTTTATTTATATGAGTAGGGCAGAATTTGTTTTGACTTTGATAGTTAGTTTTCTCAATAGCACCAATTGAATCAGTTTTGTTTCTCAGATCA
Organism: Algoriphagus winogradskyi; assembly: GCF_900182815.1. Lineage (GTDB taxonomy): Bacteria > Bacteroidota > Bacteroidia > Cytophagales > Cyclobacteriaceae > Algoriphagus > Algoriphagus winogradskyi. The sequence goes on along the minus strand of NZ_FXUA01000003.1, from coordinate 235,559 downwards.
TCTGACAGCTAGGGCGGAATGGATAATTGTTTTTTTCACAACTCCCCAAAATTACTAATTTGAATACCATCTCGTTCTTGGCTTATATTTCCAGCATAGATAAGCTTGGCATGGCTTTCAGGAGCAATTTTTTGAAAGTATTTCAATCCTTTAAGGAAATCAGGATGGTAGGTTTCCGAAGATTTAATTTCAATTGCAGTCAATTTCCCATCTTTTTCCTGCAAAAGATCTACTTCATTTTGGTGATTGTCTCGCCAATAGTAAAGAGCTGGGATCTCACCCGAATTCAATTCTTTTTTCATCAATTCTAAAATCACTAGGTTTTCGAATAAAGGACCTCTAGCGAAGTGGACATTCAAATCTTCTGCTTGCTTAATCCCTAACAGACTACATAAAACCCCTGTGTCGTAGAAATATACTTTCGGAGATTTCAAAATCCTTTTATTAAAATTACGGTAATAGGAAGGAAGTCTGAAAGCGATAAAGGATGTTTCTAGTACTGAAAGCCAGGAATTAACGGTTTTCTGATCGATTCCCAATTCATTGGAAAAGTTGCTTTGATTAAAAATCTGACCAGTCCGGCCAGCTAATAGCTGAAGAAATTTTTGAAAATTGCCTAAATCCATCACATTCAAAATCTGTCGCACATCACGTTCTATGTAAGTTTGGATGTAATTAGGGTAATAGTCGTTTGGAGCGATATCAAACTGATATTTTCTTGGGTATCCCCCATTTACAACTAGATCTTCCCAACAGGGAATAGTGATGTGATTGGCTAATTCTTGCTTAGAAAATGGCAGCAAATTAAGAATAGCCACCCGGCCGGCTAAGGATTGAGTAATTTGGTTAGATAAAAGAAAGTTTTGAGAACCTGTCAAAATGTACTCACCTGCTATATTTCGTTTGTCTGTCAGTACTTGCAAGTAGGAGAAGAGTTCTGGAACCCATTGCACCTCATCCAGAATCACACCGTTTTGATAAGATCGGAGAAATGCCAAAGGATCGGTTTTTGCGAAATTTCGTGCTTCAGGTAACTCTAAGTTAACGTACGTAAAATCAGGTTTTAATTTTCTGGCAAAGGTGGTTTTGCCCGATTGACGCGGGCCTGTAATAGCTAGCAAAGGGAATTTGCTCAGAAGAGTTAGCGCTTTAGATTTAATATTTCTGTCAAAATAGTCCATTTTGTACAAATTAGGAATTTGATTCCAAAAATACACAAAAATGAATTTATGTGAAATAATTTCTTGAAAAAGAGAAGGTTATGTATTTGGTTTTTAAGGGGGAATTTGATTACCTCCCAATTAAGAACTTTGATCTACTTAGATTATGAGTCATATTCTGCTTTCGACTGTTCAATAGCAAATCTCCATGATCTCAAAAATCCTATCCTCTTTGGCCAACTTTAAAATTGCTTTTTCGCCAACCTTTTTGCCGATTAAAATCTTTGCAATAGGAGAGATAAATGAGATTTTATTCTTGGAAATATCTGCTTCATCCACACCAACTAGCTGGTAAGTCTGATGCTTTGATATTGTTCCGATTTTAAGAGTTACGGTTGCGCCAAAGCGAATTTCATCTTGAGGCTGCTCGCTCAAATTCACGATTTTAGCTACTGCTATTCGCTCATCAAGCAAACGTATTTTTGCATTTATGAAATTTGAAGCAATACGTTTTTCCTGCTCTGTGGAGGCTTCGATAGCCGACTTCTCTTCGATCAGTGCTTGTTTTTCCGCAAGTAGTTCCGCCATTCCGTTTTCTGTCACGAAATTAGTAACACCCTCTGGTAAATCCGCTCTTGGCGGCACAAGTGGTGTTTCTTCCTGATCATCTTCTTTTACAAATCCTCTACTCATGGGTTGATTGTGATAGTCTATCCTACATAAGGAATAGAAATGCTTTTAAGTTTCATGAGGATTAATTGAGGGAATTGGGATGTAAAGACTTAACTATTCTTGATATTCCCAATTTCACCCAAATGGGTATGATTAAAATTATCGCTGAATTTTAACCCATATCCCATGATTCTATCAAAGGAAATGTGTGCAAATAGTATGATCCCAGCAAGAATCCAATACTCATTTTCAAATGTAAGTCCGTACAGTGCTACAAAAACAGCCACCAATCGGTGATGGAAAAGATTATAAATGTAAGCTCCAATTTTCGGGTTGAATAAATAGCCAATCATTCCTATATCAGGGAGCAGCAAGAGTGCTGGAAACCACCACCAAGCAAAATCTAAAGTGCTGAATAAATAAATGCTAAGAAGGAATATTGCTGCTTCTTCCAATTTTAATAAGTTTCTCATTTCTAAGTGATTTAGTGTTGAGGCAAAATTGGTAAGTAGCTGGGAGAGCGCTCTTGATAAATATCAAGAAGTTGAGCTGAGCTGTTTATTTCTGATTCTGCTGAATGTTTCTGGTGTCATCCCGAGCATGGATGCGATGTATTGAAGCGGAACTTGATTGAAAAGTTCCTTATTGTACTCAAAGAAATGCAAATAGCGTTCTTCAGCAGTCATCGAAAGATGGGTGAAAACCCGGTCTTCCAAAAAGGTAAAGCATTTGGCAATAAACAGTTTTTCCAGTTCATGCCAATTCGGAACAATAGTTCCGATGGACTTGTAATCGGCTCCACTGATTGTGAAAAGCTCAGCATCTGTTAGTGCTTCGATGTTCCACCGAGCTGGGCTTTCAAAAAGTAAACTGGAAAGATCTGTCAAAAAATAGCCTGGTGTAGAAATCCATTGGGTGACCTCTTTGTCTTCCGTTTGCTTATAAACTCTCAAAAGCCCCGATTTAATAAAACTCAGTTTGTTGCAAGGTTTGCCAGCCTTCAAAAAGTAGTCACCTTTTTTAAGGGTTTCAGAGTGAAATCGGGAAGTAATTACCTGCAAACTATCCTGACTCATCACACCAAAGTAGTTTGTTATATTTTGTTCTAGGGCTGTCATTGTGGGAGTGAAAATAGTGAACTTTTCCCATAAAGGTCTAGGAGGATTTTTTGGAGGTACGCGATTTGGTGTTTTATTGGATGATTAGAAATTGGTTTTGTTCAAACCAGAGCAAACAATAAAAGGAAGCATTTCTGCTTCCTTTTATTCTATCAAGATCTTTAATTTATTTCTTTACAATCGGCAGCACAATCCTGCTCAGACTCTTTCCACCGTGATGAATCGAGTTGGTAGCGACGATTCCTTCGGTTTCGTCGTAGGTATTTCCACCAGTATTCATATTTCGGTCAAATCGTGGGAAGTTGGAACTGCTGACTTCGATGCGGATTCTATGACCTTTGTCAAAGTAGTTTGAAGTACTCATAGGGGTCATTTTTACTTCGTACACTTCACCATCTTCCATCCAGACTTCTTTGTCGTAGCCTTCTCTGTAGCGAACACGCTGAATTGTTTCATCTAGATTATATGCTTTTCCGTCAGGATAGACGTCGATTAGCTTTATTGTGACATCAGTATCTTTGGCATCAGAAGATAGGTATAGGTAGGATTCAATAAAGCCTGAAACTTCAATTCCCTCTTCCAGCACATCCGAAGTATAAACCAAGATATCTTCACGTTTCTCCATCTCAGATTGATCCTTTGAGCCCCCATTTCCGTCAATTGCATTCCCTGTACAGCAGACATTTCCGCCAAAAGAAGTCACAGGATTCATTGGGTCATATTTGAATGTATCTGGCTGATCCTTCTTAGGCTTTTTGGAAGTTAGTTTCCCATTTCCGTTGAGCGTATTTGCCTTTCCTTCTGAGTCCAAATACATCGTCGTCATCACCGCTTCTGCAGGAGGCCATACGTCTGAAGTTTGCCATTTATTTGCTCCCATCGTGTAATACTGCACTCTTGGCATTTCCTCCATCACCTCAGATTTCTCTCCTTTTAGCCATACATCAAACCAAGCCGTGATGATCTCATCGTAATTCAATCGGGCATCACCCACATTCAGATCGCCTACCATGGTGTTTTCAGAGGCTCTGGTATAGGAACAGTGAAGCACAGGGGCGATCACGAGGTACTGATTATCTCTTGCAATTTGCGAAACGGCATTTTCACGTGCATGATTGAAAAGCGCTATGTTTGGACCAGCTGACACATCAAACCAAGATACAAACCAAAAACTTGGCTTGTCAAATGGCATATCGTCGTGATACAATCCTCCTTCAAACCACTTTGCATCGTTTGGCTTGCGGGTGATCATCTCTTCATAGATTCCCATAGGCCCATTCTGATTTCTGATAATATCCTGAATGGGAAGATGTGCCAAAGCTTCTTTGGAATCAATTCTAGGGTACTCAGGAGACATGTCATAAAAACGCTGTAGTCTCAATAAGTCTTTCTGCTCAATACCTTTTGGTAATCGAGGTGCCATCGGATCTTGTTGTACGCCATACAGCCAGTTCGTGAACAGCATCTGACCAGCACCGCCTCTATACCAGTTGCCTTGCTCATTGAATTCTCCTACGCGACCTACTCCAGCTCCATATCCCTGTGGTACAAGTGCTGCCAAAGCTGGGTGATCTAAAGAAGCCACAGCCATTTGCCACTCAGCAGTGGAGGAGCAACCCAGCGTTCCTATTTTACCATTACTCCAATTTTGCTTGGACATCCATTCAAATGCATCATAACCATCCGTCAGCGGCACACCCAGGATATCCCAATCTCCCTCGGAAAAGTAGCGCCCTCGTTCATTTTGTACGACGTAGGCATAGCCTTTTTCGACCCACGAAAGGGCAGTCTGCATGGTGCGCGTATTTAGTTCGCCATTTCCCCAAGTGTTGAAGTTGTAGGGAGTTCTGGAAAAAACTATGGGATATTTTCCTTCACCTTTTGGCCGATAAATGTCCGTAGCAAGTCGGACGCCATCACGCATAGGCATCATGACTTTCTGGTCTACTATAGCGACTTCCTCAAGCTGATCGATGATGCTTTTTTCCTGAGAAAAAGCCAAAGAGGTGACAAAGACTAATAAAAGTGTCAGGAATATGTGATTTGGTTTTTTCATGAAATAGAGATTCGGATTTATTCAAAGTTAATAAAGCAATCACTTTCGCGATATAGAAAATGATGACTGGTTGATTTTGTGGATTGGAATTAATTGAAATTTAGCTCTTTCGCGTCAACGGTCAAGTAGCCAAAGACTTATAGCTCTCCTTTCAAAATGAAATCTAGCTACTTCAGCTTTTGCACTTTTCATTTCATATAGAAAGGCTAAATTTGCACTCCTAACGATTTTTACCAATGAGCGACAGCCCAACCAACGCCCTGACTACCTGGGTGGAAGTAGCAAAAAATTCAGATTTCACGATTTACAATCTTCCTTTTGGAGTTTTTAAGAACAAAAAACTTAGTCCGCGTATCGGAATAGCAATTGGAGATAAGATTGTAGACCTAAGTATCCTTGATCAAGAAGGATTCTTTTCAGATATGTTTTTGCCTGAGGGGATTTTCTTAAGTGAATCTCTTAATGATCTGATCGAACTCGGAAAAGTAACTACCAAAAAAATCAGAGAACGCGTTCAGGATCTGCTTGCGGCAGATAATGAAAAACTGAGAGATCATTCTGCCAGAGGAAAAGTAATGCTGAATCGGAAGGAAGCAACCATGCTGATGCCGGTGAAAATCGGTGATTACACAGACTTTTATAGCAGCATGGAACATGCCACTAATGTGGGTAAAATGTTTCGTGATCCAGAGAATGCACTTTTGCCAAACTGGAAGCATCTTCCCGTTGGCTACCATGGTCGTGCCTCTTCCATCATACCTTCAGGAGTGCCGGTGATCCGACCAAAAGGACAAACTAAAGATCCTGAATCAGGTTCACCAGTTTTTGGGCCTAGCAAAAAGTTAGACTTCGAACTAGAGTTGGCATTCATTACAGGCAAATCCACCAAGCTCGGTGACTCTGTATCTACAGCAGATGCGGAGGATTATATTTTCGGTTTTGTTTTGTTTAACGATTGGTCAGCTCGGGATATTCAGGCTTGGGAATATGTTCCTTTGGGTCCATTTTTGGGTAAAAGCTTTGCATCCTCTATCTCACCTTGGGTAGTTACTCTCGAAGCTTTGGAGCAATTCAAAGTTGAAAGTCCTGTGCAGGAACCTGAAGTTTTGGATTATTTGAAATGCGAACAATCCCATAGTTTCGATATACATCTAGAGGCTTATATCCAGCCGGAAGACGAGAAGAGCAGCAAGGTCTGTACTTCCAATTTCAAAAACATGTACTGGAATGTTGCCCAGCAATTGGCTCATCATACCGTAAATGGCTGCAATATCAATGTCGGTGACATGATGGCTTCGGGAACGATCTCAGGTCAGGAGCCGGATTCTTTTGGTTCTATGTTAGAGCTTTCTTGGAATGGTAAAAATGCAGTTAAGCTTGAATCCGGTACTGAGCGAAAGTTCATCGAAGATGGCGATACAGTAATTATGAAAGGATTTGCGGAGAAAGACGGGGTGCGAGTTGGCTTTGGAGAAGTAAAAGCGAAGGTTCTTCCAGCAAAGTGATTTGCAAAAAATAATAATCTAAAACCCTGGCTTAGTACAAGTCAGGGTTTTTTTGTGCGCTTTTCCCTATCATTTTACTGGTCAATGCTTAAATTTACTAAGAGATTGAATATCAGCGGATTGAACTAATTTTATCTGCTTGGGTATTCTAAGGTTCCCGTTATTGGCTTGATTTTTTTCAGAGCAGTGCGGGATTGTATTTTCATAATCGTCTCAATTTTTTAAGAGACAAACGCTTTTTTTCAAATTTCATAACAATTAAAAACAATGGCTAAACTTAGAAATTTATCTATCACATCCCCGTTACTTTTTGCTTTACCCTTACGGAGTGAGTGGGCAGTAAACCCAATTGACATCAATAAACCAATCATGGCAGGAGACTGGGATGGAGCCGGAAGCCTCAAGTTCTCCCGAGGATTTGTGATGGCAAAAAATGATGCAAATTTCCTTTATCTCACCTTAGATGTGGTATCTGATACTGGGAATGATCCGAGTACGAACGATTACTTTTGGCTGTCTTTTGATAACAACCGTGATCGTAATATCACTTCAGGTGTAGATGTGAATTATGGCTTGTACCCTGGTCAGCCAAACAAGCTAGGTAAGCAAAAATACCTTGGACCTGGCCAGTGGACTGGTTTACTTTCAGATCCATCCAATTCGGCCGTAGTGCAGGAATTTGGCGCTAGCCCCAACTCAGACGATTCCCATAGAATCTGGAAGTTTAGAATACAGCTCAGTGAGATCAATGTGGCGTTATCTTGGCCGCTCAGTACTCCATACACTTATTTTGGTTTCAGAGTGAAGTCCAGCAATCCTGGCTTTACAACTGATTTTCCTGGTAATTTTTACAAGGATTTCACGAAACTTCGTCAGTTAATTCTTAGTAGAAAGCCGACAATTCCTGTAAAGGATTTGGGTCCTTTAGTAGGTAGTGTAGGTTTGATTCCAACTACCAAAATTTCTCCTACTACTGGTCGTGCAACAACAGATGCAGGATATTATCTAGCTGTGGAGAATGCTGCCTTTGGGGGTACTTTGAATTTGATAGGCAATCGTACCAAGCTGCAGCAGCTCTATTCTGCAGGAAATAGAAAATACAAAGTGGAAATTGCTGGTCCGGGGGGAGGTTCGTACACCAAATTGATTAGCAATTGGTCGAATTATCGCTGGACAGGCTCAACCTATGCCTTGGAGTCTTTTGCTCCCAATTCATTTGGCTATTATCAAATGACAAATCCCGCAACTGACTACTCGATAGATGATTTACTGATTCAGTTTCCGACTTCTGGTTTATTACCGGGCTTATATAGCGTGAAAGTCACTTTTTATATAGGAACGAGTTACACAGAATTGGATTCGCAAGTGTTGAGGTTGTATATAGACAATCACGTGCCAGACGTAGTGATACAAAGTGTGAAGCATGGCAGCAGCGAAGTTTCTGCCTGTGCGATCGAAACAATAGGCGCTGCTCCAGATGGTTTGAATTTCCGAATTACTGCCAATGATCCCGAAGGGAATCTTAGAGGAGTTAGTTTCTATGCGACTTATGGTTCAGGGCTTTCTACCAGTATTTATAGCGAAAGCTATACTCCGGCAAAAGGAAACTGGACAGGCTTCGTTAATAAGGTGATTCCCGCATCCGGAAATTGGAGACCACCGCAATCCTGTGCATACAGCTTTGTACTTGCAGCAAGTGCGAGGACTACCAACGGCTATTCTTGGATAGGGCACAATAATACCCATCGCAACTTGACACTTTTGGTTTAATTGGCTAAACATTAAATGGTTTCAACGCGAAAACCACTTCTACTAAGAAGTGGTTTTTTTAATTTCATGTAAATACCAGAAAATATGTCTAATCTTCTACAGGAATCATTTTTTGTTGTTTTGGTTTTTGCGGGATAGTTTGAAGACCAAATAGCCGATCCCAACAACAAAATGTAGGATCAGGATTCCGAAAATCAGGATTATTGTGGTATTTCCGTTCATTGACTAATCTATGACAAGAGGTTTGTTGCCAATAACTAAGTTTAGACTTTAATAAAGACTAACTCTGGTTTTCCAGTTTTGAAAATCAACTTCCATTTCCTTGGCAATTTCAGGTTGCAGTGTAATTATATTATTGGTTTCTGTTGGGTCACTATTAAGATTATACAATTCCCAGGGAGCATTTTTCCCATGGCTGACAAGTTTCCAGTCGCCTTTTCTCACGGCTTTGCCTACAGACCATTCCCAGAAAATAGGTTCTTGCCGTTGGGATTTTTCACCACGGATAGCGGGTAATAGGCTTTGTCCTTCAGCAGGCAAATTAGAATTTCCTTTGAACTCATTTGGGTATTTAGCACCTGCGAGTTCGGCCAGGGTAGGGAGAATGTCGATTAGATGGGCTGGAAAAGAGTTGATTTCATTTTGATGTCCCAAGCCTTTTGGCCATGAGACGATCAAGGGAGTTTTAATCCCTCCTTCAAACGAATAGTTTTTAAAGAATCGAAGAGGAGTGTTTCCAACATTTGCCCAATCTGCTCCAAGGGAAGTCCATTGTCCTACGGAACCGATTTCCCCGTTTCCAGGGATAGTTACTACTTCGGCTGAAGCACCGTTGTCCGAAAGGAATAGAAAAACAGTATTATCTAACTTGCCTTGTGTTCTTAGCTTCTGGATTATTTCTCCGATTTTTTGATCCATTCGATCAATCATCGCTGCATATACTTCCATTTTCAGCTCTTCTACTTGTCGCACTGAATCTGAAAGAGATTCCCATGGCTCATATGTTGGGTCGCTTAGCGCATAGCTTTCATCTATGATTCCTAGTTTTTTCTGCTTTTCAAATCGTTTTTTCCGGATAGCCTCATAGCCTTCTGCATATTTTCCTTTGTACTTCTCAATGTCTTCTGGCCAAGCCATTAGTGGATCATGCGGCGCTGTGTAAGCCAAATAAAGAAAAAATGGTTTCTTATCCTCTTTGTATTCGTCCAACCACTGCAAAGCATGCTTGGTGAAGTAATCGGTGGAATAATAATCTTGCGGCACTGAATAAGGCTGCATCAATTTCCTGTCATCGTAAAATGGGCGATCAGGTCTTTTTTGGGCAGGTTCTGGTTCATTCACACGCCGCGGGCCGGGATTGAAATGGTTTGAAGCGCCTTCTTTCAATCCATAATACCTATCAAAACCCCGGTCCATTGGATGATCGTAGCCATGGTGTTTTCCCGCCCACAACGTTCTATATCCAGTTGACTGGAGAAGTTCTCCGGCTGTGATTCCATTTTTCAGAGGCTGAAGGTAAGTGGCGCCATATCCAACCTGCTGAGCATACAAGCCTGTAATCAATGCTGCTCTAGAAGGATTGCACTTTGATGTATTATACATTTGGGTGAATCGGATGCCTCTGTCTGCTAACCAGTCTAAATTTGGAGTTTCTACCTCACTTCCGTAGCATCCGATATCTGACCATCCTAAGTCATCTGCTAGAATCAAGACAATATTTGGCTTTTCTTGCTGAGCCTTTCCAACCAAAGGAATAAAGAGCCAAAGCAGCAAAATAAAAATTGGGTTTTTCATAATCAGGTTATCGTTTTCGGGACACCGATTAAATTACTAAAAACATCTGAAATGAGGAGTGGGTTATTATTGAGTTTTAAAAGCAGGATCCTCAAAACGACAAAAGCCACCGATTAAGGTGGCTTTTAATTTATAAAAAGGGGGGATTATTTGAATCCAATCTCTTCTAAACCTTGATGGCTGATTTTGATTGCTTCCAAAGGGTCTAAATCGAAAGTATTGTCCTGCTCTACTAAGTAGAACTCCATTCCTGATTTATCCTTCTCTGCCAAGATTCTCTTGAAATCTATCGTACCAGTTCCCACAGGAGCAAAGTTACCTTCTTCATTCATGTCTTTCACATGCCAAGCAATGAAGCGCCCTGGATACTTTTCAAAATAGGTTAGCGGGTCAACATCTGCCTTCGTTACCCAGAAAAGATCCATCTGAAAGTTTACAAATTCGGGATTACATTTCTCCAAAAGTAAATCTTCGATCACTGTTCCATCCTCCAAAGTTTTGAATTCAAAATCATGATTATGGTAAAGTAACTTGACGCCTGCATTTGAACACTTTTCGCCCAAGGTATTCATGATATTAACCAATTCTTCTGGTGTACCCTTCATGCCCATTCCATCTTTTCCGGAAGTAAACATGCCCATAGGAGGTACAGGAATGACAAAATATTCTATTCCAGCAGCCTTTACGTCTGAAATCAATTGATCTGCATTCTCCAAATTAACCATGCCCATGTGCGCACTTTTCGCAGTCAGGCCAAGGGATTCTAAGTAGGATTTGAATTCAGTAGGGGTCATGCCGTAGAACTTCCCATCTGAATAATTAGCTGTTTCTACGTAAGCATAGCCGTTTTCTGCTACAGCTTTTAGCGTGCCTTTAGGGTCTTTCGACATAGCATCTCTCAATGTATAGAGAGCTAATCCACCAAAATTGGCTGATGCTACTTGTGTTTCTTCCATTGTTTCTTCCACCTCTTCAGTTCCTGTTTTGCTGGAACATGCCGTGAAAGCAAGAGATAGAATGAGTAATAAGAGGATGCTTTGATTTACTTGTTTTTTCATTTTTGAATAGGGGTTTTTCAAAGCTCAAGTTAGCTAATTCATATAAATATTGAAGATATTACTCAATTTACGTCCTCGGACTCGTAGCATTAAATAGGAAGTGACTAAACAAAAAACTTTGAATACGTATTATATAGTAACACCAACTATCTTATTTTAATGGCTTACGTTTCAAAACTAATTGATATCCAAAAACTAACACATGATGTAAAGCAGTATAAAGTGGAGAAGCCCAAGGGCTATTCTTTTACTCCAGGTCAAGCAACTGAAGTAGCTATTAACAAACCAGAGTGGAAAAAGGAAAAGCGGCCATTTACATTTACTTCTTTGCCAGAGGATGATTATTTGCAATTTGTAATAAAATCCTACGCTGATCACGATGGGGTGACCAATCAACTCGACCGATTAGTGGTAGGCGATGAGCTAATACTAGATGATTCCTGGGGAGCCATAAACTACAAAGGAAAGGGAGTATTTATAGCTGGAGGTGCTGGAGTTACCCCGTTTATCGCGATTATAAAGTCTTTGAAAGAAAAAGGAGAACTGTCTGGAAATCAACTTTTCTTTGCAAATAAGACTAAGCAGGATGTGATTTTGGAAAGCTATTTCAGAGAGACGTTAGGGAAAGACTTTGTTTCTATTCTTGAAAAGGAAAGTGCTAGTGGTCATGAAAATGGTCTCATTGATGAAGCGTTTTTAAAGGAACATGTACAGGACTATTCTCAGCACTTTTACGTTTGTGGACCTGGTCCAATGGTGAAAGCTATAAGTGAGACTTTAGAGCAATTAGGAGCAAGTCCAGGAGCTATTACTTTCGAGAAATAAGTTTTCTGTTACTTCGGATCGTCATTCTTGCTCATACCTATTACCCTTTTCACCAAAGGTCCTATTGTTAAACCTTGTCCTATGATTGAGAAAACCACAATTACATAGGTCACGGTTAGGAAGAGTTCTCGCTCCATTTGCGGCTCAAGAGATAAAGCTAATGCGATGGAAATTCCACCTCGGATTCCGCCCCAAGTCATCATCAAGCCTGTTTTAGGGATAAAGTCCAGTTGCTTTCTGAAAATTGCCACTGGCCCTGCCAACGATAAATATCTTGCGAGAAGAGCTACTGGAATTGCGATTAGCCCTAGAGTTAGGTACTCCTCGCTTGCAGTAATAATCAGGAGCTCCAGACCGATTAATACAAAGAGGACTGCGTTTAGTAGCACATCGATCAACTCCCAGAATTTATCCACGTAGTTATGTGTGGTCTCAGACCAGGCAATGGACGGAGATTTGTTTCCTATAAAAATCCCGGCTACCACTACGGCCAGCGGACCCGATACATGAAGGTAATGTGCTAGCATAGATAGCCCCATCACCAGCGCTAACGTGATGATTACTTCGGTTTCGTAGTGATCTATCACTTTCATCAGTCTAAATGTCAACCAGCCTGCGATCAGACCTAAGCCAATTCCTCCAGCCACCTCTTCGAGAAAAAGTAATCCGACTTCGCTTGCACTCACCGCACCGATTCCTTTCTGTGCTATTTTGAAAATCACTAGGAAAATAACCACACCCACGCCATCATTAAAAAGCGATTCGCCAACTATTTTGACTTCAAGTTTTTTAGGTGCATTGGCATCTTTAAGAATCCCCAAAACAGCAATAGGGTCCGTAGGAGAGATCAGAGCTCCAAACAATAGACAGTAGATGTAGTCGATTTCATGCCCAAAAAGAATGAAAACGTAGAACATCATGGTTCCCGCCAAAAAAGTGGAAATTAGCACACCGATAGTGGCAAAGACAGCAATCGGGGCTTTCATCGCTTTCAATGAATCCAGTTTGGTATGCAGCGCGCCAGCGAAAAGCAAAAAACTCAGCATCACATCCAACAAAGCAGTTTCGAAGTCGATAGAACCTATCAGCAACTCAGCTTCGTCGATGAAAAAGTGATTGATTTTACCTAAAATGGTGATGCCAAGTGTGAATACGATGGCAATAATCATCAAGCCAATCGTAAAAGGCAACTTCAGGAATTTAGTATTGATAAAGGCAAATACTGCTGATAGGACTATAAGAATGGTAATGATGCTAAAAATATCCATTGACTAGAAGTGGTTTTGATGGCATTTGCCAAAATACAACCATTTTATTGATTGAGTCAAAAAAGTGCAGGGATCATTCCCACAGAAGTCCCTGCAAGTATATGCATCTCCTGTTTTTATTTTAATGGATATAACAACCTACTTTTTGCTTTGATCAAATCTCTCTAGGCAATCATCCAAGGGGTTTCCATTGGTATGGACACATTCACAAAATTCAAATCCAGCTACCTCATATTCTTTTCCTACAAACTGTTTTTTGCAGGATTCTAAAGAATTCTGAGGCATCGCTTCATGCCCAAAACGTGAAAACAATACGGTGAAAACCAGGATTCCAATCACTCCTAAAAAGAACAGAAATGGAAACTTTTTATCGTATTTCTCAGGCTTTGGCACGCTTACTTCCTTCGAATATCGATTAAAAGGCAAGATGTATCTCAGCTTGTCGTAATGCCAAGCCAGAATGTAAAGATTGGCCAACACCATTAATGGCGACGTGACATAGGAGCCCACAAATCGAACTGCATATGAAAGCACCCAAATATTTACAATAATGGGCAAGTACAATATTGCTCCCATTAACACTGTGCGAGGAATAAGAAGTAAGATGGCAGCTAGCACCTGGGCCACACCAATGAACGTGTAGTAATACCCCGTGTGATGCAGAGCCTCCAAGTAGGAGCCCATGGGATGTATGACAGATAAACCGCTGGCAAATCGCTCACCAAGAATTTTCACCATTCCTGCTACTATAAATGCATAGGCTAGAAGGATTCTGCAACCGAGTTGAAACAACCAGTGCCATCTATTTCTCTTAATGCTGAAGTAATAGTTCTCTAATTTTTCAGGTAAATTTGATGATTTCATTTGCTATCAAATAAAGGTGTCAATCAGATCTACTCAGATTTATTTTTTATACCAATCGATTTTTCTCGAGATGAACATAGTCACGGCCAGCGCTATGAATAGCCCAATGCTTCCGATCAATAAGGCGTAGTCCTGTTGCTTTATGATCACAAAAATGAAAAGGTAAAAGGCAGAAAGAATTCCTGTGAAAATCCCTGTGGTTTTGAGTTGCGAAAAGAGGCTTTTGGAATAAAATGCTAGGAGTCCTACGGTAGCTAAACTCGAAATAAGGTATGCTGATGTGAAACCAAATTGCTCTGAAAGTGCTATCAACAGGGTGTAATAGAGGACAAGCGCAAAACCAACCAGAGTATATTGAAGCGGGTGAATTCTTCTTTTAGTAAAGGTCTCCATGAGGAACAATGCCAGAAAACTCAAGATAATGATGAGGATTGCATATTTCGAAGTTCGTATGCTCTGCTGGTATTGATCTACGGGCATTTTGAGACTTAAGCCAAAGGAACTTTCCAGAAAATTTGGCAGCGTGTTGGTGATTTCCTGGCCAAAAGGTCTGTTGAAATGGAGGACCTTCCATGTGCTCTCAAAACCTTCCTTGGTCAAAACTCTTTCTTCAGGTAAAAAGTCTCCCTGGAAACTCGGGTTAGGCCAGTTTCCACTGAGGTTCAAGGTGGTGGTTTTGCCTAAAGGAACAATATGAAACTCCTTGCTTCCTTTCAGCTTTATTTTTCCAGAGAATGTAAAATCATTTGATGCAGAATCTAGGGAAGCAGGGAATTGAAGACCCTTCAAGTTAGTTTGAGTATCAGTAAATGGTTCTGAAATAAGCGATTTGCTATCAAGTTTTAGGTCAGGATTTTCACCAATTCCTCTTAGATCACTCACGGAAATTAGAAAGGTGGCTTGATCCCAAAGTACTTGCTCAGTGGTTATATCAAGTTTTCCAAGTGCAATGGAGTTGAAGTTGGCTTTCAGGTCTAAATCGCCTCGGTAAACGACCACATCAAAAATGCCTCGATGAAGAGATTCGGCCTGAAGGTCCCCAGTGACGTCTAAAAGATCAGGCAGAAAATAAGCAGTTTGTAGTTCCTTAATTACCTTGGTTTCACCGTTGCTCTGTACTTCTCGGTACGTATGATAGGGTAGTGCCAGATAGGGACCAATTACAGTTTGCGCCCGAGACCATTTATCTGTCACTTCATTTTCCGTTTCTTGGAGACGGATTTGCCTTTCGTTAATTAAGTCCGTAATCAAGGCTTGAGGAATTAAAAGTAATAAGGCAATGAAGCCTATTACTAAAAGTTTTAAGCTGGTAGAGCGGGAAATCCAATCCTGAAATTTTTCGAGGATAGAAAGGTTTGATTCTTTTTCCATGATTTAGTGAGTTAAAGTGTGAGGTAAATTATAGGTAGGTGTATATGGAGATATTAATCCCAAAGCCCAACTAGGCTGAATGCGAAAACTGCACCGAGCCATATCCCTACGAAGTAGAGTAGAGTGCTGAAACTGATAGCCGCCAGTTTTCTTCCTCCAGAAGGAAACCAAATAAATCCCATGAGGTAGAAGAATAATCCTCCAAACAAACCTCCCAATGGGATAAAGGTGAGGGGGATATACATCCAGGATTCGAAATCCTCACTTTTGACCAGAATGAGAAACATAAGCCAGGAAAATGGAATGCAGGCTCCAATGAGTGCCGCTACTGCAGCTGATTTGGTTTGAATGCCTTTCAGAAACTCTATGCTTGTTTTCATTATTTTGTGTTTTGAAAGTACTTTGTATTTCAAAGTGAATGTTTAAATTTTTTTAGGTTTTGTTTTCTTTGATCAAATTTTCAAGGAATTCAAGATGGTCTTGAAATGCTGCTTTACCTTTGGCCGTTGCAGAATAATTGGTTAATGGTTTTCTGCCCAGGAATGATTTAGCTACAGAAATGTATTCTTGCTTCTCTAGGTTTTTCAGGTGCGAAGCCAGGTTGCCATCCGTCACATCTAGCAGCTCTTTGAATGAATTAAAATCAAATTCATCATTGACCATCAAGATGGACATGACCCGCAATCGGACCACATTTTCAAATGCCTTATCGTAATTCCCCTTCACCTTACCTGTCGTATTTGTAATACATCATCGCTCCGTAGATGACATGCAGTACTCCAAAACCTAATGACCAGGTGAGCAGGCCAAAACCTGGGAGGAATGCCGAGATAACTCCAAGCACAAGCTGACAATAGCCAAGGTATTTGATGTCGTTATGAGTGAAGTGGGAGGCATTCAGCAAACCCAATCCATAAAAGATCAAGGTTGTGGGAGCGACTACAGCGAGATGTCCTCTTGAAATCAAAGCCAAGCAAAAGACTCCACCAATTGCTATGGGTATAAATAGCGCTTGGATGAAACGTTTGCTTGCTGGAGTCCAGAATTTGGTAGACTTTTTCTTGCTGTTATTTTGACTCATCACCCAAGCAGTTCCTATAGATAGTAACAACACGATCAATGCAGTGATTAGCAACTTGCCAACTATCCCTTCATCACTGATCTTGTCTATGTTACTGCCATAAGGTACTTTTGGATAATAGATCCAGGTATAAGCAATCCCGGCTGCGATCAAAGCGTAGGTCCCTGCCAATATTCCAGAAAGTCCACTGAGGCTTAGGAAGCGAGTGCTTCGCTCCATCATAGACTTGATTTCGGCTAACTCTTGTTCAGGTTTTCGCATAGTTAAAAGTACTTTGAAATACAAAGTAAATTAGAAAAATCATTTTCTCACTATGGATGAGAAAATATTCAGAATTTTTAAGATTTATATTTATTCAAATTGCTGAAGCCTTTTCAAAACATCCTCTTTATAAGATCTGCTAATGGTCAAAGCCTTTCCATCTATTTCTAGAAATTCATGGGTATAGGAAGTGATGGCTGCGATATTTCCGATAAAGGATCGGTGGAATCTGATGAATTGATTTTCAGGAAGCTTTTTTTCGAAATTAGATAGGCTCTCGCGCACAACCGATACGCGATCAGTCAAATGAATCTTGATGTAGTCAGCAAAGCTTTCTATGTAAAGTATGTCCGCGAAGTTTACTTTTTCCATTTTTCGATCTTGACGAACAAACAAGAAATTGGGCTTTTCTTCAGTTGAATTTGCCCTGCTTTTCTCAATAGCCTCTCTTACTTTAGAAACTGATTTAAGAAATCTCTCAAAAGGAATGGGTTTCAGCAAATAGTCCGTTGCCTCAAGATTAAATCCCTCAATAGCATATTCCCGATAGGCAGTGGTGAAAATCACATGAATCTCCTGAGGGATGATTTTGGCGAAAGCCATCCCGTCAATTCCAGGCATATTGATGTCGAGGAATATTAAGTCGATTTGTTCAAGTTGTAGTACATTGAAAGCTTCGTTAGCATTGCTTGCGCACCCGATAAGGTTCAAATGATCAACCTTGGATATGAAGTCCTTCAGAATATTCTGGGCAATGGGTTCGTCGTCAACGATCAGGCAATTCATGAGCTCTTGGGATGATTTGTTTGTATGTGAAGGTTGACAATAAAGTAGCCATTCACTTTTTCGAAGGTAAAATTATGGGCTTTTGGATAGAGGAGTGCTAGGCGTTTTTGGATGTTTTGAAGTCCTATTCCAGAAGAAGTTAGTGTTTCATTCTGATCAGTTTCCTCTAAGGAGTTTTTTAGGAAGAAGTTTATATCACCCTCACTAGCCTCTATTCTTAATTCTACAAAAGCGTCATTTCCCTGGGACTTTCCATGTTTGAAACTGTTTTCCAGCAAAGGAAGAAAAAGCATAGGAGCGATCATTTGGCTGCTTAAATTATCTGGAAAAGTCGATTTGATTTTCAGTTTTTCCCCATGTCTCAACTTTTCCAAATCCAGGTAATCCTTCAAATGATCGATCTCATCTTGTAAGGGAACCATAGACTTTTTGGTTTGGTACAAGATATAGTCCAATAGATTAGAGAGTTTAAGTATCAACTCAGGTGTTTGATTGCTTTTTAAAATTGCTGAGCCATAAATCGTATTTAGTGTATTGAATAAAAAATGTGGATGAATCTGCATTTTGAGGTAGGAGAGTTCGTCTTGTTTTAGTTGAAGTTCACCATTTACCAGCGCATATTGTAGATCCTGATTTCGCAGGTGAATTTTATAGCTTTCTCGGTAAGCAGAAAATAAGGAAGTCAATAACACAATAATATATACCCCAATGATGATGAGGTAAAGATTCTTGCTCAGCATAAAGTCACTATCCATTGTCTCCAAAGAGTTAATGAAAATAAAGCCATAAAAGGAGGATAAGGCAATTAAGAAAAATGAAATAACTAGGGTGTAAACCGTGTATAGCGCAAACCAGAAGTACTTTTGCCGAAATAGGTATTCTGGAATAAGGTGAAAACTGAATACATTAACCATTCCCATGGTAACTGGGAGTAAAAAGACTCCGAAAGTAAAGGCAGGAGCGAGATCGGAAATAGTAATGCCGAAGTAAAAAGTAAAGAACAAAAGAGTGCCTAAACAGATCGATAACTGTTCCAGTAGCTTCTTTGATACCTGAATTAACAACCGCTTATTATTCTTCATTGAAACGGACAAGGTCTTGTAAAAATTTGTATTTGCAAAGAATTTGCGATGGTTGACGGGTTTTGCTGGATAGGCAACATTGAGTAGCTGGTATTTTTCAAAACCAAACGAATTCCTGTCAATTTGGTAGTTTAGTCAGTTGTTGGTCGCAAAATCTTATTTGAGAATACCAAGTACTGTAAACTTGTATCATCAACTAACCACAAAATCTATGTACACCATCACAGCTATTTTAACTCAGAAATTGGTTCTATCAAATGTAATCATTGAAAGATTTGTAGAAGGAGGATTGATCGGGATGTTACTTATTTTAGCCTGTTCACTGCTAGCGGTTTTTTTTACGCTGAAGGCCATTGCCAATCTGAATGGGGAGGTGGCTACTTTTTTGAAGTATAAAAAGCTGATCAACCAAGCAGTACTTCTCGGATTGGTGATTTCATTTGCCAACAGTTTAATGGGCTTGATCCAGGGGTTTGATGCCCTAGAGGCAACTGGCGGCGCGGATCCAGCTATCCTGGCAGGTGGATTAAAAATCACCTTGCTCTCACCCTTATTTGGATTAATAGTCTTTATTCTGGGGTATTCTACCACTTTTATCCTGAGCTGGATTAGAAAAGTAGAAATAGAAGAAGCCAAATAAATTTCCATTTAAAGTATTTCCCTAACACCATTCTGATGTCATCCCTGATTCAAAAAGCAGTGCTTTGTCTTGCTATCTTGTTTAGCATAATAAGTGAAACTAATGCCCAATTCCTTTCCCAGATAGGCTTAAAAGACTCTGTTTATTCAGAGGTTTTAAATGAGTCCAGACAATTTTTTGTACAATTTCCTGAGAAATTTGACCCTCAGAGTGATAAGAAATATCCTGTTGCGTTTATTCTGGATGGGGAAATTCTGTTTCCGGCTCTTACAGTGACTCAAAAGTTTTATATGGGTGGTTTTTTGCCGGATATGATCCTAATCGGAGTTTCTAATCAAGAAAATAGAACCAGAGATTTGACTCCTTCAGTTGTCGAGCCAAGCTATGGTCCGAATGGAGGGGCCGCTCAATTTTTGAGATTCCTAGGAGAGGAATTGATTCCATATGTGGAAGAAAACTATCCGGCCAGCGATTATAGAACGTTAATCGGACATTCTTATGGCGGACTCTTTTCGATCTATACTTTGATCCATCAGCCCGAACTTTTTGAGAATTATTTGGCGATTGATCCGAGTTTGGATTGGGATGATCAATTGATGCTAAAGCAAGCCAAGGAAGCATTTACGAAAGAAGGTCTGAATGGAAAATCGCTCTATATTTCTCTAAGTGGTCAGCTGCATATGCAAAAGCCAGAAATCACTATTGACAATGTCATGGATGACGATTCTGAATTCACCATGTTTGCCCGAAGCAATATTGCCTTTGCTGAGCTTTGCCGAGTTTATTCAGATCAAGGATTAGCGTTTGATTGGGAGATTTTCCCTAAAGACCTTCATGGAACCGTACCTCTACCTTCCTTAAGAAATGGGATGATTTCTCTTTTTGATTGGTTTCAAATGGAAAAAACCGAATTATTTAATATTCCTGAAACGCCCACCTCAGAATTACTCGATATCTTGAATTATAGAGCAGAGAAGCTAAGGAGTCATTTTGGTTTTGAAGTGCCACCCTTTCCTGAAGATTTGATCACCATTTCAGGTTATATGAATATGGATATGGGGCAAATGGAAAAGGCGAAAATGTTCTTTGATCAGGGGCTCAAATATTTTCCCAAAAGTGCCAATATGTATGATTCTATGGCTGATTATTTTGAAGCAAATAACGACATAGTGAGCGCTCTGGAATTTGTAAAAAAGGCCTACGAGATCTCTGGGAGTGATTATCACAGAGATAGAATGGGGGAGCTGACTTTGAAGATCAAATAATACTGGAAGGGATTTCTGTATATTCAGTATTCATTTTTAACGCAAACTCCTTTCTAAACATGACAAAATCCCTTTTCCTTATCATATTTTTTATCCTTTTGGTAAGTTTCCAAACCTACTCCCAGAACCTTGTGATCAGAGGAGGTTGGGTGTTTGATACTGATAGTAAAAGTTTTCAAAAGAACTCAGGGATTTTTATTGGAGATGGGCTTTTTAGAAATGGAGAAGGAATAAAAGATTGGGAGGTTCTCAGTTTAAGTGATGAGGATTATGTGCTTCCGGGCTTAATTGATTTGCATGCACATTACAGAGTGAGCTATGCCAATAAAGCCTTTGATGATACGGTAGCTATGCCCAAGATTTTTCTTGCCAATGGCATTACCAGTACTTTTCCTGCTGGAGAAATTGAGCCTGAGAAAATGTGGGATCTTCAAGAGGCGATCGATGCCAATAAAAGGCTTGGGCCTAGAATCCTGCACTCTGGACCGTATTTTGGTTCGGCGGCTCCTGATTGGAACCCTGATTTTACTGAGAAACAAATCCGAGATCGAGTGGATTATTGGGCAAAAAGAGGTGCAATTGGTTTCAAAGCTAAAGGGATTTCAAAAGAGCATCTTGCAATTCTAATCGACCAAGCTCATAAGCATAATCTTACGGTAACCGGACATTTGGATTCTGGATTTAGAAACTCGGTCAATCCTCAGGATGCGATCAAAATTGGGATTGATCGAGTAGAGCATTTCTTGGGAGGAGATTTGTTGGTGACCACTACCAATGCTTATAATAGTTTGAAAGACCTAGACCCTGCAGATCCCAGACTGGAAGAAATCATTCAATTGTATATCAAAAACGGAGTTTATTTCGATGCTACTCTTGGAACGTACGGGGCGATTGGAATGATAGATTCTCCAATATTTGAAGATTGGGCAAATGAAGCGCAGTATTTGACTCCATTTTCTCAAAAGATTATAGCTGATGTGAAACCCTCGAGTTTCAATGAACTTTGTGCCTTAATATATCCAGTAAAACAAGGAACCCTTTTGAGGTATTATGAGGCAGGAGGCTTGATCACAATAGGTACGGATCGTCCTTTGTTATTGGATAATTATTTGGGTGGAGGGATCGGTGGTTTCTTTATTCATAGGGAAATGGCAGCCATGGTGGAAATTGGAATTCCAGCTGCCGAAGTACTTTACTATGCTACCCAGCAAAACGCTGAGGCTTTTCGAATAGACGACCGTGCCGGTAGCATTAGCCCTGGAAAGTGGGGAGATTTAATGATAATCAAAGGGAACCCAATAGAGGATATCAATCGAACCCGATCCGTTCATACTGTGGTTAAAGCGGGAAAAGTGTTCGATTCAAAAACGCTGCTGGAAGCTGCAAAAGGTAAATTGGGGCCTGTTGAATAGAAAATGTTATTTTCCATCTCTTAACAAAACCCTACTCCTCATTCTGAAGGGAATTCACAGGATTTGACCAGGCGGTTTTGATCGCATGATATCCGACGGATAGGAGTGTAAGTCCCAGCATCAGCATGCCAGTGAAAAAGAACAATGTCCAATGTATCTCTGTATGAAAAGTGAAGTTGGATAAGAATTCCCTTATAACATACCAAGCGATAGGAAAGCCAATCAGTAAGCTGGCAAAGACTAAAATAGCAAAGTCGCTACATAATAATAGAGAAAGACTTTTGGAAGAGGCGCCAAGGACTTTTCTAATTCCAATTTCTTTGGTTCTTCGTTCTGCTGTGAATGAAGCCAAACCAAAAAGACCCAAACCAGAGATTAAAATTGCAATGATTGTAAAAGAAAGAGCGAGTTTGCCTATGACTTGTTCATTTTGATATTCTCTTTCAAAAACCTCCTCTAGAAAAGAAAATTCAAAAGGATATTCCGGATTGTATTTTTTAAAAACTCCTTTTACTTGGTCAATTAATCCAGCCTTGGAAGCTTGATTGGAAACTTTGATGAAATAGTGTGAACCAAGATTTTCAGAAAACATGAAAATCATCGGTTCAATATCAAACTTCAGGTTATCGTTATGAAAGTCTTCTGAAACTCCAATGATTTGACCTTTTCCATGCCACATTTCCAATTCAGTACCGACTGCAGTTTCAAGATCCAACCCCATCGCTTCTACAGCTTTTTTATTGATGATGTAATTCGAGGCATCTTGAGCACCTAAGAAATTTCTGCCATTACTTATAGGGATGTTTAGTGTAGGAATAAATGCCTCGTCGCATCGATAAATTTTAAAATTGATGTTTGAATTTTCAGGTTTTCCAGTCCAAACGGGATCATTTGTGGTGATTGGAACGGTAAAAATGCTGTTCCCACCAAAGGCAATATTTTCGATTCCTGGAAGCTGAAGTAATTCATTTTTTATCCCCTCATAGCTTTTGACAATGCCTTCATTTTGATCAATGAGGAGGATGTTTTCTTTATTAAATCCAAGATTCCGGTTGCTGATAAAATTTATTTGCTGATAAATAGCAATACTTCCCACGATCAATATGGCCGAAGTAGAAAATTGGGCAATGACCAGAATTCTTCGCAAAGTCTGTCCTTTTAGAATCGATTTATTATCTCCTTTCAAAACAGAAATAGGTTTGAAGCGGGATAAAATAAATGCAGGGTAGGCCCCAGAAAGAACTCCGGTAATGATGGTAATAGACACTAAACCTAGTAGGAAAATAGGGTTGGTTAGGTCAAGGGCTAGATTTTTTCCTGTGAGTTGATTAAAAAAGGGAAGGAGCAATTGCACCAAAAGGATCGCTAAAATTAATGCTATCCAAGAGACCAAAATAGATTCAGTAATAAATTGAATTACGAGTTCAGATTTATTTGCACCTATAGATTTACGGATTCCTACTTCCCGACCTCTTGAACCTGATCTTGCAGTTGCAAGGTTGATGAAATTGATGCATGCCATGATTAGAATTACAATAGCTACAATCCCAAAAAGATAAATTTGTTGAATTCTTCCGCCAATATTCACCCCATTTTCAAATTCTCCATGAAGTCGAAGCTTATGGTAAGGATAAAGAAATGGCTGGCTAGTGCATTCTGTACAGTTTTTTTGTATCAGATTAGCAATTTTATCAGTAGGGATTTCTGAATTCTCACTCAGCAAGACTGTCGTTCTCGATCCACCACTTGCCCAGTTTTGCATCCATGGATTCTCTTGTAGATAGAGATCAAAAGGAGCAACGAAATCAAATTGTAGGGAAGAATTATCAGGGATGTTTTTGAATACACCAGCCACCGTCAATTCCTGATCTTGCCCAAGTAGAATAGTTTTTTCTAATGAGGTTTCATCCTTGAAAAGCTTTTTCGCCAAGTCTTCAGAAATATACACGCTGTTTAACTTATTCTGAATGTTATCAACGCTGCCTTTTACCAATGGAAAACTAAAGACCCTGAAAAAATTGGGATCAGCATAAATTCCTATTTCATTAAAGCCCTCAGCTTTATGCTTTACCAATACAGCACTTTCAAAACTGTATTGAGTCGCTAGTTCTATTTCAGGAATTTCATTGACAAGAGTTTCTTTCAGTCTGGATGGATTAGCGGGATAGGTATCAATAATTCCATCTGGTCTTTCGCTATTAACCATGACACTATAGATTCTATCGCTTTCAATATGAAACTTATCAAACGATAGTTCATCTAGGATCCACAAAAAGATAAAAATGCTTGCTACTATTCCAGATGTTAAGCCAAGAATATTGATCAAGGTATAGCCCTTCTGTCGTCTCAGATTTCTAAAAGATGTCTTCAGATAATTTTTCCACATGGTATTCTCAAATTTTGGAGAAACAAATCTGTATCTCTTTTTTGCTTCCACACAAAAAACCAAAAGGCATGCCTTCCCTAAACCCGGATAGAGAGCTTGAGAGAAGCTTTTTCAAATTGTGATAATAAAATCCGCGGACAATTTTGTTCGGTTTTGGGAAAGACCTAAGATTAAAAAAAACTTCGTAAAGGTTGATTTTGTCTAAAGCTTTGATCCACTATTCCTCTTCAGGAACCGCCATGGTGTGATTTCCAACTAAAAGGCACTGTCCATCTATTTCCATATAGGTTCGCATGAAGTGGTATCGTGTAGGAGTAGGGCCTCTATCTACTATTGTGAATCCAGTAACAATAGCCACATTTCCTGTAATGGCGACTTTCACGTCACTTTGAACCCTAGATCGTGTGTTGCTCGTTCCATTGGCAGCTTGAGTTTCTGCTCTCTTTATAGCGGCAGCTTTCGTATCAACCATTGAAGCATGATTGTGCACCCAGACAAAATTCTCTGCAAGTCTACTTTTGAAAAATTCCGGATCAGGTTTTAAGTTCATCTCTTCCCACTTTGCATCTAAGGCTTTGATGTTAGCTTCCGTCATACAAGTTTGTTGTGCAGTGGCTGTAAAACTTGCTAGGAGAAATAGGATAAATACTATATAGGATGATTTCATTGTAACTGCGGTGTTAATTATAATTAAGAATTGCTTTAAAGATATTTAGAATTGGATGGTTATCTAAACTTGCTTCATCGTTTTGTCCATATTAATTCATTTTATAAGTAATCGACGATTTTTCTAATTTCCTGATTCCTCTCTTATAGGATTATTCTTAGATCAAAATTGTGATAATGGATAATTAATTTTATATTGAAAGAGGCATTGTTAGTATTTTTAAAGTAGGCCTTTCACCAATAATTAACGGTTAGAAATCTTTTCTTGAAATGAGCATGAAACCAATTTCTACTTTTAGTTTTTCAAGGGAATTGGTCCAAATAAGCTTGTTTTCACCTTATTTATTTGACTTTCAGGGCTATGGTTTTTTTAAATATTAAATTAGTTATAGGTTAATAAATCTATATGCAACAAAACTCAACTACTATTCTGGTTCCTGTAATCGCTGATAAGGTTCAGGGTTTACTAGACCAATTGGTAGAAATCAAACGGAATTCCAAGGAAGGTATCTCCAAAGAATTTGATGCTTTGTCCATCATACATTATGCTCGATGGGTCGTGATAGATCATGGGAAGTCTTATATAAATGATGAGAAGAAAAGAAACCCGAAGTTACTTTTTGTGATAGATTACGATGGGGAGGAAGGAGAAATGCTCCATAAAGTCAGCGAAATTTCCAGTACCATATTGGATTTAGTTTATGTTTTTTGTGAAGGCTATCCACCATTAAATACAGTAAACACAGCCAGTAGGAAATCCTTTTTGGCCAGTCATGTGATCAAAGATGCAGCTGTTTACATAGGAGCTCCGGGAAGGTCTGTTTTGCAGATACAAAAGGAAAAAAAGCTTCGGGATTTTATCCGTGATTTTATCGATTCTAGGACTTGGGAAGATGTTTCACCTGATACTGTACATAGGAAAATTAAAGAAGAGGTATTAGCTAATCCCGATTTCTCGTATTTGAAAGAGGAAAGAGTTTCAATGCCTCATATCAATTATTTCGGGGTAGTTTTATTAGGAATTTGCTTGCTCGCCTTATTGCCCTTTATCATTATTTTATTGTTGATTGTACACTTCTTTTACGAGCGAAAAGATGAGAATTTCACAAAAAAGAGAAGCCAGTTAGACAATGACTTTTTGACTGAATTGGAAGTGTATGAAGATTTCAAAAATCAAAATCAATTTACCCAGCTCGTAGATATGAAAGAAGGGAATGTCCGTCTTTTAGCAATTAAGTTCATGTTTTTGCTTTCTAATTTCCTCATCAAATTCATCTTCACTCAGGGTAAATTAATGGGTATCCCTACGATTCACTTTGCTAAATGGGTTATGTTTGAGAAAAATTCCCGAGTCCTGTTTTTCTCCAATTTCGATGGGAGTTGGCAGCAATATCTTGGAGATTTCATCGATAATAGCGGTTGGGGACTTACTGGGATTTTCTCCAATACCAAGGTTTTCCCAAAGACAAACTTTCTAATTACTGGTGGTGCTTACAAGGAAGAGTACTTTTTGGCTTGGAGCCGCAATTCCGAGCTAGTGACTAATTTTTGGTACACAGCATATCCTGACCTCTCCATAAAAAATGTCAATAATAACACCCGAATTAGGGTTCAATTGATGAAAACACTTTCAGAGCGTCAGGCTGCCAAATTTCTTAAACTCCTATAGACTATGACAAGGCTAGAACTAGAAAATATCCAAGGTTATCTTATCCGCGGGTATGCTCATATGCTGTATTCGAGGTTTGTTTATTTACAGATTTCAGATGCTAAGTCATTCAAAAAATGGTTGTCACAGTCGTGGAAGGAAATGACATCAGCAAGACATATACCTGATAAGTCCAAAATCTCTTCTACGCATTTGAATATTGCTTTTACTCATGCTGGATTAGGAAAGTTGGGGTTGCATGAAGAGAATCTTGGTGCATTTTCTAGAGAATTTAGACAAGGGATGGTTTCTGACCATAGAACCAGATTATTGGGAGATTTTGGCACCAGTCGACCGGAAGTTTGGAATTGGGGAGGACCTCGTAATGAAACCATCCATCTCTGTTTAATGGTGTTTGGAAATGATAAATCTGCAAACGATGATCTTGAAAAAGATAAAATCGTGTGTTTAAATTATTATGATGCGTTAGCATCCCAGTTTGATGCAATTGGGGTTAAGGAACTCTTCTATGTAGATGGTCAAACTCAGCCAGATAATAAAGAACACTTTGGGTTTAGAGACGGAATATCTCAACCAATCATCGAAGGCTCTGGCAGAGTAGGAGATAAAGATGATGTCATCAAAGCGGGGGAGTTTCTATTTGGTTACAAAAACGAATTTGGTGTATATCCGGACACGCCTTTGATTGTAAAAGATCAAGGAGATTTGAATTTACTAACACCTGATGCAGGTGGGAGCGGTCACAAGGACATAGGAAAAGATGGGACTTTCATGGTGATGCGCCAATTGGATCAGGATGTAAATAAGTTTTGGGGTTATTTGAACGAAAAAACGAAAAATCCAGATGGTTCAATTAATGTAGCCGAGAGCTTAAAGTTGGGTGCAAAGTTTATGGGAAGATGGCAGAGTGGTGCACCAGTTACCCTTTTTCCAGATAGCGATCCTGGGCCCTATAGTGATGTCAATGATTTTGGCTATGCTAAATTTGATAAGGATGGTTTGAAGTGCCCGTTTGGGTCACACTTAAGAAGAACAAATCCAAGAGACAATGTGGATGACCATGGCAAAAAAGAATCGCTAAAACTGAGTAAGCAGCATAGAATAATCAGACGAGCGAGGCTTTATGGAGAAATCTATGAGGGATCTCCTACCAATACTACTCCAAAAGGAGATGTTGGACTTTTGTTTATTTGCTTCAATGCAGATATCAGCCGTCAGTTTGAATTTCTCCAATATACCTGGGCAAATCTCCCGAAAAACAAGGAACTGTATAATGACCCGGATCCAATTATTGGCGTAAAGGAAACAGTCGAGCCTGGAGAAGAACAGAATTTCACTGTGCAAGATGAACCGGTAAGCAAAACGATTAAGGATCTGCCAAGAGTGATCACAGTGAAGGGTGGAGCCTATTTCTTTTTTCCATCTATAAATGTACTCCGATATCTATCTACGATTTAAATCCCTGCACCTACTCTTCTAAGAATGCTTTGGCATTATTTAACCCATTTTGAAGGTACTTTTTCAGAAAAAGTGGGGCAAATATTGAAAGGAAAATTCGTGCAAATAGGTTTTTGTACGTAAAAGTATAAACCCATCGCAGTCTTGTCTTATCATCAACCGTATCAAACCACATGTGGCCATAGGTTTTGCTGGTGAATTTCTTAAAAATATCGCTGAATTCCGTCGTCTGGTATGAATAGTTTGAGTAGCGATGTACCGAGATAAGTTCTTCGACCAAAGTAGCTGAGTCCCCTCTTTCTACCAGTCTATTGTCACCAACTTCTGCCCAATTGCCACGTAACTTTTTCACTTTTATGATACCGTAAATAGGGCCAGTTTTCAGTAGCCAACTCGAAAGTTTTTCTACACTTGCTACGAATTCATATGCTGTCTTTTTATCGCAATTGACAATGACTTCAGCCGTGGTAAATATGATATGTTTGGATGGTACTTGCTGATCGAGTGTCACCTTCGTATTTACCGGAAGAATGTCATCTAGAAAATCAGAAGAGTCTTTAGGTTCCTCTGAGGGAAGTTTATTCATATCATGTCTGAATTTAGACATGGCTTCATAGACACGTTTTCTGACTCTATTAAAAGCTCCCAAAGGTCTGTGCACCGGCAGAGAATGCCAAGGGTTAAAGGAAAGGTTATCCCCATATTCGATCTGTGCGTTTGTATCGAAAACTTGGGGGTGAATGGTCAAGGTTGCAACTTTGATATTTTGAGAACTCCAGGCAACTGTAGGGTCTTCTATCGGCATGGCATCAGCATCAGTTTGAAACTGAACGAAAAAATCAAATTTGGCCTCATTGTCATGTAGCGTTTGGGCCATGTTATACCTCAAATAATTGTAATCTGTGGTGTTTTCTATGACTATGTTATTACTTGGAGATGGGCGAAGGTGATATTTGACAGCACGGTCTACAGTCCCAAATTGGTAAGGCTGGGTGCTCCAATAAGGGATTTCAAGAGGGTTTCTGCAGGCTACTTTACTTTTCGATGCACGCAGTATTATGGGCCATAAAACTGGGTTTAGAATGAAAAGTTTGCTTTTAAAGAAGTTTGGAGATGTTAATGCCTTGAGGAGTCTTGCTAATTCTTTGATGGTTTTTGCAAAGAAAGTCTCGGTACTCATCAGTAAAAAATCCTGAGTTTCGGCATTGATTTCGTCTTCCAATATCTTCTCTCCAGGCACACCCAGCAACTTAATAGCCACTCCTCTGATATCTTTTTTCTTGTCTTTTTGAGGCTTTGTGTTACCATTGGAAAATCGAACCCAAGCATTGTATTTTCTAGGATTGCCTGCAAATACTCCGACTTTAAGCTCCTCTGGTAAATCTTTTTCTACAGCAAAAGTGGCCTTTACACAGCCATGCATCTTGGTATGTACTTGTCGGAGCATCTTTTTGTCCTTGTACATTCGGGTGACTTGAGCTTCAAATTCCTGAAGCATTTCGTACCCAATACGATCTTCATCATATTGTACATATTCATGTCCTATTTTTTTTGGAGCTTCGGCTGAGATTGACATGTTATTCCTTATAGCGAGTTTAAAAAACAATAAAAGTGATTGGAATGTAATTAAAAATAAGGTGAAGCTAATGCAGATGAGAATTTTATTTTGTGTTTTTTATATTGGATTTTGTATTAAATTTAGTGAAATGGATCACCCTATTATCCATTTTATATAGGTTATTCTTCCAATTGGCAGTTTTAACACCTCTTTTTAATGAAATGGCAAATTTTATTTTCAACTAATGATTCTGATACCCAGAATTCTATCACATCTGGGGAAAATGCTATTGTTACTAAGAAAATATCTCTTGCCACACTTTCCCAGATTGAAACTATAAAAGCTAATAATGAAGCATCTTTTTCAGATGTTTCAGTACCTGGGTTTAGGACGGTTTTGCAAAGTGAAAATACAGGGACAGACCTCAGCTTAAAGTTGAAGTATGTAAAGGGTGAGAGTTTAAAAGAATATGGTTCTAAGCCTCTGAGCTTAAGTGATAAGATGAAAATTTGTGTAGCAATCACTAAAAAGCTAGCAGAAGTTCATCGTAAAGAATACGTCCATCTCAACCTGAATCCAGAGCATATTATTATTGAGGATGAGACCAATGAAGTTGTTTTTATTAGCCTTGGCCTAGCTACCCGAATCAAGAGAAAAATTGGGATCGAAAAAAGGTTAGTTTTTTTTGAAGCTGATTACGACTTCATCGCTCCCGAACAAACTGGCAGAATCAGTACAGAAATAGGATTATACTCAGACATCTATGCCCTTGGGATGATCTTTTATTGGTTTTTCACAAAGCAATTGCCTTTTGAATCAAAGGAAGGAGCTTCGAAAATCCATGCCCATATTGCCTTAACTCCCAAGCATCCTTCAGAGATAGTTGAGATTCCAAAAGTGCTTTCCGAATTGATCATGAAAATGATCGAGAAGGATGTGCAAAATCGATATCATTCAGCGCAGGGAGTCTTGTATGATTTGGAAATGATTCTATATTCCGTTCAAAAGGAGTTGGACATTGAAGGATTTTTACTCGGAACACAGGATTCATCTGGAGTCCTGCTATTTACCGACCAGCTTTATGCCAGAGATAAGCAATTAAAGCAGCTAAAAGATGCTTTCTCAAGTATATCGCTCAATGAGAAAAAGTTGGTTTATGTATATGGTAATTCAGGGGTTGGGAAATCAGCTCTGGTAGAGCGCCTTTACAGACCGGTAGTTCAATCTGGAGGGTTTTTCATATCGGGAAAGTTCGACCAGCTTCGCGCTGATGTTCCTTATTCCGCTTTTTCCCAAGCCTTGGGGAAGTTGATCAACCAAGTTTTACTCCTAAACGAGGTAGAGCTTGATAAGTGGAAAACTAAATTACATAGTCTTGTACAGCCTATAGGAAGGGTGTTGTTTGAGGTCATTCCAGGTTTGGAAAAATTGCTGGATAATGAACCGGAAATCCCGGTTTTGACAGGTACAGAAGCACAGCTGCGTTTCAATTATGCACTCACCAAGTTTTTCCAGGTGTTTGCAGAATTGGGTAAGCCGGTGTTCATTTTTATTGATGATCTACAATGGTCTGATGTTTCTTCTCTCGATTTGATGAAGACTATACTTGTCAATTCTGAACTCAATAATATTCTCATTGTAGGCGCTTACCGAGATAACGAAATTACCCCAGGGCATTTGTTTCTTCAGTTTAAAATGGAGTTGGAGGAGCAAGGAATACAGCCTGAAGAAATATTACTGGAGAATCTTAAGGAAGAAGATATCCAACAATTGGTCACAAATACGCTGGGGAAATCTGAAAGACCTTTGGATGAATTGGCTTCTTTGGTTTTCAAAAAGTCTGCTGGAAATGCCTTGTTTGCTAATCAATTCTTGAAGGCCATCTACAAGAATGAGATGCTATATTTCGATAGTGAAGAAGGGGCTTGGAAATGGAAAATCGATAAGTTGATCAGTTATAATGTAGAGGGAGATATTGTTAATTTATTTCTTGAGACGATCAATGAGCTCCCATCAGACACTATTTCTATCCTCAAGCTTGCTTCCTGCATAGGTAATAAATTTTTCATACAAGATTTGGTTAGGGTTTCGGAACAAGAAGCTGAAAAAGTAAGTCAGGATTTCAATCTTGCGCTCGACCTTGATTTGGTTATCGAAAGCCTGGATGGAAGTTATTATTTCGTTCATGATCGGGTACAGCAAGCTATCTATTCCCTGATAGATGAAAATGGTAAAAAGGAAAATCACCTGAAAATTGGCAGAACTCTGCTGTCAAAAACCAAAGAAAGCGGGCCAAGAGATGATGTTTTTGAGATTGTAAATCAATTCAATTTTGGCAAGGAGTTAATTACAGATCCTTTAGAGATTAAGACCCTTTGTGAGCTCAATAGCATTGCAGGTCAACGGGCGCAAAACTCAACAGCCTATGTGTTGGCAATGCAGTATTTTGAAAATGCTCTGCAACTTCTGGCGCCAAATGCCTGGGAGAATGACAGGGAATTCACCTATGACCTTTATCTGAAATCTGCTGTTGCTGCCTACCAGTGCAACAATCAGGAACTGTTCAGAAAATACACAGCCTTGCTAGATGCCAATGCGGTAAGCGTTTTAGATAAGCTGAAATTGGCTGATCTTAAGATCCAGAATGCCAATGTTGAAAACGATCAGAAGCAAGTAATAGAAATAGGACTTGATATACTTCGCTTGGTTAATATAGATCTAAAGCGCCATCCTAGCCAGCTGAATGTGTTGTTTGGCTTTATCAGGACCAACCTGAGATTGTTTTCTTATTCAGAAGAGAAAATTCTAAAACTCCCACAAATAAAGGATGAGAAGCTGTTGATAGCCATGTCTATCATGCATCATATGTCTTTGGCGGCTTACTTAACAGAGCCTAATCTGCTTCCATTGATCATGTTTGAGTTGATTCGGCTAACCCTGAAATTCGGGTTGGGCTCCAAGACTCCAGTTGCTTTTGTGGTTTTTGGCTACATAAATATCGCTTTTATGGGTAATATGGCGAAGGGTCTCAGAATGGGTCAGTTAGGAAATAGTGTTTTTGAAATTATAGAAAACGAAGACGAGTTCGTCTCTTTCAAGCAGGTGTATGTGATGTTTATTTCGCATTGGTTAAAGCATCTTGCGGAAAGCATTCCGGAGTTGGAAGAAGCATTGAAAAAAGGACTTGAAACCGGTGATTTCGAGTTTACTTCCATCATTGGACAGCTGATTATTTATTGGAATTTCTATGGCGGTGAGCCAATCCCCAAGATTTTACTGAGAGGAGAATTACTCAGCAAACAAATCACGCCATTGAATCAAATCATGCAGATCAAGCGCATTGATTTGTTCCGCCAATCAGCTTTATGTTTATTGGAAGGTGTGAAGGACTTTGAAGTTTTGAGAGGGGAGATTTTTGATGAGCGAAAAATAGACTTTCCTGATATTCCTGCTTTCAGTTTATACTATCATAATCTGTATTCCCAGAAGAAGTTTTTGAGTTTGATTTACAATCAAAATGAAACGGCGTGGAAGTTCTGTTCTTTGGAAAAGCAGCACTTGATACCTGTAAAAGGCTCCATTACGGAGATGCTTTTCTTCTATTACGAAAATCTCTGCATTACCCCGATTTTTCATTCAAGATCTAATGCAGAGCAAAAGGAGCTATTGAAAATCTGTAAGAAAAATATCAAGCTGATCGGCGGGTTAGTGAAGCATTCTGAGGTTAATTTTCAGCATCGTCATGAGTTTATGAAGGCGGAGTATGAGGCGCTGAAAGGAAATTTTGATAATGCTGTGAGATCCTTTACTTATGCGATCCGATATGCCAGAATGCACAAATATGTTCAGGATGAGGCGTTGATGTGGGAGAGAGCAGGCGTTTATTTTAATGCTCAGCAGCAACCCGAAGCTGCACAATTTTACCTTTCAAATGCTTATAAATCCTACGACAAGTGGGGTGCCAAGGCCAAACTAGTTCAAATGAAAGATATTTATGCTGGATTTATTTCAGCTGAAGAAATAGGAGTAAATGCCAATATTCTCGACCTAGATACTATCCTGAAGACTATAAATCTAATCTCAGGAGAGATGAAATTGGAAAACATCCTTACTGGTTTGATGCAACTTGTAAGTGAAAATGCGGGAGCCGATCGGGCTTTCCTGATCACTATCGAAAAGGATAGTAAATTGATCAAAGCGTCTATTGATAATTCTAGCAATGAGATTCAGGTACTACAGAATATACCTTATGATGAGTTTGATGAGATTAGCCACTCGGTAATCAATTATGTACTGAGATCTGGTGAAACTCTAGTGCTGGAAGATGCCACGAAGACTTTGCCATATTCGGATGAAGAATATATCGATTCGAACAAGGTGAAATCTATTTTGTGTATACCTCAGAAGCATTCCGGTGTTGGATTCTCATTGCTATACTTGGAGAATAGCTTGCTGTCTGGAGCATTTACTAAGGAACGGATTGAGATCCTGCAGGTGATGGCTACCCAAACGGCTATTTCCCTACAGAATGCTATGCTTCTGGAGAGCACAAACCAGCTCAATGAACAATTGATCCAAGAAGTGGAAGTGAGAAAAGAGGTGGAGGAAAACTTGAGGTTGAACGAGAAGAGGCTAGAAGAGTATAATGCCAATCTGGAATCTAAAGTCAAGGAAAGAACGTTGGATCTTCAAAACGAAAAGGAAAAATCAGATGAGCTCTTACTGAATATTTTGCCTCTTGATATAGCCAGAGAACTGAAAGAAAATGGATCCGCGCAGACTAAGAAGTATGCTAGTGTTACCGTGATATTCACTGATTTTGTCGGTTTTTCTCTCATTGCTGAGCAAATGACGGCGGTTGATTTGGTGGCGGAGATTGATTATTGTTTCAAAAAGTTTGATAGAATCATCGAAAAACATGGGATAGAAAAAATCAAAACAATTGGAGACTCATACATGGCTGCCGGAGGCATTCCAGTTGCTAATACGACTCATCCTTTTGATGTGATTAATGCAGCCATTGAAATTCGGGATTTTGTAGAACAGCATAAGGCTGAGAATATCCGTGAAAATAAACCTGTTTTTGAACTTAGAATCGGAATTCATACAGGAAATATTGTGGCTGGAATTGTAGGGCTAAATAAGTTTGCCTACGATATCTGGGGAGATACGGTAAACCTTGCTTCGCGAATGGAAAGTAGTGGAGAGGCTGGAAAAATAAACGTTTCCGGCGCCACCTATGAGCTCATAAAAGATCATTTTTCTTGTATCCATAGAGGTAAAGTACAAGCCAAGAACAAAGGAGAAGTAGATATGTATTTTGTTGAAAGATTGAAGGAGGAGTAGCTCCAATTTTTCTAGATTATAACACGTTTGGTGAATTTTCTACTGCAGATTAGCTTGACTAGTTGCTTTGCCGGTTCTCCAAAATCAAAACGCTTGGAAGTTCATTGATCCCTTGGATTACTAGGTTGGTGAATTCTATAGTAGTGTGCAGGTATGAACCCAATACGATGTCCTTATCTCCATCTCCGTCGAGATCTCCTACATCCATTGTCATCCATTTTCCCAAGGCAGCCTCAGGAATGTATTTGGGTTGAAAAATCATGTTTCCTACGTTTTCAAAAAGTAGAAACTGGTACTTGGGATTTTCAAGCTCATCGTAAAAAGCGATGGTCGCAAAGTCTAAATCTCCGTCTTTATCAAAGTCCAGAGCCATGGCTTTGGCTGCACCATACTGCGGGTAAAACCATGCTTCCTCAAAAATCCCTTTTCCTTTATTTTCATAAATTCTAAAGCCATGATAAGGTTTGGCGACTGATGAATAGTCCCAATTATCGCCATTGCTAACAAGCAAATCCAGTTCTCCGTCACCATTCAGATCATTCAATTCAAAGTAACTGGAACCCATCACCGGTGAGAATCTTAGCAAAATCTGCTCTGCTTCAAACAGACCATTTCCCTGATTGTAAAAAACTGAGATTCGCTCATTGCCCTGGCAGAAGAGCGCCACGATATCTAGCTTTCCATCGTGATTTAAGTCAACAACTTCTAATTTTCTTGCACCAGCTCCACCAAGTTGAATGGGGGCGGAGGTAAGGTTGCCGTCCGGATAGATCGCCAAGTTTCCTCCATGGTGGCCATAGTTACAAAGCAAGAAATCAGCTTTTCCATCCTTTTCTAAGTCTTCCCAAATCCCAAAGACAGGTCGGGGAAGCTGACCCAAAACCTGATTCCAACCGTCAGAATTCAAATCCATTTCATAGAGCGCACCTTGAGAAAGATCACTTGGAGCTATTGATCCGATGGAAATAAAATTAAAAACATTGGGTTCTTTTCTGATGAAATCTACTGCTGGACTTGCAGTCTGAGGAAGGGTGTAAAGTTCATCGTTTTGAACTTTCACAAAGAGTTGATTGGTCGTGCCATCTGCGATAAAAAGCTCTGACCTTTCCTCATTAATCGCCACCAGGCTAGTTTTTGGACTTTGAATCCCCTCGATGAAAAGCTTTTTCGCTGCAAAATTCAGTAAAGGATAGGGGTTTTCTTTTAGGTTTTGCGGAGCTAACTCCTTCGGTGCTTCTGCTCCATAATACTCCACAATTGCTTTGAAGTCTGCTGTACTGATCATAGCAGTGGTTGGGTAAACTCCTAACTTTTTGCTGATTGTGATTTCTTCAGCAGATTTATTCTCATAAACGCCCAAACTTTCCTGAGCAGCTTTTATGCCCATCATGGCTGCCATCTGTGGGAGTACTTTTTGCTTCCAAATAGCTTTGGGCAAAAGGGAGGGCGAAGGAAAAGCATGACAAGAGCTACAGTATCTTTCAGCTAGCATTTTCCCGTTGAGAATAGCTTCGTCCTGTGCAAAAGCACTAAAGTAAAGCAGGAAGCCCAGAGAAGCGAGGAAGATTGATTTTCGAATCAGAGACATTAATTGCCTGTGTTGAAGTGCGTATGAAAGACAGGATCCTGCTTTTTAAATAGCCGAATCAGAATACCAAGATAAATTCGATTTTCTGTTTTTTAGTATACTCGAATTGCAATAAAACTGAGTTTGGTTGTTGGGGTGGTGATGTTTATAAAATCCGGAGCTGTTCTTAAGGCAAAAATGCTGGAGATTCATATTCCTAGTATGAACATTTGGGAAAATCGTATGAAGATTCTACCTCAAAGGCTGAGCGTTCAGTATTGAAGTATGAAAATTCGAGCTAATAGGTTGAAAATTTAGTGTCCGAAGTTCAAGCTTCGAGTTAATAGGTTCAAACGTCAGTCTTAGAACATTAAAATTTCAGCTATTAGGGTGAATCTTCAGTGTTGAAGAGTGAATCTTCAGGTAAATAGGTTGAAAGCTGCTTAGCGCCTGCTTGGTGAATTTTTATAAAAGGGTAGAGGTAGTTATAGATTGAGGTAGTCAACGCTTCCTTATACTATCAAAGTCTACCTAAATTCAGGTGGGGGAGAATATTAGTTCTTTTCTATCAGAGCCAAGTAGCTTTACTTTTTTCATTAGTCTTTCTTGGAGTTTCCCATGACTTAATTTCCCCAAATCGGGAACTTAACTGATGAGCTAATAGTAAGGGTTTTATTAAAAAGAAGAAGTTCCAAGGTTGAAAACCATTATATATGCTTTGAATGTGAGAATTCGTGGATGGGTAATATCAGTTTTGCATCTGGTATGATTAGGCACATTATCTCTCCGTCAGAGAAGCGGACTATCCGCTTTCATTAAGGGATAATCATGATTTTTGGGTGCGATTGCATATTCCTACCAGTAGCAACGTTGTTATTGATTTGGGAAAGAGTGGTAGTTATTTGTTGGTATTACCGATGTTCATGCTTATCCAACTATTGAAACCCAACCTTTCAATTTATTTCTAGTGGCATGATTGTGGAACCCGAGGTTCTTTAAAACATCATTATTATGAATTTGAAAAGAATTTTCGGAGCCATTCTTACCATATTGGGCATAGTAGGACTTATTTATGCCGCTGTCACATTTGCAAATGATTCGGCAAGTACAAAACAAATGATTGTTTATGGATCATTGGGCCTAGTATTTTTTATAGCTGGCATAGGCTTAGTCAAAACCACTAAGGATGAAGGCTGATAAGTGGTATTAGGCACCAACCAAAAAAAACAATTATTTCTTACAAAGTTTGAAGTTCTATTGGGTGATCTCACCCCCACTTCACATATTTCTGCCAGTTATGCTGCTCTTTGAAGCCTAGTACCTCACGGATTTTTAGG
This sequence comes from Algoriphagus winogradskyi, assembly GCF_900182815.1. Lineage (GTDB taxonomy): Bacteria > Bacteroidota > Bacteroidia > Cytophagales > Cyclobacteriaceae > Algoriphagus > Algoriphagus winogradskyi. The sequence continues at coordinate 197,584 of NZ_FXUA01000003.1, read as the reverse complement.
TTTGAAAACAGGGCTTCATGCTCTCCCATTTCTCGGGTAAGAGGTACACCTGGGAAGAAGGTTTCAGCCAGTTCTTTGGTAGGAATAACTGCACCGTTTTCATCGTTTCCAGCATTGAAAACCTGAAATCCAAGGCCGTCCTTTTTCAGACATAAATCCACAATCTGTCCCAGATCACGCGCATCTATATAGCAGAATGCATTCCTACGACGCACTTCTGGGTTTTTGAAATAATGAGGGAAAAGCTCAGCATACTCATGGGGTTCGATCACATTTCCAATACGAAGGGCGTAAATATCGATTCCTGATCTACGCTGGAATGCACGCGCCGTTTTTTCATTTACTACTTTTGAAAGTCCGTAGCTATCCATTGGATCCACGTCATAATCTTCTTCCAAAGGCAGAGATTTAGGATCCGTTTCACCATCTGAAAAACAGATTCCGTAGGTAGTTTCCGAAGAAGCAATGATGACTTTCTTAATCCCAAGTTTAACAGCCGCTTCAATCACATTATAGGTTCCGATGGTATTCACCCGAAAAGTTTCATTATCAGGATTGATTAGGATTCTTGGTACTGCGGCAAAATGTACCACTGCATCAAATTTCGGGACTCCATTTCCGGGTTCCAGTTCATCCAAGCCAGCGTAAGAACTCATGGCATTAAACATCTGTCCGGAATCTGTAATATCAGCGATCAAATTATCTACTCCAGGATGATCCAAAGGCTTCAGGTCCACATTCATCACTCTATGTCCTTGATCAAGTAGGTAGGGGATCACGTGTTTTCCTGCTTTTCCTGATCCTCCAGTAAATAATATTCGCATTTTAGTCATGTATTCTTTTGAGTTGATTGATGAATTGAAGTCTTTGGAAAATGATATTTGATTTCAAATCCATGTAAACAAAGTCAAATTTAGTAGAATTGAATTGGTCTGGGAAGATACCAACCATAGTGTTTGAAGATTTATCACTAATGACGAAAAGGCATTGAGCTTTTTTCATGCTGAATTATTTCTATCCGATTTCAGTTATTTGAATCCTTTGCCTTCACGTCCTTGAATTTAAAAATCTTCATTTGTGATTGGCGGCAGGCAAAAGTATCTTTGTAATCTTAATCTTTAAAACCGATCTATAGTGGCAAATAAAACTGTAAAAGTGGGCTTGGTCCAGTTGAGCTGTTCTGCTAATGTGGCAGAAAACCTTGACAAAACCATCGCTGGTGTGCGTGAGGCTGCGGCCCAAGGCGCTCAAGTTGTGGTCCTTCAGGAGCTGTTCCGTTCCCTTTATTTTTGTGATGTAGAAGACTACGAAAACTTCAAGTTGGCTGAAGCCATCCCAGGTCCTTCTACGGATACCTTTGGTGACTTGGCAAAAGAACTTGGAGTGGTCATCGTTGCATCTCTTTTTGAGAAAAGAGCAGAAGGCTTGTACCACAATACCACAGCAGTATTAGATGCGGACGGTTCTTATCTTGGCAAGTACCGGAAAATGCATATTCCTGATGATCCGGGCTATTTTGAGAAGTTTTACTTCACTCCTGGGGATCTGGGCTACAAAGTTTTCCCAACCAAATTCGGAAATATTGGTGTGTTGATCTGCTGGGATCAGTGGTATCCGGAAGCAGCAAGAATTACGGCATTGAAAGGTGCGGATTTCTTGGTTTACCCAACTGCAATCGGCTGGCACAAGGATCAGGATGGATTGACAAATGACGAGCAATATGGCGCTTGGCAGACAATCCAGCGTTCACATGCAGTGGCCAATGGTATTCCGGTGGTTTCCGTGAACCGTTGTGGCATCGAGGGTGATATGAAATTCTGGGGAGGTTCCTTTGTTTCCAATCCTTTTGGAAGAGTATTATTTAAAGCTTCCCACGAAGAGGAGCAAATACATGTGGAGGAACTTGACTTTGCTGGGTCTGATAGATACAGAACGCACTGGCCTTTCTTAAGAGATCGTAGAATTGATTCCTACCAGCCAATTACTAAGCGATACCTGGACGAAGAATAAATTTCCATGAAAGATATATTTGAATTGGCTAAAGCCGGTGAAAAAACTCCGGCTGAGTTGGGCTACTATTTCCCAGCGGAATTTGCTCCTCATACGGCTACTTGGTTAAGTTGGCCGCATAAAGAAGGTTCTTGGCCAGGGAAACTTGATACTGTTTTTGCTCCGTATTCTGAGTTTATCAAATTCGTGGCTCTTGGCGAAATCGTCAATATCAACGTAGCGGATGAGGCTATGAAGGCTTTTGCTTTGGCACATTTGGAAAAAGCAGGAGTAAATTTGGCAAATATCCGGTTTCACTTTTTCCCAACAAATGATGCATGGTGTCGAGATCATGGGCCTGCATTTCTAATTAATCCGAAAGCAGATGTGAAGAAGGTTTTGGTGAAATGGGATTACAATGCCTGGGGAGAGAAATATCCTCCTCATGATCTAGACAACCAGATTCCGATCAAAATCGCTGCTGAATTGGGTATTCCTTGCTTCAAACCTGGAATGGTCATGGAAGGTGGTTCTGTAGAATTCAATGGAAAAGGGACGCTATTGACCTCAGAAGCCTGTCTTTTGAATGAAAACAGAAACCCTCATTTGAACCAAGCGCAGATCGAACGCTACCTTCAGGATTATTACGGTGTGAACCATATCCTTTGGGTTGGAGACGGGATCATTGGTGACGATACAGATGGACATATAGATGACATCACCCGCTTTGTCAATGAGGATACCGTGCTGACTGTGGTGGAAGAAAATAGGGCAGATGAAAATCACCAGCTGCTCCAGGAGAATTTGGAGAGACTGCACAAGATGCGTCTGGAAAACGGTAAGCAATTGAACGTGGTTGAGCTTCCAATGCCAAGTCCGGTGATTTGGGATGATCAGAGACTTCCTGCTTCCTATGCCAATTTCTACATTGCTAATCATGCTGTGGTCGTTCCGACTTTCAGAGATAAAAAGGATCAGCAAGCGCTGGATATTATTTCAGACTGTTTTCCAGATCGAAAAGTAGTAGGCGTAGATTCTACAGATATCATCTGGGGATTGGGTAGTTTTCACTGCCTGAGTCAGCAGGAACCGAGTGTGTAGTTGCTATTTTTAAAGTCAGAAGTCTAAAGTTAGAAGTTTGAAATTTTCAGAATTCTGACTTTAGCCTTCAGATTATCTTTATTGCCCACTAATCACCCTTCCATCTTCCATTTCAATAATCCGGTCTGTTCCAGCAGCGAATTCAGGGTCATGAGTCACGATAAGAATCGTTTGGTTGAATTCGGTGGTTAATTCTTTGAAAATATTGAATACGATATCTGCATTTTTTTTGTCCAGATTCCCGGTTGGTTCGTCACCCATGATCAATAGTGGATCATTGATTAGCGCTCTGGCAATCGCTACGCGTTGTTTTTGGCCTCCCGAAAGCTGGTTTGCTTTTTTTAATGCATGATCCTGCATGTCAAAGATTTTCAGCTTTTCCATTGCCCGATGCTCCAATTCCTCTCTAGAGAATTTCCCAAGCTTTAAACCCGGAATCAGCACATTTTCTAATACTGAAAATTCATTGAGTAAATAATGAAACTGAAAGACGAAGCCTATTTTTTCATTTCGAAGCCTGGAAAGGTAACTCGAGGCTTTTCCAGTTGTGATTTGTTCATCTATCAGCAGCTCTCCTTTGTAATCCGTATCCATGGTTGATAGAATGTAAAGCAAAGTGGATTTTCCGCAACCACTTTTCCCGACTACTGATACGAATTCTCCACGATTAATCCTGAAACTGACATTTCTCAATACCTGAGTTTCGATGGGATTGTAGAAAAACTTATCAATGTTTTTCGCTTCCAGAACAGATTGATTTGTCTTTGTCATTTCCCTCTGATTATATCTACTGGATCTACAGAACTAGCTTTTCTCGCTGGGAAAAATCCCGCCAAGTATGTGGTCACTAAACTGAAAATACCGCCGATCATATAGTACTTTACACTGAAATCAACTGGGAAAGTCTTTACAGTTGGGAGCGCTTCAGTTTCAAATGGAATTTGCTCAATGCCTAAACAAGCTAAATACCCAAACAAGAGTCCGATTCCTCCTCCAAAAACTCCAATAGAAACGGCGATCGTAATGAAAATGCGCTTTACATCCGAGCTGTTGAAACCGATTGCTTTCAGAATGGCAATCGTGTCTAATTTCTCATAGATCATCATATTCAGGATATTGTAAATCCCGAAACCTGAGACCACCAATAGCGTAATACCGACGGCATAGCTGATTAAAGTCCGGATGCTCGAACCAGTTTCAAATTGCGCATTGACAGTCTGAATATCATCTGCTTCAATTGCAAAAATGTCTCTGTATTCATCTGCAAAGGCAGGTGCCTGATTGAAATCAAAGAGTTTTACTTGAATATCTGTTAGGTAAGAACTTGGCTCTCCCATCATTTTTTGAACAGTATTGATGGAGGCGAAGCTATTAGCATTGTCAAAATCTGCTAATCCCGATTGATAATACCCAACTACTTTGAGCTGCGCTTTATTTCCTTTTGCTGTTGTCACTTGGATCACATCTCCAATATCTGCCAACATCCGATCGGCGGCACCCTTACCCAAAATAATGCTGTTATTTTGGAGTAAATCAGCCGGATTACCTACCGTGACATAATCTTGGAATGCAAATAATTCCGTTTCCATTTCGGGGTCTATTCCGTTTACGATTCCTGTCAAATCGATACTTCCTACATTGTAAAAGACTTGGGAAGCTATTTTAGCACTTACTCCTTTTACTCGTGGATCCTTATTTAGCGTGTTTAAAATTGGCTCTGAATTATAAATCGATAACCTCGAATTACTTGGCTTGATAGATCTGATGACGTTGATTCCTGAACCAAACTCAGGAGAAAGGTCTATAGGTTGGTTCGGGTTTGGCTTAATCTGATTGTAGAATCTGATATGTGGAGTCCGATTGAGTACTAACCCATCTAATAGCGTGTTTAGCCCATTCATAAAGCCTAGTAATGCTACAAACATCGTAATGCTAAAAGTTACTCCTATAGCTGCTACCAATGTTTGCTTTACCCGCGCAAACATTAATGCTCTAGCTATTTCGATAATAAGCGACCATTTCATAGGCCAGGCTTGATGATTCTTGTTTCAGAAGTAATTCCCTCAAGAATTTCTGCAAATTGATAGTTTCTTATTCCAACTTTTACTGCAAGTGTATCCTCATTTTCACTGATCAACAATGAATCCGCTATAAGGTAGGTCCTTGGTATAACCAATGCTTTCTCTCGAACTTTCGTAATGATGTTAGCTTCCAAACTCAGGTTTGGGTAGAGTTGAGGAGGAGCTTTGGTGAAGGCAGCCTCAACTTTAAAGCTTTTGGTTTGAGTATCCATGATCGGATAGATTTTGCTCACTTCAGCCTCAAATGTCTGGCCTTTGTAGCTATCCATCGACACAGAAACGATCTGGCCAAGTTTGACTTTGGAGATATCATACTCATCTACCTGTAATTCAAGAATAAAGTCATTGGCACTTCCCAAGACAGCAAGTGCTACTTGTGGTGTAACCATTTCACCTTTTTCTTTCAAAATGGAGTAAACTTTGCCATTGATTTTACTTTTCAGCACATAATCACTTTCCAGGACTTTACTGATTGCAAGATTCTTGGAAGCGCTGCTGGAGTTGAATTGGATTTCTCTTTTCAAATCATTGTATCGGATTACAGATGATTCATAGGCAGTTTTTGAATTTTCCCAATTGAGACGTCTTTGCTCAAATTCAACTTCAGTTCCAATGTTTTGATCATGGAGATTTTTCTGGCGAACGTAAAGTAAGGAGTCGTTCTGCATCTTGCTTTTAGCCAGATCGATGGTGAGTTGGAGATCTTTTAGTTTGGATTGGTTTTCTTGAAGTCCCGCGTAGGCTTTTGCTATTTCCGCATTTTCTCTACTCAGTTTTTCCCGTTCGCTAAAGACAGCCAATAGAGGAGTGCCAATGGAAACTGAATCTCCTTCTTCCACAAAAATCTCTTGAATTGGACCGCTGGCATTAGTGAATGCATCGTATTGATCCACTGCTTTGATATTGCCAGATGCATAGACAGATTCAGTTATCCCAGTTATTTCGGGTTGAATAGGCTCTCGGGAATCTGACCCACAACTCAAAAAAATAACACTTAGAGGTAATACACTAAAAAGAGAGAGGCAATTTGGGTTCTTAATCTGAAGTATTTTCATAAGTATTCTTTGAATAAAAGAATGGAAATGATTCATAATTTAAAGACAATTAGCAGATAAGACCAGTTATTTTGAGCAAAGAAGCATTTTACTTCGTAATTATCTTAAATAGAATTTCTATTAAACCAGCTTTAAATTTCTACTTCCAAATTCTACATGATTAAAGCCCTTTATTACAGCTTTTCAATTTGCGTTTTTAGCTTCCTTTTGAGTTCCTGCGCTTTTCAGACTTTGCACAGAACGAAAGATGTCAATTTCATTTCTAGCGGGAACCAAGCGGGTCTAACCCAAAAGTCTCTAGATATTTACGCTCCTAAAAAAGCTGAAAACCTCCCCGTATTGTTGTTTTTCTATGGTGGAAGTTGGAAGTCGGGGAAGAAGGAGATGTATAACTTTCTTGGGAATAGATTAGCTAGAAGGGATGTGATCGTTGTGATTGCTGATTATCCTTTGTCCCCTGATTATCAGGTTCCAGCTATGCAAGCATCGGCTTTGGCAGCTGTGAATTGGACGAAAGATAATATTGAAAGCTTTGGAGGAGATTCAGACCGGATTTTCGTTTCTGGACATTCTGCAGGAGGGCATCTTGCATCCTTGATTGCAGTGAAAGAAGATGAATTGAAACCTTCAGAGAATGGAAAGGAGTTGGCGGGTTCTATTTTGATCGATGCTGCCGGATTAGATATGTATGGTTACTTGGAGGAAACGAGTGAAGGAGAAGGTAAGAAGTATCTGAATGCATTTACCGATGACCCTGCAGTCTGGAAGAAATATTCTTCGATGTACTTTTTGAAAGAGAATTTAGCACCTATGCTGATTTTGGAAGGAGAGCGGACATATCCTAGTATTCAGGCAGGTCGAGAGAGATTTATGAAGCGTGTTGAAGAAAAAGGAATTGATGATGTGACTGTGAAAATCTATCCTAAGAAAAAGCATATTCCCATGATTACACAGTTTCTATGGACTGGTGGCAGAGTCTATAAAGATGTTTTGGGATTTATTGAGGAGAATTGATTTTTGAATTCTTACTTCACCAGACTATCAATCAATTCCTCAGGAGTGATTACAGGGAGGTAAGGCTTAGAGAGCTTGAGGAAATCTTTGTCTGAGGTGACAATGGCATCCATATGGTGATTAAGACAAATGAAATAATGGATGGAATCTTCTATATCTGTGTGGGTGGATTGAATTGCAGAAAGAATTGAATTTTGATCTCCTTTAAGCAGTGTAAACTTGTCACAAATCACACCTATTATTTCTTTGCAAACGGGAAGATCTTTAGCCTGCTTGAGGTAATAAGCACAAGTTTGGATTACTGAGATGGTTACATGACCTTGTATTTGGTTATTGTCCAGTTTTTCAAAAATTGAATTGATCAATTCTTGCTTTGGACTTCTCTCCAAGAAAAAATCAAAGAGTATATTGACATCAAAGAAGATCTTCAAAGCCGTATTTTTTAGCTCGTTCCTTATAAATCTCTTCTTTCCAATCGTAACCTTCTGGGTAATCTACTTTCGATTTTGGTAAAGATTTCATGTATTCCACCAAGCTCATTCCGTTTTTCAATTTTGGCTTTGGTTTGATTAGCGCTTCGAAATGCTCTTCCACAAGACTTGAAATACTCGTCTTATTTTGATCCGCGTAAGCCTTGATCTTATCCAGCAGGTTTTCTTCTATAGTGATGTTAAGTCTCTTCTTCATGTGGGCAGAAATATTTTAAAGGTCACATGGAATCTCGCATACTAGATAATCATCCAACCGTATGACGATTTTGTTATGCTCGATTTCATAATTTATGCGCATGATCCTGTGAATATACGCATGAACATATAAAAACGTTTTTAACTTGTTGATAAAGAGTGTGTAATATTCTCCGGAAATCTTCCAATCTTCCAATCTTCCAATTTTTCAATCTTCCAATCCGCCACGACGGACAAGTTCTTCCAATTAATTAATCTAAGAAGGATCCACATCCACCACGAATCTCACCGAGCGAAACTCAGGTCTTGATTTGAGCTCTTCTGTGATTTTCCACAGATTTTCTTTGAAGATCACACCTGTATTGCTGCTTCGATCCAATTTGATCAAACTTTCAAACTGATACTGATTCTTTATTCTGGCGATGATGCCTTTCTCGGGACCCAGCACAATTTTCTTAATAGGAATTTCAGCCATGCCGTGATGAAGATTCAACGCGGCTTTTTCCGCCACTTTGTAATCTGTGTGACGAGTCGTGATTTTCACCAGTTTTACAAATGGCGGGTAATAGAACTTCTTCCGGTCATGAATTTCCTGATTGAAAAACTCAAAATAGTCACCTTTAATCACCTGAGCATAAATCTGTGTTTCAGGATCTCTTGTTTGAACGATTACTTGGCCTTGAGCTTCTCTTCGCCCTGCTCTACCTGCCACTTGTGTGATTTGCTGATAGGCTCTTTCTCCAGCGCGGAAATCAGGGAAGTTTAAAATCCGATCGCCATCCCAAATCCCAACAACTGTCACTCTTCCAAAGTCTAGCCCTTTTGTGATCATCTGTGTACCCACGAGAATATCCAGATTTCCAGACCCAAATTCGTCTAATAAGCGCTGATAACCATGTTTGTTTCGGGTTGTGTCCAGATCCATTCTGCCAATTCTAGCTTCAGGAAAAAGTAAACCCAAAGATTCTTCTATTCGCTCCGTTCCCATGCCCATCGTGGTGAGTTGCGTACTTCCGCAGGCAGGGCAGGAGCTAGGCGTTTTTTCTTTGTATCCACAGTAATGACAGCGGAGTTCTTCCGAGAACTGATGATATGTGAGACTGACATCGCACTGTACGCATTGTCCAGTCCAGCCGCAATCCTCGCATTGAACATAGGGTGAATAGCCTCTACGATTTTGGAAGATTAAGACTTGCTCTTGTTTTGCCAGGGCATCTTGAATTCGCTCACGCAAAATGCGAGTCGTATCCAGTTTGAGGAGATTTTTTCTTTTATCAGCTGCCATATCAGCCAAATGGAATTGAGGCATGCTGGCATCTCCAAAGCGATGGGTCAATTCCACGTAACCAAATTTACCCTGACTAGCATTGAAATAGGATTCGAATGAGGGCGTAGCCGATCCTAAAAGCGTCCTTGCCTGATGGAAATAGGCAAGCATAATTGCAGAATCCCTTGCCTGAAAGCGTGGCGCAGGATCAAATTGCTTATAGCTTGACTCATGCTCTTCATCGACGATGATTAGTCCTAAGCTATCAAATGGCAAGAAAATAGAAGATCTCACACCAACCACGAAAGAGAACCTTCCGCTTAATACGCCATTCCAAACTTCCACCCGCTCATTGTCAGAATACTTGGAGTGGTAGACACCCATTTGGCTTCCAAATACTTTTTTAAGCCGAGTTACAATCTGGGTGGTTAGTGCGATTTCTGGCAAAAGCAGTAAAACCTGAGAGCCAGAATCCAGTACCTCCCGGATCATCTGAATGTAAATTTCAGTTTTGCCACTTCCTGTTACTCCATGAAGCAGGACGGATTGCTTACTTTCAAATTGATGCTTGATTTCTTCGAAAGCTGCTTGCTGACTGGTAGAAAGTACGGCTGGTTCGGATTCAGGTTCTTCTTCGGCAAGCCTGTTTACTACGACTTTGAAGGACTCGAATATTCCGTTTTTAATCAGTGTTTTCAGCGAACTCTCAGAATCACCTTCCTCTAATAAGGTAGCTTTATCAAGCCCTGTTGAATTTGCTTTTGGTCTTTGAAGGACGGGGACATCTCGTAGGTATTTCAAAAGGATTGATTCCTGTTTTGCCTTGCCAGCTAAGGCTTCAAAAACTTCCTGTAACGCGTTTTTGCTAGCTAATAATTCCGGCATCAATCGAATCCTCGTCTCCACCTTTGGAGTATATTTCTCCTGCACTTTCTCAAAAATCAGAATGGCTTCTTTCTTGACAAGGCTCTTCAGAATAGGGTGGATACTTTTGATGGAAAGCACCTTTTCGCAGTCATCATAAGAAAGCTCAGGTTTGGAGTCTAAAGCGTCCAGGATCATAATTTCCCGATCATCAAGCGGGTATTTGCTCGTTTCCCGATCGTAGTTAGGGTTGAGCTGTACCTTACTTTCGCTACTCAATCTTAATCCTGAAGGCAATGCGGCATGCATCACTTCCCCAATATGACAGAAGTAATATTCTGCCATCCATACCCAAAACCGGATTTGAAGCGGATTTACGCTAGGCGTATCGTCCAGAACTTCGAGAATTGGTTTGGCCTGATAAGCTTGTGGGGGCTTATTGTGGACTTTTCCAATGATTCCCGTGAGGACTTTTTTCTTTCCAAACTGTACAATGACGCGAGCCCCTAGATTGATCTCTGGCTGCATGGAATGCGGAATGCTGTAAGTAAACATCCTCGGTATCGGAACGGGCAGGATGATGTCTGCGAAATTATTTCCGCTTCCTGATGGATATAAATCTTGATCTGAAAAAAGGCTTTCCAAGGATTAAGCTAAATAGGGGAGTTGTGAAATCGCTTCCTCATACGTGCTCACTGGTTTGCGGCAGGTATGATCAAAGCACACATAAATTAAGGCATTTCCTGACGAATCAGGAGTTTTGTCAGCAAGAATAGCGGCATTTTGTGTCAAACTATCTGAAAAAGCTAAAATCATATTTGACGAATAGTTTTGCTGAAATTCCTTAACCTTCTCGGATGCTCCCTTTCCGATAATAGCGATTTCGGCAGTTGGGACAAGCTTTTCCAAAAATAAACTTGCCCAATTACAGAGAAATCCAGGTTCTTTCAGAATAAGTTCTTTCATGCCACCGAGCATTTTTGAAGCGATTTCAGAGTATTTCTCTTCGTAGGTAAAAAGAGAAAGTCGATGAAAATTCCTCGCCATGATCGAGTTGGAAGCCGGAATGACATTATCGAAAAGCTCTTTTTTATTAGCGATCAGTTTCTCTGCTTTGGGGTTGTTGAAGAAGAAAAAACCATCGCTTTCATCGTAAAACTCTGCCATGCAAAAATCTGAGAGAGATCTTGCCAAATCCAGCCATCTAGCATCTCCATTTGCTTCAAATGCCATCATAGATGCTCTGATCACTGCTGCATAATCTTCCAAAAATCCAGGAGTGTAAGCCTTACCATTTTTGTAAGCTCGATGTAAAACTCCATCAATCAGTAGTTTTTCCTGAAGAAATTCCAAGTTGCGGATAGCCAAATCCAGCATACTTTTTTCTCCAGTTGCATAATAGGATTGAATTAATCCTGCGCTCATCAGACCATTCCATCCGCTTAGGATTTTATCGTCTTTTCCTGGGAAAATCCGTCGGTTTCGTACTTCTAGAAGATGGGATTTTATATGCTTGAGCTTGGATTTGAAATCAGATGCACTCATTCCAAACTCTTTCGCTAGCGCAGCTTCTTCTTCTGTTTGGAAGAGAATATTCACTCCTTCTTCCCAGTTTCCACCTGGTTTGAGATTATATAATTTGCTAAACCAAGGTAATTCCTCTGGAATCAGTTCCTTCAACTCCTCGTAAGTCCAAACATAGAATTTACCTTCCACACCTTCAGAATCTGCATCCTGTGCCGCATGAAATCCACCTTCTTTAGTTAGCATTTCTGCTTCTAGCCAACCTACAGTTTCAGTAACCTTCTCTTTGAAAAACTCGTCTTCGCTCACTTGATATGCTTTTGCGTACAATTCTAGCAGTTGCCCATTGTCGTATAACATCTTTTCGAAGTGCGGGGCAAACCATTCTCCATCCACAGAATAGCGGGCAAATCCACCTCTCAATTGATCGTAAATCCCGCCCATTCCGATCTTTTTCAGAGTGAAAAAGACTTTTTCGAGCATAGCTTCATTCTTGCACAGCACTGCATAATCTAGAATGAAATGCCAGATTGCTGGCATAGGGAATTTAGGAACGCGATTCATACCTCCCCATTCTGAATCAAATTGAGCGATTATCTTGGTAGCAATTTCTGCGAGTTCATCCGGGTCCAATTCCTGATTTCCGGCAGAAATCCCGTATTTATCAGTTTCCCTTCTATTGAGACTGGTGCCAAATCCTTCGGCACTTTCAGCCAATTGATCTTCATGCTTTTCAAAGGCATTGGCGATGTTTGACAAAAGTCCTTTCCACTGCTGATTTGGGAAGTAGGTACCCCCATAAAAAGGTTTTTGATTTGGCATCAAAAAAACATTCAGAGGCCAACCTCCTTGCAATCCCATCGCCTGAACCGCATCCATATAAATATTATCGATGTCAGGTCGCTCTTCCCGGTCGATTTTGATGCAGACAAAATGAGCATTCATGATCTCAGCGGTAGCCTCATCTTCGAAACTTTCCCGCTCCATCACATGACACCAGTGGCATGCCGAATAGCCAATTGAAACCAAGATAGGTTTGTTTTCACTTTTCGCTTTTTCTAATGCTTCAGCCCCCCAAGGCATCCAATCGACAGGGTTATGTGCATGTTGGAGTAGGTAGGGAGATTGGGAATGAATTAGGCGATTGGACATAGTTAATTGGAAAATTGAAATATTTTAAAATTGAAAAATTAAAAGATAATGGGTTGGAAAGTGGGAGGGTTGTAAGGTTTTTTTGAATGGAAATGACTGTAGGATATGTATAACACTAAGGATAATCTCGTAAATCGTATAGCGTACTTCGTAAATCTAACTAGTTAATATTCGTGTTTTAACTGAAGAGATCTCCTTAGAAAAATCAAATTCCTCATTCATTCGTTCCAGCTTTCTTAGAAGATTCTGTAGGAACTTTTGATGGGCCTCACTTTTTGGATTGAGTGGGCGATGGGAAAGTTCCAGGTGGATTTTTCGAATTTCCTCTGCTTTAGCCTTAGTTTCTGCTGTGAAATGTGTGGATTTCCACTTTTCCCAGATATAATTTTCTGCTTCCTCACTCGGATGAATCAAGTCAGACTTATAAAAGCGATAGTCTCGCAATTCATCTATAATTATTTCGTAAGCAGGGAAGTAAGTGATGTTATTGTATCTTTTTTCTAACTCATAGCATAACACCCTTAGGAGGCTCTTGCTGAGTTGGTTTTCAGGTAGCCCATCTTTGATGTGTCGGACTGGACTGACAGTTAAGATGATTTTAAGGTTCGGATATGCTCTGGAAATGTTTCCAAAAATGTGATCGAAATGAGAAGTCATCTCATTCAAAGACACGAGTTTCTTTCTAAAATGCTTCTGCGGAATTTTGTGGCAGTTGGCTACTCTTCCGAATTCTGCTGTCTCGTAAATCCAAGATGTACCAAAAGTCAGGATTAGATGAGTTCCTGTTTCCAGATACTCTTTCACTTGCGCTAGTTTTAGGGTATATTTTTGCTCCAAATCTTCCTTAGAAAAACCATGGAGATCTGAGTGTGTGCCAAAATAGAAAAATACCCCATCACGTTCGATCACTCCATTTTCTTCCATTTTATCCTGAAACATGGCATGATCCAGCAGATCACCCAGAATCATCGGGTGGAAGATCGTCCCGAAAGGATTGATCAGACAATCCATTTTAGCATCAATCATCTTCTGCCCAATCGTCTGCGCAAAGCAGGAACCCATACTTAGGATTTTGCTCTGATGGGAAATAGGAAATTGTGATTCAGGAATAGTGAATTCGGTGGACCATTGCATACCCGAAATTAAGCATTGTGACTCGATTCCCTAACTGAAAGAAATATGCGTTTCCAATTAATTTTGGATACTTTCTAAAAATTTTTCAGCAATTCTGTGATTTTTATCTAAGAACCAAGACTAATGGAGTAAATGAAATCAAATGAGTAAAGAGGAAGAGTTCGTCAATCTTATCCATGAAAATCAAGGACTGATCTATAAGATCGCCACGATCTATGCGAAGGAAAAAGCCGAACAGGATGATTTGTATCAAGAGATTGTTTACCAGACGTGGAAGTCTTTTGACCATTTCAAAAAAGCTTCGAAGCCTAGTACTTGGTTGTACAGAGTGGGCATGAACACGGCTATTACTCATTTGAATAAGTCCAAAAAACAGTTGAATACCCTGCCTTTTGACCAGGTAACCATTCAATTTTCTGAGTCAAATGATTCTGAGCGAGAAGAGAAAATCCAGCTACTTTATACCCAGATCAGAAAATTGAATCTGCTGGATAGGGGAATCATTTTTCTCTTTTTGGAAGAAAAAACCTACGAGGAAATCGCTGAGATCTCCGGAATCTCAGTGAGCAACGTAGGTACAAGAATGTCTAGAATCAGGCAAAAACTAAAATCAGAAATGAATCCTAAATCTACTACCGATGGAACTCGATGAAATGAAGTCACTTTGGGCTGACCTCAGCCTGCAGGTGGAAAAACAAGATAAAATCCAAAAAGAACTTCTTATGGAAATCACCAAGCAAAAATTCAGAAGTAAGCTTAACAGTGTCAGAATCCCCGAAATAATAGGATCTTTGGTCTGTGTGGGCTATGCGATGTACTTTCTTTCTCGATTTGGAGAGTTTGAATTGTGGTACAATCAAATATTTGCACTCGTCTGTATCTTTCTTATGATCGCACTACCAACAGCTAGTTTGACAGCAATAAAAGGAATGAGGGATTTGAAAATTGATACTGAAACTCCGGCTGGGATAATGGACAAGTTTGTCAAAAGCAAGGTTAGGTTTTGGAAGGTTCAGCGCTATGGGATGATTTTTGGTGTCATCTTAATGATTGCCATATTGCCGCCACTTGTGGAGTTGAATGGGGCTGATGAGATAATTCAGAAACCATGGTTTTGGGGATTATATGTTCCAGGAGGTTTAATATTTATGTTTTTATTCACACGCTTCGTTTATAAAAAGTATAAAGGGACAATTTCAGCTTCTGAAAAAATGCTTCGTGACATCGATTGATTAAAAACAAAAGGAGCTGTGTTGAGCAGCTCCTTTTTAGTAATTATTTCACTTCTTTTTCTTCTTTTTTCAGTTCTTCCCAAAGTCGTTTCACTTGCAAATCGCCGTATCCATAAATAGGATATTTGATGTGGAAAGCGCGAAAGATTTTACCGAAATCATCTGTTTCCAGTTGTGCTGAGATTTCTTTCAGAGCCTCTTTTGGCTTGCCCAAATATTCTCCATGCGGAAGGGATTCTTTCCAAGCTACTACTGCGGGATACAGAAATGGTAGCTCTGGGCTCACTTGTTTGGAAAGGGTAAGAGCTTCAGAAACGTCCGGTCTTTGGTACAGATCCCACATATCACGCAGGATATGTCTTTCGTTTTTGGTGAGCAATTTGGCATTTCGGTAGGCTTGTTCCAATTGCAGTTGATTCATGCCTCCAAAACCCTCAATGAGGTCGGTAGTTGGCGACACCAGGTAAACGTCGCCTGTGTGATTTTTCAGTAAAAACATGGAAAACCACAAGTTGACCTGACAAAAAAGATCATTTTCAAACCAGAGATAAACCTTGGTATCTGCAGTAGCAGTCATGATTTTTTCAAACTCAGGAACCACTTTTGTAAAATAATCCTCTTCGGAAGCCCCTGTATAATTCGATTTTAGAAATTTCTCTCGAATCAGCCAGAGCCCTTCTATTGAATTTGCTTTTACAGGGCCATCTATGAGAGCTTCCCTGGCAACTGCGATTTTACCAGGGATACTTGCCGGAAAAACTTCAGCTAAGGCGTCACCATTTAAAACGTGTAGCATGATTTTATTTTTGGTTATTGTGATAGACTAAATTTATGGAAGTACGGATCATTTCCCGAAAAATTTCTTCATCAACGTCAGACATTTTGTTGATATAAAGACATCCTTTTGATTTTTTATGTTTACCTAGTTTTGAAAGAAAAGGTTCCAAAATCGTCCATTCAAGCATGATGTAAATGGCAATTGACTGTTTTCTTGGTGAATAGCCTACTGGAAACCAGTCCATTACTTTACCAGAAGAATACTGGTAACTATAGCTGCCAAAACCTACAATACTTGGTCCCCACATGACGGCATCTTTACCGGTTTCCTCTTTGAAGATTTGCAGGAGTTTAAATCCATCGTCATTTCGGGTAGGATGTTCTATGGCGTTGAGAAAGTCTTCCACCGAAGCATTTGTGGGTTGGGTTTTTAGTTCTGACATACTTGATAAAAGTGTATTTCTTTTTTGTTGGGTAGAGAATTTATGATAATAGCTTTTTTGGCAGTTGAATTTCTAGATATAAGGTGTTGTTTTCCAGTTTTTTCAATAAAAATGTGATTTAAACTGTTTTTTAGCCTCTTATCGTAATCCTGTTATGGCTTTGGTTTGTTTATGGTACTTTTCACTAACCAAAATATAACAATATGAAAATAAGAGCTACTAAAATCTTTGCTTTAGTTATTTTCCTCGGATTCCAAGGGGTAGAACTGTTTGGGCAGAGCACATATCAAACTCCTCCCAAAGCAATAGCTGACTTGGTCAATGCGCCAAGTACGCCTTCAGTAAGATGGAGCAAAAATGGGGAATGGATGCTGCTCATGGAGCGTTCAGATAATCCAAGTATAGAGACGCTTTCTCAACCAGAATTAAAAATAGCTGGAATGAGAATTAATCCTGCTACATCTGGCCCAAGCCGCCAAATAGGTGTAGAGAATATCAAAATTAAGAAAACTCAATCAGGAGAGGAGATTCAGATTACAGGATTGCCTTCCATGCCAAATATGGGCGGAATGAGCTTTTCTCATGACGAAAAGTACATGAGCTTCATTCAGACTGATGCTGATGGTATAAGTTTATGGCTTGTCGATATGAATACCTTTTCTGCGAAAAAGCTTACTGATAAAATCATCAATGATGTCTATGGAAATCCAGTTGCTTGGACTCCAGATAATAAATTGCTAGTAAAAGCAGTAAATCCAACCCGAGGAGAGATTCCAAAGAGACCTGCAGCCCCAGCGGGTCCGATTATTCAGGAGACTACCGGCGATGCAGCTCCGAGCAGAACTTATCAGGATTTGTTGGAGAATTCTTATGATGAAGCGCTTTTTGCCTATTTCATGGATTCTCAGTTGATGAAGATTGACTTGGAAGGGAATAAAACACCTATTGGTCCGTCTGGAATGATCAAATCAATGGATCTTTCTCCAGATGGAAACTATATTATGGTTGATTTGATTAAGAAGCCATTTTCATATTTGGTGCCAGCGAGTAGATTTCCATATGATGTGGAAATTTGGTCTATAGATGGTAAGAAAGTGAAAGCTTTGGCCCAGATTCCTTTGGATGAAAATAGACCGACTGGTTTTGATGCTACAGTTACAGGTCCAAGAAATATCAATTGGAGAGCGGATAAGCCTGCCATGCTGTATTGGGTGGAAGCCCAGGACGGTGGGGATGCACGGGTAGAGGTAGAAGTGCGTGAGATTATTTACACGTTGGCTGCACCATTTGCTGGTGCAAAACAAAAACTGGCAACTACCCCTTATAGATTCGGAGGTATAATTTGGTCCGATGATTCTTTTGCTATTATGGGTGAGCGCTGGTCAAGAACTAGAATGGACAAGCGATCAATCATTAATCCTTCAGATCCTTCCCAGCCAAAGCAGGTGATCATAGAGCGATCATCGGATGATTTATACAATGATCCGGGTGATCCAGTAATGGTGGAAAATGAATTTGGGGAAAATGTAATGCTTCGCAAAGGTGACTTAGTTTATATGACAAGCCCAGGAGGATCGCCAGAAGGAGATATGCCTTATTTATCAACTTTCAATACCAAAACAAAAGAGGAGAAGATTCTTTGGAGATCACAGGCTCCATTTTATGAAAGAGTCGCCAAGGTGTTAAATGATGATGCTACAGAATTTATTACTATTAAGGAGAGCACTGATATTCAACCTAATTATTGGTTAGTCAATACCAAAAAGCGAATAGCTCCGCGTCAACTGACCAACTTTGACAACCCTTATGAATCAATCAAGGGAATACAAAAACAGCTGGTCACTTATAAAAGAAATGATGGGTTGAATCTTTCTGCTGTGATTTATACCCCTGAGGGTTTTGAGCCAGGGAAAGATGCTCCCTTGCCAGTATTAATGTGGGCTTATCCAAGGGAATACAAATCCAAAGAAGTAGCAGCTCAAGTAAGAGGTTCGCAGTATTCCTTTACGAGGGTTAGTTCTGGATCACCTCTTTTCTGGGTGACTCGAGGCTATGCGATCATGGATAGAACCGAAATGCCAATCGTAGGTGAAGGGGATAAAGAGCCTAACGATTATTTTATTGATCAGCTTGTTGCTAATGCGGAAGCGGCCATAGATGAAATCGTGGACTTGGGGATAGGTGACAGAGATAGAATTGCAGTCGGTGGCCACTCTTATGGGGCATTTATGACTGCAAATTTGCTTTCACATACCAATTTATTTGCGGCGGGAATTGCTAGAAGTGGCGCATACAACAGGACATTGACGCCATTTGGGTTTCAGTATGAGCAAAGAACGTATTGGGAAGCCCCAGAGGTGTATTTCAATATGTCTCCTTTCTCCTTTGCACATAAAGTAGAAACTCCGATACTGCTTCTTCATGGTCAGGCAGACAATAATTCAGGAACCTTTCCTATACAATCTGAGCGATATTACAATGCACTAAAAGGTCATGGTGCCACTGCACGACTTGTATTTCTACCAAATGAGAGTCATGGATACGCAGCTAAGGAATCCATTAACCATATGCTGTGGGAAATGGATAACTGGCTTGAAAAGTATGTTAAAGAAAAAAATGTAGTAGAAAGAACCAAGTAATTTTCTTTTCAATAAATACTCAAAAACCCTTCCTGAAGACTGATTCAGGGAGGGTTTTGCAATTGGTGGGAGATGGTTTTAGGCAAATTGAATCTGATTTTTATTCATTTTGCACTGTGTTTTAAGTTGCTTTTTTACTTAAACGGCTTGCAAATTTTAAATAGATGAGGTTATTTTTACCCGATAATTTAAAAAAAAGTGTTTTATTTTCAATGTCATGCTTGAATAAAAGAAAGAATGCATTTAAAAAATGTCAAAATTGAAAAATTCAGTTTTCGTCATATTTTGAAAAACGAATAGAATTCTTACGATTTACCCAAAATGATTTTTTCATCTAACGATTTGAGAGTTTAGTTTCAGTTTAGTAATAGTTTAAAATTTAGCAGCCAATGGAGGCTGTGTTTGTGTTAACCTTTAATTAAAATTTATGAAGAAAACATTACTTAGTTTACTCTTGGGGTTACTAGTGAGTGTTTCAGCTTTTGCGCAAAGCAGAACTGTAACAGGGAAGCTAGTTTCAGCCGAAGATCCAGATGGACTCATTGGAGTCAGTGTTTTGGTAAAAGGTACTACAATAGGAGCAGTATCAGATCTTGATGGTACCTACTCTATCGAAGTACCACAAGGCTCGACCACTTTAGTGTTTAGTTACATTGGGTATCGTGCTCATGAAGAATTAATAGGAAACAGATCCGTGATCAATGTCACAATGGAATCGGATGTTCAGAATCTTGACGAAGTAATAATTGTCGCCTATGGTACGGCTGATAAGGGCAACTTTACTGGTTCTGCTGTTTCTTTAAAAGGCGACCAGATCGCTAATCGCCCGATTAACAATGTTGCGAATGCAATAGAAGGGCAATCTCCTGGTGTTATTACTACATCTGCTTCAGGTCAGCCGGGATCAACTCCAGCGATAAGAATTAGGGGAATAGGGTCAGTAAACGCATCTAGTTCTCCTCTTTATGTGGTGGATGGAGTGCCTTATGATGCCGCTATATCCAATTTGAATCCTGAGGATATCGAAGATATGACTATCCTTAAAGATGCATCTTCTACTGCATTGTATGGTTCCAGAGCTGCAAATGGTGTGATTATGATCACTACTAAAAAAG
The DNA here is from genome assembly GCF_900182815.1 of Algoriphagus winogradskyi. Taxonomy (GTDB): domain Bacteria; phylum Bacteroidota; class Bacteroidia; order Cytophagales; family Cyclobacteriaceae; genus Algoriphagus; species Algoriphagus winogradskyi. The sequence continues at coordinate 177,511 of NZ_FXUA01000003.1, read as the reverse complement.
GTAAAAAAGATAAATCTAACTTCACTTTCAGAGTTCAGCAAGGTACAGCTAGTAGAGCGCTTCCTGAATACGATAGAGTGAGTGCTGAGCAATATTATCCTTTAGTTTGGGAATCCTTGAGAAATAGTCGACTTACAGGCGGCAGCGACCTTGCAGCAGCGAATACCTATGCTTCTGAAAACTTAATCGATGTATTGGGATACAATGTTTACAATGTGCCAGATGACCAGATTGTAGGTGTTGATGGTACTTTGAATTCCTCAGCTGTAAACAATTTCCAAAGCCTTGATTGGTTTGATGATATTGTGAGTAGAGGCGGAAGATCTGAATACAATATGACTTATAGTGGGGGGACAGGTAAAACTGACTACTTCGCTTCTGTAGGTTATCTGGATGAAAAAGGTTTTATCATCAATTCAGATTTCCAAAGATTTACAGGTCGATTGAATATAAATACTCAAGCCACAGATTGGTTCAAGACTGGTGTTAACCTTTCTGCTACAATGAGTGAAGGGAATAATGCAAGAACAGGTGGAAGTACGAGTTATGTGAACCCTATGTTTTTCGCAAGAAGCATGGGTCCTATCTATCCTGTGTATGCACAAACTCCAATGACGGGCGGTTATATTTTAGATGAATTTGGTGAAAGAGTATTTGATACAGGTGATTTAATCGGAATGGGCCTTCCAAGAAGAGGTACTGGTGGGTCTCCAGGACGACATGCGTATCAGGAAGCACTACTAAATGTAGATCAAATTGACAGAGATGTGATTTCCGCCCGTGCTTTTGCAGAAATTACTTTTCTAAAACATTTTGCTTTGAGAACAAACATCGCAACTGACGTTACATCTTTATTAGATATTGGGTATGATAACCCTATTGTGGGTGATGGAGCTCCAGCAGGTCGTACTAATCGTGCCAATAACCGTACAAACTCCTATACATTCAACCAGTTGTTGACTTACACAAATACTTTCAAAGAAAAGCATTTTGTAGAAGTATTAGTGGGCCATGAGAATTACGATTATAAATTCAATTATCAATATCTCGCTAAGCAGGATCAAATCCTGGCAGGTAATATTGAGCCGGGGAACTTCGTCACAATTAGCTCCGCAAATGGTAGAGTAGATAGAGATAGAATTGAATCTGTATTCTCAAGAGTAAATTATGTTTTTGATGATAAGTATTCAATCTCTGGATCATATAGAACAGATGGATCATCTAGGTTCTATGAAGACGTAAGATGGGGTACTTTCTATTCTGCAGGCGCAGCTTGGAGTATAGACAAAGAATCTTTCTTCGATGTACCTTTCTTCGACATGTTGAAGCTTAGAGCATCCTATGGTGAAGTTGGAAACAATTCGATCGGTGGTTTGTATCCATGGCAGGCACTTTATGACCTAGGTTATAATAATGCATCAGAGCCAGGTATTCTACAGGCAAGTCTTGCAGCTGAAGATTTGGAGTGGGAGTCTAATAACACCTATGATATAGGGCTGGATTTTGCCTTTGCGCGTAGATTCTCAGGTACTTTAGAATATTATAGCAGAGAGTCTCAGAATTTGTTGTTTGACGTGCCGCTTTCATTGACTACAGGACTTTCAAGTAGGTCTCAAAACATTGGTACCCTCGCAAATACAGGTATAGAATTTAGTATCCAAGGAGATATTATTAGAAATAATGATTTCAAATGGACTGCAAGTCTAAACGTTTCAACTTTTAAAAATGAGTTTAAGAAACTTCCTTTCGAAGAGCAGATTACAGGAACCAAGAAGTTAATGGTAGGTAAATCTATTTATGACTACTGGCTAAGAGAATGGATGGGTGTAGATTCAGAAACTGGAGAAGGCCTATACAGAGCAGAGGATTATGCAGAGGATGATGCTACTACAAGAATAGTTGGTCAGGATACAGTCACTACTCGCCAAAACAATGCTAGATTCCACTACGCTGGGACTTCAATTCCTGATTTCTTCGGTGGAGTTACCAACACCTTCACTTATAAAGGATTCTCATTAAATGTATTGGTTTCTTATTCTGTAGGAGGTCAAATTTATGACGGAGTGTATGCAAGTTTGATGACCGCAGATCCTGATGGAAATGCACTACATGTTGATGCACTTAACAGATGGCAAAACCCAGGGGACATCACCGATGTACCTAAAATGGATGTTACTGGAGCAGCACAAACCAATGCCGGTTCTGATCGTTGGTTAATTGATGGGTCCTACCTCAACTTGAGATCAGTAAATCTTAGCTATAGTTTACCAAGGTCCCTATTGCAAAGAATTAGCGTAGCAGGAGCAAGTGTTTATGTGGCTGGCGAAAATTTAGGCTGGATGTCTAAAAGAAGTGGAATGTACGTGTCCGGTAACTTTGCAGGTACTACTTCCAATACTTACACTCCGGCAAGAACGTTTACGGTTGGTCTTAATGTCAACCTTTAATCTGATATAATTATGAAGAAGATATTTAAATCAATAGTTGTAGTTGCCTTGCTAATGAACTTTAGCTGTGCTGATGATTATTTGGATACAGTTCCTACAGATGCAGTATCAGCATCCTCGGTATTTACCTCTACTCAAAATGCCATGGCGGCGTTGAATGGAATTCACAGAATGCTGCTATTAAGGTTTGATAGCCAGGGTCAGGCTGCTGAAGGAGCAGTAATGATTATGCGAGATGTATTGGCGGATGATTTAGTAATGACCACTACTGGAAACGGCTGGTATGTGTCAATCTGTAGATGGCAAAATCTAAACTTGGAAACTAGTGGAGATACGCGTTTTGTATGGAGATACTATTACAAGATTATTGGTAATGCCAATATGATTTTGCAAGGTATCGATGAGGCAGTAGGTCCTCAGTCTGAGAAGGATGAAATTACTGGTCAAGCTTTAGCTTATAGAGCTTGGGCGCACTTCAACCTGGTTCAGTTATATGCTGAACGCTATGATGCTGCTGGAAATAATACCCAAATGGGAGTTCCAATAGTAACAGAGCCTATCACTGAAGGTTCTGCAAGAAATACAGTTGAAGAAGTGTACACTCAAATTAATGCGGATCTTAATGCAGCGATTGCACTTCTTGACGAAAGTAGAAATGCTAAATCACACCTCAATATCAATGTGGTAAAAGGTATCAAAGCTAGGGTAGCTGCTACTCAAGGTAAATTTGGAGAGGCAGCAGTTCTTGCTAAAGAAGCAAGAGCAGGATATTCATTAATGTCACAAAGTGCATTATATGAAGGGTTCAATAATACAGACAATGTAGAATGGATCTGGGGAAGTCGTCAGGTTGATGATCAACAGACGTTCTTCGCTTCTTACTTTGCTTATATGTCTTTGAATTTTAGCTCAACTAACATCAGAAATAATCCTAAGGCTATCAATAGCACGCTTTATGATATGATTCCTGATACAGATGCTAGAAAAGGTCTTTGGGATCCTAATGCTTCAGACCCAGATTTGAGAGATCCATTCATTGATGAGATGACACTTTCAAGTTTTTCTAAGAGAGATTATATGAACCGAAAGTTTCTTGCTCAGGGTAATGCTTCCTCTGTAGGGGATGTACCTTACATGAGAGCTGCAGAAATGATTTTGCTTGAAGCTGAGTCTTTGGCTAGAACTGGTAATGATTCACAAGCAGCAGACGTTTTATTTGAACTAGTGTCTGCCAGAGATGATGCTTATACTAAGTCAACAAATACTGGTCAAGCTCTGATCGATGAAATTATGATCCAAAGAAGAATAGAACTTTGGGGGGAAGGTTTCAGGTTCTATGATTTGAAGCGATTAAATTTACCATTGGATAGAACTGGTGCAAACCATGTAGAATCTGTAATCAACGGAAAATTCGAAGAACCAGCAGGTTCAAATGCTTGGCAATGGGCTATCCCAATTGATGAGTTGAATGCAAATGATTTAATGGTTCAAAATCCTTTTTAAAGATTATCTATAGAATTAAAACCCGAGGAAACTTCCTCGGGTTTTTTTGTTTTCAACTGAAGCTACACTTCATAAAACTCTATAGGCAGATTATCAGGATCTGCGATAAATGTAAACCGTTTGTTTGTGGCTTCATCTACCCGGATGGGCTCTACATGGACTTGATGTTTTCTCAGTTCCCTTATGGATTCCTCAAGATTTGCTACTGCAAAAGCTAAATGCCTTAGACCTGATGCTTCCGGTCTTGATATTCGGGATGGAGGTGATGGGAAAGAGAATAGTTCGATTACATACAGTCCATTTAAACTTAAATCTAATTTGTAGGAATTTCTTTCTTTTCGATATTCTTCCCGAATTATTTGAAGACCAAGAACTTCAGTATAGAAATTTTTAGAACGTTCATAATCAGAACAGATAATTGCAATATGGTGAATACCTTTCAGTTGGAGCATTTTTTCAAGATGGGAGCAAAGGGAAAAGAAGTTTTCATGGGTTAGTGTAACTCAATATTTATCATGGATATAGTATAATACTTTGGTCAGTTCGGTTTTTAATTCACTGCCCGAAATGGCGTAGTTATTCATCAGGCAAGAGAAGTGCAAGATGTTGCCACTTTTTGTAATCAGATAGCCACTAAGCGCATTACTCATTGATAACGTGCCGGTTTTGGCGTAGATGTAGGGAGGCTGGCCTTCATCTGAATGGTAGTAGTTTTGGATCGTCCCAGATTCTCCACCTGCTGGGAAATATGCCATTATTTTTTCCATTGGAACTTCTGATCTGATCTTGGCTAGCAAAGCGATAATGCTCCTTGGAGTAAACATGTTTTTGGAAGAAAGGCCAGAACCATCCACCCAAATAGGCTCATCAGGCAAGTCTGCTAACAGGTTTTCTTTCGCGTAAGCAATAGCATCAGCGGTACTGAGTTTATTGTCCAATTGATCAGATACCAAAAGCAAAAGTTGCTCAGCTAAGAAATTGTCAGAGATTTTCATCATCTGGGAGTAGATGCTATCGGCTGCTGCGGTAAGTAATTTCTTCGGTTCTTCGGCAAAGTAGTTGCTATTAGTAATGACCGTAATTTTCTTGCCAACTTCTTCTGAAAGTAATTGAGCTGCAAAATCTACAGAGGTAATAAAAGGAATATCAGTTTCAAATCTTTTCTCCGTTGCATCTGCAGTCACGAAGTAGGAGAACTTGTTTTCCAGATGGTCTCTTCGAAAGCTTGAGCTTGAATTTCCTCGTGGTTCTGTTAGTTCCATTGCGGATTCGAAGCGAGGTGGGTATATAGTAAATGCTGAATCCCCTTCGCTTTTTGCGAAGCGAACAATGTCTCCATATACGGGCAAAGCAGATCGTTCAGCAGCATAATAGGCATTATACCAGTCCCAAGACCAGCCTGATCCAAAAGCATCTACTTGATCAAAATTGTCAAGCAGGTATAATTTCTTTTCCTGATTTTTCAGGAAATCTATCACCTTGGTGTTTTTTAAATCTGGATGAAGCAAACTGGGATCACCTGTTCCCCAAAAAATAAGGGAATCACCCTTTTCCAAGTAATTCAAACCATTCACCAAACTGTCACCCAAAACTGTGTAGGAAGTGTAAAAGGTAAAAAGCTTGGTGTTAGACGCAGGGATAAAATACTTGTCTGAGTTAATATCCACCAGGATTTTGTCTTTTACTGGGTCCACAAGCATAAAACCTAGATGACCTTTATTAAAGACATCAGATTTGCTGAGTGACTTATTGATGCGCTGAACTGTGCAGGAGCTCAAGAGAATCAATAGGGCGATTAATAGGTTTTTCATTTGTATTGAGTTGTAGTTTTAAGTTAAATAAAAAAGTCTCCCATCTTTCGATAGGAGACTTAATACTAGAGTTAAGCATTTATTGGTCCCACCAGATTCTGTCGAGAAGTGAAACAGATGGAACGTTAGCTCCATTTCTGCTTATTTCACTGTCTGGGTAAGCCAATCTTCTAATGAATTCATTTCCTAAATCTGGATTTAAGTTTTCTGGAAGTGTCATGTCCTTGTACGCATAATCAAATCTTCTGGCATCATTCCAGGTTTCAGGATGTAGAAATAGTGCTACATATTTTTCCTTGAAAATATCTGCTATAGTCAAAGCGTCTGCTCCCATACTCACACTTGCATCAGCAAGGTAGGCAGCCTTTTCAGTCGCAGGGACGCTAAGCATGTCCATATGGGCATTTATTCCATCAAGATATGCAGCGTAAGCAGCCGCTTTATCAGTGTCAAAAGCAGCCTCTGCTTCTATAAATTTTAACTCCGCATAGGTGGCAATTAATAAAGGAGCTTGCCTGGAAGTATAATACTGTCCTTCCACCAATGTAGAACGGGCCCCTTGCTCAGGAGCATTTCCACGACCTGCGCCATTTACAGTGCCGATGAACTCTCCATCATCAGTAGTTCCCACCATCAGCTTCAATCTAGGGTCTACAGTTGGATAAGAAGTCCCATCCAATGCTTCAATAAACTGCTCGGAAATCCAGCCAGTCAATAGCAAGTTTGCATTATTAATTGCTTCTTGAGCCCATGGGTTGAAACGCTGCTCAAAGAACGTAACTGAGGCATTATCAGCATTTGAATCGAATCCATTTGCTGCTGCAGCAAGTACCTCTGAAGCACTATATCCAGATGATCCCTTCATGTGAATCATATAGCGTGCTTTCAGGGTGTAAGCAAATTTCAGCCATAAGTCTATATCTCCTCCATAGATAAAATCATCATTTCCGATAGAAGAACTGGAAGGTTGGTTCAGATTTGCTATTCCTTGATCTAAAAGACTAATCACATTGCCATATAGAACCTGATCGTCATCGTAGGCAGGAGTGACCGTGCTGAAGTTGAAACTTTCAGAAAATGGTACATCACCGAACAAATCAACCGTCATCCCTAGATTGAGAGCCATTAAGACTTGTCCTGCTCCAAGATATTGGAGAGCACCTTCGGCTTCTGCTTTTTCATTCATGGTATATAGATCAGTCATTACATTGTAAAGGCTGAACCACATGCTGCTAAAATTAAGTGGCTCCATGGTATCAGATCCACTTGCAGGATTGGGCGAGGCCAAATATTGCACGTAATTACTTACTGCGCTACCTTCTCTATACACATTCAAACTGGTCTCATATGTGATGTTGGTCATCAGACCAGAGATAGGTGCATCCTGAGGATTGTTTGGGTTCTCATTTACATCCAAATATGAATCACAAGCCGAGGCTGTTAGAATCAAGGATGTTCCCAAAACTGCTTTTATTTTATTATTCAATTTCATGTTTCTGTTGGTTTAGTGGTTATAGACCTAAATTCAAAGTAACGAAATAGCTCTGTACACCTGGGAAACCTAGCCCAGTGAACCCTATCGCATTTCCACCCGCTCCTGAAGAGAAGGACTCTGGATCAAAACCATCCCAAGGTGTAGAAAGGATAATGTTATTCGCTGCTAATGAAATTCTAGCAGATCTGAATGGAGTTTTTTCTAGTAGTTGAGGCTGTAAGCTGTATGCTAATGTGATGTTTCTCAGTTTAATAAAACTTGCATCATTCACAAAGTTTTCAGAAACACCTCTATAATAGTTTCTCCAGTAGCCAGCTCCATAATCTACTCCGTCCGGACCAACACCCTGCCCAAGCCAAACTTCTTTGGTGTTTTGGGATCCATCAGCTAGTACACCTGGGAACACCACAGTTTCATTTCTTCTATTGGAATCTTCCTGCTTTCCGAAAGCTGATAGGAAGTTGCCAAATTGATCATATTGATCGAGTCCTGTTCTAAAATCGATTAGGAAGGAAAGCTCGAGTCCTTTGTATGTGAATTGATTTCTCAAACCTCCAAAGAATTTTGGAACAGCATTACCAAGGATGATCTGATTACCGGTTCTAACTGGGAATCCATTCGAACCAATTTGTTGCGCCAACCCTCTATCCAATTCACTTGCTCCTTCAGTCATTCCAGGTCTTACATAGTAGCTTCCTGATATATTTCCATAAGCTTCCCCTTCTCGTAAAATCATTGTTACAGTAGATCCTGCATATCCAAATTGGCTTCCTACTACGATTTGATCAATTCCTTCTCGAATTGCCTTTACCTCATTTTTGTTGGTCGTGAGGTTAGCAGTAACATCCCATTTGAAATCTCCAGTTTCAATAGGAGAGCCACCTAGTACAATTTCAAATCCCTTATTTTCGATTTCACCTGCGTTGGTGATATAGGAAGAGAAGCCGGTTGCATCCGAAATTGGAACAGGGATGATCTGATCTGCTGCATTGGATTTGTAATATGTCACATCCAAATTCAACCTATTATTGAAAAATGCTAATTGGGTACCAAATTCTATAGAAGTCGTTTGCTCTGGCTTCAAATTAGGATCACCAAAAGTTGAGTTTTTAGAAAAACCGACTTGACCGTTCAGTGGAAATATTGATGGAGAAACGAAGGTCGCTCCTAAGATATGGGGATTAGTATCTTTACCTACCTGTGCCCAAGATCCTCTTAGCTTACCAAAAGTAATCCAAGATGGTAACTCCAAATTTTCGCTAAATACGTAGCCAAGGTTTACCGAAGGGTAGAAGAATGAGTTATTGTCTTTTGGTAGTGTAGAGGAGATGTCATTTCTTCCGGTTACGTTTAAGAATAGAAAGTTTTTATAATCTACCATTAAATCACCGTAGAAACCTACTAATCTTCTTATGCTCTTTCCTTGACTAGCAAATATTTGAGTAGTGTTGCTAAGGTTGTAGAATCCAGGGATTACAAAGTTTGAACCTGAAGCTGATACTCTATCATATCTTCTTTCGAAGACATCATTACCTAACCTCAATTGCGTATTCCAATCACTATTCCATTGCTTCTTCAAGGTGATGTAGAAGTTGGAGTTTAAATCTTTACTGTTAATGCGGGTTTCCTCCATATATCCAGTAGAGCTTAAAGCTAGTTCACCATCAATTCCCATTGGGCCAGGAGTGATTTCTGTTCTGCTATCACTGTAAAAGTCTGTGCCTAATCTGTAAGACAACATTAGCCAATCGGTTGGGCTGTAATTCAGATTCAAGTTTCCGATTAAACGATTTACATCATCCTCATAAGTTGCAAATCGAGCATCATATATAGGATTGGTATTACCGTAGGTTTTCATAGTACCATCCTCATTAATGTAGTCAGTCACATCAGTTGTTTCTGACCAATACATCATTCTTTCTAAAAATCTGTCGTGAGGAACTCTATTCCCTCCAGAATTAGAATAATTAATCGACCCTGAAAAGTTGAATTTCTCGCTTGCTTTTACCGTGCCAGAAAGTTTGGCTGTTGTTCTTCCCCATGTAGAGAACGGTATGATTCCTTCTTGGTCCAATCTACCAAAGGAACCATAAAATGTAGCTTTTTCATTACCTCCTGCGATACTCACACTATTGTCAATGGTAGTTCCGGTATTGAAAGCATTTGTCCAGTTGTCCTGATAGACGTAGCTAGGATCATTTTCGGCAGCTATGTTTGCTCCCCAGGAAGGCCAGAAACTTGAGTCATCTCTTTCTCCGCTAAAACCTTGGCCATATTGGTCCTGTAATGCTGGTTTTTTGACCAACTCATCTACTCCAAATGAGCTGGATACATTTACTTGAATTTGTCCTGCTTTACCTTTTTTGGTAGTAATGATGACGGCACCATTCGCGGCGCGCACTCCATATAAAGCAGTCGCTGCTGCACCTTTTAGCACAGACATAGTCTCTATATCATTGGGATTGATATCAGCAATTCTATTCGTCATACCTCTAGGGGTACCACTAGATTCTACAGTCGAGTTATCAACTGGAACACCATCTACCACAAATAATGGTTGGTTATCTGCACTTGGATCCAGCGAGTTTATACCTCGAATGATAATTCTTGCTGATTGTCCTGGAGCGCCTCCAGAGTTCGTCACTTGCACACCCGCAACTTGCCCTTGCAATGCATTAACTATATTCGGTTGCTTGGAAGTTGTGATTGCTTCAGAATCGATACTTTGTGCAGAATAGCCCAGGGATTTTTTCTCTTGGGAGATACCAAAAGCTGTTACAATAAATTCATCTAGATCTGATGCAGATGTAGCTAATGCAACATTTATAGTTGATTGTGAACCAACTGTTAAGCTTTTTGAATCAAAGCCTATAAAAGAGAAAACCAATATAGCATCTGCATTTGGGACATCAATAGTGTAATTACCATCTAGGTCAGTTACAGCACCCGTATTGGTACCTTGTATCAAAATACTAGCCCCTGGAAGTGGTTGCCCATCTTCTTGAGCTGTTACTTTTCCTTTTACCGTTTGCTGGGCATAGAGTGGAATACTCGCCAGAAACCCTAAAAGAAAAAGCAAGGTCATTGCGTAGTTTTTCTTCATTTGTTTTTAGTTTATAGATTAAAATTGGTTTTGCTTTAATTTCTTGCAGTTACTTGCATTTTTTCAATGAGCTAAATGCTCGGGATATATTCAATTTTTGGTGTTTGAAATAGCATGTTGTTGATTTAAAGAACTTCTTGGCCTGAATTGCTAAGGCTATTCTTTTAAACCACTTTTGCGATATTGCACGAAAATCTAACGGTTTACTAGGTCTTTCATTACCACCATTGCATAAATTACGGATAATAGATTATTTATTTCAATTTTTTGGGTGTGATTTTCATCAGATTGGTGATATTTTCTTTTAACTCAAATAATATTTGCTTTTGCTTGTTTGTGCTGTATTAAATTTTTTATTCAAGCAATTCAATGCTAGCTCCATTTTAATAGACAAAAAAAAGACTGCCTAGAAAAGGCAGTCTTTTTAAACCTTGAAAATAAGTGCGATTACTCCACCGTATTTATTTCTTTGATGGTTTCTGTTACCACTTTCTTTCCATCTTCATACTGAATTTCTTTTTTGATTTCAACTTTATCTGTCATAATTCCGCCATGTGGACTTTGGCTGATATGCGGCGCAATAATCAGGGCTACGATGGACATCAGTTTGATCAAAATATTCATTGATGGCCCCGAAGTGTCCTTAAAAGGATCACCTACTGTATCGCCGGTCACAGACGCTTTGTGCGGCTCAGACTTTTTGTAATACATCTCACCGTCGATCTCCACGCCTTTTTCAAAAGATTTCTTTGCATTATCCCAAGCTCCACCGGCATTTGACTGGAACATCCCCATTAGAACACCTGAAACTGTCACCCCAGCCAATAAGCCACCAAGCATTTCTGCAGAGGAAACTTGCTCAAATACACCTTGGAAGCCAAATCCTACCAAAATAGGAGTGATCAGTGCAATGGCACCTGGAAGAAGCATCTCACGGAGAGAGGCTTTAGTAGAAATCTCTACACATTTATCATATTCAGGCTTAGCCTTATATTCCATAATGCCTGGAATTTCTCTAAACTGGCGCCTTACTTCATTTACCATATCCATCGCAGCTCTACCTACTGCTGCTATAGCAAGGGAGGAGAAAATATATGGAATCATCCCGCCTACAAATAACGCAGCCAACACTGGGGCTTTGAATATATCAATGGCATCAATACCAGCTACACCCACAAATGCAGCGAAAAGTGCGAGGGATGTCAATGCTGCCGAAGCAATTGCAAATCCTTTACCCGAAGCTGCAGTAGTATTACCCACAGCATCCAGGATATCTGTGCGTTCCCGAACTTCCTCTGGGAGTTGGCTCATCTCTGCAATACCACCAGCGTTATCTGCAATCGGCCCAAATGCATCAATAGCAAGTTGCATGGCAGTGGTAGCCATCATTCCTGCGGCCGCAATCGCAACCCCGTAAAGACCAGCAAATGCATAGGATCCCATGATTCCACCTGCCAAAACTAAAATCGGAAGAACTGTCGATTCCATGCCGACAGCAAGACCTGCGATGATGTTTGTCGCATGACCGGTTGCAGACTGATTAATGATGGACTTGACTGGACGTTTGCCCATGGCAGTATAGTATTCTGTAATGATGCTCATCAAAGTTCCGACCACAAGACCTAGGATAATTGCATAAAACACGTCCATGTTAGTGAAGTCATATCCTCTTATAGATAAGTTCTCTGGAAGCATGTACTTCACTACAAAAAAAGAGGCAATACCCGTAAATACTATAGATGACCAGTTTCCCATATTCAAGGCATGTTGCACATCACCTTTGTCATTTTTGATGGTCACAAAGAACATTCCCATGATAGAGAATACGATGCCCAATCCTGCCAAAACCATTGGAAGTAGGATAGGAGCAATTCCTCCAAAATTATCTACTGAAACTATCTCTCGTCCCAGCACCATAGTCGCTAGGATAGTGGCTACATATGATCCAAACAAATCGGCTCCCATTCCGGCCACATCTCCTACATTATCACCTACGTTATCAGCAATGGTTGCGGGATTTCTGACATCATCTTCAGGAATGCCAGCTTCAACTTTACCTACTAAATCCGCCCCTACATCGGCCGCTTTGGTATAAATACCACCGCCAACTCTTGCAAAAAGTGCAATTGATTCTGCTCCTAGAGAAAAGCCTGCCAGTACTTCAAGCGCTTTTTCCATTTCTACCCCATTTACGCCAGCACCTACACTTTGTACATACATGTTATAGAATAAGATAAATAGTGAACCTAATCCTAATACGGCCAAACCTGCCACACCAAGTCCCATGACAGAACCTCCGGTAAATGATACTTTCAGGGCGTGTTTCAAACTTGTCCTGGCTGCTTGGGTGGTTCTCACGTTCGCCTTAGTAGCTATATTCATTCCTATATAACCTGCGAAAGCTGAGAACACCGCTCCAATCAGGAAGGAGATCGCGATCACGGGACTGGAAGTCTCTACAGACATTCCCGACCAGGCCAAAAGAATCACTGCGATGACTGCAAAGTAGGAAAGTACTTTCCATTCTGCTTTCAAAAATGCCATGGCCCCGTCAGCTATGTATCCAGCGAGTTCCACCATGTTTTTATCACCTGTTTCCTGCTTAGTAACCCAAGCGGATTTAATGGCCATCACAATCAGGCCCACCAGTCCCAGCGCAGGGACTCCATAAATTAAAGCTTGTTCCATAGGGTATATCTTACTGTTAATTTTGAATTTGTTAATTGAGCAAATATATAACTTCTCACTTACCGACCAATCGCAGAAGATTAGAGTCTAATATGCTGTTTTTGAGAAATTTATTAGTGATTATTCAATGAAAGTTGCAGTCGGTTTCAATTTCATTGTGAATTTTGCTAATCCGTTGACAATTCGTGAATTAGTGAAACATTTGAAAAACTTAATCGCAGGAAATTTTTAGGGATATTTTCAAAAACCAAAAAGGTAATATTATAGAAGATAAGTAGGTAAAATCCTCCAGTTTGTAGTAGTGTTTGTTTTAAATTGCTAAAATTCAATTGTTTAAATGTTCGAATTTCAATATAAATAGTAAATTAGTTTTCTTTTATCTATAAAAATCACTGTAAAGCCTGTGGATATACTTCTCGATACTTTTGAACTGGCGATTAGAAAATTGTTTGCCGAGCGATTAAATCCAGACGTTTGCTACCATAATATAGACCACACCTTATCCATTGTAGCTAAGGTGAAAGAAATCGGGGTATACTATAATTTAGAACAGGAGCAGTTAGACGAGTTGTTTTTGGCCGGCTGGTTACATGATGTAGGCTATTGGAACGGGGTTGCGATGGATCATGAATTGAGAGGGGCCGCATTTGCCAGAGAATTTTTGAAGCAGTATGATGTCAGTGAGGAGGGGATTGAGCGTATTTGCGGAGCTATCCTAGCGACCAAAGTCCCTCAGCAACCTCATAATCTCATGGAGGCTATCATTTGCGACGCTGATCTATATCATTTGAGTTCTGATCAGTGTTATGCTCAAACTTTACTGCTAAAAAAGGAAACTGAACAGTTAAGTGGAAATTCTATTGAGCTGCTGGATTGGCTCAAAAACAGTGAAAAATTTATGATAAATCACCATTATCACACGGAATACGCCGCTAAATTTTTTCAACAAGGAAAAGAGGAAAATTTAAGATTTCTGCGGACCAAAATAGAAGAATTGGCTAAAGCGGAGATTTAACCTACCTAATAGGCAAATCCTTCCAAGTACTTACTAGCGCTTTTTGGCTGAGAATAGGGCTGGCTGGGATTGAAATAATTCCAGACAAAATTTGAGATTTCCCTAGTGATTACCCATGCTTCATTATCATAATTCCAACTTTGATCCTCATTGTTGTTTGTAAAAATTGCACAGAGATAATCTCCTTCTGGAGCATTGACCTAAAAGACTTCTGAGCGCGAGGAGTTGTCTGAAATTTCTTTAATCGATGAAGTCAGTTCCTGGTCTAATGTGTTCTGCTCCTGAAGTTTAGTTGTAAAAGCCAAAATAAAAATGGATAGAACCAATGCGCTTTTTAAAGTCATAAAATTAGGAGTTTGGAAAATAAATATGGTGAATTTTGGCCTCAATTCTTAAGTTTAATAGATCTTACATTGCTTTTGCTACCTTACTGGTAGAAAAGCGGATATACATTTTTTAGATAATCCAACCAAGGATTTACTCCGCTCAAGTTGATTTCTTAAGCTTTTTGGAGTAGAATGACTGCTCGAAAGCACATTGTGATAGTTTCGTGATGATTAGAGTATAACTTCCGCACTCATATTATTTTTCAGATGAAAAAAGTACTAATAGTAGAAGACGATCCCAATATCAGCCAACTGATTCAGATTCATCTTAAGGATCTGGATTATGAAATAAAAGTCAGGAATAATGGGAGGGAAGGGTTTGAAGAAGCAAATTCCAATTCTTACGATTTGCTTATCCTGGATATCATGCTTCCCGAAATGGATGGTATAGCTATTTGTCAACGACTGAGAGCATTGGATAATTTCACTCCAATTCTAATGATTACGGCCAAATCGGAGGAAATAGATAAGGTGATCGGTTTGGAATCCGGTGCTGATGATTACATCACCAAGCCATTTAAGATCCGGGAATTCATCGCCAGAGTCAAAGCTATCATGCGCCGTCAGGATCAGTTCGCAATACTTTCAGCTAATGAGGTCAAACTGATCAAATTCGAGTCTCTGGAAATAGATGAGAAAAAACGAAAGGTCTTGCTCCTTCAAAAACGCGTGGATTTGACTCCAAAAGAGTTTGATTTATTAGTGCTCATGGCAAAGAATCCTGGGAGAAGTTATTCCAGGGCTGAATTGCTGGAATTGATCTGGGGGTATGATTTCTCTGGCTATGAACATACTGTAAATGCGCATATTAATAGGCTTCGAGCAAAGATCGAAGCAGATCCTAATAATCCGGTTTATATTCTAACTACCTGGGGAGTAGGATATAGATTCAATGATGAATTTTAAGCTACAGCTATGAAAAGTCTATTTCTGAGAATTTCTCTCATCTTCATTCTGGTATTACTGATTGTTGGTTGTTCATATGTTTTTATCACTGCTACGACCGCTCAGCGCTATTTTCAGGAAACTACCCAGCGTCTTAATGCCACAGTCGCGGAATACATGATTGAGGAGGTCAATCCTTTTGTAGATGGAGAAGTGAATGAAGCCGCCCTAGGTACAATTATGCATTCCATGATGGCTGTCAACCCAGGGATTGAAGTATATCTGCTGGACCCAACTGGAGAAATTATTTCCTACGTTGTTTTGGATCAGCTAGTCAAGTTAAAACGAGTCGATTTAGCTCCAGTTAAAGAATTTATCGCCGCCAAAGGTGATGATTTTGTGATGGGGGATGACCCAAGAAATCCAGGTGAACAATCGGTCTTTTCGGCCACTGCTGTGTACGATGATGAGAAGTTACTCGGCTACGTGTACATTATTTTGGCTAGTGAAAAATATGAAACCATCTCTTCTGGCGTATTAGGGAGCTATTGGATGCAGCTGACCTTCAATTCTATTCTGATCACACTAGTGGTGGCATTGCTGATTGGCTTAGTCCTGATCGCATGGCTAACTAGGCATTTGCGCACCATAGTTAAAACTGTGGAGCGATTTAAGGATGGAGATTTGAACGCAAGAGTGCCAGATTATAAGGCTAACTCAGAATTTTCTGTGTTGGGTGAGACTTTTAATCACATGGCTGATCGGATTCTCCATAATATAGAGGAACTCAAAAATGTAGATTCTTTACGTAGGGAGTTGATTGCCAATGTGTCTCATGACCTCCGCAATCCTCTCGCGATTATAAATGGCTATATAGAAACCTTGCAGATGAAAGGAGAGTCCCTTTCCCAGGAAGAAAGGGAGAGCTACCTGAAAATCATCGGAAACAGTACGGATAAGCTCACCAAATTGGTTGCAGATCTTTTTGATTTGTCCAAGTTGGAATCGGGACAAATGCAGGTGAAGAAAGAGAACCTGAATATTCAGGAGTTGCTTCAGGACAGTAGTTTGAAGTATGAGCTTTTGGCTAAGTCAAAAAACATTTCAATCGACACAAGCATTTCCTCTTCGTTGCCCATGGTGAAAGCTGATCTTTACTTACTTGATCGTGTGATCCAAAATTTGCTTGATAATGCAGTAAAATACACTCCCAATGATGGAGAGATCAGTATTGAAGCAAATTCTGTAGCTGGAGCAGTACAGGTGAAAATCAAAAACTCAGGTGGAGGAATTCCTCAGGCAGATTTGGAAGCGATTTTTGATCGCTATTATATGATTGACAAGGAGCGGGAAGGAGTAGAAGGCTCAGGACTTGGCTTGGCCATAGTAAAGAGAATCCTGGAAGTCCATGGATCAGATATTTACATCCAATCAGATTCCAATACGTATACAGAATTTATATTTGAACTTCCAACTTAGTTTTTTTTGGTAATTGAGTTGGTATTCAGGAATAAAAGTTTCAATTTTTTGAATACCAAACTGTTATAATTCTGCTGTGATGAAAAGTATCTGTATACTCTGTCTTTTTGGTGTTTTCCTATTGATGAATGGATGTGTTGAAGATCTTGAGAAGGAAACAGATGAACTGACAGGGAGATGGGAAAATAGCTTTCCTGACCCTGATGACAGCACCAGCGTTCTAGTTTTATACTATGTGATGAAAAGCGACGCTACTTTAGAAGAAGGATATCTAAAAAGAAATCTACAAAGTGGTGAAGAAGGATATTTGTTTTTAGCAACCAGTGAGTATGCCACCAAAGATGGATTTATAGAGTTTTCCGATTACACTACCTTCAGAAGCGAATCTGAATCAGGGAATCTCGAATACATTCCCAAAGAAGAACTTGTACGCTATGGTACTCCAATGTCCCGAAAGATGTCTTACAAATTATTGGAAAATAACCAGGTATTGTCTGTCTATCAGGGTTGCCCCGCTGATCTTTGCTATGATGTTCTATATGACAAACTTTAATAATGCATTTCAAAAGGAGATTATTTAGTTGGGCTGTAACTTTTTACGGTAGAAGTTTGCCTACTTAAGCTCAGCAAAGCCAAATGGAATAGCCGCTGCACCACACCATAGGATTCCGTGTGAAAACTTTGAATCTGGAAAGTTGGCTAGTTTGAAATAGTGTTCTCCAGGTTCATTCACGACAGCTACTAATTGGAAGCTTTCCTTTTCTGAAAGTGTTAAGTCTTTTGATGAAGAAAGATAGACGGTGACAGTTCCGGTATGAAAACTTGAAGTAAAGTCACTGCCAAGTTTGATAAAGTATGAACCGCTTTCGTCGGTGACCAAATCTATCATTCCCTTGGTGTTGGAGCCACTTTGAGAGGTGAATGTTCCTGTTTTAAGGATTTCTACTTCTCCTGTTACTTTCACTGATCCGGGAATACCGCTAGTGTCATCAGGGATGATGGGATCAGAGTCTTTTGAGTTATTACATGCACTGGAAAAAAGAAGTATTGAGAATACAAGTGAGTAAGTGATAGATAGTTTCATGATTACGAGAGTTTAAAGTTGGCTAAGTCACGGAAGAGAATTCTATTTCTGCTGTAGTTGATAATCCCCTTTTGCTTCAGATTAGACAAGGTTTTGGTTACAGTTTGCCTACTGGAGTCAGAAAGTAAGGCAAAATCCTCATGGGTTAGGTTGATTTTCAGAAGGGTTTCGTCCCCATATTTCTTTCCTAATTTCACCGCAAGTTCTTTTAGTACAGCTCTGATTCGCTGCTCAGCATCACACGAAATAAGGCGTTCGTGTCTTTGAGCTGATTCTAAAGCTCTATCAATTAGTTTTTGGTTTAAACTTCTTTGTTCGTGGAAGGATAAATTAGCAAAGCTGCCCACTTTTTGGATCAGGGTGCCATCTTGGATTGCTATCGCATAGCTCAAATTTTGTCTTGGAAAGGTTGAGTCAACTTCGCCTTCACCGATAATTTCGCCTTCTCCTACTATTTTCAAGATGGTTTGAAGGCCATTTGGAAGCGTTTTTTGCAGCTTAACGATTCCTTTTTTTATAAGATAAAACCCTTCTGAGTGCTGATCTTGCTTATAGATGCTTTGTCCTTTGGAGTAACTTTTGAAAACAGGGAAAGTAACCTGGATTGACTCTCTCGAGGGTTGTATTAGACTAGTATTCATTTTTTCTGTGGTTTATGTTCGTAATAGACTCCCAAGCCGAAAACTCCTGAGGAGTAGATGTTTTTTCGCTCGAAAATCCAATCGTTGTAGTTTCTGTAGTTCAAACTCATATGAATGTTTTTGTAAACGGGCATACTTGCCCCAAAGCTATAGCCAGTATATTCGGTCCCGTCACCTCGGACAAAGTCCGTTGCTACTTCCACTTCGTTCACAGATTTGAGTCCATTTAATCGGGCATTTACCCAAACAATGTCCGCAATGTGATAGCCTATCTCCGCACCAATGGCAAATTGGTCAGAAAAGGAAACGCCTTCGTACTGAGTTCGGAAATTATAGGAGCTGAAGAGATTCCCATAGAAAGGAATGGACGGAAGTGCAAAAGAAGTGGCCAATGTTGTCCAAACATTGAATTCTCCATCTCCAGATGGGAGATTGATTTGTTCAAAGTCATTGACCTTACTTTTGGCAAAATGATTTGCCCTTCCTATTGGAAGTTCAGGGGCCACGGAAATACTCAAGGGGAAATACTTTTTGAGAAGCGCGTGCTTGAACTCCAACCGTAAGTCACCGATGCCGCTTACTGTCTCAGTAGTTTCAAAAGCGTTCCAGGTTTGTAAAGGCCAATTGGCTATAATCGTGAATTTGTCAGTGACTCCATACTCCCCATAGAAAACCAATGATTGCTGTGAAAATTGATTC
The DNA here is from genome assembly GCF_900182815.1 of Algoriphagus winogradskyi. Lineage (GTDB taxonomy): Bacteria > Bacteroidota > Bacteroidia > Cytophagales > Cyclobacteriaceae > Algoriphagus > Algoriphagus winogradskyi. The sequence continues at coordinate 158,275 of NZ_FXUA01000003.1, read as the reverse complement.
GTTTTCAGCAGTTCTCCTTCAAGAGAATAGTAATCCTTTGATTTCAGCGATTGAAAACTGAGTTGGTAAAATCCTTCTGTTTTTTCTTTGGTCCACCCACTTTGCGCAGTTATATCCAAAGAAATTAAACACATAAACCCAAGGACAACTGCCTTGAGTTTAGAGGTAAGTGAGCGTTGGAATTCCATGTTTTGTTATTGAAGTGGAGCATTTCCGAAAGGAATCCCTACCGATCCACACCACAATAAAACGTGGGTGTATTTGGCGGTGCTTACTCCGGATGGAATAGCGAAGAAATTTTCCCCAGCCATTCTTACTGGACCAACAACCAATAAGTCAGGATTTCCGTTGCCTGGGTCTGCCATAAAAGTCGCAGAAGTGGACAAGTAAACAGTCACCGTACCAGTGGCTAGTGCAGTATTGAAGTTAGAGCCAAACTGTAAAAACTCCTTGCCCTCTGTGTCCAGCCCTAACCCGGCAGTTCCCATTGATCCAGCTCCGTTTTGATCTATGAATGTGCCGCTTCGAGTTACATTCAGAGTGCCTGTTGGTGTGGTTGGATCTATAGTGACTGGATCCGTGTCGTCTGCACATGAGACTAAGCCTAAAAAGGCTACATAAAATAGGATAAATACTTTTTTCATGATTATGAGGTTTTGATTTATTCAAAATTGCTCTCAGGATATCACAAAAAAGTCACGGAAGAATAAACAATTTATACCTAAGGTTCTTTTCTTTGGAGAGAAAAACAGCATAACTATGAAACTTGACGATAAGCAGATTTCCGATTTTTTAGAATCAAATGATAAGATAAACGAGTATAATCCTATCCTGAAGTCACTTTGGTATGATGGAAATGGGAACTGGGAGAAAGCTCACGATGAGGTAGATAGTCTAGGTGGACAAGATGCCGCGAGAATCCATGCTTATTTGCACAGAAAGGAGGGCGATCAATGGAATGCTGATTACTGGTACAGAAGAGCTGGAGAAAGTAAGCCAAATCTCACTTTAGATGAAGAATGGGCGGACCTGCTCAGTCGCTTTTTGAAATAGTGCTGAAAAAGTATAACCAAATGGATTCGTGAATGTTACATACACATGAAATCCTTGGTTTTACTAGTGTATCTTTTTTTTATGGTGACCAACGCTGTCAAGACTATTGAAGAATACAGGTGGGAAAAGCGAATCGTGATCACAAATTTTGAGAACATGAAACTCGATCCGATTCTGGAAGGAAAGGGTGAAAATATAGATCAGAGAAAGCTTTTATTCGTTGAGTTTGAACACGGTGAATACATCAAAAATACGGAACAGGATGTAGTTGATCCCGCTGGATTTCTCAAGGTGCTGTCTCGTAACAGCCAAAATCCCGAATGGGTTTTAATAGGATTAGATGGAGGTATAAAAGCTTCTGGTAAGAGAGATGATTTTTCTTTAAACCGTATTTTTCAATTGATTGATCAAATGCCGATGAGGAAGTCAGAATTAATTGGTGATTCTACTTTTTTCAAGTAAAATATTTCAGTTTTTACCTGAAAAATACCCTACATAGGGTATTTTTTTGCTTTATCTCAGGTGGTAAATTTGAGTTACGTAAATCTTATTCCTATATCTATGAAATTCTTTTACCTTTCTTCCAATCCAAACGACAATGGCATACATGAAGTGCACGATCGAGAGTGTGAGCATATTCCGAGTGCCTATGACCGGGACTACCTTGGACCATACAATTCAGGCAAAGAAGCCTTGAGGAAAGCATTGGTTATCAAAGAGAAGGTAGGTTTATGTGAATCTTGCTGTATTCCAAAAGAGAGATCCTATACTTCCAATGTGAGCGATTAACGAGTCTTTTCCCACATCTACACTTTCAAATGAAGGGTGATTTTATTATTAAAGCCAAAAGCCTCAGGTTCAATTAAATATTTTATCCTGAGGCTTTTGGGTTTTAAAGGACGTAATTCAATAGGCAGCTAACCCAGCTGCCGCGGCAATTCCATCTTGAGCTGAGCTGGCACCTGATATTCCGATTGCTCCAACGACTATACCGTCTTTAACTATTGGAAGGCCTCCTTCAATAGCTACTGCATTTGGGAGAGTGGCTATTCTACCTCCTCCTTCAGTCTTCATTGCATCTTCAAAAACTTTTGTAGGACGTTTGAAATAGACAGCAGTTTTGGCTTTACCTAGGGCAACATCAATGCTTCCTATTTGTACTCCATCCATTTTGCGTAAGGAGATCATATGGCCTCCTGCATCGAGGACCACGATCACCATGTTCCAGCCTTCAGCTTTGGATTTTGCTTCTGCAGCATCTGAAATTCTTGTTGCATCCTCAAGCGTTAAATAAGGCTGTAAGTTGGTCTGAGCATGGATATACAATGGGAAGAATAAAAGAACTAGAATAATTAACTTTTTCATAGGTGGGTTGGATTATGGTGGAATTAATACTAAGTCTGAATTTAATATTTTTTTGGAGGTATAAATGAAAGCATTAACTTGATAAGTGTATTAACATTCAAACCTTAAACCCAATATTATGAATTTAACCTCAAGAAGAAACACTTTGAAATCTCTTGCCTTAGGTGCAGGAGTAAGTTTGTTATCTCCTTTTAGTGTATTGTCTTCTACTATATCAAGAAAGGATAAGCTCGGCGTAGCTTTGGTTGGACTTGGCTACTACAGTACTGACTTATTGGCTCCAGCTCTAGAAAAAACTGAAAAATGCTATCTCGCTGGCATAGTCACTGGTACTCCATCAAAGGCAGCTATTTGGAAGGAGAAATATAAAATACCCAAGGAGAATATCTATAACTATGAGAATTTTGATTCTATTGCTGCAAATCCAGCTATAGATGTGATTTACATTGTGTTGCCACCATCTATGCATATGGAATATGTGATAAGAGCAGCTAAAGCAGGCAAACATGTATGGTGTGAAAAACCAATGGCTGTTACAGTCGAAGAGTGTCAGGCAATGATAGACGCTTGTAAGAAGGCCAATGTCTCCTTATCAATTGGCTATCGCTGTCAACATGAACCTAATACGCAGGCATTTCAAAAAATAGTAAAGGAACAAAGTCTGGGTAAGGTTTTAGGCCTAGATTGTTCCGCTGGATATCGCGAAAACCGTACAGATCACTGGAAGCAAAAGCGTGAAATGGGTGGAGGGGTGATTTATGATATGGGAGTTTATTCTATTCAAGGAGCAAGACTTGGATCAGGTATGGAGCCAGTTGCAGTGAACTCTGCTAAAGTCTGGACTGAGCGGCCGGAAATTTATAAAGATGGTTTGGGCGAAATTGTTGAGGCAGAATTGGAGTTTCCAGGTGGTGTAATAGGCACTATCAAAACCTCATTCGGTGGCAATATGAATTTTCTGAATATCAAATGCGAAAAGGGAATGATAGAAATGCAGCCTTTTTCTGCCTATGCAGGTAATAAAGGTAAGAGTCCATTAGGTGAAATAAATTTTCCTTTTCAGCAACCAATGGAACAAGTTTACCAAATGGACAATGATGCACAGACAATAATGGATGGCAAGCCTCAGTCTGTTCCGGGAGAAGAGGGATTAAGAGATATTCGAATTGTTCAGGCTATTCTAGAGTCTGCTGAAACAGGCGAAAAAGTGATGATTTAAGTCCCTGAAAATACATCTTGGGGAATTTTCAGTTCATTTAGAGGTAATTTGTTAATTTTTAACCAAGATATTTTAGTTAATTTTTTGCATATAATATTGCCGAAAATTGAATAAAATGAAGGTTTTAATGCAAACGCCATTTTTCTGCACTAAAAATTAAAAATAAACGCTCAAACACTTCTAATGGCACTATAAATGATGTTTATTGTGTCTAATTACATTTTATAACCAACCAATAAAACGATTATGAGCAAACACCAAGAAGTGAAAGATTTGGTCGATTCTTTAGAAGCAGACTTTGCGAAATTCTACGAAAATGGCAACAAGGCTGCCGGTACTAGAGTAAGAACTGGAATGCAGGCACTTAAAAATCTTGCGCAAGAAATCAGAGCTGAAGTAACAGCGATGAAAAACGCAGCTAAATAAGCAGTTTAGCGACAAACGAAAAAAAGCCCCGAGAGAATTTTCTCTCGGGGCTTTTTCATGAATTTATTTTTAAAATTATTTTGCAATAATTCCGTCCTTGATCAATTGATATTCTACAGATTGGGCAAAAGTTTTCGAGAATGATTCAATCGTGGAAGGGTTGGTAGTTTCAGATTGTGCTGACCAAACCAAAGCTTCTGTTTGTGCATCATACAGATTTATCTCTAAGTAATAATTTTTGTCTGTTGCATAGTATCCTGGATCGTACATTACTGGATTGTAGTAGGAGTAGTATCCATAAAATCTACCATAGTATCCACCATAGCCCATAGGCGAGTACATGGTAGTTCCTGGTACATATCTCGTTTCAGATGTTTGATCCAAAAGCGCAACAGTAAGAATTGCGTCGTGCCCAGCAGCTTGAATTGCAGAGACTACTTTCTCTTTGTTTTCAGGGGTAGCTTTGAAGCCTGGAGGGATGATGTCAAAGCTACTGTTGGCAGTTATACCATCCTCTTCTAGAATTGCATCTATATCATTTTCTATGGTTTGTCTGGCAACTAGTTTGTCTGTCAACGCAGTAACAAAAATGTTGCTATATCCTCCTGCTTTTGCTTCAGGAGCTTTCCATGAACCTGTGATTTTTGTGCTAGGTGAGCATGCGGCCAGTGTCCCTATTAGCACTAAGGCGATGAATGAATTTAATTTCCTCATTATTTGATAGTTGTTTTAATTAGTTATTACTGTCTATTGACTCAAATACTTCTTGCACTGCATCTTCGATGGCCTCTTGTTTCTTTTCCTGTTTTGATGGGATGATTTTGGAAACTACTCCTACCCAGGCAGCTTCATTTGTCTTAGCATCTACTAAATGAATTGAAAGAGTGCCCTCTTTGTAGTTATTTACCACAATTTCTTCGCTTTGCCATGTATAGTTTCTTTGCCCTGTATACATAAAGGGATCGGTGGCGAGACTTGTTTCACGAGTTTGTTCTTTATTCTCGATCACAATTCCAAGGTTAATTTTCAACTCAGGATCTGAATTATCTTCTGAAAGGCCTCTTGCAGCGAGCTGCTTTGCTATTTCCTGTTTAAGATAAACCACAGACTGGGAAAAAGCTGGAACTTCAGTTTCACTTTGATCTACTTCTAGAAAAGAATAAGTCTTATACGTAGAAAGCTTAAAATCGTCATAAAGTCCGGGCTCAACTGTGACATTTGTAGCAGTACAACCCATAAACATAATTATCAGAATCAGGAGTGGTAAAGTAGACTTTGTCATGATTAATATGAATTTATATAGCTCTAATTTACTAAAGAAATATGATTTAAGGAGGTATGAGTTCAATACTAATTTAATATAATTTAGTTTGAATTTTGACCTCCAAAAGAAACTGTTTAATCATCAAGAGATCTAAAAGGAAGAAAAATCGGCAAGTAGAACTAGTTGTTTTACTTGCCGGATTATTGCTTAACTATTCAGTAGTTAATTATCGTATGAAAACGATACCAAAATCAAGCCCTACAGTAGATTGACCATCTAAATTGCTGCTGCTAAATGATTGGTAGTATTTGGCTCCTAATCTGAACCCTACATTTTGTGCTGGTCTGTATAATATTCCGAGTTCAGGTCTCAAAGCAAATTGCCAATGAGTTTCCTCTGAAGAAAAAACACCCATATCAATTCTTCTATCATGCGCTATTGTCCCAAGTCCCAAACCAGCATATGGTCTGAATTCACCAGTTCTGTTAGCAAAGTAAGTACCTGTGACTAAAATAGGATAGTTGTTTTGATAGCGGTATTGAACTCCAGATAGAGAGGCTGATCCTTCAGTATATACTTTGCTTTCTTCTCTTTTGTATAAAGTATAACTACCTATTTCTCCACCTATAGCAAAATTAGGTTTAATGAATCGTTGGTATTCCAACTTGATCCCTCTGCCAGAAACCTGGTCTATGTAATCTGAAGTGGTACCAGTTGGGATACTTACAGAATAGTTGATTGAGAAGAAGGATGATTGGGCTTGCGCAACTCCAGCAACTACCATTACCAGAAGTGCTGCTAATATGATTGACTTTTTCATGATTATTTAGCTAGGTATGGTGATTGAGAAAATGCTTGGTCAATAGATGTATTAATTCGACTGTTAATTGCAGAAGTACTTCCTTCTAGCAAACCATTGATTACTGATGTCCAAACAACAGGAATCTGATCATTTTCCGAGATATTATTAGGGTCGGTCATCTGCAGCAATACTGTTCCAGTACGCACAGAAGATACTTGCGGTGGGTAATACCCAGGGTAGTACCAGCTCCATCCTGGACCCCATCCTGGATAGAACCAGTTCCAATACCACCAATCGTAGTAAAAGAAAAGCTGGTCTGTCTGAATCACTGAGGGTAGAATAATCAAATCAGGATTTGCACTCTTATCTACCTCGGTGTACCCCGCATTTCTCATATTAGTTCTAATTGAAGCTAATATTGCAGCGGTATAGCCTGGAGAAACATATTCCGGCTCATAATTACCACCTGCTCCGTTGATAAATTGCCCTTCGATTTTGACAATCTTATCCGGAACAGCAAATGTATTATTAGAAGCAAAATTATGGTTGACATCGTAATTGGTATAGACGACATCCAATTCGTCTATATACTCAGCCCCATCAGGAGTACATGACAGCAGCATGCACCATCCTAATACTCCTATTCCTAGTAGTTGTAGTTTTTTAAGCATAAAATTTATTTTGGTTTGTTTTCTTATTGATCTATGAATGGCAATTCCTGTTGCATTGCATTCCTAATCGTATTGTGGATATAGGTGTCTATTTGCATAAACTTGGCAGCATCGAATGCTGAGGTAGCTTTCTTGAATTTTTTATAATATGCTGAATGAAGTTTAGATAGCTCCAAGTCATTTTTAAATGTTCGCTTGGCTAAGTTATCTGCTTCTTCCTCACCGATAATCTCATATTCTGTCAAAAAATCGTTGATGATATTCATGCGTTCTCTAGCTAAAAGAGTTCTTTCTGCCTCATAGGCCTGATATATCGTCCAAAAACCAGGAGCTACAGATTCTGGTAAATCCATATAGCCTTCGATGATTTGTTTTTTGTCCATACCAAAAGCGGACTGAATAATAGTGATCTCATCTTCCAATTCGCTTTGCGCAAAGGATGTTTGGAAGGAAATGAGAATTAAGAACCCTGAAATTAAAAGTGCTTTTTTCATAAATGTTGGATTTAAAAACTGAAAACATCTTAAAGACAAAGTTATACTTAATTAAGTTTTAGAGTGAAAAAAAATGAAGGAATAATCCTAAAAACTATTAAAATTAGGCGTCAAGGCCTAAATATAGCTAAAAGGACTCGTTGATATTTAAGTAAAAGCCTGAATTACCTTTTTGTCCAAATCCATAATCAGCCGTTATAGTGGTACGCTTTTCTTTATTGATCATTACCCGTAGCCCCACCCCGTATCCTGGATTGATGGTTTCCATGAGTTTCTCTCCTGTCATTTTACTACTGAAAGAGGCCGCATTCAGGAATATAGTACCTCCAAAAAGATCTTTGTTTTTCATGAGTGGGAAGCGGTATTCTACTTCTGAGTACAGCATGTTTTCACCTCTGAATCTTCCTTGGGAATAACCTCTGCCACTTCGCCCAAACATATCCCAGCCAATACTCGGTAAATTCATATAAGGCAGATCTCCTGATACCAAAAAGTTTCCCATCGCCCATGCAGCTATAATATGTCTTTTCCGAGTTTCACTTAGGTTGAAATAATGTCTATAGTCAAGTAGGAGTGTAGAAGAAGATTTGTCAGACCCTAGAAACTCCGGGTTGATTTTGTAGGAAATCATAGCATAATTATGCTCATAGGGAGAGACTGCTACATCACGATTCTCCATGATTCCATTTAAGGAAATTCCAGATAAAGTGTATTGATCTACTGGAACTCCTATAGATTCATTGTAGTAGTCATGACTAAATTCAGCATTGAAGTCTATCAAGTCATCGCCTATTAGATAACTTTCAATTTTTTGATGGATATCCAAATGATACCCAACACCAAGGTAGAATTTGCTAAACCCTACTCTCCGCAGTATAGTCTCATGAAAGCGGATCAACGTAAAATCCATCTGCTGCTCTCCAACAATCACTGACTCTTGGCCGATTTGTTCAAAATCAAAGTCATTCGGAGTGGAGCTACCTAGGCCATAAGTAGGCTGTGATGTGATGAAATAGCGCCAATCACCAATCAGATTCCACTGATCGTCAGCTAGAAATACATTACTCTTTGAACTAATAATCCACTGCTTTTTAGTGGTGTATAGAAAGTTGAAAACCAAATTTGATTGGTGGGTAGATATGGGATCTCCCATAAACCAAGAAGTGGAAGCTGCCACACCAAACATCCAGCCATTGGCGGGATTGTATGCAACGGCAGGCAATGGCAAAATACTGAAATTGTTAATCCGATTTGGAGTATAAGTTATCGTGTCAATTTCCTGCGCATTCACACTAAGACCTGCTATGCAAAACAAAAAAATAAGCTGGAGCTTTTTCATTAGAATGAAATGTCTAGTTGAAGCCTGAAACGTAATTCATCGTCTTGAGGAAGTTCCTTATCTTGGAAAGTAAATCGAGTAAGTTCTGTGGTCAATTTATTTTTATGTCCAGAAAAGAACCAGTTAAAAGCTACTGCTGCCTCTCGTTGTTTATTACTTGTAATCTCTAGATCTGGATTAACTACTGCATACCTAAATGCTATTTCCAAAGGCTCTGGCCAGAAATTCAGCGCTTGATGAACAAGGTAACCTGCTGTTAAATAGTATCCACCAAGATTAGTCTCTATTTCGTCAAAGTTGTCGTAGATACTTTTACGATGAAATTCACTTGACCAAGAGAAACCTTTATAGATAAATGCAGACTCTATCTGATACTGTTTCACGGTGTACTGACCATCGTTTGTGCCTTCATATCCAGAAAGATTTCCTCCTCCTGAAGTTGAAAACCTAGTGTAAGGACTCGTATTGGTCACAGCAGCTATGGCAATAATTGCGGCTGGTTTTTGAGATATTTTCAAATCACCTCCAGAAAAAGGCACTTCTCTGCCTAGGAAATTCCATTGAAATCTACCGAAATACATCATTTTGGAATCGTCATTTTGACGTGCACCTCTTCCCAGTCCGGTTAAAATAGCTGCCCAATAGTTGAAATTCGCAATTCCTCCTCCGTTTAAATTTCCATAGACTTCTACTCCCTGTTGCCTGTCTACTGTAAACTTCCTATTCAATAGTGATCGATCTACAAATTGCTGATCTCCACTGCTAATAAATCTTTCTCGTGTGAATTCCACCTTCCATTGTCCAGCTTTAAAGTTTAACCAGGGCCATTTTTCGATCATCACCCTGTAGTCAAGGAGAAGGCTTTGGGATAGCTCGTATTCGAAGTAATATTTTATCCAAGGCTGGTAAGCATGACCACCAACTTTTAATCTAGCTCTATTTATCTTAAAGACACGTTGATCCTGATTTCGGAAATCCGCGAAAGTTATTGGATCCTGATCATCAGGCAGTGCAAACCTAAGTTGTAATCGGGCTGCGATTTGCATTTCATAATTACCGTCTTCACTTTTAAGAATAAATCCCTTTGAGGTATGATTGAGAAATGATTCCTTTTTTTCAGTCTTTGTTTGAATGCTATCTGATTCTTGGGCAATTGAAGGTGTAAATCCTATAATTAGAAGTAAACACAATACAACTGTTCGAGTGGTAGTTAAGAAATGCACTTTGACTGATTATTAAATGAAATGCTTCGTAATTTGAAGCGCAAATAACGCAAAAACCATCGAGAATAATTGGGGTTTCTCGATGGTTTTCAATTGAAATGGGATTTTGAAACTATTTTGCAGGCTGAGGTATTCTAAAAACCAAACCTCCCTCTAAGCCAAATTGATATAAGCTGGAATAACTTGAAAGACCTCCTCCAACTCCTCCTGTACCAAAGTAAAGACCGCCGCCAATAGCTTGAGTTGCTGAGAATAATGAAGCTTGAACTCGAATAGCAATATTTTCGGCTAACCAAAAATTAGATCCTCCACGGATATTCCAGGCAAACTTTGTGGCAGAATTTTCATTGCCATTGTCGGGATTTGAAACATTAAATATACCCAACCCAAAACCAGCTCCAGCAAATGGCTCTACGATTTCATTCACCTTGAAATACCTCGTGCCATTCAACATGATCCAGTTGATGGCCATATCGAAATCAGTGTTTTGGATTTGTCCCCCAAAAATGCCACCATCTTGATAAATCGTAGGCGCATTAGTGTCTTGACGTAGATATTGAAGTTCGATTGCTCCTTTATTTGGGATATGGTACTCTATCCCTGCTCCCCATCTCAATCCATCTTGAATCTGACCGTTGAAATAGGAACTACTAGAATAATATGAATCTACATTATCTTTAAATACATACCCAGCGTAGGTGTTGATTCTTAATTCCTGTGCATATGATATGGCTGTAATCGCGGTAAGCAAAAAGAGGGTTGTGAATACCTTTTTCATCTCATTGAAAGTTTAGTTTCTTTAATTTATATATGATTTATTTTTTTAATACACGAATTTCTACTTTTCGGTCTGTTTCAACAGACCCTTTAGATCTTCCTCTCACGATTAATCCCCCATTGCTAACTGTTATCCGTTCTGCATCTATTTTGTAATAATCAGTGAAAGCCTTGGTGACAGCAGCTACACGTTTTTCAGTAAGTGCGAGATTGTAGGCTACCGAACCGGTGTTATCTGCAAATCCAACTAACTCTACCACTACATCCTCATTTTTCTTTAAGAATTCTGATATAGGTTCAAGTTTTTCGCGCTCTTCATCAGCTAGCGTAGATTCATTTATTGCAAAGTACACTTCTACTTTACTTTCATTAAGTAACGTTTCTATGTTCTTTTCGATTACTTCCGTGACGGTCACTGTGTCCACCATACGTGGGAGATTTGAGAGACTGTCTATAAGTATTGAGTCCATAGCTATGCGGGCACGTAGTGTAGAGTCATTTGCCGCTGCTAATTCTTCTGTCTTTTTATCTCCACTAGAGGTAATTGCTGCCGTGGTTGCTGCAGTACCTCCTACGAGCAGGGCATCCTTGAGGACTTCATTGTTTTTCTTGTCTAGCTTCTCCTGTTTCTTTCTATTTTTCTCTAATTTCTTAGCGGTTTTGTCATCCATAGCTTCAGTGTTGATCGTCAACTCTTGAGGGGCCGCTTCGACTTGCTCGGGAGCTTCATACACCGGGATTTTATTCGCAAAGGCCATCATCATAGCAGAATCTCTTGTCGCTTGGGCTGTAAGCATATCAGCACGGAACTTCTCCATTTCCTCATCAAATTCCTCCCGCGTCATTGTTTCAGGATTTGATGCCGATCTTGATGAAGCAGATTGTGCTTGTGAGGCTGAATCTAGAGACAATACTGATCCGTTGCTGGAATATAAAATTCTACTCACCTGACCAGGATATATGATTAATTCCTTCATCATAGACGCAGAGTCAATAGGTGAAGTGGTGGTGTTAATTTGAATAGAGTTGAGAGAGTCCAGTTTGAATTGGTTTTCTAAAGCAAGGGTATTCAAAGTTGTCATTTTCCCCTGGGCTATGGATTTTTCACCTTCTAAGTTCTGTACTCTGGCTTGTGTCACGGCTCCAGAAACGCTTGAATCTTGCTGGGCAAGTGCAATTGTCTCATCAATGTCTGCTAACTCACGTTCAGTTGATGCCATTTCTTCATTCACTTGCGCTCTACTGTTCTGCAGAGAATCTCTCATGGCTTTTATTTGTACCAAAGCAGCCGAGTCTGTTACTGTTTGCGTTCCTAGTGATTGTCTAGTTTCAGGTAGCTGAATTACTGTGAAGTAATTATTGGTAATAGCTTGTGCCCCCATTTTAGCTCTTTCCAGCGAATCTTCTCTAGCCAATTGAGAATTTGAAAGCTCAGTTGGGACGTAAGTATAGCGCTGCGTAATTACAGGTGGATTGAAGGATTTTTTATTAGCACCTAGACTGAATTTTATACCTATTCCATGGTAAATGTACCAGTCAGGACGGCCGTTCTCCATTCCTCTATATGGGCTTTCAGCAGGTACTATATTGGTGCCTGGCTTTGCTGCATATGCTTGGAAATCATTGTCATAAGTGGATCTGTAAAGCCCGGACACATCATCCAAATAATCAGTGTTAGTTCTCTTGAAATCTGATTGGGCAAATATTTCAATGGTTTTTGTGATTCTGAAACGTACGCCTAAACCAAGATTGGCATAGTAGGAACTTGTTTTATAATTATCAGAACGCTCTGTCCCTAATGATGTCAAGTCAGTTTCGAAAGTTCCATCAGGAATTACATTAGGGTTGTTATAATCGTATCGATTTCCATCAGCATCAAGCAAATCTCCCTTGACGCTGAAGCTTTGAACCCCTAAGCCTAAAGTCAGGTAGGGTGCAAAGAATGACTTTCCTGATAGCAGCCAATTGTTATCAGGCTTGATTACAAAAGATAATCCTGCATCATATACATCCGTCTGAAAATTTAATGCACGATCAAATGAAGGACTCTCAGTATAGAGCGTTCCATCATTTTGTATAAACCTATCACTGGAACCAAATTGATAACTGCCTCCTGTAAGCATTAATCCCACGGAATTTCCAAGTGCGTATTCTATAGAAACTTGATAGGATAGTTGCTCTGAATAGGTTTTGTAGCGTTTATAGTATTGTGTAAAATTCTGGAAATTATCTGCTTTAAGAGGACGAATATCTCCAAAGTAGTTGGTGGTGCCAGCACTTGCTCCAAATCTCCATTTGTAGCCATGCAGTTGAGCCTGTGCAGAATAGGCAAAGGCAAAAGCGAGAATTAATAAACTTAGCTTTTTCATGTCCCTATCTTTTTTTGTTTCCAATACCCAACCAAAGATTGAATTCAGCACTTATTCCAACAAATGGTTGGAAGGATTTTGCGCTTTGCCCACTAAGTTGCTCGGTGGTGATGAATGTCCCTCCTGCATTTAACCGGATGAATCTGAAGAAATTATAACCCAAGCCTACATAAATAGGTCTATCTAAAACTGGTCCTGAGATTTTTTCGCCAAGTTGGTTTTCCATTTTATTGGACAAAAAGAAGCCTGTTGAGATGGACATGTTATTCATGAATCTAGCAAATGTTCTATTTCCAAGAGGAAAGGAAATTCCTGCATAAGGGCTGGTCACAAATTCCTGATCTGGCAATCCTTTACTTAGGGAGATAGCTCCATAGCCCACATTGATAGGTAGGGAATTTGCTGTTTTTTCAGTAGGATAACTATCAAAGGTATTTTCATTTACTCTTACCAGCATATTAGGACTTAGGTATTGATCTACTTCTGAGAAGAGTATGTTCTCTAAATCGGTAATGTATTCATCCGCAAACAATGCCCTAGCGTTATCAGCTTCCGACATTCCGGTTACATTATACTTTGCCTTGCCCATTTTCAGCTTTCCTCTTTGCTCCAGTTTTGCTTTGGTGATGTCACTGAATCCAGGGAATTTCTCTCCATTTGGCAATTCAAAATAATAAGCACCCTGCTCAACAATTTTTGATAGATTGTTGATCAATACTTCATCTGACTCTGAAAATTTTATTCCTCCTTTTTTGATCGTAGTGACGGTACTAAGATAGGTTTTGATGTTTTGATGAATGAGCGAACGCACCTCCGTGATCTGATCGGCGCCAGCTTTTTGGTAATAACCAAATTCTAAATAATAGTCAGTGTTTGACCGCAGTGGATCAGCCACTAATAGGTGATAGGAGAGGTCATCATAACCAAATGGAGCTTTCCAAAAATATGTATAGCCCGCCTTGTCGGTTTTTTTAGATGGGTAAATCAACAGCTTTACCATTTCTATTTTTTCAGGAATTGATCCCTGTATATAAAACTCTTCCTCAGTCGGAAGAGGTTTACCACCGTTTATTTTGCCAGTGATCAGGTCTAAATTGACTGTAGTCACTTGAGCTTTAATTTCTTGTGACCAAAATCCAAAGACTAAAGCAAAGAATATAAGTTTTTTCATAGTCTGTTAATTGAATTTCTTAAAATTGAATGCATACCCTATTAAAAGTCCAAAATTTGTATATCCTGCTTTAGTCACAACTAGTGCGCCTTCCAGCAGTTGATCTGCTTCTACATTGTAAAAACTACCCCTTTGTAAATATTCTTGAGTTGAACCAAAACTATAAATAATACCAAGTGTTAGGCTGCTCCGAGATTTTTTTATTTCTGTACCCATTGATATATGGAAGATATCCCATTGAGTGATTTCGGATTTTAATTGTCTGCTTTCTACACTTTCTTTATCAAAATAGCTGAAATCAGTTCTAAAGCTCCCTAATAATGTAATATTTTCTTTCCATCGATTTTCATATCCAATCGCAAAATTTGTAACTGGTTTCATTGCTGTTTCTACATTTAAAAAATCCTGACTGTCGATTGAATTTCCATTATCGGGTCTAACAAGTGTTCCCGGGGATGCATTTATAATTCTATATCTGTCAAATCCTCCAAAGTGGGTGAGGTTGAAACTAATGATAGAACGATTAAAAGCTTTATGAGCACCAAATGCTATTTCAAATGGAGATTTATAATTAGTTTTTAATTTTTCCTGTCGATCTGAAGCAAATGCGGTTAAAGGCTGATCTGAGCCAGCAGTATTAATATTAGATAGGGTAAGATCCTGTGCTACTGTACCATTGCCTAGCCAGTCAAGTCCTGGACTAGTCACTGCTAACCCAAAACCATAAGTGTCATTCTGATAGTTTAAGCCTAATTTTAATGCGGTTCGCAAGGCGAAATAGTTAATGAATTCATTTTGAGTTCTAGCCATCAAAATGTAATCTTCATTGTTCGTTAATGCTTTTGCAGAGAATCGGTAAGAATAGTTGACTGTGCGAATGGTATTCAATAGACTTATCCCAAACCCTAAATTAGAGCTTAGTTTTCTGCCGATCCCAAGAGCTACTGTCGTCTCTTGGACTTTGGTAATAATGCCTGATTCAGAGACTACTTCTTCTTTACCTGGACTTAATTCCTCTCCTGCGACATCGAATTCCCCCACTATTCTAGCTACTCCATTGAAATTAAAACTTACAGGAGTAAGTAAGCCATAACTCAGATTCCAATCTGATTTTGTGGCAAGCGATCCACTCACTAGCAGCGGGACAGTATTGAATTGAATGCCTTTAAAATCAGCTCGTTGACCTAATGCATTTTGAATGTTTATGTTTTCTAGACCATAGAGGTTGGCATTTATAGAAAGAGAAGTGGTGTCCAAGTAGCCGAGGTTACCAGGATTATAAAATACTCCAGCATTGTCCAGCGTATCAGTGAGCACAGCACCACCAAGGAGAGCAGCTCTAGTACCAAATTGTTTGCTCCAGTGATGCGTGTCCTGAGCATGAAGGTCTACACCTATAGCCAAAGGCAGAAAAAGCAGGCAACATAATTTTCGAAAAAGAGAATAATACATTCGGCTGGCGTCTAATTAAAAGTCAGAAAGCTATTCAATAAAAAACCTTCCCCAAATTTAAAAACTCTAAGGAAAAAAGTACTTGAATTTGAATAATGTTTAAAAAATAGAATGATTTTAATAAAACTATGGGTATTTCTGTGTATCAATCTTTAAGTATTAGTTTTAAAATCTCTCTTCTGACAAACACTATAATAAACCAGCTAATAAACCCTGCCAAAACACCGACAATTCCCCCTACCAGTATATCTGTAGGATAGTGCACCCCTAAATATATTCTGGTATAGGATATTACCGCTGCCCATAAAAACAACCAAGGCAAGAATCGAAGTTTTCCTTTCATTTTTAAATTAAGAAAAGTGGCAAACCCAAATGTATTTGCTGCATGGGACGAAGCAAACCCGTATAATCCGCCACACCTCCCATAGTTATGAATCATTCCTGACCATCGCTCATCATGGCAAGGCCGCAAACGTTCAAATAGGGGTTTCATTAGACCTGATGTAGTCTGATCTGCCAAAAGTATTGTTAAAGCAATGCCACCAAATACCCACCAGCTACTTTTTGGGTCACTCTTATAAATAAAATACAAAACGATTAAGTAGAAGGGTATCCAAGTGATCGTTTGAGTGATTTGGAAAAATACCGCGTCTAGCCAATCAACGTGATAGGAATTCAACCAGAGGAATAATTCTTCATCCCAGTTTTTGAGTTTTTCTAACATAAGTTTTAAGCTAACCAGTCAATTCCTTTCTTTAGAAGACTTTGTGTCAATTCTTCTTGTGAGCCAATTTCTGGTTCATGCATATATTCCCACTCGGCCGTAGGAGGCATACTCATCAAGATACTCTCAGTTCTTCCATTGGTGTCCAAGCCAAACTTAGTTCCTGCATCCCAAACGAGATTAAACTCTACATAGCGTCCCCTTCTTAGATTTTGCCATGCTTTTTCATTTTTACCAAATGGAATTTGAGAGTTTTTCTTCATGAAATACCCGTAAATAGTTGGAAATAAACGTCCTAAAGACAAGCTGAATTGTAAGATATGCTCAAACTCCTGATCGTCTTTAGCCTTTAGTCTATCGTAGAAAATACCTCCGATTCCACGTGTTTCATCTCTATGCTTGATGTAAAAATAATCATCTGCCCAGTTCTTGAATTTCGGATAATAGTCTACATTAAATTCATCGCAGACTTTTTTTATTTCTTGGTGGAAATATTTTGCATCTGCCACATCTATATAGTGTGGAGTTAAATCTATTCCTCCTCCAAACCAATATTCCCCATTTTCCATTTCAAAATAACGAATGTTCATGTGGATAATCGGAACCATTGGACTTTTTGGATGCAAAACTATAGATACGCCTGTAGCAAAAAAGTCAGTTTGATCTAAGTTTAGCTTTTTTAGAATTTTATCAGGGGTTGGCCCATGCACAGCCGAGAAAGCAACCCCGCCTTTTTCAATAATTTGTCCATTTTTAAAAATTCGGGTTCTACCGCCACCACCAGCTGGTCTTTCCCACTTGTCTTCGATAAACTTGCCAGATCCATCGGCTATTTCTAGTTGGCTACAGATGTAATCCTGAATTTGGCTGTAGATTTCAGCTATTTCTTCTTTGCTCTTGCGTGACATTTTTATTGTAATTCTTTTATTAGAAAGGATAACCTATGCCAAAGTTAAGCACAGTTTGGCCTTTTAAACCAAAGAGTCTATTGAAGGATATATTATCCAACACATAGCGCTCTCCTTCAGGCATTGAGGGATCTACTGCTTTGGTAGCCAAGTCAAGCCTGATTACCAAGAAATTGAAATCCATCCGTAAACCTACTCCAGCTCCCACTGCTATTTCTTTATAAAACCTATTAAATCTAAAATCAGATCCTGGACGCGAGCTATCAGTACCGATCATCCAAGCATTTCCTGCGTCGACAAAAACTGCCATATCGAAATATCCAGCC
The DNA here is from genome assembly GCF_900182815.1 of Algoriphagus winogradskyi. GTDB lineage: Bacteria > Bacteroidota > Bacteroidia > Cytophagales > Cyclobacteriaceae > Algoriphagus > Algoriphagus winogradskyi. The sequence goes on along the minus strand of NZ_FXUA01000003.1, from coordinate 140,692 downwards.
AAGTTTCTTCGATATTCCAACATAGTTTCAAAGATCATCTCTGAAGGTTGCTCGAAAGCATAATCATACCGTCCTTTTTCGCCTATAGGAGGTGTATAGCTTCCTGGACCTAATCGCCTCGCTTGCCAAGCTCTTATACTTGTACCTCCACCTGCGAAAAAATACTTTTCGTACGGGAGAATTCCGCTACTCACTCCATAGGGGTTTGCTATTCCAAAATTAGCGCGATAAGCAATAGTAGACTTTTGGTTTAAGGGATAATATCTTCTGAAATCAGCTTGAAGTTTTAGCCATTGGAATCGGGCAAAATCAGTAGTTTCGTTATTGCTTGATGCGTTTACAAAATTCAGAGTAGTTCCGCCACTTTCTACAAAGAGCTTGAGCAGCGACGCTTTATTGGTTGAATTATAGTTGCCATAATCATTGAAATTAATGATAGACTGAGCAGATACGCTACTGATTAAAGATGGAAGAAAAGACCAGATTAGGTTGTTTCCCTGGTCTTCCAAATCCAACAATACCTGCCCAAATTCATCAGAAATATTAGGTGTTCTAATGTAATTTATATCTGCAGCATTGATGGTGAACTGCTGTCTATTGCCTCGGGTAACCCAGGTATATGCGAGAAGTGCATTGAGACCAGAACGGGTGTATTCCGGGCGATTAGTATAATTATAGCCAAGTTGGGTTCTAGTGTTTGGATTGTACTGTCCAAACTTCTGTAAGCTTATTCCATAAAATGGAATAAGGAATCTTGGGAAAATAACAGAGGCAGATGCGCCAAATTCCTTACTTTGGTAAACTCCCTGATCTGTTGCTGATGCTACTCCTTCATAACCTATTCGTGCGTTGAACTCCAGAATTTCCCCCGCTCTAAAGAAATTTCTGTTTCTCAGCACAGTACTGAAGAATGGCCCGGGTAATTGCTCTGTGATGCTCAAACCTAGCTGATTGGTCAGCTGATATTTCTGATTAGGTTGAGTTAGGATCTTGGCCGTAAGACGCGTCCCAACGGTATCAAATGAAATGTTTATATACCTGAAGAGGTCAAGGTTACTTAACTGCTTTTGAGTTTCTACGATGTCTATTCGCTTGTAAATTTGCCCTTCATCAAACAATATTCTGGAGCTAAGGAGTTTTGTGGAAAAACGATCTCTATAAAATGTAAAGTCAATATCACGATAGTTTCGCTGGATTTTTTCATCCACAAACTCATCACTAGGCGGACTTATTTTGAAAGTGATTGAATCAACACTATAGACTTCATGCTTATCTGCAAAAGAGGGCTTGAGGATCCGTTGCTCAACGTTAATTTTTTTGGAAGTTGTATCGTAATAGAGATTGTAATCGATAAAACTTTTTGTAAACATGTAATATCCATTGTTTTTGAAAAGCTCTTCAAGACGTGCTCTTTCTTTAGTGAAATTGCTTTGGTCGTAACTATCTCCTTTTACTATAAATGACTTTGTGTTTGTTTCTCTGATTAAGGATAATAAGCCTTCATTCACCGAGTTGGTATAAATCGAATCAAGTACGTAGGGTTCTTTTTCTTCCAAAATATATGTTACTGTCGCTTTTTTCTTTTTGGTCTCTACTTCAAAGGAGACTTGAGCATCCAAAAAACCTTTATTATAGAGGTAATTATCAATTTCTATTACCGTTTTTTTGGTTTCTGCACTATCAAGGATAGTCACCGGATTTCCTGTTCTCATTAGGAAATTGCCATATTCTTCCATTTTTTCCAGATCCTGAATTTTTGTCTGGACTTTATCTCGCTTTTTAATAAGCTTTCGATTTGTCTGTTCTTCATCAAGAGATGTTTTTATCTCTTGTAGTTCCGATTCTTTCAGAGCTAGTTTTGCTCTCACTTTCGCAGAATCGTAAAAGAGCTGACCAAATCTGTAAATACTCACCCCGAGGGAGGAATTAGTAAGTGGGATTCTGGTATTAGGTTCTTGAAAAAATAAATTCTCAATTTCAAGATGATTAGCTTTCTGTACTCCCTTAAGCTCATTATTCTCAAGGACATACTTGCCCTCAGGCAAATTTTTGCTCAGCGAGCACGCATACATGGCCCAGAGGACACAGATAAAAAGTATATATTTGGTGAATTTCAAAATGGCAGAGTCGATCCGAATGCTTAGCAAAAATACAGTTAAGTTTATTAAATCCTTACATCAAAAGAAATTCCGAAATCAGGAACAAAAGTTCTTTGTGGAAGGTGAAAAGAGTGTTGTAGAAGTATTGAACTCAGATTTCAGGCTGGACTTACTTGTGGCTACAGATTCATTCTTTGAAAAGTATAAAAGTCTCATCGGTAAGTCTGGCGTCCAGGTGATTTTGGCTACTCAGAATCAACTTGAAACTCTAGGTCAATACCAAAGCAATGACAGTGCGCTAGCCGTAGTTCACATGAAAACAAACAGCGCTTTTGATTTCCCAAAGGGTAATTTCGTAATTGGCCTTGACGATGTGAGAGATCCAGGAAATCTCGGAACTATCATTAGAATTGCAGATTGGTATGGCATTAAAAATCTGGTTTTTTCTGACCAGACGGCTGATTTTTACAATCCTAAAGTAATCCAATCCAGCATGGGCTCTTTTACCCGAGTCAACTTTTTCTATGCGGATTTAAAAGCTGTTTTTAAGCAATGGAATGTTCCTGTGTATGGAGCATTTTTGAACGGGAAAAATGTTCACCAAATGAATCAAATCCAGGAGGGAGTGATTTTGATGGGAAATGAATCAAACGGAATTTCTACAGAACTTGAAGCTGTAGTGACAGATAAGGTGACGATTCCGGGATTCGGTGAAGCTGAGTCATTGAATGTAGCTATCGCTACCGCCATACTTTGCGATAATTTCAAGCGATTGTTAGTCAGATGATTCAAAAGTTAGCCAGAACACTCAATAAAGTCGGAATTAACGGGTTTTTGCTAGGATTATTTGCCGCTATTTTCTTAGCATGGTTATTCCCCTTTGCAGGTTCTAATCAATCTCCAGTGCCTTGGAAACCTATCATCAATGTTGGAATAGGGTTGGTTTTCTTTTTTTACGGAGTGAAGCTTGATCCAGTACAGTTGGCTACCGGGTTAAAAAACTGGAAGCTACATGTACTCATTCAGCTCACCACCTTTGTGATTTTTCCATTGCTAGTGCTTGCTCTTTTGCCTTTTATGAGCTGGATAGACAAGGATTTTCAATTAGGAATTACTTACCTCTCCGTACTTCCATCCACAGTCAGTGCCTCGGTAGTGATGGTTTCTATTTCACATGGTAATATTCCGGGGGCTATTTTCAATGCCAGTATTTCCAGTCTACTTGGAGTGGTAATATCTCCAGCCTGGATGGGGATTCTGGCAGATTCCTCAGATATTGAAATGGATTTCTTGCCTACACTGGGAGAGCTTTCTGTGAAAGTCTTATTGCCGGTAATAGTAGGTGTATTTGCACATAGATGGCTTTTCCCAAAAATAGAGAAACATCTATCAGCATTGAAATACGTGGATCAGTCGGTCATCATGATCATCGTATTTACCTCTTTTGCACAGTCATTTTCTCAGGATGTCTTTTCGCCATATAAATCCAGCGTTTTGCTCGAGGTGGGAGCGACCATGCTTGGATTATTTTTCCTTGTATGGGTGGTTATTGAAGTCTTGACGAGAATGCTGGGCTTTAGCTGGGAAGACCGGGTGACGGCATTATTTTGTGGCTCCAAAAAGTCACTTGTCCAAGGTGTAGTTATTGGGAAAGTGATTTTCCCAGATCCTGCTACGTTGGGTTTGGTTCTGCTTCCACTCATGTTGTATCACATTCAGCAACTAATTGCAGGTAGTATTATCGCATCAAGATTTTCGAGAAAGGATACCACTTATTGAAAATCTGCATTAGTCTAAGAACTACAAAAGCCCAATTTCGGGCTTTTATTGTTATGTATGTGTTTTTGAGAGTTGATCCACTAGTTGTACGTATTGATCAGCAGCTTCTTCCTTGGACTTACCTTTCATGTTCATCCAAGCATTGTACTTGGCAGCTGCTTTGAAGTCAAATCCACCTGGACGTTCTGTTTCATTGTCTCCTTCAGTAGCCTGCTTGTATAGGCCATAAAGCTTTAATAGCTCCTCGTTACTTGGTTTGGAAGTGAATTTTTTTGTTGCTGCTACGGCTTCTTCAAAGGTATTGCTAGACATTTCTTTAGTGTTTGGTTAGGGGTGAAAGCCCAAATTTAATACCAGTTGTTAATTTGCAGCTATACTTGCATATAAATAAAATAACCAGCTGATTCAGCTGGTTATTTTATTGAGTTGGGGAAGGTATTCTACGATTAACGCTTATTCATTGATACGTAGTCACGCTCATTTTCTCCAGTATATACCTGTCTTGGACGACCGATTGGTTCACCATTTTCACGCATTTCTTTCCACTGGGCGATCCAGCCTGGAAGTCTGCCTAGTGCAAACATCACTGTGAACATGTCTGTTGGGATACCAAGCGCTCTGTAGATAATTCCTGAGTAGAAATCAACGTTTGGATACAACTGACGATCGATGAAGTATTGATCATTCAATGCTGCTTGCTCCAGCTCTTTGGCGATATCCAAAACTGGATCATTAACACCTAATTTCTCCAATACATCATCAGCTGCCTTCTTGATGATTTTTGCTCTTGGATCGAAGTTCTTATAAACTCTGTGACCAAAGCCCATCAATCTGAATGGATCATTTTTGTCTTTAGCTTTGTCAAGATACTTCTTCGCGTCTCCACCATCTGCTTTGATCGCTTCCAGCATTTCGATTACAGATTGGTTTGCTCCACCATGAAGCGGACCCCATAGCGCATTGATACCTGCAGAAATAGAAGCGTAGATGCTTGCCTGAGAAGAACCAACAATTCTAACAGTAGAAGTGGAGCAATTCTGCTCGTGATCTGCGTGAAGAATCAAAAGTTTGTCTAATGCTGATGCTACTACTGGATCTACGTCATACTTTTCAGCAGGCAGCGCAAACATCATTTTCAGGAAGTTTGAACAATAGTCCAATGCATTGTCTGGATAGTTTACCGGATGACCCATTTCGTTTTTGTATGCCCATGCTGCAAAAGTTGGCATCTTTGCGATCAAACGAATAATGCTCAAGTTTACTTCCTCTTCGGTTCTATTAGGATTCAACGAATCAGGATAGAACGCCGTAAGTGCACAAATCATTGAAGAAAGCACGCCCATTGGGTGAGCATTGGACGGGAATCCCTCAAGAATCTTTTTAATGTCCTCGTGAACTAGTGTGTGATGTGTGATTTCTTTTGAGAAACTTTCATACTGAGCTTGAGTAGGGAGTTCTCCATAAATCAATAAATAAGAAACCTCAAGGAAGGTGGATTTCTCCGCCAGATCCTCAATTCTGTAACCTCTGTAGCGAAGAATTCCTTCTTCACCATCCAAAAAAGTAATGGCGCTTTTTGTAGCTCCTGTGTTTTTGTATCCTGGGTCTAGGGTGATAAGACCTGAGGATGCTCTAAGTTTTGCGATATCAATCGCTGATTCATTTTCTGTTCCGGTGATTACCGGGAATTCATAGTCTTGTCCTTTGAAAGAAAGCTTAGCTGATTCAGACATATAATTATTGTTTGGATTGCGTATTTTAAAAAACCTCGAATTAGGGTCGTAAGATAATAAAATCAGGTAGTTTTTTGGCGGTGAAAATAGCTTGGTGGAATAATATTCCTGTGAAAGTGAAAGAAATTTTAAGAAATTCTTTCGATTTACTATTAAACCTCCAATAAGTCTAGTTTGTTTCTAGTGTTTGTACCTGATTATTGAAATTCAGGAATAAAAAAAGCCCCGAAGGGCTATTTTTATATTATGCGCAGAAATGCTCGAATACTTCAACCAAGTGGTCGCCGATCATTTTTGCGTTTCTACCTTCAATATGGTGACGCTCGATGAAGTGAACCAATTCCCCGTCTTTGAATAGTGCCATTGCTGGAGAAGATGGAGGGTAAGGAAGACAAAGCTCTCTTAGTTTTTCCACTGCATCTCTGTCGTTTCCTGCAAAAACGGTAGCAAGTGTAGTTGGTTTTACGGGTGAATTCTCTACCGCATAAGTTACTCCTGGTCTTGCAGCTCCTGCCGCGCAACCGCAAACTGAATTCACTACAACAAGGGTAGTACCTTTATGGTCTGGACCAAGATGCGTTGCAACTTGCTCAGCTGTTCTGAACTCTTCAAATCCTACGCTGGAAAGTTCCGCTCTCATTGGAGCGATCAATTCTTCTGGATACATAATATTACTAGTTTATATAGTTCTTAATTAAAGAAAGCCCAATTCAAGTTTGGCTGCTTCAGACATCATATCCTGAGAATAAGGTGGGTCAAAGGTTAGTTCGATCTCCACATTATTGATTCCCTGAATCTGCTGGATTTTATCCTTGATCTCTGAAGGGATAAATTCCGCAGAAGGACAATTAGGCGATGTCAATGTCATCAACACATATACATTATTTACGGGGTAAACTGTGATCTCATAGATCAATCCTAAGTCGTACACGTCCACAGGAATCTCTGGATCATAGACCAACTTAATGGCTTGAATGACCTTTTCCTTTAGGTTTTCTATTTGTCCTACTGATGTTTCCGTTTTGCTTTCTGTTGACATACTATCAGGCATTTTGCTTGGTTTGAATAGCCAAAGCGTATAGTTTTATTTGCTTGATCATCGAGGCAAATCCATTTGAACGCTGACTTCCGATGATAGAGCCCATTCCGATTCTCTCTACGAAATTTAGTTCCGCCTTGATAATCTCTTCTGGGCTACGATAGTTCAATACTCTCAATAAAAGTGAGATCAATCCTTTGGTAATATCTGTGTTGGAATCAGCTTGGAAATGTACTTTTCCATCTTTCTCATCCGCAATCAACCATACTTTGGATTGGCAACCTTTGATGGTATTTTCCTCGATTCTCTCATTTTCAGGGAAATCTTCCAGGCTTCCACCCAGCTCCATGATGTAATAAATCGTGGATTCTTTGTCATCCCCAAGGATTTCAAATTCCGAAACTATCTCATCTTGAACTTCCTGAATACTGCTCATTTATTTTTAATTCTGGCAATTCGGCTTAGGCCTTCTGCCAATTTATCTATTTCTGATTTCGAGTTATAAACCGAGAAAGAGGCTCTCACAGTTCCCTCCAGTCCCAATCTTTTCATCAATGGCTGCGTACAGTGATGACCAGTTCTTACCGCTATTCCATTAGCATCGAGCATCATTCCTACATCGTAAGGATGCATTGCATTGATATTGAATGAGAGTACACTAACTTTTTCCTTAGCTGTTCCTACTGGGAGAAAGCCCTTGATTTGGGACAGTTGTTCGTTCGCATAGCTAAGTAGCTCGTCTTCATGTGCTCTAATAGCATCTTTACCTAGTTCGTTGATAAAGTCAATAGCTGCTTTGAAAGCGATGACATCGCCAATATTTGGAGTGCCAGCTTCGAATTTGAAAGGGATTTCATTGTAAGTGGTCTTTTCAAACGTCACTTCTTTGATCATCTCTCCACCACCTTGATAAGGTGGCATGGTTTCAAATACTTCTCTTTTTCCGTACAAACAGCCAAGACCCGTAGGACCATAAAGTTTATGCGCTGAGAAAGCAAAGAAATCACAATCCAACTCCTGCACATCAATATTCAAGTGACTGGAACTTTGCGCTCCGTCCAATAAAACTTTTGCTCCAACAGCATGTGCTGCATCAATTACCTGCTTGACAGGATTGATGGTTCCCAACGCATTCGATGCGTGAACGATACTCACCAATTTGGTCTTAGGAGAAAGTAGTTTTTCGAATTCTTCGAAAAGAATTTCCCCAGCCTCGTTGATAGGAATTACTTTTAAAATAGCTCCTTTTTCCTCGCAAAGCATTTGCCAAGGCACAATGTTGGAGTGATGCTCCAATGTAGAAATGATGATCTCGTCACCTTTTTCCACGAATTTTCTCCTAAAAGTAGAAGCTACCAAGTTGATGCCTTCTGTAGTTCCCTTAGTGAAAATGACCTCTGCAGCTTCGCGGGCATTTATAAAATGCTGAATAGCCTCTCGCGTTTCTTCGAAATAACGAGTTGCTCGATCAGCTAGCGCATGAGCTCCGCGGTGAATGTTTGAATTATCATGCTGATAATAATTCGTCAGTGCATCAAGTACAGCTTGAGGCTTTTGAGTTGTAGCGGCATTATCAAAATAGACCAAAGGTTTGCCATGCACTTCTTGATGAAGCACGGGGAACAAACCTCTGATTTTTTCTATGTCTAATCCCATTTCTTAGAAGTTACTTCCTAAGCGTTCCTGAACTTGCGCTATGCAATAGTCTCGGAAGCTCTCATCTGTGATATGCTCGATTACTTCTCCAGCTACTGCATAAAGCAATAGACCTCTTGCCTGCTCTTTGCCAATTCCTCTTGCTTGTAGGTAAAATAATGCTTCTTCATCCAACTGACCGGTTGTACAGCCGTGAGAACATTTTACATCGTCAGCCCAGATTTCAAGTTGCGGTTTAGTATTCACCACAGCATCTTCTGATAAGAGGATATTGTTATTTTGCTGAAAAGCATTGGTCTTCTGAGCATCTTGTCTTACAAAGATTTTCCCGTTGAAAACTCCTCGTGAACTGCCAGCCAGAATACCCTTATATAGTTCATTGGATTCACTGTGTGGTACAGTATGATCCACATTGGTATGATTATCCACGTGAGATTTGCCATCAAGCAAATATAAACCGTACATATTGCCTTCAGAATTGCTTCCAAGGATATTGATGCTGAGGTTGTTTCTCACCATTTCTCCAGAGAGTGAAATGTTCACTGAAGTGAATCTTCCGTCTTTCTGAATGTCTGTTTCTATATTGCTTACCTCGATCGCATTTTCACCTTCATTCTGCAATTTGTAGTAACGTATCTGAGTGTTTACTCCGCCTTTCACTTCCACAACTTTATTTACAAAGTAGGATGTGTCACTAAGGTTCACACTGTGATTGATGAAAGTTACTTCTGCGAAATCCCCCGCTTCAATCCAAACTCTAGGTTGAATCACTTGACCAGCGTTAGCTTTAAAGAAATTCAAGAATAGGATAGGCTTCTGGATCTGAGCTTTTTTTGGAACGGAAATGAAAACCCCTCCGTCAAAAGAACTTTGGTTCAAAGCACAAAACGGATCTTTCTCTGGCTTAGCAATACTTCCAAGGGCTGTACTAGCTTTTTCTGAAAGAGGTGAGATTTCCACACCCTCTACCGTAGAAGAAAGTGCTTGCTGGAAATGCCCATTGGTAAATACCAAAACATCTCCTTCGAAACCTTCAAATACATTTGATTTCACTTGCTCAGCAGTTACTTCAAAAGCTCCTGCTAACTGAAAGTTTTGAATTCTCTGCTCTATCTTTTTAGTGATCGCGGTGAATTTGTACTCTTCTGATTTATTGGTAGGGAATCCTTGGGCTTGGAAAGCTTCCTTTCCTGCTACACGAACTTGCTCAAAGCCAGTTCCTGCATTTGCCAATAATTCCACAAGTATATCTTGCTTAATAAGCGTACTCATGAGTGATGTTTTAGGATGAAAATCAAACGGTCGCCTTGGAATCTACTTCGTCTTTGATCCAGTCGTATCCTTTTTCTTCTAGCTCTAGTGCAAGCTCTTTAGTACCTGATTTTACAATTTGTCCTTTATATAAAACGTGAACAAAATCAGGGACGATGTAATCCAACAAACGCTGGTAATGAGTTACCACTATAGTTGCATTATCTTTTGATTTCAGTTGATTCACTCCGTTTGAAACGATACGAAGCGCATCGATGTCAAGTCCTGAATCAGTTTCATCCAAAATAGAAAGGGTAGGGGCAAGCATAGCCATTTGGAAGATCTCATTTCTCTTCTTTTCTCCACCAGAGAAACCTTCGTTCAGTGCTCTGCTTAGCAGCTTCTGATCCATTTCTACCAGTTTCATTTTCTCTTTCATCAGTGTCAAGAATTTCACCGCGTCAAGGGCTTCTTCACCACGGTATTCTCTCACTTGATTTACTGCAGTTCTTAGGAAGTTAGTCGAGCTAACTCCTGGAATCTCTACAGGGTACTGGAATGCAAGAAATACACCTTCTCTTGCTCTATCTTCTGGAGAAAGGTCAAGTAAATCTTTTCCTTTGAAAGAAACTTCTCCTTCAGTCACTTCATATTCTTCTCTACCTGCCAAAACTGAGGCAAGAGTAGATTTACCAGAACCATTTGGTCCCATGATCGCATGAACTTCTCCTGCTTTCACTTCTAGGTTGATACCTCTTAGGATTGGAGTCCCTTCGATAGAGGCGTGCAAATTCTTTATTGTTAACATAATTTTAAATTTGACATTTGAAATTTGAAATTGGGGCAACCTTACTTTTAGCTTTTAAACTTGTTTCCCCTTATCTCACTGTCCTTTAAATATTTTATAAAGCCGGAAATAGACTTGCTGATTTCGAGACTTTTTTCACTAGTTATACTAAGTGTTTCTTCTGTGATAAATTTTCTGTCAAAAGCTCTGTAAAGTTGAGACCTTGACTCTCCTGCTGATGCTTTGGCAATACTCAAGAATTGGATAAATTCTCTATTTCCTTCTCGCTCAAAACCTTCAGCTATATTGTCCATGATAGATCCAGAAGATGAATTAATTTGATTTTTCAGACTAAAATCATTGCTAAAACCATCTTGTTGAGTTAAGTCAAAGATAATCTTGCAATATTCTCTCGCCTTTTTCCAGATGTCTAGATCTTCAAAGCGAGTGATGGTTGCCATAATTTCAAATCAGAAATTTCAAATCTCAAATTCCGTTACCCAACAGACCCTTCTAGCGTCAATGCCAACAACTTCTGTGCTTCCACAGCAAATTCCATTGGCAATTGATTCAATACCTCTTTTGCATAACCGTTGACGATCAAAGCAACTGCATCTTCAGTAGCGATACCTCGTTGGTTGCAATAGAAAAGCTGGTCTTCACCGATCTTCGAAGTAGTCGCTTCATGCTCTACTTTCGCTGTTGGGTTATTGATGTCTATGTATGGGAAAGTATGCGCTCCACAGCGATCTCCCATCAGTAGAGAGTCACACTGAGAGAAGTTACGTGCATTTGTCGCACGTTTCATTACCTGCACTTGACCTCTATAAGAGTTCTGGGATTTACCTGCGGAAATACCTTTGGAAACGATCCTTGACTTAGTGTTTTTACCAATATGAATCATTTTCGTTCCCGTATCTGCCTGCTGATAATTATTAGTAACGGCTACAGAATAAAATTCGCCGATCGAATTATCTCCTTTAAGGATACAAGAAGGATATTTCCAAGTCACTGCCGAACCTGTTTCTACTTGTGTCCAAGAGATTTTGGAGAAGTCACCCGCGCAGATACCTCGTTTAGTTACGAAATTGTAAATCCCGCCTTTTCCTTCTTTATCACCTGGGAACCAGTTCTGAACAGTTGAATATTTAACTTCAGCATGAGCTCCAGCGTAGATTTCTACTACTGCCGCATGCAATTGATTCTCATCACGCTGCGGTGCTGTACAACCTTCCAAATAGGATACGTAAGATTCATCTTCTGCCACAATCAGTGTTCTTTCAAACTGACCGGTATTTGCAGCATTGATTCTGAAATAGGTAGAAAGCTCCATTGGGCAACGAACGCCTTTTGGAATAAAACAGAAGGAACCGTCAGAGAATACAGCAGAATTTAGCGCTGCATAATAATTGTCAGTCATTGGTACGACCGAACCTAAATATTTCTTAACCAATTCAGGATGCTCTTTTACAGCTTCGCTGAAAGAGCAGAATACGATTCCAAGTTTAGAAAGAGTTCCTTTGAATGTAGTAGCTACAGAAACTGAATCAAGAACTGCATCCACAGCTATCCCTTGGAGTTTCTTCTGCTCATTCAGATTAATACCTAAACGCTTATAAATATCCAGCAATTCAGGATCTACTTCATCCAAACTCTTTGGTTTGTTAGTCTGTTTTGGGGCAGAATAATATTTGAGAGCTTGTAAGTCAATTTTAGGGTAGTGCACATTAGCCCACTTCGGCTCAGCCATGCCCTCCCAAGTTTTGAACGCTTTCAATCTCCAATCAAGAAGCCATTGAGGCTCTTCTTTCTTGGCAGAAATCCATCGGATAGTTTCTTCAGTTAACCCTACAGGAGCCTCATCGGCTTCATAGTTCACTGACCATCCGTGTTCGTATTCTTTTGATGTTAGTTCTTCTAAAATTTGATTGTCTTTGCTCATTTTTGCTGAGTTATTTAGACTAATTACATTTTAACGGCGAAGGTACAACATATAATGAAAATAATATGTTTTTACTCATTGGATAATTCTATCGAGCATATAAGTGTTCGATAGAAAATGCCCTTATCGTCCAATCTATACCGTCTTTACAAAAAAAAAGTATTGAAGGTTCAATACTTTTCGTTTTAAATGAATTTGTATAAATCTTTTATTTAGATTTAATCTTAATTGGCTTATTTCTCTTTATCAAAAAACTGTATAGGTCTGTTTATTGATTCCTCCAATACGATCAATGTTTCTGTTCTATCAATTCCTTCCACTTTTTGAATATTGTCAAGCACAAATCGCAGATGATTGGTGTCTCTACATATAATTTTTGCAAAAATCGAATAGTTTCCTGTCGTATAATAAGCGCTTACTACTTCGGAAATTGTCTTGAGTTTTTCAATAACAGTATCGTATAAGGAGCTTTTTTCAAGGTAGATGCCTAAAAATGCGGAAATGTCATATCCTAGTTTTGAGAAATCAATATTTAAAGTTGCACTTTTTACGATACCCATATCCTCTAGTTTTTTCATGCGCACATGAACAGTTCCTGAGGATACAAAGACTTTTTTAGCGATTTCCGTGTATGGAGTCTTCGCATCTTCATTCAAAAGAGAAATGATCTTTAAGTCTATGTTATCGATATCTAAAATTTTGTCCATTTTTATCGAGTGATTTTGGATGATTGTTAATGAATCTGCCTGTAAATTAGAGATTGTTCAAAATATAGCAAAATTTTTTTTTCAATTTGTAATTAAAAGTAAAATCTACTTACTTTGGACCTGATATAAATGTTCAATCGAATATTTTGTTCATAGAGTAAAAAGTCGAATTAAAATTTGAGATCATTTGCATTTCCAAATTTTAGTTTAATTTCTTCTGAAACTTTTAATCTCTAAAGTTATATTTGGGTTTATATTCTGAAAAGGGTCTTGCTTTTGGCAAGACTTTTTTGTTTTCTGTTTAAAATTTATAATACATAAAATTGTATTTGAAAAATTAAAAGCTGTATTTTTGTGTTATGTATATCCGCTTTTCTACCAGAAGGTGGCAAAAGCAAGGTAACTTAAGAATTGAGGCCACTTTGGTCATCGCTCTTCCAATTTGATAAGCAAAGAATCTAAGGTGACTGGCAACATTGCGGATAATCATATTTTGTTTTTATACTTCGATATTATGAAAATGCGCTCTCTAAGAGTTTTAAGTTATTTAGTCCTTATTTTTTGTCTGTTTACACCTATTGCAGGTAACCCACTAGTGGCCCAGGTTTCTAATGGTGGTGCTATCGCTACAAATGATTTTGTTGAATACCATAAGCTGAAGTTGAGAAGTGTAGAAAGTGCTTCTAGCTCCTCAAAAACCAGTGAATCAACAGATTTGACTTTTACGCCACTTTCTGCTGTGGAAAATAATTTAGCTACCAACTTGAATTCTCATTGGGTTTGGTCTGAAAATACGCTTGATATTATAGATAGTTATTCCCCTTTTTTATTTAGAACCAAAAAATCTGCTCTGATTGACGAGGTGAAAATTCTACTTCAAGTAAATTCCAAGGGAAGTTTGATGGGATTTGAAGTGTTAAGCGATGTAGATAAAGGGTTGTATGAACGAATTGATTATGTGCTTAGAAAGTTGCCTGATTGTAAACCGGTTCCTGGTTTCGATACTTATGGTGTAGAAACTTTTGAGCTAATCATACAAAAATAGTAAGCTGGTTTTTCCAGCTTTTTTTTTTGAGCGGTTAGTGAATAGTATGTGGGTAATTTACTTTTGAGGGGTGCCTGATAGCCGGTTTTTCGAAAAGTATTATCGAAAATGCGATTTTTGGGTTCTTGGTCCTATACTATTAGCTAATCTACTTTACTATGAAATTTCACAAATTGGGAGCTACACTTTTAGTGTTACTCTTGGTATCGCAAATTCTTTTTGCGCAACAGAAAAGACCATTGACCCATGCCGATTATGATGGTTGGGAAAGAATGGCTTCTGAGAAAATAACTAAAAATGGCCAATGGGTGGGTTTTCAAATCAGCCCTCAAGATGGAGATGATAGGCTGGAGATTTTTTCTTTCAAAAATCCCTCAACCCGTCAGGTTATTCCACGAGGAACTTCCTTTGAATTTTCTGCAGATGATTTATATGCGGTGGGAAAAATAGTTCCTGAGGCTGATTCAGTTTATTTATTGAAATTGAAAAAGACAAAGAAGGAGGATATGCCAACTGACAGCCTATTCATTTATAATATGGAAGCCGGCAGTTTGGAGAAATTCCCAAGAGTAAAATCATTTTCACTCCCTGAAAAGGCTGGAAGTTGGGTTGCTATTCATTTTGAAAAAGAGAAAAAAGAGAAAGCTAAAGTGGATAAAGAAGTCGAAAATGATTCTACCACTAAAGCTGAAAAACCTAAAAAGACTGAAGGAACACTGCTTAACGTAAGGAAATTGGATGGATCTCTGAGCTATGATTTTGAACGAGTGAAGTCATACAGCTTCTCCAAAGATGGAGCTTTTCTTCATTACGTCCTTGCCGAAGAAGATACCTTAGACAATGTTGCTTTATACCTACTTAACCTTGAGAGCGGGGAGAGTAAACTGATCTCTGAAGGCATGACTTCCTATTCTGAAGTAACATTCTCACCTAAAACAAAGTACTTGGCATATTTAGCAACCGATGATTCTGCAAAGTCTAAGAAACCATATCATTCACTTTTCCTTGTAAAGACTGCTACTGCTGATCTTAAAGAAATTGTAACAAAAGATTCTGAGGGAATTTTAAGTAATGGGAGAATAAGCGAGAATGGTAATCTTAAATTCTCTGAAAGTGAAGAACGCCTATTTTTTGGTGTAGCTCCAGACTACGTAGATTATAGCTATGAAAGTGATACCACAATATTAGACGATCAAAGAGTTAGCTTGGATATTTGGGGATGGCAGGATTCGGAGATTCAGCCCATGCAGCTCAAGAATAAGGGAAGGGAAGAACGTTTCTCTTACCTAGCTGCTATAGATCTTACCACTGATAAAATCACTCAACTTGCTGATTTAGAAGTGAAAAATGTGAGCTTGGAACCAAAAGTAGAGCGTGATTTTGGGCTGGCCTATTCAGATGCCCCTTATCGGATCAATTACAGTTGGGATATTCAGATTGGTAGAGATTTGTACTTGATTGATTTCACCGATGGTTCAAAGGCCTTGATTGAGAAGGACGCTTCAGGATTTCCTTCGATTTCACCAGAAGGCAAGTATGTTTACTGGTATGATGGACGTGATAGTAGCTGGGTAGCTTACGATGTAGCGAAGAAATCGAAAATTAATCTCACCAAAGAACTCTCAGAAGTATTCTACGAAGAGTTGCATGACTCACCATCTCTTCCTGGAAGCTATGGTAACGCGGGTTGGCTAGCTGGTGATGAGGCATTTCTGGTATATGATAGGTTCGATATTTGGAAAATAGACCCTGTAAATCCTTCTTCTGCTATTAACTTGACTCAGGGAGAAGGAAGAAAGTCTTCCATAGTTTTTAGAAGACAGGATCTGGATAGAGAAGAGCGTAGTATCGATCCCAAAGGGCAGTTATTACTAACTGCATTTAATGAAAAAACAAAAGATGCAGGCTATTTCACTGGTTCTTTTGATGGCAAAACTGCTCCAAAGCAGTTAATAATGACAGCAAATCGTTATTCCGGACTGACCAAAGCCAAGGAAAGTTCAGAAGTTATTTTAAACAAATCTACTTATCAAGAGAACCCAGACCTTTATCTAGGGGATCTGAGTTTTAAGAATCTTAAAAAGGTGTCTAACCTCAATCCTCAACAGGCCAGTGTTAATTGGGGGTCAGTGGAATTAGTGGAATATGTGAGCAATGATGGAGATCCTTTGCAAGGCCTACTGTTCAAGCCTGAGGATTTTGATGAGTCAAAGAAATATCCAATGATGGTTTATTTCTATGAGAGAAATAGTGATGGTTTACACAATTATAGAGCTCCCGCACCTAGCGCTTCAACGATTAACATCCCATATTTTGTCAGTAACGACTACTTGGTTTTTGTACCTGATATCAAATATGAATTGGGACTTCCAGGGCCAAGTGCCTATAGCTGCATTATCCCAGGTGTTCAGTCAATTGTGGCCAAAGGCTTCGTAGATGCTGATAATATTGCGATTCAGGGACAGAGCTGGGGTGGTTATCAAGTAGCTTATCTTATCACTCAAACTGACATGTTTAAAGCTGCAGGAGCTGGTGCGCCGGTAGTGAATATGACTTCAGCTTATGGAGGAATCCGATGGGGAACTGGCATGAGCCGCATGTTCCAATACGAGCAAACACAATCTAGAATAGGAGGGACTCTTTGGGAAAAACCAGTCTATTATATAGAGAACTCTCCTCTGTTTTTTATGGATAGAGTCAAAACGCCAGTACTGATCATGCATAATGACGAAGATGGATCTGTGCCGTGGTATCAGGGGATAGAGATGTTTATGGCATTGAAGCGATTGAATCAGCCAGCTTGGTTACTTCAATATAATGGTGAGGATCACAATTTGGTACAACGTAAAAATAGAAAGGATTTATCAGTTCGATTAAGTCAGTTCTTTGATCATTACCTAAAGGGAGCTCCAGCACCTCTTTGGATGACAGAAGGGCTGCCTGCTGTGCAGAAAGGTAAGACATTAAAATATGAGCTCAATCAATAATTGATTTTTACTAAAATGGCCTTCAATTTATAATGGAGGCCATTTTTTTTTGACTAAATTTTAACTAATTCAGGGTTTTTTATAGCTTATATAATGTGTTTCGTCGATCTATTAATGTATCTTCACTAATTGCTTTAAATCTTTTCAAAACCACACAATGCTTAATAAAATTCTTCGGGCTTTCACAGGTTATAAAATAAAAAATATAGCTGTAGATGGCTTTGAAATCAAGATATCTTACGTTGGTAAATTCCCCACTACTAGTCCATTAGCTTTCTTGAAAGAATTGAAGGAGAAAATCTCTTTTACTCCACGTGTAAATGTTGATTCTTTTGATTTTAAGGCACATTGGGAAACAAGGTTGGCGAAGGTGAAACATGTATTGCCTTCTTGTTCTGCCAAATTTCAAATTGATGGCAGTACGTATAAAATATCTAGGTATGTTTCGAAGGAAGGCAAGACACCTGTGAGTATTTATGAGTATAGTGAAAATGATCACACATTCGCCTTTTTTTCTAGACTTTATGATCATGGTATTTTCTTTTATGAAATTAAAACTAATTTAATTTCTAGTATGGAAATCAGAAAATCTAAAGAGGATAGTAATCGCTATTTTATTTCAAATGATCATTATTCCGTGATTCTTGATGTTTTCGGACATTCACAAGTATTTATATGGAATGATCAAGAAGCAGTAAACAGGTGTTTAAACCGGGTAGCACCCTAAACGCAAAAAAGCCCAGAATCTCATGGTTCAGGGCTTTTATAGGTAAATACTAGAAACTTAATCTACGTATTCATAGCTAAACTCCAATTCAAAATCATATTTAGCCACAGCTCTTAAGTTAAGAAATATCTTTCCTGCAGTTCCCTCTTCATTCAACTCCATCTTTGCTAAACCACTTTGTAAATAGGAGTTGGCAGGTTCTGTATTTGTAGTGTTATCAACTAGGATGATAATGGGGAGTCCAAAGTCAAAGCTATTACCTCCAAATGCAATTTTTGGAGTGGAGATCTGAAATGGCTCTCCTGAGGAACTAAGCTCAAAAGGGATTTTATTCTGATCGACCGCAATCCAGCCGGATGGTTTATCTTGCTGGATTCCAAAATACAAATCCCCATTCGAATACCCATTTCTTGGGATTGCGGTTATTTTATTGATGAAATAGGCGCCGATTTTCACCTCTTTTCTAACCGTATTTTTCACTTTATTGAGCGAGGTGGTAGTTAAGCTTACTGTGTAGGTCCCAGGCTCTTCGTAAATAGGAGATACCGTTTTCTCATTTGAGGTGGTGCCATTACCGAAATCCCAGAAATAAGCATAAGCACCATCTACAACTGATTCAAATTGCACAGGGACAAAGGCTAAAGTTTTGTCGGATTTTAATTCAAAATTGGCTTCAATTACCGGGTACTCTTCTTCAGAAGAGCATCCACAACATGCTAATAGAATTAGCAAAGCACTTAAGTGGTTTAGTTTCATATGATGTAAGTGTGACTGGTAAAAATAGTTAACCTAAATCTAACTATTTCTGGTAATTCTAACCATCAGCCAAACTATTTCTTCAAACTTCTTTCGGAGCGATTATACAGCAACTGCAGCTTTAATATGTGGGTGTGGATCGTAATTAATCAATTCAAAATCTTCGTATTTGAATTCAAAAATATCAGTGACTTCAGGATTGATTTTCATAGTAGGTAAATCCCTGATCTCCCGACTCAATTGTAATTCTGCCTGCTCCAGATGGTTGGAATACAAATGTGCATCTCCAAAGGTGTGAATGAAATCACCCGCTTCCAACCCGCAAACCTGCGCCACCATCATGGTAAATAAAGCATAGGACGCAATGTTAAAAGGTACTCCAAGAAAAACATCTGCACTTCTCTGATACAGCTGGCAACTCAATTTACCATCAGCTACATAGAACTGAAAAATAGTGTGACATGGAGGTAAAGCCATATTATCTACATCAGCCACGTTCCAGGCACTTACAATATGTCTGCGACTGTCAGGTTTAGTTTTGATCTGATGAATAAGGTTTTTGATCTGATCGATTTCTCCACCTTTGCCATCTGGCCAATGTCTCCACTGATAACCATAAACCGGCCCCAAATCACCATTTTCGTCAGCCCATTCATTCCAAATAGAAACTTTGTTGTCGTTAAGGTATTTGATATTTGAATCACCTTTTAGAAACCAAAGCAGCTCGATGATAATAGAGCGAAGGTGGAGCTTTTTGGTAGTGACTACTGGAAAACCTTTTGATAAATCAAAACGCATTTGATGACCGAAAATACTCCGTGTTCCTGTTCCCGTTCTATCTCCTTTTACAGCTCCTTCATCAAGGATTTTGCGCATCAAATCGTGGTATTGCTTCATCTTCTAAGTTTGATTTTCAAGTTTCGGCAAGTTAATCAGTTCAGATAATAAATGGAATTGATTTAAAACAAACCACCTTCAATATTATTATACTTGGAGAGGCAAACAGGTCTAAATGCCATTTCAGATTAGTTAATGTTCCAAAAATCTACCGCTTATTCTTTACTCGCTGTTGCTGCCATTCTCAGCATTTTACTCATAATATTCCGTCCTCTACCTCAATTTAATTATAATTTTGAGACCTTTTTTCCGCAGAATGACACAGATTTAGATTTCTATAATAGCTTCAAAAGTCAGTTTGAAAATGATAATGACTACTTGCTTATTGCCCTCAGCAATTCTGAGGATGAGCTACTGAAGCCAGATTTTTTAGAAAAGGCAAATAGGATCCAGTCCCAAATTCAAAAATTGGAGAAAGTGGATACGGTCATTTCCATTCTTAACTTGAGGCAACCGGTAATTGGTGTTTTTGGCTTAACCTATAGAAAATTACTGGATTGGTCAGATGAAAAATCTTTGGCCAATACGTCGTCTAACTTGAATCAATATCGTTCCCAATTGATATCGAAAGACGGGAATGCACTGCTCTTATTGATCAAGAATGAACAAAATATATCCAAGGTTGCTGGTGACGAACTGTATGGTTCAATCAAAGAATTATTCTCCCAATTTGAAATTGAACCACTTGCCATAGCAGGGAAAATTCAAACGCAAGGTGACTTTATCGTGCTAATGCAAAATGAATTCGGGCTGTTTTTTGGTTGCTCGATCTTGCTCATGGTATTCTTGCTGATTATCATTTTTCGTTCTTGGTGGGGTGTAGTTATTCCCCTAGTTGTACTCCTTATAGGAGTTGCATGGGCTTTTGGCTTACTTCTTTATTTGGGAAAACCATTCGATGTAATGTCAATCATGCAGCCAACTATTTTTATGATTGTTGGCTTGAGCGCTTTAATCCATTTTTTCACCCATCTAACTAAGAAACTCAAAACTGGAGTAAATAAAGGGGACGCTATCACAGCTATTTACAAGGAACTTCTCATGCCTGTCTGGTTGACAGTATTAACCACCTCGTTAGGTTTTGTTTCACTTTATTTCACCACAATTCCAGCGCTTCAGGATTTTGGCTGGACAACTGGATTGGGAGTTTTGGTTATTTTTTTGGCAGTAATACTTATTTCTCCAGGCTTATTATTTCTCATCCCAATAGCTAAAAGTTATTCAATCCCAAAGGTTGAACAACCTGACATTTTACACAGGCTTTTTGCTTGGCAATTAAAAAAGAGAAAATCGATCTATCTTTCATTTTTAGGGATTACAATGCTTTGTGTTTTTCTTGGTTCAAAGTTGGAGATAAACGGCTACTTACTGGATAACCTGCCCTTGGACCACCCGATTCAAAAAGATTTTGAATACTTTGATGAGCAATTTGGAGGGTCAAATCCATTAGAGATTTCTGTTTCCATTGGTCCCAAAGCAATCTCTTTACTAGACCTAGAGGTCTTAAAAGAACTGGAAAAAGTTGAGGCTAAAATTCATGAGTTATTTGGAGATAGCAAGATAATTTCACCTTTGATACTGATCAAATCTATCAATCAGGCGCAGAATCAAGGAGATCCTAAAGCATTTACTCTTCCGTCCTCTGGGCAGCGTCAGCGAATGGGGCGCTGGCTTGATAAAGCTTTGGAACTAAATGGTAAGCAAGTACTCAGTAAGGATAGAAAAACTGGTAGAATCAGCTCCAGGGTACCTGATCTGGGGTCTTTGAAAATGTCTGAACTCAGGGATGAACTAAATGATTTTGTAAACAATAAGATTGATTCTGACTTATTAAAAGTTCGATGGACAGGGACCGCTTATCTAATTGACAAAGGCCATAAGTCAGTCACCAAGCAAATGGCAAAAGGTCTTGGTGTCGCTTTTTTATTAGTAGGGATTATTGTTGGTTTTTTGTTTCGAAGTTGGCGAATCTCATTCCTGTTATTGATCCCTAATTTAATTCCGCTTATCTGGATGCTAGGACTAATGTATTTACTGGATATAGAATTTAAATTGACCACAGCCATACTTTTTACTGTTGCCTTTGGAATTGCGGTAGATGACAGCATTCATTTTATGAGCAGGCTAAAGCATGAGCTTAGCTTGGGCAAAAACCTAATTTATGCGCTGAAGCGTACCTGTCTAGAAGCCGGGAAAGCGATAGCTTTGACTACAGTGGTCTTAACAACTGGATTTGGTTTGCTGATTTTTAGCCAGTTTGGCGTAACTCACTTTACAGGCTTATTGATTTCAGCTTCGCTGATTTTTGCGCTATTGGCAGATATGTTACTTCTCCCGCTTTTGCTTTTGCCCTTGAAGAAAATGTGGGAACAAAAATTCAATAAATAAATGTAAAATTATTGCTTAAAACCGTCCCAACTGAATGTAGCTGTGACAGGATAATGATCGGAATAGTCAACCTCTCTGTGAGTCTTGAATTGCACCGCTTGAAGCTTTTCACTTGAAAAAATATGATCAATTCTTAGAAAGAAAAGTATGCGATTGTAAGTGAAACCAAATCCTGTCCCAGCTTTTTCGAAAGCATTATCATAATTTTCACTCAGTTTGAAATAGGTATAGGAATATGGGATTTCATTTAAATCTCCCATCAAGATCAATGGGTGCGGACTGTTATCCATATGCTCCAAAAGGACCTTCAGTTGCTTGCTTCGGGCTAAACTTCCTCGTTGAAGCTTTCCTAAGGTTTGTCTATAGTTTTCCTTTACGCCTTCGATATTTTCCAAGCCATCTGAATCAATTCGCATGGATTCCAGATGTGCATTATAAATTCGAATCGTATCACTATTCACCAAAATATCTGCGAAAATAGCCCCGTTTGTGCCTTGAGCATCAAATACTTTCCCGTCATTGATAATTGGGTATTTAGAGAAAATCGCCAATCCATTTGATCTTTTCTTTGGATTACCGTCTGTGATGTGGTACGAAACTTTGTAGTTAGAATTCTTCCCCAGAATTTTTACCGCATCTCGGGAAGGCGTGGTGTTATCTTGGTAAAATTCTTGAAAAACTTTTACGTCAGCCTCTTGATCCTGAAGCCAGGTGAATACATTCGAGTCTGCAGCCCCTTTATTACTGGATTTATAGTAGAACATATGAGCATTGTAGGTCAATACTTTTAGTCCTTCAACATTCTCATTTTTAGGATGAATCTGGAATGTGGCAAGGAAAAATTTATAGCCCAGAATTAGCGCCAGTAGAGGCAAAAAGGATAGTTTTCTCCATGATAAAATCAGAATTACTAGCAAAAATAGATTCAGTAGTAAAAAAACTGGAATGAAGAAAGGTAAAAGTCCCACGTATTTGAAATACTCCGGAGAGATAAATACGCTGGCAAATAACACTAAGGTAACGGCAAAAATTAACCAGGTAATGACTTTCATGAATTGAAATTATTCTGGAAATAAAGTAAGCAATAAATCATGTCCCTATTATAGTGATTCGTGTTTTAACGTTATACACAATCTTCGATCCAAATGAAGATTGAATTCAAAATATCATTTAACTAATCGGTAAAGGTAGAATATTTGTTTCTCCATAAAATGATTGTGCTACAAATGGTAAAATAGAGGCTTGAATTTTGCAGCTTTGTCAATTATTACTTATTTCAATAGAAAATTACCACTAGGAAATCGCGCATGACGAAGGTCGCTACACCCTGGAAGGATTATTCCTCATGCCAGATTTCTCCCGATAGTTTTCGGGTCGCCAATTCAAAAACAAAACATTAATAGATGAAAACGAACCATCCTATTTTATCGGCAGCAATTTTAGCCATAGTTTTTGCTTCATGTAGTGAACCAAAGGCTATTGAAACTTCAGAGTCAGTAGTAGCTGAGGAGACCATGGAAGCAGCTACAGAAGCAGAATCCAGACCAAGCCCATTAATGGTGAAAGAAGGTCAAATTGCCGGAAAGGCAATCAAAGTACAGTATGGATCTCCCGCAGTAAAAGGCAGAGACCTGTGGGGTGATTTGGTTCCATACAATGTGGTTTGGAGAACAGGTGCAAATGAAGCCTCCTATGTTGACCTAGCTGAGGACATGACGGTTGAAGGCAAGAAGTTGGAAGCAGGTAAATATTCCTTATTTACAATTCCCAAAGAAACAGGAGCTTGGACAGTTATTTTTAATTCGGAATGGGATCTGGAACATGGTCATTTCCAATACGATGAAAAGAATGACGTGCTAAGAGTAGATGTGACTCCTGTATGGGAAGAATCCACCCAAGAGTCACTTTCTATAGACATTGAAAACCCAGGTATCGTTATCCGCTGGGAGAAGCTTAAGCTACCAATTACAATAAACTAAGGAATTACATTCCCTGAAAAAGTCCTCAATTTCTAAATTGAGGGCTTTTTTTTTAGGTAAATACCAAAAGGGCAAACGGATATGTGTTTTAATATTAGGTTTAGGGTAAATTCGTCTCCTTACTTAAATATGATTCGATGAAGTATATAGGTTTTTTAGTGGTTTTAGCGCTGACTATCGCACTTGGAGTAGCTGTTTCCACTCCCTTTGGTGCGATACCGCCCTTAGCGCCTTTGCTTGACCCTAATCATGGGTTTTGGCAAAATTCAATTTCAGAAGATGAATTGGCTGAGGATGAACTGGAACTCAATAACCTAAGCAGTGAAGTGCAAGTGGTTTACGATGAGAACTTGATTCCTCACATTTTTGCTGCTAATGAAGCTGACCTATACAGAGCTCAAGGTTACATTACTGCAAAGCACAGACTTTGGCAAATGGAATTCCAGACTATGGCTGCTGCAGGCAGAATCTCCGAAATAGTCGGACCCTTAGCTATAGATCTAGATAGGATGACTAGACGAAAAGGTTTGGCATATGGAGCGGAAAAAGGAATAAAATTCACCCAAGAAACCGACCCTGAGACGTATGCCCTATTAGAGGCCTATGCGGATGGAGTGAATCAATACATCGATCAGCTAGAAGATGCACAATTACCGGTAGAATATAAAATCCTAAACTATAGACCAGAACCTTGGACGGCGTTTAAATCCATTCTTTTGTTGAAATATATGACCGATATGTTGGTTGGTGACCGGGATTTGGAATATTCGAATTTGAGAAAAATTCTAGGCGAAGTGATGCTGGATAAATTATATCCAGAATATCCAATTGGTGTGGAACCCATCATTGAAGCAGGACACAAGTGGGACTTTAAGTCTCTCGAAGTTACCCGGCCAGATAGTATTAATTACCCTAACGATCAACTAGTCATTGATCCTTTACCACAACCAGAAGAAGGTACAGGTTCTAATAATTGGGCAGTATCTGGTTCGAAAACGAAAAGTG
The DNA here is from genome assembly GCF_900182815.1 of Algoriphagus winogradskyi. GTDB lineage: Bacteria > Bacteroidota > Bacteroidia > Cytophagales > Cyclobacteriaceae > Algoriphagus > Algoriphagus winogradskyi. Next base: position 115,915 of record NZ_FXUA01000003.1, on the reverse strand, counting down.
GTAATCCAATTTTAGCCAATGATCCCCACCTGAGTTTAAATCTTCCTTCGCTTTGGTACTCCATGCAATTGACCACACCTAATCACTCAGTGAAAGGAGCCACTCTTCCCGGTGCCTTAGGTGTTATTTCCGGGTTTAATGAAAATATTGCTTGGGGTGTCACCAATGCAACTCGCGATACACGTGATTGGTATAAAATTACTTTTCAGGATAAAGCTAGAAAAGCCTACCGATACGGCGAAAGGTGGGAGCAGACTACTTTTAGAATAGAAGAAATTAAAGTAAAAGGTGAGCCTGCTTTAATAGACACTGTAGTTTATACCCATTATGGACCTGTGGTGTATGATAAGACCTTCAATTCCAACCGTCAAGATGTCAATTTCGCCTTAAAATGGAATGTACATGAAGGATCAAATGAGCAAAAAACTTTCTTAAAGTTAAATACAGCAAAAAACCATGATGACTATAATGTTGCCCTAGATAATTTCACTGCTCCCGCTCAAAATTTTGTCTTCGCATCCAAAAGTGGTGATATAGCTATGAGGATTCAGGGTAAATTCCCTTTGAAATGGAAAGGGCAAGGAAAATTCTTTATGGATGGAGCAGACCCGCAAATGGAATGGCAAGGATATATTCCGAATGAACAAAATGCAAGTACATTAAATCCTTCTCGCGGTTTTGTTAGCTCAGCTAACCAGCATCCTACGGATTCAACGTATCCGTACTATGTTTTTGATAATAGCTACGAATTTTATCGAAATCGCAGACTCAACAACAGACTATCTGAAATGAGTAATATTACTGTGGAGGATATGCAAGGGCTACAGTTTGATGATTTTTATCTACACGCTTCCGAAGCCCTACCGATTATGTTGGACTTACTTGGGAGTGATGTTGAAAATGACGCTGCCGCAAAAAAATACATTTCTATTTTGAAGCAATGGGATTTTTATGCAGATCCAAATCAGAAAGCACCAACTTTATTCTATATCTGGTGGCGAGAAACTTACAGTCAGATATGGAAGGACTTGTCAGAAAATTTAGCACCTGTTGTACTTCCAAGCTATTATCAAACGGTATTATTTATGAAAAATGAGCCGAATAGTGAAGTGTTTGACCATAAGAAGACCTCTGAAAGGGAGACTGCAGCAACCCACATCAAATTCGGTTTCAAAGGATTGCTAGAAGTCATGACAAAATGGGAAGAAGAGGAGGGGGATTTCTCCTGGGCTAATTATAAAAGAACCAAGATTCAGCATCTTGTTCCCCAGTTTAATTCATTTTCTGTGGAAAATGTCTACACAGGAGGGGGTGCTGGAATTTTGAATGCTACAAGTGGTAGATCAGGTGCAAGCTGGAGAATGGTCGTGGAATTAGGACCAGAAGTCAAAGCATTTGGTGTTTATCCAGGTGGTCAATCCGGAAATCCTGGAAGTAAATTTTATAGCAATTTCATCCCCATCTGGGCAAATGGTGAATACCTAAACTTTGACCTGAGAACACCTGATCAAGTAGATGGCCTATTATTCAAAACTAATTTAAACTAAGCGCTATAAAATTGAGTAGGTCGCAAACGACTCTCACTAGGATAATTATAAACCCAGCGAGATTCCATGTGACTATTAAAAGACAAATTATAAACACATGAAATTTATACTATTTACTTTTCTCACGGCTGTACTTGTCCTCATTTTCAACCCCTTTCTGCCTTACTGGTCTGTAATGATTATCATAGCAATTTTTGCAGCTTTAATTGATAATGGCGGCGTAGCGGCTTTTTTTGCAGGTGGCTTAGGCATGGGCTTAGCGTGGCTAGGTCAAAGTATCTATATCAGTACTTTTTCAGGTAGTTCATTGCCTGATAAAATGGGCGAATTAATGGGGTTTGGTTCTGAAATGCCACTTTTGGCTCTCACAGGTATACTCGGATTTTTACTGGGTGCTTTTAGCGCTTTGACAGGAAGTTTGTTGCGCAATCTTTTCAAAAGAAAGCCTGATAATATCTATGGGGGATGAGAATGATAAAAAGCAATATGTATCTCCGCTTCTATTCCAATAAGGAGGGAAAAGAAAGGTAGGAGTAGTTAATCTTAGGGATTGTGCTACTTCTGTCTTCCAATCTGATATGCAAAGACTATCAGGCGACTGGCATTATTGCTGATAATCATAAAAAAAGAAATTAGTTAAAAGTTCTTAGTTTGACTTCAAAAACCAGTCTTTTGTTTTTCCATTTCAATCGATTGAGTACCTTTGTTACTCACTATTGAAGTGAATTTTTATGCTTGAATCCTTAATTACCTCAAAAACAAGGTTGAGGTTACTTGTTAAGTTTTTTGTTAACTCCAAAACACAAAGTCATTTGCGAGGTTTGGCTGACGAGTTTGGTGAGTCGACCAATGCAATTCGCAAGGAATTGAATAACCTAACACAAGCAGGTATTTTAGTAAAGGAATCAGATAAAAATAAAATTGCCTACAAGGCAAATGTTACTCATCCCTTTTTCTCTAACATACAAGATATCATTCGTAAATATCTAGGTTTGGACAAGTTGCTCGAGCAAATTCTGGAGAGAATGGGAGAGGTGAGTCAAGTAATCCTAGTTGGGGATCTATCTAAAGGCATAGACTCAGGAAAAATAGATGTAGTAGTCACCGGAGATAATCTTAACGAGAGCTACATTTTGAACCTCTCGAATAAGATAGAGGAAATGATAGAACGAAAAGTGGTATTGACCTTGCTATCTGATAGGATGGTCTCTACGGGCTTGGTATTGTTCGACAAAGAGGTAGGGGCTTAGGGAGCTCGAGTTTATAGAGTAAATTTTGTGATAGGCGCTTTTGTGACTGAAAGGGCGAAGCTGTGCGAAATAGCTTGTAAATTGATTAAAAATCAGAAATTAGGGTTTGGATTACTTGGTTTAAATTGAATTTGGACGCGAAAATTATACAATTGAAAAAATACACTACGTTGATAAATTGTAAGAATTGCCTACTGATGTTGGCCTTTTTGATGATGGCTTTTGTTGCACAAAGTCAAAGTCTCTCTGATATTCAAAATCTAAAAGTAGATGATTTGTCTGATGCTCAGATCGAGCAAATCATTAAAAGAGCTGAAGCAAATGGACTTACCACAAATCAGTTAACAGCCTTAGCTCGAGAAAGAGGTATGCCTGCTTTGGAGGCTGCCAAATTAAGTAAGCGTATCTCTGAGCTGCAAATGTCAGTTATGTCTGATGGAGTAGGGCAGGATGCTACTTCCGGTAGAATTGTCAATGGGTATTCGGAACTTGATATGTTTGATTCTATTCGTAGATCCGATCCCTACTATGATCTGACTGTGAAGCAGAAGAAGATTTTCGGCTACAAGTTGTTTCACAACCGAGATTTGAATTTCAACCCAAGTTTAAATATTCCTACCCCACAATCTTATGTGATAGGCTCAGGGGATCAGTTGTTACTTGATGTATATGGTGCCTCCCAACAGTCTTATGATTTGAACGTCAATCCAGAAGGAAGAGTATTTGTTCCAAATGTGGGGCCAATTCAGGTGGGGGGATCAACTATCGAAGCAGCAATAGGAAGAATCAAAACCGCATTGGGTCGAATATACTCGGGTCTGAATGGTTCTAACCCAAATACATTCATTCAATTGAGGTTAGGAAATATCAGATCCATTAAGGTTTCAATGGTAGGAGAGTTGACAAAGCCAGGTACTTATACCCTTCCTTCATTTGCTACAGTTTTTAATGGCTTGTATGCAGCTGGTGGACCTAATGAAAATGGGGCTTTTAGAAATGTGCAGGTGTACAGGGATAGCAGACTTGTCGCCACAGTAGATATTTATGAATTCCTCTCCAAAGGCGTTCAAAGTTCAAATATTACGCTTCAGGATAATGACGTTGTGATCGTTCCACCTGTAGGAACAAGGATAGAAATCGTTGGTCCGGTTCGTAGAGAAGGTCTTTTTGAAGTGAAACCTAGTGAATCACTGGAAGATCTTTATATCTATACAGGTGGTTTTACAAGTTTGGCTTATCAGGATAGAGTAACTGTTAGACGTATTGAAAATAATCAACGTAAGGTAGTTGATGTGCCCTCCAGCGAATTTGGATCATTTTCCTTGAAGGATGGCGATGAAATTTTAATCGGAGAAGCATTAGAAAGATTCTCAAATCGAGTTCAAGTTACGGGTTCGGTCACTCGTCCAGGAGAGTATTCATTGGATGAAGGCGGACTTACTGTAAAAGGATTAGTTGAAAAAGCACAAGGGCTTAAACCAGAAGCATTTGCTACAAGAGCTACCTTATACCGTACAAGTGCAGATTTGACACTCGCTGCTGAGCCACTAGACCTGAAAGGCATATTAAACGGAACGGCTGAGGATATCGCTTTGAAAAATGAAGATCTTTTATTCGTGCCGAGCAGATACGATGTGCAGGAGGAATATTATGTGAAAATATCCGGGGAAATTAACTATCCAGGTACTTATCCCTATGCCACAGATATGACAGTCGGAGATCTTATCATTAGATCAGGAGGATTGTTGGAGTCAGCTACAAACTCGTCTATTGAGATAGCTCGCAGAGTAAGAGATGCAGCATCTGGCAAATTAGCCCAGATTGAGACTATGTCGATAGACCCTAATTTGGAGTTAACAGAAGAAGAGCGAAACCAGCCACTTCAACCTTTTGACCACGTCTTTATTAGAAGAAGTCCAGGGTTTGAAAGAGAGCAATTGATCACAATTCAAGGAGAAGTTATATATCCCGGAGATTTCGCGATATCAGCTGCGAATGAGAGAATCTCGGATGTTATTATGCGCGCTGGTGGTATTACCCAGTATGCCTATCCTAAAGGAGCAAGTCTAATTCGCCGTACAGTATATTTCAAAGGTCCTACAGAGGAAGAGTTAAGAAGTGAGGCGCTGAAAGAAATACGGTCGAATTTAGATCCTGAAACAAATAGAAATACAAATGAAGCCGAAGAACTTTTGTTTGAGAGGATTGACACAAAACTCGCTCAGAATGAATTGGAGAAGTTTGAAAGGGAGCAAGCTGAGCAGAAAAGAAGGCTTTTTGAAATTACTCCCGCTTTTGATACCCTAAGACAAGACTCCACCATTACTTCTATGAGATTGAAGGAGCAGGACTTTGTGGGAATTGATCTTGAGTTTATTTTAAATAACCCTGGATCTGAAGAGGATTTGATCCTGCTCGAAGGTGATATAATTCAAATTCCAAAGGAATTACAAACCGTCCGTATGGTAGGGGAAGTTTTATTGCCTACTACTACTAGGTTTATGAAGAAAAGTAAGTTGAAAAAATACATTTCTAAAGCGGGCGGTTTCACCGAAGATGCTAGACGTGGTAAGACTTATGTAGTCTATGCAAATGGGGACGCTAAAAAAACCAACAACTTTTTAGGTCTTAAATTTTATCCTGAACTAGAGCCTGGAGCAGAAATAGTAGTGCCCAAAAAACCAATTCGAACCAGAATGGGGCCGGCAACATGGATTGGGTTAGCATCAAGTCTAGCCACAGTGGCAATTTTAGTTCAAACAATAGTCAATAACAACAAACCGTAGTTAGTTAAAACTTATTAACATATATGAAAATTGCAGTAGTAGGAACCGGGTATGTAGGCTTGGTTTCAGGAGCATGTTTTGCTGATGTTGGGATTGAAGTCACCTGTGTCGATATCGATCAGAAGAAAATTGATAACCTCAAAAACGGCATTATGCCGATTTATGAGCCTGGTCTCGAAGAAGTAGTAGTCCGTAATTATAAGAGTGGCAGGCTTAAATTTAGCACAGATTTGGGTGAGGCAATCCAAGGTGCATCTGTAGCTTTCATTGCTGTTGGGACTCCTCCTGGCGAGGATGGATCTGCGGATTTGAAATACGTACTGGCTGTGGCAGATGAGATTGGTACTAAAATGAGTGATTACATTGTAGTGGCTACCAAAAGCACTGTGCCGGTAACTACCGGTGAGAAAGTTCGTGCAGCGATTAAAGCAGCGCTAGATAAGAGATCTTCGGATCTTCCTTTTGCAGTAGCTTCCAATCCTGAATTCCTGAAGGAAGGAGCTGCAGTGGAAGACTTTCTGAAGCCGGATAGAATTGTAATTGGAGTGGATGACGAAAGAGCTGAAGAGATTATGAAGCGTCTATACAAGCCATTCCAACTCAGCGGAGAGCGAATTATTTACATGGATATTCCTTCCGCTGAAATGACCAAGTATGCCGCCAACGCCATGCTGGCTACCAAAATTTCCTTTATGAATGATATAGCCAACCTATGTGAATTGGTTGGAGCCGATGCCAACATGGTGAGAAAGGGAATTGGATCTGACCCAAGAATAGGCAACAAATTCATCTACCCAGGAGTGGGATACGGTGGGTCTTGCTTTCCAAAGGATGTAAAAGCGATCATCAAAACAGCTAAGCAGTATGGCTATGACCTGAGAGTTCTCCAAGCTGTGGAGGATGTAAACGACGATCAGAAATATGTGCTTTCCAAAAAAGTAAAAGCTCACTTCGGAGAGGATTTATCAGGAATGACCTTTGCGATGTGGGGACTAAGCTTCAAGCCAAATACAGATGATATGCGTGAAGCGCCTGCTGGAGTGATCATCGATGAGTTGAGAGCTGCAGGCGCTACGGTGAAAGCCTATGATCCAATTGCCATGGAAGAGGCAAAGGAACATTACATCTTCGATAAGGTAACCTATTGTAAAGATGCTTATGAAGCTTTGGTGGATGCTGATGCACTTCTTTTGGTTACGGAATGGTCGGAATTCCGTATTCCTAGTTGGGATGTTGTAGGTAGACTATTGAAGAACAAAGTGATATTCGATGGCCGAAATATTTACGATAAGAAATATTTGGGAACCCTTGGTTTTGATACTTACGGGATTGGTTCTAAGTAGTACTTTTTGCCCTTGGGTTTATACTCAAGGGCATTGCTATGTTTTAAGGAATAATAGAAAATGATAATTGCTGGAGCAGGTGGACATGGTTTGGAAGTACATCATGTGCTGATTAATAGTGGCATGCCTGCTGCTGAGATCATATTTTTTGATCAAGACGCCAGCAAGTTTGAAAATAGCGAACTACCAAGTCAGGGAATTTTTAATCTGGTTGAATTAGAACAAAGCTTAAGTGAAGATCCTAGATTTGTGCTGGGAGTCGGAAATCCAGTTCATAGAGAAAAATTATTTCTACTATTAACTTCACTAGGTGGTAGCGCTTTTGGAATCCAAAACGTAATTACTAATGAATCTGGAGATTCCACAAGTTTTGATGCTATGCCTTTTAGTTTTATCGGTCCTGAGACTACCATTGGAAAGGGCGTTTTGATTAATACCCGAGCGAATGTACATCATGAATGTTCTGTGGGGGATTTTAGCGAAATAGGACCGGGTGCTATGCTTTTGGGTGCATCCAAAATTGGCAAAAGGTGTAGGATAGGTGCCGGAGCCGTAATACTTCCAGGAGTTGAGCTAGGTGATGAAATGATAGTAGGAGCTGGAGCTGTTGTCACCAAAACACTTTTGAAGTCTTCTGTGCTTGTTGGGATTCCTGCACAACCATTGTCATCATGATTTTAGTAAATTTAAATTTAATATTTACCAATAGAAGTTTCTAATGCCTACAAATGAGCAGTCAAAAGTGGAACTGAATTATATTGAGTTAATCCAAAAAATACTCTCTTTCAAAAAGAGATTACTTGTATTCACCTTGGCAGGACTAATCTTAGGTTTGCTCATAGCTACGACTAGTCCAAAAGAATTCACTTCCTCGTCCCTCGTGATTCTTGAGGAAAATGAAAATTCAGGACAATTTGGGCAAATGGGGGCTCTGGCAGGTCTTGCAGGAATTTCACTTCCTCAAATGCAAGGAGACCAAACCATGTTGAGTTCCGAATTATTCCCTGATGTCATCCATAGTAGGGATTTTCTGCTGAGTATCATGAAGGAGAAATTTTTCTTTCAAACTAAAGGCAAGGAAATGACTTTGGAGGAATATTATGCTGAAGAAAGGCCAGGAAATATTGTTAAAAAAACGATTGATTTTGTATTCAGCATTCCAGCAAGAATAATTGGTCTTTTTTCATCTAATGAAATAAGCCGAGCTAGCCCAATTACTACTGATTCTGAAGCTGTGGAACTAGGCTATGTTTCTGTGACATCACAGGAAAATTATGTTTTGAAGCAGTTGAAAGAAAGAATTACTATAGAAAATGAGATTAAACTGATCCAGTTAGATGTATCAATGCCTGAGCCTCTAATTTCAGCAGAGGTAAATGCACTGGTGCTGGAGCGGCTTATTGAGTATGTGACCAATTATAAAACGGTAAAGCAAAAAATAAACTTAGAATTCGTTGAGGATCGAGTAGATGAAGCACAGGTTAAATTCCAAGAGGCACAATTAAAACTAGCATCCTATAGAGACTCAAATCAAGGAATGATTTCTAGACGAGCAATGACAAAAGAAGAGCAATTGCAGCTGGAGTTCAACCTTACTTTTAATATTTACAACACCCTGAAGCAAGAGCTTGAGCAATCGACCATACAACTCAAAAGAGAAACTCCAGTCTTTACAATAATGGAAAAGGCAAGCGTCCCTTTAGGACCTAGTAAACCAAATAAGCCCTTGATAATTGTATTTAGTATGTTCCTTGGGTTTTTGGTGGGTGTTTTATATGCCATATATCGAGTCCTTCTTACCCAAATTAGTCAGTAAATAAGTATGCGTTCTATTCAAATGGTAGACTTGAAGTCTCAATACGAGGCAATCAAGACTGAAGTGGATCAGGCTATTCAAGGTGTAATTGATACTACCTCCTTTATAAATGGCCCAAAGGTAAAAGAGTTTTCAGATGCCTTAGCCAGTTATACCGGTGCTAAGTATGTAGTCACTTGTGGCAATGGTACAGATGCCCTGCAAATAGCAATGATGGGTCTTGGTTTCCAGCCAGGGCAGGAGGTAATCGTTCCTGCATTTACCTACGTTGCAACGGCGGAAGTGATTGCTTTACTAGGTTTGGTACCTGTATTCATTGATGTGATTGATTCCACTTTTGAACTTGATATTACTCAACTGGAATCAAAAATAACTTCGAAAACTGCCGGGATAGTCCCAGTTCACCTATATGGTCAATGCTCCAACATGGAAGCTATTTTGGCTGTAGCCAAAAAGCATAATATCAAAGTCATTGAAGATACTGCTCAGGCCATCGGAGCCAATTACAGCTTCTCAGATGGAACAGTAAAACAGGCTGGTACGATGGGAGATGTAGGCACGACTTCATTTTTTCCATCTAAAAACTTGGGATGCTATGGAGACGGCGGAGCAATGTTTACCAATGACGGGAAATTGGCTGAGAAGCTGAGAATGATCGCTAATCATGGGCAGCAGAAAAAGTACCACCATCACATAGTAGGCGTAAATTCTAGATTGGATACCCTGCAGGCGGCTATTTTAAATGTAAAACTGCAACACTTGGATCGATATTCTGCCTCCAGAAATGAAGTTGCAGCTCGATATGACAGTGCATTTACAGACCATCCTCATATAAGGATTCCTAAAAGAGCAGTGAATTCCACGCATGCTTTCCATCAGTATACCATACAAGTAGAAGGAGTGAGCAGAGATGAATTGAAAAGCTATTTAGCCGAAAAGGGAGTCCCTTCCATGGTTTATTATCCGCTGCCCTTGCACCAGCAGGAAGCCTACTTGAATTTGGGATATCAAAAAGGAGATTTTCCCGTAGCAGAAGCTCTATGCGAAATGGTACTTTCCCTGCCCATTCATACAGAGATGAAGGTTGAAGATCAGGAGTATATAATAGAATCCATAAATTCCTTTTTTAAATAGTTATGAAGACACCTTTAATCGAATCAGTAGATATTCCGATTGATCGATTTCTTTGAAGGTTCTCTTACCCATAAAATAAGTATTAAATGAAAGATTACTTCGCACATGAAAGTGCCTACATAGATGAAGGATGCGAAATCGGAGCTGGTACGAAAATTTGGCATTTTTCTCATGTGATGCCAAATTGTAAAATAGGCGAACGATGCAACATTGGTCAGAATGTAGTGGTATCGCCAGGCGTAGTTTTGGGAAATAACGTGAAGATCCAAAACAATGTGTCTGTTTATACAGGTGTCACCTGTGACGACGATGTATTTCTAGGTCCTTCAATGGTTTTTACCAATGTGATCAATCCGAGAAGTGCAGTGAACAGAAAGTCTGAATACGCAAAAACCCATGTGGGGAAAGGCGCAAGTATAGGAGCGAATGCTACTATCGTCTGCGGACATAATATTGGGTCTTTTGCCTTTATAGGAGCGGGTTCGGTAATCACCAAGAATGTGCCTGATTTTGCATTAGTGGTAGGTAATCCAGCAAAACAAATAGGTTGGATGAGTGAATTTGGGTCCAAATTACTATTTAATGCACAAGGTGAAGCTGTATGTGAAGAGACAGGAGATCGCTATTTGCTTCAAAATAACAAAGTAACAAAACAGTAACTATGAATAATTTTGCATTGATAGGAGCAGCAGGATACATAGCTCCACGGCATATGAAAGCCATAAAAGATACAGGAAACGTACTTTTGGCTGCGTATGACAAGTTTGACAGCGTAGGAGTAATGGACAGCCATTTTCCAGACGCAGATTTTTTCACAGAATTTGAGAGGTTTGACCGTCATGTTGAAAAATTAAAGCGAACAGAAAAGAATATAGATTTTGTGAGTATCTGCTCGCCAAATTACCTTCACGATTCTCATATTCGTTTTGGATTGCGAGTGGGAGCAAATGTTATTTGCGAAAAGCCTTTAGTTCTTAACCCTTGGAATATAGAAGCACTGTCCAGGGTAGAAGAGGAGCATGGTACTAAAGTCTACAATATCCTTCAACTAAGATTACACCCTTCGATAATCGCGTTAAAGAAAAAAGTAGAAGAGGGACCGAAGGATAAGATTTATGATATTGATCTTGCGTACATTACTTCCAGAGGCCATTGGTATTATACTTCTTGGAAGGGGGACATAAGTAAATCCGGAGGCATAGCTACTAATATTGGCGTTCATTTTTACGATATGCTCACCTGGGTTTTTGGGAAAGTGAAAAAAAATGTAGTACATATCCATACCCATGATCGTGCCTCAGGGTATTTTGAGCTGGAAAAAGCTCGCGTGCGTTGGTTTCTAAGTATTAATGCAGACACTTTACCAGAAGCTGTGAAGGCAAGAGGTGGTAGAACTTATCGCTCCTTGACTATGGAAGGTAATGAAATTGAATTTTCAGATGGATTTACAGAACTGCATACCCATAGCTACCAGCATATTTTAGATGGAAATGGATTTGGTTTGGAAGAAGCAAGACCAAGTATTGAAATCGTTCACGACATTAGACACATGGATCCAATTGGGCTGAAAGGTGATTATCATCCTTTGGCAGCGAGTGAATTGACCAAGCATCCTTTTTCGTCAAAATGAATCAGAGCGTATGCAAAAAGTTAAACCTGGGATTAACTACAGTCTCTGACTCTAATGGAATAATTAGTGGAGCAAGTGGTTCTGCCCATGTGGCAAACCATAACTTCACTGGATATTCCGAACCGGGAATAACTTTTATCAAATTATTACTTCCTGAGAAGGCTAAATTCACTCCGAATTGAATATGATTCCTTTCAACAAACCGTATATAACTGGGCTAGAACTGGCCTATATTGAAGATGCGGTAGCGTCAGGCAAACTTTCTGGCAATGGGAAATACACTCGTTTAGCCCAAAGTTTTTTTGAAGAAAAATACCAAATTAAGAAAACACTGCTGACGACCTCCTGCACAGATGCTTTGGAGATGGCTGCTATTCTAATTGGAATTGAGCATGGTGATGAAGTGATTATCCCGAGTTATACGTTTGTCTCTACTGCAAACGCCTTTGTGCTCAGAGGAGCTAAAATTGTATTTGCTGACAGTAGAACTGACCATCCAGGAATGGATGAAAGTACATTGAAAGCACTAATCACAGACAAAACTAAAGCTATTGTCCCTGTTCATTATGCCGGAGTTGCCTGTGATATGGATATGATCATGGAGCTAGCTGAGGCACATAATCTCTTTGTGATCGAGGATGCAGCTCAAGCCATAGATTCATTTTACACTTCCAAAAGTGGGAAAAGATATCCCTTAGGTTCTATAGGCCATTTAGCTACGTTTTCCTTTCATGAAACAAAAAACATCTCATCAGGGGAAGGTGGACTGCTTGCTATAAATGACGAGCAATTTGTTAGCCGTGCAGAAATTATCTGGGAAAAAGGGACAAATAGAGCTTCTTTTTTCCGAGGAGAAATCAATAAATATGGATGGGTGGATATTGGTTCTTCCTTTTTGCCTTCTGAGATTACAGCTGCTTTCCTTTGGGCACAACTAGAGCATGTGGCAGAAATTCAGCATAAACGCGTTCAGATTTGGAATCAATACGATTCAAATTTTAAAGGTAAACTAGATTCTTCTGGAATAAAAACCCCAACTATTCCTAGCTATGCTGAGAATAATGGGCATATGTATTATCTCGTTGCTAGAGATGAAGTTCAGCGTGATTACATATTAAAGAGGATTAAAGAGTCAGGGATTTTGGCTGTATTTCATTACTTAAGTTTGCATAAAAGCGAATTTTTCCATGAATGCCATGATGGTAGAGAACTGCCTTTTGCTGATTTATTTTCTCAAAGACTCATTCGTCTACCTTTTTATATGGAATTGACCTTAGCGCAGGTAGACCATATTTCCCAAACTTTATTGGATATAGTATCAGAATATGAGCATTGAAAACCTCGTCTTTCTACCAGATTCTCCATATACAGAATGGATTATTAAGCGATCGGAAAATTTGTTTCCAGGCCTTAATAAATATTTGGTAATTGTAGATGATATCACCAAACCAACAAGATTTACAAATTCTGATATAGCAATAATAGAAAGCAAAAATCTAATAAAAGCTCCGGTATTATTGGATTTATCTTCTTTCAAACGCGTCATTGTAAATTACCATACCCCATTTATCGGACATTTTTTAATGGGTCGAAAGCAAGATTTGAGTCAGGCTAAATTGATTTGGATTATTTGGAGTGGAGATTTGTATAAGCATCCCAGCTTTCTCACTAAAGCTTACACCAGCACTACGCTGGCTGCTTTGCCCCCTGAGAAAACCGTCCAAGCGTGGAAGCAATCATTTCACCATAGAGTACTTCAGGCGATAGGGAAGCCTAATAAGTATACTTTCGAAAAGTCATTTTCTAATTTTGATTTCGTCGCATCGATTTTTGAAAAAGATGTGGAGGAAGCAGAGTCAGTCTTAGGTGTAAAAGCGAAATGGATAAAATTCGCCTTTCTTTCCTTGCAGGAAATGTTTTCGGAGGAATATTTGAAAAATAGACCAGTTTTGGGAAGAAAAATAATGGTTGGCCATTCCGGTTCCCCAGAAAACAATCATTTGGATGTGTACCATAAAATCCACCATCTTTTGCCTGAAAATGAGGTAACCATTTTTAGCCCCTTGTCTTATGGTAACCCTACCTTCATATCGGCTGTAAAGTCTCTAGGAAGGGAATATTTTGGAGATAATTTCGAAACTCTTGAGGATTTTATCCCTCGTGAAAAATACTACCAGAAGCTCGCTGAGGCATCAGTAGCTATTTTCAACCATAAAATTCAACAGGCTTTTGGTAATATTCTAGGACTCATTTTTATGGGGGTAAAAGTATTCCTCAACCCTGAAAACCCTATTTATATAGAGTTGACAAACTCCAAAATCAAAGTTTTTGATTACAACCAAATGACAAGGGATGATTTACTGAATCCCCTTTCACCTGAAGATGTAGAAAACAATCGCTCAACAATCAGCTTACTTTTCAAGGAAGAGCAGATCCGGGACTATTACCGTGATCTCTACATCGCCTGATGACGGTCATCAAAAACATCAAGAATTTGGCATCAGACAGCATGATTTATGGTCTTGCTGGAATTGCTACTCGGGTAATGGGTGTAGTGCTTACACCTCTTTATACACGAGTGTATTCTCCTGAAGATTATGGGGTTTTTGGATTGGTAAATAATGCTTACTCTCTGATTGCCTTGGTTTTGATCCTAAGCCTAGATAATTCCACAGCACGTTGGTTCTATGATACTGAGGAGGTCGGCTACAGAAAGAAGATCATTAGTACCTGGTTTTGGTTTTACTTGATGATATCAATAGTTTTTGCCGTTTTTTTCTTTTTTACGGCTCCTTTTTGGTCTCAGTTTATTGCTTACAATTCCGACGAATCCATACAATACATTCAAGTCCTAGCTTTTTCATTGCCTGTTTCTGTGGCCACTGTGGTCGCTACCAAAGTATTAAGATTTGAAAAGAAACCTAAGAGCACGGTTTTACTGACCTTTTTACAAGCCTTATTTTTGATTATTGCAAATGTGGTCTTCGTACTAGTGCTAAATCAAGGGTTGAAAGGAGCTTTCATCGCCCGGCTGGTAGCCTTCCTTCTAATGGTTCCCTTGTCATTATACTATTTGAAACGTTGGCTACAGCAAATAAAGCTTTCAGATTTTAGCCTTTTGGGAAAAATGATAAAGTATAGCTTGCCTTTTCTTCCGGCGAGTTTATCAATTTGGATTATTAATCTTTCAGCTATTTTTTTCCTAAATGGAAAAGTTTCTGATGAAGACTTGGGACTTTTTCAAATAGCATTCGCTATTGCTGGATTCAGTGGTATCGTGGTCAATGCTTTTCAACAAGCTTGGTCTCCTTTTGCATTTTCCATCATTCACCAGGATAATGCAAAGGCTACCTATGGAAAAATACTTCTGGCTTACTTGCTATTTATAGGGTCTATCACCTTGATGGCTTCCTTGTTTTCGCTGGAGGCACTGATGATTATTGCTACCCCAGCTTACTATGGAGCAGCGACGATCGCCAGTATTTTGGTGTTTAGTAGCTTATTTGCAGGCCTTACTAATATTGCGGATTTGGGTTCAGCAATTAGCAAAAAAACGGCTCCCCTAGGGATTGTATATTCAGTTTCTTCAGTCATTTTAATCTTGCTCAATATTTACCTGATTCCTAATTATGGAGTTTATGGAGCTGCTCTTGCCGTTTGTATTTCTCAGTTTTTGACACCTGTTTTTGTGTTTTATTTCTCTCAGAAATCATATCCTATACCTTATGATTTCACCAGGGCTTTTGGATTTATGGTCCTTTTATTTCTTGTAGCTTATCTAGGATTTTACTTTTCTACTAATACTTCCGTAATTAACGCTATTCTTATCAAGCTTGGAACCTTTGGTTTTTTCGTGTTGGTTTCAATTCTGATTTTCAAGCGTGAGTTTTTGTTTTTGAAAGGATTGGTAACCAAACGAATGAGTAATTCCTGATAATGACTAGGGATATGCCAATCAAATGATAGCGATAGTTCAAAAGAAAAAGATTAGTTACCTAGTATCCTTAGACAAGGATAAAAGTCCAGGTGTTTATAAAAAGATAGTAGGGACTTTACAAGGAGTTGAACAATCTGGGTATATCTCTGAACTGGTGATCAAGGATACTAATCCAGGGTTTTTAGCCCAATTTGTAGAAGCTATAGACAGTTTTGATGGCGAAGTATTAATTATTCGCTCGCTTTGTCAGTATAATTTTTATTTGATTCCAGCACTGATCAGAGCCAAATCTCGTGGCAAAAAAGTCATTCTAGACATTCCAACTCCAAATGTGGTTGCCTTTAAGGAGCTTTACAATACAAATACTAGCTGGCTAAGAAAATTTAAAGATGTGAGCTACCTGGCACTATCAGGTCCAGTACCTTTTTGGTTTTCAACCAAAATACTGCAATATGCCCAAGAAGGTAGTTGGTTTGCTTTAGGGAATCACAAAAGAACATTGCTGGTTGGGAATGGAATTAATGTGGCTGCCATTCAGGAGAGAAAGCAAGCTCCTTTATTCGACGGAACCTGCTTGAATTTGGTATGTGTCGCTTCGCTGAATTATTGGCATGGAGTAGATCGATTGATAAAAGCCATGGCGATTTTCAACTCTGAGGATTATCGCCTAAAAATTCATTTAAAAATTGTGGGCAATGGAGCCGTATTGACTAGCCTCCAAGAATTGGTAGAGGAATTGTCCATGCAAAAGTATATACAGTTTTTAGGATTTCTAGATGGAGAAAATCTATACCAGGAATATGAAGCTGCTCATCTGGCGGTTGGTTCTCTGGCATTGTTTAGGAAGAATCTCAACTCCGCCTCCGAACTGAAATCAAGAGAATATTGTGCGGCAGGGATTCCTTTTATAGGGGTAGGAGATGATCCTGATTTTCCTCCCAATACTCCTTTCCGGACACAGCTTCCAAATCGTGAAAACATCAATGATTTAACGGATTTCTTTAGAAATTTCAATCCAGACTGCCTTTCATATTCTCCAAATCAACTCAGAAAGTTTGCCTGGCAAAATTTGGATTTTTCGGTAAAAATGAAAGAAATACTTAACGCAGTAGGGGATTGAAGTCAAAAACCTTGATTTTACTTACACAGAAATTCCCTTTTGAATCCGGTGAAGAATTTCTGGCTACGGAACTGACTTACCTACAAAAAGCCTTCGATCAAGTAATTATTATCCCAACCTCTGTAAGGGATTTTACAGAGCCCAGACCTACAGGAGACAATGTTGCTATTAGAATAGTAAAAAACCCTAAGTCAGTGAAGAAGGTTGCTTTTGCTTTTTTCAGGAGTCTTTTTTTAACACTTCCATTACTAGTATCAGAATTAAAAAACTCCAATTGGAATTGGAAATTATTAAAGTATTTCACTTACCATATTCCCTATTCACTTCTTCTAAAATCAATTATTTCTAAGGAATTGAATTCGGTTGATGAGTTTGTTCTTTATTCCTATTGGATGGATACTAATGCCTTTGCAGCTTCTCAATTAAGAAAAGAGAATCCTGAAATAAAGCTAATTGTAAAAAGCCATGGCGGTGATTTATACAATGAACGTCAGGAATCTGGGGAAGTGGCTTTTAGGAAATCGGTGTATGACGCTGCTTCTTCATTGCTTTTTATTTCTGAGCATGGGCTAAACTATGCCAAAGCACTTTCACCTATTAATGCTTCCAAAATGAAGCTATTCAAGCTTGGGGTGGATAACTTCGGGTATACTAGTCTAGTAGATTTTCCTACCCATTTTCATGTGGTTACCTGTTCCAGTTTAATCCCCCTCAAAAGGGTAGACCTAATCGCTGAGGTGCTGAACCATTCTAAACTTCCCATCCATTGGTCTCATTTTGGAGGAACTAGTGAAGCGATAACTAACTTGAAAAATAGACTCCCAGTACTTAGAAATGACCTTAAAACCAATTGGAAAGGGAAAGTACTAAATGAGGAATTGCATGACTTTTATGCTTCACATTCTGTGGATGTATTTATTAACTTAAGCTCCTATGAAGGCATTCCTGTCACTATAATGGAGGCCGTTTCCTTTGGAATTCCTGTTTTTGCTAATGCAGTCGGGGGAATTCCAGAGATAGTACAACCTGAAACAGGTGTATTGATAGAGGATGGATTATCAGCCAAAGTGATAGCTGCCAAACTTGATGAGTTTTTACTCAGTGGGATTACAAAAGATGAACACTTTAGAAATAACATAAGGTCATTTTGGGTACAGCATTATTCAGCACAGCATAATCATACGCAGCTTGTTAACCATTTACTATCTAATTCATTCACTCTTTCAAATAAGCTGGATTGAAGAAGGTACTTCTAATTTCCAATTATTTTTCACCCTGTACGCTGACACCCTCTCAGCGTATTACTTTTTGGGCTCGCAACATGCATCGGCTTGGCTATTATCCTACCGTCGTTACTAGAGAGTGGACTTCCGAAACCCGTTCACATCAGGATACAAAGGTTAGACTTGGAGATAGGGTAAGGCATGAGGTATTTGATACGCATGAGGTTTATTACCTTCCTTTTCGGCCGGGTATATTGGACAAAGCGTATTTAGCTTTTGGCGAATCTGTATTTCGTCCACTCTTTTTGCTGGTAAAACTCTTAGATGTCTTCTTAGCGCGTTTCACCTTGAAATTCACCTCTTTTTCAAATTTCTTACCTTTTCTAAGCAAACGACTTGAAGAAGAAACTTTTCATTCTGCTATCATTTCGGGTGAGCCTTTTTACTTGTTTAGAATAGGTTACTCACTTAATAAAGCTTATGGTCTCAATTGGTATGCAGATTACCGAGACGACTGGAGTACGAATGAATTGCAGATGCAAAAAGTAGGTGGTGGGGTGCGGAAATGGATAGCTAATGTAGAAGCAAACTATGAAAAGAAATGGGTGGGAACGGCATCTGCTATTATTTCTGTAAGCCAACTATATACAGAAAGAATTGCAAATTTCCTCGGTAAGAAAGGATTCACTATTGAGAATGGATTTGAAGATGAATTGTTAAGCCTTCCTCTTCAGCCATGTGCAAACGAATTTACTATTACCTACAGTGGGGTTGTCTATCCATCTCAGGATGTAACGAATATTATCGCTGCTTTGCAGTTAGCACATACTGCAGGAAGACCATTTCAGCTAATTTTCCTGGGGGCTGGCTATGATGTAAAAGAACGAAAACGGATAGAAAGCTTGGTGCCGGAGGAATTGAAACGCTACGTCAAAGTCACTACAAGATTGCCAAGGGAAGAAGCTATTATTGCTTTGCAGAAATCCCATGCTTTTTTGGCTATGGCCTATGGAAACATGAAGGGTATCCCAAGCAGTAAATTGTATGAATACATGGCCCTGGGGAAACCAGTATTGCTTTGCTCAACTGATCATGACATCATGGAGCAAATGCTGACTGAAGTGGAGTTAGGTTTCTTTGCTAATTCAGCAGAAAAGTGCTTGGAGCAAATTGAATTGATTCGGGAATTGTATGCATCAGGAAGAGCTCTTGCATTAAAGGAATCCTCAAAGTCAAAAATTCAAAAGTATTCTAGATTTAATCAGCTACAACAAATCAAGGAGGTGATAGGTGAATAGCCAGGGGTTAGCCATTTCATCCACCCGAACTATTGGGAAAGCGGGATTAATTCTATTCGTTTTCTTAATTTCCTGTTCTAAACTGATCAGTTTACCCTTGGACAAAGCTGCCATGCTGGGCGTGTTAGCCTTACTGGTATTCCATCAAATTTTTATGGGAAAGGCAATTTCTACTAACCTTCTTATTCCAATCGTTGGGTTAGCTTCTTACTTTTTGCTTCCATATTTATTAAACCTTCCAGATTCTTCCTTAATCATATTCTTTCCGGTCCTCGGATTATTCTTTGCTGGCTTGGCTGCTGAAGAGGAAGGTTTCTTGGATATCCTGTATTGGGCATTATTTCTTCATATCTGCATAGGTATTTTGTATGTGTTTAGCAGTTATTTGGTTGGCTTGAACTCCCATGTACATCCAATGTATGACAAGGGATTACCCTTTCTCCATGCGGCCAAAGGATTGACTACTACCGTACAATCGTATGGAACACTGCTGATTAGCTGGTTTTTGATTTACTATTGGAAGAAGGAAAATAAGCAAGACAGTAAGTTGGATTCCTTAGCCTTTTGGGTAGCTATTCTTGGGCTAATGCTAACGTTCAACAGGAACACATTCGTGATTTTCTACCTCATCCTATTCTTCAAGCACAGGAAAATATTCATTCTGACTGTCGTATTCGCTGCCTTATTTTACATCTATTATTTTGAGTTCATCAATAAATTAATCTTTAACGTAAATACGCTGAATTCACGAGCAGACCTGCTCCAAGCTTTCAGGATTTCCTTTTTTGACTTTTCTAGCTGGAAAGAATACCTCATCGGTCATGGTAATAATATGGTGGACGATGTCATTGCAAGAACTACTGTTTACCGCACAGGTTATATTGAAAATGGAACTTCTATGCTTCTCTATACCTACGGATTCATTGGGTATATGGCATATTTGGCAGCCGTGCTACTTATGTCAGTTCTCTTCTTCATCAGAAATAAAGTGTTCTACGCAGCTATGTTTTTCTACATATTTATCATAGCACAGCAGTTTACGCATGAATTTTATGCTACCACACTTTATTTGATGATTACTGTTTTCCTTATCATTTTAAATTCAAAATCTACCAGTGCCACAGAAGATCGTATTCTTTCACCTTCTTAATAATTTCACAGGTAGTCCGCAGATCTTGTCCAGTGTGATCAATACTGCCAAACAAGATGGATTTGAAGTGAAGTTATATACCAGTAATACGGAAGGGTTTTTATCTGATTTGGAGACTGAGACTAACTTTTATCGTAGATCTGAGCATAAAATCCTGACGCTTTTCTCCTTCTTTTTCAG
The DNA here is from genome assembly GCF_900182815.1 of Algoriphagus winogradskyi. Taxonomy (GTDB): domain Bacteria; phylum Bacteroidota; class Bacteroidia; order Cytophagales; family Cyclobacteriaceae; genus Algoriphagus; species Algoriphagus winogradskyi. Next base: position 95,501 of record NZ_FXUA01000003.1, on the reverse strand, counting down.
CCAATTCTTATTATCCATTAAACTTTTGGTAAAGAATAAGAGAGCTGATGGCATCTATTACATCAATACGATCCTGCCTTTTGGAGCTATTATAATGGGAAGATTGTTGGGCAAAAGAGTGATTACCCATGTACATGAATATGAAATTAGCCCCAAACTTCTAAGCAATTTTTTGTTTTGGGTGGTTCGCACATTTTCCTCTGAAGTAATTGTAGTCTCCAGATTTTTACAAACCAACCCTAAATTGAGAGGGGCAAAGGTTCAAGTCATTTACAATTGCGTCACCAAGGAATTTGAAACTAAAGCCAAAAATACTACGAAGAACCCGAAGGCGTTTGAAGTATTGATGCTGGCTTCTTTGCGACCATATAAAGGTATATCTGAGTTTGTGACACTTTCCAAGCAAATGCCTGCTGTGAATTTCACATTGGTACTGAGTGATGACAAACGCGAAGTAGATCGGTTTATAGCTAATGAATCCTTACCTGTGAATATTCAAATATTCCCAGTAAATAGGGATGTACATTCTTTTTATGCAAATGCTTCTTTAATTTTGAACCTTGCTCATCCCGATAAATGGGTGGAGACCTTTGGGATGACTATTCTGGAAGGAATGCACTACGACCTTCCTGCCATAGTGCCAAGAGTAGGAGGGATTACAGAATTGGTCAAAGATGGCGTAAATGGATATCAGATCAATTATAATGAATTGTCCGAAATTGTTTCGGAAATAAATAAGATGGTTGCTGAGCCTACATATTGGAAGAAGTTAAGTGAAGGCGCAGCGATCGAACGGAGAGGATTTTCAAGAACGATTTTTGAATCAAAAATCTCAAAACTATTTCGACCGTGAAAAAAATACTGGTATTTTTTGTAGCCTGGTTGGCTTTTGGAAATTGCGCACAAGCACAACTAAGTGGGCATTTCACCTCTTTCGAGGATTTCGGAACTATGCTTCCAAACAAAACTGAGGTGAAGGCATGGAGAAATGAATCCCTTATCTTGCCTTTCTTGATTAATGGCGATTCCACCAAAGTGCTCAATTTTGAGATAAAAACGGATTCAAAAAAAATCAAGTCTGAGCTGGTTCAGCTGCATTTAGTAGAAGGAGATATCTCTGGAGGTAACTGTGGCGCTACCAAAAAGAAAGGGACTTTCGTGAAAAAAAGATTCCCTGATCGAGCAGAGTTCATCAAAGGAAGCTCCTTTGTGCCTGATAGCACTACTTCATATGGGCTGGTTAAAATAGAAATTCCGGATAATCTAAAACCAGGTAAATATCCACTGGAACTTACATTTGATCAAAATGGGAGTACGCTGAAAATAGAAGCACTAATAAATGTTATTGGTCGTAAGTTATCGGATTTTTCCTCCCTAGACTACGAAATGGATTTTTGGCAATTCCCACTTTCAATTTCTACTTATTATAAGCTTGATCCTTATTCTGACGCTCACTGGAATAAGATTACAGAAATGTTTGATCACCTCCATGGATTTAATCAAACTGTCGTTACCACTTCAGTTTTCTACGATCTTTACAATACTTCGATCAAGCCTCTGGAGCAAATGATGATTCAGATCCGAAAAAAGAAAGATGGAACCTACACCTATGATTACTCCACCTTTGAGAAATACGTAGAACTGGCATTTTCGAAGGGAATATCTAAGGAGATTGCCGTGCACAACCTTTTTCCCTGGAATCTTACCTATTTTTATTTTGACGAGGAATCGGGTGCTGTGAAAACTTTTAAATCCGAACCGGGAACTGACGCTTACAACGATTTTTGGAATCCATTTTTAGTGGATTTCGCATCCTATCTTAAATCAAAAAACTGGATGGATAAGACCGTTTTTTGGGTAGATGAAAGGGATATTAACAGCACTGCTCTCTTGGTTAAATACGTTAAAGCAATTGATCCCGCATATAAATTTGGATATTCTGGTAGATTTAGCCCAGGTCTTTCGGAGTTAGTTTTTGATTATTCTCTAGCTAGCAATATTGTCCTTGAACCTGCGAAGCTGGCGGCAAGGAAATCAAAGGGATTTAAGACTACCTATTACACTTCTTGCTATGAAGTTCAGCCAAATATGCTAATGGCGTCTAATTATACCGATATTTACTTCCTGATTATGCTTTCAAAAGCCAGAGGATATGATGGCATGTTGCGCTGGGCTTTTAACTTGTGGTCTCCACAAATCATGAAATCGGCGATATTTTCAGATTTACCATCCGGAGATAGTCATTTTGTCTATCCAGAAGGTCAGGTTTCTTTGAGATATTTGATTATTAAAGATGCCTTGGAGGAAGTTCAGAAAGTAGAAGCCATGGCAAATTCCTCTAAAACTAAAGAACTCTTGAATTCTCATACGCGTTACTTTTTACTGAACATCGAAAAGGACAGGATTAATATGGTGCAAACCATGAAGAATTATTTGAATGATTAAGAAAAAGCTAGCCATCGTAGGCATTGTAGGTGTCCCGGCTAACTACGGCGGATTTGAGACTTTGGTGGAATATCTTCTGGACCTGCTTCCTAGATTCTATGATATTACCATTTACTGCCAGAGCAATAGCTATCCGGAGAAAATGGATACATATAAAGGTGCGAAACTGGAGTACCTTGACCTAAAGGCCAATGGGGTTCAAAGTGTCATATATGACTCAATATCCCTTTGGAAATCAATTAAAGGCTTTGATTACATTCTGGTTTTAGGTGTTTCAGGAGCTATTACCATCCCTTTTATTAGGCCTTTTACCAGTGCCAAAATAATTACACATATAGATGGACTGGAATGGAAGAGAGACAAGTGGGGAGCTTTGGCCAAAAGGTTTTTGAAATTCTCTGAATCATTGGCGGTGAGGTATTCCGACGCGATCATTTCTGACAACAAGCATATCTACGATTATGTGCTCGAGGAATATGGAAAGGAATCACATTTAATCGCCTACGGGGCCAACCATGTGACTCCCGTAGAAACATCCTTGTACCAAAAGAAATACTCGTTTATAAATGAGCCCTATATTTTTACGGTCTGCAGAATAGAGCCGGAAAATAATATTGAACTGCAGCTAAAAGTTTTTTCTGAAAACGATCTTTCCATTCCTTATGTAATCGTTGGTAATTGGAATTCCAGTGAGTACGGAATGAGACTATATGAGGAATATTCGACTAAGAAAAATGTAATTCTATATAACCCAATCTATACCAGTGCAGAGCTCAATGTACTTAGGTCCAATTGCCACTATTACTTGCATGGGCATAGTGCAGGAGGCACCAATCCTTCCTTAGTGGAAGCCATGTATCTAGCCCTGCCTATTATTGCCTTCGGTGTAAATTACAATAGAGAAACTACTTTTAATAGAGGTATTTATTTCGCTGATGCTGAAGAGCTTCTAGAATTGTTAAAGTGCTTGGATACCTTTGATAGAGATTTGATTTCCAAGGATATGTATAAACTAGCCCGTAAAAACTATTCTTGGAAGGCTATAAATAAGAAGTACGTCAACATGTTGGAATCACTTTGATGTTGAAATACTATTTCTGGATTCTAAGTGGTTTAGTGGTCCTGTTGTGTTCCACAAACTCCTTTTCTCAAACTATTCCAGCTGGATTTCCAGTGTTGGAGGAAAGTCTGAGAAGGCAGCAACTATTAGGTGTAGAAGAGTTAAAAGACTTTTCCTTGGGATTAAGGCCTATTGTGAGTCTTAATCAAAATCGTTTCTATACTCAGGACTCCGTCCCATTTGTTGAAAAAAAGGTCCATTTGGAACTCTTGCCTGTACTGAGCACTTCCGTGTATAATTCCAATAGGCCATTTGGATGGGGGAATTTTAGCATGATGAATAGCGCTGGTGCCCAGACGCTACTTTCGCCAGGCATTTATGGGAAATTATTCTTTTTGAAATTTCAATTCAGACCAGAATTTGTCGCTAGTCAAAATAAGGCTTATCAAGGTTTTGGAGAGAATTTTTCAGATAATATTCTATTTGCACGATTCAGATACTGGAATTTCGGAGATCATCCTGAGCGCTTTTCCGAAGATTATAACTCCTTTGCCTGGTGGGGACAATCGTATGTTAGTTTAAATGCGGGGCCTATAGCTGTAGGTGCTTCCACTGAGAATATTTGGTGGGGCCCAGGTCAGTTTAATGCACTTATTTTTAGCAACAATGCGAGAGGGATGGAGCATCTCTTTCTAAGAACAAGTCGCCCAGCCAATATATTTATAGGCAAACTGGAGGCTGAAATAATTATGGCACGGGCAAATGATTCGGGAATATTGCCATCTCAAAATCAGGGTCTCAATGATGTATTTGCCACGCCTTTTCGAGGGGATTGGCGCTATGTAAGTGGGGTTTCCATTACATACCAACCTGTGTTTTTGCCGAATTTCTTCGCTGGATTTAATAGAACTTTTCAGCAATACAATGAAGATGTGACAAATGACTTTAGAGGCAGGATGCCTGTTTTGGAGCCTTTTCAAAAAGTGAAGCTATTTAGCAATAATAACACGGTAGTTTACGACTCCAAAGGCCAAGATCAACAGATCTCCTTCTTTTTGAGGTATTATAATTCCAAAGGTAATTTCGAAGCCTATGCTGAGTATGGCAAACAGGATCATAGCTACAATTGGAGAGAATTTATATTAAACCCCGAGCATGCTAGAGCCTACCTGTTAGGTTTTTCTAAACTTTTTAAAACCTCTACCAAAGGACAGTATTTTCAAGTGAGAGGGGAGATAGTCCAGCAGGCAGAATCGGTAAACAGGTATGTAAGATATCCCCAACTCAATACCCTAAATACCAGCTGGCATACACACTATCAAGTGCGGGGATTTACAAATGAAGGACAGTCCATGGGAATAGGAATTGGGGTCGGAGGAAATGCCCAAATTTTGGAAATTTCAAAGATTTCAAATTTGAATAAAATCGGACTTTTGTTTCAGCGAATTGAGAATCATCAGGATTTTTTCAATAGAGTCTTTGCAGACAACCCCGATAAGTATCCCTGGATAGATTTCAGTATGGGAGTTTTAGTAGATCATCAGTGGGATAGGTTTATTCTAAGCAGCAAGGTTCAAGTCAACCAAGGCCTAAATTACCAATGGCAGAATGCGCCTAATACAACTAGAAATTATCCTTCTGGTCAGAAACTTTGGACATTTTCCGGCACTTTAAATCTAATCTATCAGCTACACAGGTAGATTACTTAAGCAAAATTTATAATCAATCAAATTCTGTTAGTTTTGCTGTCAAATTGGAGTGAGTAACTTTGGTACTCATTACAAGCGAAATACAAGTTTAGGAACCCTACTGAAACGTTTTTCCAGTAGGGCAGCACAGAGTTATCCTTCAGAAGCATATATTCCATTTGCGAAGAGCGTGCATAGAATAGAGGTCATGACAAATCTTGAGTTTATAAGTGATTAATCAGTTATAAAACTCAGTTATATAGAATATTAAGAAACTATGAGTAAAGAGTTGAATGAAGTGAAAATCGGGATTATCGGTTTAGGATATGTGGGGTTACCATTGGCTGTAGAGTTCGCTAAAAAATATCCTACAATTGGATTTGATATAGATTCAAAGCGAGTAGGAGAGCTCAATGCCGGCAAAGATAAAACACTGGAAGTAGAAGACGATTTACTGAGTTCTGTCACAGTAACTAACTTTTCTGAGAAAAACCCGAAGGGATTACTTCCCACCGCTCAATCTGCAGATTTAGCAGATTGTACAGTTTATATAGTAACTGTACCTACTCCTACCGATAAGCATAATCGACCTGTACTCACGCCAATGCTTAAAGCATCGGAGAATATTGCACAATACTTAAAAAAAGGCGATGTAGTGATCTACGAATCAACCGTTTATCCGGGAGTTACCGAAGATGAATGTGTGCCTTTACTCGAGCAAATATCAGGATTGAAATTCAATGAAGACTTTTTTGCAGGATATTCTCCTGAGCGAATTAACCCCGGAGACAAGGAGCATACGGTTGCAAAGATTCTGAAAGTAACCTCAGGATCTACCCCCGAAATTGCTGAATTTGTAGATCAGTTGTATCGCACAGTTATAACTGCCGGTACCTACAAAGCCTCTTCTATTAAAGTAGCAGAAGCGGCGAAAGTGATTGAAAACTCTCAAAGAGATATCAACATCGCTTTTGTAAATGAACTTTCAAAGATTTTCAATCTATTAGGTATAGATACCAACGAGGTCCTTGAAGCCGCTGGTACAAAATGGAATTTCTTGAAATTTAAACCAGGCTTGGTAGGAGGGCACTGTATAGGAGTGGATCCATTTTACTTGGCCCAGAAGGCTCAGGAAATGGGATATCACCCTGAAATCATCTTGGCTGGTCGACGCCTAAATGACAGCATGGGAAAGCATGTCGCTACGGAAGTGATCAAATTGATGATGCGAAAAGATCTCAAAGTGATTGATGCTCATGTTTTGATTCTGGGTTTTACCTTTAAAGAGGACTGTCCTGATGTGCGTAATACACGCGTGATCGATATTTACCAAGAACTCAAAACTTACGACATAAATGTCGATGTGTATGATCCTTGGGCAAACCCTATTGAAGTTAGGCATGAATATGGCATCGATATTCTGTCGGGTACAAACGTGCCTAATCTGACTGAGTATTCGGCGATTATTCTCGCTGTCGCCCACAAAGAATTTGCTAGTCTGGAGATTCAGAAATCAGACAGTCAGGTGGTCTTTGATGTAAAAGGCATTTTGGACAAAAAACTTATAGATGCACGACTATAATTCCATTTTATAGCTTAAATTAATTTTGCAATCCCCTTATCCTGTATATGCTTATATTTGAAAGCCAAGACACCACAATGGGCTATTAATGAACCAATTAGTTAGCAGGTATATATCGTTCAGTATTATTTCCACCTTCCTCTGGATAAGTAGTATTCTTTTCCTGATTTTACCAAGCTCAGTGAAGGGTCAGGTATCTATTTCTAGAGAGGGTTATCCTTACTGTGAACCGTTTATCGGGACTATAAATGATATTAAAAGACCAGATGTTACACTTTTTGGTAATGGTAGCGGTCCTGGTAATTTAGCTACCGCACTTACTGGACAGTCTATTAGGCTTACGGGAAATAACCAATATCAGGATGGCTATGTATACCTTGATTTGCCCTTCTCTCCAGAATATGGTATTCAGGTTTCTTTTGAATACTTAAGTTATGGTGGTGATGGTGCTGACGGGATTGTGTTCTTTATGTTTGATGGGGCATATGGCGATTTACCACCGTCCCTACCTTTTAACATTGGAGGGTTTGGAGGATCATTAGGTTATGCTCCACGAATCGAAGGAGCTGTGACTCACCCCGGATTATCTGGAGCTTACATAGGCGTTGCACTAGATGAATGGGGTAATTTTATCAGCTTGGAGTCTACGCCTCCAAATAAACCAAATGGATTAGGACCAAACCCAAAACTCCCTGGGTTTATGAGATATCCTCATACTGTCGGAATTAGAGGTCCGGAAATTGATGACTACAAGGTCTTCGATTACGAAGAAGTTAATATAGCGCCAAGGCCTGTTGCTGACCAATTTCCTATTGATACAGGACCTTTTCCTGGACTTACCTGCGCAGACCCTGAATATAGAAAGGTATATGTCAATCTCTCTCCACGTCCTGATGTAGGCTATGATTTGACAGTAGATATCAGGGTAGGAGGTACGGTATATCGGGTTATTGGCCCAACCCACTATAATTTTGACGCACCTGAAAACATTAAATTAGGTTTTTCTGCAGCTACAGGTGAAAACAAAAACTTCCATGAAATTCGAAATCTGGCAGTCGATGTATCTAAAGTTGAGGAAGCTCAAAGACCAGTTGCCTCCGATGAGTTTTATAGAACATGTGTCGATGAAGAGCTTGAAATATTTATAGATGTAGATCTTAAAAGTTCTGATAAGGCTTACATTAAATGTATTCAGCTCTATGAGGATGGTTTGGACCTAAATAACCCATCAGCACCTTGGAATACTTTTTCATCAGACATTGATCATACCCAATGTGGTCTAACCCCGATTTGCGAGTCCTGTATCAGTGATTTGGATCCGATTCCAACAAGCTTAGGGACTTTCGAAGCTACAATTGAAGACTTAAACGACGGCAATTTTGATGATTTGCGTGATAGGGTTCAGGTAGTTTTTACCCCAAACGCAGGTGCTACCGGAAGGTCTAAAATTTATTACACGGTGACTGATAGCTACGGCTTAACTTCTAAGCCAAAAGAATTAGTCGTAATCATTAACCCAATTCCTGAATTCCTTTCTGATCCTGTCATTGAACTTCCGACTTGTGATGGTCAAAATGATGGAAAAATTACAGCGGAAGTTGGGAATTTAGTCCCAGGATTTGAGCATTTCTGGTTATACACAAATACTGCTGGTGTTGAGACTAACCTGGGAGAGGGTGTCGTTATTGGTAATGTAGTAAGTGACGGGGATGCAGTTACCTTTGAACTGGATGGCATTAACCTAGGTGAATATGTACTTGTCATCAGAAATCCCCTCGAAGATGGATCAGGTGGTTATTGTGAGGACAGGTTAGCAGTTCCGATAATAGAAGATGAGCTAGGTACCCCGGTCACGGTGGATGAGGATACTTTTGTAGTCTGCGAAGGGGAAACAGTAACTATTGTGCCTCAAGTAGATCCTATTTACCTTAATGGAGCCACCCCGAAATTTTTATGGTATAAGGATGCAGGAAAAACTCAACCAATAGTTTCAAATCCAGGCACTCCTGCTGCAGATGGTTTTATCTATGAAATTAGTGCCTCTGGAAATTTGATAATTGAGGGCTTACTCTCCCAGGCAGGAAATCCTTTCACCTATAATTATTATGTAGAGCTGGAGGAGAACCGTTCCGGAAATCAAAATTTTTGCTCCATTTTGGGAGATTTGGAAATTGCAGCTACCGTCACCGTGCATCCCGCTGTCACAAATGATCCACCTATAGTGCAGAATGATTGGTGCTTGGGAAATATGGGAAGTATTGAAATTGTCTTCAGAAGAGGAAACGAGGTCTTGAATGAATACACGCTCTTAGATGAAAGTGGGAATGAGCTAAGACCAGTTCAGTCTACCGGACTTTTTGAAGGCTTGTCCAAAGGTAACTATACTGTCGTTGGTACCTCACATAATCCTGATTGTGAGCAGAGCTATGATTTTGAAATTCTAGGCCCTGACAATACCTTAGAATTAAATGTAACTGCATATTCAGATCCTAGTTGTGAACTGGATAATGGATCTATTTCATGGATGGTCGAAGGCGGCAATGGGTCCTATGAATTTGTTTCTATCACGGGCTATCCTGAGGCTACTCCACCAGCAGTAACTAAAGTCGGAGATGATGTTTTTGAAGTCACCAACTTGGTTTCTTCGGCTTCTCCATATACACTCACACTTACTCTAAAAGATGCACAAGGATGTGAGATAAGTTCTGATCAAACGATATCTCCTCAAATTTTGCCGGTCTTTGAGGTTTTCAATGCCACGGTATGTCTTGGACAGACTGCTTCTCTTGGGGTTAATACTCTTGTCGCTGGAACTCCAAGTCTTCCTACCCAATACAAATGGTATTCAGACCCAACTGCTACCCAAGAAATCGGTGGGGCAAATCCTAATCCTTGGGGAATCACCTTCACAGTTGACCCTGCAAATGGTACTTTAACTGCCTCAAATTTCCCGGATTCTGATGTCTTGCAAACATTTGAGGTTTATTTCAAACCTTCAATTGATCCTGTAAGTGTATCCAGCCCAGTAGTGTGTGATTTGCCGATTTTGCCAGCCACAATTACTGTAAATCCACTTCCGATTATAGAAATTGTCAGAGCTCAGTCAGCTTCCTGTTTTGGAGGTAGTGATGGCCTGATAGAAGTAAATGTAACTAACGGAAGCCCTTCAGATTTTGAGTACATGATCGACGGATTGACAGGGTATCAGTCCAGTCCTCTATTTAATACTGGAATTACTGAGGGTGATTATACGATCAGAGTAAGAAATACTGCCACTCAATGCGAAAATACCATTGAGGTGCAACTGGTAGACCCGGAGCAACTCATCTTAAATGTGACTCAAGAAGTAGATCCTTCTTGTGGTATTGATAATGGGCAGTTGGCATTTGAAGTTTCTGGAGGAACCCCTCTTGCAGCTGGTGGCTACACCATTACTATCAATGGGACTGCTCTAAGTACATTTAACCCTACTGAATCAACTCCAAATTCATTTCTTATAGAGAATCTTCCGGAAGGTACTTATACTATACAAGTCCAGGATAAAAATGGCTGTCCAGTTGAGCAGAGTCCTGACTTAATAGCTCAGATTTTACCTGAATACACACTGGAAGATGATGAAATCTGTATAAATGAATCAACCTCAATTATTCCAACTCAAGTAAACCCTGGTACTCCAAACGCAGTTCCGGTTTTCCGCTGGTTTAAAGACGCAGGAGCAACTGATGAAATTCTAACTGGTGATGATTCCACACTTGGGATTACTTTTAATGTCAACTCAGGCAATGGACAACTTGATGTAAGTAATATTGCTTCTGCCGCTACCTACACGTTTTATCTAAAGCCTGACATCCTTAATAATTGTCAGCTGGATCCTATTCCTGTCACCTTAACTGTTAATCCAATACCAGCGACGGAATTTGAACCTGTTTCTCCATTATGTTTTGGAGATGCGAGCGGAAGTCTTTCACTGGTTTCTGGTGGATCGCCTGATTACTCTTATTCGATTCAAGGGAATTCCGCCTCATTTGATCCATCCTCAAATTCCTTTACAGGTCTACCAGCCGGAGATTATATCATTGAAGTGAAAAATGAGCTTACAGGATGCCTGCAGCAAATCACTAAAACAATTGAACCTACCCCCGAGCTAGTTATTACCTTAATTTCTCAGGAAGACCCTACCTGTGGAGCAGCTAATGGGGTTATTTCATTTGACCTCCAAGGAGGTACTCCTTCCTATGCCATTACAATTAACAATCTTCCACTGGCTGATTTTAATATATCTGAGGCAGGCACGGTAATAACCGTATCCAAGTTGGAGCCTGGGCAATATGATATCAAGGCAGTAGACAGCAATGCATGTGAGAAGCAGCTTCCATTAATCACTTTGACCAACAATGATGGAATAGAAATAGAAGTTACTCCGACAACACAAGAGATTTGTGCCGGTGTATCAGCTGTACTGATTCCCGACATTATAGCACCTCCTGGGGCCGCTTATACTTTACGATGGTTCAAGGATTCTAATTACAGCCAAGAAATTCTTTCAGGAGATCAAGATGGAGCTACAAGCTATACAATACTCCCAGACTTTAGCCTTTCCGTGGCTGGACTTACCACGGGCAACTATTCATATTATGCTAGATTAGGTGGGGTAGATATCTGTTCCGTAGACTCTGAGGCTAGCGTGGAGGTATTGGCTCCGCTTGCAGCGACCTTGGCCCCAACTCCTGTTATCTGTTTTGGAGATGCTAATGGTACTCTTCAAGTGGAGAATTATAGTGGAGGAAGCGAAACTTTTGAGTTTAGTATAGATGGGAATAACTGGCAGTCAGAGCCTTTGTTTGAGAATCTTCCGGCTGGTGATTACACTCTTACCATGCGTGATTCTAATCAAGCAGCCGGTTGCTTGTTTACTGAAGATTTTGTTATAGATACACCTGCAGGGCCTATTGCATTGGATAATTACAATACCTTTGCGGCCAGTTGTGGACAGGATAATGGGGAGATTTTTGACGTTATTATTTCTGGAGGATGGGGTAATTACACCCATCAATGGACCAAAGATACTCCTACAGGAGCGCCAGTTTCCGGTACTATTTCTAAAGTGGAAAACCTCGCTGCGGGAACTTACTTCCTTACCGTAACTGATGCTGAAGGCTGCTCAGAAATCTTTGAATTTGAAATAAAAATAGCTCCGGATCCAGTGTATACCATCACTCCACCCGCTCAGGTATGCTTTGGAGAGCTAGTGAGCCTTGAAGCGGTACACATGCCAGGGGATCCTAATGCCCCTTCAGCGAGAACCAATATTGCTTGGTATAAAAATCCAAATCAAGGTGGTTTAATCAAAGATGGTCCAGACCCGGATAATCCGTCTATCAACTATACCATTATAGTTGATCCAATTAACTTTGTGAACTCAACTCTTGAAATTGATGGCCTCCCAGCTGGAACATACACCTACTATTTATTTGTGGAATGTACAGGAGTAGAAATACCGGTTACATTCAAAGTATCTGAATTCCCTAAACTCACTTTTACAGGAGAAAAAGAAAGCTGTTTTCAAGCTGCAGATGGTAAAATCATAGTTTCCGGAGATGTAGAGCCTGGTATGTTATTCCAAATCGGAAGCACATCCTATACTGCTACAGAATTAGCAGCGGCCACTTTTGCTCCTGGAGATTACGATATCGATGCCCAAGGAGCTGTTTGTTCTCAGATATTTTCAGTTAGCATCGAGCCTGCTTTGGAAATTAAGGCTTCTCTAGTGGATTCCAAAAATGCTGCCTGTGGATTGAAAGATGGATACCTGAGCTTTGAATGGGAAGGCGGAACTGCTCCATATAACATTTCTCTTACCTCTTCTGATGGTACCGAACTTACACAAACTACATCTGACCTGACCTATACCTTTGATCAATTAGGTCAAGGCACTTATACCTTTGGTATTACCGATGCAGAAGGTTGTCTTTATACCTTGTCCTCGCCAGTTACTGTAGATAATGGCCCGTCCGAGGTTATAGTAGATCCAGTTTATTCTAGCTGCGATGGTAACCCTATTTCCATTACTCCTACGGTAAATCCTGCTAATACGAACGCAATATTTAATTGGTACACAAGCTCAGTCAGCGCTGCCAACCAGATCGCAGATGGCCAGGTAATAAATGGAATAACTTACAACTTGGATAGTAAAGGGAATTTGATTCTAGAGGGAGTAACAGTCAATAATGCTCCATTCAAACTTTGGGTGACTGTATCAGGTGAAGGAATATGCGCAGGCGATGAAAAAGAAGTTTCTATAGAAGTGTTTGGTAATCCTAAAGTTCAGGTGAATCCTATTCCTGAGTTATGCTATGGAGATGGAGGAAGTTTGGAGTTGGATATTCCGAACAATCAGACGCTAGAATTCAGCTTGAACGGAGGTCCGTTTACTTCCTATCCTAATTCTATAATTGAGGGGCTTGCGGTAGGCACCTATTCGTTGAGGGCGCAAAATACGAGCGGCTGTATTGTGGAGGTAGGCAATTTTACAATACTTGGCCCTGCTGCACCATTGGAAATAGAAGGGTTGACTGCCATTGGAGCTACTTGCCTAAGTCCAAACGGTAGGTTGTTTGGAACAGCTACTGGAGGAACTGCCCCTTACAACTTAACTGTAGTAGGATCTGATGGCCCGATTGCATCCTCAGCTATTGTTTGGACTGGTAATGATTTTACAATCGATAATCTACCACTAGGTTCCTACAATATAACACTCACAGATGCCAACCAATGCTCGGTGGAGGAAGATGGTCTTTCCATCACAAATGAGCCGCTGAAAGTAGTAACAGATGATCAAACCATCTGTGAAGGTGATATAGCAATACTTACACCTCGGGTACAGGGCGGTCAGGGTAGTGGTCTTACGTTCTCATGGTTCAAAGACAGCGATGGACTGGATGAAATTCCTCTTGGAAATAGTACTGAAGGAAATATCTCCTATAACCTTACAGCTAAGGGGGTACTCACTATTGAAGGATTGAATTTAGCTAATTCACCGTATAGCTACTTTGCCGAATTGGATCTTAATGCTGCCTGCAGCAGGGATCTTTCAGAAGCTGTAGTCACAGTCAAATCCATTCCTACCTTAAGAACAAGCAACCCTTCGTTAGTTTGCGACCCAACTCAAACAGTTGATCTATCACTTTACATTGATGGATATGACCCAGATACCTATGATTATGAGGTTCTGGATAATGATGGTAATAAAATGAAGGTGGATGAGATTTCTAACGTTTCCGAAACAGGCATATATAAGGTTAGAATGAAGGAGAAAAATTCCGATTGCTACACTGCAACAGAGAGGATTTTGGTTAGAATTGCCGAAGAAGAACTTGTAGCTTCTTTTGAATATGATATCGAAGTAGTGCCTGGTCAGCCAGTCACTAATGCCGAGGTTGGTATTGGGGATGAAGTAATGTTTAAAGATCTTTCCCAAGGTAATCCGGTTCGATGGGAGTGGGACTTCGGTGACGGAAATACTTCCACTGAAGCTTCGCCGTCTCATACATATAACGAAATTGGTACTTTTGTAGTCATACTCAAAACTTGGAATGATCTTGGATGTGAAAGCTCTGAATTAATGGAACTTGAAATTATTGATAGCTTTGATATCAAATTCCCTAATGCATTCACTCCAGACCGTACTGACGGCAAAAATAATTTTTTCTTCCCTAAGCATAGAGGTCTTGCAGAGTTGAAAGTGTATGTGTTCACTACATGGGGAGAACTCATATATGAATCCAATACTTTGGAAGATAAAGGCTGGGATGGCACCTTCCGTGGTAAGCCAGCCATGAATGGGAATTACGTTTACAAAGGAAATTATAGAAGTAGAGGAGGTTTTGAAGGAGAAACTTCTGGTGTTTTTATTTTAATTAGATAATATTGCACTCAAATTTGTTACACATTTATAAATATGAATAACTCAAACCATTTCTCTAGAGCAAATTATGCCTATAGGATACTTTTAATTATTTGCTTTTTCGGATTAATTACTTCCTGCATTTCCAACAAAAAGGTGCTTTATCTCCAGAATGAAGAGAATGATGAAAGTTTGGCACTAGGAAAAAGAATACCTCATCATATGATAGACTATCGTCTTCAGTACAATGACATTGTGGATGTGCATGTGCTGACGAATGATGAAATTCTTCGAAAAGGATTTAGCCTGAATAGTTTTGAAAGCACCCAAACCATGGCAATGCAACCTGGGCAGGGTGGAGGAGATGTGTATTATATGACTGGATACACAGTGGATAGAGATGGATTCATTGATATCCCACTTCTTGGTAAAGTCAACGTAGGTAATCTTACCATTGACGAGGCAAAAGAACAAATAAGAAATGATCTCAAAACCTATATCAAAGGAGACTTTTTTGTGAAGGTAAAATTGGGTGGTATTAGATATAGTGCATTGGGGGAATTTCGTGCTCCCGGAAAATATGTGGTTCTTCAAGATAGAATGACAATCTTTGAGGCGATTGCAAATGCCGGAGATCTTACCGTACTCGCTAATAGAGATCAGATCAAACTTATTCGTCAGTTTGCGGATGGAAGTGAAATCTATGATGTCAATTTGAATGACCGAGACCTTCTTACTAGCGATTTTTATTTCATTCGACCTAATGATCAGCTCTATGCAGAACCACTCAAAGTAAGAGAAGTAGGTGCAGGCGAAAATGCCGCTCAAACTCTTACCTTGCTGATCACACTATTTACTTTTGCAGCCTTGGTGCTAAACCTTACAAAGTAATCCTTAATGTCTACTTCTCCGTCGAATAATCAGTTTAATTACCCTGTTTTTTCAATTTCTAAGTCTAATGAAGAATTTGATTTAAGGGCAATTATAATCAACTATACAAAATACTGGAAATGGTTTTTGTTTAGTGTCATTCTTTGCGTAGCTATTGCGTTTCTTTTTAATAAGTACGCGATGCCTGTTTACCAGATTCGGGGTACCATAATTCTCAACGAAGAAAAGCCTGATATCACTGCAGACCTATTTAGCTCTGCGGGGCTTGGGAGTAGTAAAATGAATACCCAAAATGAGGTCTGGATTTTAAAGTCTTTCTTCCTGGCAGAAGAAGCCTTGAAGGACCTTAATTTTAATGTTTCGTATTATAGAGATGGGATCTTCCAGAAAACCCAGGTGTATGGCAATACTCCTGTACTTTTGGAAGTAGACTGGAAACACCCACAAATTGTAGGTGGATTATTTAAGCTTACTGTGATAGATGACACGCAATTTCAGCTTGAAGTCGCAGAAGATGGAATGTCTGTTTACAATCCTAATGACCCCTTTTATAATACCACTTTGAGCAATATGACCATGTTCGAACGTGGATATTATTTTGATTCCTTAATTGTCAATGATTTCAGTAAAATGACGATTAAGAATGCAGGAGCATTGCCAGGTGAAGAGATTTACTTTAAAATTATTGATACCCCATCCTTGGCTTTGGGTATGGCAAATGACTTGTCTGTTCAATTAGTGGACGAACAGTCTTCGATCTTAGCCTTATCGCTTCATTCAGGTATTAGAAAGAGGGGAGAAAACTACCTGAATAATCTGATGGATGCCTATCTGGATAGAGAACTGGCGGAAAAAAACAGAGCATCAGATGCCACCATCTTATTTATTCAAAATCAACTTAGTGGAATTACTGATTCCCTTACCTTTTTTGAAAATAGATTACAGCAGTACCGTACAGACAACAAAATATTCAACCTCAGTGAGGAAGGTTCAAGAGTGTATGAGAGCTTGTTGGAACTTGAAAATGAACGTGCTAAGGCTGAAATTTCTCTTAGGTATTACAATCAATTGAAAGAGTATCTCGATAGAGAAGATTTTGATGCTTTAATGGCTCCATCTATTGCTGATATGGAGAATAACTTGCTTACTACTTTGGTGGGCAATTTGATTCAACTTCAATCAGAAAAGACCAGACTTACAGCTAGTTTCTCTGACCAGAATCCCGCGATAGTAGAAGCAAATCTAAAAATCGAGAACACAAGAAAAGTATTGTCAGAGAATGTGAATTCTGCAATCTCAAATATTAGAGCCAATATTGCTCAACTTACTTCCCGTATCAATGGAATAAACGGGGAGATCAATAAGCTTCCAGCCACAGAACGAAAGTTGGTTGGTATCCAGCGACAGTTTGAGATAAATGAGTCTATCTACGTTTATCTACAAGAAAAACTTTACGAAGCCGAGATCACCAAAGCATCTAATTTCCCTAAAAATTCGATACTGAATTCAGCAAGATCCAGTTTGGCTCCAGTATTCCCTAAAAAATCGATCAACTTGATCATAGGTTTGTTTGTGGGCTTAGGCATTCCTTTCTTATTTATAACTATCAAATCTTATTTTAATAATAAGGTAGATGATCCTCGTTTCCTTGAAAAACACTTAGACATTCCATTTCTCGGCATAATAGGTAAAGGAAATCTAGATCATTCCCGGGTTGTATTGGAAAGCCCTAAATCTGGGGTGACGGAATCCTTCAGATCACTTAGATCTGATATGTCTTACTTGATTCCTGACAAGAGTAAAATTGTAATCCTCTTCACTTCTTCCATATCAGGTGAAGGAAAGACTTTCTGCGCCATTAATATGGCTTCAGTATATGCCCTGTCAGGTAAAAAAGTCTTACTAATGGGATTGGATTTAAGGAAACCTAAAATTGCCGATGACTTTGGGATGGAAAACAAAGTGGGGATTAGTACAGTGCTAAGTAAGAAAATGGATTGGAGAGATGCTGTTAAAAGTAGCAATTTCGAGAATTTGGACATTCTGCTTTCCGGTTCTGTTCCTCCAAATCCAGCAGAACTTATCCTTCAGGATTCTTTTGCCAAAATGATGGTGGAAATTAAAGAGACCTATGATATAGTAGTGATGGATTGCCCTCCGGTTGGTTTGGTGTCTGAGACTAAGGAACTCTTTAAATATTCTGACATTAATATTTTTGTATTCAGACATAAATACTCTGAAAAATCAAACATCAAGGTTGTAGAAAGCCTTAGAGAGAAGGAAGAGTTGAAGAAAATCTATACTGTCCTTAATGACTTCCAGGTGGATCATAGATATGGCTATGGCTATGGCTATGGTTATGGCTATGGATATGGAAAGGATTATGGATACTATCAGGATGATAAACCAGGGACACTTGGCCGTCTTCTTGGGAAGAAGAAGTAAAAGCATTTCTCATCTTGATTTAGAATTGTTAACACGGTTTTGGGTAAGATTTTAATTATTAGTCCCTCTTTCGCTCCTCAGGCATTTGTAGGAGGAGTGCGTACCACCATGTTTGCAAAATACCTTACCCTCTTGGGTTGGGAGGTTTGGGTGATCACTAGAGTGATCCCTACAGAAGATCCTGTGATGGATTCTGGGATGCAGGTCGATTTACCTCCATCCCTTCAGGATAAAATTATTAGAATTACTAACCCATCGGAGCATGAATATATCGGTAAAAGGAATTGGACTGGAACGTTTCGAGACTTTTTCTACCCTGAGTATTCCTCACCTCCCGGCTTCCTAGATCTAGCAATTCCCATTGGTGAGGAATTAATTAAAACTCAAAATTTCGATATAATTCTGGCTTCTGTTCCTGACCAATGGGGAGTTACACTTGGTGAAATGCTTGCCCACAAAGCCTCATGCAAATTTGTAGTTGACTTCAGGGATATCTATGAACAGGAAAAAGCTGACAAACGATCTCTTCAAGAAAAAGTCCATCTCATCAGAATGCTTTGGAGGAGGCATTTTACCAATAGAAAGGCAGATTTGATCACCACTGTTTCTCAATTCCATAAAAAAATCTTAGAGGATAAGTTGAGTAAAAGAACAGAAGTCATCTACAATGGATATGATGATGCAATTTTTAATCCTACACACTCCGAAACCACAGATATCCTCGATTCAACTTTCACTATCTCTTATCTCGGAAGGATTTTGAATGATTGGTATCACAACCCAGCTATTTTGTTTCAGGCACTTTCTGAGTTATCTGAAGAAGGGGAGTTAGGCAGCAATGATCTCAAGATTAATTTTTACGGCGTGGACCAAGGAAAATTATCGGGCTATCTTACGGATGAAAATAAAAAATTTGTTCAGTTCTTTCCCCGGGTTTCTATGGACCAAGTAGTGGAAATTATGAAAAGTAGCCAGGCCCTATTGCTTATTACTAATCAGGGAAGAGAAGGAGTTTTAACGACCAAGTTTTTCGAATATGCAGGGGTGCAAAAACCAATTGTTTGCGTTCCAGGGGATGGGGCAGAATTGCAAGAACTTATAGAGACTCATCACTTTGGCGTTGCAATTAGTTCTGTCAAAGCAATGAAAGCTTATCTGCTCGCTGCTGTGGAAGCTTATCGAAAAGGTAATTGGCCCACGAAAGTTGATTCTAATCCGGAATTCTTTACCCGAAAAAATCAGACAATTATTTTATCAGATTTATTGAAAAGCCTTGTCCAATAAAGCAGTAAATGTAGGTGTAGGGATTCCCTGCTTATTAGTGGGAGGCACAGAGATCCAAACCTTGAACCTTGTGAGGTCCCTGATTCTGGATGATTATCAGGTGAATGTGATCTGTTACTTTGAGTATGATCCTTTAATGGTCATACAATTCGAAAATCTCGGAGCCACAGTCACACTATTGAAATGGGATAGAGCTATAGGAGCACTCTCTTTTATACGATCACTGGCATCCAAACTAAGGGAATACAACTTCGATATATTTCATGTGCAGTACGTAGCACCTGGGGCCCTACCAATTGTCTCAGCCAGATTAGCAAGAATAAAGAAAGTGCTAGCCACTGTCCATCAACCCAAAACAGCTTCGCACGGTAGATTTTCAGGCTTAATATTGAACGTTGCCTCTTTTGCTTGTACTACCTTTCTTTCTGTATCCCTCAGCACAGAGAAGTCTTGGTTTGGTGATAGTCACCTTTTTTCTCTAAAAAAGTCCTATACTAAAGCACCTAAACACTGCACTATCTACAATTCACTGGATACGGAACAGATAGATTTTCAACTTTCCCAGCTACACGTAGCAAGCCCAAGCAAGAAAATTCGGATTGGAACCGTCTGTAGGCTTAATTATGTAAAAGGAGTGGATGTATTAATACATGCCTTTTCCCTCCTTCGTAAAGAGTCTAGCGCAAACATGGAGCTGCTTATATACGGGGAAGGAGAGGATGAAAATAGATTACGGAACCTAGTGCAGGAGTTAGCATTGACTGAAGATGTCCAATTCCTGGGGAAATTACCTCCGCTTGAGGTAGTACCCAATACTTCAAACCTGGATATTGTAGTAGTGCCCTCTCGCTTTGAAGCCTTTGGCTTATATGCTGCTGAAGCTATGTACGTGGGAAAACCAGTCATCGCATCAGATTCCTTTGGGCTGGCTGAAGTGATCACACATGGTGAAACTGGTTTGCTGTTCCCCGTGGGAAATTCCCAACTTCTGATGGAAAATATGTTGCTCCTTATTCAGGATTCAGACCTAAGAATGAAA
The DNA here is from genome assembly GCF_900182815.1 of Algoriphagus winogradskyi. Lineage (GTDB taxonomy): Bacteria > Bacteroidota > Bacteroidia > Cytophagales > Cyclobacteriaceae > Algoriphagus > Algoriphagus winogradskyi. Next base: position 75,164 of record NZ_FXUA01000003.1, on the reverse strand, counting down.
TTGGCCCGGGCAGCAAAGGAGTCTATTAAAAGCCGTTTTGATTTTGAGGATTACCATAAAAGTATTGGGAAGCTTTACAGTTTAATGTCTAATTCATCATGATTTCCTTCTAAATTGCGCATTATTAAACCTCATTTGAAACGCTACAACTCAGCAATATTATTTTCCTCTGAATGGAACAGTTAATAACCTTTTTCAGTATTAGGACGGAAATCCCGGATAAGAACTTTAAACTGTTATTTAACACACTGTTTTTCTGTTCTTTTCTTCCTTATTTGACTTCGATAATCCCTATACTTCCAGGATTATTTTTCGGATTCAACTGGACTGGGATTTCTTGGATTATCTGCTTGTTGGTTTCTATCTACCTATTGTTTTCCATGAGTGATAGGCCAATGTTCCCTCTTGTAAATTGGATCTTCTGGATACTTTACCTGATTATAGCCCTATCCGTTGATTTTTCAATTATAGGATTACAGCTAACCATTCAATATGTTCTTCCTATCATTATAGGTATAGTCGCTTCCTCCTTTACTTACTCCTGGCCTAAATTGTTTTGGATGTTTCAGCAGTTTGCAAGGCTGATAATTATTGTGTTTTTGTTATTTGTGGTATATAAAGTCCTTACGGGATATTCTCCTCACATGGCTTCTACTCCTATGCTGCTGTATGTGATGGCCACCGTCTCCCTTGGTGTATATTACGTATTTGGTGATAAAAAATACTTGATAATATTCCTGATCTTATTCCTGATGCCATTTTTGTCTGTAACTCGAATGGCCATTTTGGTATTTGTTTCTTCTTTTGTAATTCACTTTTCTAATGAAAGTATTTCTTCCAAAATCCCATATGCGCTCCTAGGTTTGGTCATGTTTGCCATAGTTTTTAGCTCTGAATCCTTTCAAAAGAAAACCTTTTACGATGGCAAAGGAGAGATTTCTGACTTGAGTATCAACTATTATGAGAGTAGTAGTGGGCTTAATACAAACGGAAGAACAGCCTGGCAGTTAGGATTGGAGCCTGGCTTAGCCAAAAATCCCATTTTTGGAAACGGTCCTAGATCGGACAATGCTGTTTTAAGTGAATTGGCTGGAGAGGATTCAGCCGAAGCACATAATGATTACCTATCAGTACGGTATAATTACGGTTGGCTTGGCTTAATATGCCTTTTAGCTGGATTTGCTGTTACCTTTATTCAGTTGATGAAGTTCTATATTCAAGATACTATTCCCCTTTTTAAGGTGCTGATCGGTTCTACCCTCACGCTCTTCGTTGGGTTTTTATTCTTCATGTATTCAGATAATATTCTTAAATACACAATATTCTTTCCCAATTATTTCTTTGCAATGATTGGTATTACCTATTCTGCAAGCAAAAGAGGGCTTGCTTATTTATAACGATGAAGATCTCCTTGATTATCCCTTTATTCAATAAAGAGGACACAATATTGCAGACACTTAATTCTGTTTTCAATCAGATCGAAAAGCCTGATGAAGTGATAGTGGTCGATGATGGAAGTCAGGATTCTTCCAGAGAGTTGGTGAGACAGCTGAGCAACCCTTTGATTCGCTTGATATGCCAGTCTAATCAGGGAGTCTCTGCAGCAAGAAATAGAGGAGTAGAAGAGGCATCTTATGAATGGGTTACTTTTTTGGATGCGGACGATCAATGGGACGAGGAGTTCTTAAAAGAAATCAGATATTTAAATAGGCTTTTTCCTAAAGAGAGAGTTCTTGCTACTTCCTATACCTTTTTCTACCTCTCAGGTAAAACTGAGACGGCTACCATCAATCATATCCAATTTAAAGAGAACCAAGGAGTAGTAGAAAATTACTTCCAGGTAGCGGCAGCATCTCATCCACCTATTAATTCCTCGGCCATTGCTATTCATAAGGAAGCTCTGGTTAAAGTAGGTGGATTCCCTGTGGGGATAAAGTCTGGAGAAGATCTGATTACCTGGACCCGATTGATGCTTCGTCATCAATTAGCTTATTCCACCCGACCTTTGGGTAAGTACATCTTCCATAGCGCTAATGAAGGTGCCTCTACCTTGCGCGAAACTGATAATGATCCTGTAGGAAGGGAGATGCTTGAACTGCTGCCTTTTGCACTGCAAGCAGGCAAAGTAGGCTATAGCCTTTACCTTGGTCGATGGTTGAAAAATAAAGGTATATTACTTCTTGAAGTTGGAAAAAACTCCCATGCACGCAGAAAATTACTCCAGTCCTATAGCTATTCTGGTGAACGTTTTAAATTGATCATACTTCTAGGTATTTCTATATTGCCTGTTCCTATTTCCAAAAAGCTTATTTCTAAAATTTATCAATCAGGTTAATGAGAGTACTTTGGGTTAATCCCTCCTTTTTAGATTACAGAGTCCCACTTTATCAGGAGTTGAATAAGCGCTTGAAAGGTGATTTTCATCTGCTATACTCTAAAAACCGCATCCCGGAGAGGGTTATTGGAAAAGTCGAAAAGGCCCTGGGACCAAATTCTCATGGTATGGAAGGAGAGCGTTTTCTGAACTTTGGTAAACTTGGGGAATTCTCCAATCAAGGGGTTCAAGTCCCTATTCAGCGTGGTTTGCTGAAAGCAATCAAAGAAATTAAGCCGGATATAGTGATAGCTGAAGGGTTCTTTCAATGGACACCTTTAGTGGCTTTTTATGCCAAAACCAATAACATCCCTTTATGGATTGCTTATGAACGAACTCACCATACCGAACGTAATTGCCCTTACTGGAGGAAAAAATACCGAAACTTGGTCAGCAAATTTGTTGATGGGTATTTAGCAAATGGGAGCTTGACCACTAATTACCTCAAAACGGATATCAATGCAGGTACTAAACCCATTATCGAAGGCTGTATGTCTGCAGATAGCGCCAACCTTGCTAAACGTACCGATAATCTTGCAGAAAATAATTCAGAGGTGAAGCCATCCGGATTAAACTATTTATTTGTAGGCCAATTCATCCATAGAAAAGGAATTCTGGAGCTCTGTGAGGCTTGGCTCATCCACGCTCGCACCCACCCGGATGATACTTTGGTACTTATCGGTGATGGGGAATTGAAAACTCAAATAGAAGAGTTGTACTCATCTACAGAGTCTATTAAGATTCTTGGACACGTGGACTATGACCATATTCATGAGTATTATTCCTCTGCTGATGTATTTGTCATGCCTACTTTGGAAGATAATTGGAGTTTGGTTGTTCCGGAAGCCATGGCGTGCGGATTACCCGTAGCTACTACAATTTATAATGGCTGCTACCCCGAACTAGTCAAAGACGGTGTGAATGGTAAAGTCTTTGATGTACTCCAACAGAGTTCAATTCTCGAAATGTTGGATTTTTTCCATTCTCAAAATCTTCAGAAAATGGGAGAAGTATCTATAGAAATTGAGGCAGAGTACTCACCCAAAAAAGTGGCAAATAGAATAGCATCTGGTATTCTTAATCATAAGTAATATCTTAGAACGACGTATATAAATCATGCATATAGTTTTTGTATCAAGGGAATATCATAACTCCAAAAGGGGAGGAGGCATTGCTACTTATCTTCACGATCTTATCTCTATGATATTGGATCATGGACATCAAGTGACGTTAATTACTGCCTCAGATGATACTAGAACAAATTCAATTGAGGTTGAAGGCAATTTCACAAAAATAAATTTAGAGGGTGGGGACTTTATCATTCCGCAGGTCGAACCAGGTATGATTACCATGAAGAAGTTCAGGATTTTCTTCCGCTTCTTCTCCTATCGCTTAAAAGTTTTACGTGAAGTCCTAAAGCTGAAAAACGTAGATGTACTGGAAGTATCTGAATTTGGAGCTGAGTCTGTCTTTTTCAAAAACTTTGATTTTCCCGTTGTTTATAGATTACAAACATCTAGTTTGCTCGATCGGAATAATGGTGGTGTCTTTAAATTTAGGCCGAAACTTATACCTAATTTTTTCACAGGCTATTTTGAAAAGAGGGTGTTGTCAAGCGCAGATTATCTTACCTCATGCTCATATAGCCTGAAAGATTGGACATCCAAATATTTCAATATTCCAGCCGATAAAATCAACGTACTCTACAATCCTATCAATCTCAAAAAGTGGCAATTTCAGCGCACAGAAGAGTCCTTGGCTTCGACCAAGATCCTTTTCGTTGGGACTGTTTCGTATGAAAAAGGTGTAGGAGAACTGGTGGAAGCCTGCAAGATCCTTAAAAGTAAGGGCATTGATCTCACCTTGACCATTGCAGGTAAATTGGGTGGCTATGGCAAAAATCTCCAGCAGGAATTAAAAGACGAGAAATGGTGTGAATTCTTGGGGCATATCACAAAAAAAGAATTAAACACCATCTATGAGTCACATAGCATTGCTGTTTTTCCTTCCCATTGGGAAGCCTTAGGTTTGGTTACTTTAGAGGCTATGTTCTCCGGCGCATTGGTAATTGGCAGTGCTGAAGGGGGAATGAGTGAATTAATCGATGATCAGGAAACTGGATTTTTAATCCAACCTAAAGATGCTGTTACCCTGTCCCACCTGATAGAAAAAGTGCTGAATTTACCCCTTCCGGAAAAAAGCAGAATATCAAAAAATGCCGTCCAGCAGGTGATTGAAAGCTTTTCCGATAAAAAAATTGTCCCTCAATTTATTTCCTATTATCAGCAAGTGGTCGATGATTACCATGCCAATTCAAAAGCTAAGTAGAGGTGAATAATTGTGGTTCTACCACGATTCTAATGGAGTTTACTCCTGGTTTATTTATGAATGGATTCCGGAGGCTATCATCCGGATGGGTGAGCCTTAGGGGATGGTTACTTTTTGATCGCCAAAAAGTGACAAAGATAAATCCTATATAAAATGTAGGAAGGCTGGAATCTCTGAAGAAAAATGAAGCAGTGGTAAATAGAAGTCACATTTTCTTATCGGATATTTAGCTTAAAGCCCAACTTGCTTTTCCACTAAATTCAGGGTACAAGCAACAAAGCAACTACTAGTTTTCTATTGTGGTAAGGGTAAGTTCATGTATGCCTTACCTAGCTTTGGAGGGCTAATGTTTTTTCAGGAAATTTCTAAACACCTTCAGTTTTAAAATCTTATTCGGGCTCGCCACATTATTGTGCTATCTTTGCAGCCCGATTTGAATTAGCAAAAATGCAAAAAGCACTATTTCTTCTATCAATACCGCCTCCAGTCCATGGAGCTTCAATGATGGGGAAGTATATTCAGGATAGTAAAGTAATCAACCAAGCTTTTAGTATTACTTATATCAACCTGAACACATCTACCTCTGTAGATGAAATCGGAGGGCAAGGAATTGCCAAGTACCTGAGAATAGTTTCACTTTTCTTCAAAGTGTTAATTCAGTTAATCCTGATACGGCCCCATTTTACCTACATGACCCCTACAGCAGGAGGGATGGGGTTTTATAAGGATTGGCCATTAGCCATGATTTGCAAGCTGTTTTCAGGCAAATTTATCGCTCATTTTCATAATAAAGGAGCTAGTAATTACCAAGACTCTAAGGTCGATAACTGGCTATACCGTAGGTTTTTTAACAATACCTATGTCATTCTCTTAGCAGAGGAATTATATGCAGACATTTGTAAATATGTGGGAAGAGAGAGGCTTTATATATGCCCCAACGGCATTCCTGATCCTTACCAAGAATTAGTATCCAAAGAAAGTAACGAACCACTAAAGTTACTTTTCCTTTCAAATCTTATCCGGGAGAAAGGAATCTTTGATTTACTTCAGGCCATTGCATTATTGAAAAAAGATAACATTCCTGTACAATGCGATATAGTCGGGGGAGATGGTGATATTTCTGAAAAGGAATTGCTGGAAGAGATTGCCTTGCTTGATATCAAGGAACAAATCAATTTTTTGGGGAAACGCTACGGAAGCGAAAAACTTCAACTAATCCAGTCTTCAGATATCTTCGTATTTCCTACTTATTATCGTAAAGAATGCTTCCCTTTAGTACTATTGGAAGCGATGGCTTTTGGACTTCCTATTATCACCACCACTGAAGGAGGAATTCCTTCTATTATTAGAAATGAGGAAAATGGGTTGATTATAAAATCAAAAGATCCCCAAAACTTGTCTTTGGTAATCAGAAAATTGCTATATAATAAAGAAATGAGATCTTTGTTAGGAAAAGCTGCCCGGAAGGATTTTAGTCAAGAATTCACATTAGAGAAATTTGAGCAAAATTTTCTTAGAAATATTGAGCAAATCGTTTTAAAAGAACAGTAGGTTTAAGATATGGAAATCAGGTTTAAAGATTATGTAATACAAACCCAATTACCTACCTCATGGAATGAGGACAGTAAATTTGTTATTAATACTATTAACCCGCATTCCTATTGTATAGCTGAAGAAGATCCCGAGTTTAAGCAGGCACTCACTAGTTCGGATATCCTACTTCCAGATGGTGTGGGTATAGTATGGGCTAGCAGATTCATGTATGGCGCCAAAATTCGGAAAGTAGCAGGCTACGACTTGCATTTACATTTTCTTGAGTTGCTGAATAAGCAGAGCGGCAAGGTGTTTTACCTTGGATCTACTGACAGTACACTTCAAAAAATTCAGCTTAGACTGCAATCAGACTATCCAAATATAGAGTTTCACTGCTACAGCCCTCCATTTAAGCCTTTGATGGATGACCAGGATAATGCCCAGATCCACCAAATCATCAATAAGGTTAAACCACAGATTTTGTTTGTAGGGATGACTGCTCCGAAGCAGGAAAAGTGGGTCCACCAGAATAAAGATTCCTTAGATGTTGAAGTAATTTGTTCCATAGGAGCAGTGTTCGATTTTTATTCAGGTAATGTCAAAAGACCAAGTAAAATATGGATAGACTTGGGACTGGAATGGTTACCCCGATTGCTCAACGAACCAAAAAGATTGTGGAGAAGAACGTTTATCTCCAGCCCTAAGTTTTTGCTCTATCTTATTTCTTCCAAATTTTCAACATCCTCCTAATTACCTGTTACGGAATGACACTTGACCATAACAGTCGTCAAATAGAACTGGCTAGGATATTTAGTATAGGGAAAGCTTTTTTCAGTTATTGGAAAATGACTTCTTGCACATACCTCAACATTTCACAAACAATACCCGGTGGCCGAGCACGGTTACTGAGCTTGTCGAAGCATGCAGCGGCTATTTGGCTAAGCAAATGTTACGGACAAAGAAGCGTAAAATCACAAAAAATAAACCTGGATATGCTTAAATAGCTCAATCCTGAATTATAGATGAATAACCAATGGATTGATAAGTTTCGCGCTTATCCAAAAGTACATTCCCTTCTTGAGAAGGCATTTTCTTCTGAATTATTTAAAAGGATACTTAGAGGCTCCTTCTGGAATGCTATACTTAATTTTTTCAGCAAAGGAGTTTCATTTATAGGTACAGTCATAATTATTCGGCTCATAGGCAAAGAAGCGTATGGGGAATTTGGAATGCTGAATAGTACCATCGCCATGTTTGGTATGTTCACTACCTTCAGTATTTCTCAGACTGCTACTAAGCATATTGCCGAGTTTCGTGACCTAGATAGACCCAAGGCAGGGAGAATAATAGGCTTATCATTCCTGTTTTCTGCCACCATGGGCTTATTGATTTTCACCATAGTACAGCTTACTGCTGGAATGTTGGCAACAAACTCCCTGAATGCCCCGCATTTGGAGGGTAGCCTTCGTCTTATGGCTACAGGCATGTTGTTTGGTTCCCTGAATGGCGCACAATACGGAGTGATCAATGGTCTTGAAGCATTCAAGGAAAATTCCTTTTTGGGGATCTTGCTCGGTATCACGCTGACCATAATGAAAATAGCACTCACTTATTGGTTTGGATTCTATGGTGCAGTATTAGGGATGACAATAGAGCCCTTTGTCACCTACTTGGCTACTTTTTACCTCATCAGGAAATTACTTAAGCGCTCCCAGCTGAAAATCATGTTTGCTGGGGCATTGAAAGAATATAAAATCCTCTTCAATTACAGTCTTCCTTCACTTCTGTCCGGTCTATTGATTTTTCCGACGAATTGGTACACCATGTCCTTGTTGGCAACAAATAAGGAGGGAGGCTATGATGATTTAGCAGATTTCAATGTGGCCAACCAATGGTTTAATGTGCTTATTTTTATCACCTATATTTTGGTCAGCAGCTTCTTGCCGATTTTCTCTGACTTATGGGCGAAAAAAGAATACCAAAAGGTAAACCGCATTGTCAAAAATGCCTCTGCGACGATTTTGGCTATATTCATTCCTATCAGTATCATCTTTTTGATTTTTGGAGAATCTATAGGAAAAATATATGGCGTAGAATATACCGGTGTAGGGATTCTGATTTTCGTCTCGGTATTTACACTCATCCCGCAATCCCTCTGTATAGTTCTGAACAATGTCCTTGTAGCGAGCGGTAGATTGTGGACCAGCCTACTGGTCTTTGCCGCCTGGAGTATTACATTTATAGGACTTACTTTCGCACTTCTCTCGTACTCATCTATGGGATTGGTCATCTCCAGACTGATTGCTTTTGTGCTCTATCTAATTATTCTATTTTTGGTTTATCGTAGCTATTATAGAAAATCAAAACTCCAAACCCAGATAATTTGAAAGTAGGCATTGTAACCTATGCATTAAATATAGGTGGCGTTGAGCGGGTAATCCTAAATCTGTATCAAGGCCTTCTAGCTCATGGGTACCAGCCTACAATCATAGAAATCATGAAGAAAGGGGAGTGGAGCGAAAAGTTTCAGTCCATGGGCTTGCAAGTAGAGCAAGTGCTGCCCAGTCAATGGGAAAGTAAAAAGAAACATGCCTTTCGAATTCTGAATAAGCTAAAGGAGTATAGACTCCTTTTTTTAAATGATGTGCAATACGCGCACAGTATTTTGGGATTTCTTCCACCCGCTACACGCGTCTTCCCGATAGTTCATGGGGATTTAGAATCCATGCTTTACAATGCATCGTTCAATATTTCTCAGATTCAAAATATCCTTTGTGTCAATCCAATCCTGGCAGAACGCCTGACTAAGGAATATGCTGTGCCACAGGGAATGATTCATGTCGTTCCTAATTGCCTGGATACGGAGAATATCTCTCAACCATCTACGCTCAAAACGAAGGAGTTTGTCTACTTGGGGAGATTAAATGATTTTGAAAAGGGTGTGATGGATATTCCTGAGATTATGAAGATCGTTTCTGAAAATTTCCCGGAGGTTCAACTTGATATTTATGGATCAGGTACGCATGAAGAAGCGCTGAGAAATAAGATTCGAAGCTTTGGGCTTGAAGGAAACATAAGCTTGAAAGGTGAACTAGACCCCGAGAAGGTTCATGATACCTTATCTCACTATAAATACTTGATTTTCCCGTCGAAATTTGAAAGTGGAGCCCTAGTACTTAAAGAAGCCATGCTTAACGGCCTGATACCTTTTGCATACCGTCTTCCCGGTCAGACGGACGTTATTGTGACGCACGGAAAAAATGGTTTTTTAGCGGAGCCTGGGAATATTTCTGAGTTTGCAGACTATATTTTAGCGCTTTACCCAAATCAAGAATTGGTAAAAGAAATTAGCGAAAATGCAGTTGATTCTATTCAGAAGAATTTCTCCTTGAAGGTGATGATGCATGCTTACCAACAAATAATAGACCTGGCGTTAAAATCTCCAGACCCGCAAAGGTCTGGCAGACTTGAAATCGAAATTTTAGAAGATTTCACCAACCTACCTTTAATTTTAATAAGGCCATTCAGAAAAATCCTAAGAGGATTAGGCTTATACAAATGAAAACAGTTAGAATCTTATTTATTACCACTGCTTTTCCACCTTACGAATTTTCAGAAGCTCTAGTTAATGCTAAATTGGTAATGGCCTTGAAGGAAAATGGCCATGATGTACATGTTATCTCCCGCCCAGCCACCATAGTGTATAATGACGCATGGTCTGGATTGTGGAAATCACTTGAACATCAAGTGTATTATCCTAGCTCTGGCAAAATATCCAAGCTTAGTAAGATTTCCTCCTCACTCAAGGGAATACTGAGATACAAATTACCGGTAGAAGGTATTCGCTGGGGACTGGAAGCTGAGAAACTTGCCACCAAACTCCACCAAGAGAAAGGCTTTGATCTAATTATGACCAGAATGCCATCTCTTTTTCCTCACTTATTAGGTTTGAGACTAGGCAAAGCCTGGAATGTCCCCGTTGTCTCCAACTGGAATGACCCTACGGATGATATTCGACCTTTAGGACACAAAGTCTCAAGAAAAGCCTCCTTCTTTTTTAAATTGATCTCGCGAAGAGCTTTTAGTTCAGCTACATTAAATACTTTCCCTTCCAGCCAATTACTAGAGCATTACTTAAAGACAAACCTTAAAGGTCTAACTGCAGCAACTGAGATTATACCACATATAGGTTTTTACCCTGATTTTGCCTTAACTCATCAGGTGGGCGAAATACCGAGAATTGTCCATGCCGGCAATATGCTCGATAATATCCAACTGGATTTGTTGTTAGAATCCCTGCATTCCCTAGCAAAAAAAGGATTGAAATTTGAACTCCATGTATTTGGAATGGTTCAGGAGAAATTGTTGAGTGCTATTCCAAAGTTGGGGTTAGAGAACTGTATTTTCGTACACAATCCTCTTGGTTATTCAGAGATGATTGAGAAGCTAGTTCAGTTTGATTTTCTCTTGATCCTTGAAGCCCAATACCCTGAAGGTATTCTAATGCTCAGTAAACTTTCTGATTACGCCTCTTTGAAAAAGCCCATTATTGCACTTTCGCCTAAAAATGGTGTTACAGCCAATTATTTTGCAAATCAAAAAGGCTTTCATCTTTTCGATAACACCAATCAGCCTGAGATAGAAAATGGATTGGAGAAGATTCTACAGGAATTCCCCAAACATGCCCTTCCAGAGCCAGATAACAAGCTTTGGTCGGAAGTTAACCCTGCCCAAATTGTCGCACAGTATGCTAGGATTTTCTCCTCTATCATCCAACCGAAAAGTATCCGGAGTTAACAGCCTCGCTTTGACATGCAGTTAACAGCAACTGCCTATTTATTACCCAGGTTCCACCGATAGGAACAGCTTCCCTGCGACCTGTTTTGAAGTAGAATAGGGGAGTAGATAATAAAGTTACTCCTGATTTACTTCCTATACTCTTCCCCTTCTTGACACTCAGCTCTACTATTTATTTCGGTATTACCGCGATTTTAATGGAGTTTACTATTTATCTGTTTCTGATGATGGTTTCCGGAGGCTATCATCCGGATGGGTGAGCCTTGCGGGATTTTCGGTTTTGTAATGGGTTGAACACCGTTAAGAAAATGACTTAGCTCCTGAGAGTTCAAGCCGTTTAAAAATCTTCCAGTAGAAGATTTTAGGCTTGGGACAGTCTGTAGGGCAGATAAGATCCAGTCATTTTTAGGTGTGAAATCCAGAACAAAATTCCGCTACGTTGCTGTTTAAAATGAATAAAAAAAAGTATCAGCGGAAAGAAAAGACCGAGGCTCAGGGCTTTTTGGTTACTTTTTGGCCGCCAAAAAGTGACAAAGATAAAACCTATATAAAATGGAGGAAGGTGTATTTGATGTTGATTCTCACAAGAAAAATTATTCAATAATAAACAGGAACTGTACTTTCTTCTGTAGATATTAGTTTAGCCGCCAACTTACCTTTACATTAAATCCAGGGTAAAACCATTATTTCAGAAGAAAAACCAGCAATTGGCGCACTAGCTATTAATTATATTTTTTATAAAATTATTGCAACATTAAGTTTACATGTTTATATTGATCTACAGATTTATATAAATCAACAGCTTATTTGGGGATGTTAACTCTTGTTTTGGGGATTTTTCTACCCGTATAGAACGCTGCTTGATTTCAAAAAGTAAAGCACAGTGCGTTGATTTATTTGAATCTTTCTTTACGAGTTCTCAGAAAATGCTTTTGTTTTTCTTTCTTTTTCTAGAGTGCTCGATTTATAATGTGTCTTTTACCCTTTTAAAGCTAGTTTTGGCTAGAATCCCAAGCAAGACCTATTTCTGAGGATTTTTAGATCAATAAAAGAAATAGACTTTCTATTATCAAAATCGCCGGAATGGCATGAAAATTTATTCGAATGAGAAAGTATTATCCGTTCGAAATGAGGTACTAATAGTTAATTTGTAACCATAAATTAATTTTTAGTTAATTGTTTGAAATAACGAGTTGTCATTGTTTAGTTAAAAAAAATCCCGTTATTTTGCACTTTCAATTCACGCGGAAGAACTCAAGTATTTGCAAAAAATCTTTACTACTAGATGAATCAACTTTTATCATTGATCTCTTCCTTCGGTTTGGGGGTTTTGATCTTACCCGTACTAATTATTATTCTTAATAAGGCAAACATAGGAGATATACCAGGTGGGAGGAAAATCCACAGTAAGATTACTCCTTCCATGGGTGGTATAGCAATTATCTTTGCAGGCTTAGTTTCCTTTGGAATATGGGGCTGGCACATGTCACCTGGAACAATGAGATATGTTTCCTTATCTATTCTAATCATGTTCTTTATTGGTATCCGTGATGATTTTTCTCCTTTAAGCGCATTCCAAAAAATCCTAATGCAATTGGGAGCTTTGTTCCTGATCTATTTCTTCGCGGAAATTCGTGTAACCAATTTTTACGGATTCCTTGGAATCTATGAGTTGCCAGAGTTTTTTAGTTTCCTGTTCACCATCGTCACTTTGTTTGCTATTACTAATGCCTATAATTTAATTGATGGGATTGATGGCCTAGCAGGCACAATTGCTAGCATCCCGCTATTGATTTTAGGGTTTTGGTTTGATTACGTAGGATATGTAGGCTATTCAATCTTATGTTTTGGACTTTTAGGGGCAATTTTGGCTTTTTTATCATTCAACTGGCACCCAGCAAAAATTTTCATGGGAGATACAGGTTCCTTGCCGCTTGGCTTCGCACTTGCAGTGATGGTAGTCGCTTTTATGAATGTCAACGCAGAGCTTCCATTGGATAATGCCTATAAAATCAAACCGAATTTCAGTTTTGCAGTCGCTATGGTTCTCATACCATTATTTGATATGGCTAGAGTTTTTGCAAAACGACTTTCAAGCGGAAAGCATCCAATGAAAGCCGATAAAAATCACCTGCACCATTTGCTTGTACGCTTTGGTATGAAGCAGCCCAAAGTAGTTCTCCTTTTAGTACTTGTTCAATTAGCCGTACTATTCTCAATAGTGATCCTGAGAGATTTTTCTGACAACGTGGTACTACCATTAGTTTGTGTGTTGGTTTTAAGTATAGGTTTAGGTTTAGAAGCCATCACTCCGAAATTTCTGAAAATTAAAATCATGAAGAAGGTTCCTAAAGTTTACAATTTTACCGTACCTACGCCAATCAAACCAAAAATGGAAACTGAGGACCTAAATAAAATGCCAATTAATATGAATTAATTGATAAGCATTATTTCTGAATGATCTTTAACAATACATGACTTACTTAAAAAAAGTAAAGATTGGGATTCTTACCAAGCCTTTTACTGAGTTAGACCCCTGGGAAATTTCTTTATTTGAGCAATTACTGGAATTAGATTTTTTAGAGATTTCTGCTTTGATCTTTGATGGAAGGCCTCAGGATACTCATAGTGCTAAACCTAGTTTATTATCTAGACTTTGGCCTGGCAACTTTTTATGGCGCTGGCAGCAATCTATTGAAAAGAAGCTTTTTGTACCGGTAAGCGTAGAGTCAGAGAAAGTGCGTCACATGTTTGATAGTGTAGACAAGCTTGAAATGTTTCCTAGACGGAAAGGTTTTGTAGACTTTTTTGAAGAAGCTGACACTGAAAAGATTAAGCAATTAGACCTGGATATAATTCTCCGACATGAATTTAACATCATAAAAGGGGCTATACTAAATGCATCCAAGTATGGAGTATGGAGCCTGCATCACGGAGACAATTTTGTGAATAGAGGAGGACCAGCCGGCTTTTGGGAAATTGTTGAAGGTCATGAAGCAATAGGCGTGACACTGCAGCAGCTTACTCCAGAGTTGGATGGCGGTAAAATCATTGAGAAGGCTTTTTATAATATAAACTGGTCGCACAATAAAAATCGTCAATTTATACAGTTCTCCTCCATTCAGCTGGTTTTAAAAAACATCAGAAAAGTGAGGCATGGGAAATTCTCCATTGAAGAATCTCTCACCTATAGTCATGCATTATACAGGTCCCCCGGTCCAATGGCTACTTTGAAATACTTAGGAAAATTCTACAAGGTTTTCTTAAGTACCCTTATTAGTAAATTAGCTCCTTCAAAAAGAGAAAATCTATGGAAGCTCTATCTGGGAAAGGGCGACTTTCTTCATGCCGCATTGTTTAGAGTAAAAGAAATCCCACTACCTGAAGGGGAATTCTGGGCCGACCCATTTCTTTTTGAGAAAGAAGGCAAGAAGTATTTATTTTTTGAACGCTACAAATTCGACAAAGGAATAGCTTGTATCAGTGTGGGGCAACTCGAAAACGGTAAGGTGACAGACGTACAAGATGTGATTGACGATGGTACTCACATGTCCTATCCCAATGTTTTTGAGGATCAGGGAGAAATTTATATGATCCCTGAAACCTGCGCAAAAAAGAGGTTAGAGGTATATAGAGCTACGGATTTTCCTTACAAATGGGAACTTTATTCTACTGCTTTCGAAGGTGTAGAACTAGCAGATGTTAACTTCTTCAGAGATGAACTGGGGAAAGCATGGATTTTCTTTAGTAAAGGCTTCTGGTTTGATCTAAATTCTGATCTCTATATATACCAGATCGATTCACTTAAAATGGATACTTTATATCCACATCTTCAGAACCCGGTGATTATAGATTCAAGAATTGCCAGAAATGGAGGTAAAATCTATAAAAGGGATGGGAAATACTTCCGTCCAAGCCAAAGGAATGTCAATGGAAATTATGGATTTGGGCTAAATATTAATCAAATAGTAGAGCTTACACTGGAGGAATATAAGGAAGAGAAAATTGTGTCTGCCTATCCTTCCTTTATGCCCAAATTAACAGGCTTTCACCATGTGGACAGCCATGAAAAGTTCTTCATAATTGATGCAGCAAAAAGAAGGGGTTAAGTGTTGTGATTACAAAGCATCTGAACATCCCCTTTTTGCCAGTAGCCAGTTAACAGTTAGCAGTTAGCAGTGGCCAGTTGCCAGTTAGCAGTTGCCAGTTAACAGTTAGCAGTTGCCAGTTAACAGTGGCCAGTTGCCAGACACCCAGCATCCAATACCAGTCATCCCTCCCGTCTCCCGTCTTCGGTCTCCGGTCTCCGGTCTTCGGTCTTCGGTCTTCGGTCATCAAACACCGGTCACCCAACACCGGACATCGGTCATCAAACATCGGTCACCCAACATCGGTCATCTCTCCCGTCTTCGGTCTCCGGTCTTCGGTCTTCGGTCTCCGGTCTTCGGTCATCTAACATCGGTCATCAAACATCGGTTATCTCTCCCGTCTCCCGTCTTCGGTCTTCCGTCTTTCAAACATCGACCAATCTTCACCCAACTCCCAACACCGGTCATCTGACACCCAACACCGGTCACCCCTCATCCCTCATCCCCAAATAAAAAGGCCCAGAGAAACTCTGAGCCTTTTCAAATCGGCTTACGCCTAATTAAAACTTAACGCTAATTCAAATTTCCGAGCTAATAGGCAAAAAAAAAATACCCAATATTGGGTATTTTTTGGCTGTTTTAACCTGATTTAAGCCTGCTTGGGCTAGCCTATATATTTTTCAAAAATCATTGGATCACTTATTGATATGTAATTCCAAGAAATTTGGGTGATTTAAAAGACTAAGGAGTAACCGCTCTACAGACTCATATACCGCTCAGAGGACATATTAAAATATTAATAAAAAGCATTTTGATTTGGAATAACATTTGCGAGTAAATCGTATGAAATCGAGCACACCTAAAAGCCTCATTCTCTGAAATGATGAAAATGCCAGCAAGATTCCATATGAGCTTTAAAAATCGAATTATTATCATATGAATTTATTTACTTTGTACCCAAATTAAAAGTAGGGGTAGTCCCTGTTTAACATTAAAAAAAACCTCATCATCTTAATCAAATCCCCAAAATGAAACAAAATTTGTTCTCTATTTCGGTTAACCGCTCACTTATGATTGCCTTGGTCGCTATGCTGGCTATGGGTGCGTGTAAGAGTAAAAAGAAAGCTGCACAACCTGCACCCCCTGCACCTGTTGAGCAAGTACAACAACCAGCTCCTCCTCCAGCTCCAGTCGCTTCTGCAGAAGAAGTAGCAGCAGGTAAGTTGGAAAATTATTTCAATAGCGTAGCTGCAGCAGGGAATGCATCTATTGCAAACCAGACCATCCAAGAGGCTCTTGGAATGTTTTCTAATCAGGAAACTCCAGTTTTGATCGTGATTCATGAAGAAAATGGAATCAAAGATTACGATGAGCCTACTACAATCAAGAAGTATTTGGAATACTTGAAAGACACCAAGAAGAATCTTAACTACATCAGCGATATCCGGATGGATGCTAATGGTAAGGTCTCTGAATTGGAGCTTAGAAGAAAATAATTGCCCATCTGAAAAATAATTAAAAAATGAAAAATATAATGATCCTTTTCCTGGGCTTATTCCTTGCTTCTTCAGTAAGTGCATTAGCTCAGTCTGAAACAATTAGCCCTGCAAGAAAGCAAGCAATTGACTCTTTAGCGCTTGAAAAAGTAAAAGATTTAAGTAAATATATCAGCATCATCGGAAGCAAAGAGACTCAATTCTCTGAAGCAAATCGAGTGATGGATCGTGCAGAAGAATTATTCTCTCCTGGCGCTGAGATGGGTGTATCAAGCATCAATACCAACGAAATCGCGTACTACAAGGTAAGACGTTATTTTGAGCGTTTGATGGCTTTGAACTACGATAGAGTAAACATCACCTGGTACGATATCCAGTACATCTCAGATCTTGAAAGACAGCCTGATGGTAGATATGTAGGTGTTGTTACTGTATTCCAACGTTTCGAAGGTACATCTATCGAGACAGGTATGAACTACAAAGACACTACTAAGAAAGACATCACTATCTACGTTGAGAAAAAGCAAACCCAAATTGCTGGTAGAACTATTGAATTTTGGGACGTCATGCTAGGTGACGTGAGAGTGACTGAAACCTCCGCATGAGAATAGTAACCTTTATCTTTGCGATTTTCATCGCAAGCATCTCAATTGTCTCGGGGCAGGGCATAGGCAGCCCCGGGACAATTAAAGATGATGGCAAATTCGCTGCCTCTACCAAACAACTAAACCAATTCTTCAGAAGATTTAATGCCGAAGAATCCCCAACTGACGGAAATATACGCTATTATCCTGGTGACTCAGCCTATCACAGCACATCCCTGAGAAAAGGCTTTCTTCAGATACTTTTTGATAATCAAACTTCCTCAGTTACTAATGATTTAAAAACAGAGTTTATTAACGCTGTACTTTCTCCCTCGTACCCACAATACATAAACTTCCACAGAGAAGGTTGGCTTGCTGAGGTACAGGCTGAATTTATTTACAAAGGCAAAAGAGAAACTGCCACCTTGATATTGAAACTCCAGCCGGAAGGGTTGGGGTACGAATGGGTAATAGATGAGGTGTCATTTCCCCCATTTAGAAACATTTTCAACAAGCCAGTAGGGGATGGAAAAGATTTCCTACACCCTCTCAGTCATGAGCTGGGATTTATGAACCTTAGAAGAGCATTTCAGGATTCAAATTCCCCCGAAGCATTCACTGAGACCAATTTCAAACCTGATTACCTGACTTTGTTTTTATACGAAATGAAGCAAAATAACATCCGTTACGACACCGTAACTGATGTTAAATTTCATTTCTTTCAAATAGAAGGCTGGTATTTTGAAGTACAACAATTCAACCGCCCTGGATTTAATACAGGTTGGCTGATTTCAAACCTTGTCAAACTTAACCCTGGTGACAAGGAGTCTATACAGAAATACATTTATGATCAGAACTAAGTTTATATATCTAACTTTATTGCTTTTATGCGTGACTTTCTCAGGATTCACGCAGACGATTAAGGGCTATACACAAGATGAGATAGATGATTATTCTTCTAAAGTTGAAGATCAAATTAGGTTCTTGGAATATCTTCTTAACACCATTGGATCTGCTGAAACACAGCCTAGAGACAAGGATGTGGTCATTCGTGAAAGCTACCTTAAAATCTTCCGAGATGGAGAAGTGCAGGTGGAAGATGATTTGTTGCTGGATAGAAAAGTAGTGACCAATAAGAATGTCACAGCCTACTTAAAGGACATTGAGTTTTTCTACAAGAATGTCAACTTCAAGTTCAAGATTAGAGATGTTAAAGCCCATCAAAAAGACAATGGAGATGTGTATTTTTTGGCATCTCTGGATAGAACTATTACAGCCACCGGTATTAATAATGAAAAAATAGCGAATACCAAGCCTCGCTTTGTTGAGGTGAATTTGGACGGTAAGACTCAAGAATTAAAAATAGCAAGCGTCTATACCACAAAGGTAAGTAGAGATGAGGAGTTGTCAGAATGGTGGTCCGTGTTAGACCCCCACTGGCAAGCTTATTTCAGAGATCGCTTTGCCCTAAGTCTATACGATTCTATCAATGTGGACTTATTATATAAGTTTGTGGAAGTAGATTCCTTGGATATCTCCGGAACAGACTCCTTACTGGACCTCAGCCCAATGGAGGCAATGCGTAATCTAAAGTATGTTAACCTCAGCAATACTCAGATTACGGAGCTTGGACCTATTTCCAACGTGACTTTCCTGGAATACCTGGACGTATCCAATACGCCTACCTCTGATATACAATTTATCAAGTATTCTGATCGCCTAAAGCACCTGGATATCTCCCAAACTCAGATTACTGATATTAGTGAATTGGTAAACCTTAAAGCACTTCGATCACTTCGGGTGGAAGAAACACCAATTCTAAGCTTTGCTGTGCTCAATGAATTTGATAGCTTGAAAAGTCTATATATCGCTCGTAGCGGCTTTAATAACGCCGAGAATATAAAGGATCTTTCCAAGTTGGAAGATTTGGATTTGTCAGGGAACTACCTGATTAACTTCAGTCAGTTATCCGAGCTACTTTCCCTTAAGAATTTAAATTTATCCAATACCAACATTCAGGACCTTACCCCCTTAGTAGGGCTGAAAAATATTGAAGTAGTAGATATCACAGGTACAGAAGTTTCAGATATATCCGCTTTAAATGCCAAGGGAGATCTGAGTAAAGTCTTGGCTGATGATACGAAGCTGTCTGTTATCGCTGCGGATAATTTCATTCGTAACAATCCTAAGGTATTGCTAATCCACCACGTGAAAGATCTAGAGAGCTGGTGGGCAGGACTTTCTGATGCCTGGAAAACTAGTATGAAGAAGGCTAATCCTAGGATTACTTCTGATAATCCTAGTGTGGAAATACTGACCAGTACTATAGGACTAGAGGAACTTGATTTGAGTGCTGCTGGTATACAGACGCTGAATCCTATTACTCGATTTGCCAAACTCAAGAAAGTAGATTTCTCTGATAATCCTGTTACTGAGATGATTTCATTAAGTGAGGTCAAAACCTTGACAGAAATTATGGGCAGAAACTCTCAGGTAAAAGATATTTCCCCTCTCAAATCAAATGAGGAATTAGTAAGAATTGATCTGGATGGTAGCCCGGTCACCACCATCATGGATGTGGTAAATCTTCCGAATTTGACTTATTTGAATGTGAACGGATCTGGGATATTTCCTGAAGAAGTGCCGGAAATAATAATCCAAAAGCCGAATTTGACCATTATCTATAGAATAGATGAGTTGAACACCTGGTGGACTGAGCTGGATGCTACATGGAAGGAAGTATTTCGTAAGCAGTTCTCCATGCCTGAAGATCCAAGTACGGAACAGCTGCATGCCTTGACAGAGAAGTCTTCCTTGACTTTCGAGAGGGTATCAGTAGATGATATACATGCGCTTACCGTGTTTGATAACTTAAGGTCACTGGTGATTTTTGATGCACCATTGGGTTACATAGCTCCAATTTCTGAACTTAAGCTTCTAGAGAAATTGAAGATATCCCAAGTCCCTGTAGTTGATTTCTCTCCATTAAGAGGGCTTTCCAACTTAAAGGAACTTGATATCAGCAACTCTGGAATAGAAGATCTGGATCCACTAGCTGGTTTGGTAAATCTGAAAACACTGAATATCTCAGGCACAAACCTGAAATCCCTGAAAGGACTGGAGGGATTAGTCAATCTGACGGAATTGGATGTAGCAAGCACCAACTTGCGGAGCCTAAGACCTATAGAAGGCCTATCAAACCTTAAAAAGCTTTCCTGCTTTAATACTAGAGTGAATAGTAGATCAGTGGATAGTTTCAAAGATTCCAACCCAGATTGTGAGGTTAGATATTACTAGAATTGTTCATCAACAAACCCCACATCAATAGGCGAATCATTTACCTAGAGTTTCAACCCCATGAATCAATTACCTAGGGTATTAACCCTAGGCTTCAATAGTCCAGGGTTTTAACCCTGGAAACTGGTATTAACCCTAGCAATTGGAAATGAAAAAAGGGATTAAAAAATAATATAAAAAGTCCCTTTAATATTTTCTTAGGAAAAGTAGTGCTTTAAAAGTTGCTTAATCACCCTGACATAAAGGTAGATAGTCAATCTTAGAAAAAAATACCCTGTACAGGGTATTTTTTTGTTTTATCTAGCCATAGTTTTCCACAAAATATAATTATTGTAGGTATTGGTAGGCTTATTCTTATTTTGCTATTAAAGAATAAGTACAAATAAAATGTCAAACCAAACTAAAAAACGAGAGATTCTACCGGAATCACTTCCAATGACCCTACTTCATCTTGTCTCAGCCTCCAACCTTTAATTTCTATTGGGACAACCAACAACCACCAACCAACAACCACCAACCACCAACCAACAACTAACAACCAAAATTTATAACTCCCCGCACCCTTAAGGCTAATCATATTAAGTAATTTGCACCCGTCTTGAGCAAAACCTTAGCAACATTCACCTTATTATCCCTTTTATTGATCCTGTTGGGAATCAATCGGGGTTTTGATTTTTCGGATGAAGGTCTGTATGCCTTTTTAGCCGATCCAAATCAGCCAAATATTGGAGGGGTATTTAGCTATGATCTTTTTTTTAAGCTCTTTTATCACCTTACAGGTTTGGAGTTTGGCATCATAGGACTTAGAATAATCCGCCTGATTTCCTATTTCATGGGTGCATTTGCGCTGGCTGTTTTTTGGAAAAACCTATATTATCAACAAGGCCCTTCACTGCGTGTATTTCTAGTATGTTTGGCTGCTTTATTTGGAGGGTATGGTTTTTTGCCCCCAACATTATCGTATAATTCTATCTCTGTGGTGCTTGTATGTTTTTGGTTGGCCATAGTCTCCAAAAAAGAGTTCAAGCCCATGGATTGGTTTCTGTTAGGATTGATTTTTACTACTTTGTTCTATTCCAAGGTCACGGTTTGTATACTACTATGCTTACCTACCATTCTCTATTTTTTAATGAGAAAATCCCTCGGCGTTGCCTCAATTCTCCTTGTTCTATTGCCATTTTCCCTATTTGAGGGTCTTTTTTTCTTGTTTTTTGAGGAAAATGGCCTCAGTAGATTATTTGGGGAATTTGGATTCATCAATCAACGTCAAGATTACACGCTAATACTTCTGATCAAGTATACCGCTGTAGGGGGCTTTTGGGTTTTGATTACCGGCTTACCTTTCTTCATAGCGTCGAAGTTCAAAAAATCCAAAACTTTTTTAGCTTACACACTTACACTGATCGCACTAGTGATATTAGCATGTGTCTTCTACTTCACTTTCATTACCTCCGAGTGGAGTCATATTTTTCTTTTGATTACCATTGCAGGTGTTTCCAGGGAAATTGGAAATCTGAGAAAGGGTGAATTATTACAGAAAGAATTGCTGTTTATCTGTGTTTTAATTTTGCTTCCTTTTGTACTTCATTTTGGAAGTAATGTGTATTGGATGAGGCTGGGTATTCATTATTGGGCCTTTTGGCTATTAGCCTATCTATTAGCAATGAAGAGAAAGAGCCAAGAATACCAGAAAAGAACCTACGCATTTGCCTCACTGATTTCTTTCGTTCTAGTAGCTTTTGGCATTTGGCTTACACCTTTTGAAGGAGTTTATCTTTGGGAGGCTACAGAAAAGTGGGAGTATAAATCTGGAAAACATATTTGGCTCGCTCCAACTCAGGTAGAACTTCTGAGATTGCTCAATTCAGAAATTGAAGAATTATCCCCTAATGAAGTAATTTCACTTTATAGTAACCCAGGTTTACTTTATCTCCTAGGCAAGAATTCCTTGTATTCTCCAGGATATTGGAAGCCTTCACAAGCTAAGTTATTTTTAAAATCAGGCTCTGAAGTAGATTTAATTCTTTTCAATGCTTTATATGATTTTCCTTTTGACCCTTTAGAATGGGAGAAAAAGAATGAGTTTATTCAGCCAAATGGAGAAAAGTTAGTGCTATTATGGAGAAAATAAAGTCCAACTACTTCCTGCTATTTTGGTCCTTATTAGCTTTTGGAGCTATGACAATTATCTGGTTTCTACCATGGCGATTTCAGGTAAATGACGATGAAATCATGATGTGGCTGGTCTCCGGAGCCTATACCGGAACACCTGAATCGTATGCAGTATTTATACATCCCATCCTCAGTTGGACTTTTTCCAAACTCTATACATTAGCACCCGCTATTCCCTGGTATCCTTTGACATGGTTCTTGGTGATTTGGCTGAGTTTTCTAGGATTGATTTTGAACTTGAATCTAAGGAGAAGCAGATTCAATGCAAATATTATTCTTTTACTCTTTTGTCTATCTCTCTTTCTTCACTTTGCCTTATTCCTTCAATTCACAATAGTAGCAGGGATTTCAGGGATTTCAGGATTATTACTCCTGTTTAGGGGGAATGCTAAAAAAAACAAAAGCTTAAGCATTTTCTCCTTTTTTCTTATAGGTATTTCTATTCTTATACGCTGGGAATCATTTGTACTTGTTTTTTTAGGTTTTGGGTTCTTTTATTTCATTTTCTATTCCCTCTCTGGAATCCTAAAATCTTTAAGGTTGTTTTTATTCCCTAGTTTACTCTTGGTAATTTTGCTTGGCTCAAAAATAATTTGGGAACAACAGTCAGAATATTCTGACTTTATTCATTACAATAAAGCTCGCGCAGCAGTTTCAGATCATCCTATAACCAATCAACTTTCTTTAGAAGGAAAGTTGAAAATTGATTCAAAGTGGTTTTTTTTCTCTCAATGGATGATGGAGGATGAATCCAGTTCACTTTCGGAATTGAGGGCAAGAAAGGCAGAATTGGATGCAGAATTATTTTCTTTTAAACAGATTGGTAATTCTATAGTTAGATTGATTAGGGTGATGAGGACTGAAGCATTTAAGTCCATATTCTCAGGAATCTTAATCGCATTTTTTCTATTTAACTACAAGGACTCAAAACAAGCTTTGGTTTTTCTACTCTTATGGCTACTTTTTTTTATTGTGTTTAACCACTTTTTTATACTGAATGGGAGAGTTGTTATTCTATTCTTTTTACCTTTTTTATTCCCTGTGTTCATTGAGGCTAATCAAAGACTTATTGGAAAAAGAACATCCATAATTTTATCTTTTCTAATAATAATACTTTTTACTTTTCATGTTTTAAACTTTATGAACGAAGCTCAAGCTAGAAAAGTAATGCAAACTGAATTTATTACCCTTACTGAAACAATTCCAGAAGAATCGTTACTTGTCCTAGAGGGATATCCAGAAAATTTCCTTGGAATCAATTATACATTAGATAAACAAGTACCCTTCCTTAGTTTGGGTTGGATTTCAAAAAGTCCATTTCAGAAAAAGAAACTGAAAAATTTACACCTTGAGCATATTTCAGAGGCAAAGGAGTATTTTTTGCTTGGGGTAGACGTGAATAAAATTTTCTATTTTTCTGAATATATGCGGTTTCTTGGCGAGGATTTTAGACTTGAGAGTAAAATAGAGGAAGAGAATTTCATACTTTATTATTACCTAAAAACCCTTCCTGCTTCTAGATAACATTTTTTTTCACACCTATAGTAGATTGAAATTTCTGTTTTCAACCTTGCAAAATCCGTTTGCCCCCTTAAATTTGTTTAACTGAGTAAAAAAACTACTCAGTCAGCTAGTTTCCAAAAGTGGGAGTGACCGAGCATCGCTATTAAGAATTTAAAATTATTGTCAGTCTGACAACCACCAACCAACAACCACCAACCACCAACTAACTCCTCCAACTACTTCTCACATACTCAGTGAATGAGTGAATTTTGCCTCCCAAAAGATTATACTCTTTTACCAATTCTTCAGCTTCCTTACATAGCTCTGCATACAATGCTAGAATTTTCTCTAAATGATTTATGGTTTCCAAACTACTTGCCTCAGAATAGACAAGGAATTTGATGAAATCATTTTTATAAGACCTTCTCCCATATCCCTCAACGATATTGGTAATTACAGAATCAGATGATCGCCTAAGCTGACTTCCCAATTCATATAATTCATACTTAGGAAGTTTAAGGGAAAAAGGATGCGTTCTTAAAAATAAATTAAAGCTGATTTTATATATATCCAGGTCTCTGTAGTTAGTCATGCTGGTGATAGTTCTAGTTAAAAGAGATAGTTAAAAATTCGGTAACTAAGTTAACAACTTCCTAATCAACCACCAACCACCAACCACCAACCACCAACCAACAACTAACAACCAACAACCAACCAACGTTGCTCGAATCCCTCGTCACCTCCAAAACCCGCATCAAACTTCTCCTGAAGTTCTTTTCCCATGCCAATTCAGGCTACCTGCGTGCCCTCGCCAAGGAATTTGACGAGTCTACGAATTCGGTGCGGATAGAATTGAACCGCCTGACCGAAGCCGGATTGCTGGTGTCGGAAGATGAAGGCAAAACAAAAATGTATAAGGCCAATACCAATCACCCCTTCTTCGATGAGATTAAAGGGATGGTTTCCAAATTCCTGGGACTAGATGACCTCATGGAACGTATTGTCAAAAGAATGGGGGAGGTAGACAAAGCTTATATCATAGGAGATTATGCCAAAGGAATTGACTCAGGCACCATTCAGATGATACTTATCGGAAAGGACTTGGATAGGGAATACCTGGAATTTATTAAGGAAAAAACCTTCGAGAAAGTGCTGCGCAAAGTAGAAGTATCCATCTTGGAATCTGACCCAGGAGATATCCAGGGTATTTTAGTATATGGAAAGTAACCTCAACTCTTCAAACTCCAACCCCTGTCCGCCGTGTCGGAAACATCCAACCATCCAATTTTTCTTTTCCCCCATAAAACTTTAAATTCATTTACCGTATAGCCAAAAAAACAACCATAAAAGCTTGCATACAGTTAAGAACTATACCAAGCCTACATATAAAATCGTAGGAAGATATTTAAGTGAAATAGGGAAATATTTAGGGCAAGGCAAACCTATTACCGAAGCCCTAAGAGGGTTTCCGGCTTATTACCTCTACTGCCGTAATTATAAATTTCCAAACGAAGCAGAGTTACCTTGGATAAATCATTTTGCCTATAAGAAACTGGAATCCCTCCTCAAACCGGACATGAACGTTCTGGAATTTGGTTCGGGAGGTAGCACCATGTTTTTGAAGAATAAAGTAAAAAGTATTTATTCCATAGAGCACGATGGAGAATGGTTCAAAGAAGTAGTAAAAAATGCTGGTGCTCATCCAGGACTCACACTGAATCTCCACATTCCTGAGAAGGAAAATAACCAGGATTTTCCTGATTTATATAAAAGCGTAAACGGAATGTATTGCGATGGATTTACCTTCCAAAACTATGCGCATGCAGCTGATCATCTCCCAGATGGAAGTATAGATTTACTCATTATCGATGGCAGAGTGAGACCGGCTTGCTTGATTCAGACGATTTCAAAGTTAAAGTCGGGCGGGATCTTATTATTTGATAATACAGAGCGGAATTCCTACCAACCTTTCCTAGAAAAGTATTTGAAAGGCTGGAAATCTGAAAAATATCAAGGCGTTACGGTTTGTCATGCATTTTTTTCGGAAACAAGTATTTACTGGAAACCATCAGAATAAATAAAGGAAATTGAATCGCAAGTATTATTTTTAACTGTTTAAATTTTAATAGCCCAGAATATGGTTTCGGCAATTGTCCCAGTTTTTAATGCTGAAAAGACCTTAGTTAAGTCAGTTGAGTCCGTTTTGCTCCAACCAGAAATTGATGAAATATTTCTAGTGGATGATGGTTCTAAAGACAAGTCTTTAGAGCTTTGCCATCACTTGGCTTCGAAGTACCCAATAATCAATGTGTTACAACATCCGGACGGAAAAAATAAAGGAGCTCCAGCTTCCCGGAATCTTGGCCTTTCCCAATGCAAAAATAAATGGGTTCAGTTCCAGGATGCTGATGATGAATTATTGCCTGATAAGATAAAAAAGCAACTTGAGTGCCTAGATGAGGAGAGCTCTTTTTTGGTAGGCTCGTTTTTTTTTCAAAAAGAAGGGAAAAGGGAGTTTCAAAATTACCTTACTGATCCCTGGTCAGGCTTGCTTGGAATCAAACTAGGTAATTCTATTTCCAATTTATACAATGGTGATCTGATCAAGCAAATCGGAGGATGGAGAGAAAATCTCCCTAATATGCAGGAATATCACTTGATGTTTGATTTGATGAAAGTGAATCCCAAAGTTTCCTTCTGTGCAGAACCCCTGGCAGTGATGATATTCCGAAAAACCTCAATTACACATACCGATAAAAACAGAAAGATCAAGCAGAATAATTACTTCACTTACAGGAGGAAAGTGAGGGAATACTTGGAAAGTATAGGTGAGTTTTCATTAATTCGAAGACATTATTACCATATCAGCACAGGAAATAATTTATCCTACCATAAGCCCCCCTTTGAAGTAGAAATCAATAAACTCTACTATAACTTATACAAGAAAGTAAAAGGCCTGAAATCTGTGTTAGGGTAATTGTTTAATACATTCAACAGTTACCATAGCCATCAAACCCAACCATCAACCAACAACCAACAACTAAAATCCAACAACCCTGTCCGCCGTGGAGGAAACAACCACCTACCATTTTAAATTCATCATTTTAAATTCTCAATTTTTACATTTTAAATTTTAAATTCTCAATTCCTCCATTTTAAATTTTACAGTTGAAAGACAATATTAAAATCATCCAACCCACCTCAGGCTGGCAACTCATAGATTTCAAGGAACTCTGGCGATATAAGGATCTACTCTATTTCCTCACCTTAAGAGGCATCAAAGCCCGATATGCCCAGTCAGTTTTGGGAGTAGCTTGGGCAATTATCCAACCCCTTTTTACTACTGTAGTATTTACAGTAGTCTTTGGCAACTTAGCTGATGTGGATTCAAACGGCATTCCTTACGCCCTGTTTTCCTACCTAGCACTGTGGCCTTGGAATTACTTTTCAGGTACCCTTACCGAATCTGCTAATTCCCTGATCCAAAACGCCAACATGATTACCAAAGTCTATTTCCCGAGAATGGTGCTACCCCTAAGTTCCATACTGTCCAAACTTCTAGACTTTCTCATTGCCTTTGTTGTAGTGATCGGGATGATGATCTATTATCAGATCATTCCAGGTTGGGGTTTGCTAGTTTTGCCTTTATTGATCATCCAACTCCTCATGTGCAGCCTAGGCGTGGGCATGATGCTTTCTGCCATGGCTGTGAAATACAGAGACGTGAAGCATGCATTGACTTTTGTAGTTCAGCTTTTACTCTATGCAGCCCCGGTAGTTTACAGTACCACTGCAGTGCCTGAGTTTTACCAGAAATTCTATATCCTCAATCCCATGGTTGGAGTCATTGAAGGTTTCAGAGCCGCATTCCTCGACCGTCCCATGCCCTGGGAATGGATCTGGCCAGGTTCTATTGTGGCCTTGGTCTTATTCATCTTCGGCATGATGTATTTTCGGAGGATGGAACGCATATTCGCCGATGTTGCTTAACTGCCCCCCAACCCCCTGAAGGGGGAGCAAGTCTCGAATAAGGAATTGGGTGATTAAAGTGTTATTATTCGCTAGTTAAATTTCCTCCTCCATTATAACAATCAGAAAAAGACTAGACCAATTCTCCCCTATAGGGGCGGGGGTAGACCGAAGGCGAAATAATTTTCCAAAAAAATGCATCACAACGCTTCTCCAGAAATATTTAGAAGAGCTAAAGAACTTCGCATGAGATTAACTCCTGCAGAAAGCGTATTGTGGGAAAGATTAAGAGCAAATAGGCTTAATGGCCTTCTTTTTAGAAGGCAACACCCAGTTTCTAAATATATTCTAGATTTCTATTGTCATCAATATCAAATTGGGATTGAACTCGATGGAGAAATACATGATCAAAGTGATCAAAAAGTAAGAGATATAGCAAGACAAGAAGATTTAAATGCTTTGGGTATCTACATCATAAGATTTAAAAATCATTTTGTAATTCAAGAGGTAGAAGAAGTTCTTCGATTGATTTTAATGGAGATTGAAAAAATTAAGACTTCAATCTCTTCAAACAGAAAATATTAGAATAGAGGTAATAACCCAATTCTCCAGCTTTAAACTTTTGAAGTCTCAGATTTCTACTAAAGTTGCATTTCCCCCCTTTAGGGGTCGGGGGTAAAACGCATATTAGCCGATGTTGCCTAGCTTTCACCATCCGGAGATCCCGATCATATTTTATTTCAAAGGTTATCGGGACGGAGGATGGAACGCATATTCGCCGATGTTGCATAATTGGTTGTTAGTTGTATGTTGTTAGTTAACCCCACCAACGAACAACCAACAACCAACATCTAACAACCAACATCCAACATCCAACAACCAACAACCAACAACGAACAACGAACAACGAACAACGAACAACCAATAACCAACACTCCACCTTATTGAGAAAGCATTTTCAATTCATCATTTTAAATTCACAATTTTCAATTCTCCATTTTCAATTCATCATTTTAAATTCATCATTTTAAATTCTCCATTTTAAATTCTCCATTAATAATTGATCTCCTCCCTCCCTTTCGACTCCTCCCTCTTCAACTATCCCGTTGGTAAAATCGCCATAGAAGATGATTGGAATGAACAAGAGTTCTTGAAATCAGCAAAGGATTTTCAGCTAGTCTATCTTTTTTCTGAAGCGCCTTTAGAGATTTACTGCCCTAGTATTAAGTTGGTCGACACTAAAATTACATTTCAAAAAAAGCTATCTCCCTTAGATCAAATTGAAGATATTCGGAAGTTTAATAAACCTACCCTGAATGAAGAGCTAATTGAATTGGCTTATTTAAGTGGCATATATTCCCGATTTAAAACTGACCCCAGACTCCAAAACCAAGAATTTGAAAAACTCTACAAACTTTGGATCAATAAAGCATTTGAAAATCAGGAGATATTAATAGCCCCTGAGCAGGCTGGAATGGTCACATACTCCGTGGATAAGGATATGGGAGCCATTGGTCTGATTGCAGTCTCCGAAAACCATCAAGGAAATGGCTGGGGAAGGAAATTGGTCCAGGCTGCAGAAAACAAATCCCTTCATGCAGGAGCCAAAAAGATGCAAATCCCAACCCAAGAAACCAACATCCCAGCCTGCAAACTCTACCAATCCCTAGCTTATACCCCTGTAGAAATAGCTTATGTATATCACTGGTGGAAAGGATGAGTGTTGAGTAGACAGTATCCAGTCTCAGTAGTCAGTCTCTAGTCTCAGTAGTCAGTATGCAGTGGTCAGCTTGACAACCAACAACCATTTTAAATTCATCATTTTACATTTTAAATTCATCATTCATCACCCATCATTCTCAATTCCTCATTTTAAATTCTCAATTCTTCATTTTAAATTTTTCATTCTAAATTCTCAATTTTTCCATTTTAAATTTAAAAAAAAGTGCTCCTCTCCATCATCTCTCCAGTTTACCAAGCCGAATCGCTTCTGCAGGAACTTGTAGAAAGAATTCGTCAGGCAGTTTCCGGAATTACCGATTCCTATGAAATTATTCTAGTTGAAGATGCTAGCAAGGACAATTCCTGGAACAAAATCGAAGAATTAGCATCTAGATTTCCCGAAATCAATGGAATCAAGCTTTCCCGCAACTTCGGGCAACACTATGCCATCACCGCAGGTCTGGATGCAGCAAAAGGGGAGTGGATTGTCGTTATGGACTGCGACTTGCAAGACAGACCAGAGGAAATTCCAAATCTTTACCAGGAAGCCCAAAAAGGATTTGATGTGGTGTTGGCTAATAGAGAAAACAGGCAAGATGGATTTTTCAAAAGACTCTCTTCCAAGGTTTTTTACAGGACTTTGGCCTGGCTTACAGGGTCCAAACAGGACGAGAGTATAGCCAATTTCGGAGTCTATCACCGCAAGGTGGTCAATGAGATCATAGGAATGCGGGAGTCCATCCGCTATTTTCCTACCATGGTGAAATGGGTAGGTTTTCGGCAAACAGCTATTCCGGTGGTCCATGCTGAAAATGGAGACAGAGGAAGTACCTACAACCTTAAAAGGTTGTTTAATCTTGCCTTGGATATCATGCTGGCATATTCTGATAAACCTATTCGATTGACTGTCAAACTTGGAATGCTGGTAGCCCTCACAGGATTCCTTTTTGCCCTATATACCCTGTATAGATATTTGGATGGGGATATCATTGTTGCCGGTTATGCTTCCCTGATTATCTCCATTTGGATGCTTACAGGCTTTCTACTAATTACCCTAGGAATGGTAGGCCTATACATCGGTAAAACCTTCGAAGGAGTGAAAAACCGACCGATTTATATTGTGGAGAAAAGAATTTCAAGAGATAAGACATAAGAATCAAGACATAAGACCTAAGACATAAGACCTAAGACCTAAGACACTAGAGATAAGACACAAGAATCAAGAGCTGTTCTCAGCAACGCATCGCTATCCATTTTAAATTCCTCTCATTTTACATTTTAAATTCCTTTTCTCTCACCACAATCAATTACCCATCTAGAAGTCAAATTTCCAAACCCAAATATCAAGGAACTTCATCTGATGTTAGTTTTGTTAGAAATACTAACGTTCACTAACTTTACAAATATGAACAACAAGGAGAAGAGATTAAATATCAAGAAATTACAAAATAACATTAAGGAGGTAATGCCATCTATCCTTAAGGAAATTGAAGTGTATGAAGATGCACTCAAAAAGTCTAGTTTGAAAAGAAAACCAACTGTAGCTCCACAGTTTAATCTTGGATAAACCTGGTCTTTGGGTTATTGCGGGGTGTAATGGAGCTGGTAAATCATCTTTTTCCAAAGCACTTGTGAATCCAGGAATTCTGCCTTTTGATTATGATTTCCATTTTTTAAAAATTTACCATACACTTCAATCAAGTGAAATTCAAGACTTAATGGGTCATAACTTGGCCTTTGAAGAACTTCAAGCTCAGATAAATGACTCAATATTAAGGAAAAGGGATTTCTGTTATGAAACAAATTTTAATGACACTCCACTTGAATGGCCTCTAAAGTTTAGAGCTGAGGGCTACAATATTCATCTTATATATTTTGTAATGAATTCAATTGAAGAGGCTAAAAGAAGAGTTCGCATTAGGGTTGAGAATGGCGGACATTTTGTTCCAGACAGTGAAATAGTAGAAAGGTTTTATGCTGGCTACAGTAACTTAAATGATAATTTTAAATTTTTTGATTCCATTGATGTTTTTGACAGTTCTGTGTATAAAAGAGAACCTAGGTATTGTTTTTCCTTTACAAAAGGAAAGCTTGGATACCATGAATTCTTTCCAAAATTTTTGAATGAGCTGGTTCCAAAACTGGCAATTGAGTTTGAGTAATTAAAATTGAACAAATCATTACCACAAAGTAGAAGAGAAAGCATAGGTCAAACTGCCACCTACCACCATCATTTTAAATTCCTTTCATTTTAAATTTTAAATTCCTCTCATTTTACATTTTAAATTCTTTTCATTTTAAATTCCCGGTATCTAGAACCCAAATCATAAATCCGAACTCATAAATCCGAAATCCGAAATCAAACTCCCCTTCAACAAACCCTACCAGGCCGGTAAGGAACTTACATACATTCAAGACGCGATAAACCGTGGCAAGATCTCAGGAAACGGCTACTACACCCATTTGTGCCATTCCTTCTTTGAGCAGAACTATGGAATTGAAAAATGTCTTCTGACTAATTCCTGTACAGATGCACTGGAGATGGCAGCACTACTTTGTGACATACAGCCGGGCGATGAAGTTATCCTACCCAGCTTCACCTTTGTGTCTACAGCAAATGCTTTTGTTTTACGAGGTGCCAAAATCGTTTTTGTAGATAGTATAGCCGATCATCCCAATATGGATGAAAGTCTTATTGAGGAGCTAATTACTCCAAAAACTAAAGCGATTGTAGTAGTCCACTACGCGGGTGTTCCTTGTGAGATGGATGGAATACTAAGCATTGCCACCAAACACAACCTTTGGGTAATTGAAGATGCTGCGCAAGGAATAGATAGTTTTTATAAGGAGAAAGCGCTGGGTAGCATAGGCCACTTGTCTTGCTTTAGTTTTCATGAAACAAAAAATATTCAGTCCGGAGAAGGGGGACTTTTAGGTATCAATGACACTGATTTAATTAGAAGGGCAGAAATCCTTTGGGAAAAGGGAACGGACCGGGCTGCATTTTTCCGTGGTGAAGTAAATAAATACGGCTGGGTGGATATAGGTAGTTCCTTCCTGCCTTCCGAAGTGACAGCTGCCTTTCTTTGGGCGCAATTAGAAGAGCTAAAATCCATTCAAAGCAGAAGATTATCCATTTGGGATTCATATTTCCAGCTTTTTGATAAAGGCAGTACAACTACTGAAATACTCTCAGAAACCTATCAAAAACTACTTTCCCAAGCATCCGGGAAAATTGATATTACTTGGCAGCGTATTGAGAATAAGGGAAATGCCCACATGTTTTATTTACTCTTCCAAAATGAAACTGAAAGGTCTGAATTTTCCACTATTCTAAAGAATGAGGGTGTACTGTCTGTTTTCCACTACCAAAGTCTTCACAAATCAGAATATTCCAAAAAGCATTTTCCAGATCAGTACCTGCGTGAATTACCCAATTCCGATCGGTACTCCGATTGCTTATTAAGATTGCCGATATTCTATGAATTACCTGAGGTCAGTATGCTGTAAACAGTGGTCAGTATTCAGTCAACCAACACCTGTCCACCGTGCCTGTGCGCTGAGGCGTAGCGGAACGTGAGCCCGGTTAAGAAGTAATTGCAAATTTTCAATTTTCCCATTTTAAATTTCAAACATTTGCATTTCGAAAACAACCGAGTAAATTTATTACTCAGTCAACCCCTAGCCCCTAAAATGGGAGTGAAAGGGCGAAGCTATGATCGAATTCCCCCTTTAGGGGGTTAGGGGGCGGAGTGAAAGGGCGAAGCTGTGCCCGCCGAAGGCGGAATGAAGAATTTAAAATGTATTTAATTTAAAATTAATCACCACAGTCAGTGAGCTTGTCGAACCACGGTTGGTGAGCTTGTCGAACCTGGGTCATCTTAAATTTTAAATTCTCAATTCTCAATTCTCAATTCTCAATATTAAATTCCCTCCATTTTAAATTCCCTCCATTTTAAATTTGTTATTCAACTCCTTCACCTTCCTTCTTTTCCTACCCATAGTATTTCTACTATACTGGTTTGTGTTTCAGAAGAACTTGAAGCTACAGAATGCCTTTCTATTACTTGCTAGCTACGTATTCTACGGCTGGTGGGACTGGAGATTCCTGGGCTTAATCATTGCCAGCTCAGCTGTGGATTATTGGTGTGGCCTTAAAATTGTAAATGGTAAACCGTCAGTGGTGAGTGGTGATCGACCTCATGACACTACTCACCACTTACAACTCACTATTTACAAAAACTGGTTCCAAGGTCCTAAATTCTACCTAACACTCAGCCTCGCCTTCAACCTCGGCCTACTCGCCTTCTTCAAATACTTCAACTTCTTTATTGACTCAGCAGCTGACTTTATCTCCTTACTAGGATTTCAACCTCATATCAGCACGCTTAACTTAATCCTTCCTGTAGGCATTTCTTTCTATACCTTCCAAACACTCAGCTATTCTATAGACGTCTATCGAGGCAACTTAAAACCCACCAAGGATCCAGTAGCCTTCTTTACCTTCGTAGCTTTCTTTCCCCAACTGGTAGCGGGTCCTATCGAAAGAGCTTCCAACTTATTGCCTCAGTTCTTCAAAAAACGGGAGTTTATATATCAGCAAGGTTCCGATGGAATGAAGTTGATCCTCTGGGGTCTATTTAAAAAAATGGTGATTGCTGACAACTGTGCCTTGGTAGTCAATCCCATATTCGAGAATTATCAAACTGCATCTGGATTAGAGCTAATCATGGGAGCCATCCTCTTCGCATTTCAGATCTATGGAGACTTTTCAGGCTATTCTGATATAGCTATTGGTGTAGCCAAACTCTTCGGATTTGATCTGATGACCAACTTCCGTACTCCTTACTTCAGCCGCGACATCGCTGAGTTCTGGCGTAGATGGCATATATCGCTCTCCACCTGGTTTCGGGATTATGTCTATATCCCGCTTGGAGGTAGCAGAGTTCCCAAAGCCAAAGCCATCCGAAATATCTTTATCGTATTCCTGGTCTCTGGCTTCTGGCATGGTGCCAACTGGACATTTATAGCTTGGGGGGGGATTCATGCAGCTCTATTTATTCCGATCTTTTTGATTGGGAAAAATAGAACTCACTTACATGAGGGCGAGCACCTTCTGCCTTCTTTCAAGGAAGCTTTTCAGATAATATCGACTTTCCTATTGGTCTGTGTGGCTTGGGTGTTTTTTAGGGCGGACACGGTAGGGGATGCTTGGGGGTATTTGACTGGTATTCTCTTGAGACCTTTTATGGAAGGATTTCGCTTGAGTACCTATATGCTTACTATTGTCTTAATTTCAATTTTGTTATTCTTGGAATGGCTGATGAAAGGTGAACTGATGTTAAGTTTTCGAAAACCAATTCTTCGATATTCTAGCTATTCAATGGTCGTTGGTTTAATTCTGTTCTACGGAGTGTTTTTCAATCCCCAAGACTTTATCTATTTCCAGTTTTGAGAAGGTTCCTGATAAAAGCTTGCCTAGGAGCAGGGCTACTTTCATTCTTTATGATTGGCTATGGAGCATTTTGCGATTACTTCTTTACTCAAAAGCGTTACCTCGATCTGGCAGAGAAGAAACAATGGGTGCTGGCCCAAGATGGAGGTGATTATGATTATGCTGTTTTAGGATCTAGCAGAGCCTATGGGGCATTTGACATGAACATGTTGGATAGTCTTACTGGTATGAGTGGAATCAACCTTGCGTCCAATGGCAGTGGTTTCAAAGATAATCTATTGGTACTAAACCTTTTTCTACAGAATAATACAATTGATAAATTATTCCTTCAAGTTGATTTGGGTTCATTGAATAGCAAAGAGTCCTTTAGCAATGAATTTCATGCATTTACCTTTCTTCCATATTGGGAAGATAGCATAGTGCAGAAAGTATTAAGAAACGATATACCTGCCTTGGATAACCGATTAACCTCTCTGATTCCCCAGTGGAGGTACTTTTACTTCAACAAGTACTTTTCTCCAAAGGAAGTATTAAGAAGAGCTGAATTGTCAGATTCCCAAACTGATCTGTACACAGAAGTAAAAGGAGGGATGCAATCGACTTCTATAAAAAATCAGAAACTCAATTCAGAATTTCAACTTTACCCTCAACCTCATAAAGTCGATAGTCTGGATCTTAGCTATTTAAGTGAGATTCTTAGTTTATCTAATTCTAAAAATATTCAAACAACTCTATTTGTAGCCCCTCGCTATCAGTCAGATCATAAGTATCTCCAGTCAGTGATGCAGCAGTTTCCATATCCAATAGTTTTCCCGCTGGAATTTGATGAATCAGATCAAAATTTGTTTCAAGATCAAGGGCATTTGAATGAGTATGGGAGGTTTTTTTATAGTAATGAATTTTATAAAAAAATATTGGATTAACTAGTGAAAGTATTATTTGTTATTCAAAATTTATAATGATTTATTTTTTTTAGTTAATGATTTTAAAAAAATATAGAGTAGCTATTTATTATTGGCGTCAAAAAAGATTTCGAAAGAATTTATTAAAAAGAATTTTGAGGTATTATCATAAAGTTGAAATGAGTTCAGAACTTAATGATGTGTTTTCTTATGTTTTAGAGAATGGATTATCAATTTTTCCCTATGACTATCCCAAAAAATATTTTCAATTAGATACTTTAGTTTACTTTGATCTAGAATATTTTCCATATGTAATCCATAATGGAAAGAAATTTTTTTTTATTAAAAATTGGTCGAAATCTAAAGTCTTAAATTATTATCATGGATTATTAGCTGAACAAGATTTTGATTCCCCACATTTATACTGTAACGAAAGCTTTAAAGTTGAAATAGGTGATACTGTAGTTGATATTGGTGTGGCAGAGGGTAGTTTTTCTATAGACAATGTTGAAGTTGCTGACAAAATCATAATTTTCGAGAAGGAGAAACTTTGGATTGAAGCTTTAGAAAGAACGTTTGAACCTTATAGTGAAAAGGTTGAAATCATTAATAAGTTTGTAGGAGATATTGATTCTGATTCTCATATTAAGCTTGATAGTTATAATGAGTTATACACTAAACCTTTATTTATTAAGATTGATGTTGATGGTTTCGAAAGAAAAGTGTTAGATGGTATGAAAATTCTATTGTCAATAAATCCAAACGTGAAAGTTGCGATTTGTACATACCATAAAAACTATGATTTTGTTGATTTTGAATTATTTTTTTCTTCTTTAGGATTCTCGACTAGTAGTTCGAAAGGGTATATGCTTTATTATTATGATAAAAAAATAGCGAAACCATTCTTTAGAAAAGGTGTATTAAGAGCAAGTAATGAGAATTAATCATTTTGTATTTACAAGGTTTAATTTAGGTTATATAGATTATTATAATGTTAAAAATCCAGAAGAATGGTTGTTGTACAGAATGAATTTATTTTATAAATATACATATCCGACACTAACGTATCAGTCTGAGAAAAATTTCAAATGGGTAGTGTTATTTGATGTTCAGACTCCTTCAGAATTTATAGATAAATTTTTAATTGAGGATTTTGAATCCATTATATCTATTGGATACACCACAATTTTTGATCTTTCTGTTTATGTTAAAAATTACATAAAAAATTATTCAAAAAAAGAAGATATTTTAATTTCAACTACTTTAGATTCTGACGATGGTTTGCTTCCTGATTTTATTCATACTATTCAAAATTTTGTTCTAACTTCAGATTTTTTTCCATACGGTATTAATATAAAAGATGGATACATAGTTGATATCTCAACTGGTTTTTTTCATAATAAATCATTTTATAGTAATCCCTTTTATTCTTTGGTAGAGAATCAAGGTAATGCACTTGGAATATATTGTTTTTCACATCATATTTTAAAAGAAAAATTTGTTACTTTTGATATAGATAATTCCAGATTATGGTTGCAAAATATACATAGTTCCAATTTATTAAATACTATTAAAGGAAATGTGGTGATTAATTATTCTGGAATTGATTTAAAAGTTTTGAAATTGTACAGATCTAGAAATTTTTTTTCTCTGTTAATTATGTATTTATTTTTTTTTAAAAGAATGTTTTATAATTTTTTAGTTAAAATAAAGATATTTAATGATTAGTGTTATTATTCCTTTATATAATGCCATAGGTTTTGTTGAGAAAGCTATTAATTCTGTTTTATTACTTAATGAAGTCTTAGAGCTTTTAGTGGTTGACGATGGTTCTACTGATGGATCTTATGAGTTAGCTTTGGAGTTATCTCAAAAAGAAAAAAGAATTATTCTTTTAAGCCATAAGAACAGAGAGAATAGGGGAGCTGCAGCTAGTCGGAATCTAGGTGTGGAATATGCTTCTTATCCTTTCATTGCTTTTTTGGATGCTGATGACACTTATTATTTAAATCGATTTCTTGAGCCGATTTTACTTCTAAAAAATAATCCATCTATAGATGCTTGCTTCGGTATTGTTGAAATAAAATATTTAGATTCAGGTAATTCAAAATTGTTTGGTTCATTAAATATTGACGATTCTACTTCAATATTAACCTATTTGCTTCAAGGCGGATATTTTCATACTAATTCAGTTACTGTTAGAAAGAAATTTTTTAAGGAAATAGGTCTTTTTGATCAATCGTGTTGGCCTCATGAGGACTCAGAATTATGGATAAGAATGGCAGCAATGGGAAAATTGAAATCTATTTGTGAAAAAAATCCAATTGCGTCTTATACGATCCATGGAAACAATTTAAGTAAAGTTGCTTCAATTCGTTCAAAAAGAAAGATGTGGTCAATGGTTTATAAAAAAGTGTTTCGCTTACCAATAGGTTTCCGTAATAGGAGTCTTATTTTAAGACAATTAGTTAAAATTTGGCTAAAAACATGGTTGTTTGTATATAAATGAAGTTTGATAATTATAAAATTTTGAATTACTTTAAATTAATTTTTCTAATTTCCCATTTCATTGTTTCTTTTATTTTATTTAAATGTTTTTTGTTAAATGGAGTTGTTGTTACTTCGGATTCTTTCAGGTATTTTACTTTAAGTATTGATATTTCTAGTTTTAACTTTCCTTCTGATAAGTATTTAGTTCCAATTTATTCTTTTTTTATTTCACTTATTAATTTGTTTTCATCTGAAATTGTGAATGAAAGACTTGCTATACTTCAGCTATTTATTTTTATTATATCTGGTTTTTTATTCCTTAGGATAGTTAATGAAATTAATATTAAAATAGATAATAATTTAATATCATCATTTTCTATCCTTTTATTTTTCTCATATTGGGTAATTAAATTTTCCTGGATAATTCATGCGGACTCCTTAATTGTTCCTTGTATTTATTTATTTATTTATTTATCTTTTTTAAGATTTAAACATAAAGAATTTATTTTAGGTGTGCTACTTGGTTTTTTCTTTCTTGTTAAATTAAATCTTTCTTTTTTAGTGATTGGGATTCTTGTTTCTGTATTATTTAATAAGGAATCAATAGGTTTTAAATTGGCTTCTATAGGCAAGATAATAACTCCTTTTACATTGGTTTTATTATTGTATTTTATTTTAAATAATAATTATAATTTACATTTTGATTTCTACAGTAAAGAAAGTTATTGGAGTCTTGATAACTTTCTTTACTTTTGGGTTGGTAATTTTAATTCTCTAGTAAACTTGTCGGTTTTATATTTTTTGCCTTTTTTCAAAGATTTTAATCTTCTTATTTATTTATTGATATTCTGGATAATTCCTTTTACTTTAATATTTATCAGTGATCAAAGTATTGGAAGGATAAAAGATTTATTAGTTTTTTTGTTTATTTTACTACATACTTATTCATTTTCTTTAGTTTTAATTAGATCATTAGTAGGTCTTTCTGAAGTAACAGAGAGGACGATGATTGGTTTTTATGCAATTGTCCCTTTATTTTTTTTGGTTTTAGTTTTAAGTGTTTGGAAAATTTTTGACAGTAGATATGTGAAGTTGGTGTCAACATTTTTTTTTATTTTTGTTTTAACTTTAAATATTTATAGATCTATAGAACATATTTATCATAAAATTGTAATAAAAGATTATAGCTCATTTAAAAAAGTTGACTCTTTAAAGCAAGATCCTTCTTTTAACCTTTTGTTGTCTTTAATTGAAAATGATAATATCTCTCATCTATATACAAATCAAACCGCTGTTTTTTCTTATATCTTCTATAAAAAAGTTTTTGTTTTTGGTTTACCTTATGATAGGGTATTTAAAGGTGATTATTTTGTAGATGAGCAGCCTGATATTATTAATAATAAAGAATATTTGATTAATGATGAACTAAATAAAGGAATTGCGCTAGTTTATTTTTCAGAAATACCTTTCCCCTCGAATAATTTGAACAATTTTAAATATGTCTCTGGACTTAGATGTAAATTTAGTTCAAGTAAATTTTTAAATTCTTCTTCAATTTTGGTTTATAAATGATATCCGTTATAAAAGTACAAAACCTCTCTAAAAGATATCGGCTGGGTTTAAAAGAAAGAAAAGCTGAAACTCTTTCAGGTCAAATTGGAAGCCTGATTAAGTCTCCTTGGCAAAATTTAAAAAAATTGCGTGATATGAGTCGTTTTGGGATTGAGGATGAATCTGTCTTTTGGGCACTAAAGGAACTCAACTTTGAGGTTAAAGAAGGAGAAGTGCTTGGTATAATAGGAAAGAACGGTGCAGGTAAATCTACTTTACTCAAAATATTATCACAGATCACCGAACCTACCTCAGGAAAGATTGAAATACATGGTAGAGTTGCTTCATTATTGGAAGTAGGAACTGGATTCCATCCAGAGCTTTCGGGAAGAGAAAATATTTATATGAATGGCACTATCTTAGGGATGACGCGTAGAGAGATTGATAGTAAGCTGGATGAAATAATTGATTTCTCAGGAGTTGAAAAATTTATTGATACAGCTGTTAAGTTTTATTCTTCTGGAATGAAAGTCCGATTAGGGTTTTCGGTTGCAGCTCATTTGGAACCTGAGATTTTGATTATAGATGAGGTGCTTGCAGTAGGAGATTTTGAATTTCAAAAGAAGTGTTTGGGTAAAATGGAAGATGTAAGTAAAAACTATGGAAAAACAGTATTGTTTGTAAGCCATGATTTAGGTGCAATTTCCAACTTGTGCACCTCTGGCCTTCTTCTTGAAAATGGAGGCGGTAGATATTTTAGTTCAATTGAAAATACAATTAATCAATATTCCTCTCAAAAAAGGATAGGAACTGATGGAGTAGATAATATCCACTTCGATGGCCCATTAGGTAAAGGTTTTAAGTTAGTTAGTGTTTTGGTTAATAAAATCTCCCCTTTTGAGCAAGAAATAATTTTAAATCGAAATGAATCAGTTCAATTTGAAACAAAGTTTTCTACTGAAGAAAGAATTGCCGTTAAGGTTATTCTAACAATATTTAAAGAGGGTATAAAATTATTTAGTTGTTTTGATTGTATAAATCATGAAAAGGCAAAAAATGAGATAACTTCTCTTTTTAGATTTAATTTGAATTTTCTACATCAAGGATATTATTCTGTAGCATTAGGAATTCATGCAAAGAATGATGATTGGTCTTGGAATGATTCCATTTTTTCTTTTGAAATATTAGATGATTATACATTGAATATCGACAGACGAAAATTTGGACTATTTGATATACAGAAATTTGCCAAATGCGAAAGAAAGTAATGAGGTTTCTTAGTGGAGGTTATCAGTTTCTTTTTTCATCAAAAGTAAGAATGAAGTACTTTCATCAAAAAAAGGAGGAGTACACTGAAAGAAGAATCCAAAAGATTTTAGAGGTAAGTGAATACAAATCAAAGAACTCTTTATTCATTGATTGTGGTACAAATCTTGGTCAAGGATTCGAATTTTTTAGAAGGATTTTTGAAAAGGAGTATTTTGATTATGTGATGGTAGAACCCAATCCTAATTGTGTGAGCTATCTCAAAGATAAATATCACGACTTAGTTAAAGAGGCTAAGCTGGAGATCCTTCCAAAAGCGGCATCAATATCTGACGCTGATACTCTTTTATTTGGGTTGGTTGAAAATGATGAAAATCCCTATTCGCAAGGAGCATCAATAAAAGCATTTCATAATACAGCCGATTATGAAGTTGATGTTGAGAAGGCAATAACAGTAAAAACCTTTGATTTCGTTTCCTTTTTGAGAGAGTCGATTAAGTCATATGACATGGTTTTTATTAA
The DNA here is from genome assembly GCF_900182815.1 of Algoriphagus winogradskyi. Classification (GTDB taxonomy): domain Bacteria; phylum Bacteroidota; class Bacteroidia; order Cytophagales; family Cyclobacteriaceae; genus Algoriphagus; species Algoriphagus winogradskyi. Next base: position 33,115 of record NZ_FXUA01000003.1, on the reverse strand, counting down.
AATGGACATAGAAGGAGCAGAGTATTCTATTTTGGAGAATATTGTGAAAGAAGGTTTGTCTGCTAAAATAAAAGGTTTAATTGTAGAGTTTCATTCGGAGTATATGTCTTTGAAATATAAAAGACATTATCTCAAAAAAGAAAAACAACTTTTAAGTTCGTTGAAAAAGGGTGGCTGTAAAGTATTTACTTGGGTTTAAATGTGTGGAATAGCTGGTTTAATAACCCAAGAAAATAACCAAAACCAAATACAAGACATGCTCAAAGTATTAAAGCACCGTGGACCAGATGGAAGTGGTGTTTTTGGCTTTGGGAATGGAGCTATTGGACAGAGTCGATTAGCTATCATTGATGTGGAAGGTGGAGCCCAGCCAATGAGTGACTCTTCAGATAAGTATTGGATTACCTATAATGGAGAGCTGTATAATTATATTGAGCTTAGAGCTTATCTGATCTCCCAGGGTCTTATTTTTCGAACTGATTCGGATACAGAGGTTTTAATTCAGGCATATGCTTATTGGGGTATTGATTGTGTAAAGCACTTCAGAGGGATGTTTGCTTTTTGTATTGTCGATACTACAAAAAAAGAATTGTTTTTGGCTCGAGATCATTTTGGTATTAAACCTTTGTTATATGCCAATAATTCAAAAGTTTTTGCATTTGCTTCAGAAATACAGGCCTTAAAGCCATTAGATTCTATCAAGTGGGATATTAACCTAACAGCAATTGATCAATACCTCACCTACCAATATATTCCTTCACCTAACACCATATATCGGGAAATCAGTAAGCTTCCTCCTGCCCATTTTATGCGTGTTGATTTTTCAGGTGAGATTCAGGAACAGACTTGCTATTGGCAGCTTGAGTTCAAGCCTGATTACAATAAAACTGAGGTTGAATGGATAGAAGAACTTGAACTATTTATAAAGGAATCTGTAAAATCACATTTAATTGCAGATGTTCCTTTTGGAGCATTTTTGTCAGGAGGTATCGATTCTTCCCTTGTAGTGGGCTATATGTCTCAAATCATGTCTAATCCGGTTAAAACATTCAGTATTGGATTTGAAGATGAGGGATTTTCTGAATTAAACTATGCTAAAGAAGTAGCAAACTTTTGGGGTACTGATCATTTTGAAGCAATTGTAAAACCTGATGCACTTGGTATTCTACCTGAATTAGTCAAACACTATGGAGAACCATTTGGGGATTCATCTGCAATTCCCACTTATTATCTTTCGAAGTTAGCTAAACAGCATGTAACCATGGCCTTGTCTGGGGATGCCGGAGACGAGTTGTTTGCAGGATATTCAAGCTATACAGATCGTTGGACGCGTCACCTTTCAGCAGTTCCTGAGCACCTTGGTTCTTTCAAGAAGGGTTTATATCCAATTCTTAATTCAATTCTACCTCAGAGATACCCTTTGAGAACTGCTAATTTTACAGATTGGCAACGTTATATTCAATTCTATGCTAAGAATGCCCGAACAAATCTCTGGAAGTCCGAATACAAAGTACAACTTTTTGCTACCGATGCTATTCATGAGCAAAAATGGAATTTGAGTAGAAGTTATAGCCATTTTCAAAGGGCTCAAATGCTTGATTTTCAAACCTATCTTCCTAATGATATCTTAGCGAAGGTGGATATTGCAAGTATGATGAATAGTCTAGAAGTGAGAACGCCCTTATTAGACCTTAGAGTGGTGGAGCTAGCTTCTCAAATCCCTGAAACGTTTAATATCAATAAGACTTCAGGAACTTGGGAAGGGAAGCAACTACTGAAAAAGATCATTGCGAAGGATTTGGGGAAGAATTTTGCATTTAGAGAAAAGATGGGTTTTGCAGCACCAATTAGTAAATGGTTTGCAGATACCCATAAATCCAGCCAAGAAGTATCCGAAAGATTACTTTCCCCTGGAAATGGTTTAGATACCTTATTTGATAAAAATGAATTGAAGAAAGTAGCAAATGGATCCAATTCTGGTCACCAGTGGCTTTTGGTATTTCTTCAGGAATGGATGGAACAAAATAAATAATTGAGAACTATCACGGATATTACCATTGAAGTTTTTACTAAATACCTATGAAATTGTAATTTCTTTAAATCAATGTAATCAGTGAAGTATCAAAAGCAACATATTCTTATTGCTTTACATCGATTTGCAATAGGAGGAGCAGAAACCCAAGCTCTGTACCTTGCGGAATTTTTGAAACAGGAAGGCTATCAAGTGACTATCGGTGCATTTGGGGATGAAATAGGAGAGGGCTACCTTCGATTTAGTAGACTAGGGCATAAAACAATACATTGGGGCTTTCAAGAAAAGTTGATTCTAACCCCAACACAGAATTTATCTGGGATTCTGAGGCGATACTACTATTCTAGAAAATTGATTTTACAAGTAAAACGATTGGGTATTGACACCATTATACCTTTCACCTATCCAGCGAATAGTATTTTTTGCCAATGGTTTAAAAGAATGGGAGCAAAAAAATGTTTTTGGAATCAAAGAGATGAGGGTAGATTTTTTAAGGGGGATTCTTTTGATATTAAATGTTTAAATAACGCTACCTCAATCATTTCTAATAGTTTAGAAGGAAGTAATTTTTTACAGAGATTCACTAAGAGGAATATAATGATTATTCATAATGGTGTAATGCCAGTTGACGAAAGTTCATCTAAAAGTGATTATGAAAGTAAAATTAGGGTAGTTAAAATTGGTAATCTTCATTCATATAAAGACCATTTTACCCTTTTGAAAGCATGGAAAATAGTAATTGAAAGATTTGGGAAAGAAGAGGTACAGTTGTTTCTCGCGGGTAATAAATTAGACGAGTACTCAAATTTGTCTACTTTTGTTTCTGAGAATAAAATGGAATCTACAGTTTCATTCTTAGGTGAAGTAAAAGATATAAACCTTCTGCTTTTATCAGCTCAGCTAGCGGTGTTTAGCTCATATAATGAGGGAATTCCTAATGGTGTTTTGGAACCAATGGCTGCTGGATTAGCAGTAGTTGCAACAAATTGCTTAGGAGCACAGGAAGCTTTGGGTGTTGATTACCCTTTTCTGGTTACACCTAAAGATCATGAATCATTAGCTATTAAAATAATAGAGCTAATCGAAAATAGGTCTTTGTCGGATGGTATAGGAAGGCAAAATAAAAAAAGAATAGCCGATTCTTTTTCAATGCCAAGAATGTGTAATAAATATCTAGAGCTTATTGAAAGCAAATAATCCGATCTTTTCAATTATCATTCCTTGTTACAATCAAGGTGTTTTTCTGAAGGATTGTATAAATTCTATTTTAGCCCAAAAATTTGATAATTGGGAAGCTATTATAATAAATGACGGAAGTATCGATGACACCGAAGTGATAGCTAGATCCCTAGAATCACTAGATGCCCGAATTATAGTCCAAAGTCAAACTAATCTAGGATTGTCATCTGCTAGAAATAATGGGATGTCTGTTGCCAGAGGAGATTATCTACTTTTTTTAGATGCAGATGACTGGATCGAAACTAATGCTTTTTCAACTTTATCTACTGTCATATTTGAGTATCCTGGATATGAATTATATCGGATGGGATATGCCTATTGGGACAAACCAAGCGGGTTACTTTTCCATACCCATGTGCCAATGACTAATGGTGAAATTTTCCCACAAGTTTTAACCCAAAATATTGGGCCTTGTCATTCTATTATAGTTAAGAGTGATTTTGCTAAAATGCTAGGTGGATTTGATCCTTTGCTCAGAAGCTGTGAAGATTGGGATTTTTGGATACGTGCTGGAAAAATGGGAGCTAAAATATGGTCTATCCCCGAAGTATTGGTTGCCTACCGTTATGTGCGTAATAGCATGAGTCGAAACCCAAGAGTTATGTATGAAGCATTGTCTGAAGTGAGCTGGCGAGCTGGAAGGAAAGATCTCCGACTTAGAAAATCTTCAAAATTCAATCATGCTTATAGTCTGGAAATTGCAGAAGTTCAAAAGAACCATTTGCTTACTGTCTTAGGTGTAATGATACACCAAGGAGGGGTTGAAGAAGCAATTGTTTGGTATAAGCAAGAGCAAGAAAAATGGAACTGGTCTTTGGAACCTGAAGATTTGCGTAGCTTATCCAGCTATCTGTCTTGGGGCTATTTTTTTAGATTGGAAGAAATAAAAGTTTTACTCAGAGATTTAAGTCCATTATTAGAAGCCTTTATTTTAGAGCTTGATTTTTCAAAAAAAGAAGCCGCCTCAATTTCAAGATACATTATGAGTCCACAGCTTAAGAAATTGAACCACCTACGCTATGGTAAACTTATTGGAGGGATACTAAATAAATTGAATTTTTATTGAAACCCCGTCTACTTTTTATTGCTGATTCTGGTCCTTATCCTCCACGAGATGGTAAACGGCAAAGAAACTTAGCCCTAGTAACTGCTGCTCAGACTAAGTATTGCGTAGATTATTTAATACTTGGGAATTTAAGTGAATTCAAAGAAGCAAAAGTTAATGAAGCTAGAAGTCTAAAATTTTTCTATTTGCCTTATGAAACACATAAGGGGCTAACAAAAAAACTCGGCTTGAGTTTCTTGCCAAATTCTGAGAATAAGAAACGAATTGATAGATTTCTAACAGAGCGCAATTTTGACAAAATTCTTTGTAGGTATGTAAGTGCTGCAAAAGACCTCCCTCCAATTGACAATCTTATCATTGATATAGACGATGATTATCAGGAGTTGATGAATTCAAAAATCAAATCAGAAAAGGACTGGGCTCGTAAAATAAGATATTGGCAAATCGCTAAATTGAATACCATTTTTTATAAGAGAGTGTTGGAGTCGGCGGCACGTTTAATTTTAGTGAAACCTCAGCATCTTAATTTACCATATGACATTCTACCCAATATGCCTTTTCAAAGCCTGTTGAGTAATGATTCCAGGTCTTTTTGCAAACCCTCAGGTAACTCAATTCTCTTTGTAGGTAAGTTGACCTATTTGCCCAATTCGGATGGGATTTTATGGTTTCTCAAGAGCGTTTGGCCGCAACTGATAATGACAAATCCTACTATTAAATTGACGATAGTATCTGTAACAAACCCTGATGAAGAGCTTGCAAAAATTATTAAAGAAAGTGTAGGCGTTACACTAAAAATTAACATTGATAATTTGGCCTTTGAATATCGAGAGCATACTATTTGTATAGTTCCGGTTTTCTATGGTGGAGGTAGTAATGTTAAGTTAAGTGAAGCCTTATATCATTACCGAAAGGTGGTTAGTTCTACATTTGGTGCGAGAGGATTTGAGGAATGGAATTCCATTGGCCTAGTGAGAATGGCTTCAACTGTTGGTGAATGGGTTTTGGCAATAGAACAAGGGTTGAAAATGGAAAATGCGGAAAGTGATTTTAATTCTCTTAGTGATCATTTTTCATTTAATCATTGGGCAAATACTTTGATTACTATTTTGGATGAGGCCTGACATTTCAATAATAATCCCAGTATACAACTCTCAAGGTACCGTTGAAAGAGCAATAAAGTCAGTTGTCAATCAAAGTTTTACAAATTGGGAACTCATTTTAGTGAATGATGGCAGTACTGATCATTCTTCTGAATTATGCCAGAATTGGTTAAACAATCCTCGAATTTGCTATTTCAGTCAGGAAAATCATGGTGTCTCAGTTGCAAGAAATTCTGGAGCTGCTAAAGCAACTTCGGATTGGTTAGTCTTTCTTGATGCAGATGATGAATTGGAAGCGGATGCATTGGCTTTGTATTGGGATTCTATTAAATGTAATCCTCAGCAGAAAATTTTTGTTGGAGGAATCATAAAAATTAGTGGAGAGAATAAGGTTACTAAGATTCCAGAAGAGGGAGTTTATCAGGCAAAAATTCCAGGCACCTTCTGTTTAAGTACTGTGGTCTTCCATAGAGTAGGAGGATTTGACTCAAGGTTGAAATTTTCAGAAAACACGGAATTATTCCATAGAATTAATTTATTGGGATATTCTGAAATACTTCTCAAAAAAGTCACAGTTAAATATTATGACAATCCTCAAGGAGGTAGCAAAAATTCAGAAAACTTAATGGATTCACTATTGATCATATTGGAAAAACATAATGATACACTTTCTTCACATGTCCAATTTCTTTATCATCAGATCTTAGGAGTTAATTATATGCGATTTGAGGAATTTAGGAAAGCAAGGATTCACCTTTGGGGTGCATTTCAGCTTAAACCCTTCAAAATGCAAACAATTGCAAGATTGATGATTGCATTTTTACCACCATTGGCAAAAATAATCTACACAAAGAATTAGCAAATCCATGAGATTAGGAGGCTTTATTATCACCTATAATAGATCAAAAATCCTCTTGGATACTATTCGGCAACTATTTGATCAGACTCATCCTCCGGAACTACTTTGGATAATAGATAATTCAGATAATCTTGAAACTGATCATGCAATTGCTACATTATTAGATTCCAGGATTAGATATTTTAGAATGGGATATAATGCTGGCCCGGCAGGAGCTGCAGTGAAGGGTTTAGAACTTTGTGGAAAAGAGGGGCTGGATTGGATATATTGGGGAGACGATAATGATCCTCCTTTTCGAAACGATTGCTTTGAAAGATTGTTGGCTATCAGTGAGCAAAATCCATTTACAGGTGTGTTAGGCACAGTCGGCCAGTTTTTTGATCGTAAAAAAGGTGTTATCAAAAGAGTGCAATCGAGACTTTTGGAGAAGAAAGATATACTAGAAGTGGATTACGTGGCTGGAGGGATGTGTATGCTAGTAAGTGGAAAGGTAGCTAGAGGAGGAATAGCTCCTGATCCTAAATTGTTTTTTGGGTTTGAGGAATTAGATTTTTGTTTAAAAGTGGCAAGAAAGGGTTTTACAATTGTGGTTGACTGTAAGCTATTCTTAGAGGCTAGAAAAAAATATGAACGTTTGGATTTTGAAAGAGCTCGATACAAAAAAAAGGAGAGTTTAGTTCGTGAGTATTACAGTTTGCGAAACCTATTATTGATTTCGGACTCATTGACTTTGAATTCTATGAAAAGACAATTAGTGAAAAAGTGGTCTTTTAAATTATTCTATGGTTTCAGATATGGATTTAAATATGGAATTAGCAATTTCAAATTTATTTCAACGGCATTTTACCATTACCATATTGGGAAGTTTGGGATGACTTTACCACTTATGACCAATGATTAATCATTATGAACGGATTTATGGGGGTAACTTTGGCGATGATTTAAATGAGACAATGTGGAATAAATTGTTGCCTAAACCACTTTCAGAATATTTAGATAATGACACTTTTTTTATTGGTATTGGTACTCGGTTAAGGCCAAAAAATATTCCCATAGGAAAAAGAATTATTGTTTTTGGAGCCGGTTTTGGATATTCAGATTTTCCTCCTACAGTTAATGAAAATTGGGATATCAGATGCCTTAGAGGCCCGCTCACAGCAGATGCGCTCGGTATCGATCGAGATAAGGTTATTACAGATGCTGCCATCCTATGTAAGGATCTTTATCAAAAAGGAAGACCAAGACACGATGTGTCATTTATAGCACATCATTTAACCTCAGCTGAAGATAATTGGGAGAAAGTGTGTAAAGAATTGAATATTAACTTTATAAACCCAAAACAAACCCCAGACTTTGTTATTGATGACTTAATCAATTCCAAGTTGATTATAACAGAATCATTACATGGGGCTATCATTGCGGATACTTTTCGAGTGCCATGGATTCCGGTTAAAATAAAAGGACATTTTTCCGAGTTCAAGTGGATGGATTGGATGCAATCCATGAATTTAGAAGTTAAAATCCAACAGCTATCATCACTATATGATCGAGCTGTTCTTAATAAAAAATCGAAGTTAAAATGGATGTTAAAGACAATTTACGGGGTTTTATTTGGCTCTAAAATAGGGATATACCAACTCAGGAAATTGATAAATCAAAAGGGATTCCTTAGTGAAAAATCTGTTTTGGAAGCTAAGCACCAAGAAATGGTAATATGTCTTAATAATTTTGTTCAAGATCTTGAAAAATAGAATTCCGCGAATTTCAATTATACTTCCAGTATATAATCGAGAAGATAAAGTAGCAAGAGCCATTGATAGTGTTCTGAGCCAAAGCTATTCAGATTGGGAGTTGATCTTGATTGATGATAATTCTACAGATGCTAGTCTTGACATACTAAAATCATATACCGGAGAAAGAATACTGGTTCTAAATACTCCCAAAAACCTTGGCCCTGCTGGAGCTAGAAATCTAGGGATTTCTAAATCAAGAGGTGATTTTATAACATTTTTGGACAGTGATGATTACTATGAAACAGACTTTTTAAAACTTTCAATAGATTTATTTTCAAATACTTATGATGAAATTGGCTTTTCATGGACTGGTTATAACTATGTTACTTCTACTAGCCAAAAGTCTCAGTTTTGGAAGCCTTCAGATACTTCTAATTACTACCTTTCTTTTTTGAAAGCACTTCATACCGGAACCAACTCAGGGCTGATGGTCAAACGTGAAGTTTTTATTAAATGTGGCTATTTCGATGATACGCTACCGGCTGCGGAGGATACTGATTTTTTACTTAGAATTATTCAAAAGTTTTATTTCAAAACAATATCTGAGCCATTAGTAAATATTTATATTGAGCATTCAGATAGACTCTCATTTGATTTTAAGAAGATAGGGTTAGCTTATAATAAAATATTTCCGAAGCATGAATCCACTATAAATACAAATAGAACTTTAAGGCTGAAATGGTATTATAAAATGATGTGGCTAAATTATCACTTGGGGAATTATAGATTAGCAAGGGGTTTTTTCAGAAAATTGATTAAGGATAAATATTCTCATCAAAGAGCTTGGCAAATTTTTGTACTCTTTGAGCTTTTAGGTTCTAAGTATGGGGCAAAGGCACATGTTTTTTTATCAAAGAAACTAGAATGAATTGGAAAGAGGCGATTATTAAGGATCAAAGTCGTTATGCGAAGCCTGGGATTGCGGGGTTTTTCAAGGCATACAAAAACCCGGGCTTTAGATTTTTTGTTTTATTCAGATTGATAAATAGATTTTCAAAGTACCATCCAGTGGGGCTTTTTCTTCGACTCTTTTATCGCTTGAGCCAAATCCGTTTTGGTTTTCAAATCGCCCACTATACAAAAATCGGAGGAGGTATTTTTTTACCACATTTTGGAGGAATTGTAATTAGCAGTCATGCGTCTATTGGTGAAAATTGTAACATAGCACAGGGAGTAACTATTGGTAGAATTAATTCAGGTCCTAGAAAAGGGGCCCCAAAAATAGGAAATCAGGTTTGGATTGGTCCCAATGCAGTCTTGTCTGGTGAAATAAGTATAGGAGATAATGTCTTGATCGCACCTCTTACTTTTGTAAATATAGATGTCCCAGCTAATTGTATGGTAATCGGGAATCCGGCTAAAATAGTTGAGGGGAAAACTTCAAGGAATTACATAAATTTTCAAAATGAATAAATTACAGGAATTAAGAGATTCGATTTATACCAATAAGGTTGTTACTACATCGAATGGTGAATTTTTGAAATTGAATTCTGCTATAGATCCAAAGGAGGGTAAAGCCATTCTAAGTATTTTGAAAGCAAATTCTGAATTTACGAAGACTATTGAAATAGGATGTGCATTTGGCTTATCATCACTTTATATATGTGAAGGTACATTAGGTCGGGCTGATGCTTTTCATACCATTATTGACCCTTTTCAAAAAACTTCTTGGAAAAGTGTAGGGATAAATAACCTTATTAAAGCAGATGTTTTTAATTTCAAATTAATTGAAGAAGGATCTGAAATTGCACTTCCTGAATTATTAAAAAAGAAAGAAGAGTTTGATTTCGCACTAATAGATGGCTGGCATACTTTTGATCATACATTAATTGATTTCTTTTATTTAGAGAAAATGATTCGTCCTGGAGGAATTATTGCAATAGATGATGTGCATTTACCAGGCATAAACAAGGTTGTTCGTTATTTAATGAATTATCCTAATCTTGAAATTGCTTATAATGTCCCTATGTTCATTAGTAGAAAGGCTAAACTTAGGGATAGTTTTTTGAATAATTTTTTTGGTTGTTTAAAATTGGTCCTACCTTCTAAATATTATCATAGAGTTTTGTCAGATAGAGTAATAAAATCAGATAGAAACCTTAAGCTGTATAGCTCAATGATTTTTTTTAGAAAGAAAATTGAAGATAAAAGAGAATGGAACTGGTATAAACCATTTTAACAATTTGAAACTTCTCTTTACCCAAGATGCCTTAGTGAATGCTGGCGCTGAACGGAGTCACCTAGAGATCCTTTCAAGATTTTCGGAGGAAGTAGAAGTGGTTTTTGTATACTTCTACCCCAGGCATGACTTAAGAGAAGAATATGAAAGAGCCGGAATCCGGCTTATTTTTTTGGATATTCCAGAGACCTATCATTTTACATTGGCAGTTTCCAGATTGGTTAAAATAATTAAAAATGAAAAGCCAGAACTCTTAATCTCCAGCCTTTGGCGCGCAGACATTATTACTCGAATAGCTTCACTATTAACTGGTGTACCATTAATTGGAACATTAGTTAATGATAGCTATGGTACATATGCTTGGAAAGATAAAAAGGGATTAAAATACAAACTCGTTTATTGGCTAGATCGGTTGACAGCAGGGATTCCAAAATATTGGATAGCAAATGCCAATGCTTTGGCTGATTCCCATGTGAAGACTTTGGGATTGGATAAAGACAAAATTAAGGTAGTTTATCGTGGTAGAAATGTTCCTGAGGAATTTTGGTCTAAAGATAGCCTTCGCGAAATAGGCTTTCGGCGAGATAGGCCTTCGGCGAGATATCATCTAAATAAAGATGAAAATATTAACCCATTTAACTTTATCTCCTATGGTAGACTGTTGGAAAGGAAAGGCTTTCAGGATGCTATTGTTGCTTTTTCTAAGGTCAATCAAAACTATCCGGATTGTACCTTTACCATTTTTGGAGATGGGCCTTTTAGAACAGAGCTTGAAAAGCTAATCCAGGATTTAAACCTCAAAGACTCGATTATTCTTCCAGGAAAAATCCCTAATCCTATTCAATTATTAACCTCAGGCGATAATTCATCCTTGGTTAACCAAAACATTTACGAACATCATACAACGGACATCGGACATCCGACATCATTCAACTGTTTCCTCTTCCCTTCTTGGTACGAAGGTTTTTCAGGTGCTCTAGTAGAAGCTATGATGGCGGGAATACCGATTATTGCTTCAGATATTTCTATGAATTTAGAGGCTGTGAGTACTGAGAATGCTTTGATTTTTGAAGTTCAAAATTCGGAGCAATTAGCCAATCAGATGATTTTTGCCATAGAAAATCCAGTAAATATGGCCGAATTAGGCACAAAGGCTAGAGAGGAAGCAATTTCCAGATTTGATATTGAGAAAATTGCTGTCCAATACGAACAAACCTGGTATAAAATCTATCAAAACTTAAGAAGTGAAGCTTAGAATAATTCTTTTGTTGGATTCATATATTAATTCAGCTTGGGTCTTCGAAGCAATTGAACAAATACTCAAAGAAAGAAATGCGGAAATAGTTTTAGCTGCAATAAATCAAAAACCTAAATCCAGCGGTAAAAAATCTCCATTCCTGTACCGCTTGTATAGAGCATTAGACCGGAAACTTTTTTTAATATCTCCAGATGCTTTTGCACCAATAGATATTAGGAATATAAAGAGATGGGATATTCCTTCTTTACCAATTACCCCAATTCAAAAGAAGTATTCGGATTATTTTCAAAAAGAGGATCTGGATAAAATCAGTGCATTAAAACCTGATATTATTCTTCGTTTTGGCTTTAGAATTCTCAGGGGTGAAATTCTCAAGATCCCCAAACTAGGCGTCTGGTCTTTCCATCATGGGGATAATCAATTTTATAAAGGAGGACCTCCAGGGTTTTGGGAAGTAATGTTGAAAAAGGAAACTACTGGAGTGGTCCTTCAAAGATTATCTGAAAGACTTGATGATGGACAAGTTTTGTATAAATCCTTTTCACAAACAGATCCACTTTCCGTACAGAGAAATGCTAATAAAATTTTCTGGCTCTCTAGTTTTATTATCCCTCGTTTAATTCGCGAGATTACTTTTAAAGGGATTGACCGCTGGAATAAGGAGTTGCAGAATCTTCAAGCTTCCAACGAAGCTGAAATTCCACTTTTAACCCCACCTGGTTTTTTTAAAATGGCTGGTTTAGGGATCAATCTATTTTTTAGAAACTTATCAAGGAAAATAACTGAAGGTATTAATAAGCCTTATTGGGAAATACTAGTCGCTAAAAATGAAGCACATTCTCTTAGGAAACCAAGTGCTATTAATTTTCGATCAATAAAACCTCCAAAAAGTGGACTATCCAGGGGCTCTTTTTGGGCTGATCCATTTCCGGTAGAGAAGGATGATAATACCTGGTTGTTTTTTGAAGATTTTGATGCGCGTTCTAATAAAGGCAGAATTGCAGTAGCAGCATGGGATGGGGAAAACTTATCCGAGAGTAAGATCATTTTGGAAGAAGAATGGCATCTGTCTTATCCATTAATATGGGAGGAGAATAATGAGATATACTTAATTCCAGAATCAGGAGAAGCAAATAAAATATTTATTTATAAAGCCCTAGATTTCCCTTTTCAATGGCAAAAGCTAGGCGTGTTATTTGAAGGTGAAGCTTATGATCCTACTATTATTAAAGTAGATGATTTGTATTGGCTATTTGTTAATCAAAAGCCCCATTCTGGAACTTCTGGATTTATTGAATTATACGCCTATCATTCTCCCAGCTTATTGACGCCAAACTGGACTTCACACGCCTTAAATCCAATAGTTTCTGATGTCCGATCTTCCAGGCCTGCAGGGAGAATTTATGAGAAAGATGAAAAGCTATTTAGACCTGCTCAGGATTCAGGTTTGAGGTATGGACATAGAGTCAAAATTCAGGAGATTTTGAAACTTACTATTGACGAATATTTAGAAGAGACGGTTGATATCATTGAACCGGATACTTCCCTAAATATGCTAGGAACCCATACCTTCAATTTTACAGATAAGTGGATTTTCTCAGACGCGTATTATAGAAAGTGAAAATTTTACAAATCATTCAAAAGCCTCAGGCTAGGGGAGTAGAGTTATTTACTTGCATGCTTTCAGAAAAACTTCAAGAACTGGGGCACGAGATTATACTCATTTCCATCTTTGAAGGGAAATATGATTTACCCTATTCGGGAAAGCAGATTCACTTAAAGAGATCAATCAAAAACAGATTCTGGGATCTGAAGGCTTGGAGGCAATTTGCACAAGTTATCAAGCATGAACAGCCAGATCTGATTCAAGCAAATGCCGCTGACACACTAAAATTCTCTGTTTTTTCTAAAAAAATTTTTGGATGGAAAACACCTATAATTTTCAGAAACGCCTCTCAAATTAGTCAGTACATTAATAGTGCATTGATTAAGGGTTTTAATAAATATCTCTACAGGAATGTTGCTGCTATTGTATCTGTTAGCCACAAGTCCAAGGAGGATTTTTCATCGGTATTAAAGTTAGATATTCCTCATCAAATAATTCCAATCGGAATTAACCTGCCTTGTGATAAATTAGCAAATGCGCTAGATGAAAATCCGGTTTTAGTACATATTGGAGGTTTTACATTTGAAAAAAATCATACAGAGCTAATTGATATATTTACATCTATCCACAGAAAATTTCCTGATTTAAAATTATGGTTGATTGGTGAGGGCCCATTGAAAGAGGAAATCCAAAGCAAAGTCCAAAGCCTAGGACTTCAAAATTATGTACTATTCAAGGGTACATTAGCCGAACCTTTTCGATCCGTACCCAATAACTCAATTTTCGTACTTCCGAGTAGAATTGAAGGATTACCAGCTGTAATATTGGAAGCATTTGGAAGTTGTGTACCGGTAGTAGCATATAATGTAGGGGGGATTCCTGAAGTTCTGAAAAACAATGAAACTGGTTGGTTAGTAGAAGCAGGAGATACCCAAGCTTTCATTAATGCTCTCTCGGAGGTTTTATCCACCTCCTCGAAAGACCTCAACAGAATAACTTCTAATGCTAAAAAGCTAGTGGAGAAAAATTACCAGATTGACCAAATTGCAAAGAAGTTTGAAGCATTTTATATAAATATTCTAAATCCTAAGACTGATTAACCAATTAACTCCTGCTGACTAAAGGGGCAAAACGGATTCATAGTCTCTAATCTCTTATTCCCTTAGTCCCCTAATCTCTATTCTCTAATCTCTAAATCTCTAATCTCCTATTCCCTTTTCCCTATTCCCTTAGTCTCCTATTCTCTAAATCTCCTAATATCTAATCTCCTATTCCCTAATCCCCAACCCCTCCCTTGCCCACTAAAATAAAAATCCTCCACCTTATCAAATCCCTCGGCCGTGGTGGAGCAGAGAAACTCATTCCAGAAACTGCCTTGGTTCATCATCAGGATCGATTCGAATTTCATTGTCTTTATTTCTATCATCAGCAAAATAACATTGTAGATGAACTGGAAGCTGCTGGGATTCAGGTACATTTAATTCCTTCAGGAAATTTAGGACTCTTCTTTCGAGTGAATAAGGTTCGCCAATTTGTCCGCGAGTATAAGATAGATATCATTCATGCACATCTACCTTGGGCAGGGATAATGGCTAGGTCAGTTGGAAATAAACTAAATATTCCCATAGTATATACAGAACATAATACCTGGGAGAGATATAATAAGTTTTCCTATTGGGGAAACAGAATGACATTTAAGCGCCAGGATATAGCAATTGCGGTGTCCAACGAAGTTGCCCTCTCCATGCAGCTCAACTCCATGATTGATCCTTACCAGCGTGGCGGCAGAATGAAGATTAAAGTGATCCAGAATGGGGTGAATACAGATGTGTTTAGGAGAATAGATATCGGGATCTCCAATCCGGAGCCAACTCCCCCTTTAAAAAGGGGGGCAGGGGGGATTTTCACGGATCAGAAAGTCGAACTCCATATCCCACAAGACGCTCAAATCATCGGCATAGTCGCCGTTTTCAGGGACCAAAAGCGCCTCTGGCTTTGGATAGAAACAGCATTGAAAATTCTGGATAAATGTCCAGATACACATTTTCTTATAGTAGGAGATGGAGAATGGAGATCTAGGCTGGAAAGACAGATAGAGGAATCAGGAAAATCAGCCAACTTTCATTTGGTTGGAGTACAAAAACTGGTAATTCCTTATCTATCTATCATGGATATTTATCTAAGCACCTCTGAATTTGAAGGTTTGCCTATTGCTATGCTGGAAGCCATGTCCTGCGAAGTACCGGTAGTGGCCACCAGAGCAGGAGGGATTGGAGAGGTGATTCAGCATGGAGTACAGGGCTTCTTATCAGAGATCGATGAATATGAGGAACTGACAGGCTACTGCGTTCAACTCCTAAATGATAACGAACTTCATAAATCCATGTCCCAAGCCTCCCGTGAGCGTGTTGTAGCTCAGTTTAGTATGAAGAGAATGGTAGAGGAATTAGAGGGGGTATATGAGTCTGTGATTGCCAAATGACTTATTTTAGAAAAAGTAGCGAAAATGGATTTCTGTCAGATAGAACCAATTCGTGTCAGGTTGAGCGTAGACGAAACCCACACCACTGCCTTTCTGTTTTCCGCCAATTCCAATTTGAATTCCTTACCTTAATTTCAAATTCAACAATTTCAAATTTCAAATTCAATCATTTTAAATTTCTCATTCAATAATTTTAAATTCACGAAGTGCTCGGTGCCGTAGTCCTTATCCTCCTTCTCTTTGGTATTAGCCAGCCCATCCTTGGTGCCCTCCAAAAGGAGCATAAGTGGGTAAAGGCAGGTATGCTCAACCAGATTTTTTGGTACCACATGTTTTTTGGATTGGTCTATTGGACATATGGGCAGTTTAATAGATCAGATTCTGTGAACTATTACAATCACACATTTGCTTGGAGGAATTGGTTTGATTCTTTTTCTGCGGGAACTGATTTTATAGAATGGATGGCTTTTCCATTCATTAGGTGGTTTGGTTTTAATTACGATATGATGATGTTCCTGACTACCTGGTTAGGGTTCTGGGGCTTTGTTTATTTCTACTTGTTTTTTAAAGAGAACTTGCGCTTCAACCCAAAGTTCGAGGGTTGGGATGCTATCACCATTTTTATGTTCCTGCCTAATATGCACTTCTGGACTGCCTCCTTGGGTAAAGGCGCAGTGATCTTTGCCGGTATAGGTTTTTTAGTGTATGGTCTTTCTTGGCCCCAAAAGAGAATTCCTCATATTGCCTTTGGTAGCTTTCTCTGCTATATGGTAAGACCGCACATTCTTTTTGCGGTATTGATTGGTATGGGTGTGGGATTTGTGTTAGGTAAGGAAAAAGTGCCTCTATATCAGAAGTATTTCGTGGTTGTTTTTGCTATTGGCATGAGCATATATGTTTACGAGGATTTGCTTGTTTATTTAGGGTATGATCCGACCAATGTTTTGGAAAGCTTTGAAGAAGAGTCTGCCTTGAATAGAGGAAGATTACAATCAGCAGGTTCTGCTGTAGATATGGGTTCCTATAGTTTGCCTATGAAGCTCTTTACTTTTTGGTTTAGACCTCTTTTTGTTGATTCTCCAAATGCGCTGGGAATTGCCATTTCCTTCGAGAATGCGCTTTACATCTACATGTTTAGCAAGATTGTTCGTAAGGACTTTCTTACCTATATCAAGATCGCTCCCGCTATGGTAAAGATGTCTGCGGTGGTATTTATCTCCATCTCCATCTCCATGACCTTCGTGATGTCTAATCTGGGTATTATCATTCGCCAAAAATCCCAGATCATGTACTTTATGCTCTTTGTCGTAGTCGCCTTTATGGATTGGCAAAAAACCACCCGCATCAAAAAGCGCGGTGAGATTTTTAATAGGATAGTGGAGGAGGAGCGAAAACGTATCGCTGAAGCGGAGTTGGTGGAGAAATAGGATTGTGGGAAAAGGGATTAAGGGAATAGTGAAGAGGGAATAGGGGGACAGAGAACAGAGAACAGAGAATTGAGAATCTCCCAATCTCTTTATCTCCAATCTCTTCATCTCTAATCTCCCAATGATTGCTTATTTTTAATAGAATCAATTCACTTTTTAAAAACTCAAAATCATGGATCGATCCGAAACTTTTGAAAATCTGAAATGTTGGCAATTAGCCTATGAATTGAAAAAGAGTATTAAAAAAGAAGTCATTGTTAATTTCCCATCCAGTGAAAAATATGAGTTGAGGTCACAGCTTTTAAGAGCAGCTAGATCTGCTACAGCTAATATTGCTGAAGGATGGGGAAGATTTCATTATTTGGATAGTAATAAATTTTACTACAACTCTCGAGGATCATTATCTGAGGTTTTAGATCATATCATTGAAGCAAGAGATGAGAGTTATATTTCTGAAGAGATTTATCTGAAGCTAAGATTAATGATAGTTGAATCTCTAAAGGTGTTAAATGGCTTCATTTTTTACCTTAAAAGGGAGCATGTAAATAATTCAAGAAAGGCATAAAATCTCCCCAATCTCCAATCTCTTATTCTCTAATCTCTTAATCTCTAATCTCTTTTCTCCAAATCGCTCAATCTCCATTTACTCAATATATATGAATAAAGGAACCTTCACCATCTCCCTAGACTTCGAACTCCTATGGGGAATCTTCGATAAAATAGGGACTGCCTACAAGCCTTCCTACTTCCTAAATACCCGGCAGATTGTACCTATTATGTTGGAGAAGTTTGCTGCAGCAAATATCCAAGCAACTTGGGCTACCGTAGGGATGCTCTTTGCAGAAAATGAAGAGGAATGGCGAGCATATTCACCACAGTTTTTACCATCTTACCGAGATAGGAAATACTCCGCCTATGAGTGGGTAAAGAATCATGGGATCAGACCAGATGTGCATTTTGCGCCAGATCTGATTCAGCAAATCATTGATACCCCAGGTCAGGAATTGGGTTCCCATTCCTTTGCACATTACTATACCCTGATGCGTGGTCAAAGCCCCGAACAGTTCCGTGAAGACCTGAAGGCAACCCAAAAAATCTCCCAGGATAAGTTTGGAAAGAAACTTGAATCCTTGGTTTTTCCCCGCAATCATATCAATGAATTGTATCTGGGAATCTGTGTGGAGGAAGGGTATAACTATGTGCGAGGAAACCCTAAGAATTGGTTTTGGCAGGAAACTCAGCATGAGAATCTAAGTAAGAAAATATTCCGATCTGCTGATTGCTTTTTTCAGGTAGGGGCTAAGACCTCATATCCTCTAGATGAGGTAAAGGTTTTCGAGAATGAACCAGTAATCATCCCGGCATCCAGAATTCTTCGACCACAACAGCAAAGTAATTTTATAATGAACAAGAGCCGCATGTTACGTATTAAGTCAGAAATGGAACATGCAGCCAAGAATAATGAAGTTTATCACCTTTGGTGGCACCCACATAATTTCGGAGCAAACCCTGAAAGTTCCTTAGCTGAATTGGATGAGTTGATTACACATTTTTCCCAGCTAGAAGCGGAATATGGCTTCCAATCCAAGAATATGCGTAGAGTAGGTCAGCAAATAAAAGAGATGGCTGTAACAGTTTAGATTATAATTGCCCAATTTTTGAAAAACCTCAGACCCTTGAATCTGAGGTTTTTTTGTTTCCATATCCATGTAACCTTTGAGGTGTCATCCCGAACTGCCATCGGCAAGAGAGGGATCTCCTCGCAGGTTTTTTGATTTGAACATTACTTTTATCTTCATTCCCCCGCCCTCGTTCGTGTCACGAATGGCCCCAGCTAGCGCAAGTCTCATGACTTGTGCTTTTGACATTGCAGTCTCCAGACTGCCTTCTTTTTAATATTTGCTCACAGATCATTTTCACAATGGATCCATTTTCCATCTTGCTGGCACTGCGATTTCATCTCCGAATGACGATTTCGGGCCAGCGCTGTTTAGATATTATATTCCTATACTACCCATAGGGCGTCCCTACAGAACTTTTTCACAACGGTATTTATCACCGATGTTGGGGCGAATCAACATTCGCCCGTTAAAACAGGGCCTCTGTTGTCCTGCTTCTCCAGAAGCTGGACTCAGCTTAGGCTAAAAATTGTTTATTTCCTTTTGGAATGAGCTTTTAATGCAGGATAATGTTTAGTGAATTTCCCATCCTTAGTTAAGATACCTGCGCGGTTCAAGGACGCAATTGCATCTTTCTTAGACATGGTTTTTGCTGCCTCAATACTTTCCTTTGCAATCTCCATCAATTTCGCAAAATCCTTATCACTCATTTTTACCTCCTTTTTAGCGGTAATACAAAATAGCAAAAACTGGTTCAGTTTTTACGTTTTTCGCATAAATTTTAAAGCACCTACTCAGTAATCATATATCTCTGCTCCGGACTACTTTTTCTTTTTAGGAGGTTTGCACTCCATGCAAAAATCACTTAACTCAAGAATCTGTATTCTCACTGATTCGTGCTCGGCTTTTAGAAAATCAGATTCTGATCCAAATTGACTTTCATTTAATGTCCTCGAATTCTCCGCCACCATTTCTTGATTTAATTTCTCATAAATGGGCTGGAAAAAGCTGACATCAGAAAAGGCTCCTTTCTGCTCATAAAGCTCTTTTCTCAATTTCCTCGCGTACAATTCATGAAGATCAAAATCATATCTTGAATAAGCTAGCAGGTAGTTTGCGGACAATGAGTCAGGAGCAGAGATGACTGCGAGGTTCTGCTTGAAAATGTTCTTAACCTTGGAATTAAAATTCTTGGTGAACATAAATTCGTAGGATGACATGGAAAAACTAAAATCAATAGTAGCTCCTGATTGTATAAAAACTGAGTTTTTCGTGGGGTCTATTTTTGACTGATTGGATTTGAAATTATTCAATTCTAACACGTAGTCCTCCTTCCATGGAATTTCTTCTTGGCAAAAAGCAGAAAAGGATTTTAGGAATAGAATTACGACAAAGGCTGATTTAATGATGGAACTCATTGTAATAAATTAAAGGGATCTTATATCTACTTAATCCTTGGTTATTGGTTTATTCACTTTCCTTCCAAGATCTTCTTGATCGCCTCATTCATCTGCATCATCGTCTCCATCATTTTCATCATTACTTCGGTTTGTTTGGCGTCTGTAGCTTTATATATGCTATTTGTTTGAATTGCAATGTTGTTTGACCCTGTAATTGCCTCAACATAATTTCCTGGCTGTGCGGAAATCAATTGTAGGGGGTCAACTTTAAAAAACTCAGAGACCTTCTGAATTAAATCGACGGTGATCCTGCTCTCACCCCGCTCGTATTTGGTATAGGTTGCTTCTTTAATTCCCAAATATTCCGCAACTTCCAATGCCTTTGTATCTGTCAACTTACGGTACATATAGAAATTTTTCCCAATTTTTTTATTCTCCAAAACGGTGAATTCTGATTCTTCTCCTTCTCTCATAATAATGCTATTTATTCAAAAATACGGGTTTTGGCGCTATTGAATGCTATTTTTTATAAATAGTAGTTTTAAACTACTATACATAGAGTTTATACTACCGAATTTATTCTTTTTTGATGAAACATCTAGTTAAAATTGTCTAAGAATCATAGCAAATGAGACATTCTGAGACAATTACTGCCTTTTTTCATTTCTCTTCTCTTTATTCGATGAAAGGTGTGTTTTCATGGGTTCATAGTGCAGAGCTGATTCTAGCTATACGGTTTGGAAGTATGCAATCAAACAGTGATCGCCTGTATCCTCTGAAGCCCAAGAATCCGATTTAAGGGTTCACTTTTAAGACCGTGAAAGGGGAGGTGCACAGCCCTGAGCAGACCGGTTACCACACACGCACGTCAGCAAGCTCTCAGTAGCCGGTAGCGCTGACACATTTCATTTTAGTATTCATTATTGCTGGTTGGCCAAGTAGGCTAAGGTGGAAAAACTATGTCTTGTGATGAGTGCAAAGTACCAAGTATTAAGTACAAAGTACCAAGTAGGGGATTACTCACTTCAGTATTCGGAATTCATCATTCGATACCTGCCCGCCTAAGGAGGGTTCATTATTAAAATGATGGATTAGCTAAAGATGAGATTTCTCCTCCTTCCCGATGAATCGGGACAGGCTATACTTCGTCGTCGAAATGACCGGAAACGAGACTGCGACTGCTCACTGCGACTGCCTACTTCCAACACCGGTCCTCGGGCATCGGACATCGGTCACCGGACACCGGTCATCCAGCATCAAACAACTCAAAGCATGAAAAACACACTACTCATCTGCTTACTGGGACTGCTATGTCTTCCCTTAAGCAAATTAAAAGCACAAAGTGAAGTTGCGGAGTCACCCCCAGACACTGATTTGGTTTATCAGTCTGGAATCCCAGGGCAGGAGGGCGAAAGTCCTTCTGCCCGTATGGGGACTGAGGATATTATCCTTTATATGGAACTGCCCTATGCTCAAGCACCCGATACTCTTTGGCTGACCTATTGGAGTCATCTGCTTAAAGATCATGCCCAAATCACTCCAGGTATCAGGCTTCCTCTTACTGCGGAAGTTGGGAATTTCTTTGAGGGTAGCGATGGTTATAAGAGCTACTGCTGGAGACTTCAGCATTCAGATGAACCGATCTTCTTTACCTTAAAATCAGGGGATACGGAGCTATTGACCCAATGGGCAGTATTTCCGGGTGACCAAGCTAGAATGCGATTTGATCTACCCTTGGGTCAGGTACTCATGGGAGGTCCATCTTCAGAATTTTTTAGTGCGCAGGCAGAAATCAGCAGACTTAAGGCTGAGCAGGGATTTAATTCCAGTCCACTCATGGTAAGTAGCCATCCGGAGCGTGTATTGGCCGATTCATCGAACAAGGCTAGGTATGAACAGGCTTCAAGTCGTCCTGCAGCAGTTTCTGTCACCATGCAGTTTCTGGTGCCTGGACAAAATGAGATACAAGTTATTTTGCCAATTCTAGCAGAATCTCTTCAGGAAAACACGATAATCCAGCACCTTCCCAGACTTTTGGAAGGTATGACTGCTGACAAGGCAGAATTCCTTTCCCAGCGGGCTTGGGCGGCCGCATTGAGTTTGTTGATGCCCAGGCTTAATCTTGCCGGGGAAGTTTTGAAGGATGATACCCATTCCGCCTTGTTTCAGGATTGGCTCCACACTATTCCTTCCCGTTTTGATTCGTTGGCAACGGATCCAATGTGGGTCCAGACCAGATACGAGCTGCTGATGCTTCAGGGAAGGGTACAGGAAGTGGGGTTCTTTGACCTAGCTGCAGAATTATCCCAGTATATGCAAGACCAGCTGTTGGGAAGGTATGTGCTTGAAAATTACAGGTACCTGGACTCCGAGCAGGAGCAGGTTTTCAGTAAGGCTGAAAGAATGGTCAAAACTCCCTGGATTACAGACCTGCTGGGAGAGCTTTCCGAGCGGGAGTTGAAGGGGAGGGAATTTATACCGGGTACGCTCACAGATCTGGATGGCAATGCCTACTCTCTTGACTCATTGAGAGGAAAGACGCTCGTCCTCTCTTTTTGGATTTCCGGTTGCAAGTTCTGCATGAAATACTATACCCGTACGCTCAGGGAGGTATTTCTGGAATTGAAGGATAGGGAAGATTTGGTTTTTGTTTCTATCAATGCAGATAAGGACACAAGCCGATGGAAGGAGAGTATTCTGTCAGACCGTTTTACACATCCTGATATGCTGCAACTGCATCAGGATGAAGGCACAGGGATTCTTGAAGCTTACAAGATCGTCTCCTTTCCCCAAAAGCTTCTGATAGACCCACATCACAACCTTTTCCTGCTCACCAAAAACCAATATTCTCCTCTGGAACTCATTAGCCTAATTGAAAAAGCCAATGGAGAGCCCTTTTCCTATTTACAAACGAAATCTCATGCACAATGAAAAATATACTAGTTCTCTTTATCTGTCTGTGTCTGATAAGTCAGCGTACGCAGGCGCAGGAACAACCTGTTCTCCTAAAAGGTATAATCCTAACCAAGGAGGATGCAAAACCCTTACCTGGTGCCTTAGTAGCACTGGGGAAAAGTAATCAGCTCGCTATTACCGATGAACTGGGAGCTTTTACTATGGAAGCTATTCCGGGATCTTATGAACTGACAGTATCCTATTTAGGTATGATTTCCCGCACTGTTTTAGTGACGCTACCTTTGGAGGAAGAGCTTGTAATATACCTGTTGACGGATAGTAGGCAGCTACAGGAAGTTACGGTGATGTCCACTGGCTATCAGAATCTCCCGGTGGAGCGGGTGACTGGATCATTTGCCGCAATGGACAAGGAGTTAATTAACCGCAGTGTCACAAGCAATTTTCTGGATAGACTTGATAATGTTGTATCCGGTGTGACATTCAATAGTGGACCTGGTACCGGGGGAGAGAAACTTTCCATTCGAGGCCGATCCACACTCTTTGCTAATGCAGAGCCACTTATAATAGTGGATAATTTTCCGTATGACGGTCCTCTGGAAAGCATCAATCCAAATGATATCGAGCAGATCACAGTTTTAAAAGATGCCGCGGCTGCATCCATCTGGGGAGCAAGAGCTGGAAACGGGGTAATAGTAGTGACCACTAGCAAAGGCTCCCGTCTATCTGCTCCTAAAGTAAGCTTCAATGCCTCCATCAATTATTTTCAGCAACCTGACCTATACTATGTTCCTCAAATGGATATGGGGGATTACATAGCTATAGAAAGGCAGTTGTTTCAAAAAAACTACTACCGCTCACAGGAGATCAGCTCAAACAAGACAGCTCTTTCTCCTGTGGTAGAAATCCTGATAGCACAGCGGGAGGGCAGGATCAGTGAATCCGAAGCAGAAGTGCAGCTGGAGCTATACAAAGGAAGGGATCTGAGGACTGACCTATCCCAATATTATTATAGACCACGATTGAACCAGCAATACGCATTGGCGGTGTCAGGCGGGTCGGATCACAGCAACTACCTGTATAGTATGGGGTATGACAGGAACTTACAGAGTATCATAGGGAATGCTGATGATCGCTGGACATTTCAGGTGAAGAATTCATGGAGTTTCCTTAAAGATAAGTTAAGCTGGTCTGTTGGGGCTTACCTAACCAAGAGCGCAGATATCAATACCACGGCGGTGCCCAGCACAGCGCCTTATGGATCGCTGGCTGATGAAACAGGAAGCCCTTTGCCTATCTATACGAACCTTTCCGAACGTTACATCAATTCTTTGGAGGGAGTGCCGCTTTTAGATTGGCACAACATACCACTCAATGAGTTGGGCCAGTTGGATAACAGGTATGACAAACTCGATGGCAGATTTCAGACCTCGGTCGATTTTGAACTGGCAAAAGATCTGAAGATTGGGGCATCCTACCAATATTGGGGATTCCGAGGAAGAGAGCGAAACAGAAGTCCTGAGGCTTCTTATTATGTTCGGGATCTGGTCAATAGGTTCACTACGATCGGGGAAAACGAACTGGTGAGCAGGCCCTTGCCAGATGGAGATATCCTGGATCTTTCGGAGACATTTTCCTTTTCACACACAGTTAGAAGCCAACTGACCTATCAGAAATACTGGTCAGAAAAGCACAGGCTCTCCTTATTGGCAGGCACGGAGATTAGAGATCTCAGGCAGGAATCGAATTCCATGCGTTATTATGGCTATAATGATAAGCTGGGGACCAGTGCTGCCGTGGATTTTATCACACGCTTTCCTTATTATTATAATCCTAATTCAAGTAGATCTATTGATCCCAGAACAAGCCATGGTGGGGCTACAGATAGATTTGTGTCCTTCTACAGTAATCTGGGGTACACCTATGCAAATAAGTTGGATGCTACATTCAGCATTCGAAAGGATCAGTCTAATTTTTTTGGTGTAGAATCAAACCAGAAGGGAGTGCCGCTCTGGTCTGCAGGTCTGGGATGGACCTTGAGTGAAGAACCATTTTCCTCCTTTCTGAATGGAGCTTATCTAAAATGGAGGGGAAGCTATGGCTACAGTGGCAATTTGGATAAAAGGCTATCCGGGCTTTTGACTGCTGCCTATTTCACACAGCCATCTTATGCCTTTATTCCCAATATTCCGGGTGCCTATATCCAGAATCCACCAAACCCTGGATTGAGATGGGAAAAAGTAGGAATCTGGAATACTGGTTTGGACTTTGAATCTACATCAGGAAAGTATTCTGCCTCCTTGGAGTTTTACGGCAAAAGGGGACAGGACCTTATCAGCCAATTTGATGTCCCTGCATCTACAGGATTTACCAGTGTTACAGGAAACTTTGCCACTACCCAGACCACAGGATTGGATGTAGTAGTAGGAGCGAATTGGCTAAAGGGTACGTTGAAGTGGAAGACCGACCTGCTTTATTCCCACATAAGGGATGAAGTAATCCAGGTAGATGTGACACAATCGGCATCGAGTCTGGTGACCTCCGGATTCTCTGCTCTTCCTGCTCCAATTGAAGGCCAGCCCTTTTTTGGTATTTATTCCTTCCCTTGGGCTGGACTCAATCCTGACAATGGAAATCCAATGGGATTCCTGGATGGAGAGCCCTCTGAGAATTACGGGGCAATCATTTCATCACTCAGCCCGGATGACCTAGTTTTTCATGGATCGGCACGTCCAACGGATTTTGGTTCTCTGAGAAATTCCCTTTCATGGAAGGGGTTCAGTCTTTCGGTAAATATTTCTTATAGGCTTGGCTACTATTACAGGCGTAGATCCATAGACTATAATACCCTTCTGAGAGGACAGCAGATAGGACATGGAGATTTTGATAAGCGATGGAAGGAGACAGGAGATGAACTGCTAACTGATGTGCCATCCATGCCCACATCAGCAAATAGTATCCGAAATTCATTTTATATGTATTCAGAACCTTTGGTGGAAAGGGGAGACCATATCCGCTTGCAGGACATTCGGTTTTCCTATTCTCTGGACAAGAAGGAAAAAAATAAGTTGCCATTTTCCAGAGCCGAGTTTTACACTTATGCAAACAATCTGGGAGTCATCTGGAAAGCTAGCGATGATAAACTCGATCCTGATTACCAGACTGTAGCCCCGAGAACAAGCATTGCTATGGGAATAAAAATGGATTTCTAACTCTTCAATTGAAATAAACGCATGAAATCGAGCATGACACAAGCGACACACAATGGGTTGATCTTTCACCCTGCGAGATTCTCCCGGATCGCCGCGGCGGATCGGGACAGGCTATGTGGCCATAAAAAATCAAATTATAAACACATGAAATTACACTATAGAATATTAATGTTACTTGGATTGCTTATAAGCACATCCTGTCAGGGGTTTTTGGATGAAAAACCTACTAAATCCATCCTTGTGCCTGAATCTGTCCCGGATTTTGAAGCATTGCTTGATGGATATGGGACAATGAACCTGACGACTATCCTGCCTTTTATGTTTTCAGATGATTATTGGACATCAAAGTCCAACTGGCAGAATTTCAATTCCTGGCAACAAAGAGCATATTTGTGGGATTTAGACCCCTATCTTCCTGATGAGGCTCCTTTGGATTATTCTATTATGTATAGAAAAATCAGTTATGCCAATGTCACACTTGATAAGCTAAATGAAGACCCTGACTGGCTAGAAGAAGATAAAATGAGGCTGAAAGGAAAAGCATTGTTTTGGAGGGCAAGTGCCTATTTTGAACTGGCGGTATTATACCTGCCTATGCCTTCCAGTACTTTAGATAGCGATGAATTTGTGATTCCTATGCCATCAACAGCTGATATTAATGCTGCACAAGAGCTTAAAACATCAGAAGAAGTATTTACGGAAATCTTAAATGATTTGCAGGAGGCGATTCTCTTGCTTCCAATAAAAACAGACTATGCTACTCAGCCGTCTCTTTACGCTGGTTATGGACTATTGGCTAGGATCAGCCTTTATTTGGGGAATTATTCTGATGCTGCTACTTATGCTAAATTAGTATTAGATGGAGGTTTTACCTTAATGGATTATCAGGATCTGGATTTTTCACAGGCTTATCCCTCTCCTTTATTTAACTCAGAAACTATCTTATTTACCTTTCTTGCTCCACAAGGCTCAGTTTCCGGTGAGAATGTAGCTTATGTAGATTCTCTTTTTGTCAAAAGTTTTGACTCATTAGATCTAAGATCAAAGTTTTTGTTTGAGAATAATATGAATTCAACATCTTTCAAAGGGAGTTATACAGGCAATTATGAGTTGTTTACCGGAGTTGCCCTTGATGAAATTTATTTGATTTTAGCGGAAGCCCATGTTCGATTGGGAGATATTGAAAAGGCGAAAAACTACTTGGATATCTTATTAGCATCCAGGATAGTTGATTATGCAGGTAATGAGGATCAACAAAATTATTTAAAAACTGTACTTGAAGAAAGAAGAAAAACACTGTTGTACCGAGGCCAAAGATGGGCTGACCTAAAAAGGTTCAGTTATCACGATGGGGAGCAATTAACTTTAAGGAGATATGAGGGAGATGAGTTAGTGATATTTGAGGGAAAACCGGAGAACTTCCAATTAAAGCTTTCAATCCGGGAGCGGAACCTATTGTATTGAAAAAAGGGAGAGTCAGGTTACGTTTCTGACTCTCCCAGATTAAATTAAGCCGGTGTTAAATTACTGGCATTTTTGACAACAAATAGCTGTCCTGGTGCAGAGATTGGATTCCCCATCACTGATGGGTCGTCATACAGACAATGCTGAGATCCTGACTCACACTGGTAAGTGTTAATGCCTGGATCAGTATCGGTAACATCGTACCAGATACCTCCACCTTTGCCATATTCTCTATCCTCTTTTGGAGAGTTAAACGCAAATGCTGCAAAGGCAGCAAATACGAAAGCGATCATGGGCAATGCGCCCTTTACTTTATTCATAAGATGCCCTGTTTTTTAACAGATCAAAAACAGGGAAACCGTTTCTGGTTGTTTGCCTACTCTGATAAGGGTTTTCGGCATCTCCCTTCCAGGAATTCATCAGCATAAACCAGCCTCGAGCTCTGGTCTTTTCGAGGAATAAATTCCCATTCTTATTTTTTGCAGCCCATTCTTGCAAGGTTTTGGGCTGTGGGGCGGTTTCAGCAGCCGCCCCTTTTTTAACCTTTGGGGTTTTCAAAACCCCGAAGGTTTCTACCTCGGTTCCCGTAATCTGGAACACCCCCAACCATGGTGTGTGTCTCAACGACCATTTTTTCTTACCAAAGAAATCCGAAATCGATTCGGTTTCATCTTGCTGGCATTTGGTAATCATCTCCGATAGACGATTCCGGGCCAGCGCTGTTGAACATTATACTTCTTTGAGCTGGGGTTGAAACCCCAGCCTATTGACTATAATCAGGTTACTTTAACGCCTCCTACTTCATCATTCGATATTTGAAATTTTACATTCATCATTATTAACAATTAACATCGGTCACCTAACACCAGCCATCTCCAACCATGGTCTGTGTCTCACAGACCCAACAATCCATGACTTTTGCTAATACATTCTACTGACAAAAATTCAGCGGTTTAATTGCATATTCTTTATTCAACATTTCTAACAATGATGGCTACCCGTTTCCATCTTACTGGCATACCGAATTCATCTCCGAATGACGATTCCGGGCCAGCGCTGGTAAAACATTATACTTCTTTGAGCTGGGGTTGAAACCCCAGCCTATTGACTACAATCCTATTTCTTGACCGCCTCCTACTTCATCATTCGATATTTGAAATTTTACATTCATCATTAATAACATCTAACATCGGTCACTCAACATTCAACACCAGCTATCTCCATCCATGGTCTGTGTCTCACAGACCATTTTTTCTTACCGAACCGTTCATCTCACATCCGAAATCGATTCGGATTCCATCTTACTGGCATACCGAATTCATCTCCGAATGATGATTCCGGGCCAGCGCTGGTAAAACATTATACTTCTATAAGCTGGGGTTGAAACCCCAGCCTACTGACTATAATCAGGTTACTTTAACGCCTCCTACTTCATCATTCGATATTTGAAATTTTACATTCATCATTAATAACATCTAACATCGGTCACTCAACATTCAACACCAGCTATCTCCATCCGTGGTCTGTGTCTCAACGACCATTTTTTCTTACCGAACCGTTCATCTCACATCCGAAATTGATTCGGATTTCATCTTGCTGGCTCCAGGCATTCATCTCCGAATGAGGATTCCGGGCCAGCGCTGTTTAATTATTATAATCCTATACACCGGGTTAAAACCCGGTGCTACCCATCTTGCATACCTACGGCATGCTCCTCATACTTTAACTACCAACGCGTTAATAACCGAGAATCCTAACAACCAACACCTGTCCGCTTTGGCGGAACCAACAACTAACAACTAACAACTAACAACTAACACCTGTCCTCCGTGGCGGAACTTCCACCCATTTTAAATTTTAAATTCCCAATTCCTCCTCACCGGGCACCGGACATCCAACATCGGACAACTTCCCCAATTTTAAATTCCTAATTCTTACATTTTAAATTATTAAGTCCCAAAATCGCCACTCCAATACACACCACATTCAAAACAAAATGCTCCGCCCATCCCAAGCTTTCAATTATCCCCGCACAGTTACACGGCACCCTAGGAAAAGCTCCCACCCAGATCAGTCCTACATAAGTGGTAAATACTGAAAGAAGAAGGATGCTTCCCAGATATCCCCACCATCGGGTCACTGAAAAGAGCAGGAGCAGGGCGAGTAGCAACTCAGTAAATGGAATGGCATAGGCTAGAATCTCTGCCAATTCTCCAGGAAAAGTTTGATTATAAAATGCTTTTCTACTCGCATCAAAGCGGATTACCTTGTCTAGACCAGTGTAGGTCCAGAGAAGGATTAGAAAAGTGCAGAGGATCCTATTCATAAATTTGTCATATATAACATTGACTTACCATTTGCTTGAGTATATCCAAGCCTGTTGGAACCCCAACCATGTAGAAAAATTAGAGACATGTGATCAATTGATTGTAAGCCACTTGGCGTATCCATTAAATTTTTCGTCTAAATCACGCCAATTGGCATTTTTTCCTAAAAAAAATTTAGTCGTCGCCTTTTTATTCTTGACATAAATGCTTCTTAACATTAAATTAACAGTGTGGATTTAGTCTAAATAATGATTGTAATCTGCTTTTTCACACACGGGATAGTATTGTTTAATTAAATAGAAAGGTCATGGACAGAAAGTACCGTTTGCAATTGATCGATTTTTATAAAAGTCTAATGGAGATTTCTGAAGAAGATCTGTCAGCTCTTTTTTCAAGACTTGATCAAAAAAGGTTTAAAAAAGGAATGATTATTAAGGAAGCTGGCAAAATAGATCAATTCTCACGCTTTGTCTGTGAAGGACTGATTGGGCTTTACAGAGAAAAGGATGGTACTCCCAATTTGGAGTATCTTTTTACTACAGGGGACATTGCCACAGAATTTCATTCTTATTACACCAATCAGGCGAGTGAGTATTACCTGAAAACCCTCAATGATGGGGTCTATATTGAGCTATCTGCTGACTCTCAGGAATATGTAGCCAAAAAAAATCATAACCTCATGAAATTGGAATCAAAGGTTATGTCCTATATCATGAGTAGAAGGACTGAAATGAATGGAATTAGATTGTTGGGACTTGAAGCTGGTTATCGGGAACTGACAAAATACCTAGGAGACTATATCTTCCTATTAAAGCAAACGGACCTAGCTGGCTTATTTAATTGTAGTCTAAGAAAAGTATCCCGCTGGTATAGTGAAAAAGGATCCAAAGACTTATGAACCTCTCTATTTTACCAGTGTCTCTCAATTTACATACACGCAGTGCAGAAGCAGCAGCTATTGAATGGGGTTGGAGTTTTGGTTTAGTGGACGATGAGTTAGTCTTAAAAAGTGATAAAATCCTATGGTTTGCTGGTTATGCATTGCCAGATCTTGACAAACCTCAGCTGGAGCAGGTTACCAAGTTTTTCTTCTGCCTAACTACTCTGGATGACTTGCTACAAGATTGTTTTTACGAGGAGGCTATGGAGTTCTTTCACAGATGGGAGGAATATTCATTTTATCAGGAATTTGAAAGTCCATTTAGCTCATTGTGGTTTGCATTGGAAGATGTGCTTGAGAATATGTCAGATTTAAGCGATCAGGAATGGTTGGATACACTCTGGTTTTATCTGGATGATTACCTACAGGCAAGACGCTGGGAATATTATAATATAAAACAAGGTATTATCCCAGGCATGAATTTATTCACTATGCAGCATGCCTATGGTTCAGGTATTTACCTTGCTATCCACTTCCTCAAATTGCACTTTCCGGCAGAGGAATACCCTATCGAATGGGTGGAACAACGCATAGCTAGAATTCTATGCCTCTTCGCAGATTTAAAGGCATTTGAATTTCATGGGAAAACCCAAAGTAGCCAAAATGAATTAGTGCTACGGCAAATTCATACTGGAATATCCGACGCTGAGGCTTGCAGACATGCGGTCAAACTCATATCCATACTATTTGATAGTTTATTGGAGATAATTCAGGAATTCAAAAATGAAAATAAGACCCTCTCTGAATGGGCAGATCGTTTACTATTATTGCTAGGAGGATGTCTGTACTGGTCCGAAGAAAATGCTCTTCGGTATGGAACCACTGTAAATGGAGTGAAAAAGACCTAAATGAGAATTCTGATGATCACAAAAAGATGTGTAATCTATGCTAAGGATGTTCAGCGCATTACCGGACGGAGTGAGCGGTACAGCCACGATGTACTACGAAAAATCCGGGAACATCTTGAAAAAGGGGAAAAGCAATTTGTTACTGTGGCGGAGTTTTCCGCATTCTCCGGAATTCCCGAAGAAAAACTAAGGGAATATATATTCTAACTGGCATTGCCTTAATTCAAGTGATATTATAATCCCAGTCCTAGTAAGGGATGATCATATGCTGCTAGTAGTCAAAGGCATACTTCCTCCCTTAATTCTCCCTTAATCCTCCCTTGTAGTTCCCTTGATTCTCCCAGTGAGTAAGGGGAGTTCAAGGGAGCAATATGGGCTCAGGTGTGAAGCTTCTACGGGATTGCCACCCGTAATCCTAGACAATTAATTTAAATACAACTAATAATGGGAAAGGTAACAGATTCACTATTAAGTGGAGCCGTAGGAAAAGTTGGTAATCTCGTGCTATATAAGCAGAAGGGAAAGACTTTTATTAAGCAAAAGGCCACAAGGTCTGCTGACTACAAACCATCCAAACTGCAACTTTACTCAAACAATGCTTTTGTGGAGGTACAGCAGTTCTTGCTTCCAATAGAATCCATATTGGCCATGGGTTTTGAGCGCTTTACTTCAGGAGGAAAACGAGGGATTCACTTGGCAATGTCCTGGGCGCTGAAGCATGCAGTGGAAAATGAGGATGGGATTCCTCGCCTCTATCCAAAAAAGATCAAAGTATGTGATGGAGATCTTGACTTGTCCCCCGGAATGAATTTGGTGAAGGAGGAGGAAAGAAAGTATTCCATCTATTGGGATGTTGGAGAGGTAGGTCGTGCCCGGCATTCAGATATTTGCTGGGTGTTGATTTATAATCCCCTTAGCAAAAAGTTCCGATTGATAGATGAAGGGGTATATAGAAAAAGAGGTTTCTTAGCGTTTACCCTAGACCCAAATTTGGATTTAGTTGGCGGATATGTATACGTTGCCTTCTACCGTTTGAAAAAGAATAAGGCCAGGTACTTTTCAAGTTCTGTTTGCTTGGGTAGTCTGGAATAAGTAATTCTTCAAGATCCCTACTATTGAAAAGTAAAAAGTCATTCTATGTCTATTTATACTGATTCAGTTGATCCCGGATATTCCGGGATTTTTTTTATCCGTCTAAGACTGAGTAATACAGCTAAATCCTGAACTTATAGCAGATTCTGCTCTATACTGCACATTCAATTGATAGCCAATGGGATAAAACTGAATTTTCCTGCATGTTTCACTTAAACCCCATATACTTATGGCAAAACAAGCAGGAGTAATTACA
>NZ_FXUA01000002.1 GCF_900182815.1 Algoriphagus winogradskyi | reverse complement strand
TTGCTCCTCAGCAGAGCTTACGTCCTCTTCAAATCTGTCGCAGATTATAATGAAATTTTATACCAAAGTCACCAACTATTTTTGACCACATTACCTAAATAGCAAACTTTCAGAGATTGGCATACGAAAGCCATATGGCTATAATCTATAATTAAATGAGGTATGAATTTAGCTTTTTAAAGCGACTTCAAATACCCCTTAAACGCCTCAAAATCATTCTCCAAAGCCTCCACTTTCTTCTCTCCATCCATAAAAGCAGCTAATCTCTCTGGAAGCTCAAGCTTCAAGTTCAATGCTTTTTCTACAGTTTCCCTGAATTTACCTGGGTGAGCTGTTTCCAAAAACACACCTTGGAAACCATCATTTTCAGCCATGAAATCTGTCAATCCCAAATACCCAACCGCGCCATGAGGATCCATAGTATAACCTGACTTTTTCACTTCCTGCATCGCTTTCTCAGTTTGCTCATCAGTGTAGAAATACCCTTTCACATTATCCTTTAAGGCCTTTTCATCATTACCATAAAGCGCCAAAAGCCTAGGAAAATTACTTGGATTCCCCACATCCATGCTGTTGCTGATCGTAGCAATCGAAGACATAGCTGCGAAATCAGCTCCGTTCAAAAAGTCTGGAACTACTTTATTTACATTCGTCGCAGCCACAAATTGATCTACAGGCAAGCCCATTCTTTGCGCTAATATTCCTGCTGCTATATTTCCAAAATTCCCTGAAGGAACAGCAAAAGCTACTTTTTTACCGTTTTGCGGAAGTCTGGAAAAAGCGTAGAAATAGTACAAACACTGAGGAATCCAGCGGGCAACATTGATAGAGTTTGCTGAAGTCAGCAACAGTTTTTCGTTTAACTCAGCATCCAAAAATGCTTCTTTAACCATCTTCTGACAATCGTCAAACACACCATCAACTTCCAGCGCTGTGATATTTTGACCTAGCGTAGTAAACTGCTTTTCCTGAAGCTCACTTACTTTTCCTTTAGGGAAAAGAATGATCACATCCACTCCATCCACTCCCAAGAATCCATTGGCTACCGCACTCCCAGTATCACCTGAAGTCGCTACCAGCACCCGGACTTTCCGATCAGACTTCTCCATTAGCATGCTCATCAATTTGGAACAGAAACGAGCTCCAAAATCTTTAAATGCCAATGTAGGCCCGTGAAAAAGCTCCAAGCTATAGACATCTTCTTCCACTTTCACCAGAGGCGCATCGAATGTCAGCGTATGATTTACCAAATCTTTGATCTGCTCTTGGTTGAGCGCCGAAGAAAACAAGGCTCCTATGACCTCGTATCCGATTTCCTGAAAAGTCATCTCAGGAAACTTTTGCAAAAGTTCTTTTGACAAAACAGGAATTTCCGTTGGCATATATAAACCTTGATCGGGCGCCAAACCTTTGATCACCGCTTCAGTAAGATTTACCTGATGTGCAGAATTATTTGTACTATAAAACTTCATCCTCTTATTTTTCTTCGATAACGTAAGCGCCTTGAGTGTTGATTTCAGAGAAATAAACATCTACGTCAAGACCAATTTTTGAAAATATTTCTTTGCCTGCTTCGCCTACGGCTTCGGCAGTTTCTTTTCCCCGAGAAAGGGCAAAAAGTGTAGGACCAGAACCTGAAATCCCCATTCCTAAAGCACCGGCAGCCTTCAAGGCTTCTCTTACTTCATAAAACCCCGGAAGCAAAACCGCTCGATAAGGTTCTGCGATCACATCCCGAAGAGATCTGGAAATCAATTGAAAATCACTTTCATACAAGCCTGCTATTAACCCCGCGACATTTCCAGACTGTATGGTTGCATGCTTCATAGGAATTTGGTCTCTCAGTACAGATCTGGAATCTGCAGTTTTTAGCTCATAATGTGGATGCAACAAGGTGCAATAAAGACCGTCAGGCACAGGAAGTTTGATCACATCCAGCGGATGGTAATCTCTTACCAACACAAAGCCTCCTAATAAACTTGGGGCAACATTATCTGCGTGCCCGGCTCCACAAGCCACTTTCTCCGCCGCTATCGCAAAAGGCAATAAATCTTTCTTTTCAAATGGATCACCCAAAAGCCTGTTGGCAGCTGCCAATGCAGCCACGGCACTTGCAGCACTTGACCCCATACCTGAGCCTAAAGGCAATCCTTTAATCAGATATATATTCATTCCAACATTGGAATCCAACTCATCCAACATGGCTTGAATAGCCACAGCACAGGTGTTTTTCTCCGCTTCAAGAGGGAGCTTCCCGTCGTCTCCATCAATAGAAACAACAACTAACCCCGGCTCATCCTTGAGAACCAGCTCTACAGTATCCCCCATCGCATCGATCGCAAATCCAAGGATATCAAATCCACAAGATACATTTGCTACAGTTGCTGGGGCAAAGGCTTTGACGGAGCGCATTATTCTCTAGTGTAGTTACCTATACGAATCACATCTGCAAACACTCCTGCAGCAGTTACGTCTGCACCTGCACCCGGACCTCTGATTATCATTGGTCTATCACGATATCTATCTGTTGTCAATAGAATCATATTGTCACTTCCTCCCAATCCACTAAATGGATGAGAAAGTGGAAGGGAATTCAACCCTACTTTCGCTTTGCCATTCTCCAAAGTTGCCATGAAGCGAAGTTTTTCTCCTTTTGCTTCTGCTGTTTTCAGCATGTCTTCAAAATCAACATCATGCGTTCTCAATACTTCAAAAAACTCAGGAACAGTACCCAAATTTTGACAATCTTTCGGCACCATACTTTGAATATCGATAGAGTCAAACTCCAAATCCTGCTCTGCCTCACGACCCAAAATCAGGATCTTCCTAGCCACATCCATTCCACTCAAATCATCTCTAGGGTCTGGCTCAGTAAAGCCAAGTTCTTTCGCTTTTTTTACCACCTCAGAGAAAGGATCACCTTTTTCAAGTTCAGAGAAAATATAATTCATCGACCCAGAAAGTACCGCTTCTATACGAATCACCTTATCTCCACTTAGCATCAAATCCTGTAACGTATTGATTACTGGAAGTCCTGCCGCTACGTTGGTTTCATACAGGAATTTCACTCCACGCTTTTTCGCCAAACGCTTAAGTGATTTGTATTGCTCCATGGAGCCAGAATTGGCTTTTTTGTTTGGAGTAACGATCGCAACTTTAGCTTCCAAAATCTGAGAATAAAGCTCAGCCACATCCTGGCTTGCGGTACAATCCACAAATACAGAATTGGAGAAGTTCATCTCTTCCATAGTTCTGATGAATTTACCCAAATCAGTTTGATCATCAGAATCACTCAGTTCATATGGATTGGAAAGGTCGAAGCCATCTTCATGGAAAGCCATATATCGACTGTTCGCAAGACCGTGGATCTGAATATCCAATTCATTATCCCCACGAAGCTTTTGCTGTTGGTTAGCTATCATTTTGATCAGCGCTTGACCAATCAACCCTGTACCAACCAAGAATACGTGAAGCACCTTATTTTCTGATAGGAAAAACGCCTCATGAAGCGCGTTCAGCGCCTTCTGCAAATCTGGCTGAGGAATCACAGCCGAGATATTCAACTCCGAACTCCCCTGCGCAATTGCTCCTACGTTAATATTGTTTCTTCCCAAAGCACGGAACATACGTCCCGAAGCACCTGGGTTATGCTTCATATTTTCGCCAACTACGGCTACAGTAGCCAAGTTATGTAGCAGTATGACCTCATCCATTTCTCCGGATTTGATTTCATAGAAAAACTCCTTTTCCACTGCCTCTTTTGCCAAATACGCTTCCTGAGTTTTGATCGCCAAGCAGATACTATGTTCAGAGGAAGCCTGAGAAATAAGCAAAATATTTACTCTCGCCTCAGCCAAAGCTTTGAATACTCGACTCGTCCCAACTGCAGAATCCAACATTCCTGGACCTTGAACCGTCACAATAGAAACATTTGGAATAGAGCTAATCCCTTTGATCAATGCTCCAGGGCTTACTTCCCCGTTGATCAGTGTTCCTGGATTTTCAGGCTCAAAGGTGTTTTTAATATAAATGGGGATGCTATTTCGCATCGCTGGCTGCATGGTCGCCGGGAAAATAACTTTGGCACCAAAATGCGAAAGCTCCATCGCTTCATTATAACTCAGCTGAGGAATGGTGAAGGCAGTGTAAACCAACTTCGGGTCTGAAGTCAACACGCCCGAAACATCTGTCCAGATTTCAAGACACTCAGCATTTAAAGCTGCCGCAAAAATGGCCGCTGTATAATCTGAGCCTGATCTTCCAAGTGTAGTAGTTTCTCCTTTTTCAGTAGATGCGATAAAACCAGTGATTACTTTGATTCCCTCATGCTTTGCAAAATAGTTTTTGATGGCAGCGTTGGTGACATCAAAGTCAACCTTCGCCTGACCGAATCGATCATTGGTACGGATTACTTCGCGTGCATCAAGAAACTGAGTTTTCAGACCATGTCCCTGCATGGATTCTGCAAGGATAAATGCCGCCAGCCTCTCACCAAAACTTGCCACATAATCCAGTGTGCGAACAGAATTTTCTTTGATCAGGTAAATGCCATGAAAAAGATCCTCTAACTCTTTGAATCGTACTTTCACAAAGGTCATCACGGTTGACTGGCTCTGTACAGAGATCAACTGACGTACGATGGTCAGATGCTTTTCTTCCAAAGATTGTAGGACTTCACGGTACGCCTCATCTCCTTCTCTAGCCAACTGGGCTATCTTCAATAAGCTTTCCGTCACTCCTCCAAAAGCAGAAAAAACAATAGCTGTTTCATGTTCTTTGAGCGTTTCCTTAATGATAGAAAAAACTCGCTGTATATTTTCAGGGTTCGCTACGGATGAGCCACCGAACTTGATGATTTTCATGTGTTATAAGTTGATTTTATGGGTCACATGGAATCTCGCATAGTTGATAATCATACCTCTGTGTAAACCTTCGGCTATGCTTGATTTCATAAATTTTACTTCTGGAATTAATTACTTGGGAAATTAATATTAGCCAATTAAGGCCTAGGGGGCGGGTACTTAAAATATATAGACGGGATTAACCCGTAATCGTGGTACCAATCCATGTCGTCATAGAAAAAGTGGTGCAGGCTCTCGCTTCCATAGCTGGAAGTAGATCTAGGTCTGAAGAGATTTTTACTGCAAATACCATAACTGGACAATTGACATGACAATCTTACTGCCAAAATTTTTATTACCCAAACAATCCATTGGGGATTTTCAAAAAAAACTGAAAGTTCATTGTAAATAACACAAGAATTTCCCCGAAAACTGAAATTCAAATAGAATCACTTTCTATCTCTCCATATAACGAAATTGAATTTGGAATCAAATTCATTAAATTAAAGGAGCCCAAAACCCTGCCGCTATGAGCGTTTTAAAAACTGTATCGATTGGATTAATATTCCTGCTATTCATAAATTGTACAGGTACCAAAGAAATTAATCCACTAAACCACCTCAAAAGTACAAGCTGGGCCCTTTCATCTTTAATGGGCCAAGGTCTAGATTTAAATCAGTTTAGCGGAGGACTACCAATGCTGAATTTCCTGGATGATGGTAAACTTGCCGGATTTTCAGGATGCAATAATTTCTCTGGAAACTTTCTACTGGAAAGCAGCGGGCTTCTACTTGATCCTGGTGCGATAACTAAAAAAATATGCCCAGGAAGAGGAGAACAAGATTTTATTGCGGTAATGAAAAAGGTAAAGAATTTTAAGATCAGTAAAGACAAACTCATCTTACTCGATGGTGACACCGAGTTGATGAGTTTTGTCCCAAAGAAGCAGTAATGTTGTTTTAGAGCAATTCTGTGATCGTAAGATTCCTACCACGGAATTCCACTTGGTCACCTTTCTTGCGTCCCACTAAAATTTCACCTAATGGAGAGCTTTTACTCAACATGAATAGTTTTTGTCCATCCACATTGACCTGTCCTAGGCTAATTGAAATCAAATATTGGTCAGATCCAACTTGAACCAAACTACCTTCCTGAATTGTAGCAGAAGGTTCTTTGATTGCCTGAAATCTACACAATTCATCAAACTCGAAATTAGCCTGCTTAAGCTGATTCTCTACAGTCATGAGATCTCGAGACATGGTTTCTCTGCCAGTTTCAAATTTATCCCCAGCACTACTTTTTGTGTCTTCTAAAATCCCATCATTGATCGCCTTTCGCTCGGCTTTCAATAGGTTGATTTTCTCTTTCACCTGCGCAATCGCAGTTTGGTAAACTTTTTCTTTAAACGTATTCATAAAATATCAAGAGCAGCCGTCTTTTCGGCGAGTATCGATGATGTAAACTATTTTCCAGCCTGAGGCCATTTTTACTAATTGAAAAGAATTCACGCCGCAATGGCTGAATTTGTCATTAAAATAAAACTCGTACGGAGTCCATGCTGTCGCCATTGGACCATCAATGTTAATTTGGTAATCGGTAATCCTTTCATCCAATTTTGCCTCTTCAGGCAGACTACCAATTCCCTTCACAAAGTCTGCCACAGATCCAGCCTTCACCATACCCGTTTCTCCGGTGGTTTCTATGGTCTGCATAATTGCATTTTCGGAAAAAACCGCCCCAATTTGTTCTACATTTTTCGCACGCATTCCATCAAAAAGAGACTCAATCACAGCCTTAACTTCAGCTTCATCCGACTGCGAAAATGCAGGAAAGACCAAAATAACGGAGAATAGGACGAATAGTAAATTTTTCATTTTCGATAGTTTTAACTTAAACTTCACCGTAAAGTTTGAATGTCATATTTCTTAATGCATGCGTATTGACCGCATAATGCATAGCCTCAGCAATTTCGTCTGCTCTCACCCACTTGCTGAAATCAGCGTCCGGCATAGACTCCCGATTTGGAGGCGTATCAATAATGCTTGGCACAAAAACATGCGATCTAATCGGAGTGCTTTTTGTCTCTTCACCTACTATCTCTGCAAGCGAAATCACCAATTTCTTACTCAAGGCATAAGCCAAAACATCCCTGGCATCCTCTACTTGCAGTGCCGGTCTAGCACCCACGAAAAGGAAAGTGCCTTTGCCCTGCTTTTTCATATGAGGCAAAAACCATTTGACTAAGTGAAAAGCAGAGAAAAAATTAAGCGTAAACATTTTTTCTAAATCCGACTGATTGGTATCTGATATACCTCCCATTGCAAAACCTCCAACCAAAAACGCCAATGCATCTACATCTCCGTATTGTAGGTAATATTCTTTAATAAAAGCTGCAACAGCCTTCTCATCAGTCACGTCTACTTCGTAAGAATCATCCGATTCTTCCACCTCTTCATTTTTTCCCGGATGAAGAAGTGCAATAATATGATATCCTTCACGCTTAAACTTTTCGACTACTGCCGAACCTAAATTCCCTCCTGCGCCTGTGATTATGATATTTCTGCTCATACTACTCCAATATTCTTTCTGATATTTGTTAAAATTAGGCTTAATTTTTCGAAAAGGCATGAATCAACTTAAAAGCATCATCAAGAATCAGGAAAACAAACGCAGGAGAAATTTCTTTTTAAAGTTTCTCCTACTTGTGGTTTTGATCACAGCTTTTGAATCAAATAGCTGGTTTAGCCCATTCTTCGATACGCATATCATCGCATCAAATCTGATCAGAGCTGCAATTTTCTTACTAAGTGGGAACTTGATTATTTCTCTAGCCAGAATTATCACGCTACAATTTTACCTGAAAAGAACGGAGGAATCGAGAGTTCAACCCAACTTTGTAATCGGTATTGATCGTCTTTCCAGCTTGCTAAATATTATTGTGTTTTTAATCACCTTGATGCTTGCTTTTGGAGTTCGTCCGTTGGAATTTCTCACTAGTATCACGATTGTTGCAGCAGCGATAGCTCTATTGACCAAGGATTACATCACCAATATTGTCAACGGTTTGATCATTATGTTTTCGGATCAGCTGGAAATTGGTGACAAGATTTTGATTGGAAAAAATGTGGGTTTTATACGGGATATTACACTGATCAACATGGTGCTGAAAACTGAGACAGGTGAGATTGTCATCGTTCCAAATACTCTTGTTTTGACCTCTGAAGTAGTAAATTATTCCAAAAACAACTCCCATCAAGTCATCCTGGATTCGGAGATCCCTTTTTATTCGGTGATTCAGTTGAATGATCTGGAAAAGGCTCTGAATAACTCTCTGACTGAATTTTCAGACTACATCTATGTGGAGGGGGCTCAGCTGAATGTAATCGAAAGAAAGCCAGAAAGCATCGTCGTCCGCTATCAATTCCCCATAAAATCCGGTGAAAAGGCCATAGAGAGAAATGTCACTAAAACCGTCAATCAAGCCCTTATCAGTTGGTCTAATGAAACCAGAAAAGCCTAATTACTTCGATCTCGTATACCAGGTAGTTCGCTTGATTCCGAGCGGAAGAGTAACCAATTATGGTGCAATCGCACATTATTTGGGTATAAAAAGTGGAGCAAGAATGGTTGGATATGCGATGAATGCTGCCCACACGATGTCAGACGTTCCAGCACATCGAGTAGTGAACAGCCAAGGCTTATTGACTGGAAAAGGTCACTTCTCCACACCAACTGAGATGCAGGAACTACTGGAAAAAGAAGGAGTAAAAGTCTTGAAGGACAAGGTCCAAGATTTCGATAAAGTATTCTGGAATCCAGAGGTGGAGTTGGTGATGTGAGAAATCATCAATCTAAATTAGATAAAGGAATAACCATGACGCCAACCCAAATGCGAGAAAAATAAATATCATCAAATATTGAGAGTGATTGAAA
The DNA here is from genome assembly GCF_900182815.1 of Algoriphagus winogradskyi. GTDB lineage: Bacteria > Bacteroidota > Bacteroidia > Cytophagales > Cyclobacteriaceae > Algoriphagus > Algoriphagus winogradskyi. The sequence continues at coordinate 924,152 of NZ_FXUA01000002.1, read as the reverse complement.
TTGAAAATTTTTCGAATTGGTGTACTTGTTAGATAGTACATTAATCCAAAATATATCATCAGTTCTATAATAACTGAGAAATGACTTTTCTCTTCCTGAAACCCAGATGGAATGTAAAATTCGAGAGTTAAAAAAAAATTTAAAGCAAGCCAAAACACAAAACTAAACCATCCAATTTTTTTAAGCTTTGCCATCCCAAATGCAGAAGCAATAATCATCAAATTAATTGTAATAGTGACAGCAAAATATTTTACCTCTTTATTCCAAATTGGAATATTATGAGTCCCAATTAATTGTGGATTGTAATGATAAAAGAAAAATAAATAGGCACATAGAGCTAAAAAAAAAGATACTGAAGTAACTAAGCCAAGCCAATATAGAATCCTTTCATGATTCAATTTCAATGCATTAATCATATGCTACTCTTTCTTCCTCAACAAATACAACCCAAGGAACATAATCAGTCCATTCAGGATCAGGGCTTCGAAACCGAATTTATAACCCCAGAATAATTTCTCCGAATTAGAAGCTATCGCAAAAGTCATGACAGGAGCAATAACAGCGAGGTAAGGCACAAACTTATCCTTCACCTGCCATTTAGTAAATAATCCAAAAGCATATAGTCCGAGCAAAGGACCATAGGTATAGCCAGCAATTACAAAAACAGAATTGATTACACTCTGGTCATTGATCCAATGGAAAGCCAAGATCACAACAAACATCACAAAGGTGAATACGATATGGACTTTCTTCCGAACCGAAACCCGCTTTTCCACAGGATATCTTTTCTCTATCTCCAAAAAATCTATACAAAATGAAGTTGTCAGCGCAGTCAAGGTGGAATCTGCACTGGAATAGGCTGCAGCTGTAATGCCCAATACAAATATTATTCCTGCAAACGGTGAGAAATATTCTGTGGCAAGTAGTGGGAACAGCTCATCAGTTTTGGCAGGTATCTGAACGCCCTGAGTCTCTGCATAAAGAAAAAGTAACACACCGAGCGCTAAGAAAAGTAAGTTCACAAAGACCAAAATCGTCGTAAACCAGAACATGTTTTTCTGTGCCTCACCTATGTTCTTACAGGTCAAATTCTTTTGCATCATATCTTGATCCAAGCCTGTCATTACGATTGTGATAAATGCTCCAGAGATAAACTGCTTAAAGAAATTGGTACCGGCTTTCCAATCCCAATTGAAAATCTGTGATCGTGGATCATTGGAGACTGCTTTGAAATAATCACTCACTCCATCGAAGTTTAGTGCATTCCCCACCATGATTACACAAACCACCACTGCGGCAAGCATGAAAAAAGTCTGAAGCGTATCTGTCCACACCACCGTCTTGATACCGCCACGATGCGTATAAAGCCAGATCAGCCCAACTGTAATCAATACCGAAACCCAAAAAGGAATACCCAAGGAATCGAAGAGAATGAGTTGAAGGACACTTGCGACTAAAAAAACCCGAATCGAGGAGCCCAAAGTTCTGGAGAGAATAAAGAAAAATGCTCCTGTTTTATAGGACCAAAATCCGAACCTATCTTCTAGGTAAGAGTAAATTGAAACGAGATTCAGTCGGTAATAAAGCGGCAATAGCACTTTGGCTATCACGAAATAACCCAGCGTGTAACCCAAAACAACTTGGAAGTAAAAGAAGTTAGAATTGCCAACTTCCCCTGGGACAGATATGAAAGTAACCCCTGAAAGTGAGGCTCCAATCATCCCAAAAGCAACCAGAAACCAAGGCGATTGACGGTCTCCGGTGAAGAAGGTATCTGCCGAAACTTTACGGGAAGTGAAGTAAGAAATTAGAAACAGCAGCAAAAAATAGCAACAGATTACCAGTAGGACTAGTTGGGAATTCATAAATCGTATTGAAGTGGGTTCGCTAAGTTGTTCAATATTCTTAATTTTGCAAAATGAATCATTCAAACGACCCATTTCCATACATTGAGGAATCAGAAGTTCTGGTGGAGGATTTGATAGATATTGAATCTAACGACTTGATTGTCTACAATGACGAATTCAACACATTCGATCATGTAATCAAGATTCTGATGAAAGTCTGCAAGCATAGCATAGAGCAGGCAGAGCAATGCACCATCACCATACACTATAGAGGAAAATGTGCGGTAAAAAAAGGAAGTATCACAGAGCTAAAACCTATGTGTGAAGCTATATTAGATGCCGGAATCCAAGCCGCAATCGTTTAAATCCACTCAGAATTGAATTTCCCTTCCAAACTGATAGAGGATGCTGTCACCGAAATTTCCCGACTTCCGGGTATTGGTAAGAAAACAGCCCTTCGACTAGCTCTTCATCTGCTCAAGCAGCACGAGGCAAACACCGAAGCTTTAGCTTTGGCGATCACCCGTATGCGCTCTGAGATCCAATATTGCAAAACCTGCCATAATATCTCCGATGCCGAAGAATGTAGCATCTGCCTAAGTCATCGGCGCGACGGCTCCCTACTTTGCGTGGTCGAAGACATTCGTGATGTACTCGCAATAGAGAATACAAATCAGTATCAAGGAAAGTATCACGTGCTTGGCGGGGTAATTTCGCCGATACAAGGTATAGGACCGGAGGAATTGAAAATAGAATCTTTGCTAGCTAGAGTAGAAGCAGCTGCGCAAACTGAACCAATCAAAGAAGTGATTTTGGCACTAAGTGCAACTATGGAGGGCGACACTACATCCTTCTATCTCGCAAAAAAGCTGAAAGAAAAAGGAATTCAGGTGAGTTCTATTGCTCGGGGAATTCCTGTAGGCGGGGAATTAGAATTTACTGATGAAGTCACACTTGGCCGAAGTATCATGACCCGAATTAATTACGCAACCGAGTAAAATTTCCTTTGCACAGCAAAAACCTAGGTCTATATTTGCAAACCCAAATGGGGGATTAGCTCAGCTGGCTAGAGCGCTACACTGGCAGTGTAGAGGTCATCGGTTCGACTCCGTTATCCTCCACTTCAAAAGCTTCGCAGAAATGTGGAGCTTTTTGTATTTTCAAGGCATGTATTTCATTTACATCCTTTATTCTAGCAAAACAGACAGGTATTACATTGGTTCTACGGACAAAATTGAGGCACGTTTAAAGCATCATAATTCCGGCTCTACTCCTTCTACTAAAGCCGGAGCTCCAGATTGGGTCATAAAATATACAGAAAGCCTATCGGACCGGAGATCTGCACTCAAAAGAGAATTAGAAATCAAAAAGAAAAAAAGCAGGAAATATATTGAATGGTTAGTATCTGAAACTAATATCGATTAGATCAGCTGGCTAAAGCGTCCCGAAAGCATTCGGGAAGGTCATCGGTTCGACTCCGTTATCCTCCACTTCAAAAGCTTCGCAGAAATGTGGAGCTTTTTTTATATCCCCCAAACACATGGCTAAAGCGTCCCGAAAGCATTCGGGAAGGTCAACGTTTCTCCCAATAGTATTCGGGATTCACTTTTGAAAAGCTTTAGAGAAATGTGAAGCTTTTTTGTTTTTTTAGGATGCCGCTAATCTCTAGCTCGCGCAGAGCACTTTGTAGCACTTCCTTCCTCAACTCCGTATAGATAATACTTCTGAGCAATCTATAAATCGATTCGCTATGCGCAACCTATTGATTATATTCATGTTAGTATCGCTTTTATTCTCGTGTGATGACAATGATTGCAAAGGGTTTGACCTTGGAAAAGAATTTGAGATAGCAATCGATGAAACAATCCAAAACTGTCCTAAAAATATTTCCATTACACTTTTTGACATTCAGGATTCTCGTTGCCCGGCTGGAGCACAATGCATTTGGCAAGGAATGATTATGATCGAAGGAATGCTAACAATTGAGGGCAAGGACTATCAGCTTAAACTCAGTACAGAAGAATCCTTCAGTGGCTATCCTGTTCAATTTTCCACCGAAGAATATACTGTAAAATTGATCGACGCTGTCCCACACCTAGACCTTAACAGTCCACATAAGCCTGAGGACAAGCGTGTTATTTTAGTCATCTCGAAAAGATCTACCTAAGATTGTTTAAATTCGCATAAACCACCTTCCAGCTGGAATTCAATATGCGAAATCGGATTATTATACTTTCACTTTTTCTAGCCACCCTCAGCTCCTGTTCCTGCAATCCTGAGAATATCGCCAAGTTTGCTTTCAAAGGAATGGAAGCAATGATGGGTGAAGGGTTTATGCCTTCTGAAGAAATACGGATGCTCGGAAAGTTCCAAGGAATGAATGTCAACCTCAGCAAATCAACTGCAAATGATTCCACTACTTCTACGATTTTCCTGAAACTGGAAAATGGTGACCCTCTTGTTCTGGGGAATCAGCCCGAGGTTTTAGCCAGAAAATGCGCTGAACTTTATCTGCGGGATTTTGAAAAAGCTGAAGATTATCAACAAATTACAGTGCAGTTTATTCAAACAGACCCTACTAATCCTGAGAATGTGGCCATGCAGGAGTACCTGTTTGACACAAAAGATTTTTAACTAAACCTATTTATTGATGGAATTACCTAATGAATACAAAAAACCACCAACTTCTCTTGGAGAATGGATAATCGCGGTTTTGGTGAAACGCCTCCCTTTGATTGGTTTGATCATGCTTATTGTATGGGCAACAGACAAAAATACCGACCCTGAAAAGGCAAACTGGGCAAAGGCAGAGTTGATAGTCAAACTCATTATTTTCGCTCTTGTAATCATTTTTATAGCTGTTATTGGTTTTGGTGTATTTGCCAATTTTGCTGATGATGTAAACTGGTCTGACTTCGATTGATGGAAATAAAAGCTTTTTGCTCTGATATTGACGGAACCCTTCTCAATTCGGTGCGTGATTTATCCCCTCGCCTCAAAGCCGTGGTGAACGACTTACCCATGGAATTTCCTGTGATTTTAGCAAGTTCCCGCATGCCCGATGCAATGCGGCATTTGCTTCATGATATGAATAGATTTCCACAACCTTTGATTTGCTACAATGGTGGCTATGTCTTGAGTGCTGATGGAGAAGTGCTCGAAGATGTCAGCGTCCCTGTAGATTTGGTTGCCAAAATCCTTCATCTCACTCAAAAAACTGACATTCATGTGAGTTTGTATCAGGGAGAAAAGTGGTATGAGGAAAAAGACGATTACTGGTCACAGCGCGAGGTAAAAAACACGAAAGTTCAATGCGATTGGCTTCCAGGTCACGAGGTGGTTGATCTTTGGACAAAGAATAATTCTGGTGCTCATAAAGTAATGTGCATGGGAGAATCCAATGAGATGGCTTGGCTTTTTGGCGAATTGCACTCAGAACATTCCCTTGATTTGCATTTGTATAGATCCAGCGAAACGTATTTGGAAATCGCTCCAAAAGCCATTTCAAAAGCCACCGGACTTCGAAAAATTCTTGAGCATGCCTTTGATTTCGGAATGGAATCCGTGGTAGCTTTTGGAGATAATTATAATGATATAGACCTGCTACAATCTGTAGGCTGGGGAGTCGCTGTGGACAATGCCCGAATGGAGGTTAAAGCTGTCGCAAAGGAAATTACTCATCACAACAAAGAAGATGGTGTAGCGGCTGTATTAGAAAAAATTCGGGATTTCAATTTTGAAATTAGGCCTGAAATCTAGGATCTCAGTTCTATAGACTTGAATCTAGCGACTTGATACTTGCACTTAAAATCTACAATATTCCCGATCCGTCTTCCACATCCTCAATTGCTTTGGAAAGGAAATTTTGAAGTGGTCTCATTTTCTGAAAGCCATCCAAAGCGATATTTATGAAGTTTCCAGACTCAATATCCCGGTCTGAGATTTTGGAAGAAACAGTAAAGCTCTTTAACCTCAAGTATTCTATAAACTCATGATCAGCCTCGTAATCGCGTGGGCTTGTTTTGAGTTTTTCGCCCTCTATCTGGCCAAAAAGTGATTTAAAGTCTTTATTGCTTTCAATCTGTGTAAGTTCTGCTCCTGAGTAATCTATTTCTTTTCTGATTTTTTTCAACGTCTCTGCCTGAGGCATCCATATTCCTCCAGCCATAAAAGAATTGTCGGGTTGGATCTGAAGGTAATATCCTGGACCTTCTGACTTCTTTCCTTTAGGAGAAAAATAGGCGCCAAAATTAGTTTTGTATGGCATCTTGTTGGCAGAAAAGCGTATATCACGATTTTGCCTGAAGACACAATCTTTGGGCTTAAATACCAACAATTCAGGTTCCCATTCTCCTATTCCTTTCAGTAAAACTGCTACATCTTCCAAAAATTCAGCTCTGGTTTCCTGGTACCAATTTTTATTGGCATCCATCCATTCTTTGGAGTTATGTTCGGCGAGGGCTGCTAAAAAAGGTAAGTATGGGCGCATATTGTTGGTTTTTGTAACTATTGAAATCTGAAAATCGTCTGATATCGGAAACTTAAGTAAACTTTACTGAGGCAAAATTGATTTCAATACTGGAAGAAATCTTCTTAAATTATATGGAATAATCCAGAAGTCATGACAACGAAGGTAACATTAGACATCAACGAAAAACTTGCTGAAAAAGCAAAAAAGCATGCTGAAGAGCAAGGGCTAAGTTTATCTGCTTTGGTTGAAACACTTTTATCGGATGTGACTGAATCTAAGGAAAAAGTCTTAGAGAATATAAGCCCTAAAGACCCTGAACTTGTAAAGAGGATTTTGGATGGGACTGAGCCATTTCCTAAGAATTTGGAGACTTTTTTTGCACGTAAGCCAAAAATCAATCCTGAATTAGAGTATTCCGAATTGTCAGTAGACAAAAAGATTCTAACAGAGGAATTAATGAAAAAATATGGCTCATAATATTTTTGTTGATTCGGATATTTTCTTGGATACTTTATTAACGCGAGATCCATTTGTGGAAAAATCAAACGCAATATTTCTCTTGGCAGCGAACGGAGAAGTTTCAATTTTTTTTTCAAGCCTCATGATTTCTAATTCCTTTTACGTGGCTAGAAAAGAAATTGGGAAAGAGCTAACTATAAAGTCCATACAACAGATTTTAGAGTATTGCAAAATTCTTCCGGTTGGAGATGCCGAAATTAGAAACGCTTTCCGAAATGGATTCACGGATTTTGAAGATGCTATTCAATTTGAAACAGCCAATCAAAACTCGAGAATAGAAGCTATCATTACCCGTAATAAAAAAGATTATAAGTTATCCACCCTTCCAGTATTTACTCCGCAAGAATTCCTAGCCCTTTTTAAATAAAATCAACCAATCCTTCCAGCTTCATCCCGCGACTTCCTTTAATCAGAATCAGATAATCCTCCAATTTGCTATCCTGAAGCCAATTTCTAAATGAAAAAGGATCTGGGAAATACAATGCTTTTGGATATTTAGCCAGCGCTGAAACTATCAGCTGACCTGTAAAGCAGACCTTTTCAATTTCATATTCACTGATAAACTCTCCCAGCTTGGCATGCTCCGCTTCAGCATGATCTCCCAATTCAAACATATCGCCAAGGATCAGCATTTTATGCCTTTTGCCAGTCATAGCTCCAAAAGTCCGAATCGCAACTTCCATACTTGATGGATTTGCATTGTAGGCATCAAGTATGATCAAATTACTGCGCTTTTCAATCAATTGGGAACGCATATTCGATGGCTTGTATTCGACTATTCCTTCTACAGCTTTTTCCATCTCCACTCCGAAAAACTTTCCAATGGTCAACGCTGTAGCAATATTTCCAAAATTATAAGCACCGATTAGCGAACTAAGATAAACCTCTTCCGAGCCTTCAACTGAAAACTTCACAAATGGATTTGCTTCTTGAAAAGTCACTTCACAGAAATCCCCCTTTGCAGGATAAAGAATTGGACTTTCAAATCTCCTTGAAAAATTTGACAAGATTGGATCCTGAGAATTGATAAAAACCTTCCCGTCATTTACTCTCAAAAACTGGAACAATTCCGTCTTCGTTTTCAGCACTCCTTCCGGGCCACCCATTCCTTCCAGATGCGCTTTACCAATGTTAGTGATCACACCATGAGTCGGCTCGGCAATCAAGCAAAGCTCTTCAATATCTCCTTGCTTATTCGCTCCCATTTCCACAATTGCGATCTCATCTTTTTCATCAATCGCGAGTAAAGTTAGCGGTACACCTATATGATTATTCAGATTCCCAACTGTCGCGGCAGTTTTGGACTTCTTGCCTAAAACCGCCTTCATCAATTCCTTAGTGGTTGTTTTTCCATTTGACCCCGTCAATCCTATAATAGGAATAGCGAGTTGCCTACGATGATAATTTGCCAAATCCTGAAGCATCTTCAAACAATCTGCTGCTAAAAAATACCGCTCATCGTCTTCAACAAAATGAGTAATGTCATCAATCACGACTACCGAAGCTCCCATTTCCAATGCCTTTGGCGCGAAAGCATTGGCATCGAAATTTGGACCTTTGAGCGCAAAAAAGATATTGCCTTTTTCGATTTTCCGAGTGTCAGTGCTTACGCCAGTACTATTTTTGAAGAGAGTATATAAAATTGAAAGATTCATCGTTTTCGAAGGAATTAATTCCCAAAATAAAGGAATCATTCACATCTTTGGAGGGAGACAACCGTATTAATTTGTCTTAGCCATCACTATTCCATGCGTAAACTCTGGATTTTCATTTTTCTGATCAGCAGCCTTCAGCTGAATGCACAAGAAATTTTCCGAATAGATAAGCAGGCTGATGTTGAAGTCAGTGATGTTTTATTAACCTCTCCCTTCGCAGGAGGAATCAATTCCGCTCAACTAGAAACCATTGATCTAACTGGAGATGGGATCGAAGAATGGGTTACCTGGGACATCAATTCCCGACAGTTGTTAGTTTTCAGAAAAGAAGGTGAAAAATTCATTCACTTACCTGAATTAACTTATGCTTTCCCTACTGATATCAGTGGATTTCTAGTGTTGGCAGATTTTGATGGGGATGGTAAAAAGGATCTATTTACCTCCACTGCTCTCGGAATAAAAGCCTATAAAAACACTTCCAACGGCGGCCAGATATCTTGGAATGTTGCTCAAAACTTCCTGAAACTTGATGGCTCGGGCAACATACAAACGAATAATCTTGACACTCCTTTGATTCAGGATTTGGATGGAGATGGAGATTTGGATTTGGTGATTTTCAACTTTGCCGGAGGCGACTACATGGAGTTTTACAAAAACACCAGCGTAGAACGAAAAGGTACAGCCGATATGGATGGGTTTGCATTTGGTGTTAACCACTGGGGCGGCTTTGAATTCTGTGGTTGCGGAGATATTTCCTTCGGAAAAACCTGTGAAGGAAAAGATCTGAATTCCAGACAAGCAAATGATGAGAATGACCGCATCTTACATGCCGGGGGGCATTCTATTTTATATCAGGATTTTGATGGAGACGGAATCGATGATCTAATCTTGGGACGTGATGAGTGTAGCATTCTTTATTTTCTTCCAAATTCAGGAACTTCTTCCGAACCTATTTTCACCAGTTTCACAAACAATCTTCCTAACTATGGGGACTTTCCTGACTTCCCACTTTTCCACATTGGCCAGCTAATCGAAGAAGATTTTATCGTCAGTCTGAATACAAGTGAAGCATCTTCCAATTTCGGGATTGATTTTGCTAATTCCATTGTGAAAATTGATGCACAGGGAAATACTGACTTTGAGTTCTTGCAAAATCAGATGATTGACTTGGGAGAAAATACCAAGCCTTTCCACATTGGATCCAGTGCAAACGGCAACTTAGTAATCATTTCAAATAGGCTGAAAAACGGAGAAGTTATTGCCACAGAATCCATGTTTTCTCTGGAAAGTGAAAAGTTTATCTATGTGGATATTTTCAATGAGTCGCTTGAAAACCTAAAACTCGTTGATGCCCAAAAACTATATTACAGAGATAAAGAAAACAGAGTTCACCAGCTGATCACAGGAATATCGAGACAAGGGAGCATTCCAACCCAGCTACTTTTTGAGATAGAAAACTTGGAATATCAACCGATTACACTGGATGGATATACGCCGCAACGGGGGGACTACCTGCAGTTCTTCTATTTCGATAATAAAGATCACATGCTTGTCGCTTCACAAAATGGGAGCTTGGATTTGTATGCCGTTGATTTTTCCAATTATACTGCAAACCTCTTGGAGTCGGATTTCTTAGGGTTTGCTGACAATCCCGCCAATAGAAATTTAAGTGTTGCCGTAGTGCAAAAAACAAATCCTGACCTCTATACTGTAGATCAAAATGGGATAATGAGCAAAATTGAGGACTTCATGCAATCGGCTACGGTTTCGGAAGTATTAATCCAAATTGGAGATCAATATTTCCCTACGCGCTTGGGAAGAAATACTTGGATTACCACTGTTTCAGATACTTTCAAGGGTACCACCGATTTGATTTTAGGGACTAGGGCTGGGGGTTTGATCTATCTAACTTCCACAGCAGAATCCAATCCTAACGAAGACGAATATCAAATCATAGTTTACCCAAACCCAAGTGATGGGCCCATCAAAGTACTAACTAATAAGAGTTCCACTGGTACTTTAGTCAATTCACTTGGACAAGAACTCCTAAGTGACATTTCTATTCCAGCCAACACTGAAGTGGAAATCCAAGCAAGCTTTTTAACTCCTGGGCTGTATATTCTGATCTTTGAATCTGAAGGTAAATTCAGAGAATCCCGCAAAATCTGGATACGCTAATTACTTGAGAGGCTTTTCGGATTAGGTGAAATAGGGTAGATTTGGATATAATATAAATCCATGAAGAATATATACTTACTCGCAATCTTGGGGATTTTCCTCATTTCTTGCTCATCGGAAAAGGCTGAACCAGCCGATCTAATTTTTACAAATGGCATAATTTACACAGTCAATGAAGCTCAACCCACAGCTGAAGCAGTCGCTGTGAAAGATGGGATGATTTTAGCCGTAGGTACAACTGAAAAAATCGAAAAACACAAAGCTGAAAACACTGAGGTGATCGATTTACAGGGTGAAACAATGACTCCTGGCATCATCGAATCCCATGCGCACTTGATGGGAATCGGCTATAATAAGCTGGAACTGGATCTTATGTATGTCAAAACCTATGATGAACTGGTGGAGAAAGTAGCAGAAGCAGTTGCCAAAGCCAAACCAGGAGACTGGATCACTGGTCGTGGCTGGCATCAGGACAAATGGATCGAGAAACCTGAAAAAATAGTGAAAGGCTTCCAAACTAACGATCAACTGAATGCAGTTTCCCCTGACAATCCGGTGTTTTTGAGACACGCGAGTGGCCATGCGGCTTTCGCAAATGGTAAAGCGCTTGAGTTGGCAGGAATTAGCAATCTGAAAGGTGAGCGACCAGGAGAAGTAGAAGGCGGAGAAATCATCCTCGATGAGTTGGGAAATCCTACTGGAATATTATCCGAAAGAGCATCTGGTCTAGTAGCTAGACTGATACCTGCTGAGACCCCGGAAAGAGCAGAAGAGGCTTTGACTTTGGCTTTAAAAGAATTGAATGAAAAAGGAATAACCAGTTTCCACGACGCAGGCAGTGGTCAGAATGTGATTGACCTCATCCAAAAATTCAAAAACGAAGGAAAGCTTACCGTCAGGCAATATGTAATGCTCACAGGAACACAACCTGCACTTCTCGATGAATGGTATAAGAGAGGACCAATGATCGATAGCATAGATCATATGCTTACAGTTCGTTCTATCAAATTGAACTGTGACGGTGCGTTGGGAAATCGCGGTGCTTGGTTATTGGAAGACTACTCTGATAGACCTGATCACCGTGGTCATGAGACCTTACCGATGTCGGTGGTATCTGAAGTTTCCGAGAAAGCAATTCCTGCAGGTTTCCAAGTTTGCTCACATGCCATCGGCGACCGTGCTAATCAGGAAATTCTTGATCGTTATGAAGCTGCTTTTGCAAACTATCCAGACACCAAAAAACTGCGGTTCCGCATCGAGCATGCCCAACATATTCATCCTGACGATATTCCAAGGTTTGGCGAATTGGGTGTGATTGCAGCCATGCAGGCTATTCACTTAAGCTCAGATCGTCCATGGGCAATAGATCGATTGGGAGAAAAACGAATTATCGACGGTGCTTATGTTTGGCAGAAACTAATGCAATCAGGAGCTGTAGTCACAAACGGGACGGATGCGCCAGTAGAGCCTGTGGATCCTATACCTTCCTTTTATGCTTCTGTTACTCGTAAAACATTGCAAGGGTTACCTGACGGAGGTTACGAAGGAGACCAAAAAATGACTCGTTCTGAAGCTCTGAAATCCTATACCTTAGATGGTGCCTTTGCTGAGTTTGAAGAAGACTTCAAAGGTTCTATTGAAGTAGGAAAAGCTGCTGATTTTACAGTTTTCGATAAGAACATCATGGAAGTTCCGGAGGATGATATATTAAATACCAAAGTCGCTATGACTGTGGTCGGAGGAAAAGTGGTTTATAAGAAGTAATGAACAGGTTTCAGTCTGCTGATATAAAGAAACAGTGATTTAATAAATGTCTCAGATCGAAAGATTTGAGACATTTTGTTTTTTAAGTGTTCACTCATTTGAGCTTCAGTTCGACTCTAAATTTCCATTTCTAAAATAGATCACTTCTCGTGCGGACCTTATTTAGTTCTACCCAACTCACAATTTTTCCCTATTTTCAAATCTGAAAAAAAATCACTATGAAAAAACTCTTTACCTTTTTCTGGCTATTTTGCTTGGTATTTCACCTGGCAAATGCTCAAGACGAAACCCCTAAGCCCATTTCCTGGAAGGATATTCCTACCTGGAAATCCATGAATAGTGGAACCTTCAAAATCTCTCCAGATGGCAAATGGGTGGCCTACGGAATGACAGCTCTGGAAGCTGACGGAGAAGTAATTCTTCAATATGTAAGTGATCCCGACTCCACACAGACTTTTAAAATCGGATTTACCTCCTACCCTTCCATTGAATTTAGCGAGGATAGCAAGTGGATCGCGTTTAAAGAATATCCGACTTTTAAGGAAAAGGAGGCTAATAAAAAATCTAAAGGAAAACCACTTCATGATAAGGTTACGCTAATGAAACTAGGCTCAACCGATAAAGAAGATAAAAAAACCTTTGAAAATGTGAGCAATTTCTCATTCAATGGAGAAGCTTCTACTCACCTTGCGATTAACCTAACAAAAGATGGAGGAGGAGATGCCAAAGGCTCAGATCTTTTAATCTATCACCTCAATACCAAAAAAGCGCAAAACCTAGGAAATGTAGCTGAGTTCTCTTTCAACAAAAGCGGAAACTACCTAGCATACACAGTTGATGCTGCGAATGAATCAGGTAATGGTATTTACCTCCTGAACATGACCAACAATAGCACAAGCGTGTTGGATTCAGATAAAGCTGCTTATAAGTCTATAAATTGGACTGAAAAAGGCGATGCGTTTGCGGCTTTGAAAATGGTCAAAGACAAAAAGTATAAGCAAGACCAAGGAAAATTAATCGGAGTAAAGAACCTTAGCAGCCCTCAGGTGACCGTTTATGATCCAGCAAAAGATTCCACTGGTTTTTCAAAAGAATATACGATCAGTCCTAATCGCCGTCCGATGTGGTCAGAGGATTTGAACAGACTTTTCTATGGTATACACCCTTTGGTTTTAGCCAAAAAAGAAGAGGTAAAGAAAGAATTGGATAAGGATTCTGTGAAGATGGCAGAGGCTGAAGCCATGAAAAGAATCATGGCTGACACCTCCATGAACTCAATTGCTGATTTGAAGAAAGCACTTTCGAAGTTAGACTCTGGGAAGGTAAGTCCAAAGGAAAAAGATGCTGACACCCCGGATATGACTATCTGGCACTGGAACGATAGCCGACTTCAATCCCGTCAACAAGTACTGGAAAATCAGGATAAGAACTACAGCCTCTATGCTATGTACGATGTGGCTGCAGGAAAGCACATTCAGCTTCAGGACAGCACTATGCGGGACTTGAGCATTCTTGAAAAGGAAAAATATGCGATTGGATCAGACAACCAAGCCTATGAACTACAAAGCAATCTGGATGGACAGAATTACCGTGACTTCTATATTGTAGACCTAAAAACTGGTGAGAAGAAGACGCTTTTCACCAACTTCTACCTTCCGGGCTATTCTTCATATCCTCGTAGTTCACCGGATGGTACAAAGTTGATTTATGGCTATGATGGCAACTATTACAGCTATGATATTGCATCTGGAGAAGAGATGAATTTGACAGCAGGCTTGCCAGTTTCTTTCGTGAATGAAGATGACGATCACAATGTCAAAAAGCCGTTGGAGGGCTCTTTGGGATGGAGTAGCGATAGTCAATACGTATTATTGAATGACGGCTGGGACATCTGGCAAGTGCCAGTAACTGGCAAAGCAAAAGCAGTAAACCTTACCCAAAATGGCAGAACTGATCAAATCAGATATCAGTACCGTTTTTCGCTAGATCGCGATGAAAAAGGCATTAATCTAAGCAAACCACTTTACATGAGAATCTACGGTGAGTGGACTAAGAAAAGTGGGATTGCCGTAATCAATGCTTCCAAAAAAGGTTTGGAGCCTGGTGCTAAAGCATTGGTTTGGGAAGATGCAAGTATAGGTTCTTTGAGAAAAGCTGAGAATGCTGATGTATATTTCTTTAGCAGTGAAACCTTCAATTCTCCGCCTCAAATTTTCACAGCAGATGCATCTCTTTCATCCCCAACAAAAGTGACTGGTAGTGCTCCAGATGCAAGCAAATACACTTGGTCAGCAGGCACTCGTTTGGTTGATTATGTGTCCGACAAAGGTGAAAAACTGCAGGGAGCGCTTTTCCTTCCATCCAATTATGTGGAAGGGGAGAAATATCCAACGGTAGTTTACTATTACGAAAAGCTATCACAGACTCGGCATAATTGGTCAAACCCTGGATTCAGCGGAACTGGTTGGAACCCGAACGTTTATACGAGTAATGGCTTTGCCGTATTTATTCCAGATATTGTTTATACCATGGATGATCCGGGCATGTCAGCCGTTTGGTGTGTGATTCCTGGCGTAAAAGCCGCGATCGAAACTGGAGTAATCGATCCAGAAAACATCGGAATTCATGGGCATTCGTGGGGTGGCTACCAGACTGCATTCCTGATCACCCAGACTGATATGTTCAAAGCCGCTGCTGCTGGAGCTCCGCTGACCAACATGATTTCCATGTACGATCTGATTTACTGGAATTCCGGTGGTGGAAATATGTCGATCTTCGAAGCTTCTCAGGGTAGATTTACCGGAGGACCTTGGGAAAACTGGGAGTCCTACGAGCGAAATAGCCCAGTATATCATGTGAAGAACGTAACTACTCCTCTTTTGATGTTGCACAATGATAAAGATGGAGCGGTGGATTTCACTCAAGGAATAGAGTATTATTCAGCTTTACGTAGGTTAAAAAAACCAGTGATTTTGGTTCAATACAAAGGAGAAAATCACGGTTTGGGTAAACTGGAAAACAGAAAAGATTACTCAGTTCGCATGATGGAATTCTTTGATCACCACCTCAAAGGAGCTGAGGCTCCAAAGTGGATGTCTAAAGGAATTGATAAGATCGATTTGGATGAACACCTGAAAGAAAGAGCATTTTAAATTGAGAGGGGCTATAACAAGCCCCTTTTTTTCTGAAAGTCTTTTTTAACCACGGTAAGCAAGGAGGATTGCCCAAAGGACACAACTCATTTCGTTGAATTCCTCAGACATATCGGACGCCAGGCGAGCTTTAAACTATGGCAATGTAGTCTCCTGACTGCTTCAAAAAATTACTATCGACCCATCAATTCTTCCTCTTATCACCAAAGGATTGTTCGATAGAGGGACATTTGTTTTCTTTGAAACTAATTCGCAAAAACGAATAGTAATACCTCATGCAAGAAACCACCGAAAAGAAGAGCCGTAATTCAGAATTAGATTTTGCGAATTTAAACTCCATTTGCTATCAGGAAGCTGATCCCAATTATCACCAACATCTAGAGACATATCTGTATGATCAGGATTTCGAGACAGTTTGGGATAGCTATGTGAATATTTCACCAGAGCAGGCTTGGAGTGGCAAAATGATACATTTCCATCAATTGTATTCCAGACAAACCGGCGAAGAAGTTTTTCCCGGACAGGTTCACACCGATGGAATGGGTGAAGGGCAAGTCCTCATTTTGAATTTGCATGTGTTCAACGGCGCTGTAAAACTTCAGGTAGGCCATGAAGTGATGGAAATCGACAAAGAGAAAAAGCTGATCAGAATCTGCTACCTGGAGAACTCCAAATCGGAAGGCTCTCAGTTTATCCGATTTAATTCGCTGCCTGACGGAAAAACGGAAGTTTCTCACAAAACCTTCTACCGCAGCGGATCCTGGTTTCGCGACAAGGTCATTTACCCTTATTTTCACACCAAGGCTATCAACGAGTTTCATGGAAATGTGCGCAGCTGGATTATCTCAAAAATCTAGGGATATAAATTAGCATATATCAAAGGAGTCTGGATATCAGACTCCTTTTTTTGTGTCTGGCTTTCTGTTTGTAACTTTTAGAGAATCAAAGTTTATCCATCAAACTTTTTAGCATATGATTGAAGACAGAGTAGAAACTTTTGACGCCATTATAATTGGTTCTGGTCAAGCAGGAAATCCCCTTGCTTTGGCGCTAGCCAAGGAAAAATGGAAAGTAGCGATCGTAGAGAAAGGAACTTTGGGCGGGACTTGCGTCAATACAGGTTGCACTCCGACTAAAGCTTATGTGGCGAGTGCAAGGGCTGCCTGGGCAATATCAAACGCTCCTAATCTGGGAATCGAAGTTCCCAAATCGACCAAAGTCAACCTAAAGTCAATCAAAAAAAGAAAAGACAAGCTTGTCAATCAGTCTAGGCTAGGCATAAGAAAATCTCTGGTAGACTCTCCTCAAATATCGATGGTTAGAGGTACTGCTACTTTCTTGGACAAAACCAGAATAAAAGTTGGTTCTCGAGTATTGAAATCATATAAAATCTTTCTGAATGTAGGAGCAAGAGCAAGAATTCCGGAAGGATTTGAGGACGTTGATCATCTTACCAATAGTTCCATTCTGCAGCTTGAAAAGGTGCCAGAAAGCCTGATAATAATTGGTGGAAGTTATATAGGATTAGAGTTTGCGCAAATTTTCAATCGCTTGGGCTCGAAGGTTACCGTTCTGGAAATGGGTGATTACCTGATTTCGAAAGAAGATCAGCATACCTCCGAACAAGTTCGGGAAGTTTTAGAAAATGAAAACATCAAAGTGATCTGTGGTGCCCATTGTCTCAAAGGGAAAAA
Organism: Algoriphagus winogradskyi; assembly: GCF_900182815.1. Classification (GTDB taxonomy): domain Bacteria; phylum Bacteroidota; class Bacteroidia; order Cytophagales; family Cyclobacteriaceae; genus Algoriphagus; species Algoriphagus winogradskyi. The sequence continues at coordinate 906,872 of NZ_FXUA01000002.1, read as the reverse complement.
TAAAAAATCGGCGGGAGTAATCGTATCCTTTCAGAAAGGTGGAAAAGACAAGAAAATCAGCGGCACTCATTTATTGATTGCGACTGGGAGGATGCCCAACTCTGATCTATTGAAACCAGAAAAAGCAGGATTAAAACTTACACAAAGAGGATACCTTGAAGTAAGTCCAACTTTGGAGACAAATATCGAAGGAATTTATGCTTTGGGAGATTGCAATGGAAAAGGTGCTTTTACCCATACATCCTATAACGATTACGAGATAATGGAAAATCAGCTCTTTGGGGATAAGACTAGAACGCTCGACGATCGAATTACGAATTATGCCTTATACATTGATCCTCCCCTTGGACGTGCAGGAATGACACTAGCGCAAGCAAAGGAAACTGGAAAGAATTTACTTTTTACCAGAATGCCGATGAGTGATATTTCCAGAGCAAAAGAAAAAGGAGAAACTCAGGGAAAAATGGAGGTAATTGTGGATGCTGACTCAGAACAAATCCTGGGAGCAGCAGTTTTTGGAACAGGTGGAGATGAAATCATTGGAACATTTCTGACCGCTATGTATGGAAAACTGAGTTATAAAACACTTTTGAATTCTGTACAAACTCATCCAACTGTCACGGAACTCATTCCAACGTTATTGCAGCAGCTTAAACCGATTAAGAAATAAGAAGATGAAAAGCTCCCATAAAGTTTATGCTATCCTGAACATGATCGTCCTGGTCGCAGTAATATTCTGGAATTATTGGGTAAATACTAAGGGATTAAATGGCAATACAGTCAGCTCACTCAGTGCTGATTATGAAAACCTATTCACTCCAGCAGGCTATGCATTTTCTATCTGGGGATTGATCTTTTTGGCCTTGCTTGCACAGGCTATTTTCTTTATTCGGAGAGCTTTTAATGATGAAAAAAACGCTGACTTCCTCTCCCAACTGGGGCCCTATCTCATTATGGCAAACATTGGAAATGGGCTTTGGATCTACATGTGGCTGATGGAACATACAGGAATTAGCGTGATTGTCATGCTCGGAATTTTATTGTCGCTGATCATTACGATTTTGAATACTAACATGGAACGTTGGAATGCACCGCGTCCAATTATCTTCTGGCTTTGGTGGCCTATCGCACTTTATAGCGGATGGATTGCTGTCGCTACGATCGCCAATATTTCAGCTTATCTAGCAAAAACTGGGTGGACTGGTGGTATACCCGAGGCAACTTGGGCAATTGCCATGATAATCGTAGCCGTTGTTCTAAATCTATTTATGATCGCCACGAGAAACCTTCGGGAGTTTGCTTCTGTCGGTGTCTGGGCATTAATCGCAATTGCCGTTAGGCATTGGGGCAATATCCCAAGTTTACAATGGACAGCACTCGTTGGGGCAGCAGTGCTTTTCATCGCCATCACTATTCATGGCTACAAAAACAGAGAAACTGCTCCATTTAAGTTAAACTAAACCAACCACTATGAGAACCTTCAACAAATCAGAAAAAGTAGCGCTGGTATTGCCTGTTTTGGCGGCAGCTGGCCTTCTGTTTTTATCGCAAAACAGCCATGCCCAAGACCTAGAAACAGTTCCTTATGTAGATCTTGAAAAATATGCAGGTGAATGGTACGAAATTGCCTCTTTCCCTCAATCATTCCAAAAAGGATGTACCTGCACCAAAGCTATTTATACACCAAACGCTGACGGTACAATCAGTGTGGAAAATAGCTGTAATCTTCCAGAGAAAGGGAAAATCAAAACCTCCACAGCCAAAGCTTTTGTGGAAGATGGATCAGGAAATGCCAAGCTAAAAGTTCAGTTCTTCTGGCCTTTTAAAGGGAAATATTGGATCATAGATTTAGCAAAAGATTACTCTTACGCTGTAGTTGGTCATCCAAATAGAGCTTACCTCTGGATTTTATCAAGAACTCAAGAAATGGATCCAGTAATTTATGATGAGATCTTGCAGCGAGTCGAGAAGAAAGGTTTTGATCTCAGTAAACTCGAAAAAACTGTACAGTGTGATATTTAGGAAGAATAAAAATCCCAGAGTTAAATCCTCTGGGATTTTTTTTACCAAATAGAATTATGCTTCCGACCAAATCAGTAATTCAACACCTAGCTATTTTAGAATAAAAGATTAGTAATTAGAGAATTTTTAATATTTTGAGCATGCCTTTGATAGGCTTAACTCAAAATGACATGGAATTTTTAGATGGATTAGATCCGCAGCTCAAAATGTTCTGGTATATCGCCATACCAGTATCGTTGATTTTTGTACTTCAGACTATTTTGACTTTCGTAGGATCTGGAGGATCGGATGGACTGGAAGCAGACTTCGATGGAGACCTGGATAGTGCAGATGCACCTTTTCAGATGTTTTCCTTTAGAAATCTAGTTAATTTCTTGCTTGGTTTTAGCTGGACTGGCATCTCATTTTACAAGCTTATTCCAAATACAACCCTGCTTATCATGCTAAGTTTAGCGGTAGGTTTTGCTTTTGTTTATTTCTTTTTTCTCATCATCAAGCAAATCCAAAAACTCGGCGAAGACAATACTTTTAGGTTAGAAAAAACACTGGACAAAATCGCAGAAGTCTATCTAGCTATTCCTGGGAGAATGCAGGGAAAAGGGAAAATCATGGTAAGCCTGAATGGATCTGTGCGGGAAATAGATGCCATGACCGAGCAAGACAAAATTGAAACTAACGCCACAGTGAAGATCAAACGGGTAGAAAGTGGCAATATCCTCATCGTAGAAAAGCTTTAACTTATTTCTTTTATGGATCCTTTAATTCTTATCGTCGTCGCGACGATTGTCACATTTGTGACTATTCTAGCGCTTGTCTCAAGATACAAGCGCTGCCCATCTGACAAAATCCTAGTGGTATATGGAAAAACCGGAGGTACCTCTGCACGCTGTATTCATGGAGGTGGAGCATTTATTTGGCCGGTCATTCAGGATTATGCTTACCTAGATCTGAAGCCTATTTCCATCGAAGCTAATTTGACTAATGCGCTAAGCCGTCAAAATATCCGCGTAGATGTCCCATGTAGATTTACGATCGCTATTTCTACAGACACTGACACGATGAATACGGCTGCTGAGCGTCTGTTAGGCTTAGCTCATGAGCAGATTCAGGAGCTTTCAAAGGACATCCTTTTTGGCCAATTGCGATTGGTGATTGCTACAATGACCATCGAGGAAATTAACTCTGATCGGGATAAATTTTTGGAGAGCATTTCTAAGAATGTAGATAGCGAATTGAAGAAAATCGGCTTGAAACTGATCAACGTCAACGTGACGGACATCAAAGATGAGTCTGGATACATTGAAGCACTTGGTAAAGAAGCTGCCGCAAAAGCGATCAATGAAGCTAAAATCTCTGTGGCAGAGCAAGAGAAAATCGGTGAAACTGGTAAGGCCCTCGCAGACCGTGAGAAGGATGTGCAGATAGCAGACACCCAGCGTGACCGTGATGTAAAAATTGCTATTACTAACAAAAACCGCGAGGTCAGCATTGCGGAAGCTGCAAAAGATGAGAGTATAGGTAAAGCAGAAGCACAGCGAGACACGAGGGTTAAAACCTCCGAAGCAAATGCCATTGCTATCAAAGGAGAAAACGAAGCTAAAATCTCCATTGCTCAGTCTGACGCACAACGTAGAGAAAAAGAAGCTGAAGCATTAAGAATTGCCTTAGCATCCGAAAAAGTACAAAGCGCAAGAGCGTTAGAGGAAGCCTATTTGGCGGAGCAAAAAGCTGAAACAGCTAGAGCGGATAGAGAACGATCCACTCAAAATGCTAACATTGTCGTACCGGCAGAAATCGCCAAACAACGTGCGATCATAGAAGCCCAAGCAGAAGCAGAGCGAATCAGAGAACAGGCAAAAGGCGAAGCTGATGCGATCTTTGCCAAAATGGATGCGGAAGCAAAAGGTCTGTATGAAATATTGACCAAACAAGCAGAAGGTTACCGTGAAGTGGTAAGTGCAGCAGGTGGAGATCCTACCAAGGCCTTCCAATTGCTATTGATTGAGAAATTACCTGAATTGGTAAAAACTCAGGTTGAAGCTGTCAAAAACATCAAGATTGATAAAATTACTGTTTGGGATTCTGGGCAAGGTGAAAATGGCAATGGCTCCACCGCCAATTTTGTATCTGGAATGATGAAGACTGTCCCTCCATTAAATGAACTATTTAACATGGCAGGACTTAATCTTCCAACTTATTTGAAGGGAGAAGATTTGGTGGAGCCTCCTAAAAAGAAGGAAGAACAAAAGCCTGAAGAGGAATAGTTTTAAACAAAAGGTAATTAATAACGCTAATTACCATTTACAGGACATGATAAAAATGTTTGATTGGAAAAATCCTCCGCTGACGCAAGACAATTAGCTAGAAGAGCAAGCTTTGAAGTGAAATAGAGATAATTTTCCTTAGTTAAAAACCCGGCCCCAAAAGAGCCGGGTTTTTATTTTATCTTCGCAGCATGTTTGTTTTAACTGACACCCCTTCTTTGGCAAATCATTTCTTAAGCGAAATGAGAGATGTACGCACACAAAATGATAGAATGAGGTTTCGGAGAAACTTAGAGCGAATGGGTGAAATACTTGCCTATGAAATTTCTAAGTCTTTTGAGTATTCCCAGGAGAACATAGAAACTCCGCTCACTTCAACTTCAGTGCTTTCTGCAACTGAAAACCCGGTAATCATCTCAGTTATGAGGGCTTCATTACCATTTTATAATGGCTTTTTAAATTATTTTGACAAAGCTGAAAGTGGGTTTATCGGAGCATTTAGAGATGAGACTTCACCAGGAGAAATCAATGTTCACCTTGGCTATCATGCAAGCCCTAATTTGGAAGGTAAGATTGTAATCCTAGCTGACCCTATGCTAGCTACTGGTAAATCTATTGTGGAATCAATCAACACGCTCCTAACCCATGGCAAACCCAAACACATCCATATAGCTTCAGTCATTGCCGCTCCAGAAGGCATCCAATATATTAAGGAAAACATCTCTTTTCCTTTTTCAATTTGGGTAGGCGCAATGGACGAAAAACTAAATCATCAATCCTACATTGTACCAGGGCTAGGGGATGCAGGAGATCTTTCTTTTGGCCCAAAACTTTAATCATTTCATGCTTCCATACTTCCTTTTATTTCTTGGTTTGGCTATTCTTCTCTACGGGGGAAAAATATTGGTAGACGGCGCTTCCGCAATGGCTGTAAAACTAGGCATGAGTGCAGGCTTAATCGGAATGACAGTTGTTGCGTTTGGTACATCGGCACCAGAATTACTAGTAAGTGTGAATGCCGCCCTCAAAGGAAATAGTGATATCTCTATCGGGAATGTGATCGGGTCAAACATTGCAAACATAGCCCTAGTTCTAGGAGTGAGCGGAATCTTTTACCCTATCCTCATCCGGAAAAGCCATATCCGGTTCGACTATTTAGTCACTTTATTGGTATCCATTCTTTTTTACGGCTTGAGCTATAATGGCTTGATTAGCTTTTGGGAAGGCATCCTACTCTTCGGATTATTCATAGGTTTTAACATCTACCTCTTCAAAAGTCCTGCTTCAGAATTAGTGGACAATACAGAGGTAGAAGAGGAAATAGAGCAAGTGAAAAACTACTCTTGGTTTGCAGCTATAGGTTTATTTGCAGGCGGGGTACTGGGCCTTTATCTTGGCTCTGAACTCCTCGTCAATAATGCCGTAAAAATCTCCAGAGAGTTCGGAGTATCAGAGCGAATCATTGGAGTAACTATCATTGCGATCGGAACAAGTTTACCGGAGCTAATTACTTCTATTATAGCCGCTTTATCTAAAAGAACAGATTTAGCCTTAGGAAATATTCTTGGCAGTAACATCATGAATATTCTGTCCATCATCGGTCTTACGGCAATCATAAAACCAATTGGTGTCTCCCAGGAATTTATCGATTCAGATTTCTTATGGATGCTTGGAATTACCCTCTTTTTATTCGTGTTGATGCGAACCAAGATGCGGGTTTCTAAAGTAGAAGGTTCTTTACTCTTACTTAGCTACTTTGCCTATTTGTTCTTCCTCTTATGATGGACCAAATTCTAACCTTACTTGGAATTTACTTTCTATGTTGGTTTAAATTTATTGCTGGGCCTGTTTTAGGTTCCGCGGCAGGCTACACTGTATTAGAAAAAGCCTTCGTTACCATCGCTGGAATGATGACTAGTGTAATCATTTTTACTCTTCTAGGTTCTAAGATAAAAGCTCTTTTTGAAGGAAGTTTCCAACGGAAATCAAGGTTGATTTTTTCCAAAAAAAATAGGCGAATAGTTCATCTGTGGAAAAATTACGGAGAAATAGGAATTGCGTTCTTTACCCCACTTATACTTACACCTATCGGTGGCACGCTGATTATGGTTTCGTTTGGAGTCAAAAAAAGACATATTTACATGCATATGCTTTGGAGCGCTTGTCTATGGTCAGTTGTCCTCAGCATGAGTATTGAAAAATTATTAGCTATTCCTTTTATCAAGAATTTATTCCTCTGATTCACCGTCGGGTAATATTTCTATATCCTTTATCAGCACCCGTTCAGAAATAGCCTGTCCAGTAAGTGTAGCTGCCAACCCTCCCATTGCCGTTTCCTTATAGCGGCTTTCCATTGAAGCTCCAACTTCCCCCATCGCCTCCACACACTCATCCACGGGTATCACTGCACTTACATTGGCCAAAGCTATCTGAGCAGAGCTGAACGCAATGGCGGCAGCACTGGCATTGCGTACTACACAGGGCACTTCAACTAGTCCAGCGACTGGATCACAAATCAGCCCCAACATGCATTGAATAGTGATGGCAACTGCATTGAAAACCTGATCTGTACTCCCTCCTAGGCAATAAACAATCGCTCCTGAAGCCATGGCCGCAGCCGAGCCTGTTTCTGCTTGACATCCGCCAACTGCACCAGCTAAACTAGCTTTCTCTTCAATAATCAATGCTATCCCTGCTCCTACCAAAAGTCCCTCAACAATCTGCTCATCACTTAATCCGTGGATTTCCTGAAGCGTAACTAGAGTGCCTGGCAGAATTCCACTTGCTCCAGCAGTAGGTGCGGCCACTACCCTTCCCATACAAGAATTGACCTCCTTGGCTGCTAAGGCCCGGGATATTAATTTTTGAAATTCAGGAGAAAGTACAGAAAGTGGATGATTATAAACCTTCTTTGCTCCATTATTAATCATTCCAGAGCGGGAAGTCATTTCTTCTTCTAAACCGGTTTTCACAGCATCCTTCATTACTCCATATGCTTGCAAAAGTCCGGCTTTGATTTGATCATTTGAGCCATTTTTCTGATCAACTTCATATTCGATTACTGATTCTGGCAATGAAATTTCTTTCTCATCGCAATAGCTTTTCCAGCCATTGAAGGATTCAAATAAGTAGCTCATATTCGGGTGGGTTTATATACTTTCAAATTTCTACTAACTCGTGATTGAACGATGCGTATGCTTCCTCACAATTTCTACAGAAAAAAGCTTAAGACAGAAGGAACATTTTTTTTGAATGCTTTCTAAATAGCCTATTTCTTTTACTATTTCACTCAAAAATTGAACCTTAAAGTCTGCTTAATCTCAGAATCTAAGCTTAATGCAACAGGACAAGTCTTGGCTGCATTTTTCAACTTCTGGAGCATCGCTTCATCTTCTACAGGATTTTCCCAGTGAAACTCAACTATTATTTCACTTATTTTCCGCGGAGATGATTGCATAATTTTGGTCACTTCCCAAGACAGTCCATCTAAAGACACAGAGTCTCTATTAGCCACAATCCCCATAATCGTCACCATACAACTACCTAACGCACTTGCAACAAGGTCAGTAGGAGAAAATTTCTCGCCTTTTCCATTATTATCTAGTGGAGCATCGGTATATAATTGGGTGCCTGACTGAAGGTGCTCCGACTCCGTTCTCAAATTCCCTAAATATGAACTTTTTATAGTGGGCATAAACTCTTATTTTTAAAATCAGTTAAAATACTAACACCCAAAAATAGGGCTATATTTTCGACCAATTCGAATGAACAAACTGAAATTCATCTTACCGCTTCTTTTACTGTCATTTTCCATCGAATCTTTTGCTCAAAGAGATGACATTGGCAATTACGAATATGACAAGGAATATATGTTTGGTGTTAATAAAAACACAAACGGAGGATTAATAGGAGGTATAGTCTTCAAAGCAGGTACCCGTTTAGACGATACCCAATTTAGTTTTTGGGCTTTAGAGCTGTCCAATGTCAAAAACCCTAAGGAAATAAGATACAACACTGTACTAGGCAACAGCTATATTTTTGGCAAGTCTAATTACCTCTATTCCATCAGACCTCAATATGGTCGTGAAATAATCCTTTTCAAAAAAGCGCCTAACCAAGGAGTACAAGTTTCAGCGCTCGCCGCAGTAGGTCCAACGTTTGGATTAATTGCACCTTACTATATAGAATATGCGCTGAACAGAGTAGAAACTGTACGCGAGCAATACGATCCGGAAATCCACCAAAGCCGATTCAACATTTTAGGAACTGGTCGTCTTTTCGAAGGTATAGGACAATCAGAGTTTGCTTTCGGTGCCAATCTTAAAGCTGCCCTATCCTTTGAATTTGGGGTTTTTCGCTCAAATGCAACAGGTTTGGAACTTGGATACATGCTCGAAGGGTTTACCAAAGAAATCCCCCTGATCCCGACTACAGAAAATCGTCAGTTGTTCCAGTCTGTGTACTTCACCTTTTTCTACGGGTTCAGACAGTAAGTCAACTTGGGTTTTGCCCTTTGCTGACTTACCTTTGCACCAAATCAGAAATCAATGATCGAATTACCTGTAATTCCCGAAGAAGCTACCCGAAGAAAAAAGCCAGATTGGCTTAGAGTGAAACTTCCTGTAGGAAAAGAATACGCCAAAGTCCGCAAACTAGTAGATGAGCACAAGCTTCATACGATCTGCGAAAGCGGCAATTGCCCAAACATGGGTGAATGCTGGGGAGCCGGAACGGCTACCTTTATGATTTTGGGAAATGTATGTACACGTTCATGCTCCTTTTGCGCTGTAGCTACTGGCCGACCGCCTGAATATGATGTGGATGAGCCGAGAAGAGTAGCAGAAGCAATCAAGCTCATGGGCGTAAAACATGCCGTTTTGACCTCTGTAAATAGAGATGAATTGAAAGATAAAGGTGCCGAAATCTGGTATCAAACCGTGATACAGACCAAGGAACTGTCACCAGCAACAACAATTGAGACTCTTATTCCAGATGTAAAATCAAACTGGGATGCTTTATATAGAATGATTTCAGGAGGCCAAGAAGTAGTTTCTCATAATATGGAAACTGTGGAAAGTCTTTATAGAAGAGTTCGTCCGCAAGCAAAATATGCACGGTCTCTAGAGCAGACCAAATTAACCAAAGAGTACGGCAAAAGAACCAAAACCGGCATCATGCTAGGATTAGGTGAGAAAAAAGAAGAGGTTTTCAAAGCAATGGATGATCTAGCAGAGCACGGTTGTGATATCCTCACTTTAGGACAATACCTTCAGCCTACCAAAATGCACATTGAAGTAGCTGAATTTATACATCCGGATCTTTTTGCAGAATATAGAGAAGAGGGTTTGGCGAGAGGATTGAAGTACGTGGAGTCAGGACCTTTGGTGAGGTCATCTTACCATGCTGAGCGCCACGTGAACGTGTAAACCTTCTAAATGATTTTTAAAGCACACTTTCGGGTGTGCTTTTTTTATGCCTAATTTTTTAATATTTTCAAAAAATATATTTTACACTAAACTTTTAAATAAATGGTACAAATTGAAAAAATCGGAGTTTCCTCCGCTGCTAAAATCTATGGCTTGACACTTGGCATCCTTGGCTTTGTGATCGGTATTTTTTATGCTTTATTCTTTACTGCTTTTTCAGGATTGCTTGGAGAAGGCATGGGAGGCCTTGGGCTCATAATGGTAATTGTCTTTCCTATTATGTATGGAGTCATTGGCTTTATAGTTGGAGCATTAGGAGCAGTGATTTATAATTTTGTAGCATCGAAATTAGGGGGTTTGGAAATCCAACTTTCAAAAGAGAATGAGAATCATTTAGGATAATAATGGTCCAAGTCTGAAAACTTCAACCAACTGCATCTAGAGTTTATGACTTCTGTGACCTCTGCAAAAACTTTTTGCACTCAGCGGGTAAAACGGAAAAAGGGCTACCGAATGGCAGCCCTTAACTTATATATTGCGGAACCAATTAAGCTTCTTCGCTTGCATAATCCTCCACGGGAATACAGCTACAGATCAAGTTTCTGTCACCGAAAGCAGAATCAATTCTGCGTACACTTGGCCAGAATTTATTTCCTTTCACGTATTCAAGTGGATAAACTGCTTTCTCTCTAGAATATGGCAAGTTCCAATCATCTGAAAGCACCATCATAGCTGTATGCGGCGCATTTTTCAACACGTTCTCTACTTTATCAGCTTTTCCATCTTCGATCTCTTGGATCTCCGCACGGATAGAAAGCAAGGCGTCGCAGAATTTATCCAGTTCAGCTTTAGTCTCCGACTCAGTTGGCTCGATCATCAACGTACCAGCAACCGGGAAGGAAACTGTAGGCGCATGGTAGCCATAATCCATCAATCGTTTCGCGATATCTTCTACTTCCACACCCACTTCCTTGAAACCTCTGCAATCCACGATCATTTCGTGAGCAGCTCTTCCTTGCGTACCTGTGTAAAGAATAGGGAAATGATCTTTTAATCTTTCTTTGATGTAGTTAGCATTTAAGATTGCCATTTTCGTAGCATTCTTCAATCCATCACCACCCATCATAGCAATGTAAGCGTAAGAGATTGGTAAAATGCTCGCACTACCATAAGGTGCTGCTGAGATAGAAGAAACCGCCTGCTCTCCGCCTGCTTTCACTACTGGGTTGCCAGGAAGGAATGGCGCCAAATGACTTGCTACGCAAATTGGGCCCATACCAGGTCCGCCACCACCGTGAGGGATACAGAAAGTCTTGTGAAGATTCAAGTGACAAACGTCAGCCCCAATTCTGCCCGGGCTAGTCAATCCAACCTGTGCATTCATATTAGCTCCATCCATGTAAACCTGTCCACCATTGTCGTGAATAATCTGGCAGATTTCCTGAATGGCTACTTCGAATACACCGTGTGTAGAAGGATAAGTTACTAAAAGCGAAGAAAGCTCATTAGCATTTGCTTCCGCCTTCGCTCTTAAATCCTCGATATCAATATTTCCTTTTTCATCACATTTTACCAAAACCACTTTCATTCCAGCCATAACAGCGGAAGCAGGGTTGGTGCCATGCGCAGAAGTTGGGATCAAGGCTACATTTCTGTGGTGATCTCCTCGGCTTTGGTGATAAGCACGAATGACCATCAATCCAGCAAACTCACCTTGTGCACCAGAATTTGGCTGTAGGGAAGTATCTGCAAAACCTGTGATTTCATTCAACCAATGTCTCAAATTTGCAAAAAGCTCTTGGTATCCTGCAGTCTGATCGGTTGGTGCAAATGGGTGCATCTGTCCGAACTCAGGCCAAGTCACCGGGATCATCTCCGCAGTAGCATTAAGCTTCATCGTACATGACCCCAAAGAAATCATAGAGTGAACCAATGACAAATCCTTGTTCTCAAGCCTTTTGATATAGCGAAGCATCTCGTGCTCACTTTGGTACTCGTTGAAAACCGGGTGAGTCAAATATTCAGATGTTCTTACCAATTCTTCCGGAAGATCCAATTCGATCTCAGAAGCCAAAGCAGCAAGATCTGGAGCGTCTACTCCCTTTGCTTTCGCAAAAACTTCAACAACCGACGTGATATCCTCTAATGTCTTAGCCTCATCAAAAGTCAAGAATACCGTATCGTAATCGTAACGGAAATTCATTTCCGCAGAAAGTGCCAATGACTGGATTGCATTAAGCGACTTAGACTCGATTTTTACTTTGATAGTATCGAAGTAATTCTTGGAAGGCACTTCGTAACCTAATTGTTCAAGAGCCTTTGCCGTTAATTTAGCCAGTCCATGCGTTCTTAGCGCTATGTTTTTCAGACCTTTTGGGCCGTGATAAACTGCATAAAAACTAGCCATTACAGCTAGAAGAACCTGTGCAGTACAAATATTAGAAGTTGCTTTTTCTCTTTTGATATGTTGCTCACGAGTCTGCAAAGCCATTCTGTACGCTTTGTTTCCTTCACGATCCTGAGAAACACCAATAATTCTTCCCGGAATCTGACGCTTGTAAGCCTCTTTGGTGGCGAAGAAACCTGCATGTGGCCCACCATAGCCCATAGGAACACCAAATCTCTGCGAAGATCCCACCACTACATCTGCCCCCATTTCACCTGGAGCTGTCAGAAGTGTCAATGCCAAAAGATCAGCAGCAAATGCTGTGGTTACATTGTTTTCTTTTGCAGCAGCAACGATGGCTGAGTAATCACGCGCTTCACCGTCAGCATCTGGATATTGGAATAATACTCCATAAAGATTCTCGTCCGTCAGGTCCAACGAATCAATAGACCCAAAAACCAATTCAATTCCTACCGGCTCGGCTCTAGTTTCAAGTACAGCCTTGGTCTGAGGGAATACTTTTTCGTCTACAAAGAATTTGGTTGCGTTCTTTTTCTCTCTTGGTTTCACCGCAAAAAGCATATTCATCGCTTCAGCTGCAGCTGTTCCTTCGTCCAGAAGAGATGCATTTGCAAGCTCCATTCCTGTCAATTCCATCACAACAGTTTGGAAATTGATCAAGGCTTCCAATCTACCTTGAGCGATTTCTGCCTGATAAGGGGTGTATGCAGTGTACCATCCTGGATTCTCAAGCACATTTCTTAAAATCACACCTGGAACTAATGTGTCATAGTATCCAAGCCCAATGAATGATTTGAATACCTTATTTTTGGAAGCCAGTTTTTTGAAATCCTTCAAAAATTCCGACTCTAACTTCGCCGCCGGAAGATCCAATGGGCGATCCAATTGTATAGATTTTGGTACAGTTTGGTTGATTAATTCCTCTAAAGATGAGGCACCGATTTTCTCCAGCATTGCTGAGATTTCTGAATCTGTCGGGCCATTGTGTCTGCTCTCAAATTTGACAGCATTAGAAAGATTGATCTTCATATAAGAACGTTAAGACGATGAACTATTTGGGTTTGAAATCTGCTGAATTTTCAAGGCGCAAAGGTACAATTTATTGAAAGATAATGCTTTCATGAACCGCATTATTTCCCTTTTGTTCGATCAAAATTTATAAACGGTTTATTGAAGGGTAGAAAATTTCTCTAGTTTAGCGCATGAAATGCTAATTGATTGAAATTAGAACTCTTTTCACTCAAGGTTCTATTTGAGTGAATTCAGGGAAATTTTAGTCAGAAATCAAAAAATCAAACTAATACTTATGAATTCGAGCATGATCTACTGGTTAAAAACTAATACTACCATAAAACATGCGAGGTTCCAGATTCTTTAAAAATCCAAATTATAAACACATGAATAAAAGTCTGTTATTGACGGGCGCAATAGCTCTAGGGCTTGCACTTCCGTCGTTGGCGCAGCAACCTGCACAGGTGAAATACGCCAACACAATTACCGCCGGAGATCTTAAAGAGCGCCTTACTTATCTTGCTTCTGACGAAATGAAAGGCAGAGATACTGGCTCTGAAGAACAAAAAGTTGCTGCTAATTATTTAGCTGATTTCTACAAAAAAATCGGTTTGACTGGCCCAGTAGCAGGTAGCTACCTACAGGCAGTAGAACTCGTAAGCTCATCTTTCGGTGATGTTTCTTTGAAAGTAGGCAAAAACAAGCTTGTCAATAATGAAGACTTTGTTTTCATCGGCGATGGCGACATGAAAAAAGCCACCAAAACTGATCTTGTATTCCTAGGATTAGTTTCAGATGAAAACTTGGCTAAAGTTGATGTAAAAGGCAAACTAGTCGGCATCTGGGCTGTAGGCGTCAGATCAAACGATCTTTTGACCAAAGTAATGGACGCCGGAGCAGCTGGTATCGTGATCGTAAGCATGGAAGGTCAGGCAAATTTTGACCGTATTGCAGGACGTTATCAAAGCTTAGCTGGAAAAGGAAGGGTTGGATTTGCGAAACCTGTAGAGCAAAAGCCTGTATTCATGGTAAGCTCTGATAAAATGGCTGAGCTTTTCAATACTCCTGTTGAGGATCTAAAAGAAGCAGCAAAATCAAATCCTGAGTCAATCAAATCTCAAAAAGCTACTTACCAAATCGAAAAGAAAGTAGAAGAAGTGGAAAGCTCTAACGTAATGGGCTACCTAGAAGGAACTGATAAGAAAGATGAGCTAGTTGTTATTTCTTCCCACTACGATCACGTAGGTGTCAGCAGTACCGGTGAAGTGTTTAACGGCGCTGATGATGATGGATCAGGAACAGTATCTGTAACTGAAATCGCTGAAGCTTTCGCTGCAGCAGCAAAAGACGGCATCAAGCCAAGAAGATCAATCCTTTTTCTAAACGTAACTGGTGAAGAGAAAGGCCTTTTAGGGTCTGAGTATTACTCTGAGCACCCAATATTCCCTTTGGAAAACACAGTAGTAAATTTCAACATTGACATGGTAGGTCGTATTGATTACGAATATCAAGATGCTGAAAACACTGATTTCGTCTATGTGATTGGCTCTGAAATGCTATCTACAGATTTGAAAAAAATCTTGGAATACAACAACATCACTTACTCTGACTTGATCTTGGATTATAGATACGATGCCGAAGATGATCCAAACAGATTCTACTACAGATCAGACCATTACAACTTTGCAAAGCATAACATCCCAGTAGCATTCTTCTTCAACGGAGTTCACGACGATTATCACCAAGTAACGGATACGGTGGATAAAATTGAATTCCCTCTAATGGAAAAGAGAGCTAGATTGATTTTCCACACAGTTTGGGACGTTGCCAACAGAGAAAATAAGCCAAGAGTTGATGGCACAAACACTAGAACTGAGAGATAATTATTTAAGCTCTTAGTACTCAAAAGGCTATTGGAGAAATCCAGTAGCCTTTTTTGATATAGGGAAAACAGAGTTATTAAGGCAATCAAAAAAATGTATTTCACCCTTTCAGGGCTTATCTATTAATATTTTTAATTGTCCAGCCCCATCGAGCTGGGTTTAGATAGTTAGGGCTTTCAGCCCTTTGCAAAATAAGATACCCTTTGACACCGCTTATGTGACTTAAACGATCAAAGTCAAAACTAAACTCCTCAATACCCCCAAACGTATCAGCGAAAATAAATTGATTTCATTTTTCCAATCGTCAAATTTTATAAAACGATATCTTTGCCACACGAACGCTAATTGATATCCCGTGTATAAATCCCTACTCAAACCACTTTTTTTCTTAAAAAAACCAGAAGCTGCTCATCACTTTACTGTAGATCTGACTCGGTTCGGCTTCAATCTTCCTATTATTGGGTCGATCGTAGAATCCACTTTTAGATTAGAGGATAAAAAGCTTGAGCGGGAAGTATTTGGACTGAAATTCAAGAATCCCGTTGGCTTGGCGGCAGGTTTTGACAAGGATGCGAAAGTCATCGATGAAATGGCCATGCTCGGTTTTGGTTTTATTGAAATAGGAACCTTGACTCCAAAACCTCAAGAAGGAAATCCACAACCCAGGCTTTTTAGACTTCCCCAAGACGAATCACTGATCAATCGAATGGGTTTCAATAATGGAGGCGTTTTCGAAGCGGTGGAACGATTGAAAAAACGCAAATCTAATGTTCTTGTAGGTGGGAATATCGGTAAAAACAAAGTCACACCGAATGAAAATGCTATTGACGATTATTTGATTTGTCTGGAAGCACTGCATGATCACGTGGATTATTTCGTCGTGAATGTGAGTTCTCCAAACACGCCAAATCTTCGAGATTTGCAGGAAAAAGAACCGCTTAAAGCCCTGCTTCAGGCCGTAAAAAATGCGAATGACCTCAAGACAAAGCCTAAACCAATTCTTCTAAAAATTGCTCCAGACCTTACGGACGGACAATTGGACGATATCATTGAAATCGTGAAAGAAACAAAAATTGATGGGGTAATAGCGACCAACACAACCATCGATCGTTCGCAACTGAGCACTTCCGAGGCTGAAGTACAAGCCATAGGAGCTGGAGGGGTAAGCGGAAAAGTGCTAGGCAAAAGAAGTACTGAAGTCATCCGATATCTTTCTGATAAGTCGAATAAGGCGTTCCCGATCATTGGGGTGGGAGGAATTTTTTCGGCCGAGGATGCAATTGAAAAACTAGAGGCTGGAGCTAGCTTGATTCAAGTGTACTCGGGCATGATTTATGAGGGACCTGCATTGATCAAAAAGATTAAAAAAGGATTGTTGGCTTATTTTTCACAGTAATTTGTCAATCTAAATTCATTAATCTTAACTTAAATCGGATTTGAATCGAATACATGGCCACCAATTCACCTAGGACCAATACTTTTAGAAAAAAAGGAGAACCCACCAAAAAGAAAGGCGCAGGCTTCAAGGCACCGAGCTTTTCCTTTGGTAAGATAAAAACAGCCAAGATCAGCTTGACGCTGGGAATTTTGCTGATGTCTACGGCTATTTTCCTGTTTATCGCATTTATCAGTTACCTCCTGAATGGCCCTGCAGATCAAAGTCTAGTCATGAATAACCCCGACGAGGCGATTCGAGATACAGCCCGAGAATCTACTAATTGGCTCGGCTACCTCGGTGCCCAAGCTGGCAACTGGATGATTTATCGCTGGTTTGGGATTGCGGCTTTTCTATTCCCTCCATTTTTGTTTTTACTCGGATTCAAATGGGCTTTCAAAATCTCACTGGTTTCCCTCACTAGATACACCACATTCGCGCTTTTTTTCACATTCTGGCTAGGTTTATTGACTGGTTATGTAGTCATTTTGATTCAAGGCTATTCTTATTGGAGCTTCCTTTCCGGTGGTTTTGGCTATGAATTAGCAAAGCTTTCCGCTGATTTTCTGAGCTGGGGAACCTTTATTTTGCTGGGAGGATCCATGCTCATTTTTGTGATTTTCTTCTTTGATATTGACAAATTAGACTGGTTTAGCAGCAAAAGCTCAGATGCCGAATTGGATGAAGATGAATTAGAAATAGAATCTGCTGCTTCAGTAAAAAACCCGTTTAAAGAAGATTTGGAAGAGGAAGAAGAAATCGATGATGACGGTAGTTCTTGGACCATCAAGGGACAAGAGGAAGATGAAGAAGCAAGTTCCCCTATAGCACTAACCCCTGAATCACCACCTAAGCCAAAGAAGGAGGAAATAGCATTTGATGTGCCTCAATTAAACATTCTCGATCCAATCGTAGAGCGTGAAGATGAGCCTAAAATTGAGGAGAAAAGCTTCTCTGTAGTGAAGCCGGCGGGAGAGGAGAAAACAGCCGAAGAAGTCGAGAATCTTGATGCTTACGATCCTACGCTTGATCTTCCCCATTACAAATATCCTACGCTAGACTTACTCAATGAATATGATGTTCAAAAAGTAACCGTAAGCCGACAGGAACTTGAAGACAACAAAAACAAGATTGTAGAAACACTTGAGAATTTCAAAATCGGTATTCAGGAGATTAAAGCGACTATAGGACCTACGGTAACGCTTTATGAAATCGTCCCGGAGCCTGGAGTAAAAATCTCCAAAATCAAGAATTTGGAAGATGATATTGCCCTGAGTTTAGCGGCTTTGGGAATTAGAATTATTGCCCCAATTCCTGGAAAAGGCACAATTGGTATAGAAGTTCCAAACAAAAACAGAGAGCTTGTCCCAGCTCGGGCTGTTTTGGGCACGGAGAAATTCATGCGCTCAGACAAGGACCTTCCGATCGCGCTAGGCAAAACTATTTCCAATGAAGTTTTTGTAGTCGATTTGGCAAAAATGCCGCACCTCTTAATGGCTGGTGCTACCGGTCAAGGTAAATCGGTAGGTCTGAACATGATCTTGGCTTCACTGATTTACAAGAAGCATCCTTCACAATTGAAGTTCGTCCTTGTGGATCCTAAGAAGGTAGAACTTACCCTTTTCAACAAGATCGAGAGACATTTCCTTGCCAAACTACCAGGTGCGGAAGAAGCTATCATTACCGATACCAAAAAGGTGATTTATACGCTGAATTCTCTTTGCATCGAAATGGATAATCGATACAATCTTCTGAAAGATGCCGGCACAAGAAACCTCAAGGAATACAATGCTAAGTTCGTTGCTCGTAAGCTAAATCCAGACAAAGGCCATCGTTTTATGCCTTACATAGTTTTGGTAATTGATGAGTTAGCGGATTTGATGATGACAGCTGGCAAGGAAATCGAAGGTCCGATTGCACGACTGGCACAATTGGCCCGAGCAATTGGTATTCACTTAGTAGTCGCTACACAAAGACCGTCTGTAAACGTGATCACCGGTATTATTAAAGCGAATTTCCCTGCACGTCTTTCCTTCCGTGTGACTTCAAAAATCGATAGTAGAACTATCCTAGATGCAGGTGGCGCAGATCAGTTGATAGGTATGGGAGATATGCTTTTATCTCATGGATCAGAGATGACTCGTATCCAGTGTGCATTCTTGGATACACCTGAAGTTGATTCGATTTGTGATTGGATCGGTGAGCAAAAAGGCTATTCTGACGCTTATTTACTTCCTGAATTTGAAGGGGAAGATTCGGATAATTCTGTTGGAGATGTTGATTTTTCAGATCTTGACCCACTTTTCAATGATGCAGCAAGACTACTCGTGATGCATCAGCAAGGCAGTACTTCTCTGATTCAGCGCAAGCTCAAACTAGGGTACAACCGCGCGGGACGAATTATCGATCAACTGGAAGCTGCGGGGATCGTGGGAGCTTTTGAAGGCTCAAAAGCACGTGAGGTGCTTATTCAGGATGAAGCTAGTTTGGAACGGTTATTGAATAGTTTGTAATAGCTGTTCAATTAGTACCAACAGCACCATTACATGAAAAAAATCGCCCTAGTTTATACGCTTTTTCTAGCCATTCTATTCTCCTTCGAAGCGACCGCTCAAAAAGATCCTAAAGCAAAAGTTGTTTTAGATGCAATGAGCCAAAAGTTTCAGGCAATGAATGGGTTTACTGCAAATTTTGATTTCACTTTCCAAGATGCCTCTGGACCTGGAGATCGGCAGTCAGGAGATATTGCCGTCAAAGGCGAGCAATATCGCCTCAAACTCCCAGACCAGGAAATTTACAACGATGGCAAAACAGTTTGGACTTACATCCAATCTGATAATTATAAAGAAGTAACCATCAACGATGCTGATCAGATGGAAGGAGAACTTACTCCTTCTAACATTTATCGCATTTACGAATCAGGCTATAGCTACAAACTGCTCAGCGAAAAGCAGTTTCAAGGCAAAACAGCTCAGATAGTAGAATTGCTAGCAGAGAAAAACAATGCACCCTTCGAGCAGGTCAAACTGATGATCGATAAAAGCACTTCAAATCTCCTAGGCTGGGAGATGTTTGATGGCCAGGGAGGCGTATTCTCGTATACTTTCAAAAACCTCAAAGTAGATGCTAATCTACCTTCCTCCTATTTTGTCTTTGATGCGAAACAATATCCAGGAATAGAAGTGATTGACCTAAGGTAATCGGTTATTTTTTCCTTATACTAGTAGTCTTAATACTACATGTATGAAGATTTCCTACATTATTCCATTTTTTGCTATCCTGATATTTTCTTGCCAAACAAAAGATCATCAGTCTGAAACCAATTCAAGTGGCCTTCCAAGCTACCGCATGGAGACAGTAGATTCTGTTACGGTAAAAGATATTCTTGCCCGAATTTTCATGTTTCAGACAGCCGATGAGAATCATGTTGTTTTTAGGGATAGAGCTACTTCTGATGTTTACGTATTTGACAGAGATGGAAACCCAGTCGACAAGTGGGACAAAACGGGTGATATTCCTGGAGCTTTCTCTATTGCAAGTGGAAATTTAACACTGGATAAAGCAGGTAATTTGGTGGTTTTAGACGTCATGAATGGCCTAAAAGTATTTAAGAAAAATGGTGACATAGTTCAAAACTTCGGGATCTATCAAAACCAATGGAGTTTAGGAGGAGCATTTTCACTTTTTAAATCT
Source organism: Algoriphagus winogradskyi (assembly GCF_900182815.1). GTDB lineage: Bacteria > Bacteroidota > Bacteroidia > Cytophagales > Cyclobacteriaceae > Algoriphagus > Algoriphagus winogradskyi. The sequence goes on along the minus strand of NZ_FXUA01000002.1, from coordinate 886,731 downwards.
TATCAAGTCATCGAAAAAGAAGAGAAAGAATATTTACTTTATTCGCTTGACATAATTGAAGAGGCGACAGGCGACTACGGCCCTGAATATCTCCAAGCAAGAAATAACCTAATTTTGACAGATCTTGAAACTGAGGAAACCAAAACCTTTCTACCATTCCCTGAAGGATCTCAATTTCTTAATGGCAACGTATTTCTCTTTAATGATTTCAAACCAGTATTCACATACGATGAGAAATCTCAACTCCTTTACCTCATGTTTCAAAATGAGCCTATTCTTTATACCTATGATTGGTCTGGCGAAGAGCCTATTTTAAAAGATCAAACAAAGCTAGATCTAACCGGATTTGTAGCTGGGGAGGGATTCGAAAAAGGAGCTGTTAGTTTCGGTAAAATTTCTGACAATAAGATCAACCCTTATCCCTCGTCAGTGCTCAATTTGGAAAAATATGGAGAAAATATAATAATTACATATAAGCCAACACCATCAGACAAGGGTGACTTGGCGCTGGCAGCTTCAGGTGAAGTTTCCAAAGAGCTAAAGGCTAAGCTCTATGAAGAATCAAAAAAACGAACAGTGATTTTGACTCAAAAGGGAGACATTGTCCCTCTAAGTTTGCCAGAAATGATTCTGTATGATTTTTCAGTACTTGGTGAAGATATCTGGTGGATGAAAAAATATACTGGAGATGAAGAACAAGAAGACTATACAGTATACAAAAGTAGGCTGGTCAAAGAATAAATAGCACCCTTTTTATGAATGGTAAAAACTAAATCCTGCCTCTGGAGAAGCAGGATTAACCTTTTATGCATTTTTCAGTTTCTCTATATCAAATTTTTTCATCTTCATAAAGGCCTGAACCACACGACCAGATCGTTCTGGATCAGACATTAATTTTGAAAGGATTTCAGGAACAATCTGCCAAGAAACACCAAACTTATCTTTCAGCCAGCCGCATTGACTCTCCTTGCCTCCATCTTCTATAAGCTTTTCCCAGAAATAGTCTATTTCTGCTTGATCTTTACACTCTACCACTATCGATAATGCTTCATTGAAATCAAAATTATGCACAACAGCACTATCCATGGCTGCGAATAATTGCCCGCTCAATTCAAACTGTGCGTGATTAATAGTCCCATCTTGGCCATTGGGATCATCTGCCCCATATCTAGAAATGAGTTTTACAGAAGAGCTCTCGAATATGGCAGTATAGAAATTAATTGCTTCCTCAGCCTTCCCGAAATTCGTTCCTGAAAAGAGTAAAGCTGGAATAAATTTCTGGTCAGAATATTCTGGCTTATCCACAGTTAATTGCCATGTTACCCCAAATTTATCCTGAAGCCACCCATATTTTTTGCTCCAAGGATAAGAATCCATTGGCATCAAGGCCCTACCGTTAATAATAAGCTTATCCCAAATTGATTGGATTTCTGTTTCATCAGGAATAATGGTGTAAAAAGAAATCGCAGGGGTAAATTTGAATTGCGGGCCTCCATTAAGACACATAAATTTCTGACCGGAAGAATTAAAAGTTACCACCATCGGATTTTCCTCTCCAATTGTAGAATCCGAAAATACTGAGCAGTAAAATTCAGCGGCCTCTTTCGCATTGCCATCAAACCATAAGCACGGATAGATGGCTTTTTTCAGTGCATTACCCATTCCCTTCGCAGATTTCTTTCAATTTATTAAGTGCTTTAGGCCAAGCTTCATTAAAAAACTCTTCATATTCTAGCGTGGAATCTGTGTCAACTAAAAGTTTTGTAGCCTCCCCGTTTGCTTCAAATGTGTATTTTTCATGGGCTCCCTTCCAGGAATCCACTGCTTTTCCTTCCAACACTTCAACCCCCTCTTTTAATACCCCTAAGTGTTCTATATCCACATGCTTGTTCTCCTCATTCTTAGCAACTTTACTCACCATTCCATTTTGATTTCCTTCTTCTCCTTGAGAGACAAAAAGTATTTTGCTTCCCTCTTCCCAAGTACCTATGTAGGTAGAGCCTGGAGAAAAAGCTTCTGTCCATTCCTCATAGGTAGGTTTTTGAAGCATGGTTGTATACACTTCAGCAGATGGTTTTTTGATCAAAATCTCAAAGTGCAATCTGACCATTTTCGCCTCTGACTCGGTGTATGTTTTGAAATTTTCTAAAATAGCCTGCCACCCTTTTTTTTGCAATTCAACTGAATTCTCCATTTCAGCATCGAATACCTCCACCACTTCTACTCCATCAGGAACTTCTTTAAAAGTAACTTTCACCTGACGTTCATCGCTCAAAATGTACGTATAGTAGGAGTGTTTTTCCACTTCTTGATATACTCCTCCAAAATCAAAACCCATACTTCCATCTTTCGCTTCCATTCTGGAAGTAAAACTTCCACCGGGTTGAAGGTCATTTTCTGATTTGGTCGTGTGCCAATCAGCAGAAGCATTATTCCAATGGATGATATGCTTGGGTTCGGTGAAGTAATTCCAAACTTTTTCTAAAGGCGCATTTACGGTTACTTGAACAGTAATTTTGGTTTTTTGAGTAGTTGTCATGGTCTTCTGATTTGATTATCAAAATTTACTTAACAAATTTATCAATCGCCGCTAAAATTCACCCTGTTCAATTCTGACAATTGAAAGGTAGATTGCGACAGGAAACATTAATTTAAACACATGAAAAACATTGCTATCATAGTACCGGAACAATCTGTTCTACAAGCAATTGCAGATCCGCAATATTGTTTCTCGGCAGTCAATGAATTTCTTACCAGATCAGGCGGAGATCCTCTTTTCCATGTTGAATTAGTTGGTCTGAATCCAGAAGTTAAATTAAATGACAAACACTATTCCGTATTTCCTGACAAACTTTTGGCAACTGCAACTGCCCCAGATTTAGTTGTCATTCCTGCACTTTTTGGAGACATGAAAAAAGCCGTAGAAGCCAATGAGGCCTATATTCCTTGGATAAAAGCACAATATGAATCAGGAACGGAGATAGCCTCGCTTTGCGTAGGTGCATTTTTGCTAGCTGCTACTGGACTACTTGATGGTAAAAAATGTTCTACACATTGGGGATTTACCAATCTTTTTCGAGAGCTCTACCCCGAGGTGGAAGTGCAGGACGGCACCATTGTGACAGAAGAAAATGGCATATATTCCAGCGGAGGAGCTAATTCGTATTGGAACTTACTACTGCACTTAGTTGAGAAATATGCTGATCGGGAAATAGCAATTTTAACAGCGAAATATTTTGCAATAGACATCGACCGGAATAGCCAAACTGCTTTTTCCATGTTCAAAGGTCAAAAGACTCATCAGGATGAAGCCGTTAAAAAAGCTCAGGAATATATAGAGGAGAAGCTTGAAGAACGCATTACAGTAGATGCGCTTGCCGATGAAGTTGCTGTTGGCCGTCGAAGTTTCGAACGCAGATTTAAGCGGGTTACCAATAATTCCGTGCTTGAATACATTCAGCGAGTCAAAGTGGAAGCTGCAAAGCGTAGCTTTGAAACTACGATGAAAAACATCACAGAAGTCATGTTTGAAGTGGGATATTCTGATACCAAAGCCTTCAGGACCACCTTCAAAAAAATCACTGGTTTGACTCCTATTGAATACAGAAATAAGTACAACAAGTTTGCGAGGATGAATTGATTTAAGAAATCACATATCATGCTGGTTTCATACTATTACTCTAAATCTCATAGGGTCACTTTTCATAATTTTCGTTTTTGAAGGCTACTCCTATTCTTTGTAGGAAACAGAGGTACTCAGGCACCACGGAAAGATACCGGAAAACAATTTCCCTCTAAGTCTTTGAGTTCTTCCAATTTGGAAAGGAATAAAGGTTAAATTTGCAGTCCCATTTTCATCAAACTTTATCATTAGTGGAAAATTATCAACTAGACTCTATTGAAGATGCAATCGAGGCTATCAAAAACGGCGAAGTTATTATTGTAGTAGATGATGAAAACCGTGAAAATGAAGGCGACTTTATCTGTGCTGCGGAACTGGTAACACCAGAAATCATAAATTTCATGGCTACTTATGGTAGAGGTCTAATTTGTGCGCCAGTCAGCGAAGAAAGGTGTGAAAAATTAGGATTGTCCCTTATGGTTTCAAACAATACTGCGGCATACGAAACTCCCTTTACTATTTCGGTAGATTTGATTGGGCATGGGTGTTCTACCGGAATATCGTCCTCAGATCGTGCGAAGACAATTCGAGCTCTTGTCGATGATACTATACATCCGAGTGAATTAGGAAAACCTGGTCATGTTTTTCCTCTAAAAGCCAAAAGTGGCGGTGTACTTAAAAGGGCTGGACATACCGAGGCTGCAATTGACTTCGCACTATTAGCAGGATTGTCACCTGCTGGAGTATTAGTAGAAATATTAAATGAAGATGGTACTATGGCTAGGCTTCCAGATCTTTTTTTGGTAGCGAAAAAATTCAACTTAAAGCTGGTCTCCATTGAAGATTTAATTGCATACAGAAATAAAAACGAATCCTACCTCAGCAATTAGATAGGGTTCGATCCTGCGCCCACTAAATTTCCCTTCTTCACCTCTGCTATCACTCGTTAAAATCTCGTAAGTCGAGGAACACCGTCATCCGTGACAGTAAAAATAACGGAGTTTGACAAAGGATCAACTCTACAATAGTTCTGCTTCCCAAATGCGGAAAAAGGTCTCTTGTGTCAAGCGCTTACTTCTTCAGGGGAATCCAAACAGACATTTCTGATTTACCCCTATTGCCCCATGCAAAATAGGGCACTAGCCTGATCTCCAACTCTTTTAACTCTCTATTGGAGTCAATCGGGCGATACAAATCTCCATTCCAATCTTCATCTGTTTGCACCAAGGCTGTTCCTTCTAAGAAAGCAATTTGTGCACCTGAAATTGCTTCTTTCACAGCCTTCAATTGTATATCTGCTGGAAGTTCCACGTCAAAAATTCTAGCGTCACTAATATCAGGTGACTCGATACAGTAGACAATTGGTCCTCGCATTACTGCAACTTGATTCCTTGTCTCCTCTACCAGAGGATTCGCTTCCATCAATCGCACAGGCATAGGAAGGTATAGCTCGATCACATCCCCTTTTTTCCAGTTTCGAGTCAGGCTTGAGTAGCTTCCTGCTATTGCCTTTTCTGTAGTTTTTTCACCATTTATCTTTATCTCAGCATTTTCAGCCCAAGCCGGGATTCGCATATCAATAGCAAATGGACTACCTGAAGATTTATTAATTTCTAACTTTATAGTACCATCCCAGGGATAATCTGTCTCCTGTTTGACCTCCAAATCAGAACCATCCAGCAATTGGGTCTTTAAATTACTGCTTCCATACATATTCACTATAAGTCCCTTTTTGGACAATGCATAGGCATAATTCTGAGATTCGGCAACGGTTCTCACTACATTGGGTGGACAACAATTTGATTTGGAGATATAAGGTTGCCGCTCCTTGGACCAGCGAAATTCAAACGGCAAGTCATCATCGACCCGCAAAGGATTGGTATAATTGAAATGAGTACCAGTCAGATCTGTTCCGGACAACACACTATTGAATAAACTCAGCTCCATGATATCTGCAAATCGACTGTCTCCAGTTACCAACAGCATTCGGTGGTTCCAAAGGACATTGCCAATATTAGCACAGGTTTCATTATAAGCTGCAATATTCGGAAGTTCATACGCCTGCCCGTAGGCTTGATGCACCTGCTGAATGATCGGCTGATTGTAGGTGGTACCATTTGGTGAAACTCCATCGTATAAAGCTCCCGTTGCACCGGTGATATATAGCTTTTTACTCACCACATCCTGCCATATACTTTCCAAAGCCATCATCAATGAATCCTCGCCTGTCTCTGCATACAAATCCGCCACCCCAGCATAGAGGTAATTAGCTCGAACGGCATGACCTACTGCTTCTCGCTGTTGACGGAAAGGAATCCGGTCTTGGTTATGGTCGGTGCCATCTGTGATCATTCCGCGGATATCTATCATTTTCTGCGCGAGGTCCAGATATCGCTGGTCGCCGGTCGTTCTGTACATCTCCACCACTCCCATATAATGTGAGGGACAAATTGCATTTTGAGCTTGCTCAGCAGTTGCATCCTCGTGGTATTCCACAAGAAAATCTGTCGCTTTTACTGCTATATCCAGAAAGTTAGTCTGCCCAGTAGTGCGGTAATGTAAACTGGCGGCAGTCATCAAATGACCCAAATTATAAGTCTCGAAATTCATACGGTCCTCAAACTCAACAGCATCTTCTGGGTTATTTCGCTGCTTGATGATAGTGGATGTATGGATGTATCCATCTGCTCTTTGAGCATAAGCTATTACCTTTATGATACGCTCGAGCTCATCATAGTACCTCGGATCTTTGGTCGTAGCATACACTGAAACTAATGCTTCCAAGGTTTTATAAAAATCCCCATCATGAAATGGAGCACCTCTGTGTCTTCCTTCCTTATACCCGGCCGCTATCTCAAAGTTAAGAAAGGCATGGCTCAGCGTATCATTTTTATAAACCTGCAACATGTTCATTGCCATGGTATCCTTACTCACTTCAGCCCAATGTCCCCAAAACCCACCAGTCCAATGAACGGCATCCATATCCACTGAAACCTGTTTAGCAAAAGGACTTTTGGAAGTGTTGACCATTGCTTTTTCCTGCGCATTTACTTGCGCAGCAAAGACAAGAAGAACACTACAAAGTAGCCCCATCCTTAGTTTCATGTATTTACGTTTAGTCATTTTCAAATATTTATATGGGTGATAGTCAGCAAATTGGTTGTTTTAAAAAGGAATTTACCAAGTTTACATTACCGACCCAAGCCCTCTAGTTCATGTAATGAGAAATGAAAGCTGCGAGTTGATGTCCAATTGGGCTTAGAAATTGGTTCTTGCATTTTATTTCTGCCAAGTTTTACCCTATTGGTATTGTGATACAGTGCATTTAATAAATCATCCAATCAGCTCGTATTTGAAAATCTAATTGAAAATCAACTTTCCATTTAGAAATTGAATCAGGCCCAAGTCCGTCTATATAATGATTGGTGCCTTCTACTCTTACATATTGTCCGCCCCAACTTTCTTGAGTAGGGTCTTCAGGGTCATTTATTCCTCGAGCTGCGCTTAGCAAATAGAGAAATGCGGGACTATCCCCCTCTATAACACCAGCTCCGGCCATTGCTTTTGGTGGATAAATAGCTCCAAGTGGTCCATGGTTATTGATTACGTTTTCTTCCGCCCATTCTTGGGAACCCACTTTGAACATACCCTGGTAGGTTTTCTTGGATTCTATAATATGCAGCTGGGGGAAATTATCCATCAACCATCCATGGCTGGCATCCTGACATGCAATTAGGAATATTCTCATTTTGCCTAAAAAGGCCTCCAACTCCTCGGGACTTCTAGTGTTTTGGACTTTCCAGATAGCTTGGGCAACTTCCCTTGCGCCACCCCATACTCCAATATAAACGGGTCTAGGGTCAGGCTTGTCTACTGTTTCAATAATCGCACTTGAAGCTTCGCTGTCTTTCCCCGGCCCTATTATCTCATTCCAAGGCTGTTTTTCACATCCCCACTTGATCGGAATGTTCTGACGGTTGCCTCTCCCTTCGAATGTGACAGATTTCAGGTAGTCTGCAGTCGGGAATTTAGGATCATGCTTTCTCAGGTTCTCATCGACTAGATCGTACTTATCCAGTACTTCTAAAATAGTTTGCTTGTCTGCCACCATTTCGAAAGTCCCTGCAGATGCGATCAGTGCTTCAACCTCCAGCTCGTTGGTATAGAGTAAAAATCTTATCATAGACTGCACATCATCCGGGTCACTATTGGTCACCGGAATTGGTGGGAAATCAGAAGAGACGATCACGCGATATTGAGCCAGGCTGGCTGAATTAATCCCAAATAGGAATCCTACAGACACTATTAGTTTATTGAAATTCACCTGTTCTATCTATTTCACTTCAATGATAATTCTTCGATAACTTGTCAGATTTGGCGAACCATTGTCGGTTACTTCGCAAATGACATGAATAGTTTTACCTGAAGAATCTGGAGGTAGGGTGAATTTTATTGAGTCAGAATCATTATTCGGAATGACTACTTCCCCCCTATACGTACCAGCCTCTGGAATAATCCACCATTTGTAGCTAAGCTCATCTTCTTCTAGATCATAGGACTTTGAGGCGTCTAGTATAACATTTTGACGTTTTTTAGCTTTGACTTTGAGGATGCCAATACCTGGATTTTTGTTGATTACAACTATTGGATTGCGGTTGCCTCTCCCTTCATTTGCCCAGTCCATTCGGGCTGCAAAATTGTTAAAAGTGGCAGGATAGAAATAACTTTCATAGGTTCTTGACACTTCGGACTCAGGAGCCTTATAATTTCGGAAAGAAGAAGTTACGCTATCCTCAGTCAACCCAAACTCAAAATATCCACCCCAACCAACCTGTGAAGGAACCATTGGGTCATTTAACCCATTTGGCATCAAGTGTAGGAAGGCAGGAGTATCACCTTCGACTCCATACTTATATTTTGGATATACCTTACCTAGGTTTCCATGGCTTTGTATATGAGCAGCATATTCTTCCCAGTTTTTCTTCCCTGTACCATTCTGGTATCTCCAAGCGGACTCGTCCCAGATAAACAGTAAATCCTCTTCAAACTCACCACGCATCCACTGATGAGAGCTGATGTCATAGGGAGTTTTCTGGTCCCGGTCTTGATCAGTAATAGTATAAATAGGAATTTTATGGAGGAATTCTTTGAGTTCAGATTCAGATCGTTCTTGCTTTACTTTCCATATAGACTGTGCGATAGTATTTCCTCCTCCCCATACAGTAATCCACAAGGGACGCTCATCCTTTTCATCTGCAAGTTCGATGATCAACTCACTTCCAGGTGAATCATTGTCTTTCCCGAGAAACTCCTTCCCGCGGTTTTTACTGCCAAAAACTGTGATACTTCTTAAGTACGAAGGACTTGGCCAATAACCAATATTTTGATGGGATTCATCTGCAGCAAAGCCCTTTTGCCCAGATCGCTTCATCAGGTTTGGGAGGTCCTTTTCGTAGGCATCAATGGCATCATGAATCAGCTGGAAAAAGTCCTCCCGCGTTTTATCCAAACTCCAACCCGTAGTGTAAATAATACTTTCGATTTCGAAGAGGTCGGCATGCACTAATAACCTTACCAACGATTCGCTATCATCTGTCTCCCAGGTAGACACATCAGTTAAAATTACTATACGGGGCTTGGGAGTATCACCTGTAGGTACCTGTTGCGCCAAAAGCACTGAGCTAATGACCACTAAGGTTAGTATAAGGGATAAGAATTTTATTTTCATGATTGTTTTTAATTGTGAGACTTGGGTGACTTTGGAAATCCTCATCTGCGAGAATTAAATGAAATTGATTTCCAGTTTATTTTCTTCTGATAATATTACATAATGTATATCCGCTTTTCTACCAGTAAAGGGGGAAAAGCAATCTGGAATTTGTTCAAAATTATAATTGAGGTCACATCGGTCTTCCGACCAGATAAGCAAAGAATCTAAGGCAACTGGCATCATTGCGGATAATTACATAATGGAATTGAGATACTTTTCTAGCATAGTATAACCGTCTTGAATTATATTTCGATCACTTGAATCAGATGGATCAAGTCCATTTTTCTTTTCCCATTCATCCGGCATTCCATCGTGATCTGAATCTGTGAGTGCAGGCAAACTCTTTAATTCAGGCCAGCCACCTACATCCTCCTGAGTATCTATAATTCCTGATTTTTTTGAAGTATCTGCCAAAGTGATTCTCTTTCTATATGTACCTCCTTCATAGGTGGTAAAACCGCCTTTCGTTTCATTGACTATTCGGGTATCCACCGCATCCCGCTTAGGCAAAGTAGCCCCAGCATTTGCAAGTACTAAGTCAAATGCTTCTTCAGCGGACTGCTGATTGATAGGCATTGATTCCCAAGGTTTTTCAAGTCTGACATATTGAATATTTGATTTACCTCCTTGAGGCTGCACCCCACCATCCCAATTGTCAGCCGTGACGCGATCACTACCAATCATCACATTATCAGCAATAAACCATTTACCAAAATCACTGACATCGTTACGCATGGATGGATTTGCCAGCCTGTGAGAATTTTCACCCGCCTGTGTCGCAGGCCCAGGCTTATAGTAGTTGGCTACCATATTGATAATCGAAAAGGTAAATCGAGGATCCGTGCCTTGTTTGTTTTCTCCACCATAGGTGCTGTTATACCCCCAGTTATAAACCACATTATTTCTATAATCAGTATATCCAGAACCTGACGCCATTCTCGGATTTCGACTTCCATGATGCGCTAGTAAATTATGGTGATAGCTACCAAAGTTCGATCCCCATATACCGCCGAAACCATGTGCTCCTTTTACATGATTTGAGTCATGCATGCTTTCGGAAATAATACTCCATTGCACCGTAATACTATCATTATGATAAATTGACATGGTTTCATCAACACTCCAGCTGGCCGAAATATGATCCAAAATAAGGTGCTTATTATATCTGCCTGAAACCGCATCAGCATCATCGCCGGATTCATTTCCCAGTCTAACTCTCAGATACCTTACAATCACATGATCTGCTTCGATTACCAATGGATTTTTTTTGATACAAATACCATCTCCGGGAGCTGTTTGACCAGCAATGGTGATATATGGATTCTTGATCCGTAAAGCACTTTCGAGTTCTATAGTTCCTGATACCCGAAATACAACAGTTCGAGGTTCCGATGCTTCCACAGCAGCTCGCAAGCTTCCCTCTCCACTATCGTTAAGGTTGGTGACTTCAAACACTACACCTCCACGACCACCTTTAGAGAACTTCCCATATCCTTCTGCTGTGGGGAATGCTAACTGCTGAGAAAATGCCGAAGTGATAGCAAGAATGCTTATCACTACGATTAACTTGATTCTTTTCATAAAGAGGGGCTTATTGTTATTTCTTTGAATTTGAGTTAGGCACACTTACTTTTCAAGCCATTTCCATCTTTCCGCCCAATCCAATAAAAACTCTCTCCTATGTTTTGAGATGGTTTTAGCTCCCTGTTGATCCTTTATAAAGAGAGCCGGATCTAGTTTGTCACTATACCAATTATTTCCTAGCTGATAATCATCTGGCGAAGCCTTTCCTGGCCAAGGATCCGTACTTACATAACCGCCTTCCAAGCCATCTAATCCAGCAATTGCACTTCGGGTTTTGTAGGTTCCTTTTTCTGGTTTTTTGGAGCTATACTTTACCCCATACATACCTTCGCCTAAGTAATAGCCTGGCCAGATTTGATTTTGCACTTCCAGTTCAAATACCACCGAATCTTCTGAAACACTCAATTCTGGGCCAGTAAACCTCCATTCAATAGTTCCATAAGCAGCTACCGTATCTTCCACAGTACTTCCATCTATAAAAATATTTCGTGAGCTGTGATCGATTTTCTCAAAACTACCTCCCCAGCTTTCACCCATAGGGTCATTTGGATCGCCGCTAACTAGGTACGCAAGTGATGGAGTATCCCCCATTTTGATCCGACCATCATAATACTTGATAAAATCCTTCCCCATAGCACCTCTGCCCTGTATGTAATTGTCATAATAAGCATCACCTTTCACATCTTTTGGAGAATCTTCATCCATAAACCAACCTCTATAAGTTGCATTTGCCTCAATCATCCACAAATCCGGATGATGCTCAGCGATATAAGAATAGGAATTGATGCTCCATTTTTTATTGGGCCCTCCTATCCAATAGACTCGAATATTGTCTTTGATCTCCGGTGCATCGTGGAGTGCCTGTGCGAGATCTTCAATGCCACCCCACACAAGTACCCATAGCGGTTGATCACTTTCTTTTTTAGCGCATTGAATAATCCATTCCGATCCTTCTGTAGCAGTAGCAAACCCTTTGAATGGTGCAGCATTTTTCTCGCCTTGCTTGGTGATATTCCGAAGTGAATTAGGGGAAGGCAGTTCTGGAGCGTGCTTCAGAAGTTGATTGTAATCGCTTTCATAATGCTCAATGATATCCAGAAAATCCTTTTTACTCCCATCACCAAAAGGAGAAGAAACCAAACCTTCAATTTCGAATTGATCAGCATACATCAATAAGTGTATCATCGATTGGAAGTCATCAGGATCTGTCCCTCCTATATCTGAGCTGATCAACACTCTGGGTTTATGACGCTCGTTTTCAGCAGTATTACAGCTGAGCAATGTTAAAAAAGCAATCATTACAACCAATTCCATCCCACTAATTATATTTCTATTCATACGTAACATTCGTGAAGTTTTGAAACTGAAGATACCATACTAACAAATAACCAAGTGATTGATGCTATATACCTGCTAATTGACACTCAAATGTATCAAAAAGAAAGTAAACGAAGAATAAAAAGAAAATAAACGTAAATTTTTATCAGCAAATCCTTTGTTTATTTTTATTATTAGCTAGATTTACCCTAGAAACAGCTTCAAACACTTATTATTTATTTCATATACTTTCGATATTGTGAGATTAGCAATATAGCTATTGGGTTCACCAGAGAGTCAAATGATAAAGTAAAAGTCTGCGTGAATCACTAAACATACTGATGAACAATAAATAGATTGGCCTAGAGGGTTAGAAGGGAGAACTCTGCTGATAGCAGGAGGGCTCCCCTCTTTTTGAATGGCACTAACAATTTCCTAAGTCACAAACTTCCATTCTGTTCACAATTACAACTCGAAATTTAGATCAGATATAGGTTTAAGAATATTTTGCGAAAGCAAACAAAATGAAAAGCTTAAGTTTTCGAAATAGGTTACTTTTGTTTTTCACCAAGAAACAAAAATTCCATGCTCCCTAAACAAAGAAAAGAAAAGATACTAGAACTGCTTAAAGAAGATGGATCCGCTAAGGTCATTGATCTGGCTAGGATCTTTAAAGTAACTGAAGTTACCATTCGACAGGACCTGGAAAAACTAGAGAAAAATGGATTGGTAAATCGGGAACATGGCGGCGTACATCTAAAAGATGTGGAAAATAAGGTCCGTAACTTCTCTTTGGTACATCAAGACAATCTAAAGGAAAAAGAAATCATCGCAGAAAAATGCCTTGAATTCATCCAACCGGGCGACACCATTATTCTAGACTCTGGTTCTACTACCACGGAAATCGCTAAAAAAATTGTAAACATCAAAGGGCTCACAGTTATCACCAACGCTCTGAATATTGCACTTATGCTAGGCGCTAATCCAAATATTGATATCATCATGACAGGTGGAGAATTCAAAGCACCTACCCTCTCACTGACAGGACAAAAGGCAGCAGATTTCTTTAAAGGGCTGAATGTCCAAAAACTCTTTCTAGCAACTGCCGGAATATCACTGAAATCAGGGCTTACCTATCCTAGTCTTAGTGACCTAGTTGTCAAAAAAGCAATGATTGATGCGGCAGACACTACTTATCTAGTAGCAGACTCTTCCAAAATCGGAAAAAGTGCCTTTGCTAGTCTGGGAGCGCTTTCTCTAATAGATTATATCATTACAGATGAGGGGGTAGAAAATAAACATAAGGAAGTTTTTAAGGAACACGACATCCAATTAATCATCGCAGAAGACACATCTAAATAAGCACTAGTCAGCTATATCACACGTAATGAAAAAGCAAAATATAACTTTAGGGGTAATCATTGGGAACCGAGACTTTTTTCCGGATAAACTTGTGACAGAGGCACGGATAGAAGTTCTTAAAATGCTGGGTGAACAAGGAATTCAAACAATTATCCTGGATGAGACAGACACAAAACTTGGTGGAGTAGAAACCTATACTGATGCAAGAAAATGCGCAGACCTATTCAAGAAACATAAAGATGCTATAGCTGGGGTTTTGGTGGTTCTTCCAAATTTCGGAGATGAAAGAGGAATTGCCGATACCTTACACCTAGCAGACTTGAAAGTACCCGTACTTATCCAAGGCTACCCAGATGAACTTAATAAGCTTAATGTAGCAAATCGCCGAGATTCTTGGTGTGGCAAGATTTCCGTTTGTAACAACCTTTATCAATACGGCATCAAATATTCAATCACTACCAAGCATGTCGTCCATCCTACCGATCCTTCGTTTTTAGCGGATCTAAAGCAGTTTCTGGGTGTCTGCCGTGTAGTAAAAGGAATGAAAAATGTGCGTATCGGAGCAATTGGAGCAAGACCAACTGCCTTTAATACTGTACGATACAGCGAAAAAATCCTTCAGAAAAATGGCATCTCTGTAGTTACCTGCGACCTGTCTGAGATACTAGGTTATGCCAATAAACTGGACAAATCTGATCAACGCGTAAAAGATCATTTGGAGAAAATCCACAACTACGCTTCCACAGGTAAAACTCCTAGCGAATCTCTAATTCAAATGGCCAAGCTGGATGTTGTACTGAATGATTTCATGACAGAAAATCAACTGGATGCAAATGCTATTCAGTGTTGGACTTCTTTGCAGCAAAATTTTGGATGTAATGTCTGCACCAGCTCCAGCATGTTTAGCGAGGGAATGATTCCTAGCGCCTGCGAGGTAGATGTCACAGGAACACTCAGTATGTATGCCATGCAATTGGCTTCTGGCTCCCCGAGTGCATTAGTGGATTGGAACAATAACTACGCAGATGATGATGAAAAATGTGTGCTTTTCCACTGTGGAAACTGGGCAAAATCATTCCTCCCGGACATTGAAATCAGCAATGCCCCTATCCTAGGAACTACTGTAGGAGTGGAAAACACATACGGCGCTTTGGATGGACGCACGCCTGCCTCCCCATTGACTTTTGGTAGAATCAGCACGGACGATACCAGAGGAATCATGAAAGCTTATGTTGGTGATGGGGTATTAACTGATGATGAATTGAAAACATTCGGAAACCGAGCAGTGGCCAAAATCCCTAACCTCCAAGGTTTGATGAAGCACATCTGCAAAAATGGATTTGAACATCACGTAGTAATGAATGCGTCACATACATCCGACGCACTTAAGGAAGCATTTGAAAACTATATGGGATGGGAAGTATACCATCACGGAGGCTAGTTTACTATCTAAGAATACTTCCTTCAATTGAGACCAAACTTTTCATACTAATGAAAACCAGTTTAGCACATACTGCTAATTAATAAGAACCGAACATGACAGATAAAGATTTGAAACTGAAGTCTGTATTTCTGAGAAAAAACCTTCTCAAGTACATTTATAAAGCAAAAGCTGGTCATACAGGAGGAAGCCTGTCATGTGTGGACATCCTCAATGTACTCTATAACAGAGTGCTAAATGTAGATCCAAGCAATTTCAAAAACCCAGATCGTGATCGCTACATACAAAGTAAAGGTCATTGTGTAGAAGCCCTTTTTGTGACCTTGGCGGATCGCGGTTTTTTTCCAGAATCTGATCTGGAAACTCTTTGTCAATACCAATCCCACTACATCGGCCATCCAACCAAAAAGGTGAATGGTGTAGAGCAAAATACCGGAGCATTGGGTCATGGATTACCTATTTGTGTGGGAGAAGCAATAGCAGCTAAACTGGATAAAAAAACGCATAGAATATTTACGCTTTTAGGAGATGGGGAATTGCCTGAGGGCTCAAACTGGGAAGCATTTCTATCCGCTTCCCATTACAAGCTGGATAATTTATACGCAATTCTGGACAACAACAAGCAGCAGATTACCGGGTCCAATCAAGAGGTGATGAATACAGATTCCCTCCGGGACAAATTGGAAGCTTTCGGTTGGTCAGTACGGGAAGTAGACGGACATAACCTAGCTGAACTGGAGGAGGCGTTAAATTCCGGTCCTTTCGAAGTTGGTAAGCCCAATTTCATAATTGCCCATACCATTAAAGGTAAAGGAATCAGCTACATGGAACGCGTACTAAAATGGCACCATGGTGTGCCAAGCCCAGAGCAGTACGACTTAGCATTATCAGAATTAGACGCGGCTGAAGCATTAATCTAACGAATCATGGAATTAGATAAAATAATAGAGACAGACCTGAAAATGGGAAGCGCAAATCAGGAGGTTTTCGCTGATACATTGGAATCATTAGCCGCCATAGATAAATCGATCATTGTGGTGACAAGTGACTCCCGAGGTTCAGGAAAACTCGTTCCCTTCGGTCAAAAATTCCCGGAGCAGATTGTAGAAGTTGGGATAGCAGAGCAAAATCTAGTGGGAGTATCCGCGGGCTTAGCATCTGCAGGAAAGAAAACATTTGCCATTTCTCCTGCTTGCTTTCTTACTGCACGGGCTTTGGAACAAATCAAAAACGACGTAGCCTATTCCGACAACCCAGTCAAACTGGTAGGAATCAGTGCGGGAGTAAGCTACGGGGCACTTGGAACCACTCACCACAGTCTGCATGATTTCGCCGTGCTGAGAGCGATCAATAATATGATCATCGTCGCACCGGCTGACAATTTCGAAACGGAACAAGCTGTGCTTTTGGCCGCGAAGCTAGATCAACCAATTTATCTCCGGTTTGGTAAAAAACCCATGCCTTTATTATCTGAAGAAAACCAAGATTTTGAATTTGGAAAAGGTAGGATTCTCAGAAAAGGAAATAATATCACCATCATCGCAAACGGTGAGACGGTTTACCCTGCTTGGCAGGCTGCAAAAGCTTTGGAAGAAAAGCATGGAGTCTCTGCCAGAGTAATAAGCATGCATACAATCAAGCCATTAGACACAGCACTTTTGGATGAATTGGCTGCTGAAGGCAAACCAATTATCACAGTGGAAGAACACATGGTAAACGGAGGATTGGGCGAAGCCTGCGCTTCATACCTTTTCCAAAAAGGAGCCAGAAACCGATTCCATATCATCGGAATACCAGATGAATACACCGTAACAGGTTCTCAGGGAGAAATCTTCAAGCACTACGGCATATCCCGAGATGGTATTTTGGCGCAGGCCGAAACACTTTTGAAATAACAATAACCCACCCAAAATGACCTATTTCAAACCCATAAAAATTGTATGCCTGCTCCTCTTCACCGCTATATTATTCAGCTGCCAAAAGCAAAAGTCTGAAAAGCAGGATCAGCCTAAAAAAGTGGCCGTAATCGTATCCTCACTCAATAACCCATGGTTTGTAGTGCTGGCAGAGACTGCTGCCAACCATGCCATAGAGCTAGGATTTGAGGCTACTATTTTTGATTCCCAAAATAATACCGCACTGGAGACAGATCATTTCGAAAACGCGATCTCTTCAGGCTACGACGCTATACTATTCAATCCCACAGATGCGGATGGCTCGATCGCAAATGTGAGAATTGCCAAAAAAGCTGAAATCCCTGTTTTCTGCATGGATCGTGAGATCAACGCTACGGACGCAGCAACCAGTCAAATCCTCTCAGACAGCTATGCGGGATGCGTAGCTATAGGCAAATACTTCGTTGAGAAGCTGAATAAAAGTGGAAAGTACGTAGAAATCTTGGGCTTAGTCGGAGACAATAATACCTGGAGTCGCTCGAAAGGATTTCACTCTGTAGTCGATAACTATCCTGAGCTGCAGATGGTCGCTCAGCAAAATGCTGACTTTGACAGAAACAAAGCCATGGAAGTAATGGAATCTATTTTACAGGTACATCCAGATATCAAGGGAGTCTTTTGTGGCAATGACGGCATGGCCATGGGAGCTTACCAAGCTTTGGTGGCTGCAGGAAAGGCAGAGCAAGTCATGGTTTTTGGCTTTGACGGAGCAAGCGATGTGATCACCTCCATAGAGCAGAAAAAAATCCTTGCTACCGGAATGCAATTCCCAAAGCTAATCGCTAGAACAGCCGCCAATTATGCATTGGAGTACTTCAATGGCAAACGGGATTTCGCACAAAAAGTCCCTGTGACTGTAGAAATGGTCAATCAAGAAAATGTACATGAGTACGAAGCCTACGGAAGCGATGAATAATAAAGCTATAAAATATGGCATTGGAGTAGTTGCATTAGCTCTTGTGGGTTATAATTCAATCTATATCCAGCCTCTAGACCAAAAACTGGCAGAAAATCAGCAAACGGTTTTCAATGCGAAAGCCTATGTTGACGGCATCTGGAATCAGGATCTCTCAAAGGCTTACCAAGATTGCACTGATATATCGCAACTAATTGACAGTTTCAATCAGGACGTAAACAGCACATTTGAGAAAAATAGTCATGCCTTAGGAATAGGCAATATTGGCTATTTCCGCGTGAAAGGAGAAGGCATAGTCAGCGCTGTAAATGAAAACAATGTGCTGCTTCAAGTAGGCAGTTCTATCATAGAAATTGAAACGGAATTCATTTTTGGAAATGCCCTCCGTGATGCTTCAGGATTGGTCAAAATCAACGATTACGAAGACACTGCGGATTTCAACAGCATCTCTGAGGCACTGAATGACAGGATTCGCCAAGAAGTAATACCAAGCTTCAGATCCAAAGTAAAAGAGGGAGATTCAGTGAAATTTGAAGGAGCTATTGAACTCAACAAAGTTCATTTGAATCTAGACCAACTCGAGGTTATTCCATTTACTCTCCAAATCTCCTCCTAGCATGACGGCACTACTGGAAGTAAAAGAAATAACCAAAAAGTTCTCTGGAGTTACTGCCCTCAGTAATGTCAATCTCAGTCTGGAAGGAGGAAAAGTAACCGCATTAATCGGTGAAAACGGCGCAGGAAAATCTACCCTTTTGAAAATCATGTCAGGTATTTACACTGATTTTGAGGGACAAATGCTCTTTAAAGGCCAAGAAATTAAATTCTCCAGACCTAAGGACGCTCAGGAAATGGGAATTGGAATTATTCACCAAGAGTTAAATCTGATTCCTTACCTGACAGTAGCTCAAAACATCTTCTTGGGAAGAGAGTTGGTCAATGCATTTGGCTTTTTGGAGCGCGAGAAAATGATCAACAAGACTAAAGCTTTACTTACCAGACTCAAACTGGAAGTAGAACCAACAGCCTTGGTAGGTACATTGAAAGTTGGCCAACAGCAAATCGTAGAAATCGCCAAAGCCCTACTTACAGAATCTGAGGTAGTTTTTATGGACGAGCCCACTTCAGCTATCGGAGAAAGCGAAGTGGAAGTTCTCTTCGAAATCATCAATAAGCTAAAAGCGGAGGGTAAAGCCATTGTCTATATCTCGCACAAACTGGATGAGCTTTTTGCCTTAGCAGATGATTTTGTAGTGCTGCGGGATGGGAAAGTGGTCGGTCAAGGGGGAGTATCAGAAATTTCCCGTGCTCAACTCATCAATATGATGGCAGGGCGTGAAGTGAAAGTGGTCAAAAAATCCACCAAAAACTGTACAGAAGAGAAAGTCTTAGAAGTCAAAAACCTTGGTTTACTCAATCCTGAAAATCCACAACGTCCTTTACTAAAAGATATTAGTTTCGATTTATGCAAAGGAGAAGTCCTGGGAGTTTATGGATTGATGGGAGCAGGAAGAACAGAGCTCTGCGAAAGTCTCTTTGGGCTTAATCACCGCAAATTGACAGGATCTATCCTACTCAACGGCCATAAAACAGGCTTCAAAAGTCCCATTGAAGCAATAGATGCGGGAATGGCTCTGGTACCTGAAGACCGTAAAAAAGATGGGATTGTAGCAGGAATGTCAGTTTCAAAAAACCTAAGCCTTACCGTGATCGAGAAGGTCAGCAAATTCGGATTTCTGAGCGATGCCCTACATACCAAACTCTATGACAAACATGTCGCTTCCCTGAAAATCAAAGTTCACAACGAAGATCAAGCAATCAAAAATCTGAGTGGCGGAAATCAGCAAAAAGTAATATTAGGTAAGTGGATAGAGCGAAACCCCACCGTGCTCATGCTGGACGAACCTACGCGTGGAATAGATATAAATGCCAAAAATGAAATCTATGAGCTTATCGCTCGACTAAGCGCTTCTGGTATTTCCATTCTAGTTATTTCTTCTGAAATCCCCGAAATACTGGCTATTTCAGACAGAATATTAGTCATGTCTGAAGGTGAAATCACCGCCGAGTTTTCGAGTGAAGAAGCCACCGAAACTAACATAATGAATGCCTGCATCCCCGAAAACATGAATCAATGATCTCTTTGAAGAAAAACTTTAACATAGCCCAGTTTCAGTCCCTTATCGCATTATTCGTCTTATGCTTGGCTTTGGCATTGCTGACAGACAATTTCATGACTACGGACAATTTTTGGAATGTCATGCGCCAAATCTCTGTAAACGTGTGCATCTCGGTGGGAATGACTCTGGTTGTTTTAACTGCCGGGATTGACCTTTCTGTAGGTTCTATCTTGGCATTTTGCGGAGCAGTGACGGCAGGTTTATTGAAAAATGGACTCAGCATACCCTCATTAAATCTGTTTATTGGATTCACTGTATTAGGTGCAATAGTAGCCGGATTTTTAATCGGCGGAGGCTTAGGATTTGTTAATGGGTATGCCGTCACCAAATTCAAAGTTCCTCCTTTTGTCGCTACGCTAGCCATGCTTACCATGGCCCGTGGATTCACTATGCTCTGGACAAAAGGCCATCCCATCACAGGACTGGGAGATAGTTTCGGTTTCTTAGGGACGGGATGGTTCTTAGGAATACCTATGCCGGTATGGATCTCAGGCATAGTGGTAATCACAGCAGTTATCCTTACTAGCAAAACCCGATTTGGAAGATACATCTACGCCATAGGAGGAAATGAAAATGCTTCCCGACTCTCTGGAATTCCGATTAACAAAGTCAAAATCTGGGTGTATTCTATTGCTGGATTGCTTGCAGCCGTTGGTGGGGTGCTGGTAACAGCTCGACTGGATTCCGCCCAGCCAAATGCCGGAATAAGTTATGAATTGGATGCAATTGCAGCAGTGGTGATTGGTGGTACTTCACTTTCCGGAGGAAGAGGAACAATCTGGGGAACAGTCCTCGGCGCGATCATTATAGGAGTGCTGAACAATGGTTTGATTCTCATGAATGTCTCTCCTTTTTGGCAGCAGGTAATCAAAGGGATGGTGATCCTACTAGCTGTCATTATCGACAAGTCGAATCAAAAGAGTGAGTAATCGTCCATATAGGTCAGATTATGAAACGATTTAACAACAGAAATTAGAAACATGTCTTTCATATTAGCAATAGATCAAGGAACCAGCAGTACCAAAACCATCATCTTCGATGAGCAGGGTAATGCTGTGCACAAGGAGACAGAACTTCTCAAAACCCACTACTTAGAAGGAAACCGTGTGGAGCAAGATCCTGAGGAGATTTACCAAAACATATTAACCTCAGTGGGTAAATGTCTGGGTGGCTTCGTATCCAAAAAAGGAGATTTGAGCAAAATTAAAGCCTGTGGTATTTCCAATCAGCGGGAGACTTTTGTGCTTTGGGACAAAACAGGCAAACCACTCTATAATGCCATTGTATGGCAGTGCAAGCGTTCGGTAGCCATCTGTGAAAGATTGGAAAAAGAAGGTTTGGAACCAAAAATCAACGAGAAAACCGGATTGATCATTGACCCTTATTTCTCGGGAACCAAAGTAATCTGGCTCTATGAAAATGAGCCTAAAATCAAAGAAGCAATCGATAAAGGAGAAGCATATTTTGGAACGATTGACACTTGGTTGCTTTATAAATTAACCAAAGGTCAATCTTACCTGACTGATTATACCAATGCATCCAGAACATTATTTTTCAATCTGAAGGAGCTTTGTTGGCATCAGGAGCTATTGTCTGATTTCGGTTTATCCAAACTGAATTTACCAGAATTAAAGCCCTCTTCTTTTCACTTTGGCACCACCAATTTGGAAGGTCTATTGGATCATCAAATCAGCATTTCGTCGATGATTGGGGACTCTCATGCCGCTGCATTTGGGGAAGGATGTTTTGAACCAGGCAGTGCCAAAGCCACGCTGGGAACGGGCAGTTCAATTCTGATGAATATTGGAAAGGAACCAAAAACTTCTCAGAATGGAATGGTCACTACGATATGCTGGAGCACAGAAAATCGAGTGGATTATGCGCTGGAGGGAATAATAGTCTCTGCCGGTGCCACGATAGAATGGATCAAAAATCAACTGGGTCTCTTTGAAAACGCATCAGATCTGGAGCAAATATGCCTTTCCCTTTCCGACAATGGAGGCGTCTATATCGTTCCGGCCTTCTCGGGATTGGGAGCACCTCATTGGGACATGAATCGCAAAGCAACCATTGAAGGATTGTCTTTCGAAACATCCAAAAACCATGTAATCCGCGCAGCTGTGGAATCTGTTCCTTACCAGATCAAAGATGTGATCGTCGCCATGGAAGCCGATTCCGGGACACCACTAACAGAGCTAAAAATAGATGGAGGGATTACTTCAAACAAGTTTGTGGTGCAGTTCCTAGCTGACATACTTCAGCGCAAAGTAACCAATATCGCGATTGCCGATGTCTCAGCTTTGGGTGCCGCTTATTTGGCAGGCCTAAACTCCAAAGTCTATGATAGTATAGACCAGCTTAAATCCTTTAATCAAAGCTCTACTAGCACTTTACCTGGAAAAAACTCTGAGAAAGTAGCTGGCTATTATGAGGGATGGAAAAAAATAATTGGCAAAAAAAACTCCCAAACCTGAAATCCCCATGAAATACCTAGCCAAAATACCTTTTCTACTTATTGCCTTACTCCTACTTGGTTTTTCTGAAGGAATGGCTCAAAAAAAGAAATTTGAGAAAACTCGTGTTTTGGTTACCAGTGATGGAGAAATAGATGATCAATGTTCTATCGTCCGTTTCCTGTTTTATGTGAATGAATGGGATGTAGAAGGCATAATTACCTCCAGTTCACAATATCATGCGCATGACCACAATTGGCCCGGAGATAATTGGATTGATCCTTATTTGGATGCCTACGCCAAGGATTATCCAAACCTGGTAAAGCATGATCCAGATTTTCCGACCCCTGAATTTTTACGCGAAAGAACGCTCCTAGGCAACGTGAAAACCGAAGGTGAAATGACTGAAATCACACCCGGGTCAGAGCTTATAGTGAAAGTTTTGTTGGATGAAACAGATGATCGTCCTATTTGGATTCAAGCTTGGGGCGGGACGAATACACTAGCCAGAGCTTTGAAAAGCATCGAAGAAAACCATCCTGACAAAATGGAATATGTAGCCAACAAGATGCGTCTGTATCTGATCTGGGAGCAGGATGTGACTTATCAGGAATATATTCGTCCGAAATGGGGTAAATATAATATTCCGACCATCATCGCGGATCAGTTTGAGGCGATTGCCTATCGATGGGCTCAGGTGCAACCTTCAGAAATGATTCCATATTTTGAGGGTCCATGGATGAAAGCCAATATTCTTGAAAACCACGGTGCTTTAGCTGCACTTTATCCCGCTATGGAAAACGGTGACTTCCGCTCTGAAGGTGATTCCCCAGCGTTTTTACATACCATTCCAACAGGCCTGAGAAGTTTGGAATCACCAAACTTTGGAGGTTGGGGAGGGAGATTTGTAAAAGTCCGTGACAATACTTGGTTGGATTCAGTACCAGTCTCTGGCTATGAGTATCCAGGAGGTAGGTGGTATGGAAGCAATGGCTGGGGAAGAGCAAGTTTACGTGAAGATTCCAAGTCTACTGCAGCACAGCGCAGCACTTATTTCAAACCTATGTGGCGCTGGTCTGATGCGATGCAGAATGACTTTGCCTCTCGGGCAGACTGGAGCGTAAAGTCCTATGCTGAAGCAAATCATCCTCCAATCGTCCACACTAAAAGCAAGCTGAATCAGAGTGCCAAACCTGGTGACACCATCAAACTAAGTGTAGCTGGCAGCAAAGATCCAGACGGAGATAAACTTAGCTACCATTGGTATGTTCATACCGAGCCAAGCACTCTTGCAAATGCAGGCGAGCAGGTAAGACTGACAGACGCTGATCAAGCGCAATCTTCTTTTAAAGTACCGCAAGGAACTGGAACCATCCATTTAATCTGTGCAGTGACTGATAACGGTAGTCCAGCACTGACGCGATATACCCGTGTAATAGTAACTGTGAAACCTTAAAAGCTAATGTACCAGCAGCTTAAATGTGAAACATAACAGCCATGAACCTACTTATCCATTTTCCTAAATCCATACTCCTAGCTATTCTAATCAGCAGTTTAGGTTCTGATCTTATTGCTCAGGAAAAGACAGAAAAACCACGTGTCATCGTAACAAGTGATGGGGAAATAGATGATGAGTGCTCTTTGGTTCGCTTTCTCCTTTATGCCAACGAATGGGATATTGAGGGGATCATAACTTCAAGTTCCCAATACCACTGGCATGGACACAAATGGGCTGGAGATGACTGGGCTGTACGCTACTTGGATGCTTACGCCAAAGTACAACCCAATTTACTCAAGCATGATAAAGATTATCCCACAGCAGAATTTCTCAGATCTAAGACCTTTCTAGGCAATGTAGAGACAGAAGGCGAAATGGAAAAAATCACAGACGGCTCTCAGCATATTGTAAAAGAATTGTTGGATGAATCTGACGCAAGACCAATCTGGATACAGGCTTGGGGTGGGACAAATACTATTGCTCGAGCATTGAAAACTATAGAGGAAGATCATCCAGAAAAAATGGATGCCGTAGCCAGTAAAATCCGATTTTATTTTATCTGGGAACAAGACGATACTTTTCAGAAATACATTCGCCCTGTCTGGGGTAAATACAATATTCCCACGATTATCTCAGATCAGTTTATTGCCATTTTCTATCATTGGAAAAAGTATTTGCCAGAGGCAGAGCAGAAATACCTTGCTGCAGATTGGATGAATGAAAATATCCTGGAAGCACACGGCCCACTTTTGTCAATGTACCCTGCCCATGAAGAAGGTGACAAGGGATTTTACAAGGGAGATTTTAGATCTGAGGGAGATTCTCCAGCTTTTTTACACACCATACCTACAGGCTTGCGCAGCATGGAATCTCCAGACTATGGCGGATGGGGTGGTAGATATGTGAAAGTCCGAGAAAATACTTGGCTAGACCCCGTGTTGGATTCCTCTTATACTTACCCTGAAGGCAGATGGTATGGAAACTCAGCATGGGGAAGAGAACGACTCAAAGAAGAAATCCCCAACGATCAACAACTCACAGACTATCTGGAACCACTCTGGCGATGGACTGCTGCGATGCAAAATGATTTTGCAGCACGTGCAGACTGGACTATCAAGTCCTATGATGAAGCCAATCATGAGCCTATAGTTAAGCTGGCTCACAGTGAAGACTTGCTTCTAAAAGCAGGATCAAGTGTAAAACTTAGTGCAGCGGGATCATACGATCCAGACGGAGATAAACTTAACTACAGCTGGTGGCAGTATCAAGATCCAGGAACTTACAAAGGAGAGGTGTCAATCAATCAGTCAAATGAGCAAGACGCAAAACTAACAGTACCAAAAGATGCAAAACCGGGACAAACGATCCATGTGATCTGTGAAGTCACGGACAATGGTAGCCCAGCTTTAACTAGGTATAGACGAGTGATTATTAAAGTAAAATGAAGAAAGAAGAGACCCTAGAGATCCAATTAAAAGCCAATTCGGCTCAGAGATATTTTCCTTTTTAACTAATAACCCAAACCTAAATAACCATGAAAAGACAGTTGATTTTTACGCTAGTCCTACTTCTATTTTCGGTAAATATTTTTGCCCAAGCACCATGGGATAGCCATGGCAAACTCCAGGTTGCAGGAAACGGTCACTATATAGAACACAAAGACGGCACGCCATTTCTTTGGATGGCTGATACTGGATGGGGTATGTTTCAGCAATTAACTCGCGAAGAAGTAGATCGATACCTTGATAACCGACAGCAACTCGGCTTCAATGTCATCCAATCTGTGGCGTTCTGGTATCCTCACGGAGGTGGATTAAAAAATGGTCCGCATAATGCTGCAAATGCTTATGGTCACCGTCCATTCACCGGTGGAGAAGACAACCCCAACACTGCGAAACCGCTAGTTGTGTCTGGGGGATCTCCTGACTCACCAAACGATTATTGGGATCATGTAGACTATATCATCGAGGGGATCAAAAAAAGAAATATGTATGTAGCCCTCCTCCCAAACTGGGGACGTGCCTATATCACAGATCAATTTAGCGGTGCTCATCAAGAGTTTACAGCGCAGGAGGCTAAAGAATACGGTGTTTTTTTAGGAAAAAGATATAAGACAGAACCTCACATACTGTGGGTTCTGGGTGGAGATGCGAAAGGAAAATATTTTGCAGTTTCAGATACGATCTCAGAAAAAAATGTGGACAGACGTTCCATTTTCCGGGCAATGGCAGAAGGGATAGCCAATGGGGTCACTGGCAAAACAGTTCAATGGAACAAAGCTGATCAAGCATGGAAGGATGTTTTTTTCACTTATCACCCTGATGGAGACCCAAGTGACAACTCATCTACTTGGTTTCATGAAGATGCGTGGATCACAGCCAATGGGGTGGAAGTATGGACACAGGTCAATGAAGTATATCCAACTATGGCAAGGGAATACAATCTGGACAATCCTAAGAAGCCAAGTCTATTCCTGGAGGGTTCCTACGAATTTGGAGCTTACGGTCAAGAGTGCGGATATATTACTCCTCTCCGTTTGCGTCGACAAGTATACCATACATTTTTTGCTGGAGGAGCTGGCCACACTTATGGAGCAGGCCCTATTTGGGCAATGCGCGGTACTGAAGGGAACTACAATTGTGGCTTTACCTGGGAACGAGCTTTGAATTTCCCTGGAGCAGTTCAGTTTGCGCAGCTGGCAAAAAACTTACTTATCGAAAATAAGTGGTCTGAATGGATTCCTGACCAAAGCATCCTCCAAGGAACTGAAAGTGACAACGAAAGCCTAAAAGCAGCGGTCAGACTCTCTTCCGGCAAGAAAATTCTGGTCTATTTCTCTGACAATTCAGAGGCAACTGTTAAAAACATCCTAGATAAAGACGCTGAAGCAAATTGGTTTGATCCGATGGAAGGGCGTGAAAGTACGGCTGAATCATTCCAAACTGGTGAATCTCGAATAATCACGCCACCAACTGGTTGGGAGGACGCAATCCTCATTCTAACATCAAACTAAGCCTCATCAAAGCATCAAACCCATCAAATAATGAAGAAGTATTTTAGATATTGGACGATTTTAGTCGGAATTCTACTCCACGGACAGGTCGATCTATTTGCCCAAAGCAGCACAGAAAAAGAACGAATCATCGTCCTGACAGATATAGAAAATGAACCTGACGATGCGATGTCCTTGGTTCGCTTTCTTACATACTCCAATCAATGGGATGTAGAAGGACTTGTGGCCACCACTTCCATACATCAGCAAAATGAGATTGCAACCTGGAGAATACTTGAAATCTTGGATGCTTACAGCAAAGTGCGAGACAACTTAGAAAAGCATGAGCAAGGCTATCCCACCGCTGACTACCTAAGAACAATCGTGAAAGAAGGCATCCCAAAATATGGGATGGAAGCTGTTGGGAAAGGAATGGACTCCGATGGGTCTGAACTAATCATCAGGACTGTGGATAAGGAGGATGACCGACCTGTTTGGGTTCTTGTTTGGGGAGGACCGAATTGTCTTGCCCAAGCACTATGGAAAATCAAAGAAACCAGAAGTTCTGAAGACCTCGCAAAATTTGTAGCGAAACTCCGTGTCTACACGATATCCGACCAAGACAATAGCGGCCCTTGGCTGAGAAAGACTTTCCCGAACCTTTTTTATATAGCAAGTCCTGGGATCCACGCACTGGGAGCTTATCATTTCGCAACTTGGTCAGGCATAAGCGGAGACAAATTCCACGGCAGGTTTGCCGGGGGAAACTTTGAGATCGTGGACAATCCTTGGCTGGACGAGCATATCCGCAGCAAAGGTCCCTTGGGAGCCGAATACCCCCACATGGAATTCCTCATGGAGGGAGATTCCCCGAGTTTTATGCATTTGATTCATACCGGCATGGAAAATCCGGAGCGACCAGATTACGGAAACTGGGGAGGTCGATATGAATTTTACCAACCTAGAACAGAAAGTTGGTTTTCTGAGCCGGAAACACGTCCACTTTGGACAGATGCCATGGATGAAGTGTACGGTGCAGATGGAAATTGGCATACGACGAATAAAGCAACAATCTGGCGCTGGAGAGTGGCCTACCAAAATGATTTCGAAGCTAGAATGGACTGGACAATCAAAGATTACAAGGATGCCAATCATCCACCAGTAGTCAAATTGAAAACTCCAGAATTCATTTTAGCCAAAGTTGGAGATAGAATTGAACTCAGTGCCGATGAGAGCAGCGATCCAGATGGGGACGGTTTAAACTACCACTGGTTTCACTATGGTGAACCTGGAGACTATACACTAGCGAGTGGGCGAACTGCTACTCCATTGAAGATAGAAAATGCAGATACAGCTAATGCATTCTTCATAGTTCCTAAGCCTGGAAAATTTGGAGAATTGCACATTATTCTGGCAGTGACTGACCAAGGGGCCCCTGCCCTAACGCGCTATAAAAGGATAATTGTCAAAGTGAATCCTTAGATGTGTCACACATCAAAATGCCTAACTATTAAACCTATTGAAATTTAAAAGCAGTGAGAGCTGGACACAGTAAAAAACCACTATCGATCTGAAGTCAATTAACAATTAACCCAAACCTATTTTACATGAAGCCTAACCAATTGATTTTCTGTGTGGCAATAGTTGCACTACTTTTTTATTCTCCCCATAAAACTAGGGCCGAACAACAGGAAAAAGAAAGTAATTCATACAAACCTAGAATAATCAATACCACCGACCTAGGAGCTGATCCAGATGACGAGCAATCTTTAGTTCGTCAGCTGGTCGCTTCAAATGAATTTGACATTGAAGGATTAATTGTAGCTACAGGATGCTGGAAAAAAACGCAGGACAACACAGCTATGTTAGATGTGATTTTGGATGCTTATGAAGAAGCTTATCCAAACCTTACAGTCCATGCTGCTGGTTTCCCAACACCTGAATACCTTAAATCCATCGCTGTAATGGGACAAGATGGCTATGGTATGAGCGACGTAGGTACAGGAAAGGACAGCCCAGGATCTGAACTCATCATAGCAGCAGCAGACAAGAATGATCCACGGCCTCTTTGGGTAATGGGATGGGGCGGAATGAATACCATTGCTCAAGCGATTTGGAAAGTAAGAGAAACCCGTAGCCCAGCAGAATTGAAGAAGTTTTTGTCAAAGCTCAGATTGTATGATGTCTTAGGGCAAGACGATGCTGGTGCTTGGATTGCCAAAAACTTCCCGGATGTTTTCTATATCCGAGCAACTGGAGTATATGGCTGGCAACCTCCAAAAGAATACGCCGCTGAACACATCCAAGGACATGGACCGCTTGGACGGGTATATCCAGATACACAATGGGCAATGGAAGGAGACACACCTGCATTCATGCATGTCTATCCCAATGGACTCAATGATCCTGAGCAGATTGATCAAGGTGGCTGGGGAGGTCGTTTCAGTTTCACCAAAAAAGCTGGGATACGAAGTATGTCAGAGGTTCCTAAAATTCAGGAAGACGGAGAAACACAATATGACCCTTACTTGATGTTTGGAAATACAGATGAAAAAGCTGAGGCCATCAAAAAATGGAACAAAGGATATAACAATGATTTTGCGGCACGGATGGACTGGAGTATTAGCAGCAAATATGAAGATGCTAACCACCATCCCACAGCCATACTCAATGAAGATAAATCTCGAAAGGTGCTGAGGATGTCCGCTTCTTCAGGAGAAAAAATCACATTGAGTGCTGAAGGCTCGAGTGATCCTGACGGAGATGCTTTGAACTACAAATGGTCTTTCTATGCTGAGCCAAGTACGTATAAAGAGTCAGTGGAAATTCAGAATAGCACTTCTTCCAAAGCTACTGTCCATATTCCTGCGAATGCCTCCGGAAGATCTATTCATGTAATCTTGGAAGTCTATGACGATGGTGAGCCTAATTTATACGCCTACAGAAGGATGATTATCGAGGTGGCAGGTTCGCCTACTTCTGAAAACCTAGAACCAGATGCAGGTAGTCCTTATTCTCCATTCCCACATACGGTGCTGGTGACTAAAGTTCGCCATTTCGACAACATGTGTTGGAAAATCGCCGCTGCAGGTGGCACTTGGTATTTTGAGAATGGTGAGACCGAAGGAAAAACAGGTTTTAGTAGTGCTTTTGATCAGGCAGGAAACGACTGGATAGGCAATGATGCCGATCGAGGATACAACAAGTCCTCCAATGCAGGCGGTAAACATGAATACCGAGGCTGGCCAAATTTCGGCGAGGGAAACTTTAATCATCCACAGCGTAAAAGCAACTCCACCTCTTGGTGGGTGGATAAAAATGGAAAGAAAATAGCTTTTGAAGACAGCCTTTCTGGTGATCACCTGATTATGAGAAGCTCCAATCCTTCCTATGAACTGGAGTATCATTTTTTCCCTTCTCATGCAGCAATCAAAATCATCAGAGCTGATGATAAGTATGCATTTTTATTTGAAGGGCCAGTTGGGGGAGAGCAAGAAGCTTCTGTGGAGAAAGACTATTACGTGTTAAAAGATGGCGTACACCGAGAAATCAAATCAGGAGGTCTAGGCTACTTAGAACCTGAATTTGGAAATAAATTCCCCTCTCCATTTTTCTACTTAGCAGACAGCGACCCAAAGGACAAGCAAGTATTCTATTCCGGTGTTCGTGACGTAGGACCAATTACGGCAGGTGATGAAGGATGGAGACAGGGAGAAAATATGGTGATTTTCAGTTTTGGAAGAGATGAGGACAAGCGTGCATACACGGGCACAGAAGCTATATGTGTTTTTGGTTTTACTGAAAAAACGGAACACAAGGAAATCAGCAGTTTTATCGAGTCAAAAATTAAATCTCCTTTCAATTAAAGACCATAAATCCATCTTGGAAATAGATCAAACATGAATGAATACAAATTTTAACCATCCCAATAACCTTTAATATTAACAACAAACCCAACAAACCTATGAAATCAACCCAGACTATGAAGGCTAACTTCTTTGTTATCCTTCTCACATCATTGATCGTGATTGCCCCGCTCAAGCACTCACAGGCAGAAATTCAACAGAAAGATAAATTAATTCTGGCTGATTGGTTACGAGACTACATTCCTTCTCAATACCCTGGAGTAGAAATAATAGACAACAAAGATTGGTACCAGGCAGTGATCCCAGCAGTAGATGTTACTATTAGTTGGGCGTTTTTACCGCAGGAACAATTGAATCTGAAAGGAGTGACAGGCCACTACGAAGGAAAAGCGCTTTACATTTCAGAGCCAATCAATGACAATTGGACTACAATCCCGACCATGGAATTGACCGAAGGCGCAGGCTATTTCATCCCAGGCTATACTGAAGCTACCATGGGAGATCTCGAAGTGGCCAAGCTTTCAGTTCTGCAGTTTAGAGGTACAGGTGCCAGAAAATTTGTGGAAAGGATGCAGAAAGATTGGTTGTTTGAAAATACTCCAGAATACGAATCATCCATGACTAGATGGTTAAAAGACTACACACAATCAGAATTTCCTCAAAATGATTTCCTGCAGCACCATGGTTGGTATCATGTAGAAATACCAGAATATGATATCAAATTAAGTTGGGGACAAATGCTTCAGGATCACATGGATTTAGGTGTAAGTGAAGGCTTGAATGAGGACCAAACCATCTTTATAGCCAAGGAGGATAAAACTGATTGGGTAAAGAATACTTCCATTCAATATTACAAGGGCGTTGGTTACTATGTTCCTAATTACAAGTCTGCGACCATGGGCAAATTTGATGTAGGACGACTGGCAGTTATCCATTTTAACGGAGCTAACACGCGTCCTTTTGTAGAGAAAATGCAAGAAGTCTACGCAAAAACGGCTGACAAATCAGAGTTGAACTTCGCTCTTTGGCTAGTGGACTATGTGAAGGCAAAACACCCAAACAATCCTATCACCTATCATGGAGCTTGGTATCAAAGCGTCTTTCCTAATGATGAACTGACGGTAACCTGGGGCTCTATGTCCAATTCTCAAATGGAGTTGAAAGAACTTCACGGACTTTTTAAAGGCAAATCTATATTCATAGAACAACCTAAAAGCCAAGGCTGGGAGTCCATTCCCAATGTTAACTTTATTAGCGGAGTGGGATACAGTATACCCAGTTATGATGAAGCCACGATGGGACACTTTGAGGTGGGCCTAGTAGTTGTGATTCAATACAGTGGTGGAAAATCTGATGATTTCACTAAAAAGATGGCAGAGGCTTGGCGGGCAAAAAAGGTCGCAGATATACCAAATCTACCATTCAGACAGTGGCTCTATGAATATATCCCTACTCAATATGCCAATGCTAAAATGATTGATCACAAGTACTGGTTGCAAGGCCATATAGGTGGAGGTCTAGTGGCAAGCTGGGCACTTTTTGATCAGGAAAATGTAACCCTCAAGTACGTTGAAGATCACAATTTGACAGAAGGGAAAACCATTTTTATAGAGAAAAGAGGTAAAAATGAATGGGCGAAAAACCCCAAGGTAACCTACTACGACAATGCAGGCTATTTAATCTCAGGATATAACTCGGCTACGATGAGCAGCTGGAATGTCCAAGATTGCAATATAATTCAGTTTGACGGTGAGCCTGGGAAATTCACCGCACAAATGGCCAAAGCCTGGGGAAAAACCCACTGACCCTGTTCAAAACAACAGGTTTTGCATAGGGTAATTTTACCGCAAAAATGATAGATATAGAAGAGATATTATTATCCGCAATGATTCCAGCATCCATTAGTTCTTTGTTCACCTGACCGGAAGACCAAAAACAGGTGACCGAAGTACCTAAAAACTAGAGTTTAGCTTATCTTAAGATTATTTAATCTCTTTATAATGGAATAGCATATATATACATAAGACAGACATCAAAATTAAAAATATACAGCTC
The DNA here is from genome assembly GCF_900182815.1 of Algoriphagus winogradskyi. Taxonomy (GTDB): domain Bacteria; phylum Bacteroidota; class Bacteroidia; order Cytophagales; family Cyclobacteriaceae; genus Algoriphagus; species Algoriphagus winogradskyi. Next base: position 853,720 of record NZ_FXUA01000002.1, on the reverse strand, counting down.
AAAAATCTCCTAGTTCAACACAACGATCATTAACATCAACTTATAAAAAATTAATAGCGACTGAATGAATAACATAAAATAAAACCGATCAGTCCACCTATCACTATTTACATTTAAACATAAATAAATTTAAAACAATCAAATCAACCCAAGAATACCATAAGAATTAGTTGTTAGATAATAGAATAAGTAAAAAAAAAAGGAAGACATGAATCATTTTATATGTCTATTTAATAATAGTATAGCACTAGAAAAAGTGATTTAATTTTGCACTTATCAGCAGCCAACAGATGCCTCATTGTCCATTTAAATATCAACATGAAACGCTAGCGGAAGTCAATCGATTTCCACATATAGTAGAATTTGGATTGAGAAATAATAATTCTGTCACCTTAGATTCCTTTGAGGTGAGAAAGGCTAACTATTTACAACTCTATTATATAGTAGACGGAAAATTTGATTGGATTATTAATGGCAAAAATGAGACACTATACCCAGGTGATTCTGCACTAATTTTACCAGGTCAAGAAATAGGCGGAGCACATGGGTATTTTGGCATTGGCACACTTTATTGGATCTACCTTAAGGTAGAAAAAATTGATTCGGAGGGGTATTTGGTTCTAGGAAAATGGAGCAGAATAAAAAAAAGTGAATGGCAAATTATTGGTAAAATTCTCGAATCAAATCAAAAACCTGTGATGCGAGCAGGTGAATTTTCCTCTATGTTTCAGGTAATGCAGTCAGAGATTGAAAACAGTGAAATAGGTAGTTTTACACGGGTGAATTACATCTTAGATTCTATCCTAATCCTGCTATGCAGACAGGTCACTAGACAGGCAGTATCTAGACGTGATTTCCCAAAATCCTTCACCAACTTAGAAGAAAGTTTGAGAAAAGATCTTTCTCATAAATGGACCGTTGAGGAGATGGCGACTTTGATGGGATTAGGCACGACTACCTTTACAGAAAAGGTTAAAAATTACACCGGATTCCCTCCCTTAAACTATTTAATCAATATTCGAATTTCAGAAGCCATTCGCTTGTTGAAACTGAAGGATATAAACATTACAGATATAGCATTGGAGACGGGCTTTTATTCATCTCAGCATTTTTCTACCACATTTAAGAAGCTTACCGGCCATACACCCAATGAATACCGGAAGAGATATACATCCAACTAACCACATTATCCCACGACTATGGAATGTATTATTACGATAGAAATCGGAACAAACGCAGTTCGGATCCTGGCAATAGATCTGAAAGGCAATGTCATTGCTAAATCTAAGGGCTCTTACCCTACTTTTCACCGGGAGCCAGACTACAGCGAGCAGGACCCGGACCAGATGTTCATCACCATGCTATATGTGTTGAAAAACCTCCTAAGCGAGCAGATTCACCCTAAAAATCATACTGTGATTTCTATCTGTTTCAGCGCCTCCATGCATAGTGTATTGCCGGTAGATAGACATGGAGTTCCAATAGGATATGCAATTACCTGGGCTGACAATAGAGGTAAAAATGAGGCGCTTGAGTTAAAAAATTCCGGCATAGGGCAGAAAATATACGAAGCCACAGGAACTCCTATTCATCCTATGTCACCTATGATAAAAATAGCCTGGATGAAGCGATACGACTCCAAGCGATTCGAAAAAACCGACAAATTCATCACCATCAAAAGCTACATAATTCAGCAACTTACTCAAGACTATCTGCTTGATTATAGCTTAGCATCTGCAACTGGCTTATTGAACATCCACACGCGAAAATGGGAAAATAACGCGCTGGATTTTGCTGGGATAAAGGCAGGGCAGTTACCAGATTTGGTCCCTGTTTTCCATCCACTCAACAGACTACGAAGTGAATATCAAAAATCACTCGGGTTGCCCAAAGGAGTTAAAATCATCATTGGTTCGAGCGATGGGTGCCTCGCAACTTTGGGAGGTGGCATATGGGAAGAAGAGAAAGCAACCATTACGATTGAAGATAGCGGTGCAGTGCGAGTTGTCGGAAAAAAGCCTTTAAATGATCCTCAACAACGAATTTTTAGCTACTTGCTGACTGACAAATACTACGTTTCGGGTGGACCTACTAATAATGGAGGTATTGCTTTCGAATGGTTCACCAAACATTTTGGAGATTTCAAGGAAGCCTATGATATAGAATATGCCATGAAAGGACTGATCACGGAAGCATCCACAATAAAGCCTGGTTCCGAGGGGTTGCTTTTCCTTCCCTATCTTTTAGGTGAGCGAGCTCCGATTTGGAATGCAAACGCTAGAGGCTCCTACTTCGGAATTAACATCAAACATGAGCGGCAGCACTTTATTCGAGCTACTCTCGAAGGTATTTTGTATGAGATTTACAGTATAGGAAAAACCCTAGAAGACCATAAAAACTTCAATTCTTTGACTACCAATGGCAGCTTTGCCTCTATACCATTTTGTACACAAATACTGGCAGATCTTTTCAACAAGCCTGTAAGTGTAGGCAAAAATCCAGACAGCATTGCCCAAGGTGCATTTTTACTTAGCGCTACAGACCTAGGAATTTTCAGCGACTTGGAGGACGCAGCCAAGTCAGTAGTAATGTCCACTACTTTTGAACCAAACTACCAAAACAATACGGCTTACATGAAATATTTTTCAATTTTTGAGCGCTTAAGTTCCAAATTACATGAGGAGTTCGCAGATATCGCAAGATTACAAAGTGAACTTTAGCCGGCATATTATTCCAACGCACTATATAATTTACTTTAAATAAAAAAACTATGTTTTGAATTCATAATTCCAATCAACTGTATTACCTAGTTTTTATCCCCCCAAAGTATTTATAATTTATATTTAAATAGCTTCATTCACCTATTGTGGATGAAGCTATTTTTTTGTTCAAAATCCTACGGAGGTTATTTTTGGAAGTATCGATAAATAGTAATTTTTAACTTGTTATCAATAAGAATAACTCAACCTATTAAACCTAGTTACAGAAGTTATTTTATTAAATACAATAAAATATACTTCTGTAACTATTTGGTCAATGGGAGAAGTTCACTATCACTAACCAAAACCCATAATAATGAAAAAAAATTACCTGATATTCGGTATTGCGATATTTTTGCATACCGGAGGTATAACTCATGCACATGAGATGTATACCTCACTCGAAACACCTACAGGAACTGCCTTAAATAGCATTGAATTATACTCAGAAACTCCCACTTCTATAATAGTCACGGGTATTGTATTTGATGAAACAGGCATGCCTCTTCCTGGAGTTTCAGTTATTGTAAAAGGTTCGTCTTCAGGAACGGTAACTAATTCAGATGGAAAATATTCTGTAGAGGTTGAAGATGAAAACAGTATACTTACTTTCTCATTTATAGGCTATTCTACCACAGAAGTCATCGTCGGAAACAGAGCTGAAATCAATGTAAATCTAGAAGTAGATGAAAAATCGTTGGAAGAGGTTGTAGTCACAGCTCTTGGTATCAAAAAGGAATCCAAGAAATTAGGCTATTCTGCGACCTCTGTTAACACAGATGAATTGGTTAAAAACAGAACTACCAACGTGATGGAATCACTGGAAGGCAAGGTAGCAGGACTAAATATCACTCCTCCTGCAGCAGGTGCAGGGTCTAGTACACAAATCAGACTTCGAGGACAATCTGCCTTTGCAGGAGCTAATAATGCTCCCCTCATCGTAATCAATGGCCTACCTATGGATCAAGGTGCGCGTGGAGTAAATGGAAATGGGCAACAACGCGACAGAGGTGATAATCTACAGAATATCAACCCGGACGATATTGAGAGCATGACTGTACTCAAAGGAGCTACAGCAGCAGCAATCTATGGAGCTAGAGCTGCAAATGGCGCCATTATTATTACAACCAAATCAGGGGAGAAAGGTCAAGGAATCGGCGTAGATTTCACCACTAGCTATACTTCTTCTACTCCACTAAATTTTCTGGATGAATTAATCCAAACTGAGTATGGAATTGGTACTGGAGGTGTGAGACCTAAAACGCAAGGCGAAGCCCAATCTTACGGGCAATTTGGATTCGGAGAAAGGTTAGACGGGGCACCAACGATCAATTTTGATGGACAAATGAGACCTTATTCTGCCAATCCATACCAGTTATATGATTTTTTACAAACTGGATCAAACTGGACAAACACCATTGGGATCTCTGGTGGTACGAGTAAAGGGAGTTTCCGTGTTTCATTTTCAAATGTGGATGCGACCGGCATACAGCCAATGAATGAATACGTCAAGCGTATATTTAATGTGGGGATTAATCATAGTTTATCCGATAAGCTATCATTTCAATTGAATATAAACTATGCGAATGAACATAACCTTAACCCGCCTCAAATAGGTACGCAGGGAGATGGGGCAATTAACTTTTTTAACCGTATGGGAATTTCCACTCCTTATGAAGCATACAGAGAAAGTGCTGTAAATCCTGAAACGGGCGCGGAGTTTCGTACAAATGGCTTTCTGGGCACTATAAATAACCCTTTCTACCCATTGCAAGGGAAGCAATATTTTGACGAGAAAAGAAGTAGATTACTCGGTACAGCGACATTGAGGTATCAAATCACCGATTGGCTATATGCTCAAGGCAGGTTGAATTACGATGATGGCAATGCTTTCGCGGAATGGAACAGATTAAATGGCACCGGTTCCACTACTTTATTCCAAGGTGATGGCACTTATCGTGGATCATATAATCTTTCTCAAACTACTACTTCTGATATCAATGCTGACTTCTTGGTAGGAGGAAATAAGCAATGGGAAAAGTTTTCGGTGGACGTTAGTTTTGGTGGCAATACCTGGCGCACAAAATATCAGAACATGAGTCAGGATGCGAGTAATTTTGTAGTAGCTGATCTATATTCGATTGCAAACGGGACAATAAAAAATCAGAGCTATGGTTTCTCCGAGAGTCGTGTAAACTCACTTTATGGCTTAGCTGAATTTGGTTATAACGGCATCCTTTATCTGAATTTCACAGGTAGAAACGACTGGTTTTCTGTCCTCAACCCCCAAAACAATTCCAAGTTCTACCCATCCATTTCAGGTAGTTTTATTTTCTCCGAACTCATGACAAGTGCCAATTGGCTTTCCTATGCCAAATTGAGAGGCTCATGGGCAGAAGTAGGAAGTGCAAATGGAGTAGGGACCTATGAGGGTTTGCTAACCTATAGTATAAATCAAAACCAATTTAATGGGCAGACACTAGCTGGAGTAAACGGAAGTTTCGCTCCGAATTCTAATCTGCAACCATTTACTGTTACTGAAAAGGAAATCGGACTGGAAATGAGGCTGTTTAACAATCGCCTATTATTGGACATAGGAGCGTTTGAAAAGATAACGACCGACCAAATCTTGGATGTGCAACTTTCCAATGCCTCCGGCTATACGGATTCAAAACAAAACACAGCTTCTTTAAAAAATAGCGGATTAGAATTCTTGATTGAATATTCTCCTATAGAAACCTCCAATTTCAGATGGACGAGTTCTTGGAATAGCGCATACTTGACTACTGAAGTATTAGACGTGGGCAATGAGAGCGGAACTATGCTAGTAGTATCTTTTAACGACACAGGAAATGAGTTCCTAGGGCAATTAAGATACACAGAAGGCCTCCCAATGAACCAACTGTATACCAGAACCTATCTTAGGAATGCAAATGGTGACATTCTAGTAACCAATCAAGGCAGATTAAGATCCACTAATAGCACTACACCAGGGGGAGAAGACACGAATGGTTTTTTGCCAATCGGAAGCTCAATACCAAAGCATACAGGAGGGTGGACGAATACGTTTACCTATAAAAAATTGAGTCTAGGAGTACATATTGACTACAAACTCGGCGGTATGGTCATGTCGTCGACACACCTAAACATGCTTAGACAAGGTCATTCTCAGCTTTCCTTACAAGGACGTAGAGAGGGTGAAAATGGATTGATTTTCCCTGGCGTATATGATAATGGAGAGCCTAATACCACTGTGGTTACCAATTTACAAAGCTTCTATGCTGATTATAGAAACCAGCAGATTGGAGATCCATTTATTTTTAAATCGGACTTCGTGAAACTTAGAAACGTTTCCATTTCCTATAACCTCACAGAGGCTGTTAGTAATGTGCCATTCATGAAGTTTGTAAAAGGTCTTTCTGTCTCTGCGGCTGCAAGGAATTTAGCTATCCTTTATAAAGACTTCCCAGGATTAGACCCTGAGGCAGTGCAGTCATCCGGTGACTTTAGAGCAGGTTATGAAAACTCCTCATTGCCTACCACCAGAAATTTCAATTTGAGCTTAAATGTTAAATTCTAATATTATGAAATCGATAAGATACTATATCCTCGCTATTTCTGCCATTATTTCCCTTAGTGGATGCGATAAGGATTTTATAGATATAAATACAAATCCGTACGCAGTAACGGACATTGATCCGGCCTTGCTCTTCGCTGGGGCTCAACGAACTCCCTTGGGAGGTTATGCAGCTGAACACACGATTGTACAACAATTCGTCAATCCATATAATCAAGGAGCAACATTAGGCTTCAACTTTAATGAAGACATTGACGGGTTAAGTAATGGTAAATGGAATTTGTCCTATCCTGGACCTATCAAAAACATGAACCAAGCGATTGCTCTTTTAGGAAAGGACACCGATCGCACCAACCTGCTAAATATGATTAGAATTTGGAAAGCTCAAGCATTTATGGGACTGGTGGATTCCTATGGAGATGTACCCTATTTCGAAGCAGGAAATGCAGTAATAGACGGGGTGTTTTTCCCTGCATACGATGACGATGAAGCCATATACATTGATCTTCAGAAAGAACTGTCAGAAGCCATTGCAGGATTGAATTCCGGAGCTGACTATGTACCCGAAGATCTTTTCTTTGGCAATAATAGTGAAAGCCCCGCGGGTAGTGCGCCGGCGCAAGTAGAGCAATGGAAAAAGCTAGGAAACTCTCTTCTCTTAAGACTGGGAATGCGATACAGCAAGATTGACCCCTCCAAAGCTCAATCGATCGTCTCCCAGGCTTTCAATGCAGGTGTTATGACTTCAAATGAAGACAACGCCTATGTGAAGTACGATGGAACCTTATATGCACAGGGAGACAATAATAACTTGCGAAATTTTTCCTATTTCAACTATGCTGCTGAGCCTTTCGTGAATCAACTCAAATCAACTAATGATCCTCGTGCTCCATATATCATAGCTACTTTTGAGGACCCCGCCGCAGTAGCCAACGATTTAAATCCTGATACAGATTTAGAAAATCAATTTGGCGTGCCTATAGGAGTGATTAGTACCGTTCTAGCTGATCCGAATGGTGATTACAGAGGATCAAGGGGTGGTGGTCTTAACTATTCACAAATGAATATCTATTCGGTTGCAGCCCCTGATGCTCCTGACTTTTGGGTGACTTATGCGCAAACTTCTTTGCTACTCGCAGAAGCAGCCCACAGAGGATGGGTAACTGGTTCTGCCCAGACGTATTATGAAAATGGAATTAGAGCAGATTTGAAGAATTATGATCGTTATCCACAAACAGATCCAATAACTGCTGAGCAAATTGCGGCATATTTGGAGCACCCTGATATCGCCTTCAATTCGACTAATGCCTTGGAACTGATAAACACTCAATATTGGGTGGTAAATATCAGAAATGGTACAGAAGCTTTTGCGAATTTTAGAAGGAGTGGCTATCCAAGCTTAAGTCCAAATCTAGCCAACAATAATTTGAATGGTGGCTTTGTACGAAGATTTTCCTATCCTGACGAAGAAGGCTCCACAAATACCAAGAATTATACCGCTGCTGCAACGGCAATCGGAGGGGATAATTTACTATCCAGAGTATTTTGGGATGCGCAGTAAAAATAAGCGCATTAATAAAGTAAAAAGATTTAAATCTAGCTGGGGATCCGGCTAGATTTTTTCTTTTAGCTCTTCTTATCATTTCTGTAAATCTGAGTGACAGGAAGTTCTTTAAAACAAAAGAAACAGAACTTCTTTGAAAGCATTATGGGATGAAAGCTCCAAATTCAATGAAAAATCAGTAAAAGAGAGTTAAAATTAGAAATAAACCTTTGCTTTCGAAGCCCTCTACAGTCTCGTATTATCCGTAGGTCACGAGGGGTACGAGCAACTCTATCGTTTTAAAATTTGACAGAAATACTAACGGTTTTCACTAGATAAAAAACTGGGACACACCCTTAAAAGAACTCGTAAGACTATTCATTTCAACCAATTGTAGGTCAAGTGTTACTGCCGAAATTCTATTTAATTAATTTACTTGGTGCATTAGATAAGCTGCCGGCACACCATTGATCCATGTTTTGATGATATCTGCAATAGCTTCAATTCTGTAATGATTCCAATCATTTTGTTTAAATGCGTTTTGGCCCTCAGCGTTATCTGTCAAGGGGACCAACCAACCTCTTCTACCTTCATCAAAGATTCCTGCGCTCCAAGCTCTTTGTGAAGGATCAATTTCTATTTGGTACCCATGGACTCTGCCATTTCGATAATGATCAAAACTTTTGCTTCTGATCTGGATGCCGGAATTCATAGAAGGGTCGACCCAATAACCTAATTCCAAGACAAAATCACCATATACTTCATCAGTTCTTAAAAATGAATTGGGTGTATTTCCCACTGTAGTTCCTTCTTTTGCTCCTTCCACCACTATGTAGCTCGCTTCTCCACCTAATGTATGTCAGCCTTCTAAATTCTCACCTTTAAATAATTCGACCCACGGTGTTCTATTCAAGAATTACTAAATAAAGAAAACCGATAGCTCAAAGACCCACCGGTTTTCAACAAAAAACACAAACTAAAAGTAATTCCACAAACTAGGTAGCTAAAATCCCTTTTAAAGAGATTTTGCTACCTATTAATCTTTAAATAGTCCTTCGTCCTAATACTATCCTGCTTATCATACAAATAATTCCATTGGGTCATGTAATCATCTGCTGGTAAAAAGGAATCATTTGTATAATCCAACTTAGACTGAAGAACCTTTTCTAAGGTTGATTGAAGGTTTGAATAGTCAGGCGAACCAACTAGGTTTTTCTGCTGGTAGGGATCTTTTTCATTGTCATATAATAACCAAGGACCGGCCAAATCCTTTACATACGTGTACCGTTCAGTTCGAATCCCTCTGAATTCCCTTCCTCCATTGGAGAAATTCCATTCGTGAAAAGGAACTGGCAACATGATTAATGCACCTTCATTTTCAATATCCTTTCCACTTAACAAGGAGGAAGAAAAATCTGTACCTTCTATGCTCTTCGGCACACTGATTCCACTTAAACCCAGCAACGTAGGAAGCAAATCAGGAGTATTAATTGGTCCTTTGATTTCCCTGGCTTTACGAAGTTTATCTGGATACCTGATCAACATAGGAACTTTGATAGATTCATCCCAAGGTCTTTGCTTGCGCAGTACACCTTTGGAAAATAACATATCCCCATGCTCTGAGGTAAATACGAATATGGTATTATCGGCTATTCCTTGCTTATCGATCGCATTTAAAAGATCGCCAACCGCTTTATCCAATGCCGTGATATGCGCATAATAATCTGCAATCACCTTCCTTGCGCTGTCCTGCAAATGCACAGGTACATTTTCTCTCAAATTTATTTTTGCGGGGTCGTACATCGCCCTATATTCTGCAGGCGCAGTATGGTAAGGATTATGCGGAGGTCCCCAAGACATCATCAACAAGAATGGATTGTCCTTGTTCTTTTTGATGTAACTGATTGCACTGTCCGTCTGGGAAAAAGCGTCATATCCTTCCCATACTTGTCTTTGATCATTTTCATCAAAGTAGAAAGAGTTATTATAATCATGTGTCACTTCTCTTACCTTCCAATAATCAAATCCTTGACGACGGTCTTTAGTTACTGGTTTGTCCCTAGCGCTAAATGCGTCTTCTCCCCTCTTATGACCATTTAGATGCCACTTCCCTATGTAGCCTGTTTGATAGCCCTGCTCTTTATAGATTTCAGCCATTGTCAAAGCTTCTGAAGGAAGAGGTTTATCATTGTAAAAAACACCATTAGTTAGAGGGTATTGTCCAGTCAGAAAACTAGCTCTCCAAGGAGCACATACAGCCATTACAGTAACGGCATTATCAAAAACCAGACTTTCTTTGGCTAACCTGTCGAGATTTGGTGTGATCACATCGGTATTTCCAGCATATCCCACAGCGTCTGCCCGCCATTGGTCGGCGAGGATGAATATTACGTTCGGTTTTTCGCTTTGGGCTAAGGACTTAAATGGAACTACATAATTGAAAAGGAGCAAAAGATTCAACCCCACTAGGAATTTGTAACCTCGAAGGTTAACTATAAATAAATTAACAATGTCAGTCATATTAATATCCTGGATTTTGGGTTAAACTATTAATAAGTATTTGCTCGGCTGGTAAGGGAGCTAATAGCTTATGAGGATCAATTTGGTAGGCGCTGTTGTATAGAAAATCTTTTTGAGCCAACTCCCGCTGTCCATGAGCAGTCATTACTTCTATAGCTTTGTCTGTTCTTTTTAGATCATACCAACGCTGATTCTCAAAGCAAAACTCAACTTGGCGCTCCTTGGCTATCAACTCTTCCAGTTCTGCTTTTCCATAGCCAGACAGAGAAGCATCCAACCCTGCTCGATCACGCACTTGCTGAACGTAAGGCAAGGCATCTCCAGTTTTTCCTTGCTCGTTCAAAGCCTCAGCATACATCAATAGCACATCGGAATATCTTAATACCGGGAAATTGTCTCCCGTGCGATCATCAGGCGCAGAGATTGGAGGCTTAAACTTGCCGGTGTACGGTATATCTCTCACCGCACCATCCCAATCAGGACCATTCCAGAATTTTATAGAGACATCTTTTCTTTTATCCCCATCTTCAAAAGCATTCAACAAATCCATTGTTGGCTGATTCCAGCCAGCAGAGATAATATTAATATTAGGACGTTGTGTAATACTTCCTTTTGAACTCCAAGGCGCGAACATGAAGATAAATCGATTAGAAAGCTCTCGGCTGTTTTCGGAATACTGCACACTAAAAATGGTTTCTGTATAATCCTTGTTACTTGGATCATATAAATCCGCATAATCTGGCAACAGAGAATATTTATTCGAATCAATCACTTTTTTAAGCGCCTTTTCCGCATTGTCATATTCTTTCACTGTCAGATAAACCTTACCCAATAAGCCATAGGCAGAATTCAAATTGGCTCTACCATTTTCCTCCAATTGGGTAGCCAAAGCAAACTGCTCTATCGCTGAATTCAAATCACTGATAATACTGGCGTATATCTCTTCCTCGCTTACCCTACCCATTTGGAGTGCTTCCTGAGCGCTAATTGGAGTCAGCACTAATGGAACACCTCCAAATTGCCTTACCAGATTAAAATAATACAAAGCGCGTAGGAAGTAAGCCTCTCCAGAAGATCTGCTTTTATACGCTAAATCCGACCATTCTACTTCAGGCCTATCTATCTCTATCAGCAGTTTGTTGGTTCTATTTATTCCATTGTAAGACAAATTCCAAAACTCTGAATAAGCCCTATTGTCAGCGGTAATGATAAACTGATCAATAACGCCTCGCACAGCCTCACCAGTCAAGATATTATATTGAAAACTGGTATTGTCAGAGATTAACTCTGCAATAACCCAGTGCGTATTTTTCTCAATGTCTCTTAATGGTATATAACAGCCGTTAGCTAAGAGAATAAACTCTTCCTGAGATTGATAGAAATTCCCTTCACTCAATGTGGTATCAGGGTAAATTTCCAAGAAATCATCCGCGCAGGAAGTAATAGTAAATAAGAGAACTATATATAGTAACTTTTTCATAATGCAATAATTTAGCTTGTGATGGAACATCGTTTTCATTCCAGATTAAAAAGAAAGATTAATTCCCAATGACATAGTCCTAGACAGCGGATACGATGTCATATCAAAACCAGGAACCAAAGTATTATTCTGGTTCGCTGCCTGGCCTTCAGGATTTGCTCCTTTGTAATTGGTAAACATGGCTAAGTTTTGCACTGTAAAATACAGTCTTGAACTCTTTAATACTTTCATTTTCTCAGACAAGCTCGATGGAATGGTATATCCCAAAGTCAAATTTGCAATACGCAAATAAGAAGCATCCTCCACCCACAGCGTTGATACTCTATGTCCCCAGCTTGGCTTCAATTTTGGCACTCCGGAATGAATACCATCACCAGGGTTCTCAGTACTCCTCCATCTTTGCTCCCAATCTCTATCTACATTGAAAAATCCCTGTAAATTATCCGTGGTTTGTCTCAAGCCATTCATGACCTGACCACCAACTTGACCGTTTATAATTACCCCTAAGTCAAAGTTCTTGTAAGAGAAATTATTGGTAAGTCCGAAGATGAAATCTGGATGGGGATTACCAATAATTGTGTAATCAAGCACATCATTGATAAATCCATCACCATTTACATCTTTATATTTTACGTTTCCTTCATAGACCTGCGGAGAATTAACTACCCCAGGCTGGCTTAAGTATTCTGGCGTATATACTCCTTCAAGTACAAAACCGAAAAATTGACCAATAGGCTTCCCCACTACTGAAATATGTGTAGGATTCCCATCATTGTTGCCCGACAAAATTCTCACCGTATTATCATTTAAAGAAAGTACTTCGTTTCTGTTGAATGCGACATTCCCACTGATATTCCAACTAAATTCACCAGCGATAGGTGTTCCTCCCAAAGCGATTTCTATCCCTGTGTTTTGAACACTTCCTTGATTAATTGTTTGAGAATTAAATCCAGTGATGGCAGGTATCACATCTTCCAGCAACATGTTATTGCTTCTTCTCTTGAAATAATCAATCATGAAAAAGGCGCGGCTATTGAAAAAATCAAAATCCAATCCCACATCGATTTGATTTGATTCTTCCCAAGTCAGACTAGGATTGGATATCCCAACACTGGAGCCAGTCACCTGAGTATTTCCAAAGACATAGGACCCAGCGCTGATATTAGCCAAATGAGCATAATTCCCGATGTTATTATTTCCACTTTTGCCATAGCTGACTCTTAACTTCAAATTATCTATCCAGGATATGTCATTGAAAAACTCCTCTTCTGACACTCTCCATGCACCCGCTAATGAGGGAAAGATTGCAAAACGGTTATCACTCCCAAATCGTGAAGAACCATCCGCTCTAAAAGTTGCGGTGAATAAATAACGCTCTTTGAATGAATAGTTGATTCTTCCCAAATATGAAATCATACTCCACTCATTTACTGCCTCACCCCATGAATTAATAGCTTGGGCCGCGTTGATCGTTGTTATCAAATCATTCGGATAAGGGCTGGCATTCAAATTTATATTATTGGAATTAAAGCGTTGGATGGTATACCCCAGTAAGGAGTTGAATGAATGTTCTCCAAAACTCAAATCGTAATTAACTGTATTCTCAACCAACCAATTGAAGCTATTGTATCGGGTATTTGTAGAGTTACCTGTACCTGCAGTAGGCGGTCTATTAGATCCCCCCACGGTGCTAGGAACAAATTGAAAATACTTAGATGCTTCCAAAATTGTATTCAAGGAAGACCTGAAACGAAGGTTTGGTAATATGCTCCATTCCAAAAATGCTAAGCCCAGGTTTTGAAAGGACTTCTGCTCGGTAGTCATTTCCTGCAGTACATACAATGGATTAGCGAAGCTCCATGCTGAGTGAAATTTGCTTTGAGGAGCTACTATGTATGGTTTAAGATTTCCATTTTCATCATAAGGAGTAGAAATTGGGTTTGCCCAAATACTAACACCTAAAACGTCTTCTCTATTCAGGTTTGTGTTGGCTCTTTGCTGATTTATATAGGTTGGCTGAATAGAAACTCCCAATTTCAGGTTGGTGAAAAGGTCTGTTTCTACTCCGAGCTTTGTACTAAAGCGTTCGATTCCAGTTTCCTTAAGAACACCTTGCTGATTAAAGTAACCTAGACTAAAATTGATACGAGAATCTTCTGTTCCCTTTTGAAGATTGAAATTGTAATCCTGAATGGGCGCATCTCTCAAAATGAGATCGTACCAATCAGTTCCTCGCCCAGTAAGCGCATCTAGATCTCTATATTCTTCAGGATAGTCTTCCAATGTTGCCTCCCGGTTCTCCCTTAAATCCACTTCAAGATCTATTCTGTCTCGTTGCAGCTGGGCAAACTCTCTCTGATTCAGCATATTTGGTCTACCTTTTTTTGGAACCTGCTGAACTCCGGCCATAGCGGAAAAAGTAATATTAGTCTGGTTATAAGTGCCCTTTTTGGTAGTGATCATGATCACACCATTTGCACCCCTTGAACCATAAATAGCTGTGGAAGAAGCATCTTTTAAGATTGTGATAGACTCTATATTATTTGGGTCAATGAATGCCAAAGGATTCAAAGACTGGTTCATCCCAGAGGAATAAGGCATACCATCCACTACATAAAGAGGCTCATTTCCAGCACCAAGGGATCCACTGCCCCGAATCTTAATAGAGGTACCTGCGCCTGGAGCGCCTGATACCTGCTGAATCTGAACACCTGCAACTTGGCCAATCATTTTTTGATCGACCGAAGAAACGGGAAGATCCTTGATCGTTTTTTCATTGACAGTGGCCACAGACCCAGTGACATCTTCCTTCTTCTGAGTACCGTATCCGACCACTACAACTTCATCCAATGCCTGCTCATCTTCACGCATAGTCACATTGATTTCTGTTTGGTTTGCTACAGCTACTTTTTGCTGACTGAAACCTATAAATGAAAACACCAAGACATCACCTGCTTCAGCTTCAATAGAATATCTCCCATCAATATCAGATACAGTTCCGCTGGTGGTGCCTTCGACGATTATTGTCACTCCTGGTAAGGGCGCTCCGGTATTGTCACTGACAAGACCTGAAATACTTATAGCGCTGATTTGAGTAAGATCTTCCGTTGCCGCGCTCTTGTCCTGGGCAAGCCACATGGAAATATTTCTATTTACCTGTTGAAAATTCAGGCCAGTTTGGCTACCAATTTCCTTAAGTAAATCTTCTACAGAAACCTTATTAGATCTTACAGATACTTGTTGATTGAGATAGGTTTCATTTTCATGAATTGTAAACTGAAACTCAGTTTGCCTCTCCACTTCATGTAGCACGTTCAGCAGTTTCTCTTCATTAAAAGAAACTTTCACATAAACTTCATCGATTTTTTGGGCTTTGATTGAGTGGGCAAGTACCACGTTCAATACGAGCATTTGAAACAAAAAACCATACAGGGTGTATTTTGTCATCCGCAGTAATAGCAGTAAAGGTTTATTTATCATAATTTTGGGTTATTGAGTACTGACAAGTATTTAATTAGGCATAGCTAATGTGCGTCCAAACAAATTAGTTATGCTGCTTCAGAATCAATGGGGTACGAACCCATTGGTTCTGTTTTTTTAAAATGTGATCGTCACATTCGAATGCTTTATTTCATAGGCAAATTTTCTAGAGTATTGTAAATCAGTTAATACGTTTTTCAAGCTTTGGTTCTCATATACTGTAGTCACTTTCCAGTTGGAAGGCACTTTTCCTCTTAATTCAATTTGAACTCCATACCATCTCTCGAGACTGAGTTTTACTTCAGGAAGATTAGCCTGCGTGAAAACCAACCTCCCTTCTTTCCAGCCAACAACCTCTTCTAAATCAAAGTCTTGCTCTAAAAAAGTTTTGGAATCTGATGAAAGCAACAATTCCTTTCCAGGCTTTAGAATTAAAGAATTGTCTGCATTTGAAAGTTGATTTATACTCACTACTCCTTCCACCAATGAAATCCGTAAATCCTCCTCCTCAAATGCTTTCACATTAAAAGCGGTACCTAAGGCGATGGTTTCAACCGATCTGCTCTCAACTATAAATGGCTTGGATTTATCCTTAGCAACTTCAAAGAAGCCTTCTCCTTTTAGGTAAACCCTTCTCTCATCTCCGACAAATCCGCTTAAATATTTGATACTAGAACTGCTATTCAGGTAAACAACTGAACCATCAGGTAGAAAAATTTTAGTTTTTTGACCGGGCTTATTCTCTCTAAAAATGAAAGTTGGAACTTCAGCCGCTACCTCATTGTCTTTTCCTTTTTCTAGCTGCTGGTAGTAAAAAATACTCATCGCCAATGCTGCCATTAAGAAAATGCTCGCCGCATAATTGAATACAATCCGCCACTTTCTCTGACTAGTGGACTTTTTTTGATGAGCTTTCTCCCAAATATCATTGGCCTTTTCTTCCAAATTGACTAAAATCGGCTCAGGAGTACTTTGGTTAGTTACTTTTTTAAATGTTTCAAATACCTCCAGATTTTCATCACACAGGTTTGCCCAATTTTCCAGGATTAAAAGTTCCTCCTGGCTAGCAGTGTTTGTCAGCCACTTTGAAAGAATAAGGTCGATTTGATCTTCAGGTACATTCACCTTACCAAGACAACTTTAAGAATCAAAAGGCGTAATGCACTTCGAATATTTTTTGAAATTTTATTTCAAACCTGATCAAATAAGCAGAACAAATGATACAAATGAAATTCATTTCCCAAACAATGAATCAGCTATAGGATTAATAAAAGCTTTTGGGCTGGACTGAATTGCTATATTTTAAAAAAGTTAGGTTAGAACTTAAAAAAATCGGAAATCAACACGACCAATGTTACTAAACTGCCTACTTTTAAAGAAATCGGGATGATTTTCGGGGCACTATTTTGAGTTTCGATATAAACCGAAATTTCTGCTCTTAAATCCCTTACTGCTAATTCCAAGTGTTTCTTCACAGTTTTTTCGGCAATATCAAGCAATTTGGAAACCTCCTTGATTTTTAGCCCATCATCCTTGATCATTTTGTAGACTAACCTTCTTTTATGAGGCAATCTATCAACACAGCCTGCTATTTTATCGCGCAATTCTGAAGCGACTAGCTGCTCCAGAGGCTGGGTATATTCATTGGTTTTAAAATCCTGTAGATCAATTGGAGAAAACAAACTACTCTTTCTTTTATTCTTTTTTAGCTGATTAAGGCATTGATTTTTTACAGAATAATATAGGTATCCTTCAAAATTATCTATTTCCATTAGTTGTGATTGATTCTGCAAAAGTCTTATAAAGACTTCTGAAACCATATCTTCAGCCTCTTCATAATTTGGCAAAAAACAGGTAGCAAATGTGATCAGTTTTGAATGATATCTTTTAAAAAGCTCGGTAAAAGCAGCCTTGTCTGAATCCACCGAAATCCTATGTAGTAATAGCTTATTGGAGGACTGAGAGGCCATGGGGATCTGGGTTTATCTATTAAGCATTTTCAATTTGAAACTAACTACTTATAGAATTAGAAAGTATATATCATTTCTAAATCATAAACTCACTAGCTAATCACCACTTAATATCAGCTGTGTAGAATCCATTTCCATCCTGTACTATAGGGGACGAGATTATAAAAAATAATTCTCTTTATCAATTCCTCAAACCATATTTTAATTGCCCTTAAAAAGTAAAATTTTACAAAAAACTAGCTTAAGCATAAATTTTCTGATAAAAACTGATCTTAATTCAGAAAGGATAAGCAATGAAGAAAAAACAAGTCATGCTCCTAGGAAAACACTTCATATACTAATTTTCAGGTTTAATCGGATATTCTACTGAATCAAAAATCCATTCCGCTGCTAGAGTTACAATTCAACCCTCGACAGAATTTTGATCAACAGCTACTGAATGGTCGAATTATCGTGCAATACCTAAATCGTATGTCTGAAGCCAAAGTGGCTGCCCACCGCCCGAACCCATCTCCATTAGATAGAAATAAAGGAAACCATCAACTATCAACAAATTCCCAAATCTGAATTTTTTCCCAACCGTTTCTTTTTACATGACTGTCCAATCATTGGTACCGCCTTCCGCTTTTCTTATGACAGGTCTGTCATTTTCTAGACTAATCAAATAAAGATCATTCCCAACGCTCCTGAGCTCACCACCTGGAAACTCAGTGGTATGCGTAAACTCTGAATCTGATGCTTTTTTGTAACTATGGACATTTTTTGCTTTATCTGAACCCTCCACATTATTCATCATAAAGTGAATATCACCGCGCTTGGTTACTGTCCAAAAAGGAGAAGCAGTAATTTTCACTTTACCAGGAACCACATCAGCTGGTTCATAAAAAAATATTTCATAAGGATCCACTAAAGAAGAAACTTTTTTTCCTTTGTAATTATGCCACTCGTTTATTCCTTCAGGATCATCTGAATAGGAATATAAAAAACCATTGTTATAGACAAATTCCTCATCATTTTTTCTGATACTATAGCCGATCTGAAACTTCCCGTTGAGATACTGCAAATAGAATTCCTTTAGGGTTCAATACAGTAGAAATTTGAATGTCGATCAAGCCCCAAAATAGACACATTAAAGAGCGGAGCAAAAAGAGTATAAAAAACTGGGACAAAATCATCCTAATTTAACAGAATCAAATAAATTCGAAATAATGTTAAACCCCTGAAAAACAAAAACCCCGAACAATTTTAACATTGTCCGGAGTTACCAAGTAGCGGGAACAGCGCTACAAACTTAGTCTGTTTTTCAGTCAGTTATAGAAAAACTGGGACAAAAACTGGGACAGGTTCATTTTGCTTTTACAGTTTTAAATTTATTTGAATCGTATCATTTTGAACCCCTTCAAATGTAGCCCTAATCGCCGTATAACCCCATTTTGTGTTTTTGGTTTTTGAATGATCTTTTTTCTTTTTGATGTGAAAAGCAGAAAACGAACCTATTTTCTATATGTCAAATTAGAAAATGAACCTTTGAAATTTCTGCATATTTGAAGGTATTTGTGTTGTCTCAGGATTGAAATATTTTGAATGGTTTAGAATCTCAATTTAGCCTCGTAGAATTCGTACGGTACGAGGGGTACGAGGTGTACGAGGCGTACGAATAAAAATTGATTTTTAACAAGTTGGATTCGTGCAATTAGTCGATTATTTTAATTACTTCCCCACAGCTGAGCATGGAAGGGCCGAAATATGGGTTGACTACTTTATCCTGGAGACTTAACCAATCTGCGCCTCTATTACTATCTGCCATAGGACAATGTTGAACATATATTTTTGAAGGATAGGGATGGAATTTCTCTGCCATTCCTACCATTTCATCAGAAATATTAAGGAAGAATTTTCTCACCTCTTCAAGGGATTTTTGCTCAACAAACTTATCAAGATGGGTTTTAAGGTTGTTTTCATATTTCATCCAACTCATATGGGATTCACCTTTAAATTTGCTCATGTTTACTTTTGAAATGATCGATTTCATTTTCCTTGCGGAGTTCAAAGAGGTTGTTAACTTATCTTGGGTCAAGGCATCTTTTAACTCAAAATAGCTATCAAAAAGAGGCTTTAACTCATTTTTAGCATCTTGAGATATGAATTCTGGATTTGCAGTAGCTGAGGTATTTGAAACAGGCATTGCCATACCGCCATGATTATGCCCAGACATTGCTGCACCTCCATCAGGACTCATCATGCTTGGTTTTCCTGCCAATTGGGCAGCGGCATCTATACTGAATGTGCCATTCACTGCTATTTCTTCTCCTGGCAATAACCCGGATTCTATTTGATAATGATCCCCCAGAGCCGGGCCTAGAGTTACTTCTCTAAGTTGGAAGGTTACGGACTGATTTGTAGCTGTCTTAACGTATACTACTGAACGGGTTCCAGTCCACATTACCGCAGTTTTTGGCACCACAATGCTATTATCCTTTGAGGAACCTTCACTCTCAACTTTTCCTGAAACAAACATCTCCGGCTTGAACTTCAGGTTAGAATTGCTCAGTTCCAGCCTTGCTTTCGCAACTCTAGTCTGAGGATCGACTATGGGGTCTATGTAGCTAACCTTTCCTGTAAAAGTCTCTCCTGGAAGTGACTGCACAGTAAATTCAATCTCATCACCTTTATTAATCCATTGTAATTCTGACTCATAGACATCAAATAGCACCCAAACTTTGCTGAGATCAGCGATCTGATAGATAGGCTCTCCACGGTTTACATAATCACCCAGATTCACCATTTTCTCAGTTACGTATCCAGAAACATTAGCTAAAATTGGTACCTGTTCAGTTACTTTTCCTGTTGCCAGAATTTGATCAATTTGACCATCTGTTAATTTCCAGTTTTTCAGTTTTGATTTTGCAGCAGCGAAAAGTGCAGGCTGAGAATCCTTAATTTTCTGAGCCTGAAACAATTCCTCCTGAGCTGTAGCCAATTCCGGAGAATAGAGTTGTCCTAAAGTCTGACCTTTTTTAACATACTCTCCTGTAAAGTTGACTGTCAGATTTTCTATTCTCCCAGAAATATGGGCTGACTGGGTATAGTTTTGGCGTTCATCAGTTTGGATCTTTCCATTGAGCCTTATTGACTTGTCACTTGAAGAATTTCCAACGACCAATGATTGGATTCCTGCCAATTGCATAGCAGTAGGAGACATTGTGATAGCCATTGGGTCAGCTTCTGCATTTTCATTTTCCAGAGGGATCAAATCCATTCCACAGATAGGGCAATCACCTGGTTCATTCTGTCTTATCTGAGGATGCATGGAGCATGTGTACGTAATAGGGATTCCTGCAATCGATTCTACATGATCATGTTCATCCGCTTCCATGTTCGGAGCTGTATCTGGTTTAGTCAGCCAGCCTACAGCTATTCCTACCACCAATACGGTGACAAGCATTACAAGCTTGTTGTTGAGTATATTTTTCATTTTTGCGATCTATTTTTAATCTACCCAAGAGGCCTCTCCATATGTAGATTTTAGGGTTAATTCAGAGTTTTTAAATAAGTTGTAAGCTCATTCCGTTCAGAATCAGACAATATTGCCTCTCTGTGAATCAGTGTATAAGAAGGGATAGGCATTTTTTCTTGCTCAATTTGTTTGATCATACTTTCCAATTTCATCTTTTTCATCCGCCCAGATAGATTACCAAATTCTGAGAAATTTAACTCTGCCATTCCCTCTCGGATATGCTTATCTAATAGCCAGCCTGCTGGCTGAAAATTACTGTACCAAGGGTAGTTGATCTGTTCACTATGACAGTTGTAGCACGATGTTTTAAGCATCTTTCCTATCTGGACTGGGGTATTATTGAGAATCAGAAAGTCATCTGGACCTGCAGGTATGTTTGGATTGTGGTTGGTGGGAATGAATTGAATTCCCACCAATACAATTATGAGTATAAACAAGTAAACCAAGGTTGCCTTTTTCACCCGACGTCAATTACTTTTTTAACAGAACCACAGGTTTGCATCTTTCCAGCAAACAAAGGATTAACAATTTCTTCTGAATCACTCAGCCACATACCCCCCTCATTATTATTGTACATTGGGCAGTATTGCTCATAAAGTTTTCTGTCCGAACCTACAATGGCCAGTAGATCTTCAAAATCCTTACCCATGGCCTGAAAATGTTCAATCTGATGATCCATTTCACTTTTGGCAATGTGTTCGCTGTGTTTTTGAATAACTTCAAGAATTTCATTTACAGTTGTTTTATTATCAGTAGATACCTGATCGAAAGAGATCGTTTTGGCATTTTCAGCAAGTTTGGATGCTGCTTTGGCAGCATCCTCTTTGTTGTTGGCACTTAGAGCTTTCTTAATTTCCAAGTATTCGTTAATAAGTTCTGTTTTAGAAGCAGTTCCGGCCATGGTCATTTCTTGATCCATATTTTCCATAGTTTCAGACATAGCCTTATGGTTATGTTCTTCTGATCCTTCAGCGTGGTCATCTAGTTTTTTCTCTCCACAGGCGATAAGGGAAATTGCCAGTCCGGCAATGAGTGCCAGCGATAAAATTGATTTTTGAGTTTTCATAATTTTGAATTTTAAATTGGTTACTTAATTGATTTAGTTGCTCACAGGGAATTATAAGTAAAGCACGTTTATTTAGGATTTAATTTGTCTTTTTAATAATTGTGCGTTAAGTGCTACGATCACAGTACTGAGGCTCATCAAAGCTGCACCGATTGCAGGGCTAAGAATAATTCCTACACCTGCTAATACTCCTGCAGCCAGAGGTACTGCCACGATATTGTAGCCTGCCGCCCACCAGATATTCTGCATCATTTTTCTGTAAGTGGCCGTCCCGAAAAGGATTAAATTGGCAATGTCTTTTGGATTACTATTGACCAAAATGATATCGGCAGTTTCAGCAGCAACGTCAGTTCCTGAGCCCACTGCGATTCCCACATCTGCCTGAGCCAAAGCAGGTGCATCATTCACTCCATCTCCGGTCATTGCGACGAATTCACCTTTCCCCTGAAGGTTTTTAATAATCTTTTGCTTGTCTTCTGGCATTACCTCGGCATAGTAGCCATCCAAACCCAGCGTTTCACTTACAGCCTTTGCAACTATTTCATTGTCCCCTGTTGCCATAAGAACTTTTATCCCTTGCTTTTTGAGGGTATCTATTGCCTCTTTGGATTCCTCTCGAATTTCATCTGCCAATGCGATGAAGCCGATTAGTTTTTCATCCGAAAGAACAAAAACCACAGTTTCGTCTTCTGTTTTAAAAGCTCCTTCTGGTTGTTCGATTCCTTTTTGTTTTAATCCTCCAGGGCTTAAAATGCTGATTTCTTTTTCATTGAGATTAGCTTCTATACCCATTCCAGTGATATTCTGGAAGTTTTCTGCCTTGTCAAGTTTCAGATCTAGTTCTTTGGATTTCCTAACTATTCCAGCAGCTATAGGATGCTCAGAATTATTTTCAAGAGCAGCTGCGATGGCAAGTAATTCTTGATCGTCAGTTTCTGCATTTACACTTTTGAATCGAGTCACTCCAAATTCCCCCTTTGTCAAGGTTCCAGTCTTATCAAATATGATGGTGGTCAGTTTTCTAGAGTTTTCAAAAGCTGTCCTGTTGCGAATCAATAAGCCATGCTTGGCCGATACAGAGGTGGAAATCGCAACGACCAATGGTACTGCCAGTCCCAATGCGTGGGGACAGGAGATTATCATAACAGTTACCATTCGCTCCAGCGCATAATTGAAGTCTTTTTCTAAACTTAACCATACTACCAGCGTGATAATCCCAGCTGCCAAAGCGATGTAAAATAACCATCCCGCTGCTTTATCTGCTAAATTTTGGGTGTTTGACTTTGTCTTTTGCGCTTCTGTCACCAACCCGATTACTTTGGACAGATACGAATCTTCACCGGTGTGCTTCACCATTATTTTCAGCGCACCGTTGTCATTTACTGACCCACCTATTACTTCATCGTCTTTTTGCTTGGCTACAGGCTTGGACTCCCCGGTAAGCATGGATTCATTTACATGACTGCTTCCTTCGAGAACCTGTCCGTCAGCTGGGATTTTCTCACCTGGCCTCACCAGAATGGTGTCTCCAGACTTTAGCTCTGCAATGGGTACATCTTCGGATTCTCCATTGTCCTTAATTCTCCTTGCTTCGGAGGGCATCATCTTTGCAAGTTCTTGCAAGGCATTTGATGCGCCCATAACA
This sequence comes from Algoriphagus winogradskyi, assembly GCF_900182815.1. Lineage (GTDB taxonomy): Bacteria > Bacteroidota > Bacteroidia > Cytophagales > Cyclobacteriaceae > Algoriphagus > Algoriphagus winogradskyi. Next base: position 830,163 of record NZ_FXUA01000002.1, on the reverse strand, counting down.
GATTTCATTTCTATCCAATGCCCCAGCAACATGATGTCGATTAAACTGACGAGCTCCCAAAAGAACATTTTTCCTGATAAGCCAAATACCACTGCGGAGCTATAGAAGTAGGCTACCGAAATAGCCAATGCTATCAGGGTCATCATACCTGGTTTCCTCTTTTTCAATTCATCGACCATGCCGATTAAGAAAGGCCAGCCACCGTAAAAAAAGACTATTGATGAAAGTGCAAACTGTAGGTATCTATCACCGTCAAATCTGAATTCATACCCTACAAGGCTCTGAATCATCGGTGCAAGGACTACTATTGGTAAGGTGATCACTAATGAAATCCAAAATCGTTTTTTGAAATCTTCGATCATATGCATATGATGCATGCTGTGATCATGTCCTTCCATTCCTTTCATTTCATGCTTTTCCTTATGAGGAGAGGCATGTTGCGTACTGCTGTGATGTGAATGATCCATAGTGTAGCTCTTTTAGTTTTAATTGAATGCTTAAAATCTGACAGTTAAGCCCCCACCAGCACCGAAACGGTTATCATAAAGTCCCATCAATGAGAAATTTCTGGAAAGGATATAGCTAGCTCCGGCAGACCAAGTAGTTTCTCCCTTATAATTTGAGTTTTCTCCGGATTCAGGAAGGGTATCAGTCCACCCAAAATCCATTTGATATTCATAATTTGCGAAGATGGTGGTGCGAGGGAAGACCATAATCTCTCTGCTTATCCGGAATTCTGGTCTCAGCTTACTGTCCATTCTTACATCGAGATTGAATAGGTATGGAGTTAGGAATCGAATACCGATCACGGCCGTTGTGCTGATTTCATCCAGGCTTTTTTCGATTTCATTTTCCATGTTTACCCCGGCAAAGACTCTGAAATAATCATAGAGGTATCGCTCGTAACTTACTTCTGCCTCAAAATTCTGGTTGTATCCATATTCTAAGTTCAGGTTCAGTTGATTTCTGATATTGGATGACATCAGGTTCAGTCCGAGCATTTGAGAAGAAACTTCTGCCGTCCCCCAATTAAATAGGTCGTCTGTTTCATGGAGGAGTTTTTTTAAAGGAAAGCCTTTCAATCTTGGATCACGTGGGGTGTCGTAAGAGAACACGCGTGCCATACCACCCATCATGTGATAGAGAACATGACAATGGAAAAACCAATCACCTTCCTCAGTCCCTTCAAATTCTATAGTGATCTTTTGCATTGGAGGTACATTTACGGTATGCTTTAGCGGTGAATATTCTCCTTTATCATTGATCACCCGGAAGAAATGCCCGTGTAGGTGCATGGGATGATGCATCATCGTAAGATTGTTTAAAGTAATTCGAGTTACTTTTCCACTTTCAATTTTGATCTTATCAGCTTCTGAAAGAGGGACTCCATTCATACTCCATATATATCTCCACATATTTCCTGTAAGATTCAGTAGTACTTCATTAACAGGTCGGCCGGTGGGAAAGCTGGTCTTCTCAGGGGACTTGAGGTAGTCATAATTGTACTCAGCAAACATGTCCATGCCCGGTGTTTTATCCATTGATGTCCCCATTTCTATCTTGTCATTCATCTGCATCGAATTATCCATGGGATCATTATGGTTCATGTTGGAATGGTCCATGCTTTTCGTAGAAGGTTTACTAGTAGAATCAGTGCGATTTTTCTTGTCCATCATTTGGGAATGATCCGTGCCCATGTCTGTGGAATTCATTTTTGAATGATCCATTTCACCCATATTCATTTCATCACCCATCTGCATTCCCCACTTGTCCATCATTTCTTTGGGATCCTCCTCAGATGGCTTAAATTTCATAGCAGGAGCACCCATTTTCATGTCCATTTTCGCCATTTTCATCATCATATCTATTTTATCGGGTCGGGGAACATCAGGAGCAGAAATAATATCTCCCTTTCCTAAGAAGGTGGAAGTTTGTCCAGAACCATCTTGCACAGTAGCACGGATTTCCAATTTGCCCTGCTGTGGGATCGTAACTATAAAATCATAGGTTTCTGCTATAGCGATAAAAGTTTTATTGTGAGCGATAGGCACCACGTCCAGGCCATCGGCTGAGACAAGTAATGGATCCTTACCTCCGAAAGTCAGCCAGAACTGAGAGGAAGCTGAACCATTGATGAAACGCACACGCACTTTTTCTCCAGGGCTAAAATCTGGATATTCAGTAGTGGTTTCCCCATTATTCAAGAATGCATTGTAATAGATATCTGCGATATCCGCACTTTCCATTCGTTGTTTCCAAAAATTAAGCTGGGCACCAAATCCGCCTCGACTAATCACCTGATTCAAAGGAGTTGCAGTTCCTTTTTTGATATTGTACCATTCGTTACCGCGCTTGAGATTCCGTAATACGTTTTGGGGTTTTTGATTAGTCCAATCAGAAAGAACAATCACTAATTCTGAATCATAGGATAATGTTTCCTCCTTAGGTTCAATCACAATAGAACCATACACTCCACTTTGTTCCTGGAGCATGGTATGGGAATGATACCAATAGGTGCCAGCTTGTTTCAGTGGGAACTCATATTTCTGAGTTTCACCCGGCTTGATGGGGGGTGTTGTCAAATAGGGTACTCCATCGAAGAAATTTGGCAATAAGATGCCATGCCAATGCACAGAAGTCTCTTCGTCCATTTCATTCTTGACATAGATTACAGCATAGCCTCCTTCTTTAAATCGCAGAGTTGGCCCGGGAATTCCATCATTTACCGTCATTGCAGCGACAGGCTTTCCTGCCTTCGAGACCATTGCTTGCTTTAAAGTAAGTGTATAGGTCGAAGTATCCGTCGGTATCTCTTGGGAATAACCAGTCGCAATGGTTACAACCATAAGGGAAAGCAATGTGATTAGATGAGGTAATTGGTTTAGCTTTATCATATCTTATTACTTTTTAGCCTCCAGTCTTTTGATCATATCCTGCATCTGGGCTATTTCCCGCTTTTGGGCCTCAATGATATCTTGCGCCAGTTTCTGAGCCTCTGGATCTTGAAGATTCGCTTTTTGGCTTACCATGATTGCTGAAGAGTGATGTGGGATCATTGCTTTCATCCACTGCACATCTGCGATCAAAGTCTGATTTCTTAGCATAGTCAATGTGCCTATGAAGATGATCAGCGCGGAGCCTAGGATCAGGTAATTGGCTTTTTTGTTTTCGTACATTCCCCACATAAATAACATCATAGAGATGGCCATGGGCGCCACCATCAAAATAGTCATGTAGGTTCTGGTGGTGCTGAGCATCACATGCTCGAAAAGATCTGCATTCAAAAACATGACTGCATACATAATGACGAATGAAACTGCCATCATTGCTGCGAATTTTACATAGCTTTTGCTTTTCATAATTAGTAGGTTTTAGCGGTTAGATAATTGATTTGTGCCAGGGAAGTCTTGTAAGTCACCATGGCTTTTAATTTCATTTTTTGGAATTCAAGTAATTGTTGTTGTACTCTCAATACCTCTTCGAAGTCTCTTCCAGAATTGCTGTAGCCATTGTAAAGCAACTCTAACGTTTGTTCCGAAGTCACCACTTGCTTGTCATAGAGGCTGATCAAATCTTCCTGGATTTGCATATCGGAAGAATAGCGGTAATAGGAGCCATAGAGCTTGTTGCTCAGCTCTTCCTTTTCCAGTTTGTAAGATTCCTGCATTAGTTCTGCCTCCTTCTGAGCTCCCTTGTATTTTGCTCTGAAAATCGGAAGACTCATCGTGATCATAGGCATCAAGACATTCTTGCCATTGTCCGCCATAACGACATCTGTTCTTTCTCCGACCAGGACATAATCCACTCCAGCTCCCAGCTTTGGCATTCCTTGTTTTTGGGCAACCAGCACAGAGGCTTCACTGGCTTGAATTTTCAGATCAACGCTCTCCAGCAATGGATTTGTGTGAATAGAATCAGGAGAAATCATCCTGTCAGCAGCCGATATTTCCAGCTTTTCTGAGATCTCTACTGGAGAATCATGAGACTTGGCAAGGAGGGAATTGAACCAGGAATTGCTTCCTTTTATTTTCATCTTAAGCACCTCTACGTTCGTCTTGGATGCCTGAATCATGATATCTACTCGTAGTGCATCGGCTAGCGAACCTTGTCCATTTTCTAATTTGGAAGTAGCAAGTGAATAGTAGGTTTCTAAAATTCTCAGATTTTCTTCCTCAATAGCTATTAACTCGTGGGTCTCAAGCAGAGGATAATAGACTGCCGCCAATTGATTGTATAGCTGGTTTTTAGCATCCAAGAATTCCTGATACTTCGCTTCAGCCATTAAGGATGCTACATCTTCTTGTGCACGTAAGGTGCCAAACCAAGGGAACATCTGAGTTAAGGAAAAACGGGCTTGTTGCGGCCCCACACGGGTTTCCACTGGTGATACAAAATATCCAAATGACAGATTAGGATCTTGTAATGAGCCAACTTGTGATATTTTTTCCATGGCAGCTTCGAATGCCTTGTATTTGGCTTGAAGCCCCGGATTGTTTTCGGCGGCCACTAGAAAATAGTCTTCTAAGCTTTGCGAAGCAGCTGAGAAACTCATCCCCAGGAGCAAAAGAAAGGAAAGTGTGAAAGTTCTCATTTTCAGCTTTTTTTAAGTTTTCGTTCTTCCCGAATGGAGTAAAGAACTGGTACAATAAAGTAGGTGATAGCCGCTACGATCATTCCTCCAAAGGCTGGAATAGCCATAGGAATCATGATGTCCGATCCCCTTCCAGAAGAGGTTAAAATCGGAAGCAATGCAATGATTGTGGTAGCTGAAGTCATCACGGCGGGCTTGATTCTTCGCTGACCAGCTTCCACAATAGCCATTCGTATTCCTTGTGGAGTATCAGTTTTATTTCGTTCAAAACTTTGATCCAGATATGTGGCCATTAACACTCCATCATCAGTGGCAATACCAAATAGTGCAATGAATCCCACCCAGACTGCTACACTTAGATTGATCTGGTGAACTTGGAACAGGTCTCGCATATTGGTACCGAAGAGATCAAAATCAGCAAACCATCCTTGTCCATAAAACCAAAGTGTGATAAATGCACCACTGAATGCCATGGCTATTCCAGTGAATACCATCAGGGAAGTAGTGACTGATTTGAATTGGAAATACAGAATCAAAAAGATAATAGCCAATACTGCCGGAACGATGATACTCAGCCGTTTCTCAGCACGAACCTGATTTTCATAGCTACCAGAAAACTTGTAGGTGATTCCTGCGGGCACATCCAGCTCCCCTGAATCAATTTTGCTTTGGATCAACTGTCGTGCATCTTCAACCACAGTCACCTCAGAATCCCCGTCTCTTTTGTCAAAAAGCACATAACCGACCAAGAAAGTCTCCTCGCTTTTGATGGCTTGAGGGCCACGTTTGTACTCAAAATCCACGAGTTGCCCTAAAGGGATTTGAGCTCCGGTAGGAGTTGGAACAAAGATCTTAGCCAAACTTTCAGGGTCATCGCGCAATTCTCTTGGATAGCGAACACGCACAGGAAAACGCTCTCTGCCTTCTACTGTAGTGGTTATGTTCATGCCACCAATAGCCGTTTCTATAGTTTGCTGCACATTTTCTATCGTCAGTCCAAATCGCGCGATTTTTTCTCGGTTGATATTTAGATGCAGATAAGGTTTTCCCACGATTCTATCTGCGAAAACTGCTTCCTCTTTGACTGATGGAACTTGCTTCAGGATGTTTTCCAGTTGTATTCCAAAGTTCTCGATAGTCTGCAAATCAGGCCCATATACTTTAATACCCATTGGTGCTCGCATACCTGTTTGGAGCATGACCAATCTGGTTTCTATCGGTTGTAATTTAGGAGCGGAAGTGATTCCCGGTATTTTGGTAACTGCGATGATTTCTTTCCATATATCATCTGGAGATTTGATGTGTTCCCGCCAGTTTCGGAAATACATGCCTTCCTCGTCAGGAATTAAGTTTTTGGCAGGCTTATTTTGTGCGATTGCATCTTGGTTGGAAAGGGTATCTCCCGTGGAAAAAATGAATCGGTCTTCCTTGTCAGTTTTAAACCGCTGTTTATGGCCCTTTGCATTGAGAAGATATTCTGGTTTATAATTAATGATATTCTCATACATAGAGATCGGTGCCGGATCCAAAGCTGATTCAGCTCTACCAAGTTTTCCGACCGTGAGATCTACTTCAGGAATATTGGTCAGCAGCATATCCAGTTGGCCGATGATTTTTCTGTTATAAGCAATGCCGGAATGCGGCATGGCGGTTGGCATCAGCAGGAAGCTACCTTCATTCAGGGAAGGCATAAATTCCTTTTGCATACCTGGGAAAGTATGCGTTAGACTAGACCAAGGCTTACTGGATTGAATATCCCAGCCAACCAGATTGGTGGTCTTTGGGATTAATCCAAAAGTGGTATTAAACCCAAGCCAAACCGTAGCTCCAAAGAGAATCAAGACTGCCGGTATAGGCAGGAAGATTGCTTTGTGATCCAGGCACCAGGTTAATACACGTTTGTAATTGTTTTCCAAAAGGGTGAATGCCCCCAATATCAAACTCACTAGAATGGCGACGAACAAGACATTGGAGAATAGAGAACGTGAAGCACCAAGTGGCAACCAATACGTCGCTAATAACCAAACCACACCACCTATTGCCAGAATAATTTCAAGTTGGTTATAAATAGGGCGTATGCGCTTTGGGATTTCTATAGACTCTTTCTCTACATAGAATTTGGCGAAGGAAATAATGCCAAATAGTAACAAAATAATTCCTGCCCAAGTGTAGCCGTAAATCAGTGCGCCTACTCCTAGAATTAGTAATAATCCATTTCCTAGAAGCTTATATCGCTGATTTTTGATTTTGAAACCAAAGAACACATGAGCCAACATGGGCAGAATAAACAAGGATACGATCAATGCTGCTATAAGTGCAAAAGTCTTGGTATAGGCTAAAGGTCCAAATAATTTCCCCTCGGCAGCCTCCATTGTGAAAACCGGAATAAAACTCACAATAGTGGTGGACACAGCGGTAAGGATTGCAGTGGCTACTTCTGATGATCCTTTGTAAATGGTCGTGACCAACTTCTGCTCTGGAGGAGCTTCATCGATGTGCTTGATAATGTTTTCTGAAAGGATTATCCCCAAATCCACCATCGTACCGATGGCGATAGCTATTCCAGAAAGAGCTACAATATTTGCATCTACCCCAAAATAGCGCATCGCTATAAAAACCATCAGAATTGCAATTGGTAATAAGCTTGAAATCAGAATAGATGCTCGCAGGTTATAGACCATCACAATCACAACCAGAATAGTAATCAGAATCTCCAAAGAAAGCGCCTCCTCCAAGGTGCCTAGGGTTTCCTGAATCAGTGTAGATCTATCGTAAAATGGAACAATGGTCAGCTGGCTAATACGACCATCGGCTAAGGTCTTTTTTGGGAGGCCAGGAGCTATTTCTGTGATTTTCTCTTTCAGATTGTTGATGACCTGAAGAGGATTAGATCCGTATCGCGCGACTACTACACCGCCGACTACCTCAGCTCCGTCTTTATCTAAAAGTCCTCTTCTGTTGGCTGGTCCTAGGCTTACCACGCCAATGTCTTTTATCCGGATCGGAACGTTTTGTTCCACGGCAACCACCGCCTCTTCTAAGTCCTCTACCTTTTTGATATAGCCCAAACCGCGCACTAAATATTCTGCTTGGTTGATTTCTATGGTTTTGGCACCTACGTCCCTATTGGATTGCTTAACTGCCTCCATGACTTTCATCAAGGGAATATTATAGGCTTTAAGCGCGTCGGGATTTACATCTACCTGATATTCCTGTACAAATCCACCGATTGAAGCCACTTCCGAAACGCCTTCCACGGCGTTTAAGCCATACTTAACAAAGAAGTCCTGAACAGTCCTTATCTCGTGAAGATCCCATCCTCCGGTCGGATTGCCTTGCTCATCTCTTCCTTCCAGTGTGTACCAATATACCTGGCCTAAAGCAGTGGCGTCAGGACCCAGTCCCGGCTGAACTGCCTCTGGAAGCAATCCTGCAGGTAATGAACTGAGTTTTTCCAGGATTCTTGATCTAGACCAATAGAATTCTGTGTCTTCATTGAAGATGATGTATATGCTGGAAAAGCCGAAAATAGAAGAGCTACGGATGGACTTTACTCCAGGAATTCCTAATAGATAGGTAGTAAGTGGGTAGGAGATTTGATCCTCAATATCCTGTGGAGATCTACCTGGCCATTGGGTGAAAACAATTTGTTGGTTTTCGCCAATGTCAGGAATGGCATCAACGGGGACAGGATCTGATGGAAGAGAACCTACTTTCCAACCGAAGGGAGCTGTCACAATTCCCCAAGCTATCAAAGCGATAAGCAAAAGAACTGTAACTAATTTGTTTTCAAGAAAATACTTGATAATTGAGTTAAGCATGAAATAATCCTAAGAAAATGGAATACTGGATAAACTTTGCTACAAGCAATTGAGCTCATAGAAAAAGGCGGTCTGTAAGACCTAAGTTTACCTATCCGGATTAAATCAAGAAAGATTGAAAAAAAACAGTATAGTCCTTATCAATCGCAGGGGGAGAAATAAATACGTTGGAATATTCAGTTGTAGGAACTGGATCTATTCCAAAAATGAATGTTTGTGTGAAAGCTGCTACAAAAATAAGTTGGGCAGCGTCGAGGTTTATTACTTTAAGATTCTGATCACTGTCATTGTGAATGAGTTCAAAACTATTTTGGCAGCATTCATCAGCATTGCTTAAATCTCCTTGATCACTCGAAGGAGATTCCGATTGATGTTTCATTCCGCAATCCAAATTTTTTGCTGAAAGGCCAATTGCATTTAACATCTCAGATCCCATGCATATATGGCTGCTCTTCGCCAAACCGATGTTTGCGAAAAGAAGTAAGAATGCTAAAACTATGGAAAATGATTTCTTCACTATTACAATTATAGGCTTTTCACATGAGAATGAAAATAAATCCAATTGAATTCTAGGACACGTAATAATCCAGATAAGGTTACCGCTTATAAAAAAAGACAAAAAAAATTCCTCCCTTGCTCAGATTGGGTCGTAGCTATACCTCATCACTTGAATCTGGGATTAGCGATTTTGTGCAATAGCCTTGCACTACTTTATTTCATAGATTTGCAGAATATGAAACTGATAAGAAACAGATCTTTTATTGCTTTGCTCCTTTTGGGGATGCTATCGATGAATTTCGATCTATGTTGTCAGATTCAGAAAATCCCGTTTTTGCTTTCACATTTTGGAGAGCATAAAGTTTTGCATGACGACTCCGTATTTGAATTCGTAGTAGAAGATTATATTGATCATGGATCAAACAATACCAGCCATGATGAAGAAAGTCATGAAAATTTACCTTTTCATGGCAATCATACCTGTTCACACGCTCCCATCTATTTCTCTTCAATAAATGATTTTTCTGTAGTCCGGACTTTTAATGAGAAAGTAGAGCCAGAAACTTACTATACCTTTCTTTTTACTTCACCAGTTTTAGGTGAACTCTTTCAACCTCCTCGGAGCTAAATTTCCCGCTTTACACCATATTTACCCTTTTCGTTCAGCTCTTTTCACTAAACTGATTAGGTCTGTTGTGCGCGGTTTTTTCTAAGGGCCCCTGAGCCCATTTCCATTTTATTACATAAAAATTAATTCCTTATGCTGGATAATATAATCCGGTTTTCAGTTAAAAATAAACTGATTATCGGGCTACTTACCATAGGATTGGTCATTGTGGGAGTGTATTCACTCACCAAGCTTCCCATCGATGCAGTTCCTGATATTACCAATAATCAAGTACAGGTAATCACCACCTCTCCCTCACTGGCTGCTGAGGAGGTAGAGCGTTTAATTACCTTCCCCATTGAAATCACGATGGCCACAATTCCTGATATCGAAGAGATCCGAAGCTTTTCCCGTTTCGGGCTTTCTGTAGTTACTATCGTATTTGAGGAAAATGTGGATGTCTATTGGGCAAGACAACAGGTCAATGAACGAATGTCCGAAGTCAAAGAGCAGATTCCTCCGGATATTGGAGCTCCCGGGATGGCTCCTATCACTACAGGTCTTGGTGAGATTTATCAATACGTAGTCGGTGTAGAACCTGGCTATGAGGATAAGTACGATGCAAGAGAGCTCCGGACTATTCAGGATTGGATAGTAAGAAGACAGCTGCTTGGGACACCTGGTGTTGCAGATGTGAGCAGTTTCGGGGGATACCTCAAGCAATACGAAATAGCGATTGAACCTGATAGATTGAAATCTTTGAATGTCTCGATAGCTGATATTTTTAAGGCGCTTGAAGATAACAATGAAAATACCGGAGGTGCATACATTGAGAAAAACCTAACAGCCCTATTCATACGAAGTGAAGGCCTTGTTGGATCTTTTGAAGATATCAATAATATCCCAGTGCGAGTGAACGAAAACGGTATTCCCGTCCTGATAAAAGATGTAGCTAAAGTACAGCTAGGGAATGCTGTCCGCTATGGAGCGACTACCAGAAATGGTGAAGGTGAAGTAGTCAGTGCCATAGTAATGATGCTGAAAGGTGAAAATTCTGCAGAAGTCATTGATAATGTTAAAGCTAAAATTGATGAGATCAGAAAAACACTTCCTGAGGGGGTTACCATTGAGCCTTTCCTAGACCGTTCCAAGCTGGTTATTAACGCAATAGGTACTGTGAGCAAGAACCTCATCGAAGGGGCACTGATCGTTATTTTTGTCCTTTTGCTGTTACTGGGCAATCTGAGGGCGGGTTTGATTGTGGCTTCAGTAATTCCTTTAGCCTTATTATTTGCTTTCACCCTGATGAATTTGTTTGGGGTTTCAGGAAACTTAATGAGTCTGGGTGCTATAGATTTCGGGCTGATTGTGGATGGGGCTGTTATCATTGTTGAGGCGACGATGCATCATCTTGGGTTAGTCAAAAAGGAAAGAAAACTGACACAGTTAGAGATGGACGATGAGGTATTTCTTTCGGCCAGCAAGATCCGAAATTCTGCCGCTTTTGGGGAGATCATCATCCTCATTGTTTACTTGCCCATCTTGGCATTAGTTGGCACAGAAGGAAAAATGTTCAGGCCTATGGCGCAGACAGTAGCCTTTGCTATATTGGGTGCTTTTATTCTGTCTCTTACCTATGTACCGATGATCTCAGCTCTTTTTCTGAGTAAAAAGCTGAGTAACAAGCCGAATATTTCTGACAAAATCATGAGTTTTTTCCATGGTTTTTATGATCCTTCTATCCGTTGGGCTATGCATCATAGAGGGGTTGTACTAAGTGTGGCACTGGTATTATTGGTGGTATCAGGTTGGGTTTTTTCAAGATTGGGAGGTGAGTTTATTCCTACCCTGGAAGAAGGGGATTTTGCAGTGGAAACCCGTGTGGTTACCGGTTCCTCCCTTCAGAATACCATTAAGGCAACCACCCAGGCTGAAAAGATACTTTTGGATCAGTTTCCTGAAGTAGTAGAGGTAGTCTCCAAAATAGGAGCTGGTGAAATTCCAACAGATCCAATGCCTGTAGAGGCAGCTGATATGATGATTATCCTAAAAGATAAAGGCGAATGGACATCTGCCACGAACCGGGAAGATCTGGCGAATAAAATGTCTGAAGCATTAGCTGTTTTGCCGGGAGTGAACTTTGGGTTTCAACAGCCAATACAAATGCGGTTCAATGAATTGATGTCCGGTGTCCGGCAAGATGTTGCCATAAAAATTTATGGGGAGGAATTAGACCAGCTTTCTCAATATGCCAATCAGATAGGTCAGATAGCCAGAGGAGTGGAAGGAGCAGAAGATATTTACATAGAGGAAGTGACAGGTGTGCCCCAGATTGTCATCGACTATAAACGGGCACAATTGGCAAAATATGGCTTAAGCATCAAAGAAGTAAACCGCTCGATCCAGGCAGCTTTTGCCGGGGCTTCCGCTGGGAAAGTTTACGAAGGCGAAAAGAGATTTGATTTAGTGATCAGACTTGACCAGAACAAAAGAAATGAACTGGAGGATGTCCGGAACCTATTTATAGCCCGGGCAAATGGGGATCAGATCCCGTTATATCAAGTTGCAGAAGTCTCCGTGAAAGAAGGACCTTACCAGATTCAGCGGGACGATACCCAGCGGAGAATTGTGGTGGCATTCAATGTGAGAAATAGGGATGTGGAAAGTATCGTCGACGAAATTGAAAGCAAAATAGCAAATGCTGTTACTTTTGAATCTGGTTATTTTGTGACGTTCGGTGGGCAGTTTGAGAATCTGATTGAAGCGAAAGAGCGGTTGGGGGTTGCGGTTCCACTGGCACTATTGCTGATCTTTGTATTGTTATTTTTCACCTTCGGGTCAATAAAGCAAAGTATTCTGATTTTTACTGCGATACCGCTTTCTGCCATTGGGGGAATTTTTGCTTTGACGTTGCGAGGGATGCCTTTTAGTATTTCAGCAGGAATAGGATTTATCGCACTTTTCGGTGTAGCGGTACTCAATGGTATTGTGCTGATAGCTGAGTTTAACCATCTGAAAAAAGAAGGCATCACGGACGTATTTGAGCGGATCTATTCAGGTACACGCACCAGACTGAGACCCGTGATTATGACTGCTTCTGTAGCATCCTTAGGCTTTTTGCCTATGGCGCTCTCTTCTTCAAGTGGGGCAGAGGTTCAGAAACCATTGGCTACAGTAGTTATCGGAGGACTGATCACTGCCACGATTCTGACTTTGGTGGTTCTGCCTGTTTTGTATTACTATTTTGAAAAAGGATTCAGGAAATCCACCCGAAAGATAGGATTGCTCACTATCACCTTGCTAGCTTTTATAAGTATCCCAACTTTAGCACAGGAAATCCAACAGGTTTCTTCCCTGGATCAGGCAATAGATCTGGCGCTTGAAAATAATCCCAACGTAAAAGCAGAAGCACTAAGGCTGGAGCAGAAGCGGGCTTTAAAGGGCGCTAGCTGGAATATTGGCAAAACTGCTGTGGATATAGAGTATGGTCAGACTAACAGTGCATTTACCAACGATTCCCGCTTTTCAGTTTCACAAACCTTTGAATTTCCGACTACTTATAGCAGACAAAATGGACTGGCTGAGGCCAAAGTAACTTCAGGTGAATTGGCCGTTGAAATGAGTAAAAATGAACTCATCAGAGCTGTAAAGTCAACTTGGTATGCGTTATGGGCAGCAAAGGAAAAGGGAATTCTGCTCCTTAGACAGGATAGTATTTATTCCCGGTTTGCATCAGCTGCCACCTTACGCTTTGAGGCAGGGGAAACCAACCTGCTTGAAAAGGCAACTGCTGAAGCACAGGTGGCTGAAATTGAAGCATTATTGGCACAGAATCAGGCAGATGTTGAGATCAACTTGAGAAGGCTGAAAATGCTTTTAAACTCAGATGCTGCTATCGAACCTAATTTGGGTAAGCTTGAGCAAAAGCTTTCTGAGGTGTCCTTAACTTCATTAAGCGTGGATGGTAATCCAACACTAACCTGGGTTCAGCAACAGATTGCAATTGCAGAAAAGGAAAAGTCAGTGGAAAAATCACGGTTGATGCCTGATATTAAACTGGGGTATTTCAATCAATCCTTTAATGGCCCGGGTGAAACTATGGCCGGTAATCCGGAATTTTTCACCTCTAAAGATCGATTCGATGGTTTTCAGGTTGGGTTGGCAATTCCGATTTTCAGCCTGAAATCGCAGTCCGCAACCATTAAATCCAAATCCATAAGGATAGCTGAAGCTGAACAGGAGGAAGCGGCATTTACCAACGAGCTTGAAAATCACTTGGCCTCTTTACTTCTGGATTACGAAAAATACCAGACAAGTTTGGCTTTTTATGAAGCCAATGCTCTGCCCCAGGCCGAACTCATTCTAAATCAATCTCAAAGAGGCTTCCAAAGCGGTGCAATCGGTTATGTGGAATATACTCAAGGGTTAAACAGAAGTTTATCAGTAAGTTTTGATTATCTGGATTTGCTCGACAAATCCAATCAGACACTTATTCAGATTGAATTCATATCTGGTATCAATTAAAATGAAAAATATGAAATCGAGCATGACTAAAAAGTCACATAGAAGAATGAGTTTAACCTTTCACGATTCCATAATACCATTTCTAAAAATCTTATAAAATGAAAAAATATATCATAAACAGCCTATTTGCCTTAACAATAGCAGGCTTTATAGCTTCCTGTAATTCAAAAGTTGAAAGTGTTGAAATTCAGGGAGAGCACGAAGAAAATGAATCCAGGGTAGAACTGTCTCAAACGCAATATGAGGTGACAGGGATCGAGCTGGGTAAATTGGAATTCAAGGAAATTGGAAGTGAACTTATGGTGAATGGGGTGATTGATGTCCCACCGCAAAATAACATTTCCATTACCATGCCTTATGGAGGTTTTGTGAAAAACACCACACTTCTTCCGGGCGATGCTGTCAAAAAAGGGCAACTGCTTGTATCCATTGAAAACCCTGAATTCATTCAGTTTCAGCAGGACTATTTAGAGAGCCTGGCTAACAGCTCCTATTTAAAGTCTGAGTACGAGCGTCAGGAGAAATTGTATGGTGAACAAGTGGCTTCCGGAAAAACCTTTGAAGAATCAAGAAGTAATTTTCTGGCCAATGAAGCCAGGATAAAGACATCCAGGGCAAAATTAAAAATGATCGGATTTGATCCCGAGAAAGTGGAAACAGGAGAGATTAAATCCGTGGTAAACATCTATTCCCCTGTATCCGGATCGGTATTGGATGTTTTTACCAATATTGGCAAATACGTTAGTCCGCAGGATGTAATCATGGATTTAACCAATTCAGATGATTTGCATGTGGAGCTTTCTGTCTATGAAAATGATATTCCTAAAATTAAGAAGGATCAACGCATCAAATTCAACATTGCCAATACGGATGAAGAATGGAGAGAGGCGCATGTGTTTTTGGTAGGTAAGGGAGTGAGAAAAGATAGATCAGTGACGGTTCATGGTCATTTTGACAGCAAGAATACTGATTTGCTCCCAGGAATGTATGTGACTGCCAAAATAGAAATCGCTACGGAAAAAGCGTTGGTAGCACCAGATGATGCTGTAGTACGTTTTGGTGAGAAGCATTTTATTTTTTCCTACTTGGGGGAGCGGGATGAAAATGGACAGCCAGCTTATGATTATGAGATGATAGAGGTAATGATGGGAAATAAAGAAGATGGGTTCACTCAGGTAACATTATTGGATTCCGCTAGAAACTATGAAGATATCAAGCTGGTGACTGAAGGAGCTTTTACGCTGCTTTCAAAAGCTAAAAACAGCGAAGAAGAAGGTGGGCATCATTGAAAAACAAAGGAAAAATACGCTAACTGGTATATGAAATCATGGAAAAGGAAAAAGTAGAACATTCAGGGATATTCGGAAAAAACAGTGAATTGATTTTCTCTATTTGCTGCGGTGTTTTGTTGGGAATCGGGTTTGGTCTCAGTTTTATGGAGTCCGTTCCTCAGTGGGTTAGTCTTGGGTTTTATATAGGAGCCTATTTTTTTGGAGGCTTCTATACTGCCAAGGAAGCAATTGAGACTATTCTTAAAGGAGGGTTTGAAATTGATTTCCTCATGTTGGTCGCAGCCATTGGTGCTGCGATCCTTGGGGAATGGGCAGAAGGTGCGTTGCTGTTGTTTTTATTTAGCCTAGGGCATTCATTGGAGCACTACGCTATGGGAAAAGCACATAAATCGATTGAGTCCCTAGCTACTCTGGCTCCCAAAACCGCCTTGAAAAAAGATGAGAATACTACCACAGAAGTTGGTATTGAAGAATTGAAAATTGGGGATATTATTTTAGTCAAGCCCAACACCCGCATTGCAGCCGATGGAGTAGTAATCAAAGGTAGTAGCGCCGTTAATCAGGCACCCATCACAGGTGAGAGTATTCCGGTGGACAAAGTTGCTATGCAAAATGCTGATTCAAATGAATTATCTCTTAAAGATGTTCCTGAGGAAAGCCGTGCATTTTCAGGGACTATAAATGGAAATGGAACCTTGGAAATAAAGGTGTTAAAATTAGCCACGGACTCCACCGTATCAAGATTGATCACTTTAGTCAACGAAGCAAAGGCACAAAAGTCTCCTACTCAGTTACTCACTGATAAGTTCGAAAAGTATTTTGTCCCTTCAGTGTTGGTTTTGGTGGTGATACTATGCTTTGCCTTTTTGGTCATTGATGAGTCTTTTAGCCAAAGCTTTTATAGAGCGATGGCAGTTTTGGTAGCTGCGAGTCCATGTGCATTGGCCATTGCTACACCCAGTGCTGTATTAAGCGGTATAGCCCGTGCTGCCAAAAAAGGAGTGTTGATCAAAGGGGGGAGACCCTTGGAAGATTTAGGCGTTTTGACTGCAATCGCTTTTGATAAAACAGGAACACTCACTGAAGGAAAACCCAAAATCACAGAGGTGATTGCCCTGGAAGGAATTTCCAACGAAGAATTACTTGCAGATGCTATAGCGGTGGAAGAGCTGAGCGATCACCCACTTGCCAAAGCGGTAGTTAGAGACGGCAAAGAGCGAATGGATGGCAAAGAAATTCCCAAAGCGGATTCATTGGAAGCAGTGTTGGGTAAAGGAATTAAGGCCAATGTGGGTTCGGATAAAATCTATATCGGAAACCTGGATTTGTATGAAGCTCTGGATGATAAAAAACCTTCTGATGAGATAGTCAAAAAAATTGAAGAGTTGGAGTCCAACGGCAACACTACTATCCTTATCAGAAAAAATGAGAACTATCTTGGAATCATTGGGCTGATGGACACTCCTAGGGAATCAGCCAAAGCTACCTTAAGTGAACTGAAGGCGATTGGGATTGAAAAAATGATCATGCTCAGCGGAGATAACCAGAAAGTCGCCGATGCAATTGCCAATGAAGTCGGACTGACTGGTGCAAGAGGAAGCTTACTGCCTGAAGAAAAAGTGGAAGCTATCAAACAATTAAAGCAGTCAGAATCCAAAATCGCCATGGTGGGTGACGGGGTAAATGATGCTCCGGCTATGGCTGCAAGTACCGTAGGTATTGCCATGGGAGCAGCAGGGTCTGATGTCGCTTTGGAAACTGCCGATATTGCGTTGATGGCTGATAAACTTGAAGTATTGCCTTTTGCAATTGGGCTAAGTAGAAAAGCCAAGGGGATTATCAAGCAAAACCTATGGATCAGTTTAGGTGTAGTCGGCGTATTGATTCCTGCTACGATCTTTGGATTCGCCTCTATAGGCATTGCAGTGCTAATTCATGAAGGTTCAACAATAGTCGTTGTAGTAAATGCTTTAAGGCTGTTGGCATACCAGCGAAAATGAATAAGCCACAGTAATGAAATAGAATAAATACTTATACAGAGAGGATATTTTAACTTAAAAACAATAGTATGCTACAGATACTAGAGCAAACGGAAAACAATATCATAGCAACAAAAGCCTCAGGAAAATTAACTGAAGTTGATTACAAAAAGCTATTACCATTATTGAAGAACGCGCTCGGCAAACATTCTAAGATTCGATGGTATTTTGAAATGGTTGATTTTGAGGGATGGGAACTGAAAGCCTTTTGGGAAGATGTGAAATTTGATACAAAACATGCCAATGACTTTGATAAAGTGGCCATGGTAGGCGAAAAAAAGTGGGAAGAAAAAATGTCTGACCTAATGGGTTTTTTCAGTTCAGGTGAAGTTAAATACTTTGATATTTCAGAAAAAGAAACTGCATTCAAGTGGATTAAAAAATAACAGCTAGTCAGTGGCAAAAAAAGATAACAATATCAGGACAGCCTTTTTCCTGAATTTAGCCTTTACCGTGTTAGAAGTCACAGGTGGTTTGATTTCAGGCAGTATCGCTATTTTAGCAGACTCACTCCATGATTTTGCTGACAGCCTTTCACTGGGTGCAGGCTGGTACTTCGAAAAGAAATCCAGGAAAGGAAGTACGGATAAATATTCTTATGGATATGCCCGGTTTTCTTTATTGGGTGCGATGATAAACGCGGTGACATTATTACTCGGATCAATCTATATAGTTTATGCATCTGTTGAGCGAATAATAAATCCACAGAACCCTGATGCATATTGGATGCTTGGCATTTCATTTTTGGGTATAGCCTTAAATGGAATCGGTGTTTGGAAGTTGAAATCCGGTAAATCGATGAACAAACAGGTTATGATGATTCATCTTTTAGAGGATGCTCTTGGATGGGTTGCTGTTCTTGTTGGGAGCATTGTCATGTTGCTATTTGATGTTCCAATATTGGATCCTATTCTGGCCATTGTTATTAACCTTACTGTTCTTGTATTTGCTATGCATAAACTGGTACAGGCACTAAAAATACTGCTTCAAAAAGTTCCGAAGAACATCAATCTCCCTGAACTTCGTCAAAAAATACTTTGCTTGGACAAAGTTAAAGAGGTTGAGCATTTACATATATGGTCGCTAACAGAGGAAAAAGCTGTGGTCACTGCACATGTTATAGTTTCAGACATTCGATTATTATCGGATTCAAGTGCTATAAAAGAGAAGATTCATGCAATTTTAAGCGATATAGATACCGAACATATCAACATTGATCTGAAGAGTTCTGATTGATAATATATATTTAAATCTTAAAAATCTTGCTGTCAAAAGATAAGCTAGTCAACATGCAAAAAACAATCTTTGAGATAACCAAAATGGACTGCCCTTCGGAGGAGAACCTTATCAGGATGAATTTGGACGGTATTTCCAGTATTGAAAATTTGGAATTTGATATCCCAAACCGGAAACTGACAGTTTTTCATCAAGGGGAAATTGAAGCCATCGAAAAGTCTGTTGTGGACTTAAATTTAGGAGGGAGGAAAATTTCCACCGAGAAGACTGACCAATCGGTCTTTAAAGAACACACTCACCAAAAAAAGTTACTATGGTCTGTCCTTGCAATAAATTTTGCGTTTTTTCTAATCGAAATGACCACAGGAATTATTTCCAAATCTATGGGGCTGGTTGCCGACAGCTTGGATATGCTTGCGGATAGCTTTGTGTATGGGATAAGTTTATTTGCAGTGGGGGGAACAATATATAGGAAAAAGCGGATTGCTAAATGGGCTGGATATTTTCAGATCATACTTGCGATCATCGGATTTGTAGAGGTATTAAGAAGATTTTTTGGAGTCGAGAAGCTTCCGGATTTTTCAACAATGATTATTGTCTCAATTCTTGCCCTCATGGCGAATGGAATTTGTCTTTATCTGTTGCAAAAATCGAAAAGCAAAGAAGAGGCTCATATGAAAGCAAGTATGATTTTTACTTCAAATGATGTGATTATTAATTTAGGTGTAATTGCCGCAGGCCTATTAGTTCATTGGCTAGAATCCAGTACGCCAGATCTGGTTATAGGAACAATTGTTTTTGTCTTGGTTGTTCAAGGGGCATTTAGAATTTTAAAAGTGAGCAAATAGAAAAACATGAAGTGATTTTATTCGAAATAACGGTAGGTAAGGATAATTTCAGACTAAGTAAAAATATTTGATTTTAGGATATTGACGTTGCAGAGTATTGGATTTTTAAAACAAAAGTAAAAATGTATTTAAGCATTTGCTTAAATAAGAAGTTTTCTTATTTTTGTATTCATGGATATCATTTCTTGTATTAGGCAACAAGCGGACGTTGAACAACTAAACCGCTGCAAAAGCCGAGTTTTTGAGCTTCACGAATCCTTCGACTATTTATCAAAGGGACTTGAGCTGGCTGGGAATAAGGTCAGGTTGAAAATTCTTTTCCTGCTTTATGAAGAGAAACAACTATGTGTATGTGATTTGAGTGATATTCTAGGAATGACCATATCGGCAATTTCTCAACATCTCAGGAAACTCAAAAATCAGAAGGTCATCGAAGCTGAAAGACAAGCGCAAACTATTTTCTACTCCTTAGCTGAAGAGTATAAAATCCTGCTTAAACCGATATTCACATTAATTGAGGAAAATAAAGTTTTCGAAACTGTATGAAGAAAGATAATACACTAATCGGCGCAGGAGTTCTATCATCCTTTACGGCTTCCATATGTTGCATTACTCCTGTTTTTGCTCTTGTCGCGGGAACAAGCGGGATCGCATCCACTTTTTCCTGGCTTGAATCAGCAAGACCTTACTTTATTGCTTTTACAATTTTGACTCTTGGTTTTGCTTGGTATCAGATTTTGAAACCTAAAAGAGAAGCGGATTGCCATTGCGAAACGCCGGCTAAACCGAAGTTGATTGAAACTAAAACATTTTTGGGTATTTTGACTGCATTTGCTATGCTCATGCTTGCCTTTCCAAGTTACTCGCACATCTTCTACCCCAAGACAGGAAGCCAGACGGAACTGGTTGACAATGAAAATCTTCAGACCGTAGAGTTTTCTATCAATGGGATGACATGCACAAGTTGTGAAGAACATGTAAACCATGAAGTGAATAAACTTTCTGGAATAATCAGCTCGACCACATCATATGATAACGGCAATGCTGTTATACAGTTTGACAGCTTAAAAACGAATGTTTCTGAAATTGAAACAGCAATAAATAGCACAGGATACAAAGTAACAGAAAGAAAGGAAAAGTAATTAGCATGAATGCCCTACTTAAATCAATAATCACCTGCCCTGAGTGCGGAAATCAAAAAGAAGAAACCATGCCGACAGACGCCTGTCAATTCTTTTATGAATGTGAGAATTGTAAAGTGATATTAAAACCTAAGAAGGGAGATTGCTGTGTTTATTGCTCCTATGGAACAGTGCCTTGTCCTCCTATTCAAGATAACAAGCCTTGTTGTTCTTAAACATTGAAAAAATATAAATATTGATAGCCCCTATTTATCTTCATAGAGTAATATCTGGCGTTACAAATTTTTCAATTCATTAGGGTTTGCAATTCTAAATCATTTTTAGCCAACAATTGCAAGTAGTCATTTTTCCCTTTATCCAGCTTTTTTGCCTCTGCACCGTGTTGTAAGAGCAGTTTTATGCAATCGACTTGGTGGAATTTATTTACTGTATCGTTTGATTGTAATGAATGGATTGCCCAGCCAAGTGGGGTGCTGTTATAAGTCTTGTCTTGTCCATCAATTTTGGTCCCAGACCTTATTAGCCGGTCGACTAATTTATCCCTACCACAAAATGCTGCCCAGTGCAATGCAGTTTCACCATTGTTCTGATACGTATAATGAATGTCAGCACCTCTTTCAATATAAAATATTCCGAGTTTTTAAGCGTGAAGACTGGCTGCAGCAAGAATGGGAGTTCCACCACCATTAATTTTGTTGCCATCTATTTTTGCTCCATTTTCCAAGAAAATCTTTGCAAATATGATTCCATCATCATCCGAAATTTTTCTCGCAAAAATAGCATCGCAAATCCTATGAAGTGGGTGTTCTTTTTGTCTACAAAAAAATTCGAAAGGAATCGTAATTCCTTCGTTTGCCAGATTAGGATTTTCTGAAAGTAATTTAGCCAGCACCTGAAAATCTTTTCTCTCAATCAATTTTTTGACCTTTTGTGTAAATATTTTCATTTTAATCAGGGTTATGGCTTCAAATTAAAGTCTTAATAAATAGTTTCCAGATTGTTTTCAGCATGAAAATAATCATTTTTCATTGCATCAAACTCCATATTTCCCTTTTTAGGAGCAACTCAAATTTACTACTTTTCTGAAAAAGGAATATGGCTTATTAGAGCTTCTATATCAGACTACCTTTATTTACCGCTATCTTGAAACAGTATATTAGATAGCCTATACTTTTGATATAGCTAGATGAATTTTGGAGAATTAAAAAGGGCAACAATCTGAGAGTATTAATTATATAAGTACATCTTTACTCTTTTACTTTTTTTTAAAAACAACTCTGAAAATCAATCAAATTATCTAATTATCTGGTCAGCAATAAAATTTTCGGGAACTGCCCTCATATAGGGAGGAACTTGCTAGTTTAAATTGTCACTATTATTCTTGATTTGATGCCTCCAAAATATTTATAGCCAAAAAAGAGAATGCATGGACAATTTTAGTTCTTGGAGTAAACTTGGTGTATTTTTCACCTTCAAAATTAAGATGGACTTGCTCTGACCAGCTGTGGAACTCGCCATTTTTTGCATCGTATTTAAATTCATGAGCTAATTTGTTTCTCAGTCTATTTAGCTCTGTCAAAGAATAAATTATAGAATCTGAATGTGGTGATTGCCCCAACAGGTGTTTCAATCTTATTACTTTTGAGTAAAAGGACAACTTCTCTGGATCAGGGTCTCCCATTCTCTTTAAGGCTATCTCAATTATCTTTTCAAGAAAAATATGACCATTTAATAGTATTAAGGAATAGTCGGAAAATCTGTCCAAATTGCCCCAGACAGCTAATTCTAATAAAGGATCTACTTTATCTCCCATATTCTAGCATATCATCGAAGAAACTTTAAGAATCGTTCCGCAAAACCGTTGGGAATACGCTTCTGAACAGGAATAAGTTTGTTTATCGTGTTTGAGAATGCAGGGACAAATTTTTTATCCCGGAAATGACTATCAAACATTCCCCAGATCCTTCTTGGTGATTCAGTTAGATAGGCTTCTGAATTTTCCCAATCCGAAACATGAGTTAACAACATCCTTTTAACACATACCTTTTTGTTAATCAAGCCCTTAGTTAATTCTTCAAATCGATCACTAAAAACATCTGCAAATAATGCTGTTTGAAAAACCTTCTCATTAACAACTAACAAAGGGAAAACATGGATCTGTTTACCTACCGGAAATCCTTTGTCAAACAAAGGTGCCTTTTCCAATAAAGTTGAGACAGACTTCGCCAATTGGTCCACCCCAAAACGGCTGAAAAACTCCTCTCTTCCTTTTTGATATAAACTTTCAATATCCCCACCATATTTAGACTTGTCATTGAGGCTCCCGCTCTTAATTTGACCCACAATAATTTTGTTATTATAGCGAAAATAAAAATCCGAAAATTCGCTTCCTCCCTTTGAATCTGGAATAGCTAGTTGATCGAGAGATAAAAAAATTGAATGCTCATATTCTTCAAATATCCTTCTCAAAATCCCACAACAGTATTGTTCAAAGAACCTCCCAAAATACCCGGAAAATTCTTCTATTGCCCTATTTTGCTCGTCAATTTCTTTGTAGTTCCTTTTTAAGAAATCAAACCAAAAGTCATTCAAAAATTGAGAACAGCATTTTTCTATCAAAAGAATAGAATCTGAAAGTAAATATTCATTATTGCTTACTTTAATCAATGGAGATTTTCTAATCCCAATAAACTTAAGGATAACTTTACTTTTTGTCTTTCTACTTAAAGTCTCTAAAAATGGATCTTCTCCATTTGAGGGGTACCAGAAACCAAACTTCTTATCTTCATAAGATTCGTGCATGATTACGCTTTGAATTCTTTGAACAAATTCTTTCGGCATGCATCCATAGGTTTTGTTAAAATATTGAATCAAGTTTTCCGAATACTTTTCGGTCTTTAGGAAAAAATCAAACATGGAAAAACTCCGATAGACCGTAAATACAGGGTTTATTTCCAACAATAACTCATTTATTGGCAATGTTGCTGGGTTCAAATTTTCAAAAGTTGGATTCTCATCCGCTTCTTTTGATTTGGATTTTAATTTAAGTAGCTCTGTATTTACCGCTAATAAATATTTAAAAAGCCTTTCCCACTGACCTACATTTTCAAATTTAAATCCATCGATTGAATTAACTTCATCACTTTGATAAATCTCTTCAATTGCATATAAAAAGGTCCCTCTAAAAAAAATTATTGGAGATGATTTCCCATGAAAGTGATTTACAAAATCCCTAAAGTAAAGCGTATAGAGTACATCAGATTTCAAAAGGTGTTTTAATATCTCCTTTTGCGTATCGAAACTAGTATCAAAGAAAATTCTGTTTTTGGGTTTTATAAGATGGTTGAGATATGCCAATTCATACAAAATTGCATCTTTCGATAACCCTTCTAATAAAGAAATACGAGATGGAGGATCTTCATTGAAAAAGGAAGAGTATTGTAGAATTTCGGTAGCCATTGGAGCTAATCTTGTCATTCAATATTGAATTATCATTAATCCCTAATCCACCAACTGCCCCACTCTACTGACTACCCTATATTCCAGATCTTTAAATTCTTCGAAATGAGCTTTGCCGCATTTAATTTTCATTTGTTCATCGGGACTTAATCTATAAACATCAACGACAGGCGTTCCTGTATCCTTGGTTTCGGCGACGAAATAGATCTTTTCCTCATTTTCAAATACTACCGCCCAGTCTGGATTATAATTTCCTATTGGCGTTGGGATTTTGAACCAGTTAGGCAATTTGAAATAAAACTTTACTTGTTCGCTGCTTTCGCAATCCTGGGCAAATTGACTCTCAACACCTGAATCCAGAGGGATATATTCTTCATAAATGGTTTTTGAAGAGTCCTTTACCTTGTAGGAAAAGGTATTCAAATATATTTCCAGTTCCTGAGATTCAAAAAGGGACATTTCATATTCCTTGGTACCAATCTTTTGATATTTAATTCCATCTATCATCAGGTAATGTAGAACCCTCTTGATAGTCTGAATGGATAAATCCAAAAACAATTGCGGATTAATCAAGATATCTTCTATCCTTCCAGACTGAACCAGGATTTGCTCAATAGTGGTTCTTGTCAGTTCAGTTTTACTTTGGATATAGCCCAAAACATCTGGAATCTTCCAGGAATAACCACCATATGATTCCAGTTTGTCACCAGCATATTCTGTTTCTACTCCCGCTGTACCCATATTGATCCTAACTTTAGTAGATCGAATAGATGGGGCGTTGATTTTTGGAAGGTCTTTAAGTTGCTTTGCTGCTTTGTCAATCAGATCCTCCGTTTTATAATCCACTTTGTACGTGGTGCGTTTTTTGAGCTTTTCCCAGATATCCAAAAATGCCGGATCCGCCTCAAAGCCCTTCCTGTATTTGATTGCCATGCGGGTTTGTTTGTTCTTGACTCGTCCGGCAAATGACACACCGCATTCATCCTCGATTTCCTGTTGAAGACTATTGGCAAAATCTTCATAGGATTCATTCGCAATTACCGTCAGTCTATTGATATTCCGGTCATAGGTTCTTTTTCCGTCCTGATCTACAGCAAGTCTGAGACCTCTTCCGATTTCCTGGCGCTTCTTGATTTCGGATTTTGTTTCATTTAAGGTACATATCTGAAATACATTGGGATTGTCCCAACCTTCCCTCAAAGCAGAATGTGAGAAAATAAATCGAAGCGGATTGGTCAGTCCAAGCAATTTTTCCTTGTCCTTCATGATCAGACTGTAGGTATCATCATCCGCTTTGGTTTCACCCGAGGTATCCTTTATCCTTCCCTTATTGTCTTGGGAAAAGTAGCCATTATGCACATCCTTCAGTGGAAATTTATCCAACTCTTTAAATGTAGGCTTAGTCATAAAATCCAAATAGATCTCCTCAAACCATTGTGCAAACTTTCCTTGGGTAGGAATACCGGAAGCATCATACTGCCTATAGTTAGCAACTTTATCAATAAAAAATAGTGAGAGCACTTTGATGCCCTGCTTGTTGAGAAGCTTCTCCTTTTTTAGATGCTCTTCAACAGTTTTACGGATTTGGAACTTCATCACTTCTTCAGTCAAACCACCCTGGCTATCTCCTTTATAAATGATATTCCCATTGGAAATTGTGATACAGTTATTCGCTGCATCTATTTCTTCAATCAGATATCCATCAGCGTAAACCTCTCTCTCATTAGAAAGCTCGTATAAATCATCTCCTACTGCGACAGTTACAGATTTCTTTCTCACTCCGCCTTTTTCATTGCTATTTATAGCAAGCTTTGCAGTGACTTTTGTTTTGGTTGCTTTGACCGCTTCTACGGATATAAATGCATTATTAAAGGCATTTTCTTCCATCACTGAATCAACTTCGATTTGCTTCACTAATCCCAAATCATAGGCTTTCACAGGGTTTAAACTATAGCAAAGATTGTATTGATTTCGATGGGTAGCAGAATATCTGAGCGTACACAAACCTTGCAAATTTTCAATTGCTACAGTTCTTTTCTCTGTCTCCATATTTTGTGGCTCATCTACAATCACCACTGGATGAGTTGATTGGATAAACTCCAATGGTTTTTGGCCATTCAACTTGTCATTGGGCTTATTGATGATGTTCTCATCCTTTGAAAAGGAATCAATATTGATCACCAGAACTTCAATTGTGTTTGTGGTCGCAAAGCCTCTCAAGGATGAAACCTTAGAGCTATCATAAACTTGGAAATTGAGCGGAGTATTGTCATAGAGCGTTTGAAAATGTTCGTGGGTAATTTCCAGATTTTTCAAAACTCCTTCTCTGATTGGCACAGAGGGCACCACGATGACGAATTTCTTGAAACCGTATAGTTTGTTCAATTCATAAATAGATCTCAGATAAACGTATGTTTTACCCGTTCCTGTCTCCATTTCCACGGAAAAGTGCATGCCGTCCAACCTCGTAGAGAGAGGCAAGTCATTCTCTGATTGTACTTGTTTCAGATTAGCCAGAATTTGCTCTTCGGAAAGAACAAGGTTATTGCTGACCCCATTGATCAAGTTCAGTGTTCCTTCTTCCTTGAGATTGAACTCTACTAATGAATCCTCCAAAGGCTGCCCCTCAAAAATATCGGTAATGGACTTGACAGCTTTTAGCTGATGTTCTAGGTTTGACTCAAAGCTTAGCTTCATTTCTTCATCTTATCAAATTCCACTTCAATTTCTTCAATAGTCGGAAGACTGCTCTTGAGATTATCCGGTAAGTTTTCGACCAATTTAAGCTCACTCACTCCCATGGGCTTGTTGATGTCTCTGAGGGCAAATTCCACCTCAATGTTACTTTTGTCTTTGCATAGCAATATCCCGATTGTAGGATTGTCTGCAACATCCTTGACCAAGCTATCTACTGCCGACAAATAGAAATTTAACTTTCCTGCATATTCAGGGATAAATCGTGTGTTTTTCAGCTCTATTACCACATAGCATTTTAGGCGGGTATGATAAAAAAGCAGGTCCAGATAGTAATCACTTTCGGCAACTTTTAAGTGATACTGGTTTCCTATGAAGGCAAAACCCTTCCCAAGCTCCAATAGGAATTGGGTGATATGCTGGATCAATTGTTTTTCAATATCCCGCTCTCGATGTTGTGCGTCCAGTGTAAGAAAATCAAAAATATAGGGATCTTTCAGTGTTTGATTTGCAAGATCTGAAAGTGGCGCAGGCAAGGTTTCTTCAAAGTTATTGACTGAATTACCTATCCGACCAAACAAATTGGTTTTGACCTGGGTATCCAATATATCTCTGCTCCAATTGTTGGCGATGCATTGTTCCGCATACCAAAACCGGAGTTCCTTTTCTTTGATTTTCTCGATCAGGAGGATATTGTGACCCCAAGGCAATTTTGCCACAAGCTGTGGCAAAATTGAAGCTTCTGGATATTCCCTGTAAAAGGCCAACATCCTACCTAAGTTTCTTTCCGAAAAACCCTTGGTGCCGGGAAGATCCTTTT
The DNA here is from genome assembly GCF_900182815.1 of Algoriphagus winogradskyi. Taxonomy (GTDB): domain Bacteria; phylum Bacteroidota; class Bacteroidia; order Cytophagales; family Cyclobacteriaceae; genus Algoriphagus; species Algoriphagus winogradskyi. The sequence continues at coordinate 802,592 of NZ_FXUA01000002.1, read as the reverse complement.
GCAAGTCTTTGGACAATTGAGGTATCACACCGGCAGACCAACCCTCTTGGCTTTGCTTTTCAGCGATGGATTTACCAATCTCCCAATACAATAGAATCATCTCAGAATTGACTGCTACAGCTGCCTTGACCTGAGATCTTTGGATTTTTTGTTTGATGTCACTAAAAAGTGACTGATAAGCAAGTAACTCCATGTATTAAATCGTCTTGAATTCTATCCCCGCATCTCTCATTTGCAGGACAGTATTGGTTTTCAGCTGATCATTCTCCTTAAAGATCCTATCCAAAGCAATGACCTTGGAGGGCTTTGCATCGATCACTTCTTTGATCGTGTCTTCGGGAACTTTGTCCAAGATCAAGATTAGCTCTTTTCCATTGATCCAGTAGGCATCTGATCTTTTCTCAATTTGGCTATTGAGATCTTTCCCGCTCTTAAGGAGGAGCTCATAGACCATGCTTTCTTCAGTGGCAGACTCAGCTACGGGATCAACAAAGAGCTTGATCTGCTCGGCCAAAGCCTGGGCACTGTGACCGGAAAGCTGCTTCCATTGCTTGAAATTGCTATCGTCCAACTTAAGTACCTTAAAACCCAGATCCTGGGATTGAAGCGATTGAATATGTGCTTGGAGGCTTGCAATTTCTGTTTTGGCCTCGTCAGTCGGAATCTCTCCTTCCAGCTTTTTGATTTTTTGGCTAAGCGAATTGACTTCCTCATCAATTTCACCTTGAATCTTTTTAGCCGCTCTGCGAATTCGTTCCTTGGAAATATCCGCGATGGTAGAATATCCTGCCCTAAAGGCCTCACTTTTCTCCTCACATAGTTCTGGAAGTTGCACACAGATGTGTTTTCGATGACCTCCGTCACTTTTATTTAGATCCATAATTGCATGAGCTGTGCTTGAACTCCCAGCAAAAAAGTCCAATATAATTTCCCCTTTCGAACTTGTTGTACCAATACTAAACAGGTTCTTAAGTAAAGAATGTGGCTTTGGAAACGAAAACACTTTTTCCCCGTCAAAAAGATCCCTAACAGTCATTGATCCTTCAGAGGTAGCATTAACATCCTTTAAAAGTGTCCTATATGGCTTAAATCTACTTTCTTCAGACCTGATTTTTTCATACACAACGTAAGATCCATCATCTCTTTTTACAAACTCAACATTTCCATTTTTGACAAAATTCATCATGTTTTCTTTACCGAATCTCCAACATCCTTCACTTCCATCATTCTTTATTGGGTAAACTTCTTCACCTTTCGGACCAGGGACAGGAAACCACATAGTAGGCCTATCGACTCTTCTCGAATTGGATCCCCACTTATTCAGCTCTCTTCCCCGTCTATATGCCCCAATGTCATCTTTCTTATCAAGTGGTTCGGAAATAATTTCAACCATTCCAATTTTTAAAAAATGCATATACTTTGAATAACAAATTACATACTCGTGATCTTGAACTACTGTAGTTGAATCACTTCCTCCCCCTTTTTTCGATTGCCATATGAACTGTCCAACAAAATTCTCCTCTCCAAAAACCTCATCCATCAAAAGGCGGAGGTTATGGACTTCGTTGTCATCGATGGAAACGAAGATCACCCCATCTTGGCGAAGTAGGTTTTTGGCCAGATAGAGCCTCGGCATCATCATATTGAGCCAGTTGCTATGATACTGCCCATTTTCCTTGCTGTTCTTTTTGAACATACCATCCTTCGTCATGTAACCATCCTCGTCCTTATCGCCTACCCGCTTCTCATATTCAGCTTTAGTTTCTGAAAACTTGTCAGGGTAGATGAAAGAGTCATTACCGGTATTATAGGGAGGGTCGATGTAGATCATTTTGACCTTCCCAAAGTAGCTCTTCTGGAGCACCTTCAGCACTTCCAAGTTCTCCCCTTCGATGAAGATGTTTTGGGTTTCATCAAAATTTTCACTTTCATCTTTGGCAGGAACCAGAGTTTTAGTGGATGGGATTTGCAGAATTTTAAAAGCATCACTTTTTCCCGCCCAATTGAGCACATAGCGTTCATTTGAAAAATTGATGTTCTCACCTAAAGTGGCTTTGAGCTTTTCCCAATCGATCTGATTTTCGGTAAAAACCTCAGGAAGCACTTCCCTCAAAGCCTTCAATTTTTCTTCAGTGGGTGAAAGGCTCTTTCCATCCATTTCTTGTGTAGTATGATCTGACATTAGTCTTTTATCTTTTGCTGTTTTTCAATTGGACTGATTTGCAGGATTTTGATCCACCAGGAGATCTTTGGCGCTTACTTGGAGGATTTTGGCGATTTCAAAAAGAATTTCCAAACGGGGCTGTTGACGGTTTTGGACGTAGCTATTGACCATATTGTAGCTTTTCCCCAGCTGCTCTGCCAGCCAAGTTTGGGTAATACCCTTTTCCTCAAGCACTTCTTTAATCCTGTTCATCTCTTTAATAAGTCCGAAACTAAAAATAGAGAAAAAAACCAATTATCTCATTTTTTGAGATAGGCCTTTTATTACAAACTTCATATTTAATGAGTACTAAGAATCGGTTCAAGAGAATTAGTGAGCAAAGATCTGATTGACTTATACACTCTTTAAACTGACAAATTGTGTCATCCTTTCAAAAATATCTGTTAGAGGTAAGTATCTGGGAATCTGAGAAAAGAAGAAATAAGTTAATTTTAGCCGATTTGAAATATTCACATTTTATTGACCCTAAAACTTCCTCTCAATGACAAGAATTATTTGTGATACCATGATTTGGTATGAATTGAGCAAAAATACAATTCAGGTTCCCGACCCAAATCAATATACCCTTGTATGCACAAAGCTTTCATTAATGGAATTGGCATTTTCGCCAAATAACCTAATAAAACTAGCAGAGGTACAAGCGGCAATACGAGAAATTGTTAAAGTTAAACCACAAATCATTTTGCATTACCCTTGGGATCATGCTACCTCATTAATTGATAAGGATTTTGAATCTGCTTTTAAAATTGAGGAAGATTTGACAATGGGTTTCCTAAGAGTTCTGCTTAATCATCCAAAAGAAGGATTGATCTCGAATAGCTTTAAAGATAAACTTGAAAATATAGCCTCTATTCGAAGAAAGAATTTTGGCGAATGGGCTCATTTCTTGAATGACCTAAATAATCTCGACAATGATGTAAAAAGGGCTCTAAAAAAATATTCAGATGCGAATCGGCATTTACTTGATTTTAAAAAGTGGTTTATACACAAATTGAACGAAAGGGAATTGGGCACATATTCCGTTGACACATTTCCTTGGGAGCAATTTGAATTCTATACCTCAATTGGGGCATCCTATAAGAGAAAAATGATGTTTTCTAGGATGAAGGCGGATGGAAACGATGAAAATGATCTAAGAAATATGATTTACGCCCAGCCTGGAGATAAATATTGGACTCTGGAGAAAAGGTGGAACAACCTTGCTAAAGAAGCAAATATGACGAAATATTTATATCAGCACAATGAATAATATTTTTATATAAAAACATCTTTACTTATTTACATTTTTAAGAACTCTCTGTGAAAATTAATCGTAAACTAGTATTATAGACCATCAAGTAAACCATCTGATTATGTGGCCAATAATAAAATTTTTAGGTACATTATTCATCAGCTTCATTGCAATGATTGGGGCATTGGGAGCAGAAAATCCATTTCCACTTTTTGCAGTTGCCTGGGGAGTGTGGATCCTTTATATCCTGAGCCTACGAGCAAAAAGAAAAAAGGAACTAGACAGAGAAAGGCTAATCAGAGAAATTCTGGATAAACTCTAGAATCCAAAAAGGAATTTCAAAGAAGCGAAAGATCCCAACAGAAAAAAACAAAACGAACCAACGCTAACCAATGTAAAGCCCATTCTGGAAAGAAAGAGCTTTTTTAGGTGTGCATCTTGGATCAGGGAAAGGGCAAATCCAGTTCCAAGAAATAATATCACGATTAGGAGTGGTTCCGACAAATTGGTTTAAGTGATTTGACCTAAGTAAAGTTAAGTTAGTAAAAACCGAAGCATAAGAAAAAGAGGGGAAATTACTCCTCCCCCTCAGCTTGAATTCCAAGTATGTAATTGGCTGCTTGGTGTGCCTTTTGTGCTGCATAGATCAGCATTTTTGGATCATCTTTTAGAGGCTTGAGCCATCCTTTGAGGTAAGCCAAGGAATTTTTAAAATTGACTTCCTTAATTCCAGCGTAAGCATTTAGAAAGCTTGCTCCCATTTCCGCAACTAATTCTTCTTTAGAATATTCAGCAGATTGGTACCCAACCAAAGCAGGTCTTTCTGAAAATCTGCCTAATCTACTTGCATGACCTGTGCTGTGACAAATTTCATGAAAAAGAACAGAATAAAATTGTCCAACTCCTTTGAAAGATTCCTTTTCAGGCATATTGATATAATCATTGACCGGGCTGTAATATGCTTCATCGCCTTGATAAACGATATTTGGGCAATCACTGTAACCTGAAATAATAGCCTCGCAGCTTTCGATTGGCGAAAAAACTCGCTCCTCCTCGGTGTTTTGTATTATAAAATCGATTCCTTCTATTTGATCGATGTTGAAAACCGTCCAGATGAAAGGAGTAAATTTTCTTCCAAAAACATCCTCGTTTTCACCTTCTTCATTTTTCGTCTTTTCCTTGACAAACTTGGAGATCTTCCAGAATACAACCTTTGTTCCTTTTTCATCCTTTTTTACATTTCCACCCAATTGCTTTGCTTGTTTGAAGGTTAGGAAATAAGGAGTACTAAATTTCTTTGAAGTTGTCACCCAGGCAAGCCACAGTGCATTAAAACCTGTATAAACTCTGTCTGAAGCATAATTTTTAGGTGCATTTCTGGGATTCCAAACTTTTTCCCAAGTGAGGTTTTCATTTTGGATTCCCTCGATGATTTCATTGGTGACAGTTTCCGCTAGTTTATTGAAATTTTCCCAAGCTTTCATTCTCATAAAGTTTAAGTGATAAAAAGGAATTTGTCCTGGCCAAAGCATCCACACTTATATCCAAGGATGTTAGGAAACTTGACCCGACTACTACTGAGCTTTTCCCGATAGTCAGGAGAGCATTGTTTTTCTGGGAGAGCGGGGATATTTGACTGAGAAGTGACATTTTTTTTTCCACTGGTGTTGAGGTTCCGACCGACAAGCGTCTATAGAAAATTGGGTTCTGGGCAAGGCAATAACCTGAATGAAAAAGTCGGAGGCAGTCCGTAGGAAACCGTCTTTTTCACTTCAGGGCGAAGTGAATTTTTGACGATCCCAGGTTCTGGTTTTCACTTTTGCTTGATTGGGCGGACTTAATGCCAGTAAAAACCCGGAACGGATCAGACAACCCGCTTGGAAGAAAAACGCTCCCTGACGTTCGAAAAGAAAAGCGGAAAATGGCTTGCCCCCCTGAGGAGGCTCTGGATACGGCTTTTCGGAACGGCCTTCCCGATTCCCAGCTTGTCGGGAAATGGGTAAAGGCTAAGTGAAGTAAAGCGGTAGCCGTGGGGAGTGAAAGCTCTCTCCGGAAATGAGAAGGAAGGAGCATTCATTTAAAAAATGGCGCGAATGAATCTCAATAGAGAGAGTGAGCGAAACGGGGAAATGGCTTAGGGATAGTAGCAAAAATCCTTTCTCGCCGAAAGCCTGGGGCTCACATAGAAAGATTGAGAGCGGATAGCCTGACCGAAAGGAAGCCCCTATAAATCGATAGTATTCTTAAAAATCCCCACCTTTACACTTCAAATTCATAACCATGTCCACTCCTATCCACGTCAGCAAAAAGCTAGAGAAATTGATCCAAAAGGATATCACGCCTTCGGTTGGTGATGAGAATACAGCGATCTTGGGAAAATGGAATGCTACGGTATTTTATGTCAATCGAAGGAAAAACTGGTTGCTATACAACCCCAAAACCCACTATTCTCTGATACTGGAAAACCTCACTGCCAAAGATCTTCCAAACATTCGTGAGAAAATCAGCCAAGAGCTTCAACTACAGCTAACGGTCGATGGAATCAATGCAACTCAAGAACAAGTCAATTGGCTCTTGGACGAAATTAGATTCCACTCCACAGATGGAGATCGCAGTGCCTTGGGATACATGAACCAGATTATGTTCACTCTTGAATGCCATCTGGACGGAGCATTCTATCGAAGCCTAGCCCAAATTAACGCCTACCTAAACGACAGTATCTTCAGTCTGGACGGTGTCTCCAAATACACCAACATAACCAAACCGAGGAAGGAAATGGAAAAAATTCTAAAAAACTATCTAGCCTCAAGTTTGGAAAAGCCCATTGATCCTGGTCTTTTGGATTGATTGGTTATTTCCAGTATCATTCATAGGACGTTCTAACTAAAAATCAGCCCAATTACGAAATAAAAAGAGAGCCCTAAAGCTCTCCCTCATCTGCAAAGGAATAATATCCTTCTGATGTCATGATCAAATGATCCAACACTGGAATATCCAGAATATTTCCAGCTTGCTTGATTCTCTGAGTCAATCTTTTATCCTGTTCTGATGGCAGTAAATTTCCAGAGGGATGATTGTGGGCAAGCACGATTGATTGGGCAGCACTTTTAATAGCAGCTGCATAGACCAGTTTTACATCTACTACTGTTCCGGCTGTTCCTCCAGAGCTAATGGTTACAATTCCCAGCACTCGATTGGCTCTGGATAGCAGCATTACTTTAAAATCCTCAACAAATTCTATCCTATCATCTTCCCAGGCTTGGGCAAACACATCATATACTTGTCTTGATGTTCCCACCTTCGGACGAAGTGAGTTTTTAACTTTTGTACTGTAGCTCAACTTTATCTCAGCTACTTCAAACAAATCAATTTTTCTTTCGGAAGTCTCCATAATCTTTTTCGTTTTTGTGGAACAATGAATTATGAAGCATCATCAGGCCGTGGGCGACAAAGACCGAAAGGAAAAGGAATAAAAAGCGCAGCGCAGCAAGCGGCTTTATGCCGGAAGCTTACGGTCGCCCAGAGCCCAAAGGACTAACTTGGCGAGGAATTCAGTGGTAAAAAGAAACATCTAAATGTAACTTTTCAAAATACCTTTCTATATTGAACTAAGGAAGTTCTCTTCCATTGTGATAACAGAATTGAAGCAGCTCAAAAAACAGAAACGAATTTTTGAGGTAATTGGGAGTTGGGGGCGATTTGAGTATCAACAAATTAGATCAATTTGTATACTTCCTAACAAATCAATAATTTTTAGACTCCGATCGGATCATTTTGCAGGCAACAACTTACATTCAATCCCCACTTAATTCGTTTGGACACGTTTATAGGCTTAAAAAAATATAACCTCATGAAACCATTGATACTAAACTTTGCTGAAAATAATGGGAAAGAAGATCTAGATTACTCTATTATAGAGTATTCAAAAAATCAAAATTTATCTGTACTAAAGGGCACGAACATTCCGGCAATTTCTCAAGTAAACCTTGGAACTCAAACTAACACAAGAGTTTCAGGTGAGGGAACAGACTCTGATTTTGATAGACACCATCGTTTAAATTCAATTCTCCATACAAGCACCAAAAGCTTGTCAAATTCAGAAATTACCGACAGCGATTTTGATCTAGGGAAACTTATAAACCTACTTGACACAAACACAAATACTAAAACCATTGAATCCAGCGATTCAGACAGATGATACTTATTTTTACACATAAGGAAGATTATACGGCTGATTTTTTAATTGAAAAGCTAAATAGAAAGAAAATTAGATACTACAGATTAAATTGCGAGGATATTTTTTCAAAAAGCTATTCGATTAATCCAACTTCAGATAACCCTTTAAGTATTGACGGACATTCGAAATTTGACTCGGTATGGTTCAGGAGATTTAAGCTTCCTTTACTAGAAAAAGTTGAATCAAAAGAACGTCTTTTTTTACTCCAGGATTTTGAAACACTATTCAGTAATATTTTTGAAGTTCTATCTCCAAAAGTTTGGATAAGCAAACCAGACAAAATATATCGAGCGGAAAATAAACTCCTTCAATTAACTGAAGCAATAAATCTAGGATTTCATGTTCCTGAAACACTAATCACGAACAATCATCAGGAACTTCAGAATTTTTTCAACGATCAAGATAAAAATGTAATAATAAAGCCAATTAGGCAAGGAAGGGTGGAAATGGTCGATGGATTCAAAAATATTTTTACAAATATTATACACGCTGATACGATTGAAAGTATTCACGACTTTGATCTAACTCCATGTATTTTCCAAAAACATATTCTGAAACAATATGAATTAAGAATTACAGTTGTAAATGATAAGGTTTTTACGGTTAAAATAAACTCCCAGTCTAATCAAAATACTTCTGTTGATTGGAGAAAAGGAAAGTCATTATTAATTCCAATTACTTTACCAGCTGAAATTGAGTTCAAATGTATCGAGCTTGTTAAAAAATTGGGGCTTTCTTTTGGTGCTATTGATATGATTTATGATATCGATGGAAGGTATATATTTTTAGAAATAAACCCGAACGGGCAATGGGCTTGGATTGAACTGGAAACAGGTTTACCCATATCAGATGCCATAATTTCTCTTCTTTTTACTAATGGAGATGATTAAAAACTATTTAAGATATATAGGATTCTGGAAGAATTCAGTAAAAACCCCTCCAATTAAATATGAGTTCAAAAGGGAGAAAAAGATTTCAATTGCTGAAAGAAAATTGGGTTACCTCAAAGAAATGGAAGCTAATCACATTGAAAGAAGAAATACAATAGAAACAAAAAACTCGCAGCTGATTGGGCAAGCAAGTATTGTCTCTTCTGTTTTCTTCTTGTTCATTTCCTTACTATTAGAGAGTTTTTCTGAAATCCCCTTTTTTTATAGAGTGGTTTTATCTCTAGCATTTCTAATTGTCTTAATTCATTATTTATTCGCAGTTATACATGCCACCAAGACACTAGAAATAAATCGCTACCAGTATCCTAACAGAAGTACTGAGACAATAAAAGGCAGAAAAAAAGAAATTGATTTTATCAATGAAGAGATAAATGATCTAGTTGTTATCGTTGACAGATCAGCTGAACTCGACAATAAAAAAGGAGACAATTTGCTTTATGCAGCTCGTTGCTTTCAGATAGCTAATATTGGATTCGGAATCTTGACGATAGTTATAATTATTATGATATTTTTTATTCCTATTACAAAAAAACAATCCGACTCCGGAACCAAAATAGAAAAACCAGTAGGTACGGTTTGTTGAATAAAAAGCGATAAGTAATGGATTCCACAATAAAACGAATGCAAAATGCCTCTATTGGAGAAGCTAGAACAAAAGCATTCCTAATAGATCGATTTTGGATATTAGAACGATCTGTTGATATTGATGGTGCTGATTTTATTGTTCAATTAAAATTGACTGAAACAGATATTTTAAATACTGATATTCGTTTTGGTAGGGTTCAAGCAAAGTTTGTCCAAGATGGAAACACTCCAATTAGGATAAAGAAAAGCTACTTTTTGGATAATCATGGAAATCCAAGATTGGACTTTTCCTTACTAGTCAACACAGGGAATTCAAACGAACACAAATTATTTCTATTATTTTCCAGTGACATTAAAAGAATTTTTTCAAGGGGTAAAGAAAACTATGTAACCTGCTTAGCAATGAAGGTATTAACTGATGAGTTTGAAGTTTGCAATAAAGAGTTAGCACTTTTGAGAATTGAAAATTCGATAAAATCAGCAGATTTTTATCGGAACAGAGCATATATTTTCACTAATCTAGAATCTGTCAATCCTGATTTTGAAGGCATATTACCCGAATATTCCGAACAAATTGAATATAATGAAGGGAAAATTCCGGAAATATTCAAAGAGCAAAAATTGAAAGCTTTTGAATCAATTATTGAATTGGAAAAAGCCCATGATCTTTTGAAACGGTTTGTAGAAACAATAGATCCAATTGAAGGAGTTTATCTAACTGAAAAATTACACTATACTTTTGGTGGCTCAGTAGGGCTTCCAGAAATTTTCAATAAAGACTTCTATTACCTTTTAAAAAACCATTTGGATATTGTAAGAAAACTAAAAAATGATGGTGCATTAGACAACTACATCGAAGCCCCCACGAAAATTCTTGATTCTGCAAAAAAATTTATAGAGAATGAAAGTCTGGAATTTACTGACCAAGTAAATCATTTAGTAACTGTCAGATATAACCCGAAAAATTTTAAAAATCTTGAAATTCAAAATAAAATAGAAAGGTTAGATCAAAAAAATTTTTGTGAGTTTCGAACCAAAATACCTGGCGAAATATCTATCTCATATAGGATTGGGCTATAATCACTAAAAACGTGAGCACATCAAGTTAATGAGTATTGTATAAATCTATTGTGTAAAAGCATGTACGAATTAATAGATGGGTAGAATAATGAAAACCACCTTGCTTTTGACTATAAAAAAGCCCCTAAGGGCTTTTTAGTCAAGATTCATCCGATTCAGACTCTTTGACAGAAAAATAAACTGTGTGAGTTTTACCGTACTGATCTGGTTCTTTCAGTTTGGCGACATTGAACTTGACGTAAGTTTCGCCTTCGTATTCGAAGCTGTGGTTTTGGAGCTCTGCCATGTTGAGGCTTACTTCGACGATTTCCATGTTTTCGACTTGCTTGCCTTTTCCGATGTACTTTTTTGAGAATGCCATAGTATTTTGGTTTTAGTTAAAATTTATGCAGGTCATTTAGGACGGTCTGGAAAGTGATCAAAAATTAGAATTTAAAAACTGGGAGGTAGTCCGTAGGAAACCCTGTTTTTCGAAAAATTCTGCTAGAAGCTCCAATTTTTTGAAACTGACAGGCGGTTCGACCTTTGTGCATACAATTGGATAAAACCGGAATGGGGCATTAGAATTCATCGACATGAAAGGCAGTTGAATGGAAAATATGACTCGTAGCTAAATCAATCAATATTGATCTCATCTGCCAAAGGAACAGAAGTCTGATCTGAGGGCAATGCCTCATAATCGTATTCTCTATATACTTCTCCATCTGCCAAAACTCGAATACTAGCAGACATCAGATCAAACGTATCATCAGTATTTCTATCCAATGGAACAGCATTAAATACAAATCCCAAGCTGTGGATATCGGAAGTGGATTGAACCTCAAGAGAACTCGCTGAAGGTTCATATGTAACGGTGTAAGAATTCCCTTGTTCAATTATCTGAGTCCACTCTAATGAAGTAGGTTCAACCAACTGTGGAGTGACAAAAGTGGACTTGCCACTTAGCATGCTATGAACTGTAAAAGTCACTAGGTAATCAGAATAGTCTCCTGCCATTTCAACTTCGATGGTCACTTCTTTTTCCACCAATTTGGGTTCTTCATCTTCAGAGGAACAAGCGATAAATAAACTGGCAAAAACAAAAAGTAAAAGGGACTTCATTTTTTTCATTGTGGATTTGGTTTAGTCATTGAAAGGATATTTAGTGATAAATATAGCAAAACCATATTATTTAAACACGTCCCAAGCCTGTTGATTGAGTTCGTAAAATGACTCAAATGCTTTCTTTTTGGGTTTGAAAGTACGTACTGTTTGCAATACACCTTGCGTAATGCAGTAGGTTCGAAGCGAAAATGATTGAATGGGTTCTGATGATACTTTCTTTGCATTTTCGAACTGAACAAGATCATTGCCTAAACGGTAGGAACAATATCGATCATGGATTAAGTCCTGAACTTTGCAATCCATCACTCTACCCAAAACCGATGAACTGAACATCGTATTGATCTTGGCTTTTCTAGGCAATTTTTCAATGGACTTTTTCAATAGATTAGAATCAAACTCAGCACCAATAACCAAAAAACCAGCTTTCTCAAAAGAAATTCTTCCTTTGAACTGGTTGGCAAAGTAGATCAAAGAAGCATAGGAATCGGAGGCAAAAACGGAACGTATATTATCCGAAAGGTTAAGCGCAGAAATTCCAAAAGAAGCCTGCTTATTCCGGTGAAGACTTAGTATCTCGGTATCGCATCGATGTCCTTGATGATCAAAAAAATCAAATACGATTTGCCCTTTATTGTCCTGGGAAGCATATTTGGAAAATAGGCGTTGGATATCTTTATCCACGCCCTTATAGGTCAGAATATCAAACTTCTCTCTCAACGTCATTGTCCTGTTCATCCGAGCGTTTCCTTGGATTTCCTCCCTCTTGGGTATCGATGCTGTTCAACCCTTTAATTTTATGGATATCAAAATCTTCCCGAACCTCTTTGGATAAAGAAGGGTCTGCAGAAATTTTAGAGTATTCCTCTTTGATATTGTTCAAATCATGGACTGCATCCTTATCATTTGGATTTCTGGCTATTCTTCGTTCTGCTTGCTTCTGAACTTCTTTGATGGCTTGGAGATATCCTTTACTGTAGGCTTTTTCCTCCTGACTTTCCTTTCCTAGCATTTTTTTTATCCCAGTGATCAATAGGTATGACAATCCTCCATCCGTCATTACCGAAAGGACTAAACCTGCGCTATTTGATCTGATCCCTTTAGGTGAAGATGGGGAAAGCTGAAACTCAGTACCATCGGCAAGCTGGACAGTTTCCCCTTCTTTGTATTTCTTCTTTTGCTGAGGCGTTAACTCTTCACCATTGACCAATTGAGGGGCTTTGATATCTCGCGGATTGTAGGAAAGAAATTGATTGGTTCGATGATCGTACTCGATGATTTCCGACTGAATGTTCCCTTCCTTGTCCACATAGCCTTTTTTAATATTCGCCAATTCCTTCTTGATAAGTTGATTTCGTTCCACTTCACTTAGATCTGGATGGATGCGTGGCTCTTTATATACTGGATCAATCCGCAAAGCAGGATTCCCATCCTCTCCTCTCACAATGGAAAGCCTTGCCGGTAATTTATCGATTTGGACACCTTTTCCTTTAAGACCATTCAATTCGACGATATTGGTCATTCTCCCATTTTTCAGAGCATGGATTTCCTTTTCCGGGATGGTGAATTTTCCATTTTTGACGACTCCGAAAATCTCCAAATCCTTCATGGGTAGTACGTTTTGGTTTCTCATAGCTTTGTTAATTTGATAAATAATGAATTAGATCCTCCTTGGTAGATAGCTTGGATAGCATCCGAATGAACAGGCTGGGATTGATGTATTCTTTGCCCTTCCTGATAGTCAAATGGAGATGATCCCCTGTTGCCTTGCCTGAACTTCCAGAAATCCCAAGCAGTGAACCAGGTAAAACATGATCACCTTTTGCAACTTTGAATTGAGAAAGATGCCCGTACAAAGCCTCATAATTTCCATGTCGGACTTTGACAAAATTCCCTAGCAGGGTATCGCTGCCCACCCCAATTACTTTTCCATGTAACATGGAAAGAATTTTGGAACGATTGGTTTTCAAATCAATCCCTCGATGGAATTTTCTTTCCCCCGAAAATGGATCTGTTCGATAACCATAATTCGAAGTCATTAAAAAATTCTCCAAGGGTAATGCAACAAGCAAAAAAGTTCTTTCCTCTTTAGTTGGCTTAGCCAATTCGGAAAAAAGCTTTGGTCCAAATTTTTCCGAAACTGAATGGACCTCCCTAGTTTCAACCACCTTCACAGATGGCAATCCCTTTTGAAACTCAACAGAGTTGAATTGAGAAAAAGCCTCCTGAGCTACAAAAAGAAAAAAGATGATTGTGGTTAATTTTCTCATAGTAATGGAATCTATTCAACCGGTGCCATTTCTCGATGCTTTTCGATAATCTCAGTTACTTGCCGGTGTATTTTTTCAAAATGCTTGGTAAGGATCTCTTCCTTTTTCCCTTTGAAATCATAGTATTTCGGAGTAGTTCGATAAGAGCTTTCCTCCTGCTTTATTTCCTTCATGTCAAGATTGACCCGACAATGCACGTTGGAGGTTTTATATTTTCCGTCGAATTCAGTTCCCTCTGTAGCGATTATCCCTGCAATCTCCCCTGTATGCATGGAGGCAATTTTACCCGCAGGAATAAGTGACTCGTACCTTTCGCTATAGGACACCGAAGTTCTTTCTCGATCAATGGAAACGCTCTGCCCTAATTGCTTTCGCTTGCCAAACATCATTTCCAACCAGGACAAAGTATCCTTGTGTCGGACCGAACCACAAAGGACATTTCCGATCACCGAAGTCATGGTAGAAGCCGTTTCTTTCCCCTGTAACTGGTTTAACTGAGGCAATTCTTGGAGCCCCAGCAAAACAGCTACTTTATTACTTCTGGCAGTTGAAATCAGATTTTCGATTTTGTGGATGTAAAAGGTCGGTGCCTCATCCGCAATCAGGGCAGTTGGCAAATTCCCTTTGGTGTTGATCAAACGAGTGAGTCTATTAATTACAACCGAATAGCATGTCCCGGTAATACTTTGTGTCTCGGTGCTATTGGCCAGGACCAAAATAGATGGTGAGTTGGGGTCTGAGATTTTGAGGTCAAAATCATCTCCACTGAATACCCAGGCTGTTTCCTTGGTGTTAAGTCTGGACAGGAAAATTTTAAGGGTTCCGACCTGACCTTCCAGTTGCTTGAAAACCTTCTTTTCGTAGGCACTTCGAAAAGGAGAAATCATTGACCTGAGCTCTGGGTATTTGGTTAGGCAGTCGAAAATATCCTCATAGTCCCTATTGAGGAAATCCAGCACATGGGCAAACGTCGAGTACTTTCCTTCCTCATACCTGGACACAAAGAATATACAAGCGGAAAGAAAGTTGATCGCCGATTGTTCAAAGAATTTGTCAGCTCCTCCCGAGGAATCGGATTTTTGAAGGGACTGGAAAATTGCCTCTGCAGTTTCGGATGCATTGGCAACTGTTTTCAGATAACGTCTATTGATTGGATTGATCCGTCTGGAATACTCTACCTCATCCAGGTTAATTACATGGAATTTGAAATTTGAATTTCTCTTTTTGTCTTGAGTTTTCAGGTAATGGAAATAAGCGATCTGCGCCAAATCAGGAAACTTGAAATCATACAGACACATCGTAAATCCTTTTCCGATCATCTGTCGGATAAAGGGATTGATCACCCCAAAAGACTTTCCGGAACCAGGTGTTCCGATCACAAAGGTTCCACGGAATGGATTGACTAAATTGATCCAACCGTTACGGACTTTTCCCTTGTAATAGAATTTCATGGGGATATTGACCGAATAGGGATTTTCGATCTTCTTTTTATCCTGCATAAAGGATTCTCCCTCGATATTCCATTCATCCTTGCCCAGTCCGGATTTGATCATTTTGGACACATTGTCCAAAGATGTATGAATTAGGACAGCCCCAATGAATGTACTCAAGATGTAACCGACATTTTCAATGGAGGTATAGTCGATTACCAAAAAAGAGTTTTCCAAGATGTAGATATAGACCGATCCAAAAAAAAGGATCAGCCCAAACACCAAGGGAAAAATGATTTGGTTTTTCGGATTTAGATCCAGGTTCTTTTTGGATTTTGTACCGATGGTAGCAAGGCAAATCGCAAATAGGATGGCGATCTTCCCAATTAAGACATTTTGATAGATTTTCAGATTAAGGAGTTTATCAAAAAGCGGAAAAAGAAATTTCCCTATCTCTTCCATTTCCATCAGCTTCGGAGCATAGACAAACATTAGAATGTCCATGAACACCATCAGATAAACGATGAATTGGAATGTACCATGAAGGCTTTTTAACTCTCTTTTCTCATTCATGCCCATTTTTTAAAGTGTGTCTGCATTTAGAAGATCGGAGTATTTGACCCGCATCTTGAGTGATCTCCCACTGATTTGGGATTCTGTCAATTCGATAGTAAACACCTTGGAATTGGGGAAAGTCACCTTTTTGAAGACATAGATATTTCGATATTTCTTATCAAAGCTCTCTGTCGAAAACAGTTGGTATTCGGGTTCAATCTCTATGGACTGAACATTGGTAGCCTTGAGAATTCTCTTATCCTCAATCTTAAACCTGAGCTGGTCCAGGTCAAACTTTAGGTTTGTTTTGTTTTTGAAGGAGATGTCCAAAAAGATATAATCATCAACCGTATAGATCTTGTTGACTTTCCCCGTGATGCCGTACTGAGTGCTTTGAGTGATTTTATTCTTTTTTTTATCCTTGAAAGCTTCAGTTGCAAAAAATCGAAGTTCCTGATCACTCATGGGAATCTCCCCTACCTCCAATGGATTCGTATTGATAGGAAGGATTTCAATCTGAGTTTTCAGTTGGCGTTCGTCATGTGAATACCAAAGATCATATTGGGCAATAAACTTCTGGCCTATTATGGTCACCACTCCAAGGGATTTATTATATCCGTTCAAATCAGAAACACTGTCCCGGACTGCCTTCACTCGAAACACATTTTCCAAGGGAATATCCCCGATCATATCGTTTGTGGAAATATCTACATACTGGATCGGTTCCGGAGAAAGGAAATGGAGGGATATTTCCTCGTCAATGTAAACTCTGGGAAGCTGTGTTTTCAACAAGGTTCCAGTTTGCTGAGCATTGACCGAAATAGAAATAGCCCAAAAGAGTAGAAATATAAGTTTTAGTTTCATGGCGGATCAGTTTTGGTTTTGGATCGTTTTTTCGTTTTCCTGCAATTCGTTGGGATCGATCAGATAGACTGAGGTTCCATATTTGATATTGGCCTTGTTCTTTTTGATCGTCTTGGAAACTGCCTGAGAAGTTGAGGTAAACATTTTCTGAAGGGCTGACATATACAGCTGGCTTAAATCATCCAAGTTTTGCTGCATGTTGATGCTCATTCCTCCAGTGGTATTGCTACCGAGTTCTTTGGAAAATTCCCTGAAGGCACTGGCCGGAACATAGAGCCCTTCCATCCCGTCCACATCATAAATCGAAAGCTCAATGGGATAAATCTGGTCGCCAACCATCACCGATGAAATGGTAAGCTTCACCCGTTGGGCTTGATACCCAGAAATAAGTGCATAGAGATAAGTTCCTTTGCTCACGAGGGCGTTACCGATCAGTATATCATCCAAAAGTCGGATTCTCAATCTTGCCCCAAGAGTTTCGTTCTTGATATCCTGGTCAATAATCGCCTCAATAAACCTCCCCTTTTTCTCTCGGGTGATGGTATTGAACATTGTTGCCGAACCATTGGTCTTTTGGACTCGGTAAACATCCCTTTCAGTTTCCTGCTTTGGTATTTCTGACTCTTTCTCTTTTTGCTGTTTTTCCTGAAAGGCCGGGTCACTCGCTTTTGAAATGGAATCTATCACGGCCATCTGAGCCCTGAAAAGATCCATTGGGTCTTCGTATTTATTTGCTGGGCTAGTTGTTTTTGCTCCCTCCAATTGGTTGATAGCCTGCAACAGTTCTTCATCTTCTTCAGAAAAGCTTTTCTGCCTGGAACTTCCTTGGGAAACTGGTGGAACCGGGTCGCTGGATTTAGATGGGTTTGAATAAAAGCTTGAGTTTTTTAGGGCATTGTCAATGGAATCCAATAGCCTCTTTTCCTCTTCGTTGTATAGGCTCTTGATCTGACTGGATTCCTCGATATCGAGTTCCAATCCTTTGATGGCAGTGTAGCCGTCATTCTTCCTTTTATAAGTTTCCCGCGACGCATCCAGTTTTGTGTCAATCGGTTTGTTTTGGATCTTTTCTGAAACTTTCCCTATCTGAGCCTGGATACCGCTTGTTCCCTGAATGGGTTGGTTTGGGCTGTCCTTGCTGAATGATTTATAGCCGTAAAACAGCAAACACAAAAAGGGAAGCATGATAATCGGCAGAATGTATTTTGGCTGTTTAAAGTCAATGTTCATCTTCTTTCGGTTGATTGTTAAAGTATTGCAATTGTTCAATCGCTTTTTCTAGGTAAATGGAATCTTCTTTTGAAATGGATTCCTGGGATATGATCCGTTCAATCTGAGTCTTCAATTCGTTCATCTGAATTGCCCGAGAAGAGAGTTCTTGCAGGGCTGAAAGTTCACCGCCCAAATCACTGGGAATGGCATTCAGTCCTTTTTTATTGCCTTGGGACTGATCGCCCGATGTGGGCTTAAGGACAAAAAAGGTCAGAATGAAAGAAGCCACAATAAGAAGGATCATAACGCTAAAAATTACTTTCGCATGCCGGTCCAGAAAGGCCCTGGCCAGCCCCTCGAGTACTTTTACCTGTGGCGAGAATTCATTTTTGAATTCTTGGAACACGGTCGTGTCTCTTACTTTAGAAGGTATTTTTCGAAACATTGGAGAGGTCTTTATTTTCTATGGTTTTCCAGTTCGTGATCAATACCCCATGGCTGTTGTTTTCGCTCCTGGGTATATCGATCAAATCACCCTCAGTGACAATAGATCTGGTGATCGTTGCGCTTCTTCGGTCGATCTTCTGCTTGCCGTAATAGCGGAACCTGTTTTGGTCAATTACAATCGAATCTGTCTGAATAGACAAAACTGAACTTGATGAAAGGATGGAATTGAAATAACCTTTCTCTTTCAGGTTGTTGTATTGGCCTACTCCGGTTTCATCCACAAAGTACATGGCCTTTTCCATCTGATATTCGATGTGTTTATCATCGGGAGTCAGGTTAAAAAAGAGGCTGTGGAACAAGTCCACTGCTGCTTTGTACTCTGCTGGTCGGTTCATTTGCATATTGGTCTGCTTCGCCAAAATGGGAATGTCGTTATCCAGGATATAGATGGACTGTCTCGCGTTAGCTACCTGTTGATAGGCATAGGCTGATACAAACCCGCAAATGATGATGGAGGTCAAAAAACTTCCAATAGAAAGTATGGTTGCCAACCTGATTTTTGATTCTATGTTTTTGATGATCATGCTTAGATTACTTTAGCTCTGGAAATGGTTTTGGTTGCGGATGATCCCATTCTTCCTGCAGTGGTTGCAGCTGATGAAATACCTGAAGTAGATATGATCCAAGTGGATATGGAGGGAACTGTCAGAATTGCAATGGCACTGACGAAAAAAGCGACGATGACCAGCCCGAAGCTCAGCAAGCCATTTCCTGCAAACCAAGCCATCTTTTCAAGCCTATCCACTCCGCCTCCTGTGGAAAGTAAATACTCATACTTATCGATTTCAACTTCCAAAGCATATTGCTGGAGCCTTCCAGTGATATATAGGATCAAAAAAGCGACACCTACATAAAGATTGACCGAGACGAAACGGGCTATCCAGGTAGTAAAAGCATCTCGAAAAGCCGGTAGGATACTGACCACCACCGCAAAAGGACCAAGAATGACCAGCACAGTAGAATAAATGATCTGGATCATGAAAATGATATAGACGCAAATCCTCAGAATCCACATTGCAATCAGTTCAATAATCTGAGTTACCAGCAGTTGAAGACTGGTTTGCATTCTGATCCGCATTTGCATAATCGGTGAAAGGATTTGGTCTGAAAAGAACCCTTTTACACCGTCCACGATCACAGTTCCCAAATCCTCATCTGAATCCTCAGCCTGATCCGAAGCCATTTCAGTTACTGCTTGGTATTCTACCAGCTGATCACCCATCTCCACCATATAAGCGGCACGGTCAAGACGAAGAGAATTATTAGTGTCGTTCTGCGTACTGAATAGAGCTTCTGTCTTGGCCGCAATTAAATCAGTGGGAAAAGCAATGATCTGACAGAAAATTGGCCACCACATGAGCAGGATCACCAAGGCGAAGGGTCTTAAAAGCGGCATGATTTCCAACCTCTTGTCCCCTGCCATCATTTCGTAGCACTTTAGACTGAAAAAAATCAGCATGAAAATACAGGCCAAGGTCTGCGCATCCCTGATAAAAGGGTCGGAATGAGCAAATCCATAATCTCTCATTTCTTCGAAAAAGGTCATCACACCTCTATCGTAAATACTGTTTCCCTGCAAGTAGCTGATAGTCTCCTTGTACTCGTCATGGTTGACAGACTGGGCAAATCCCGTGATCGAAAAGCCCAGGAACATTAAAATTCCGGTGAAAAGCTTCTTCATTTCAGGACTTGGGTTTGATTGGCGATTTTTTTGGCTATGTCCTCTTCATCATGCGGATTTGAAAGAGTGATCTCCCCATTTGCTTTCCGCTCATGGAGCTTCCGGAAGGCTAGCATATTGGTTGACATATCAAGCTTGTACTGCCATTTTTCAAGGACTTCTCTCATTTCAAGCATAATCCTGTGGTACATCAGGATTCGCTGACCTCGCTCCATATCTAAGGTCTTTGAAAACCCATAGCGCTCGGAAAGAGATGTCATGTTGTCCAAGTACCATCGATAGGCTCCATGGTCGGTCATGTACTCCACTACCTCTGGAGAAATTCCCTGAAAAGCTGAGGAAACAGGGTCTTCCAACGGCTTAAGTTCCTTCTTATAATAGAGTTGATAAAGAGGATCCGAGGCCGAAAGAGCACCTGAAATTCGAGCTATTTCTGCACTAGCCAAATTCTTAACAGTATCCGAATGCTGTTTATAGTAGTCGGAAGAGATCTGCATCGCAGCAGCCAACCCAAGCCTCTGGGTCTGCTCTCCGCTGGCTGATAAAGGTCTTCTGTCTAGGCCTGGATAATTGGGATGCAATGCCCAAGTTGAGTACCACAAGTAGTTAATAGGGATTCCTAAAACTTTGATGGGCTTTGGATAAAACTTGTCTTCATCCCATTGCTTGAAAACCATTCTCTCTTGTTGGGCTATAATGGCTTTATCCTTAATTAAAGTCTGTCCATGACTCTTGAGACATATGCAAAAAATGATAGAAATTGTAAGTAAGGTTCTCATCGTGTAAGAGTTTTCTGCTTGATGATAATTTCATTGATCAGCCCTAAATCCTTGTTGACGTAGGATTGATAGGGGTTAAGTGATCGGATTACTCCATTGGCTTTCGCCCAATAGATGCTGTTTTTTGCGGAAAGCATCAGAGCGCGGATTACCTGCAGTTCCTTCTGGACAGTATCTAAAAGTTCGTCCCGGACATTGTAATTGATCAGCAGATTATCACCCTCGTTTAGGATTAAGCTTGACACCTCGGCAGCAAGGTTGATGCTTCTAGATTTAGCTTGAGCTGTATATTCTTCGACAAAAAGAAAAAGGAGCGGATTATTAGAGGCAAGCTCAAATGCCTCAGCTGAAATTGATTTGATATCCAAGACAGTCTCACCAATCATCTTTACCTGAATCGCATCCTTAAATCCTTCATTGACCTGAGTTAGGGACTTGACTATCATCGTCTGAACCATTGCCAGGCTGGATGAATTGACAACGATATCATCCGTATTTTGCTTGATGACATCCAACGTTTGGTGATATCCTATTTCGCTGACATTCCTCATAGCGGCATTTGCATTGACAATCGCAAAATGGTTTCTGTCAAATACCACCGTCACTGATTGAGAATATGCCTGAGCGATATTGATAAACAGCAAAAAGAAAAGGAGCTTCTTCATCTGGCAAGTGTTTTGGCGTTTTGAATGATTTCGTTTACCAGTCCCATTTCTGTAGCCACATATCCCAGATAAGGATTGATTCCTAAGTTTCCCTGTAAATGATGCTTTAGAGATTGGGAAGCGTTGTAAGAAATACCATTGATCTCTCTCAGTTCCTCAATAATGTGCTGAAAAAGAATCCTTCGGTCTGAGACTTTCATTTGATTGACCACCCCTATGCTGGCCGAAAGACCGAGGAGGTAATTCATCAATGAATAGGATTTCTGGACAAAGAGCTTTTCTGTCTCGATTGCAAAAAGGAGGAGAGCAGGATCTTGCTTGCAGTAATACAGGATCTGTTGTTGGTTATCAATGATGGAATTGACCAAAGGTCCAGCAGTTGTACCTATTCCAATCGCATCGATGACAATGGAAAGCTTGGCAAATCGTTCCTGAACCCTTCTGTATTTTTCTTTGACCGATTTAACTAGGTTGTTATTGACCTCCTCATTGACAGCATTTTTTCCCTGATTTGTTTTTGCCTCCTTTTGCAAATTGTACTCGGACTTAGATTCCTCTACCAACTGATGAAGTAAGGCTACATTCGTTTGCGCAAGACTTGTCCCGACATTGGCAAACAGAATAATTAAACTTAGAATCAAGGTTTTCATGGCTGTAGGGTTTTGGCTTTTCTGGCGATATCCTGTGCGAGTTGGATATCCAAATTGATGTATCCCTGAAAAGGATTTAAGGCCTTGAAAACTCCCTTCATCTGGGCAAAGTACATGGATCGATACATGCCATAGGTGTAGGACCTCAGGATTACCATTTCATTCAAGATTTGGTTGATCAACTTGGATCTTTCTCCGGCATCCATAAGGTTATTTTCTCCACCCTTTAGGACAAAAGAACTGACCTCCAAGGCTAGGGAAGTTGCTCGTTGTTGAAACATGGTAGCGTTTCGCTCGGCAAACAGAAGTAAAGCAGGATTCTCACCCGCCAATTCCATCACATCATTTAAATCTCCTGAAATGGCAGTCGCCATTCGTGCGATTTCCTTGACATTGGAAAGGTTGGTCAAAATGGAACTGACCTCGGAAAGTCCTTTGTAGATTTTGTCCTGCATCGTATTGACAATGGTCAGGTTTCCAGTGATTGCCAGCTGGCCCCGCTCAATCAAAGTCATCCTTTCATTAGTCGCCTCAAGCTGTGAGTCTATAACTAAAGCATGGGCGGCGGTGGCAGCCGAAACAGCCGGGTCCACATAAACGGTCTGACTAAATGTTGACCCTGAGAAAAGCAGCAATATGAGCAGTTGAAGATGCCTCATCATGCTATGCGGTAATTCGGTGAAAGAAATGTATCAGTGAGCGGAGATCCTTCTTTGTTGACCTTTTCGAAAAAACTATGAAGACTCAGATTAGAAGTAGTATAATCCTCTACAAATGCGTCCAAACCCATTTTATAGCCTCCAAATGCATTGGCATAAATTTCTACTGCCGATTTTTCTGGCTTTTCCGTGGTGTAGGTTAGGTATTGGAACAGAGAAACCTCAACTCCATATACCTCGCCTGTAGCCCCTCTTCTGATGTAAACTTCCTTGAATCTGCCACGCCCTTCTTGGTTGTCCAGCTGGTTGATGGTAAAAATCTTCCTTCGCTCCTTCTCACTGATGGAAAGCAAAGAAGCAATCTGTGAATAGTTGTCTTTGAACTTGGTTTGGTCTAGCAAGCAAATCGTATCAGAATTGTTGATGATACTATCCTTCACCACTTCATTCCCAATGATATCTCCAAGTTCCTGAGTTACTACAATCGCCTCACCCCAAAACTTCCGAACCGTTTTATACAGATACAGAATATACCCAGCCATCAAAGGAGAAGCGATGGCCTTCCATGCCTCTTCAATGATCAGAGCTTTTCGGTACTTGGTTCGAAATCTCATTTTCTGGATAAATACATCCATGATGATGAGCGTCACTATTGGAAATAGAACCTTATGCTCCTTGATGCTGTCAATTTCAAAAACCACAAAGGATTCGGTGAATAAGGATTGGTCAACCTCTTCGTTTAGCAGATTTTCAAACTCTCCTCCTTGGTAGAATTTTTTGAGCACAAATCGGAATTCATCCAGTTCAAATGTGATTCGCTCACGCTCCATAATTTCCGGAATTGTCTCTAGGGCAAAGTCATAAAAGCTATTGAAGCAAAGCCGATCAATTTTGCCTTTATCAGAGAAAAATGAAGAATAATAAGCTGAAATGGTGTACGAGATCACATCGGCTTCCACCTGTGAAACGGTACCTTCAGCTGTCTTCCATAGAAGTGAAACAAGCGTCAGGAGATAGTCTTTTTTCTCGATGTTGTATTCCTCTTCAGCAATGGCAAAAGGATTGGTGGTAATGGGCTTTTCTTCGGTGTAGGTAATGTATTTGCCATTGTAATATTGACACAGTCCTGAATAGGAATGTCCCGTATCCACGATCACCACATCCATCAACCACTTAGGATCAGGCTGCTTGTTCCACATGCAATACTGCTCCACCAGCGCATTCATAAAGAATGATTTGCCCGACCCGGAAGGCCCCAATACAAATTTGTTTCTATTGTTGATCCGATTAGTCTGCATGGGCAAATCTGAGGGATCAATTTTCAAGGGGATTCCCTGTCTATCGGTGAATCGAATCTGAAAACCACTTTTTTCATCTTGATTCAGTGATTCTTTAAAGAAAAAGCACAATGCAGCATCTGCAGTGGTCAAAAAATAATCGTAAACTTTCAGTTCAGCTGTATTGCATGGAAGGACAGTCCTGAACAACTCCAATTGGTTGTAAGAATTTTTGTTGGCAATAATCCCCTGCTGAAATAAGGACGATTCTACATAGTTACAAGCTCCCTGGATATGTTCTTTCTGAGCCGAAACCAAAACATTGAAATGACAATTGACCAAAAGCTGATTGTTCCTTGTCACATCCTCCAATAACCTGTTAATGTCCTGGACACACATATCATTGGCAGGATCTGGTATTCCTGAATGTCGCTTTCGCTTGACCTCAAGTTTGTGTTGGGTTGGTCTTTGCTCTACGATCTCGATGACTTGATTGTAAACAATGGTTTGGAAGTTTGGGACATCAAATAGAAAACCCATGTTATCAACTGGAAATCCTTTGAGGCTATCCTTGTCACTTCTTTCTGAATGGGATGCTATCGTTTCGGGAAGCTCTACCTTATCGGTGTCAACCAGCGAAATAGATCGGAATGCCCTATCGCCACTTTCCACTTGTTTTTCCACCGGTAACAAATTGTCCAGTACAATTCTATCCTGGTAGAAATTCATACTGAGAATCCTTTTCACATAGCGGTCAATCTCTGTTTTATTCAGAGCATTAGATTTAATCCCTGATCGCTCAAAAAGGTCTGTAACTTTTCCGATGGATTGAATAAAATCATTCACTGATTTTTCACTATACCTTCCTTTTGACCGCTTGGTGATAATCAAATAAGTATTGTGAGAAACATATTCTCTACCCTGAAAATGTTCATCATATTTCCTCTGCAGGTACTCCTTTGAATTATCCTCATGATAGCTTTCAGTGGAAAAAACATCCTGCTTTTGGATCAAATGACCTTCACCTAATATTTTGATGACGTTCGTATATTGCTGGTGAAAAAAGTCGTACCTGGAAGGATCTGCTGAATATTGGACTACAGGGTTTTCAAGTTTCAGAATTAATCCGAAATCCCCATTTAGATTAAAAAGTAGATGGAATCCTTTGAATTCAGTTTCTATACCTGCATAGGGCAACTTAAATTCATTCCTTTTATTCTTCAATATCATTTTTTAGGTTTTAAGGATGTTGCGATTTGGAATACTCCTACATGCCTTGTTTTGCTATGCAGCCCTTTTTTTTGTTGCTGAGAAGTAACCAATAGACCAATTACGATTGCTGAAATTGTGATTACACCTCCTGCAATCATGCTGGTCAAACTTCCGATAACTCCACCCAGCACGACTCCGATAATCAATGAGGAAATTCCCCATCCGATAAATTTTCCTTGAAATCCACGATATATAAGGGGCTTTTGAAGCCCCTTATATATTGGAAATTGCTTAGCCATTAGACACCGAAAAATGCTTTGATGACCACACTCACCAGTACTAGGAAAATGCAGGAACCCAGCCATCCCATCAACTCTTTGTTGATATCCTGATCGCCTTGATTCCACTTGCTGTACACTCGGAAACCTCCTATAATCCCGACCACTGCACCGATCACCAGGCAAAGACTTGCGACAGGATCCACGTAGGTTAATAGCGAGGATTCAGCAGCAGTAATTCCCTGTACTCCCTGGGCATGTGAAGAAATTGAAACAATGGCCATTGCTAAGGCACATGAGATCTTTTTTGTAGTTCTGTTGAACATGATATTTGTGGTTTTAGTAAGAAAATATTTCATGGACTATATTGAATTGGTTGTAAAGTTTTAGGTAAGTGGAACTCCGTAAAGTCCGCTAAGAAAAAAGCTGACAGTTGCGAGAAACAAGCATGCTCCGAACCAGCTGATTACCTCTACATCAATATGATGTCGGCCCATCTGCCAATTGTTGTAAACCCTCAGGCCTCCCAGTAACCCTGAGATGGCACCGGTAACAAGAGATAGTCTTGATAATGCGACGTAGAAAGATTCCATATCTGATTCTACCTCTTGGAATTCTTCCACGCCCGGAGGAGTCTGCGCCAATAATTCCATGCTAGGCAAAGAGAGAATTAGCAGGGAGCAAATGAGAAAATGACTTACCTTCATGAGAACACTACTTTCTTTTTCATTTCGATTGAGTTCTCTTTTGCCAGAGCAAACAAGGAATCTAGGTTAGTCACCCCGCCCGTTGACTTGACAGGATTTGTCTCCTTGAATTCCATTTTCTCCTCTTTACCCTCTGCGTTAGTTGAAGCGGGTTTTTCAGATTTTGGAGTTGATTTGTTGACAAAATCTTCCTCCTCAACGACCATTGGCTTTTCGTCAAATTCTGATAGATCTGACTGGAATGCATAAGAAGGCCTTTCCTGAGATTTGGCACGATGCGGTGTCCTTAACACATCAATGACGACGTTGACCGCATAGTACACTACATAGAAAAGGGCTAGGTATAGAAAGAAATCTGTCCAATTCATAGCTTTAGTTGGTTTAGTGATTTTTTGATTTCGTTGACCAGCTCAGGATTGTTTTCCAGAAAATCCCAGCATACATAGTTCACGAGAGAGGTGACCTTGATCCCAAACAGGTAATTCACGTGTTTGAAGACATCCTCTATTTTAGAATCCATTCGTATCAGTCTGCGATTTTCTCCATTTACTTTATAGTCCCGAATTCGCTCTAATAGCTCATCCACTTCTGGATTCCTCTCCTCCTTTTCTACCTTTCCACTGTTGATGGATTCTGGCATTTTTTCTTCCCCAGGCGTAGGGATTTTGCCTCGAACTCCTTGTACTAGTTTGTTTATATAGTTTCCACTTCCCATGAGGATTCGTCTATGTAGTCGTTGAATATTTTATTGAAAATTGGATCGAGAATTGGATCCAATGTTTTTGGAGAGTAGGATGTAGTTATTCTTTGAAAATCAATCCTATCTGAAACCGGTGAGGTCAATTCCCCAAACTTGCTCAGTGCCTGATTGACACTGTCCAGTGTCTCATATTTTACCGAAGTTTTCACTCGGTTTGGGATCAAAATGATTTTGCTCTCCGGGTTTATCTTTTTGACCACATAGCAAAATTCAAAAGTGCTTGTCACGCTGTATTCATCGTAACAAAAGGGACATATGATCAACCCTGAATCTTTAAAAACCTGTACCAGATTGTCATCATCCATCGTCCCTGCCAGATCAATGACAGTAAGCAGGTTTGGATTCCGAGTTGCTACCTTGCTGATATTCCGGAAACCTGAAATTTTCGATAGCTCTACTTCATACAGCTTCTCATTTTCCAACAGGTCAGAATTAAGGTGCTTGTTATACAAAGACTGCTGAAAATCCATATCGATGACTTTCACCCTCCTATTCTTCTTTTGGACTGAAAAGTTGGAAAAGAGCACTGCCAAGGTACTTTTACCGACGCCTCCTTTCTGATTGGCAAATAGAATGATCATGGTTATTTTTTTATCTGGTGATTTCATTGTCTCTATTGCGTTTTTTCCTTCTTTTCCTTCCATGGGTAGCTTCATCATCTTCGTCATTGGCTACATGTAGTATGGGTATCAAGTCAAATTCGTCCTGGCTTTGTCTTATAGAATGCTCCTCGGATAGGTCTAAATAATCTTCCAAAGCCTGTAGTTGCTTTGGCTGAAGAATATCCTTGGTGGAAACAAATCCTTGTGAGGTCTTCAAGTAAGTATCTCCTTCCTTTCGCTCAAACCTTAATGAATGATGCTCTAATCCTTGCGGGATAGTAGAAAAGTCGTTGAATACTGACCTTAGCTTTACCTTACCTTCAATGACATCAATTGTCTTAGACTTGTCCGTTTGATATGCTTGCTGCTTCCCTCCCGCTTCAAGCAAGCGCTTGATTGGAAACACTTCACTTCCTTTGAATACAATCTTATTGGCATTGTCAATCAGGGAATAGCCGTAAGGTGTCTTTGCATCCTTCCCATGAAAAATCAATTGAACGCCAAACTTGGCTGAAAGGAAATCCCCTAAATCCGAGCGATAACCGAGATGCTTATCTGATACACTCCCGTGTTTCGGTTCAAATAATGGAATTGGGTCAGTTTTGTAGATTTTGGAATACTTATTCAGAATTGCTTTTAGCTGATTAGCTCTAGTCTTATCCAATTCATAGGATTGGAGCTTTTCATTAATTTCAGAAATAGGGATTCGCCCCTGAACTGATCCATATTTGATCAATTCCAGCTGTTGATCCTTTTTCAAAAGCTTGTATCCAAGATTCTCTAAGAGCATCATTCCCTGAGCCTTGGTACTGATTCTGAATTCTTGAAGCGTTTCAGTTGCTCTATTGGCCTCCTGTTTTGGATTCAACCTCATGATCTCGTTGATCGCTTCCTGAGCTCTTATTTTTTCAAAAGAATCATTGATCTTCTTTCCTCCCTTATCAATTCTTGAGGACACTATATGGACATGGTTATTGGACGTATCCTTGTGAAAAACTATCAAGAATGGATTCTGCCCATAGCCCATTTTATCCACCCACTCATGAGCAATATCAGTCAGCTCCTCTTTTGTATATTCTCTTTCCTTGCAGCTGATCATGGCATGAAACTGCTTGTCTCTGACTATGGAATTTCGATTAGAGTGAGCAATCAAAAAGTTCTTCACCTCGTTTGGACCTATCTCTTTAGTGTCCTGGAGATACCCAAAATTGCGCAACCTCATCAGCTCCCCTTTTTCATTTTGGGTTTTGTTAGTGTTGTAAGTCACGCCCTTGAAACTGCTCGTACTGGAAAGAATTTTTGCCCTCATCTGATTGCTTGATAGATTTGTTTCAAAAGCTTGTTCATAAAATCTCGGTGCTCGATATGCTTTGACATTAGCATGGTATGATCTTTAAAAACAGAGGGAGAAATTTTGTCCCTATAGGTATTGGCATGTTTTGCCAATTGGTTGATATTGTTGTTCACCCGAGCCTGTTCAGAGACTAGTTTTTCAATGGAATTCAGGAGTCCGTTGAGATCAATGATTTTGGTTTCTTCACTGCTCAGCTTCATCCTGATCAATTGACTCAGTGACATCTTTAATGACTGACTTTCCTCTTTCAATCGGGTATAGATCTCCGGTTTTAACCTGACAGATACCCAAGAAAGATTCTCTCTTTTCTCTTTCATGGCTGCGTATTAGCAGGAGTAAAGAATTGGAATTGTGCGGTGAAAAAAAATACCTAGAAATGCGCAAAAATGACAAATAGGCATATATGCGTATATAGAAATATATATACGCATATATGCCTAGAGCGCGGGTTTACACCCAAATATTTGAATTATGAATAAGCGTTTAGCGAGTTAATCAGTTCTACCCGGTTTTTACTCTCAGACTTTTTGTAAATAGTCTGAAGGTGCTTGTTGACTGTTCTTTCTGAGATAAAAAGTACTTCAGCGATCTCTTTACTGGTCAGACCTAAGGCTGCCTGTTCTGCAACTTCGCATTCTCTTTTGGTCAAGCCTAGTTCCGTGCATCTTTGGTTGAAAAAAGCACTTTGATCAATTTGAGTCTTTAGATCAAATCCATTCAATTTTTCAAAAGCCTTTCTGTTTTCGTAAATTTTATTTCTGATAAACAAAAAGGTAATGATGATAAAACCAATATTAGTGCATAAAACCTCAAAAAGTTGAGATGCATCTACGTAGCTAAATACTGGTAGCAATACCCAAGGACACATAGCCATATAAGTCAGAACCGCTTCAACAGGATTTTGTGTCCCCTTGAACTTTTTCCTTATACAAAGAAATATTTTGACATCCAGGTAAATGGCATAGGCCAATGGAATTGCCAAGCCGTACCAAATGGTGAAAGGCAGATCATCAAGCAAAGGAAGACCTATCAAAAAGAATAAAACGAAAGGAGCTATAAGGAAAATCCATATGCCT
The DNA here is from genome assembly GCF_900182815.1 of Algoriphagus winogradskyi. Taxonomy (GTDB): domain Bacteria; phylum Bacteroidota; class Bacteroidia; order Cytophagales; family Cyclobacteriaceae; genus Algoriphagus; species Algoriphagus winogradskyi. Next base: position 772,646 of record NZ_FXUA01000002.1, on the reverse strand, counting down.
ACTTTGGAATCCCATTTCAATTCATCCAATCCAAAAACCCGGTAGAAATAGTATGGAAAAAAAGCTCCCATTACAAAGCCTGACCCATAGGCCAGATTCAATTGTACCTTTTCAGAAAATGCCAAATTAGGATCAGGATACAATCCTCCAGTGACATTATAGATTATCAATAACCCCAACAAAATCAGGTAATATTTACGATTCTTATCAGCAGGATTTTGGAGGTAAAAGACCAATTGCGATACGAAAAACAATACCTCGCATACGACGAAAATAAACGTCACAATATGCATATCTGTGCCGAATACGGTCATATCAAATCCTTTCTATAAAAGTTAAACAAGAAGCCAAATTGATTTGAAGAGGAATAAACTGAAAATCCCAATTCCTCATACCACTTGAAATTGCGCTCAGTTGATGTTTCCAAACAGACTGGTAGATTCCTTGCTTCGGCCATGTTCAGAATTGACTTCATGAGATTGGTGCCCTCTCCTTTTCCCTGGCTTTCTGGATCTACACCAATAAACCAAACATAGAGGAAAGGTTCTTTAGGCTGAGTCTCTTCAATGCTTGATTCCCGTTTTAGCACTTGGGGGATTCTAGGTATTCCAATTCCTTGAAGGGCCAATTTCAAATCCCAAACCCATAATTTAAAAGGCTTACTCTTCTGATCTGAATATTTAATCAAAGCACAAGAATTACCGGAATCAGAAACAAATACTTCCCCATTCTCCAAACAGTTTTCTAAACTGTACTCCATAAGAACTTTCCTTCCTTTTTCGGTTTTCCTGACTACAAAGTCCACGGATTTATTCCCTTTGAATGAGTCTACCAAAATTTTTATGATTTTTTCCCTATCTGCTTCTAAGTATTTTCTCATGTTTTAGTCTCTTAAAATTTAACCGAGTTGCGAGGTGAAATCCCTCCATTTTGGATGATTCTGCTAAGAATCTCTAAAAGGGCAAGTGCGTGTTTGGGAGAAAAATTCGCCAGAATTTGTGTCACAAATACACAACTTGCATGGCACACGCAAAGGATGCCTTAACGCTCATTTTCTACAAAAATCCAGTTACTATTTCAACGGTTCAAAAGCTGTTGCCGTATCGCAAAACCATAAAAGTTTAAAATTGAATTCCAACTTTTAAGATTGATGACTTGAAGCTTTGCACTTCTTTCATGACATATCTAGATATTCCTATATCTGGATATATATCTGTATATCCAGATATACCAAATCTCAGAAATACAGTAAAACAGTTTTGAAATACACTTATAAGCATATATTTGTCAAATAATGCCATTTCGAAAACTCCCAGGAAGAAAGAAAACTTATTCTTTTCTCCAATTTCAAATAGATTCTGATCATGATAAATCACAGAAATTGGATAATTTGTAGATGCAGACTTAACTATTCCTTGTGAATATATCTACATATACAAATATATGGTTTTGCGATATTTTTGAAAATTATATAGCTTTAAAAAAAGTAAAAACTGACTACTAGTGACTGAAAATCAGCGAATAAAAATCATCCGAAAATTTTTAGGTATGACCCAAGTGGATTTTGGTGCATCCATAGGATTGACTCAGGCTGGATATTCAGATATAGAAAGAGGCAAAAACAATGTCTCCGGCAAAATAAAAATCATGCTGAAGCAGGTACACCAGGTGAACTTGGCCTGGCTGGAAAGCGGCGATGGAGAAATGATAGACACTTTCATCCCAACTAAGGGATGGAGTCCAGAAAAGTTAGCCGACGACCAAAAACAGATCGAAAACCTAAAATTAGAAATCGACCGGCTAAACGCTGAAAACAAACTTTACCGTGATCTCCTGGATTCCAAGCTCAAGATGATAGCGACTTTGGAGGAGAGGTTTGGGAAGGAATAGAGGGATCATAATTTACGATAACGGTGAGTGGATGAGCAGTAGTGGACTTCAACCCTCAAATCTGTCAAATAGCACCGACCTTAGATTTTTAGTTTTACCTTCAAAAAAGCACTGAACCCGCTATTGCTTAACACAATGTTGCCCGTGCTTTTTCATTTTCTTTTCTGTCAGCGTTGGGGCTGCCATACCCTTTCGCAAGTTTTGGCTTGTGCCGCTGGATTTAGCGACTTGGCAATGTGTATGGATGTTGAGGATTAATCTACTTTTCATATTCAATTACCTTTTGAAAAACTTGATGGTCTTTGAACGGATGAGCCGTAAAGAATTCAGTTCTTCTTTCATTTGTTTTAAAGGTCAACTGCCTTTCTCCCCAAATAGCCCACACAAACTTCATTTTCTTATCCTTCAAATATTTGTCTAATAAGTCCTTTCTGAGATAAACAAGGGAATGATTGTTATTGTACTCATTGTGGAAATAAACATTAATTGAAGCCGCTGTACCATCTTGGTCTAGTAGGTCGAAAGTTTGAGGCTGGCTAACTAATCCTAATTGATTAGCGAGTTCTTTCGCAACAACTGTGACGTGACCATCTTTGTTTACGGAAGAATGATAACTTTCCCAGTTGTATTTCATTACAGGCATTAGCGCTTCGAATTTTTCCAATTCTGATACTTCAATTTCTATTTCTTCTGGAAACTCTTTATTGATTTCAATGTCTTCTTTATCAATGTCCAAGAATATTGATGGATAATAACCAGGGTCTCCAGGTTTAACTTTCTCTTTTCTTTTACCTACAACAAATTCTAATTCTGTATAGTTGTCATATGTAGCTTCGTCAAATATGTACAGTTCACCCCCATATGTATAGTAGTTTTCATGCTTCTCTGGCAACCAGCGCCCGCCAAGATTTTGCTTGTTTAGCAAATCCATCACTTTACTATAGTCTTTCTCTTCAACTAAGAAACTCCTTATAAATGAGAATCGCTCCCGTTCTGCAGGAACATCTTCTTGAACAATAAATCCATCTAAGCAAATCCATTCTCCGTCCCGCCCTTTTAAAGCCGTTTGAGTTAGGTAGTCTTCAATATGCGGCATCCCACCTTCTTCATACCATTTTTCTAATGGAGAGTTTCTGTCACCTAATAAATCATGAGTTACAAATAGCTCATTTGGTGGTTTCTGTGGAAAGCTGGGGTCTATGTCTGCATCTGATAGTCTGTATCTGTCCCATTCCTTTTCCAAAAGGCCTAAATCATTCCTTAAACCTGCATTCTCAAAAAATGCAATCCAAGAATACTTCTTCCCGTACCGCTCGACTTTAGCTCTTTCTGTACGGCCGCTATAATAGTTGTCATTGCCGAGTGAAGTCTCAGCTTCTTTGAACAGTTCTTCGTTCCAACCCAAGTCGTGAATCCGCCACAGAATTTGCTTCCGAACTTTAACCTTTTCAGGTGGATTAGCATAAGATCCTCCATCTTTCACAATTCTTCCTATCGTATAATTGCTGAAATCCATGTGAATAGGGCCAGAGTAGCCAAATTCAATTTCTTCATGATTGCGTTCACCTAAATCCCTAATACCGCCATAAGAATACGGAGGTCGAATTTCTTCTATTTCGCTTGATGTTAATAGGTTAGGGTGATGAATCAAACATATTTCAATTGTTCTTCTGGCGTAATCTCTGGCTAAAATATGGGTTGTTGAAAATGGAGCGTCATTTTTGAACATTAGATCATGTAACGATTTCCCAATTTCAGGAAGAGTTTCTTTTCGAAACTTATCCGAACTTATGGAGTTATGATTTCCCATTGAAACCCCATATAAACATGCTAAACTACGCTCCCATACATAAGGGTCATTAATTTTCAATGATTCAAAAACTAGCTTAGAAAACGAAGAAGGAAATTTCCTCCCATAGTAATAAAGTGCTCTTGTGGACTTATCTCGAAGGTTACGGTTTGTACTCGTCAGAAACCATAAGATGAATTTTGCAAGAAGGTGTTGTTTCCTAATTAAAATCTCCGACTCTCTATTATTCAATTTACATTGTTGCTCAAATTCTTCAACAAACTCTTCTAAATCATAGGCTCTTTTTCTAATGTACTCTGTCCAACTTAGATCTCTTGCATTCATTTCTAAAGAGGCAAGAAGCTGAGAAAAAAAGTTAGAGTTTAAAGGGTGTTTAGTATCACTGACTGTTTTAAAGAAAAGGTCAAGTAGTGGTTTATGATTTTCAATTGAACGGTTGAATAGTGACCTTACTAATTCTCGGTCGGTATCTTGAACAAATTGTGCTGGCAAGCTAAACAGTGTAACAACTGACTGACTAAAGCAGTAATTTGAGAATGAAATACTCTCTTTAAATTGTTTCTTGACAAACTTTGGCAGCTTCTTAAAAATTGACTTTTTGGTAAATCGTAATTTCCAATTGGTTTTAAGCAATTCGTGCATTGCAACATTTTTCACCTGTGGCAATAACATGCACAATGCATATAGTACATCTTCATACAAGGGATGCTGACCTTTCTCTCGAATTATCTTGTTAATGAATTCTGTGCTTGTGAAATACTTCAAATTATTAGTACGCTCTATTAATCTAACACCAATTAGGAACCCTGCGAGCATATCGTAGGTGAAACTGACAAATTCTATTTTCTCTCTTATATCGCGGGTCATTACCAATCCCTCACTGATTAATATATCCGCTTTTGAGTTGTCTTTGTCATACTCTTTATCACCATCAATTAAGGTGTAGAACTTATCTATTGGAATTTCCCGTAGATCATTTTCCCATAAGAACTCAGATAGAACTGATAGGCTGTTATTAATGAAAGGTTCATTAGACCTTAAAAGATGGTTGCTATTTGTTACCCTACGATTGACTTGATCCAGATATTCTTTAAAGATATCATAGGTAGACTCCTCCTCAATATTGACTTCTACAGGGTCTCCACTTCTCCAATTCGGATTTTTAATTTCACAGAAAATTTTTAAAAAAATTGGCTCTCGAAATTTTTCTAATCGTGCAAAAAATAGGTCTGCTTTTAACAGGTATTTGCTGAAATATTTGTTGACCGCCTCCTGAATAGTTTCATAGTCGTCAAATCCATTCAAGTAGTGAAAGTTGGCATTCGAATCAGCCCAAACCCTATTCTTGTAAGAATTACGGCAGGTAGTAATTAGTACTAAATTGTCACGTTCATTAGTTTTAGTTTCAAAACTGCTAAGGTGGTTTTTCCAAATAGGGGAAAAGTACCTGTTTTCTATTGTTTCATTCAGTCCATCAATGATTATTGGAACTTTTTTCTTAACTATCGAACCGTAAATATCCAGAGCATCAAGGAATTCATCTTCTGTGAATTTATTCTCAACGTCAAGGATTTTTCTTATCGCCTCAGAAATAGACTTTTCCCCTGAAAACTTGTCAGCTGTGAGAAAAATAGCTGGTTCATTCTGCTGAATTCTCTTAAATGCGATGTCACACGAAAGATGAGTTTTTCCTTTACCTGCGTCTGAGATAAAATGAATAGTCCTTTGAGACTGGTGAAAGTAATTCCTGAAGAAACGTTCATAAATTTCACCAAATTCGGATATGAGATAGGAAATTGAATATGCATCTCTTGCTGCCCTTGACTTTTCTTCAAAGGATGAATAATCAATCTTATCGAGGTATTTGAAAAAGTCCTTTCTCAAATCTTCTATTTGAAAAGATGAAAGTTCTGTTCCTTTAAAGGAAACAAAACAATTCTTTAAAGAGTCGATCTTTTCAAACACTAACGAAATATGCTTTTGAAAATCTTGACAAACGATAAGGTAAGCACCTCTGATACTTTCCTCCTTTTTGGAGATATTTTTTTCGTCACGGAAATCTACAATGGCAGATTTTATTTGATTGGCTTTATCGAGAAGCTCCTTTTTTAAACCCTCTAAGTGTTTTAAATAACCCGTATTAAGAAGAGAGAAGTCAATGATTGTTTGAGTGTATTGATCTATACTGTGAAGATCTGGATCGAATTTGTCCTTAACCTTTTGGTAGTTTTCTTCAAATCTACGATTGAACCATCCATCGTTAAATTCAAGTTCACCAAAAAAGAAACTTCTAATCCCAAGAAGTTTTGCACTATTCAGAAATGATACAAAGTCCGATTTACCCCAAAGTTCAAGATTAATTATTCTGGAAGTGGGAATCTTCTTAGGAAGTTCGTTATTGAACCAGCTGCGCTCTCCCTTACTAAACTTTCCTTTACTTGAAAGACTATCAGTAGTTAAGTCTGTTTTTAAACAGAGAAACCACTTAGTCAAATTCATATGATTTCTACAAGCTGTTTCTAAGGAATTTTCAATTGCTGTATCTCTTGAACTTACATTCAATCTGCCATTGTCACCAAAAAATTTACATTGCCAACCCCAAGTCTCCCCATTATTGTGTTTCAAGTAGAATTCAACGCCTCCATCACCACCGCTACCATCGATAGGAGTGAATTTTCCAAGATGGCCATATTCTTTTAATGCAATTTGATAACAAAGCTGTTCAAAGCACTGGGTTACTTTTCCATCATAAGGTTTCAGCTTACCAAAATCTATGTTTTCAATTCCTGTCATTTATTTCATTGTGCTTTGGCAATAAATAGCTCTTTTGGTTTTTTGCGTTTGGCTTGTGAGTCGGCAAAATCGAATGAGTTATTTGTGCGGTGGATTTTTTCAGCATGGCATACAACGATTGAACATCCTCAATTGGTGTTATTTCCCAAAATAAGGCAAATCCCCTTAAGTAGTTGGTGATATTTCCCATTTATTTGACACTCATACTTATCACACTTTGGCTCTGAGGATGCGTTTTGAATAAATGGTGCTGCCAAGAAAAGGATTAACCCAAACAAAAAAAATACCCTGTACTGGGTATTTTTGTGTATAAAATGAAAAAAACTGAATATGTCACTTCCTAACATGTTTCTAATTTCTAGTGACAACATGAGGCTTCAAAAGCTCATTAAAATCCTCAAATCCCTTATATCGATACCTTTGATCGGTCACTTCAGTTTGAAATCTCCATATTCCTTCAACATCTCTAGAGCTGATTTTGAGAGTTGAAATGAGCTTCTCAAATTTATCACGGCAACCCTTTAGCATCTTCAAATCCCAATCAGTAGAAATTGAATTCCTTCGACAATAGTGGTAAAGCTGGGCTGCTTTCATGAAAAAGCCCGTGTACTTATCACCGGTAGCATCGTTATCCAGGTAAAGATCTACCACCTCACATTCTGCCAAAACATCCAGGATCAGGCTTAATTTCAGATTGGCAGTACTGTTCAAAATAATTGCTTTTAAATCGGTTGCTCCTGACAACTTCAGATAACTCAGAAAGTCAAACCAGCCTTCGAAGATTTTTATTCTTTCAGGAGTTCCAAGTACCTGGATAGAAATACCTCCTCCTAGAATATTCCCTTTGAAAATGGAAGATCTAAGCACCCATCCACCAGACTCGTTGGGAAAACCAACAGCGAAGTACTTCCTCCCTTTATTTCCCCAATGTACTTCCTTAGCGAAATCCGAAATCTCATTAGGCTCTAGCCCCCTGGTTCGTATATAATTCACCAAAGCCGGATGAGAAACCCTCTTTACACTTTCAATCTTAATCTTCGGTGCGGCCTTTGGCTTATTCGTTGGTATCACGGTTCTCTCTGTTGGAAAATCAGAAAGTTGCTCAACTGACTGGGCAAAGGTTTTATTTTCGAAAACCTGGACAGCTTCTAAAACATCCCCTCCTCTTCCTGCAGCATGGTCATACCACACATTGGTTCTATGATCCACTGCGATGGAACCAGTCCGCTGTGAGAGAAACCCAAAGAAATGCTCCTTCCCTTGCATACCTTCATATTTCAGTGCTCCAACACTCACTAAGCCCTGGAAATAATCTATTATAGAGAAGTCCCTTTTGATTCGACTCGCTTCATGTTTTAAATCAGTATAATTCATGGTTGGTTTTGTGTTAAAGTGTTTTCACTAATTAAAAAAGACAGTTGATTTACAGCCACTTGAAATCAGTAGCTATTTTTCTCTTTTGCTGACATTTGATAGAAATACATCAAAAAGAAAAAGAAGGGTAGGAGGTATAGGAATTCGTACGGTTCGTACACCTCGTACCCCTCGTACAGTACGATTCGTTCGAGTCCGACTAATCCTCGATTTCAGCCTGTTTCAGCCACTTTCGCACGGCTCCTTCTGACACTCCTAATTCCAGAGCGATTTTCACATTCGAATAGCCACTCTTTTTCAGTTCAAAAGCTTTATTCTTTACCTGGACCTTATCAGCTGCATCGAAGTGCTTGAGATGCTCTGACTCTTTTCCATATTCTAAAAATTTGAAGGAGCTGAAATTAGTCTCCTTACCGATTTTGCATACCACTACATTCTCAGAAGGAAATTGAAATGCTCCATACCGGACTTTGATTTGTTTCAGGTATTTAATCGATGGATCTTTTTGACTCTCCCCTACTGCGAAGCAAGAATCGATAAGATTGATAAAGCTCTTGCTTCCCTGAATGTCATTTCTACTGATGGGAGCAAATAAATTCCTCTTGGGAGTATGTGCTATCAATAAGATCGACCAGCCATACATCTTCTTTAGGTTGTTAAGCCGAATCAAAAACGGAGTAGTATTCTTTGCTTTTTCATTATCAGAAATGACACAGGACAGATTATCGATCACCAGAATTTTTGCCTTGGACTCAGTGGTTTGGCTTTCAATCTCACGAAAGAGAAAGGATTCGTAATCTTCTACCGATACATCATAGCCATAGGGATTGATTTCAGCTCTTAAAAATTGTTCACTGAATTCGAAATGGTCAAACAGGATGTCTTTATCCTTATCGTGTTGTGCATATCGCATTTCAAATTGCTTGGCCGTCAATTCCAGGTCAAAGTAAATTACCTTGGACTTAGGAAGCTCCATTTCCAGGCCTAGCGTCGAAGTTCCTTTTGTCACACTGTCGATGATCTGAACAGCAAGCAGAGATTTACCCTGATTCGTATCGGCAAAGAGGATACATAGCTCTTCTTCATACCAAAATGGGCCAAATATCTTTTTGGGGATTGGTTTACTTTTGGCCTCATCAATCCACTGGTTAGCGGATTTGATGGTTAAAAATTCACCATTTCTGGGTGCATTAGAATTAGATTCTTGATTTAATAAAGTCATACTTTTTGGCATTAAAATTCCAGGCAACATTATTATCCAATGCTGCAATTAATTGTTTAAGAATAAATTGATTAGATCAGTTGATCACCAAGAGTTGGTGCTGAGTCGGGAGAGATGAAAAAGTTGGGAGATCAGTCTTGCCTAAGTTGACTTTGATTGAAAGTTTTACCAATTTAGTACACACTTTTAATAACAGAAGGTTAAAAGACAACTTGGAACTGCCCACTGGCTTTTTCAACAAAAGGAAAGGATGGCTGTCCTTTCCTTTTTAATTTTCAAACTCTCCAGCATAAAATCTTTCCACCTCTCTTTGGTGGATAAAGCGTCTTTTCCCTCTGAACATGGAGCGGAATTCCTCTCCCCTAGATTCAGAAACGGACTCCATTTTGGAAATGGAGTAATGGGATTTCACACCTGTTGCCTCCATGAATTCCTGAAGTGAGAGCCATTCGTTTTTTATGGACTTATCGGAAGTCCCCGAACTCATATTTGCAATTTTCTCTTCCAGCTTGTTGAACTTCTCTTCAAGCCATTTTTGGCTAACAGCTGAAAACGGAATAAAAGTGTCTTGATTCATCTTGATTTGAGTTTGATTTACTCAAATATAAGCAAAAAATATAAAATCGGTCACTAGTGTCCGATTTTTTAACATTTAAATATTTATAGGCTTCAAATGATAGAAATGGTGCATTTCTGCATCAAATTTCTCATCTAGCCATTTTCTCAATTTAGAAGAAACTCTTTCTCCTTCTTCATCTGCCATCCTGACTTGCAGCCTAGTCACCTCTGGCCAATTAAGGGACTTGTACTCCAAATAATAGTCAAAGACCTCCTTAACCTCTGGGATATTCATAATCCTACTAAAAAGCTCCGAATCCAAATGACGTAAAGCAGACAAGAACCGAACGGGACCAGCCACTTCATACAACTCAGCTAAATCCTGATTGATATTCCAAAGGATCTCCTTTACCTCTCTATCCTCAAAAATGGAATCAAAATAGTCAACGACCCTTTCCAAGGTGACCTTTTCATAGGCTTCATTCACTATCATAGACGGCGTAAATTCTACTTCCAAAGAATCCTCAAAGTAATCCCGAAGCATCTCAATATACTTAACTTCCTCCTCAATGATTCTGGATACTTCTCGATCTAAAGCACTAAGATCACCATCATGATCCTTTACAAATTTCATCCCGATTCTAGAAGCAAATTTGGTTTTGACATTCTTGTATCGAACCATGACGTACAGCGGAAATCCGGTGGCAGATTTGCCTATCTTTTCCAGCTCATTACCATGATAATGTTTGATAGCCAGCTTGCTCTTCTTTTGCATAATCACCTTTGAATCAAAGAAAGAATTCTGTTGTAGGATTCAACCGTCCTTCTTTCAGTATAATACTTTTTTAAAACCGATCCCGGCGAGTGACCAAAAATCATCCTAATATCATTATCATCCATTCCCAATCGATCAGTCCAGGTACCAAAGGTCTTCCTTCCTACTTTATTGGAAAGCACATCTGTAAAGCCAATCATTTCTGCCAGGACTTTTAAATGCTGGTTGAACTTCTGTTCAGATATTGCAACACTCTTTGGGAAAATCATTTCATCATCCTCGACAGAATACTTTTTGACGATCTTCTTAGCAGTGTCATTCAAAGGGATCTAGAATTCCTCACCGTTTTTCTTTCGCTCACCCTGAAGCACAAGGTGGTTGGGATTTTCCTTCAGCAAATTACGGTCAAATCCCTTTTCATTACTAATTGCGATCAAATCATTGTAATAGAGAGCGGTATTACACAGCAAAATGAAAATATCTCTGGTGATTTCAAGCCTTCTTTCTTTTCGGTCGAATTTCAACTCTAACAGCTTCTTATACTGCTCGTCATTCACATAGATGATCTTTTCAGGTCTTTTATTGGAATCTATATCAATTCCTTCAAAAATTCTCTTTCTAAACGGGATTGCATACTGGTCACAGTATTCTCGATAGATAACCTTCAAGCGATCTACATACTTCGCCAACGTGGTATCTGAATTGATTTCTGTCTGATCACTTCTCATGAAATCCACAAACTCCAACACATAGTTTTCGTCAACATCTGCCATGACAGAGGTCTTTTTGTAAGATTCAATAAGTTTTCTCAGAGTTACATATACTTTCTTTGTTCCAGCTACCTTTTTGGAAGTAGCTCCAAAGTTGATCGAATAATCAATGAATTCGGAAACTTTATCACTAGCACCAGGAGCATGAACACCATTCACACCCTTCAACTTTTTCCCTTGATATTTTACCAGATAAATATTCTTCAACTTTTCCGCAGTCAGTACTTCGTTTCGTTTATAAAAATCCTGGATAATCCCTTTGAGTCTATGAATCTCCCGAGCGATTACCCTATTGTGAAACTCAGCATACTGATATTGGCTATTCACCCATTTGGTTGGTTTGCCTGACCAAGCATTTTTAGGAATTTTCTCAAGTTTGAGATTAATGTAATGTCGAACTTTCCAATTTATGCACAAATAAATCCCCTGTCCACCTGAAGAGGGAATCGCTTTAGGATTCAACACAGCAGAAATTTTGATGTCAATCATGCCCCAAAATAGTCACAATAAAGAGCGAAGCAAAAAGATTATAAAAAACTGGGACAAAAACTGGGACAATATCTGGGACAAAAACTGGGACAAAATCATCCGAATTTAACAGAATCAAATAGATTCGAAATAATGCTAAACCCCTGAAAAACAAAAAACTCCGAACAATTTTTACATTGTCCGGAGTTACCAAGTAGCGGGAACAGGACTATTTTAAATTACTGTTTACTAATAGTTTACGACTTAAAGAGGACAAATCGGGGGACAGGTTCATTTTGTACCAAAAAAATTAAATTCATTTGAATTGATTTTTGTCTAAATCTCGGATTTTTTGCAAAATCTGGGTTTTTGGTCTGTATGAGGGGGTTCAGTTTTGAATGATATTTTTTTCTTTTTGATGTTAAGAACAAAAAACGTCCAAGGCTTCAGCTAGGCTAATCAGAAATCGAATCTTCATTTTTTATTCGAAATTTAAATTCATTTGAATTGATTTTAATTTCAGCCCTCGAATAATTCGTACTGTACGAGGTGTGCGAAGTGTACGAACCGTACGAATTAAGCCTTTTTTCTTTTTGCTGTTTGAGAATCTTTCTTTGTGGCAAAAACACCACTGATTGTTTTTGCGCTTCACCAATCACTTTGTGCACAATCTGTGTTCACAAAGTAAATTCCAAAGTTTCCATTGAGGTATAATTCATGAAAAGGCTATGAAGCAGGATTTTTATGAAAAGTGGCTGCTCTCCCTTTTCAAGAAAGGTTCCTCTAAATTAAATTTTAATATCCAAAATCTTTATTTCTTCTACTATCTTGGAATAGATCAGTTTATAATTCGTTACTGAGCATCAACAGTGGATGGCCTTCCTTGACACGATTGGGTTACTTATCTATGTCTTTTAGTGTCTCAGTTGAAAAGTCAAACTCAATTTTCAAATGATTTGATCCGATAGCCCAATCCAACCGGAAAAATTAATCATTTCCAGTTGGCTAATTTAGATCGATGCCACGGAGAAAGAACAAAAAAAGGATTTCTCTATAAGAGGGAACATGTAAACTGTTCAATTTTTAAAAGACAATTCTACTAAACTCAATTTAATGTCAACCTCATAATTTTCCACCCATCAATTCCAATGGCGTTAAATCATTATTTTTTATCCTTGGGATATTAAGTTCATTTCCATTCTTTTTTAACTTTACTTTAGCCTTTAATCATGAGAAAATCAGCTGCCATTTTTCTCCTTACGTGCTTTGGACTGTATCACCTGGGATTTTTTGCGGTGCAGTTCCTTATGCCTATGGCAATACATCAACATTGGGAAAATCAGATTTGGGAAAATGACGAAGACTTTCTTGAGGGTAAACTGATCCGAATTCCTTTTGCCATGCCGTATGGACAGAATCAGGAAAACTTTCAAACGGTGAATTTCCAAATGGAAATTGAGGGAAAAATGAACCGAGTAATAAAACAACGGTATTTTGAAGATCACCTAGAGGTAGTCGTGGTGAAGGATGAGCTCCAAACGAAACTTAATGAACAGGTGAAACTCTGGATAGTTTCTCTCGCATCTGATCAGGGAGATTTTGAGGGTCCGCCTTTACAGAAAGTACTTTTAAAATCTTTCGTAAAAGACTTTGTCCTACGCATTCACGATTTCTCCTTTGCACCAAAACTTTCCGAAATATTAATCCGGCATTCTTCTCCTTTTTTAATCACCATTCCGATGGGAATCAAGGATATCATACTGCTTCCTCCCCAAGGACTCCAGTTGTCCTGAATCTTTTTTCAGGGAAATAATCCCTGAATTTCCCCATTAATTATGACTTCTTTCTATGAAATACAAGTATTATATCTACTTGCTTATGGGCTTTTACTGGCTATCAAACCATGCATTTGCGCAGCAAGACACTGTTAAAACACTTACTCTCGAAGAGATTAAAATCCAGAATTTTCGACTTCAAAACCCTGTCACCAGTCTTCCGTCGACGCATGGATTGATGGTAGTCGGGGGAAGGAAATCGGAAGTGATTTCCCTGAGTGGATTAGCTACGAATCTTGCAGAAAAGACAGGCCGAAGCCTGTTTGCAAAAATTCCCTCAGCATTCATTTATGACATGGATGGTACCGGAAACCAAATCAACGTCTCTGTGAGGGGATTGGATGGGCATCGCAGTTGGGAATTCAATGTCAGGCAAAATGGGGTCATGATCAATACAGATATCTATGGATATCCTGCCAGCCACTATTCCATGCCCATGGAAGCAGTGGAACGGATCGAGCTGATTCGTGGAACTGCAGCGCTACAGTATGGTCAGCAGTTTGGTGGGATGCTGAATTATGTGCTCAAAAAGCCCGATCCAATTAAAAAGTTCAGTCTTGAAAACATCAGTTCAGTAGGGTCTTTTGGACTGTTGTCCAACTACACTTCGGTGGGAGGCACGATTGGCAAGTTCAGCTACTTTGGATACTATCAAAAGAGGAATTCCAACGGATATCGGGATGGCGGAAAATCCGAATCTGATGCCCAGCATGCGGAAATTTCCTATCAGATTAACGACCGCCTGAAAGCTAAAGCAGAACTGAGTCGGAGTATCTTTCTTTACCGAATTCCGGGTCCACTCACTGACGCCCAGTTTAAGGAGGATCCAACACAAGCCACCCGGTCACGCAATTATTACAGTCCTGAAATCTGGGTACCGGTATTGACACTGGAAGGCAGATTGGCAGCTAATACAAGTTTCAGTTTGGTGGGAAGCGGGATATTTGGTCAGAGAAGTTCAGTCACTTTTGATGCACTTGCAAACGTGCCCGACACCATCAATAGTGCAACTTCTGAGTACGCTCCTAGAAATGTGGATATTGATAATTACCATACCCGGACTTTTGAGGCTAGAATTTTACATGGATATACATTAGGTTCTGTTAAAAATGATCTCTCAATTTCAGTTCGATATTTCAATAATTCCTTTGATCGCAGGCAAAGGGGTAAAGGGACGACTGGCACAGACTACGACCTGTCTGTTGTAGGAGATTTTCCCAGAGATATCAACTTGAAAAGTCAAAGCATTGCAGCATCACTGGAAAACCAATTTCACTTAAATGACCGATTTTCAATTTCACCTGGATTACGGATAGAGAATGGAAGTTCAGCAATGAGCGGAACTATCAGTTATGTGGAAGCAGAGCAAGTGCCTCAGGAAATTGAATATGATTTTGTGACGTTGGGGATCAACGCCAATTATCAGTTTTCGCCTTCCAATCGCCTCTATGCAGGAATTTCCCAAGCCAACAGACCGGTTCTGTTTCAGGATATAATTCCCGGAAATCCTCTAACTATAATCAACCCAAACCTTACCCACAGCTTTGGATACAATTCGGAAATAGGCTGGGAACTCAGCCCCAAGGAATCGATGCATTTAAACGCTACCCTGTTTTACACATTTATAGGCAAACGCATCGGCAGTATTTTAGTGGAGCAAGATGATAATACCCTGATTCAAAAAAGCAATATCGGAGACAGCGGAACGGCCGGGGTTGAGCTCCTTTGGGATTGGGAATTCTTGAAAAAAGATCGCTTTGCACTCTCATTCTATACCTCATCAAGTTGGATGCGGGCAAGATATCTAAACGGGTTTGTGGCTGGTTCGGAAGGAAATGAAGAAATCGAGGGAAATCATGTCGAGGCTGTTCCCGAGTGGATCAGCAGAAACGGGCTAACCGCTTCCTATGGTTCTTTACAATTGGCTCTACAGCATCAGTTTGTAAGCGAATCTTTTTCCGACGCACTCAATACAAAAAGTCCACCTCCATCAGGTGCAGTGGGTTTGGTTCCTTCTTATCACATTTGGGATCTTCAGGGAATTTATACCTATGAAAACCTGACTTTGCGGGCAAGTTTTCAGAATATTTTCGACAACTCCTATTTCACAAAAAGACCTCAAATGTATCCGGGACCAGGCATATGGTCGTCTGATGGAAGAAGTTTGGTTATTTCCCTTGGTTTTAGAATCTGATCAATTCCACCTTCTTATATTATAACTTAGGGATTAAACTCAGAGACAATTCTTCAAAACGACTCGACAAAAGCGGAGAAATAGAGAATCGACATTCTTTCCAAAGAATGACGCGATTTAAATATTGCGTCAATTATCGTGACACGATTCTTTTTATTGCGTCATTTTTATGCTATTATTGTCGCGATACAAATGGGATTGAAAATGGAAAATCGAGATGAGCTACAACTGATTAAAGAAATAATTGCATCATCATCTGATGGCTTAGGAATAGAACAACTTCTTAGGTTGCTCCCATTTCAAATTGAAAAGAGAGCACTTCAAAGACGACTAAAAAGCCTCAGAGAAAAGAATCTGATTCTAATAAAAGGAGAAGCTCGATCAACAAAGTATTATACAAATGTCCCTGAACAAACTCAGGATTCTGGAAAGATAAAATCAGAAGAGGAGCTACAATCGACCATTCCGCTTTCACAAGAAGGCAAAGACGTTTGGGCCTTGGTCTCACGTCTTGTTGCACAAAGGAAACCTGTCGGATACGAACGAAGTTTCTTGGAAAATTACCGTCCCAACATCGACAGCTTTCTCAGCAAAGAAGAAAAACAAAAACTGGCTGAATGGGGAAATACTAGGAATGGAGAACAGCCAGCAGGGACCTATGCCAGAGAAATATTAAATCGCCTTTTGATCGACCTTTCTTGGAATTCAAGCAGACTGGAAGGGAACACCTATTCCTTGTTGGATACAGAGCTGTTAATCCATAACGGGAAAACCCCCTCGAACAAGTCTCCGATGGAAACCCAGATGATTCTCAATCACAAGGAGGCTATCGAGTTTTTGGTAGAATCGTCTGATGAGGTGGGCTTCAATCGCTACACTTTTCTTAATCTCCATGCCCTGCTTTCAAACAACCTGTTGCCAAATCCGGCTGCATCCGGCAGGCTTAGAACATTTGGCGTGGGAATCACCAATTCGGTATTTACTCCGTTGGGAATTCCACAACTCATCGAAGAATCTTTTGACCTAATACTAGCAAAGGCAAGCCAAATCCAAAATCCATTTGAGCAGGCTTTTTTTGTATTGGTTCAGCTTCCCTATCTCCAACCATTTGATGATGTCAATAAGCGAGTATCCAGATTGGCTGCCAATATTCCTTTGAACCGACACAACCTTGCTCCTCTTTCATTTATAGACGTACCGGAAGAAAGCTATATCAAAGGAATGCTAGGCATTTATGAATTAAACCGCATCGAATTATTCAAGGATGTTTTTTTGTGGGCCTATGAGCGGTCAGCCCTAAGGTATGCAGCCATTCGTCAATCTCTTGGCGAGCCGGATCCTTTTCGCTTAAAATACCGAGAAGAAATACGCGGGATCGTCAGCCAAATTGTAAGCAATGCAATGGATAAAGAAGCAGCATCCGAAGCAATAAAATCCGAAGTCAAAAAATTACCAGAACCAGACCAATCCAGGCTCTCCGAAGTAGTAGAAACAGAACTCTTGGGATTACATGAAGGAAATTTTGTCCGCTACCGAATCAGACCTTCCGAATTTACTGCTTGGAAAATGAAATGGGATTCTTAAAAAAAGCAGTCAAGTCGAAATCGTAACCCATAGAAATTCTAATTCCCAACCGCTAAATCATTTTAAATATAAAGTTATGAGATCCAAAAAAGGAAAAAGCGGGACAAATCGTAGGACAGATTTGGGGACAATTTAAATCAAATGGAATCGATTTGAAATTACAAGCTGGATCAAAATCCCTAAAAAAACCAAAAAGTTGACCACAGAACGATCACCTGTTTATTAGTTTGAGCAGTACTGTTGTAAATTGTTGATTTACTGAATCTTATATTTCAGGCGAGACAAATAGGGGAACAGGTTCATTTTGGTCAAAAAATTTCAAATTCATTTAAACTTATTTCAATCATGCTATCGAATTCTTTCTAAAACTAAGATCCCTAAGCCATTCTAAAGGCTAGAAAGTTGGACGGTTTTTTTCGTTTTGGTGATAAGGACTGGAAACCTAAAGACTTCTGCTAACCTTTTGCCAAAATCGAACATTCATTTTTGATTCTTTCCGCGGTAAGTCAAATTTTGGGTACTATGGTTTTAACAGATTTGTATGATTTCGAATTTCAATCCTCGAACAATTCGTATGGTACGAGAGGTACGAAGCGTACGAGGTGTACGAATCACTAGCTCATTTTTCTCACCATTATTGATATCGTTTGTCAATAGAACCTAAGTAAGGGATTGATTTTCCTATCCTCTTATTTATCTGACTCCTTCAATCCTCGACCCATTTTCTTCGCCTAGGAAAAATCATTAGGAGGTTTCAAAAATCGGCATTGCACAGAATTTTTCGACCTCTCCTCCTTGCATTACCGACATTATGTGTCACTTTCTCAATTAATCAAGTTCTTTGTAATACCTCAAAATAGAGGAATACTTATATTCAACTATGAATAATTGGCTCAAGGAAAATGAAAACGTATTTGCATTCAATGTAAAAGGAGATATTGTTTTTGCTCCAGACGCGGAAAGTGGACGAAATGGGTATTTCTGTATGGGTTGCAATAGAGTTATGCAAGCAGTAAAATCTAAGAAAGGGACATTTTTTCCCTATTTTAGGCATGATGCCAGCGCGAGTAAAGGACTACCAAAATGCACCTACAAAGATGAAACTTTCAGGCATAAGCTAGCCAAAGACATACTTCAAATTGAAAAACAAATCAAAGTTCCAGATATCCTAAAGCATCCTCCTATTGGAATAAACTCTCCTCCAAACCTGATTGAGGCATCTCATGTAATTTCCGCAGAAATCGCAAAAACAGAACTGACATTTTACGAAGATGAAAATTGCGAGATAAGATGGGGCAAAAATGAAAATGTTAAAGAAAAAAATCTTTTAATCAAACCTGACATTTCATTTTTTGACAAAGAGGGAAAGCCTACTTTACTAATAGAAATCGTCGCAACCCATAAAATTGATGAAGAGAAATTTTTAAAACTTCAGAGATTAGGAATCGACACGGTTCAAGTTGTAATCCCAAAAGCATCTATAGAGGACATTAGAAATTTCAATAAACATATCAAATACATTAAATGGGTCTATAATCATGTCGAGCAAAAAAGCGAGTATATACAACTACCCCCATCAAATGGAACGGGAATATTATCTACTGATGAAATCCCGGATTACTTTTTCAAAGAATCTTTTAAGTGTAGAGCAGCGCAAATTAGAGACCTTATACGGAGAATTGGAGTCTGCTTGGAATCAGAACAATATAGAACAGTTAAACAACACCTTGAATCGGAAATACAAAGGGTTGAGAGTTCTACAGAGCGAATTAAATCAGAACAAGAAGAATATCGAAGTTTCAGTAGAGCAGATTGGGAATCAAGAAATAGCGTCGAACTGGAGAGAATTAAAACTGAAGAGGCAAAATTTAAGAGAGAAGAACGAGACTTTAGAAAAAAATCTGAAGACTTGGTCACAAGATATTATACAAAAAGAGGCAAAATTGATGACGAGCAAAGAAAAGTTGATGAAGAATCAAGAAATCTTTTCGGAGCAGAAGAACAAAGTCGACTTAGCATTGAAGGAAGAAGATCTGAAAATAACAGAACTACAGAACGAGTATCAAAAGATATCGACGGAGAAAGAAACCTTATTAAAAACTATACTAAAAGAAGAGAAGAGCTTCCAAATGAGTTTGAGCAAAATAAAGCAAGAGAACTCTGCGACTTTAAATCAATTAGCAAGCAGTTTAAAAATGAAGAGGAGTCAATTGACGAACGAAGAAATGGAATCATTAAAAGCACAAGGGAGTTTGAGGAACAAATTGGAAGAGAATTTGAAACAAGAAGAAGAGACCTTATTAAAAGAATGGATTCTGAAGAATTCGAAAGATCTGAACTCTTATCCTCAAGCAATAACCCAACTATTCAAGGATGGAAATCACTCCATGATCTCGAAACAAGTACAGCTCAACTTAAAAGAGCGCGAGCAGCTTTTGACAGCTTTAAGGAAAAACATTTCAAAAATTGGGAAGACTGAAGAATGGTATTTTGCGAGATTTGACGAAAGTCAACTTGGCGAAGCGAACTAGGATCAGCCCAATGACATAATCCGTTTTTTTTCGGATTCCATAATTGCTATGAATACAGGCTTAATCACACTAGGTCTTCTGCGAACTGAGACCTATCGACATTATTAAAATTTTTCTAATAAATTTCATCTCGTTTCACCTTACCGAAGGTTTCTAGTTCTATGAATTTGGAATCAAAGAGATTTGTCGGTATTTTTTTCTGCAATAGATTATGGAAATTCTCATCGTGTGTTGACAGAATGATTTGTTTTTTATTATTGTGAACCAGGCTTCGGAGCAAATCGATTGTAGATAAAATATTAATGCTGTCCATGCTCTGGATGGGATCATCGATAAAAATACAGTCCACGTACTTGCCACTCTTATCGGTTACGTTTAGCGCTTTGGCTAAAAATATGCTCAGGCTGAGAATATTCAACTGGGCGGTACTGAAATAGAGGTTCGGGATGAGCATTTCTTCTCCGGTATCTCCAACTACGCAAACATTGAGCTTGGGCTTATCGTCCTTAAAATCACACAGGAAGCGGATTTTGCGGTAAGTTGGATGCGGATCGATCTTTTCGTACAGGTCGTTGATCAGGTCCTGGTAGAAGAATGAACTGATCTCTTTGTCCAGGTGTGTTGCTACTTTATTCTTTTCGGTGTTTAGCCTTTTTCTGACGGTATCTTTCAGAAATCCGAGCTGTTCCCTGAGATCCCGCTCTTCCCGTACGGACATCTGATATTTCAAATATGGCAATACTGCTTTGAGCTGCTCTTTTAGCACCTGGAGATCTAGCTGTGTCCTTTGGTCTTTTTCTATATCGCTTTTCAGGCGTCTGTCGAATTCCAGAAGAAAATCTTTTGCAGTATTTGGTTCATCTGGAAAGTAACTGAATTCCCTAATTAGGAAGGATTCGAAGGAACTAATGGCTTCTTCTGCCTGGTTTAAAGATTTTCTTGCCTGTCGCACCTGTGCGTCCACGTCTTCCCGGTTCATGCCAATGATGGGTGCAGAGGTTTCTGCTACCATTAGAGCTTTTTCTGCTCGCTGTTTTTCCAGATCATCTTTTGCATGGTCGAGTTTTGTTGAAAAGGCTTCTAACTCTTCCGGGTCTGGAGTTCCTAGCTCTAGGTTTTTTAAGGAATATTCCAGTACACGGAGATAGTCCTGCCGCTCGGCCAATTCTTCCTGGCGGCTTACAAAGAGCTCGATCTGTTTTTTTGTGGTTTCGAATTTTTCTCTGGCCAGGTCTGCCTTGGCTTTAGCCTCAATCGTATTTTCCTTGGCTGTTGTCAGTTCTTTTTCCTGTTGTCCGATTTGGCGATCTAATTCGGACAGGTAGTCAGTGTATGTGTTATTGTTTAAAAGTCCTTTAAAATCAAGCTTGGTCTGGTTGATCTCCGCAAGAGCTCTATCGATAGTTTCCAAGTCTCTTTTCATCGAAGACTCTTCGGCAAGCTGTTTTTTCAGTTTATCGTCAAAGCCGTCCAATTCATTCCTGAAATCAGCTTCCATTTCTTGACGCAGCTGATTGATCGTTTCGAGCGTCTGGTTTTGCTGCTGCTGAAGAATGGTACGCTGTTCCAGCATTATCTGGAGGTCTTTAGCTAGCAGTGTATTTCCGGCAATGTTGCTGGCTAGATCAGAATAAGTTTTGAAATCATGGTTGCACAACGGGCATTCGCTGGTCTGGGTTCTGTTAACGATCTGTGATCCCAAGGCTACCAGTCTTTCAATTTCACTGTTGAATTCTTCCCTGCTTTGGATCTGCGTGTCCAGGTTGATGAGTTGTGCGCGGATTTGATCGTCTCGTTTCTGCTCTTGTTCGGCTTTTTCAATACGTTCTACAAAACTGGCGTATTGTTGATCCGCGGTATTTGGGTATTTTCCGATGGAAAGGCCGGTTAAATTATCCTCGACACGTTTAATGTGTTGCTGCGTGGTAACGATTTTTTGACCGATCTCCGTTAACTTGTCCTGCTCATTGCTTTTTTGGTTGAACAGCTTAGTTTCCTCTGACTGATCCTGTTTTACTTTTTGCTCGATAGACTGGGCATCTTTTTTTCGGTTCAGAGTCGCGGAAATCTGGTTCAGTTTATTGTTTTCCGCTTCTGCAGCCTTTAGGATTGCATTATTCGCTTCAGCAAGCGAAGCCTCAGCCTTATCACGTTGATCCGCTGCATTTCGGGCATTGGTTTTTTCTGCATCAATTTCTTTTTGGGTCTGGACGTATCCAGGAAAAATGCGCTGGATTTCCTTTACTTCTGCCTGGCTCTTCTGGATTTCTGCCACCTGATCAAGCAGGACGTTCAGCTCGTCATTCAATTTGCTCAAGTCGTCGAGACTATTCAGGCGGGATTTGTAGGTTTCGTATAGTTTTCGTACTTCCGGCATTCTTGCCTGCTGGGCCTCGTATTGGTTCAGGCCTAATACCTCTTCGTTACCTTGAAAAGCAAGTTTTATCACATTCAGGACGCCGTTATTTTTGTTGAGCTGGAAGACTAGGGCGTGCTGTAATTCGATCAACTGGCTATCATAGTGCACAAAATCTTTATCGCTAAAGTCAGAATCGATCAGCGTTAGCTCACTATAAATGCTTCTAAGGCCGGTGATTTTATCGTTGACCTTTTTCAGGATTTCATGGTCGCCGTTGAACTGGATTTCTTTTTGGACACCTTTAAGATCTGTGGTTAACTGCTTGATCTTCGCATCTGTGGTTTTGATCAGGCTGACTATCGAAGTATAGTACTTATCGAGCTGCTGGTTGCCAAAATAGCTAATAAAGGTTTTGTAACGTTCTGCTGCATCATCTTCTTTTAAAAATGCATCAATCCATTCCTGGGAAAGGATAACTTTCTGGAAAAAATCGTTTTCTGTTTCCTTGCTGTCGAACTTATAATCGACCATACCACTCCGGGGTATGGGGATGTTGCGGACGGTTGGTTTATCAGAATTTGTGGTAAAGAGCTTTACATATCCTTGGGTGGCATCGTCGGCATTGTGGTTGCGCAGAATCTGGTACTTGCTTTTGTGCTCAGGGCTACCTTCCTCGCTGTTAATGTTTTTTTGAGACTTGCTGCTTTCCTGGTTGAATTTCTGCTTTCTCAGGAAACGGTGGATATTGCTGGTATATCCCCATTCTACCGCGTCGTAAAAAGAGGTCTTACCGAATCCGTTTGGAGCATAGATTGAAATGAAGTCCGCATTGCGCTGGTTATTCAGCTGAAAATCAAATGTACCGTCTTCGGCTTTATCATAAGCACGGAAGGCCTGTATCTCGACTTTTTTAAATTTCATCCTTAAAGCTCCTTTCTATTTTTTTTAGCAGGTCATCATAATCAATCGCTTTTTTCTTTTTATCATCAACGTCAGCGAGAATCTTGTTAAGCACTGCAGTGATTGCCTGATCCTGTACAAATGGACTCGGCGCCGGCTGCGGGGTATTGATGGTGAGGCTGGAATTAGTGATATGGTTAGAAATAATTTCCTCCATTTTTCCGCGATCAAGCGCTTCATTAAATTCTTCTATCACGATCTTCCTGCTGGAGATCGGATCATTTTCTATCCGGTATTTTAATCCTTTCTCCATCTTTTGCTTGCTCAGGTAAAAAAGATAAAGGTTCCAGCGCTCAAAATCGGTTTCGATTTTGGTCTGGTAATATAATGCGACAGCATTGGAAATTTCTTCCCATAGCAGCTGGATCAGTTCGTCCAATTCAAACCGGACGAATACCGTTGTTACCCATCCACCATATTCAATCCGGTGGAATTCAACTGTTGCCCCTGGGAAAAGGTCTTTTAATATCTCTATCGCTTTATTTCTAAGGATTAAATACTGCTCCATATTCTAGTTTTAATTTATCTAGGTATTCCTGGTCGGTTTCCAGCGCACTGTACTCGTCATGTTTTCTACTGATGGATTTTCCTTTGAAATAATCCATGTGTACGAACTTGTAGTGATCGAAGGGAAAGATCTTTCCATCGTTAATCTTTAGTTTGTGTCTTTCTCTTGTTTTTCTAGCGCTGGCGATCAGGGGAATGTTACCATCAATAATATACTGATCATCTCTTGCTGGCGGTTTACGGGTAGAAATTACTACCGTTCCCTCATCTGCGAGCCCCAGATAGTCGGAATAGGCGATATTGGAGAGTTCGCTGCTCCAGTCTTTATCCGAATCGGAGTGTAACAGGCGGACGGTATTGAACAAGTCTTCCAGATCCTTCTCCGCTATTATCCTGTCTTGAATGATTTGCATGACTGTTATGAATTCCAGCCAGATTTTCCAGATTTCCTTGCCCTGAAGGATTTCTTCTTTTTGCTCTGCTATCAGCAGCCGTTTTGCAAATTGTTTTTTGATTATGTGTGGCGCTGCCCCGCTTTGGGTAACTGATCTCGCCTTATCTAGCAGAAAAGCTTTTATGCCCGCGATATTGTTTTGCGAAAACCCGGCATCCAGATCGAAAGCCTCGTCCATCAGGAAGGAGAAACAGCTTAGGTGTGCTGGTAACAGCTGGCAAAGTGTATCAGGATTTTGATCAATGATTTCATCAAAGGATGTTAGGGGGAAAAATTCTGCTCTGCCCATGTTTTCTCCAAATGCCCTGGCCATATTGGTTTCAATGCCTGCAATCATTACGTTATTTTGGTGAAGAATAAGTACGGGACCACCGGACTGTCCAGTCACTTCCTCCTGATTGGCGTTCCCTGCTAACGTAAATTCTCTGGCGTTGTCATTGTGGCCCATGATCTGCGTAATTGCATCTGAACGGAACCAAAGACTTTTGTTGGCTAAATTCGCTTGTCTTCTGGTGGCGGGGTATCCTAATAAAGCATAACCTGCGTTCATTTGTTCATTAAGTTCGTCGCTACGGTAAATTGAGCTGACTCCTTGAATGCGAGGTACGGTGATGATGGCGATATCCAGCTGGGGATGGGGAAAATAGTTTTGACCGAGCGCCAGAGTCTGGAAAGGTATTTCTCTTGCTGTCCAGCTCGCACCGTTTTGTTCAAACCGGGTGAGCATGTTCAGCTGATCGCCCTCATCTAACAGATTGTGCTTTGCGGTAAGGATATAGCTATAGCCGATATCCATTGGCTGAAAGATGCACCCACTGCCGTTATTGACGATCACCACATATGGTCTAAGCTGATCACTCATATATTGATGTCGTTTGCGTCAAAAAACTGGAATTTATTATAATCTATCCTGTCCTGTGGATTAAAAATTAGACCGGTCAGCTCAGGATAATTGAAATATATCCTGGATTCCGGGTTATTCTCGATGATCCTCGCCAATAGCACTTTGTCCGGATGACCGTGGCTAAGGCCATGGGCACTGATCACGTACCTATCGGTAGCAATTGCTCTGAGGAGTTCTGAACTCGTGTTCGCTTTACTTCCGTGATGTGAGATCTTGACAAATTTTACCGGTAGGGGATTACTTTTGTTGTATCCCAGTTCATTCAGCTGTTTGAGCACAACACCGGGATGACTGTCCCCTAAAAAGAGATATTTGTCCTGATTTTTGTACGTCAGAATAAATGCGATGGAGCTCCCATTGGCGACACGGTCATCTTCTTCAAAAGTGTCTTTTGCAAGGCATTCTTTTAGAGTCTCTGAGTAGCCTGCATATTTGGCTGAGGTATTGTAATTGGGATCTTCTTTCTTCCAGAGTGTTAACAATTTGGTCATTTTATCTATGTCAGGTGAGAGAAACTCAAATTTGAGCTCACCTAATTCTATACTCTTGCCTCCAAAAATTACAATTCCATCGATCAGGTTATTTTCCTCTAGCCATTTGTTGAAGGTTGCTCCCTGGGGAATACTGGTTTTATAATCCGCTTTGATGTGTAACGAGATCTCAAGCTCAGGATTTTCCGCCATCGCCAAGTGCGCCGCGATGATCTTGCCAGAGTTGAACCAGACCTTACCAATAACTTCGTGAGCACGGGAATCGTCTTGGATCCAGGAGAGAATTCCATCGATGTGGTCATCATCCACGTGAGTCAATATCAAAAGGTCGATTTTTAAATCTTGACATCGCAGCTCCTGAACCAATAAATGAAGTTCACCGTATTCTGGCTTGCCTTTTTTGCCTTTGCGTAAATAGGTTTGCGATGGCCCCCCGTCAATTAAAATGTTTCTACGGACACCGTCCTTATCTCTATAAGAGATTAGAATAGCGTCCCCGTTAAATGCTTTGAGAAATTTTACGTTCAATTTTGTGAAATATTTTTGATACTAACTCCAAATTAACAAAGGTTCCAAATGTGGCCAGTCACATTCTAAATCCTAAGTTAACGATATGTTTGAAAAACATTTTAATGTAAAAGTAAATCAGTTTTTTATATCAATAAATGAATGATAAAAGGACGAATGTGAATAATGTCTCAATAAAACACTGGTTCAGTCAGCCTTGCTAATTCAATTAAAACTAAATCCCACCATTTTAAGACTTCGAAAAGAATCCTGATTATTAAATAATTAGACCTCTGTTTCAATAAAAAAATCAAAATATCTTTATACTTTTATATAAATATACATTTACATTTTTAAATGCAACAACTTTGAATTAGGATCGTAAATTCTTATAATGAAATCTTGAATGCTTGACTATGTGGAATACAATTAAATTTTTAGGAACCATTTTCATCAGCTTCATTGCAATGATTGGAGCATTGGGAGCAGAAAATCCTTTTCCGCTTTTTGCGGTGGCCTGGGGGATTTGGATACTCTATATCGTAAGTCTACGGACAAAAAGAAAAAAGGAATTAGACAGAGAGCGACTAATACGGGAAATATTGGACAAGCTTTAAAATTTTCCCTAATTTCAAATAGGCATCCCCCTCTCTCTTTATTCCCTAAAGCACGCTGCTAGCTTGATTGCGTCTCCATCGTCAAGTGATGAAATCGCTAACAAACACAATTCCTTTAGGCGGCGTCCAGCTGCAAGTCGCTCATAGGGTAATTTCAAATTAGTAGCACAAATTCTCCGAATGTTCAAACGGATATGCTCTTCCAAGATTACCAATTCCTCCCGGAGACGCTCTTCTTCAAATGTTAATTTTCTTGACAAATTCATGTCAATATTTTAAACGCTCGAAATCACTATTGCAAGAATTACTCCCTTTTAAAAAATGACAAGGTTTTCAAAGTTTATGGAATGGGGATTTCTAACCAAAACTTATAGCCTGTTAGTTTTCTAGATTCCACATCCATCTTTTGGCAGCTAGTTTCCAATCTCCAATTCGATCTCCGAACTGCGAACTCCAATAAGTTGATCGGTGAAAATAAAAGAAAACTTCCCCTTCTTCTTTTACGAATCTGTGGATTAAGAAATATAGCCTGACTTGATTTAGAGTAGGTATCCAGCAACCTGATTTTTTTTGTTTTTTTGCTCCATTACTCATGGTCTTTCTGTTTTAGTGGAGCAATAAACTTCCTATAAGAATTTTTCTATTTCTCAGAAGTACCACCGGAGGTGGTTGAAATTTTAGGTGGCGCGTCAAAGGAAAAAATGAGTAAAAAAGGGGGATTACTCCTCCCCCTCCTGGTCAATTCCAAGGATGTAATTGGCTGCTTGATGTGCCTTTTGCGCAGCATAGATCAGCATTTTTGGATCTTCCTGTAGTGGCTTAAACCATCCCTTCAGATAGGCCAAGGAGTTTTTGAAATTGGCATCCTTGATTCCGGCAAGTGCATTCAAAAAACTGGCTCCCATTTCGGCAATCAATTCCTCTTTTGAATATTCCACAGAACCAAAACCAACTAAAGCTGGTCTTTCTGCAAATCTTCCTAATCTGATCGAATGGCCTGTGCTATGGATCATTTCATGAAATAGGACTGAATAATATTGCTCGTCTCCTTTGAAGGATTCCTTTTCTGGCATATTGATAAAATCTCTGGAAGGGCTATAAAATGCCTCGTCTCCTTCATGAACAATATTTGGACAGGTGGTATAGCCTGAAATGATGGATTCGCAAGTTTCGATTGGGGAAAAAATCCTTTCCTCGGCACCTTCAATGGAAAAGTCGATTCCTTCTATTTGATCTATGTTGAAAACCGTCCAGATAAAGGGGGTAAACTTCCTCCCAAAAAGGTCCTCGTTTTCCCCTTCTTCGTTGGTAACCTTTCCTTTAACAAATTTGGAAATCTTCCAGAATACGACCTTAGAACCTTTTTCATCTTTCTTGACATTTCCGCCAAGGTGTTTTGCCTGATTGTAGGTCAAGAAATAGGGACTTTTGAATTTTTTGGAGATAGTTACCCAAGCAAGCCAAAGTGCATTAAAGCCCAAATAAGGGCGGTTTGAAGCATAATTCTTCGGAGAGTTTTTAGGACTCCATACTTGTTCCCAAGTAAGATTTTCATTTTGGATACCTTCGATGATTTCGTTGGTAACGGTTTCCGCTAATTGGTTGAAATTTTCCCAAGTCTTCATGGTTGCAGAGTTTTAGAGTGTGACAGAAAAGGATTGATAAAGAGATTATTTAGTTGTTCATCAGTCACATAAAGCCCGGTTATTTCCAAGGATATTAGGAAGATCGACCCGACACTAGACCCAAGATTTTTCCCGAGTACAAGGGGTAATTTTTTGGAAGTGAAGGGCGATATGTGGGCGTGAAGTGACATTTTTTTTTATCCACTGGTATTGAGGTTCTGACCGACATGCAACCCATAGAGTGTGGTTCTGCATAGGGCAAAAGCCTAGAATAAAAAACTGGGAGGAAGTCCGTAGGAGACCCTGTTTTTTAGATCAGGGCGGAGCGTACTTTTGACTAGTGCAGGACTCACACTCAACCTTTGCATCGTCGTGTCACACACCTAAGACCGGGGGATTTAGAAGGAAAAAAATGGAACGGAGCGCTCACCGACAGAAACGGACAAAAATCCCTATGTACTCGGAAGAAAAATCGGAAAAGGCTTGCCCCCTTAAAGGATGCTCGGGCTACGGCTTCATGAAACGGCCTTCCAGAGTCCCAGGCTTGCCGGGATTTGGTATAAGGCTAAGTGAAGTGAAGCGGTAGCCGTGGGGAGTGAAAGCCCTTTCCTGGAGTGGAGAGAAAAGAGCTGTCATTTGAAAAATGGTGCGAATGAATCGAAACGGAAGGAGTGGGCGAAACGGGGGAAAAGTGCTTATGGATCTGAAAAACAAATACACCTTTATTCTTTTATATAAATGTATCTTTACGCGTCACCTAAAAACTATTTTCTTTCTTTTGCTGATTCAACTTCCTTGTATATAAATTTGCTAAAGCACAAAAGAAATTGAATTACAGGCTCACCATAAAAGTCTTCTGGTCGCAGCAGCAAGTTCAAGGCACCCATATATAGCTTGCCGGTTATTATCAATTGGACTGCTTTTGTAAGTGCTTTATATTTTTATAAATTCGGCTAATCCTGCACAGTATTTCATGTAATTGTTTAGTGGAATGTACTGCAAGTTTTGAACTTGTTTAGAAGAATAAATTTTAGCGCCTCATGTACATCTCCAAAATTATTATCGAAGGGTTTAGAAATTTCCCGAAAAACACCATTGAATTTAATGAAGGTGTCAATGTCATCATCGGTCACAACAATGCTGGAAAAACCAGCCTTCTTCGTGCTATAGGATTGATAATCGACCAGAATGCAAATCGAAGACTGGAAATTGATGATTTTTCGAAGTCTGCAACTCTAGCAGAACTTCTTGCTTCACCACCTGCTATTTCAATCAGTATGTTTATTAACCAGTCGGATGGAGAAGACCTCACGGGAGATGACCTGGTAACCGTTGCTGATTGGCTCGTACAACTTCAGGAACCATATCAGGCACGATTAACTTATAGCTTTTTCCTACCTTCAGAGCACCACGCTGAATATGGAATGGCGCTCTTAGCCTGTGCTGATAAATCACAGGCCTGGCAGACGATCAAACATCAGTTCCTGCGCTTTTACGTGAGCAAAATATATGGTGGTGATCCTTCACTTGCACTATCTGCGGATAGCCTCAATTTGCAAAAGTTCGATTTCCAGTTTCTGAATGCCATTCGCGATGTTGAAAGGGATATGTTTACTGGCAAAAATACAATGCTAAGAGATGTGCTGGATTTTTTCATTGATTATGAGATCAAATCTGCTGACGAAGCAGTAAAGAATTCGGCGGCAAAGCAGACTGAAATTAAACTGCTGAAAACGGATTTCAGCATTAAGTCTAATGCACTGATCAACGAGCTTCAGGCACGTATGAAAGCAGGAAAAGAGCACATTCTTTCCTATGCAACACAAACAGGCGCTACCTTCAATAATGCTGAGCCGGATTTTGACGGCAGCATTTCAGAGGTAGAATTGTATTCAGCGCTGAAACTTATCATAGGATATACCGCGCTTGACATCAAGATCCCTGCTACACATAACGGACTTGGATATAATAATTTAATTTTCATGTCTCTGTTGCTGGCGAAAATGCAGGTTAACGCCGATGGCAATTATCTGGGGAGCAATGCCAAGATATTTCCGGTGCTTGCAATCGAAGAACCCGAAGCCCATCTGCACCCTTCGATGCAATATAAATTCCTGAAGTTCCTCAAGGACAACAAAAATCAGCGTAAGGTTCGCCAGATCTTCGTAACCACACATTCTACTCAAATCACTTCTGCAGTCTCTCTGGATGAAATTATTTGCCTGCACAATGAGCAGGGAGTGATCAGTGTGGGTTATCCCGGAAAATCATTTCCTAATACCGAACGCGGCAAAACAGCTAAAGCCTATGTTCAGCGGTTTTTAGATGCGACCAGATCAGACATGCTGTTTGCTCAGCGGATCATCATGGTAGAGGGTTTGGCGGAGGAGCTATTGCTACCGACACTGGCAAGGTGTCATGGAAAGAATCTGGAGGACCATCATATCGCAATCATACCAGTTGGTGGCCGTTACTTCGACTATTTCCTTTACATGTTTGATTCTACACAGCCACATACCATACACAAAATGGTTGCCTGTTTGAAAGATCGTGATCCGGAAAGAAAAAAAATTACGGGACGATCATTTATTGCCTGCTATCCTTATGATCACGGTCATGATCCCTCTAATTATACTTACCAGGATAACATCACGGGAAAGAAAACTACTTATGCAAGCCATGCGAACATTCGCTTTTTTGGTCAGGACCATGACAAAGGGAAAACCTTTGAATATGAGCTTTGCCTTGAAAATATGGATAATGACATATTGCTCACAGAGTTCATTCAGAACCGGGAGGAATTGCAGGAGCTACTGAACTTGTATCAAACAGGAAGGTCTGTCGATGATATGATCGCTGAAATGCGAACCAGCAGTCCGAATACGGAAATTGGCATTTCCATCAAGGCACTAACGTCTGCCGGTTGGAATGAT
The DNA here is from genome assembly GCF_900182815.1 of Algoriphagus winogradskyi. Lineage (GTDB taxonomy): Bacteria > Bacteroidota > Bacteroidia > Cytophagales > Cyclobacteriaceae > Algoriphagus > Algoriphagus winogradskyi. The sequence continues at coordinate 741,485 of NZ_FXUA01000002.1, read as the reverse complement.
TCAGATAAGAAAAAGGCAATTGTGGCCTCCAGATACCTTAATTCAGTTGGTAAGGGTGAAAATGCCCTTGAACTGGCCAATGTGCTGGAGCTTAACCGAACATTGCCAACTGCAGTTCCAACCGGAACTACGGGAGGAACACCGATTAGCTTGCAAAAGACCTTTAACGTTCCACAATACATCAAGGATTCACTAGATTGGATATGCCGGTAACAACGATCAGCTCAGATGATCCGATCCAGATCGAGCAGCACTTTAAGGTGACAGCAGGGCCTGGCTCAGGTAAGACCCATTGGCTGGTTAACCACATTGACCATATACTGAAGGATTCCAAACGCCTTGGATCGTATAGAAAAATCGCTTGTATCACTTATACCAATATTGCGGTAGATACCATTACCAAGCGGCTGAATGCGACAGCAGATCGGGTTGAGGTATCTACTATTCACGGATTCATTTACCGTAATATTTTGAAACCATATCTCTCATTTATCTCAAAGGAATTTGGTTTTGATGTAGGCAAAATGGATGGACACGACGATCATTTTGTTTCTCGCGGGAAGTTGAAAGAATGGATTGATTCACATCCAAATCTGGGCCAGTTGAGACATCCCTTCACACGCGATCAGTTGCTAAAGTTGCCTGCCAATCTGGAATCTTTGAAAAGTTGGATACAGTCCATTCATTACACTCTTAATGGCACCGACGTGGAAATTGCAGTTGACAACAAAAAATCGTTCAATGCCACTGCGAGTTCGGGTATTAATAGGGTAACTATGGATAAACTATCTGCTGACCTGATGGGCTATAAGCGGCTTTTTTGGGAGAAGGGACGTTTACATCATGATGATGTTTTATTTTTTGGGTACAAATTACTGGCCAGGTACCCGTTTATTCTTAAAGTGTTACGGGCGAAGTTTCCTTATTTTGTTATCGACGAATTCCAGGACACAAGCCCTATACAAACCGCTATCATCAAACTTCTTGCAGCTGAACAAACCGTAGTTGGCGTGATTGGTGACAAAGCGCAATCCATCTTTAGTTTTCAGGGTGCTTCTCCGGCTGATTTCGCCGGGTTTGCGCTGCCAGGACAAAGCAATTATGAAATCAATGACAACCGCAGGTCTACTAATCTCATTGTAGATGTGCTCAACAATGTTCGTACGGATATCCGTCAAAGCCCATCAAGAGCCATTCCCGGTGACCGGCCAGCCATTCTTGTAGGTAGCAGACAGAATGCCTTTGCGCATGTGAAAACCCAATGCGGAGACGAGACAATCATTACCCTTTCCCGTGATAACGTGATGGCCCGGTCAATGATGAAGGAATACAATTCGGCGATTCCTTCCAGCAACTTACTTGCTGACCTGTTTGATAAGGATAGTTCTAAACGTGCACCAATTATCGTCCGGTGCATGAAAGCTGTAGACTTAGGACTGCAGAACCGTTTTAAGGAAGCAATCCGGGAAATGGAGCGAGTGGTGATTGCTCCTTCCAGAGCGCTGAGGAGGAAAAAAGCCTTTCAGAATCTTTCCTATTTGCTATCCCAGTATGAAGCATTTACGAATGCGCCTTTATATGATTTCTATACGCTTGTAAAGACACACATCGATCCGGGCATAACAAAGCTCGCTTCTGGTGGTATCAAAATTTTTTATGACAGCGTAACATTTGCCCAGGTAGCTCTTTTTATAGATACAAACGTCGAGAATCCCGAAAGCAGAACCATACATGCCGCTAAGGGCGATGAATTTGATAATGTCCTCGTTGTTTTTGCTAAAGATAGGGAGATGAGCTGCTTGATTGCTCCAGATCTTTCGCAAGAAGAGCAACGTGTCAGGTATGTTGCATTCAGTAGGGCAAAGTCACGTCTTTTTATAAGTATAGAAAACCTAGATCATGCCGCTATGCAAAAGCTTATCCCTTTATTTGATATCATCAATGTTTAATCTCGCTTATACTTTTGTAATTTCAATATACCCACCAGGGCATTTCGGAGAAAAAAAAGGAACGGATCGACCACCTCCGGAACGGATTAAAATCCCATTGCCGACAGTAGGAAAATCGAAAAATGGCTTGTCCCCTAGAAGGAGGAATGGGCTACGGCTTCACGGAACGGCCTTCCCGAGTCCCAGGCTTGCCGGGTCTTGGGATAAGGGTAAGTGAAATGAAGCGGTAGCCGTGGGGAGTGAAAGCCCTTTCCTGGAGTGAAGAGAAAAGAGCTGCCATTTGAAAAATGGCGCGAATGAATCGGAACGAAAGGAGTGGGCGAAACGGGGGTGATATAAAAAATCTAACTCAGTTTCTTAATTTCATCCGTGATTATGCAAATAAGACCAATCAATTCGAGAACATCTTTTTCTTTGATACTGATCCTTTGACCAACCTTACAGTTATTGTCACCTGATTTTTCCAGATATTTTTGGTCAACAATTCCTTCCGTATGCGCTAGCAAGTGTCTTCGTTGAAATAGAGCAACCAGCCTTGAAAATTCCGCATTACTGAGCCAATCGGTGTACGTTGAACCAAATGATTCCTTCCATAGATCGCCACCAATTTCAAGATTTTGGAAGGCATTCATTTTAAATTTCTTGTCTGGAGCTTTTTCAGAAAAAATCATCTCACAATACCTTTGGAAGGCAGTTACGCAATCCAATAATCCTTTTTCAATTAGTGATTGACACGTATTTTGAACGGCGTCTTTTCCGAATTCTTGAAGTTTGATTCGCATATCAGGTAAGTTTTTTATGCTTTCTCTGATTTTATTGATAGAAAGCTCAAAAGTTTTCTGAGCTGAATTATGTCCGCAACAGGGGCAGAAAAATGCACTGCCGATAAATGCATACTCCGTATCGCATTGCTCACACTGAACGTGAAGACGCATTTCCTGTGCAGCAGGAATTGGCATAATTTGAGATCTCCCCGCTGTTCCCTTTACAGAAAGAGACATCGTAATAAACCCTTTTTTGGGCTGTCTGGCATTGAAGTCATTTGCACCATCCCTCAGGGCTTGCCCAATTCTTCCTTGGATGTGGTTGATCGCTTGTTTTTTTGAATCTTCGACTTGCTCAGTAGTGTACCAATTTTCTGGCTCATCCTCGTGCCGACAATAAGGGCAGAAAGCAACGTCATTGCGTTCAACTTTCGTCCAGTCTTTTGACTTGATTTTAAACTGGAAGAGGCACTCTTCACTGGGACATTCTTTATCTATATACCCGTCGGCATCGGTTTCTAAAGGAATGGATATTTTCATCCTTTCCATTTTTTCAATCTCCTTTATCAATTTTTCAAACATAGTATTTGCTTCTTTTTCAGAAAGTTAATTGTCTTCAAAACAAACAAATTGCTTTTGAAACGAAGAATATTGTAACCGACATTAATTGTCAGAGAAAATTAGTTTCTCCAGTTGTACTTAGGGAGAAAGACCTCAATTACCTATATTGGAGCAAGGTTAGGCCAATGGACTTTTTAGTGAGCCAGAAAGTTGCCAAGAATAAATCCATTTGGCTGACGATTTAGGGTAATCTTGGATTAAAAAGACCTAAATCAAGCCTTCTTAACCATTAATCATTTGGAATTTTTCCGCTACTTGGTAGAAAGGAAGAAGCTCACATTTTCAAGATTGAAGCATACGCATGAAAAATTTTAAGGAAAAAGCCGACCTGATCTGGAAAGTCGCCGACTTGCTAAGAGGCGACTACAAACAGTCAGACTATGGTAAGGTGATCCTACCTATGACAGTCCTAAGACGATTGGACTGTATCCTCAAGCCGACAAAAGATAAGGTTTTGAACTACCTTCCCAAGGTAGAAACCCTGAAAGAAGGCGCAAAAGACCTTGCTCTCAATAAGATCGCAGGACATAGCTTTCACAATCGAAGCTCGTTTGATTTCGATAAGATTGTAGCCGATCCTAACAATGTCGCGGCCAACCTTCGGAATTACATCAATGGCTTTTCGACTAGCGCACGGGAGATCATTGAATATTTCAACTTTGATGACCATATCGACCGTTTGGACGATCCAAAGGCCGACATCCTTTTTCGGGTGGTAAAGTCCTTTCAGGAGATTGATCTTTCGGATATGGAGTCCATTGAGATGGGCTACACCTTTGAGGAACTGATCCGGAAATTTGCAGAACAGTCTAATGAGACTGCCGGGGAACATTTTACTCCGAGAGAAATTATCCGCTTGATGGTGAATCTTTTGTTCATCGAGGATATTGAGATACTGACCATCGAAGGCATTGTGAAAACCCTATACGATCCAACAGCTGGGACTGGAGGGATGCTTTCAGGAGGGGAACAATATGTGAAAGAGCTTAATCCTAAGGCTGAGCTCAAGGTATTTGGACAGGAAATCAACCCAGAATCCTATGCAATCTGTAAAGCAGATATGTTGATCAAAGGACAAAATCCGAGTAATATCAAGTTCGGAAATACCCTATCCAACGATCAGCTAACTGAAGAGCAGTTTGATTATCAAATTTCAAATCCGCCTTTTGGAGTTGATTGGAAAAAGGCCGAAAAAACCATCAAAGCCGAATCAGATAAGAAAGGCATGGAAGGCCGCTTCGGAGCAGGATTGCCCCGTATCAATGACGGGTCCTTGTTGTTTTTGCAGCACATGATTTCGAAGATGAAGGAAGGCGGGTCACGGATCGCCATTGTCTTCAACGGCTCACCGCTGTTCTCTGGAGCGGCTGAAAGTGGGGAAAGCAATATCCGTAAATGGATCATCGAAAATGATTGGCTGGAAGCTGTCATTGCCCTACCCGATCAGCTTTTCTACAACACAGGTATAAGTACCTATATCTGGATTGTGACCAACCAAAAGTCAGATAAGCGTAAAGGAAAAGTACAGCTCATTAATGCCACGGGTGCCAAGGATGAAGAGCTAGTCAAAGAAGGCAAATTGGAATTCAACCGTTTCTGGCAAAAGATGGACAGAAGCTTGGGTAACAAACGTAAGAAAATCATCGAAAACGGTTCTGAACGGGGCATCGGGTTTATCACCAATCTCTATGGAAACTTTGAAGAGAATGAGTTCGTCAAAATCCTGCCGAATGAGTTTTTTGGCTATTGGCGCATCACTGTGGAGCAACCTGAAAAAGACAAAAACGGCAAAATCGTTAAGACTAAAGGCAAACCAAAGCCTGATACATCACTGCGTGACTATGAGAATATACCTTTCCTTAAAAAGGATGCAAATGGCAAGCTGGTACCCCAAACCATCGAAGAATATTTCGATGCAGAAGTAAAACCGCACCTGCCAGAAGCCTGGGTGGATCATAGCAAGACTAAGATTGGCTATGAGATCAACTTCACAAAGTACTTCTACGAATTCAAGCCGCTTCGGTCATTGAAAGATATCAAAGCCGATATTTTGGCATTGGAAGAAAAAACACTAAAAACTGAAAAAATAATTTTGAATTGATCAGGTAAACTATGCTAAGTGCTAATAAAGAAAAGTTGCAGTCATTTTTGATGGGTACAAACCAATTTGTGATCCCTTTTTTTCAGAGATCTTACGTTTGGAGGCCTGACAACTGGAGTGAACTTTGGGATAATGTAAATGAAGAATTTCTTGAATTAGAATCTGGAAATCAGTCCAGCGAACATTTCATTGGAACCATAATAATCAAGCAAAAAGAAACTACTAGAGTTGGATTGCTTGAATATGATTTGATAGATGGCCAACAAAGACTAACGACAGTGTGCCTTCTGTTAAGAGCCTTCTATGATGTAACGGAAGATCAAAACTTAAAAAATTGGATAAAAAACCTTTTGGTATTTACTGATTCATATGGACAAGAAAATATCCGTATTCTTCACAGCAGAGTGGACAGGGAATATTTTCAAAATATTGTTTTAAGCAGTGAAAACAACCAAACTCTTTGGGATGATTTTAAAGAACTAAAAGCAAGTGAATTTGAAAAGAAGTTAGAAATAGAGAATCGGATAAAAGGTGGATACCTGTTTTTCAGGAAAAAAATTGAACAAGAAGTCGAAAAAGATAAAATCCGTTCTTTTATAACCATTATTCTGGAAAAACTGCCTGTAATTCACATGGCACTATCCAAAGATGATGATGTTCAGCAAATTTTTGATACAATTAATTCCCTAGGGGTAAAACTTACAACTGCAGAATTACTTAAGAATCTTCTTTATTCGAACCAGGCTGTGATTAACCTTTATGATGAATGTTGGTATTCTGTATTTGAAGCTGACGAGGACGCAATAGACTTTTGGAACAGAGATAGGACCTCAGGAAGAATTCGAAGAACTACTGTTGAACTTTTCCTTTACAGCTATTTGGTCATTCTTGAGGAAAGCTCAGTAAAAATGGAGGCCTTATTTAAGGAGTTCAAAAAACACTTGAAGGATAAGACAAGTACAGAATTAGTATCTTTTGCAAAAGAGCTTCGGGATTTTGCAAAGGTCTATCAGCAAATGCCTGATGGAGAAAATCTTTCTGAAATCAGCTTTGTCGAACATGAAAAGCGATTTTTTCATGTTATAAGGGAATTTGAAATTACCACAATTTTCCCACTAATTCTTTACATTTTTAAACATGTAAATGACCAGAGCGAGAGAGTTAGAATATTAAATGTGCTTGAGTCTTATCTTACAAGACGAACGGTTTGTAGACTCACAACGAAAAATTACAATAATCTTTTTCTTTCTCTTCTGGGGACGGTAAAGAAAATGGAAACCATTACATCAAATGGTATAAAAACTGAGCTACTAAAATATTCAGAACCGACAAGCAAGTTCCCGACAGACGATGAGTTTAAAGACGCATTTCAAAACACGACTTTAGTAAATAAATATAGTCGGGAGATCCTCTATTGCATAGCTCTTTATCAACTGAACAATGATTTTACTGATAATTCAAGACTTAATTTGGATGGCTTTAGTGTCGAACACATGATGCCAAAGAAATGGCGGAACAACTGGAACAATCTTCCAGTCGGAACTGCTGAAAATTTCAGGGACTATAAATTGTTGACTCTTGGCAATCTTACTTTGGTTAAAGGCAAACTTAATAGTTCCATGCGTGACTCAAGTTGGGAAAAAAAGAAAGAGTCGCTTCGTATTTTTTCTACACTTAGACAAACTACAGATTATACCACTAAACTCGATTGGAATGAAATTGAAATGACCGAAAGAGCGAACGACTTATATCAATCAGCAATACAGATTTGGAAACGATGAAAACATACGATTCATACAAAGATTCTGGCATTGATTGGATTGGAGAGATTCCCAGTACCTGGAAAGTATCGCGTTTCAATCACAACTTCTTGTTTTCAAGGGGGCTTCCAATTACCAAACAGGACTTGAAAGATAATGGTATACCTTGTGTTAGCTATGGAGAAATTCATTCCAAATTTGGAAGAATTATAGACCCTGATAAGCACCAATTAAAATTTGCAGATGAAGGTTTTTTGGAAAGTAATCCCAATTCATTACTTTCAAGGGGCGATTTTTTATTTGCTGATACTTCTGAAGATTTAGAAGGGTCAGGTAACTTCACTTGTTTGGATAGCGATTCGCCTACATTTGCTGGATATCATACTGTTATAGCCAGGTTGTTAAATCGTCAAGAATTTGACTATAAGTACCTTTCCTATTTTTTTGACTCAATTGAATTTCGGAATCAAATTAGAAGTTCCGTTACAGGAATTAAGGTCTTTAGCATTACTCAAGGGATACTAAAGAGTACAAGCATAGTAGTTCCGAAATTGCAAGAGCAATCCTCTATCTCCTCTTACCTTGACCGAAAAACTGCAGAAATTGACGAACTCATTAACGACAAAAAGCGCCTCATCGAACTCTACGAAGAAGAAAAGACCTCTGTAGTTAACCAAGCCGTTACCAAAGGCCTTGATCCAAATGCTCCCATGAAGGATTCAGGGATTGAATGGTTAGGAAAAATCCCGAAGCATTGGGAGGTAAAAAGACTCAGGTATTTGGGCTCAACTCTAAATGGACTAAGTAAATCTGCCGATTTCTTTGGTCGAGGATATCCTTTCATTAGTTACTCTGATGTTTATAAAAATGAATTTTTGCCATCTAATTTTAGCGGATTGGTTGAGTCAACTGAGGTAGAAAGAGATAATTTATCAGTCAAAGAAGGGGATGTTTTTTTTACTAGAACATCTGAAACTATTGAAGAGATTGGAATTGCTTCAACCTGTACTAAAACTATCCCTAATGCAGTATTCGCTGGTTTCTTAATACGGTTTAGACCTATATCTAATAGATTAACGACAAATTTCAGTAAGTATTATTTTAGAGCCCAAATACATCGTAGGTATTTTGTGAAAGAAATGAATTTAGTCACTAGGGCTTCATTAAGTCAAGAGTTACTAAAAAAGCTACCAATTTTATTGCCCCCCATTTCGGAGCAATTTGAAATCGCAAAACATCTAGAATTTGAAATCCGCGCCATAAATGGAAAAATTTTGAAAACCAAAAAACTAATCGATCTCTTAACAGAATACCGGACTGCTTTAATAAGTGAAGTGGTCACGGGAAAAACTAAAGTAATTGATTAATGACACTTTGTACTGCCTATATCCGACAAATAAACGATACTGAGGAATTAGTTTTTGCAACTGATAGCTGCTTGACTGGAGGAGAGAAGTGGAAGCATGGAATTAAACTTTTCGAGTTGTCAAGGAAAGATTGCCTCCTTTGCTTTGCTGGCGATACCATGCGGGCTTATCCCCTTGTTTTAAACTTAGTATCATCCATCCACCTAGACAAATATCTTGAATCACCGGCCACTACCCTTGAAGAGGTCTTAGAATTTTTATCTGAGCTCTTCACAAAACTTGTAAAAACGATTACTGAGGTTGGAAAAGATAGGATTCATGAGGAAAGAGGATCTGCTAAATTTCTATTCGGGGGATGGGATTGGCAAAAAGGATCAAATGGTTCATTTCGAGTTTGGAAGCTTTATTATTCATCAGAAGTCGAAGGATTTATTTTTGACGAATTGACTAATCCAAGCACACAAACAATATTCTACACTTTTATGGGTAATGCTGCTTCATTTGGTGACATAGAAAAAGAGGCAAAAAGTCGTTTTAATAGATTATTGACGATTGAAGAAAAAATTGGTTCAAAGCTGGATATGGAGCCTTTAAGGATTCTTAGTGAAATTTCTCTTGATAAGAGTATACGAGAAGTTGATGGAAGCTTACAAATTGCAAAAATTTACAAGTCAAATCGGACAGAATTTTTTGGCATCTATTGGGAGTCTAGTAAAGGAATACCTTGCTTTCAAGGTCGAGAATATAAAGAAGTAAATAAGCCTTTGGTCCGTTATTTTGACCCTGATACTTTTCAGATAATAGAGTCTGATTTGCCTAGGAGACTATTGAATATATCAGAAGAATTGTTCTTGGATAATTTTGAAGCCGTTCGATCTAGTTTTGATGAGTATGGATATTTAAGGGAAGGATTGTCGGAAAAGCAAAAATATGATTTGAGGCTGATTTTTAAGGATGTGGCCTATAGGCAATTTATAGAAAACCAGGAAAAAACAATTGAACCCCAAGAAATGGAAGATTCGGAATGAACCTTACAAATGAACATACTTTTGAATCAGCTCTTGTCCAGTCTCTTGTCGAGCAAGGAGGGTATTCCTTTGGAAATTCTGAAGATTATAGCAGAGAACTTGGACTTTTTAAATATGAGGTAATCCAGTTCCTCCAGCAATCTCAGCCAAAGCGTTGGGAAAAAATAACTGCTATTCATGGCCCCGATGCTGATAATCGGGTTATTCAACGTCTTTATAAAGAATTGGATCTTCGTGGAAGTTTGGACGTTCTCCGTAATGGATTTGTGGATTATGGCGTTCGGTTTCAAATGGCATTCTTTCAGCCTACCTCAGGTTTAAATCCCGATGCGGTTGACCTGTATCAAAAGAATAGCCTGAAGGTATATCGGCAGATCTACTACAGTAGCAAAAACAAGAACTCTGTTGATGTACTACTGTCGCTCAATGGAATCCCTGTGGCGACACTAGAGCTCAAAAACCAATTCACAGGGCAGAACGTCGGCAATGCGCTAAAGCAATATGCCACTACCCGAGACAATCGAGAAATTCTTTTTGCCTTTAAGAAACGTTCTTTGGTTCATTTTGCGGTGGATCAGGATGAAGTCTTTATGGCAACCAAGTTAGACGGTAGCAAAACGTACTGGCTTCCTTTCAATAAGGGATACAATAACGGTAAGGGCAATCCCAAAAACGCGGGAGGGTATCGTACTGCTTACCTTTGGGAAAATATCCTTCAAAAGGATAGCTGGATGGAAATCATCCAGCGATTTATTCACCTTCAGACGGAAGAGTTTGAATCGGAAGGTAAGATTTATAAAAAGGAAAAACTGATTTTCCCTCGTTATCATCAGCTCGATGCCGTGCGTAAAGTTAGTACCGATGTTTTGGCTAGTGGTGCTGGGAAAAACTACCTTATCCAGCACTCAGCTGGGTCAGGAAAAAGTAATTCCATTGCTTGGCTTGCTTATCGACTGTCCAGCCTACATGACAGCCAAAACCAGCGTATGTTTGATTCCGTGATTGTTGTGACAGATCGTAAAGTCCTGGATCAGCAATTGCAGAATACGATTTATCAGTTTGAGCATAAATCAGGGGTCGTTCAAAAGATTGATAAGGACAGTACCCAATTAGCCAATGCGCTAGGATACGGCACCAATATCATCATCACGACTTTGCAGAAATTCCCTTTTGTAGTCGAAAAAGTAGGGGAATTACCTGAGCGCAAGTACGCTGTTATCATTGATGAGGCACACAGCTCCCAGGGAGGTGAAGCCAGTAAAAAGCTGAAAGAGGTCTTGGCAGCTAAATCACTGGAAGATGCCGCCGATGCTGAGTTAGATGACGATTACTCAGGGGATGATTTTGTTCGGGAACAAATCGAGAAATCGGCCAAAGCTCGTGGGAGCCAAGCGAATATTTCCTTTTTTGCTTTTACCGCTACGCCCAAATACAAGACACTCCAAGTTTTCGGGGAAAAAGACCAACATGGGAAACCGAAGCCGTTTCACCTGTATGCCATGCGACAGGCCATTGAGGAAGGCTTTATCCATGATGTGCTGCAGAACTATACGACCTATGAGCTATACTTCAAGCTGACCAAGGCGATACTAGACGATCCCAAATTCAATAAGAAGAAAGCTGCCAAAGCTATTGGCAAGTATGTTTCTCTTCACCCGCATAATCTGGCTCAAAAAACGGAAATCATCATTGAGCATTTTCGGGATATTGTATCCCAAAAGATTGGAGGCAAAGGCAAGGCGATGGTGGTATGTGGCTCTCGATTGCACTCCAAGCGATATTTCGAAGAGTTCAAGAAATACATCAAAGCAAAGAAGTACGATAAAGAGATCAAGGTACTGGTTGCTTTCTCTGGCAAAGTTATAGATGACAATTTTCCTGATGGGGTTTCCGAGCCAGAATTGACAGGATATAAAGAGAGGGAACTGCCGGAAGTCTTTGATAAAGACGATTACAAAATCCTGATCGTCGCTGATAAATATCAAACGGGTTTTGACCAACCCCTACTCCATACCATGTATGTGGACAAGAAGCTCTCTGGAGTCAAAGCGGTTCAGACCCTTTCCCGATTAAATAGAACCTGCCCTGGCAAAGAAGATACCTTTGTACTGGACTTTGCCAATGATCGGCAAACAATCCTGGATTCCTTCCAGCCTTACTATGAGGTAACTTCTGTCAAAGAAGAAACCGAAATCAATCACCTATATGATCTCAAGGGTAATTTAGATAAGTTTCAGGTGTATTGGGATCAGGATATTGAGGCCTTTGCCAATGTCTATTTTGATCCCGCAACCAAGCTAAATAATGCCAAACAGCAGAAGTACCTGTATAGCTTTACCGATCCTGCTGTAGATCGTTTCAAAGAAATCCCTGAAGAAGAGAAACAAGACGAATTCAAAAAAGGCCTTCGGACGTGGACAAACCTTTATGCGTTTCTGTCTCAAATCATGCCTTTCATAGACCCTGAATTTGAGAAGTTTTACGCCTATGCCAAATTGCTTCAGACCCGATTACCTAAGAAAGAATTGTCCGATGCCCTACACTTGGATGATGAAATAGCTTTAGAATACTATCGCTTGCAGAAAATCAAGGATGGATCAATCGAGCTTGAGAAAAGCAAAGATGGCGAACTCAGCGGAACGACTGAGGCAGGCCTTAAGCGTCCAAAAGACGAAGAAGCCCTCCTCTCTGAAATTGTTACTGTCCTAAATGACCGTTTTGGGACTGAATTTGAAGAAGCGGACAAGCTCTTCTTTGATCAGATTGAGGCGGAATTGTTGGATGATGAAACACTCCAAACCCAAGCCAAGGTCAATCAATTGGATACCTTTAAGTTTGCCTTTGAGGATAAATTCATTGATAAAATGATTGGACGTATGGATCAAAACCAAGAGATCTTTGAGAAAATCCTAGAAGACAAGCTGTTTGGTGATTTAGTCAAAGAGATAATGATGAAGAAGATTTATAAGAGGTTGAATGATTCAACCGCACAAAAAGGACTTTAAAAAATGACTAGAGACCTGACCCAGTCGGCAATCGACAGACAAAATATTCTGAATAATTCTCAGGCCATTGACTCAATCCAAACCAAACTTGGATTGTCCGGTCTGCATTACAATGAGGAATATAAGTTTACCACCAAAATGGTGATGGACTTTTACGAAGTCAGTCGAGCAACGATCAGCCGTTATATAGCAAACCACCAGGATGAATTGTCCCATAATGGGTATCAAGTACTTAAAGGGCAAAAACTAAAAGAGTTCAAGTCTTTATTCGGACATCTAATCGCTCCTCATGATGACAGTTCACAGAGTATCACTGATGATACTCTGTCGGATCAAACCGCTGATAATCAATCTATTTCTAGGATTAAAGCACTTGCGGTTTTCAATTTCAGGGCTGTATTAAATCTTGGAATGCTTCTCACCGAAAGTGAAAAAGCGAAGCAAGTCCGAAGCCTCATGCTCGACGTTGTCATAGACACCATCAATAAGCGCATTGGAGGTTCAACAAAGTATATCAATCAAAGAGAAGAAGATTTTTTGATTGCCATCGCTCGAGAACCGATTTACCGAAAGGAGTTTACAAGTGCACTGAGCCAGCATTTGGATATGGGACCAATGAAGTACAGCATTTACACGGATGCGATATACAATGCCATATTCAAGGAGAATGCAAAGGAATATAAAGCAATCCTACGATTGGAAGAAAAAGACAATCCCAGGGACACCATGTATGCCGATGTCTTAAAGCTAATTGCTTCTTTTGAAATTGGGCTTGCTGATGAAATAAGGGATGAAGCAAACAAACTCGAAAGAAAGCTAAGGCCTTCCGAATTGAATATTTTGATAGACCGCTTTTCTAACAAACGACAATGGATTCCTTTAATCGATGACGCTAGAGCAAAAATGGCCTCAAGGGATTATGGTTTACGGAACATAATCCATCAGCGCCTCCAAAAATATATTGGTGCACTAAGTCACGATGATTACACCAGATTTTTAGGAGACAGAAGCAAAGACCTTATCGAGAGAGTTCTGGAAAATCCGCAACTGATTGATGTTTTCAAAAGGCTGAAAGACAGATGAGTATTGATTTTCAATATTTCACAGTAGAGTATGCCATAGAGGTACATGACAACATTGTCAGAGAGTCCGGAGGTTTTTTTGGTGTACGAGATAGAGGACTCATAGAAAGTACCATTGAGCATATGAAAAATGACTTCTATTACCCGGAGATAGAAGATAAACTCACGCATTTATTCTATTCAATCAACAAAAATCATTGCTTTAACGATGGAAATAAAAGGGCTTCACTGGCCCTAAGTGTTTATTTTCTGTACTTAAATGGTCTAGAAGTTCTTGCTGAGAAATTTATCCTGACCATGGAAAACATTGTAGTCGATGTAGCAGACAATCGAATCGATAGAGATTTACTCTTTGAAATTATTCAGTCCATTTTGTATGAAGAAGATTTTTCAGAGGAGTTAAAAATCAAAATCATCCATGCAAAAAGTGTGGATGATGACAGCTGATAAGTGTTTTTAAGCTAGAGCGCTTCGACTAGCACAAAAAAAGCCCTTTCGGGCTTTTCTCAAGATTCTTTCGGATCTGGTTCTTTGACAGAGACGTAAACGGTGTGGGTTTTACTGTACTGATCAGGTTCTTTCAGCTTGGCGACATTGAACTTGACGAAGGTCTCTCCTTCGTACTCGAAGGTGTGGTTTTGAAGCTCGGCCATATTCAGGCTCACTTCTACGATATCCATGTTTTCGACTTGCTTTCCTTTACCGATGTACTTTTTTGAGAATGCCATACTATTTTGGTTTTAGTTAAAATTTATGCAGGTCATTTAGGGTGGCCGGGAAAGTGAGGAAAAATTAGAATTTAAAAACTGCGAGGCAGTCTGTAGGAGACCCTGTTTTTAGGGAATTCTGCTGAAAGCCCCAATTTTTTGAAACCGACAGGCCGTTCGACCTTTGTGCATACAATTGGATAAAACCGGAATAGGGCATGTAAATACTTCGAGGGTAAGGCAAGATGAAAAGAGGGATTAGCCAAAATCAATTAAGGGTAATTTCCTCAGCAAGAGGTACAGAAACCTCTCCTAGAGGTAAAGCTTCATAGTCAAATTGTCGATAGACTTCCCCCACTTCATGCTCTTTGAGCAAACAGCCATCATTAAGAAACAGGAGGAGACCATCACATCTTATCTGGAAAAATTTAAAAATCAAGACCCGATCAATCCGGATTTGGTCTTTCGGGATCCATACTTTCCCGGATCACCTGATCACTTCGGGTCACTTACAGATGTTCAAAACAGTTGGCCCGCACCTCATCATGGACGTATTCTGTAAAAACTATTTCCAAAAGGATGTACTTGACAAAGTATATCCTTTTGGACTGAAGCAAGTCTCTCAAGCGGCCATCTTTCTGCATTCTTCAGCGCATCTTTTACAAGCTTCTGCACAATTTTTACAATGCTCTGTTTTATGACTGTCACATTCTGCTCCACATTCTTCACAAATCGTGGCGCAAAAACCACATAATTGGCGGGAATAATTTTCACCCATAAAGCCATCGGCTCGGGCCATAAAAGCGGCAGCCATACGGCAGATATCAGCACAATATCTATCCAACTGGATACATTTTGCCATTGCTTTTACATCTTCCTCTTGAAGACAGGCTGTTGCACAGTGATCGCATTCACTTGCACATTCATAACAGGCATCGATACAATTTTTAAATTTTTCGTAATTCATAACTAGTTAATTTAAATTTTCTTCAGGTCCGCTGTTGCCCGGCCTTCAGTATCGCTGTCGCCCGATAATAAGACATCAAGGTGCCAAGTGTTGAAATTATAGAATGCATTTACCGTACCAAGCATTCCAAAATGAATTAGTTTTTACAGAACCGAGAGCGACCCAACAAACATAAAGCCTCCTACAGTTCATGCAGGAGGCTTTAGTGTAGTTATCAAGAGGTCTAGTGTCTTTTAACCTTCTGCAAATCTCAAGTTTTAAACTTTTCACCAAGTGCCTAAGGGTGTACTCGAGTATTTCTCTCAGAATTTTGACTACTCAAACCAAATTATTACAGAAATACGGAATGGAGTCTTATAGTTAAAATCGTACTACAACTACTACTTTCTTTATTATAGATCAAAAGATAACTTCCTCAAAACCGATCCTATAATTGAGGCAGTTAAGTCAAGCTATCTATATCAATATAGTTTAATCTTATTAATTGAAACTCCGTTCTCAATAATTCAACATCAATCCCCCTCCAAATCCCATATCACTATCGTAATGAGTTCTGAACCCGATGTTTTTACCTACTATATAGTTCAATCCGACCATGTATTCTTTGTCAGTATTAACCATAATGTTTGCTCTGAATCTTTTTGATATAGGTATATCCTCTCGTCTTAATTGAACTCTTACATTGCCGTCTTGATAAACTTCGGTTTGTAGAATAAATAACAAGGGTAAGGTATAGGCAACTCCTACACTGAATTGGGCACGGTTGTCTTTGGTACTTTTCTGTCCAAAAATGTTTTGTTCTACTTCGTCGTGGCCTAACTTTCGGTAACGCCAATCAAAACCGACAAAAGGCAATAGCCATTGCATTCTTCCAAGATACCTGCCTACGTGCGTTTCACTTTCATAACCGTGCTCATCATTGTAACCCAATCTCCATTCCGTACCAAAACTCCAACGGGCATTTTGTACCATCGCCATTCCGTCATTGCCATTGGTAGCAAAGTCATTTTGAGCCATAAGGTGTAATTGGTTGCTCTCTTTTTGCAATTTTTTGTAAGCCCATTTTTTGTCGGGAAGCAATGGATTTGGTTCTTGATCTTCATAGCTAAAAACCCGGTTCATTCCTGCCATCATATGATAAAGAATATGGCAGTGGAAAAACCAATCCCCCTCAACATTGGCTTCAAACTCAATGACGTTGGTTTCCATTGGCATAATATCCATTACGTTTTTGAGCGGAGCGTACTCATCTTGTCCGTTGATCACCCTAAAATCATGTCCATGCAAGTGCATGGGATGACGCATCATGGAGTTGTTGAACATTGTGATTCTTACAATCTCTCCTTTCTTTATCAAAATTTTATCGGATTCTGCAAGCACTTTATTGTCCATACTCCACACATATCGGTTCATGTTGCCTGTCAGTTCAAATTTCAATTCTCTAACGGGAGCATCGGCAGGCAATGTGGTTTTAGTTGGGGACTTTAACATCGCATAATTGAGGGTTACAATATCCGAATTACCTGAACCGTGCTTAGAATGGTCCATATTCTCCATATCCATTTCTGGCATTTCATCCATTTTCATTGGCTTATTTTCGCCTGAAATTTCGGGATACATAACCGTGTTCATATCCATTTGCTGAAGGCTCATATTCATTCCCATATCGTTCATATCGCCATTCATCTTCATCATATCGTTCATCATTTTCATGCCTTCAAAATATTTCAGTTTGGGCAATGGACTAACCAATTGTTTGATGCCTGAGCCGATGTAAATGGAAGCTGATTTGGTTCTGTCCTCCGCTGTGGCAAGAAACTCATAGGAAGTATTTTCAGCGGGGATAGTTACAATGACATCATAGGTTTCCGACACACCAATAATCAACCTGTCTACTTCCACAGGATCCACATCGTTGCCGTCATTGGCTATAACAACCATTTTTCCGCCTGCATAAGTGAGCCAAAAGTAGGAGGACGCTCCACCGTTTGAGATTTGCAACCGTACTCTATCCCCTGCTTTGAATTGGGATAATTGGCTTTCATTTTTGCCGTTTATTAGAAATTTATCATAATAAATATCACTTACATCCATTGCCAACATTCGTTTCCATTCGTTGGTGAGTTTGGTTTTAAAATGACCTTCTCGTATGGCTTCGGCATAACTTTGAGTGGTTCCTTTTTTGATGGCAAACCAATCAGAAGCATTGTGTAACATCCTATGGACATTTTCGGGTTTGTAGTCTGTCCACTCACTTAAAATAATTGGGACGGTCGGAATATCGTCGATCCCTGCCCTTAATCCCGGGTCGTCATCTCTTTTCTTCAAAATCATAGAACCATACATTCCTATTTGTTCTTGCAGTCCGCTATGGCTATGATACCAATGTGTGCCATGCTGGATTATTGGAAAGGTGTATTTGTGTGTTGTGCCTGGTTCAATTGGCATTTGTGTCAGATAAGGAACGCCATCTTCCTTGTTGGGTAAAAACAAGCCGTGCCAATGTAAAGAGGTGCTTTCTTCGAGTTGGTTGTGCACGTATATTTCTGCTATATCACCTTCGGTAAAGGTCAGTGTTGGCATCGGAATTTGCCCGTTTACGGCAATGGCCCATTTTTCTTTGCCTGAAAAATTGACAAGGGTATCCTTTACATACAAGTCGTATCGCACTACTTTTTGTGCGAAAAGCGAGTTGGTTACCAATAGCACAACACCTATTAGCAACAACTTCTTATAAATATTACTTTTTATCATTTTAGGAATTTGAATTATTTAGTTTTAATAAGCTTGCATTTATAGCAACTACTATGGTACTGACACTCATTAACACTGCACCCATAGCAGGGCTTAGTACAAAGTTTGGATAGAGCACACCTGCGGCAAGGGGAATAGCTATAATATTATAACCTACTGCCCAAATAAGGTTTTGTATCATTTTCTGGTAGGTTCGTTTTCCGAAATCAATCATTTTGGCTACATCTCTAGGGTCGCTATTTACCAGAATGATATCGGCAGTTTCAGCCGCCACATCGGTACCAGAACCCACAGCTATTCCCACATCTGCCTGTGCCAATGCAGGGGCATCATTTACCCCATCTCCCGTCATTGCTACAATTTCACCTTTGGTTTGGAATTCCTTTATCTTCTCTTGTTTAGTGTGGGGTAGCACATTGGCAAAATAACCGTCCATTCCCAACTCATTACTTACTGCCCCTGCTATCTTTTCGTTATCGCCAGTAAGCAAAAACGATTTGATGTTCATTGCCTTTAATTTATTGATCGCTTGTTGCGACCCTTCCCGAATGGTATCCGCGAGGGTAATAATGCCAACGACTTCATCTTCAATTAGCAAAAAGTTCACTGTTTCGGCATCTTGATTGATATCCTTTGGGATTTCAGGAAAGGCTAAGCTCTTATCTTTGAAATAATTTGGTCCGGCTGCTACCACAGACTTACCCTTAACGTTTCCAGATACACCAATTCCCTGCATCAACTGGAAATTCTCTGATTTCCACAACTCGAGATTTTTGTCTTTTAAAGTTTGGAGAACACCTTTAGCAATATGGTGTTCCGAATTTTGCTGAACAGCTGCTGCGTATTGGATGATCTCATCCCCAGTATATTTATCTGTTAACGGAATAGTTTTCTCAACCCTGTGAGATCCTTGCGTAAGGGTTCCGGTTTTGTCAAAAATGATTACGGATAATTTCCTGGTGGTTTCAAAAGCAGTCCTATTCCTAATTAAGAGGCCATTTGTGGCAGAAAGGGTTGTAGAGATAGCAACTACTAATGGGATAGCAACCCCCAAAGCGTGTGGGCATGCAGTGACCATTACCGTTACCATTCTTTCTAATGCAAAGGATAAATCGCCACTGTTGCTATACCAAAAAACAAAAGTCCCGACTCCAACAGCGATTGCAATAAAGGTCAGCCATTTGGCAACCCTATCTGCAAGGTTTTGGGTGTTGGATTTTGCTGCCTGTGCATCCTGCACCAAACTGATTACCTTATTGAGATAGCTGTCTTTTCCGACTCCCGTAGCTTTGATCTTTAAAACGCCATCACCATTTATGGAGCCTGCAATTACTTTCGCTTCCACTTGTTTTTTCACAGGGACACTTTCGCCGGTGAGCATACTTTCGTTCACAGATGAAGAGCCTTCAATTACCAATCCATCAGCGGCAATTTTCTCTCCTGGCTTAATGATGACAGTATCGTCATTCATAAGCTTTTCCAACTTTATTTTAACTGCTTCACCATTGCGTTCAATAGTTACTTCGTTAGGCAGTAAGGCCACCAAAGACTGTAATGCTTTTGAGGCGGCCATTTGGGAACGCATCTCCAGCCAATGTCCCAGGAGCATAATGACAATCAAAGTGGCAAGCTCCCAAAAGAAATCCATGCCGGGAAATCCAAGAGCCACAGCCATACTGTAGAAGTATGCCACCGAAATAGCCAGAGCGACCAAGGTCATCATCCCGATGGCTTTGGATTTTATTTCGCCAACCATTCCTTTTAAAAATGGCATCCCGCCATAAATATAAATGGCGGTACCCAATGCCATTAATACGTACCTATCTCCTGGGAAGGCGATGCTGAATCCTAGCCATTGCTGTATCATATGAGATAGCAGCAAGATGGGAACGGTAAGAATTAAACTTACCCAGAACCGTTTGATGAAATCACTTGTTTGATGCCCTTCGTGTTTGTTATAGTCTTTTTGGGAATGGTTTGAATGGTTTTGGGCTGCATTTTCATGATGGGAATGTTCTGAATTATTTCCAAAAGGCACCAAGTCCATCCCACAAATAGGGCATTTGCCGGGTTCGTCTTTAAGCACCTGAAGGTGCATCGGACACGTATATTTTCTCACTTCTCAGCGTTTTTGAAATCAAACGAAACACTCACAAACTCCCAACTTATCTCTATTTTGCCTTGGTTTTCATTTGTTTTAACTACCTGATATTGTAAGGATTCAGTGAGATTATCATTCTTTTTTGGTTGGACTTTTATCCTCATCAAATCGTTCTCCGAATTGTAATCATCCGCCAAATGCATATCCCAATCTTTATTAAGTATAAGTATCCACTCCTCCTCATTTGGGATTGTGAAAAATCCATACTTTCCTTTAGCAATTAGTTGATTGTTGATTGTTACATCCTCCGAAAATTCAATCCACGTAGCTTTGTGCGCACCAGTCGCCCAAACTTGTCCATAAGCGACCAGACCATTCCATATAACTCGCCCCCTTACGCTTGGCGAACCATAGTCTATATGTATATGGTTGTCTCCAATCATTGCCATAGCGGATGTGCGCGGACTTTTGGATTTTACTGTAGTATCTTTTTGTGGCTGATGATGTTCGTGTTGAGCTACCGCTATTAATGGTGAGAAAGCGATTAGGAATAGTATTATTAATTTTTTCATTTATATTTTAGTTTAATTTTTCAAGGTCTTTTTAGAAATTCACTTCTGTTCATATCAGCTACAACATTGGGATTAATTAATTTTTTCAACTGTACTTCCGCAAGTCATCATCATTGACCCATAGTATGGATTCTTGATAGAGCTTTCTTTACTAAGCCAGTTTGCTCCTTTCCCATTGTTGTACATGGGACATTTTTGGTAATAAACGGTTGGTCCGGCTGTAGAAAGCTTCATCAACTCATACATAGGCTGTGAAAGACCTGAAAAATAAACGCGTTGATCATCAGCATCGGTGGACTCGCTGATTTTTTCTGCATTTTCGCTTAATGCTTTCATTTTCACCATCCACACTTCATGGGTTTTTGGTTCCAGTTCGCCCATTTTCACTTTGCCGATTGCGGTTACGAGAGCTTTTGCTCCAGTGGATGCTGACTTCCCATCTGATTGCACCAAGGCATCTTTTAAATCAAAGTATCGGTCAAAAACAGGTTGAAGCTCACCGGCATTCTGCGTCTCCATGTTTTCTGCGGGTTTTTCCCCATTTTTCATCCCCATTTCCGCGCCGTGGTTGGAATGGCTTTCCATTTTCATACTCGAGTTCGGCATGATGGCTTCTTTTTTATTTATTCTTTCGTATTGGCAACATTCAGAAAGCATTGCATACGCTTTATCCGGAGCAAGAAACTGGTCGCTATCGTAACCTGCCAATGCAATGCGCTTCAAGATCTCATCTGGATTGGTCAAATTTGCATCATAGGTGATTGTAGCCATTTTGGTTTCTTTATTCCAATCAACCTCGGCTTCATTTTTTACATTACCCACTCTTTCAATGGTTACTTCGCACATTTGGCAGTTCCCATAAATTTTTACACTCTCGGTTTTAGTGTTTTTGATTTGAGCATTTATAGCTGTAGACGATAGCAATGCCATGATTGCCATCAATATTTTTATTGATTTCATTTTTTGAAAATTTTATATGAGGGAAAGAAACTCTTAAGAAAGCCGGTAATTGCTTTCAATTAGACAGTTCTGTGGCTGTAATGGGAAAAAGTCAGCCTATTTTTGGCGGTAGCCAAACTGATAAAAAACCTGATGTATAATTGGTTCTCTGATAGTAAAAGATAGATTCGCTCCATTTCAAACCAACTGAAAATTGAGGATTTGTAAGTAATGGAGGAATAGAACTATTGGGAGTACAATGGCAAGCGTGTTCCGAACATTTTCCGTTACATCCTTTTGAATCTTTTTCAGAATGACCACTAGCGCAGCACTTCTTGGTTTCAGAATCATATTCGCCGTCACACGTCTCGGTCTTGGGAATCTCAGCTTTTTCGCTCGACTTACTGCAAGCATAGTTATCTGTTGGGTTCAAAAAGAATCCAAGAGAAATTAAAAACGCCATGAGTGCAAACTTTTGCATATCTAGGAGACGAAGATACACGATTTTTGTTGTCTTTTTATGGCGCCAATCAGCCGACACTCCCAGAATGAATTGGGCTAACCGCTCTGAAATCTTGGCTTCAGTTCAGATTTGTATTCCTCAAGTCTAACGTTCGAAAAAGAAAACCTTTCATCGACCATTTCCGAGTGTTTTTTAAAATTCAATGGTTTGTTCATATCGGAACAGCCGCCGCAATTCAAACATTGTTCACGAATAAATGTAGGTTTTCCATAGACATGCTGAAAAACAAATATCTCGTAAGGGTTCCTGCAACATTCATCAATTTTTATCCGACTCCAAAGTTCACAATCCTTACAAACTATGACGTTATGAAATTGATAATCGTAGGTAATTGAAATGTTGTTGCACCCTAAATTTTTACAGACCAATATATCCTTTACCAAACTATTGAAAAGTAATCTCCTCAGCAAGTGGTACAGAAACCTCTCCTGGAGGTAAAGCCTTATACTCAAACTGTCGATAGACTTCCCCATCAGCCAAAACATTGATGGTCGTTGAAAGTGGCCGGAATGAATCATCGGTTTCACCTCCCAAGTGAACGGCATTAAAAACTAAGCCCAAGCTATGGATCGGGGCTGAAGAAGTGACCGAAATGGGTGGGACTTCTGGCTCAAAAGAAAGCGTATAGGTATTGCCTTGTTCGATCACTTGGGTCCAGTTGAGTTCGGTAGGCTGATCCAATACAGGTGCGACAAAAGTAGATGTGCCGCTCAGCATGCTATGAACCGAAAAGGTCACCAAATAGTCAGAGTAATTACCATCCATTTCAACTTCGATAGTAACAGATTTTTCAACAAGTTTTGGAGTCTCATCCTCTGAAGAACAGCTAAAAGAAAAAACAGCTAATGCGAGTACTAACAGGTATTTCAAATTTCTCATGGCATAAAATGGTTTAGTTTAAAGATTAAGGATTTGCTAAGGCAAAAGAGTAATAATGAGTATGGCAATAGGTTTTGGGTAGCCATTCCTACCTACCCATTTCCTGAGTCTGTGAAGGTAAAACGTTCATTTTCTTGAAATCCATGTCATAAAACTGGATTTTCTTATACTGAGGATCCGCCTCAATCAATATCGGCTGCCTAGTTTCCAAAGTGGCCATTTGGGTATTTCCCCGGCCTAAGCTGGAAATAAGCAGTTCCTTTTCCTGAGGATTTACCAATTCTTTGATCGGGAATCTGCTCAATTCAGATTCCAGGTTGAAGCCATAGTTCTGGTAGAATTTTTTAAAGGCATAATTTCCATCCTCGGTCTTTTGATCAAAATCCAGCTTGATCCAAATGTTCTCATTTCTCTTTGGGGCTTCGACCGACACTTCATTTCCTTCCTTATCAAACTCAAAAATTGTATGCGATTTGGACTCGTGAAGAATCTTGAAGCCTTTGATATCCTGCTCTGGATTAGGATTTTTTAGAATGGCTTCCTTTGCATCCAAGGCCAAGTTTAAGTTGTCATACAGATTATGTGATGCTTGGTGCTGATTCGTTGATCTATCGAAATACGAATAGGACAGATATACTTTGCCTTCAGGCATGGAGGAAAAGTCCTTGCCGGTAGCCCCACCATAGGTTCTCAGCAGGTAGCCCTTTGCATAGAGGTCGTATGAACCGTGAACATTGACTTTATTCTTCACATTTTCGGCGATGATCTTGGAAGCCTCTTCTGTGCTGGACACCATCATTTCCTTCCCCCTTATTCCCGCATCGTCAATAAAGCTCAAAGAAAACTTGTCTGTCAGGATGGCCTTCTTCAAAATAGAAGCTCCTCTGAGCAAATTATAGGCTTCCTTTGCCGTCACGTCATTTCCCTTTCCATAAGAAAATGTGTTCTGGATCTGGTCGTTTAGGGTGACTTTTACGCTATCCAAAAAATAATGGTAGGGCTTCGAAGATCTCGAGAAATTCAGCTCATAATTTACCTTATCCTTTCCCAGGCTTCCATCCTTTTGCCTGGCATTAAAATCGGTTGAAACTCCTATTTTGAAAAACTCCTGTCTCTCAGAAACTTTAGCTTCCAAGGCAGCATTTAACGAAGTGCCAAAGCCAAGGAATTTCAGGTTCTTTTTGAGGAATTCAAGATTATTATTCTCCATAATTTTGATTGACAAGCATTTAAATATAGCAAAACCGTATTAATTGAGTCCTTTCCAATGCAGTTGGTTTAGCTGATAAAAGGACTCAACTCCCTTTTGCTTAGGCTTAAATGTCCGGACGGTTTGAATGATCGCTTGCGAAATGCAGTAGGTTCGAAGTGAAAAGGTGAAAATCGATTCTTTCGAGACTTTATTCCTTTTTTGGTTTTTAAGCTGAACACAATCATCGGACAAATAATACCCGCAGTTTCGATCATAAACCAGGTCCTGCACTTTACAATCCATCACCCTTCCCAAAATCGAGGCGCTAAAAACCGTATTGATCTTGGCCTTTTTTGAGACTTTCATGAAAACTTGTTTCAACAGGCTCAAGTCAAACTCAGCCCCGATGATCAAGACGCCAGCTTCATCAAAGGAGATTCTGGCTTTGAATTGATTGGCAAAGCAGATCAATGAAGCATAGGAGTCGGAGACAAAAATTGACCGAGAATCTTCTGATAGATTAAGGACAGAAATCCCTCTGGAAGCCTGTTTATTCCGGTAAAGGCTTAGGATTTCACAATCTACATTCCTTCCTTGCTCACCAAAGAATTCAAAAACAATCTGGCCCGTTTTGTCCTGATGAGCAAACTTGGAAAACAGACCTTGGATAGCCTTATCCACCCCTTTATAGTTCAAAATATCAAAGGTCTCTGTCAAAGCCATTGTCTAGTTCGGACCGTTTTCTTGGGTTTTTTCCTTCTTCCGTATCGATACTGTTTAGCCGTTTGATGGCATTGATATCGAATTCATCCCTAACGGCTTTGGGGAGTGAGGAATCTGCTGAAATCTTGGAATATTCCTCCTTGATGTTGTTCAAGTCTCGAATTGCATCTCTGTCATTCGGATTTCTAGCAATCCTTCGCTCTGTCTGCTTTTGAACCTCCTTGATGGCCTGAAGGTATCCTTCGCTATATGCTTTATCCTCCTGGCTTTCCTTTCCGAGCAATTTCTGAACACCGGTGATCAATAGGTAGGACAAGCCCCCATCAATCAAAACTGAAAGGACTAACCCGGATTTATTTGATCTGAGTCCCTTAGGAGCAGATGGCGAAAGTTGAAATGCTGTCCCATCTGCCAACAGCACCGTTTCCCCTTCCTTGTATGTCTTCTTTTGGTGTGGATCGAGTTCTTGCCCATTAACCGATTGAGGAGCTTTGATGTCTCGGGGATTGTAGGAGAGAAATTGTTTGGTTCGCTGATCGTACTCGATAATGTCGGTCTGAATGTTTCCTTCTTTGTCCACATAGCTTTTTTTGATGTTGGCCAATTCTTTCCGGACCAGCTGATTCCGCTCAGAGTCATTCAAACTGGGATGTCGGTTCGGTTCCATGTAAACCGGATCAATCCGCAAGGCAGGATTCCCATCTTCTCCCCTGACTATCGAAAGTCTAGCCGGTAATTTATCGATATAAATATCCTTCCCTTTCAAGTCGGTCAATTCCACGATATCGGTCATTCCGCCATTTTTCAGTGCATTGACTTCCTTTTCTGGAATGGTAAATTTTCCGTTTTTGATGACTCCAAAAATCTCCAGATCCTTCATCGGTAATCCATTTTGATTTTGCATGTTGCTTGCTTTATGGTTTTGATAAATAAGTGATTGCCTCTTCTTTAGTCGATAGTCTTGAAATCAATTGAATGAATAAGACTGGATTGACATATTCATTTCCCTTTTTGATGCTCAAGTGTAGATGATCTCCCGTAGCTCTTCCCGTACTTCCGGAAATCCCCAGGATCGTACCCGGTAAGACACGCTCTCCCTTTGCTACAAAGGATTGAGAAAGGTGTGCGTAAATCGATTCATAGTTGCCGTGTTGGACTTTGACAAAAATTCCCAAAAGCGGGTCATTGCCCACGGATACAACCGTTCCATGAAGCATGGAAAGAACTTTGGAACGCTTGGTTTTCAGATCGATAGCCCGATGAAATTTCATTTCCCCGGAAAATGGATCGGAGCGGTAGCCAAACTCCGAAGTCAGTGAAAAATCCTCCAAAGGAAGGGAAGCCAACACAAGCTCTCCCTCTTTTTCCACGGTTAGTTCCGGTTCGGAAAAAGGAGGGATTTCAGGTCTCTTCGTCTCCTGCTTGAATTCAGTGGACTTGATCACCTTCACAGAAGTCAATTCCTTTCGAAATTCAAAAGAATTGAATTGAGGAAATGCCTGATAAGCGACAAAAAGAAGAATGATCGATAGTTTCCTTTGCATGATTCCAATGAATTAATCTAGGATTGCCATTTCCCGGTGCTTTTCAATAATCTCGGTAACCTGATGATGGATTTTCTCAAAGTGCTTGGTCAGGATCTCTTCTTTCTTGCCTTGGAAATCATAGAATTTCGGAGTGCTTCGATAGGAATTTTCTTCCTGCCTGATCTCTCTCATATCCAAATTGACTCTACAATGAACATTGGAGGTTTTGTATTTCCCATCAAACTCAGTCCCTTCCGAGGCGATGATTCCCGCAATTTCCCCGGTATGCATGGACGCTATTTTTCCAGCAGGAATCAGTGGGTCATATCGCTCACTATACGAAATCGAGGTTTTATCCCGATCAATGGAAACACTCTGCCCCAACTGCTTTCGCTTTCCAAACATCATCTCCAACCAGGACAGCGTATCCTTATGGCGAACTGAACCGCAAAGGACATTTCCGATCACCGAGGTCATGGTCGATGCCGTATCCTTTCCCTGAAGCTGATTTAATTGAGGCAATTCCTGCAAGCCGAGCAAGACCGCTACTTTATTGCTCCGGGCTGTAGAAATCAGGTTTTCGATTTTATGGATGTAAAAAGTCGGCGCTTCATCCGCTATCAAGGCGGTTGGCAAATTCCCTTTGGTATTGATCAATCGGGTCAGCCTATTGATGATCACCGAATAGCAGGTACCTGTGATGCTCTGGGTTTCGGTGCTGTTGGCAAGAACCAGAATGGATGGGGAATTGGGATCCGAGATTTTCAGATCGAAATCATCCCCACTGAAGACCCAAGCGGTTTCTTTAGTATTCAGTCTGGAAAGGAAAATTTTCAAGGTGCCTACCTGCCCTTCCAGCTGTTTGTAAACCTTCTTTTCAAAGGCACTGCGGAAGGGAGAAACCATTGATCTGAGTTCGGGATATTTCGTCAGACAGTTAAAAATATCCTCATAGTCCCTATTGAGAAAATCCAGTACATGGGCGAAGGTGGAATATTTGCCCTCCTCGTATCGAGACACAAAAAAGATACAGGCGGAGAGAAAGTTGATTGCGGATTGCTCGAAAAACTTGTCTGCTCCTCCCGATGAATCGGATTTTTGAAGGGATTGAAATATAGCTTCTGCGGTTTCCGAAGCATTGGCTACTGTCTTCAAATACCTTCTGTTGATCGGATTGATCCTCCTGGAATATTCTACCTCGTCCAGATTGATCACATGGAATTTGAAATTTGGGTTTTTCTTTTTGTCCTGAACTTTCAGATAGTGGAAGTAGGCAATCTGAGCCAAGTCAGGAAACTTAAAATCGTAAAGACACATGGTGAATCCCTTGCCAATCATCTGCCGAATAAAGGGATTGATCACGCCAAATGACTTCCCTGAACCTGGGGTTCCAATCACAAAAGTCCCTCTGAATGGATTGACCAAGTTGATCCATCCTTTTCGGACTTTTCCCCTGAAATAGAACTTCATGGGAATGTTGACAGAATAGGGGTTTTCGATTTTTTTGGTGTCTTGCATGAAGGACTCCCCTTCGATATTCCATTCATCTTTTCCCAGCCCAGATTTGATCAATTTCGACACATTGTCCAATGAGGTATGGATCAAAACAGCCCCTATAAATAAACAAAGGCTGTACCCGAGGTCTTGAATGGTGGTGAGATCCATCACCAAAAATGAATCTTCCAGCGAGTAGAGATAGATCGAACCAAAGAATATCATCAACCCGATGGCCAAGGGAAAAATGATCTGATTTTTCGGGTTTAAATTCAGGTTCTTTCTCGATACTGTACCGATGGCTGAAAGGCAAATCGCTATCACAATGGCCAATTTGCCAAGAAGCACATTACTGTAAATCTTGAGGTTGTGAAGCTTTTCGAAAAGGGGAAAAAGAAACCTTCCCACCCCATCCATGGCCAACAACTGTGGGGCATAGACAAACATCAGAATGTCCAAAAACACCATCAGGTAAACAATGAATTGAAAGGTTGCGTGAAGGCTTTTTAATTCTCTTTTCTCATTCATGGCATAGGCTTATTGAGGGGAAAAATCATCTTTTGTTGAATTTCATAGCGTGTCTGCTGCCAAAAGGTCCGCGTACTTGATCTCCAAGGAAAGCGTCCTTCCACTGATTTGGGATTCCGAAAGCTCGATGGTGAACACCTTGGAATTGGGGAAGGTGAACTTTTTGAACACGTAGATATTACGGTATTTCTTCTCAAAGCTTTCCGGAGTAAAAAGCTGGTATTCCGGCTCTATCTCAATGGATTGGACATTGGTTGTTTTAGTGATTCGCTTGTCCTCGATCTTAAATCTCAGTTGGTCCAGATCAAATTTGAGATTGGTCTTGTTGATAAAGGAGATGTCCAAAAAGATGTAATCGTCCACCGTGTAGATACTGTTCACCTGACCGGTTACTCCGTACTGACTACTTTTGGTAATATGATCCTTCGTCTTCCTTTTAAATGCTTCTATGGAGAAATACCGAAGCTCTTGGTCGCTCAAGGGGATTTTACCGACCTCCAAAGGACTGGTATGACTAGGAAGAATTTCGATCTGAGTCTTCAGCTGTCGCTCATCATGGGCATACCATAAATCGTACTGTGCGATGAACTTCTGCCCGACAATAGTGACCACCCCCAAAGACTTATTGTATCCATTGAGGTTAGACACACTGTCTCGGATTGCTTTTACCCGAAATACACTCTCCAAAGGAATATCACCGATCATATTGTCGGTCGAGATATCCACGTATTGGATAGGTTCGGGAGAAAGAAAGTGTAGCGAGATTTCCTCGTCGATGTAGATCTTGGGAAGTTGGCTTTTCAGCAGCGTTCCGTTTTGCTGGGCATAGCCCGAAATGGATATCGCCCAAAGGATAAAGGTTATAATCTTTTGTCTCATGATAGGTCAGTTTTGGTTTTGGATCATTTTTCCGTTTTCCTGCAATTCGTTGGTATCAATCAGATAGACTGAAGTCCCATACTTGATATTGGCCTTGTTCTTTTTGATGGATTTGGAAACAGCCTGGGAAGTTGAGGTGAACATTCGTTGGAGTGCAGACATGTACAATTGGCTCAAGGCATCTGAGTTTTGCTGCATGGTCAGATTCATGCCCCCGGTGGTATTTCCTCCTAGTTCTTTGGAAAATTCCCGGAAGGCACTGGCCGGAACATACAGCCCCTCCATCCCATCCACATCATAGATAGAGAGCTTAATCGGGAAGATTTGATCATTGATCATGACCGAAGAAATGGTCAGCCTCACTCGCTGAGCCTCATATCCGGAAATCAAGGCATAGAGGTAAGTTCCTCTTCTCACCATAGCATTGCCGATCAGGATATCGTCCAAAAGTCGGATTCTCAATCGGGCTCCAAGAGTACCGCTCTTAATATCCTGGTCAATGATTGCCTCGATGAACTTTCCCTTTTTTTCTCTGGTGACGGTATTGAATAAGGTCGCTGCCCCCTCTGACTTCTGAACCCGATAAACTGCGTTTTCGGCCTCTTTTGGTTCGGGTTGACTCTCCTTTTCTTTTTGCTGTAGCTCTTGATAAGCAGGATCATTCGCTTTGGAAATGGAGTCTATCACAGCCATCTGCGCTTTGAATAGCTCCATGGGATCCTCATATCTGTTAGTAGGAACTTGGGTCTTTTTCCCTTCCAATTGATTAATGGCATTCAGCAATTCTTCATCTTCCTTGGAAAAGCTTTGCTGTCTGGAAGGTTTTGGCAAAACAGATGGAATCGAATTGCCAGCATCGGGTTTTCCCGAGTACAGCCCTGCACTTTTTAAAGCGTTGTCTATGGAATCCAGCAGCCGTTTTTCCTCCTCGTTATAAAGTGTTTTGATTTGGCTGGATTCTTCCACCTCGAGTTCCAAGCCTTTGATAGCCGTGTATCCATCATTTGCTCTTTTATAGGTTTCTCTTGAAGCATCCAGTTTGGAATCAAGCGGTTTTTTCTGGATCTGTTCCGACACTTTGCCGATCTCAGATTGAATCCCACTGAGTCCCTGAATAGGCTCATCCGGACCGTCTTTGCTGAAGGATTTATACCCGTAAAACAGCAAACACAAAAACGGAAGCATGATAATCGGCAGGATGTATTTAGGTCGTTTGAAGTCAATTTTCATGGGAGTGGTTGTTAAAATATTGCAGTTTCTCAATTGCTTTTTCCAGGTATGCGGAATCCGACTTTGAAATGGAATCCTTGTCGATAATCCGTTCTATCTCAGACTTTAACTCCGCCATTTTCGCAGCTCTCAGGGTCAAATCCTGTAATGCTGAAAATTCCCCTGACAGTTCTCCCGGAATGGCCTTCAGTTCTTTTTTGATATGTTCAGCCTGATTCTCCGGGTTAGGATTCAGCACAAAAAAGGTCAGTATGAAAGAGGCTACGATGAGAAGAAGCATGACACAAAAAATGATTTTGGCATGACGATCCATCAACCCCTTCAAATGGCCATTAACCCCTGCCATGTGAGGAAAAAGCTCATTTTTAAGTTCTTGGAAAATGGTGGTTTCCCGATCCTTAGAAGGTGTTTTTCGAAACATTGCTCAGGTCTTTATTTTCGATGGTTTTCCAATTCGTGATCAATACCCCATGGCTGTTATTCTCACTTCTCGGGATATCTATTAATTCACCTTCGGTGATAATCGATCGGGTGATCGTGGCACTTCTTCGATCTATCTTTTGCTTGCCGTAATACCGGAACCTGTTCTGAACAAGGATAATCGAATCCGTCTGGATAGAAAGCACAGAACTTGAGGAGAGAATGGAATTGAAGTAGCCCTTTTCTTTCAGGTTATTGTATTGACCGACTCCTGTCTCATCCACGAAGTACATAGCCCGACTCATTTGGTATTCGATGTGCTTATCGTCGGGAGTCAGGTTGAAAAAAAGGCTATGAAATAAGTCCACGGCTGCTTTGTACTCAGCGGGCCTATTCATTTGCATATTGGCCTGCTTGGCCAAAATGGGTATATCATTGTCCAGGATATAAATGGACTGCCTTGCGTTGGCTACCTGTTTATAGGCGTAAACCGAAACAAAGCCGCAGATAATGATTGAGGTAATCAGGCTCCCAAGGGAAAGAACCGTTGCCAATCTGATTTTCGATTCAATGTTTTGGATGATCATGGTTAGATTAGTTTAGCTCTTGAAATTGATTTTGAAGCGGAAGATCCCATCCTTCCGGCGGTGGTTGCTGCTGAGGAAATTCCTGAAGTGGAAATGATCCAAGTGGAAATCGAGGGCACGGTAGTGATGGCAATTGCGCTGACAAAAAATGCTACAATCACCAGCCCGAAACTCAAAAAGCCATTGGATGCCAGCCAAGCCATTTTTTCAAGCCGATCTGCTCCACCACCGGTTGAAAGCAAATACTCGTACTTGTCAATCTCTACCTCCAAAGCATATTGTTGGAGCCTTCCTGTTATGTAGAGAATCAAATATGCCACTCCTACATAAAGGTTGACGGAGACAAACCTTGCTATCCAGGTAGTGAACGCATCCCGAAAGGCTGGAAGAATACTCACCACCACTGAAAATGGCCCAAGTATCACCAACACCGTCGAATAGATGATCTGCAACATGAAAATGATATAGACACACACCCTTAGAATCCATATGGCCACCAATTCGATGATTTGGGTAGCGAGCAGTTGAAGGCTGGTTTGCATCCTAATCCTCATTTGGACAATAGGAGCTAGAATCTGATCGGAGAAAAATCCTTTTACCCCATCCACAATCACCATCCCCAAATCTTTATCGGATTCTTGCGCCTGTTCCGATGCCATCTCGGTCACTGCCTGATATTCCACCAGCTGATCGGCCATCTCGATCATGTAGGCCGCCCGGTCAAGTCGCAAAGCATTATTGGTGTCATTTTGGATCCCGAAAAGCGCTTCTGTTTTGGCAGCGATCAAATCGGTAGGAAAAGCTATGATCTGGCAGAAAATTGGCCACCACATCAAAAGAATCACCAACGCAAAAGGTCTTAAAAGGGGCATAATTTCAAGCTTCTTATCCCCTGCCATCATTTCGTAGCATTTGAGACTAAAAAAAATCAGCATGAAAATACAGGCCAAGGTCTGAGCATCTCTCATGAAAGGGTCGGAATGAGCAAAGCCATAATCCCTCATTTCTTCAAAGAAGGTCATCACTCCCCTGTCGTAAATGCTGTTTCCCTGCAAATAGCTTATGGTCTCCTTGTACTGGTCATGGTTGGCCGATTGAGCAAATCCGGGGATTGACAAGCCAAGGAGAATAGATAGTCCTGTGATCAGCTTCTTCATTTCATGTGATTATTAATTGATTTTCAATGGCCACATGGAATGCCCTAGATAGCCATAACCATGCGTGATGAGCCTTTCTCATGGGCATTTTAGGACTTGGGTTTGGTTAGCAATTTTCTTGGCTCTATCCTCCTCGCTTTTTGGATTTGAAAGGGTAATCTCTCCGCTGATTTTCCGCTGGTTCAGCTTTCGGAAGGCAAGCATATTGGAAGACATGTCCAGCTTGTATTGCCACTTTTTAAGGATATCTCTCATTTCAAGCATGATTCTGTGATACATCAGAATCCGTTGTCCTCTTTCCATATCCAGGCTCTTTGCAAATTCATATCGCTCCGAAAGCGAAGCCATGTTGTTTAAGTACCATTGGTAAGCCCCATGATCAGTCATGTAATGGATTACTTCCGCAGGAACACCCTGAAAAGCAGTGGCTTCAGGATTTTCCAGAGGCCTGAGCTCTCGCTTATAGTAGAATTGATAAAGAGGATCTGTCGCTGAAAAAGCTCCTGAAATGCGAGCCATTTCAGCCGTTGCCAAGTTTTTGACCGTATCTGAGTGCTGCTTGTAGTAGTTAGAAGAAATCTGCATGGCCGCTGCCAATCCCAGCCTTTGAGTCTGTTCTCCCCTTGGAGATAATGGCCTTCGGTCCAGATCCGGGTAATTGGGGTGCAAGCCCCAGGTGATATACCAAATCGGATTCGTTGGGATTCCGAGCAGTCTATTGGGTTCAGGATAGAATTTATCCTCATCCCACTGCTTATAGACCATCCGTTCCTGCTGAGCGACAATCGCTTTATCATGGATTGGAGTCTGTCCGTAGCTGTGAATACAAACAGAAAAAAGGATCAAAAATGAGAGAGTCGGCTTCATCGGGTAAGGATTTTCTGTTTGATGATGATTTCATTGATCAATCCTAAATCACGATTGATATAGGCTTGGTAAGGATTGAGGGATCGGATTATCCCATTGGTCTTGGCCCAGTAGATGCTGTTTTTTGCAGCTAGTACCAAAGCAAGAATTACCTGTAATTCCTCCTGTACCGAATCAAGAAGCTCGTCCCGGACATTGTAATTCATCAGTAGATTATCGCCCTCTTTGAGAATAAGTGATGAAACTTCCGTAGCCAGGTTGAGACTTCTGGTTTTTGCCTGGCCCGTGTACTCTTCGACAAAAAGAAAAAGGATGGGATTATCGCCAGCCAACTGGAATGCCTCTGCGGAAATGGAACTGATATCCAAGACAGTCTCAGCTATCATCCTTACCTGTATTGCATCCTTGAACCCTTCATTGATTTGGGTGAGGGAGTTGACAATCATGGTTTGAACCAGTGCCAGGCTGGATGAATTGAGAATGATATCATCAGTGTTTTGCCTGATGATATCCAAAGTTTGGTGATACCCTATTTCACTGACATTTCGTACAGCAGCGTTGGCATTGACTATCGAAAAATGCTCTTTGTCAAATACCACGGTCTGGGGATAAGATTCAACAGCCACGAAACACATGAAAAGAAAAAGGAGATTTTTCATCGGATTAGGGTTTTGGCGTTTTGAATGATTTCTTCTACCAAGGCCATTTCCGTTGCTACATACTGTAGGTAAGGATTGATTCCTCTCTTCCTTTCGAGATAGTGCTGAAGTGATTTGGAAACGGTGTAGGAAAGTCCGTTGATCTCCCTCAGCTCGTCCAGAATATGTTGGAAAAGGATTCTTCTTTCCGAAACTTTCATCTGGTTGACCACTCCGATACTTGCCGAAAGGCCAAAGAGATAATTCAAAAGTGAATAGGATCTTTCGACGAAAACCCGTTCCGACTCTACCGCAAAAAGTACTAATTCCGGATTTTGGCTACAGTAGAAAACGATTTGCTGCTGGTTATCAATAATGGAATTGACCAAGGGCTCAGCCGCAGCACCAATTCCAAAAGCATCGATGACAATGGAGAGTTTGGCAAATCGGTCCTGGACGGCTCGGTATTTCTCCTTTACAGACTTGACCAAATTGGTATTGACCTCCTCGTTGACCGAGTTCCTTCCCTGATTTCCTTTTGCCTCTTTTTGAAGGTTATATTCAGACTTGGATTCCTCGACTAGCTGGTGGAGAAGGGCCACATTGGTTTGAGCAAAACTCATCCCAAGGGTTGCCAAAAAAACGAAGGGTAAAAGCCAAAAAGATTTCATGGTTGGAGGGTTTTGGCTTTTCTGGCTATATCCTGCGCAAGCTGGATATCTACGTTGATGTACCCTTGAAAAGGATTTAGAGCCCTCACAAATCCTTTCATCTGAGCAAAATACATGGCTCGATACATGCCATAAGAGTAGGATCGCAGGATGACCATCTCAGTCAAAATCTGATTGATCAGTTTTGACCGCTCACCTGCATCCATGAGATTGTTTTCTCCTCCCTTCAACACAAATGAACTGACCTCCAAGGCCAAAGAAGTTGCCCTTTGCTGAAATAGGGTAGCATTCCGTTCGGCAAACAGGAGTAAAGCGGGATTCTCTCCGGCTAAGTCCATCACCTGGCTAAGGTCACTTGAAATCCCGGTGGCTATTCGAGCGATTTCCTGCACATTGGAAAGGTTGGTCAAAATCGAACTGACCTCAGAAAGTCCTTTGTAGATTTTGTCCTGCATCGTATTGACAATGGTCAGGTTTCCGGTAATCGCCAGCTGTCCCCGTTCAATCAAAGTCAATCGTTCATTAGTGGCATTCAGCTGAGAATTGATGACCGCAGAATGTGCCGCCGTTGCTCCTGCTACCGCTGGATCCACATAGATAGTTTGCCCTAAGGCAGATCCCGAGAGGATCAGAAATACCAGTATGTTCAAGCTTTTCATCTTTGTAATGGTTAAAAAGTGGCAGTTAGTGTTTCTCTTACCGGGGCCCCTTGCTTGTTGACCTCTCCAAAAAACTCATGGAGTGAAAGCTCAGAAGCCTTAAAATCCTCGACAAAAGCGTCCAGTCCCATTTGGTACCCTCTAAAGGCTTGGATATAGATTTCGATGGCTGATTTTTCTGGCTTTTCCGTGGTATAGGTCAGGTATTGGTACAAGGAAACTTCCACCCCATACACCTCACCGGCAGATCCTCTTCGGATATATACTTCCTTGAATCTTCCCCTGCCCTCATGATTATCCAGCTGATTGATCGTGAAGATCTTTTTCCTTTCATTTTCATTGATGGAAAGCAGGGAGGCGATTTGAGAATAATTGTCTTTGAATTTTGTCTGATCCAAAAGACAGATCGTATCCGAATTATTGATAATACTGTCTTTGACTACCGCATTTCCGATGATATCTCCCAGCTCTTGGGTTACCACTATGGCTTCCCCCCAGAATTTTCGGACTGTTTTATAGAGGTATAGAATGTAGCCTGCCATGAGCGGGGAGGCTATGGCCTTCCAAGCTTCTTCGATGATGAGTGCCTTCCGGTATTTGGTTCGGAACCTCATTTTCTGGATGAAAACATCCATGATAATGAGTGTCACAATCGGGAAAAGCACCTTGTGCTCTTTGATGCTGTCAATTTCAAAAACCACAAAAGATTCGGTAAACAAGGACTGGTCAACTTCCTCATTGAGTAGGTTTTCAAACTCACCTCCCTTGTAAAACTTCTTGAGTACAAAGCGGAATTCTTCAAGTTCAAATCCAATGCTTTCACGCTCTTTGATTTCTGGGATTTTCTCCAGGGCGAATTCATAAAAGCTGTTGAAGCAAAGCCGATCGATAGTGCTTTCCTTGGAGAAAAAAGAGGAATAGTAGGCCGAGATCGTATTGGAAATAACATCGGCTTCAACCTGAGAGACTGTTCCTTCCGCTGTCTTCCACAAGAGGGAAATCAGGGTCAGGAGATAGTCTTTCTTCTCGATGTTGTACTCTTCTTCAGTAATGGAAAAAGGGTTGGTGGTTATTGGCTTTTCCTCGGTGTAAGTGATGTATTTCCCTTGGTAGTATTGGCAAAGTCCGGAATACGAGTGGCCGGTATCGACAATGACTACATCCATCAGCCACTTAGGATTGGGCCGCTTATTCCACATGCAATACTGCTCGATCAGGGCATTCATAAAGAATGATTTCCCCGAACCGGAAGGCCCCAGTACAAACTTGTTTCGATTGTTGATCCGATTGGTTTGCATCGGCAAATCAGCGGGATCAATCTTCAAAGGGATTCCCTGTCGATCCGTAAATCGGATTTGGAATCCACTTATCTCATCCTTGTTCAGTGACTCCTTCAAGAAAAAACATAATGCAGCATCCGATGTGGTCAGGAAGTAATCGTAAACTTTCAACTCAGCGGTATTGCAGGGAAGCAGTGTCCTGAAAAGCTCCAGTTGGTTATAGGAATTTTTATTGGCCACAATGCCCTGTTGGAAAAGGGAGGATTCCACATAATTACAAGCTCCTTGGATGTGCTCCTTCTTGGCAGAAACAACCACATTGAAGTGGCAATTGACCAAAAGCTGGTTATGTCTGGCCACGTCTTCCAATAGCCTGTCGATATCTTCCACACAGATATTATTGGCTGGATCGGGTATCCCGGAATGCCGCTTTCGCTTCAATTCAAGCTTGGTAAGCGTTGATCTCTGCTCAATAATTTCAATGACCTGGTTATAAACTATGGTTTGGAAATTAGGGACATCGAAAAGGAAGGCCATATTATCAACAGGAAACCCTTTGAGGCTATCCTTATCGTTACGCTCCAAATGGGTGGTCACCTTTTCCGGTAGTTCTACTTTGTCGGTATCTACCAAAGTGATCGACCGAAAAGCTCTTTCTCCGCTTTCCACTTGGCTTTCTTCAGCAAGCAGGTTGTCCAGCACAATCTTTTCCTCGTGGAAGTTCATGCTGAGAATCCGTTTCACATATCGGTCAGTCTCAATTCTTGAGAGTGCCTCTGTCTTGATTCCTGCACGTTCAAAAAGGTCGGTCACCTTTCCCAGTGTCTGAATAAAGTCCATTACTGACTTTTGACTGTATCTGCCTTTTACCCGTTTGGTAATCACCAAAAATGTCTTCATTGAAGTATAGGGCCGCCCCTGGAAATGGTCATCATACTTTTGCTGTAGGTATTCTTTTGAGGATTTTTCGCTGTAGGTCTTTCTGGAAAAAATGTCCTGCTTTTGGATCAGATGCCCTTCACCAAGTATTTTGATCAGGTTGGTGTATAGCTGATGAAAGGAATCGTACTTGGAAGAATCCGCTGAATATTGCAGGACAGGATTGTCCAATCCAAGGATGACACCATAGTCACCCTTCAGATTGAATAGACAATGAAAACCATGGATCTGATCTTCAATCCCCAGATAGGGAAGCTTAAATTCATTCCTTTTTTTCCCAAACATGATTACTTTGATTTTAAGGATGTAGCGATCTGAAATACCCCTTTATACCTTGTTTTGCTATGCAGGCCTTTTTTCTGTTGCTGAGAGGTGATGAAAAGTCCGGTAGTCATGACTGATAGGGTAATCACCCCACCTAAAACCATACTGGTTAAGCTTCCGATTAATCCTCCTGAGACGACCGCGATAACTAAAGAAGCGACTCCCCATCCGATGTATTTTCCCTGAAAGCCCCGATATATAAGAGGCTTCTGAAGCCCCTTATATATCGGAAATTGCTTAGCCATCAGACACCGAAAAACGCTTTGATGATCACACTGACCAAGACCAAAAACAGGCAGGAGCCGCCCCATCCCATCAATTCTTTATTGATGTCTTGATCACCGGAATTCCATTTGATGTAAACTCTTACGCCTCCTATCAGCCCTACTACCGCCCCAATAACAAGACAGAGACTGGCTACGGGATCCACATAGGCGAGTAGAGACGATTCTGCTGCGACAATTCCCTGAACACCTTGGGCTCTGGCGGCTGTAGTTGCAAGCATCACAAACAATGCGCTTGAGATCATTTTTTTGGTTCTGTTGAACATGGTGTTTATAGTTTAAGTGAGAAAATATTGACTGTTGATTTTGCTTTTTTTGGGGTGTCAAATCAGTGGGACAGCATACAGTCCGCTGAGAAAAAAGCCAATAGTGGCCAAGAATAGGCAGGCTCCGAACCAACTGATGACCTGAACATCGATCTGATGTCTTCCCATTTGCCAGTTGTTGTAAACCCGAAGACCGCCAAGCAATCCTGAGACTGCGCCCACGACAAATGAGAGTCTGGAAATAGCGACATAGAAACTTTTCATATCGGTCTCGACCTCCTGAAATTTTGAAACTCCCGGAGGGGATTGGCCATAAGTCTCCGATCCCGACAAAAAGAATAAGAGGGAAAGGAGAGCACATAGGAATAGCCGATGAAGGAGCTTCATGAGAACACGACTTTCTTTTTCATTTCAATACTGCCTTCCTTGGCGAGTACAAAGAGGGAATTGAGCGTAGTCACCCCTCCTGTAGATTTGACTGGGCTGGGATCATTGATTTCAAATTCGATATCTTCTGAATCCTCCTCGCTGTTGACCCATACTTCCGTCTGGGAAGCAGATTCTGTCTTGGGCTTCACAGGATCAGGCACCGGGTCATTATCCTCAATCACCGTTGGACTTTCATCAAACTCATTGAGGTCCGTCTGGAATGTGTAGGCATTCCCTGCCGACACTTCTGAAAGTTGTGGTTTGCGCAAAACATCGAAGACGACATTTACCGCATAGTACACCACATAGAAAAGGGATAGGTATAGAAAGAAGTCTGTCCAGCTCATGGCTATAGTTTTTGTATGGATTGTTTGATTTCATTGACCAGTTCTGGATTATTTTCCAGAAAGTCCCAGCACAGGAAATTCACGAAGGAGGTCACGTCCACTCCAAAAGTGGGACTGATTAGCTTCAGTACTTCCTCCGTTCGAGCGTCCATCCGAATCAGCCTTTTGGAATCTCCGTTTACTTCAAAATTCTTGATGGCCTCTATCAGCTCATGGATTCCTTGGCTTCCGATCTTGTCAGTCTCATTACTTTTAGACTTTACCAAAGGCTTTACCTCAGGTTCAGGCAATACCAATTCTGACCTTACTCCTTGGACAAGTTTGCTTATGTAGTCCCCGTTTGCCATGGCTAATCTGCTTCTATATGGTCATCAAATAATTTGTTGAAAATGGGATCCAGGATAGGCACAAGCGATTCCGGAGTGTAGGAGGTAGTGAGTCTTTGGAAGTCTATCCGATCCGATACCGGGGAGGTCAATTCACCAAACTGGCCAAGTGCCTGATTGACGCTCTCCAAGGTTTCGTATTTGACTGATGTTTTGACTCTGTTGGGGATTAGGATAATCCGGCTTTCAGGATTCACCTTTTTGACCACGTAGCAAAATT
The DNA here is from genome assembly GCF_900182815.1 of Algoriphagus winogradskyi. Classification (GTDB taxonomy): domain Bacteria; phylum Bacteroidota; class Bacteroidia; order Cytophagales; family Cyclobacteriaceae; genus Algoriphagus; species Algoriphagus winogradskyi. The sequence goes on along the minus strand of NZ_FXUA01000002.1, from coordinate 701,320 downwards.
CAAACGTGCTGGTGACGCTGTATTCATCGTAGCAAAAAGGGCAGATGATCAATTCAGACTCCTTGAGTACCGGCACCAGGTTGTCGTCATCCATTCTCCCAGCAAGATCAATCACGGTGAGAATTTTAGGATCTTGAGCAGCTCTTTTCTGGATAGACTTGAATCCTGGAATATTCGATAGCTCAACTTCATACAACTTCTCATTTTCTAAGAGGTCCGAATTGAGATACTTGTTGTAAAGTGACTGTTGAAAGTCCATATCAAAGACTTTCACCTTTCTTTTCCTTTTCTGGACGGCAAAATTTGAAAACAGCACCGCGAGCGTACTTTTTCCCACTCCACCTTTTTGGTTTGCGAATAGAATGATCATGGCTATCTTTTTATCTAGTGATTTCATTGTCTCCCTTGCGCTTTTTGCTTCTTTTCCTACCGTGCACAGCTTCATCATCGATGTCATTGGCGATTTGGAGTACAAGAACCAGGTCAAAAATCTCTTGACTCTGTATGGCTCTATGGGCTTCGCTATCTTGGAAGTATTGACTTAATGCCAGCTGCTGCTCGGCAGAAAGAATGTCACTGGCAGCGATATCTCCTTGGGCTGTTTTCAGGTAAGAATTCCCATCTCTATTCTCCAACTTCAAAGCGTGGTGTTCCAAGCCTTGCCGAACTGTCGAGAAATCATTGAGAGCAGATTGGAGCCTTACTTTTGCCTCGATCAAATCGATCGGCTTATCCTTGTTCGGTTTCTGGGATTGATAGGATTTACGTTCACCTTCCTGTTCAAAAAATCGCTGGATTGGGAATACTTCAATGCCTTTAAAAATGATCTTATTGGCATGGTCAATCAGGGAATAACCATAAGGCCTTTTTCCATCTTTGCCATGGAATACGAGCTGAACCCCAAATTTATCCCGTATAAAATCACCTAGATCCGATCGATACCCGGTTTGGTTTCCTTTTTTACCGCCGGGTTTAGGTTCAAATAGACAAGTGAGCTTAGTTTGGTAGACCTTGGAATATCTATCCAAAATCGCTTTCAGCTGTTTTGCTCGATCCTTATCCAATTGATAGGATTGGATCTTTTGGTTGAATTCTGAAACAGGAATCTGACCTTGAACTGAACCATATTTGATCAATTCTATCTGCTCACCTTTTTCCCTCACCTTGAATCCCAAGTTTTCGAGGATTAAGAATCCTTGGGCTTTGGTACTGAAGCGAAACTCCATCAAGCTATCCGCAGCTTTCACTGCTTCATGCTTGGGATTGAGTCTCATGATCTCATTGATTGCTTCTTGTGCCCTTAGCTTCTCAAATGAATCACTGATCTTTTTGCCATCCCGATCAATTCTCGATGACACAATATGAACGTGGTTATTTGCCGTATCCTTGTGAAAAACGATCAGGAAAGGGTTATTCCCATAGCCCATTTTATCTATCCATTCATGGGCGATTTCTGTCAGCTCTTCTTTGGAATACTCCCTGCCCTTGCAGCTGATCATGGCATGAAACTGCTTGTCCTTGACGAGTGCATTTCTGTTCGAATGAGTTATCAGGTAATTTTTCACCTCATTCGGCCCCACATCCTTGGTGTCCTGCAAATACCCAAAATTCCGGAGCCTAGTCAGCTCTCCCTTTTCATTTTGGGTTTTGTTCGTGTTGTAGGTCACCCCATTAAATGAACTTGCGCTGGAAAGGATTTTAACTCTCATTTGATTGCCTGATAAATCTGTTTCAAAAACTTGTTCATGAAGTCCCTATGCTCAAGATGCTTGGCCATCTGTTTGGTGTGATTCAGAAAAATCTCCGGGGAAATTTTGTCTCGATACGTATTGGCATGCTTGGCCAACTGGTTGATATTATTGTTAACCCTAGCCTGTTCGGCAACCACCTTATCAATTGCATTTAGGATTCCCTTGGTGTCAATGATCTTGATCGTTTCAGAGCTAAGCTTCATTCTGATCAAGTGACTCAAAGACACACCAAGGGACCTACTTTCCTCCTTCAATCGGGTAAAAACATCCGGCTTTAACCTGACAGATACCCAAGAGAGATTTTCTCTTTTCTCCTTCATGGCTACATGTTGATGGGGGTAAAGAATTGGATTCTCTAGGCGAAAAAAAATACCTAGAACTGCGTAAATGCGATAAATAGGCATATCTGCGTATAGAAAATCGCCTATACGCAGATATGCTTAATCAATGGGTTCGTCCCTTAAAATCTGTTTTATGAATAGGAGTTTAGGGCGTTGATCAGCTCAACTCGGTTTTTGCTGTCCGCCTTTTTAAAAATCGTCTGAAGGTGTTTGTTGACTGTTCTTTCTGAAATAAAAAGTACTTCTGCGATTTCTTTGCTAGTAAGTCCTTGGGCTACTTTCTCAACCACTTCGCACTCTCGCTTGGTAAAGCCCAATTCAGCACATCGTTGGCCGAAAAAAGTACTGGGATCAATCGGTGGCCTCTGGTCGGTATCATTGATTTTTGCAAATACCTTTCTGTTTTCGAAGATCATCTTTCGGATAAACAAAAAAGTAATGATGATAAAGCCACCATTTGTGCAAATTACTTCCACAAATTGGGAAGCATCGACATAGCTAAAAACTGGCAGCAATACCCAAGGCACCGCCGCAGAATAAGTCAAAATTGCTTCCAGTGAATTTTGAGACCCCTCAAATTTCTTTCTAATACTCAGAAAAATGATCACGATCAGATAAATCGCATAAACCAAAGGGATCGCCAATCCATACCAAATGGTTGCGGGAAGATCACCCAGTAATGGAAGCCCAATACAAAAGAAAAGCAGGAATGGAGCTATTAAGAATATCCAGACCCCAATTCGCGCATTCCACCTCAAATCATCCAGTTCGAAAACCCGATAAAAATAGTATGGAAAATATGCTCCCATTACAAACCCGGTTCCATAAGCCAAGTTGATCTGAAGATTCAATGAAATAGGGAGCTCTGGATCTGGGAACAAGCCACCTGCAATATTGTAGATGATCAACAATCCCAAAAGGATCAAATAGTATTGTCGATTCTTTTCAGCAGGATTTTGGAGATATAAAACCAACTGAGAAACAAAAAATAGCACCTCGCACACGACAAAAATAAATGTCGCCAGATGCATGTCAGTTCCAAACACTGTCATAGCAAATCCTTTTTGTAGAAGTAAAATGGAAAACCAAATTCATCGGAAGATGCATAAACTGAGAATCCGAAATTCTCATACCATCTGAAATTTCGCTCGGTGGAAGTTTCCAGGCAGACAGGTAGGTTCTTTTTCTTCGCCAACTCGAGTACAGATTTGAGAAGCATAGATCCTTCTCCTTTACCTTGGTTCTCTGGCTCTACACCGATAAACCAAACGTAAAGAAATGGCTCATTTGGTTGGACCCTTTCGATGCTTGATTCCCTTTTGAGCACCTTCGAAATTTTTGAAATTCCAATTCCCTGGAGAGCCAGTTTTAAGTCCCAAATCCATAGATTAAAAGACTTTCGCTTTCGGTTAGAATACTTGATCAAGACGCATGATTTTCCACTTTCGGAGATATACACCTCTCCGTTTTCCAGACAGTTTGCCAAACTGTACTCCATCAAAATTCTCCTGGAAGTGGCCGAATTACCAACCACAAAATCAACCGATTTATTGCCTTCAAAAGAATTCACTAAAATAGTAATGACTTTTTCTCGATCCTGTTCAATGAATTTTCTCATGGTTCAGTCAATTTAAATTTTACCGAGTTGCGAGGTTAAATCCCTCCATTTTGAATGATTCAGCAAAGAAACATCGGAATGGCAAGTGCGTGTTTGTGAAAAAAATTCGGCAGAATTTGTGTCACAAATACACAACTTGCAAGGAACACGCAAAAGGTTCCTCAACACGCTCTTTCAATTTTACATGCTGAAAAAAGCAAAGATATTTCTTCAACATTCCTCAAACCCACCACTTTCCCGCGAGGAAAAAAAGGTGCTAAAATTCATGGCCTGAGATTAAATCAAGCCCATTTTTCAAAACCAGAATGATGCTTTTATCACTTGAAAAAAGACATCGAAATATTCCTATATCTGTACATATCTATATATAGATATACAGATATGTATATATTCAGAAAACCAATAATTGCCTCACAAAATACATTTGTATGTATATATTTGCCTTAGAGGATCAAGTTATGATCTGCAAAACAGAAAAAGGACTATATTCAATTTCACAGATAACACTTTCTTGATTTAGGCTCTGAACTTAAGATATCAACTAATGAAAAGGTCTGGAAGATCATCCCAATCGAACAATCCGAAAAGACCAACGGATAATTCCTTTTGAATATATCTATTTTTAAAAATATATGGTTTTGCTATATTATTAAAAAAATTTATCGTTTAAAAATAAGAATCACTCATAAATGACTGAAAATCAACGCCTAAAAATCATCCGGAAATTCTTAAAAGAAACCCAAGCAGATTTCGGGGCTTCTTTGGGCTTGACTCAGGCAGGATATTCAGACATAGAACGAGGCAAGAACAACGTTTCTGGAAAGATTAAGATCCTCCTAAAGCGAGAACATAACATCAACCTAAGTTGGTTAGCTACGGGTGAGGGAGAAATGTTTATTACCACCATCGAGGATAGTGAAATGGACTCGGACAAACTAGGGAGCGAGCAAAACTTTTTTGACCGGCTCCAAGCAGAAATCGAAAGACTTCAAAATGAAGTGAAACGCCTAGCTGCTGAGAATAACTCATACAGTGAATTGGTGCGATCAAAGAACCTGATCATCGAGAACTTGGAAACCAGAATTAATCAAAAGTAAATACATATTTATATAAATACTTTTTTATGGAAAAATGTTTTCATATCTTTAGTTAAAACCAAAGAGCCATGAAAACAATCTCCATCATGAATCACAAGGGAGGAACTGGTAAAACCACCTCCTCCATAAACATCGGTGCTGGGCTTGCCAAAAAAGGTTTCAAAGTTTTGTTGTTGGATATCGATTCCCAAGCAAACCTGACTGAGGGACTGGGAAAAGGTGATCCTGAATTATCTGTTTATGATTCCATTCGGGAGAATAAAAAGTTACCGATCCTTAATGTCTCCGAAAACCTGGACTTGGTTCCCTCCTCCATCGATCTGTTGGGAGCTGAAATGGAGATTGTATCCAAAATTGGAAGAGAGCAAATCCTCCATAAACTCCTAAAGCCTATCCGCTCAGAATACGACTACATCATCATTGACTGCCCTCCTTCGGTTGGGTTATTGACCGTCAATGCCATGGTAGCGAGTGACACCATTTTGCTACCATTACAAGGAGAGTACTTTGCTTACAAAGGAGTGGACCGGCTTTTGGGCATAGTGAAAGAAGTCCGGGACAACCTAAACGATAAATTGGAAATCGGTGGAGTGTTTATTACCCAAATCAACCCAAACCGAATCCTGACCAAAACCATTGTGGAGAAACTCACCGAGGATCTCCAGGATAAAGTGTTCGACACCAAAATCCGAATCAACGTAGCATTGGCCGAAGCACAGCTGCAGGGACAAAGCATATTTGACTATGCACCAGACTCGAACGGAGCTAAGGATTATGAACTGCTGGTCGATGAAATTTTAAGCAAGTTAAACTGATAAAAATATGGCGAAGAAACTGAACGATCCTAGCAAGGGAAACAAAAACCTTGGCGCAAAACAAAGAGGTCTCGGAATGCTGATCAACCCTGAATCTGAGATACAACAAAAAGAAAAATCATCAAGCAAAGAGTTTGACACAGAAGATGTGAAAATCTACTCACTCCGGATTCCAACTGATATGTTCGATAAGTTAAAATATGAGATAGGTAGGGAAACCAAGGCTTCAATGAGAGATATGATTCTGACGGCGGTTGCTAAGCATTATGGGATTTAGGAAAAGGTTACTCCTTTTTGCACAATTAAAGCCACCTGAAAGGATGGCTTTGTTTCTTATGAAAGACTTTACGTTTTGCTTGATTTTAATACGGTTTTTTGAACAAAGACACGCACATGTAAAAAATTAATTTGTAGAAAAAGGCTAATCAAGCACTTCAGCCCTAATTACGTTTATACAATGTGGGAGGGGAGTGTTAGCCGAACTCTGTCCTTCCCTTCTCTTGGGGTAACCCAAGAGAAGGGAACTAAATAATTATTTTATTCCGCGTCCAAAACTAACCTCCCCTCAAATCTAATGGCAAACTGTTGGACTGTCAACCCCCAGTTATGGATAGGGGCCGTCCATTTCCGTTCGATCCTCTTTGCAGCAAGATACACCAGTTTCAGCAGTGCCATATCACTTGTGAAAGCCCCTTTTATTTTGGTGACTTTCCTAACCTGCCGGTGATAGCCTTCAACCGCGTTGGTGGTATAAATGATCTTTCTGTTGGGTTTGGTATAGGCAAAATAGGCACTAAGACGTTCCCAGTTGCTGTTCCATGAACGGACCACCACAGGGTATTTCTTCCCCCACTTTTCTTCCAGGTCCAACAGGGCAGACTCTGCCCCGTCTTTGGTATCTGCCCCATAGATAAGTTTCAGGTCAGCGGCAAGCTCCTTCTGCTCCTTACTAGCTACATACTTCAGGCTGTTGCGGATCTGGTGGACGATACAGAGCTGTACCTCAGCCTTAGGGAAAATAGAATGGATTGCTTCAGGGAATCCCGTCAGGTTATCTGTACAGGCGATCAGGATATCCTTTACCCCACGGTGCTGCAGGTCACTTAGGACCTGGAGCCAGAAGTTGGCCCCCTCACTTTCAGAAAGAAACATGCCCAACAGCTCTTTCTTCCCTTATTTGTTGATACCCAAAACATTGTACAGGGCCTTATGCCTCACCTTACCATCTTCCCGCACCTTGAAGTGCATCGCATCAAGCCATACGATACAATATACATCCTCTAAAGGACGGCTCTGCCATTCTTTCACCTTTGGGACCACCCGGTCTGTAATCCCGCTGATCACTTCGGTGGAGACCTCTGTATATACATCTCCCGGATATGGGCTGATATATCCCACATACTGCCTCCCATGCCATACAGGGCGGATCTGGTCTTCCAGACTGTCGGCTAATATGCGCTGCCTTTTTTTCACTATTTTAGGCTCAAAGCCACTTTTTCGGTCCTGTGGGGTCTCGATCGTTACTTCTCCCAGGTTACTCTTGACAATCTTGTTGCCCGTGCCGTTTCGCTTGTTGCCCGATGACCAACCATTTTCTTCATCCCGAAGATGCTCTTCCATCTCTGCGTGGAGCGCCTCTTCCAAAAACTCTTTGAGTATCGGCGCTAAGGCTCCGTCCTTTCGGAACAGGTTGTCACCTGATAAAAACTGTTTTAATACTTTTTTCTTGAATGCTGATTCTTGTTCTTTCATACTGCTCTATCTTAAAATTCAAAGCTTTAGACAGAGTTAAGATTACACACTCGATCGATAGAAATTCCATTATCGGATTTTCATACATTTTGTATTTCTTTTGTGCACTCATGTCAATGTGTTTTAATTATTTAATCAATTTTTCTATAATATAAGCTGGAACCTGGGCTGAATACGCATCTTCATCATTAAGTTGATTTTTGGTAACAAGTTCCAACTCGAAGATTAGCCCTAATACAAAAACCTTATCCATTTTTAGCTCTTGATAGAAGTTGTCATATTTTCTTTTTCCCAATAAATTGATCCCATAGAGATGAAAAACATGAATAATTTTACGGAGTTTAGAATAGCTTCCCATCTCTTAATAATTATAATATTCTATACTTTGTTATTTGTTCACTGGCAACCATTTCCCCTATTTTTATCAGTTCATCTGCTTTATGAAAGTCGAAGGTATTGGCCGAATCATTAGGGATATTGATTAAGATATCCGGTTTGTACCTTTCAATATGCTGCCTGGCAATTTTATGTATCATAGCAGCAGTGGTTGTGGTTAACATAGAATAATAACCTAAACTTCCTTTATCTCCTGATGAAACCAGTTTGGCCATATTTTTCATGAGGCCATTAAGCTGGTTATCGTTCGAATTGTTATTTGGCAAAACATTTTTGTTTAATTCATTTTTTTTATCTCCGTATAGATTTACCACAACAAGAATGTAATCCTGTTTACGTTCTACATACTCAATGGGAACCGGATTTAACACCCCCCCGTCTACCAGCAATAAGTTCTTATACATAACCGGTATAAAAACGGTTGGAATTGCTACCGATGCCCGAATGGCCTCATAAAAACTACCCGATTTAAAAATCATTTCGCGTTCGTTCAGCAGATCAGTAGCTACAGCCGCAAAAGGAATACGCATCTCCTCAATGTTCATGTCGGGGATAATTGTTTTCATTTTGTCAAATACTTTATCCCCTTTCAGTAACCCGGAGGTTGACAAAGCAAAATCCAAAAGTCCCCAGATTACCTGTCGGTTTATTGTTTTTACCCAATCGGTGTATTCGGGTAATTTACCCATCGCGTGGAGTCCGCCAATAACAGCGCCTATAGAAGATCCCGAAATAGAGGATATTTCAAACCCTTGTTTCTCCAATTCATTAATAGCACCAATATGAGCCAGCCCTCTTGAGCCGCCACTTGATAATACTAATGATACTTTCCTTTTCATCTTTTAAAATTCATTCATTAATTTCTATTCTATCATTTAATCCAGATGGTTAGCCATTTCTACTTTTGAGTACAAATAGCATTGCTTTAACGCATGTTCTTAACCTCTCTACTGGTACCGGTAACTTGTAAATAGGTTGATATTGCCAGTTGATATTGAGTTTTGGCTTCAATCAATTTATCAGCAGTTTCTGTTTGCAGTGCTTGTGCTTCCAGTAAGTCCGAAAGGGTGACAACACCACTGTTATAACTGGTCTGCATTACTTTCAGATTCTCATCGGTTTGCTTTACAGTTTCTTCCATCATTATAATTTGACGATAAGATTCGTTTACATCAGTCCAGGCTTTTTCCATCTGAAGCTTTAATAAACCTTTGGTATCATTGAAAGTGTTCTCGGCAATTTGTTCCTTGATTTTATGTTCCTTGATGGCGTGCGAGCCTCCCCACCAATCGGAAATGGGTATAGACACTGTGCCATAAACCAAACCATTGGTAGTAGTATTAGTTCCTTCGTAATAGCTGTTGAAGGAATAACCAGCAGCACCTACAGCTAACTGAGGCATATAATCGCCCCTTTTCATTTTAGTTTGTAACTGCTCTGCTTTTACCGATTGCTGCAACAACTGATATTCTGCCCGGTTTGGTAATGCAGCTTCGATATCGGTGTAATAAGTGTTTGGCAATTGTATGTTTTGCAAATCTTCCTGCAATACCAGCGCTGAGTCATACACTATACCGATGGTTTGACAGAACTGCCTAATCGCTAACTGCTTGCCGCTTTGCAGTTTGCTTTTATTGGTTCTAAGTTCACTTTGCTTTATCTGTACTTTCAACGCATCGTTTTTAATAATTAACCCTGATTTGAAGGCATCCTTTACTTGCTTGCTTACATCGTTTAACAACGCTTCATATTGTGCGATGGTCTTTTCTTTTTCCTGAAGCACTACAATCTGCCAGTATTGTTGTTCTGTTTTTAATAGCGTTTCATTTAAACTTAATTGTTGTTGCTTCTCTTTTACGTCAACTCCCAATTGGGCGAGTTTATTTCCGTTGCTGATTTTTCCACCAACAAAAATGGGTTGGGTTATATTGAGTAATCCAACCGTTGCTCTATCTAAAAGCTGGAGGTTTAAACCTGGAAAATAAGCAAACTCTGTTGCCGTTGCGAGGTTAGCCGGATTGCCGTCATATACCGGCAAATTTCCTCCCGGCATATTGAATTTAATGATGGGGTCCATCGCACGCATAGCAAATGCTGTTGCACTTACTTTAGGAAAGTAGTTGGTAAAAGCATTTTTCTTTACCTCCTGAGCCATCTCCATTTCCAATGCACTGTTTTTAATGTGTACATTATTTTTAATCGCCAAGTCTTTACTTTCTTGTAGGCTCAGCGTTGTCTGGCTGTATCCTTCTGTTATGAGAAATAAAGTGGCAGCTATGATAATTATCTTTTTCATTCTAAAGAATTTTAAGCAATTGATTTCTTAAGTGATTGATGATACATCACAGGCAGCACATACAAGGTAAGTATCATGGATATCAGCAGTCCAAAGCAAACTACAGCACCTAAAGGCCCCCAAAGAGATGAGCCACTTACAATCATCGGCACCACGCCAACGGCAGCCGCAAAAGAAGTGAGAAATATGGGGCGCATTCTACGCTTACCGGCAGCCACCGCTGCTTCCGCCAATAACATTCCGTTCTTGTTGCGGAGCTCTTCAGCATAATCAATCAGGATAATGCCATTGCGCACGACGATACCCATAAGGCTCATTATTCCGAGGAAGGAGGTAAGCCCAAAAGGATAACCGGTAAGTACTAAACCCATAGCCGCACCCAGAAAACTTAAAGGCATGGTCAGCATCACTAAAAAGACTAATCTCGATCGCTTAAACTGGAAAAGCAAAATAAAATAAATCAACATTACGCCTGCCAGCATGGCTTTGCTCAGCGGTGTATAATTTTCCAATTCACTTTCCTCCTCACCGCCATACGTGAGTTGAACATCGGAACCTGTTTTTATTTTTTTGAGTTCCGGCTTTAGTTCAGCTAATATTTTATAAGGTAGCACCCCTCTTTTTACATCCGCTCGCACCGTAATAGTTCGTACACCGTTCCTGCGGATAATTTGCCCTTCGCTCCAGTCGGTGGTTATGGTAGTTACCTGTCGCACAGGAACTGTGGCACTCAAAAACAGGGATGTTACATTTTGATTTTCGATATCATCAAAACCATCTCTTTTATCGATTGGATTAATGACCTTCACATCTACCGGATAATCTCCTTCCCAAACTGTACCTATAGGTATCCCAGAGAAACCAGATGCTATTGAAGAGGCGATTAGTCCTCGGGTCAACCCTAACCGGTTGGCGAGTTCATCATTCACATCTACACGCACACCCTGCCTTTTATTAAGATAATCCGTACGCGCCCATATAACAGCATCGTTTTGTTGCATTATACTTTTTACATTTTCAGCGATGGCTTTTATGGAATCAATGTTGTTACCGGAAATCCGTACTTCAATCGGAGCGGTTGTGCTCAGCATATCCAATTGTTTCATGCGCACATAGGCATTTGGAAAAATATTGCGTTTTGCTTCATATTCATCCAATATTGCCACGGCATCGTCGGCTGTTATGGTATTGACTACCAACTGCGCATAATTTTTTGATGGGAAATTAGGTGCGTAGGTAGTGTGGAAACGTGGTGAGCTGGTACCCATGAAGGAGGCTACATTAACCACCCGACTATCACTCATGAGCAATACCTCCATACTATCGGCAACAGCAACTGTTTGGGCAAGTGTGTATCCTTCCGGTAGATAAATTTCTACGGCAAACTGATTCCTCTCCACTTTTGGAAATAACTGTCGTGGCAACAGTGCCATGATTGCTCCGCCTAATAAAATGGAGAGTAAGCCTACCAGCATGGTCAGCTTTGGTCCTCTGAAGGCACTTTCGAGTGTGCTATTATAAAACTGTTGCACCCAATCGAGTAGTGACTTCTTATCGGCTTTTGCTTCTTCCGCTTCTCCTTTCCTGACTCCTTTTTTGATAAATACATAGCTCATGTAAGGAACCAGAAAGTAGGCCACCAGCATAGACGTAAACAAGGCCACACCAATGGTAACAGGCAGAGAACCAACAAAATCACCGGTCATTCCAGATAAGAAAAATACCAAAGGAACATAGGTAGCGATAATGGCAAGGGTAGCAGAAAATACCGGAACAAAAAGTTCTGTCGCACTTTTCCAGGCAGCATCCCAGGGCGTTTCGCCATGATCTAATTTTTCTACATGACTATCAATAACAACAATGGCATTATCCACCACCATGCCTAATACAACGATTAATCCTGCAAGCGAAACGGTGTGTAGTTCAACACCTAATAAATATAAAATGCCTACGGTTATAAAAATGGTAATGGGGATCGTTACGCCGGCAACCGCAGCTACCCGTAAAGGCAATAACAACATCGTAACGATGATCACAGCGATAATAGCAATGAAAAATTCTTTCAGGAAATGAATAATGGAACGATCTACGGCTGTTGGCATATCAGCAATCTTATCCAGATTTACATCAGAAGAAATTTTAGTCCGGATGGAAGCGAGGGATTGATCCACCTGTTTCCCAAAATCAACAATGTTGTTGCCAGGTTGCATTTCCAATGACACCAGCAAGCTTTTTGCCCCATTGTTTTTTATGAAAGAGTCAGGTTCCTTATATTTTCTAACTACAGTAGCAATATCTTTCATCCGGATGATGTTACCAGCAGGATCGGCATACACGATTTGGTTTTTAATGTCTTCTTCCGATTTGAAATTTGCTGGAATATGTATCGGTGTAATCAATTCTGAATTATTGAGTTCGCCACCGTAATACACAGCACCCTCCAATTGCATGGCGGCAAGCACCGTAATAGGACGCACACCGTAATAAGCCAGTTTAGCATTATCCAGATAAATGGCTATCTGTTCCTGTTGAATTCCGTAGTGTTTTACTTTAGAAACGGCCTTTATTTTTCGCAATTCCGTTTCGATAATTTTCAATTCTTTCTCCAGCTCTTTATAGGTTTTGCTTTCTGATTGTATGGTAAGTAGCAAAGCGGCTGTATCGCCAAAATCATTGTTGGCAATCAGCGCAAGTACCTGCGGTGGCAACTGTAATTTTAATTCGCTGAGGCCGAATTTTATTTTATCCCAAAAGCCATCAGGGTCTTTTACGTTGTTGTTTACTTCCACAAACACAACCAACATTCCTTCTCTGGATATGGAATACGTTTTCTCCCGGTTTACTTCTTTAAAACCGTAAAGAAAACTTTCCACTTTGGTGGCTAATTGGTCTTCCACCTGTTCGGAAGTAGCCCCCGGAAATACACCGATGATCAATCCCTGTCGAATGATGAACTCAGGAAATTCATTTCGGGGCATTACCCAAAGAGAAAATATACCAAACAACACCAACAGACTTGTTATGGTAATGGCTATTTGCTTATACCTCATAGCCAATTCTATGACATTAAACTTATGTGTCGTCATGATGCTATTTTATAATGTTTACCTGTGAGCCCTGGCGAAGTTTGTCTTGCCCTGCCACAATGATTTTATCACCTTCTTTCAAATTTCCGCTGACCAGAATTTTTTGGTCGATTAAAGCAATGGTTTTCACCGCTCGCTTTTGAGCCGTGTTATTTTCTATCACATATACAAACTGCGTCCCTTGTAAATCCTGCTGCATTGCTTTGTTAGAGATAAGAACACCGGTCGCCTTGTTTTGGGTTGCAAAGTTGACTGTACAAACCATACCCGGCTTAATGGCTAAATCAGAATTGTCAACTTCAAGTCTTACCGGATAGGAGTGTGAAAATATATCAGCCGAAACACCAATTTCTCTTACAATACCGGTGATTGTTTTAGAGATAGCTCCAACAGTAATGATGGCCTGATCTCCCTTTTTGAACGAACTGATCTCATCTTCTGGTACGGGAATTTTTACATATACTTTACTGATGTCGAATAATTCAAAAACTGTAATATTTGGAAATACATTCTCTCCCTCCTGAATCGATTTTTTACCTATCACACCCGCTGTAAAAGCATATAGTTTTGTATCGTCAAGTCCTTTTTTTGCAATGGCTGTAGCCGATTTTGCCTGACTTAATCCTGTTTCTACCTCCACCCATTTTATTTCAGACAGGGTACCATTTTCATGCATCGGCATTAACCGGTTATACGCATCCTGTGCCTGTTGTAATTTTTGAAATGCCATCTGGTAGGTGTTCTCCATAGTCGATGGATTTAGTTGTGCCAGCAACTGGCCTTTGTTTACCTGCTGTCCTTCTTCTACTGCTATTTTCGAAACGGTTCCCGGCACCGAGAAACTGAGTGGTGTATTTTTCTTTGGCACCACAACCCCGGAATACCCAACTGTATGGCTTCCTTTAAATTGAATTACTTCTTCTGTTTTAACATTAAGGGAAATGTGCTTCGCACTTTCCGATGATGTATTCTCTCCTGACGAGCATCCGGCCAGGATAACGGAAAACCAAAGAGCGATGTGCAGTTTATTGACTTTCATATTCATTGTTAGTTCTATTAATTACAATTAGACTATTTTAGTTTTTTGGTCGATAATGGGTTAAAAAAAAATTACCTCGCTATGATTCCATAAAAAAGCACGTTCAGCAATCCTTCAAACCGATTTTCTGTTTTTGCATAATTGTTTTTAATGAATAAAGGATATTCTAAACCCTTCAGTGCTGTGACCAGGGCAAAGGCGGTGAGGTTGATGTCTTCTATTTTAAAATCACCTTCTTCAACACCCGTCTTCAATATTCCTTTGATGGTGTTAACCTCTTCGGTGTCATACTTCACTCTGACATTTTCAATGAAACTGTAATGCTCCAGATATTCATCTTTTAAAGCACTGTATAGATTGGTTAATTTGTTAATAACTTTCATTCTTGTTAAAACATAAGCCCGTATTTTTTTTTCAGAGGTAGTTTCTGCATTGATTGCTTTTGCTATGGCAGCACTTAACACATCCGATTCCTTTTCAACGATTGCCTTGAAAATATCTTCTTTGCTTTTGAAGTAATGATAGATGGAACTTTTGCCTTTTCTTGAAGCATGAGCTATTTCATCCATTGTGGTTTTCTTAAAACCATATCTGGCAAAGATGGTTTTAGCGGAATTTAGGATGACCTCACTTACATCGTCTTTAATGTCCATTGTTGTTTCCATTGTTTCTTCCCAAACTATTTATCGACCAAATTAGTTTTTTGGTCGAGTGCAAAGATATACATTTTTTTTAAACCCACTCTTTTAAGAATTCTTTCGGTTGGGGAGTTTAGCTCAAACAAGCTGATTTTTGCATAAATTTGAGCGGCTCATGTTAAGATTCACTCCTTAATGCGCTATACACACATCTTGCGAGGGCGACCGGTTCTTTATTATCGGGCTGAAACAATTCTACATCAACCTTAATGATTGTCTTCCCTTGTTTAATTATTCGTGCTTTTGCTTGTACATCCGCCTTAACGGCTGCATGTAAATAATCAATGCGCATATCAATGGTGTTCAGCCTGTCATTGGGTGAATGTAAAGCCGTTGCCCCGGCCACTCCTCCGGCAGTATCGGCAATGGCGGCCAGAATACCTCCATGCCAGCGGCCTTGTATAAAATCACCAATAAACTCTTCTTTGAATGGAACATGAATATGAACCGAGCCTGCTGTAATCTCAACTATTTTTAAACCGAGTATTTTGTTAGCAGGCATCATGTTTTCGATGGCGTGCTTCAATATTTGAAAATCATTTTCGTGCATGGTTAATTTTTTTTTAGTAGAATTTATTTTTACTGACCCAAACTTCGCCTCATTAATCGCTTATTTCACCTATTGCAAATTGGTAGGAGCGAAAAATAATTTTTTTAATCTCATCGGCCTCCTCTTCGTTTCTGGGCGCGTAAACCATTATGAAGTTTGGCGGCAACCATCCTTTATGCACTACAGGATGCAATTCGCCCCAACCCAGTTCAATTACTTTTTTTACATCACGCTGCGGGAGGCCTAAGTGCATACTGCCATCCGGAGCAGGATGAAAATGCGCAAATTCCGTTTCAACCATAAAAGCATTACAATGTGTGCACATTTTTTCTTCTGACATACACATGGCCTGTGCTCCGGGTACAGAGATTTTGCTATACTCCTTTGAAATATCAGGAAGCGAGAATGCCCAACCAATGAGTTCATCCACCAGCTTTCTGTCTTTTGGTTGTTGATCCAATTGCATGTGAGGATTGCTCGGTGTGGTAGTTGGTTTGGCTCCTGTTCTTTTTGGAAGCTCAAAATCATAATGTAAGGTCATGTTATACTATTGTTTAATGGGTTGATTCAATGATGAAACTACGGTCGCTAAATGCAGGCAAAAGACTTTCATAGGTGTGCTCTATAGTATCGTTGGTATTCAGCATAGCCATAGAATAAATTAGCGGCACATAATGATCGGGAGTCGGGGCAGCCATTTTTCCAAATTTTGTTTTTTCATAATTCATCAAACTTTTTATGTCGCGGTCCACCACTCTCTGTTTTATCCATTCATCAAATTCCTTATCCCATCCATACAAGGTTTTATCGCCTTTGAAAAGTCTGGAACTTGCCAATTGAAGATTATGAACAACGGAACCGCTGCCGATAATCAAAACACCCTTCGTTCTTAATTTCTTCAGTTGAACTGCTAACTCATAGTGGTATTGAGGAGATTGATAATAATCAATGCTCATCTGAAAAACCGGTACATTGGCATCTGGGAAAAGATGACGAAGCATGGGCCAATTGCCATGATCGAAACCCCATTCGGTTGTAGTTCTAATTGCAGGGATGGCTTCTGCTACATTTTTGGCAAATTCCGGAGCACCTGGAGCCATGTATTTTATAGTGTAATATTCGGGAGGGAAACCGTAAAAATCGTAAATCGTTTCCGGCCACGGAGAAACATTTACGTATGTGCCTTTGGTACACCAGTGTGCTGATACTACCAATATGGCTTTAATTTCTTTTGGATATTTTTTTCGTAAGTCAACACCTAAATCAAAAAGATAAGTTAAAAAAGGATTCGCTTTATGAGGAAGGTGTATGTCCATTGGGTTTCCGTGCGAAGTAAAAAGAACCGGAAGGGTTACTTCCTGTTCGGGTAAGCCGGTTATCGAATTGGCCCAGCTCTTTACATTTGAAGTCCCAAAACCTATTGTTGCTGCTCCCATTATTTTTATAAAGTCTGATCGGTTCATTTTACAATTCAAAAGGGAATTTAAATCGGACGCACGTTACTCCGCTACCGGATAAAGTCATTCTGATGAAATAGAAAGTTCTTGCTGGTAATACTTTTCATCATCAACAATGTCCAGCATAAAGCGGGCAACATCTTTTCGGCTGATGGTCATGTTTAGTTTTTTATCGCCTTTAATGCTTACCCGAACTTGCTTCTGCTTTTCACTGCTGCTAAGGCCAACCGGTCGAACAGATGTCCATTTCAGTCCGCTTGTACGAAGTACTCTTTCCTGATCTTCATGACCTGCGTAGGCTACACCAACGTTGGTCTTTTTGATAAGAAATTTAAATATCCAATTTGTTTCTTTGTAGCTATCGCCTGTTCCCCAGGCTGAAACAGTTATCACCCGCTTTACACCGTTTTCATTCATTGCGAAAATTATATTTTTCATACTTGTATACAATAAATCAAGTGGCGAAGTCACTTTTGCCCAAGGCAGGTCAGATTTCCTTCCAATGTTGAGCGCAACAAAGATGGCATGTGTTTCCTTGATAACTTTCCTCACATCATCTATACGCATAGGATTTCCTTCAATGACTTGTAGATTGGGATTTGCAAGTTTGATTTTTTGTTTGTCGCGAACCAATGCTTTTACAACCCAACCTTTTTCCAGGGCTTGTTTTACAATTTCAATTCCAGTTCGGCCATTGGCGCCTAATACGGCTATTGCTTTTATGTCCATTATTTTTTCGTAAAACTTGCCAGCATTTCGGGATTGCGCAGGTAATTACCAATCCAGATCACAGTCAAAATAATGGCAGGCATTATAAACGATTCCTCATGTTGTAGATGAGTGGCAATGGCTCCACCAAAGTGGGCGGTTAACAAAAGAAACCCAAGGGAGGATGTTCTGGGAATAATAAATAAAATGATGAAAATCAATTCGCCAATTCCTATAAACGTGAGGTTATCAATCAATCCCCATTTAGTGAAATTAGTTACCAATTCTTCAGCGTGTGTCAGTTTCATGGTGGCGCTCATAATAACCAACGCACCCACTAGTCCAATTATCACCCATGCGGCAATTTTTCTTGTTTTACTCTTTGTTTGCTTTTCCATGATGGTTTTGTTTACTAAATGAATTTCATTTCCATAAATTCTATACTTAAGCATGATGCTCAAGCAAGAACTGCCAAGTAGTTCACTTACCTGGTTTATATCCGATCAAAATCAGGGCAGGAGATAAACGATTACAGTAATAATCAATCCTGTACCAAAAGCATAGGCAAGCAATTGCCAGGCTCTTGCTCTGTCTTTCACCCTGAATTCTTTTTGATCGATGGTATCTGTTTTCCCCACCTCTCCTAAATTGAACATGTGCCCAAATCCGAAATACACGCAGAACTTATTGTACGCCTGTATGAATCCTGTTGCTCCCATTACTGCCGGAATGAAAACTACAAGTCGCATCCAGTGAGGTGCACTGAACCATAATAAGAGAGAAATGGTAATTACCGTTAGTACCAACCCTGTCCATCCACTTGCTTTTCGCCTTTTGATTTCCTCTCTCCCCATATTGCAGGTTCCGGGAATATATTTTTCATTGGAAGGGTTGCTTCCATTATTTTCATTAAACGATGACATAAAGGCAATGGCTTGATCGAGTGAAATTGCTCTTGTTTTGATTTTAGTTAGTTGAATAATAAAAACGTTCATGAATAATTTGGCCGTCCTTCCATTTTTGCACGGCCACCTGGCACATTTTCATGCGGGGCGCGCCTTTGTAGGTGACATCAAATTCCCATTCTACCATAGTCACATTGTCGCCCACGGCAACTGCTTTTACTTCTGCTCCGTGAAACGTTTCAATCATCTGCATCCCTTGAATTTCCCTTTCCCTGTTGGCTGATTTGCCAACCATTGGGGGTTTGGAGTTTTCCTGCATTACTACATCTTCATGATAATACTTTTCAAAAGCATCCATTTGTTTGCCCGACAGCATTAGCTTGATTAGGTCTTCGATTTTTTCTTTGATGTTCATGGTTTGATATTTTTTCGTGTATAAATAAATTCGGTTTTAGAGCAGATAACTATGTAAGTGCCGATGTTGAATAAACAGAGAATCTAATATGCCGCCATTCCTCCATCTACCACATTAATGGTTGCAGTTATAAATTGGCTATCGTCAGAAGCTAAATACAAAACTACATTGGCTACTTCTTCGGGCTGAACATACCTTCCCAAGGGAATACCTTTTATAAATTCCGCTTTTATTGCCTCTGCATGTCCTGGAGCCATTCCTTCTTCCAGAGAACGCATCATCCGGTTATCAACGGTCCCCGGATTAACTGTATTTACCCTGATTTTTCGTGGGGCAGCCTCCTGTGCTGTGGCTCGCATAATACCAATGGTGGCGTGTTTACTTGCATTATAGGCGGTCATTCCTGAGATGCCAATAAGCCCTGCTACGGAAGATGTAATGATAACACTTCCTCCGTCATTCATTCTTGGTAACACATGCTTCATGCCCAACCAAACCCCTTTCACATTGACAGCAATAACTTTATCAAAATTTTCCTCCGGGTATTCTGTAATTGGCTTTACCACCCCTTCGATCCCTGCATTATTGAAGAACACATCTATTTTGCCAAATTTATCTACTGTTTTCTGTGCATATTTTTCAACATCAGAACTTTGGGTAACATCTGCTACGCAATAATCAACATTTGGTGATTGTAATTCTGTTGCAGCATTTTTCAACGAATCCTCATTTACGTCAACAAGCATTATTTTCGCACCGTTTTGTAAAAAAAGTTTGGCGGTAATCAGGCCGATACTGCCGGCACCACCTGTAATGATTGCAACTTTGTTTTCTAATTTTCCCATATTGGTTTCATTTATGAATTTCTACTATTTAAGGTTTTATTTATCCTACAAGGATTTTGTGCCATATACACTTTTTAGAAAATCCTTTAAATCAAGAGGAGGATGACCAATTAATTTCTTTAATGTATCATCGGCATAATCAAACTCCCCGGCTTTCATGGTCTCGGCAATACTTGCCATCATACCCGTAACATTTTCCGGCAAACCATGTTGCAGCATGCCCTTTTTCAAATCTTCCAGTGGAATATCTACATAGTTTACAGGGGCATTTACAATATCCGAAAGCATAACAGCTATCTCTGTAAAGGTATATGCTTTTAATGCGGTGATATTATACACTTTATTCTGATGGGCAGAAGGGTTGGAAAGTACAACTGCATTGGCCTCTGCCATATCATTTCGTGACGCAAAATTTACCCTTGCATCACCAGCACTGTAATAAATAGCTCCTGTATTGGTAAAATCTCCTAACAACATCGGTAGAAAATCAGCATAATAGGTATTTCCCATAATGGTATAAGGAATTCCTGATGCTTTAATCTCTGCTTCTGTTTTTACGTGATCCATACCTCCACTGAATTTGGAATCAGGGGAAGATTTCAGCACACTGGTGTAAACGATATGCTTTATGCCACTCTCTTTTGCCGCTTTTATGGCATTAGAATGCTGCTCATAACGTCCGGTTATGGAACTTGATGAAACCAGTAAAAGGACATCTACCCCCCGCATAGCCGCAAGCAATGAATCATAATTAAAGTAATCTCCTATGGCAATATCCACTCCTTTTTTTTTGAATGGAGCTCCTTTTTCTTCGGTTCTTACCAATGCCCTAATTGGGGTTTTAGGATTTTTTTTCAATAAAGATTCGATAGTGGCCGCCCCTAAATGCCCGTTGGCTCCTGTAATTAATATCATAATTTTTTGTTTTTAAATTAGTTGGTAGATGTTTTCACAAACTTAATCAAAATTAAAAGATATATTGAAATATATCTATATATTGAATAAAAAAAATTACTTGACCAATTCTTCTTTAAGGGATGTGAGGTATTTTTCTAACAACTTCTTATTTACCGATAAAAGCGAATGTTGTCCATCCTTTTTTGCATGGATAAGTCCGCAATCAAACAGTATTTTAGAGTGGTGTGAAATGGTAGGTTGAGAAAGCGTAAAGTGGCCTTCCAATTCACTGCAACTGATTTCTCCTTTTGCCATGAGTATCTTTAGAATTTTGAACCGCGTGGCATCAGCCAGTGCTTTTGATATTTTGAGCAAATCCATTGTCATTTTGTTTTTTGTAAAGATAATGTTTTGTAAAGAATTTTACTGTTGACCAAAACTAATAGCGAATAAAATAAGGTGCTTTATTGCTGGCCAGGCTGAACTTTATAAGTATAATATACTTAGGGTATGGATGATATTACTGACCTATCTCGAATTCACACTGCCTACTATTTATAGTCTGGCGCGGCTATGGCATGTGCCAAATGCTTGGGGCAATTCGGATGACAACTCTTCTTAAAAATGCGAAGGGTCGGGCCGTTTCTTTTTCTCTCCATGCGTTGGCATATTATTCATAATATTCCCATTCAATAAATTCTAGGTCTTTCCCGTTTGTCGGTTTACATTCAAAGTATTGTAGTTCTTTTGCTTACTTATCAAAAATGTGAAAGATTCTCTTCTTTACGTTTTCTGGAGTTCGCATACCAAAATAGATAGCTTTCAGACTTTCAAGTGGATAATGTCGGATTCTTTCTTCTGGTTCTTGGGGATTTCCAAAGTTTATATGAATCGCTCTCCATTCCTTTTCATATTTCCACGGTGCAGTTTTGGTAGAGAAAACCCATTCTAATTGATGAGCAAAATGATGTGTCCAAGGTTTTGAAAGACCTATCAAATCACAATCGTGTTCATTTTCAAAAACTTGTGAAAACTCGAAAAAATTTATAAACGGCTGTTCGCTCTCATAATTAACTTTTTTAATTCTGTCCCAATACACGTGGGTTTCTAAATCCCATTTGGATAGTCTTTCTTTGTATTTTTTGCAATCTAATTTCCTTCGAGCTTTCCCGATGTAAGGGAAAAGACCTGAATTTTCTAACGCAAACTCTAAACAGATTCCTGAATGCTTGCTGGAATAGTGCGACCACATTAAAAAATCATCATTGCTTTCTGAAAAGCAAGTAGCATAACTATTTTCAAGAAATTTTGACGATATACGTTTAAGTACGCTTTTGAAATTCTCTGAATCAAATTGGAATTCTAGATTGTGTTTCTTTGATGCGGAATCAATAATGCTTTTAATATCAATATCCCAAACTCTTTCTTTTTCATCTTTTAGCTGGTTTATATATTCAAAAACCGTTTGCTGAAATTCTGCAACCTTTGTTCTGTTGTCATTGAATGCAAGTAGGTTTTTGTCGTTCTTCCTTTTTTTGTCAGTTAAGGCATCATTGAGCGATAGGGTTGACTTAAAAAGAAAATAAATCAGATATTCTACTTGCTCGGATTTCTCACAACTAAATTCAATCCGAGCCGACAAATCAAGCGGGTCATTCAATTCGAAGTAGGAAGCGAAGTACAACTCTTGATAGTAAAGTTCCTTAAAAAGAAATTCTGAAAGTGGGCGATATTTATAGAGAATCTTCAATTTCCTGCAGTGGTAATAATTTTTCAGTCAGCTATCCTTGTATGCAGCACAACTTTTGGCTATGAGTATTATCCCTAAGTGGAGCGGCATAGGTGGTGTTACAAGTTTTTTATTATTTATTTTTTATTAAATGAACAGTTTTTATTCAAATTTAAAGGTTTCATCAAAGTATTCCTTTTTGACGATGATGTAAGATGAGGGTATGCCATAATCAAATGTGAATCTTTCAAAGATCAAATCCGGGTTGGGATTATGGATAATAATCTTTGGAAATGTTTTCCGTTTGAGAAATGCCGATTTAAACAATTGATCAGTTCTAATATCAGTTACAGGAAATGAATATCCTATTATATAGATTTCCTCTGCGTTTTCAATTTCTCTTTGTGCTTCAGCCCAAACTCGAGTAAATAATGTTCCAAATAAATCGTATTCTTTATTTTTTACCGGGGGAATTATTAATGGCATAGAATACAAACCTTTATCATTCGATTTTCCTTCAGGCATCAAAGGGTTTTTAATTCTGCTTTTTACTATTGTATAACCTTCAGGAGCAGGTTTACCTATCAAGGGAAGATTTGGTGGATAATAGCCATATGAGAACTCTTCATATCCAGACATGTATCTACCAGCATAGGTTGCATATGGTTTAGTTGCTCGTTCGAAGACATAGAAGTCTTCTACATTAGTTTCCTGGCTTAATTCAAATTTGCCTTCTTTGCTAGGTATAATATGACTTGTAATCCAATTACTAGAACCGTGAAGTTTTAACAACTTCGGGAAATTTCGTTCAATAGATTGATCATCATTATAAATCCAATCATCCCTGAAAACGGCAGAAGGCTGTACAAAATATCCATTTCCACTATTCCAATCAGTTTCTTTCATTAAAGCTCTGTCCATCAAAGTATCCCAATTAAAAGTTATGATTGAGTCTCTCGTAGAAAGTTGTTTAGCTAAATTTTTATGAGTTAAAGATTCATCACCATTCTGAATTTCATTTATTACACTTACAAAAAGAAATATCAATTCATTATAAGCCTTTAATTGTTGAATACCATCTGGGTGTCTAAAAATATTTCCACGATGTAAAGCCTTGTACAATTTTTTTTGAATTTCAGAATGCAGTAATTCGATATCTTCAGAAAAATTCAAAAATTGGAGTGCATCAACTTTATCTCTATCAGATATATAGTTAATTAAATGTCCAATTAATACCCAAGGATTTTCTGAAATTTCAAGTTTTCTAAAGGTTTCAAAAAAGTCTAATGCAACAGGCATTTTCACACCTGTTTTAGATTTGTTATAGCTTTTAGAAGCCCCTGCTCCAAGTATTATTGCTCTTTTCATTTAAAAAATAACGTCAATGTAAGAATCGTAGTTTTGGTTGTGCTGTAGCAATGAAAGGCTCTAATTTCTACAAATTGTTATGGCCTATTAATTTTCTAATAAGTTCATTTGACCGTTAAGCTCTTCTTCCAGTCTTACATTTTCGAGAAATGGTGAATTTTTTACTTTGTCATAAAGATTTAGTAATCGGCTGTTAGCCCGTTTTACTACAGTATCGTAAAGTAAAGGAATTATTTTAGTTCCCCCTTGATGCGTTTCCTGAGCTTCAAGTGGATCAATTTCCGAACCGAGAACGAAACATGTTATTTTATTTTCAGGAGTGACATATCCTTTTTTTGTTAACTCCTTCACATATCCCCATGCTTGACTTTTTTGCTCTGAACTAAGGGGAACACCTGGCTTTTTTAATTCCACTATCGTAAGTCTATCTACGCCAATTTCACCGCCTTCATCATCATATTTAGGATATGAGTAGAGACCTACTGTACTGTCACTTAAAATTGCGAAATCTGGTCTTTTTCTTGAGCCTTTCTCTATTCCTCCGTATAAATTTTGTATTACTGATGTCATTCCTTGATTTGAGGTGTATTCGATAGTTTCGTATTCGGGTCCAAAAATCCATAGGCCCTTTTTGAATAAAGGTTGCAACTCCTGAACCTCATCAGTATCCTTTGA
This sequence comes from Algoriphagus winogradskyi, assembly GCF_900182815.1. Lineage (GTDB taxonomy): Bacteria > Bacteroidota > Bacteroidia > Cytophagales > Cyclobacteriaceae > Algoriphagus > Algoriphagus winogradskyi. The sequence continues at coordinate 676,882 of NZ_FXUA01000002.1, read as the reverse complement.
AAGTACTTTGATTTTTAACTGCTCCAATAATTTTAGCCTAAATTGAAGTTCATCCAAAACTATTTTTGCAAGATCCACATTCCATTCTTCTAGAATCTCATTGAGATTATCCAGTTGATTTGGATCAAGTTCATATAGAGCGTGTATAAGGCTGAATTGAGATTGTGATTCCTCCAAATTGGCTAGGATTGTCCCAAGCTTTGCAAGTTCTGTTTCATTAATTGATGGGCATTCCTCCTGCACTTGAGTTATAAACGAATTCCATTTTGTTTGACCAATTAGCCCAATCCTTTTAAGAGTTTGATTATTTTGTGATTTGATGTCATAAAAAGTTTCTTTACGTTTTTCTTTAGAAATATCCAAAACAAAATCTTTAACCTTGTTGAGTACAACCTCATTTACTGATTGAAATTCGTCACTATTTGATTTAAATCCAGACCAATCCGGATGTATGTTTTTTTCGGAATTTAAAATATCTGCCAAAACGATAAAGATAAATCTTTTGGCTTCTATACGTCTTCCGTCAATAAGATGATCCATACCAGTTCCTTTCCACGAACACTCACCAACTAACCTCCCATTCACATGCCATGCAATGCCATGTTGATGGGTAGTTTTGTCAGTTGATAAAGTATCGATTGCAATTAGTTTAACTTCTCCAAAACCTTCCACGGTTAGAATAAACTCCTTAATATTTTTCTCTGGTATATCTAGAAAGGTTATTTTTTCTCCATCAATTGCAACTTCGAAATTTGGGTCAGTAAGGAATCTCATACCAATCTCTCTTTTGATTAAATTAGCCGAGATTATGGGAATTTTGGCATTATCTGCATAAACCATTGTTCCATGTCCAGTTACTCCTTCTTTACTATCTATTTTCTGGAAGAATATTTCGCCTTCATTCCCTTTAAATACTTTTACAGTAACTTCATTATTCTTTTTCCATGTTTTAACAAAGAAAGACGGACCAAAACAAAACCCTGCAAATCGTCCTTTGCCGTTTTTTCCAAAAGCAAGTCGTTTTGAAATAAATGAGTTTTCTCTAGGTATTTCAGCATAAATACCCTGATCTCTTTGCCTATTATATGCCAATTTTCTAAAACGTTTATCAAATTCGGATTCAGACATCCCATGTCCATTATCTCTGATGAAGAAAGAATTGTCTGATTCGTTAGGCCATTTGATTTCCACTTTAGAGGCACCTGCATCCCAAGAATTTGCAATTAGCTCTATTATAGCAATCTTTGGTTCACTCACTATTCCAGTACCAGTAAATGATTCGAGGAATCTCTCGTCAAATAATGCTGTTTGTTTTCCTTCCATGAGTTTTCATTATTAGCTATAATACTTTTTGGTTACAGCATCACCACTTCCCTATTGCCTATATATCACCATTGTCCACAGGTCTTTAGGGATCTGCTGTGACCAAATTAAGGATTTCGTCGATCCCATCAAGTGGACTTTGAATATTTTTATTTGATATCGATAGCACATGCGTATATATTTCAGTGGTCTTACTACTTTCATGACCAAGGAGAGCTTGCACATAACGCAAATTTGTCCCCTTTTGAAGTAGATGAGTTGCAAAACTGTGACGCAAAGTGTGTACAGTCGCCCAAGGGTTTGAATTGCTATTCTTTATTGCTCTTCGAAAAACGGCTTGAATGCTTGTCGCTGAATACTGACCTCCTTCCTGCCCTTCAAATAGCCAATAACTGGGCTTATAAGCTTTGTAATACTCTCTAAGCATTACTAGCAGAATTGGTGAAAGCACAGTTTTCCTATCTTTTTTTCCTTTTCCTCCCTTGATGAAAATGTAACCATCATCAGAATGAATATCTCGTTTTCTTAGGTTTAGATATTCCGACGAAAGGTTGATAGCTTCACTTATTCTTAATCCAGCACTGTAAATAAGCATCAATACAGCTCGGTGCTTTATATTCTCCACACTGCAAAGGATTGCTTTGATCTCTTCCTGACTGAGTACATTGGGCAGCGTTAGGCTTTTCTTAGGTCGTTGGATATCATAAATAGTCCGTTCTCTACCCAGCACGTGTTCATAATACGCCTTAATCGCGTTTATCAACGTATTTTGCGCACTTTCTGAAATTTTATATTTGGTGATCTGATGATAGACAAAGGCTTCTATTTCTTCCTTTGTCACATCCTTAATATTTCGACTTTCAAAAAAAGATAAAAATTGAGTTAATGATGATCAATAGTTCTTTACTGTAGATGGGCTATAGGCTTTAAGAATTAATTTCTGCTCCAAATCTGCCAGTGCCTGGACGGATTGCGTATTCATGATTCTAACTGGTACTGCAACTTTTCTTTCAGATGGCCTGACTTCAGATTTACCTTTATATAACATTTGAAGTTGATCCCAATTAGCTTTTGTATTGACGAGACTCCAAAGTATTCCACTTTAACCCCCAGACCGAATATTGTCACTTGTGAACCCCACCCACCAAAAATGCATTAACATCCTCAAAACCAGAAAAGTGACATCTTTGATCAGAAACATTCGTTTGGATCTTCCAGATTTCCATCGCTTCTGAAGGAATGATTTTCATATTGGAAAGGAGAATTCCAATTTTGTCCCTACTCCCCCTCAATGCCTCCAAATCCCAATCGGTAGGTGATCCTTTTTGAAGGCAATAACGGAATAGCTGGGCTACTCTAATAAAATTAATTGTACACTTCTCTCCCGTAACATCATTATCCAAATAGAGATCAACTACTTCACACTCTTCCAAAACATCCAGAATTAAGCGAAAACTGAGATTGGCAGTACTATTCAGAATAATGGCTTTGAAATCTGTAGCTCTAGAAAGCTTCAGATAACTCAGAAAGTCAAACCAGCCTTCAAAAACTTTGATGCCTTTAACAGTCCCAAGGATTCGAATTGAAGTACCTCCTCCAAGAATGTTCCCCTTAAAAATAGAGGATCGAAGTACCCATCCACCCGATTCATTTGGAAAACCCACTGCGAAATATCGCTTTCCCTTATTCCGCCAATGCACCTCTTTACCGAAAGGAGCAATATCCTGAAGATCAATACCCCTGCCTCGAATGTATTGGATAAGTGCATCATGGCTGATCTCAGCCACCTTTTCCACCACTATTTTCTGGGCAATCTCAGGTTTTTGTCTAGGAACAAATTTTCTTACCGGAACTGATCCAGAGAGGCTTTCCACTGATTCGAAGAAGGTTTTGTTTTCAAATTCCTGGACTGCTGCGATAACGTCTCCGCCCTTTCCTGCGGCATGATCATACCACACATTCGCTTTGTCATCTACGGCAATCGAGCCAGTCCGCTGTTCCAGGAAACCAAAAAAATATTCTTTCCCGTGGATGCCTTCGAATTTCAGAAATCCTGATCTGACCAGGCTATGGAAATAATCCAGCACAGGGAATTCCTGTTTGATTCTGGCAGCCGCTTGTTTTACTTCAGAGTAGTTCATAATATTTACATTTTTATATAAATACATCTATACATAAATAATACATCTTATTGATTTAAAGGAGTCTTATCTTTCCTTTTGTCGTGAATTGTCGGATTACCTGCAAAAAGAAAAAGAGGGGTAGTGGTAAGTGGAAATCGTACGATTCGCACACCTCGTACCCCTCGTACAGTTCGATTTTTACGATTGAGCTTACTCGTCTAACTCAAGTTGCTTGAGCCATTTCCTCACAGCTCCTTCTGACACTCCGAGTTCCTGAGCTATCTTCACATTGGTATGGCCCTCATTTTTGAGATCCAAGGCCTTGGTCTTCATTTGAGATTTATCGACTGGATTCAACTGCTTTAAATGATCGGACTCTTTTCCAAACTGGATAAACCTAAACGAACTGAAATTTGAGTCTTTGCCGATTTTACAGACTAGGACATTTTCGGAGGGATATTTAAAAGCACCATACCTGACTTTTATTTGTTTCAAGTATTTAATGGAAGGGTCTTTTTGACTTTCTCCTACAGCGAAACAAGAATCAATCAGATTAATAAAGCTCTTGCTGCCTTGGATATCGTTTCTATTGATCGGTGCAAACAGGTTCCTCTTTGGAGTATGGGCAATGAGCAAAATCGACCACCCATGAATCTTTTTCAGATTGTTGAGCCTTATTAAAAATGGAGTGGTATTCCTTGCCTTCTCATTATCTGAAATCACACAAGACAGATTATCTATTACGAGGATTTTAGCGCCGGACTTGGAGGCTTGAACCTCTATCTCTTTAAAAAGAAAGCTTTCATACTCTTCAAAAGCCTCATCAAATCCATATGGATTGATTTCTGCTCTCAGGAAAAGGTCACTGAATTCGAAATGATCAAAAAGGATATCTCTTTCCTTATCGTATTGAGCATATCTCATTTCAAATTGCTTGGCTGTCAATTCCAGGTCAAAGTAGATGACTTTAGATGCTTTCAGTTCCATCTCCAATCCCAGGGTTGGAACTCCTTTGGACACACTGTCGATAATTTGTACGGCAAGCAACGACTTACCTTGATTGGTATCAGCGAAGAGAATGCATAGCTCTTCCTCATACCAAAACGGGCCAAAGATCTTTTTGGGAATAGGCTTGGACTTGGCTTCATCCATCCATTCATTGGCGGATTTGATGATTAGGAATTCACCGGAACGGGAATCGTTCGATTTTGTATAATGATTTATTGAAGTCATATTTTTTAGGCAATAAGGTTTCGATTAGCATTTTGGGGTAAATACTACTTTGAATGATTTGTAAACTTTTGGAAATGATCCGGATGGTTATCAGGATCTAACTGGGAGGAGAGTCAGAGTGGTAAAAGTTCAATAAACCGCCTTACCTAGGTTGATTTTGATCAAAAGAATGTTCAACTTGGAATCATGTTTTTAATTGTGAAGAGGTTAAAAGCAAACCAAGGAACTGCTATTGCGCATTTTCAACAAAAGGAAAGGATGGTCATCCTTTCCTTTTTTAGTTCTCAAACTCCCCCTGAAAAAACCTATCCACCTCTCTCTGGTGAATAAATCGCCTTTTACCTCGGTACATGGAGCGAAACTCCTGCCCTTTGGACTCGGAAACGGATTCCATTTTTGAAATCGAGTAATGAGATTTAACGCCAGTTGCCTCCATGAATTCCTGAAGCGACAACCATTCATCTTTTACGGATTTACTAGCCGGATTAATGCTTGAGATTTTCTCTTCCAGATTCTTGAATTTCTCTTCCAGCCATTTTTGGCTAACAGCCGAAAACGGAATAAAAGTGTCTTGATTCATAATGATTTGAGTTTGATTTACTCAAATATAGAGAAAAATAATAAAATCGGTCACTGGTGTCCTTTTTTTTCAATGATTCAAATCAATTGGATTGAGTCGATAATAATGAAGCATTTCGGAATCAAAGCGATCATCCATCCATTTTTTTAAACCTGCAATATTCTGATTCTCATCAATTACCGCCATCCTAAATTGAAGCCTATTTACCTCCGGCCAATTAAATGATTTATAAATCCTGAAAAAATCGAATACCCGTCTGACTTCTTCAATTTCCATGAATCGCTGAAAAAGTGCTAGATCAAGATGCTTTAAACCTGACAAAAACCGGGTAGGACCGGCAGCATTTAACAAATCAATCAAGTCTTGATCAATTTCTGCAAGAATCTCTATCAATTCCTTTTCCTCAAAAACTTGATCAAAATAATCAATGACTTTCTCTAAGGCAGTATTCTCGAAGACCTCATTTACCACCATAGATGGCGTAAACTCAACCGCCAAGACATCCTCAAAATAGTCTCTAAGCAGTTCAATGTGCTTTACTTCGTCTTCAATTAGACTGATCACATCTCTATTGAATTTGCCAAGGATAGAGGACTCACCACCATTTTCATTCACAAATCGTATTCCCAACCTTGATGCAAATTTGGTTTTCGCATTCTTGTACCTTACCATGACATATAAAGGAAAGCTAGCAGATGATTTTCCAATCTTCTCAAGTTCCTTCCCGTGGTAATGTTTGATTGCCAGTTTAGTTTTCTTTTGCATACTTATCGCTGAATGAAGGAAAGGATTCTCTTATAGGTTTCCACGGTTCTTCTTTCGGTATAATATTTCTTAAGAACCGAGCCGGGCGAATGCCCAAATATCATTCTAATATCATTATCATCCATCCCCAGTCGATCTGTCCATGTTCCGAAAGTCTTTCTTCCTACCTTATTGGATAGCACATCAGGGAATTTAATCTTCTCTGCAAGGACTTTCAGGTTCTGATTAAACTTTTGCTCTGAAATAGCCACGCCTGCAGGAAACAAATATTCCCCCCCTTCTCGAAAGTACTTTTTGACGATCCTTTTTGCTGCGTCATTAAGCGGAATCCAAAACTCCTCTCCATTCTTCTTTCTTTCCCCCTGAAGCACCATGTGTTCAGGATTTTCTTTCAGCAAGTTCCAATCAAATCCATTTTCTGAACGAATTGCGATCAAATCATTATAATACAGGGCCGTATTGCAAAGCAAAAGAAAAAGATCCCTGGTGATTTCAAGTCTTCTCTCTTCAAGAGAAAATTTCATTTCAGACAGCAGTTCATACTGCTTATCATTAACGTATATGATTTTATCAGGCCTTTTGGTTGACTCGACATCCAGTCTTTCAAATATTCGCTTCTTAAAAAGAATCCCATACTGGTCACAATACTCTCGATAGATCACCTTCAAACGATCCACATATTTGGCAACCGTGGTATCGGAATTAATCTCCGTTGCATTGCTCCGCAAGAAATCTATGAATCCCAAAACATAGGCTTCATCTAAATCAGCCATCACAGCCTGGCTTTTGTAGCTATCAACCAAATTCTTTAAGGTCACATATACCTTTCTCGTTCCTTCAGCTTTCTTTTTGGTTGCTCCAAATTTGAGAGAGTAATCGATATAGGATGAAATTTTATCACTAGCCCCAGGAGCAATTGTTCCATTAACACCTTTTATTCTTTTGCCTTGGTGTTTTACCAGATATATGTTCTTCAGTTTATCAGCGGTCAGAACCTCACTCCGCTTATAAAAATCCTGGATGATTTCTTTGAGATGATGAATTTCCCTTGCAATTACCCGATTGTGAAAATCAGCATACAGATATTGACTATTGACCCATTTTAATGGTTTTCCTGACCAAGCATTTTTTGGAATCTTTTCAAGGTTGAGATTAAGGTAGTGCCTTCCTTTTCGATTAATGCACAAATAGATCGCTTCGCCGTCGGGCGACTTTTTACTTTTCGGATTCAAAACCGCGGAAATTTTGAAATCTATCATGGTTCAAAATACCGAAAAAATTCTAGGCGGACAAGAAGGGGGACAAATTGGGGGACAAAAAGGGGGACAAAATCATTAGAATTTATCAGAATCAAATAGATTCGAGATAGTTCTAAATGCCTGAAAAACAAAAAACTCCGAACAATTTTTACATTGTTCGGAGTCTAAAAGTAGCGGGAACAGGACTCGAACCTGTGACCTTCGGGTTATGAGCCCGACGAGCTACCAACTGCTCCATCCCGCGATATATTTTTAAAGCAAAAAGCTTCTTTTTCTTATCTAAATCTGCCCTTTCGGCTAATTGTGATACAAAAGTAGGCCTTTATTTTTGGAAAGCAAACTCTTCACAAGAAAAATATTTCGATAGCCATTCTCTTAGGTATGGATTGAAACACCATTCTTAGCTAGTGTATGCTACCAGCAAAACCCTCAGCTGTTTATCATTCAATCAATTACCTAAGTCATAATCATCGCCATAAAAACACCATTTTAAAGCCAAATTTTATTTTGCCAAACCCCCAAAAAAGTAAGTAGTATCTAAAAATCAAGTACCTTTGTAAAAAATTTCTACAATGGATATACCAAAACATCAAGCAGGCTTCGTCAACATCATAGGAAAACCAAATGTGGGCAAATCTACATTGATGAATATCCTTGTAGGGGAGCGACTTTCGATCATCACCTCCAAATCTCAGACGACTCGACACAGAATCATTGGACTGACTAACTCCGATAATTATCAGATCGTGTTTTCTGATACTCCAGGTATGCTGAAACCACAATATGAGCTTCAGAAGAACATGATGAGCTTTGTCAACATCTCGCTGGAAGATGCTGACATCATTCTTTTTGTAACCGATCTTTACGAAACAGATGCTGATATCGAGCATGTGATTGAGAAAATCAACGAATCTGGTGTTCCTGTATTGCTGGTAGTCAACAAAATCGATTTAGCCAAACCCGGTCAGTTGGAAGAAGTTACAGCTTATTGGACTTCAAGAATCAAGTCTGAGCTAGTCATTCCAATTTCTGCCGGAGAAAAATTCAATACGGATAAAATCATGCAAGAGATTCTGGATAGGCTTCCAGAACACCCTGCATTTTATGACAAAGCGGAACTTTCCGATAGATCTGAGCGGTTCTTTGCCTCTGAGATTATCCGCGAGAAAATCTTCGAAAATTATAAAAAAGAAATCCCTTACAGTTCTGAAGTTTCCATCGAAGACTTTAAGGTGAAAAAAAATATTATCAGCGTCCGGGCTATTATTTATGTAGAAAGAGATAGTCAGAAAGGAATCATCATAGGTGATAAGGGCGCTGCACTGAAAAAAGTGGGAATACAAGCCCGAGAAGAATTAGAAAAGTTCTTCGGCAAGAAAGTCTTCCTTGAAACCTTCGTGAAGGTGGAGCAAGACTGGAGAAAAAATAAATTGAAACTGAAAAAATTTGGGTACGACCCAACCTAATCATGGCAAATATAGTAGCGATAGTAGGACGCCCTAACGTGGGCAAATCCACTCTTTTCAACCGACTAGTAGAAGAACGAAAGGCGATTGAAGATAATATGAGTGGTGTAACACGTGATCGTCATTACGGACATGCGCAATGGGCTGGAAAGTTTTTCTCAGTGATTGACACAGGAGGATATGTGACAGGCTCTGAGGATATGTATGAAGCTGAGATCCGTAAGCAGGTAAAACTTGCCATAGAAGAAGCTGATGTGATTTTATTTATAGTTGACTGTCACACAGGACTAACAGATCTGGATAGCGAGTTTGCAAAAGAACTTCGCTCCAGCAAGAAGCCCATCTATGTCGTAGCAAACAAAGCAGATAATCAAGAAAAAAGCTTTGCCATGCACGAATTCTATGCCTTGGGTGTAAGTGACTTCGAGGTTTATCCAGTTGCTTCTGCAAGTGGTAGTGGTACTGGGGAGCTTTTGGATGCGGTAATCACCCACTTCGAAGACGAAGGAATAGAAGATCCAGATGCTGACACCCCTAAGATTTCAATTCTAGGTAGACCAAATGCTGGAAAATCGTCTTTCTTAAATGCCTTGATCGGCAAAGACCGCTCGATAGTAACGGATGAAGCAGGTACCACAAGAGATTCTATACACACTCGCTATCAGCTTTATGGACAGGATTTCATAATAACAGATACAGCTGGAATCCGAAAGAAATCCAAAGTAACTGAAGATGTAGAATTCTACTCGGTTATGCGTTCATTAAGAACATTGGAAGAATCAGATGTGGTAATTGTCATGGTGGATGCTACCAGAGGGTTGGAAGCACAGGACATGAACCTGATCTCTCTCGCAATTAAGAATAACAAAGGCGTGATGATCATGGTGAATAAATGGGATTTGATCGAAAAAGATCATAAAACCATGGGCAAGATCAAAGATGATATGTTAGAGAAATTAGGTGAAAACAAATGGATCCCGATCATCTTTACTTCAGTAGTTGAAAAACAACGGATTTTTCAGGCAATTGAGTTAGCTGTGAAAGTTTACGAGAATAAAACTCGACGCATCCCAACTTCCAAACTGAACGATGTCATGCTAGCTGAGATCGAAAGATATCCTCCGCCAGCTTGGAAAGGAAAGTATATAAAAATCAAATATTCTACTCAGCTTCCTACCAAAAATCCGGTGTTTGCATTCTTCTGCAACTTACCCCAGTACATCAAATCACCATATACAAGATACCTGGAAAACAGACTTCGCGAAAACTTTGATTTCGAGGGAGTTCCTGTAAAAATAATTTACAAAAACAAATAAAATATATTTAAACGGGCTATTGTTTTATTGATGAAAACTGTAATACATTTGCAGTGTAATTAAGAAAACCACAAAAAATGAAAAAAGTATTTGCAATTTTCGCAATCGCTAGCATGTTCGCTGTAGCTTCATGCGGTAACAAAGAAGTTAAAGAAGAAACTGTTGAGACTATCGAGGTAGTTGAAGAGCCAGTTGTTGAGGAAGAAATCATCATCGAAGCTGATACTACAGTAGTAGTAGAAGAGACTGTTGAAGTTGTTGAGCCTGCTCAATAATTCTTCCCTTCCTAAATGTATTGAGCCCTGCATGTCGGGGCTCTTTTTTTTGTATTTTTCACAATGATTTTAGTAGAATCCCTGAGGCAAATCCTATTAAAAAAAATTCCTTTATCTGCAGTCAATTATGCTGTGGATCTTTGGACAAAAGAACAATTTTCATTTCAAACCACTGCTTCCCGAAAAACGAAATTAGGAGATTTTAGATTTCGCTCTGATAGAACAATCCAAACTATCACCATCAATGCGGATCTTAACCCGTACCAGTTTCTCCTGACTTACATTCATGAAGTTGCCCACCTTCATGCCTATGTACGATATGGCCAATCTATCACTCCCCATGGTATGGAATGGAAAGCTATTTTTCAGCAATTAATGCTACCTCTACTCTCAACGGCGGTATTCCCTATAGACCTACTCATTCCTTTGCGCAAGCACATGAGTAACCCCAAAGCCAGCTCGTCCCGTGACCTATTTCTCATGAAGGAAATGAGTAAATACGATGAAAAAATCAGCAATTCTGATGTCATTTTCCTTTCAGATTTGAAGCCAGGAAACAGGTTTTTCCTTTCTGGAAGAGAATTTGAAAAAGGCGAAACGCGAAGAACCCGAGTGCTATGCGAGGAGGTAAATTCTGGTAGAAAATATTTGATCGCTCAATTGGCTAAAGTAACGCCAAGCAATTAGTCTCTTTCCTCCCCAATTTGGTTGTCTGGTTGAGAAAAATCTTTTGGTTGAGGCAAATCAGCTAATGAATTAATGCCAAAGTATTCCATAAATTTTCTCGAAGTTCCATATAAAATTGGCTTACCTAGCCCGTCGGATTTGCCTTTTATATCCACTAATTCTTTTTCCAAAAGCTTTTGAACAGAGTAGTCGCTATTTACCCCTCGGATTTGCTCTATATCTCCCTTGGTAACTGGCTGCTTGTAGGCAATGATGGACAAAGTTTCTAGCTGTGCTGTTGACAATCTCTTTTGAGATTGCTGACGAAGAAGAATGCCAATGGAAGTCTGATAGGCAGGCTTAGTCAAAAACTGATATCCACCACCCAAATGCTCCAATTGAAATGAAAAATCTTCTGATTGATATTTCCCTATCAATTCATTAATGGCATCATCAACATGATCAACAGGAATTTCAGCCTCAAACATTTCTGAAAGGCATTTTACTATCTCCTCCTTGGGTAAAGGATCCGGAGCACAAAAAATCAATGCTTCTATATGCCTATGGAGGAAATCCAAAATTTACTTTTTAGCGAGTTTTGCTTCAATGGAATGCATGGTATGAGGCACAGCCATCAATCTTTCCTTTGCAATAAGTTTACCAGTATCTACGCAAATACCGTATGTTCCATTTTTGATACGGATCAATGCGTTTTCAAGATTGTAGATGAATTTCTGTTGTCTTGCCGCCAGTTGGTTCTGACTTTCACGTTCCAGTGTATCCGCACCATCTTCTAGCAATTTCGAGGTGGATGCTGTGAAATCCGTACCACTATCATTTTTCTTACTGAGTGATTCTTTCAAAGAAAGTAATTCTTCCTTCGCGCTATCAAGCTTTTTTAAGATGATCACTTCGAATTCTTTTAATTCTTCCTGAGAATATGCGGTCTTTTCTTCCTTGCTCATAGCCAGCTAAAATTAGGTAATAGTATTGGGACGGTTGTTTTTAGAATTAGTTCTCTAAAATACATGTACGTGTTGGATTTACAAGGATTCATTACACAGCTTTTACTTGAAAATTTCAAGCCTAAGCAAAAATCCAGGCTGTTAGCGAGAAGATCCTATCTACATGAAACCATGTACCCATAACTATTTATAAAAGTAAAAGAAAAAGCAATCTCCGAAGGTTCTTTCAAAAATCTGATAATCAAAACACTACAAATTCCATCTTTCGACATCTGGCTCAATTCATAGAAATAGTTTAACACAGGAACCCTTGAATGGAAAAACTCACTATCAAATTCCAGATCATAAAAATATTTTTCCCTATAATTTGACCATGAACTCATCAGCTAAAAATAAAAAAGCCATCATGCGACGGCTTTTTCCTCAAGTAGTACCTTCTTGAGACGACTTTGGAGAACCAATAGTCCGACTTCAACTCGATATTTCATTTTAAGGTATTGGGCAACCTCTTTGAGGTCTTTGCCATGTTGCAGATGAAGCGTCTGCAATGCTTCGGTAATGAGATCTTTGACCATGATTTTGGGGTGTTTGCCTCTTAAGATACTATTTTATCCTTTGGATTTTCGCTGTGAATATAAAAATTTAAAGTTTTGTTGCCACAACCATAGTTTTGCGAATTGTCCTTATCTGACCGGATAAGTCATATAATTCTACTAAAAGCACATAATATCCTGGCCTCACTACCCTTCCTTGACTGTCAGTACCAGACCAAGTAAATAATCCTGAGGTACCTAGCATTTCATTTTGAGCCAATACCTGCATCAACTGACCAGCTGTAGAGTAAACCCTAAAATTCCCTATCCATCCAGCTTGATCAAGTTCATATTTAATAGTCGTAAAGGTATTACCATTACTTCCTTCTGGATCAAAAACTTCAGGCTCAATTTGAATCAATTCTCCTTCGAACTCACCCAAAATCACCTGAGAATTCCTTCGCCCTGGTGTTGCATATTCTTCAATAGCTGAGGCAGAATGCCAATTAGCGGATAAAGAAGCTGGCGAATCTGTAGAAAGTCGCTCCAAGGAAACTCCTTTCGGGTCCCTCAAAAGCGGATGATGCAGATCTTCTGAATAGGAAAAAGAATCAGCAGCCTCCCCTGCAGAATCCAATAAAACTACTGTTTGGCCAGCAATCGGATAGCTAGGAAGTGCAGATAGTTGCATAATTTGTCCAAAGGCTGACTTCGGGAAATCCAGCTTCAATTGATCCACATTGGTGGTAATCGCTAGAAAACCTTGGGGTGGAATGATTACTGAAGCTTCGCTGATTTTTTTCACCTGGTCTATTTCCCCTGAATCATCGAGATTTGCCAGCATCCAATCCTTGACTTCCATATAATTCTCCGTCACATTAACCAGTTCCACGAATTTTGGTGAGCCTGTTTTGGGATTAAAAAGCAGCTCATTAATAAGCACATCTCCGATCTGAGCTTGGATTGGCAGTACTAGTAGCAGAGCCTCAGCTTGGATATATTCATTCCCCGAGCAATCTGTAATTCCATTTATACTGAGATGATAAATCTTATTCAAGACGAATTCCTCCGAAACCAGAATCTGAATTTGCTTGGAAGATAAATGGAAGACAGAATCAATCCCCAAGCTTGGTTCAAATTTAAAGTTTGATTGATCAAAACCTGCCAAAATCGGTTTTGAGAAGGTCAGAAGAAGACTCTTAGAAGAAGTGAATTCAAATAAATTTAGGGCCGGTAAGCTTCCGTCAGGAGATAAATCAAATACTGAATTTTGCCGACCTGGAGTTCCACGGAGGGGATCTATCGAAGCTTTCAGCAAATCACTTTGCTCACAGGCATAGAATGGATTAGCAACTTCCAAACTATATCCACCACCAGCAAATTCGCTACCTCCCCAACTGCCCGTTGCATAAGAAATCATGTCGATTTCACTTCCTCGATCATCTTTCAACCACAATTGATCGCCTGAATTCAAAAGTGTTGGCCAATTCTTAAGTGGAATCACCCTTCCATATTCGTTCAATTCTGAAGCTTGATTTTCCGGAGCAAAAAGAAAAAACTCACTTGGCTGAATCCATGCCTCCAGCAAAACCACAGTAGATCTTGAGTTAGAAAATGACAACCCTTCAAGCCTAATAGGATATTCGCCTGCATGAAAAACTTCCACAAACTCCACATTCGGCAAGTCAAGATCTGCTTTCGGAGCAGGCATAATTTCGTTGATCACAAGCGTTTTTGAAGGAATAAAAGTCGGATCGAAAAACTGAAAAGAAATCACTGTGTCCTTTAAAAAGTTTCCTTCCAGATCTGGAACCTTGGAGACCATCAACTCATACCTTTTCCCATGCTCAAGCTTTTCATCAAAACTTATATACACCAAAGAATCCAATTTCCTATTCACAAATGATGGTTCTATTTCATTCAGGCTATAATTAAAGGCAAACTCAGAAAACACTGGATCTACCGCTTCATCAAACTGAATTTCAATTTGTTTCTCATCATATCCACGAACCTTTGTAATCTTTGGGGGTATTTTATCCACTACAAATTCCCCAAACTCAAAGTCATCCATCAACCATTTTGCACAAGAGCCAGAACCTGCGCCATACTTTATTTCCAGTTTTAAATAAACTTCTATATCCCCAGAAAAGCGATCAGGCATATCAAGTTCAAAATTCCTGAAATCCTGATCTTCATTTGCGAATTCAGCTTCTCCACCCAATAATTCTGCACTTGAATACTCACCCTCCAAACTATTACTCCAACTGAAATAAACCTGAGCAGCTCTATTACCTGTTCCGTTTTTCATAGATCTAGCCCAGAATTGCACTTGAGGATCAGAGAATTCAGATGGAGAAAGTCTGATAATAATTTCCCCATCAAAAGTAGAAATCGGTTGTACAGCCAACGCTCTGCTTCCATTTCTTCCAAAACCATTTGCCTGATAAATTCGGGAAGAAGTCGCCCTGATTTCATTGCCAAACCATCCTGTCAAGAACTCATTTGGATGATTAATAATAATAAATTCTGTTTCGAAACGCTGAATCTGATTAGTCGCAGCAAAGCCAAACACTAGCCCAACTGGGAAAACCGCTGTATAGACCAATTGCCAAATAAAAAATAAGCCAACCATAAACCAGTCAAATAAAAAATGTAGTCTAAATATAAATAGCAAAATGATCTCAAACTATTCTTTTTGTTAGCTTTTATTACTTTTTCACCAAAATATTTAAGCCTCATGCCTGAAAATGAATCAGTAGCTCTTACTTTTGTGCTTCAAAAATTTTCAACAACTACTTTTAAAGAGATGAAATTAGCAGTGGTAGGAGCTACCGGCTTGGTAGGCTCAGAAATCCTAGAGGTGCTAGCAGAGCACAATTTCCCTTTTGACGAACTTCTATTAGTCGCCAGCGAGCGATCGGTAGGTAAACAGATTGATTATAAAGGTAAACCTTACACTGTTATTGGGCTTGAAGAAGCTGTTTCATTGAAACCTG
The DNA here is from genome assembly GCF_900182815.1 of Algoriphagus winogradskyi. Classification (GTDB taxonomy): domain Bacteria; phylum Bacteroidota; class Bacteroidia; order Cytophagales; family Cyclobacteriaceae; genus Algoriphagus; species Algoriphagus winogradskyi. Next base: position 661,382 of record NZ_FXUA01000002.1, on the reverse strand, counting down.
AAGTGGCTATATTTTCAGCAGGCGGAAGCACTTCTACAGAGTGGGCTCCAAAATTCGCTGAAGTAGGTACTATTGTCATCGATAATTCTTCAGCTTGGAGAATGGATCCGACCAAAAAACTGATCGTTCCTGAGATCAATGCCAAGGAATTGACCAAAGAAGATAAGATCATCGCAAATCCAAATTGCTCTACCATTCAAATGGTATTAGCTCTGGAGCCTTTGCGTAACCGCTACGGCATCAAAAGAATCGTAGTGTCTACCTACCAGTCGGTGACCGGTACGGGCAAAGCAGCGGTAGATCAGATGATGGCAGAGCGTGCAGGAGAAAAGGCAGACATGGTCTATCCTCACAAAATTGACATGAATGTACTTCCTCACATCGATGTGTTCCAAGAAAATGGCTACACGAAGGAAGAAATGAAAATGATCAAGGAAACTAAGAAAATATTCAGCGACGACACAATCCAAGTAACTGCCACCACAGTGAGAATCCCAACTATGGGTGGACACTCTGAAGCAGTTAACGTGGAATTCAAAGAAGACTTTGACCTGGCGGAAGTCCGTGAATTGCTGGCTGCAGCTCCTGGGGTAATCGTACAGGACGATCCAGCAAACTTCATCTATCCAATGCCGATCACAGCGCATAAAAAAGACGAGGTATTCGTAGGCCGCTTGAGAAGAGATGAGTCTCAGGCTAATACTCTAAATATGTGGATTGTAGCTGACAACCTCCGAAAAGGCGCTGCAACCAACGCCGTGCAAATCGCAGAATACGCGCTCGCAAACGGCCTGATTTAATGGATTTGACCCAATATCATCGGGCCGACTTCCAACAATTTGTGCAGGATCATCTTACGGAAGATCCTGCACTTTTGCTTTTTAGATATCAGGGCAAAACTGATTTCGATCTAAAAGCCGCTGTGCAACAAATCTCTGCACGACAAAAAGCAGCCAAGAAACTTCCTTCTTGGGCATCTAATCCTCGAGTGATTTTTCCTGCTTCTATTTCTTTGGAGCAAAGCTCATCTGAGCTAACAGCCGAATTCAAAGCTAGAAACCGAGCCGGAAAACTCATGATTGACCTCACTGGGGGCTTCGGAGTAGACAGTTTTTTTCTTAGCACAGCCTTTGAAAAAGCCATTTACTGCGAACAGCAAGTAGAGTTAGCTGAGATTGTTGAGCACAACCTCGAAGTGTTAGCCCCAAAGAAATTCGACATAGTGAAGGGTGATGGCTTAGCATTTTTAGCTCAGTCGGAAAAGCAGTTTGATTTGATTTACGCTGATCCAGCTCGCAGGGGAAAAGGTAATCAAAAGCTTTACAAGCTTCAGGATTGCGAGCCTGACGTGGTCAGTTCTTGGGAGATGATGAAAAGTAAAGCGGATGCTATCCTACTGAAAGTATCTCCTATGCTTGATATTTCACAAGCAGTCTCTGAGATTCCAGACATTCAAAAGGTTCAGGTAATCTCTGTAAAAAATGAAGTGAAGGAATTGCTTTTACACTGGAATAAAGAAGGCGTAGAATCTACTTTTACAATAGAAGCAATTGATTTAGGTGCTAAAGAAATCAGTTTTTCATTTGATTTGAATGAAGAAGAAAGTAGCCAATCTGAATACAGAGAAGTAGAAAAGTATTTGATTGAGCCTTTTTCTGGAGTACTGAAAGCAGGAGCATTTAAGACTTTTGGAGAGCGATTTGGATTTAGCAAACTGGAGCCAAATAGTCATCTGTACACTTCATTTGAAGTTCCTACGGAAATCCCTGCAAGAGTATTCAAAGTAATTCAGGAAGTCCAGACTAAGAAAGCTGAAATCAAAAAGCTCTTTCCTACGGGAAAGGTAAATGTGATTACACGGAATTATGCTAGCGGCTCGGAAGTCCTGAAAAAGAAACTTGGTGTAAAAGATGGGGGAGAGGACTTTTTGATTGGAACCAAAACCCAAAGTGGTTTTAAAGTGTTCTGGTGTAGGATGCTTTAATAAAAAAAAGTGAAGGATTACTCCTTCACTTCTTCATAATCGACGTATTCTCCGCCCTTGATATCTTTTTGCCTTTTTTCAGCATATTTTTTCGGAATAACATCCACATGAATCCCGTCCTTAGAAGTCTGAGTACTTTTTCTTTGTTCTCGTTCTGCCTCTTTAGCGACTTCATTCACATGTTGCGCAAATTTCGCTAGTTTACTTCGAAGAAAATATCGGATTAGTTGGCCGAGTAGCCAACCAACTCCGAGTACTATTACAAGAAATTTCCACACAATAGGTTAATATTTTATTCTTTATTCAATTTAATGTTCCCTATTCAGCTTTTAGAATTATGACTTCAGCTCTAATTATCTACTCAAATAGAGATTTCTCTCTGCGTAGATTTTCAAGAAATAATCATCCATCAGGTCGTCGATAAAGTAAATCGCTTCACCGGTTGATTTCATTTCAGGCCCCAATTCTTTATTTACTTTCGGGAATTTATGGAAAGAGAAAACTGGCTCCTTGATAGCATAACCTTTTTTGTAAGGCTTGAATTCAAAGTCAGTCACTTTTTTCTCTCCCAACATCACCTTTACGGCATAGTTTACATAAGGTTCTCTGTAAGCCTTGCAAATAAATGGTACCGTACGGGAAGCTCTTGGATTTGCTTCGATAATGTAAACTTTATCATTTTTGATCGCAAACTGGATGTTGATCAAGCCTACAGTTTTCAGTGCAAGGGCAATTTTCTCAGTATACGTTTCGATCTGACGAATCACCAAATCTCCCAAGTTGTATGGAGGAAGCACAGCGTAGGAATCACCAGAGTGAATTCCAGCAGGCTCGATGTGCTGCATGATACCTATGATGTACACATTTTCACCATCACAAATCGCATCAGCTTCTGCTTCAATAGCTCCTTCTAGGAAGTGATCAAGCAAAATTTCATTGTTAGGAATATCTCTCAAGACATCCACCACATGCTGCTCAAGTTCTTTTTCGTTGATCACGATCTTCATACCCTGTCCACCTAGCACGTAGCTTGGGCGAACCAAAAGAGGGAAACCAATCGTCTTACAAAGCTCAAGCGCTTCATCTGTATTATGAACAGTTCCAAATTCAGGATAAGGAACGTCTAGATCTTTCAATAAGCTGGAGAATCTTCCTCTATCTTCAGCCAAATCCAACGCTTCAAAGCTAGTACCGATGATTTTGATACCGTATTTCTCCATCTTCTCAGCAAGCTTCAAAGCTGTCTGACCACCCAACTGAACGATCACACCTTCAGGCTGCTCGTGTAGGATGATTTCGTAGATATGCTCCCAGAAAACTGGCTCGAAGTATAGTTTATCTGCAATGTCAAAGTCAGTCGAAACTGTCTCTGGGTTACAGTTGATCATGATGGTCTCGTAGCCACATTCTTTGGCTGCCAAAACTCCGTGTACACAGGAATAATCAAACTCGATTCCTTGACCTACTCGGTTCGGACCAGATCCAAGAACCACTACTTTTTTACGATCGGATTTTACTGACTCATTTTCAGTACCGAATGAAGAATAATAATATGGAGTCTTTGCTTCGAATTCAGCCGAGCAAGTATCAACCAACTTATAAACTCGCTTGATACCCATTTCTGTGTAGCGCTTGTCAAAAACTTCGCTTTCCAAGCAGTCAAGCAAGTGTGCGATTTGACGATCCGCATACCCTTTTCGCTTAGCGAGATCCATCAATTCCATCGGAATAGTATCCAATTTGAATTTTTCAATCTCTCTTTCCAAGTGAATCAATTCTTCGATTTGCTTCAAGAACCACTTATCGATTTTTGTCAAATCATGGATAGTTCTGAAAGAGATCCCAAGTTTGAATGCATCATATACATGGAAAAGTCTATTCCAGCTTGGGTTAGCCAAAGAATATAAAATCTCATCCTGATTGCGCAGCTCTTTGCCATCAGCTCCAAGACCATTTCTCTTGATCTCTAGTGACTGACATGCTTTCTGTAGGGCTTCCTGGAAGTTTCTTCCGATTCCCATTACCTCACCTACCGACTTCATCGATAGACCTAGTCTTCGGTCGGCACCTTTAAATTTATCAAAGTTCCAACGAGGAACTTTTACAATTACGTAATCTATGGAAGGCTCAAAAAATGCTGAAGTTGTTCCGGTAATAGAGTTTTTCAACTCATCCAGATTATATCCTATAGCCAGTTTAGCAGCTACTTTCGCGATTGGGTATCCAGTCGCTTTAGAAGCTAAAGCTGAAGAGCGGGAAACTCGAGGGTTGATCTCGATACCGATAATTTCAGAATTATCAGGGCTTACAGCGAACTGTACGTTACAGCCACCTGCAAAATTCCCGATGCTATTCATCATCGTGATAGCATAGTTTCTCATGCGCTGAAACGTGGTATCAGGTAAGGTCATCGCAGGTGCCACTGTGATAGAATCACCTGTATGCACACCCATAGGATCAAAGTTCTCAATAGAACAGATCACGATCATGTTACCGATGTTGTCACGCATTACTTCCAGCTCGTATTCTTTCCATCCGAGAATACTTTGCTCGATCAATACTTCGTGAACTGGAGATGCCTGCAAACCTGCAGAAAGCGCTTGTTCAAATTCTTCTGCAGTTTCCACAAATGCACCACCTGCTCCACCTAAGGTGTAGGAAGCTCTGATGATCAATGGGAAACCAATTTCTTGTGCGATTTCTTTTCCCTGAAGAAAAGATGTAGCTGTGGAACCTTTACATACGCCCACGCCGATTTTTTCCATCAGCGCTTTGAATTTTTCACGGTTCTCGGCAGTATCAATCGCATCGATATCAACGCCGATCATTTTGACACCATATTTATCCCACACACCACCTTTGTCGCAATCTATTGCAAGGTTCAACGCGGTCTGTCCACCCATGGTAGGAAGGACGGCATCGATGTCTGGATGATCTTTGAGGATTTGTACGATGGATTTCTTTTCCAAAGGGAGCAAATACACATTATCTGCTGTGACCGGATCGGTCATGATCGTTGCAGGATTGGAATTGATCAGCGTCACAGTGATACCTTCTTCACGAAGAGACCTGGATGCTTGGGAGCCTGCGTAATCAAATTCGCAAGCTTGACCAATAACGATGGGACCTGAACCAATGATGAGAACGTGCTTGATGCTGCTATCTTTAGGCATTAGAGAGGGAGATTGAAGAGAAAGTTTTGCTTAAGTCCAAATTGGGGCAAAATTAAAAAAATATTCTGAAGGGGCACGGTAAAACTTAAAGAAATCACTCTTTATACGAAACATCACTGACCAACCAATCCTTGAAGTTATTCTATTCCCTACAAAAAATTGAAGAGAAAAAATTGGTAAACCAATTTTTGACATTTATTATTGTCCTATAATTAATTGGCAATTAGAACATAATTTGCCTCCACAATTTTTCGGAAACTCATCATCCTTTAAACCCAGCTCACAAATGCCTCATAGAATTATCACGCTTGGCGAAATCATGCTCCGCCTTTCTACACCGGGTTACGAGAGATTCATCAATACCAGATCTTATGACGTCATTTATGGCGGTGCCGAGGCAAATGTAGCCATCTCACTAGCAAACTGGGGGGAATCTGCAGCTCATGTGACTGTATTCCCCACCAACGATATCGGCAAGGCTGCTACTAACACGTTGCAATTTGCAGGAGTAGATACCTCCCTCATCCAATTCAATGAAGGTCGGATGGGTATTTATTTTGTGGAAAATGGAGCTATGCAACGTTCTTCCAAAATAATATACGATCGTTTTGATTCCGCCTTTTCCAATTTAAATCCAGATGACTTCAACTGGGAAAAGATATTTGAGGGCGCAGATTGGTTCCATTGGACTGGAATAACTCCTGCCGTATCCCAATCTGCCGCTGATCTTTGCAAAGCTGCCGTAAACGCTGCTTCTAGACTCGGTGTAAAAATCAGCGCGGACATCAATTACCGAAGAAATCTATGGCAATATGGCAAAGGCCCTATGGATATCATGCCAGAATTGATCAAACCATCGCATCTGATCATCGCGGGTCTGACCGACTTCGAAAACTGCATGGGAATCACAGACACAGACTATTTGCAAGCGTGTGAAAAAGCCAAAACCATGTGCCCATCACTTAAATATGTTTCCACCACACATCGTGATTCCATCAGCGCATCGGCCAATGATCTGAACGGAGTTCTTTGGAATGGTGAAACCATGCTAGAGTCCAAAACCTACGAAATGACACATATCGTGGATAGAATCGGAGGTGGAGATGCATATATGGCTGGATTGATCTATGGACTATTGCATTTCGACGATCAAAATGCACTTGATTTTGCAGTTGCGGCTTCGGTGCTAAAACACTCTATCCCAGGTGATGCCAATTTCGTCTCTGTAGATGAAGTGAGCCAATTGGTGGAAGGAAAAAATGTAGGTAAACTTTTACGATAATTATAAGATGAGATTTTCAAACAGTGAAATGTTAAAAGCTATGAGCGAAACAGGGATGATTCCTGTATTCAATCATGTAGATATAGAAGTAGCAAAAGGCGTTCTTGACGCTTCCTATAAAGCAGGTATTCGGGTTTTTGAATTCACCAATAGGGCAACAAACTCGCTAGAGGTTTTCAGGGAGCTTTATGCATATGCAGGCAAATATCCAGATATGGTCATGGGTATAGGCACCATTTTTACTACCGAAGATGCAAATGCATTTATCGAAGCTGGAGCAGATTTTATCGTTTCTCCTGCTTTAATCCCAGAACTGGCGGTTTTCTGCAATTCTAAGGATGTCTTTTGGGTCCCGGGATGTGCGACCATGTCAGAGATTTTTCAAGCAAAAAAACTTGGAGCAACTTTAGTAAAAGCATTCCCAGGAAATGTGGTGGGATCGGCATTTGTAGCTGCAGCCAAGTCTGTTTACCCTGAGTTGCATATCATGCCAACTGGCGGAGTAGAACCAACACAGGAAAACTTAAAAGAATGGTTTGATGCTGGAGTATACTGCGTGGGAATGGGCTCCCAACTATTCAAAAAAGACTGGATCAAAAATCAGCAATACGATCTCTTGGAGAATAAAATCAAAGAAACTTTACAAGTGATTAAGAGCATTCGGTAAGAATTAAAAGTGGTAAGAAATTTCCGAACTTCTTACCACTTACATTCTTTACTTTTTCGGATGAGTAACTAACTCATAATACTGCTCCAACAGAGGCAAACCAAAATTCCTAGACTTCATCTCGCTTATTTTGCGGAAGCCCATCCTTTCATATAAGATTGCTGCTGCATCTAATCCAGCTGTGGTATACAAATAGGCAGCATCGTAGTTCTTGTCAAGATAGAACTCCATCCATTCTTTCATGAGCTTGCTTCCGATACCAAAACCTCGAAATTCTTTTGCGAGGATAAAATACCGCAACTGAGCTCTATTTGCAGGGCGGTGCATCAGTAATACAAAGCCGACCAGCTTACCTTCACTTTCTACAACCCAGACTTTATCCCTTTTTAGATTGTAGGCGCGATAGAATTCAAGCAAACTCTCCATGACATAAGCTTCGAAACCTAGCCCGAGATCATGCTCTTCTGAATAGACTTTGCCATGTAATGCCGCCACCTGTCCAAGGTCTCCTGGCTCAAGGGTATTCCGTATTAAAAAATCAGGCAACTTTTGCATCCAATTAAAATATGAAATATTGGCGAAATCTCACTCAGTGGAGTTATAAAAAAATAGCCGTCCAAAATTGAACGGCTATAAATGTCTTAATCTTCGGTGTAGTTGAAACTATCAACTTGCTCTTTGATCCAGTCGTAGTACTTTTCCTTTCGGAATTCTATCCATTCGGATTTGTACTTGGAATCATCGATCAAAAACTTGAAAGCGGTATTTGCCTTTGGTTTGGTCAGTGAGCTCACCAAATCATCCGCTAGATTTTTCTCTTTGACTCGACGGTCAATAAAATCCTGCATCATCTGATGCTCCTGAGCTGGCTCCATCTGGGTAAACTCGGCATAATTGTCCGGGTTTTCTTCGATTTCATCCAGTACATCCTCTTCAGCCTCAGTCAGATCATAGTTGTAATAATCCTCATCATCTGGCATCTGATGAATTCTTTTCTTGTCGATCTGATAGAAACAGATCATTCCTTTGAGTAATTGGGTTGAGATAAGGTCTATCTCCTTTTCAGTAAGCGAAAGCATTGATGGTTTACAAAATTTTCAGAAAAATAGTGAAAGTCGAATTGTGATCAAATTATAGTATTAATTAAGCAATTGAAGCGCCAATATAATGGGATTTAATTACTTGAATCAAGAATTTTTGAAAGCATTTCAATATCAATCTCGTGGCCTCCGGCAAAAGACAGCTTTTTCACCTCCTTGCCCAAACTTTTGATCAAACCCTCCTGTTTTTCAATACTTTCCGAAGTAATAAATTCATCCTGATCCCCAAAAACTAGCGTCAGTCTAGTCTTGGAAAATTTCTTACGGGCATCTTCCAAAATCAAATCCTCTGCAAAACCACCTGCCCACAGCACTAATTGCTCTACTTGACCTGCCCAGCGGCTCGCCCAGCGCGTAGCGGTAGCAGCTCCTTGGGAGAATCCCAGCACATTGATTGTTGGTCTTTCTTTAAACTGCGAAAGCAAGTTCTCCATTAAAAGATCAAGGTAATTATGGTTGTTTTGAATGGCTATTTCACGCTCATGCCTAGTCATCCAATTGGCCCCAACTCTTCCGGCAAAGCCAGAGAGATATCCATAATTGGTGGCTTCAGGAGCAACAAAAAGCCGCTCTGAAGAATCAAAGCCTTGGAATTTTCGGATAAAAAACTCTGCTAATTGCCCATAGCCGTGCAGCACCAGCCAGATTTCCTTCTCTTCGAAAGTAGGCTCATGCGTGACCGAATACTGTGCTTGATACTGAAAATTGATACTTTTCTTCAAAATACTAAGCATTCAAATCGTCAAACTTAAAAGGCAAAAGCGTCTGAATTCCAGGAAAGCGAAGTACACTTCCATCAGGATTCTGGATTAGGATGTTGATTGGCCGATTAAATCTCATTTCCATTTCATTGATCGTCTGCCGGCAAAGCCCACAAGGCGAAACTCCAGCCCAAATCTCCTCGCCTTTTCTTCTCGCTACAATGGCGATTTGCTTAACCGCCAGATCAGGGAAATTGGCTCCAGCATACCCAAGCACCAATCGCTCGGCACAAACGCCAACAGGGAAACTCACATTTTCCTGATTGCTGGACTGAAGAATCTCTCCAGACTCAAGTCGCACAGCCGCACCTACATGAAAGTCAGAATAGGGCGCATAAGCCTTTTCTGACACTTTTCTCGCCCGCATCATCAGCTGTTGCTCTTCGATAGTCAGTTCATCCCAGCCCAGTTCTTCAAACTCAGCTTCTATTTTTATTTTCTTGCTCATCGTTGGGTAAATTGGAGTTTTCCTAACGATTAAGGTAGGGAAATGTTCCTTTTTATATTCTCTCTACAATTTTTTACCCTAAAATATATTTTCCATTTTAGCTTCAATAACCCGACATGCAATGCATACCATTCTGATTTTAGGAGGTGGAAAATCCGCCATTTTTCTGATCGATTTCTTAGCCAAAAGCTGCCTAGCTAAAGACCGCAAGTTGATTTTGGCGGATCTCCACCTAGCTTCTGCTCAGGAAAAGCTTAAAAATCAGCCAAATGCTGAGGCCCGTCAGCTAGATATTGAAGATTCGCATGTTCGGCAGTCTATGATCAAAGAAGCAGATCTAGTCATTTCCATGCTTCCCGCTTTTATGCATCCTAAAGTGGCAAAAGACTGTCTGGAATTTGGAAAACACTTTTTCTCGGCATCCTATGAGTCGGAAGAAATGCGTGAAATGAAATCAGAAATCGAGGCAAAGGGATTGTTTTTCCTCAACGAATGCGGCCTTGACCCAGGAATTGACCACATGTCAGCCATGCAGATTATTGACTATGTGAAATCAAAAGGCGATGAAATCATCTCTTTCAAATCCTATTGCGGTGGACTTCTCGCGCCGGAGTCAGAAGACAATCCCTGGAAATACAAATTCACATGGAACCCCAGAAACGTGGTGCTAGCAGGTCAGGGCACTTCACGCTACATAGAAAAAGGCGATTTGAAATTTGTTCCCTACCATCAGCTTTTCAACCGGCTGGAAACTATCCAATTTCCGGGATTAGGGGATTTTGATGGCTATCCAAACAGGGATTCACTCAGCTACAGAAAGGTCTATGGATTAGAAAATATAGGAACCATGCTCAGAGGAACATTGCGAAGAGATGGCTACTGCAAAGCCTGGAATGTATTCGTGCAATTGGGAATGTGTGATGATAGTTTTCAGATGAATTTGCCGGAAGATACTACGCTGAGACAGTTCCTAAATTCATTTCTGCCTTACGACCCCACGCTTTCGGTGGAAGAAAAGTTAGGCAATCTGATCCCTGATTTTGATTTTCCTACTTGGGAAAAAATTCAGTGGTTGGGCTTTTTCGGAAATGATTTGCTACCAAAGTTAAGTGGTTCTCCAGCCGCAATTTTGCAGGCTATTCTCGAAAAGAATTGGAAGCTTTACCCGGAAGACAAGGACATGATTGTGATGCAGCACCTTTTCGAAATCAAAACTGGGGAAGGCACCCAGGAGATCAGATCAAGTCTGGTATGCATTGGGGAAGATGCAACCTACACCGCTATGGCAAAGACAGTAGGCCTACCACTTGCGCTTGCTGTTGATTTATTTTTGGATGGAAAAATCAACCTAACTGGCCTCCACGTCCCTGTACTTCCGGAAATTTATAATCCGATTTTGGCTGAGCTGAAAAGTCATGGAATTCGCTTCCGGGAAGAAGTTCGGGAGGTTAAGCCTTGAAGCCAAGCAGGAATTCTGAAACTAAGCTAGCGTAAGTTTCATGAGGCGTTTCATCTTCATTTTTGATAAAAATGGCTGATATCTCAAACTCATTCTGACTTCTAGAAAAAGCACAAATTTCCCGTTGTATTCGTTTTCCGGGCTTGTCTTGGAGTGTGAATTTCCTTGCAGGAAACAATCCTTTCACCTCTGCTTCTTTCTTAAAATCCTGCATTTGTCGTGGCGGAAGAATAACCCAGAACCGTCCATCTTCAGCAAGAAGTTCTCCCACTTTTCCCAATAAATCCTCAAAGGAAAGCTCATCTGTATGCAAAGCCATATTTCGCTGCGCATTGGATGATTTGAGATGATCAGGAAAATAAGGCGGATTGCTGACAATCAGATCGTATTTCTGCTGAGGCTCGAAGTCCTGAAACCTACCTTCCCAAAGCTGCATGCGATCCGAAAAAGTATTTATCTGAAAATTCTCCAAAGCCTGAGATGCCGCCTGAGAATCTATCTCTACAGCCTGAATTTTTGCCTCTGGAAATCGCTGCGCAAGCATCAAGGCAATCACGCCGGTGCCAGTTCCTACGTCCAATATTTGTACTGGCGATTCGGCTCCTGCCAAAGCTCCAAGCGTCACAGCATCGGTGCTGATTTTCATTGCACAGCGATCCTGATTGACCCGAAACTGCTGAAACTGAAACCAGGAATTGGCCATTAAGTACGGGCTTTGCTGAAGAAACTCATATTAAATCGTGGCTTGTCATCCATCACATTTAAATCGTCCTCAGATACCCGCTTCACGCTCTCGATAGTATAGAATGCTTTTTCGTCTATGCTCTGCACTTTGTCCACAAATTCCTTCAAAGAATCACGTTTCATTACAGTAAAAAGTAGATTTACCTTTCCAAAGCGACCTTCGCCACCCACATTGGTAAAGCGGAAATCACGTTCTTTCATGTACTCAATCAAATCTGGAAGTGGTTTCGGCGTAATCACCCGCACAAGCACTCTTCCAAGCGCCAACTTCTCCTCAAAATACATCCCCACGTACGTCCCAGTACCAAAGCCACCCGCATAAGCCAGGTAAGACATCGGATTATCTATATTTTGAAAAATCTGACCAATCGCCAAAAGCCAAATCAAGGCTTCAAAAAAACCTAAAAATGGCGCAATATTCTTTTTCCCATTCATCATAAACATGATTCTCAGGGTGTTGATCGACACATCTCCGACTCTTGCACAGAAGATAAGCAAAGGCATAATCAGGTAATCGAACAATTGCTCGGACACGCCTAGAGTTTGAAGGAATTCTTGCATAGCAAACAGGGTCTTGATTTGAGCGCAAAATTACACCCTATTCCATGAAGGACGAAATAATATTTGGAATTAGATTTTGCTATCTCTTCCTGCCGGTACCCCGAAAAAGGTAAAGGCTAAAGCAAAGAATAACAAGAAGAAAATCAGCACATTCCAGTTGTCAAAAAGATCCAGCGACACGCCAAAAAGAAAAGGTCCCAACGCTGCCAAATAATAACCAGAAGACTGCACCATTGCTGAAAGCTTGGCAGTGGTCTGATCCTCAGCGGTACGCAAAGCAATGAGTGTGTAAGCGATACTCAAACTCGATCCCATACAAATCCCTACGATTCCCAGCGAAGCATAAGTCACCCACTCGTTTTCTACAAACAAACCTAAATAACCTAGCACATAGGCTACTCCCACAGCTAATACGACTCCACTTTGCTCCCTGAGTTTGATCAGGAAATTCGGAGCGAAATAAGATCCAAGTAGAGAAATCACCTGCATCATCGAAGACACAAAACCCGCCTGAGCAGGAGTCCAACCCCGGGAAATCAACATATCCGGCAACCAGGTCACCATGGTAAAGTACATCACGGACTGACAGCCCATGAAAATAGTGATCTGCCAGGCCAACTTGGATTTCCACACATTTTTTGCAGGATCGGTGACTTCAGTGAGACTTGCCTTAGGTCGCTGAAGTTGTGGAATCCATAGTATCATCGCCAAAACCATAAATACAGCCCAAAACGCCAAAGATCCCCGCCATCCAAAATCCCAATCCACCGCAATCGGCACACTCATACCTACAGCAATCGCAGCAAAAAGCGACATCATCGTAGCCAGCAAAGCTGTCATCAAGCCTAGCTTCTCCGGCAGTCTGACTTTGATCAAAGGAATCAGCAGCACATTGGCAATCACGATCCCTATTCCAGTCAGAGCTGTGCCAAAGAGCATTAACTCAATTCCTCCCAACACACGAAGGATCACGCCAGCAGTAAGAATAGCAACTCCCAAAAACACGGCTCTTCCCATTCCCAGTCGCTTTCCTATTCCTGGAGCAAAAAGCGAAAATGTCGCAAACGTCAACAGAGGAAGTGTTGTGAGAAATCCCGCCAAGCCATTGGATAAACCCAAGTCCTCCCGGATAAATGGAATCAGTGGACCAACCGATGCTATCGAGGTGCGCAAATTGATCGAAACCAAAATAATCCCAGTGATTAGGAGTGATTGAGAAGAAAGTGGTTTTGTCAAGACTGAGGTATAAAAATTAAAGGGTGTTACGATTGGATTTAGCGATTGGCTAAAGGGCAAAACTAGTGAAATTTCACTTATTAATATGCTGTAGAACTGATCGTGCCTTTGGCACTCCTAGTGATTTCGAATTGGTTTTACCCAGAATTTCGCTTCTCTGTATTCGGGGCTGTTAATGGTTGTGCCGTTGGCACAAAAAGCGCACTAGGGTCGATAAAATACTGCTTACACACATTGATCTATTGCTATTCACATAGCTTCAATCCAACAATCATCACGCGTATTGGGACTTCCAATCCCTTGCCAACGGCAAGGTCTATAAAAGCCCAGAATGTAATTCTGGGTTTAGGATGATCATCTTAACCAAAGAGTGCCAAAGGCAGGATCTGTATTAAAAAATATATCCTCAAAAAACCTGCCTTCGCGCCTCCCGTACAGCTGTCGGGAGCGGGAGATTAATCATCTAGACGAAACCTTCGAGGTCAAAAAAAGACCTCAAAGGTTAACTCATTCGCTGCGTCGTCGCGAGAAATAATCTCTCAAAGCTCCCCTCCCTTCTGCATCAACCCCAACTTCCTATTAATCTCCGAAATTTCAATCCCAACTTGTTGCAACGTCAGCGGCTCCTGCGGAAACTCATCACTCATATAATATTCAAACTTCCATATCTCACGGATTTCCTCTGCAGGAACCCTATAAGGAGTGTAAATTGGATTTAGCGAACGAAGCAAAAAGCTTCTCTCCTCCGCCTGAAAACTTAACATCTTAAAACTGACCCCCTCACTTGCCGTCACCACCACGCAGGGAGTTTCTTTGGCTAGCCTCCACTCGGACAAATACGAACCAATCACATAAGCCCCATCTGCTATCGGCAACATGCTATCCCCTTCGGTTTGGAACATGCGGTATTTTTTATCCTTTGACAGATTTGGCAAATTGAACACCGGCAGTGTGCTCAAATACTCCGGATCTCCAAAACCGCCCAAATACCCTGCTTTGGCTTTGATCGGAACAAGTTCTATGTTGTCTTCATTACTTGAGCTCACAGTGGTGGCGAGAATCCGAACTTTCGAACCACTCAGAAACACATCATTTCCAGCTTCCAGATCACGGATCTTCAGTTCACTTAGTTTGGACAAATCCACCCGAAGCAGCGTATCCACACTCATCCTGAAATAATCCGCACACAACAACAAATCCTCGATTGCCGGTGACTTGCTATGTCCATTTTCATGCGCATTCAGTTTGGCGCGAGTCATGCCAAGATTTTCAGCCAGCATATCCTGACTCAATTTGCGTCGCTTTCTGAGAAATTTCAGATTGCCCGCCCAGAAAAAGCTTTGACTTCCCATTTTTATTCGATACAATTAATGACAATAAAATGATACTAATACTATCAAATATAGCAAGTAATCTGAGAAATGGAAAGGCATATCGTGCATTTGGATCTGGACACGTTTTTTGTGTCTGTGGAGCGGTTGAAAAACGAAGCGCTAAAGGGAAAACCCGTCATCATCGGCGGCAGTTCCGACCGGGGAGTAGTGGCTTCGTGCAGTTACGAGGCGCGGAAATTCGGTGTGCATTCCGCCATGCCTATGAAGCTGGCGCGGAGACTTTGCCCTTCGGCATTTTATATCAAAGGCGATCATGACAGCTACAGCCAGCAGTCGCGCTTGGTCACGGAAGTCATTCAGGAACAGGTTCCGCTGATGGAGAAGGCTTCCATCGATGAATTTTACATCGATATGACAGGAATGGATCGCTTTTTTGGCTGCGAAAAATTCACCAAAGAACTGCGCGAAAAGATCGTCAAGGAATCTGGCTTACCGATTTCCTGCGCTTTGGCCGTGAACAAACTCGTATCCAAAGTTGCCACCCATGACGCCAAACCGAACGGGCAGACGACTATTCCTTTCGGCAAAGAGAAACCCTACCTAGCACCACTTCCAATTCGAAGAATGCCGGGTATAGGCGAAAAAACCTCCACATTATTGGAGCGAATGGGTGTGGAAAACATCCGCTTACTCAGCGAAATCCCACCCCGAATGATGCAAAATCTCCTGGGAAAATGGGGAATCGACCTTTCCCGAAAAGCCAATGGAATTGACGAATCACCGGTCATTCCATACACCGAGCAAAAGAGCATTGGCACGGAAAACACCTTTGAGTCGGACACCATCGACATGGCTTTTCTCAATAGCCAGCTCGTGCGAATGACGGAGAAAGTCGGCTTTGAGCTTCGCCAAAAACGCAAGCTCTGTGGCTGCATCACGGTAAAGCTCCGCTATGCAAATTTCGACACGGTCAGCCGTCAATGCATTATATCGTACACCAGTTCGGATGAAGTACTGCTGGAAAGAGCCAAGGAACTCTTTGCCAAGCTCTATGACCGGAGAATGCTCGTGCGGCTGGTCGGTGTAAAAGTCAGTCATCTCGTACAGGGAAATCAGCAGATCGACCTTTTCCAAGACACCGAAGAAGGTGTAAACCTGTACCAAGCCATCGACTGGATCAAAAACCGCTACGGCGAAAAAAGCCTCACTCGAGCCATCACCCTAACCCGCGCCTAAAATGTTTATTACTTGTAAAACCTGGTTCAGCTACCGCTACGGTACCTTCAGCACCGAGAAACTCGTGGATGCTGCAGCCGAGCGCGGCCTTTCCTCTCTTGGCCTCACCAATATCAACAGCACGGCAGACAGCTGGGATTTCGTGGATTTCTGTAGGGTAAAAAACATCAAACCCATTGTCGGAACAGAAATCCGAAACGCCGATGTTTTCTGCTATACCTTATTGGCGAAAAATGATGCGGGACTTCTTGAAATCAATCGGTTTTTGTCTCAGCATTTACAGCAGGAATTAGCTTTCCCTGAGCGACCTGACTGCTTTTCAGAGGTACTGATTATTTATCCGTTTGGAAGCTTTGCTGCGCAAAACCTAAAAGAACATGAATTCATCGGCGTATTGGCGAGCGAGCTGAATCGCCTGAAAAAGCAGGAGGTGGAAGCCTTTCCCAAGAAATACATCATCCGACATCCGGTGACTTTTCAAGACAAAACGGCTTTCAATATTCATCGTTTGCTTCGAGCCATCGGCAAAAATACGCTGATCAGTAAACTGGGAGAAAATGACTTTGCCTCCCCGGATGAAATGTTTGTCTCGGAAGCAGCGTTGATGAGTGCTTTTCGGAATTTTCCCGGAATGATCAGCAACACGCTACAGCTGATCGAGTCCTGTGAAATCAAAACAGAGCTGAGCACTGACAAAAACAAAAAACACTACAGCGCGAGCGGGGAAGACGACCGGATTTTATTGGAAAAGCTTGCCATGGAAGGCTTTCACTATCGCTATGGCAATAATCCTGTAGCCAAAGCACGGGTAATCAAAGAACTGAAAATCATCAATGATCTAAATTTCAATGCGTATTTCCTGATCGTTTGGGACGTGATCCGCTATGCGCAAAATCGTGGCTTTTACTACGTAGGGCGAGGAAGTGGCGCCAATTCCATTGTAGCTTATTGCCTGAAAATCACCGATGTGGATCCGATCAAACTCGACTTGTATTTCGAGCGATTTCTCAACCCTCACCGGACTTCCCCTCCGGATTTTGACATAGATTTCTCCTGGAAAGACCGGGATGAAGTGATCGATTACATTTTCAAGCGTTACGGCAAAGATCATGTTTCCCTGCTGGGAATGTACAGCACCTTTCAGCGCAGAGCCGTGATCCGTGAGTTGGGGAAAGTTTTTGGTCTGCCAAAAGAAGAAATCGACCAACTCGTCCGAGGCAAGGATCAGCCGATGAATGAGGATAAAATCCAGCGCACGATTCTGAAGTACGGACAGTTGCTGGAGAATTTCCCGAATCACCTTTCCATTCACCCGGGCGGGATGCTGATTTCCGAGAAGCCTATCTATCAATACACGGTCAACGAACTTCCTCCAAAGGGCTTTTGCACGGCACAGATCGATATGTTTTTGGCAGAGAAAATCGGCCTGTTCAAACTTGACATCCTCAGTCAGCGCGGATTGGGACATATCAAGGAAGCCATCCGACTGGTGAAGCAAAACCGGGGAATCGACATCGATATCCATCGGGTAGAAGAGTTCATGAGCGACCTCAAAGTCGCCGAGCAAATCCGGAAAGCAGATACGATCGGCTGCTTTTACATCGAGAGTCCGGCCATGCGCCAGCTCCTCACCAAACTCAAATGTGACGATTACCTCACACTGGTAGCGGCCAGTTCCATCATACGACCAGGCGTGTCGCAGTCGGGGATGATGAAGCAATACATCGAGCGATTTCACGATCCCGAAAAGATCATCTACCTGCATCCTAAAATGAAGGAACTGCTGGAAGAAACCTTCGGCGTGATGGTGTATCAGGAAGATGTGATCAAGGTTGCACATCACTTCGCAGGACTGGATATGGGCGAGGCGGATATTCTGCGTCGGGCCATGTCGGGCAAGTACAGATCGCACAATCGCTTCAATGAGATCAAGGAAAAGTACTTTGCAAACTGCACCAAACTTGGGCATGATGACACCGTCGCAGCGGAAGTTTGGAGGCAAATGGAATCTTTCGGCGGCTATTCCTTTTCCAAGGCGCACTCAGCTTCTTTTGCAGTGGAAAGCTACCAGAGTCTGTACCTGAAGACCTATTTCCCCATGGAATTTATGGTGGCGGTGATCAATAACTTTGGAGGATTTTACAGCACCGAATTCTATTTCCATGAACTCAAACGCACCGGAGCAAAGGTCAACCCACCCTGTGTCAATCGTAGTGAGTACCTAACCAACATCATTCGGGAGGAGGTCTTCGTAGGCTTGATCCATGTACAGCAATTGGAAAAGAAGCTCTGCGATTTGATCTTGGAAGAAAGGCAGGCCAATGGAGATTACCTGGGTTTGGAGGATTTTATCGAGCGCACGCATGCCGGTCCGGAGCAACTGAATATTCTGATCAGTGTGGGGGCATTTGAGTTTACAGGTTTGGGAAAGAAAAAACTGCTTTGGAAAGCCAATTTCGCCCAAAAACATCTCACGTCTATTCCTGATTCTCCGGCGCTTTTCAAGGAACCTCCCATGGATTTTACCCTACCGGATTTTCCTGATTACCCGCTGGAAGACGCGCTAGACGAGATCAATGTGCTGGGTTTTGCGCTTACGGACATGTTCCGTCTTTGTGCTCACGATGGCAAAGGAACTGTTCTGGCAGAGCAGCTTCCACAGTTATTAGGGAAAAATGTGGAAGTTCTCGGTCGACTCGTAGTCACGAAAGACGTACGAACGATACACCGGGAGCACATGGCTTTTGGGACTTTTCTAGATCCCAAGGGAGACTGGCTGGACACGGTGCATTTTCCTCCTTCGTTGAAGCGCTTTCCTTTTCAGGGCCAAGGATTTTACAAAATGCGAGGCAAGGTCGTAGAGGAATTCGGCACCTTCGCCGTGGATGTACATGGCATGTGGAAAGTGGGGCTGAAGGGGAAGAAGGAGGTACCGCCGACAAGCAAAGATTTTGCTATATCAACATAAGTCAGAAGCTATTTATGGAGTTAATTACTTCACCTGCTCCTTGATCCAATTCGTGACCACCTCAAGCGCCTTTGGTGAGAAGGTCTGCTCTATCTCAGCATACTCGCTAGGTGAGCCAGTCTCAGCTTCCTGGAATAAGTGATTCAGCCCGGCCAGTTCCACCGTAGTCACGTTCGTATTTCCTCCTTTTGCTAAGGCAGCTTTGATTGCTTCCAAGTTCTCCTTCGGTGGGACTTGGAGGTCTTTTTCTCCATTGATCGCCAACACCGGACAGCTTACCTTTTCCAAAGCTGGAGCTGGATCATACTTGATAAAATATTGCATCCAAGGACTGGTGAGTTGGGTCACTTGAGCTGCAACAAACTCCGCCTCGGTCATACCTCCGGGCACATTTTCTACCGGGATATTGCGAAACACCTGAGTCATGTAGGCTTTGATACCATTTTCAAGTTCCTCATCGCTTTGATCTTTGACCATGATTTCAAAAGCTTTCCTGCTGATCATCTCATTTTCTTCAAGCTGATTGGGGCTCATCCCGGCAGCTTCCCCGATCAGTGTTTGTTGCGCAAGAAGTAGTTTATCTCCACGAATTCCAGTCCCCGCAAGCAACACGATAAAGTCAATGTCATCAGAATCTCCCGCCACCATAGGCGCGATGATCCCGCCCTCACTATGCCCGACAAGACCTATTTTACTTTTGTCTATCTCCGGTCTTGACTGCAAATACTGCACAGCCGAAGCTACATCAGTAGCAAAGTCAACAGAAGTAGCAGCACTGAAGTCACCTGTGGAAGCTGCCGTGCCTCGATCATCAAAGCGCAAAACAGCAATCCCATTTCTAGTCAGATAGTCTGACAAAACCAAAAAAGGCTTATGCCCCATTAATTCTTCATCACGATTTTGCGGACCAGACCCTGAGATCAGCACCACCGCTGGGTATATCCCGTCTTGCTCGGGCATCGTAAGTGTACCAGCCAGTAATATTTCCGCCTGTTTATTATCAAAAATCACATTTTCAGAGCGGTAAGGAAATGGTTTTTGAGGCTCCTGTGGTCTTTTTGCTACTACTTTTTCTATTTCCTCTCTGGACAGATTCATAGGAAAGGCCTGACCCGCCTGAGTAAATACCCCGATGATAACATTGTCATCACCTAGTGTTCCCTCGTACTTTATATTGGCGTTGGTAATCGAGATTTTCAGTGTACCATCTTCAAAACTGGTTGAAGTCACTGGAATCCCAAATGCACCTTGATCAGGACTGTCCATGGTCGCGCTATAGCCGCTTTCTGATTTTTCAATATTAAAAACCAACCGAAGCTGGACAGTCTGAACTTTCAGTGCTCCATTCCACTGGCCGGTGATATCTTGAGCAAAGCTGCTCAGGGAAGCCAAGAACATCAATATAATTAAGGAAGCAGTTTTCATTATTTTTTTCATTATCGTCAGCTAATTGAATTCACTAAAGTAATGCATCCTGAATTTAAAACTGGAAATCAAAAGAGCTATAAAACCAATCGTCATCAGGTTAGCCCATACTTCCTTTATCCTTTTTAAAAACAAAATTGAATCCCAGCTCATTGATAAAAAGCTTCGTCAATTCGTAGGCTGTACCTCCTATTAAAAACACAAATGCTTCTCTGTAATATGGCCCTTGATAAATAATCCAAACAAATAATAAACTTGAATGCAGCATCCAAAAATTCTTATGACGCTCGGAAAGTTTTTCAACCAAACCTAAAATCAAAATTGCAACAACCGAGTAGGCACTGATAGTTATTAAATCCTGCGTCATTTCATTGTTGCGATATTCATACACGCAGAGGATCAGCAAATACACTACCGTAATATGCTTCCAAAACGGCCTATCTATCTTCCTCCCTAATAGATTCCCTAAAATCAGGATGGCACCATGCAAACGAATATAGAGTTTATCAAAAACATTTTCAGAAAGACTAAATAGGATAAAAACTGCAAAAGCAGCATATAGCAATAGACTGTATTTTAATTTTGGTTCCCGGAAGTCATCTACATAAAAATCCGCTACAGCGATCAAGAAAAAATGGGAAATCTGCCATCCAATGATCCCTCGAGGAATAGCTATTGTAGAAATATTTCCAAAGATGAGAATAAGGATTAAAAGAATTTGGAAAACGATATTTACAACCCTTTGAGATTGCTCTATTTTGAGTGTTGCTACCATAGGATAGAAGAAAAAATTGGACTATTTCAGATAAAAGCAGTAATGAAATTCCTTATGACTATAGTTTTTAATCCAAAGAAACCTACTTCAATATCATTAATCCATCTCATTAAACCAAAAATGTCTGTAGGGACCAAAGAATCCTGAATGAGGTAAGTATCATTTTTCAGAATAGACCTAACCTTGTGTTTGACACTTTAACTTCATCAAAAGGGAAATTTGCTATTGATCATTAGATAACACCGGAACTTTTGTCTACCCGTTCTATTTTCCTATTTTTCCAGAATACAATTTCAATAAACCCACACAACCCAAAATAATTGCTTACTCTTTTCAGTTTTCTAGCATTCACAGGCTTCGTAGCTATCTACTCCACGTGGATGCTTCGCAAGCAAAATCTCGCCACCCAAGACGGGTATTTTCTAGGTGGTCGAAGTTTGACCGGCGTAGTCATCGCCGGTTCCATGTTGCTGACCAATATTTCCACCGAGCACCTGGTAGGAATGAATGGATCAGCCTATAAAAACGGAGCGATCATTATCGCTTGGGAAGTCACTTCAGCCATCGCTTTGGTGATCGGTGCACTGTACTTTATCCCAAAATACCTGAGAATGGGATTGACTACCATTCCTGAGTTTTTGGAAAAAAGGTATGATAAAATGACGCAGGCGCTGATTTCGCTTTTACTTATCACATCATTTGTCGTCACTTTACTCCCAATTGTACTTTATACAGGAGCGATAAATATTGAATCAATTTTTGGGATTTCGGAAACACTCGGGATCACACAAAAAGAAGGAATTTGGCTTACAGTAGTCGTGGTGGGAGTAATCGGAGCAGTTTATGCGATTTTTGGAGGCTTAAAAATGGTCGCTTACACTGACACCATCAATGGCTTCGGCTTGCTGATCGCCGGTTTGCTTGTTCCTATTTTTGCACTTTGGGATATTGGAGATGGAAATGTAATAGATGGCTTGGTGAAGGTCTTTAATAATGCTCCCGAGAAGTTTAATGTGATCAGCAAGGAACCTTCGATCGGTCCGGGATCCAGAGATTCCATTCTTCCTTTCGAAGTGCTTTTCACCGGACTGATCATCAATCAATTGTATTTCTGGACCATGCATCAATCCATTGTGCAGCGAGCACTAGGAGCGGTGAGTCTGAAAGAAGCGCAAAAGGGATTATTATTTACAGGAATTTTGAAAATCCTGATCCCACTTGTGATTGTCCTTCCTGGGATTATAGGCTTCTATTATTTCGGTGATACGCTTTTTGATTCCCAGGATAGCGTCTATCCAGAGCTGGTCAAGCGTGTGCTTCCGCCGTGGATGACAGGGTTCTTTGTAGCGGTGATCATGGGGGCGATTTTGAGCACGTTCAATAGTGCTTTGAATAGCGCAGCGACTATTTTCAGCCTAGATATTTTTAAAGTTTATATCAAGAAATCAGCTAAGGAAGGCCAACTCGTCCGAATAGGAAAGTGGGTTTCAGCAATTTTGGCGATTGTTTCTATTCTAGTTGCACCTTTTGTGGCCAATGCACCGGCAGGGCTTTATCAGCTTTTGCAACAGCTAAATGGCATCTTCTTTATCCCGATGGCTACCGTGATTATCGCAGGATTCTTTTTCCCAAAAGTATCTGCTGCTGGTGCCAAAGCAGGATTGGTTTTCGGCTTAGCATTCTACATTTTGATGGATTTGATACTTAAAGTCAACATCCATTTCGTTCATATTTGGGGAATAGAGTTTATACTCAATCTAATTGTGATGCATTTGGTATCTGCTCAATTTCCAGTAAAAAATCCATTTGTAATGGTAGATTCAGGCAAACTCAGCATTGTTCCTTGGAAACATGCCACAATGCTGGGCTGGATTTTGATTGCAATCACAGTAATTATTTATGTAATTTTAGGTACAATTGCTTAAGGCTATGGAAACTACAGAAAAGGAATTCAGAAATTATAACAAGGCAGACATCAAAGCTGCCGTGAAAGAGCATTACAGAAAAATGCGCATGTATCAAACTTACGATTATGTGCAGCGGATGAAGTCAAAATATCTAACGTTTGACAAGCCGATGAACCTTTGGGATGCGATGGAAAAGCTCAATGCACTCATTGACGTCAGCGATCCAGACCTTGATTTGCCTAATGTGCAGCATTTAATTCAATCTGCAGAAGCCTTACGTGCTGACAATCGTCCTGACTGGATGCAGTTGGTCGGTTTGATTCACGATCTCGGCAAAGTGATGTATCTGTTCGGGTCTGATAAGGACGGAACGAGCCAGGACGAGCAATGGGGGCTGGTTGGAGACGTGTTTGTGGTTGGAGCAAAACTACCGGATACCTGCGTTTACCCTGAATTCAATGAGCTAAATCCTGACATGAAAGATCCTCGCTACAATACTGAATTGGGAGTTTATGAAAAAGGCTGTGGCTTGGACAATCTCCAGTTAGCATGGGGACATGATGAATATTTTTATCAAGTTTTAAACAATCACTCAGAAAATACGATCCCTGAAGCTGGAATGGCTATGGTTCGCTATCACTCTTTTTACCCTTGGCACAATGGCGGAAGTTACTCCCAATTTGAAGCTCCGCAAGATGCAAAGGTCAAAGAGTGGATTCTGGATTTTAACCAATATGATTTGTACACTAAGTCTCCAAAGATCTATGATTTGGAAGATGTGAAGGACTACTATTTGCCGATAGCTGAAAAGTACTTAGGAAAAGGGCCGATCTTCTGGTAAAACAAAATCACAAGCAGTAAAAAGGCAGGAGCTCTGAGTTAGCTCCTGCCTTTTCTGTTAACAGACCTATTTTCGTAAATAATTATAGGTGAAATTGCCCTAAAAACTCTGTGTTGCTTCCAATATTAATTTCATTTAAGCCACCTCCATTTTTCTCTGAAACACCAAATTTAAGATTGAATACGCAGTTGTCTTTGAATACAACTTCAGCAGTACCACTTTGAATTGGGTTACTGATCGTCACACATTTGTCACCGATCTTAGCGTAAAGTTTATTATCAGAATACACTTCAAATTCACCAACTGTGCCATCAGGAAAAGGGCTGTTGGCAGCAGCGTATTGCATGGTCAATGAATATTTTCCCACAATAGAAGGCGCCACTGTTCCTGCGGTCTCTCCACTTGCAATAGTTCCTGTACACACTGTACTACAACCCCCTACTTCCGGATCATCGTCGTCTTTTGAGCAGGAAGTAGCTAGGATGGAAAGTGAGAGAAAAAGGAATAATAATAGCCTGGAGTTTTTCATTTGCTTTTGGTTGATTTTGGATAATCAAAAATCAATCAATACGGACTAGTAAAGAATACGGCAAACGCACTATTAACAAATACATTTTAGCTTGGTTTGCATTCTATCAATTTTCAGAATCCTTCTTTACTGCCTCGACTTGAAGCTTTATTAAATCTAACTGTTCCTGTGTTTTTTCTTTGATTTGGGAGAGCTCTCCTACTTGATTGCTTAGTCCTTGGGAGCGTTTTATTTCGTTTTGAACCAAGCCTTCCATTTCCTGAAGTCTTTTATTCTGAATCTTATCCTGCCTCCTATATTCACGGAAAAGCAAGTAATGGAGCAGTACAATACTGCCCAAAACCAAAAGCACTAATAGGCTTAGTAAATGATTTTCAAAAATGGATAAGACCATTAAAAGATGAAAAGATGGAGCATTTCAAAACTAGCTAATCCAACAGCTCAAGGTAATACGGCAAATGGACTATATAGCCAGCTTCATCCCATCAAATCCTTTCAGGATCGAACCTTACTTTTTCGGAATTAAAAGAGTAACGTATGTGCCTTTGCCGGTTTTTGATTGTATCTCGAGCTTTCCTCCAAGCTCTTCGGCACGCTTTCGCATATTGTACAACCCATTTCCAGCCTTCACCTGTGACTCTTCAAACCCTGTCCCATCATCCTTTACCACCAGTTGGAAACCCTTACCAATCTGAGCTACAGCCACAGTAATTTGGCTAGGATAAGCATATTTGAGAGCATTTTGTATCGCCTCCTGTACTATTCTGTAAATCTGAATTCCTTCCGATGAAACCATGCTAAAATTGGGATCCAGACTTTTTTCTATATCAAAATCAAAGGTGATTCCGCGTGTAGAAACTCCAGCTCTCTCTAGGTAATCTGAAATTCTAGCGGAAAGCTGACCCAAGGTAATTTGTCCTGAGTTCATCGCCCAGATCGTGTCCCGCAGCTCGGTAATAGTTTGCTTGGTGAAATCTGCAATGGAGTCATATCTATGAGAAAGCGTATCCTTGATCGGGTCAAAGTACTTGAGATTTTCGATTGCAGAAATGATAAAAGTAAGTTGCGCACCGATATTGTCATGAAGATCTCTCGAAATCAACATCCGCTGTTCCTGAAGTTTATTCTGCGTTTCTATTTGTGCCAAAGCAATTTTCAACTCCCCTTCCTGAGCTAGCTGACGATTCTTAAGTTTTTGCTGGCTGTAAAGCAAGTATCCTACTACACCCAAGACTACTGCTAAAACCAAAGATCCGTAAAGCTGAAAATTCTTATTTCGAAGTTCGAGTCGCTGTCGGGAAATAGCAGCATCCTTTTGCTCAGACTGGTAGCGAGCTTCCAGATCAGACGTGAGCTGCTGTATTTCCTGCTCGGTAAGCTTCTTGTTCAGATCAGAATAGGCTTGAGTGTAATACGCCGAGCTGTCAGGCATACCCAGCGCTGCATACACTGGGGACATCAAAAGATACATGGTAGCTATATCATCTTCCGCATTTTGGGCTTTGAAGTGGGACAAAGCACGTAGGTAAAACTCCCGGGATTGAGGGTAATCTTTGAGGTCATGGTAAGACTGCGCAAGATTTGATTCCAATAAAGCATAGTCGTAATCTGCCCCTACCTGAGCTGCGAGTTCCAATCCCTTTTCTGCAAAGGAAATGGCAAGCTTGCTATATTTTTGGGCATTGTAGAGGGTTGCAAGATTATTATAAGTAGTCGCGGTGTAGTAGTCATCACCCTCTTCTATGAAAATCTGCAATGCTTCTAAATAAGTTTTTTCTGAGTTCTGATAGTCCTTTAGGTTTTTATAAATACTGGCAATGTTGGTAAGTGTAGAAGCATATAAGTAGTCTACATTCTGAGCCTTCCTATATTCTGCGACCTTCTGCAGTATCTCCAAAGCCTTGGGATAATTCCTCATTTCCAGATAAATCACACCAATGTTATTTCGCACAAAGTCAGCATTACGCTCATTCCCAGTCCGTTCAAAAAAACTTAGAGCTTTAAGGTAATTCACCATGGCAGAGTCCGATTGGAAATCACGCTGATACACTGATCCAAGATTTGTAATCGTGCCGTAAATTTTTGTAGAATCACCCGTTTGATAGCGTAATTTCAAGGCTTCTTGATAATTCTTCTTTGCTTCTATCAACTCACCTTTTTCCATATTTGCATAAGCCAAATCGCTGTAAGCCTGGCTAAGCACGGCGGCATCATCGAGTGACTTTGCTACTTTAATGTTTTCCTCTCCAAATAGAATTGCCGTATCCTGAGAAACTGGCACATAATACCAAGTCAGTTCTGAGAGTATTAAAGAACGATCATTGGCGGTTTTAGCTTTAGAAAGTTCCGTTTTGAGGCTGTCTAACAACTCTGAAGTTGTCTGCGCAGAGAGAAACTGCGTATATAGAAGAATAGAAAAAACTCCAAGGAACCGGTAAAATGAATTCATAAACAATTGGTTTGGTGGGAAATAAGTCAAAAAAAATTTCTCTAGCAAGGTTCTATTATAAGTGGAGTTTAATTTAAATGAAGATAGAATACTAAGATTATTTCTCTCTAAGCTTATTTATCTGATTGAGAAAGAGTTAAAAATAAAATTTAGTATGGAATCCTTCAATTTGCTGATTCCAAACTATTTCTGAATCTTAGGGTTCTTAATAAGAGACGATAAACCCAAATAGCTAAACATGTTAGATTTTAATCAAAATGAAAATCAGCGAATGATCGCAGAGATGATTCGTGATTTTGGAGCCAAAGAAATCACCCCTTTTCGCAAGGATTGGGATGATAGGTCGCATTTCCCCATAGATCTTTTTAAAAAATTAGGCGAACTCGGACTCATGGGAGTTTTGATTCCTACTGAATATGGAGGCTCTGGTTTTGGATACTTAGAATATGTCACCGCTATCGTGGAGCTTTCCAAGCTTGACCCATCTATAGGCCTCTCTATGGCAGCTCATAATTCGCTTTGTTCTGGGCATATTATGATGTTTGGAAATGAAGAGCAAAAGAAAAAATACTTGCCCAAACTTGCCACATGCGAATGGCTAGGCGCTTGGGGCTTGACAGAGCCCAATACCGGTTCTGATGCCGGTAATATGAGAACTGTCGCCAAGAAAGAAGGTGATTCTTGGATTATCAACGGTGCTAAAAACTTCATTACACATGGTGTCTCTGGCGACGTAGCTGTAGTGATCGCACGAACTGGTGAAATCGGTGATTCCCATGGAATGACTGCCTTTATCGTAGAGCGAGGCACTTCAGGATTCAAAGGCGGAAGAAAAGAAGATAAGCTGGGTATGCGCGCTTCGGAAACTGCTGAGATGCTTTTCGATGATTGCATTGTTCACGAAAGTCAGGTATTAGGCGAAGTTGGAGATGGCTTTATTCAATCCATGAAGATTCTGGATGGTGGGAGAATTTCCATTGCAGCATTAGGCCAAGGTATTGCCGAAGGAGCATTGGAAGCATCTATTCAATATTCAAAAGAAAGACATCAATTCAATAAGCCTATCAGCTCCTTTCAAGGCATTTCCTTTAAGCTTGCTGATATGGCAACTCAGGTTGAGGCTTCCAGCCTGTTAATCTTTAAAGCCGCTGATCTCAAAAACCGAGGAGAAAAAGTGACTTTGGCTGGAGCTCAAGCAAAATATTTTTCTTCTGAAGTGGCTGTGTCCGTTTCCAATGATGCGGTCCAAATCTTTGGTGGATATGGTTTTACCAAAGACTATCCAGTGGAGAAATTCTACCGTGACTCCAAGCTTTGTACGATTGGCGAAGGAACTTCTGAAATACAAAAGATGGTAATTGCCCGGGAGATATTGAAATAATCTTTATTTAATCAAAATGAGAAAAGCCTGAAATCTTACCAGATTTCAGGCTTTTCTCATTAGAAACGGATATTCGGTGATCGTAATCACCAAATAGACGTATTTCTGGTGATTACGATCACTGAAATTACATTTTTGCCGATAAAATGGGATTTAGTATTCGAAGATAATTTCCAGAATTAATCAAGATCCCGCCACCAAATATAGTCCTGCAGCCAAAGCCGCACCTACAATTGGTCCTAAAACAGGGACCCAGGAATAACCCCAATCAGAACTTCCTTTGTCTTTTATCGGCAAAATGGAGTGCATGAGTCTTGGACCAAAATCACGGGCAGGGTTGATGGCATAACCAGTAGTTCCTCCTAAAGCCAAGCCAATTACCCAAACCAAAAATGCAACGGGAATTGCTCCCAGAGAACCCATGCCTATCGGAGTTTTATTGCTGTCTCCTATTTCGACTCCATCGTTATAGAGGATCACTAAAATCAGGACAAAAGTCCCAACTACCTCCGAAAAGAAATTTAAAGGCAGGTTTCTTATCGCAGGAGAAGTGCCAAATGGCGCAGCCTTCAATCCTGCATCATCCGAAGCATCGTAATGATCCTTATAGAACAGCCAAGCTATTCCAACTCCAATCATTGCCCCCAAAACCTGAGCAATAATATATCCCGGCGCCATCGCCCATTCAAATTGCCCTGTCAAAGCGAGGCCGATAGTTACCGCTGGATTCAAGTGCGCGCCACTGTATGGCCCTGCTACCACTACCCCAACATAAACTGCCAAAGCCCAAGCCGTACTAATCTCCATGATTCCTCCACCATGACCTTTGGTTTTTGGTAAAAGCATGTTCGCAACAACTCCTGAACCCAATAATAGTAACAGACCTGTTCCTATTAATTCTGCTAGATATACATTCATTATTCAACCCAGTTTTTTGAGC
The DNA here is from genome assembly GCF_900182815.1 of Algoriphagus winogradskyi. Lineage (GTDB taxonomy): Bacteria > Bacteroidota > Bacteroidia > Cytophagales > Cyclobacteriaceae > Algoriphagus > Algoriphagus winogradskyi. The sequence continues at coordinate 632,182 of NZ_FXUA01000002.1, read as the reverse complement.
GCTCCACCGCTTTGTGCCAAAAATGTATCAATTTATCTCGATCTGTTTTTTCCATACTTGGAGTAAAGCTTTTATCAGCATTCCATAGCTCTTGGATTTCATCTCGATCCTCCCAAAACCCAATTGCTAAGCCCGCCAAAAATGCTGCTCCAATAGCTGTGGTCTCGATAATCTCTGGTCGTTTGATTTCGCAATCCAGCAAGTTTGCCTGAAACTGCATCAGAAAATTATTGGCTGTAGCCCCACCGTCTACACGAAGTTCTTTGGTTGGCTTGCCGGCATCCTTTTCCATAGCTTTTAGCACATCATAAACTTGGTAAGCAATTGCTTCCAAAGCCGCCCTAGCCATATGCGCTTTCTCTGTACCTCTGGTGATTCCAAAAAAAGCTCCTCTGGCATTTTGATCCCAATGCGGCGCCCCCAAACCTGAAAGTGCAGGAACGAAGTAAACCCCATCATTTCCATCTATACTTTCTGCCAAACGCTCACTTTCTCTCGCATGACCCAAAAGTCCTATTCCATCTCTAAGCCATTGAATAGCTGCTCCGCCAATAAATACTGAACCTTCCAAGGCATAATTGATCTCGTCTCCGATTTTCCATGCAACAGTAGTAAGCAATTGATTCTTTGATCTGACCGCTTCAGAGCCGGTATTCATGACCAAAAAGCATCCCGTACCATAGGTGGTTTTTGCCATGCCCGGCTCGGTGCAAAGTTGCCCGAAAAGGGCAGCCTGCTGATCCCCGGCAATTCCAGCGATTGGGATTTTTACGCTTAAGACATCTCCAGCAGTTTCGCAATAGACTTCGCTGCAGGATTTTACGTCTGGTAAAAGCGATGCAGGAATCTCAAACAAATCCATCAACTCTTGATCCCATTCCTGCGAATGAATATTGAAAAGCATGGTACGGCTGGCATTTGTGATATCTGTGATATGCGTCTTGCCGGAAGTGAGGTTCCAAATCAGCCAGGAATCTACCGTTCCAAAAGCAAGTTCACCAGCTTCAGCTTTTTTTCTTGCTCCATCTACATTATCTAGAATCCATTTGATTTTGGTGGCAGAAAAATACGCGTCAATGATCAAACCTGTCTTGGAAACTACCATTTCAGAATGTCCCTTATCCTTCAGCTCGTTACAGTAATTGGCAGTTCGGCGATCTTGCCAGACAATGGCGTTATAAATCGCTTTGCCTGTTTTTCTATCCCAAACGATAGTCGTTTCCCGCTGATTGGTGATACCAATGGCAGCCACCTGATTTGCTTTGATTTTTTTATTGACCAGGGATTCTATCATCACAGATGACTGGGAAGTCCAGATTTCATCCGGATCATGTTCTACCCAACCTGCTTTGGGGAAATGTTGCTTAAAATCCTTTTGGGCGACTGAGATAATCTTGCCTTTTTTATCAAAAAGAATGGCTCTAGAACTTGTAGTACCTTGGTCTAGAGCCATTATATAGGTATTATTTTGGCTCATTTTGGGTTATTTGTGGGTTATTTTTTAATCAAATATTTCGAAGCTGTCCTATTAAAGTCAGCCAATTCAGATTCTATCCATGCTTCGTCTTTCTCCAATTCAGCAGCCATCAACCTAGCTACTGTAGGAGCCGAATCTATGGAAGCCTGTGCATCTAGGAATAGCATTCTTATTCTCCTGGCCAATACATCCTCCACCTTCACCGCCATCTCTTCACGCACAGCCCAGATCACTTCTGCCTCTATATTGGGGAAATCAGGATGCAGCTTTGCTTCCCAAGTTTCGTTTTCCTTTATAAGGTCTTGGATAGGCTTGGCATCAAACCCATAAATTCCCCAGTGACCTTCAGGAACACGGTTGGTTGCCCCATGGATTTTCATATCCAGAGACTTACTGTCTCTCAGTTTTTCACCAGTGACTTTTGTGAAATACTCCACTGTATCTTCACCCATTTTCCGGAATGTAGTCCACTTCCCTCCAGTCAAAGTAACCAATCCGCTTTCTGATAAAATCACTTTATGAGAGCGTGAAATCTCTTTGGTTTTCGTACTTCCTTCTTTTGGTCTAGCAAGTGGTCTAAGGCCTGCGAAAACCGACTTTACATCTGCTCTTGTAGGTTTTTTAGCCAAATATCCTGCAGCAGTTTCCAGCACAAAATCGATTTCTTTCTGAAGTGCCTCAGGTTCTAATTTTGGCTTTTCACGAAGCGTGTCGGTAGTTCCTACCACGAGCTTTCCATGCCATGGAACAGCAAAAAGTACTCTTCCATCTTTCGTTTCAGGGATCATCAGGGCGTCTTTTCCACCTAGAAAATCAAGATCTAAAACCAAATGAATTCCTTGACTAGGCTGAATCATTCTTGCAGCCTCAGGATTATCCATCTGTAAAATTTTATCCGCAAAAACTCCGGTGGCGTTCACTACCATTTTTGCATTGACTAAATATTTTTCCTTGGTCAGTTTATCCGAAACATTCAATCCGGTAATCTTTCCAGCTTCATTTTTCACCAAACTGTTCACACTGACATAATTCAACACGCAGGTGCCAGCTTCATCTGCCGACTGGGCAATATTCAGTGCTAGTCTTGCGTCATCAAACTGTCCATCGTGATAAACCACTCCACCATAAAGACCATCAGGTTTGAGTCCCGGAAGACGTCTGAGAGTTTCTTCAACAGAAATAAATTCTGACTTGCCAAGACTCAATCTGCCAGACATCCAATCGTAAACCTTCAGGCCGACACTATACATCATGCGGTCCTTCCAGGTATAAATCGGGATAATAAAAGGTTGGTCATGGGCTAAGTGAGGGGCATTTTGCAATAGCTTACCACGCTCTTTGAGTGCTTCGAACACTAACCCCACATCGCCCTGAGCAAGATACCTCACTCCTCCATGTACGAGTTTGGTACTTCGACTTGAGGTACCTTTGGCAAAATCAGCTTTTTCAAAAAGAACGACCGACAGACCTCTTGAGATGGCATCCAAGGCCACTCCTAATCCAGAAGAGCCTCCGCCTATGACGGCAATGTCCCAAATTTTAGTTGTGTCTTGTAGCTGGCTGAGGTTTTCTGGGCGATTCATAGAATTTAAAATATAGATTTTAAGGTAGGGAAAAAATCGGAAAAGAGAGGATTGAATGAATTTTACAAGCTACTGACTTACCAAAATCAATAATCTTTATATGTCTTCCTTACCACAACGGAATTGCCATCTTTTTCTAAAGTTACCTCATAGATAAAATTGTACTCTGAATCCTCTAAATCCTGGAATTTCTCACCGTCTCCTACAAAATAGTTGGCAACCTTTCCCACTGTATTACTATGACCAACTACCAAGATGTTTCCTTCTAGGCTTCTAAGTTGTTCGACTAACGCATCATGATTCTTTGGATCGTAAATTTCTATTTCAATTCCTGCCTCACTTGCAGTGGGAGCCGCTGTCAATCGGGTTCGATTATAGTCGGTACTGAAAATATGAGTGATCTTTTGATCCGCTAGAATCTGTGCAAGCTTTCTTGCTCGTACATCTCCAGCAAGCAATAGTTCAGGATCATTCCCGGTTAACTGCTTTTCAGCATGGCGGACGATGTAGATGGTTTTTGGCTGTTGCTTACTGGAGCAAGCGGCGGCTAAGGATACAATTAAAAACAGGAGTATGTATTTCATAGTGAAAAGTTAAAGAATTCTTTAAATGAATTTTAGTCATGTATGAAAAATGAAAAGTCAGAAGAAAAAAATAGCGAGAATAGAAAAAGAAGAACTAAAGACTACTAAACTTAGCGCTTCTCTGAGTAAAACTCCGCGTTCACTGCGGTAAATAAAAAAACCTCCGAGATTAATGAAATCCCGAAGGTTATGTAGTTATCCGCTAAAGGAATTATCTAAATGCTGGTCTTTCGTCTTGATGGTTTCGAATTCCAAGAATTGCTCCCAGAACTCCTCCTCTGGCACAGCAGCTCTTAGGTAAAGCTTCTCCTTTTTGATTGGATGAACAAATACCAGATTGAATGCATGTAGGTTGATACTCGCATCTGGATTAGGCTTCGCAAAGCCATACTTGATATCTCCACGAATCGGGCAACCCATAGATGCAAGCTGTACGCGAATCTGATGTGGACGACCGGAAACAGGACGCACTTCGATCAACCAGTGGTCATTCATAAAACCAAGTGTCTTGTAATTCAACTCAGCTTTTTGGGAACCTGGGACTTCTCGATCATGAGCTGTCACTACATTTTTCTGCTCGTCTTTAACGAGGTAATGTGTCAGCTTACCGCTTTCCTCTCTCGGTTTTCTTTTCACCAAAGCCCAATAAACTTTATGAATTTCTCGCTTGCGGAAAATCTCCATCATGCGCTCCAGGCCTTTGGAAGTTCGGGCAAAAGCTACCAATCCACTTACCGGACGATCCAGTCTGTGAATAGGATGAAGAAAAACTGCGCCTGGTTTATCGTATTTCTTAGCAATATATTCTTTGAGGTAATCCGTCAAGGTCTTATCCCCAGTCTTATCTCCCTGCACGAGTATGCCGGCAGCTTTATTTACTATCAAAAGGTGGTTGTCTTCATAGACAACCGTGAATGGCTTCTTTTTCATCTGTTTAATAATTGTTTTTCAATTGTCAGATGGAATCTCGCAGGGCATTTAAGCATTTCTCTTTGTCACTTTAAGAATATTGCTCGATTTCATAATCAGGTACAAAGGTAAGAATTTCGCAGGAGTTGAATAATTGATTTTTCAAAGCTCCTCAAAGGATATCCAAAACCCTTTAAGGTTCCGCCATTTCAAGAACTTAAATCAAATACGACTGTTCAATTCTCTAAAGATTAACCCTTGAAGGGTTTAGCTAGATGTATTCTCTTAACTTTCAACTTTTCGTAGCTCAACCCAGCTTTTCACCAGCTCCAACCCATACTCTGTCAGGTAGGCTTCCGGGTGATATTGAATCCCAAGAATCGGTAAACTTTTATGCGCCATGCCCATTATTTCTCCTGATTCAGTCTCCAAAATCACTTCAAGCTCCTCTGGCAAATTGGCTAATTGTAAGGAATGGTAACGGGTTACTTTAAAAGATTCAGGTATGTTTGTCGTGAATGGATGAGCTTTCGTCTTTCTGACTTGATGGACTTTCCCATGAGTGGGAACAGTATTCTTTTTCAGGTTTGCTCCAAAAAATTCCCCGATTGCCTGATGCCCCAGGCAAACACCCAGCACAGGAACTTTATCGTAATATTCAGCAAAGATTTTAGTTAGATTTCCAGCATTCTGTGGAATCCCTGGGCCAGGAGATAAAATTAATCCGTCAAAGTTCAGCTTTTTGATTTCCTCCATTGTGACATCATTGCGAAGTACAAGTAATTGCTCCCCGGTCTGCCTCAGCAAATCAGCCAACATGTGGCTAAAGGAATCAAAATTATCAATCAGTAGTAGCATCTTTGATATCCTCCACTACCTCATCCAGCTTCTTCAAACTTTCTTCTATACTTGGGAAAAACGGCTCAACTGCAGCAACAATTCCTGGCGCGATGGGCTCTATAAAATACAGCATTTCGGAATCCTTCGTCCACTTCTTAGGCATCTCCAATTTGAAAAGACTGGCTTGCCAGAAGAATAAACTGATAAAAAACGCTGCTTTCACCACTCCAAAAACAGCCCCAACTATAGCGTCCAAGGGTCCAAGAAGGACCATATCCATCACTTGCTTCAATATCCAGCCAGCTACTTTTATAAATAACAGCGTAAGAACGAAAACGACTATAAAACCAAAAATTGGAAAACCAAGATTGAATTCAGTGACATTTTCTGCCAACCAGTCATTCATTGGATCCATAAAATAAAGCCCCAGAATAATCGCGATCACAAAGCCAAAAAGGCCTAAGACCCCAAGAAGAAAACCTCTTCGGTATCCTTCATAGGCTCCTAGACCAAGAATGACTACTATGATGATATCTATGATGCTCAACTTAGCTGTTCAGTATGGCTTTCACTTTCTCAGAAATAACTTTGCCATCAGCTTTTCCAGCCAATTGCTTGCTTGCAACACCCATCACTTTACCCATATCTTTTGGACTTGTAGCTCCGGTTTGGGCGATAATCTCCTGAATAGCAGCAGTGATTTCTTCGTCAGTAAGTGCTTTTGGCAGAAATTCCTGCAGAACTTCCAGCTCAGCCATTTCTACCTCATACAAATCAGCTCTGTTTTGTTGCTGGTAGATATCTGCCGAATCCTTACGCTGTTTTGCAGCTTTGGTCAATAACTTCAACTCGTCCTCTTCAGTGATTTCAGCTTTTGCCCCGCTTTTAGTTTCCTCCAAAAGGATCAGCGACTTGATAGACCTCAACGCTCCCAATCGGGTTTTGTCTTTTGCGATCATTGCTGATTTAATTTCACTTTCTATTTTCTGCTTTAAACTCATTAGTCCTAAGTTTGTGTTACACTTCTAATAATACTGACAAAAATACCTTTTTCGACTCGGATATGACCAAGCTAAGCGTAAATATTAACAAGATCGCCACTCTTCGCAACGCCCGCGGAGCTGACAATCCCAATGTAGTGAAAGTAGCACTGGATGCAGAGCGCTTTGGCGCACAAGGGATTACCGTCCATCCACGGCCGGATGAGCGCCACATTCGCTATCAGGATGTACTCGATCTGGAGAAAGTAGTAACAACAGAATTCAACATTGAAGGGTACCCAGACAAGCGTTTTATGGAGCTGGTTCGCCTGGTAAAACCTGCTCAAGCAACGCTTGTACCTGACCCACCAACGGCGATTACCTCAAATAACGGTTGGGATACGATTTCAAATCAGGGAATGTTGAAGGATATCGTCGCCGAACTTCACGAGTCTGGCGTTCGTGTTTCGATTTTCATTAATCCTGAAGTCAAATATTTTGAACCAGCTAAACTCACAGGCACGGATCGTGTAGAGCTATACACCGAGCCTTATGCTTCCAACTATCACAAAGATCGGGATGCAGCTGTGAAACCATATGTAGAAGTAGCCGAAATCGCACAGGCACTTGGTCTTGGATTGAATGCCGGGCACGATCTTGATTTGCATAATCTGGCATTTCTGAAACAAAGCATTCCTTATCTCGATGAAGTTTCCATCGGCCACGCGCTAGTTTGTGATGCGCTTTATTATGGCTTGGAAAATACGATTCAGATGTACAGAAGAAAACTGGAATTCTAGTGTTGAATTGTACGATTAAAAATTGAAAAATTGTCAGAGAACAGGAATGATGGTTTGAGGTTCAAAGGATCTCGTAAATCGTAATTCGCATATCGTAAATCTAAAATGCAGTTAAATTTCAAAAAAATAGGCACAGGAAAGCCATTAATCATACTTCACGGACTTTTTGGTTCGGCGGATAATTGGTTCAGCATCTCCAAAGAACTCAAGGATAACTATACCCTTTACCTCATTGACCAACGAAATCACGGAGATTCTCCCCATTCGGAGGAGTGGAATTACGATGTCATGGTCGAGGATCTAAAAGAGCTGATGGATAAGGAAGGTCTGGAAAAAGCTTTCCTAATGGGACATTCCATGGGAGGAAAAACAGTGATGAATTTTGCGCTGAAATATCCTGAGAAAGTGGAGAAATTGATTGTTGCAGATATAGCTCCTCGATATTACGCCGTCCATCATCAAAGCATTTTGGAGGGATTAAATTCACTTGATCTTAGTGAAATTCAATCTAGAAAAGAAGCGGATGAGGAATTGGCTAAATACATTCCTGAGATTGGAGTAAGGCAATTTCTACTAAAAAGCTTAGGCAGAGATTCGGATGGATTTATGTGGAAAATCAATCTTCCGGTAATCACTGAGAATATCAACGAAGTAGGAAAGGCTTTGCCAGAAGGTAAAACCTACTCTGGACCAACTCTTTTTCTCGCAGGATCCAATTCTAGTTATGTGCAACAATCCGACTTGGATGATATTGATGCTTTTTTTCCAAACAATGAGGTGGAATTTATCGCAGATGCGGGACATTGGCTACATGCCGAACAGCCTGATGCGGTAGTAGAGGAAATCAGAAGGTTTTTGAAATAGGCTTGATTTTAGAGCAGTTTTAAGAATAAGAAAAGTTTCTAACCCTACACAACTCGATTTCATCAAAATTTCCGTTCTTTTTTAAACAACAAATCTAAAATGCCCAAAGGAAAACTCTTCCTCATACCGAATGTTCTCGCGGACAATACCCAAGATGCAGTTATCACTCCACAGGTGAGAGAAGTGATCGCAAACACCAAAGTATATCTGGTGGAAAACATGCGGACAGCACGCCGCTACATTTCCAGTTTGAAACTAGGGGTAAACTTGGATCATGTCCACATGGAAATTTTGGACAAGGGAACCTCTCCAGAGTTTATCAATCGACTCATGCAACCACTCATTAATGGTGCTGATATAGGAATTATTTCTGAAGCTGGATGTCCTGGAATCGCAGATCCAGGTGCCTTGGCTGTGGAACATGCGCATAAAAAAGGGATTCAAGTCGTTCCTCTTTCTGGCCCTAGCTCCATGTTTATGGCCCTGATGGGATCCGGTTTTTCCGGTCAGTCCTTCGCTTTTCACGGCTATTTGCCCATTGATAAAAAAGAAAAAGCAGCTGCTATTAAGAAGCTGGAAGCTGAATCACTTCGGGAAAGAAGAGCGCAAATCTTCATGGAAACGCCTTTCCGCAACAATCAATTGCTGGAAGATTTACTGAAGACCCTGGCTCCTCAAACCAAGCTTTGCATCGCAAAAAATATCACAGGATCGGACGAAATGATCTTGACCAAAACCGTTGAAGAGTGGAGGCAAATTCCGCTTGACCTACATAAAATCCCCACCGTTTTCGTGCTCCAAAGCTTCTGATCAATGTTTACAATCGACGCCCACCTCGACCTGAGTATGAATGCACTGGAATGGAATCGTGACCTCACGCTGCCAGTTTCAGAGATCAATGCAAGGGAAAAGGGCCTAAAGGATAAGCCAGATCGTGGAAATGCGGTGGTTTCTCTTCCAGCACTTCGAGAAGGAAATATCGGGTTGGTCGTCGCTACACAAATTGCACGCTATGTCGCACCGGGAAATCCGTTGCCTGGATGGCATTCCGCAGAGCAAGCTTGGGCTCAGACCCAAGGTCAATTAGCTTGGTATCAGGCGATGGTGGAAAAAGGTGAGATGGTGCAGATCAGAAATCTCGTTGATTTAGATGTACATTTAGCCCTCTGGGAAAATGATGAAGACAGCTCCAGCAAACCTGTGGGATTCATTCTTTCCCTTGAAGGAGCTGACTCTATTGTGAATCTGGATTATTTGGAAAAAGCATTTGAATATGGGCTTCGCGCTCTGGGACCAGCACATTATGGCCCTGGTAGATATGCTCACGGCACGGATGCCTCCGCCCCTCTCAATTCAAAAGGAAAAGAATTGTTGCGCAAAATGGATGAACTGGGAATTATCCTGGATGCAACTCATTTGTGCGATTTGGCTTTTTGGGAGGCACTGGAAATCTACAAAGGTCCTGTGTGGGCAAGTCATAATAACTGCCGAGCCTTGGTCGATCACAATCGCCAGTTTTCTGATGAAATGATTAAAGCCCTGATAGATCGTGGCGCAGTGATCGGAGGTGCAATGGATGCATGGATGCTGAGCCCGGGATGGGAAAGAGGAAAATCCACTCCACGCGAAAGAAATGTGACGTTAAATACTGTTTTAGATCACATGGATCATATTTGTCAGATCGCAGGTAATGCTAATCATATTGGAATTGGCTCAGATTTGGATGGCGCTTTTGGGACTGAGCAATGCCCCGCAGATATCACCACCATAAAAGACCTTAATAAACTCACTGATTCACTGTCAATTAGAGGATATTCCAATCAGGATATCAAAAAAATAATGCACGGAAACTGGTTAAATTTCCTCAGAAAAAACTGGGGATAAGTGTGGATAAATTGGACAATTCCTTGGTGTTTTAATTGCTTTAATACTTCATTTTGAATTATTTAGCGCAAGCTAAACGCAAACCACCAATTTATGAAGTATAAAAATTTACTCACACTCAGCCTACTTTTCCTTTTTTCTGCTTCCCTTTCCTTTTCTCAAAAACTTCAAATCACAGCCAATCATTCAGATGCAAAATTCATTTTGCTCAATGACTATGATGATTCTGATAAGCAAGAGTTAGGAACTGGAGCTATTGAATACAAACTTGAAAAAGATAGTAGAAACAGAATCAAAATCACCAAGCCAGGCTATGAGCCTGTGATTAAGGAATACAACCGAGACTTGAAATGGGATAAAGACCAATACGTGTCTTTGGATGCCCGAAGAGTTGAAATCACCGCTGAACCATATGATGCCGAAATCCTCGTGGATGGTAGAGTAATCGGTAGTAAGGCTATTTATCTTATCATACAAAAAGATCGTTTCCATACTGTTGAGATAAGAAAAGCTGGTTTTGCTCCAATCTCAAAAAGTTATTACAACTCACCGGATCGTGAGACCCCTCCTTCCAAGGATTATTTTGAACTGAAAGACAGACAAGTTCGCTTGGAAGTGATACCTGCAGATGGGGTGGTCACAGCCAATGGGGTCAGCGTAGGCCGAGGAAATCAAGACATAAAAATCCCTTTAAACGACTGTGTGACTGTCACTGTCAATAAGGACGGCTTTGTAGAGTACACTAAAGTTTTTTGTAACAAGCCTGACACAGACCCAGAACCTCCAGTTAGAGAAAAAGCACAATTAGAAGATCGATTGGTTAAAATCACCACGAACCCTAATGATGCAATCATTGAGATTGGAGGAAAAACAGTGGGCACCGGTAGTTACGATTTGAAGGTTCCTAAAAACGGAAATGTAGAAATCCGGGTAAAAAAGGATGGCTACGTCCGCTATGTGAAGAACTATTACAATCAGGCAAACATGCAGGAGCCACCAGTTACTGAATTTATAGAAATGAATGTAGATGAAGCCTATACTTCTTCAGTTTCATCAGATTTGGCCAATGTAAGAATTACAGTTCCAGTCAACACAGTTCATACTTCTGAAGAAGCTTGGAGAATTCTGAGCTCTATCATTACGAGATATTTTGACATCCTGGAAACAGTTGATTTCAACACGGGGTATTTGACTACTTCTTGGCAGGTACAGAACTTTCAGTCCAGTATTATCCGTACCAGAGTAATCGTTAGTAGCGGAGGAAATTCCGATCAATTAGCCTATGCAATCAAATTGATCAGTCAGGAAGCATACCTAGATGGTCAAAATCAAGTGACTGTGAAAGACGATGAGAAATTCGAGGACTGGGCGAGAATTCTTAAGAAATATGAAGGACTAATCGAAGAAGTTCAAGCGAGACTTCAGCAATAAGTCTCTTTTCTATTGGCTTAAAAGCTCCACCTGATATTCGGGTGGAGTTTTTTTTGTCCATTATGCATGATAGAAACCCCCAATCAAATGTTATGCATTTCTTCAAAATATAATCTTCCTTTTATCCCAAATCAGGAAAGTATCTTTTCCGATTTTCCTTATCTTAAAAATCTTAGCAATAGTTAACCCTTTTTATAGAAATACTTGTAACCCAACCCAAAATGAAACCTATAGTACAAATCTCTTTAGATCTGACGGACATTGATGAAGCGCTGGAAACGGCCGCTTTGGCTATGCGAGCTGGGGTAGATTGGCTTGAAGCCGGCACTCCCTTGATCCTTGCCGAAGGACTACATGGAGTGAGAAAATTGCGGGAAGCCTTCCCCGGTGTTCCAATCGTCGCTGACCTAAAAACCATGGACGGAGGCTACCTGGAAGCAGAGATGATGGCAAAAGCGGGAGCAACCCATGTAGTGGTGATGGCAAGAGCACATAAGGAAACCATCAAATGTGTGGTGCAAGCAGGAAAAGATTATGGAGTGAAAGTGATGGGTGATAACTTGGGTTGCCCTGATATGGTGGAAGGAGCAAGATTCTTAGAGGATTTGGGATGTGACTTTGTGATCCATCATATTGGATACGATGAGCGAAGAGGAATTGCCGCAGCGGGCCACAGAATGCCAAGTCCATTGGATCAATTACGTGAAGTGGTGAAAGCTGTAAAAGTGCCAGTGCAGGCAGTGGGCGGACTTTCGCTTGAACAAGCCATTCAATGTCCACAATATGGAGCGCCACTTGTAGTTCTAGGTGCACCACTGACAATAGATGCTGACGCATTCAAAACTGCTGATGGTGATCTTGAAGCCTCTCTTAGGAAAATCTGCGCAGCTATACATTCTCAAAAGATCAGTAACTTTTAAACCTACCATTTCATGTCAATACTAGGTAAATCAGCCGCCGTAGTTAATTTTTCAGAAAAAAAAGGCTCAGTAGAAATCAGAGAAATTCCTGTTCCGGAAATTGGAGATGAGGACATTTTATTGGAAGTAGAAAATGTGGGTGTTTGCGGAAGCGATCTGCATCAGTGGACTTCAGATCATAGCTGGCCCGTTAATTATCCGGTTGTTTTAGGTCATGAATTTGGAGGAAAAATAGCAGAGGTTGGAGATCGGGTGAATGGCTGGAAGATCGGGGATCGGGTAGTCAGTGAAACGGCAGCGGTCATCGATCCACAGAATCCCATGAGTAAAACAGGATTGTATAATCTTGATCCAACCAGAAAAGGATTCGGCTACGGAGTAAATGGAGCCATGACACGATTCGTGCGAGTTCCCGCCCGTTGCCTCCACCGTGTTCCAGAAGGTCTTTCCTTTGAGGAAGCATGCCTCACCGAACCATGCTCGGTGGCCTACAACGCTGTTGCTGTCAATTCCCATATCAAACCAGGGGATCGAGTACTTGTTATCGGCCCTGGAACTATCGGGATTCTTTGCGCTGCTGTGGCAAAAATTTGCGGTGGAGATGTGGCCATTTTAGGTTTGGAAAAGGACCGAGGTAGATTGGAAATAGCAAAAAGCTATGGGGTCACTCCCACCATCAACGATGCTTCAGAATGGGCAAGAAAAACAGATGGGTTGGGAGCAGATCTGATTATAGACGCAGCAGGAATCAGCGCCACTTTGAAAATCGCCATGGATCTCGTGCGACCAAATGGGCAAATCACCAAAGTGGGCTGGGGACCAAGCCCTTTCAATTTTTCTTTAGATCCATTAGTACAGAAAAATGTGCGCCTGCAAGGAAGCTTCAGCCATAATTGGCCGATTTGGGAAAAAGTTATTGGCTTACTTTCCAGTGGAACATTAGATGTAAAACCAATCATAGGAGGAGTTTGGCCGATAACAGAATGGCATGAAGCCTTTGAGAAAATGCATAGTGGAGAAGTAGTAAAAAGTGTATTAAAACCTGTTTAAGATGAGATTAAAAGACAAAGTGATCATCGTCACTGGGAGCACGATGGGAATTGGCAAAGCCATTGCCAAAAAGGTAGTATCAGAAGGGGCAAAAGTGATCATTCATGGCTTGGAAGAGGATCTGGCCATTCAGGCAGTATCTGAACTCGGAGCTAAAAACGCAAAACTGCATATAGAAGATCTCTCTAATGAAGGAGCTACGCAAAGACTGGTTGACTTGGCGATTAGCACTTGGGGAAGACTTGACAGCATAGTTAATAATGCTGCAATCGTGGCAGCATCAGATATTCACACTACTGATAAAGCATTTTTAAACAAACTAATGGAGGTAAATACTTATGCCCCATTATTTCTTATCAAATCCGCATTGCCTCATTTGATTGAAAGTCATGGAGCAGTCTTGAATATCGGTTCGATCAATGCATGGAGCGGTGAGCACAATCTATTGGCATACAGCATTACTAAGGGCGCAATAATGACCATGACCAGGAATTTGGGAGATTCCCTTTTCCGGGAAAATGGTGTGCGGGTCAATCAAATTAATCCAGGCTGGGTGCTTACCGAAAAGGAAATTGAGCGAAAAAAGGAACATGGACTTTCGGATACTTGGTACAAGGAATTATCTAAAATGTATGCTCCTGCAGGAAGAATTATTTGGCCAGAAGAAATCGCAGCGGCATGTATTTATTGGCTTTCCGATGAAAGCGGACCGATCAGCGGTCAAGTTGTTGATTTGGAGCAATTCCCGATGATTGGAAGAAACATTCCAAAGGACGCGACGACCATTCCACACAAATAATGGAGGTAGTTATCAGAAGAGATTGCTGTTGCCTTAAAACCTTTGCTTATCAGGCTGGAAGACCGAAGACGGATGACCGAAGCCCCTAAACTCAAGAGTTTAACAGCAACTTCTTTGCTTTAGGTTTTTAATAAATACCAATAAAAACAAACTTCAAAAACAGTACACAATGCCCAAAATTGCCGCCTTCCCAAAAGCTTTCATGCAAGCACTCTGCAAAGATGGAAGTATGAAATTGTCGGAGTGGATAGAACTTTCCGCAGCACTAGAAATTGATGGATTGGAGTGGTATGCAGGTTTTCTGGAAATGGAAAAAGAAGACAACTGGCGCGTATTTCGAAGAATGGTGGAAGACAAGGGAATGGTGATTCCCATGATGTGCTGTTCCCCGGATTTCACTCATCCTGACAAAGCTTTTCGGGACAAAGAAATTCAAAAACAGAAGCGTTGGATAGAGATGACGGATGAACTAGGAGGAAAATACTGCCGCGTACTATCTGGGCAATATAGGCCTGAGCTCACGGAAGATGAGGGAATAAAATATGCTTCTGAGTCAATTCAAGCCTGTTTACCTTATGCCAAGTCCCTTGGAATCACGCTGATATTGGAGAATCACTATAAAGATGACTTTTGGGATTATCCAGAGTTTGCGCAGAAAAGAGCCCTTTTCACCAAGTTGGTCAATAGCATCAAGCATACGAATTTCGGGGTGAACTACGATCCAAGCAATGCTTTCTTAGCAGGTGAAGATCCCCTCGATTTACTGTATGAGGTTTCGGAGCGAGTAGTCACCATGCATGCCAGTGATCGATTTTTGAAGTATGGCACCATTGAAGATTTGAACAATGAAGAAAGTGGCGTGACTGGCTATGCTGCGAGACTGAGTCATGGGGAAGTTGGCAAAGGCTTAAATGATTACGATGCCATTTTCACCGAGTTGAAACGGGTAGGTTTTGACAATTGGATCAGCATAGAAGATGGGGTCGATGGCATGGATCAACTACAGCGATCTGTGGCATTTTTGAAAAAGAAAATTGCTCAGTATTGGCACAATTGATTTAAGATTTATGATAACGGATTTACGAGATTTTTTAAAACCTCAGACACTTTGACTTCAGTCTATTTGACATTTGGAATGTGTCCACTTGGCTCATTGCAACTTTACAACCTTACAACTCATAAAATATAACAGTAAAACCTTAACTCCTGTCCTTCCTTGAAAACTTACATCTACACCTCCATCCCCTCTCAATGCTTCCTAGGCGAAGGACCTTATTGGCATGCAGGAAGACAAAGTTTTTTCTGGGTGGATATTGAAAACGGAAAGCTATTCGAACATCATCTCAAGACTGGGGAGACGAAAACGCGAAGTTACCCGCATTATTTGGCAGTGGTTTTAGAGTCAGAAGACGGAAATTTAATCTTAGGTTTAGACCGAAAGGTTGCACAGTTTGATTTGGAAACGGAAGAACTAACCTGGCTATGCGAAGTGGAATCAGATTATACCTTGCATCGCTTCAATGATGGAAAAGTGGATCCTAAAGGAAGAATTTGGATAGGAACTTTGAGCACCAAATTCACAGTGGGAGCAGGCTCGCTTTATTGTATCAATCGGGATTTAGAACCAAAAAATAAACTATCCAATTTGACTATTTCCAACGGAATGGCTTGGACAGAAGACAATCAAACTTTTTACTTTATCGATACACCTACTCGGCAAATCAAAGCCTTTCAATTTGATCTTGAAACTGGCGAAATAGAATTTGAAAAGATTGCTGTCGATATTCCAGAGGAATTGGGATTTCCTGATGGCATGTGCATCGACCGGGACGGAATGCTTTGGGTGGCACATTATGGAGGATCGGGGGTTTATCGCTGGAATCCAAAAAACGGTGAATTGCTGGATAAAATCGAGCTACCAGTTCCCCATATTACTTCCTGTTGCTTTGGTGGAGAAAACCTTGACACCCTATTGATCACATCTGCTCAGGAAAATATGAGCACAGAACAATTGAAGAAATTTCCGATGAGCGGCGATGTATTTTTAGTAAAAACTGCCTGCCAAGGCTATTTACCTTTCAAAAGCGAATTCTAATGCATCTTTAAATACAAATAAGACTATGAACCGAAATCAGAAAGATAAAATCCACATTATTGCCCTCCTTCTTTTTTTGGTCATTTGTCTTCCTTTTACAGGAAAATCACAGCAACAACTTCCTACAAAATTAAAGACCAGCCTAAATGCCTATTCATTTAATCGGCCATTGATGAAAGGGGAAATGAACCTAGATGAATTGTTGGAATATTGTGCCGCCAATCAATTTGACGCTGTTGATATTACAGCCTACTATTTCCCTGGTTATCCCGAGGTTCCTTCAGATGAGTATTTGTATCATATCAAACAGAAAGCTTTTCTTCTCGGACTTGAAATAAGCGGAACAGGAGTTCGCAACGATTTTACCGATCCAGATCCAGCCAAGCGAAGAGAAAGTGTGAAGTTGGTTAAAAATTGGATTTTGGCAGCAGAAAAAATTGGCGCTCCGGTTATTCGAGTTTTCTCTGGAACTGCTGATGTAAGTAATCTGCAACGCGAAGAAGTGATAAAATATATGGTTGCCGACCTCAAAGAATGCGCGGAATTTGGCAAAGCTCACGGGGTGGTAGTCGCAATACAAAACCACCATGATTTTCTTAAAACAGCCGATGAGACTATTGACATCATCAACCGAGTAAACTCAGATTGGTTTGGATTGATTCTGGATATTGGCAGTTTTCGTGCTGATGCATATCAGGAAATAGAAAAAGCAATTCCATACGCGGTGAGTTGGCAATTGAAAGAAAATTTATATCTGAATGGCGTGGAGCAAAAAACTGATGTCACCAAAATCATGGCCTTAATTAAGAAATCCGGTTACCGTGGGCATATCCCAATTGAGACATTGGGCGAAGGCGATCCTAAAGTGAAAGTTTCTGTTTTTCTTCAGGAAATACGAGAGGCAATGAAGTAAGAAAAAGAGTTTGAAAACTTTTTTTCACTCCTAATCCTAATTTTTTGAGCTGGTTTATAAAAAAAAATAAAAAATTTTAACCTCAGTTTTCTTTTGATTTCAACCGATTGAAACAGTAAATAAACACACAATTTCTCTTCTAAATAAGAGCAAACAGCGCCCTCACTGTACCTTACTATCATTTGTCTGAAGAGTTTAATGTGTATTTTAAACCTGATTTAAAGGATGCGAGTTACCTATTCCTTTAATCTCAGCCCAAAACGACTAACCCAAAAGAAACCAATGAGAAAACCTCAGCTCTCTCTTTCCCAGATTATCAATATGAACGTTGGCTTTTTTGGGATACAATATAGCTTTGGGTTGCAGCAGAGTGCAGTAAATCCAATTTATGATATGCTTGGTGCTGCTCCTGACGAAATCCCTATTTTGAATTTGGCAGGACCAATGACAGGGCTACTCATCCAGCCGATAATTGGAGCGTTAAGTGATAGTACTTGGAGTCCTAGATTTGGAAGAAGGAAACCCTTCTTTTTCATTGGTGCATTGATATGTAGTATTTGTCTGTTCTTTTATCCGTTTAGTAGCTCGCTTTGGATGGCAGCAGGACTATTGTGGGTTTTAGATGCTGCAAATAATACGGCGATGGAGCCGTATCGCGCTTTGATTGCAGATGTGCTTCCGGAGTCCCAATACAGCAAAGGCTTTCTTACACAAAGCTTCTTCACTGGCTTAGGAATTACCTTGGCAAACGTTTCCCTTTTTGTCTTTCAAAAATATATTCCAGGTATTGTGGGCTCTTTACCGGTCTGGGTTTATGCTTCTTTCTTTTTAGGTACGGTCTGTTCTATTGGCTCGGTCCTGTGGAGTATGTCCAAAACACCGGAATACCCACCATCAGAAGAGGAGTTAAAGATCTTGGAGGAAAAGAATAAGGGCATGCCTCATCCCGTCATTCAATTTTTCTTATCCATATTAACGACCTTGATCGGGTATTTAGCGCTATTTATTCTGCTTATTCCATCCATTTTTGATAGGACCATTATTAGAAAAACTATCAAATGGGCCGAAAATCATCCTACGGTAAAGGTTGTGTTTGCGCAAAACTTAGAGATAATTGAGTCTATAATTCAAATGCCTACTGTGATGTGGAAACTTGCTTTGGTGTATCTATTTCAGTGGTATGCCTTGTTTTGCTATTGGCAAAATGCAGCCAAAAGCATAGCCCAGTCTGTATGGAATACTAGCCCATTGGAGAATAAACAACTGTATGAGCAGGCAGTAGGATGGACAGGACTTGTAAATGGCTGGTATAATATTGTCACTTTTCTTTCAGCCTTTTTCCTAGCCAGAATGGCCACCAGATTTGGTCCTAAAAAAGTACATTTCATCTGTTTGATAATGGCAGGAGTTGGCCTTTTGGCATTTCCATTAATTGAAAATAAATACTTGCTATTTGCACCTATGACAGGCTTTGGAATTGCGTGGGCAAGCATGATGGGAGTCCCTTATTTACTGGTAGTCAACGAAATACCAAAGGAACGATATGGAGTGTATATGGGAATCATTAACATGATGATAGTAATCCCTATGATTTTCCAAACCCTGAGCTTTGGCTATATCTCCAAGACTTTCCTAGACAATAATCCTGGATCAGCAATCACATTCGCTGGCATTTTATTGCTTATGGGAGCCATTGCAGTATTGAGAATAAAAGAAACCACCAACATCGACAGTTCTGTAATGGGAGCTGGCGGACATTAAATTCTATCAAGATGTTTACATTAAATCAGTCTGCTCAATCTTTTGCAGTTGATATTTTATCAAAAAATGGATTTTCCCAGAAAGATGACCCCTCATTTTATCTGCGGCTCACTCAATCTATCGACACTATAGCTTTCCTTTTTGGAGAAATATATGGTCACTCTTATCAGGCAAACCAATTTTTCGAAGAGCTAGTAC
Source organism: Algoriphagus winogradskyi (assembly GCF_900182815.1). GTDB lineage: Bacteria > Bacteroidota > Bacteroidia > Cytophagales > Cyclobacteriaceae > Algoriphagus > Algoriphagus winogradskyi. Next base: position 613,094 of record NZ_FXUA01000002.1, on the reverse strand, counting down.
TCACCATAGCGAAAGCAAATCAGGAAAGGGGAAATGACCTAAAGCAAAGAGACAAGTCCAAAGAAGAATCTGGAAAATGGTTTCTCAGCAATGATCTGGTAGGAATGAGTCTATACGTAGATAGGTTTTCGGGTAATCTAAAAAGCATGGAAACCAAACTGGACTATTTTGAAGAACTGGGGGTTAATTTTCTTCATTTAATGCCTTTGTTTGAAAGTCCGGCAGGTGAAAGTGATGGAGGATATGCCGTATCTAATTTCAGGAAAATAGACGAGCGATATGGGACGTTGGCTGAATTAATTGACCTAAGAAAGTCCATGCAAAAGAAGGATATGTATTTAATGCTGGACATCGTATTAAATCATACTTCCCATCGTCATGAATGGGCAGAGAAGGCAAAGCAGGGAGATAAGGAATTTCAGGACTATTTCTACATGTATGATGATCGCTGGATTCCAAATCAGTTTGATGCATCCATGCCAGAAATTTTCCCAGAGAGCTCACCAGATAATTTCACTTTTGTACCTGAGTGTAATAAATGGGTAATGACTGTTTTTCATGATTACCAGTGGGACTTGAATTACATGAATCCTGCAGTTTTCAGGGCGATGCTAGACAATATTCTGTTCTATGGAAATCTTGGAGTGGATGTACTCAGAATTGACGCTCCTGCATTTATTTGGAAGCAGACAGGTACAAGCTCTCAAAACCTCCCACAGGCGCACACTTTATTACGGTTAATCAAACAATGTGTAGAAGTGGCCACTCCAGGAATGGCTATTTTGGGTGAAGCCATCGTAGCTCCTAAGGAGATTATTAAATATTTCGGATCCGGTGAGTTTTTGGCAAAAGAATGTGATTTTGCCTACAACGCCACGCATATGGCGCTACAATGGGATATGCTAGCCTCTGGAGAAACCAAGGTAATGCTTGCCGCCCAACATGAAATCCTCAAAAAACCCTATGGCACAAGCTGGATCACCTACACCCGTTGCCATGATGATATAGGTCTGGGATACGATGATTATATGATAGCTCAAACAGGAAAAAATCCATATGAGCATCGAAAGTTTCTCAAGGATTACTTCACCGGAAATCAAGCACACAGCCCTGCAAAAGGTGCTTTGTTCTCTTCCAACCCAAAAACCGGAGATGCGCGGATTAGTGGGTCATTAGCTTCTCTTTGTGGTTTGGAAAAGGCTTTGGAAGATCAAAATGAATTTAGCATTACTCTTTCAATTCAAAAAATAGTGTTGATGCAGGCGCATTCATTCTTTATCGGCGGATTACCAATTATTTTCTATGGCGATGAACTTGGGTACACAAATGATTATTCCTACCTGAATGATTCTGGTAAGAATTATGATAATCGTTGGATGCATAGGCCAGTAATGGATTGGGATAAAAACCAAAAGAGACAAAACTCCGGAAGTATTGAGAGTCAGATCTTTGAAAGCACTAAGAAATTAATTTCGATTAGAAAAAAATTGAATGTAGTGGCTGATCATAATAATCTGACATGGCTACCACCTCACAACATTCATGTGGCTGGATACTTGCGCAAATTTGGAAACCAAAAGCTTTACGGCGTTTTTAATTTCAGTGCAGAAACAGCATTCTTGACGTGGTATGCTTTTAAAGAACACACGCCAATTCCGGAAAAGCTACTTGATCATTGGACAGGACAGGAATTTAAGGTTGGGTTAGATCACGAATATTTGATCATGGAGCCATATACATTCCATTTATTTGAGCCGATTAATTAATCGGTTCTTGATCTTTGTGACTTTTAACCGAGGTAGATTCTCTAATAATGAGCTCAGTTTTCACTATGTGCGTTTGATCCGTACATAGTGCTTTTCCCCTTAGAATATTGATTAGAATTTCAGTGGATTTCACTCCCATCTCATATGCATGCTGGTCAACGGAACTTAAACCTGGGGACACCATTCCTGCGAGTTGCCAATTACTGAACCCCATAACCCCAACTTGTTCTGGAATTTGAAAATTCTTCTCTTTCAAATACTTTATTGCACCAATAGCAACCAGATCTGTTATGCAAAAAATCGCATCGGGAGGATTGTGTGATTCCATAAGTTTTTTAGTGAATTCATACCCCTCCTGCTCACTTATGTCTGTGCACTCTAATAAAAAATCTCCATGGATTTCAAATCCATTTGTCCTTAAAGCTTCCATATAACCTCTTTTCCTTTCTACTGAATTTTTGACATCAGCCCATCCCCCTATATGCGCAATTTTCTTATATCCTTTTTTTAGGAGATGCTCAACTGCATTAAAGGCACCCTGGAAATCATCAACAATTACTTTGGGAGTTTCCAGATAATCGGAGACTTTATCAAATTGAACAACTGGTTTTCCCTCTTCCAAAAACTCTTGTATATGCTTACCCTCAATTGTTTCATTGGAGATAGATATGAGTAATCCATCTATTCCTGAAGATAGTAGAGTTCTACAAGCAACAATTTCATTAGCTACTTTTTCATCTGTTTGACTTACAAACACACTATACCCATGTTTCTTGGCTGTTTGAATAGCTCCACTGATTACTGAAGAAAAAAAGTAGTGAATGAGCTCAGGTACCACTATCCCTAAGGTCATGGTTTTGTTTTTCCGGAAATTGACAGCCATGGTATTTGGCACATAATTATGCTTTTCGGCATATTCCTTGACCAGTTTAATCGTTTCGTCTGCTATTCCAGGATAGGCATTTAATGCTCTTGAAGCAGTAGAAATAGATATTCCAAGTTCTCTGGCAATATCTTTCAAGCCAATTCTTCTCTTTTCTGACATGTAGTTTGGGTTTCTAAATCGTATTTAATTTAGGTAATTGATTCCAAAAAACAGCCTGAGTGAAAAAGTAGCCCCGCTAGGAATCGAACCTAGATCTAGCGTTTAGGAAACGCTTGTTCTATCCATTGAACTACGGGGCCATATCAAATCATCCTTATAATTAAAGAAATAAATTCATTTAGCGTTTAGCAAATGCTTGGTATATCACCAACCAGCTGAAATAATTTGGACGCTCATTGATCTATCGGGTCATGTTAACATGAACTTATTGCTCATCAAAACCATTGATTAACCAGCCTTTGGACATTCTCCTGCAAGATAAAAGAAAAGCCCGCTTTCAGGCAAATATTCTTTAGCCAACTTATGGCTTTACAAGTATTTACACTATCTTTGCACTCCAAAATTAGGATGGACGGGTTCCATCCACTCACTAAATACATTATAATTTATGTCAGTAAAAATCAGATTAGCACGAAGAGGTAGAAGAAAAATGGCTATCTACGACGTGGTTGTAGCTGATGCAAGAGCTCCACGTGATGGACGCTTCATCGAAAAAATCGGATCTTACAATCCAAACACGAATCCTGCTTCTATTAACATCAACAATGAGCGCGCTCTTAAATGGTTGTTGAATGGAGCTCAGCCAACAGACACTGTGAAAGCTATGCTTTCTTACAGAGGTGTAATGCTGAAAAAACACCTTCAGATTGGTGTATTGAAAGGTGCAATCACCCAAGAACAAGCAGACGCGAAATTCGAAGCATGGTTGACCGATAAAGATACTAAAATTGCTGGAAAAACTGAGGGTATCACTGCTGCGAAAGCTGATGCTAAGAAGAAAGCATTCGATGCTGAAGCTGCTAAGAACCAAGCAAGACTTGATGCTATCAAAGCAAGAGAAGACGAGCAAAAAGCTCTTCTAGCTGCTGCTGAAGCTGCTAACAATCCTGCCCCGGTAGAAGAAGTTGCAACTGAAGAGGCTCCTGCTGCTGAGGCTGAAGCTCCTGCAGAAGAAAAAGCTCCTGAGTCTGGCGAAGACGAAGCAAAAGCATAATATAAATCCCCATGAATAAGGACCAAAGCTTTCAGTTAGGCTACGTGTCTAAAGTTCATGGACTTCGTGGAGAAGTAATGATAGTGCTGGATGTCGATTATCCTGAGGATTATGAGACATTAGAGCATTTATTCTTAGAGCAAAAATCCCGGCTGGTGCCGTTTTTCCTGGAGCACTTTGTACTCCAACCTGGAAATAAAGCATTGGCGAAATTTGAGGATTTGAACTCGTTGGATCAGGTAGAAAATTTGGTTGGATTGGGAGTTTATCTTCCTTTGACAGCTTTACCTGAACTGAAAGACGACCAATACTTCTTTCATGAGTTGATCGGATTCGAAGTCTTTGACGAGACAGAAGGCCTGATCGGACCTATTCAGATCGTTTATGATCTGGAGACACAGAATCTCCTCGGAGTAACACACAAGGAAAAAGAAGTACTGATACCTATTCAGGACGGAATTATCCTAAAGGTGGACAAGGCAGCTAAAAAAGTTTACTGCCGATTACCCGAAGGTTTACTTGAAATTTATCTGGAAGACTAACCCATGCACATTGATATCATCACTGTAGTACCGGGATTATTGGAAGGGCCTTTTGCTCACTCCATTCTGAAAAGAGCGGAGGACAAAGGACTAGCCAGTATTCGCGTGATCAACCTACGGGATTATTCAACAAGCAAGCAAAAGCAAGTCGATGACTACGCTTTTGGAGGGGGAGCAGGGATGGTAATGTCAATCGAGCCCATCGCTCGTTGCATAGAAGCACTTCAGAAGGAACGCACGTACGATGAGATCATCTACATGACACCTGACGGAGCTCGTTTCGATCAGCCCATGGCAAATGCCCTTTCGCTCAACCAAAACCTGCTGATCCTTTGTGGTCATTATAAGGGAGTAGATGAGCGAGTGAGAGAGCGATTCATCACCAAGGAAATTAGCATTGGTGATTACGTACTTTCCGGAGGAGAATTAGCAGCAGCTGTAGTAGCTGACGCATTGATTCGCCTGATACCGGGAGTGCTGAATGATGAAACCTCAGCTTTGACAGACTCCTTCCAGGATGGTCTACTGGCACCGCCGGTGTACACTCGCCCCGCCGAATACGACGGGATGAAAGTACCTGAGGTATTGCTATCAGGACATGAAGCCAAGATAAATGAATGGAGATTTGAAGCATCGGTTCGCCGAACCCACGAGAGAAGACCTGACTTGCTCAGGGACAACCAACCCGGGAAAAGCGATGCAGAATCGTATAAGAAATAATTAATAAGCCACGCGTTGGCAAACAGCGAAAGCATAAAAATATAAAGCTATGAGCGATCTAATGAAAATAGTAGAAGCGGAATACAGCGAGGTTAGAGCTAAATTCCCTTCATTCAAAGCTGGCGATACCATCAACGTACACGTACGTATCAAAGAAGGTAGCAAGGAGCGTATCCAGCAGTTCCAAGGAACTGTGATCCAGCGTAGAAACCCGAACTCTAACGGTGAGACATTCACTGTAAGAAAAATATCCAATGGTATCGGTGTAGAAAGAATCTTCCCTATCATCTCTCCTGCAATCGAGCAAATCGATCTATTGAGACAAGGTAAAGTAAGAAGAGCTCGTCTATTCTACCTAAGAGGACGTCAGGGTAAAGCTGCACGTATCAAGGAAAAAATCAGAGTGAGAAAGTAAGATTTCTCCCGTTTGAAATCGAAAAGGAACTCAGCAATGAGTTCCTTTTTTTATTTAGGATAAAAGCAAGTTTTACCAACTCCCTAAAGTCTTTACCATAAATAAAAACCTGACCCTATAGATAATTTTAAAGGGATTTAACGTTAAATAATTGGTTAGCAGCAATTTGAAACGCATTTTTAATAAACTTTTCCGCCATGACAACTACCTTATCTCTCGACCCAAGTTATAAACTAGCAAGAGTTTTCATTCGTTTAGGGATGATATTTTCGGCGGTGATGGTGGCTCTATTTATCTACATGATTTATCTCGCATCACTGGGGATTATGACAGATTGGGATCTATCTATTCAGACTGAGTTATATGATTATTACCCTCCTGCTAACTCTGAGTTTTGGCACATGGTATTCTTTTCTGTTCCTGCAATCGGTTTTTTAATTAGCTTCTTTCTTTTGGACTATTTGGGTAAAAAAATAAAGCAAGAAAGCCAAACATAACAGGTAACAGTTTAAGCTAAAGGCTTTCAAAAGCTATTATTCGAAAGTCATACGTTAACAAGTACCTTGGTATCAAGACAGAAATGGCTCTGCCTCAGTTTTATATAAAAGTATGATCAAAAAAAAGGAGGGCTGCTGAAGCCCTCCTTTATATTTTAGTCCATTCCTTTGAAATCCACATCAAATATCAATATCGAGTTAGGTGGTATCCTGTCGTTATTTTCCGAATCACGATACCCATAAGGAGATGGAATGATAAGTTTTGCTTTAGTCCCTGACCTTAATCGCCTAAAAGCAATGTCCCATCCTTGAATTACATTACCAGCACCTAGCTGAAAGCTGAAAATATCGTAATCACGACCCTCAACGAAAATATCATTATCTATTGCAATATTTTCAATGTTTGTATCAAAAACAGACCCATCACTCATTAAAGACCCTACGTAATTAGTGTATACTACATTTCCACTATTTGGGCGAGACGCGACACCTTCTTCTTGAACGATAATAACTATACCACTTGGATCATGAATACGATAAAGGCTATCTATATCAGCCGTCTCTAGATATTCCACAATTAATAAGCTATCTCTCTCAAGGTTCCCTGCCGTATCATAGACGGGGCCAGTATCGAAAGGATTCTGAGCATCGCAGCTTACAAATGCAATTGATATCAGCAGAAAGAAGAAAATACTAACTCGTTGTAAAATCATATTAATTAGTTTCTCGGCCCAGGATTCACTTTTACTAGCTCTAGCTCGAATATTAAAGGTGTATTTGCTCCTATATTACCTTGACCATTTCTTCCATATGCGTATCTTGAAGGGATAAAGACAGTTGCTTTTTCACCTGTTTCCATTTGAGAAATTCCAAACTGAAATCCTGCAATAACTCCTCCTAAAATAAACTGAACTGGCTCGTAATTTTTGTTTTGATTATATATCCCATTAGCCTTGGCTACAGATTCAACAGTTGTTTCAAAGACCTGATTAGTTAGGAATTTTCCCGTGTAATTTACAGTTACCGTATCTGTTGAGTAAAATTCAGAAATGGTATCAGGCTGAGCTTCAAGTTGCCAAATTATTCTTATACCTGAAGCCTCATCGTGAAATTCCTTCACATTGACTATCGTAGTGGTATCGACGTATGCAAGTATGGCAGCTTTATCGTTTGCAAGGATTGTGGCATCAGTAGCCTCCTCATCAATGCAAGATACAAATGCTAAACTTCCAGCAATCAAGCTTAAAATGGAAAATAATCTAAATTTCATTGTAGTTGGTTTTGTTTAAACGGGCTGACTATAGCTTCAATACGTATGTTACTTTACATCCGCTACATCTACGTCGAAAATAAGGATTGAATTTGCAGGAATTCTGTCTCCCATAGCGTTTTCACCATATCCAAGTGGAGAAGGGATAAGGAATTTACCCTTTGAACCTTTTTTCAATAAAAGTAGCCCTTCATCCCAACCTGGAATTACCTGACCCATGCCGACAGCTACGGGAAGAGGCTCATAAGGTCTTCCTTCATTGAAGATTCCATTTTCTTTAGCAATTGCCTCGATAGAAGTGTCAAACAAACTACCGTCAATCAAATATCCAGCATAATGCACAGACATAGAGGTACCCGGAGTCACCGGATCGCCAGTTCCTTCTTCTTCGATGATATAATACAGACCACTCTCAGTTTTCTGTGCTTCAAGACCTTTTTCTTTTAGGTAATCTTGAATGATTTTATCTTCTTCAATGATTCTTTCAGCCGCTCTTTCAGTTCTTTTTACTTCTTCCGCAGCCATTACTTTCTCATAGTATGCCTGAATTCCCTCTTGATTCATGATTTCAAACGCCCCTAGTCTTACTTTAACCAAATCGTCTTCTTTCATGAACGGAGGATAATTACCACCAAAAATTGTTTTCGCAGTTGATTCAAAAGCGATACTATCGCCCTTTTTAAGATTTAGGAATATCTCATCCATTCCATTTGTAACCTCCATAGAATCATTTGCTTGCACATACCCTGGAAAAGGTTGTTCTAGCGTAGATATAATCACGGAATCAGTTGCAGTTAGAACTTCAAGATTATATAGTAAATACTCTCCATTTGGAGCTTTTTCATTCCCTTCTTTAACATAGGTGTATTCGATACCATCTTTTTCAGTGACTTTGGTCTTATTGCATGAAGTCAAGCTGATTGCTCCTATCATAAGAGCTAGAATTGCCAAAAGGCTTTTTGAATTTTTCATTTGATTATACTTGTTTTTCAAAGGTCATATGGAATCTCGCTTATATTATAATCATCCCATTGTTTGACTTCTGGGTTTCGCTCGATTTCATAAAGGATGGATGAGTGATTTTTACTATTTATTTGGGAGGGCTGTAAGCTATTTATCCGACTGTAGCTGGAACAACTCGGAATAACTCTTCCTGATGTTCTTCTACTAACGACTCAAATCGCTCAACTGTATCTTTTAGGCTTAACATTGACTTGCCTCCAGAGGCATTTTTATGTCCACCCCCATCGAAATATTCTGCTGCAAATTTATTAACAGCTACCTCACTGGACGACCTAAAGGAAATTTTGATACCATCTTCGCGTTCCGAAAATAGGGCAGCCAGCTTTATCCCGTCCAAAGATAATGCATAATTGACTAAACCTTCGGTATCGCCAGTACGGCTTTGATATTTTTTAAGATCTTTTTTGCTGATCGCAAAATAGGCCATATGAAGTTCCTCGTGAACTACTAGACGGCGGCTGATCGCAAAGCCGATAAATTTCAACCTGTTAACAGAATTGGAATCGTAAATCCAATTGGCAATCTGAGAACTATCCGCTCCCAAATCCAACAATTCTGCAACAACTAAATGAACATTCTTGGTGGTATTAGGATGTCTAAATCCACCCGTATCAGTCATAATACCAGCGTATAGGCATTCTGCTATGTCCTTATCCAGGAGATTTTCATCGCCGAGCTGTACCACCATTTCATACACCAATTCACAGGTAGCTGCGGCTTCCGTACTCCATATACGATAGTCAGCAAAGTCTTCAGGATCTTGATGATGGTCAATGTTGACGGTATATGCATCCGAGTTCCGGATCATTTCGCCTAATTCATTTACCCTATTTAAGACAGAGAAATCCAAACAGAAAATTATATCAGCTTCATTTAACTTTTTGGTAGCAAGTTCAGTGTGTAGGGGATTACTAAAATCCAACACAGAATCATTGCCTTTCATCCAATTAAGAAACGAAGGATAATCCGATGGAGTCACTACAGTCACTTCATGTCCTTTCTTGAGCAGGTAATTAGCCAATCCCAAGGAAGATCCCAATGCGTCGGCATCAGGCTTGACGTGAGTTGTAATGAATATTTTTTTGGGTGAAGATATCTCTCTCTTAAACGAGGCTAAAGCTTCCATTTTATACATTTAGCTGCTTTTTGGCTCTTGTAGCTCGCAAAGGTCAGGAATTTTTTGACAATTCCCAATTATAGTAGCCTGCTGATAATGAAGCAGGTAAGCGATAAATACAAAAGTTATTATGGAGATTGTAATGAAAAAGTCTATTTTTGCGCCCGATTTAAACCAATGAAATACCAATAACATGGCAACTAACAGAACATTCACCATGATCAAGCCTGACGCTTTCTCTGCAGGCAATTCTGGAGCAATCCTTAAAATGATCGAAGAAGCAGGCTTCAAAATCGTAGCCATGAAAGCTACCCAATTGACTCCAGCTATCGCAGGTAAATTCTACGAAGTTCACTCAGAAAGACCATTCTACGCTGATCTATGCGCATATATGTCTTCTGGACCTATCATCGCTGCTATCTTGGAAAAAGACAATGCAGTGGAAGATTTCAGAAAATTGATCGGTGCTACTAATCCTGCTGATGCAGCAGAAGGTACTATCCGTAAGATCTTTGCTAAGTCGATCGAAGCAAATGCAGTGCACGGTTCTGACTCAGACGAAAACGCTGCTATCGAAGGAGCATTCTACTTCTCTCAAATCGAAAGAGTAGGTTAATTCTTACCGAAAATAAAATTGAAAGCACCTCATCTTGGGGTGCTTTTTTTGATTAAAGTCAATCTTTTTTAACCGCAGTGAGCGCAGAGGTTTCGCAGAGGAAACTATGCAGTAATTTAATATGATTATCCAATCAGGTTCTATCAGATTATCGGAATAATTAATTAATACGCATAGGGCTGAAAGCCTCAAATATTATAGCCCAGCCTGGAGGGCTGGGAATTTTTAATTAATATAAATCAAAAAGCTCTGAAAGAGCGAGATAAAAGAAATAATTGGAACGCCCTTTATTCCATACTGCCTGAATTTACATCACACCCCACTTTTCTAAAGAAACCACTTACGTATTTATCGCCTCTTTGTAAGAGAAAAAAATACGTATCGGGATAATTCTGAACAAATAAAACATGATCTAAATTTAAATAGAGGCAGATATATGCTTTTCAAGGCCTTATTTCAATACTTATTATAAGTAAGTATTTATTTTATATTTTCTTTTGAATTACGTATTTATACTTATATTTGAGCTCTAAATTACGTAGCCATGAAGAAAGTTATTGTCATAGGAAATGGAATGGTGGGGTATAAGTTTTGCGAAAAACTAGCTACTCACCCACTTCGCGATGAGTTTGAGATTACCGTGTTCGGCGAGGAATCCAGACCGGCATACGATCGTGTCCATCTGAGTGAATACTTCTCTCTAGACTCTGCGGATAAGCTGCTTTTGGCTACTCGCGAATGGTATGCTGAAAACGGTATCACACTTCGAACAGGTGAAATGATCACTGATATCGAAAATGAATCTAAGCGTGTGTTTACCCATAAGCATGATTATTTCGAATATGACTACCTGGTTTTAGCAACCGGTTCTTCCTGCTTCGTTCCAAACATCAAAGGAGTAGACAAGCCAGGCGTATTTATCTACAGAACCATCGAAGATCTTGACGCGATCAAGGATTACGCGCAGAAACTGAAGAATGATGGTAAGTTCAAGGCTTCCGTCCTTGGCGGCGGACTGCTAGGCTTGGAAGCTGCAAATGCAGCAAAAGAACTAGGCATGCAGACAGACGTAGTCGAATTTGCTCCCCGCTTGATGCCTCGTCAACTGGACAAAGCTGCCAGTGATATGCTTCAGAGAAAGATTGAGAGCCTTGGGATGAAAATTCATCTTGGCAAAAACTCCCAGGAAATCATCGGTGAAGAAGGTATCGAAAAAATCAATTTTACGGACGAAACCTCACTTCAAACAGACATGCTGATTATTTCCGCTGGAATTCGCCCGCGAGATGAATTGGCGGTGAAATGCGGTCTAAAAACAGGTGAACGCGGCGGAGTCTATGTAAACAATAAAATGGAAACCTCAGATCCGGCGATCTATGCTATCGGAGAAGTGGCACTTTATAATAATGGCATCTACGGATTAGTTGCTCCAGGCTATGAGATGGCTGGAGTGGCGGTGGAGCAAATCACCGGAGGAGAAAAACTCATGAGTCCTTCCATAGATATGTCCACCCAGCTGAAACTGGTAGGTACAGAAGTGGCTTCTTTTGGAGACCCTTTTATCGAAAACGATGAGGTCACCGCGATTGTCTATGAAAACAAGCAACGAGGAGTTTACAAAAGAATCAATATAGCCAAAGATGGTTCGAAGCTCCTTGGAGGCATCATGGTTGGAGATTCCTCCGATTACAACACCCTGTTTCAGCTTTACATCAATGCCATGAAGCTTCCTGAGAATCCGGAAGATTTGATCTTGGGTTCCAGAGGTGGAGAGAGCAAAAGTGCTTTGGGTTCAGTACTCGATCTACCGGATACAGCACAAATCTGCTCGTGTGAAGCAGTAAGTAAAGGAACCATCTGTGATTCCATCACGAGCGGCTCCTGCTGTTCATTCTCAGATGTGGTAAAGAGCACCAAAGCCTCGAGCTCTTGCGGCGGCTGCAAACCAATGGTGACCGACTTGGTGAAAGAGACTTTAAAGTCCATGGGGCAGGAAGTGAAGGAAACCATTTGTGAGCACTTCGAATACAGCCGTCAGGAAATGTACGATTTAGTGAAGCTTCAAAGCATTATGGATTTTGACGAAGCACTGGATCGACATGGCAAAGGCCATGGTTGTGAGACCTGCAAACCTGTTTTGGCTTCCATTTTCGCCAGTATCTACATGGAAACAGCCAATCGCCAGGCACCTATTCAGGATTCGAACGACAGATTTTTGGCAAATATTCAGAGAAACGGCACATACTCAGTAGTGCCTCGAGTACCGGGCGGAGAGATTACTCCAGAGAAACTGATGGTTTTGGGGCAAGTCGCAAAGAAATACGATCTCTACACCAAAATCACAGGAGGTCAGCGTATTGATCTTTTTGGTGCCCAGCTTCATGAGTTGCCGATGATTTGGAAAGAACTCATCGATGCTGGCTTCGAAAGCGGTCACGCCTACGGCAAATCACTTAGGACAGTCAAAAGCTGTGTTGGCTCGACTTGGTGCAGATACGGTTTGCATGACAGCGTAAGCTTTGCGATCCGAATCGAAGAGCGCTACAAAGGTCTTCGTTCCCCGCATAAGCTTAAAGGTGGCGTATCCGGATGTATCCGTGAATGCGCCGAGGCAAGAGGAAAGGACTTTGGGGTCATCGCAGTGGAAGGTGGATGGAACCTCTTCGTCTGTGGAAACGGCGGAGCTACACCGAAGCACGCAATCCTTTTGGCAGAGAAACTGGATGACGAAACCTGCATCAAATACTTAGATAGATTCCTGGTCTATTACATCAGAACTGCTGCTCCCCTTCAGCGGACAGCTCCTTGGCTGGAAAAACTGGAAGGTGGAATTGACTATTTGAAAAAAGTAGTGGTAGAAGATAGCCTCGGAATCGGCGAGGAACTGGAAGCAGAAATGGAGGAACTGGTGCAGCGATATGCCTGCGAATGGAAAGAAGCCATCGAAGATCCACAAATGATGAAGCGATTTAAGCCCTTTGTCAACTCTGATGAGACCGACGACAGTTTGGTATTCGTTCCGATGAGAGATCAAAAAATGCCTAGACCTTGGTAATCCTATACGAATAAGATCATGGAAGAATTATTAAAAAATTATCAATCCGTAGCAGAGGAACATGCTATTCATTGGATCAAAGTAGGTCAGACAAATGACTTCCCAGCAAATGCCGGTGCCTGTGTGAAATACAAATCCAAACAGGTTGCCGTTTACCATTTTACGAGAACCAACTCTTGGTATGCCTGCCAAAACCTTTGCCCCCACAAGATGGAAATGGTCTTAAGCCGAGGCATGACGGGCGATTCACAAGGAATCCCCAAAGTGGCCTGCCCGCTTCACAAGAAGACCTTTTCGCTGGAAAATGGCAGCAATCTCAACGGAGAAGAATATAGTATTGCAACTTATCCGGTCAGGATTCAGGAGGGAAATGTATATATTGGATTCGCAGATTAATCCAATTGACACATGAACAAATTCCAGAAAGCAATCACATTGATCGATCAGGTCAATGCGGAAGACCCAATCAAAGAAGTAGTAGCGGGAAAAGAGATTGCAAAAGAGCTGTTATACTCCATCCGTATGACCGAAAAATTGGATCAGTTTGATCCTGAATCATCAGAAGCTATGCAGCTAGCCGTCAGGGCACAGCACATCGGAAGATGGAAGATTCCAAGGTCAGACTATCCAATGGATAGAGTAGGATATCTCAAGTGGAGGGAAGAGCTGAAAAAGATGCATGCTGACATGGCTGCGAAGATCCTTCAGGAAGCTGGTTATGATGAAGAAACCATAGAACGAGTAAAGTTCCTCATCAGAAAGAAGCAACTGAAAACAGATCCAGATACTCAAACCATGGAAGACGTCATCTGCCTGGTCTTTTTGGAATATTATTTTGAAGAATTTGCGGCCAAGCATGAATCCGCCAAAATCATCGACATACTTCAGAAAACCTGGGCAAAAATGTCTGAAAAAGGGCACCGGGCAGCATTACAATTACCTCTTTCACCCTCAAGTTTAGAATTAGTCAAAGAAGCCATTACCTAATCAAATGACTGGTACACCGCGATCCCTGGATCAAGATACTTTTAATCGTCTACGGAGACTTTACATCATTGCCTTGGGAGCTATAGCCATCTCCCTGATCGCGAGCCAGATTCTCATCAGAAAACATCTGAATGATCAGGAAAATGACAGCCGACTGGTCAATGTGGCTGGTCGGCAGCGTATGCTCAGCCAAAAGCTGAACAAGGAAGTGCTTTTGCTTTCTACAGCCACGTCTCCTGAAGCCATTGGGCCACTCACCGATTCGATCCAACACACCATGACTCGCTGGGAAATCGCCCATCAAATCCTGCAACTCGGGGATGAATCCCAGGATTTCAGCGTGGAAAATAGTCCCGAGGTCACGAAAATGTTTGAGGAGATTAATCCTTATTTCAAGCAAGTCACTGAGGCTACACAAAATTTCATTTTTCTCAAATCTGCCGAAGCACCAGACTCCACAGCCATGGCAGATCAGCTGAAAAGCATAGAGAGTAATGCAACAAGCTTTTTGGTGAAAATGGATGAGATCGTGAACCAATATGATCACGAAGCAAAGGAGAAAGTCTCAAACTTGAAGCGGGTAGAATTACTCATTACACTTTTCACCCTACTGGTCTTAGTTGGTGAGTTTTTAATAATTTTTTGGCCTTCGGCAAAAGCCATGAAAGCCAGCATTCACGAGCTGATGGATGCCGAGGAAAAAGCAATTCAAATGGCCAAAAACGCGGATATTCTGAGTCAATCCAAGGAAAAATCTGTACGGGAATTACAGGCTTTGAGCAAAGCTATGGATCAGATTCTGCTTTTCGCAAGGATTACTCCTGAAGGTTACATCACCCATATAGGTGAGCGCTTCAGCAGATTGTACAAAGCACAAAAATTCAACGTCAATGCGAAGATTTCAGATTTGCTTTCCCCTCTCGAAAATGAGCAGCTCACGATAGATCGCATTATCGCCGAAAACAAAAAAGCAGGCTGGGAAGGGGAATTAAAAACCACTTCACAAACTGGCGAAGATATCTGGCTTGACGTCTCCATGATTCCTTTCAATTCGGCTGAAGACAAATCCGAACTGATTTTGATTTGCCTGGATATTACCAAGCGTAAGGAATTTATGCATCAGGTAGAGCAACTCACAAAGGAGAGTTTCGAGGAAAAAATGCATCAACAAAAGGTCATTTCCCGACAAATAATCGAAAATCAGGAAAATGAGCAAAATCGTATTGCAAAAGATATTCATGATGGGATCGGTCAGATGCTCACCGGACTGAAATACCTACTGGAAAGTGTGGACACCACCGATCCCGAGAAAGCCGAGGTGAAGATCATTAAGCTAAAAGAGCTGACTTCCAATATCATCAAAGGAGTAAGAACTGCCACTTTCAATCTTACCCCGCCTGAATTAAAGGATTACGGAATTGTCCCAGCGCTGACGGAATTGACTCAGGAGCTTTCCAAACTTACCGGAAAAGAGATTGTACTTTTCAACAAATCTGAATTCTCCCAGCGATTAGATTCCTTGATAGAAATTAATTTGTA
The DNA here is from genome assembly GCF_900182815.1 of Algoriphagus winogradskyi. GTDB lineage: Bacteria > Bacteroidota > Bacteroidia > Cytophagales > Cyclobacteriaceae > Algoriphagus > Algoriphagus winogradskyi. Next base: position 597,448 of record NZ_FXUA01000002.1, on the reverse strand, counting down.
TCGAATTACGCAAGAAGCGATTAACAACGCTATTAAATATGCAGAGTCCTCTCACATCATCGTGACGGTCTCGCATAGTCAAAATATCCTAAGCATCATCGTTGATGATAACGGAAAGGGCTTCGACAAGTCAAAGCTGAAATCCAAACCTGACGAAGAAGGCGGAATGGGACTGACTTTTATGCGGGAGCGGGTGAAATACATCAACGGAAGATTATTCATCAATTCTTCTCCAAACGAAGGAACCAAAGTGACGCTCAACCTTCCTTTGACTTAGATTTTCTAGATTATTATACGTAAATTCTGTTACTTTACTACGTATTTACTTAAGCGCATATGAACCCAATAAAGATAGTTTTAGCGGATGACCACGAATTGGTACGGGATGGAATCAAGTCACTCCTTGAAAGTGAACAAGAATTCCAAGTTATCGACGAGGCTTCCGACGGTGTCGAAGCGCTGAAAGTGATCGCGGAGCAACATCCTGATCTACTAATAGTGGACATTCGAATGCCACGCATGAACGGATTGGAAGTAGTTAAGGAAATGACCAAATCCTTTCCAAAAATCAAAAAGCTTGTCCTATCTATGCATGATTCGGAAGAGTATGTAGTAGAGGCTATTCAGGCTGGAGCAGATGGGTATTTGCTGAAAGGATCCTCTAAAAGTGAGTTCTTAAAGGCTTTACACACGATTTCCAATGGCGGGAAATTTTTTGCTGGAGATGTGTCGGCATATATTATCAACAATTTCGTCAATGGAAAACCCAAAGCATCTTCCAAGTCCGATGTGCTTCCGGAAGAATTGGCTAATCTGACAAACAGAGAAAAGCAGATCTTAGAACTCATTCTGGAAGGAAAAGGAAATAATGAAATCGCTGATGCACTGGAAATCAGCAAAAGAACGGCAGAGGTTCACCGCTTTAACCTGATGAAGAAAATGAACGTGAAGAATCTGGTAGAGCTCACTACCAAATCCAGAGAATTGAATTTGATCTAGCAGTACTTATTAAGTCGGGATGGGAACTATAGAGATTAGTGATCAGTCGCAGTCTCAGAACTATAAAGCCTTTGTTTGGTGGGATAAGAAAAATAAATTAATACTGCGCTCTCTGCGAAAAACTCCGTGTCCTTCGCGGTTAAAAAAGGAATCCAGAAAAATATATTCAATTTTATACTTAGTCAGCAATCCACTCAGAGCAATTCTAAGTGGATTTTTTATTTTTATTCTAAATTAATTACGTATTATTTTTATTAATTACGTATTTATACTTACTTTTAACTCAGTTAAATATAAGTATTATGGAACCACTACTTACACACAAAGCGACACGTTTAAATCTTCTTGATTTCAAAACCGTGCCTATCCGTACATTCTGGATTACATCAATCGCGTTTTTCATCTGCTTTTTCGCATGGTTCGGTATAGTGCCTTTCATGCCTGACGTGGTCAAGGATCTTGGCCTTACTCCTGCCCAAAAATGGAACGCTACAGTATTAGCAGTAGCGGGAACAGTTTTCGCCAGACTTCTCATCGGGAAACTTTGTGACAAATACGGTCCAAGACTTTGTTACACCTGGCTGCTTATCCTTGGCTCAATTCCAGTTATACTTAGTGGATTGGTGCAAACGCCGATGCAGTTTATGATTTGCAGACTGTTGACAGGATTTATTGGTGCTTCTTTTGTCATCACTCAGGTCCATACCTCGCTGATGTTTGCCTCCAATGTCGTGGGAACCGCCAATGCAACTTCTGCAGGCTGGGGGAATTTAGGTGGCGGAGCAAATAGACTTGGAATGCCAATTATCGCAGCTATAGTGATAGGAGCCGGAGTCGCTCAGGCAGATGCTTGGAGATATGCCATGGTGATTGCGGGAATCGTATGCTTTAGCATGGGCTTGATATATTACTTTTTCACAAAAGATACTCCAGCAGGAAATTTCAAAGAATTGGAAGCTAGAGGAATGCAGGTTCCTTCGACCAAAAAGGACAAAGTGGGATTTGCAGAAGCAGTTAAAGATTACCGAGTATGGTTACTGTTCATTGTTTATGCGGCCTGTTTTGGAATAGAACTAACCGTATATGGAACCATGGACGATTACTTGCAGAACACCTTCCAACTGGAGCGAATCACTGCGGGTAATATCGTACTCTCATTCGCGCTGATGAACATTTTTGCACGTACACTTGGAGGATACTTTGGCGACAAATTTGGAAAATTGAGAGGATTGAAAGGAAGAGTTTGGTTTTTGGCAGCAATTTTAATTGTAGAGGGATTAATGCTTAGTTTGTTCTCTCTGGCCACAGGACTTTTCATAGGATTTGCTTTGTTAATTGCATTTAGCCTAGCTGTACAAATGGCGGAGGGGGCCACATTCTCAGTTGTCCCATTTGTGAATAGGAAAGCAATCGGTTCTATCTCTGGAATCGTAGGAGCAGGCGGGAATTTTGGTGCCTTTATAGCAGCGCTTTTCCTAAGCTCCAAATCTGCCGTGGCAGAAAAAGCTGCGGTAATTGCAAGTGAAACGCTTGGCCCTGAAGCAGTAGCAGCTGCACAATCAGCCGCTGCAGCAAGTGCTGTATCTGCAGGATATTTGGTCATAGGAGGATTGATCGTAGTATCAGGAATGGTTGCTTTAGCCATTCGATTCAGCACAGAGGATGAAAAAGTGGCTGAGGTAGAATTAAGCAAACTGCAACCTGAATTAGTCAGAATTGATAATTAACTTGTAGCATCACTCCCAAAATAGCTCTTCTGCAGTTGACCATTTGTCTTGCGGATGAGCTATTTTGTTGATAAAGGCCAGACCGATGACCGATGACCGAAGCAACTTCAATGTTAATGTTTGCCTCCCTCACTGGTGTTTAAGTTCTTTACTAGCAGGCTACCATAGACGCTTATAATTATAATAAATCATATGTATATCGCATTTCAATTATCAACGAGATTAAATCATACTAAAATAAGCTAACCGCCAGATTTAAGGCCACTTCGATCTTCCGTCCTTTAAGCTAAGAAAATGAAATACCTGACATCATTACAGATATCCATATTTTCCAAATTCAAATTCTAACACCTGAGTAGTGATCCCAGATAAAAAAATCAAAACCACTTGTTCTTACTGCGGCGTTGGCTGCGGAATAGTTGCTGAGGTGGACTCTCAAAACAAAGTTCAGGTCGAAGGTGATCAGAATCATCCTGTGAACCAGGGCATGCTTTGCTCCAAGGGCCGTAATCTGCACTACGTGGTAAACGATACTTCGGATAGAATTCTCTATCCTGAGATGCGTTGGAGTAGATCTCATCCTCGGGAGCGGGTGAGCTGGGACCAAGGACTCGACAGAGCTGCTGGTGTTTTCAAGTCTTTGATTCAGAAATACGGACCAAACAGTGTAGGCTTTTACATTTCAGGACAATGCCTTACTGAAGAGTATTACATCGCAAATAAGCTCACAAAAGGCTTTCTGGGCACAAATAACATCGATACCAACAGTCGCTTGTGCATGAGCTCGGCGGTAGTTGCTTACAAGAAAACATTTGGAGAAGACTCAGTTCCTATTTCGTATGAAGACATAGAGTTGGCAGATGCTTTTTTGATCGCTGGCGCAAATCCCGCCTGGTGTCATCCTATCCTTTTCCGCAGATTGGAAAAGCATAAGGAGAAAAATCCCAATGTGAAGATAATAGTCGTGGATCCACGCAAAACCGATTCTGCTACTTTCGCGGATATTCACCTGCAAATCATTCCCGGCACTGACATTATTTTATACAACGCCATCGGCCGTAGAATCATAGAAATCGGACTGGCAGATAAAGAATTCATAGAAAATCACACCGAAAACTACCTGAAGTACCGCAAGCAAGTGATGGCAACTTCCTTGAAAGAAGCTTCAAAACTCTGCGGAATTTCTGTTGACGACATTAAAAAAGTAGCAGAGATCATCGGCGAATCCAAAGGATTCATCAGCATGTGGGCGATGGGGCTCAACCAAAGCGCCATAGGTACCGATAAGAATTTTTCTCTGCTGAACCTTTCTTTGGTAACTGGCAGAATCGGGAAACCTGGAAATGGGCCCTTTTCTCTCACAGGTCAGCCAAATGCCATGGGAGGGCGTGAAGTGGGTGGAATGGCGAGTTTACTGGCTGTTCACAAGGACTTGAATAATCCTGTACACCGACAGGAAGTCGCGAATTTTTGGGGCGTAAATGAGATTTCTCCAGAACCTGGATTATCTGCCACTGAGATGTTTGAGGCTTTGGAAAGTGGGGAAATGAAGGCCGTTTGGATCATCTGCACCAACCCTATGGTGAGTTTGCCAAATTCGAAGAAGATCGAAAAGGCGATGAAAAATGCCAAATTCGTAGTCGTTCAGGATATTTCACACAAAGCTGACACGGTTGAATATGCAGATTTGGTTCTGCCTGCAGCAGGATGGCTGGAGAAAGAAGGCACTATGACCAATTCTGAGCGTAGAATTTCTTACCTCAACAAAGGAATCAATCCTCCGGGAGAAGCTAGACCTGACGTAGAGATACTTTGCGATTTTGCCCGCAGAATGGGTTTCCGAGGCTTTAATTTTAACAATACGGAGGAGATTTACGAGGAATATTGTGCCATGACCAAAGGTACGAACATTGATATTTCCTTTTTGAACTACGATAGACTGAAAAGTGAGGGCACCTTCCAATGGCCTGTTCCAGAATACAGACACACAGGAACCGCGCGACTATTTTCAGACAATAAATTCTATACACCGACTCAAAAAGCGATCTTCAATATCCCTGCTCAAATAGAAAACACTTCCGAAAAAACGAGCAAGGAATATCCTTTGATTCTTACGACAGGACGTGTTCGTGATCAGTGGCACACGATGACCAAGACGGGAAAAGTATCCCGACTTCGTACGCATTACCCAAGTCCAGTACTAGAAATTAATCCCATAGATGCCTATTTGGACAAGGTGAAAGATGGTGATGTTGTAGAGGTCAAAAGCAAAAACGGCATCGTTCGTGTGAAGGCCAAGCTTTCCAAAAGCATTCTAGAAGGCGTAGTTTTTCTCCCAATGCACTGGGGCAAGCAACTTCAAAGTGATCTCAATCGAGCAAATAACCTGACCAAAACTGTGGTCGATCCGCAGTCCAAGGAACCGGATTTTAAATTTACGACGGTATCAGTATCCAAATACAAAAAAGAAAAAGAGAAAATAGTGGTAGTGGGCGCCGGAGCCGCCGCTTTCCGTTTTATCCAAAACTACCGAGAGCATAATGATTCCGATCAGATTCATGTATTTTCGAAGGAACCCCATCCGTTCTACAACAGGGTTCTATTACCGGAATATGTGACCGAAGAACTGACTTGGGAGCAGCTTCAGAAGATAAAGGAATATGAGCTTCAGAAGCTTAAAATCTCTCTTCATACTGGCCTTTCCATAGAAAAGATCGATCCAGAAAAGCAGGTGGTGGTTGACGATAATGGGCATGAATATCCTTTCGACAAGTTGATCCTAGCTACAGGAAGTAGAGCTTTTATACCGAAAGATGCTCAGCTAGACCTGCCTGGTAGATTCACAATGCGAAGTAAAATTGATGCGGATCGATTCAAAGATTACTTAGACTCGACCAAGTTACCACCTGAAAATCAGCATGTCGTGATTATCGGCGGTGGCTTGTTGGGACTAGAACTTGCTGCGGCCTTACAGCACAACCGTGTGAAAGTGACCATCGTGCAGCGCGCTTCCAGACTCATGGAACGACAACTGGATGAGGTTTCCAGCAAGCTGCTTTCATTGGATGTGCAGGAGCGTGGAATTCACGTGTATTTCGACAACGAAGTGAGCACAGTTTTCGATGATGAAGAACACAAGTCGCTTTCCATCACGCTGAAAAGCGGAAAAATCATTTACGCCAATGCAGTAGTTTACGCCATTGGCACTCAGCCGAATATCAAAATTGCCCGGGATAACGGGATTTTATGTGGTCGTGGCATCAAGGTCAATCAGCACTTACAGACCAATTATCCTAACATTTTTGCCATAGGCGAGATCGCAGAATTCCAAAATCAACTCTTCGGAATCACTTCTGCTGCTGAGGAGCAAGCTATGGTTTTGGCAAATTATATCGCTGGTGATGTCAGCAGCATTTATAGCGGATCCGTGCTGATGAACATTCTGAAATTTAAGGATTTGGAACTGTGCAGTATTGGGGATATCATCATACCTGAAAATGATGATAGCTACGAGGAAATCATTTTCACCGATATCAGTCGTCGCTATTACAAGAAGTGTATCGTCAAAGATGACTTGCTAATTGGCGCTGTGCTGATGGGGGATAAAAATGAATTTGCTGAGTTCAAATCCCTTATCGAAAACAAAATTGAGCTATCTGAAAAAAGGAAATCACTGCTCATGGGATCTTCTGATACAAGGCCAGTAATAGGAAAATTAGTATGTAGCTGTAGCCGTGTAGGCGAGGGAAATATCCAGGAAGCTATTGCAGGAGGATGCACGGATTTTACTGCTCTATGCCAGCAAACAGGAGCTGGTTTGGGTTGCGGAAGTTGTAAAACAGAAGTTAGAGAGATTCTTCACCAATCAAAAGTACTGGCGTGAAATCAACCATCACCCTGAGTAAATCCTTTGAAAGTAACTTGTAAGCAGATGACACAAAATTATTCTAGAGTAGTCGTAAGAGGCGGAGTACTTTCACCCGCAGAATTAAAGCAGATTTTGGAACTGGCAGAAAGTGCCGGTTTGGACACTATTTCATTGGGCTCTCGTCAAGATATTCTCTTTATCAAAGATGATGATACGCTGGAAATTGATTCTCAGGATAAATTTCAATTGGTGTCTCCGGAGGAATTGGGGGTGGAAAATATTGTTTCTTCTTACGTTTCATCAGACATTTTTCCTAACACCCCTTGGCTGACTGGGGATCGATATCTGTATATTTTGGAACAATTCAGAGTACAGCCAAACCTAAAAATCAACATTACAGACCCCAAACAGCGCCTTGTACCACTTTTCACGGGGCATTTGAATTTCATAGCTTCTGCACACGAGGATTACTGGTATCTGTACGTCCGTCTGCCAGAATGGGAAGAGACAATGATGTATCCAGCGCTTATTTACAGTTGGGATATAGCAAAAGTAGCTGCAGCAATTGAAGAGATTTTGAAGGAAGAGCCAGCCGATGTGGAGTTTCTATTTGAGTTGGTGAATGACGCTGTGGATTCCAATAACCGTACAGTGGACACTCCACTTGAAGTTCCCTTTTACCCGTTTCCCTACTACGAAGGCATCAATCGTGTGGGAGACGATCGCTATTGGCTGGGATTGTATTGGAGAAATAATAAGTACTACATAGACTTTTTGAAGGTGCTCTGTGACCTCTGTGCGGACAGCCGAATCGGAAAAATCTCCATCACGCCCTGGAAATCCATTATCATTAAAGGAATTCCAGAAAACACAAAAATCGAATGGGAAAGACTGCTGGGCCATTACGGAATCAATGTGCGACACTCCATGCTGGAACTGAATTGGCATCTTCCTGTCAACAATAAATCTGCGCTGAAACTCAAAGAATATCTTGTTGACAACTTTGACAAGCGGGATATCAGTACTTACGGACTTACTTTTGGAATCACTGATTACACCAGAAAGGCATATTACTTCACCTCCATCATCATAGAGAAAAATCAGCCACCGGCAGGATTGGAAGGCATCAAAATCCGAAATACGTACAATCTTCTTTATGCAAAAAACTTTGATCCAAACTCACAGCAATACATCGTCTACGTACAAGAAGTGGATAAGGTAGAATTGCCGGGACTTTTGATCGAGCTAAGTAAGATGTACTTCGAGCAGTTGGGAAAAAAGCCAGAGGGTTCCAAAAAATTGGCTACTCCAAAGGAGACTATAAAAACTGAAGCTTATCAATGCTCGGATTGCCTCACAGTTTATGATCCAGCATACGGAGATTTGGTTCAGAATATAGCTCCATTGACTGCATTTGAGGATTTACCCGAGACTTACCTTTGCTCTCTTTGCGAAGCTCCTAAATCGAAGTTTGTGAAAAAGACTTTTGAAAAGCAAGTTGAATAGTGAGCAGTGATCTGTATTCAGTGGAAGCATTTAAATCGATTCGAGAAGAAATGTTAGAAATTCCAGAAAATATAAAACTTAGTATTTATACGTATTTTATTTAAAATATAATAAGTATTTATACTTATATTTGGTTCGAGATTTAACCACTAACACTCGAACTATGAAAAAGATTTTTACGCTAATTCTTGCCTTCGTAGCATACCATCAAATTGTATTGGCTCAGGAATTCACATTAGACGCGGACATACGTCCTCGGTTTGAATATAGACACGGCTTTGGTAGCCTATTCCCAGATAATGGAAAACCTGCAGCATTTGTAACGCAGCGATCTAGACTCAATTTGGGTTTTCAAGACGAAAAGCTAAGCCTCTACTTAAGTGTACAGGACGTAAGTACCTGGGGCGACACCCAGCAACTCAGTGCAGCAGATGGAAATGACTCTTTTGGCCTTTTTCAGGCTTGGCTTCGCTATTCTTTTACTCCAAACTGGGCATTAAAGCTTGGCCGTCAAACGATTTCTTATGATGATCAGAGAATACTTGGCGAAGTGGATTGGGCGATGCAGGGAAGATTTCATGATGCCGCGATGATCCAGTATTCCAAAGATCAGTTCAAGCTGGATTTAGCTTTTGCCTACAATCAGGAGAATCAAAAAACTATAGGTAGTGACTATACCATTACTGGGTTTTTCTCCTACAAATCCATGCAAATGGCTCACCTTACTAAGGCGTGGGACAAAGGATCGATTAGCTTTCTCTTTATGAATAATGGTTTTCAGAAGTACAGTAGCGATCCCATTCCTCAGACAGACGGACTTTATTACCGCCAGACTACAGGCACTTACTTTACCTTCCCGCTTTCTGCCCTCATTATTACGGGTTCAGCTTATTTGCAGACTGGAAAGGCAAATGCCTCCACAGATCTGAGCGCGTACCAATACATGGTTGAGGCAAAATATAAAGCTGGAAAAGTGACTTTAATTGGAGGCTTTGAGTCATTGAGTGGGACAGATCAAGCTGGCGAAGAAAAGAATAAATCCTTCTTCCCTCTTTATGGTACCAACCATAAATTCAATGGATACATGGATTACTTCTACGTGGGAAATCATGCCAATAACGTAGGACTGAATGATGTCTATGGAAAAATAGCCTTACCAACTGGAGAGAAATCCACTTTGGGTCTGAATGCTCACGTGTTTTTTGCCAACGGTGAAATGGCAAACGATTTATCACAAAATCTGGGAACAGAGCTTGACTTAGTCTATGGTAACTCCCTGGGAAAATATGTGAAAATGAATGTGGGTTACTCTCAGCTATTTGCCACGGAAAGTATGAGTGCTGTGAAAGGCGGAACAAGTTCAGAAAACACCAATAACTGGGGTTGGGTGCAATTGATTGTGAATCCTAGATTGCTGACCTATAAAATGAAGCAAGATTAATTCGCTTGCTTAAACCTCTCTTTCGCTCCGTCTAAAAACTCAACAAATTCCTGAATATCGGTTTCATATCCCTTAGGCTGAGCGAGGAGATTTTCACTGTGATCTAGGATCACATAGTAAGGCTGTGCATTGTTTTGAAAGTGGGTAATCTGGAAATCAGCATTTTGCTTACCCAAAGTCTTCTTGACTTTTCCGTCGTATTCTGAGGTGTACCAATCGCTTTCAGGAAGCTCCAATCGCTCATCGATATAGAGTGCTACCATTACAAAATCTTCTTTCAGCCTCTTCAGAACCTGCGGATCTACCCAGACGTTTTCCTCCATTTTTCGGCAGTTCACACATCCATGCCCAGTGAAGTCAATGAGAAGTGGCTTATTTGCCTTTTTTGCAGCTCTCATCGCTTGCTCATAGTCAAAATACCCCTGAATACCGAGAGGTATTTCCAGTGGGATATCTGCATATTTTACTGGTTCACCCAGGATATTCTCTCCAGCCTCAACCATACTTTGCCCACCAGTCAATTTAAACTGCTGGGTGGACATAGGAGGAAGGTAACCGCTTAGGTATTTCAGCGGCGCTCCAAAAAGACCTGGAATCATGTAAAGCACAAACATAAAGGTGAACAAAGCCAAAAGTAGTCTTGGCACCCCTATGGCATCCATTGGTGAATCGTGTGGAAGGCGGATTTTACCCAAAAGATAAAGTCCCAATCCAGAGAAAATCACAATCCAGATAATTAAGAAAATATCCCGATCCAGGATTCCCCAGTGATATACCAGATCAGCGATGGAAAGGAATTTGAAAGCTAAAGCCAGTTCTAGAAATCCCAAAACCACTTTCACAGAATTCAGCCATCCGCCGGACTTCGGCAAGCGATTCATCCATTCAGGGAAAATAGCAAACAGCGTAAATGGAATTGCAAAGGCTAGGGAGAATGCAAACATTCCCAGAATCGGTTTAATCAATTCTCCACCAGCCGAAGAGATCAAAATAGATCCAACGATAGGGCCTGTGCAGGAAAACGACACTAACACGAGTGTGAATGCCATAAAGAAAATCCCTGTCAAACCACCTTTTTCAGCCTTTTCATCTACTTTGTTTACAAAGCCAGAAGGCAAAGTAATCTCAAACATCCCAAGAAAAGCCAAGGCGAAAAAGATAAAAATCCCGAAGAAAAAAAGATTCGGAAGCCAATGTGTTGCGAGCCAATTGGCGAATTCAGGACCTTGAATAGCGGCCACTGCAGTTCCAGCAATTGTATAAATAGCAATAATCGACAAGCCATAAATGATGGCATTTCGTATTCCTGTTGCTTTGCTCCCAGCACGGCCAGTGAAGAAACTTACCGTCATAGGAATCATAGGGAACACACAAGGTGTCAGTAAAGCTGCAAGTCCAGCAAGGAAAGCCAATACCATAAAACCTAATAGTGATTCGCTCTCTTGAACTTGAACGATCTCAATAGATGGAGAAGAATTGGCAACTGGCTCATCCACCTGATTTTCCTGGATACCAAAAGGAGTATCCTCTGTTTCAGAATCAGAAGAAGAAACTGAATCTATTGCTAGAACAGTACTTTCTGAAGGAGTTGAGGTAATAGCAGGCTCACTAGCCTCGAATTCAGTCTCTATATCAAGATCATAATTAACACACTTACCTGAGACATCAGAACACATTTGATATGCCAGCGTTCCGGTAATCTTTCCTGAGGTACTTTTAGGGATAAATAATTGCTCAAACCTCCCTTTACCTATAAAATACTTTACATCACCTTCCCAGATATCTTCATATTTTGTCTTGGAATCAATGGCTTTAAAACCACCTGTCAAAGTATATTCTTCAGAATTATCCAACTCCAAAGTCGCCAAAATCGGACCTAGATCCGGATCAAAATCATTGGCATAGATATACCAACCAATTGGAATTTGTGCTTCGAATACCAACTTAGCCTCTTCACCTTGAACCAGACTTTTTGGCTCGATTGAAATCGTCCATTTTGGCGGAGCAATAATCTGTGCTTGAGCGTAGAAACTGAAGAAAAGCAGTACCAGTAGCAGTAGTTTTCCTGATTTTCCTTTGGTTTTAGTCATGAAAGAATGATTGATTAGCAATTTACTTTTTTGAGTAACCTCATTTATTTTACTACCAGAACAAACTCGTCTTCTAATATGGCTAACTCTAGCGAATTCAAGACTTCCGGTCATCCGTCTTCGGTCTTCCAACCTGATGGAAAAGAAAATAGAGGTAAGAGAATTATTGAACTACAAGATAAAGCATTAAGCCAATTATTAGTGGTCGCTTAGCTTTCTAAATTGACGGAAGAACGCCGCAATAGTTTCTATACCGATAAAGTAATTCTTTACGCCGTAGTGCTCATTAGGTGAATGTAATGCATCCGTATCAAGCCCAAAACCAAACAGAATTGGATCAGAACCTAATTCCTTTTGGAACAACGCAACGATAGGAATAGATCCACCTTCGCGAGTCGGAATTGGTCTTTTCCCAAAAGTCTCTTCCATTGCAGCTTCTGCTGCTTTGTAACCAACAGATGAATCGGAAACTACCGCAGGGGAACCGCCATGATGAGCTTTCACTTTTACTTTTACTGATTTTGGAGCAATAGATTTGAAGTGATTTTCGAATAACTCAGCGATTTCTCTCCAGTCCTGATCAGGTACGAGACGCATAGAGATTTTCGCATGTGCTTTTGACGGCAAAACCGTTTTGGCTCCTTCTCCAATATATCCACCCCAGATACCGTTGACATCTAGCGTAGGACGAATACCAACACGCTCAATAGTCGTATAGCCTTCTTCCCCATGCACATCATCAATATCTAATTTCTCTTTATACTCATTTAGATCAAATGGAGCCTCGTTCAAGCGTGCTCTTTGCGCAGCCGTCAGCTCTTGCACCTTATCGTAGAACCCAGGAATGGTAATATGCTTATTCTCATCCTGCATGGAAGCAATCATATCACAAAGTACATTAATCGGGTTGGCAACAGCTCCTCCGTATGTACCTGAGTGAAGGTCTCGATTGGATCCAGTTACTTCCACTTCCATGTAAGCCATGCCGCGAAGACCAACCGTGATGGAAGGATCTTGCATGGAAATCATATGCGTATCAGAAATCAAAATGACGTCTGCTTTCAGCTTTTCTTTATTTTCGATGACGAATTTATCCAAGTTGTCAGACCCAACTTCCTCTTCTCCTTCGATCATAAATTTGACATTGCAAGGCAAATCTCCTGAAGCCATCATCGCTTCAAAAGCTTTGACATACATGTAAAACTGACCCTTATCATCCGCAGATCCACGAGCGAAAATTGCTCCTTCGGGATGAATCTTCGTCTTTTTGATCACGGGCTCAAAAGGAGGAGAATCCCAAAGTTCATAAGGATCAGCAGGCTGCACATCGTAATGTCCATACACCAAAACCGTCTGCAAAGTAGGGTCAATGATTTTCTCTCCGTAAACAATTGGATAACCTTTCGTCTGGCAAATTTCCACTACATCAGCACCTGCTTTTTCCAAGCTTTCCTTCACAAAATTAGCCGCAGCAAAAACATCATCTTTAAATTTAGGATCAGCACTTACCGAAGGAATGCGGAGCAAATCCAACAATTCATTAAGAAATCGATCTTTGTTGTCTCGGATAAAATCATTAACTGCCATATATCTGGGGATTATTTAGTACAGCTTCAAAATTATCCTTTTCAGCCTGAAATGCCTATTTTAAAGATGTAATTGTCAGGCAGGAAGGTAGCAAGAACCAGAGAAGCTGATTGGTGGCGAAAAAGTTTAGCCAAATAGAATCATAGAAAACATACCTTAAAGATTTTTATCGTAAAAAAATTACATCGAAATGAAAGCAGTTATTTGCGAGGAGTTTGGCCTACCTGAAAATTTAAAAATTGGAGAATTACCTGATCCTAGACCGAAGGAAAATCAAGTTTTGATCCAAGTAGAAGTATGTGGTGTGAGCTATCCTGATTTGCTGATCATCCAAAACAAGTATCAATTTAAGCCAGAGCTTCCTTTTTCTCCTGGTGGAGAAGTAGTGGGTAAAATCATCGAATTAGGCGATAGTGTTAGCAATCTGAAGATTGGAGATCGCGTCTTGGCGCTTTGTCGCTGGGGTGGATTTGCGGAGAAAATAGCTGTGGATACTGATCGAATTTTTGTACTTCCTGATGAAATTTCCTCAAAAATAGCTGCTGGATCTCTTTATTCCTTAAGCACAGCTTTTCATGGGTTGAAAGATCGGGCAAATCTTCAGGAAGGAGAAACCTTACTTGTGCTAGGAGCTTCCGGCGCAATCGGGATTGCTGCAGTTGAATTGGGAAAAGCCATGGGAGCAAAAGTCATTGCCTGTGCATCTTCGGATGAAAAACTTGAATACTGCAGATGTAAAGGTGCTGATGAAACGATCAATTACGAAACGGAAGATCTGAAATCCAGAATTAAGGAATTAACAAATGGAAAGGGAGTTGATGTGATTTTAGACCCTGTTGGAGGAAAGTACACTGATCCCGCTTTGCGAGGAATCGCATGGAAAGGCCGGTACCTGATTGTAGGATTTGCCAATGGAGATATTCCTAAAATCCCCATGAATCTACCTTTACTCAAAGGATGTTCTATTGTTGGTGTATTCTGGGGGAATTTCTCAAAAGTGGAAGCTTCACAGAATAGGCAGAATATGGAGACCCTTTTTCACTGGATTTTGGAAGGAAAAATCACTGGACACGACCTAGGATTATATGCTTTAGAAAATGCACCAAGTGGACTTATGGCTCTTCAAGAACGCAAAATTTTTAAAAAAGGGATCATAAAAATAACTCAACCACAATCCATCAAATAAACATATCTACAGTCTAGGCGAGTAGCTAGACTGTAGATTTTAAGAGCGAAAGCTAAGAGATAGCCTTCACATTTACTTCTATATTCCCTTTAGTTGCTTTGGAGTAAGGACAAACTTCATGCGCTGCCTCAACTAGTTTTTGGGCTTCTTCCAAAGAATCAGCATGCGGTATTTTCACAAAAATATCCACCGCCAAACCGAAATCACCCGGACCATAATTACCCAGATGAACTTTGGCGGTAATTTCAGAATCCCGCAGACTCGTCTTCCCAGCAACAGCACCTAATGCACCACCGAAACAAGCAGCATAACCTGCAGCAAAAAATTGTTCTGGATTTGTTTTCCCTCCTTCACCTCCTATTTCTTTTGGCATCGCAACGTCAAAATCCAAAAGTCCATCATCCGTTTTCACATGGCCTTTTCTACCTCCAGTATTTATAGCTACCGCGGTATAATCAATATTCAACTTCTTCATTTAGTTAGATCTTTTTAGTTTTTCAATACTATCTAACAAGTGAGAAATAGAATGGTTTAGCTCAGACAATTTTAAATCTGAAGATTCTGTCATTTGTTCATTTAAAGGCTCAATTATTTCATGGGCTTTAACTTGAAGTGATTTTCCAGGATAAGTTAATTCCACATGAACTGTCCGTTCGTCCGCCTCACCTCTCTGCCTCCTCACGTAATTCATTGCCTCTAGTTTTTTCAACAAAGGGGTCAACGTCCCTGAATCAAGATAAAGACGCTTACCGATTTCATTGACCTTCAACCCATCTTCTTCCCACAAAACAGATAGCACAAGAAATTGTGGGTAGGTCAAATTCAGTTCATTCAAAGCGGTTTGAATGAACTGAATTAATAATCTGGAACTTGAATAAAGAGATAGCGAAAGCTGATGGATTGGAAGCATGGGGCGAAAATTAGGATTTTATACAATCTAACTGTATAATCTTAAAAATCAACTACCTGAACTATACAACAACCTCAATTAATACGCTTTAACCAAGTGAATAGCCATGCTGGTAAGTATAATGAAGCTTGGAATTGGCTTCCCAGTCATCTACAAATACTTGTGCTATTGGATCCCATTTAAGTGGTCGTCCTAATTGATGCGCAATATTTCCGATAGTGCAAGCTGTACACGAGCTATGACCGATTTCAACAGGCACTACAGGATCTTTTCGCTTAACTACACAATCAATAAAATCTATGTGATGATCCCCGAATCCAAACTCCTCTTTCTCGAATTTGCGCTCGCAGGCTAAAACATTCGTGTCGTAAGTACCTCTAGAAACCTTAATCCAGCCCTTTTCTCCAATAAACTTCACTCCTTGCCTTCCTTCATCAAAAGGCTCAATAACCATAGGGACTCCATTTGAATAAATGTATTTCAGCGGTGCAGAACCAGTACTAGGGATTACTTCAACTGGACCATTTCTATCCATTCCAAGTCCCCACTGTGCGATATCTATCATATGTGCTCCCCAGTCAGTCATCAGCCCGCCACCTGTTTCTTGGTACCATCGCCATGCTCCCCATACTTTTTCATTTTGCTCTGGGTTCAGGCTAATTGGAGGATTTAATTCTTCGTTGTAGTGAATAGCTGGAATAGGCCCAACCCAAGAATTCCAATCTAAACCTGCAGGAACCGGTTGAATTGGCAAATCGTAAGGCTTGGGATGAGGCGGAGTACCTACATTAACCAGAACTTGTTTGATATTTCCAAGCATTCCTTTTTGGACCATTCTGGCTGCGTGTTGAAAATTAGCCCCAGATCGCTGCATGCTTCCTACAGCAAGTACGATCCCATTGGAGCGCACAGCTTTAACTAACTCTTGCCCCTCATGAATGGTGAAGGTTAGCGGCTTTTCCAGATAAATGTCTTTTCCGGCATGACAGGCATCTATTGCCATCATTGCATGCCAATGATCTGGCGAAGCGATCACTACCGCATCGACATCAGGATTTGCTAGCAATTCTTTGTAATCCCCATAAACTTTCATTGATGGAGCCTCTCTTTTCTCCTCCTTATAAAGCTTTGCTACACGTTCTTTAAATCTTTCCAATTTTATCTCATAGACGTCTGCACCTGCCACTACGTCCACAATTGGGTTTTTCATCATGTTGCTAAGCAATCCCATCGCCTGCCTCCCAACTCCTATGAATCCTAGGCGAATTTTAGAGGTATCGGCTGCGACCGTATTTTTTCCAAAACTTAGATTTGGAATAGCTGAAAAGCCAACGGTACTTAATAAGGAGGCACTTAGGAATTTCCTTCGGGAAAAATTTGATTTGCTCATTATTTAGAGAGATTAAGGTTATTAGGGGATCTTTTGAATATTGGCTTATAAAGTACTGATTTTCTGATCGACTGAAAAACATTCAATTCGCTATTTGATTAAAGGTTCTTGGTATTAGAAAAGGAGGAAGAAACTCTTTTCGGAAATTTCTACTTTTGACATAGAGAAGCATAAGCCTATGACTATACAACAACTAGAATACCTGATAGCAGTCGACAAGCACAGACACTTTGGCCATGCTGCGGAGAGCTGTTTTGTAACTCAACCTACCTTGAGCGCACAGCTCAGTAAGTTAGAACGGGATTTAGGGGTCATTCTTTTTGATCGAAGTAAAATGCCTGTAATTCCTACTGAAATGGGAGTTCAAATAATCAAGCAAGCCAAGAAGGTGGTGTCTGAAAGCAAAGGAATTTTTGAATTGGTAGCTGACTTGAAAGGAGATGTTTCAGGGGTGATAAAGTTGGGGATTATCCCTACGCTGGCACCTTACTTATTGCATCTTTTTATCAGAAAGTTTTTGGAGAAATATCCACATGTGAAGCTGGAGGTGCAGGAAATGGTCACTGAAGACGTAGTGAAAAAGTTAAAGAATGACGAGTTAGATCTTGGAATTATTGTGACACCTTTGGAGGAAGCAGGAATTGTCGAGAAACCAATGTTTTATGAAAAGTTTTTCGCCTATTTATCAAAGGATCATCCCCTATTAAAGGAGTCGGCGTTTCATCCTGAAAAAGTGCAGAAAGAAGATTTCTGGGTTCTCCAGCAAGGGCATTGTTTTCGGGATCAAGTGATTAATCTTTGTGATCAAAGCCTAAGCGGACCAAAGAATTTTCACTACGAAAGTGGATCACTTGAAGGGCTTAAAAACATGGTAAACAGATACAAAGGCGTTACTCTTCTTCCAGAATTAGCGACCTTAGAACTTTCCGATGAGGAGAAAACCAGATTAAGGCCTTTTGACGGCGTTTCTCCTACACGCGAAGTAAGTATAATTTTAAATCGAAGTTTCCTAAAGCAAAAGCTCGTAGAACTTTTATACAAGGAAATCACAGATTCCATTCCTCAGAACATGACCTCAAAAGCTCATGGAAAAATAGTGCGATTTAAGTAAGGTTTATTGCTTGGTCAGTATGTAATGATCCGCAAGATCTCCGGTGATAATATTTCCGTGCATGTCAAGTTGCCAAATGCGATTTTCACCCACTTTATATTTGCTAGGCCCATTGCTTACATGCTCCAGCGTAATAATAGATCCAGTTTCATCCCAAGTAAAAGTCCCCATATCATCCTCTTCCAGAGCGTCATTTCTTCCGAAATAATGGGTTGACAATTTATAAGTACGATCGATGTTGAGGGTTAGAATAGTTTCAATTCCCTCACAACTAGCGCAGGGCACTGTGCCTTTATAGGTACCGTTCCAGTCAAGCGAGGTAGCTGAATTGTCACCAACATATAAAGCCTTTTCTGTAGAATTGATTTCATTTTCCTCTTCAGAAACTGATTCAGAGTTAGAGCAGGAAGTTGCAAATGAAAGTGACGCAAAAAGTCCCAATAGAAGCAAATTTTTGTTCATATGTAGTTAATCTTTTTGAGGCAAAAGGGCTCAAGAATCAGACCGAAAGAACTACTTGACAAAATTCTTATGGTCTATTAAAAGAAATCTTAACCGTCAATAAGCTAACTTATTTAGGCTCAAAGTATAGCGGAATTAGTCTATAAGTCAGCCTATATTTTCCACATCTGGAGTAGGGATCAATTGAATATCCCAAAATGCCAAAGAACACCGGCTGGGTCATGAAGAAAAAACTCACTTCCCCAATCGTTATGTTTAATCGTGCTCAGTTTGGTTCCAGGAAATTTATCCGGTAAACCAAGGACTTTGATAGCCTCCCAATAAGACTCGAGATCACTTTCTAATTCTAGAAAAATCATGGAGTTTTCGCACCAGGTTTTCAAGTAAGCATCTTGTAAATAGAATGCAAGCTTATCGGTAACGGTAACTAATGACATCTTGGGATCGAGTGACTTCACCTCAAATCCCAATACTTTATAAAATCGAATACTCTCGTTATAGTCTTTTGAACCAATAAAAGTCCTGATAGACTTTGCAGGATGTATCATACACCGAATTGGGTTAAATGGTGATCGAGATGCTTATAAAAAAGACTATTCCATTCCTCAGCTGTGAGCGGACCAAAAGATAGCGATTCCTTGCCCTCAAAATGGGGGATACCAAGATCTCTAGTCTGCTCCAAATACCCAATTAAACGTGCTTTTTCAGTTTCAAAGTCTTTGCGCTCCGCAATAATAAAAGCAGGTGCAGTTCTGGCATTTCTCGGGTAAGGTTTATCGTTTACTACGCCATTCTTTACGAAGGTTTTCAACAAGAAGCGCATAAACCCATTAGGCTTGGGATGCTTATTGGTATATGCCATTTCATAAGCAACACAGCAGTGAGCCATCATTTGATCTACACGCATTATTCCCCAACGCGGCGTGGTCTCGGGAGTAAGCTTGTTTATCCTGTCGATTAATTCTTGAACTATCTGAGGATGAAAAATATTTTTCATGTTTTGGCATCAAAAAGGTTTAAGAATCAAGTTAAGAAAATGAATTCAAAAATGAATTCCCGGAGGGTTCCAAATTCATTATCAAACCCAAATACGACCAAAAGGATTTTAAACATTTTATAATCAGCATTTTAATTTATTTTTGGTTTATATTATAAACTTATTTACATTTATCGCTCAAACATTAAATTTTAAAATCATGGAAAAAGAATTATCAAGTACTGAGTCCTTAGCGATCATCACTGATATGATCGCTAGAGTCAAAAAAGAAGCGGCAGGAGATGGAAGTTTTCACCTTTTGCTCTGGGGATGGGTAATATCTATTTGCAATCTTGGGTTTTATGCACTTGAAAAAGCAAATTACGAACACCCTTATTACATCTGGATTCTTGTAATTCCAGCTTCCTTATTCAGTTTTTACTGGAGCTACAATAAGCGGAGCAAGGCAAAATTCAAAACACATCTAGATCAGATCCTGAACCAAGTCTGGATAGGAGTATTCGTTGCCATGCTAATAGTTCTGAGTTTTATGCCAGTGCTAGGATTTAATCATAATCCTGTGATTTTACTATTAGCCGCAGTTGGAATGTTTGCTACCGGTAGCATCATCAAAGTTTCGATGGTTAAGTTTGGCGGATTAGTTTTGGCGATTGCTGCTATTATTGCATTCCTTGTATCAGTTTCTGATCAGTACTTAGTCGCTGGGATTGCGATGGTTTTGGGATATCTTGTGCCTGGTTATTACTTAAAATACACTTATCGTGAGCGAGTTTAAGCCATTAGACCCTCTTTTACATTCGCAGTTGCGCCTAGCCGTTATGTCCATCCTAATCAGCGTGGAGTCAGCAGAATTCACCTTTCTCAAAGAGAAAACTGAATCAACTGCAGGAAATCTAAGTGTACAGTTGGATAAACTTGACAAAGCCGAGTATATCAGAATAACAAAGTCATTTAAAGGAAAACGACCGCTAACTACCTGCTCTGTAACACAAAAAGGTGTTAGAGCTTTTGAGAGTTATGTTGAAAATCTTAAAAATTACATCACTTAAAAAAATTTGAATATTTAGTTTATAGTATAAACCATTTTATAGAAATTATGAAAAAATCAACAATTCTAATACTCGCTCTATCGGTTATCACAAACCTATCAATTGCGCAAAGCAGTGAAACCGATAAATCTTTCCAAGCAGAAGTGAAAAAACTATCTTTTCTAGTCGGGGAATGGAAAGGATCCGGGTGGATGATGGGCCAAGATAGAGTCAAACGTACATTTGAACAAACTGAAAATATTCAGTTCAAACTAGATTCCACGGCTATTTTAATTGAAGGATTAGGTAAATCAGATGGAGAAATTGTCCACAATGCGCTAGCCATCATCACATCTTCCGGAGCAGAAAATCAGTTTGATTTTCAATCATTCCTTCCATCTGGACAAAAAGGGACTTTCAAATCTGAAATAAAAGAGGATGTATATTATTGGTATCCTGCAGAATCGGTCAGGTACATTATCAAAATAAATGAGAAAGGTCAATGGTTTGAAATCGGCGAATTCAACCAAGGAGATACCTGGTACACCTTCTTGGAGATGACATTGGACCGGAAGTAGCAGGGGAGCTAAAAACCTATTCCATTTCATTTTTAACTTTAGGGAGTACCTTTAGAATCTCTTAGAAATAGCCAAGAATGAAAAGAATTTTAACGCTTGCAGCCGTTGCCTTGTTTGCATCTCACAGTTTTGCTCAAACCAACTCCAAAAAAGTGTTATTCGTAATCCTAGATGGAATCCCTGCAGATGTGATCGATTCAGTTGCTACTCCAAATATGGACAAGATTAGTGCAATTGGAGGATTTACTAAAGCTAGTATGGGCGGCGAAGTGGGCGGATATTCTGAGACGCCTACTATTTCTGCAGTGGGATATAACTCCTTATTAACTGGAGTTTGGGCGAATAAGCATAATGTATGGGGAAACAGTATCAAGGCGCCGAATTATAACTACTGGACAATTTTCAGAATACTAAAAGAAGCTAACCCAACTAAGAAAACGGCCATTTTCTCTACTTGGCTAGACAATAGAACTAAACTGGTGGGGGCGAATTTACCGCAAACTGGAAACTTTGTTTTTGACTATTATTTTGACGGATTGGAGCTGGACAGCTTGAATTTCCCTCATGACGATGATAAATTTTACATCCATAGAATAGACGAAGCAGTTTCCAAAGAAGCTGCCCGCTATATTTCTGAGGAAGCTCCAGGGTTATCCTGGATGTATTTGGAATATTCCGATGATATGGGACATGGCTTTGGCAATAGTCCTGAAATGATGGACGGAGTCAAAAAAGCAGATATCCAAATCGGACGTGTTTGGGAAGCAATTCAATACCGAGAAGATACTTTTGGAGAAGATTGGCTAATAGTCATCACTACAGATCATGGAAGAACTGATGATGGTTTTGATCACGGAGGTCATAGCGCAAGAGAACGTGCCACATGGATAGTCACCAATTCAAAAAACACCAATTCACATTTTGAGGAAACACCAGAGATGGTGGACATTCTGCCTTCTATAGCGAATCATTTAGAAATCAGCATTCCTAAGAAGATCGCAATGGAATTAGATGGAACTCCATTCATTGGAGCAGTGGATGCAAGTGGACTGAAAGCTGAATCGAAAAATGGAGAAATCTCAATGAGCTGGAAATCTCTTTCCAAAGGCAAAAAAGGCAGAGTTTGGGTATCAACAACAAATAATTTCAAGACTGGTGGCTTAGATAATTATTGGCTAGTCGGTGAGGTCAATTTAGTCGATGAGAAGAAGTCATTTTCCCTTAATGGAACACAGTCTGACATATTCAAAGTGGTACTGGAAACCCCATCTGGCTATCTGAATTATTGGATAGTGAAATAAGGAGTTCATTCATTTCTGACCATTAAAAAAGGGGGTAAACAATTATGTTTACCCCCTTTTTAGCTATTTACCATAGTATCAACCTTAATCCAAAATCACTTTTTCCCGCTTTGGATATTTCACTTCGTACTGAAGTTTGAGCTCTTGTTGAGCCCCCGGCTGCAAAGTTATAGTCCAAGTGACTAATCCAGTATTCGGATCTAATTTACCCCCAGAAAGTCCTAATGCCTCGACGGTAATATCAGAATTCACAGAAACAGGAATCTGATCTTCCACATTGATCGTCACGGGCTGAGATTTATTGTTTTTCACTGTGATTTTGTACTCGCGACTCTCTGTAATGTTTGACCCAATAGCTCGTTTTTTCGAAAATTCATCATTTTTCTCCCGTTGGATCACAATGCTTCTATCCCGTCCCATGGAGATTTCCAAGGTATCCTGCAATGAAGATCCATTCAATATTGATCTGCCTACAAAGCCATCTTCGAAGTATAGATTGCTTTCTCCTTCCAGCAAACTGTATTGACTCCAATCGGCAATCTCAGCAATCAGGAATGCATCATTATCAAGTTTAGGTACAACCGAATAACTGTAGGCAGCATCTACCTCATAATTTTTCAGATCAACCAAGGTTTTCTCCCCATTGGATTTGATAGAGTAAGGCTCTGCAACTTCGATTTCTACTGTGGTTTGGTTTTCTACTACGGAAATCTGTAGCGCTTGAGCTGGTGAAGAATTCAGGGAATTAGTACCTCTAATCTTAACACCAGAAACCTTGCCTTCTAAAGCTTTCTTACTTTGAGTGCCATACCCTACCACAACCACCTCATCCAAAGCGACGGCATCTTCCATTAAAGAAATATTTACTCTTGATGAATTCACAAAAACCTCTTGAGATAGATAACCTATATAATGTGCGCTCAATTGGTTTGCCCCTGAAGGCAAAGTTATCGAGTAATTTCCCTCCATATCTGCAACTGTACCTAACGATGTTCCAGAAACTACCACATTTGCACCCGGAAGAGGGCTACCGTCAGAAGCACTTGTAATTCTGCCAGAAACTGACCCGAAGTTTTGAGTCCTAGGATTGAAAGTGGTCAATCTGGCAAAATTCAATTCCCATTTTTCTAAATCAGGGATTTGTCCGCCTTGGTTTGGGTTACCGTTGGAAAATCTCAGTTTCACGTCCTTCCAGTCAACTCCGGTATTTTGATAAACTTCTGCCTTATACGTCAAGGAAAGTGGGGAACTCACATCTTTTACACGCACATCGTATTTTGGGTACCATCCTGCATTAGCAACCAGGTAATTGATTTCAAAATTGGCAGCACCTGCTCGTTCTGCTTTCACTCTGATTCTGATTTCGGTGGTTGATTCATTACCGGATTCCTGCATTGCAGCAATTTGATTGCTGAGCTTATTCATCTCCTCATTTTCCTTTTGAAGATTCGCTTGTATTTTCAGTTCCTCAGCTTTGATTTTCATCAGCTCAGCATCGTAAAAATCCATCGCCTGTTTCAATTCTGTCAGACTAGCTCCATTCTGAGTTCCGCCGATATTCTTATTGGCATTAAGCAAACTGGTTTTTTCCTTTAGCACTTCCAGGCGCCCTTTTTCTATACTTTGGTTTCTTTGGATTGCCAAAATAGAATCCTGTAGCATTTTAACTTTCTCCCCAGTTTTTTGCTCAGAGAGGTAATCTAAGCGCTTATTAACTGCCTGAATCGTAAAATCACCCATACCTTTGACCTGAATACTCTTTTCATCCACATAAGGAGAAAGTCCCTTGATCAGGATAAATGACTCCCCAGCAGAGATCTGTCCGCTGGAAGTTTCAAATACTTGGGCTCCGGATAGGAAAACCGTGACTTCTTGGATTTCGGATTTAAAAGAAGTTTCCTTGATCTCCTGCGAATAAGCAAGTATGGTTAACAAAGAAAACAGTAAGGCAATGGAAAGTCTTTTCATATAAATGCAGTTTAACTATGAATAACGTAATAATAGTACGCTTTCTGAAATGCTGTGTTCACAATACCGATGTTAAGATTTCAAAACAGTATGTATTAATAGTTTTATGTTAACTGAATACGATAAGCATCAAATAAAAAAAGCCCGATAAATCGGGCTCTTCTATATTAAGCTGTTTGTCCAGCATGTTTTCCTTCCCGGAATTCCTCCACCATCTTCTTATTGAATGCTGGTAAGTCTTTCGGGCTTCGTGATGTGACTAAGCCGCTATCCACGACTACTTCTTCATCTACCCAATGTGCCCCAGAATTTTCAAGATCCTTTCTTATTGACGCAAAGGATGTCAAGGTACGGCCGTTGGTCACTTCAGCTTCTATAAGCATTTGAGGGCCATGGCAAATAGCCGCCACCGGTTTATGATCTTCGAAAAAGCTTTTGACAAAATTCACAGAAGTCATATCTCTCCTTAATAGGTCAGGATTGATCACGCCTCCAGGAATCAGTAAGGAATCAAAGTCAGTCGAACTTACTTGATCTACTCTTGCATCTACTTTTATGGCATCACTCCAATTTCCATTCTTCCAGCCTTTGATTTCATCATTTTCCGGTGAGATAATTAATACTTCAGCACCTTCTTTTTCAAGGGCACGTTTTGGCTCTACTAATTCTGATTCTTCAAATCCATTCGTAGCTAATATTGCTACTCTTACATCTTTTAATAAACTCATAGTTTTAGTGGTTAAGTTGGCAATTACTCTCTTTGCCAGAAAGCAGCTTCGGTTTGGAAGCACTTTTAATAAAGCGAAGAATATTCCAAAAAAGGGAAACCCGTCTAACGGTTAGATAGACGGGTTTAAGTAGCAAAAGGAATTAGAGAAGTTCCACGAAATGAGAAATCAACTCACATATCGGGTAAATTAGGTAAATCTTTTTCCAAGATTATTTGAAATCCAAATAGCTTTTACTTAACCATTTTTCCTCCAAACTCATTTTGCACCAGCCATCTGATTCTTTGGATATGAATACTTCTTCTGACTTCATCAGGTTATCTACGATTGGATATGCTGTCCCAGGACCACTCCTTACTCGAAGCACATTTGCATTGATAGTAGCTCTTTGAACCTCAGTTGTGTATCTTCCATAAACCCAGTGTGATTGACTATTTGATATTTTAAGCCATCCATTGGATTCATCGTAGATTCTCAAAATTGCTCCTAATTGAGCAGCCTGTCTATCTGGAGCTTTTGCAGAAGACCCATTTGGTGCGGTACGTACATTAAGTAGATTAGCTGTCACTGCTACATATTTTTCAATAGCAGGAGGAGCAATGGTCAGATGGGATCCTTGAATAGCTTGTTCTACAAACGGAAGAAAGAAAGACTTACAATCCTCAACTTTATTTCCACCAAAGAAATTTGAACCTGGACAAGACTTATTGCCGCCGGTTCCATTATTCCTCTTCCCAGTACTGAGTTCAAACCAATGGTGATAAATGATACTAAACGTATTCACTGGCAGTCTAAATTTATCACAAAGAACTGCAGTCATCTGAATTATGGTATCTCTGTGCTCGTTTGTCATTGCATCACCATCTTTATCAAAATTACCTAGATGTTCGATACAAATGGAGTCTCTATTGGCACCAAAAATACATGCTGGAGTGGCTTCTAAAGACCTTCCGGTAACTATGGTCCCATCTGGAAAGGTCGTAAAATGCTGCCCTATATCACTCCAGCCATTATTTCGAACATGATGATTTTTCATGGCTGATTGTCTGTCGAAATGATTTCTACCGTTGAAATGGGTGTAGTTAGGGCTCCATGTGTGATGCTGTTGAATAGTGATAATGGTGCGAGCTATGCGCTGGGCATGTATCCAAGGAATAAATTCAGCAATACTCATTTTCAAAAATCCATTTTTGCTTTCCATAATTTGTATAGGTTAAAAGTTTACTATCAGATTATCAATTTAATGAGATTTGCCTAAGCATTGAAAATGAAGCGCTTAGAATTTTACTTCCCTTTTATTCGGGTCGAATGGAAAAATCTTCTAAAATTCACTTTTAGATTCTAATTTGGCTTATATAAAAATTACCAAGTCAAACTGAATTTAGAATAAACTCCCTATGAAAGCACTACTGATTTTCTCTCTAGCATTTATCGGGCTTTCAAATAAACTATATGCTCAAAATGACTACAAAGCTTCAATTCTAGAATTTCAGCGTGAACTGAATGAAGAATTTAAAAATCCTGATGTATCGCCATTATCTGAGAAGCAACAACTTGCCTTTACAGGACATGATTATTATCCAATTGATGAAAAATTTCATGTAATAGCCAAATTTGAAAAGCTTCCTCCTCATAGTTTATTTCAAATGAAAACTACTGCAAACTCGATAAAAGACTATGACATCTACGGGATTGCGACGTTTACCTTAGATGGTAAAGAATATCAATTGAATATCTACCAAAGCCACCAACTACGAACTCAGGAAAAATACAAAGACTATCTCTTTTTACCTTTTACTGATCTGACAAACGGAATTGAAACGTATGGAGGTGGAAGATACATGGGCTTGAGCATTCCTAATGGAGACACCATTGAATTGGATTTCAACAAAGCCTACAATCCTTATTGCGCCTATGTGGCTGGATATGCCTGCCCTATTCCTCCTAAGGAAAATGACATTTCTGTGGCAATCAATGCTGGTGTGATGAAGCCAGCGAAATAGAGCATTAATGAATTTACATGAAAAAAGCCCCACCAAAATCAATTGGTGAGGCTTTTCGTGAATTCGTTATTTCTTAGTTGCCTTTCTCGCCGATAGAGATCATGGCACATCTAAAACCAATATGATTGGTAGCTGAATCTTGATGCATAAACCTTCTGGTGCCTGGAGCTAACCAATAAGCTACATCTCTCCAAGAACCTCCTTTATAAACTCTAAGCTCATCTGTAAGCATGGAAGTCATATAAGTATCTTCCTCATCCCCTAAGCCGTTACTTCTAACTGGGTTAAGGTCATCAAAATCTTGGTAAGAAAGTGGTCGGTAAATATCTTGAACCCATTCGTTCATATTTCCTGCCATGTGGTACAGTCCGAAATCATTTGGAGCCATATCATAAACGTTAGTAGGAATGATATCTCCATCATTTCTCTGACCACCTGAGATTCCACCGTAATCACCTCTACCTCTTTTGAAGTTGGCAAGGAAATCACCCTGCTTACCTTTTCTTTTTACATTATATGGGTTACGAACACCTCTCCCATCCCAAGGATAGATTCTACCGTATTCTTGATTTTCGTCAAGGTATTGGGTACCAATCATTGCTTTAGCAGCATACTCCCACTCAGCCTCAGTAGGCAATCTATAGTCAGCCAGAGCAACGCCTCTTTCTATCAGTTGATTTTTAGTGAAAGTTGAATCTATTTCTCTTTCTTTTCTGATAATCTCCTGAACATATTCTGTTCTCCATTTTGAGTAAGCATTAGCCTGAGTCCAAGAAACACCAGCTACAGGATAGAAATTGAAACCTGGAAATCTGAAATAATAAGACTGGTACATGTCGTTGAATGACATTTCCCCTCCTGCCCATACATTATCCTTTGGCTCAAGTTTTAGAAGTGAATCTGCACTCACTTTTTTCTTCATATCGAAAAGAAACTCTCTAAAATCATTATTAGTGACTTCAGTTTCATCAAGGTAGAAGTTTGAAAGTGTTACAGTTCTTTCCTGATTATCACGGAACGCCATCACATCTTCTTCCTGAGAGCCTAAAACAGCTCTACCACCTTGGATGAATTTCAAGTTTGGACCTGGGATTTGCTCGGCATTTTTAGCTACAAAAAATTGGGTAGAATCATTTTCATCAAAACTGAACTCTGCTCCGGTCGTAGCACTTTTTTTACCAGGCTTATTCGCAGTTCTTCTGCCGTACCCAGGAGTTTTGTTACAAGAGGTTAAAATAGAGCTTCCGACTATTGCCAAAGCTGCTACCCACATTCCCCAAGATTTGTTACTCAGACGCATATTTGTAATTGTTTTAGGTCTTTTTCAGTGTGCTAATATAATTGCAATGTAAAGCACTTCCAATGATTTGAGTTGAAGTCCTTTTATTCCATTTGGCAAAAAACCACCAAAATCCCAGAAAATCAACAAAATCGGTAGGCAAATCTGCAATTTTTATGCCATTAAAATATTTCAAAATTAGGCTTCATTCATTTCTTTTAGCTTGATCTGCGCTTTGGAAATCGTAGAAACATTCGATAATGTAAGAATCAAACGATTCTTGTACTCCTTTATTTTGCAAAGTTTACTATTCATCTGCGCAAATCGCATAACTTTTTGGAAAATATCGGAGGAATAGTAATCATCTCGGCTGGAAGGTAGTAAATGGCATTTCATAAGATTGCCTTTCAATACAAGTTTTTCAATTCCAAGCTTTTCTGCTTTCCATCGCAAGCGTACCGTTTCCATCAAATCGGTCACCGATTCTGGTAAAGGACCAAATCTATCCAGCAACATGGCAGAAAATTTATTCAACTCCTCCTCGTTCTTGATGGCATCCAGTTTTGAATACAGGCCTAATCTCTCACTGATATTTCCCACGTATTCTTCCGGAATCAACAATTCAAGATCTGTCTCAATCGTGCAATCCTGAACTAGCACCTTCACTTTTTCAGCTAAATCAGTCTCAAATAATGCTGCAAATTCATTTTCCTTTAATTCCTGAACTGCTTCGTCGAGAATTTTATGATACATTTCAAAGCCCAAATCAGTGATAAATCCACTTTGCTCAGCTCCAAGTAAATTACCTGCTCCTCGAATATCCAAATCCTTCATAGCCACCTTAAATCCATCTCCAAGATCCGAGAATTCTTCCAGCGTTTGCATACGTTTCCTTGCTTCTGCGGTCAAGCCAGACATAGGCTGCGTTAGCAGATAGCAGAATGCTTTCTTATTACTACGTCCAACTCGTCCGCGCATCTGGTGTAAATCACTCATTCCAAACATATGGGCGCGGTTGATAATAATGGTATTGGCATTCGGGATATCCAGACCTGATTCGATGATGTTAGTAGACACCAGCACATCGTATTCGTGGTGAATAAAATCCACCATGACCTTTTCCAGTTTTTTCCCATCCATCTGACCATGAGCACCAACTACTCTGGAATCAGGCACTAATTTCATGATCAGATTGGCAATGGAATCAATTTCTCCCACTCGATTATGAACAAAGAAAACTTGCCCACCACGTCTCAGCTCATAAGAAACTGCATCCCGTATCACTTCTTCCTGGAAGGTTTGAACTTCGGTGGTGACGGGTTGACGGTTTGGGGGAGGTGTAGCGATCACAGACAAATCTCTGGCTCCCATGAGGGAAAAATGTAATGTCCTAGGAATTGGTGTGGCAGTTAAAGTCAAAACATCCACATTCAGGCGTAGATTTTTCAACTGATCTTTCACTTTCACTCCAAACTTCTGCTCTTCATCAATCACCAACAATCCCAAATCCTTGAACTCAATATCCTTATTGACAATCCTATGGGTACCTACGAGGATGTCAATCTCTCCGGTTTTTACTTGAGCGATGATTTCCTTGATTTCTTTTGCAGTGCGAAAGCGGTTGATATACTCCACTTTCACAGGGAAATTCTCCAATCGCTCACTAAAAGTTTGATAATGCTGCATGGCAAGAATGGTCGTTGGGACCAAAATGGCCACTTGCTTTCTATCATTGACAGCTTTGAAAGCTGCTCTTATAGCTACTTCAGTTTTTCCAAATCCCACATCTCCACAAACCAAGCGATCCATAGGATAAGATTTTTCCATATCCGATTTTACATCTTGTGTAGCGGAAGCCTGATCAGGTGTATCCTCATAGATAAAAGAAGATTCCAACTCAATTTGCAGAACAGAATCTTGACTAAAAGCAAATCCTGCCGCTGACCTTCTTTTGGCATAAAGCGCAATCAGGTCCTTTGCAATGTCTTTGACCTGCTTTTTGGCTCTGGATTTCTTGTTTTCCCAATCCGGAGATCCAAGCTTAGACATAGAAGGTACTGTACCCTCTTGCCCGGAAAACTTTGAGATTTTGTGCAAAGAGTGAATATTCACATAAAGCAAATCATCATCTCTGAAGATCAAGCGAACCGCTTCCTGCATTTTGCCTGCTACATCCACTTTCTCCAAACCAGCAAATCGACCTACACCATAATCAACATGAACAATGTAGTCTCCAGGATGTAGTGCTTTCAGCTCTTTGATAGTAAGGGCTTTGGATTTACTGGCTTTATCTCGGGTTTTATAGCGATGAAAACGCTCAAAAAGCTGATGATCTGTGAAGCAAGCAATTTTTGACTGCTTATCATCAAATCCCTCGCGCAAGCCAAGAAGCATACTTTGGACTTGTAAAGTCGGATCTAACTCTTTGAAAATACCCAGCAACCTATCGATTTGCTTAGCATTTTCAGCGGTCAAAACATTGACAAAACCCTTCTTTTCATTTTCTGAAAGCTGTGTAACCAGCAAGTCAAAATTCTTATTGAAAGAAGCCTGCGGCTGAGACTCCCAAGAGGATTGCTTAGCATTTTTCAGATAAAACTGCTTGCCAAATTCTACTCTTGAAAAATTGGTGGAAAGCGTAGCAAAGTCAGATCCTTTATCAAACAAATCCCCAGGACCGAGGACGGTTTTTGTATTATTTGTTTTTTTGACGATTTGATCAAAAGCCAGAGAAGCTTTGTGAAAACATTCGTCCATTACATCAAGTGTCAGTTGATAATCTTTAATCCAGATAATCGTATCCTCAGGCAAAAATCCCAAAAAGGACTGCCTTACTTCCTGAAGAAGTTTCGTTTGAACATTTGGAATCAAAGCAATTTGATCTACGCTGGCAATGGAGAGTTGGGATTCCGGGTCAAAAGTTCGTATGCTTTCTATCTCTTTTCCAAAAAGCTCCAAGCGGTATGGATTTTCATTTGAGAATGAAAAAACATCCAAAATCCCACCCCGGATAGCAAATTGCCCAGGTTCATAGACAAACTCAGTCCGCTCAAAATCATAGCTCGCAAGAATTTCTGATACGAATTCCATATCGACTTGCTCCCCAACTTTAGCAGAAAAGGTGTTCTCCAAGAGTGATCTCTTGTTAATCACCCGCTCGTAGATTGCTTCCGGGTAAGTGATAATGATGCG
The DNA here is from genome assembly GCF_900182815.1 of Algoriphagus winogradskyi. GTDB lineage: Bacteria > Bacteroidota > Bacteroidia > Cytophagales > Cyclobacteriaceae > Algoriphagus > Algoriphagus winogradskyi. Next base: position 566,097 of record NZ_FXUA01000002.1, on the reverse strand, counting down.
TGATTTTCCCTTTTCCTCCAACACCAGATTCAGAATCTCCGAGCGCATCAGCACATTGGCATTGTCGATTTCCTCGTATTGATATGCGCGCTTGAAACTGGAAGGAAAGATCATATGCTCTTCCGTATTCAGCAAATTCTGAAGATCCGAATTGAGGTATGCAGCTTCCTCTTTATCCTGAGCCACGATCAAATGAAAACCACCCTTGGCCTGATAAAGCGCTGAAAACAACACCATATCCAAACTTCCAGATAGCCCTTTTATCTGATAGGTAAGCTTTTCGCCACTTGATATCTCATGTGCGATAGTTTGAAAAATAGGGTCTGATTGGTAAATGGAAAGAAAGTCCTGACGATCCAAAAGCGTGTGGTTTTAATACTTAGGTTGGTGGGGTAAAGTTAGTGCTTTATGATTTCCAACGATTGATATTAAGCAGCTTTTCCCTGCTAATTAACATCTGAAGTCAATAAGAGTTCAGAATAAATGCTTTGGTACAAAAAAGGCACCCAATCATTTTTTAGGGTCCCTATTTCTCCGACTTGTATCTTTAGGGAAAAACCGCATGGGGTCATCAATAAGAATACATTCAGGACCGGGATAATCTACTCTAACTCTGGTTTTATAAAGGGTAAAATTAGTGGAATGCAAGAATTTCTTTTCAGAACAAAAATCCTCCGGTAGAATAATATAAAGCTCTGAGCCTTCAGAATTAAAAGTACTCCAATCTTCGACGCCAATTTCAGACGAAAACTGAACACCGGAATTTAACATTTCAGCAAGAGACATTTCCAAAAGTTCAGGAGGATTCAAGTCAATATCCCCATTAAAGAGGTGAACCGATGCCAACGTATCCTGTTCATCATAAGAATAATAGGAGGAAGAAAGCCATACTTTATTAGTAGTTATAGAGAAGTACTGCTCGTCAATTGGTCTACGCTTTCCCCATTGTTGACAATCGTCGATGATAACAAAAACCTTCTCTTTTTCTGCCTTGGAAAATGAGGTAAAAACAAGAAGTCCAATTACTACACTTATGGATTGAAAATTAGACATATAATCATCTTATTTGATATCAAAAGACCATTGATAGCGCTCGGAAAAGCACCTCAAATTAACCCTGGCTAACTAATTTTAATGGATCTAATTTGCTGTTTTGGTTGGATAAGCTAAAAACTATTCACAAAATTTAAGTTATAAGCATCCCTCGACTTTCAAAATGAATTGTTCCACAGCCCATTCTACACTTCCCTTCATACACAAACATTTTCCTATCTTTGCCCCCTGATCACAAAATCAAAACATGCCCTAACCTTTACTGGCGAGGGTATCGACCTAAACATCCATGAGTAGAGAAGTTCGCGTAAGATTCGCTCCATCACCGACGGGGCCTTTACATATTGGCGGTGTACGTACCGCGCTTTACAATTACCTTTTTGCCCGAAAAATGGGCGGTAAGTTTCTCCTAAGAATAGAAGACACAGATCAAACTCGCTTTGTACCTGGAGCGGAAGATTACATCAAAGAATCACTGGAATGGCTGGGAATTTCTCCGGACGAAAGCCCATGGAATCCCGGCGACTGCGCTCCTTATCGCCAGTCTGAGCGCAAGCCAAGCTACATGCAATATGCGCTTGATCTAGTAGAAGCTGGACACGCTTATTATGCTTTTGATACTTCCGAGGAACTTGAAGCCATGCGTGAGCGATTGACCGCTGCGCGCGTAGTTCAACCACAATACAATAGTATCACAAGAACGCAGATGAAAAACTCGCTGACACTTCCTGAAGAAGAAGTGAAGGCAAGATTGGCATCAGGAGAACCCTATGTGATCCGTGTAAAGATCCCACGCAAGGAGGAAGTACGCCTGAATGACATGATCCGTGGCTGGGTGATGGTGCAGTCTGCTACGCTAGATGACAAAGTATTGATGAAATCTGACGGGATGCCAACGTACCATTTGGCAAATATCGTCGATGATCATTTGATGAATATCACCCATGTAATCCGCGGTGAAGAATGGCTTCCTTCAGCTCCTTTACACGTATTGCTCTATAAATTCTTTGGCTGGGAAGATACGATGCCTGAGTTTGCTCACTTACCTCTTTTGCTAAAGCCAGACGGAAATGGAAAGCTTTCCAAGCGTGATGGTGATAAGCTAGGATTTCCTGTCTTCCCACTGAATTGGGAAAACAAGGTAGATGGCGATACGGCAGCTGGCTTCCGTGAGCAAGGTTATTTGTCAGATGCCTTTTTGAATTTCTTGGCATTCCTTGGCTGGAACCCAGGCGATGAGCGGGAAATTTTCTCTTTGGAAGAATTGATCGAAGCTTTCTCAGTAGAGCGAATCGGTAAGTCAGGGACTAAGTTTGATATCGCGAAAGCAAAGTGGTTCAATGAGCAATATTTGAGAGCAAAATCAAATGCAGAATTAGCACCCTATGTGATCGCAGATGCCGCTAAAGAAGGAGTAACTATTATTCAAGACACAGCCGAAGCTTTGGTAGCATTAATGAAGGAGCGCGTGACTTTCCCTGCCGAAATTTGGCAAGGAAGTAGATTCGTGGTAGAAGCTCCTACGGAATTTGATCAGGATATTGCAGGCAAAAGATGGAATGCTGATGCGGTGACAATCCTTACTGCGTATGCAGAGACACTAGAAGGGTACACTGGTGATTTCGATGCAGAAAAAGCTAAAGCTTTGCTTGGAGAAACTGCCGAAGCAAAAGAACTAAAATTAGGAAAATCAATGCAAGCGGTTCGCTTGGCTGTGACTGGTGTAGGTGCAGGGCCTGATTTGATGGAGATTTTTGCTATTTTAGGGACTGAAGAAGTGGCCAAGCGAATCAGATTTGCGTTAGCTACTCTAGAAGTAATCGGCTAAATACATAAGCTATGACAAAGAAGAAAAAGAAAAACGAAGACCCTAAGGTTCATGAAGACTTGAACGGCTTTAAGATGAACATAAATTCCTTTGGTGAGATTTCCTCTTCCTTTTCTATTGACAAAATCAATGAGTTTCTCAATAAGAATGTGGAGGACAAAAAATTAAAGGACAGAGACGATTTAAAATCTGATGAAAAGGAGAAGAAATCCTAAGGTCAAATTTCTTAACCAAATGCACAAAGAGCTCCCATATGGAGCTCTTTTGTTTAGCTCTATCTCCTCCCAGCACGTGAATCCGAGAAAACGTTAAATAAAACCTGACAAAATCGATAATTAGTTACTTTTGGACATGAACAGAGTTTTGCTGACGGGCATTTTCATTTTATCCTCTTTAGCTGCACTTGCGCAAACAAGTGTCGGAATCCGTGGAGGCTATACTACCTCCACCTATTCCTATCGGCCCACACCCAGCACCCGAGGGATTTCAGTTGATGGAATCGGAACCCCTACATTTGCCTTGGTTTTTGAACATTTCAATGCAAAAAATGCCGGAATCGAAGTCAATCTTCAGTTTTTGCGCTTAGGTTTCATGCAGGTTTCTGATGAAGATATAGAACCGGAATTAGTCAATGAAACTCAGTTTGATTACCTAAAAATCCCCATGCTTTCCAGCTTTTTTCTTGGAAAATCAGGGAGATTTCAGATCAAACTTGGCCCACATTTAGGCTATCTACTTCAGGCAAAAGATATCAGCCGGGAATTTTCTAACGCCTCTCCTGCAGAAATCCCAACATATGGAGGTTTGGATGATAAGCCTCGAAAAATCATGTACGGACTTACTGCAGGAGCAGGGATTTCCAAACTTTTTGGTAAAAGCACTTTGACTGGAGAGGTGCGATTTGCCTATGACTTCACCAATCCAGAAGGACAAGAACGTATTTTCGACATGAACTCCACTAATCTGGAATTTACTTTGGCGTATTTGTTTAGAGTTAGAGATTCAAAGACCTCAAATGTTGTAAAGTAAGAAAGTTGTAAGGTTATCAACTTTCCAACCTTCCAACTAACATTAAAACTTTTCAACCTACTTGTCATATATTAGATTCATTCCCCGACTAATGGATGTAAATGAATCGCAGCCAGCTTGATCATATCTTAAAAGCCCACCATAGGGATGCATACCTCTGGGCTAGGCAATGTTGCTCTTTTGAGGATGAGATGGCAAAGGATGTGCTTCAGCAGGCATATTTGAAGATTTTGGAGGGACAGGCAAAGCTTAAGGATGCATCAAAAGCTAAAACTTGGCTTTTTTCAATCATCAGATATACGGCGATTAACGAATTTCGAAAAGCTGGAAAAGTAGTTTCACTTTCCGATTCCTACGATCCAGTAGAGCTTACTGAGGAAGTGGACGCCACTGATTATCAAGGAATAATCAAGCACTTACCAGAGATGCAGCGAGAAGTGATTTTGATGGTTTTTTATCATCAGATGACCATCGCTCAAAGTGCCGAAATCCTTCAGATCGGCCTAGGGACCGCGAGAACGCATTACGATCGCGGGAAAAAGAAACTCAAGGAATTAATTACGAAAGTTCAAATCCAAGAAGAATATGGAAAATGACGAACAATTAGAACGTTTTTTTGATCAGATGAAAAAGCAGGATGAGAGAATTGAAATCCCAGCTTTCCCAGAAGTCAAAACACGGAAATTCGGGTTTTGGATTCCTGCAGGAATTGCTGCGTCTATGATCTTCGCATTTCTATTCATCCAAGAGCCTGCTCCTATCGAAAGTACAACTCCTGAAGTAGTAATTATTACGCTAGTTGAGGATGAAAATCAAAATCAACATTTCACCATTGAAGAAAGTACATTCCTGGATACCTGGGAATCACCTACTGCTTCATTATTGACTGAATATTAATCACACTAAAATGAAAAATATACTCTTCCTATGTCTTATGCTGTCAGCAAATTTTGCAACTGCACAAGACCTATTTCAGAAAAATCTATACTCTGCTGATAGAGTAATGGAAATGCGAAAGGTACTAGAACTTACCGATTCGCAGGCTTTGAATATCAAAAAAATCCATAGCGAGAATGCCGGCAAATTCAGTGCTATGAAGTGGGATCTAGATGATGCCACAGAAAAACTAAAAGCGCTTTTGGATGAATCCAAAGTCGATGCGGTTGCGGTTCAAAAGCAAATGGACAAGGTTTTAGCGCTTGAAAACTCACTGAAAAAGCAACAGCTTAGCACAATGGTCTCTATCAAAAATGAACTTAGTCCAGAGCAGCAGGGAATATTGCAGTCTCCAAGGATAGAAACCGTGAATGGGGTAAGTGTCATAGGTTATGGTAAAAACTCAGTTAGCTCATCAACATCTGGTCAGGGTTATGCCACTAACTACAGAGTAGGTAAGCCACTTTTTGGAGTTGCAGGTATTGGCTCCAACTCTTCAAGCCCGAAAGTAATAGTCCAAGGATTAAGCTCCAATCAAGAAAATGCGCCTCTTTACATACTGGAAACCAAAGGTGGAATGAAGGAATTCACAGACTTCAGTAAAATCAATCCCGATGATATCGAAAGTATCAACGTACTGAAAAACAAATCTGCAAAAGACACTTACGGAGAAAAGGGTAAGAATGGCGTTATCATTATTAAGTTGAAAGAAAATCCCAAAAAGTAATTTGATTCTTGGTTTTAATATGAAAAAGGAGTCCGAAAATTCGGACTCCTTTTTTGGTTTCACGCACAATCTGAAACTTATATTTTCTTTAATCCAAAAACTTCCAACTCGCCTTGTGATCCTTTTTGAGTGGCTGGCCAGTGACTTTTGCTCTTAAGATCTCCACAGGCATCGCATTTTGGCTTAACACCAAATCATGGTATTCCTTCTCGGTCATTTTTCCAGAATTGACTACTTCATCTCTTAACGAATAGAATTCTAATGCACCTATCATGTAGGCTATTTGATAGAGAGGACCATATCCACCTTCAAATGATCTCCTTACCTCAGCTTCGGCATTGGCGCGCTCATGCCCTACTTTGTCCACAAGAAGGTCAATACACTCTTGTGGAGTCATTTTCTCCAAATGATAATTCAGAGAGAAAATGATCCGTGCGCAGCGGTGCATTCTCCAGAAAAGCATCCCTACTTTGTCCTTTGCATCCCTCGGAAAGTCTTTGTCCCATAGCACAAACTCCCAATAAAGTGCCCAGCCTTCCGTCCAAAACGGAGTTCCGAACATACGTCGATGAGTCATATTTCGCTGGTTCATAAACTGCTGTAAATGATGACCCGGAATCAGCTCGTGCTGAACAGTGGCTCTTGAAAAATGCGGATTATTCCCTCGCATACTCATCATCTTGTCCTCATGACTCATTTCTGAGGTAGGATATGCAATCTGTATAGATTCGCCACCGAGAAAAAATGGGCTTACGCGCTGGCGCTCTGCAGAAATCATGATAGTTCTCCAAGTTTCCTTTGCCAAGGGTGGTACGGTAACCAAGTCATTTGATTCTACATAGTCTGTAGCTTCCTCAGCCAATCGGATCACTTCTGCAGGCCATTCTCCGGCTGGGAAATAAGCCTCTTTTACCATTTCCAGTGCAGCTTTCCAGTCATCACCAAAGCCGAGTTCATTTGATGCTTTCAGCATTTCTTTCTCACACCAAGCAAATTGCTTCTCCGCTTCCGCTATCAATTCTTCTGGACTATAAGCAATCATCTCAAATGCCAACTGCTTCTCCAAAGCATCTCTGCCTATAGGCCTTCCGATAATTCCACTTCCATCATCCTTCACCGAATTGGTATAATGCTCGCGCAAAGCTTTAGCGTAAGCTTTCATGCTTGCATCGAGCTTTTTCCAAGGCTCGGGCATCCACCAAGTGAACATGGGGTCATAGTCGAAGTAATAATTGTATGCTTCTCCGGTAGCTCTGTCCATCGCCTCTACTGCTGTCGCTGCAAGATCTGCTTTCTGCCAGCTATTGTATTTCGGTGTCGAGGAAAGATTTTTCAATTGTGCATCTACCTGTTTTGCAACTTCATTCCAAGTAGCTGCAAGCTTTTGAGGCTCCGGCTTCTTGGCTCTTCTTCTTCCTTGATAGAATTCTTCAAGGGGTTTTGAAAATGCCAAAACTCCAGCTATTTCATCAAAAGAGGCTTTTTCAATGGCCAGCTCAGCCAGCTCCTTTTCTAAATAATTCCGGAAAAGCACATAATCTATTTTACCATCTTCTGACAGAGAATTGTAATTCACTTTACCCAAATTGCTTAAATACTCCTGGTTGAATTTCTGAATTCTGGAAAAATATTCCTCAGAAAAAGGGTTGGAATAAAGTCTCCTCAATGCTCCATAATCAGCTTGATAGGTCTGAATGGTTTCAGCAAGTTCGGTCGAAAACCCCAAAGTGGAAATTAAACAGAAAATCAGGAGTAGATAGATTTTTTTCATCTGCATGTAAGTTGCTTGTCAAAGTTCATATAGAATCTCGCATAGGTTTCTTTCATCCCATTTGTGCGGCTAGGGGCAGGCTCGATTTCTTATATCAATGATAATGTGAAGCCTTAAATTAAATCTTTTGCGTCTAAATCCTCCAAATGACTTCTCTATAAACCTTTAGAATAGCAAATCTTTGATTAGCGGTAAAATTGATTTTTAGCATTAAGCGACAAATAATTTGTACTCAAATACTTATATTGAAGCAAATCAGGAGTTTAGGCACTTCATGAATTGACCCAAACAGCAATTACTTGAAGGTCGTCGACAAGTGATTTATGTAATTATTTTTAACCATTGCTTTTTCTTTTTAAGGCAATTTTTTAGCCCTAGAAAAAGCAAGCCCACCAAACCCCATTTACTATGGAATTAAAAATCACTAATCTTTCAAAGACCTATCCTAATGGAGTAAAGGCTTTGAATGACATTTCTTTGACTATCCCTCAAGGGATGTTTGGACTGCTTGGGCCAAATGGAGCAGGAAAATCTACCCTAATGCGAACTATTGCGACACTTCAGGATCCAGATTCAGGAAGTATCATGTTGGACAATATTAATGTTTTGGAGGATAAACAGGCCGTACGTGAACGATTAGGTTATTTACCTCAGGATTTCGGTCTCTACCCAAGGATCAGTGCGGAAGTGATGCTAGATCATATCGCTCAAATGAAGGGAATTGGAAACAGGTCAGAACGTAAAGTATTAGTGGAAAGCCTACTTCAAAAAGTAAATCTATACACGCATCGTAAAAAAGGATTAGGTACTTATTCTGGTGGTATGCGCCAGCGATTTGGGATCGCTCAGGCTTTGGTAGGAAGTCCATCACTTATTATAGTCGACGAACCTACAGCTGGTCTTGATCCTTCTGAGCGAAATCGCTTCTATAATCTCCTTTCAGAAATTGGTGAAAACACAGTTGTGATACTTTCTACGCACATTGTTGAAGATGTGAATACCCTGTGCTCAAACATGGCGATTATCTGTCAAGGCGAAGTGCTGATGCAAGGAAAGCCTGCTGAAGGGATTGCTTCAGTAAATGGAAAGATTTACCAAAAATCTATAGAGAAATCTGATCTAGGTGAATACCGGGAGAAGTATTCTGTGATTTCCACCAAACTTCTAGAAGGAAAATTAAGCTTAAGAATAGAGAGTAACGAAACCCCTGGAAATGGATTTGAAGCAGTTCCAGCGGATTTGGAAGATGTGTATTTCAGCCATATTTCTAAAAAAGTGGATCCGATCACCATATAATCTATAGCCATGTTTTTAGATATTTTCATTTTTGAACTGAAATATAGATTCAGTCGTCCGGCGACATACATCTATTTTATGATGTTGCTAATCGTCCCGCTCCTTTTGGTCGGATTCGGCAACACACCTGCTTCGGAGAAGGTTTATCACAATGCCCCTATTGTGATTGCAAACCTTCAACTCTTACTTTCGATATTTGGGATTTTGATTGCCTCCGCAGTTATGGGGGTGCCCATTTATCGTGACCTTGAGCATAAGACTGGCACTTTCCTCTTTAGTTACCCAATCTCTAAATTTGCCTATTTCATGGGAAGATTTTGGGGCTCTTTTGCCACTTTGGTTTTCATCTCTTTTGGTAGCCTCGTCGGGTTTTATTTAGGAACGCTTTTAGGCCCATTATTCGGCACAGATGAGCTACGCTATGGCCCAAACTTACTTATAAATTACCTCCATCCATGGATTACACTTTCTCTTCCCAACTTATGGTTGGCAGGTTCTTTATTCTTTGCATTAATTGTATTTACCAGAAATATCAAATCCATTTATTCCGGAGGAATAGTAGTCTTCATCATTTATCTGCTCGCAAATTTTCTTTCTCAGGATATTGAGAACAAAGATTTAGTGGAAATTATGGATCCTTTTGGGATAAACACATTCAATTTCCAAACTCGTTACCTCACTCCATTTGAGCAGAACAACTTTATCCTACCCGTGGTTGGAAACCTGTTGATCAACAGATTGCTTTGGATCGGGGTCGGTATTCTCTTTTTCGTAGCTGCATATTCGAGATTTAGTTTTACCTATTTCTTTCAAACTCAACAGAAAAAAACGAAATCAGAAAAGCAGGAAGAGAAAACTCCAATCCTACAAAATGTGCTTGCAAAAGTAAATTTCGCAGGAAACTATCAGTGGAACAGTTTCAAAACCCTATCCAAAATAGAGTTTCAAAACATCTTCAAGGATATTTATTTCAAATCAATTCTACTAGGTGGTTTGGTGTTTTTGATTCTGGATTTCTGGATTGGAAACACACTGTACAGTGTACCTAATTTTCCATCTACTTCCTTTTTAATGGAGTATAAAACCTTTGATTACAACCTCTTTGTATTCATTATCATTGTGTTTTTCACCGGAGAAAGTTTGCATCGCGACAAGTCATCCGGATATTCAGTAATCAATGACACTTTCCCAGTCCAAGACGGAACCGTAATCGCTTCCAAATTTGCAGGAATGGCATTTATCTGCTTAATGCTGGCAACCATTCCAATAATTGTGGGATTACTAGTTCAAACACTTAAGGGATATTTCAATTACGATTTGGGAGTTTATCTCGTCGATAGTTACTTGATTTCCCTTCCTGATTACCTACAAATGGTGATGCTGGTATTTGCGGTGCACTTGGTGGTCAATAATAAATTTGCAGGTCACGCGGCAGCTATTGGTATTTGGATGGTGATGATCGTGTTGCGCGACTTCGCAGGATATGATTTCAACCCATTCTTCTTTTCTTATAAGCCTGGCTATCGCTGGAGCGATATGAATGGACTAGGGCATTTTGGAGAACCACTATTTTGGTTTAACCTCTATTGGACAGCAATCGGCTTATTCCTAATTCTTTTCTTCAGCATTTTCTACAGCAGAGGAACAGAGAATTCCTGGAAAAACACCTGGAGAACTGCCAAAAGTCGCCTGACTCAGAAAACTTCCATAGCAGCATACATTTTCCTACTGATAGGAATCGCCTCTGGCGCCTATATTTTCAATGCTGTAGTTTATGAAAATAGCTACCGAACCAGCGATGAGGGTGAGTTACGACAGGTGGCCTATGAAAAGCAGTTGAAGCAATATGAGTTTATGGCTCAACCTAAAATAACCAAAGTCAACCTCAAAGCAGACCTTTTTCCAATGGAGCGGGATGCCTATTTTGAAGCTGCTGTTCAAATGGTAAATAAAACCAATGAACCAATTGACTCAGTACATTTTAATAGCACCAGCTTGACGGATTTTGAAATTCTTTACCAAGGAACAAGTCTGCCATACCGTTTCCCTTTGGTCTATGAACCTGCCAAATTTCAGATTTTCGGTAAAAAGCCGGACCGAGAATGGTATAAAATCACTGCTTTACCAGAGACCATGATGCCAGGAGACACGCTGGACCTTGTGATCAAAAGTAAAGTGACTAATGATGGATTCCCTAATTCTGGCTTTGGGCGTGAATTGGTTTATAACGGAAGCTTTATCGCTGGCGGAATGCCTGAAATTGGTTATTCAGCTGATGGCGAACTTAACAGTGATGAAAAAAGAAGAGAATATGATCTTCCTGAAAAGCTGGAAGATCTACCTCCTCATGACGATCCTTATGGCAAAAACACACTCTTATTCTCTGATGAAGCCGATTTGATACAATTCGAGGCCACAGTCAGCACCATACCGAGTCAAATTGCAATCGCACCCGGTTATTTGCAAAAGGAATGGATCGAAGGTGATCGTCGCTATTTCCATTACATTCAGGATACCCCTATTCAGTCATTTTTCTCAGTTCTTTCTGCCGAATATGAAGTCCTTCGTGATAAGGCAACTTTGACCTCAGGAAAGGAAGTGGATATTGAGATTTATTATCAGAAGGGTCATGAATACAACCTGGATCGCTTTGTAACCTCATATAAGGATGGGCTTAAGTATTTCTCTGATACTTATGGAGACTTCCAATTCCGCCAAATGCGAATTTTGGAATTTCCTCGCTATGCAGGTTTTGCTCAATCATTCCCAAATACAGTCCCTTTTGCAGAAAGCTTTGGTTGGGTAGCAGATTTCTCTGATCCAAATAGTTTTGACTACGTCTATTACGTGACAGCGCACGAACTTGCACATCAGTGGTGGGGGCATCAGATTACTCCAAATTATACTCGAGGAGCCAATTTAATTTCGGAAGCTTTAGCAGAATTCTCAGCATTGATTCTTTCAGAACGTAAGTATGGCAAAGAAAACATGAAGCGATTCCTGAAAGACGAATTGGATGACTATCTCAGCGGTAGGGCAAATGAGGGTAAAAAAGAAAATGTCTTCATCAATTGTAATCGGGCCTACCAATGGTATAATAAAGGAAGTCTGATCCTCTATGGTCTTCGGGACCTTATAGGAGAAGAAGCAATTGACTCAGCTCTGTACAATTTCAACAAGGAATTTGGATTGCGTCAAGCACCACCTTTCCCTGGAAGTTCCGACTTATATAGGCACCTCGCAGCCAAGACGCCCGATAGTCTAATGTACTATTTGGACGACACATGGAACAAAATCACGCTTTATGACAACAAAGCAGAAGAAGTGACTGCGACAAAAATAGCTGATGGAGAATATGATGTAACCCTGAAATTGAAGTCCCAAAAACTTTATGCGGATTCAGGAGGGCAAGAATCAGATGCTCAATACGAAGGTGATTACATCGATGTGGGAATCTTCGCAGCTGACGATACTGATGAGAATGGAAAAGATCGGGTTAATCCACTTTTTGTTCAAAAATACAAGCTCAAACCAGGTGAAACCACCCTTACTATAAGAGTAAAAGGTGAACCTGTAAAAGCAGGAATTGATCCATATAACAAACTCATCGATCGAATCCCTGACGACAACACCATAAGTGTAGAAGTAGAGTAATGCAAAAAGGGTCGTTTCAAGTTGAAACGACCCTTTTTGTTATTTCCTTTTTCTAAGCAAGGCTACAAGTATTAAAACGAATATAGCTCCACCTACTACCCAAGCCCAAGGCTGTTGGTACCATTCTTCCTTACCGATATTCACATCGATATCTAATCCACCATCCTGAGCAAAGGCAGCTACAGAAAAGAACATGGTCATTAGAAATAAAAACACACTCTGCGAGTACTTTTTAAGTTGATTTTTCATGGTCATTTTATTTTTATTTGAATCTAATATTATAAGTCGCCGCTACTCCAATAGTCTGAATATCAACCGAAGGAGCTGAAGTGAAGACTTGATTATAAAAAGCAAAAATATTCCAATCGTAATTATGGTAACCTACCTGTGGACGGATGTAAAACCCTCCGTCACTCGCAATATCACCTGTCAAAAAGGTATATCCTACATCAGTCCCTGCAAAGAATCCTGAAGGCTGAGGATAATATCTTAGCATCAATCCTAAAGGAATGGCTCCGAAATCCTGAGCTCCTGCAACATCTGATTTTTTAAAATACTGCGTGTACCCCGATACGATACCTAATCCAAAATTATCTGTTCTCATAAACTGTCCGGCTACATCAAGCCCGAAAGCGAAAGACGAATAATCTCCAAGGTCTCCGACTGGAACACCTAGATTAAGCCCAAGTTTTAGCCAGGAATTATCTTCATTGATATCTTCGATTTCTCTGGTAGTCTGTGCATAAGAAGCGAAAACTGCCATCATGAGCGTGAGTGATAATAATAACTTTTTCATTGTTGATGTTGGTTTGTTTTTTCATCAGTATTGCCAAAGCAAATGCCACTAAAAAAATAGAGCACCCCAATAACGCTCTAAAAGCCTCTTATTAACCTGTTAACAGGATTTAACAAACCATTTTCGAGGTTAGATAACCAATTAAAAAATCAAATGAATCACCCTATTTTGGGGAATATTCTTCTCAATAGAGCCTTTTGGATAGCTCTTTTATTCCAATTTTCTCCAGTCTTTAGGAGTCATTGCAGTGAGACCTTTGAATGTTTTATTGAAATGGGATAAAGTCTGGAAACCCACTTGAAAAGAGACTTGGGAGATACTTAAATCTGTTTCTAAGAGTAATTTCTTGGCTTCGGTAATTCTAAGCTGCTGCACATATTGAGTAAAAGTCTTTCTCGTCCTAAGTTTGAAAAATCTACAAAATGCCTCCTTACTCATATATGCCTGCTCAGCGACTTCCTCCAAAGTTATCTGTCTTTTGCTGTTATCCAGGATATAACGCATCACTTGATCCATTCTACGCCCATCTCGCTCAGTCATTGTTTTCATAATGGGGATTTGATTCAAAGCCTCTATATCCGGAGACGTAAAATCTAGCAATGATAAAATATGGATACAATGTCCTAGCCTAGTCAATCCTGAAAACTCACCGAATCGAGCAAGTAATGCTGCTATTTCGTTTTTAGTATCTCCAATAATCTTAAAACATCCGGCTATTTTTTCATTGAGATGGATGAGGTCTCGAAAGTCTTCGACCTCAGAGAATGCCTTATTCATAGCTTTGAAATCAAAGAAAAGAGTGTTTCCGCCTATCTTAAGACTGCTTTCCTCCTGATAGTAATCCGAATCGCTCCTGAAAACATGTGGGATACTTTCGGCAAGCAAATACACATCCCCAGGCTCAAACCTTCCAACATAATCTCCAACCAGTAATTGGCCACGCCCTTCTACAATTAGTGTTAATTGAGCCTGTGGATGTTGGTGGAGACTGTCGTAGAAGTGCTTTCCACGGTCTTCCTGATATTGTATAAATGAATTTTCAGATTTAGGAATCTGAAAGGAAATAACTTTACTCATTTGTCATAATAGGCTTGAATTAGTAAATAAACTGAGAATTAATCAATATTTGATCAAAATAGAGTCATTATTTACTAATAGACCACTTTCATGCTTTTAACTCATGCTCTAATTTTGAAAGAAAAAAGCTATGAACTGGAAAGGTGTATTCCCCGCTGTAACGACTAAATTCCATGCTGACGGAAGTTTGGATATGGATCTATTTTTCAAAAACATTGATTTCCAACTGGACTCCGGAGTTCACGGAATTATTCTAGGCGGAACCCTCGGTGAAAGTTCTGTACTAACTCAGGAGGAAAAGATTACCCTAACCCGAGAAACAGTTAATTACCTTGATAGCAAAGTACCGGTGATTTTGAATATAGCAGAAGGAGCAACTCAAGAGGCACTTTTCTGGGCGGCAAAAGCTAAAGAGTTGGGAGCTGCTGGTTTGATGATACTTCCTCCAATGAGATATGCTGCTGACGCTCGGGAAGTAGTTACGTATTTTAAAACTGTAGCGAATTCTACGGATCTTCCAATAATGATTTATAACAATCCTGTGGATTATAAAACACTGGTAACCATAGACATGTTTGCTGAGCTTGCAGAATGTAAAAATATTGAGGCGATCAAAGAATCAACTCGTGACATTTCTAATGTGACTCGGATGCGCAATCGTTTTGGCGATCGTTTCAAATTGCTTTGTGGAGTGGATACGCTTGCGATGGAAGAATTGGTAATGGGAGCAGACGGTTGGGTTGCTGGTTTAGTTTGCGCTTTTCCGAAGGAAACAGTGACAATTTTTAACCTAATCAACGAAGGTAAAAACGAAGAGGCGAGAGAAATCTATCGTTGGTTCCTCCCTCTGTTGGAACTTGATATCTATCCAAAACTAGTACAATACATAAAGCTTGCGGAGCAGCATTGCGGCATTGGATCTGAACACGTACGTGCACCAAGATTGACCTTGATCGGAGAAGAAAGAGCAAGAGTTGAGAAAATCATTACCGATGGTTTGGCTAAACGACCTAAATTGTAGATTATAGTGTTAGGCATTTGGGAAGGTTAACGCATGGGTCAATCAATTGATATTGTGAGCTTTCATTTCCCAATTCAGTCTAATTCATTTTAATCTTTTAACAATCAACCTTACAAACCTATGAACCTCGATCTTATTTTCTCAGCTGCTCAAGAAGCCTTTTTATCGTATAAAAATCTCTCAGGAAGTAAAAAAGCGGATTTTCTAGAAAAAATTGCTGAAATACTTGAAGAGAATCGAAGCGCGATTGTCATGATGGCGGTAAAAGAATCTAATCTTCCAGAGGGAAGAATTAATGGAGAATTAGGCCGGACAACCGGTCAGATTAAGCTTTTCGCTAACCAGCTGAGAGAAGGATCTTGGGTGGAAGCAACCATTGATCCAGCAGATCCAACAAGAACTCCTTTGCCAAAAGCGGATATCCGTAGAATGCTGATCCCTATCGGACCGGTAGTAGTGTTTGGCGCGAGTAATTTCCCTTTGGCATTTTCAACAGCTGGCGGAGACACTATTTCAGCTTTGGCGGCAGGATGTCCAGTGATCTACAAAGGTCACCCAGCACATCCAGATACTTCAAAATTTGTAGGCGATTGCATTTCTCAGGCAGTCAAAAAATCTGGTTTGCCTGACGGGATCTTCACACATGTAGAAGGTGGAGTGAAAATGGGACAAGATCTCGTTAAGCATCCAGTGGCAAAAGCAGTAGCATTTACAGGTTCATACGGTGCTGGTAAATCTCTCTTTAATATAGCAAACGACCGTGACGAGCCTATTCCAGTATATGCTGAAATGGGTTCTGTCAATCCGGTTTTCACTTTCCCTCAGCGCTTAGCCAATGAACTCGTTCCTTTGGCCCAAAGCTATGTGAGCTCCCTGACTTTGGGTGCGGGACAGTTTTGTACTAACCCAGGGCTGATCTTTGTACCAAAAGAATTAGCAGGTCGATTTGAGAATGCAGTAGCTGAAGCTTTGCAAGGAGCTGCTGGCTCACCAATGCTGCATGAAGGGATCGCGAGCTCATATTATTCTGCGATAGATAATCTTAAAACACGTTCAGAACTGAATTGGGTGAAAGTGCCAGATGCTCAGCATTTGATAAACGTAAGTCCAGCTTTGGCTGAGATCAAAGCTGCTGATTGGATTGCGGATGATCTATTCCAGCAGGAAGTATTCGGTTCATTTGCTTTGATGGTAGTCTATGAAAATGAAGCGCAACTAATAGAAGTAGCCAAAAAACTTCATGGACAACTTACGATTACGATTTGGGCTGATTCATCTGAGCTAAAAGCAAACCCGGAGCTGATCAATCTATTGGAGGAGAAATGTGGTCGATTGCTATTTACTGGGGTTCCTACAGGCGTAGAAGTTGGATATGCGATGCAACACGGGGGACCTTTCCCTTCTACTACGAGTGCTAATAGTACTTCTGTTGGGGCTCATGCTATTAAGCGTTTCGCCAGACCAATTGCTTTCCAGGATATGCCAGCCGATTTGCTTCCAGACGCATTGAAAGACGGGAATCCATTGGGAATCACAAGACAAGTAAACGGGAAGTTCACGGTTGAGAAAATCTAAGGGATTACGAGTTACGAAGTTTGATTTACAGGTCTTCCGGAACTTCATCTTCTATTCAAAAAATTCCCCTTCGGGATTTTAAGTACTGTCGGGAGCTCTTTGAGCTCTAATTTTCCAATCCGCCACGGCGGACAAGTAATTTCAATATTCAAATTTTGAATTAATAAATGTCAACACGACACACTTTCTCCTGCATCGATGCCCATACTTGTGGCAATCCGGTGCGGGTAGTTTCGGGCGGAGTTCCCTTTTTGAAAGGAGACAATATGCTGGAAAAGCGCCAGTATTTTCTAGACAATTTAGACTGGATCAGGACGGGATTGATGTTTGAACCTCGAGGTCATGATATGATGTCTGGGTCGATGCTTTTCCCTCCACACAATCCTGAGAATGACGTAGCAGTGCTATTTATTGAGACCAGCGGTTGCCTACCCATGTGTGGACATGGTACGATCGGCACGGTGACGATTGCTATTGAGGAAGGATTGATTTACCCTAAAACTCCAGGGAAGCTTAGACTGGAGACTCCCGCCGGATTAGTTCTCGTGGAGTACAAGCAAGACGGCAGAAAAGTCAAGTCCGTCAAGCTGACGAATGTCAAAAGCTTCCTTGCAAATGAGGGTTTGGAAATAGAATCTGACGAATTGGGAAAATTGACAGTGGATGTTTCTTATGGTGGCAACTTTTATTGCATCGTGGATCCACAGGAGAATTTTCCTGGACTGGAGCATTTCAAAGCAGAACAATTGATCTCCATGGCTCGCTCTCTTCGAAAGAAGATGAATGAGAAATACGAGTTTGTCCATCCTGAGCATCCCGCGATCAAAGGACTTTCCCATGTGCTTTGGACTGGAAAAACCCTCGATCCTACGAGTACAGCTCGCAATGCGGTCTTTTACGGTGACAAGGCAATCGACCGCTCGCCTTGCGGCACGGGAACTTCAGCTCGTCTAGCTCAATGGTATGCAAAAGGATTATTGAAACCGGGAGAAGATTTCATTCACGAGAGCTTCATTGGTTCCAAATTCATCGGAAGAATAGAAGAAGAAACAGAAATAGCTGGTAAACCAGCCATTATTCCAAGTATAGAAGGCTGGGCAAAAGTTTACGGATATAACACCATCATTCTTGATGACGATGATCCCTATGTACATGGATTCCAAGTGATTTAAATTGTACAAAGTACAATGTCCCAAGTACAATGTCTTTGTGACTTGACTTGGTACTTTGTACATGGTACCTGGTACAAAAATATGAAACCAACAATCATCATCGGCGGCGGAGTAATCGGCCTTTTTACAGCCTATTTTCTTCAAAAAGAAGGAATAGAAGTACAGGTAATTGATCAAGGCGACATGCAGGTGAATTGCTCCACTGGCAATGCTGGCATGATCGTACCTAGCCATATAATTCCTTTGGCCGCTCCAGGCATGATTAGCAAGGGTATTTCCTGGATGTTTTCTTCCAAAAGCCCATTCTATATTCATCCTCGACTTGATGCTAAACTGCTGAAATGGTGCTACCAGTTTTATAAAGCTTCTAGTCCTGCGCATGTGGAGCGATCTGTTCCTGTATTGAAAAATCTAAGTTTACTCAGTAAGGCGCTTTACCAGGAGTTTCGTGATGAGCATCCAGACTCTCAGATTGCTTTGCAAGAGAAAGGATTGATGATGATCTATCAGACTGAGGCAGTTGAGAAGGAGGAAATTGAATTTGCACACCTGGCAAATGCAAATGGCTTACAGGCTGATATTTTAACTCCAGATGACATTCGCACCTTCGAACCAAACCTAGAAGTAAAAGCACGTGGTGCCGTACGATTTCCCGGCGATGCACATTTAGACCCAGGGAAATTGTATGGGTTCCTGAAAAGTTACTTACTACAAAAAGGAGTCAAATTTCTCCCAAATACACAAGTCACTGGTTTTGAAAAAAGTGGAAACTCAGTGAATGCTGTACTTACAGATCAAGGAAAAATTGAAGTAGAGAAAGTAATTCTTTGTGGAGGTTCTTGGTCTGGTGAACTAGCTGATTTGTTAGGTTTTACTCTTCCTATGATGGGAGGAAAGGGGTATTCTTTTCTACAAGAAAACAAGCCTGAGATCATGCAGTCCTCAATTCTCACTGAGATGAAAGTCGCTGTCAGCCCTTATGGCGAGCAAATTCGTTTTGGTGGAACGATGGAAATTGCTGGCACTAATCAAAAAATAAATCTGAATCGTGTGAAGGGAATCTTCGAATCCATCAATCGCTATTACCCTGGGTTTGAAGCCAAATTCCCTGAAGAAAATAAAATTTGGAAAGGTTTAAGACCCTGCTCGCCTGATGGACTTCCCTATATAGGTTTTGCTCCTGGCTACTCCAATGTCATGGTGAACTCAGGGCACTCGATGATGGGTGTAAGTTTAGCTCCAGCTTCCGGAAAAATCATCAGTGAATTGCACCAGCAAAAAGACACCACTTTGGAATTGAAAGGGTTTGAAGTGGGCAGATATGCGTGAGTCCTTTGAGTTTTAAGAATCTCAATGGACTTTTATAGTTACTGTTTTTTTCAAGCCATTTCATTAAATTGCTCCTATGGATTCTGAGGAGAAAGATCTTGTAAAAGAGCCATTTACAGAATACGGCATATATTCCTATGCAGACTATCTGACTTGGGAGACTGATGAAATGGTCGAACTCATCAAGGGTAAAGTGTTTCGTTCTGCTGCAGCTGCGCCAAGAATGAAGCATCAGAAAATTGTGCTTCGATTAGGCTCAGAGCTTTTAAACTTCCTGGAGAAGAAATCATGCGAAGTATTTATCGCTCCTTTTGATGTGCGCCTACCCATTAAGTCCATAAAGAATGAAGACATATTCACAGTAGTCCAGCCAGATGTCTGTGTGGTTTGTGACCGTTCCAAATTGGATGAAGTAGGATGTGTCGGGGCGCCGGATCTGATAGTAGAAGTGCTTTCCCCAGGAAATAATAAGAAGGAGTTAAGAAACAAATATGAAGTGTATGAAGAGTCCGGTGTCAAGGAATACTGGATTATTCATCCATCTGAAGAGACCATGATAATTTACAGTTTAATAGATGGAAGATATCAGCCTTCGCGACTCTTTTCTCATGGTGATATAATAAGCTCAGCCTGCATCCCCGGTTTTGAGCTAGACCTAGAAGCGTTTTTTGAGAGAATTGATTAGAAGCACATAAAAAAATCCTGCTTCTGGTGAAGCAGGATAACTTTTACCCCTGAGGAAAAATACTTATCAAGTCGTATAAACTGAATTGAACATCACGTAATCCGTGGTTAAATCAGAGCCCCAACCTATACCTTCTTCATCACCAGTATTGAGTTCTAGTTTAACTCGTATGTGAGATTCCCGAAGAAGCTTTTTCATGTAAGACTTCTCAAAATTTACAGGATTCCCTTTATCCAAGACCTGAACCAGATGGTTTTGATCACCAATGAACAGATTCACCTTCTTATAGTTAAATGAAACACCTGCATTACCAGCTGCTGCTATAATTCTACCCCAGTTCGGGTCACGTCCAAACATGGCAGTTTTCACCAAAGTGGAATCCGATATGGCTCGAATTATAGTTCTGGCAATCGCCTCAGTTCTAGCATTAGTCACTCTATATTCGATAAACTTGGAAGCTCCTTCACCATCGGACACGATGAGCTTTGCTAGGTGAGTTAAGATTTCCAATAATTTCTCCAAGAAAATCTCATACCCTGGATCGTCTTTACTATTCACCTTTCTATTACCGGCTAGTCCATTTGCCATCACAGCCACCATATCATTTGTAGAAGTATCTCCATCTACGGTGATCATATTGAAAGACCTATCCACACAATAGGAAACAGCCTCTTGCAATAGTTTTTCATCAATATTAAAATCCGTTACCACGAAAGCCAGCATGGTTGCCATATTTGGATGAATCATTCCTGACCCCTTGGCGACACCACCCATATTGATCTTTACTCCCTCATATTCAAACTCAATAAATCCTTCCTTTGCGAAAGTATCTGTCGTCAAAATGGCATTAGCCACAAAGGACCCAGCCTTAATTTCTCCACTTAGTTTTGGAATATTGACTTTCAGACCTTCCACTACATCTTCGGTAGGAAATTCCACTCCGATAATACCTGTAGAGGCTACAATCACATCTTCTTCAGGAATCCCCAGAGCCTCAGCAGTCGTGCGAACCATTGCCTCTGCGCCTTCGCGTCCTTGGTCTCCTGTACAGGCATTGGCATTACCTGCATTACAGATGATTACCTGAGCTCGGTTGTTTTCAAGGTTTTTCTCTGTTATTTTGATAGGCTCTGCACGCACTTTATTCTGTGTCAATGTACCAGCAGCAGCTGCTGGAACCTCTGAATAAATAATAGCCAAATCCCTTTTCATGGATTTTACCCCAGTATGCGCACCCCAGCATTTAATGCCGCGTACGTTTGTTATATTTTTGATCATCTATTTTTAAATTAAGATTATTTACATCCTCTTTATTGCCAGCAAACTAACTAATCATAAAAGCAGCTTAACGCTAGCATCTGGGCGACTTCGGTCACCTATATCGGTCTTCCGTCTCCTTAGGGTTTTAATGGCACTTGGTTCAACCCTTCTGCCTCTGACAAACCAAACATTAAATTCATATTGTGAACCGCCTGACTAGCTGCGCCTTTTAGCAAGTTATCAATTACCGAGATCACAATCACACGCTCAGTCCTAGCATCCCATACTGGAAACACATCGCAAAAATGACTTCCGCGCACATCTTTGATCCCTGGAGCTTGATTCCTCAATCTTACAAATGGCTTGTCTTGGTAAAAATCACGGTAGATCTCCGTCAATTTTGCCTGATTCATTTCGCCTTTGATTTTGGCATAAGCTGTCACCAAAATACCTCTATCCACAGGTAATAAATGCGGAGTAAACTGAACCGCAGTTTGGCTACCTGCCAATCCACCCAATTGCTCTTCAATCTCTATTGTATGCCTGTGACCAGCGATGCCGTAAGCCTTGAAATTCTCATTGACATTAGAAAAATGTGTCGTAGCACTCGCCTTAATCCCGGCTCCCGTTAGACCCGACTTTGCATCGATGATCAGAGATTTTTCTTCGACCAGCTGCTTCGCAAAAAGCGGAGCCATACTCAATATAGAAGCAGTTGGATAGCAACCTGGATTTGCAACGAGGCTTGCTGACTTTATTTTATCTGCGAAAAGCTCTGGCAAACCATATACTGCTGTAGCAAATCCTTCTGGATAGCTATGCTTTTTATTGTACCATTCTTCGTAAACTTCCTTGGTTGAAAGTCTAAAATCACCCGAAAGGTCAATAATCTTCGCTCCTGAATCCTTCCATTTTGCCACAAAATCCATGGAAACCCCATGAGGCAAAGCCAGGTAAATCACATCCAAATTTTTATTACTCACTTCCTCTGCACTTACCAAAGGAATATCTAATCTATCCACAAATTGCGGGTGCAAATCAGAAAATGGCTTGCCCACGTGTGATTCAGAAGTGATCATTTCTATAGAAACTCCTTCGTGATTCAGGAGTAATCTCGCCAACTCAGAACCTGTAAATCCAGATGCTCCAACTATGGCTACTTTTAATTTTTGCGTGCTCATATTAGGCGGATACAGGGGTTTCGGTTAAAATTTCGTCAAGTTTCTCTAAGAAAATATTCAGCTCCTCTCTGCTGATATTCAATGCCGGTACGAGTCTCAAAATATTTCCTGCGGTAGCATTGGCGACAATTCCTTCTTCGAGTAATCTCAAAACATATGGCTTAGCTTCGGATTTCATTTTCACTCCGAGCATGAGACCTAATCCTCTTACAGACTCCAGCTCCTCATGCTTCGCTATCAATTCAGCCAGCTTCCCTTGCAACCATTCGCTTGTTTCACTCGCTCTTTTGCAAAGCTGCTCCTCATTGATCACCTCAATAGTCGCTATCGCTGAAGCTGCAACCAGTGGATTTCCTCCGAAAGTCGTTCCGTGATCGCCAAACTCAATAGCACTTGCCACCTTCTCATTACATAGAACTGCTCCAATTGGAGCTCCTCCACCTAGGCCTTTGGCCAAAGTCATGATATCTGGTTGTACTCCAAAATGGTCTTTGGCAAACCATTTTCCTGTTCGGCCAATGCCACATTGAATCTCATCAAAAATCAAGAGTATTCCCTTCTCGTCACAAAGCTTTCTCAACCCTTGCAGATACGCTTTTTCCGCAGGAACAACTCCTCCCTCACCTTGGATAGGCTCAACAATCACTGCCGCAGTTTCGTTATCAATCGCAGCTTCCACAGCTGCAAGATCATTAAAAGGAACTTGAGCAAATCCAGTTGGAATAGGCCCAAATCCTTGTTGATATTTCTCCTGACCTGTAGCGATAGTAGCTAAAGTTCTACCGTGAAATGAATTATGCATGGAAATCACTTTCCCGCCTTTTCCATGTTTATGGGCATATCTGCGGGCAATTTTGATCGCGCCTTCCACAGATTCCGCTCCCGAGTTGGTCAGGAAAACCCGATCCAATCCTGAGATTTTCACCAGCAATTCGCTCAGCGCAACTTGCTGAGGACTCACGAAAAAATTAGAAATATGCATCAATTGAGCTGCTTGCTCCTGAATCGCTTTCACGACTTTAGGATGGCAATGTCCAACGTTATTCACGGCTATACCAGCCAATAAATCAATGTACTCTTTCCCATCTGCATCCCAAAGCCGACTTCCTTTGCCTTTGATAAAAGCTAATGGAAAGCGATTAAAGGTGGGTAAGTAATTCTCTCTGTCTTTGGTGTATAAATCTTGATTTGTCATAGTGTTTTATAGGGTCAAAGTGGTTCCAATTTGCTTATTTTCAATCACATACTGTGCAATCTGCTCAGGCTTGGTGCCATTTAGAATGATTGCTTTTTTCACTCCTTCCTGCAAAGCCAGCATACAAGATTGAATTTTAGGGATCATTCCGCCTTGAATCGTCGATCCCATGTGTTCATTTACAGCGCTTTCATTGAGTTCGCGGATGATCGATGCAGGATCAGGATAATTGAGGAAAAGTCCATCCACGTCAGTGAGGACAATAAGCTGATCAGCGTCTACCGCTGCCGCAAGTTTCCCGGCAAAGGTATCTGCGTTAATATTATAAGAATTTCCATCTAGGCCATCAGCCACACAAGCAACCACGGGAACATAGCCAGCTTCGCAAAGCAAATTGATAAGTTTATCATCTATATGTGTGATCTCACCTACCAAACCCAAGTCCACAGTGCTTCCATCAGCAGTTTTGTGCTGATATTTTTTTGCCAGCACCATTCCACCGTCTTTACCGGAAAGACCGACAGCTTTTAGGTTATTTTGATTTAGTGTGGAGATTAAGTCTGCATTGACTTCTCCGATCAGAGCTTTTTGGATTTCTGCGAAAGCAATGGCTTCCGTCACTCTGAGGCCATCCACGAATTGTGATTTGATGGCTGCTTTTTCCAGTGCTTTATTAATAAATGGTCCACCGCCGTGTACCATGATGACTTCAAATCCCGCTTCCTGAAGTTTAAAAATCTGTGCTGCAATTTCTTGCTGCAACTGGGGATTGATCATCGCATTCCCACCATATTTGATGAGAATTCTTTGCTTAGACATTTCTACTATTTTTATATTAAATTGATTTTTTCCGAAGCTGGCTCTCCCGTGTGGAGGGACAGAAATGGAAACAAATCAGAATTGAATTACAGCTTTTTAATGTTGATAACTTGATAAATACAGGTTTAACTTAGTTAACCTGACATTTTTAAAACAACCTTCGTACCGAAAGAGGATATTTCGCAGATTGGCGGAATGTTGTTAGAATAATGAAACTTAAAACTCTTAAAAGTCAAACGACAAATAATTCTTTGGTACGAAAGGGTGACAAGCTGGCAGGTTTGCAGTAAAAACCTATCTTTCAAACCCTAACATCTCTTCAATATTTTTAGGAGTAACTAGGCCTAGGGTTGACTCAGGGTATGCAGCTGTAAATGTAGAGGGAAATCTGGCTTTGGATTTTTCGCTCCACTTACATTCTATGGCTTTCATACCTTCTTCTGACTCTTCTATAAAATCAATTTCCTGCTGTGCCGTAGTTCTCCAGAAATAATAGTTAGCATCCGAGTTGTTATATGCCTGATACTTCATCCGTTCTACGATATAGTAATTTTCCCATAGCGGCCCCACATCTGTCCTGTTTATAAAAGGATTGAAGTTCCCTAAAATCGCATTTCTGATCCCGCAATCATAGAAGTAAATTTTCTTCCCCTTCTTTAATTCAGTTCTTATATTTCTATTGTACGCGGGAACTCTAAAGATGACATAGGCCTTTTCCAGCAGATCTATATATTTTTCTACGGTGGTCTTATCAGCTTCGACTAATTGCCCTAACTCATGGTAATTAACTTCACTGCCAAGCTGAAGCGCCAGAGCTTTAAGCAATTTCTCAAGTAAAATTGGCTTTTTGATTTGTTCCAGCATCAACAAATCTTTGTAGAGATAGCTTCCCGCCAGAAGTTTTAATAACTCCTTTTCTTCACCAGCATGCGTCACAATTTCTGGATAATACCCATAAATCATACGATGCTCGATCAGGCGTTTTTCAGCCAATAAGCCATGATGATTTACCATTTCTCCAAAACTTAGAGGGAATAGAAAGAATTCAAATTTTCTGCCGGTCAAAGGCTCATTCGACAAATTCACCAAGTCAAATGCCGATGAACCTGTAGCAATAACTTGCACATCTTTGAGCTGATCTACGACTATTTTCAGTGTTATACCTATGCCGGGAATTCGCTGCGCTTCATCAATAAACAGGATCTTATGATCCCCCAACAAATTTTTTAACCGAGAAGCAGTAGTGTCTGTTAGTTCAGACCTCACATCCGCCTCATCTCCATTTAGATACAGCCAAGTATGGCCGGTTCCCTCCAATAACTTTTCACAAAGCGTGCTTTTCCCAACCTGCCTAGGCCCCAAAATCAGGATCGCTTTGTTTCGGAACAAACGCTCTTTAATGGAAGGGAGAATGTTTCTATTTATCGCAGTTTGTGACATAGTTAAGAATATGAATCACAAATTTAATATATTTTTTGTGATTACAATCACAAAATATAGCTATTATTTGTGATTGTAATCACAAAAATCACGGATAACATTTAGTTTGAAATCATCTAAAATCTGTATAAACGCTCTTAATTTGACTCCAATACCTTCACCATCTTATCAAATCCCTTTTTGATCTCTGCGAGTTGAAGAGCTCTTGATGTTTCCAGTTCTTCCTTAGCGGCATTTGTCGCCACTTTGAATTGCTCATAAATCTCCGAAAATTCTACGGAGCGCTGATTCCCCTTCAAACCCCAGGTTGCCAAATATGCACCTAGCTTTTCTACTTTTAAGCCTACATGCGGTACAGCATAGCTCAACGCCGTAATCGCCCCATGCAAACTCGTACCAACATAACACTTTGAGTTTGCGATCAGGTACATAATGTCCCAGATATTATCCGCATCAAAATAGGTGTATGGGCTTTTCAAAAGTGCTCCTATTTCCTGCAACGCCTCATGATCGTCATGATCCAAAGCTTTTCCTATTGGACATAGGCAGATTTCAGTATTCCCTTTTTGATAAATCTCATCCAAACCATCCGTGATAGCCTGTTCATGACCTCTGGTAGTTTTCTTATTTATTTGAGCAAAAACATACTTTCCAGAGTGCTCTGCCACATACCCAGCGACGTTCTGAGTCACATTCTTATGGAGAAAATTCAAAGGATAAAACTCAGACATCAAAATCGCAGAATCTGGAAAAAGATTAGCACTCAGACCGTTTTTCTTCAAGTTATCCACCGTTAATTGATCTCGCACAGCGAAATAATCTGCATTCTGCAATTTCTCTTTTAAGAAATCATACTTTTCAAAGGTAGCGGCACTTAAACCAGATCCGCCCAAAGAATTCAAGGTCACCGACTGCACTCCAGCAAAATCAGATTTATCAAAAACAAAAGGAAGCGTAGTCTTTCCCTTCAGAATTTTTTTTGTCCAGGCATTTAAATCCAACAATTTATTGACTCGCACATGTCTTTTATTGATGCGCTGAAATAAAGGATTAAGCGCTGCAAATAGGGAATTCCACGTCACGCCCAATGCCTCGCCACCTGCGATAATCACGTGAACCGGATTGGAAGGATCACTACATTTCTTATAAAATTCCTGTAGCCCTTTAGTAGGCAATCCTCCCACATTGGAAAGATCACTCTCCACCAAACCAAAATATTCAAATTCGAAATCCTTGCCATATGAGCTCAATTGCCGCTCGATCACCAAAGGGAAAAGCAAATCCCCATAGTTGTAGCGGTCGAAGGCACCTATAATTAAGACTTTTGTCATGTTTTTCATTTTAGTCAATTGTCCATAGACCATAGTCCACAGCCGATAAAGCTGAATCTCGAGCGCTTAGGCGCATTGAATTTTTCATCTGCCCAAGGTCTCTTGAAGAAGTTCGACGAACTACTTGCAAAAAAGATACTTGATTTTAAATCCAGAGAAATTAAGCTGAGGAACTATTTTTGGTAAGATGGACGTAAATTCAGTACAAAATCATTAAAAGACTATTTTGAGCTCCAAACCAGTTGCAGTCCATCGTATTTTTTCAGGTTCAGTCTGGGGGATTTTAGCCAAAATTCTCGATGCCGCTGCCAAGTTCGTGACCATCCCTCTGTTGGTGGGCTATTATGGCAAAGCCGACTACGGATTGATTGCCTTGGCTTTCTCGCTCAATGCTTATCTAAGATTAATGGATTTGGGGATGAATGTGGGATCAGTCCGTTTTTTCTCCATGTGGGAAGCGAAATCCGACTGGGAAAATATTGGGAAAGCATCACGCTCCAGCATAATTTTCTATGGAACTATTGGCCTCATTAATGCCCTGATTTTCATGTTTATGGCCAATTACGGCCAGTTTTTCTTCAACCTCAAACCTGATCAGATTCCGACTTACAGGATCATGATGTACATACTTTCAGCAAGTACAGTTTTAAACTGGCTTTCGAATGTGATCATTCAGCTGCTCAGTGCGAAGGATG
The DNA here is from genome assembly GCF_900182815.1 of Algoriphagus winogradskyi. Taxonomy (GTDB): domain Bacteria; phylum Bacteroidota; class Bacteroidia; order Cytophagales; family Cyclobacteriaceae; genus Algoriphagus; species Algoriphagus winogradskyi. The sequence continues at coordinate 538,227 of NZ_FXUA01000002.1, read as the reverse complement.
AGCTGGGATATGTGAATCGGGTGACAGTAGTTAGTAGTGTTTTGAATTTCCTTGTAGCTATCGCAGCCATACAGTTCAAATGGTCGCTGCCGGTGTATTTTCTGTTCTATACCATTTCTACCCTTGTCCCGATTCCGCTTAATATTTTAAAACTGAGAGTTTTCCCAATTCCCTTAGGACAATTACTTACTCCGAAATGGGATGGAAAAATTTTCAGGGAGATTATTGGCTACAGTTCCGCGATCTTTTTGATGGGTTTATTCCAACTCACTGCAAATGAACTTCGACCTATTTTGCTAGCCAAATTTGCTTCGGGCATCGATGTGTTGACAGATTATCGTGTAATTCAGACGATTGCGATGCTGATTATTTCCTTTGGAACAATTTTCTTGCAGGTGCTTCTACCTTCGGCTTCCAAAGTCTACCAAGAGGGAAATCATCCTAAAATGGAGAAAATGGTCTTTACAGCCACTCGCTTTATTTCAATTTTTCTAAGTTTTATTGTTTTTCTCCTTGTGCTGAATTCTGAAGCTATTCTTCTCCTCTATATGGGGAAAGATTACCTCCATTTGGCGGTATGGCTGAACATTTGGTTACTCACTGTGCTGCTCAATATGCACAATACTCCGGTGGCGAGTCTGGTCCTATCCTCAGGTAAAACCCGCTTCCTTATTTACTCTTCCGCAACTGCCTGCATACTTTCTTTGCCGATTACCATTATCCTCGCACCCACCCTGAATGTCGGCGCTGCAGTAATCGGTTACTTAGCTTACATGCTAATACAGATCGGTTTCTTCTATATTTATTATATTCCTAAAGTGCTAAAGCTAGATAGTAAGAAAATATTTCTCAGTGCTTTTTCCCCTTCGGTCCTAGGAGCTGTGATCGCATTTGCAGTTGCATTTGGATTGGAAAAATGGATAGAGATGCCGGTAGGAATTCTGGGAATGATCATCAGATCGGCTATTTTCACTACGGTTTTTGCCGCATTCCATTTTCTGTTTATCATCAAATCCGCGGATATTGAATTTCTCCGCACCAAACTTTTGAAAAGAAAAGTATCCAATGAGCAAGAATAAATTTTCGATTTGTATTCCTGCTTACAAGAGCAAATACCTGCAAGAATGCATTGACAGCATACTTGCGCAGACTGTTGAGGACTTCGAACTGATCATTTTAAATGATTGCTCACCGGAGCCAATAGAAGAAATTTCGCTGAAAAATCAGGATCCTAGAATCCGCTATTTCAAGAACGAAAAGAATGTTGGTGCTTATGATTTGGTGGACAATTGGAATAAATGCCTAGCCCTTGCCACTGGGGAATATATCGTCATAATGGGTGATGATGACCGTTTAGCGGCAGATTATTTGGCTGAGTTTGAAATGTTGATATCACAGTACCCAAACTTAAACGTGTACCATTGTCGAAGCAAAATCATCGATGATGATGGAAATGACGTGCTGCTGACACCCGCCCTGCCTGCTTTCGAATATGTCTATGACTCGATATGGCATCGCTTGCGCCAGTTGCGCTCAAATTACATTTCAGATTATCTATATAATTCTTCCACGCTAAAATCCCAAGGCGGTTTTTACAAACTTCCACTCGCCTGGGGTTCGGATGATATCACCGCCTTCGTCGCTTCTGCTGAAAAGGGCATCGCTCATAGCAACAAACCTGTTTTTGAATACAGAAGCAACCGACTTTCCATCACTTCCACAGGGAATGACCTGCACAAGATGATGGCGGACGTGGATTATTCAGAGTGGCTTAGCGAATTCATGAAAGATAATCCTCCACATCCCTCAGAAAAAGTGATTTATCAGCATTTACTGAAGGAAAAGGACAAATACATGCATGACAAGAAATTGTACACAATGATGCTTTCCATGCGTAGTAATCCATTCGAAAAAGCCAAAACCTGGATGAATTCACGGGACAAATTCGGTTTGTCGATCAAGGACATAGGATTAGCGCTGGCGAAAAGCATGAATTCCAACCGCTCTTAATGGCTATGGATTCACCTTCCAAAATCATCTTCAATCCCTGCGAAAACAAGGAAAATCAATATATCGCCATTCTGGTCAATGGACTGGAAAAGCATGGGTATGACGTGAACAGACTGGATGATTTTCTTTCTTCGATGAAGCATTTCCAATCTATCAAATTACTTCATCTGAATTGGTTTGAAAATCTGGATGATAGCAGTGCTACCAGTATGTGGAAAAGTTACTTTCGAAAATTAGTAGTGCTAGCTGCTGTAAAATTTGGGAAGAAAAAATTGGTTTGGACGATGCACAATAGACTTTCTCACGAGAAGAAATCCGGGGAGCTAAGTCGGGCATTAACCGGAAAAATCGTCTCACAAGCAGATGCCATTGTAATACATTCTGAGGTAAGCAGAGATATTTTGCGCAGTCAATACCCAAATTTGAAAGCTAGGGTTATCCATATTCCGCATCCTGATTTTGTCGATGTATATGGTCAAATGCTGCCAGAAAGTAATGAGAATAAGAATGAAAAGTTGAAGCTGCTTTTCATCGGTGCGATCAAACCTTATAAAAATATAGAGTTGCTGACCGAAGTGGTAAAGGGTTTTTCAGATTCAGTTCACTTGACCATTGCCGGCAATCCAAATTCTGAAGCTTATCGGGTGGAACTGCAGAAGTTGGCAGAGAAAGTGCCCAATATTTCCCTGGATTTGAAATTCATTCCGGACGCTGAATTACCAAGCTATATTCATCAATCCGATTTATTGATACTTCCTTATTCCTTGGAAAGTAGCCTGAACTCCGGAACTGTCATTCTAGCTTTTTCTTATGGAAGAACCGTCATCTGTCCCAGAATTGGCACTATTGCTGACTTGAATGCAGGAGATGATGTTTTTGATTATAGTTACGAGCAGGAGTCGGAGCACTTGAAAGCTCTGGAAAAGCAGATTCTCAAAGCAGTAACACTTCATCAAACTAACCCCAATTCTCTGATCGAAAAAGGCCATAGAATGAGAGATTTGGTTTTAAAGAAAAACAGTAAACAAGTCGTAACGGATAGCTTAATCAAGCTATATGAAAGCCTTCTAAATTAAAACACTTTTTTCAGCTAGTCGAACTCAATGAAAATACTATACATCAACTCTCTCTATAGCCCACTCATCGAAGGAGGAGCGGAGATTTCCCTAAAGCTGATTGTGGAGGGAATGAAATCTCTTGGCCATGAAGTCCTAGTGCTGAGTCTAATGCCTGAACCAGGTCTGAAAAAGGAGCATGTTGATGGAGTAAAAGTATATAGGGCTGGTTTGCAAAACGGGTATTGGCCCTATTCCAAAACGAAGAAAAACAAGTTAGTAAAGCTTAATTGGCACTATCAGGACCAGTCCAACGAAAAAATGGCTAGGGTAGTAAAAACGATTCTAGATGGTGAAAAACCAGATATTGTCTCCTGTCACAACCTCGCAGGTTGGTCTGCGGCAGTCTGGGAACCAATACATCATGCCGGAATCCCAATCGTTCAGGTGCTACACGATCTGTATTTGCTTTGTCCGAATAGTAACATGTTCAAGAATGAGCAAACCTGCGAAAATCAGTGTTTGAGCTGTAAACTTTTGCGAAGCAATCACGCTGAAAAGTCGACCCAAGTGTCCGCAGTAGTAGGTATCAGCAATAGCATTTTGCAGCGTTTTATTGATTTCGGCTACTTCTCGCGTGCTTATAAAAACATTATTTACAACACACGAACAATTCCAAACCCATCTGCAAAAGCTCCTAGAAAATCTGAGCAACCAATTCGATACGGCTACTTAGGCACTCTATCTAAAGTCAAGGGATTGGAATGGCTAATCGAACAATTCAAGACCTTAGACTTCGATGCTAAGTTGAGCATTGCTGGAAAAGGGGACTCGGAATACGAAAAACATCTGAAAGAAATTACCTCCGGAGCGAATATTGAGTTTGTAGGTTATATGAATTCCACCGAATTTCTAGCAGAAATCGATGTATTGATAGTCCCATCACTCTGGGAAGAACCGCTCGGCATGGTGGCTATCGAGGCCTTGGCAAACCATGTTCCGGTGATCGCAAACAAAAGAGGAGGACTTCAAGAAACGGTAAAGGACGGAATCAATGGCCTTTATTGTTATGACAGTGAGCCGGGTTCTTTGAGCGCGGTGATGCGTCAGATTTATTTTGAGCCACAGCTTTATAATCAGTTCAGTCAAGCTGCTCGGGAATCTGTAGCTTCTATTTTGGATGCGGATCGCTTGATCGGGGAATATGAGACTGTTTTGAAAGAAGCATTGAAAAAACCACTAACTGTTTTTTCAAAATGAGCACACCGGAAATTTCATTGAAAAATCAGACTTCGACCTTTGAAGGACATCCTTGGAAAGCAATTTCCATTGCGGAAACCCTTTTTTTGCTATCGCTGATCTCCATGTTCCTTCCGGTAAAAGTTTACCCGGTATTTTTTCTGGTGAGTTGCTTCTTTTTTTACAGAGAAACGCCTCAGATTAAATTCCCAAATTGGTCAATCGCTCTGGCCGTTTTCAGCTCCTACGCAGTAATCAGCTATTTGATAACATATCCAGGGCAGCCACTAGCTTTTACCAATATTATAAAGCTACTGATCAATTTCTCTTTCCTCTTTTTTGCTATCAATTGGCTGAGCTCTCAAGACAATGAATCAATAATAAAAAGGTTAGATACAGTTTTGCTGGCTGTTTTAGCACTATCACTTGTGCAACTTCTCATTTATCATCAGGCATACGATTTCAAATTAATCACCGGGAGTGAATCATCTGGACAAGCGAGCACCCTTTATCGAGACTCGCTATATTATTGGGGATTGGACGATAAAAACATGTTCGGTGCGCGCATCGCCCTTATAGGATTTGTATTTATCTGTATTCCAGTAGTTTTGAAAAATAAGCTGTCGGCCTGGAGAATCCTTTTTGTATTCCTAGTTGCCTTTCTAAGCCTTTCCCGCACGCCTATAGTTGCTCTAATTTTTGGAGTTTTCTTTCTGATTTGGATTTCCATAGGAAAAAAATGGAAAATCGCTATGCTCGTTTTAGTGGCATTTGCCCTTCCTTTTGTACTTCAGAAAGTAATCCGAATAGATTCTTTGACCTCATCCAATGACGGCATGGGCATCCGGTTAGTCTATTGGAAGGCCTTCATCCAGAATTTTAACTCTATCTCACCCTTTGGAAATGGATTTCTAAGCGCTCCAGAATTCCTTGGAGAATATGCGGAATTTTACAGAGGTGAACCTCACATTCACAATACATTTATGTCCGCATATCTGGAGTTAGGTGTGGTTGGGTTTATTTCCTTCTCCGCCTATATATTCTGGTTTATACGGGAGTGCTGGCGCAAAATGGACAATTCTAAACTGTGGGTTGCTCTTTTTCTACCTGTTCTAGCCATTATGATGATTTTGTATTCCGGCTATGACAACGACCTGGCGATGTACTTCTGCCTAATATTTCTCATCGGCTCCTTCAAGGAAATCAATTTCAAAAAAGTCCAAATAAGCCTATGAATCGACAACAAAAGATATTGATTGATAGTCGCTGGGCGGGAAATACTGGCATCGGTAGACTGTATCACGAGGTAATGAAGCTTGCTCCAGTGGAAGCCAACTGTGAATTTGTAAAGAGCAAAATGGGCTTGGGGAGTTTACTTTCCCCTTTGATGCTAGGTGAGGAAATAAAGAAATCAAATGCTGATGTTTTCTACAGTCCTTCCTTTATGCCTCCTGCTTTCTCTAAAACGCCATTTATTTTCACCGTGCATGATTTGATGCATTTATTTTACTATTCAAAGCTGCACAAGATTTATTACGAGCAGGTGATAGCTAGGCTGGCGCCAAAAGCTAAGAAAATCATTACTGTTTCTCATTTCAGCAAAAAGCAGCTGGTAGAAATTCTTGGAATTCCCGAAAGCTTGATTCAAGTGATTTATAATGGAGTGGATAACCACTTTCTTCAAAACGAAGAGGAATACGAAAGCGCCCGCCCCTATTTTTTATATGTGGGAAACCGGCGCAAAAACAAAAATGTACCGGCCATGCTAACTGCTTTTGCAAAGGCAAGGATCCCGAACGACTTTATGTTTTTTCTTTCTGGCAACGAGGATCCGGAGCTCGAGGCATTGATCAACAGTCTCGGTATCCAAAAAAGGGTTCGGTTTTTGGGTTTTATAGAGGAAGAAGACTTACCGAAACTATACAAAGGCGCACATGCTACCTTATTTGTTTCACTAATGGAAGGCTTTGGCTTACCTATCATTGAATCCATGGCTTCCGGCACTCCTGTTTTGACTTCAAACACTAGCTCCCTTCCTGAGGTCGCTGGCGGAGCTGCACTTTGTGTAGATCCTGAAGATGTTTCTGCGATACAAAAAGGCATAGAAAAATTGGTCAACGATGAGAATTTCTATGTAGAATGTGTTGTAAATGGATTGAAACGGGCGCCGGAGTTTAGCTGGGAAAAAACTGCCAAAGCCACTTGGGACACTATTCTTTCCTAAATCAAACCATGCTTAACTACCTTTCATTATTTCTGCTTTTTATTTCTCCATTAACAGGAATCTGCCAATCGGATTCTTTGCAAGTTGGAGGGTACACCAATGTTCTTGACTTAGGTATATTGGCTGATTCCGAAAAAGACCAGACAGAGGCAATTCAGACCCTGATTAATCAGGCAAAAGAAGGTGAGACTATTTTTTTCCCTGAAGGTGAATACCAGATTCGCACCATCCTACTTAAGTCCGGCGTGAATATTCTTGCAGATGGAATTCTAAAACATCACCCTTCAGTTAAAGTGGGTGAATATTCCATCGAGAAACAAAACTCACCAAATCCCTTGATTCTCGGACAAGGCGTGATTGATGTGAGAATTTCTTTGAGGGGCGAATCCAAAAATGAAGGCATTTACCTATTAAAAAGCCATCAAATCCGAATTTATAACACCGAGCTAATTGGCGATTCAACAAAGCTAAGAGCGTATCCTGGCATTATGACTTTTGAGTCTAGTGGTATTGAGATAGTCAATTCGAAGATTCATCATTTTGGTATGCCTAGGACCGAAACTCACACCTATCAGCCGGGAACAGGTATTCGAATACTGTCCAGTAATACAATTTCCATACATGATTCTGAGATTTATCAAAACGGTGAGAATGGTGTATTTATTCACGGTAGCCGCAAAGTAGAAGTCATCAACAATGTCATCCGCCACAATGGAATGTCGGGTATACAAGTGGCCTTCGGCGAGACCGGCAAAGAAAAAGATTACAATTTCTCCTATAATATCTTGGAAGAAAATGCCTCCGATGCGATTGACATTAACAACCGATCCAAAGAAAAAGCAAAGGATATAGAATGTGTGATTACAAAAAACATCACGTGTGGAAATGGTTTTGTGAAGGGTGAGTCTACTCCGGATGGCTCTGGAATCGTTACATTGATCAATGTATCCAATGTGTTGATTTATAAAAATGAAGCATACCGAAATAACCGACCTGCTATTTACGTGGAAAGCTGTGGAGTCATATTGGGGAAAGAAAACTGGGCAGATAATCAAGTTGAAATAACGCTGGATTTAGAGGAATTGCTTCTAGAGAAAAATAGATTCAGCAGCATTAATTTGATCGCAAATACAAAAGCTCAGAAAATTCATCTTCGGGACAATGAGCTGGGTTCTCTTTCCCTTCCAAATGGTATTCGTGTCGATAAGTTCTTCATAGAAAACAACAGCTTTTCACATGCTAACTTCAATCTAAACTTGAAAGGGGAAGTTGAATTGAAAGACAATAAGATTGAGAATAAATCGAATAACCCAGCTATTTTAATTACGCAGGCTGATGGGGCAATAATTGAAAATAATGAAATTGTCAGTCAAAATGCATCAGCGATCATTCTCAGGAAAACCGCTAAAAATGTACAGCTCATCGGCAATCAGATCAAATCGTATAACACCGCTATTTTTGACGACAGCTCCAAGGAATTAGTCGTGAAAAACAACAAAATCACATCAATCCTAGGAGGCGCGGAAAATCAAGCATTTCGAAGTCATTATCCTAATCAACTGACTTTGGAAGGCAATGAGTATAGAGGAATTAAAAATACAGAAACGGTACTTTTCGTGGGAAAAGGAAAAGCGTCGGTCGGAAAGGAAAAACTCGTATCGGGCACTGCCAATTATGGTGGAGTAGAAATCACAGAAATTTATTTTTAAGCTATGCAAGTCAATATTTTTATCCCCACCCTGAATGCTGGCAAAATCTGGAAAGATGTACTTGCAGGTGTGGCAATGCAAACCTATCCTATTTCAAGATTGGTAATCATCGATTCGGGTAGTACTGATGGTACTTTGGATCTGATCAATGAGGAAACTTGCGATTTAATTCAAATCGACAAAAAGAATTTTGACCATGGCGGCACTAGGCAAATGGCTGCTGAGACTTTTCCCGATGCAGATATTTTTGTATTTCTTACCCAAGATGCAATTCTAGCAGAGCCAGATGCCATTCGCGTGATGGTAGAGAGTTTAGCAAATAACCCTGAGCTCGGGATGGTCTATGGCCGTCAGCTTCCCCATAAGAATGCCAAGGTTTTAGAGACCCACGCACGCCTGTTTAATTATCCCTCTGAATCCAAGGTTAGAAGTTTGGAAGATGCTGATCGCTACGGAATTAGGACTATCTCTTGCTCCAATTCCTTCGCTGCATATCGTAAGACAGCTTTTTTTGAAGTCAATGGATTCCCAATAGGATCCATTTTAGGCGAAGATGTATTGATTGCGGGGAAAATGTTATTGAATGGATGGAAATTGGCATACCTTTCGCATTCCAAAATATACCATTCACATGATTATTCAGCCATTGAAGAATTTAAGCGATATTTTGATATTGGAGTATTTCATATCAACAACCGCTGGATCTTCGAGAAATTTGGCAGAGCAGAAAGTGAAGGATTCAAATATCTCAAATCAGAACTCACCTACACACTTAAGCATAATCCATTACTGATCCCAAAATGTCTGATTGCAACTGGGGCGAAATTGGCTGGGTATAAACTGGGGCTGCACTACCGCTCCCTTCCACTTGGACTTTCCAAGTCCCTATCTATGACAAAGGCTTATTGGAGCCATTCCTAACCTTAACCCACTAGGAAAAAAACGCTCGATTTGTGGATAGCCTCCACATAAATAATGTTAACGATTTCCCAAAAAGCACCCTATTCATCAAAATAGGCATGTTTACGCTTGGCATCCCTATTGGATAAGACAAAGTACCACAGTAATTGACTTAAAAGACTAAACCAATGATACGTAATCAATCAAACCAACAAGAAATTGTTTTTAAAGGCTATCAGTCGGGAAGGATTATCCCTGACCTTTTTGCCTTAACAAATATTTCCAGAAACTCTGTTTCACAGACTGTTAATGAGGGAATAGAACTTACTACAAGATTTGTAAAAAGATCTTTCGATATCTTGTTTTCCACCATCGCCATTCTTGCAGGCCTTCCTGTATTTATTGCTTTGACATTTATTACTAAGCTAACCTCTAAAGGTCCTGTATTTTATAAGCAGGAAAGAATTGGTAGAAATGGCGAACCATTCTACATTCTTAAGTATAGAAGTATGATTGTAGACTCTGAGGTGAATGGACCACAGCTGACTACGGACAATGATCCTAGAATTACCAAATGGGGTAACTTCATGAGAAAAACTCACTTAGATGAGCTACCTCAATTCTTCAATGTGCTGATGGGTGATATGTCAGTCGTTGGGCCTAGACCCGAGCGTGCCCACTTTATTAAGCAGATTGTCGCTAGACAGCCTCAATATGCCCAGCTATTGACTTTGCGTCCAGGGATTACTTCTATTGGCCAAGTTGATTTTGGCTATGCAGAGACCGTAGAAGAAATGTGTCAACGAGTAATCTTGGACTTAAAATACCTTTCCCAAGTAAATCTATTAACTGATCTGAAAGTCATCGGGCAGACAGTCATGACAATGATCAATAAAAAAGGGAAGTAATTTAACAGTTAACCCAAACATTAAAAGGCAGCCTTACTGGCTGCCTTTTTTTTTATGCCTTACTATAACATCATGCAGCAAGTTGTATAAAAAGGCCTTTGATTATTGAGAGCAAATCATAATTTGGATTGCAATCTTAAAATTCACCCAGAGAAATGAAGAAGACTGTATTAGAAGACATAGGCCTTTTAGCGCTTAGATTAGGAGCCGGCGGTATGATTATAACACATGGTTATCCTAAATTGCTACGGCTATTTGGTGACGATCCCATCAAATTCATGGATTTTCTAGGTTTGGGTCCAGTGGTTTCTTTGTCACTTGCAGTATTTGCTGAACTACTTTGTGGCATTTTAGTGATCATTGGATTCAAAATTCGTCTAGCCACAATCCCACTTATGATTACTATGCTGATTGCAGTTTTTGTGGCACACGCTTCAGACCCATTTGGGAGAAAAGAATTACCTCTCCTGTATTTTATAGTTTTCTTCTGTATTTTAATTTTCGGGGCAGGTAAGTTTTCCATTGATGGAATGACGAATCGCAAATCAATGTATTACAAAGGGTAGTCTCAAAAGATTACTTTGGTAAAGCATAAGCCACATAAGCGTCACCACTTCTAGTTCCTTTCCCACCTCCACAGGCAATTACTAGAAATTGCTTTCCATTCATTTCGTATACTGCCGGGGTAGCGTGTCCCGACGCAGGAAGTTTTGCTTCCCAAAGAATTTCACCAGTTTCCTTATCGAAAGCTCTGATTTTCTCATCCTTTGTAGCAGCAATAAAAAGGACACCACCAGCAGTGACCACTGGTCCACCGTAATTTTCAGTGCCAGTAGGAGCAAATCCCTGGGCGCTCAGTGAATCAATTTCTCCCAGCGGAACTTGCCACTTTTTCTTGCCTGTATTCATATCGATTGCGGTTAAAAGCCCCCAAGGCGGGTTTGACCCGTACATTCCATCTTTAGTGACCAACTTTTTATAGCCATCCATATAATAGCGAGGGAAAAGCTGTGTAGCTGCACCTTCCATTTCTTTCTTATCACCTTCATCTGGGGCTTTATCCAAGAGATAGTTTAAGAGAACCTTCTTATTTTCATCAGCGATATGAACAAAAGAAGGCATCGCTCCCCTTCCTTTTTGAAGCAAAATAGCCAAGGAATCATAGGTATATTTCTCCTTCACTCCCAATAAACTTGGGATTGCCGGAGGGTTTCCTTTTCTATCTAACCCATGGCAATTCCCACAAAAGTTTGTGTAAACGGATTTACCAATATTTTCAAAATCCGCATTCGGAGTCATTCCTATTATCCAAGGAATTTGATTTGCATTCACGTATAACGTTTGATTTGTTGGATCAAAAGAAGCACCGCCCCATTCTCCACCACCATCCATTCCTGGGAAAAGAACCAGAGGTTTGGTCGGATGAGGAGGAGCCCAAGTATCACCATAAATCGCATTTTTCAACTGACTTCTGATATCTGCTTCCCACTCAGGCTTTAGATTTAAAATATTTTTGTCCTCAAAAACCATAGTCATAAACGGCTCAGGCAAAGATGGAATAGGTTGAGTCGGAGAAGTAAATTCCCCCGGCATCGAAGACTGAGTCATAGGCGTTTCTTCAATGGGCCAAACCGGCTCCCCTGTCTCCCGATCAAACACATAGGTCATCCCTTGTTTGGAAATCTGCGCGACTGCATCTATCCACTTTCCGTCCTTCTGAATTCGAATTAAGTTTGGATTTGCAGGAAAATCTCGATCCCAGACATCATGATGTACCGCCTGAAAATGCCAAATTCTTTCACCTGTTTGGGCATTCAATGCAATCAGAGAATTGGCATAAAGATTATCTCCTTTGCGATAGCCTCCCCAAAAATCATAGGTAGCCGAGCCGGTTGGCACAAATACGATTCCTCTCTCATGATCCACCGTCATTCCAGCCCAGTTATTTGCTCCACCAATCTGTTTTATATTCGCTGGATCCCAAGTCTCAAAGCCAGGTTCTCCTTCCTGAGGAATAGTATGGAAAATCCATTCCCGCTCACCAGTTCTGATATTGTAGGCACGAATGTGACCTGGTGCAGCATCCAACCCTTCGGAAAGTCGCATCCCAATAATCAACAAATCACCATACACCACTCCAGGAGCATTAGCTACTATCAGGAAATCCTCGCGTTCTGTATCTAATTCTTTTCGAAGATCAACTTTACCCTGATCTCCAAAACCAAGAATTGGCTCACCAGTCTCTGCATTTACTGCCATCAACCAATTTCCCGCTCCAAAAAGAATTCTTTTATCATCACCATCCTCCCAATAGCTTACACCACGATTTGTTCCTGCCCAGGAATTTTCTCCTCCCAGCACCTCAAAAGGATCAAATCTCCAAACTTCCTGCCCTGTGGCTGCATTTACTGCGAACACATTTAACGTAGGCGTCGAGCCATAAAGTAAACCATTTACTACTATCGGCTGACATTGAATTTGCGAGCGCTCGGTTGCATCTCCAGTATGGTATGTCCAAGCAACTTCCAGCTGGGATACATTTTCCTTAGTGATTTGGGATAAAGAAGAATACCTCGAACCATCTTCTGGGCCTCCATAGTGCGACCAATCGGTATAGTCAATTTCTGAAACTTTCTGTTGGCAGGCAGAAAAAAGTAATATAGAGCCAACAGCAATAGGGAGGAAAGCTTTCATGGAATAGGTTGAGTTGGGTTTGAAAGCAAAATATCCAGAAAAATTCATGTAACAATTCTCAAATTCAATAAACAAGAGGAAAACTGACAAGAACTTTGCGTGTGCTTTGTGATCTTTGTTGTTAAAAAGCCACCTTAATCTTTTCTTGAAAAAATCTTGTGAACTCCATAAATCACAAAACCCAACGCTGTCCAGAGGGCCATATCTGTAATCTCCTCTATTTGAGTGCTACTGAGAAGCCAGATCGTAGCAGCTATTCCCGCGACTGCCAAGGGTATTCCAAATTTTAACTTGTAGTAATCTGCATCTGGTTGGCTTTTGCGCAAGCGAATCAAAGCTCCGCATACCAATAGGTAAATCAGCAATCTGGCTATGACAGAGATCGCCAGTGACCCCATAAAATCCCAGACCGTTGCGACGATAATAATCAGAATAGAAAAGAATAAAACTGCAACTGTTGGCGTGCGAAATCGGGGATGAACAAAGGAAAATATTTGAGGGAATTGCCGCGATTCGCTAAGCGCAAAAGGCAACCTGGATCCGCTAAGGATTTGAACATTCAAGGTTCCCAAAATAGAAACTATAGCTCCAATCGTAATAAACAAGCCTCCACCATATCCCATGATTCGGGAAGCTGCGTCAGCAAGCGGCTTGTCTGAAGTAGCCAAATCTGGCAAAGTTCCGATAGCAACTATCTGAATCAACACATAAAAAACAGTAATAATCAGCGCTCCAGTCATCAAAGCAAAAGGCAGATTTTTTCTAGGATTTTGAACCTCCCCAGAGATTACCAAACCTGCTTCAAAACCACCGAAAGCAAAAATTAGCAACAAAGCAGAGTTTGCAAACTCAGGCATTGGCGGAGGCGAACTGAAATCAAAAGCATCAGCATTTAAAAAGAAAAGTCCAATCACAATAAAGAGCGTCAACGGAACCAATTTTGAAATTGTCAGGATATTTGTGGTGCGGGTAGAATCTTTGATTCCAAGTAGATTAATCCCTGTTAACACTGCTGTAATCCCCACAATCATTAGAATTCTCATCCATTCTTCCTGAAAAACCGGAGAGAAAAAAGACATGTAAATGACCAGCAAATTGACCAAAGTAGCATAGCTAAAAAGCCGGGTTAGCATCAAAACCCAACCTACAGCGAAAGCCGGAAGGTTGCCAAATGCTTCTTTGATGTAAAGGTAGGGTCCTCCAGTTCTGTCAAACCTAGAACTGACTTCCATAAAGACTAAGATGAGCACCAGCATTACTACTGCACAAACACCAAAAGCCAACAATGAATAAGGTCCAGAAAGCGCAAATGCTTTTGCCGGAAGGCCAAAAATACCTGCTCCAATCACAGAATTAATAATCAAAAAAACCAGATCCCATCTGCGAATTCCGCGCTTTAACATAGTTTGAACTTGGGTGAATGAATTCTTAAAGTAGCTAGAAAAATCAATTGTCAATGTGCAAATTCAATTATCAAGTTTAAAACTTGATAATTGGTGATATGCTATTCATTTGGAACGGAGATCTTTAAGCCTTCCTCTGTCAGTTCCACTGAATAGGTTTCCAAAGCCGAGCATAAACCGAGCTGGACCTCTCCAGATTTCAAGTCAAAAGAATAACCGTGCAAAGAACACCTGATTATCCCGGCATCCAGATCTCCCCGTAGCAAGGAAGCTCCACGATGCGGACAGGTACTTTGAAATGCGAAAAACTCATCCTTTTGCCTTACCAAGGCGATAATTTGACCGTCCAAATCAATCTGGTGAATGGTGTCTTCGGCAATCATTTGCTCCGCTTGACTTTTAGATGCCCCAATCAAGAAAACTTTCATTTTATTAAACTATGAATTTCAAAGGCGAAAACTCTCATTTATCAGGAAATCACGCCATCACATATATAAAGCATTGGTTTTCTGCCGAATCTTGTTGAATTTAATAGGTGAATAAAACCCGTTAAGTCCATGAAAGCAACTATACTTTTTTTTACAGCCTTAATATTCTTCAGTTGGGCAGAGGCTCAAAGCCTGCAAGGCGCTTGGAAACTTACCCATCAAGATGGTCAAGAAGTAAAGGATATTGAATACATCAAGATTTATCAAGATGATTATTTCGCATTTGGAGCTAAGCAGGTCGCTGACAATCACTTTATCAGTGCTGGTGGAGGCCCATTTACCTATAATGATGGTAATTATGTGGAGACTTTAGATTTCTTTACCCTAGATCCTTTTCAAGTTGGAACTTCAAATAAATACAAACTGGATTGGGTGAATGAGAAAATGGTGATTTCATCGGATATCAATGGGAAAATGCTCGTGGAAATTTGGGAAAAAGTGTCTGACACGGAAGACGATCTTACGGGAAACTGGGTGATAACAGGTAGAAAAAGAGGAGAAGAAATATCCAGATCAACTCCGGGAGCTAGAAGAACTGTGAAAATCCTTAGCGGGGGTAGATTTCAATGGATTGCTTTCAACTCTGAAACAAAAGAATTTTCCGGAACGGGGGGAGGCACTTACACTGCTAAGGATGGTAAATATGTGGAAAGCATCACTTTCTTTTCCCGGGATGATAGCCGGGTCGGTGCCAACTTAGACTTCAATTATGAGGTAATCGACGGAGAATGGCATCATAGCGGTCTAAGTTCCAAAGGCGACCCTATTTATGAGATATGGACTCCTTATGCTATTGGATATCAAGGCAAATAGGAATTTAAAATTCTAAAAGCTGAAATTAAAAAAAGGAGCCTTCTGAGCTCCTTTTTTTATTATGCTTCGACGGCGTAAAGTTCTTTCAACTTTCCGACTGTATAGTCAACTTCTTCTATTGTATTAAATCGGCTGAACGAAAATCTAACCGCATCCCGTTCTGGTGTGTGATTGATTGCTCTTAGCACATGCGAACCAACTGTAGCTCCAGAACTACAAGCAGACCCTCCTGAAGCAGATACACCTTCCAAATCAAGATTAAAAAGCAACATACCACTGTTCGCTTCGGATGGAGGTAAGCTTACGCTGAGAACAGTGTATAAACTCTTATCCAAATCTCCTGAAAGTCCATTGAATTCTACTCCAGGAATTTCCTGAGTCAGGCTTTGGATAAAATGCTTTTTGATTGCTTCAACATGAACTTGATGTTCAGCCATATCTTCATAGGCAATCTCCAAAGCTTTTGCGATTCCGATAATTCCAATCACATTCTCCGTTCCACCACGCATATTTCTCTCCTGAGCTCCGCCGTGAATCAAAGGATGAATTTTCTTATCTTTTTTTACATAAAGAAATCCTGAACCTTTTGGCCCATGGAATTTATGTCCACCTGCGACTATGGAATCTACTGGAAGGGATTTTAAATCATGAACATAATGTCCCATCGTCTGCACTGTGTCAGAATGGAAAAACGCACCATACTCTTTGGCAAGAGAACCGATACGATTCAAGTCGTTCAGGTTTCCTATCTCATTGTTTGCATGCATCAGAGAAACCAGGCTTTTTGGATTTGCTTTCAGCAATTCTTCCAGCTGATTTATATCCAACTCACCTTTTTCATTTACATCTAAAATGCTAAGCTTGATATGGCCCTTTTTCTCACACATTTCTAAGGTGTGCAAAACAGCATGATGCTCTAGTGGAGAAGTGATCGCATGAGTGATTCCATGACTTTCGATCCCGCAAACAATCGCTGTATTATCAGCTTCGGTCCCTCCTGAAGTGAAGAAAATTTCTGCAGGAGTTACATTTAACAATTCAGCTACCTTCTTTCTCGATCTTTCTATTGCAGTCCTCACTTCTCTACCAAAACTATGGACAGAAGAAGGATTGCCATAATGATTTCTCATAAAAGGAAGCATGGCATCGATCACTCGATCGTCCATGGCAGTGGTGGCTGCATTGTCTAAATAAACTTTCATCGTACTCGTGTTGGGTTGTATATTCTTTACGGCGATAACCTGGAGGTATGCCAATAATCGTATTTACTTTTGGTTGGCTCGACCGATGACCGGTGACCGAAGTAGCCTCAATGCTAGAGTTACCTTCTCACTTTGAATTTATATATTTTTAATTCTGTGGAGCTTAAATCATGGAAGCGTTGACCACTTCTTTGATATCAGCAATAAGCTTTTTCGCTAAGTGCTCTGCGGTAGCTTCTGATTCAGATTCAGAGTAAATCCGTATAATCGGCTCTGTATTTGACTTCCGCAAATGTACCCATTCCTTTTCAAATTCGATTTTTACTCCGTCTATGTCGTTGATTGGATGGTTTTTATACTTCTTTTTGATCTCAAGCAAAATATTATCAACATCAATCTCTGGAGTAAGTTCGATTTTATTTTTTGAAATATGATAGCTTGGGTAAGTTGCTCTTAGTCTGGAAATGCTTTTTCCGAAATTAGCCAAGTGAGTCAAAAATAATCCGATTCCCACTAAAGCATCACGGCCATAATGAGAAGTAGGGTAGATGATACCACCATTTCCTTCACCGCCAATGATTGCATCTACCGCTTTCATTTGGTTGACAACATTCACTTCCCCTACTGCTGAAGCATTGTAAGTTCCTCCTCTTTTTTCGGTCACATCTCGAAGTGCGCGAGTAGAACTCAAATTAGAAACAGTATTCCCTGGAGTCTTTGAAAGCACATAATCAGCAACTGCAACCAACGTATATTCTTCTCCAAAGGCTGATCCGTCCTCATTGATAAATGCCAAGCGATCTACATCTGGATCAACTACAATTCCTAAATCGAAACTTCCTCTTTCGAGCTTCTGAGAAATATCTCTTAAATTTTCAGGAAGTGGCTCTGGGTTGTGAGGAAAATGGCCATCTGGCGTACAGTACATTTCCTCTATTTCCGTGACTCCCAAAGCTCTCAAAAGCATAGGAACTGCAATTCCTCCTGTGGAATTCACCGCATCTACTACTACTTTGAAATTTCTGGCCTTGATCGCTTCTACATCTACTAGATCCAGATCCAACACATGCTGAATATGCCGCTCGATGTAATCATTGATTTGAGTATAGCTTCCAAGTTTTTTTACTTCCGCAAAAGAAAAATCCTCCTTATCAGCTTTCTCTAAAATGTCTTTTCCTTCTGCGTCTGATATGAATTCACCCTTCGCATTAAGAAGCTTTAGGGCATTCCACTGCACTGGGTTATGGCTTGCAGTTAGGATGATTCCTCCACCGGCTTTTTCCAAAGGAACTGCAAATTCGACAGTAGGCGTAGTACTCAATCCAAGATCGATCACATTGATTCCCATTCCTTGGAGCGTAGCCGAAACCAATCCAGAAACCATCTCACCGGAAAGACGTGCATCTCTACCGATAATCACCTTAGGATTATTTGTTTTTTCGAGTACCCAAGCTCCATATGCAGAAGCAAATTTGACTATATCTATGGGAGTAAGTCCATCGCCAGCTTTTCCTCCGATGGTACCTCTGATGCCAGAGATTGATTTAATTAGTGACACGTATGGTAATTTGATTTGATTAAAAACTAATAAATCCCGTCAGGCGACAGGATTAACTTTATTTGAATTTGGCCATGACCTTGTCCACTTCATTGTCGGGATTTCCACAAGAGGTATCACCATCCATGGTCTTTCCGCAAAATCCGCAGGTTGCTCCTTCTTTATTGAGAAAGGGACTTTGGGAGGCACAAGTGCCCTTGAATTCGCCGTTTTTGAGGAATATTAGCCTTACAGACATCATAATGAAGAATAAAGCAACGAAACCAAGGGTAAGAAATACGGTTGTCATAACGGATAAATTTGCGCAAATTTAAGGCTTTACTTCGAAAACGTCCACAAACCTAGCATAGTTTCCTCACCCATGACAAATTTGAGTACCCGAGCCGAGAAATTGGCAGCTTTTGATAGATTACTTACCATCATGGATGAACTCAGGGAACAATGTCCTTGGGATAAAAAACAAACGACAGAAAGTCTAAGACATTTGACAATCGAAGAAACTTTTGAGCTTTCTGATGCAATTCTCGAAGGAGATCCTGACGAGGTCAAAAAAGAATTGGGAGACATTCTCCTTCACATCGTCTTTTATGCGAGAATAGGTTCGGAAGAAGGCAACTTCGATATTACGTCAATGATAGATGCGCTATGCGAAAAGCTAATCCGTCGTCATCCGCATATCTATGGAGATACTAAAGCTGAAGACGAGGAAGCAGTGAAGCAAAACTGGGAAAAAATAAAACTCACTGAGAAAGGAAATAAATCCGTCCTTGGCGGTGTACCAAAATCCCTACCTGCGCTAATCAAAGCGATGCGGATTCAGGAAAAAGCTCGTGGTGTTGGGTTCGATTGGGAAGAAAAAAGCCAAGTTTGGGAGAAAGTTGAAGAGGAAATGCAAGAATTCAAGGAAGAATTCAATGTAGCAGATGATAAAGAAATAGATACCGAAAAAGCCAGTGGAGAATTTGGTGACTTACTCTTTTCTTTGATTAACTATGCACGATTTATAGACATAAATCCGGAAGAAGCTTTAGAACGAACAAATAAGAAATTCATCAAACGATTTCAATACCTGGAAGCTGCTGCAAAGGAATCTGGTAAAACCCTCAGCGAGATGACCTTGGCCGAGATGGATGTTTATTGGAATGAAGCGAAATTAAAGGCTTAAGGCAAATATTAAAAACCTAAAAGCTCGACATACCCACAAGATTATTTTGGACATAGTACCCAAATTTGAAAATTAAAAATAAATGGCAAATCACATTATCTTCACCAATGAGGCTCCAGCACCAATTGGACCCTATTCTCAGGCAGTTTTAGCAGGCAATACGCTTTATGTTTCCGGACAGATCGCTTTGGATGCAGAGACTGGCGAATTGATCAATGAGAATATCACTGAGGAAACTCATGCGGTGATGAAAAACCTAGAGGCTGTACTTAGAGCGGCGAATTTCACTTTCAGCGATATCGTCAAATGCAGTATTTTTATCAAAAGCATGGATGAGTTTGGCACAATCAATGAAGCCTATAGTCAGTACTTTACATCAAATCCTCCCGCACGCGAAACTGTAGAAGTGAGTAAACTGCCCAAAAATGTAAATGTGGAAATTTCTTGTATAGCTGTTAAATAACCATTATTGAACCTTTTCCCCTACGATACTGAAACCTTAGTCAGCGCTCTTTCCAAAGAAGAGGTGCTAAGTCATTTGAATCGTGTGACAAGAGAAGTCAATTATTTGGATCCGAGAACTCAGGTCAAAGGAGATATCCTTTTCAATGGCTTGATCGGCCAAAAAGGATTCAGAATTTCCAAAGTTGTGGATAGAGCCGACACATTTCTGCCGTTGATTTTGGGGAAAATCGAAACAACTCCCCGGGGATGTATTCTGTTTATTAATTACAGATTATTTCCAGGAGCACTTTTTTTCATTGCTTTTTGGTCTGTCATTTTACTAGCCTTTACTGCATTTTATTGCTTTATGATTCCCAATTTTAGCTATGCCACCATTTGTTTGGGCTTGTGCATTATCAATTATGTAGTAGCGATGTATTTTTTTAATAGACAGGTGAAGGCCTCACGCAAAGTATTTCACCAGCTGATCAACTTCCAGATGAAGGATTAGCGCTTCTTTCTTAGGGAAAAATGGCTTTTGGACTTAATTTAGCGCCGCAAAAAAGATTCAATAAAACATACAATATGAGCATCCGCATAGAAAAAGACACCATGGGGCCTGTAGAGGTGCCTGCTGACAAATACTGGGGCGCACAAACCCAACGTTCAATCAACAATTTCAAAATCGGCGGTGAGAAAAACCGCATGCCAGTTGAAATCACTCATGCTTTTGCGATTTTGAAAAAAGCGGCGGCACAGACCAATGCCGAACTTGGAGTTTTAGATCAAGAAAAAGCTGATATCATCGGAAAAGTATGTGATGAGATTTTGGCAGGTCAGCACGATGATCAATTTCCTTTGGTAATCTGGCAAACTGGTTCAGGAACGCAGTCTAATATGAACTCTAACGAGGTAATTGCTTACCGTGCTCATGTACTTCTCGGAGGTTCTTTGGAAGATGCCAAAAAGAAAATCCACCCAAATGACGATGTAAACAAATCTCAATCTTCCAACGACACCTACCCTACTGCTATGCATATCGCAGCATACAAAATGGTAATGGAGACTACGATTCCTGGAGTTGAAAAACTTAGAGATACACTTGCTGAGAAAGCAGAAGCATTCAAGGATGTGGTGAAAATCGGGCGTACACACTTTATGGATGCCACACCGCTTACCTTGGGTCAAGAGTTCAGTGGTTATGTGGCACAGCTTAATCATGGCTTAAAAGCCTTGAGAAACACCCTTTCACATTTATCTGAATTAGCGCTAGGAGGAACCGCCGTAGGAACTGGTCTTAATACGCCAAAGGGATATTCCGAGTTAGTGGCTAAGAAAATTGCTGAACTTTCAGGACAGCCTTTTGTCACTGCTGAGAATAAATTTGAAGCGCTGGCTGCTCACGATGCAATGGTAGAAACTCATGGTGCATTGAAGCAATTGGCAGTTTCCCTGATGAAAATCGCCAATGATGTAAGAATGCTTTCCTCTGGTCCTAGATCTGGAATCGGTGAGATTTTGATCCCTGAAAATGAGCCAGGATCTTCCATCATGCCAGGCAAAGTAAACCCAACACAAGTTGAAGCCTTGACGATGGTAGCTGCTCAAGTGATGGGAAATGATGTAGCTATTTCTATAGGCGGATCAAACGGTCATTTTGAATTGAACGTATTCAAGCCATTAATCGCTTCTAATTTCCTTACTTCAGCTAGACTAATTGGTGATGCATGCGTGTCATTCAATGACCATTGTGCTGTTGGCATCGAGCCAAACACAGCTATGATCCAAAGACATTTGGAGAATTCATTGATGCTGGTGACTGCATTGAATCCACATATCGGATATGAAAACGCAGCAGCTATCGCTAAGAAAGCGCATAAGGAAGGTACAAGTTTAAGAGAAGCTGCGATTGCGCTTAACTTATTGACTTCTGAGCAGTTTGATGAGTGGGTGAGGCCTGAAGAAATGACGGGAAGTTTGAAATAAAAATCTCTGTAGTCTAAAATAAAAATGGTCCCTTCATAAGATGGGACCATTTTTTATGTAAGACCAAAAGTTAATTTCTATTCGTTTGGGGTCAATGGGTTTGATTTCCTAATCAATCCATCTGGCAACTCCCCTTCAGTACTTGCTACAATAGTACAAACTGTCGCATCCCCAGTGACATTCACTACTGTACGGAACATATCCAAAATTCGATCAGGAGCAATAATTAATGCAATACCAGCCGCAGGAACACCAATTGATTCCAGTACAATAATTAACATAATCAATCCAGCACCCGGAACACCAGCAGAACCGATTGAGGCAAGTGTTGCTGTCAAAACAATCATCAGTTGTTGCGTTAAACTCAATTCCATTCCCAAGGCCTGCGCAATGAATACCGCTGCAACACCTTGGTAAAGGCTAGTCCCATCCATATTCACGGTGGCTCCTAATGGAAGTACAAAACTCGATATCTCCTCAGAGACCCCTAATTCTTCCTCCACTTGTTTCATCGTAACAGGAAGCGTTGCAGAACTTGAACTTGTAGAGAATGCAAGCAATTGGGCTGGTCTGATTGCTCGGAAAAAGTCTCTATATTTCACCTTAGTGAAGGCCATCAAGATAGCTGGATAAACCACCAAAATCATGGTAAATAACCCTCCCAGTACTACCAAGCTATATTTCAACAAAGCCATTAATAACTGCACTGCAGAATCTGGGTTTTCACCAGCAATCTCCACGATTAAGGAAGCCATGAGTGCAAAAACTCCAAAAGGAGCAATCATCATGATAAAATTGACAATTTGAATAATTACATCATTCATCCCGTCAAAGAATGCGATAACTGGAGCAGCCTTGGCTTTTGGGATTTTCAGCAAAGCAATACCAACTAGAATTGCAAAAAACACCACTTGGAGCATCGCAGCGTTATCTGTAGTAGCACTAAAAACGTTATCCGGAACTATATCCACCAAGGGCTGTAAGGGACTTTGCTTCTGAAGCTCAGCTGCTTGACCCACACGTGAGCCAGCATCTCCTTCATACAAGCTCATAAGATTTTCCCGAGTCTCAGGAGGCAAACTTTTTCCTGGCTTAAAAACATTTACCATTACAAGACCAATAGTCACAGCAAGAACCGTAGTAACCAAGTAAGTCCCGATTGTTTTTCCGCCAATCCGACTCAGTTTGGAAACATCGCCCAAATTAGAAACACCAACAATCAATGAAGCTAGTACCAAAGGCACTGCAATCATCTTTAACCCGTTAATGAAAATTGTCCCAAAAGGCTTAATGTAATCTATAGTAAAGGAATTGGGGATGGAAGTCTTGATTACTACTAAACCAAAAATCAACCCCAGAACAAGTCCGATGATTATTTGGGTATGTAAGGGTATCTTTTTAAGCATATATAAGGGTTTAGAAGTCTTCTAGTTTATTACTTTTTGACAACAAAATATAATCAGCTATGACCAAAGCGGCCATTGCTTCCACGATCGGTACAGCTCTAGGTACTACACAAGGATCATGGCGACCTTTTCCGGAAACTATTACTGAATCTCCGGCTTCATTTACAGAATCCTGATCCATCATGATCGTTGCGACAGGTTTGAATGCAACATTGAAATAGATATCCTCTCCATTGGAAATGCCACCTTGGATTCCGCCAGAATGATTGGTCAGGGTACGCACTTTATCGCCGTCCTGCACAAACGTATCGTTATGAGCTGATCCACGCATTTTCACACCTTCAAAACCGCTTCCATATTCGAAGCCTTTCACCGCATTGATACTGAGCATAGCTTTTCCAAGCTCGGCGTGCAATCGATCAAAAACAGGTTCTCCAATCCCTGCAGGTGTGTTCTTAATCACACAGGTCACGACTCCGCCAATGGTATCACGGTCTTTTCTGACTGTATCAATCAGCTCGATCATTTCCTCTGCCTTTTTTGGATCAGGGCACCTCAGAATGTTCTCTTCAGCTTTGCTAAGATCTAATTCAGTATAAGTTTTGTCCAGTTTCAACTCACCAACCTGTGATACAAATGCTTGCACACTGATCCCTTTAGTTTCCAAAAGTTGCTTAGCCAAAGCACCAGCCACTACACGGGCAGCTGTTTCTCTTGCTGAACTTCTTCCGCCGCCCCGATAATCCCGTAATCCGTATTTTTCGAAATAAGTGAAATCTGCATGGGAAGGGCGAAACTTATCTGAGATATGAGAATAATCCTTACTCTTTTGATCCGAATTATTGATCACTATCCCAATTGGAGTTCCTGTCGTTACTCCTTCAAAAACCCCGGATTTAATCTCAAACTCGTCCTCTTCCTTACGTTGTGTGGTGATTTTGGACTGTCCTGGCTTCCTGCGTTGCATCTCTGCAATAAGCTTAGCCTCATTTATTTTTAGTCCTGCTGGGCACCCTTCGATGATTACCCCCAAAGCTAAACCATGCGATTCACCATAAGTGGTGATCTTGAATAGCTTTCCAAATGAATTACCCATTATCTCTTTCTAATTATCAATACAGCCAATAAAGCCACCGAAATCAGTAGCAACACGTTGATTGCGATTGTAAAATAGTATTTATATTTCTCGTTTAAAAACCGATTGTCTTCAGTAGAAATGCGGTCGTAAAGCCCTCCTAATCTTTGAGAAGAAATCGCCTGATTTGCTTTACTTTCTCCTACTACTGTGATTTTTGCCTGCGGCCTAAGTGTATCATACACCGCACGATCGGGATCAAAATAAACCCATTCAAAATTCTTCGCAAGGTCTACTTCTCCTGCTTCGTTGATCGTGATGTAATAATTGAATTCTTTAATACCAGAAACCCGCCCGTACCCTCGGTTTATTTGCTGACGTACATTTGGGTCATAGGTATTCAAATTTGCCATCGGGATTCTCTTAGGAGCTGAGATCGCATTAATATTCCCAACGCCACTAATCCCAAAATTATAGTCAAATCCTTGTCCAGTCTCTACCTCTATATTTTTGATATTTTCTCTAAGTTGAAATTGCCCCACGCTTACTTCATTTTTAAGTGGATGTGGAGGAAGAGGCTTCACTTTTATAGTCTTTGGGTTCGAGTAAAAAGTCTTAAAATCCTCCTGTCTATTGGCTCCGAAGAAAGTGGGATTCTTGGCGATTTTATATTTGATCATTTCCCAAGGAATTCTCGGGATGACTAGTTCTCCTTCAGAAAATGGGAAAAATGTCGCCTCATATACCTTAAACTTTGTCCATCTTTTTCCATTGATGGTCACCTGCTCCCGATCGATATTACTAATGTTGAAATTTTCCTCCCATGCATTTGTAGGTTTTATTTTCTTCAAAATATCATCCAACTGTCTGCCGGCTTCATGAAAACTAAATGCGGCTTGATTTGCTTCAGACATATAAAAAGCCAAACTGATATTCACCCCTTCTCCCTGAAAAACCTCTTCTTTGTCTACAGTTACTGAAAAAAACGCATCATCTTCTACTTCTACATATTCAGGATCTTCCACAGCCGATCGTCCAAAGAAATCAGCAAATGGATCTAAAGCCTGATTTCTACCGCTATTAGAAGACGAAGCGTCTACGACAGTGATTTTTTTACCAGCGGAAGAATAGGCTTGTCCATTAATGGAAAGCTCAAAGGACGGTAAAGTAAAATCTCCTTTTCGGCTTGGCTTATAATATTGTATGATGCTGTTTGAACTGCTCATCTGACCATTGATGAGGTTCATCGAGGAAGACTGAGAGATTCCTTGTTTTTGGAAACTTGGGATCTCGGGAAATTGATCGTAAGACTTGATTTTCTCGTTGCTGAGCGTTACTTTGATAGTGAATGTTTCATTCAAGCCGATCTCAGCAGGTCCAAGCTCAATCTGTACATCTTGAGCCACAGCCAATCCAGAAATCAGGAAGAGGCCATATACGAAAATGAATCGGGCAAGCGTTTTAATCATGGTTGCGAAAATAGGGAATATTCTACTCTTTGATTTCTAAAATAACGCAACATATGGAGAAATGCCTCCGTATTGAAACTTAAAATCAGTTAAAACCTTAAACTCTTTAGACTATGATCGAATATGTGAAGACTATCTTACAAAAGGTCAGCTTTTCAAAATATTTGTTTGAACGTGAGCTGAGAAAAGGATTAAGATTAATTTCACCCACAGAAATTCAGGAATTCAAAGACTGGTGTTACCAGATGTTTGGTAAAATTCACCACGTGATTTTAAATAGATATTTCGAGCCAGCATATTAAATTTAAAGCCCCGACCAAATTGGACCGGGGCTTTTTCATTTATGGTAGTTGGTTGTCTTTAATTAATCTTTTGTCGCAAAATCCGGATACGCACGCATACTGTGTTCGTTGATATCCAAACCTTCCGTTTCTTCAGCTTCATCTACTCGGATTCCAATGGTCTTTTTCATTACGAAAAATATCACTCCAGCGAAAATCACACAGAACACTCCCACTGCAACCACTCCGATCAATTGAGAAACAAACTGACCTACGCCAGCAAGATCTCCGAAAATACCAACTGCTAAAGTACCCCAGATACCACCTACTAGGTGAACTGAAATTGCTCCAACTGGATCATCAACTTTGATTTTATCAAAGAAAACAACAGCCAGGACTATTAATCCACCGCCTACTAGACCAATGATGATCGAAGAATTCACACCCATCTGATCAGCACCTGCTGTGATCCCTACTAGACCAGCCAGAATACCGTTTAATACCATCGTGATATCATAGGTTTTAAACATCAAGTAGGAAACGATCAATGCCCCAAAAGCACCAGCGGCAGCAGCCATAGAAGTAGTTACAAATACTTTGGAAACCAATCCAGGATCGGCGCTAAGCACGGATCCGCCATTGAAGCCAAACCATCCAAACCACAGCAAGAATACGCCTAGTGTAGCTAATGGGATATTATGACCAGGAATTGCTGTCATGCCTCTAGAAGTATATTTTCCAATTCTAGGACCTAAAAGTGCAGCTCCAATCAAGGCACCCCAGCCTCCTACAGAGTGGACAATCGTAGAACCTGCAAAATCATAGAACGGTGTTTCCAATGTATTAAGGAATCCTCCACCCCATTTCCACATTCCTACGATAGGATAACAAATCCCTACATATAAAAAGGAGAAAAAGATAAACGGACCTAGCTTCACACGCTCTGCTACGGCTCCAGATACGATAGTAGCAGCGGTGGCAGCAAACATGGCCTGGAAAATAAAATCTGTAAAGAAAGTATAACCTGCGTTGTACTCACTAGTATCCCAGCCTTCTGGAAGGCTAAGACCAAAACCTGCAAATCCAAAGAAGGAACCTGCATATTCTGCACCTGGATACATTAAGTTGAAACCTACAAAGGCGTAAGTCAACAGGCCAATTGCAGGGATAATAGTGTTTTTGAATAGAATGTTAACGGTGTTTTTTGAGCGAGTCAAACCAGCTTCCAAGCTGGCAAAGCCCAAATGCATGAGGAATACCATGGTGGTGGCAATCATCATCCATAAGTTATTTACGGTAAATAATTCTTGCATTTGATAAAATAGGTTCGGTAGATAAATGAATTAAATTAAAGTGCCTGCTCGCCAGTATCTGTATTTCTAACACGATAGGCTTCCAATACGTCGTAGACGAAGATTTTTCCATCACCTACCTGCCCCGTCTTGCCTTCAGTAAGAATGCAGTTAATCACGGGTTCCACCAATTCTTCTACAGTGACTATTTCAATTTTAGTCCTAGGAATATATGCCGGCTCATAAGGCACTCCGCGGTACATTTCAAGCCTGGCATGCTCCAGGCCCATCCCTTTCACCTCATAAAAGGTGAGAAACTTCACTCCGAGAGCAGCCACACAGGTGTGAATCTGGTCAAAACGTGAAGTCCTGATAATTGCTTCAATTTTTTTCATTTTTTCAATGGGTCTAATGGTTTTTTGAGATTATGGCATAAAACTAAACAGAAAATTAAAATAATTGATACATAGGGTAAATTTTTAGCCATAGTTTAGTTTTATCAGCTTATTTATTTGCTTCAACAGTAATTTTTATACCTATTATAGAAATATAGGCCGATATTTTGTTCACATTGGGTAATTTGTAAACCACCTACTATTTTCAAAATTCATTAGTTCTCTTGTCGTCCTGACATAAAAACTTATTTTTGCCATCGATTTATTAAACCTACTATGAACCAAAAACCTACACTTTTATTATTGGCCGCAGGAATTGGAAGCCGATATGGCGGAAATAAGCAAATCGATGGATTTGGCCCTAACGGAGAAACTATTCTTGAATATTCCATTTTTGATGCTATCAGAGCTGGTTTCGGTAAGGTTGTCTTTATTGTGCGGGAAGAAATTCTAGAAGTGGCGAAAGAGAAATTTCTTCCAAAGCTTGAAGGCAAAATTGAAGTCGACTTTGTGATTCAGTCACTTGACAGCTTTGTGCCTGCAGAATTGAAGCAAGCGGATCGTAAAAAGCCATTCGGAACAGCACATGCTATGCTCTGTGCAAAAGATGTAATTAAAGAGCCTTTTGCGGTGATCAACGCAGATGATTTTTATGGAAAAGAAGCTTTTGATGCTATCGGCAAATTCTTAACAACTGAAGTCAAATCAGACCTACACGCAATGGTAGGCTATGCCATCCAGAATGTACTTTCGGACCATGGCACAGTTAGCCGAGGAGTATGTGAAACAAATGAAAAAGGCCACCTGATCGGAATGGTAGAAAGAACTTCTATCGCACGAGAGGATGGAAAAATCATTAGCAAAGGAGAAGGCGAAATTTTAGAAATCGCCGAAGGCACACCAGTAAGTATGAATTTCTGGGGCTTTCATCAAGATGTCTTTGCTGATGTAGAGAAAATGTGGAATGAATTCCTTCCAGCTAATCTTGAAAACCTGAAATCAGAATTCTACATCCCAACTGTTGCCAATAACCTGATTAAAGCAGATGAGGCTGCATTTGATATTTTGGAAGGTGGTAAGACTTGGTTTGGGGTCACTTATACAGAAGATAAGCCTGTAGTCATAGATTCACTGAAAAAACTACATAATGCTGGAGAATATCCGGCTGATCTATGGAAATAAGATAAGGAGCTTCGGCTCCTTTTTTATTATTACTCTATTTTTCCAATGACGCCATCTTTGATTGAGAAGAAAACCACATCTGAATCTAACTCGGATAAAATCTTCTTTGATCGCTCAGGTCTCGCATCGGTCAAAAATATCTGTCCAAAGGTGTGTTGCGAGATCAGCTGCATCATTTGAGCAATTCTCAGATCATCTAGCTTATCAAAAATATCGTCCAGCAATAGAATTGGCTTTTCGCCCTTCTCTCTTTCAAAAATCTGGAATTGAGCTAGCTTCAGGGCTATAATGTATGATTTCTGCTGTCCTTGACTTCCAATCTTCCGAATGGGATGATCAACTATCATGAAGCCAAAATCATCTTTGTGAATTCCTGCATTACTGTTTTTGGTGATCAGGTCTTTTTTGCGAAGGCTTTTGAAATACTCTTCAAAGTCCGGGCGCAAAGCCTCAGTTTCATAAATCACACTGACCAGCTCCTGTCCTTGAGAAATCTCTGAATAGTGACTTTGTAATAATGGAGCCATTTCTGTCAACAGCTCATTTCTTCTAGCAGCTAGGACACCACTCAGTTCAATTAACTCAGAATCGTAATTATCCAAAAGTGTCAAATCACGTCTGCCAGTTTCGGCGAACTTCTTCAGCAATGCATTTCGCTGCTTCAAAAAATGATGGTATCGAATCAATTGATCGAGGTACGCATGATCAAGCTGGGAAATCAACCCATCAAAAAATTTTCTTCTTCCATCGCTTCCACCTTTAATCAACTCCGTGTCATTAGGCGCAATGAGGACCAAAGGAATCAAGCCTACATGCTCCGAAGTTTTGGCAAGTGCCTTTCCATTTTGATAAATCTGCTTCTTCTTACCTAATTCTACCGTGCATCTCACCTCCAGTTGCTTTTCTCCTACCAGTTCAAATTGCCCCTTGATCGCAAAGAAATCCTTCTCATGCTGAACATTCAGACTGTCACTGGATTGCACGGCGCTTTTAGTCAAAGACAGATAGTGAATCCCATCCAGCACATTGGTTTTTCCACTTCCATTTAAACCTACAAAGCAATTAATCTCGTTGGAAAATTGGAGTCGGGTCTTCTCATGATTTTTAAATTGTAAGAGTTCGAGAGACTTCAGGTGCATGAGATTGGGTAATTATTTCGAAGGGAGCCTGTTATTTAGGGCGGGATGATTATATTTGGATCCTAAAATTAGCATATTTTCATCATTACGATATGGCAAAGAAAACTGCAGCGACTAAGTCTAAAGTAAAATATTCAAAAGAAACTTACACCTTTTGGTACGAGAGCATGCTCTTAATGAGGAGGTTCGAGGAGAAAGCTGGACAACTTTACGGTCAGCAAAAAATCAGAGGATTCTGTCATTTATATATCGGTCAGGAAGCATGTGCTTCTGGAGCTATTTCGGCTTTGACCCCAGACGACAAGTGGATCACAGCTTATCGTTGTCACGCTCACCCACTTGGATTGGGTACTGATCCAGGTGCTGTAATGGCTGAGCTTTTCGGTAAAGCAACGGGTACTACCAAAGGAAAAGGTGGTTCCATGCACATTTTCGATAAAGAGAAAAACTTTATGGGAGGTCACGGAATCGTAGGAGCACAAATTCCTATGGGGCTTGGAATGGGCTTCGCGGAAAAATATAAAGGCACCAAAAACCTAGCAATTTGCTACATGGGCGATGGTGCTGTACGTCAAGGTGCTTTTCACGAAGCATTAAACTTGGCTATGCTTTACAAGACTCCTGTGATTTTCGTCATTGAAAATAATGGCTACGCAATGGGTACTGCCGTAAAAAGATCTTCGAACGTTGAAGATCTTTCTACCTTGGGAGAATCTTACGACATGCCATCATTCGCAGTGGATGGAATGAACGTCGAAGCAGTTCACGAAGCAGTAGCTGAAGCTGCTGATAGAGCAAGAAGAGGCGATGGACCAACTTTGCTTGAAATGAGAACTTATAGATACAAAGGACACTCGATGTCTGATCCTCAGAAATACAGAACCAAAGAGGAAGTAGAAGAATACAAGCAGCGTGATCCAGTAGAACAGGTACTTTCTACTATCAAAGAAAATAATATTCTTAGCGAGGAAGAGCTTGAGGAAATCGTAAAAGGCGTAAAACAAAAGGTAACGGACGCGGTGAAATTTGCTGAAGAATCCCCTTGGCCTGACGGACAGGATGCTTTCAAGGATGTTTACATCCAGGAAGACTATCCTTTTGTAATGGAATAAATCAATAATTACATAACCACTTAAAAGCCATGAAGACAGAAAGCTTTCATGGCTTTTTTATTGGGCTTTGTAGAAATTATAAAAACCGTATATTTGCGGCTGAAATTTGAGTAGCATGGCAACGAAACAAACTAAAAGAGTACACCCTGAACATCACAATGATCTTTTGGAAGATCCTTCCGAGATAGCAACAAGACTTGGCAGAGGTGAGGCTTTTTTAAAGCAGAATAGTAAGGTACTAGCTGGCGTATTGATCGCAGCAGTGGTTTTGATCGGAGGGATTTTATTTTTCCAGATCAATAATCAGAACCAAAATGAGGAAGCACAGAAGGAAATGTTCCAGGCTGTGTATTTCTACGAGCAAGACAGTGTTCAACTTGCCTTGGAAGGCGACGGAATCAATGCTGGGTTACTAAATATCGTAGAGGATTACCCAAGAACAGATGCTGCAAACCTTGCACATTTCTACATCGGGTCTATCTATCTTTCTGAGAGAAAATACGAAGAAGCAATCAATGAATTGGAGCAATTCTCCGCTGATGATTTCTTGGTGCAAGCAAAAGCTTATTCACTTATCGGTGATGCAAATATGGAGCTTGGCAATACAGAAGCGGCTATTTCTAATTACAAAAAAGCGGCTGACTATGATGAAAACAAGTATTTCACTCCTAAGTATTTGACCAAGCTTGCTATCGCACATGAAGCTGCAGGTAATGTATCTGAAGCAATTGCAGCCTATACTGAGATCGAAGAAAAGTATTTCGAATCTTTCGAATTTTCTGCTGCACGAAAACATAAAGCTCGCTTAGAAGGTCTTGCCTCTAAGTAATGCTTTTCCTATAGCATACTAGAAGAGTAAGGCCCTGTGGTCTTACTCTTTTTTTGTTTAAACCAATTTCAAAATTACCATTTGCCAAAATATAGAAAGCATCAGGCTCTAAAATCTAGGCTCTTGGTTCTCAAATCTTAATACTTGATACTTGATACTTAAAATCCTGATTCTTGGCTCTTGGTTTTCAGTTCTCGATACTTTAATAAAAAACTTTAAAAGCAATCTCATATGGCAACTTCACTTAAAAGCCTTAGTGCGCATTCATCCAAAAACGTTCAGGACATTAGCGACAAAACATTTGGAATCATCGTATCCGAATGGAATGAAGACGTGACAGAAGCGCTCTATTCTGGTGCTTACCAGACCCTTATTGAAAATGGTGCAAAGAAAGAAAATATCATTCGAAAGAATGTACCTGGTTCATTTGAGCTTACTCTTGCTGCTCAATGGCTAGCTCAGGAAGAAAGCATTGATGCAGTAATCTGTCTCGGATGCGTAATCCAAGGTGAGACTAAGCACTTTGATTTTATCTGTGACGCGGTTGCTCATGGTATTACCAATGTGTCCTTGAAATATAATAAACCAGTGATTTTTGGAGTATTGACCCCTAATACTCAGCAGCAAGCAATGGATCGTGCCGGGGGAAAACATGGTAACAAAGGCGACGAAGCAGCTATCACCGCTGTTAAAATGCTTGGATTCTAAGACAAAAACCTATTAACCTTTTAAGCATATGAAAATCATGAAATTTGGTGGCACCTCTGTGGGCCGTCCAGAACGCATGCACCAGGTAAAAGACCTGATCACCCGTGGTGATGAATCAAAAATCGTAGTTCTTTCTGCTCTTTCCGGCACAACCAATTCGTTGGTTAGCATTGGAGAGGCTCTGGCTTCAGCTGATAAAGTGCTGGCTAAATCAAGGATCGATGAGCTTCATGCACATTACAATGACTTTTATCCAAAACTGGTAAAGACTGAAGTTGCAAGAGAAAAGGCTCAAGAAATTATCAAGGAGCATTTTGAGTTTTTAAATATTCTTTTGAGAATCTCTTTTAATGAGGCAATCAATCGCGACATTCTAGCACAAGGCGAATTGCTTTCTACGAAGCTATTTCATACGCTTTTGGAAGAACTGGAAATTCCTGCTGTTTTCCTTTCTGCACTTGACTTCATGAGTATTGATGAAAATGCAGAGCCAGAACTTCAAAAAATCTCAGACCGATTGAAGGTGATACTTGCCCAGCATCCAGACGACACGATCTTCATCACCCAAGGTTTTATCTGCAAAAACCACCTGAATGAAGTGGATAACCTGAAGCGTGGCGGATCGGATTACACTGCTTCTTTGGTTGCTGCCGCAATTCAAGCTACAGCCTGCGAGATCTGGACAGATATCGACGGTATGCATAATAACGATCCTAGGATTGTTGATAAAACGCGCCCAATCGCTGAAATGTCCTTCGACGAAGCTGCCGAGCTTGCTTATTTTGGAGCCAAAATTCTTCATCCGGCATCTATCTGGCCTGCGCAGCAATTTAACGTACCGGTGAAATTGCTCAACACCATGCAACCGGAAGCTCACGGAACATTGATCAAAGCTGAAGTGGATTCGGTTGGTGTAAAAGCTATCGCAGCCAAAGACGGTATCACAGCTATCAAAATTAAATCCAGCCGAATGCTTTTGGCTTATGGTTTCCTGAGAAAGGTATTTGAGATTTTTGAAAAATATAAAACTCCAATCGATATGATCACTACATCTGAAGTGGCAGTATCGGTAACTATTGACGATTTAAGTCACTTGGACCATATTTTAGAAGAACTGGGTACATTCTGTAGCGTGGAGGTTGATAGAGACCAGACTATCATCTGTATCGTGGGCAATATGGTTTCGGAAAGCAAAGGCGCTATCCAATCCGTAATTGATTCGCTGATAGAATATCCTGTTAGAATGGTATCCTTTGGTGGTAGCCGCCATAACGTTTCAGTTTTGGTAGACTCAAAATTCAAAAAAGAAGCACTTCAAAGTCTCAATCAAGACTTATTTACTTGGTAAAAATGATAGCCGGCCTAGCGCCGGCTATTTTATTTAGACTGATTCTTATTACTTTTGGGTAATGTCAGCGGAAAACGATAAACCAGGCTTTCTTCAGCGCCTTCAATCTAAATGGAAATTGGATAGCCTGCTTCAGGTCGTGTTGGTTTTGGTTGTTTTTGCCTGCACCGGATTCACCATACTTTTTATCAAGAATCCAATTCTTGACTTCTTTGGCGTAGAAAAAGGAGGATTTGTAAATACGCTTCTTTATTTACTTTTAGTTCTTCCCCTTTATCAAATCTTGCTACTGATCTATGGATTTATTTTCGGCCAGTTCAGATTCTTTTGGGAAAAAGAGAAGCAGATTTTTAGAAGAATAGGTGGATTGTTTTCTAAAAAGAAGTAAAAGCCAAAATAACTTTTACTAACTTATCACGTTAGTAAAACGAACACATATGATTCTATCATTTGGATCAAAAGAAACTG
Source organism: Algoriphagus winogradskyi (assembly GCF_900182815.1). Classification (GTDB taxonomy): domain Bacteria; phylum Bacteroidota; class Bacteroidia; order Cytophagales; family Cyclobacteriaceae; genus Algoriphagus; species Algoriphagus winogradskyi. The sequence goes on along the minus strand of NZ_FXUA01000002.1, from coordinate 503,725 downwards.
AAAAGATTTGGGATGGTATCAGAGTGAAAAAACCCCCTCCGGACATTCAGCAAATTGGTCGTAGAAAATTAAGAATGCTGAACAACTCTCAAGAAATTGGAGATTTGCTTATACCTCCTTCCAATCGGATAGAAAAACTAGCGGGGAATTTAGCCGGGTATTATAGTATTCGAATAAACATACAATGGCGAATAATTTTTAAGTGGGAAAACGGAAACTCAACACAAGTAGAAATAGTAGATTATCATTAACACCATGGAAAAATTAGCAAACATACACCCGGGAGAAGTTTTGAATTTGGAGTTTTTGGAGCCGTTAAATATTACTGCTTATCGTTTATCTAAAGATCTAAACATCCCTCAAACCAGAATTTCTGAGATTATAAAAGGCAATCGCCGGATCACTGCAGATACAGCTCTCAGACTGAGTAAATATTTTGGAAATTCAGCTAAATTCTGGCTTGGACTACAAAACGACTATGATATCGAAGAAGAAGGTTTGCAAAAAGAGAAAGACCTCAATAACATAAAGCACTTCGAAGAAAAGGATGTCGCGTAGTTTGCAAATCAAGAAATCCTACTCCAGTTTACAGCCGTTTTCTTCTGTTGCTTAATTTGTCTAAGAATCGGAGCATTTTCTGGCTGAGTCAATTCTGGGTCATTAACCAATAGCTGCTGGGCCGCATCCCTTGCCAAAGTCAAAATCGGGGCATCTTTACTTAGATCAGCGATCAACAAATCGGTGATTCCACTTTGCTGCGTTCCCATCAGATCTCCCGGTCCGCGTAATCGCAAATCCACATCAGCGATCTCAAACCCGTCATTGGTACGAACCATCGTTTCTAATCGCACGCGGGAATCTTTAGAAAGCTCATACTTGCTCATCAGAATGCAATAACTCTGCTCAGCACCTCTTCCCACTCTTCCGCGCAACTGATGCAACTGAGATAGCCCAAAACGCTCCGCATTCTCTATGATCATCACTGAAGCATTGGGCACATTCACTCCCACCTCAATTACAGTAGTCGCCACCATGATCTTCGTTTCACCTTTCACGAATCGTTGCATCTCGTATTCTTTCGCATCCGCCTTCATACTTCCGTTCACGATGCTAATTGGATAATTGGGAAATGCACGGGAGATACTTTCAAAGCCATCCATGACATTTTTCAAATCCATCTTTTCGGACTCTTCGATCAGCGGGTAAACAATATAAACTTGCCTTCCTTTTTTGATTTCTTGATTAATAAAACCGAAAACCTTCAAGCGATCCTTATCATAGCGATGCACTGTTTGAATCGGCTTTCTTCCTGCAGGCATTTCATCGATCACTGACACATCCAGATCTCCATATAGCGTCATCGCTAGCGTCCGTGGAATTGGCGTCGCTGTCATGACTAATACATGAGGAATGAATTCTTCATTCTTAGCCCAAAGCTTAGCTCGTTGCGCTACACCAAAACGATGCTGCTCGTCGACTATTGCCAAAGCCAGGTTTTGGAATTGAACGATATCTTCTAAAAGTGCATGTGTACCGATCAGGATTTTCAGTTCTCCTGAAAGCAGTTCCTCGTGAATGATTTTTCGGGCAGATTTCTTGGTCGAGCCTGTGAGCAAAGCAATTTTTAGCCCCATCATATCAGCGAATTCCTTCAAACCAGCATAATGCTGTGTCGCCAGAATCTCCGTGGGAGCCATCAAGCAAGCCTGAGCCCCAGAACTGATCGCTATCAATGCGCAAATAAACGCTACCATCGTTTTACCACTTCCCACGTCTCCCTGAATAAGGCGATTCATCTGCTTGCCCGATTTCATGTCGCCGTAAGACTCACGAATTACCCGTTTCTGCGCATTGGTGAGCTCGAAAGGAATGTGATTGGTGTAAAACTCCGTGAGCAACTCTGTGTTGTTCAGTATCTGTCCACGAAACTTCTCAGTCCGGGCTACCTTCAGCATTAAAAGTCGAAGTTGCAAATAGAAAAACTCCTCGAATTTTAATCGCTTTCTAGCTCGCTGAAGTAGGTTTGGCTCAGTAGGAAAATGAATCTGCCGAATAGCCTCCTTTTTACCAATAAGTTGATATTGTTGCAAAATCTCCCCAGAAATCGTCTCCTGAATATGTGGAAAGCAAACCTGAACCAACTGCTCCATGATTTTGGAAATCCCTTTGGAATCCAAAAATCTGGCTCTTAGCTTTTCTGTGGTAGAGTAAACAGGCTGGAAGTTATTTCTTTTTTCGTTAGCTGAGGTAAGTGGCTCCATCTCTGGATGTGCTATACTCCACTTTCTTCCAAACTGCGCCGGTTTACCCAAAAAAACATAAGCTGCGCCTGGTACAATATTCTTTTGAACCCATGCAATCCCTTTGAACCAGGTCATTTCCATTTCCCCAGTTTCATCCGCCACATGCGCCACAAGTCGCTTTTTATTACCCATTCCTACGAGCTCAAGGTTTCGGATTTTGGCGATCACCTGCACAGATTCCATCTCAGAATGCAACTCCCGAATCTTGAAAAACTTCGTCCTGTCCTCGTAGCGAAAAGGATAATGCTGCAGCAATTCCCCGAAGGTGAAAATATTCAACTCCTTATTGATCAGAGCGGCACGCTGCGGGCCAACTCCTTTGAGAAATTCTATCTTGGTGTCAAAAAATCCGGACAAGGAAAATTGATTTTTGGGTTAGGACAAATTAAACCCACTCAGTCCAATTGCCAATAAAAAATGACCGGAATTGTCAGAATACAATTTTAGGATTGTGTGACAGCCTTCCAGATTTTCTCTATTTCAACCTTATTTTCCTGAAGACTTTGCAGTAAAAGCATTTGGTTTTTTGCCCGGTGAAAATTCTGTTCAGGATATTCCACTTTATAATATACGTTACCTTGGAGGTGGTCAGTGAAAAAGCGAAGGCCCATAATGCATATCATTACTTCCCCTGCCAGAAGCAAGGATTTAGCTTCCTCTTCGGTAGCCAAAGTTTTAATTCCTCCCCAGTAGCCTTTGAGCAATTGTTCGAAGACAGGGATTTCCACTTTGATCTCCTCCCAACTCTGACTGGTCTCAGATACGGAGCAAGCCACGGTTCGTACCAAATCCCCAAAATCATACATCAAGAATCCGCTCATCAAGGTATCCAAATCGACTACAGCTTCCACTTTTTGAAGATCATGTGAAAAAATCAGATTGTTGATTTTTGTATCGTTGTGGGTTAGTCGATTTGGAAGAATAGCCTGGAATTCCAGATAGGCCGAAATCAAATCCTTCTGATTCAAATAGAAATCCAAAATTGCCTGATCCTCTTTTGAAAGCGCAGCTTTCCCTGCAGCGACTTCCTGCAGCTTTGCAAAGCGCAGATCCAAGCGATGGAAATTTGGGATGCATTCCTGCAGCTGGGTGGTATCTATTTCCTTTCCCCATTCCGCAAATACTCCATAAGCCTTTGCAGCCAGGTAGGCCTGATCTAGCTCGGAGATTTCTTGGATAGTCTGCCCTGAAACGAATTCAAACAGCCGGAAAAGACGGCCGTGCACCGTTGTGATTAACTTATTATTTGAGTTTAGGATAGGCAGAGGCAACTGAAATGGCAGAAAAGTATCATTTCCCTGAGATTTAACTAATCTTTGATTGTGAGAAATACGCTCAGGATATTGGAACACCCCGTTGTTAAATTCCTGCAAAATGAATTTCGCATCTCCGGTCTCAATCAAATAAGTACCATGAATCAAACCTGCACCAAATGCCTGAAATTCAAAATTCTCAAAAGAGTTAAAAGTATAATGTGCCAGAATATCGGCGATGTCTTCCTTAATCATGGCCCAAAGCTATAGTATCGTATCCAATTCAGAATTATCAGAAAGAGAAAAATCTCTCCAAAAGTGAGATTATACCCATCTATACCTCATTGTTGACAAAAATGGATTTTCTTACTAAAAGTAAAAGCACATTTTATATTGCAGAAGAGCCGACTTGCCAAAATTCTGTGTAATCTTCGGTAAAGTCTTTTCCTGTTTGATAGAAAATAAATACATTAGCAAAATTTATCATTTAAGTAGAAAGTTATTTTCGAAAAAATTTAAAGAACTCCTTAATCCAATATACTATGAATGTTACCGCCATAGACTGGTCGATCATTGCTGCTTTCTTTGTCATTTCCCTCCTAATAGGGCTTTACACATCGAAAAAGGCAGGGTCTTCTGCCAAAGAATTTTTTCTATCGGGGAGAAACATGCCGTGGTGGTTGCTGGGCGTATCAATGGTAGCAACTACTTTCTCAGCAGATACACCAAATTTGGTGACTGACATCGTGAGAAAAAACGGTGTTGCCGGTAACTGGGCATGGTGGGCATTCTTACTTACTGGCATGCTGACAGTATTTGTCTATGCTAAACTGTGGAGACGATCTGAAGTTACTACTGACTTAGAATTCTACGAATTACGATATTCTGGGAAAGGCGCAGCTTTCTTGAGAGCATTCCGAGCAATCTATCTTGGCGTTTTCTTCAATGTGGTAATCATGGCAACCGTTTCACTTGCCGCTATTAAAATAGGCGGAGTAATGCTTGGACTTACCCCTATTCAAACTTTGTTGATTGCATCTATTGTAACCGTAGTATATAGCTCTCTTGGTGGTTTGAAGGGCGTATTGCTCACAGATTTCTTCCAGTTTTTTATCGCAATGATAGGCTCGTTCGGAGCAGCATATTTTATCATTGACCTTCCGGAGATTGGTAGTTTGAACAATCTGTTAACCCACGAAAATGTAGCTGGTAAACTTGATTTCCTTCCTGATTTCTCTAATCCGAATGCATACATCCCACTTTTCTTGATGCCAATCGCTATCCAATGGTGGGCAACATGGTATCCAGGCGCTGAGCCTGGAGGAGGAGGATACATCGCTCAGCGTATGCTTTCTGCCAAAGATGAAAAAAATGCAATAGGTGCTACGTTGTTTTTCAATATCGCCCACTACGCCATGCGACCATGGCCGTGGATTCTGATTGCACTAGCATCCTTGATTATATTCCCAAATATCTCAGATCTACAAACAGCTTTTCCAAATATCCCAGCAGATAAATTGGGAGATGATTTAGCATATTCGGCTATGTTGACTTACCTGCCAACAGGTCTAATAGGTATTGTTCTAGCATCCTTAATTGCTGCGGTGATGTCTACCCTTTCGACGCATTTGAACTGGGGATCTTCGTACATCGTCAATGATTTCTACCTGAGATTTATGAAGCCAGAAGCATCCGACAAAGAGTTGGTGGCTGTAGGTAGAATCTCCACTGTGGTGCTCATGATGCTGTCAGCAATACTAGCTTTGGCCCTTTCCAGTGCTTTAGATGCATTCAACATATTACTTCAAATTGGCGCAGGAACTGGTCTGATTTTTATTCTGAGATGGTTCTGGTGGAGAATTAACGCTTATACCGAGATCTCCGCCATGGCGATTTCCTTTGTAGTAGCGATCTTCTTTGAGGTTATCAACCCAAAAGTAAACTGGATCATGATCCCTGAAAATCAAGCTTACCTGAAGCTAATCTATAGTGTAAGTATTACCACTATTGGATGGTTGATCGTAACGTTCATGACTGCTCCAGAGAAGGATGAAGTACTACTTTCCTTTTATAGAAAAGTCACTCCAGCTGCATTTGGCTGGAAAAAAGTATTGGATAGATATCCTGCTGAGAAGCAAGTTATCGGACAACTACCAAAAGAAATCGGACTAATGATGATTGGTTCCGTGATGGTTTATGCAGCCTTATTTTCCACTGGTTTCTTTATTTACGGCAATTTGCTGGGAGGATTTATCGCCGGAGCAATTGCTCTAGCTGGTGGTGTCATTATCATCAGATCCTGGAAAAAATTGAGTTAATCCACAAATTTTACTGAATTCATCAAGTGGGCCATGTCCTCCTTGATGAATTCTATTACCGGAGCAAGAGAATCATTTTTCATAGCCGTATTAAAGTACAGGGCACCTCTCAGAAAATTCTGCGTAGAATCAGTTACAAAAAACTGAAACTGCGTAGGCACCTCTCCAGTGAGCTCAGCAACTACTCCTGTATACCCCTCAGGCGTTAAAAGTACTGCTTCCTCTATTCCATAAGCCTTCACTTGATGCTGTGCTGTCAGTCGAAAGGCATCGTTGGATAATTTTTTAAAATTAACCTTGTCTCCATCTATTCGCTTATAAGTTAAGTGCACCTTTGCCCCAAACTCCTCATAATTTAAATTGACCCAATCTTCTTCAGCCAAATTGAAAGTATCTGCTTCCACCTTCGAATAAATGGAATAATCAATTTGATACGGATACCCTGTAGTTAGCCTTTCAAATGAATGGTCAGGCAAATCAATTCGATTATAGCCCGGCGGTTTGGGTAGGTAAGTTTGCTCACAGGCAACTGTACCTACTAATATCAAAACTAGCCCTAGATATTTCCTCATGCTTAAAATTAGAGAAAGTGTTTGATTTGGCTGGGGAATAAATGAAATTTAACCAAACAACCAATCCCAATTCAAATGGAAAAATCAATAAAAACCATCTCCGGCAGTTTGATACTTGCCATTTTTCTGTTGGTTGCCTCAGCAGCCACAGCGCAAACGACAAAGGACGAGTTTATGAGCAAATGGCAAAATAGTAAGCAATTCACTATTGATGTGCTTAACAAAATGCCTGACTCTGGCATGGATTACAAAACTGATCCAGAGGCTATGTCTTTCAAAGAGCAAATCCATCACATTGGAAATGCAATCGTAGGAATCTCTCAGGGCTTCCTAAAAGGAGGCGATCCTGGATTTACAATTGATCTAGCTACTGCTTCAAAGGCTGATTTGGCCGCTTACGTTGCAAAATGCTATGACTATGGAACTACTACAATGAAGGCACTTTCTGATGCCGATGCGGGTGAAGCTATTGAAGTTTTTGGCAACAAAGTAACAAGGCGCCAAGTGATGGCTTTACTTATGGATCATTCCACACATCACAGAGGATCTGCAATTGCTTACTTAAGAGTCCAAGGAGCAGAGCCTCCAGCTTTTGTGGGTTTCTAGAAACAAGTTAGATGCATAAAAAAGCGGCTATGATTAATTTCATAGCCGCTTTTACATTTATAAGTAGATTATCCTCTTACCCAAGCTACTTTTTCTTCGAGGGAATCTCGTTTGCCCTCTGGCCAATTATCCGTAGCTGGCTTAGCTATGTAGAAAAAGCCCATAAGCGTGTCTTCACCTTCGAGTCCGTAATCTTCTCTTGCTTCCTGCCAGAAAGTAGGCCCACCAGTCCCCCAATAAGCCGCCAAACCATGAGCTGAAGCTGTTAAATACATATTCTGAACAGCCATAGAAACTGCAGCAATCTCTTCCATCAGTGGAATTCCTGCTGATCTTTTCAAAATTATAGCAATCATGTGTGAAGCTTTCAATGGCTGCTGTTTGAACTTTTCATAAGTTCCTTCCAAAAATGGCGTACCGTTCTTCTCAGCTCGCATTTTGTACATATCGGCTTGATAATCCGCAAACTTCTTTAGCCCCTCACCTGTGTACACTATAAATCTCCATGGTTGAGTTAATTTGTGAGTAGGAGCCCAACGCGCATTTTCCAGGATTTCTTCGATGATGCTATCATCTATTGGATCATTTTCTTTGAACTGTGCCGCAAACATGGATCTACGTCCTCGGATGATTTTATTTACTTCTTCGATGTTGAAATCGGGCTTTTGCATGTATTTTTTACTTTTTTATGAGTATTCGTATTTCTAAGTGCAAAGAAAGGAAATTGGTTCTGCGTACAGAAAATTTGTTTTGATAAAAACTTAGGCTAGAGTTCACCTTTTAGGAATTGTCTTCTCAATTCCGGATCAAACTTTTCAATAGCGTACCGCAAAGCCATTCGTGGCATCGTCTTGTAATACTTTCTCAAAAACTCCATTTCGACTTCAAAATCAACATTTCCTATTTCCCGAAGCATCCAGCCAACAGCTTTATGGATCAAATCATGCTCATGATGGAGGAGTTTCTCGGCCAGTGCTAACGCATCTTCAAAATGCCCTCTCTTGATCCAATAATAACAGCTTATCATTGCTACTCTTTGCTTCCAAAGATGGCCTGAATCAGCTAATTCGTAGAAAAGAGACTTGTCTTTACTTAAATAGTAATGACCTAAAATATGATGGCAAGAGCTGTCAACCAAGTCCCAATTGTTCACATAATCAAGTTTGCTCAAATAAAATTCAACCAACTGTTTCTGCTCGGAATTTGTCTTTAATTTTTGATATCGATATACCAAAATGTATATAGCCGTCAACCTGACCTCGTGATATTTATTTTGCAAGAGCACAGTTATTTCCTCAAAACTGATTTCTTTGAAGACCGCCTTAGCCACTTTACGCTGTTCGGGCACAATTACTCCAAGAAACTGATCTCCCTCGCCGTATCCTCCTGGCTTTGATTTGAAAAATCTAGGAAAGAATGCGGCTTTTACGGGATTTGCTTTGTCAGAAAGAGCTGCAATTACTTGCGCTGTTAATTCACTCATTGTTAAAAATAGAAAACCTTATGCTTTTCTAAAAGTCATCTCCACCATCACCGCCTTCTCTGCGGCTTTCATTTTGACCTGGTTTTTCTTTAAAACCACCGAATCTATAAGTAAAAGCCAAGGTACCCACTCGAGTTTCCCGCTGAAAAACACGCTTCTCATCAAAACGGGGGTTATTAGTAGTAATCCTAAAATTCCGAGTATTGAAAATATCGCTAACATTAGCAGAAATCGTCGCTTTGCCATCAAAAATATCTTTTCGCAAACCAACATTCAAACTATACTGAGGTTCTATTTGACCTTGAGGTAATACAATCGGACCACGGTAATTTCCTTGAAACTGTACATTAAACCAATTTGGGATCAACCAGTTGGCAAGCAGGTTTAAAGTCCAACTGAAATTTTCATTACTGAAACTTTCCTCAATATTCTCCGCGTTGATTCGAGAATAAAATAAATTCCCCGTCAAGGTAGCATCCAGATTATTGGATACCTGAATCTGATTGATCAACTCAAAACCCGTACTGGACCTGGTATCTGCATTTTGCCGACTTTGTATTGCCACATTATCGTCGGTCAAAATGGTAATCCTAGTTTCTACATCAGTGCTGTAGCGATGGTAAACGGTGGCGTTAAGGAGATATTTTTCCCAACCCTTCATATAGCCAACTTCATAGCTGTCGGTAAATTCCGGCTGCAAGTAAGGATTACCTATGCTAAAGTTATACTGATCCCTCACTCTGTAAATAGGTGCCAAATCCCAAATGCTCGGCCGGGAGATTCTCCGGGTATAGTTCAGAGTCAATTCATTTTCTGGAGCTATTGTGTAGCTAAAAAATGCACTAGGAAATACATTGAAATAATTATTTGGAATGCTTTCATTAGTTCTCACTGTTTCTCCTTGGGTCTCGGTGTATTCCCCTCTCAGACCTAGCTGATAACCAAATTTCCCCTTGGTATTTCTGTAGGTGAAATATCCAGCGTATACATACTCATCAAAATCAAAGGTATCCGACAACGTATCTACCACAACTGGATCAAAATCTGTAAACTGATCGCCTTGGGCAAATTCCTGACTCCATTGCCAATTGCCCAATGTAGCTTTTAGCCCTGTTTCTATGGAAGCTCCATTTTGAAAAGGCTTCTCATAATCCAATTGCGCCACATAGAGATTACTGGTTCTAGGTCTATCATTTGTCTGAATCAGCCTCTTAACCGGGTCAGAATTGCCGTCAGCATCAAAATATTCTTGATTGGAGTAGTCAGTCTGTGAGCGGTTGTCGTAAGAGTATGAAAACGAGGTATAGAGCTTTTGACCAAGGCTATCAAAATTTAAAGTATAATTAATCCCCCCTTCGTAATTTCCGCTGGAGCTCCATTCATTGTTTTGCCGAACAAAACTCGAATCTACTGAGCCAGTCTGACTGATATTGAGTTGGGTTACATCTGAATACTCAACTTCATCATCGAAATTGCCCTGAAAATAAACTCCTAACAATCCTCTTTCTGAAACATTGTAATCTACACCTGTCCGTATCAGATGCGTCTTTTCCAATTCATATCCATCCTGATCTTGCTCCAAACTTGGAGAAAATCCCTCTAGGTAATTTGTTCGTGAGCCCTCTCCAGTTTCTATCTGACGGCGATCTTGCCAGTTATATGAAGCGTAGAAATTAGCCTTCTCTGTCCCATAATTCAGATTAACACCGGCTTGATATTTTTCTCTTGTGCCGATGGAAGCATTCAACTGTCCATTAAATCCTGTCTTTTCGTTCTTTTTCAACACGATATTTATAATCCCGCCAACACCAGTAGCATCGTACCGAGAAGATGGATTGGTTATCAGTTCTACCGATTTTATACTATTTGCAGGAAATTGTGACAAAATACTTTCGGTATCATCACCGGAAAGATTGGACGGGCGTCCGTTGATGTAAATCAATATATTTCCGCTTCCTCGCATGGTGATACCACCTTCATCATCTACTTGAATCGAGGGGAGTGTACTCAGCAGCTGTGACGCAGTTTGACCCTCTGCCACGATACTGTTTTCCACATTATAGGTTCGTTTATCTATGTCAGATTCAAACATGGAGGTCACACCTTCTACCACCACTTCATCGAGATTTTGAGCATCTTCTTCCAGCGTGATCGTTCCCAAGTTTACTGAGTTTTTGTTTTCACTAAGAGTGATTTTCTCATAGAACTCCAAGTAACCAATAAAACCCACCCTCAAAATATACTCTCCTGCAGGGCTTGTAAAATCAAAGCTTCCATCAAGCTCACTCATTCCTCCCGTGACAAGTGCGGAATCATTGGGGGAAAGTAAAGCAACATTTGCAAACTCCAAGGCAGATTCACGTTTGCCATCCATAACTTTTCCTTTGATGCGGATTTCCTGAGCGAATACACTAGAGGAGGCTACTATGAAAATAAAAAGAATAACTAACGGTGAATATTTATTCATAAGAATAGATAGAAAATAGAAGTTTAAAATTTGCGAGTCTAGAGGCTGATTTTTAAAACCTTTAAGGTCAATATCTTACAATTGAACACACATGTATTAACTTCTAAAAAGCACTAAGGTTTTACTTTTAAGACAAAACATGTTATATGGAAAAATGTCTGTATAATGAGAAAATTATCAGTTCAAACGGTAAGGATTTTCTCATGCGTTAGGATTTTTTTATTCCCTTGGATATTATTGACCAGCTAGTGAATCATTTACCTATCTTTAAAAATGATTAGATTGTTTTTCTTAATGAGCTGTGTGCTAGCCTGTATACTAGTTAGCACTCGCTCTATAGCCCAAGCTACTCAAGACTCCATTCAGCAAACAGACCTCTCACATTTAGCAACTTTATTTGAAGCTACCGAACCCGGAGATTCCATAGCCGGTGTCTATCTAAAGAAGCTAATCATTCAAAGTGAGAAACTAGGAAAGTTTGACCTGATGGCAGATTATGTGCTTAAGATGGTCCATCATCCTTCACCTTCTGTTCAGGATCCTGAGCTGAAAAGAGGAATGCTGAAAAAGGCCATTACCCATGAAAACGAGCTAAGTAAATCCGAAGATAAAGGAAACCTCCACCTAAAATTAGCCGGCGAATATTTTGGATACGAGCAATTTGACTCTGCGATTGTGGAATATGGACATGCCATAGATAGATTTACTGAAGAGGATTCCATTTTTATCGCAGACTCTTATTTTTTTAGAGGTCAAGCGAGGGATTACAAGGGGGAGCTACTTCGTAGTATGCAAGATTATCAGCAGGCGAGAGATATCTATTCCAAACTTGGAGATAAGGAATATGTAAACTACGTAGATGGAGGCATGGCTATTCTTTTTAGCAAATTTTCGATTTTTAATGAAGCTGAAAAAATCAGAACCGCTTTGATCTCAACGTATCAAGAAGAAGAAAGCATTTTTAATGTAGCGATCCAGATATACAATCAAGCCGAAGATTATGGAAAACAGGGGAAATTAAAAGATCAAGAAACCTATCTCCTCCGAGCAGATTCCTTGATACCGTTTGATCCGCGGGATTTCTACACTGAAAGTATAATCAAACTTTCCCTCAGCAATTTCTATGGAGAGCAAGGAAATTTGGTAAAGCAAAAAGAATTCTTTTCCCAAGCCCAAGATATGGTATCCCAAGTTCCTGAACTAGCGACTACCAACCCTGTTTACCTCAATGCAAAAGCGCTGTTAGAATATTCTCAGGGTAATTTTCTAACCGCAAATCAACTAGCCAATGTCTCTTTAGATGCCGCCAGAGAATCAAAAAATATGGATCATTTGATAAAAGCCTACAAGCTTTTGGGTGATACTTACAATGAATTGGGCCAATCAGAGAAAGCCTTTGAAATCAGGCAAAAATTAACGCATTACACCGATTCAATTTTCGCTTCCAATCAAGCCACTACTTTTTCCTATTTCCAAACGCTTTATGAGACGGAGAGAAAGGAAAAAGAAATTCTAACAAAAACTCAAGAGATAGAATCTATCAGCCGGAAAAATCAGGCCAGACTAAGGCTGATTAGTATTATGGTTTTTATACTGATCATAGCAGGGGTAGTCATTTTTCTGTGGAAAAATTTGCAGCACGAGAAGAAAAAGAAAGAAATGCAATCAAGATTTTCCCAGGAGCTACTCAAGAATCAAGAAGCCGAACGGGTTCGTATATCAAAGGATCTTCACGATGGCTTAGGCCAAAGCCTACTTTTGATAAAAAACAAAGTTGCGCTGTCAAAAGACAATACAACAGGTGAGTTGCTGGATACGGCGATCAGCGAATTAAGATCAATAGCCAGATCGCTGCACCCTATGCAATTAGAAAAGCTTGGACTAAGCAAAGCAGCCGAACATTTACTTGATCAGATCGATAATGAAACCGACATCTTTGTATCTTCTGAAATTGAAGAGTTGAAGGGTGTCCTGCACAAAGATGAGGAACTTCAACTCTATAGAATCTTGCAAGAATCGATTAATAATGTCCTGAAGCACTCTCAAGCAAGTGCATTGCGCGTATTACTTAATAAAATTGAAAACAGAGTAGAGTTGAAAATTGAAGACAATGGAAAAGGTTTTGATTTTTCTGAGAAATTCAATGATTTTCAAAGTCTCGGACTAAAAACCCTTAAAGAACGTATTGCTGCGCTAAATGGAAGTATGAAAATCAACAGTGAGAAGGGAGTCGGAACCAGCTTAAGTTTTATTGTTTATGTCTAATCAAAAACCCACCGTCGTTATCGCAGATGATCACCCGATCTTATTAAAAGGATTGCAGGAATTTCTGGGTGAATTTGGATTGGATGTTGTTGGGATAGCAAAAGATGGACAAGCAGCATTTGACTTGATTATGAAAATGAAGCCACAACTTGCCATTATAGACATGGAAATGCCCTTTAAAACTGGGCTTGAAATTGCTTCGGATTGCAAAACATTAGGGATTGATACGAAAGTCATTTTACTCACCCTTCATAAGGAACTATATCTTTATCATCAGGCAAAAGAGCTAAACCTATCGGCTTATATTTTGAAGGAATTCGCTTTAGAAGATCTTTCCAAAGCTATCTCTATCGTTTTGGAAGGAGGGCATTTTTTTAGCGAGAAAATTTTTGAAGGGATAAAAGAAAACAAATTCGCCAGAGATGAGAATCCACTAACTCCATCTGAAGTAAAAATACTAAGATTAATCGCCGAAGGGATTTCTACCAAAGATATCGCTGACAAACTTTTTATTTCTGAACGAACAGTTGAAAAGCACAGGAGCAATATGATTGCAAAGCTTCAACTTGAAAAAAAGCACAATTCTTTGCTGATATGGGCTCAAAAGAATCGTGAAATTATTGACTAATAGCTTTTTGCTATAATCCAAATAAAAAAAATACGTATTACCACGTATTGAGCTACGCTGTTTTATTGGGTAAGTTTGGTTAAATAATTCTTCACAAAGATTTTTTTAAGATGAAAATATCAAGCGTTTTAGGGGATTTTAAAGTAATCCAAACCATAAAAAATCGTGATGAGCTACTCGTTTTAGGTTCCTGGAAAGACCTCGTACGTATTTTTGACAGCGGCAGAACATTTCTTGTCAATAGAAATGAATCACTTTTTGGCATCTACCTATGCAAGCAAGAATGTGCAGAATTTATGAACAAAATAATTCAGGATATTGATTACCATGAATGGGAGGACTTTAAATTAGAAAAGCCCATTTTCAACAATCAATTCCAAGCGTAAAGGGTGATTTTTTCAACAATAAACTTTTAGGGCTGCGCGGATCATACGATCCACGGTTTTTTCAGCTTCTTTATCAAACTCCCCACTTGGCCGATTTGCTACTATGGCATTTAAGCTTAGCATTCGGTGGTTAAGTAGTTGCCCCATAGCATAGTAGCCAGCAGTCTCCATCTCGAAATTGGTCATTTTCAATCCATCTACTTTCAGATCGGCCAGTCGTTCGATCATATTTTCCATCTTTGGCTTAAGCCTAATTTCCCTGCCCTGTGGAGCATAAAACCCAGGTGCAGTGAGCGTGACACCACGATGAAATTCAGTGGGTAATTTTTGCACAAGCTCACTCGAAGCGGAAGCTTGATAAGGTAAAAAAGCCAGATCGAGCGTCTGTTTCACTACTAATGCCCAATCTTGATTACCCTCAAGTTTTGGATAAAACTGCATCAATGTATCTAAACCTATTGCAATCTCAGATGCCAGCAGACTTCCAACTGGCAAATCTGCCTGCATGCTTCCAGAAGTACCTAAGCGGATAATTTCGAGACTGGTCTCCGTTGGCTTTACAGTATGTGTTTTCAGATCTACATTGACTAAAGAATCCAATTCAGTCATCAGAATCTCGACATTGTCAGTCCCCATACCCGTGCTCATCACAGTCACTCTTTTACCATTCAGTCTCCCGGTATGCGTCACAAATTCACGCTTACTCCCTTTGAAATCAATCTGATCGAAGTATTTGGACACAAGTGAAACCCGGTCGGGATCACCAACTGTAAAAACAAGAGAAGCCAGGTTCTCTGGCTTCAAATGCAAATGATAAATGCTTCCATCAGCATTTAATATCAATTCGGATTCTGGAATTTGTCTGCTCACACTACAAGTTAAGCATTTGATTTTTCTTTGGCTTTACGGACAAGCCCTTTATATGGATTGTAACCATTGGTATTTTTTTGGTAATACCCAGTACCGTCATAGGCTCTTTTTTCCGGGTTTTCTTTGCATTCTGTAGAACAGGCTCCTTCCATTTCCCAGCCACATTCTTCACACATCGGGACGTGTGCATTACAAGTCTGATTGGCACAGTTGACCATTCGATCCGAAGGTGTGCCGCACACGTGGCATTTAGACACAACTTTGGGATTTACCTTATTCACATCTACAGCTATTCGATTGTCAAACACGTAGCATTTGCCTTCAAAATCTTCGCCTCCAGCTTCCATGCCGTATTTGATGATCCCTCCATGAAGTTGGTACACATCTTCAAAACCCTGCTCTAAAAGAAAAGCAGAAGCTTTTTCGCACTTGATTCCTCCGGTGCAATAAGTCAATACTTTCTTGTTTTTCAGATGCTCCAGTTCTTTCACTTTCTCAGGGAAATCACGGAAGTTATCAATATCAAGGGTCAAGGCATTTTTAAAGCGTCCAAGCTCATGTTCGTAATTAGAGCGTACATCCAAGATTACCACATCTTCCTGATCCTTTAGTTTCTTGAATTCCTCCGGATCAAGATGCTTGCCTGTTCTCACATTAGGATCCAGATGTCTTAGTGCACTATGGACAATCTCAGGTTTGTAGCGCACATGAATTTTGGTAAATGCATGGGTATTATGAGAATCTATTTTGAACTCAGTTTTTGCGAAACGCGGATCAGCATGGATATAAGCCATGTATTTCTCACAGTCATCTTCCAAGCCGGAAACTGTACCGTTCAACCCTTCATCAGAGATAATGATGCGGCCTCGAATGTTGTTTTCGATACAAAATAGGTGATGCTGCTCGCGGTATTCTTCAGGATTTTCAATCTTTGCGTAGCAGTAATAAAGGAGAATTTGATAGTTTTTGTTTTCCATAACTGTAGCCCTGTTGCGGCAGGGTGTTTAGGGATTTATAATTTGAAATTTCTAATTTATTTAACTTTTGCTGCTGGGTTACCAAAAACAGTTTCATTCGAGCCAACCGTAGCTATTACTACTGATCCAGCGCCTACTCTGGCATTTTTACCAATCGTGACTCCAGACACAATAGTAGCTCCTGAGCCAATGAAAGCTCCTTCTTCTATTATCACATCAGAATTGATCACCGATCCAGCACCAATTTGGACGAAGTCGCCTAATTTAGCTTTATGTTCAATCACTGCCGCCGAATTGATAATACAGTGGCTTCCAATTTCAACCCCGGCTCCGATATTTACATTGGCATTGATGAAATTACCATGACCAATGATAGCGTCAGTGGAAATATAAGAGCGCTGATGGATCGCATTCACAGGCTGCACCTTGCGACGATCATTCAACAATTCCACTAAGAATTTGCGGTATTTCGGATTCTCTTCGGCTACAAATGCTTCTGTCTTCTGACCGATTAACTTTAAGAAACCGTCATCCTCAGGATTGCCAAGAACTGAAACCGTATTGATCTCTGCTCCATGGATTTTTTCGTCCTCATCCAAAAATCCATACACAACTACATTGTTACTGTTGAAAATCTCAAGTGCTGGATGTGCGATGCCTTTAGCACCAAAAATTATAACTGGTTTTTCCATAGTTTTCTGCAATTCAGGCTGCAAAAATACAGGAATTCACTGGCTTACCCAAAAATCATTTGGATTCTGATTTGATCAGCACTTGGGCAATTTTACACTGGAGGCATTTCTTTGGCTGGCAATAATTCTTGTACAGCCCTATCATTCCCTGGGAATCAAAGGAATTCTGGGCCGGCCAGCCATGCGATTGAAATCTTCGAATGATATGATTATTCTCCGCAGAAACCTCCTGTAGGAGATCGAAACAGCGCTCTTGCCAGTCTGGCTCTTCGAAATATCGTCCATAAGCAAACCAAAGCGGAATTACATAATTGATCACCAAAAGCTCTAAAGCTGGAGTGGAAATTCCGGAGCTTGTCTGCCTTTCTGAAGGTTTACCAAAACTGTAATGATACTGCCAATAATCGCTCGATTTCACTTTTAGCAATTTTTTAAAACCTGCGAAATCATGAGAACCCAGCATCACAGACTGAAGTAAATTTGGAGCCTTAGATAAAATCGCTGCTAACTGAGCGATTCTGAGTGTGGGGAAATTACTTGGACGCACTCCCATAAAGGTCCAATGTTGACGCTTCATTGGAGAATCCCATCCATACTTTTTACAATAAAAATCATATTCACGAATCAAAAATTGTACATAGGGCTCTTCCGATTCTGAAGGAAGCAAACCTGATTGGCCTAACAATAAAGCTTCCAATACTGGCAATTGATCCCTGTGCTTTTGGAGAATTTTATAAGGTACCAACCTAGCTAATTCACTCATGGCTTCATTATTCTTCTTAAAGCCAAAGCAGGTGAATAGCCATCGATAAGCTGTTTCTTCCCAATTGTCAGTTGTAGACTTGAGAATTTGCAGAATCAACGTAGATTTTTCTTGGAGTCTTTCTACCAAAGCTTTTTCTAGTGTAGAAAACCTGACAATTTCTGGAGCCTCACGTAACCCATGTGCACAAGGGAGGTCCGATTTGAAATCCAGCATCCGCTCATAATTTCTCCAGATATCCAAATAAATCAATCCTTTCAGCTCTAAAGTGGGCATTGCAGTTCCATCATTTCGAAGCACTTCAAGATCATCCTCCCAAACTACGTGTAACACTACGGAATTATAAGCTGGATTTCCACCATGGGAATGCTGCTTCCATTCGCTTGCCAACCGGTGTACCTCCACATGTCCGTGAAGGATCACGTTTTCAATAACTACAACAGAATCTCGGAAGTCCGGTCCTTCGCTCTGATTGTGAAATCCAACTTGGATTATTTTCAACTCATCGCCAGCTGTAGTATGTAGTTTCGCCTTTTCGAAGTATTGGTATTTCCAGACTAGCTGTAAAAAGTCTTCCTTAAAAGTCATAAAAGTATCGATTAAAAGTCAAGTGAATTTAACCAAAAACTAAAAAACAAAAAAGTCAGGAAACCCTGACTTTCAAAATATTAGCGACATACTTTAGTTTCAAAGATATTTATCAAGCAAACCAGCCATTTCCTCCTGCAGCTTCTTTGCCTCCCTTCTCGCTGCTATTCCGAAGTCTTTTTCTCCGGAAGCATATATGATCCCTCTACTTGAGTTCACCAAAAGCCCACAAGTGGAATTCATGCCATACTTTGCAACATCCGCTAAGCTTCCGCCCTGGGCACCTACTCCAGGAACTAAAAAGAAATTTTCAGGAACAACCTTTCTGACCTCTCCGATTAGCTCTCCGCGTGTGGCGCCAACCACATACATGAGGTTTTCAGGAGTGCCCCATTCCTGACTTTTTTCCAAAACCGTTTGATATAAAGGTTTGCCATTTTCGTCTTTGATCAACTGGAAATCCATGGAACCCGCATTCGATGTCAAGGCCAAGAGAATCACCCATTTATCCTCAAAATCCAAAAATGGCGTCACGCTATCCGCTCCCATATAGGGTGCAACTGTCACCGAATCAAAGTCCATTTTCTCGAAGAATGCTTTGGCATAAAGCTTCGAGGTATTTCCAATATCACCTCGTTTTGCGTCTGCAATAGTGAAAATTTCCTCTGGGATAAGTTCATTTACCTTTTCAAGAGTCTCCCAACCCTTTGGCCCCAATGCTTCGAAGAATGCAATATTCGGCTTATAGGCCACTGCATAGTCGGCAGTTTCTTCTATAATCTCCCTGCAAAAACTAAAAATAGGATCGGGCTCATGTTTCAGGTGTTTAGGGATTTTATGGATATCTGCATCAAGTCCTACGCACAAAAAGGATGATTTTTTCTGGATTTGGGAGAAAAGCTCTGCTCTGGTCATGGAGATTGGGATTTTGGCAAAGGTAGGGAACGAAAATGGCTTAGAAAAGACATGAGAATCTTCTCAGAAAAGATGGTTGGAACAAAACTTACTTTACCCATTTAAATAGTTTGAACTAAACAGCGAATAAACTACTTTAGAATCTTAAACAAATTATTGATATGTTTAAACGGCTTGACAAAAGATTTAAAGTACGGCTAATTGTAACCTTTATTTTCCTCTTGATCTTCGACTTCATGTATGCTTTGGTATTTCCTAGTTCGGAACCCATTTGGTTTCAGTTCATTGGTTCATTCTTTTCGTCAGGGGTTATAGTTATTGGGTTAGCACATTTTTTCAATAAATATGTTCAAAAATCAAACGGATGAATTATGAGGCATCAAATAAGAGAGTCACAAACCAAAAATTACTGGGGTTCAGGAAGAAAGTATTTCTTGATTTTTATAGTTCTGGTTTTCTCCTTCCACTCAAATTCATATGGTCAAATCCAAGGGTATAATCCTAACACATTTATCCCGACATTTGACACTAACTACCTCATTATCAAATCAATTGAATCAATTGACAAAGAGTTCAGTTTTCTTAAAAACACCTTATCGTCATTTTTAGAAGAATTCCCAAATCCCGACAAGAATGAAGACTTTTATTATGAGATGGATGAAAAGATGGCGCGACTAATCACCTATGGGCAAAATGAATTCTATTTCCTAGGTGAAAAAATGGATGCATTTCATCTAATAGACTCCAAATTCTCAATTGGAAATGGTAAAGATTTTATAAAAATAGGAGACTCTCATTCATCGGTATCAAAGCTATTTCCACCCTATGAACTGGAAATTGAAACAGATTATGGAATAATAATAATACCCTTATCCTATCATGGCGTTGTGGTGGACGAACCGATAAGTGTAATTGTTGACCTGAAGACAGGAAATATTACAAAAATAAATATATGATTTTATATTTCAATAGATATAAAAGAGGGCTCCCTATTCTGTTCGTACTGCTTTTTCTTTTTTCCTATGATTCCAACTCTCAAGATATTACAGGTTCTTGGCGATGGTTCGAATTTGAAGATAGAGCATTCACAATCCAACTATATAAGCCCGAGCTTGATGATGACGTTATGGGGTCATATGATTTAATAGGAGAGCATTGCGGAGTGTATTATAATGGGGGCAGAATGGACTGTAGCTACGAGGAATATTCTATTTCTCTAAACAGAATCTCCGAAAATGTATTCACAGGAACGATTCTAAGTGCATATTCTCTCGCTGTCAGCGAAATCAGAATAACCTACTTTCCCAGCAGTAAGGAAATAAGATGGGAAGTAACAAAAGAGGGTGTGGGAAAAAACCATCTACCAAATTACTTTCCGCTCGATGTGATGATGCAGTAATAGCAAAACTAAAGGAAAACCTCAAAAGCCTTCCTTTAGTTTTTTCATAAATCCAGCTAATCCTATAGCGCTAGTCCTTTCGCCCAAGGGAAATTCATCCTTACCTGCATAGATAAAATAGCGATGGTCTGCTGATATATCCTCCACAGCGTTCAGGAAGCCTTTTGAAAGCTTCGGGCTTAAGGTCCGCTTGATTGCTATCGCCCAAACTTCTCCGTTCAGACTCAATACCAAATCAAGTTCTGCTCCACCCGTTGTCCGATAAAAGCCATATTCAGCTCCTTTAGGCAAAACTGAAATAATATTTTCGATGATAAATCCTTCCCAACTTCCGCCTACCACAGGATGTCCCAGCAGATCATCCAGTTTGGTTAAGTTCAATAAAGCATGTGTAATTCCAGAATCCCTGATGTAGATTTTGGGAGACTTCACCAGTCGCTTGCCCACATTCACTAGCCAAGGTCTGACAGAACGAATCAGCAGAAGATCTTCAAGCATTTCCACATAACTTTTCACAGTCGGAGAAGTCAAATCTAGACTTCCACCAAGTTTGGATAGATTGATCAGCTGACCTTGCTGATGAGCGAGCATAGTCCAGAGTCGACGCAGACGGTTGGCTGGCACAAACTGAGCAATCTGTGTAATATCTCTTTCCAAATAGGTAGTGATGAAATTACCACGCCAAGTCATGCTTGATCTATCGGAACTCGCAAGAAAACTGTCGGGAAAACCTCCACGCATCCATAGTTTTTCTACATGTCCTTCTATCGAATCCACTTCCATCACATTGAATCCGGGGAGTTCTTCATAGGCAATTCTTCCTGCCAGTGATTCGGAGGATTGCCGGATCAGGTCCAAAGAAGCAGAGCCTAAAATCAGAAATTGGCAAGATCTAAAGCCTTTCTTTCTCCTTCGATCTATCACGCCCCGCAAAAGCGGAAAGAGGTCAGGCATGCGCTGGATCTCATCCAAAATAATCAAACGACCTTCATGCAGGTCAAAATATTGCTCTGGCTCAGCAAGCTTACTACGGTCTGAGGGACTTTCAAGATCGAGGTAAATAGACTGAGGATCGATGGTTTCCACGAGCTCTTGCGCTAAGGTAGTTTTACCTACTTGCCGTGGACCCAGAATCGCTATAGCCGGAAAATCAGGCATCAATTCTTGCAGTTTCAAAAACAAATCTCGCACAATCATCCTTGCAAATTTAAAATTTGATTTTAAATTTGCAAGGATTAATTTTTATTATTTCATTGAAAAACAACGATTTAACTAATTTTCTTCAAAATTAATGGTAATCATTGATCCTGTCAGTGAAACCATCGCGGTGATCAGGAAAAAGATCAAACTGAAAGCGACTGCAATCGCCTCATCAATACCTGCATACGTGTGCGCATAGACGAAAACTAATTCTCTAGCACCTACGCCACCGATAGTCAATGGCAGCACTGCGACTATAGAAGAAAGCAAGAAAACCAGTTGATAAGCTAGGAAATTCTCAGTTACGCCAAGGCTTTTCAGTATAAACCAAGCGCATATCAATTGTGCTAACTGGCCAGCCATCGACCAGCCATTTGCTTTCCAAAAAGAGGGTAGAAATGCTTTGAAGAGTAACTTTTGCATCAGCCAAAAAGCTGGAAATACCAGCAAGGCAGCAATTACCACCAAGAGCTCCCAGGGAATTTGCGAAGCAAATGGCAAGGTCAAATCCACAGGAAGAACCAATGCCAACAGTAAAAACACAATCGCGACCAAACCTCCCAAACGATCCAGCAGCGAAGCTTGCACCAGTGGCTTTACGGGAGTTTGATAGTGTTTATTCAGTAAGTAAACTTTATACCCATCACCACCAATCCCGCCAGGTAGAAAGAGATTGTAGAACATACCGATGAGGTAAAGCTTGATATTGAGCTTTTCGGAGATTTGCACACCGATATTTTTGAAGTAGAGATTGAGGCGAAAGGCTGTGAAAAGCTTGCTTAACACAAAAGTCAGAATCGCAGGAATCAGCCAAAGCCAATGGATGGTTTTTGTAATTTGCCAAAGCTGATCTGTGTCAATTTTTCGAAAAACCAGAAAGAGTGCCAAACCAGTTAAAACCAGTTTTAGGACAGTCGTTAATTTCTTTTTAAGGGAACTTTCTGTTTTCGCCAAAATTCAATTGATATTTGAAAACCTACTTAGCGCTGTCAATTCCTTGATGCACTGCAATAACAGGCTCCAATACACCTTGATAGACAGACTTGATGGAATAGGTCGTCTTATCCTGAGACTCAAAATAGGTCCGAACAATGATCTCCGCAATAATTCCGGTGGTGATAAACTGAATACCTCCCAGCACTAAAATAAAACCAAGGATCATAATTGGTCTTCCCCAGATGTCTTCGCCCATTATTTTCAGGATGAGCAGATAAAAATTGATCAGCAAACCAATCAAAAATGCGATGATCCCTATCCCGCCAAATAAATGAATTGGTCGCTGAAAATACTTTTGGAAAAATAACATCAGAATCAAATCCGACATCACTTTGAAGGTTCGGCTCAGGCCATATTTCGATTCGCCATGAATCCGTGGATGATGCTTCACATCCATTTCGGTCATTTTAGCTCCTTGCTGCTTCGCCAGAACAGGAATAAAACGGTGCAATTCTCCATACAACCCCATTCCCTGCGCAATCTCCGCTTTATACACACGAAGTGTACATCCGTAGTCTTTCAAGTAAACTTTGGTTGTATTCCTGATCACCCAGTTGGCGATCTTACTTGGGATTTTGCGAAGCACAAATCCATCTTTTCTATTCGCTCTACGGCCTGCTACCACATCCCATTCTTCATCGATTGCCTTTTGAAGCATCACAGGAATGTCGGTTGGATCATTTTGCAAATCCCCATCCATGGTGCAGATGTATTCACCAGCAGCCATGTCAATACCTGCTGCCAAAGCTGTGGTTTGGCCAAAATTCCTATTGAAAATAATCAGCTTAGTTCGGCTATTCGCATACTTTTTTACCTCAGCCACAGTCCTATCAGTTGATCCATCTTCAATCAAAAGCACTTCATAATCGATGGACTCTAGCGCTGCATACGTTTGTTCTAAAAGCGGTTGGATATTATCCTCTTCGTTATAAACAGTGATTACTACGGAAATCTGTGGCTTGGACATGCGATAAAATTTTGTCAAAAATACGGTAAAATACTTCCTAGGACAAAAAAGCTAGGATTCGCTTTCGGAAGCCAACGAAAATTTGGCACTACAAAGTTCAATAGGATTATCTTTGCACCATGTCTTTAAAAGATTCCCAAATTAATCCATGGGTGGTCATGGCAGCATTTGCCGTCTTAGTTGGCCCGTTTGCACTGAGCTTCCACATGCATTTCCCTGACGAAATGTATTATACCGACGCTGCTGTGAAAATGCTCCAAAATGGAGATTACCTCACAACCTATTTAGGGAATGGGGAACTGCGTTTTCGTAAGCCAATTGGCACTTATTGGGTGGTGCTGGCCGGATTCAAGCTTTTTGGAGTTAGCGCACTATCTTCAAGAATCTTCTTTTTACTCGCTGGAGCATTGACTGTAGGTGCCACGTATTGGCTTGCAAAGCTACTTTTTGAAGACAAAAAAACAGCTGGAATCTCTGCATTGATAATTGCCGCCAATCCTGTTTTGATTTTATCCGCAACCCGCTCAATACCGGATGTGCTACTCGGCCTCACGATGACTGCGAGCGCAGTTGGTTTCGCTGGTTTAATCCGCTTTGGTGACCAAGCCCCCAAAAAATATCTTTGGATTCTTTACCTAAGTTTGGCGCTTGCATTTGAAACCAAAGGCCTTCCTGCTCTGGCTTTAGGGGGACTTGGAGTATTTTATCTACTGTTTAATCCATGGAAAAAAGTCTCATTTAAAACCTTTCTCCATTTTCCGTCCCTTGCATTAGCCATTTTTATTGCACTCTTCTGGTTTGTCGCCATGTGGCAAATACATGGCCCTACTTATTTAGACAGTTTTGTTGAAGATCAAGTAGGAGGTAGAGTTACTTCACGTTATTTATTAATCCTGAAAAATGGGATGCTTGCAGTTGGGATTTTGATTGCCATATTTATTCCCTGGATTCTGCTGGTTCTTCCTAAAATCAAGGAAAGTACAAGAAAAGCATGGTCTGAGAATGCAGTTTTTTTCGGATTTGCAATTTTATGGGGCTTGGCAATTTTGGGAATGGGAGCGATGACGGCTAAGTTTTATGAGCGATATTTATTGCCCGTAGCTCCAGTATTAGCCGTATTGCTTGGGTGGCTACTTGTAAAAGGAGAATTTGAATTCAGGAAATTGGGTCTAAAAATCAGTACTTGGTTTTTCCTTTTCCTGTGTCTTATTGTTGGTGTTTTTGGCTTTTGGATAAACTTTCAATTAGGTAGTACAGCATGGGTTTATCTTCAGCTAGCAGCGGGATTCGCCATTTTGTCCTACCTCTTCATGCTGACTATTAGAAGCGAGAAACTTCCGAAAGCACTTTCTTATTCATTTCTATTGTTGTTTTTCCTCCTATCCACTGTCACTGCAAAAATATCTCTGCCAGAGCAAGGTGAGCAAATTGAAGCATTTGTAGCAGCTAATGACATAGATCCAAAAGGGGAAATCGGATTTATCGGAAATATCCACACCAGCAGTAAAATTAGGGTGTTTTTAGGACCTGATTATTACATGACTGATATATCCGGCGAGAAAAAACTCACCGATCAAGAGTTACTCCGTGAAGCTGCCCATTATACTTATTTAATAGTCGAGGATAAATTTTTAGAACTAATTCCAAAAAACCAGTACGAAATCTCTGTGGGTTCGGTCAACTGGAATTCCAAACAAATTCCTTTTCTCCTTCAAAATCTCAGCAACCCAGCCTTTGATTCATTGGTGAAGGAAAATGGGAAGATATACTATTGGCTGGAGAAAAGGTGAATTAATACGTATCTGGCAAATATGGATTAAACCGCTCTAGCTTTCTCCAAACCTGAATTGTCGCTACACGAAGTGATTCCTCTCGAAATGTAATTGGCAACTGCTCTTCATAAATCAATTCCTGAAAATCTGCAAATTCTCCTGGAGAATCATAATTCCAACTCACGAAAATCCCCACTTCATTTTTTCCTACAAACTGCTCCAAGCCTGGCCAAAGATCAAATTGATTCTTTCTTGCCCCCATGTTTAACATATACGTTTGTGGATGATCTGGAAGGTAAAAGGAAAGCTCGGAGGCCATGTGATAGGTTTCTGAAAAGATATACGCATCTTCAATACCCAAACTATCTCGTAATGTGACGAGTCTTTCGGCTAAAGGCTCGTAGCCTGCCATTCTTCTGAAAGCAGATTTCTCAGCCTTTTTGATAGGAGTAATACTTTTCATCAAAGTAAAATCAGGAAGCAGAAAAAACAGCGGTAAACCGATACTTAAGCCTACACCCCAATTCCTGATTCTCTGCCATCTCAGACTTTGCTCGCACACCCAAGCCGCCATCAGAATGGCCAAACTTCCGTAGGCAAATACCGGCCAATTCACTTCTATGGAAGTCAAGAAACTCAATCCTGCGAAAGCAGCCCAAGACATCAAAGCAGGTAAAAGCAAATAGACCTTTGCTCGGTCTTGGTTTTGAATCACTTTTCTAAAAGCTCCCACAAATAGAGGAAGAAGAAATATGGAAATCATCGCCAGTTGACCTCCTAGGTATTCGAAGAATTGCCCGAAAGACTTTCCTACATCAAAAGCTTTGGATTCACCGCCTCCACCACCGCTGAGGGCAGCCAAGTGCTTAAACGTGTCAAAGTCATTCTGCCAATTCCAGATCAAAGCAGGGATGAAACCTAATAAAGTGATTAACACAAAGAGAATATAATTCTGACTCTGTGCCTTCCAGCTTTTAGTATAAATAAGATACAAAAGAAGAAGTGGAAAGATCAGAATCATGACCATCTTAGCCATCAACCCAAATGCAGCAGCCAGCCCAGCCCCAATCCACCAGGATTTCTTCCCATCTTCCATACCTCGATAAGCCAGATAAATGCTCAGCGCCCAGAAGAAGGTAAGGGAACTGTCAGTCATGTGAAAAGTAGAGGCAAGCCACCACATAGGCATGGCCTGAAGTATCATCGCAGCCCAAAATCCAACTTTAGCTGAATATAGATGTCGGCCAAATAAAAACGTCACCCAAGACATTCCTACACCACATAAAATCGCATTTATACGCACTCCCAGCTCAGTATTTCCCAGAAAACCTGTGCTAATGTAATTTAGAACAGCTACTAGCGGGGGCTTGGAATAATAATGCCAAGCCATATTCTGTGACCAAAGCCAGTATTGCGCCTCCTCAGTAAACAGGTCAATTTCTGGCCTTAGGGCAAATAGTATTTTAGCAACTACAAGCGAGAGTGAAATAACCCAGAAATAGATAGTATAGCTTGTAGACCTTTGCATTGAGTTTGGTTTGAATAAAAAAGGCATCTCCCATTACTGAGAGATGCCGCAAATTTAGCTAGGCTAGCTTATTACTGCTTAGCCAACACTACTTTTTCTTTGTGTTTTTTGATTTGACGTCTCAATCCTTCGATGGCATCATCAGAAGCCGCCTCGAATGAGTCAGATTGGCTTTTACTGAAAAATTGCTTTCCTGGTACATTCATCTTGATTTCTACAATTTTATTCGAGTTATTGTCGTTTTTGTCAAGCCTCAAAAAAACCTCTCCGTCTATGATTTGGTCATAGTAAGTATCCAGTTTATCAGCTTTTTTCTGAATAAAGTCGATCAGTTTTCGATCAGCGTCAAAATGGATGGAGTGCATCTGCAGTTTCATATTCATTTGCATTTAGTGGTGAACAAATAGTTTATTTTATGCTTTCGGATGTGCCTGTTCAAACACAGCCTTAAGTTTTTCCATGGAATTGTGCGTGTACACCTGAGTGGCCGCAAGATTGGCATGACCTAGCAAATCTTTTACTGCGTTCAGGTCAGCACCTTTGTTGAGTAAATGGGTGGCAAAAGTATGTCGCAATACATGAGGACTGCGCTTGGATGTCTGCGCAAAAAGATCTAGGTAGTGCCTGACGATGCGAAAAATCATCATAGGGTAACTTTGCTTTTGTTGATTGCTGACAATAAAATAGTCACTTTGACCAACTTTAGAAAACCTTTCCTCAAATACTTTTTTATACAGCAAAATATTCTGTTTTAAGCCTTTTGTGATAGGAATAATTCTTTCCTTTTTTCTTTTTCCAAGTACCTTGACCGAATCATCGATGAGATTGACATCCGACCATTTTAATCCTATCAACTCTGAAAGCCTGACTCCGGTGAGGTAAAGAAATTCCATCACCATCTTGTCACGCTGCCCATCGAAATCCAGTTCGTAAACACTTTCGTCTAAAACGGCAAGAATCGTCTCTTCCTGTACAAACTCAGGAAGTTTCTTCGGGTTTTTAAGACCTTTTAACTTATACGTTGGATCGCTAGAAATGATCTGTGATCTGAGTAAAAACTTGTAATAAGACCTCAGAGTGGCGATTTTACGGTTTACCGAGGTAGTACTTAACCCGCTATCTACCAAGTCAATCACCCATGCCCGGAGCTCTGGATGCTGGGCTTCAGAAATTTCATTTATTTCGAAAGAAAGCGCCAAAAACTCCTCAAACTGGGTCAAATCCCGACGATATGCCTCTACTGTATGCGGACTGGCTTTTTTCTCAAACTCTAAATAATTGATGAAAGAATCGATCATATATCACGTAACTCGGAAGATAAGTTAGACGAAAAAATGTGAATTATCGCTGAGCAAAATCGTAAATGGTCATAAAAAAAACGCACCTGCCTGATGGCAAGTGCGTTTGATATTGGAAGTCAAAACTGATTACTTCGCTGCTTCTTCTTGAAGATGCTGCTTGTAAGCTGCTTTGATGACTTGTGCTCTTCTTACTACGGAAGGCTTAGTGAAAGCTTGTCTCGCACGAAGTTCACGGACTGCACCAGTCTTGTCAAACTTCTTTTTGAAACGCTTTAGCGCTTTCTCGATTGATTCGTTCTCTTTTACGTTAACTATGATCATATCTATACACCCCCTTTCGTGGGCACAAAGGTAGGGATAATATTCAGAATACAATATCTCCACTCGTAATAAACTCTTTTCTACCGCTTGATATATAGGGCGTTTTGCCTAATTTTATCCTAAATCTTACTAATTACGACGTGAACATCAGCACTTCCTTCAAAAGCTACCTACTAGCACTAGGCATTCTAACTATATTTTTCACTCAATCTACTGCAGCATTTTCTCAGGAAACCCCTGAGAGAATGGAATGGTTTGCTGATGCCAAATTGGGCATTTTCATTCATTGGGGCATTTATTCAGTCAATGGAATTGACGAATCCTGGTCATTTTTCAATGATTACATTAGCTACGATGACTACATGAAACAGCTTTCAGGTTTTACTGCTTCCAAATACGATCCAGTTAAGTGGGCAAAGCTGATTAAATCCAGCGGTGCAAAATATGCTGTACTTACAGCCAAGCATCACGATGGGGTGGCTCTTTGGGATACAAAAGCTTCTGATCTTTCTGTCGTGAAGAAAACTCCTGCCGGAAAAGATTTGGTAGGGCCATTGATGAATGCTTTGGAGAAAGAAGGAATTAAAAAAGGAATCTACTTTTCTGTATTGGATTGGTCACACCCAGATTACGACAGAAACACGAGAGAGACTTTTCGATACAAGAATGATCCAGAGAGATTCAGAAAGTTCACAGATTTCAACTTTGCTCAACTAAGTGAACTATCCGAACAATACAATCCAGATTTATATTGGTTTGATGGGGATTGGGAACATAAGCCAGAGGAATGGAGAAGTGCAGAACTTAAAAAGAAACTGCAGAACTACAATCCAAATGTGATCATCAACTCCCGATTAGGTAAAGGCTTTGGTGACTACGACACCCCAGAGCAAGGAGTTCCAGTAACGAGACCGAGCAGTGAGTTCTGGGAATTATGTATGACTATGAACAACAGCTGGGGGTACCAAGGCAATGATGATCAGTACAAAAGTCCAAGTGAATTGCTTCGAATCTTTGTGGATTGCCTTCACATGGGCGGAAATCTCCTGATGGATTTCGGGCCAAAGCCAGATGGTACTATCCCAGAGGAAGCTGAAAACATTTTGAATGAATTTGGGCGCTGGACATCCAAGCATGAGTCAGCGATCTATGACACTCAAGCGGGCATCCCAGATGGCCATGTATATGCTCCTACTACTCTTTCGAAGGATAAGACAATCCTTTATATCTATTTGGATTATAAGGTAAATGAGTCTCTAGCCATCAAAGGACTAAAAAATAAAATCCAACGGGTCTGGGTAGTAGGAAATGGTACTAAACTCCAATCCAGGGAAGTGGGCAAAATGTACTGGAGCGCTGTCCCAGGAATGAAATACATTGACATTCCAGACAACGTCTATGACAAGGACATCACTGTTTTGGCGGTCTTGCTTGATGGTCCTGTGGATCTGTATCGGGAAAAAGGTCAGGTGATAGAGAGTAATTAAGATATTCTTTCCTGAAAGTTGAGTTCAATATTCATCATTCGATATTCTTAATTGGAAAATAAATCAACTACTTCGAGCTTTCTTTAAAATCTTCCTGACTAAGCAATAAACCAAAAAAGGTCTCCCATTTGCACAGGAGACCTTTTTCACTTTGATTTGATGAATTGCTTAAGCCACTACTTTCTCAGCTAGCAATACTATCACATTATCTTTTACTTCTACTACTCCGCCATCCACGATCATGGATTGCTTCCCTTCAGGAGTGGTAAAGGAAACAGTTCCCTTTGCCAAAGCCGAAACGATCGGAGCGTGATTATTCAGCACCTGAAATGATCCATTGGCGCCAGGGAAACTGGCTTCGGATACTTCACCCTGAAATACTTTTTTGTCCGGTGTGACGATTTCTAAATGCATGGAATTTTATATCATTTGGAGACTTCTCTTAGAAAAAGTGAAGCTCTCCGTTAAACTATTAAATGTTACAGGTTTTCGGTTATCAAAACTGACAACCGAAAACCGACAACTAAAATTTATCTAACTTCTGCCATCATTTTCTCTCCCTTAGCGATTGCATCTTCGATGCTACCTACCAAGTTGAAAGCTCCCTCAGGAAGATGATCCAACTCACCGTCCATGATCATGTTGAAGCCTTTGATGGTGTCTTTGATATCTACCAATACTCCCTTTAAGCCTGTAAATTGCTCTGCTACGAAGAATGGCTGAGATAAGAAACGCTGTACACGTCTCGCTCTGTGTACGACTTGCTTATCTTCTTCAGAAAGTTCTTCCATACCCAAAATCGCAATGATATCCTGCAATTCTTTGTAACGCTGAAGAATCTCTTTCACACGCTGTGCGCAATTGTAATGTTCGTCTCCAATAATGTCCGCAGACATGATTCTAGAAGAAGATTCCAAAGGATCCACTGCTGGATAAATTCCTAATTCTGCAATCTTACGTGAAAGTGAAGTCGTAGCATCCAAGTGAGCGAAAGTCGTCGCTGGAGCCGGATCAGTTAAATCATCAGCAGGTACATAAACAGCCTGAACAGAAGTAATTGAACCACGCTTTGTAGAAGTAATACGTTCTTGCATTGCTCCCATTTCAGTAGCCAAAGTTGGCTGGTAACCTACTGCAGATGGCATACGACCCAAAAGTGCGGACACTTCGGAACCTGCCTGAGTGAATCGGAAGATGTTATCGATAAAGAATAGGATATCCTTACCTGCTCCTTCGCCGTCACCATCTCTATAATATTCTGCCAAAGTCAATCCTGTCAAGGCAACTCGAGCACGTGCCCCTGGAGGCTCGTTCATCTGACCGAAAACAAAGGTTGCTTTAGAGTCTTCTAATTTTTTCAAATCAACTTTAGAAAGATCCCACCCACCTTCTTCTTCAAGGCTGTGGATGAAGTCATCACCGTAAGTAACGATGCCTGACTCGATCATTTCTCTCAACAAGTCATTTCCTTCTCTTGTTCTTTCACCTACACCTGCAAATACAGATAAACCAGCATATGCTTTCGCAATGTTGTTGATCAATTCCTGAATCAATACAGTCTTACCAACACCAGCACCACCAAACAAACCAATCTTACCACCTTTTGCATACGGCTCGATCAAGTCAATTACTTTGATACCTGTGAAAAGTACTTCTGTAGCTGTAGAAAGATCCTCAAAACGAGGAGCAGATCTGTGGATAGGAAGTCTCTTACCAACTGGAATAGCAGGCAAACCATCGATAGGCTCTCCAACTACATTGAAAAGACGGCCTTTGATGCCCTCACCTGTTGGAACAGAAATAGGTTCACCAAGGTCTCTTACTTCCATGCCACGAACCATCCCTTCAGATGAGTCCATTGCAATAGTTCTCACTCGATCTTCACCCAAGTGCTGTTGAACTTCCATTACGACCACTTGGCCATTTTCTTTGGTAACTTCTACCGCGTCAAGGATGTTTGGCAGCTTGCCGCCTTCAAAGGAAACGTCCACTACGGGCCCGATCACTTGAGTTATCTTTCCAATATTTGCCATTTGATAATTGAAATGTAAAAAGGATGTGCTTTTTGAATTCGACCGCAAAATTAACCAATAATGCCTAAACCCAAAGGATATTTGGGAAATTAATATCCTAAACCCCCAATTTTTAATGACTTCCGTCTAAACAATCTTTTTGTTTAGCAGTCAACTATATAAACAAGAATGTAGCACATGTTTTCTTCTTTCTTACATTTTTGAATTCGAGAAATTTTTACCTAGTTCTTAGAATTCTTTATTTGGAATTAATCTAATTAAGATTACATTTGTTCTTTATCTAAACTTAATCTAAATAATGTTAACACGCTATCTACCTCTTATCCTTGTAGTTTTGGCTGCATGTTCCGCTCCTTCTAAAGAGGAAGAAACAACCGCCGAGCGTAAGATCATTACTGCTGGCGGTACCATTACAGAAGTCGTGGATGCACTAGGATATGGCGATCTTATCATCGCAACCGACATAACCTCGACTTTCCCGGCATCCATGCAGGATCTTCCTTCCATTGGGTATAGAAACCAGATCAAAGCAGAAGGGATTCTTGCGCTAGGTCCTGATTTGGTGCTTATAGAAGAAGGTTACCTCAATCCTGATGTAGTGACTCAATTGAAAGCAGCTCAAGTTAATATTGAGGTTTTCACGAAACCAACTACAGTAGAAGGCACCAAGAAATTGGTCACGGAGTTGGCAACTTTCTTTGAGGAAGAGGATAAAGGAAAGGAAGTAAATGCCGCAATTGATGCTGATATAGCTGCACTGAACAGCTATTTGGAATCTGAGGAATCTAAGCCAAAAGCAATCTTCGTAATGGCCCGCGGCCCGGAGACAGTATTTATCGCTGGAGACAAAACCTTTGCAGCAGAAATGTTTGAATTGGCTGAGATCGAAGGAACAGCTACAGGCTTTGACGAATTTGCTCCTATGACTCCAGAATCCTTGGTGTCTATGAATCCTGAGTATTTGGTGTTTTTCGAATCAGGAATCCAAAGTGTAGGTGGAAAAGATGGCTTGATAGCGATACAAGGAATCGACCAAACCACAGCTTTTAAAGAAAATCAAATCGTTGCTTTAGATGGCCAATACCTTTCCGGTTTTGGACCAAGAGTGGGAAAAGCAGCATTAGAACTAGCCAAAGCCGTAAGGCAATAATTAAATAAGTATAAGATAAAGCTTAGAAAGTAAAGTTAAAATCAAGCATTGAAGCCGCTTCGGTCTCCCGTCTTCGGTCTTCCAGCCATATAAATAAATGATCACCGCATTGAATCATACTAAGATCCAGAGTCAAAACCTCACCCTCCTCGGGTTTGGGTTTGTGTTGGTTTTGGTAGTGCTAGCTTCCCTTTCTTTGGGCGCCTTTAGCATACCATTTCCTCAGACGCTTGCGATCTTATTTGACCAAATCGGTATTCAACTAGGAACTTTTGAAGTGCAACAAGCCAATGTGCTTCTCCAAATCCGCATGCCGCGTGTGCTGATGGCCATGCTAGTAGGAGGAGGATTAGGCATAGCCGGGGCAGCATTGCAAGGCATGTTTAGAAATCCCTTGGTAGAACCAGGGTTGATCGGTGTAAGTACAGGATCCGCCTTATTTGCTGTGATTTTCATGGTATTGGTGCCTACAGTTTCCTCTTTGGCTTGGATCAAAACTCTCGGCTTGCCTCTTTTTGCATTTATTGGAGGTTTGATTTGTGTGACGGCTGTCTATCAACTGTCAAAATCCCAAGGAAGGACAGATACCGCAACTTTGATTTTGGCGGGTGTAGCGATCAATGCATTGGCAGCAGCACTAATTGGTTTGGTGCTGTTCTTTGCAGATGATTCCGCTTTGCGAAGCTTCACTTTCTGGAGTTTAGGAGATCTGGGTGGTGCTACTTGGGCAAAAGTCCCAGTAAGCCTGATGCTTATAGGTGTTCCATCAGTTCTACTATTATTAAATTCCAGACAATTGAATGCGCTAGCGTTAGGAGAGCAAGAAGCTTTCCACATGGGTGTAAACGTGCAGCAAGTCAAAATCCGACTGCTTATTTGTAGTGCTTTGGTCGTTGGAGTTGGAGTTTCCATGGTGGGAATGATCGGATTTGTAGGTTTGGTAGTACCGCATTTGATTCGAATTCTGTTTGGAGCGGATCATAGACTGGTGTTGCCTGGATCATTTCTTCTAGGTGCGATTTTGTTAAATTTTGCCGATCTCATCGCAAGAGTGATCGTAATTCCCGCCGAAATGCCTATAGGCGTGATCACCGCACTCCTCGGTGCACCATTTTTTATCTGGCTTATTTTCAACCTGAATAAATCCAAAAACTAATGCTTCAAGCTTCACAAGTACATTTTTGCATTCGCCAAAGACCTATCGTAGATGAGGTTAGTTTGGAATTGAATCCAGGAGAAATCTTGGCGGTTCTAGGCCCAAATGGCGCTGGGAAATCCACTTTCTTCAAAATCCTCTCTGGAGAGATCAAATGCAAACATGGTGCTGTGGGCTACAATGGCCACGATATTCATAAACTAAAAGCCCGTGATTTGGCTGCGGTGAGAGCTGTAATGCCTCAGCATACACAAGTTAATTTTCCATTTACCGTGCAGGAAGTTGCGGAGCTTGGGCTGATCAGCACCAAAGTAATGCAACCAGCAAAACTCATTCAAGAAGTTTTGGAAGCTACCAATACTTCCCACTTGAAGGATCAGGTTTTCAATCACCTTTCCGGCGGAGAAAAGCAGCGCGTGCAACTCGCAAGAGTACTGGTACAAATCTGGGAGACAAAGCCTTTTCCAAGGTATTTGCTCCTTGACGAACCAACTTCCAGCTTGGATATTGCGCAGCAGCATGCAGTATTGAAAATCCTTCAAACGCTGAAATCAAGAAATATTGGAATCTTGGTAATTCTTCATGAGCTGAACCTTGCGGCACAATACGCAGATAAAATTGCCTTACTGAAAAATGGCATGATCGCAAAAGCAGGAACGGTAAAAGAAGTATTAGAGGAAGAAATCCTAGAATACGTTTTTGATCACCCGATTCAATTAATTCAAAACCCTGTTACAGGTGGACTCCTCATATCAGCAACCGCACAGGCACAGGTACAAACATCCATACCCACATTTAAACAAGCGTAACAATGGAAACTATTCAAGAATCCGCACAATCCCTGAAGCAAGCATGGGAGAATCTGAAAGAATCTGAGCCTCAACTTAGAATCCGTGATGCTGCCGCTAAACTTGGTGTGACTGAAGCTCAACTTTTAGCCACTGGAATCGGCGCAAACGTGATTCGTCTGACTGACAATTTTACCGAGCAACTGGAAGAATTCCCAAAACTAGGCCGCGTGATGTCATTGACAAGAAGCGAAGGCTGTGTATTGGAGCACAAGGGACCCTTTCAGAAAATTGAAATGCATGCTGCCGGACCGCACAAAATCGCTACTGTGATTGGCCCAATCGAGCAGCGAGTATTTTTCGCAGGTTGGAAATTTGGTTTTGCAGTGACTACCGAGACTCCTCGTGGCACTATGAAAAGCTTGCAATACTTCGACAAAGCTGGTGAAGCTGTAATGAAAGTCTATTTGCAGGAGAAATCAAATCCAGAAGCTTACGAGGAATTGGTAAATAATAATACAGCAGAAGACCAGTCTGCTGAGTTGGAGCTTGAAGCTTTTCCAACTCCGGAATATGTGTCCCGAGAAGAATTGGACTTCGAAGGATTCTCCAAAGACTGGGAAACGATGAAGGATACGCATGATTTCTTTGGTATGCTTCGCAAATACAAGCTAAACAGACAAGATGCGGTGAAGTGGATTGACGACAAATGGGCTTATGAGATCGACAGGCTTTCTGCACGTAAAATCGTAGAAACTGCCGCTGAGACCAAGCTTCCTATCATGATTTTCGCTGGGAATAAAGGCAACATCCAAATCCACCAAGGTAAGGTGCAGACCATTCGCCAGATGGGTGATTGGCTCAATGTACTTGATCCTGATTTCAACATGCATTTGAATGAAAATGTGGTTGACAAAGCCTATGTAGTTCATAAAAACACGGAAGATGGGTTGGTATCTGCTGTTGAGCTTTTCGATAAAGAAGGCGAAATGGTCGCTCAGTTCTTCGGATTGAGAAAGCCGGGACTTCCTCAGAAACCTGAGTGGAAAGCTTTGGTAGATAGCCTTTAATACAAATTTCGGCGGGAGCTTTACCTCCCGCCATCTCAAAAATTTTTATGCACATGCATAGATTTGATCTAAATAAATACTTCATCATTTGCTCTTTGCTATTTCTGGCTATGCCAATTATGGCGCAAGCTCAAGCTGTGTTGCAAGGAAAAGTGGTGGATTCCCATGGCAATGCGGTGTCTCATGCTACGATCTGGCTGGCAGACCTTAAGGGAGAAGTAGCCGACGAACAGGGTGTTTTCTCACTTGCCGAATTGCCATCAGAAGGGAAACTCAAAATTTCAGCGGTGGGATTTGAGACGATCTGGGCAACTTGGCCGTCGGGAAAAACTACAGAAACATTCGTTTTGACTTCCTCGACTTCTGATTTGGAAACTGTTGTGGTCACAGGGAATTTCGAGCCTCAGTCTGCCAGGCAGTCTGTCTATCAGGTGCGGACCATCGGTGCTGAAGTCATTAAAAATCGAGCACCAAGTAATATTCAGGAGGTTTTGAGCACGGAGCTGGGAATTCGCTTTTCGCAGGACAACGCCTTAGGCTCAAGCAATATGGAGCTGCTGGGTATGTCTGGCCAAAATGTGAAGATCTTAATTGACGGCATTCCGATGGTCGGTCGTCAGGGAACCTCCAATGAAATTAACATCAACCAGATCGATATCAACCGGATCGAGCGGGTGGAGATCGTCGAGGGACCGATGTCAGTTGTATACGGAGCAGATGCACTTGCTGGTGTAATCAATATTATCACCAAATCTGACGCATCAGAAAAATTCGATGTGAAAGCTCGGGTGCAGGAGGAAACTGTAGGGAATGAATACAGCCCCTTTGATGGAAAAGGCACTCATATAAGAAGTGTGACTGGAAGTTACCGCTTGAAAAATTGGGATTTTGGAGCTTCATTTTCTCAGAACAACTTCGGAGGTTGGAAAGGCGAAGAAACAGGCAGAGAGTACGAATGGCTTCCTAAAGATCAGAATTTCCTAAACCTCAAAGCAGGTTGGGGCAATGAATCTCTAAATCTGGAATATCAGCTAGATTTCTTGGATGAGACTGTTTTCTCCTATGGGCCAGAAGCACGTTTGGAGATGCTGGATCAGGAATTCATCACTTCCCGCTGGATGCATAGGCTGAGCGGTAGATGGGATACCAATTCCAAATTCGGGTTTACCTGGCAAGGAGCATTTACAGATTATGCCAGAGAAAGCCAGACTTGGGTGACCAATGTGCGGACAGGTGAGCATTATCAATCCCAAGCTCCCGGAGCTAATTCTACCATCGATTACACTGGATTTAGCTGGAGAATGATCGGCGATTGGAAGATTGCTGATAAATTCAAATTGCAACCCGGAATCGACCTGAATCTGGAGCAAGGTTCTGGCGAGAGAATAGACGAGAATGAAGGAATTCAGGATTATGCAATTTTCCTTTCCGGAGAATGGTCTCCAGTTTCTACCATTAAAATCAAACCGGGACTACGCAAAAGCTGGAATTCTGCTTACGAAACACCTGCTTTGATTCCTTCGTTGAACACAAAATTTGCCTTGAATGAAAACTTGGATCTGAGATTGGCCTATGCCAACGGATTCAGAGCTCCTTCTATCCGTGAATTGTATTTCAACTTCTTTGACGCAAGTCACAGTATCACTGGAAACCCAGACTTGAAAGCGGAAACTTCCAATAGTTTCAATGGATCATTGGATTGGAAAGCTCAAGTTAACCCAACCTGGAAAATTTCAACTGTGCTGGGCGCTTTTTACAATGATGTAAAAGACAGAATCGCTTACGGTCAAGATCCAAGCGACATTCAGGTGACTACCTTGTTCAATGTGGAGCGATACAAAACGGCTGGTCTTACGCTGAACAATAGCCATTCCTTCAAAAACCTGACTGCAAATGTTGGGTTCTCTTACATCGGACGCTACAACCTACTTTCTGAAGAGCAGACTATAGTTCCCGATATGAGCTGGACTCCAGAGGTGAATACAAATCTTACTTATCTGATTTTGCCATGGAGAACTACTGCGACGCTCTTCTACAAATGGACTGGAGCGCTGCCCGGCTATGAAACAATCACTGATTCTGAGGGAAACCCTTCCGCAACTGAAATAATGCTGGACGGCTACCACTGGATTGATATTTCTTTCAAGAAGGATTTTGGCAAGCATCTATCTGTGAATGCCGGAGCTAGAAATATCCTAGACGTAAAGCAAATCAGTAGTACTTCCGGAGGTGGAGATGCCCATGGAGGTGGAACCCAAAGACCCGTAGGCTATGGAAGATCCTACTTCCTCGGTCTCACTTATCAATTAAATAAATAACTATTCCCCCAAATTTAAACACAATGCAACAGTATCGTTTTCTAACTCTTACAGCCTTAATGGCTGGCGTGACACTTTTCTCATCCTGCAGTGATGACGATCCAGAGCCGGTAGTAGTACCGCCTACAGAATCAGGAATCATCGAAGTAGATGGTGGCGGGGCCACTTATCCGAATACCGCATACATCCAATTCCGAACTGGCACTCAGACAGCAGTGGCCAGAGAATCATGGGATCTTGCCTTCGCTACAGGATCTGAATTCAAAGTCCTGATTAACGGCACCACGGGCGCCATGGCTTCTGCTACCGGAGAAACTGATATCAATGTGGTTTCTTCAGCAGATATGAGTGCAGCTGACTCTGCAGCTTTGGTTTTAAGCTTTACAAATCTTGAAGGTATTCTACATGTAGATGATCCTTCTATGCCACTTTCTAAGCCTGCAATTGCAGCCGTTAACTCCACTGAAGCAAGTAATGAAGTTTATATTCTTTCCCGAGGTGCTAGTGGTGTCGAAGCAAAGTCTCTTAAGAAAATCAGAATCACCAGAAATGGTGAAGGTTATACGCTTCAGCATGCTGATGCCGACGCTGCTGATTTTATCTCTGTGGACGTAGTCAAAGACAATGATCATAATTTTGTTTATTTCAGTTTTGAAAATGGAATTGTGGACGTGGAGCCAGCGAAAGATTCCTGGGATATCTCGTGGACTGCTGGCACATCATCTACACCGTATCCAGCCGCGACTACTGGAATTTTGGCTTACTTCTTCCAGGATTTAGTTTACCAAAATATCTATGGTGGGGTTGGAGCGGCATCAGTATTAGAGGCAGATATAGCTTATGCTGATTTCACCGAACAGGATGTTAATTCACTTACATTTGATTCAAGCGATAGACTGGCTATCGGGTCAACTTGGAGAAACGGTGGTGGCCCAACCAGCTCACCAGCGGTGAAAGATGATATCTATTATATCATCAAAGATGCTGATGAAAACATTTACAAAGTTAGATTCCTTTCTTTGACCAAAGACGGAGAAAGAGGAAAGCCGAGCTTAGAGTTTGAACTTGTATCAGAAGATCTATAAACTATTAGGTTCAATTATTTCGGAAAGGCCAGGGATAGCGAAAGCTGTTCTTGGTTTTTTTATGCCATATTTTTTACCGCAAAGAGGTCGCGGAGGTTTGCGCGGAGTGCACAATTTTATATACTGTCCTACTTCTGGAGAAGCTGGATCTAAAAGCGTGTGTAAACTGGATTCAACGTTGATTTTTTAGCCACAAAGAGCACCAAGAAATAGCGAAGTCGAATGCTGCGCCGTTGCGCAGCCGACTGAAAATTCTAAATGCCAAAATCAAAAGGGTTTGATCTGCAATATAACGTTCAATTACAGTTTGCGTCCTCTGCAGAAAACTCTGTGCCCTTAGCGGTTAAAACCACTCAATCCAGTATCCGTCGTGCAAACAAAAATGCCTTTGACCAGTAATTATTACTCAGGTAATCTTCCGACACGCCAAGCGAGGTAGAAGAATGAATAAAACGAACATCTCCCCGTGAGGTCTCTGTCACTATACCCGAGTGAGTCACCTGCTTTCTTCTTTTACCTGTGGCAAAAAACAGTACATCACCAGGCTTGATCTCATTAGTCCGGATACTCTTACCCATTTTACTTTGATCCGTTGAGATTCTCGGCATCGTAATTCCCACAGAATAAAACGAATGATAAACCAAGGCTGAACAATCTATTCCAGCACGAGTGGTTCCTCCATAACGATAAGGTGTTCCTGTATAACTTCTAGCAGTCTGAATGACAGTATTGAATGGCTCGCTGGCAACTTTCTTTTTGGATGCGCAAGAAGTACCGAGCATCAATCCCAAAACGAGAAAAAAAGCGGTAAAACGGAATTGTTTGAGCAGCATAGTGGTTTTTGTTCTCTCAAGTATAAGACGAAGCCAATCAGGAATCAACCTTTTTTGATCAAAAAGGAATTCATTTTAGTAACTTAACGAGTGCATTTGAAGATTATGAGTAAAGAAGAATTCACCAACCTCCCTTTCCACAAAAAAATAAATACCCTCTACACCGAGGGTACATTTGTGGTGGGTATACGCTATTACAAGCATAAGGTGAATCTTTATCTTCTCGAAAACGAATACATCGAAGTTTTCTATAATCACAAACAGGATAAAATTGATAAAATTGACTTTTTGCCACGAGATCATACTCGAATGAAGTTCTATTTGGATCAGATAAAGTTAGCATGATATTTCCCGCAGATTAAAACCAATTTGCATAGAATAATTTCCCGCAGATTGACGCAGAAAAAACACGCTGAGTTGCGCAAATTTTTGATGTTGTACTATAGATTATCTCGGATTGAATTTGAGGTTATTTTCGGGAAAACAAACTGCATCAAATAAGCCTCTCGATGATATACAGAGCTTTTTTAGGAGCAGAGATTCTTTTGATAGTTCAAGATCCTCGACAATCTGCGTTAATTATCTGCGTAGATCTGCGGGAAATATCAACAATCATCTCCGGGAAATATGAACTAAATTCGACTGATATTCAGTAAATTAGACACACTTTTTAAATCAGACAAAATGACTGAAAACGATATTTCTTATAGAATACGAGGATGTATTTTTAAAGTATACAACCGCCTAGGGCCAGGATTATTGGAATCTGCTTATGAACTCGCTTTAACTCATGAATTAGAAAAAGACGGGCTAAATGTAAGACGTCAAGTAGGTCTTCCGTTAGTTTATGATACGATTAAGTTAGATGTTGGCTATAGGATTGACTTAATAGTTGAAAGGTCATAGTCGAAATTAAATCAATTGAAAACCTTTTGGAGGTACACCATAAGCAAATCATTACTTATCTAAGACTATCAGGATTAAAACTCGGACTATTGGTTAATTTCAATGTGGAAGATATTACTGAAGGAATTATCAGGAAAGTCAATAACCTTTAGGTTTCCCGCAGATGTTCGCAGAAAAAAAACGCTGAGTTGCGCAGATTTTTGATTGACATAATTGTTTTTTGTTTTAAAGATCCGCTACAATCTGCGTTAGTTATCTGCGAACATCTGCGGGAAATAGCCCCGAAAGTTAGTAGGAAAGGAAGTAGCTTTGCGGGAAATTCCCAAAAATTCGAGTAATTCGTATCGTTAATTCTGATACCATGAAGAGAAAAATTGCCCTGGTTACAGGTGGATATACCGGAGAATCTGTCATTTCTTTAAAAAGTGCTGCTGTGGTAGAAAAAACCATTGACCGCAATCTTTACGACGTTTACAAAATCCTGATTTATCCTGGAGATTGGCATTTTCTGTCTGCCTCAGGAGAAAAAATTCCAGTGGACTTAAACGACTTCAGTATAAGAATCGGTGATGACAAAATCACCTTTGACGGAGTGTTCAACATTCTTCATGGCTCTCCGGGAGAAGATGGAAAGCTTGCGGGCTATTTCGACATGATCGGTATTCCATACACTACTTGTGATCAGCTGAGCTCTGCCATTACAATGAACAAGGGCTATACAAAAGCAATTGTAGACGACATCGAGGAGCTGCATATTGCTAAATCACTTCAGCTCTTTGAAAACTCTGCTAAAAACCTAAAGCGGGTACAAGATGAGCTGACTTTGCCTCTTTTTATCAAACCAAATAATGGAGGAAGCTCTATCGGTATGAGTAAAGTAAAAACCTGGGAAGAATTGCCTGAGGCTTTGGATAAGGCTTTTGCGGAAGATAAACAGGTGCTGGTAGAAGAGTTTGTCTCAGGGCGGGAGTTTTCTATTGGCTGCTATAAAGGTAAAGGAGAAATCACTGTTCTTCCTGCAACGGAGATTGTGAGCAGCAAAGAATTCTTCGATTATGAAGCCAAATACGTGGCAGGAGTGACTGAAGAAATCACCCCTGGAAGAATGTCTGATGAAGAAGTTGCCCTTGTAAATCGGATTATTGCAAAGATCTATGAAAAGTTAAACTGCAAAGGCGCGATCCGCGTAGATTACTTCCTTCAACACGAAACAGGCAAATTTTACTTCATCGAAGTAAATACAGTTCCTGGCCAAACTGAAACCAGTTTGATTTCCCAGCAAGTGAAAGCCATCGGCATGGAGGTGAGGGATTTTTATACTGAGTTGATTGAGGAGATGTTTATTATTTAAGACATAAGTATGTAGACATAAGTAGCTAGATTGACACTTCCTCCCATCTCAGAATCTTGTATTGAGAATTCTAAAAATCTTACTACTAAAAATAAAGGCTTCCGATTTAAAACCGGAAGCCTTTATTTTTATAGTCCAAATGCAGATTTAATCTTATCCACGTAATCAAGCTTTTCCCAAGTGAATAACTCCACATCGAGCTTGATCTCATCTCTATATGGAGATACAAACACCTTGGTTACCACTTCATTTTTTCTACCCATGTGGCCATAAGCAGCCGTTTCTTCATAGATAGGATTTCTCAGTTTCAATCGTTGCTCGATAGCATACGGACGCATATCGAAGATTTCTTCAATTTTCTTCGCGATAGCCCCGTCATTCAGATCAACTTTGGCAGTGCCATATGTATTGATATAAATACCCATAGGCTTGGCAACTCCAATCGCATAAGAAACCTGCACCAACACCTCATCTGCAAGACCAGCAGCAACCATGTTTTTTGCAATATGCCTAGTAGCATAAGCTGCAGAACGGTCAACTTTTGAAGGATCTTTTCCAGAGAAAGCTCCTCCACCGTGTGCACCTTTGCCACCGTAAGTATCTACGATGATTTTTCTTCCGGTCAAACCTGTGTCACCATGCGGCCCACCTATTACAAACTTACCGGTAGGATTGATGTGATATTTTATTTCTGAAGTGAAAAGCTTTTGGATTTCCGGTTTCAGCTTAGCAATTACCCTTGGGATCAAAATATTGATGATATCGGATTTGATCTTTGCGAGCATTTTGCCTTCCTCATCAAAATCATCATGCTGAGTAGAAACCACTATTGCTTCTATACGCTGGGGCACATTATCGTCAGAATATTCTATAGTCACCTGAGCTTTGGAGTCAGGCCGGATATAGGTAATATCTTTATTTTCTCTTCGGAGCTCCGCCAATTCACGAAGGATCATATGCGATAGATCCAAAGCCAAAGGCATGTAGTTTTCAGTTTCATTGGTGGCATAACCAAACATCATTCCCTGATCACCTGCACCTTGCTCTTCCGGACTCTGGCGAACTACACCTTGGTTAATCTCTGAAGATTGCTCATGAATAGCTGAAAGTACTCCACAGGAATTTCCTTCAAACATGTACTCACTCTTTGTGTAACCGATTCTGTTAATCACGTCACGGGCGATTTTCTGCACGTCAAGGTAAATGTCAGAATTCACCTCACCAGCTAGGAACACCTGACCTGTCGTCACAAGAGTTTCACAGGCTACTTTGGAATTTGGGTCGAAGGCTAAAAAATTGTCAATTAACGCGTCAGAGATTTGATCTGCGATTTTATCTGGATGCCCCTCAGAAACAGACTCTGAGGTAAATAGATATGCCATAAATATAAGTTGGTAATGCGTATTTTAAAGGAAGCCCAAAAATACGGGAACTGGAGGAAATAAAAAACTTAGGGTTCTAGGGATTAATGAATATTGTTTTCGATGGTTTAGCTCTTCTTTACCAACCCCTCAGTAATTTCATTCATTGCTTTCACTTTGTATTCGAAATCTCCTTTGAGAGTTTCACGGTAAGCGTTTAAATTATTAAGCAAAT
The DNA here is from genome assembly GCF_900182815.1 of Algoriphagus winogradskyi. GTDB lineage: Bacteria > Bacteroidota > Bacteroidia > Cytophagales > Cyclobacteriaceae > Algoriphagus > Algoriphagus winogradskyi. The sequence goes on along the minus strand of NZ_FXUA01000002.1, from coordinate 459,382 downwards.
CATCCAATTCCTCCGGAAGTACATCTTCCAATAATTGTCGAAGCCGCTTGGCAGCAGTTGGGGATTTACCATTGGTGCTAATGGCTATTTTCAAGTTTCCTTTAGTGACAATTCCGCCCAAGTAGAAATCACATAATTCCGGAGTATCAGCTACATTCACCAACAAAAAGCGTTCTTTCGCTTCGTCTCTAATCTGCCGATTTACAGCCTTGTCATCTGTTGCTGCGATCACCATATGTTTGGCCCCTAGATATTTGTTATGATACACATCCTCGATCATCGTGACGGTGTCTGACTTTTCAGCCAAATCAATAAAACTCTGGGAGAATTCTCTTGAAACCGCAGTCACCTGAGCATTAGGACTTGATTTTAAGAGGAATTCCAACTTTTCCGTACCCACATTTCCTCCTCCGATCAGGAGCACGTTGAGTTCGTGTACTTTTAGGAAAATAGGGTATAAATGATTCATGTGATTTAGGATAACCTTTGAGGTGTCATTTCGAGCGAGGGACGAGTGAGAAATCTCCTCGAAGGTTTAATACCTTTAAGACACCGTACACTATTTTATTAACAAAACCTTCGAGGTTCTAAAAACCTCAAAGGTTATACTTCACCGCTTCTCGGTAAACTTCAGCTAATTTAATGCTTTCTCGCACTACTTCTCCGATGATAATAATCGCAGGAGCTTCTACTTTGTTTTCAAAAGCTTTTTCCTCTATATCATGAATAAAACCAGCAGTGATTTTTTCATCTATGGTTGTGCCGCTTTGGATGATTGCTATTGGCAAATCTCGTTGGCCAAACTCCCGATAAACCGATACGATGTCAGCCAATTTCTTGGTTCCCATCAGCACCACAACAGTTGCTGTAGATTGCGCTGCGAGTGCCAAATCTTTGGAAAGTTCTCCCGCTGAAGTTGTGCCAGTTACTACCCAGAAGCTTTCTGAAACTCCTCGTTTGGTCACTGGAATTCCCGCCGAAGCTGGAACAGCAATAGCCGAGGTAATCCCGGGAATCATTTCAGTTGGGACGCCAAATGCTTCTATGTATTCAATTTCTTCTGATCCGCGTCCGAAAACAAATGGATCTCCACCTTTCAGACGAACTACATGTCCATGCTTTTTGGCTAAACTGACACATAGTTGATTGGTATCTTGTTGTGGGAAAGAATGTTTCCCAACTCTTTTTCCCACAAATACCTTTAATGCGGAATCAGGCGCATGATCAAGCAATACTGGATCTATCAATGCATCATATAACACCACATCAGCCTTATTCAGTGCCAAAACAGCCTTTAGGGTAATCAATTCAGGATCTCCAGGACCTGCGCCAACAAGCGTTACTTTCGGTTGAATTACGGTGTTCATGCAGTCACCTCTTCCTCACGGTAGCTTTTCAGCAGTCCGTAAATTTCCAATGCCTGAGCAGCATAAGCATTTGCAAACTCTTCAGTTGGCTCATTCTGATTGATCTGATAGATTTTCTCTGCAAAAGTTCCTCCCAAGTTGATTTTACCAGATTCTACAAACACCTCATCAAATTGTTTGATGATATTCGCATAAGAATTAGTGCTTACACTTTCGCTGAGCAAGATCGCCTTTGCAGCATTGATCAAGCCTGCGTAATGGTGGTAAATACTATCTGACCAGCGACCTTCTTCTAGGCATTTTTGAGCGATATCAATTTTCTCCTTCGCCTCCAAAAGCAGAGTAGCAACCAAGTCAAGTACCACTCCGGCACATTCACCCACACCAACTGCGATCTTATATTCCTCCGTATTTCCCCAGTCCACATAATCGGCTGGAGTCACCGTAGAAGCATCACCAAGTTCTTTTAATAATTCGTAGAAATAAATCTGACCTTTCTCGTCATAATAACTCAAGAAATCCAGACCATTTGCATTGGCTTCGAAATCATCCAGTAAGATTCTCAATGCCTGAGGACCTCTTTTACTTGGAATTTTTGTCACTTTATCTGCAAAACGACCGTTTCCATCACCCATATTTCCACCTCCAAGCAGTACCTGAAGCGCAGGGATTACAACTTTTCCGGATTTCATGGACATACCCTGAAAACCAATATGAGCCATATTGTGCTGTCCGCAGGCATTCATACAGCCTGAAATCTTGATCACTAAATCCTGATTTTTCAGGTATTGAGGATATTCAGCTAAAATCACTTTTTCCAATTCTGCTGCAATACCAGTTGAGCTAGCGATGCCAAGGTTACAAGTATCTGTACCTGGGCAAGCGGTAATATCTCCCAAAGAATTATATCCAGCAGATGCCAAACCAATTTCCTTCAACTCTTTGTAGAAATATGGAACCAAATCCTCACGAACATCACGGATCAGGAAGTTTTGACGAAGGGTAAAACGTACCTCAGCACTTGCGTATTTCTCTACCAAATCAGCCAGTTTTCTTGCCTGATCTGTATAGAAATCTCCAAGAGGAACTCTAACGCCGACAGATACAAAGCCTTTTTGCTTTTGCGGCAAAATATTCGTGAGCTTGAAATGCTCAAAGTCCAACCCAAGCTCCTCTTCTACAGTTGCAGAAGGGGCATCAGGAAGAATTTGGGCAGCATCATATGCTTCAAAAGCTATAGGATATGACTTAAATGGAAGTGCTTTTTTCTCATTTTCAACCAGTTCCAAAAATGCTTCCAACCCAATATCCTTGATCAGGAATTTCATTCTGGCTTTCATTCTTTTTGCCCGCTCACCATGGCGATCAAAGATTCTGATCACAGCTTCTGCAAACGGAATAATCTGATCTGCTTCCACAAACTCAGAGAATACATCCGCATGACGAGGCTGAGATCCAAGACCTCCACCGAGCATCACTTTGAACCCTCGAACTTCTTTGCCGTCAATCTCTTTCACTTTTGGGATAAAGCCCAAATCGTGCAGGTAACTCAATCCAGTATCTTCATCAGAAGAGGAAAAAGAAATTTTGAATTTCCTTCCCATTTCCTGAGAAATTGGGTTTCTTAAAAAGTATTTGAAAGTCGCATCAGCATAAGGCGTTACATCAAATGGCTCATTTGGATCGATTCCGGCTGTTTCCGAAGCAGTGACATTCCTTACCGTATTTCCACATGCCTCACGGATGGTCACATCATCCCGCTCCAATTCAGCCCAAAGCTCAGGAGTCCTATCCAAGCTCACGTAGTGAATTTGAATGTCTTGTCGAGTGGTGATGTGTAAACGTCCAGTAGAATATTCATCGGATACTTTGCAGATTCTGCGTAACTGATCGGAAGAAACACGACCATAAGGCAGTTTGATCCGGATCATCTGCACACCTGGCTGTCGCTGGCCGTAGATGCCTCGCGCCAGACGAAGGCTACGGAATTTTTCCTCGTCTATATTACCACCATTGAAAAGTGCAATTTTCTTTTCTAAATCGATGATATCTTGTTCTACTATATTGTTTTCAAGTTCTGTTCTGAAACTCTGCATGGCTTAATAGGTTTTTGAGGTTTGGAGTTGAAAAGTGATAAGGTTAGAAAGTTGATCAGCTTAATGGCCTACTATCCAAATTTTCATTTTTCAGTCTATTCAATGAATCCAACCGAAACAGTATCGTATTCTGCTTCATCAATCAGAATAAAGCTTCCATTTGATTTATTTGACTTATAGGTATCAAAATGGATCGGCTTATTTAAGCGGAAATGAACCCGCCCGATGTCATTCAACTTAAGCGAATGCGCATCTTCTCCCCCAGAGAAATCCGTGTGAATTCTGGATTCTATCTGATCGACTTTCGCCATCACACGATTCACTCCGTGTTGCAAAATGTATTTTTTACCTACTGTTAGGGCCTTACTATTTACTTGGCAAATCGTAGCTGTAATTTGCTTTTCGCTACGTGGAACTGCTGAGCTTTTCACCAACATATCTCCTCGGCTCAAATCAACTTCATCTTCCAATGTTACTGCAATAGAGCTACCTGGAGCTGCTTCTTGGATTTCCTGATCGAAGTAGTGAATACTTTTGATTTTGGAAGTATTCAATGAAGGCAAAAGCGTTACTTCATCACCTACTTTCAGATTTCCTCCGTAAAGCATTCCTGAGAAACCTCTGAAGTCATGCCAAGCCTCAGTTTTTGGACGGATCACATACTGAACAGGAAATCTAGCTACGGTACTTTCTTCGAGATCTTTGGTCTCCAACACTTCCAAATGATCTAATAAAGTGTTTCCTACATACCATGGCATTTCTGAAGATTTCCTGGCAATATTCTCTCCTTTCAAAGCAGATACCGGGATGAAGTTAATTTGATCTTCACTGAAATCTGACTTTGCTACCAACACATCAAAATCCGCCTTGATCTTCAAAAACACTTCCTCATCATAATCCACCAGATCCATTTTATTAACCGCTACCACCACATGGCTGATGCGTAATAAATTGGCTATGAAAAAGTGGCGATAAGTCTGCTCAATCACACCTTTTCTTGCATCGATCAAGATGATCGCTACCTGAGAAGTGGAAGCTCCCGTCACCATGTTTCTGGTGTATTCCACGTGGCCTGGAGTATCTGCTACGATAAAGTTGGTCTTAGCTGTATTGAAATAAATATGAGCTACATCAATCGTAATGCCCTGCTCCCGCTCAGCGACCAATCCGTCGGTAGCCAAAGAGAAATCCAGGTAATCGTATCCTCGCTGCTTAGAGCTGCGCTCGATTGCTTCGATTTTATCTGTAGTCAATGATTTAGTATCGTATAGTAATCGTCCGATCAGCGTGCTCTTGCCATCATCGACAGAACCTGCAGTAGCGATTTTTATAAGTTTTCTATTTTCAGACATGTTGTTCAGTTTTTTATTTTGCTGTTGTCCTGCTTCTCCAGAAGCTGGACTCGATTTTAATGCTGCTTTTGGAAAAGTAGCATAACGTGTGAGCCGAGTCTACTTGGTACTTTGTACTTGAGACCTTGTACTTTTTCTAAAAGTATCCGACTTTCTTCCTCGTCTCCATAGCTGCTTCGGATCGCTTATCATCGATTCTGGCACCCCGCTCGGAGATGGAAGAATCTCTGATTTCACCGACTACATCATCCAGCGACACAGCTTCTGAAAGAACTGCGGCAGTACAGGTCATGTCACCTACAGTTCTGAATCGCACCATTTTCACCATCACTTCTTCGTGGTCCTCACGAAACACATGCTCATTGGCAGTCCAGATCAACCCATCACGAAGGAATACCTCACGCTCATGTGCAAAGTAGATCGATGGAATCTCAATATTTTCAGTTTTGATATATTCCCAAACGTCCAGTTCCGTCCAGTTGGAAATCGGGAAACAACGAACATTTTGTCCATTATGGATTTTACCATTTAGCATGTCAAAAAGCTCTGGACGTTGATTTTTCTCATCCCACTGACCAAAGTCATCTCTTACCGAGAATACTCTTTCTTTTGCCCTGGCTTTTTCCTCATCTCTTCTCGCTCCACCGATACAAGCATCGAATTTGAATTCTTCGATGGCATCCAAAAGCGTGGTAGTCTGAAGGGAATTTCTACTGGAATATCTTCCTCTTTCCTCACGAACTTTCCCCTGATCGATTGCGTCCTGTACATTTCGTACGATAAGCTCCAATCCTAATTCTTCCACCAGCCTATCCCGGAATTCTATAGTCTCAGGAAAATTATGCCCCGTATCTACGTGCAACAAAGGGAAAGGAATTTTAGCTGGATAAAAGGCTTTTTGGGCCAGTCTCACTAGTGTAATAGAGTCCTTTCCTCCGGAAAAAAGCAAAACCGGACGCTCAAATTGCGCTGCCACTTCACGGATGATGTGGATCGATTCTGCTTCTTTCGGATTAGGTATTAATAGGTTGTTCATGATATTTATGATTTATGAATTACGATTTACGAGGTGAAATCGTACCTCAAACTATATCTTCTATTTAGCTTTTCTCTTTAATTGTCTTCGACTTCGCTAAGACTGACTACCTCTGCCTAAGTCTTGAATCTTATATCTAAAATCTTGAGTCTTACTTAGCATGCAAGCCACACTCTTTCTTCGAATCTTCCCACCACCAGCGGCCTGCTCGGGCATCTTCACCTTCCATAATCGCGCGAGTACATGGCGCGCAACCTATGCTGATGAAACCTTTGTCGTGGAGTGGATTGTAAGGGATATTCTTTTCGCTGATGTAGGCAATCATATCATCAAAAGTCCAATCCAAAAGCGGGTTGAATTTTAGGATTTGGTTTACCTCATCCCACTCGACGCGCTTCATGTCTGATCTATTAGCGGATTGCTCCGCACGAAGTCCAGTCACCCAAACTTCATTTCCCGATAGAGCTCTTCGAAGTGGCTCTACTTTGCGCACAAAGCAGCAAGATTTTCTATTTTCAACAGAGTCGTAAAATCCGTTTATTCCAATCTCACTTACCAAGTTCTCCACAGAGGAAGTAGTCGGATAGTAAACTTTTATATTCTGCTTGTATTTAGCTTCTGTTCTGGAAAGTAAGTCTAGGGTTTCTGGAAAAAGCCTACCAGTATCCAAAGAAAAGATAGAAATAGGCAAATGAGCATCAGCAATCAATTGAGTGATTACCTGATCCTCCTGACCTAGGGAAGTGGAAAAAGTCACTTTACCCGGAAAAAGATCAGCTATCAAAGCCAATCCTTCCTGCGCGCTCAACTGAGACAGCTGAGCTTCCAGTTCATGCATATTTTTTTTCAGTGTCATTCGCTTGTGCTTTTGGAGTGCTTTCCCATGCTCTCTCGTGGAAATAATACAGGATGATCTTGGAGAAGACTTCTACCGAACCGATAGAAATGGCCATTACTAATTCGCCTGTGACGAAATAGGATATGATCATGGTATCAATGGTCCCGACAATTCTCCAAGAAATAGACTTAAGCAAGCTCTTGGCGTTGCTGTCCCTTCCGGACTTGCTAGTGAATAGCTTTTTGAGTGGCTGGTCTAAAATCATACAGGTTTATTACGAGCGTAAAGCACAAAAGTATATAAACCCTATAAAATATATAGGGTTTATGGTAAAAAAATTTTACTCCTCGTTCAAAATATCCTCTAAGGTTTTGTTTTCCAGTATTTTAAGAGTCTCGTCTCTCACTTGAATCATCACCCGATTTATCCCACAAACTGCCTCATTTTTGCACTCATCGCATGGTTCGTAGTAGTTTAAACTCACACAAGGAAGTAAAGCAATTGGGCCATCCAATAAGCGGATCACCCGCGAAAGCGGAATATCTTTGGGTTCCTTGATTAAGTAATAGCCTCCGCCTTTTCCTTTTTTACTTCCGAGCATTCCTGCTTTTTTGAGTTCCAAAAGGATATTCTCCAAAAACTTATGGGAAATCCCATGCTCTTCGGCAATCTCCTGAATAAGAACTGTCTTCTCATCTTTGTGTCTTCCAAGATAAGTCAGGGCATGTAGGGCGTATTTGGTCTTTTTAGAAAGCATAGATCAAAAATACTCTTTTTCGTGGAATACCCTAGTACCGTACTAGGCTTTAATAAATATGGCAAAAAAAACGGGTATGAAACCATACCCGTTTTAATATTTATAAATAATAGCTTGTTCTTAAAGCAATTCCACACTTCTCTTTACAAAAGCAGTAACCATTTTATAAAAATCTCCCTAGGATCAAAGCTAAGAATAAGATAACTAGAGAAATGGAAAGAAATGAAACCTTCTTTTTTTCCTTTTTTCTTTCATACAGCTGAATTGACGAAAGAATCAATCCAATTATAAAAAGTATCAACTTAAAATTTTCCCAATTCATATACTCAATCATAACCAACCCATACAGTCTGAAAAGTCATATACAGCCAAGGTAGTTCCAATAACCCCCAGACTCCTACCAACCACCTTCCGGATTGCCTTTCTGATTGCTGCCTTTTTCATTTTTTTGTTTGCTCCACCTTCCAGAACAGCGAAAACAGCGGATATGCCTACTGCATCAGCTAAGCAACCTCCAATTGTATCTGATTGAGCAAGTGCAGAACTTATTCCAAATAAACTGGAATAGTATATATCAGATTCATCTAAAAAATAAATCAACCTATTTTGAGCCAATTCTTCTTCCAGAAGAACAATTACTTGTGCTGTCAATGAAATATCAGGTGAATCGAGGCTACCAAATTCTTCAATGATCTCTTGGTCAGAAAATCCGTAATAGTACAAAATATTAGTTGCCACAGGTCTGATTTCTCCTTCTAATACCATAGCAAGCTCTTCTTGATTCAAACGGGAAACATTACTTACATTATTTGACGCCATAATTTCATTGCGTGCTACACTAATGCTTCTTTTAAAAGTATCAAACAATTCTAACCTTTTTCTTTCATCCATTGACGACTCAAATTCTACTTCTTCTGAGATTGAATAAAAGAAAATGATAGAATGAAGGTCACGTAAATTCCACAAATAACAAATGTTTTTCTTAGTTCGTTTAACATAGACTCATTGATTAAAAATTACAAAGATTGATTAAAAAGTCCTCAGCGCCTTAAACCTGAACTAAACATACCCCCCCCATTTATAAAACCAAATTTTAGTTTAAAAATATTTTAGAGTTTTAGTTAACCAGCTGATAATCAGCAATTTTATTTTTAGTTCACAGTATAATGATATTCATAACCTATTATAGTTCAATTAATTAACAAAAACACAAAACCGGTTTTAAACTGCATAGTTTTAAGTTTGAAAAATCAATACAACAAAAAATCCCCGAGCTTCTCGGGGATTTTTAGATAATCAAACTCTCCAAGGGTTCAAAACCTTTGGAGATTTGCCGGTATCTATTATAACAATTCCACACTTCTCTTCACAAATGCAGTCAGGTCTTTACCAGTAAGCAAGCCTTGGGAAAGAAGTGCCAGATCAAATGACTGTTTAGCTATTTTGATCTTTTCTTCTTCAGTCGTTGCTTTCAGGACTTTGTCCACTACAGGGTGATTTCCGTTCACCGCTACTTTGTAAGCGTCAGGAAGAGAACCGTAGAAGCCCATTCCTCCTCCACCAGTCGCGGCCATTTCCTTCATTCTTCTCATAAATTCCTCCATGGTGATTGTCACTGGAAGTTCCTCAGGACTCAAGCCTTCCACTTCTACCGAGTAAGTCTTGTTGTTGATCGCTTTATCGAAGATTTCCTTCACTTCCTTGCTCTGATCTTCAGTTAGCAAGTTGGCGTAAGTTTCATCTTTCTGGATCAGCTTCTCAGCCACATCAGCATCCACACGCTTGAGTTGCGTTTTCTCCAGTTTGGATTCTAAGTTTTGGATAAAGTGACTGTCAATCGGTGAATCCATCACCAAGACATCGTAGTCTTTCTTATTGGCAGATTGGATAAATCCATCCTGCTTTTCCAAATCAGTTGCATACAAAATGACCGTTTGCTCATTCTTGTCTGTTTGATTTGGCTTTATTTTAGACTGGTATTCTTCGATAGTGAAGAATTCGCCATTTGTATTTTTAAGTAATGCGAAGTCTTTCCCTTTCTCGTAAAATTTCTCCTCAGAGATCATTCCGTATTTCACGAAAAGTCCGATATCCCCCCATTTTTGCTCGTAAGCCGTTCTGTCTTTTTTATAAAGCTCAGCAAGCTTATCCGCTACTTTCTTCGTGATGTACGAGTTGATTTTTTTCACGTTGCTATCCGCCTGCAAGAAGCTTCGGGATACGTTCAGTGGAATATCCGGAGAGTCAATCACCCCATGAAGCAACATCAGGAACTCAGGAACGATGTCTTTCACTTCGTCTGTGATAAACACTTGACGGCTGAATAATTTGATCTTGTTTCGCTGAAGTTCGAATTCGTTTTTCACTTTCGGGAAATACAACACCCCCGTCAAGTTGAATGGATAATCCACATTCAGGTGAATCCAGAAAAGTGGATCCTCGGACATTGGATACAGCTCCTTGTAAAATTTAAGGTAATCCTCATCAGTCAGATCACTTGGAGACTTAGTCCAGATCGGAGCAGTAGTATTAATAAAGTTGTCAACTTCTACTGACTTCCATTTCTTCTCGCCTTTGTCATCCACTCCATCTTCTACAGATTCGGTTTTAGTACCAAATTTGATCGGAACAGGAAGGAACTTCGCGTACTTGTCCAAAATTCCCTGAAGCTTCCATTTGTCCAGGAATTCCTCAGAATCTTTATTGATATGAAGGGTAATAGTCGTCCCGCGCTCTTTTCTCTTTCCTTTGGAAATTTCGAAAGAGGTAGAACCATCACAAGTCCACTTAGCAGCTTCTGCTCCTTCTTGGTATGAAAGTGTATCAATTTCTACAGTATCAGCGACCATAAATGCCGAATAGAAACCTAAACCAAACTTACCGATGATCTCATTGGCATCTTTAGCGTCTTTGAATTTCTCGACAAATTCCTCTGCTCCGGAGAATGCCACCTGGTTGATATACTTTTTAATCTCCTCAGCAGTCATCCCAAGACCATGGTCAGAGATGGTAATGGTTTTCTTTTTCTCATCGAAACTTACTTCCACCGTAGTGTCACCAAGTTCGCCTGTGTACTGACCTAATGTCGCTAAACGCTTAATTTTTTGAGTCGCATCGACAGCGTTAGAAACGAGTTCTCTTAGAAAAATCTCGTTATCAGAATAGAGAAACTTCTTGATAATCGGGAAAATGTTCTCGGTATGGATCGAGATCGTGCCTTTTTCCTGCATGGCTATAAATTAGTTTAGTTAAACACAATGTTTGTCGGGCTCAGAATTGCAACTGTTGTTCCAAAGGAGAATTGATGTCAATTTGGCAGAAACGAAAGTCAGAAATCAAAAGTGAAAAATCTGAAATTTCACGATTTTAGATTTCTCACTTCATACTTCTGACTTACCTTTGGGCGATGTGGAAAGAAATCTCAGTTCTGATTAGCAAGGAAGTCACCTTAGAGTGGCGACAGAAATTCGCGCTGAATGGGATTTTGCTTTATGTGGTTTCGGCAGTTTTTATCACGTATTTAAGTGTAGGAGCTAGAGAGGGGAATATTTCAGAACCCACTTGGAATGCCTTGTATTGGATCATTATTCTGTTTTCTGCTGTGAATGCAGTTGCCAAAAGCTTTGTCCAGGAGCATCAAGGTCGCCAACTCTATTACTATATGATTGCTTCTCCTGAATCAATCATCCTTTCTAAAATAATCTATAATACCGGTCTAACTCTCATACTAGCACTTCTGGGCTATGGAGTTTTTTCAGTGATCTTGGGAAATCCAGTTCAGGACCAAGGCTTATTTATCCTGAATTTAGTTTTGGGTGCTTTAGGCTTTTCAGCAAGTTTGACGATGGTTAGTGGAATTGCTTCCAAAGCAGGGAATAATGCAACGCTAATGGCGATTCTTAGTTTTCCAGTAATTATCCCGATTTTGCTTATGGCCATCCGCATTTCCAAAAATGCGATGGACGGATTAGATTGGAGTGTAAGTATGGATTATCTTTTTACACTTTTAGCGATCAATGCGATAGTTGCCGTGACAGGATATATTCTGTTTCCTTATTTGTGGAGATCGTAGTCTTCGCTATTGGAAATTCATCATTCATTATTTAAAATTTCAAAAAATCGACTTCAACCCAAGATAAGCCACAAAAGGTTCAAAATCTTTGTCGTTGTGTAAAAGCTCAATTTCGTTTTTTATACAAAAGGTAGCAATGACAGAATCAATAGTTTTTCGCACAGTAACTCCTTTTTTTCTTAAAAGTCTAAAATGTACGGCCGTTTCAACCGCTAACTCTTTTCCTCCAAAATGGAAGAAATGCAGGTCTTCAAAAATATCTAATGCTTCTGAAAAGCTTTTATCAGAAGTAAAACCCTGGAGAACCTCAGTCATAATCAAATCGCCCGTGCATATAATTTCTGTTCCTAGTGACCTATCTAAAAAATCTGTTTGCACATTCTCTTGCCCGTTGAAGTAATCTATCCAAACAGAAGAATCCACCAAAATCATGAATCGATTCTCATTTTATCCAAATCACCTTCCCACTTCATTTTTCCGCGAAACTCTTTGATTCGTTTCTGCTTTTTCAACCTAAGAATTAACCGCAAACCTTCTTCTACAGTGGCCTTTTTTGTAGTCAAACCAGAAGCCTTCATGGCCTCATCCATTAACTTTTCATCTATTTCAATATTCGTTCTCATAATGTGTACGATTTCACTAAATATACACATAAAAATAATTTTACTGTCAAGCATTAATTCTTTCCAGAGAAAGTCTGAGATAAATAAGAATGCTTGAAGTTCTGTAGATCTCGTAAATCGTAAATCTAATATCCTAAATCCCCTCAAAAGACTTCACAAAAAGCAGCGTTTTCAGGAACTTATGACTTATTTTTGCGCTTGAATTAGCAAAAATGCCCTATGCGCCAATCCTGGTGGAAAATTCTTGCAATCGCCCTGCTGCTGTACACGCTAATCGCAGGCTTGCTGATGGAAGCACCTCGACTTCCTATCCTCAACGAAACAATCCGTGCTCTTCACTTCCACGTGACCATGTGGTTTGGAATGATCCTGATGCTGGTGATCTCAGTGTACTACAGCATCAAGTATCTCCGAACTAATGACATTAGAAATGATGATTTGGCTATAGAATTCACCAACTCAGCAATTCTTTTTGGAGTTTTGGGAATAGTAACCGGAATGCTCTGGGCAAAATTTACCTGGGGAGATTACTGGAGTAGCGATCCCAAGCAAAATGCTGCGGCCATTGGGATACTAATGTATTTCGCATATTTAGTGTTAAGAAATTCTCTTTCTGATTCTCAGCAGAGAGCTAGAATCGGAGCCATCTATAACATTTTCGCATTCGCTGCTTTTATTCCCCTTATCTTCGTATTACCAAGACTAACAGACAGTTTGCACCCAGGAAATGGTGGAAACCCCGGCTTCAATGCGTATGATTTGGATTCCAAACTTCGTGTAGTGTTTTATCCGGCGATTATCGGATGGACACTTTTAGGTAGCTGGATCGCAACTGTACGCGTCAGAATGCGTAGGGTGGAAAGGACAATTGAAGACAGAATGATTAATTCCTGATTGATGAAATCGAGCATGATAGGAACAAGACAAGTAGGAATGATAATAAACCATGCGAGATTCCATGTGGCCAATTCAAATCAATAATAAACACATGAAAAAATTATTAACTATAGCTCTTTTGGTTTTCAGTCTTTCTGCTTTGGCACAAGAGAAAATTCCTGTCACAGAAGCTGACTACTCAAATAATTCAGTGGAAATGGCAGACGTCATGCGCTCCAACGGCAAAATTTATGTTCTTGTGGGTGTGATAGTGATAATCTTTGCAGGAATCACTGTTTATCTAATCAGCACTGACCGCAAGATCAGTAAGCTTGAAAAAAATCTTCATTCCTAAAATTCAATAAAGATGAAAACAGGACATATAATAGGATTAGGAATTATTGCAGTTGCCATTGTAATCATCATGACTTCTATAGGTGATGCAAGTAGCTACGAAAGCTTCACCACTGCTAAAGAAATGAAGCAGGACGGAAACGACAAAGCTATCCATGTCGTAGGTCAGCTGAAAAAAGACGCGAGTGGAGAAGTCACTGGATTAAATGTAAGAGAAGACAAGGTTTCTTTCACTTTCATGTTGGTTGACAACGAAGGAGTGGAGCAGGAAGTGTTTTACAATGAGCCAGTACCTGCGGATTTTACCCGTTCAGAATCTGTGGTAGTAATTGGTTCTTATAAGAATGATGAAATCTTTATTGCCGATAAGATCCTAATGAAATGCCCTTCCAAATACCAAGAAACTGAAGTTCAGTCGGCAGGAATGTGAGTTAAGCTCAGTTAGAATAACAAATCCATGATCAATACCTTTATCGGTAATCTTGGCCACTTCATGACCATAGTGGCCTTTGTCAGTGCACTGACTACCGCATACGCTTACATTCAGTATTTCCAAGCTAACGAACTAGAGAAAGCCAGTTGGAGAAGATTCAGCAGAATCAGCTTTGGAGTTCACGGCATCTCTGCTGTGATGATTGCTTTTTCACTTTTTGAGATCATCTACAATCACCGATTTGAGTATTTTTATGCGTATTCCCACAGTTCTGAAGCGCTCCCAGTTCACTACATGATTTCCAGCTTCTGGGAGGGTCAAGAGGGTGCTTTTATTCTTTGGATCTTTTGGAATGTAGTCTTAGGAACCATCCTTATTTTCACTAATAAATTCTGGGAAGCTCCTGTAATGGTGGTTTTTGCACTAGTTCAGGCATTCTTGGTTTCCATGATTTTGGGCGTGGTGATTGGTGATTTGAAAATCGGTAGTTCTCCTTTCATTCTCTTGAGAGATGCTACTCAGGCGCCGATTTTCCAGATGAATCCTGATTTCGTTCCTGAAGACGGAACAGGCTTAAATCCGCTTTTGCAAAATATCTGGATGGTGATTCACCCGCCAACCTTATTCTTAGGATATGCTTCTACTTTGGTTCCCTTCGCCTTTTTGATGGGTGGATTGGTGACCAAAAAATACTCTGAATGGATTCGTCCAGCTTTACCATGGGCAATTTTCTCTGCCATGATTTTAGGTATGGGCATTATTATGGGTGCTTATTGGGCCTATGTCACCCTGAACTTTGGAGGCTATTGGAACTGGGACCCAGTGGAAAATGCGGTATATGTACCATGGCTAATCTTAGTGGCATCCATTCACACGATGATCACTTATAAGAAAAGTGCAACTGCGCTGAAGACTTCCATTGTCTTGGTGATCATGACTTTCATTTTGGTACTTTATGCCACTTTCCTAGTGAGATCAGGTGTATTGGGAGATGCTTCAGTTCACTCATTCACCGACCTTGGGCTTTCTGGTCAGTTACTAATTTATATGCTATTTTTCCTTGTGGTAGCAGTGGTTCTTTGCGTGATTCATTGGAAAAATATTCCTACTTCAGAAAAAGAAGCCTCTGTTTACTCCCGTGAATTCTGGGTGTTTATCGGTGCAACAACGCTTGCCTTGATGGCGTTTCAGGTAATTCTTCCTACTTCTATTCCTGCATGGAATGCGATGGTGGAAAGCTTTGGAGGCATTTCCAATATGGCTCCCCCAGCCGATCAGATTGAGTTTTATACAAAATTCCAACTTTGGTTTGCCGTGGCTCTAGCTATGCTTACTGCTGTTGGTCAGTTTTTCTGGTGGCAAAAAATGGATAAGAAAGCACTAAAAGACGCGCTTTTGACTCCTTACATCATTTCGGTTTTACTTTCTGCAGCGATTATAGTCTTGGCGAAAGTTTTTGATTGGCAATACATGATCATCGTACTTGCCGGTACATTTACGATCACTGCCAATTCGGTGATTTTAGCCAAAATCCTAAAGAAATCAACTTTCAAATTAGCAGGTGGTTCTTTGGCACATATTGGTTTGGGTATGATTCTAATAGGTATCATGTTTAGCTCTGGGTATTCAGATACCATTTCTATAAATATGTCAGGCTTGACTTATAGTAATAGTTGGGAAGATGAATTGAATAAGGAGCATGTGTTGCTTTGGATCAATAAACCAACTCAGATGAAGGACTATACAGTGATCTACCGTGGTCGTCAGAAGAAGGTAAAAGGTATCTCAGAATATGTTCCTGCCAAGATTTTGGAACCAACAGGTAAAGTAAATGAAGCCCTCGCTTTGGAGGATTATAAAGATTACTTCAAGAAAGGCGATAAAGTAGACATCGTCTTGGAAGAAAATGACTACTTCCAGATCGAATATTATCAAAACGAAGTACTGAAGTTTTCGCTTAGCCCAATGTCTCAGTTCAATGAAGGCATGGGGGGATTGATTTCGTCCCCAGCGTCTAGGATCTTTATAGACAAGGATCTTTATACGTATGTGGCTGCCATGAATGATTCTGAGGATCCGGATTGGAAAGAAGATGAGGTTTATGAAGTTGCTCCAGGTGAGCAGTTCCACATCGCAGATTATGTTACCTACTTTGACGGAGCTGATGTCCTGAAGGAATTGGATGGATATGTGCTGCAAGAAGGCGACGTAGCAGTACGAGCGAATCTTCGAATTCTTGATTACGACGTAGAGAAATCGATTCAGCCAACATTCATTATCAGAAACAACCAAGTTGGGAAGCTACCAGTAGTAGATAATGAGCTTGGGATCAAAGTAAGTCTTGAAAACATCTTGCCTGAGGAAAATAAGTTTGTCTTCAAGGTCAATCAATATCAAAAAGACTATGTGGTAATGAAGGCTATAGTGAAGCCTTATATCAATATCCTTTGGATAGGAACAATCATTATGCTTGCTGGATTCACCGTAGCTATCTTCAGAAGATTTGATGAGTTTAAAAAGATGCGGGATAAAGGAATGGAGGTTTAAATTCTGAAAGCTAAATGCTAAAAGCTGAAAGTTTATAAATGAAGCCCGGCGAGATTAATCGTCGGGCTTCGTTGTTCTAGGCTAACTAGAAAAGTACTACTGTGCTTCTGCGCTTTGAATCATTTCCAAAAGCTCGTCAAGGTATTCTCTGGAATTAGACAATCTAGGCACTTTATGTTGACCTCCGAGTTTACCTCGTTTCCGCATCCACTTCTCAAATAAGCCATGTGGAGCATGATGGATGATTGGTTCTATCAATGCCAGGCCTTTATGGCGCTTGGCATCGTAGTCAGAATTTATTTCTCGTAAATGCTCATCCACTAATCTGTTAAACTCATTTGGATCAGCAGGTTCTTTTTGAAATTCCACAACCCATTCATGAGCCCCCTTTGATCCAGAACCATCAAAATAAACTGGAGCAGCTGTGAAATTAGAAATCATAGCATCTGTATGCTCAGCGGCGAATTGGATCGCTTTTTCGGCATTTTCCACAATCACTTCCTCGCCAAATGCATTAATGAAATGACGTGTCCGTCCTGAAATTCTAAATCGATAAGGTGAGGTGGAAGTGAATTTCACCGTATCACCAATTTTATATCGCCAAAGTCCACCGTTAGTAGTTATCACTAAAGCATAATTCTTACCAACTTCTACTTGAGACAAAGGAATCACTTCTGGATTTTCATTATCCCACTCTTCCATGGAAATAAATTCATAGAAAATCCCATAATCCAACAACAGTAATAACTCATCAGAATCTTTCTGATCCTGAATCCCAAAAAATCCTTCCGAAGCATTATAGGTTTCCATATAACGCATCTTTTCTGAAGGAATAAGCTCCTTGAAAAGACTTCTATATGGCCCAAAAGCAACCGCACCGTGGAAGAAAATCTCAAGATTTGGCCAAACTTCTGTAATGTTCTTGGCTTTCTTGAGCTCCAAGACTTTTTGCAAAAGAACAATAGTCCAAGTAGGAACTCCAGCCATGCACGTCACATCTTCATCCATGGTTTCGCGAGCCATTTTTTCAATCTTGGCTTCCCATTCTCCCATCAAAGCAGTTTCCTTGGATGGAGTTCGGACAAAATACGACCAAAATGGTAGGTTCTCCATGATCACCGCAGAGATGTCTCCAGCTCTTGCAGTTCCTTGAGGATTCAGTGGGTTGTTATCAAGAGTTCCACCTATGGTTAATGTCTTTCCGGCAAACATTCTGGAGTCAGGATAATTGGCCATGTAAAGCGCCACCATGTCCTTTCCTCCTTTATAATGACATTCTTCCAGGCTTTCATGTGTCACTGGAATGTACTTGCTACGACTTGCAGTTGTTCCCGAGGACTTAGCAAACCATTCTATTTCCCGATTCCATATCACATTATCCTTACCTTCCATCGTCTTATCGATGAATGGCTTGAAGCTATCGTAGTTTCTTATAGGTACTCTGCGTGCAAAATCTGCATAGGACTTTATCTCCGAAAATCGATGCTCAACTCCAAAATCTGTATTTTTTCCAGCTTCCAAAAGCTCCTTAAAAATTGCCTCCTGAACAGCAATTGGATTGTGCTTGAAATTTTCGATTTGACCAAGACGACTCCTAAAAATCCAGGTCATAAAGGAATTCAGAACCGCCATTAATTAAAAACTTTTCGTTTCAACTCGAAATTAGATCCTAAATACACTTTTCTCACTTGCTCATCGGCGGCAAGTTCTTCCGCCGTTCCAGCCTTTAGCAACTTACCTTCAAACATTAAGTATGCTCTATCAGTGATGGACAAAGTCTCATTCACATTGTGATCAGTGATCAAAATACCAATATTTTTGGTTTTTAGCTTTGCAACGATAGTCTGGATTTCCTCCACAGCAATGGGATCCACACCTGCAAAAGGCTCATCCAACAGCACAAATTTCGGGTCAACAGCCAATGCTCTAGCGATCTCAGTTCTTCTTCTTTCACCTCCGGAAAGTACCATTCCCAAATTTTTGCGTACGTGAGTTAAGCTGAATTCCTCCAGAAGGCTCTCTACTTTTTCTTTGCGTTGTTGCTTTGGCATTTTGGTCATTTCCAAGACAGCCATGATATTTTCTTCTACCGAAAGTTTACGAAAAACCGACGCTTCCTGAGCCAAATATCCTATTCCCTGCTTTGCTCTGCGGTACATAGGAAGACTCGTGATATCATCATTTTCGAGAAAAATTTTGCCTTCATTCGGCTGAATCAAGCCTACAATCATGTAAAATGAAGTGGTTTTTCCAGCACCATTAGGTCCTAAAAGTCCTACAATTTCACCTTGACTAACTTCCACAGAGATGTCATTCACCACCCGGCGACCTTTGTAGATTTTTACTAAATGTTCGGCACGAAGAATCATATCAATCAAATTTGATGTCTTTCACGTAGAGTTGCAAACTGCTCTTATCGCGAAATACATTTTCTCTCATTTCAGCAACTATATCAAATCGCATTTTTCCGCGAAGCATATTTACGGTGGTCAAGTCAGGATCTTTGGTCCGATCTGCCATTCCAAATCCCAGACAAACCGGTGTAGTCACCTGACCATCCTGTACTATTTTGAACCTCAGATGCTTATCCTTTAAGACTGTCACATCTTCCGCGTAAACATTTGAGATTCGGAAAATTGGCTCTGTATTTCCTGGACCAAATGGCGCCATTTGCTTCAAGATATTATAAAACTTGTAATTAATCTGATCTAAAAGCAATTCATCGTCAACTTCTATCACTGGCTTGCGATGAACTTCCTCGATTCTACTCTTCACCACCGCCTCAAATTTCTCCTGAAATGCTGGTACATTTTCCACCGGAAGTGTCAATCCTGCCGCATACATATGCCCTCCAAATTGGTCAAGCAAATCAGCACATTCTTCTATTGCTTCGTAAATATTAAAGTCCACAACCGATCTGGCGCTTCCTGTAGCTTTGCCATTTGACTCCGTCAAAATAATAGTAGGTCGATAATACTTTTCAATACAACGACTAGCTACGATTCCAATTACGCCTTTGTGCCAATCATCTTTGAAGAGTACGGTAGAATTCCATTCTACCAATTCCTCCCGGGAAGCAATCATTTCAAAAGCTTCCTTTGTGATATTTTCGTCAAAATTCCTTCGGGTTGCATTCACTTCATCCACGACTTTGGCTCGCTCCATCGCGCCTTCCAAGTCTGATGAAATTAGTAATTCTACTGATGCTTTTGCATGCTCGAGTCTTCCGGAAGCGTTAATTCTCGGACCGATTTTGAAAACCACATCAGAAATCCCAATGTCCTTTTCGAGATTGCTACTTAGCATTAATGCCTTCAATCCTGGACGTGGGGTATTATTCAATCGATCCAGGCCGTAATAGGCAAGAATTCTGTTTTCTCCTGTAATAGGAACGATATCGGCAGCGATACTCACCGCAACCAAATCCAAATAGGCGTCCAACTGGGAACTTTCCATCCCACGCTTCATGGCAATAGCTTGAATCAGTTTGAAACCAACGCCTGCACCACTCAATTCCTTATATGGGTAATCACAATCCTTACGCTTGGCATCCAAAACTGCCACTGCCGCGGGAAGCTCCTCGCCAGGCGTATGGTGATCACAAATGATAAAATCAACACCTAATTTAGTAGCCAAAGCCACCTTTTCAATTGCCTTGATCCCGCAATCGAGCGCGATAATCAACTTAATATCATTATCTGCTGCGAAACGAACGCCCTTCTCAGAAATACCGTAACCCTCTTTGTAACGATCTGGAATATAAAATACCACATCAGGGTAGAAGGTTTTCAAAAATCCATACATCAGCGCAACTGCAGTCGTGCCATCCACATCATAGTCACCATAGACCATAATCTTTTGCTCCTTAGCAATGGCTTCCTGAATTCTATCCACAGCCTCCCTCATATCCTTCATCAGAAAAGGATCGTGAAGCATCACCAAGGAAGGGCGGAAGTAACTCTTCGCCTGCTCAAAACTCTCCACCCCTCGGTTTATCAGCATATTGGCCAATGTCGGATTGACATTGATCTCCTTGCTCAGCTGATCTATTGCTGGTTGTGAGGTTTTGGGCTTTTGTTTCCAGAGGTACTCCATGAAGCTAATTTAGTAAACTAAGTTTCTTGTGATTTTATAATTAAAAGTACTGGTTCTATAATCGGCTATAGCAGCCTAAAAGTTTACTTGAAAGCAAAAAATACTAGCTTTTTGCTTTTTTATATTTTCCCCAAAAATATACCGGGAAAATAAGTGCTTTAAGCTTCCAGTCGTTTTTCTCAGTCAAAGTTAAGCTGGAATCCTCATGCACAGCACGATACATTTTTCCTGCAAAAAGACAATGTCCAATTAGCAAGACAAAAACGACGGCGTAAATAATCAGTTCGGTCATTAAGGTTATAAAGTTGTAAAGTGTTAATGTGGGAAAGTCTTAAGTCTTTCGTCTTAAGTCTAATGTCTCACTTAAGCTTTCTTCATAATCAATGCTGCCCAGTTGTCCTTGCTTTCCTGAGAAATCAACTCCAAGCCAAGTGGCGTTGCGCAAGCATCCAAATCATCAATATCCTCTGTGTAAAACCCACTGAGTAACAAAAACCCTTGTGGCTTCAACAAACCAGCATAAATGTTCATCTCGTCTAGCAACACATTCTTATTGATATTGGCCAAAACGATATCGAATTCACGCTGCGGATTTACTTCTCTGATCGTCCCCAACTCCATTCGGGTGGTTAATCCATTCAAGTCAAAATTCTCATTTCCATTATCCACACACCAATCATCGATATCAAAAGCTTCGATTTCACTAGCTCCGAGTAAATGCGCCATTACGGCAAGGATTCCAGTTCCTGAACCCACATCCAACACACGCTTTCCTTGGTGGTCTATCTGACCTTGATGACGAAGCATCTGGAAAGTAGTCGCATGATGACCTGTCCCAAAAGACATTTTGGGATTGATTACAATCTCGTGTTTGAACTCAGGCTTGCTTGGGTGAAAAGACGCTCTCACGTAAACCAGATCATCAACGGCAATGGGATCGTAATTTTTTTCCCATTCCTCATTCCAGTTGACCTTAGGCATCAGGCCTTCTTCCAAAGTGATTTCGGCATCAACTTTATATTGAGCTATCACTTCATCGAAAGCTGCACGATCAAAATCTGACTCTAGTGTATAAGCATCGATTCCCTCCTCAGTTTCGAGGAAGGAATCAAAGCCTATCATGGATAGTTCGGCGATAAGGATTTCCCGGAATTGCTCCAGGCACTTGATTTTAAACTCCAGGTAATCCATTTTTTCTTAGAATGATTTGATAATATCTACGAAGTCACGGGACTTCAACGATGCTCCACCGATCAATCCTCCATCTACATCAGGCTTTGCGAAAAGCTCCTGTGCATTCTTTGGATTACAGCTACCTCCATAAAGGATGGAAGTGTTTTCAGCGATGTCTTTTCCGTATTTAGAAGCGATGTGTCTTCTCAAGGCCGCATGCATGTCCTGAGCTTCCTCAGAGCTTGCTGTTTTGCCCGTACCAATTGCCCAGATCGGCTCATACGCAATAACGATCTTGGAGAAATCCTCAGGGCTCAAGTCAAAAAGACCTTCTGTCAATTGGAATTTCACATTTGGCTCATGGGTACCTGCAGTTCTGATTTCAAGAGATTCCCCACAGCAGAAGATTGGAGTTAAGCCATTCGCAAGAGCGAGTTTTACTTTGGCAGCAAGCATCTCATTGCTTTCTTTGAAATATTCACGGCGTTCGCTATGACCGATGATCACATATTGTGCTCCAAAAGAAGCTAGGATCTTTGCAGAAACTTCACCTGTGAATGCTCCAGCTTCTTTATCAGAACAGTTCTGAGCTCCGATAAAAACACCTTTTGCTTGTCCTATAAGTTTTTTGACTGGGAAAATATGTGGGAAAGGAGGGTTAAGCACAGCGATAGCTTCGCCGGAATGCTCGTCCTTCATCATGTTTAATATTTCGGAAGTAAGGGTCTGACCTTCTTCGAAAGTCATGTTCATTTTCCAGTTGCCGGCTACGATTTTCTTACGCATAATGAATTTTGAAAATTTAATAAGGTTTGATAAAAAAGGGATTCGCTATAATTTGGTTTAAAATTACGGAAAATGTCCAGTTGGGGAAAATATAAGCCAAATGAGTCAGGAAAAAACTCCTGGTCGCAGGAAGAAGCTTTTGAAAAGCTAACAACTTTCTGTGCCTATCAGGAGCGTTGTCCATGGGAGGTTCGGCGGAAACTTTATGAAAAAGGTATCAAAGATGAACCTGCGGAGAAAATAATTTCGGAATTGATAGCAGAAGAATTTGTGAATGAGGAGCGTTATGCGAGATCTTTTGCACGTGGCAAATTCAGGCTGAAAAAATGGGGCAGGAACAGAATTCGCATGGAGTTGAAAATGCGCGAAATCTCAGAAGACCTCATCCGAAAAGGCATGACTGAAATCGATCCTGAAGAGTATTACGACACACTTTTATCCCAGACAGAAAAAAAGTGGGAAACCACAAGTGAACCCGAGACTTACAAGAAGAAATTTAAAGTCACGCAGTATTTGATGAGCAAGGGGTTTGAGATGGATTTGGTGAAAGAGGCAATTGAGGGATTGATCAGTGATCAGTCGCAGTGATCAGTCGCAGTTTTGTTGTCCGCAGGTTTGGCGCAAGTCTATATACCTGCCTGCAGCAGGCAGGCTTGCGCCTATTTCATTGCAGTCTTCAGACTGCCGCTGATTATCTAAACTGATAGAAGTCTGAAGACTTCATTATTTTAGGTCCAAGTCATGAGGCTTGAACCATTGTGAGATTGCCACGTCGCCATACTTCCTCCTCGCAATGAAGTAAAAACTATTTCTCCCTGTTCTGCGACTGTGACTGTAAACTGCCTACTACTCTTCTATCATCTCACTCATAATTTTCGCCGAAAGCAAACAAAGAGGAATTCCACCGCCCGGATGCACAGATCCTCCGCAGAAGTATAAATTTTTTATCGAAGAAGAATAATTCGCATGGCGAAGGAAAGCCGCAAACTTGTTATTGGAGCTATTACCATAAAGTGCACCTTGAGCTGAGGATGTTTTCGATTCAATTGCCCTTGGATCAAGGATTTCCTCTACTTCGATCAGCGACTCCACATCAGTTCTCAGGATACGATTAAGTTTGTGCAGAATGTTTCTTTTGGCCTCTTCAATCATTTTATCCCAATCCTGACCTTGGTTATTAGGAACATTGATCATGGTAAACCAATTCATGCATCCCGCTGGAGCATCGTCAGATTTATGCGTAGAAGTGATATTCACATAGATCGTGGGATCGTCGTAGATCGTACCGCGTTTGAAAATATGCTCGAATTCCAAGGAGTAATTATCCGAAAAGAAAATATTGTGGAGATCCAACTCAGGAAAATCCCGCTTTATTCCCCAATAGAAAATAAGAGCAGAACTAGATTTTGGTTGCTTGAGTAAAAGCTTAGGTTGCTTCTCTTCTTTCAAAATGGTCTTATAGGCATTGACCATATCCATATTATTCACCACCAGATCCGCGAACTCATCCTTCCCTTTTACCCTAATACCTTTTGCCTCGCCATTTTCTACCCAGATCTTTTCCACTTTATGGCCAAAATGATATTTCACTCCAAGTTCTAATGAAAGCTTATAAAGACTTTGCGTGATATCATGCATGCCTTTTTTTGGGAAAAATGCCCCAATATTAAATTCCAAGTGAGGAATAATATTCAGCGTCGCCGGTGTCTCAAAAGGATTTGACCCGTTATAAGTAGCATATCGATTGAATAGCTGCACCAATTTCGGATGAGAAAATTGCTTTCTATTCGCCTCATTCATAGTAGAGAAAATCCCCAACTTTCCCATCTTCATATAGGATTTCAATGCTTGGGGATTAGTCCAGGTATCCAATTTATGAAGCGAGCGGTTCATAAATAGTGGAGCTAAACTGTCGTAAATAAAGGCTGATTGTCTGAGTGAATCACGAATGCTTGATGCTGGCTCTCCAAGCTTGGTTTGCACTTCCTCAGCAAATCGATCCAGATCAGCATAAGCTTTCAAGCTTGTTCCATCTTCCCAAAAGTATTGGCAGGTTAATTCGAGTTTTTTATATACGAAGTAATCCTCAGGTCTTTTATCAGCCAACCGAAAAAGCTCATCCACTTGCTCAGGAAGTGTAAAAAGTGAAGGCCCAGCATCGAATCTATAGCCCTCTATTTCAATTTCAGAAAGCTTTCCGCCAGGATACGAGTTAGCTTCAAACACTTCAACGTGGTAGCCTTTTATCGCTAATCTTATTGAAGCTGCAATACCAGCTATTCCCGAACCTATGATGAGTGCTTTCTTAGTCATGAAACTCTATTCAAACCCTAAACTAGGAATTTTTAAAAAAGTTAGGCCGATTGTAGCGGGCGAGCTGTCGGTTCCGTATGAATAATATACCTAACTGCTTTTTTATGAAAAACTTACTACTGCTTTCTCTTTTAGGATTAATTTTCTTTTCCTGTGAAAAAATAGACGAGCCGGAGATCTTAGGAACCTATACCTACATTCCTGAAGGATGTAATCCAGCCGATAATCCTGAATTAGGTTGTGCTAGCACGCTGACACTTTCTCCTGATGGAGTTGCAGACATCCTCCCAAGTGGAGACATCATATTTAGAACCACTTTTAAAATAAGAGGAGAAAAAATTATTGTTGCCAAAGCCGATGAGGTGATAGACCAATTCGTTTTTCGATATATAGATAACTCCACACTTAAAAATGAGCGGGATGGTGCTTTGTGGGTAAAGTAATGAAATAGTGAAATAATTTGCCAAATAGTATACTTAGCTCAATCTGACATAGAGTCTACAAAACCTCCCTAAACTAATTTGGGAGGTTTTTTCATTTGATTAAAGAGTCACTAAGACCCTTTTAATGCTAGTTTCTTCAGCGATTCTTCCCTACAAAATGAATACGATGATACCTTCCTATTTATTAAAGTGAAAAATTAGAAATATTAGTCCTGGGTTTACTATTTATGAAATCAGGCTAGCATATGAATGCTAACATAGAAATTTCCTTTTTTCCAGATTAGGATAGAATTATTTAGACAGAAAGCATAATAGGTTAGATAATTTTAAGAAAATATTATGAATAGCATTTTTTTACGTTTAAAAAACATTTACATTCGGTTGTACCTAAAATAACACTGTCCTATATGAAAATTTTTAACACAAAATTGTTGGCGTTAGTGACGTCAGCAATGCTCTTAGGAGCCTGTAGCCAAATGGCTACCTACGAAAATGAAGATCTTACTAATTCCTTGGAAAAAGCAGATCAGTCGGGATTCAAATTGAATCCTTATGGAACGAGTAGTGGATTTGAGAATGCATTCGTTGCATTTGGAAATGAAATAGATTGTGAAACTGCATTTTGTATTCCTGCAGAAAGAGAAGGCATAAATAATTGGGGTGAGGGCAAAAATCAAGTAAGAGTATCAGGGCAAAATGAAAAAACTGTCTTTTTACAGATGCAATTAACAGTTCTTCCAAATAACATGGCTTATTATGAAGTTAGTGGAATTTCTTCTAAAACAGCAGGAAAAGCACAATCTGCTGTGTTTTTTAGTGGATCTATTGGAGTTTATGGATTTGGCTCCACAACAGAGAAAGTTGGAAATTATCTCCAAGAGGCAAGCTCAGTAAATTTTTATTATAAATCTCCTGAATTTGATTATTCTGAAGTTGAATGTGGTGATTCTTTTGACTTCACTATTACAGAAACAAGTTTTGCTGAGGATAATCCAGTTATTTTCTCCGGTACTCGATATTTGTATGAGATTTGTAGCGAAGAGTGTGACGATGAGTCTTTCTCCTATTCTGCCCCAGTAATTGGAGAGTCAGATGTAGATGTAATTTTCTCTTATAACTATAGTGAAGAAGCTGAAGTATCTATTGACTTCACTTTTCCACAAATCATTAATGATATTCCAACTAATGGTTCATATACAGGTGCTGATGGAAAAATTTATAGAGTAACAGGAAATGGAACTGTATTCCATTGGACAGGTGATGTTAGCTGTTCTTCAGAGAACCCTACCACTTTTGCTTTTGAAGGATTGGTTCCTGATTGTGGTCCTTCTACTGCAAAAGATGGTAAGGCAAATATTTGGACTGGTGCTAAAGTAGTAGCCATAAATGGCGTAGAACTGGTTGATGATCCAGGAACTATAGATATTAATGAAGGTGAATATTCATTAAAAGGAGATCTAGATAATATTGTTTATTCTGGTTGCCCAATTACAAAACCATAATTTTTGTTTAAAAAAAACCTCTGAGAGTAATCTCAGAGGTTTTTTTATGCCTTTTAGTTTCTTACAACTTCTCAAATATCCTTCTAAAACTAGTTGCTTCAGCGATTCTGCCATGAAGCTTTTAGATTGGCACTCGTTATTGCTCTGTAGTATGTCCTGATGACTCAGTTAAAACAGGAGGCAAAGCATAAGTCTACGAAACCGAAAAAAGCACGTCTGACGAATCAAACGGGCTTTTGCATCAGTCATCGGACAATAAGCATCCTACATTAAAGCTTCTCAAAAACTCTTCTAAAGCTAGTCGCCTCAGCGATTCTTCCATGAAGCTCAGAGATTTGAACCCTCTCCTGCTCAGTGTTATCACGATGACGGATGGTCACGGTATTGTCTTCTAGGGTCTGATGATCTACTGCAATACAGAATGGCGTACCAATCAAATCCTGACGTGCATATCGCTTACCTATAGAAGCAGCATCCTCATAGATGATATTGAAATCGTATTTCAACAACTCCACAATCTCTTTCCCTTTTTCTGGAAGTCCATCTTTCTTCGTAATAGGAAGAATAGCTGCTTTTACAGGCGCAATAGCTGGATGAAGTTTTAAATAAGTTCTGCTTTTCTCTTCTGTATTTTCCTCTGTATAGGCATTGCAAAGCGTCAACAAGAATAAACGATCAGCACCGATTGAAGTCTCGATCACATAAGGGATGTAATTCTGATTCACCTCAGGATCAAAGTATTGCTGCTTCTTTCTGGAGAACTCCTGGTGTGATTTCAAATCAAAATCAGTTCTGGAGTGAATACCTTCCACTTCTTTGAATCCAAATGGGAAATCAAACTCGATATCCATCGCTGCATTAGCATAGTGAGCCAACTTCTCGTGATCATGCTTTCTCAACTTTTCGGCAGGAGTTCCAAGTGCCAAATGCCACTTCATACGCATATCAGCCCATTTTTGGTACCATTCCAACTCAGTGCCAGGACGGACGAAGAATTGCATCTCCATCTGCTCAAACTCACGCATACGGAAGATAAACTGGCGGGCTACGATTTCATTTCTGAAAGCTTTTCCGATCTGAGCAATTCCAAAAGGAACCTTCATTCTGGCAGTTTTCTGCACATTCAGGAAGTTCACGAAGATACCCTGAGCAGTTTCTGGTCTCAGGTAAATTGTAGTGGAATCTTCAGCCACAGAACCTACTTGAGTTGAGAACATCAGGTTGAACTGACGAACATCTGTCCAGTTGGAAGTACCGCTGATGGGGCATTTGATGCCTTCATTGGTGATTAGATCTCTTACGCCATCTAAATCCTCAGCCTCAAGTAATCTTGCCAATGCGCCTGTCAGTGCATTTGCTTTTTCTATATCGCCAGCTCTTTCGAAAACTGCAGCATGCTCTTCCACCAAAACATCCGCACGGTAGCGCTTCTTGGAGTCTTTGTTGTCAATCATAGGATCGTTGAATGAATCTACGTGACCGGAAGCTTTCCAAGTGGTAGGGTGCATAAAAATCGCTGCATCGATCCCTACGATATTATCCTGAACTCTTGTCATGGTTTCCCACCACAGGCGTTTCAGGTTGTTTTTCAACTCTACACCATAAGCTCCATAATCATAAACAGCCTGAAGGCCGTCGTAGATTTCAGAACTAGGGTAAACAAATCCATACTCTTTGGCATGGGAAATAATATCTTTCAATTGCGCGTTTTCCGCAGGAGTTTCTGTTTTTGCCATAGGCGCAAAAATAGGGAAAATGAATGAATTCACGTAGAAAAATGAAAGTCTTGAGGGTTTGGAAGAATATGCTATAACTAAAAAACTATAGATATCGTGTAACTCTGAAACCTAAACTAAATCCTTTACCAATGAAAAGATTCTTACTTGGCTTACTCGTATTTCAACTCTTCACTTTTGCAGCTAATGCCCAGATCCAAAAAGGAAGTATTATGCTGGGAGGAAGCATGAATTATAGTAGCGGCAATACAGAAGATTATTATTATCAAACTCAAAATACAAATAATAGGAGGTATAAGGAATTTAGAATTGAACCTAAAATAGGTTACTCAATTGCTGAAAACTGGATAGTTGGGGTATCATTTTTGGCAAATACTTATAAGTCAAAAATCGAGATCAATAACTCAAACCCTCTAAGGAGTAGTGAAACTATTAATTATATTTTTGGAGGTTCTGTTTTTGCAAAGAAGTATTTCTCTCTATCGGATAAATTTTCTGCTTTCGGTGGAATTGATTTTGGTCCAAATTGGTCTAAGAATGAGAATTCTCAGACTGATGGTAATTCAGATCCTACATCTATTACTAATACACAATTTCGTTTTACTGGTAGTCTATCTACTGGTTTAGCATTTTTCCCAAAAAACTGGCTAGCAATTGAGCTATCAACAAATTTCTTTGCATATACTCATATTAGTGCTCTTGAAACAGAGGATTATTCCACCTCAGGACCGACAAATTCTTGGAGATTTAATCTTGATGCAACCACTCTAAACCTTGGCGTCTCTTTTTTCCTAAACAACAAATAAGCCTTCTCTAAAACTGAAAAAGGTCAACTCAGCGATGAGTTGACCTTTTTGGTTGGTTGGTGGTTATGTGTGTTATCTAAAGGTATATTTTACTCCTACTCCTCCTCTTAGATAAGTATCGTTATGGTTTGCTATAACCGGAGCTGCTTCTATCAAAAAGCCTAGGTTTTTGGTATTAAACGGTTTGATCAATACGCCTACAGGGATAGCAACATAGATATCATTGTGATCGTCATGATGCTTGTGGTGATGGTCTCCCAGCAATCCAAGGCCTGCCCCTACATAGGCATTGACTTCGCTTTTTCGAACGAAGTTATAGCCGCCCATCAATTCCAGTCCGATATCATGGCCGATTCCAAGTCTAGCTTCTCCGAAGAATTCTTTATCTGGATCGGTACCAACTGTAATAAATGTATCTGAAGTCTGAAAATTAAGACCTACTGAAACTTGGGCTTGTGAAATCGAGATAAATGAAAAAACTGTGAATACTAATAAGAATACTTTTTTCATGGTGTATTAGATTATTTCTATTCCCCTACCCCATAAAAGAGCCAAACTTAATTCCTTACCAATTCCCTTCTTCCTTTGTAATCGTACGTTTATCTTTTGAGCTTAAAAAAGAGGCCTCAATTATCTTCAAAACGCTGATAGCTTGAGGTATTTTGATAAATAAATCAGAACCTTTCAGAATAGCATCAGCTACATTTTGGTAAAGAATTCTATAATCTCCCGGAATTGTTTCGTAAAGTTTAATTTCCTCACTGAGGAATAATTTCCCCCACTTCTCCTCAGTTTCCACACCCCAGTCAGGCCCTTCCGGTTTTTTACCTAGCTTAAATTCTGCCTCTTGCACGTCCAAACCGAACTTTTGATAGGAACCATTTTTCCCTAAAAGTAAAAACTTAGGAGTCGGCGCATTCACCAAAGCTCCAGCAGTTACTCTCGCTTTGAGCGAACCATAATCCATCGTAATATCAAAGTAATCGTCAGCAACCGCACCTTTTCTTTGCTTTCTTATATCAGCCTGAATCCAGTTGGGCAAACCAAAAAGCAATATAACTTGATCGATCAAATGGGCTCCAAGATCATAGGTGATGCCATTTCCAGGAACTTCTTTCTCTCTCCAATTTTCCGAAACATCAGGGCGAAAACGATCAAAATGTGATTCCAAATAGACTAAATCCCCAAGATCTCCTTCTCGAACTAACTTCTGCAAGGTCATGAAATCTCCATCGTAGCGACGGTTATGAAAGACTGAGCAAATCAACCCTTTTTCGTCTGCCTTCTTATTTAAAGCCTCGGCTTCGTGGGAATAGATTGTCACGGGTTTATCCACCACCACATGCTTTCCAGCATCCAAACATTGCATGGCCATTGGAAAATGAAATTCATTCGGAGTAGTAATCACAATTAAATCCGCGACGTCAGCATCAAGCAATTCCTCAAGACTTCTATACGTAGTCACACCTGAATACAATTCCTCACATCGATTGGTGCGTCGCTCAACTGATGCTACGAGATCAAGGTCTGGGCACACATCAATAAGTGGTGCATGCATTTTTTCAGCTACAGAGCCGAAGCCAACGATAGCTGTCCTTATAGAATTACTCATAATTAAATATTCATTTCATGTGCCTTATTCACCAGCTCGATTCTCGAGCTAACCTGCAGCTTCAAGTGGATGTTTTTGCGATGGGTCTCTATAGTTTGCTTGCTCAAATTGAGCATTTGAGCAATTTCTTTATTTTGAATACCATCTTTGATCAGATGAATTATTTCTGTTTCGCGACGCGAAAGTTTATAGCGGGAGCGGAATGCATCAAAATATGCACCTTGTAGAGCCTGTTTTTTTACTCGGTCAAAATTCAATACATGGCGACCTTCATAAACTTCACGAATAGTAAAAATTAACTCATCCGGATCAGCATCTTTTAGTATAAAGGCATCAGCCCTCTGATCGATGCATTTTTTGTAAATCTTCTCCTCATCGTACATCGAAAGGACAATCACCTTTAGATGGGGTAAGTTTTCTTTGCAATATTCCAAAACTCCAAAGCCATCCATGATTGGCATATTCAGATCGGTAAGAACCACATCTACCTCATTTTCTTGCAAATAATTGCATAGCTCTTTGCCATTGGGGAATATATCGGTAACTAAAAGATCATCCTCTTCTTCGAGAATTCCTTCAATTCCTTTTGCAAATAATTTGTGGTCATCAGCCAGGGCAATCCTGATCATTGGTAGGGGAGATTAGTACTTCAGGGTAATTCAACTTCAAATTATATCCTAAAATCTAATTTGGCAAGGTTAAAGTGATTTCTGTTCCTTTCCCAATAACAGAATTCAGTTCAAATTGACCCCCAATAGTCTCCATTCTTTTCCTGAGATTGAACATTCCACTGCCCTGCGAGTCTTGGGAAGTATCAAAGCCTTTTCCATCGTCTTTGATTAAGATATGCTTACTACTCCCATTTTCATAGATGCTAACGTGAATTTTATCAGGAGAAGCATGTTTGATCGCATTATTGAGAGATTCTTGGATTACTCGAATTAACACAAGTTTGTGGTCTTTGGGTAAATCCAATAGTTCCAAATCAGCCTCTAGAGACGCTTCACAGAAGCCTGTATTTTGAATCCTCTCCAATTGCTGGGCAATGAATTCATTGATACTAAGCGTTTCTACCCAATCAAGATTCAGTTGTTTGGATAATCCACGCACTTCTTGAATAGCCTGACTAAGGATTTCTTTCCCTTCTTCCCGTTTGTTTTCTTTGAGAGAACCAAAGTTCAGCTTAGCAAGAGAAAGTAATTGACCTATGTTGTCATGCAGCTCTCTACCTATATATGTTAAAGTTTCCTGTTGGATTTCATTTTCAATATTTAATAAGGTTTTTTCATGCTCAGATTTGATTTGATCCATTTTTTGACGGTTTTGTACCTGCCGCTGTCTGTGGATAAAAACCATGGAAATAACGAAAGTGGACATGATCCCACCCAGAAATAAGGTGGCAAAAATGATAACGTAAATCTGGTCTTCAGTTGGATTCATAAGATGGTTCTTTTTCAAATTGTATTGGCAAAAAAGGAGAGGCAATAGTCAATGTCAAAACTCCCAGATTCATTAAGGTCATAAAATTCCCAATATTCTGGAGGAATTTACCTAACACAGGGTTGACAAAATATAGGTATAACAAAGTAACGGAGGAGATATATGACAAAGAAAATGTGAACATAATAAATGTCATCAGCCAAAAGGAGATCAGTTTCAATGGATTGCTTTCCAAATATTGCTCTTGGGTGATAATTCCAATGAAATAAAGGCCGCATCCAATTAAAATCATATTTGCACCTAAAGCAAATATGATGGGTTGATGTAGATACATCAATTCCATGCCTGTAAGCTTAAGAAATAAGACAACGGCTAAGAAGGCATACATCATCCAGGTAATATATCTCTTTTGGGAAGGAGCCAACCACATTCTGATCAGTCCTAAAAAAAGCAATGCACCAATCTGCCTTTCTGTAACATTATAAAGCCATAGATTAAACCGTGGATATTCAATGTTTCCTAAAAAGGCATTAACTGATTTTTTAAACTCAAAGTTATAGTTTGTATAAGCGCCTAGGTTCTCATAAGAAACTGTAAACGCCAAAATAATAAATGGAAACCAAAACTTAATGTTGGTTTTCTGACTCTTGGGTAGCTTGATAAAAAAAATCAATCCCACCATCACTAATAGGTTTGAGGAGATGGTGAACCAGTGGTTAAATGCCTCCAACAATCTACTATCCATAAGTCAATGCTGGAATAAATGGTCTTAAATTTTTGCCAAATACCACCTAAAACAACTCAAGTTTCAACCCTAAAATTATCATGAAATTAAATCGGATTTTCGACTAGGCACATAGAATGGTTCTCTGTCAAATACCTTATTAAGAAATGGAGAAATAATTATCAACAACAGCATTGCTCTAACAGAAATCCCTAAAACTCTATCAATATTTGCCATGTTAATTGCTAACTCTCTGCTAATGCCAAAAATATAGATCCGAGCCACGGAGTTTATATATATCAAGGAATAAGTGAATAAGAGTATGGTAGTTTGCCAAAAAGAGATTAATCTAAGCGGATGGGAATCTAAATAGTGATCATTGGTGATCATTCCTATAAAATATAATCCACAGCTAACCAAAACTATATTAGCAGCCAAAGCTGCAATAAAAGGCTGATCTAAATACAATGGTTCGACGCCTGTCAGTTGAAAAACTACAGCTGTGATCAAAAATATAGAAATCATCCAATTGATGTATTTTTTCTTGGAAGGTTCAATCCATATTTTAATTAAAAACAGGAACAGAACTGTAGTGATTTGTTTATTGGAAATGTTGTATAACCAAATATTATACATGGGATTCTCGGTGTTTCCTAAGAATTCATTTACAGCTTTTTTAAACTCGAAATTGGAATTGACATATCCTCCTAAGGCCTCATAAATAACAGAAAAGCCCAAAATCACTAAAGGAAGCCAATAGAGACTATTGGCCTTTTTCTCCTTCGGCAGTTTCAAGAAGAAATAGATTCCAATTAAAAGCAGGACATCCACCGTAATTGTATAGTAATTTACATAAGCATGCCAAAATTTACTTTCCATACTTAGGAATCAGTTGGTTCTGGATCACAATATGGAGGGCATAATACACCATTGTTTTGATAATCCTCTTCGGGATTTTCCAAGGTAATTTGATCTTCGTTTAGGTTAGCCGCTCTCATTACTACAGTTAAAGCACCCGTTAATTGTTCCACTTCGTTTGGGTGATATTTAGCTGCTACTTCTTCTGTATATTCAGTGATATAAAATTGAATACCTCCTTTTTTAGGATCTTTATCAGCTTTTGCCAATAAACCCTCTAGAGTTTCTCTGTTGAAAAAAATCCAATTTGTTTGGTCGATTTTATCCTTGCCTTTTTTGTCCTTAGCTGGCTTTCCTTTCTTCACTTCCTTACTATACTTTAACTTCATACTTTCGAAGTCTTCTTTTGAAATTTTCATGTAAAATTACGTTTGTAAAAATTTTAGATAATTAAAAGCTGTAGAAATAATTCCCCAAAAGATAAGGATTTTATCTCCTATAAGACAATAAAAAAGGAGCGAGTACACTACCCGCTCCTTTAAAAAAACGCTGCTATTCTGGAGAATTAAGCAAGCTTTTTAGCTTCTTTCGAAGCAGTTTCATTTTCGATTTCTCTTTTCATCAAATCCACTACAATTGGCGTAGCGATGTAGATAGAAGAATAAGTACCTACCAATACCCCAATAAATAATGCAAATGAGAATCCTCTCAACACTTCACCACCAAATATCAACAAGACAATCACTACGATCAACGTAGTAAATGAAGTAATCAAGGTACGGCCTAAGGTTTGATTGATTGCGTCATTGAAGACTTTTACCAATTTATGTGTTCCTCTGCTTTCGATATTCTCACGAATACGGTCAAATACAATCACGGTATCGTTAATAGAATAACCAATCACTGTCAATACCGCTGCAATAAACACCTGATCAATCTCAAATGTAGCTCCAAAAGCACTCGCAATAGCAAAGGCTGCAATCACAAATAAGGTATCGTGAATCAAGGCAATGATAGACGCCAAGGAGAATTGCCACTTACGGAATCTTAGCAAGATGTATAGGAATATCGCAATCAATGCTACAACCATAGCTTCAACGGAAGATGCTTTAATATCATCCGCTACTGTAGCACCTACTTTGGAAGAACCTGTGATGGCAAATTGACCTGAAGCTAAAGCTTCAGCATCTTCAGTAAATGATAGTCCAGTAACTGAGGCAATTCCTTCTTTCACTTTACTTTCAACTTCTAGGTTAGATTCAGCATCATCTTCGTTTACCAAATAGGAAGTTGTCACTTTCAAGACGTTGTTTGAACCGTAAGTTTTCACTTCTACCGATCCGTCAAACTCCCTATCCAAACCTGATTTCAAATCTGAAGCTGCCATTGGCTCATCAAATGCAACGATATAAGAACGTCCGCCTGTGAAATCAACCCCGAATTTCAAGCCATTCACAGCAGCTATTCCCAATCCAATCACAATGATGGAAGAGGAAATAAGGTAAGCAACTTTTCTTTTACCCAAGAAATCAAGATTCAATGAGCTCAATGAATTTTTTGCAAATGGAGTCGCAAAACTGATGGAGCTCTTATCGCCTTTCTTACTCATCCAAGATACAATCACTCGAGTGATAAATACAGCAGAGAAGAAGGAGGAAGCAATACCAATCATCAATACGATTGCAAAACCTTTTACTGGGCCTTGGCCTAATGCATAAAGAATAGCCCCTGTAAGGAAAGTCGTTACGTTTGAATCGAGAATCGCTGAGAAAGCTTTGTTGTAACCTGCATTGATCGCAGCGATCAAGCCAACGCCATTTCGAAGCTCCTCTTTGATACGTTCAAAAATCAATACGTTCGCATCAATGGACATACCTATCGTCAATACGATACCTGCTATACCTGGCAAAGTCAAGGCAGTTCCTAACTGAGCCAGGATACCTAAGATAAAGAAGATGTTGAACACCAATGCTGCGATAGCTACCAAGCCACCTTTTGAATAATAAGCCATCATGAATAACACCACAATACTTAATCCTGCCACCATGGAGATCAAACCTTGGTTCAATGCTTCTTTACCCAAGGTTGGACCGATGATGCTTTCTTCTACGATTTGCGTAGGAGCTGGAAGAGAACCTGATTTTAGGATGTTTGCCAAATCCTGAGCCTCTTGTAGGGTGAAGTTGCCGGAAATTTCAGATTGTCCTGAAGGAATTTCGCCATTTACTACCGGAGCGGTGTAAACATAGTCATCTAATACCACGGCAATTCGTCTTCCGATATTCTCAGAAGTTAATTTTCTCCATTTTCTAGCACCATCTGCATTCATCTGCATGGACACTGCAGGTCTGGAAGTCTGATCCAAAGCCTGACGAGCATCAGTCACTACATCACCTTCAAGCGGTGCTTCGTCCGTTCCTCTTTCAGCTTTAATTGCAAAAAGCTCCAACGTTTCAGTACCATCTTCTGCCTCAAAAGGCTTAACTGCCCATAGGAGCTTAATATCTCTTGGTAATAGGTTTTTGTAATCCTCATTTTTGATGATACGGTTGATTGCCATCGTATCACGAAGCTCATATGCTAGTCCGTAATTAGGCTTAAGTAAGCTGAAGAGAGGAGAAACACTGTTATCACCAGATCTAGACGGATCGATCTCTGCCAATTGCTTTTCTAAGGCATTTCTTAGAGAATCCTCACCTGTCAGATTTTCTGTAGATACAGTGTCTGCAGCTGCAGGTTCTGCTGATTGATTGGCAGCTACCCAGGCACTATTCACAGCTTCTAGCGCTGCACCGATTTCATTTGTTTCAGCTACTTCCCAAAACTGTAGCTTTGCTACGCCTTGAAGCAAGTTTCTTACTCTTTCTTGATTGTCTACACCTGGTAATTCGATCTGGATACGACCAGATCCTTGAATTCTCTGAATGTTTGGTTGAGAAGTCCCGAATCTATCAATACGAGTTCTAAGGATGTTGAATGAACGCTCGATTGCGTTTTCAATCTCGTTATCGATGATCTCCAAAATTTCAGAATCAGAAGACTCCAAAGAAATTCGGCCTCTATTGGCTGCAGTAGCGAAGATTCCGCTCAATTTTTGACCTGGGCTATTCTTCTGAAAAGCTGCATAGAATAGATCCACATATTTTGCTGTCGAAGTCTTAGCTTCTTCACGAGCTTCTTCTACAGATTTGTTGAAAGCCGCATCCTTAGGATTACCAGCAAGTCCTTTTACGATTTCCACTGGGGAAACTGCCAAAGTAACGTGCATACCGCCTTGAAGGTCAAGACCTAATCCTAGTTCGGTTTCCTTTACTTCTTGGAAAGTATAATCAGCTCCTAAAAAGCTGTAAACCGGAGCTCTCCAGATAGAATCAAGATAGCTTTGTCTTTTAGAAAAATCCACGTTGCCAGATGCGTCAGTCGCATATTCCTGAGCCCCTTTTTGGATATTGTTTGATACAAATGTGAATGACAGATAGTACAAGCATAATGCTGTAACAATCACTGTCAAAAACACAATGACACCTTTGTTTTGCATGAGAAATTGAAATTATTAATTGATTGTAAATACAGATTTATAGCTTAACCTATAAAAAGGTAAGCGTTTGGATGATTCGGGATGTACTTGGAATCAGGGTCCTTTGGTGGATATTATTCGCTCAAAAAGTATTTCTACGAGCTGGTTTGCTTGAAAGACTGAGGTGGACTCGGTGATGAATGTACCTCCATCAAATCTTACGACATCCTGAATTAGGTAAAGTAAGCTGTGAGATACATGAACTACAAATGGGACCACGGCATCCACCGCCACATTTAAAAAAGTTTGCTCCTGATCATTTGAGGAAGCTTTGTCTTGTTTTTCAACTTTGACTACTGCAACATTTTCAGGTACATATTCTACGCTTGAAATAAATAAACAGAACAGCAAAGCCAGCATCACAGTAATGCGCTGTTGGAATAAGTTGCTATTTCGTTTTGTTGCTTTCATGCGGCGCAAATATAGCCAATTATTTAAATTGACCATTTCTCATCTTAGATTTTCTGATTATGGATTACGAATTCAGAACAAAATGATGTAAATCAGGCAATTAACAGTATAATTAAGATGTCCTAACACGTAAGTAGGTGCGGATAACCTCGAGTGCTTTATCAAAATTATGATTATTAGGGACGATCAAATCGGCATCGTTCATAAATGGCTTGATGTATTTCTCGTAAGTCGGCATCACGTGCTGCTCATAGCGATACAGCACATCATCCAAATCGTATCCGCGTTCCACTTTATCACGAATAATTCTTCGCTTCAGCTTAATGTGATCTTTGGCATCTATAAAAACCTTAAGGTCTAGAAGACTAGCCAATTCTGGGTAATACAACACAAAAATCCCTTCCACAACTACCACAGGTGCAGAGGAAAAAGTTAACATTTTTGGCTTTTTAGCTGCGTTATTGAAAGTGTATTCCTCTCTGTAAACCGTTTCTCCAGCCTGAATTTTGCGGATATCAGCTGCATACTCTTCAAAATCTATGCTTTCCGGCCGATCAAAATTATGAACTCCATGATCGTCTATCGGCTGCATCTCTCTCGGCTTGTAATAATTATCCTGAGAAATCAGACAAACCTCACCAGCCTCGAATGAACTAAGCAATCGCTCTAAAAAAAGTGTTTTCCCTGAAGCTGATCCTCCTGTGATACCGACGATGAATGGTTTTTGCATGAGGCAAAGTTAAGGTGATTTTCTTCTTTTTACAGAATTATATATGGCTCAAAAAGGAAATAAGCTCAGCGACGGCTTTTCCGCGATGAGAAATTGCGTTCTTTTCGGATAAATTCATCTCAGCAAAAGATCTTGGATATCCCGTCGGAAGAAAAACAGGATCATATCCAAATCCTCCCGCTCCAGTTCTGCTTCGCAAAATCTCTCCCTCAGCAACTCCCTCAAATTTGTACTCTTCCTCACCAAGCAAAAGCGCAATGACCGTCTTAAATCGAGCCGTTCTCAATGAAGTATTCTCAAGCTTTTTAAGCAAGAGATCTATATTTCGCTCATCACTTCTAGGCTCACCGGCATAGCGCCCGGAATAAACTCCTGGTTCGCCTTCCAATGCATCTACTTCCAACCCTGTGTCATCTGCAAAGCAGTCCACCCCAAAATGCTCCTTGACATACTTTGCCTTCTGAAAAGCATTATGCTCCAGCGTATCGCCAGTCTCAGGGAGCTCATCCAGACAACCAATATCTTTCAATGATACAATTTCAAAGCTATCACCCAGGGCAGCCTTTACTTCTTCAATTTTCTTCGGGTTGTTTGTAGCAAAGCAAATTTTCATACCTCAAAAATAGTGGATAATGAATACCTGCCATGATACCATTAAATATAATTCCCTTGATTGATGGGCTAGAAGAGCGAAGGCGGACTCAATATGAGTATTTACTATCAATGAAGACGCTTTTCAGGATACTTTTGAAAACTTTTATATTCAATACTAATCCCAAACACCATTTCATTCAGTACCATTAAGCTTTTGTAAAACCTTCCTTATGCCTGTGAATTAAAAAATAGAAACATGTAATTTCGAATTTAACGTTTGATCAAAATCATGAAGAAAATCACCATTTATTGCGGATCCAGAAAAGGCAAAAGTTCAGTTTATGAAGAAGGAGCAAAAGCACTTGCTCAGGAAATGATCAAACGGGATCACACACTAGTATATGGAGCGGGAAGAGTAGGTTTGATGGGTGTGATCGCGGATGAAATGCTTGGAGCTGGAAAGGAAGTGTTAGGGATCATTCCCCAGAAATTGGTAGATCGAGAGGTAGCACACCGAGGATGTACTGAACTTATCATAGTTGAGACTATGCGGGATCGAAAATGGCTGATGGCAGAGCGAGGTGATGCGTTTATTGCAATGCCGGGCGGGATAGGCACCCTGGAAGAACTTTTTGAAATCATGACGCTAAACCAACTTCATTACATCCAGAAGCCTCTGGCACTCTATAATGTGAATGGGTATTATGATAAACTCCTAGCTTTTTTGAGCCATGCAATGGAAGAAGGGTTCATGTACCCTGAGCAGGATGAGTTACTGATTGTCTCGGACGATCCAGTGGATTTACTAGATCAGATTGAAAAGTATGAAGCGAGGAGACCAGCAGATTGGGGGTGAGATGCTGGGTGCCGGATGCCCGATGTCGGGTGTTGGATGTCTGGTGTCTGCCTGAGCGAAGGCAAAGACAGCCTTAGTAGTTTCTTCTTCTGGAGAAGGTTTTTAATAATAATTGTAAAATGTTGAAGTTCGAATGATGGGCAAAAAGCATAATTTAAAACCATCCTAAAAAGATAATTTCGTATTTTTGCGCAGCATGATCCAAAAACTCTTTCCATTAGACAAAAATTACATCCTTCGTCAGGCACAGTCTGTGCTTGAAGAAGAACTAATTGATCGAATGGTTTTTGAATTGAAGCTATCTTATACGTCCCTGTATAATCCGCTTCAGTTGATGGATGAGACTTATGTTCAGATACTTGATACTTTCGAATTCCCTAGAGATCGGGTTCGCTTAATCTACCGTCAACTTTGTGGTATCTATCGCTATAAGCATGGAGATAATCAATTGGAAATGCTTTTTGATGGAAGAACTCACTTGGAGAAGTTTCAAGAGGATTGGTCGGCTGCTTTGGTAGTTTATGCCCGTGAGCTTGGGATCTATGAGCAGTATGTGAAAACCATGCTTAGAATGACTTTACTTTTTGATACCGAATCCAGAGCGGAATGGGCAGAAAATCATTGCAAAGCTTTTATCAACCAACACTTCGAATTGAAGGTGGTAAAAAGACAAGGGGAACTTCGTTTGAAAGTTGGGTAAACCAAAATTTGCTGTCTCAACGCCATTTTACTTTGATGTATTGATCTATCTTTTGAAATCTTTCTGGGATTGATTTTAGTATACTCGCTCGTAAAACTTCGATCAAAGCTTCCTTGGTAAAGCTACTGTGTACAACGAGACTGATTTCACGAACGGGCTCCGGAGAGTCAAATCTTCGGATTCTTTCATTCCCAAATTCAGACAGGACTGCCATCTCCGGTACAAGTGTGTACCCAACTCCTTTGTCCACTAATCGAATCAAAGATTCAATCGATCCACTTTGATATTCAAAACCAAAGTTATTTCTAGTTCTGTCACTTTCGCAGATCGCTAAGGTCTGCTCTCTAAAACAATGTCCTTCATCCAAAACCAGCATTTGATTTGGATCCAAAACTGACGGGGTAATATGCCATTTTTTACAAAGCGGATGATCTTTTGGTAAATAGAGCAAGAATGGCTCATTGAAAAGTGAAATCTCCCGAATGGATTTCTCCTCAATCGGAGTGACCAAAATCCCGATGTCCAGTGTGCCTTTTTGAAGTTCTGAGATGATTTCCACAGTCTGAAGCTCCCGGATCTTCAGTTTTGTCTTTGGATTTGCTCGGACAAATTCTGGCAAAAACAGCGAAAGTAAGTAAGGGGCAATCGTGGGAATCACCCCAATGGTAAAGGTGCCATCTAAAGACTCCTTTTCATCTTGGACAAATTCATTTAAATCGGCCACTTCACTAAGAATTTGGCGGGCTTTTAGAAGGATTTGCTCGCCAGCTATTGTGGGTTTTACAGGCTTGGCATCGCGATCAAAAATTTTGACTCCAATCTCTTCTTCCAATTTTTTTATCTGCGTAGTCAAGTTTGGCTGGGAGACATGGCAGCTTTCAGCAGCTTTCACAAAATGGCGGTGATTATCTAAGGCGACGATATACTCTAATTGATACAGGGTCATATAA
Source organism: Algoriphagus winogradskyi (assembly GCF_900182815.1). GTDB lineage: Bacteria > Bacteroidota > Bacteroidia > Cytophagales > Cyclobacteriaceae > Algoriphagus > Algoriphagus winogradskyi. The sequence goes on along the minus strand of NZ_FXUA01000002.1, from coordinate 417,725 downwards.
CTCAAAGTTATAAAGAGATAACAATTATTAATTTGATTAATGAGAAAATGTGAGACAACTTTGTGTAAGAAATTTGAAAACTAAACCTTACAATATTATGACAAGCCGTATGCTTGGTTTGGGAGCTGAATTCCCGGCCTTCGAAAAAACCGCAGTAGTTTCTAGAGAAAAAGGACAAGAATTCAAGACGATCAGCAACGATATTCACACTGCCGATGGCAAGTGGATGGTGATGTTCTGGTGGCCAAAGGATTTTACTTTTGTATGTCCAACTGAAATCGCTGAATTCAACAAGAATGCAGGTGAATTTGCAGACAGAGATGCAGTTTTGGTAGGAGCTTCTACTGATTCTGAATTCGTTCACTTGGCATGGAGAAACAACCACGAAGATCTTCGTGACCTTAAATTCCCAATGCTAGCCGATACTTCTAAGTCTCTTGCAGAAGAGCTAGGTATCCTGGAAGCATCTGAAAAAATCGCTTATAGAGCTACTTTCATCATCGATCCTCAAGGAATCGTTCGTTGGGTATCTGCTTACGATCTTTCTGTAGGAAGAAATGTAGAAGAAGTATTGAGAGTACTTGATGCGCTTCAGACTGACGAGCTTTGCCCATGCAACTGGGAAAAAGGAGAAGCTACATTGAACCTGAACTAATTCAGATCTCAAACCTAAAAGCAGCAAAGGAGGTCTTAAGGTCTCCTTTGCTTGTTTCAAACCTTAATCTGACACCATGGAAGTATTAAATATTAATCAATCAGTAGCCGAACTATTAGAGGTAGTTGGCTTGAATGAAGAATTTACCAATGAATCTTTGAGAAATCTGGGCGATGCTGATTCCAGATATGTGAAAGATTTGAAACTTAACTTCAAGACTATCCTCAAAGGGGATAAGCTAAACCAAAAGGAAGTTGCTTTGATGGGCTTGGCACTTGCAGCTAACGCGGCAAACAATCCCCTTCAGGTATTTTTTAGAAAATTAGCCGAGGAAAACGAAGCTACTATTGCCGAGATCGGTGAAGCAGTAGCTTGTGCTTCCTTGCTTAGCAGCAATAACGTATTGTACAGATTCCGTCACTTTGTGGAAAAGGAAAAGTACGGTCAAATCCCTGCCAGACTTCGCATGAACATTATGATGAATCCTGTGTTAGGAAAAGAGTTCTTCGAATTGATCTCTACGGCAGTTTCTGCTGTAAATGGCTGCCAAATGTGCGTGGCTTCTCACGAGAATCACCTAATCGAATTGGGAACTACTGAAGAAAGAATCTTCGAATCCATCCGTATGGCTTCTGTCATCACGAGCATGGTAAAAGTGATCTATTAAGAATTATAGTCCGGTATATAAACGCAAAAACCTCCTGAGCGATCGGGAGGTTTTTTTGCTTTTCAGCAGAGTGGTTTTAACCGCAGAGAACACGGAGGTTTCGCAGCGAGCACAAGGAGAAATTTTGATGCTGTTGTCCTGCTTCTCCAGAAGCAGGACTAGCGACTATGATAACACAAAAGTTCGCCAATACTCCTAGCGAACTTTTGTATTATTGATACTAGTAGTTTTGGAGACTGTGACTGAAAACTGATCTCTAAAATCTGCCAACTCCTATTTCCCCCATTCCGTATGGAAAATTCCCTCACGATCAGTTCGCTCGTAGGTATGTGATCCGAAGTGATCTCGCTGAGCCTGGATCAGGTTTAGTGGAAGTTTTGTAGAGGTATAGGCATCAAAATAACTCAATGCTGAAGAAAGTCCCGGAACAGGAATTCCGTTTTTCGCAGCAAAAGCAACTACCTCACGAACTGCTGGCAAAGTACCTTGCACCTTAGGAACGAAAGAAGGAGAAAGCAACAAATTTGGAATGGAATTATCCGCAGTGTAAGCTTCCGCGATATCGGCCAACAATCCAGCACGAATGATACAACCTGCTCTCCAGATCTTAGCAATGGTGGACATATCCAGATCATAGCCGTAATCTTTGGAAGCATACATCAACTGATGCAATCCTTGTGCATAAGCGATGATAAAGGAGAAATATAAGGCCTGTTCTGCTTGAGCGATTAAATCCTCTTTCTTGACATGAGCTACTTCTGGTCGAGTATACAATTCGTCCGCCTGAACTCGCTCGTCTTTCAAGGCAGAAATCTCACGCATACTCACAGCCATATCAATGGTTGGAACAGGAATTCCCAAATCCATCGCATTCTGAGAAGTCCACTTACCTGTGCCTTTTTGCTTGGCTTTATCCAAAATCATATCCACCAAATCAGCTGAAGTCAACTCATCTTTTTGGGTGAAGATCTCTGCTGTGATTTCTACCAAAAATGATTGCAAACGGCCTTTGTTCCACGTGTCGTAAACTTGATGAAGTTCTTCATTCGATAGATTACAGGACTTTTTCAGCAAATCGTAAATCTCTGAAGTCAGCTGCATCATGGCGTACTCTATGCCATTATGAACCATTTTCACATAGTTACCTGCTGATTTTGGTCCTAGGTAAGCCACGCATGGTTCGCCTTGGTATTTTGCAGAAACTGCTTCGAAAATTGGCTTCACATATTCGTAAGCTTCTTTGTCCCCACCTGGCATGATGCTAGGGCCTTTTCTCGCACCCTCAGCTCCACCAGAAACTCCAGATCCAAAGAAGTGAATTCCTTTCTCTTTCAAATAAGCTTCTCTTCTATCTGTGTCCGTGAAAAATGAATTTCCGCCGTCTATAATGATATCACCTTTGTCTAAAAGCGGAAGTAGGTTTTCTATCGCACTATCTACGATTTTTCCAGCTGGCACTAGAAGCATGATTTTCCTCGGAGTGGATAAAGCCTGAATAAAAGTTTTGACATCCGTAGTAGCTTTCACATTGTCCATGCCCTCAGCTTCCACTTCCATAGCCTTCACCTGAGCTTCGCTTAAATCATATCCAAAGGCGCTGAAATTATTGTCAGCAACATTCAAAATAAAATTTCGCCCCATCACTCCAAGGCCAACTAATCCAAAATCGTAATTCTTATACTCCATCGTTTCTTTCTGTTGTTTTTCAAATTTGCTTCTAAGCCTACCAGCTTGCAAGGTTAGAAATAAATATGGGTTATTTTTGCGTCTATTGCCTCCAAAATTAATGGATTGAAGGTTGGCTTTCTAGTAAGATTGATAAATTTGTGACCGCCCAAAGCAGGGTTTTGATACAAAAACCATAAAAATACGCCTCAAGAAATGAAAAAAACACAAAACCAGATGCTTATAATTTTTGGTGCGTCAGGTGATTTGACTGCACGAAAACTGGTTCCGGCAATATATAACCTCTATAAGGGAAAGCATCTTCCAGAAAATTTTGTGGTTTTGGGTGCTAGCCGAAGTGCGATGACGGATGAGGAATTCCGACAGAAAGTAGTTCAGGAAAGCGAGTTTTTGAAGGATAAAATCAGTAAGGAAGAAAAAGACTACATCTCAGCTTTTGCAGAAAAGCTATTTTATGAAGACTTAGGAGACGATTATGATAGCAAATACAATGGTTTAGCTAAACGAATTAAAAAGCTGAACGAAGAAAAAGGCTGTGACCATAATTACATATTTTACCTTTCTACACCTCCAAGTTTATACGAAGTAATAGCCAAGAATCTTTGCGAAGCGGGTCTTACAACGGAAGAAAATGGATGGAAGCGAATCATTGTTGAGAAACCATTTGGATACAGTCTGGCAACTGCTCAGGAGTTGAATGCAGGTTTGCACAAGTATTTCAATGAACCTCAAGTCTATAGAATTGATCATTATTTGGGCAAGGAAACTGTCCAGAACTTATTGGTTACTCGTTTTTCCAATTCCCTCTTCGAACCTACCTGGAACCGCAGATACATTCATCATGTGGAAATCACCAATGCCGAGACCGTAGGCGTAGAAAAGCGTGGAGGCTATTATGATAAGTCTGGCGCACTTCGGGATATGTTCCAAAGCCATTTGCTTCAGGTGGTATCACTGATCGTGATGGAACCGCCTATCAATTCGAGTGCGGAAGAAATCCGTGATGAAAAAGTCAAGGCGCTGAAATCACTTCGAATAATGACAAGTGATGAAGAGCTCTCAAAGCATACCATGAAGGGCCAATATGTAGCTTCGACTATCAACGGTGAAAAAGTAAAAGGCTATAGAGAAGAGGATGGAGTTGATCCTGATTCTAAAACAGAGACTTTTGCTGCAGTTAAGTTTTTTGTAGACAACTGGCGCTGGAAAGATGTCCCATTCTACGTGCGAACAGCTAAGTATATGCCGACAAAAGTGACTGAAGTGGTAATCCACTTTAAGTCTCCAGCGCATGAGGTTTTCAAAAGCCAAGATGCCTATAAAAAAGACAACAAAATCATCATCCGTATTCAGCCAGACGAGGGAATTCTGATCAAATTTGGAGTGAAAGTCCCTGGCCTAGGCTTCCATGTGGAGCAGGCAAATATGGATTTCTACTATTCCGATCTTGACTCTGCAGAGATTATGGATGCCTACGAAAGATTGCTTCTGGATGCTATGCAAGGAGATGCAACTCTTTATGCTCGTGCTGATGAGGTGGAAGCTGCCTGGAGGTTCGTAGATCCAATTTTGAAATACTGGCAAAATGAGGATGTTCCAACCTATGGCTATGCAGCAGGAACTTGGGGACCAAGAAATTCAGACGACATGTTTGAAGGGCATTTTGGCTGGAGAAATCCTGGAAAACGTCTTACCGACGAAACTGGCTTCTGCATTCTCTAAGTTGAAAGCCTTGAATTAATGTATTTTTAAGAAAACTATCCCAAAATGAATATCATCGTTTCAAGTTCGAAAGAAAGCTTGGCAGAAGAATTTGCATACATGCTCAAGGAAATGTCTGACACTGGAGAAAAAATCCATGTGGCCCTTTCTGGCGGAAGTACTCCAAAAGTTATTTTTGATTACATCGCTGAGGAGCTTGGTGAAGAAATCTTTTGGGATAACATCAACTTTTACTGGGGTGATGAGCGCTGTGTTCCTCCTACTGACTCTGAAAGCAATTACAAAATGACAGTGGATCATCTATTGTCCAAAATTGATATGCCGGAGGAAAATATCTTTCGGGTTTTGGGAGAAAATGACCCTGAGGAAGAAGCAATTCGATATAGCGAAGTCTTAGAAAGTGAATTACCCATAGTCAACGGTATTCCTCAATTTGACTTGGTCATGTTAGGTATGGGAGATGATGGACATACGGTTTCTATCTTTCCTTACAATATTGAATTATGGGACTCGAAAGAGAATTGCGTGGTCGCAGTTCATCCGGATTCCGGGCAAAAGCGTGTAACGATTACAGGTAAAATTGTGAATAACGCCAAAGCAGTTGCCTTCCTTGTCACTGGAGCGAACAAAGCGGACAAGGTGAAAGAAATTGTCATGTTGGAAGGAGATTATGCCAACTATCCAGCATCCTTGGTTAAACCATCTAGTGAGGAACTCACCTGGTACCTCGATCAAGATTCTGCTAAAAATTTAGAGTTCACTTCAGAGGATTAGCCTGAAAATGGACTAGCTAAAAAGCGACTAAGATTAGATTCCCGGTCGCTTTTTTTTGTTTACGCAGTTTCATTGGTATTAAGCATGCAGGACTAATGACGCCTACGACAGTTGAATGACAAGGTGTGCAGCAAATAAGCACCTTTTCACAGGACACTACCTGATAGCAAAGACAGGTTTTATACTAATCTTGTAAATTGACTATCATTTTCTAGATAACTAATCAAAAAATAAACCCTAAATGCGCACCCTACTTTCGGCATGTTTGTATATGCTATTGTTATTTCAGACTGCCTTTGCTCAACAGCAATCTACTGAATACTGGCCAGATGGAACGCCAATATCTTCATGGTTTCATGACTATTCCAAAGTCAAATTGGAAGACTTAGGCAAGCAATATGTGTTGACTGATTTCGGAGTAAAGAATGATAGTAGCATTTTACAAACGCAGCAAATCCAAGCAGTAATAGATCAAGCAGCGAAAAGTGGTGGAGTGGTGATTGTACCAAAAGGAACGTTTTTAAGCGGTGCTCTATTTTTCAAACCTAACACGCATTTGCATGTAGTAGAAGGTGCGGTATTGAAAGGTTCGGACGATATCGCTCATTATCCTTTGATTCCCTCACGAATGGAAGGTCAAAACTTGGACTATTATGCTGCTCTCGTAAATGCCTACGGAGTCGATGGCTTTACAATTTCTGGATATGGAACAATCAACGGAAATGGGCTAAAATTCTGGGAGGCTTTCTGGCAAAGAAGAAAAGAGGATCCGAACTGTACCAATCTGGAAGTATCAAGACCACGCTTAGTTTTTATATGGAAAAGTAATGATGTTCAAGTTCAAGATGTAAGCCTCATCAATGCAGGTTTTTGGAGTAGTCATTACTATCAATGCAAAAACATCAAATTACTCGATCTCACGATCACTTCGCCTCATGAACCTGTGAAGGCTCCAAGCACCGATGCCATTGATCTAGATGTAGTATCAAACGTGTTGATCAAAGGATGCTATCTCGCCGTAAATGATGATGCCATAGCGCTCAAGGGCGGTAAAGGTCCATGGGCAGATGAGGATCCAAACAACGGGGAAAATACCAACATCATCATAGAAGACAGCGAATTTGGATTTTGCCATGGTGCGCTAACCAATGGAAGCGAATCGATTCACAACAAGAATGTGATCATGCGGAATATCAAAGTGCAGGATGCTGTTCGATTACTGTGGCTGAAAATGCGCCCAGACACCCCGCAGCATTATGAATACATAACTCTGGAGAATATTACAGGAAAAGTTCGCAGCTTCATTTATGTTAAGCCGTGGACTCAGTTCTTTGATCTCAAAGGAAAAGAGGAAGTACCGCTTTCCTACTCCGATCATATCACTATGAAAAATATGGACTTGGAATGCGACATATTTTTCGATGTAGCGATCACAGGGCATGATAGACTTTCAGACTTTACCTTCGAAAATCTTAATATTCGTGCAGCAAAAGCTGATTTCGAACCAGATTTTGTAAAAGGTTTTGAAGTGAAAAATGTGGTAGTAAACGGTAAAAAATTGGACTAACTACTGTATACAAGCGATCGTTAAAATGTGGAAATTCGCGCGGTTATAACTACTCGCAAATGAAGGCCCTCCTCACGATTGTACTGCTTATTCTTTCCAATACCTTCATGACTTTGGCATGGTATGGCCATCTGAAGTTTGCTGAATGGAAATGGTTTAGCAAGCTTGGCTTGGTATCGATCATCTTAATCTCGTGGGGAATTGCGCTCTTCGAGTATTGCTTCCAAGTTCCTGCCAATAAAATTGGTTTTGATGGAAATGGCGGTCCATTTTCATTAGTACAACTGAAAGTGATTCAAGAAGTAGTCACTTTAGTAATCTTTATGATCTTTTCCCTAATCGCATTTAAAACCGAAACCTTCCGCCTGAATCACCTTATTGGCTCTATATTCTTAATTTTAGCAGTTTACTTTTTTTTCAAAAAGTAGCAATGCCTGCTCAGAGATTAAAAATGAGCGTATGGATAAATTTCATTTTAGTCACCACAGCAGAGCTTACCACAAACGGATACGCATCTGGTACTCCCATGCTTCTGTTCAGACTATTAATAGCAAATGAGATAGGTGCCCAACTTTGGTAGACTTTTTCAAAGTCTCTTTTTTCATAGGGATCGAAAGTGAATGACCCGCTTAAACTCTTTTCTTTCACATTTGGATTAACGGATATTCCATAATAATAAGCAGTCTCGGCCATGTCCATAATGTGTAAATAATGTGCCCATGTCTCAGCCCAATCCTCCCAAGCATGCGAGCTGGCATATTGGCTGATATATCGCTGTTGCCAATTTGCAGGAGCCCCCGTTTGGTAGTAATTCTTTAGCGCTTCCCCATAATCTAAGCGGTCATCACCAAATAGTTCTCTGAATTCTGTGAGTCTTTTTTCATTGGTAGCCACCAATCTATCCCAAAAGTAATGACCTACTTCATGGCGAAAATGCCCGATTAGCGTACGATAAGGTTCAGACATTTGCTTTCTCATCTGCTCTCTATGGACAGAATCCGCCTCAGAAAGCAAGATTGTGATCAATCCATTTGCATGGCCGGTCATGATCTGATTGTCTCCCTGCCGGGAAATAAAATCAAAGGAAAGCCCAACCTCGGGATTTGTCTCCTGAGGTGGGATGGCTAGTCCAAGTTTGAGTAATTGATAGACAAGTCGGTGTTTTGCAACCTCAAGCTTCTGCCATTTGGGAAAATTTTCTGCATCAGATAAATCTGGAATAGTCCGATTGAGCTCACAGGCCGTGCAAAACTCATGGTCTTCCTCTGCTGGAATCAGCCAATTGCATACTCCCAGATCTTTGTTTTCGCAGTATTTATAAGCCTTCCCTTTTCGATCAGAAATAAGAGGAAATTTGCTGGGATCAAAAGTGAGCATTGTAGAGGTAATGCTGGAATAACCAGTAAGATGTCCACATTTTTCACAGTGATCGTTTTCGAAATAAAGGGGGTGAGCACAATTCCCACATTCAAAAATTTTCATATTGTTTTACTAGTCTTGGTAAGATAGGTAGGTAGAAGTATTACTCACATTTCGAGCCATCTAAATAGAATGTTGGAACTCAGTCAGCAATTCCACGGAGAAGCCTTATAAAGCTAAAAATAGTAATCAGGAAATAGAGAAACATAACAGAAAGAAAACCAAACCATAAATCGATAAATAGTATTTTACAAAATTTTAAGCATACATATAAACTATATTACAAATATTATTTTTAAATTATGTACACTAACAATAAACCATATTTTTATGAAAAAACTCGTAGCAGAATTTATCGGGACTCTCTGGCTAGTGCTTGGGGGTTGTGGCAGTGCCGTTTTAGCGGCAGGTTTCCCCGAATTGGGAATTGGGTTTGTCGGCGTCTCATTTGCATTTGGTCTCACTGTATTGACCATGGCCTATGCAATCGGCCATATTTCAGGTTGCCATCTCAATCCAGCTGTGACCGTTGGGCTCTGGATAGGTGGGCGATTCGAGAGTAAGGATGTTCTTGGCTACATCATTGCCCAAGTACTAGGTGGATTGGCAGGTGCATCTATTTTATACCTGATCGCTACCGGCAAAGCAGGAGTTGAACTAGGTGGATTTGCAGCAAATGGCTATGGTGAAGCATCTCCAGGAGGATATAACTTAACTTCAGCACTCATCACAGAAGTAGTGATGACTTTTATGTTTTTAACGATAATCCTCGGGTCAACTTATCCTAAATCACCAGCTGGATTCGCTGGAATTGCTATAGGTTTAGCCTTAGTTTTAATTCATTTAATCAGCATTCCTGTGACAAACACCTCAGTAAATCCTGCTAGAAGTACATCACAGGCTATTTTCGCAGGAGGCATTTATTTACAGCAATTATGGCTTTTCTGGATAGCTCCTATAGTAGGGGCCGTTTTAGCTGGAATTGTTTATAAATATCTATCCCCAAACGAATAATTAAAGAAAAAAGTGAATATTTGTAAGTAGTATTTTCTATTTATAATATATCCCATATTAAAATGAAGTATTTAAAGATTTTAACTCTGGTATTGTTTTTTGGATTGGGAGCATCTCTTGAAAGTAATGCTCAGGAACTAGGTATCCGTTTTGGTCAATTCGGCGGAAATAACGTGGCTATCGATGGTGTATTTGCACTTGGGGAATTCAGTAGAATTCACGGCGACGTAAGTTTTGGTTCAGGTGTAGGCATTGACCTAATTTGGAACCCCTTGTACAGACCTGTAGGCTCAAGTGAATTCAACTGGTATGCGGGTTTTGGTCCTTCACTCTACATCGATGATCCATTCTCTTTGGGAGTGGCTGGTGAAGTAGGTATTGAATATGCTTTTGATGATGTGCCTATCGTAATTGGAGCTGACTGGAGACCTACACTTCGTATAATTGAGGATACAGATTTTTTCGCAGATGTATTCGGACTCAATATCAGATGGCGATTTGGTAATATAAACTAATAAGTAGAGCAGGTAATACCTGCTCTTTTTTTATGCTACTATTAGTTGAAGGTGAATTTTTTATTGAGCGAATGGAGGGAAAAGGTGGCTGGAGCTATGTGAAATTTCCCCAAGAAATTATGACCTCTTCCAAAGCTTTTGGAATGATGAAAGTCTCAGGTACGATCGATGATTTTTCCTTTGAGGGGAAACACCTTATGCCGATGGGAAATGGATATATTTTCCTGCCTCTAGCTAAAGTCATTCGATCAAAAATTGGCAAAAATGAGGGGGATACTGTTTTAATACGTTTGTATAAGGAAGAAGTCCCAGAAAAACTTCCTCAAGAACTTATTGCTTGCCTCAAAGATGATCCTGGGAAGTATGACCATTTTTTAAACTTGCCCAAACCGGAGCAAAAACATTGGATAGAATACATCTACAGCAGCGATAAAATCGAGGTAAGGTCCGATCGAATAATAAAATTACTCTACCAACTAGGGTTAACTTAAAACTCTACAATTAACCCTACTGTAGGTAAAACAGTACCTGCTGGATTGTTGATGAATTTCAATTGGTATCTACTTGGGTCCGCTGGATCTACTAAAATATTTCCTTCAGCGTCTCGTGTCGGCACTAATAGAGGCGGTTGCTCAGCTTTGAAATTGTACACATTCTGAATATCCACATACCAGTTCAAATTCCATTTATTGAAATAATACTTCTTATCCAATCTTAGATCCAACTGATGAAAACCATTCAATCGAATGGCATTGATTTGAGAATAATCCAAAATAGGTTGGTTTCTCAAATCCCAATTGCTAATCAAACTTGATTCATCATAATCATATGGCGTGTAAGGTGTGCCACCTAAAAATCTCCATCGCGCCCCAATTTCCCAATTCTTCCCAAAACGCTTACCGGCTGTCAAACTGACGATGAATCTATTGTCCCAGGAGGAGGGCACATAGCCATCTGTATTAGGATTGGTGAATTCACTGCGAACCAATGTAAGTGCAGCTATTCCATAGAAATTATTGAAAAGACGCTGCTGGGCAAGCATTTCCAATCCATAGGCTCTACCTTCTGAGTTGGACTCCACCGGCTCATTTCCAATTACCCCAAAATCAGCGCCTAGGTTTGCCAGAGAAATTCCATTTCGAAGGGAGGATGGGTAATTACTGTATTTCTTATAAAATACCTCTGCGGTAAAACGACGGTTTTTCTCAGGGACCAGCCACTCTATTCCACCGATCAATTTAGAATTTCTAATAAAAAGCACATCATTGAGCTGATTGACTAGCTGCCCATCATTATCCTGATATCCCAAAACAGTATACGAAGGCTTCTGATAATAAATCCCTGCATTGGCGGTAGCAAAGAGATTAGGCTTCAACTGATAAGAAAAAGAAATCCTAGGGCTGACCTGATTGAGGGGATTTTGGGCGGTTTCTCCAAAATCAGCTCCGTCCACTCTTATTCCTCCCGTGATCAATAAACGCTCGTCATAGAGATTTTTACTGGCTGATAAAAAGCCACCGTACGTGTTGTAGTTACTAGTAGACTCAACAGAAATCACCTGTCCGCTACCTGCAAGGGTGGCTCGGTCAAAATTATTGATGTAATACCTGGAGTACTCGTAGTTAACTCCATATTTGAACGTATATCCATTTTTGAAAATACTGTTCTCCGCCCGAAATTTATTTTCAGATTCTTGAGACAGGTAGTTATAAAGCAAATTGTCTTCGCTGCTGTTGTCATTGCCAGCATACTTCACCGACTGATTGTTGAGCATATTTCTGCTGAGCACAAACGTCCAGAAACCATTTTCTCTAAATCTCTTCAACCTGACTCCCGTCGCATAGTTCCACTGATTCTGAACAGGTAGCACATTCAAAAGATAAAGGCGGTTTTCCCGCTCCTCCTCCGTTTCATCATCGGGAATATCCTCATTCAACACAAACTTGTCTATTGCTCCCACTCCGATGAAAGTAAGCTCTGTTTTATCGTTGATTTTAGTAGTGGTTTTCAGTTGAAAATCATTGAAAGTTGGGAGAAAGGGTAAACCAATCAGCTTGAACAGACCTTGTAAATAGGAACGTCGAGCTGATAGCAAATACGTTGTTTTTTCTCCAAGTGGACCTTCATTAGACAAAGTCAATTCTGAAGCTCCCACAGTCAACTGAGTAGCCATTTTATCTCTACGTCCTTCTTTAAGTTGAAATTCAAAAAAAGAGCTGAGCGCATTCATACGATTGGCGGGAAATCCACCCGCAATCAAGTCCACATTTTTAATCAGATTGACATTCAATATCCCAACTGGTCCTCCAGATGATCCTTGGGTGGCAAAATGATTGATGACCGGAACTTCTATCTCATCGACAAAAAACTTATTCTCATTTGGCGCACCTCCACGAATCAATATATCATTTCTGAAGCTAGGCGTACTCGCCACCCCAGGCAAAGACTGTATTACTCTTGAAATATCCCTGTTGCCGCCAGGATAACGTTCAATCTCATTAGAATTAAGTCTTCGGACTGAAAGAGGAGTTTCTTCTGATCTGGAAAACTCAGAACTGACTACTACCTCTGAGAGCTCAGAAGCATCCTCCGCAAGATCAAAGTCTAATTGAACCGGGCGGGCCAACGTGACTTGGATTTCGAATTGCGTTTTGGTTTTGAATCCAACAAAACTCGCTCGCACATTATATAAACCGGGAGGAACATTTGAGATTTCATATAAACCATTTTCATCTGAAATGGCTCCTAATTCAGTATTTAATACAAGCACATTTGCAAAAGCAACTGGCTCGTTGTTGACTGGATTAGTGATTTTACCACGAATGATGCCTTGGGAAAGAGCTATCGTTGATATAGAAAAAAGAGATAATACAAGTAGAAATGACCTCATTTAAAATATTAGATAAGTGATGTGGAATTACCCTTTTTCAATAGTTTGAGCTTCTTTTATCCGCCAAAGCCTCCACCAAGGAGTACCCGGAGAATCATGATGCTCGTAGTGATATCCAAAGAAATAACAGGTTAGAAAAGCCCAGAAGTGATTTTTAGATTGTGTTGTTGAGTGATGCTTGTTGTCATTTTCACCTTTATGGGGGAGGTAGGTTCCAAAATAAAAAAGTTGAAATGTAGCAAGCACAGCTGGAAGCATCCAGAATACGATCAAATTCTCGGTAGGAAGATAAAGTTTCAGAATATTGAACGTCACCGCCATCAGGAGAATTTGCCAAATAGTCACGTATTGTTTGATGAAGCTGAAATACCAGGCAAAGAAATTGTCAGAATCATGGTAATCCGGATCTTGGTCAGTAGCTACAAAACGATGATGTTCGTGGTGCTTTGGAAAGAGCCTGCTGTAGAAATTATAGGAGAAAAGTAAGGCAGTAAACCAACCTATCGCTTTGTTAAGTTTTTTATGAGAAGATACTAGTCCATGCATCGAATCATGTGCCGTGATAAAAAGCCCAGTGTAGAGGTGCATTTGAATTAAAACCCCAAAATAAACAAGGGGATCGAGCCAGGAAATCTGATAATTCAAAAGAAAAATTAAGCTTGAAAACCACAGGCCTATAATTACTAAAGCAATCAAAACACCTTTGGGGTCAACAGTCGCATCGTTGATTCTTGACTTCATACTGGCAAGTTGGGAATGTTTTCTCAAAAAGTCAGAATTCTTTCCTTCACCTGCTCCATGAGCCACATAGGCGTCGAAGTAGCGCCACAGATTCCAACTTGATCATTTTCGGTGAACCAATCGCTTTCTATTTGATCAGAGTTAGAAACGAAATAGGTATTTGGATTGGTGTCTTTGCAAACGTTGAAAAGCACTTTACCATTGGAAGATTTCGTGCCGCTGACAAATACAATCTTATCAAACTTTGTAGCAAAGTCGCGAAGCTCTTTGTCCCGATTGGACACTTGCCTACAGATGGTATCGTTGGTATTGACAGTGATGCCATTGTCCTTGAGAATACCATTAATCTCGTAAAATTTATCTGTGCTCTTGGTAGTTTGGCTGTACAGCGTGATGTTTTTAGGAAGAGTTTCTAAGTCAAGCTCAGAAATATCCTGAAATACCACCGCCTCATTATTTGTTTGACCTAAAAGCCCTATCACTTCAGCATGAGCGTGCTTGCCATAGATATAAATGGAATCTCCTTTATCAAATGAATTCTTGATTCTATGCTGCAACTTCAACACTACAGGGCAACTTGCATCGATCAGCGTAAGATTATTTTTGATAGCCAACTCATAAGTAGTTGGAGGCTCTCCATGAGCTCGAATCAATACATTTTCATCACGCAAATCCTTTAAGACTTCATGATCAATAATCTTCAACCCTTTTCTCTTGAGACGGTTTACTTCTTCGTCGTTATGGACAATATCTCCAAGACAATACAAATGTCCTGACTCATCAAGAATATCTTCTGCCATCTCGATAGCATAAACTACCCCAAAGCAGAAGCCTGAATGCATATCAATTTGAACGTGAAGATTCTTCATAATCAAATAACTTAAAGCTTATTGAATTGTTTTTTTCTTTCTGAAAAATTCAAAAAACGAAACATTCATGAGAAGCATTGTCATAGAATAAATCGTATCCTCTATTGGTACTGTCCATATTCGAATACCCAGATTTTCAGCATTGTTATAAATAACTACAGGTTCCGGGGTAAAACCTCCCGTTAATACACCATTACAAAGGATAAAAGGTATGAGGTGAACTAAATAGGCAAATAAGAATCTACCCAGGTATTCATCCTTGAAAATCAACCAGTGAACTGCTAATGCTACTGCGCCTAAACTAAAATTAACTGCTGTATACATCTTATCAAAATTCACAAATGCAAGAAGCAGCAAGAACGGTATCATAGTGAAAATGAAGTACTTTCCAACCGGTTTGAAAATATCCTTTGGAAAAAAGTAAATCAATACTTCATAAATGAACATGCAAGCATATGGCACCGTGAAAAAGAACAGCCATTCTTCAATCGGTAGTTCGAATAGATATATCCCAAGAATGTAGCGTGGATTGAATTCCCAAACTCCAATAACTGTAAACCAGTGATCCCAGATCAAAAAGAAAATAGCAGTGATAAGTATGGCTGGAAACAAGGCGTACCACTTTGTGGCAAACTTGATTCTCGGCTCGAACGATCGAACTAGGGGAAAGGAAATTGCGAAAATGTTTACCGCCAAATAGAGGTATTTTTCCATTGTCAACTTAGTCCTAATTTACTTCCGAAATAAGTGCCAATGAGCAAGCTAAATTTTTGTGAATTCGGTATTCTGATACGCTCATGAGTGATTTTTGCGGCAGAAAGCCCCTTGATTTTATCGAAAAGTTTCTGATAATATAAGTACGCTACTTTTACACCGAGTTTGGCTCCATCGGGAAGTTGAGCTATACCTATTAAGGCCTCGTCAAAATCCTTCTGAATATCTTCTTCGATCAATTCCTTGGCCGATTTATCAAACTGCTCAAAAGCAACTCCAGGGAAATAAACTCTACCTCGTTCTTCAAAATCACTCTTGATATCGCGAAGGAAATTGACTTTTTGAAAAGCAGACCCAAGCATTTGAGCAGGTCTCTTCAATTTTTGGTAAGCTTCTTCGTCCCCATCTACAAATACTTTAAGACACATCAAACCAACTACCTCAGCCGAACCATAAATGTATTCTAAGTAGCGATCGTCATTGTAAGTATTGAAATCCAGATCCATTGCCATGCTTTTAAAGAAGGATTCAATGAGCTCGTGGTCAATATCATATTTATTCACAATCATCTGAAAACCATGCAATACTGGATTCAAAGAAAGCCCAAGTTCAATAGACTTATAGGTTTCATGCCTGAACTCAGCCAACAATTGGGATTTGTCATGAGTGTGAAAAGTATCAACGATCTCGTCCGCAAAACGGACAAAACCATAAATAGCATAGATGGACTGGTGGAATTTTTTGTCTAGGGTTTGAATACCAAGGGTAAAGCTGGTACTGTAGCGCTGCGTGATTAGCTTGCCACACTCCAAACTAGTTTGGTCGAATAATTCCTTTGCGTCCATGAAACTTAATATACTTATTTAATTACGAATTTTCCCGAATGACCTCTTTTGCAACGACATAGCCGGATATTAAAGACGGAGGAACGCCTGGCCCCGGAACAGTAAGCTGACCAGTGTAAAACAGGTTATTTACTTTTTTGTTTTTAAGTGAAGGTTTTAGAATAGCAGTTTGCTTCAAAGTGTTGGCCAATCCATAAGCATTTCCTTTATAGGCATGATAGTCAGCTTTAAAGTCTGAATGTGCATAAGATCGCTTGTAGAGTACATGAGAACGTATTTCCTGACCAGAAATTCTTTCAAGTCGGTCCATGATTATGTGGTAGTACTTTTCTCTAGTCTCTTCAGAATCCTCCAAATCAGGTGCTAACGGAACTAGCAGAAACAAATTCTCCATTCCTTCAGGTGCGACTGTAGAATCAGTTATAGAAGGTACGCATGCATAAAACAAAGGGGCTTCTGGCCATCTTGGATTGGTATAGATTGCATCAGCATGAGGTCCAAGGGGCTCATCGAAAAACAGATTATGATGGCGTAGATTATTTAGTCGCTTATCCACCCCTAGGTAAAACAATAAACTGGAAGGCGCCATTACTCGCTTATCCCAGTATGCTTCACTGTAATTACTGTATTTCGGATTGATCAGATGCTTATCCACATGGTGATAATCCGCACCAGCTATCACCACATCTGCAGATACTACTTCTCCAGATTTCATTCGTACACCACTTGCAAGCCCATCTACAATTTGTATTTCCTCAACTTCAGCGTTATATCTTATTTTCACCCCTTTTTCTTCTGCCAAGGCTACCATCCCCGCGATGATTTCATGCATTCCTCCTTTCGGATACCAAGTTCCCAAAGCAATATCTGCATAGTTCATTAAGCTGTAGAGGGCAGGAATATTCTCAGCAGTTTCTCCAAGGAATAACACAGGAAATTCCATCAAACGAATGATTTTATCAGATTTGAAAAACTTTCGAACGTGGGAGGACATGGATTGAAAAACATCCATACGCATGATATCTTTTAAAAGCGATAAAGATGTAAATTCTAAAAGGGAACGACTTGGCTTTTTTACCAAATCGTGAATTCCAACCTGATATTTATATTTTGCTTGCGCCAAAAATTCGTCAAGTTGAACTGCTGAACCTGGCTCTATTTCTTCAAGCTTTGCCTTGAACTCGTCCAAGTTTGCAGGAATATCCAAAACATCATCTTGACCATAAATCACTGCATAGGAAGGGTCAAGACGTATTAAATCATAATAATCGGATGGCTTTTTACCAAAATGAGAAAAATAATCTTCGAACACATCGGGCATCCAATACCAACTTGGCCCCATATCGAAGGTGAACCCATTACTTGAAAATTTCCTTGCTCTACCTCCTGGAGATTCATTTTTCTCCAGAAGAGTAACCGAGTAATTATTGTCAGCAAGATGGGTTGCAGCAGAAAGGCCTGCAAAACCAGATCCTATTACCACCGCATGCTTTTGATTCATCTTTTTAATTTACGTGCTTATAAACTGTTAAGTCCTCTTTTAGGTATTTGCGAGCAATATGAATTCGATTTTTAACAGTTCCAATCGGAATATTCAATCTATCCGCAATTTCGTGATACTTAAAACCTCTATAATATAATAAAAAGGGAGTACTGAAAATTTCGTCCAATCTATCTATTGCCTCATAGATATCATCCATGGCAAAATCTCCATACGCAGAATTCTCAATCAATGCGCCACTTGAATTAATGAAGTGCAGATTATCAGTGGTATCTACGAAAGTAGCCCTTCTCACCATTTTCTGATAATTGGTGATGAAGGTGTTTTTCATGATCGTGTAAAGCCATGCTTTTAGGTTAGTACCTTCAGCGAATTTATCCTGATTCGTGTATGCTTTCACCATTGTATCCTGAAGCAAATCATTTGCATCATCGAGATCCCGTGTCAATTTTAGCGCGAATGGCTTTAATACACCTGAAAGCTGATTTAATGAGTAACTGAATTCAATTGAAGTCATGGTTTTGCCCTTTTTGTTTAAACAAACCTAACATTCGTTAAACAAATATCCAAACCTTTGTTTAATTATTTTTTCTTTTTGTTAAACAAAAATGATTGCCAAGGCCCTGGAAAAGGTCATAAAACCAACATTAAAGGCCATTTTGGCAATATTTGGGCATAAAAAAAGTATTCACTAGGAATACTTTTGTTTAACAGTTTTGTGCTTTATCTAAACAATCTGTTCTTCCAATTGGACTAAAAAGCGCTTTATCTCTTTAGCATAAGCTAGTACAGAAATGTTGGAAGGAAGAGATAAGGGATGCTCCGTGGCATTCAATCCAGCAACGAAAACCTTTGCCTCTGGAAACTCATTCCCCAGCATATCCACATATTCTTGTACTTTCTCGCCTGATGGAGAAGTGGTAATCACCGTGAGTAAATAGTCAGGTCGCTGCATGTTATAGACCGAAACCAAATCTGCATCTGGAGTATTTTGTCCCAAGTAGATGACCTTATGCCCATGTTTTTTGATCAAATACGAACTGAAAAGAAGGGATATTTCGTGTAACTCACCTTCTGGAAGAAAGAGCATAAAGGTTTTACCGGTATTATTTCCCACTTCTCCATCAATAGCGACGATCAACTTTTGTCTGATCAAATTAGAGATGAAATGTTCTTGAGCAGGAGTAATCGCTCCTGTGAGCCAGAGAATTCCAATTTTGGTTAGGAAAGGATAGACTACTTTTAGAATAGTGTCTTCAAATCCCAATTTGATGATACTGGTGGAGAGGACTTTCTCAAATCTATCCTCATCCATTTCTATCATGCAAATGGTGAGTGCTTGGATCTGGTCATTATGATCTAAGGATTGGTCTGTGAGTCTAATGATTTCTTCACTGACCTCATTACAGGTCATCGCGGCGATTTTGCTGATTTTCATACCATGGGCATTCAGCATCGCGACATTTAAGATACGCTTGAGATCTTCATCGTCATAGTAGCGGATATTCGTATCCGTCCTTTTGGGAGTAACCAAATTATAACGTTGCTCCCAGATCCTAAGCGTATGCGCTTTTATTCCTGACAGTTGCTCTAGATCTTTTATCGAGTAGTTGCTCACCTTTCTTATTTCTTAAAATATTTCTTCGGCACCAAAAACAGCCCAAACGAAACTGCTCCGTCCCTTTTTCTACTGTGATGATGAGCTTGGTGTGCTGCAAATATACCTTTTAAAAAGCCGTTGCGAGGTCGATCGAGCCATTTCAATCTACGATGAATAAGCACATCATGTAGAAAGAAATACAACATACCATATATACTTATCCCTATGCCTAACCAAAACCTATAGTCAAACTCTTCAACTCCAAGGAGAATCAGCGCTACAGCAATGCTTCCAAACAAAAGAGAAAATAAATCATTCAGTTCAAAAAATGAATCTGAATGTTCATGGTGTGTTTTATGAATCGACCACAACGGACCATGCATTAGGAATTTATGAATTGCCCAGCCTGACAATTCCATCAAGACAAAACCTAAAATGCTGAACCCTATCGCTTCAATCATCTTTGTAATAACCTTAGTGGTGAATTTTTGTTTAAGGATCTGTCAAAATAAACGGCCACTTTGATAGAAAAATTAAACACCCAATGTGAAATTAAGAATTGTAAAAAAAAGTATCATCGCGGTAAGCATCAATGCCGCTAAGGGATTACCTTTTTCAAAATTGCCTTTTCTATAAATCAAATGAATCAAAAAGGCTACTACAAACCAAGTCAGGTAGTTACTTGTAGGAATAACATCCGATTTCCAATACCAAAAATCCAACGCTACCGCTACAGGCTCCATGATATAATCGACCACAGTCATTGCACCTGCGCCGAGGAAGGCAGCAAACACATCATTGTCTGTAACCTTATAGAATACTGCCCCTGTAAGGTAAACTAGTAAAAACCAGTTGATCCCAATCACTATTGGAACCTGCCACAGCATAGGGCCAAGTGTAGGACCATAGACATAATCTCCGAAAATATAACCGGTATGAATTCCTATGAGTTCTGCTCCAAAACCAATCCAAAAAGCAACGGCTGCGAAAATCGGGAAAGCCTCAGCCCACCCTCGATGAAATCCCAAAACCAACAGCAAGGTAACAATCAGCTGCGCTGGAGTAAGCATCAGAAAATATTCGCGGTATTCTGGCAAACTCAATCCTATAGCACCCACTGCATAGAGCGCCACTATTACTACCTTCGCAATAATCACGCTTTTATTTTGTGCCTCTGGAGGTGCCTTGGCTATTTTGTGCATTTATTAGGGTGCTTTGATGGATGATTATTCACTTTTTCGGGTTTGGATTCCTAACTTTGGAATCTCAAATCTGTTTGCAAAAAAACGAAATTCCTTCCAAAATCCCCTGATATGATTCTTTACAACATCACTTTTACTGTAACCAACGACATCGAAGAGGATTTTGTCCAGTGGATGAGAGGCACTCATATCCCTGATATTTTCGCCACAGGTCTATTCTTAGAACATAAATTCTTCAGGCTGCTCAATAGTCCAGATGACAGTGTAACGAATTATGCTGTCCAGTTTTTTGCTGAAAACACCCGCAAGCTCATTGAATACGAAAGCCGCTTTGCGAATGCGCTTCGCTACGAAACACAGGCTAGGTACGGCGAAAAGGCAATGCCTTTCCGCACTTTGATGGAATCGGTGGATTAGGGGAATAGTAGAGAGACACTAGTTTCGCCCCATTGGGGCTATCTTACAAGTCCTACCGAAATACCCCCGGCTTTGCCGAGGGTTATGAAAAGTCACAATCCTTCGGATTTTTTTTGAATAAATTGGGTCATCCAAGAAATTATGAGGTTGCAAATCTTTCTGTGGAAACATCATAATCTGTTTATCTTGAAAACATAAGAACTAATCCTCAGCCAGCTCCGAAGGAGCCAAACCATTCATGACCCTGTACGAAGTGCATTGTAGCTTGCAATGAGTTAGTTAAGTAGCCCTGAAGGGGCGGAACTTTTATTTACAAGGCTTCACTTTACTAAAAAAAGAAACTATACGCTGAAGGCAAATTTAAATCACACATACTTATGGTTTCCAGATCATAAATATCACACCCCATTTTATTGCCATATCCCACTAAATTTTTGATTAATTAACATTTGGGGGTCGGTTTTCATTTACAGTTTTTTTAGTTTTATAGCTAACCCTACTGTAAATGAAGCGACTATTTTTTCCATTAGCACTTATTATTTCATTTTCTTCCTGCGAAACCAAGAACAACTCAGAATCCTCCACCACCACGAGCCTACTTGAAAACTTCTCTTTCTCTGTTGACACTGTAATGGTGGACGTCGGAGATGAACTCTTCATGCCGGGGGCTTATTACAAATTTGAGTTGAGTGAGTCCAGCGATCATGTCTTCACCTATTTTGAGCCTGAGTTTGAAGTTCACGAAATCGACCTGAATGCGATGAAACTTGTGAATCGCCACAAATTTGAAAAAGACGGGCCAAATATGATTCCTATGTATTTAAACTACATGCAGAATCTCAATGAAACTGAACTATTTTTCGCAAATTCTAATCAAGCTGGTGTATTCAAAAAGACTGGAGAAAAAGTAAAATCTATCTCTCTAAAACCAGAAGATTACACTGGCCTTGATCCTGAATTTCCTTTTGAGCTGGGAAACTCCATACAAATCAGTCCTGACCAAAAAACAGTATTGACTTTACCTAATCAGAATTTGGGAACAGCAGAAGGTCTTGCAATTCTGAATTTGGAAGATAAGAGCGGCAAATTCCTCAAGCTTCCAGCCTTAGAATTGACCAAAAATTTTAGGGTGCTTTTCAAACAAGGAAATGGAGCCATTTCCTCAGGTGAAAATCAGAGACTTTATATAATCAACGGGCATTTTATCATAGATAGCGGTGCTACCTCAGATATCTATTTCTATGATCAAGTCAGCGATTCCTTGCGACTAGTGACCTTTCCTCATCAGCTGGTACCAAAGGCAAAGACAGGAGAATTTCCTCCCGAAGTTGATTCAAATGAAAGACGTAGAGAGGTGATGAATGAGATCCGTAAGCAAATCAGTTTTTCTCAATTTTTCTGGAACGAAAAGCATCAGATTTATTTCAGAATGGGTGAAATGAACAGGGAGTTGAATGAAGTAACTAAAACATATTCGTCAGACACTTATCTATTTACCTATGATAAAGATTTTAACCTGACTGGAGAAACCGAAGTCCAGGGTTTGGACTTCATGCCTACTTACGGTTTTGCCAGAGACAACAAACTCTATATGGAGTGGGTAGTCGATGAAAACCCTGCATTTATTGTCTACACCTTTAATTTTTAACCAACATGAAGAAACTATTTCCTGTACTATCTCTCATTCTCCTCGCTTCCTGCGGAGACAAAGGCAGTTCTGAAAACACTAATCCGGACAATATTCTTGAAGATCTCACTTACTCCGTGGATACGGTGCTAGTAGATAGTGGTGATAACCTTATCAATTTAAGGAATGGCTTAAACCTAGGAACGGTAAATTCTCAGAAAAACAAGCTTTACATTTTTGACAGAACCAATCAAATTCTTCAAACTATTGATCTGGATAGACTTCAATTAGAGGAATCTACTCAATTTGAAAAGGAAGGTCCAAACGGGACAGGGCAATATGTATCAAGCATTCAATCTCTAAGTGATGACCGACTTCTGATCGTTTCTTATCAAAATAATGGCATTTTTAGTCTGAAGGGAGAAAAGGAAGTTTCAATCAAATTAGAATCTTCGAAAATTGACAGTCTAACTGTCGAATTAGAGCCAAATGCAGCCCAAAATCTTCTGGTAACTCAGAATCGAGAAAAAATATTCGCAATTCCTGGCACTTTTTGGGAGGGGGAAAGACGATTTTTGATGGCCAAAACTCCGGATTTATCTGGAAGAGTAATACCGTTGCCAGAATTAAACCAAATTTCAAAATTCACTATTATATACAATTCAAATGAGGGTTCCACAGCTTATTTGCCTGAGATTGGACTTTCAGAGATTGATGGAAATGTAATCTTGTGGAATTCCGTCACTAGTGGGATTTATATTGTTGATCCCCAAACTGAATCGATTTCAGAGAAATCATTTCCTCATAAACTGGTAGCCGCAAAAAAAGAAGGAGCAGTGAAGCAAAAGGTTAATTCAATGGAGGAGTTTCAGACCGAAATGGGAAAGGTATCCAGTCAGATTCATTTTAATGAATTGTTATGGGATGATTCTCGAGGACAATATTTCCGATTTGGTAATGTTCTGCCGCCAGACAATGGCGGAGCATCCAGTAGAGGTTTGGATATTTTTCTCTTTGCTTACGATAGAAACCTTAATCTAATTGGAGAGCAAAAAATGGTGTCATTAAACTATGTGCCGGACTTTCCCTTTTTCAAAGACGGCAAGCTCTATTCCTATGTCAACGTAGAAGACGAGCTAGGCTTTGCTGTATTCACATTTAATTTTTAAAAACCATGAAAAAGCTACTTACGATTTCCTTGCTAATCCTACTTGCATCATGCGGTGGGAAAGAATCCGAATCCACAGAACAGAAAAATATCCTCGAAAACCTGACCTACTCTGTGGATACGGTGGTGGTGGATCCAGGGGAGGAGATCATAGACTTATCTGGAGGATTGAGACTTTCAAGCCTTTCAGACAATAAAAGTAAACTATACCTTTTTACCCAGAAGGAACATCAAGTTGCCATCGTCAATTTAGACCAATTGAAATTAGAGGAATTTCTGCCCTTCGAAGTGGAAGGCCCGAATGGCATAGGTCAATACGTGGGAACTATGCAAAAGCTTGACAGAGAAAGGTTTTTGTTTTCAAGCTTTCAAACTTCAGGTATCTACGATAGAAATGGAGTCAAAACCGAAGATCTCAAGCTCAAGCCTACTGATTTCGAGGGAATAGACTTAGAAGGTGAATCTCCCATGAATAATAACCTCACCTCCTCAGCGGATGGTAAGTTATTATTTTCCCTTCCCGGAAATTTCATGGAAGGATCCAGAGACTTAGCTGTGCTAGACCTAGCAAGCCGCTCAGGAAAAATCATTGATATTCCAGCGATGGACAAAGCTTCAGAATTCAGGATTTTGCTCCAAAGTGACAAAATGATGTCTATCTACATAGAAGAAGTGCGTCTTCAGGAAATAGAAGGATACCTTTTTATCAATACTTCTGTTACCTCGGATATATATAGATATGACTACCAAAGAGACTCCTTGCAACTCATCACTTTTCCTCATCAGCTAGTTCCCTCAGCCAAAACAGGTAGTATCAAAAACAAAGTATCCTCGGAAGATGAGTGGAGAAGCGAAATGGAGAAAGCCTCCAGTCAGATAGGATTTGAGAAATTGCTATGGGACGATAATAGCCAAAGATTTTTCAGATTTGGCAGAAAATTACTCCCAAAAGAAAATGAAGAATCTCCAGCAAAAGCGGAAGTGTATCTCTTCGCTTACGATGCTGAGTTGAAGTTGATTGGAGAAAAATTTCTAGAGGATATTGACCTGATTCCTTCCTCTCCCTTCTTCAAAGACGGCAAGCTCTACTCCTATGTCAATGTAGAAGACGAGCTCGGCTTCGCAGTATTCACTTTTGATTTTTAAAATTCCTCAATGAAAAAACTGCCTATCTTTTTTTTGATTGCCCTTCTGTTTTCTTGTTCTGAAAAAGACAAAAAAGACTCTTTCTTGAATATCCTTGAGAATCTAACATACACTATCGACACTTTGGTAGTGGATTCCGGAGAAGAGTTCATTAATCTGTCCCTAAGTTTAAATTTTTCAGATGTATCAGAAGACAAAAAGTCACTTTTCATTTTTGATAGAGGACGCCTTTCTTTTCAAGAAGTAGATCTGGATCAAATGAAACTCCTAGGAACATATCCATTTGAAATGGAAGGGCCTAACGGAATTGGAAAGGGCGGGATCTTTCAACTTTTTCCTGATCGAAAATTAATGATCCCCAGTGTTACAAAAACTGCCATTTATAATCTGCAAGGAGAATTAATTTCCAACTTAAAACTAATAACCGATGAGCTAGAACATACGAGCAACATCGATGAATTTACACTCTTGAATGAAATCCACTTTGATCCAAAATCTGGAGTTTTTTATTCCTTACCTGGGAATTACACTTCCGGTATTCGTGAACTGGCAATAATAAACGCTACTACCAACAAAGGGAAGGTAGTCAAGCTTCCTGAATTGGAAAAAGCAGGAAATTTTAGAGTTTTCTTTAATACTAAAAATGACAAAGCCATTGAAATGGAGAAGTACTCTCTTTCACTTATTCTTGAAAAAATTTATATCACTTGCACAGTCACAAGTGGAGTTTACCGCTACAACCCAGCCACAGATGATCTGGAATATATTGAATTCAACCATCAAATAATTCCAAATGAAAAAACCGGTGAAATCATCAATGAAGTGTATTCTCAAAAGGAATTCAATGCAGAATATAGAAAAGTAGCCAGTCAAATCTCCTATCTTAAATTGATGTGGGATGAAGAAACTTCCAGATTTTACCGACTTGCATACAAAGGTGTTTTGGGAGACCAACAACTGGAGCCCATTTCTTACCAGGTTTTTTTACTGGCTTATTCCGAGGATTTGGAATTAATGGGAGAAACGCTAATTCCTGACTTCAACCAAGTTCCCAAAAGTTACTTCTTCAAAGACGGAAAGCTCTATTCCTATGTCAATGTCGAAGACGAGCTCGGCTTCGCGGTTTTCACTTTTGATTTTTAGAGGCATGAAAAAGCTCTTAACGATTTCAATTCTTGCGCTACTTTCAGCTTGTGGTGAAAAGCCTAAATCTGAGGAAGTTTCTGTCGTAGAGGAGCCCAAGAATATTCTGGAAAACATGACCTATTCGGTCGATACAGTGATGGTGGATACTGGAGATGAAATTTTAGATTTTTCCTTCGGTTTTAATACCTCTCCAACGCCAGACCGCCGCTTTTTCTATTTCTACAAAAACTTAAAAATGCAGAAAATTGATTTGGACCATCTGAATCTAATAGATTCCTTTTCTCTAGAGAAAGATGGTCCAAACAGTCCCGGTCATACCTTTAGTTTTTATGCACTTTCTGATGGTGGCTTCTTTTTCCCAACCTTACATCGACCTTCTATTATTTCTGACCAAGGCCTGAAAATCAAGACTTGGAATCTTGATCAAGACAAATTGGTAGAAGGATTTCCTGTCGAGCCTTTCTCCCTTGGAAATAGAGTAATTCTGGACTCAAAGCGTCTCAACTTGTATTCTTTGCCGATGAACTTTGAAATAAGAGACCATTATTTTGCTGTAATAGACTCACTGGAAAACAGGAAAAAGATGGAAGAGCTCACAGAGTTTAAATGGGCTAATAAATACTTGGTTAGAAGCGATAGCGAGCAAAAAGGTGAATTTCTACACCTACAACAGTTTGATGAGCTTGTGCTTATATCCTGTACTGTGGGAAATGGCACCTACATCTACAATCCAAGTTTAGACAGCCTTTTTTATAGGGAATTTCCACATGAGCTTGTGCCCTTAGAAAAAACAGGAGAGGTAAAAAACAAGGTGGGGAGCAGAGCAGAGTTTGAAGAAGAAATAAGAAAGCTAAACCAAAAAATCAGCTACTGGAGCTTCATCTGGGATGAAAAGTCTCAGCGCTATTTCAGGTTTGCAAGTAGAGCTATTGGGTTTGATCAAGAAGGCTGGGCAAAGGATTATGAAATATTCTTTATGGCTTATTCCAAAGATTTGGAACTAATCGGTGAGACTCGATTGGAAGGATTATCCAAAACCCCGAATGGCTTTTTCAAAGATGGAAAGCTCTATTCCCAAGTAAATGTCGAAGACGAATTGGGATTTGCTGTATTCACTTTTGATTTTTAATAAACTATGAAAAAACTCTTACCATTTTTATCTCTAATTATTCTTGCATCCTGCGGTGAAAAAGACAGCTCAGAATCAACCAACTCATCCAATCTGGACTTCACGGTAGAGATAGACACAGTCCAGGTAGATCCAGGCGATGATCATTTTATTTATTTGGCTAAGTTTTTACGTTCATCTTCCCTCAGCTCAGATAAGAAAACACTCTATAATTTCAACCCCGCCGTTCCCGAATTGGAAGTTATTGACCTAGATGAGTTAATACTCAAGGAGGTGATAAAGCTGGAAAATGAAGGACCAACAGGAATTAACGCTGCGAATTCATATATACCTATGGTTCATGTCTCTGACTCCGGCGAACTCTTCCTGAATAATTGGTCTCACATGATTAAACTCAATGCAGCGAAGGATAAGAAAAGTAGGTATTGGTTTTCTTCAGACTCATTGAAAGGAGAATCATTGTCAGAGGTTGAAAAGATATACCCTGAGGGATTTATGTCAGATGATGGAAAATTCTACTTTAGCAACTATGGAAAGCAGGATAATAGCCACAAAAATGGTCTCGCCATAGTGAATCTCAATTCCAAGGAACTAAAAAAAGTGCCACTGGATATTTTTGAAAAAATCGAACAATTTGAAATTGTATTTAGACCTAATGAGGATTCTAAAACGTCTGTCTCAGAGACAGTTTTTTACCTCCCATTTGAGGACAAAATTCTTATTTCAACTACAGCATATAATGAAATCTATCAAGTAAGCATTTCTGATGGCAGCGTAGAAAAAAAATCATTCCACTCTGAACTTACCGACGATGCCAAGCAAGGTAATTTTCAGAAAACTGCTGGTTCTGATAAAGAGCTAATGGATCTCGCAATGGAAAAAGTAAAAGAGATTCATTTCCTCAAGTTTCATTACGATGATCAAAATGAGAAATTCTGGAGATTTAGTACTTCACTCGATCGCATGATTGGCGATTCAGCCACCTACGATATTGTACTTACAATTTTTGACAAAGATCTCACGCAACTTCACGAAGAAAAGGTGGACTATTCTGAAAAGGGTTCACTCACATTCTTCAAAGACGGCATGCTCTACTCCTACATTAATCTAGAAGATGAGCTTGGTTTTGTCAGAATCAAACCTACCTATGAATAAACTTAGACTACTTGCCCCGATTATTCTGGCAGTTTTAGCCAGCTGCGGCACTAAAGACGGTGCTGAAAATACGCAGGTAGAATCAATCTCTTTCAGCTATCAAATCGACACGGTATACATCGATGCCAAGGACGAGTTTCTATTCCTGAATATGGGACTTTACATATCCGATTACGATCCCAAAACTGACCTTTTATACAACCTTAATCCACAAACCAGCCGGATGGAAGTGATCGATATGAAAAAGGGGGAACTACTAGAAATCATCCAGTACGATCAAGACGGCCCAAATTCCGTCAAAGAAATGTTCACTTCTGGTACCAAAATTACTGATTCTGGAGAGAAGTGGTTTACAGATTATAGATCTATTATTCATCTCAATGCGGCGGGTGAAAAAGTGGGTCAGTTCCGGCTCAGCAACGCAAGTTTTTCGGGCGATACCCTTCCAGACAAAATGGAAATTGACGGCATGGGTAAAATCAACCGCTCAGGGAAATACTTCGTCAGTCACTATGGAGATTATCTTTTGGATGGTGAAGGACTTCAAGGCTTAGCTATCTTAGACCTGGAGCAGCTAAGCAAGCGCTTAATCAAGTTGGACGTATTTCAATCGCTCGAGAAGTACGAATTATCTTCACCAGACGGCGAGCGGGCTGGCGCGAGGGCTGGAGAACGGAGTTTTATAACACTTACAGAAACTGAAATTCTACATTCCAATTCAGCACATAATCGACTCTTAAGTCTAAACTTGGAATCTGGAGAGTATCGTGAAATTAAACTTGCCAGTGAATTTTTGCCTGATGAAAAGCCGGGGCTGTATCCTAAAAAGGCAAATTCATTGGAGCAGTTTGATGAATTTCATACCCTGAAGAAGCAGGAAGTGACTTTTGGTCCTTGGAGTCATGATGATGAGCGAGGATACTTCTGGAGAATCAGTCGGGAGAGAAATGGGGGAAGCGCTGCCGACCCTATCTTTTCTTTTTTTATAACTGTACTGGACAGTGGCCTGAACCAGATAGCTGAAACTGAATTAGATGAGGGAGATGCATTGCCTTTTGAAGGACTTCCTTCCCTTAGTTTTTTCAGAAAAGGAGATCTATATATGTTTTTAAATTTAGAAGACGAACTGGCCTTTGTGAGGCTCAAACCAAATTTTAAAGATGAATAGGGTTATACTTTTACTGATACTCCTTGCTTCTGCAAGCTGCTCTTCAGAAAAAAAAGCTGATGGGGAAAACAAGAACTTCCAGTTTTCTTATGAGCTGGACACAGTTTACATCGACTCTAAGGGGGAATTTTTGTTTTTGAACAGAGGATTGGCAGGTTCCACCCTCACCAATGAAGACAAGCTCTACACATTCAACCATCCTAAATACCGAATAGATATTATAGACTTGGATACAAGAGAGTTGATCGATACTATCAAGTTTGAGAAAGAAGGCCCCACAGGTATAGGAACCTTCGGGGTAGACATGATCAATATAACCGATTCAGGTGAATTGTTCTTTTCCTCTTTCACAGGTCTGAGACATGTAGATGCAAATGGGATTCTGAAAAGATCCTTGAATTGGGATGGCGATGAGCGTATCCAGGAGCAGTTGGGAACGGGTGAGCTGATTAGTTTTGATGGAATCATTTCATCTGACGGCTCTAAATTCTATGGCACCTATTCCGGTAAAGGCAGGGGAGGATCCAGCATGGCAGATGGGTTGGCAATTATAGATTTGAATACATTCGAATTGAAATTAATCGAAGTTCCCAAACTGGCTGCGCTGGAGGAATTTACCATAACAGCGGAAATAGATGGTATGATGCCAATGACTAAAGGGGACAATTTCAGCCTTTTGCTAAACGATTCTAAAATTATCATTTCTCAGAATTCAATCAATAGTGTATCTGTTTACGATATTGAAAAGGACAGCCTGCTAACCTACGACTTCCAAACTGATCTTTTGCCTGACCAAAAGCCGGGGAAATTTGAAAGAAAAGTAGCCACCATGGAGGGATATGAAGAGTCCGCAAGAGCTCGGGCCAAAGAGCCTAATTTTGGAAAATTCATGTATGACTTCGAACGTCAATTGTATTACAGGATCAGTTTTCTAGATCAAAAAGGTATTCTTTCCATTTTCGATACAGACTTTAATCTGATCCATGAAGAAGCAGGCCTAGGAGATTATCATGGATTCAAATTCATCCGGGACGGTAAAATCTACCGCTTCATCAATAGCAATGACGAAATGGCTTTTGAAGTCTTAACACCAAAAATTAACTATGAATAAATTCAACTGTTTAATTCTCGCAATCTTAGTCGCCAGCTGCTCTTCGGAGAAAAAATCTGAACACACGGCAGATGAGGACTTTGATTTCAGCTACACAGTAGACACAGTCATAGTGGATGCCGGGGAGCATTTCTTTTTCCTCAATTGGGATTTGAGTTTATCTGATGTCTCCCCAGACCGGAAATACCTGTATAATCTTAATCCTCAATCGCTCCTGCTTGAGATTGTAAACTTGGACGACCTCAAATTAGAGAAGACAGTCCAATTGGAAAAAGAAGGTCCTGATGGAATTGGGCTCCCTTATTATGGGAAAATTCAGGTATTGGAAAATGGTAACATCGATTTGCTTGGTCAGTTTAAAATCCACCTCGTCTCTGAGCAAGGGAAACTGGTCAATACCATTGAATTTGATCAAATCAAAATTCAAAATAATGATCAAAAAGAGGAAGAGAAAATTGGCTGGACCAGCGTACTTTCCGATGATGGCAAATTACTCGCGAGCACTTTAGTCAACTTTGATTACAAAACTCCAGCACAAGGAATTGTTGTGATTGATTTAGCTTCGGGCTTGAATAAATATGTTTCAATGGACTTATTCCAAGAGCTAAAGCAATTTGAAATCATGCATCAAGAAGGCAATGCCCCGGGTATTAGTATTGGCGAATATTCATACTTGAGTTTCATTGATCATAATCTGATTATTTCATCTTCGGCGTACAACGAAGTGTATATTTATGATGTCAACATGGACAGCCTTGATCACTTCAGTTTTAGCGCAAGCCTTACAGCCAACGAAAAAAAAGCAAATTACCCTAATGAGGTACACTCAAATAAAGAATGGGCGGATGCTGAGAAAGCAAAAAACGAACAAGTTTCTTTTGAAGAATTTTTGAAATTACCTGAGCAAAATAGTTTCTGGAGACTGAGTATAGACAAAGACCGCATGATTGCGGATTCTGTTGTTTTCAAGCAGGTAGTCACCTTTTTTGATGCTGATTTTAAGATGCTCAAAGAGCAAGAACTTGAAGAGTTTTATAATTTCAGAAAACCATTCTTTAAGGACGGTATGCTCTATAGTTTTCTCAATATCGAAGACGAAATGGCTTTTATCAGACTGAAACCAACTTTTATGGAGAAGTAAGAATAAATGAAACGTACCAATAAATTGGCTTTATGGATTTTTGACTTTAATTTTTAGGGAATGAAGCAAATCTCTGTTCTGGTACTTTTACTCATGCTTGCCTCCTGCAGTGAGAAACCCGTGGAAGTACAGCTTGCTACAGCCAATGTTTCTCCTGGTTTTAATTATGTGCTCGATACTGTTTTTATCGATGCCGGGGAGGAGCAGATTTATCTGGAAATGGATCTCAGCATGTCGGATTATTCGGCGAGAGAAGGCATCCTATATAACCTAACTCCAGAAAGCGCCAGAGTAGAAGTAATCAATATGGAGACTTTGAAATTGGATAGTATCATCAACTATAAGATCAATGGACCCAACAGTGTCAAGCAATATTTCCCCTTTGGACTCAAGAAAACCTTATTTGACAATACATTTTTTAAAGAATACAAAGTAATCCACAAGCTCAATGCGGAGGGTAAGAAGATAGATAGCTATGAACTCATTAACCGAGAACTATCGGGAGATCGCTTGCCTTTTGATACTGAGATCGATGGACTAGGAGAAATCGCTACGGACGGCTCCTATTTAGCAAGCTTTTATGGTAATTTCAAAATTGGGGGGAACGTACTGGGGATAGCTAAAGTCAGTCTTGTGGATAGGTCTTTAAAGCTTATTCCAATTGACTTTTGGGATCAATTGAAGCAATATACCATCACAGTAGATTATGATATCGGTAAGAGAAATAGTTCGCCCGAATTGAAATACTTGCTTCTGAATGGACCGGATATCATTTTGTCCACCTCTGCCAGCAATGAATTATGGTATTATGATGCAGAAAGCGGCACGGTCACCAATAAAACATACCACAGCCAAATCACTTCGGATAAGAAATCTGGTAACTACAGACAAGACATTACCAATCAACGCCTCTTTATGTATTGGGTAAACCGCAAGAATGATGAGGTAACCTTTGGGCCGTTACTCAAGGATCAAAATGCCCAGCGCTTCTATCGCTACAGCCGAGAACTGGACAAGAGCAATCCACAGAGACCTAAGTATATCTACGTGTTGACAGTTTTTGATGAGACACTGGAGCAGATCCATGAGCAAAAGCTTCAAAATTACATTCCGATTATTGGCAAATACTTCGAAGAAAAAACATTTGTTCACAACGGCTCTATCTATACCTACTTGAAAAAAGAGAATCAGCTGGCCTTTATCCGATTAAAGCCAAGCTTCGAAAATGACTAATGCCTAGGCTCGTCGCCGATGTTCGTGTCTTTAAAGATGCCATCCCCGTGGTCTGTGTCCTCACAGGCCAGACCTAAAAAAAAATAAAATCAGTAGCTCAAAACCGACTCTTTTCGTTTCTCCCCCAACATCAATTATCCATTTGTGGGAAACGAACAGATGCAAGGGTAATTTCCAAACAATAAAAGTCAAGTTGTTTGATATTTTTCTGAACCTTCGCCTCAGTTGACTGTTTTCAGAATAATGAGAACGTCCAAGCAACAACTCACCCTATTTCAGCGGATTGAAAGACTTCATCCCTATGAGACCATGCTCTACTTGGGAATGTTTGGTAGCGGACTTATATTTCTGTTTCTGACTTTTGCGTTTTTGGTCTCTTCCCGAAATCTCCTCTCTGGAATGAACCAAACAGTGCCGGTAGCCTTTGTTGTTTCTACTTTTTTATTGGTATTGAGTGGGTTTTCGGCTACATCTATACGAATCGCTTATCAGGAAGAAAACACTGAAAAGTTACTCAGCACCCTTAGAAATACGGTATTATTAGGATCCGCCTTTACGATCCTGCAAGTAATCGGTTGGTTTGAGTTGAAAGAAAAAGGCATAGAATTTACAGGGATCCCTAGTGGAAGTTTTCTATATGTGCTCAGTGGCATCCATATTTTCCACCTATTAGGAGCCATGATTTTTGGCTTGATTCTTTATTTTCAACTTGAAAAAAGTAGAACCGATGAAATAAAAAAGTTAATAATTCACACCAATCCCTTCGAGAAAATGCGTGTCCGCCTGTTTACTTTTTATTGGCATTTTATGGATGGAATTTGGTTGATTCTCTTTCTTTTATTCGTCCTTAGCTTCTAACAAATCATGAAAATAAACCTATCCACTCAAGTCAACCAAGACTACCTGTCTGTGAAAAACGGCTTTGACGAGACCCTTTTCTCGAAACTAAGTCCGCCATTTCCACCTGTGAAACTGGCGAGATTCGATGGATCTAAGGTTGGGGATCTGGTGTCACTGGAATTGGACTTTTTACTTTTCAAGCAACAATGGACGAGCGAAATCTCAGAGAGCCAAACTACCGCCACGGAATATTACTTTGTGGATATTGGGACACAACTTCCTTTTTTCCTGAAGAAATGGCGACATAAGCACAGAATAATCAAAGAGGGTAATAATTCGATTATCCGGGATGAAATCGAGTTTTCAGCACCTTTTGGTCTGGCTACTGTGCTTTTATATCCAGCGATTTATTTACAGTTTTTGTACCGCAAACCCATCTACAAAAAGATTTTTGCTTAGATCACCGGAAGGTTTTCACAGTTTTCAATCTCACAATCCCCGTAAAGAACAAGAGAATGCGTTCTGATAGCTGATTTAAAAGTTTTGCCTATTTCCTCTTTGATCTCATTGATTTTAGGATCTGAAAATTCCCGGATTTTACGGCATTGATTACATACATGATGATCATGATGCTTGTAAGTAAGTGCTTGTTCGTAGAGTGCTACTTTGTCTTTGAACTGATGCTTTACAGCGAGTCCACTTTCCACCAATAGATCCAGCGTATTATAAATAGTGGCTCGGCTGATGGTATAGCCTTTGTTTCTCATACTCAAAAAAAGCCCTTCCACGTCCATATGCTCGTCTTCTGGAAGAGAGTACAATTCATCTATTACTGAAAATCTCTCGGGCGTTTTCCTACTTCCTTGCTTGGTTAGAAAATTTTCGAAGATTTTCTTAGCCTTTTCTATGAGGGCCTTGTCTGCCATGGGGTCAAAATAATTTAAATTAAAGATGAGTCATTCTCATTTTTTTGACAAACAGGATTGACTAAAGTCAGTAATTTGGTTTCAGTCTAATTAAAACAATACCGATATAATCCGTATACAGATCCAGTTAAATTGGTTGTTTTTGTAAGTTTCCTTATAATATTCACAAAACAGATTAACTTATTAGAACGATCCGGGTTTTCAATATTCTATGTATAAACGCTTACCCTTACTCCTTATATTTTTGCTAGCTGCGCAGCTTCTGTGTAATGGTCAGGTGCCTGGTTTTTTCATGAAAGAGGATAAACGCAAGGTGACCTTACCTTTCTATTCTTCAAATAGCCTGATCATAATCCCTGTATCAATCAATGGAAATACACCATTAAATTTCTTGGTTGATACTGGGGTACGATCTAATATTCTATTTAGCAAAACCCTAGGAGACGCGCTTAATCTGGAATATACACGTAGGATAAAACTGGTTGGTGCTGACGGGGCTGAAGATTTGATGGCTTCAGTATCTCCAATAAACAACTTTGATTTAGGCCCAATTGAAGGAATTTTTCAAAGTTTACTTGTGCTTGAACAGGAGTTTTTGGAGCTGGAGTCTGTGATCGGCGTGCCAGTTTACGGGATCTTGGGTTACGAGTTTTTCAAGTATAACCCAGTGAAAATTAATTACGACGACGGAAAAATAATTTTTTATGAGCCCGGCGCACTAAAGTGGAGACCGCTTTTCTACCGAAAGCTAAACATGGAAGTTCAAGATAATAAGCCCTACATCAATGTAATGGTAAAACAAAAGGACGGCTCTATACTGGAACCAAAACTACTCATCGATACGGGGGCAAATCACGGTCTTTTGCTAAACCGTGAAACGTCCGAAAACATTACCATGCCTCCGCTTTTTATAGAATCTGCATTGGGGCAAAGTCTCGGGGGAGTACTCTACGGCTTCATTGGTCGGGTAGATTACATGAAGCTGGCAAATTTCAAACTAGACGAAGTGCTCACATCCTATCCAAATGAAACCCCCTACAGCTATGTGATCAAAGAATCCGGACGTTCGGGAAGCTTGGGTGCAGAGGTGCTAGGACGCACCAGACTTATTTTTGATTATCAAAGAAACCGTTTACTCGTTCGGAAGGCAGATAATTTTTACGCTCCCTTCCAATTTGATATGAGCGGGATGTCTTTGAAAAAAATAATAGATGATGATAATAGGATTTATATTTCTGAGATACGTGCAGGGTCTCCTGCAGGTCGGGCTGGCTTACAAGCCTATGATGAAATACTTGTTATTAATAAAGTTCCAACGTTCATCTGGGAACTGTCAGAAATTAACAAATTGCTCAGGTCTGTACCTGGGAAGAAAATCGAACTGGAGATTCGTAGATATGAGTCAGATGACCTTACTAAATACAAAGATCTAAAGTTCAGTCTGATTCTCAGGCAGCAGATTTAAGGTCCTAATTGGTTCCATTAAGATAAAAGCGGTAATTTTGAGAGAAGGAAGGTGAAAAAGTCAAACCTCCCAGTCACAATTACGTGAGTATTCTAGTTTTAAAAATCAATATAAACACATGAAAAAATTTCTTATTCCTATTGGTATCCTGTTGGTGCTCGGTATTTTCATTTACACCAAGGCTGTAGGAACCTATAATACTTTTGTGCAAACAGAGGAAGTGATCAACGGCCAATGGGCTGAGGTAGAGACTCAATATCAGCGTCGTTCTGACTTGATTCCTAACCTGGTAAATACGGTAAAAGGCTATGCAGATTTCGAGCAGGAAACCTTGACAGCAGTTATCGAAGCAAGAGCTAAAGCAACTTCTATGAATGTGGATGCTTCTACTCTTACTCCTGAAAAACTTGCTGAATTCCAAGGAGCACAGGACAACCTTTCCGGCGCTTTGGGCAGATTGCTCGTAAGTGTGGAGCGCTATCCTGAATTAAAGGCAAACCAAAATTTCTTAGAGCTTCAGGCTCAGCTGGAAGGCACAGAAAATAGAATTGCTGTCGCCAGACGTAATTTCAATCAGTCCGTTCAGGATTACAATTCAAATCTTCGAACCTTCCCGAACAACATCTTTGCAGGTTGGTACGGGTTTGAGCAGAAAGGTTACTTCGAGGCATCCGCAGGAGCTGAGAATGCACCTTCCGTTCAATTTTAATACAACTCATCATGGCTGAGAAATTATTCTCAACAGCAGATCGGGAAGCGATAGTTAATGCGATCCGGTCTGCTGAAGTTTCCACCTCTGGAGAAATTCAAGTGCATATAGAAAGTCGATGCAAAGGCGAGGTACTCGATCGCGCGGTGAAGGTATTTGACACCCTCAAAATGCACCAGACCAAAGATCGAAACGGCGTACTATTTTACTTGGCTGTTGTCGATAAGCGCTTTGCCATTCTCGGTGACAAAGGCATCAACGAAGTAGTTCCGGAGGATTTCTGGGAAAAAATAAAAGAACACATGACCGGCTTATTCAAGCAAGGTCAATTTACACAAGGTCTGATCGACGGCATCCACATGGCCGGTGAGCAACTTGGAGCGCATTTCCCCTATCAGGGGGATTCAGACATAAACGAACTTCCTGATGAGATTTCTTTTGGATCATAAGATCCTACCTATCACCTTACTTTATCTTTTATTCTCACTTGGCCTTCAGGCGCAGGACTTCCCTCCTGTACCTAACCCGCCTAGGTTAGTGACCGACTTCACCAACACACTTTCTGCTTCCGAACTAGGACAGTTAGAGAGTAAACTAGTCGCATACAATGACAGCACTTCCACGCAGATAGCCATCGTGATGATGCGATCTGTGGGGCAATACGACATTTCTGATTATGCTTTTCGCCTAGGACAAGCTTGGGGAATTGGCGGAGGAGAAAATGACAATGGGATTTTGATTCTTGCTGCTATGGACGATCGAAAAGTCTTCATAGCTACTGGATATGGAATGGAAGGAGCAGTTCCTGATGCATTGGCAAAGCGAATTGTGGAAAACTTGATCCTTCCCAATTTCCGGAAGGAAGCCTATTATGAAGGTCTCAATGAGGCTACAGATATGATTTTCAAACTCGCCTCAGGAGAATATAAGGCTGAGGATATTGAATCGACTGGAAATGGCGGAGGAGCAATTTTTATGATTTTATTCCTCATTTTCATTTTTGTAATTCTTCCAATGTTGAAAAATCGCAACGACAATAACAATCATATGGGAGGCAGAGGCGGAGGAGTAGACCTGTGGACTACGATTATGCTCGCTAACATGCTAGGTGGCGGTGGTAGATCTTCTGGCGGCTTCGGCGGCGGTGGAGGATTTGGTGGCGGCGGAGGCGGAGGCTTCGGCGGCTTCGGAGGAGGCGGCTTCGGCGGCGGTGGAGCTGGAGGAAGCTGGTAAGGATAGAAATTGAGATTTTAAAAAACGCTTTGATTAGCGTTTTTTTTTGCGCCAAAAATGGCAGAGCTTCATCGAAGAAAGTGCTTTTGATCATAAAAACACTTAACAAGAGAATAAATTACGTAGTAAAGTAAGTATTAATACGTATTTTTTCATAAGTTTAGCCAAGATACCACAGCAAGATGATTTCAGTTTCTGAAGCTTTAGAATTAATCAAAACTCACACTAGCCAGTTGCCTAGTGTAAAAAGGCACCTTAGGGATTCTTATGGCTGCTATTTGGCAGAAGAAATTTTAGCTCCGATCAGTTTGCCTACATTTCGTCAGTCTGCCATGGATGGCTATGCCTTTCGAAGAGGAGAAATAGAAGAGCTAGAAGTGGTGGGTGAGTGCAAGGCAGGAGATGCGACCGATTTTGAGATTTTAGCAGATCAAGCCGTGCGCATTTTCACTGGAGCTCGTGTGCCTGACCAAGCAGATACAGTAATCATGCAAGAGCATGTGGTAGTGAATGGACCTAAAATAGCCATTCAAAAAATGCCTGAAAAATCCACAAATGTGAGGGAAATAGGCGAACAAATTCAAGCTGGCGAACAAGTATTGCCAGCCGGGACCAGAATCACCGAATCCATCATTGGTTTTTTGACCAGTTTTGGGATCACAGAGGTTTTAGTCACTAACAAACCCAAAATTACGCTGATCGTTACGGGAAACGAGCTTCAGGAGGCAGGAAGCCCTCTCAGGCCCGGGGCCATTTACGAGAGCAATGCGATCATGCTTGAAGCTGCACTGAAATCAAGAGGATATGATTCAGTGCAGCTTTTAAAAGTCGTTGATGACCTGGAGGCGACCAAACGAGCTATTAAGTCTGGGCTCGAGAGTGACCTGTTGTTGATCTCAGGAGGTATATCAGTTGGTGATTACGATTTTGTCGAGGAGGCCTTGCAGGCAAATGGAGTTCAGAAAATTTTCTATAAAATCAACCAAAAGCCAGGAAAACCACTATGGTTTGGCCGGTCAGATAAAACATTGGTTTTTGCTTTGCCAGGGAATCCTGCTTCCTCACTTACTTGCTTTTTGATTTATGCTCTTTCGGCGCTGAAAATCATGTCAGGCGACCCTGATTACGACTTAAACTTCCAGTCTGGAGTGCTACAGCATCGTACATATAACAAGTTTGGAAAGACTCTTTTTATACTTGGAACAGAGAAAAATGGGGATTTGGATATATATCCAAAACAAGCCTCTAGCATGTTGATTTCCTATGCTTTGGGAAATGCGTTAGTACTTGTCCCGGCAGAAAAAGAAATCCTTGAAGCTGGAGAGTCTGTTCTTTACTTACCGATAAACAGACATTAGCAAGGGATTTATAGAGAATCGAGGAATGAAAAATTCAGCAAACATATCGGCTTACGTACTCTGTGGAGGAAAAAGCACAAGAATGCAGTCTGAAAAAGGACTCGTCCTCTACAAAGGGAAACCTTTTATACGATGGATAGTCGAAGCAATCATGCCGATCACGTCCAATATCATCTTAGTCACGAGTAATGGGGATTATACCTTTATGGGATTGCCGATGATAGAAGATACCTATGCAGACAAAGGCCCTGTTGGAGGGATTTTTACCGCTCTCAATCATACAGATACCGAGCAAAATCTAATTCTCAGCTGTGACGTGCCTAAGATTACAACTAGCCTTCTCGCAAAACTAACCACAGAATCAAAACAAAAAGATGCACTGATCACCTTTCTTAGCGATGACAAAAATGATTATCCTTTGATTGGTGTTTATAAAAAAAAGGCCTTAAAAACATTTTCTGATGCTATTTCAGCAGAAAAATTGAAGCTCTGTCCGCTGGTGAATTCGATCTCGCATCATAAAATCATAATCAATACTGAAGAAAAGTCACTCGTTCAGAATATCAATAGTAAAGCAGAATTACATGCGCTCAACCTACTAGACCTATGAAAACTATCACTGGCAAATCGCCGAAACTTACGCTAATTGGTGCTGGCCCTGGCGATCCAGAGCTACTTACGTTAAAAGCCGTGAAAGCGCTATGCCATGCAGATGTGGTGCTTTATGATTCGCTGGTTAATGAGGAAATCCTACAACATGCCAATCGGGCATTGTTGGTTTTTGTGGGAAAAAGAAAAGGTAATCACAGCCATACACAGGACGAGATCAATGAGCTCATCGTGAATTATGCAACTGAATTTGGGCATGTAGTCCGGGTAAAAGGTGGTGACCCATTTGTTTTTGGAAGAGGAAAAGAGGAAGAAAACTATGCTTTGTCACATGGAATTGAAGTAGAAGTGATTCCAGGAATTTCTTCCAGTGTGGCCGTTCCTGCTTCGGTAGGAATTCCAGTGACCGCGCGTGGAGTGGCCGAAAGCTTCTGGGTGATTACCGGCACCACTAGCAATCGGGAGCTATCACATGATTTGACCCTAGCCGCCCAATCCTCAGCAACAGTGGTGGTACTCATGGGTATGAGCAAACTGAAAGAAATAGCTGCGATTTATACTTCCTTTAGCAAGCAGGATTTACCTATAGCCATCATACAAAACGGTACCAAATCGGAGCAAAAAGAAGTGGTAGGAACTATTCAAAACATCGTAGAAATCAGCGAGAACCAACGAATAGCAGCGCCTGCCGTTATTGTCATTGGCGAAGTGGTGCATCTGGCACGAGTGAAAAAACA
The DNA here is from genome assembly GCF_900182815.1 of Algoriphagus winogradskyi. Classification (GTDB taxonomy): domain Bacteria; phylum Bacteroidota; class Bacteroidia; order Cytophagales; family Cyclobacteriaceae; genus Algoriphagus; species Algoriphagus winogradskyi. The sequence goes on along the minus strand of NZ_FXUA01000002.1, from coordinate 377,026 downwards.
ATTGAAAGAAGACTGGGTTTTAGAAGACGAATTTATTTTCCAAAACCTGAATACCTTGCCGTTTAGTAATTAATACGATCGATCTGTATTAACTTGAAGCTATGATTACAGTGAATTATTTTGGAAATATCGCAGAAGCAGCGCAGAGCAGTTCGGAGACTTTGGACCATGACTCTATGAGTTTGGTTGATCTGCTTGAGTTGTTAGACTCTAAATATTCCATAGCCCAATTCCCTTTTCAGGTAGCAGTCAATAGAAAAATTGTCTCGAAGCAACAAGCTCTGAATATTTCTGATTCAGACGAAGTAGCACTACTTCCACCATTTGCAGGAGGATAAAATGGAAAGATATCAGCGACAAATCATTCTTCCAGGTATCGGAACTTCCGGTCAGCAAAAGCTTAAGTCAAGTAGCGTTTTGGTGGTGGGAGCAGGTGGTTTGGGCTGTGCGGTTTTACCATATTTAGTTACTGCCGGGGTAGGGAGAATTGGGATTGTGGATGGAGATCGTGTAGAAGAAAGCAACCTTCACAGGCAAGTTTTATATCAAGAGAATTCTATTGGTTCACTAAAAGTAGAATCGGCTCAGAAGGCTCTATTGGGATTGAATTCTACCACTCAGTTTGAGATAGTTCCTGAGTTTCTGTCTGAAGAGAACGTGGATAGCTTGCTTGAATCCTATGATTTGGTCATCGACGCAACGGATACAATTGAGGTGCGCTATACTTTAGATGCTGCATGTATCCGCCACAGCAAGCCTATGATCTATGGGTCTATATTCAGATTTCAGGGCCAGGTTTCAGTTTTCAATTTTCAAGGAGGTCCTTCTTATATTAGCCTATTTCCACAGGAAGACAAAGTGGTTTTGAACTGTGAAGAAGCTGGTGTGTTAGGAACTACTGTAGGAATGATAGGAATGATTCAGGCAAATGAAGCGCTGAAAATCATACTCGGAATTGGTGAGGTACTTTCAGGGAAAATCTTGGTTTATAACATGCTCACTAATGATCAGCAGATATTCCACTTGGCGGATGAGCCAATTCGAGATGCAAAAAACACTGCATCTGCACAGGTGGTTTTGACTGATCCAGAGCTTATTTTGATACAAGAAGGATTACTGCTTGATGTGAGGGAAGCTGGGGAGCAACCCGAAATCCCTTCCGGTTTTTGCTTAAATATCCCTCTTTCTGAGCTGGAAAGTAGGCTTTCCGAATTAAATAAGGAGAGTGAAATTACGTTGTTCTGCCAAGCTGGAGGAAGAGCGATTCAAGCTGGAAGATTGCTTCAAAAAGCAGGATTCAATAAAATTAGAGCCGTCAGAGGTGGAGCAAAAGATATATTGAAATTGATTGAATATGAAAAAAGTATTTCTTGAAGGAGCGATTTCTCCTGAATTTATAGCTGATTCTATTGCGAAGCATCAAGGCAAGCATAGCATTGGTGCACATAACATTTTCCTTGGTCAGGTTCGTGCAGATGAAGTTGGTGATAATAAAGTGGTTGCCATAGAATACACGACTTATGAGGAAATGGCAAATGAAAAGCTGTATGAAATCCGAGAAGCGGCTTTCGAGAAATTCAATTTGACTTGCCTACACATTTATCATAGTCTGGGTGAGGTGAAAGTCGGAGATATTTGCATTTTTGTTTTCGTTTCCTCTCCACGAAGAAAGCAAGTGTATGAGGCCACAGAATGGCTCGTGAATCAAGTGAAAGAGCATGTTCCGATTTTCGGCAAGGAGATTCTTGATAATGCAGATCATCAGTGGAAGGTAAATAGTTGAACATTAAATGAAGAGTGTTATTTCCCTAATTGGTTCACTACTTATTTTGACCTTATTAAGTTGTGAGAAAAGAGTCGTTGGAAAATATTGGTTGAATCAGTCAAAAGTTAGCGACGCATTTAATTTCGAGAAATCTATAACACGATCCGTTGAAAAAATAGAACAAATAGCATTTCTATCTGAAAGTGTTTTTCCAAAGATCGATGAATTCGAGATTGCTCAACCTTTAATTTTTAAAAGAAGTAATAATGAGTTTTTAACTCTACATACAGAATACTTCTTTTCAGAAAAAGATTCTATTCTTAGGTACATAAGCTATGATTGGGAGAAAGAGAGATACAGTAGTTATCAGCAGAAATCTCAAATGTGGAAAATAGAGAGTAAAAAACTTGATTTATATGTTTTTGAATACGAAAAAATCAAAAGTGAACTAATGGGTGAACTGGGTATTCCATCCTTCTATGATGAAATTCCTCTAGAGGTTAAGAAAAAAAATGATACACCTTCTTACTCTGATACACCTACTTATTCTAAGGAAACGATTTGGGAGAACAAAAGGACATACTCAAAACTGAACTTGATATTTGGTAATCAAACATATAGAATTAGGTTCAGTCATTATTGGAAATAACTTAATTACCAGAAGAATAAGATTAAAAGAAACAAATGGTAGATATCACACATAAAGTCACCACACTTCGTACGGCAAAAGCTCAGGCGATTGTACATGTCAGTTCAGCTGAGACCATTGCAGCTGTGGTGGAAAACCGGGTTCCAAAAGGCAATGTGTTCGAAATGGCTAAAGTGGCGGGGCTTTTCGCAGTGAAAAACACCCACATTACTATTCCTGATTGTCATCCACTTCCTGTGGAATATACCGCAGTGGAATACGAGATTGATGGATTGGAAATACGGATTTTTATCACGGTAAAGACTGTATATAAAACAGGAGTAGAGGTAGAAGCCATGCATGGAGCTTCAGTGATTGCGCTTACTATGTATGATATGTTGAAGCCCATTGACAAGGGAATTGTAATTCGGGAAATTGGTTTGGTGGAAAAGACGGGTGGAAAATCAAGTTTCAAAGACAAAAACCCGAAAGAAATCCAAGCTGCTGTCGTGGTTTGCTCTGACTCCATTTCTAAGGGAATCAAGGAAGATAAAGCAGGAAAAGTTATTGTGGATAAGTTGAAGACGCATGGTGTGAACGTGACTTCTTATGAGGTAATTCCTGATGAGTTGGAACTGATCCGGGCCCGGACTTTTGAACTTACAGAGAGTAATCAATTAGTGATTTTTACTGGGGGAACTGGACTCTCCCAAAGAGACGTTACACCGGAAGCCTTAGAGCCGATTTTGGAGAGAAGAATACCAGGTGTGGAGGAAGCAATTCGTAGCTATGGACAGAGGATTATGCCATTTGCTATGCTCTCTAGATCGGTGGCTGGCACTATTGGGGATAGCATAGTCTTGGCTTTACCAGGATCTACGAATGGCGCAAAAGAATCAATGGATGCGGTTTTTCCACATTTATTGCATGTTTTTAAAATACTAAAAGGAGCTAATCATGACCCAATCGGGTAATATTCAGGAGCTAAAAGACAAATTTGGGAGGATCCACAATTACCTGCGGATCTCCTTAATTGAGAAGTGCAATTTGCGCTGTAGCTACTGCATGCCCGCTGAAGGAATTCCCTTAAGTCCAAAAGCTCACTTGATGAGTGCTGATGAGGTGCTGGAATTTGCCCGGATCTTTGTAGGCTTAGGAGTGAATAAAATTCGACTCACTGGCGGAGAGCCTCTGCTTCGGAAAGATATCGGGGTGATACTCGATGGACTTTCAAAAATGCCCGTGGATCTTTCGATTACAACCAACGGATTATTGATCGATAGACATGTGGATAACTTCCAAAAACTAGGTATTAAAAAGATCAATTTCAGTCTGGATACACTGAAGGAAGAACGCTTTCAAGAACTTACCAGAAGAACAGGTTTCCAAAAAACCCTAGACAACTTTGAACTACTTCATGACAATGGCTTCGATCTGAAAATTAATGCTGTACTGATCAAAGGCATCAATGATGATGAGTTAATTGACTTTGTGGAAATGACCAAGGACTATCAGGTTTCGGTTCGTTTTATAGAATTCATGCCATTTGATGGCAATCAATGGGATCGCTCCAAGATGGTTTCAGAGAAGGAAGTTCTCAGCCAACTAGGTTCCTACTTCGGTGCCGAGAAGATTTCTGCTCTTCCAAATGAGGACAATTTCACCGCTCGTAAATTTAAGATATCCGGCTACCAAGGAGATTTTGGAATCATTTCTTCCGTTACCAACCCATTCTGCGGCACCTGCAATCGAATTCGACTTACGGCGAATGGTCGTATCAAAAACTGTCTTTTTTCAAATCAGGAAACTGACTTATTAGCAGCTATGCGTGCTGGGGAAGATGTGGAAACGCTGATTTTAGAATCCATCCTAAATAAAAAGGCTGTGCGTGCAGGAATGGATAGTATGGAAAAAATCTCCGACCCAACACTTCATTCTGATAATAGAAGTATGATTGCGATTGGGGGGTGAGGACGATTTTAGATGAGCAATTTTTTGATTTTGATTAGTTAAAGTCTTTGAAATTTTTGTTTATAAATCGTTAGCAATTTGCCTTTTATTCAATGTGATACCATTGATATTTTTTACCGTTCCAGAATATAATTCCACCACCGTGAGTTTCAGTTACACTCATATAAATTCCGTCTCCAGTAAGTTTGAAATTTTGAGATTCGTCAGGTCCGAGCAAATCTCCGGTTTCTTCATCAACTAATTCAGGCGCTACTATTTCACCTTTTGGAATTGTTTCAAATATTTCAATCCATTTTAAGTCAGTCATATTGTCGACTTCTTTACCAGCTCCGAAAACATAGGTTTCTTGATTCTCTGAATTATGAATTATTAAAATCCCATTCTTTTGATTGTTTTTGTTTTTTACTTGAGAAGCAAAATCTATTATATTATCACCGTTAAAATCTCCTTTTAAGAATGTATTAGCTACCAATTCCAATGAGTCAGGAACCCTTGCTAAATCGACTTCTTTATTGTGTTCAAATTTTCCTTCCCTCTTCTCCTTACAAGACAAAAAGCTCAAAATAAGAATAATAATTGTTACGGGTAATCTCATTTTTATGCTTCTTATCAACAGTCATACTTACCCCTACCAAACCACTCTACTAATTTCGTCAATACTCAATTGTACATGGTTTGATTGGCTTTTATTAAAACCCAATTGTTTTCGTGGCCTGTGTCCTCACGGGACTTAAGTGCTCCATATTCCGGTTTGTGAAGACACAGACTTGGGGCACAGAGTTCTTTGTAACTTCTACTTTAATTCCATTTTCACTAACTATTACACATTCTATTGCTCCAGTTTAAATAGGGTAAAAATAGAGCATGCCACAGTCAAGTAGTTCTGTTATTTCTTAGATATGTTTTACTGTAGGAGTCATGATTTGAACAAGTTATTTCACTAATTTATAATCGTTTATCAGAAGTTGAGTAGAGAGATTGAGATGGACTGCAAGATTTCTGACCATCTCCACGGTCAATTTTTTCTTACGATTCAGCACTTCAGAAACTCGACTTTTACCTCCAATTATTCCAACTAAGTCTTTTTGCTTTAAGTCCATTTCTTCCATTCGTATTTTAATAGCCTCTATAGGATCTGGAGCTTCAATTGGGAAATTAGTTTTTTCATACTCATCAATAAGTAGGGCTAATACGTCAGCTTCATTACTTTCTGCTGTCCCCTCTTTAGCTTCAAAAAGTTGATCAAGTCGTGCTAGAGCGGTTTGATATTCATGTTCGGATTTTATGAGTTTTAGAGTCATGGCTAGTTAGATTGTATCAGCATTTATTTTGTCATATTCTGCGTGGGTACCTATGAAGCGAATAAAAATCCATTGCTTTTCAAAGTTGAACTTTACAATTAGGCGATATGAGTTTCCTTTAATGTTGAAGACTATTCTTTCATTTTTAAGAACACTTGCATTTGCATAACTTTTCTTAACATCGTTGGGCGTTTTCCAACTACTTCCCATTGCTGTTTCATACCATGTCTTTAGGTATTGCTCTGAGTCAGCATGCTTTTCCCAAAATTCGCGTAAGGTTCGTTTTGCAAAAATCCTCTCCATTGAATAGTGTTAGAATAACAAAAATAAAACCAAAGTTCGTAAAACGAGAACATTTCGGAAAGTATTATATTTCCCTATTTCTTAGTCATATGCATAAGGTTAGGGTTTCACCTTGCTGCCTTCTTACCGCTTCTCCTTTTCGCCACTAGGTAGATATAAGCCACATCCAAAACAAAAATGACTGAACCTATATAAAGAATTGGTTCATGTACGCCTCCGCCTCTATTAGAACCGATTATTCCAAATAATATCGTTAATGGCAGGGTTCCAATAAATTTTGCAATCGCCAAGGTTAGGGATTGCCCCTGCAAACCAGGTCTTCGGTAATACATTCTAATGAATAGGAAGGACATCAAAATACACTGAAGAAAACCCATGTAAAGTGCTCCAAGTACTATTCCAACCCATTGAAAAACGAAATGCTGTAAGACTAGGCAGCCTATTAGGTATACTATTGCCTGAATATAAAAAGTGCTCTTTTTGGTAGATACTTCCTTAATTCCATACTTAAAATACATGTACAGAATACCACAGTCCAGAAGTAACCAGAAGGCATTGAAAAAGCTAGACACATGGGTCCCAAACTCAAAGAAGCCAGGAACAGTATAGTACAGCTCCCAAGTAAAATTAAGACCAAGTGCTATAAAAGGAATACCATAGGACTTGTCCTTATACCCTACCCTTAAAGCCTCTATATATGTAATAATCCAGCCTATTCCACAGATAGAAAGCAGGATGGTACTAGTTGTCATAAAGAATTATTAATCACGAACATGAAACTCATTCTAGGTAGAAATTGAGGATGAATACCCACAAAATAGTGCCCCAAGCTACTTTTTGACGGGCAAATCTCCTTCTAAAAGGCTGGCAAGTTAAGGAAAAAGAAAATATCTGAGGGTTGATTATGTAAGAAAGTGATTTTTGTCAGGTAGGGCACTTTTTCCTACCGCTGAGCATTATCTAAGTGGATATTCTGGTAGATTTCAGCGTATTTTATAAAATAAAAGCAAAGTTGACGCTAAGCCCTAAACGGCAACTCTTCATTATGAAAAATCAATTAATAAGCTATCTAACCCAACTGCTAGATACCTCAGCTAATCATAAAGGCTTGGATTGGCTCAATAAACAAGTTGAAAAGATCAGCTCCGAAGGAACTCCTTCGAAGTTTTTTCTCGCCTTCAGCCAAGCATCCAGATTCTTCAAAAAGGAAAAACTCACGCTTTCACAGGATAAACTTGCTCAAGCAAACGAACTGGCCACAGGGTTTCAACCTGAGCATTGGGATGAATTACAAACTGCCAGAACTGTATTGATGTTAAGTTATCCACAGGAAAAAGTAGCTTGGTTTGCAGCAATGAATCAGCTTTTTGAAACGGCTGACATGCATGAGCATCAAGCACTTTTCGCGGCTTTACCACTTATGCCTTTTCAGGAGGATTTAATTCCTAGAGCCATTGATGGCCTTCGTACTAATATTTCCCTTGTTTTTGATGCGATTGCTTTAAACAATCCTTTTCCAGCAAAGTATTTCCCGGAAGCCAATTGGAATCAAATGGTTCTTAAAGCAATATTTATGCAACGCCCACTTTATAGAATTCAAGGATTAGAGGGGAGAAGAAACCTAGCTTTGGCAGCGATTGCAAGGGATTTTGCTCATGAGCGCTGGGCAGCAGGCAGAGAGGTGATGCCAGAAATATGGAGACTAGTTGCTCCCTTTGTCAATGAAATGTATTTAGAGGATCTGAAAAAAACTTTGGCAACTGGAGATGATCTTCAAGTAAAAGCAGCATTATTGACCTTAAGGGAATCGGCGTTTACAGAGGCAAAGTCTTTGCTCGAATCTTACCCTGACCAAGTTGCCGCTCTTGATATGGATGCCATAGCTTGGGAAAGCATTGGCTCGGAGTTTCAGCGAACTCGCGTTTAATCCCTAATTTTACATTACCCTTTCTAAAATAAATAATCATGTATATAGATCCACATATCCACGTCGTATCCCGTACTACTGACGACTATGAAGCCATGCAAAAAGCTGGAATTGTTGCCGTCATTGAGCCAGCGTTTTGGCTAGGACAGCCAAGAACAGAAGTTGGAAGCTTCAAAGATTACTTCAGCACGCTCGTAGGTTGGGAGCGTTTTCGTGCCAGTCAGTTCGGCATTGTACATTACTGCACGATGGGGTTAAACTCTAAGGAAGCGAACAATGAACCATTAGCTGAACAAGTAATGGAGCTTTTGCCTTTATATGTGGGCAAAGAAGGTGTGGTGGCAATAGGCGAAATAGGGTACGATGATCAGACTGAAGCTGAGGACAAGTTTTATAGACTTCAGTTGGAACTGGCAAAAGAAGTGGATCTCCCTGTGCTTATCCACACTCCTCACAGAGACAAAAGAAAAGGTACAATTCGCAGTATGGATGTATCCGAAGAGCATGGGTTGGATCCGAAAATGGTGATCGTAGATCATAACAATGAAGAGACCGTAAAGGAAGTGTTGGATCGGGGCTATTACGCTGGATTTACCATTTATCCACATACCAAAATGGGTTCTGAGCGCATGGTAGAAATCGTGAAGCAATACGGGCCAGAAAGAATAATCGTCAATTCCGCTGCAGATTGGGGAATTTCAGACCCTTTGGCTGTGCCAAAAACAGCTGACCTCATGCGTAAATCTGGAATCCCAGAAGAACATATCAAATTGGTAACTTATCAAAATGCATTAACTGCTTTTGGGCAAAGTGGACAAATGGATGAGCAGGATTGGTTGAATGCTGCACCGCTGGACCAAACCAAAAAAATGAGTGGTAATTCTGTTCTTCGTGGTGGACAAACTCCACGAGTGGAAGGTAAATCAAATATTGTAGAAAATTAATAAATGCGAACTACTCGGCTTTTCGCCTATTTACAACTTACCCGCCCAGCAAATGTAGTCACAGCAATAGCTGACATTTGGGCGGGTTTTGCTATCTCAGGCACTTGGTTTTATCTATTGGAAGGTGGGCAAGGAGGAAACATACTACTTACCAAACTAGCTTGGCTTTCATTGAGTACAATTGGATTGTATGCTGGAGGTGTTGCCTTCAATGATGTATTCGATGCCGAACTTGATGCAATTGAGAGGCCGGAAAGACCCATTCCTAGTGGTAGAGTATCTAAAAGTAGAGCCGCATGGATGTCTTTCACGCTTCTCCTCATTGGAGTACTAGCTGCAGCTCAAGTAAATTTGATTTCCGCTGGAATAGCTTCGGTGGTTGCCCTTCTAGCAGTATTGTATGATTACTGGGGAAAGCACCAGAATCTGATAGGCCCAATAAATATGGGACTTTGCCGTTCTGGTAATTTGCTTTTGGGTGTCAGTGTAACTCCAGAATTACTATCTACTTTTTGGCCTTTAGGTCTGATCCCACTAATATTTGTAGCCGCGATCACCATGATCAGCCGTGGTGAAGTTCATGGAAAAAACAGGAATGCGTTGTATGGTGGGCTGTTAATGTACGTAATTGTCATCGCAGTAATAGGCTCAATTCCGTTCCTACATAATACTAATAGTTGGGAAGTACTTCCATTCATAGCCTTACTATGCTACATGATTTTCCCGCCTTTGATCAGAGCTATTCGTAGCCAAAACCCAAAACTCATAGGCAAATCCGTGAAAGCTGCCGTTATTTCCCTAATAATTGTCAATGCCTCATTAGCTTCGGCTTTTGCAGGATGGCAGATTGGATTATTTGTGTTATTGTTGTTGCCAATTTCTCTTTGGCTAGCCAAGAAATTCGCAGTTACCTAACAAAGAACTAAAAGGGGCTCGGAATTGTATTTATTCCAGCTAGCAGCTTAAGCCCATACCCTGTTGATTATGAATACGATTATTGAACAATCATTTTCTGTACCCTTCAAATATCAAGTCTGTTTTTCAGAAGAAATTTTCACTCCTGAGAATAAGTTATTTGTCGATATACTTTCTAAAGAAAGAAAGTCCAAAGTCCTTTTCGTAGTGGACAAAGGGGTTAAAAATGCTCACCCAAACCTGTTAGGCCAACTGAAAGCTTATTCACAAGCACATTCGGAATCATTTACACTAGCATCGGACCCTATTGTAGTAGTGGGTGGAGAAGCATCTAAAAATGATGATGCCATTTATAATGAAATTGTTAAAGCAACCCATCTGTATGGAATAGACAGACATTCATACATCGCCGTGATAGGTGGTGGTGCTGTGATAGATATGGTGGGTTTCGCAGCTGCTATATCTCACCGTGGGATTCGCCTAATTCGTATTCCCACTACAGTTCTTTCCCAAAATGACTCAGCAGTCGGGGTGAAAAACTCTGTAAACCTATTTGGGAAAAAGAATTACCTAGGCACTTTTACTCCACCATATGCAGTTCTAAACGATTTCAATTTCCTAAAAACGCTAGATGATAGAGATTGGAGGTCCGGGATTTCCGAAGCGATAAAAGTGGCCTTAATTAAGGATTTAACTTTCTTTTCCTGGATTGAGGATAATTCCTCGGCTCTAGCCGGGAGAGAAATGGCTCCCATGCAGGAGCTGATTATCCGCTGTGCGCAAATGCATTTGGATCATATATCCGGAAAAGATCCTTTTGAGTTTGGCTCATCAAGGCCATTGGATTTTGGCCATTGGGCGGCTCATAAATTGGAGCATTTAAGTGACTTCCGAATTCGTCATGGAGAAGCTGTAGCAATCGGTATTGCCTTGGATTCAACATATTCATTTTTGAAAGGATGGATTACAGAAGACGATCTGGTAAGAATAATCTCCGTATTTAAAACCTTAGGGTTTGACCTTTTTGCTCCTGAGCTAGGCGGAGAAAACCTAATCAAAGGCTTGAAAGAATTCCAAGAGCACTTAGGAGGTCAACTAACCATCATGCTTTTGAAGGCATTGGGCAAAGGAGAAGAAGTGCATGAAATGGATCATCAGCTAATCCATCAGGCTATAGATCTGCTCAAAAGTTACAACCAAACACAAAATTTGGTCACAAGTTAATTCAGAACAAAATCAACTTTATTCATGGAAATCAAAGGATTTCAACTCAGTTACTGCAGCAATATTCACCCCGGAGAGAGCTGGGAAGCAACATTTGAAAACTTAACAAAATATATTCCTGAAGTAAAGAATCGATTAAGTGTAGATAAGCCCTTTGGTATAGGCCTCAGGCTTTCTAATGAAGCAAGTCTCATTCTAGAAAAACCAGAACAACTGGCTGAATTTAAGAATTGGCTTGAAGCAGAGGGCGCATATGTTTTTACATTAAATGGCTTTCCTTACGGTGATTTCCATAGAACAGCTGTAAAAGACCAGGTTCATTTTCCTGATTGGACTACAACTGACCGAAGAGATTACACTGTCAGATCTTTCAAAATTCTTGCGCAATTATTACCAGAAAGCATTGATGGAGGAATCTCAACTTCTCCAGTTTCTTATAGACATTGGTTCAAATCCGAATCAGCATTAAATGCTGGAATGAAAACCGCCACCCAACACTTGTTGGAAGTAGTCGAGGAACTTGTTGAAATCAAAAAACAAACAGGCAAGTCTATGCATTTGGATATAGAGCCAGAACCAGATGGGATTTTGGAAAATTCTGACGAGATGATCTGGCTATTTTCGGACTGGCTTCTGCCAATTGGTAAACCTTGGCTCGCTGAAAAATTAGGAATTTCTGAAGATGAGGCTGAAAATAGAATCAAAGAGCATATCCAAGTTTGCTATGATGTTTGCCACTTTGCAATCGTTTATGAAAAGCCTGCCGATACCTTTGCCAAATTTGAAAAGGCTGGAATCAACATCGGTAAGATCCAAATTTCTGCAGCTTTACGAGTGCTCATCCCTCATGAGCCAGCAGCTAGAGATTTGCTCAAGGTGAACCTACTACCTTTCGAAGAATCGACCTACCTACATCAAGTTGTTGCTAAAAGGAAAGATGGTACGTTGAATTCTTATTCTGATTTGCCTGAGGCTCTCAAAGTCTTGGACACTACAGATGAAGAGGAATGGAGAATCCATTTTCATGTGCCTGTTTTTTTAGATAATTACGGGGCTTTGGCATCCACACAGGATCAAATTTCAATTGTACTCAATGAAATTTTAAAAAACCCTTCAATCGCTAACCATCTTGAAGTGGAAACCTATACTTGGGAAGTATTACCGGAAGATACACGCTTAAACTTAGGCGAATCCATTTCTAGGGAGCTGGCATGGGTAATCGAAAAATTGAATTAAAATGAAAAAGACAGTTGTCTTAGATATAGTTGCACTTTCTCCACGAGTGATTGGAGCGCATACTCCTTTTTTGAAAAGATGGATAGAAAAAGGAAAACGCGCAGTCGTAGAACCTGTATTACCAGCAGTTACTTGCTCCGCTCAGTCTGTATATTTGACTGGAAAATGGCCTACTGAAAACGGGATTGTAGGAAATGGCTGGTACTTCCAAGACGAATGTGAAATCAAATTTTGGCGCCAATCTAATAAGCTGGTACAATCACCGAAAGTGTGGGAAACACTCAAGGAAGAAAACTCCGAATTTACTGTAGCCAATATGTTTTGGTGGTACAACATGTACTCCAGTGTGGATTATGCAGTCACCCCAAGACCACTCTATCTTGCTGATGGCAGAAAAGAACCCGATTGTCATTCCCAACCTATGGGGTTACGTGATCGACTTCAAAAAGAACTGGGTCAATTTCCTCTTTTCTCTTTTTGGGGACCAAATGCAAACATTGCCTCAAGTAAATGGATAGCCGAGGCTTCCAAAAAGGTAGATGAATGGCACAACCCGACTTTAAATCTGATTTATATACCGCATTTGGATTACTCTCTTCAGAAGTACGGGATAGATTTTGACAAAATCGGAAAATACTTGAAAGAAGTAGATGAGCTTGCAGAGGATCTGATTACCTACTTCGAAAAGCAAGGGACTCAGGTGATTTTGCTGTCAGAATATGCGATTACCACTGTGAGTAAGCCAATTCATTTAAATAGGATTTTTAGAGAACAAGGCTGGATTCAGGTAAAAGATGAGCAGGGATTGGAAACCTTAGACGCCGGAACTTCCAAAGCTTTTGCCGTGGCAGATCATCAAGTTGCCCATATTCATGTAAACGACTTAAGCATTTTGCCTCAGGTCAAAAAGCTTCTTGAGGCTACTCCTGGAGTAGAACTGGTCCTTGATAAAGAAGGGAAAAAGGAGCATCATATAGACCACGAGCGATCTGGAGATTTGGTGGTAATGGCAGATAAGGAGTCATGGTTTACTTATTACTTCTGGCTAGACGATGCTAAAGCTCCAGATTATGCACGATGTGTAGATATCCACAAAAAGCCAGGCTATGATCCGGTGGAGTTAATACTTGATCCAGCTATTAAGATACCTTTGCTCACAGTAGGTTCCAAAGTCCTGAAGAAAAAGCTTGGTTTCCGCTACTTGATGGACGTCATTCCATTGGATGCCACTCTGGTAAAAGGTGCGCATGGGAGATTAAGCGAAGATGACTTAGATAAGCCTCTCCTTGTGTCTCAGGATAAAAACTTGGTGAAGGCGGACACCATACAGCCTACTGATGTCTATGAATTAATCCTGAAAGCAGTGAGGGGAAAATAGTCTGTCAAGTATTTCGTTGATTCTGTTACCATTTCAATTCCTATTTTTGAAAAAAATTCATTCATGCGTATTTCCAGCTATCGACAAATAACCCTTTCTCTTTTTTTGATTTTAGCTTTCGCTTGCGGCAAAAAAGAAAATGAAGGCTGTGAGCTTTCACCTGAAATTTTAGACCAAGATCTGACGGTCAATATTATAAGATTAGAAAAGGATTTTTTCGAAGCCAAATCCATTGAGGAATTCAAATATCTATTTGAAGAAAACCCGGAATTTACTGCTGAATACTTGCAAATGGACCTTTATCCAAGTCCTGATACGCTGGCAGCTGAGCTGTTGGCTATTCACCAAGATTCTTCCATGCGAGTACTATATGATTCAGTGCAGGTGATATTCAGCGATTTCTCTGATGTGGAAAAAGATCTTGAAAATGCGTTTAAAGCAATCAAATATTACTTTCCTCAATTTAAAATCCCAAAGGTTTACACGTTCACTTCTGGGTTTAATTCTGACCTGATTGTCACAGATGATGTGATTGTAATTGGACTAGACTACTTTTTGCCACCCACGCATTCTTTTCAGCCAGAATTACCACGCTATATGGCTGAGCGCTACGATAAACCGTACATCGTACCGATGATCGTCATGGCAATTTCTGCTCGGTATAACGTAACTAATCCTCAGGATAATAGATTGCTAGCCGAAATGATTTATTACGGTAAAACTTACCATTTCACTAAAGCAATTTTGCCTTGTACCTCAGATCAATACATCATCGGGTATACACCGGAGGCTATTTCTGAGAGTTTTGATAATGAGGAATTGATTTGGTCCCACTTTGTGGAAAATGAATTACTATACGAGACAAATCCTTTTGAAATCAGAAAATACATAGGAGAAGCGCCATTTACTGATGCCATTAGTACCAAAGCTCCTGGCAGATTAGGAAGATGGTTGGGATGGAATATTGTGGATGATTACCAGTTCAATCAGGATGTACCTCTGGATATCTTGATGGCAGAACCTGATGCTGAGAAAATTTTTAGAGAATCAGCATACAGGCCCAGGAAGCCAACTGAATAAGGATTCATTGCCTCTAGGACAAAAAAAACGAGTCTAAATCTAGACTCGTTTTTCACCAATAAACCCTATCCTATAAAATTGTGGTACTCAATTTCATTGTTACTCCGGTACGATGACCTGGTCAATTACATGAATAACTCCATTAGTTGCATGAATGTTTAACATAGAAGGAATTAATCCACTTTCATTTATACTCAAACCTGCAAGATCAACAGATAAATTATTTCCTTCCAATAAGGTAGGCAAGCTCGCACCATCTCTTAAATCCTGAGAGAATGCTCTTGCAGGCACTACATGGTATAGAAGTACATCTGTCAATAAATCAACATCAATTTCATCGACTCCACTCACACCTAGAGCATCATATAAATTTTCAAAAGCAGCATCGGTAGGTGCAAAAACCGTCAAATTATCATTTGAACCACCACTTACCGCATCTACTAGTCCTGCACGTGAAAGGGCTGCAACTAATTGAGTAAATTCTGGGGAAGAAGCAGTGGAAGTTTCAACTGCTATTTCAGCGATGCTTTTTGTAGGCGGGGTGATTACATAATCTAATGTATGGATCACGCCATTGCTAGCCATTTTATCTACAGCTGTAATCATGGTGTTGCCATTAATCCAGACGCCTCCATTGGGATCGACACTCACGTAGAAAATCTCACCATTCAGTGCCGTTACAGGTCCAGCAGTTACATTAGCAGAGGTTATATTGCCAGAAACTACATGATAGCTTAAAATATTCGCTAAGTCTGAATTACCCAGAAGATCTGCTGCTGAAATATTGTTTTCGGTAATGAAGTCTCCAAATGCTGCATCCGTCGGAGCAAAGATTGTAAAAGGGCCAGTAGCACTAAGATCGTCATCTAATCCTGCAGTAACTACTGCTGTCTCTAAGATTGAAAAATTGTCGTCAGCTACTACTACTTCAACAACATTCTGTGAAGTTGGCATTTGATCATCGTCATCGTCATCGCAGGAAGAAAATCCAGCAAGCATTGAGATTGAAAGTGCTACAGTTAGTAGCCGCTTTGTGTTTAATTGCAAGTTTTTCATTTTTATTTAGTTAGTTATTAGTTGGAAATCAGTTCAACGTAAACAACTAACCCATGCCTATATTGTTTTTGAAGTTCTTGCTTTTCCTATACTGCCCAATTATCCAACCTTGAATTACAAACCCCTCCAAGACTAAATAATCACGATATTGGTAAAATGATGCAGGTAGCTATTGCAAACTTTAGAAACCAAAGTTTTATATAAAAAAGCGCACACTGAAGCCTCTCAACTAGTCAATCTTATGAATTCCTCGTTGGATGATGAGAGATCCTTATTTGTACTTATTACCTGCTTCAAATGAGCAATCGCTAGCTCTTTAGTAAAATGTAGCTCAGCCAACCTGCGCGAATTTTTTCGCATTTTTACCAGTTGTTCAGGATTACTTTCTAAAATTTCAAGGCGAATAAAGGCCGACTCAATCTTAGATGGAAGGCAGGTAATACCCAGCTGATGGGTTTTCACCAAGTCATAAACCCAGCCCTTATGATTCACCAAAATCACTTTACCAGCTGCCAAGGCATCAAAAAATTTATTTGGGCTATTCGTTTTAAGAACGGGTAAATGCGCGAAGGAAATCCAGGCAAAATCTGCCAAACTCAGAACTTCGTTCACCTTTTCTTTAGAACCAAAGGAAATAAACCGAACCTGTTCAAGAGATTTTTCCGAGGCTATTTTTCTCAATTGAGCTTCATGGCTACCCTCTCCCATAATCAAAAATTGCCAGTTTTTACCTCGGTTTTGAGCCATTTCAGCAAGCTTTAAAAGCTCCTCTACTGCGTTTACTTTTCCCAAAGCTCCAGTATAGGCAATGGTCAGACTATTGGTCAACTCATACTTATCAAGGATCTCTTTTCGTTTCTCCATCAGATAAAACCTGTCTAAATCTGAGAAATTCGGAATCAAGTGAATCTTTTGTGGAGGAGTAACTTTTCTAAGATGAGATGCGATTCCTGGAGAAAGCGCAACCAAACTCATAGCGTGTAGGTAAATCTTTTTCTCCAACCTCTTCAAACTGCTTTTCAACACAGGATTCTTTATCGCTCCAACTTCAATCGGTGCCTGCGGCCAGAGATCGCGTACTTCAAAAATATAAGGAATTGCCAAGGTCTTTTTTGCCCAAAGCCCAAGCAATCCGGTGGTAAGAGGAGTGGAAGTAACATACAGTAAGTCTGGCCTAGGTAGTTTCCTAATCAGTTTTTTAGCTTGGCGCACATAGCTTATGAAAGCCATAACACGTTTAAAAAATCCAAATTTCTGCTCGTACTGAACTGGCAAATAATGCACCTTAATTCCCTCAATCCATCGCTGATCATAGCCGGAATTAGACCCGCCAGTAATCATTTCTACCTCATGACCTGCATCCACTAATCCTTTAGCCAAATGAAAAGAACGCACGGCCCCGCCCTCAGAGGGGGTTTTAAAGTATTGATGGATATAAATAATTCTCATAGCCTGTGCAATTTCACCCATTCTGCAAGAAGGAACAGGTTATAAAGAATTAAAAAATGTTGCTTCACGAAATGCTCAGGTCTGGAGACAATTTCCCGCATTCTATCTGGAAAAAGCTCTCCGTGAGAATTTTCGAACATTTTAATTGAATTGAAAACTCTCATAGAAAATTCTCCATTTTCAGAAAACCACTCTTGTAAAGGCAACCCAAATCCAAATTTCTTCCGGTTAGAAATCCAGTTAAGCCCCAACTCAGTTAAATACTGCTTGATCCATGGCTTGCCTTTTAGCGATTTCTCATCGTTAACGTTCCTCCACAATGTCAGCAGTGAAGCATCTAAATAAGGACTCCTTCCTTCAAGGCTATGCGCCATCAAGGCATTATCCTGAATCTTCAACACATCTTGCACAAGATAGACTTGCCTGTCAAAATCGAGCATTTGAGAATATAGAGGCAGATTTTTGTCAAAAACCCTATCGTAATCCTCTCCTAATTCGTCAGGAATATTTTCTAAGCCAGAGAAATTTAGAAAGGTCTTCTGTGGACTTGTATCAATTCCTAATATGAATTTTTGGTAGGTTCTTCCTACAGGCATTTTTTTTAAAATCTCCTGAAATCTTAAAAGCAAATCTTTCCTCTTCTGATAAATATCAAACGCATTATGTCGCTGATATCCACCAAAAAGCTCATCGGCCCCAGCACCTGAGATCAATACTTTAACAGATTTCCTTGCTTCCTTGCCAATCATCCACGTGAGAAATCCTGCAGAATCCCCAATAGGCTGATCAACACTTTTTAGGTATGCTTCCCAATTATCCCAGAATACTTTCTGATTGATTTCTATCAAATGAGGATTGCCCGGAAACTGGATTGCAAAGCGAGTTGCAGCATCTCCGTCCGCATATTTCTTTCGGTATTTTTTCTCAACTTGAATGGTAAAAGTAGGTAATGGAATTCCTGTTTGCTTATACCAAATCGAGTAAAGTAATGAACTATCCGCTCCGCCGCTGAGCTGCATGCCTACAGGGACATCGGCATGAAATTGATTCAGAACGGCTTCATTTAGCGTAGTTTTAAATGAGTCGAAAGTTGGTTCAATAGATGATTTAGCCTTACTTGAGATTTGATCCCATCGAAATGCGGTGTGACTTAATATCTTGGTGTAGCGCTCAGGCTTCCATTCATGGGTCCCGTGGAAAAAAGTACTTCCCAAATGAGGTGCTCTCAGGTAGAAATAGTTTTCAAATTGCTTAGTATTTAGCTCAGAAGACTTTAAGCTTTGGATGCTTCTGCATTCGGAAGAAAGAATAAGAGTATCTGGGTTCTGAGCATAATAAAGAGGCTTTTCACCAGTTTGATCCCGGGCAACGAGGACAGATTTCTCGATCAAATCCACATAAATCAACGCAAACATACCATTGAGTTTTGCTAGGGCTTCCGCGCCAAAAGCTCGCAACAAATGCAAAACTACCTCCGTATCCGACTGCGTGATGAAGATGACACCCATCTGCTGCAATAGCTTCCTAAGCTCCTTATAATTGTAAATCTCTCCATTCCAAATCAATAAGGATCTTCCATCAGGAGACCAAAAAGGTTGGTCTGCTTCATATCCCTTGTGAAGAATTTTCAGGCGATTCACTCCTATCCATAGCCCTGGCCAAGGGCTGAAACTCCCTTGCTGATCTGGACCACGATGCTGACTTACCTGAAGCATAGCATTGATAGCTGCTTCATTTGCACCTTTTCCCCAAATCAGATGGATTCCGCACATTATTTTTCTGTTTCTAGTTTTGTGATTTTCCCTTGATTTTTCTCAAAATACTTACATAAATGTGTCAGCGTACATTCTTCACACTTTGGTCTACGTGCCAAACAAACATATCGACCATGCAAAATCAGCCAGTGATGTGCGATGTGCACATATTCTTTGGGGATATGTCGGATAAGTTGCTTTTCTACTTCCAGTGGAGTTTTGGCAGTTTGGGAGACTAAGCCGAGTCTTTTTGAAACTCGGAAAACATGCGTATCCACAGCCATATTGGGCTGATTCCAAACAACTGAAGTGATCACATTGGCAGTTTTTCGACCCACTCCAGGTAGCTTGATCAACTCAGGAACGGTGGAAGGCACCTCCCCACCAAAATCCTCCATCAACATTTTTCCCAAACCTAAAAGGTGCTTAGTCTTATTGTTCGGATAAGACACCGTCTTGATGTAAGGAAAAAGCTCATCAAAATTGGAAGCTGCCAAAAACTCCGGCCCTGGGAATTTCTCAAATAAGGCCGGCGTCACCATATTGATCCGCTTGTCTGTGCATTGCGCTGAAAGAACCACAGCACATAAAAGCTGAAAAGGATTTTCATACTGAAGTTCAGTTTCAGCAATGGGCATATTCTCACGGAAGTGATTGATGATGGCTTCGTATCGTTCTTTTTTCAGCATTTTTATTCTTTTTTTAACCGCAGAGGAACACTGAGATTTACGCGGAGAGCACTATAATAAAGTGTTATTTTAAAATAAATTGACGCAACACTAGTGAATTTTAGATCACATTATAAGTCAGACAAAGCGAAGTCTAACTCTCAACTATCCTCTGAGCGGAATGCTAATTTATAAGATGCGCAGACCAATCCCATTTTTGTCAAGAAATAGGTTTAATAATATTCTTAAATAATGAGAATACGCTGTTTTAGTCAGATTGATAGCCATGGTAATTTTTTGGTGAAGACATAAAGTTTAAATTCGGGAAACCACCAGCTATGCGACACCTCAAAACCTTATTTGTACTTTTCTTTTTATCGACTTCTACTGCTTTTCCACAAGAGAGACCACGGGAAAAAGGGATCATATTTGGAGTACTTCCAACGGGAACATTGAATGCCATCACCGACGTGCCGGGTGTTAAAGTCGGGCATTTAACTAAAATCGAAGGCGACAATATCCGTACAGGAGTTACTGCTATTTTACCTCATGGCGGTAATATTTTTCAGCAAAAAGTCCCTGCGGCCATTTACGTGGGAAATGGATTTGGCAAGCTCGCTGGCGTGACCCAAGTGCAGGAACTCGGGAACATTGAGACTCCTATTATTCTCACAAACACACTAAGTGTGGCTGCCGGAATCGAGGGAACCGTTCGATATTCTTTGGAGCAAAATGAAAATGCCCAATCGGTAAATGCTGTAGTAGGCGAAACGAATGATGGCTACCTCAATGATATTCGTGGGATGCACATTTCTCCTGAAGAAGTCATCCAAACTATCAAATCTGCTAAATCGGACAAAGTCGAGGAAGGAAATGTAGGTGCTGGTACGGGTACTGTTTGCTTTGGGTGGAAAGGAGGAATTGGAACTGCCTCGAGAAAACTACCTGAAAGCCTAGGGGGCTATACTGTCGGCATCCTAGTCCAAACCAATTTCGGGGGAAACCTGCAAATAGATGGAGTTGCCGTGGGCGAAAAAATGGGTAAGTATCCGTTTCGGGACGCGATGGAAAAATCGGATGGAAGCTGCATGATAGTTGTGGCTACTGACGCTCCTGTGCTGGAAAGAAATCTGGAACGAATGGCAAAACGCGCCATGATGGGCCTGGCAAAAACAGGAGGCATAGCTTCCAATGGATCTGGGGATTATGTGGTGGCTTTTAGTACCGCTGAGGGACTTCGGATTCCCTATTCAGCTAAATCGGGAACGTTGGAAAATGCCGAATTCATTCGAAATGACGATATGAGTTCCTTATTTATGGCAGTGATCGAAGCTACAGAAGAGGCAATTATAAACTCTTTATTTGCTGCTGAATCTCTGGAAGGAAAGGACGGGCACCGTGTGGAGCAATTACCTATCGATCAGGTGATGAAGCTGATGAAAGAAAATTAAACCAAAAACATGGGGAGTATTGATCAGAAAAACCAATTGGAAGCAACTCACAAAGATTGCTGCGCTGTGGATGAACAAGTAAATCATGGGCATTCCCAAGAAGATGGGCATGATCACGACCACGATGCGCCTGAAGGCGAGAGCATGCTCCGATTCTTTGCCCCAGCGATTTTTTCTTTTGTGGTCATGATGCTAGGTCTAGGTTTTGACTATGTTTTTCCACAGGAATGGTTCCAAGGATGGGTACGGTTTGGTTGGTATTTAGTAGCCTATTTGCCTGTTGGTTTACCAGTATTGAAAGAAGCCTGGGGAAGTATTCGGAAAGGAGATATTTTCTCAGAATTCCTGCTGATGGGAATTGCCACGGTGGGTGCATTCGCAATCGGAGAATACCCAGAAGGCGTGGCAGTAATGCTTTTTTATTCTGTTGGGGAGGTATTTCAGGCCATGGCAGTCACCCGGGCAAAGACCAACATCAAAACTTTACTCGATCAGCGGCCGGATGAGGTGACGATTGTGGAAGGAAATACGACCAAAACTATCAAAGCTGCAAATGCCAAGATTGGCGATATAATTCAATTGAAAGCTGGAGAAAAGTTAGGATTGGACGGAGAGCTGCTATCTGAAAAAGCTTCCTTCAATACCTCCGCTTTGACTGGAGAAAGCAAGCCAGATTCCAAAGAAAAAGGAGAAGAGGTACTAGCAGGAATGGTGAATCTGAATACTGTTTCCCAAGTCAAAGTGACTACTGCTTACACAGACAGTAAGCTTTCCAGAATTCTGGAATTGGTGCAAAATGCAACTGCCCAAAAGGCTCCAACCGAACTTTTCATCCGGAAATTCGCGAAAATCTATACTCCAATTGTAGTTTTTCTGGCAATTGGAATTTGCTTTCTTCCTTTCCTATTTGTGGACAATTATGAATTCAGTGATTGGCTCTATCGTGCACTGATTTTCTTGGTGATTTCCTGCCCTTGTGGATTAGTGATCAGTATTCCCTTAGGATACTTTGGGGGAATCGGTGCAGCGAGTAAAAACGGTATTCTGTTCAAAGGAAGTAATTTCCTGGACAGTATTGCTCAGATCAGTCAGGTAGTGATGGACAAAACCGGAACGATGACTGAAGGTGTTTTTGATGTGCAAGAAGTCCATCTTCAGCCTGAATTCCTTGAATCCAGAATTCTTGATTTTGCCAATGCCTTAGAAAGCAAAAGTACCCACCCAATTGCAACAGCCATTAAAAAACACGTAGGCGAGATTGATTCTAGCATTGCCTTGGAAAATGTAGAAGAGATTGCTGGACATGGATTGAAAGCTCAGGTAGAAGGCAAGGAATTACTAGTCGGAAATTTCAAGTTGATGGACAAGTATTCGATTCCTTATTCTATCGATCCTTCCGGCATAGTTTACACCTTGGTGGCAATTGCCTATGAAGGGAAATTTGCTGGCTATTTGACCATTGCGGATAGGATAAAGGCCGACGCTCTGCTCACGATAGCACAATTGAAATCTATGGGAGTCGGTATCACGATGCTTAGTGGGGATAAAAGCAATGTGGTCAATTTTGTAGCGAACAAATTAGGCATCCCAAATTCATTTGGAGATTTACTTCCTGAAGATAAAGTAAACAAAGTCAAAGAGATCAAAGCTCAAAAAGGAACAGTTGCATTCATTGGAGATGGAGTAAATGACGCTCCCGTTGTTGCCATTTCTGATGTAGGAATAGCAATGGGAGGTTTGGGAAGCGATGCTACAATTGAAACTGCGGATGTGGTGATTCAGGATGATAAGCCAAGTAAAATTCCGATGGCGATTTCTATTGGGAAAAAGACCAAAAGAATTGTCTGGCAGAATATAGGGTTCGCTTTTGGGATAAAAGTCGTGGTGTTAGTGCTCGGTGCATTGGGTATGGCTACCATGTGGGCAGCAGTTTTTGCAGATGTGGGCGTGGCATTGCTTGCAATTTTGAATGCGATAAGAATACAGAAAATGAAGTTTGATTGAAAAAGTAGGATGTAGTGTGCCGGATGACCGGTGAAAATTAACTTAACAATGAACTCCTCCAAAAATAAAGAGAACGCGATCACTTTTTATAAGACTGCCTATGAAGGTAATCCGCGTAAAGCTGTAGAGTTATTCACAGGAGCAGATTACATTCAGCACAATCCAGCCGTAGGTGACGGAAAAGAGGAATTCATTTCATACTTCGAGCGAATGCAAAACGAATATCCAGACAAGTCAATCTCATTCGTCAGAGCAATAGCAGAAGGAGATTTAGTTGCTCTTCATACACATCAAACTTGGCCGGGAAATGATCAGTATGTGACCATGGACTTTTTCAGATTTGATGAGAATGGAAAGATCGTAGAGCATTGGGATGCTATTCAGCAAATCCCAGCAACTTCTGCGAATGGGAATACGATGTATTAATAAGATGATAAAAAAGGTAAATATTAACGAGAAATTTGGCTTGATCAAGGAGCTTTGGACTCCCAAAATAATCGGAGAGCTAAACGGTCAGGACGTAAAGTTGGCCAAGGTAAAAGGTGAATTCGTTTGGCATAATCACACAGATGAAGACGAGCTTTTTCTGATTGTGAAGGGATCTCTAAAAATTGATTTTGAGGGAGAAAGTGTCACTCTGAACGAAGGGGAAATGGTAGTCGTACCGCGGGGAGTAGAACACAGACCAATAGCCGAAGAGGAAGCCTGGGTCCTACTTTTTGAACCACAAAGCACCAAACACACTGGTGATGTCAGATCAGATTTGACTGTGGATAAGTTTGAAAAAATATAGGGTTAAGTATTAATTTGAAAACCAGTAAGGTTAGCGATAGTTTTCATTTTTCCTCAATAAAATAATTAATTATTACCCTATTAAATTACTAGGATTTACCGTAAAATTGCAGCTTAATTAGCCCTATTGAAAGCAGTTGCATTTTCCTCCCTCTTCCTATTTCTAAGTTTTTGGCCAAAATTAACCTTTGCTCAGAAGGATGTTACCCACCAGCAACTCATCTGGTATGGCTACTTTCTCACGCTGCCGATTGATGAAAATTGGTCAATAATGGCGGAAGTTCAGGAGAGGCATTTTGTAAATCCATTTGCGCAGCATCAACTCTCTGTAAGAGCTCATTTGAATCGTAAACTTGGTAAAAGCGGGTGGACCGCCACAACTGGTTTCGCTTCATTTTTTCAAAGCCCAAATAATCCTCGTTCAGAGCTGGATCTGATAGAGCCAGAACTTAGAGCGCATGTAGAAATGGCGTATAAACAAAAGCTCAACAAACTCACTCTTGATCATAGATACAGAACAGAGGCCCGCTTTTTTCATAATCTAAACTTAGATGAAACAGAGTTAGCAGATGGCTATTTTTTCGGGAGTTTTAGATTTCGTTATCGTATTATGGCCTCTTATCCCATTTGGAAAATCAAGGAAAATCAACTTCTAAAAGTAATAGCAGGTGATGAGCTGATGGTCCAAGCTGGGGAAAAAGTGAAATATACATTTGATCAAAACCGATTGATAACAGGGTTAAACTTTACTTTTTCGCAAGCATTAAACGTGGAGCTTGCCTATCAAAAATGGATCAATCAACGTCAGACGGGTGGCTATTACAATCGGGATATTGTCAGATTTACAGTGAATCACCGTCTGGGGGTTAAATAGTAAGGGAGCTAATCTAATAACTTCCATTTTTTCCACTTATCAGAACTCTTACCAATGATCTGGTATTTTCTCTTATTTTTACTCAAACCACACTTTACCAACCTTAATACTCAATGAAAACTAACTTTATTCAGAAGGTAGCGATAGGCTGCTCAGTCCTTCTTCTATTTTTCGTCAGTACCACCCAAGCTCAAACCTATGCTGAAAATGGAATGGTTGTCTCTGACAATGTGATAGCTTCTCAAGTTGGAGTAGATATTCTCAAAAAAGGAGGTAATGCCATCGATGCTGCTGTCGCTACCGCTTTTGCTTTGGAAGTAACTCATCCGGAAGCTGGAAATATCGGCGGTGGAGGGTTTATCGTTTATTTAAACTCAGAAGGCGAGGTTACCACATTTGATTTTCGTGAGAAAGCCCCTTTGGCAGCAAGCCCAACCATGTTTTTGGATGAAAATGGAAAAATCAAAAATAACTCCAACCACCAAGGTTTATTGGCTGTAGGAGTTCCTGGGACAGTCGCTGGCCTCTATCAAGCCCATCAAAAATACGGAAAATTACCTTGGGCTGATTTGGTAAAACCATCCGTAGAATTAGCCAAAGAAGGCTTTACCATGAGCTATGGCTTGTATAATGCGGCAGTAAGAATGACTGACCGTGATCCTTCGGAGGACATTATGAAAAATTACTTCAGAGGGGAAAATGGACAAATCGTTAAGCCTGGGGAAACCTGGAAGCAACCTGCTTTGGCAAAAACCCTTAAAGAAATCCAAAAACACGGTAGAGATGGGTTTTACAAAGGTTGGGTAGCGCAGGAGATCGAAGATTACATGAAAGCCAATGGAGGAATTATCACTAAGGAAGATTTGGAGAAATATGAAGCCGTAGAGCGCGAGCCAGTGAAAGGAACTTTCAATGGCTATGATATTTATTCCATGCCGCCTCCGAGTTCAGGCGGAGTTGCTTTGATCGAAATGATGAATCTCATGGAGGAAGCCAATATCTCTGAAGTGGAATTCAACTCTACTGCTTATGTGCATTTGGTAGCTGAAGCAATGAGAAGAGCTTTCGCAGATAGAGCTGAATTTTTAGGAGACCCAGATTTCAATTTGGATATGCCTTTGGATAGATTGCTTTCAAAGGAATTTGCAAAAACTCGCTTTGAAAATCTAGATATGACCAAGGCCTCTATCTCTGATCCAGCACAATTTGGTCACCCATATGGAGGAGATAATACCACTCATTTTTCGGTAGTTGATAAAGACGGCAACGCCATTTCTCTGACATACACCCTGGAAAATTCTTATGGCGTAAAAATGGGTTCTTCCAAACTTGGTTTCATTTTCAATAATGAAATGGGGGATTTTAATCCAGTTCCCGGGGAAACGACTACTACTGGACAAATTGGATCTGATCCCAATTTGGTAGCACCTGAAAAAAGAATGTTGTCAAGCATGACTCCCACGATTGTGGCAAAGGATGGAAAACCTTATTTAGTAATTGGTAGCCCAGGTGGAAGAACGATTATCAACACTGTTTTTCAGACGGTTTTGAATGTGCTAGCTTACGATATGCGAATTGATCGGGCTATCGAGGCGATGAAAATCCACCATCAATGGCTTCCAGATCGAATTTTGTATGAGGTAAATTTACTTTCTCCAGATACAAGAGAAGCGCTTGAAAAAATGGGGCATTCACTTACGCCAACAACTAATATTGGTGTACTGATGGGAATCACTTACGATGCTTCCAAAAAATTATATACCGGAGCTTCTGATTCTTCCAGCGAAGATGGTGGAGCGAGAGGTTATTAAGGTGTATTTTGTAAGTGGTAAAAGGGTAAATGTGAAAAGTGTATGGCTTTAAGGATAAGATGTAAGAAGTAACATCATGGTGTAACAAGCCTCGATATCAACAGAATTTTCAATTCAATAATGATTTAGTCTCTTTAGTAGAAGAATTACAGATAAAATATAATTGTGGAAAAAGATACAGGCTTACTAAGAGAAATTGGTGTATGGGGTCTCTCAGCCAACATTGTTAATATTATTGTCGGCGCGGGCATCTTTGTCTTGCCAGCGATTGTTGCTGAGATCATGGGTTCCGCAGGCATCTTTGTTTACCTGTTTTGTGGATTTCTGATTGCTTTGGTCATGCTGTGTTTTGCAGAGGCAGGGAGTAAAGTCACTCGATCCGGAGGAGCTTATGCCTATGTTGAAACGGCTTTTGGTCCATATACAGGATTCTTAGCTGCTGTTTTTATGGTGATGGGCAGCGCATTTTCAGATGCCGCTGTAGCTAATGCATTGATAGAATTAATTGGTCTGGCTTTTCCGGTTTTCGCTAATCAATACATCCGTGTGTTATTATTGTTTTTGGTTTTTGGGGGTTTGTGCTTTCTAAACGTGATAGGCGTCAAGCAAGGAATTGGTTTGGTGAAAATCAATACGGTTGCAAAATTGACTCCTCTACTCTTGCTGATTCTATTCAGCTGGAAAGATGTTACTTTTTCCAATCTGATGATAGAAAATGCCTCCTCATTTAAGAATTTTGGAGCGGCTTCCCTGATTTTATTTTTTGCATTTCAAGGTGGAGATGCAGGATTAACCGTCGGTGGTGAGATCAAAAACCCTCAAAAGACTGTTCCAAAAGCTATTTTCATAGGAATCACGTTTGTACTGATTCTTTATGTTCTAATTCAAACTATTTCTCAGGGAGTTTTAGGAGATCAATTGCCAGAATTCAAAGAAGCTCCTTTAGCATCTGTGGCAAATGTTGTTTTTGGTCCCTTTGGTTACACGCTACTGTTAATTACAGCGGGAGTTTCTATGTTTGGAATGCTGAGTGGGGAAATTCTAAATTTGCCACGAGTGCTATTTGGTTTGGCTAGTGATCGGGTGATTCCTATGGATAAATTGGCTGCCATCCATCCTAGATTCAAGACTCCTTATATTTCGATCTTGCTTTATGGGGGAATTGGGTTTACCCTTGCAGCTATTGGCGGATTTCGACAGCTAGCTGTAATTGCATCAGCGAGTATGCTATTGGTTTATTTTGGTGTAGCCTTATCTGTGATCAAATTTAGGAGGAAGCAACCAGCTAATTCAGGAGATTTCAAAATTCCATTTGGATATACAGTTCCAATTCTGGCAGCTGGAATTATCCTCTTTTTCCTATCCAATTTGACTGGCTATGAAAAAACAGGAATTCTTATTTTTATAGCTTCCCTTACCCTGATTTACTTCTTGGTAAAAGCAGTTTCAAAAGGAAAATTAAAATCAGAATAGCCAGAGTAAGAATCATCTAACATACGCTAGAACTAGCTAATAATTAAAACAGATTTACCTATGGGACTATTTTGGGATCTAATCCAGCAAAGTCAAATTCAAGACCATAAAGCAAAAGCTGAAACACTCGAGGTCAGAGTCAGAAACTTAGAATGGGAACTAGCAAATACTAGAGAATTATTAATCAAAACACTTAAAATCCTCGAAGAGCAATCTGGTAGGGACATCGATGGAGATGGAAGAATAGGGTGATTTTTCTAGGATGAAAACTCTATCTTAGAATATCTAGTGAGACTTAGCCCAAATGACCATGTATAGATCAAGTTTCTATTTCCTTCTATTTTTACTGACCTCTAGCCTTGCGCTTGCTCAGGATGTCAAAGCTCTAAAAGACGTAGCTGTTTCCTTTGTAGAGACCTTGCCTGAAGAGCAGAAATTAGCTGTGAAGTTTGACTTTTCTGATAGTTTGAGAACCACGTGGACCAATTTGCCTTTAGGATTAGCTCCTAGAAGTGGTGTTCGGTTTGGTGATCTTTCGGATGAAAGCAAGATTCAATTTCATCGGGTATTGAGCACAATTTTAAGTTCTCAAGGCTATTTGAAAGTTTTTTCAATTATGCAGGTAGATGATATCCTGCATGAAATCATGGAAATCGGCTATCAGAAAGGTCAGATGAATGAAAATACTATCAAAATGATCCGAACCTTGGATTGGGACTATGGCAATTATTTTCTTGCCATTCTAGGTAATCCGAGTAAGGATGATAATTGGGGGTTGAAATTCGAAGGACACCATCTTTCTCTCAATCTGACTGTTTCAGGAGACAAATTTTCCATGACGCCTATGTTCCTTGGCTCTGATCCTGCACTGGTTGAAGTAACACAATATGCAGGGTTAAGACCTTTGAGTAAGGAAGAAGATTATGGTTTTTGGTTTGTAAATACACTCAATGAAGAGCAGAAAACTAAAGCGACATTAAGCGAAAAAGTCCCTGGAGATATACTTACCAGCCCTGGTCGAGATCAATGGATCAAGGAATTTAAGGGAATCAAAGGGGCAGAACTAAGTTCCGACCAGCAGAAAATCCTTCATTACCTCATCGAGGAATACGTTAATAATCTAGACCACCCTAAAGCTGAGGAGTATCTTGCCATCCTGCATGCGCGAGGAATGGATGAAGTTTATTTCAGCTGGATCGGCAGCTATGAACCCATGAAAGCTCATTATTATATGATTCATAGTCCAGATTTCATCATCGAGTATGACAATGTAGGCTTTCTTGACAATGCCAATCACATTCATACTATTTGGAGGGAAAATGGAAATGACTTTGGCGAGGATATCTTAAAGCAACATCGTCTCGCACATCAACATTAGTGGGTTCCTTTTCTGTCATTTCTTGCAGGTCATTTACTAGGGTAATCTTGAACTTGTTGTAGCTATCACTTCTTCTACTGAAATTATTCTTATTTTGCTTCTTGCTTAGTCCCGCTTTTTTAATGCTAGCCCAGTTTCTATGGATTTTATACTTCTGATCATTGCTTTTAGATTTCTTCAAACGCATGCGCAAACCAAGGAGCTTTATCCCGAATGGCAAAGCTTATTTTTGAAAGGTCTGATAGCTGTAAGTTGTTTTTTGGCTATCCAAGTAATTTTCAACTCAACAGATATTTTGATGCGTTGGGTTGCTCATTCCCTCAACCTCTATGTTATTTATGCAGCCTACAACAGGAATGTGTTCTCGCCGCTTAAGCCTTACGTATACGCATTCTTACCTGTAGTATTGATTCATGTAATTCAGGATTTCACTAAGCTGGTTGCAAGCGATTTTTATCACAGTTGGGAAAATTGGTTTGATACTGCTGCACTTTTTGGCTGGATATGGCTTGTCGCTCAATTCATTATTAATAGGAAGCAAAGAAAGGCCTTAGAGCTTGAGCGTATTAAAGCTGCAGCCCAAGAGCTTGAATTCAAGAAGTCCCAAAAACAAAAAGACGCTCTGGAAATCCAAGTGGCTGAACGTACAGCTGAAATCACTGCCCAAAAAGAGTCGTTGGAAAAGACCTTACACGAACTCAGAGCAGCACAATCACAATTAGTACATTCTGAAAAAATGGCATCACTAGGTGAGCTGACAGCAGGAATTGCTCATGAGATTCAGAACCCTTTGAACTTTGTCAACAATTTTTCTGAGCTAAATAAGGAACTTCTGGAAGAATTAAAAGTAGAATTGGCTAAGGGAGATCTGGATGAAATAAAGCTTATTGTAAGTGATCTGGAGGCGAATGAGGAGAAGATAGTTCATCACGGAAAGCGTGCAGACGCCATTGTAAAGGGAATGCTCCAACATAGCCGCAGCAGTACTGGAGTGAAAGAACCTACAAATATCAATGAGCTGGCTGATGAATACCTACGCCTTTCTTACCATGGACTGAGAGCAAAAGATAAGTCATTCAATGCAAGCATAGAGACTGATTTTGATGAAGAAGTGGGAACAGTGGATGTCATACCTCAGGAGATAGGAAGAGTGATTCTAAATTTGGTGAACAATGCATTCTATGCTGTATCTGAGAAGAAAAAGATATTAGGCACCTTGGAGGATACAGAACTGGCGAAGAGCTACAAACCTACGGTTTGGGTGAGTACGAAACGAATAAGCAATGGAGTAGAGATCCGAGTGAAAGATAATGGTACCGGAATGCCAGACTCTATTAAGGAAAAAATATTTCAGCCTTTTTTTACGACCAAACCATCTGGACTTGGAACTGGCTTAGGCCTCTCCTTGAGCTATGATATAGTCAAAGCCCATGGAGGAGAATTGGCAGTAACTAGTCAGGCAAGTGGGGTGGAAACCGGACAGGAGTCTTGGACAGAATTTTTCATTTCTTTAACCAATTAAAAGACCTACAAGTACAAAACAAACTTCCCATTAACTTTTTCAAAATTGGACTTTTCAAATTTCAACTTATACCCAAACTTTTTGAAATAAGTAAGAATCAGACGTTTTGCAGTGGGTTAAGATTGGAGCAATTATTAAAAAAGTGCAAAAATAGTTTTGTGTAAGGCATTTTATATGGCATAAAATATATTTACCTTTTACAATTCTTTTTAGGACATCTAGGCCAACGGATTTATACCAAATTGAGTTTTTGTGATGAGAAATTTTCTCTTTTTTTTAGGAGGCGTACTATTTATTTTTTCCTGTGCTACACCACAGGAGGGCAAATACGCACCTACAATTACTCCACTGGCTATTCCTCAAATGAACTCTCTGAGTGATCTCGCAGACTCATTACAGCCGATTAAAACATATTTATCAAAAGGACCAGAACCAGTCCGAATAAAGGTTCCAACCCAATCTGGAAGCTCTTATACCTACATCAATGAATCTGGCACACCGTCTCGGGTCAATTTAGAAGCCCCAATTTCTCAAAACTTACCTTACTTAACGGATGAAAATGATCAATTAGTAAAAGATTCAGCTGGCAAGCCCTTCATCCAAGGCAACGGGGGAGTTTCACAATTCAAAAATTACTCGACTGACAATGGTTTGGCTTTAGATGCAGTCAACAGCGCCATTTTGGATAGCAGAGGACATCTTTGGTTTGCTACAAATGGAGGAGGTGTGAGCAGATTTGATGGTATAGCTTTTACAAATTATACAACCTCCCAGGGATTAGCTGGGAATTCGGTTCGTGTGGCGTTGGAAGATAGTAATGGCATTCTATGGTTTGGTACCGTGGGAGGTGGTGTCAGTCGCTATGATGGTAAGGTCTTTACAAACTATACCACTGAAAATGGTCTGGGAGATGATGCGATTTTGAGCATAATGGAGGACTCTGAGGGTAATATTTGGTTTGGAACCTATGGTGGTGGCGCAAGCAAATTTGATGGCAACACTTTCCAAGTTTACACAATGGAGGATGGGTTAGCAGATGATGTAGTGATTAGCATTGCACAAGACCATTCTGGTAATATGTGGTTTGGTACCAATGGTGGTGGGGCAAGCAAATTTGATGGTAATACGTTTACAACTTTTTCGGTTTCTGAAGGGCTCCCATCCAATAGGATTCGAAGTATCAAAGTTGATCGATCAGGAAAAATCTGGTTTGGAACTATCGGGGGCGGTGTCAGTAGCTACGATGGGCAAAACTTCAAATCCTTGGGACATGCAGATGGACTTGCAAGCTTGGTAGTGCGAAACATAGCAGAAACCCGAGATGGGGTACTGTGGTTTGCCACTGAATTGGGAGCGAGTAGGTATGATGGAAAGCAGATGACCACTTATACTAGAGAACAAGGCCTGGCTAGTAACAGTATCCTTGACGTAGTCATAGACGCAAATGGCAAACTTTGGTTCTGTACTGAGGGCGGCGGCGTCAGTAGGTTTGACGGGGGTAGCTTTACCAACTTTACCACATCTCAAGGTTTAGGTGGAAATATTGTTTTAAGTACGGTTGAGGATAGAGATGGAGATTTATGGTTTGGAACGGCAGGAGGTGGCGTAAGCCGTTTCAACGGTGAAAAATTCACAAACTATACCGCTGCTCAAGGGCTCGCTGGTGAAATCGTAAGTAGTAGTCATCGTGATCAAAACGATAATCTTTGGTTTGGTACGGGTGGAGGAGGCGTGAGTATGTACGATGGAGAAGCATTCACTACCTACACTAGTGACCATGGATTGGCAGCAAACGAAGTCTATAATATCAATGAAGACGATAAGGGAAATTTGTGGTTTGGCACTGATGGTGGAGGAGTCAGCAAATTTGATGGGGAAGCTTTTATTACTTACACCTCACAGAATGGCTTAGCAGGAGATGTGATTTTAGGTATTGAAGAAGATAATTTCAAAAAGCTATGGTTTGGAGCAGCAGATGGTGGATTGAGTAGATTTGACGGATTGACCTTCACAAATTTCACATCTGATCAGGGCTTAGCTGATAATGCCGTGATAAGACTTGTAAAAGACAAACAAGGAAATCTCTGGATAGGCACTGAAAATGGACTAAGCGTATTGAGTGCGGAAAAAATCAAACAAATAGAAACTGTTCGTGAGCTGAATGATTACAAGACAATTTTAGAAGCCTCCACCTCTTTGTTTCAAAACTTTACCACAAATGAAGGGCTTCCAGACAATGTGATCCTACAAATCGCAGAATTGCCTAATGGAAAAATGGCAGTTGGAACCAATCTTGGGATCGCAGTTTTTGATGGAGCCAAAGAAGGTAAACCACTGGATTCACTCAGAAATATTGAAGTGTTTAATTCCGAAACAGGCTTTCCAGTCAAAGATCTTGTTGATGGACAAAATGGAATGTATGTCGATCAAAAAGGTATCCTGTGGGCGGGAACAGGGAATAACAAAACTGCTTTAGTCCGGTTTGATTATAATAAATTAAAGCGAAATCATACCACCCCATCTGTCCTGATAAAGGAACTTCGATTAAGCGAGGAAGTAGTATCATGGCACAGTTTAAGTAAGCAATATGAGGCAGTTTCTACTAATACTTTTCCTCGTACCATTGATGAATTAATTGTTTATGGCAAAGAATTGAGTGATACCGAGCGGAAAGAGCTGCAGGATAAATACAAGGGAATAGAATTCGACAGTATTTCTGGCTTCTATACTTTACCACAAAATCTTGTTCTTCCCTACAGAAACAATGACATCAATATTGACTTTGGAACAGACGAACTATCGAAGCCATTTTTGGTGGAGTACCAATATATTCTTGATGGGTATGATGAGCAATGGAGCCCGATTCTGAAAAAAACCACAGCCAACTTCGGTAATATTCAAGAGGGTAAATACACATTTAAGGTAAAAGCCCGCTTTACGGGTCCTGCAGACTCAGGTGCGGGGCAGTGGACAGTTCCAATTAGCTATAGTTTTGAGGTCTTACCTCCACTTTATAGAACTTGGTGGGCATATTTAATTTACGGGTTACTATTCATTTCACTACTTTACCCAATTACCATTTATCAGCGAAATCAGGTGATCAAGGCTGAAAATGAACGAACGAAGGAACGTGAACTAGAACATGCCAAAGCTATAGAAGTAGCCTACACTGAGTTGGCAACGACACATGAAAACTTGAAGGATACCCAAGCTCAGTTACTTCATTCTGAAAAAATGGCTTCTCTCGGTGAATTGATGGCTGGCATAGCACACGAAATTCAAAACCCGTTGAATTTCGTAAACAATTTCTCAGAAGTGACCAATGAATTGGTTAAAGAAATTAAAGAAGAAAGATCCAGACCTAAGGATGAGCGCGACGAAGAATTAGAAGATGATATTCTCGAGGATATTGAAAGTAACCTTGAAAAAATCACCAAGCATGGGAAGCGAGCCGGGGCTATTGTAAAGGGAATGCTTCAGCATAGCAGAAGTGGCAAAGGGTCCAAAGAACCAACAAGTATTAATGTGCTTGCAGATGAGTATTTAAGATTATCTTATCATGGCCTTCGTGCTAAAGACAGCTCATTCAATTCTGATTTTGAAATGGACTTTGACTCAACACTGCCATTAATTCCAATGGTAAGTCAGGATGTAGGACGGGTACTACTTAACCTCTTTAACAATGCATTTTATGCAGTCAATGAAAAAAAGAGCGAGGCAGGAGAAGATTATAAGCCTTTAGTAACCGTGCAAACCTCGAAAATTGAGATGGGCAATGACAAAAATGGTATTCAAATCAAAGTAACTGATAATGGAAAAGGAATTCCAAAGGCTATCGTAGAAAAGGTTTTCCAACCCTTCTTTACAACCAAGCCAACCGGACAAGGAACTGGATTGGGGCTTTCTTTGAGTTATGATATTATCAAAGCTCACAACGGCGAAATCCGGGTGGAGTCTGTTGAAGGGGAAGGGACAACCTTTACAATCAACCTGTTTATTTCATCCTCCAACCCTAGTTAATTATGAAGAAAAGCTACCGTCTTGTATCAACCTATGTCCTTTTTCTATGCTTGATAGTGATAGTAGCGTCCTGCCAACCAAGTGGTGAGGTACCTTTTCCTGAAAATCCCTCTAATTACCAGGAACCAAGTGTAAAACCTTTTGAAATACCTAAAGGCAAACCGCTAACCTGGAATAAAATCCCAACTGAAAAGGTCCCAAAGGCGGTCACTCATACCATCGATTTTACTAAACTACCTTCCAAACCCTTTGACATTTTGGATTTTAAACCTCTAAAATCCAAACCATTCGTTACGCCAATACCCTGGCAGAATGAGGATGAAATAAAACTAAATCTAGATACTATTGCTGGAGTTTCCATTCCTGTTAGAAAGCAGTTATTACTAGAACCGCAGATTACAAAGCTGGCATTTCTTTCCAAGTCAGACTTATCCAATTCTGGCATTTTGAGAATTGGCCAGACTGAAGGGTTAATTGGAAATAGAGTCTTTGCCATGGTCACTGATATGAATGGCATGATTTGGATTTCCACCGAAAGAGGCCTTTCAAAATTTACAGGAGATCAATTTGAAAATTACAATATACTTCCTAGAAATCCTGATGGGCTGATCGACTACATTGTAGACTTAGAAATTGGAAATGATGGCAGTCTTTTGATTTTGTCTCAATTATCTGGTCTTTATGTACTTGACATAAACCACAGTTTGCTTACTAATTATCAAATAGGGACACAGTTTGCCAGAATATATGAGGATGAATCAGGACTATTTTGGGTTGCTAATCTTAATACAGGAATTCATTTTCTAAACCCCAACACTAGGACACTCCATTCTCTAAAATTCCTGAGTGAGCTAAGTACTCGGACCTCGGCGGGAATACACCTGGATAAATCCAATAATCTCTGGTTGGGAATGAAAGGCAAAATCGGAGTTGTCAACCCTGAGCGAACATCTATTAGATTTATCGCTGGAGATGAAGTAATTAGCTCAACTTCCTTTTTCTATGAGTTTACAGAAAATTCGAAGGGTGAAGTATGGATATCCTCAGCTGAAGAAAGACCCATTGCTATATCTTTAGAAGAGAATAAGTTCACTAGACTTGGCCCTGAGCAGGGTTACTACGGCAAAGCCAGGTCTGTCACTTTTGACTTGCATAACAGGGCTTGGATTACCGACAATGATACCATCAGCCTCTATGATCCAGTAATTCAAAAAATCAAGAAAATTCATACGGGATCCAAATTTGCAGTTTCTGGTTTTCCCTCGACTACGATGACCGATGCCAAGGGAAATGTCTGGTTAGGCACAGAAAATTCTGGTGTCCTTTTGATCAATCCTGAGGGAATGCTGGCTCAGCACTTTAACGCCAAAAGCGGCCTGGTAAATGATGAAGTTTGGGGGATTCAGGAAGGGCCAAATGGGATGGTCTGGATGGCAACGTATGAAGGAATTAACATTTATGATCCTGCGAAAGAGAGAATATACCTTCTGAAGTTCCCAGGAAATGCAAATATCAATAACCATCGATCAGTCTCCAGAATATCTGATCACGAACTCTTATTTGGAAGTTTTGGTGGCTTTACCCTTGTTGACCTAAACACAAATAGTGCCTCCGTATTTGAATTAGACCCAGGTGTTGCCAGAATCGCTTGGAAGTCAATTCGTGATTCTAGGGGAAATATTTTGCTAGGAACGGTAGACGGTGTACTCAAATTTAGTCCAGACTTCTCCTCTCTAGAAAAAACAGATGAATTTTCAGGGCTAGCATCAAGCCGTGTGTGGCTGATAGAAGAAGATAAAAACGGGAAACTATGGTTCGGTAATGACATAGGAGTAGACGTGTTGGATCCGTCATCTGGAAAGGTTAGCTACTTAAGCGAGCGAACTGGATTGACCAGCGATTACACTTCGATTATGATCAAAACTCATAATGAAGAAATAGTAATCGGGGGGGATGCTGGGTTCTCCATCATTGATTTGACAAGTAACACTATTACAAACTTAACTCCGGAGCAAGGCTTAAATCCGCCAGTGATGTACGATATGGTAGAAGTAGGAAATGACCTGCACATCGGCTCAGATAATGGTATTATAGTAGCAAAGCGCCCACTTCAAGACAATCCAAAATCCATTTGGCGCTTTTACAATTATGGTAAAAGGGAGGGCTTCCCCTTCAATGATTACAATCAGGCAACAGCAACTTATACCTCAAATGGTAATGTCTGGTGGGGTGCTGCCCCAATAATGTCTGTAAATACGCAGGTTCCTAAAATTGATACATTACCCCCAGCGGTAGTGCTCACCAAAATCAATATTATGGACCAGAATCCTGATTTTCTTGGCACTAATTTTATTAAAAGTTTATTCACCGATGAAGATTCCATTTGGAATACAGATCACACGGAATTTTACACCAAAAAAGATATTCCAAACGACAGCAGCTATTTGATTCAAAATCAAATCACCTGGGATAGTGTCAATTTGGTTAGTAAAATGCCGGTAGGCTTAGTTCTTCCTTTTGATCAAAATTCAATGAATTTTTCATTTATGAATCAGGATGTACTGGGAAGAGACAAAATAGTATATAGATATGTCTTAGAAGGTGAAGACAGGTCTTGGTCTGAAATCAGTGACCGAAGTACTACCCAAAACTATTACAATCTTCTTCCAGGTGAATATAACTTTAAAGTGGCTACAAGAGGGTTTAATGGGGTGTGGAGCGAGCCAGCCAGTATTAAATTTACAATCTCACCTCCTTGGTGGCAGACTTGGATAGCATACTTGATTTTCGCCTCCCTACTAGCAGCTTTTATTTACGCCATAGTCCAAGTACGCTCCAAATATCTTCAAAAAGAAAATCGCATTTTGGAAGAACGAGTATCTCACAGAACAGCTCAGCTTAAGAAGAGTATTGACGATCTGAAAAATGCTCAAAGTCAGCTTGTTCAATCAGAGAAAATGGCTTCACTCGGAGAGTTAACTGCTGGAATTGCCCATGAAATACAAAACCCTTTAAATTTTGTAAACAACTTCTCTGAAGTGAGCGGGGAACTGCTGGAGGAGATGCGGGAAGAATTGGAAAAGGGTGACCTAGAAGAAGCCAAAGCAATCAGTGTAGATATACAACAGAATCTGGATAAAATAAACCAGCACGGTAAACGCGCAGATGCTATCGTAAAAGCAATGCTTCAGCACAGTAGGATAAGCGGAGGCAATCGAGCGCTGACAGATATCAACGTACTCGCTGATGAATACCTGCGTCTAGCTTATCACGGTTTGAGAGCAAAGGATAAATCTTTTAATTCTTCAATGAACACCGATTATGATCCTTCAGTTGGGAAAATAGAACTAGTAGCTCAGGAATTAGGTAGAGTTTTACTTAACTTAATAAACAATGCTTTTTACTCGGTGTCTGAAAAAAGGAGCGAAAGCAAGGCTGGGTATGAACCACTGGTCGAAGTCTCCACCAAGCGACTTGGAGATTGGGTAGAAATCAAAATAAAAGATAACGGAAAAGGAATTAATCAATCAGTAAAGGAAAAAATTTTCCAACCATTTTTCACGACCAAACCTACTGGACAAGGGACAGGCTTAGGTTTGTCAATAAGTTACGATATTGTAAAAGCACACGGAGGAAAAATTCTTGTAGAAAGCAAAGAAGGTGAAGGCACAGAGTTTTGTATTCGATTACCGATAGATACCCAAAATTATGGATAAGGTACAAGAAGATTGGATTGAGAAAAATAAGGAGCTAAAACGCCTCCTAAAACTAAGAACACTGGAGCTTGAGAAATCCCTGAAAGGGTATCAGGAGCTTCAAGAGCAATTAGTATTACAGGAAAAACTAGCAAGTCTCGGGCAACTTTCTGCCGGTATTGCTCATGAGATTAAAAACCCAATCAACTTTATCAATAATTTTTCGGAACTAAGCATAGAGTATGTAGAGGAGATAGTAGAGGAGCTCAAAAACCTAAAGCAAAACGATACAATCGCGGATATTGAAGAATTGCTGCATGATATCAGATCAAACCTTGAAAAAATCCTCCAGCACGGAAAGCGCGCTGATGGAATTGTGAAGTCCATGTTGATGCACTCAAGAGGTGGGCAGAGTGAGTTTGTGCAGACAAACTTGAATGGCTTGCTTCAAGAATTTGTGAACTTAGCTTTTCATGGGATGCGTGCAGGTAAAAACCCAATTAATGTGAGTTTTGAGTGGGATTTAGATTCAGAAATTGGATTGGTATCCATCATCGCAGAAGATTTCAGTCGAGTGATTGTGAACCTATGTAATAATGCATTTGATGCGATGAGAAGTAAGCTCAACTTACTTTCCGAAGGAGACCAAAAACCAACCTATCAGCCAAAGCTGATCATAAGAACTAAACAAAAGGCAACTAAAATAATAACTGAGATAGAAGACAATGGAGCTGGAATCCCAGAGCCAATCTTGAACAAAATTTTGGAGCCCTTTTTTACCACAAAAAAAGGAAAAGAAGGTACAGGCTTAGGCTTGTCAATAACGCACGATATAGTGAAAGCCCATAAAGGCAGCTTGGCGATTTTATCTAAAGAAGGCGAGTTTACCAGATTTGAAATTTCATTACCACCCATATCACCAACAGCATGACAAAAATATTAATAGTCGATGATGAGCGAGACGTAGAACTACTTTTTCGTCAAAAATTTAGAAAAGAAGTTAGAAGTGGACTTTTAGAACTTGCCTTTGCCTTTTCAGGGGATGAGGCACTGAAGCTACTTGATAGCGAGCACCCACCCGAGGTTGTTTATGTATTTTCAGACATCAATATGCCAGGCATGACAGGCCTAGAATTGTTGGAAAGAGTGAAAAGCCAATTTCCAGCTATTAATGTCAGTATGATTTCTGCTTATGGAGATACTGAGAATTTTAAAAAAGCAATGGAGTCTGGCGCTAAAGAATTTTTCACAAAACCGATTGATTTTGATTCACTTCGTAAAGAAATCGGTAAAATTATTAACCAAGAGTAGATAATTAAACTATGTCTAAGATACTTGTAGTAGATGATGAGGCAGATTTAGAAGTCCTTATTACCCAGAAATTCAGGCGTAAGATCAGAGCAGGAGAATACGATTTTGTGTTTGCTCTAAATGGTCGTGAAGCATTAGATATTTTAAAAGAGCAACCAGATATCGACATGATTCTGAGTGACATCAACATGCCAGAAATGGATGGTTTGACCCTATTGACCAAGGTGAAAGAGCAAAACCCTTTGCTGAAAGCTGTAATTATTTCAGCCTATGGCGATTTGGAAAATATCCGCACCGCGATGAATCGAGGAGCATTTGATTTCATCACCAAGCCGGTAGATTTTCAGGATTTGGAGATCACCATTGAGAAGACACTGCAGCACATCAATCAGATCAAATCAACCCTTACTGCCATGAGGGAAAACAACATTCTGAAAATGTATGTGGATGAGACTGTGCTCAATTTCATGGTGGGAAAGGAATCTGAAACCTCATTGATGGAAAATGAAACCGTGGAGGCCACCGTGGCTTTTGTGGATTTATGTGGGTTTACAAAGATTTCTGAAAATGAAGAGCCTAATATCGTAGTCCCGCTACTCAATGAATATTTTGATTTGATGGTCCGGGAGATAATCGAGGAAAAAGGTGCTGTGGACAAATTCATTGGAGACGCTGTGATGGCTGTTTTTAAAGGTCCAGATCAAATTGCCAGAGCACTAAGAGCTTGTGTAGCGATCAGAGATAAAATGAATGCTATGCCTATGTACTCCGAAAAATCGAATTTTAGCCCTAAAGTGTCAATTGGTCTGAATTCCGGTGAAATGGTATCTGGAAATATTGGTTCGCAGTCTTTGAAACGTCTTGATTATACGGTAATTGGGGATGTAGTAAATGTAGCTGCAAGACTTCAAAATGCTGCAGTTCCTGGCCAAATTTTGATCTTGGAGAAATGTACCCTTGAAATCCAGGATATGTTTACATTTAAAGATCTAGGAGAGTTCACACTTAAAAATAAAGCCAAGCCTGTATCAGTCCTGGAAGTAGTAAAATAAGCTACCTGAATTGCTTATTCCTCTAGCTATTCCTTACTTAGTACCGTGAAAAACAATCTCCTCACGGCAGTTCTCTTCCTACGATTCCTGACTTTTCGGAAACTTTTGAATTATGCCTTGTTGGCGATTTCTTTTCAGGTTTCAAGAATTTTAGGCAGACCTTTTCTCTGGGGAAAACCAACTACACTTTCGATAGAACCCACTACCAGCTGCAACTTAAGGTGCCCAGAATGTCCCTCCGGATTACGTGATTTTTCCCGTCCGACTGGAATGCTTCAAGAACGGCTATTTAAAAAAACAATAGATCAGGTTCAAGACCATTTAACCTGGCTACACCTATATTTCCAAGGCGAGCCCTTTCTCAATCCCCGCTTTTTGGAAATGGTCAAGTATGCAAACTCAAAAGGCATTTTCACCTCCACTTCTACTAATGCACACTATTTACAGGAAAAACAAGTAGCTGAAATATTACAGAGTGGCCTCAGGCAATTGATCGTATCGATGGATGGAATTACACAAGACATCTATGAAAAATATAGGATTGGAGGTAATCTGGGAAAGGTACAGGCAGGATTAAAATTACTCTTGTCTGAACGAAAAAAATCCGGACAAAACTTCCCGCGTGTCGTCTTACAATTTCTCGTCACCGGACAAAATGAGCACCAGCTTCCAGAATTAAAGCGTTGGGCCAAAGAAATGGAAGTTGATGAACTTCAATTGAAAACAACCCAGATCTATGACTTTGAAAATGGTTCTGAGTTGATACCTTCCGACTTAGGCTATTCAAGGTATATACCTGCGGGAAATGGCAAATGGAAATTAAAAAAGCGCCTAGAAAACAAATGCTGGCGCATGTGGCAAGGTGCAGTATCCACCTGGGACGGAAAGATTGTACCCTGCTGCTTTGACAAAGACGCTGAATATGTCATCGGAGAATTACAAAACGAATCATTTCAATCCATCTGGTCGTCCCTACCTTACCAAAACTTCAGAAAGCAATTGCTAAACGATCGATCACAGATCGAAATATGTAAGAATTGTACGGAGTGAGTATCTTCGAGGCGGCATGAGAACTTAGGTTTTTGGAACTATATTTGGTAGAATTAAGAAATTCATGGATTTTTAATCTCCATATTTGTTCTTGATTCACCTGGGACTACCTTTTCTATATGATTTCAATTATACGATTCTCTTACTTTTTTGTATTTATAGCCTTTTTGGGGTTGACAGTTGCTCCGACTTTTGCACAGGATATTAATGATGCTAGCAAAATCAAAGTTGATGAACTGTCTGACGATCAAGTTCAAGGTTTACTTGATCGGGCAACAAACGCTGGGCTTTCAAAGTCAGAGTTTTTGAAAACGCTTGAAATACAAGGCATGCCTCCGAGCGAAGTGGCTAAAATGAGAATGAGAATATCTCAAGGAGAAGAAGAATCCATCCGCAACACCAAAGTTTCCAAACGTGACGAACGCGAGCAAGTCGACATGGATGAAATAGCTTTAGGAATGCTACAATTTTCTGAGGGTACAGTAAATCACACAGATGGGAATGAAATCTTTGGAACATCTCTTTTTTATCATAGAAATCGACGCTTAAGTTTTGAGCCAAGTCTAAATCAAGCCACTCCAAAAAGTTATGTATTAGGTCCTGGAGACTTGATTTATGTAGATATCTATGGGCAATCAGAGCAATATTATGAAGCGACAGTTAATCCGGATGGATTTGTTCTATTGGATAATATTGGACCGGTATCTGTATCTGGAAAATCTATTGAAGAAGCTACTGGAATCCTGAAAAATAGAGTCGGAAAATATTATCCTGGTATACTAGGGAGCAATCCCAACACATTTCTTCAAGTGACTTTAGGAAATGTAGGCTCCATTAAAGTCAACATTTTAGGGGAAGTTCGCCTGCCCGGTACATTTACCCTGAGCGCCTTCTCCACTGTCTTCAATGCATTGTATGCCGCTGGTGGGCCAAATGAAAACGGCTCAATGCGGAAAATCAAGTTGGTAAGAAATAATAAACAAATCGCTGAGATAGATGTCTACGATTTGTTGATTAATGGCACTGCAAAACTTGATCTAAAGCTACAAGATCAGGATGTAATCCTAGTACCTCCATACATTTCCCATGTCAAAATCAAAGGAGAAGTGAAGCGCCCAATGGTTTTTGAGGCTGTAGAGGATGATACGTTTTCTGATATTTTAAATTATGCTGGTGGATTTACCGATCAAGCATTCAAGGACCGAGTAGCCATTTCCAGAATCACAGGAAATCAGCGCTCTGTATCCGATGTTTATCAGAACCAATTTGACATGTTTATCCTCAAAGGAGGAGATGAAATCACAGTTCAGCGTATCCTGAATCGCTATTCCAATCGAGTTCAGATTAAGGGTGCTGTTTACAGAGAAGGTACTTTTGCTTTAGATGAGGGGCTTACCTTATCCCAATTAGTGAAAAATGCGGAAGGACTTCGAGGCGATGCTTATACTACTCAGGCAAGTATCCTAAGAACTAAGGATGACCTAAGCACAGAGATGATTCAGGTTAATCTAAGGGGAGTTATGGATGGAACTGCTCCTGACGTACCACTTCGCCGCGAAGATGTGGTAAGAATTACGAGCATCTACGATATTAACAATGAACAGTATGTGCAGATCCTTGGCGAAGTTAAAAAACCAGGTGTCTATCCGTATTCTGCTGAGATGAAAGTAGAAGATTTGATCGTAATGGCGGGAGGATTCCAAGAATCTGCTAATGCTCAGGATATAGAAATTGCCAGAAGATTGGAAGATTCTGATTTAGGCACATTAGCCGACATCATTCCAACACAGGTAAATCCAGACTTGGGTTACAATCCAACCTCTCCTTCTTTAGTGCCATTTGACCAAGTCATTGTAAGAAAAAGAGCAAGCTTTACTATGCAGAAATTAACTGCTGTGGAAGGTCAAGTAAATTCACCCGGGATTTTCGCCATTCAAAGTAGTGGAGAACGCATTTCAGATTTGATCAAAAGAGCTGGGGGGCTCAATCAATTTGCTTACGCAAAAGGGGCTACTTTAATCAGACGCACTGAGTTTTTCAATACAGAATCCGAGCAAATTCGACGTCAACGGAATTTGGAAGGCTTAAAGATGAAACTTGCTGAAGACCCGAGCAACTCTGAAGCTCAATCAGAATTGCTGCAACGCTTATTGACAGAATCTCCATCAAAAGAGTCTCCAG
This sequence comes from Algoriphagus winogradskyi, assembly GCF_900182815.1. GTDB lineage: Bacteria > Bacteroidota > Bacteroidia > Cytophagales > Cyclobacteriaceae > Algoriphagus > Algoriphagus winogradskyi. The sequence goes on along the minus strand of NZ_FXUA01000002.1, from coordinate 332,813 downwards.
TTGACAACCAATTAGCTCAAAGCAAAAAGGAGTCACTGGATCAAATAGCATCAGAAACCCCAGGATTTGCGGTGAAACTGAAAGAAACTGAAGCAGTCGCTATAGATTTGGAAGAAATACTAAGAAATCCAGGCTCAGAAGACGACCTTCTAATTGAAGAAGGAGATATACTTTCTGTGCCAAAGCTCTTTCAAACAGTGCGGATGAGAGGTGATGTAGTGTATCCAACTACCCTTCGTCACGAGTCAGGAAGAAGTTTGAAACACTACATAAATGGTGCAGGAGGTTTTGAGCGTCGTGCAAATAGAAAGCAAACGTACGTGGTTTATGCCAACGGGGCAGTAAAACGAACCAAAGGCTTCTTAGGAATTAGAAATTATCCTTCGGTAGAACCTGGGGCAGAAGTAATAGTACCAACCAAAGGTCCAAAAGTACCTTTAAGATTAGGTGAAGTAGTTGGAATCACTACTGGTTTGGCAACCTTAGGCTTGGTAATTTCTCAAATCAACTGGTAATGTCCGGATCAAAACATTTCACAGAAAATCAATTCACCATCAAGGAAGTCCTCCAAAACTTCGGTAGTTGGATCGCTTATTTCATTTCCCAATGGAAAATTCTCCTCTTTGCAGCACTTCTGGGAATAGGATTGGGAGCATTAGTTTCTATTTATAAAAAACCTGTTTTCGTCGCGACTACTTCATTTGTACTGGAAGATGGAGATGGTGCCGGAATGGGTCAAATGTCGGGATTAGCATCATTGGTAGGAGTTAATTTGGGTTCCATGGGCGGGACCAGTGGGCTTTTCCAAGGCGATAATATTATGGAGCTTTATAGATCTGAGCGTATGCTGGATGAAGCGCTATTAAGTCCTTTTGATGAGAACCAACTATTGATCGATCGATTTATTGAATTTGAAAAAATCGATAAAAAGTGGGCTTCCAAAGTAGATATAGCGTCAATGGACTTTTCTATTCCACGGGAAAACTTCACCATAGCCCAGGATTCTGTAGTCAAAGAAGTAGCAAAACTTGTCCGCGAAAATCAGCTTTCAGTCGCTAAACCTGACCGTAAATTGACAATCATCCAAGTAAGTGTCTCCTCAAAAGACGAACACTATGCCAAGGCATTCAATGAACATCTGGTAGAGAATGTAAATGAATTTTACAGAGAGACTAAAACCAAAAAAACCAGCGAAAACTTAGCTATTCTTCAGTCTCAGGCAGATAGCGTTCGCAAAATATTAGATGAAAGCATAGGAGCCTTTGCATCCGCAACTGACCGTGTTCCCAATGCCAACCCACTACGCTCTTCAGCAACCATAGAGACGAAAAAGAGGCAAATTGACGTACAAGCAACTGGTGCGGTATATGAGGAAGTGGTAAAAAATCTGGAAATCGCCAAAGTCAATCATCGAAACAATTCTCCTTTGATTCAAATCATCGACTCCCCGAGATTTCCATTGGAACGATCGGAGATTCGTCTGGTAAAAGGCATGGTTTATGGATGCGTTATCCTAGGAATGCTCACAATTATGTGGCTTTATTTCCGACGATTATACCGGAAGCATGTGCAGGAAAGCTAAATAACAGCTGGCATGCTAGAAAAACTCGGGCTCATTCCCTTAAGTAACATCGTTAAGAATAAATCTATCCAGAATTTTCTTTTTCTGGCGATTATTCAATCCTCCAATATTTTGATCACTATCATTTCCATGCCTCTGTTGATTCAGGGGATTGGAGTCGATCAATTTGGATTAGTTAATCTCGCACTTTCGGTCATTATACTTTTGAACATAATTGTAGGCTTTGGCTACAACCTAAACGCCCCCCGGGAAGTTGCTATTAATCAGCAAAATAGAGTTGAATTATCACATATAGTTTCCAACATTTTTTCGGCTAAAATTTTACTTGCTACAATAGCCAGCCTTGCTATAATCATCGGAGTTTTCGGCTTTAACCTATTCCAAGAATATCAGGTCATTTTGGTGTTTTCACTAATGCTCCTTTTTTCTGAAGCTACGTTACCGCTTTGGTTTTTTCAGGGTATGGAAAAAATGAAGCTGGTCAGCATAGCGAATATTTTCAGCAAGCTACTTTTCCTCTTAGGTATTGTGCTATTTATCCACAAGCCAGAACAAAGCAAATGGGTAAATTTCATGATGGGTTTTTTTGGTCTAGGAGTTAATATTTTTCTGCTGATCTACATTAGAATCTATATGCGGATCACATTTTATAGACCCGAGTTTCATGCTATTTGGAAGAGCCTTAAATCAAATGTTCTCCTGTTTTTCTCTAATCTAGGAAGTCATATAGCCGTAAATGGAGGATTGATAATACTCAGCTTTTTCACCGCTGCAGAAACGCTAGGTATGTATAGCTTAGCCGAGCGGGTGATCATGGTGATGCGTATGCTTCCTTCGCTAATTGTACAAGCGGTTTATCCAAATGCTGCCAAATTATACAGTGTAAACAAAAAAGCATTTGTGAGATTTTCAATCAAAGTATTACTCCTTTCCATTGGTTTAAGTGCGTTTTTGTCATTAGTAACCTTTCTTTGGTCAGATTTCATTATCTCAGTTTTATCACGAGAATCTCTTCCAAAATCTGTCGAAATTCTAAAGATTTTAGCTTTTATCCCACTTCTGGCTTCCTTTAATATCTGGAATATTATAGTGTTTCTTATCAATGACCAGAAACAACTAATGTTCAGAACTTCTTGGCTGATGTGTATTTACATGCTTATAGCCTCTGTATTCGCAACTGCTTATTATGGGGAAATAGGCCTAGCTTTTGCACTACTATCCACCGAAGTTGTTGCTTTTATTATCTCATGCTATTTCAACTGGAGCCACAATAAAGCGTTGGTACTTGGTCTTTTTACTAAAAATTGATTTTTAAAATTCATCTTTGATTTTTATTTGAGTCTTATATTTGAGCGCTGATACACATATTACTACAGCAACCACATACATTTTCCACAAACCTTTCTGAATGAGTTCTTCACCTTTTCCTTCCGTAGCAATAGTTTTGATCAATTGGAAAAATTATGAAGACTCTAAAAAATGCATTCTCTCACTTCAAAACTGTACCTATCCCAATTTTAAAACGATTATGATAGACAATCACTCCGGTGATGGTTCTGGAGAAAGGCTTGAGAATGAATTTGGAGATTTTGCACATTTTATCTTTACTCAGGAAAATCTAGGCTTCTCGGGGGGTAACAATGTGGGGTTTCGATATGCTTTGGAGAATGGGTTTGACTACATCCTAGAACTAAATAATGACACTGAAGTCGAACCCGATTTCCTGGATAAATTGGTTTTTTCTATTGATGATAAGCCTGAGTATGGTATTGCACAGCCCCTAATTTTCTATAATGGCGAACGTAGAAATGTCATATGGAATGCAGGTGGTAAACTCATTGCTTTTCTAGGTCTTTCTCTCACAAAAAAGGAAGGAAAAACTGATCTAAGTGATGTGAGATCGGAGGAGACAGATTGGACGACTGGTTGCGCTACTTTAATTAAAACAAAAGTACTTCGGGAAGCAGGTCTTCTGAAGGAATTCTTCTTTTTCGGTTCATTTGAAGATGTGGATCTTTCCATGCGAGTTCGTGAAAAAGGCTACAAGCTTTGGTTTGAATCAGAGGCAAAAATCTATCATTCCGTAGGGAATTCTTCCAAGTCAAAGACTAAGGGAAAAGAGGGTTTTCTAAACCCAATAGTCCATTATTTGGCCCAGAGAAATCAAATGATATTCATTAAACATCACACTAAAAATATTTTTATACCTTTGGCCGTGGCCGTCCAATTTGGCAAAATGCTTCTTTATTCCATTTATTTTATTGGTAGATGGAGGCTTCAAAAGTTAAAGATGGCCTGGAAAGGCTTTGCAGATGGCCTAATAAAAACCTACCATGATTAAGATTGAGGAGATTAAAAATAGAGTAGAAGAGTTTCACTCCGCTGCACCTTTTCCACATTTAGTTATCGATGATTTTGTAGAAGAAAAATTTGCAAAATCTCTTTCAGAAGAGTTTCCGGTGATAGGTGATGCTAGTCTATTCACCTATTCAAATCCGCTTGAAAAAAAGTCAGCTCTGAACGATTGGAATAAGTTTCCTGAGTATACTTATAAATTTTTTGAATACTTATGCTCTGAGACATTTGTCAACAACTTAGGAGCAATTTTGGGAATCAAATTGTATCCAGATTTTGGCTTACATGGTGGCGGATGGCACATGCATCCTGATGGAGGAAAACTCAATCCTCATCTAGACTACAACATTCATCCTAAGCTGGGATTACAGCGAAGAATAAATCTGATTTTATATCTTTCTCAAGATTGGAAACCTGAATTCGGAGGCCATTTTGGACTTTGGAGTAATGATGCTGAAAACCATCGACCTCAAAAGCTGGAAAAGGAAGTGGAAGTGAAATTTAATAGGGCAGTTATTTTTGATACTACCTTCCAGTCATGGCATGGCTTAAGTAGAGAAGTGAGCACCGAAGGAACGAATATCCGAAAGTCTCTTGCGATCTATTATCTATGCGATCCTCCTGCTAATTCTGTCAATCGTCAGCGTGCTCTCTATGCACCAACGGAGGATCAAATCTCAAACCCTGAAATTGAAGAGCTAATCAGAAAAAGAGCTGATAATCAGCTTTACAAAGACCAATACATTACTAAAAGTTGATTTTAGGTTCGGCATTGCAACTTGCTTGTACAATTTTCAAAAGCTGGTTAATTTGCTTATTGTCGTTTCAAGCATTGATTCAATTATTACTGAACCTGAAAGTATAACAAAATGGTAAGCCGATGCCTTTGATATTTTTCATTTTAATCGCACTTGCGGTAGCAGCCGGATCTCTCTGGACGCTTCAGGAAATGATATTTAAAGGGAAATGGACTTATTTTATCTTCTTCCTAGCTGCTTTTTTGCCGTTTTATATCACCACGCTCAGTGTGGCATTTTTGGTGACTAGGTCGCCCATGATCGTAAGTTTATTTCAGGTCAGTAAGGAAATCATCGTTCTGACGGCAGGGTTGATTTTTGTTATTTATCAAAAAAAAATATTCAGCTACCCCTTGCGACTTCAATCCACAGATTGGTACTTGCTGGCTTTTATGGTATTGACAGTCGTTTTCCTTGTGGTACCAATAGGACAGGCAAGTTTTGTGAACAAAGCACTCTACTTCAAGAGTATGTTCATTCCTAGTTTGATCTACTTGCTTGGCAGAAATACTCAGTTTGGTGATTTCGAGTTGAAGCGATTGTTTCAGATCATTTTTATCATTGCCATTGGAGCATTTCTAATGAACTTGGTGGAAAACTATCTTTTAAATGCACACCTACAGCAATTTACTGGCTATGCCCTTTTCAACGAAGAAATAAACAATATTGAGCCACAGGGGCATTATAACCTGACGTGGACCTTTGAAACTACCAATGCAATGAAGCGACTCGGGAGTTTTTTCTCAGATCCTTTAGAGCTGGCCAGTTCTGTTTTAATGGGGTTTTCAGCAGGATTGATTTGGTTCTTAACTTCAGAGAGGTCACATCAATGGAAATATGTTCTTGTGATGCTTTGCTCTATTGGAAGTCTTGTCTTTGCTTCTTCCAGAGCATCATTTGCTGCATTTTTTCTGATGATATTCTTTGTTGCCCTGGTCTTCAAACTGTATAAATTAATTGGTTTTGGGTTCCTGAGTTTAGTCTTATTTGTGGGATACGTGCTTTTCTTTGCACCGGAGGATTTCTACTTCTACGTGATTGATACCTTAACGCTCGCAGATACATCCAGCATTGGCCACGTGGTGGAATGGGTACTGGCATTAGACTCAATGATGACAAATCCTATGGGCATTGGACTTGCTATGAGTGGAAATTTTGGCAGTGTGACTGAAGAATTACGGGTTGGCGGCGAAAATCAGTTTTTAATATATGGAGTTCAACTGGGTTGGGTTGGTATGTTTTTGTACATAGCAACACTCTTCTCAGGTATTTGGACTTCGATCTATGTCTTTAAAAATTCTGATAATTTGAATTTGGCAAGAATGGCATTTGTAGCAGGAACTGTAAAAGCAGGATTATTACTACCCTTATTTACTGCAAATGTGGAAATCTATACTTACGTCTCATGGATTTCCTGGTGGATGGTTGGAATTAGCGTGAGGGAATATTCCAGAATCCAAGTAGAAAACTATGGCAAAGAAATAGTAGTCTAATTTTAGGCCAATTAAAAAATTGTATAATTAAAGATTCGGCTATAAAGTTATTTATCAGAATATTATACTTTTTAAGAAACTGAATGAAAGAAATCTATTAACTCTACATGAAAGTCCTACTCGATTTACAATATTTGAACGTCGCCACTACAGGTATCAAAACCTATATGATGGAATTGGCGGAAGCCGCATTGGCTTATCCACATCCAGAGATCGAATGGATTTTTTCCCATGATCCAAAAATCCAAAGTGCTGATCAGACCTTTAAAGGGCATCAATCCAAAATTCAGCGTCTCAATTATCACATGGATTACTTTCGCTGGAAGGAATTCCAATTACCTGATTTGGTGAAAAAGCACCAGCCGGATGTGTTGATTTGCCCGGATTTTGTCTCGCCTGTGGCAAGCCTTCCATGCCGGAGATTAACAGTGATCCATGATGCTTTCTTCTGGCAAATGCCTCAAAACTACCCAAAGTGGTGGAGAACATACTTCCTGCGGTTGATCAAAAAAGGCCTGAAAGAAAATACCGAGATCATCACCACAACGGAATACTCCCGAAAATCACTCTACAAATACTTAAAGAAAATATATCCGATGACCGTTATTTATCAAGCTCCAAAAAGGCTTGAGAATGGCCTGGATACTACTTTTTTGGAAGAGAATGGATTGGCAGACCAAAAATATTTTATGCATTTGGGCACGTTCGATAAGCGCAAAAACCTTCCCATGCTCGTTCGCGCTTTTGACAATTTCCTCAACAAAACCAAAGCTGATTTCAAATTGGTATTAGCTGGAGGTGCCGGACAAAGTGCGCAAATGAATGACCTCCCCATTGTAGAAAAGCTGGTGGAAGAGCTTGGCCTTCAGGACAAAGTTTTCCTGCCTGGATATGTAAATGATCATCAAGTGGCTGCCTTGTACAAAAATGCTTTTGCTTATGTATTCCCTTCCGAAAACGAGGGCTTTGGAATCCCAATTTTAGAGGCTATGGCAAATAGAATTCCTGTGATTCACTCTGACCAACCTGCATTGATGGAGGTAGCTGGAGGATGTGGACTTCCTTTCAAAACTGGTGATCAGCAAGATTTAATGGAAAAAATGATATTTTTGGCTTTAGATGATGACCAAATCAACTCGATGGTTGGTAAAGGTCTTGAGCAATCCAAGAAATTTTCTGCTCAGAAATTTATTGAAGGATTTCAAAATGTAATCCTTAAAAAATAGCAACCGGTTTTTCAATTGACAGTACTCTTCCTTAATAGTTCATCAGACCGATATGGCTCTTCCAGAATACTGATTGAAGTAGTAAAGGTTTATAAAAATGCTGGACTAAAACCAGTTGTGGTGTTGCCCGAACCGGGGCCATTGCAACAATATCTTGTAGAAGAAGGAGCTATAGTCCGCATTCAAAATCTTGGAATTTTGAGACGTAAATACGTGAACATTCCCGGACTACTGAATAGGCTATCTATGAATTACAAAGCCTATAGATTTTTAAGCCAACTGCACAGTGAGTTCAAATTCAACCTAGTTTACTCCAATACCCTCGCAGTGGTAGTCGGGGCACAATGGGCAAAATTGCATAACCTGCCACACATTTGGCACATACATGAAATCCTGCTTGGGCCTACACCTTTGGTAGGCCTCTTACGACGATTGTTAGATCGTACTACTCCCTCACCCATCGTAGTATCACATGCGGTGAAAAATCACTGGGACAATAAGTTAGAGGTGTCAAAACCTACAGTTATCCACAATGGAATACCCTATTCAGAGTTTCTTGAAAAACCTGGAATACGCCCTCAGGAGTTAGGAATAGCCGATGATCACCTGATTATTACCATGGTTGGTAGAATCAATCCTGGTAAAGGACAACTTTTCTTCTTAGAAATGGCCAAGAGGATAGTAAGTTCTTATCCACATTGCCACTTTCTATTAGTTGGAGATCCATATCCTGGTTATGAGAATTTGGAGGTGCAAATGAAGCATTTTATCAATGAGCATAGACTGGAAAATCATGTAACCAATCTCGGCTTTAGAGAAGATATAGGCTCCATCCTGAAGACAACAGATATTTTTGTCTTACCATCGATTTTACCGGATTCATTTCCTACGGTCATACTGGAAGCCATGGCAGCAGCCTGTCCAGTCATTGCTACGCAATCCGGAGGAGCTTCGGAAATGGTGGTGAACGGTGAAACAGGATACTTAATCCCAATTTACAATCTAGATGAAGGAGTAAATGCGTTAATTAGTTTAATTTTGGATCAAGAACTTAGAGAGAGGTTTGGGAGTGCCGGTAGAAATCGGGTATTGAAGGAGTTCAGTTTGGATAGTTTTAGAAAAAAAATTGAAAACCATTTATGGCAGCAGCTAAGAAGAAATTAAAAGTAGCCATAATGGGGGCAAAAGGATATCCCTATGTGTATGGAGGATACGACACCATGGTCAAAGAGCTTGGTGAGCGACTCGTAGCCAAGGGTGTTCATGTCCGCGTATATAATCACAAAGCCCTATTTCAAGAAAAACCAAAATTTGTAAATGGAATAGAATGCATTTACATAGGAGCAATTGAATCAAAGATAGGCACCCAACTTTCGCATACTTTTTTCTCCATGATGCATGCCTGTTTCTCAGACGTGGATGTGATTTTCGTGGTCAACAGCGCTAATGGACCTATCGGCTGGTTTTCCAGACTTTTCAGAAAAAAAACGGTGATCAACGTGGATGGTCTGGAGTGGCTCAGACCAAAATGGAAAGGCATGGGATCAAAGTATTTTTTCTGGGCATCTAAGATGGCCACGAAATACTACGATCAACTGATCAATGACTCGGATGAAATGCAGCGTGTTTACAAGGAATTATTCAATGCAGATTCCAAAGTCATCGCTTATGGGGCAAATCCACGAGCAGATGTAGCAGCTGATCCCATTGAGAAATGGGGAATTGAACCGCAGGATTATTTCCTGATCGTAGGCCGACTTATTCCGGACAACAATGCAGACCTTATAATCGATGGATTTTTAAAGTCTAACTCAAAGAGAAAGCTCGTAATAGTTGGCGACGTACCATTCAATGACGAGTATGCCAATGTCCTCAAAAACATAGAAGACGAAAGGCTATTGTTTTTGGGATACATCACTGATCAGAATGAATTAGCAGCATGGTACTCTCATTGCTACGCCTATTTTCACGGTCACGAATATGGTGGGACGAATCCAGCGATGTTGAAAGCACTTGGTTTTGGCTGCGCTATCTTAGCTTTGGATACCCCATTCAATCAGGAAATGCTCCAGAACGGTAAACATGGTTGGTACTTTCAAAAGACTAAAGAATCGGTTCAGGACATCGTGGAAGCAGCGGAAAGTAGTAAGGAAAGAATGGCATATTTCCGAAGCACCGCTCGCGAGGGGCTTGTACAAAGATACAATTGGGACTATGTGACCGATCAATATTTGGAGGTATTTCAGAATTTGTCAGGTAAAAAAGCATCAACTAACCCGCCTGAAAAACCGAAAATGGAAAAGGTGGAAAATTGATGATTCTAAGCTTTAGCTGAACTTATACGCACATATTTCCCTTTAACAATTATAACTTTTAACCCTAAAATCCTTTAGACAATGATCAGAAAAGCAACCGCCGTATGGCAAGGAACAGGTAAAGATGGCAAAGGTACTTTGACTACGCCAAGCACTGTTTTAGACAAAACTCAATACTCGTTTGGATCCAGATTTGAAAGCGGAGTAGGCACTAACCCTGAAGAGTTAATCGCTGCAGCGCACTCTGGATGCTTCGCAATGAAATTGAGTTTCAATCTGCAAGAAGCTGGCTACACCGCAACAGAATTAGATGTGACTGCAAACATCACATTTGAAGAAGGAACACTTAAAAAATCTCACTTAGTCCTAAAGGCTAAAGTGGACGGTATCGCTCAGGATAAATTCGATGAGCTAGTGAAAGACGCTGAGGAAAATTGTCCTATCTCAAGAGTATTGAAGCTAGAAATAAGTGTGGAAAGCACTTTAAATGCATAATACTATATTTTAGTATCAAGTGACTAGACATAAAAACGGCGCTTTGAATTCATTCAAGCGCCGTTTTTATTTTCGATAATGGGTCAATTTTAAATTATAAATTCTCCAATTTTAAATTTTGATCCATCTCCTTTTTCTCCAGTTTTCCTGTTGCTCTGGATTCAAGAAAGTCCATGCGATAAACCTGCTTTTTTTGTTACCCTGAGTCATTTGTATGATCCTCCGATCTGCAACACGGGCTTTTTTCAAAGCTAAAACCAATTCCTTTATGTGCTCTTCCTTAGAGACAATGGAGGTAAACCAAAAGCAATTGAATTTAAAAGTGATACTCTCACGAATCATTTTTTGAATAAATGCCAACTCGCCTCCTTCGCACCAAAGCTCGTTGTTTTTTCCTCCAAAATTCAATGTGACCTTCTTACCAACTTTTCCTTGTAGGTTTTTCACTTTTCTAGTACTACTTGCTTCTGCAGCAGCTTGGGACTCATGGAATGGAGGATTACAGGTAACTAAATCAAAAACATCATCTGATTTGATGATGCCAGAAAGTATTTCCTTTGAATTTTCCTGAAGTCTTAAGGTGATTTTTCCTCGAAACTGAGGGTTCGCATATAGGTTCTCCTGAGCTGAGTCCAACGCTACAGTATCTATTTCGGAGCCAACAAATGACCAATCGTAAATAGCATTTCCTAGCATAGGATAGATGCAGTTCGCTCCTGTCCCGATGTCCAACACTTTGGTCTGATCACCGGCTGGCAGTTTATTACCATTGCTATCAGTAAGTAAATCTGCCAAATAATGAAGGTAATCTGCTCTTCCGGGTATGGGAGGGCAAAGGTATCCACTTGGAATATCCCAGGATGAAATCTTATAAAAATGCTTTAACAAAGCTCTGTTGAGTTCCTTTACTGCATTTGGATCAGCGAAATCAATGCTGAGGTCTCCGTATTTATTTTCTGCCACGAATCTGCCCAACTCAGGCTGAGTGGCAATTAAGCTTGGAAAATCGTAACGCTCCCGGTGGGCATTGCGGGGGTGAAGGGCGGTTTTTGTAGTCTTATTCTCTTTCACATCAATTCAATCTAGCACAAAGATAACTGCCTAGGCGGAATGGTGATTTATTTATCCTAATTGCCTGACTATTACTTGAAAATACTAGTCTTAAATTAGCTCGATAGACTTTAATTCCAGGTGAAATTTCTGTTCTTTTTTATTCCCAATCAAAAATGCCAATTCCTCAATCTGCTCTTTGTCAAAGTTAGGAATTGAAAGTTTACGCCCTCGAAATGCAGGGTACATATCGGCTAGATCGATTTCTATGGTTTCCCATTCTCCGCTTGTTTCAAATTGAGAGATATAGGAATGGCGATCAGAAACAGATGCCTTTACTCGAAATTGATATGGGCTACCATCCCCTTTTAAATGGATTTTAATCGTTGTGTGGGACTGAATTTGAAAAGTTTCCCTATATCTGACAGAGGAAAACCCTCCATTATTTGCTAAGGACACAACCCCTTCAAATACACCATTGCCAGATTCATTAATATGGAAATCACCAGATGATCTCCCTCCCATTACTACATCATCCACTATTCTCCAATCTGAAGTAGGTGAGTTTTTGGTAAACTGATAGAGGACAATAAATGAAGACATAAGGGAAAATAAGATTAGAGCTTTCACATCATGTAAAAGCACAAAGGGCAGCAATTGTTTGAGAACGTCTTTTAATCGACCTCAAAAATCAACTTCATCGTAATCGAAGCAGTTTTGTTTTTGTCTGCGGTGTTAAATGTGCCACCCCAAGAATAGTCTTCCCCTGAGTTTTGACCTGTGATCTGAAAGATTCCCATATTGGCTGAGATCAGGTCTCCAAGATCCCCTTTGGAGTTTTCGGCGATTCGCTCAGCACGGATGGTTGCATCTTCGGTAGCTTTAGCAATCATTTCCAATTTCAGTGATTCCAGCTCAGTATAGTAGTAGCGTGGAGACTGGGAGTAAAAAGCAATTCCTTGGTTGAGCAGTTCTGTGATCTCTCGCGAAATCTTTTCAACTTTTTCCACTTCTGTAGATTCGATTTTCAAGGATTGACTAAGAGTATAACCTTTGAAGGTTTGTCCCAAATATCGGCCATCATTTGAATAATTTTGGTCATAGTTTGGGTTGGTATTAACCGCGTTGAAAATCAACTTCTCAGCAGGAATTCCTTTTGAAATCAAATAGTCCGAAACTAGCTTTCTGTCTTTCTCCAAATCAGCATAGGCAGATTTCAAATCAGAGCTTTCGCGGCTAAAATTACCTTCCCACACCACTAGGTCAGAGGTAAAATTACTCTCTCCCAAGCCCGTGACATTGATCGTGCCTTGAGGTCGGTTTCGGTTGATTACTGCATTTCCCAAAACAATCGAAGCAATTACGATCGCTACTGCAAATAGAATGGCTGATACATTATTTTTCATGGATTCTAAAAATTATTTATATGGCTAATAACAAATAACCCGCCAAGTGGCGGATTAAATTAAACATTTTGAAATATTAACCTTTAATAAATTCTCTGCTTAAATTCCTGATCTTTTGGATGTTCCAGATCAATCAGATATCCATTAACTACTGCATATTTTCTCACTCCATCTTTCTCCAAAAAGAAATTTGTCCCTTCCCCGGTTCTCCAGCCAGAAGAAAAGGTTTCTGTACTTTTCAACACCAAGATGGGAAGATTATGCAAATCGCCTTTAGCACCATTTTTCACTTTTACTGCCAAATACCCTTGCTTCAAAAGCTCTATAGCTTTTGCTTCATCAAGCATGCTGACGGACTCAAATTCACTTGCATAGACTTTCCCTTCTGCATAGTTCAGCCCAGAAGCATCAAATTCCTCTAATCCAAAATACACCTGCAGGTCACCTAAATCATCCACTGAAGCAGACATGTAATAGGTTTCCCCAGCTGTAATATCTCTTCTTCTGATTCCCAGATCGACTGGAAAGTATTTGCCATTTACTGGCACCTGAACTTCATTAAGTAGCAAGTCAACCAACTGCAGGTCATTATCAGGAATAGCAAAATATTCCTCAATAGTGTATTGCTCATAGCTTTTGGTGGCAATTTGCTCCAAGGCATTAAGAATAATCATAAAATTCAGCTGGCGGATATATTGCTTATCGGGATCATTCGGGTATCCTCCAGACTCGATCAAAATCGTGCTAGTTCCCCACTTGGTGATGTTGTCACCAAAAGCTCTCGGCTCAAATGCATCGTCGTATTTTCCCACGTGACCAGGCACTACTTCTTGCAAAATCTCATTCATGCCAACGATAGTTTGCATAGCTCGAGTCCTTACTGCATTCACGTCCGTGTCATAATTATATGCTGGCGCCAAAACTGAAATTGTGGCCTGTTTTGGAGTTCCAGAGGCATTATAATAGGTTTGTTGATCATGTAAATTGAAACCAAACTCAGGTTCAAAATCATCTCGCGCACCTTTCAGGATGATAGCCTCAGGAGAAATCTGAGATATTGCATCTCGATTCAAATCTATATCAATCGCATTTCTTCGTTTGAATTGTTCCGCCCCATCGGGATTAATCATAGGGATAAATTTAAGATCCAGCTGTGATTTTAGAAGAGTACGCAAATCGTCAAATTCATCTCCATTGCCTTCAAGAAAATTGAACAAATCGAACAGAGCCATCGTCGCAGTACTTTCATTTCCGTGCATTTGAGACCAAAGCATTACTTTGGTTTTTCCATCTCCCCAATCCAAGCTGGAAATACTTCTACCTTCTACTGATTCTCCCAATTTTGTGATTTCAAAAGCTCCTGAGTGCTTTTGGATGAGTGGCTGTAGATCTGCATGCTTGAATCTCCTATGCGTGATAGCAGGTTCCTTGAATTTGGAAAAGGCAGATTCCAATGTAGAGACATTGCTTGCTGAAGAAACTGGCATCTTTGCCGTTTTACAACTAAGTATTAAAACCAAAAACAGCAAAAAGAAGCTGATTGATAATTTAGAATTGACTTTCATAGTAATTTCTATTTACCTTGAATAAAATATAAATCTACCTACCATTCAAGCAAAAAACAGGTTAATTTTGCTCCAAATAGAATATTTATCGAAATGAACTTATCTTTTCAAGTAGTCGATCTTCCTCTCAAGCACACATTTACCATCGCACATCAAAGCAGGGATGTTCAAGATACCTTAATTGTAAAACTGCAAGATGGTGCATTTTTCGGTTTAGGTGAGTCAACTACAAATCCATTCTATGGCATGACTATCTCTAATATGATGGAATGCTTGGAGAGATTCAGACCTATAGTAGAAAAAGTTGAGTGGAAAACTCCCGCTGAACTTTGGGATTTAGGGAAAGAAATTTTTAAAGAGAACCCTTTTGCTCAATGTGCCTTAGATATGGCAGCTTGGGATATCTATGCCAAGAAATCTGGAAAGAAACTTTATGAACTCTTAGATCTAAATCCTGCTGGAATTCCACTTACCAACTTTACAATTGGAATCGATACGGTAGAGAAGATGGTGACAAAAATGAAGGAAGTTCACTGGCCGATCTATAAAATTAAACTAGGTACTTCTGATGATTTGGCAATTATCCGTGAACTCCGGAAGCATACAGATGCAATTTTCAGAATTGATGCGAACTGTGCTTGGACTGCAGATCAGGCTATCAATTATTCTGGTGAATTGAAAAAATTGGGCGTGGAATTTATGGAGCAACCTCTTGGCAAAGATGATCTGGAGGGAATGAAAGAGGTTTACAAGCACAGTAAATTACCAGTGATTGCAGATGAGAGCTGCATCGTAGAATCCGATGTTAAAAAATGCCATGGACTTTTTCATGGAATCAATGTGAAGCTGGTAAAAGCCGGAGGAATAACCCCGGGATTACGCATGATCCACGAGGCGAAGAAACTTGGAATGAAAACTATGGTAGGTTGCATGACTGAATCCTCGGTGGGTATCACAGCCATTGCGCACATTGCTCCGCTGCTGGATTATGTAGATATGGATGGAGCAATGCTACTATCCAAAGATCCTGCGAAAGGAGTAATCATCACGCCAGAAAAAGTCACTTTCCCTGAAGGAAATGGAATTGGAGCTGAAATGATTTTTTAAGTATCAAGTAGCTAGACGTTAGTATCAAGATAAGAGAGTTAAGATTAGATCGTCATTGAGAGGAGAAGACCCGATTGGAGAATCGGGGGTACAACGAAGCAATCTAGCAGTTAAATAATAGAGCCAAGATTCTAGATAAAAAAGGAATAGATTTCCCTACAACAAAAAGCCAGAGCGATCTTAAATCACTCTGGCTTTCTACTTTTAGTATTGTTTTCGGAAAGTCACCATTGTAAAAACATCCGACATCGGACACCCAACTTCTGGCAATCCATTATCCTTCGCTGACGATCAGCTTAAAGCCTTCTCCGTGAACGGTAATGATCTGCACTTTAGGATCATCTTTCAGAAGCTTACGGATTTTGCTTAGATACACATCCATACTTCTCGCATTGAAGTAGCTATCGTCTCCCCAGATTTGTTTCAGAGCATGACTTCTGTTTACCAGATTGTTGATTTCGGAAGCAAGTAGGCGAATAAGCTCATTTTCCTTCGAAGTCAACTTGTGACGGCCTTTTGGTCCATCTAAGAATTGCTCATCGTAATGCAGTGTGAAACCTCCGAAAGTATATATTTTCAGCGGATTGATATCTTCACTTTTGTGAGTTCGCTTCAAGATCGCATTGACACGAAGTAGTAATTCCTCCATGCTAAATGGCTTAGTGATGTAATCATCCGCGCCAATTTTAAGGCCTTCGATAATGTCATCCTTTTGGTTTTTTGCCGTGAGGAAAAGTATCGGTAAGTTTTCCTCCACTTTTTTAATCTCTTTAGCTAGGGTAAACCCATCTTTTTTCGGCATCATAATATCCAGAAGACAAAGATCAAATTTCCCCTTCTTGAATTTATTCCAACCCTCTTCACCATCACGGCAAAGCGTAGGTTCATACCCTTTCATTTCCAAATATTCCTGCAGGATATCTCCCAAATTTGGATCGTCCTCGACCACTAATAATTTTGCTTTACTCATTGTTTCTTTGGTATGTTAATGGTGAATGAGCTTCCTTTTCCAAGTTCGCTACTTACTTGAATTCCTCCTTTATGTGCCTCCAACATGGCCTTTACGTAAGAAAGCCCTAGGCCGAAACCTTTGACATCGTGAACATTTCCTGTAGGAACACGATAGAATTTATCAAAAATTTTCCTTTGCGCATCTTTATTCATCCCAATTCCTTCGTCTTTGATGGTAATGAATACCTCTTCCGTATTATCTTTTGCTACAATCGTTATAAACGGAGAGTCAGGAGAATACTTGTTTGCATTATCCAATAGATTATTGAAAATATGGGTAAGGTGAAATAAATCTCCTTGAACCATAGGTTCAGTTAGCTCATTTATAAAGGTGATCTGTCCACCCTTCTTTTCGACTTGCAGGCCAAAATGATCAACAGTAGTTTCTAAAATTTCTGCCAGATTTAGAGATTCTATTTTCAATTTGAAATCCTTCTTATCCAACGCAGCCGCCTGAAGAACGTTTTCTACCTGAGACACCAAGCGCTTATTTTCATCCTTAATTATGCCCAAATACCTTGTCCGGAATTTATCCTGACTGGAGAGTTCTGGATCTTGAAGCGCCTCCACAGCCAGGCTCACCGTGGCCAAAGGAGTCTTGAATTCATGAGTCATGTTATTAATGAAATCATTTTTCGTATCCGAGAGGGCTTTTTGACGGATAATCACTTTTATCGCATAGATAAAGCAGGAAATGATCACTACGATGAATACAATGGAGCTGGATATAGGTAGCCAAACTTCCCGAATAACATGGTTGGTTTTCTCTGGGAAATAGATGGTTAAGAAATTTTCCTTACCAAAAATATCATTTGGGAAAAGTCTTGCCTGAATACCTTGCTGTACAAGTACAAACTGCTGCTTGACAGGTCCGATAGGAAGCAATAGCCCATCATCCTTAAGCAGTCCCAGCTCAAATTCTTCTGAAATATTTCTTTCCAGGAGGTATCTTTTCAGTAGTTGCCTGACTCGTGCCGTATCTAGCCGATCTAGAATCGCTTTTTGCCCTGCAGTTACTTCTTCCCAGGCTTTATTTATGAAATCGATCTTAATATTTGTTCTATATACTTTCTCCAAAGCATCTGGGCTGATGTTGAACTCAGGTTGCATCTCCACAATCTGTTCTGTAGTAGGAACATTCGGCTTTCTAGGAGAATTTTCCCGCTGGCTTAAATACAAAAGTTGGCGTTCCTTTTCTTGAAGCAAAACTTCCATTTCATCTGGAGTAAACTGCATCTTGGAGGCTAGCTCGGGAGTCATGTAGGTAAAAAAGGACTCTAACTCTTCCAGCTGATTCATGTCCAATCCTCTTGATTCAAGGATTCTCCTGAAGGTTTGGCTTACCCGAGGAGGACTTTCCTGAAAAAAGGAATCTACTAATGAGGGTCTGGATCTTAGGGTTCTTCTGGAATTTACCGTAAGGTCAAAATCAATCGGATCGATCTTTTCAAATAGAGATCTACTCATGATTGAGTCTTGCATCATATAGCCATAAAAAGCCGCTGATGTCTCTCCTTTCTCCAACTCATCTACAGTGGAGGAAAGTGCCTGATACACATTTTGATCAAATCGCTCTCTATTAATGCGAATAGCATTCTTCACCCAATAGAATTGAAAGCCCATCAAACCAAAGCTGGCTAGGGACATCAAAACAACGATAAGGATAATATTACTCTTCGACATTGTACAAATTTAATCCTATAATCAGGCCAAGTAGAGAGCTTAACAATATTTAACCGCTTCAAATTGGGTAGAAAGAGGTTAAATTGACCTCCTTCATCTATATTTAAACTCGGAAATAAAATTTTCTTAATTACACTATAACTAATGAAAATAGGGGGCAAATGCCTCCTTTTTTTGTTATTTGGCTATCTTTGCCCGCAAATTTCAGACAATGTCAGCACCTCAACATCCTACTCAGCTTCAAGGAATAAGCATAGAATCGATTGCTAAAGAATTTGGTACGCCGGTATATATATATGATGGAGAAAAGATCGTAAGTCAAATCAAATCTCTACAGACTGCCTTTGCCTCAGTTCCTCTAAAGATTAAATATGCTACTAAAGCTTTATCCAATATAAGTATTTTGAAATTGGTGAAAAAAGCTGGAGGAGGCGTCGATGCCGTTTCTATCGAAGAAGCGAAGATTTGTATGTTGGCAGGGTTTTCTGCTTCTGAAATCATGTATACGCCTAGTGGAGTTAACTTTCGAGAGGTACAAGAAGCGGTGGAATTGGGAATAATGATCAATCTTGACAGCATTCCACTAATGGAGGAGTTTGGTGCAGTCTATGGAAATACAAAGCCAGCTTGCATTCGTATTAATCCTCATATTATGGCTGGTGGAAATGCGAAAATTTCTGTAGGCCATATTCAAAGTAAGTTTGGAATATCTATTCATCAGCTTCCCGAGATCCTAGAGGTAGTGAAGCAATACAATATCAATATCGTGGGGCTTCATATCCATACAGGATCTGATATACTTGATGCTGAGATCTTTTTGAGAGGTGGAAATGTGCTTTTTGAGGCCGCTATGAATTTTCCAAATCTCTCATTCCTGGATTTTGGGGGAGGATTTAAAGTTGCCTATAAAGATGGCGACCCATCCACCGATATGGCCGAAGTTGGCACTAAAGTATCCAAAGCATTCAATACTTTTTGCGAGAAATACGGTAGAAAACTAGAGCTTTGGTTAGAGCCTGGGAAATTCCTAGTGAGTGAATCTGGCTATCTGGTGGTAGAATCCAATGTCGTGAAAAAGACGCCTCAAATCACATTTGTAGGAGTAGATTCGGGTCTGAATCATCTCATCAGACCAATGATGTACGACGCATTTCATGATGTATATAATCTCAGCAATCCTGAGGGAGAATTGAATCCATATAATGTAGTTGGTTACATCTGTGAAACAGATACGCTGGCAAAAGATCGTATGCTTGCAAAAGTCAGCAAAGGGGATCTTTTAGTATTTAAAAATGCTGGGGCATATGGAATCAGTATGGCCTCTAATTACAATTCCAGACTTCGACCTGCTGAGGTATTGGTTTGGGGAGGAAAAGCGCAATTGATTAGAAACCGAGAATTATTTGAAGATTTGATAAGAAATCAGGTCGAAATAGACATTTAATTCCACCTATCATAATTCTCTTACCCTTTGGTATAATTATTGAACAGCGGTAGCATTAATTCGAATGCGCTACAAATTGGTAGTGCTTCAAAAACAATGCTTTGAAACTCATTTGATTGAGCCCCAATCATAAGCCCTAGGTGTTTCAAGTCGTTAATTCATAATAATATAACCCTTGCCAGTTAACAAATGCATAAATTTGTCTGGTAAAGGCGTAATTGTCTATGTTCAGGAGGATATTCGGTGTATTTATTACTATAGGGGCTATTTGTTGCATTTTGTCCGATGTAATAGCTCAAGATACCCAGTACTCTCAATTCTACGCTGCACCTTTATACTTAAATCCTGCTTTAACTGGAGCCAGTGAACTTACCCGTATAGGGGTAAACTACCGTAACCAGTGGCCAGGCTTAGACCAAAATTTCAACTCCTATTCAGCTTATATTGATCATTATATATTTGACTATAATAGTGGTATTGGATTAATATTTAACGGAAGCCAAGAAAGCTTGGCAAACCTATCCACCAATGAAATCGGTCTTTCTTACGCATATCGATTGCAATTGAGTGAAAATACATTTTTCAGAGTCGGAGGTATGGTCAGTTATATGCAACGAGATGCATTCTTCTCAGACTTGGTATTTGGATCTCAGATTGATATCATCAATGGAACGGTTGGCGGAATCACGGATGAACTCAATGGAATTCCTATCGATAGTCGATACAGTTTTCTGGATTATAGCATTGGAGGCATGTTTTATTCTAAGAGGATCTGGCTCGGAGCTTCAGCTCATCATCTTTCGGAGCCAAATACATCTTTCGTAGAAGGTCAAGTTTCAAAACTGCCTATGAAACTATCTGCGCAAGGTGGAATTAAGTTTGACCTTGGTGGAGGTAGAAGAAATTACTTCACCCATTCTTTTTCAGAGCGATCTGTATCCTTTGCTTTCAACTACAAACAACAAGACCCTTTCAATCAATTAGACATCGGAGCACAATTTTTTCTAGAGCCGCTAGTCCTTGGGATTTGGTATCGCGGAATCCCCACAAAAAATAACCTTCCTAATAATGAAGCTTTCATTGGCTTAGTCGGTGTTTCTCTCGAAAATGGGCTTGATATTGGTTACTCCTATGATGTAACCATATCAAAATTAGGTCTTAGAAATAGTGGTGGTGCGCATGAGATTTCCCTTACTTATTCATTTTTATGGGGAGATTCTAAGAGCAGAAATCTAAGAGATCGAATTATCCCTTGCTTCAAGTATTAAGCTGGATAACAACTTATTATACCTTTCAGGAAAAAAAATTTAAAATATTCACAATTTTTTTTTTAAAAGCCTCTTTTTGAGGCTTTTTCATTTTTACAATAACAAAAAAGCATCATTTCCTACTTTTTTTGACTATGGTAATTTATAAGGAAAAATAATACTTTTTTTAGATGCATTTCGTTTTAGCGACTTTTCATCAACCGCTTGCATAAAAGAATAATTCTATACTTATTTCGGAATACGCCCCATTTAAAAGAATATCATTTTGTTGTATATGATATACATAAAATAATATTCTTAAAAATGAAATGCAGTAATCTTGATTTATAAGACAATTTTAGAAAGTTGAAAAGTCACCCAGCTTCCCTCAACTACAAAGCTCTTGAAAAAGGTATATTCAACATATGGCCTGATGATACTCCCACTCCTATTGAGTGTGATGATCTGTATCCCTGCTTCAGCCCAGCTGCGTGCGGAAAAGGCAGCATTGGATAGTGATAATAATAGAATACTTGCTACAAACGGAATCTCTGTAGAGGTTTCAGGAAAGCTTGCACTTTGCTCACATAGCGAAAAAGGCAGCATTATACTAGATGTTAAAGGAGGGTTAGCTCCTTATACTTATCGTTGGAACACTCTGGAGACTACCAAAGACAGAACCAATTTATTCGCAGGTACTTATACAGTAGAAATTACAGATGCAGCCGGCACTGTACATATAGAAAGGATCGTAGTTCAGCCGCCTTACCCCCTAATTCTTAATCCGCTCGAGAAAACAGATGCTTCATGCGGCTCGGGAAATGACGGTTCGGCGAAAATAAGTGTAAAAGTAGGTAGAGGAGAACCTTACCAAATCACCTGGAGTAATGGCATGAAAGATACCTGGGAGGTAACTAATCTCGCGCCTGGTTTTTACTCTGTAACCATTGCAGACATATTCAATTGTGACGTCACCACTTCATTCGAGATCAAAGCTGCCTCAGAAGGAATGCAAGTATCTGAAGTCATTGAAAACTTAAGTTGCTCTGGCCAAAATAATGGGTCAATAAATTTGGACATCAAAGGTGGTCAGGCACCTTATACCTATAAGTGGAATACCGGATCATCCTCCCAAAATCTAAGCAATCTTGCAGCAGGTACCTACAGTGTCTTAATAAAAGACCAGACAGGTTGCTCATTTCAAGCTTCCTATTCTATCAAAGAAGCAACCTCAATTCAGCTAGAAGAAAAGCTTTTACCAGAAAGTTGTGCTGGTGCAGGGAATGGAGAAATCCAAGTGACTATTCAAGGTGGATCTGCACCCTATACTTATATATGGAGTAACGGCCAGACTTCTTCCAAGCTAAGTGGTGCAACAGCCGGAAATTATTCTCTTAAGGTTACAGATGCACTAGGCTGTACTGTAGAAAAACATTTCACACTTGGCACAGCTTCAGCACTCGAATTGGAATTAATAGAGCAAACTGATATTTCCTGTGCTGGTTCAAATTCCGGAACCATCCGATTAAAAGTGAAAGGCAATTCAGGAAACTACGCTACAAAATGGCTAGACGATCCATCTGCTGGCTTAAATAGAGAGAATTTGTCTGCTGGCACTTACCAACTTTTAGTATCAGATGAAAGTGGTTGTACCGTGAGCAAATCATTTACCATCGCGGACGCTGAGCCAATACAAGCAAGAATAGAAACTGCCCTAGATGTGGATTGTACCATTGGTACCATCACCGGAGTGGCGTGGGTATCAATACAAGGTGGAGTACAACCATACAAAATTTCTTGGAGCAATGGAGAAAATAATGCTCGAGAAATCAATTTCAACTCTTCAGGTAGTCTCAAAGTCCAAATAACAGACGCTTTAGGCTGTACTGCTCAAACGGAAGTAAGAGTAGATTTCCCTTCTCAAATTAATAAGGCTGGAAGACTTGATTTTGACTATAGAAAGTTAGAAATCAACAGCGAACCAGAAGTTCAAGTTGACGAGGAAATCATCTTCGAAAGTATCATTTCCGAAGAATTTATAGGCTGGGAATGGTCTTTTGGAGATGGAAAATCCTCTAAAGAAAAAGACCCAATTCACAAATTTGAGATTGCAGGAAATTTCGAAGTTATTCTCACTGCTTACGATATCTATGGCTGTTCCAGTACTGAGAAAAATATCATCCAAGTAAATGCCCCTCTAGAATTTATTACCATACCCAATGCTTTCACCCCCAACGGAGATGGCCTGAACGATATGTTTATCCCCAAACTCAGAGCCTTAACCGAATTCTCCATGACTATTTTCAACACATGGGGGGAGAAAATCTATTCCACCAACAGCCTTGAAACTAAAGGCTGGGATGGAACACACCAAGGTCAGGCATCACCCCCTGGCAATTACCTATATCAAATCACCTACACCTCCAAAGATGGTGAGCAATTCACCAAGACAGGAGGAGTCACCCTTATTAGATAGAATATGAAAAACGTTTATCTGCTATTTACCCTGTGCATAGTATGCTTGACAGCGAATGCTCAGGATATTCAATACTCACAGTTTTATGCTGCTCCATTGTATTTAAATCCAGCTATGACAGGTGCTTCCGAAATGACAACAATCGGTGTCAATTACAGAAACCAATGGCCTGGACTAGATCAATCATTCAATTCCTATTCAGCTTATGCTGATCATTACATCTTCGGCGCAAATAGCGGTGTGGGGCTAATTGTCAACAGGTCTGAGCAAAGTATGGCAAATCTGAGCATGACTGAAATTGGGGCTACATATTCTTATAGAATGAGATTAGGATTTAGATCATTTTTAAGAATGGGTGGACAGGTAAGCTACATGGATAGAGATGCTTACTTCGGGGATTTAGTCTTCGGAAGCCAAATCGACGATCAAACAGGAGCTGTTGGTGGAAATAGTGGAGAAAGTCTAGGTGATGGCATCAGTCATCAGTTTATGGATTACAGCTTTGGAATGGTTTTTCACAACGAAAACCTATGGTTAGGTCTTGCAGGGCATCACTTGACTCAGCCAAATATTTCATTTATGGATGGCGCCAACAGCAGACTACCACTAAAGATCTCAGCACATGGTGGAGTGAAATTTGATCTTTCCGGAGGTAGTTCTAGCGAATATTTAAATCAAAGATTTGGAACCAGAGAATTGACATTTGCCTTTAATTATAAGAATCAAGGATCCTTTTCCCAACTGGATGTGGGAGCTCAGGTGAACATTCAACCACTAGTTTTAGGTGTATGGTATAGAGGAATTCCTGTGCAGCAAGACAATTTACCAAACCATGAAGCAGTCATTGGATTGGTAGGAATTTCTCTGGGAGGAGGACTTGATGTAGGCTATAGCCATGATTTCACACTTTCTTCCCTTGGAAATGCAAACACTGGCGGTGCTCATGAGATCAGCATACGTTACAGTTTCCTTGCTACAAATAAGCGCGGAGCTGGAAGAACTTCCTCTATGCCTTGTTTCAAATATTGAGTAAAACAAAGTAGTAGGAAAAGGGCTTTTAATTGAAAGCCCTTTTTTTATGCCCAAAACATTACGATTAATACTCGGTGATCAGCTGAATTACCAGCATTCCTGGTTTGAAGAAAAAGATGCGTCTGTGACTTATCTTATGCTTGAACTAAGACAGGAGACTGACTATGTGCCGCATCATATTCAAAAAGTAGTGGCTTTTTTTCTGAGCATGAGAAACTTTGCGGAGCATCTTAAAACTCAGGGACACAAGGTCAACTATGTGCAGCTGGATCAAGAAGGCAACTCTCAGGATTTGGAGAAAATGATTAAATCGTTTGTAAAGAAAGGCAGCTTTGATCAGTTCGAATACCAGCTACCTGACGAGTACAGATTGGATAAGCAATTGAAATTAATCAGTAAGAACCTATCCATTCCATGCCGAAGTGTTGATTCAGAGCATTTTTTGACCGAAAGAGAATTTGTCGAAGACTTTTTCAAAGGCAAGAAGACTTTCTTGATGGAAAGCTTTTACCGACAAATGCGAAAAGACTTTAATGTCCTCATGGATGGAAAAGAACCTCTTCAGGGAAAATGGAATTTTGATCATTCGAATAGGTCTGCCTTGAAGGACAAACGGCTTTTGCGCAAGCCAAAACTTCATCCTAAAAAGGTAGCTGACATCCTGAAAATGCTTGAGAAGGCTAAGGTCAAAACTATTGGGCAACTAGATGAGGAATCTTTTACCTGGCCTTGTTCGCGGGAAGAAAGTCTGGAAGTCTTAAGTCATTTTTGTAAGCATCTACTAGTGCATTTTGGAGACTATCAAGATGCGTTGACTACTTGGGACCCTTTTCTATTTCACTCCAGACTAAGTTTTGCTTTAAATACCAAAATGCTTTCTCCGCTAGAAGTTGTGCAAGAGGTAGAGACATATTGGAAAGGACACCAAGATGAAATTCATATATCTCAGGTAGAAGGATTCATTCGCCAAATTCTAGGCTGGCGAGAATATATGCGTGGGATTTATTGGGCTAAAATGCCGGATTTCGCAAACATGAATTTCTTCGACAATCAGAGGAAATTACCAGAATGGTTTTGGACAGGAGAAACCAAAATGAAATGCCTAAGCCATTCAATTGGACAGTCCTTAGAATTGGCATACGCTCATCATATCCAGCGATTAATGGTCATAGGAAATTTTGCTTTGCTAGCCGGAATTCATCCAGATGAGGTAGATCAATGGTATTTGGGAGTGTATATTGATGCAATTGAATGGGTTGAAATCACCAATACAAGAGGAATGAGCCAATTTGCTGATGGAGGAATTGTAGGCACTAAACCCTACGTTTCCACGGCGAATTACATCCATAAAATGGGTAATTATTGCACTCATTGCGCCTATAGTCATACCAAAAAAGTTGGAGAAGGAGCTTGCCCTTTCAATAGTCTCTATTGGCATTTCTATGAAAGAAACAGGGAAAAATTGGAGAATAACCCAAGAATTGGAATGGCTTATCGCACGTTGGATAAATTGAAAAATAAGGAGGAATTATTGAAGCAGGCTGAAGAATATTTGAAGAGTTTGGATGCTTTATAATTTTGAAATGAAGGCAAATTTAACCTTTCAACCCCCGAAAAAAACTTCGTGTAAATACCTTCCAGGCGCAAGAGTAAATCCTCCAGCCAAAATGATGGCGCCTATATAAAGTAAGATCATTTTGCGCTGGTGAGTTTTAACTTTCCCCTTTCGGATAGCTAGATAAGCAGTAGGAACAGTCCAAAATACGAGCAAGCAGAAAAGGTGAATGTAGCCAAAGTGATTAACTAATTTAGGCCCAACTTGAGCTTCTAAAAATATAGCAATAAACGCCGTGAGCAGCATTAATATCATATAGATCTTCCCCAAAGTTCGATGAACTTTACCCCCTTTTTTACTGAGGAGTAGATAGGCTCCTATAAAAATACAAGGAACGACTGTAGCCAAATGGCTATACATCAGCATATCAATAATCACGATTTGGCTATAGGCTTTTGGGTCATTTCTACTCGGGTTTTTGGAAGGCTTTCAGGATAGTTTTTCTGGATAAATTCAATCATTTTCTCTCTAACAAATACTCTTAAATCCCAGGCCGTTGGGGAATTTTTAGCACTTACCAAAATACGGGTTTCTACTGTAAATTCTTTAGCATCAGACACCTGGAGTACTTTCACTTTTTTATCCCAAAGCGGGGTTGTTTCCAAAATTCGATCTAGTTCCTTTCTCAGCTCATCAAACGGCACGGTGTAATCGGTGTAAAGAAACACTGAACCGAGTAAATCGGCTGAAGTTCGAGTCCAGTTTTGAAAAGGATTTTCCAAGAAGTAAGTAGTCGGAAGCACCAGCCTTCTCAAATCCCAGATGCGAACTACGATGTAATTCAAATTTATTTCTTCGATCCAACCCCACTCGCCTTCCACCACTACAGCATCTTCTAGTCGAAAAGGCTGAGTAAACGCAATCTGAATACCTGCTATCAAGGTACCGATAGCTTTCTGAGCTGAAAAACCAATAATAATACCTGCAACTCCTGCAGAGGCAAAGAACCCTACACCCACTTTCCGGACAGAATCGAAAGAGACCAAAATCAAACCTATTCCAAGTAAAATGATGATGAAGTTTGCTATTTTCACCAGCATATTTATTTGAGTCAATACTTTTCTAGCTCTCAAATTATCCTCCTGAGAAATATCGTATTGCTTCAAAAACAATTTTTTGACAATCTGCATTCCTACCAATAAACACCAGGTAAATCCACAAATAATAAGAAGTGTATTGATATGAGGTAGGTAGGCAAATGCACCTTCCCAATCTTTGGACTCCGTACCAAAATAAAACTTTGAAAATGCCAAAGTAAGGGTAACCAAAAATGGAAATATTAATCTGTAATAGTACTTCATAAACTCAATTTGAAAAAGGGTGGAACTAAGTTGGACTGAAAAATCCAGTCACTGAAAAAGGCATTTTGGGTGAGTTCAGCTTAGAAATTAGGGAATTGAGATTAAAAAGCCAAAAATGGCTACTCTAGTACTAATCACAAGGAACAGGAGTAAGTGCTATTTGATGACTGTAATCTAAAGAATCCATGTTTACATAAACTGGGATTCCATCCACAGTTTTTATCTCTCCGTAGCCTTCTTTCCAGCCTTCTTCAGTATTCTTAAAGACAACTTGGCGGTTTGAAGTGACTCCTTCTGACATAAAAGTATATTCAGCAATAATCAAATCGTCACGGATTTCTCCTTCGATAGTCCCAGTATTTTTATCTTTTTCAAAGAGCGAATAGTCTAAAGTACCCGTGATTTTCATACCGTCTACATGAGTAGTAAGTAGTACAGTATCTTTGTCCCCATAGTATCGAAAGCATTCTGTGTTGATTTCTTCAACATGCTCTTCATCTGGGGAAAATGCTACCTCAACTGGGGTATCTTCCTTAGGACCTTTGCACGCTGACATTACTAAAGCAGCGAAAAATAGTGTGGATAAAGCTTTCATAGCTATTTTTCAGTTGGTTAGAGTGTAATAAAAACAAAAAGACCGCCAAATTTGACGGTCTTACTATAATCGATTGGGTGCAGATATCAATCACCGATCCACTCAGCCACAAAAAGGTTGGTGTCTCTGGTACCTCCATTATTTCTGTTACTAGAGAATACTAAATATTTGCCGTCGTTTGAGAATACTGGAAATGCATCAAAAGTACCGTCATGGGTAATTCTAGTCAGCCCTGTTCCATCCAGATTAATCATGAAAAGATTAAACGGATAACCTCTTTCGGTTTGGTGATTTGAAGCGAAAATGATTTTCTCGCCAGATGGATGGAAGAAAGGTGCCCAGTTGGCTTTGCCGAGATCTGTGATTTTTTTCACGTCAGTTCCATCGGCATTTGCTACATATAATTCCATGCTGGTAGGCATTACCAAACCTTCCTCGAGTAAATCTTTGTATTCCTTTACATCTTCATCAGAAGTTGGGCGGGATGCTCTCCAGATGATTTTGCTTCCGTCAGGCGAGAAAAATGCTCCTCCATCATATCCTAAATCGGAAGTGATTTGCTTCACATCTGTACCATCGATATTCATAGTGTAAAGCTCCAAATCTCCTGTTCTCAAAGAAGTGAACACAATTTTATCACCTTTTGGAGAAACCGTCGCCTCGGCATCATACCCAGGTTCATTCGTCAGCTGGGAAATAATATTTCCTTCCAGATCAGAAGTGAAAATATCAAAGGAATCATAAATCGGCCAAACATATTTTCCATCAGTTCTGCGCTCAGGAACTGGAGGACAATTATCACCACCAAGGTGCGTAGAGGCATAAACTATACTTTTATTGTCTGGAAGAAAATAGGAACATGTCGTTCTTCCTAATCCAGTACTGAGTCGTTTTGGCTGAGAATTCTGCAGATCATCGGTTTTCCAATTTGTATAGAAAACTTGGTCACATTCAGCTCCCCACTCACTATAGTCGGATTGAAAAACCAACATTGAATCATCAAAAGACCAATATGCTTCTGCATTGTTTCCTCCGAAAGTCAATTGTTTGATATTTTTCAAATACTTCATTTCTTCTGGTGTCAACAATAAAGAATCGGATGCCGAATGAACTTCAGTTTCTATTTCTGTTTGAACATCATTTTTGGGGCTGCAGGCAAAAGAAAGTAGCAGGAGGGCAACAAGGATTTGTCTCATTTTTGAATTGATTTTTTAGTATTGCTGCACAAAGTTACCATTTATTATCTTTGCCAAAAGATGATAAAAAGCATGAAATTTCTACCTAAACATACACTTGCAGCAGTTGCAGTAACATTATTTACTTGGAGTTGTGATACTGCTCCGACGGATGAAAGCCTAAAAGCTGGATTAAAGGAAGATGTGACCTATCTAGCTGCAGATGATCTTGGAGGTCGAGCCATTGGTACAGAAGGCGAGAAGAAAGCTGCCGAGTATCTGGCTGCCGAATTCAAAGAAATCGGGCTTGAGCCAAAGGGAACTGAGGAGTACTTCCAGGCATTTACCGTATCAAAGCCATCAAATCCTCATGAGGAAGCAGTAATCGGTACAGATGGCGAAGGAGTAAAGGGCAGAAACGTAATTGGTTTTATTGACAACAAGTCTGAAAATACGATAGTAATCGGAGCGCATTTTGATCACTTGGGAATGGGCGGACAAGGTTCCCTTCATCGTGGTGATTCGGCTATCCACAATGGAGCCGATGACAATGCCAGTGGTACGGCCGCTTTGGTAGCTCTGGCTAGAATTCTGAAGCATGAAGAACATAAAAGTAACTTCCTGTTCATAGCATTTTCGGGAGAGGAAAATGGTCTTTGGGGTTCAAATTACTTCGTGAAAAATCCTACAATAGATCTCAAAAATGTGAATTACATGATCAACATGGATATGGTTGGTCGATTAAATGCTGAAAAGACGCTGGCAATTAATGGAGTTGGAACCAGTCCAAGCTTCGTTCCTGCATTGGATGTGGCGAATGCTGATAGTCTTAAATTAGTAACTTCAGAATCTGGAGTGGGTCCTTCCGATCACACTTCCTTTTATTTACAGGATTTGCCAGTACTTCACTTTTTCACCGGCCAGCATGAAGACTATCACAAGCCTTCGGATGATGCCGAATTGATCAATTATGATGGCTTATTACTTGTTGTGAAATTCATTGATCGTTTAGTAGATCAACTGGATGCCGAACCAAAGCTTGCCTTCACCAAAACAAAAGATAGCAATGGCGATTCTCCACGATTTACAGTTTCCTTGGGTGTAGTGCCAGATTACCTTTATGATGGAAAAGGAATGCGAATCGACGGGGTATCTGAGGATAAACCAGCACAGGCAGCAGGTCTTTTGAAAGGCGATGTTGTCCTGCAAATGGGCGACTCTACAATTGTGGATATGATGAGTTACATGCGTGCTCTGAGTGCTTTCCAAAAAGGAGACGAAGTACTTCTAGGCTATGAGCGAGATGGGGAGAAAAAGGAAGTGAAAGTGGTTTTTTAAGAGCCAAGAAGCTTGAATTTAGAACGAAGAGTGTAAAAAATAAACTCCGAGATCTCATGAATCCCGGGGTTTTGTTTTACCTTTTACCATTAAGGTAAAATAAGGGTTTTCATATTTTACTTTCCTTCTCCATATTCAAAGGCTTGCAGATACTCTTTTATTCAAGGGTTTAATCAATTGGATTTGCTTCTACTCCCTCAAAGGTCATTTTGACTGGCTTGATTGTTCCGTCTTCGTTGAATTCCAATACATCTATTGCAGTCACTCGGTGATCTCTTCCTTCATTTGGAATTGGACGTCGATGATAGACCATATACCAATCATCAGTTCCTGGCTTTTGAATGACCGAATTATGGCCAGCTCCAGTTGCAATCGTCGTGTCTGATTCTAAGATTGTATCAATTCGATTCCATGGTCCAGTAATCTTGTCCGCCATAGCATACGCGACTTTATAGCTGTCATTTGTCCAGCCTCCTTCAGACCACATGAAGTAATATTTTCCTTCTCTGATAAACACGAATGGACCTTCTACGTATCCCTCTGGGGTTATTTCATGGAAAAGCTCACCGTCTACCCAAGGTTCAAATCCTGTGAAGTCAGCATTTAGCTTACCAATATTGCAATGACTCCAACCTCCATAAAGCATATAATAAGTCCCGTCGGTGTCCTTGAATACAAATTGGTCGATTGGCTGTGCATCATTGTAAAACTCCGAAAGCAAAGGCTTGCCAATATGGTCTTTGAAAGGTCCTCCAGGTGAGTCAGCTACCGCGACCCCTAATCCTCCAAAATGATTGATGTCATTATTCGGATCCCAGCCATCACGACTTGGGCGCTGGATGTCATTTGCCGAAAAGAAGAGATAATATTTCCCGTCTTTCTCGATTGCTGCCGGTGCCCACATGGCTTGTCTAGCCCATTTGATCGCTGCAGTGTCCAGAATATTTTCATGCTTTTCCCAAGTCACTAAGTCTTTGGAAGAAAATGCATCAAAGTGCAGTTGGTCAGTGTAACCAGCTGAGTAGGTTGGGTAAACCCAATATTCATCCCCAAAAACAATTCCTTCAGGATCGGCATACCAACCTTCGACAATTGGATTTCCCGAAAGTTTTGGAGCTTCTGTTTCTTCCACTTCTTTTGGAGACGAGCAAGCAAATGCTAATACAAGGCTTCCTGATAATAAAGAATAGCTAAGGTTCATAAGTGAGGTTCAAGTCGAATGAATGGGAAATTTAAGAAGAGTGAATGAAATGAAGATACGTCTGGTGGAAAAGTGAGGATTTATGGAGTTTTTCTTTTCGTGAGCCGAATAAATACATTATTCGGCTCAAAATACTAGATATTATGAGCCGAATAAGTTGTATATTCGGCTTATGAGTTATAATTGGGAACAGTCAGATTGGCCAACATTCACTTACACGGAAGGTAAGGCTGGGAAAATACTGCTTGATTTTCTCATGAAATCTGGGCAAATGTCTGGCTTACTCACTGGTTTGGCAGAAGGAAATCAGACTGAACTGCTAATTGAAATGATGGTGATGGAAGCTATCAAGACTTCCGAGATCGAAGGTGAGTTTCTCAGCCGACCAGACGTAATGTCTTCTATCAAAAAGAATCTTGGGATACACGAGGAGCAGCCCTTACTTGTAAAGGATCAGCGGGCAAAAGGCATTGCCAAGCTGATGATCAAGGTACGTTCGGAATTTGCTCAAGAATTGACAGAAGAGATGCTTTTCGAATGGCATGAGCTGCTCATGGAAGGCAATCGTTATGTACGAGCTGGCCAATGGCGGGCGGATTCTTCGCCCATGCAGGTGGTTTCTGGAGCTATTGGAAAAGAAATTGTGCATTTCGAAGCGCCTCCGTCAGCACTGGTTCCTTCGGAGATGGCAGCTTTTATCTCTTGGTTTAACAAAACTTCTCCAAACAAGGCTGAGCCTATAAATAATCCCCTGATACGATCTGCTATTACGCATTTATACTTTGAGTCTATTCATCCCTTCGAGGATGGCAATGGACGAATTGGCCGCGCTTTGGCAGAAAAAGCCTTGCATCAAGGATTAGGACATGCCACATTGATCAGTCTTTCCAGTGTCATAGAAGAGAAGAAGAATGAGTATTACAAGGCATTGAAAAGTGGACAAAGCTCCAATGAAATCTCTGATTGGTTGGATTTTTTTGCTGAAACTGTCTTTCATGCACAGCTGAGTGCCGAGCAATTGGTCAATTTCACCCTTCAAAAAGTCAAATTTTTTGATCGATTTAAGGCGTTATTAAATGATCGCCAGATCAAAGCTGTCAATCGAATGCTGGCTGAAGGACCAGCGGGGTTTGAAGGAGGAATGACTGCTAAGAAATACATCGCTATTACGAAAACTTCCAAAGCGACTGCCACACGGGATTTACAGGCTTTGGTGGAATTAGGCGTCTTTTTGCCGCAAGGTGGGGGAAGAAGTGTGAGTTATGAGTTGGTGCTTTAGCTATCGAAAGATTGGAAAATTTGAAGATTGGAAAATTGACCCCGTTGCTTCATTTATTGAAAGCTGGCATTTTTTCCAATTGACCCTCCCAAAAAGGGGGATTTCTCCTATCTTTGTGCCTGCTTTTGAGGAGGATGTTTCCTTGATTGCGTGAGGGATAGAAGCGGCATCCACACAGCGAAGCGAAGTGGATATAGCGGATAGCCCGACCCCGGCTTTTTCAGACGGGGGCACGCCCAAAAATAAATTATCACCTACTTGCCCTTAAGAAAGGATACAGTGAAGACATATCAGGAATTTAAACAAGTGGATTATCCCGAAATCGGGGAATCTGTATTGAAGTACTGGAAAGAAAACCAGATTTTCGAGCAATCAGTAGCCAACCGTGACGGTGCGGAGACATTTACTTTTTTTGAAGGCCCTCCTTCAGCAAATGGAACGCCGGGAATTCACCACGTAATGGCACGTGCAATCAAAGATGTTTTCTGCCGCTACAAGACCCTTCAAGGTTTCCAAGTGAAGCGTAAAGGGGGTTGGGATACGCACGGCTTGCCTGTGGAATTACAGGTAGAGAAGGAACTCGGTATTACCAAAGAGGATATTGGAAAGAAGATTTCTGTAGAAGAATACAATCAAAAGTGCCGCGAGACGGTCATGCGCTTCAAGAATCAGTGGGATGAGATGACTGAGAAAATCGGTTATTGGGTGGATTTGGACGATCCATACATCACCTTTGAGCCAAACTATATCGAGTCAGTTTGGAGCTTGCTGAAGAAGCTTTACGAGAAAGATCTGATCTATAAAGGCTACACAATTCAGCCCTATTCTCCGGCTGCTGGTACAGGTTTGAGTTCGCACGAACTGAACCAGCCAGGTACATATAAGGATGTCAAAGACACTTCTATCACTGCTCAGTTCAAATTGAAAGGTGAGGAAAATACTTATATCCTAGCTTGGACGACTACCCCTTGGACTTTGCCTGCCAACTCAGCTTTGGCGATCGGTGAGAACTTGGATTATGTGAAAGTGAAGACTTTCAACCCTTATACCTACGATGCCTGCACGGTGATTTTGGCGAAAGCCAGAATGAATGCCTACCTGAATCCAAAAGCAGCTGAGCTGAAATTGGAGGATTACAAAGGCGGTGACAAGTTGATTCCTTTCGAATTAATCGAGGAATTCAAAGGAAAGGACATGCTAGGTTGGGAATATGAGCAACTGTTCCCTATAGCAGGTTTGGCACTTGGGCATCCAGCTTTCACGGTTGTTTCTGGTGACTACGTGACTACGGAAGACGGTACTGGTATCGTCCACCTGGCAAAAGCCTTTGGTGCGGATGACTTTAGAACTTTGGCGCAGAATAATGTGCCTGGTGTATTCGTAAAAGATGAGCAAGGAAAGGATCTTCCGATTGTGGATAAGCAAGGGAAATTCATTTCGATGGTTGGTGAATACTTGGTAGAAAAAGTAGCCGAACATGCGATCACAGCCCACAAAGAATACGGTGTGGATGATTTTTATGTGAAAAACTACACCGAGGATGATGAGAATGCGACGGACTTTAAGAGCACCGATGTAATTATCTCGATCATCCTGAAAAATGAAAATAAGGCTTTTAAGGTAGAGAAATACGAGCACAGTTATCCACATTGCTGGAGAACTGATAAGCCGGTACTTTACTATCCTATGGACAGCTGGTTTATCAAAACCACTGCATACAAGGATAGATTAGTAGAGCTGAACAAGACCATCAACTGGAAGCCTGAGGCAACCGGAACCGGGCGTTTTGGTAATTGGCTGGAAAATCTAGTGGATTGGAACTTGAGTAGATCCCGATTCTGGGGGACGCCACTTCCGATCTGGAGAACTGAGGACGGTAAGGAAGAGCGCTGCATTGGGTCGATAGCCGAACTAGAAAAAGCTATCGAGGAATCTATTGCTAAGGGCTTTATGGAGAAGTCTCCATACGAAGGCCGTGAGCTGGATCTTCACCGTCCATTTGTTGATGATGTGATTTTGGTCTCTGCTTCTGGAGAAAAGATGTTCCGAGAGTCAGATTTGATCGATGTTTGGTTTGACTCTGGAGCTATGCCTTATGCCCAGTGGCATTACCCATTCGAAAACGAAGATATTTTCAACGCAAACTATCCTGCAGATTATATTGCGGAAGGCGTGGATCAAACTCGTGGTTGGTTCTTTACGCTTCATGCGATTGCAGTGATGCTTTTTGATAGCGTGGCTTTCAAAAATGTGATTGCAAACGGACTGGTGCTGGATAAAAACGGCAACAAAATGTCCAAGCGCTTAGGCAATGCAGTAGATCCTTTCAAAACGCTGAAAGAATATGGTCCTGACGCCGTGCGTTGGTACATGCTAAGCAATGCCAATCCTTGGGATAACTTGAAATTCAATCTGGATGGAGTTACTGAGGTGCAACGACGTTTCTTTGGTACACTTCAGAATACCTATAATTTCTTCGCGCTATATGCGAACTTGGATGCTTTTGTCTATGACAAATCCAAAGCAGTTCCAGTGGCAGAGCGTGCTGAGCTAGATCAGTGGATTGTTTCCAAGCTTCAGTCCTTAATCGCTGAAGTGGAAGAAGCGATGGACAATTACGATGCGACCAAAGCTACCCGTGCGATCATGAGTTTCACGGTAGATCAACTTTCCAACTGGTACGTTCGACTGGCTCGTAAGAGATTCTGGAGAGGAGAAATGAATGCTGATAAGCAAGCGGCGTATGAGACCTTGTACGAATCCTTGCTAACACTTACTCAGCTGATGTCTTCATTTGCACCATTCTATTCGGATTGGTTATATCAAAACTTGACTGAATCAGGCTCTGATGCGAAGGCTTCTGTCCACCTTACTGATTGGGTGACTGTAGATGCTGGGCTGATCAATAAAGATCTGGAAGAAAGCATGGAATTGGCGCAGACGATTTCTTCTTTGGTTCACTCCCTGAGAAAGAAAGAGAAGATGAAAGTACGTCAGCCGTTGCAGCGTATCTTGATTCCAATTCTGAAAGAAAAGACCAAAGCTCAGATTTTACATCTAGAGGAGTTGATCAAATCAGAAGTGAATATCAAAGACATAGAATTCATCGATGATGCTTCGGGTATCTTAGTGAAAAATGTGAAGCCTAATCTTCCTGTACTTGGAAAGAAACTAGGTCCAAAAATGCGCTTTGTAGTAGCCGCTATCAACAAGTGGGGACAAGCCGAAATTGCAGAAATAGAGCGTGAAGGTAAAATCTCCGTGGATGTAGACGGCGAAAGTTTAGAGTTACTTTTGGAAGAAGTGTTGATCACTTCTCAGGACATTCCTGGCTGGTCTGTGGCTTCTGATCAAGGTGTGACAGTTGCGCTTGATGTGACCCTTTCCGATGAATTGAAGCAAGAAGGTGTAGCAAGGGATCTTGTAAACCGGATTCAAAACCTACGTAAAGATATGGGGCTGGAGGTTCAGGATAAGATTAACATCAAGATCGCAGACGATAACGAATTGGTGAAAAATGCGCTAGAGTCTTTTGGGGAATATATCCAAACTGAAGTACAGGCGTTAAACTTGGAGCTTTCTCCTTCGTTAGATGGAGCTACGGTGCTTGATATGGATGATTTTGAACTAGCTGTTTTGGTAGAAAAAGCCTGATAGCAAAACGTATATAATGAATAAATACCTGAAATACTTCGGCATTGCTTTATTGGTAATTCTGATAGATCAAGCAGTGAAAATGCTAGTTCATTTTCAAATGGATTTTGGCTCCCCTGGTCAGATTCCGATTTTCGGAGACTGGTTTAAGCTTCATTACACGACCAATCCGGGCATGGCTTTCGGGATGGAGCTAGGCTCCGATTATGGCAAATTACTGCTAACATCTTTCCGATTGGTGGCAATGTGCGGGATCGGATATTACCTATATCATATCATTGAGAAAAAACAACCTAGCTTATATATAGTATGTATAGCGATGATTCTTGGAGGAGCAATCGGTAATTTAGTTGACTCTGTATTTTATGGTGTTTGGTTAAATAATGCTCCTTATAATGCTTCAACTCCATGGTTTCATGGTCAGGTAGTAGATATGTTTTACTTTGACATATGGGAAGGCTATCTACCGGATTGGCTGCCAGTGTGGGGAGGTAGTTACACTGCCCTTTGGCCGATTTTCAATGTGGCAGATGCTGCAATATTTGTCGGTGTGGCTATGATTCTGATCTTCCAGGGAAGGTTTTTTCCTGAAAAGCCTGAAAATACTAACTCAACAAAGGAGGAAGAAGTAAACCAGGTTTCTGAGTAAAAATTCACCTCTTTTTATTAAAAATCCTTCAAGATCATTTAGGGTGATTTTGAAGGATTTTCATGTTTTCATCCAGATAATTGCCATAAATCAAGTTTTTAAGCTGTATTTTTTGTAATTTTCAACTTGCTTTTCCCTTTTTTGGGATCCTTAACCCCGACTTGACTTCTTTTTGCTTAACCCCTAATTATATAGAAGTTATGTCCTTCCGACAATAATATGATAGTAGATGCTGATAAGCCCTTTCAGATAGTTTATTCTATATATAGCCACGAGTCTTTAGGACTTCTTATTGAATCTTTTGTAGTTCAGATAGACCCACAAGGCAGGCTTTCTCTCGCATATCAAAATATTAGCTCCGCAAATGCGAGTGAATTTGATTCTGGTTTAAATAAAACGGATTATGATTTGATAAAAATCATGGATTCTATGAATCCAGAAGTGGTAGTCAAACCATTTATCAAACGTGGAAATATCCGGCCTAAGCAATACCTAGAGAAGATTTTTGACCCGAAAACGGAAGATAAAAAGACGCAGGACTTAATAGAAGAAGTGATTGAGAAGAAGCGGTCGAAAATAATGCCGTTGCTCATAGGCAAGCGACTTTTCGAAATGGGAAGTGATGGAAACCCGGTATGGAAAGAAATTATCGTCAATGCTGAGCGGGCAAGTGTATTATTTCATTTTCACAAAAATGAAGAAAACACGCACTACTGGCCAACGATCAAATACAAGGGAGAGAAATTAGATTGGCAATATAAGAACGGCTATTTTATCAGTAATGAACCTGGTTGGTTGATCGTCAATGGCCAGCTCTTTCACTTCGAAAAAGGAATTGACGGAAAAAAACTTAAGGCTTTTTTAAATAAAAAATTCATCGTCATCGATAAGAGAATTGAGCCAAGCTACTATAAAGGCTTTATGGCTAATCTTATTTCTCAGTTTGATGTGGAGTCAGTTGGATTTGATATTCATATTGAACGTGGCACTCCGGAGGTTTTTATCAACATCTCTGATCTACCTGGAGGAGGTGGAAAGAATCTCTTTGGAGAGGATGGAGAGAAATTGGAAGAGGATAAGATCGTATTTGAACTTCGATTCAAGTACGGAAACATAGATTTCCCGGTGCAGACTCCGAGTTCTGAGAAGCATGGTGCATCAGTAAGGCTGGAGACAGGAGAGGATAGCTATACATTCTACAAGACGATTCGAAGTACTCAAAAAGAAAAAGCATATATAAAGTTACTTCGTGACCAAGGCCTTGAGTTCAAAATGGGAAAGGATGCTTTGCCGAAGACAGAAGCATTTGAGTGGATAGGAGAAAATGAAGATTTTCTGGATATAGAGAAAATCAAAATTGTCCAAAAACCTAATGCTAAAGGCAAGGTTTATAATATTGGAAAGGCTCAAATATCAATCGAAGTCAATGAAAATATTGATTGGTTTGATGTTAAAGCACTGATCAAATTTGGAATTTACTTGGTGCCTTTTGCGAAGCTCAGAAAACTTTTGCTTCAAGGCAAAGCAGAATTTGAATTGCCAAATGGAGAAATTGCTGTGATTCCAGCTTCCTGGTTTGTGGATTACTCGGAGTTATTCAATTTCATGGAAGACCGTGGAGACGAGAACTCCATGGTGCTACGCAAGCACCATCTGGCACTAGCCAGAGAAATGGAGATCGGCAATCTGGTTCAAGTTACTTTAAGCAGAAAATTGGAGAGACTCAGAGATTTTGAGTCAATAGATGAGTATGATCTGCCAAGTGGATTCGATGGAACCCTTCGCCCTTACCAGCATGCCGGTTACAATTGGCTTCGATTCTTAAATGAATTTAAGTTTGGTGGCTGCCTAGCAGATGATATGGGTCTGGGTAAAACTGTGCAGACACTTGCTTTGCTCGCACATGAAATGGAAGCCAACCCAGGTTTGACTTCACTCTTGGTGATGCCAACTTCCCTGATTTATAACTGGGAATTGGAGGCTAGGAAGTTTACTCCAGATCTGAAAATCCTTGTGTATTCCGGTACTCAGCGTATCAAAGATCCGTGGAGATTTGGAGAATATGATTTAGTACTGACATCCTATGGAATAACCAGATTGGACATTGAAGTTCTGAAGGATTTCTATTTCAACTACATCATTTTAGATGAATCCCAGGCAATTAAAAACCCGGGAAGCAATATTGCTGGTGCAGTAAATCAGCTGAAAAGTAAGCAAAAGCTGATTTTGACAGGTACACCAGTAGAAAACAGCACGATGGACCTTTGGTCGCAGATGAACTTCATCAATCCGGGATTACTTGGTAATCAAAATACCTTCAAAAAGCAGTTTTTGCAGCCAATCGAAAAGCAAGGAGATGTGGATAAATCTGCCAAGCTTCATGCGATGATTAAGCCTTTTATTCTTAGAAGATTGAAATCTCAAGTTGCGACAGATCTCCCAGAAAAGATTACCAATGTCAAGTATTCGGACATGACTGCTGCGCAAGAGGAGGTTTACGAAGAGGTGAAAAGCTACTATCGAGAGAAGATCATTTCCGATATCCAGAGTACAGGCAGAAACAATCAGCAGTTTACCTTACTTCGTGGCTTAACCCAACTCCGTCAAATTGCCAATCACCCGAAACTAGTTCGAGATGACTATGAAGGAGAATCAGGAAAGCTGGAAGATGTGACTTACATGCTACAGTCTACCATATCTGAAGGACACAAAGTGCTTGTTTTCAGTCAATTTGTACGGCATTTGGCTATCGTAAAGGAATACTTGGAAGAGCAGGGAATTCCTTATGCATACCTCGATGGCACGACAAAAGACCGTCAAGCGCAGGTGGAGAAATTCCAGGAAAATGAAGACATCAAGGTATTCTTAATCTCACTAAAAGCTGGTGGTGTAGGTCTAAACCTAACAAAAGCAGAATATGTCTTCCTTCTGGACCCATGGTGGAATCCTGCTGTGGAGGCACAGGCGATAGATAGAGCGCATAGAATAGGCCAGGAAAATAAAGTGATCATTTACAAATTCATTACGCGTGGATCAGTAGAGGAGAAAATCATGGCACTTCAGGATCGTAAACTAGCCCTTGCTGGCGAGCTGATAAATACGGAAGAAAGCTTCATGAAGAGTTTGGGGCAAGATGATATTGCCGCATTATTAGAATAAAATATATGATTATCCGCAATGATGCCAGTCACCTTAGATTCTTTGCTTATCAGGTTGGAAGACCGATGACCGAAGACTCCCGCAGTGGCGGGACAGGCAGAAGTGGCCTCAATTCTTAAGTTTAACAGATCTTACATTGCTTTTGCTGTCTTACTGGTAGAAAAGCGGATATACATTATAAAATATTTAGATTTTTATAAAAAGGGCAGAACCATAAATTCTGCCCTTTTTTTATTGGATTGATAGTCAAGAGCATAGAGAATGGTCACATTTAATTAACCATAAATTCTCATTGAAACTTTGTCAATAGCCCGAATATTTTTCTAAATTAAATCACATAGTACCACTACACTACCTGCGCATGCCTAGAGCCAAATCCGATAAAGATCGGAAAATCTTTGTGCTGGATACTTCTGTGATCCTTTACGCACACAACTCCATTATGAACTTTGCCGAGCACGATGTGGTCATCCCAATCACTGTGCTGGAGGAACTTGATCAATTCAAGAAAGGCAATGACACCAAGAATTTTGAAGCCCGTGAATTCATCCGATTACTGGATAAACTTTCGCAGGATCATATGATTCACAATTGGACTCCCCTGAATGGGAAGACCAAGGGGAATTTTAGGGTGCTGATGAATCCAGAGAATCAGATCAACGCCAATGAGATTTTTGGTGAAGAAAAGAATGATCACAAGATTCTAAACTGCGCCTT
The DNA here is from genome assembly GCF_900182815.1 of Algoriphagus winogradskyi. GTDB lineage: Bacteria > Bacteroidota > Bacteroidia > Cytophagales > Cyclobacteriaceae > Algoriphagus > Algoriphagus winogradskyi. The sequence goes on along the minus strand of NZ_FXUA01000002.1, from coordinate 291,846 downwards.
GTATCTAAAGCAGCACGAAAAAGGCAGAAAAGTAATCTTGGTCAGCAAGGATATTAATCTCCGCCTGAAGGCTAAATCCATTGATTTGCTTGCTGAGGATTATGAAACTGGAAAGATCAAAAATATCGTTGAGCTGGAAAATACCGGGAAATACATTCTGGATAATATTGATCCTGAGCACATCAATAAGCTCTATGATCAGGGCTACGTAGAAGCAAAAACTGTATTGGGAACCCGCAAGAGAAAATCAAATGCCTACTACATTCTAAAAAGTGACAAGAACTCTGTTTTAGCTTATTACAATTCTGATGAAAGCATTCTGGAGCGAGTAGATAAAAAGCTTGCCTACAATATCAAGCCTAAGAATGCTGAGCAAACTTTCGCGCTGCATGCCATCACAAATCCTAATATCCGTCTAGTATCAATTCAAGGTGTAGCTGGAACGGGTAAAACCTTGCTTGCTTTGGCAGGAGCATTGGAACAAAGAAGAGAATACAAGCAGATCTTCTTGGCCAGACCGATCGTACCATTGAGTAATAAGGACATCGGCTATTTACCTGGAGATATCAAGTCCAAGTTGAATCCATATATGGAGCCACTTTGGGACAATTTGAAATTCATCCAAAATCAATACAAGGAAACGGATAAGGAATTTCAGAAAATCACTGAGCTAGTCAATCAGGAGAAGTTGGTGATTCAGCCATTGGCTTATATCCGTGGACGTTCGCTTTCCAATATCTTCTTTATCGTGGATGAAGCGCAGAACTTGACTCCTCATGAGATCAAGACGATTATTTCCAGAGCTGGAGAAAATACCAAGATTATCTTCACTGGAGATGTCTTCCAGATTGATACTCCATACTTAGATTCCCAGTCGAATGGATTGTCTTATCTAATCGACAGAGTAAAAGATCATCCACTTTATGCGCATATCAAGCTCGAGAAAGGAGAGCGATCAGAGCTCGCCAATCTGGCGAATGAGTTATTATAAAAGATTCATTTTAAATTAATCAAAAAGCTGTCTCTTAGGAGCAGCTTTTTGATTATCAAGGCTCTAATTTTTCCATAAAACTAAATTCCCATCTACGCTGGGTGATGACCCCCTTGTCACCAAAATCATATACAGCTAAATAGTAAGGACTAAAATCCGCGTGGATCAATGTTTCTTCACCTGTATTGAGATCTACGCTATATATTCCATCTATTAAATAACTGTGATTACTTTTATGAGTTTTGTGGTAGATAAACTTTCCGTTTGAAACTTTAAATTTTAGGAATAGGTGGACATACCCTAAATCAGATGGCTTTGTTTCAAATAATTTCTGGCCACCTTTATAAACGAACATTTTTCGATAGGAAAACGCATCTTCCCGTGGTAGAATATCTAGATAGAACTCAAAACCGTTCTCGTCTTCATATAGAAAGATAGATTCCTCACCAGTCTCTGGAATAGGATTTAAACTTAAATCGTTTGATTCAATGTAGTAATCCCCAACAATAAAGCGCTCAAAGTTATCTTCACGAACGAAATTTTGTATTTCTCCTAAGTTTACATTTTCCCCGGATTTAACATCTATTGCTTTTTGAGAATAAAGTGTTGGTTCAGATGTGTTTACTATCATTTTTCCATCTATGATTCTAGAAACTCTCCCATAGCTCGAAGAGTAATCTCCTATAATTGTGGAGATTTTGCTATGGATATCCATTTTTCTGAGAAAGGATCTATCAGGATGTGCAGGGTCGTAAGGCTCATTCGGAAGCCCAGTGAAAATAAATTCATGATCAGATGCAGCTCGGATCAAGTTTCCATAGATTTCACTTTTAGAGAAAAATGTATCCATGGATTGGTTTCTCAAATCAATTCTATTAATACTAAATTCATTACCACTGAAATCACTTACAAACAAAAAGTCTCTGGAAGGACTAAAATCATAATCAACCATTCGATCAAATTCAGCTATTGGTCGAAAAGAAAATGCTTCTGCAAAAATGTGTTTATAAGGAGGTAATTGGTATGTAAATCTAGTATTTGGAATACTATAATCCACAGCTTCCACTAGGAAGTAGTATTCCTCCTCAGTGTCAAATTTATATGGAACACTGACTGCTAGCTTTTCCTGCGTATTAAAATCGGAAGTAGTGAAATCGGCTTGACTTAAGGTATCCTCACCCGACATCAGGAAAATAGTTTTGAATTGAAAGCGGTCGATTCTATCAAATTGGAAGTTGATTACAGAATCAGACTTTGGAATAGTATGAAAAGTCAATTCATCCTGCAGTCGGACATATTCTATCGGATCAGGATTGGGTGTGAGAGGTGAGGGATCTTCCTCACAAGAGCTCAATGCAAGGGCTAAAATGGTAGCGATTCCGAGGATCCGATAAATGTGCAGTCGCATGGTAGGATAGTTAGTTGAGGTAAAATACGGATTTATAACTGTTTTGTTAGTCTACCCTTGTAATTTTTTAATTTAGGTAGCTAAAAAAATAACCAAAATCAGCAGCTGTGCGGATAAATTATTACGGTTTCTGTTAAAATACTTCCCTTGGGAAATGATCTAAAGACTAGTGCATTGTTGGTGTTTCCAATCCAAATCTTGCAATTGAGCAATTAATAGCTTCAATGCACACATAAATCAGTTTAGGAAATTTTTTAAATCACCAATTGAAAATTTCTCCACTAAATTGTAACCCTCTGTTTTATAAACAATTGTCCATCTCTGGGTTTCAGGTGTTCACAACCGTACAGCAAATTTGCTTTGATATTAGGCATTTCCCTGATTATCATCATCTTACAATTTTGGGTCGCTTTTTGGCATATAGAGGATATAGAAATTAAACCAACTTATTACTGCCATGATTACTTCACTATTTTCCCAAAAAAACATTTGTGCTGCATTGGGCTTGGTAATGGCGCTCACCATTGTTTGGCAAGCTAAAGTAGAAACAAATCTCGCAAAGCATACTGCCCTTATTGACTATACTGAACCAACTTACAATACTGGCAAATCATCTAATTCGGACAATGAAAAAGTCTATGAATTCAAAAAAATAAGGACCGCTGATGCAGTCCTCTGATAATCTTACTGGGTGAAATTCCCATAACGAATACTCGTAAGGGTAGATTTGGTTGATTGGTTAATCGAAAGAGGTGGGTGATAACCCACCTTTTTGTTTTTAACTTTCTGTGATGGTACTTAGTTTTGCTAGAAAACTATTGTAATACTGCCTTCCGACCTGCACCATCGATCCAGAGCGAAGCGTAATTTCTTTAGTATTGAAGCTCTCTATTTGTCCCAATTGAACAATGAATGACTTTTGTACTCTTAGGAATAACTGAGAAGGAAGAATCTCCTCTATTTCCTTCATGGACTTCCTAATATTGTAGTCTCTATTTTTGGTGAATATTGTAACCATATTTCCATTGGCCTCCACATAATAGATATCTTCATAAGATACACGCTCAAAAGCATTATCCGCTTTGATAAAGACCGCATCAGTTACCAAAAACGGGCTATCGCTAGCTGCACTAACTGTAGCAGTTTCTGTGGTAGGTTTGGTGCGTTTGTTATAGAGAACGATCTCCACAATGGCATGAATGTCATTTGTATTGAAAGGCTTCACAATAAATCCAGCTGGATTAATTCTTTTAGCCCGTTCGATGATTGTAGGATCTGAGTAGGAAGTCACATAAACCAATGGTGCATCTACCATTTGCTTTACGATTTCTCCTAGTTCTATTCCATCCTTATCGCCTTTGAGTTTGATGTCCATGAAAATCAAATCCGGACGATATTTCTTGATGATTTTAATGCATTGATTTGCAGAGTTTGCAATGTCTGTATTGACATATCCCAGGAGTTCTAATATTTCCTGAATGTTCTCTGCGATACTGATATCGTCTTCGACGATTAAGATCCGCTCTTCTTTCATAAGATGGTGGCAGATGATGCGTTTTAGTGTGAAAAGTAAATTATCATGCTATTCCAAGCAATTACTCTCTATTTACAGAATTTATCTCTGAAATCAAATGCTTTTTATTGGATATGAAAGTTTTAAAGGCTCATCATTTCTTTGAATCGTGCCGCTTGCCTTCTGCTGACCTCAATTCTATCACCACCTCTTAAAGTCACTACAAGGCCTCCATTGAACCAGGGTTCTATACCTTCTACCCAACCAAGGTTGATGATATGCTTTCGACTTGCTCTGAAAAAAGATTTCTCATCCAAACGCTCATCCAGCGCATTTAGTGATTTATGAATCATTGGCTTAAAGTTATCAAAGTACACTTTGATGTAATTGCCATCTGATTCAAATAAGCGCACATTGGATAATCTTACAAACCAGCATCTATCTCCATCTTTTACAAAAACTTGATCTTCAAGCGTTAACTTTTTTTGATTTTGACTGGAAGTAGATTCCTCACTCTTGGAATAGCCTTCTATTTTACTTTGAAGCTTTGTAATTGCCTCTTCAAGTCGTTTGGGCTCAATAGGTTTCAACAGATAATCGAGTGCATTTACCTGAAATGCTTTCAAGGCATACTCATCATAGGCTGTAGTAAATATTACATGGGGCACATTGTCCAATTCTTCCAATAGCTCAAACCCAGTTTTTTCTGGCATCTGAATATCTAAAAAAATAACATCAGGATTTAATTGATCAATTTTTTCCTTGGCATCATCAACGTTTACTGCCTCGCCTACTACTTCTACACTTTCAAGCTGATTTAAGAGGGTGATCAGTTCTTTACGTGCTAATCTTTCATCATCTATTACAATGGCTCGCATTTTTCTTGAGTTTGTTATTCGAATGTAACTTTTTGTTTCGGAATCTTAATTTCTGTAATAACGAACTGAATTCCTGAGTTGAAGATACGGAAGCTTGCTTTATCTCCATATATCAACTTCAGTCTTTGTACAGTATTACTTAATCCGTGCCCTTGTTCATCTTGGGAATTCAATGTGGGCTGATGGGTAAGCTGTCCGCTATTCTTAACTTGAATATACAGATCATCGTTCAAACCTTCCCTACACTTGATTTCAATCGTCCCCCCTTTCACTAGATTGGAAACCCCATGCTTTATTCCATTTTCCACGATCGTCTGCAACATCATAGGTGGGATTTTATAGCTAAAAGCCTCATCTTCTATGTGGTACACTACGTTTAGCCTTTCCTCAAAACGAATGGATTCAAGTTCTAAGTAGTCTTTTACCGTATTGAGTTCATCCCCAAAATCAATGGTTTGTTTCTTATCCATCATCAAGGAAAAGCGCAACATATTGGAAATTCTAGTAATGGCAGTTTTAGCTTTTATAGGATCTTCATCCACCAATGCTCGTACGCTATTCAGCGCATTGAAAATAAAATGCGGATTGAGCTGACTTTTAAGGTGATTAAGTCTGATTTCATTGATTTTAGCCTCATACTTCAGTGTGGTATTGTAATTATCCAAAAAGTGAACTAAGAAGTAAATAACAAACCAAAGCGCGAATATCAGGAATGCCAAAAATATGTTAGACAAAATCACCAATACCTTAAAATCCTCAGAGGGATTAAGAATGCCAAAGGCAATATTAATAAGAATTTGCGCTACAAAATTGGCAAGAGAAAGTGCCACAATAGCAAGGAAAGACTGAAACAATAGCTGAGGAATACTTAGCTTAAACCAGTTGTATTCTTTGACTACATGGCGAAGGAAATGTGATGAAATAAGATTGGTAACAGCAAGTACAATAAATGCCCAAACCTGAACCGAAGAAATTTCGCCCGTCAAAGTGGCTAAGGCAATAGTGACCAAGGCGAATCCACCCCAACCTAATATCTGCAAAAACCAATAAAGCCTAATTCTGTTCATAATCGCCCAAAGATAAATAACAGAGTTGTGGCCTTTTTTATAATTTGATAAAAGGAGGATACCCTTGATTATTCCCCTTGTTAGCTATTTAATTCCATTTTCAGGAATTTACCAGTGTAGCTGTTTTTAGTAGCTGCTACTTTTTCTGGAGTGCCTTGTACTACGATTGTTCCGCCTTTGTTTCCACCTTCAGGTCCCAGGTCCACAATGTAATCAGCCATTTTGATCACATCCATATTATGCTCAATGATCAACACCGTATTGCCTTTTGCCACCAATCCATTAACTACCAGCATCAACAATTCAATATCCTGAAAATGAAGCCCAGTGGTAGGTTCATCAAGGATATAAAACGTCTTTCCTGTATCTTTTTTAGATAGCTCGGTCGCCAACTTCACCCGCTGAGCTTCTCCACCAGATAGCGTAGTAGCATGCTGCCCAAGGGTGATGTAGCCCAACCCCACATCATTTAGTGTTTTGATTTTCCTAAGGATTTTCGGAAGCTTATCGAAAAACTCCACTGCTTGTTCCACAGTCATATCCAACACATCAGAAATCGATTTGCCTTTGTATCGGATTTCTAGCGTCTCCCGATTGTAACGTTTCCCTTTGCAAGTTTCGCAGGGCACATGCACGTCTGGAAGGAAATCCATCTCTATCAGCTTCATTCCTGCGCCTTCACAGTCTTCACATCTTCCACCTTTTACATTAAAAGAAAAGCGACCTGGTTTATAACCTCGGATTTTTGCTTCAGGAAGCTCGGTGAAAAGTGTGCGAATATCTGAGAAAACTCCAGTGTATGTAGCAGGATTTGACCTTGGAGTTCTGCCTATTGGGGACTGATCTACTTCTATTACCTTATCCAAATGCTCCAAACCTTCCACACTTTTGTATGGCATCGGGTTTTTCTTCGAATGATAGATTTGCTGATTGAGTATTGGATAAAGCGTCTCGTGAATGAGTGTACTTTTCCCACTTCCTGAAACTCCAGTGATGCAAATCAAGGTCCCCAGTGGAAGTTTAAGGTCAATATTTTTAAGATTATTGCCTGTAGCACCCTTTATTACTAGTGTTTTTTCTTTTCCGCTTCTACGTTCTTTAGGTACTGGCAGGCCAATCTTTCCAGCAAGGTATTTTGCTGTAAGTCCGTCTGTTTTCAATATCTCAGCAGGCGTTCCATCTGAAACAATATGACCTCCATGTCTACCAGCACCTGGCCCCATATCTAATACATAGTCAGATGCAAGCATCATGTCTTTGTCGTGCTCTACCACTAAAACAGAATTACCCAAATCTCTTAGGCTTTGAAGCGCTTGAATTAATTTTTCATTATCGCGCTGATGGAGACCAATACTCGGTTCATCCAAAATATAAAGTACACCAACCAATTGGGTACCTATTTGAGTAGCTAATCTGATCCGCTGAGCTTCTCCGCCAGAGAGTGTTCGAAGCGGCCTATTCAGAGAAAGGTAATCCAAGCCAATATCGAGCAGAAAGCCAATTCTCTTACGAATTTCTTTGAGAACCTCAGCAGCAATCACATTTTGTTTGTCAGAAAGCCTAGATTCCAAGCCTTCAAACCACTCTCCTAAAGACCGAATATCCATCACCGCCAATTGACCAATGTGCGTATCATCAATTTTGATATGAAGAGCCTCTTGCTTTAGCCTATAACCATGACAATCAGGACAAGTTTGAGTGATAGTGAACTCGCTGACCCAATCTTGAATTTTGTCAGAACTACCTTCCTGATATTTCTTCAAAAAGTTAATAATGCCTTCGAACGTTGTGTGCCATTTGGTGCCCGGGTGTTTAACAGAATCTACAGCAACTTCAATTTTATCCCCACTGAGGAGGATATCGACCACATTTTCTGGCAAATTCTTAATTGGCGTACTCATGCTGCACTTATAGTGCTTGAGAATAGCTTCTATCTTCTTGAAAATCCAAATATCCCGGTATTCACCCAGCGGTGCAATTCCGCCTCGGGTGATACTTAATGTCGGGTCTGGGATAATACTTTCTCGCGTGATTTCTTCTGTTATCCCTAAGCCATTACAAGTAGGGCATGCTCCATAGGGACTGTTAAATGAAAATGTATTTGGAGCTGGTTCTTCGTAGGAAAGGCCTGTCTCTGGATCCATTAGGTACTTAGAGAAATGGTGAATTTCACCTTCTTCATCCCGAATCATGATCACCCCTTTGCCATGCTGCAAAGCTGATTTAAGAGATTGGGTAATTCTAAATCGATCGGATTCTTCAGCTACTATTCTATCAATAACAATCTCAATATCGTGGATTTTATAGCGGTCCACCTGCATTTTGGGAACCATCTCCATCACTACGCCATCCACTCGTACTTTTGAAAAACCCATTTTCCGGATTTGTTCAAATAGCTCACGATAATGGCCCTTTCTTCCTTTTACCACAGGGGCAAGGATGTAAAGTTTCTTGTTTAAAAAATTCTCAAACAGTAAATCGATAATCTGATCTTCTGTCTGACGAACCATCTTTGTTCCAGTCAAATAGGAATATGCCTCGCCTGCTCTCGCATAAAGCAGACGCATAAAATCATAAATTTCAGTAACGGTACCAACGGTAGAGCGAGGGTTTTTAGACGTTGTCTTTTGCTCGATGGCAATGACAGGGGAAAGCCCGTTAATTTTGTCAACATCGGGACGCTCCATTCCACCGAGAAAAGATCTCGCATAAGCCGAAAACGACTCCATGTACCTTCGTTGACCTTCAGCATAAATCGTGTCGAAAGCGAGAGAGCTCTTACCACTACCACTAAGACCGGTAATTACCACCAATTTATTTCGGGGGATTTTCAGGTCTAGATTTTTAAGATTATGCTCTCGGGCTCCAAATATCTCTATGTATTCTTCCTGTGCAGGAGTGACTTGACTCATATAATCGGCGGGCAATTTTAGACGGCGAAGGTACGAAATTTCAGCTGCACGAGGCAGTAAAGTTCAAAGAGTATAACCAGAGTTGGGAGGATTGGTTCAATGAATTGACAGACTTTGTCGGGTATTGCTTATTCTCTTTCTTGAAAAGAACCGACTTACCTTTTTCAACAAATTATTCCGGTAATGTGATCTCATACGTTTTACCTCGCTTTACATTGAGGTCTTTGTCACGCAGCCAAGGATTATACAACTTCAATTCCTTGTAATTACTTCCCTGCTGCTTGGCCCAGTGGGCAAGATTTTTAATGTCAGCATTTACGCTCACCGTTTTAAAACTTGGGTTTTGGTAATAATCTGACTCCCTCAAATGAAAACCAAATTCTCCTGGGTTTTCAAAGATTACTTTGAAAGCGAGTATTCTAAAGAGGTACCTGCTCGTTTCATCATTCAGGTATAGATCATAGTAGTTTTTAGCCAATTGATCCTCTTGTCTCCGGGAAAAGCCAGCCTGCCCCATGTTATAACTTGCTGCCACTGCTGTCCAATCACCAAACCTATTATGAGCTTTATTGAGGTATTTTGATGCAGCAAGCGTAGCTTTTTCAAGATTATATCGCTCATCTACATCTTTGGATACTTCTAGTCCATATTCTTTACCCGTTGATTCCATTATCTGCCAAAAACCTTTTGCTCCAGCCGGCGAGGCTACATTCATTAGGGCAGATTCAGCCATTGCCAAGTATTTGAAGTCATCGGGAATTCCATTTTTTTTCAACATTTCTTCAATTTCGGGAAGAAATTTACTTGAGCGCTTCATTAGCAAAATTATATTTGATTGCCAATAGGCATTCACATAAATCTCTCGCTCCAATCTCTCTTTTACATCTTCTATTTCCAGCGGAACTTTTTCTCCAGCAAAAGTCAACTCAGTAGGAATATTAAATAACCGAACTGTGTCTCTAGAAGCAAGAGGCATGGATTGTAATAGTTGAACATTCGCTACGCTGGGTTCTGAGCTTAATTCTGCGGGTGTTTTCCAGATTGCATATCCAGCCATACCCAGACAAATAAAAACTAAAACATACAGGGGTAGTAATTGAGGCTTATTCATGCAATAAAGATGTAGAATTAGAAGTTTGGACTTAATAAATACTTGCCATAAAAATCATCGATTACTTTCACAGCTTCCGTTTCATCTTCTACTACAGAGAACAGATCTAAATCTTCCTCATTAATATAGTGATGACTTAGCAATGATTTTTTGATCCAATCAACCAGTCCAGTCCAGTATTCCTTCCCTACCAGCACGATAGGAAACTTCCCGATCTTGTTAGTCTGAATTAACGTCAAGGCTTCAAAAAATTCATCCATGGTGCCAAATCCACCCGGAAGCACCACAAATCCCTGAGAATATTTCACAAACATTACTTTTCTCACAAAAAAGTAATCAAAGGTGATCAACTTATCTCTATCAATATAAATGTTGTCAAACTGTTCAAAAGGCAGAACGATATTTAATCCCACAGACTTACCTCCTTCAGAATGAGCTCCCTTATTACCTGCTTCCATGATCCCTGGACCGCCACCTGTGATAACTCCATATCCATGGCGAACGAGCTTTGCAGCGATTTCTTCTGCCATTTTATAATGATGATGGTCCCTAGGAGTTCGAGCAGATCCAAAAATAGATACACAAGGGCCAATTTTGGCAAGTTTCTCAAAGCCTTCCACGAATTCAGACATCACTTTGAAGATTGCCCATGAATCAGCACTTTTTATTTCATTCCAATCCCGCTCTTTGAATGCTTGGCGGATCTTATCTTCTTCATTTTGATTTTCTATACTGCTCATACGCTTGTTTTTAATAAAGAAAACGATCTCTGCGCTGAAATGGACAGGGAAAGTAGCACTATTAAGCTTTGAGAAAGCTAATTACCTGATGCTCAATATAAAAAAATAGTAGCTCTCGAGAATCAATCGACTAAGACTGGTGTATTTTTGCGCCACAATTTGAAATATTGAGATGAATCTCGCTGAAAAATCTCAAGCTACACTGGACGTGTTCGGTGAGCTAGAGTCAGAAACAAAGCAATTTGTATCTGAGAGTGGATTAGGCTGTGTGTCAGGATGTGGTTTTTGCTGTGCAAATCCCAAAGTACCAGCTTCCCCGTTAGAATTTCTGCCATTGGCCTTTGACCTCTATGCCAAAGGCTTGGCCGAATCAACTTTAGAATCACTCGATAGCCTCGAGGAAGGTGCTAGCTGTGTGATTTATAGACCTCAATCCGCAGACGGTAAACAAGGTTTTTGTGGCAATCACAGCAAAAGAGGAATGATCTGCCGCCTATTTGCAGCCTCGGCCCGAAAAACCAAGTATGGCAAAAAAGACCTCATTATCTGCAAAGTTCTAAAGGAAGAGAAGACTGCGGAGTTTCAAAATACAAGCGAAAGAATTAACATGGACATGGAGATTCCGCTTGCTACTGCATTCTATAGCCGATTAGATGAGATAGATCAGTCTCTTTGTCAGCAATTCACAATTAATGAGGCAATCGCCTTTGCATTGGAATTAGTTTTGAGATATAAATTCTACGAGGAGCAGGAAGTTGATGTGGTTGCATAATTTTTTTGCTCCTTTCAATTCAAGTATATTGTGTTCTATTTGAAGAATAATATCTCACAAATTTTTAATTATGCTAAAAATCGGAGAAATAGTACAGACAGTCAAAGGGATAGTTGAGACCAAAATTGACATGGTCAAACTGGACATTCAAGATCAGTTTGCGAGTGTATTATCAAGAATGATTTTCTTGATATTGATGGGAGGCAGTCTCCTGCTGGTTCTTTTATTCTTGAGTTTATCTTTGGCATTTTTCTTAAGCCAATATTTTGAATCTCCTCATATGGGGTTCTTGCTTGTAGGATTACTTTACTTACTAGTTCTTTTGATTTTATTTTTGGCTAGAGATCATGATCCCACACAAGAAAAAATACAAAAGGGAATGAAGAGCTTTGTTTTTAGGACTAGATTATTCAAAAAGCTTAAGGGAGATGAATAAGGACTTGAAAAATAAGGAAAAGGAGCTTGAGCAAACGCTAGCACGACAATTAGAATTGTTTAAAGCTGAATCTGGAGATTGGATAAAAGTAGGGGGCATGGTGGTTGCCGGTGGTTTGATAGCCTTAGCAATTGTACAAACTCGTAAAAAACGCAGAGACCGGAAAACAGATGAGGCTCTAGAAGTACTCGAACGAGAAGGTTTGCTTACGAAGGAAATTGAGAAAAAACTTACAGAAGGCTCTAAATCATCTTTTTGGCCTAGCATAGGACAAAGATTATTTATTTTAGGGCTCGCTTTTGCAAAAGAGAAATTTCTTCCAAATCTATTTGCTACTCATTCAGAAGATGTCACAACTGAAGAAGAAAGTCAGTAAAATTCTTAAGGACCTTAATAGCTCAGGTACCAAAGGACTGGCTTGGTTAGTTGACCCAGACAAAATTATCAACCCTACGCTTTTCAAAGAAAAATTTGACTGGGTTAAGGATTCTTATTTGGATTTGATTTTTGTGGGTGGAAGCACGCTTAGTCGGGATAATTTTCGGGAGGTAGTCCTCTCTGTGAAACAAATCGCCGGAGAAATCCCTGTAGTAATTTTTCCTGGATCCCAAATGCAGCTTGCGGAGGAGGCAGATGCTATTTTATTTCTTTCACTTATTTCAGGTAGAAACCCCGAATACTTAATCGGACAACAAGTCTTAGCTGCGCCTATCATTAAAAAAATGAAGTTGGAGCCTCTTCCTACCGCCTACATGCTGGTAAATGAGGGTGAAATCACTAGTGTACAGTATGTGACTCAAACAATTCCTTTACCTAATTCTAAGCCTAATCTTGCTAAAGCAACAGCCCTTGCAGGCCACTATTTAGGAATGAAGTATTTCTATATGGATGCCGGGAGTGGGGCCAAATCACCCGTGTCACCCGCAGTGATAAAAGCAGTAAAATCGGTAACCAAAAAACCAATTATTGTCGGCGGAGGATTGGATTCATTAGAAAAAGTGAGAAATGCCTACGAAAGCGGGGCTGACCTGTTGGTGATAGGTAATGCAATAGAAAAAGACCCTAGCTTTTTAGCTAAGGTCTTAGATTATAAGGTGCTTCTAAACTTGTCGTTAAACGTTAATTAGCGACTCTCTTCTTCTCATTTTTCCGGCTGGAACTCCATACATCATTTTAAATCTACGGCAGAAATAAGCTGTGTCTTTGTAGCCAACTTCTTTGCCTATGTCTCTGATGGATTTTTTAGTAGTTCTCAAGAGCTCCACTGCTGCTTCCATACGCTGGTATTCGATATAGTCCTGGGGATTAATTCCAGTAAGCATTTTGAAATACTGACCAACGTAGTCTTCAGAAACATTGGCAACTTTAGCGAGAATCTTATTGGATAAATCACCTCCCAAGTTAGTCTTGATAAAATTGAACAAATCAATCAATCGTGGGTCTTTGAAGTAAGTAGCATTGGTTGAAAGTTCTTCGAGAAACAACCTGTTTTTGAGAATGTGACGAAGTAGCTCGATGACTAGTAATTCCGTGTGGGATTTCAGCGCTCGCTCTTTACCGACGTTACTGACTTCCACTTCTTTCATCAGATCCTCAATTATTGTCGCCAAACGATCGTTAAACCGAATAATAAATGGAGGAATATCCAGTGAATTAAAAAAGTTTACTACATCAAAGACTTTAGATTCAAAACCAAGAATAGAAATACAATCGTCTTCTGTACTTTTTATATCCCTGAAACTAATACTCTGCAAGTACTTTCTCTTATTCTCCTGAAATTGCTCTTTAGAGATTTCACCTTTTTTTGACCCTCCTCCCAATGTAAGTTTGGTTTTTTGATCCGCAGGCAAAAAGAGTACTTCTCCTTCGTTAAGTAATTCTTGGTCCTCTCCAAACTTAAGTGTACCATGGTGAAGTAGAATCAACGTATTATCAGATTCAGCATAATCATTTACTGAAATAGGTTTTTCGACGCTGAAGTTACTCCCTCTAATGAACCTCACATTGACCGATTCGATCACCTTGTTGTAATATTCCATGAATAATTATTAAAAAAACAGAATAACAAAAATATAATTTTATTAATGAATATTCATAGGTTTTGTATAGATGGTGTTAAAAAAACAAAAAAGGGTATAGTTTTATTTAACTATACCCTTTTCTGAATAAAATAGTTTTTACCGGAGAATACCTCGGGATATGACTATTTTCTGAATTTCCGAAGTGCCTTCATAAATCTGGGTGATTTTAGCGTCCCTCATCAGTCGTTCTACATGGTACTCTCTCACATATCCATAACCTCCATGTATCTGAACAGCTTCAATACTCACGTCCATCGCTACCTGGGATGCGTAGAGTTTGGCCATGGCAGAGGCGTGAGAGTAATCTTGTCCTTGATCTTTGAGCCAGGCTGCTTTGTACACCAAAAGTCTAGCTGCTTCTATTGTAGTAGCCATATCAGCTAGTTTAAATTGTATAGCCTGGTGCTGACTGATTGGCTTACCAAATGTCTTTCGCTCTTTGGAATACGCCAAAGCAAACTCATAAGCTCCTGCTGCAATTCCAAGTGCCTGTGCAGCAATTCCAATCCTGCCTCCATTTAAGGTTTCCATAGCGTATTTGAAACCAAATCCTTCGTCACCGATTCGATTCTCGACTGGCACTTTCACATCAGTAAACATCAATGAGGTGGTGTCGGAAGCCCTGATCCCAAGTTTATCTTCTTTATGACCTGAAGTAAAACCTTCCCAGCCTTTTTCAACAATAAAAACGGAAATTCCTTTGTGCCCTTTGCTATGATCCGTTTGGGCAAAAACTAAGTAGGTATCAGCTTTTGATCCATTCGTAATCCAGTTTTTAGTTCCATTCAAGATGTAGTGGTCCCCATCTAAATAAGCTTCTGTTTTCTGCGAAGTAGCATCCGATCCTGCTTCTGGCTCCGAAAGCGCAAAAGCTCCCAGCTTCTGACCTGATGCTAGAGGCTTAAGATATTTCTCCTTTTGGGCTTCGGAAGCATATTTTTCCATTCCCCAGCATACTAAGGAATTATTTACAGACATGACTACTGATGCTGAGGCATCAATCTTAGATAGTTCTTCCATCGCAATGACGTATGAAACAGTATCCATTCCACCTCCACTATATTTTGGATCGACCATCATTCCCATGAAGCCGAGTTCTCCCATTTTTTTGATTTCTTCTACTGGAAATCTGCATTCAATATCTCGTTCTATTACTCCTGGAAGTAATTCATTTTTAGCAAAATCTCTCGCAGCTTCTTGGACTGCGCGATGCTCTTCTGTTAATTCAAAATGCATAATTATCTCTTTGGGTTTAGCTATCTGCATTGAATATATGGCAAAAAAAAAAGAGGGACAATCTTTGCCCCTCTTCCAAAATTTTATTTGATCTGTATCAATCCCGATTACCAAAGAAGACGAAAATGTAATAAGCTAAAGTGGCCATAGAAGCTAATGCTGCCACCACGTAGGTCATTGCAGCCCATTTAAGCGCATCTTTGGACATGGTATATTCATCAGGGGTAACAATATTTCTAGTTTTGATCCAAGCCAAAGCCCGATTACTCGCATCAAACTCTACTGGCAAGGTTACAATAGTGAAAAGTGTCATTATGCTATATGCACCTACAACAATAAAACCAACCCATTCGTAAGGTAGGCCTAAAGCAAATCCGCCAAATAAAGAAGCAATCAAGACAATATTCAGGATCTTTCCAGCACTGTTTTGAAGCGGGACAAGCGTCGACCTCAGGTTAAGCCAAGTATAGGATGTGGCATGTTGTACAGCGTGTCCACACTCATGGGATGCAACTGCAGCGGCAGCAGCATTTCTTCCATAATACACATCAGGGCTTAGATTTACAGTTTTGTTTGCAGGATTATAATGGTCTGTCAACTGACCCTCTACAGCATGAACCTGGACATCTGAGATGTTGTGGTCAGCAAGCATCAGCTTAGCGATTTCTGCTCCGGACAAGTTGGCCTTAAGGGCAACTTGTGAGTATTTAGCAAATTTACTTTTGAGTTTTCTACTTACCACAAATCCGGCAATGGCGAAAACGACTACAATTAAGATAAGTATCATAAGATATAATGTTAGCAGAGTTGATTACGTGTTATACTTCTTCAGGTTTAATCCAAGAGGGTAATTTTATCATAATTAACCAACTTATAAGTCCTGCACCTAATACAAGAAGAACCTGTGTACCGTGGATAATAGCTGCAAATATTTTTCCATCTATTTCCGATATACCTAACTGTATCAAAATGAAGGCCACTAGCGCATGAAAGGTACCTATACCACCTTGGACAGGCGCTACCATGCCAATACTGCCCATTACCATGACTAACAGGACTTCTCCAGGAGACAAATTGGCAGTACTTGGTATTCCAAAAGCAATCGTGTACATAGTTAAAAAATAAATCATCCAGAGTAGAATTGAGCTGATCCAAAATCCGGCAGGGTTGGCCAGAGTCCCTATTCGTTTGAGACCAGAAAGGATTTCTCTGAAAAAATGTTGCAGTTTATTGATTAGTCCATGATCACGAAATCTCTTAAGAATATAGATAACCAAAAGCAAAAGAATTGCTAACCCTCCTATGACTATGGGAAGATTTGAAACTAACTGTTCAGCCAAAGTATCAATCGAAATAAGCTGACTGGCAAGGTTTAAAAACAACTCTTGTTCGACAAGAAATGCTAACAAAATTACCGAAACAAGGCAAAGCAAATCAACACTGCGCTCCACGATGACAGTACCTATCAAATACCCTACAGAAATTCCATTCGTCCGGGTGAGTACACCACATCGGGCTACTTCTCCAGCCCGGGGAATAAGCATATTGACTAGATTACCAATCATTACTGCATGATAAGCACGGGAAACTGAGACCTTCTTACCTTCTTCCGCATCAATCAGTAGGGTCCACCGCCAACTTCTCACTAGGTATCCGAGCATTGAAATAGACAGCGATAACACTATCCAAGCCCAATTACTTGTTTTGATCTGGTCAATAAGAGAATCAAAGGCTATATCCTTATACAAAAACCAAAAAATCCAGATCGCAATTCCTAATGAAATTACTACCTGGATAAATTGCTTGATGTATTTTGGACCCATCAGATGAGTTTATTTTGCTCGTCTGGGAAAATCAATACGGGCTTGTATTTTTTAGCTTCCTCTACTTCCATTCCTGCATAAGAAATGATGATTACAACATCTCCCACCTGAGCTTTTCGCGCAGCAGGGCCATTGAGGCATACTTGCCCAGACCCTCTTTCGCCAGTGATGACGTACGTTTCCAATCGTTCGCCATTATTTACATTGACGATTTGAACTTTCTCATTTTCAATTAGATTCGCTGCATCCATCAGATCTTCATCGATGGTAATTGAGCCTACGTAGTGCAATTCTGCCTGGGTAATTTTCACCCGGTGAATTTTGGATTTCAGTACCTGAATTTGCATTGGTTTAATTTTGCCGCAAAATTAAGGAATTATTGGAAGGTTGTCGATTAATCTGATTTTTCCTAGATAGGCCGCAATACAAATTGAAGACTTTTGTTTTGCATCAAACGCTGAATATCTTGTAAAACTCTCAGGATGAATCAGTTCGAAATATTCCAAACTAGCCAAAGGCATTTCCTCAAAATCGTGATTAATGTGATTCTGGACCTCAAACCATGGCTTACTAGCTAAAAGTTCCTGCTTTGCCTTTTCCAAACTGTTAATTAAAATCAATGCTTGCTTTCTTTCTTCGGAGGAAAGACGCAGATTTCTAGATGACATGGCTAGTCCATCATTCTCTCTTTTGGTAGGCACTATTACCAACTGGACATCCATTGACAAGTCTTTGACTAATCGCTTAATGATTCCTGTTTGCTGTAGATCTTTCTGACCAAAGAAGGCTTTATGAGGCCGGATTATATTAAATAATTTGGAAACAATAATCCCGACTCCGTTAAAGTGGCCTGGCCGAAAAGCGCCTTCCAAGACATTCTCCAGGTCCCCAAAATTAATGCTCAGTTCAGGTTTTTCAGGATAAATTGTTTCTGTTTTTGGCAGGAAAACAAAGTCCACATTTTCTTTCCTAAGTTTATCCAAATCTTCGTTTATCGTAGTTGGATAATTGTCATAATCTTCCTGATTATTGAATTGTGTAGGGTTTACAAAGATGGAAACGACTACAATATCCGTTTCTGACTTGGCTTTTCTTACTAAGTCAAGATGGCCTTCATGAAGTGCGCCCATCGTTGGGACCAAACCTATCGTTTTATCGCTTTTAAGGGAATTAAGCCAGTATTTTTGCCAATCGGCGCCAGTATAGACTATATGCACTGGAAGAGGGTTTAGTATGGGTAAATAGGGGCAAATGTATATTATTATTCAACAAAACAAGGCTATTAAGGCTTTTTTTATTATCTTTGCGCAGTTGTTTTTTCACCTTCAACATTAAAATCCAATAAACATGTCCAAATTACGTATCCTCTACGTTGCCAGTGAAATCAACCCTTTTCTCCAAACATCAGAAGTCGCCAATTTCTTAAGATCCCTTCCTCAAGCTATGCAAGAGCGTGGAATGGAGATTAGAATTTTGGTTCCAAGATTCGGCCTGATCAACGAGCGAAAGAATAGACTTCACGAGGTAGTGAGATTGTCAGGAATTAATATTGCGGTAGGAGAAGAGGAAAAACCTTTGGTGATTAAAGTAGCTTCCATTCCAAATGCAAAACTTCAAGTTTACTTCATAGACAACGAAGATTATTTCCAGCGGAAGCATGTATTCCATGACAAGCAGCAAAAGTTCTATGAGGACAATGATGAGCGAGCTATTTTCTTCTGCAAAGGCGTAATTGAAACAGTGAAAAAACTTGGTTGGGCCCCGGACATCGTGCATTGTAACGACTGGATGACCAGCTTGATCCCGATGTATTTGAAGACCACTTACAAGAGCGAGCCTTTATTTAAAGACACGAAGTCTGTATTTGCGATCTACAACAACGGATTTTCTCATACCTTTGGCGATGATTTGTTAAACAAGGTTAAGATGGTGGATATAGATGACGCTATTTTAGCACCTTTGAAGAGCAAAGACTTTACAGGATTTATCAAGATGGGCATGGAGTATGCTGACTTGGTAGTCAAAGGCGGTGAAGTTTCCGCAGAATTAAACCAACTAATCGAGGATTTCTCAAAAGACAAGAAGTTTGACATCAGCATTGAAGCAGAATCAGAAGCACAAGCTCACGAAGAGCTGTTCGATATTTACACGAATCTCGCCGGTTAATCTGGCTTTTGGCGCAATCGCGTCCCTTATCCTTATTAGTTCATGTAGTGACCCTGCCACTGTAGGCATTGAGCTTGCTCCCGGAAACAACCAAATCGGTGTTGTTTTCGAGGAGTTTGAGCTTCCTGCTACGGTAGTATTACTGGATTCTTTTAATACTACAAATCAGTCTGTACTGGTAGTAGGAGAAGAGGAAGATGATTTCTTTGGTAAAACCTCTGGAACCGGCTATTCTAGATTGTACATTAATTCATCTGCTGATAGACCAGAAATGGACGCTATTCTGGATTCTATTCATTTTGATCTCAATATTTTGAGTGTAGATGGAGCTAACTTAGATGAACCGAAATATTTCTCCATCCATAAGCTAACTGAGCCAATATTGGATACGCTGTATTACAATTTTGATGAGCTTTCCTATGAGGCTAGCCCGTTTTCATCTGGAGAAATTGTATTTGGAGAGGCGACAGATTCCCTTGCATCTTTTCAAGTGGAAGAACCTTTTGCAGAAGAAATTTTCAGCAAAATGAAAACTGGTGTTGAATTCAATGATCTCTTTAGCTTCCGTGACTATTTCCCAGGAATAGCTGTAAAAGCTAGAAAAGGAGACAATTCTTCGATAGGAGTGGGTGTGGGTAGTTCTACTGGACTGAAGATTTACTACCACTATGATGGAGATACTACTTCTACCCTTTATAATATTACCACAGCCTCTTCCAGAAGCTTCAACGGAGTGAAAAGTGATCGAAGTGGCACACCAACTTCCTCAGTTACTGAAACAAAAACCGCTTACAATATTGGCCCTTTAGTGGGAATAAAATCAAATCTTGGGATGGTTATCAAATTGGATACCAGTCCGTTTGATGAGTTTTTGGATACACTTTCGGGAGTAACTTTCAATCAGGTACTTCTTGAACTTGGAGAAATTGAGCCGTTTGCCGATGAGCAAAGTCAGCCAACTTATTTATCAATTTATTTTACTGACAATACCAATGATTTTCTAGAGAATAGCTCTGGGAATTATTATACCGTACAGGCAGAAGGTCAGCCTCAGGTATTTACAAATGAAAACGGAGATCAAACATTAAATGTAAATGCTCCGGCAAGGGTTTTTTATGATACTGAGTCCAAACAATATAGTGAGCTAATCACCTCACATGTGAATGCGTTATTTAGAGGTGATCTCACAAGGAAAGATTGGCTAATTTATGGAGGTTATATAAGCGGAAAACTTAACACCAGTAGTGATCCATTTAGAAAATCGTTAAGCCAGTTTGTAGTAAACAACAATAAAATAAAGGTTAAAGTGATTTACTCTAGATCCAGGTAGCAGAGGTATTTTAATAAAGAACACTTAATCCACTTTCTAATTTATAGGAAGTGGATTTTTTTTATGGCACGAAAGCTGTTTCTTTGTCGAAGTTCAAACAAACAGAAAGAATTTTTATTTATGTGTGGAATTGTAGCCTACGTAGGACAGCAAGAAGCTTTACCTATTATTATCAAAGGACTTAAAAGATTAGAATATCGGGGCTACGATAGCTCAGGTGTTGCACTATTAGATGATAAAGGCCTTACTGTCTATAAAAAGAAGGGTAAAGTAGCTCAATTAGAAAAAGTTCTACACAGCTCCTCCAATTTAGAATCCAAAATTGGAATTGGCCATACGCGCTGGGCTACTCACGGAGAGCCTAATGATGTAAATGCTCACCCACACTGCGGATCTTCACAAAAAATTGCAATGATTCATAATGGAATCATTGAAAACTACGAGGTTCTAAAGAAAGACTTGTCCAAAAAAGGATACACCTTCCAATCAGATACAGATACTGAAGTATTTATTAAGTTTATTGAAGACATTCAATTAAACAATCATTGTAGCCTAGAGGAGGCTCTTAGACTTGCGCTTCACAAAGTAGTCGGGGCATATGCGATTGTTCTAATCAATCAGGATGAGCCCGACACACTTATTGCAGCAAGAAAAGGGTCCCCCTTGGTAATTGGGGTAGGTGAAGATGAATATTTCTTAGCATCTGATGCTACACCAATAGTAGAGTACACGAACAAAGTGATTTATCTGGATGATTTTGAAATCGCAGTAATCCGTAATAATCGCCTTCTTATAAAGAATATAGAGAATGTAGAAACCAATCCTTACATCAATAAACTGGAAATGGAGCTGGAAGCCATCGAAAAAGGTGGATACGAGCATTTCATGATGAAGGAGATCTATGAGCAACCCAAGTCAATCGCGGATTGCTTAAGAGGTCGCTTGGATGCTAAAGCAGGGCGTTTAGTGCTTGGAGGTTTGCGGGATTATATGAATAAATTCCAAAACGCTGAGCGGATTATCATCACTGCCTGCGGTACTTCTTGGCATGCTGGACTAGTCGCTGAATATTTATTCGAGGAATTTGCCCGAGTACCTGTCGAAGTGGAATATGCTTCAGAATTCAGGTATAGAAATCCAGTTATAGGAGAAAAAGACTTTGTAATTGCGATCTCTCAATCTGGGGAAACAGCAGATACTTTGGCCGCTATTGAGCTTGCCAAATCAAAAGGAGCCACAATTTTTGGAGTTTGTAACGTAGTAGGCTCATCCATTCCTAGAGCTACCCATGCAGGTTGCTATACTCACGCCGGACCTGAGATTGGCGTAGCTTCCACCAAAGCTTTTACCGCTCAGATTTCTATTTTAGCTATGATGGCGCTTAAACTTGGCTATCAAAGAGGTACGTTAACAGAGAGCAAATACATTCAGCTTCTATACGAACTTGAGGCAATTCCAGGAAAAGTTGAGCAAGCGTTAAAATCTAATGAAGCAATCAAATATATCGCAGAGGAATACAAGGATGTGAGAAATGCACTTTACCTAGGTAGAGGGTATAATTTCCCGGTAGCGCTAGAAGGAGCGTTAAAGCTGAAAGAAATATCTTATATCCATGCAGAAGGATATCCAGCAGCAGAAATGAAACATGGGCCGATCGCCTTAATTGATGAGGAAATGCCAGTTTTCTTCATAGCAACTAAGGATAGTTCCTATGAAAAAGTGGTAAGCAACATCCAAGAAGTGAAAGCTCGAAAAGGAAAAGTGATCGCTGTTGTTACCGAAGGAGATACGCAGGTAAAAGCCATTGCTGATCATGTGATTGAAATTCCTGAAACTCACGAGGCCTTTGCTCCTCTAGTGGCTGTGGTTCCTCTTCAGCTACTTTCTTATCACATAGCAGTGATGAGAGGTTGTAACGTAGATCAGCCTAGGAATTTGGCTAAATCTGTAACTGTAGAATAACATAAAAGGCTGTCCAATCGGACAGCCTTCTTTAATTACATGCACCTAAAGTCCAAGAAGTAACACCTGCCATATCAGCAGCGCAAGCATTCCCATAGGTTTTGCCATCACATCCACAAACTGGAACATATTCCAAAGTGCAAGGCCCTTCCCTAATTTTGTCTTTGTCAATGCAGCTCTTATTAGGCTCTTCCTTTTCACAAGCCATGGTAAAAAGGGAAATTATTAAAATGAGTAAAACCGGAACCTGTTTCATAGCTCTGAGACGATTTGGTAGTATAAAACGCTACTCCTTTTCAAATTTATTACTTAGGATGTATATTCTGCCTCCGGATAAATTTGCCTACTTTTGCGCAGCGAAAAAAATACTATGCTAGACAAATTACAATCAATCAAAGAACGTTTCGAAGAAGTAGGTCAATTGATCATTATGCCTGAGTCTATGGCCGATATGAGCAAGTACACCAAACTAACCAAGGAATATAAGGACTTGGAAAAAATTGTAAATGTCTACAATGAATACAGCTTAGTACTGCAAAATATAGCTAGTTCAAAGGAGCTATTGGATAAGGAAAAAGATCCTGATTTCAGAGAAATGGCCAAAGCAGAGCTAGACGAATTACGACCAAAGAAAGAAGAGCTTGAGAATGAATTGAAGCAGCTTTTAATACCTAAGGATCCCAATGATGCGAAAGATTGTATCCTTGAGATTAGAGGTGGTGCCGGAGGTGATGAAGCATCCATTTTTGCTGGCGATTTATTCCGTATGTACGAGCGCTTCTGCGAAATGCAAAATTTAAAGCTGACCGTATTGGATTTGACTTTTGGCTCTGCTGGAGGATACAAAGAAATCATCGCCACCATCTCAGGCGGAGATGACGTATATGGGCGGATGAAGTACGAATCTGGAGTGCACAGAGTACAACGCGTACCGGCTACGGAATCCCAAGGGAGAGTTCATACTTCGGCAGCATCTGTGGCAGTTTTACCAGAGATGGATGAAGTAGAAGTAAATATCGACATGAATGATGTCCGAAAGGATACATACTGTTCTTCTGGCCCTGGTGGACAATCAGTGAACACTACCTACTCCGCTGTTCGTTTAACCCACGAACCATCAGGATTGATTGTAACCTGTCAGGATGAAAAGTCCCAGATCAAAAACTTCGAGAAAGCACTGAAAGTATTGAGATCAAGGCTATATGAAATTGAGCTTGCCAAACACAACGATGCAGTAGGAGCACAGCGTAAATCTATGGTTGGCTCTGGGGACAGATCGGACAAGATCAGAACCTACAACTACCCTCAATCAAGAGTTACGGATCATAGAATCAATAAAACTGTGTATAACCTCCCCGAGGTAATGGATGGACATATTGAGGATTTTATATCCGCTCTGCGATTTGCAGAAAATCTTGATCGAATGAATACCAGCGGATTAGAAGATTAGGCTTAAGAATTGTATAAATTACTCTTGAATTTTATTGATTCTGCGATTAGCCTATTATCTTGAAGAATTAACCATCAGACTTTTATGATTATCACCGGAGAAAGAGAAATAAGATTAGTGACCTGGAATGAGGCTCATTTTCACCAACTCTATCCTTTGGCCAATAATCCCAAGATTGCAATGAATCTGAAGGACAGTTATCCTCAGCCTTATACGATTCATGATGCTCGTCACTGGATAGAGCACAATCAAAAATATAACCCTCCACAAAATTTTGCTGTGGAGTTTGAAGGAAGGCTAGCTGGATCAGTGGGATCAGATAGAGGGAAAGATGAGCTCCGCACCAATATGGAATTAGGATTCTGGGTAGGTGAGCCTTTTTGGGGAAAGGGAATCGCTACTGAAGCTGTAAAACTTTACACTAAGTACATTTTTGAGAAGTTTGACATTGAGCGAATCTTTGCTCAAGTCTATGATTTCAATGGCCAATCCATGAATGTATTGGAGAAAGCCGGTTATTTCCCTGAGGCTATCTTGAAAAAAGCATTCGTGAAAAACTCCACTGTGGGGGATATTTTCCAATATGTTAACATTCGCGGAGAGCAATAATTTTCGGCCTTTAGCCCAATTAATTAACAATCACTTTCCTGATTACTACACTTGATTCAGTATGGAGCTGGATCAAATTCATTCCTCTAGGCAGATTTTCCAGCGTGATTTCCTTTGTGCCATTTGCTAAATCGATTGATTGGATGATATGTCCAAAGGCATTTATGACTTGGATGCTCTTATAATTACCAGCTCCCAATTGCACTTTAATTGCTCCTGAAGAAGGATTTGGGAAAATGTTTACATTCAAATCCTCTTTCTCCGGCAAGGCAGTAATCACATTTACATTGACATTTAAGATTCTGGCTACTCCATTATTGCATTCATTTTCAGGAGTCACACTAAGCTGAAAATCTCCTTCCTTTTCCCAAAGGACAGTAACTTTTTCAGTTCCTTGCCCTTGCAGAATTGAGCCTCCTTCATTTGAAATACTCCATTTGAAATTTACAGATTCCTGAATTGGAACAGAATATTCTACTTGCCAAAGCCCCGTTTGTATCTCACCTTGTATTTCTCCGGGCTGATCTGGCGGCATATTTACGCTTATAGGCTTTTCCACTGGATCAGCCTTTCCACATTGATTTTCTTGGATCAAAGCTATCCTTTGACTTCCGGAAGTATTCCATTTTACATGAATTTGAGAAGTACCTTGCCCTTGAGTAATTTCCCCTCCGTTTATCTCCCATGTATAAGTTATACCCGATTGATTTGGGACAGAGTAAAGCTCGACATCTTCCATACAAACAGAGCCATTTCCTGATATCTGAATAGTTGATGTTGGACTAGCAGACACAATAACTTCCAGAGAAGATGTACTTCCATTTCCGCAAAAATTCTCCATGCTCACAAATACCCCATTTCTTCCAGGTGTATTCCATAACACCTCTATCTCAGAGGTACCTTGGCCTGAAATAATTTCTCCTCCATCTACACGCCAGACGAGCTGGGCGCCGGGAATAGCAGCATCTGTTATCGCATATTGCCCTATCGTTTGGCAAAGTTGACCTTCTCCGATAATCTCCGAAAGATCGGTAGGTTGAATACATTCATACCTCAAAATTGTCCCATCATCTCCCACGGCAAAGGCAACAGTCGGAGTTCCTACACTTACTCCGGAAAGGTTTCGACCTGTACCTGTTGGAATTTGTATCCAAGATTCTCCTCCGTCTTTTGTCTGCAAAATCAAGCCATTTTCTCCTGATATAAATCCCAGGTAATTATCCCAAAAGTCTACTGAAGTGAAATTCTCAGTATAGGGAACATCAATCTTTCGCCAGGTTTTTGCCATATCCTCAGACTTGAGAATAACCCCAGCGTCACCTACTATTATGGCAGTGGAAGAATCTAATTTTGAAAGCGCATTTAAATTTTCGGATGTCAACTTTGGAAGATTTTCCCAAGTATTTCCTCCATTTGTCCAGCTGATTTGCCCATTATCACCCATGGCAAACCCTACCTGATAATCAAAATAAGTAACGTCTCGTAAGTTTTCAGTGGTGTTCGTTTGAATTCCAGCTGCATCCCAAGTTCCGCCGGAGTCAAATGATCTGGCTATATAACCATTGGTCCCAGTGACATACAATACGGAAGGAGCGAATAGGTAAAATCCAGTAATGGTTTCTGCAGTTTGAGCTGGCACAGGAACCCAAGTGGATCCGCTGTTTGATGTTCTGAATATTTTACCTGCGTTTGACCCTACATAGCCAAAAGAGTTATTCCAGTAATCTAATCCCACCAAATCTAGAGGCTCATTAATTGGTCTGGAAACAACAGTGGTGGCTCCATTGGAGGTCACATAAACGGCACCTTGCTGGCCGATAATGTGTCCCACCCGATCTGTTTTAAAATCAATTCCAGAGAAATCATTTCGGATACCTGCCAGTCGCTGGGTATAGCTACTTCCGGCATTAGTTGAAGAAATCATGTAGCCATCCTGTCCAACTGCATATACTAGATTGCTAGCAGGCTTAAAATGTAAACCTTTGACATTTCTGATGTTCGTGGTGCCTAGATTTGCTTTTCCAAATGTTGCTCCTGAATTAGTAGAACGGAGCGCGGTGGCCGAATCCCCTACAATTGCAACAATACGATTATCTAAAGGGCTAATAGCGACTTTCTTCAAATCAGTGGTTACTGGCGAAGTTTGAGGCAACCAGTTTTCCCCACCATCCAATGTCTTCAGAATAATTCCAGCGTCCCCGACAGCATAGCCTAATAAAGATGTTGAAAAAGCAATTCCATTAAGATTTGAGGAGAGGCCAGAATTCAATGTGGACCATTGACTACCTCCATTATATGTTCTCAAAATCACACCCTGATCCCCGGCTATATAGGCAGTGTCAGTATTGACAAAGCTGAGGTTATTCAAGCTCTGGGTAGTCCCAGAAGTTTGCTGTGCCCAAGTTTCTCCTTTATTGTTAGAGACGAGAATTTGGCCCCCTTCGGAAATTGCGAGTATTTTATTCTCAGAAGCTATTTCTACATTTTTCAAGGATTGTGTAATTCCTGATGGAATTGAAGCCCAAGAATTTCCAGCGTTTTGAGTTTTCAGAATTAAGCCATTCTCTCCCACTGCAACTCCTGTACTTTCATCCCAAAAGGCTACATCAAGAAGTTTTCCCTCATAACTTACCTGCAATTCTTGCCAAGTAGTACCGCCATCTGCTGTTTTAATTATCAGGTTTTCACCAACGCTGTACCCTACATTTTCATCCACCCAGATAATGGCTTCAAGGTCAAGGCCCCAGCTTTGCATTCTGGCCCAAGTTTGGGAAAAAAGCTGCGTGCTAACCAGCATCCCTAAAAAAAACAGACCTACGATTTTTTGCATCTTCATAATTGAATAAAACAAAAATAAGTTATTTAAAGTCTTCTCAAAGTGATCCTTGCCACTTGGACGAATTAACTTAGAGCGTTTCTGGCAGCTTAAATAAAAAGCCAATAATGATTAGTAAATTTATATTCCCTATACTACTCAATCTCATGAAGCATTTCCCATATTTTCTTTTGGCCATTGTTTTTCTGGTTTCCTGTGGCCCTCGAGAGCGTATTTCCAAAGAGGTATTTGACAAAGTGAATAATTCTATGGAAGCAAAAAAACTTTCAGAAGCCCAAATTACGCAAGAAGCATTGATTTGGGGAGACTCCATAAGTACCGTAGCGCAACAACAATTAATGTCCAGCCTACACAAAGCAGTTGAAGAAAAAGGGTTTGGAGGTGCTATTAGTTTTTGTAATGTAAATGCAGCGCCGATTGTCAGCGAGCTAAGTGAGAAATATGGTGTGCAAATCCGTAGAACTTCTTTCCGTGCAAGGAATCAAGCTAACCTGCCAACAGCAGAGGAATCTCAAATCCTAGATGCATATCAATATAATGTAGAAAACAGCATAGAAAATGAGCCGAATATTCAAAAAATTGAAGGCGGAGATATTTTACTTTATACTAAGGCAATTGTTATTCCTTCGGAATTTTGTTTGGCATGCCATGGCGAGGTGAAGAATGATATAGAAGTAGAGCTTTTAGATAAAATAGATTCTCTTTATCCGAATGATTTGGCAAGAGGTTTTGGACTGGGACAATTGAGAGGAATGTGGTCTTTAAAAATTCCTAAAAAAGCTGTAGTCAACCGATTGTAGAAATCACTTTTAGAAATCGATTGCATCCTAATCCAGGGCTATTTTTAGGGGGTGGCTAGCACTATGTCTTTCAGTTGACATATAGCTATTATACAACTTTTCACCAAATAACACAATATTGAGCTGTTAAGACTATAGTTGAGCCCCAATTGAGTCAAAATTCAGTCAATTATTAGCAAAAAACAGCTTGCTTTTGCCAAAGCATAGGCGGAAATTGAATTGTTAAATTTTATTAATTAATAATAAACCCCTATGCCAATGAGAAACTTTACTCATTTAAAGCTATTTAGTCTGACAATCATTTTTTGTCTAGGGCTACTTAGCACTGCATTCGCACAGACCCGGGAGGTGTCTGGTGTGGTAATTTCAGGAGAGGATAATTTACCTCTGCCTGGTGCTTCTGTTCTTGTCAAAGGCACAACAAATGGTACCGTCACTGATATTGACGGTAAATTCACTCTTACTGTATCAGGTCCTTCTGATATTCTGGTTTTATCTTTTATTGGTTTCACCAATATGGAAGTTCCCGTAGGAGACAGATCTACGTTTGATCTTACCTTGATGCCTGACACAAAATCCTTGGAAGAGGTTATCGTGGTAGGTTATGGTGAGCAGAAAAAGGAAACGATTACAGGTTCAGTAGCCACGGTAAAAGGTAAGGAGCTCGTGAAATCTCCTGCCATGAACCTATCTAACTCAATCGCTGGTCGTATGGCTGGTGTGGTAGCTGTAAACAGAAGCGGTGAACCAGGTTATGATGGATCAGGCATTAGAATTCGTGGTTCCAATACCTTAGGTAACAACAATGCTTTGGTAGTAATCGATGGTATTCCAGCAAGAGCTGGTGGTTTGGAGCGTTTGAATCCAAATGACATCGAGAATATCTCCGTATTGAAGGATGCATCCGCGGCGATCTACGGATCAAGAGCAGCAAATGGTGTAATTCTAGTAACAACCAAGAGAGGTACTACTGGTGCTCCAGAATTGACATTCCAAGTAAACCAGGGATTTGCTCAGCCAGCATTACTTCCAGGGCTATTAAATGCTGCTGAGTATGCTAATGCATTGAATGAAATCAATATCTACGAACTCCCAACGAGTGAGTGGGCAGCTGCAAATCAAGCTTATAAGCAAAATGGTGAATACACCAGACCAAATGGTCAGGTAAGAACTGCTCCTTATTCGCCTGATGAATTAGAGTTGTATAGAAACGGTACTGACCCATGGAATTATCCTAACACCGATTGGTATGGTGAAACACTTAAAAATTGGTCTCCTCAAAGCAGATACAATCTACAGTTGGTAGGTGGTAGCGAAAATGTTAAATACTTGACTTCTTTGGGCTACCAAAATCAAGATGCATACTATAAAGATGCCGCTACCGGCTACAAACAATATGATTTCCGTATCAACCTAGATGCTAATATCAATAAGTATATGAAAGTTGGTTTGGGAATCTTAGCTAGAGAGGAATTTAGGTTTTTCCCTACTGTAGGGGCCGGAGCGATCTTCCGTATGCAAATGAGAGGTAAGCCAAATCAGCCTGCTTACTGGCCAAATGGCAAACCAGGACCAGATATTGAAAATGGTCAAAACCCAGTGGTGATTACTACTAACCAAACTGGATATGATAATGATAAGCGTGATTATATTCAGACCACGGGTACCTTGGAAATCAAAATTCCTGGAGTTGAAGGATTGAAATTCACTGGTACTGCAGCCATAGATAAATATATACAGACCACTAAAAGATGGCAAATTCCTTGGACTTTGTACCAAAAAGGAAATGGCTTCGAGGCAGATGGCGTAACTCCAGTATTGGTTCCGAGTAAAAGAGGTCCAGCTGAGCCAAATCTAAATGAGTCTAATTCAAATCAATTGAATATCCTTTTAGGAGGTGTCTTGAATTACGATAAGACTTTTAATGACGTGCATACCATTAATTTGGTTGCTGGTGTGAACCGCGAAACAATTGAAGGAAATGGCTTCAGTGCTTACAGAAGGTTCTTCATCTCCACAGCAATTGATCAACTATTTGCTGGTGGCGATCTTCAAAAAGATAATAGTGGCGGAGCTTTCAATAGAGCACGTCTGAACTACTTCGGTAGAGTGGCATATAACTACAAGGAAAAGTATCTAGCCGAGTTTCTTTGGAGATATGATGGTTCATACATCTTCCCTGAAGACACCCGATTTGGTTTCTTCCCTGGCTTAATGCTCGGATGGGTTGTTTCTGAAGAAAATTTCTGGAAAAATTCTCTAGGAAAAACCTTTGATTTCTTCAAGGTTAGAGGTTCTTGGGGTCAGCTAGGAAACGATCAGATTGGTGAATATCAATTCTTGTCAACTTATGGCTTTAGTTCTTATATAGTTGGTGGTGCTGAAACTAAAACTCTCTATGAAACAAGAGTTCCTAACCAAGCAATTACTTGGGAAGTAGCTAACAACTCTAACTTAGGTTTTGAAGGTCAGTTCCTTCAAGGAAAAATATTCTTCGAGTTTGATTTGTTCTACAACAAGCGTACGAATATCCTTTGGCAGAGAAATGCATCCGTCCCTCAGACAACAGGTCTTTCTTTACCTGCTGAGAATATTGGAGAAGTGGAAAACAAAGGATTTGACTTGAATCTGGGTATTAGAGGAGGTAAAGGTGAATTCCAATATACAGCTAGTATAAATGGTGGATATGCTAAGAATTCTATTTTGTTCTGGGATGAGTCTCCAGGAGCGCCTGAGTGGCAACAATCCACTGGCAGACCTATGGGCACAGCCCTAGTTTATCAGTACGATGGTGTCTTCCCAGATCAGCAATCCATTGATTCGGAGACTTTAGATTATTCTGCTATCACAGGCAATCTAAGACCGGGTGATATGAAATATAAGGATTACAATGGTGATGGAAAAATTACTCCTGATGATAGAGTACGATTGGATAATAATACAATCCCACTGTTTCAAGGTGGAATTAACTTAGGAGCAAACTGGAAAGGCTTTGATCTAGCGATTCTATTCCAAGGCTCTTTAGGAGCAAGACAGTATATAAGCGCTGGTGAGTCTGGAAACATTGGTAACTACCTATCCGATATCTATGATGGAAGATGGACAATCGACAATCCAAGCAGCACAGAGCCAAGACTTGCCAACAGAAATGATCAGTATTGGTCTGGAGGTAATGATTATTGGTTTAGACCATCTGACTACTTGAGATTGAAAAACGTAGAGATAGGCTATAATATTCCTGCTACTCTTACAGAGAAAATAGGAATCAAAAATGCTCGTTTATATGTAAATGGACTGAACTTAATCACCTGGAGTAAGACGAAAGTGTATGATCCAGAGTCAGATGCTTCTACAGGACAGTATTATCCTCAAGCAAGAGTAATCAATACAGGTCTTTCTGTTTCATTTTAAATAACCCAAAATAATGAAAAGAAATATTAAACAATTAGTAATTCTGATTGCAGCAAGCTTAACAATTGCCAGCTGTAACAGTGATTTTCTAAATACAGAACCGCTTGGGGAAATTTCTCAATCGGCGGTATGGACTGACCCTGCCTTGGCAGAGGCATTTGTAATAGGAATCTACCAAGGATTTGGAAATGGTGGGTTTGACGAGCAAAGACTTGCTTCCCTAACAGATGAGGCAATTTTTACACACCCTGGACGAGGTATAACTACCATCACTGAAGCTAGAGTTAACTCTGCTGATTTAGGCTGGGTAAACAATACCTACAGCTGGGGTAACATGTATAGCTACATTCGTAGAGCAAATATTGCAATTGAGAACCTATCAGATCCTCAGTTTCCTAACGATGGTGGCATAGTAGATAAGCTTCTTGGTGAAGCTAAGTTCATGAGAGCTTATTACTACCAGCAACTCGCCAGATACTATGGTGGTGTTCCTATTGTAGATAGACCTTATGGTCTTGGTGAAGAGTCCTATGAAATTGCAAGAGCAACATGGGACGAGACTATTAGCTTTATTGAAAAAGATCTAACTGAAGCAGCTGCTTTATTAGAAGGCAAGCCTAAGGTGGCTGGCCGCGCATCTCAGCTTGCAGCATTGGCACTAAAGTCAAGAGTCTTACTATATGCGGCTAGTGATCTACATGATGGTCCTACTGCAGCAGCTAATTCTTCTCTATTGGCTTCCTATCCAAACCTTGATCTTGTTGCTTATCCTAGCGGAAATAGAACCGAAAGATGGCAGAAAGCCCAGAATGCAGCGAAAGCTGTATTGGATATGGCCAGCGGAAATAATTTGGGTTTTACTGAACCAGTATCGCATGAAGAAGGTATCCAGAATTATATCAACAATGCCATGGCAAGAAATGGTGGCGAAAATGAAATAATTCTCGGTAGATATTTTATTAACATGAAGCAGGAGAATGGTGGGCGTCAGGGTCTTTTTAATGGACCAAATGGCTACAATAACTGGGCTGGTAATAGTCCTGTTCAATTGCTTGTTGATGATTATGAGATGATGGATGGTACAAAGTTTGACTGGTCAAATCCTGAACATGCATCTGCACCTTATGAAAATAGAGACGCACGTTTCTATGCGTCCATCCTATATGATGGAGCTCAATGGAAGCCTAGATCTTCTGCTAATCAATCCAGAGATCCTTTAGGACAAATCCAATCAGGTACTTATGAAGTAATTGATGGTTCTGGAGCTAAAGTGACTCATTTTGGATTGGATACTAGAAACAGTCCTATTGAAGACTGGAATGGTAGTTACACTGGCTATTATACCAGAAAATTTGTTGATGCAGATCCAGCAATTGTAGATCAGAATACTTGGCAAGAAGTTCCTTGGCCTATCTTAAGATACACTGAAGCAGTGTTGAACTATGTAGAGGCTTCCATACAACTTGGTCAAGAAGATGAAGCTAGAATGTGGTTGAATAAAATCAGATTCCGTGTAGGGCAACCTGCAATTACTGAATCTGGTGATGCATTGATGGCTCGCTACATTAATGAGCGAAGAATTGAGATGTCTTATGAAGAGCAAAGATATCATGATACTCGTCGCTGGATGATTGCAGAGGAAACCTTAGGTCGCAAAGCGAATATTATCAATATCACTGGTACACTTAAACCAGGTAAGACGCTTTCAACCTATCGTTATGACACGGATTTTTACAATTACGTTTACAAAGTTCTTCCTATTGACCCTGGAAAAGAAAATAGAACTTGGCTAGACAAAATGTATTTTGTACCAATCCACAGAGATGAGATTAACAGGAATGGTGCCCTTATCCAGAATCCTGGAATAGAATAAAGTAAGTATTCTTATAAATTTGATCTAAGCCATTCCATTGGGGTGGCTTAGATTATTTTAGATTATGACTAAAAGAAATCTCATAACAGCTTTGGCTTTCAGTGTATTGATGGCGTCTTGCACTGAAACAGACCAGGCCAACCAAGCTGATAATTCCTCAACTTCTAATACCACACCTCTCTTTAACTTATTGACTCCAGAACAAAGCGGAGTTACCTTCTCAAACAGAATAGAAGAGAACTTAAACCTCAATGTCCTCATGTACGAGTACCTATACAATGGAGGTGGCGTAGCAGTGGGCGATCTAAATGGTGATGGCTTGGAGGATATTTATTTTTCTGCCAATGTCAGTGGCAATCAACTATACCTAAACCAAGGTAATCTCAAATTTAAAGAAACGGCCCAAGCCTCAGGAGCTACCGGAAGATCAGGTCCCTGGAAGACGGGAGTCGTCTTCGTCGACATAAACGGCGATAAGAAATTAGACATTTATCAGTGCTACTCTGGGAATTTACCAACTGAGAAACGTACGAACGAACTTTTTGTGAATCAAGGTAATGACCAAAATGGCATTCCTCTTTTTAAAGAAATGGCAGAAGAATATGGCGTAGCTTCCAATGCGCCTAGCACATCAGCCAGCTTTTTTGACTATGATCTGGATGGAGATCTTGACCTATTCATCTTAAACCATAACACCAAATCCATCCAAAATCAGGATGTGAATCTCACTAAAGTATTACTTAAAGAAAAACACGAAGCAGGACCACAGCTTTTTGAAAATAAAAATGGAAAGTTCTCCGAAGTCACATTGGATGCAGGCATTTCAAGCTCAAGCCTTTCCTATGGTTTAGGAGTCGCAATATCCGATATTAACCAAGATGGCTGGCCGGATATCTACATAGGGAATGATTACTCCATGCCGGATTACCTATACATCAATCAGCAGGACGGTACATTCAAAGATGAGATTCTAGCCCGATTAGGGCATACTTCGCATTTCTCCATGGGAAATGACATAGCAGATTTCAATAACGATGGCTTGCCAGATATTTTTACGTTGGATATGCTACCAGAGGGAAATGAAAGACAAAAGCTACTTCTTGCTCCAGATAATTTTGAGCTTTTTGAACTGAATGTAAACAAGGGATTTCATCACCAATACATGAGAAATATGCTTCATGTAAATTCTGGCGATGGTACATTCCAAGAAATAGGACAGCTGGCCGGCGTGTCCAATACCGACTGGAGCTGGTCATCTCTCTTTGCTGATTTTGACAATGACGGCTGGAAAGATCTATTCATAACTAACGGCTACTTGAGGGACTACAACAATCAAGACTTTTTGAAGT
Source organism: Algoriphagus winogradskyi (assembly GCF_900182815.1). Lineage (GTDB taxonomy): Bacteria > Bacteroidota > Bacteroidia > Cytophagales > Cyclobacteriaceae > Algoriphagus > Algoriphagus winogradskyi. The sequence continues at coordinate 257,092 of NZ_FXUA01000002.1, read as the reverse complement.
ACATGGACAATTATGTACGTACATCAGGAGGGAAATTAAAGCGCGAGGACTTACTGAATATGGTCAAAACCATGCCATCCTCCAATTTGACTAATTACATTTTCCAAAACACAGGTAAGCTGGCTTTCCAAAACCAAACCGATACTTGGGGAATCAATCATGCTGCAAACAGTAGCGGAGCAGCATACAGTGATCTTGACAATGATGGCGACCTTGATCTTATTATCAACAACATCAATTCACCTGCTTATATTTTTGAAAATCAAGCAAGTCAATTGAAAGAAGCAAATTATCTAAATCTTAAACTTTCAGGATCGGAGACCAATTCCTCAGCAGTTGGAGCTAAAGTTGAGTTATATACAGGCAGTACAGTTCAGGTATTGGAACAAAATCCTTACCGAGGATACCAGTCCTCAATTTCTACTACTCTTCATTTTGGCTTAGGCAAAATTACCGAGATAGATTCTATTCAAGTGAGCTGGCCTGGCGGAAAAATGACTAAGCAGTATAAGGTTGGTGTAAATCAAACATTGGAATTAAGCGCAAGTGATGCCATTTCTACTCCTTCCATTAGGCCGAAATCTTATGATACCTACCTCAAGCAAAAAAACGAATTGAACACCGAAGTCGGACGAAATTTTAATGATTACAAAAGACAACCACTTCTGATTAACCCTGTTTCTGGAAATGGAAAGGCCATGGTTTTCGCAGATTTTAGCGGTGACGGGAAAGAAGACCTTTTTGTAGGAGCAGGCTCTAATGCCACCGCTTCATTCTATGTACAGAATGCCAATGGATCATTTGCAAAACAGAATTCTAGTGTATTTGCTTCAGCTTCAAAAGCTGAGGATACTGACGCAATCGCCTTTGATGCGAATGGTGACGGCAATTTAGACTTATTTGTTGGCAGCGGAGGAGTATATGATTTTAATGTAGGAGACGAAGCTTTGCGTGATCGACTATACCTAAATGATGGTAAGGGCAATTTTTCCTTAGCCTCAGAAGCAATCCCCACTGAATCATTCCCTACAGGCACTGTACAAGTTGCAGACCTTAATTTTGATGGAACTCCCGATTTATTTGTAGGCGCTAGAATAAATCCAGGTCAGTTTCCAACCTCGTTTGGCGGAAGAATCTGGGTCAATGACGGCAGCGGAAACTTCAGCGATCAAACTAAGCAGCTCGCACCTACATTTGTCAATTTAGGAATGTTAACTGACTCTGGTTTGGCAGATCTCGATCAAGATGGTAAGCCTGAGTTAATCGTATTAGGGGAGGCAATGCCAATTCAGATATTTTCCTTCCAAGATAACCAATGGAAAGAAACAACATTGAACTACTTCGAAAAGCATGAATTTGGATTCTGGAATAATCTGACCCTAGCAGATTGGGATGGCGACGGAATAGTAGAAATATTGGCGGGCAATCTGGGCACTAATACTCAAATCAAAGCAAGCAGTTCAGAGCCTGCAGAGATTTTATACAAGGATTTTGATGGAAACGGATCAATTGATGCATTTCTGGGGTACTATGTTCAGGGAGAAAGATACCCAGCTGCAAGCCGTGACGAAATTCTTGGTCAGGTACTTTTTCTTAAAAAGAGATACTTGGATTTCAAGTCTTTTGCTAATGTAAAAATGAGTGAACTATTTACAACTGAAGAACGAAGAAACTCTAATTCGATCTTTATCAACCGATTAGCGACAAGCTATTTTGCCAAAAATGCAACTGGAAAATTTGTAGCGAAAGAACTTCCCATACAAGCTCAATTCTCGCCTGTATATGCCTCAGAGGCTGTTGATGTCAATGGAGATGGTAACCTGGATATGATTCTGGGAGGAAATACGGGGTATGGCAAATTATATTTTGGTAAATATGATGCAAGTCAAGGTCTAGTTTTGCTAGGCAATGGAAAAGGACACTTTACCAAGGTAGATAAATCTAAAAGCGGATTAGATTTAACCGGAAATGTAAGGAAAATAATAGCAGACAAAAGCCTGATAATGATTTATTTGGATGAATCCAAAGTCAGCATTTATTCGCTCCATCCATCAAAAACAAATTAAATTAGAACCCCTATACTATTATATTTAGTGCTAAAGACTTTTTCTTTAAACATGTTTAAAACAAACCCAAAACCCCTTGTAATTGGTGCATTGATGCTTATGAGCTTTGATGTGAATCATGCCAATTTTGAATCTTACACCCAGAAAATTCCTGGCACAGAAGTTACATTCCAAATGACCCCCATACCTGAAGGAACCTTCATGATGGGATCCGAAAGTTCTCCAGATGAAAAGCCGGTTCATGAAGTGAAAATCGCTCCTTTTTGGATGGGAACTCATGAAGTGACTTGGGATGCCTTTGAGCTTTTCTTAGATAAAAATTACGAGTTAGCCGTTTCTGAGGGTCCAATTGGAGAAGTAGTAGATGGACTGACTAGGCCAAGTATGCCGTATTTGGATATGACTTTTGGTATGGGAAAAGAAGGAAAGCCTGCAATTGGAATGACGCAGTACGGAGCAATTCAATTTTGCCACTGGCTGTATTTGAAAACTGGTATTTTCTACAGGCTTCCTACAGAAGCAGAATGGGAATACGCTGCAAAGGCTGGATCAAAGACCCGATTCTTTTTTGGCGATGACCCATCTAAATTAGGAGACTATGCATGGGTTAAAGAGAATTCTGAAGAGATAACACATCCTATTGGAGAGAAAAAACCTAACCCGTGGGGACTCTACGATATCTATGGAAATGTGCTCGAATGGACCTCCGATCAATACGAGCCTGACTTCTATGCTCAATCGCCATCTGAGAATCCTACTAACCCATCTACTGAGCTCTATCCTAGAGTAGTACGTGGAGGTTCTTATGATACAGAAACTGCTGAAATAAGCTCTACTAAACGATTTGTGAGTTCCCCAGATTGGAAGAGAATTGATCCTCAAATCCCTAAAAGTCAATGGTGGTTTCCCGAAGCACCATTCCTAGGATTGAGATTGGTAAGGCCGCAAATCCCACCAAGTCCGGAAGAAATTATGGCTTATTATCAAGCCGCACCTATAACTGATTATTAACCCTTAATACCTATACTTATGAAAATCGAAAATTCACGTAGGGATTTCATCAAAACCTCTGCTTTGGTAACTGGCGGATTGATGACTACTCCTTTTGTTTTGCCAGGAGCCTATGCTGCTCCTGTGAATGAATTGAAAGTTGCTTTAATTGGCTGCGGTGGACGTGGTACCGGCGCTACTTTTCAAGCTTTAGCCACTGGACACAACATCAAAGTAGTCGCTATGGCAGATGCCTTCAGAGATCGCTTGGATAATGCATTCAAAGCTTTGAGTGAAAAATATGCGGACAAACTTGCAGTAACTGAAGAAACGAAATTTGTCGGTTTTGACGCATATAAAGATGCGATGGCGCTCGCAGATGTAGTCATTCTTGCTACTCCTCCAGGCTTCCGTCCTATGCATTTCGAAGAGGCTGTGAAACAAGGTAAGCAAATCTTCATGGAGAAGCCTGTTGCTGTTGATGCTGTCGGTATTCGTAAAGTTTTGAAAGCAGCAGAAGAAGCAAAAGCAAAAAAACTAAATGTGGTAGTTGGTCTTCAGAGACACTATCAAGCAAATTACATTGAGACTATTAAACGTATCCATAATGGTGACATTGGTGATATCATCAACGGTCAAGTGTATTGGAATGATGGTGGTGTTTGGGTGAGAGAGCGGCAGCCAGGTCAAACTGAGATGGAATACCAAATGAGAAACTGGTATTATTTCAACTGGCTTTGCGGAGACCATATTAATGAGCAACACGTGCACAACATCGATGTGGCCAACTGGGTGAAGCAAGGGCCACCAGTGAAAGCTGAAGGTACCGGCGGAAGATTGATTCGTACAGGTAAGGAAAACGGAGAAATCTTTGATCACCACGTATTGACTTACACCTATGCTGATGGAACTGTGATTCACAGTGAGTGCCGTCACTTCCCGGGTGCTCAAAACCGTGTGGATGAAAGCTTCCAAGGTACCAAAGGAACAGCTTATTTAAGTGCTGGAAACTATGGTATATTGAAAGATTGGAAAGGCAATATGCTGTATGAACATGACCGAAAAAATCAGCCTAACCCATACCAAGTTGAGCATGACCAACTATGGGCAGCGTTGTTTGCTGGGGAATACAAATTTGCAGATGCGCAAAATGCTGCAAATAGTACCATGACTGCAATAATGGGTAGATATGCAACTTACTCAGGCAAGCCACTAACATTCGATGAAGCATTGAATGGACAAATTGACTTGATGCCAGATACACTAGCATGGGATGCAATGCCTAAGGTTTTGCCTGGGGAAGACATGTTTTATCCTCATGCCATTCCTGGTAAAACCAAAGTAATCTAATAATGGAAAGAAGAGGATTTATAAAAAAAGTAGGCCTTGGAAGCACCCTATTGGGTGTTTCTGGAGCTATGAGTCTGCCCTCCTTTGCTGCTGGAAATGCAGAGCCAACCTTCAATATGGATTTTGCACCACATTTCGGAATGTTTAGAAATTCTGCTCCAGGAGGGATTGTCGATGAATTGAAATTCATGGCGGATCAAGGTTTTAGATCTTTGGAAGACAATGGAATGCTTCGTAGATCAGAAGAAGAGCAAGCTTTGATTGGCAAAACGCTGGAATCACTTGGTATGAGAATGGGAGTTTTTGTGATAGAAGGTGGAGATAACTGGAAAGTTTCTCTCACAACAGGTAAGCAGGAATTCATAGACACCTTTGTCAATACGTGTAAAAAATCTGTAGAAGTAGCCAAGCGCGTAGGCGCAAAATGGATGACTGTCGTTCCTGGATATTTTGAGAGAAATCTCCCTATAGGAGTGCAAACAGGCAATGTAATTGAAGCTTTTAAGCGTGGAGCTGAGGTACTGGAGCCACATGGATTAGTTATGGTCATGGAGCCTTTGAGCGACAACCCGGATCTTTTTTTACGTCATGCTGATCAGTCATATATGATCTGCAAAGGTGTGGATAGCCCTGCTTGCAAAATCCTTTATGATATTTACCATATGCAGCGTAATGAAGGAAACCTAATAGCTACTATGGAAAAAACCTGGGAAGAAATTGCTTATATACAAATTGGAGATAATCCAGGCAGAAAGGAACCAGGAACCGGAGAAATCAATTATAGCAATGTATTCAAATACATCCGTGAAAAAGGTTTCAAAGGTGTGATGGGTATGGAGCATGGAAATGCCTCTCCTGGAATAGAAGGTGAAAAAGCATTGATCCAAGCCTATAGAAAAGTTGATGTAGTCTGATTTTAGAATAAAATGATTAAAAGTAAATTATTGGCGCTATCATTATTGATAGCGCTTTTTTCCTGCAAAAAATCTGAGGAAAACCTAGCTGAAATGCCCACTGGATGGGATATTTTGGAAACTCCAATCCAATCCTCCCTACGAGGGCTAGCTCCACTCACAGGGGATATCGCGTGGGCAAGTGGTAGCAATGGAACTTGGCTGCGCACCTTAGATGGTGGCAAAACCTGGCAGCATGGCGTTATAGCCGGACTGGACACGGTAGATTTTAGATCCATTCATGCTTTTGATGCGCTGACGGCCGTTGCTGTTTCGGCAGGTCAGCCAGCCGTGATTTACAAGACAATAGATGGAGGTGAAACTTGGGAATTAAAGCATCAGGAAAATGAGTTGGCTTTCTTGGATGGAATTAGTTTTTCTTCAGAAACCAGGGGATTTGTGATTGGTGATCCCAGCGAAGGAAAGTGGACTATCCTGCAAACAGCAAATCAAGGAGATACTTGGTATCCACTGGATTCATTGCCTGGAGCTGCTGAAGGAGAAGCGGCTTTTGCGGCCAGCGCAACCTCACTTTTGGCTGAAGGAAACCAGCTATGGATAGGCACAGGCGGCACTGAGTCCAATCTACATTATTCGAATGATTTGGGCGGAACATGGGAGAAGTTTACAAGTCCATTTGTTCAGGGAGAGTCCTCTCAGGGGATTTTTTCGATTACTAGCATTGGAGGAAGTGAAATAGTAGGAGTGGGCGGAGATTATTTGAAAGAGGATTTACAACAAGGAGTATCCGGGATTTTTGTTTCCAATACAAAAGAGTGGGTAATTCCAGAGCAGGAACCTGGAGGATACCGATCTGGTGTTGTGTACTTTCCAATGCAGAAATGGCTGATAGCCGTAGGACCGGGCGGTTCGGACTTCGCTAAGGATGCTGGTATTACCTGGCAGAAATTTTCCGACGAAGGTTTTCATGCAGTAAAAATGGGGCATGCAGATGGCTCAATTTGGGCATCTGGAGCACAAGGGAAAATTGCTAAATTGAAGTATTAACTTTCCTTTTATTGAGTATAGTTAGTCTTACAAAGTAGACTTATCCTAAAAGATTTGCATATTAGGTAAGCTGAAAAGTGCCAGTCCGTACTATCTTTAGGCTAAATCGTAGTACCCATAAACCTGAATAATTATAAGATGTTTGAAATTATCCCTTCCATATGGCTTATTAATGGAAAATGTGTCCGACTTAAAAGAGGCGATTTTTCTACTGAAGAAGTAATTTCCAATAATCCTCTGGAGATTGCACAAGCCTTTGAATCTATAGGGATTCAGAGAGTGCACTTGGTTGATTTGGATGGCGCACGTAGAGGAGAGCCAAAAAACTACCATATCTTGGAAGCTATTGTAGGATATACAAATCTGAAAGTGGATTTTACAGGCGGAATCTACACTCATGGTGATGTGATTAAATGCTTCGAATTCGGTGCCAATACCATTACCGTGAGTTCTATGGCGGCAAATCACCCGGAGCGCTTTGCCCAATTTTTACTTAGCTATGGGAGGGAAAAAGTAAATCTGGCAGCCGATACCAATCCTATTGATAATAAAATAAAAATCAGAGGATGGCTGAAAAAAACGGAAATTGACCTATTCGATCACATTAATTTCTTTTATGAAAGAGGGTTAAAATATCTGAAATGCTCAGACATAACTAGAGATGGGGTAATGGAGGGGCCCAACTTTGCACTCTTTCAAAGTGTATTGGACAAATTTCCACAGATTAATTTGGCAGCAAGCGGAGGAGTAAGAGGAATCGATGACTTCAGAAGGCTTAGAGACATGGGAGTCTCAGCGATTGTATTTGGAAGAGCCTATTATGAAGGAATGATAAGTATCCAAGATTTAGAAGATTTCTTGAAAAAAGGCTGATTAGTCAGCCTTGAATTTATCTACGATATAAAGAAAAATATTGAAGGATAATGTCGAAGGTGTAGGTTCGACTTTTTTACCTTCACCACTTACTTGATTTTCTGCTTTTTTCGGAGAAACTGTTTTTACAATAGGAGTAGGAGCAGTTGAAGCAGGAGAAAAGTTGTCTTGCAATGGCATATCAACTTGATCCGAGTGATTTTCTGACAATGGCTTAGTAATTGGTTTCTCACGCTCAATTTCTGATTTCTCCCGTTCGCTTTGAGCCATGGAATCGCCAGCCCAGAGGCATAAACCAAATGCAGCGATGCCGAAAACGGTTAAATTTTTAATGGAAAAAACAGTTTTTAAGATCATATACGGCTAATGTAACCTTTTTCTTTAACAAAAGGTTTTGTAAAGGGCTCATAAAATTAGGAAAAAAATTAACTATGCAAACGATTGAGTTCAAAGATTTTGACAAAATAGAATTACGCGTCGGTACAATTCTGCGGGTAGAACAGTTTGAAAAAGCTAAAAAACCAGCCTTTAAAATTTGGGTAGACTTAGGTGAGCAACTTGGTGTTAAAAAATCCTCAGCACAAGTCACGGTTCATTATACACCAGAAGACTTAATAGGGCGACAAGTGGTTTGTGTGTGCAACTTTGCACCTAGACAGATTGCTGATTTTATGTCAGAAATCCTGATCACCGGATTCAGTGACGAGGAGGGAAATATTGTATTGACCTCAGTGGAAAGGCAGGTACCAAATGGAGCAAAACTACATTAGTTGGTTTTAAAATAAGGGAAGTGAAGAGGGTTTGGAAAATCAAACTCGAAACCTGTTTGTAGTATTTTTTCTCCTGACACAAGGCGATCTATACTTCCAGAAGCATTTTGGTAACTGCTCGGAGGCTCAAAACCCAATTCACGTACATTTTGGTCATAGATGTCTTTTCTTACTGTATGCACAGGCGCAACACCATTGTAGGTTTCATTCCAAAGTTCTTTTTCTATTATCCAAGCAAGCATTCTAGCAGCATCACTTCTATAGATGAAGTTTACACGCGTATGCCCGGCTACATTTTCTTTACCTGCCACATATTTGCCAGGAATTCTATCATCGCCAATCAACCCACCAAACCTAACAATAGTCAGCTCAGTCGCATTCTTAAATGTTTGCTCCCCTTTCAACAGGGTTAAATTTCCTGTCGTTTTTGCGGTAAGCTCTTCCCCCTCCTTATACGGGTCTTCTCTAGATTCACTTGGGTAAACGCCTGAACTTGAAACGAAAAGTACTTTTTGAATTCCTGCTTGATCTATCATAGTCCGCAGGTATTTCATTTGCTCTAAATAAAATTTACCGTCAGTAGTACGTGATTTAGGAGGAATATTAATGACAAGCACTTCGCTGGTGAACAGTTGCTGAAAAGCTTTGCCTTGAGGAAAAGGTACAAGTGCAAATTGAATAGCCTGTACTCCTTGATCCTGAATCTCCCTCTTTTTTTCTTCACTCGTAGTACTTCCTATGACAGAATGACCCGCTTTTTGAAGCAAATGAGCTAGTGGCAAGCCAATCCACCCTAATCCTATAATCGAAACTTTCGTCATAACTCGTAAAGAAAAAACCTCTCAAATTTGAGAGGTTTATGATTATTAATCTTTCTTAGGGATAGTACCTAGTATATAATCCCATAATGGCGTACTCACTCCAAATGCTACATCTGGATCTTTATAATGATGAATAGCGTGATGTACCCAAAGAACTTTCATGAAATTTTTTGGTGGCTGCATAGCATGCACCAAATAGTGAATGCCAAGATATAATGCATATCCTAACAGAAAACCTGGCAAGAAGTAGTAAGCCAAATCTCCCATGGTCAATTTAAATATAAGATAAAGTATAGCTGCATAGGCAGCACTCACAAATGGAGGCATTGCCAGTCTATACTTATCCTTAGGATAATCATGGTGAACGCCATGTACAGTGTATTGCAATTTATCTTTGATAGGGGTATTCGGCTCCATGTGGAAAAAATGCTTGTGCATCAGATATTCCACTAAAGTGAAGCCAATATAGCCAACTATAAATAACACGACTGCTGTTCCAATGCTTACAGATGTTTTCTCAATACCAAAATATATAGAAACACCGCCCAAAAGGATAAATATGGCAATTGGCATCCAAATCGGTGTCCGGGTTAACCTCTCAAGAATAGGGTTGGTGAACATCTGGGCTGTGCCAAAGTTGTCCGGCTTATCCAATCTTCCAATCTTTTTCATACGCTACTAATTCTAATTTTACTAAAATTCTGAGATCCAATTAAGAACCTACATGCAAAGATAATTCAAAACGGCCTTTTGTCACTGAAAAATTAATGACAATAATCAGTTTTTAATCAAATCTGTGCCATTGTTGATTCGATAGTCTTTTGATAATATGCAACATAATGTGGTAGAATATTGGAAATATCAAATTCCTGAGCTCTTGCCAAGGCATTTTTTTTGAAGGTAGGAAGGTTTGCATCATCTAAAATAAAGAGCGCTTTTTCCTTCATATACTTGATATCTCCAATCTCTGAAACAAAACCGGTGACTCCATCCACGTTTAGTTCTGGAATCCCCCCTGCATTTGAGGAAAGAATAGGCACTTCGCATGCCATTGCCTCTAATGCTGCCAGTCCAAAACTTTCCTTCTCAGAAGGCATCAAAAATAAATCCGCAACAGAAAGTACTTCTTCTACTGCATCTAGCTTTCCAAGAAAACGGACATCATCGCAGGTACCCAATTCTCGACAAAGCCGCTCCATCTTATCTCTTTCAGGACCGTCTCCTACCAATAATAATTTGGCTGGAATTTCTTTTCTGACTTCATAAAATACTCTAATGACATCCTCGACCCGCTTTACTTTTCTAAAGTTTGAGGTGTGCACCAAAAGTTTTTCACCATTTGGACAAATTGCCAATTTGAAATGCTCCTTCTTTTGTCGTTTGAAGCGTTCCAAATCAATAAAGTTTGGAATGACTTCAATCTCACGCTGTATATCAAAAAAAGCATAAGTTTCCTTCCTTAAGTCTTCAGAAACGGCTGTAACTCCATCGGATTGATTGATACTGAAAGTAACAACCGGCTCATAGCTTGGATCTTTACCCACCAAAGTAATATCTGTACCGTGAAGGGTAGTCACTACAGGAATTTGAATTCCTTGAGTTTTCAGAATTTGCTTAGCCATGTATGCAGCAGATGCATGAGGAATAGCGTAATGAACGTGGAGCAAATCCAATTTTTCGTACTTAACTACACTAACCATTTTACTAGCTAGAGCCAGCTCATAGGGAGCATGTTCAAAAAGAGGATAACTTTTTATATCCACCTCATGGTAGTATAGATTTTCGCTAAAAAAGTCTAATCGGGTAGGTTGCTTATAGGTAATGAAATGAACCTCATGACCAATTTTCGCAAGACCTTTACCTAATTCTGTCGCTACTACTCCACTACCTCCAAAGGTCGGGTAGCAAACAATGCCTATTTTCATGTGCAAATAATTTTCAATAAAAGGCCACAAGGAATCTCGCTCTTTTTAACATCTTCCAGAAAGGATAAAGGAGTGCTCGATTTCATATTTGTGTGGGCTGGTTTATAAACCTGATTTTTAACACGCGTTAACCCCTATTTTGTTCAAATTCTAAGTCAATTAACCAATTAATCAAGACTTTTATATGAAAACCTCTGAAAACCAACACTTCCAGCAATTTTTTATTACTGTTCAAAATCAAAAAACCCTTAGGAATACAAGTTTTCCTAAGGGTTTTTACCAATCAATTGAATGCTCAATCAACCTTTCTTGCTTTCATTCACTGCGTGGTGCGCAGCTCTCGCTGCAAATGCCATGTAGGTCAATGTAGGATTTTGGGTAGAGGTAGAAGTCATGCAAGCACCGTCGGTCACATATACATTTGGGACGGCATGTAGCTGATGATTGCCATTGAGCATAGACGTTTTTGGATCCTTGCCCATTCTTACGCCCCCCATTTCGTGAATATCCAATCCTGGGGTTCTATGATCGTCATTTACCCTAATGTCTGTAAATCCTGCTTTCTCAAACATTTCGGAAACCTGCTCCTGATAATCCAAGATCATCTTCTCATCATTGTCATCGTAAGACACATTGAATTTCAAGGTAGGTAAACCATAGGGGTCAAGTCTGTCTTTGTCCAAAGCAATGTAATTCGACTCTTTAGGGATAGTCTCTCCCATCATATGTGAGCCAACTCTCCAAGGTCCATCAGGCGGAGTTTTATTGAGCATGCTATTTTTCAAATCCATTCCTACTCTCGCGTCAGCTACGTAGCCTCCACCTCTATAAGCACTAAATCCCCCTGCATAACCACGTAAAAAATCGGTTTCCTGCTTTTTCACGTTTCTAAATCTAGGAATATAACCACTGGTAGGACGTCCGCCTGTGGTGGTGTATTCCATAAATCCTTCGTAAGAGCCATTTACTTGTGCACGGTAATTATGGAAAGCAAAATATTTACCCAAAACCCCACTGTCGTTTCCAAGTCCATTAGGGAATCTAGCAGAAGTAGAATTCATCAAAATGGCATTGGAATTAATCGCGGCAGCATTGATAAAGATTACATCTGCATAGAATTCTTCAACTTCTTTAGTATGTGCATCAATTACTCTAACGCCAGTTGCCTTACCTTTTTTATCGTCGTAAATAATGGAATGGACCACCGAATCTGGTCTTAGCGTTACGTTTCCACTTTTCAAAGCCCAGGGAATCGTAGAAGAATTGCTACTGAAATATCCTCCAAAAGGACATCCGCGTTGACAAAGATTTCTGTTTTGACAAGAAGCTCTTCCTTGTGCAGTAAATTCTGGCCTTGGCTCATGAATGTGCGCACATCTGGCAGAAATCATATGTCGATCCCCACCATAGGTTTCTTTTAGCTTTTGGGCAAAATGCTTCTCTACAATATTTAAATCATATCCAGGCAAAAATTCCCCATCAGGCAACGTATCTAGTCCATCAAGATTTCCAGAAACACCCGCAAACTTTTCCACATGGCTGTACCATGGAGCAATATCCTTGTATCGAATCGGCCAGTCCACCGCAAATCCATCTCTCGCTGGACCCTCGAAATCATAGTCTGACCAGCGTTGAACTTGTCTAGCCCAAAGAAGGGATTTTCCACCTACCTGATATCCTTTAATCCAGTCAAATGGCTTTTCCTGGATGTAAGGCTGCTCAGCATCTTTGGCAAAAAAGTGCTCAGAATCTTCTCCAAAGGCGTAGCATTTAGAAACAATAGGGTTTTCATCGAGGACCTTTTGGGGTAATTTTCCTCTATGCTTGAATTCGTAAGGAAGAAGGTTGGTGGTAGGATAATCCTTGATATGCTCTACATTTCTACCTCTTTCGAGCAAAAGAGTTTTCACCCCCAAGTCTCCAAACTCCTTGGCTGCCCATCCTCCACTGGCTCCAGAACCTACGACTATGGCTTGATACGTTCGTTCCTGTTTGTTTCTGATATTCAGATTAGCCATTGATTCTAGGTTTTTGAGTTTCTGAGATTAGCGCTGCACCATTATATGGTCCAGGAATAAGTGAGTAAGGAATAATTTCTGTCTGAATATACTCTGAGGCCATATAGCCCTGCATGGTTAATCTCTTGGTTGTATTAAGGAAATAAGAGATAGCTCGTTCTTTTTCACCTTCAGGCGTTTCAGCAGGCTTCAAATCAATTCCCTGTTGGATCAGATCTTCTTTCTCCTTGCTACTGAGATTATCATATTTTTTGCCTGATGTATTCTTGGCGTATTCAGAAAAAGCTGCTAATCCGGTACTGAAAAGAACCTGATTATCCGAAGTCATACAATCATTCACCATTACGAGAATGAAGTCAGGTACTTCCAACTCTAAAGCACCTTTGAGTTCACCTGCTGGTATTATTGTATTGGAGATGTCTCCCAAAAGTTGCTTTTGCGAAGCAGTAACCTTGAGATTTTCATATGCGGCAAGAATATCGTCTGAGCTGAAGTCGCAGGAAGGAATTAGGGCAAGTCCTCCAGAAATCAGCGCGAGATGCCTAAGTGCGATTCGTCTGTTCATGTTATAACTAAGTTATGGGTAATAAACTTTGCCTTCAAAATAGACAAATCAATTATTAATTTCCACCTTATTTTGATTTGGAGTCCAAAACTCCTTTAAGCCAATCCTCATGTAGAAGTAATAATTCTGCTGTAACCTCAGGATATTCCAATTTTAGATTTTTGGATTCCGTGCTGTCCTGAGACAAATTGACCAGATAGAGTTCGTCCTCCTCGGAAAATGTCAATTTCTTGGCAGGATCACGAGGGTTGCCAAGTAGTTTCCACGGTCCTTTTCGAACTGCCCAAGAGTTGGTAGTTACTTCAGGGTTGCCAGTAACCCAATGCATCACATCATGTCCAGAAGGTGCGTTATCGTAAATGACATCTCTTAAGCTGATGCCATCCATATCCGCTGCATTTGGCATTTCTACTTCTGCCAAGTCAGCAAGTGTGGGAAACCAATCCACACTTCCAGCCCATTGATTTCTTACTTCGCCTTTGGGAAGATCACCACCTGGCCAGGAAATGATCGCAGGTACTCGGATACCTCCTTCCAGCATGCTGAACTTTGCGCCATTGAAGGGCCCGGCATTACCTCCACCAAAATAGGCACGTTCTTCTGTGCTGTGTCCATGATCGGATTGGAAGACGATAATTGTATTATCCAACTGACCCGTTTCCTCCAAATGATCCAATACATTTCCTACCAACTCATCCAACGTGGAAATAAAAGCTGCATATTCCTTACGCGGACTTGGTAAATCCTTATAATGCTCCAACCAACTAGGTCTGCCCTGATATGGATAGTGAGGCATATTGATCGCCCAATAGATGAAAAAGGGATCTGCCGAAGGTTGAGTAAACTCCTTCACTTCCTCCACCATCAAGTCGCCAAAGAATTCTCCAGGACGATAGATTTCTTTCTCGTTTTGATACAAATCGTGAAGATTTGGCCCGCTCCAGAAGAAATAGTGGGAGTAATTATCGATACAACCCCTTTGGTGCCCGAAGAAATAATCGAAACCTTGACCGTTTGGAAGCTGTTCTGGGGTATGTCCCAAATGCCATTTACCAATGGAAGCTGTTCTATAACCTGCCGGTTTGAATAGCTCAGCCATAGTAATTTGCTCGGTTGGCATACCTGACTTTCCTTCCGGGTCATGAGCAGGAATATCCACGTTTCCATAGAGACCTGCATTGTAATTATACCTTCCCGTCAAAAGTCCAGCTCTGGAGGGTGAGCAAACCGGCGCCACAGCATAGAATTGAGTGAATCGTACTCCCGAAGCTGCCAATCGGCCAAGGTTTGGTGTGGATAAATCAGTTGAACCATAACTATTCAAATCCAGCGTGCCTTGATCGTCCGAAAGGATAACAATAACATTGGGCTTAGTTGGAGCAACCTTTTTTTCTTCTTTGGCACAGGAAGCTAGCAAAAGAGTAGCTCCCAGAATTAGACCTAATTGGAGTTTCATTATATTTTACTTTCTGATATTATTTTGTCAAAACTCCTACTTCCGCGAAAGTCGCAGGATTTCCATCTGCAGTTTTGGTTGCTTTCAAGCGGATAAAGTGTGCATTCACAGCATCAAATCTGATGGTTTGCTCGATTGGACTATTGACAATATTTGAAAATTCTCCTGAAGCTACCTGCTTCCATGAAGTGCCATTTTCACTTACTTCAAACGCAAAATTGGTAATAAACCCACTTGGATATCTTCCCTGCATAGGCAAGTAGGTGAAACCTTTCAAAGAAACCGATTCACCTAAGTCCACGGTAAGAATATTATTCTCACTGGTAAAGTAAGACCCGGCGTTTTCGTCAATTGCTTTGGCAGATTTTTCCGTTGAGCCGACCCATTTTGATTTTGCTAAATCCACATCAATTCGAAGTGACTCGCTTTTCTTACCAGTAGCTGGATCGATAGAAATTGCTTGCAAAGTACTTGCTTGTTCGATTTGAAAAGGCTCTGAATATTGCTGACTTGCTACGCTTGGTTCTGATCCATCTACAGTGTAATAGATTTCCAATCCTTCGTCCGGAGCGCTTAAAGACACATCACCTGTCGTAGCTCTGGAATAGCTTGGAGGAAGTAAGAGCTTAGGTGCATTGTAAATTCCTATCTCTGAAATAACCGGAATATCCTTCCCATCGGTGAATCTCACCCGAACCTTTGTCGCTGTGACATCAGGAAATCTGAGAATTCTTTTGTGACCAACGGTCGTTCCTTCAGCGATTTTCTCCCAGGTTTCACCAGATTCTTTCTCAAGGACAAATGCTTTCACTCGCTGGCCAAGAGGGGTGTATTCCTGAATTAAAAGTCTATTGAAAGTCGTTTCTCTACCAAAATCTATAGTGATCTCTCCAGTTTTTCCTCCATCAGGAATAGTCCAATAGCTTTCATAATTTTCATCTTGAATATTTTCGGCCTCATATCCCGCTCCTCTCTCCTCATCAGCACTTACGCTGGCTTGGGCTGCAAGATTTACAGCAAAGTCCTCTTTCACTTTTTCACCAAATTTTAAAATCGCCTCCACATCATTTTCGTGAATCAAGCCACGCGTGTCCACGGGAAAGTTGATCAGTAAAGAGCTGTTTCTCCCGATGCTTTTATAGTAAATTTCCAGAAGCTGTTCAAGTGACCTGACCTTGTGATCTTCATATTTATGATAATACCATCCTGGGCGAATGGAAACATCTGCTTCCGCGGGAACCCAATGCGTACCATTTTCTTGACCTGAAGCATATTTTTCGGGATACTCCGGCATACCAGCATAGACAGAGTCACGCATTAAATTTGACCAAGTTGTCTCATAGGCAAAGCCATGCTCATTTCCTACCCAACGTACGTCAGGCCCGCCATCGCTAAATAACATGGCTCCCGGCTGCAACTCACGCACAAGCTTATAGGTATTTGGCCAATCATAATACGTTAGTTTATCTACTTTTCTAGCCTCATTTGCTCCACCATAATAACCGTCTCCGCCGTTTGCTCCGTCAAACCAGACTTCGAAAATATCTCCATAGTTGCTAAGCAATTCCGTCAACTGATTTCTCATGTAGGTGATATATTCCGGCTTGCCATAGTCAGGGTGATTTCTATCCCAAGGCGAATAATAGATTCCGAATTTCAATCCGTATTCCTTACATGCTTCAGCCAGTTCTTTGATCAAATCACCCTTTCCATCCTTCCAAGGGCTATTTTTAATCGAATGCTCTGTATAAGCCGAAGGCCAAAGGACAAATCCATCGTGGTGCTTAGCCGTGATGATCAATCCTTTCATACCAGCTTCGGCAGCTACCTGAGCCCATTGCCTAGGCTGGAGATCAGTTGGATTAAACATCTCTGGTTTCTCATCACCAAATCCCCACTCTCTATCTGAGAATGTATTCATATTGAAGTGCACAAAACCGTAATATTCCAATTCTTGCCAAGCAATCTGCTTTGCATCTGGAACGGGAAGAACAGGGGCAGGTGGAGCAACTTTTTCTTGACAGAAAGTAAGAATTAACAAAAGTGCAGGCCAAAGTATTTTTTTCATAAGGAATAAATTATGCGAGAAAATTAGGGCTTATGCCTCAATATTGAAAGAAGTATCAAATCTAAACATATTAGAAATGATCATTGGTGTAATCTCAATACTAACTTCGAGGGAAAGACATTAATTTGCGTTTATGTATAAAATTTTGACATTGGCTTTTCTTCTTTCCTCCTTTTTGTGCCAGGCACAGATTCAGATAAAAGTCATCGACGCTAAAACACAAACTCCATTGGAAAACGTGCGAGTACAACCTGAAAAAGGCAAAGCTCAACTCACCAACATCTCAGGAATTTTGGCTTTTTCAGGGTCGGAAAATCAGAGTTTCTCTTTCTTCAAATCGGGTTATGAACCTCTCACTGCGATATTGGGAGAAGGCGAGCATACCGTTGAATTAACCGAAAAATCGCTTAACCTATCCGAAATCACCGTTTCAGCCTTTGAATCTGAGCGCCCACTGCTAGAGCAATCGGCAGCAATTGTCGTTGTTTCAGAGCAGGATTTTAATCGCTTTAATGAAACGTCGATTGTCAATTCATTCAACACGAAACCTGGAGTACGTATAGAAGAACGTGCCCCAGCAAGTTATAGAATTTCGATTCGTGGCAGTTCCATTCGAGCTCCTTTTGGCGTGCGAAATGTGAAGGTGTATTGGAATGAAGTCCCATTTACCGCTCCTGATGGTACCACTGCTTTGAATTTGCTAGATCTATCTAATATCCGAAATGCTGAAGTCATCAAGGGCCCATCGGGAAGCATCTATGGCGCTGGTAATGGCGGCGTGGTAAATCTCTACAGTCCTGCTGATCCAATTGGTGGAAGAGTAACGGCCGATTTTATGGCTGGAGATTTCGGAATGACGCGCTTCAGATTGGGAGTTTCTCAGCAAGTTGGAAATGGTGGATTTGAGGCTTCCTACGTTAGCCAAAAATCAGACGGCTATAGAGAGCAATCAGCAATGGATAGACAAGTCTTCCAATTGGGAGGATTTTTCAGTGTTTCAGACAAGCAGGAGGTTCGCACTCAGCTATTGATTTCTGATTTGAATTATCAAATTCCTGGAGGACTCAATGCGGATCAGGTGGCGGAAGACCCAACTCAATCCAGACCTGGATCAGTAAATCAAAACAGTTCAATTTCCCAGCAATCCGTATTTGCTTCAATTGGTCATTTGTATCGTTTTTCTTCCAAAGTAAAGAATTCCACTACCCTCTATTTGAACACCAATGACTTTGAAAACCCCTTTCTTTTGGATTACAAAAAGGAACTGGGATTTGGTTTTGGTGGCAGAACGAAATTCACTTATGATGGAAAATTAGCCGCAAAAAACCTGAGAATCATCGCAGGAGGTGAATATCAAACCAGTTTGACGGATGCCCAAAATTTTGGAAATGTGAATGGTGTAGCCGATACGGTCAGATTCGCTGATAAGCTTCGGGCTACTCAAGGATTTTTATTTCAACAGGCAGAGTGGAATTTGATGCAAAACTTCATGGTGACTATCGCACTGAGCGAGAATTTCAGCAGTCTGGAAATCGATCGACAAATCGACGCTTCTGGCGGAACTTTAGGTTTGCAAACGCGGAAATTTGATCCGATTGTTGTTCCGCGTTTTGCGCTGAATTATCAGCTCAACAACTACTCAGGAGTATATGGAAGTATCAGCAGTGGTTTTTCTCCACCGACTATAGACGAAGTTCGGACAAATGAGGGAAGTTTGAATCTTGATTTGGAAGCAGAAAAGGGAATCAATTATGAACTCGGCTATAGGCTGGGAAAAGGAAAATTAAATCTGGATCTGACTGCTTTTTACTTCAAACTTGATCAAACCATCACCACTTACACCAATCCGCAAGGCGTGGTTCTATTCCGAAATGCAGGGTCCACAAATCAAAAAGGAATAGAAGCAGCGATTGATTATGCGCTAATCAGCAATGAAACGGGATTTGTCCGTAATCTAAAAATCGGGACTGCATTCACTGGGAATTACTTCACTTTTACGAATTATCAGAAGGGAGATAACGATTACTCAGGAAATGACCTGACCGGCGTCTCCCCAAATACGCTGGTTTCTCGCTTGGATCTTCGAACTGCTCCAGGATTTTACCTGAATTTCACTCACCAATTCACCGATGAGATCCCGCTCAATGATGCCAATACTGTTTATCAGGATGCCTATAATTTGGTGAATGCAAGATTCGGCTGGGCAAGAAGTTTTGCGGGAAAATGGGAATTGGAAGCCTTTGCGGGTGTGGATAATTTACTGAATGAAAGCTACTCACTTGGAAATGACCTCAATCCCTTTGGCGGAAGATATTATCAACCAGCGCCGACAAGGAACTGGTTTGGAGGGGTGAAGGTGGCGTTTTTGTATTGATAGCTAGACATTAGTAGCAAGACGGAAGACAATAGATATTAGAACCAAGATTCGAGAGCCAAGACTTGCGCAACTCTTCATTGCCGTAGCTCCCCCTTAGATTGCACAGTTTGCTTGGATTCGAAAAGTCAATTAAAGGGGGCAGGGAGATTTTAGAAAGTTGTAGTTTTAGAATTTAAAGACTCAACTCTCTTTTCATTTTTTTGATCAAATTTCCCATTTCACTATTGTCTGTAGTATAACCTCCAATACTTGTGTAGGTTGGCTCTGTATTAAACCAAACTGTCTTTTCATTGTCTTTGATAGTAAGTTTATACAAAGGAGGAAAGACAAACTGAAACTGAGTTACTGATTCGATCTCCATCCATTGGAAAGTATACACTTTTCCATTTTGCTTAATCGTTATTGTTTGATTTCCTATCTTAACCACTGCAAACTTATCCTTTATTGAAAGAAAAAGTACGATCAGAATCACTCCAATAATTCCAAATAAACTAGATGAAATAGGACTCATAGCTCCAGTTTTACCATTTATCTCAACTAGGTTTGGAAAAAGAAGTGAGAGCAAAGGCACTGATATTATTACTAAACCAGCGCCTAATAGCACATATTTAAAAAGTAAATGATAGGAATGATTACTTTCCATTTCGCTTATTTAAATTTCTCTTCTCTGTTTTAATAAAGATTGCTTCACTCCTGCGTCGCTCGCAATGACGAAGTACTACTCTATCCCGTCCAACTCACTCAACTCCAACCAAGTCAATTCCAATTCTTCCAATTCTGAATCGATTTCTCCGATCCGGTTGGATTGCTTGATTAGTTCTTCGTGATCAGCTATTCCTGCGGCTATTTTATCAGTGATTTCTGCCTTTTCTTTCTCCAATTTGGCCATGGAAGCATTCACTTCCTTAAACTCATTCTTTTGCTTAAAGCTGGCTTTTACTTTCGTCGGAGCAATTTCTTTCACCTCAACTTTCTCATCTTGCTTCTTTGGTGCTGATTTACTTCCGTCTTCCGTCTTCGGACTTCGGTCCTTTTCCACTTCCCGGAATTCAGAATAATTCCCAGGGAAATCAGAGATCTCACCTTCTCCCTCGAATACAAACAAATGCTCCACCAAGCGATCCATAAAATATCGATCATGGGAAACAATGATCAAGCAGCCCGGGAAAGAATCCAAAAACTCCTCCAGTGTATTAAGCGTCATCAAATCCAGATCATTGGTAGGCTCATCGAGAATCAAAAAGTTAGGATTCTTGATCAAGACCATCAGCAGTTGAAGTCTTCTTCTCTCCCCACCGCTAAGTTTGGCGATTGGCGTATGTTGCTGCTTGGGAGGAAAACCAAACTGTGTCAAAAACTGGGAAACAGTAATTTCTGCACCTCCCGCGATAGTCACCACTTCAGCCACTTCCTTCACGATATCTATCAGACGCTTTTCCTCATCAAAGCTACTTTCTTCCTGTCTGTAATAACCAAAAGCAGTAGTTTGTCCGATGGAAACTTTTCCAGAATCAGGCGCTAACTGACCCGTGATCATATTAAGAAAGGTAGTCTTTCCAGCACCATTTGGGCCTACAATTCCTACTCTGTCTTTCTTTTTGAAGGTATAGGAGAAGTCATTGACGATAGTTTTATCGCCAAAAGCCTTATTCATCTTATCGATCTCAATGATCTTATTACCCAAACGTTGAGTGGTCACCGTCAATTGAATATCACGTTCCTCCCGCTTCTGAGAGGCTTTTTCTTTGGTTTCTTCGAAAGCGTCCACACGATACTTTGCTTTGGTGCTTCTCGCCTTTGGCTGACGACGAATCCAATCCAATTCTTTTTTGTAGAGGCTTTTGGCTTTTTCGAGTTCTATATCCTCGATCTCCATACGCTCTTCTTTTTTATCTAAGAAGTAGCCATAGTTGCCTAAATATCTATGCACTTTACCCTGATCTAGCTCTAGGATCTCATTGGTTACTTTCTCCAAAAAATACCTATCGTGAGTTACCATGAAAAGTGCAAGATTGGCTTTTGCCAAATAGTCTTCCAGCCATTCGATAGTTTCCAGATCCAGATGGTTGGTAGGCTCATCAAGTAAAAGTAAGTCAGGCTTTTCCAGGATTGCTTTCGCCAAAGCAACCCGCTTACGCTGACCACCGGAAAGTGTTCCTACTGGAAGATCGGTGTCATGAAGCCCCAGTTTGCCGAGTACTTCCTTCACCTGATATTCAAAATCCCAGGCTTGGAAAGCATCCATTTTCTCAAACAAAACGGACATTTTATCCGAGTTGTCAATACCGCGCTCCGCTTCCAGCATTGCCTTGTGATAATCCTCAATCACTTTGAGCACTTCCGAATTACTTTGATCAAAAATCGTTTGGTAGATGCTCATCGTACCTTCAAAAACCGGGTTTTGATGCACATAAGCGACTTTTACCTGCTGGTTTATTCCAACCTGCCCTGTATCAGGAATCTCCAAACCCATGATGATTTTCATCAGCGTGGATTTGCCTGCACCATTGATGCCGACAAGGGCGATTTTCTGACCTTGAGAAATGCCAAAAGAGATATTGGAAAAAAGCTTGCGCTCACCGAACGCTTTACTGAGATTTTCGACCGAAAGGTAATTCATGCCGCAAAAGTAAGGAAAAGAAGGTACGTAAAAGGGTGGAATTGTAAATTCTCCCCAGCGTATCAATAATTTATCTACAGGCAGATTGGGTTAGTCTGTAAATATTATCTAAAATAATGACTATTCTTTTTAAAAATCATTGATTCGGATCTTAAGTAGGTACGGGTTTTCATATTGATCAAAATCTTGATAGATACGATCAACATATGCATTCTTTTTTAAAAATTCAGGAAGTGACGGATTTCCACTCAGTTTATCGATTTCCGATTTAATTGAGTAAGGGTCTATAGAGAAATATAAGAATTGGCTATCACTACCAATCGGGGTATAGGCTGAATAAGAACTCAAATTTGAAAAATCACTCCCAAATTCGGTCGACCAACCTTTTGCTATTCTAACCTTATTTTTAGCTCTATCTACTGTTGTAGTATAATAATTAGAACCCTGAATTATGAAAAGGAATATATGTTTGTCTGTGGGTTGTATTGAAAAAACTGAAGCATAATTATTTTCTGCTGCTTGATTTCTAAAGTCCATGATGTTTTCAAAGGAACGATCAAAGAACTCTGGAGGAGTTTGAAATTTTCCAAAGTCAAAAATATATTTTACACTAGATCCATTTTCGCTCAGTGTATAAAGAGAGTCACTATCGGAATAAAAAAACTCGATAGCTCCATCTTTAGCATAAAAAGTGTCATTATTAAGTACGCTTAAATAGCCTCTTTCATTTCCAATTTTGCTGAATCCTTCCTTTTTCTCACCAGTTTTTCCAGATACCAAGACAGCGCGATCTCCATCTCCACTAAAAAATACGCCGCCATAAATGAAATAATCATCCCCTTGAGGCATAAAGGAAGTGGCTAAGTATAGGTAAGGATTATTCCATTCATTTTGAAATTCCCCTTGGGAATTAAATCGTATTAATTTGCCGCTGTTTTTATCTAACACCTCTATAAAATTGGAACCATCATTCCATCGGATATCATCAACAGTTTGAAATTCTCCTGGTCCATTTCCCTGACTAGAAATCGAACCCAAAATTTCACCATCTGAATCTAGTTTCAAGATTTTATTCGAAGTAAGGATCCAATACTTACTTTCCCTCTGCAGGATTCTTTTGATTTGCTTTATTGGGATATTTTCAGACCCTCCAATAGACATCATTTCCTCTATTGCAAACATTGAGTCAAATTTATCAGGATTTGCTTCTTGAAGATTTATTGAAACTGTTTTTGATTCAATTATTTCACTCTTTTCTGGAGAAGAACAATTGAAAAATAATGATGCTAAAATAAGAAACTGTAAAAAGTAAAGACATTTTTTCATAGAGTGAAAGTTAAAGAAGGGGTCTCCCCCCTCTTTTTTGTAATTGATGAAAGTATTGATTATAAACAAGGTATTCCTGTACATGTGTCCAATGAATTTGTACTAGGTACACAACAAAAGGTGTTGGGTCCTGTCTGTCCCATTTTATAGTATTTCGGAGTTTCCTCTTCACAACCTTCACTTTCCTCACATGGTTCTTCTTCTTCTTGAGCCAATACTGGACTAGAAGAAAATGCAAAAATGAAGAAGACTGGGAGTAGTATACCTAAAATTACTTTTTTCATAATAATTAAATTTTTGTTAGATAGTTACCCCTTGGCCAAGAGCGACAAATCAACTGATTCGCTAGTCGCAACATATTATTATTATTATTATTATTATGCAAACATTAAGACGAAGAAGATCGGCGATTGACTAAAAATACCCTATATAGGGTATAAATTGCTAATTTATTAGGTGATATGAAAACCATTCACGACATCCTCAAACTCGGCGATCCTAGGCTTTACGAAGTATGTGAGCCAATTTTAGAATCCGAACTGGATCAAGTATCGGGTTGGGTCCAGGAATTACATGAGGCCATGGCCGATATTCGAAGCGTTTATGGTTTTGGGAGAGGAATCGCTGCTCCACAGCTAGGGATTATGAAGCGGATGTTTTACCTAAACTTGGATAAACCCTATGTGATTCTCAATCCGGAGCTTAAAAATCTCAGTGACGAGAAGTTTGAGTTGTGGGATGACTGCATGAGTTTTCCGAATTTGCTAGTCAAGGTAAAAAGACATCAATCCGTGACCCTGACTTATAGAGATGAGAATTGGGAACAAAAGGAATGGAATGTTTCTGGAGCTATTTCTGAATTGATTCAGCATGAATTCGATCACCTAAATGGAATACTTTGTACCATGCGAGCTATAGATCAGAAAAGCTTCAAGTGGAAATAATCCCGCACCTTTCATCTTGATACTCATACCCCAGCTTCTTGATACCCAAGAATCTCTTACCTTTGCATCATGGAAGCAATTCAGAAAAAAGACATCCGTAAGCTATCTCTGGCGCAGTTGGAAGAATTCTTTTTGGCGCAGGGGGATAAGAAATTCCGCGCCAAGCAAGTCTATGAATGGCTGTGGAATAAGTCTCTGAAGAACTTTGACGAGATGAGTAATATCTCGCTGAGTACGCGGGAGATGCTCAAAACGCATTTTGAGATCAATCATATTCTCGTGGATCTGATGCAGCATTCCTCAGATGGCACCATCAAGAATGCGGTGAAGCTTTATGACAATAAGATCGTAGAGTCTGTTTTGATCCCAACGACTAAGCGGATTACGGCTTGTGTTTCTTCCCAGGTTGGTTGTAGTCTGGATTGTAATTTTTGCGCGACTGCTCGATTAAAACGTATGCGAAATCTGAATCCGGATGAGATCTACGATCAGGTAGTGGCTATCAAAGATGAGGCTGAAACTTACTTCCAGCGTCCCTTGACCAATATTGTTTTTATGGGAATGGGGGAGCCATTGCTAAACTATGCGAATGTGCTGGAAGCGATAGATAAAATCACCTCTCCGGAAGGATTGGGAATGGCGCCAAGAAGGATTACTGTTTCTACTGTGGGAGTCACCAAAATGATCCGCAAGCTAGCCGATGATGAAGTTCGCTTCAATCTGGCCGTCTCGCTCCACTCTGCGATCAACGAAACTAGGTCACGGCTCATGCCAATCAACGATAGCAATCCAGTGGAAGAGTTGGGTGAATCATTGAAGTATTGGTATGAAAAGACCAAACGCAAAGTTACCTACGAATATGTGATTTGGGAAGGAATCAATGACGATGAGCGGCATGCTCGGGCGTTGGCCAAATTCTGTAAAATCATTCCTTCTAAAGTCAACCTGATCCAGTACAATCCTATCGACGAGGGAGAATTCCGCCAGGCTAAGCAGGAAGCAGTCGATATGTATGTTCGCGTATTGGAATCGCAGGGCATCATTGCTAAAGTGAGAAAATCCCGTGGTCAGGACATCGATGCAGCCTGTGGGCAATTGGCAAACAAAAATGAGGTAGGTGAACTTAATACTAATTAACGTATTTTTAATTGTTAATTAAACGTCCTTTAGTTTTATTAAGACTTTCTTTCAAACATGCCAACTCCTTTTATATGAAAGTTCATATTGTCGTTCTTACGCTACTTCTTAGCTTTTCTTTTTTGAAACCAGTAGTTGCTCAAGATGAAATAATACCAAAAATCCAGACTTTTTTTGATACTTATCAGAAAGAATTCCCGATAGAGAAGGCCTACTTACATCTGGACAAGAGTACTTATACCCTGGGTGAAGACTTATGGTTTAGTGCATATCTTACGGCTGGGAGCGCTCAAGTTCCTTCCCCACTCAGTTCTACATTGTATGTGGACCTATTTGATGGAGAAGGATTGCTTCTAGAGCAAAAAGTCCTGCGGCTTGAGAAAGGAAGGGGAAGTGGAGATTTTGTATTGCCGGCCTTTGGCAAAGCTGGAATATATCAGATCAAAGCCTATACGGCTTGGATGCGTAATTTCGGAGAAGAGTACTTTTCCACTTCCGTGGTGAATGTCATCGACGGAGCAGGAGGCTCCTTCCTACCGAAAATCACCTACGGAAGTATAACCACTTCTAATGGAAAAGTAACCTATAAAGCAAATCTAGCAGCTGTAGATAGTAAAGGAAACCCGCTGAGTAGTAAGGCAATTGATGTAAAAGTCCTAGCTGAAGGCGAAGAAGTATATTCTCAGGAGGTAATTTTAAATGCTGATGGGGAAGTCAATTTTACGTTTAGCATACCTGAAAAGGCAAATTTATCCCAGCATTTGGAGCTGACTTATCTGGAGAATGAGAACTATTCTGTCACCCAAAAAATAAGGCTACCTTATAGTTTGACGTTAGCAGACATTCAGTTTTTGCCAGAGGGAGGACACGCTGTTGTAGATATGAAGTCAAACTTTGCCTTCCGTGCACTCTATCCTGATGGACTTCCAGCAGCTATTAACGGCAATATCTTAGGCAGTGAAACTAGCTTTGAAAGTAATTTTGCAGGCTTAGGCAAATTTGAATTTACTCCTACTGGCAATAGTCATCAGGCTAAAATCTTTGAAAAGACAACCGGTCAGGAAGTCTTAGTAAATCTTCCTGAGATCGATGCGTCCGGCTTAGTCATGCAGGTAATCAATAATCCGGCAGTAGCCTACTTGACAGTATTTATACAGGGTGAGCATAACCCTAAAGAGCTCTTGCTGGTCTCCCAAACCAGAGGAATTATTAATTATATGATAAAGGGGGTTTTATCAAACGGAACATGGGGGGTTAGAATTCCTAAGGAAAATCTCATATCCGGAATAAATGAAATCACCGTCCTAAGTGCTGATGGAACTCCACTACTTCAGCGATTGCTTTTCTTCCAACAGGACGATCTGATCGATATTGAATTGTCAAAATCTGGAAATATTGCCAAACGAGAAAAAATAAACCTTGGACTTAACGCTTCTTTTCCAGGGGGAGCTAGCACTGGAAGCTTCTCGGTAGCCGTATTAGATGCAGATCAGGTGGACCCATCTAAGGATATGGGAAGCAATATTCTATCCTCGCTGTTGTTGACTTCAGACTTGCACGGTAATATATATCAGGCTGGGCGGTACTTTGATGATAGTCCAGAAAACCAGCAATCCTTGGACTTGGTAATGCTAACCCATGGATGGAGACGGTTTAGCTGGGAAGATGTGATGTCATCTACCTTTCCAAAAATCGATAATTTTATAGAACAAGGATTGAATGTAGAAGGCCAAGTCTCTGATGCAGAGGACACCAAGAAAGGCTTAGCCGGGGGCAAGATAACGGCATTAGTCGGTGAAGGTATTGAGATAATAACATCGGAGTTTGGTCCAAATGGCAGGTTTATCTTTAAGGATTTGAATTACCTAGATTCAGCTACAATCACCATTACTGCTGATGATAATAGACTTAAGAATTTTGTGGATATAGATTTAGAACTACCTGAGCCCGTATTCTTTACTATAGCAGGAAAATATTCTGACAAGCCACTTTGGTCTGAGGAGCTTGCCGCCACTTATGAATCTAGATTTAGGATGAATCAAATGATCAACGGTCAGGATGAAATAGTGGATATAGAAGGAGTGACGGTAGAATCGACGACTTTACAAAAAGAGGAGGATGAAATTCAAAAAATTTATGGCTCAGGAGATGTAACGCTTCTCCCGGAAAAAATCCCAGGAGCTGTTGCATTTACAAATGTATTTCAGTTGATACAAGGCAGGGTCGCTGGTGTTCAGGTG
The DNA here is from genome assembly GCF_900182815.1 of Algoriphagus winogradskyi. GTDB lineage: Bacteria > Bacteroidota > Bacteroidia > Cytophagales > Cyclobacteriaceae > Algoriphagus > Algoriphagus winogradskyi. The sequence continues at coordinate 229,585 of NZ_FXUA01000002.1, read as the reverse complement.
TTTGTCTCTGGCTTGGATGTAAATGTACTTATCAGAGGAGTGGGTTCGATTACTTCTGGTACGCAACCGCTCTATCTTTTGGACAATATGCCAGTGGATGCAGGCACACTGATGCAAGTAAATCCAAGCATGGTCAAAAGTGTGGATGTATTCAAAGATCCTGCAAAAGCTGCTATTTTCGGAGCCCAAGGGGCGAATGGCGTGATCGCGGTATATACCAAGACCGGTGGAGAGATATTTACAAATGAAAAAGGAAGTCTGGTCACCCGCTTTGGCGGATATGCTGTCCCAAGGGAGTTTTACCTGCCAAAATATGACACCAAAACAGTGGAAAATGCCATGACAGATGAAAGATCCACAGTGTATTGGAACCCTTTAGTCACCTTGGATGAAAAAGGAGAGACAAATTTGGAATTTTTTAACACGGATCTGGCTAAAAGGCTGGTAATAGTAATCGAGGGAATGGATGAATCAGGTAGATTGGGTAGATTGGTCAGAGTTTTAGAATGAGGAATTGTTTTATTTCCTAATCTCAGCTAATTTCTAACCCATATGTTAACCTGAATATTTATGAAAAAGGCTTTACTGATTTTTTGCGCCACTTTAATGCTCTCTTTTGTAGCTATTGCCCAATCTCAAGAGCAGGGAAATGCCCGCTTTCACGGATATGGAACCTACGGATTGCGATACAATAACTTTGGCGCTGGAGCGGGGATTGAATATTTCTTTGTAGACAAATTCGCACTGATGCCGAGTTTTACTTTTGTTTTTCCACAGGTGGGCAAAGAAAGTAACTTCAGTGCAGATCTTCGATATTATGTGTCAGAGGGCGCATCACAGCTTTATTTCATGGCAGGCTACAGTCAAACTTGGCAAGATACTCAGCCGGATGGAGCGGGTGCAAGACGCAACTCGAAGGGAGCTAATATGGGAGTGGGTGCCTATATTGCATTAACTGAAGGTATCGGGTTGAGTACCGAATTCCGCTTCCAAAGTCCCTATCCAAGGGAAGTTGGATTTAGAGTTGGCTTAGCTTTACCATTGTAATTTAAAGTATCAAGACTTAAGACTTTAGATATAAGACACTAGTGTCGAGAGCTAAGATAGAAGAGCAAGTTGCAGCAGTCTAAAGTCTTATGTCAAAGTACTTGCTACTTTTTCGAAAACTCAAATAACTTCCGCTTCTCTTCTTTATTCAAAGCTTCGTAGCCTCTATCCGCGATTTTATCTAGAATCTTATCAATTTCCTCCTGAGTTGCTTCGTCAGAACTAACTTGGGCTGATGTGGATTTTGTCGCCTTTTTAAAAGACGAAAATCCTCCACCGCTAGAGGTTTTGGCTTTACTACGATAGGATACTTTTACCTTGCTTTTTCTTCCAGAAAAAAGATCCTCAAAGAATATCCCTACTTTCTGAACAGGCACACCCCAATCTATTCCTTTGCGCAGCTGAACAATATATAAGTAACCAAGAAGTGCCCCACCAAGGTGAGCTAATTCTCCTCCTGCATTTGCGCCAGCAGAATTAGCAAAAGATAAGATCACATAGAAAATTGCGATGTATTTGATTTTTACCGGTCCAAGTAATAGAAGAAAGAAGGTAGTGTTTGGCGAGAGTGTCGCAGCTCCGGCGACAATAGCAAATACGCCAGCACTAGCTCCAAGCATCAAAGAACTATCTACAGACTGACTAAAAAAAGGGGCTAAATTGTAAATGAGCACATAAAATGCTGCACCGGCAAGTCCACCAAGGATGTACAGATTGGCAAGTTTACGGCTTCCAAGAAATTGATGGATCAGCTGACCAAACCAATAGAGGAAAAGCATGTTGAAGAGGATGTGGAATATCCCTTCGTGTAGAAACATGTAAGTAAACATACTCCAAGGCTGCGTCGCCAATCTAGGAAGGGAAGCTGGCATCATCAGATATCCTAGCACTGTAGAATACAACTCTCCTAGTCCACCGATAGTCATAAACACCCGGAAAACCAGCACAACAAAAAACACTAAAATATTGATCGCAATCAGCTTAAAGAGGCTGTTGTCGCTGTGTTTGAATGCGTTCCGAAGATTATCCCAAAAGTTACCGTACATAATTAATAAAAACTGTTTCTGTCTTTTTTCCAGAAGTAAACCAAGACTCCTCCAATCACCAATCCACTGAGGTGAGCAAAGTGGGCTACGTTATCCAGCGGATTATTTACAAATACGTTATATATGGTATAAAGGCTGTAGAAAAGCACCATATATTTTGCTTTGATAGGAATCGGCGGAAAGAGTAAGAATAATTGAGTATTGGGGAAAAGCATGGCAAAAGCTATCAAAACACCAAAAAGAGCGCCTGAGGCACCTACCATAGGTACATTTGCCTGAACTTCGAGGATCGCCTCTAAGGTTTGATTTGCTTGACTGATTTTATTTGGATCATCAGGATTACGGCTATAATCATCTACAAAATCATAAATAGTCCGCTTGAAAAACCCCTTGTTTTGAATCACTAATTGATTGAAGGAATCAGGGTTGGGATTGTTTTGGAACATCGCCACTTTTTCCTCCAGATTGTTCATTCGGTAAGCAGTATATCCTGAATAAAGCACTCCCGACCCTATACCGCAAACCATCCATAATGTCAACAATTTCTTTGGCCCCAAAAACTGCTCAAGCAGTGGGCCAAAAATCATTAACCCAAACATATTACCGAACAAATGCCAAAAATCGGCATGCATAAACATGTAGGTCAGAAACTGAAAAGGCTGGAAATAGTGGCTATGAATGTAGTATAATGCAAACCACTGATTTAACTGAGGAAAGATAAAGCTGGACACAATAAGTAGCCCTACATTAATAAGAAGAAGGTTTTTTACTACCGGTGTAATATTTCTAAACATGCTATTTGCCGAAGAAGGAATGAATACTGCTTAAATCTAATTTCACGAAGGTTTTGTTCCCTCCCAGCCCATAATTTGGATTTTGACAGGCAAAAAGCTGCCCAACTAGTGTTTCCATTTCTTGTGAATTTAGTTTTTGCCCTTTTTTCAAGGACGATTTTCGCGCCAAAGAACGAGCTAGATTTTCTCTGGTGTCGAGCGAAAGCTCACTTTTGAAATGCTTGTACTGCTCTAGAAGTCCTTCGAAAAGCTCCTTTTCATTTTTAACAGGCAAGTCTGCCGGGACGCCTTGAATAAGTACGGTGTCTTTTCCAAACTCCGAAACCATAAAACCCAGGCTATGCAACTCAGGCATGATATCCATCACCAAAGCATAATCGGAAGGTCCGAGGTTGACAGTCGGCGGAAAAAGACATTGCTGAGAAGTGCCTTGTGCGAGTTTCAGCTGACGCAAATAGCGCTCGTATAGAATTCGCTCATGAGCCGTCTGCTGGTCGATAATCAAAAACCCTGTCGACATCTGCGCGACCACATAGCTTAGCTCTACTTGGAATGTTGTCCCAGTGGACTCAGTTTCGGTGGGCCTAGGAATAAACTCCGTGGCATCGTCTGGTTTGGCTCTGCTTTCAAAAGTTAAAACTTCTGTTTCTTCGGATTGAGTGGATCTTTCGATTGCTTTAGTTTCTTGTTGAGTTCCTTCAAATAGCCTTTCCCAGCCTGAAGTGCTGGCCTGCTTGAACTCAGGTGTATTGAAGGATTTATAACTGTATTCCCGATCTACCTGAGCCTTTTTTTCTGGATCCTTGTCCCATTTTTCGTTGAAATTTACATCCAAGCTAAAGTCCAGTGAAGGTACTACGTGATGCGCGCCTAAGGCTTGTTTTACCGCAGATCGAATGACCGCATAGATCGTTCGCTCATCGTCAAATTTGATTTCCGTTTTAGTCGGATGAACATTGATATCTATGTGAGAAGGGTCAATTTCCAGGAAAAGAACATAGAATGGATGTTGATCTGATTGCAACAAACCTTCGAAAGCTGAGCTCACTGCATGATTCAAGTAGCTGGATTTGATGAAGCGATTGTTCACAAAGAAAAACTGCTCACCTCGGGTTTTTTTGGCATTTTCAGGTTTACCTATGTAGCCTTTCACATTTACATGTGGAGTCAGTTCCTCGCAAGGCACCAGTTGACCTTGGTAGTTTTTACCAAAAAGGCCAACTATCCTATGACTGAGTTTACCCGGGGTGAGACTATATACTTCGAGATCTTGCTGAAAAAGTGAAAAGCCAATTTCATTATAAGAAAGCGCTACCCGCTGAAATTCATCCACGATGTGACGCATTTCGACGGGATTTGATTTTAGGAAATTTCTTCGGGCAGGAACATTATAAAACAGATTTTTCATAGAAACCGAAGTCCCCACATTTCCTGCGAATGGTTCTTGTTTTTTAACCTCAGACCCTTCGATTTGGATCAATGTGCCAAGTTCTGATTCTGCTTGTCGGGTCTTTAATTCCACCTGAGCTACCGCTGCAATCGAGGCTAATGCCTCCCCGCGAAACCCAAAAGTTCGGATAGAAAAGAGGTCATTTGAGCTACGGATTTTAGAAGTGGCATGACGTTCAAAACTCATACGAGCATCGGTAGCAGACATACCTTTTCCGTTATCAATTACTTGGATTAGCTGTTTTCCGGATTCTTTTACCACCACCTGAACTTGGGTAGCACCAGCATCTACTGCATTTTCCAGAAGCTCCTTTAGTGCAGATGCCGGTCTTTGAACTACTTCTCCTGCTGCGATTTGATTAGCGATCGCATCGGGAAGGAGTTGAATAATATCACTCATATTTCTTCTTGGGTTTTAGCCTGAAGAAAAAATAGATCGCAGCCACAAGAGCTACTGCGTAGGCCATGTATTCAAATATTACTGGACCTAAATAAACATAGCCAAAGATAGATCCGAGAAGCAATAGAAAAATGAACGTGCGGATCATGGCCGTAGAGGCAAACATATTTACTCCGTCTCGTTCTTTAATCCCCTTGTGCTGCGCAAAAGAGCCTCGAATACCCGCACCATAGGATCCAATTTCACGTGAAGTCAACTCATCCTTATCCAACAAGCCCTGAGCCTCCAGATCTCTTTTAATTTGAGAGGTTCTTTGCTCGATTTCCTCTCTCACCGGATCATAATACCTAGGTTTGATATCAAATCTCATTGGAGCGGCAGTTCGAAATACGGATGGAAATTTCATGACTTATTAAATTTTAATTCGAGTGTCACGTTAAGTAAAAGCACCGAGAAGGAATAAGTTCCGGATCGATTAACCAGACATCAAATTTATGCCCTTTTTAACCTTAATTACGACCCGATGTTGCCTTATCTTTAGTAACTTCAATAATCAAATGATTTCATCCAGCTTCAGGATGCACACTTGGAAAACGGTAAGCGATATGAAAATTCATATTCGCTGTGAAAATCAGTCTTCCGTACAAATTTATTTTAAAAGTTAAGGATTAAAAATTTACCCTGGAATGAGCAGCAAGCTTTGGAGAGTTTTAGCAATAGGTTTTATTGGACTTACTTTTTCCTCTGGAAAACTCGACGAATCATTATTAATAGAGGATCCATTGATTTCCACCGATCCAATATCCCAACTTAATTGGGTAGATTCTGTATTTAACAGTTTGACCTTTGAGGAGCGATTAGGGCAACTTTTTATGGTTGCTGCCTATTCCAATAAGGATCAGGCTCACGTAAATGAAATTAGTGAGCTAATAAAATCTGAGAATCTCGGCGGGTTGATTTTTTTTCAAGGCGGCCCGGATAGACAAGCCCGCCTTACCAATTATTACCAGGCACAATCCAAAACCCCACTTTTTATAGCCATGGATGCCGAATGGGGAATAAGCATGCGCTTGGACTCCGTACCTGACTTTCCTAAGGCAATGACTTTGGGAGCTGTGCAGGATGAAAAGCTAGTGTATGCTATGGGAAAAGAAATGGCCCGACAATTTAAAGAATTGGGAATGCACATCAATTTTGCTCCCGTGGTGGATGTGAATTCGAATCCGGATAACCCGGTAATCGGATATCGTGCCTTTGGGGGAGAAAAAGAAGTGGTAGCACAGCATGCTGTTTCTTATATGAAAGGCCTTCAGGACAATGGAGTGATTGCAAACGCTAAACATTTCCCTGGTCATGGAGACACAGAAGCGGATAGTCATTATTCTTTGCCTGTGATCAAGAATCCCGAGCATCAGATTTGGGATGTGGATTTGTACCCTTATCAAGAGCTATTCAAAGAAAACTTGATGTCGGTGATGGTAGCTCATTTGAACGTCCCAAGTTTAGATGATGAAGGCAACATAGCAACTAGCCTTTCTAAAAAAGTCGTGACAGACCTCCTGCAAAACCGAATGAATTTTCAAGGTTTGATTTTCACTGACGCACTAAACATGAAAGGTGTGGCAGTAGCAAATGCTCCAGGTGAGGTGGATTTGAAAGCATTATTGGCAGGAAATGATGTATTGCTTTATTCCCAAGATGTCCCAAAAGCCAAAATGCTGATCAAGCAGGCAGTAGCCGATGGAAGAATTACTGAGAAAGAAATAGACAGAAGAGTTAAGAAAATATTAAAGGCGAAGTATTGGGCGGGATTGAATAATTACAAACCAATCAATACCTACAAACTAGTAGATCGATTGGATACTCCTGAGACTGAGGTAATCATCGAGAGCCTTTATGCTGACGCCTTCACTGTGGCAACCAATAAGGACGACTTAATCCCATTCAAAAACCTGGATTTGAATTCATTTGCAAGTTTGAGTATTGGGGATGAGGGTAAAGAATTTCAAAAATACCTCAGCAAATACACCAAGTTTGATCATTTCAAGATCGACAAAGCAGCTAATGAAACAACTCATAACAATACGCTGAAGCAATTAGAAGATTACGATGTGATTGTAGTGGGTTTGATGGGAGTGACCAATAGTCCTAGACGTAAGTTCGGTGTAGCTCCGGCTGATGTGCAGCTGATCAAAGATTTAGCGAAAAGACAAAAAGTTGTTACGGTACTTTTCGGAAATGCTTATGCTTCTGAACAGTTGCAGGGGCTAGGTAATGTAGTTTTTGCCTATGAAAACAATCAGGTAACTCAGGAATTAGCTCCCCAGATTTTATTCGGAGGCAGGGCTGCCAAAGGTATTTTACCTGTTTCAGTAAATGAGCAATTTGCGCATGGAGTGGGGGGATATTTGGCTCCAAGCAGTAGACTTTCTTATAGTACGCCGGAAAGCGTAGGCTTAGATGGTAAAATTTTGGATAAAATCGATGCTGTTGCGGAAAAAGCAATTCGAATTCAAGCTACTCCGGGTGCGAATGTAATGGTAGTAAAGGATGGGAAAGTGGTTTTTGAAAGATCTTATGGAAAACTGGAATACAAGTCCAGCCCTGAGGTGAACTCTGAAACTGTTTTTGATTTAGCTTCCATTACAAAGGTTTTGGCAACAACCCAGGCGGTGATGTTTTTGGAAAGTAGGGGTGAATTGGATATGGGAAATACGCTGGAAGACTATTTGCCAGAGCTCAAAGGCACCAATAAAGGTAAAATGATCCTTAGTGATGTGATGGCTCATGAAGCAGGGCTGGTGGCATTTATCCCCTACTATGCAAGAACCGTAGAAGCTGGACAATGGCGAGGTGATTATTACAAACCTAATGCAGCGCCAGGATTTACAAGGCCAGTCTCCAATGATATGTATGGAATGGATGCGCTACGTGACAGCATCTGGCATTGGACTATAGAATCAAAAGTTACCCCGATTCCACGGGGAGCTAGCAAACATAAATATGTGTACTCTGATCTCACAATGTATTTGATGCAGGCGGTGGTTGAAAGAGTGGTAAATCAACCTTTAGAAACCTTTTTGGATCAAAATTTCTATGCCCCTTTAGGTCTTAACACGATGACTTTCAATCCGGCTTTGAAGATACCGATTGATAATATAGCACCGACCGAAAATGATATCACCTGGAGAAAAAGACAGGTACAGGGATATGTACACGATCAGGGCGCTGCGATGTATGGCGGAGTAGCGGGCCATGCTGGGCTTTTTGGCAAAGCAAATGACCTGGCAGTGATGATGCAAATGATGCTGAATGGAGGCAATTATGGGGGTGTGAATCTGATCCGTCCGGAGACGGTGGAAAAATTCACCAAAAATCAATCCCGCCAAAGCCGTAGAGGTTGGGGTTGGGATAAGCCAAATACTGAAGTAGGGAGTGGAGGTTCAGCAGGAGATTTGGCTCCAAAATCAACCTTTGGACACACTGGCTTTACAGGAACCTGTGTATGGGCCGATCCGGATAATAATCTGATTTATATCTTTCTTTCCAATCGCGTCTACCCAGATGCAACCAACACCAAGCTGCTAAAAGAAGGAATTCGTACTGATATTCATGATATCATTTATGAAGCAATGGGCAAGAAAAAGTAGAATTGATTAAAAAGGCAATTTTCCCAAATCTACATTACCTCCGGAAAGGATAATACCGACTTTTTTTCCTCGGAATCTATCTTGATTTGCAAGCAGAGCTGCTAAGGGAACAGCACAAGAAGGTTCTATGACTATTTTCATGCGCTCATAAATCAATCGCATTGCTTCTATGATTTGCGGATCTGTGGCTAACAAAATATCCGAAACATAGGCTTTTATCAGTTCAAAATTCAAAACTCCCAGCGAAGTCAATAATCCATCTGCAATGGTGTTTGGGCCTGATTGAGGAATGATTTTTCCAGCGTGGAAAGACTGAAATGCATCGTCGGCCCCCTGAGGTTCGGCAGCGATTACTTTTATGTTTGAATTTAGGTAATGTGCCGTTAGCGCCGTTCCACCTAGCAAACCTCCACCGCCGACCGGAGCCATTATAATATCTAGATCGCTTTGATCTTCGATTAGCTCAAGAGCGCAAGTTGCCTGTCCTTCGATCACGTCCATGAAATCATAAGGAGGAATAAAAGTAGCTCCGGTTCTTTCAACCACACTTTCTAAGGTAGTCTCTCGGGCTTTCAGGTTAGGCTCACATTCTATGATTTCACCACCATAGCCTTTAACAGCTTTCTTTTTGATTTCCGGAGCATTTGAAGGCATTACAATGTAAGCTGGAATCCCAGCGACAGAAGCCGCCCTAGCTAAAGCCGCCGCATGATTTCCGCTGCTGTGGGTTGCTACTCCTTTTGATTTTTGTGAATCCGTAAGTTTCATCACTGCATTTGCCGCTCCTCGAGCTTTGAATGCTCCAACTTTTTGGAAGTTCTCACACTTAAAAAAAATCTGACATCCTGCGATCTCATTGATTGCTGATGAAGTCAAAATAGGTGTGCGGTGAATAAAAGGCTGAATGCGATCGTGTGCAGCTTGAATATCATCGATTGTTGGAAAAGCAGTGTTCATGGACTAAAATTAAAGAGAAAAAGAGAAAGGAGATTTAGAGATTGGAGAAATAGTTAACTGACTTAAGGATGATTATTTATCTTCAGGGCATGAATTGGAATACGTTGGATTTTTTCCCAGTGATGGGTGAAAAGCTGAATTTAGGGAATACTGTCAAATTGGATTTCAGTCCATCAAATCCAGATTTGGAAACCTTGGACTTGTCAAATACTGCTGCATTTGATGAATATGTAACTAAGCAAATCAAGAACTCCGGCAGTACCTATGGTATTGGTGGATATTTAGAACATAGAGCTATTTACCGTAGAAGTGCTGTGTTTGCTACTTCAGAAGCTGATTTTCGGAATATTCATCTCGGTGTGGATATCTGGACTGAAGCTGGAGCACCAGTATATTCTCCTTTTGAAGGAAAAATTCACAGTTTTCAGGACAATGTCGGTTTCGGGAATTATGGAGCTACCATCATTTTAGAACATGAGGTTTTTGAAAAAAAGCTCTATTCCCTTTATGGTCATCTTTTTCTGTCTGATCTTGAAGGATTACAAATCGGCCAAGAAGTAAAAGCTGGAGACCTCATCGCTCATATTGGTCCTTTTCCGGAAAATGGCGATTGGCCCCCGCATTTACATTTCCAATTGATGTGGGATTTGATGGGGAATTTTGGTGATTTTCCAGGAGTTTGTTCCAAGCGAGACATGGACATTTATCAAGCGAATTGCCCAGACCCTAATCTCATTTTGCGAAGCGAAGTACTTTAGGAATTCGCTTCTGTAATCAATCGCAATCCTTCCAGCGTCAAGTTTCTGTCTATTTCTTCGAAAACTTCCGCTAGTGGAGTTAAAACCGAGGAAAGTCCTCCCGTGGCAATTACTTGGAATTTCTGCTTGGTTTCATTTTCAATAGCTTCCAGCATTCCTTTTACCAAGCCTGTGTATCCATATAAAATCCCTGCTTGAATCGCATGAATGGTGTTTTGGCCAAGTGCCGATTCCGGCATTTTCAAGGCTACTTCTGGGAGTTTTGAAGTATTCTGAAAAAGCGAATTGAGCGCAGTTTTCAGCCCTGGAACAATGTTTACCCCTATAATTTCACCTTTGTCATCTACTACAGTAAACGTGAGTGCGGTTCCAAAATCCACTACTATTAATGCCTTTCTGTACTTAGTATGAGCCGCCATCACATTGCACATCAGGTCAGTACCGATTTCATTTGGCCGAAGGCTTTTGATCGGAAGCTTTTTAAAACTTGCTGGTGAAATAAGGTAAGGCTGAGTACCGAAGTAATTCTCACAAAATTGAAGAACCTGCTCATTTATCTCTGGCACTACAGAGCTGAACCCGATCTGATTGATATCTGAGGGACTGATGCCATGCTCCAAAAAGTACATCGGGACTTTCTTGTGAAGCTGAGCAGCGAATTTTGCGGCATGCGTTTCGATACGGAAGTGATTTTTCCAGCTTTCATTCTTTTCATCGTACAGCGCAAAAACCACATTTGAATTCCCCGCATCTATTGCTAAAAACATTGTTTCTCGGATTTGATTAAATTAGCCTTTCCCAAAATTAAACGGATTATTAAACTTTGAACATGTATACGCTAAGAGAAGGAAAAATCGAGGATCTTCCTCGTGTATTGGAATTAATAAATGAGTTGGCACTTTACGAAAAAGCACCTGAGCAAGTCACTAATACCATTGCTATGATGGAAGCTGATGGATTTGGTGAAAATCCTGTTTTTGGAATGTTTGTATGTGAGAAAAACGAAACGGCTGAGATTATAGGAATTGCCATTTACTATTATCGATACAGTACTTGGAAAGGTAAACGTATTTACCTGGAAGATCTGGTAGTCACTCAATCTGAGCGAGGACATGGTGCAGGGAAATTACTATTTGATCGTATTATGAAGAAAGGCTTAGAAGAAAATTGCACAGGAATGATGTGGCAAGTGCTCGACTGGAATGAACCTGCAATAAATTTCTACCGAAAATATGGTGCCGACTTAGAGGCTGGCTGGCTCAATGCACACCTTCAAGATTACGAGATCAAAAAGCTTCTTGATTAAAAGATAATTCAACTATTGCAAATACAATATTAGGGTATTGTATTTGCAATAAATGTGTGTAAATTAGTGGGAGTTAATTGCATAGCTATGACACACACTTGGAAAATATCATTTGGAGAGGCTGGAGCTGAGACCATACGTACAGGTAATGATGAATACTATTTTTTCCAAGAGGCTATTTCAATGGTCAGTGAGCCTGCCGCTATTTATGATGTTGCAGTCTCGTTTCATGACACAGGAGAGATTTTTGATTTTTTAGATTTCACCCAGCAAGATGTATCAGAGATGCTGGAAGTGGACCCGAGCACCTTATCTCGCTGGCGCAAAGAGGACAAAAAACTTACCAAGATGCTTACTAAGAGTATTTTAGAAATGGACCAGGTGATTGCCAAAGGCATCAGGATTTTCGGTTCTGAGGAATTGCTTTCGCAATGGCTACATACTGAAAATACCTCCTTGGGTGATCAAAAGCCATCTCTATTGATGAAGAGTCCTTATGGTGTGGATCGTGTGGATGAGGCTATGGAAGCTATGTCTTGGGGATCTATACTTTAGGCTGTGAGGTATTTTCGACTAATTGAAAATCTATCGGGTAGAAGTTCACTTGGATTTGGTCTGGGGGCAGGAAGGTGGAATCAATATGGAACACCAATTATCTATGGATGCAGTGTGTCATCACTAAATTTTCTGGAGCTTCTCAGTATTAAAGGGCCAATAGTTACCCAAAGTAAGTGGAAGATAGTTGTTCTTGAGATACAAACTCCAATACCTGAATTAGATGCTTCGCTGTTACCCTCAGACTGGAAAAATAGACCCCATCCTAAATCAACACAGGAGTTTGGTACAGCCTGGGCAAAAGGGATGATTTCTCCTGCTCTGAAAATCCCCTCCTGTAGAATTCCTTTAAAAAGCTATCCAAGTGAGCATAATCTGCTGATCAATCCTCTCCATCCTGATTTTCAAAATTCAGTGAAAGTAGTGGAAGAATGGGATGTGAGTTTTGAGGTGAATTGTTGAGATTAAAAGATTACAAAATTAGAAGATTGAAAAATTGACAAGCAATAAGCAAAAAAGGCCGAGAAATTCTCGGCCTTTGTTCTTATATAAGCTTTATATTTATCCTTTCAAGCTATAATTAGGAGCTTCTCTAGTCACAGATACATCGTGAGGATGTGATTCTTTCACACCTGCTGCAGTGATTTTTACAAATTTTCCGTTTTTCTGAAGATCTTCAATAGTCTGAGTTCCGCAGTAACCCATACCAGCCTGAAGTCCGCCTACCAACTGATAAAGAACCTCCGAAACTAATCCTTTGAAAGGAACACGTCCTACGATTCCTTCAGGAACCAGCTTTTTGATATTGTCTTCAGCATCTTGGAAGTAACGGTCTTTGGAACCTGACTCCATTGCTTCAAGCGAACCCATACCTCTGTAAGATTTGAATTTTCTTCCTTGGAAAATGATCATTTCACCTGGAGCTTCCTCTGTTCCTGCTAGCAAAGAGCCAATCATAATGGAGCTTCCACCTGCAGCAATCGCTTTAACTAAATCACCTGAATAGCGAATTCCACCATCTGCGATTACGGGAACTCCGCGACCTTTTAATGCTTCAGAGCATTCAAACACTGCAGATAATTGAGGAACACCTACACCAGCAATGATTCTAGTAGTACAGATAGATCCTGGGCCAACTCCAACTTTTACCGCATCAGCTCCTGCATCTGCTAGTGCAATTGCTGCTTCAGGAGTAGCAATATTTCCTACAATCACTTCCAGATCAGGGAAAGCATCTTTTATTTTTCTACAAGTTTCGATTACTCCCTTCGAGTGACCATGTGCTGTATCAATAGAAACCACGTCAACACCTGCATTTTTCAATGCTTCTACTCGCTCCACAATATCTGCCGTCACACCAACTGCTGCTCCTACACGTAGTCTTCCAAACTCATCCTTACAAGCATTTGGCTTGTCTTTTCTCTTCAAAATATCCTTGTAAGTAATCAAGCCAGTTAACTTGTACTCCTCATCAACGATTGGAAGTTTTTCGATTTTATATTCCTGAAGAATCTCTTCAGCTTGCTCTAGCGAAACACCAGATTTAGCTGTAATGAGATTGTCAATGGTCATTATTTCCATAATAGGTCGACCTTGATCTTTGATAAAACGAAGGTCACGATTGGTAATAATACCTTTCAAAACTTTGTTTTCATCAACCACTGGAATGCCACCAATATGATATTCACGCATGATAGCCTCTGCATCTTTCACTTTTGCATCTACATGCAAGGTGATAGGATCCAGGATCATACCTGCCTGCGAACGCTTTACTTTACGAACTTGCGCGGCCTGCTGCTCGATTGACATGTTCTTGTGAACAAATCCAAGACCACCCTCAAGAGCAATGGCAATAGCCAATTCAGCCTCAGTAACCGTGTCCATAGCAGCGGAAACCAAAGGAATGTTTAGCCTGATTTTCTTGGTGAGTTGGGTAGAGGTATTCGTGTCGCGTGGAAGGACTTCTGAATAACCTGGGACAAGAAGCACATCGTCGTAGGTGAGTGCTTCGTAAAGGAACTTGTCGGAATTTCTATTCATGGCAAATATTGGTATGGAGGTAACCCTATTTGCCCGTCAAAGTTACACACAAAATTCAATGCCAAACTAATCTACTCCAAAATAAATTTGGAATAGGAAGCTGTTTCTAGTCTAAACCAAATATGAAGGCAGGAAGAAAATAGTTTGAAATTGAATTAATGTGGATAGCTAACTTCTTTTTATGTGTAAAATGAGGTATTGGGAAAATCTACTTTTTCTGAAGTCTAGCAATATAGAATCCATCAAACCCGCTTTCCTGCGCTAGTACTTTCTGATCTTCAATTAACTCGAAATCTTTGCCAGCTTCGCTTTCCAGAAATTTGGCGATTTGGTCTTGATTTTCAGATGGTAAAATACTGCAAGTAGCATAGACCATCTGGCCACCTGGCTTCACCATAGAAGGATAGCTTTGAAGAATTTCCTGCTGCGTTTGACGTACTTTCTCTATAGATTCTTCACTAAGTTTCCACTTGGTGTCAGGATTTCTACGAAGAACTCCCAAACCGGAACAAGGTACGTCCAATAGTAATCTATCAGCAGTTTCCTTCATTCGTTTGATGGTCTTCGAGCCTTCAATTACCTTTCGCTCAATGATGGAAACACCATCTCGGCGTGCTCTAAGCTTGGTTTGCTGTAGTTTCCATTCTTCCACGTCCATTGAGAGAACTTTTCCTTTGTTCTGCATCAAAGCAGCTATGTGTAGGGATTTCCCTCCAGCACCTGCACATGCATCGATTACCCGCATTCCCGGCTCCACAGCAAGTGCAGCGGCAACTAATTGCGAAGAAGCATCTTGTACTTCAAAGTGACCTTCTTTGAAAGCAGGATTTCGGAATACGTTTGTACGTTCATCCAGAATCAAGGCATCCGGATAACCTTTGATAATATGGGTGTGGATATTATCCTCGGCCAATCTATTTTTCAGACGCTCGCGGGTAGTCTTAAGCGTATTTACACGCAATACTACTTGAGCTTCCTGATTCAAACTGTGGATTTCAGCTTCCCATTTGTCTCCCAATTCTTTCTTTCCTAGATCAAAAAGCCAATCAGGGACAGACTCCAATTTGGCTGGATCATCCAGTTTCTCGTACTTTTCTTTAAGCTTATCAGGGTTAATTTTTGCAAACTCTTCCCATGGAGGGAGCGTGTGGCCCTGCATCAACCAATAGGTTCCAAAAAGATCATAGGGCTCCTTACTTGGGCTCAAATAATTGATTAAACGCCACCAGCGAACCATTTCATAGGTAGTCTCTGCAATGAAAGAGCGATCACGCGCACCCCATTTTGGGTTTGACTTTAACGTGCGCTCGATTACTTTATCGGCGTACTGACCTTCTTCAAAAATGGCTGCAAGTGCGGTATGAACTCCGCGGATGGTGTTGTTGTGTAGCTTCATCTGTTTGTTTATTGTTCTTTATTGGTCAGATGGAATCTCGCAACATATATTCATCTCTTTGTGTGACTCTAGAGTTGTGCTCGATTTCATGGCAAATAAATTCTGCACAAAGGTAGTTTTTCTTTCTGAGTCTGTCAGAATGAGATTTTGAAAAGGACTGAAAAACTGTGTCTTGAGAATATGACTTGAGTGTTTAAAATAGGAATTTTGGTTTTGATACCTTTACATTTTTAAATCTTCCAAAATCTATCTTACCATGTCAACCTTTCAAGAGCTTCTATCTTCTTGGGCTTCGAAACTTCCCATTTATGAGAAACAAGAAGCCGAATCACTGGTAAGTTGGCTTTTGGAGCATCATCTGGGATGGAGGAGAACTCAGATTTTGGATCAAGCTGATGAAGCTAGCTTTCCACCGAAGCTATTTGAAGACTTTGAGCGATTGAAAATCGGAGAGCCTATTCAGTATATTATGGGAAAAGGGCCTTTCTATGGAAGAGAGTTTATCGTCAGTTCGGCTACTTTGATCCCAAGAAATGAAACAGAGGAGTTGGTTCACATGATCATCAAAGAGAATAAGAAAGCTGGGTTGAGGATTTTGGATATAGGCACTGGAACAGGCTGCATTCCTATTTCATTGGCATTGGAGATGAATAATCCTGAGGTTTTTGCTGTGGATATTTCTGAGGAAGCTTTGGAAATCGCAAAGAAAAATGGGGATGTGTTGAAAGCAAATGTCACTTTTTCCAGCTGTGATATTCTGACGCAAACTCCAGATGTCTCGGAACTGGATATTTTGGTAAGTAATCCTCCCTATATTCCTGAGCAGGAGAAAACACAAATGCATAGAAATGTACTGGATTTTGAGCCTGGGCTGGCTTTGTTTGTCAGCAATGATGATCCACTGATTTTTTACCGAACAATAGCTGAAAAAGGAAAGCAACTTCTTAAGTCAGGAGGAAAATTGTATTTTGAAATCAATGAAAAGTATGGGGAAGAAGTTGCAGAATTGATGCAGAACTCGGGTTATTCCGAAGTTCAGATATTGAAAGATCTGAATGGGAAATATAGAATTGCAGTAGGTAGGCGCTAGCTTTGAGTAGCAAGATACTAGACTTAAGTATCAAGTAATTAGATTGTAATAATGACAGAAAAAATTCAACAAACAGAGAATCATCAATATCATTTTGTTTCATATCTGAAAAGGATAATGCTCATCCTTTTCTTATTAAGCCTTCCGACTATTGGATGGACTTGCACCTGCATGTCCCTAACTAAAAAAAATGTAAAAAAAATCACAAAGAATGCTGACTATGTTTTATTGGGCACTGCTGTTGAAAATGTTCATCATAATGACTCTATAAAAGCTACTTTGGATAGCGAAAAGTTCGGAATAGATGTAAAATTTAAAGTAGAGAAGGTTTACAAAGGAAGCTTGCAAGCTGAATTCGTTTATATCAATCAATTTGAAACAGACAATTGCATTCAAGCCTTCAGGTTTGGTGAAAAGTATATCATAGTTGGTACTCGAATAGAAAAATTTGAAAACCTCCGCCCTTTCAGTGAAGCAGTTTATAAAGAAGATAAAATTTTTGAGACCGTCGCTTCTCCACCCCCGCCACCAATCGGAGGGTTGACAATTAGGAAGATGAAATGTTACAATATTGAAATGGAACTTGTAGAACATTGGAATAAAATTGCGGAAAATGAAATCGTAGTATATACCAACCAATGCTCTTCATTCAATGCAGAAAGTACTTACGGAAAATACTTTAGCAAATGATTAAAATAATCCAAAATGAAGCGATGTATCAAAACTATCTAGCGAGAATAGATGAGATATTTGATGCTGAACAAGGAACACAGAAAGGTGATAAGTTAGAATTATTAGTAACTCTAGTCAAACTCTATGAACAAGAAAATTTTCAGTTACCTTCTCTTGACCCGATAGAAGCAATTAAAATTCGATTGGAGGATTTGGGTTTGAAGAACAAAGACCTGGAACCCATAATGGGGGATCCAGGTAATATTTCAAAAATTTTGAAGGGGAAAAGAAGCCTGACTGTTGATATGATTCGTGGATTAAGTGAGAAGCTTGATTTTCCAGTCGATATATTGGTAGGTAAATCAAGTAAAGCGGTAGTATAAGCTTATGAGTCAGAAGAAATGTCCCCATTGCGGTGAATGGTCTGTATGGACAAACAATTACGAGGATCGCTGTGAGCATTGCGGAGAGTTTCTGTCTCCAGTAGAGCTTGAGCGGAAGGAAAAATTCATTCTAGAGCAAGACCGCCAAGAAAAAGACTGGATGTTTTACATCAATCCTGAAGATTCTGGGGCTAAGAAATTCTTTAAGAAATCCGGAAACTTATTTTATACCGTTTTCATGGCTATCATGACCTTTATCATGTGGTTGATTGCAGCTTTACCAGGATGATAAATCTATTCAAAAACCCAATTTTTATTTTTGCTTCCATTGCTTTTTGGGCAAATCAATACCTAGAAAAATCAATGGGAATTTTTGTTCCACTCTATCAATCATACGGTGATGATTTGATGGCAATGCCTGTAGTTTTTGGTCTTTGCCTGCAGCTAATGAGATGGTTTCATCCGATGGGCGATCAACTTACATTTAGCAAAAAACAGGTTTTAATTGGACTGGTTTATTTTTCTGTTGTTTTTGAAATCGTATTACCACTGGTTTCAAAGACTTATACAGCAGATCCAATCGATGTGTTTTGCTATGGATTGGGAACGTTAGTGTTCCTAAAGTTTATGAATAAACCTGCTCCCCAATCCAAAAAATCCCGGGCGCTTTGATCTCTGTAATTCCTTCTGGAACTTCCAGCATAGTGGCATAGGTGATGGGCAAAATCAATTCTCCATTTTCATTCTGAATCTGTACAGGCATACCTTCCTTACCATGGATGTGGATGCTACTTTCTGCAAACCATTTTTTGAATTCCCCCGATTTCACCGGGTAATATTTCCAATCTCCATCCAAAATCGTAAGATTCATCATCACTAGTATGTCTTGAAGATCAAGCGCTTCCAGATGTGAAATCCCTACCAAATGCACTGCTTTGTGCTCAGTGGAGACCAGGTAATCCAACCCTGATTGCAAATAATTACCATCTAGTATGTTGATGAATTTCACAGGGTACTGCTCTTCCAGTAAGTGTTGGTTTTCTGCTTGAAAAGCCTCAGTAGCTAGAATTACATCTATTTTAATTCCCCAGCTCAACACTTGGTCAAGCACTTTTTCACTGACAAGGACAGTTGGAACCCATTCCAAAAGTGGGGAAACTTGATCAAAGCTAATTTGATCAACTTCCAAAATGAGAACGGCTGGCTCCTGCTTATCTTTTACGAAATGATGTGAAGACATTAGGATTGGATTTTTCGATAGAATTCTAGCGCATTGCTGTAAGCTAAGTCTTCCAGGTTTTCAGCGCTTAATTTATCTTCCATACTTTTCAGCAGAGAAGGATATTTTCCAGCATTTTCTACTAATGGAAAATAAAAAGGATGCCTCTCAGGATCGCCAAAATCCTTGGTGTAAAAATAATCTGCTCCAAAACAGATTGATTTTTCTCCACCAATCTGGAACCCATGGAAAATATGATCAAATAATCGCTCCGGAACCTCAGGATCCAAGAAAGCTCTCAAGAAATTTACTCCTATGATTCCTCCACGATGTATGATTTCTTTGGCAAACTCATCGGTAAGATTTCGGGGATGATTCCATATTTCTCTGAAATTGGAGTGACTTGCAATCACTGGGATATCCAGTTGATTACTATCAATATGATTTAAAATCCCTTCAGCAAGCAAATCAGAGGTGTGCGATAAATCAACCGGAATTCTTTTGCCAGCCATGTAATCCAGCAGCTTTTTCCCGTCGTCCTTCAACCCAATTCCTTTGGTATAATTTCCCCCACCAAAGCGGTTTTCAGTATGATGGGTTAGGCTGATGTATGCAAGAGATTTTACTTTTTCCAGAATTGCATCAAACTGCCTGTAGATTTCCTCCCAAGTCGCATCTTCATTGCCAATACCTGCAGCGTTTTCCACAGACGCTTTTATTCCAACACAGTTTTGTTTGTCCCAGTTTTGCAAAAAATCAGCATCAGCAAAGGCAAGATCATTCTCATGCTTTTCTAATAATTCTGAGAAAATCTGAGCTTGTCTTGTAGCCAAACTCATGCTTTCTGGCTTTACATCAGTGTAAATCGCCAAGATTTGCATGCGCACATTTCCATCCTTCAGCCAAGGAATAGCGCAGGTGATTTCATCTTTTGCATAGGCATTTGCACCTGGAATTTTTGCCAAATAGGACAGTAAATCACAGTGCATGTCAATTATTGGGAAGCTCATCATTTTTTGGGGTTATGGCAAAGTAAGCCAAAAAAGCGTATGTTTTTTAATACTTTTAGGGAGTATTACTGTTAGGTAATCTTCAGATAGATTTTCAATTTCACCAGAAAAATAAGCGATATGGCATTAGCTCAACCGTTCAACTTCAAAAAATGGATAGACGAAAATAGACATTTGTTGAAACCACCGATTGGAAACCAGCAGGTTTACAAAGGAAATGACGACTTTATCGTCATGGTAGTGGGCGGGCCAAATTCCCGCAAAGACTATCATTCCAATGAAGGAGAAGAGTTTTTCTATCAACTAGAAGGAGATATTGTCCTGAAAGTTATTGAAGACGGAAAGCCTAAAGACATTCATATCCGCGAAGGAGAAATATTCCTACTTCCTGCAAAGGTACCTCACTCTCCTCGCCGTCCGGCAAATACAATTGGTTTGGTGATAGAGCGATATCGAAGAGCTGGTGAGGTAGATGGGTTTATCTGGCACTGTGAAAACTGTGGTGAAAAGCTTTATGAGGAATTTTTTGAAGTTACGGACATTGTTAAGCAGCTCCCTCCAGTTCAAGAAAGGTTTTGGGGCAATCCAGAGCACACGACATGCAAGAATTGCGGAACAGTAATGGAGAAATAGAGTTGTGTTATTAAGGTCATTAATATAGAGTTAAACTTTTTGTTTTCTTTTGAATAATTGCCGGGTGACCGATGACCGATGCACCTAAAAGATAGGCTCACCAAAACTTTAGACACTTTTGCCTTTTTGACAGAAGTTCATATAACCCCAAATAGATTAGAATGAACTACCAATATTCAGCTGAATTTGCGCGTGAGATGGATGAGAAAGATTCTCTTTCACACTTTCGGGATCGTTTTCTTTTTCCGAAAGTTGATGGAAAAGATGCGATTTATCTCTGTGGAAATTCTCTAGGCTTACAGCCCAAATCAGCTAAAGATTACATAGCAAAGGAATTATCCAATTGGGCAGAAATGGCTGTTGATGGACATTTTCATGGAGAAGATGCCTGGATGTTTGCGAAGCAAAAATCAAAGCCAGCTTTAGCTGAAATCGTGGGAGCTCATGAGCACGAAGTGGTAGCCATGAATAACCTATCCGTGAACCTTCATTTGTTAATGGTTTCATTTTATCAGCCCACAAAAGAGCGCTACAAAATCATCGTAGAAGCTGGCGCTTTTCCCTCAGATCAATACATGCTGGAAACTCAGGTGAAGTTTCATGGTTTAGATCCTGAGGATGTTATTGTGGAACTGGCACCAAGAAAAGGTGAGCATACGCTTCGTACCGAGGATATTTTGGCAGAAATAAGAAAGCAGGGTGATTCCCTAGCTATGGTGAATATGGCTGGTTTGCAATATTACACCGGACAGGTTTTCGATATGAAAGCCATTACGGCAGCAGCCCATGAAGTAGGCGCTTATGCTGGATTTGATCTGGCGCATGCTGTTGGAAATGCTCCATTGAGCCTCCATGATTGGGATGTTGATTTTGCGACTTGGTGCAGTTATAAATACATGAACTCCGGTCCTGGGAACGTATCTGGAGTATTTATCCATGAGCGATTTGCGGAGCGTCCAGATATGAATCGCTTTGCCGGATGGTGGGGACATGATCAGGAGCAGCGCTTCAAGATGGAAAAGGGATTTGTGCCAATGCATGGAGCCGATGGCTGGCAGCTTTCCAATTCCGATATTATCGGTTTAGCCGTTCATCAGGCATCCTTAGATATTTTTCAGGAAGCTGGAATTGCAAATTTGAGGAGAAAATCAGAACAGCTGACAGCATATTTAGCTTATCTAATTGAGGAAATCAGCGGAAATTCAGGGGTTTTGGAAATTATTACTCCTAATAATCCTGTAGAAAGAGGCTGTCAGTTATCTTTGCACATTCATCGCGGAGGCAAGGCTGTATTCGATGAATGGTATAAACACGGAGTCGTAGGCGACTGGCGCAATCCAAATGTGATACGTCTAGCACCTACACCGCTCTATAACAGCTTCCTAGACGTGTTCCGATTTGCACAGATTTTGGAACAATCTCTGAAGAAATTCGCTTAAAGGAAGCGTGGATAAAACAATCCAAATGGAAAAGAATCAAGTTACCGTATTAGGAGCCGGATTGATAGGTTCTCTAATGGCTATATATCTGAAGCGCCAAGGCTTAGAAGTTGCTGTTTTTGACAAAAGACCTGACAAACGTAAATCTACTTTCGAAGAAGGCAAAAGATCTATCAATATGGCGCTAAGCCATCGAGGATGGAAGGCACTAGAGGAAGTTGGACTCAAAGAAAAGGTAATGCCATTGGCTATTCCCATGTATGGACGTAAAGTTCATGATGAACATGGTGGTACTACTTTTATTTCCTACGGAAAAGAGAATCAGGCTATTTATTCCCTTTCTAGGGGAAAATTTAACCAGCTTCTGGTAGAAGAAGGAGAAAAGCTTGGTGCAAAATACAATTTCGAGCATAAATGTCTGGAAGTGGATTTCAACTCCCAAGAAATTACTTTCCAGACTCCGAAGGGAGAGGAAAAAATCAAAGCTCCTGTACTATTTGGATCTGATGGAGCTTATTCATCGCTTAGATTGGCGATGCAAAAGCAGATCCGTTTCAACTACAAGCAGGAATACATCACTCACGAATACAAGGAGCTAACTATTCCGGCAACTGCTAACGGGGAATTTGCGATGGATCCGAATGCCTTGCATATCTGGCCTAGAGGCAAGTTTATGCTGATCGCACTTCCGAATCCAGACAAGACATTTACCTGTACCTTGTTTTTGCCTCACAGTGGATCAAAAGTTTGCTTTGACAAAATCAATGATGAGCATGATCTAGAGATCCTTTTCTCCAATTATTTTGACGATGCCTATAAGCTCATGCCAGATCTGATGACTGAGTTTTTTGCTAACCCAACTTCGGCGCTAATCAATGTGGAATGCTTCCCATGGGTTCAGGGCACAAGTTTGCTGATGGGTGATGCGAGTCATGCGATGGTTCCTTTCTATGGGCAGGGTATGAATTGCGGTTTTGAGGATTGCTCTATTTTGAATGGTCTGATCGATAAGTATGGGACTAATTCCTGGGATTTGGTTTTTGAGAAATTCCAGAAAAAACGCAAGGTAGATACCGATGCCATCTGTCAGTTGGCAATGGAGAATTTTGAAGAAATGAGAGATTCCGTGGCAGATCCGAAGTTTGTGCTTCGCAAAAAAATCGAAGCAAAGCTATACGAATTGTACCCAAATGACTGGATTCCGCTCTATTCCATGGTTACTTTTACTGATATGAGGTATTCTGAAGCTTATACTCAGGGAAAACTTCAGGAAGCAATTATGGATCGCGTTATGGCTGATCCGTTGATTACAGAGAATTGGAATAAGCTCGACTACGAGGATATTATTTATAAAATGGAAACAGCTAAAGCGGTGTAGTTCTTTAACCGCAGAGCACGTGGAGTCCCGACAGCCATCGGGATCGCAGAGTTGGCACCAAGAGAAAATCAGGTTCAAGTCGGTAGATTTGAGCCTTTTTTTTTGTCCTAAAATTTGACATTGTTGCTGTTTTCAAGAATTGCAAAAAGCAGTTTTTAAAGCCATAAAATCTTCCGCCGCTGTTCAGCACACGAACAGCAAAAAAATGCTTTCTCCGCAGAATGATTATGTTATGAGAGAAAGTATTCTATCTATTTAGTTTAGAAATCAACTCACTAAGCTCTTCTTTAGAAATCGTACTTTTCTCTGTTTTGGAATAAAGGGATAGCAAAAACACTTCCTCACGTATAACTTTGACAAGTGAAATTACTCTTGCCCCTCCTGATTTCCCCTTTCCAGTAGAACCGATTGCAAGACGGATTTTATAGAGATCATTACCAAGAGCAGTTCCTTGAGTTGGATTAGTTTCAAGTGTCTCTATAAGGTGCTGAAGGTCAGATTTAATTGAAGGATATTTTTTAAAAAGTCGTTTAGTATCCTTTTGAAAAGTGCTAGTGACTAAAACTTTATAGCTCATCTAAAAAAGCCTTAGCACTTTTCATCGTTCGGTTACCAGCTTCGTATTCTTTTACTTCTCTTATGCCATCAGCTACATTCTCAAGAAGTTCAGCTTTACTAGGCTCGTCCAAATTTTCTTCAGACTTGATTTGAATGAAATCCAGACTTTTGATAAAATTCAAAAAGGCAGATGCCTTATTATCTTTTATTTCTAATGTGATTTTCATGCCTTTATAATTTGATTTTTAGAAGTCACATGGAATCTCGCAAGGTTAAAATCATCCAAGTGTCTGCCTTTTTTGTCATTACTGTTAGCATCAACCTGACACGATTTCATACAATTAAGTTAAAGTAATTTTGTTTACGAAAACTATCTAAAGAAAGGTTCAACTGAATTTTGCTAAAGCAAGGGCCTAAACTGCCTCAGGAATCTCACATCATTCTCCGTAAATAATCGAAGATCTTTGATCTGATATTTCAGCATAGCAATTCGCTCTATACCCATACCGAAGGCAAAGCCAGTACATTTCTTAGAATCAATACCACAGTTTTCCAAAACATTTGGATCCACCATTCCTGATCCTCCAATCTCTACCCAGCCACTGCCTTTGCAGACATTACAGCCTTTGCCGCCACAGATCAGACAGGTGATGTCGATCTCTGCACTTGGCTCTGTAAAAGGGAAATAAGATGGTCTGAATCGCACTTTGGTTTCCTTGCCAAACATCTCTTTAGCGAAGTGATAAAGCGTATTCTTCAAATCAGCAAAACCAACATTTTCATCCACGTATAATCCTTCTACCTGGTGGAAAATACAATGTGCACGGGCTGAAATGGCTTCATTTCTATAAACTCTACCCGGGGAAAGCGTGCGGATAGGAGGTTTCTGATTCTCCATCACGCGTACCTGAACAGATGAGGTGTGTGTTCTCAACGCGATATCAGGGTTTTTCTCAATGAAGAAAGTATCCTGCATCTCCCGAGCTGGGTGATTTTCAGGGAAATTCAGCGCAGTGAAGTTATGCCAATCGTCTTCGATCTCCGGACCTTCGGAGAGGTTGAAACCAATTCGTTCGAAAATATCTATGATGCGCTGACGGGTAGCAGTCAGCGGGTGAATTCCTCCCAAACTTTGATTAGACGGAGGTAGAGTCAAATCGATACCAGCCGATTTTGACTTTTTATTGGCTTGATTGACTTTTTCGATCAGCTCCTGAAACTTCGCTTCTGCCAATTGCTTCACTCCATTTACCAGCTGACCATAGGCTTTTTTCTCCTCATTAGGAATTTTACCCATGCCTGCAAAAAGCTCACCCACCACAGATTTCTTGGATATATACTCCATTCTGTAGGCTTCTAGCTCCTCTGGATTAGTTGCGTCAGCTGCTGAAATAGCGGCTTTGATAGCTTCGATTTTCTCTTGGTACATGGGATTCAATTTATTCGAGGGACAAAGCTACCAATTTTGAGGTCTTTTGGAAAGCCTAAAACCTGTCTTTAGCCTTCCAAGTCCCAACAGGTCAGAAAATCTTTAAAAAGAAACAAATCAAAAGGCCTGAAGGTAAATCACCGGAAGAGGTTCTGATGATCTCGTAAATCACATATCAAAATTCGTAAATTTTTTAATCTCTGTAAATCCAATCCCTAATCAACTCCCGTATCTCTTCCCAAATAAGAAACCAAAAAAAATCATCAAACTAACAAGATCATGAAAATTCAAAATTTCTTCAAAGTGGCTTTCGCAGCCTTTATTTTTCTTTCTGCAAACCTAGCTTTTGCTCAAATGGAAAAAACAAAAATGGTAGGTGGCGCAGAAATGTATCCATCAAAAAATATAGTCGAAAATGCAGTGAATTCTGCTGATCACACCACCCTAGTAGCAGCTGTAAAAGCAGCTGGTTTAGTAGAGACGCTTCAAGGAAAAGGTCCATTTACAGTTTTTGCTCCTGATAATATGGCTTTCGATAAGCTTCCAAAAGGAACGGTAGAGACACTTTTGAAGCCAGAAAACAAAGCTACACTGCAAGCAGTACTTACTTACCACGTAGTAGCTGGTAAAATGGGATCCAAAGAAATCGCTGCTGCGATCAAAAAAGGAAATGGTAAGGCTGTACTTACTACAGTTCAAGGCGGAAAATTAACTGCTTGGATGAAAGGCAAAGACCTTTATATCACAGACGAAAACGGTGGAGAATCTAAAGTGACTATTGCGGATGTATGGCAATCAAATGGAGTGATCCACTCAGTAGATTCTGTGGTTCTTCCTAAAATGTAATTGTTGCTGGTTGCTCAATTGCTAAACCGGCTCCGTAAGGGGTCGGTTTTTTTGTGAATTTTTTAGCCGCAGAGCGCACAAAGTTTTTCGCGGAGGGCGCTAAACTTTTGTTAGCCTGCTTCTCCCGTAGCCGGTAGTTAATAATCCTCAACTCTATTTTTTTGGAGATGTGATTGGCAAAAAAATTTTGTCAGAAAAGCTCCCGGAGAATTTGAAAACAGCAATCTCTGGATCTTCGTCTCTGGTCAGTCCGTAGATTTCGTTTGTAGCTTCATTCACTCGTACACTAGAATTTAGACTATTGATCAGTACAGAGTCAAAAAAAGGATAGGATACTATTGATAATAAAAAAACCGACTGAAAATATCCAGTCGGTTTGAAGATCATTTGATCCCGCAAATCTTAATTCAAAGTTCGTATTTAAGAACTTACCAAGTTCTTCCACCTCTTGGAGGTCCACCTCTCCAAGGCATCTGCCCACCGTCGTTTTCCGGCTGCTTGAAGTTACCCAAGATATACGTGAATGTCAGCAAGCCATAACGAGTCAATACATTGGTATAAACATCGGATACTGACACATCTGAGATTGTACGGGAGATGCTGTTGTTCTGATTGAGCAAATCGAAGATTACGACTTTTAGCTCAGCCTTATTGTTTTTGGCAAATCTGTACCCAGCTTCTATATTCCATAGCCAAACAGACTGATCAAATCCCTCGGAAAGTCCGCGATACAAGCTATTGTTGATTGTATTTCCCATAAATAACTTTCCGTCATTTGGTGAATAGTACAAGCGAAGATTTGATTCTTGTACGTAGTAATTGTTTTCCAGACTTTCCTGCAAACTTGAGTTAACAATAGTATAGGTACCGGTAGTGCTAATGGTAAAATCTAAGTTCTTACTGATGTTTGAAGTAAAAGTAATCCCCTGACCTAAGTTAATGTTATCATTGATGTTTTTCTCACCGTTAATCATACCGGGAGATCTGTTAAATCCAATACGTGTGTTCAAGTTCATATTGGTTTTGATTCCCTTCAAAGGTGTACCATAGCTCACAAAAACAGTACTATTCATAGCCCCATCCAAATTGACAGGCATGGAGATTTGCCCTCCAGGACGAAGCAGAATTTCGTTATTGATTAAAGTATCTTGAGAAGCTATATACGTACTGTTACCGATGTTATTCTTAGTTGTAGAAAGGTTTACAAACATGAAGAAGCTTTTATTTTTCTCCATATTAAACCTACCAATATTGGCAAAGATACTGTTCTGATAGCTCTGAGCAAGATTCGGATTACCTACACTAAGGCTCAGCGGGTTTTGATTATTCACCACATTCTGAAGCTGGGATACGGATGGTTCATCTGTGCTGGTTCTATACCTCACCCGGAAGTTCATACCTGTTTCTCTATTTCTATAGCTCACACTTGCGCTAGGAAGTAGGTTATTGAAATCACGTACGAATACCCCTTCTGTTGGGAAAAAAGCCTCGTTGTCCAGTTTTGCATATTGATAATCCAAGTTTGCGCTCAAATTCCATCCTGCATTATTGTATGCATAACCCGTACGTAATCTTTGCGTGACAAACTTGTTAATAAATTCATTACTCAAGGCAGTATCCAAAACAGGGATATTGTCAGCATTGAGCACTCTCGTTTTTTGATCTGAATCAGTCTTATTGTTTCCGATCTGATAACCCAATGTAGCGATTGATTTTTCGCTTAGAGGTTCTGTTAAAGTTGCATTTACCCTATAATTAAATCCCTTAGATAGTAAATACGTTTCTTGTAGGGTCGTATCTAATTGATTTCTACCATAGTCTTTACTAGCAGCAGAAAGCTCAGAATCTTGATCTCTATTGCTCCAAGATGTATTGATATCAGTCGATAGGGTTCTTCCTTTTTTATCAAACTTGTATCTGTAGGTAATATTATTGCCTAAACTGTATGAGCTGTTAGTAGCATTGGTAATAGAACGAAGTGAAGAAAGCGAATCGGTACCATTGGCTAAAGTCAAGGCATCTCTGTCATTAAAGGTGTTGCTCGTCTGAAAGGAAATATTAGGGGTTATGATCAGGGAGTTTTTCTCATTTAAATCTGCTTCAATTCTTGCATTTGCCCGGTGATTGAAGTTCTCCACCGAATTGATCAGGTTTTCCTGATAATTCTGGGTAGTGCTTTCATTAATTACCGTTTGACGATTAGTGATTTGTCTTAGAGTATTCTGTGTATTGTTGAAAAAATAGCTGCCGGTGAAATTGACTTTAGAACCCCATTTATCACTATAGTTAAGACCCATAGCGTTTGTAGTAATAGTTCCAATGTCATTTCCTCCGTAGAAATTACTGTTTCCTCCACCAAATCCACCACGACCTCTTCCGCCACCGCCAGATGCATTAGCATTAACGCCTGCAAGATCATCACTGGAGAAATTCTGCTGGTTGATATTGTTAAATAATCCAAGAATAGAAACCCTTCTGTCACCATTGAAAAGATTTAAGCTTCCTCCGGCGCTATATCTATCGTCTGTCCCGTAGCCGGCATACGCTCTTCCGAATTGTCCATTTTTCCGATCTTCTCTTAATATAATGTTGATAGTCTTTGTATACGTACCATCATCAAAACCAGTCAACCGGCTTTGGTCCGATCTCTGATCCAACACTTCCACGCGGTCAATAGCATCTGCTGGCAAGTTTCTCAATGCAATATTTGGGTCAGAGCCGAAAAATTCTCTCCCATCAACCAATATCTTTTGAACATTTTCTCCCTGCGCCTGTACCTGACCATTTTGGATTGTTACCCCTGGTAATTTCCTTACAAGGTCTTCTGCCATTCCATTTTCTTTTGTCTTAAATGCACTGGCATTGAAGGAAGTCGTATCGCCCCTCATTTCACCTAATGGACTTTGACCTTCGATAATGACTTCGCCTAAAACCTGCGCATCTTCTACAAGAGTCAATACCCCAAGTTCTACAGATTCTCGCCCAGTATGGACTTTGGAAATGGTTTCATAACCAATGAACTTGATTTCTATTTTTACTGAAGGTATTCTTGGTCTAGCGATTTCAAATTGCCCCTTGGCGTCAGTTACCGTGCCTGCCAGAAGAGAATCTGTCACTGTTTTAATCAGGACATTTGCTCCTGCCATCGGCGTCTTAGTAGCTCCATCCATGACGGTACCAGTGAATTTTCTTTCCGGACGGTCTTCACCTGTAGGCCGTTGTCCATAAGCTGTATAGCTCATTAATAGGCTAAAAATCAGAACTATAACTAGGTAGTGTTTTTTCATAATTATGCGAATTTCTAACACTTTGACTGATAAGCAATGTCAAAGGTTTATTCAGCATCTTAAGAAAAATAAGAATGGATGTTCAAGCGGATAAATGGTGTAAAAACCATTTAAAAATCAAAAAACTAAATTTTTCCCATTAGGTCTGCATAAGAGATTCCAAAGTGGCTGTTGTCATAGATGACATTTCCGCTTTTGATCAACAAAACTTGCGGAGATTCATGCGGTACACCAAATTCTCTTGCGACCTGATTCGACAATTCTCTATTGGCAATCAAATCCAAGTAATAAGGCTCCACTTTCTCATTATCGGAGGTTTGCCATTTTCGGGTCAAACGATCCATAGACATGCTACTGATCGAGCAGCTCGTGCTGTGCTTAAAAATCAAAACAGGTTTTTCCTTGCTCAAAGACTTTATTTCTTCGATTTGGCCAGCTTCAGTAAGTTTATTCCAATTCATATTCTCGAATTTTTATTTTTGGGGCAATAGTTGTAGAGGATAGATCACCATTGAAAACCAAACTTCAATTATGAAATTACAGTTCCACCGGAGATTTATAAACCTTTCTTTACCTATTGCTTTAATTGGTTTTGCCTTGTTTTCCTGCAAAAGCATAAATCCTGCTGCAAATCCAGGACCATCCACACCTCCGCCTATTGCTTCAGCAGGAGTAAATGTGCCGTTGAAAATCCCAAAGGAAACTTTGACCAAATTATTGAATAGTCAAATCCCCACTACTTTACTCCAAGAAAAAGGAATGGACATGGGAAGTGGAATTACTGGTGATTTAGAACTCAAGAGAAATGGAACCATCAAATGGACGGCTCTGGATAGTCAGCGAATTCAATTGACTGTCCCAATAAATGTAGTCGGAGAATTAGGTCTCAAGCCGAAAGGGCTGGGAAGCTTATTTCAGTCCAAATTGCCTCTGAATGAAGATTTTTCACCTGTTTTTATTATTGACCCTGTGATCAATGCTAATTGGGGAATCGGTGCTGAAAGCTTTGAATTGGTAGAGCTGGGAGGAAATTTAGCCATAGATGTATTAGGAATGAAGGTGGATCTAAGTGGCCTACTTAGTAAGGAATTACAAAAATGGGGTAATGTAAATCTTACTGACGGAAAGGAAATAGCAAGTTTGAAAACTCTAGTGGATTTAGCCTGGGCCCAGGTCGGGAAGCCTTTTTCCATAGATTGGATTGGAGGAAATACTGCATTTTCCATCCAACCTCAGCAGGTAAAAATAAATGAGTTTTTTGATGCTGACCAGAATTATAACCTCTGGCTAGGAATGGATGGGAAAGTAAATTCTCATCCTGCTGATGCTGCGCCAACTCGAGCATTTCCACTTCCTGGTCTCAGCTCGAATGAAAACTCAGCAAATGAGCTAGAAATACTCATTCCTCTAGGTGTGAGCTATTCCACTCTGGATGAGCTCTTGCAGCAAAATTTGGATGGGAAAGCATTTCGAGTGGATAAAAAGACTACAATGATTCCCTCCAATATCAGTACCCAAGCTTTCGGAGATTTATTAGCTATAAATATGGACTTCAAGGCCGAGCAGACCAATGGAAAAACGGTCAGCGGGACACTATTTGTAGTAGGAAAACCAGCATATGATCCAGATTCTCAAAGCCTCAAATTTGAAGATATCAACTTTAAAATGGAAACGGGAAGCTTTGGAGCGCAGACTGGAGTTGGATTGAAAAAACGCAAGATTATTCGTAGAATCGAAGACAGAGCCATTTTCCCTATTGGGGATGTTTTGGAAGAAAGCTTCGGGAGTATCACAGAACGATTGGGTCTTAGTACCCCAATCCTTAATTTAAAAATTGCTGACCTCACTATTCAGCCTTCCGGATTTTACCCAATGGCGAAAGAATTGGTAATTCATATGAAAGCCAGTGGAGAAGTGGATGTGAAGTGGAAATGAGATAGAATAGAACAGCGAAACTTGGATTCTCTGCCATGTAGACAGCTTGATTAAATGGAATAATAATTGGTAAATTCATGTAAATCAATGCCAATTATACCATTTCGCAAATTTTTAAGACCTGCCCGCCGATTAGTTTGGGCCTTGATTGTGGCCTTCATGGTGGGTGTTCACAACTTCTACAAGCAAGAAATGGACTCTGCTGATTCTATTGTGTCATCTATTCAAATCGACGAAGAGCAGGATGATTCTTCTCCCAAAGATTAAAAAAAGAGCCAAGACTCTTCATTCTAAGATCTTGGCTCTTGGCTTGGAAGTTTTGGTTCCAAATTTACTTTTTCCCTTCAATAATCTGCTTCACGACATCTGGATCAAGCAGCGTGCTCGTATCGCCCATATTATCAAGTGATCCTTCAGCCACTTTGCGTAGGATTCTGCGCATAATTTTCCCAGATCGCGTTTTTGGGAGCCCTGGAACCAACTGGATTTTATCCGGTTTGGCAATTGGGCCGATTATCTTAGAAACCATTTCCTTGATCTCATTGATCAGATTATCCTCCGTACGATTAGTCAAATCAGCAATTACATAAGCATAGATTCCTTGACCTTTGACCTCATGTGGATAACCAACCACTGCGGATTCAATCACCTTTGGATGCTCATTAATCGCATTTTCCACTTCTGCAGTTCCCATTCTATGGCCAGACACATTGATCACATCGTCTACACGGCCAAGAATTCTATAATATCCGTCATGATCACGTTTCACGCCATCACCAGTAAAGTACATTCCCTTGTAAGTCGAGAAATAAGTTTGCTTGCAACGCTCATGGTCACCATAAGTGGTTCGTATCATGGATGGCCATGGGAACTTAATGCAGAGATTTCCCTCCACAGAATTCCCCGTTAATTCGTTTCCTTCTGGGTCTACGATACAAAGTTGAACTCCAGGAAGTGGAAGAGTAGCAAAAGCGGGTTTGGTAGGAGTGATTCCCGCAATCGGAGATACCATGATTCCCCCAGTTTCCGTTTGCCACCAAGTATCCACAATAGGGCATTTATTTTTACCGATGTGTGTGTGGTACCAATGCCACGCTTCTTCGTTAATAGGCTCACCCACCGAACCAAGTACCTTCAGAGAGCTTAGGTCATATTTTTCAATCTCTACTGTTCCATATGCTTGTAATGCTCTTATGGCCGTAGGGGCGGTGTAGAACACATTCACTTTGTGCTTTTCCACTACAGCCCAAAATCTTCCACAATCTGGAAAAGTCGGAACCCCCTCAAACATTAGCGTAGTAGCACCGGCCAAAAGTGGCCCGTAAACTATGTAGGAATGTCCAGTAATCCAGCCGACATCCGCAGTGCACCAATACACATCCCCTTCGGAATATTGGAATACGTTGTCAAAGGAATACTGAGAATAAACCATGTATCCTCCTGTCGTGTGAACCACGCCTTTTGGCTTACCAGTAGAACCAGAAGTATAGAGTATGAAAAGCATGTCTTCACTGTCCATTTCTTCCGCAGCACATTCCTGAGACTCCTCAGCTATCACATCATGCCACCAGAAATCGCGACCCTCTTTCATGGTCACTTCTTGTTTGGTTCGCTCGTAAACAATTACTGTTTCTACTGATGATTTCTCTAAAGCCTCATCTACGACTGCTTTCACGGCTATTTTCTTGCTGCCACGGAAATTCCCATCAGAAGTTAAAATTGCTTTTGCCTCGCAATCATTTACTCTATCTGCTAAAGCTGAACTGGAAAAACCAGCAAAGACAACGGAGTGAATTGCACCTATTCTGGCACAGGCAAGCATTGCAATAGCAGCTTCCGGCACCATTGGCATGTAAATAATTACCTTATCCCCTTTACCTATTCCTTTCCTTTTCAGCGCATTTGCAAAGCGATTTACTTCATAAAAAAGCTCTCGGTAAGTTAGCGTCCTACCTGCTTCATTAGGATCATTTGCCTCCCAGATTATTGCTGGGCGATCTCCAATAGTAAATAGGTGGCGTTCAAAAATATTCTCCGTGATGTTGAGTTTTGCATTCAAAAACCACTTTACATCAGGCTCGTCGAAGTTCCATTTCAATACCTTAGACCAGCGTTTTCTCCAATGAAATGAATCTGCAATTCTAGCCCAAAACTCTTCAGGCTGAGTTACACTTTTTTGGTATTCGTAGAGGTATCCACTGAGGGTATGTATTCTGTCACTCATTTTATGTTTGGTTTATTGTTTTCAAATCTGGGTAAAATATCTACTAATTTAATGATCCTGTGCCTTTCCAGCACCACGTGGGATCCTTATTTCCTCTACCATGTCCTGTACCTCCTGAGGTGGCGGGGGGGTCAAGTGAGAAATAATACCACATACTAGAAAATTAAGGATCATTCCTATAGACCCAATTCCTTCTGGAGACACTCCAAACCACCAATTATCCGCAGTATTCATCTCTGGGCTGATAAATTTGAAATAAACGATATAGGCAATTGTAAATACCAAGCCGGTAATCATGCCAGCAATAGCGCCTTCTTTGTTTATTCTCGTAGAGAAAATACCCATGATAATTACCGGGAAAAAGGATGCGGCCGCTAAGCCAAATGCAAAGGCCACCACCTGAGCGACAAACCCAGGAGGATTCACTCCGAAATATCCTGCAAGAAGTACTGCTCCAGCAGCTGCAAAACGTGCAATTCTCAGCTCTTTTTTATCAGAAATCTCAGGTCTGAAAGTCTTAAATAAGTCTCTGGAAACTGAAGTAGAAATCACCAATAATAACCCAGCAGCTGTAGATAGTGCAGCTGCCATCGCTCCAGCAGCTACCAATCCGACTACCCAGTTTGGAAGCTTGGCAATCTCCGGACTTGCCAACACCATAATATCTCTATCAATCGTCAGCTCGTTTGCATCCTGATCCGCGACATACTGGACTTTCCCATCTCCATTCTTATCATCTACTTTGATCAGGTCTGTTTTTTGCCAAGTGGCAATCCACTCTGGAAGCTCAGAAATATTCTTCTCTGAAGTTGTTTCTATAGCATTATACATTCCAAATGCAGCTATCGCAGGAGCAGTGGTGTATAGAATAGCAATAAATACCAAAGCATAGCCCGCAGAAAGTCTTGCATCTTTTACTCTAGGGACGGTGAAAAAGCGAACAATCACATGTGGCAAACCAGCCGTCCCCACCATCAAAGCCAACGTGATCATAAACATGTCCGTGATACTTTTCCTTCCGGAAGTATAAGCAGCAAAACCAAGCTCAGTGAGCACTCCATCTAATTTATCGAGAAGCGGAGTTCCATCTGCTACAGATCCTCCCAGACCAAGTTGAGGAATCGCATTTCCTGTCAGCTGCATAGAAATGAAGATCGCAGGCACCATATACGCGAAGATCAACACACAATACTGAGCTACTTGCGTGTACGTGATGCCTTTCATTCCACCCAAAACAGCATAGAAGAAAACTATGCACATCCCGATGACCACACCCCATTCGATAGGAACTTCCAAGTATCTGGAAAAAACGATTCCAACTCCCCGCATTTGCCCAGCCACATAGGTGAAGGAGATAAATAAAGCGCAGATCACTGCAACCACCTTAGCAGTTTTAGAATAATATCGGTCTCCCACAAAGTCCGGAACAGTGAATTTTCCGAATTTCCGAAGATAAGGAGCGAGTAGAAGTGCAAGCAAAACGTACCCACCAGTCCAGCCCATCAAATAAACCGAGCCATCATATCCCGCAAAGGAAATGATGCCAGCCATAGAGATAAAGGAAGCGGCAGACATCCAGTCTGCAGCGGTTGCCATGCCGTTTGCCAAAGGTGAAACGCCTCCACCAGCAACGTAAAATTCTTGGGTAGATCCAGCTCTAGACCAGATAGCAATGCCAATATAAAGTGCGAAAG
Source organism: Algoriphagus winogradskyi (assembly GCF_900182815.1). Classification (GTDB taxonomy): domain Bacteria; phylum Bacteroidota; class Bacteroidia; order Cytophagales; family Cyclobacteriaceae; genus Algoriphagus; species Algoriphagus winogradskyi. The sequence goes on along the minus strand of NZ_FXUA01000002.1, from coordinate 194,390 downwards.
ATAAGCCTACTAGAATGTAGGTCCAGGTTAAAATTTCCATAGTTTTTTAGCTTAAAAAGTTATTCCTCGTCCACATCAAATTCCCTATCCAACCTGTTCATCCGAACTACATAGACAAAAATCAGAATCACAAAAGCGAAAATTGATCCTTGCTGGGCAAACCAGAATCCAAGCTTGTATCCGCCAAGTCGAAATTCATTAAGTTCATTGACGAAAAGAATGCCGCAGCCGAAAGAAACGATAAACCAGACGAGTAAGAGTATAAAAAGTGTTTGGAGGTTTTTCCTCCAGTAAGCTTTCATTTTGTCATTGTGTGTGGGCATATTTTGGGATTTAGGTTGAGAACGTAATAATCCCTTGAAACTAGTCAATGCAACCGTAGGAATGCAAACTGTTTTCTGTGAAATATTCAAAAACTAGCCGTATTGGAAGAAAATACTAAGTTCTGACAAACTTAGCAGATACAATTGTGAATTAAACCTTCAAAAATGAGTGCTATAAAGAGCTAATCATTTCATAAAAAACTCTGACAGAATTGCCAGACCAGCAGCGAGAAAACTCACTAACAATTTGTTGAGCTGAAACTTGTGATGAGGGCTGCTTTCAAAAAAGATCGTGGTAGAAATATGCAAAAAACCTCCTGCTACTAAACCGTATAAAATTCCTATTCCTTGTTTTTCGAGAATTCCACTTTCAAATAAAAATGAACTTGACATCATCCCAAGCGGTGAAGCCAAGGCAAAAAGCGTCAGTAATAGTAAAGTTGTCTTTTTACTCAAAGAACTGGAAAGCACCGCTGCGAGTGCAAATGCCGCAGGACCTTTGTGTAGAATTATCCCCAGTAACACCGTTTTGCTATTGTGCACATGACCAAGGACATGCTCTCCTTGATCCATCAATTCTCCATGGGAAAGCAACGTACCCTCCAGAAAAGCATGAATAAACAAGCCTACCATAATGGTCATCATCGCTTTGCTGCCCTGATGCACATGTGCGTGAATATGCCCATGCTCAACGCCACTGGACCAGAATTCCAGCAATTGCTGTAGCAAAAATCCGATCAGAATGTATAGACCCATTCTTTTACTGGAAAATCCACTGTCAAAGAGTTCGGGCAAAATATGGAGAATGGTAATCGCAAAGAGATAGGAACCTGCAAATACCAGAACCAGACGGAAATATTTCTCTCTGAAATTGGGAGCGAAAAACACCAATGATCCGGAGATCATTGCTGTGAGAAATAAAAGTAAAAATTTGAATTCCATCGGCCTGAGTTACTTTTCTTTTTTCTATTGAAAAGGAGAAAGTGATAACTCAGGCAAAGGTAATAAAATTCAATAATGTTGCATTTAAAATTAATTTTCCTGTACAAAAGACAAGAATGGCTTTAAGCTTTCACTTGCAAAAGTCTTAAATCCTCCTTGCCCATCATCGTAAATCAAGAATACTTCTATTTCACTAAGTGCAGAATCCAAGGCGATGGCTTTGTCTTTTCCCATCACCATCATTGCCGTAGCATAGGCATCTGCAGTCATGCAATTATCGGCCAAAACAGTCGCACTGAGCAACGTATGATTAACAGGATAACCTGTGGCAGGGTTGATGGTATGTGAGATTTTTACAGAATCACGCACATAGTAATTTCTATAGTTTCCCGAAGTAGCCATTCCACGATTTTGCAAAGCGATGATACTGATCAAGTCTGAGGCATTGGCGGATTCCTCTGGGCGATTAACACCGACTTTCCAAAGCTCACCTTTTTCGTTTGTCCCGTTAGCCACAAGCTCGCCTCCGATTTCCACCAGGTAATTTGATACTCCTTTATTTTTCAAAAACTCAGCAACTACATCGGACCCATAGCCTTTTGCGATAGCAGAAAAATCCAGGTAAATACCTGACACTTTTTTGCGAAGCTGCTTTTGATCAAACTCTATTTTTGAAAAGCCAACAGTAGTGAGCAGGTTTTTGATATCCACACTGTCTTTCAGCTCTGGTCCGCTTGGTCCAAATCCCCAGATATTAACAAGAGGTCCTACAGTCGGATCAAAAGCTCCATTTGTATTGTCGAAAACAACCTTAGACTGCTGCAATACCGGAAGTAAATAGGGCAAGTTAAAATCCAGCGTGTCTCCTTGATTAAACTGGCTTAGTTCGGAGTCTGGGATGTAAGTAGAAAGGCTTTGATTGAAAACCACCAGAAGTGAATCGATAGAATTTTGTAAATCGCGGCTTTCCTCATCCAGATAGGTGATGTTATAAGTTGTCCCCATGGTTTTACCCGAAAGAGTCATTTTCCCAGCAACCGCAACTGTAGTTTCCGTTAATTCTGTCTCGGTCTTGTCACGATTGCGCCAGGAGTAAACCAGCATAATAGCAACTAGAAGAACAATGGAATAAATGATGTTTTTACGGGCGTTAGGGCGCATGAGCTTATGAATTTGAGGGCAAATTTAAGGCTTATTTTTTGGTTTCGCAGGAAAGCTAGCAATTCAAAAAGGGAGAAGAAGGCGTTCGTATTTTTCTATATTTGTGTGCGTACGGACAAACTATGAGAGAAGATTATTTAAGTGGCGATGACGAAAGTCTAAGCCCAAAAGACAAGGATTTCGAGAAAGCATTAAGACCCTTAAGCTTTGAGGATTTTACGGGGCAGTTCAAGATCGTAGAGAATTTACGGGTATTTGTACTGGCTGCAAAAAACAGAAATGAGCCATTGGATCACGTGTTGCTGCATGGCCCTCCAGGCTTGGGCAAAACAACGTTGAGTCACATTATCGCAAATGAGCTGAATGCTGGCCTAAAAATCACCTCGGGACCAGTACTTGATAAACCCTCTGATTTGGCAGGTTTACTTACCAATCTGGATGAAGGTGATGTGCTATTTATAGATGAAATCCACAGGCTAAACCCTATTGTGGAAGAATACCTGTATTCGGCGATGGAGGATTTCCGGATCGATATCATGTTGGATTCTGGTCCTAATGCCCGTTCGGTTCAGATTTCTCTCAGTCCATTTACCCTCATCGGGGCGACTACTCGCTCTGGTCTGTTGACTTCACCGCTCCGTGCCAGATTTGGGATCAATTCCAGATTGGAATATTACGATGCTAAGCTATTGACAGATATAGTCATGCGTTCTTCCGGGATTTTGAATACGCCAATCGATGAAATTGCAGCATATGAAATAGCCAGAAGGAGTAGGGGAACACCCAGAATTGCGAACATGTTGCTTCGAAGAACACGTGATTTTGCAGAAGTAAAAGGCAACGGAACGATTACACTGGAGATTTCCAAAATCGCTTTGGATGCACTGGATGTAGATATGAATGGCTTGGACGAAATGGATAACCGAATTCTGCTGACTATAATTGAAAAATTCAAAGGCGGGCCAGTTGGACTAAGTACGATCGCTACTGCATGCAGTGAGGAAGCGGAAACCATCGAGGAAGTGTATGAGCCTTTTTTGATCCAAGAAGGCTATTTGAAAAGAACAGCACGTGGTAGAATGGCAACTGAATTGGCTTATAAGCACTTGAAAATTAAACCAGCTCAGGGAATGGGCGGGTTGTTTGAAGGGATGTAAGAAAGTAATGATTGAATTTAAAATGAAGAATTAGATAGGTGAAACAAGGCAGCGTCTACACATTTTAAATTCCTTAATTAGCAATTTTAAATTTACATCACCCCTCAATTATCCGATTCTTAACCGCCTTCTGCACTGCTTCGAGCTTGCTGTGAACCTGCAATTTCTGGTAGATATTCTCCGTGTGCTTTCGGACAGTTTTCGGAGAGATAAACAAATTTTCACCGATCTGATTGTAATTCAAACCTTTTGATGTCTGCTCCAAGATCTCGATTTCTCGCGGCGTCAACTTGATCTCCTCCACCGGTTCTGAAAAATCCGGAGGATTACGCAGAAGTTTTAAAGCCTTCATTGCTACTGAAGGAGTCATTGCTGCTCCTCCTTCTAAGGTATCTATGATTCCCTGCATTAACGTTTTTGGGTCCACCTCTTTCAAGAAATAGCCATTTGCACCGGCCTGAATTGCTTTGAAAATATGCTCATCGTCATCAAACACCGTCAACATGATGGTTTTGATCTGTGGATATTTCTGGGAAACCTGCGCGACGGCCTCAATTCCATTCATCTTTGGCATTTCTATATCCATCAGAATCAAGTGAACATTTGAGTCTTTCTCCAATTTTTCCAACAGCTCCAAGCCATTAAAAGCAGAGAATTTCACTTCAATATTTTCAAAAAATGAAAGTTTTTCTAAGATGGTTTTGAGCAGAAAACTGTTGTCCTCGGCGATTGCTATTTTTATTGACATTGATAATAGGTTTTAAAAAGCACCTAAAAGATACAAACTTGTGTGCCTTGACCAAGGGCAGATTCAATTTTCAATTCTCTCCCGATTCGCTCAGCACGATTACGCATATTAGCTAGGCCATTTCCAATCCCTGCTTGATGTATGCCTTTGCCGTTATCTTCGATGCAAACACGGATTTGCTCATTATGCTTAGAAAAAACAATTTTAATTTGACTTGCTCCAGAGTGCTTGATAGCATTATTCAAAGCTTCCTGAGCCACGCGATAGTAATTCACTCCTTCCATAGAATTGAGTAACAAGTCCATTTCTAAGTCATCAGGAATTTCCAGCTCAAAATTGATTTGAGGACAGGCAGACTTTGCTTTTGCGATCAAACCTGCTAATCTAGTCTGTAAATCACCCAAGCTGATATTATCCTTATTCATTGCCCAGATGGTATCACGGAGCTCATTAACCGTCTCCACTGTAAAGGCAGATATCTGGTCAATTTTCCCCGCCATTTTCTCCTTACTCAGCTCGAAGTATTTTAGATTGTCCAAGGAAGAAACGATGAAAGTCAACTGAGCACCTATATTATCATGAAGGTCTGAGGAAATTCTATTGCGCTGCTCATGAAGCTGCTTTTGAGTTTCCTGCTCGGCGTAGATTTGCTGCAACTTAGCTTCCTGCTCCAAGTGCTTATTTTTAGTTTTTTGACGATAATAAATGAAAAAGGCTACGCCTAGAATTATCAATAGAAATACCACAAGTAGTAATATCTGATTGTTCCTGTTTTTGACCAGTAACTCATTTTCTACCAATGCGGCACGTGATTCGGCTAGCTCTCTTTCTTTAGTCTGAACCTGATACTTTGCCTCCAATTCTCCCAGCATTTTCACTCGCTCTTCCTTGAAGATGGAATCTTTCAATGTGGAATATTGCTCCAGGTAATCCATTGCACTTGCAAGATTTCCCTTCGCCTTATTGAACCTGTATTGCTCCTCCAAGTAATCCCGCATTTTCTCCGTAGATTGACTTTCCTCTACATATTTGTAAGCAGAATCCATCATTATCTCCGCTTTTGAGAAGTCGCGAAGTTTGTAGGCAATTGTAGCCAAATTGGTATAATTAGCTGCCAAACTATATTGATCCTGATCCTTCCTATTGAGGTTTATTGCAGTCTTTATCCAGGATTCAGCTTCATTGTATTTTTCTTGTTTGAGAAGTGTGTTGCCTATATTATTGAAAGTAAACGTAATTCTGGAACTGTCTAATTTATCTATGTTATCGAAGATCTTATAGTGGTAATAAAGTGCTGAATCCGGCTTGCCCCAATCGTCAAAATTTATCCCAATCGCATTTAAGGAAAAGGCTACAAAAGTTGGATTCGCTTTAGTAAAATGTGTGAGCAATTCATGGGCTTTCTTTCCATATTCCACTCCCTTGGCATAATCCTCCATATCATGATAGACCACAGAAATATCCAACAGGGCATAACCCATATAATTGCTATCTAGTCCGACAGTTGCATTTTCTAAGCCTTTTTGTGAGTAATATAAAGCTTGATCCCAGTTGCCGGAATTTGCCTCCAAACGATTCAATCGAATATAACACAAGCTGATCAAGTCATTGCTTAGCTTAGGATCAAGCAGAGAGGCGCTCTTTAGAAAAGTCTTATGAGCTATCTCATTCTCAAATGCACGATTATACTTTTCAGCGACAAAAAAATAGTAGATCCCGCTGTCATTCGCCGAATGTAAATTCTTCTTTTCGAGTTCGAAAATAATATCGACAGAGTCAGGGTTGGAATAGGTCCTACCAAGCCGTTTCCTCAGGTCCTGAGAAAAAGCTGTTGAACAAATCAGAATAAAGAAGAGACTTAGGGTGTAAAGTCTTTGCATTTATCAGCGTTTATGACTGTTAAAATACAAAAAAATGCCGTTGGCCTACACAGGTCCCACGGCATTTAAAGAAATATTTTTATCCCTACCCGTAGATTTCTTCTAAAATCTTTGCCAAGCGTATGCTTGCGGCAATTAATCTTTCTTCGATTACCTCTCGGGTATCGTACCCATAATTATAGGAAAGCTTCTTGCTTTCTGGAAGGTTGTAAACCATCGGTCTCAAGGAAACTGCTTCTGCAAGCCAGGTATCCATCCTATCTGCGCGATATCCAGCAATCAAATCCTTATTAATACGTCTAGAAAGTTCATCACCGATTTCGGTATAATTCATATTCCAGCCCTCAATTATACTGGAATCCCAAACTGCATGGAGATTCGTAGGTTTACCGAAATAATCAACCTTCACATCGTTTCCACCACGGTCTTCACCAGTTCCCACGTGTAACGGTTGGTGAATATCCTCTACCATATGAATGAGCATTTTAAGCATTTCAGCCTCCTTTTTCGGATCAAGACCACCAGCCTTCAGCTCTTGTTTAATTCGATTAATTTCGGCATAAACATTTCCACCTCTCTCCTGAATGGATTCATCATATTCCCCTGCGACACTAGTCATATAATGCCAGGAATTAGCATAATCAAAGGATCTGTCAGACTTAATCTCATCCATCCAAGTTCCGCTTCTGCCTATAGACATGGGGTATAGAACTTTCTCGACCTTCTTTCGAACAGATCTTTTCATCTGCTTTTCGGCCATATAGCCGATCAAATAGTGGCCCAACTGCCCCCAGGCAAAGCTTTGCGTAGCTATAAGTAAAACAAAAATTGCGGTAGCAAGGAATTTTTTCATTTTCGTCTAGGATGAGAAAGGCGAAGATACTTCAATAAAGAGAAATGAAGGTTATTGTAAGGTTATGCTTTTTCAAGTTCTGAAACCGCCAAAAATGCCATCAATCCTGCACCTATCTCCAGTGCATCTTCATCAATATCAAATGTAGGGGTGTGTACACCGGAAGTAATTCCTTTGGACTCATTTCTTGTTCCCAATCTGTAAAAGCAACCTTCTACTTCCTGTGAATAGAAAGCAAAATCTTCAGCCGCCATCCAAATATCCAGGTCAAGTACATTTTCCTCACCTAGGTAAGCTATTGCCGCCTGATGTGATCTATGAGTCAGTTCAGGATCATTTTTCAAAAATGGATACCCTTTCTTGATCTCAAAATCTACTTCTCCACCCATACCCTCTACAATACCGTGAGCAATTGATAGCATTTTCGTGTGAGCTTTTGCTCGCCACTCTTCATCTAGTGTGCGGAAAGTACCTTGAATCTTCACTTCATTCGGAATCACATTCGTCGCTCCCAATGCCTCCACTCTACCGAAAGAAAGCACAGATGGTATCTTAGGGCTTGCGGCTCTACTTACCACTTGCTGCAGAGCAACAATCATATGGGAAGCGATCAAAACTGGATCTATCAAGGTCTCAGGCATTGCCGCATGACCACCTTTACCTTTCACCGTAACATAGATTTCATCAGCACTTGCCATGTAAATTCCAGGTCGGAAGCCGACTTTGCCAACTTCTATAAAAGGCATCACATGCTGACCGATTATTCCATTTGGACGTGGATTCTCTAGTACTTTATCAGCAATCATCAAAGAAGCCCCGCCTGGAGCAACTTCTTCGCCTGGTTGAAAAATCAATTTGATTGTGCCCTCAAAGTCATCTTTGACTTCATTTAGGATTTTGGCAGCACCTAATAAAGAGGCAGTGTGCGCATCATGTCCACAGGCATGCATGACACCTGGGTTCTTAGATTTATAGGAAACATCGTTTGCCTCAATGATCGGCAGTGCGTCCATATCCGCTCGAAGAGCTATAACCCGTTTACTAGGGTTTTTGCCTTCAATCAATGCTGCCCACCCAGTATCCGCTTTGGATTCTATCGTGGTAATTCCGATTTCCTGAAGCTTTTCCTTTACAAAATTTGCCGTATTGAACTCTTGAAAAGAGAGTTCGGGATTTGCATGAAGATGACGACGGTTTGCAATTACTTCTTCTTTATAGGCCTTAGCCAGAGATTTAATTTTGTCCTTCAACATCTTCTTGATTGAGTTCGTTTAGCGTCTTGAATTCTTCACGCTGAAAGCGATCTTGAATAATTCTCGCTGTTGGGAATTGTGTTTTTACTTCTGCGAAGCTTTTTTGAGCCTCTATTTTGTGTGCATACTTTCCAACTTTCACCAAATATCTCGGCTGTTCGTATTGCATTTGTGGTGTCAGATCAGGAAAGTTCATGGTTAAATCATCACGGGTTTTGAAAGCTTTGTTGCGATCAATACCTGAATAAACCAAGACGGAATAGCCATTAAAGTATGGCTCAGACTTATTTTTACTTACCAAGCTTGCCTGAATCTGATCAAGTTGTTCATCGATCGCCTCAGTAGATTCTGCGGATTCGAAAGATGATTTGGAGCTCATTTGCGCACGGTAATCCGGGTATACCGGAAGAGAAGCAGTAAGGTTCTCCTGATAATTCGCATAGCTGGAGGCAGAACTAGACGTTTTGCTAGTGGTTTTACAACTCGCTAAAATCAATACCAATCCTAAAATCCAGAAAATTCTCATGCTTTGCTTAATTGTCGATGATTACACACTTTCCTTCCTGCACATCCTGTTCCACACTTTTATATTTCACGTCAGATTTGGTAGTTCCATTTGTGTATTGAACAGAAACTTTGTCATTTCTTCCGTAGGCTTTATCAGATTTTCTAGGAGCAACTACCTGCGGAGCTGGTCTTCCAGCATTTGATGCTGCGACTGCTGCACGGTTTGCACCTGGGTTTAGAGTGCTTCCTGCCTCAGCTTTAGAAGCTTGTACTTGAGGTTCTGAAGTATGTTGAGGAGCTGCTGCATGCACATGATTTGGATCTTGCTTAGGCAAGTCTGCCCTAGTCAAGAATGTGGTCATGTCCTCATTCAGCTTACCGATGAAGCGTTTGAACATTTCAAATGCCTCGAACTTGTAGATCAACAGCGGATCTTTTTGCTCATAAACGGCATTTTGTACCGACTGCTTTAGATCATCCATATCTCTCAAATGCTCTTTCCAGTTTTGATCAATGATAGCAAGTGTTACATTTTTCTCTATCGCTCGTACTAGCTCTCGACCTTCAGAGTTAATTGTCGCTTCAAGATTTGCAACTACTCCGATTTGTTTGATTCCATCAGAAATCGGAACCATGATATCTTTCACAGTAGCTCCTCTTTCCTCCTGCACTCTCTTGAAAATCGGAAGAGCTGTACTCATCATTGTTTCGCTTTTCTTCTGATAAGCCTCAAAAGATGCAGTATATAGCTCTTGGGTCAATTGACCTGCGTCCTTGGTTTTGAGGTCATTTTCAGTGACATTATAATCTATACCCAAGGTAGTGAATACGTTCATTCTGAAATCCTCAGGATCTGCTGTTGATTTGCCCATATCCACTAAGCCTTCACATACATCATAGAGTACGTTCAGAATATCCAGCTCAAGTCTTTCTCCTTTCAGCGCATTTCTTCTTCTCTTGTAAACGACTTCACGCTGTGAGTTCATCACATCATCGTACTCAAGTAGTCTCTTTCTGGTGCCAAAGTTGTTTTCCTCCACCTTTCGTTGCGCACGTTCGATAGACTTGGAAATCATGCTGTGCTGAATCACTTCTCCTTCTTCAAGGCCCATTCTATCCATCAACTTTGCAATACGATCGGAACCAAATAGACGCATCAAGCTATCCTCTAGTGACACGAAGAACTGGGAAGAACCCACATCACCCTGACGTCCAGATCTACCTCTCAGCTGTCTATCAACACGACGGGATTCGTGGCGCTCTGTACCTATGATGGCCAAACCGCCAGCTTTTTTAGCCTCTGGAGAAAGCTTAATATCTGTACCACGTCCAGCCATGTTAGTTGCAATAGTTACCGTGCCCGCTTGACCGGCAATGGCAACCACATCAGCTTCTCGAGCGTGCTGCTTTGCATTCAATACCTGATGTGGAATCTTCTTTAAAGTAAGCATTCTACTCAGTACCTCTGAAATTTCTACCGAAGTGGTACCCACCAAAACAGGTCTTCCAGCTGCAACTAGCTCATTGATTTCGTCACCGACAGCGTTGAATTTCTCTCGAACAGTCTTGTAGACTTTATCTTCTCGGTCAGCTCTGATAATCGGCTTATTGGTAGGTATTACTACTACATCCAATTTGTAAATTTCCCAGAATTCCCCAGCTTCCGTTTCCGCTGTACCAGTCATACCAGCCAGCTTATGGTACATTCTGAAATAGTTCTGAAGGGTAATGGTAGCGTAAGTCTGCGTGGCATCTTCCACCTTCACATTTTCCTTCGCTTCGATGGCCTGGTGTAATCCATCAGAATAACGACGACCTTCCATCACACGACCAGTCTGCTCATCTACGATCTTCACTTTTCCATCTACCAAAATGTACTCAGTATCCTTCTCAAACATACAGTATGCTTTAAGAAGTTGATTTACAGTATGGATTCGTTGTGCTTTTACGCTGTAATCTTTGATTGCCTCCTCTTTACGGACAAGCTTTTCGGTATCTGAAAGACCTTCTTCTTTCTCCAAATCAGCAATCACAATTCCGATATCAGGGAGTATGAAGAATTCTGTGTTTTCATTTTTAGTAGTCATCGTCTCGATACCACGATCTGTCAGATCGACTACGTTTGTTTTTTCATCTATAGTAAACAAAAGTGGCTCATCTGCCTCTGGCATTTGACGCTTATTGTCCTGTAGGTAATAATTTTCTGTCTTCTGTAGAATTACTCTAATGCCTGGTTCAGAAAGGTATTTGATCAATGGCTTATATTTTGGCATACCACGGAATGCACGGAATAAAGCCAAGCCTCCCTCTTTTTCATTGCCATCAGCAAGCATTTTCTTAGCCGAGGTCAAAAAGCCCTGAACCAACTTGCGTTGCTCATCAACAAGTGTAGCTACTCTTGGCTTCATGTCATCAAACTCGTGAACATCGCCTTTAGGCACAGGACCAGAAATAATCAATGGCGTTCTCGCATCATCAATCAAAACGGAATCGACCTCATCAATCATTGCAAAATGATGCTTGCCCTGAACCAAATCTCCGGCTTCACGAGCCATGTTGTCTCTCAGGTAGTCAAATCCAAATTCGTTATTGGTACCATAAACGATATCTGATTTATATGCCTTCTTTCGACCGGCTGAATTTGGAGTGAATTTATCAATACAATCCACCGTCAATCCGTGGAATTCAAAAAGTGGCGCATTCCATTCAGAATCACGTTTTGCCAAATAATCGTTTACAGTAACAATGTGTACACCACGTCCTGCAAGCGCATTCAGGTAAGCAGGTAGAGTCGAAACCAACGTTTTACCTTCACCTGTGGCCATTTCGGCAATTTTACCTTTGTGAAGCACCATACCACCGATCAGCTGAACATCGTAGTGAACCATGTCCCATACAACTTCAGAACCGGCGGCCATCCATCTATTATGCCAGATCGCCTCATCTCCTTGTATTTCTACATTCTGCTTACTTGCAGATAGCTCTCGATCACGGTCATTCGCTCTTACAATTAGCTTTCCGTTTTCTTTAAAACGTCTCGCTGTCTCTTTTACGACCGCGAAAGCTTTCGGCAAAACGTTATTTAAAACAACCTCAAGTGCTTCATTTCTTTCTTTTTCGACCTGATCGATCTGATTGAAAAGCTGATCCTTCTCATGAATAGCTTTCACAGGCAAGTCTTCTACCTTAGCTCTGATGCTACTGATTTTATCATCAAACTCCTTTAGGTGAGTGTTGATTTCAGCTTTAATTTCCTCCGTTTTAGCACGCAATTGGTCATCACTGAGGCTCTTTAATCCAGAAAAAACATCATTAATCTGCTTGACGATTGGGAGAAGTTCCTTAATATCTCTGTCGGACTTGGTTCCAAATACTTTTGCAAGTCCTTTTGCTATTATATCTAACATGCTAGCTTATTGTAATTCTACTTTGAGGCTCAAAATTAAGCCCTTTTTGTTATAATTGATAATAAAACGAGTTCATCTAAAGAGAACTCAAAAATTTGTCAAACACTTATTTTTCCGGCAAAAACCTGCTGAGCGGGCCCAATCAACCAGACTTCTCTGAAACTTTCATTTTCGGAAGCTTTAAATTTCACTGATAATTGACCGCCAAGGGTTTTTATTTTTATCTCGGCTGCTTGCTGGTTTTTTCCAAAGGCAATTGCAGCAGCAGTAACTCCAGTTCCACAAGAAAGCGTCTCGTCTTCAACGCCTCTTTCATACGTACGGACAAAGATTTCATCTTCACCTATTTTCTCCACGAAATTCACATTGGTGCCTGCTGGAGCATACATTTGATCGTAGCGTATGGTTTTACCTTCTGCGAAAATAGGATAGTTTTGAACATCATCTACAAAGCGAACATGGTGCGGAGAACCTGTATTAACAAAGAAATCTGCTCCTTTATTATCCACGCCTGCTACATCTCCCATCAACAGCTGCACCAAACCATCTATCAAAATCGCCTTATGAGCTCCATCGATGGCCAGGAAACTCGTCTTTTTATCCAAAATCCCTAGAAATGCGGAAAATGCAACTGCACATCGTGCACCATTGCCGCACATACTCTGGCTACCATCGGCATTGAAGTAGATCATTTCAAAATCATAATCTTTATGATTTCTGATCAAAATCAATCCATCAGCGCCGACTCCGAATCTTCTATCACAAAGCTTTGAGACTAGATTCAAATCAGAATCGTCAAATTTCTGGTCACGATCATCGATCATGACGAAGTCATTGCCGGTTCCTTGATATTTATAAAATGAAATTTCCATGGAAAATTATTGTGAATAGTGGGACAAAAACTCATCCAAGCCAATGTATCACCACAAACTTAAACATCTTGTCACAAAATCAGACTTATTGTCTGATTCTCAATTTTAAAAAAGACAGAAAACTGTCTTAGCTAAATTCTTATTCTCCTGAGGGTAGTTAGAATTCGCAGGGCAAAAGTCCGGAAAACCGGTTCTTTTTTAGTTATTTCAGGCTTTCAATTATTACAAAATTATGCAAGATCCTAAGTCACTTACCTCTGTAGCTTTATTTCACGAAACTTTCAAACACCCGGTTTTACCATCTCCAACTATCCCTGAGAAAGTTAGATGTGATCTTAGGGTTTCTCTTTTGGCCGAGGAACTGAAAGAGCTGGAAGAGGCTATTGCAAACAATGACTTGGTCGAAGTGGCTGATGCGCTTTGTGACTTGCAATACGTATTGTCTGGGGCGATTTTGGAGTTTGGACTTGGCGAAAAATTCAAAACGCTCTTCGACGAAGTCCAACGCTCTAATATGAGTAAAGCCTGTAAAACAGAAGAAGAAGCCAAAGCAACTGTGGCGCACTACAATGCAAAAGGGACAGAATGCTTCTATGAAAAAGAAGGAGATTTATTCTTAGTGTTCAGGGAAGGCGATAGAAAAACACTGAAATCAGTAGCTTATTCTCCAGCAGATTTAGCTGGAATTATCAAATCATAAGGAATTAGGGACGGAGGTTTTCAACTCCTTACCCTGATAATTCTTCAATTCTATAATTCGGGCCGGCATATTAAAGCCGGCCTTTTCTAATGCGGTCAACACCATCAAAATCGCGCTGCTTTTAACAATAGCGTCAGATATCGCTCGATCAAATGTGTTAACCCAAAAAGTTACCTGAATATTCAGTGTGCTTTCTGCCATCTCGGTTACCCACACTGAAGGTAATTTGGAACTATCCAACACGCCAGGCACCTCTACGATTGCAGACTTGATCACTTCAATAGCGGCATAATAATCCGAGCCGTAATCCAATCCCACGATAAAATCATAGCGAAGAAACCCATCTATGGTAAAATTGATCAATGGATTTTTCAGGATTATCCCATTTGGAATAAAAACATCTTTTCCGTCGCCAGTTTTAATCTGAGTATCCCGAAGATTCAAAGTCAGCACCTGACCTCTCATCCCGTTAATATCAACTATATCACCTACCCGAAATGGTCTTTTGAAAGCCAGAATAATTCCTGCCAAGAAATTTTCTCCAATATCTTTTAATGCAAAACCTATGATAAAGGCAGAAATCCCAGCACCTGCCAACATTCCTGAGATGACACCTGTCAACCCTATAATCCTAAAGACGACCAGCAAGCCAATCAGAATCACAATAGAGCCAAAAATTCCCGCTAGAAAGTTCGCAAGCAGATCGTCATCCATTCGCTTTACCAATCTTCTACTTAAAAGCGTTCTTGATTTCCTGGCGAGAAAAAGGAAAATCAGAAAAGTGGCAAGAGCGATTCCTCCTATAATCAGCCAATGCTTTACAGTAGGCCAATCAGTAGACAAAAATTCTAATTCTTTCATAGGTCTCAAAATACGAAAAATAGCACCGAGTGTTTACTCGATGCTGTCTAAACTTGATCCTGTGCTCCTAAAGCTATTTCAACGTGATAACTATATTTGCTTGCCCTCCTGCTGCCAAAGATCCGGCGATCCACCCAGGAATAGCGTCTGGACACTGCCCACTACACCAAGTCGCTCCTAAAGAATAATAATAACTGTTTTGATAAATATAATATCGTGTGTCACCAAGTGGCCATCCGTAATAACTTGGCGGGTACCCTCCATTTAACCAAGAAACGGTTCGCCCCTCATAGGGATGTTTATAGGACGTTTTGAATCCGTAGGTTGTCACGGTATAAGATTTTGCATCTGGATTGACCGGGACAATCACTAGTGCATGTACACCATTTGAAAATGCACCGGGTACTACTTCATATAAATAATCCTTCGCCGTCACAGGGACATTAAGTATGATTTTCTTCGGATCGTTATTGACTTTCACTTTCCCTATCACTTCTTCTCGTAGGACCCATTCCCCTGAACCAGGAACTCTGAAATAAACACTGGCTTTGATCTCTTCCTCTCCTTCTTTGATATCTCCATCCAATGCTTGATAATTAATCGCATTGCCTCGAGTAGTTGCAAATGTGTTTTTTCCGTCAAACATTCCGTACTTCCCTTCTGTGGACCATTCCACTTTGTACTCTAAGGCTGATGTACTGACAATGTCATTGATATTATCACTTCGTTCCAAGTAAAGTCGCACGGAATGCTTCTCCTTCCCGCTAAGCGTAATGCCATCTGGCTTCATCAGCAGTTTTTGCTTTTTGACGTTTATCGTTGCGGTAGCGTCACCTATCAATGATAAGTCAGCACCTTTTTTAATAAAAACTTCTACCGTAACTGTTTCAAAATTATTTTCAGCTAGGTCGGCCGGATTTACCTCACTCCTGAAATTGACAGTGGCTGAAGTTGTTTCTATTTTAGTGCCTTTGGACGCTCCGGCTGCAATCAAGCCATATTTACCAGTAGTGGACCAAACGTAAACAAACGACTGTCCATCTGACAGCTGTGTTTGCGTGTCCGCTTTCAATGCCACGTTAGCAAATGGAACAGTAGATTCTTTTCCAGGATTAATTTTGACTTCAGATCGACGCGCTTTTGCTGTGAACTCCACAATCCGGTCTGAAAGGATCAGCTCAGTGGTGAGTTTGCCCATATCCAAAAGTTTCACGCACATCTCTACCGCCTTGATTACTTTCAGATATTTTTCAACAGCAGCAGCATTAGTATAATCACGATTCAAATCAATCCAAGTAGGCTTATTCAGGTTTTTATACTTATCTACAACTTTTTGAATAAATAATTTTTGAAATTCTTGGCCTCCCTTATCAACCATAAATTTCACGAATTCTTCAATCCCCTTTTTAAAGTTGCCACTTAGAACTAGATCCATGATTTGTGGCGACTGAGAAATTGTAGCTTCGAAAGCCTCAAAAGCAAAACCAGCATCTCCAGTTCCTTTGATCTCAGAAATTATCTCAGTAATAATGGGTAGAGCATAGTCCACATAAAATTGCTTTAGCATCAATTTCTGCCAAGCAGCATTTTCTTCAGTGGTCATGGTGAGAGAACCGGCAGGCCTAAAAGCAGAACCAACTATGCGTACCTTATAAATCGCCTCATCTTCATTATCTCCCAAAGACAATAAAATCGGCTCTGATTCCTTTTTTGCATATTCCATTCCCTTACCAGAAATCTGATCCACAATAGTACCAAGCGTACTGCTAAATCCTTTGGTACCATCTACGTCATGAATAGATTTAGCTGCTTGAGTTGGCCCAATTGTCGGGATCAAAATCACCTCTTCTTTAGATCCTTTTGCCTTATAGGCAGTTTTATAGATAAATGCTTTCCCTAGTCTACGGTAGTGATTGGCTATTTTTATATTCAGGAAATCATGTTCGAAAATTTGCATACCGCTTTGAAAACCAGTAGGGTCCACGTTAATTTGCCGCGCTCGCATATCCAAAACTTCTCCATCCTTACTATACTCAGTCAGCAAAGCTGTCAAGTCCTGCTCAAACTTGAGATTTTCGAGATAAAGTAAATCGTTCTTAATTCCTGTAGCCACTTTTGCCTTAAATTCCTCATAGCCAGGCAGCGGCATAGATGGGTTCAAAAATTCAGTGACCACCGCATCGGGTAAGTAAAATACTCCAGCTCCCAAGTAGAATAGCGCCTGGGCGGTAGTCTCAGCATTTATAGATTTATTTTTTTCGTTGAGAACACCCATTAAAATCAACTTATTCGACTCATCGAATAAAAAAGCCAATCTAGTTACACTATCTGGTAAAATTGCTTTGGATTTGCCATCAGCAGCTACCGGAAATGTCATCAATCCCGTAGAGACCGTTGCCTTGGATAAATCAAAATTGACACCTTGAGGGAATGAAACTGCTACATCCACAGTTTGTGCAAGTGGGGAGGATCCTCCAGTAGGAGGTTTTGTAGGATCTGGATCAGGGTCTATAGGACTTTCCGGATCGCTACATGCAAATGCCAGTATCGAAAAAAGGAGGCAAATCCATTTAGTGAGTTGTAAATTTTTCATGGTAAAAGTAGTTTATACTTCTCCATCGAAATCTTTTACAATAGGTCATCAAAACTTTAAAAAATAATTTCCTTATAAAAACTTATGCATTCCTCTTACTTGTCTTCTTTCTCCAATATGGAAATTAGCATTGTTGACTCTTCTCGATCAGCGGCATCGAGCAAAGGAATAGCTGCTTCAAAGTTACCTTCTTTGACCATAATCAGTCCTAAGTACCAATTGGCATCCTTGTAAAAATAACTTTCTTCTGTGCCCGTGACATTGCCTAATAGCTGCTTACTTTTTTGAAAATCATCTAATTCCAGATAAGATAGCCCTAAGAAGTAATTAAGTGTATCACTTGAAGGATTATCGGCTAATAACTTGTCCCATCGATTCACAGCTTCACTGTATTCACCTAATTTGAAATCCACCATACCTCTGGCAAATTCATAATCGCCTGCTGATGACATCGTGGAAATCAGCCCTGGATCGGTATGATAGTAGGACTGAAAAATCTTTTCTTGTGAGGAAATGGATTGAGTTGCCCACCAGATTCCAGCCAGAATAAACAGACTGATAGAGGCCGCTATTGCCCAATACATCAGGTGAATCTTGTTTTTTTCTGGTTGGACCTTTTCTATGTCCATATGGAATACATTCAGTTTTTCCTTCAATGCTGCTCGTTGAATGCCCTCTCTGAGATCTCGAATTTCTTCCACATTGATTCTAAAATCTTCCTCATGACTCAGACGGGCTTCCACTTTTGCTATACTAGTGGAATCTAGATTCCCATCGAGGTAATTTTCAATCAACTCAAAGTCTTCAGACGATATTTGCGCTTTATTATTCAACTCTCTTTTTCTCCTTCCTGTATGATATTTTTAAGCTTCTGCATGCAGCGATATTTGTTGTTTTTGGCCGTTTGGGCTGTCCAACCCATCGCCCTTGATACTTGAGTCAACGATTCTTTTTTGAAATAAAACCTTGTCAGAAGTTCATGACAATCCTTGCCAATTTTCTGAAAAGCATATTCTATTTTTAAATAGTACGCTTCCTTATCATGTACTTCAAGATTCGGAAAATCGGTTATATCTCGCTCTTCAAGGGGTACTGTCTTTTTTGTTTTAGACGATCTTAAGTGATCCAACCATTTGTTCTTAGCAATTTGAAATAGGTAGCCAACGAGGGCAGATTCATTTTCCGGTGCAAATTTCCCCGATCTGATATTCGTCCAGAAAGAAATAAATGCATCTTGAAATATATCTTTTGCCTGATCTTCACTACCACTATTTCTCAGTATAAAATGCTGCACTTTTGGAAAACCTAACTTATATATCGACTGTAACACAACATTATCGTTATTGATAATTGCCTTAGTGAGTTCCTCCTGTGAATAAGAATTAAAAATATCCTTTGGCATACTTGTTACAATTGCCAAGAAGATACAATTAAATGTATTTCAGCTCAAGAATATTTGAGGAAATAGATCAATAGACATATGCTCAGCTTCTAAATATTAGGATTGAGATTATTACTTCCCTTCACAATTAAGATTGAACTCATTATATCATCGGCCAAAGGCAAAAATGTCATCAACCCTTGGGATTTTTGAATAGTTTAAAAACAAACCAACTTCCAATCAAACCAAGAAGAATTAAAGTGACTATCCAATACATAGGAACCGGTTTCTCCAACGCTAAGGGCTCAGTAGATCCCATGACAATTAATCCTGCCCAGAAATTCGGAGCTAATGCGCGACTTTCGGCAGTAGATAGGTAATTCAGCTTCGCGACTCTTAATGCTTGATCTTTAGTCAAGCCCTTGGCAAGATTTTCATAAAAATCCATTGCAATATCTGAGCTAGCATGTTCGTCTATTTTCCAGATACCCATCAGCATGCTTTTACTTCCTGCATAGTTAAAAGCATGCGCCAGCGAAATCATCCCCTCGCCTGGTGAATAGGAAGGTTTTCCAGATTCACACGCAATGAGTACCGACAACTCCGAACTCAAATCCATCGCATAAATATCCTTCACGAAGAGCGAGTTCTCGTCTTCTGGATGATTCGTTGACTTCGCGAAAAATAAACGAGAGAGATTAGGACTAATATTATTCGATTCTGCATGAGTTCCGATATGGATAATCTTGTGCTTTCCGGCCTCTAGTTTAAATCTATTCACAGTTGATTTTTCATCTGTAAAAATCCTACCTCCAAAAATTTTAGAAATCCCTGCGACAAGTTGTTTGGTAAAAGGTTGGGGCAAAAGAGTCAGATAAGCACGATCAAGGGTCAGCGAATCTTTCACTTCCCTGAGGTAGCTCTCTTTCATTACATCAAAAAACCCGGGAGCAAAAGCCACGAATTCGGATTCATACGAAGCTGATTTCCTACCATAATCAAACAAAAGTGTGCTATAATGGTAAGAAAAGCTATGCGATGCAATCAGGCTTTTTGTCGCTAATTCTGAATAACGATGAATGCGTTGTGGGGTCAAAATCTCAAAACTCAAATTAAATAGCAGACCATCCGGAACGATCAGCACATGCTCAGTAGTTATGTAGGGCTCTAAAGGCTTCCAAAGTCGGTCATATAGCTGCTTCAAATCAGCGGTCGATTGCTTTTCATCAGACCAATTGTCTTGCAATCGGTTCAGAATCGTTGCAAGGCCTTCAAACTCCAACTCTATAAGTTTCTTCTGATCATGCTTCATTACTAATGCCTTCAGCTCCGTTCCAACAAAAAAATATCGGATCACAGAAGTGTTATTAGGGATTGATTCCTGGATTTTATCAATAGATCTTTCCAAACTTGCGTACCTGAAATCATAATAGGTTGAGTATTGAGTCCTTAGGTTTTCCACAAATCTCTCCCATTCATGATTCGCTAGGAGATAATTTTGCACCCCATCTACTTCATTATTAAGAGCATTTTCAAGTTTTGATTTTAATGCTTCTTCTTCCTCAAAAATCTCAATTGGCACATTTGCAAAGCGCAGCTGTCCATTTTGTTCTAGCCTCAGACGGATCTTTTGATATATCCCAGATTCGTGTAAGCTTAGCAAATCCTCAACATAAGACTCGTCGTTGGTCTTTTGATAAAGCTCAAAAGTCAGTTGCTTCAAGAAATCAAAATAATCCTTATTGTCCTGAATCAGCAGATTTACATCATCCTCGGATTCCAAAAATGTTTTCCTCCTCTCCAGAAATTCAACTCCTTCGTCTAATTCACTTACCAGAGACTTCAAAAAGGCTGGACTTTTTTCCGTTTCCAAGTAATATTGAGACTTCACTTTAAGCAAAATTGCCTGAGGCTTTTTCAGATTTACACGGATAGAGTCCAGTCTTTCGGTTTGATTTACAAGATGCATTTTCAGGATTTGCAATGCCTCTATACTCAGATTTTGAGCCTTTCTGTAATTTCCAGAAATGAATGAAACATCTGCCATGCTCAATGATTGATCAAAGAGTTGGAGACTAGTCCCATTTCCAATTGTATTTAAATATTGATATGCCTTAGAGGCAGTACTTTCCGCTAGACTTTGGTTTCTATTTTCGGCTAAAAACTTACTATAGTTAGTTAGAAACTCGAGGTAAACAAGGTCAAAATCACCGCCAAGTACATTTTGATATAGTGCATCTGCCCGTTGATAGTATGTCAAAGCTAATTCATCATTTCCCTCATAATCTTCCACTCTCGCCAAGGCATTCCATCCGTCAGCCTCCCAAAAGTCTCGGTTTCCAGCAATTTGCTTCAGTCCATCCAAACCCGTCTGAAGGATAGCTCTGGCATCTTCCATTTCAAACATTTCATAGTATAGCTGACCCAAGAGAATTTTGGAATTGATTACTTCTTTATTGGCTAACCCAAATGAACTCAACTTCTTAGAATGAGCATATTCAAGCAGATTTTTAGCTTTTTGAAAATTCCCAAGTTCTTTATAAATGCCTCCAAGGTTATCTACCGCTTGTAGGTAAAACTCTAAAGTTTTATTCTTTTCCGCTGGATCACTCAATGAATCTTTATAGAAAACAAGATTACTGAGCACCTTTTCCATAGACTGAATTGCTTGGCTCATATGGCCTGAAGCACTCTGAACCCCGGATAGATTATTGTAAATCAGGGCTGTTCGATAATACTTATTTCTTGGAGTTTGGTTCAGCAGAGAGATCGCCTCAAGGCATTGTTCATAATAATACTCTGCTGAATCTAACTTGGAAGAAAAATAGGAAAGGTTGCCCAGATAGCTATTTGTGAGGTAAACCGACTCTGGATCTGGGTCTTTTAAGAGGAAATCAAGTGCCTCATGGAGATGCATTTTGGCAGATTCCAGATCCATTCGATTGATAGAATAGGCGCCAAGATTCATCTTGATCTTTCCCTTTTCCTTATCACTAACTACTCCTTGGCTCTTTATCGCAGCATCGAATGCTTTGAGTTCAAACTGATATGCTGATTCTGTGTCGCCAAGGTATTCATACCAATTGGCCGCAGTCATCCAAAGGTCTTTTTGATAGATAGGGCCAGGCATTTGCTTTTCCCATCCCAAAATCAAATCATCCATCATTTGAATTGCCACTGGATACGCATGAATCTCTAGTAATGCTCTTCCATATACTTCCAAATAATCAGGTATTACTTCCTGTTGCTTATTCTTTACTACTTCTGAAAGAACTTGCTTAAGCTCTTTTAACGCAACCGCTGCTTGATCCTTGGAGATCAAACTATCTAAAGACTTTATTCTCGAATCTAAAGTCTGCCCTTCTACCAAAAAAGACAAAAGAACGAAAAGTAAAGAAGTTGCATATTGCAGAGGTTTCATTTAGATAAGAGGCTTCTTTGAAAAAAGGATGCAAATTATATCCCTTAAAAGTTAGAAATAATCCGGGTGAAAAATGCCCAGACAAATTCACATCGGTCAAAATGAATAAAGTCATCAAAAAAGTATTAAAACACAAAAAGCCCCACATTTCTGTGAGGCTTATGTACCAGGAGCGGGAATCGAACCCGCACGGCCTTACGGCCACAAGATTTTAAGTCTTGCGTGTCTACCTATTCCACCATCCCGGCTTCACTCCAGCTTTTTGGAGCTACTGTTTTCTTGAAACAAGAAAGCCCTTGAATCAAGGGCTTTTTGAGCGGGAGACGAGATTCGAACTCGCGACCCCGACCTTGGCAAGGTCGTGCTCTACCAGCTGAGCTACTCTCGCGTTGTTAACTGAAACGTGATCCAGTTGAATTGTGGATGCAAAGGTAAGCGTCATTAATAAAATCGCAAGCATTCATTCGTTATTTTTTTCACACATTCTAAAAAAACTGGAGTTTACCGTTGATTTACAGACAAGTATCAAAATGGATAACTAGATAATATTTTTACCATTTCTCCCAAATTTCGGGCATTGAGCTTTTTAAGGATGTTTTTCCGATGAGTCCCTACAGTATTCACTGAAATATTTAAGTGTGCAGCAATTTCCTTGGACTCTTTACCATCCAGAATCAGATCAACAATTTCCTTTTCCTTTTTGGTGAGAGAAACCACACGGCTATTTGGAGAGTTTTTACTCACAAATACTCTTGTTTCATCTGCTTTTTGGTAGGAATAATTCCAATCGTACCCACCAGATTTAGGTGGATTGTGCATTTGCACTATGATATGCAAGTCCATCGCAAAATTCCCCGCTGAATCAATTAAATAAGGTCTTACTTTTCCCAGCATCCAAGAAATGGCCTTCGTCTTTCGATGAACCCAACGCGTGGTGTATGAAAATTCAAAGGTATGCTTCTCAGCCAAAGTGAGTTGATGGAAGTTATCGAAAACAATTTTCTGAAAGCGGAAAAGCTCCTCTCTATCTTCAGGATGTATCATTGCAAAGGAAGTTTCCATTCCTTGCGAACGAAACATAGCTGCTGGATAGCCTGTCAACTCCTCTACATTGCCCGTGAAAAAAGCCAAACTCAATTTTCTATAGTCAAAGCAGGCAATCGTAAGACCTTCCTGCATGCCAATATTCTGGCTCAATTGCTCGAGTTGCTCCATTTTATGGTCTTCTTCTGGATGGTCTTGAAACTCCTGCTCTTTCCACTCCTGAAAAAATTGAGTGTATTTATTTTGCTTCCGCAAATCTTTTAGCAATACTTTATCCATGAAAAAATCATTTTATTTTTAAGATAAGACACGAAAACAAACATCTTATGTTTCAATTTTCTTTTTGATCTCATGCAATTTTAAGAGTGCTTCAATCGGAGAAATTGCGTTAATATCTATTCCCTCAATCAGCTCTTTTGCTTCCTTCATCTTTGGATCCATCTCGAACATGCTTAGCTGATAATTATTTTTAGGAATGGATTTAACATTTTCCTTTTGCTCCGCCATAGCCTTGTCCTTCTCCAAGTGCGACATAATCTCAGCTGCCCTCAACACTATAGGATTAGGCATTCCCGCCATTTGGGCCACATGGATACCAAAGCTGTGCTCGCTACCTCCTTGTTTCAGTTTACGCATGAAAATCACCTTGTTTCCAACTTCCTTTACCGAGACATTGAAATTCTTGATTTTGGGGAAGTCAGAAGCCAATTGATTTAATTCATGGTAATGCGTTGCAAAAAGTGTCTTTGCCCGAAAGGTAGGGTGGTTGTGCAAGTACTCCACGATAGACCAAGCAATGGAAATCCCATCGTAAGTTGACGTTCCCCTTCCGATTTCGTCCATCAGAACCAGACTTCTATCTGATAGATTATTTAGAATACTTGCCGTCTCGGTCATCTCCACCATAAAGGTTGATTCTCCCTTAGAGAGATTATCCGATGCACCTACACGCGTAAAAACCTTATCGATAATACCTATTCTCGCGAAGGATGCAGGTACAAAACTACCCATTTGAGCCATCAGCACTGTGAGAGCCGTTTGACGCAACAGAGCGGATTTACCAGCCATATTAGGACCTGTGATAATCATGATCTGCTGAGAATCATGATCCAGATAAATGTCGTTCGGAACGTAATTTTCGCCTGGAGGCAGCTGTTTTTCAATTACTGGATGACGGCCATCTTTGATTTCAAGTGTTTCTGTTTCGGAAATCTTTGGTCTGCAATACCCGTTGGAAAGTGCAACTTGGGCAAAGGAAAGTAACACATCCAGTGTTCCCAGCACTCGAGCATTCTGTTGAATTTGCGTTACATATTGAGCGGTCTCTTGTACCAATGCCAAGAAAAATCGCTGCTCAATCGCAATCATTTTATCTTCTGCATTCAGGATCTTGTCCTCGTATTCTTTCAATTCTGGAGTGATGTATCGCTCCGCATTCACTAGCGTTTGCTTACGAATCCACTCCGCAGGAACTTTGTCTTTGTGAGCGTTACTAACTTCCAGGTAATACCCAAAAACCTTGTTGAAAGCAATTTTCAAAGAAGTAATTCCTGTTTTCTGAACTTCCCGCTGCTGGATTTGCACCAAAAAATCCTTACCTGTATTCGCTAGACCTCTATATTCATCTAATTCCGAATCTACACCGTCATTAATTATTCCACCTTGGTGAGTGAGCATGGGCGCATCTTCCTTGAGCTCTGTATTAATCTTTTCCAGTAAGAACTCACAAGGGTGCAGCTGATCCGAAAGCCTTTTAAGGGTAGGGTTCTTTTGGTTTTTTAGAAGCTCTTTGATCGGCTGAATGTTAATCAGCGCACGTTTGATCTGATTGATCTCACGGGGATTTGCACGACCTACAACTACCTTAGAAATCAATCGCTCCAGATCGCCGATATGCTTTAGTGGATCGACCATTTCTTCTATCAGAGCAGAATTTTGGTAGAAAAATTCGACTACGTTCTGACGCTCCACGATGGCTGCTTTCTCCTTTAGCGGTAGCACCATCCATTTTTTCATCATTCTAGAGCCCATGGGCGTCACCGTCTGATCCAGGATATTGATCAAAGGAATACCGCCTTCGTGCTGAGGGAAAACCAATTCTAGGTTTCGAATGGTGAATTTGTCCAACCAGACATATTTTTCTTCTGCTATTCTTGAAATAGAAGAAATATGCTGAATCTCCTTGTGCTCAGTTTCTTCCAGATAATACAAAATCGCACCCGCTGCTACGATCCCCATTTCCAGCTCTTCTACACCAAACCCTTTAAGGTTAGCAGTGCCAAAATGTGTCTTTAGTTTTTCATACGTGAAGTCATATTGATACACCCAATCCTCACAGTGAAATGTGATAAAATCATTCTTTAATAGGTCTGAAGCAGCTTTTTTAGCAGTTTTGGAAAATATAATTTCTGCTGGAGCAAAGCTTTGTATCAGTTTTTCTAGATAAGAAGCAGAGCCTTCCGCACACATAAATTCACCCGTAGAAAGATCCAGAAATGCGATTCCATGCTTGTCCTTTCCAAAATAAATTGAAGCGAGGTAATTGTTTTTTTTCGTGTCTAACACCTGGTCATTAAATGAAAGACCTGGTGTCACCAATTCTGTAACTCCACGCTTCACGATTCCTTTTACCGACTTTGGATCTTCGAGCTGATCACAGATAGCGACACGATTTCCTGCACGGACTAATTTCGGTAGATACGTATCCAAAGAATGGTGAGGAAAACCAGCAAGCTCAATATGAGATGCGGAACCGTTAGCTCTTTTGGTCAACACGATATCCAGAATTTTGCTGGCACGAACGGCATCTTCACCGAAAGTCTCATAAAAATCCCCAACCCGAAACAGCAATAACGCACCAGGATGCTTGGCTTTGATCGCATTGTACTGCTTCATTAAAGGCGTTTCTTTGCCGTCTTTAGACTTACTCATGGGGTATGCTTACTTTTGTACGTAATTTCGAAAATTCACTCTGGGAATAAAGTCGAAAATAAGCCATTCATAAAGCAGAACAAAAAAGCATGAAAAAATTAAGCATGGAAGAGCTCGAAAGAGTGTCAGTCGAGGAGTTTAAAGAAATGGATAAATCGCCTATTGTGCTCGTTTTGGACAATGTTCGCAGCTTAAATAACGTGGGTTCTGCTTTCAGAACAGGAGATGCATTTGGTGTAGAAAAAATTTACCTCTGCGGAATTACCGGTACTCCACCTCATCGTGATATTCAGAAAACTGCTTTGGGTGCAACCGAATCAGTGGAATGGGAATATTGTCTCAATACTATGCTGGCAATGGATAAATTAAAATCTGAAGGCTATCAAATATGTGCACTTGAACAAGTAGATCGCTCGGTGATGTTGAATGAATTTATTCCCGAAAAAGGAAAAAAATACGCGTTGGTGTTTGGAAATGAGGTTTTTGGGGTAGAAGAAGAAGTGCTTAATGCATGTGATGCGGTGCTGGAAATCCCACAATTGGGTACTAAGCACTCTTTGAATATTTCCGTTTCGCTAGGGATAGCGGTTTGGGATTTGATGGTGAAAATGGAGCAGTTTTAGTTTTTGGCGAAACGGTATCGAATACCAAAGGACCCTCGGAATAAGGAATCATCACTAAAACCTAAAATTGGAGCTCCTTCTATATGGAAGCCAAAGTCCTTTTGATCGAAAGGATAAATATTTAACCCCACAGGAATTACTATTCCATCAAAACTTCCAACTCTAAAACCAGCTCCTCCATAAAATTCAAAATTATCTTTCTTTTTAAAAATGTAGTTTGCTACAAGTTCTGCTGAAAGATCTTCAATATATTGATCAGTCCCCAATCTAAATTCAGGTATAAATTTCTCACCAAATTGGTAATTAACTCCTAAAAAAGGGAGGTTGCTTTGGTGGAAAGTAATGGTAGTTTGTGAAAATGCGACCGATGAAAATAGGCAAAAGCAGGCAATGAGTACAATTTTTTTCATTTGCTTAAAATTAAGTTGTCTAAAATCTAAAACCCGAGATCGCTGAGTTTTACATGCGTTTTGATCATGTTTGAACTGGCTTTAGCTACCAGCTTACCTGAATCTTTAGTGATAACGGCTTCCCAATGATTTAAGTTTGCACCAGAACGAATTAATTTAGCAGAAACTTCAAGTTTTTCACCAATTCTTGCAGATGACAAGAAATCAACGTTCAGATTGATACTGGTCATCAAAAATTCAGAACCCGCAGCAAAGTTTGCCATTCCGATCACGTCATCCATCATCAACGAAGCTACACCACCGTGAAGAATTTTGGCAGGGTTACTCATTGCTGCAGTGACCGTGTAAGATACTTTGATATAATCCTTTTCAATTTCCAGAAGCGTTCCTGCAAGCCAGTTTCCAGCCATATAGGGCATTTTATCTAACTTCTGACCAATTAATTTCTTGAATTCCTCTAGCTGTGGACTTTGGTTTTTCATAGGGTTATTCCCGTTCATTTATTAATCTAAAATAGTCTTCCAATATAGTTTTTACTGCTTGCTTTTCTTTTGGTTTTGCCCACAGAGACCCCCAACCCGAACCATGATAGATTTCAAATTTAGCTTCATCTAATATCCAGGGCTCGAGATCTCTCACATACGTTAGAAAATCAGAATTATTACTGTTTTGAAACTGAAACATTTTCTCCTTTCCTGCCTTGGAAGCTCGGATTTGCAAAGGCCACTCTAGATTAACAGGTTCTAGATATAAATATGCCTCATCTTTTTGGCTATTGAGAATTATCACTAAATCCAGCAAGGGGTCAGCCTCAGAAACTTCTCTATTCCCATGACGAAAAAGGACCATTCCCGCATCTGATCTATTTTCTCTATCATATTTAATTGCTCGCACATTCAAAAAATAAAGACGACTGGAAGAGGTCATTCGAAATGTGAGATCATCTCCAGTGTTATTTGCTCTTTTTGAATTGAAAAAGGAAAGCAACAGCACCAAACCAATTGAGATCAGTCCAAAAATCTTTAGAATCTTGACTAATTCTGGGGTAAATACTTCGTTGGGTTTTTGCCGCTGGGGCATAGGATTTCACTTTAGTGACTATATAACTAATGTACATACGAACCAGCATTGATATCAATGCTAGCCCCTGTAGCATGATCAGCAAGTCCAGAACAAAGAAGTGTCACCATGGGAGCAATATCTTCCGGCCTAGTTAGATCGGTTAAAGCAATGTCATTCAGTGCGAACTCTTCTCCATATTCAGCCAGGATTTCATCTGCCATATCCGTTCGAGTGAATCCCGGTGCGATAAGAAACGCTTTGATTCCTTGCTTCCCATAATGTCTGGCGATTGATCTTGTCAAACTTACAATGGCACCCTTGGAGGCTGCGTAAGCTATGTAATCTGTTGTATCACCACGAAAAGCTGCTCTCGATGAAATATTTACAATTCTACCATTTTGATTTTTCAGAGCGTGATCTACAAATTCTTTACAAAGAATACCTAGCGCAGTTGTATTAACCTGAATAGTTTCTTGCCAAACTTTGACCCAATCCTCAGTAGGCAAATTATCCGGAGCGGAGCGGGAGATTCCCGCATTATTTACCAATCCCGAGATCTCTCCATATTTTTCAATCAATTTTGGGATAAAGCCAACGACTTGATTAATATCTGAAAGATCGCATAATTCAATATAAGATGGGTTTGATAACTCACCTTTGAGCTTTTCTGCTTCACTAGCATTCCTATTACAATGAATAATCACTTCAGCTCCGGATTCTGAAAGTTGTTTTGCGATAGCTCTACCAATACCTCTGGATGCTCCAGTGACAAGTATTCGTTGATTTTTGAGAGAAATATTCATATTAGAAATTACTAGGCAAAATGCTTCTTATGGGTGATTGTAAAATCAGGTTTGTTACCATTTTTCACGAATCATCAAATGCTGAATATGTGCTAAATGGTGCTGTGAATGCCACTGATACATAAGCGTAACTTCGGAAAGAGGAACTGTAGATTGTGATTCTGGGTGAAAATACGTTTTCTCAAAATCCTGAGCTTGCATAGATTTAAGTACGATTGCCCATTTCAAATGAATTCCTTTGATAAGCGTGAGTGACTCTGACACCGGAAGGGAGTAATCTTCTAATTTGGCCCATTCAGCTTCATCGTAAGGCTTAATAGTTGGATTTACTTCTGTTAGCGCCAATTTAAAGCGAAGTAGCGCATTCATATGGCTATCAGACAGGTGATGAATCAATTGCCTTACAGTCCAGCCGCCCGGCCGATATGGGGTGTTTAACTGTTCTTCAGAAAAACCCTGTACGGTTTCTTCCAGGTACTGAGGAAACATTCCTAAGTATGTAATTGCCTCCTCTAAATTTTGATCTAAAATCAATTCAGGCTTCTGAAATTTGCCTATAGGGTACTTTAATAATTCGATATCAATCATAGTAATTATCCTCCTGCTGCGATAGTAACCAAATCTACATTTTTTGCTCCGTTCGCCAAAAGTACATTTGCACACGCACTCAATGTAGCACCAGTCGTCATCACATCGTCAACTAATAAAATAGATTTACTTGTAATACTAGAATAAGGTGCAATCTGAAAAACATCATCTACATTATACATTCGTTCGAGTCTAGATTTTTGGGTTTGTGTCTCGGTAAATTTTCCACGGACAAGAGAAAGTTCAAACTTAACAGATAAGGCTTCTGAAAGACCAAGCCCAAATTTTTCACTTTGATTATATCCTCTTCGGCTTTGTTTCAATGGATGCAATGGCACAGGTACAATCAGGTCCCAAAATCTAGAAAATCCATTCTCATTTAGAATTTTTCCATACATTAACCCCAATTCTTGGCCCAGTTGAGGCTTATTTCTATACTTCAGCTGATGCAGAAGTTTTTGGCTACTTCCGCCTTTGGTAAATTTCAGAAAGGCCATCACCATCCCGACGGTACTCAATCCTTTTACCTTATCGCACAAATCATTATCAATAGGTCTCAAATGATAACTTGTGACAGGAAGAGTACCCTTACAAACGATGCAGAGATTCTGCTCGGAGTCATAAAGAGATCTTCCACACATTAGGCAATTGCGTGGGAAAACTAAATCCAAAAAATCTTTTACAAAAAATAAACGCATTGTGAAAAAGGCTTGTTCCTATCTGCCAAGGGCAAATAGTGGTATATTTGCTACTTAATTCTTTCCTAAACAGTTAAGTTAATGAATCTCATAGAAGAATTCAACGAGTACCGCAGTCAGATGAATACAAAGATTTTGGCTGAAGACAATAAAATAATCAAGCGTTTATTTAATCTTGACACTAATGCTTATGCTGAAGGATCGGTAGATGTAAAGTCAAAAGAAATGATTGGACTAGCTTGTTCTATGGTTCTGAGGTGCGATGACTGTGTAAAATACCATTTAGGAAAGTGCCATGAAGTTGGTTTAACGAAAGAGCAAATATTTGAGGTATTTTCTATTGCATCACTTATAGGCGGGACAATAGTTATCCCACACCTAAGAAGAGCTGCAGAATATTGGGAAACACTTGAAAATCAATAATTTACAATGTTTAAACGCGATCTAGCATTAGAAAAACGTTGGTCCAAACTATTGGAAGGGCTAAAAGAAACCATAGGAAAAAAACCTGCGGACTTAAATGGCGTACTCTTTCTTATTGGAGTTCAAGAACTTGGTCAAGGCAATAGGATATTTAGTAAGGAGCAAAAGCAAGATTTGATGCATATCGCTGTTTGCAAGGTGCTGAGCTATGACGGTTTTTATGAACTTGATTATGTAGATCAAGATGGATGGCCGCATTGGAAATTAGTAAAAGAGCTTCCTCATTTTGATTTGTTGGATCAGGAAAAGCTTTTAAAGATTCAGGTATTGGAATATTTTGAAAAAGAATATGAAATAATAATTGATTAAATCGTGAAGATAGTATCGTATAACGTAAATGGCATACGTGCCGCAATGAACAAAGGATTTGTAGATTGGCTAAAGCAGGTAAACCCAGACATAATTGGTTTACAGGAGGTTAAGGCCAATTTAGAACAAATAGATGCGAGTATTTTTCACGATTTAGGCTACGAAATCTATTGGTACCCAGCTTTCAAAAAAGGATATAGTGGAGTGGCAATATTGACTAAAATAAAGCCAAAATCTGTAAAGCTTGGAATGGATATTTCCAAGTATGACGAGGAAGGAAGATTACTTCAAGTAGATTTTGAGGATTTCTCATTCTTAACTGCCTATTTTCCTTCTGGTACAACCGGGGATATCAGACAAACATTCAAATATGAGTTTCTTGATGACATATATGGATACATGCAGGATTTAAGAAAAACTAATCCAAATTTGATTTTAAGTGGAGACTATAATATTTGTCACAAGGCAATAGATATCCATAATCCGAAGTCAAATAAAAACACCTCTGGGTTCCTACCCGAAGAAAGAGCATGGATGGATAAATTCACAGAATCAGGGTTTATTGATAGTTTTAGGACATTTAATGATCAGCCAGATAATTATACCTGGTGGAGCTACAGAGCAAATTCCAGAGCAAAGAATCTAGGATGGAGAATAGATTACCATATGGCAACTGAACCAATGAAAGAGCGTCTTAGAAGTTCAACCATTTTAGCTGATGCAAAACATTCAGATCATTGTCCAATATTACTAGAAGTAGAATAAAACAGCAGATACTACTCATTGAAAACAATTATGATGAAAAGCATAAAAATTTCCATTCCATCTCTCATTGAGAATATAAAAATAATTGAAAGTTTCATCGACAACGCTCGAGAAAACTTCGAGATCAATGATGATATCTACGGTAATATTATGATATCAGTGACTGAGTGCATCAGTAATGCCATCATCCATGGAAACCAAGGGGATAAAAACAAACTGGTACATTTGGAACTAGCATTAGAAGATGAATTGCTTTTGTTCACCATTCAGGATGAAGGAGATGGATTTGATTACAATGAGCTAAAAGATCCGACAGCACCCGAAAACATTGAAAAACCTGGAGGAAGGGGAATTTTCCTAATCAAACACCTATCAGATGATGTGAAGTTTGAAGAAAATGGAACCAAGACGGTTTTATCATTTTATATGAACTAAACTATGCCGATAAATTTCTTTGCAGAAGAAGTCCCTTTTTCCTTGAAAGAAAAGAGAAAAAGAAAAGATTGGTTAAAAAAAATTGCAGAATCTGAAAACCACAAAATTGAAGATCTCAATTACGTGTTTTGCTCTGATGAATATTTACTCAACATAAACCAAGAATATCTTGATCATGATACATATACGGATATCATCACCTTTGATAATTCTGAAGAAGAAAACATTATAGAAGGAGATATATTTATAAGTATAGAGAGAGTAAAAGAAAATTCAGCAACACATAAAGTAAAAGAAGAAAGAGAGTTGAGTAGAGTAATTAGCCATGGGCTTTTTCATCTCCTAGGCTACAAGGACAAAACAAAAGCAGAGGCCATCATGATGAGAAGTAAAGAGGAGTTTGCTATAAAATTATTCGAAGAGATTTAAACGTTCCACGTGAAACAGTATTTTCCAAAAGACGAAATACATTCATGTTCCACGTGAAACAGTACAAAAATAGGATACGATGTTTCCAATATATGATGTCATAGTAGTAGGAGCAGGGCACGCAGGTTGTGAGGCAGCACATGCCGCTGCACAAATGGGCTCAAAAGTACTACTATGTACAATGAACATGAACACAATCGCTCAGATGTCATGTAACCCAGCAATGGGTGGTGTTGCAAAAGGGCAAATAGTGCGAGAAATTGATGCACTAGGAGGAATGTCGGGTATTATATCCGACAAATCTATGATTCAGTTTAGGATGCTAAATAGATCAAAAGGACCTGCTATGTGGTCTCCAAGATCTCAGAATGACAGAATGAAATTCGCTGAAGAATGGAGACTCGCCTTGGAACAAACTCCTAATGTGGACTTCTGGCAAGAAATGATCACTGGACTACTAGTGAAGAATGGCGAACTAAAAGGAGTCAGAACTAGTATAGGACTAGAAATCCAAGGTAAAAGTGTCGTACTAACTAATGGAACATTCCTAAACGGACTAATACATATTGGCGAAAAACAATTTGGGGGTGGAAGAACTGGTGAAGCAGCTGCGCGAGGTATAACAGAGCAATTGGTGCAATTGGGGTTTGAATCAGGAAGAATGAAGACTGGCACACCACCAAGAGTAGATGGAAGAAGTCTTGATTATTCTAAAATGGAAGTTCAACATGGAGACGAAAACCCAGAGAAGTTCAGTTATTCTGATAAAACAACAACTCTGAAAGAGCAAAGAACTTGCTGGATTACCTATACGAATAAAGATGTACACTCAAGTTTAGAAGAAGGATTTGACAGATCTCCCATGTTCAATGGAAGAATCCAAGGACTAGGTCCAAGATATTGCCCATCTATTGAAGATAAAATCAATCGATTTGCAGAAAGAGACAGGCATCAAATCTTTGTAGAACCTGAAGGATGGAACACTGTAGAAATGTATATAAACGGCTTCTCCACTTCACTACCTGAGGATGTACAATTCAAGGCTTTGCGAAAAATTTCGGGCTTTGAAAATGCAAAGATGTTTCGTCCAGGGTATGCAATTGAGTATGATTATTTTCCACCAACTCAATTGAAACTAACGTTAGAAACTCAGTTAATCGAAAATCTTTATTTCGCAGGACAGATTAATGGGACAACTGGATATGAAGAAGCTGCTTCACAAGGATTAGTTGCTGGAATAAATGCCAGTCTCAAAGTGCAGGAAAAGGATCCATTCTTATTAAAAAGGTCAGATGCCTATATAGGAGTTCTAATTGATGACTTAATAAATAAAGGCACAGATGAGCCGTATCGAATGTTTACTTCGAGAGCAGAATTTAGACTATTACTTCGCCAAGATAATGCAGATCTAAGATTGACTCAGAAAGGACATGATATTGGACTAGCTTCTGACGAACGTTTGGCCAAAATGAATACCAAAAAAGAAGAAACAGCAAGACTTATCAACGACCTTAAACAGAAAAAACTATCTCCAGTAAGTATCAATACTGGTTTGGAAGAATCTGGTACAGCAATTATCAAGGAAAAAATAACTGCAGAAAAACTTCTCAAAAGACCTCAAATAGGACTTAAAGACCTCAAATCTTTTAATCCAGAAATAAATGAATACCTATCTAACTATTCTATAGAAGTACTAGAACAAGCAGAGATCCAAATCAAATACGATAGTTATATAGAAAAAGAACAGCAAATGGTAGATAAGTTGAGTAACATGGAAAACTTCAAAATTCCATTGAATTTCGACTATAAAGCTATACCCGCCCTTTCGACAGAAGGAAAACAAAAATTGACTAAAATAAGACCTGAGACGATGGGTCAAGCTTCCCGAATTAGCGGAGTGACACCAGCAGACTTATCAATAATCACTGTTTACCTTGGAAGATAAAATGCTAGAAAGACTTACAAAATGTCCACTTTGTAAAAGTGGACATTTTCTTAATTCTGAAGAAATTAAAGATTTTGCAGTAAGCCAAGAGTCATTTATCATATGCAACTGTACAAAGTGCGGATTGAAATTTACGAATCCTAGACCAACCGAAGATACGATAGGACCATACTATGATTTTCCTGAATACTTCTCTCACGAGGATAAAGCCAAAAATCTAACCCAGCTTGTTTATCATAAAGTAAGAAAATATGCTGTTTCCCAAAAAGTAAAACATCTAAATAGCCTAAAGCCTTCCAAAGGCAAATATCTGGATTATGGCTGTGGCACAGGCGAGCTTCTTACCAAAGCAAAAGAAAGTGGATGGAAAGTAAAAGGTATAGAGCCAAATGAAAAAGCGAGAAACCTAGCAAACTCTAAGGTAGATGGAAAAGTCTATGCATCCATTGATGAACTACCCAAAGGAAGTTCATTTGAGATCATTACACTTTTTCATGTACTTGAACACGTCCATTCACTTAGAAAGACTGTAAAAAAAATTATAAATCACTTAAATTCAGATGGTTATATAATTATTGCTGTTCCAAACCCAGAAAGTCATGATGCTAAAAAGTATCTAGAGCATTGGGCAGGATGGGATGTACCAAGGCATCTATATCATTTTAACCATAAGTCTATTGTAAGCTTCGGAGAGATTTTTGATTTACAACTTGTGAAGCAAATGCCGATGAATTTCGATAGCTACTATGTATCATTATTGTCTGAAGGATATATCAATCCAAATCAATCCTTAGTACAAAAATATTGGAAGGCCATCATGTCAGGCAAAAAGTCAAACAGTGAAGCGCGTAAGACTGCAGGAAATTATTCAAGTAACATATTTGTGTTCCAAAAGAAGTGAAACATTCAAATCTAATCGCACTTTTAATTTTAAGCCTATTGGCTTTATCATGTGCTAAACAAAGTACGCCAATGGGAGGGCCTCAAGACGAAGACCCACCTATAGTCCTGGAAATGATTCCAAAAGACCAGAGTCTAAATACAAAACCCAAGGCGATAGTAATCACTTTTGACGAATACATTAAGCTAGACAATGCCAACAAAAACATCCTGATCACTCCAAGAATCAATAAGGATGAGGTAATTATTACAGCTTTAAAAAACACGCTTGAAATAGAATTAAATCAAGAACTTGAAGATAACACAACCTATGTCTTCAATTTCCAGAAATCTATTCAGGATTTATCAGAGGGAAACCCAGCAGAAAATCTAAAACTAGTTTTTTCCACAGGAGAACAAATAGACAGCCTAAGAGTAACAGGATCTGTCAACAGGTATTTTCCAGGGAAAAATGATAAAATAGAAAATGCCATAGTAGGTCTATATCCTATTGATGATACAACAAATGTCTTTATAGCACCTCCATACTATTTGAGTCAAGTTGACACTGCTGCAAACTTTTCCATATCCAACATCAAAGCAGGAAAATACTTTGCTTATGCGTGGCAGGATGATAATAATAGCTTAAAAGCAGAGTATAAATCCGAAGCTTTTGATTTCATAAAAGATACAATCACCATTAACCAAAACATAGAAGGCTTACATTTCAATCTTTCAAAAGGTGATCAAAACCCTATAAACTTACTTCGTTCGTCACCAATAGGTTCTAATTATACTATTGTATTGAACAAGACACCGAATGAAGTACTATTAAAGAATGACAAAATTGGAAGTGAAATATTTTATACGATAGGAGAAAAAAGAATCAATCTTTATTCAAAGTCAATAATAGCAGATAGCATATCATTTAATTTGAACGTAAAGGATTCGGTTGGATATGAAGTTGATTCATTAATCTGGGCCAAATTTGAAGAATCAGAAAGAAAACCAGAGAAACTTACCATATCAGCTAATTCAGGCAAAAATTTTTACCAAAACCTACCCATAGAACTAACCTTTAACAAGCCTATCACAGACATAAATTACGATTCCCTTTATCTAGCTTACGACACAGCCTCTGTTGTTAAGATTTCTCCAGAAATGTTAAGTTTCAAAGATTCTTTGAGAAGAGATGTTTTAAGAATTAATCTGTTGGTTCCGGACTCTATACCCTATGAGACATTTTCACTTAAAGCAGCAGATTCCACCTTCAGAGATATAGAAGGGCAATACAATGAAGTTGCCTTGAGTGCTAATTATAAAAAGTTGAAAAAAGAAACACTCTCAGATGAAATATCAGGAAAAATTGAAGGATCAGAGGGACCATTTATTGTACAACTTTTGGATAGTAAAGGAGAGCTGATAAGGGAGTCCTATATAGAAAGCGGTAATCAATTCTCCTTCAAACTAATAGAAGCAGCAAACTATCAAATACGAGTAATAGAAGATACAAACAAGAACCACCGATGGGATCCAGCAAATTTTGAAGAAAAAAGATATGCAGAACGGACTTTCAATTTCTTAGATCCAGAAACAGGAAATGGTAACATTCTAATAAGAGGTGGTTGGATTGTAGAAGATCTAGTGATCAAAGCTACACCTAATACAGGC
Organism: Algoriphagus winogradskyi; assembly: GCF_900182815.1. Taxonomy (GTDB): domain Bacteria; phylum Bacteroidota; class Bacteroidia; order Cytophagales; family Cyclobacteriaceae; genus Algoriphagus; species Algoriphagus winogradskyi. The sequence goes on along the minus strand of NZ_FXUA01000002.1, from coordinate 157,256 downwards.
ATAAAAATCGACCAGGATTAGGCGTGGATAAGTACCAAATCAGTTGTGGATAAAAGTGGACTACTTCAGGATAACTGAACACTTTTCTACCTACCAAACTTCCCCAATTCTATCAAGCCCTAGAATTGGGGAAAAGCCAACAGTTATCCACTAAACAAAATCATTCTATCAACAGCCCTTTTACCAACAGTGAATAATTAAGACCTAATCCACAAAAATTGGGATATTCAATTACTACAATAATTCTCAACGTCTTACATGTGGACAAAAAGAGGATAACCCGTGGACAACTCAACTTTACTATCCCACTAAGAGTGGAGAAGAATAAACCTTCTTCTTTTCCACAAATCCACAGTCCTAATAACCTTAGTAAAGAATTTTTTTAAAAATCTATTTTACAACTATTATAAAAAGAGAGCGTGGATAACTCTTTGTAATGGCCTCACATTTTGGTAATATTATAAAGTACCCAAAATGACAAACTATGAAGCCATCCAGACTTTTTGATTTGATTCCTTATCAGATCGCTACTTACAATAAAGAGATAGCTCTTTCGAAGAAAGAAAATGGCGATTGGAAATCATTTTCATCGAGAGACCTAAAAGAAATAGTAGACAACCTAAGCTTAGCTTTTTTAAAGGTCGGATTGAAAAAAGATGAAAAAGTTGCGATAATTTCTGAAAACTGTCCAGAATGGAATTTCATTGATTTTGCCCTACAGCAGATCGGTGCTATTTCTGTACCCGTTTATCCTACAATCACCTCTTCAGATTTTGAATATATTTTTGATCATGCCGAAGTCAAAATGATTTTCGTTGGTGATCAGGAGATTTATGATAAAGCCAAAGAAGTAAGCGGAGATCGATTAATTTATAGTTTTTCTACAATCAAAGGTGCAATATTCTGGGAGGATTTCTTGGCGATAGGTGTAAATGAAAGTATTGAACCGTTAGAGCTGTTGAAAGAGACAGTAATGGGTGAGGACATGTTCACCATCATTTACACTTCTGGCACGACTGGGCGGCCAAAGGGTGTAATGCTTTCACATAATAATGTTCTTTCGAATGTATTATCCATTGCTGCGATTATGACTCCTGATCGTGGCACTTCCCGAGTGCTTAGTTTTCTTCCGCTTTGCCATATATATGAGCGCACAGGTTCTTTCTGTTTTATGTACTTGGGTTTCTCTATTTATTACGCTGAGAGCTTAGAAACTTTGGGGGAAAATATGAAAGAAGTCAAACCGAATGCATTTAATACAGTTCCTCGTCTTCTAGAGAAAATCTATGACAAGATAGTAGCCAAAGGCTATGAGCTATCAGGGATTAAAAAACAGCTTTTCTTCTGGGCATTGAATTTAGGATTGGACTATGAACCTGGTAAAAAAATGGGAGCTTGGTATGATTTTCAGTTGAAAATGGCCAATAAACTGATTTTTAGTAAATGGAGAGAAGCTTTAGGAGGAGAAGTACTTCAAATTAATTCCGGTGCATCAGCATTACAACCTAGGTTAGCTCGGGTTTTTTGGGCTGCTGGGATCAAAGTGTGTGAAGGTTATGGCTTAACAGAGACTTCTCCTGTAATTTCAGCATCTGTCTGTACAAATGAAGAAATGAGAATAGGGTGGGTGGGGAAAATTGTTCAGGATGTAAAAGTAAAAATCGCTGAAGATGGCGAAATCCTAGTCAAAGGTCCCAATGTAATGCTAGGTTACTATAAGCAACCCGATATGACCGCAGAAGTACTTCAAAACGGCTGGTTTCATACCGGTGACATTGGTGAGCTAGACGGATCTTTCCTGAGAATCACCGATCGTAAGAAGGAGATGTTCAAAACGTCCGGAGGCAAATATATTGCGCCTCAGCTGATGGAAAATAAATTCAAGGAATCCACGCTGATAGATCAGTTGATGGTCGTGGGTGAAAATAAAAATTATCCAAGCGCATTGATTGTGCCTAGTTTTGAAGGATTGAAAGACTATTGCAAGCATAAAGGCATTCCTTATACCACTGATAGGGAAATTATTCTCAAAGCCGAAATCGTTGAAAAGTACGATCGAGAAATCGAACAAATCAATAAGTACTTTGGTAAATGGGAGCAGATAAAGCGATTCAAGCTTTTGCCGGAAGCTTGGGGAATAGAATCAGGAGAATTGACTCCAACAATGAAATTGAAACGCAAGGTCATCTTGCAGAAATATGCCAAAGAGATTGAGCATATTTATCATGAATGAAATCCAACCAAGTAGATTTTACTATTTATTAACATTAATATATCCTTTTACTTAAGGAGTTTTTTCTTATTAATTATTCTGTTTTTTAGTGAAATATTTGCTTTATCACAATAATTGCAGTGAATTACCTAGGTATTCAAGGCGATAATTTGTGATGCATGCATAACTTTTTTCAAATATAGTATGCATGCATACATTATTTTTAGTAAATTAGAATTCCTCAATAATTGGAGAATTCCGTAGAGATGAAAAGAGAAGAAACAGTTGATTATCATATAAAAAGTGCCTGGCATGCGATTTCCAGAATGTACAATCAGCAAGCTGCTGAGGAGGGATTTACTACAGCTATTGGATTTGTGCTGATCAATATCAATTCTACAGAAGGTACGCCTGCTACTAAAATTGCCCCAAAACTAGGTCTAGAGACTAGGAGTTTGACCAGAATGCTGAAAACAATGGAGGAGAAAGGAATGATTTACAAAATGCCTGACCCGATAGATAAGCGTTCTGTGAGGATCTTTTTAACAGATGAAGGCAAGAAGAAAAAAGAAAGGTCAGTGAATACAATCAAAGAATTCAATGATCAGGTGCGGGAAATCGTAACTGAAGATGAGCTTCAGGATTTCTTCAAAGTATTTGAAAAAATTCAACTGGTGATAGATCAAGTACAGACCGCCAAAGGAATAGATGTCAACAAGCCAATCTTTGAACTATAAACCATATAACGACCACAAGGTATAAACTACCAAAAGCCCAAAATTATGAACAGAACCATTAAGAAAGTTGCCATTTTAGGTTCGGGTGTTATGGGATCCAGAATTGCCTGTCATTTTGCTAATATCGGCGTGCAAGTGCTTTTACTGGACATAGTACCCTTTGAACTTACCGAGCAAGAGCAGAAAAAAGGACTGACCAAAGAAGATCCAATAGTCAGAAATCGAATAGTGACCAGAGCTTTGCAAAGCACACTAAAGTCAAATCCATCAGCTATTTATGACAAGGCATTTGCTTCCAGGATTACTACAGGAAATTTTGATGACGATCTCCCAAAAATCAAAGATTACGATTGGGTGATGGAGGTGATCGTTGAGAGACTTGATATCAAGCAGTCTCTTTTCGAAAAAGTAGAAAAATACAGAAAGCCAGGTACACTGGTCACTTCCAATACTTCCGGTATTCCTATGCACATGATGTGTGAAGGAAGATCCGAAGATTTCCAGGAAAATTTTGCAGGTACACACTTTTTCAACCCACCTAGATATTTACGCCTATTAGAAATCATTCCTGGACCAAAATCTAAGCAGAAAAACATAGATTTCTTGATGGAATATGGAGACAAATTCCTAGGCAAGGAAACCGTTCTTTGTAAAGATACTCCAGCATTTATTGCTAATAGAATTGGTGTTTACGCGATTATTTCTGCAATGCACACCATCGAAAAAATGGGCTTAGGTGTATCTGAAGTTGATAAATTGACTGGAACACTAATCGGCCGGGCAAAATCTGCTACGTTCAGAACAATGGATGTGGTTGGTTTGGATACTACGGTTAACGTGGCCAATAACCTTTACAAAGCCTTACCAAATGATGAGTCTCGTGAGAAATTCAAACTTCCGAAAATCATGGAAGTACTGTACGAGAAAAAATGGTTAGGCGACAAAACTGGATCTGGATATTTCAATATGATCCGACACAAAGACGGAACAAAAGAATTGAAGGAAATTGATTTTGAAACCTTTGAGTACAAAGATCTAGAAAAGCCAAAATTCAAAGCGTTGGAAGCTGCTAAGGAGTTTGAAGACTTGAAAAAGAGAATCAAATTCTTAGTGAATTTTGATGACAAAGCCGGAGAATTCTACCGGGCCACTTTCTATGATTTGTTCAAGTATTGCTCCAATAGAATCCCTGAGATAGCAGATGAACTATTCAGAATAGATCAAGCAGTTTGTGCTGGATTTGGATGGGAACTCGGGCCTTTCGAAAACTGGGATTTACTCGGTGTGAAAGTAACGGTTGAAAAAATGGAAGCTGCTGGAGAAAAGCCAGCTGCATGGGTTTATGAAATGCTTGAAGCAGGAAATGAATCTTTCTATAAGGTAGAAAACGGTAAAAAGCACTACTACGACATTCCAAGCAAGTCCTATAAGGAGGTACCAGGAATGGATGATTTCATCATTTTGGATACACTTAAATCTGCTGGAAAAGTCATTTGGAATAATGCCGGAGCATCAGTCTATGACCTAGGCGATGATGTGATCGGTTTGGAATTCCATACTAAGATGAATTCAATGGGAGCTGAAGTGATCGAAGGGATCAACACAGCCATTGGAATGGCTGAGAAATCATACAAAGGCCTAGTGGTAGGTAATGAAGGTGCTAATTTCTCAGCAGGAGCAAATCTAGCCATGCTATTTATGTTCGCTGGAGACCAGGACTTTGATGAGATCAATTTGATGATTGCACAATTCCAGAATACCATGATGCGCGCGAGGTATTCTTCCGTTCCCGTGGTAGTTGCTCCACACAATATGGCATTGGGTGGTGGTTGTGAACTTTCACTCCACTCAGATCACATTCAGGCGCATGCAGAATTGTACATGGGCTTGGTGGAAGTTGGAGTTGGATTAATCCCTGCCGGTGGTGGTACTAAGGAAATGACCTTGAGATTTTCCAATGCTGTAAAATCCGGAGATGTAGAATTGAATAGGCTGCAGGATGCATTTATGAATATCGCCATGGCAAAAGTTTCTACCTCTGCTGAGGAAGCCAGAAACTTGGGCTATTTGAGAAAGGATGATGGAATTACCCTCAACCGAAATCGACAATTGGCGGAAGCGAAATCGAAAGTCATTTCTATGAATGAAGCCGGCTATACTCAGCCAATTGAGCAAACAGATATTCGTGTACTTGGAAAAGAGTCATTGGCACTTTTTGAAGCTGGAATCACTGGAATGAGGTATGGCGCATACATATCTGAGCATGACGCTTTGATTGCCAAAAAACTAGCCTATGTAATGTCTGGAGGGGATTTGTCCTCGCCAACTGAAGTTTCTGAGCGATACTTATTGGACTTGGAGCGCGAAGCATTCTTGAGCTTGACTGGTGAAAAGAAAACGCTGGAGAGAATCCACAGTATTTTATTCAAAGGAAAACCGCTTAGAAATTGATGTCTAAAGTACTAAGTACAATGTACCAAGTAACTCAATACTCAAAAAACTCGAAATAACATGGAAGCATATATAGTAAATGGATATAGATCAGCGGTTGGAAAGGCCAAAAAAGGTGGATTCAGATTTTACCGCCCAGATGATCTAGCTTCAGATGTGATCAAGCATCTGGTAGCAAATACGCCAGGATTAGAAGCCAAAATGGTGGATGATCTGATCGTAGGAAATGCCGTTCCGGAGGCGGAACAAGGAATGCAAATGGGAAGAATGATTTCTCTTCTTGCTTTAGGAATAGAGAATCCTGGCTTTATCGTCAACCGTTATTGCGGTTCTGGAATTGAAGCTATTGCCTTGGCTGTTGGAAAAGTGAAAGCCGGAATGGCAGATTGTATCATTGCTGGTGGTACAGAATCTATGTCTATGGTGCCAATGATGGGTTACAAAACTGTGCTGAATTACAAAATAGCTACTGAGCATCCTTCCTACTACATCAGTATGGGTTTGACTGCAGAGGAACTGGCAAAGGAATACGAAATCACTCGCGAAGAATCAGATGCTTTTTCGGTCAAATCTCATGAAAAAGCCATTGCTGCTATTGCTGCTGGCAAATTCAAAGATGAGATCGTTCCTGTAGAAGTGGAAGAAACGTACCTCGATGAAAAAGGCAAAAAGAAAACCCGAAAATATGTAGTGGATACGGATGAGGGACCTCGTCCTGGAACGACCATGGATGTTCTTTCAAGTTTAAAACCAGCGTTTAAAAATGGCGGGCAAGTAACAGCGGGTAATTCCTCACAAACTTCTGATGGAGCAGCTTTCGTAGTAGTGATGTCAGAGCGAATGGTGAAGGAATTAAACATAGAGCCAGTTGCTAGAATGATGTCTTATAGTGCAGCAGGAGTTGATCCCAGAATTATGGGAATTGGACCTAAAGAAGCTGTTCCGAAGGCACTGAAGCAAGCCGGATTAACTCTAAATGACATTGACCTGATCGAACTGAATGAAGCGTTTGCCGCACAGGGATTATCAGTAATCAAGGCGCTGGACCTCAATCCAGATATCGTAAACGTAAATGGTGGAGCTGTTGCTCTTGGTCATCCGCTGGGATGTACCGGAGCTAAACTTTCCATACAGATGTTCAATGAACTCCGACGCCAGAATAAGAAATATGGACTAGTCACTGCTTGTGTTGGTGGTGGTCAGGGTGTTGCTGGGGTTTACGAGCTCTTGAAATAACCAATCACCAGACTTCATTATTCAACATTTTTCATTCATCATTCCATATTGAAAATGTAAAATGGTGAATGATGAATTCAGAATAATGAAGAAAATAAGCTGATAATAACAATAGAACAATGGCTACAAAATCAACCCAAGGAGGAGAATTCCTCATCAAGGAAACAGATGCGCAAGACATCTTTATTCCAGCAGAATTTACAGAAGAGCAAAGAATGATGGCTCAGGCCTGTCAGGATTTTATCGATACGGAGATCACCCCTTTCGCTCAGGAGATCGATAGCATGAAAGATCCTGATTTAGTCCCACGCATTTTCAAAAAAGCAGGAGATCTTGGTCTTTTGGGAATCACAGTTCCAGAGGAATACGGAGGAATGGGGATGAGTTTCAATACATCCATGTTGATCGCGGATATTATTGGTGCAGCGGGTTCATTTTCTACTACCTACGGAGCACATACGGGGATTGGAACACTGCCCATTTTGTATTACGGTACAGAAGAACAAAAGAAAAAGTACCTTCCTAAGCTTGCTACTGGAGAATGGGCAGCATGTTATTGCCTTACTGAACCCGATGCAGGTTCGGATGCAAATAGCGGTAAAACCAAAGCGACTCTATCTGAAGATGGTAAGACATACCACCTGAACGGTCAGAAAATGTGGATCTCAAATGCTGGTTTCGCAGATCTTTTCATTGTGTTTGCCAAAATCGAAAACGATAAAAACTTGACCGCCTTCATCGTAGAGAAGTCATTTGGCGGAATCACGATGAATGAAGAGGAGAAAAAGATGGGAATCAAAGGTTCTTCCACCCGTCAAGTATTCTTTAATGATTGCCCAGTGCCGGTGGAGAATATGCTTTCTGATCGTCAAAATGGTTTTAAAATCGCTGTAAATATCCTAAATATCGGTAGAGTAAAGCTCGGAGCTGGTGTACTTGGCGGAGTTAGAACGGTGACCTCCCATGCGATCAAATATTCCACAGAACGTAAGCAGTTCGGCGTAAGCATCAATTCTTTTGGAGCAATCAAATCCAAACTGGCAGAAATGGCAACCAAATCTTACGTCTCGGAAGCACTTTGCTACCGAGCTGGACAGGATATTGAGAATAAGATCAATGCGCTCGAAGCAGAAGGAATGGCTGCTAATGAGGCAAAACTGAAGGGTGTTGAGGCTTTTGCGATCGAATGTGCCATCGCCAAAGTGCAGTGCTCTGAAGTGCTGGATTATGTGGTCGATCAGGGGGTACAGATCTATGGTGGAATGGGCTACTCTGCGGATGCGCCAATGGAACGTGCATATCGTGATGCTAGAATATCTAGAATCTATGAAGGCACCAATGAGATCAACAGAATGTTAATGGTAGGTATGCTCCTGAAGCGAGCGATGAAAGGAGAGATTAATATTTTCGATCCAGCAATGGCAGTTTCCAAAGAACTGACCTCTGTTCCTTCATTTGAGACAATTGATACTTCTGAGCTATTTGCAGCTGAAAAAGAAGTTCTGAAAAAGCTAAAGAAAGTATTCCTGATGGTTGGTGGCAAAGCTGCCATGGCCCTTCAGGATAAAATTGAAGATGAGCAGGAAATCATGATGAATCTTGCTGACGTGATGATAGAAATCTACGCAAGTGAATCTGCGATCCTTCGTACCGAGAAATTGGTTTCAATGAAAGGCGAAGATGCCTGCAAGAATCAAATTGCCATGGCGCAGATCTATCTTTCTGAGGCGGTTGACAAAATCAATACAGCTGCGAAAGAAGCCATTGGTAGCTTCACCAAAGGCGATGAGCAAAAAGTAATGCTTATGGGTTTGAAGAGATTCACCAAGACTGAACTTTATAACACCAAGGAATTAAGAAGACAAATCGCTGATTTTATGATTGATCAGGGAAAATATCCGTTCTAAGTTGTGATAACTTGAGTACCAAAGCCTCCGAAATGAAAGAGTTCGGAGGCTTTTTTGGTTTTATCCGCAGAGTCCACAAATAAAATGCGGAGAGCACAAGTCCTTAATTTTTCGAGCGAATGAGGGCTCAATTTTGACCTAATAGTATTTCATAATGATCTAATTCATGAAAAAGCTGCTCTAGTTCTATTTTTTAATGACCGAACTGATAGAAATGTAGATCAGAGTCTGTAATTATCTTAAAGTTTAACTGGGATCATAGAGTCCTTTTTGGTTTAACTTGCTTCTTTAAAAGACTAAAGCTTTTAACAGTAACCAAAAACACGATGCACAGTATAGCCCCTTTTAAAATTATAGGAATTACCACACGAACTTCTAATTCTTCCGGAAAAGCAGCCGAAGACTTAGGAGCTCTTTGGGGAAGATTTTTTGAAGAGCAAGTTGGAGCAAAAATTTCAGGAAAACTTAATGACGATATTTACGCTATTTATACTGATTATGAATCTGACTATACTGGAGAATATACTTGCCTAATAGGATATCAAGTATCTAGCTTAGAAAATGTAGCCAAAGGCCTTGTAGCCAGAGAATTCGATGGAGGCAGTCATATCAAGTTTGTAGCTGCTGGAAAAATGCCTGAGGCAGTCGTCCAAACTTGGCAGGAAATCTGGTCCAAGGATTCTGAAATAGACAGAAAATATACTTCAGATTTTGAAGTCTATAGCTCCAAATCGCAGCAAGGAGATAATTCTGAGGTTGATATTTTTATTGCAGTCAAGTAAGGATTCCTGGTAGATTGTCCGCTAAAAAATAGTTGTTGACTCAGGTTGGGAGTCGCAGAATTCCCACTACCTTAACAGGAATCAGTTACATCATTTCTCAAATGAAACTATGGCAAAGCAACCAGAAGGTAAACCTAAGAACGATAAATCTGCGGCTACCAAAACGTTAAAGGAAAAGCGTGCTGCAAAGGCCGCTAAAAAGGAAAGTAAGAAAAATAATTAGTCAACAAACAGAGGTCACAAGCCTCTGTTTTTTTATGCTAGCCATTTTAACTAAAATAGCCACAGGTGTGGTGAGAGAATTTTACGGCTAAGAAAAATCACCTATATTTGAATCAATTGCACGGGGTGCCTTCCTTTTGGTGAGGCTGAGATAATACCCGAATTACCTGATTTGGATCATGCCAACGTAGGGATGCTAAAGCCAGAAAACGCCTTTGTTTTCTCTTGGTTGTCTGACCGCAGGAATTGCAGTTAACATTTTTGCAACCTTAAATTCCCTATGGAACTAGAGAAAAAGAACTTTGAATTACTGCCCGACGCGCAGAAAAACTGGCAAAATCGACCTGAGTGGTTTTTCAACCGCGCACACACAGATACTTATGAGCTATGGTACGAAGGGCGATACAAGCGCGCCGAAGTCTGGCAAAAGAAGGTCATGGAGCAGTTGGTGTCCAAAGACAAGCGAGTAAAGACACTCTTGGAATTCGGCTGTGGCACCACCCGTTTTACACGTTGGTGGAAAGAAATTGGCATTAAAGCTACAGGAGGCGATATTTCTCCTCTGATGCTATCCCAAGCTATCCATTTGTTTGATGGTGATTTGGTAATGGCTGATTCCCATTACATGCCTTTCAAGGATCATACTTTCGACTCGCTGGCATTCATCACTACGTTCGAGTATTACAAAGATCCTGTGAAAGTAATTCGTGAATCTGCCCGTGTTGCCAAATATGGTATTGCAATGGGAATGATGAATCGAAATTCACCAAAGGTTCTTAGGAGAAGAGTTCAGCAGGCTTTTGGTAAAAACCCGTTCTATGTCACGGCTACTTTTTACACACCAGCGACGCTCATTAAGATTATTGAGGAAGCTTTGGAAGGAAGAGATTACACAATTGAATGGTCATGTACAGGTCTGCCAAAATGGTTTCCTGTCCAGCAATGGAGTGTTCCGTATGGCGACTTTTTCGGATTATATGTCAAGTTGAATGATGTAGAATAATGGCAGATCAACTCGGTAAAATCAACTTTGAAGGGTACCAGGATTTGCTCGCAGGTAGATTTGGAGCTGCTCGAAAAGAAGTAAAACAAGGCCCAGCATTCGGTGTAGACGTCGCTATTACGTCCCTTCCGGGAGGTTTGGCGATGGCGACTACAAGCGATCCACTTTCCTTGATTCCCTCTTTGGGATTGCAGGAGTCCGCCTGGCTCAGTGTGCACCTCATGGGCAATGATATGGCTACGACAGGCTTTGCACCGCAGTATGGACAGTTTGTCTTGAATTTGCCGGATACACTTTCCAAGGCCGATTTCAATACCTATTGGAGTTTTATCGATCGATATTGCCACGAAATCGGGGTTGCTATCACAGGAGGCCATACTGGATTTGTTCAGGGACAAAATTCGACTTTTGCCGGAGGAGGTACGTTGATCACCATTGCAAAAGAATCCGAAATGCTTTGCTCCACAGGAGCTCAGGAAGGGGACGCCATTTTGGTGACGAAATCCTGTGCATTGACAGCTACAGCTATATTGGGGATGAGTTTTCCCCAAACTATCAAGCAAAAGCTTGGGATGGGAATTTACCATTCTGCGTGTGAGCAATTTTACCAAACTTCCTCGCTTCAAGATGCACTTTGCGCAGCTGGAGCGGATAAGAAATACCCGGAAATCCATGCCATGCATGATGTCACTGAAGGTGGGGTGTTGGGTGCAATCTATGAAATGCTTGTAGCTTCGGATAAGGGCGGTGAAATTGACATTGACCAATTACCAATTGGCAATGTAGCTGCAGCGATTTCAGAATTGTTTGGGCTGGATCCAAGATATTGCGTAGGTGCTGGATCCATGGTCATTGCTTGCGATGGCAATAAATCTGAAGATGTGATCAAGCGACTTGCTGAAATAAATATTCTCTGCACTCAAGTGGGAAGAGTGACTGAAAGTATAGCAGGCATTCAAAGCCAAAAATCAGGGATTACCTCTCCCTTAGTCTATATGGAGACTGATCCCTATTGGGCAGCTTATTTTGATGCATTAAAAGCTGGATGGAAATGAAGGAAAAAGCGAAAATTAACTCTGGAATATATCTGGTGATTGATCCTTCGATGGAAGAAAGCACGCTTTTAGAATCATTGGAAAAAGCTATTTCGGCAAAACCTTGCGCTCTGCAGATTTGGGATAATTTCCCTTCTTCGGTTCAGGTAGCACCACTTATTTGTAAAATAAAAGAGATCTGTAGAGGTACTGGAATTCCTATTTTAATGAATAATCATCCTGAATGGGCCGAGCTGTTTGACATGGATGGAATTCATTTTGACGAGTTGTCCCCTGATCATACCGTATCGTTTCCTAAGTTAAAACAGCAAGGAAAACTCATTGGCGTGACGATCAATAATGACTTGAACCTGATCAAAGCTGCTATTCGGGCCAATGTGGATTACCTCTCTTTTTGCTCCATGTTTCCCTCATCGACCGCAAATAGCTGTGATTTGGTGGAGTTCGAAACGGTTCAAAAAACAAGGAAACTCACATCCATCCCAATTTTCCTAGCAGGTGGGATCACTACCCAAAGAATCGAACACCTAAAACCCTTAGAATTTGATGGCATCGCTGTGGTGTCTGGTGTGATGAAAGCTGCAGATCCAGAGACAGCCATTTCTCAATACAAACAATTACTTACTGACTTAAAAAAATGAAACTAGAAACGATAGAAAAGCTCTGCTGTCCATTTGATAAGCAAGATTTAACCTTAAAAATAATCCTCAAAAATGCAGAAGAAAACATCTTAGAAGGCTGGCTAAACTGTTCAAGCTGTAGTAGAATCTACCCAATTATCAAAGGTATCCCCATCATGAATCCTGATGAGTATAGGGAAGCACACTTGGAGCAGCCAGTATTGGATAGATGGCAAAATCAATTGGAAGGTAGAGAAATAAAGGATTTTAGGTTAAAAGAAAGCCCTTCTACTATCTGATGTTGCTGAAAAGAGTGTGGATGGTTCTATTATTTACTAGGAAAAAAGTAGCTTAGGAATACTTTTGAATTACCATACTATTTTTAAAAATGAAGAAATGGATTAAGAAAGCCAAAAACTGGATAACTGCTAAGCTGTCACTTATCTCTCCTGGTTTTTATGCATTTAAAGGCGCAGCCTTTGGCTTAATAGCATTCACAGTTTTATTGATTATCCTTAATGTTGTTATATTTTCTTTTCAGATAGGCGATCCGTACTATTTGCTTTTTGGTCTAGTGACTATCATTGTTATGGCTCTTCTGGGGGCGTTGGGAGTTTGGATTATAAAGCTTCTTTACCAAATCCCTAGGGGGTTCAAATTTGCGCTTCTTATGTGCTTGCCTATTCTGGCTATGATAGTTTATTTCCAGGTGGTATTGGTAGTACTATTGGCAGTGCTCTTTTCGATACTCGGCGCGGTATATTTTATCTTTGTACGTTCGAGCTTCTCCAGATTGACCACACCAAAAAAAATGGTTGCTTCATTGGCTTTGTGTATTGCTCTTTTTGGAATCGGAGCCTCAGTATACTACTATTCTATTATTGGCTTGGATGTAGATCCAATTGAAAATGCAGCATTACTTACTGCAGACAAAATTCCGGCGATTTTGGGAAAATCACCTGGAGACAATGGAGAGTATTTGGTCAAAACAATTACTTATGGCAGTGGAAAGGACAAACATAGACCTGAGTTTGCTGAGAAAGTAACCTTTAATTTTTTAACAGATTCTGTGAACGGAGTTGCTTTTCTAGATAACTGGAAGGGCTTTTCTGGTTGGTGGAGGGAGAAATACTGGGGTTTTGATGATAAATCGCTTCCAATCAATGGTAGAGTTTGGTACCCGGAAGGGCAAGGCCCATTCCCATTAGTTTTAGTAGTTCATGGAAATCATAGCATGCAGGATTATTCTGATCCTGGTTACGATTACCTGGGAGAACTATTGGCTTCAAGGGGAATGGTTTTGGTATCAGTCGACGAGAATTTCATCAACAGTTCGTGGACGGACATAAGGGAGGGCTTAAGCGAAGAAAATGATGCCAGAGGCTGGTTGCTATTGGAGCATCTCAAGGTTTGGCATGATTGGAACTCAAGTTCAGATCACCCATTTTTCAATAAAATAGACACCACAAAGATAGCTTTGATCGGTCATTCCAGAGGCGGAGAAGCAGTGGCTCACGCCGCTATGTTAAACGAATTGGATTTTTATCCGGACGATGCCTCTGTCAAGCTGGATTATCATTATAACATCAAGTCGATCGTCGCCATCGCTCCTGTAGATGGGCAATACGAGCCAGGAGATAGTAGAACAAAATTGAAGGATATCAATTACTTCGTGATTCACGGAGCTCAGGATGCGGATGTTTCTTCCTTCATGGGGTCTATGCAATACGAGCGGATCAGCTTTCAGGATTCCTCCTATCATTTCAAATCTGGACTCTATGTTTATGGTGCCAATCACGGGCAATTCAATACTTCTTGGGGAAATAACGATACCGGTAATCCTTTTCTGGGACTTTTGAATCTTAAGCAGCAGCTTGATGATTCTACACAGCAGAAAATTGCCAAGGTCTATATTTCAGCATTTCTTGAAGCTACTTTGCAGGGGAAAAAGGAATATTTACCACTTTTCCTAGATGCCAGAAAAGGGAAGAATTGGCTTCCGGAGACGATTTACCTGAATCAGTTTGAGGATTCAAACCTGCAAACCCTGGCAAATTTTGACGAGGATTTTGATGTTAAAACTCTAACCACTGATTCGGCGGGTGTAGAATCCACGAACTTATCGGTTTGGAGGGAAGCTGAAATCCAATTGAAATGGGGGAAAAAAGGCTCGAGAGCAGCTTTTTTGGGATGGAATTATGAGTTGGAAGATAGTTTGAAAGATGAAAAGGCTATAGACATTGTCGCAGATTCCTTAATTGCCAGCTACAGTTTAAACTTTGGTCCTGAGGCTTTTTTGCTCGATTCCACCATTGTTTTGATGTTTTCCATGGCAGAATCAACCGAAGATGCTAACCCGAAATCCTCCGGAAAATGGCTTGTTAACGCTAATGATAATAATAACACTGAAGAAGAGGTGGATGAAGAAAATTCTGACGAGGAACTTGAAGAGGTTGAGGAATCAGATGAAGATGACACTGAAGAGAAGAAAGCGAAGAAGCCTCTGGATTTCACCATTCACTTACTAGATTCTGCTGGGCAATCTGTCAAATTCTTATTGAGTGAATTTTCTCCATTGCAGCGTGAAATTTCCGTGACCATCTGGAAATCTGATTTTATACAAGGAAATAAGCAATCGGAAAAAGTATTTCAAACCTTCGCTTTCAACCTAGAAAAATTTGCCAAATCAAACCCTAGCTTCTCTCCCACCCAAATCAAGACTATCAAGTTTGTCTTTGATCAAAGTACCTCCGGAGTTGTGGTAGTGGATAATATTGGGTTTAGCCGAGAGTTGTAGAAGAAATAGTTAATAGGGTCAAACTTGTAGGTAGTCAAGTCGAACGAAGTCGAGCACAATAGAATTTAGACTTCGACTTCGCTCAGCCTGATTAACCATAATCAAAGGCGTACCACGTTTAATCCTTCTTCACAGTTGTGGTATCAGGTTTAGTGGAGGCTGGTGTGCTTTTAGGAAAAAATCCTTTCAAGAGCTTTTTGGCTTCATCCACAGCTTTATCTTTTGCTACATCCACCTGTTTTTCCAATTCCTTCTTTACACTATCCTGTGCTACTTCTGATTTTGCTTTGAGTGCCAATTTCATGCTGTCCTGAGCAGCATTGAATTGCTCATTAGCTTGTGTTTGGAGATTTTTTGCCTCACCACTTACTCTAGCTTTCAGTGCATTCGCAAGCAATGATTCTATACTGTTTCCTCCGGCAAGGGAAATTTTCGGCGAATTGTACGTTCCTGAAAGGTTCAAGGCCAATGGAATAGTAGTATTCTCATCCGTGGAAGTTCCAGTGATAGAGGATAAAAGAGCATTTGCTTGGGATCCGAATTTCCCGGCAGGAATCTGCATATTTACTAAGTAATTTATCGAGCCATCAAAACCCGCCGTACCTTGCACGTTTGCCTGATAATCCCACAGTTTCACATCGAATGGCTTCACATCCATCACGCCATTTTCAATCGAAATAGGGATGGTAATATTCTTGAGCTGAAGAGTATTCACATCTTTTAGCTTTGTGAGACTAGTGATTCCTTCTAATATTTTACTGTCTTTCAGAGCTGTCTCGGCCACTTTCAGCAAACCTTTTCCATCAAGACTTGACAATAATGGCATCATATCCTGGCCCAGTTTTCCGGAGAAATTTAGATCGGAATTGAATTTTCCTGTCAGGTTTTGAGCAATTGGAGCAAAAGCTTTAATGGTATTAAATGACTTAAAAGCTTCTGCAATGCTGAGTTCTGAAATGTTTAAGCTGAAATTAAATGCGGGCTCAGTCAAATCTCTAGGATCATAGTTACCTGACAATCCAATAGTACCTCCCATCGTTTTCATTGATGCATCGGAAAAGCTCAGAACGCCATTTTTTAATGACATATTTCCTTTCACCTCTTTTAGGTTCAAATTGTCATAGATTACTTCATTTGCGACCGCAGTCATGGTAAAGTCTATATTATTTGGTAGCTCGATTACTGATAGCTCAGTACTTGTCGTATCAGCCGAAGTATCTTCGCTCATCCATTCATTTACATTGAACCTACTACTATTCATGGCGAGCTGACCTTTCAAGGTTCCATTTTCACCAAGGAAGTATTCCATGTAATTGGAAAGGTAACCAGTGGCCTGCAATGGGCTTTCTCCAATCTTCGAATCGAATTCTGTTAAATTTATACGCTCTGGAGTGAATTCTGCTTTTGCGCTAGCGATCTCAACACCCTGAGGGACATCAGTAGAAGAATACTTGAACTTGCTGATATCCATGCTGCCGCGAGTCTCCAGTTGATTGTATTTTTCAGCCTGAACAGCCGCATAGGATCCTTTCGTATTGATATCCGCTTGAATATGACCTTCCATAGTCATGTCATCCATTGGAAAAATGGCTAATATCTTCCTGAGATCAACTCCTCCGATAATTTCTCCATCCCAGAAGAGTTTGTCAAAATCTCGGATTTTCATGTTTCCTCGTATTGCTTCACCTTCCAGCTCAAATCCAAACTGACTTAGATCAACCAGAAAATCCGTCATATTTCCATTAGAATTCTGCACGGAGGCATTCACGTTTAATTTCTCAATGGGTGCTGGATAATCTGCACTTTTTGCATATCCATTAGCCAGCAAAAGCTTTGCATTGATGGCAGGAATAATACCTGCGACAGAATCATATCGACCTTTGGCAGTAGCATCCACATCGAGATTTCCTTTTAAGGCAAGCCCCTCAATTGGGAAAATGGAGGTCAATTCCTCCAGATCTAATTTGCCTTTCAAAGCAGCATCCATTGTGTAACTTACCAAATCAGATAGATACAATTTTCCTGAAATAGGATTACTTCCAAAGTCTAAATTGAATGTGGGAATTGAAATGGAAGTATTATCAATATTATCCGTTTCGTTTTTTACCTGGAGGTCAAGATTCACGTTTTTCACTGGCTTTGGCAAGTCTGGGTATTGGAACATGCCGTCAGCTACTTTGAGCGAAATATCAAAAGAAGGAATTTTCACATCATTGTAAATCCCTTTGATAGTTCCATTGAAATCCATGGTTCCAGAGGTTTTTAAACTGGAAAAACTCTCCGAGTAGATACCAGGAATAAGTGATAAAATACTCTTGAACTCATTGTCAATTCCAGTTAAAACTAGATCCATTTCTATGTCATCGTTAGGCATTGCCAAGAATCCGCTCAATCCAAAAAGAAAATCGTTTAGCTGAAAATTACCTTCTCCCAGCGTGAACCTCATATTTTCCATGTCAATATTCAGCAGGGTTTCGCCCTTGAAAGTTTTGTTGGTAAGGTAACTTACATCTTCATAGGTAATGTCTGCTATCAAAGCTTCCATGTCAATCGGAAGGTCATACACATCTGCTGTAAAATCACCGGACCCCTGTGCATTGATCCCTCCTAATGCCATAAAATAATCAAGTTGTCTATCGTCATAGACCAAATTGAGATTGCTGATTTCCATCTCATCCACTCCGATTTTAAAATTGCTATCAGCCATATCTTCCGCCACTGTTTCTGAAGGGAAAGTGATGTCATAATTTGCTTTCCCATCTTCCAATACCTTGATGTAAACATTTCCACCATTCAAATGGACGCCAGTGAGCGTAGGGTAGTCATCAAAAAGCACGGATTTAAGGTTGAAATCAATGGCCAATTCACGAAGTGAAACCAAAGTGTCCTTTTCAAAAGGGGCATTCCCAACAATATCGAAATCAGTGATTCTTGCCGATACGTTTGGGAATCTTCTAAAGAGGCTTATGCTCACATTATCAATGTCATAAATGACTTTTGCATTCACAGATTGGGCAATTTCCCGGTCAATTCGGGCAGCAATTTTGTCTTTAAAAAGAAAAGGAACAGCTACTGCTGCAGCTATCAAAAATATAAATACACCTAAAATGATGATCAGTGCCTTTTTCATATATGGTTTTATTAAGCGAATAGGTGGGTTTGCTGGAATAGGTAGATTCCAGTCAGGCAATAGATACGTAATTATTGCCCTTTGTAGGCTAAATAGTTACAAAATTTAAGCCGCGAAGCTTATACATTCTCCGAAGAGCTTGCATTTAGGAAAACTAAGTACAAGGATATTTAATTTAAGACCCTGGAATGGAGATGCCTTTCACTCTACGATAGAGATTCAGGGCG
Organism: Algoriphagus winogradskyi; assembly: GCF_900182815.1. Classification (GTDB taxonomy): domain Bacteria; phylum Bacteroidota; class Bacteroidia; order Cytophagales; family Cyclobacteriaceae; genus Algoriphagus; species Algoriphagus winogradskyi. The sequence goes on along the minus strand of NZ_FXUA01000002.1, from coordinate 138,877 downwards.
TATTTGTCAGTCATTCCAGAAATGAAATCCACTAACGACCGAAGTAAAGGATATGGGTTAACTTCAGCCCCCCAGCCCTTCAGTGGGAAATCTTCCGGCAGAAGTCGAAGTATGCTTTTGTCTTGCCCTGAGAATTTCTCTGGGTCATAAAATTGATGGTAAAGAGCTTTGGAAAATACTTCTAACAATCCTTCCAAAACTTGAAAACCTGCCGCCTCTTTTTCCAAAACCACTTGAGAACGATAAATTTTTTGAACCGAAACGTCAGTGATTTTCTGAAGTGCCTTAGCCGAAGGGATGATATCAGTCAGAGCTTTGTCAAAATTGCCTTTGCACATACTTTCCTCAAACTTGGCAAAGACTTCTACACATTCGCTGATTAACTCCCCAATTGCTAAGGCTCGCAATGCACCAAGGTTTTGTGTGACAGTTCTAGGCTCCTTTAATTTTTTCGGATCAAATTTATCCTTCAAAATCGGAGCTAGAAGCTTCACTGTTTCCTCAAAGCTTACCAATCCCAGGGTACAGCCATCTTCCAGATCAATAATGCTATAGCAAATATCATCCGCAGCTTCTACCAAGAATGCCAAGGGATGGCGATACCAGCATTCAGGACTGGATTTTTCCATTCCAAGCACAGCTCCCATTTGCTCAAAATCGGCTAATTGGTTAATGAAAAACCCGTATTTTTTCTGGCTTCTTCGAGCAATATCCCGCTGTGCTATCATGCTTGGACGTGGATATTTGGTAAATGCCGCCAATGTTGCATAAGTCAGTTTCAGTCCAAACTGCTTGGAAACAAGCATTCTAAAACCCTGAGCGTTTCCTTCGAAATTGCAGAGATCAGCTAATTGCTCTGTACGTACATGCGATTCCCAGCATTTTCCGGCAGGATGAAATTTAAAGAAATCAGAAATAGCCTCTTCTCCTGCATGACCAAAAGGAGGGTTTCCAATATCATGCGTTAATGCCGCTGCGGCCACAATTGCTCCAATTTCAAATGGAGTAATACCGGTTTTATTCAGCTGCGGGTACTTTTCCAACAGCATTTCCCCTGCTGCTTTTCCCAGGGATCGCCCTACACTGGACACTTCTAAGCTATGGGTAAGTCTAGTATGTACGAAAGCCTGTTCAGGCAGAGGAAAAACCTGAGTTTTATCTTGAAGATTACGGAATGGAGAAGAAAAAATTATTCGATCATAATCTACTTCAAATTCGCTTCGGGTTACTTGTGTAGGTATAAATCCCGGATTATCACCAAATCTGCCTCGGGATAAAAGGCGTTCCCATTTCATCATGCCCAAAAATAAGAAGGTATTGAGACATTACTTTACTATTTGTCATTTTTGAGTTGGCATGGTCATTGGCATTTCCTTACCACTAAACTAAACTCGATTCGTATGAAAAATATATTTTCCTATCTCCTTATAGCATGCTGGGCTGTTTTTTCAATGTCATGCTCTTCCGATGATGAGAATCCAAGTGGAGAGTCAGCACGCGTTAATATTTTATTAGTGGATGCACCAGCCTCTTACGATGAAGTATGGGTAGAAGTACTAGCCGTTCGTGTGAAGATAGATGAGGACGGGATAGAGGATGATGACATTGATGACGACGATGAGTCTTCTTGGGTAGAAATTATTTATGACGGAAGTCAACCAATTAACCTTTTAGAATTAACAGGAGGAACTAGTGAGCATTTAGGAACAGAGAATTTTCCTGAAGGAGAAATCGATCAAATCAGATTGATTCTTGGTGAGAACAATTACGTAATCAAAGACGGTCAGCGTTTTGACATGAAAACACCAAGTGCTCAGCAGAGTGGATTGAAAATTAAAGTGGATGAATACATAGAAGGTGGGATGTCTTATGATTTGGTAATTGATTTTGATGCTGCTAAGTCTATCGTAGAGGCAGGAAATTCTGGGCAAATCATCCTTAAGCCTGTATTGAGAGCATATTTAGACGAAGTTTCTACTGGTATTATGGGTCAAGTTCTACCTTTGGAAGCTCAGCCAGTTCAGGTAACTGTTGAAGGGGAAGGAGAATCTATGAATACATATGTAGATGCAAATGGCAATTATAAAATCACTGGATTAGACGAAGGGGTTTATAAAATTACCTTTACTCCAAATGATTCCTATGAAATTGTAATGGTAGAAGGGATTATCGTTGAAGATGAAATGGTTACTACGGTGACTTCACAGGTCTTACCGGAAAATTAAGGTTTTAGATAATTTAGACCAGCTTAGGCTGGTCTTTTTTTTATCTAGGTTATCTTGAACTACTGTATTCAATAGATTTGGCCTAAATTTGCTTTGTGAAAAAACTTTACTTTTATCTATTTCCAGTAGCAAGTGTGCTTTTCCTAGCATCTTGCGAAGACCCTGATTCAAGTCCAAGATCTTTACTCAATCTGATATTGGTAGATAGTCCTGCCAAATGGGATTCTGTTTTTGTGGAGATTGAGGGAGTCGATATAGAGGTATTGGCAGAAGGTCGAGAGACTCAGAGCCAGACTTTTTTCCTGGAATATAAATCCGGTGACAAAAGGATAAAAGTTAGTGATCTGGTGGGAAGCACTGCACTGCTATTAGGAAGAAGTGAATTGCCGATTGGTCAAATAATAAGTGCTAAGATTATTCTAGGGGATAACCATTCCATGTTTTTTAATGAGAAAAAATATGTGTTGGCGCTTTCGGATCCTACAAGAAATGAAATTTCATTAGAAACCTCAATCGATATAGAGCAGGGAATTTCCTATGATATCTTGCTGGATTTGGATCTTGAAAAGTCCATAGTCCAAGTATCAGAATCTCCCCTAACCTACGAGCTAGATCCAACCTTTACTTTGATAAGTGGAATTGGTACGGTGGATATCAGCGGAACGCTGAAACCAACGACTCTTTATCCGGCGATTTACCTAAGCAATGGTGAGGATACCATATCTACGCATACTGATGCCACTGGCAAATATTATTTCAGAGTTCAAGCAGGTTCTTACAATATTTTATTTGATCCGAAGGACGAGTTGTATTTAGATACAGCCTATGCATCAAAGTTGGTGGTGAGTGAAGATAGTGTACTTGCTCCAATCACATTTAAGAAAAAACCCTGATGAAAGCTGATGAACTCTACATGCAACGAGCTCTAGAACTTGCAGAACTTGGCAGGGGAAAAGTTAGCCCAAACCCAATGGTGGGTTGCGTGATTGTACATCAAGACAGGATTATTGGCGAAGGATACCATCAGCAATATGGTAAACCGCATGCTGAAGTCAATGCAATAAATTCGGTAGCAAATCAGGATTTATTAGCTGATTCGACGGTCTATGTAACGCTGGAGCCTTGTGCGCACTTCGGGAAAACTCCTCCCTGCGCTAATTTGCTGGTGGAAAAAAAAGTGAAGAAGGTTATTATTGCAGGTTTCGACAGTAATCCACTAGTGGGCGGAAAAGGGATCCAAATTTTGAAAGATGCAGGGATTGTAGTTCAAACGGGTCTTTTAGAACAAGAAGCAAGATTTCAGAACAAACGGTTTTTCACCCAAATAGAGAAGAAAAGACCTTATGTGATTTTGAAGTGGGCACAAACGAAAGACGGGTTTGTTGCTAGGGAGGATTATTCCTCCAAATGGATTACAAATTCTTCCAGCAGACAACTGGTGCACAAGTGGAGAGCTGAGGAAGATGCGATAATGGTCGGTAAAAACACCGCTAAATACGATGATCCGGCATTGAATGTGAGAGATTGGGTAGGGAAAAATCCCTTACGAATAGTAATTGATAGCAAACTCGAGCTGCCAAATTCACTTAAATTATTTGATGAAGCAGTACCTACGATCTGTTTTAATACGCTGAAATCTGAAGTAAAAGGCACCTTAGAATATGCTAAGCTGAACCCAGGCTTTAAGATTAAGGATATTCTGGATGAGTTGAATAAGCGAAATATTCAAAGCGTAATTATTGAAGGCGGAAGTTATTTATTGAATAAGTTTTTGGCTTCCGAACTTTGGGATGAGGCTAGAGTGTTTACAAGCAGTAACAAATTTGGTAGTGGAATAGCAGCTCCTGTTCCCCCTACCCCGGTTTCCGAGACTATAGAGATCTTGGACGACACTTTAAGAATTTATCATCATGTCTGAAAGTCTATACATACCTGAATCAGCTACTAAAGCTGAAAAATACGAAGCTATTTTGCCACAGATCGAAGCCTTGATCAGTGGAGAACCAGATCTATATGCGAACCTAGCCAATATCTCAGCAGCTCTTAAAGAAGCATTTGACTTCTTCTGGGTTGGATTTTATCTGGTGAAAGAAAATCAGTTGGTATTGGGGCCATTTCAAGGGCCGATTGCGTGTACAAGAATATCTATAGGAAAAGGTGTTTGTGGTACAGCGTGGCAAGAAGGCAATACTGTTCTTGTTCCTGATGTGGATGCTTTTCCAGGGCATATCGCCTGTAGTTCTGCTTCCAAATCGGAGATCGTGGTACCGGTTTTCAAAGGTGGTTTAGTTGCCATGGTACTTGATGTGGATTCAGATCAGCTGGATGATTTTGATGGGGTGGATCAGGAATATTTGGAGAAATTGATGGGAGTGCTGGGAAGCCAGTTGTGATTATTTTCTAGATAATGGGTTTACAGAAAATTGAGTTAATAACAGAAATTAATGCTCCTATAGAAAGGTGTTTTGATCTAGCTAGGGATGTAGATTTTCATAAACTTTCAACAGAGAAAACGAAAGAAATAACAATTGCGGGAAGAATGCATGGCCTATGCGAGCTTGGTGATACTGTCACTTGGGAAGCGAATCATTTAAGGGTGAGACAACAGTTGTCTATTGTGATTACAAAATTTGAAAAGCCTTACTTTTTTGAAGACAAAATGACTAAGGGTGCTTTTAAATCTATGCGTCATGAGCATTTTTTTGAACGTATTGATAAAATAACAAGAATGACTGACTATTTTCATTACCAAGTTCCTTATGGGATATTGGGAAGTTTTTTTGATAAAATAATTCTAAGAAAATACATGACCGATTTCTTACTTAAGAGGAATAGTAAGTTAAAAAGTATTGCTGAGGGAAATTTATAATCTCTTTTTTAAGAATTTGAATACAAATTTGAGGTAAATTTTTCACCCAGTGGCAATAGGCTTTCTAAAAGATGAGTGATATCAAGCCTACTTACCTGCTAACAACCCTCTCACAAAACTCCTTCACAATTTTCAAACTTTCCTCTTTTCGCTCGATCATTCCCAAGTGTCCGGTGTTTTCGAGTTCGAAATAGTCTGTGATAGCTTTTTGGTGCTTTCGACTCGCATCGATTTTTACGGCTCCATCCAGTGTACCAGCGATCATTAACTTTGAGCCGGAGTAGTTTTTCAATACTTCGAAACGATCTTTCCGATTTCTCATCGTTTTAGTCAATGCGATCAATCCATCCAGAGTACAATGTTTAGCTTGTTCTATCGCAATGTTGATTTCTTGTTCTAATTCCTCTCTTCTCTCATCAGGGATAAGTGGAGGTACAAAAGAAGTAACGAATTTCTCTACACCGTGCTTCTTTAAAAAAATGACTGTGCGATCTCTCATTCCCTTTTTTTCTTCATCATCTGCAAAAGCTGTGGAATGGAAAAGCCCAACTGCTTTGAGCCTTTTCCCCATTAATTCTAATAAGGACAACATTACATATCCGCCTAGTGAGTGACCGATTACGATGGGATCTTTTATAGAATTCTCCTCCATCCAATCTTCTAGCTTTACTGCAATTTCCTCCAAGCTATTTTGTGAAAGAGCCAGAGGGGAGTCTCCACATCCTGGAAGATCAGGACATATTACTCTGAAGTCGCTGGACAAAGCATTTGAAAAGCCTCTCCACATTTCTCCGATTTCGCAGAAACCATGAATCAAGACAACAGGTTGCCCTTCTCCTTTTTCAAAAAAACTAATGGAAGACATCTTAGGAAATAGTTTTGGAAACCTCAGTGAGGCTTCTAACTGTAGCAGCTATTCCTTCAGGATCAAAACCGCATTCTTTATGTAATTCAAGCTGCTCACCATGCTCAATGATATCATCAGGAATGCCTAAACGCTTCACCTGAGCTTGGTATCCATGATCTATCATCCACTCAATTACTGCAGAACCAAATCCACCCATCAAGCAACCATCTTCTACAGTGATCACCTTTTTGAATTTGCCAAAAATCTCATGAAGCAATTCTCCATCCAGAGGCTTCACAAATCGCATATCGTATTGGGCAGGATTTAATCCCTCTTTTTGAAGTTTCTCGCAAGCCTCTACAGCATAGTTTCCGATGTGTCCAATTGTTAAAATGGCGATTTCTTCACCTTCTTTTACAATTCTTCCTTGACCTAGTGGAATTTGCTCGAATGGTGTTTTCCACTCAGGCATTACACCTTTCCCTCTTGGATATCGGATAGAATAAGGGCCATTGTGAAGAGATGCGGAATACATCATATTTCGAAGTTCTTCCTCATTCATTGGTGCTGAAACGACCAAATTGGGAATACAACGGAAATAGGCAATATCGTAAGCTCCATGGTGCGTAGGTCCATCAGCTCCAGCAAAGCCAGCTCTGTCCAAACAAAGAACCACAGGTAAATTCTGCAAACACACATCGTGCACGACTTGATCGTAAGCGCGCTGCATGAACGTAGAGTAGATATTACAGAAAGGAACAAGTCCTTGAGTTGCTAAGCCAGCAGAAAACGTTACTGCATGTTGTTCGGCAATTCCCACGTCAAAAGCGCGATCAGGCATTGCCTTCATCATGATATTCATAGAAGACCCAGACGGCATCGCGGGAGTTACACCCATGATTCGATCATCTTGCTCTGCCAATTCTACCAAAGTATGTCCAAAAACATCCTGATATTTTGGTGCTTGAGGAGTGCTTGGAGTGCTTTTATATATTTCTCCAGTTACTTTGTCAAATGCCCCTGGCGCATGCCAAGTAGTTTGATTTCCTTTTTCTGCAGGACCATATCCTTTGCCTTTCATTGTCACACAATGAAGGATTTTTGGTCCAGGAATATCTTTAAGATCCTTTAGTACTTCTGCCAAGTGATTGACATCGTGACCATCTACAGGACCGAAGTAGCGAAGATTTAATGATTCAAAAAGATTGCTTTGATTCAATAAGGCGGATTTGATTCCTCCCTCCACTTTGGAGATCACATCTTGTGCGCTTGTACCGAACTTGCTCAGTTTGCCCAAAATCTTCCAAACCTCATCTTTTGCTTTATTGTAAGTTTTGGAAGTAGTGATATCAGTAAGATAATCCTTAAGCGCACCGACATTAGGGTCGATCGCCATGCAATTATCATTCAGTATGATCAATAAATTGGTATCACTGACTCCTGCATGGTTCATGGCTTCGAATGCCATTCCTCCGGTCATTGACCCATCACCGATCACGGCAACGTGCTGCTTTTTGGTCAGGCCTTTGTATTGTGAAGCTACCGCCATGCCTAAGGCTGCGGAGATTGAAGTACTAGAGTGACCTACGCCAAAGGTATCGTATTCACTTTCTTTTCTTTTTGGGAAACCTGAAAGGCCTCCATATAGGCGGTTTGTATGAAAGCGCTCTCTTCTTTCAGTAAGGATTTTGTGCCCGTAAGCCTGATGCCCTACATCCCAAACTAGTTGATCTTCGGGAGTGTTAAGTACATAATGAAGCGCGACAGTGAGCTCTACTACACCAAGACTTGCGCTGAAATGACCGCCGTAAACGGATACATTATCAATAATAAATTGTCGGAGTTCATCACAGATTTGAACCAGTTTTTCTTTCGGAAACTTTTTAAGGTCTGCGGGACTATTTATTTGAGCTAATAATTCTCCTGGTTCAATCAGCATTTTTCAGCGGTAATGTGTTCAAATTAGAATAACAACAATTGTGCATTATTGTTTTTCCATCCAATAAATATTGACATTAGGCGATTGCCTCTTTCTCCTGCCGTTTCCAATTAATTTAGCTTAATTGAATATCTTTGACAACAAGGTGGCAAAATTAACCAATAATTTAGATATCCTTTGAGTTTCGAAATCAAATTACCTCTCTTCGAAGGTCCTTTTGACCTCATGCTCTTCTTCATCGAGCGTGATGAACTGGACATATACGATATTCCTATATCCAAGATTACCAATGACTTCTTGGATTATGTCCACCAGATGGAGCAAATGGAAATGGAGGTTGCAAGTGATTTTATCCTTTTTGCAGCTACGCTGATGAAGATTAAGTCGCGAATGCTTTTGCCAAGACCGGAGCTAAATGAGGAGGGAGAAGAAATTGACCCACGAGAGGAACTGATCAGGAATCTACTGGAATACAAGAAGTACAAATCTGTTATTGAAGAGCTTTCATCTATGGAAGGTGAAGAAATGTCCAAGCAAAAGCGGGGAAATATTGCAGCAGAATTGAAGTCGCTTAGTAAAATAGATGATGTGGATGCAGAGATGCAGGACATGGATTTATATAAAATGCTAAAGGTTTTTCAGCGGACAATGGCTAAAATGGCAGCCCGTGTAGATGAAACAAAACACACCGTGATTCAGTATCCCTATACGATTGCCCAGCAAAAGGATTTTGTCCTTGAGAAAATCAGTTTTAAGAAAAAAGTGCCTTTTGATGAATTCATCAGCTACAAACCCGATAAGATTTTTGTGATTTATACCTTTCTAGCAATTTTAGAATTACTTCAACTTTCACTGGTTACCATCATTATAGGGGATGGTTTTAATAATTTCTGGGTGGAAAAGACTGAGCCAATAGCTGTAGCCTAGCCTATGAAATCGAGCATGTCGCAGGTGGCAAATACCCCCATATTTCTTCTCGGCGCGAAATTCAGCCCGATACTTATCGGAATGATACCAAAAAAGCTATTAAACAGATGAAACTGGATAACAAAAAGATCTTTAAAACACTCAATCCTAATAAAATCTGGGTTCCGGTTATCATAGGTTTAGCCATTGTTTTCGCGATGTTTTACTTTGATCCCTCGGTAAACAAAGACTCATTAAGTGGGATTTTTGATGCATCGATTCCGTGGATTGTTGTGGCCGTTTTAGTCATTTTGTTTCGCGATGCTGGGTATGTTTTTAGAATTCGTGAGATTACAGATAGGCATCTGACTTGGAAGCGGGCTATTTATGTAATCATCCTTTGGGAATTTGCTTCTGCAGTGACTCCCTCAGTAGTAGGAGGTTCTGCAGTGGCTATTTTTATATTGAATAAGGAAGGAATCAAGCTGGGAAGGGCTGTTGCCTATGTGATGGTCACCGCTATTTTGGACAATCTATTTTTTGTAATCGGAGCTCCAATTATTCTATTTTTTGCAAAAGGAAATATTTTCCCAACGAGTAAGGTGCTGGAAATGCAATTGGAAAACAGTATGGAAGCCATATTCTGGATTTCTTATTCACTGTATGCTGCATACAGTATGGTGATGGCTGCAGCATTATTTTATAGACCCAGAGTCTTCAAATGGGTTTTAATCAAAATATTTTCAATTAAATGGCTTCGGAAGTGGAAGCATGATGCTCAGGAATATGGTGACCAAATCATCATAGCATCAAGAGAACTATCGGGTAAAAAATGGAATTACTGGGTCCCAATTGTCGTAGCGACTATCCTAATTTGGAGCTCAAGGTATCTGATGCTTAATGCTTTGATTTCTGCATTTGTCCCTTTGGCGGCCTTTGAGCATGTTATCGTATTTGCCCGGCAGGTGATTATGTGGATCGTGATGATGATATCCCCGACTCCAGGCAGTAGTGGAACGGCTGAGTTTTTCTTTGGGCAATTCTTTACAGAGTTTCTGGGAAATTACACATTCGTTACCAGTATCTTATGGAGACTTTTATCCTATTATCCATACTTGATTTTGGGAGCATTTTTCCTTCCTAGATGGATTAAGCAGGTGTTTTTCAAGAAAAAGAACAAGAAAATAAATCCGGGACAAGATGTTTCAGGAAGTTAGTCAACCACAAATCGTAGAAATCACCGCGGGATTGCTTTTCAATGGAAATGATGAGCTCTTTATTTCTCAAATTGCAATCGATTCCAGACAGATTCTTCATCCCGAAAAAACACTATTTGTAGCGCTCCGGGGAGCAAAAGCTGATGGAGCTGATTTCATTCCACAATTAGCTGAATTTGGAGTAAAGACATTCTTGGTTCATCACGATTTTGATGAGAACGTCTTTCCGGATATTTGCATAATCAAAGTTGCCGATACCCGAAGAGCCTTGCAGCTTTTGGCCAAATACGAAAGATCTCTCTTTACAAATCCTGTGGTGAGCATCGCTGGCAGCAACGGTAAGACTATTGTAAAAGAATGGCTAGGACAGATCTTGGGACAAAAGTACGCTGTAGCCAAAAGCCCAAAAAGCTACAATTCTCAGGTAGGTGTTCCTCTTTCCATCTTCGGAATAGAGACCTATCATCAAGTGGCAATTTTAGAAGCAGGAATTTCGAAGGCTGGAGAAATGGCAGCTTTGGAAGAAATGATCAAGCCAGATTTGGGGATTTTTACCAACCTTGGAACCGCTCATCAGGAAGGGTTTGAAAGCTTGGAATCAAAGCTTAATGAGAAGCTTTCGATTTTTGAAGATTCTAATCTCCTGATTTACTGTGCTGATCAAAAATTGGTTTCTGATCAAATAGAGGCCTTATTTCCTGCTGAAAAGCTTATAGGTTGGTCGGACAGAGCTGGCTATGAATTTACCAGATCGGTGAAATTGAAGGAGAGCGGTGCTCGCCTTATATTGATGAAATCAGACCTGAGTACACATACATTTCAGGTGCCCTTTTCTGATATGGCTTCACTCGAAAATATCACCCATGTCATCATAGCCGCGATGACTTTGGGGCAAAGCCCAGAATCTATCCAAGAAGGCATATCACACCTCAAATCGGTAGATATGCGACTTACGCTAAAGCCAGGAATAAACGATTCCCTGCTGATTGATGACACCTATAACAATGATTTGGCCGGATTGAAAGTGGCGCTGGACTTTATGCAACAGCAGCGTCCAAAACGTCGCAAAATACTGATCTTGTCGGATTTGCTTCAGCAAGGTTCTCCTGAGAAAATTTATGAAGAAGTCACCGAGCTGATAAGAAAATATCAATTCGATCAGATATTTGGAGTTGGTAAAGAGATATTCTTATTGGAAAGGGAGTTCCCAGAATTTTTCAAGGGATTTACTTCTACGGGAGAGCTTCTGTCTAGTCTTGACCCTGAGGCTTTTGCGAATGATATGATATTGATCACAGGAGCAAGGGTTTTTGGATTTGAAGAAGTAGTCAATCGACTTCAGCAGAGAATCCACGGGACTACATTAGAGATCAATCTGAATGCGCTGACTCATAATTATAATTTTTATAAAAAGCTTCTTTCCCCAAAGACCAAAGTTATGGTAATGGTAAAAGCTTTTGCATACGGAGGTGGAGCTGTAGAAATCGCCAATCAAATTCAGACCATGGGGGCGGACTACTTAGGTGTGGCTTTTTCTGACGAAGGCGTCGCTTTGCGTAAGCAGGGTATCAAGCTGCCAATAATGGTGCTTAATACTATGGAGGAATCGTTTGAGCTTTGTAGTGAGTTTGATTTGGAACCGGTAGTTTTTAGTCCTGAGTTTTTTGAGAGTTTGGCGTCTTGGTGTACCATTCATCATAGGACCATGCGTATTCACCTCGACATAGATACGGGAATGCATCGATTGGGTTTTGAGAGAAAGCAGCTGGATGGATTGAAGGAATTAATTCAGGCAAATCCGCAATTGGAGATTGCTTCTGTTTATACTCATTTGGTTGGGGCGGATGAAGAGATTCATCAGGAGTTTTCTTTATCTCAATTGAAGGCTTTTGAAAAGATGAAAAATGATATTCTGCAAGTGATCACTTACAAACCGCTCATTCATGCTCTCAATTCAGCTGGAATCGTTGCGTTTCCAGACTTTCAATTCGATATGGTAAGGTTGGGAATCGGCCTTTATGGAGTTGAAGTGACAGGAAAACATGCGTTAGCCTTGCGGCCAATCAGTACCTTAAAAACTACAATTTCTCAAATAAAAACTCTTGAACCAGGAGAAACAATTGGGTATTCGAGAAAAGGCATCCTAATCTCTGGAGGTAAAATAGCTACCCTTGCGCTTGGGTATGCAGATGGGTATGATCGGCGGTTTAGCAATGGTAAAGGCTATGTGTTAATCAATGGAAAAAAAGCTCCTGTGATCGGGAATGTCTGTATGGACATGTGCATGGTGGATGTGAGCGGAATGGACGTGAAAGCTGGTGATGAGGCAATTGTATACGGAGAGAAAATTTCGTTGAAAGAGCTTGCGGATCAGATCGGTACGATCCCATATGAACTTCTGACTAATATTAGTACCCGAGTGAAGCGCATTTATTACCTAGACTAGGGTTGGTTTTGGCTTATAAATTTTTCTAAATTCCCCTATGAAACTCACCAAAAAACGCCTTGCTCATATTGTATTTGAGTCTGATGATTGGGCTTCGAAGACCTTCGATATTGTACTCTTATTTATGATTTTCGGAAGTATTTTCGTGGCAATTTTAGATTCGGTCGGAAGCCTACGAGCTAGATTCGGAGAGGTCTTTTTGATTTTGGAATGGGTCTTTACCATTCTATTTACCATTGAATACTTTCTTAGAGTTTGGCTATCGCGCAAGCCTAGCGGGTATATTTTTAGCTTTTTTGGAGTGGTAGATTTGCTAGCCATTTTGCCTTCTTACCTCAGTTTCTTTGTGCTCAATTCCCAACTTTTCACGGTAGTAAGAGCATTGCGTCTGTTGAGGGTGATACGGATCTTGAAACTTGGCCGCTACGTCGCGGAGGCGGAGTATTTAACTAAATCTCTGAAATCGAGTTCTCACAAAATACTGATTTTCATAGGTTTTGTGGTGACAATTGTACTGATCATGGGCACGTTCATGTTTATTATCGAAGGGCCACAGCACGGCTTTACTAGTATACCAATCGGAATGTATTGGGCGATAGTGACTTTGACAACGGTGGGTTTTGGAGATATTTATCCCGTGACTCCTCTCGGACAGTTAGTTTCGTCGCTAATTATGCTGTTGGGTTATGCAATAATTGCTGTGCCTACGGGGATTGTTTCATCAGAAATGGCGGCACAGAAAAGGAAGGACGAGAAACTGTTAGAAAATAACAGATGCCCAAAATGCAGATTTAGCCCAATTCATGCAGCAGATAACTACTGCAAAAATTGTGGAGAAAAGCTATTTTAATCTCCGAGCTTTAGAAAATCTTGTATGTTTTTTATTTTCCCAAAAAGCAGCAACACATCCTCATTTTCGAATTTGTATTCTGGTGTTACTACTCCGATCACGTTTTTGTATGGCGTATTAATTCCTAAAAGATTTTTTCGCTGCTCTATTTTAATAATCGTAAGGATATTGAGGTAAAATTCTTTTCTGATGTCTGCTTCTGCTACAGTCATTCCCACATATCGGCTAGGCACTTTTACCTCTACGATGTTATATTCATCAGAGATCTCCAAGGAATCCAGGACGCCTTTCATCTCTAGGCGTTTCGACAGACGATCGGCAGTTTCCTCCTCTGGGTGAATGATTTCGTCTACGCCGATGGCTTGAATTACTGTTTCATGAAGTTGGTTGATAGCTCGCGCGATGATACGATTGGACTTTAATTGTTTAAAAATAGCTGTGCTCATGATAGAAGCCCCGATATCCTCCCCGATCGCTATGATGACGACATCAGTGTCTTTTAAGGGGAGGTTTTTTACGGCTGCCTGATCTGTGGCGTCCATTACGATAGAGTGCGTGATGCTATCTTTGATCAACTCTATCCGACTTTCACTAGAATCCACGCCAATCACTTCGTGACCTAGATTAGTCAAGCGCTTGGCTAGATAGCCTCCGAAATTTCCAATTCCTACTATTATATATTTCATGTCTTCTCGATTACGTTATATAAACGGTTTCCTCAGGGTATTTGTACCGTTGTTCTCCTATCCTACGAACGATTGCAATTAAAATCGTGAGTGTTCCCACCCTTCCGATAAGCATTATTACCATCAATACTAATTTACTTCCTAAACTTAATTGTGAGGTAATGCCTAGCGTGAGTCCTACTGTTGAAAATGCGCTAAAAACTTCGAAAGCAACATCAATCATGGGGAGCTCGGGATCAAAAACCATCAGGAGGAAAACTCCTAAACCCATGACCAACACCGAAAGGGAAATCACCGCAAATGCTTTCTTCAGTGTCTCATTTGAAATCTGCCGTCTGAATACCTCTACTCTTGTTTTGCCAGAAGCTATGCTAAATGTGTTAAGCATAGCTACCGCAAATGTGCTTGTTTTTAACCCTCCTCCTGTAGATCCAGGCGAAGCGCCGATCCACATTAGAAAAAGGTAAACCAGAACGGTGGGAACAGCTAATTCCCGCATGTCCACCGTATTGAACCCCGCAGTTCTTGGGGTCACTGCCCCAAAAACTGTAGTCACAAATTTACCATAGGGACTCAGTCCTTTTAGGGTATGCCCCTGCTCTGATATTGCATAGACGACCATACCGATTACCAGGAGAATGCCGGTAGTATATACTACCAATCGTGTGTTGACGCTGGATACTCTTGGGGTATGTCTGTATTTTTCTATCCCGAGGATACTTTTCACATAGCCTACTACTAGGTGCTTTACATAAGAATAATAATTCAGCACTACAGGAAAACCTATTCCACCAAGTACAATCGCCAGTGCAATCGCCAAATGCATATTATAAGCTTCTCGGAAACCTTCCTCATAGAGCCCGTTGCTTAGCGTAGAAAACCCTGCATTGCAAAAAGCTGAGATCGCGTGGAAAAGCGAAAAGAATAGCTGATCTCCACGGCCTGAAAATTGTGCAGAGTCGGTAAAATGATAGATCAAAAAGGCGCAGAATCCTTCCACCAAAACGGTAAAGGAAATGATCTTAAATAGGGTTGTATAAATCTCATTTACATTGTTCTCATTGATGTAATCACGTATGAAAAGTCTGTTTTCTATGGAATAACTACCCTTAAAAAAGAAGCCAAAGAAACTCGTGAATACCATGATTCCAAGTCCACCAATTTGGAACAAAATCATAATTACTACCTGGCCAAAAAACGTGAAATCCTTGGCAGTATCCAGTACGATCAGGCCCGTGACACATACAGCAGAAGTCGCCGTGAACAAGGCGTCTATGAAGCTTATATCCCTAGTAGTAGCTTCAGGAAGGCTTAGCAGGCCCGTTCCCACGAAGATGAGCAGAATGAAAGAGAGTATAAAAACTAATGAAGGGCTGAGTTTTAGTTCATTTATGGTGAGACTAAATTTGCTGAGCTCTATGAAAAATAAGACGATAACCAGACCATTAATGAGATGATAATGTGCTGTGAAATCCAAAACCAATTGAGTTATTTCATCTCCTAGCACATTCCAGCGGACTAATGAAGTAAGAATCATTAAAAGCGAAAGAAGTAACTCAAGGATTACACGTGCAGGAAAAATTGATTTTTCTACCAATAAAACTCTAAGAAGATAACCAACTCCTATGAGGATTAGGGAGATGTTGAAGAGCTCAGAAGCAGTGACCTCATTTTGAGGGTCTGTAGAATACCCAAAATGAAATAGCAAGAGACCAAAGGCAAACATGCTACTGATCTGAACGACTTTTTCCTGCACCTTAATCACCTTATTGAGAAAGATGATATTGCGATCAGGGTTAGAAAAAATTTTCAGCTTGAACTTCATGGGTTAGCAATAGACTTTAAAGGAATATCAATCTTTCTCTTGGGACTTTTTTCTGGAAAAGTTAAAAATCCCTTCTGCAGGATACAAATGGAATTTCTTATCCAGATTTTGTGATGAATAGATACTCGATTTGCCACTGAAAAGGTAGGCTATCAAACAAGCAATTCCCAAATATATCCCTGTTTCATATCCAAATAACTCCATTCCCATTACTGTACATGCCAATGGGGTGTTGGTGGCTCCCGAGAACACACCGACAAAACCCATACCTGCCATCAAGGCCAAGGGAAGTGGAATCCAAGTAGCAAGGGCATTACCCAGGGTAGCTCCTGTGAAGAACAGTGGTGTTACTTCTCCACCTTTGAAGCCAGCACCCAAAGTAAAGCTGGTCAGGCCAGTTTTCGCCAACCAATCGTACCAAGGTAATGGAGTCTCGAAAGCTTCTACTATCCTGGGTATACCTAGTCCGATGTAGGTCGTACTGTCCGAAAAGTATACAATTCCCGCGATCACCAGTCCGCCTATGACCGGGCGAAGCGGTGGGTAGGAGATGTGTTTAGAAAATAGATGAGAAAAAAAATGATTGCTTTGGGCAAATAATCTCCCGGATAACCCAAATGCAATTCCAGCTGGAATGATCCAGAGTAGGTTCATCAAAGTATGCGGCGGCACCAGATCCACCAAATAATGCGTATGTGCAACTCCGAAAAGTGAGCTACAAACCCAATTTGCCACGAATGCTGTCAAAAAGGCAGGAAAGAGCGATTTCCATCGGATTTTCCGATGAAGCATCCATTCCAACGCAAATATTGCTCCAGCCAGCGGTGTCCCAAAAACAGAGGCAAATCCACCTGAAACTCCAGCTATTAATATGATTCTTCGATCTGCTGGATCAACTTTAAAATAGTTAGTGAGTTGGTCTGCAAGTGATCCTCCCATTTGCACGGCAGTACCTTCTCGTCCAGCCGAACCACCAAATAAATGTGTCAAAACTGTCCCTAAAAGGACCAAAGGAGTCATTCTAAGTGGAATGGGCTTTTCGGATTTGTAGAGTTCATCGAGTAAAAGGTTATTTCCTTTTACAGAATTTTCCCCTAATCGGTAATAACTCCAGCCTATCACAAATCCTGCAATTGGCAGAAATCCAATGATCCAGAGATGAGATTCCCGATAATCAGTTGCCCAATTCAGGGCAATCAGAAAAATAGCTGAGGCAGACCCTGAAAGTAAGCCGATTAGCAGACTCAAAACGATCCAGAGTAGTACGTACCGAAAAATAGATGTACTGTTCAAACTAGTTTTTTCAATTAGTTGGGCCAAATTAGGAATAGATATTGAATTTAAAGAAGCGTACTTAGTCTTATATTATCAGATAAGATTAACATATTGGATTGATATAGGGTTATCTTAAATTAAATTACCCATAGATGAAAAATATTCTTATTTCCGGAGGTTCAGGTCTTATTGGCCAAAAAATCACACAGCTACTGGAACTGAAAGGATATTCAGTGGCCTGGCTTAGTAGATCTAAACAACAGCAAAAGTCATTTTTATGGGATGTGGAAAAGCAAACTATAGATGCAGAAGCCGTAGAATGGGCAGATGCTATCATTCATTTAGCCGGGGCAGGTGTGGCGGAGAAACGCTGGACTGAAGAGCGCAAAAAGATCATTTTAAATTCACGAATTGATAGTACTCGATTGCTTTATACAGCAGTAGAGAATGCCGCTGAGAAGCCAAATACGTTTATTTCAGCTTCTGCTGTTGGTTTTTACGGTTTCGATACCGGAACAACTTTAATGGATGAAACGCATGAGTCAGGATCAGATTTTTTAGCTCAAGTGGTCGTCTCTTGGGAAAATGAGGTGAAGAAAATGGAAGAATTGCATCTTCGGACAGTAATGCTGAGAATAGGCATTGTGCTGGATGCAAATGGCGGAGCGCTTGGAGAAATGATGAAGCCACCTATTGCTGCACCACTTGGAAAAGGAGATCAGTGGATGAGCTGGATAAGTATAGAGGATTTGGCAAGGATGTTTGTCTTTGCATTGGAAAAGACTACGCTTCAAGGTGTTTTTAATGCAGTTGCACCAAATCCTGCTACCAATCAGCAATTAACCCAGGCAGCAGCTAAAGCAAAGGGTAAACCTTATGTTGGAATTGGAGTACCCGGTTTCGTACTAAAGTTAGTTTTAGGGGAAATGGCCGCGATGGTTCTTGGCGGAAATCGAGTTTCTTCTCAAAAAATCCAGAAGGCTGGGTTTGACTTTGAATGTCCAGATTTGACCCCTGCGCTAAAGCACATTTATAGTTAATGGGTGTAATGGCTTTTCCTATTGGTAGAATTAGGAAGTAGCTTTTTTTTCTTGAAGTAATTCTAAGATTTGCTCTTTGATAACAAGGTGTAGTCCCAGGCTGTCTTTGGAAACTCCATCTACAAGCTTGTAAGTATAAATGGCTTCGTCATTGACTACTCTCACATCAAAGCACTTGAAGAAAATGTTCTTTTGTTTTTCCAATTCCTGGGCAATCTCCATGATGTGCGAAGAAATAATGTAGACACTTCCAGGCTGCTGGGCGATAGCAGAAATTATCATAGAAGAAGCAGTGGAGGCATCATTTACATTGGTGCCACGAAATAGCTCATCGAAAATGACGACTAGATTTTTATCATTTTTGATCTCACGCGTTACTTCTTTTACTCGTTTTACTTCACTATAAAAATGACTTAGTCCATGATTAATATTATCAGAGAGATTGATCGTAGTGAAAAGCCCGTCGAAAATACTCGTTTTCATTTTGACAGCAGGAACAGGGAATCCCAAATGAGCAAGATAAATAGCCAAGCCGAAGGCCTTTAGGAAAGTAGATTTACCTGACATGTTTGCTCCAGTGAGAAAACACATATTTTCTTTAGCTGAAATAGTGAAATCATTACCAACAGCATTAGCCAGCTTTGGGTGAAACAACCCTTCAATTTCTATTAGAGAACTCTGAGTTTTCTCAAATTCAGGAAAAGCGAATTTTAATTTTTTACTTGTCTGAGCTACTGCGTTGTATGCATCAAATTCATAAAAGCGTTCGAGTAACCAAAGGAGCTGTTCCTTTCCCTTACTTCTCAACATAAAATCAAACTCTGAAAAATGGAGGTAAAGCGGTTTTTGGCCATAGGAATCCATAAAGTCCCGCAAATTGCTGCTGTTGATTTGTTCTTGAATCTGATAAGCAAGATTGGATAGATACCAATTAGGGTTCAGGTCTTGGATTTTAGTAGCCAGTTGTAATGCTTCTTTCAAAAATTCAAACACATGTTGCATCCCTGTTTCCTGGATGTAAAAATTGTTTGAGGTGCGATACTTGTTTTTCAGATAGATTGACAGCGAACTGTATTGGGAAGAATTCACTGCTATGCCAGACTCCAAGTAGACAGTAATAAAATCAAGTTGCTTTCTGTCAAGCCTCAGTAGGCCATCATTTTGCTGAAAGAATTTTATAGATTCCTGTCTATTTTGAAGGAGGATTTTGCTTCTCGTTGGGTTGTCAAACAACTTTTCCAAGTAAGCTTTTCCACCTTTGGATGCAGGCTTTTCAAAAAGAGAAAGTAAACTTTCCTCATCGTAATTGATAGCTAGACCCAGATCTTTCGATGTCTGCTTGTCAATAAGAAAATTCTTATCATCAGCTTCTGCCTCTTTTTCGGATTTCTCAGGAGGAAGGTAATTGTATTCGATGAGTTGTTTTGTTTCCAATATTGGCTTCAGCGCTCCTCCCGTAAGCAGGAAGGTTTTGTCGCTAACATCCATCAGATTCAGGTAATCGTGATCAGTAATGATGATGCCTTTTTCTTTCTTATGTATATCAATGAGTGCTTTGATGTCCGCTCTGTAGAGTGGTTCTACTTGGGAAAAAGGTTCGTCAAGCAAGGCAAATGCTGTTGGAAGATTGAGAATCAGCAGTAATTGAAGGTATCGTTTTTCACCTCCAGAAAGTGCAGAGATCTTTTTATGTAGAATCGGCTTTATTCGAGTATTAGCAATAACTGAATTTCTACTGTTTTCTTCATCAAAGTATGTTCGAATGACCGAGGAAACAGATAAGCCATTTGGCAAGAAATTGCCTTGAGGTAGATAGGCTATTTTATCTCCATCTGAAAATGCTTTTTCCAGGAATTTACCGTTTATCCTAATGCTTTTACTTTCTGCATCAGTTGACCCAAAAATTATCTGAAGTAAAGTGGATTTGCCTGTTCCATTTCTACCTAAAATTCCAATTACTTCTCCTGTGGAGCATTTAAGATAGATATCAGTAAGTAAATGTTTATGGCCAAATGACTTGATTAGACTATCTACTTCTAAGATGTGATGAGTCATAGGCAATTAAAAAATAAGGAAATAGGTGAGGGCAATGGCTGCATTTACCCCGAAAGTAAAGCCAATCAATTTTAACTTTTCATGCCCTAAATTGAAATAGAAGAAATACTGATGCGCATACCTTACTTCAAATAAATATAGAGCGAGTAAGTAACCAATTGTCAAAAGTGGGAGAAAAAAGAAAACATCAAAACTGCCACCGTTTATGTAGGCTAGGAAAGCGATAAGTAATGAAAAAGGAATGTTGAAACTGCTGATTTGCTTGTAGTATAAAAAAAGACTTCTCATGCTTTAGTGGCTCTAAAAGGCATACATCGAAAAGCATTTTGATTTCAAATCCTTTCCCCTCTACCGATCAAGAACCAAAGAATGGCTCCTAAAAGTGGTACTAGTACTACGATAATAATCCAAATGAGTTTGTCGTTTGGGTTTGCGAACTTACTGCTCACCACATCAAAAATGGTAATTGCATAAATTATTAACCCAATAGCACCTAGTCCAAACATATCAAGAGTAATTTGTTATTTTAGTGCTTTTCCCCATCGCCAAGTAAACAAGTGGACCGATAAGCTGGGCAAATAGAATAACTACGATCCAGATTATTTTCATATTGGGATCTTTGAATTCCGAGCGAAGGATATCTACCAGACAGTAAATCCATAATATGCCATAGATAAGACCAAACAGCAGTACAACTATAATGGAGCCTCCGCCCATGTTTTGAATAAAAGAAAGTGTCATTTAGTTTGAATTAGGGGATTTTGAAAATGTAGGCTTAAATCTACGCCGTTCTTTTCTCTGGCTTCTGGCCATTGCGAGATATAAAAATGTGCCGATGACTGGCGCAAGTATTATAGTCACCACCCACATGAGTTTGCTATGAGCCGCCCTAAATTCCGCTCCTAGCGCATCAAATAGCGCATAAGCCCAAAAACCTAGGAAGAGTACAGAGAATAGGAATGAAATTTGCCAAATGAGTTGCCCATCTCCAGGTACTATTAAATCCATGTGTATTCTTCAATTATTTTAACCATTGAACCAAAATAGCTTTTTTTGAGGAACTAAAGTATCAATTTAGCTAAAAGTTAAACCACCAATCTATATGAAAAGAAGTCTGTTTTCGCTGATTTTATCCTTTTTCGCGCTTTGTAGCTATGCTCAAGTCGATCTAAGCTACTACTTGCCGGCTGGATATACCTATGATGAGTCCATCCCTACGCCAAAGGAAGTTTTGGGCTATGAAGTGGGCGAATGGCATGTGAGCCACGATCAGCTTGTGATGTATATGAAGGCTGTGGCGGAAGCATCGGACCGGATGACATTCGAAGAAACAGGTAGAACGTATGAGAAAAGGCCTCAGGTTCTTTTGACAATTACCTCACCTTCAAACCTTACCAAGATCGATCAAATCAAGGCTGATCGAAAGAATCTGAGAATTGCTGGTGCATCTGCCGACATAGCAAATATGCCGGTTGTGATGTTCATGGGCTATTCCGTTCATGGTAATGAGCCAAGTGGAGCCAATGCCTCACTTTTGGCAGCCTATCATTTTGCGGCAGCAAAGGAAATAGCCGGAGATCTGGAAAATATGGTTTTGCTACTTGACCCAGCAATTAATCCAGATGGCTTGAATCGTTTTGCTTCATGGGTAAATACGCACAAGTCCTATAACATGAACGGCGATCCTAACAATGCTGAATTCAATGAAGCTTGGCCAAGAGGTAGGACCAACCATTATTGGTTTGATTTAAATAGAGATTGGTTACCAGTACAGCATCCAGAATCAAGAAACAGAGTTCGTGTGTTCCAAGAATGGCTTCCTAATATCCACTTGGATTTTCATGAAATGGGAACAAATAGTACCTTCTTTTTCCAGCCAGGTGTACCAGCTAGAATGCACCCTTTGACACCTGAGAAAAACTTTGAACTGACAAAGAAAATAGGCACCTACCATGCGAAAGCTTTGGACCAAATTGGCTCCCTTTACTACAATCAGGAGAATTACGATGATTACTACTATGGAAAAGGCTCAACCTACCCGGATGTCCAAGGTTCCATAGGTATTTTATTTGAGCAAGCCAGTTCCCGAGGCCATTTGCAGGAAAGTGTAAATGGGATGCTCAGCTTTCCTTTTACCATCAGAAATCAATTCACGGCCAATCTTTCCTCTTTTCAGGCAGCTAAAGAAATGCGTCAGGAATTAAATCAATTCATGAAGGATTTCTATAGTGACATTCAAAAGGAAGTGGATGCAGATGTGAATAAGGCTTACATTTTTGGAAGTAAGGAAGATGATGCAAGAAGCTATCATCTAGCTGATTTGATCCTTCAGCATGACATTAAAGTATTCAGCTTAAATGACGACATCACGGTAAATGGTGAAGAATTCAATAAAGAAAATTCCTATATCGTGCCAGCAGATCAGCCACAGTATAGATTGATCAAGGCAATGTTTGAAACAAGAAACACATTCAATGATAGCTTGTTCTATGATATTTCTGCTTGGACTTATCCTATGGCTTTCAATCTGGATTATATGGCCTTGAATAGTCAGATTTTGAATTTGGCAAGTGTGAATGAAATCTCGAAAAGCTCTATTGCTTTAGCTCCTGGAAAAGTAATCGGTGAAGCAGGAGCTTATCAGTATGCGATGGAGTGGACGGATTATTATGCGCCAAAAGCTGCCTTCAAATTGATGAACGCTGATTTTCAGGTAAGAGTAGCTACAGGGGAATTTACCACAGCAGACGGTAAGACGTTTGGACGAGGTTCTTTACTGATTGGAAAAGGGGAAAGTGGATTGGATGATCAGGCTTTTTTCAATAAGCTCTCTGAAATAGCGAGCGTATCGACTGTAGATATATATGGATTGACAAGTGGATATACTGGCGGTTTGAATATTGGTTCTCCAAATATTATGGCTCTTGATAAGCCAGAAATCGCATTGCTAATAGAAGGTGGCGTGGATAGTTACGAAGCCGGAGAGATCTGGCATCTACTGGATCAGCGTTTTGAAATTCCGATCACACTCCTTCCGATGGATAATATAGGAGGAAGCACCCTGGATAGATACAACGTGATCCTAATGCCCGATGGCAGATATAATGGTCTTGGCAAGTCTGGCGCTGCAACCTTGAGGTCTTGGGTATCAAGTGGAGGTACTTTACTAGCCAAAGGTGGAGCACTTCAGTTCCTAGCACAAAATGAAGTGGCCGATTTCAAGTTCCGTGATAGAGCCGAGCCTGAAAAAAGCTTACAAAAAAGCTATGCGGACTATGAAAATGAATCAGGTGCAAAAGTTACAGGTGGAGCAATCTTCAATGCCACGCTAGACCTGACTCATCCCATCGGCTATGGTTATCTAAACTCAGATATTCACACCTTCAGGAATGATAATTTGTTCATGGAGCCTTCGGATAATCCCTATGCAAATCCACTTGTTTACACTGATCAGCCTCTTGCATCAGGGTATCTTCACCCTTCCAATCTTCCTGGAATTCAAAATGGTTCTGTAATTCAGGT
The DNA here is from genome assembly GCF_900182815.1 of Algoriphagus winogradskyi. GTDB lineage: Bacteria > Bacteroidota > Bacteroidia > Cytophagales > Cyclobacteriaceae > Algoriphagus > Algoriphagus winogradskyi. Next base: position 115,175 of record NZ_FXUA01000002.1, on the reverse strand, counting down.
TTCCGGTATTGGTAGAGGACGCATTGTTGCTTTTGCAGATAATATGAATTTCAGGGCTTTCTGGTTTGGAACAAACAAACTCTATATGAATGCCATCTTCTTTGGGCAGGTAATCCAGGGAGGAACAACCAGATAATTAATTAAACAAAAAATCCTGAGTAGCTTCTCGGGATTTTCTGTTTTCAAAACCCCTAACTCTTGTATAATATTTTGCGTAAGCAAGCCTATCGAACCCTAAAAGCTAGTCTATGAATACCTCTACAAAACTATTGTTTGCATCTGCCTTTCTTTTCTTCGGAAATGCATTACTAGCTCAAGAAATGAGTTTTGAGGAATATAACCCTCCATCTACGCTGAAAGTCCCTGAGCACCCAGTTCAAAGAGCAAAGTTTCCATTCGTAGACATTCACAGTCATCAGGGAGGAATCAATGAAGAAAGGATTGATCAGCTGGTTGGGGAAATGGATGAGTTAAACATGGGGGTTCTGGTCAATCTAAGTGGAAGAGGTTTTGGACGGGGAAATAGCAATTCCCAGCAGGATTATATCAAGGACATGATTAAAGAATTTAACACGCATGCACCTGGTCGATTTATGGTTTTCACCAATTTGAATTTTGCAGGATTTGGAGATGAAAACTGGACTCGGATCGCAGTGAAGGAGCTGGAAGAAGATGTGGCCGCCGGAGCAAGTGGGCTAAAAATCTATAAAAGTCTTGGTCTGAATGTGAATGATGTGAATGGAAATCGCGTTCCTGTGGATCATCCTGACTTAGATGCCGTGTGGGCAAAAGCTGGTGAATTGGGGATTCCGGTAATCATCCATTCAGCGGACCCAGCGCAGTTTTGGCAGGAAATGGATGCTAATAATGAGCGTTGGTTAGAGTTGAAAACGCACCCTAATAGGGCACGAGGAGATGACAATCCAGCACCATTTGAGCAAATCATGGCTGAGCAGCACCATGTTTTTGAAAAGCATCCCGGGACTACATTCATCAACGCACACATGGGTTGGATGGCAAACGATCTGGATGCAGCCAGTGCTCATTTGGAGAAATACCCAAATGTCAATTTTGGAATTGGGGCAGTTATCGCTGAGTTTGGCAGGCAACCTAGACGTGCAAAGGAATTTTTTGAAAAATATCAGGATAGAGTGCTTTTTGGAAAAGATGCTTACAACAAGGAAGAGTATTACACCTATTTCAGAGTGTTGGAAACAGATGATGAATACTTCCCTTATTACAAAAAGTATCACGCTTTTTGGGCAATGTATGGCTTGGGACTTTCGGATGAAGTCTTGAAGAAATTATATTATAAAAATGCGCTTCGTATTGTGCCAGGAATGGATAAAAGTGTGTTTCCGGATTAATGCATTCTTTTTATAATCGCCAGGAGCGCGGAGGTTGAGACAGAGGCCAAAAAGATTTTTCAGCTTGAATAAATCTTTTGCTCAAGCTTTTTCAAGACCTATGTAAAGCCGCTTTACATGTCGTCTCTTATATGTAAAGAAAATGCGAAAACCTTTACATAAACCCTAAACCAAGATCACTTTGTCCCGATTCAACTATAAAACTGGAAGTTCTGGAATTAATGGCCCTCGATTATTAGGTGTCATTTTAATATCAGCTGGTATCATTGTTTTACTTGTTCCAGTCTTCCATCAAGTCAGTACAGATCCGCAAAAGATAGGAATTGTTGGCGGTGGTTCTTTCTTCGTTGGGTTGGTTATGGTTTCAATTTATACAGGAACTCAAATTGATTTTCATAGGAACAGATTTAAAGCATATCAAAGTATACTATGGATTAAAATTGGAGATTGGCAAGAGCTACCTAAGATCGAGAATGCGGAGTTGATTCTACACAGCTTTCGAAGTACAAATACTCCAAATGGGATTAGCCCAACTCTTTCGCGCGATGTAACTATCTATAAATGTGTATTGCTATCAAATGGAGCCAAGTTTTTAGCACTTGATTTTGCAAAAGAAAAGGATGCGGTAGCTGCTTTGGAGGAAATTAAAAAGGGTTTTGGGATTTGAAAAATTCATCTTTCTAAAGCAAAAAAGAAGCGCTGATTTTTTCCAAAAATATCTGGAGTAATTCAGCGCTTCGATTATTTTTTTCTAAAACTTCATAGTCAGCCCCAACATAAAATTGGTCCCAGCCATCGGATAATAGTAGTTTTCTGTAATCAATTCTCTTCCAGAATCTCCGGGAATGTAATAGCTAAACGTGTAGCCATTTGGTTCATACATTTCATTGAAGATATTATTGACCATCAAGTTCACTTCTAAGCTTTTGAAGAATCTCGGTTGCACTTGGTAGCTGATTCGGATATCATTGGTGAAAAAAGAATCCAGTGATCTACTGTCATTGGCTGAGTTATCCAAGAATTGTTTTCCAACATACTTCGACATCCAGTTCAACGAAAGGTTCTCGATTGGTTTATACTCTAGGATTGCAGATGCAATAGCATTTGGAGAAAACGCAATATCCGTATCCTCGTAAGTAAACGCCTCCTGCTGGAATTCTTCTGTGCTGTAATCGTCCACATACTCGGTAAACTCCTTGATCTTGTTTTGGCTCAGTGTCAGATTTCCACCTACAGTAAGGGCCTTCGAAATTTGATAACCACCCGAAAGCTCGATTCCGGCACGATAAGAATTCGCGACATTTTCTCGAATGTATGCTCCCACATCATTGATCTGACCAGTTAATATCAATTGGTCTTTATAATCCATGTAATAGAAATTGGCGTTGTAATTAAACTTGCCTTTTTGAGCTCTTACGCCAGCTTCGATGTCATTCAATCGTTCTGGTCTAGGGATTTCTGTGATGGGATTATCCGTAAAGTCCGAACGCTTCGGTTCTCTATTCGCTACAGCATAGCTCGCATACCAAACCTGCCCATTGCTTCGCTCATAGCTCAAACCGAATTTTGGATTGAAAAAGGTATAGGTTTGATTGCCATCTACGATTCTTTGATCGTCGTTGACTCCATAAAATGTGTAATCAATCCCACGCAACTGTAAGTCCCCAAAGAGATTCAATCCAGGACTGATTTCGTGCGTTGCTTTCAAATAGATATTTCTATCGTCCTTCACAGCATTGTTGTCATAATACCGATCCCGAATATTGGTTTCTCCAGCAATTCTCGCCCAAATGATTTCGCCAAAGTGATCTCCGTCGTAGCGATTGGCTCCACCGCCTAAGATGACATCCCATTTCCCATCATCCGAGATATAATTGACAGAAGCAATCCCTCCAAAGAAGTCATTGTCCAGCCATCTTCTGCGGATGATATCCGTGCTGGAAATGGTTTCTCCTCCGATTACTACATTAGGAAGAGCATAACTTGCAAAATCATCATCTTCACGAAACTGCTCGTAATAGCCCCGCCCATAAGTATAATGAAGCGCAGCATTTGTTTTCCAATTTGAACCAATTTTTCCGGTGTAAATCAGTTGATAATGGTCCTGTTGGTAATTGTCAGTTTCATTGTCGTACGTGTAGTAGTTATAGGTTCTATCCTCTTCGAGCTTTGATTCCGGAAGTCCCCACCAGGCCTGATAGGTTTGTTCTTTTCCTGAGAAAACATTCAATTTTACTACGTGGTTTTCACCATAGTATCCTCCAGAGACGAAGAAAGATTTCAAATCAGAAAATGCGCGATCCACATAGCCATCAGAGGTGATTTTGGATAGTCTGGCATCCACCGCAAACCGGTTATTCAAAAGTCCTGTTCCTGCTTTTACTGTATGCTTCCAAGAATTAAAGGAACCTACAGAATTGGAAATTTCAGCATAGGGTTCATCTTTCCGGGTATCTGTTTGAATGTTCAGACTGGCTCCAAAGGTTGCAGCTCCGTTAGTGGAGGTTCCAACACCCCGCTGGATTTGGATATTGTCTACGGAAGAAGCAAAATCCGGCATATTGACATAAAATACGCCATGTGATTCTGCATCATTCATAGGAATACCATTGACGGTCACATTGATTCGGCTTTGGTCCGATCCGCGGATACTCATGCTGGTATAGCCGATTCCGGCTCCAGCATCAGAATTTGTCACTACAGATGGGGTGAAATTCAAAAGAATCGGGATGTCCTGTCCCAGATTTCTTTTGGCAAGTTCAGCCTTATCAATCGTCTGGAAAGTAGTTGGAGTAGTCGCAGATGCTCTAGTCGCAGAGACAATAAACTCTTCTGACAGGAGATCTGTTGGATTTAGCTCTAGCCTTAATTCTCCTGCTAAAGGCACGCTGAGGCTTTTTTGAAGTGTTTCAAAGCCAACATACGACACCCGGAGTTGAATCTCGCCTTCTTTTAATTTGGTAATTATAAAATTTCCGTTTTCATCCGTCACCGCTCCACGGCCTTGCTTTTCGGTCCAGACTGACGCTCCGATTAGTGGTTCGCCGCTTGAGCCATCCACTACTTTTCCACTGAGACTATTTTGTGCCCAAGTGGAAATTGCAAACAGGCAAAATGCCAGGTTTAACAGTACTTTTTTCATGTGTAATTTTCCCTTTCGGAAGATTGAGTGAAACATGAGAAAGCTCTAGGGAAGCTCCCCGTTATTGTTTACCCTGTAGCAATGACAAAATCAAAAGTCCCGAAGGGTACCTCTTCGGATTAATGATTCTCTTTTCTACTACGCTTGTTCATTTCCCTTCGCCGGCATTACCCGGATCAGGTCGTATGGGTATGATCTCAGCCCGTTTTGTTAAGGCACCCCCTATGATCTAATAGCAAAGGTAATGTGGAAAAACTGCTACGCAAATCTGGGGAGTGGAAAATTGATTTTACCAAAGACTACGTTGTAAGATGATAAAATGGGTTTAGTCTGAGTCTTTGACTCATCTCTCAATTCTTTTTCCTAAATTTCTGATCAAACCCTATTAACCTATGAAAATTTATAAACTGCCTGAGGGCACACTCTTAGAGTATCAAAATCAAACTTTTTTAGGCCCAGCAATGGATTGGGATAAGCTTCTGGCTCAGGAAAACCTAAAAGAGAATTTAGTAACTGAATCCAAATCCTGGAAAGAAATACCTTCTGAAGAAGGAAATGAATTTCTGGAGAAAGGTATTTTGGCACCTATGGGAAATCAGGAAATCTGGGCTGCTGGTGTGACATATTTCCGCAGTCGTACTGCTAGAATGGAAGAATCTCAAGATGCTGGTGGAGCAGATTTTTACGATAAGGTTTACAATGCCGATCGTCCGGAGCTATTTTTCAAAGCTACTGCCAGCCGTGTTTCAGCTCCTGGATCTGCGGTGAATATTCGTAAGGATTCTACTTGGGATGTACCAGAACCAGAATTGACTTTGGTGGTGTCTCCCTCCGGAAAAATCCAAGGATATACCTGCGGCAATGACATGAGCAGTAGAAGCATAGAAGGAGAAAATCCTCTTTATTTGCCTCAAGCGAAGGTTTATGCAGGTTGTGCTGCGATTGGGCCTTGTCTTTTCATTACAGATAAAGCGATTGAAGAAACTGCGAATATCCGATTGGAAATCTTCCGGGATGATGTTTTAGCTTTTGTTGGGGAGACTCCTCTGACACAGTTAAAGCGGAAACCAAAAGAATTAGCAGGCTGGCTTTTCCGCGGGAACACCTTTCCGATTGGTTGTTTTCTCATGACGGGAACAGGAATTGTACCGGATGATTTTACCTTAGAAGTGGGAGACAAAGTGAGAATTGGAATCGATGAGGTTGGGGTTTTGGAAAACTTCATTGAGAAGATCTGATTTGTAGCGATTTGAGATTAAGCTTCGTATTTGGTTTGTATATTTTAATCGACCCTTCATGAGGCGCTCCCTTTTCATTCTTCTGATTACGACAATTATATTTTCCTGTCAGGAAAATCAAGATCCGTATGATGAATTTCCTCAGACTTGGAAGATAGCAGGTTGGCAGAGGATTGGCTTTGCTGGAGATTCAGGTTTTCAGTCGGTAACAGACTCTAGCTATACTTATCTATTCAAAAAAGACGGTAGTTTTTTAAAAACTGTCGGAGATGATTCAATCATTGGGTTCTTTGAAAAGGAAGAGTTGATATATGAAGTTGGCGGTAAAAGCACCCATTATAAATTGTTTTTTCCTGAGGACAGGTTGAGAAACAGCTGTTCTGCCAATCTTGAGTACTTGACAATTGAAGAAAATGGGATGTTGGTTGGTGGAAGTGCGCCTTGCGATGGCCCTTCAATTTATCTTGCTCTTGTGAAATGATAAACTAACTCTTCTCTATGGCCTACGATGAGTATTTAGCTGAGCGATTGGCTACTAGTTTTAGGAGACATGGTGTTTCGTTTACTTCCAAAAGAATGATGGGAGGAATGCTTTTCATGGTGGAAGATAAAATGTGCATTGGTCTAAATCAGGATAAGCATACCAAAGAAGACAGGTTGATGGTGCGGGTAGGGGAATTTGCTGAGGAGGAATGCATGAAGCGAAAAGGTTGTCGTCCAATGGAGTTCACCGGGAGACCGATGAAAGGCTTTGTTTATGTGGATCCAGAAGGATTCGATATGGATGAAGACTGGGAGTTTTGGGTGGAAAAAGCTTTGGAATATAATCCCTTGGCAAAAAAGAGTAAAAAAAGAGTCTAAAGTACCACAGTCAGGAAGTGTCCTTGCTTTTGAATTTCTATTTTCAAACTAAATCAAATTGGTTGGAAAAGGTAAATCTGTTTATCTGAGTTATATCTTTATGATATGACTCAGTTTTTCCAGCACAAACTTCACCTACCATCCTATCCATCAGGGTATCATTTGATCACCGAGCAAGTGGAAGATGCGATTCCGGAAATAGCTCAGATTAAAACCGGGTTTCTACAGGTTTTTATCCAGCATACTTCGGCGGCCTTGACCATCAATGAAAATGCTGATCCTACGGTCAGAAAGGACTTCCAGACCTTTGTAAATGAGTTAATTCCAGAATCTTATCCACGGTTTATCCACACTTACGAAGGTCCGGATGATATGCCTGCGCACATTAAAGCCAGTTTTTTTGACACAAGCCTACAAATCCCCATTTCCGGTGGAAAACTCAACATGGGAATTTGGCAGGGAATTTATCTTTGTGAATTTCGTAGGAATGCAGGAAGCAGAAGCCTGATTCTCACAGCTTTTGGTCAGGAAAAATGAGTCTAATTTTTCTCAAAGAGTGAATCCATTTCGCGTACTATTTTGCCTATTTTGTACGAGTTCCAGATCTTTTCTATTTCCCCATCAGGATTGACTAAAATATAGGAAGGAAGGATCTGGATTTGATACAAGCTGGATACAAGCCCCCCGGCATCCCATAAGTCTGTCCAGATGATTTGTTCTTTGTGTTTTTTGGAAGAATTCATCCAAATGTCTTTGGTTTTGTCATCCCAGATGGAAATAACTTCTATTTCTGAACTGTATTTTTCATAAGCTTCTTTGATATCAGGCAGTGCCATGAAACATGGGCCACATCCCGAATTCGAAAAATCCAGCAGTCTATATTTCCCATCGAAATCTGACAGGGAAACCATTGCGCCAGCGCGACTCTCCAGTTCAAAATCGATGGCTTTCATCCCAACTTTTGGTTTTGGGGCATCCTTCGTGAGTAAATTAGTCTTGGTCTTGGTGTAGTAGTCTGTAGCATGAAAAGACCCTGGAATCTTAGCTAATAGCTGTTCCAATTCTTCATCTGAATAATAGGACACAGACGAGGCCATGAGCTGCACACCCACAGCTTTGTCTAGGTTTTCAGAAATGATTTCCTTTTGTCTTTCTTTGTCTGAGTTATAAAATGCGCTCTCTATTTCATTGTAAGGGTGATTGGGACTGATTTTTAGGGAGGAAAAGTCTTCTACATCTCCTGTGATTTGATAGGAATCATCATAAACCCAGAAAGATTCTCTTTCGGTGATTTTTCCGTTGGATTGGATTTTCATCACCGTCACTTGGGTCGGAATTTCAGATGAGCTACTCACCTTAGCGCTCAGGTTTTCATCCAGTTGGTAACTTATAAAATCCATACTGACACGGATCATGTCTTTTTTATTGGGAACCCCGGAGAGGTTAGCAATTACTATGGTTTCTTGGCCGAAAGTGGTAAATGTGGTAAGAAGAGAAATCGAAAGTATGAAGAGCTTTTTCATGGCTAGTAAGAATAATACTCATAATATACTTACTAACTAATTACAATTCAATTCATAACATTGCCTCTACCTTCACATGATCTCCCGTCATCAAAATTCTTCGGAATCCATCTTTGGTGTCGTTACTTACTTCCTTGCCTAGTACTTTTACCTTCGTGTATTTCTCTGGAAGCTCGATGGAAATTCCTGCTTTCTTTTGCGTTTGGGTAACTTCTATGGTCAGTTGTTTATCCGCAGAATTGATGTAAATGCTGATTTCGTTGTCTTCGATCCATAGATTCTCTAGTGAAGCGCTCTCCCAATCGGCTGGCAAATTTGGACGAATGTATGTCACTCGGTTTTCAATGTCAGGTAGTATTCCAAAAGGAGAGATTAAAAGTAAAGGCTGAATCATCACATGCCCTGGGGATAAGTGTCTCGGCCCTTTGGTGGAGAAAATGGCCTGATCTACCTTTTCCACAAAATCCTTACTCAGCAGTTCAATCACTTTATATAACTCCTCATTATCGTCATCTCCTCTACTATGCCGTTTTAAGCCCTTTTCAAATTCAACTAATCCTGTTTTGTACTTACTCCATTCATATGCTTCTTGAATTTCTGCATCTGGAATGTTGATTTTGGAAGTGCGTTGAAGAGAATCTATCACAGCAAAACGCTCATCCCAATCGGTTTGTATTTCAGCCCGAAGATCAATTAACGTCTCAATGGCTGTGAATTCACCTTGGTCAGAACCTGCAATGAAAATAGGAATTACCCGCTCCTCATTTGCTGCCAATTCTATGGAAATTTCTAATCCAGTACTTGCACCGAGCTCGGATACTTCTAGGGTGCAATTTGAATTGATTGGTTCTATAGTATAATCCTGGGAGCTTCCCCAGACTGCATACCAGTCGTTTGCCCCATCTTTTGCTGTGAAAATTCCTGTCAATTCATCAAAAATAACCTGATCTGCTGCGTCACGGCCAAACGTGCTGTCTTTCAATACACTAGGTTTAAGGTCGGTATTTACTTGAACCTGAAACTGAACGTTTTTCGCAGAGTTTTCCACATTCTTTATGGAGTATAGTAGCGTGACTCCAAGCTTATCATTATTTAAGTATTGGAGCTGATTTATTTCCACACCTTGATTTTCAAGTTGGAAAAATTGCTTTGCAGCAAATGGATATTTAGTGAAGGAAGTTGGGTTTTCCAGACAACTCGTCTCTTCCCCGATTTTGATTGCTGCGCTAATACCACTCAAAAGCTGAATGCTTTCTAAGGTAATTTCCTGATGAGTTCCACTGATTAGGACATTCTCATTTCCTAAGGAAAAGGCAGAGACATCTTTCACCGAAACAGATGGTAACTTGTCTAAACTCTCAAAAATTGTGGTTTCCTCAGATTTTGTTCCTTGGCAGGAAAGAGTGACTATAAGAAGAACTGGAATAGCTAAAAGAGAGATTTTCATCAAGTCTGGATTTGGCTTAAAATTATATTGTTTTGCCTTCTACTCGTAAGTGGGATATTTTTCATTCCGTAGATTAACTGCAGTCTACTCTTGGTACTTTTTTGCCTTCAATCTATACACCCACAGGTAAGTGAAAAACGTGACAAACACTTGCAGAATGATAAAGTAAAACCAGGTGTTAAGTTCTCTTAGAGGATCTAAATTGATCGTATTGTTATAATAGAGCTTAGAAATAATCAGTGCTATGATTGTTGCAGGCAAAACTACCGCTAGCCAGAAATTAAAAAAGGAGCGATATAGAAAAGGAATTTTCTGATTACTAGAAGGTTTATTTGTCTTACTGTTTTTCATTTGGCAATATTGATTTGCTGATCAGAGCCCATCTTTAAATTGTTGTGATTTTGGCTTAAAGTCTCGAAAATACATCCACAACCCAAAAATCACCTGAAAGATCAGCATTTTGACGTAAGTGGATGGAAGCTTAAAGAATTCCCAGCTGATGGAGCCCTTGAAAAGCTGCGTGAGGATAATCGTAAGAATACTGGCAGGAAGTATATAAACTAACCAGAAATTGAAAAATGAACGGTATAAGAAAGGTGGTTTTTTCATTTAACTTGAATTTTTACTTGAACTCTGATGATACTTCAAGTTAGGTCTATAGAAAATGTAATAGTTCGAGATACTGGTGAGAATAAGATACCAGATGAATGTAGAATAGAAGTTTCTTTCAACGATAAATTCCCATGAAATAGCTCTATTAATTGTGAAATGTGTTGCCAAAGCGAAGAGTAAAGCACTTGGGAGCGTGAGTTTATACCAATACTTGAAGTAAGGAGTGAGATGCCTTTCGAATCGTTCTTTGCCCTTTGATACTTCCATGGTTTTTAAATTTATCTATTTTTCGAAGTGAAGTAAAATGGCTGAAGGCTCACTTACTTGACCAACCCTTGGATGATTTGATTGAGATACATGATATCACCTAGTTCATGAAAGGCTGAAATCACGATTCTGTTCACAGATGGACTTTCTACTGTAGGGTATGGAAAAGAAGAAGTGATGATGCCTGCTTTTTCAAACTCTTTCACCCAAGAGGGATCTGAATACGCAAATGCCGGAAATGCCCTACTTCCGCTGATTTGCGCAATCTCGGCTGTCTCTTGGGCGAATATTCCACAGGCATCTTCCAGCCAGCTTTTCGCCTCCAAATAAATATGCTCCATATCCAAAAAAGCGCTTAGATGCGCTGGTGACCCTGGGGATGCACCTCCAAAAAGCGGGGTGGACTTAATGGTTTCGATATGGATTTCATTTCCAAGGATTATACCTGCTGGCAGGCCTAACCCTTTTCCAAGTGAGCCTGTCACCACTAGATTGATGTTAGGATCATCCCAGTTTTCGTACGTGCCGTAGATGCTTTTGCCAATGGTGCCGAAGGCATGACTATCGTCTATCAGCAAAGTAACTTCGTGTTTTTTAGCGATGGTTTTTACCCAACTATAATCGTGGATCTCACAGAGAAAGGGATCCAATGCATTGCCAATTAGTAAAATTTTGCGCGCTGATAGCTCATGAGATAGTTCTAAGCAAGATTTTTTCCATTGTACAAAATTTAATTGAGTAGAAGGAGATAACTCATCTGGTACAATTGCAGAATGTGCATCAGGAGCGATCCAAATTACTTCAGCATTTTTATAGCAGGATTTCCATGCAGCGATTCCTGCCAAATAACCTGAACTAAAAACCGCCGCTGCTGGAGCTCCAGCGGATGCAGCAAAGGCTTCTTCAAACTCATCGAATATAAGGAGACGAATATTATTAAGTCGACTTTGCCCATGGTTCGAACCAAAATCAAACAATCGATCAGCCAATATATCCAGAAAGTCATTGTTTTGAACAATTCCCAGATAGGATGTACCACTGAAATAGAGATGCTCTCTGCCCTCTATTTCTATCATCCTTCCTATGCCGGTATCTAGGTAGTGATTTTTCAAAACGAAGTATTACTTGGCGAAAATCTGAGTTTCATCCTGAAAGGATTTGAATTCCAGTGCGTTTCCACAAGGATCCAAAAAGAACATAGTAGCTTGCTCGCCCACTTCTCCTTGAAATCGAATGTATGGTTCTATAACAAACTCGATTCCATGTGCTTTGAGTTTGTCGGCTAATTCATGCCACTCTGCCCAGGGTAGTATTGCTCCAAAGTGCCTAACCGGAACATATTTCCCATCCACAGTATTGGTATGCGCCAAGGCTAATTCTTCAGGTTTGATATGAGCGGATAGCTGGTGACCAAAGAAGTTGAAATCTATCCATTTATCAGTGCTTCTACCGATCTCACATCCAAGTAAATCACCATAAAAGGCGCGGGTTTCTGCAATATCCCGGATTGGGAAAGCAAGGTGGAAGGGTTTAAATTGGCTCATTATGTGTACTTTGGTTGAGGTTTTTCGGCGTCAATTTAGTTGTTTATTCCCTAAAAAGTATGGAGAAAAGGAAATCTGTATCATTGGTTTTGAGCAGCGGTGGAGCGCGGGGATTAGCGCATGTAGGTGTCATCGAAGAGCTTGAAAAACGTGGCTATCACATTGCTGAGATTGCGGGCTGTTCAGCTGGCGCATTAGTTGGTGGAATGTATGCTGCAGGAAAATTGGCCGAATTCAAAGATTGGATTTGCCATTTGGATCGGCTGGATGTGTTTTCTTTGATGGATTTTACTTTTTCTTCGAGAGGATTTATCAAAGGAGAAAAGGTTTATAATGCCTTAAAAAAAGTGGTTCAGGACTGTCAAATCGAGGATTTTGAGATCCCCTTTTATTGCAATGCAGTAGATTATATCAGTGGAAAGGAAGTGGTTTTTCGAGAAGGAAGCTTGTATGCTGCCATTCGTGCTTCAGGGAGTATTCCTACGGTTTTTCAGCCAGCTCGCTTTCATCGACAGGAGTTAATTGATGGCGGAGTGCTAAATCCCGTTCCCCTTTCACTTTTGCGCCAGTCAGAGGAAAATATGATCGTAGTAGTGGGGTTAAATGCTGGGGATTCGGAATTGGTTATTCCACCTAAAAAAGATGCAACTGGTAAAAGCTTTATTTCTATGCCAGCTTGGGTAGCAGATTACCGCACAAAGATGAGACAGTATTTTCCTGAGCAGGTGAAAGAACAAAAGAAAACCTCGCTCAGCTCCATAAGCCTGATGACACGCTCGTTTGATTTGCTTCAAGATCGGTTCTCTGCTTTGTTGATTGAAAAACATAAAGTTGATATATCGATTCAAATAGCAAGAAATCAAGCTGGAACATTGGAATTCCATCGAGCGGAGGAACTGATAGAAATTGGGAGAAAAAAAGCAATTCAAGCCTTAGACAACTGGGAAAATGAACATTTCCGAACTCAATAAATTACTTGGTAATATCGACATCTACCTCTTGGATCAGATTCTGAAGGGAAGATTTTCTACAGATATGAAAATCCTGGATGCAGGCTGCGGGGAAGGTAGAAATGCAGTTTACTTCATCAATGCTGGTTATCAGGTTTTTGGGGTTGATCAGAACGAAACGGCAGTTCAATACTGTCGCTACCTGGCAAAAAGCCTGAATAAAAGTTATGATGCATATCGATTTCAGGTTGCTGGCTTGGAAGAGATACCTTTTCACCAATCGGCCTTTGACGCTGTGATCTGTTCTGCTGTTCTACATTTTGCCGAAAATGAAAGTAAGTTCTGGAAGATGATAGATGAAATGCTCAGAGTTCTAAAACCTGGCGGGACCTTGTGGTTTCGAATGACGACGGCTTTTGGGGGAATTTTGGAAAAAAGCCATGATCTTGGAGGAGGAAGATTCGCGCTACCTGATGGGTCTGAAAGGTTTTTACTTAGTGAAGCACATCTGGAGAAATTTAAGCAACTTGGATTGACCTACTTGGAAGCGCCTAAAACAGTTCTGGTGCTGGATCAAAGGGAAATGGGAGTTTTTGTGATGAAAAAAGAACTTTAAACAGCCAACAAAAAGCTCAGACTATGGATTTACAATACGCATTAGAACTGGTTGGAACATTTGTATTTGCAATTTCAGGGGCATTGGCAATCCGAGAGCTTGAGCATGATTTATTTGGTGCTGGGTTTACAGGATTTATTACTGCCATTGGCGGCGGTACACTTAGAGACATTTTGTTGGACAGTTATCCACTGGTTTGGATCGCAGATGTAAAGTTTCTGTATGCAATTCTTATCGGTATTTTAGCTGCCTTTATTTTTCCACGCTTCCTGAGTAGACTTCGTAAAACTTTCTTTCTTTTTGACACCCTGGGAATTGCTTTCTTCACAGTACTTGGTGTGGAAAAAGCGCTCAGTCTAGGCATGAGGCCTGAGATTGCTGCTATCATGGGGATGTTTTCTGCAGTGATGGGTGGGGTAATTCGAGATACCTTGACAAATCAAATACCTATTCTATTTAGGAAGGAAATTTATGCTTCTGCTTGCCTGGCAGGTGCGATAGTTTATTTAATTATCAATTCATTTGAAGTCGCGAGAGATATTAATTTACTGATCTCGATCTCAGTAATTATTGCAATCCGCATGCTGTCGATGAAATATAAATTGAGTTTGCCTAGACTGGACTAAGTCAATTTTTAATTGGCAAATTCATTTCTCAGGTTTAAAACTGATCAGGATTTGATTACCAAAACTTTGGAATAAGCGCAGGGACTTTTGATTTATAGTTTTGGTAAGCTTCGCCAAATTGGAGTACAAGATTCTTTTCCTCAAAGTATATCCCAAAAGGTAGATAGAGAACCAAACAGCTTAGGTGTACCACGGAAGTTAGGCTTCCTGAGAATAGAAAATACCCTAGAAAAATCAACAACAATCCAGAATAGAGAGGATGCCGGACCTTGGCATAAAGACCAGTTGTAATCAATTCTTCAGAATTCTCTACACTAGGGGTAATTCCAAGGAATAGCTTCATTGAGTAGTTTTTGCTTGATTTAGTAGCTATGATTGTTCCAAATCCTGCCAGCATATATCCAAGATAGTCTGTAAAGTCGCTTTTTGAAATCAAGGTAGTTTTCGGAATTAAGACTGCTTGAATCATAATGCCAATGAATAGTATCAGTGAAATTAAGGTATAAACTAATCGATACCATTTGTAAGCGTCTCCCCATTTTACCTCCAAAATTCTTTTTAACTTGGATGCTGCCATCAGAGAATGGGCTGTGTAAAAAATGATCCAACTTAGTGCTAGCAGTACATAACTCATTGTAGTATATTAATTTCGTAGCCACTATAATTTTTATGAAATCGAGCATGTCGCAAACGATACACGAAGGAATAATTAGTAACCATGCGAGATTCCATATGGCTAATAAAAGTCAAATTATAAACAGATGAAAATCGGAATAATCCGCGAAGGAAAAAACCCACCAGATAAACGTGTTCCTTTTACGCCAGAGGAACTGAAGAGGATTCAGGAGGAATATGCCGGGAAGATCAGCATACAAGTGCAAGCTAGTCCTGTTAGGGCTTTTACAGATCAGGAATTTGTTGATTCAGGGATTGAAGTAGTTGAGGATATTTCCACTTGTGATGTTCTTTTTGGGGTAAAGGAAGTTCCTATTTCCAATTTGATTGAGGGGAAAACTTTTTTTTTCTTTTCGCATACGATCAAAAAACAACCTTACAATAGAAAACTACTCCAAGCAGTACTGGACAAAAAAATCCGGTTGATTGATTATGAAGTATTGAAAAATGAGCTGGGAAATCGTGTAGTGGCTTTTGGAAGGTGGGCTGGTATAGTTGGAGCATACAATGCGTTTTGGACTTATGGAAAGAAGACTGACCTTTTTGAGATTAAGCGGGCTTATGAATGCGCAGATCTGAAGGAACTCCATGCTGAGCTTGCCAAAGTGCAATTGCCACCGGTGAAAATTATTCTTACTGGTTCGGGACGTGTTGGAAACGGTGCCAAGGAGATTTTGAATTCATTAAAGATTCGCGAAGTTTCGGTGCATGATTTCCTGCATCTTTATTTTGAAGAGCCAGTGTATGTTAATTTGAGCTCTGCAGATTATAATAGAAGGAAATCAGATGGAGGGTTTGACAAGGAGGAGTTTTACACCTTCCCTGAAAAGTATGAAAGCCACTTCCAGAAATTTGCAGAGGCGGGCGAGATGCTTATTTCCGGAGCTTACTGGGATCCAGATGCTCCAAGATTATTTGAATTGAAGGATATCTCAGGCGAGGATTTTCAGCTTTCCGTGATTGCTGATGTGAGCTGTGATGTGGGCGGATCAATTCCGACTACGATCACGTCCAGCACAATCACTGATCCAGTGTATGATGTGGATCGCCAAACGGGAGAGAAAATTCCTGCCTTTGGAAGTCAGACAAGCATATCGGTCATGGCTATTGATAATTTGCCTTGTGAGTTGCCTCGAGAAGCTAGCCAGGAATTTGGAATTCAATTGATGAAATGGGTGATTCCAGCGCTTTTGGAAGATAATTCTGGAATTCTAGAGCGAGCGACGATTGCACGGGATGGGGACTTGACTATTGAGTTTATCTATTTGAATGACTTTGTAAATCAATATGAATAAGTTGAATCGCTTTTTGGAATCCACACTTTTGAAGCCTACGATGACTGGAACGGAGGTGGATTTATTAGTTAAAGAAGCTATTGATGAGCAATTTGTGGGAGTTTGCGTTCCTCCCTTTTGGGTGAAAAAAGTAAGGAGAGATTTAGGCGAAGAAAACATACAATTAGTCACGGTGGTTGGGTTTCCTTTTGGATACACCGATACCGCGACGAAGGTATTTGAAGCCAAAGAAGCAATCCGTCAAGGTGCAGATGAATTAGATTTGGTGTGGTCTCAAACGGCTTATCATTCTGGGATGATTTGGCCAAAAATAGAAATTGCTCAGATAGCCAAAATTTGCCACGAGGAAGAGAGAATTCTCAAGGTCATTATAGAAACAGCCAATTTGAATGAAGAGCAAATTATTGAGGCTAGTTTGATGTGTCAGGATGCTGGGGCAGATTTTGTGAAAACATCTACTGGCTATGCCTCCGCTGGCGCAAAAGTGGAACATATCAAATTGATGCGGGAAAATTTATCTTCCAATGTGGGTATCAAAGCAAGTGGAGGCATCAAAACGCTGGATTTTGCTCTGCAACTCATAAATGCTGGTGCTGATAGGATTGGGACTAGCTCTGCAAAAGCATTAATGAATTCCTGGCGAGCTACTTAATCGTTACTGAAATATATCAGTAGAAACGGAATAATGAAGAAAGTCAAAAGGATATAGGCAAAACCTAAAAATTTACTTTTCACCGATTCTTTTCCCATAGACAGAGCCAGTCTGATCGGAATATTTCTCACTGCAGGAAAAGGCAGAAATATCAGAGCCCCAATAAAGTTGAAAAGAAAGTGAACTAAAGCTAGCGCAATGGCGGCTTCTGTTTTATAAATAGCAGCAATAGCAGCAGTTATGGTCGTGCCAATGTTTGCTCCAATGATGAAAGGGAAGGATTTTTTGACAGATACCTTTTTATTGGCTACAAGAGGGACAACCAGGGAAGTGGTGACTGTACTCGATTGTACAGCAGCGGTGAAGAAAGTCCCATAAATGAAAGCCATGTAAGGGTTTTTGAAAATCAGTTTATTAATGTCCTGAAAACTGTTCAGAACGAATGCCTTATAAACTGATGTAGATAAGATCTTTATGGCGGCAAAAACCATGAAAATGGAGATAATCATGGTCAGGAATGGAATATCTATAGTGCTCGAGATCCATTCTGTAATCGGTCTGGTAAATACTTTATTGTAGACGATGGGTCCTGTGTAGGATTCATCTGGAGTGAATAAATGTGCAATCTGGATTGAAACCTTAGATAAAAAACCAAAATAGATCTCAAGCGGCAAAAGAAGAATAACTGTGAAAATATTAAAGATATCATGCAGCATTCCCGCAGACAGGGCACGCTTGAATTGCTTTTTATTCATTATATAAGAAAGGGAAACCAGCGTAGAGGTTAACGTCGTTCCGATATTGGCACCCATGACCATAGGTACTGCTTGCTCTAAGGTAAGGTTGCCAGCCGCTACCACTGCTACAACACTGGCAGTGACGGTAGAGCTACTTTGAATTAGGGCAGTCATCAAAAGCCCAATAAATAAACTTACAAAAGGGTTTCTTGTAGCGAGTAGGATATTTTCGGCTACGTCATTATTCAAATGACTCATTGCTACTGTGAGCAAATCAATAGCGAAGATGAATAGCAACAGTGCCAAAAGCATCATGATATAGCTTTTGGTCTTATTAATTTTATCTTTTTCCGGCTCTAAGCTCTCCATCTTTTAGTTTAGAATAAATCTCCCGCTTTCTATTTTACCTCAGGATTAGGGATTTATAAAAGAGTCTTGAACTATCCTAGAATCCAAATTTTTAATAAAATATTGGGCAAAAGTTGAAATTTTTTTGCGAAAAACAAGGCAAAACTTCCTTTTTGAAGAGGAATTGTAGTTACTTAACAATTTGATAACATGGATAGAAGGATATCTTCTTTAATTTTGCGCGACCGACCAAAAGGCAAATCATGGCCAAGAAAAAAATAGACCAAAATATTAATCAGGATAAGCTCTCCAAAAGTGCTTACTCCCTCTTTGATTTCACCAAGAAAGAGAAACCCTTTCTTATCATCATTTGTGTACTCATATCCATCGCTGCGGTAATCACTCCTTATACGTATGCAGCTATGTGGTTTGGCTTTGCTTTGGCTGCATATTCTGCTATCGCCAATGACAGTATTCAGACGATCGGTACTTTTATCGCTTCCAATCATAATAAGAAGTGGTATTGGTTATGGCTTTTCATGGGCCTTATATTCGTAGGCACGGTTACCTACAGCTGGTTTACCTATAGTGGAGACGTGAGTTACCAGAGATTATCTGTTCCAGGTCTGGATAAAGCGCCGACAAGCTTTGTATTTCTTCAGCTTGCTGCTCCTATCGTTCTTTTGATTATGACCAGGCTCAGAATGCCTGTTTCTACTACATTTTTGTTGCTGAATGTCTTTACATACAAAGCTGGGACTATTGTTAGCGTGATGTTTAAGAGCTTTGTGGGGTACCTGCTTGCATTCTCTATCGCAATAGCTGTATGGTTTGTTCTTGAGCGATTTGTTAAAAATTACCTAAAAGGGAAACCAGCACCTTATTGGATTTACCTGCAGTGGATTACCTCTGGGACACTTTGGGCAGTGTGGATCATGCAGGATGCTGCAAATATTGCGGTATTTCTTCCAAGACAATTGGATGCAGTAGAATTCTCCATTTATGCAGGGTTTGTATTTATAGGATTAGGCTTCCTTTTCTACATGAAAGGTGATAAAATCCAAGGAATTGTAAACGAAAAGTCAAGCGTTACAGATGTTCGTGCGGCGACGATTGTTGACTTCGTTTATGCTATTATACTGTTCTACTTTAAGCTTTATAGCAATGTTCCGATGAGTACTACTTGGGTATTTATAGGGTTACTTGGAGGTAGAGAAATCGCAATTGCACTTGGTAAGCACGCGAAGGCAGAGAAGAGAAATGCGTGGTTATTCAGGGCCTTTAAAATGGCTAGAAATGACGTGTCCAAGGCATTTATCGGATTAGTGGTATCCCTGATTCTCGCATTCATTATCAATGATGGCGTGAGAAACGAGATTCTGGATTTTTTCTAGGCCATTTTGGAAATAGAACTATACAGCCACGAGTACTTTATGAATGAAGCCCTGAAGCAAGCCAAAATTGCTTTTGAAGAGGGTGAAATTCCTGTTGGGGCTGTTATAGTTTCTAAAAACAGAATCATTGCCAAAGCTTACAATCAAACGGAAAAGCTCAATGATGTAACAGCTCATGCAGAAATGCTTGCAATTACTTCCGCTGCGAATTACATGGGGGCAAAATATCTGAATGATTGTAGGCTTTACGTAACGCTAGAGCCTTGTGTAATGTGTGGGGGAGCACTTTTTTGGTCCCAAATCGGTGAAATTCATTATGGTGCATCTGATCCTAGAAGAGGGTATTTGCAAAGCAATCCGGGAATAGTCCACCCCAAAACCAAAGTATTCACAGGAAGTCTTGCCTTAGAATCTGAACAGCTTTTGCTGGAATTTTTCAAAAAACTGAGAAAATAAAAGGAAATTGATCTGTAAAGAACCTTTTTCGTTTTCACTTGGTTGCTAAGGCAGATTATTTGTAAGATTTTTAATCAATCTTTTAACCTTAAAATAAAACAAAATGGCTTTCGAACTTCCAGCTTTACCTTATGCCACTACGGCTTTGGAACCACACATTGATGCAAAAACTATGGAAATCCACCATGGTAAGCACCACAATGGATATGTAACTAATCTTAACAATGCAATCGCAGGAACTGACTTGGAAAACAAGTCGCTAGAAGAATTGCTTCAACTTGCAGGCTCAAACACTGCCGTAAGAAATAATGGTGGTGGTCATTATAATCACAGCCTTTTCTGGAAAATCATGTCTCCAACTGGAGGCGGAGCACCAACTGGTGATTTGGCTAATGCGATCAATGCAAAGTTTGCCAACTTCGATTCTTTCAAAGAAGCTTTCAATAAAGCAGCAGCGACTAGATTTGGGTCTGGCTGGGCTTGGTTGATTTTAACTGCAGCTGGTACTTTGGAGATTGTATCTACTGCAAATCAGGACAATCCTCTTATGGATGTAGCTGAAATCAAAGGAACTCCTATCATCGGTCTTGATGTGTGGGAGCATGCTTACTACCTGAATTATCAAAACCTTCGTCCTAGCTACATTGCCGCTTTCTGGAATGTGATCAACTGGGATCAGGCAAATGCGAACTACGCTGAAGCGTTGAAGAAATAAGCTTTTAAAGCTAAAATTGGAATCCCCGGACATTACGTTCGGGGATTTTTTATGTCCAAAGCTGAAATAACACTGTACGTTTTCGATACACTCTTATTTTGCTGAGAAATAAAAAATGTCGAATAGGGCTATTTTAGGCGGTTTTTAAGCCTTGGCATTTCTTTTTCAATAGGTGGTACAATAACACACAAAGTACTATTGAGATGAAAACTACCAACTTACTTTTTCTTTCGCTTTTCACCTATCTACTAGGGATTAGCAACCTTGCTGCTGCAGACAAAGATGTCAGCGTGATTACCGGAAAAGTTACTGATCAAAACGAACTGTCCGTTCCCTATGCTAATGTGGCATTGATCGACGCTACTAGTGGTAATCTTATAGATGGTGCGGTATCCGATGAAAATGGGCAATTTCTAATTGAATCTACCAAGACTGCTAAGGTGAAATTGGTGGTTTCTTCTATTGGCTTTACCGCTTTTGAATCAGAAGTGTTTCAACTTGAACCTGGATTGAAGAAGAACTTTGGGCCAGTCACTATCCAGGATGAAATGACAGGTCTGGATGAGGTAACTGTAAGATCCACCCGTCCGGAAATCATCATTGAGCCTGATAAGACCACTATTAATGTGGAAGGAACCGTAATGGCTGAGGGATCAAATGCGCTGGATGTGATCGGAAGATCTCCTGGAATCTACGTGGATCAGGACGGGATCATCAATCTGAATGGTCGTACTGGTGCTACAGTGATGATCAATGATCGGTTGACCTATATGAGTGCCACAGACTTGGCGAATTTTCTTCGATCTATGCCTGCTGAAAATATTAAAAGCATAGAAGTGATCAATAATCCTTCGGCGCGATTTGATGCGGAGGGATCTGCTGGTGTGATCAACATCAAATTGAAAAAGAATACAGTGGATGGAATGTTTGGAAATATACAGGCAGGAGCTTTATATAACGGGCAGTGGCTACCTAATACCGGTGTAGTACTGAATGTGAAAAAAGGCAAGTGGAGTACAAATGCTAACTTGAATTACAACCACTACGGCAATTTCAATGATCTTGAGATTTACAGAAATTTCACCTTGCCAGAAGGCATTTCTAATTTCAGTCAAGAATCCAGAATTGTGACCAGAAACAAAAATCTCTTTTTTACCGGAGCAGCGAATTATGAGATTAATGAGAATCAGAATATTGCCATAAATGTACAGGCTTCGGATTCCCATGATAGAAATGACAATAACTCACTGACAGATATCATTACTCCTGGCATGGATGAAATTAGTTATCTAGAATCGATTAATGATGCTACAGGAACAGGAAGTAGATATTTTGCTAATCTTCATTACGATGCAAAACTTGACACCTTGGGCACTAAAATTAGTTCCGATGTGGACTTTACCCGTATGAATTCTGATAGTAAATCTTTGCTTACCAATCAACAATGGGTTGGCGCAAATATGACAGATGCGATGAATAGTAATATACTGACTCTGAATGAGATGTATTACAATATCTTAACAGCGAAGGTGGATTTTGTAAAACCAGTAGGAAAAGGAAATACAATCGAGACGGGAGTAAAAGGTAGCTGGGTAAAGTCTGATAATAACCTAGATCTAAGTAAAGCATTGGAGGATGGTCCTTTTATTCCTGACCCAAGCAGCAATAGGTTTATCTACAATGAAAATGTCCTAGCTGCATATGTTTCCTACAAAGGGAAATTCTCAGAAAAACTTTCCTATCAGGCAGGTCTAAGAGGTGAGCATTCGAATATCACCGGTAACTCAGTGACACTGGACCAAGTAAATAAACAGAAGTATTTCAACTTATTTCCAAGTGCTTTCTTGCAGCATAAAATCAGCGACAACTACCAGATCATCTACAATGTCAATCGCAGAATCACCAGGCCTAATTATCGATTATTGAATCCTTTTGTATACTATATCGATCCTTTGACAAGTGAAACGGGTAACCCTAATCTCAAGCCCCAGTACTCCAATAATATTGAGATGAATCATGTGGTGAAGGGTATGTACCAATTCACACTTGGGTACAGCGAAACGGAAGATGCGTTTATGCAGGTATTTGTACAGAATGATGAAGACCGGACTACGACTACCTATACTGACAACTTTGATAAAACAAGAAACGCAAACTTCAGAGCGATTATCCCTGTAGATATCAAAGAATGGTGGTCTACTTCGAATATGGTGCAGGTGAATTACAATCGCTTTCGGTCACAGATTGGTGATGATTACCTAGACAATTCGCAGACATCATTCATGGTCCGTTCGCAGCACAATTTCGTTTTGCCACTAGGCTTTAAAGTGGAAGTGATGGGAATGTATTTGGGGCCGCAGATTTGGGGACAGGGAGAGATAGCCGGATTTGGATGGGTAGATGCAGGCGTTACCAAGTCTATCATGAAGGATAAAATAACCCTTTCGGTAAATGGAACTGACCTTTTTCGCACACAAGTAATAAAAGCAAATGTTGACTTCGCTGATATCGACACGCGTTTCCGTCAGTATCGAAGCAACCAGGGAGTTCGATTTACATTGAAATATAACTTCTCAAAAGGGGAAAGCTTCCGTGTGAAAAGTAACTCAGGAAGCTCCGAAGAGCGAAATAGATTAGACTAAGGTTATCTGAAATAGAAAAGCCGGACCATTGGTCCGGCTTTTCTTAGTTTATCTCTACTTTATAGAGAGTAAAAAAATCTTCTTCGACATCTGTGTTTGGCTTACCCATAAACCATAGTGCACCTTCACGACTAACGAACAAATCGCTTAGGTTTTCGGGTACTTCAGCATCAGTGAGCATGGTGCCATCAAGATCAAGGATCTGATAGCGCATTTTGTAGGTGTCCTTCATACGGCTATAAAAGTCTTCCCATTCAGATTGAGACATGTTTTCGCGAGAGCGGGTAGCATCTTCTTCGCTATACCCGGTTTCATATATGATAAACAGCTTGTCTCCCACCTTCACTAATTTTTGAATGATACCAAATGATGGATCATAACTTATTGCTCTTGGATCTGCTTTCTTTGGATCCTCTCCTGCGTTTAGTTTGTAATCCGTGAGGTTAAGAGGGATTCGCCCAAGCTTGCTATATGGAGAATCGAGCTCGTAAATATTCAAAAATGGGTCTGTTCCACTGATGATGTATAAGCGGTCATTTATCACTTCAAACGTGGGTGAAAGCGTCGTCGGCTCATGGGACATATTGTTTTGAAAAATACTAGCAGAATCCAGGGGTAGAAATTGCTCAAAGGACCCTGTCTTAGGATCAGCCCAGACAAGCTGTAAAAAAGTGTCGTAAAATTCTGGCTGGGTCTTGTTGTATTCTCCACGCCCAATCGTTCCGCTTAGAAGAATTTTATCCTTTACAAATTGAATTTCCCGCTTAGCATCTGCTCTACCACTGAAGGATTTTGCCTCATCTCTTGGGATTTTTTTACTTGTCACTAGATTTCCCGCAAGATCGTACTCGTAGATGCCAAACATCGATACAATCTGGATGTTTTGTGATGCATTGAATCTTCCGGCAGCCATTGGATAAAAACCAAACCCATCCGGTGCATCTCGGTCTTTGCTGAACTCACCTAGAACTTTTCCATCAAAGTCTGTACTGACAAACTTCATATTCTGCGGATCAAAGAATAAAATTTTCTTAAACTCAGGATTGACATCCATCAGATTGAGCTTACCAATATAGTCGACGCGGATGGAGTCCTTGATCTCTAAGTCGAGATCTAATTTTTCTGAGTTGTCGGAAGTATTAGCTGTTTCGCAGGCAAAAAAGATAAACGGAACAAGAAGGATGAGAAGACCGGGAGAAAGTTTCATATAATTGGAGGTTAGCTCCAACTAATATATTTGCTCATCAGCTAATTACCTAATCGATTTGTTGATTTTGGCAGGTAACTTACTATAGATTAAGGAGATTCTGTATTGACTTACTGAAAATGATATAGAAATATCAACACGCCTGTAAAAGCTGGCTTTTTTTGGTCTTTGATTTCTAGTTTTACTTCTACTTCAGCCTTTACTGTTCCTCGCAGGTTAGCTACATTTTTTAAAGTGGCTACCAGACGAACTTCACTATTTACCAAAACGGGATTCGCAAATCGCAGGGATTCAATTCCATAGTTGATCATCATTTTCAGATTTCTTACATCTACGATTTGTTCCCAAAGATGCGGGACAATACTTAGTGTGAGGTAACCATGGGCGATTGTATTTCCAAATGCTCCTTCAGCTTTAGCTCTTGTAGGATCGGTGTGAATCCATTGGTGATCATGCGTGGCCTTTGCAAATATATTTATCTGTTCCTGAGTGATTTGGAAGTATTCAGACATACCTAATTTTTGTCCATTGTACTTTTCAAACTCTTCAAAACTACCTATGATCACTGGTTGCATGGAATATTTTTTTTTGTAATAAACCAAATTAGGGAAGTTTTAGTGGGATTTACAAACTCATGTACTTAGTACCAGAGTGATTTATCCTGTTTGCGCAACGTTCATTTTATCCTAATAATTTATTTTAATATGGGCTTAGTTTTAATGGTAATTAAATCTATTTTGCACAAATTTAACTATGACTTTCGCATGCTAATACTTGTAGCAGCCTATTTATTCTTAGGTCTTCAAGCCCCTGTTGATACAATTCCAACCAAAGAGGATCCCACCATCTATTCTTTACTAACAGAGGATCAGCGAATAGAAATTTCAGAATCCTATGAAGTTACCTACAAAATAGAGCGCAAGTTTACCATCTTTTCGCCTGATGGATTAGGCCATGCTTTTACCTCCGTTTTTTACAATAAGTTGAATGACATTGAAAATGTTGAGATAGAAATTACCGATCCGCTGAGTGGTAAAACTATAGAGAAGGCGAAGACAAAGGACATGACTGATGCAGCTATCTATTCTACCAGCAGCATTTTTGATGATAATCGGCATAAGTATTTTGAGGTAAAAAGCAGTAAGTTCCCAATACAGGTTACTATTAATATAGAGACTAAATCTTCCACTAATTTTCATTTGAGAGATTGGATACCTGTACATCGCTATAATCAGAAGGTGTTGAAATCCACGCTAACTGTGGTCTATCCAGAGCAAATTGGCTTAAGGTATAAAGCGGTGAATTTGCTAGGTGAGAGAAGCGAAAAGGCCATTGACAATAAAATTGAAATTACCTGGGTAGAAAAAGATCTTCCAGTTCAAACTCCTGATTTGAAGAAGGAAGATGATCACAAGCTATTGTTAGCACCTATTGGTTTTGGGATGGGGGATTATGTAGGCAAAATGGAAGATTGGTCTGGGCTTGCAGCATGGCAGTTTAAGCTAAATGAAGAGCGAAAAGCTCTTCCGGAGGATTTTCAAGCCAAGCTTTTAAGTATGGTGTCAACTGCTTCGAGTGAGTACGAGAAAATTCAGATTCTCTATGACTACCTGCAAAAAAACTACCGCTACGTCAGTATCCAATTAGGAATTGGTGGGTGGCAAACTATGCTAGCTTCAGATGTAGTGAAATATGCATATGGAGACTGTAAAGGATTGACAAATTTGATGCAAGCAATGTTGAAGGCTGTCGGGATCAGCTCCAACTATACCTTGGTACAAGCTGGTAAGGATGCGGATGATATCGAGATAGATCTTCCCTCCAATCAATTTAACCATGTGATCCTGCAGGTGCCAATGAAAGAAGGACAGAGTCCAGTTTGGTTGGAATGTACTTCTAACTCTCTTCCCGCTGGGTTTCTAGGAGACTTTACCAAGAATAGGCACGTTTTGGTCATTGATGGAGAAGGAGGTTATTTGACTAAAACACCTTCCTATAATTCACTCGACTGGAATACTATCCACAGCAAAAATGAGGTGAAAATTGATAATAATGGAGACGCTTCCATTGGAACGAGGCTTAAAGTTGATGGCAATTTTGCGGAAGACATGCTTATGGTAAAGCAACATCTCGATACCCGAGAACAGCGCGATTATTTCAACCGAAATTCACCTGTTGCAGGATTAATTATTCAGCAATATGAGCTGTCTGTTGATCATAAAGATTCCCTTTTGCTGGCAGAGGTAAGCTACAATGGATTTATTCAAAAGTTTGTCCAGAATACTGCTAAACGAATGATTTTAAAACCATTTCTGGGGAAAGTAACTGATGAGATGCTGGTCAATAATTCACTTAGTCAAATTGATGAGTATGTAATTGAGCTTCCTGAGGTGATGGAAGCAGAAAATCTTCCAGGTAATTTATCGATTGAGGAAGAAGGAATAGCGGTGACATTATCTGCGTCGCTAGATGGTAAATACCTACATGTAAAAAGAGAAATGAAACTCTCAATCGGTGAAGAAATGACTGATGAATCTAAATCAGAACTTATTAAACGAATTAATACGCTAGGCGCTTCTAACTTCTATTTTATCAAAAACACAGCCGCAAGTAGAAATGAATAAAACCTTATTAACCCTTATTTTGATCCTAATTTCGAGGATTACATTTTCTCAAATAGCTAAACTGGGAGAGTTTAGCGACAGTGAGATTTCTTTGACTGAGGTAGCTTTTGAGCCAGATGCATCAGCTGTGATATTAGTGTCGTATGGGAATTCTAAATTCTTACCTGGGCTACTCGAAACCACTTATTTTATCCGCATGAAAGTGCTTTCCGAAGCAGGTAAGGCAAATGCCGATATCCGTATTCGCTATTATGCCGGGGACCAAAGAATGGAGGACATTTCAGGGGTGAAGGCCCAAACAACAAATTTTGCAAATGGCAATGCAGAAACAGTAAAGGTTTCTAAGGATGGTATTTTTGAAGTAGATCTGGATGGTGGATATAAGGAACTAAGGATTTCTTTTCCGAATGTACAGGTGGGGTCTATCATCGAGTATCAATACAAAAAAGTGGATAAAAATCTCACATTTATTGACGGCTGGACATTTCAAAATACACTTCCTACTCTATACAGTCAATATGGAATTAAAATGAACCCTAACCTGGAATATAGGACCATGGGACAAGGTCAAAATTTCGCTAGTAGTGTAGAGAAAACCCACGAATTTGATAATTACACTTGGACTCTAAAGGACTTACATTCCCTGAAAGAAGAGCCATTTATGAAGAATTATAGAGACTATGTGGACCGAATAGAATTTCAATTGGCTCAATATAGAACCTCTGGAGATATGGGTATACAATGGAAGGATGTGCTCAATACTTGGGAGGTGCTGGGTGACGAAGTAATTTCTCACTATACGCAGAAGGGATTTTATAGAAATAATCCCATAACAAAAGAATTCCTTGACGTTGATTTGAAGGGTGCTACACAGCTGGAAACAGCCCAGAAGGCCTATTATTATTTGAGAAATAACTTTAGAGTAGAAGGTGATGACTGGATTTATCCTCAACAAAATCTCAATCAATTGCTAAAGTCTAAGGTAGGTACCCCTGGAGAGCTTATGCTCGCACTAATGGGAGTTCTCAAGTCAGAAGGAATTCCTTGTGAGCCAGTTCTTATTGGCAGTAAAGGCTATGGAAGAAGCGACTTGGTGCCGTTCCCATTTCTTAATCAGTTTGATGAAATATTGTTATTAGCAGTACTTGATGGGAAGCCTCAATATCTTGATTTATCGCAGCCTGACGCACCTTTTGGATACGTTGACTTAGATAAACATGTGAAGGGAGGCCTGTATTTACAGGAAGATCAAAGTAAGCTCATCCCTATAGATATCCAGCATAATTCTAATTCTCAATATTTTGGTCGGGTTGAGATGAATGAGGAAGGACAACTAATAATGACCAATTCTCACCGAAATTATAGATATAGAGGTCTTAGTTTGGCTCAAGAAATAAGTGGAATCGAAAAAAGAAAGGAGTCTTTAGAGGAGTTATTTGATAAGGAGGATGGAGTAGTTTTTGAAAATTTTGAGGTCAATAATTTGCTTGAGGAAAAAGACTTTCTCGTTATGAGTTTCGACACAAAGTTTACCGATTTTGGAGCGAATGAGATGATTTTATTTAACCCACTTAAATTTTCTTCTTTCTCTGAGAATCCTTTTACTCAAGAGTACAGGATGTTTCCTGTCGATTTTGGTTATGCTTTTACAGAAACGTACAATACTGTCGTTAATATTCCAGAAGGATATGAATTAGATGATTACCCTTTGGAAGCTGGATATACTATTAATGGAGAGTATGTACTTTTTATTTACTCCCCTTTTGTGGTTAATAATGGTCTGACAATTTCAGCGAAGTTCGTAGTGAATAACCCACTTATTCCTGCAAGTGAATATGAAAACCTTAAGTATTTTATGGAAAGTGTTGCTTCAAAACTTTCAGAACCTGTGATTCTGAAAAAGAAGTCATCTCCTTCACCAAACTGACGTGCAGTATTTGTTCTTTTATTGATAATTTTGAGAGCAAATATCCAAGGACATGACTGCATATTTACATGGATACATTCCTAAGGAGCAACAGCGGCTGATGGACCAAGCCGGTGTGCTTGGTTCTTTAATTTACCCTAGGGTTGATTTTTCTGGCTGCAAAAAACTTCTTGAAGTAGGTTCTGGAGTAGGGGCGCAAACTGAAGTTTTGTTAAGGCTATTTCCTGACCTTGAGATTACCTGCGTAGATTACTCCCAAAGTCAAATTGATAGAGCCAGACAGAATTTAGCGTTTGCTGGGGATAGAGTTAAATTTGTCTGTCAAGACGCCCGAAAACTACAGGTTGAAGAGAACTATGATTCAGTATTCATTTGCTGGGCATTAGAGCATATTCCTGATGCAGCTCAAGTTTTGGTAGCCATCAAGCCCTATCTTCTTCCTGAGACTAAGCTCTGGTTTACAGAGGTTTTTAATTCTAGTTTCTATTTTCATCCTGCATTTCCAGGGTTGACAAAATACTATAAAAACTACAATGATCTGCAGGTATCTTTGGGTGGTAATCCAGATATTGGGGCTAATCTTGGTAATCTGTTGAGGAATGCTGGCTACAGAGAAATTGGGCTATTTCATGGAGGGTTTCACTTAGATCAGCGAAAACCTGAGGAGCTTAAAGAAATTACTCAATATTGGAAGGAGTTAATGAAAAGTGCTGCTTCTGGAATGATCGAAGCAGAATTGGTTACAGAAGAAGATGTTTTGGCAATGGAGCATGATCTTGATTCTATTGCCTTGAATGATAATGCAGTGTTTTTCTACCATTTTATACAGGTGAGTGCTACCGTTTAAAACGAAAATATGAAAGTTCTTAAGTGGCTATGGCGATTGGTTTGGAAAACGCTTATGTGGTTTTTCATTTTATCCGTGGGGTTGACTGTTCTCTATCGTTTCGTTCCTGTGCCACTCACACCATTAATGGTTATTAGAGTTTTTGAACAGGCATTTGATTCTGAAAAAGAGGTTCGTCTTCGGAAAGACTGGGTTCCATTTAGTGAAATATCCAAGAACGCACCCCAAGCTGTGTATGCATCGGAAGATCAAAAATTTCTTGACCATAATGGGTTTGATATTGAAGCGATGGAAAAGGCATGGGAAAACAACAAGAAAGGAAAGCGTGTAAAGGGAGCGAGTACCATTACCCAGCAGACAGTTAAAAATGTCTTTCTATGGCAATCGCGTAATTATTTAAGGAAAGGACTTGAGGCATATTTTACCGTGTTGGTAGAGCTAATTTGGCCTAAAGAGCGCATCATGGAAGTTTACCTGAATGTGATAGAGATGGGCGAGGGAATCTACGGTATTGAAGCTGCTTCTCAGGAGTTTTTCGATAAACCAGCAGCCAAACTAACCCGAAATCAGGCAGCCTTGATAGCTGCAGTTCTTCCTAATCCAAGAAGATGGTCACCAGCCAGACCAACCCCATATATCTTAGGGAGGCAAGTCTGGATTCTAAGGCAGATGAACAATCTTCCTCCAATAGGTATGGGAATATAAACGTTGGATTTGTACTATTAAAATAGGATTATTTGATGTAAAAGTTTGAGGGATTTCAATTTCTTGTTTTTGTACTCCTGTTTTTCTCAATTATTTAAAAGGAATTGAAGCCCCACAAAATTATCTTTTAGCATTGATCGAAAATAGGTGTTTTTCAGGTTAAATTTTGGAGTTCAAACTTGTACCTATTTAATCATGCGATCCTTGTTTTTGGGCTCTATTTGAGGTTTAAAAAAAGCAAGTATTTTTTATCCACATTTTCGATAATTTATCCACACTTGTTAATATTCTATAGCTAATCGCCTGTAAAACAGCTAAATATATAGAGTTTTTTAAAGGTAATTTTGTGGATAAAGCAGCCTAACTTGAAAAAATCAGTTAAAACACAGAGGTAAAAAAGTGGATAATCCACTCTTCCAAATATTATTCTTAATTACGTTAATCTTGCTTTTGCTTGATGAGCCGTTTTCGGTATGCATTGAAGATTCTTGACTTGGAAACAAAGCCCAAATACTTGCCATCTTCGATTACAGGGAGGTTCCATGCACCAGACAATTCAAATTTTTCCATAGCTTTTTGCATATTCTCAGTAGCCAATAGGATTTCAGGGGGACTATGCATTAGCTCTTTAATCGTCAAGTTCTCTTGCTTCTCTCGATCAAACATGATGTCCCGAATATCATCTAAGGTGACTATACCTCTTAGAGCTTTAAACTCATCTACTACAGGAAAAATATTGCGCTTGGATATTTTCACTAAGTTGATCAAATCTTTCAATTTCGAATCAGGGTGTATTGGAAGCAAGTCTCGCTCAATTACATGGGAAATGGTTATGAGTTCCAAAAGTTCTTGATCTTTTGACTCAGGTAAGTTTCTGCCCTTTTCTTTCAGTTGAATCATGTAGATGCTGTCTTTCTGATAGGCAGTCTTAGTTACATAAGAAATCGCCGAAACAAACATCAATGGGACAAAAAGCTCATAACCTCCTGTTAATTCCGCTATTAAAAATATCGCAGAAAGAGGTGCGTGCTGAGCTCCTGCCATCACTCCACACATAGCAACTAAAGTAAAGTGAGCGAGAGGAAGAGGAATTGTAAAATCAAAAAGATTACTTGTGTAGGCAAAAAGAAAACCTAAAATACCACCTACATATAAGGAAGGAGCAAATATTCCTCCGCTTCCACCTGCCCCAAGAGTGACTGCAGATGCTATTGGCTTTACTAAGATGATAAAGGCTAAGAAAATAATGATGATATAGGGGTTCTCAATAATCGAGAAAAAAGGACTTCTTTCAAGTAATTGGCTTGAGTTTCCATCGATTAGCGTGTTAAGTGTTTCGTACCCTTCTCCATAGATAGGAGGCAGGAAAAAAACCATGATTCCCAAGATTGCCCCGCCGTAAAGTATTCTCAAAGCTTGGCTATCAAAACTCTCCATCAAAGATTCTGTTTTTCTTACAGCCTGGCTAAAATAGAGAGATACTATACCGCAGGTTATTCCCAGCAGCAAATAATAAGGCATGTGGGAAGCCTGGAAGTTTTCAGTCAATTTGAAGTTGAAAACGGAGTCTTTGCCGATAAGAACCATGGATGTCAAAGAGCCGGTAACAGATGCAATCAACAGGGGAATAAAGCTAGCAGTGCTGATTTCCATCATGATTACTTCTATCGCGAAAATCACTCCGCCTATCGGAGCGCCAAATATGGAAGAAATGGCAGCGGCTGCACCACAGCCTATCAGGAGTGTCCTCTTTTTTGCATTCAGGTGAACAAGAGATCCAACATTAGATCCGATCGCCGAGCCTGTTACTAACATTGGTGCCTCAAGACCGACAGATCCACCGAATCCAACAGTTATAGCAGAAGTAACTACACGACTGTAGGTTTTTACTCTTGCAATGATGCTTTGCTTTTTGGAGATGTTGAACAGGATATCCGGGATTCCATGCCCCCCCCAATCTTTGAAAATATACTTTCCTAAGATGTAGGCTGTCACAATACCGATAAGTGGATAGATGATATAAAGGAAATTGGCATATTCCTTATAAAACCCTTCCGTTAGAAAATGCTGAATAGCATGTACTCCTTCCTTTAGAATCACTGCGGCAAGACCTGATAATATACCTATTATCCCGCTGAGAAGTAGGATAAAGGTTTGGTTACTCATGTGTCTGAGTCTCCATATCAAAAGCCTGGTGATAAAATCAGTTTTAGCCAAAATATCGCGTTAGTTGCGTGCTTAAAAGTCTAAGGTAAGTAAGAAGTAAACCAATGGAAAGGAGAGGCCTTACTCTTTGGGTAATTCCACATCCAATGCTATTGTACACTTCAAGATAAGGTTGACAGCATTGATATAAAACTGTTCGTCTATATTTTCAAAAGAATCACTTGGTTTATGATAGTCTGGGTGATCTTCTACGCCGAAATAAATATGTGGAATATTCGCATTAAAGAATGGTCCTTGATCTGAGGATTGAGTCCAGTTATCCCTTCCTGTGTTCGGTTCATCGTGGCCAAACATTAACTTGGGAGTAGAACCAATAGACGCTCCTTCTAAGATGGTTTTAAAAGTGGGATAGTAGTAAGTACCCGAAGCATATAGCTCTCCCTTTTCATTTCTGGAAATCATATCCATATTGATGTTGAGAAGAATTTGATCTAATTCAAAGGGGAAATCTTTAAGTAATGCTTTTGCACCTTGTAATCCCATCTCTTCGCCGTCCAATGCAGCAAAAATCATGGAGTGCTCAGGTCTATGTTTTTTAAAATACCTGGCTAATTCTATCAATGCGGCAGTTCCTGATGCATTGTCGTCGGCACCGTTGTAAATGGTATCACCATCTGCATTGGGCCTGCCTATCCCCACGTGATCATAGTGCGCAGTAATTACAATCAGTTTTTTTGACTCCTTACCAGCTACAAACCCTAAAATATTAATAGCGTCTTCGTATGTTTTGTTATCTCTCCTACTTTCAAAAGTAAACTTTTGCTGATAATCGGCATATTGCGTCTTCAGTCCAATGCTTTTAAATTGATCAAGAATAAAAGAACGTGCTTCAGCATTTCCTTCACTGCCAGTTTTTCTGCCTTTAAGCTCATCAGAAGATAAATACTTGATATTTTCAATGAGACTTTTTGGAGAAATACTTTGCCCATTCGCTTGAAAAATTAGTAGAAATAAGAAACAACTTATTGCGTTTTTGATTGAGAGTTGCATCAAGGAAAGTATTTTGCGTTATGTATATTGGTAAAATTAATAAGCTTAGTGGATCACACCTCTGAATTCATGAAATATAATATCCTTTTTATTTTTATTCTTTTAGTAAATCACAAGCCGGTTTCGGCTCAAGGGGCTCTACCTCAGACATTTTTTAATGGAAAATCGGTGGTTTTAGTCTCAGCCGACCCTTCTGCTAGACCCATCATGACTTGGGAAGAAGTGGCAGATAGCGTGCACAATTCACTGGTAAAGGCAGGTGGAGATCCTGTGGCCTATTTTGAACTAGAGAAAGTAGCGCTATCTGAGGCTGTGCAGACAGACTTTGCCAAGGCGTTTCAGCAGCGGCTTGTTAAGAATATTATTCTAATCACCAGGCAGAAAAATCAGATGAATATTCACGTAGGGTCTTTTACCGGTGACAAAAATATTATTCCAAGTAAATCGCTTTATGGCATAACAGGAGCTGATATAGGCGCGGTTACTGGCCAGTTTGCTAGTATAGGTGAACTTCAGCCGACACAAAATCTTCTTGTTTTAGAAGTGCCTGAGTTTCTAAGTATCAGTAATACTGAAACGACATCTAACCTCAAATTTATTCCCCAAAATCCGCTCAACCTTGATGTGTTTCAGTTAGGGATTACAATTGAAGGCTCATCAGCAGAAACAGGCCTACTTAGTTACTTTAGGTATGATATGTATGGTAAGTCGCCCGAAGTTATCCTGGCTGAGCAGGCAGCTCAAAAAGCCGGAATCGAACAAGTGCTCAAGCAGGAATATCCATATGAAATTGAGTGGCTCACCGAGGCAAAATCTGAAGCAGAATTAATTCAAGAAAAAGTCCAGTTTCTGTTGGTAAAAGTAGAAGGCAGAGAAGCAGATTTGATGAAAAGTATGGGGTTAGAACCAAGAACGGATGAAGCTGCTTCAAGGATAGTTGTAAAATATTACATCAAGCTTCTTGTTCGTGAGGAGCTGTACATAGGCCCTGAATGGGATGCTGATCCTGATTGGAGAGTAGCTTTGAATAACTTTCTAAAGAATTTAAAAAAATAGACCTCTCCAATGAGAGGTCTATAGCTACTTAATGATAGGGGTGATTTAAGCAACTTCTACTAGTATTGATTTATTAGAGATAGTTGGAATATTCCGTCTCTATAGGATAAATCAAAGTTGTAAATTTCAATTATTCAATAATAATCAAATTTTTTTCGATTAAAATGTACTTAGCTAAAAAAATTAGAAAAATCGATTCTCTTAATACAGTTCTTTGTTCATAAAAGGAATCAAAGCCAGTATAATTGCTTGGTTATAATAGGTTTGTCTAGTAAGTACACCATGGGTTAGGATGCCCACAGAACCTCCATTTTGTTTTGAATTTTCTTGAGAAAAAACCTGGTCATCAGCTTCCCCCAATTCCATTCCAGATTGAATGAGTTTAGCAATGACTTCTGGGAGGTAAAAAATTCCAGTTTTTGCTTTGCCTTTTAACCCAGTTTTATCTTCGATATATATCCAAGCAAAAGCGTACATGCCTCCTTCATCCTCAGCTATTCCTCCCTCTATACCCACCCAATAGTCTGCTTCAGGGAAGGTTTTTCTTGCATTGATTACTCGATTTCTGGCCCCCAAATAGGTCTCTTCATCACCTTTGGGTTGATCGGAAACTTGCGAGGCAGCATTGATGCCATTTACCACAAATCCCTTAGCAAAAGCTTCAGTAAAAGCGGATTCAGTACAATCTATTTTAACGGGGTTCTTACTTCCTACAATAATTAGTGGCTTTTCTACAGCCTGGAAATTTTCTCTTTTTGGGAAATTCATAAAATAAAAAAACCTAGGCGGGTGCCTAGGCCATGTTTGTGAAAATTTGATTTACGTCATCGTCATCTTCCATCTTTTCTATCATCTTATTGATAATCTCTTCCTGCTCCTCATCTAGTTCTGTGAGGGTAGTCGGGAAGCGTTGAAAGTCCGCGCTGATAACTTCTATATTTCGTTCTTCTAGTGCTTTTTGCATGGTGCCAAAGTCTTCAAATTCTGTGTAAACGAAGATTTCTCCTTCGTTTTCATCAATGTCTACCAGGCCAAAATCAATTAATTCGAACTCTAATTCTTCTAGGTCAAACTCCCCTTTTGCAAAGCGGAAAACAGCCTTTCTGTCAAACATAAAAACCACGGATCCAGACGTTCCTAGTGAGCCACCAGCTTTAGAAAAATAGCTTCTCACATTAGCGACAGTTCTATTGATGTTGTCTGTGGAGGTTTCTACCACGACAGCGATTCCGAAAGGGCCATAGCCTTCGTAAACCACTTCTTCGTAATCTTTCTCATCCTTATTTGAGGCGCGCTTGATAGCTGCTTCAATTCTGTCTTTGGGCATTTGTGCTCCCTTCGCATTCTGGATGATTGTACGAAGTCTTGGATTAGAAGCAGGATCGGGACCACCCGATTTCACCGCCATCACGATCTCTTTTCCTAGACGCGTAAAAACTTTGGACATTTTGTCCCAACGCTTGAATTTTCTCTCTTTTCTGAATTCAAATGCTCTTCCCATGGTTATAAACTATTAGCGTGGTAAAATTAGCAATTCTTTTCGTTTAGGCTGAAAAATGAATAACTCAGAAGAAAGTTTTGGTAATTTAATCCCAGAAATCTGCCCAAAATAGCTTATAAATCGTAAGCAATTAAAACACTTTTATTATGTCGGATTTTCTTTCCCATCCTCTCCCAAACATTCCCAAATCAGATTTACCGAAAGTAGTTATTGTAGGCGCAGGTTTTGGAGGTTTAAAGCTTGCAATGAAGCTGATGAAAAAGAAGTTTCAGGTGATCCTTTTGGACAAGCACAATTACCATCAGTTTCAGCCCTTATTTTATCAAGTGGCTACAGCAGGCCTAGAGCCCAGCGCTATTTCATTTCCGCTACGCAAAATATTTCATGGGTCAAAAAATGTGACTTTTCGGATGGCGCAGGTGGAGTACTTTGATCCAAAAATTAAGCGGGTCTATACCGACATGGGATACTTAGATTATACTTATCTGGTGATGGCAATGGGGGCGGACACTAATTATTTTGGAAATAAAAATATAGAAGAATCTGCCTCTCCAATGAAAACTGTTTCTGAGGCGCTTTACATCAGGAATAAGATAATTTCCAACTACGAGCGTGCTATCAATATTGAGAGATCTGAGGATCGAAAATCATTGATGAATGTAGTGATCGTCGGTGGCGGACCAACTGGAGTAGAGCTGGCCGGAGCAATGGCCGATTTGAGGAATACTGTGCTTCCAAAGGATTATCCCGAGTTGAATTTCCATAATATGAAGATAGTGCTTATAGAGGCAGGCCCAGATTTACTAGGTTCTATGTCTCC
This sequence comes from Algoriphagus winogradskyi, assembly GCF_900182815.1. Lineage (GTDB taxonomy): Bacteria > Bacteroidota > Bacteroidia > Cytophagales > Cyclobacteriaceae > Algoriphagus > Algoriphagus winogradskyi. The sequence goes on along the minus strand of NZ_FXUA01000002.1, from coordinate 78,165 downwards.
GGAGTCAAAAGCACATGCATTGAAGTATCTGCAGGATCTTGGGGTAGAAGTGATGCTGAAAACCTTGGTGAAAGACTATAATGGAGAGGAAGTAATTCTAGCAGATAGAGAAGCAATTCAGACGCAAACCCTTCTCTGGGCTGCTGGTATCAAACCGAATCGAATTGGGGGTATTGAAGAGGATAGTTATGCCCCGAATGGTAGAATTTTCGTTGATGATTTTTCTGAAGTTAAAGGGTGTCCGGATGTTTTTGCCTTGGGAGATATTAGTTTGATGTCTCAGGCGGAGTATCCAAAGGGTCATCCTCAAGTTGCTCAAGTAGCTATTCAACAAGCTGTTTGCCTTGCAACTAATCTTCAAAGAATCGAAGAGGGCAAAGAGAAGAAAATTTTTACATATAAGGATTTGGGTTCCATGGCTACTGTAGGTAGAAAATTGGCCGTGGTTGACTTACCATTTATCAAGTTTCAGGGCATTCTTGCCTGGTTTACTTGGCTATTTGTTCACCTGATGGCGATCCTTGGGGTGAAAAACAAAGTATTTATCTTCCTCGATTGGTCTTGGAATTATTTGAGCTTCGACCCAAGCCTAAGATTGCTTATCAAACCTAAAGCGGTGCGCCCTAGTGAGCAGAAAGAACTGACTGAAGAGAGATAGATAATTTAGATTTGTTAACAAAAACAATTTTATGTGTGATTAAACTCATCTGTTCTAGGTCTGTCTAAATCGTGTAACTAAACACTAGAACACATGAACAAATGGATTTTCGCTACAGGTATGATGGTTATGATCAGCCTAAGCACAATGGCACAAAAGAGAGGTGGTGAAAGACCAACCGCGGAAGAAAGAGCAAAGCGATCTACTGAGCAAATGGCTGAGTCACTTTCACTTACTGAAGCACAGAAAAAGCAGATCTTAGAAATCAACCTTGAGTATGCTAAAAAGAATGAGGCCGAAATGGCTGAAAGAAAAGCTGAAATGGAGGCACGAAAAGCAGAAATGGAAGCCAAGAGGGAGGAATTGAAAGCCCAGGATGCTAAAATCCAGGCGGTGCTAACTGAAGAGCAGAAAGCAAAATGGACTGAAATCAAGGCGGAAAGAATGGATGATCGTCGTAGAGGCAGACCAAATGCGCAAATCGAAGGTGATCCACGGAAAGGGAGAAGAGGAGGTAATTAATTCTCCTTTTCTCTTAATACTAGAAAAGCCATCCTGAACACTCGGGATGGCTTTTTGTCTTTGAAATACAGCTTATTTAATCTAATATTTCCTCTTCCACTTGGAAGAACGATTCGTCTTTCTGTGGAAGGTTAGATTCTCCCATTAGGTATTCATCTACCTTTACAGCAGCTTCTCTACCTTCAGATATCGCCCAAACGACTAAAGATTGACCTCTTCGCATATCTCCAGCTAGGAAAACTTTTGAATTAGTGCTTTGATAATTTTTAGACTTCGGAAGCGTGTTTTCCATAGTTTCTGCCCCAAATGCTGCTAGTAAACCATTCTGCGCCGGCCCAGTGTAGCCGATCGCCAAGAATGCGAGATCACATGGAACGGTACGTTCGGTTCCAGCAATTTCTTCGAAAACCATTCGACCATCCTTATGTACCCATTCTAGATCTACTAGACTCAAGCCAGTTACTTGCCCTTCATCATTTACGATAAATTCCTTAGTAAGAATAGAGAATACACGCTCAGCACCTTCTTCATGTGAACTAGAGGTACGCAAAGTCATAGGCCATTCTGGCCAAGGATTCAGAGTGTTTCTCTGCTGAGGAGGCTTAGGCAATAGTTCAAGCTGAGTAATTGAAGCAGCTCCATGTCTATTAGATGTGCCTATACAATCACTGCCAGTATCTCCACCACCTATTACGATGACGTGCTTACCTTTAGCAGAAATTGGGTTTTCTTTAATTTCACCAGATACCACCTTGTTTTGTTGGCCTAAGAATTCCATGGCAAAATGAACACCTTTTGCTTCAGCGCCTTTGATGTTTAATCCTCTGGGTTGTCCTGCTCCAGTGGAAAGTACCACTGCATCAAAGTTTTTAAGAATATTCTCCGCTTTGATATTGAAACCTATTTCAGTATCACATGAGAAAATTACTCCCTCTTGTTTCATGAATTCGATTCGACGATCAATCACCCATTTTTCAAGCTTGAAATCTGGAATGCCAAATCGAAGTAATCCTCCTGGCTTTGAGTCTTTTTCGAAAATCGTTACTTCATGCCCTGCTTGATTTAGTTGGTCTGCTGCTGCAAGTCCTGCAGGTCCAGAGCCTACTACAGCAACTGATTTTCCAGTTCGTGTTTTTGGCGGATTTGCTTTGATCAAGCCTAGTTCGTATGCCTTCTCAGCGATGTTTTTTTCGATCAATTCAATCGCAACGGGATCTTTATTGATGCCTAATACACAGCTTGCTTCACACGGAGCTGGACAAATTCTCCCTGTGAATTCAGGGAAATTGTTGGTGCTGCGTAGAATTTTAATCGCTTGCTCCCATTCGTTTTTATAAACCGCATCATTGAAATCCGGTATTACATTACCAAGTGGACAACCATTATGGCAAAACGGTACCCCACAATCCATGCATCGTGCAGCCTGATTATTTAACTTTTCGCCACTAAATGGCTCATATATTTCCTTGTAGTCACCTATTCTAGCTTTCGCGTCACGGGTAACCGGAGTTTCTCTTTTGAATTGTATAAATCCTTCTTTCGCTCCCATTTTACGCCAATGATTTTGATTGTTCTAATGCTCTTTTCTCTAAAACTGCCTTGTAATCTCTAGGAATCACTTTAATAAACTTCTCTTTATAAGTATCCCATTCTTCTAGAAACTTAGTTCCTAACCCTGATTTAGTCAGTTTTACATGTCTTTTCAGGAATGTCTTGATTGTGCTGTAATCCTCATCTTCCAGAATATCGATATCGACCAATTCTGGATTGATCTCTGTAATGTAATCTTTAAGGATATAGGCTATCCCGCCGCTCATTCCGGCAGCAAAGTTTCGTCCTATCTCTCCAAGATTCACTACCAAACCACCCGTCATGTATTCACAACCGTGATCACCAATTCCTTCTACTACAGTTTGTACACCGGAGTTTCTCACGCAGAATCGCTCCCCGCCTTTTCCATTGATGTATGCCTCACCAGAAGTAGCACCATAGAAAGCTACGTTACCAATGATGATATTTTCCTCAGGAACAAATTTGGCATTTCTGCTTGGGTAGATGATCAGTTTTCCGCCGGAAAGACCTTTTCCAAAGTAATCATTGGCTTCACCTTCCAGTTCGAAATTGACTCCTTTGGTAAGGAATCCTCCAAATGTCTGGCCTGCAGACCCTGTGAATTTGAAGTTGATGGTATCCTCAGGTAATCCTGGACTACCGTATATTTTAGAAATCTCATTGGAAAGCATCGCTCCCACTGACCTATCAATATTTTTGATCTGGAAACTTCCAGAGGAAGCCATCGCTTGTTCAAGTGATGGTAGTGCAGCTTTGATTAGCTGCCGGTCCAAAACTCTCTTCAGTTCAAAATCCTGATCAATTTGCTTGTGAATACCTACGTGATCTGGAACTTCTACCTTATGGAATATTGGACTCAAGTCCACTTTATCCCATTTCCAATGGTTCAGATGTCCGGTAGACTGAAGCACGTTGCTTTGTCCGACCATTTCATCTATTGTACGGAAACCTAGCGAAGCCATGATTTCACGTAAATCTTGTACCAAGAATTGGAAGTAGTTTACCACGTGATCTGGATCACCTGTAAATAATTTTCGTAGATCTGGATTTTGAGTTGCAATTCCAACTGGACAAGTGTTCAGGTGGCATTTTCTCATCATAATACATCCTTCTACTACTAGAGCAGCAGTAGAAATTCCCCACTCTTCAGCTCCTAGAAGGGTTGCAATCGCAAGATCTCGTCCAGTTCGTAGCTGACCATCGGTTTGAAGGACAACACGGCTACGTAAGTTGTTTTTCACTAGCGTTTGATGTGCTTCAGAGAGTCCAAGCTCCCATGGTAAACCTGCATGACGAATTGAACTCAATGGAGATGCTCCTGTTCCTCCATCTGCTCCAGAGATGAGGATCACATCAGCCATGGCCTTAGCCACACCTGCTGCTACAGTCCCGACTCCCGCTTGGGAAACAAGCTTGACATTGATTCTGGCTTTTCTATTCGCATTTTTCAAATCGTAAATCAGCTGAGCCAAATCTTCGATAGAATAAATATCGTGGTGTGGTGGAGGAGATATCAAACCTACGCCAGGCGTGGAGTGTCTTACTCTACCGATCCAATCATCTACTTTATGTCCTGGAAGCTGACCACCTTCACCAGGTTTTGCTCCTTGTGCCATTTTAATTTGGAGCTCGGCGGCATTTGTTAGGTAATTACTAGTTACGCCGAATCTACCGGAGGCTACTTGCTTAATCGCTGAGCGTTCCCAGTCTCCATTTTCTTTTTTGGCAAATCGAATTTCGTCTTCTCCGCCTTCTCCAGAGTTACTCTTGGCGCCTATCCTGTTCATGGCTATCGCCAAAGTAGAGTGTGCTTCGTGAGAAATAGATCCAAATGACATCGCACCAGTGGCAAACCTTCTCATAATGGAAGATGCCGGCTCTACTTCGTCAATTGGTACAGAGATTCGTTTTTTGAATTCAAATAAGCCCCTTAAGGTCAAAGCATCTTTACTTTGCTCATTGATTTTGGCTGCAAATTTCTTATACAAAGCAAAATCATTCAATCGGGTAGATTTCTGAAGTAGGTGGATTGTTTCAGGATTGAATAAGTGTTTTTCACCCCTTCTTTTCCACTGATACACGCCTCCTTGCTCTAGAATAGGAGAGTCTGTCTCATAAGCAGCCCTGTGACGAATCAAGACTTCTTCAGCCAATTCGTCAAAGGCTATACCTGAGATTCTGGAAATGGTTCCTTTAAAACATCTATCAATAACTTCTGGTCCAAGTCCTACTGCTTCGAAAATCTGTGCACTTTGGTAAGACTGAAGCGTACTGATTCCCATTTTGGAAAGCACTTTGAGTAGTCCTTTTCCTATCGCCGCTTGATAATTTGAGAATAATTTCTTCTGGTTTTTTGCATTAGGCAATTCACCTTTTTCAAACATATCCAAAAGAGATTCCAATGCCATGTATGGATTGATGGCAGAAGCACCGTATCCAATTGCAGTTGCGAAATGATGTGTTTCGCGGATATCTCCAGATTCCAGCACCAAGCCGGCGCTAGTTCTTATTTTCTTTTTGACAAGATGATGGTGAACTGCCCCGATCGCCAATAGAGATGGGATTGGTGCATATTCTTTAGTACTATTTCTGTCAGAAATAATGATGACATTTTTTCCTTCACTAATTGCTTTTTCAGCCTCATCACATAGCTTGTCAAGCGCTTCCAAAAGCCTTCCTGGCTGGTGATCTGCTAGGAAATGACTGGAAAGAGTAGCACATCTATAGCCTTGCCCTTCCATATTCTGAATTTTTTCCAGGTCTTCATTTAGCAGTACTGGCTGGGAAATATGGATTTGACGCGTGTGCTTAGGACTTTCTTCCAAAATATTCTGTCCTACGCCCAATCGGGTGAACAAAGACATTACCAAACGCTCACGAATCGGATCGATCGGAGGATTACTTACCTGCGCAAATAGCTGCTTGAAGTAATTGGAAATATGCTGACTTTCTTTGGATAGAACAGCTAATGGAGTATCCGCTCCCATTGAGCCAATTGCTTCATAGGCAGTATCTCCCATTGGGCTCAAGACTACTTTGAGTTCCTCAGAAGTGTATCCAAATATAGTTTGGTGCTTTTTAATGTTCTCGGTAGAATATGGATGAGTCAGCGTTTTTGGGGCATCCTCCAGACGAAGTTTGATTCGCTGGTCTGCTACCCACTGCTCATAAGGCTGTTTTCTGCAGATTTCACCTTTTACTTCCTCATCAAATACCACTCGGCCTTTTTCCAAATCAGCCCAAATCATTCTACCTGGACTGATTCTGCCTTTTTCTAATATTGTAGCTTCCCGAATAGGCAATGCTCCTGCCTCGGAAGAAAGAATCAGTCTTTGATCTTTAGTAATAAAGTATCTAAGTGGACGCAGGCCATTTCTGTCAAGCGTAGCACCAACAGATTTTCCATCTGTAAAGAGCAAAGCAGCTGGACCATCCCATGGCTCAACAAGTGAAGCATGGAATTTATAGAATGATTTTCTGTCCCGATCCATCACTTCATTATCCTGCCAAGCTTCTGGCACAAGCATCATCATAGCATGAGGAAGGGATCTACCACTCAACGTGAGAAGTTCTACCATCGCGTCAAGATTCGCTGAATCAGACTTCTGCTTATCAGTAATAGGCATCAAGCGAGAAAGCTCCTCATCAGTGAAAAACTTAGATTTCATGAGGTTTTCCTTAGACTTCATCTTATTCAGATTCCCTTTGATCGTATTGATCTCACCATTGTGAGAAAGGAATCGGAATGGCTGTGCCAATCTCCAGTTTGGAAAAGTATTGGTAGAGAATCGTGAGTGTACAATTGCAAATGCAGAGCCTATTCTCGGGTTTTGTAAGTCTTTGTAAAAAGCCAATACCTGATCAGTCCGAAGTTGTCCCTTATATATAAGTGTCTGACTGCTCAAACTCGCAAAATAGAAGGACTGGTTTACTCCTGGAATCTTAGTGTTGATTTCAGAAGTGGAATAGTTTCTAAGCACATAAAGCTTGCGCTCCAATTCAATTCCTGTGAGTCCCTTTTTATGCTTGACAAAAAGTTGCTCTATATTAGGCATCACTTCTAATGCTCCGGAACCTGGTACGGTTTCGTCCACCGGCACAGATCTATATCCGATTAACTCAAAACCCAACTCATCAATCAGTTGATTAAGTAGTTCTTTTGACTTGTGGAATAGTTGCTTATTCTTTGGGAAAAACGTCATGCCCACGCCATAAGATCCAGCTTCTGGAAGCTCGATTTCTGTACGTGCAGTGATATCCTTAAGGAACTGATGTGGTACCTGAATTAATATGCCAGCACCATCGCCAGATTTGGGATCAGCCCCTCTTCCACCACGGTGCTCCATGTTGCTCAGCATGTATAAGGCATCGCTAATTGTCTCATGTGAGGGTACTGCGCTCAAATCGACAACTGCACCTATACCGCAGGAGTCATGCTCAAACTCCGATCGATACAAACCTTCTTGCATTTTTATAGAATTTATTAGGTTCAAAATTTCCAAAAATTACAAAAAAAAAATGTCCTATTAAAATTACGGCAATAAAACGGGTGCTTTAGTGCCTTATTACTTATGGATTTTAACTTTATTAAAATTTTGGCAATTACCTTTTTGGTGTAAAAAATTGAACGTAGCTGTAAATTTTATAGCGGTATTTGAATAGATAGGGTGTTTTTTGACACTTTTCCAGAAAAAAGTATGTCATGATTTTAGTTTTGGGGTACCCAAAATTAATCTTAAAAAAAATAAAATTATTTTCCGTGTATTTTCTTTCGAATTCGTCGATTCGTTGTTTAATGATTCAGTTGAAGAATATTATTCTGAATTCATTGAATAATTACCAATATTGTAATTGGCTGCTTTTCAATCAGTATAAGGCCCTAATGAATCCTTGTCTAAAGAATTAATGTGAACCTTTACTTTTTTGATTTTCCGTGAATCTACTGCAAGGATGGTAAATTCAAAATCCTCAAACTTGATCTTTGTGCCATTCTTTGGCAATTTGGAATTCAACTCTAAAAGCAAGCCTCCAAGTGATTCGCTTTCACCTTTTACCTCTTCGAAAATCTGTCCGTCTAATTCCAGTTTTTTACAAAAATCATTGAGAGATACCTTTCCTTCAAAAATGAAGGTAGAAGGATCAATTTCCTGAAAGAAGATATCATCATGGTCATCAAATTCATCATTGATTTCCCCAATAATTTCTTCTATCAAATCTTCCAATGTGACCAAACCAGACGTTCCTCCATACTCATCCACAACAATAGCCATGTGGACTCGCTTCAATTGAAAATCCTTTAAAAGTGTATCTACTTTCTTATTTTCCGGTACGAAGAAACTCTTTCGGATTAATTCATTCCATGCAAAATCTTCGTCTTTTTCAATGTATGGAAGTAGGTCCTTTATGTAGAGTATGCCTTGAATATTGTCAATAGTTTCTTCGTAAACCGGGATTCTAGAATAGCCACTTTTATTGATTTTGTCCATCAGTTCATGGAAATCCATTTCCATATCTACTGCCGTGATGTCCATGCGGCTTTGCATCACCTGCTTTACTGTAAGCGTACCAAAGTTTACGATTCCTCGTAGTATCTCTCGTTCTTCATTTGGAGCGTCCTCAGTTGTCAATTCCAAGGCCTGATTCAGTTCATTTACCGAGAGGGAATAGCCCTTTTTTTCAATCCTCTTTTCGAGTAAATTACTAAAGGCCATCAAGAACTTAGAAAAAGGTCGAAGTATTGTAGAGAAAAAACTGATACTTGGAGCCATGATTAGGCTAAATTCGACCTTGGCTTTATTCGCATATACTTTCGGTACTATTTCCCCAAAAAACACGATTGCGAAAGTTACTCCAACCGTTTGGACAAGGATGATGATAATTCCTGTGGCATTTTGCCCAAAGATGGACCATGCCACAAATGTAGTTAATGTCACTATCCCAATGTTAATTAGATTATTGAGGATCAGAATAGTGCTGAGCAGGTTTTTAGGCGACTCTACTAAGTTTATCACTTTTTTACCGCGAGGCGTATTATCCTCGTCGATATTGCCTAGATCTTCATTGGTTAGGGAAAAAAATGCTACCTCTGAACCAGAAACCAGGGCAGAGCCTATTAATAGTAGTATAAAAAGCAATCCATTTAGAATCAAATAACTTACCGAAGGTGAGCTAATCTGAGCGAGTAAATGGTAACTCGGGTAGGGATCGTCCATGTATTAAACCGCAATGGTTAATGCAAAATTAAAAAATTCCCCTGAAAATAGCTTCCAGAGGAATAGATTATTAAAATGGTAGATCATCATCTTCCGTATCTGAGACCATTTCTTGTGCTTTTGGTGCAGAAGTAGGAGCTGCAGATGCCGGTCTTTGTTGATTTGATTGCTGTGGAGCATTAGTGTTTCCTCCCATGGCACCATCTGGCTTGGCTCCGAGCATAGTGAAGCTTAACACTCTGATTTTAGTACGGTAGCGATTTTGACCTTGCTCATCTTGCCATTTGTCAGTTTTGAGTTTGCCTTCCACATAGATCTGACTGCCTTTTTTGAGGTATTGCTCAGCGATTTTTGCCTGAGCTCCCCACATTTCCAGGTCGTGCCATTCCGTTTGCTCTACACGTTCGCCATTTCGATTTTTGTAAGCTTCGGTAGTTGCAATGCTAAGATTTGCTACTGCATTGTCACCTTCCAAATATTTAACTTCTGGATCTGACCCAAGATTACCCACTAAGATTACTTTATTTACTCCTGCCATAGTTTAGTTTATTTTAAAGTTTGAAAAAATCTAATACTTGAAGGTACTCAAATCCCTTGATCGTTCAAAAAGTTTACGATCAACTTCGGTTTAGCCAGGTATTCAATTTTGTCCTCTGCTACCAGCATAAAACCCTCCTTTTCGCACCAGTTTTCAAGCTGATCCAAATTTTCTTCCTTTATTTCTATTTCTGAGAAAACAGCATTCAATCGCTGGTGTGACAGAATGTGTCTGTATTTTTTTGGGAAAGGCTGAAATTCCTTCTCGCTAGCTGAAGGAATATCGATAGATTGGACATTTTGATCCTCTTTAGTTTCTTCCTGAGGAAAGTCAAATAGCCCTTCCCAGATATCACCGGAGGTTCTTTTTTTCCAAACCCATTTACCACCGCACTTGATCACATAGTAATGGAAGTGACGCTCTTTAATTTTCACTTTATTTATTTTCACAGGTAGATCCGACACCATATTATATAGGAGGGCAAAACAAGACGATTTGAGAGGGCATATTTCGCATCCTGGATTTTTGGGCGTACACATCCTTGCTCCAAAATCCATCATTGCCTGATTAAACTCTCCGGGTTGATCTATTGGGATAATTTGGTTGGCTAAAGCTTCGAATTCTTTCTTCGCCCTGGAACTCGCGATGTCTGTTTCTATACCGAAATATCGTGCTAGCACCCGGAATACATTTCCATCTACCACTGCCTTTACCTCACCATAAGCAAAACTGGCAATTGCAGACGCGGTATAGCTGCCAACTCCTTTTAGTTTAAGTAGCTCATCATACGTGTTGGGGAAAATACCGTTCATGTCAAACCAGATACTCTTTGCACAAGCATGAAGGTTGCGGGCTCGACTATAATACCCCAGCCCCTGCCACAATCTCAGTACCTCTTCCTCTGGAGCCAAAGCGAGATCTTTTACCGTAGGATAAGCCTCGACAAAAGCATAATAATAAGGTAACCCTTGAGCGACGCGAGTTTGCTGAAGAATGATTTCTGAGAGCCAAATTTTGTATGGATTATGGGTTTCTCTCCATGGTAATTCACGTGGGTTTTCTTTATACCAAGTTAGTATTTGATACGAAAAAGTCTGATATTCAGTGGTTTTGTGATCCATGGTCAATAATATTCTATCATACAAATCAAGCTAATTTTTATGAATAAGTTTTTTAATTACAATGGTTGTCTTACATTTGCAGTCCCAAAAACACTTGGTTAATAGGTTGTTAAGCTTATTTCGTAATTTCTAAATTAATATTACAGTGACTAAAGCAGAAGTAATCACTAAGATTTCGGACAAAACAGGAATCCAGAAGGATGATGTTACACAAGCCATTGAGGCGTTCTTCAAAGTAGTGAAGGATTCAATGTCTGAAGGAGACAACATCTACGTGAGAGGATTTGGTAGCTTCATCAACAAGAAGAGAGCTAAAAAAATCGCCAGAAACATCTCCAAAAACACAGCTATCGTGATCGACGAGCATTACATCCCGGCTTTCAAGCCATCTAAGGTGTTTGTAGAGAAGATCAAAAACAGTAAAAAAATCAAGGAACTAGCTCCTCAGGACTAAGTCTGAAGAGTTTTTGACATGAAAAGATCTCAACTCATACTTATTGCACTAGGGATCGTCGCAGTCGGAGGATTGTATGTTCTTCCTACTGTGGTCGTAGACAATGAAAGTAAAGCAGATTCAGTTTCCCAGGAAACTGGAGCCGCAGCCACTTCATCCGAGGATCCAGTAGCAATGCATGAGGCTGAGTTAAGTCCTGATCAGAGGCTTCAGATAAATACACTGAAACTTCAGATCGCTGAAAACACTTCGAAAGAGGAAATGAAATCTTCCTCGGAAGAAATCGCAGCAATCTATCAGGAACTTGGGAAGTACGATAGTGCTGGGTATTATCTTAGTTTAGCTGCTGATCAGCAGTCGGACCTGGTATTAGCAGAGAAAGCAGGAAACGCTTATTATGAAGCATTCAGTTTCGCGCTAGATCCAGAGAAAGTATCCTATACTGCCGAGCAGACCCGAAAGTATTTAAATCAGGTGCTGGATAACGATCCCACCCGTTTGGATTTGAAAACCAAGGTAGCGATGACTTATGTGTCCTCGTCCAATCCTATGCAAGGGATCACAATGCTAAGAGAAATCTTGGAGCAGGATCCACAAAATGAGGATGGACTGTTCAACATGGGCGTACTATCTATGCAATCAGGTCAGTATAAGCGTGCCACCGAGAGATTTGAGGAATTAATCCAATATCACCCGGACAACCTTCAGGGGCAATTTTATCTGGCAGTGAGCTATTTCGAAGCCAAACAAAACAACAAAGCGAAAGCCCAGTTTGAGAAAGTGAAAGCGATGACTACCGATGAAATGATTCTTGGAAGTATCGAAAGCTATCTCGACAAGCTATAAATTATTTGTATCACTACTAAATCCAAAGACTATGCCTTGCGGAAAGAAAAGAAAAAGACATAAGATCGCTACGCACAAGCGTAAGAAGAGACTAAGAAAAAACAGACATAAGAAGAAGTAATACACTTCTTCTTATTGTCATTTGAGTAAACGTTCATTTACATAGTATAATAAGACGAGATTTTGAGTACGGAATTGTTAATCGATTCTGCTCAAAACGGAAGTCGAATTGCCCTCCTTCAAGACAAGAGCCTGGTTGAGTTGCATTCCGAAGGAATGGACAATCAGTTCAAAGTTGGAGATATTTATCTCGGTACGGTCCGCAAAATCGTCAATGGGCTCAATGCAGCCTTCATTGACGTAGGTTATGAGAAAGACGCCTTTCTTCATTACCAGGACCTCGGGGCAAATTTCAACAGCCTGACGAAGTTCACCAAAATGGTGCGCAACAACAACTACGGCAATTACAATTTGAAGGGTTTTGAAAACGAACCTGAAATCGATAAGATTGGAAAAATATCTGGTCCTCTATCGAAAAACCAGCAAATACTGGTTCAGGTCGTCAAAGAACCCATCTCTACGAAGGGGCCTCGACTATCCTGTGAGCTCTCTCTACCAGGTCGCTACCTCGTGTTGGTTCCCTTCTCAGATTCGGTCAACGTATCCAAGAAGATCAGAAGCAACGAGGAAAGAAGACGTCTCCTGAGACTCATCAATTCCATCAAACCAGCCAATTTCGGAGTAATAATCCGTACAGTGGCGGAAGGTCAGTCCGTTAGTGACTTAGATAAAGACCTTCGTAATCTTCTCACTAACTGGGAAGAAGGCATGGCAAAATTGTTGAAAGCCAAGAGTCGCGACAAAATAATTGGAGAGATGAGCATGGCTTCCTCACTTGTGAGAGACCTGCTCAACGAATCATTCGACGCAATCACCGTAGAAGAAGAATCTACTTACGATCAGATCAGATCCTACATCAGGAATATAGCTCCTGAAAAAGAAAAAATTGTAAAGCTTTACAATGGTAAAGCCAAGCTATTTGAAAATTTTGGAATAGAAAAGCAGATCAAAAGCTTGTTTGGACAAACGGTCAGCCTTCCGCAAGGAGGGTATGTGATCATCGAGCACACAGAAGCCCTGCACGTCATCGACGTGAACAGTGGTAATAAGTCCAACCAAGAAAGTGACCAGGAATCAACGGCCTTAAAAACCAATCTGGTCGCAGCTAAAGAAATTGGCAGACAGCTCCGACTCCGGGATATGGGAGGAATTATCGTGGTCGATTTTATCGACATGAAGAGGGCCGAAAATAAAAAAGCCATCTACGAAGCGATGAAGGACGAGCTTAAGTTTGATAGGTCTAAGCATACTGTTTTGCCGCTGAGCAAATTTGGGCTCATGCAGATCACCAGACAGCGAGTAAGGCCTGAGGTCAATATTGTGACCAAAGAGACTTGCCCGGCTTGCAACGGCACCGGCAAAATTCAAGCGTCTATTTTGATAGCTGATAAGCTAGAAAGAGACGTAGATCATATTGCTACTATCCAAAATGTGAGTAAAATACAAATTGGGTTGCATCCCTACCTGCACGCATACTTCACTACAGGCATTATTAGCCGAAGAGTAAAGTGGTTTTTCAAGTATAATAAATGGATAAAACTGATCAAAGATTCTTCCCTACCCGTGACGGAATACAGATTCTTGGATGAATCTGGAGAGGAAATCGAACTACAAGTAAAAAGCGAGACTGAATAGTCTCGCTTTTTTTTATGAATTTTTTTATCCTGGAAGGCTCAAAGATTACCTGAAATTGCAAGGTTTTGTTTGAGCTGTGATCTTACTTCGATATTTGATTGTTTTGCCTACTTGGTTCTCGACTTTACTTCATTGATTTTTGAGAAGTCAATTATCGCATATGCCACGATATCGTCTGTCGTTTTGGTATAAAGATTTAAGGCATAACCTTGGGGCGTGTTAAACCCAAACTTGGCCAATTCTACAGTATTGAATTTTATTTCTGCTTCTGGGTTCAACTCTTGATCAAAAACTAAAAGGCGATACTCTTGCCTCTTTGGGTAATCTTCATTAGGTCCTTTTATTCTAACCCACCGTAAGATTTTTTCAGCATAGGCATCCAAATCCAGTCCTTCATATTTACTGCTTTCATAATTTGGTTGAAATACAATGTATTCTCCACTCGGAATAGTGATCCCTTTTTTGAATTCTAGGGGAGCCGTCGTTCCTGCCCATTTCCAACTTTGCTTTCCATTTTTTAGGATAGCTAAAGAGTCTGAGATAGAAAAACTTATTAGATGCTCATTGGATTTAGGGTTATAAACATGGCTAAATAACCCCAACTGGTCATCGTCGGTGTACTCTGTTATAGATTGAGGGTAAAGAAATTGGTAATTTGAAAAGCTATTTGTTTCCGTATTGAAAACCATTCCCCACTTATCATAGTCCACAAAATCCTCTTTAAAAACAAAGGGGATGTCGACAAAAAATAGCTCATTTCCTGATTTTTGGAGGTTATTGTGTACGATGCTTGAGTAGTTTGCATACCCTCTTTTGCTATCTACTTCAGGTAAATCCCATCTCCCAAGTACATTTCCATTTAAATCAGCTTGAATCAATTCTTTCTGCTGTGATAGAAAGTAAATACTACTATGATCTATGAAATTGCCGGTGATAAAGGAACCTATACCATCTGGTCCTTCTTTTTCGAAAGATTGTCTTTTTAACAGTTTTCCTTTTGGATAGCTATAAATTAGTAATTCATGATTTAGATAGGTTGCCATTATTTTTCCTGAATCAGTATCGGAAAATGAAAAATAGGAGCCGAGATTTTTGGTCAATGTATCCTTCTCCAAATACAGGGTATCTACAATCAAATCCTTCAGATCAAGGATCGGCATTTCTTTTTGAGACTTTGTGGAGCAAGAAATGCCAATAATACAGAAGGCGAAAAAAGTGAGTAATGTAAATCTTTTCATTAATGGGAGAAGGAAGTGTTTTGTAACTTAACTATTCCGGTATGAAAAACTTACCGTTTAATAAATTGAAACTGATCCCATTGGTTTACAATAATCAGAGTAGGCTCATTATCCACAAATCCATATTCTAATAGTAGTTTTTGCACCCTCAGCGAATGGGTACCATTTTCAAGATTAGAGATATCTATTCCTGTTTGATATATTTTTTGCTTAGTGGTTCCGATTCTATGTTTCGACCAAGAATCTATTTTAACTAATTGCTCATCTATATAAACCCTATGAAGGTCTGCAGTTTCTTTAAGGGTTTTCCATCCCAGAGAATCTAACTCATTAGCAAAATCCGTATTCAATTGCTCAATTATTTTTCCATCTCCCTCATATCTGGCAATGCCTAATCTTAGATAGTCGTCACTGATTTCTTCGGATGGAATAAAGGTTCTTGGATACCTAGTATTGAAATCATGTTCTGTTTCATAATGCAGATACTTGGCCGACCACTCCAATTCCTTTTCAATTAATCCTCGATCATTATTATAAGTAGTGAAGTCCTGAGTATCAGATATAATAATAGGAGTAGAGAAAGCAAAAATCAAAAAAGCGTAAACTACAGCTAGCCATTTACCGATATTACTTTGATATATGGCTGAAATAGAGCTTAACATACTTTGAGAATACCATGTTTTAAACTTAGTTTTCTTTTTGGCAAACATCAATGCCATGAAACCAATCATACTCACCATGAAAATCACATAAATGATAAAAAAATTGAGATCGAACCAGACGTAAACACCAATCAATAATCCTAGATAAACTGTAAAAGTCAGGAACACCAACACTAGTGAAACCGGATAGGCGAATGTCATACTGCAGACTTTTTCTAACCGGAGCACCATATCTGCTGGCTTTTGGTATTCATAGTCCTGAGCCATTTTGAACAGGTTCTTATTGATGACACCTTCGGGAAATGCATAACTAAGTCCTAAGAGTCCTGCCCACACAAATCGAAGGCAAAGATGTACCACAAAAAATATCTTAAAAACTGAAACGACCGTGGTCAGATAAAAAAGAATCAACAAACTCGGAAAATACCCCACACCAATTTCCTGAATAAGGTAAACAGAGAACTCATAAATTTTCGCCGGGAAGACAAACAAAAATGCAAGGGTAATACCCGATATAATCACCTCCGGTTCCCAGCTATTTCGCTGGAGATTTTCGAGCCAAGTGAGCTCTTCCTGCTTTCGTTCGTAATCTGTGCTTTTATTCATCTTTCAAAAAATACATTAGAAATTCGATTTATCTAAATTATTGATCGAGCCAGCTTTTGAAATCCGATACTTTTTCCCGGCTAATTAAAATATCCTGATCCCGGCAATTTTTCAAAGTCACTTTCAAACGACTATTGGAATAGGAGAAAATTTCATCAATCCCTTCTAGGCTGCTCAGGTATTTTCGGTTTAACCGAAAGAATTTTACTGGGTCTACCTGGGATTCCGTTAGTTCTAAAGTGCTTTCCAACACGTATTTTTTTCCATCCAGTGTATGCAAAAAAGTAATTCGTTCTTCGCTGTTAAAATACAAAATATCATCCACTGGTATACTTTGAATCTTCTCTCCAAAGCGTACCAAAAACCGGGATTTGTAGGTTGATTTTGTTGGATTAAGTAGGGTTTTCAAGACATCCAATTCTATGGATGATCGGATTTGGTTACTTTTAAACTTATCCACAGCTCTAGCCAAATCATTCGGATCAATTGGCTTCAAAAGGTAGTCGATAGCGTTTACCTGAAAAGCTTTGATGGCATATTGATCAAATGCTGTAGTGAAAATAATTGGTGTGGATAAACTTATTTTTTCAAAAATAGAAAAGCTAATTCCATCTGCTAGTTGAATATCGCTGAATATTAAATCTGGCTGATTATTTTGTTGAAACCATAGAACAGAATTAGAGACGCTGTCTAAATTATCAATTATTTCAGCATCTGGAAAATGCTTCTTTATTTGCGTTTTAAGCAGATTAGCAGCAGGTTTTTCGTCTTCAATAATAACGATTCTCATGTGGATAACTCTAAAATTGGCAGTTTGACCAAGAACTCATCTTCCGTCTGAATTACTTCCATATTTCTTTCAGAAAGTAGTTGATATCTCATTTTGATATTATTCAATCCTATTCCTGTCGATGGTTCAGTTTGGCTAGATTTGGGCTGAAGAGTATTACTAATCCATAAATCATCATCCTTTCTGTAGATGTGGATAAATAGTGGTTCACTTTGGCTCACAATATTATGTTTGATCGCATTTTCCAATAGAAGTTGGAGCGAAAGTGGTGGTATAAACCCGTTTTGATTCTCAATTTTTATCGAAAACTGTAAGCTTTCTTCAAATCTAATTTTCTGAAGTTCGAGATAATTTTTAGCAAAACTCTCTTCCTTTTCCAGCTCGATTAATTCCTCTTTTTGTGCTTCCAACACGTAGCGATATATACGGGATAGCTTCTGAATGAAAGCTGCAGATTTGTCTGCATTTTCATAAACTAAACTGGAAAGCACATTAAGGGAATTGAATAAAAAGTGGGGGTTCAATTGATCCTTCAAAGACTGATATTGACTTGCCAATTTTTCGTTTCGAAGAATCTCGGCCTCGAGGGCTGACTTTCTCCATTCCAACAGCCATGATCGAGTAGTAAACAAAGCCATAAACCCCAACGCTATTCCCATTGGCATCAGAGAATAATTGAAGATCATCTTCCAGGGGATATTGTCAAGTGTAAAATTACCTTTGACCCAGGAATATATTCCTACAATGATGAATGAGACCGAAAAGGCATAACTGAGATAAGTTACACTTGTTAGTATGAAACGTTTTGCAGGATGATGAATCCACGATATTCTTTTGTCATAAAAATTCTCGACAACATTACCGCCATAGCTCATTGCAATGGTAATACTTAAGGAGAAAAGGAAATCTGGTGCAAGGCTTTTAATTCCTTCCCAGCTTAAAAAACAACTTGGGCAGAAATACAACATCAGGACAGTTGCAATACCTAAGTTGATGACAAGAAAGCTTGGTAATGTACTCCAAATACCTCCTTTTGTTTTGCAGATTCCTTTATGGTCGATTTCTGACATATTGGGAAATTAATTAAAAAGCCTCAATTCCTTTCTGTGGTTGACGCAGAAAGAAATTAAGGCATGTTTTCTTTGCTTAATTACATTTAGATGCGACCTGATCAGCTTGGGTTTTTCCCCAAGTAGGTAGGATATATTCTTCTGTGATTTTTGCTTGTTCTTTTTTGTAAAGCTCTAGGCTCATTCTTGCCATTCCGCATGCTTTTTCCGGTCCTGTTCCAAAGAACTGAGACATCCCTAGTTCCATTTGAGACATCAGGGAAACTGCTCTTGGATTCTCACGATCTAGGTTTATTGCTTTTCCAAAAAGCTGCATTGCTTCTGGGCTCATCGTCTGACCACGACCTGCAGGATCCAAAGATATTTTTCCCATCAAAATATATCCATTAAGGGCGGTGATTTCGGAGTTTCCTGGAGCTATTTTTTCTGCTTTTTTGATTAATTCCAAAGCTTCGTCCAGACTTTTATCTTTATCAATATCGAATCGAAAAGCTGCTTCTGTTTTCAATAAAGCCGCATAATAGAATGGAAGCCATTCTGACTCGGCAGCCTCAGCAATTCTCATAAACCCATTAGTGACTTCCTGGGATTGTTCAAAGGTTTCAATTGTTGCTTTCGCAGCTAGTTGCTTTTGCATAGCTGCTATGAAAGCCGGATCAGCTGCTTGTGCTAAAGAAATTAATATAAAGGAAAGAGCGATGGTTAGGATTGACTTTTTCATGATTTTATGGATTAAAGGTTGTTTAGATTATTTGCTGTTTTGTCTTTGGAAAGTGTGAGGAAAACTCCTAAAAATAGGAATCTAGGAGCGACTTGACCTTGAGGAATGGATTCAAATACACCTTGGGAATTCGTTTTTGGACTGTAGGTATAGCCGAAGACATTGTCTCTGCCCAAAACGTTGGAGCATGCAAGATGAATGATAAGGTTCGGTTTTGGTAAGTAGCTCCAGGATAAGCTTAGGTTTTGGAAGCTTTTGGTTTTGGCGTTCATATCTGAATTATCCAAGTTTGGGTTGGTGTAGCTGTAACCATCATTGAAGGCAAATGAAGCTCCGATCTGAGATTTGAAGGGAACGATAAAATGCTTTATTACGACAGAGACATTATGCTTCGGAGCGAAACTTGGTTGAACTTGGGTTTCATATTGGTTGAAGCTTCTTTTGCTATCTACAAAGCTGTAGGTGATCCAGTAGTCCGTATTTCGGAAGGTCTCACGATCTCTGAAAAAGAAATCAATTCCTTGGGCGTAGCCAGATCCATTAGTTGCGAGTTCTTTTGGATCGTCTGGCAACCCTTCAAATGTCACCAGCTGATCGTATGACTT
The DNA here is from genome assembly GCF_900182815.1 of Algoriphagus winogradskyi. GTDB lineage: Bacteria > Bacteroidota > Bacteroidia > Cytophagales > Cyclobacteriaceae > Algoriphagus > Algoriphagus winogradskyi. The sequence goes on along the minus strand of NZ_FXUA01000002.1, from coordinate 58,795 downwards.
GTAAAATGTTTCTGCTCTGAAGGTGAAGCCTTCTTTGGAAAACAGGTAGTTTAAAATCAAATGATTTGATTCAGCATTTTCTAGATTGGTATTCAACACACGGAAGTTTTCCAAAGGCAATTGATGAAAGCTTCCTGTCGCAAAGGACAGCTGACCTTTATCGCCGAGCTGATAAGCTATAGAGAATCTTGGATCCACCCATTTCTCATTAGATACCGAACTTGCGCCACCTCTCAAGCCTCCTCGAAATACTAGATCCTTATTCAAATAGAAATCCCATTCAGTAAATAGATAGGTCTCATGATCTTTAAAGTCTCTCTTCCAACCTTCAGCAACCAACTTTTCTGAATAGGGGTGGATGAAATGCTCAACACCAAATTTTGCAGAAAGGCGATCGGAAAAGTCCTTGATTGCAGTTCCTTTGATATGAGCCAGTTCACTCTTGCGCTCGATGATTAAGCTATCATAGGCGATCTTGTCAAAATTATTGGAGTATGATATTCCTGTAAAAACCATCCAGTCATTTTTCAATGTTGTTCTCCAATTGGCCTGAGCATAGCTGTAATTATTTTTTAGATCTACCAAAACCAGCTTTTCAGTTCCTGGAAGTGGCTGCCAGAGGCTCATTCCTCCTGACTCAGTTCTTGCCATTATTTTAAGGAGTCCATTTTCTCCGGTTTTCTTTTGCGCAGCGACTTCCAAATCCCAGCCATTTGGAGCTTTTTCAAAATCAACTTCTTGCTTAATCAAACCTTGGTATGGTCCAAGATTGAAGTAGTTTGCACTTGCAGTGATGCTTTGCTTTTCATTGGCAAGTGTATGTGAATATCCTCCGCCGATAGTCATCAAGCTTAGGTCTCCTTGGCTTCTTTTTGAGAGGTCTTTTGTATTTAAAGCTAGGGCTGAGGAAAGTGCTTGACCATATTCAGCTGAATAGCCTCCGGTGCTAAAAAATGTTCCTTTAAATAGGTTAGGATTGAAGCGGGTGCGGGTCGGCACATTCCCGGCGGTGGTTCCATAGGCATTTCCTACACGCATTCCATCGATGTAGATTCCTACCTCGCTTGCATCGCCACCCCGAACAAACAATCTCCCATCATTTCCCACCGTACTTGTGCCCGGAAGTGTCTGAAAAGCTCCCATGATATCGCCCATGGCACTTGGTGTAGTCACGATGTCGAGCGGCTTAAGGATTACAGATTTGCTTGCATCAGAAGCTTCCATTGCTCCGGCAGAGATTGTCACGGAGTTCATTTCGGTGATCGCCTCAATTAATTCGATTGGCTGAACTTCATTGGAACCTTGTGCAATAGTAATCGCAAGCTCTTGTGTTTTGAAGCCAAGAAATTTGAAAACCAAAACTTGAGCATCCCTTGCAGAAGTTTCGAACTGATAACTTCCATCTTGGCTACTAGTAGCTCCATCATAGCTTCCTTTGAGCTGGATGTTTGCTCCTGGCAGTGGTAATCCTTTTTCGTCCAGCACTTTTCCTCGGATAGTTGCTTGCGCAAAAGCTTGAGTTTGCAAAAGAAGAAAGGCGATAAAAAGTAAAAGTCGTGGATTCATTTCGATTTAGATTTGAATCAAAAGTGCACGACTTGTCCTGTTGAAAAAATTAAAGCTGACTGAAGTGTAGCAATTGGCGACTGAAGTGTAAAAATGTAAGACTGAGTAAAATCCTCAGAAATGCAAAATAGTAGGAAAACAACTTGTGGTCACCTTGAAATTCAATTTGGGACACATGATCTGTTGAAAACCTGGCATTACCAGGCTTTCAACAGATTGTAGTCATTTATACAAAATGATACCTATAAGTAATTATAGGGTGGTTTTACTACCATTCTCTTCCTACAGGAATTACTTTCCAGTTTTGGTCGAAATAAGGAGTTTGCTTATAGAACCAGGAATAAATGGTTCTAGGGGATTTTGCAAAGTCTGGATTTGAAGCTTTTTCTTCCTCAAATAGCATTTTCAAATCTGCATCTTCGGATAGCATCTTAGCGATCAAAGGCTCCATGATGTAGGTTTCCATGTATTCTGTCTGCGAAAATATCGAATTGAAATATCCCCACTGAAAAAAGCTATCCACAGATTCTGGCTCGAGCAAAATCACTGCAAGCTCACCAAGAGCTTGATCAGTAGGTACCCTTACAGATCCAGGATTTAAAGTCAGCTTTCGGTATGTTTTATCCAATTCAAATCTTTGCACACGCATTAATCCTTCATATGGCTGATTTCCCATGGAAAAACTGGTGACTGTGGATAACTCGACATTCACTTCTCTTGCTTCATTAATGGTTTCAAATTGAATTCCATGTTGTTTTAGCTTTGTGGTTACATCTGTCCATTCTACTGGAACCCAGTAAGCTTTTGGAACAGAAACCGACAGCTCCGGTACATCCATGAAAATGCTTGGGACTGACTGGGTCACAGGTTTTCCTTCCCACTTCACATATTCTGCTCCAGTTATTTCGGATTTTACTTTTGAAGAAGCTATTCCAAGAAATTCCATCGAATCAGCCGGGGTATCCCGGAATTTGAATTTGACCGGAATAGACTCTTTCGGTTGATTGGAATCAGATTCGACTGCTTTTTGTAGTGCAGCATAATGATTCCCCAGAGATTTGATCGCTTGCTCTAAAAACACATAAGTGCCTAAAACACGCTGCTCGAATGGTTTCAGTGAGTGATTTTCAATCAGGATAGAAGCCATATGTCGGATATCACCATAGGTATGAGAGAATCGTGGACTGAAGGAAAAAGCGACATTTCCCGCAGAGAAATCATTGCCATTTGCTGCGAATAGCAAGGGGCCGGGAATGTGTCCTTGGTCCTTTAAGGCTTGATCTACTTCTGGCTGAAATTTGGTAGAAAGCCAAGATGAAATTTCCGGGGAATATCCGCCAGTGGCTACATAGCCGTAAGTAATGTCATATTGATAGTCTGCCCCGTCAGTGACATGGATGTCAATGTATAAATCAGGATCGTAGCTGTTGATAACTTCTGTCACAGCTTGTATTCCTGCAGTCTCCAACTTGGTATAATCTCTATTCAGATTGAGATTTACGGCATTTGTTCTCCAGCCCATTTCTTTAGGACCTCGCTGATTTACTCTCCCATATTCACTTCTTCTTTCATGACCGTCAACATTTAGAATTGGAATGAAAAGTAGGTTGGCGTTATCTAATAAGCCTATTTTGTTCCCTTGGCTAATATCTCTAAGCAACATCATACCCGCATCTTTTCCATCTATTTCGCCTGCATGAATTCCTGCTTGAAAGAAAATCAGAGGTTTGGATGATGTGGATAATTTATCTGAACCGAATTCCTTATTCTTTGAACCAATCACAAGTTTAATCGGTCTTCCTTGTTCGCTTGTACCTGCAGTGACTAGTTCGAGATATTCAGAGTTTGCGACTAATTTCTCTATCCATGCCATTGTTTCGGCATAAGTAGGCGATTCTAATCCATCGGAAAGCTCAAAAGGTGTCACCCATTTCTCAGACTTATCCACAAGTAATTCTTTGCTTTTACCATTCCAGGGAATAGTTGGAGGCATGATGTCTTGCGCAATAATGAAGGTTGGTGTAGCGAAAAGTAGAAGAGCCAGAACTAGATGCTGAAGTAATTTCATGTTTGGTGGTTGTTTGCTTAAATATCGGAAGTACTTCGATAGTAGCGAATCATTTTTAGTTAAAAAGCCAATTGTTCATTTAAACGCACAGAAGCCCAGTCTGAAATGGACTAGCCCCCAAAAGAAGACCGGGCTTAGGGATTTTCAGTCGCTTACTGAGTGATAATTCATAGGAAACACAAACGGCAGCACTTGGATATTTTTTGCTCAAATGCCCACTTGACTAATCTATTCGCTCTGTCTTACTGTCCTACCATAAAGATCGCGTTACTCAAAATCAGTTTACCAGACTCCCAGAAACCTCTGAAAATTGGATCATCCACGAAGTAAACAATTTCTCCACGGCCAGCTCTCTCTACTCCTATTGCCAGTGACTCACCCATGCTGGATTTGATTTTAAATCCAATATAACCGGTTCTGTACGCATCGTTATTTGCAATTATTCCGGCATTTGCTCCATTGCTTAGGTAGGTGAATTTGTTAGAATTGTTTTTAAGGGCATAGTATTTCCCACCAGTTCCATAGCCGAGTGGATGAGTTTCATCCATCGTTATTTGGTAAATTGCCCCGGCTGTTCCTCTTGAAATTGCCACACGTTCACCCTCTTGGTAGGGAGTTAACCGCTCTGCTTTTGCTAAGGAATCCAGTTTCTTTTTGGCAGCTTTTTTCTCATCATCACTATCGAAAGTCTTCAGGTCAAACCCCTCTTTGTCCGCGAATAAATTCAAAGCACCATCGATGGCAATTAGTTTTCCTCCGCCTCGAACCCATTGCATTACGTTTTCTTCAGCTGATTTGCTCAATCCTCCACCACGCATGGAAGGCATGATGAGCACTGTGTATTTATTTAGGTCGTAGCGACCCATATTATCTAGTTCCAGATTTACCAGTGGATAATTCAGGTCTTTTTCGAAGAAATGCCATAGTGCACCGTAGTTCAGCGAATTTGTTCCTTCTCCGCCTACTAGCGCAACTTTTGGGGCTTGGATTACACGGATATTAGGCGAGCCAAAGTCTTTTCCTTTGTCCACATAGCCGCTCATGGTGGTAGCAAGCGTCACCCCAAATTTATTGGCGATCTCGACTACCGTTTGGTCGAAATTCGGCACATACTCATTGCCTCCTTTGGTAATCATCAGAGATCCAGCGGAGAAGCTTTTTCCTTCTACTTCAAAAGGAAACTCATTGTATTTAACACGAATATCTGCCTTGAGTAAGGCTGATAGAAATGCCACATCATTGGTCCCTTGCCAAGAGGCAATGTATGCGACCGGAGTTTTGCCGGCCACATTTGCAGAAAAGGCAGGTTTCTCGTATTCTCCTGCTGCGTTCACACGGGTTTCTAAGGCATACGCCTCCAATCCGTAAGCATACGGCATGGACCAGCTTGTGATGTCATAAGTGATACTGTCATTTAAAACTGGATTTGGCTCAAATAATAGTTGCGTCAAAACTGCTTTTGGCTGGTAAGCATTGATGATAATGTCTTCCTCGCTTGTAGAGAAAGATTCACTTTTCCCAGAAGTATAGGAAAAGCCTTTCAAACCAGATTTAGCTCCTGCCTTTCCATAGGTGATTTTATTTTTATCCAGAAGTTCAAGCAGCTTGGCTACCTGGGCAGGATTGCTTTCTCCCTTGATTACAAAGCTTTTGTATTGGCCTTTTGGAGATGTAGAGTTTTCATCGAAGAATTTCTCAAACTCGGAAAGTAATTTTTCAGCGTTTTTGCTGGTTACTTCTGCAGCCGACATCGCTGCGGTATAGTGGCCTTGAATTCTGTAGCTCAATGTCACCGTGTCTCCTACAGCATCAAATCCGCCAACTCCAGCTTGACCGCCACCACCTTGCTCGATAGTCATGCCGATAGCTCCGTTAAACATAGGATAGGAATCGCCATAGGATGGGTAAAGTAGATCGAAACGCTCCTTGGTGAAGTAAAATCTCCCTGCCTCATCGAAGTATTTGGCAGTGTTTCTACCAAAAGTATCCTGAAACTCGTGCTGCCACTCAGTCAACTGCTCATGAAGTGGTTCGGCAGCTGGTGCCATGTAAAAGGGATTGTTGATGCCTTGCTCGTGAAAGTCCAAGTGCAGCTGAGGCATCCACTCGTTGTAAAGCTTCATTCTAGCCTGAGATTCCATTTGTACTTGCCATGCCCAATCTCGATTCAAATCAAATAAATAGTGGTTTGCTCTTCCGCCTGGCCAAGGCTCATTATGCTCCACGGACTGTAGATCAGGCTGGAGGGTAGTGTTCATTTTCTGGTTGTACCAATTGGAGTAGCGATCGCGACCATCGGGGTTGATACATGGATCTATGATTACCACCTGATTTTTCAACCATTCTTGTGACTTGGCATTTTCAGGATTTGCCAAAGTGTAAAACGATGAAATCGCAGCTTCCATTCCTACAGACTCGTTTCCATGCACGTTGAAAGACATCCAGTTGATCGGAACAGAGGTAGAAGGATTTCCATCCATCATACCCGTTCTCTTAAGATTATCAGTACGGATTTGTTCCAGATTGGCCATGTTTTCCGAACTCGAAAGAATAGCCACAATCAGCGGACGCTTTTCGTTTGTTTCGCCGTATTGGATGAGTTTCACATTTGGATTATTAGCTGCTACATGCTCAAAATAGTCAACCATGCGGTGATGAGGAGTGAAGCGATCACCGGGTTTGTAGCCCAAAAACTGCTCAGGGGTCTGAATTTGAGCCCATGAACTAATGGTGTTCGAAAAAATGAATAATGATAAGAGTAAGAGTTTTTTCATAAGGAGTAGGTTTTTAATCCACCTGAAATTTAAGATGATTTGTGAATTGCCTTACCACCGATTAAAAAAAGACTTGGTAAGCAAGGTTAAATAAGTAAAAGCTAATTTTCTTATATGATTATCCCCAATGATGCCAGTCACCTTAGATTCTTTGCTTATCTGGTCGGAAGACCGATGATCGAAGGGGCCTCAATTCTTAGGTTTAAGATATCCTTTTTTGCTTTTGACTCCACACTGACACAGAAGCGGATATACATATATATCATGTTATCTTCTATTGAAGAACACTTTTCTAAAGCTTACTTTAACTAGAGTGAGTTCATTATCTAGTAAGGCTAATGTGACAAAAGTCTCAGAACGTAGCCCATACTCATCCGTACTTAAAGTATCTAATTGAATTAACAACAGCAAACTACTATACTTATGTTTTTCCAACATGTTTACGACAAATCCCTAGCACAGGCAAGTTACTTTATAGGCTGTCAGGTAAAAGGCGAAGCTATTGTGATCGATGCACAGCGGGACATGGATGTCTACTTGAAGATCGCAGAACAAAACAATATGAAGATTACTCATATTGCCGAGACTCATATTCACGCTGATTTCCTTAGTGGATCTAGAGAATTAGCTGCCGTGACTGGTGCCACAATGTACTTGTCAGACGAAGGGCCTAAAGATTGGAAGTATGAATTTGACCATAAAGGACTTCTACACGGAGATAAAATTCACGTCGGAAACTTAAGCTTGGAAATTTTGCATACTCCAGGACATACTCCTGAGAGCATCTCATTTTTGCTCACAGATCATCCTGCTACGGACAAACCAGTCATGATTTTCACAGGGGATTTTGTGTTTGTAGGAGATGTCGGTAGACCAGATTTGTTGGAAAAAGCTGCCGGTGTCGTAGGTACACAGGAAAAAGGAGCTGTGCAAATGTATGAATCGATTCAACGCTTTGCGGAGCTGCCTGAATATGTGCAAGTATGGCCAGGACATGGCGCTGGGTCGGCCTGTGGCAAATCCTTGGGGTCTGTACCAAGTTCTACTGTAGGGTACGAAAAAATCCGAAATTGGGCATTTCAATATGCTTCTGATGAGAAAGGATTCGTGGATTATTTGCTAGACGGTCAACCTGAGCCCCCTAAATACTTTGCTAAGATGAAGCACTTGAATAAGGTAGAGAGGCCTCTTTTGGTGGAAGTTCCTCAGCATGCCAAGCTAAGCAAGGCTCAATTTCTCAAAGCATATAATGATGGGCTGAAAGTAATAGACACTAGAAATAAAGTCGATTTCGCTAAAGGTTTCTTACCAAACAGCATCAATATTCAAGGTAATAATTCATTTTCAACTTGGGCTGGCTGGCTGCTGAATTATCAAGAGCAATTTATCTTAGTCGCAGAGGAAAGCCAGATGGAAGATTTGACTAGAAAGTTGATGCGCGTTGGACTGGATAATATCTATGGATTTATAGAGGATGTGTCTGCCTACGACTTGGAATTGCAGACGGCTGATGTGATCGATATGGAAGAATTTAAGGCCTTGGCAAAAAAGGATGATGTACAGGTAGTGGACGTTAGAAATACCACCGAGTTCAAAGCTGGCCATGTCCAAGGTGCGGACCATGTCTTTGTAGGTACTATTGAGAGCAATTTGGATAAAATCAGCAAAGACAAACAAGTGGTAATTCACTGTCAAAGTGGAGATCGTGCTGCTATAGCCTATTCTCTTTTGAGAAAAAATGGCTTTGATGAGGTGAAAAATTATTCTGGAGGAATGAAAGAGTGGTTAGAGAAAGGTAATGAAGTAGTAAAAAATTAATCTATTTATTCCACCAGCCAATCCTCACCAAAGTGGAAGATTATTACCATGAAGATCGTTAATCTAACTTTCGATTTTCATGGTAAATGCTGTCTAATCACCAGTGAATTTTTAAAGATTTTTAGCGCTTTCAGATTGGCAAGTCCAAGAAGGCCTGAATAAATCTTGGTTATAAAATTATAGCGTTTCTACTTTTACCGGCACCTTCATTCTTGAATTGTGCCTCAAGATTAAAGGCCTAAAAATAGGTTCATACTAACTTGAAAATTAAAGCTTTCTATGTGACAAAAGTCGCTGTAGTAGACGCAAGAAAGGTGGAAATTGCCCTTATAATAAGTCTAACTAACCACGTTAATCATGGATACTCAAGTAATAAATTCAATACCAAGAATTGGTGACATGGCACCGGATTTTGATGCGGTAACTACTACAGGGAATCTCAAGTTCTCAGAATATAATAAGGGGAGCTGGGTGATTTTATTTTCCCATCCTGCTGATTTCACGCCTGTTTGTACTACCGAAATGAGTGGCTTCGCAATGGAAAGTGATTTCTTTGAGCAGCACAACACTAAATTGATGGGTTTAAGTATAGATAGTATTCATTCGCATATTGCTTGGGTCAATGCGGTCGATGAAAAAACTGGGGTACTGTTCAACTTTCCGATCATCGCGGATCTAGATATGAAAGTATCAAAGCTCTATGGCATGCTACAGCCTGGCGAAAGTGAAACTGCAGCAGTTCGGGCGGTATTTATAATTGACCCTACTGGTAAAATTAGATTGATAATGTACTATCCATTGAATGTAGGGCGAAATATGGATGAAATTAAAAGAACCCTGCTAGCGCTTCAAACTTCTGACGAGTACAAAGTTGCGATGCCACTAAACTGGCAACCAGGTGATAAAGTGATCGTTGGAGCACCAAAGACTTTGGAAGGTTTGGCAGAAAGAAAAGCGGATAAATCCCTAGAACAGGTGGATTGGTATCTCGCAAAAAAATCTTTATAAAACACATAAAATCAATAATATATGGGATTTCTATCAGCAATATTCGGAGCTACCGATAACACCAAATTGATTGAAGCAATACAGCAAGGCGCATTCCTGGTAGATGTGCGCTCTGCCGGGGAGTTTGCTTCTGGATCTGTCAAAGGAGCAGTAAATATCCCTTTGGATAGGATTGGCTCTCAGCTATCCAAATTCAAGGGTAAGAAAAACATTGTAGTATTTTGCAGATCTGGTAATCGAAGCGGACAAGCGAAAAGCATTTTGGAGCAAAACGGCTTTGAAAATGTTATTAATGGTGGAACGTATCAAAAAGTAAATCAATGCATTAAATGAAAAAGAACATGGGTTCCGCGGACAAAATCATTCGCTTGCTACTTGCGGTCAGCATAGCGGTGTTGTATTTCACAGGTATCATTTCTGGTTCCTGGGCACTAGTTCTGGGGCTGTTGGCAGTTATTTTCACTGTCACTGCATTTATCAATTTTTGCCCTTTATACCTTCCTTTTGGGATTAGTACCCGTAGGAAATGAATTCGATTGAGTAGTTGAAAAAGTTGCTATCATCCTATAATAACAAGTGCCTGGTAAGGTTTACCAGGTATTTCTTTTTGGTGAAAGGCTAATACTTCCACTACTTCGGGAATGTCTCTCGATTTTCCCTGTAGTTGGGCTCTTGGGGCCTAAGCAGGTAGGGAAAACTACGCTTGTCAAAAACCTGACATTGGATAAAGAAAGTATTTACATCGATCTGGAAAAAGCCTCTACCCCAAATCTGCATATTGGGTTTATTGTAAACTTTACGCAACCTGCGTTCTATCTCATTTCTGCTTTGAAAGAATTGATCACTGAAGTGAAAAATGGCTTCGCTTTTTCGAATTGTTCCGCTGTAGAAGTTGCCGTTATTTTGAAGGTTTGATTGAGCTTTTGGTACATGTAGAAAACTCCCGTTTTATCTCCATTTGTGCCATAAGAGAATTTCACCCACTTAGCCGGAGTTTCATCGATCGTAGTTGTTCCATTTTCCTCCACTTTTAAATTCGGAAACTCCTCAGGTAAAATGTACTGAATTTCAAAAAGAAAATCTTCGTTGAAGGATTGCTTTGCACCTACCGATTCAAAATTTTCTGTCCCCTGAGCGCTTTCTAGATAGGTTATAGATAGGATTGCATTATCTATTTCTTTAGCAATTATCTTATAATCATAGCCGTCGTCACTTACCTGCCAGTCTTTTGGCAAAACATAGCTGAATTTGATGTCTGGATCAGTAACCACTACTCGTTCTTGAGCAAAAGTAACTAGTGGAATCACTGATAGGAAAAATAGAAATAGGATGCGATAGATCATGATGGATTTAAAGTTAGGATACGAAAAACACCTGAACTAATATATCCATTAAGATGAGGTTTATAAAATACCGAGTCTTTGATTTAATAAGAATTAAGAAGTTAAAAGGGAACGGTCATCCTTCTGAAAGCCATGAATTACACAAAAGCCTCCCTCAAATACTTCGCAGTATAGTTCCCCTCTTCTTTCATCATATCCTCGGGAGTTCCTTCGAAAGTCAGATATCCTCCTTTGTTTCCTCCTTCTGGTCCTAAGTCGATTACCCAATCTGCAGATTTGATCACCTCGGTATTATGCTCAATGATGATTACTGAATGTCCCTGATCGATCAGTGCATTGATGGAATGCAGAAGTTTTTTGATGTCGTGGAAGTGTAGTCCAGTCGTCGGTTCATCAAAGATAAATAGGATATGATCACCCTGTTTAGTTCCGCCCTTACCTAGGAAGGAAGCCAGTTTTACACGCTGCGCTTCCCCGCCAGAAAGTGTATTGGAGCTTTGTCCCATACCAATATAGCCAAGCCCAACTTCCTGTAGTGGTTGCAGTTTGTTGATAATCTGAGTCTTTCCCTTAAAGAAATCTAAGGCTTCATCGATGGTCATATTCAATACGTCAGAGATGTCCTTCTCCTTGTACTTTACGTCCAATATCTCATTCTTAAATCGCTTGCCTTTGCAGGATTCGCAAGTGAGATGGATATCTGCCATAAACTGCATTTCAACAGTGGTGATTCCTTCTCCGGCGCAATTTTCACAGCGACCACCATCCACGTTGAAAGAGAAAAAAGCAGGTTTATAGCCTCGCTGCTTGGAAATAGGCTGCTCGGAGAAAAGCATACGAATTGCGTCATAGGCTTTCACATAAGTCACAGGATTAGATCGGGACGACTTTCCTATAGGGTTTTGATCCACAAATTCCACTTGAGAAATGGATTTGTAGTCTCCCTCGATCTTGTCGTACTTTCCACTTTCGTCGATGACAGTACCCAGCATTTTTCCCAAAGCAGGATAAAGCACTTTTTTGATCAGAGTAGACTTGCCTGAACCGGAAACTCCAGTTACACAGGTGAGCGTGTTCAGCGGGAATTTTACAGAAATGTTCTTAAGGTTATTTTCCCTAGCACCTTTTACCGTAATTGAATCCTTCCACTTGCGATTGCCATCTTTCTGGAAAATCAACTCTTCCCCACGCAAATATTTGGCAGTGTGCGTCTGAGCGGAGGTCATCAGTTCAGCTATTGTCCCTTGGAAAAGCAACTCTCCTCCATGTACACCAGCATCTGGGCCAATATCAATGATCTGATCAGCCGCTTTCATTACCTTTTCTTCGTGTTCAACTACGATCACGGTGTTGCCCAGATCTCGAAGTGACTTCAACACTTCGACCAAGCGATCGGTGTCTCTTGGATGCAAACCGATGCTTGGTTCATCTAAGATATACATGGAGCCTACCAGCGCAGAGCCCAAGGAAGTCGCCAATTTGATACGCTGAAATTCCCCGCCAGAAAGAGTAGAGGTCAATCGATTCAAAGTCAGGTATCCTAATCCAACCTGATCCATATACTCCAATCGACTCTGGATTTCCTTCAGCAATCTGTTCGCGATTTTTGCCTGATGGGGTGGAAGATCAAGGCTATTGAAAAATGGCAATGCTTCGTCAATCGGCATCAGCACGATATCCTGAATGGATTTATCTTCGATTTTTACATAAGAAGCATCTTTGCGCAAGCGCGTTCCCTTACAGTCAGGGCAAGTCGTACGACCGCGGAAACGTGAAAGCATTACGCGATATTGAATCTTATGAGTTTTGGTTTCCAGGTCTTTGAAAAATGCGTCCAGACCTTTGAAATACTTGTTCCCCGTCCAAAGCAAGGCTTTTTCCTTGTCATTCAGATCCTCATAAGCTCTATGAATAGGGAAGTCAAACTCGATTCCTTTTTTCAAAAGCGGTTCCACCCAAACTCGTGAGGATTCCCCTCGCCAAGGAGCAATTGCGCCTTCATAGACTGAAAGGTCCTTTTCGGGAATAACCAGATCGGGGTCAATTCCCAGCACATTTCCAAACCCTTCGCAGGTACGGCAGGCACCGAATGGATTGTTGAAAGAGAAGAAGTTGACCGAGGGGATCTCGAACTGCATGCCGTCGAGTTCAAAGCGATCTGAGAAACTCTTAGTCTCCTGACCAGGAATGGTAATCTTACAATCTCCGTGACCTTCGAAAAGCGCAGTTTGCACCGAATCAGCAATACGGAATTGATTGTCTTCATCCTTTTTGTGAACAGCCACACGGTCGATTAAGATCTCATAATTCCCCTTTTGAATCTTTTTTTCCTGAAGCAAATCTTCGACAAAATAGGCTTCATCGTCAATTAAAATCCGTGTATATCCTTTTTGCAAGAGCAATTCCAACTCTTGGTTGATCTTCCTTCCACGCTCAATTTGAAGCGGGCAGGAAATCATGACTTTTGATCCCTCTTCAAAAGATTGAATGTAATCCACGATGTCTGTGACGGTGTGATGCTTTACTTCTTTCCCAGAAATAGGCGAGATTGTTTTCCCTATTCTGGAGAAAAGTAGCTTGAGGTAATCGTAAATTTCTGTTGTTGTCCCTACGGTGGAGCGAGGATTTTTTGTATTGACTTTTTGCTGAATAGCGATGGCCGGAGCTACACCCTTGATGTATTCCACATCGGGTTTTTCCATCCTGCCGAGAAACTGGCGGGCATAAGAACTTAAGCTTTCCACATACATGCGTTGGCCTTCGGCAAACAGCGTATCGAAAGCCAAAGAAGACTTTCCAGAGCCCGAGAGCCCGGTTACAACAACAAATTTATTTCTTGGAATTGCGACGCTCAGGCTTTTCAGGTTGTTCACCCGGGCGTTTTTGATGATAATGAATTCCTTGGGATCGAGGGAATCGATGGATGTATTGGCTGTTAATGTACTCAAAGTCATAGGGGACAAAGTTACGAAAGGAACAGAGGAACTCCTTGGAAAGTTTGAAGCTTGCAGCAAATTGTCGGATATGGATAGCAATCCTTAATTCGCGATATGTTAAGATATACTAGTTCGTTTAGGCGAATGGCTTGGGGGGAAGTAGACAAATTTGCTGTAGCGTTTGTAATGAAGGAACCGTCATTTACATGTGAATGATGTTTCAAGGTTCTTTGAATTATCTTGGCGTGTCGCTTTATCCATATTTTGTAGCAGTTTTTTTACATTAAAATGAAATTATGAAAATTTTCAGCAAACGTTTTTGGGTTCTAATTCCGGTAGTTTTGGTACTGTTTTCTTGTGAGGAAGCAGAAAAGCCTTGCGGATGTACCAACCTTGACGTGGCCTTCCTTTTCAATGTAGTAAATCAAGAGAATGTTGATTTATTGGACCCAAGCGAGCCGAAACACCTTGAAGCGAGCGATTTGTCAGTTTCTTTTCTCCTCGATGGAGAGAAAGTGGAGGTTTATGACTCTAAGATTAACCATTTGAAAAGCTTTCCCAGGATTGTAGAACCGGAGCCTTTGGCGGGTGTGGATAAGTACATACTAAATGTGATTTTAAATTCATCAGAGGATGAAGCTATACCAACCACCTATTTGGAGTGGAAAGATGGATCAATAGATGAATTGCAAGCTGAATTTAGTTATAGTGGCAATTCTGTAATCGTTAAGAAGCTTTGGCTGAATGGAGATCTAATTTGGGATATGCAAAGGGATGGAGAAAAGCCTATTTACCCACTTGTTAAGCACTTCTAAGAACAGCGATTATCAAAGTTGCTTTCCATTAAAGATGCTTCCCATGGTTGGGAGGCATTTTTATTGGCTGGATATTTCCGCTTTTGGTTAAGTATTTTCCTGCCAGGCAATTCTCCAATCCGCCACTGCGGACAAGTACTTACAATTTTATTCCTTTTCTTCGCATAATGGAATTCCAATTTTTATATGATGGAATAAGGGAAGGCCTTGCTGCGATGACTTGGCTGGAAGCTATTGCTGTGTTTTTCGGAATTGCTTCTGTGGTTTATTCGATGCGGGAGCACATTTGGGTATATCCCACGGGCATTATTTCTACGCTCATCTACGTTTGGATTTGTTTGCAATACAAGCTCTACGCCGACATGGGTATTAACGCCTATTACTTCAGTATGTCTATTTTCGGCTGGTATGTTTGGACTCATCCGAAGGAGGGAAAAGCGGAGCTGCCTGTGACTTGGCTCAAACCTTCGGGTTGGGCGGTTTCATTAGGAATATTTGTGTTGTCTTATGTTGTTCTCGTATATGTTTTGGTCAATTTCACCGACAGCGATGTGCCGTATTGGGATTCCTTCACTACTGCTTCAGCTTTTGTAGGGATGTGGTTGATGGCAAAAAAGAAAGTGGAAAACTGGATATTTTGGATTTTGACTGATTTGGTGGCTGTACCACTTTATTTTTACAAAGGACTGATCCTGACATCATTTCAATACCTTTTCTTCACTATTTTGGCGATTATAGGATTAATTGCTTGGACCAAATCAGCGAGAAGACATGAGATTTATGCTTTATAATTAGATATTATTTCGCTCTTTCAGAGCTAAGGGAAACTAAATAATTGCTAACCCAGCCCGTTAGGCTGGGCTTAAGTATCTTGGGCTTTCAGCCTTATTCATACCACTTAAAATTCTGCTTTGCGCCCCTCCGTATTGACTCCGTGGCCTCTGCGGTAAAAAACCTTATCAATGCCCAATCCACAACGAATCTTAATTCTCGGTCCAGAATCAACAGGCAAAAGCACACTGGCAGAAGATCTGGCTAATCACTTTGGGGAGCCTTGGGTGCCAGAATATGCACGTGAATACTTAGATCAGTTAGGTAGAGAATATCGGTATGAGGATTTGTTGGAAATAGGGAAAGGGCAGGTTGCCTTGGAAGATGAGATAGCTAAAGGAGCGGAAAAGTATCTTTTTTGTGATACAGATTTGCGAGTTATCCACATTTGGTCGGAGCATAGATTTGGGAAGACTGATCCTTGGGTATTAGAGCAAATAACTGCCAGAAAGTATGCTAAAATCTTTCTTACCGATACCGATTTACCCTGGACACCAGACCCTTTGCGGGAATATCCAGAATTGGAGATGCGAAATTACTTTCTTGATTTATACACCAAATTGGCGAAGGAAAGCGGTTTTCCTTTTTATCTAATTTCTGGAAATAGGGATGAGCGGCTTACAAAAGCCCTCGAATTGCTTTAGTTTCGAATTTGAAAACACATTGCTATGACACGAAATATTCTCTCTCTAATTCTAGTACTCTCATTTTTTTCATGCCAAGAAGCTGAAGAACAGAAGCCCACTAAGCCCAATATAATTTTTATTTTGGCCGATGATTTAGGTTTTGGTGAGGTAGGTTATCAAGGTCAGAAGAAAATCAAAACGCCGAATATTGATGCCTTGTCAGAGACAGGAATGATTTTTACGAATCATTATTCCGGTGCACCAGTTTGCGCTCCTGCGAGATCCGTTTTGCTTACAGGAATGCATATGGGGCATTCTTATATACGCGGAAATGATGCTATGAAAGAGCGTGGAGATGTATGGGATTATGCCAAAGCTTCTGCAGATCCAAACCTTGAGGGGCAGAGAAATCTCCCTGCAGAAACAGAGACCATGAGCAAGATGCTTCAAAGAGCTGGTTATAAAACAGGTATTGTAGGTAAGTGGGGTTTGGGTGCGCCATTGACGGAAGGAATTCCAAATAACTTGGGTTTTGACTATTTCTACGGATACAATTGCCAGCGTCAAGCTCACAATCTCTACCCAACACACCTTTGGGAAAACAAAGAAAAAGTGATGTTGGATAATGACTTGGTCGTTCCGGCTACCAAACTGGGGGAAGGTGATGATCCAAATGATCCGGCGAGTTATGCCAAATATGAGCAGAATGATTATGCACCGGATTTGATGCATGAAAAGGCGATGAATTTCATCCAGGAAAATAAGGATGAGCCATTTTTCCTATACTATGCTTCTCCGCTTCCACATGTTCCTTTGCAGATTCCGAATGAAGATCGACAGGAATATATTTCCGAATTTGGATCTGAAGAACCTTATAATGGCAACAAAGGCTATTTTCCTAATCAATATCCAAATGCTACTTATGCGGCGATGATCACCAAGCTTGATCAGCAGATAGGGGAAATTAGAGCTAAGATACAAGCGCTTGGTTTGGAAGAAAATACCATGATCATCGTAACCAGTGACAATGGTCCAACTTATGTAGGTGGGGTAGATTATGAGCATTTCGAAAGCTCTGCTCCTTTCACTAACGGCTTTGGAAGAACAAAAGGCTTCCTATACGAAGGAGGTATTCGAGTTCCAATGTTGGTAAGCTGGCCAGGAAAGATTGAGAAGAGTACCTCGGATCACATTTCAGTTTTTTACGATATTTTCCCTACCCTGGCCGAGTTGGTAGGCGCATCTGTTCCTGAAAATTTGGATGGAAAAAGCTTCCTGCCGGAATTGATGGGGAAAGAACAAGATAAGCATGACTATCTCTATTGGGAATTTCCCGAAACTGGCGGTCAGCAAGCCGTAAGAATGGGAAACTGGAAAGCCGTACGTCAGAATATAGTTAAGGAAAATAACTTGGAAATCGAGTTGTATGATCTTTCAAAGGACATTCTGGAGCAGAACAATATTGCTGCTGATCACCCGGATTTGATTAAGAAATTTGAAGAAATCATGGCAAAAGAGCATGAAACTCCTGTGGTGAGTACTTTTAGAATGCCTGCTTTGGGCGATTGATTTTGTAGGAAGCAGTTACCATTTCCCCAAAGAAAGGGTAGCTGCTTCCACTAGTCTCATCATATCTGGGTGAGCATTATTGTTTAGGATGATGATGGTTTTATTTTCTTCCAAATAGCGAACGATGATCGTTGAGTATCCAGGGTTTCCACCAGTATGCATGACCATTTTCCCAAATGGACTTTGAGGCTTTATCTCCCAGCCAAATCCGTAATAGCTGCGTGTTCCATCGTTTAGCTTGAATGCACTATAAGCCTCTTCCATGGTCTTTTTGGAAACTAGCTTTTCGGTATAAAGAGCCTGATCCCATTTCAGCAAATCTTCTGCATTGCTGCTGACTCTTCCCGGGCCTTTTCTGTTGCCCAGCCAAATTGTGTAATCGGAGGATTGGAATGTATTTGCATTTACATAATTGCCGTTCCCATCTTTGATGTGTCCTGCGGCAAAATTCTTAACCTTCGCTTTTTCCTCCAAAGATCGGATGTCCGTGTTTTTCATGGCAAGAGGCTTAAAAATCCACTCCCGCATAAGTTCTACGAAATCCTCTCCAGTTGCTTTTTCCACAATACTAGCAAGAAGAACATAGCCCGTATTACTGTATTCGTATTTGTCGCCAGGTTCAAATGACTTCGCTGGTTTGTATTTGCGCAGGTATTCAAGAATCTCAGGGTTTCCGGCTACTTTGCTTTTGTCCCAATGCTGATTCATTACGGCCTGATAATCCGGTAATCCGCTGGTATGGGTGAGAAGATTACGAATGGTAATTCCCGGGTATGGAGTTTCGATGTACTTCGAAAGCTGATCATCAAAACTCAGAAGTCCTTTTTCCTTGCAAATCATAACCATCATTGCAGTGAATTGCTTAGATAGGGAAGCTAATTCGAAAATATCGCTTTCGTGTAGGAGTACACGATTTTCATAGGTTCGCATTCCCATCGCATCTTCGAGAAGTATTTTGCCATCTTCTGCTACGAGTACTACTCCAGAAAACCCTTCTGTCTGAGCTCTATCAATTGCTTCTTTTAGGATTTTTTGCTGTGCAAAAACACTAGGTTGTATAAGGATAAAAGCCAGAAGAAAGAGTGCAAGAAATCTATTCATGACAAGGGGATTTATCAGGAATTTACAAAAGGTTTTGCTGTTGCGCTAATATGGCGTGGAAATGAGGATATTGAAAAATATTATTAACCGCAAAGCCCATAAAGTCCCGCAGAGTTGGCAGAGCTTAATTTCGAGAGTGCGGCATTTATATATGAATGCTTTTGCCGTGAATTCTGTACGGCAGGTTTTTATATTTTTGTTTTAGAGTATTCTTTACTTAAGCAAAGGAATTTGGGCTATAACCTAATTCTCTATGTGGGAGAGAGGGTTGCTGGTGCCATCTGCGGTAAATAAAAACAAAAAAGCCACAGTTTCCCGTGGCTTTTAATATATAGATAAGAGGTTAATACTATTCTACTCCACCTTTTCTAGTAGGAGATCTTACTGCTGGCCATTCTGCCGGCTCACCACCTCTTCCGAGTGGTACACGTACCTCTCTGGATACCATGTCGTCCTCTTCGCTCGCCATATAAACCATGATTGCTGCCATGATCACGTTATTCTGAACGTCATCAAACACAATTTTATCATAAGTATCTAAATTAGTGTGCCAAGTATAGTTGAAATAAGACCAGTTCAAAGAGCTCAATGAAAATGCCGGAACACCAGCTGCCACGAAGGAGGCATAGTCAGATCCGCCACCTCCTGGATTGCCAGGAAAAGTAGTTTCCACATCTCTGGTGATCTCGCGAGGTACTTTGGACATCCATCTACCCAAATACTCATAGCTATGAATGAAGCCTTGTCCAGATACGTTGGCCACACGACCGGTTCCGTTATCCTGGTTGAAAAGCGCCTGGATTTTAGGCATCATCTCAGGGTGGTCTTCTACGAAAGCTCTAGAACCGTTCAGTCCCTGCTCTTCAGAACCCCAGTGACCTACCAAGATTGTACGCTTAGGGTTAGGATATACTTCTTTTAATACTCGCATCACTTCCATCATCATGATTGTACCAGTTCCGTTATCCGTAGCACCAGTACCGCCATCCCATGAGTCAAAGTGTGCAGAAAGCATCACATATTCGTCAGGCTTCTCAGTTCCTTTGATTTCAGCAATTGTGTTGAAAGTCGGAACCATGCCGTTTTCTTTAGATTGCGCATTAAGGTTGATCATTGGTTTTTCGCCACCTTCAGCCAATCTGAAAAGCAAGCCATAATCCTCCAAAGAAAGATCAACAGTAGGTACTTTTTTAGTTGATGCGGAGAAGATTTTGTTTGCTCCGAAACCTTGAGACCAGTAAGAAGTGATGATACCTAGTGCCCCTGCATCTTCAAGTGCGATAGGTAATTCTCTTCTGCCTTGACCTGTTTTTTGAAGTCTCTGGTTCCAAGCTGTATTAGATTCAGTACGTTCTTCTTTCATTTTCTCGAAAGATTCTTCAGTAGCGAATTCCTCCCAGTTGTAATCAGGACGGCCTGTCACCTGAGGAGCGGAGATCATTACATATTTGCCTTTTACAGAAGGAAGCCATGCTTTGAAAGCAGCTTCATCTGCTAGTTCAGGGATTACCACTACTTCACCTTGAGCCCCACCTTTTGGAGAAGATGGACTCCAAGCCAATTGCTGCCCTGCCAAGGATTTTGTCCAAGGAGCCACCATATCGATGTGGGTAATTCCTCTTTCCCAGCCTCTCCATTCGCCCCACTGCTCATTGCGAGCTTCTATGCCCCAGCCTTTGTATTTTGCAACTGCCCAATCGTGCGCTTTTTGCATTTGAGGGGAACCTACCAATCTTGGGCCGATACCGTCCATCAATTCGTGTCCTATCTGCTTGAGTTGGGAGTTTTCAGTTTCCTCTTTGATGATCTTTTCGATCACTTCATCTTGTGCTTGGACATTGCTGCCGAGAAGCAGCATCAGGCCCACGCCTAATAAGTATCTCTTTTTCATATGTTTATATTTGGTTTTCTTTGGTCAAATAGAATTTTATATGATCTAAAAATCCCAATCTGAGTAGGATTGAACATGCTCGATTCCATATATGACTATTTTATTTTTAAAATTATCGCTTAGTAACGTGATTTCCGCACCGTTGGTGGATTTATGGGCGTACAGAGATGTGCTTGTCCTAATGATTGAGCCCTTAGCTTCTGACTGTTTTTCTGTATAAAGGGGGAAATGTTTGGGATGACCCCTAAGCAAATAAGTTAATCAGATTCTTCTTAAAATAGGTAGCACTTTCTTTTACGCTTTGAATAGGGTTTTGCGCGAAATTCCCTCCTTGCTCAATGTAGTAGTATTCCATTCCGGAGAGGCTAGCAGCTGGGAGAATTTTGGTGTAATCAATTGATCCATTCCCCATTTCGGTATAGTCTCTCGAAACTTTATCCATGTCTTTGATATGCCACATGACAAATCTGCCTGGCGCTTTCATGAAAAGTTCATGGGCAGATAGTGGAGAGCTATGTGCGACCCAATACAGGTCGATCTGAAGTTTGACTAGCTCTGGATCTGTATTTTGCAAAATGATGTCATAGCCTATTTCACCGTTATGGTCAATAAACTCAAAATCATGATTATGATAGGCAAAGCCAAGTCCGGCTTTGTTCACTCTTTCTCCAATCAAATTCAGCTTATCAGCTAAGATCTTGAATTTTTCAATGGAGCGGGACTCTGGATCTAGCCATGGCCAGGTAATATACTTTTGGTTTAGGGCATGAGCTCCTACAATGCTTTGATCTGTATATCGCATCAAGTCCTCGGAGGATCCGTTGAAATACTTGATAAAATCGTAGTGACCAGAGGTGCTTACCAGAGAATTATCTTCCAAAACCTTCTTGAAATCAGTAGCCGGCATTCCATAGAATTCCTGTTTTTCACCATCATAACCATAAGTTTCGGTATCCTGATAGCCAAATCCAGCAATTGTTTTTAAAGCTAGTTTTGGATCTTCTGCCATGGGAGCTCTGATCGTAAAAAGCTGAAGTCCCATTTTGTAATCTTTAGCCTTCGGGGAATTGAATCCAGCTAGTCCAAAACTTGCAGCAGATACGGCAAGTCCGGTTTGCTTTATGAAATCACGGCGGTTAATCATTGAATGAGATTAATTAGATAATGTTGAAAAACACAGGAGTAAGATAGGCTACTTTGACTGCTCAAAATAGTTATGAAAAAATAGCAATTGGTATTGCACTGCATCCGCCCAATATTCCCAGGTATGGCCTCCAGGACCTGTGGTAAATGTATGGGGGATATTATTATAGGCTAGTTTTTCGTGGAGCTTTACATTGACATCGTAAAAGAAATCTTCTGTACCACAGCTGATGATTAATTTTAATTTGTTTGGAATCAGACGATTGCTTTGGTACATCACAGAATATTCTTCCCAGCGCTCAGGGTTTTCTGCTTTGGTTCCTAGGTATTTTTTCATTTCCCAGTTTTCTGGAAATGGGCTAATATCTACTCCTCCACTTAAGCTTCCGGCTGTTCCATAAGTGTCTTGATGACGAAAAGAAAGGTAAAGTGCACCATGACCTCCCATACTTAAACCCGTGATGGCCCGTCCTTCACGATTTGGAATTGTGCTATACTTTTGGTCAATAAACTCAACTAATTCCTCGCTCACGTAAGTCTCATATTTTGAGTCTCCCACTTCTGGACTGTCCCAGTACCAGCTTCCAAAATTACCATCGGGTGTGACGATAATCAGATCGTATAAATCTGCAAGGCTTTCTATTTGAGGGACTTTTTCGATCCAATTCTTATAGTTTCCTGAATAGCCATGAAGCAGGTAGACGACTGGATAATCCTTGGATTCGTTGTAATCTTTTGGCGTGATCACTACAGCTTTGATTTCTTTTTGCATGGAAGCACTGTAAGTCGCGACGGTGTCTACACTTGCCAGCGTAGTGAAGGAAAATAGAAAGAAAAAGGAAAAGACTAAATAGGGGGAATACTTAAATTTCATTAGGCAGTTAGGTTTACTATGTTTAGAGTAAAAATGGTAAAGAATACTTGGAATTCTTTTATGCCTAGGTAAAAAACGCTTTTGAATCAAAAATTCTGAGGCATCAGTACAGTGGTTTATTTTATGGCCTATTCTTCTATTGGCAAAAAGATCGCCATCTCGGTTCCTTCACCTACCGTGCTTAGGACTCGAATTTCCCCTGCATGTGCCTTGACGATATCATAACTCAGAGACAAGCCCAATCCTGTTCCTGATCCCGTCGGCTTGGTGGTAAAGAATGGTTGGAAGATTTTATCTTTCACGGAGTCTGGGATTCCATTACCATTGTCTTTTACAGAAAGTTCTACCCCGTTTAGAGATCTTTTGGTAGAGACTAATACCTCAGGGCGAAAATCATTATCTGCACCTCGGCTTCGCTCAGCACAGGCATAGAAAGCATTGTTTACCAAATTCAGAATGACTCTGCCAATATCCTTCCCAATGATATTTACCTTTGGGAGCTGAGGATCTAGTTCCAGCTTAAAGTCTGAATTAAAACTTTTGTCTTTGGCTCGGATACCATGGTAGGAAAGCCTTAGGAATTCATCTGCAAGGGCATTGATATCGGTCAGGGTCTTTTCTCCTGAACTTGATCGACTATGCTCCAGCATGCCTTTGACGATGGAGTCAGCTCGCTTGCCATGATGCTTGATTTTGATCAGATTTTCTTTGATATCAGCAGAGAGCGCTTTCACTTCTTCCATATCCCCCTTTTCTATTTCTTCTATCAGCTCGTCAAACATTTCACTGCTGACTTCCGAGAAGTTATTCACAAAATTCAATGGGTTCTGAATCTCGTGGGCGATGCCGGCTGTAAGTTCACCCAGCGAAGCCATCTTTTCGGATTGGATCAGCTGAGCTTGGGTGGCCTGAAGGTCCTTCAGGGTACGCTCCAGCCTTAGCTTTTCTTCGACAAGTTTTTTGCCTTGTTCTTCTTTTTGCTGCAAGTCAAGAAAACGGGTGTAGGTCAAGTCAAATACTTGTGCAAAGCGCTTGAAGATTTCTTCCTCTGCACAAGGCACTGCGGTAATGATGACCAAATACCCTGTTTTAAAATAGGCTGCATGCAACTTTTGCCAAGTTGGTCGCTCGATGCCTTTTTCGTCCATCTCATCAAAGACCTTCTTCGCGATAGGCAAACTTACCAGCCAATTGTAATGCTCAGAGAGTGCATCTCCTTCCAAAACAACAGAGCGTAAAGCTTCACCTTTTTGCCATCCTTCATATAAGGAAGCATGTGCAAAATCACCTACGTTTGGTAGGAAAAAACCTCGAGTGAAACCGGTATCCATACTTAGCCACCACTCGTCTTCCTTGCGATTTTCTTCACATAGGACAAAACCGCAGGTCCAGAGATTGGACACTAATCCATTCATCTCGTTGAATAAGATAGTTGCCACATCTCCAAGCTCCTCGGATTGCTGCATACCCATAGTTCTGGATCGCACGCGTTCTAATGCTGTTTCGATTTGAGATTCTTTGGCTCTCGCTTCTGCTTTTTTTAGATCTAGAAAACGAGTATAGGTTTGGTTGAAAACCTTGGTAAACCTTTGGAAAATATCATGTGCTCCTGGTACCCGCTCGTAGGTAATAAACAATAGAAATCCTTGGTCGAATTTGGCCAAGTGATTAACCTGGAAAGTAGGAAGTGAAATACCGGCCGCATCAAATTGGGCAAAAACGGATTTCAAATCTGGCAATTCCCCCAAGTAACGATAATGCTCCACTAAGTCTTCACCACCCTGCTCATATACAAATAAGTCTTCACCTTTAATGATGGCCTCATACCACGGCTGTAAACTAATATGTTCTGTCAGTGGAAGTCTAAATGATGGTTGTACTTCATTTTCACTGCTCATCCAGCACAAAGAGGATTTTTTGTCATCAGAGAGAATATTGTATCCGCAGCTCCATGCTGGAATTCCCAATTTTCTAACTTCATTGAAAAGCACATGAGCGGCATCAGGCAATTCATTACTATGCTGCATTCCCATGGTTCTACTTCGTATTTTTTCTAAGGCTGCTTCAATTTGCGCTTCTCTTGCTTGTCTTTCTGCTTTTTGAAGATCCAAAAATCGCGTGTAGGTTTGCTCGAACACGTTTGCGAAGCGTTGTAGAATCTTCTTGTCGGGATAAGGCTCTAAAGTGATAATCAACAGATAACCCTTGGAAAAATAAGCAGCATTCCATTCCTGGTTTTCAGGGAAAGAAAGGCCTTCATCAATGATTTTCTGGAAGAATGGTCGTACTTCTGAAAGGGATAGCATGTAATCGTAATGATCACTTAACGCCTTGCCGGATTTTTCGATAGACAGAAGTTCGAACTTCTCTTGCCAGCCTTGACGCATCTGCTTGTGCGCGGCATCTGTGGTGTTGGGAATAGCAACTGGGGGCAAGACTCCATTTTCATTTGCAAACCAAAACTCATCCTTTTCACTGTTTTCTTCACAAAGTCCAAAGCCGGTTCCCCAAAGGGTACCACCCAAGCTTCTAAGTTGCTCGAAGAGGATAAATGCCACATCTGCAAGTTCTTCGGATTTTTGCATTGCCATGGTTCGGGCACGCACCCGCTCCAGTGCCAGTTGGATCTCCGCTTCCCTAGCTTGGGCTTCGGCTTTTTGGAGGTCGAGGAAGCGGGTGTAGGTTTGTTCGAAAACTTTGGCAAATCGCTTAAAGATGGAATGAAACTCAGGTACCTCATCATAGGTGATGAACATCAAATATCCCTGCTTAAAATAAGCGGCGTAATCAACTTGCTTTTTGGGTAAGGCTATCCCGGCACTATCCAACTCTTCAAATATTTTGTCAAGTGTAGGAAGAGAGGCCATATAATTATATGTATCCTTTAATTTCTTTCCCCCTATCTTTTCTATACGTAGGGTCTCTTCCTTCTCTGAGTCCTCGACAATTCGTTTAAAAATACCTTTTGTGGTAGGTGTATCAAATGGCTCGATGGGTCTTCCATCTCCCGTACTCACCCATTGTGAAATGACCGTCTTATCATCATTAAAAATATTAAAACCACAGCTCCAAGGGTTAAGTCCAAGACCCTTGATTTGACTGAACATCTCCGTTGCTGCTATGGTCAATTCATCGCTGGATTGCATCGCCATGGTCTTTGCTCTGACCCTTTCTAAGGCCAACTGAATCTCCGCTTCCCTAGCTTGGGCTTCGGCTTTTTGAAGATCTAGGAAGCGGGTATAAGTTTGTTGGAAAACTAATCCAAAACGTTCCAAAAGACTTGAATTGGTGCTGGAAAGAGGTTTCAGAGTAGAAGTAGTTAAAAGACCAAAATTATTGCAATACCCTGAAACATGCATTTGCCTCGCAGAAGACATTGCCATCTTTACCTCTTCAGGTAACTGAGCAAGCTCCGATTTTGCAAATAGAAAATTATCATAGTCTTTTTTATCTTTTCCATTTAAGTGATAACTCCAAGCACTTTTTTTATTTTCCCAAGCCTCAATCATTGATAAAGTCATAGGCAGATTGTTAGGAGGAACTAAAAACCCATGCGTCTTGATTTCCTTCTCCGGACTTGCCATCCACCAATGCATTGCTTTAGTTTCTGAATTAATAGTTAAAAGTACGACTCGGGCAAGAGCTACATCTAAGTGTGATAATTCAGCATAGAGGAGATCAACTATTTCTAATAATTCATCAGAACTGTGCATACCCATAGTTTTTGCTCTTACTCTCTCCAATGCAACTTCTATTTGAGACTCTCGCGCTTGTGCCTCCGCTTTTTCTAAGTCT
Organism: Algoriphagus winogradskyi; assembly: GCF_900182815.1. Classification (GTDB taxonomy): domain Bacteria; phylum Bacteroidota; class Bacteroidia; order Cytophagales; family Cyclobacteriaceae; genus Algoriphagus; species Algoriphagus winogradskyi. The sequence goes on along the minus strand of NZ_FXUA01000002.1, from coordinate 32,637 downwards.
AAGAATCTGGTATATGCTTGATTGAAAACCTTGGCAAATCGAATGAAAATATCATGTGCTTCCGGGACAGGTTTGTAGGTAATAAACAACAAATGACCATGCTTGAAAAATGCCACATGGTCAATTTGTTTTTCGGGAAGAGGTACTCCAGAATTATGTAAATCTGTTAAAGCTTCACCTAAGACAGGTAAAGTTTTGAGGTATTCATAATGCTCCTTGATGACGTCTGGACCAAATTCCTGAATATAAAGTGGGTTCCCTTTTTTACTTTCTTCATAGTACCTGAGGAAAATATTTTCGCGGGGAGTTTTATAAAATGGGAGAATTCCAGCCATGGACGTAAACCATTCCAAATCCCAAGGCTTTCCGCTGGTTGTTTCCTCATCGTAGATATGAAAAGCACATCCCCAATTCTCAATTCCTAACTTCCGGATCTCCTCTTCCAATAAAATGGAGGCATCAGCTAATTCCTCACTTTTTTGCATGGACAAGCTTCTGGCTCTCAATCTTTCCAAGGCTGCTTCAATTTGTGACTCTCTTGCTTGGGCTAAAGCATTTTGGATGTCTAAATAGCGCTTATAGGTTAGTTCAAAGGTGTTTTTGAATGACTTGAGAATTTCCAATTTGTCAGAACTGATAGGCTCATAGGTGGAGATACCTATGGAACCAGCTGCGAAGGAAAAGAAATAATAGCTGAGGATGGATGTGTTATCCAGTGCGGGATCGTCATTTTCACCCATTCCTTTTCTATAATCCCTCCATTCCTGAAGCTTTTTTCCTTTTACCTGAAATTCAGAGAATACGTCTTTTGAACTCCGTGTTTCCTTGATTAAGTTTTCTGTTAAAGGGTGACTTTTGTATTGGATGGTGGTAAGGGTTTTACCAGAATTAGGAGAAAAATCATAATTGAGTAAGGAATCCAGCTGATCTTGATAAATATTGATCATGGTGTTTCGGAGCGAATCGAAACCATGTTTTTTCAGTTCAGCAAAAATATTTTCAGCGATTTCAAGTAGATCATCAGGTTTACTCATTCCCATGGCAATCCCTCTTATTCGCTCCAATGAGTTCTGTATCTCAAGTTCGCGGTTTTTGGCAGTTAGTTCCAAGGTCCTTTGTTCCAATGCCTCTTGGAGTTGTTTGTTTTCTGCTTTTAGCGCTTCGGTGCTTTTCATGGGTTTTTACTTGATTTTCAAAGGACATAAGCCAGCCAGGCTAAAGCTAGTCGGCATATAATCAATCAGTGTTTGTCGGTTTCGAAAGGTCTGTCTGCATCAGCCAAGGCGATTTTAAACTAGTTGCTCTTTGATCGGCAAAAAGATGATCATCTCGGTTCCTTCTCCTTCCCTGCTTTTCACTCTCAGATCTCCGCCGTGAGCCCTAATGATATCATAACTCAGCGATAAGCCTAGCCCCGTGCCACTGCCAGTAGGTTTGGTGGTAAAGAATGGTTGGAAAATCTTGTCTTTGATGGCTTTGGGAATTCCTCCGCCATTATCTTCCACAGCTATTTCTACTCCGCCTGTATTCCCTGCCAGATCTACTAATCTGGATCTTACAGTAACCTTTGGTTTATAATCTCCCAATTCACCATCCTTGCTTTTCAGTTCTTTTGACTTACTATCCACAGCATAGAAGGCATTGTTTATCAGGTTCAGAATTACTCTTCCGATATCCTGACTGACCACATCCACCTTTGGCAGATTCGGAGCTAATTCTGTGGAGAAATCAGCATTAAAACTTTTGTCTTTTGCGCGTAAGCCATGGTAGCTTAGGCGTAAAAATTCATCAGCAAGAGCATTGAGATTGGTAGCTTGTACATCACGTGAGTTTACTCGGCTGTGCTCTAGCATCCCTTTGACTATGGAGTCTGCCCGCTTCCCATGATGGTTGATTTTTGTCAGATTTTCCTTCAGATCATTTGATATCTCAATTGCCAGTTGTGCGTTACCCTGAGCCAATTCCTCCTGCATCTCATCGATCAATTCCACGCTGACTTCTGAGAAGTTATTCACAAAATTCAGTGGGTTCTGAATTTCATGGGCGATGCCTGCAGTAAGTTCTCCAAGGGAAGCCATTTTTTCCGATTGGATCAATTGCGATTGAGTAGCTTTCAATTTGGTGTAGGCTTTCTCTATTTCTTTGGATTGGGCCACTTCCCGCTCCAAGCTTTGTGCTCTTTCCTTCACTCTAATTCTTCTTTTCAATTCGGAATAAGCCACAAATATTACTAGCCCAAGCGCCACTAAATAAAGGGTGTATGCCCACCAGGTTTTCCACCAAGGAGGAAGAATTGTGACTAGGAGTGAAGTGCCCTCTTCGTTCCACACCCCGTATGCATTGGAAGCGATGACTTTGAAAGTGTAGGTGCCAGGTTCAAGATTGGTATAGGAGGCAAAATTTCTGTTGTCATAAATCCAATCTTCATCCAGCCCTTCCATCATATGCGCATACTGATTTTTAGAAGGATTGGCATAATGGAGTGCAGCAAATTCGAAACTGAGATCATTCTGATCGTATCTAAGTGTGATGGCTCTGGTAGAAAGAAGATCTTCCTCTAGTGGAGATTCCTCTGTCATATCATATACAGAGCGATTTGAAATCGAAAGATTGGAGATGATAACAGATGGCGGAACTTTGTTTGATGCGATGGTAGAGAATGTGGTTAAACCATGATCTCCACCAAAATAAAAATCACCATCTGGAGTTTTTTCAGCAGCCAACGATATGAATACATCACCGCCGATTCCATCATCTTTATTGTAATTGATAAAGGTTACTTTATTCAGAGATTCATTTCGGATCATTTGGATTAGCCCATTTCTAGAAGAAAGCCACATTTCCCCGTTTTCTCCAGGAAGAATAGTTTCCAAAAAGTTTGTTGGCAAGCCATCTTCCTCCGTGTATTTGGTGATTTCGCCGGTAGTGGGATCCAGAACATTAATGCCTCCGTAGGTTGCCATCCAGACTAGACCGTTTTCATCCTCAAAGACATCATGCACTTGTATGCTACTCAGTGTAGTAGGATCCAGAGGATCACTGGTGTAGTATTTAACTGTATTTGATTCTGGATCTATTTGGGTAAGACCAGCATTTAGGCTTGCAATCCAAATGAATTTCTTGCCTATTTCAATGTCGGAGATATTGGGATCCTGAATGACTATTTCAGCATTTTGCTCATTGATATTCACCACTTTTGCCTGGCTCTCTGCTTGGTTTTCCTGTTTGAAAATAGCTATTCCGTAAAGCGGTACAAACTCTGGTTCTGGGGCATTCCAACTATTGTAATGATGGCTATCATCAGAGGAATAGCGCAAAGAGTAAGTGCCGGGCGTAAGTTCAAGTTGGGTGATAAGTAATCTGTTTTTTGGAGCTCCTCCTGCAAAATAACTGTCACCAAAAGATTCCATTCCAGCAATTGTTTCACCTGAAGGATTTCTCAGCCAACCAAAATCAGCCATACTTGCAAGATCTCCTTCACCTACAGTAACTAAGAAGTAGGTGGCTTTTTCTGTGATTTCTACTTCTTTGGTGAGCTCTTGATTATCGGTGACCTTATCTATGATTGCCAAGGCCTTATCATTTTCCAGCCATCCTTTCACCTTAGCGATGATCTCATCAGAATAGGATTTGGCGTACTGGCTGACCATTTCCTTATGGGTTTCTGTTTTTGGATCAAAAACATCTAATCCTCCATTTGTACCAATCCAGAGTTTGCCTGTGCGGTCTTCTTTTATTACCCTGACTTGATCGTTGATAAGACTATTTTTATCCTCTGGATCATTTTTGTAACGCTTGATTTCATTGTAATCTTTATCCATTTTTATCAAGCCATCTCCCCATGTTCCTACCCAAATAGTACCATCTTTTTGCTCATAAACAGACCGGGCAGAACCTCCGAACATATCTCTATCTGAGGAAAAATTCACCTTAGTGATGGATTTATCAGAATCGTCAAAAATATTAATTCCATGTCCACGAGTTCCAATAAATACTTTTCCAGGATTGATGGTGGAAGCATACAGTCCATAAACGCCTCCTGGGCTAATTGATTTTGGGTCATCTGCTTGGTTGCTATAAAACTTGAAAGGTTTGTTAATGGGATCGTATTTGAAAAGCCCATTGCTCAGAGAGCCAAACCAAATAATCCCACTAGAATCAATTAGCATTTTAGTAAAGCGATGAGTCCATCCGCCTGAATTGATTTTTCTATTGCCAGGAATAAGGACCTCCTGAAAAGAATCTGTATTCCCTTCAAACTTCAATACCCCTCTGAAATTATTTAAAACCCAAATATTACCATCCCGATCTTCATTGATAGAATTCAATGAGCTGTATACATCTTCGAGCGAATAGTCGTATTCGGTGATCATTTTCAGCTCTTCAGTAGCAAGGTTATACTTATGAATCTCGAGTCTACTTGTAATCCAAAGTATGCCGTCTTTGTCAAAATAGAGTGATGTAATCCCATTGATGATAGAAGCAAAATCCACAAACTGGCCTAAATCAATGGGTTTAAATCCTCCGCCACCTTTCTGAAAATGCATTAATCCATAAGTAGTCGAGCCTGACCAAATTCCGCCTTCCTTATCTTCAATTAGGGGAAAACTGAGACCAGATCTCTCCTGTTTAGTCCCTTCCAAATGCAGGTAAGGGGCCAAAACCCAAGTGTCATTCTCAGGTGAAAACAACACAATTTCTTTAGCCGCTGTGGTAGCCCAAATTCTTCCTTGAGAATCAGCAAGTATATTGAATGCCCTCCCGGACCCTAGAGCTAAGTCAAAAATTTGCTCAAAATCATAATTGGTAAAAGTGTTATTGGACCTATCATATTTAGTAACTCCTTTGTCACTTGCGATCCACAGATCATGATTTTTATCCTCCTCGATGTCAAAAGTCACATTGTTTTGCAGCGTGTTTGGATTTCCAATCGTATTCCGAAAGGTCTTCCAAGTATAGCCATCGTAGCGCTGAACCCCGTTTCCCGTTGCCAGCCATATCAAGCCATAGCTGTCTTGCATCACATCCATGACTTGCGGAGACGCAAGTCCATTGGAAATAGAGATTGTTTCTAACTGAATTTCCTGAGCTTTTAGCTGCAAGGCCAACAGGACAAAAAAGGAAAGTAGAAAAATCTTAATCGTATTAGCTATTGAACTTATTATTGAATTCTTCATCTAATTAAAAATTTATGAGGTAGAGAAAGGCAAGCCAAAACATTAAATACTATTCCTCAAGTTGGGTTTTGAGTGGATATGAAAAACTTCCCGTGACATTTTAAATTAAAGGGAGAAGGTTTTATCTCATTGATGAAATGCGGGAAAAATGTATCTGCTAAAACTTTCATGCTTACTAAAAATATTACTATTCGAGTTAATCACTTATTTATCTGAAAATAAGTGATTACGAAGAGAATTCAATTCAAAATAGTATAATAAATTGGATTTTTTGAATCTTATTATTGAAAAAATGAAGGTTATAATAAGCTGTTTTTAAGGATTATTTTGGCTGCTGACCTCCAAGATTCAAGTTAGAGTTTTTGGAAAAAGTCAACTTGATTTAGAATTTCTGATAGGTGTTTAACTACTCGATTTCATCGCCATTCAAACTTGTATAAACCTAAAAAATAGCTCTCCAAGCAATAATTGATAAGAAATGAAGTCAATGTTTGGAGTTCAAATCATCCTCTTCTTGCTTCATTAATGCCAATGCCTCTTCCAAATCCTTATCGAGGTTTTCCAGTAAAACGAGAAATCGAAGATTAAATGAATTCGTTGCTGCCACAAGATTGAGAAACTTCTCCTCATTCAGTATTTTTTCAATATCCTCAAAGGAGATAGGCCGTTCTTTCAAAAACCGATTATATACCACCATCATTTTCGCTTCGATAAAAAATGGGCCGACTTTATTGTTCCAAAAATTTTTGATGATTATCTCAAAGTCTACCATGCGCAGGTAATCCTGAAATGATATCCGTGATTTTTCATGAAGGTTTTTCCTACCAAGAATAGTTCTTTCAGAACTCAGCTCTTGCTCTGTAATAGTGAAGTTTAAAGTGGCGAATGCATAAGTTGTCAATCCGAAAATTTTGCCGGGATCCTTTTCCAAAGAATCCTTAGTCATGATCCCGTCTATAAATAGGTCAGAATCATTTAAAATCCTTTTGTTGACCGAAATGATATTAGCTAGAGTTGAACGAGCTTCCTTGATTTCTTCTTCGAGACTTTGAAGGCTTTGGTCAGAGATTTTTTCCAATTTTCTATCCTCATTCCAATTGTTTACTTGTAAGGCGACCAAGATTCCTATAACGACAAGCAAAATCTCACCCAGCGCATATACTAAATACCGCGTGACCTGATTCTGGCAGAGTAATTTTTGGCGGATTTTTCTAAAAAATGAGATCATTCGTTTTCAATTAGATATGATTCAAGCATTGCTATTAGTTCATGATTGACAATTAAAAACTCTTGACATTGTACTAAATAATTTATACCGTAATTTTTAAAAACATCAAACTTTGCAACCGTTTCCCTATCTTCAATTGCAAATCCCAAATCTTTTATAGAGGGGTTTTCAGGTAATTTTAGGATGTTATCGTAATATTTTATCTGTAGCGGAACACCATATTCTTCACAAATTCGATTATTCAATTCGATGGCATTTACTACGTAATCGTACCTTTTTTTGTATTCTCTTAATTTGTTTTTGAGATTCTCATGACTTAATAAATCGTAAGCATTGGGATTGTTAGCAATCAGATTTGATTGAAAGGCCAGGCGAAAAAAAAATGGGTCTGCATTTATTTTTAGATTAGAAATGGAATCTACAAACTGGCCATTACTTAAGTTGACCAAGTTATTGAAAAGAGTATCTCTTATTTGCTGAAGCATTATTCTTGATTCAAAAAATACGGAATCTGCTTTAGCGTCATTTAAAAGTTGTCTAATCAGTTCTGTTTGTTTGATATTAGCTTTTCGGTTTTCATTCCAGTTACTAACCTGCAGGGCAATCAAGATTCCAATTACCACCAATAGGATTTCGCCCAAAGCATAGACCAAATAACGGGTCAGCTTATTTTGTGCTAAGAGCTTTTGGCGGATTTTTCGGAGGAAGGAGATCATAGCTAAAAAATGAATTTTAGAAAAGGCTTAAATAATCATGTTTGATATGTTTAAAATACAAGATGAAACTTGGATAAAGTACATCTCTACCTGATTTTTTATATTTCTTTTCTCCTAAATCGCAACTTCAAGCCAGTTATTGGAAGTCCTCGTAGAATGCGCCAACCTGAGCTTTTCCAGGAAATCGGTTTAATAAATGATAAGGTTAGCTCGTTTTTTTACACAATGAGTTGAAAAAGAATATTGCAATTCCACATCATTTTGCTTACAGTAAGAAGCATATTGCCTTTGAGATGGAGGTATCACAGTATGACACTTGCAAAGAATAAATATTATCTCCTTGGGTGGAGCCCGACCATGAGCAAAGTTGGAAGTGTGAGTTTAAAAGTATTGATTATCCAGATTCTTTTGGCCAAACATTGGAGATGCTACCAAAAGGGATAAGGGGTGGAAGACTCCTAGATAAGAGCTTAAACCAAGCGATTTTTTAATTCAATACCTTTAGAATAGCAATAATTGGGTATTAAATATCCCCACAATTGGGGGTTGATTTTGGAGGGGTAATCGTCCATTTTTGAACTATCGTAGAATGCTCAATTAGGGATTTGGGTTTTTAAATCCCAAACTCTATTTATCTAAAAATCAACCGAAAATGAAATCATTATTCAAACCTTTAACTTTCTTCTTGCTATTGTTTTTGTGCTTTTCTACTCTTGTTTTTGCACAAAAATCTCTTCAAGAAATAGCAGAATTAAATGACAATAAATGGGATAAGCTTGTCAAAAACTACCGAAATTACAGCAACTCGATAGATCAGCTTCAAGGCTTACTCAATGAAGAGCTCCTAGCGGAAGAGAATTTACCAAACCCTAAGAAAATTGGTGTTTTATCCATGCAAGTTTGGGATTACTCAGTAACAAATTCCTCCAAGGTGGCACAAACCACCGTGTATCAGAAAAATTTTCTAACACCGGAAGGAAGCAATCTTGTGGCAGATCATTTCTTGGAGACCATTCTTCCCATATTTCAAGATCAATTCCAAGCGAAGGGGATAGCGCTAGTTGAGCCTAGTGAGTTTCTTACAGACGAGGAAAAGCGAAAGATCTATGAAGAAGGAGGTAGTCGGATAGAGACTAGCGGTTTGGTCAAGACACTCGGATCTATTACCTCTTTCCTGTACAATTCAAAAACGGGAGAAGGCTCAGTTGCCGCATCAGGCTATGAGTTTTATCCAATCAGTGTTGTGACTATGTCAACGGACTTCAAGGCGCCGGCCACACTTGGATTGCTTGTTGAAGATTTGGATTTAGATGCCGTATTGATTCTCTCAGTTGGAGTAAGCCTTGTCAGGAACGGGCGAACTATGGTATTGCATGAAATTGAAGCTGGGATTGTCGGCCCTATAGATGATGACCAATCCAAGGAGTACAAAGGGAGAATTGGGGCAGGTATGATGAATCTGTATCGAGATGGTTTAAACTACAGTTCTGTCATGCTTGAGGTAGAGCCTTTTGAAATTGCGAAAATAAATAAATCGGAAGGAGCAATTGAAGAATGGCAGTTGGACGGACTCGATGAGGTCAGCGAACGAATGGCAGCTGATCTGATCAGGGGTATGGAGAAGTTTATTACTCTGGATAAGTCGAAAGATTAATTCTTTCTGACTCCTTACTTGCAAAACTTGTATGATAGAAACTGGAGCTTTACCCCAGATTTTTCTAAGTAATAGCTTGCAAGAACCTATAAATTAATGAGTTGATTAGAAATTGAAAACTTGACTAAGCCTACTAAGCTGTTTTGATCAGTTTTTTTGAATAGATTTTTCTTATGACTTTCTACCGTATGTCTGCTGATGAATAGCTTATCTGCGATTTCCTGGGTGGTGAGCTCCTGAATAATCAATTGGAGTACATCTAGCTCCCGCTCACTTAGCGATTGAAGGATTTCATGCTTTTTGTTTTGGAGTTGGAAATTTGATCTGAGTTTTCCCACAATTTGGTCACTATAATAGATACCATCATCGAGGACTCGGTTTACAGCATTCACCAGCTCTTCACTTGTATTTTCTTTCAGTAGGTATCCTTCTGCATCTGCCAAAATGATTTCTTGAACATAATGGTCGTTGTCATGCATGGATAGGATGATGACCTTGGTTTTTGGGTGATTTTCTTTTACCCACTTGGTCAGTTGTAGTCCATCCAGTTCTGGCATACTGATGTCCGTGATAATTAAATCTACAGCGGTAGCGGATAGAAATTCCTGTGCCGATTTACCCTTGGTAAATTTGCCTAGAAGTTGAATTTCAGGAATTTCTAGGAGTAGCATTTCAATGCCCTCCATGACGATGGGATGATCATCTACGAGGATTGTTTTTACTTCATTCATGTGCTATTGGGGACTGTGACCAAAAGATCAGCACCTTGGTCAGAAGGGTTCAATTTGATGGTGCCACCTAGAAATCCCGCACGGGTGGTCATATTTTGCCAGCCGATCCCCGTACTTTTTTGCAATTCCTTTTCTGAAAACCCAGGGCCATTGTCACGATAATTGATATTGAGTGTACGATTGTTTTCCTGAATTGATAGCTCAATTTGGGAAATATCACCGTGTTTTAAGCCATTATTTACCAGTTCCTGGATGATTCGATAAAGATGGACTTGGTTTTCTTTTTTCAATCTGAGGTCGAATGGGGCTAGACTCAGGCGAAAATCAACCTGATGTGTTTTATTGATCAGTTCTTCCATTTCTTCCAAAGCCTGAAGCAGTCCCTGTCCCTCAAAATTTTTGGGCATCAGGTTGTGGGAAATTTGACGCACTTCTTGAATGGAATGACTTAATAAGCCCATGGACTTTTCTTTGGATCGTTTGTCTTCTTCTGAATCAGGGTTTTTGCCTAGGCTTCCAACAAATATTTTAGCTGCGGTGAGGCTTTGACCCAATCCATCGTGTAGCTCCCGGGCTATTCGTGAGCGTTCTTTTTCTTCAGCTTCGATGACCGCTTTCAGGCGATTTTTCTCTTCTACTGCTTTAAGGTCTTGGATTTCGAGCTGCTTGCGGTACCGACTTCTGTTGTACCACAATCCCCCAACTAGAGAGATCAAAATAAAACCACCTGCTGAGATAAAAAGCTGCATCCGGTTGATAGCTCTTTGTTGGGCTATATCTGCCTCTTGCAGAGCGATTAGTTGCTCTTTTTTCTCTGTCTCATATCGCACTTCCATTTCCGAAAGACTGGTAGCTTTTTGCGCATTGAAAAGGGAATCGGTGAGTTTGTTGTAGTCTTCAAGGGCTTTAAAACCCACCTCCTGATCCCGTAAAGCTATTTTGCTCAGAGCAAATGTCATCAAGGCGGCGGAATTTGCAGATTTTACTTGAAGAGAATCCGAGATGAGTAGCGATAAGTCTGCTAGCTGAGCGGCTTCTTCGAACCGCCCCGTTTTTAGGTAGAGATTTGCCAGTTCCGCGTATCGATTCATCAGATGAGATTGATTTACCAAGTCTTTGGACAGGTCGATTGCTTTTATATAGAGGCTTTCAGCTTCCTTGTTGTTTCCCTTTCTTTCCAAGTTGGTTGCCAATCCTGAGTATGATTTTGATTCCTCAATAGGATAGTCTAGTGCATTCGAAATCTTGAGACTTTCATATATGATGGAGTCGGATTTTTCATACTCTTCCAATTCTGTGTAGATAAAGGAAAGGTTGCCCAATGAGGTCATAATATCGATGCTATCGGGAATGGCCCGTCTGAGATCATGAGCTTCCACCCCAAATGTCAATGCTTTGTCAAAATCACCAAGAGACTGGTAGATTAGTCCTATGTTGTTGGATACCATAGCTTTATCATAAAGATTTTCCTCCAAGTCGTAGGCTTTTTTTGCCTCATAAAAATGGCCTAGTGCCTCTGTCAATAGCCCTTTGTTCCAATAGTACATTCCAATGTTATTATCGAAATGTGCAAGTTGAAGGTCCTGATCCGCCAGCTCTGCTAGTGCACGGCCTTTTCGGTAATACCAAATGGTGGAGTCAGGCCTGTTTGATTCAAAAAAAACCACTCCTTTAATTCGGTAGGTGATGATTTCTCCCAAAGTATCTTGGTATTTGATGGAAATCTTTTCTGCTTTATTCACATAGTTTAGTGCAGAATCGGTGTTTTCTTGTGCGTAGTAAAAGGCAATTCGTAGTAAATCTAATACCTGATCTTTTTCTTCTAATGTTTGGAGGTTTCGGCGGAGTGAGTCCGGATATAGATGTACTTGAGCGTTGACTTCAATTAAAACAATAAAGAATAGAAACACCAATGAAAACTTCATAGTCGAACATACTAAATACCTTTTTTACATGAAATCTAATGAGAGATTTTTTGGTTTCTTAAAGGTTGTTTTTGGCAACACTGTCTGTAAAATTTTTGCTGCTAATAATGTATAGTGTTTGAAACTTTGTTTGGTCGGATTTTTCTAAAAAATGAAATCATAGCTAAAAAATGAATTTTAGAAAAGGCTTAAATAATCATGGTTGATATGTTTAAAATACAAGATCAAACTTAGATAAAGTACATCTCTACCTGATTTTTTATATTTCTTATCTAAACATCATTAAAAATCCCCTTTTTGAAACCCCTAAAATTGAGACAGAGCCGAAAATTTTACTAAAGGCATTGGGATTTCTTTCAGATGAATTAGATTGAATACTTTCTACTAAATCTAGAAGCTATGTCAAAATTCTTTCTTCCTCTTTTTCTCCTCATTTGCAACTTTTCTTTCTCACAATCTACTAGGGGTTATTTTATGCATCCCGACCTAAACGGAGATCAATTGGTCTTCGTCGCTGAAGGTGATATTTGGAGAGTAACGGTGGCTGGTGGAAATGCCACTCGACTTACATCGCATCCAGGAGATGAATCTGATCCAAAGATTTCCCCTGATGGCAAATGGGTTGCATATGCTGCCAGTTACGAAGGTCCTACAGAGGTCTATGTGATGCCGATTTCAGGAGGACTTCCTAAGCGTCTGACTTACGAACCGTCTTCTTCGATTCCTACGGCTTGGAAATCTGCTTCTGAAATAGCCTACGTCACCAATCAATATTCTACCCTACCAAAACTCAACACGGTTACGGTCAATGTAGAAAGCGGCGCGAAACAACTGCTCCCTTTGGAAATGGCGGCTGAAGGAAGCTTCTCCGCCGATGGCTCCACTTACTTTTTTGTTAGGCCGACTTTCCACAATAATGTCACTAAACGCTACGAAGGTGGCACAGCTCGCCAGCTTTGGAAGTATAAAGAAGGAGCTGCAGAAGCTGTAAAATTGACCAAAGACTATAATGGAGAGGATCATCATCCGGTGCCACATCAAGGAAAGGTATATTTTCTTTCCTCCCGAGACGGCATTGTGAATGTCTGGAGCATGGATGAGGATGGAGGTGCACTTGCCCAACTTACCAAAGAACCCAGCTTCGATGTTCGGGAGTTTTCAATTTCCGGAAATCAACTCGTCTATAGGGTCGGTGCAGATCTTAAATTAATGGATTTAGGAGGAGCCACTGCAAAGACCTTAGCCATTCAGCTTATTTCAGATTTTGATCAGCTACGGGAAAAATGGGTAGATGATCCCATGTCATACTTAAGTAATATGGCCGTTTCCAATGATGGGGAACGTGTCGTAATGACCACCCGCGGCCGTGTATTTTCTGTTCCGGTGAAAGATGGCAGAACTGTTCGTCTCAGTCGAAAAGAAGGTGTGCGCTATCGGGATGCAATATTCTCTCCAGATGGAAAGTCGATTTTCACCTTCTCTGACGAAAGCTCAGAATTTGAAATTCACGAATACAATAGCTTGGGAATGGATGAGGGAAAGCAAGTTTCTAAAAATGGAACTACCCTTAAATTCGATATGCTTCCTTCGCCAGACGGATCAAAAATCGCCTACAGAGATTTAAATAGTGTAATCTGGGTCATGGATAAAGCTAGCGGAGCTCAGATCAAGGTGACTACTTCAGATGAAGATATTACATCCAATATGGCTTGGTCTCCTGACGGAAAATGGCTAGCCTATGTCCAAGCTGCAAGCAATACTTTTTCCCAAATCCATGCTTTCAACATTGACAGTAAAAAGAGAATTGCAATGACCTCTGATCGGGCAAATAGCCTTAGCCCGCAGTGGAGTGCAGATGGCAATTGGTTGTATTTCCTTTCTGATCGTAATTTTCAGTCTGTAATTGGAAGTCCTTGGGGTACACGTCAGCCAGAGCCTTTCTGGGAAAAGCAGATGAAAATCTATCAAATTGGGCTTAAGTCTGGTCTGGTTTCTCCTTTCTTTTTCAACAATGAACTGCAAAAAGAAGCAGAGAAAGCGCCTGAAAAAGTATCGGTAACTATCGAAGAAGAAGGCATCCAAACTAGACTTCGGGAAGTACCAGTGCCAGCGGGAAATTATACCAACCTTATTGTGACTGATAAAGCTATTTATTACCATGAAATAGGTCCAGGCATGGGTGTGTTTTATGGAGGAGGCGGCGGAGGTTCTGAAAAGGCTCCATTGATGATGGTCCCGATTTCAAACAAGCCAGAGCCAAAAGCCTTTATCGATAATGTCAGAAACTTTACGGTTTCGCTTAATAAGAAATACATCTTAGTTCGGAGTGGAAGCATGATTTCTGTGGTTGAGCTAGGTACATCTCCGGTATCTGACCTTTCCAAGAGCAAAGTGGACATCAGTGGTGTAAAATACTCCATCGATCCTAGCGAAGATTGGAAGCAGATCTATACCGATGCCTGGAGGATGGAGCGGGATTATTTTTATGATACTGGAATGCATGGAGTCGATTGGGATGCAATGCATGAAAAATACCTTCCTTTGGTTGACCGTGTTACTACTCGCGCTGAGTTATCTGACGTGATAGGTGAAATGGTAGGCGAACTGTCTGTACTACACACTTCGGTACGAGGTGGTGACTTGAGAGATGGTGAGGATAATGTCAATTTCGGGATGCTAGGGGCTAAACTTAGTCGAAATGAAAAGTTAAGAGCCTATTCCATCGATCATATCTACCTGTCTGACCCAGACTATCCTGATGAAATGTCGCCACTTTCTCATCCAGATCTGAGTATTTCGGAGGGTGATATTATTACACACATTGATGGAGTAGGGGTGATGGAAGTGCCAGATCTCTATTATTTATTGAGAGACAAAGCGGGCAAGCAGGTTCGTATCTCTTTACTTTCTGCTGATGGCAAAGCTAAAACCGATCAGATCCTTAAGCCCATGTCCCCGCAAGCTGAATCCAATCTCCGCTACAACGAATGGGAGTATACACGAAGACTAGAGACAGAGGCTAAATCTGCCGGGTCCTTGGGCTATGTACACCTTCGTGCGATGACCTCAGGAGATATTGGGCAGTGGTACCGTGATTTTTACCCTCAGTTTAAAAAAGAAGGCTTGGTCATCGACATGCGCCAAAATCGTGGAGGAAACATAGATTCCTTTATTCTGGAGAAATTGATGCGGGAAGTTTTCTTCTACTGGAAAAGCAGAACCGGCGAACCATATTGGAATATGCCTTATGCGTTCCGAGGTCATTTGGTCTTGTTGGTGGATGAGTTTACGGCTTCTGATGGAGAAGCTTTTGCGGAAGGCTTCCGAAGATTGGGTATGGGCAAAGCTATCGGTGCGCGGACTTGGGGAGGAGAAGTTTGGCTATCCGGATCAAATACACTTTCCGATAATGGTATTGCAAGAGCACCGATGAATGGTGTGTATGGCGAAGAAGGCGAATGGCTCATCGAAGGAGTAGGTTTTATTCCCGATATCGAAGTGATCAATATGCCTAAGGCGACTTTTGAAGGAAAAGATGCGCAGTTAGATGCTGCAATAGAACATTTGAAAGAACTGATCAAAGCTGATCCTAGACCTATTCCTCAGGCTCCTGCCTATCCTGATAAGAGTTTTAAGAATGGAAAGAATTAAGTTCTAGTGGGAAAGCATCAAGCTAAAAAAGCTTTATACCAAAGAAGTGCGATCTATTTGATTGCCTTCTTTGGTTTTTTCAATTACCACTTACTGCCGAGTTTCCGGTTTTTTTCTCTGACGGGCGTGAAAATGATTGGATGAAATCATCTGTCTGATTAAAGCGAAAAAAGCAAATACCCCTTATTCATCAAATCGGTAGTCGCAGTAAACCTAGACACAGCCATTTCAACCCCTGGATAGATCATGTCCGGCACTAAATTTTGCTTCATCATCGACTGTCCACAGACGATGACCCGTATTCCATTTTTCTTAAGCTCTTCCAAGAGCCCGGCATTTGGATTGTCAACTTCAAAGCGCTTTTTGTATTCTTCATTGGAAATTGTAATCGGGGTGGATCCTGCATAAACCACAAACACCAAGTCAATATTTTCCTTTGGTACTCCCGAATAGATATGGACATTGTACATTTTTGCCGCATAGTCCAGATAGCCGGAAAGCTCCTTTTTATCTTCAATTCTATTATTTATTTCAACTACAAATTTATAGTGCTGCGTAGGATCAGGTTTGATGGTTTCGAAAGGAACTTCATTCACTCCGCCATATCCTTGAATCGCTGGATAAACAATTTCTTGGGCATTTGAAAAGCTCGCGGCAACGCAAATCATTATGAATGTAAAAAAGTACTTCTTCATAGCTTAAGTATTTAAGTTGAAATAATTATTGTCTTTGCACAGGTCAGAACAAGTTGGAATACCTTCCAAAACGTCGAGGATTAACTTGGACTAATCGGAAACTTGGAGAAGCCGAGTACATTTACTTCAGCTTGAATGAAAACAGTTTGGCTGTTTTTCTTTCTAAGTTATTCAAATCTTTGTTTATCTATTGCGCTGTGCTTCAGATTATTATTCTGTTTTTGAGCCAAGTATTCCAACTCAGTGGTGATGAAGTTGATTTAATCCCCTTCTCTGGTATTTAGCATAAGCTTTTTTACTTTTAAGATAACTCAAGAGACCATCATGAAAATCAGCTCATTTCTACGGATCAGTTTAGTCACTTTTTGTTTTTGCTTTCAGGCAAATGCGCAACGTTCTCCAAATATCATCCTGATTATGGCTGATGACTTGGGGTTTGAAACATTGGGAGTTAATGGGTCTGATGATTATAACACTCCCAATCTCGACAAACTTGCGCAGGAAGGAATGAACTTCACGCAGACCTATTCCATGCCGCTATGTACTCCATCCCGAGTGCAAATCATGACAGGCAAATACAATTTCAGAAATTACATAGGCTTTGGGTTACTGGATCCTAACGAACTTACATTCGCTGATTATTTGAAAGAAGCTGGATATAAAACCTTCATTACTGGCAAATGGCAGCTTTATGGAAATGATAATCAGCAAGAGTTGGCAGGAGGAAAAATAGGGTCGCTTCCTGAAGAAGCCGGATTTGACGAGTATTTTTTGTGGCAAATCAAAGAGCTTGGCAGCAGATACAAAGATCCTCTGATTAGCTCAAATTCAGGCACCCAAACCTATACCGGTAAATATGGACCGGATCTTTTTACCGAGCAGGTTAACCTTTTCATGGAGAAAAATAAGGAAGAGCCATTCTTCATCTATTATCCGATGGCGATCACTCATGACCCATTTGTACCAACTCCATCAAATCCAGGTTTTGAAGACTTTGATTCCAAATCCAAAATCAATGACCCGATTTACTTCGGAGAAATGGTGAACTACATGGACAAGTTGGTTGGTTCAATTGTAGCGAAAACCGAAGAGCTCGGCATCCGAGAAAATACTTTGATACTCTTCGTGGGAGATAATGGTACAGATAGAAAAGTAACTAGCTCTCAACTTGGTACTTCCATTAAAGGAGACAAAGGTTATACTACTACTGCTGGCACGCATGTTCCTTTTATTGCAAACTGGAAAGGGAAAATCAAGCCGGAAAGCATAAATGACAACCTGATTGACTTCTCTGACTTTTTGCCTACACTTTTGGAAACCGTTAATTATCAGAACTCAGGTGCTATTCAAACTGATGGATTGAGCTTTTATTCGCAGCTCATGGGAGATAACACTAAGAAACGGGATTGGATTTATTGTTACTATGCTCCCAATTGGGGGAAATTTGAAAATGCTACCTACGTGCAAAATACCGAATGGAAGCTCTATGGAGACGGTAGAATATACTCCATGACAAGTGATCCATTAGAACAAACGCCACTTCAGAAATCGAGTTTGCCGAAGGATGTGAGAAAGAAGATCTCAACATTCGAAAAGGTAATGGAAGGATATGAAGTGACGAAATTAACCCATTCGAACCCTTAACTTGAGATTTATTTTAATATCTATGAATCTGAAAACCACCATGCGGATAACTCTTACCTTCTTTCTAGCCTTTTGTTTTCTTATTTCCTGTAAAGAGAAAGTATCCAAAAAGGAAGGTCTGAAAACTACCATTCAGGCTCAGCTTGACTCCATTCAAGGCGATGTCGCAGTAGCGTTTTACAATTTGTCAGATCCATCAGATAGTTTGTTGATCAATGCCAGTGAAGAATTTCACGCTGCCAGCACGATGAAAGTACCCGTGATGATTGAGCTGTTTAAACAGCAGCATGCAGGTAAAATCGATTTGAGTGATTCGATTTTGCTTAAGAATGAATTCAGAAGTATAGTTGATAGCAGCTTATACAGTATGGATATCGGAGTAGATAGTGATGATGTGATTTATAGTAAGATCGGAACGACCGTAGCTCTCACAGATTTGATGTATCCCATGATCACCGTAAGCAGTAATTTGGCCACTAATGTCCTGATAGAATTGGTAGGTGCAAAAAATGTAACTGCCACGATGCGCGACTTGGGAGCGGATAAAATCGAGGTGTTAAGAGGAGTGGAGGATACCAAAGCTTACGAGTTAGGATTGAGTAATTCCACTACTGCGAATGATTTGATGCAGATCATGAAAGCAATCGCTCAACATACTGCTGGGACTAAGGAGGATTGTGAAAAGATGATCGCGATAATGAAAGATCAGCAATTCAACGAAATCATTCCTTTTTACTTACCAAAAGAGGTAAGCGTTGCTCATAAAACAGGATCAATAACTGGCGTTCATCATGATGCCGGAATTGTCTATTTGCCAGATGGAAGGTCGTATGTGCTTGTGCTACTTTCTAAAAATTTACAGGATTTTGATACCGGAACTGAACAGTTGGCGGGGATTTCTAAAACTGTATTTGAATATGTGGTTAATAAAGGAAATAATTAGCCTTGTCCGCATAAGCCAGGACTAGGCCTACGATATTTCAGCTGTGCGCTTTGTACTTTCTTTGTGTCCTTAGCGGTTTAAAAAAAACTAAAAAAGCCATCCCGATTTCTGAGGATGGCTTTCTGCTTTTATTTCGTTCCAAACTTATAGATACAAGTTTGTTCATATTTTTCTCCCGGTTTCAAGATCGTTGACGGGAAATTCGGTTGGTTCGGAGAATCAGGATAATGCTGGGTTTCCAAGCAGAATGCAGATCTCAGTTCATAGACTTTTCCTCCTTTTCCTGTGACTGAGCCATCTAGGAAATTACCGCTGTAGAATTGGATCGCTGGCTCGGTAGTCCAAACTTCCATTTCTATACCCGTTTGAGGCGAAGAAATCACTGCCGCTTGAGACAAGTCATTTCCAGTTTTGTCCAGCACCCAGTTGTGGTCATATCCACCGCCGAATTTCAGTTGCTGATTTTCTTGGTTTATTCTTTCGCCAATTGTGGTTGGATCAGTAAAATCAAAAGGTGTTTCTTTCACGGATGCCACTTCACCAGTTGGAATTAGCACCTCATTTACCGGGGTGTATTCACTCGCATTCAGTTGAAGTGTATGATCCAACACAGTTCCATTTCCTGCTCCATTAAGGTTGAAAAAGGAGTGATGAGTCAAATTCACAGGAGTGGCTTTATCAGTTTCCGCTTCATAAGTGACTTTGAATTCATTGTCATCTGTCAGCGTGTAGATCATTTTCACTTTCAGTTCTCCAGGGAAGCCTTCTTCTCCATCTGGTGAAGTGTAGCTGAAGATCAATCCATTTTCTCCGGACTTTTCCACATCCCAAATAACATAATCCATTCCGCCTGGACCGCCGTGAAGCGTTTGTCCATTATTATTCTGAGGCAAAGTGTACTCTTCTCCGTCCAGCGTGAATTTTCCATTTGCAATTCTATTGCCGTAGCGACCAATCGCAGCACCGAAGTATTTCTCACCACTCTCCAGATATTCATCCAACGTCTCAAATCCTAGAACTACGTCTACCAGATTTCCATCCTTATCAGGAACCCAAAGATTGGTAACCCGTGCACCAAAGTTGGTGACTTTCATTTTCATGCCATTGGCATTCTTGATCTCGTATGTTTCCACTTTTTTATTTTGAAAAGTTGTGCCGAAAACCTGCTCTTCTACGGTGTCCTCGACTTTAATTTCTTCTTTTGGTTTGCTATCGCAGCTGTAAAGTAAAATACCCAGTGCGGTAGCGCCAAGAACTTTATTGAAATGAATTTTCATTTTGCTCACTTTTTATATAAAGGTGAATGTATGCTTTTCATCTTAGTAACATCGAATTTGATGACCTTTCTATCGTATGTCATCAGTCCATTAGTCTCCACTTCCACATCGGTAGTCTGGGTATACACTGCTGCCGAAAGACCTGCTTCTATCAATTCCCCTAATCTAGTCATCAGTCCGGCATATCGATCGTAAAGCTCATCTTGATTTTTGAAACTCTGATAGCCCCAATTGTCTTTCTGCTGCCAAACGTGCCCATCCACTGGAAGTCCCAATCCACCAAACTCTCCAAGGACCAGAATATTATCTTTTCCATAAATCCCCGGTGCTGGCATTTTTGCATCTGGATAATTGTGCAAATCGATGATGTCTCCGGCTATCTTCGTTCCTTCCATTTCGAAGTTTCCACCACTTGCACTATTCACCAACCGTGAAGGATCATGGTTTTTTGTCCACTCAGAGATTTCTTTGGTTTTGAACTGACCCCAAGCTTCATTGAAAGGTACCCAAACCACAATCGAAGGGAAATTGTAAAAATCATCCATGATCTCTTTCCATTCCTCCCTGAAGATCGCCTCGGACTCTGGCGTTCTATCACGGTCTGTTCCGCTTCCCAACACGGCAAGCTTCATCTCCCAACCATTTCCCATGTCTCCGCTAGGCATATCCTGCCACACCAGCATTCCCATTTTGTCGCAGGCATGATACCAAGTTGCAGGCTCCACTTTCACATGCTTTCTGATCATGTTGAAGCCCATATCCTGAGTCTTTTGAATGTCAAAAACCATTGCTTCATGACTTGGCGCTGTGTACAATCCGTCAGGAAACCAGCCTTGATCAAGTGGTCCATATTGGAATAAAAACTCACCATTCAGCATCATGCGCTGAATTCCGTTTTCATCGGGAGCCATGCTGATTTCTCTCAAAGCCGCATAGCTTCCAACTGCATCAATTACTTTTTTCCCATCTACTAGTTCTACTTTCAAATCATAGAGAACTGGATTTCCAGGCGCCCAAAGCTGCGCATCCTTGATAGCCAACTTAGCCGTTTGGGTAGGAGAAATGGTTTGCTCAGCGAGCATTGTTCCATCTTTCCAAGCCGATACTTTGACTTGCTGGCCAGCGGCTGCTCCTGAAATTTCCGGAGTTACCATTATCTGACTGCTTCTAATATCTGATGCATTTCTCAAGCCAGATATATAGGCTGCAGGTACAGTTTCTAACCATACAGTTTGCCAGATGCCAGTCACAGGAGTGTACCAGATACCATGAGGATTATTGATCTGCTTACCGCGGGGCTGAGGTCCGTCATCACTTGGATCCCATACGCGAACTTGCAAATTCTGTGTTTTACCAGACTTCAAATGCTTCGTGATATCAAAGTCAAAAGGATCATATCCACCTTTATGTATTCCTACACTTTTACCGTTTACGAAAACTTCCGTCTCCCAATCCGATGCTCCGAAGTGCAATAGCACTTTGTCTTTGCTTGATTTTTTTGGAGTGGTAAAAGTGGTGTTGTACCAAAGTTCATTGTCTTTTCCCACGGTTTTCCCAACTCCAGAAAGCGCTGATTCCACAGCGAATGGCACGAGGATTTCCCCGTCGAAACTTGTAGGAGCTGACTGACCTTTTGGTTTGATAGCATAGTCCCAAAGCCCATTTAGATTCACCCAATTTTCTCGTGTCATCTGTGGTCTTGGATATTCCCCATGCACGTTATCAGGAGTAACCTCAGATGCCCACTCAGTCATTATTTTTCCTTCTACAGGCTTGTATTGACTAGTTTGTGCTGTCGCAATTTGCAGGGCAAAGAGCAGGCAAGCGCCAATTATGAGGGTATTTTTCATATATATAGGTTTATCAGTTTCTAATTATGGGGTAAAATCTATTCGTTTAGTTTATGGTACTTTGTACTTTGTACATGGTACTTTTTACAACTATTTCAATAAATCTTCACTTCCTTGAAATGAGCATAAGAATCTGTTGGTCCTTTGGCTACTAATCCAAGTCGGAAGCCCATTCCCCAAGGCACTAAATGCTTTACGTCTTGCGTCCCGCCGATTTGAATTGCTTTTCCATTCACAAGGGCTGAAGTAGTCATTTTGTAGCCGTCTTCCATGCTTAAAACTAATTTGACTTCTTTACTGTCTGGAATCGCTAGTTTGGCAATTTCTCTAGTTTTCTGATTGATCGTTTCCCAAAGGATCAGTTGATTTCCTTTCACAGAAATACCCATGCCGGCTGGAGGTGCACCAAATCCATTATTAGCACCGCCAATTACGGCCAACCCAGCTGTAGCTTTCTCATCAGGAATCACTGTTGCTTCGTATTGATAATCCAGAGATTTTGTGCCTTGAACCAAGAGTGTTCCCAGCGTTTCATTTTCCTCAGAAGCCTGAAGTATGAGACCATCTTTGCCAGTTTCGTAATTGATATCTTGGGTCACTCTCCATTGCCAAACTGGATCCAGACGCTTTTTAAAGTCGTCAGTAAATTCCAAGGAAGCTTTGCTACGCTCGTATTTTTCATCGTTTGCGAAAACTGGCCATTCATCAGCTGTCCATTCTACTTTTTGCAAAACACCTTGCCGACCTACGTAAACAGATCCCTCCTGATTATAAGCATGGTTTAATAGACAAAGCTCTCCATCTTTTTCGACTACGGTTCCGTGTCCAGGGCATTTCCAGTTCTCATTATCATTGATGACTGGATTCATATCGTACTTTTCCCAGGGTCCCAGAAGTGTTTTACTTCGCGCTACGCCAGTTACATAGTCACAGGAAATTTCGCAGCAACCACGAGCAGAATAAGTCGCATAGAAATAGCCGTTCTTTCTGAAAATGGCAATGCCTTCTACCAAACCACCTTCCCATTCCTGATCATTGTGGAAAAGCTCATGCTTCTCACCGATCAATTTGGTGCGTTCCTCGTTTACTTCCTGCGCCCAGATGGGAGTTTTTTGCCCTTTGCTATTTCCATCTTCTTTCCAAAGGACATAGAGTTTGCCATTTTCATCCCGGGTTTCAAAAGCATCGATCGATCCATATTCCTGAGCGACAAGTGGGCCATGATCTTTAAATTTTCCTTCCGGAGAATCTGCGCTAGCTACTGCGACAGAAAGCCTATTACTTTCTTTATCTCGGGCAGTATAGTAAGCGTAGATTTTATTTTGCTCCGCATCATATGAAAGCTCGGGAGCCCAGAAGTTATTCTTTGCCCAATCTGGAGCTCCATCTGGAAAAACATAGTTTACCAGCTCCCAATTCACCAAATCATCGGATTTGAAGATTGGAAAAAGTGGTGCCCACTCGTTAGAGGTGGCCGAAGCGTAATAGTATTTGCCAACCTTCACCACCGTTGGATCTGGGCGATCACCTGCCAAAACTGGATTTGCAAAAGTCAGGCTTTGTGCTAGTCCTGAGCTAGAAACTACAATTATTATACAGAGTGTAGCAAGAATTCTATGATAATAAAAAAGCCTACTCATTGATTTTTGGGTTATTTTCTAACTGGGGAAATGCGGTAATTCTTAATCTCGCTGCACCCATTGGAACGAGTGTTACATCTACTATGGGCTGATTGGAAATCTTTGGAAGATCCTTCAATTCTCCCACCAAACCATATTGATCCAGTTTCCACTCGGGAATTTGACGGGCTTTTGCCACGATTTTAATTGGAACTTCCTCTAGGGAGAATGGGAAATCAGATTTTGGCCAATGTCCTTCCATTACTTCGAAAGAGGATGCAGGATCATTTTCGTCCACTACCAAACTGTAGTTCCAATCCGTTACGGGATGAATTTCCCAAGAAGGCCATTTTTTGGTATCTGCGCCTTTCTGCCACTTGGAATCCCATTGGGCCGTTTCCTCACTGTCTTTTTTGAAATACTTCTCTCTGATTTTTAATGAATAGGTCAAAGGACCTCTGCTTACGCTCAGACTATTGCTGTTTTTCTCCCAAGTTTTGGTTTCGATTTCCATTGGAAGGGAAAGCGAAATTTGATCTCCGTTAGTCCAAGTTCGGCTGATTTTAGCATAGCCGATTCCGGAAATATTTTCTTTCACTACTTCTCCATTGATGGAAATGGAAGCTTCTTTTGCCCATGCGGGAATACGTAAATAAAGTGGGAAGTCTACTGCTTTTTCTGTGCTCAGAGCAAATTTGATTTCCTCTTCGAATGGGTAGTGCGTTGTTTCTTCGATGTTTACAATTGTTCCATCACCAACTTTTACTTCCACTTTGCTAGCTCCATACATTGCTGCCACTACACCATTATCAGGTGTTGCCATCCAGAGATTTTCTATAAAATAGGGCCAGCCTTGCGCATGATTATGCTGGCAGCAACGTGAGCTGAAAGGATTCATCATCAGGAATGGGCCAGAGTTAGCAATTCCTGGAGAGTGATTCTTAGCATCCAGCAAAACCATATTTGGTGAAGTGATGTAATGTAAAGCCTTGAAGTCAGGCATCACAGCTGCTGGATATGTGTTAAACGCAACTTCTTCTGCATGATCTGCCCAGAAGGGATCTCCAGTTATTCTTAGTAAATGCTCATCGGAATTCATCTGCTCCACCATTCCACAGGTTTCTACACCTTGGCGTGGATCCGCATATCCCGGCCTTGCATTTTCATCAGAGCCAAACATGCCGCCAGGAACCTGACCGAAGTGCTCACGGATGATGTTAAAGTTTTCATAAGTGGCCTGAAGGTCTTTCTCGTTTTTGGTCAGTAGATAATACTGAGCTGGTTCGCGGAATGCCTGGGCATGGTTTACATTGTGCCAATCGACTTGATCGCGATACCAATCCGGGACTTCGCCTCCATCACGTACTTCATAATAATTTTTCACCTGTTCGATAGGCAGATCTCTCCCTCCCCAATCGGAAGTATTCTGGTGGATTTTTTCAGCTAGTTCTAATAAAAAATCGTCTCCTGTGCGGTTGTAAAGCCAAATCACACTATGAAGATTATCTCCACCACGTAATCTCTGCCAATATCCTTCGAGGAATTCATCATCAGGAACTGTCAGTTCATATTTGAAATAATTGGTCATGAGGGTGATCACGCGCTCATCCTGAGAATACTCGTAATACGATTGCAGACAGTAAAGCATGATCATTTTTGCCCAGAAATCTGGATGATCTCCATCCATGAGTTTGGGTCCAAAATCACCATTTTCCCGCTGACTGGTAAGCACAGATTCCAGCCAGATCATGGATTCATCGATCATGGCTTGGTCCTCCATGATGTAGCCGATATTGGCGTATCCTTTCAGCCAATAGGGCACTTCTTCCCAGCCCCATTCTCCAGTGCCATCTTTAGAGAGCCAGGCGTTATTTTCTTTTTGAAGCCAAGCGGAAATTTCTCCTAGGTTACCAGTAAGGCCATTTTTCTGACGAATGAGGTATTCTTTTAAAAATCCCTCAGGCTTCACAGCACCTACGGGAAGCTTAATCAGCGCACTGGGCGCCAAAGGCGCCCGGTTGCTGATGTAAAATTGATTTGTGTTTTCTGTGGGGATTCGGTCGACGATTGTGACCGAGTTATTGGATTTTATTCCCGAGGTACAAGAAATCAGTGCTGCACAGAAAATAAGTGCAAGCGTTGATTTAAAGCGGTTTTTTAACATTTTTAGCAGGTTTTGGGACAATAAATGTTCCCGAAAGTGCAACGCCTTGCTTCAAACTAGGTTTGATCTTAGTTGTGTTTCTAGTGTAGGTCTTTTTCATAATAGGTTTGGGTTTTTGTTATTAAAAATAGATTTGACTCTAGCTAGCAAGGTAGTAATCAAAATCTAAAAAGCACTTTATTTTTGAGGGCAATATCTAAAAGTCTATAATTCCTATAGGAAATTATACTCCCTCATACCTAGGAGACTATAAAAAACTCTACTTCCAAACTGGTGCTTTTTGTGAGGTGATGCTTGGTTCAAAATTTTCAATAGTGGGCCATTCTTCTTTCCAGCTAATCTTGTCCAATAGCAACGTTCTTCTGTTAGTCCCATTTTTGAGTTTAGGTTTTTGCTTGGCCAATCCATGATACAGTAGCCAATCCTGACCTTCGGAATCTGTGATGATTTCTGCATTGTGTCCAGGGCCGGCATAGCCATTTCCGCTTGCATTTGGACCTACCACCAAAGTCCCAGAGTCAGCATCTAGCATACTTTTACCCTGCTGATCAAAATAAGGTCCTTCCAGATTCTCAGATCGTCCCACCAGAACTTTGTACGTGCTATTTGCTCCTTCGCAGCAAGTCCCAGCAGAACCAAAAAGATAGTAAAATCCATTTTTCTCATAGATATAGGCTGCTTCCAGATGATTACCTGCAAGTTGGATTTTTTGTCCGTGAGGCTTTTTGCCATCAGCAGTCAATTCAGTCATGTACAAACCATGGAAACTTCCCCAGGCTAGGTATTTCTTCCCGCCTTGTTCTATATAAAAAGGGTCAATTGAATTAGCGACACCAATTTCCTTTGAGTCAAAAACTTTCCCTTGATCTACAAATGGTCCTTCCGGCTTTTCAGCTATTGCCAATCCCACACCTGGGTTTGGATCTCCCCAAGTGGAAAAGGAATAATACATGTAAAACTGCTCCCCGACTTGTGTGACGTCCGGTGCCCAGATGCCTCCTCTTTCTTTCCATTCAGGCTTTTTGTCCATAGAGTTGCCTAGCAATTCCCAGTTTATCAGGTCTTTCGACTTGATCACAGGAACCAAGTGATAGCCGCCTTCTCCACCCCAATTATCCTCTGTGCCATACGCATAGAATTCCGCGCCAACCTGAACGACTGTTGGGTCTGCAAGCACCGGTTCAAAGATAGGATTGGCATACCTGAGCGTGTCATTAGTATGCAATGAATACTCAGCCGCCTCAATTTTAGAAGGATTCTGATATACTGTGAATAGGATGATTAGCAGAGGGACAATGGGCATGACGATTAAATTTGACTCTCCAAGTTATACGAAAATGTTTTCTAGTGAGAATTCGAAAGGAGAGTTTGGAGATGAAAATCGTCACAGGATTTTTACTTTTAACTCCGTTTGATATGGAGAGAATTCACCTTTAGAAATTCTATCCCCATTTTTACTGTCTATACCTTTCCACTATATTTGCACCTCATTCCGCACAATCACTATGTGAAATCTAATTTCTTTCTGACTATAAATACGGCAATCCAGCCTCTTGGCAACGCTGTTTGTTTAATCTTCAAAGAGAAATTATGCTCATTTTACAGAACATCACCTATACACATCCCAATAAGGATTTGTTGTTTGAAAACATCAACCTTACCCTTAATCAACACCAAAAAGTTGCCTTAATTGGAAATAACGGTGTGGGAAAATCCACCCTTTTGCGAATCATTGCTCAGGAAATCGCATCCTCAGACGGGCAGTTGATAATAGAATCCCAACCTTATTATATACCTCAGATTTTCGGGCAGTTCAATCATCTCACCATAGCTCAGGCTCTGGGAATTTCCGAAAAACTCACGGCCTTTCATGAAATTCTCGATGGAAAAGCGACTGAAAGCAATTTGCTTTTGCTTGACGACGATTGGACTGTAGAAGAGCGATGTAAAGAAGCGCTGGCGTATTGGCAAATTTCAGAATTTGATCTTTCAGAAAGACTTGAAAACCTTAGCGGGGGGCAAAAAACTAAGGTTTTTCTGGCTGGGATTGCGATTCATAAGCCTGATCTGGTGCTGCTTGATGAGCCGAGCAATCATCTTGACACGGAATCCAGAAATCTGCTCTACAATTATATTTCCTCCACTTCCAATGCTTTATTGCTAGTGAGTCATGATCGGAAACTGCTGAACCTGCTGGATACTGTATGCGAACTCACCCGAAGAGGTATCCACACCTATGGAGGGAATTATGATTTCTACGCTTCGCAAAAACAGCAGGAACTTGCTGCCCTCGACCATGATGTAAAAAGCAAGGAAAAGGCGTTGCGAAAGGCCAAAGAGAAAGAGCGGGAAACAATAGAAAGACAGCAAAAGTTGGATGCCCGAGGCAAGAAAAAGCAGGAGAAAGCTGGAATTGCGACGATCATGATGAATACGCTTCGAAACAACGCAGAAAAGAGTACTTCAAAAATCAAAAATGTCCATACTGAGAAAATTGGAGGGATTTCTCAGGAATTGCAGGAATTGAGAAAGGAGTTGCCGGACATCGATAAAATGAAGTTTGGCTTTGACAATGCTAAGTTGCACAGAGGCAAAGTGCTCATTACTGCAGATTACATGAATTTCGCATACCATGCGCAGAACCTGTGGAAAACTAACTTGGATTTTCAGATTACAAGTGGTGAGAGAATTGCCCTGAGGGGACAAAATGGCTCTGGAAAAACAACGTTGATCAAGCTTATATTGGGAGAATTAAATCCTCAGATCGGTAAACTTTTCCGAGCTGAAATAAATGCTGTTTACATCGATCAGGATTATTCCTTGATAGACAATAGCCTAAGTGTTTACGAGCAAGCAGAGCGATATAATTCCTCCGAACTGAAAGAACATGAAGTCAAAATCAGGCTAAATCGGTTTCTTTTCACTAAAGAAGATTGGAGTAAATCCTGTAGCGTGCTTAGTGGAGGAGAACGCATGCGACTCATGCTCTGCTGCCTTACGATCAGCAGTCATGCACCGGATATGATCATTTTGGATGAACCGACCAATAACCTGGACATCCAAAACATCGAAATACTCACCGCTGCCATCAACGAATATCAGGGTACACTGCTTGTGGTTTCCCACGATGAGTCTTTTCTAGAGCAGGTGATGATAGAGTCCTCCATCCAACTTTGAGAGATCTAGCGAAAACTGAGGCTATGCTTTGAAGTTACTTCGGTCATCTCTACTCGATCAGTTCCGCTTTGAATCATAGGAAATTTGGTCGCAACCAGTTAGACAGCAATACTGACTACTTATTAAACCGATCAGGATGTAGTTCTGAGTATTTTTTGTCTTCTGACAAACCCATGAAAATTGGATCCATCAAGGACTTTTCCCAGGTTTTGATCATATTTTCCAATGCTTTGACCCGCTCTGCCTGAGTA
Organism: Algoriphagus winogradskyi; assembly: GCF_900182815.1. Taxonomy (GTDB): domain Bacteria; phylum Bacteroidota; class Bacteroidia; order Cytophagales; family Cyclobacteriaceae; genus Algoriphagus; species Algoriphagus winogradskyi. The sequence continues at coordinate 3,935 of NZ_FXUA01000002.1, read as the reverse complement.
GCAGCTAAATTTATTTTTTCAGCGATATCCTTTTGGATATCAAAAAGATAAGTTTCATCCTTCTTTAGGATTTGTTTGCTGTCTATTGTCCGGATCGCAAATTTCTGTGTGTCGTAATTTCTCCAATAAAGCTCTTGATGCGGAATTCCATTGTTTTCACCAGTCAGGTAAGGAATCAGATTCACTCCATCCAGTTCGTTTTTAGGAGTCACTTTAGCCAGAGCAACAGCGGTGGAGAATATGTCCAGAGAGATCACAGGATTGTCATACCTGATGCCCTCAGGAATGACACCTTTCCACTGTACCGCAAAAGGAACGCGTACTCCACCTTCAAAGAAATCACCCTTGAAACCGCGTAGAGGAGCATTGTCAGCAGCGTTATGTGCGGTAGGTCCGCCATTATCAGATAAAAAGAAAACCAAGGTATTGTCATCTAGCTCCAATTCTTCCAGTTTATCCAACAAAGCACCAACCCCGTCATCCACCGCACTTACCATGGCAGCATAGGTTCTACGCTTGATGTCTTTGATGTGCAAAAACCGGTTGAGATACTTCTCTGTAGCCTCCATAGGTGCATGTGGTGCATTGTAAGCTAGATACATGAAGAACGGTTCTTTCTGGTGTCTTTGGACGAAATCAACAGCTTCTCGGGACAAGGCATCCGTGAGGTATTCTGTCTCTTCTACCCGCTCGGTATTTCTGAGCAATTTGGTATTATAGGCATCGTATTGGGATTTGGATTGCTCTATATCCTGCAAGGTAAAGTCCTCAGGAAAGTACCTATGTCCACCGCTGAGAAATCCATAAAATTCATCAAATCCTCTTTTATTTGGCCTTAAAGTCGGGTGAACCCCCATATGCCATTTTCCAAAAGCAACCGTGGCATATCCTGCTTTTTTCATGGCGGCGCCTAGGGTCTCCTCGCTGAGAGGAAGCCCCATCAGTGAATCCTTCGGAGCCATCAACGGGTTTTTTGCGAAGCCAAATTTGTCCTGATATCTGCCAGTAAGCAAGCCCGCTCTGCTAGGCCCACAAACTGCATATGAAACGTAGCCGGAAGTAAATACTACCCCATTTTTTGCAATTCGATCAATTCCCGGGGTGGGGATTTCTGTGCTGCCGTTGAAGCCCACATCTGCATATCCCTGATCGTCGGTAAGGATGATGATTACATTGGGCTTGTCTGCAGCAGTTCTATCCTGAGCAAGTAAATTGGATGAAAAGACAAAAAATAGACTGAGGACAAAATATCTCATAGGGGTAGATTCAAGCGTTCTTTTGAAAATTAGACTAAGGGCGAATTTATTGATTAATGGCAAGTTTGGTGGTTCTATTTGACCAATACGCGATCTTTAGTGATAATTGGGCAAAAGGACTAGAGTCTAATTTTTCTAGTTTAAGATTATTCTGATCTTGGATGTACAGAGAGATAGCGTGGAGGGGCTGGATAAATAATTATCGGCTGGCCAGTATTCAGGCCAAGCTCAAACAAATCGACGAGTGGCTGAGAAATGCAAAGCATTCATGAACTCAAAAAAATCAACTCCTCGTGAATTAAGCGACTCAGATATTGCATTTGGTCCCGTACGTACGGGAGAAAAAGCCTGAGCGAAAACGTAAAAATCTAATCAGACTGGGACTGGATCAAAACCATGCGTATGCCTGGAAGGGCTGAGCGTTAAGAAAATGTCCCTTAGGACATTTTTAGCGAAAGAGCCAGAATGTGGGGAGGCAGAAAAGGAGGATGGGCTGTGGCTCAAAGTCCTATCCTGGGAACAACAATTACACTTTCCAGACTAAGAAGAAAAGGCTATCTAAGTATGCTGGACTATTACTCTAATTCAAAGCCTGAGATTCAGTGAACCGCCGTATACAGCCTGTCCCGAGAATCGGGAAGACCCGTATCCCGTACGTACGGTGGTGTGAGAGGCGCACTCCCGAAAATCGGGACTGGCTGTGGGCTTATGGCTCACGGCCGTCTACTCGATTACCAGCATTTACCCTATTTCCATCCGTCGGTTAAGAAGTTCGACGTTAAAGTTGATTTTGGCATTCAATGCTCGGAATACTTTGATGATGGTTTCAAATCGGGCATCTGTTAGACTGTTCTCTAGTTTGGAAATTTGTGCTTTCTTAACTCCAACTAGTTCACCAAGTTGCTCCTGTGTTAAGTTGCGCTCTTTACGAGCATCCTTGATGGCCTGCCCTAATAAGTCCATTCGGAGTTCATACTCAAACGCATCTCGCTTTGGCGTTCCTTTTTTTCCAACGTGTTTGTCTGTTAGTTCCTCAAGTGAATATGTCTTCATGGCTTTCTTTTTTGCTTGCTCTCAAAATAATTTATTCTCAAACGTTCAGCTTTTTCAATTTCGGAGTTCGGTATTTTTCCAGTTTTCTTGATCAGTCCATGCGTGGAAATGACCACAGTATCTTGGCTGTCAGACTTGTCCCAAAAAGCAAAAAGTCGGAAGTAGGTTTTCTGATACAACGTTCGAAATTCCCAAATTTCACCCTTCAATTTTTTGAAAAGTTCTTTGTCATTTATTTGCCTAGACTTTCAAATATTGAAGAGAATCTTCTCTCTGGATTTTTCATCCACGTCATCTAAAAAGTTAGCAGCCTCCTCCATGAACTCTACTCGAAACTTTTCCTTCACCGTTCGTTTTTGAAGTAAAGATATATGTTTCCTAATTAAGAAACAATAGATCGCGCTTTGAAGATCATTGCTGGTAACGGTCTCGTATAACCGTCAGTTACGGGAATAAATTTAATGTTTTCGGATAAGCACCGACGGTTGCAATTACGCGTGGATTCGGACGTAATCGAATCCGCCGTAATTGCGGTTATACATTGTTGCACTAAACCTGCGGTAGTTTCAAGAGCAGCCAGAAAGAGGTAACTTTTTAATTCATTCTTAACCTCATATCAATCATGAAAAAAAAAGGAGAACCTCATCCAGGCTGCCTGTTCTAATGTAGCAGGTTTTACTGAACTGCTAGCCAAGTTTGAACAAAAAGTTGTCGTCGCCGGAAAAAGTAAAAGTACACTGGCAAACTATGCGAGACATCTGGCCAAACTGGCCATTCACTTCAATGAATTGCCCACTGAAGTAGATCCGGATCGGATCAATGACTACCTCCATCTAGTTAAAAAGAGTCATACTACCCCTTCAGAATCCTACTTTAAATTTACCGTATATGCCCTTCGGTTTGCCTACCGAATCGAAGGAATGAAGGATAAGCGGATCGAGCTACCTACCATCAAGCGAAGTAAGAAACTTCCTGTTGTCCTAAGTCAGGAAGAGGTCCGTAGGCTTCTTAAAGCTCCCAAACTGCTCAAACACCGCGTATTGATAGCCTTACTCTATGGCTGTGGACTTCGCTGCTTTGAGGTCAGGAACCTGAAGATTGCCGATCTTGATTTTGACAGAAAGATACTTCATGTAAAGGATGGCAAGGGAAAGAAAGACCGCTATGTTCCGCTGGCTGATTTACTGATTCGTGGCATCAAGTCTTACCTGGAAGCCGAACAGCCCATTGAGTGGCTGTTCAACAGTAAAGGTGAGCAGATCATTGGTCGTGCAGGAGGAGACTTTGACGGACGTTACTCCCAACGAGGGGTGCAATGGGCGGTGAATGAAGCTAAAAAGAAAGCAGGTATTCTCAAGCCGATGAACGTCCACACGCTGCGGCACACGTATGCCACCCACCTGCTGGAGGAAGGACTTGATATCCTGACCATTAAAGATTTGCTGGGACACGAATGCATTGATACCACGATGATTTACCTTCACGTCGCCCAAACCGAGAAGAGCCGTGCCTTCAGTCCGCTGGACAGACTCTACCTGTCCAGAAAGTGAAAGCACGCTTTGAAGTGGCCCATGTGCTCAAGCAACATTGGGCAGAGGTCGAAAAGCACCCACATATCAACAGCTG
>NZ_FXUA01000001.1 GCF_900182815.1 Algoriphagus winogradskyi | reverse complement strand
CCACCTCTTCCCATCCCGAACAGAGAAGTTAAGCCCTGCAGCGCCGATGGTACTGGGGTTACACCCGGGAGAGTAGGTCGCCGCCTCATTTATTCAAAGCCAGCTTTAACCAGCTGGCTTTTTTGCGTTTGGAAATATTTATATTTTTAGCTAATCACTCCTTTTAGAAGATTAGCCTACTATTGGTATCGGTAGACGCCCTCCTCTTGGAATAGTAGCGTTATGAGCAGGCGTAGGTTATACCTTAAAAAATTACAGACAGTTCTTATGCTTGAATATTCAGCCAAATTTGTAATTAACTTCAGTTGATATTATTGCAATTGAAAATTGTTAAAAATATTAGGGTAAGTTTCAATCTACAACCGGTCCACTACAATGATTTGACTACGCCGTGAGAGGTAGTTCAGAATTTACTATATATTAGGTTTAATGCATGTGCTGAATAAAATTTTAATTAATCTCATATGTTTGATCTAAATGGAAATAGGATTTCTATTTGTTTGACTAGTGTTCTAGTTTTTGTTTCATGTGATAATTGCAAATTTCAAAACAGAAGAAATATGAAAGAATATTCTGGAGTAGTACTTGAATTTTTATAAATGGGATAGAGGTGTGAAAGACATTATTATTGAAAGTGGAAATGGTGATTTAAAGTATTATTTCCCAACAAGTCCTTTGTATGACGACTTTTGGGATAAAATACTTGTGGGAGATTCAATCAACAAACCATATAACGATTTGAATTTTTCAATTTACAGAAATGGAGAATTGGTAGAACATATGGACCTATATTTCGATTTTAACTAATTTGGATTTGGTAGCCGTCTCATTTATTTAAAGCCCTATAGTTAATGATGTGCCCCCAAAATCTAGACACTTATTTGGGCATTTTGGTTTTATAGAGGTTTTTGAACTTAAATAAATATCAATCGCAATAGTAGGAAATTGACAGCATGATGATTTAAAGAAAGAGATTGATTTTTTTATACGTCAAGGCAGAGTTCATCCCTAGCTTAATGGGATTTCTACCAAATCCCAAACTGTCCGAAGTGATGTTTAAAATGTTTGGGATGAAACTTTTCCCACTCTGAATAATTCAATTTTCCAAATCTTGGATGTACGGAGCTGGCGTCAGGGCTTGAATTAAAAAATGTAGTATACCCAGTTAAACTCTCAATGAGTTGTTTTTTTGCTTCATCTAAGCTACTATTTCTTAACGGGAGTAATTCCCCTGCCTTCATATTAGGAGCTAAAACACCTCGTGGAAATTCCATTGTAGAATCTAATAGAGCTCTCTTTTGAAATAACTGTTTTTCACTTGGTTCAAATTCTGGAATCTTTATTCTGCCGTATGATATCTTGACTGTAAGCGTAAGATGTTCTACCATATGTTGTGGAGTCATTATCCCGAATTCTGCCTTAGTATTAGCTTCTAAGGCTTTTAATTTTTTCTCTATCGATGTTATATCCATGCCTGGGTTCTTTGGGTTATAAGTTATAAAAAAAAGCGTTTGAGACTTCAAACGCTTTCTTGGTGATTATTGAACTTTATCTTTTAGCTTCCGCACATTTCGCAATTATCTGGATCATCCAGAGAACATGCAATAGCATCTTGTTTTTGTGATTTCACTTCAACTATTTCTTGCTGAGCCTTTTCAACTTTAGGCTCAAAACCTGTTTTGTCAAGCGTGAATTTAATAGCTGCTGTAGCCGCTTGTGATCTCAAGTAGTACATACCTGTTTTAAGGCCTTTTTTCCAAGCATAGAAGTGCATAGAGGTTAACTTACCAAAGTTAGGATCCTGCATGAACACGTTCATACTTTGAGACTGGCAAATGTATGCGCCACGATCGGCAGACATATCGATAATGATCTTCTGAGAAATCTCCCAAACGGTCTTATAAATATCTTTGATGTGTTGTGGGATGCCAGGTACATTTTGTACAGAGCCATTGGTTGATATCAATCGGTTTCTCATGGTATCATCCCACAGACCTAATGCAATCAAGTCTTTCATTAAGTGCTTGTTCACAATAATAAACTCACCTGACAAGGTTCTTCTAGTATAGATATTTGAAGTGTAAGGTTCAAAGCACTCATTGTTACCCAGGATTTGAGAAGTTGAAGCTGTAGGCATAGGAGCCATCAACAGAGAGTTTCTCATCCCGTATTTCTTGATCTTCTCTTTTACCTCAGCCCAATTCCATCTTCCTGACTTTGGCTTCACTCCCCAAAGGTCAAACTGCAGCTCTCCTTTTGAAGCTGGCGAACCCTCATAAGTCTCGTATGTACCTTGAACTTTTGCTAGCTCCATAGAAGTTTCTACCGCCGCAAAATACATAGTTTCGAAAATATCCTCATTCAATCCTTTAGCTTCTGGAGAATCGAAAGGCATACGAAGCAAAATAAATGCATCAGCCAAACCTTGTATTCCTAGACCAATTGGACGATGACGGAAGTTTGATCTTCTCGCTTCTTCAACTGGATAGTAGTTTACATCAATTACCTTGTTCAGGTTCTTGGTGGCTACTTTGGTGATTTCATATAGTTTCTGATGGTCAAAGAATAATTTTCCATCAGGTCCTTGAGTTACAAATTTTGGAAGGGCAATAGAAGCCAAATTACAAACGGCAACCTCATCTGGAGCTGTGTACTCAATGATCTCTGTACAAAGGTTAGAAGATTTGATTGTACCAAGGTTCTTCTGGTTTGACTTACCATTCGCAGCATCTTTATAAAGCATGTATGGTGTTCCAGTCTCAATCTGGGATTCTAATACTTCAAACCAAAGTTCTTGAGCTTTGATAGTTTCACGAGCTTTCCCTTCTCTCTCATACTTTTCGTACAGTCTTTCAAATTCTTCACCATGGCACTCAGAAAGTCCTGGAGCTTCGTGAGGACAGAATAGAGACCACTCAAGGTTTTGTTCTACGCGCTTCATGAAAAGATCTGGAATCCAAAGTGCATAGAACAAATCTCTAGCTCTCATCTCTTCCTTACCATGATTTCTCTTCAGCTCTAAGAAATCCTTGATATCTGCATGCCAAGGTTCTAAATAAATAGCAAAGCTGCCTTTTCTTTTTCCGCCACCTTGGTCTACATAGCGAGCTGTCATATCAAAGTTTCTAAGCATTGGTACAATGCCATTAGAAACTCCATTTGTACCCTTAATGTAAGAGCCTTTAGCTCTCACATGGTGTATCGAAAGACCAATACCTCCAGCTGATTGGGAAATCTTCGCACATTGTTTCAGAGTGTCGTAGATACCGTCAATACTATCATCCTTCATAGTAAGTAGGAAGCAAGAGGAAAGCTGAGGCTTAGGTGTACCTGCGTTGAAAAGGGTAGGGGTTGCATGGGTAAACCACTTTTCAGAAAGAAGGTTGTATGTTTCGATTACTGATTCCATGTCCTCTTTGTGGATCCCAACAGCCACTCTCATCAACATGTGCTGAGGACGTTCTACTACTTTTCCATTCAAACGGATCAAGTAACTTCTCTCCAAAGTCTTGAATCCAAAATAATCATACCCAAAGTCCCTTTTGTAATCAATTGCCGCATCTAGTTTTGCCGCATTATTCTTAATGATGCCATATACCTCAGGATCTAGCAAAGCTGCATTTTCATCAGTCTTTGGATTCACGTGGGTATAGAGCCTTTTCATGGTATTTGAAAAAGACTGACTAGTAGTTTTATGGAGATTTGAGATAGCGATTCTTGCTGCCAAGATTGCATAGTCAGGATGCTTTACAGTCAGTGAAGCACAAACTTCAGCGGCCAAGTTGTCCAGCTCTGTAGTTGATACTCCATCATAAAGACCATCTATTACCTTTTTGGCAACATCAATTGGATGAATGAATTTAGAATCGAGTTCGTAGCATAGGTTCTCAATTCTTGCTGTGATTTTGTCGAATCGTACTGATTCTCGTCTTCCGTCTCTTTTTAATACTAGCATTTCTTTGGGATTTTTAGGTTGATGGAAAAGTTGGGTTAATTAAAAGTCTTCACCAATGGAGAATCTTGGTGAATCGTCTGATCCTTCATTAGATTTCATTACTCCGGCTTTTTGGTAGTCTCCAACTCTTTTCTCAAAGAAATTGGTTTTACCCTGAAGCGAAATCATATCCATGAAATCAAAAGGATTCGTGCTATTCCATATTTTATCGCACTCTAATTCGTCTAATAGTCTATCTGCTACAAATTCAATGTACTGACACATCAGGTCAGAGTTCATTCCTATAAGTCGTACAGGAAGTGCATCAGTTACAAATTCCTTTTCGATTTCTACAGCATCTCTGATTATTTCTCTTACCGTCTCTTTTGGCAATTGATTGTTCAGATGCTTTGTGTATAGGTGACAGGCAAAATCGCAATGCAATCCTTCGTCACGGGAGATCAATTCATTGGAGAAGGTAAGTCCGGGCATCAGGCCTCTTTTCTTGAGCCAGAAAATAGAGCAGAATGATCCTGAGAAGAAGATGCCTTCCACCGCAGCAAAGGCGATTAATCGCTCTTGGAAGTTGCCATTATCTATCCATCTCAATGCCCAGTCCGCCTTTTTCTTTACACAATCAATATGCTCAATAGCATGTAATAGCTTGTCCCGCTCAGCTGCATCTTTGATATAGGTATCTATAAGAAGACTGTAAGTTTCTGAATGGATGTTTTCCATCGCAATCTGGAAGCCGTAGAAAAATTTTGCTTCTGTATATTGAACCTCTGATACGAAATGCTCTGCCAAATTCTCATTAACAATCCCATCACTAGCTGCAAAAAATGCTAATACGTGTGAGATAAAATGACGCTCACCATCATTTAATGCTTTCCAATCCACCATGTCCTGTCCCAGGTCAATCTCCTCAGCAGTCCAAAAGCTAGCCTCGGCTTTCTTATAATACTGCCAAATGTCGTTGTGCTGGATAGGGAATAAAACAAAGCGATTCTTATTCTCTTCTAGTATTGGTTCGTTCTGCATTGTTACTGTAGTGTTTAAGCGTATTAATTTTTGCCCCTAAATGAATAAATAGTTTGTCCGGGGATAAGAAAGGCTGCCTTTTTAGAACAGCCTTTCAACAAATATGTGAATCAAAATTGGGAAATAAAACCTGTGAAGTGTCTGTTTAAGGCCATTTCTGACCCGAGGTCAAAAAGTATATAGGGGTCATATATACAAATAGTTAGGTTGGTTTAAATATACTTTTAGATTAATTGAATGGGCTATTATCGGGGGTTTGAAAAAAAATCAAATAATTGCAAAAAAGATTTTCAACCAAAATTCAAGGCAATTTCTGACTTTCGGTCAATATTTTCGTGATATTAATTTTACTATTCAAAATTATGATCCTCAATCAGTTGGAGGTAAAATCAGAAAAAAAAATTAATTCATTTTTAAGTTTAATTGTCTTTTATCGTGGAAATTTTATGTTGTTTTTTAAGTAAATGAGGGCGGGTGGCAAAGTTTCAATATAAAACGCAAATAATATTTCAGAAGCCAGTTTTTTTCTTCCAATCAACTTCCCTATATTTGCACTCCGATTTCAAAAGAATCAAGAACTATGTACGCAATTGTAAACATCGCAGGAAAGCAGTTCAAAGTAACGCAAGATCAGTTTATCTATGCTCCAAAGCTAGATTTAGAAACTGGCGCTTCCATCGACTTCGACCAGGTACTATTAGCTGAGGCTGATGGATCTGTGTCTGTAGGCGCTCCCCTATTGGCTGGAGCGAAGGTATCTGGGAAGGTCCTAGATCATGTAAAAGGTGATAAAGTCATCGTCTTCAAAAAGAAGCGTCGTAAAGGCTACAAAAAGAAGAACGGTCACAGACAAGATTTCACCAAAGTTTTGATAGAAAGTATTACACTCTAAAGTTTTCTTTTTGAAGACTATAAAAGAATAAAACCATGGCACATAAGAAAGGCGTCGGTAGTTCCAGAAACGGTAGGGAATCAGAATCTAAGAGATTAGGTGTTAAGAAATTTGGTGGCGAAGTAGTAATCGCTGGAAATATTATCGTAAGACAAAGAGGTACTAAGCATCACCCAGGTGAAAATGTAGGACTAGGTAAAGATCATACCTTGTTTGCAACAGCTAACGGTGTTGTTACCTTTAGAAAGAAATATGATGGCAGATCATACGTAAGCGTATTGCCAGCAGAAGCTTGATTTAATCAATCAATATTGAAAGCCCCTTCACTTGAAGGGGCTTTTTTTGTGTCTATAATTTCTTCACTGATTAACTGCAGAGGATATTGTGGTTTCCGAAGAGACAGCAAGATGTTTCGCTTGGCTAAATTTATTCAACCCTGATGACTAGGGGCAATGTTTCAAGCTTACAGCAGTATAGTTATTCCGTGGAAACAGGTCACGAAAAAGCCCCCAAAAAGTATCTAACTTTTGGGGGCACATTAATAATTATCAGTCGGGCTTTCGTTTGATTATGTTTTTTAGAAAGGTCTATAGCTCATTACCTCATTAATAAATGTGGTTGCACTACTTGGAGAAACTAGTAGGATAAATACAATACCGAAAATTGCTCCATATAAATGCGCATCATGATTAATTGCATCATCTTGGTTTTTACCTTTGAAATATGAATAAAGCAAAAATAGTACACCCAAAATAAATCCAGGCAAGCAAAGAATTCCGAAAAGACAGATGTCAGAAAGCGGAAGTATGATGATGCTGGCAAATACTGTAGCGGCTGTTCCTCCTGAAGCTCCTAAGGCTCTATAATAGCTGTTATCTTTATTTTTTAGATAAGTAGGAATGTCTGAGATTACTATTCCTAAAAGATAGAAGAGCACATAGACCAAGCCACCTAAGACTACTCCAAATTTATAAGCAAGAATCTGCTCGACTACACCTCCAAAGAAGTAGAAGGTAAACATATTAAAGAAAAGGTGGATGTAGTCTTTATGTATAAATCCGGAGGTGATAAAACGATCCCATTGGCCATTTCTCTTGATTTTATATGGAATGAACATGCAACGCTCCATAAATGCTGCATTATTGATTCCATAGTAGCTACTAATTGCGGTGACTATAATCAGGACAACTGTAATTGATAATTCCATTTATTTTTCTCTGTGAATTAAGTCCTGAGTGATTTTTTTGAGTTCAAGGAAATAGTCTTCGTTTTTGAAATGAATTGCATCATATTGTGCAAATCCAGCCTCGAAATAGGAGTTCATTTTGGATTCTGCAAGGGCTTTGATTCCGAGATTTTCATAGATAGCTCTTACTGCCTTCACCTTTTGATCTTTGTCAAAGTCACGCTGAGAGAGCCAGAAATTTAAGTCTTCAGCATCCTGCCCTTTCGCTAATTCAAGTGCTTTGATCAAAAGAAATGTTTTTTTATTGGAAATGATATCACCTCCAACCTGCTTGCCAAACTTTTCCTGATCTGCAAATACATCCAGCAAGTCATCTTTTAACTGAAAGCCAACCCCGATATTCATCCCGAAATCATAAAGTTTTTGAGCATCTTCCTTCTCTGCTCCAGCTAGTAAAGCGCCTAGCTGTAGAGCAAAACCTAAGAGAACAGCTGTTTTCAGACGGATCATGTCTAGGTATTCGTCCTCATGAACAGATCCCAAGGACTCAAAATTCATGTCGAATTGCTGGCCTTCACATACCTCTGCTGCTGTTTTATTGAATAGGCGAATCACTTCACCCAATTTATCTGCCTCAGTAGGTAGCAGTAAATCATACGCTTTTACCAGCATGACATCACCAGAGAGTATCGCTACGTTTTTATTCCATTTTACATGGACAGAATCCTTACCTCTTCTCAATGGAGCATCATCCATGATGTCGTCATGCATTAGCGTGAAATTGTGAAAAACTTCAACTGCAGCTGCTTGACTTAGAATTTCAGCAGGATTTGGCTTATAAATTCCATATGCCAAAAGACTTAGCAAAGGACGGATTCTCTTACCGTCCAAGCTCAAAATATAGGTGATTGGGTCGTATAGTTCTTCGGGTGATTTTCTTATTTCTAGTGCACTCGGGAGGTTCTGGATATATGTTTCCAGCTTACCTAATAACTCGTGCGCGTGGCTTTTTTCTTTCATTATCTGCAAATTCCAAATCTATCGTTCTACGGTCAATATCAGTGTTAACTACTCTGACCTTCACTTTGTCGCCCAAAGTGATCATTTTTTTTGTTTTCGAGCCAATTAAGCGCATGTTTTTCTGGTCGAAATCATAGTAATCGTCATCCATGTCCTGGACGCGGATCATGCCTTCACACTTAGTTTCGGTGATTTCTACAAAGACACCCCACTCGGTGACGCCAGCTACAATTCCCTCGTAATCTTTGTCTTCCGCAAGAGACATGAATTCTACTTGCTTGTATTTAATGGAAGCTCTTTCGGCGTCTGCTGCTCGTTTTTCTCGTTCGGAAGAATGAACACATTTTTGTTCCCAAGCTTCTGCATCCGGCGATTTCCCTCCTTCGAGGTATAGTTCAAGCAGTCTGTGCACCATCATATCCGGATATCTTCGAATAGGAGAGGTGAAATGAGAGTAATGTGCGAATGCGAGTCCAAAGTGCCCTTTCGGCTCAGTGGTGTATTTGGCTTTTGCCATACTTCGAATTGCCAATTGTTCGAGAACATTTTGCTCAGGCTTACCTTGAATCTCCTCCATTAATTTGTTTAATGCAGTAGAGATAGTTCTCTCATTTTCGATTTCAAACTCATGTCCAAATCGCTTCGCAAAGCCAGAGAAGGTATCCAATCGCTCCATATCTGGCGAATCGTGGGTACGATAGACAAAAGTATCTTTTCCTTTATTCTTATTGAAAATGAATTCTGCTACATACTTGTTGGCAAGTAGCATGAATTCCTCGATGAGCTTATGGATATCCTTTCGCTCTTTGATCATCAAGCCAAGTGGTGTGCCTTTTTCATCTAGCTTGAACTTCACTTCAACAGTCTCGAAATTAACTGCTCCATGCTTGAATCTTCGCTGACGGATTTTCTTAGCCATGACATTTAATAATGTCAGTTCTTCGAAGTAGTCACCAGATTGATTGTCAATATTTTCTTGGGCATCTTCATATGCGTATCTTCTGTCAGAATGTATGACAGTTCTGCCAATCCAATGTTTCTTCACATTTGCTTCGTCATCCACTTCGAATACGCAGGCAAAGGTCAGTTTGTCCTCATGTGGGCGAAGTGAACATAGCCCATTACTCAAGCGCTCAGGAAGCATAGGAATGGTTCTATCTACTAAATAAACAGAAGTAGCTCTATTATAGGCCTCTTTTTCTAAAGCCGTTTTTGGTTGCACATAATGAGTGACATCTGCGATGTGAACACCGATTTCATGATTGCCATTTTCCAGTTTTCTATAAGAAATAGCATCATCAAAATCCTTTGCATCAGCTGGATCTATCGTGAAAGTGAGGACGTCTCTAAAATCCTTTCTTTTCTTGATCTCTTTGGCAGTGATCTTCTCTGAAATCTCCTCAGCTTCCTTTTCTGGTTCTTCAGGATACTCGAATGGCAATCCGAACTCTGCCATGATAGAGTGAATCTCTACTTCATGTTCGCCGGCTTTTCCTAATACTCGAATTACTTCTCCCGTTGGATTCTTATCGCCATCTCTCCATTCGGTAAGTTTGACAATTACTTTTTCTCCGTGCTGAGCACCATTGAGTCCACCTCTATGTACGAAGATGTCTTTGTGCATTTTCTTGAAATCCGGCACAACGAAGGCGAATCGAGGCGAAATCTCTACTCTGCCTACAAATTCATCACGGCTTTTCTCTACTACTTCCAGGACCTTACCTTCTACGCGACCAGTTTTACCCTTGAGCGGATATACCATCACGCGGACTTTATCACCATCGAGTGCTTGTTTCATATCAGCCTCTTTGACCAAAATATCTCCATCTACCTTCTCAGGATCGAGTGGTACGATGAAAGCAAAGCGTGGATTTACAAAATCTACGATTCCTTCGATGAACTCCGGGTCTTGGGTAGATGAATAATAGTTTCTTGGATTTCGAGAAACTGAACCTGCTTCTACTAATTTGCTTAGTACAGGCTCGACGCCACCTTTAGTAAGGGCATCTCTGATTTCGAGCTTCTTAATAATCTGCTTGGAGTTGAATTCTTCTCCATAATGTGCATCTAAAAATTGAAGGATGCGACGGGCCAAGCTGGCTGCGTCTGTTTGTTTTCCTCCTTGATTTTTACTGTTGTTTTTTCTGTGTTGTTTTCTTCCCATGATTTGGGTTGTTGATTAGGGTTAAGGTAAAAAGATTTATGTCCCTGCGCCCATTAATCTTTGTGATCTTTCTTTGAATCGTATAAATGAATGATTTCAATTTCTAAGTCATCCGACTGCGGATGCATAGCCATGTATACTCGAGCTGTGACTTCCACATCTCTCAGGCAGTATTTTTTGATTTTTTCTACGTCTTTATCCAGATGAAAAGTAGTGTTGACCTGACTTCCGTCAAGATCATCTTTTGAAGATGGAATTCCAAAAACTGAAGCTAAAAGCTCCAAGCGGGTGTAATGTTTATAGTCTCCAAACTTCCAAAGCTCCATCGTATCAAGATGGCGAACTTCCCAAGGCTTTTTCCCTGAGATCTGTAAAGGCTCCGGCAAAGCTACTCCATTGATGAGCATTCTGCGGCAGAGGTATGGAAAATCAAATTCCTTACCGTTGTGAGCGCAAAGAATCCATTTTTTCTTCTCTAACAAAGCTTTAAACTCCAAAAGAAGTTCCCGTTCATCTTCATGGGAATAACATTTCGATCTGAACGCTAGTTTTTTATCTTTCTTTTTCCATTGGAAATAGCCGACACCTACACAGACTACCTGTCCAAATTCAGCATGAATTCCTGCTCGGTCAAAATATAATGCACCTGGATCGTGAAGGTGATCCGGTGATTGGATAAGGCGCTCTTTCTTTAGCCATTCATCTTGAATACGCTCAGGCAGTTCTTCAAATTTCTCAGTTAATGAGGCTGTTTCTATATCTAGAAAAAGGATGTCATTCAGTTGATCAAAAAAATCTGCCATAAGCGTTTATTAAGCGTGGAGAACTCCTTCTAGGCCAATTTCGGGAATCATCTTTATGAATCCAGGATCGAAACTGCCTGAAGTAAAGATAAACTTTTTATCAAAAATTTGATCTAAAATATAGTAACTCACCCAAAACTCATTGTTTAAAGCAAAAACTGCTGGATCTATGGGCTCTACTTTGGCTACTGACTG
This sequence comes from Algoriphagus winogradskyi, assembly GCF_900182815.1. GTDB lineage: Bacteria > Bacteroidota > Bacteroidia > Cytophagales > Cyclobacteriaceae > Algoriphagus > Algoriphagus winogradskyi. Next base: position 1,061,373 of record NZ_FXUA01000001.1, on the reverse strand, counting down.
CTCTCCAAGCTCTTCCATCATATGGCGAAGTGTTGATGTCTTTTTTACTTCTCCATTTATTTCGCCATATCCTTTTGAAGTGATCATGACATTTTTTAACTCAATCAAATTCAAGTTTATAATATATACTGCCCATTCCGTTCCGGATGCGGTCTCTTCTTTAGCTATCGCCAGTTTTACTCCAGTCACGGGACTGAAATCTATGTCTTTCTTCATATTGCTTCTATACTCTCCATTTCAAATAATTCGATCAAATGTCGCTTCACTCGGTCTTTGACTTCATGCATTTCCACAGGGCGACCAAGTTCCAAATGAAGTGAAGTGACAGCCTTGTCATCGATGCCGCAGGGAATAATATGTCCAAAATAGCTGATATCTGCATTCACGTTGAAAGCGAAACCATGCATAGTCACCCAACGACTGGACTTCACGCCCATCGCACAAATTTTTCTGGGGCTTTTTTGCTCCACATGATCTATCCAAACACCAGTTAACCCATCGATCCTTCCTGCTTCAACTCCATAGTCGGCCAAAGTCAAAATGACCGCTTCTTCGAGAAATCTTAGATACTTATGAATATCAGTGAAGAAATTGTCCAGATCTAAAATCGGATAACCAACCAGCTGACCTGGACCGTGGTAGGTGATGTCACCACCACGATTGATTTTGTAATATTGGGCGTCGTGGCTTTTAAGACCGTTTTCATCCAAAAGTAGATTTTCTTCTTTGCCACTTTTTCCCAGTGTATATACATGTGGATGTTCTACAAAGAGTAGGTAGTTTTTACTTGGTACCTGGTCGGCTGGGGGCAAAGGACGATTGCTGATTTTCAGCGCTACAGTTTCAGCAAAGAGTTTTTCCTGATAGTCCCAGGCTTGTTGATAATCCAGCTGTCCAAGGTCTCGGAATTCTACTTTTTTATTAATAATTTCATTCATCGGCTAGTCCCGAGGGATTTACTTTTCAACTGAATCAGCAAGTGGTTCGTTCATTGATTTTTCAAAATTAAACAAATATCCAAGATGGCTGAACACAACGATTCCGGAAAACTCGCAGAACAACTCGCAGCTGATTTTTTGGTGGGCAAGGGGTATGAACTAGTCGAAACAAACTATCGGCATGGACACGCTGAGATCGATCTCATCACCAAGCATAAAGGTTTGTTAATTTTTGTTGAAGTAAAGTTCAGATCTGGGACTGGCTTCGGATTTGCTGAGGAGTTTGTCGATTCGGTCAAACGTAAATTACTTATTAAAGCAGCTGATCAGTTTATTTATGTTAATGATTGGCATAATGATATCCGCTTTGATATCATTGGCGTATACAAAGACCGAACAGGAAAAATTAATTTCAGGCATTTTGAAGATGCTTTTTACTAAACACACAGCTCCGTTCAAATTTTAAAAACATATGAAATCGAGCATGACGAAGAACGTCACACCTGGGATAATTATACCCTTGCGAGATTCCATGTAACCATTGAAAAACAAATTATAAACACATGAAAAAATTAGCATTCACTTTCTTTTTTGCCCTGATGGCAATTGTAGCTTTCGCTCAAAGTGATAGAAAAGATAAACAGATCGAAGAGGATAGTATGGATGCCAAAGCGGCATTTTTAGAGGAAGATGAGAGCATGCAGGAATTATTTGACTCATCTTATGGCTACATTATTTTACCAAATGTGGGAAAAGGAGGTTTCGGAATTGGGGGAGCGGCTGGAAATGGTGTTGCTTTCCAAGGTGGAAAACAAGTCGGGTATGCGAAAATGACTCAAGTGACCATTGGTTTTCAGGCTGGAGGTCAAGCGTATTCAGAAGTTGTTTTCTTTGAAGATGAGGAAGCTTTCGCAAGATTTAAATCAAACAATATTGAAATGTCTGCTCAAGTCTCTGCTGTCGCAGCTGCCTCTGGAGCATCAGCTAATGCAAAATACGTTGATGGGGTAGCGGTGTTTACCCGAACAAAAGGAGGATTGATGTACGAAGCCTCAGTAGGAGGTCAGCAGTTTAAATTCAGAGAATTGTAAACTTCAATTATCTTTTCGATAAACTAAATTTCCGTCCTTATCCCATTCAGCACGAATGTAAGGGCGGAAATTTTTTGTGTAAGCAGTTTCCTGATATTGGATTTCACGCTTTCTTACTGCTTTGGTATTATTGAAGTCCCAGTATTCTGTCCACAGACCCACTTTTTCGCCATATTGATATTCCCCTGTGACCGCGACTTGTTTATTCTCATAGAAGTAAAAATAGTTTCCCTCTTCCAAACCATACTGAACGGGGATAATCTCTTGGATGGTTTTGGATGACTGATCAAAGTATCGAGTTCTTGACTCCCGCGGCCAACCTGCTTCAAAGTGATTTTTGTCCTGTAGCACATTGTTTGCATCGTAGAGCATCCATGTTTTATGCTTGGTGCCGTAGTAGAACATACCGCTTTCCACCACTTCCTCATTAATTACCCGCTCATAAGGTCCATGCAGTAGGTAGCCTTTTCCTGCTTCATATTCTTTGGTTTTTATACTTCTTTCTTGAGGATCAAACCAATAAACATCACGTATATAGGGGTCTGGACGTCGCGCAGCATCAGTGTAGTTAAAGTGCTCAAAAATCTGCTGCCCCCGAATTTCCTGACGGGTATAGCCTTTTCTGGTTTTAATCCCAAACCATTCATTTTTCCGAGCTTTCTTCTTTTTCTCCTTTTTTTCTTCCTTTTCTTTTGAGTCGTCGAAAAGTAGTAAAGGCATTGTCGTAGGGAGTAATCTGGAGTTCACCACACCACTGGAATCAGGATCTGATTTCGGTTTTGATTCTTCAGTTTGGGCTAAAGAAACCTTGCTCAGAAGTAGGAGGAAAATAAAACTGATATAATATCTACTCATATATTAGAAAAACGCAATATCCTTCGGTGTATTTTATCCAAAAATAACATTTCGAGATCAAAACCCACCGATTGTTTAGATTTTATAATCTTCTCTCTACTTTTGTGGAATTTGTAAAAAAAATCTCTCAAACAATGAACTCTATTTTATCAGACCGGATAATCAATATGGAAGAATCAGCCACTCTTGCGATGGCAAAAAAAGCAAGAGAGCTGAAATCACAAGGAGTTGACATCATCAGCCTATCGTTGGGTGAGCCTGACTTCAAAACACCTAAGCATATCCAACAAGCAGCAAAAGATGCAATCGACGAAGGTAAGTACTTTTCATATCCTCCCGTAGCAGGTTATCAGGATCTGAGAGAAGCTATCGCAAAGAAGCTTCGTGAAGAAAATGAAATCACTGAAGCTAAAGCGGAAAATGTCGTTGTTTCCACCGGAGCAAAGCATTCCATTGCCAATGTATTCATGTGCATGATCAATGAAGGTGATGAAGTTGTTATTTTCTCTCCATACTGGGTGAGTTATGCTGAAATCATCAAGTTGGCAGGTGGAGTTCCAGTATTGATCGAAGGGACTTTGGAAAACAACTTCAAGGCTACTGCCGCTCAATTGGAGGCTGCTATTACGCCAAAGACTAAGGGCGTGATCTATTCTTCTCCATGTAATCCTACTGGATCTGTATTCAGCAAGCAGGAACTAGAAGCTATCGCTGACGTAGTGAAAAAGCATGAGAATATCATGGTGATCGCTGATGAGATCTATGAGAAAATCAACTTTGCTGGTAGAAATTATAGCATCGCGTCTTTCCCAGGTATGTTTGACAGAACAATTACTGTGAATGGTTTTTCTAAAGGTTATGCAATGACTGGCTGGAGAGTTGGGTACATCTGTGCACCAGTTTGGATGGCTAAATCTGTAGAAAAAATCCAAGGTCAATTTACTTCTGGAGGAACAGGTATTGCCCAAAGAGCAGCATTGGCAGGAATTGCTGGAGACCAGACTCCTACTACAGAGATGGCTGATGCATATCTAAGAAGAAGAGGATTGGTATTGGATTTACTTCGTGATATTCCTGGTATCAAAACTCACGTTCCTGAAGGAGCATTCTATTTCTTCCCTGATGTGACTGCTTTCTTTGGCAAGTCTGCAAAAGGGCATGACGTAAAAGATGCAGATGACCTTTGCCTTTATTTGTTGGCTGAAGCTCATGTTTCCTTGGTGACTGGAGCCGCTTTTGGAGCTCCGGATTGTATCAGACTTTCTTATGCGGCTTCAGACGAGGAGCTTGTAGATGCACTGGGCAGAATGAAAAAAGCCCTAGGCGAATTAGCTTAATAAAAACAATTCTTAACCCCGGCAAATAGCCGGGGTTGTTTTTTGCCTAGTCAGAAAGGCTTATTTTTGGGAAAATTTACCCTATGGCTGAAGTTATCGTTATCACACCTGTAAAGAATTCTCTTGAAACTACCTTGGATACCGCAAGGGCAATTTCGCGATCTACCGTTCAAGTGAGGCATATTATTTTTAATGACTTCAGTACTGAAGAGACAAAAGCTGGTTTAGAACAATTCAAGTCTCAGGTAGGATACGAACTGGTACATTTGGAAGATCATACTAATCATCCATCTCCTAATTATAAACTAGTTCTTCAGATGGCTCAGAGGATGGCTAATGATGCGAGTCTGCCTCTTTTGGTAATAGAATCAGACGTGGTTGTAAAGCCAAATACAATTGCTGATTTGCTGAGTTTCCAAAAAGCAACTTCCAAATCAGGTTTGGTGGGATCTGTGACAGTGGATGAAAAAGGCGTAGTGAATTTTCCTTATTTGAAATTTAAAGGTGTAAAAGAAAAAGTGATAGACACCTCAAGAAGTTTGAGCTTTTGCTGCACACTTTTTTCATCTGACTTTTTGAAAGCCTATGATTTTATGGGTTTGGATGAAGCAAAAGATTGGTACGATACCTTTATTTCGAAAAAATCTATTGAACTAGGATTTAAAAACCATGTCCTAATGAATGCTCCAGTTTGGCACCGCCCACATGCGAGCCGACCTTGGAAGCAACTGAAGTACAGTAATCCTCTGAAATACTATTTCCTGAAGTTTTGGAAAGGAATGGATAAGATCTAATTAGAGTTTGCCCAGGAATTTCATCAAGTTATTGTAAGGCTTGGACCAAGTGCGCTGAAATCGAAGTGGGCCATTCAATTCTCGCTCGAAAAAATCCATGTGCTTTGAATTTAGATAGGCTATTCGTTCTCTCTTCTTCTGGGATGTGCCAGTTTTCTTTCGCTTACTCCCTGAATGAATTCGATAGAAAAAACCAATGAAAGGGAGTTTGGCAACGTCACCTCCATTTTTTAGCATTTTGATCCAAAATTCCCAGTCTTCTCTGCCCATTTTCATGTCATCGCTGAAGCAACCTACTGCTAATGCGTCTGCTTTTCTGAAAACAGCACTCACAAAAATCATGTTGTCTCTTGCCAGGAGGTTCAAGTTGAAGTCCTTGAGCTTCCAAGGCTTTTGTCCAAACTCATCAAATTTTACAGCTTCACAATAGACGACTTTTACCTCAGGTTTTTTCTCCAAGACCTGAATTGCCTCCGAAATGTAATTTGAGGATATTAGATCATCCCCGTCCAAGGGAAGGATGTATTTACCTTTAGAAAATTCTATTCCGGAATTTCTAGCTGAGGTAACGCCAGCATTTTTCTGATTAAGTAAGTAGACGTTCGTATACTTTTCGGTGAGCTCTGCTGCGATTTCTTCACTATTGTCCGTAGAACCATCATTTACGATGATGATTTCAAGTTCAGGATAAGTTGAGTTAAGTGCGGATTCGACAGATTTAGCAAGGAATTGTGCCTGATTATAGCAAGGGATTATGATAGATATGGTTGGTTTCAAGTTTTTATAGACATGTTGAAGTAGATGCAATTTAATTGAATAGTTGGTGATTTTCCATTATTGTAAAGGTTGAAGTAGGATCAATTTATTGTAAGTTTATTTTGGTTTGGTATAAAAAAGCCAAACAATAATTTGTTTAATTCCCTGAAGTTCATAACTTTAATCTGGTGATTAAACAACTTTTCAATCGTATTTTACTTTTTCAAACGAGGATTGTAACACTAATCCATTTTTCAACCTCAACCTGTTTCAGAAAAAATCCGGACTACGGTTCGGATTTTTTTTTGAGAATTTTTTAGTGAACTTTCGGCTTGCGTATACACTCACCAGCTATGATCCGAATAAAGATTTCAATAATCTTTTTTGTCTTTATCTATTGCAATCAGTCTTTTGCACAAAAATCGAAGCTACAATACGACTCTATGTATGTGGAAAGTACTCGTGATGTGTTGGCAACTAGACTTTTTTTTAGCAGAAAATATACCAGATTAGTAGCTAAGGCGCCAGAATCCAATGAGCGATACATGTTAGTTCCTAATACTGGATTAAAATTGGGACTTGGATTTACCTATCAAGATCTAACTATTAATGCTTCGTTTCCTGTAAGATTTCTGAATCCTGACCGAATAGGTGATTGGCCTGGGAATTTGGATTTGCAGTCTCACATCTATGCTCCAAAGGTTATTGTGGATTTCTTTGGGCAGTTTTACAATGGGTACAAGATAGATGCTGAAAACCGGACTTATTCTGACGAAGATTACCTAAGGAAAGATATGCGTCTCATTTCTTTGGGACTCAATATGAATTACTTGTTTTTTGGTGACAAGCTGTCCATTGCGGCAGCCTGGAATCAGTCCTCTGTCCAAAAGAAATCGGCTTATTCACCTTTTGTTGGAGTCGAAGGGTATGGAGGGAATATGCGTGGTGACTCTCTATTATTGCCATCGACCCCGCAGACTGATTTGATTAATTTTGACCAGGCCAGTTACTTTTTGGCTGGACCAAATGCAGGGATGGCTGGAACTTGGGTTTTTTGGAGAAATTTCTATCTGACAGGAGTGGCTTCTGTAAACCTGAGTGGAGGATATACGAAGTGGAGGAACGAGGAGGAATTTACGAAGTGGGGTGTAGCACCTACTTATTATTTACGTGGGTTTTTAGGGTACAATGGTCCTCGGTTTGCAATTACCACGAGCTATGTTTATAAAAACCTTAATCTCATCAAGGGAGGACCTTATGATCAAGCAGTAAATACGGGCGATTATAGAATTAATTTTATATATAAAATATATGCAGGAAAGAGTTTTAAGAGAAAGTTCAATAAAGTGAATCCTGTGCGGATCATAATTAAAGAATAGTACTTAATTCTTTGGACTCCCTGTTATAATTGTTTTAGTTTTGAAAGCATAACAAACCCCAAATATAATGGCAGACCAATTTGGTATTCAAGAATCATTGAAGCGACTCGGGCTTAAATCCGAAAACTTAGGAACTTCAACTGGCATCAATTGGATAGATTCAGGTGAGTCGTCTATTTCTTCTTTTTCACCAGCAGATGGTGCCCTGATCGGAAAAGTGCAGTTGACTAATCAGCAGGCCTACGAAGAAGTGATGACTAAGGCACAAGTTGGATTTGAGAGCTGGAGACAAGTGCCAGCTCCCCAACGAGGAGAAATTGTTCGGGAAATAGGAAATGCCCTGAGAGAAAAGAAGGCTGACTTAGGAAAGCTAGTTTCTTACGAAATGGGTAAATCATATCAAGAGGGGCTAGGTGAGGTGCAGGAGATGATTGATATCTGTGATTTTGCAGTTGGTCTTTCCCGACAGTTATATGGTCTTACTATGCATTCAGAGCGTCCTGGCCACCGTATGTATGAGCAATGGCATCCTTTGGGGATAATAGGAATTATTTCAGCATTTAATTTCCCAGTTGCAGTCTGGTCTTGGAACGCTGCTTTAGCTTGGGTTTGTGGAGATGTTTGTGTGTGGAAACCCAGTGAAAAAGCGCCTCTTTCAGGAATTGCCTGCCAGCTCATAGCCGGAGAGATTTTTGAAAAACATAGTATGCCTGAGGGCATTTGCTCGCTTATAATTGGTGATTACAAAGTAGGTGGACTGATGTCTCATGACTCACGGATTCCATTGGTTTCGGCAACTGGTTCTACCCGTATGGGGAAATTGGTCGGTCAAGCAGTAGGGAGTAGGTTAGGCAGATCATTGTTAGAGCTTGGTGGTAACAATGCCATTATAATCACAGCGAATGCTGATATGGATATGGCGATACGTGGTGCTTTATTTGGAGCTGTAGGGACGGCAGGTCAGCGCTGTACTAGTACTCGTCGACTTATTATCCATGAAAATGTCTATGAAGAGGTTAAGTCTAGATTAGCTTCAGCTTACAGCAAATTGGTAATTGGGAACCCTTTGGACGAAAAAAATCATGTAGGTCCGCTGATCGATAAAGATGCGGTAAACATGTACTTGGCTGCCATAGAGAAAGTTGAAAAAGAAGGAGGGAAAGTAGTGGTAAATGGTGGAGTTCTGACGGGAGATGGTTTTGAATCTGGTTGCTATGTAAAGCCAGCAATATATGAAGCCGAAAATCACTTTGAGATTGTGCAACACGAAACTTTTGCTCCAATCCTCTATTTAATGAAATATAGTTCAATTGAAGAAGCGATTGCTATGCAAAACGGTGTGCCGCAAGGGCTGTCTTCTGCTATCATGACCACAAATATGAGAGAGGCAGAGGCGTTCCTTTCTGTGGCCGGATCTGACTGCGGAATTGCCAATGTAAATATCGGTACTTCAGGAGCAGAAATTGGTGGTGCTTTTGGTGGAGAAAAAGAAACAGGTGGAGGTCGTGAATCTGGATCTGATGCTTGGAAAGCGTATATGCGTCGCCAAACTAATACAATTAATTACTCATCCACCTTACCATTGGCGCAGGGGATTAAATTTGATATTTAAAACTATTATTCTTGATTCTGAAAATATTTTGTAAATATTCTTTCTCATTTTCAATAGTTTAGGGATGTTGTTTCAAAATGTATTTGCTTATGAGAAAATAGAAATTACCTTTGCATTCCCTTACGAACGGAAAGGGACACAAAGATGGGAGTTTAGCTCAGTTGGTTCAGAGCATCTGCCTTACAAGCAGAGGGTCGGGGGTTCGAATCCCTCAACTCCCACATCTAAGTATAATTACTCGAAAGTGTGTAAAAGTTATTTCCTGGGAGTTTAGCTCAGTTGGTTCAGAGCATCTGCCTTACAAGCAGAGGGTCGGGGGTTCGAATCCCTCAACTCCCACATTCAATCCCGGATAATTTATTCGGGATTTTTTTTTGTTAAAAAAAAAGGCTGTCTCAAATATGAAACAGCCTAGCCTTGGTTCGAATTGTACTTGTTGATTATTCTAAATTCAACATGAATCCAGCCCTAAACCATCTCCCTGGCATTTGCACAGTTCCAGCTTCCACGTAATCAGTGTCAGTGATATTGGATGCTTCTACAAAGAATCCGATTTTTCCTGTTCTATTATAATCTGCTCTCATATCCAGAAGGAAATAGGGGTCCTGATTCATTCGTTCTACATTTCTCATCTTTGTATTCCACTCCAGCTTTTGGCCAATCCCAATGAGGATTCCGCCAATCAGCTGATTTTTCAAAGCTGTCAATGCGTATCTAGTCTCGATTCCAGGCTGATTGATTAAATCTGCGTCGAGGTAGTTATAGGATAGGTTAAATTCTTTGATGTGTAAAGTTTTGCCATTAGGGCTAATTCTATAATTTAATGAAGCTTCAATTCCATTGAATTTAACTTGACTGAAATTCTGTGGTTGCCATGGTGTGTCTGCATCAGGTCGAGTCCATTCGATTAGGTTGTCAGTACTTCTGTTAAAGTAAACCAGTTCTGCAAAAATTCCGGATTTCGACCATTTTGCTCCAATCTCAAAGTTTTGAGCCTGCTCAGGTACCAGTTGATCATTCCCGATATTCGTAGGGCCCACATAATAGAGATCGTTGTAGGTGGGGATACGATAGCTGATTCCGTATCCTGAGTATAATCTAAAGTCGGTTGCCGCTTGAAAGCCAAGTTCAGCACCTGGGAAATGCTTCCAGCCATATTCTGAATAATAATTTGAATAAACTCCAGCTCTCAAATCTACTTTCGAACCGAAGGTAACCATCTGCTCCAAGAAGATTCCTGTTAAAACTCGATCACGATTTCCAAGGTTAGTGCTTTCGATCGTTTCTTTTCTAGTTTCTACTCCAAAGCCAGTTGTGCCAAGTTTTGTCTCAAAATTCCCATTTGCCTCCAACGCGTAGACATCGGTGGTGTGAAAGTTTTGGTAAAAAGAAGGCTCATTTCTTTTGAGCACATACTCATCTTGATTTTTTCGAAAGTAGCCTCGGGTGTTCAAGTAAAAGTTGTTCAACGTAAGAGTGTGACTCAAGGAGGCTAAGGTAGTTTGCACACTTTCCCACTGGTCAGGAAAAGAACTGGAGTAAAAACCATTGGCTCCAAAACTTCTATCTGTGTAGGCAATCATCCCTTTTAGCTCATTTTTTTCGTTGAGGTTAGCTCCGCCTTCGTAGAATATGTTACTGACTTGGTAGTCTGAGTTGTACCAATGTCCATTAGAGTCATCGTAGGAAATCGCCAGATTTTGCTTGTAGCTCCCTATGGGTAGAGAGCCGGCGAAGTTGATTCCTTTCATTCCAAAGTCGCCAGCATATCCTTGTACTCTTGCGTATCTTTTATCGCTCAGTTCGGTAATGACATTAATCGCTCCAGCATAAGCATTTTGACCAAAAACTCTTGAAGCTGGGCCTTTCAGTACTTCAACTCTATCGATATTCACCAGCGGGACAGGTATGTTCATCATGTGATGGCCTGTTTGCGGATCGCTGAGTTTGATTCCATTTAGCAGCATCAGCGTCTGCTCAAAAGAGCCACCACGGATACTAATATCTGATTGCACCCCGGTGACACCTCTTTGACGGACATCAACTCCAGGAACAAAGGATAAAACTTCGGCTAAACTTCGGGCTGGCGTAGTTTCTATTTGACGTTTACTGACCAGAGAGATGTTTCTGCTTTGCTTTGAAAAAGGAAGTTGGATCCTGTTTTCTTGAATCAAAACTTCTCCTAATTCTTGGGTGGTAGTGTCTGTTTGGGCATTTACGCTTAAACAAAATGCCAAGGAAGACACAAGTAGTACTAGTTTTTGCATGGGTTGATCGTAAATAGTAACCCAAAAGTGGACTGAAAATATCCTTTTTCCAATAAGGATATATTTCTAAAAATTCCTTAAAGGGCGAATCTCATGGAAAATATAAGGGAGGTTAGAATAGCAATTCTTACTTTTGAAACTAAATCAAATAAATAGTATGCGCAGGAAAATAATAGTTAAGCTGCTTTTTGCAGGAGCTATGCTCGCAGGATTCAGCAATTCTTTTGCTCAAGAAGTAAAAGAAAATAACCAAAAGGAATTTGGAGAATTTATCAACCGTAAAGGTACGTATACCCGATCTGCCTCAGGAAAACCTAATGTGGGATACTGGCAGAACAAAGCGGACTACCAAATCGCGGTAACCTTGGATGATTCCACCCATACGCTGGCCGGAAACATCACCCTTACTTATACAAATAACAGCCCTGAGTCTTTAGATTTTATCTGGATGCAGATGGAGCAAAATCGATTCACCGAGGATTCCCGAGGTACATTGACTACCCCGATTCAAGGCAACCGTTACAATGGAGATGTGGATGGAGGATATGAAATAACAAATCTACAGGCCAAAGTTGGTTCCAAAGGGTCAGTTTCTACCAAGCACATTGATTCTGACACAAGAATGCAGGTTTGGTTCAATGAGCCTATCCCAGCAAAAGGTGGAACGGCAACTGTTTCTATGGATTTCTCTTTCAAAGTTCCAGTTGAAGGAATGGATAGAATGGGAAGATTAGAAGTAGAAGATGGTTGGATTTATGCTTTTGCTCAGTGGTATCCTAAAGTAGCGGTATTCGATGATGTAGAAGGTTGGAATGTCGAGCCATACTTGGGAGCTGGAGAGTTTTACCTTGAGTATGGAGATTTTGATTATAAAGTTACTGTGCCTTATGACCACATCGTGGTAGGTTCCGGAGAGCTTTTGAATCCAAAAGAAGTGCTAAGCAAAGAGCTTCAGAATCGTTATGCGAAAGCAAAGGACAGTGATACCACTGTAATGTTGATTACTGCCGAGGAGCTTGGCAATACTGAATTGACGAGACCTAAGCAAGAAGGAACGGTCACTTGGCACTTCGCTATCGAAAATAGCCGCGATGTGGCTTTTGCTACTTCCAAAGCATTTATCTGGGATGCTGCAAAAATCAATCTTCCTAGCGGGAAGAAAATTTTGGCTCAGTCTGCATATCCTAAAGAATCAAATGGGATAGAAGCTTGGTCAAGATCAACGGAATATAGTAAAGCTTCAATCGAGCATTATTCCGAGATGTGGTTTGAGTTTCCTTATGCTACTGCAACTAATGTGGCAGCAGACATAGGAGGCATGGAGTATCCCGGCCTGAACTTCTGTAGCTATAATTCCAAAGGAGCAGGGTTGTGGGGCGTGACTGATCACGAATTTGGGCACAACTGGTTCCCTATGATCGTAGGTACTAACGAGCGTCGTTATGCTTGGATGGATGAAGGTTTTAACACGTTTATCAATCATTACAGTACATTGGCATTCAATGAAGGAGAGTATCCTTCTAATCTGAATCAAACTCGCAGATATGTGAATTTCTTTACTAGCGAGACACGAGAGGGAATCGATACCTATCCAGATGTTGTGAATATCAATAATTTGGGAATGTTAGCATACAATAAGCCTGCAATGGGATTGTTGTTGCTTCGTGAATATGTACTGGGCCATGAGCGTTTTGACAATGCGTTTAAGTCCTACATCAAAACTTGGGCTTACAAGCATCCGCAACCAACAGATTTCTTCAATCATATTGAAAATGTAGCTGGTGAAAACCTTTCATGGTTTTGGCAAGGATGGTTCTACGGAACAGGTAATATTGATTTAGGTGTAAGTGCAGTAGTTCCTTATGCTGGCAACTATGTGGTTGTTTTAGCAAACAAAGGAGATATGCCAATGCCAGTATTGCTGGAAGTTACTTTTGAGGATGGTACAACAGAGCGAAAAATGCTTCCTGTAGAGATTTGGCAAAGAGGTGATACTTGGAATTACTTGTTGAAAACTGACAAGAAAGTGAAAAGCGTAGTTATTGATCCGGATAAGCTTCTTCCAGATGTAAATCTTGGTAACGATAGCTGGCCACAGCATCTATACGAAAATTAAAGTAGAAAAGCCCAGATGAAAGTCTGGGCTTTTTGATGCTTCTCAAATCAATGATATCCTAAGATATGATTATCATGATTTTGCATACGCTATAAATAAAAATGGGCTTCGTCTCTTATTGAGAAAAGCCCATTTAATTTATTTCAATAGGGTGTTATTTAATCCACCACGTCATTTCGTGAATGTTGTCATTGCCTGCTCCAAATTGTTTTGTAATCGCGGAAGTAACATTGTCAGCATTGAAATTGTATTCTGACTGGGGATAGATCCATCTGTATGGAATCTCTACTCCTGCAGGTCTTCTGAAAGAAGGGAAACCTGTGCGATGATGGTCGTAGAAAGATGTCCATTGCATCTGGAAGAAAGACTGTAGGTATTTTTGCATCACAATCATCTCGATTTTTTCTTCCTTCTGGGTGGCATTGGAAAAGTCATTCAATGGTTCGTTCAGGTAGCTCAACGCTGCATCAGCATCTACATAGCTGCTGTATTCTTCAGAATACATTTCATAGAATTTGAAAGAGCCTTTTACTCCAGATTCATAAAGCATTTTGGCGTCTGCATTGATCCAGCCTCGAACAGCAGCTTCAGCTAGAATCAGTTGCTGCTCAGAATAGCCCATAAGCTTGTAAGGTTCGTTCACAGGGTCTCTGTGGTACCTATCATTCACTTTAGACACATTTCCTTGAGTTGCTTTTTCATTTACTTCGCCATAAGGAGCAGCAGGATCACCACCTTCGTATGCAGAGAAGTCATCTATTGCCTTACCCGCTTCTTTGGCAGATTTCGTCTGAGTACAGTAGATAAATAGACGAGGGTCCTTTCTAACCTGTAGTCTCTGGATAAATGTAGAATCAATGTACATCCCAGAACTGAATCCACTACTATTGAAGTCAGGGTAACGGTTGTTTTGCTGATCTAAGAAAACCAATTGACCACTTTCAGACTCACTTTCCATTAATGGATTTTTCGTGAAAATAGAATTGAATTCAGATGGGTCGATTTCTCCTGACTCTACCTTCGGAGAAAGAGTCATCAAAACTTTAAGTCGGAAGGCATTAATCAATTTTCTCCAAGAAAGCACATTTCCACCATAGATAATATCACCAGCAATAATTGTGTTTTGCTCCGAAAGTATCTCTTCAGCCTCTTTCAATTCCATCAAAATTCCTTTGAATACAGTTTCCTGATCGTCATATATAGGAGCATATTCTTCATTGGTTTCACCTTTCAAGGCAGAAGAATAAGGCACATCACCAAAATTCAAAGTTAAATTGAAGAAGTAGTAGCTTCTAAAGAACTTGCCCAAAGCGATGTAGGAAGGATCATTAATTCGCTCAGCCTCTTCGATCATTTTGGTTACATTTCTCAATACAGAATACGGTCCGAAGCTGCCTCTGTCCCATTTGTAAAATTGATTGGAGTTTTCTCCATCGGTCTGAACGAGCATTTTCTGCGCATAAAGTGGAGAAGTGCCTCCATAAGCTCTGAAGACATCCCATTCTACATTTGTGAGTAGGAGCTGAGGGTGAGTTTCAGTAGGTAGGTTAGGGTTGATGTTCATTTCCTCCAAATCGGAGCAGGAAATGAATACCATAGAAAGAAATAGGATAACTAATATGTTTTTCATTTTATTCAAGTTTTTTCTGACTGAAATCAATTAAAATACGGCCTTCAAGGTCATGCCTACATAGCGAGAAGATGGATCCTGTAGATTGTTATCATTGCCATAGTCCGGGTCTAGATAAGGCAATTTCTTCAGTACAAATAGATTGTATCCATAAAGTGTCAGATCAAGGTTTTTAATTTTTTTGGACTGCATGAGGTTCATCAAGTCATAGGTTACAGAGAGTCTTCTCAACTTGAGGTAGGAACGGTCATACACATTCGCAAAAGTTTTGCTTTCGTCTTCAGTGACTTGTGCTCTATATGGATAGGTCTGCGACCAGGTCTGCCAGCTCACTGCAGTTGTGTTTGGAGCGTATTCTCTGGAGTCA
This sequence comes from Algoriphagus winogradskyi, assembly GCF_900182815.1. Classification (GTDB taxonomy): domain Bacteria; phylum Bacteroidota; class Bacteroidia; order Cytophagales; family Cyclobacteriaceae; genus Algoriphagus; species Algoriphagus winogradskyi. The sequence continues at coordinate 1,046,231 of NZ_FXUA01000001.1, read as the reverse complement.
GAAATTACATTTCCATTTACATCTCGTACCAATTCACCCCCAGTGACTACTACACCTTCTGGTACATAGACTGGTTGCCCGGCAGCATATTCTGCATCTCTATATTCTGTAGAGTTCGGGTGCTTACCTCCCCACCACATTTTCTCTATAGTCACTGATCTCAGTAGTCCTCCCCAGGCACCATCCACATCCATTGCAATTCTGAATTTGTTGATGTTAAATTGGTTTTGGATACCAAATCTCCAGGATGGGTCTAGGTGGCCAATTTTAGTTGGGAAAGGATCTCTGGAAGGCATTCCAGTGTTGGCGTCTAGGATTACTTGACCATCAGCACTTTTTTGCCAAACAGTAGCATAATAGCTATCCGCTCTATCACCTACGCTTAGGTTGCCGAATTTCTCCTCGTCGCCATAGATGCCTGTGATTTTTCGCTCAAACTTGGTCCAGTTGGCACCAATGTTCCAAGAGAATTTTTCTTTCTGAATTGCTGCATAATTCAACATTAATTCAAAACCGTTGGTGGTGTATTCGTTTCCGTTCACCTTGCGTGAAGAGTAGCCAGATGCTTCAGATATGCTTAGATCTATGATCTGATTTTCATCCAAAATTCTATAGTAGGTTCCTTCTACACCTAATCTTTTCTGAGCAAATGAAGTAGATAAACCAGCTTCGAAAGTTGTTGATTTCTGAGGCATGATCTCAGGGTTTACAAGGCTCGAGGAATAGTTTACTGAAGGAATAGAACCGTAAGTCACTCCTTTATTGTAAGCAGAGTAAATACTGTAAGGACTCAAATCACTCGAAACCTCAGACCAGGATCCATACAACTTGATGAAGTCGATTGCTTTTGGCAGGGTAACAAATTCAGATACAATTGCACTTATAGAGGCAGATGGGTAGAAGTACGAATTGTTAACCTTTGGCAAGGTCGACGACCAGTCATTTCTTGCTGTAAAGTTGAAGAAAAGCGATTGCCATACGTCTAAGCCTATTGAGCCATATACACTTCGAATTTCTTTTTCTTCCAAATAATTGGAAGCTTGAACTGGACCCTGGGTGTTATTTAAGCTATAAACATAAGGAACGATCAATCCATCTGAAGAAGAATAAGCTTGTTTGTAGCTTCTGTAGAAACTTGAAGCACCCGCGTTGACTGTTAATCCAAAGGTTTCGTTGAAATTCTTATTGTAGGCGGCAAGGAAATCCGTGTCAAGGTTTAACTGGTCATCATTCCAGAATTTGTAATCGCCGTTTCTGGAGTCTCCATAATTCATATAGGACTTCGGACTCTGCATATCTTCAAAAAGAGATCTCTGTCTCGCAGAGATTCTACCTTGTATGTACAAATCAGGCATGATCTGATATTTCAGTTTCAGCTTGCCGTCCATTACATTCCTGTTGTGAACCTGATTCAGTTCGTTGGCTGCAAAATAGACATTGTTATACCAAGCATAATTAAAGTTAGCTTGTCTATAGCCTTCCAGTCCAGGTACGTACATGTGGTCTCTCAAGTCCTGGCCATTTACATCATCACCCATCCATATCAGGATCGTGTACATGTGGTTTTTAGGACCATATCCGTATCGTGGATAGTTTGGGGAGTAAACTTTATTGTAACCCAATGTCGCATCCAATTGCAATTTTTCACTGAGCTTAAAAGTAGAGTTAAAGTTAAAACCCCCTGTGTTTACAGAAGTATTTGGAACCTGACCTTGCTGAAATGCATAATTTGCTGAAAATCTCAATTGAGCTTTTTCACCTTGGTAAGCAACAGAAATGTCATTTTTGGTAACTACACCAGTTCTCATGAAATCTTTCAAATTATCATGACGCTTCCACTCTGTAGGTACACGTTCATAGCGAGATTTGTCATCATATACGGTACCAGTGACGCTTCCGTACCATTCGATTTCTTCACCTGTCTGCTTATCACGGATAGGGCTATTCCATTGAGGAACCATTACTCCAGGTTCAAACTTTGGACCCCAGATCATGTCACCATCTGAGATACCACCATCTGCACCATCCCAGAATTCATATTTTCCATTTGATCCATTTCCATATTCTGTCTGAGTTTCTGGAAAGACCGTGAAACCAGCAATAATCATATTGTTCGTAGAGGCAGTTACAGTCAGCCCTTCTTTAGACGCATTTTTTCTTGTGATCAGAATTGCACCATTTTTTCCTCTAGAGCCATAAAGGGCAGAGGCGGACCCCCCTTTAAGCACATTAATGCTTTCAATGTCTTCTGGAGAGATGTCAAATAAGTCACTTTCTAGAGGAATGCCATCTAATACAATCAATGGACTTTTCCCTCTTAGACTAAATGAAGGGGATTGGAACATTCCCGTGGGATTGGTAACTGTCAATCCTGCAATTTGACCAGATAAGGCATTCCCAAGGTTCAAAGTAGAAGCTTCTGCTACTACTTCCATTGGAACTTCCTGCGTAGCATAACCTAGTTTTTTCTTCTGCTGCTTGATACCTATCGCAGTTACTACTACTTCATCCAGAGACTTGCTGTCTTCCGTTAGAGTGATATTGATAATACTTCTTCCATTGATAGGCTCTTCTTGAGCTTCAAATCCAATAAAACTAAACACTAAAATAGCGCTCTCGTCTGCCATGATTGTGTAATTACCATCAAAATCGGCAATCGTCCCTTTATTGGTGCCCTTCACCAATATGGTTACCCCTGGAAGTCCCTCTCCTGTGGCGTCTGATACTTTTCCTTTGATCTGAACCTGCGCCAAAAGGCATGTCGGCAGGAGCAGCATCAACAAAGCAATAACTGTAAAAGTCTTCTTCATTTCCTAGATTTAAAATTTGAGAATGGTTTTAAATAATTGATAATCAGTTTGAAGCCAGGTGTAAGTAGCTGTGGCTGATATCAGAGGACAAAAGTATCTAAGGAGAGAAAGGGAGGCTTAGAATTTAGGTTTTCAATTTGTTATTTTAAAAACCTGAATAATAAAGGAGAGGTAATGTGGTCAACTAATTGACTTTTTATAAATCCACACTTTTTAAAAAAGTAGATGTATTAAATAGTCTTAATCGATGAGCAGATTAGTTTTTGTTATGAAAAAGTAATTTATTTTAGTCAAGTGGGCGGGTTTGTGCTTTTTTAAGGGTTAAGTCAGTTTTATATTCTTAACAGAAAGGTAAACTCGGTGAATCCTATCTTATATTCTATTATATGATTATCCGCAAAGATGCCTGTCACCTTAGATTCATTGCTTATATGGCCGGAAGACCGATGACCGATGACCGATGCTGCTTCAATTCTTAAGTTAAGATATCCTTTTTTGCTTTTGACTCCATACTGGAGCAAAAGCGGATATACATATTCTATTATTAATGTTGAGAAATATGGGCAGCCTTAAAAGAAAAAACCCAGATCTAAGTCTGGGTTTTACGAATGTGTTGTTTCATAGTTGACTGTCAATAGTCATCATTGATTTCCAACCAAAGCCCATCAGGATCTTGGATGTAAATCTGGCGAATACCATCGACTCGGATGGTTACTTTGCCCTTTTCCCCAAGCCAGCTTTCAAATGGATAGTCTGTGCTTTCCAGTGTTTTTATGAAGGCATCCATATCCTCCATGCTGAAACAAAGGTGGTTCACTTTAGAGATTTGAGTTGGGACATTTGCGGCTTCAATAATATGAAGAGCAGCTCCACTTCCTATATCATACCAAGCATGAAGACCATCTTTGAAAGGTTCTTCAATTTCTTTCAGGCCAACTATTTTCTGATAAAACTCCTTGCTCTCCGCAAGATTGCTTACGTGAACAGCGATATGGTTGACTTTGATCTGTGCATAAGTACTCATGGTAATTCCTAGTAATAAAAAGGTAAATAAGGTCTTCATCTGCATTAGTGGGTTTTGGAAAGCTTAATGTTAATGGTTTTGGTCATGGATTGAAAATTAATTTTGATAATAAATAAGAAAGCACCCACCAAAGTGAGTGCTTTCCCAATTATGCATTCGATAATACCAATCTTTATTCCTCCTCTTCTTCATGGAGGTCAGTTGCCATAGCAATTTTCTCTGCCTCATCAAACAACTTGATCGCTTGAAGGTAAACTTCATTGATGTCATTGACGACTTTGTAGAAAGCGCTGTCATCATAAAGCTGTCGACCTACATGAGCTTTTACCAAGATTTTAAGGTATTCTTTAGACTTATTGAAATCAGCTGCGTCAAAGTCAACTTTATTCTTATTGCCATATTCTACCAATTGATTCAGCATCGCGTCACTTACGGTAAAGTCACTGTAATACTGCTCCACGGTCATATTCTCAAATTTGGCTTTGTTCTCATTTACATAATCCAGCACAAATTCCCTATTTGAATCTGAGTTGAAGAGTCTATTTACATAGGCTGAAGACATGGTGGTGTCTAGAGGAACAAAGTAGTCAGGCATGATACCTCCACCGCCATAGACTGTACGGCCTTTCACTGTTTCGTATTTCAAGCTGTCATTGAACTTAATACTATCAGCAGAGAAAAACTCTCCGTGTTTGAAACGATTCATGAAATCGCTTTCATAAGCTTCGTAATCAGATCCATAAGGTTTCTGAATAGATCTTCCCGAAGGAGTATAATACCGTGCTATCGTTAATCTTAATTCAGCACCATCAGACAAGTCAATAGGCATTTGTACCAAGCCTTTTCCAAATGATCTTCTACCTACAATCAAACCTCTGTCATTATCCTGAATTGCACCTGCAAGAATCTCAGAAGCTGAAGCGGATCCTTCATTCACAAGTACGATTATTGGCCCTTCTTCAAATAGGCCTGGCTTGAAAGCAAAAGCTTTTTGGTTGTACTGGTCTACTTTTCCTTCTTGAGAAACGATCAAAGCTTTACCTCCCAATAGTTCATCAGCCATATTAATCGCCGCTCCCATGTAACCTCCTGGATTGCCTTGAAGGTCAATGACCAATTTTTTCATCCCTTTTACTTTCAGGTCATAAAGAGCTTCTTTGAACTCATCATAGGTAGTAGCAGCAAATCGGGTTACTTTGATGTAGCCGATCTCATCGTTAACCATGTAAGATGCATTGATGCTATATTGAGGGATCTTATCACGCGTAATTTTATATTCGATAAGGTCCTTTTGGTTTTTCCGCTTCATGTCCACCACTACAACAGAACCTTTTGGTCCACGTAGTTTTTCAAAGACATCTCTATTAGTAACTCCGACACCAGCCATCGTTTCTCCATCTACTCTGATGATTTGGTCGCCAGATTGAATACCTAGAGCTTCGGAAGGTCCACCAGTCAAGGGTGCCACCACATATATGGTATCTCGTATGATTCCAAACTCTACTCCAATTCCATCAAACTCTCCGTCAAGTTGTGATTGAACAATTGAAGCGTCTTTTGCAGGAATATAGCTGGTATGTGGATCCAAATGCTCCAACATTTTATTGATCCCATAATCTATTAATTCATTGGAATTGACACTGTCTACATAATCTCTGTTGACGTAAGTCATTATTTCCTGAAGCTTATAAAGTGCAGCCCTTAGGTCATTTTGATTTCCTTTTGGCTCAGCAAAAGTTGCCCCGATCCATATTCCAGCTGAAATGGCTAATGCCAAAATTATTGGAAGTCTGATTTGGGATTTAGTGTTTTTCGTCTCGCTCACGGCTTTCTCTTTCAGTTGGTTATATTTCTTTATTGTTAAGGTAAATTACCCATTTTCCCCCTCATTTCGAAGCGTCTTTTGATAAAGGTTACAAATGTTTATACGAGGGAAGTATATAATGGCTCAATTTATTCCCCTTTTTTCTGTTAAAAAAAATTATTTTTGCAACATGCAAACAGAAGACGATTTCGAAAAGGCTCTGATAGGAGATTTAGTTTCTGAAAACTATGTCTTCGCATCTGTGCTACATTATTTCGGAATTAGCTTTTATCAGTACCCAACGGAGTCGCTGGAAGTGGTTTGCAAAAAGCACAAGGTGCATTCCAGTCAGCTGATTACAGAATTGGAATCTTGGGCGCAGCGCAAGGAGCCAACTACCGAAGAACTTTACTTGAACCCCATCGAAGTTTTAGTGGCTTATCTGAAGAAAAAGCACTACTATTTCGTACGACAAGAATTACCTTTTCTTTCTAATATAATCTCTGGGATAGTTCCTGAGCCACAATTTACCGCTTTGATGGCAGATCTTAGGATTATGTTCCCACTTTTTGTGGAGGATTTTATACATCATATCCATGAGGAGGAAAACAGGCTTTTCAAAAGAATCGAATTGCTTCAGGATATTGAGGAAAATCGATTTTCGTTACAAGATGCCATCACTATTTTAGAGAGAGATCCGGTACATATGCTTGCCGACCAGCATGAAATTCACGATGACGAGATGGAGGGAATTCGAAAGTTGACCGCTGATTATTCCTTAGCTCCGGAGGCTCCGCTCACCATGAAGGTTCTTTACCACGAATTACAGAATTTCGAACAAGAACTTAGGATCCATGCAAAAATTGAAGACGAACTTCTTTTCCCTAAGGCGGTTGAACTAGAAAGAGAAGCTTTGCGCCAAATCAAGAAGAAAACTAGAAAAAACTAATGCCCAGAATACTCGCAATTGATCTGGGAACCAAAAGAACCGGCCTGGCTGTTACCGATACTTTAAAAATGTTGGCTAATCCGCTTGAAACTATTGAAACTTCCACATTGCTCGATTACCTCAAAAGGTATTGCCAAAAAGAAGAGGTTGATACATTAGTTTTAGGCTATCCAACACGATTGAATGGTGAGCACAACGAAATGACCCCGAAAGTAATTACTATGAAGGACAGGCTTTCAAAGGCATTTCCCGATAAAAAAATAGAACTCGTCGATGAGCGGTTCACTTCTAAGATGGCCATGCAAAGTATGATCACCATGGGAAGTAAAAAGAAAGACAGAAAAGAAAAGGCCGGAAACCTGGACAAGGTAAGTGCGGCGATTATTCTACAATCCTATTTAGAGAGACAATGATTTACCCAATAGTTGCTTACGGTAACCCAATTCTTAAGAAAGAAGCAGAGGAAATTACCGAGGGGACCGAGCTCGATGAGCTTATCAAAAATATGTTTGCTACGATGGACAACGCCAATGGCGTAGGTCTCGCAGCACCTCAAATCAATCAGGGAATTAGTCTATTTGTGATTGACAGTACCTTAATGCTAGATGAGGATGATGAAGAAGTCGGGATTCGTCGTGCATTTATCAATCCTATTATTTTGGATGAATATGGGGATGATTACAGCTTCGAAGAAGGCTGCTTGAGTATTCCCGAGGTTCGTGCGGAGATTACTCGCCCTGAGACCTTGACTATCGAGTATTACGATGAGAATTGGAATCTGAAAGAAGATGAATTCACAGGAATGACCGCTCGCGTAATTCAACATGAATATGATCACCTAGAAGGAGTCCTTTTTATAGATTACCTAAAGGGTCTGAAAAAACGCTTGGTGAAATCCAAATTGATCGACGTCAGCAAAGGAAAGATATCCACTGATTACCGTATGATATATCCTCTCAGATGATAAAATCCCCACAATTCAACATAGCACTGGTACAGACAAAGCTTTATTGGAAAGATAAGGTGGCCAATCTGGCGATGCTGGAAGAGAAAATGTGGGAGATTGATAATGGCGTGGATTTGATTATCCTGCCTGAAATGTTCCCGACAGGATTTAGTATGGATGCTGCTGAGTTGGCTGAGCCCATGAACCTGAATATCTGCAAGTGGATGCGGCAGATGGCTTCGCAAAAGAATGCCACAATCGCCGGAAGTGCGATCATCCAAGTGGATGGGGATTATTACAACCGCTTGCTTTGGGTGAGTCCTGACGGAATGATTCAGCATTACGATAAGCGTCATCTTTTTCGGATGGCTGATGAAGATCAATCTTTTTCAGCAGGAGATAGGTTGCCGATTTTTGAGTTGAATGGCTGGAAAATATGCCCACAGGTTTGTTATGATTTACGATTTCCTATTTGGTCTAGGAATAGAATGATTGATGGGAAGCTGGCGTACGATCTGATTTTTTATGTAGCGTCTTGGCCTGCGGCCCGAGTTTCCGCTTGGGATGCACTTTTGCCCGCCAGGGCTATTGAGAATCTAGCTTATTCTATTGGTGTTAATCGGGTAGCAGAAGATGGCAATGGGATAATGTACAATGGGCATTCTGCTGCCTATGATTTCAAGGGAAATTCGCTTGAGTTTCTGGGAGAGGAGGAGAAAATCAGCATAATCACCTTAGATAGAGAAGCTTTAGATTCCTACCGGGAGAAGTTTCCGGCTTGGATGGATTCCGATAATTTTTCAATCCAATAAGTTAACCCGTTAAGGATTCTTACTTTACGTAAGTGGAATTTGAAACAAGGATATTTTCCGTATTTTAGCCCCAATATTTTAAGACCCTGTTTCCTCTTTTTTCCAATCCAACTACAGTTTGAAATGGAGCTGACCTAACGAAGGTCAATTGAAGCCTCAGGGTGTAACATGTCTTTTTAGAATTCTTAAAACCATGAGTAACCAAACTCCAAAAATCCTTTATACGCTAACTGACGAAGCTCCGGCTTTGGCTACGTATTCCCTATTACCAATTGTAGAAGCATTCACTAAGTCCGCAGGTGTATCTGTGGAAACGCGTGATATTTCGCTTTCCGGTAGAATTATTTCCAATTTCTCTGAGTTTTTGACTCCTGAGCAGCAGCTTCCAGATACCTTGGCTGAGCTAGGTGACATCGCAAAAACTCCTGAAGCTAACATTGTAAAGCTTCCAAATATATCTGCTTCTGTTCCTCAGCTCAAAGCTGCAATCAAGGAACTTCAGGCGCAGGGATATGCTCTTCCTGATTATCCTGAAGAGCCAAAAACTGATGCAGAAAAGACCATCAAAGGCAAATACGATAAAATCAAAGGTTCTGCTGTGAACCCTGTTCTCCGTGAAGGTAACTCTGACCGTAGAGCTCCACAGGCGGTGAAAGCTTATGCTAGAAAGCATCCGCACTCCATGGGTAAGTGGTCTGCAGATTCCAAGTCTCATGTGGATAGCATGACCGAAGGTGATTTTTATGGAAGTGAAAAGTCTCACACCATGGCTGATGAAGCGGTTGTTTCTATTGAGCTTCATGGCGCTGACGGGCAAAAAGAAATTCTTAAATCTGGGTTGAAAATTCAGGCTGGGGAAGTGATCGATGCTTCAACGATGAGTATTTCAGCGTTGACAGCATTTCTTAGAAAAGCGAAAGCTGAAGCAAAGCAGCAAGGTGTCCTATTCTCCATACACATGAAAGCAACGATGATGAAGGTGTCAGATCCTATTATCTTTGGTCATGCGGTGAAGGTGTTTTTTGAGCCAGTTTTTGCGAAGCATATCGCTACTTTCAACGAGGTGGGAATCGATGTGAATAATGGATTTGGAGATTTGATTTCCAATCTTGATAAACTTTCCATTCCTAAAAGAACTGAAGTTGAGGCGGATATCGCAGCTTGCCTTGCTGATAGTCCAGACTTGGCTATGGTAAATTCTGACAAAGGAATCACCAACCTACACGTACCTAGTGATGTGATTATCGATGCCTCTATGCCTGCGATGATTAGAACTTCTGGTCAGATGTGGAATAAGGCTGGTAAGCTTCAGGATACCAAGGCTATCATTCCAGACAGATCTTACGCTGGAGTTTACGAAGCTACAATCAACTTCTGCAAGGCTCATGGAGCATTTGATCCTTCTACGATGGGCTCTGTGCCTAACGTAGGTTTGATGGCTCAAAAAGCTGAAGAGTACGGTTCCCATGATAAAACTTTCGAGATTTCTTACGCTGGAACTGTAAAAGTATTGGATCAAAATGGCGTAGAAATCTTCTCTCACGATGTGGAAGCTGGAGATATCTGGAGAATGTGCCAGACTAAGGATGCTCCGATCCAGGATTGGGTGAAATTAGCTGTAACGAGAGCTAGACTTTCTGATACTCCTGCCATCTTCTGGTTGGATCCAAATAGAGCTCATGATGCGGAACTGATCAAAAAAGTAAATAAATATTTATTAGATCACGATCAGACTGGATTGGAGATTTCTATCCTTTCCCCAATAGAGGCAACCAACCTTTCTTTGGCTAGAATTAAAGAAGGTATGGATACGATCTCGGTGACTGGAAATGTGTTGAGAGATTACCTTACAGATTTGTTCCCGATTTTGGAATTGGGTACTTCTGCTAAAATGCTTTCAATCGTTCCATTGATGAATGGAGGAGGATTGTTTGAAACTGGAGCTGGTGGATCTGCACCTAAGCACGTAGAGCAATTTGTGACTGAAGGTCATTTGCGTTGGGATTCCCTTGGTGAATTCCTTGCACTGGCGGTTTCCCTGGAGCATTTGGGACAAACATTCCATAATGACAAAGCTTTGTTACTAGCAGAAACGCTAGATCAGGCAACTGGCAAATGGTTGGAAAACGATAAATCTCCAGCTAGAGTAGTCGGTAAATTGGATAATCGAGGAAGTCATTTCTACTTGGCACTATACTGGGCGCAGGCACTTGCTGCGCAAAACAAAGATGCTGAGTTGAAGGCCAAATTCACTACACTTGCGACAGCTTTGGAAGCAAATGAGCAAGTGATCGTACATGAGTTGAATAGCTCTCAAGGTACTCCGCTGAATATCGGTGGATACTTCAGACCAGATGCAGCATTGGCTTCTCAGGCGATGAGACCAAGCGCAACCCTGAACGAAGTGATAGTAACCTTGGTTTAAGACAACTTTAAAATTACAGGAAGCCATCTGAGAAATCGGATGGCTTTTTTGGTTTCAAAAAATTAACATTAATTCTTTGAGACATCACTTATTCGAAAATACTTTACAGAGGTACATTGAATAGATACTTTTTAGTAATATTTTCAAACTTAACTTTTTAAAACCATGTCAAAATCCATGATCAAGACACTACTTGTTGACGATGAGAACCATGCAATAGAAACGCTTAAAATGCTTTTAGAGCAGCATTTTCCTCTAAAGTTTGATATCTGTGCGATGTGCAATTCGGTAGATCAGGCAATCCCAGCAATTCAAAAGCATGAGCCAGATTTAGTGTTTTTGGACATACAGATGCCTCAAAAAAGCGGTTTTATGCTACTTGAGATATTTCCCCAACGTGATTTTGAAGTGGTATTTACTACGGCACATAAGGATCACGCGCTTCCGGCATTTAAACATGCAGCTTTTGATTATTTACTTAAGCCTATTGATCCTGTAGAATTGCAAAAAACTATTGTTCGATTCGAGGAAAAAAGGAAGCCTAATTCCATTGAAGAAACCTTGGTGAGTATCAAACGACAAATTAGTTCTCACAATATCGTTGATCTAAATACCCAGGACACGGTAGAGTATGTGGATTTGAATGATATTCTCTATCTCAAAGCGGATGGGAATTATACTGAATTTCACTTGGAAGGAGGAAAGAAATTGCTGCTTTCTAAACCGATAGGACATTACAAAAAAAGGTTTGAGGAGAGTAATCTTTTTGTTCGAATCCATCATTCTTTCTTAGCAAACGCTACTAAATTTCTTCGCTATGACAAAAAAGAGGGATTTATGATGTTGAGAAATGGCGATAAAATTTCTGTTTCAGTCCGAAAGAGCTCTACGCTAACTAATGGATTTTATTAAGATACTCTTCGTTGTTTTTTTACTGACTTTGAGTTTTACTTTTTCTACAGAAGCTCAGCAAATACCTTCGTTTAACCTTACCACAGCGGATGGCTTGCCAAACAATGCAATTCGATCCCTGCTGGTAGACTCCAGAGGGATTTTGTGGGTCGGAACAGAAAATGGTGTGTCAAAGTTGGAGAGTGGAGTTTTTCAAAACTTTCATGAATCTGAGGGATTGGGCTTTAATAGCTGCTGGGCGATAGCAGAGGATAGTAATGGGAACATGTGGTTTGGTAGTTATGGGGGAGGTTTTTCGGTTTTTGACGGGAAAGAATTCCATGTGTTCACTGCAAAGGATGGTCTGGCCGATAATAGAATCCGTCATTTCTTTTCATATAAAAATATGATGCTAATAGGCACTGAAGACGGAATTAGCATTGTTGATGTGGATACCTTTGAGATCTATTCGATCCCGGCAAGTATTCGTCAGAATGACTTGAATTTTACTTCAGGATTTTTTGAGATGGGGGATAGGCTTTTTTATTCTACGTATAGAAATGGGAGCTATGAAATTATATGGGAAGATAAGGACCCTAAAATTCGAAAAGTTAATGAGTGGCTACCTATTTATTCTGTTTCTGTCCACAACGACAGTTTGCTACTCGCAGATAAAGGCTCAGTAAAGAAGATTGCTAAATCTGATTTTATCTCAGGAAAAACTCCCTCTCAAACTTTTGGACAGTCAGTCGTATGGAAGAAAGTAGATGTCTTAAATGGGCGGAGTTATCTACTAGCAGCTAGTTTGTTTTCCAAAGATGGAGGTGTATTTCGACTTGAAAATGATCGGATGGTCGACGCAAGTCAATGGTTTGGTATTAGTTCAAAGTTTATTCTTAGTGGTGCCATAGACAAAAATCGAAATTTGTTGTACCTGGGGTCCCAAGATAAGGGCCTGTTTCAAATTCGTCTGGATGATATTATTGTTTATGAGGAATATGATGAGGCGGAAGTAAATGGAATTGCGGGAAGTGAAATTAAGCTGGGGCTCTTGAGTAATTTGGGATTGGAAATCAGAGACTCAAATGGTTCCAAAGTGAGGGTTGATCGAGGTGAATTTAAAAAGACCCAAGCTGATTTCTACAGAGATTTTCCTTCCAAAATCCCGCAACATATGGACGGTTTTTTTGAACTTGACCCAACTATATTACCAGAAGATATTGAGTTTTACCAACTCCATTTTCAAGACAATTCCTACTGGATTAATACCAATATTGGAATCTTTCAGGTGGATTTGAATGGTCGATTTGTGACCTATTTGCCTGTTCATGCATTTAGTGTAGGTTTTACACCTGATGGGGAATTATTGGAAACAAACCCTTACGCAGGAGTTAGGATTTATTCCGATCCGAGAATCTTTGAATACACCTATTATGAGCCTTCTATACCTTCCACTCCTTTGCAGATTTCAAAGGTAGCGACAGGGGAAAACCGGAGCTATTTGGTATCCGTTTTTCATGGCTTGTACCATTGGGATGGCAATGAATTTTTTTCCTATAAAAATGAAGGCATCTGGGATGAGTCCAAATTTAAAACGCTTCACTACCTGGAAGAAGGAATGTTGTTGGCAGGGACGGAGTTTGGAGATTTGTATCAGATCAGAACCAAGCCTGAATTTGAAATAGTTAGGAAATGGCCAAATGAAGAGTTGCAGGGCAATTCAATCTTATTCATTGAATCTTATCAGGGTGTATTTTTGGTAGGAACGGAATTGGGTTTGCATATTTTGAGTGAAGGTGAAAATAGATTTTGGGCAGAGGGAAAGGGCCAGTTTCAGCGGGTTTTCAGAAGTGCTAATAGGGTAGAAGATAAGTTGTATATAGGCTTGGATCGTGGGTTCTTTAGGATTAATCTTCCAGATTTGCTTGCCCAAAAATATCCTGCAATTGAATTGGCTATAACAGATCTAAAAGTAAACAGCCAATCGATCAATGCTGAAGATTTTAAGTGGTTTGCATATCAAGGAGAAAACTTGACTCTAAAGTCCAATGAGAATTCTTTGTTAATTCGCTTCAAACCAATAGGTAATTTTAATGGAGGAAAACTTAGATACCATTATAGAATTAAGCCAGAGGCAGATTGGACAGAATTTAATAATGAGCCACTTATAGAACTTCCTTTTTTACCATTCGGCAACTATCAGTTGGAAGTTGAGGTTTTGGATTATATGTCAGGAAAGTTGACGAGGGTTTCTTTACTCGAATTTTCGATAGCGAAGCCCTACTACCTCAGTGTTTGGTTTATCTGTTCAATGCTTTTTTTGGTTGGAGCAGTGTTTTTCGCGATATATAGAACTAGGCTTAAGAGAATCCAAAGCCAATCTCAACTCAAGCAACGACTTACCGAGATCAAGTTGGAAGCCTTGCAGTCCCAGATGAATCCCCACTTTACCTTCAATGCTATCAATAGTATTCAATATTATATTCTCAAAAATGACTCCGATCAGGCGCTGAGTTTTTTAGGGAAATTTAGCAAGCTGATACGAATTACGCTGGAGCAAAGTAGTAAGTCACAGGTTTCTCTGGAGGAGGAGATCATCTACCTCACTCAATACATAGAAGTGGAAAATACCCGAATGGATAATCGGGTGAAGTGGGAGATCAAAGGAGATGCATTGGATAGCCAAAAGGAGATTATGATTTCTCCTATGTTGATTCAGCCTTTGGTGGAGAATGTATTTGTACATGCATTTCCGGCAGAGCATCCAAATCCTGAATTGACCATACTTTATGAAATAATATCTACCAATCAGTTGAGATGCACTGTTCGGGACAACGGCGAGGGTATGGGGCTGGGTTCCGAAAAAAGTCACGAGTCCAAAGGGATCAAAATGATCCGTGAAAAGCTGAGCTTGCTGCCTGGATATAATGAAAAGAGCTTAGAAGTAAGGAGTGGTGATAAGGGATATGAGGTTCGGGTAGTGATTTTTTATAGTTAAAAGCTACAGTTATGAAGTGATTTGGGGCGGGGGTGAATTGGTCGATTTCCTTATTTTATATGTTGAAAACTTAAGCTTATAATCTTAAAATAAGCTATGGAAGAATCTGATAAATTTAAGGAGTATCTACAAGAGCTACTCAAAAAAGGTGAAGAGTTTAATAACACTAAAGTTTCTGGGGCATTAATAGGGCAAAGTGGATCAGGGAAGTCTAGCTTGATAAACGCACTCATTGGAGAAAATATATGTAATACAGGAACAATTGAGACAACCCTTGAAAAAAATGGCCCTTATTCAAAAAATGGAGTTTCATTTTATGATTTACCAGGTTGCGGTACAACCAAATTCCCAAAAGAAGACTATGTGGACAGGATGGGATTGTCTTCTTTTGATTTTATAATCCTTGTTACTGCAAATAGGTTTTATGAAAATGATTTGTTTTTAATTGAAGAGGTAAAAAAGTTAAACAAGCCCATTTTTATAGTTAGGACTAAGATTGATCAATCCATAGATGACGGTAAATTTAATACCCCTAAAAAATCTGAAATTGAAACATTGAGTGAATGTTTATATGACTTAGAGCAATACTTAACTAGTGTAAAACATTTTGGTATTTATTTGACCTCCTCAAGACAACCCACCAAATATGATTTAGGGAAACTGATTACAGAAATTTCACAAAACCTCACAAATTTAAAGAGAGATAAGTTTATCGCAGAAGCTTTCATTTCAAATGATGAAATTCTAAAAAAGAAGCGAAAAATAGCTCTAAAAATGGTTATGTGGATATCTGCTGGAGCTGGAGTAAATGGTCTTAACCCAATACCTGGAGTTGACATTGCAGCTGATATAGCCATTCTTATGAAAATGAATAAAGAGATTTTAAAGATTTATAATTTAGATGAAGATTCAATAGATTTTTTAGAAAGACATGGTGTAAAAGCTGGGGTACTGTCTAGTATGAAATCTTTTGCACAAAAATATTTAAGTAAAGAGTTGGTTTTGATTGCTTTAAAACGTTTCGCTCCTCAATTAACTGCTAAAACTATAGCTAAATATATTCCTGTTATTGGTCAAATTTCAGCTGTAGCTGCGGCTTTTTCATTATCAGTTTATTTTGGTAACAATATGATAAATGATTGTGAAGCTGAGGCTAAAGTTATTTTGGAAGAGCTAACTAATTCTAACATTTAAGAAGCCTATGCCCACCTCACTCTGCGAATACTGCGGTACCAAATTTACTTCCGTTGCCAACTTAACTTCATCTCCCTGTTTTAGACATCCTTTAGGTTTGAACAAAGGGAAGCACAAATTGTATGAAGGTTCTGAAAAGAAAAGCTATACCTGCAAGTATTGTGGGACTAGCAATCATAGCTTAGCGAACCTCACAGCATCCCCTTGTTTTCACCACCCATCAGGCTCAAATAAAGGAAAGCATGCTCCAGCGCTATAACATTTAACTATGTCCAGACCATACCATCGTGGAGAAATAAATCGTGCCTTTGAGCGGGTGAAAGCCTTACTTCATTTTGATGCCATGCAGCGTGGAGGAGGCAAGGCTCGTTACATTGATTCCTATACAGGGGAAGAACTATGGGGTGGTGATCGCTACGATTACGATCATATATTTCCTTCTGAGTTAATTCATAGTCGCTATAAAGATAAACTTACAGATACGGAGATAGCTGAGATTGTAAATATTCCTGAGAATATTGCGGTGACGCTACGAAGTATCAATCAGTCAAAAGGTAAAAAAGATCCCGAGCTCTGGATTCAGGATTCCAGATTGATTATATCCACAAAAATTAAATTTGGTATTGCGGCTAAAGTCATAGAACGAGCCAAAATTGCTATAGAAAAGAAAGCTAGTCAGTTCTGTTGATTTTCTGTCTTTTCTTACAATTATGAAGATAATCTATCCACTTATGTGTTATTAATCCTTGCTCTGAAGTTTATGAATATACTTGTGGCTAGTTGGGAGTGACAATTCTCAATGCGTTAAGTATTTTTTTAATATCGGACTTATTTCTAGGGGTGGAAATCTGTCCGATTTTTTTTGTTTAACACATAACCCGAAATCAAAATTCCGAAACCCGAATTCGCCTATTCTTCCTCAAAACTCACATTATTCGCTCGCATAAATTCCTTAATCACCGAAACGTGAATGCATTCACCCAGATGGATAAATGCGTAATCATTCACCTTTTTTGCTTTGCCGTGGGCAATAATTGCTTTTTCCTCGATATCAAATCCTAGGTGTAAATGCTTGGTACGGCTTTGCATGCCACATACCTTGCCGCTGGCATCAAATAATGGGCCGCCACTTTGTCCTCTTAGTCCAGGCGTACTCATTTCCATCCCATAGACTTTTCCTTTTTTATCTCCGAGAAAGCGAGTGAGCATTCCTTCGATTGGGAATCGGGGAGAGCGCATCGCTCCAGTGCTTGTCCATTCAAGAGATTGCTTTTGGGTGTTTAGCTGATAGTTTGAAAACTCAGGAAAAGGAAAACCAAGTCTGCACAACATCGCTCCGGGATTGATTTCGGAATGATCTTTCTTGAATTTTGGAACATTGGTGAATAGCGTTTTCTCAAAACCTTCAAACTTGATCAAAGCCAGGTCATATTCTGGGTGGATAAAAAATCTCATGTTTTTGATCTGATCCACACAGTCTACAAAGGTTACCCGCATCTCGGAAGTAGCATCGGGTTTTAAGCCTAGTTTTTTGGCTAAAGCCGAACGTTGTCCCCCGCTAAGATCTTTGCCTTGCTGTAAATAGTTGTTATACTTCTGGTTGATTTGATCTGCTTGAGATAGCCACTGAGCGACATGCTTGCAAGTCAGTGCATAGCCTTCTTGGTTTACAAAAAATAGCGTAGCCGCACCTCTTTCAATTTGAGTACTTCCAAAATTTCTGGAGATAGAATGAATCGCCCGGGTGTAGCCGGCAGTTTCGAGAATTGCTTTTTCAAACATTAAAAATTGCTTAAGTAAGGCTTCAAAATAGGCAAAAGCATTGTAAAACTGATTTTTTCAAAATTTTTATGGAATTATTTTTCTTCGAAATCGATTGAATACAAGAAGATTTGACGAGCCTCAACAGATAGTTTGGGCTAGCCAAATAAATGTAATAACTTAGCCATCCCTCAGGGATTTTTAGCCAAAAGTGGCATACCCGCTAAAGGGATTTTAGGAATCAAACCTATACTCAAATCAAAATAAATATGAGCAAGATTAAAGTTGGAATCAACGGATTCGGAAGAATCGGACGTTTGGCGTTCAGAGTTGCACAAGAAAGAGAAGATATCCAAGTAGTAGCGATCAACGATTTGATCGATGTAGACTACATGGCTTATATGCTTAAGTATGACTCTACTCACGGTAACTTCAAAGGTACTGTAGAGGTAAAAGACGGCGCATTGGTAGTGAATGGAAATAGCATTCGTGTTACTTCCGAAAAAAGCCCAGCAAACCTTAAGTGGGGTGAAGTAGGAGCTGATTATGTAATCGAATCAACTGGTATTTTCTTGACTAAAGAAACTGCTCAAGGTCACATCGATGCAGGTGCAAAGAAAGTAGTAATGTCTGCTCCATCTAAAGATGATACGCCGATGTTCGTAATGGGTGTAAACGAAGATTCTTACACTTCTGACATGGTTTTCGTGTCTAACGCTTCTTGTACAACAAACTGTTTGGCTCCAATCGCCAAAGTATTGAATGACAACTGGGGAATCGAGGAAGGTTTGATGACTACAGTTCACGCGACTACTGCTACTCAGAAAACTGTTGACGGACCTTCTGCGAAGGACTGGAGAGGTGGACGTGGCGCTGGTCAAAACATCATCCCTTCATCTACTGGAGCTGCTAAAGCGGTAGGTAAAGTAATTCCTGAGCTTAACGGTAAATTGACTGGTATGGCATTCAGAGTTCCTACTCCGGATGTTTCTGTTGTCGATTTGACAGTTAGATTGAAAAAGCCAGCTACTTACGCTGAGGTTTGTGCTAAAATGAAAGAAGTTTCTGAGACTACTATGAAAGGTGTTCTTGGTTACACTGAAGACGATGTGGTTTCTAACGATTTCCTTGGAGATTCTAGAACTTCTATCTTCGATGCAGGCGCTGGTATCCAGCTTTCTGATACCTTCTTGAAAGTTGTTTCTTGGTATGACAACGAGTGGGGTTACTCTAACAAAGTAATCGACTTGGTAAGCTTCATCGCTAGCAAATAAGGAGAAGTAATTCTCAAAATATACATGAAAGCCGATCTTAGGATCGGCTTTTTTCATTTTCGAGGAAAACAAAAAATGGGGCTAATCACGTTGTATTAAAAAAGCACTTCTATGATCCTTCCTTTTTTTCCATTGAAACTGGTAGTATTTCCAGGAGAAGAACTGAACCTTCACATATTTGAGCCTCGGTATAAAGAGCTCATAAAAGATGTAGAGGAAGGTGGTTTGACTTTTGGGGTTTGTACTTTCATTGATCAGCTTTCCGGATATGGCACTGAAGTGAAGTTGGATGAAATTCATACCAGATATGAAGATGGTAGAATGGATATTAAAACAATAGGCCAGCGTGTTTTTAAAATTGCAACCTTTGACAATCCTTCACCTAATAAAGGATATGCCGCAGGTGCTATCGAGTGGCTGGAAGATGATCTCAGGGTCCCGGACTTTTTGCATCATGAGTATATTTTTTATCTCAGGGAAATGCTTCATTTACTGCATTACGATGTGAGCTTTAATCCTGCAGACGTAGATTCATTTTCTTTTTCTCATAAAATCGGTCTCAAACTGGAGGAGGAATTAGAACTTATCAAACTTCCTTCGGAAGCTGAACGAACAGAGTTTCTAATTAAGCACTTTAAGAGAATTATACCGGCTCTAAAAGCGGCTGAGCAAGCCAAAGAGAAGATCAAACAAAATGGACATTTTAAGCACCTTGATCCATTGGATTTCTAATTACTGCTTTATTTCTTGAGCACGCATCAAATCATCCGTGGCCTGCAAAATTTTGCTTTTCAGGATTGGGTTGTAGTCTGGGTTTTTATCTAAAAACCCAGAGACGATTTTAGCAGCCTCAGGCGAGGTGTATTGCCCAGCAGTAACCGACATCCATCTCTTTGGGAAAAAGATGTCTCCAGTCTTCTGAATGTCTTCCAATAAGTCCAAAGCGAGCGGAAGGTGCTTGATTGCTGAATTCTGATTCAGCGGATGGTGAATATAGCCACAAGCCGATAATACCCAGGATTCTTTTTCCCGATTGTCAGCTTCTTTAAATGATTCAAAGAAAGTGTCTCTTTCAGATACATTTTGTGATAAAGCTGGGAGAAGAAAGTCAAAGCGGTCGAGTTTATCTTGATTGCTGATTCTGGATCGTTCTTCAGTTAAAATTTCATTTGCTTTTGGGTGACCATAAAGCGCTAAAGTCATTGCCAAACTGGTGAAATTGTCTGGGTTGAGTTTTAGGTCTTTGATCTCCACTTCTTTCTTCCAAACTGAATACAAGCGATCCTGACCAATCGTTGAATAAGCGATCCCGCTGTAAAGCGAGAAGATTGTTTTCTTCAGATTGGTAGTAAGGTCCTTTTGCAATTGAGTCCAAAGTTGGCTTTCCAAACCTGGAAGGACTTGTGCCCGCTGATCATCATTGAGGTATTTCCAGAAAATAGCGCTGAGTTCCCCAGAAATCAATCTTGCAAGTATTTCATTTTCTTCAAGTTCAATTCCCTTTTGAAAAGTCTCAAAAGCCAACATTGGCTCGATGTTTCCTGAAAGTGTGTTCTCAAATAAGTTGATGTAGGACTGTCCGCGCATCACTTCATCGGTGAGCGAAGGGATATGAGACAGAGAAGCCTGATCCAAAGGAAAAACCCCATAACCTAAACCATTGCTATTGTAAAGAATAGCTGAAGGTTGTTTTGCACCTATTGCTTCTTTCAAATCCAGAGTTTTTTCTATCATAGAAACCGAAAAGGTTTTACTCTCCTCTGGGTAAAAAAAGGTGATATCAAAAAGCTGAGGCCAGATTTTGTCTGAACCATCCTCTGCGTTTTGTGTAATTACAAAAGAGCTGATTGTCCCATCTTTTGCGAGCTCGATTTTATCAGAAAGGATAGGTCTTCCGGATTGGTTTACCCAGACTTCACTCCATTGCTGAAGATCCAATTCTGTGTTTGCATCCAGAATCTCCACGAGATCATTCCAATCGGCATTTCCATGAGCAAAGGTTTTGATGTATTTCTGAATGCCTTTCTGAAAGGCAGCTTCTCCCATAGCCGTTTCCAGCTGTCGCATCATGATCGGAGCCTTGTCATAGATAATGCTGCCATAAAGTGAGCCAGCGTCCTTCAGGTTGGCTAATTTTTGCTTAATTGGGTTGGTTCCTTTCGTACGGTCTTCTCCATAGGCAGAAGGATAGTGGTTGGTTAGAAATGAAAGCTCGTGATTGATGTTAGGGTAGGTGGGGTTGACAAGTTTGCCAGCCATGAAATTTGCAAAAACCTCCTTCATCCAAACATCCTCAAACCAATCCATAGTCACCAAATCACCAAACCACATGTGTGCAGTCTCATGGCCAATCAACTTTGCCCGGCTCAATAGCTCCGAGTCAGTAGCATTTTCATCCAAGAAAAGTGAGGACTCCCGGTATTGAATTGCCCCAACATGCTCCATTCCGCCATATTGAAAAATAGGAATAGTGGCAAAATCAAGCTTCTGAAATGGGAAAGGGTAGGCGGTATATGCTTCTAAGAATTCCTTTGCTTTTTGATGTAAAGTAAAGAGTTCGGGAATGCTGGCTTCAATTTTATCAGGATTCGTTTCCCGGTAAAGCATGGTTTGAGGAAAATCTGAATCTGACCTTGCCTCTTCAAATTTGCCTGCTACAAAGGAAAACAGATACGTGCTCATTAAGTCAGACTTAGAAAAGCGATGAGTGACAAACTCACCATTTTCCTCAGAAGCTTTTTCTGGCGCTCCTGCCAAGACTTTCCAGTCTTTGGGAGCAGTAATCGTCAGCGAGTAGTTTGCCTTTAAATTTGGCTGATCAAAACAAGGGAAAAGCGTGCTGGCTCGCTCTGGAACTAATAGGGTATAAAGGAAGTCGTCATTTCTATTGAGCGATAGCTCGCCTGCTATAAATTTTATGGCGATAGCATTGCTTCCTTTTGTCAGTGATTCCTTAGGGATAACCAAGTGTTGGTCCCTATGATCGATCTCTGTTTCCATTCCATTTACCTCGAGAGAAAGCAGATGAGAAGATTCCTCGTTGAAATCTAGAATCAATGGATGTGAAAGATCAGAGATTTCAACTTCCAATAACAAACTCGATGGAATTGTGGCCGACTTTTCCGCAGGAATTTCAAAAGTCAAGTCGTAATGAATGTCTGATACTTGTTGTTTTCGGAATTGGGCTAACTCAGATGAGATTCCGGGGTCGTAGAAATGCTTGTCTGAAACAAGTTTTTCACAGGAAGCAAATAGCAATGCAATACCACAAAGTAGCAGGAGGTTTTTCATGTTCCAACAATCAGCATATTTCGGTGGAATCGCAAGCGATATTGGATGAATGCAATTGTCTCTTATGGTGTATTATGCCTTGACAAAAGAACAGCAAACCGTTCCAAGTCTGTATTCTTTAGGTCACTCTGATTCTTTATGATTAAACCTTGTTATTCTTAAAGTGGATTTGATAACGACTTTTAGATGAGTGTCTGCTCATTTTATTAGACGAACAATAAATTTTAGCTCAGTGAAACTTTTGCACCAGAGCCTTTCATTCCTCATCAGTATCCCTAATCTCAGCCTTTTGTGAAATGACCCTGATTTGATCATCCAACTCGTTTGCGGAATCTAATAAGAAATCCAATAATTCACCTTGCTTCAATTCATCAGTTGGGGTGTTTTTGATCAAGTTTACAAGCCCCATGATACGGGCCAGAGGGGCACGGATAACATGAGATTGTAACCATGCTATGTCTCTAAATTTTTTGTTTTGTTGCTTAATAGACATCATACTTTTGACCTTTTCCGTGTTGTCTAAGCAAGCCCCAATCAAACCAATTACTTTACCATTCTGATCCAATTTTTGCTTTGCCCAGGAACGGAGATATCTTTCCTCTCCATTTGGGCGGATTATCCTTTCTTCAAATTCGCTATCTTCTCCGGTTTTCAATACATGCTCAATTATCCCACGAACCATGGGACGATCATCAGGGTGGAGTAATTCAAGGTATCCCTCAAAGGTGGCTTTGAATTCATGTCTGTTCAATCCGTAGATGGAGTACAGGGCTGGTGACCATGTCACAATATTGTGTTCAATATCCCAATTCCAGTTACCAAAATGTGCCAACTCCTGACTTTGAAGCATGAGCAAATTGGATTCTCTAATAATTTCTGATTTTTGTCTATTCTCTAAAATGATCTGCAACAAGGCTGTCACGCGTTCCATCACCTGGAGTTCGTCGACGGTGGGCGTTTTAGGCTCATGATAGTACATTGCTAGGGTGGCCATCACCTCGCCTTCAGTACTGATGACCGGGTTTGACCAGCAGGATTTTAATCCGTGAATTAAAGCTGCCTCCCTGTAATTAGCCCACTTAGGGTCGGTGGAAATATCGGAAACTATTACCTGCTTTTTTAAAGCTGCTGCTGAACCACATGACCCAACATTCTCACCGATCAGTTGATTCTCAATTGCCTTCATATAGTCTTCAGGTAAAGAAGGAGCAATACCGTCGTATAAATGCCCGTTTTTAATTTTCATTACCGAACAATGCATCTGCGGAAACAAAGTTTCTAATCCTTTGAGGTAACTAAGAAGAAGATCATTGAGGGAATTATCTATGTAAAGTCGAAAAACATTTTTTTCCAACTCTTCCATGGCAATTAGTCTTTGATAGTTAGTGGTCTCCTTCATTATACCACTAAGAACAGGGAGTCTGCCTTCCTCATGTGTGAAGGCGACCGAATCCTTTACCCACTTAATATTCCCATCTTCACTGATCATACGATACTCAAATGAATGAATGATGCCTGGGTTGTTTCTTAAGTTACGGTATTGAAAAACTACACCAATATCGTCTGGATGTATGCGGCTTTCCCAGAAACCAGGAGATTCTGCCCATTTTTCAAGCGAAAAACCTAAAACGTGTGTCCCTTCATTTCTATTGAAGTTTATTTGCCGCATATCTATATCAGCTTCCCACACAAAGTCACCCATGGATCGCAGAAATGCATACAATTGGTCAGGGTTATTGTTCATAAGTGCTAAGGGTAAATTTGTCTTCAATAAATAAGCTACAAAATAATTTGCAGCTAGTAATAGGTAAGCAAATTGGTGGAATGGGATAATTCACCACTACCTATTTAAAATGGCTGAAATCTTAATGAAACCTTCCTATTTCACCGAATATTAAACGTGAGGTATAGCTAGTATAATGTATTTGATGAAAGTTGGAGCTAAAAACTTACGAAAATAATAGGAGTATTCGGTAGGTGGGGTGTTAATCTACTGAAATTCAACTTAGTGAGTTGCTGAATTGTTTATGCTTTAGGAAAAAAAGGTAGTACTGCAAGCCTTAGGATAAAAAGATAGGCTAAAAATAAGAAAAGCAGACCATTTCTAGTCTGCTTTTTTGTGATCCCGCTGGGGCTCGAACCCAGGACCCATACATTAAAAGTGTATTGCTCTACCAGCTGAGCTACGGAATCGGTACTTAATAATAAAATAAAAAGCGGAACGTAATTCCGCTTTCGAGAGTGATCCTGTCAGGACTCGAACCTGAAACCTACTGCTTAGAAGGCAGTTGCTCTATCCAGTTGAGCTACAGGACCTGGATAAATAAAGTCGGGGTGGCAGGATTCGAACCTACGACCTCCACATCCCAAATGTGGCGCGATACCGGGCTACGCTACACCCCGAAACTTTCTTTTTAACTCCTTGTAAGTTAAAGCTGCGATTTTATCAAATTTCTTTGATATCATCAAGTGATCCCGCTGGGGCTCGAACCCAGGACCCATACATTAAAAGTGTATTGCTCTACCAGCTGAGCTACGGAATCATATTTCCCTGAAAATTTTCAGAAAATTTAACCACCAAATGGTGACTTAAAACCTTTCAAATTGACTTCTTGGCCTTGCTTTTTGCCAGATCATTGTCGTAATTGGACTGCAAAAATAAGGGGACAAATTTTAAATGCCAAACGTGAAATCAATCTTTCTCACAAAACTTTTGATATTTTTATCGATATCTCTACAAAGTATTCATTGTCAAGCAGATGTAATTGCGCTGGAAAAAGCAGATTCTTTGTTTAATTCCAGAAGCTACAAGGAAGCGATGGAAATTTACGATTCTAACTTCCAATCCGGGATTTATTCACCCGCAATGTTGTTGAAAATGGCCTTCATAGCCGAAGGAATTGGTGACAACGAACGAGCTACTCTTTACCTGAGTAAATATTATGACCTAGATCCAAACCCTCAAGCCATATCTAAAATCAAAAGTCTTACTGGACAAAGTACTTTGGTTGGATATGAGGTCAGCGATGGTCAAAGGTTTATGATTTTCCTTACTGAATACCAAGATTATATGGTAGGAGTGCTAGCGGTATTTCTTGTTTTTTCAATAGTTACAAGTTGGGTGACAGGGAGAAAATCTGATAAAACTCAAACGTTTTGGCCAACGATCTTACTTATCATTCTGATCTTCGGTGCTAATAATTTCCTAAATGGGCCTCGGACAGGGCTTGTTACAAGTAGCCCTACCTTTATTGTCTCTAAGCCTTCAGCGGGCGGAGAATTAGTCGATATGGTGGAGCCAGGACATCGTGTGAGAATCAAATCTTCAAAGGATATCTGGTATGAAGTAGAATGGAAAGACAAACATGCCTACATCAAAAAAGAGAATGTTACGAGATTGTAATATGAAAAAAGCCTCCGATAGGAGGCTTTTTACTTTATAGCTTTTTGATCATCACATTTTTGAAGTGAACCAAGTCTCCATGGTCTTGAAGTGCTATTTTACCTTTTTTGAAAGTGCCCCAATTAGGCATGTTTTTAAATTTGCTATCAGCGACCAAAGCTTCCCATTCAGGGGTCCATAGTGTGGTGCTCACCACAGTTGTTCCATTTAGAATAAGTTCCAGATGACCATTGTTTGAGATAATCTCCGCTGAGTTCCATTCACCATAGGGCTTCACGGTCTCTTCACTGCTTACGATCAGATCATATAGATCTCCAGCCCTATGGCTGACGATTTTAGCGTCAGGATGGCCGTTGTTATCCAGTATTTGCATTTCTAAGCCAGTATTATAGGTGTTCTTATATTCAGGAGCTTCATGAACATAAAATATAAGGCCACTGTTACCATTCTGAGCGATTTTCCAATCGTATTTCAAATGGAAATTCTCGTACTCCTCATTGCTTACCAGATCTCCACCTTCTCCCGCTTCTCTGTCTATATTCGCTACGTCGAGATAGACTTCACCATTTTCAATTTTCCAAGCATTGCCGGCATCTTCTCCATTGTATTTGTGCCAGTTGGAGAGGTCGTTGTTTGCAAATAGATCGACCCATTCATCTTCTGGAGATTCAGAAACAGTTATTTCTTCTACCTCAGTTTCGACCGTTTTTTCACTGGAACATGAAGATAGGATTACTGCCAATGCTGTGACGATGATATAATTTTTCTTCATCTTATTTTTTCAAAAGTAGAACGTATGCTACCATATCCTTAGCATCCTCTATGCTCAAAGCTGGGTGTGGAGGCATTGGGATTTCTCCCCATACACCTACGCCACCAGCGATTACTTTCTCTGCTAGCATATTGATGTTTTCTTCAGTGTTTTCATATTTAGCGGCTACATCTGCGTAAGAAGGTCCTACGATTTTACGCTCTACCATATGGCATGAGGTACAGTCTGAAGTCTTCAATTTGGCTAAACCTTTGATGTAGATGGGATCGTCTTGGTATTTTTCTTCCAAGCTCATTTCTACTTCAGGAGCAGCTTCAGGAGCTTCTACTTCTGCAGTTGACGTGGTTTCAGATGTTTTTTCTCCTCCGCCACAGGCGAATGTAAATCCTGCCAGAGCTACTAAGACAAGATTTATAGGTTTTGTGATTTTCATTAGTTGGATATTAAAATTGAGTTATTTGATTCCTAAGATTCGTTTGTTGAATTCTTCGTCTGCTCCACGGCCTGCAAAGTCATCAAATGCTTTTTCTGTTACGTTGATGATATGTGAAGCGATGAATGGAGCGCCTTCCGCAGCTCCTTGTTCTGGATGCTTGATGGCACATTCCCACTCTAAAACTGCCCAGCCATCATAATCGTACTGCGAAAGTTTGCTAAAAATTCCGCTAAAATCAACCTGTCCATCTCCTAAAGATCTGAACCGGCCTGCCCGCTCTACCCATCCTTGGTATCCACCATAGACACCTTGCTTACCTGTTGGGTTAAATTCGGCATCTTTTACATGGAACATTTTGATTCTTTCATGGTAAAAATCAATGAATTGCAGGTAATCCAAGCATTGCAATACAAAATGACTTGGGTCATAAAGGATATTTGCGCGCTTATGATTATTGACTTTATCTAGAAACATTTCAAATGTTACTCCATCATGCAAATCTTCCCCTGGGTGAAGTTCATAGCATACATCTACACCATGTTTGTCGAATTCGTCAAGTATAGGAGTCCATCTTTTGGCCAATTCGGTAAAACCGGTGTCTACCAAACCTGCTGGTCTTTGTGGCCAGGGATATACTGTTTGCCACATCAATGCTCCTGAAAACGTAGCATGCTGGGTCAGTCCCATATTTTCGGATGCTTTTGCCGCATATTTCAACTGCTGTACAGCCCAATCTGTTTTTCCCTGTAGATTTCCTTTCAGATTGTCAGGCGCAAAACCGTCAAATAATTCATTGTATGCAGGATGTACTGCTACCAATTGCCCCTGAAGGTGCGTGGAAAGCTCTGTGATCTGCAAGCCAGCTTCTTCTACGGTACCTTTAATTTCGTCTGCATAGGTTTTGCTTTCAGCGGCTTTTTGTAAATCCATCATTCTGCCATCCCAAGAAGGAATCTGAACGCCAGCATAGC
Source organism: Algoriphagus winogradskyi (assembly GCF_900182815.1). Lineage (GTDB taxonomy): Bacteria > Bacteroidota > Bacteroidia > Cytophagales > Cyclobacteriaceae > Algoriphagus > Algoriphagus winogradskyi. The sequence goes on along the minus strand of NZ_FXUA01000001.1, from coordinate 1,018,470 downwards.
CGAGGTCGGCCATGTAATTACAGATGTTCTTCAGGTTATTGAATGGTTCTTTGTCGTCAATAAATTGTGCGAGAAAAATCGCAGGGCCTTTAATTGTCTTCATTTTTTTTAGGTTAAAATATTAGGTTTAAGAATTTATTTTTCTACTACAAATGGAGTCCATTTGATATCGGACTCATTACTTTTCAATACATGATCGATAAAAGCCATTCCTCTGATTCCATCTTCTATGCCAGGATAATCTTCCCATTCTGCTTTTGGAGATTCTCCAGCTCGATCTGCATAGATACAGCGTGCAAAATTTCTATACAAATTGGCGAAAGCTTCTACATATCCTTCAGGGTGGCCAGCCGGGGTTCTGGTATTTTCGTTTGCCAAGGACCCTAAATAGCCGGTGCCTGCTCTCAAAACTTGAGCTGGAGCATCTGGCCACCTAGCAATCAGTGTGTTATTTAACTCCTGCTGCCATTCCAAGCCACCTTTCTCTCCATATACGCGTATCCTTAAATTGTTTTCCGCACCAGTATCGGTTTGCGAAGCGGTAAGCACTCCTGATGCCCCGTTTTCAAAACGCATCAAAACTACACCATCATCATCGATAGGTCTACCATCCACTTTGATGTATAAATCGGCACAGATTGAGGCCACTTTTTCTCCAGAAACATACTCAGCCAAATGGAAAGCATGTGTGCCAATATCCCCCATGCAGCCGGCCATTCCATTTCTTTTAGGGTCTGTACGCCATTCTGCTTGTTTGTTGTTCTCCGATTCGAGTAGTTTCCAAAGCCATCCTTGCGGATATTCCACGTACACTTTTCTTACCTTCCCGATTTTCCCCTCTGCGATCATCTGCTTGGCTTGCTTGATCATCGGATAGCCAGAATAGGTGTGGGTTAGTAAAAATCGTTTGTCGGAAGCTTTTACAATGTGATAAAGTTCTTTGGCTTCCTGGTAATTCAAGGTCAGCGGCTTATCTAAAGCTACATGGAAGCCATGTTTGAGCGCTTTTACGGTTGGGTCAAAATGCACGTTGTTCGGAGTGACGATGGCGACGACATCGATGCGTTCTGATTCTGGGAGTGCTAGTTCACCAGCAAACATCTCGTCGTAACTGGCATAAACCCTAGCAGGATCTAGCATAAGTTCTTCGCCGCGCTGTTTAGATTTCTCAGGGTTAGAACTGAATGCTCCAGCGACCAGCTCGAACATTCCGTCCATCAACGCACCATTCAAATGGATGGCTCCTATAAAAGATCCTGGACCGCCACCGATAAGTCCGAGTTTTAGTTTTTGTGAGGATGACATAAGGAAAAAGACTTTATATTCAGGTTTAAATGCTTGAAATAATTGATTCTGAGTGAAAAAACCTTCGGTATTCACCTGAAATGATGGAATAATTGATCAATTGCTCCATTAGGGTATAAATGGCTTCGTACGAATCAAGAGTTTTAGCCTCAGAGAGTCGTTTAGAAATGCCTAAAATACTTCAAAAAGGCCAAACATTAAACATTGGCAAAGTGCTAAAAGTTATCCATTTCCTTATTCGAATTAAAATCTATGAACATCAATACCAGGCTCCGTCTCTCTCTTATGATGTTTTTGGAGTTTTTTATTTGGAGCTCCTGGTTTGTGACGATGGGGACTTTCCTGGGTACCAATTTGATGGCTAAAGATCAAGATATCTCGCTGGCTTTTTCTACCCAATCGTTTGGAGCTATTATCGCCCCATTTGTAGTAGGTCTCATTGCCGACCGATATTTTCATGCGCAGAAAATTCTAGGTGTCATTCATCTTCTGGGAGCTGGCCTGATGTATTTGCTTTATTCTTCCAAAGATTTCTCAGGGTTTTTCCCGCTCCTTTTTATCTATATGATTCTCTTTATGCCTACCCTTGCATTAGTGAATTCGATCTCTTTTAACCAAATGAAAGATCCTGCCAAGGAATTTTCAGGAATCCGGGTTTGGGGTACTATAGGTTGGATTACTGCGGGGTTTTTGATCAGTTTTATGTCATGGGACAGTCAGCAAGGATTAAAAGAGGGGCTGTTGAGAAATACCTGGCTGATGGCGGCGGTTAGCTCTTTGGGCTTAGGTCTTTTTAGTTTTGTGCTCCCGCACACTCCTCCTCAGGCCAAAGCCAAGGGAGATTTCAAGCTTTCCGAAGCACTTGGCCTCGATGCATTAGGGTTATTGAAGGATAAGAATTATGCGATTTTTTTTATTTCGTCGATTCTGATTTGCATCCCTTTGGCTTTTTATTATCAAAATACCAGTCCATTTCTAACTGAGATAGGAATGGAGAATTCTACAGGAAAAATGGCAATGGGCCAAGTGTCAGAAGTAGTTTTTATGTTGGCGCTACCGTTTTTCTTTTCCAGGTTTGGTTTCAAAAAAACGTTGATGGTCGCCATGCTGGCTTGGGCATTGCGTTATGTGTTTTTCGCTTTTGGAGATGTAAATGAAGGTGTGTGGATGCTATTACTAGGTATTTTACTCCATGGGATTTGTTATGATTTCTTTTTTGTCAGTGGCCAGATATATACTGATTCCCATGCAGGCAAAAAATATAAGTCCTCTGCACAAGGATTGATTACACTAGCTACCTACGGAATTGGAATGTTAGTAGGGTTTTGGGCCGCAGGATTAATTTCAAACTATTTTATAAATGATACGGATGGCCATATTTGGAAATCAATTTGGTTAATTCCTGCTGGTATTTCTGTTTTGGTTTTGCTACTTTTCACAGCCCTTTTTAAAAAGGAACAAATAAATTCACAACAATAATCCCCCTCATGACCAAACCTATAGATAATGGAAGAAGAGAATCTTTCAAAAAAGTATTACTTGGAGGCGCTGCATTCAGCACTTTGTCTTCTTTTGATATGAAGGAAGAAAAGCCTTACCAGCTGAAAGGAAATATCAATCACGGCGTTTGCCACTGGTGTTTTCGCGAAAACTACACCATTGAAGAGTTATGCATAGAAGCAAAAAAAATCGGTATCAAGGGAATAGATCTAATAGGTCCTGATAACTGGGCAACTCTGAAGAAACATGGTATAGATTCCTCCATGTGCAACGGCGCTGAACTTGGTTTGAATGATGGATTTGGTGAAGTGAAATTTCACGAGCAACTCATAAAAAACTATACGGAGATGATTCCTAAAGTGGCAGAAGCAGGCTATAAAAACCTGATTTGCTTCTCCGGAAATCGGAGAGGAATGGACGATGAGACTGGCTTGAAAAACTGCCAGTTGGGGCTTGAGAAATTGATTCCTTTGGCAGAAAAACATGGAGTGATCCTTCAGATGGAGCTGCTGAACAGCCGCGTGAATCACAAAGATTACCTATGTGACAAATCTGCTTTTGGGGTGGAGCTATGTAAGCGATTGGGAAGTGATAATTTTAAATTGCTTTACGATATCTACCACATGCAAATCGATGAAGGTGACCTGATCAGAAGTATTAATGATAATCATCAATATTTCGGACATTACCATACCGCAGGAAACCCCGGTCGAAATGAGCTAGATGATACCCAGGAAATTTATTATCCGGCAGTGATGAAAGCGATAGCAGATTCGGGTTTCAAAGGCTATGTGTCCCATGAATTTATACCAAAATCTGCAGATAAAATGGCCTCACTGAGACAAGCAGTAGAGGTCTGTGACGTTTAAGTAAGTTAACCAAAAAGAAACCATACCTATGGCAAATGAAACATATGACGCAATAGTAGTTGGGTCAGGAATAAGTGGCGGTTGGGCTGCTAAAGAATTAACAGAGAAGGGACTGAAAGTTTTACTTCTCGAAAGAGGGCCGGATGTAGAACATGTGACCGATTATAAGACTGCGACTCTACCTCCTTGGGAAGTCCCGCACCGTGGCAGAAGAACCCAGGAGCAGCTAGAGAATCATCCGAATTTGAGAAGAGATTATGTGCTAAATGAACTCAATCTTGACTGGTGGGCTCATGAAGATGACTCTCCTTATGTAGAGGAAAAACCTTTTACATGGTTTAGAGGATATCAAGTAGGAGGTCGATCACTTCTTTGGGGAAGGCAATCGTATCGATGGTCAGACCTTGATTTTGAAGGAAATGCGAAGGAAGGTGTTGCTGTTGACTGGCCGATTCGTTACAAAGACATTGCGCCTTGGTATTCCTATGTGGAGAAGTTTGCAGGTGTTTCCGGTTCAAAAGATGGATTAGACGTCTTGCCAGATGGCGAGTTTATGCCTCCTATGCCGATGAATTGTGTGGAGAAAGACGCAGCAGCAAAAATCAAAGATCATTACAAGGGAGCTAGAACATGGACTATCGGTCGACCAGCTAATATTACCCAGCCCCTTCCAGGGAGACCAGGCTGTCAGTATAGAAATAAATGTTCATTAGGATGTCCATTTGGAGGATATTTTAGCACGCAAGCCTCTACATTACCAGCAGCTAGAGCGACCGGTAATCTTACGCTACGTCCTTGGTCCATCGTGAGAAGATTGATCTATGACAAAGATACCAAGAAGGCCACAGGCGTAGAAGTAATTGATGGTCAAACCAACGAAACGATCGAGTTCGATGCGAAGATCGTTTTCCTTTGCGCATCAGCATTCAACTCCACAGCCATTCTAATGCGTACAGCAACGGATGTTTGGCCGGGTGGATTGGGAAGTAGCTCAGGGGAGCTAGGACACAACGTAATGGATCACCATTTCCGATTGGGAGCTAACGGTTCTATGGATGGCTATGAAGATAAATATTACTTTGGCCGAAGACCAACAGGTCTTTATATTCCTAGATTCCGAAATGTAAATGGAGATAAAAGAGATTATCTAAGAGGTTTTGGATATCAGGGAGGGGCTAGCCGTAGCGGATGGTCTCGAGACGTAGCCGAATTGAATTTTGGAGCACCAATGAAAGAGGCGCTTACGCAGCCAGGCCCTTGGTCTATGGGAATTACGGCTTTTGGAGAAATTTTGCCATATCATGAAAATACTATCAAATTAAGTGACACTGTAAAGGATAAGTGGGGTCTGGAATCTTTGGTGATGAACGCTGAAATCAAGGACAATGAAATCAAAATGCGCAAAGACATGATGGCTGATGCAGCTGAAATGCTTGAAGTGGCTGGTTTCAAAAATGTCAGGGAATTCGATGCTGGATACACTTTTGGACAAGGAATTCACGAAATGGGAACTGCAAGAATGGGTCGAGATCCAAAAACTTCAGTGTTGAATGGAAATAACCAAGTGTGGGAAGCGAAAAATGTATTCGTAACTGATGGAGCTTGTATGACTTCAGCTGCAGCAGTGAATCCTTCACTTACCTACATGGCATTGACTGCTAGAGCAGCAGCTTTTGCTGTGGATGAATTGAAAAAGCAAAATCTCTAATCGTAAAAGACAAGACTATGACTATGAATAGAAGAGACGCTTTGAAAAGCGTAATGGTAATGATGGGAGGCACAATGATTGGCGCTACTGCGGTGTTGACTGGTTGTACTCCCGAGAACCAAATAGAGGGCTTGGACTTTGATCCAGACGACATTGCTTTCTTGGATGAGATAGGAGATACTATTATTCCTGAGACGAATACTCCTGGAGCTAAAGCTGTAGGAATTGGCTCTTTTATGGTAATGATGGTTAAAGATACCTACGATGGAGATAGCCAAAAGGACTTTGTAGATGGAGTTAACAAGCTCGGCAAAGATTTCAAAGCTGCAAACGGAAAGAGCTTTGTAGGTGCGCCTGCAGCCGAAAGGTTAGCATTCTTGAATGGAATGTATGATGAGTTCAAGTCCAGTGGGGAAGAACGAAGCCCTAAAGTTATTAATATGCTCCGCGACTTAACGGTTTTGGGCTACTTTACTTCTGAAATCGGAGCGACTCAAGCTTTGAATTACGTAGAAGTACCGGGACGATTTGACCCTTGTATTCCATACAACGAAGGAGATAAGGCCTACGCAGTTTAATTAATTTACCTATATAAATGGCCTGCTCTTACTTAGGGCAGGCCTTCCTATTTTATGAATAAACAAAGAAGAAAATTACTTCAGATTGGCGGAATGCTTGGTGTTGGAGCAGTATTATTCCCTTATGATATCGCTGCGCGTGCACTGGATAGAGCCAAACTTTCCAAATTTGGACTTCAATTATACTCTGTGAAGGAAGAGATGGCAAATGATGCAGCGGGCACCATGCGCAAGCTTGCTCAGTTTGGATATAAGCAATTTGAAGGTTTTGATGGAGGGAAAGGAATCCTTTGGGGAATGCATCCAGCGGAGTGCAAAAGTTTGTTGAGTGATATAGGTGTTGAGTTTATTTCTTCTCACGCCGATGTCTTTAAAAATCTTGATGCGCAGGCTGAACAAGCTGCGGAAGTTGGTATGAAATACTTGATTTGTCCATATATCGGTGCTCAAAAATCGATAGATGAATGGAAAAATATCGCTGAAAGATTTAATAAGGCCGGCAAAACCTTACAATCCCATGGGCTGAAATTCGCTTATCATAATCACGACTATACCTTCAAGATGCTTGATGGACAATTGCCTCAGGATATTTTGATGGAAAATACGGATCCTGAATTAGTTGATTTTGAATTGGACATGTATTGGTCTCATGTGGCTGGCTACGACCCTTTAGAATACATAGCTAAGTTCCCTGGACGATTTAAACTTTGCCATGTAAAAGATGCAGAGCCGGAGGGAGGAAATGCACATGACCGCGGTGTCCTTCTTGGAACAGGCGAGATACCTTATGCAGATATTATCAGGAAGTCTAAGAAGTATGGAATGGAGTATTTTGTTGTGGAACAAGAAAGATTTGTAGGTACTACACCTCTAAAAGCAGCAGAAGAAAATGCAGTATACCTTAGTAAACTCAAGGTTTAGATCAGGTAAAGGGTACTTTACTTCTAAAAAGCAGTAAATAAACAGCCAGTGCTAATATGATCAACAAAGCCACTTCAAATTGAGCCCATATCTGGGAGCGATTAATAATGATATTGGCTTTGTTGATTAATTTTTCACCTTCTTCCAATTGGATTTTGCTTAGGTTATCTAAGTCCTGCTGGGCTTTACTTATTTTTTGATCGTACAGTTTTACCTGATTTATATTCACTCCAGAAGAGTCAGAATATAATAGACTGTAGTTCTTGATTTGCAGGTCTGTTTCTATAATACTTTTGAAATCAGTTAAGTATTGCTCCTCATTTTTGGTGAGGTTGGTCTGTTCGAAATCTTTTACTATTTCAATAATATTTTTTTCATACGTGGCTATTTCATTTACTACCGATGAGTAATCGTACCCCATATCACAATGGTCTACTAGTTTTTGAATTTTAAATAAGTTCTCGGATATTCTAAAAATATAGCCCTCTACTACTAAGCGGTCATTATATACTTCTGTGAAAGTACTGCTTATACTTTTGAAGGCTTGGCGCTCAGTTAAGTTTTTACCATAGATCAAGAGCATCAAAATTCCAATAATTACAAGGGCAGTAATTTTCCTTTTCTTAAAAGAAGTGTTTTTCATCAATAAATAGATTTATGCTGGGATGTTAATTGTATTCAGTTTAGGGATAACTCCTTGACTTTCCTATTTTTTTCAAACTAATCAAGAAAGTCTTTCAAAACCGGGCCATGATTTTACGTTTTTACCTACCTGTTTTAACTCCAAGGCAATTGAGAATGTTTTTGAACTCATTTTAATTGGGAGACATTAAAGATAGACAGAGAAAAAATCATTTTTAAAATATAGGTAGAGTCCTTTTGATGGAATGATTAAATTTAGGCTAAGAAATAAACCCAATACCAATGGCATACTATCACAGAATGGGAGATATCCCGCCCAAACGACACACACAATTCCGTCAGCCAGATGGCAGTCTCTATAAAGAGGAAGTGGTGAGTTCCAAAGGATTTTCAGGGATTTACTCCACACTTTATCATATTCATAATCCTAACCAAGTTAAGTCTATCGGCAAACCAGAACCTTATTCCTGGAAGCCGGCTACTGAGCACGGGCTAAATCAAACCCACTTAAAGACTTCTGGTGTCGAATTCACGGGTGAAGACTATTTGTCAGCACGAAGAAACCTAATGATGAACTCCGATGTCATGATGGGGATATGTGCGCCACGCCAGCGAAAAATGGATTATTATTTCAAAAATGCTGATGGGGATGAATTAATCTATATCCACGATGGTGAAGGTGTGATGTATTCTCAATTTGGAAAACTTGAAGTGCACAAGGGTGATTATATCGTCATTCCCCGTACAACGATTTACCGGTTTGAATTTGAGGAAGAAGGGCCACTCAGACTACTGGTTATAGAGTCTGTAGGTGCTATTGAGACGGTCAAGCGCTATAGAAATGAAGTAGGACAATTGTTAGAGCACTCACCCTACTGTGAGCGGGATATACGTCCGCCACATGACCTTCATATCGAGGATAAGAAAGGTGAATACCTTGTCCAGATCAAAAAACAAGGAATGCTCCATCAGTATTCTTATGGCCATAGCCCGCTGGATATTGTAGGATGGGATGGGTTCTTGTATCCTTATGCTTTATCAATATATGATTTTGAACCCATAACTGGCAGAATTCATCAGCCACCTCCAGTTCATCAGACTTTCCAGGCTTGGGGATTTGTGATCTGTTCTTTTGTTCCTAGGCTATTCGATTATCATCCTCTTTCCATACCTGCGCCATACAATCATTCCAATATTGATTCGGATGAGGTATTATATTATGCAGAGGGCGAATTTATGAGCAGAAAAGGAATCGATAGGGGTTCATTCACCTTGCACATGGGAGGCTTGCCACATGGTCCGCATCCCGGGACTGTTGAGAAGTCCATCGGTGCAAAAGCTACGGATGAATATGCGGTGATGCTGGATACATTCAAATCACTTCAGATTACAACGGATGCGTTGGAATTTGTGGATGAGAATTATCCGATGAGCTGGACGGAATAGAGGGATTATTACTTGTATTATTAGCAAAAAGCCTCGGTCTTTCAAGATCGAGGCTTTTTACTTGCTAGGATTAGGGAGTTTACTTTTTGTCAGTAATCTCCAAAATTGGTTCTCCAGTCGCACCATTTGGCAATTTGATGTCCAGCATCATAGAAAGTGTAGGAGCGATGTCAGTAATGGTAGCGTACCTAGAGCTTTCTCCGGCTGGTACATTCCATCCATAGAATAGGATTGGGACATTGGTATCGTATGAATACCCTGTGCCATGAGATGTACCTGTGGATCCTCCTGTTAGCCATGCGGGTTCGAGTACAATTAAAATATCGCCTGAAGCCTTGTGATTGTAGCCCATCTGAAGTCGCATCGCTCTACCTTGGGTAAACTCGCGGGTTCGCATGGCTGTCCCAGTATAGACTTCTTTGATTCCATCAGCTTTCAACAGATACTGTGCAATTTCATTTTCAAAATCTTCTAGGTTTATATCCTTTTCCCGAATCAATTCATGGTCAAGGAAGATTTGTCCATTTGAATAGTTTTTAATCCATTTTCCAACACCGTACTTAGCTAAAATGAAGTTTTGAAGCCCATTCATGACAGTACCAGTAGGTAAATTGCCTGCAGGCACTTTCTCGCTGATCATATGTGTTGCCACTTCGGCTACGGCATGATCGGCAGATAAGAAAACGATATACTGGTCTTTTCCATAGGTTTCGTCCAAGTAATTCAGTAGCCTTTCTATTTCCTGATCCAAACGAAGGTAAGTATCCTCGATTTCTTTGGATTGAGGACCAAACCTATGGCCAACATAATCAGTAGACGAGAAGCTAAGTGCTAAGAAATCTGTATCCTCTCCCATGCCCATCTTTTCTCCTTCCAGAGCAGCCAAGGCAAAGTCCAAAGTAAGGGTATTGCCAAAAGGCGTAGAAGAAATCAATCCAAATTGGCCATTGGTTTCTCTTAGTTTATTCAAGTCATAAGGGAAGGTAGGCGTATCTTTTCCGCTGAATTTTCCTTCAAAAGGATTGTCATCCACCATACTTTGAGTATAGGTTTTGATGGGATAGAGGGTATTCCATGTCTGGGAAAGGTACTGATCGACCAATTTTCTTTCATTGAATTTATCTACCCATTTAGGGAGCTGATCATAATAGTAGGAAGAGGTCATGAACTCGCCTGTGCTGGAATCAAACCAGTAGGCATCTCCCATGTGACCGGCAGGAAGGCTGGCTCCGCGATCTTTGATTGCTACTCCTACCACTTTGGATCGTTTCTGGGTAGCGATTCTAAGCTCATCTGTGATAGTGGTGGTGAGCATGTTTCGTGGGCTGATGTAGCCATTGCTTTCAGATCCACCTACATTAGTTACGGTAGTATCTCCGGCGCAATAGATCATTTTATCGATACTTTTTGCGTACCAGTCATTGCTGATTATTCCATGCGTGGCCGGAGTAGTGCCAGTATAGACGGAAGCATGACCAGGTCCGGTATAAGTCGGGATGTAGTTGAAATGGCCGTTTTTCATCATAAAACCATCTTTCATCATCCGCTTAAAACCACCGTCGGAATACCTGTCTGCAAAGCGATATAGGTAATCCTGGCGCATTTGATCTACTATGATACCAACAACTAGTTTGGGCTTTTTGGCAGCTTCCTGTGCTTTCAGAGGATTAGAAGCCAAAACGAATAGCAAAAATACAATCCCTATTTTTTTCATCTATTTATTCAATTGGGGTTTTACGGTCAGAAAAGCTGCTCTAAGCTTAACTTGAGTGCATCTCGCCTGATCGATAATAATTTCTAAAGTGTACCGATTTCGTGATTTACGATTATATGATTTAAATTTTTTAATAGCCAAAGATAAGGATATGCTGCAATCTGTGGATTAAGACTTTGTTAAATGGTCAAAAGCGCAGACATTAGAATTCTTAATTCAACATGATCCCTATGAAAAAGATACTTTGGACTCTATTTTTAATTGCGTATTCATTCACGGCATTCTCTCAATCTTATTTTGATGATGGGCTCAGCTCAGAATGGCATAGCCAAAGAAGAGAAGAATTAAGAAAATTAATGCCTGCTAGTTCTGTGGCAGTTTTTTTTAATAATCCTGTTAAAAATAGAACCAATGATGTGGATTTTATTTATCATCCTAACACCGATTTCTTCTACCTGACAGGATTTCGTGAGCCTAATGCGGTGCTAGTCGTCTTTAGTGAAAAGCGCGAAGTTAATGGCAAATTAGTAGATGAATTGATTTTTGTTCAGAATAGAGATCCACGTGCAGAAATGTGGAATGGAAAGCGGATGGGGATTGAAGGAATGAAGAATGAGTTAGGCTTTGAAGAAGCTCTTCTTAACACTGATTTTGGGACAAAGTCAGGGATTAATCTTCAGGATTTTGACAAAATATTGACTTTTAGCCTTTCTGAAGAAATTGAAGAAAGTAGCGCAAATCAACCTCTCAATCAAATGATTGATGAATTCAAAACCGCTACCGCTTATCCTGATAAACTAAATGAGATAAGTGCACAGGTCTATAAAATGATAAAAACTTCAGATTTGGAGACTTCTGATCGTGTCATTCAAATGCTAAAAAGATATGAGCGACAATATCCCGAAATGATGCAAGATCCATTGATCAATTCATTTATGAATGCAGAATCACCTGAAAAGAGAATGCTCGTAAAAGATGAAATGCCTGATCAAAAGCTGGATATTACGTCACTTGCAAGTATGATGAGTGTACTTAGAGAAGTGAAAACTCCCGAAGAAATTGCCCTACTTAAAAAAGCGGTAATGATTTCTGCGGTTGGACAAATCGAGGTGATGAAAGCGGCGAAGGTAGGAATGACAGAACGGGAAATTCAGGGTGTTCATGAATTTATTTATAAGCGATATGGTGCTGAAGAGCTTGGCTATCCATCCATAGTAGGTGGAGGGAATAATGGCTGTATTCTGCATTATATTGAGAATGATAAACGGGATTTGAATGACAGGTTACTTCTGATGGATTTGGGCGCAGAGTGGAGAGGGTATACTGCAGACGTGACCCGCACCATACCGATAAATGGTAAATTCAATGCTGAAGAAAAGGCTATTTATGAATTAGTTTACCTAGCTCAAGAAGCAGGAATAGCAATATCTAAGCCTGGGGTTACTTTTCAGGAAATTGATGCGGCAGGCCGCCAGATAATCAATGATGGACTTGCCAACTTGGGAATTATTAAAAAAGGGGAAAGCCATATGTATTTTCCTCACGGGACTAGCCACCATATTGGCCTAGATGTGCATGATCGCGGTACCCGTGATCCGCTCAAAGAAGGTAATGTCTTTACTATTGAGCCAGGAATTTATATACCAGAGGGATCAGATTGTGATCCAAAATGGTGGGGAATTGGAGTGCGGATTGAAGATGATATCTTGATTACCAAAGACGGAGCTGTAAATCTTTCCGAAGCCGCCCCAAGAACCATCGCCGCTATCGAAGAGATGATGCGGCTACCAAGTGTATTGGAGGAGTGGGTGCTGCCGGAGATTGATTAATTACCTCAGGCAAAAGGAGCTAGGAGGTGCATTTGAATAAATCCCGCAAAGGCGCAAAGGTGCAATTTTTTTAGAAAGATTTAATTTTGACTGAAATGCATTAAAATGAGATTTCTAAGATAATTGTTGATATAGCCTTTATGATTTATAAAAGGCTTGGTCCTGGCTTGCTAGAGTCAGTATATCAAGCAGTATTTGTGTATGAACTTAGAGCCAGAGGATTGGTAGTGAAGACTGAGGTTGTGATTCCCGTGATTTGGAATGAGATGAAATTGGATTAAGGATTTCGCGCTGATATTATCATTGATAATAAGGTGATTATAGAATTGAAATCGGTGGAAAAACTCCTTCCCGTTCATCCAAAACAACTTAGAACATACCTAAGATTGACAGGATTAAGGCTTGGAATGCTAATAAATTTCAATGAAGATAAACTCACAGAAGGAATTAAAAGAGTGGTAAACGGTCTTACCGACAATTGAATTTGCGCCCTAGCGCCTTTGCGGGAGATATTAGTGGAAATTCATCAATCCTTCTTCTTCAAATCACCCCGCTTGATAGATCGAATAAACTGCCCCCAGGCGAATGGGTCGAGGAGTCTGAGTGTTCTAGGACCGTAGAGATCTTGATTTTGAATGGCTTGCCCTTCCTGAAAGTATCGGAAATTTTCATTACCTGAGGCTGGCATAGATTCCGCCCAGCGAAGGAGCATTTCAGGGCTCATATTCGCTCTGGAAATTGACATTGGATCCACCACATTCAGCGCAATAACGGCTTGTTTAAATTCTTCCTCAGTCGGATAAGGCATTACTTCAATTTCAGCTAACGCAATTTCGTCTACCTCCATGGTAAGGATCAAACTGATTCGGTCACTTTCTACTTTATTAGGTACTTTGAATGTTTGTTTTTTCAAACCTATAAAACTAAATATAACAGAATCTCCTTCTAAAACAGGCATTGAAAAGTAGCCGAAACGGCCGGAACTAGTACCTCTGCCTTTTGTTGGTACGTAAATATTTACCCCGGCAACAGCATCTGTGCTATCGGAATTAAGGATAATACCCGAAAGTTGGATTACTTTTTTTTCTTGTACATCTTGAGCTTTTACATCAAGCGAGGAAAAAAATATTCCCATAAGGAAAACTAAAGTGGCGCTAAGGAGTAATGAGTTCTTCACGAATTATAAACTTAATAGAACGGCAAATGGTTATCTTTTCGGATACGATATTACCCTAATTTCGGGTGAAATTTCTTTTTCCCCTCATAAACTCCGTTAAATCTTACTAATGCGGCTAAAAAATATCAGTTTAAACTACGGGCTTAGAATCTTCAAAGCGCTTTCAGAAGAGCCAAGAGTGAGGATTTTCCACCTATTGATGTTAAATAAGGAGCTTTCCATTTCAGATTTCGAATTAATCCTTGATTTTACTCAGACTAAGACCAGCAGGCATCTTATTTACCTGAAAAATGCTGGGCTACTAGGAAGTAGGAGAGTAGATCAATGGGTGTTTTATTACATCCTTGAAGAATATCTTGAAATCATAAATCAGGTTTTTAAGTTTATTCAAAAAGACCCAAGTCTCATCAAGGACCAAGAAACTTTCGAAATTTTGAAATCCAACCGTGAGCTTGCAATAAATAAAATTCAGAATAACCAATACCGTCGTTAATTACCTTGAAAACTTACCAGCATTTGTTCTTCGATCTAGATCACACGTTATGGGATTACGATCGAAATGTTCAAGAATCCCTCACTGAGCTATTTCTTCATTATAAGTTAGAAGAACTTGGACTATCATCCGCTCAGCATTTAATAGATTCATTCTATGCAGTGAATTTCAAGCTTTGGGAAGCTTACGATAAGGGCGAACTCCATAAGGATGAATTGCGGGCAAGTAGATTTCCCAAAATATTTGAACAAGCGGGTGTGATCGATGCAGTAATCCCAAATGAATTTGAAGGTGATTTTATGCACAGAACTTCGAGCAAACCCCACTTATTTCCACATACTATTGAGATCCTAGATTACCTCAAGCCAAACTACAAACTCTATGTGATTACAAATGGTTTTGATGAGAGTCAGGCAAAGAAAATGAAGTCCTCTGGCTTAAATGATTATTTCGAATTGGTAGTCACTTCAGAAACCACCGGACATAAAAAACCAGATCCGAGGATATTTCACTATGCGTTGGAGCAGGCAGGAGCAAGAAAGGAAAACAGCTTGATGATAGGAGATAATCCTGTGTCTGACATTAGAGGAGCTTATGGGGCAGGAATAGATCAGGTCTTTTTCAACCCACTTGGAAAGTCCATTGATCTGATGCCTACCTATACTATTTCACATTTGAGAGAACTAGAAGACATACTTTAGGGTTCTTTTACTTCAAATCAACCCGCCAATTAAACCTTCTGGTTATCTTTGGCGAATCAGAAAATCATAACCCCAGATATTATGCTCAAAGGTTTTTTTAATGTACCAACTCCGGTGAACGAACCGGTAAAAGCATACGCTCCCGGAAGCCCCGGGAGAAAAGAGTTACAAGCTGCACTCAAAGAAGCTAGATCTCAGCAAGTTGATGTGCCAATGTATATTGGTTCCGATGAGGTCAGAACAGGTAATACGCACACCATGTCTCCTCCACATGATCACCAGCATGTGTTGGGTCATTTTCATGAAGGAGATGCATCTCATGTAGAGCAGGCGATCGATGCTGCCCTTGGTGCTAAAGAAGCTTGGGAAAACTTAGCTTGGGAACAAAGAGCTGCGATTTTCTTGAAAGCAGCTGATCTTTTGGCTGGGCCATACAGAGCTAAAATCAATGCTGCTACCATGCTTGGGCAATCTAAAAATGCGATGCAAGCAGAGATCGATGCGGCATGTGAGTTTATCGACTTCTTGCGTTTCAACGTGCAGTATATGACTGAAATCTACTCCCAACAGCCGCCGGTTTCTGGAAATGGGGTTTGGAATAGATTAGAGCAGCGTCCACTCGAAGGTTTTATTTTTGCTTTGACTCCATTCAACTTTACGGCAATCGCTGGTAATCTTCCGACTTCTGCTGCGATGATGGGTAACACCATCGTATGGAAGCCAGCTTACACGCAGATATATTCTGCTAATGTGTTGATGCAAGTGTTCAAAGAAGCAGGTGTTCCTGCTGGTGTGATCAACTTGATCTACGTAGATGGACCAGTTGCGGGAGATGTTATTTTCAAGCATCCTGATTTTGCAGGAATCCACTTCACAGGTTCCACTGGCGTATTCCAGCATATCTGGAAAACAATAGGTACTAATATCCATCAGTATAAAGCTTACCCTAGAATCGTAGGTGAGACAGGTGGAAAAGACTTCGTGATTGCTCACAAATCAGCTATTCCAAAAGCTGTTGCTGTAGGACTTTCCCGTGGCGCTTTTGAGTTCCAAGGTCAAAAATGCTCAGCTGCTTCCCGTGCCTATATTCCTTCCAATATTTGGGATGAGGTGAAAGAAAACTTGCTGGCAGATCTTGCTGATATGAAAATGGGCGGAACGGAAGATTTCACCAACTTTATCAATGCAGTGATCGACGAGAAATCTTTTGATAAAATCGCCAAGTATATAGACAATGCGAAGGCCAATCCTGCGGTAGAAATCATCGCTGGGGGAAACTACGATAAGTCGAAGGGTTACTTCATTGAGCCAACTGTCATCGTAACCCAAGATCCTATGTACACGTCCATGTGTGAAGAAATCTTCGGTCCGGTATTGACGATCTATGTGTATGATTCCGAAAGATTCGAAGAAGCATTGGAATTAGTCGATCAGACTTCTCCGTATGCTTTGACCGGAGCTATATTCTCTCAGGATCGTTATGCAGTGGAATTGGCCACTACAAAACTTAGAAATGCAGCGGGTAACTTCTACATCAATGATAAGCCAACAGGAGCGGTTGTAGGTCAGCAGCCATTCGGTGGAGCTAGAGCCTCCGGTACAAATGACAAAGCTGGTTCTATGATCAACTTGCTTCGTTGGGTTTCTCCACGTACGATTAAAGAGACATTTGTTTCTCCGGAGGATTACAAGTATCCTTTCTTGGGAAGCGACAAGTAATTGACCTTTGAGGTGTTGTCCCGAATGTCGCTAGACTTCGGGATCACCTCGAAGGTCTTTATTTGAGGTTTTAGATTGTTTTTGAAATTGAAACCTTCGAGGTCAAAAATAGACCTCAAAGGTTAATAGGAGCCCCGGATTTAGATTCGGGGCTTTTTTTTACCTCAGAGTTCACAAAGAGTTTCGCAGAGGGTGCAGTTTCGTTTAAGATCTTAATGTTAGGATTAAATTTTTACTCCTTAGCCCCTTTGAGGGAGATTTTATTTATTTTTAGTTATCCTTCTAAAATTTCGTAAATGAAACATCTATTCTCTCTTCTACTGGTCTTTACATTTTTTGCTTGTTCCAAAGAAAAAGAGCCGATCCAAGGTAAGCTTGAAGATTTTGTCTTGGGAGAAATGAGTTTTGAACGGGACTCAGAGACTGGATTTATGGGGTTTCTTGGAGTGGTGGATTATTACTCAAATGAGGCTGTTTATACAGAATCGAATGGGCATTTTAAGTATTATAACTCTAGATCGGGAAGAAAAATTGGTTCTTTTGAGATTCCCGCAGAAGGGCCAATGTCACTAAAAGGAAGAGTCCATATTTCGAAAACTTTTGATGAAAACAACCTAGTCGCAACCAATACCTTGGGGTATACCAATATCTATAAAGCAGATACTGTGTTTAGCAGTTTTCAATTGGATATGAAGGATTTTGAATCCAATACTTTTTTTTCATTTCCCCTAAGTGGCAATGCCTTACATCAGGTAAATTCTGATCAATTTGAAATTACCTACAATCCTTTTGATTTTATGGCACAGCGGATGGGTAAAGTTGGGTTTGACTTAGATTTTTCAGCTTGGATAGTCAAGTTTGATGAGCAAGGAAACTGGCTTTGCAAAACTGATTTTAAAGCTCCCTATGATGAGTCTTATGCCAATTCCTCCCAAGCGTCTGCGATGGTCAGAATGGTTGAAAATGGAAAATCATGGGGTATGTTTTCTTATTCAGATTCTCTTTACCAGATCAAGGACTGCGAGATAGTAAAAAGAATGAAACTGCAGTCATTAAGCCCTCTTTCGTATTTCCCAGATAAATATGAGGGAGATAAGAATAAAGGGTCATGGAAAAGACCTGAAAATGGTGCAATAAATTATCATTTGGTTCATGATCAAGCAACAGATATGAACGTCAGATTGACTTTAATAAAGGAAAGAAGGCCTGATCCTGATATCAGAGATCCACACAAAAGAATGTATTCGGACGAAAGGACATATCTACTTTTGATTTATGATGCTGAATGGAAACTGAGAGCAGAGCTCGAAGTAGTTTACCCTCCAGGAACCCGTTTTGAGAATATTTTTTCAACATCCGAAGGTCTATTTATCAATAAACCCGAGCAGGAATCTGAAGATGAATACGAGTTTTATAAGATTGATTTAAGTCGGTTTGCGGATTGAATAAATAGAGGATAACTAGAATCCCACCGCTTTGCGTCACTTCGTTCACTTCGCGGTTAAAACAAAAAAAGCGGCTGAATCTTTCCAGCCGTTCGTCTGACCTTTGAGGTTTCTCAAACCTCGAAGGTCTTATGTAAATAAAAAACTTCGAGGAGATTTCTCAGTTATCCTTCCTTCGAAATGACACCTCAAAGGTTGCTATAAAAAAACGGCTGAATCTCTCCAGCCGTTTAATCTCAAATTTCAAATAATAAATTTCAAATTGATTAAGTATACATCGCGCCATTCACATGAAGCACCTGTCCTGAGATATAGCTACTCATTTCAGACCCTAAGAATACACAAGCGTCAGCCACTTCTTCAGGTCGGCCACCCCGCTTCATAGGAATTCCGTCTCTCCAGCCTTGGACAGTTTTCTCGTCCAAAACTTCAGTCATTTCAGTTTCAATAAATCCCGGCGCAATTGCATTGCAACGGATATTTCTTGAGCCTAACTCAAGAGCGATTGATTTGGTAAAGCCGATGATACCAGCTTTCGAAGCCGCATAGTTGGCTTGACCAGCATTTCCTTTTGCGCCTACTACGGAAGTGATATTGATAATAGAGCCTGACTTAGCTTTCATCATCGTTCTATTTGCTGCTTTTACAGTGTTGAAGCAGGATTTCAAATTGATGCCAATTACTTCGTCCCAAGCTTCCTCAGTCATTCTCATCAATAGGTTGTCGCGGGTGATACCGGCATTATTGATCAGGACGTCCAATCCGCCAAATTCTGCAACCACATCATTCACTAATTCTTCTGCAGCTTTGAAATCCGAAGCATCTGACCTATACCCCTTGGCTTTGATGCCATATGCTGCCAATTCTCTTTCGAGTGTTTGGCCTTTTTCCACACTTGACAAAAAAGTAAAAGCGACATTTGCGCCTTCTTGTGCATATCTGAGGGCGATTGCTCTTCCGATGCCTTTAGATGCGCCGGTGATCAATGCCGTTTTTCCTGAAAGTAATCCCATGGAGTTTAAAATTTTGTTTGGCCAAAATTAGAAAAAAAGCTAAAACTTTTAGGTGGGGTGTTTGAATCTATCGAATAAATGAGAATTGCTGAGTGAATTTTCTGAGTATTCTCTGCGGATAGGATGAAAAACATGTTAAATGTGTTTAATGTAAAATTATATTCTTTATAGAGCTCTGTAAGCTGTTCAGAATTGGCGTTTGAAGTATAATCGCGATTGAAATGGAATTTTTTTCTGAAGCTAAAAGGCCTATTTTTGCCTAGTTTCAACTCGTATAAAAACTCAAAATAGATATGTCTTCGACAAAATTTGACGTGATCGTGGTGGGTAGTGGACCAGGTGGCTATGTGGCTGCTATCCGCGCTTCCCAACTCGGTTTAAAAACTGCCGTAGTAGAAGCTGCGGAATTGGGTGGTATTTGTCTTAACTGGGGTTGTATTCCCACCAAAGCTTTATTGAAAAGTGCTCAGGTATTCGAGTACATCAATCATGCAGCGGATTATGGCATTACTGTAAAAGACGCCAGCGCTGATTTTACCGGCATCGTCAAAAGAAGCCGTGGCGTAGCTGACGGTATGAGTAAGGGAGTTACCTTCCTAATGAAGAAAAATAAGATCGAAGTGATCAAAGGATGGGGTAAAATCCAGCCGGGTAAAAAGGTAGAGGTGACCGATAGCGAAGACAAGAAAACTGTCTATGCTGCTGATAATATCATCATCGCTACCGGAGCTAGATCCAGAGAATTGCCAGCGATGAAAATCGATAAGAAAAAGATTCTCGGTTACCGTGATGCGATGGTGTTGGACAAGATGCCAAAGAAAATGGTAGTTGTTGGTTCTGGAGCGATAGGAATTGAGTTTGCCTATTTCTATGCTACTATGGGTGCAGAAGTGACCATAGTAGAATTTTTGGATAGAATCGTACCTGTGGAGGACGCTGAAGTTTCTAAGACTTTGGAGAAACTTTACAAAAAAGCTGGTATGACCATCATGACTTCATCAGAAGTGACTGCGGTGGATACCAAGGGGGCAGGCTGTAAAGTGACCGTCAAAACAGCTAAAGGTGAAGAAACACTTGAATGTGATGTTGTGCTATCTGCTGCTGGAGTTGTTTCAAACTTGGAGAATATTGGTTTGGAAGATGTTGGAATCTTGGTAGACAAAGGCAAAATCAAAGTTGACGAGTACTATAAGACAAACATGCCTGGCTATTATGCTATCGGTGATGTGATTCCTGGTCCTGCATTGGCGCACGTAGCATCTGCTGAAGGAATTATCTGTGTAGAGAAAATCGCAGGTCAGAACCCTGATCCTTTAGATTATGGAAATATCCCAGGCTGTACTTATTGCTCTCCTGAGATCGCATCTGTAGGTATGACCGAAGCAAAAGCTAAGGAAGCAGGCTATGAGTTGAGAATCGGTAAATTCCCATTCTCTGCTTCAGGAAAAGCATCTGCTGCTGGCGCAAAAGATGGTTTTGTAAAGCTAGTATTCGATAAGAAATACGGAGAACTGCTAGGAGCACATATGGTAGGATACAATGTGACTGAGATGATCGCAGAGATTGTTGCTATCCGCAAACTGGAAACCACTGGTCACGAATTGATCAAAACAGTGCATCCACACCCAACCATGTCAGAAGCGATTATGGAGGCTGCGGCCGCTGCTTATGATGAGGTAATCCACCTTTGATATAAATAATTTGAAAATAAAAGACACAAGACCTAAAACAATTGGTCTTGTGTTTTACTTTTAGGGAAGAATTTTTCAAACCATAGATTTTTGCAGGAAGAACAAATCATCGCCGGGCTAAGGGCAAAAGACAGAAAGACCACTGAGTATTTGTACGACAAATATTCCAGAGCTCTCTATGCGGTGATCTCCAGAATAGTCTTTGACAAGGACATCGCAGAGGAAGTTTTTCATGATGCTTTTGTTAAAATCACTAAAAAAATAGATCGTTACGATGAGTCAAAAGGCCGTTTATATACATGGATGGCCAATATTTGCCGTAATTCAGCCATTGATAAACTACGCTCCAAAGAAATTTCACAATCCGGTAAGACCAACACAATAGACGACTTCGTATATGGAATGGAGAGCCAATCAGGAACCCAAGAACAAATAGACGGAATCGGAGTGAAAGAACTAATGATCGAACTTAACGATGATCAGAAGTTCATTGTCGAGTATATTTACTTCAAAGGATATACACATTCTGAGGTATCGGAGGAATTCGATATACCTCTAGGCACCGTCAAGTCCAGGGTGAGAGCGGCCATACAAGTGTTGAAAAAAAATGTAGCAAGAATCTAGTGGATATTCAATCATACATATCGTCAGGTAAACTGGAGCTTTTCCTTTTAGGAGAGTTGACGGAGCGAGAGCGTGAGGAGGTGTTGAGCCTGGCAAAGACGCACCCTGAGATTCAGCGTGAGCTGGATGAATTGGAGGAGACAATGTTCGCCTTTGACGACATGACTGGCGCAGTCCCATCTCAGAAAGTGAAGGATAAAATTTTCTCTACACTTGAGAAGGATTTTATTTTAAAGGAAGAATCTAAGTCTAGCTCATCTTCATCGCAAACTAAAGTTATTCCGATCAGTAGCCCTTGGAAACCATTTGCTATTGCTGCTTCTATTGCCGCAATTGTGGCCTCGGGTGCAGCATTCTATTATGCAGATAAGTATCAGGAGAGAAACGATCAATTTACTGCCTTGCTTCAGGATCAGAGCGTAATGGCTGATAATCTGAATCAGGTAAATCAGCAATATAAAGAGGCAGACAGCCGACTTGATAAATTTGTAGCTGGAGATTTCAAGCGAATTGAAATGAAAGGTGAGGGATTTGATATGCAGAAAGATGCCAGAGTCGATGTGCTTTGGGATCAAAATGCACAAGAAGTATTTATCGCAGTAAATAACCTGAATGAACTCAGTGAGGAGTTTGACTACCAGCTATGGGCTATTGGAGATGATGGGCCAGTAGGAATTGGTTTGGTTAACACAGGTGAAAAACTGACTTTGCAACAAATGGAGGCGGTAGCACAGGCTGGAGCATTTGCTATTACCATAGAACCTAAAGGTGGATCAAAAGCTCCTACTTTGGAGAAATTGGTTGTGCTGGGAGAAGTGGCCTAAGAATTTGAAATTTAAAATGTGATTTAATTTATAATTGCCTGTTCTGAAAAGAGCAGGCTTTTTTATTTTGTGAAAATCCAACCAGTTTTACCTTATGAAAAAGTTAGTATTCAGTCTCTTTCTTTCTGCGTTGTCCGTGGCTTCCTTTGCTCAATCTGGTCCAGATGAAGATCAACTGGGTGCGTGGTACATGTATTTTTATAATAAATCTTTTAAAAATTCTCAATTCGGTATTCAGGGAGATATGCAGCTTAGACTTTGGAGTCCAGTAAGTGATTTGGAACAGTTGCTTCTTAGGTCTGGCCTTACTTACACACCAAAAAACGCTGATATTTTATTCACCTTAGGTTATGCCAATATTACGACTGGGGCATTTGGTGAGTCTGACGTCACTGTAATGGAAAATAGAGTTTATCAAGAAGCTCTTTTCCCCAGCAAAGTAGGTAGCAGATTTCTGTTCACTCATCGAATTAGGTATGAGCAAAGATGGGTGGAGTCGCAGGATCTTCGGACCAGATATCGCTACAATCTTTTTCTCAATATTCCATTAAATGGTTTTGCTTTGGAAAAAGGAATTGTCTATCTGGCTCTGTACAATGAGATTTTCATTAATGGTCAACGTGATATTGGTGGAGGAAGAACGGTTGAGCTATTTGATAGAAATCGATTATACCTTGGTGGGGGATATGGCTTGTTATCTAATCTTAGAGTGCAATCTGGCTGGATGTTGCAGACCACTGATGCCTGGAGCAAAGGGCAATTACAAGTTAGTTTACACCATAAGTTTTAGTAGCAAATAATTTTCTGGTTTGTCGACTCAGAAAGGCGTAGGTTTTTTCATTTTCGGGAAATAGAAGCATCTTTAATCTATTAACTTTCGCCTATGGAACTCCAACTCTCAACGCCTGCCTTACTTTTTTCGGCAATCACACTCTTAATGCTAGCTTACACAAATAGGTTTCTGGCTATAGCTAGCTTGATCAGAGGATTACATAAAAACTATATGGAGGCCTCTAATCAGGAAATAATAGTAGAGCAGATTCATAATTTGCGTCGACGACTTACCCTCATCAAAAACATGCAACTCTTCGGGGTTTTCAGCTTTTTATCATGCATCATTTGCATGTATTTACTATTTCGAGGTTATACCATGGTAGCGAATTGGGTGTTCGTAGGAAGCATGTTGTCACTACTGATTTCACTTGGATTGTCATTGATTGAGATCCAAATATCTACCAAAGCTTTAAATCTGGAATTGGCAGACATGGAAGAAATTTTCAGAAAGAGGAGCTCTGGTCTAGACTTTATATTCAAAAAAGATTCGAAAAAAGATGAAGAATAAGTTTTTATGGATTCCGCTCCTGCTAGTATTTTTTGGTTCATGCAGCCAAAAGCCAGCAGACCAAAAGGAATTAGTTGCTGCAGAATCTAAAGTAGAGGAAGTATCTAATAATTACATTCAATTAGGTAGTATAGAGGAAGCTCGGGACTTTTATACCTGGACTTCGGATCGCATTCCTATGGTTTCCGCACATCGAGGCGGACCATATTCTGGGTTTCCTGAAAATGCAATTGAGACTTTTGCCAATGTGGTGAAATACACTCCTACCATTATCGAGTTGGACGTGGCCATGACCAAAGATGGTATTTTGGTTCTTATGCATGACGATAAATTGGACAGAACTACGACTGGTAAAGGGTTAGTGAGTAATGCCACCTATGAAGAGATTCAAGCCCTTTTTCTGAAAGATGAAGATGGGAATGTTACCGATTTCAAGGTGCCAACCTTTGAAGAAGCTTTGATTTGGTCTAAGGGGAAAGCACTTTTAACAGTCGATATCAAACAGTCTGTTCCGTATGAAAGGATAGTTGAGGTAGTTCGGAATACTGGTTCTGAAGCTCATGCGGCTTTGATCACCTATTCATTTGCAGCAGCCAAAAAGCTTCATTTCATGGCTCCTGAATTGATGCTGTCGGTGACTATTCGAAACGAAGAGGAAATCCAACGATTTGAAGAAACAGGGATTCCTTGGACTAGAGTTATTGCTTTTACAGGAGTAGCAGAGCGTCCACAAGAATTTAATAAAGCCTTACATGAAAAAGGAGTGTTTACTATTTTGGGCGTTTTGGGTAACCTAGATGGTAGAGCCATTGCTCGCGGAGATCAGTTGTATGCGAGTTTTGTGCAGAAAGGTGCGGATATTCTGGCGACTGATCGTCCCATAGAAGCTGCAGCTGCCATCAAGACTTTGGCTCCATCAAAAAGTTCTAAATCCAAGTATTTCAAAAAATGATAATTGACTTAAGAAGCGATACGGTGACAAAACCTACAGCAGGAATGAAGGAAGCGATGTTTTCTGCGCCTGTTGGAGACGATGTTTTTGGGGAAGACCCGACTGTGAATGCATTAGAAGAGAAAGCTGCCAAGCTATTTGGGATGCAGGCTGCTCTTTACTGTCCTTCAGGGACGATGACCAATCAGATCGCAATCCGATTGCATACCCGAATTCAGACTGAAGTGATTTGCCATAAATATTCTCATGTTTACCTCTATGAAGGTGGCGGGATTATGGCAAATTCCCTTGCTTCCGTAAAATTGTTAGATGGCAATCTGGGGAAAATCACCGCTGATCAGATCAAAGCATCAATTAATCCTGACGATGTACATGCGCCTGAGACCACCTTGGTTTCTCTGGAAAATACAATGAATAAGGGTGGGGGGAGTATTTATACACTAGATGAAGTCAAGCCAATCCGTAAAGTATGCGATGATCATGGGCTGAAACTGCACTTGGATGGAGCTCGTTTATTTAATGCACTTGTAGAAACTGAAGAAAGTCCAGCAGACTGGGGGGCTCAGTTTGATACGATTTCTATTTGCTTGAGCAAAGGGCTAGGCTGCCCAGTAGGCTCATTGCTCCTTGGTTCATCAGCTGATATCAAGCGAGCGAGAAAAGTCAGAAAGTCTTGGGGCGGTGGAATGCGTCAGGCTGGATTCTTGGCGGCTGCTGGAATTTATGCTTTGGATATTCATGTGAATAGGTTGAAAGAAGATCATGCTCGAGCAAGAACTCTCGGGGTCATGTTGTCAAAATTGCCTTTCGTTTCGGAGGTTTTTCCTGTTGCTACGAATATTGTGATTGCCCGATTGGATAGAATTTCACCGGAAGAGTTCTTAAAGAATCTTGCGGCCAGGGAAATCAAAGCTGTAAAATTTGGTCCGGACTTAGTTCGATTTGTTACTCATTTGGATTTTGGAGATGATGGATTGGAGGATTTTGGAGAAAAGATTAATGTGTTTCACAATTACTAGGGCGTACACACAGTCAAATGGACTGTTAGTATATTTCAAGTTTTTGGAGGTATAATTCTATTCTTTTGGTTTTAGGCAAATTCAGTAAATAATTTTTTGTCTCCTAAAAATCTAACGTTCCAAAATATACTCCAATTAGAATGAAAGTTGATTTCAGATAAAATTAAATTATTGTTAAGATTCTGATAGTAAGCTATTTGGTGTGTTTAATAAGCTATTTTTTAAAGTTTTTTCGTAGGTGATATTATCTTTATCCGTAGTTTAAATAGGCAATCACATCTTAATTTTTCACTATATTTAACTTTAATTACCCGAGATAACTAAGCTAGTATTTATACCGATGTTCAAATTCCTTTAATTCTTTAGGGATTTTTAATATGCTTTTTTTGTAAAACAATTTTTCATATGCAAAAAATTTACTCATCTCCACTGAGATTTTATAGAAACATTAATGTTCAAGATTTGAGAGTTAACTTCAATTTTGGAGTTTTACTTTTATTTATTTTATGCGCATTTGTATCACCTGCCCAAGGCGGTGTCAGCCATGATAATTGGGGCAATAGCGCATTAGCTAAAGAAACTTTTGCACCTACTGATCTTGAGTTGACACTTCAGGTAAGCAATTCCAGTCCATTCATTGGCAGTAGTGTTTCTTTTACTATTACAGTATTAAATCAGGGGCCTGACTTAGCTAATTCGGTTGAAGTCACTTCGCTGCTTCCTAGTGGGTATAGTTATCAATCAGACAATGGTGCTGGTTCCTACAATTCAGTTTCTGGAGTATGGACGGTTGGAGCCTTAGATGTGGACGAATCACAATCGCTAATTATTACCGCAGAGGTGACAGACACCAATGACTACCTAGTGGAAGCAAGTGCTTCTAGCGAAGAAGAAGATCTAGTGGTAGATGATAATTCAGCAGAGATTACAATTACACCAGTTTTTATTGCTGATCTAGCAATAGATAAGTCGGTAAACAACTTAATTCCAAATGCCGGTGATCAAGTTGTATTTACTGTAGAGGTGATCAATAATGGTGGCTATGATGCCGAAAATGTAGTAGTCAAAGATCAGTTGAGGAGTGGTTACACTTATATAAGTGATAACAGCGGTGGAAACTATGACCCTGCTTCGGGAAATTGGAATGTGGGAAGTCTGGCTGTTAATGCCTCTGAGAGTATTGAGATAACTGTTTTGGTCAATGGATCGGGGAACTATGAGAACACAGCGACAGCCTCAAGTGATCAATATGATCCCAACAATGAGGATAATCAAAGTTCTATTACGCTAACTCCTGTTCCGCAGACGGATCTACAAATAGCCAAATCGGTAAATAACGGTACACCGGATGTAGGAAGCCAAGTTACTTTCACGATTACAGTGACCAATAATGGCCCTTCACCTTCCACGGGAATGACTGTAGAAGACCAGCTACCTAGTGGATATGAGTATGTTTCGGAAAATGCTTCGCAAGGAAGTTATGACGATGGCAATGGTGTTTGGACAGTTGGGGATTTAGCTTTGAATGCATCAGCTACTTTGCAGATTACTGCAAAAGTGTTGGAGCCAATCTCCGGTGCAGACTATCAAAATGAAACTTCTATAACGGACAGCAATGAAAATGATCCTGACAGCGGGAATAATTCTGCTGAGGAAATTACTTCACCAGTTTCCAATCCAAGCTGGACTCTGACTAAAAGCAGTTCCAGTACTTACGCGAACCCGGATGATCAACTTGATTTCACCATTGTAATCACCAACACAGGAAATGTTTCCATTTCAAATGTACAAGTGACTGATGAAACTGTGACTTCTGGTCCAACCTATGATTCTGGTGATGATGGCGATAATGTACTGGAAGTTGGAGAAAGCTGGACTTACACTGCCACCTATGAAGTTTCTCAAGAAGATATTGACAACGGTAGCGTTACAAATAATGCCAGTGTAAGTGGAGATCCTATAGACGGGTCTCTGGACAGTGCGACTGGGAGTACTACCGTCAATGCAACTCAAAATCCTTCATGGACCTTGAGTAAAACTACCGAGACATCTGATTTTGACGAGGTAGGAGATGTGCTTACGTATACCATTTCTATAGCAAATACAGGAAATGTTTCTATCCTGAATCCTACAGTAAGTGACCCTGGAGCGGATTCTGATCCTAGTTATGTGGCAGGAGATGACGGAGATGGAGTTTTGGAAGTGGGTGAAACCTGGGAATATACAGCAACGCATACGGTAACTCAAGAAGATCTTGATAATGGCTCCTATGAAAACCAGGCTACCGCTTCTGCGGATTTAACGACAGGAACTATACCTGATGCCTCGGGTCAGGCTTCTGTGCCAGCAATTCAAAATCCATCCTGGACTTTGACCAAAACAGCAAACGAACCCGAATATTTGAATGCTGGGGACGAACTCACCTATTCTATTGTAATAGAAAATACAGGAAACGTTTCTATAAGTGGTGTAAATGTTACAGATCCTCAAGCCAGCTCAGGACCAATCTACGAATCAGGGGATACGGATGGAGATTCGGAAATTGACCCTAACGAAGCATGGGTTTTTACAGCCTCTTATACAGTCACTCAGTCCGATGTGGATGCTGGAGAATTCACCAATTCCGCCACTGCAAATGGAAATCCACCATCTGGCACATTGGATCCCGCTACGGATGGAGAAACGGTTCCTGCTGTGCAAACTCCCGAATGGACCATTTCTAAAACGGCTACTACCACCACTTATGCTAAGCCTGGTGATAAGATCTCATATACGATCGTTGTAGCAAACACTGGAAATGTGACTATTGACAACGTGGTAGTTACAGATCCGCAGGCCACAGCTGGGCCTAATTATCTGTCTGGAGATCAGAACAACGATCAAAAACTAGATGTTGGGGAAACTTGGACTTTCTCAGCTGAATATACCGTGACCCAAGAAGATGTGGACAATGGTTCATTTGAGAATACTGCTTCAGCAACAGGAGATCCTGCGGGTGGAGAATTGGACGATATAGATGATAGCGAGTCCGTGCCTGCTACTCAGACACCGAAATGGACCATTTCCAAATCTGTCAATGAAGGAGGATATGGGGAAATCGGAGACGAACTGACTTATGATATAGTTTTATCGAATACTGGAAACGTTTCTATCAGTGATGTAGTCGTGAGTGACCCTCAGGCTACTTCGGGGCCTGATTATGTTTCTGGTGATGATGGTGACGGTGTATTAGAAGTTGGCGAAACATGGACTTATACGGCTACCCATATCATTGATCAGGATGATTTAAATGCCGGTGAATTCACCAATGTGGTAACAGCCAGTGGAACTCCTGCTGGTGGAGATTTGGAGGATGCGACAGACGATGCATCCATCGTCGGCAGCCAAAATCCAAAATTCTCCATTTCAAAAACTGTGGAAGAAAGCGGTTATGACGAAGCGGGAGATGAACTACACTACACGCTAGAAATTGTCAACACAGGTAACGTAACGCTTACTGATGTGGTCGTGAGCGATCCAAAAGTGGGGACTTCGGATATTTTTTCTGAATTCCAACCTGGTGAAACAATTTCATTTGAGCTTACTTATGTGGTCACCCAGGAAGATGTCGATCGAGGAACTTTGGAAAACACCGCTACTGCTACTGCAACTACTCCTGATGGGAAAACTTTCAGTTTAAGCGACTCGGAAACTATCAAAGCTTCCCAGACTCCAAAAATGGAGGTTAATAAATCTACATCTCAAACAGATTATACCAATGTTGGGGATGAATTGACCTATACCATAGTCTTGGAAAATACGGGCAACATTACCATTAATAATCCTGTGGTCGAAGATCCGACTGCTACCTCCGGCCCTACGTATGAAACGGGAGATGAAGACGAAGATGGGATTCTGGATGTAGGTGAAACTTGGACTTACACTGCCACCTATATCGTCACCCAGGAAGATATTGACAATGGTAGTTATACGAATGAAGTGACCGCCACCGGTGATTCTGCAGCGGGAACACTTCAGGATGAAACGGATGAAGTAACCGTTGATGCCATTCAGCTTCCAAGCTGGAATATGGAGAAGACGGCTACTAATAATCCAAAAGAATATACTCAGGCTGGAGAGGAGATTTTTTACGATATCGTCATTACAAATACAGGTAATGTATCGATCAAAAGTGTAGATGTTTTTGATGTAGGTGCTACGAATCCACCAGTTTATACCTCCGGAGATTTGGATAATGATCAAGTCCTTGATGTGGGCGAAACCTGGACTTATACTGCTAGCTACATCGTCACACAAGATGATCTGGATAATGGTAGTCACACCAATACAGCTGGTGCCAATGGGATTTCGTTAGGTGGCAATTTGCCCGATATTTCAGATGATGAGACTGTTCCTGCTAATCAAATAGCAGAATGGGAAATAACCAAAACGCCTTCAACTGATACCTACACAAATGCGGGGGAGGAAATCACCTACACATTTGAATTAGAGAATACAGGAAATGTTTCTATTTCAGATATTACCGTAGAGGATCCATTGACTTCAGACCCTACATATGTATCGGGAGATAGTAATTCCAATGGTAAGCTTGATCCTGACGAAACGTGGGTTTTTACTGCAGAATACACGGTTACGCAAGACGATATTAATAACGGAAGTGTGTCTAATACTGTGGATGCAAGTGGAACTCCAGCCGGTGGACTTGATTTGCCGGATGCCACAGATACCAATACTATTGATGCCATACAAAATCCGGAAATTTCACTTAATAAATCTGTAGATAAAGTGTCCTACGATGATACTGGCATCGTTTTGACCTATACGATTACAGTTAGAAACTCAGGTAATTTAAGTCTGAGCGATATAGCGGTAGAGGATGATTTAATTGGCTTGGATGAAAGTGGCATTTCACTAGAACCTGGTGAAGAAGTTACCTACACAGGAACTGTCACTATTACACAAGAGGATATAGATAATGGTTCGATTGAAAATACAGCTTCAACTTCCGGATCAGGACCCAATGGAGAAGAGGTAGAAGATAGCGATTCGGCTTCTTCAATTGCCGATCAAAAACCTTCCATCAGTGTAGAAAAAACACTGAACAGTGAAGGCTATGTAGAGGCAGGAGATGTACTTGAGTACACTATAACTGTCAGCAATACTGGGAATGTTACTTTAGCGCCAGTGGTGATTAGTGATCCATTAACGGGTTTAGATCAGACGATTGATACCATGGCCCCAGGAGAGTCCATTGATATCACTACCTCCTATACAGTTACCCAAGAGGATATAGATTCTGGAACTGTAGAGAATAATGTCACAGTCACTGGAGAGGATCCTAATGGAGAAGATGTGACAGACGTGGATTCTCAGACTACTAATGGTGCTGAATCTGATGAGCTAACTGTTCTTAAAACAGCAGATAAGTCTGGGTATTATGAAGCGGGGGAAGAAATCACTTATACTATCGTAGTTGCAAACACTGGTAATTCTACGATTAATAATATAACAGTCATAGATCCTCTTACAGGAATGACTGAGGAAATTGATACATTACTTCCAGATGAAGTAGTTACCTACACTACAACTTATACCGTTACCCAAGACGATATAGATAATGGATCTATAGAAAACACGGCTTCTGCCTCTGGCACTAATACAGATGGAAATTCGGTGCAAGATGATGGTTCCGAAGTGGTCAACTCTGCCCAAAACCCGGAATTGACAGTCAATAAATCTTCTGATAAAACAGGTGATTTGGTAGAGGGTGAAGTAATTACTTATTCTATTGTGATCACAAATACGGGGAATGTTACCATCACTGATATCAATGTTACTGATCCATTAACTGGTTTGGATGAAAACGTCGGGGATTTGGCACCAGGAGAATCAGTTACGGTGACCACTTCCTATACGGTGACTGCTGACGATGTGGCAAATGGAATAGTAGTGAACTCTGCAACTGCTTCAGGAAAGACTCCTGATAACAATGATATTTCAGATACAGATACAACCACCGATGGAGGTGGTCCACATAGTGGATTACGTATATATAAGAATGTCGAAGAATTTGGCTACAGTGAAGATGGCGAGGTACTTCACTATACGATCGTAGTCCGAAATACTGGGAATGATGATCTAAGTAATGTAGTGGTTACTGATCCATTAACAGGCTTGAATGAAACAATTAATTTGGCTTCAGGAGAAAGCCAAACTTTTAACGAAACATATACTGTCACGCAAGAGAATGTTGACATAGGATTTATTACCAACACCGCGACAGCTACAGGGCAAAATACTTCTAATGAAACGCTCACTGCCTCAGATACTGAGAATATTAATGGGGTTCAAACGCCTCAGTTGACCACAGAAAAAGAAGCAGTTCAAGGTGGATACAAATCTGAAGGTGATGTAATTGACTACAATATTGTGGTGAGAAATACCGGTAACGTCACCATTTTTGATGTACAAATTGAAGATCCGCTTACAGGACTTACCCAGACGGAGCCTAGCATCGCACCAGGAGAAACAATTGTACTTACCCAATCTTATTCTGTAACTCAGGATGATTTGGATGTAGGAAAAGTAACTAATACGGTTACTGCAGCAGGTGTTGATTACTACGATAATCCCGTTTCTGCTCAAGCGGATGAAGAGGTGACTGGTGCCAGAAATCCAAGATTGAAACTTGAGAAAACAGTAGAAGAAACTACTTATAGTTCTCCTGGAGATATATTACACTATTCTATAGTAGTAACCAACACAGGAAATCTGACTGTTTTTGAAACAGATGTCATAGACAATTTTACAGATTATGAAGAGGTCATTCCTGAATTGGCTCCAAACGAATCAGTAACATTTACATTCACCTATACTATTACTCAGGCAGATATTGATCGAGGAAGCATCTTAAATACGGCTAGTGCCACTGGGACTGATTATTTAGGTCAGATAGTTTCTGCCGGAGGAGCTGTGAATATTTTTGCAAATAGAGAGCCTGAGCTTACTGTTACTAAAGATGCTGATATCACAGAGTTCGATGCTCCGGGAGTAGATATTAACTACGAGATTACCGTGACCAATTCAGGCAATGTTACTGTAGCTCTTTTACAAGTAATTGACCTAAATGTGAACACCGGCCCAACATATATCAGCGGTGATGATGGAGATGGTGTCCTAAATGTAGACGAAACTTGGGTTTATGAAGCATCTTATACGACTACCCAAGAAGATGTAGATAAGGGTAGTTTTGATAATACCGCACGCGCCCAAGGCCAGTTAGCAGGAGGTGGTTCAATACAATCATCTGCTGATGAATCTGTGCCAAGTATTCAAAGCCCAAGTTGGACTTTGGATAAGCGTGGTATCAATAATCCAAACACATATTCATCAGTAGGAGAGGTATTAAATTATAGCATTACGTTAGCCAATACGGGGAATGTATCTATTGGTAATATTAATCTTCAAGATCCTGATGCAACCACTGGGCCTATTTATGTGTCAGGTGATCAGGACGATGACGATGTATTGGATGTGGGAGAGACTTGGATTTATGTAGCGACTCATGTCATTTCTCAGCAGGATATTGATAATGGTTCATTTACCAATACTGCAACTGCTAAAGGCAAACCGGCAGGTGGCAACATTCCGGATTTGACTGATAGTGAAACCACAGGCGCGGTGCAGAATCCGGATTGGCTTTTGACCAAGACAAGCACTACTACACCAAATAATTACAATAGTCCAGGTGATATATTGAATTATACCTTGGAACTGAAAAATACCGGAAATGTAACCATCACCGATGTGAGCATCACTGATCCGTTTGTAGCAACAGGGCCTACCTATAGAAGCGGCGACAAAGATGCAGACAATGCATTGGACGTGGGAGAGACGTGGGTTTTCGTAGCGCAGTATACCGTAGATCAAAATGACATAAATGTTGGTGAGTTTAAAAATACAGCTTCAGCTACAGGTACTCCTGCTGGTGGAAATCTAGCTCCAGCAGAAGGTGAGGAAATCGTACCGGCGGTTCAGAACCCAAGGCTGGAAGTGACCAAATCAGTTCAGGAAAGTGGTTACACCGAAGTTGGGCAGGTATTGCATTATGATATTACAGTTGAGAATATCGGAAATGTCTCCGTTTATGATATCACAGTTTCTGATTCAAAAACCTTCTTGAGTACAACTATTGATGTGTTGGAGCCTGGCGAAAGTCGCGAATACTCTGAAACATACACAGTGACTCAGGAAGATGTCGATCGGGGAATCATTGAAAATACGGCAGATGCTACAGGGCAGGATTTGTTAGGAAACACTGTTCAGGATGATGACACTGAAAACCTGAATGGTGCTCAGAATCCTCAGATAACAATTGATAAATCAGTAACTCAAAACAGCTACATCAATGCGGGTGAGGTTTTAGATTACACCATCGTCGTGACTAATACAGGAAATATTACTGTATTTGATATGGAAGTAACTGACCCATTGACAGGATTATCAGAAACAGTGGAGGTTTTCTCCCCAGGAGATGAAGTGAGCTATGAGGTCACATATACGGTCACCCAAGATGACGTAGATAATTCCAAAATAGACAATACAGCAACTGCTGAAGGGCTGGATTTTAATGGAAATACAGTTTCTGATTCGGATTTGGAAAGAATTACAGGGGTTCAAAATCCATTTATTTCTTCCTCTAAATCTTCTCCGCAAAGCACCTATTCTTTTGTCGGTGAAGTGATCAATTATGAGATTCTGATTAATAATACTGGTAACGTCTCCTTCTATAATATGGAGATCAATGATCCTAAAGCAGAAATTACCAGCGAAAATCCAATTCCAATTGTAGTTGCTCAAACAACAGCTACAGTAACAGCTCAGCATATTGTCACGCAGGCCGATTTGGATGCAGGATCTTACACCAATCAGGCGACGGCTGATGGTAATTTGAAAACAGGTGTTCCAATTTCTACCACTACCAATAAGGTAACCCTTAATGCGGTTCAGAATCCTTCCCTGACCGCTACAAAAGCAAGTTCTACTGCAGATTACGATGAGGTAGGAGATGTGATAGAATACACTATTGTGGTTGAAAACACAGGAAATGTGACCCTGTCAAATGTCACAGTGACCGAACCAAAAGCTGTGATTACCTCAGGAAATCCAGTGTTGACTTTGGCGCCAACAGAAACAGCGACCATCACTGCAGAGCATGTCGTAACTCAGGCTGATTTGGACGCAGGATTCTATGCTAACCAGGCGACAGCCCAAGGCAAAGACACGAATAATGGAAATGTAGATGCGACTACCGAAGAGGTAATCGTGCCAGCAATTCAGTCCCCATCCATGATCGCTACTAAGCGATCTCCGACTACCCGATATTCAGCGGTTGGTGATGTGATTACTTATTCAATTGTGGTCACTAACACGGGAAATGTCACTTTATCAAACATAGTCGTGACAGATCCTAAGGCTATCATTACCGGAGGTAGCCCAATAGCTACTTTGGCTCCAGGAAAAAGTGCGATTGTCACCGCAGAGCATGTGGTCGTGCAGGAAGATATCGATGCAGGTTCTTATACCAATCAGGCTTCAGCCCTTGGTCAGGATACTAATGATGGGGATGTAAATGCGACCACCAACGAAGTGACTGTTCCAGCGATTGAAGCGCCTTCTATTTCCATAGATAAAACAGCCATCACGACTAGTTATGCCGAAAATGGTGAAGAAATTACCTATCAGGTGACCGTCACAAACACAGGGAATGTGACCTTGACAGACGTGGTCGTTACAGATCCATTGACAGGAATGGATGAAGAATTTACTGATTTTGCACCGGGAGACTCAGAAGTCTTTACGACCACTTATACAGTAGATCAGAATGATTTGGATACCGGTTCTGTGCCAAATACAGCCTCGGTTCAAGCGGTTCCTCCAGCTTCTAGCGGTATTCCGTTAGTGACCGATTCAGATGATGAGCTGGTAGAGGCTATTCAGACACCTTCGATAGAGATAGTAAAAACTTCAGATAAAGCAACCTACGATACCCCAGGCGAGATTGTAACCTACACGGTGGTAGTGACGAATACCGGGAATGTGACCTTGTCGGATGTGACGGTAATCGATCCTCTGACTGGATTGGATGAGGAAGTTGGAACTTTGGCTCCAGGCGAAAGCGCCAGCTACGATACACCGATCACCATAACTCAAGATGATATAGACAATGGTTCTATTTCCAACACAGCTTCTGCCAGTGGTTTAGATCCAAATGATGATCAGGTGAACGATACTGATGATGTGTTGATTCAGGCGCTTCAAAATGGTGAAATAACAATCACAAAAACTGCAGATCCTAAAGAATTCAGCGCACCTGGGGTTGTCATTACTTATACGGTTGAGGTAGAAAACACCGGAAATCTAACACTGGAAAATGTAAGTGTAATTGATCCGTTGACCGGTTTGGAGGAAGTGATCGTGCTGATGATTCCAGGTCAGGTAGAAACCTATATCACAACTTACACCACCACTCAGGAGGATCTTGACAACGGCAGTATTCCAAACACCGCGAGCGCAGCTGGTCAAACCACTCAAGGAGTTGATGTTTCGGATACAGATAACGAGTTGGTCACTGGCCAGCAAAGCGCTGCCATACAAGTGATCAAAACTTCTAATCCTAAGTTCTTCAACGCCGCTGGCGAAGTGATTACTTATACGATAGTAGTAACAAACGTGGGTAATGTGACTTTGAGTGATGTGGAGGTGGAAGATCCATTGACTAATTTCGATGAATTGATCGGTGAGATGGCTCCAGGAGAGAGCCGGACTTACACGACTACCTATGCATTGAGTCAAGCGGATGTGGACAATACCACACTGGTAAATACAGCTACTGCGACAGGGCAGGCTCCTTCTGGTGACACTGTCACTGATAGCGATCGGGCTATTGTCTATGTATTTGGCAGTCCAGCCATCGAAATAGAGAAAACAGCCTCGCCACTTACATTCGATGAAGCGGGCCAGACTATCACCTATACGATAGAAGTGACAAACATCGGGAATGAGACACTGACTGATGTGACGATCACTGATCCACTTACTGATACAGATGAAAATGTTGGCACCTTGGCACCGGAGGAAAGCACATCCATTCAAGTTACCTACGATGTGACTCAGGATGACCTGGATCAGGGATTTGTAATAAATACTGCTACAGTAACCAGTCTGGATCCTGATTTGGAAGTCGTAACTGCGACAGATGATGCACAAGTACAAGGTTTACGTGCAGGAGCAATCAGCATTGATAAAACTGCCGATCAATTAACTTTTGACAATGCGGGAGATGAGCTGACGTACACGATCACGGTAACCAATACCGGAAATGTGACTTTGACAGATGTACAAGTGACTGATCCGCTTACTGGCCTTACTTGGGATATAGGTGAAATGATTCCAGGGCAAATTGAAGTTGAGCAGACTTCTTACATCACTAATCAAGACGATATCGATGCCGC
This sequence comes from Algoriphagus winogradskyi, assembly GCF_900182815.1. Classification (GTDB taxonomy): domain Bacteria; phylum Bacteroidota; class Bacteroidia; order Cytophagales; family Cyclobacteriaceae; genus Algoriphagus; species Algoriphagus winogradskyi. The sequence goes on along the minus strand of NZ_FXUA01000001.1, from coordinate 981,445 downwards.
TTTAGTATACAATGAAGCTACAGTTACTGGAAATACTCCTTCGGGAAGAGTAGTAACCGATCAGGATAATGCACGAGTGATTTCTAAGAGAGCAGGATCAATTTCTATAGATAAAACACCACTTCAAAGGACCTATAGCGAAGCTGGTGAAGAGATAGAATACGAACTTACCATTACCAATACAGGGAATGTGACGCTGACAAATGTGGAGGTGACGGATCCACTAACTGGCTTCAGTATCATTATTCCGAGCATGGCACCTGATGCGGTAGAAACATACATTGTTTCCTACACAGTGACCCAAGCCGATGTGGATAGAGGAACTATACTTAATGTGGCTACTGTCTCAGGGACAACACCAGCAGACAGGAATGTTTCTGATACAGACAATGCAATAGTTCTGGCAAGAAGAGCTGCTGCTATTGAGATCAGCAAAGAGGCAAATGTAACGACCTATGACGAAGTAGGGGATATTATTACTTATACCTTAACTGTTACAAATACAGGAAATGTAACCTTGACGGATGTCGAAGTAACGGATCCATTGACAGAGTTTAGTGAGACGATAGACACTTTTGCGCCAGCAGAAACACAGACTTTCACCACTACCTATACCATCACACAGGAGGATCTGGATAATGGCAACTTGCCAAATACAGCAAGTGTGACAGGACAGTCACCTGCCAACAGGGCGGTTACAGATTCCGACGATGAATTGGTTACGGCTATTCAATCAGGTGAGATCAACTTGACTAAGTCTGCTGATGTGACTAGCTACGATGAGGTGGGAGATGAGATTACCTATACCGTGACGGTAGAAAATACTGGAAACGTCACTTTGACAGATGTGGAAGTTTCAGATCCTCTGACAGATTTGTCTGAAAATGTAGCCACTTTAGCACCAGGAGAAACAAGAACTTATACGGTAGTTTACACGGTAGATCAGGACGATCTAGATGCTGGACAAGTGGACAATACTGCCACTGCCACAGGTAGCACTCCTACGGATCAGATCGTTGAAGATGATGATTCAGTAACCGTAACAGGTGTGCAGACACCAGCTATAGAATTAGTAAAAGTAGCAGATAGGGCTACCTATTCTGAAGCTGGAGAAGTGATTACTTATACCATTACCGTGACCAATACAGGTAATGTGACACTTTCCAGAATTTATGGAATAGATAACCTTACCGGATTGAGTGGATTTATCGACTCTCTTGACCCGGGAGAATCCAAAGTGTTTACAGAGACTTATACTGTGACTCAGGAAGACATGGATAATGGAACGGTATTCAACCAGGCTGGTGCCCGAGGATATGCTCCGGATGGCAGCCAGGTTCAGGATATCGATGAAGTGACAGTGATCGGGGTACAAAGTCCATTGATCAGTATCACGAAAACTGCAAGTCCTAGCACGTACGAAACTCCTGGAGAAGTGATTACTTATTCGTTGGTAGTAGAAAATACAGGAAACGTTACACTGGAAAATGTGACCGTGAAAGATCCATTGACTTCTTTGGATAGAAATCTAGGTACGTTCGTTCCAGGTCAAATCCAAACAGGTACTACACGATACACAATTACTCAGGCAGATGTGGACGCAGGTGCCGTGGACAACACCGCAAGAGTTTCAGGTACTGCTCCAGACAATAGTTTGGCTCAAGATGAGGATGATGAAACGGTAACAGCGTTGTTAGATCCGGAAATTACCATCGAGAAATCTGCAAATGTGTCGGATTACGATGCTGCTGGAGATGTGATTCGCTACACCATGACAGTGACAAATACAGGAAATGTCACGCTAGAAGATGTTACTGTGAATGATCCGTTGATTCCAGTCAATACTAACGTTGGGACTTTGGCTCCTGGTGAATCTGCTGATGTGAAAGGAAACTACACTGTGACTCAGCAAGATGTAAATAATGGTTCTATTTACAATCAAGCAACTGCTCAAGGCACCTCTCCTCAGAATTCACAAGTCATTGATGCCGATGATCTGACGATTGAAGGTATTCAGCTTTCGCAAATAGAAATAGTGAAAACTACAGCGCAAACTACCTATGATGCTGCTGGAGATGTGATTTTCTATACCTTGAAAGTGACCAACACGGGTAATGTCACTTTGACTGATGTAACGGTGACTGATCCGTTGACAGGGCTTGCTTACAATGCAGGATCTTTTGCTCCAAATGAAAGTAAGGAAGGACAAACTAGCTACACCGTAACTCAAGCTGATGTAGATGTAGGAGAAATACTAAACGTAGCAAATGTAGTCGGAACTGATCCGAATGATGAGGAAGTGACTGACGATGATGAAGTGACTTCCAAAGCAAATCAGATTGCAGGTATAGAGATTAATAAAGTGGCTTCGCCAAAAATCTATACCGCCGCAAATCAAATAATCACCTATACACTGGAAGTGACCAATGTGGGTAATGTTACCTTAACTGATGTGGAAGTCATAGATCCTTTGACTGGTCTATCTGAAATTGTTCCAACTCTAGCGCCAGGTGATTCTGAGCAATTCACGACCACTTATACCGTAAGTCAAGAGGAAGTAGATACTGGCTTTGTAAATAACGTAGCTACAGCAACAGGAACAACCCCTTATGATGATGAGGTGGAGGATAGTGACAATGAACAAATCATCGCTATCCAGAATGGTGCAATTGAAGTGAAGAAAACCTCCAATCCTAAATTCTTCAATGAAGACGGGCAAGTGATCACTTATACGATAGTGGTGACTAACGTTGGAAATGTGACATTGGAAGATGTGGAAGTAACTGATCCTTTGACTGGCTTCAATGAGACAATTGACACCATGGCGCCTGGTGAGAGCCAGACATTCACGACCACTTATACGTTGACTCAGGAAGACGTAGATAATACAAATCTGGTCAATACAGCAAGGGCTACTGGAATTACTCCTGAAGGTGAGGAAGTAGAGGATACGGATAATGCAAGGGTTTATGTGATCGGAACACCTGCAATTGAAATCACGAAAACTGCATCACCGAATACTTTTGACCAAGCTGGTGAAGTGATTACGTACACACTCACAGTCACTAACATTGGAAATGAGACATTGAATAATGTCACCATTCTAGATGAACTTACTGACACTGATGAAAATCTGGGGACTTTGGCACCAGGCGAAAGTTCTACCATCACGACTACCTATACAGCCACTCAGGAGGACCTGGATAATGGTGTGATTGTCAATACAGCTTCTGTAAGAGGAACAGATCCAGATTTAAGAGTTGTAAATGATACTGACAATGCCAGTGTACAAGGATTGAGATCTGGGGCAATTGGAATACATAAAAAAGCAAATCAACTGACCTTTGATGAATCGGGAGATGAGTTGACTTATACTATTGTTGTCACCAATGAAGGTAATGTGACCTTGACTGATGTGGTAGTTACCGATCCTCTGACAAGTCTAGAATGGGAGGTTGGAACATTAATACCTGGAGAAAGTGCTACGAATACTACTTCATATATCGTGGATCAAGATGATGTTGATGCAGCATTGGTACTTAATACAGCTACTGCAACCGGTCTGACGCCGACTGACAGAACAGTAACTGACTCTGATAATGCACGTGTTTTATCGAAAAGATCAGGTGCAATTACCATAGACAAAACACCACTTCAGAGATTCTATAATGCCGCAGATGAAGTGATCGAATATAGGTTGACTGTCACAAATACAGGAAATGTAACTTTGACCAATGTAGAAGTAACAGATCCTCTGACAGAGACTACGGAGACTATTCCGACGATGGCTCCAGGCGACTCTGAGGTATATACTGTTTCTTACACCGTCACCCAACAAAATGTGGATGATGGATTGATCGTCAATGTAGCTACTGTTTCAGGTACAACGCCTCCTGGCAATACCGTCTCTGATACGGACAATGCTGTTGTATTGGCGAGAAGATCAGCGAATATATCGCTTACTAAAGAAGCGGATGTTACGACTTATGATGCTGTTGGAGATGTAATTACCTATACACTCACAGCCACGAATACAGGAAACGTGACCTTGACGGATGTGGTAATCACAGATCCGCTTACAGAATATAGCGTAACTGTAGAAAGTTTGGCTCCTGAAGAGTCTGTAGACTTTATTACTACTTACACCATTGCTCAGGAAGATCTGGATAATGGAGAATTGCCAAATACGGCTACGGTGAGAGGTACTACTCCGGCTGATCGAACTGTAACTGATTCTGACGATGAGTTAGTCACCGCGATTCAAAATGGAGAGATCACTGTTACTAAGACTGCAGATGTAGCTACTTACGATGCAGTTAATGATGAGATTACTTATACTATCCTAGTTGAAAATACAGGAAATGTCACGCTGACTAATGTAGAAGTTACTGATCCTTTGACTGGTTTGACTGAAACAATTCAGACTTTGGCACCTGGAGAATCTAGGACCTATACGGCAGTTTATACAGTAGATCAGGGAGATTTGGATGTGGGACAAGTGGATAATACTGCCACTGCTACTGGTACAACTCCTAAAGGTGAAATCGTAGAAGATGATGATTCTGTCACTGTGGAAGCTGATCAAACACCTGAAATTGACTTGGTCAAAGAGGCGGATAAAGCCGAATATTCTGAGGCTGGAGAAGTGATTATTTACACCGTGACTATTACCAATACTGGAAATGTTACGCTGAATACACTACAAGTCACAGATCCTTTGACAGGTGCGGATGAACCTATTGTGACTTTAGCTCCTGGAGCCAGTCTGTCCAAAGAATTCCCATACACTGTGACTCAAGCGGATGTAGATGCAGGGCAAATAGACAATACTGCTACTGTTACCGCCCTGGACCCGAATGGTTTGGAGGTTGAGGATAGTGATGATGTGACTGTAATTGCTATTCAGGAAGGAGCAATACAATTGACCAAAACCGCCAATGTTTCTACCTATGATGAGGCAGGTGATGTCATTAGATATACGATAGTTATCAAGAATATTGGCAATGTAACGTTGACAAACGCTCAGGTTACGGATCCGCTTACAGGATTGGATGAGACTTATGCAAGTTTGGCTCCGGGTGAATCTGTGACAATTCGCAGAAACTATACCGTGACTCAAGACGATGTGGATAGTGGACAAAGAGACAACACTGCCAGCGTAACGGCTACTTCCCCAAATCCAGCTGTGGTTACGGATGAGGACATGGTGACAGTCATCGCTGAGCAAAGCCCTGCGATACTAATTGAGAAAGTGGCAGATGTAGCATCATATGATGCTGCAGATGATGTGATTACTTACACCGTGACAGTGACCAATACGGGTAATGTGACTTTGACCAATGTCATCGTTACGGATCCACTCACTGGGATGGAAGAGGTGATTCCGAACCTAGCTCCGAATGAAGTTATGGTGTATACTACTACTTACACCATTGAGCAGGAAGATGTAGATAATGGGTCTGTGACCAATGATGCTAATGTAGTTGGCACTCCTCCTACAGGACCGAATGTGACTGATGAGGATGCTGTGGAGGTGGTTGCTTTGCAGAGTGGTGCTGTTCAATTGACAAAAACAGCTACGCCTAGAATCTTTGATGCACCAGACGATGTGATTATTTACACTTTAACAGTGACTAATACTGGTAATCTGACTTTGACTAACCTTAACCTTGTAGATAGCAGACTGGAAGTGGATGAGGATTTTGGGCCGCTATTGCCTGGAGAAAGCATTACTTTCAATCCAACCTATACCATCACACAGGAAGATGTAGATGGTGGAAGATTAGTAAATACAGCCACTGTAACTGCAGAAACTCCAACTAATGAAACACTAACTGACACGGATGATGTCATAGTGTTTAGAAGAGGTACTCCAGGTATTGAGATAATTAAGACAGCTTCTCCGATAGTATATGGATTAGCAGGTCAGGTGATTACTTATACGTTGACAGTCACCAATGTTGGTAACTTGACCATTGAAGATGTTGTCATTACTGATGATTTGACAGGCTATACGGAGAATGTGGGGACACTAGCTCCTGGTAATATTGCCATCAGAAATACCAGCTATACGGTTACCCAATTAGACATGGATAATGGAAGCATCACAAATATTGCTTCTGTATCTGGTCAGGCAAGTAATGGTGAGACTGTGACTGATGAAGATGATGCGAAAGTCACAGCATTGACCGCAGGATCTCTGACAATAGACAAGACTCCTAGTCCAAGACTATACAGAGAAGCAGGGGATGAGATTACCTATACTATTGTGATCAGAAACCGTGGTAATGTGACCCTAAGTGATGTTACTGTATCTGATCCGCTGACGGAAATGGAAGTAGCTGTGGGTAGTTTGGCTCCTGGAGCAAGCAGAACCTACACTGAGAATTACACGATTACGCAGGCAGATATGAATGCAGGATTTGTCAGCAATACAGCTTCTGCTACAGGGACTACACCTAAGGGGCGCGAGATATTGGTGACGGACAATGCGGTGGTAGTTGCACTACGAAATGGAGCTATTTCCCTAGTGAAAACGGCAAATGTGAAAACTTACGATTCTGAAGGGGATGTCATTCCTTACACATTGGTGGTGACGAATACAGGAAATGTGACTTTGACCAATGTAACTGTCACTGATCCAAATACTGATTTTACTGCAAATGTGGGCACACTTGAGCCAGGACAGTCAGAGACTCTTTCTACCGCTTACACGATCAGTCAAGAAGATGTAGATGCAGGCTTGTATGTCAATACGGCTACAGCGACAGGTGTTACACCAGCTAGCAGAATAGTTGAAGCAGAGGACGATGAGGAAGTTATAGCTATTCAGAATGGACAGATTGAGATTGAAAAATCTGCAGATATCTCTACCTATACTGAAGTAAATCAGGAGGCTAATTACACCATCACAGTGACAAATACTGGAAATGTAACCTTAAGTAATGTATTGGTCAAAGATCCGAGAACAGGCCTTGATGAAGTTATTACCACTATGGCTCCAGGGGATGTAGAATCCTTTGAAACGACTCATACAATAACTCAGGTAGATCTCGACAATGGACAGTACATTAACATAGCAGGCACTAGAGGGACTACTCCTAAAAATGTAAATATTTTTGATGCGGACACAGCGGTAATCAAGGCTATTCAGGAACCATCGATTGTGCTCGTAAAATCAGCAGATGTGGAGGAATACGATGAAGCAGGGGATGTGATCAACTATACTGTTTTGGTAACCAATGACGGAAATGTGTCATTAGACAATGTAGTCGCCAGTGATCCTAAAACAGGTTCTAGCAGAGACTTTGGTACGTTGGCACCGGGCGAGACAGCTACGATATCTGTCAGCTACACCGTCACTCAGGCAGATGTAGATAGAGGATTTATCGAAAATACTGCAAATGTAGTGGGGCTTGATCCAGAAGAAAATGAGGTAGATAGTACAGATGATCTGACTATAGATGGTATTAAAAATCCTGAAATTGAAGTTGTGAAGACTGTTCAGGAAACTACCTACGTAGAAGTTGGTGATGAGCTGAATTACACCATTACTGTGGAAAATACCGGCAATGTAACCTTGACAAATGTCACAGTGACTGACCCATTAACTGAATTGGATCAAAACGTAGGCACATTAATTCCAGGTGAATCTGTATTAATCGAAACAACTTACATCGTTACTCAGGATGATCTGGATTCAGGAACAGTTTCCAACATTGCAACAGCGACTGGCACAGACCCTGATGGTGGAGAGACAGACGGGGAAGATGGAGTTGATGTGGACGGAACTCAGGAGCCATCAATTAGCCTGACCAAGGATGCGAACGTTACCGAGTACGACGAAGCTGGAGATGTGATCCCATATACTTTGGTTGTAACCAATACGGGTAACGTAACCTTAACTAATGTCAACGGAGCAGATGACCTCACGGGCTTGACCAGAAACTTCGGCACCATGGCACCTGGAGAATCCATCACGGTGACGACGAATTATACGGTGACTCAAGAAGATGTGGATCTTGGAGAAGTGACCAACCGTGCGACCGTGACCGGTACAGACCCGGAAAACACCCAAGTGGATGCAGAGGCAGAGGAGATTGTTCCGGGAATCAAAACCCCGTCGCTAACAGTGGAGAAAACTGCCGGACAGCCTACCTATGTAGAAGCGGGTGATGAGATCACTTACTCCCTAGTGGTGACCAATAGCGGAAATGTGACCCTGAGCGATGTGACGGTAGAAGATCCATTGACAGACTTAGAAGAGAATGTGGGCACACTTGCTCCAGGGGAATCGGTGACATTGACGTCCACATACACCATTACCCAGGACGATATGGACAATGGCAGCAGAGACAATTTTGCGACAGCGACCGGTACTGATCCTGACGAAAACATAATAGATGGTGGAGATGGGACTACCATTGAAGCGATACAGGATCCTTCGATTGAAGTGGTGAAATCTGCCGACGTTCAGACCTATGACGCAGCCGGTGACGTAATCAATTATGAGTTGATTGTGACCAATACAGGTAATGTGACCTTGACTGGTGTGACGGTAGAAGATCCGATGACCGGATTGGATGAGACAGTGGGTACTGGCACTTTGGCACCGGGAGAATCCGTGACAGTCGTGACCAGCTACACGATTACCCAAGAAGATGTCGACAACGGTGAGTTGATAAATAATGCTATCGCCACAGGTGTTGACCCTGAGGAAGAGGAAGTTGAAGATGAGGACGAGGTAATTATTACAGCGGATCAGCGAGGTGAGATAGATCTTGACAAGTCTGCGGATGTAACCAGTTATGATGAAGTAGGCGATGTGATTACCTATACCTTGTTGGTGACCAATACTGGGAATGTTACGCTTACCGAAGTAACGGTGATAGATCCGTTGACCGGTTTGAGTGAGAATGTAGGGGAACTCGCCCCAATGGAAACAGCCACTCTTACGGAAACCTACACAATCAGCCAGGAAGAGTTAGATGCCGGAAAGGTATACAATTCGGCCACCGTACGCGGATTTACTCCTGCCGAAGATGAAGTTGAAGATGAGGATGATGTGACTGTTCTTGCCCTTCAAGCGGCAGCAATTCAGGTAACAAAAACTGCCGCACCTAGAATATTCGATACAGTGGGCCAGAATATTGTCTATTCGATAGTAGTGACCAATACGGGCAATGTAACCTTGACTGGAGTAACTCTTGAAGATCCATTAACAGGTTATTCTGAGAACATAGATATCATGGCACCAGGTCAGGTATTGAACTTCACCACAAGCTACACGATAGTACAGCAGGACCTGGAAAATGGAAACGTGCTGAATACCGTGTTGGTTGAAGGAATTGCGCCGGATAATTCCACCGTGGAAGATGATGACAAGGTCAGGGTTTTTGCCGATGGAGAGCCGGGCATAGAAATACAGAAAACTGCAACACCGCTTACTTATGACGAAGCTGGGGAGACGATCGATTATGAAATCGTAGTGAGCAACGTGGGGAATCTGGAGCTTTACGATGTAGTGATCTCCGATCCACTAGTATTGGATGAACCAATTACAGTGGCTTCCCTTGGGGTAGGAGAATCTCTCACGTACAACCTAAGTAGAGATGTGACTCAGGATGATCTTGACAACGGCTTCTTCACCAATACGGCAAGTGTGTCAGCTGTAGATATTAATGAGAAAGCTGTATCTGATCAGGATGAGGCTACCGTAGTAGCTAGGAGAGCTTCCGGTCTGGAGATTACTAAGAGGGCGACCCCGAATCTCTTTGATGAAGCTGGGGATGAGATTACTTATACGCTGACTCTTACCAATACAGGCAATGTGACGCTTACGAATGTCCACGTGCAAGATCCGCTGACGGGCTTGGATGCAGTGATACCAGTGCTGACACCGGGACAAAGCCTAGAAAGAACAACTGTCCTCACAACCACTCAGGAACAGTTGGACATGGGTAGGATAGTTAATAATGCTACCGCAGAAGGCACAACCCCTGCTGGCAGAATATTGAGAGACAATGACCGAGCGGTGGTATTGGGTCAAAGAAGAGGGGAAATCTCTGTTGAGAAAACAGCAACTACTGATGAGTACAATAAGGAAGGGGATATATTGACTTACACCGTTGTGGTGACCAATACAGGCAACGTGACCCTTACAGATGTAACGGTTGAAGATCCGCTAACTGGTATGGAGGTGGAGATAGACACATTGGAACCATCAGAATCCCAGACATTCTCAACCACTTATACTGTGACTCAGGAAGATGTGGACAATGGGGAAGTGTTGAATACCGTGACAGCAGAGGGAAGAACGCCGATAATTAGAAGAGTGAATGACACAGATGATGCTTTAGTTCAAGGTACTCAATCTCCCGCATTGAGTGTAGTGAAAGTGGCTAACCTCAGTACATACGATGAAGTAGGGGAAGTGATCCCATACACCATTGTGGTGACTAACACTGGTAATGTCACATTGACAAACGTTATGGTTGATGATAACCTTACTGGGTATTCCAGAAATGAGGGCACATTGGAGCCTGGAGAATCGGTGACAATATCAACGGACTACACCGTCACTCAGGAGGATATTGACAATGGTAGCATCACCAACCTCGCAACAGCAACAGGTACAGATCCAGACGGAGGTCAGGTTGATGGAGGAGATGGAACTACAATAGATGGAGTTCAGGATCCGGAAATAGATATCGAGAAATCAACCAATGTGACCTCCTATGATGAGCCAGGGGATGTGATACCTTTTACTCTGGTAATTACAAATACTGGTAATGTTACATTGACAGCAGTGAAAGTTTCCGATCCTTTAACTGGATACACTGAGAACTTTGGAACCCTTGCTCCTGGAGATTCATTTACTACCACCACAAACTATACGGTGACACAGAATGATATAGATAATGGAAGTTTCCTAAATGTGGCCTATGTGGTGGGGTCTGACCCAGAAATGGAAACAGTGGATGATAAAGATGAGGCGCTAGTAAATGCTGTTAATACACCAAGCTTAACAGTGGAGAAAGTAGCAAACGTCGAAACTTACGTAGAAGCAGGTGAGGAGATTCCGTACACCATTGTGGTGACGAATACCGGAAACGTGACCTTAACAAACGTGACGGTAACAGATCCATTAACTGGACTGGATGAAAATGTAGGAACGCTTGCTCCAGGCGAATCAGCCACGGTGACGACCACTTACACGGTGACTCAGGAAGACGTTGACAACGGAGAAGTAACCAACATTGCGACAGCAACAGGAACAGATCCTGATGGCGGTGAGACTGACGGTACGGATTCGGTGATCGTTCCGGGAACGGATGCTCCAAGCTTAACAGTGGAGAAAGTAGCAAATGTCGAAACCTACGTAGAAGCAGGAGACGAGATTCCATACACCATTGTGGTGACAAATACCGGCAATGAGACCTTGACGAATGTAACGGTAACAGATCCGTTGACAGGACTGGATGAAAATGTAGGGACATTGGCCCCAGGCGAATCAGCCACGGTGACGACCACTTACACGGTGACTCAGGAAGACGTTGACAACGGAGCAGTAACCAACATTGCGACAGCAACAGGAACAGATCCAGACGGAGGAGAGACTGACGGTACGGATTCGGTGATCGTTCCGGGAACGGATGCTCCAAGCTTAACAGTGGAGAAAGTAGCAAATGTCGAAACCTACGTAAAAGCAGGAGACGAGATTCCATACACCATTGTGGTGACGAATACCGGTAATGTGACCTTATCAAGCGTAACGGTAACAGATCCGTTGACAGGACTGGATGAAAATGTAGGGACATTGGCCCCAGGCGAATCAGCCACGGTGACGACCACTTACACGGTGACTCAGGAAGACGTTGACAACGGAGAAGTAACCAACATTGCGACAGCAACAGGAACAGATCCAGACGGAGGAGAGACTGACGGTACGGATTCGGTGATCGTTCCGGGAACGGATGCTCCAAGCTTAACAGTGGAGAAAGTAGCAAATGTCGAAACCTACGTAGAAGCAGGAGACGAGATTCCATACACCATTGTGGTGACAAATACCGGCAATGAGACCTTGACTAATGTAACGGTAACAGATCCGTTGACAGGACTGGATGAAAATGTAGGGACATTGGCCCCAGGCGAATCAGCCACGGTGACGACCACTTACACGGTGACTCAGGAAGACGTTGACAACGGAGAAGTAACAAACATTGCAACAGCAACAGGAACAGATCCTGATGGTGGTGAGACTGACGGTACGGATTCGGTGATCGTTCCGGGAACGGATGCACCAAGCTTAACAGTGGAGAAAGTAGCAAACGTTGAAACCTACGTAGAAGTAGGAGATGAGATTCCATACACCATTGTGGTGACAAATACCGGCAATGAGACCTTGACGAATGTAACGGTAACAGATCCGTTGACAGGACTGGATGAAAATGTAGGGACATTGGCCCCAGGCGAATCAGCCACGGTGACGACCACTTACACGGTGACTCAGGAAGACGTTGACAACGGAGAAGTAACAAACATTGCAACAGCAACAGGAACAGATCCAGACGGAGGAGAGACTGGCGGTACGGATTCGGTGATCGTTCCGGGAACGGATGCCCCAAGCTTAACAGTGGAGAAAGTAGCAAATGTCGAAACCTACGTAGAAGCAGGTGAGGAGATTCCGTACACCATTGTGGTGACAAATACCGGCAATGTGACCTTGACGAATGTAACGGTATCAGATCCGTTAACTGGACTGGATGAAAATGTAGGGACATTGGCACCAGGCGAATCAGCCACGGTGACGACCACTTACACGGTGACTCAGGAAGACGTTGACAACGGAGCAGTAACCAACATTGCGACAGCAACAGGAACAGATCCTGATGGCGGTGAGACTGACGGTACGGATTCGGTGATCGTTCCGGGAACGGATGCCCCAAGCTTAACAGTGGAGAAAGTAGCAAATGTCGAAACCTACGTAGAAGCAGGTGAGGAGATTCCGTACACCATTGTGGTGACAAATACCGGCAATGTGACCTTGACGAATGTAACGGTATCAGATCCGTTAACTGGACTGGATGAAAATGTAGGGACATTGGCACCAGGCGAATCAGCCACGGTGACGACCACTTATACGGTGACTCAGGAAGACGTTGACAACGGAGAAGTAACAAACATTGCAACAGCAACAGGAACAGATCCAAACGGAGGAGAGACTGGCGGTACGGATTCGGTGATCGTTCCGGGAACGGATGCCCCAAGCTTAACAGTGGAGAAAGTAGCAAATGTCGAAACCTACGTAGAAGCAGGTGAGGAGATTCCGTACACCATTGTGGTGACAAATACCGGCAATGTGACCTTGACGAATGTAACGGTATCAGATCCGTTAACAGGACTGGATGAAAATGTAGGGACATTGGCACCAGGCGAATCAGCCACGGTGACGACCACTTACACGGTGACTCAGGAAGACGTTGACAACGGAGAAGTAACCAACATTGCGACAGCAACAGGAACAGATCCTGATGGTGGTGAGACTGACGGTACGGATTCGGTGATCGTTCCGGGAACGGATGCTCCAGGTCTGAGTGTAGTTAAAGTGGCTGGAGTTGAGACTTACTCTGAAGTTGGGGAGGTGATACCTTATACCATTGTGATTACCAATACTGGTAATGAAACTTTGACTGATGTATTAATTACTGATCCTTTGACAGGAATGGTAGAGATACTACCAACTTTGGCTCCAGGTGAATCAGTGACTTATGAGACTAGTTATACAGTTACTCAGGAAGATATCGAAGCAGGTAGTATCACCAATTTTGCGTCTGCATCAGGTAAAGATCCTGACGGAAATGAAGTCGATGGCGGAGATGGTACTACTATTACGGTGGTGAAGATGCCTGCAATCCAGATTGTCAAAGAGGCCGATAAAGAGGCTGTCATTGTAGTGGGCGAAGTCATAACTTATACTTTGACTGTGACAAATACAGGAAATGTGCCATTGGAAGATGTCGAGGTGACTGACCCGCTCACTGGATTGGATAGTACGCTAACCAGCTTAGCGCCGGGAGAATCTATTTTCCTTATAACTTCATACACTGTAACTTCCGAAGATATCGCAGCAGGTGAAACGATTATCAATACAGCTTATGTGACGGCACCTGATCCAGATGGAGGTGAAGATCTCACAGACGAAGACGATGCAGAAACAGCATTGTTGTGTAATGGTGAGACATTGGTGACAGGGGAGATCTTTACTGTTATAGAAAGAGAACCATTGCCAAATGTCCCAGTGGTGTTGATTCCGAATGCTGATACTCAAGGTGACACCTTGATTGTATTAACGAACGGTGCGGGTAGGTATATTTTCAGAAATGTAGCTGAGGGAAATTACACTGTTAAAGTTCTGGACGGGAACCTTCTTAGTAGCCAAAACTTAAGACCAGTTGATGGAGATACAGCTGAGGTGAAAGTTGAGGCATGTGTGTATAGTCCAAATGACTTTAGATATGCCAAGACAGGTGATGGGCCTTCATTTAATCCGGTTATAAGTGGATATGTGTGGTACGATCTGAATGGAGATGCTATCCAAAACGAATGGTATGATGCCAATGGAGACGATGAAGTCACCCAGAATGTTATTACCCCTGGAGTTCCAATTAATATCTTTAATTGGGAGTGGTTTGATCTAAATGGTGACGGAAGCTATGAGGGTCCTGAAAATGAAGGTGAATTGAATAAAGCTGGTTTTGGAAACCCTGCTGGTCAAAATATCTCCATCAAAGGTCCAAATGGCTACGAAGCTATGGCTACTGTAGGTCAGTTTGGTAATTGGAAACACGTGTTGCCACAGGCTGATCCATACGGAGAATATGAGGTGACTTTGGTAACGGATCCTATTTTCGATGCTCAAGGCCTCAAGTTAGGTGCATCTGGATTGGTGAAAGTATTGCCAGATCCTAGTGGTAGACTTACTGAGCGGGATGAAATTAATAAGTTGGTTTGTGAAGTCACTACCGATATCGTGCAGTATGGTACTGTTTCTCAAGACAGTCCTTCTAATTTCGACTTCGATTATGGTTTGCGTTGCTACTTAGTAGATGATGAGGTCAATCTCTCAGTTGAGAAAACTTCTTTCGATGTAGAAATATTTGAAGGTGATGAGTTCGAATATGAAGTAGTCATCCGAAACATCGGTGGAGTAGACGCGACTGAAGTATTATTGACTGATGATCTCCCTCAAAACGTAACTTATCTGAGCTCTGAGGTGATAGCCAATAGTAGCAATGCTGAAGTTACCACTTCGGTCACTGGAAGCAGAATCACCTGGGCTATGCCATTATTCTCAGCAGAGGCAGAACTTATAATTCGCATTAGAGTGAAAGCAGGAGATGCAGGTATCATTACGAACGTAGCAGAAGTTGGCTCAAGTGAAACAGATACTGACGAAATGGATAATCAAGATGATGACGTAAATGAAATCTTACCATTCCATATTCCGAATGTAATCACACCGACTAATGTGGATGGTGATAATGACACCTTTGTGATTCAGGGACTTGGCAAGTTTGTGAGCAACGACATTGTCATCTTCAATAGATATGGTGATCATGTCTTTGAGACGGAAGATTACCAAAATGATTGGGATGCCCCAGGTCAAGTCGCCGGAACCTATTTCTACATTTTAAATACTGTAGATAAGGATGGAGGCAAGCATGAATTCAAAGGATGGATCCAGGTTATCAAGGATTAAATCCACTAGTCAAAGAGTAACTCGACAATGTTTGTCGTAAAATTAGAAAGGCCTTCACGGGCCTTTCTTTTTTGTCTAGTATCTTGCATTCCTAAGACCAGCTACTAAATGAATAACACCCCTCTTGCAGAACGTATGCGACCAACCCGATTGGAGGATCTAATCGGACAGGAGCATTTGTCCTCTCCCAAGTCATTTTTATTTAAAGCGATCAAATCCGGAAATGTGCCTTCTTTGATCCTTTGGGGCCCGCCGGGTGTTGGGAAAACTACCATTGCCAATATCATAGCAAATGAAATAAAAGCGCCTTTCTACACGCTAAGTGCTATAAGTTCTGGGGTAAAAGACATTCGTGAGGTAATCGAAAAAGCAAAGTTTCAACAAGGAGTGGTTCTCTTTATTGATGAAATTCATCGCTTTAATAAGTCCCAACAAGATGCGCTTTTGGGAGCTGTGGAAAAGGGTGTAATTCGATTAATAGGTGCTACAACAGAAAATCCATCTTTCGAAGTAAATGCAGCACTACTATCAAGATGCCAGGTTTTTACTTTGAATTCACTGGGTAAACCAGAACTCGAAGCGATGATCCATCAGGCATTAGAGCAGGATATTGAGTTGAAGAAAATCAAAGTAGAGCTGAAGGAAACCGATGCGCTCCTTCGTATTTCAGGAGGAGATGGGCGAAAGTTATTGAACCTGTTGGAAATAGTAATTGATGGGATAAATGAAGATCCCTGTGTGATTACCGATGAAAAAGTGATGCAGATCGCGCAACAAAAAGTGGCACTTTACGATAAATCGGGAGAGCAGCATTATGATATTATTTCTGCTTTTATCAAATCCATCCGTGGGTCTGATCCGAATGCAGCGGTTTATTGGTTAGCAAGGATGATCGAAGGAGGAGAGGATGTGAAGTTCATCGCTAGAAGATTGGTGATTTTAGCTTCAGAAGATATAGGGAATGCCAACCCAAATGCCTTGCTTTTGGCTACAAATTGCTTCGAGGCGGTTAAGATTATCGGCTATCCAGAGTCCAGAATTATCCTTTCCCAGTGCGTTACTTATTTGGCGAGCTCGCAGAAAAGCAATGCTGCTTACATGGCTATCAATCAAGCCCAGGCGTTGGTAAGAGAGAAGGGCGATCTTTCTGTACCACTTCATTTGCGAAATGCTCCAACCAAACTCATGAAGGATTTGAACTATGGAAAAGCCTATAAATATTCCCATGACTTCCCTGGGAACTTTGTGAATCAAGAGTTTTTGCCAGATGAAATCAAAGGGTTGAAACTGTATGATCCCGGAGAGAATGCGAGGGAAAATGAGCTGAGAAGATACCTTAGCTCGAAGTGGCAAGGGAAATATGGGTATTGAGAATTTTCAATTTTCAAATGCAAGTCTCAATTTTCAAATTTTCCAATTTTTCAATCTTCCAATACTAAAACCTATAAACCCTATAAAAATAATAGAGAATTGTATTGCCCGATTAAATTTTTTATATATTTGTCACACTAACTATTGGTATGACACAAGAGCAATATTCTAAGTATTCATTTCTATTGGACCGTACGGCCCGAAAAGTGAAGCAATATGCTCAGCAGCAGTTCAAATCAGGAGATTTTGATGTGACTGTTGATCAATGGTTGGTGTTGAAAAACCTATCTGAAAATGACCTCTTAAGTCAAACAGAATTGGCGAATTTGGTCTTTAAAGATCATCCTACGCTGACACGTATTATCGATTTGCTTTGCAAAAAGGGGTATGTGGAGCGAGTGCCACATCCGCAGGACCGACGTAGTTTTCAGTTGCATTTGACGGAAACCGGAGTTTCGAAAGTGAGTTCTTTACGGCCGGAGATTCTTCAGATTAGAGAGAAAGCATGGGAGAATTTAAGTCCCCATGATTTCGAGGAGTTTAAGCGGATTCTCAATACGATTTATCAGAATCTCAATGGTGAGTCGCTTGGTCAATAAGTAAGTTAAAGAAAAAGGAAACTTTTAACCGGGGAAGCACCCCAAATTTCATACATCATGATCCATACAGACCTTTGTATTATCGGAGCCGGCCCAGTAGGCCTATTTGCAGTATTCGAAGCTGGTTTGCTCAAAATGCGTTGTCATCTTATTGATGCCCTGCCTCAGGTGGGTGGTCAGCTTTCGGAGATTTATCCGCAAAAGCCTATTTATGATATTCCAGGATATCCGGAAGTAAATGCACAGGATTTGGTGGACAATCTGATGGAGCAGGCAAAGCCTTTCTCCCCGACGTTTACCTTAGGAGAGCGAGTTGACCACTTGGATAAGCAGGAAGATGGATCTTTTATCGTGACAACTAGCGATAAAACAAAAGTTCATGCTCAGGTGATTGTGATTGCTGGTGGTTTGGGTTGTTTTGAGCCTAGAAAGCCAGTAGTAGAGAACTTGGAGCTTTTCGAAGGAAAAGGAATTACTTACATGGTGAAAAATCCTGAAACTTTCCGCGATAAGAATGTAATTCTTGCCGGAGGCGGAGATTCTGCTTTGGATTGGACTATCTTCCTTTCTAAAGTTGCCAAAAGAGTAACCTTGGTTCACCGGAATGAGACTTTCCGTGGGGCACCTGATTCCGCTGCTAAGGTATTTGACCTGGCAAATAATGGTAAAATTGACTTGATTCTTTCATCCAATTTGAAAGAAGTATCTGGGAATGGCACCTTGGAATCTGTCACTTTTGTAGATAAGAGCAAAGCAGAAATCAAGATTGAAACTGATTATTTAATCCCACTATTTGGTTTGAGTCCAAAGCTTGGGCCGATAGCTGACTGGGGATTGAGTATAGATAAAAATGCGATCGAAGTAGATACGCGAGATTACTCTACTGGAGTTGACCGAATCTACGCGATTGGTGATATCAATACTTATCCTGGAAAGCTGAAATTGATTCTTTGTGGATTCCACGAAGCGGCGATCATGATGCATTCTGCTTTCAAATATGTGTATCCTGATCAGAAATTGAGCTTCAAATACACAACCGTTAACGGTGTAAATTCATTTTAATACTATTTTTGCAGCATGGTTAATTTCACTGTAGAAGATCAAGAAGGAAATCGTCAAGAATGCGAAGCGCCAGATGATATGGGCTTCAATCTGATGGAAATTCTCAAAGCATACGAATATCCGATTTTGGCTACCTGTGGAGGTATGGCACTATGTGGAACCTGCCACATCGAAGTGTTGGAAGGCAAGGATGAATTGGGTCAGGCCACGGATCCTGAATTGGATCAGTTGGAAAACCTACCAGAGTACTTTCCTACTTCACGTTTGGCTTGCCAAATCCGGATCGGAGATGTATTGGAAGGTTCTGTACTCAAACTAAGAGGAGAAGATCAGTAAGCTACACAACTTCACAGTTGACCTGCTTCTCCAGAAGCTGGACTTCCGAATCATCTTACTTACTGTAAATATTCTTAAAGCCACTCAGCAATGGGTGGCTTTTGGTGTTTTTACCGCTGAGGAGGCAAAGGTTACGCAAAGTTCACAGTTGTCTTGACTCTCAGGAAGTTGGACTTTTGAAAACTTAAATATCCTCCTTAAAAAACCTTAAAGCTATTCAGTGCTGAGTAGCTTTTGCTATTTTAGGGAGATATGAAATTTCTACTCACTTTACTTATTCTGGTTTTTGGTAATCAAGCTTTTGCCTGCGATTGTTCATTTTCAACACCAACTAATAGCTTTGTCGGGTCGGATTTTGTGGGAAGGATTAAGATCTTAAAAGTTTATCCCAATCAGGGTAAAGAGCAAATATACAGGGCAGATGTGCAAGTTGTAGAGCATTTTAAAGGGCCAAACCTAAATTTCATCTATGTTTATGGTAGAAGCGATGAAAAATTTGGCACCTCTTGTTCTGTGTTTTTTCCCGAAGGATCTGACTTATTAGTTACCGCTCATGCAAAGGACGATGGTAGGTATGTCTTTGGTATGTGTGATTATAAAATAAATTTTAAAACTAATTATAGAAGTAAACAAAGAGATCTAGAATTTATTAGAGCTTTAAGTAGGTATGATAATTCAATTACAGCACATTATATTCCCTACATATCTCCAAACTTCACCTTGTTTTTAAAAAGCAAAAATGGAATTGTATTAAAAGAGAATTTTGCACTTTTTGAAGTAGTGCTAGACGACCAGGTTAACCCATCTCAGGTAGAAATAATTAAAGGGTTTGGTGATGAATTAGATGTTGAAATAGTGAAAGAGCTTTATCAATCCACATGGAAACTAAATTACTATCTAGAATCCGATAAAATAGATGGGGCTGTTAAACTCATCGTTGCAGTTTACTATTACCCAGCAGCAGAAGAGTATGAAAGTTTTATAAGCATATTTGCAGTTTAGCAAATTGCTTATGTTTTCTATAATTGATTAATTTGATTTGTCTTAAACATTCCATCAAATGAAAACCTTCGCTTTCCTGTTTTTTCTCCACCTCATCAACTTCTCCGCTTTTTGCCAAAATCCCTTGAACACAAAAGGCGAATCCCAAGAGATCATAGACCTGATCAGTTCTTATTCCAAAGCTAGGGAGACAAAGGACACAGTGTTGCTGAAGGAAATATTGATAGAAGATGTAGATCAGCTGGTTTCCTCTGGAGTTTGGCGAAAGGGCCTCGCTGAAGCAGTGCAAGGAATGATGGAGAGTTCTACCTCTAATCCTGGTGATAGAACCTTAAAGGTAGAGTCTATTCGTTTTCTGGATCCTGATGCGGCCATAGTTGATGCTCGCTATGAGATCAAAAATGGAGATGGGACTGTCAGAAAAATGTGGAGCACCTTTGTCGTGGTGACAGAGACCGGGCAATGGAAAATTTCCGCTATTCGGAATATGCTTCCTGCAGGTGACTAATTTGCATCCTATTATAGGAGTGACCTACTTTTACACGAATAGCTATTGTGATCCTATATTTTGGCTTAATTTCACCCTGAAATTTATTTTTAGACAAAAATTTATTCAAATAGCACCATTACCAAACCCTAATATTATGAAGAGAAAATTATTAATCCTGCCGGCCCTGCTTTTAGCCGGAATGAGTTTTGCTCAGGAAGTTGACCTTGCGGCAATTGAAAAAATCAAAAAAGAAGGCTTAGAAAATTCAAAAGTAGAGGAAATCGCATTTCAGTTAGTGGACAAGGCTGGCCCGAGGTTGAGTAATTCCGAAGGTTACGAGCGGGCTGTGGATTATGCTATCCAGCAGCTTTCAGACTGGGGTTTACAAAATGCCAACGCCGAACCTTGGGGAGAATTTGGTCGAGGCTGGGAAATGGAAAAGAGCTACATCGCGATGACTTCTCCTTATTACATGCCTTTTATTGCAATTCCAAAAGCTTGGACAGAAAGCACAAAAGGAGAAGTAAGTGGCAAGGTTTATTTTCTTGACATAAAAACTGAAGAGGACTTTGCAAAATATAAGGGTAAACTCAAAGGTGCTATAGTTGCAATTAAACCAACGGGAACCCAAGAGCCTACATACGAACCTGATGCTGTTCGATATACAGCCGAACAATTGCATGGAATGGAGCATCCAGCGCCAAGAGGTGGCGGAAATGGTAGTTATACTCCAGAAATGATTGCTGAATTAAGAGCAGCTAGAGCTTTTTCACAAAAAATAAATGAGTTCATTGCCAGTGAAGGTCCTGCTTTGATCATCAAAGGAGTAAATGGGCGTCATGGAACGCTATTCACAAGCAGCCCTAGAGGTTATATTAAAGACACCCCAGACGTAATTCCAGAATTGGAAACTGCTCCTGAGAATGTGAATTTGATGGCTCGATTAAGTGAAAATGGGGTAGAAGTGGAGATAGAGGCAGAGGTGAAAACTCGTTTTAGAACAGAAGATCTTCAGGGGTATAATGTAATAGCAGAAATTCCAGGTTCTGATCCTTCATTGAAGTCAGAAGTGGTGATGCTTGGTGGACACTTAGATTCTTGGCATGGAGCCAACGGAGCGACTGATAATGCTGCAGGATGTATTGTAATGATGGAAGCGGTAAGAATATTGAAAGCTACAGGTCTTCAACCAAAGCGAACAGTGCGTATTGCCCTTTGGGGAGGTGAAGAGCAAGGTTTACATGGCTCTAGAGGATATGTGGCAAAACATTTTGGTGATCGTGAGACAATGGAGTTGAAACCTGAGCACGAAAAGTTGTCTGCGTATTATAATATTGATAACGGAACAGGTAGAATTCGTGGGATTTACCTTCAGGGAAATGCTGCAGCAGAGCCGATTTTCAATGAGTGGTTTTTGCCTTTAGATGATATCGTGGAAGATCGTACGATCACCATCAGTAATACTGGTGGGACAGACCACCAAAGCTTTGATGCATTAAGCCTTCCAGGATTTCAGTTTATCCAAGATCCTGTGGAATACCGAACTCGTACTCATCACACGAATATGGATACATT
This sequence comes from Algoriphagus winogradskyi, assembly GCF_900182815.1. Lineage (GTDB taxonomy): Bacteria > Bacteroidota > Bacteroidia > Cytophagales > Cyclobacteriaceae > Algoriphagus > Algoriphagus winogradskyi. Next base: position 959,250 of record NZ_FXUA01000001.1, on the reverse strand, counting down.
TGAAAGATTGGAATTGGATGATTTGAAGCAAATGGCAGTTGTTATAGCTTCATTTGTGTATAATACAGCTCAAAAAGATGAAATGATTCCGAGAAAAGAATTGAGGAAAGTAGAATAAAGAATAACTATCAACCACATCGAAAACGGGTATAAAGTATTTTATATCCGTTTTTTTGTTTGCAGTAGGCCAAATTTTCTGGGTATCAGGGTTTACTTTTGGGAAATCAATAAGTAAAGTTTTGAATAAAGAGAAAGCACTTTTCAATTGGAGTGGGGGCAAAGATTCTTCACTTGCATTATTTAAATTACAACAATCTCAGGAGTTTGAAATTGCATGTTTGCTAACTAGTATCAGTCAAAAATATCAGCGAATCTCAATGCATGGTGTTCGATCTGAATTGTTAGAAATGCAGGCAAAAAGCATAGGGATTCCCTTGGTGAAAATGGAAATTCCCGACATGCCTTCAATGGAAGTCTATGAAAAGACGATGAGAGAAACGCTTACTGAGTTGAAAAGGGAAGGTATTACTGCCTCAATTTTTGGAGATATCTTCCTAGAAGATTTGAGAACTTACCGTGAGACTAAACTTGCTGAGTTAGATTTGAAGGGTGTTTTTCCTCTTTGGAAACACCCTACAGAGAACTTAATTCGCGAATTTTTGGATCTGGGTTTTAAAACCATTACTACCTGTGTCAATGAGAAGTTTTTGGATAAAAGTTTTGTCGGGCGAGTGATCGATGAGGACTTTTTGAAAGACCTTCCTTCTGATGTGGATCCCTGCGGTGAAAACGGTGAATTCCATACCTTTGTGTATGATGGGCCGATTTTCAGTAAGCCCATCGATTTTGAGGTTGGTGAAAAGGTGCTAAGAAAATACGAAGCTCCAAAGAATGAAGATGATTCCGACCAGTGCTTTTCTAAGGAAAAAGAAGATCCCGCCAACTATGGATTTTGGTACTGCGACTTGATCACTGCTACTCCTTCGCCTTTGTAATAGGCTCACCCAATTGTACTCCAAGTGTCAATTCAATTGATGCCGTTCTTCCGATTTTTTCTTCAATTTCAGCTTTGATCTCTTTGAAATCATTTGCGTCCAATGCGTTTTCTGAAAGAATGGTTACGGAAAGCTTCAAAGGTTCCATCTGTACAACTTTTACCTCACGAAGCAATCCATGTGGGATTTCCTTACCACTCAGATCTTGGATGATCGAGGTTTCATTTACCATTTTATTAAAGCTCAGTCCTAGCGGTAAGGCTATTGCTGCCAAGATCCCCAGACTTATCAATAGACCTCTTTTTGCCAACCTGAAAGGACTAAATCCAAGTAGCAGAAATGTCAATGCTGCCGCCATGGTGATGCCAGCTAGGTTAGTGCCCAGCAAAAGCATGGCTCCACCAAAGACTTCCTTATCCATCCATCCAATTCCAATTCCAGCCACAGCCAGCGGGGGCACCAGTGCAACTGAAATTGCCACTCCTGCGAGCGTTTTAGATATTTCCTCCTTGGAGTAAGCATATGCTCCTGCTATTCCAGATGCTATTGCAATACCTAGATCAAGAAGATTAGGTCGAATCCTGGCAAGAATTTGATCATTTAATACTTCCAGAGGAGTGATCAGAGAAATCATAATTGAAAAGAATAGGCCTACTATTGAGCCCCAGAATATGGTAATCAAGCTGTTTTTGATCAATAAACCATCTTGACGAAGCATACCCATGGCCAAGGAAATAATCGGCCCCATCAGCGGTGCTAAAATCATTGCGCCTATTACTACCGGAGCAGAATCGCCAAAAAGTCCAAAAGAAGCGATCATTGTAGAGAGTGCCATCAGCACTAAGTAGGTGGACGAAGTCTGAGAATTTGTCCTTAAGAGCGTAAAAAGATCTTTGAATTCCTCAGCCGTGGCATGGCGAACCCAGGGTAAATAAGAGTGGAGTAATTCTTCCTTTAATCGTCCTGTTGGAAGCCTCGACACATTGATGGATCTTGGGCCTTCTGTAGTTTCCTTTTCCTGTATACTTGCACCCGGAAGAATTTTAACCCTTTCTTCAGTCAAGGAAATCTTTATTTCTTGTTTCTCCTTTTCCTTTCCATCCACGGCGAACTTTATCGTCTCAGTGGACGTGATGCATGCTTCACTGGTGGAAATATAGCCTACAAATCTTGGCAGCGTTCCTCCCTTGATAGGGAAAAAAAGATTCTGCAATCCAAATTGAATTAAGGAGAAAAGGCTTTTCGGTGCCAATATCAACAGGTGGATTCTACCATCGTCCAAACCGGATTGTTCAATTACACGACGAAAAATCAAGTTGCTTTCACAATGGGCTACAGCTAAAACTCCCATTGCTGCTATGTCAATTTTACTTTCTTCCTCTCCATTTTTATAAGTGATGGTATAAGGTTTGAGTTTTACTCTTCGAAAAAGGTTAAGTAGTTGAGAGAACCTTGTCTTGACACCATCGAAGAAATTGGCTGCTCCATTGGAGTAAAGAATGCCTAGTGATGTGCCGACCACCAAAGAATTAAATGCCAGCTCCTCATTTACCTGCATCAAATCGATTTCAGGAATTTCTTCAGCTTCCTGAATTTCCTGCCAGGCAGTTTTAAAATTAGTATTGATTCCAAATCCCTTTTTAGCCTGAATCATCTCAGGGTGGGGAAGGAGCGCTACATTTATCTCTTTATCTTTTGCTTGATCGAGTAGTTGGTGAAGTTGAATATCTGAAAGCGAACAGGCAAAACATTCATTTTGGCCCAGGTTTTCTATAGACACTTGATCCAAAGAAAGTTTTTTATCAGGTTTGGGATCCATCATTTCGAGCAACTCATCGAGTTTTTCGCTTGATATTTCCGGATCATATACAAAAGTGATTTTCTTCATTTTGGGTTATTAGCGTAACAGAAGTTTGATTTCCTAAACTGTACGGAAGTTGGAAATACCAGCCTGAGCAAATGGAAAGCCTTTTATTTACAAATATTGTTCTCGACTTGGTATGATCTAGAAAAGTTAATTGGCTTTTGAATTCTTTCTATCTACTCGGATCGTTCACTCATTTCTCTCAAACGATTTGTACAGTGATCTAATGATCTGTAATGATGGTAAATCCCTTTCCAAATATTTCCTTTTCCTACAGTTTTTAACTCAGGCTGCTTATCCAACCCTCCGGAATACCAATCACCATTTTCATGATCAATTAAATAAGCATTTGTGTAGTCCCAGAGTTTTAGAAACTTCCCGTAATAGTCGTGCGGGTCATTTGGGTAAAGCTCAGCCATCAATAAAAGTGCATTCATCCCCTCGGCTTGGGCCCACCAGTTTTTGGTATCATGAGTCGCACGATAGCCGTCTTTGAAATAATAGCCTTCGTCATAAAAACCACCTACGCTTTTATCCCAACCATTTTCCAGCGCATGATCAATCATTTTCTTGGCGATTCTATGAGTAGTTGTGTCATTTTCCCATCCTAAAACCTCAGATGCCTCTATCATCAAAAAACCTGTTTCCACATCGTGACCAAAGGAAACATGATCAAGATTATGGTGGGCCAATATCACTTCTTCGGTAGAGTCTACAAAGGTTACTGGGCTCCAATCGGGATAGAGAAAAAGTGTCAAGTTGCCTTTCTCTGTAACAATTTGGTCCCGGATGAGCAGCAACATTTCCTCTAATCGATCTTTAACCAATGGTTCAGGCCAAACTTGATACAGTTCAGTAAATGCTTCCAATAAATGGATGGAGCTATTTTGATCTTTATAGCCAAGGTCTGAAGTGGAAGGAGTAGATTCTGGTCGGGAAATAGGAGTGCCATCTGGGGCTAAATGCTGATAATATCCTCCATTTATAGAGTCATGTGCATGTTTGTCTAGCCATAGGAAAGCCTCCTTTGCAAGATCCAAACCAGACTTATCTCCCGATGCATCATAATAAGCAGCAAGTGCAAAGATCCCAAAAGCATTTCCATATGCTGTTTTCATTGGATTGCCAATCTGATTTCCTTGTTTGTCCACTAACCAATGAAACCCACCATTTTCATAATCCCACATTTTATCCCTTAGAAATTCAAATCCGTGTTTAGCTCCTGTTTTATAATATTCAATTTCAGGATACTTTTTTGAGGCTTTAGCATTGGTCCAGACGTGGCGAGACTGGGTAACGATCATTTTCTCCTGCTTTTCCTCTGGGTTGAAGTCGTAAGAGAAATTGCTCAGAAAGCCACCATCAACTGTGTCCATAGCCTGAGGATACCAGTTGTCCAGAACTTCAGTTTTGAGATGATCCTCCATTTGGTCCGCAAGGATTTCTTTTGGATCTTCTTCCTTTTCAGGTGAATGACAAGCAATTAAAATTGACAGAAAGAGAGTTGAATAATACCTAAAGGGCATACTGAAATAGTTTTGAAAAAAACTGATGAATTTAAACAACTTCCGACAAATGTCGTTAAATTTATGACAGTTGTACTTAATATAGCTTATCGGCCATGACTCAATTTACTATTTTCGATCCAGAAGTAGCATATAATACTACAGATGATAAGTTTATAAATGAGGTGATAATGCTGGTAAGGCAGGGTATTACTTTTGAAGACTTTGATAAATTCGCCTCCAAAAGTGCATTTTCAACTGAAGAATGGGCAGAGTACCTGCATATATCAGAGCGTACGTTGCAGCGTTATCAAAAAGAACAGAAGTCATTTGATTCCTTGCAGTCAGAAAAGATAATTGAAATTGCTCTGCTTCAAAAAAGGGGAGTAGAAGTATTCGGAAGTAAGTCAAAGTTTCAGACTTGGCTTGAGACACCTTGTTTGGCATTGGGGGACTTGATGCCAAAATCCTTTTTGGATAGTAGCTTTGGTATTAATCTCTTGAGAGATGAGCTGACTAGAATTGAATATGGTGTCTTGGCATGATAGTTTTTCGGTTGAGCAAAAGTAAGTTCTCAAGTGATTTATCAGGAAAAGGAGCTGAATTGGCGGGCGGGAGATGGAATAGCAAAGGAAAAGCCGTGGTTTATACCAGCCAATCTCGAGCTCTTTGTACCGCTGAAATTGCGGTCCATACGCCACTAGGGAACATTCCTACAGACTACGAAATAGTAGAGATCACCATACCAGATGGAGTTGAGATAAAGGTTATTGAAAATTCGGATTTACCTCCTGATTGGAAATCAATACCACATTCTCATACTACACAGGAAATTGGAGACGGATTTTTATCCGAAAATAACTTCTTGGTTTTTAAAGTCCCTTCTGTAGTTGTACAGGGGGACTTTAATTTTTTGATAAATCCTGCTCATAGAAGATTTAGAGAAGTTGAAATCACTTCAATAGATCCCTTTGAGTTTGATATGCGTTTGTTTTCAAAATAGAATCGTTGATTTCACTCCTCAATCAATCTCTCCAAGATTTTAGTGGCTGCCTCAGAAAGAACAGTTCCAGGCCCGAAAACAGCAAATACTCCTGCCTCCTTTAAAAACGGGTAGTCCTTTGCAGGAATCACACCCCCAGCGACAACCATAATATCCGGTCTTCCCAGTTTTTTCAACTCATCGATCAACTGAGGAACCAAAGTTTTATGACCCGCTGCCAAAGAGGAAGCTCCGACAATATGCACATCATTTTCTATTGCCTGCTGAGCTACTTCTTCGGGTGTCTGGAAAAGTGGACCGATGTCCACATCAAATCCCATATCTGCAAAACCAGTTGCAATAATTTTGGCACCCCGATCATGTCCGTCTTGACCCATTTTGGCCACCATAATTCTAGGACGGCGACCTTCCAGTGCTGCAAATTCGTCTGATAAAGCGATCGCTTTTTTGAATGAATCTTGATTTTTCACTTCTGCTGCATAAACTCCGGTTATTGATTTGGTTTGGGCCTGATGGCGGCCAAAAGCCACTTCCATCGCATCTGAGATTTCTCCCAAAGTAGCTCTTTTTCTAGCAGCATCGATCGCCAATTCTAGTAGATTTTCTTCGCCTGATTTCGCAGCCCGAGTCAGTTTTTCCAGACTTGCTTCTACTTCACTTTGATTTCTAGATGCCTTCACTGTTTTCAGCCGGGCTAACTGGGATTCCCTCACAGCCTGATTATCCACGTCACGAACTTCAATTTCAGATTCCTCATCCACCACGTAGCGATTCACGCCGACGATTACATCCCTTCCGCTATCGATTCTCGCCTGCTTTTTAGCAGCTGCTTCTTCTATTCTCAATTTTGGAAGACCGGCTTCTATTGCTTTAGCCATTCCTCCTAATTCTTCAACTTCCTCGATCAATTTCCATGCGCGCTGCACCAACTGATCTGTCAAAAACTCCACATAATGTGAGCCTCCCCAAGGGTCGACCACTTTGGTGATTCCAGTTTCTTCCTGTAGGACCAATTGAGTGTTTCGGGCAATTCTTGCTGAAAAGTCAGTGGGTAAAGCAATGGCTTCATCGAGTGAGTTCGTGTGAAGGGACTGAGTGCCACCCATGACAGCGGCAAGTGCTTCAACTGCTGTTCTGGTGACATTATTGAAAGGGTCTTGCTCGGTAAGTGACCAGCCTGATGTTTGGCAGTGGGTACGTAGCGCTAAAGATTTGTCAAATTTTGGATTAAACTGCTTTACGATTTTTGCCCAAAGTAAACGTCCTGCCCGCATCTTGGCGATTTCCATAAAGTAATTCATCCCAATTCCCCAGAAAAAGGAAAGTCGGGGAGCGAAATCATCGATGTCTAAACCGGCTTTTACTCCAGTTTTCAAATATTCCAATCCATCAGCAAGCGTATACGCCAATTCTATGTCCGCAGTAGCCCCTGCTTCCTGCATGTGATAGCCGGAGATGGATATAGAATTGAATTTCGGCATGTGCTCTGAGGTGAACTTGAAAATGTCTGCAATGATCTGCATGGATGGCTGCGGAGGATAGATATAGGTATTGCGCACCATGAATTCTTTGAGAATATCATTCTGTATCGTTCCGCTTAGCTGCTTAGGTTTCACTCCTTGCTCTTCGGCAGCGACTATGTAAAAAGCGAGGATTGGAATCACTGCTCCGTTCATGGTCATGGAAACTGACATTTGATCGAGCGGAATTTGATCAAAAAGTAGTTTCATGTCTTCGACAGAATCTATCGCAACCCCGGCCTTTCCTACATCTCCTACTACCCGTGGATGATCAGAATCATAGCCTCGATGCGTGGCTAGGTCAAAAGCTACAGAAAGGCCTTTTTGTCCCCCAGCCAGGTTTTTTCTGTAAAAGGCGTTGGATTCTTCTGCTGTAGAAAACCCTGCATATTGTCTAATAGTCCACGGACGCATGCTATACATGGTACTGTAAGGCCCGCGTAAATAAGGTAGAATTCCCGCTGAGAAATTTATATGTGAAAGCTTAGCAATTTGCTCACTGTCGAAAATCGAAGGGATTGAAATCTGCTCTGGTGCTTCCCAGTTCGTGTTTTCCTCGCTTGGTGAAGTTTGAGTTTTTGCGGATCTCCAATTTTTCAGGTCTGGTCTCATGCGTTGCTCAGGTTTCTTTGTTCTACGAAATAGGTTGCTCTACTTGGCAATAATTCAAAGTCTTTTTCGACGAGAGGTGAAAAACCAAGGTTGTTTTCCAATTTGCCCGTTGCTAAATATTTATTGGCGCCCACTTTTATATCAGTATCTGATAAAACTTTCTTTTGTACGGTTTCCCTGGAATTTCGGATAGCGGTATGCAAGGAACGGTCTTCGAAGTTTTTTAGCCAACCGCCATTTTCTTCCAGTTCCTGCAGCTCTTTTATCACTGAGTTTACGATTTGTTCCTGCAGATTTTCCAGATAATAGGAACCGGCTGCTGGGTCCATGACTTTGTCCAAGTAGCTTTCCTCCTTTAGAACGGATGATACATTTCTCGCAATTCTTTTTTCTAAAACACTGGCTTTTTTCCCTTCGGCAGGTTTCACCCAAAGTGAATTTCCACCTCCTAAAATCCCAGCCATAGCCTCATAGGTTTGGCGGATAAGGTTTGTGTCTTTGTCCAAAAGTGACTTACTCCATTCACTGGTGGAAGTGATGATAGGAACGTCTTCCAGCTGAATTTTTACTCCATAGTTGCCTGCAAGCTCCACAATTAGTTTTCGAAGAGCCTTGACTTTGGCGATCTCTGCGAAATGGGAATCGCCAATAGCGGTATGAAATGTCAGGTTTTCAAATACCTGAGTGGGAGAGATAGCTTTTTTCGAAAGCTTTTCAATCAATTCAATAATTTCTCCAAGTCCATAGCAAAGCTGTTGAATCCCTGTTGCTCCAGTGTTGGCATATCGAGCAAAATCAATAGTCAGAGGGTAGAACTCTTGGAACTCTTTGAAATCAATAATGGCTTTTGCTGCTTGGCTGATTGCTGAATCAAAATTTTCTCCGCTTCGGAATAGCTCGTCACAAGGGCTCCATAAGATCGCGCCTTGCAACATTCCTGGCTTCAGACTGATTGATTCAATCCATTCCTCAATCAGTTGAAAGAATTGAACTGCTTCTCCTGTAGGTAAAAAATTAGTAGAGATAAATTCAGTATGAACGGCTTTTAGTAGCTCGTTTAAATTTTCAGTTCCATTTAAATGGACTACTAATCCATCCGAACCATTTTGAAGTGCGTGCAGGATTTCTTCATTTGTCTCTTTTTCATTTTCCGGAAAAACAGAAACTAGATTACTCCAGATTCTGGGAGACATACCTGGGATTTCTGAGCTAGGATGGAATTTATATGCATCTTTTGGCCCTCCTAAATCTTCTGCAGTGTAGAATGGCTGTATTTTGATTTTGTCCCAAAGTGTGGAAGTTAGAGTGGCGTCAAATCCCTTTCCTTTTAAGTCCTTTTTCACTTGGTCAATCCAGGCTTTTTTGTTGGATGCTGGAAATGTGTAAAAGTGTTTATCTGTCATAGTTGGGCTTAGAATTAGTCATAATTCAAATTTCTCTTGATAAAAAAGCAATTTTTGATCTGGGTAGTCAGACTAAAAAGAGCTTTATCAAAATTAGGAAAATGAAGGGGAAATCAAGATTCTAAATGAATCGTTAAATTTTTCTTAATTGTTTCACACTTCTTAACAACGCCTTGAATATTAGAATAATCAGTCTATTGTGGTTAAAAAAGCCCTCTACCTACCAGAATGTTATTGCCGGAATTTGTAAAGGATTTTTTCACAAAATTTTCTTTGGCTCAAAAACTACTGTTGTGCAAAAACTCAATATTTCAAGAAGAAATCCATTTTTTATTTAAGTTAATTTTGCTCAAATTTGACACCCTTGCACCTACCGCAAGATCATTGTTTTTCAGAAATCTTCTCTAATGAGTTCAGAAGCTAGCGCCGTTTGGAATGAATGTTTACGTGTTATCGAACAACACGTCAATGAGCAGAGCTTTTCAACTTGGTTTAAACCTATTAATCCCGTTAAACTTGAAGGCACTTCGTTGACCATTCAGGTTCCGAGTCAATTTTTCTACGAATGGCTCGAGGATAATTACGTTCAAGAGTTGAAAATCGCTATTAAAACTACCTTAGGCCAAAGTGGTAGATTAGAATATGCGGTTGTAGTAGATAGAGGCAATTCCTCGAACCAGCCATATGTGGTTTCATTTCCTCAAGGGAATTCAGGAAATACTAATAAAAAGCCTCAAGCCCCAGTGGAGCCTGACAAGACTCCATTTGAGATGAAGTCACTCAATGCTGAGGCACTGACGAATAGTAATCTAAATCCGACTTATACTTTTACCACTTATATAGAAGGAGATTGTAATAGGCTAGCTAGATCTGCTGGTTTTGCTGTGGCTACAAAGCCAGGGATTACTTCCTTTAATCCTCTGATGGTATATGGGGGGGTAGGATTGGGAAAAACTCACCTAGTACAGGCAATTGGAAATGAAATCAAAAATGGTCCGGAAAATAAATTCGTGCTGTACGTTTCCTCTGAGAAATTTGTAAATCAATTCATGGACTCCATCAAGGATGGAAATGTGAAAAGTTTTACCAATTTCTACATGCAGGTGGATGTGTTGATTATAGATGATATTCAGTTTCTGGCTGGCAAGGATAGGACACAGGAGATGTTCTTCCATATTTTCAATCACTTGCATCAAAGCAAGAAGCAAATTATCATGACTTCAGATTGCCCTCCTAGAGATTTGAAAGGATTAGAGGAGCGCTTACTTTCCAGATTCAAGTGGGGTTTGACTGCAGATTTGCAAATGCCTGATTTTGAAACCAGAGTTGCAATTATTAGAAGAAAAATGCAGTCTGAAGGAATAATTATTCCTGATGATGTGGTAGAATATCTTGCATACACCGTGGATACCAACGTACGGGAGCTAGAAGGAATTCTTATTTCATTGATTGCGCATGCTTCACTGAACCGTGTTGAAATCAGTCTAGAGTTAGGTAAAACGGTGATGAAAAACATCATCAAGGATATAGAAACTGAAGTTGGTGTAGATTTTATCCAGAAGACGGTTTCTGAATATTATGGCATAGCTGTAGATGATTTGAAGGCTAAAACCAGAAAAAAAGAAATAGTAACTGCTCGCCAAGTAGCGATGTATTTTTGCAAGGAATTCACCAATCATTCCTTGAAATCAATTGGCTATCATTTTGGAGGAAGAGATCATTCTACCGTGATACATGCCGTGCAGACTGTAAATGATATTATGGAAACAGACAGCTCATTCCGAAATACAGTACTAGAGCTGAAGAAGAAATTCAAGATGCGGTCTTATTAAGAGTGGATTTGTGGAGGTGAAATAAGGCTTCCTATTCATTAAGCTTTTTACCCATTGTATCTTCAAATCGCTGTAATAGTCTGATGTATCGTTTTTGAATATTATCTAAAAACTTCTCTTGAGTATCAATTTCATACACTGGGCTGTATTGTATCCTGTCTATCACTATATCCAACCAGGCTTTTCCATCATCAATTAATTCGGCGTGAAAAGCTTCGACTGTTAAATCCCTTGATCCAGAAAAAGGTCCTTTTCCTATTTCTTTGAAATACTGAGTAATCACATTCAGAGCTAACTCATGTGTAGCTTCAAAATGACTTAAGAGATCTCTTGATTGGGATTCGGTAAGTTTTCCATTTTTTGCTCTTTTTCCGTAGTCTGTTAGGTCAACTAGTTCAGCACTAAATTCATCCATAAGTAGTGAGCAGGATTTTGAGATAGATTTCATAGTACGGGCGTATATTCGAATACTCTTAAAATAATAAAATATGATGAATATTATATATTATTTAATGAATGTTATTTAAATGTTAAATAAGGATGCTGGGTTTTTATTTTTGGCATGGGAGAAAAAATAATTTTTTTTATTAAAAATTGCGGAAATTTTGAGAAAGATGAAAAATCTGAATTTTTTGATATAAGCTTCAAAAATTACTGAAAAATTCGATTTTATTGGTGTAAAAAATTGTCCGAGGGTTGTAATCCTTTGTTTTGTAAATGAAGAAAAGCCATTTCTCAAAATGCATGTGTTTCTGAAATCAGTTGAAATTTGTCCGCTTTATGAATTTACATATATTTGTCATGTACGATTATGAAACATTAACGTTTCATTTTAATATCAATCACACCAAATAAAACAAAACCTTTATGAAGAAAATTTTACTATTTTCTTTCTTGATGGTCCTTACAGGTATTGCCTGGGCCCAGACCCGTACCATTGAAGGTACGGTGACGTCTTCGACGGATGGAACCACTTTACCGGGAGTAAGTGTCCTCGTGAAAGGAACTCAAAACGGAACAATTACCGACATTGACGGTAAGTATCAAATCTCTGTACCAAGTACAGGAGGAGTATTGGTATTCTCTTTTGTAGGCATGACCTCAACTGAGATTGCGATTGGAAACCAATCAACTATTGACGCGCAGTTGTCAGATGATGTGACGCAACTAAACGAGGTAGTAGTAACAGCCCTTAACGTAGAGCGTGAGAAAAAGACCTTGGGTTATGCAACTCAAGAAGTTACATCTGAAAACCTACGTGTAGCTAGAGAGACTAACTTGAACGAAGCATTGGCAGGTAAAGTGTCCGGTGTACAAGTAATTTCTGGTTCAGGTGCTAAATTTGGAGAGGCTGCTGTCCGTATTCGTGGTGTTAGAGGATTTGGATCCAATTCTCCACTATATGTAGTGGATGGTGTTCCTATTGCAGATCCTGCTACAATCAACATGGATAACGTGCAGTCTATTAACGTATTGAAAGGTGCGAATGCATCTGCTCTTTACGGTTCTAGAGCTCGTGATGGTGTGATTTTGATCACCATGAAAAAAGCGAAATCAGGCAGAATGAACATTGATTTCAACAACACAACAACGTTTGAGAATGTGTCTGTAATGCCTAAGTATCAAAATGAATATGGTGGAGGTTACTCTCAAGAGTTTCAGACTTTTACCTTCAATCCCGCAACGGATGATCCGGCTTTGGCAGGACTTGATGGTGCTTTGATTCCAGAATTTTACGCTGATGAGAGCTGGGGACCTAAAATGGACGGTCGTCAGGTAGCTCAGTGGGATGCTTTCACTCCTGGAACAGATACTTATGGACAGACTAGACCTTGGTCTCCAAATCCAGACAATGTTAAAAACTTCTTTAACACGGGTGTCGCTTTAAATAACAGTTTATCAGTAAGTAAAGCAGGTGACGGATACAATATCACCGCTACTCTTTCTAATGTAAATCGTACTGGTGTACTTCCGAACACGAAGCAGGAGAAAACTTTCTTGAACTTAAATGCAACTGTAGATCTTGCCAAAAACTTGACTTTGACTACACTTGCTAACTACAACAGAACAAATGTATTCGGTAACCTTACTGAAGGTTATCAAGGAGGTAGTATTGGACAAAACTTCAACCAGTGGTTCCAGAGACAATTGGACATGGATTTGTTGAAGAAATACTATAGAATGCCTGATGGCAGATATACTAGCTGGAACATCAACTCAGCAAGAAATTCTAGACCATTGTACTGGAATAGCCCTTACACTGAGCAGTATGCTAACTTCTCTGAAAGCACGAAGGATACTTACAGTGGTAAATTCGGATTGACTTATGAGTTGATTGATGGACTTTCTGTATCAGCTAATTTAAGCCGTTACTTTACTTCTTATTTCTCTGATGGACGTACTGCTTCAGGAACATTAGATCTTGATTCTTATGGCCAAAGTAAATACCAGCAGAAGGAAGATAACTATGAGTTTTTAGCTCAATACAATAAGGTAACTGAAAATTTCTCGGTTTCAGCCTTGATAGGTGGAAACATAAGAATGGAAGAGTACAGTACAAACAGTATGTCTACTGCAGGTGGACTTTCTGTTCCTAATTTGTATAACATCAGTGCATCTGTTGATAGACCAAATACGTCTAACTACTTCAGTCAGCGTCAGGTGAACTCAATCTTTGCTCAAGCTAGCTTTGGTTGGAAAGAAATTGTTTTTGTGGATGGATCTATCCGTCGTGATTACGATTCTGTTCTTCCTACTACAAGTAATGCCTTTACTTATCCAGCGATTTCCGCATCATTCATATTCTCTGAATTGTTGCCAACTACTAACATCTTGTCATTTGGTAAGCTACGTGCAGGTTATGCTGAAGTAGGTGGAGAGCTTAGTCCATATCAATTGGATCCGGCGTTCTCTTTGGGTACTCCATATAATGGTAACCCAACGATGACTTATCCTAACTCATTGATTGACCCGAATCTTCGTGCTTCCACTACAGGAGCAATTGAAGGTGGTATCGAATTAGCTTTCTTACAAGGTAGAATTAGAACTGATTTCTCTTACTACTATTATGATAACACTAATGAGATCCTAAGTACAGAGGTGCCAAGTACAACTGGTATTTCTTCTTACACCATCAACGCAGGTAAAACCTTTACTAGAGGTTGGGATGCTACAATCGGAGGTACTCCGGTACAGACTGCTAACTTCAATTGGGATGTAAACTTCAATATTGCGAGAAGTAGAAACGTAATCGAAGAAATTTATCCAGGTATCGATGCGATCCAACTTGTAAACGGATTCTTAGGTAACCGTGTAGGCGGTGGATGGGGATCTATCTCAGCCAGAGCTAAAGTAGGTGAAGATTGGGGAACTATCATCGGTGAAAAATTCCAAAGAGACGAAGCTGGAAACATCCTAATCGATGAAGATGGCTATCCAATGACTGAGCAAAACCAAGTCTTAGGTACAGTACTTCCTGATTATACTGGTGGTATTTTCAATAGAGTTACTTATAAAGGTTTTGAATTGAGTTTCACAATTGACTGGCAAATGGGTGGTAAAATCAACTCTATCACCAACATGTTTAATGCATACTCAGGTCTAGGTGAAATGACAGTAGGTAATAACGACAGAGGTACTCCAATGCGTGATCCAGTTGCAGATGGTGGTGGATTGAGATTCGACGGTGTTTTTGCAGATGGAACTGAAAACAACATCTATCTAGAAGCATCTGAATACTTTAAGTCTCAATTTGCACTTCATGAGGCTTGGGTTTATGACGCAAGTTATGTGAAGCTTCGTGAAATCAGATTGGGTTATAGCCTTCCACAGTCTCTTCTTCAGAGAACTAATTTTGTTAGAACTGCATCTTTTGCGGTAGTAGCAAACAACCCATGGTTGATTAAGACTAATGTACCTGGTTTGGATCCTTCTCAAGTGAGTGGTGATACTAGAAATTCCAGAAACAATGGTGCTTGGGTAGATTCAGGTCAATTGCCTGCTACTCGTTCTATCGGTTTTGACATTCGTCTAGGATTCTAAAATAAAGAAACATGAAAAATTCAATTTCAAAATATATACTTGTAGGGTTGATTGCCGTAGGGGTAACATCCTGTGATCTAGGTGATTTTGGTGATACCAACGTCAACCCAAATCAAACTACACAAGCTATCCCTTCTTCGCTTTTGACCAACTCAATCAACGGGCTGAAGGGTACTATAGATGATCCTACTGGATCACTATATTCCCAATACCTAGCAAATTCGCAATACACCAGTGCTGATAACTATCAGACGATC
Organism: Algoriphagus winogradskyi; assembly: GCF_900182815.1. Taxonomy (GTDB): domain Bacteria; phylum Bacteroidota; class Bacteroidia; order Cytophagales; family Cyclobacteriaceae; genus Algoriphagus; species Algoriphagus winogradskyi. The sequence continues at coordinate 944,218 of NZ_FXUA01000001.1, read as the reverse complement.
ATCTTCAATTACGGAGGCTATTATAGTGGGGTATTGATGGATTTGGAGCAAATCATCATAATGAATACTGATGAGGAGACTAAATCTGAAGCTTCACTATATGGTTCAAATGAGAACCAGATTGCTGTAGCTCAAATTCTTCAGTCGTACTATTTCAGTTTCATTACCGACAGATGGGGTGACATTCCTTATTCTGAGGCTTTGAATATTGATGAGGGAGTTCGTCAGCCTTCTTTTGATCCTCAATCAGAAGTATATGCTGGGGTATTGGCTACATTGAAAACAGCACAAGGAAATATTTCCTCTACTGCTCCTGTACAAGGTGATATCCTTTTTGATGGGGATATGGATATGTGGAAAAAGTTTGCAAATACGATCAGAATGAAAATGGCATTGAGAATGTCTGAAGTGGATCCTTCCACAGCAGCTGCAGAATTTTCTTCTGCTATCAATGACGGTGTGATTGCATTAGACAATAGCGAGAACATTTTCTATGCAAACTTGCCTGAAGCAGCTTTCCAAAATGCTTGGTATGCACGTTTCCTTACTCGCCGTGATTATGCTGTTGCCAATACTTTGGTGAACAGAATGCAGACTACTGCAAACGGTGGAGTACTTAACGTATCAATGGATCCAAGACTTCCTGAATATGCAGATCCTACTGACATCGGTGGTAAGTATGTTGGTATGCCTTATGGTCTTAGTGAAGCAAGAGCTGGTGCAATCTCTAATTCAGACGTTTCTTTCTTGAATGCTGATTTGAGAGCACAAGCTGCTCCAAACTATATCTTTACTTCTGCTCAGGTTCTTTTCTCTATGGCTGAGGCTGTGCAGAGAGGCTGGATATCAGGTGATGCTGAATCACTTTACTACCAGGGTGTTAAGGCTTCTCTTGATCAGTACGGTGTTAGTGACGGATATGCAAATTACATTACCAATACTTGGGTACAGTATGATGCTTCTAAAGCTATGGAGCAAATCCTTACTCAGAAATGGATTGCTAACTTCCTAAATGGTTACGAATCTTGGGCTGAATGGAGAAGAACAGGTTATCCTGATCTGAAGCCAGGCGAAGATGCACTTAACGATAGCAAGCAAATCCCAGTACGTCAGGCTTATCCTTTATTTGAGCTGAACCTTAACTCAACTAACTACGACGCAGTAGTTGCACGTCAAGGTGCTGATGGATTGGATACACCAGTATGGTGGGATAAATAATATTAACTAAATACCATAAAATGCCATCTGCAAGTTGTAGATGGCATTTTTATGCTATTTGCCCACTATGAAAAAAAAACTACAGCCAATAATTATATTTTTATTACTTCTCAATGCAACTTTTCTCTTTGGTCAATCAGTTGAAAAAACTGTTGTATTTGATCAAAATTACGTTGAAACACCGCTTCCAGAAGTATTAGAAGATCTTGAAAACCTATTTCAAATCCGTTTTTTCTACAAAGAAGATTGGGGGATAGATGCTTTTCTTGTAAACGGATCCAAAGGGCAAAACGCTATCGAAACTATCAATAGTATGTTGAGCACCTACGGTTTTAGCATTGTTCCCTATAGAGACCTTTTTGTAGTGGTAAATCAGGAAGGCCTGGAAGCTTATCGCTATGAACAATGGGATGAAGAAGACCTTAATCTTAAGCAATATCAATTAATAGGTACTGGCAAACCGGAAAATTCCAATATGCCAGTGACCCTCACCGGTCATATTAAAGATGCAGGTGAAAATGAAGCATTAATAGGAGCTAGTATTCAAGTAGTAGATAGTTCAGAAGGAGTTATTACAGATTTGGATGGCAACTATGAACTATCAATCATTCCAGGTAAATATAAACTACTGGTACAATATTCAGGATATGAACCTAAGTCTATCGATGTTCAGGTAATTAACTCCGGTGAATTGGATGTGGAACTTTTTAATGAAACGCTGAAGCTAGAAGAATTCACGATTACCGCTAGAAGTCAGGAAGTTTCAGTTTCTGAGAAAATCGCCGGCAGGGAGATTTTGGATATTGCTGTGATTAGAAGCCTACCCACATTTATGGGAGAAGTAGATCCGATCAAAAGCCTAATTTCTCTCCCGGGCGTCAGTTCCGTGGGAGAAGGCTCATCGGGATTTAATGTAAGAGGTGGTGATCCAGGCCAAAATCTAGTAATGATGGACGGCGCAATTGTTTACAATAGCTCACATTTATTTGGCTTTTTCGGAGCTTTCAATTCTGATCTGATCAGAGATGTGGAAATTTATAAGGGTGGTGGGCCCGCCAATTATGGAGGTAGAGTTTCCTCTGTGCTCAATGTAAATCTACGAAATGGCAATTCCCAAGACATAGATGTACAAGGTGGTATAGGATTGATTTCATCCAGACTTCTGGTAGAAGGTCCATTAAGGAAAGATAAAACCACTTTTCTGCTCTCAGGTAGGACCGCATATCCTAATTGGATGCTAAAGCAGATGAAAGACCCAGATCTCTACCAAAGTGCTGCTGGATTTTATGATGTGAACTTCAAAATAAATCATACTATTGATGAAAAAAATGTGCTCACTTTTTCCAGCTATCTGAGCGATGACAATTTCGAATTTGCTTCTGACACTGCCTATGTGTGGAAAACTAAGTTGGGGATACTAAAATGGGGTCATAGATTTAGCAACAAGTTCTTGATGCAGACTCAGGTGGTGGTCAGTGACTTTCAAAGTAACATCAGAAATACTCAAGAAAGCTATGATTTTGACTATACCTCAGGTATTCTAAACTATCAAGGAAAAGTCGATTTCTCCTATGAAATGGGCACAGCGCATAAGTTGGATTTTGGCATAAGTTCGCTTTACTATTCCTTTAACAACGGGAATTTTGACCCTGGCTCTGAAAATACTACCTCAGAAGAAATTCACATACCCGAAGAGTATGCTTTAGAAAGTGCTATTTATGTCAATGATGAATTTGTTATTTCTCCTAAAGCTTCTCTTGTCTACGGTATACGTGTATCTAATTACCTAGCTCTCGGTGGGACATATTACGATTTTGATCCCAATCAGCCTAAGTCTACAGCGACGATTACAGATACCTTGAGTTTTGGTCAAAATGAAGTAGCCAAAACGTACATTGGATTAGAGCCACGAGCATCTTTTCGTTGGCTCGTTACCCCTACCAGTTCTTTGAAGCTTAGCTATTACAGAACCAATCAGTATATACATTTGATATCTAATACTGCTGCGATCTCTCCGGTAAATTATTGGAAGTCTTCTGGCTACAATCTTTCCCCTTCAATTGCGGATCAATACACCATTGGCCTCTTTAAAAATTGGAAAGATAACCTCTTCGAAATATCAGTAGAAGGATATTACAAGAATATACAGCAGGTAGTAGATTATAAAAATGCTGCCTCTATTTTGCTGAATGAGAACCTGGATGCGGACCTTATTCAAGGTGAAGGACGCGCATATGGCGCTGAATTCCTATTGCGTAAAAATCGAGGAAAGCTCACAGGATGGCTAGGATACACCTATTCGCGAAGCTTGAGAAAATTTGATGAATCCCAATTTGACGAGGAGAAGATAAATGGCGGTGATTTCTTTGCTGCCAATTATGACAAACCGCACGACATCTCGTTGGTGATGAATTATAAGGTGAGTAGAAGGCTTGCAATGAACTTAAACTTTGCATATTCTACCGGCAGGCCGATCACAGTTCCTGTTTCCAAATTCCAATATGAAGACATACTTTCTGTTTTGAATTTCTCTGATCGAAATCAATATAGGGTGCCGGATTACCATAGACTAGACTTAGCCTTTACCTTGAAAAGTGGCCTGAAAAAAGAGAAAGCAATTGACGGAGAGTGGGTATTCTCCCTATATAATGTTTATGGAAGAAAAAACCCGTTCTCAGTGTATTTCACGCAAAGAGGCAATGCATTTCAGCTTTCGGTGCTGGGAAGCGCATTCCCATCAATCTCTTACAATTTTAAAATATAAAGATGCGACAGAGTTATATTATTGCGCTTCTATTGATTTTGACGGCATGCATAGAGCCAATTTCTTTTGAGACAGGAAGTGAGCCTAGACGCCTAGTTGTTGATGGGTTTATTTCCAATATTTCTTTTGCAGATCAATCTAAAAAACCTGCTCCACCAAGCCGCTTTTATGTGGCAGTACGATGGACTAGTCCCGTGAATAATGTGTTAGATGAGGTGATTTCAGATGCTACAGTTGCCTTAATTTCATCTGATGGGGAAAGTTTTGGATACTTCTGGGATGAAGACGAGCAGCGATATCTGATCCGTGATGTGAATTTTTCTGCTAAAGAAAATGTGGATTACAAGATTCGGATTCAAACATCCGAAGGCAAAGTCTATGAATCGGATAACGATAAGTTGCATCCCGCTCCTGAGCTGGAGGATATTGATGTAGAATACAAATCAATTTTGAAAAGTATATCTGTGGGAAATCAGACAGAGATCGTACAGCAGCGCGGTATCCAAATTTCGGTTCCTTTAGATGAGCATGGTGGTGAAGAATACTATTACCGCTGGAAAATAGTGCCAAGCTGGATATTTGAGACTTCTCGACTTCCCGAAGAAAACATTAATAAGCGATGCTATGTCACTAATCTGTATGAATATCAGTCCATAAGTGTTTGGGAAGATAAGGCTGGTGGATATAATCGGGATTTGTTTTTTCTTGAAACAGACGACAATGAGCAACTTCAATACGGATACTCTACCCTAATTACTCAATACAGCCTATCTCCGCAAGGATTTCAATTTTGGGACCAACTGGCTACTCAGCAGCAGAGTGGAGGAGGGATTTTTGATCCTCCGCCATTTTCTCTGGTCACCAATATTAAAAATGTGGACAATCCGGAAGAAGCAGTTTCAGGTTTTTTCTACGTTGCACATGAATCTTCCTATAGATGGAAACTTACCCCATCTGATCTACCTTATACACTTACCTTCTTAGATCCTTGTGAGCCTCTCCCTGGTGTGCCTTTTATTCCTCCTCCAGGCTGTTCCAATTGTCTAGAATACAGAGGATCATATACAGAAAATACCAACCAACAACCGATATGGTGGGACCAAAATTGAAAACATTAACCCTGGCATTGTGCTGTGCAGTGTTCACTAATTTTGTCTCTTTGGGGCAATCAGCCTCACTTAAGGTAAGAATGCTCGTTTCTTCTTCTCTGTATGTAAGCGGGGATTTGGTTGCCTTGCAGTTACAGACACTTGATTCGGAAGGGAAACCAGCGCGGGAAGGCAGCCTGATTAATTTGTACCTAGTTGACCATTCAGGAAGTACTGTCGCTATCGAGCGCTTCAATTCGGCTAAGCAGGATGCTGATCAAGCTTTTTTGCTGCCTGAAGAATTGAGTACAGGTAATTATAAATTGGTAGCTCAAATTCAAGGCTCAAGGTTTCAAACCGAAGCATTGATTCATGTTTATAGCCCTACGATTTTTTCCTCCACAGCATTACCTGAAAATGCAAATCCAGAGCTAGGAGCACATGTTATACAAGCTTCTGAAGCAGGTGAAAATATACTATGGAAAGTAGATGAAGGCAGTTTTAGTATTTCTTCTGAAACCTTAGATTTTGGGCTATTGGCAGTCAAGGTTTTTGACCCGTTATTAGAAGGGTATCCTGTATTAGGCCATGTGAAAGAATCAGAATTAAATGAAGAGACTAAGGTGTCATTTAAGTTGAAACCGCCCTATAATGATCCAAATTCGAGAATCTCGGTGTTTTTTCTCGATCAAGGATTAGTGGAAGAATACAACATGCGGGATAGTGCTTCTATGGAAGAAGAATTATTGAAGCACCAAGGTTCTTCATCGGTTTGGGCTTATCAGTTTGACAATTTGGGAGAACCTCTAGGGGAAGTGACAGTGAATCTTTCTGATTGGAAAAAAAAGCAGTTTAGTTCCTTTGATAACACCGTACCTTTTGATGATGCGGTGGTAAATATTCTGGATCACAAAAGAAAGCGTAAATACATAGATCAGATCTATAGAACTGATTTCGATAATTACGAGCCTTTCCTACAAAAATCAGATCATGTAGCTCCCGATCAGGTGTATTTTTCTAAGGATTATGAAGGAATTGCTACGCTTCGAGAGGCGTTTTCCGGGATTGTATCAAAAGCATCAGTGAAGCGAACTAAAGATGGCTACGAACTCATTCTATCTCCTGCGAATGCAGGTTTTCGATATGAGAAAAGCCCCCTGATTTTATTCAATGGATCGCCCATTTTTCAATTTGGTGATTTGATAGAAACTCCCATGCACCAGATTTATTCGATTTCGGTTTACAATTCATTTCAGTCACAGAAGCGCTTTGGCATCCTCGGGCGGTTTGGTGTGGTAAGTATAGAAATGAAGCCTGAATTCGATGATCCATTAGTTGCTGAGAAGGAAGGTTATCCATTTTATTTGGGAATCAATGATCTGGTGCAAATCAACTCAGAAGAAATTGATCCCTCAACCCCTGACTTAAGGCCAGTGCTCCTTTGGGATGCTGGCGAGGCTATCAACTTTGAAAACTCTCAATCGCTGGAATGGGAAGGTTCAGATGTGAAAGGGAATCATGTGATATGGGTGGATTTGCTGAAAAAGGACGGAACATCGTTACAATGGTCGCAGCCCCTACCGCAGCAATCCACCCAGAAGTAACTTATCTCACGCTATAACTTTGCATAAATGGTTGACCATTGGAGGCTACTCCCTCTAGCAATAATCTGCCACTAAATTTCTCCAAATAGGCTCCAACTTTGGTAGGATCCTTTGCTGGCTCATTATTTATTCGGGTGATTACAAATCCCTCTCTTAGTCCAAGTTCTCTGAGATAACCTCTAGTGAGGCCAGTGATTTTAATACCATAGTCCACTCCAAATTTATCCTTTTCGATAGTGTTTACAGCTTCCAGTCTAGCTCCGAGAATCCCTGAACTATAAAACTCCCGTTTGATTACTCCGCTGCCTCCTTCTAAATTCTGAAGTTTTAGATTGGCGGATTTCGCATTCCCATTTCTCAAATAGGTAACTGGAAGTTGGTCGCCAGGATAGTAATAGGAAAGTGTCTCTTCAAAGCTGCCTTTACCTGTAATTGGTTGAGAACCCAGTTTGGTAATCACATCATTTCGCTGCAGTCCAGCTCTTTCTGCAGCACCGTCTTTAATTACATGAGTTACGATCACACCATCCAGTGTTTTGATATTCATTTCTTCTGCCAATTCTGGTGTGATTTCGACTGCCTCGATTCCAGGGATCGCTTTTTGAACCTCACCGTATTGGATCAAGTCATTGGATACTTTCATCGCAATATCCACCGGAACCGCGAATCCATAACCAGTATAAGAACCGGTTCTGGACAAGATAGCCGTATTAATTCCGACCAATTCTCCATTGACATTTACTAAAGCACCGCCTGAGTTTCCTGGGTTAATCGGAGCGTCAGTCTGGATGAAACTCTCTAAGGGAAAATCCCCGCCAAGAATATTGATTTGTCGCTCTTTTGCAGATACTATCCCGGCAGTCACGGTGGAAGTAAGGTTAAATGGATTTCCTACGGCTAGGACCCATTCACCGATTTTCAAATCGCGGCTGCTTCCTCGCTTGATTGAAGGAAGGTTTTCTCCTTCAATTTTCAACACTGCTATATCCGTGTTTTTATCAGTACCGACTAAAGTGGCTTTGTAGGTCCTTTTTTTATGTACAACTTCAATGGTTTCAGCTCGATCAATTACGTGGTTGTTGGTGATAATATATCCATCACCTGAGATAATCACGCCGGAACCTGTGCTCACTTGCTGTGAAGGTGCACCTCCGCCACCAAAGAAATAGTCAAACATGCTATATCTTCTTGGATCTGTTCCTGAAAAGTTTTTGATGAAGACCACTGATTCTGTGCTGTTTTCTGAAGCGTCCACAAAGGATATGGGAGCATCAGCACTTGAGCGGGATGAAATGGGTTGATATTGCGAAGCGAAATTTACTTGTGTTTTGGTGTCGTTTGGAAAATCAGAGAATTGCTCTGGTTCATTGAAGTTGATAGTTGTCCAAACTGCAGCTCCGGCCAAGCCTGCCAGAAAGGAAACTCCGGTTGTTTTGAATAGACTGTTCATAGATGAATCATTTTTCAATTTGACGAGTGTGAAAGTTTTCCGTTGAATAAATTCACATTTTTTAAGTTCCTAAACAGGATAAACGCTCTCTTTATTGCTTGAATATTATGCCATTTGGCAAAAACTGACGATTTGTACGAGGAAAAGTGGGAGCATCTTGTAATTTTGTCAGCTATTGAGAAAACTCTTCAAATCATTAAGGGTTTTAATTACTCGACAATCCCAAACTGAATGACAGAACCCAAACGCGTAGCCATCCTGGGCAGCACCGGAAGCATTGGTACTCAAACCCTAGAGGTAATTCGTCAGCATCCTGAAGACTTTATCGTAGAGGTTCTTACGGCCCAAAATAATGCAGATTTACTTATAACTCAGGCTCTGGAGTTTTCTCCAAATGTCGTGGTAATAGGCAATGAGAGCTTGTATGAAAAAGTACGTGATGTCTTACAGCCAAAGGATATCAAAGTGTATGCAGGCACCAAAGCAATTGCACAGGTAGTAGAAATGGATACGATCGATGTAGTTTTGACTGCATTGGTAGGTTATTCTGGCCTTATTCCTACGGTAAATGCAATTAAAACGGGCAAGCAAATTGCTTTAGCAAATAAAGAAACACTTGTTGTAGCCGGAGAAATTATCACTGCTCTCGCAAAAGAAAACCGAGTGAATATTTACCCTGTGGATTCTGAACATTCAGCGATTTTTCAATGTCTGATCGGTGAATTCCATAACCCAATCGAAAAGATTATTCTGACAGCTTCCGGCGGTCCTTTCAGAGGAAAAGATAGAAAATTCCTGGAGACAGTGACGCGTGAACAAGCCCTCAAGCATCCTAATTGGGATATGGGTGCCAAAATCACGATTGACTCAGCTTCCTTGATGAATAAGGGGCTGGAAGTGATTGAAGCAAAGTGGCTCTTTGGCCTGAAAACCGAACAGATAGATGTAGTCGTACATCCACAGAGTATCATTCATTCTATGGTGCAATTTGAGGATGGATCTATAAAAGCACAACTTGGATTGCCGGATATGCGTATCCCAATTCAGTTTGCCCTAAGCTTTCCGGATCGATTAAAAAGTGATTTCGAAAGATTTGACTTTATGAATTACCCTCAATTGACCTTCGAGCAGCCGGATTTAAAGACTTTTCAAAACCTTCAATTAGCATATGATGCTCTTGCAAAAGGCGGTACAGCACCGTGCGTCTTGAATGCTGCCAATGAAATTGCAGTAGCTGCTTTCTTGAATAAAGAAGTTGGTTTTCTAGAAATGTCGGATTTGATTGGCGAAACTCTCGAAAAAGCTGAGTTTATTGCACATCCAAGTTTGGAAGATTATGTGGAGATGGATATGCGGGCGAGAGAAATTACAAAAGAACTAATAACGAATAAAGTATAATGGATACCTTAATTATGGTGGGCCAGTTGCTCCTTGGATTATCAATCCTAGTGGGTTTACATGAGTTGGGCCACTTGCTTACCGCCAAGATGTTTGGCATGAGAGTAGAGAAATTTTCTATCGGATTTCCTCCCAAAATTGCTGGTTTCCAGTGGGGAGAAACGGAATATTCTATAGGGGCAATTCCGCTTGGAGGATTTGTGAAAATCTCCGGAATGGTGGACGAATCTATGGACGCCGACCAAATGGCAGGTCCTCCTCAACCATGGGAATTCAGATCTAAACCAGCTTGGCAGCGCTTAATCGTAATGCTGGGAGGTATAATCGTAAATGTAGTTACAGGTATTGTCATTTTTGTAATCTTGGTTTATAACAATGGTGAGACTTATTATTCCCGTGATCAAGTAGTAGAAAACGGTATAGAAGCGCTGGAAATCGGTGAATCTATTGGCTTGAAAACAGGGGATAAGATTTTGGATATTAATGGTGAACCTTACCAATCCATTAACGATTTGACTGCTGGTTCGGCTTTGCTTAGCGAAAATGGGTATTACACTGTTGACCGTGGAGGTGAGATTATCAAAGTAGAAATCCCTAGAGGTTTTATCAATTCCTTCAACAGTCAGGAAGCAATCAACAGCTTTGTCGAAATTCGATATCCTTTTGAATTACTCAAAATAGACGAAGGTGGTGCTGCTGAGAAAGCTGGAATTACCATCGATGATAAGATTCTGTCTGTAAATGGTAAGGCCATCACTTACTTCGACGAACTTAAAACTGAGCTTGCAAAAGCTAAAGATCAAGAAGCCGATATTGAATTGTTGACTAGCGCTAATGATACTATTCATACAATGGTGGCAGTGACTGATCGAGGCACTATAGATATTGCTGTGAATCCTTTGATCGATATGGTTCAACGCAAATATGGTTTTGCGGAAGCACTGAAAAAAGGAACTACCAAAGCATTCACAGTTGTCATTGTAAATGCAAAAGCAATGGGCAAGATGTTTACAGGTGAAGTCTCTACCAAAAACGTCAGCGGGCCTATAGGAATGGCAAAAATCTACGGGGATACTTGGAACTGGACTAAGTTCTGGACAATTACCGGTTTGATTTCTATGATTCTGGCATTTATGAATCTCTTGCCTATTCCAGCTTTGGATGGTGGTCATGTGATATTCCTGCTTTATGAAATGATTTCCGGTCGTGCGCCTTCTAATAGATTCCTTGAGAATGCTCAGAAAGTCGGAATGGTCATACTCCTCGCTTTGATGGTTTTTGCGATCGGAAATGACGTGCTGAAGCTGTTTACTGGAGAGGGATAAGTCATTAAAAATTAGAATTCAAAGCCGGGAGAAATCTCGGCTTTTTTTGTTTTTAATGAGCTCTAAAGTCCGTTCAAACTATTTTGAACTAATCTGTTGTTGCATAAACTTAATCTTATTATCTAGCAGCAAATTAGACTTTATGATTAAAATTTTAGGATTAGCAGCTTGTATATTGTTAATGTGCACGCCTTTTATTTATGCCCAAGGTCAGAGTGGTTTTATTGAGGAGTCAGTTTGGTCAAATATTAATCCTGCTACTGGAAGTAGTTCGGACTTTATTGTTACAAAAGAAGGTACTAAGCTCTTTGGTGCAATCCTCAGAACTGCTGAACTCACAGATTATAGTAAAGTAGATTTTGCTTACCAAGGCAATACAAGTTCTTATCTTCCTACTGATCTGCAGGCTTTTGGCCTAACAGAAGGTCATTTATTCTTAAGTAAGAAACTTCCAGATGCCTCGGAATTAGAGTTTGTCCAAGTACTATTTTCGGGAAAGCTTCAGTTGGATTATAGAAGAGGTAATTATTATATCGATAATGGGGTTGAAATCCAGCAGTTAAAAGAATATAGCCAAGATATCTCCGTAGATGGAGAAAAACGTAGCCGCCTCATCAAATTGTATGTATCTACTTTAAAAGTACTTACAGCCGGAGATTGCGGCTTAGAGCTTAACGGCTTGATAGAAAAATCTAACTTGGAAGAGCAGGATTTTATCAAGATTCTCACTCAATATCACGAATGTGAGGGACTACCATATAAGCTGTATATAGATCGGGTTAAATTTGTAAGCATTTCTCCTATAGTTTCCTTAGGTATCGGGTCAAGTTTTACGAATTCCTCAGATATTCCTGACAATGCAAATTACAATTTTAGTAATTCTTTAGATTATCGAGCTTTTGCAGGTGTTAGATTACATGATTTTAGAAGATTCCCAAAATCATCAATAGATCTTCGAATTGGATATGTAACTCGCTCAACAACTTATGACGCTAGTTATGAGGTGAGACATGAGATTGCTACCGGAACTCAGAAGTTTAAAGAAAGTAGTATAGTTATTCCTTTAGGCTATAATTACAGTATTATCAAAAATGCAAATAAGGAAATTTACGTGGGTTTGGTAATGTCTGCATGGCTTTCCTCATTCAAAAATGATCAGTATTTAATAGAGATAAGCAATATTTATGGTCCTGTAGAGACGCAGGTTTTCGAGGAGCAATCAATCACCTTAACGGATAATACTGTGAACCCCGGAATAAGGGCTAGCGCCAAATTTCCGATTTCATCCAAAATGAAATTATTTGTCGAGTTAGAGGCTGATTATCTAAATGACTTTTATTTCTCCCAACTTGGAGATTCGCCAGTGTATCGAATCAACCGAACTTCTGTTTCACTTCAAATCGGGATCGAACTATAAGTAAGATGAAAAGCGGTCTTCTCTTCTTACTTATTTTTTCACTTCTGTTTTTTTCTTGTAATGACAAAGAAAATGTGCTCCCAAGGACCAATCCCCGTTTTAGTACTCCTTCTGTTCAAGTGATTAATCAAAGTGAAGTTGAATTTATAGCCCAAGTATATGACTATGGTTCTGACGAAATAATTGAATATGGTTTTGTTTTTAATAATAGAAGTCAGCTTGAGATCGGAAAGGATCAAGTAGTAAAGGGATCTGGTCGTCCCGAGAAATCTTTCAGATTGGTAAGCAATCATTCCTTTGAAATTAGCAAAACTTATTATGTTGTAGCTTTTATAAAAACTAATAAGTCGGTTATATACTCCCAGGCTATACCATTTAATAGTAAATGAGTTGATGCTTCTGTTTTTAAAACAGCATGGCAGGAGACTTGAGGTTTTATTGAGGTTGTCCAATAAAGACACCTAGCCAAATGACCTGTCCAGCCTATTTCAAAGAATAAACTGCCAATCTGACCACTTCAGCCTTTGGCATGCACCTTGACCTTTTAGGAAGAACCTTCGTATTTTGAGGGTTCTTCTTTTATTTTAGCATAAAACCGACAGCTTAGCTGTCATTCTGTCTATATGAGCCAATTCGAAAATTCTGTGTTTCAAAACTTAATGGTCGGTGAATATGCCGGTGAGGGAGATCTGATCCAGCTGATAACCGACGAAGAGGATGATTCACAAGGAAAGGAAGTCCTTGAAGAAGAGATTCCAATACTTACAGTAAGAAATACAGTTCTTTTCCCAGGAGTTGTGATTCCTATCACTGTCGGTAGGCAGCGATCCATCCGTCTTGTGAAGAAAGCCCAAAAGGGAAATAAGTTGATAGGAGTGTGTGCTCAGATCAATCCAAACATAGATGATCCAGGATGGGAAGATATCTACCAAGTAGGGACTCTCGCCAAAATCATCAAAATGATCGTACTTCCGGATGGAAATACTACAATTATTATCCAGGGCAAGAAGCGTTTTAAAGTCAGTGAGCAAATCACTGATGATCCCTATTTTATTGCTAAAGCAGAGTATCTGGAAGAGAATTTTCCAAAAAGCTCCAAGAAAATTCAAGCGCTTGAGGAATCTTTGAAGGAATCTGCTACCCGCATTCTTCACTTGAATCCTGAAATTCCCCGTGAGGCACAAGTAGCTTTAGATAATATTGATAATACCCCTTTCCTTACTCATTTTCTTTCTTCCAATATCAATGCTCCGGTGGAAGCCAAGCAGAGATTATTGGAGATTAATGATGGGGTAGAGCGTGCGACGCTTTTGCTGGAATTCATGATGAAAGACATCCAGATGCTGGAACTGAAATCTGAAATTCAGAAGAAAGTGCACACTGACATTGATCAGCAGCAACGGGATTACTTCCTGCGTCAGCAGATGAAAGTGCTTCAAACGGAGCTTGGCGATGAAGGACCAGAGAAGGAAGTAGAAGATTTGCGTCTTCGTGGGGCTAAGAAAAACTGGCCTGCTGAAGTGAAAAAACACTTTGAAAAAGAACTGGATAAAATCCTAAGAATTAACCCTTCTGCAGCAGAATATCCAATTGCCTTGAATTATGCTGAAACTATGGTTGAATTGCCATGGAACGAGTTTACTCAGGATAATTTTGATCTGAATCATGCCAAAAAAGTATTGGATGGAGATCACTTTGGACTGGAAAAAGTCAAAGAAAGAATTATCGAATATTTGGCAGTATTGAAGTTGAAGAATGACCTTAAAGGTCCAATTCTATGTCTCTATGGCCCTCCAGGTGTAGGTAAGACTTCCCTAGGAAAGTCTATTGCAGCGGCATTAGGTCGAAAATACGTCAGAATGTCTCTTGGCGGTATGCATGACGAAGCAGAGATTCGCGGTCACCGCAAAACTTACGTAGGCGCGATGCCGGGAAAGATTATCCAAAACATGAAAAAGGTGAAAATCTCTAATCCAGTTTATGTCTTGGATGAGATTGATAAGCTTTCTTCAGATTTTCGTGGAGATCCTTCCTCGGCATTCCTTGAGGTTCTTGATCCCGAGCAAAACAATGCTTTCTTGGACAATTACCTTGAAGTAGAATATGATTTGAGTAAGGTTCTTTTCATTGCTACAGCCAACTCATTGGACACTATTCAACCTGCATTGCGGGATAGAATGGAAATCATAGAGGTGACTGGATATACCCAGGAAGAGAAAGTGGAAATAGCTAAGCGCCACTTGGTACCAAAACAGCGCAAAGAGCATGGGTTGAAAGCCAAGCAGATTACATTTGACAAAGCAGCGTTGGTGAAGTTGATAGAAGATTACACTAGAGAATCCGGTGTGAGAAGCTTGGAAAGAGCAATTGGGAAAGTGGTAAGAAATATTGCCAAGTCAATTGCTATGGAAGAGGAATATAGCCCTAAAATCACAGCTGCTGCTGTAAGGAAAATCTTGGGTTCTGAAATCTTCGATAAGGAGTCATATACTGATAACAGCATTGCAGGAGTGGTCACTGGATTGGCTTGGACAAGTGTTGGCGGTGAGATTTTATTCATTGAGACAAGCTTGAGCCGAGGCAAAGGGAAACTTACGCTATCTGGACAACTTGGTGATGTGATGAAGGAATCGGCTATAACTGCTTTGTCTTATTTGAAGTCTAAGGCGGAAACGCTAGGAATTGACCATAGAGTGTTTGATCAATACGATCTTCATATTCACGTGCCTGCAGGAGCTGTTCCTAAAGATGGACCTTCGGCTGGTATTACTATGCTGACAGCAATGGCCTCTGTTTTTACCCAGAGAAAAGTAAAAGCGAAAGTGGCTATGACTGGAGAAATCAGCTTAATAGGCAAAGTAATGCCTGTAGGTGGTATCAAGGAGAAAATCTTGGCTGCGAAAAGAGCTGGAATCAAGGAAATCATCCTTTGTAGTAAAAACAAACGCGATATCGAAGAGATCGATGAGCAATACGTGAAAGGAGTAGAATTTCACTTTGTGAACAGAGTTGAGGAGGTTTTGGAGATTGCTTTACTTAAAACCAAAGTAGATCACCCTCTTCACTTTAATCTTCAGTCTGACAGCGGAAAAGAAAACTAATCAAAGATAAAAGTGCTTCCTGTTCAGGAGGCACTTTCCTTTAACTATCATACCACAAAGCTTTAGATCGAAACTTAACCACTACGGTCTGAGCGCATTTTAACCTAACAACATGGAAAAAATACTTTCACTTACTCCGAGACAAATTGTCGCTGAGTTGGATAAATATATCATTGGGCAGCACGATGCCAAGCGTAATGTAGCGATTGCGCTGAGAAACAGAATCCGTCGTTTGATGGTAAAGACGGATATACAAAAGGACATTGTGCCAAATAACATCCTGATGATCGGTTCTACCGGTGTAGGTAAGACTGAGATCGCTAGAAGATTGGCTAAGGTGGCTCATGCCCCATTCACCAAAGTTGAAGCTTCCAAATTTACCGAAGTAGGCTACGTAGGACGCGACGTAGAAAGCATGGTCCGTGACTTGGTGGAGCAGTCTGTGGCATTGGTCAGAGAGCAAAAGAATGAATCTGTCAAAGAAAAAGCGGCCGAAGCAGTCGAAGAACTTATCTTGGATATTTTGATTCCACCGGTGAAAAGTGCTGGATTTACACGGGCTATTCCTGTGGATTCGGATACGAATGCTGAGCCAAACAATGATGCAGAGCTAAACGAAAGAACCCGTGAGCGATTCAGAGAGAAGCTTCGTGACGGAGAGTTGGACGAGCGCAAAATCGAAATCAGCGTAAAAGCAGGATCTCCGATGGGTGTAGGGATGATCGGAAATGGAATGATGGATGATGCCAGTATGGCAGGTCTTCAGGATATGATTTCCAATATGATGCCCAAAAAAGTCAAAAAACGTAAAGTGAGTATTTCCGAAGCGCGTAAGATTTTGCTCGAAGAGGAAATGTCAAAATTGGTTGATTTCGAAGAAGTAAAAGAGGAAGCAATCAAACTTGCTGAAAATAACGGCATCATCTTCATCGATGAGATCGATAAAATTGCCTCCAAATCAGGTAAAAATGGTGGAGGACCTGATGTGAGTAGGGAAGGTGTGCAGCGTGATTTGCTGCCGATTGTGGAAGGCTCTGCTGTCAATACCAAATATGGGGTGATCAACACCGATCATGTGTTGTTTATTGCTGCGGGTGCATTTCACGTGGCGAAGCCTTCTGATTTAATTCCTGAATTACAAGGTAGATTCCCGATTCGCGTGGAGTTGCAGAGTTTAACTCAGGAAGATTTTTCCAGAATTTTGCGCGAGCCAAAAAATGCCCTCACCAAACAGTATCAGGCGCTATTTGAATCAGAGGAAGTTTACTTGGAATTCAATGACGAATCGATTGAAGAGATCGCACGATTAGCTTTCTTGATCAATCAGGAAGTAGAAAATATTGGCGCGAGAAGACTTCACACCGTAATGAGTCACTTGTTAAATGACTTTTTGTTTGAAGTGCCGGATACGATCACTGCCAATTCGAAAATCATGGTAACCAAAGAGATGGTTCAGGATAGGTTGAGTTCGCTGGTTCAGAATAGAGATCTGTCTCAGTATATTCTTTAATTCCAATTTGAAATAGAATCCAATAGGTAATGAAGTCACTTCTCATACTTACAGGTCATAGCAAGGGGCTCGGCAGAGCTATTTTAGATACTTATCTGCAGAAAGAGGAGTTTGAAATAATTGCTATTTCCAGAACAAAACTGGGCTTGAACAAACCAAATCTCACCGAAATCAGCATGGATTTCGGTGAGTTGGAAGTTTTAGAAACTGAACTTTCCAACTTGTTTCCTTCCGATGAGTTCGAAGAAATTATATTAATAAATAATGCGGGTTGGATAGGGGAGATTAAACCTGTTGGCAGTCTTCAGGTGAAACATATGCGGAATAGTGTCAATATCAATCTGCTAGCTCCAATGTATCTGACAAATGCTTTTGTAGCTGCTTATAAGCATTCAACGGCTAAAAAAATCATTTGCAACATCAGTTCAGGTGCCGCGTCAAAGCCCATGGAAAGTTGGGGCCAATATTGCAGCACAAAGGCTGCTATTGCTATGTTTACCAAAGTGGCTGCCAAAGAGAATGCTGATTCCCAATTTAGATTCTTCAGCATAGCGCCAGGTATCGTAGATACGCAAATGCAAGATGAGATCCGGCAGGCAGATGGTTTGGATTTTCCTGAGATAGAGCGATTCAAAAGCTACAAGGAAAATGGGGATTTGTCCTCTCCAGAATCGGTTGCCTCCAAAATCAGTTATCTATTGGAACATGAAAATGAGTTTCAAGAAGTAATTCAGGATGTAAGGAATTTTGATTTGCCTTGAAAATTTTGACAGCATTGGTCACAGAAGCTAACTCTGAGTGCGCAGTGCAGTTAGGTAGTTAATCAATAAAATTCTTTATGTATATCCGCTTATGTTCCAGGATGGAGTCAAAGGCAAAAAAGGATATGCTAAATTAAGGAATTGAGGTCCCGTCAGTGCGGGAGTCTTCGGCCTTTGGTCTTCCAACCAGACAAGCATAGAATCTAAGGTGACTGGCATCTTTGCGGATAATCATAAAATTCTTTAGTCACCTTATGGTAGATTGACGTGTTTGAGAAATGAGACTGAATACTGATACCTGAGACTGGGCACTAGCTACACTGAACAATCATTTCTTCGGGTAATCAACAAACCAGGTTTTAACATTATCTGGGCGTAGTTGGATCCAATGAGCTGTGTCGACTATAAAGGCGTACTGCCCTGAGGTTGGCAGGTTATCTAAATTTCCACCCATAAATTCTATAAAATCATTCATTCCTGGGTTGTGGCCAACTATGAAGATTAGTTCGTTCGAATCATCTTGTCTTTGGATGCTTTTCAAAATCATACCATAGGAAGCATGGTAGAGGTTTTTTTCGAAAGCCAAACTAGCTTTGGGAATGTGCAGAACTTCGGCTACTATTTCTGCGGTCTGCATCGCCCGAAGGGCTGTAGAACTTAAAATAAGGTCTGGAAAAATTCCTTTTTCTTTCAGACGCAAGCTCATTTCAGGCACATCATTCAACCCACGCAGAGCCAAGGGTCTGTCGTGATCTGTCAGATTAGGGTTGTTCCAATCTGATTTTCCGTGTCTGATCAAAATTATTTTCTTCATTTCTTGAAAATAAGAATGATTATTTTGTTTTTTTTAATTGAATATTTACTTTTAGCGCTCTTTCAATTCCAATTTATCACAAATTATTATGTTTACCGGAACAGTAAAATTTTACAATGAAGCCAAAGGGTTCGGATTTATCGTTGACGATGAGTCTCAAAGCGAAGTATTCGTACACGCAACCGGTTTGGTGGATCAAGTCGCACAGAATGACAAAGTAACCTATGACATCAAAGATGGCAAAAAAGGTCCTAACGCTGTCAATGTCAAAAGAGCTTAATCAATATCTTTTTTGTTAGCGAAAAAAACTTTCCCCTGAAGATTATTCTTCAGGGGATTTTTTGTTTTTATCCATATCTGATAAATCATCTTTCGGTTTAACATCTAAAGCCCCTGGGCTGATATCTTCTCCAGGCTTGGATATTTTTTCCTGCCAGTTGGATGGCACGGATTTTAGATAGAGGTCTCTCTTCGGGAATGGAATTTCGATGTCATGCTCAGCAAATTTTTCAAATATGGTACTCATTACCTCGCCTCTCACATCAATCCAAATATCCATACTTTCTACCCAAAAAAGCACCCTGAAGTCTACTGAGCTATCATTGAAGGTCTGCATATAAACACGGGGAGCGGGAGCTTTCAGGATGCGCTCGCCTTTCATTACCTCTTCAAGCACTGATTTTACCAGCTTCATATCTGATCCGTAGCCCACGCCTATGATCAGTTCCACCCTGCGTTTTTTGTCAGAAAGCGTCCAGTTAATTAAGCTTTGCGATAGCAAGTCGCCGTTTGGAACAACGATTTCGGAACCGTCGTAAGCTTGGATTTTGCTTGCTCGGATACCCACGTCTTTTACTGTACCGGCATTCATCCCCACTTGAATTTCATCTCCTATCTGAATAGGGCGCTCGAAGGCTAGAATAATCCCCGAGACCAGGTTGTTGATGATGGTTTGCAGACCAAAGCCAATACCTACCGATAACGCCCCAAGAACAATGGCTATTTTGTCAAAAGGAATTTTGGCGGCGGTCATTCCGATCAAAAAACCTATCGACAAAACAGCTAACCTGATCAGAAGTATAGAGCTGCCTAGGCGCTGTTTTCTTGAAGCTGCTGTTTTTTGATCTTTGACTGACGCGAAATAAGCGATGTTATTCGCAAGAAAAGTAGAGATATAGAGAACAATAATGAATAGGAGAATGCTGCCATATTGAAATACAGTGTCGCCCAGTGTGCGGTCTTTGAGCAGAAACTCCTGCACAGTATTGTACGCTTTATCAAAGAAACCTAAATGCCAAATTAAGCCATAAACCCAGATTGCAGCCGCAAAAACGTAAAGGATTCCTTTCATCCTTTTTTGCAAATCCTGGAAATCAAAATAGGAGGTGAATACGTCACTCTCTTTTTTACTATGTTCTATGAATAGATAAATAGCTTCAAGGAAAACATTGACAAATAGGAATAAACCTATGCCTCGATAAAATAGTATTACACCAGTGATAGAATAGGTTTTGGAAAGACTGAATCGCCCTAAAATATTGCTGAAAAAAGCAAATGTTTCAATGATAATAAGGAATATGGCGAGGTATTTTAAAAAAGTAAATTGTTTTTCCTTATTGGTTAAGACTTCTTTTAAAACAACAATTCCCATTACTACAAATGTCAGTGATGAGAGTAAAATGTACCATCGCTCCTGATAGATTACTATCCAATTTAAACCACTAATAGCCAGTGCGATGTAAGGTGTGAGGAAGATAAGCCATATTTTATTGAGCTTTTGGCCGAATTGCTCCTTGATTAGAAAACTAGAGGCAATGACTAGGCATAAAGATAAAATGGAAATAAAAACCAGAGGTGGCTTACTGAATATTATTAAAAAGATGGGAATAAGAATTATGAGGGTGGAAAAGAAGGTGTGTTTATTGAAATACTTAACCCTATCTAGAATGAGCGAGGCAAAATCCTTCTGATTACTAATCTCTTTGATTGTGGATTTGATTTTCCAGTATAATAGCCCGAAGAGTATAGCACAGATTAAAAAAGTATATAAATTCCGCTCTGCATAGGCTTTCATTAGGTCAATGTTGAGGTCAATAGACCTTTTTGCTCTAGTAGGTAAGTCGCTAAATTTTTGGTAGTTAGCCGGTTCCCATGCGTAGTTGATTTCTTTTGTCCAATACTGCCTGTCAAGTTTTTTCTTGGTCTGGTTGAGGTATTGTTTCAACGAAAGAAATGCCATTGCATTTTCAGAAACCTTTGCCTGCAATTTTGCAGTGAGAATCTCTTGCTCCAAATATATGCTGTCTATATTTTTCAATGATTCCTTGAGGAGTCTAAGCTCTCTATTGATAGCAGGAACCAATGAGGTGTCACGAAGAGTCATTGCAAATAGTGAGTCAGACTTTATGGAATTTAGTTTATTCCCGGCAGCCGATAGTTTATCAACTCTTTCTTGGATCTTTTTTTGTATACCTATGTTTTCATCAGCCACCGTTGAGACCAGATTTTCCATACCAATCAGATACCGGTGGTTTAGATTTCCGGCATCTTCCTCCGTTTTGGCTTTGACTCTCTTGGCCACAATGTTAATTATCCTCAGCCTTTCAGACATTGCAGTGGTATCAAGGCTCTCCGCTAGTTCTACGTTAAGTTCACTCAGATCGTAGGCATATCGCTGGGCCTTATTGATCAACTGAGTTAATATCGCTCCGCCAGTCTTAGGTTTTGTAGGTGTGAGATCTACCGAATCGGAGAAAATAAAAAGGCTGTCAATAAGTTCAATACCTGTTCCTTCCTCTGTTGAATTGCCCTCCGCAGTTGTACCTTGAGCAGATGCTGATTGAATTACCTGCAGGGATAGAAGAAAGGCTACCAGAATTTTGTACATAATTCTCAATATGAAAATTTAAAGTAAATAAAAAAACAACAGTAGTTAGGAACCAAAACAAGATGATGCTAGAATGAGTTAATAACTGTATTAGGTACTGAAACTTTAATTCAATTTCTGAAAACCATCAGTCAGAAATCACCTTCGATTTCCTGTCAAAATTTCAGAATTTTGTTTGAAAGTGTCAGTCATTTCAGATTTGGCAAGCAAATAGAGCCTTAAAACATAATATTAATTAATATCTGAAGAAATTGGTTAATTCCTGTTAATTTGGAGATCTAGCCACTTTTTCAGGTGTAATATTTGGTTCTTTTCGAGTATTACCCTAATAACATTAATTATTAAAATTTAAAAATATGAGCAAAAGACAATTCTTTCTGGGAATGCTTCTTGCCTCTTTGATCGGAGGCATAGTTGCCTTAGCGGGCGTCAGCTTTCTAGTACAACCACAAAATGCAACAAGCTTCGATGATAAGCAGCCGGCTAGCTTTGCAAACTTACTTTCGGGGGAAGACTTTACCGTGCCTGACGGGATCAATTTTGTAGCTTCTGCAGAAGCAGTAGTGCCCGCTGTTGTTCACGTCAAAAGTCAGATGACCTATACTGGAAATAGTAGAGGAAGAAGAGATCCTTTACAGGAGTTTTTTGGAATCCCGCCTAGAGAAGACCAAAATAGAGGTGGAGAAGGTAGAACTATGATGAGTTCCGGCTCCGGGGTAATCATCTCTCCTGATGGCTATATAGTTACCAATAATCACGTGGTTGAAAATGCCAATAGATTAGAAATCTCTCTTGACAACAAT
This sequence comes from Algoriphagus winogradskyi, assembly GCF_900182815.1. Lineage (GTDB taxonomy): Bacteria > Bacteroidota > Bacteroidia > Cytophagales > Cyclobacteriaceae > Algoriphagus > Algoriphagus winogradskyi. The sequence goes on along the minus strand of NZ_FXUA01000001.1, from coordinate 922,078 downwards.
AAGCGTTATGTAGCCAAAGTTATCGGGACAGATCCTACCACTGATTTAGCGTTGTTGAAAATTGACGGAGAAAACCTGCCTTTCGTGAGATTCGGTGATTCAGACAAAACTCAAATTGGTGAATGGGTGCTTGCTGTGGGTAATCCTTTCGATTTGAACTCTACAGTTACTGCAGGTATTATTTCAGCAAAAGCCAGAAATATCAGAATTCTGGAAAACGTTGAGAATAACCTTTCCGTAGAGGCTTTCCTTCAGACTGACGCTGTAGTGAACCCTGGGAATTCCGGTGGAGCGCTGGTTAATTTAGCAGGAGAACTAATCGGTATCAACACTGCCATCGCAAGTAGAACAGGTACTTTCAATGGCTATTCATTTGCTGTACCAAGTACCTTGGTGAAGAAAGTAATGGATGATCTCATGCAATATGGTACAGCACAGCGTGCCTTGCTGGGAGTTAATATCCAAAATGTAAGCCCTGAGCTAGCAGATTACCTGGACACCGAATTCCCTGTAGAGCAAGGGGTATATATAGGTGGCGTCAACGAAAATAGTGCAGGAGAAGAAGCAGGACTGAAGATAGGAGATATCATTATCAGTGTAGACGGTAGAGTGACCAATAACGTCGCAAATCTACAGGAAATGGTTGCTAGAAAGAGACCAGGTGATAAGGTGGAAGTGGAATATATCCGTGATGGAAAAACCTACAAAGCGAAAGCTACATTGAAAAACTTCTCAGGAACAACTGATATAGTAGAAAAAGTAATCCCAAAAACCTTTGAGTTTCAGGGTGTCAATTTTGAAGAAGTTCCTGATCAAATCAAAAGGTCGCTTGAGTTATCCGGTGGCGCACTGATTGCTTCTGTCAATGGTCAAAAATGGAGAGAAGCTGGAGCAAGAGAGGGCTTTATTATCACTTCTATCATCACAGAAAGTGGTAGAGTCAAAATATCCGGAGTTGACAACTTACTAAGTGTATTAGAAGATACTCAGGGTGACGATATCGTAGTACTTGGTATGTTCCAAGACGGAACAGAATATTATTTTGAATTGAATTGATATACAACTGAGCGTCTACATTAGGCAGGCCGATGAATTTTCATCGGCCTGTTTTTTTTGTTACACTTTTTTGACTGCTTTATGTGCCGTTTAAGGTTGCTGATAACATTGACAAATGACTGGCTCCCATTCTTATTAAATTCTCATTTTCCCCAGTTTTCCTGCCATTTTTTCCAGCGGGATAGATTTCTTAGTGAGATTAACTACTTTACTTTTCAATCAAACCCATACAACCCATGAAACAGTACCTCGGCGCGCTCGGAAGCCTAGTTTTTCTGCTAGTATTAAGCGTTAATACACAAGCTCAAAGTCCATCAACCGTCCTTGCACCTACAGGAAAACAACCCCTTCAAAGTATTTCTTCTGCACGTTTAGAGAGAATTGACCAGATGCTGGATCAAACCCTGGCTGATAATCAGGTTCCCGGTCTAGTGGCATTGATCGTGAAAGATGGTAAAATAGTCTATCACGAAGCTAAAGGATTAGCTGATGTGCCTTCCGGTACTAAAATGGCTAAAGATCAGATTTTTAGGATTGCTTCTCAGTCCAAGGCAATTACTTCTACTGCCGTAATGATGCTTTGGGAGGAGGGGAAATTTAAGTTGGATGATCCCATCTCCAAGTACATTCCAGAGTTTGCTAATCCTAGGATTTTGTCTGGATTTCGATATGCGGATTCTTCTTATTCTTCCAGACCTTCACCAAGGGAAATCACCATTAGACATCTTATTACCCATACTTCTGGGATAGGTTATGGGGTGATAGATGGAAATGAGCAGATGAAAATGGTCTACCAAAAAGCCGGGATTGTGGATTTGTTCACTTCCGAACCCGTGAAGATCAGCGATAACATTAAAAAGCTTGCACAGCTACCACTTCACCACGAACCAGGCACGAAATACACTTATAGCGAAGGGTTAGATGTGTTGGGATATTTTATAGAAGTTGTTTCAGGAATGCCATTTGACCAGTTTCTGAAAACGCGAATTTTTGATCCTATGGGAATGAGTAATACAGGATTTTATCTGAATGAGGCTCAAGGGAAAAAGCTGGTAACAATTCATAGAAAAGTAAACAACCAATGGGAATCCTTTCCTGTAACTTTCTATGATCCTGATTATCCTAAAACTGGCGCAAAGACATTTTTCTCGGGAGGTGCCGGCCTATCTTCTACTGCCGAAGACTATGCTAAATTCCTTCAAATGTACCTGAATGGAGGAGCGTATAATGGAACTCGATTCCTCAGTCCAACAACGATAAAAACTATGATGAGTAATCAAGTTGGCGATATGTTAGGAGATGGAGGAAAGGATTATGGATTAGCTTTTGGTTTGGTGGATGAAAAAGGAGTAGCACAAGGGGGACTTGGAAGTTTGGGTACCTTCGATTGGGGAGGATATTTCAATACTCAGTATTTCGCTGATCCCGTTACAAACACGATTGGAATCTTAATGAAGCAAACCCAGGGAGGAACAGGCGATGAGTCCGCTTGGAAATTCAGACAAATGGTTTTCTCTGCGATTGAATAATGAGCTGATTTGAGATTCGAGAATAGGTTTTTTATTCTAAATCCTTTCGTGAGAGACGAATCGAGGCTAAGCTGAGCGGCTAAAAACCTACCATACAGTTGTCCCGTCAGGGACTAGCTGTGGGTAGAAAAATAGAAAAGAGAAAACCAGCAGAGCCTTTAGGTACGGCCCTGTATTAACAATTTTAGAACTGTACCTAAAGGCACAGCATTATATTAAATCATTCAAAAGCTACCCATAGTTTGCCCCGACGGGGCAGTGTTACTTCCTAAAGTCGCGAGAGATCGCCAGCGATGAATTATACTCATTGGGGAAAATAGGATTGATCTATGATGAAATACAAAAAGGGAAGTCGATCAACTTCCCTTTTCAGTTTAATATATCTTATTGAGCTGAGGGCGGTTTTATCCGTGTCCTCTGCGAATCTTTGCGGTTAAAAATCAAACCTTATCCACCGCTAATTTATACGTAGGGTCTTCGATTACATTAATATCGATGAGTTCATCTGCGTTTTCCAGCAGTCTTCTACAGTCAGGACTTAGGTGCTTCAAGTGTACTTTTTTACCAACCTTGTGATAGCGCTCCGTCAATTTATTCAAGGCTTCAATAGCTGACATATCAACTACACGACTTTCCTGAAAGTCTATGATCACTTCTGCCGGATCATTGAGCACGTCAAATTTCTCGTTGAAAGCAGCGATTGATCCAAAGAATAATGGGCCAAACATTTCGTAGTGCTTCACTCCGTTGGCATCGATATTCTTTCTTGCACGGATTCTTTTGGCGTTATCCCAAGCGAAAAATAAGGCTGCTAAGATCACGCCTACCAGTACTGCCAATGCCAAATTGTGTAGAAACGCAGTAATTAGCGTTACCAAAACCATCAGGAAAACATCTGATTTTGGCATTTTGGTGAAGGTTCTCAAGCTAGCCCATTCAAATGTTCCAATAGATACCATGATCATCAGCCCTGTCAATGCTGCCATTGGCATCTGCTCGATCAAGCTGGATCCAAACATGATGAATACCAATAGCATCACAGAAGCAACTATGCCCGAAAGTCTCGCCCTTGCACCGGATGAAATATTGATCAAACTCTGACCAATCATAGCACAACCACCCATTCCAGAGAATACACCGGAAAGCATATTTGCTACGCCTTGAGCTACTGCTTCTTTGTTTCCACGTCCACGGGTTTCGGTGATTTCGTCAATGATATTCAAAGTCAATAAACTTTCGATCAAACCTACACCTGCTACAATAGCTGCATACGGAAAAATAATCTGAAGTGTCTCCCAAGTCAATGGAACGGCAGGAAGGTGAAAAGGAGGGAAGCCACCTTTGATAGCGGCGATATCACCTACGGTTTTGGTGTCGATATTTAAGACAGTTACCAGTCCGAAAACAACCAAAATGGCTGTCAAGGAAGCAGGAACAGCTTTGGTTAGCTTTGGTAATCCCCATATGATCAACATAGTCAACAGGACAAAGCCAAGCAAAATATAAAGTGAAGAACCTGTCAGCCAAGCACCGCTAGCATCTTTGAACTGGTCCAATTGGGACATAAAAATGATAATGGCAAGTCCATTAACAAATCCAAAAATCACCGGATGTGGCACTAGACGCATGAGTTTTCCTAGTTTCAAAGCTCCAGCAGAAACCTGAAGAATGCCTGCAAGTACAACTGCAGCGAATACATATTCTACGCCGTGGGTAGCTGCCAATGTGACGATTACCACAGCTACAGCGCCGGTAGCACCAGAGATCATTCCTGGACGACCTCCCAAAATGGAAGTGACCAATCCCATCATAAATGCGGCATATAAGCCAGTCAATGGGGAAAGTCCGGCAATCAATGCAAAGGCAACTGCCTCAGGAATAAGCGCCATGGCAACCGTAAGTCCAGAGAGAACTTCGGTTTTGTAATCTACCTTTTGACTGAAGTCGAATAAGTTGAAGTATTGTTTCAAGGTGTGAATAGGTTTGACGACTGAGGTCGCGTGTGTTGAAAACAAGCTGCAAAGATAGACAAAAACTGCAATTCGAAATTTTATTTGGTAAGATGGGTTTGTTGTGTCGCTTTAATCAAAGACTGGATTCTTTTGTTTGTTTTGGTTTTCGTCATTGCGAAGGGCATACGAAGAGTTTATTTAATTCAATAATGATTTTGCCCTGAAGCAATCTGTTTGAGTAGTGTCCTCGGTTGAATGCTGTTCTACTTTTAGGTAAGCAAGAAGATATGGTGCAAGTCCAATAGCTTGTTGGACAAATTTATTAAATCATAATATGAGCCTTTGAAGGGCGATGCTTATTTCATTTCCTTTATCATACATCAACTGTTTTTGGCGAAAAATCTTCTTCTCAATTCACTCCTTTTCTGCCAAACAGCAAAAAATAAATATTCCCCTTTTTCTACCCATATTTCGTCCCTAAGGGACTTTCCTATTTCATAAAATGGACTTATCTAATTACGCTTGTAGGCTAAAAAAAAAGGATAGCCATTTGGCTATCCTTTTCACTTTGGTTTAACTGGGTTTAATTATTTCCTCTTGTTTTTGAAGTGGTTCTTGAAGAAGAACTAGTAGTTGTTCTACTTGAACTCTTGGTAGGGGTAGAAGACCTTGAAGGCGCGCTTTTTACCTGAGGAGTTGATCTACTGGAGGAAGATTGAGTTCTAGACTGAGTTGATCTCGTAGGTGCACTAGACTTTACTTCAGGTCTAGAAGAGCTACTTGGCTGTGTCCTAGATTGAGTCGAACGCTGCGCAGGAGCAGATTGAGTTCTTGGCTGAGTCGAACGCTGAGTAGGAGCTGGCTGAGTTCTAGATTCATTAGATCGTTGAGCAGGAGCAGAACTTTGTGTTCTCGTAGGGTTAGATCTAGTCTGGGACTCTCTGCTTGACGGAGTAGAAGTTCTAGTTTCACTACTTCTAGAGTTGCTAGGCGTAGCGGTTCTAGTTTGAACTCCGGAGTACGGCTTTGTCTCAAAACTTCCACCACGACTAGACGATGGGGTAGTGGATCTCACTTCTGAGTTGCTAGAACGGGAAGAGGAAGTTCTTTGGCTAGATCTGGTAGTTCCCGCAGGAGTAGTAGCTGATCTTCCGGATACAGTTTCAGTTCTGCTATTTCCTCTGGATGGTACGGATGCAGGTTGTGTTCTGCTTTGTCCGTTTGCAAGTACTCTAGAAGGTCTAGCTGCAGCGGTTGTTCTTCCGCCGCTGTTTAAGTCTGGTCTATATACATTAACGGTATTTCTGGATACGGTATTTCTCCCGGCAGCTCTTGCAGACTGCACGCTGTGTACAGGATAGGTTGTTCTAGTTACGCGCTGAATCTCTCTTCTTGAAGGTCCTGCATAGTATCGGTTGTTATTATAAACTACCGTGTTATTAATGATTGTGGTATTGTTATAGATTTTGACTCTTCTAGCGTATGGCACATAGTAGTTGTATACATTGTGGTATGCAAATCTATTTTGTGGTACAAACAACCAGTATGCAGTAGGAATGTTGATCCTCACATTGACAGAGAATCCAGGGCCCATAGGGGCCCATCCGTAGTATCCGCCACCAGTTCTCCAGTCCACCCATGCTGGTCCCCAGTCATAATCAGGGATCCATGCCCAGCTACGGAAATTGTCATCATAATACCATCTACCGTAGTGAAATGTCGCCCAACCCCAATCGTAATCCGAAACCCAGGTATTTCCATATTCCGTCATCACCCAGTGTCCGTTTGTTCCATAAGGATGGAAATCATCGTACACAGCAGGTAACCATACGTAGCCATAACGGCCATCTTTGACCCAATCACCATAAGGCATCAGTTCGTCATAGAATACTTGAAATGAGACACCGTTCATGTCATCAGCTGAGGCATCAGATGGGCTAAGCCAAAGCAAAGCGACAAAGCCCATCATCAAGTTTCTCATCCAGTTTGGTACTTGTAGCGTTTTCATATTTAGTGGGTTTAGGTGTAAATAATATTGGTTTGGTATTTCTTTCCGGTTGTTGGCTTTCTAAGGCTTCCTAGTTAGGTAGATGCAATTTTCTATAAAAAGGATGCATGCATACTAAAACCAAAATCACGCCAACTTTTCAGGGCTTATCTAAAAAGAACTAGTCTATGGAAGTGGTTTACGTAAAAAATTAAGTCAATGGTTGCGTTAAATCTTAATATTACCTTAAGATTGATGATGAAAATTAAAACTTATATAAAAAATTTAATTAATCTCTTTTGGCCTTTTAAATAATTTTTTGGATAGATTTAAGCTTTTGCCAGAAAAAACCCGGATTCTACGGTATTACTTCTTTAAAATAAAAAGTATTTTTTCTTGAAAAATTACATTCGGAGGAGAATTAATTATGTAAAAAGCAAAACTTGCTCTCTTCACAAGGATCCTTTCTTTGCTACTCGATTAAAAAGTTATCCTCAGAAGGTAATTAATTGCCTTCTGAATGTAGATGTGAGATTCAACTATGATGTAATCTTACTATGCTCAAATTGGCCAAGGTTAAATAGGATGAATGGAATATCGGCTGGGTGCATCCCAATAAATTTTTGATGCAACTTCACCCAACTGTACTTTTCGAATTGTAATTGATTTTGATCTAGGTGACCAATTAAAAATTGGATTGGATAGGTGTAGATATAATCTAAACCTAGTGAGTTCAAGGCCTTTCTACGCTTAGTCGGGGTAAAGTCCAAGCTACTCTATCGCTTGGTCTAATCAATTTTTTGTTAGCTGCCCTTCCGGTAGAGAAAAGAGATTGTGGGATATTTAGCAACATATTAAGCAGTATTTGACCCGCAGAGTATCATCAATGGGCTAAAATGTCGCTGCAGTGCAATTTTTCAAGCTGGCTAAAAATTTGCCTTTATCTATTTTCAAGTCCACAAACCAAAATAAAATATTATGTATATCCCCTTTTCTACCAGTAAGGTGGCAAAAGCAATGTAAGATATGTTAAACTTAAAAATTGAGGCCACTTCAGCCTGTTCCGTTAGTACGGGAGTCTTCGGTCATTGGTCTTCCAGCCTGATAAACAAAGAATCTAAGCTGACTGGCATCATTGCGGATAATCATTTAAGATATTTAATAATGGTATAAAGTATCACGAAAATTCTCTTTCTATTAGCCTACTTGTTGCCATGCAGATTTTGAACCCAATAGCATTGATTAATTTCCACTTATGAATTCGTTTATTGTTTCGCTTTTTATCATTGGGCTCGTGACTTTTTCTATGGCATGGATGCCTTTCGTTTCCAAGAAACTGAAGGTGTCTTATTCGGTGTTTTACATGGTTGCGGGTGTTTTACTTTATTGGCTTTTTCCTGATTATCTGCCAAATCCCCTGCCACAGGAGAATGAATCTGCCGTTCTCCACTTGACAGAACTGATAGTTATTATTTCTTTAATGGGTGCGGGACTGAAAATAAAACGCACTTTTTCTCTAAAAAATTGGAGCCTGCCTTTGCGATTGGTCTTTATAGCTATGCTCTTGGGGATAGTGATAGCCACTTTGCTGGGTTATTTTATGCTAGGCCTGAATTTGGCTGCGTCCCTTTTATTGGCGGCTGTAATAGCACCTACTGATCCAGTGCTCGCTTCGGATGTTCAAGTAAGTCCGCCTAACGAAAAGAAGGGTCCGGAAACAAAATTTGCCCTAACTGCCGAAGCTGGAATTAATGATGGATTGGCTTTTCCATTTACCTGGCTAGCCATAACTGTTGCCTCAATAAGTGCTGGAAGTGATGATACGCTGTGGGGTTGGTTTTCCTACCATTTTGTTTATCAAATCGCCGTAGGATTAGTTGTAGGTTTTTTGTTGGGCAAGGCAGTGGGTTACTTACTATTCACTTTCTCTAAAAAGTATAAGTTTTTGGAGAAATTAGACGGATTCGTTGCGCTATCCATGACTTTGTTCGTCTATGGATTTACAGAATTATTGCATGGCTATGGTTTTATAGCCGTTTTTGTAGGCGCATTAGCTCTTCGTAGCTATGAAAAAGATCACGAGTACCATGAATCCATGCATTCGTTTACAGATCAAATCGAGAGGATATTTGTAGTCCTACTTTTGATGCTTTTTGGAGGGGCTATCTCATTAGGAGTGCTAGAAAATCTAAGTTGGATTATGGTGTTTTTCGTGTTGTTATTTTTACTTGTGATCCGGCCGGTAGTAGGTTACTTAAGTTTACAGGGAGCAGCCATATCAAACAGGGAAAAAATCACAATCAGCTTTTTCGGTATCAGAGGTTTAGGGTCAATTTTCTATCTGGCATTTGCCTTTCAAGAAGTAGAATTTGAGAATAAAGATGAGCTTTGGTCTATGGTATCGCTGATGGTGGCTTTGTCTATTTTGATTCATGGACTTACAGCAAGTATGGCAATGAAAAAAATTGGCGATTGACAGAGTATGGAGTGCCCTGTCCCTAGGGGTGTAATTACCTCGGCTTCTGTTCGGGATTACATCTAGCAACCTCACCGCCAAGTCTACGCTTAGTGTGGTTTGTTGGGTTCAAGCGTTTAATCTTCACTGAAGATATAAGCCACACAAGGTGTCCTTGACTTAAAAACACCTTTCTCAAATGCTTCCTTATGTCGTTCATTTAATTTTCTGAATCTTTTATATCGTTTCCTATTAACTCTCTTCATTGTCATGAAGTCATAGGAGCTTGCCACCATCATGATAATCTCCAGGTTGTCGCAGTTGTTTAGAATCTGAACCGTTGTCAACTCAAAACCTATAAAGCTGAATTGCAATTGCTCGGTCTCAGCGGGGAGTTCTATTTTAAAATTCCCGTTTATGTCAGTTGTCCCAAGTTGTACGGTGTCGCGATTCTGAATTCTCACCTGTGGAATGGTCGTCAGTCCGAATTCGTCAATGACTTTTCCAGAAATTGTTCGTGTTTGTCCAGTTGAAAGAAATGGAATTAAATAGATTGTCAGAAGTATTAAATGCCTCATTCCTAGTCTTTGGTAAATTGTACATTGACTTGCGCCCAACGATTTGCAGCTACTATGACTGGGGGAAATTTGCAACTTCACCCTTGTATAAAAATAAATTTGAAATTGATAAGGATATTAAGGTGTAGATACAATCTACACCTAGCGCCCTCAACGCCTAATCTACTCTCAGAGGGGGGCGTAGATACAGTCTATCCCTAGCAGCCTCAATGCATAGTTTACACTTAGATGGGTTTTATGGATTTTTAATTTTCTCCCCTTTTATTGGTGAGTAATCCGTTTTCAATTCTCCATTCACTATTATTTCCTCAAAATAGGCTTTCGCTCCAGTAGCTTTGGTCATGTCTTCTAAATTCTGAATATGGAAATGTAGGTGGGCTTCTGAAGAATTGCCTGAATTACCACAAAGACCTAATAAGTCGCCTTGTTTTACTTGTTGACCTTGCTTTACTACAATTGAGTTTTGTTTGAAATGTGCAAAGAATAGATATTCATTATTTGCAGTCTTTAAAATGACTGTATTCCCAGGTATGTAAATAGAATTCATCTCACCTGGCACATTGTCTTTGACTCCGTCTACCACCAGTACGACTTCTGCGTCTGCAGGAGCAATCAGTTCCTTACCAAAGGCATAATAGTCTTCATTTTGCTTCCCGTCTGTTTTAAAGGACTTCCCGTCTTCATCGATGACCAAAATGTCAAAGGCATTTTTTTGAGCGATATTTTCTACATGGTAATTCAATTCCTTGGTGTCACCACCCCAAAACACCGTCCATTCACCTTTGAATGGTAAGATCAACTTAGTTTCGTTCCGCACAAGGGTTGGGAGTTTGCTATCTTGATAAGGCTTCACAAACAAGCCATTTATTTTATTATCTCCATCAACCGAAATATTGACAGCAAAAACGGCTCGCTCAAAATTTGTCTTGTACGAAGCATAGGTGCCATTTTCGTACCTGATGAATTCCATCTTTTCAATAGAACCAGCCTGGCTTTTTATTCCCTTTACAAATTCTGTAGTCTTCTCTAGCGGTAAAGCCGCTTTCATTTGTGAAGAGAATAGGTCAAATACCTTCTGATATTCATCTGCATTAAAAAACTGTTCAAATTCAGCAGATACTTTCTTATAAGTTTCTTTCTCACCCTGCCCGAAGCTTATTAATGGGAGAAGTAAAAGTGCTAGCAAGGATATGGTTTTGAGGATGTTCATATTGATGCGAAAGATAAGTGTGAAGGCTTGAGATGGAGTAGATTGGGTTTGGTATTAGTAATGATCACTTCAAATTACACTACCTAACATTGTCCTACAAATCTTAGTTAAAAAAAGGTTGGGTTTGGATTAGGATCCTTTTTGCAACAAATCAAACTCCACCTTCCCATGTCCATCTGGCGTGGTGAAGAATGGGCGCTGTTCGATCTCGTAATTGGTTTCTGGAGCTATACCTAAGGCATGATAAACGGTCTGGTGAATGCTGTCGATTTTGATCGGGTTTTCTATGCTTTTGCAAGGACGCTCATCTGCGGTTTTGCCATACACATGACCCTTTTTGATTCCTCCACCAAACATCAGCATGGAGCAGCCATCGGTAAAATGCCTATGCATTCCGTAATTTTTCATGTCTTCTATGATATCAGGCACTTCCACCTGATCTTTTACTTTCAGCCCAGGTCTTCCTTCTGTCAGCATATCCCGGCTAAACTCAGAAGCTACGATCACTAGGGTTCTATCCAGTTTCCCGCTTTCATCCAGATCAGAGATAAGTTGGGCGATAGGAGAGTCGATTATCTTCTTCATTTCTGTCAATCGGGTATGTCCATTGTCATGCGTATCCCAGCCTTTGAAAGGCTCATACTCGGAGGTGACCGTGATGTATCTGGCACCCTGATCCACCAGTCTTTTTGCCAGCAGGCATCCCAGCCCAAACTTACTGTTGTTGTACTTGTCATAGCTTTCCTTGGGCTCCAGACTTAGATCAAAAGCCTTTGCCTCAGGAGAATTCAGCAGAATGTACGCCTGCTCCATGGATCGCTTCAGTGATTCTTTTTGATAGTCCGATCCATATTCTCCCATCGCTCCAGCAGAAATCAGGTCTTGGTAAAGTTGGTTTCTGGATTCAAAACGCTGCGTGGACATGCCGATAGGAGGGCGCACGCTTTCCAAACCAGCCGAAGGATCTGGAATCAAAAATGGGCCATGCTCAGAACCCAGAAAACCGGCACTGTGAAAAGCCTTCAGTTCCTCACCTTCACCCACAGAAAATCGCTGACCTATATTAATAAAGGAAGGAATCACAGGATTTAAGGGGCCGAGTTCCTTGGAGATCCAAGAACCTAAATGCGGTACGACTACGGATTGTGGAGGTTCGTAGCAGGTGTGGAAATGGTACTGGTGGCGTGTATGAAGAATGTGACCCAGATCTGCCGCCACGTAGGAGCGGATCAGCGTTCCCTTGTCCATGATTTTGGCGATGGATTCCAAACCTTCAGAAAAGTGGATTCCATCCAAGGCTGTCGGAATAGAAGGGAAGGTGCTGAGCACTTCCTTGGATTCCATTCCCTTGCGAAATGGGGTGTATTTCTTTGGATCGAAGGTCTCGGTGTGCGCCATTCCCCCAGCCATGAAAAGTAAGATCACCGAGTCTGCCGTTGCAGGGATTTTGTCCACTCCGCAGGAAGACAACAACCCCGCTAATGGAGCGCCCATCCCCATGGTTGCCATGGCTGCAGCTGAGGTTTTTTTGATAAAGTCTCGACGGTTAAGTGGTGTTTTCATGGTTTGGTTAACTCTCTTTTTCCCGCAGATTATCGCTGAAAAGAACCGCAGATAAACGCAGATTTACTATACTTAATTTATTTACTACAACACAAGATCAGCGAAAATCAGCGATAGTTTTCTGCGCTGATCTGCGGGAAATCATTAATCTCTTACAGATTGCTTCGTCGTGCCTTCTCGCAATGACGATACTCCCGTCTCCTGTCTTCCGTCTATTTTTTTAAATCCCCCTTGCCCTCCGCCGCGGCGGAGGGAGTAGCCTCAGTTGCACTTCATTCATTTCCTTTGAAAACTTAACTCTTTTTGCTGAAGAGAAATGCAGTGCCTCCTACAAATGACGACACTCCCGTCTTCTGTCTTCTGTCTCCCGTCTCCTGTCTCCCGTCTTTTTCACTCCACCATCTGAAACTCCGGCAACAATATCACCGCCCAGAATAAATCCTGGATTTTAGCAGCGTCTGGTTTTTCGCCTAAAGCCGATTTTGCGATCGCCAGTTCTTTCTCGTTTGGTTTTCGGTTAAGTGCCTTCAGGTATAATTCTTCCGTGATCTGAACAGGATCGCTGAGTTGTGTCTTCCATTTTTCCGCTCCTTTGTGCAAAGCAGTATTCAGGCGCTCTCCATTTGTAAGTTCCAGTGCCTGCAACAAACTCCCCTGCGCTTCCCTGCTTGTCGATACAATCTCACGATTTGGTCTTCCCAAAGCCGTTAGGAAAGGATTATTAGCGACAAGGGATGCTCGCGCAAAGGATGGAGTTGCCAATTCAGGTTGCTGAAGCTGGAAGGGATTGTACTTGATTTCCTCCTCCGTGAAAAGAGGATAGACGATTTCACTAACGGCATCAGAAAACTGCTCGGCTGTCATCCGCTTACGTACCATTCCGCTGAATTTGTAATCGTCGGCCATCACCTCATCGTAGGATTCATAACCAATGGATTGGGATTGGTAGATTTTCGAACTTGCAATCTGGTAAATCAGCTCCTTGAGGTCATAGCCATTTTCCACGAAATCCGAAGCCAGCCAATCCAGTAAATCCTGACTCCAAGGTTCGTTGTCCATTTCATCGACGGGCTCTACGATTCCACGCCCCATAAGCTGCTTCCAAACCCGATTCACAATCGTGCGATACATTCTTCCATTCGCTGGCTGTACCAATCGATCAGCGAGCTGTCGGAGCTTTTCTGCCCTGCTCGCTGCACTGTCTATATCTCCAAGTTCTTCCCAGAGGATTTTGGTCTTAGCCATCTTCCCGGTAGGTACTTCACAGCGACTGACTTCCAGCGTAGAATCTGCGAAAATATTGGCAAAAGCATAAGACTCTTCCAGTTTCCAGTCAGAGATAAAACTGTCATGACAGGAGGCGCATTTCAAATTCAACCCTAAAATCACCTGTCCCACATTTTGTGCAGCCTGCATTTCGGTTCGCTGACTTGCATTTACAGTTCCTCTCCATTTAATTCCCTCGATAAAGCCCTTGGACTTTTCAGTTGGATTGAGCAATTCCTTCACGAATTGGTCGTATGGTTTATTAGTACGTAATGAAGTATATAACCAGTCTGTGATATTATAACGGCCTTTGGTGATGTAGCCCGTTCCCGTATAGTCATTGCGCAAGGCGTCATTCCAGAAAGTGAGCCAATGAGTGGCATAATCATCCGATTGATTTAATAAATCCTGTAGCCAGATGCTTCTCTTGTCAGGCCGCGAGTCAGATCTGAAATCATCCAGTTCTTGTGGGCTTGGAATCATTCCGGTGATGTCCAGATAGATCCTGCGGAGATAAGTTTTGTCGTCCACGACGCCTTTCCAATCCAACTTGTTTGCCTGGAAATATTGATCCACCCAGAGATCTATTGGGTTTTCCATGCCAGCTTTGTAAGCGGGTAGGGTAGGATTTCTCGGAGCCAACTCCGCAACACGGTATACTGACTGCTGGGCAGCGCCATCTGGCCAAGGAGCTCCTTTGGCAATCCAAAGCGCGATCAAATCTCGTTCGTCTTTGCTGAGTAGTTTGCCTTTGGAAGGCATCACCTCCTTGTGATTCTTGCGGAGGTTAATTCTGCGGATGATCTCACTTTCCCCGGGATTTCCAGGGATTAGAATTTGGCCATTTTCGCCTCCGGCAAAGACAAACTCTTTTTCATCCAAGCGTAATTCTCCTTCGATCTTTGCTCCGCTGTGACATTTGTAACAATTATGCGCCAAGACCATCCGAACTTCCCCGATGAGTTTCATCTCTTTGTCAGGAGTTAGTTCTGTGTTGTAGGAAGCAAGGTTGATCGGAGCTTTTTCTATTTCTGAATCATCCTCTTTGTCGCTAGGCAAAACCTCGGTAAGGAAATCCTCCCCGTGTGTAAGTGAACCTCCAAAATGTCCAGCAACTGATACGGATATGGCAGTTAAAAAAAGTGTTGCTCTAAAGGCTATTATCTGAGTAGGGTTGGGGTTGGTTCTGATTTTGGATAGGAAGAATATTGTAACAAGACTCAGAATCGCGGTTCCAATTCCTATCCATTGGTGCAGATCCAAAAGTTCGCCGGATGTCCCTTCATTTGTTGCCAAAAGCCAACCCATGGGAGCAGCTATAATTGCACTAACAGCGCCAATAACCGCTAAAATCAGAATTCCAGGCCTGATCTTGGAATTAAATTTCCCGAAGGTGAAGAGCTCCATCAAAGCCGCTACCACTATCAGCGCGATAGGGAAATGGACGATCAGAGGATGAAGCCTACCTAGGAATTGCCAAAGCCAAAAAGCAGGTTCTTCTACTACTTCAGTCTGTCCAAATGCTGAAAAATTAATAAAAAGTGAACCTCCTATGAGAAGGAGGAATAATGGAGGTGAATAATGGGTTTGAGATTGATTTTTCAATGCAGTCCTCTAAATAAGAATTTAACAATAAGCGCTCAGGATTAGGAGCTTACTTATCTTACAATTGAAAAATAGTGGTTTTGTTGAGTAAACCTATCCTGTTTGTGGGTTGATTTGATGAATGGGGAAAGATGTTAGAAATTTTGTTGGGCTTCGACTTCGCTCAGCCTGACAATTCTACTTTGATGCATTTTGGCTAAAGCCTTCAGACTTGCGCCTAATGTGCTGTCCCAAAAGGCATAGCAATTATTGCTAGACCTTATTTAGCTACCAAGAGTTTGCTCCGATGGGGCAATTGTTAAATTTGAATCAGTCAAAGTCCAGCTTCTGGAGAAGCAGGATAACTCTGGAGTTTCGCACCTTCAGAGCTTCAGGATAATAACTAAATCGCTTCCCTGCACTTCGTACAGGGTCATGAATTGTTTCGCACCTTCGGAGCTGTAGTACCCATGCTCTTTGTACTCAACCCTTTGAGCGGTTGATAAAATGGAAAAGCCCTGTCTCTACGTGAAACAGGGCTTCTGAATTGATTTTCTGTAAGAATAAAAATATTACTCCATTAGTATCAGAAGTGCGAATCTTACAGAATTGACTTTACTAGTCCGCCTTCTACCCGTATGGCTGCACCGTTCGTCGCCGAAGCCAATGGACTGGAGTAATACACTACGGTATCCGCCACTTCATCCACAGAAGCAAAGCGCTGAATCAAGGAAGTTGGTCTCATATCCTGGAAGAATTCTTCTTCAACCTTTGCTACGGATTTACCACTTGATTTTGACATGTCTTCGAGGAATTTACCCACTCCTTTTGATTTGGTAGGGCCAGGCATTATTGTATTTACGGTGACATTTGAACCTTTAGTCAGTTCTGCCAAACCTCTTGATACAGCCAATTGGGCGGTTTTGGTCATTCCGTAATGGATCATTTCGTCTGGGATGAAAACTCCCGACTCGCTGGATATAAAGATGATTCTACCCCAATTTTTTGTAAGCATTTTTGGAAAATACTGTCGGGAAAGACGGATTCCGCTCATGACATTCATTTCGAAGAATCGAAACCAGTCCTCGTCAGGAATATCCGCAAATGCCTTTGGCTCAAAGATCCCTGCATTGTTGATTAAGATATCTACTTCCGGTAGGGCTTGAAGCAAACTATCAACTTCTTCAACTTTAGAGAAATCAGCTGGTATCCCTGTGACTTTATCCGATCCAGTTTCTTCTTTCAGTTCTGAGATGGCTTTATCTATACTTTCCTGAGATCTTCCGTTGATGATGACAGTAGCACCTTCTACCAAGAATCTCTTTGCGATAGCAAAACCAATTCCTGCTGTAGATCCACTGATGAATGCTTTTTTGTCTTCTAATTTTAAATCCATTGTTTGTGATGATTAAAAATGAATAGTTGAAAAGTAGCGAAGTGCTACATGCTAGAGTAAACTATCTAAGCGTTAAGAAAATTCGGAAGAGTGGAAATAATCTCGAGAAAATTAATTTTTAATGCTGCTATTTTTGGCCTCTCGAAATTGTCAGAACGTTTCGATTCGTGACAAAGGTGGAGGCTGAAATGCAAAGCGAGGGTGTTTTTTTGGTTAGTGAGACATGAGATGAGGCTAAGACATTAACTGAACAGCTTAAATGTATTATATTCTTTCCTTCACCAACTGATCCATTACCCAGTTTGATCTGGCTCCACTTTCACCAGTGCTGTTGCATGTTTCGGTGCCTAATAAATCGCCAACAATAGTTTTGATCAAGGGTTGCTGTATATGTTTTGGTAGTTCGAAGGAAAATTTCTCAAGACCTTTTTCATCAGTTTCCAGAATGAACTCCCCTTTGCCGAAGGTCTCAAAGCTGATTTTGCCTTTGCTACCGTAAATGATGGTTTGGTCTAATTCTGCATTTTTGGATGTGGTAAAACACCAGTTTCCGGATCCTAAAACCCCACTTTCAAAAACAAAATTACCTGTCACAATGTCTTCGGCTGCGTAGGTTTTTGCCTGATTGGAAGCAAATCCATTCGCATGGGTGATTTTTCCGAAGAAAAAGTCCAGCAAGTCTAATTGATGAGAGGCAAGGTCAAAGAAATATCCACCTCCGGCTAGCTCTGGATCAACGCGCCAGTTGGTCTCAACTTTGGTTATTAAACTCGCGTCCAGCTTTTGTTTGAGATTGATGTGGACTGTACGGATTTTACCCAAAACTCCTGCATCCATCAATTCTTTGATTTTCAGGAAGTGCGGAAGTTCTCGTCTGTAATAGGCGATGTATAGCGGGACGTTTGCTTGCTTACACACCTCGATCATTTCCAGGCATTCCAGATGAGTTCTAGCCATCGGCTTTTCCACATACACGGGTTTGCCAGCTTTGGCCGCGATAGTGGCTAATTCGAGGTGTGCATTGGGAGGTGTAGCAATGTAAATCGCATTCACCTCAGGATCATTAATGAGATCCAGAGCGGAAGTGTACCATTTACCTACTCCATGTCTTTTGGCGTAGTCTTTTACTTTTTCCTCAGAGCGGCGCATCACCGCGACTATTTTACTATTGGGAATGAGGTTCATGGCAGGTGCAGATTTGACTTCACAGACATTTCCCACGCCTAAAATTCCCCATTTGACTTCGTTATCTTGGATTTTGCTCATGTTTTAAAAATAGGTGATACTGCGTAAAGAATAGGCATTAATCCTAAGATAGTTATTGGTTCAGCTAGTTTTTGCTTAAACAACCACTGAAAGTAAGGTTTGTAAATGTGGGATTGAAAAAGCTAGATAGTAATCTTTTGTATGCTTGACGACGAATAATGCCATGGGTAATGTTGTTCAGTAAATCATTTTCCGGCACTTTTACTCTTATGAAGAATTTTATCCTTGTTAGTTTATTACTATTTGGTTTGTCAGCTTGTGGTGCTCAAGATGAAAAGCAGTACGATCTTAAAAAACAACGTATCCCGCAGGAATTGTGGGATGTGTTGGAAGCGCATGGTGGCATAGAGAATTGGGATCAAATGAAAACCTTGTCGTTTTCTATTCCAAAGGAAGGCTTTGATGAAGTGCATACGATAGATCTACATTCTAGAATGGATAGAGTAGTGGCGCCGGCTTATGACATAGGTTTTGACGGAGTTTCTGCTTGGTCATTGAATAAGGCTGAAGAATATAAGGGAGATCCCTCTTTCAGGCATGATCTGATGTTTTATTTTTATGCCATGCCTTTTGTTCTTGCTGACGAAGGGATCAATTATGAAACAGCTGAGCCGATGGTTTATGAAGGAATAAGCTATCCTGGAGTGAAAATCACCTACCAAGCCAATGTGGGTGAGGCCCCGGAAGATATTTACTTGCTTCATTACCATCCAGAAACCAAGAAAATGGCCTGGTTGGGATATAAAGCGACTTTTGGGGAAGAATTGAAGCCAGGCCCTCCAAGCTGGATTAGGTACGATGAATGGGCTGAAGTAAATGGGGTAAGCTTACCGACTTCTATTGCATGGCAAAAGCTCGAGGACGGAGAAATAGTTGGGGAGCGAAATAGAGTCAATTTCACCAATATTTCTTTATCAAAAGACAGTAAAGAGTCCTCCTTTTATAAAAAGGATGGGGCTGTAGATTAGGAGAAAACTTCCTAAAAAAAACAGGCTCAGAGTTATCTGAGCCTGTTTTTTTATTTACGAGTTAGAATCCTAAACGATTAAAACTTCTACTGCGCTGGAGGAGGACTTCTTCTCTTCATTACCAAGCTATCCGCTGGATAGGTGGCTTTCAGATATGCCATCTGATCCTTTGCCCAATCGATAATCACCTTTCTATCTGCATCCGACAGATTAGCTTCAGGATGTAGTCCGAAATAGGTATAAGATTCCAAAGGCATCTCCTTCTCTTCAACCATTTCAATCGTTTCTTCCAACTTATGATTCTGATAAGCCAGTGGGCGATTGGTGAATTCGTCAAAATTTAGATGTCTTTTGCCATCTTCTATATGATGGTTTAGCCAATACCCGACAGGTTCTATTTTCGCATACCAAGGGTATTCCGATTTATTTGTGTGGCAATTGTTACAAGCATTCACCAATAACTTATCGACATTGTCCGGAACATTATAGCTACCCGATAACGGGGCTGCAGCTGGAGAACCCTCATTTTTTTCATAAGGGATAAACTGAATGGCTACTAGAATAACTAAGAGAACAATTCCGACTTTTTTTAACATGGCTAAAAGATTTTCTTGTTAGACTTGGGGTAGTAGGGAAAGTTTAAATTTTTATCAGAAACTATTAATTTTTGGATAAACGATACCCTTGCTAGTCCACTATTTTTTGTGCCAGGATTTGCCTTTATTTTTAGAATAAAAACTTCCTTTAGGCCCTTCTGCTAGCAATTCTTTACCACCATCAGCTAATTCTGAAAATTCTCCTGGACTTGCTGGATTTCCCATATAACGTAGAGCCCAAGTTTCACCCTCATCTACAGAGTATTCAATTTTAAGCGTGTTGGTTGGGCAGATACGAATTAGCTCTTTCCCCTTTTTAATCATTTGTGCCATTTATCAATTATTTAATTCCTGCCAATCTAAGAATGCTTGTCGTTTAAAAAAAAACTAAGCAAAGTATTTATGGATAAAATCCAATTTTTTTTAATACTTATTTACAGAATATTTTTTGGTTTTAGGCCATAAAAATTCTATTTCCTGCTCCACCATAAACTTAAAATTCACTTGACGAAAGAAAATTTAGTATGCTGAATTAGGCTAATTCTTGGACAGGGTGTGTTGGTATATTCATTTAAATATCGAAACCCGTCCAATGTCAACTTGAACGGGTTTCGAATGATTCATTTTTAGGGAAAAATTACATTTCCCAGCCTTCTCTGTAGGTCCTTCCAACAAATTGATTGGCTTCTTCAAAGTTGGTGATCAGTAGTTTATCTCCGTCCCAAAGTAATTTCTTTCTACCATAAAATTCCATTTGACCTTTGGAGTTTTCTCTGCGAAGCATATAGCTTCGGATGGCTAGGTTACCCATTAATACAGTTTCAGTCATAGGTCCGGCATAGTCGAATGAAGATGTCAAGCCTTTGTGCTCCTTGCTACCGAAACCTGCTTTACATGCATCAACCCATTTTCGTTGATGTCCGTACTCTGGTTCAATATTTTCTTCCGTTTGAGGGCCAAACTCCTGAGTGCCGTCATTCAGATAGAGTTTTGGCATCAAAGGAGATGAATCATTGATGTTAGTAGCGATTATTCCTTTTTCACCTATAATCAGCACGCCGTTAGCACCACCGCCGATTTCCTGATCTGCAGGGATAATATCCGGATGTGCTGGTTTGATACCGCCATCCATCCAAGTCATGTTGATAGGTGACTTGCTTTTCGGAGTTGCCGCAAAATTCAAAGAAATAAAAGAAGAGGCCGGGCAGCCGTCAGGATGATAATCTGGCGTCCACATTCCACTGTAAACAGACCCTACACTACATTCTGCATCGGTTGGATAGTGTAATCCCAAGGTTCTAAATGGGATATCGATCAAGTGACATCCTACATCGCCTAGCGCCCCAGTACCATAATTCCACCAGCCTCTCCAACTGAACGGATGAAGTCCTGGAGTATAAGGAATCTCCGGTGATGGGCCTAGCCACAGATCCCAGTTTAAAGCGTCTGGTTTAGCACTAGGATTCGGCTTAGGGAAAGCACCGCCTTGAGGCCAAACTGGTCTGTTTGTCCAAACTTCCACTTTGGAGATTTTACCGATTTTATCGTCATCTACCCATTTCTGGACAAGTTTCAAAAGCTCATTTGAACCACCTTGATTTCCCATCTGAGTTACTACCTTTTGACTTCTCGCCATTTCGGTAAGCATTCTTGCTTCTTTGATGTTATGTGTCATTGGTTTCTGCACATATACATGCTTACCGCGCTCCATTGCGTATTTAGCAGCAGGACCATGGACATGATCTGGGGTGGAAATTGTCACTGCATCGATATCCTTTTCTGTGTCCAGCATTTTGCGGAAATCCGCATAAAGTTTTGCGTCTGGGAATCTTTCTACAGAAGCTTTGGCAGAACCGGAAAAATCAACATCACATAGTGCAGTTACTCGTTCTCGCCCATTCACTGAGGCATTTCTGATGTCACTGGCTCCTTTTCCACCAGCTCCAATAGCAGCTAGATTCAATTGATCACTAGGGGAAATAAATCCTACACCGCCTAATACGTGTCGGGGAACAATCATAAAAGAAGATGCAATTGCTGCATTTTTGATAAAATCCCTTCGGGTTTGTCCCTCGGAATTTTTCTTTGGTTTGCGCATGAGGTTATTAGTTTAAAGTCAAATAAGTATTCTAAAATAGGGATTTATTTTCATGGAAGAATCCTCTTTGTTGTTAAACAATAATTATCAAATGACTAAGGGTGATGTATGAAATCTCCTTAAAATCCCAATTTTAGAAATAGGGGGTACTTTCTTCTTACTTATTTTAAAAAAAAGAATTTTCGCTGAGAAATCCGGTTAAAATTTGTTGTGCAATCGATGGTATAACTGGTTGATTTCAAGTTTTTTGGTTAAAGTTTTATTTTATGGTTTTTCTGTTTGTCAAAATAAAATATCAAGAAATAGTAAAAAAACAGGATAAAGCAGGTAGTGCATGCCAGAATTTCCTACTTTATTTGAAGCATTGAAATGAAATAGCATTGAAATAAACAAACTCAACTAGCCTAAAATGAAAATAGGAGTTTTAAAAGAGACAAAGGAGGGTGAGAATAGGGTAGCACTTACTCCGGATGTCATCAAGCAATTGATCAAAAAGGGATTTTCGGTCATTGTAGAGCCTGGTGCTGGTATTGGATCCAATTTTTCTGATATGGATTATAAGGATGCAGGTGCCACCGTTGGTGATAATATTGAGGTATTTACTGCAGATATTTTATTAAAGGTGAACCTCTTTACCAAAACAGAAGTAGCTCAGATGAAGAATGGTGGTGCATGTATGTCAATCATGTATGCTTATAATCATCCTGAAATCCTTGAAGAATTGAATAAGAAATCCATCACTTCCTTTTCCATGGATGCTGTACCAAGGATTTCTAGAGCCCAAAAAATGGATTGCCTGAGTTCTCAGGCTAATCTTGCTGGCTATAAATCTGTGATTTTGGGAGCAAATTACCTCGAGAAAATTTTTCCATTAATGATGACTGCTTCCGGTACGATTACGCCTGCTAAAGTGTTGATTTTCGGTGCGGGTGTAGCTGGACTACAAGCGATCGCGACGGCCAAGCGCTTGGGAGCTGTCGTAGAAGTGTCTGATGTGCGTCCCGAAACCAAAGAACAAGTGGAGTCTCTTGGCGGTAGATTTTTGACTGTAGAAGGAGCAGAAGAAGTGAAGGTAGAGGGAGGCTATGCTGCTGAGGTTTCTGCTGAGTTTTTACAAAAGCAAAAGGAACTTATTCAAAGTAAGATCAAGGACTCAGACTTAGTTATTACCACGGCTTTGGTGATGGGGAAGAAGTCTCCCATTCTCGTAACTGAAGAAATGGTGAAAACTATGAAAAAAGGGGCTGTTATCGTTGATATGGCAGTGGAGTCTGGGGGGAATTGTGAAATTTCTGAAAAGGACCAAATCGTGAAAAAGCATGGAGTGACAATAATCGGTGAATCTAATTTGCCTTCCTTGATGTCTACCAATGCCAGTCAGCTTTATGCAACTAATATCAGCACGTTATTGCTGCATCTGGCTACCAAAGATGGATTTAATCTAGACCGGGAGGAGGAAATCACCAAAGGTGTTTTGATCACTTATGAAGGTCAGGTAGTGCATGAATTCACCAATAAAATATTAAATAAATAAGAATTAACCTTTTCAAATTATGAGCTCAGAAGCACTGATTATTCTGATTTATATACTTGTATTAGCAAGTTTTCTGGGGTTTGAGCTAATCGCAAAAGTTCCCCCAACCTTGCACACCCCTTTGATGTCCGGTTCGAATGCTATTTCCGGAATCACCATAGTAGGAGCGCTTTTAGCCTGTAACGAAATGGGCTACACCACCCTTAGCAAATGGCTGGGAATGGTAGCCTTGGTGCTTGCCACCATCAACGTAGTCGGCGGCTACACTGTCACAGATCGTATGCTTAAAATGTTTAAGAAGAAATGAGTATAGCCATAGAATTAGCGTATTTGATCGCCTCAGTCTTGTTTGTACTGGGGATGAAAATGATGAATAAAACCAAGTCTGCCAGACAGGGTAACCGTCTTTCAGCTTTGGGAATGTTTATAGCCATTGTAGCTACCTTGCTACAGATCGATGCCATTTCCTTGGTTGAGATACTAGGTTGCGTGGTATTAGGATCTGCCATTGGCTTGTATTATGCCAATAAAGTTGAGATGACTAAAATGCCTGAAATGGTGGCCATTTTCAACGGATTTGGAGGATTAGCTTCTTTCTCTGTAGCCCTCTCGGATTATTTCCTTCGTACAGAAGTCAATATGGAATCCATAGAGCTCGTAACTGTAATCAGTATTATCGTTTCGGTATTTATAGGCGGTCTGACATTTACAGGATCTTTGATCGCGTATCTGAAATTGAATGGGAATATCTCCGGTTCGCCGATTACCTTCAAAGGACAGCACGCGATAAACTTGATCCTGTTTTTAGGATTCTTGACAGCTGCGGTCTTTACCGTAATGGATCAAACTGACCCTATGCTGATCATTATTTTAATTGTAATTGCCTTGCTCTTGGGTATCTTGACGGTGATCCCTATCGGAGGAGCGGATATGCCGGTGGTGATTTCCTTGTTGAATTCCTACTCAGGTATGGCAGCATGTGCTACTGGTTTTATCCTAAATAATAATGTGTTGATCGTAGCTGGATCACTGGTCGGAGCATCTGGGATTATCCTCACTCAGATCATGTGTAAGGCGATGAACCGATCTTTGGTCAATGTGTTGCTTGGAGGATTTGGGCAGACGGTGAATGAGGCACAAGGAGACGGCCCATCGATCACTGTGAAGGAAATTGGAGTGGAGGAAACGGCTATGTTGTTTGATGGAGTTTCTTCGGTGATTGTAGTTCCTGGCTATGGAATGGCTGTAGCTCAAGCTCAGCATGTAATCCGAGAATTGATGGAGCAATGCGAAAAGCGTAACATAGATTTCAAATTTGCTATTCACCCAGTGGCAGGTAGAATGCCAGGACACATGAACGTACTACTCGCCGAGGCAAATATTTCCTACGACAAATTGATTGAAATGGAATCCATAAACGATGAATTCCCAAATACTGATTTGGTGCTAATCGTAGGAGCAAATGACGTCGTAAATCCAGCAGCTAGAAATAATCCTCAAAGTCCTATTTATGGTATGCCGATTTTAAATGCGGACAAAGCTAGAACGGTAATCGTCAGTAAGCGAAGTATGGGTAAAGGCTATGCAGGCGTGGAAAATGAGCTTTTTGGCTATCCAAACTGTCTCATGCTTTTCGGAGATGCCAAGCAAACTATTACCAAAGTGGTGTCCGAAATGAAAGAAATGTAATTACCTGTTTTATCTCAAACCTATATAATAAGGGCTATCTGATGGTTTTCAGATAGCCCTTTTGATTATAGCCCTTCCATTCACAGTTTGTTTTATAGGTAACTGTGGGTTTTTAATGATTATTCTAAAGTGAGAGATACATATTTAATCTTCTCTCTGTTATAAGTATATGTCATATGAACGGTACCGTCTTTTCCCTGAATGATAGCAGGGTAGCTGAATTCCCCTTTTGGCTGATCTTCCAATACATATATCTCCTCCCAATTCATCCCATCCATGGACATCATGAGAGAAAGCTTGTTTCTTCCATCTTTGATTGGATTGCAAAGAAGTAATTGAATCCCACTCTTTAAAGTCACCGCATCAATCCCGGAGTTATTGTGAATTAATCCAGTTGATTCTACTTTCGACCAGGTTTTGCCTCCATCCATTGACCAGGTAGATCCTATGACATCTTCTTGGGTGCGGGCAAGCATTTGTAGCTTGTTGTTTGGGTATTGCAGAATAGTTGGTTGAATCGCATGAAATTCTCCATTGTCGATTTCTGTTTTCTTCCAATTCTGACCTTCTGAGTTTGTAGTTTCCACATGCATGCTCCAAACTCCGTTGGTTTCGAAGCTAGATGGGTGGAGTAGTGTGCCATCCTCTAAAAGCACTGCTTTATTTTTCACAGGACCGAGCATTCCAGGCGGGATTTGAATGGCTTTTGACCAAGTTTTCCCTTCATCATCTGAGGTTTTGTATAGCCCCCACCATTCTCTTGGGTTAGGTCCTTCTTTGTAGAAAAGGAAAATTTTGCCTGCAGGGCTCTTATATAAAACAGGATTCCAAGTAGGGTTTCTGAAAACTTCATTTTCAATACCATCAGCTACCATTTCTGGAGTTGACCAACTTCCGTCTGCTAAAAGGGAAGTGTAGATACTTACGTCGGGATGCCTTTCGTAGGTGCCGCCAAACCAGGAAGCCATAATACCTCGATCAGTTTCAATTAAAGTAGAGGCGTGACAAGAGGGGAAAGGAGCCGATTCGTAGATAAAACCAGAGGAGAGAATTTTCACCGTTGGTTTTTCGGGTTGGGGTAAAAGGCTGAATAGGGAGAGAATGAAAAGTAAGGTTGACATAAGTGTTATTTTAAATTTGGATTGATGAAATAAGTTATAAAAAAAGGGCAAGTTTCCTTTGCTTACCTGTAAGGAATTGTAAGTTCATCTAAAAAAAATATGATTATCCGCAGCGAAATTGACACTAGGTTTTTGAGCCATACTTGACACATTTTCCCCCTCCTTTGATAGCTTAATTATGACGATCTCAGTTATATACTATCAAGTTTGGAGCGGTCACAAAAATGTCTGATTTCCTAAATCTCAAGTTTTTTCTTACGCTGAAAGCAAACTTGGAATTGCCTTCGTCATCGTTGGGAATAAAGGTGCCCTTCAATTCTATAGTACCGAAGATTAAGTTTTCATTTCGTATTCTCATTCCGAGACTGATTCCAGTGTAATTCTGGTATTTTTCTTCACAAGTGTAACAATTGAGTTTTGCCCAATAAAATGAGGAAAATGGAGCTACTCTAAATCCCACCAAAGACCAAGGAGTGAATAGGCTGGTCTCAAAGCCTAAAGCTATACGTCGGGTGGCATCCACCTCTTCCACGCGCAGTCCAGGTATTAGATTACCCCGGATAGTTAACCAATCGTTAGTGAGTCGCTTATAAATATGGGTGTATAGTACACTCGCAGAGTTTCTGATTTTGTATTTTCCAAGAGAAAAAGCCTGAGTGTAATAGGTTCCCCCAGTTTGAAGTACAGCGTCTTCGAGGCCATTTCTTAAATAACTAGCTCCATTTAAATTCAAATCATAAAAGCTACCACTTTTGAAGGCTCTCTTGAAATTGATATTGATGTCTCCATAAGGTCGTTTGTAACCCATAGTCTCTGTAAAACCCCAGGTCGTGGAGATATTGTATCCAGAAGGAATGTCTTCCGTTCGCCCGAAACCATAGACATATTGGGTTTTGAAAAAGTCTTGCTCGTAAACCGTAAACTCTGCCAATATTCCCTTGCTATCATTATATCTACTTTCATCAATCACATCTTCCTGTTCAGGCTGATTAATGAAATATCCATCAAAAACCCGCAACGCCAGAAACTCTCTTTTTCTATCTTGGAGTATTTTATTCGCCCCTAAATTATAGCCGATCCAGAGATCCATGATGTTGTATTTGTAATCTAGAAATACCGAATCTGGTCTTGAATCTACATTCTTTGACCAATTTTGACTCCATCCAGCTCCCCCTGCAAATCTTGAATAGGGAGAAACAAGGGGACGCTCTAAACTGATGCCTGTAGCGTATTCTTTCTCTTCACCGGCACTGATTCCCGAATTCAACTGGGTATAATAGGCAGTGAAATCCGCAAAACTTCCCAAAAAACTACTCTTGGTATAAGCTAAAGCTATCCCCGTTTTTGGACTTCGATCATGGTCATATAGAATGTCGAATTCAAAACCCTGGCCTCGTCCATCTAAGTTGGCATTGTACACTTTCAGCAAGGGTGCTGTAGGGATTGTTCCGCTTAATGAGCCTCCAAAACTGAAAATGTCCCGGGTGACAATTGCCAGATCCACGGAGTCTGTCCCGGCTATAGGGGTCACTATTATTCTACTTTCCAAAATGAACGATTGATCCCGGAGGTATCGCTCATTATCGCCCAGTTTGTAAGGGTTGAGTTTTTGATTTGGCTTGATGAAAAGATGTTGACGGATAGTTTTTTCGCGGGTATTGGTGTGAAGCTTATTTGCTATCCTGCCAACTTTCTGTACGATGGGTTTTTGTCGACCATAAATAGAAAATTCAAATCCTAGGTTTTCAATCGTAATATTACGGATGATCATTCCTTCATATGGAAGGAATTTTTCCTCTGCTTTTTCTACTAAAACGGAATCTCTATTTGATCTGGTAATCAGATCCATTCCTTTCTCCAAGGCCTTTTGAGTAATGGAAATTTTGGAAGTATCTTTCTCATTTTGGGCAAAAAGATTCTGCTTCACACTAAGGAGTATGATTAGTAGTAAAAGTGCCCCTAATGATGCTTTTGACAAGTTTTTTTATAATTTAATCGAAAAATTAAGCTCTGATTTCTGCAATGAGAGTTTGTTTTTTATGTATATCCGCTTTTCTACCAGTAAAGAGGGAAAAGCAATCTAGAATTTGTTCAAAATTATAATTGAGGTCACTTCAGTCTTCGGTCATCGGTCTTCCGACCAGTTAAGCAAAGAATCTAAGGCAACTGGCATCATTGCGGATAATCACATTGTTTTTTTCAATTGCATATAAGCTGCCAAAAGGTTTAAGACTCAAAAATATTAGCTCTTTTTGGAGACTTTTGACCTTGTCCAATCCATATTTTCTGCAAAGCCAGCGTTGAGAGCCTATTTCGGTTTTTACAAGGAGCTGACTAAGAACACTTCTAAGCTAATACCTTGGGAAAATGCAGATGGAACTGTGGAGGATGATTAATTGCCATGGAAGACTATTTTTTTAGAAGGATAGGAAGGAAATGTAGAAATGAAGGAAGTTTTTATTATAAAATTTTAGTTTGATTTTTCTAAGACAGCATGGGAAGGTTCAAATTCCTCAAATGGATAGGATCTAGGCAGAACTTCTACACCACTTGTTACTTTCATAGGCGCCTGACCTGCAAAAGTGACTTCCATAAAATATCCCTGATACCCTGTTTCAGGTTCTGGCATCTGGAATTCATAAAGTCCGTCTGCTTCCATTTCTAACTCAGTTGCTTTCCAATTTGGTCCAAACACATCCACTCTAAAATCCCTAGCCTTATCATTATATGCGCTCCAGATTTTTACTGAAATTGGTTTGTCGGCAGGATCCGCTTGAAATGAAATGAGGTCTCCTTCAATTTTCCATTCGTATTTAGGTCTAGGTTTTTGGTTTAGCACCGAGGAATAAAAGGAGATCATGTTTGGTAATGCATCAGAATCTCCTAAGTCGTGTCCGAAATTCGGGACGTATTGAATATGCTTTTCACCGGGCAGATCATTCCAATAAAATTCCCAGCTATCCGGTTGAAAAAACTGGTCTCCTGCTGCATTGATCAAGAGCTTAGGTAATTCCATCTCAGAAGCAAAAGTATAAGGTTCTGTAATCGCTAATAGCCTATCAAATTCAGGAGTTCCCATCCAGTCCATTACACCTTCATTCACATAATTATCTACGGCTGGAGCCCAGAATCCATAATTTTTCCAGTGATGCTTAAATGAAGATTCTAAGTTTAGCATGTCTATGACGATTGGAATAATCGCAACGACCCTATCATCCACAGCTGCAGTTGTCCAAGTGGTCCACCCACGTTTCGATGCTCCAGCGACGACGTAGTTGTTTAGGTTTTTGTCATAAAGGGTTTTTACTACCTCTGAAGTAGCATCCATTGCGAGTTTTACCGCTTTGGTCATCGGGAGGCGAGCCAACCAAATCGCATCTTCGTCTTTAGCGCCTCCTTCCAGAAACTTTCTCCAGCCATAAGCAATAATGGCATCCTCATACCTTTCTCCTTCTGGATCGTTCGCGAAGGTTAAGGGCTGGAAAGGAATATTATGGACTTGTGCCACAATTGAATTTGTCTGCATCGCTGCGGCTAAAATCAGTTCATCAGGGTTCTCCGGCATTTTTGTGTTTGTACTTCCCCCGCCAATCCACATCAACCCTGTTTCAAAGGGAGTATCTCTAGGCACCACTATAGAAATCCAGTGCCACCACTCGGTCTTATCTACTAATTCTGGAGTGAGCCAGTGCTGTGAAGTCATTTTGATGACGTGATAATCATACTCTGCCCCCGTGACCGTATGGACTACTTCAAATTTGAATGCAGAGTCTGGAGCCATTACATAATCCTTCAACAGGTTGTCTGAGGCAATTTCTTGGGTTATTGTTTTTTCTTCTGGCTTTTGGCAGGAGAAAAAAACAAGGGAAATGAAAACATAAGCACAGGTAAAAACCAGTGTGGGACGTGGAAAAAGTGATTTCATCAGGAATTGGGTTTTGTTAATCATTAAAAGCTAATAATCATATAATTTATAAACTATTCGTCAACATGATTATGATAGCGAAGGAATTCTATGAATAATTACTTTTTCCTTTCACTGTTGAAAAGTTGGTTTTCTGACCAATTAAGTTGAGAGATAGGTTGCTTAGCTTTCTTAAAGCAACCCTTTATTCTTGTGAGTTTTTTAAAATAAGATGATCTGCAATGAAGTAAGTCGCCTTAGCTTTTTTGCCTGTCAGGGTATAAGACCGATACTTCAGCTACGCTCACTACAAGTAACCGAGACTCCCACAAGGGCGTGACAGGCTGAAGTAGCCTCAATTCTTAAGGTTAACATATCCTACCTTGCCTTTGCTACCTTACTGGCAGAAAAGCGGGTGGACATATTTAAAATTATTATGTGATAATAAAATACTAGGGAGTATAGCTAGTGTATATATAATGTTAAGTTAATTTAATTATAGGTATGTCTACAAAAGATATTAATTAATTAACAAAATAATAATTTAAGCTGGTTTGTTTCTTTTTTTTGACTCTTTGTTGGGATTGTTATTCCAGTATTAAAACCTGTGAAAGGCCTTATTTTACATTTTTAAAGGCTTTTTAGGTGTTTGTCGTTTTTTTAAGTTACTGAGATGAAATCATTACCGAGCAAATAATAGATCTTTAAATTGGTTCAGTTTACTTAATATAAGCCTAAAATATCCTTAACAGGACTGTGTTAGGTAAGCGGTACTTTTGCGTTTGAATTTTGGCTAAGCTAACAGGGTTGGTTTAGTTTTTTATATGAATTGTTCTCTTTTATATACAATAAATTTTATGAATACAAAATTACAATTATCTAAAATTATTTATGCGTCCACCTGTATGTTGATTTGGACATCAGTCTCCAGTTCCTCGCAACTACTTGCGAAAGAACTAGAGACTAGAACTAGTCTGTCGACATCTACCTTGATTTCGGGTGAACAGTCAGTGACTGGAACGATCACCGATGAAACGGGTCAGCCACTTCCAGGAGCCACAGTTCAGATAAAAGGTACTGTGAATGGAACGGTTACTGATCTGGATGGCAAATTTACAATTGAGGTGGGTGAAGACGCTATTCTTCAGATTTCTTATGTGGGGTATATACTCCAAGAAATCTCCGTGAATGGAAAATCCATCATTGATGTGCAGTTGCAGCCTGATGCTACCCAACTAGACGAACTAGTAGTGATAGGCTACGGTACCCAAAAAAGATCCGATGTTACTGGGGCTATTGGCTCTGTTAAAAGTGAGGATTTTAATAGGGGAGTGATCACAAATCCAGTTGATCTGTTGCAAGGAAAAATGGCAGGCGTAAACATTACTTCTACCAGTGGTGAGCCTGGTGCAAATCAAAATGTGATCATCCGTGGAATCGGAAGTTTACGCTCAGGTACCCAGCCGCTTTACGTATTGGATGGGTTTTTATTGGATAACTCTGGAACTGGAGTAGCATCAAATCCGCTCAACTTCCTAAATCCCAATGATATTGAAAGTATCGATGTGCTTAAAGACGCTAGTGCAACTGCGCTTTATGGTTCTCGCGCTTCAAATGGGGTTGTGGTTATTACCACCAAAAAGGGCAAAAAGGGAAGCTCTCAGGTGAACCTCTCCGTTGGAACGTCTTGGTCTTCCATGGCAAAGCAGATTGATGTCTTTGGTGCGGATGAGTTTAGAGAGCAAGTAGTGGCAGTAGGAGGGAATCTGGAGGATTTCGGAGGAAATACCAATTGGCAAGACGAGTTGACTCAAGTAGGCTTCTCTCAGGATTATAGTTTATCCATGAGTGGCGCCAATACGGAGAGATTCTCCTATTTCGCTTCATTGGGCTTTCAGGAGCAAGAAGGTATTTTGAAAAACAGTGACTTGAAGCGCTATTCAGGTAAACTAAACGTAAATCAAAAGGCTTTCGAAGGCAGATTGAATATTGATTACAATCTTACAGCTGCTTACACAGAGAACCTTAGACCTGTAATTACTGGAACGATTAGCGATATGTTGGGGCTCAACCCCACAATTCCAGCTTTTACGAATGGCGAACCTACGCTGTTGAATACAAATGCATTGAATCCAATCAAGCGATATGATTTGTACAGCGATGATGCGGCAAACAACCGGATTTTAGGGACTATTTCCCCATCTTTTGAGATTTTTGATGGCTTGACGTATAAGTTGAATTTAGGTGTGGATTATTCCACCACCAACAGATATGTGCAATACAAGCCATATACAGAGGTGATCAACGAATCTAATGTCTCTGACGGCACCTTGGACGAACTTATTTCTTCCAATACCAATAGCTTGGTAGAAAACACCCTGACCTATAATTGGAACAATTACAAACACAATTTTACTGTGTTAGCAGGACATTCTTACCAGACCTTTCTGGACGAATTTAGAGGAACTTATTACCGAGGATTCGCTGCAAACAATATAGAACCAAGATACCAGGACCATAACAGTACTAGCGAGTTTCCAACAACGGTAAATGCTTCTGCGACGCGAAATGAATTACAATCTTTCTTTGGCAGACTGAACTACGTATATGCTGATAAATATTTATTTACAGCTACTTTCCGGGCAGATGGTTCTTCCAAATTTGGACAAAACAATAAGTATGGATACTTCCCTTCATTTGCATTGGGTTGGAATTTGAGTAAAGAAGCTTTCATGGCCAACTCCATTTTCAATAACCTTAAAGTACGTGCGAGCTGGGGTCAAACAGGAAATCAGGAGATCCCGTCTAAGATCACCAAAGCCAGTTATTCCGAAGATCGATTGGCAACTGGTTCAGGTAGTTTGAATACTTACCCAATAGACACTGACGGAACTACGTTAGATAGCTACCCTTACGGTATTGTCTTCACGCGATTAGCAAATCCAAATTTGCAATGGGAAGTTTCTACCCAAATCGATTTCGGAATTGATTTTGCCTTGATGGATTACAGATTGAGCGGTACGTTGGATTACTTCAACAAGGTATCCTCAAATATCCTCCTTGAGGTAGTTCCTGCAGATCCAGTTCAGCCTACCTCCACTTTTTGGGATAATATCGACAATATGGAAATCCACAATAGTGGTGTGGAGCTTACTTTGAATTATGCTAGTAAGGAATCAACCAACTTCTCTTATGAAATTGGTGGTAACGTCACATTTATTAAAAATGAGGTGAGAGATTCTCCGTACGCAGTCTTGACTACTGGGGCAGCGCAGGGCGCAGGCCAAACTGGTGCCACTATTAATGGCTACATTAATAATCAACCGATCGGCGCTTTTTACATGCTTGAGTTTGATGGAATCGGAGAAGATGGACTCAATAAATTCGTGGATATCAATAATGATGGACAAATTCTGGATAATGACAGAAGCGTGGTAGGAAGCGCTATACCAAAGGTCATCTACGGATTTAATACCAATTTTCGATTTAATAGTTTCGACTTGGGTCTAAACTTTAATGGAGCTGCTGGCAACAAGATATACAATCACACGACCATGTCTTTGTTTACCAAAGCCCAACTTTCCAGATCAAATAATACCACAGATTTTGCCGTACAGTATCCAGAGGAATCTTTCAACAACTCCAATACGGTGTCAACACGATTTTTGGAGAGTGGGTCATTCTTTAGACTTAACAACGCAACATTGGGCTATAATGTGAATCCAACAAGCTTTGGAATGGGCAATACATTCCAAAATATCCGGCTCTCAGTTACCGGTCAGAATCTCTTCGTGATAACTGACTACTCCGGATTTGACCCTGAAGTCAATACAGGTTCTACTTCTTCTGGAATTCAGACTTTCGGTATTGACAGATTCACCTACCCAAGAGCGAGGACATTCACAATCAACTTGAATGTTACCTTTTAATCACTCAAAGATCACCAGATAATCTTCTAGAAAATTTTAATAAAATGAAAAATATCAAGTTTAATAGAATACTTCCTGTAGCTGCATTGTTGCTTGCATTTCTAAGCTGCACTACACTAGATGAAGACATCCTCGATGAGTCACTTACAGGTACTGGCGAAGCAGAAATCGTCAGCGGGTCTATTGCGCCAGTATATGGGATGCTTCGGCAGGTATGGATGCATACCGTTAATTTTGGTCTTCAAGAAGTAGCTTCAGACGAAGGGATTCTTCCCTACCGTGGAGGTACAGATTGGTTTGATGGAGGTAAGTTTATCGCTATACACCAGCATTTGATGACTCCTGGAAACAGCTTAGTTGGTGATTCTTGGACTTATATCACCTTGACACTTTCCAGAGCAGTAGCGGCAGAGGAGCAATTGACTCTAGAGGTGGAAAACGGGAACACGAATGCTCAAAACCCACTGTATGAAATGATAGCAATGAAGGCATATTTGAATATGCTTGCTTTGGACAACTGGGGGTTGGTTTTCAGAAAAGATGCTTCTGACGAACAGTCTGTCATTTTGCGTGGCCAAGAAGCACTCGATTACATTGAGAATGAGCTGCTTTCGGTTGTCAATGTGATCAGTAGCACTAATGGTCCAGGCCGAATAAATAAATATGCTGTTGAGGGAATGTTAGCGCGCTTGTATTTGAATGCCGCTGTATATCGTGATCCTTATGGTACACCTGACTTCAGAACTGAGGACATGGATAAGGTCATAGAATACACGACTGATATAATCAATGGACCTTATACCTTGTCTGCTGAATACTTCGCTTTATTTAATGATGATAATAATACCAATAAGGAGATTATTTTCTCTCTAGACCAGCGTGGTGTATTGCAGACTGAGCATAGCAGATGGCAATACTGGTCAATTTCGGGTGATCAGGTTCCAAGACCTGAGTACCCTAGCACTAGAGGAACTGATGCGGTCGCTGCTACACCGGATTTCGTGCAAACCTGGTATGACGCATATGGTAATGTGGATCCTGCGGATGCAGATGCACGTTTCTTCATGCGCAATACGATGGTTCCTGAGAATCTTCAAGACTTAACAGGGGTTAATCCTACAAATGATGAAGATCACTATTACACAGTAGAAGATACCGAGTTTGAAATGGATCGAGGGATTCTTCGAAATATTATCTGGGGACCGCGAAAAGATGAAACCGGAGCGATTATTCGGGATACTGATGGGAAAGTGAAAATCTATCCAGTGATTAACAGAAGAAGTAGTGGAGCAAATATCCGTTACGTGGATCACACCTTCCAGGTGGATTTTACCAGCGAGGGTAGCTTGCACAATACTGGAAATCGATTCTCTAAATATCAGTTTAGCCGAACCGCGCCGAATTGCTGTTCAAATAGCAGTGTAGATATCGTTTTGCTGAGATTAGGTGAGGTTTATTTGATGCGTGCTGAGGCCAAGTTGAGAAAAGGTGATAATGCAGGGGCACTTGCAGATGTAAATACCCTCAGAACTTCGAGAACAGCTCGTCCTGCGCAAACACCTGCTCCTTTGGCTTCGATTGATTTGGATATACTATTCCGTGAATCTGGCTTTGAGCTTTATTGGGAAGGTTTGAGAAGAACCAATCAAATCAGATTTGGTAAATATGAAGATAGCTGGACTGAGAAAACCGATAGCGATCCGAACAAAAGATTGTTCCCAATTCCACAAAGGGCAATAGATGGAGCCTCAAATGTTTCTGGTTTCTTGGTGCAAAATCAAGGGTATTAATAGTTGATAACCTCTTATTAAAAGCAAAGCCGATGAGATTACTCATCGGCTTTGCTATTTGTACGCTTTTAGGGCAAAATAGGACTAGGTAAAGCTACTCATCGTGCCTTTGGCATTCATAGATTGGGGATTGTTTAGGATAGTAGTAGCCCTAATGAAGGGTGAAAGAAAAAAGCATCTAGGTTGAGCAAGCAAGAGAAAGTTAGAAGGTTGAAAACATCTTACCTAAGGCTAGACCAATACTAGCCCAGAAACAACATTCTGGGTTCCGCAGGTCGTGTATTTTGAGGAGTGCCCCCGGTGCGATCAGTATTGTGTTTTTGATGCTATTCCTTTATCAAGTAAAACTCCAGAAAATCAATCTTCAATCATTTTGATGGTATTCTTCTTTAGATCAATCGAAAAATGATCTGCAGGCTGGGAATGGAAAAGCAGGTCAAAAATCCTAAAAAACTGAATCAATTCCTTACTATGAATTTGTTCCTGAGAATATGTTTTTTGAATAATCACGGGGATGATTTCCTTGTAAAAACCTAGCCTATTGTCTGGAATGAGGCGTTTACCAAGGTCATCTCCATTTTTCAAAAGGTAGAAATCATCGATTATACTTAGGTTAGAGCCGCTTTGTGTAGAGCTGGATTTTAACCTATTTACTATTTTAGAAAGATAAATTTCCCCTTCTTTTTCATTGATTTGACTCCAATTCCTTAATTCAGATTCCGTCATATTTTGCAACAGCAGGGCGAGGTTTTCTGGCCAATCTGAAGGAATAAATCTGGACTTGGTCAATTCAAGTAAGTGATTCCGGGTGTATTCCAGGTAATTTTTTGATGCTAGGATGGTAGTGTCCCAAATTCCAGGATCTTGATTTTCCAGCAGCCATCTATGTTCCATTCTATAGAGATCAAAGAATTCATTCATATGATCTACTTCCGTCAGTGGGATAGTCTCAATCTCAAAATTGTCTTTCTTCGAGATTTTTGCAGTCTTATAAGCAGGTGGGAAAGCAGCCAAAGAAGGTACTTGAATATTATACATGGTATGGGTGGTTGATTGGTCTTGATAAACTCCGGTGTCATTGATATGCATGTGTCCGGCAAAATGAATGTTGATGCCTGCCGTGGCGTAGAGTTCGCTGGTTTCGTTGGTAGGCACGCGCTCCAGTTGAAATTTTCTAGGTCCAAAGAGTGATTTCATTTCTTCGGAAGCTCCATCATGAAACTCCACTAGGGGATAATGGCTGAAAGAAATCAGCGTTTTGCCTCTCTTTTCTGCCTCTGCAGCTACTTTTTTAATCCAGTCTAGCTGATGCTTTTTGGAAATAGAAGCTTGGTTGAATCCAACAGAGGAGCCTTTCCAGCCTTCTTTCAAATCTTTTCCCGAATGAGTGAATACATTGCCATCCAAAGCCAGCAGCCAGATTCCCTCGATAGGCTCAACTACATAACTGGCATCCGGTAGAAATAACCCTGAATCCGAAAGAGGGAACTTTCTCTGTTCGAGGTTAGCAGAGGCCATAGCCTGATCGAAAGAATAGTTTTCATAGTCAAGCTCCTGGAAAGGATGTGCCCAAAAGAGGTCTTTTTCATCAGGGAAAAAACCAAAATTGCTCAAAGCAGCAGTAACCTCAGGATAGCCCCAGTAATTGATTTGATCTGATTGCGCCACCTCAAGAGCTGGGAATACCTTTGCATCTCCAGCAATAGCCTGCTCCTTTCCATCGGTGCCAAGAAAATCACGCTTGCCTGCAAGACC
Source organism: Algoriphagus winogradskyi (assembly GCF_900182815.1). Classification (GTDB taxonomy): domain Bacteria; phylum Bacteroidota; class Bacteroidia; order Cytophagales; family Cyclobacteriaceae; genus Algoriphagus; species Algoriphagus winogradskyi. Next base: position 884,852 of record NZ_FXUA01000001.1, on the reverse strand, counting down.
TCCGTAAGGCTTCACTGTGTCATGATTCCCAGTGGTCAGAAAAAAGCGCATTCCAAACTTGCTGGAATAGTGCTCAAGAATTTTCTGTAGAGCTAGGACATTCATCGGTTGGCCATCATCGGTAAAGTCGCCTGGAAGCACTACGAGCTGAATCCCTTTTTCCCGCAAATCTTCCAATGCGCTGATGAAAGCAAAATAGTTTTCATTGAACAGGCGGGTGGAATTCAACTGACTTTTCATGGTGCGAATAGTCGCGTATTTACCGGTTTTTGGATTCAGAATTCCATTAAAATCAGGTGACTGCAGGTCTGCATAAATGTCCTGAAGATGGATGTCTGAGAGAAAAGCGATTTCAATCTCAGCTGATCCTTGCGCAACGAGCGGTGTATTGGCGCCGATTAATTGCATTGCAGCGCCAAGGATGCTTGGAAGAAGGTATTTTTTGTTCAAAATAATGCAGTAAAGCTATTTGTTGACCAATACTGGATTAGGTCTTTCGTAGGTGTTTCCTTCGAAATTAACTTTGTATTCTGATTTAAAGAAAGTAGAAGGGTAATAATAGTCAGTAGAGATTACTTGTGCGCCAGAAGCTTTTGCCTTTTCAAATGTGGTGTAATCATTTGCTCTGGCCTGTTTCGTGTCAGAATCCGCACGCGTTCTGATCATGTATCCCTTCTGGACTAGGTCTCTGATGTAGGCTTCATCTTTCACTGCATTATTAATAATCCTGAATCCAGCGGTAGAATTACCTTCTTTTTTATTCACGAAAAGCACCGCATTCCTTAGCTCCGGCTTAGCCTCGAGATATCGATCGATTTTCTCCTCACTTTCATCCAAAACAAAAAGGAATTTTCCTTTTGCATCATCCAATTTAGGCCAGTTTCCGGCTAACACGCCAGCTTCCAAATCAGCATACTTTCCTTTTACCCTATCTGGAGTGATTAGTTTATTCATTCCTAAATGTGTCCTGATTTCCAGGTCAATGCTATCCAGCGCGGCAGCAGTGAAAGGTAAAGTAGGGCGAGTGCCGGGGATGTTTCCATCTTTTGCATTGATCAAAATGAAAATAGGATAGTGCTCAGGATTGTTGTCGCTCCATTTTCTGAGTGCTGTCAAAGCATCTGCAAAAAGTAGGTAGTGAGACTGAAAATCCAGATCCTGCACATGGAACAGTTTCATGCCCGGCTTGGAAAGTGCATCGCTAGGATCATAATCAGGAATATTTCCTCCGCTGGCTTTGATGATTTCCAATCCTTTCGGGTTTGAATATCTTCCTCCTGCGGGATCGTGGTACACGTCAAGTTCCAAATTTCTAAGTCCCAGATCAAGTTGAGCTTCTAAAGGAATATGTGCGTATTCCAAACTCTGAGATGCTGATGGGTTTACTTTGGCCAAATAAGCCAGTAATTCCGGTGCCATTTGACTTTTGTAACTGTTGTGACTGCCGATTACCTGAATTTGGTTGATTTTGAGGTCTTGAGCAGAAATAGCAGAGTAAAAAAACAGGCAAAAAGCTAGTAACAGTACGTTGGTGGAGGTTTTCATAAGATGTATTTTGAATAGCAAGTTCCTACTAATTTGAAGATGATTTTTATTTTTTGCTTCATGTTTATGTTATGATTTAAAAGAATCTGAAATCGAAGTCAGCCATACAATAGCTTTATTATTAGGGTATTAATTTTTTAAACTGGATTCTATGTTTTACTCTAATGCTTTATAGTTTATGAATATGTTAAGGCTTTGTTTTTTGAACATAATGAAGGCATTTAATCCTATTGAATACCCTAATTTTAGGCATGAATAAATTCTTTTCAACTCAGTTATTACTGCTACTACTGATTTCTTTTGGCCTTTCTGCTCAGAATCAGGCAGCATTTCAAATCCATTCCCACAACGACTATTTGCAGACTGTGCCGTTTTGGACGGCCTATGGTGCAGGAGCTACTTCCATTGAAGTCGATTTGATCCTGCAAGATGGTATTCTGATGGCTGCTCATGAAGTGGAGAGTATTGACTCTCGACGTACCATAGAAAGCTTGTATTTAGACCCCATTAAAGAAGGCTTAAAAAATGATATTATTCCTTCCATCAATTTTCATTTGCTGGTGGACCTAAAGACGGAAGCCTATTCTACTTTGGAAGTATTAGAGCAAAGCATGTTGAACTATCAGGATGTACTTTTTTCTGAAAGCAATCCGGGTGGATTGAAATTGATTATTTCAGGCAATAGACCAAAACCTGACGATTATAAAAATTATCCGGACTGGATGCTTTTTGATTATCAAAGTAAGGAATTAAGCAAGGATTTGCCTTGGGATAAAATCGGAATGGTCAGCTTAAGTTTTAGGCAGTTTTCTATTTGGAATGGAAAAGGGAGAATGGTGGAAGAACAACGTGCGAAGCTCCAAAACTTCATTGATTTGGTTCATAGTTTTGGTAAGCCTGTGCGCTTTTGGGGATCACCGGATAGCAAGTCGGCCTGGAAGGCTTTCTATGAAATGGGAGAAGATTACATCAACACAGATCATCCAAATGAGGCTGCTGATTACCTCAGTAAGCTGACTAAAAATGTCTATCATAATACCTCAAAACATGAAGTGTATCAGCCTACATTCGAACTGGATGGAGCCAATGTGCCTGTGCGAAATGTGATTCTGATGATAGGGGATGGTAATGGCTTGGCTCAGATTTCTGCAGCTTTATTTTCCAATGGTAATCAATTGAACCTGACTCAGCTGAAGAATCTGGGTTTGGTGAAAACTCAAGCGGCAGACGATTTTACAACCGACTCAGCGGCTGGAGCCACAGCCTATGCCACAGGCGAAAAAACAAATAATCGAGCCTTGGGAGTGGATTCAGAAGGAAAGGCTTTGTCAAATCTTCCAGACATCCTGGATGAGTATGGTTTTGCGAGCGGCATCATCACCACGGATCAACTGACAGGGGCAACGCCAGCCTCTTTCTATGCGCATCATCCTGAGCGTGACGATGCAGATCAGATCTCAGCGTATTTGTCGAAGAGTAAACTGGACATGTTTATCGCTGGTGGAGGAACAAAATTTTCCTCAGAGTCGAAAAATCTCCAAGATGCTGGTTTCACCATGGTGGAGAGTCTAGGCGAAACATCGGCGGAGAGAATAGGTTATTTTGTTGCAAATGATGCTTTGCCTAAAAAGCTGGAAGGAAGAGGAGAATATTTGGTAGAAAGCACCGCCTTTGGTCTTAACTTTTTAGCGAAAAAAAACACACCTTTTTTCCTAATGGTGGAGGCAGCCAATATCGATTCGGGAGGGCATGAGAATAACAGCTCCATGATAGTTTCCGAAATGCTGGATTTTGATCAGGCAATAGCTGAAGTGATACAGTTTGCAGACCAAAATCCCGGAACTTTGGTCATCATTACTGCCGATCATGAGACAGGCGGTGTTTCTATTCCGCAGGGGGATATTGCAACTGGAACTGTAGAGCTAGCTTACCATTCTGATGATCATACCGGGATTATGGTTCCTATTTTTGCTTACGGTGCACATTCGGGTGATTTCAGAGGGATTTATGAAAATACTGAAGTATTCCATAAAATCATGAAATTGGTAAAGCGCTATCACTCCAAATAAGTTGCTTTCTATCGCTTGCCTACCAAAGTAAAGGGCAGCATAAAGATGTTTCTGATCAGGTCAAAGGAAAGGTCAACAGCAAATCCCAATAGCCTAAAAGGAAGTAAAAGAAGCCATACTATGGGGTAGAGGAGAAGAGCGATAATTGCCAATGGCCAGCAAAGGATAAAGAGGATGCACCAAAGAAGGAAGCTTAGCATAGTTTGTTTTTAGGATTGAGAGATTCAATACTTATTCCAATCTCAATTAAATCGATTTTTAGCTAATACACGCAGGTTGAAGGTAATTTCTGTCACGAAACCGAACACGAAAATTGGGGTTTTCGGACATTTTATTGGGAAAAGTTAATTTTTTCCGGACTCATGAATTAGTCTATGAGGTGCTTTCAATTCATTTGATAAAAAACATGATTACTAAAATTGTTCAATTTGGAGTTTTAAGGTATCAGAATCCATCATGGATAGATTTTTCTTTGCTAAAAAGGAAATGGTGGTTTATTTATATTTAATATTTTTTATTAAAAATGTAAAATTTAGCTAAGTAGGGTAATAGCTTGTATTTTTGATTGTTAATATTTTTTTATTACTCAGGTCAAATGATAAATTTTTTTGTTTAAATTAGGAAGAGGTCTTTTTCACAGGGCTGGTATGTTTAAATTGATTTATTAATACTCTAAATGAGTTTAGTTCAATTAATATTGGATATGTTTAATAATTTTGTTAAATCTTAACTTTCGGTATTACTAATTTTAAAAATTTGAATCTCTAATTGTGATTCTATGCTGCTTTTGCATAAGATTCATTTTTTATATTACGAATTACTTTATATAGGTGTTTTGGGATACCTGACATTTATATATAGAGTGTAATGATTTGTTTATCAGTGTTTTAATGCTTTTTAGGTTGATTTGGTCTTGGTTATGAATACTTAGATTAGATCTCTTTGGTTTTATATTATTTATTCTTTGATGTTTCAACTAGGTTTTACATAATTTTTACATAAAAACAATGCCAATGAATTAAACTAAAGGAACCTTTGAAAGGAGCAGTTGATATTTTAGAAAATTCCTCGCTGCACAATACTCGATAATCTGTTTTTTGAAAAATAATTACAGAATATTTTTAGTCAATTTTAATAATAAACCTCACATAATATGAAATCAACATTACATAGACGACTCTTTCGGGTGTCTAAAAGAGTCCTGTATGGGTTCTTAATTCAACTTATGTTTAGTGCTATAGTAATTACAAGTGCTAATGCAGATCCCCTGATAAATGTAATAATAGCGGATGTAACTGTAACCGGGAAAGTCTTGGATGAAACAGGATTACCACTTCCTGGTGCTACAGTATCAGTAGCTGGTACTACTTCTGGTACCATTACAGACATAGATGGCAAGTATACAATTACTGTGGCTGACAATGCTGAGCTGATATTTTCCTACATAGGATATGAGCCACAGCGAGTAACAGTTGGTTCTCAATCTGTCATCAACATTACTCTTAGGCCTGATGCAACAGCATTAGATGAGGTGGTCGTAATTGGATACGGTACTACCAAAAGAAGTGATTTGACGGGCTCGGTAGGTTCTGTAGGTGCAGAAGCACTGAGAGAGCGTCCAGCTGCATCTCTAAATCAAGCTTTGGCGGGAAGAATTTCCGGTGTTCAAGTAAACAATAACTCAGGAAGACCAGGGGGAAGAACTACTGTGAGAATCAGGGGTTTCAGTTCAATCAACTCATCAAACAATCCTCTATATGTGATAGATGGTGTCCAGATGCCGATGAGTACTTTGGATCAGCAAAGTAGTGCAGTTGATTACATCAACCCTAACGATATCGTATCTGTAGAAGTATTAAAGGATGCTTCATCTACTGCTATTTATGGTTCCAGAGGAGCAAATGGTGTCATTCTCATAACTACCAAAAAAGGTAAATCAGGCGAAGGAAGTGTGACCTATAATGTGGACTTAAGTGTTCCTATCATCGGTCCCAATAGGCCGGAAGTATTGAATGCCGAGCAATACCTAGCTGTGGAAGATCTGGCTTGGGCAAATATGGCCAAATATGATCCAGAAGGATGGAATGCTGGCAAATGGGCATATCTGAACCCAGCTCTCCGTAGAACTGACCCGCGTATTTTTGATAGCCAAGGAAATCCACTTTACGATACCGATTGGCTAAAAGAAACTACTCAAAATAAACTTTCTCAAAACCATCAATTAGGCTTTACAGGAGGTAACGAACGTACTTCATATTCTCTTTCTTTAGGATACAGAGATGATGAAGGCTTAGTGAAAACATCCTATTTAAAGAGATATTCTACGCGTTTTACCATAGAAGATAAAGTGAAAACTTGGTTGACAGTAGGTGGTAGTCTAAGCTATAACAATCAGTCAGAAAATCTAGTCGATGTATCTGATGCGGTAGCTAGACAGATGGTGGAGGATTTTCCTTTCCTTCCTGTGAAATACGAAGATGGTACGTTTGCAAATAACAGAGATTATCCATTTGCTGAGGGCACCATGAGTTCCATGCACAGATTGTCTGGAAGGAGATATATTCTCAATACGCAAACAACTTTGGGAAGTGCGTATACCAATATCAAGTTTTCTGATGCACTTCAAATGAGAACTGCCTTGGGGGTAAATATCCTAACCCAAGAAAATGATAGATCTGAGACAAGGACCTTGGCCATAGGTCAAAGTGGTACCGCATCCAAAAGTTTAAGTAAAAACACCTTCTGGTCTCTTGAGAATTACTTGACCTATAATAAGGTCTTTGCTGAAAGACATGCTGTTGAAGGATTACTGGGTATTTCCTGGCAAGAGAGCAATTTCTCTTCCATGAGTGCTAGTATCCAGAATTTTTCAACAGATTACTTCCTGTATAATAACCTTGGAGCTGGAAGTCAATTACCAAGGGTAGGTTCTGGTGCAGCGCGCGAAGCATTAAATTCCTATTTTGCTAGAATTAATTATATTCTGGATGATAAGTATTTGTTTACTGCGACTGGTCGTGCCGATGGTTCATCCAAATTCGGTGACAATAACAAGTATGCCTTTTTCCCTTCTGCCGCATTAGCTTGGAGAGTTTCTGAGGAAGGATTTTTAAAGGGTAATTCAACTATCTCAAACCTGAAGATTAGAACGAGTTACGGGTTGACAGGTAACTCTGAAATTCCGCCTTACTCCTCACTTTCTTTATTGAGCTCTAATTATTCAGCTATTTACAACGAGAATCAAGTGGGTGGAACTGGTATCAATAGACTAGCAAATCCGGATTTGAAATGGGAGAAAACAGCTCAGACGGATTTTGGGGTTGAGCTAGGAATGTTCAATAATAGATTGAATTTGGAAGTGGATCTGTATTACAGAAAAACTACTGACATGCTATTGGATTCCCCAGTGCCAAGAACAAGTGGCTATGCGACCATTCGAAGCAATGTAGGTTCCATGGAGAACAAAGGGATAGAATTCACTCTAAATTCCGTGAATTTTGAATCAGAAAATTTCAGCTGGAATACTTCTTTTAACCTTTCGCTAAATAGAAACAAGGTTTTATCACTAGCTACGCCAGCAGATATTTTCGGTGTAGGTGGTCCTAATTTTACTAATCAAACCAACATAATCAGAGTAGGTGAGCCAGTAGGTTCATTCTGGGGACTTGTAAGATTAGGTACTTGGAGTGAGGCAGAAAGAGCAGAAGCTGCGGAATTTGTGAGTTATAGAAATGGACTCACTATTCTTCCAGGAGATATCAAATATTTAGACGTAAACGGTGATAAAGCAATCAACGATTCGGACAGAATGATCATAGGTAACGGTAGTCCTGATTTCTGGGGAGCAATCTCCAATAGCTTCAGATTTTACAATTTTGACCTTACTGTTGAGCTGCAATACAGTGTGGGTAATGATGTACTAGATATGACACTTCACCCAAGTGAAGATCGTCAGGCTTTAGCAAATAGCTACACTTCAGTATTGAATGCATGGACACCTCAGAATCAAAATACGATGATTGCTGAGATACGTGATACTCGTGCTGGATATGTAACAAATGTGGATTCACACTGGGTGAAAGATGGTTCCTTCCTTAGAGGTAGAAACCTGTTACTGGGATATAATTTTCCTTCAAATGTTACCAGCGCTATCAAGCTAAGTAGATTGAGAGCCTATGCCTCAGCTCAGAATTTCTTCCTTTTGACAGGAAAAGATATCAATGGAGATCCTGAAACAACACCTATACGAGGTGGTGACGGTAGTAATGTGTTCTCACAGGGTATGAACTGGCACAGTTATCCAAGACCTACAATTTTTATGTTCGGTCTACAGGTGACTCTTTAATCCTTGTTTTACTTAAAGCGATATAACAATGAAAAATAACATATATAACAAAGCAGGCAGATTGTTCTTATTTGGAGCATTAGTGGCAGGATTTGTAGGTTGTTCAAGTTTTCTGGAGGAAGAGGATCCTTCTAATTTGACACCGGAAAGTTTCTATACTATTCCAGACCACGCCGAAGCAGCACTTGCATCAGTTTATGCTGATACTCGATTTATAGGAGGAGATGGAGGAATCTTTTCTTCTACCTGGCAATTATTGGAAGCTCCAACAGGTACATCTACCACTGAAACAGCACAAAATTCCGATTTGAATAACCTATATGGTCTAATCTATGATGGAAGAACTCAACATGTGATCAACTGGTGGAATGGCTTGTATAAAGTGATTGCGCAAGCCAATTTGGTGTTGGAGAAAGTGCCGGCAATTACGCCAATGGATGCTGCACAGAAAACGAAAATCCTTGGTGAAGCAAGATTCTTGAGAGCCTGGGCTTATTTCTATGCAGTTAGACTTTGGGGTGATGTGCCATTGATTACGTTGCCACAAACAGCCAGTTCTGAAGATTTTAGACCGGCACCTGCTTCGCAAGAGGACGTTTACGCCTTGATCGTTGAGGATTTGAAAGCGGCGGAATCAGCAGGCTTACCATGGATGGACAATAGTGGTAGGGCATCTTTGGCTGCTGCCAAATCATTGTTGGCAAAGGTCTATTTGACTATGGCAGGATTTCCATTGAGTAAGGGAGCATCTCATTATCAAATGGCTGCTGATAAGTCAAAAGAGGTTATCGATTACGCTAACAGTAATCCTTTATCTATTAATTTGTTTCCTACCTATAAGGCAATCCACGATGAGAATAACGACAACATTCTAGAGCATATTTTCATGCTTCAGTACAACGTGATCGTTGCTGGAAATCCAATGAATAATATGTTTCCAAACTTTAAGCCGGTAACATTCGCAGGACCTTCAGGTACGGGGAGTACTGTGCCGACTGAGGATTTCTACAATTCATATGAGCCTGGAGATAAGAGGGCGGTGAATCAGGAAGGGTTCTTTTATACTACTTACTATACGAATGGTAGCGGTGCTGAATTTGACCTAGGTGCTCCGTATATTTTCAAGCATTTTAATCAGATGGCATTGGGCACTAAAGACCAGCCGGGCACTAGAGCTAATAATCTCAATGTCCCATTGATCAGATTTGCGGAAGTATTGTTGATCTACGCAGAGGCACAGAACGAAGTTGGGGGTCCAAATGCTTTGGCGGTTGAAAGCTTGAAGAGAATTCGAGACAGAGCGGGACTAAGTACTCCATCTGTGGGCGGATTTACTGCAGATACATTCAGAGATGCGGTGTTAAGAGAGAGATGGCATGAGCTCTGCTACGAGCAGATTACTTGGTTCGATATGCTTCGCTTGCGCAAAGTGTACAATGAAGCTACCAATGGATTTGACAATTTTGAAGGACATACCAATCCAAGCTCTAATCAAACGCTCCAGGCAAAGCATTACTTAATGCCTTATCCTCTTCCAGAAATGCAGAATAACCCAAATTTGACTCCTCAGAATCCTGGGTATTAAAGAATAGTTTTAGAATTAATAGTGAATTAAAAGGGCTCCTACCTAGGAGCCCTTTTTTTGATTTTTTTGAAGACAATTGAACTTAACCTTCAGACATACCTTACTTTTCCATATTTCCAAAATACCTATTCAGCGTATAGTCTGGCTGCCATCGATCTGGTTGACGGGAAAGTGTGGCTGGATCATATTCCAATGGCTTGATTACTTTAGTAGTAAATGCTGCGGTATCATCCGCGTTTTTTTGCCAGTCTTTGAGCAAAGTGATTAACTCTTCCTTAGTTCCGGAATACTCCTTGTTTTCTGCCAGATTATTCAATTCTAAGGGGTCATTTTTCAAGTTGAAAAGCTGGAAATAATCACGCTCAGGATAGCGAATTAACTTCCATTCTGCTGTTCTGACTGCACGCACTGTATATCGGTAAGCAGTAAATAAGCTATTTCTAACTTCCTTTTCTTTTCCTTTTAAGATGGGAGCCAAGCTTTTTCCATCCACCTGATTTGGTTTAGGTAAGCCAGCCAATTCTGAAAGGGTAGGGTACAAGTCGTAGAGATAGACCATCGCGTCAAAAGTCTCGTTCTTAGGTACACCGGGGCCTTTGATGATCATCGGTACGTTGGTGCTATGCTCGTACAGGCTTTGCTTTCCTAGCAATCCATGACTTCCCGCTGCTAACCCATTATCTGCTGCGTAAACGATGATGGTATTCTCATAAAGATTATTGTCTTTCAGGGCTTGGATGATTTTGCCAATCTGGCTATCCAAGTGAGTCACCAGCGCATAGTAATCAGAAAGTATCATCTGGATCACTTCCGGCTTTCTTGGCCAGTCCGTTAGCAATTCATCACGGACCATTAAATTATCAAACTCGAAGGGATGATATGGTTTGTAATTTCCTGGAAGGGGCAAAGAACCATCTGGATAGTGAGAAATGTAGCCTGCCTCCGGAGAGTAAGGGTCATGTGGTGCTGTGAATGCTACGTAAGCAAAGAATGGTTTGTCAGAACCTGCCTTCGCATGAGAATTAATGAAATCAATAGCGCCTTGAGCAAATACTTCGGTGGAATAGCCTTTATGGGTTGGCTCACCTAGTTTTCCGTTTTCGTCGTAATCACGCAGCGCTACACTGTAGTGATCAGCCATTCCACCTAGGTAGACATTTTTTGCCTGCTGAAAACTAGCTTCGAATGCGGTCTTCTCATTATGCCATTTGCCAGTGCCGAATGTAGAATATCCTGCCTGTGCAAAGTCCATAGGCATGGTTCGTTCACCTTGGAGCTTGTCATAGACATGAAACAAGCTTTTTCCACTTAAAAGCATAGCTCGGCTTGCTGCGCAGACAGCTCCATGATTTCCGCCCATTACATAGGCATTGGCAAATCGGCTACCTTCACTAGCCAACTGATCCAGATTTGGTGTTTGGATGTAAGGATTTCCAGATACCCCTAATGCATCGGCTCGCTGATCATCAGCAAAAAGAAAGAGGACGTTGGGTTTACTTTGTGATGTCTGGGCTAGGTTTTCTTGTGTTGAAATAAGAGATAAAAGCGCTATTCCTAGACAGAAAACTGTGGTTTTACTATTCATTATTTGATTCTATCTGTGTATAACCGTATTTGGCTATGACTTTTTCTTTTTCTTCTTTGCCTTTTTCAGTCAGGTAGGGATTGATTATTGCCCAGATACTTTTGACCATTTCTCCCTTTTCAGTAAAGTTGTAGGTAATTAATACCTCACGTTGTGATAGCCAAAAGGAAATAACCATACGGATAATATGTTGTATTCTTTCAGCTTCCTCAGCGTAATTACTTGCGATAAAGTTCTCTTCAATTAGCCTTTCGAAAAGAAGTTCAGTTTGTGATTTTCTGAGTTCTAAAGTGCTTTGTATCAATTTGCTTACTTCTGGGAATGAGCGGGTGATTTCCAGGACGTCTAGGTTGAAAAATCTATATCTGTACTGGAACTCTTCAAACTGGATCAATAGCAAATGGAAGTTTTCTATTGAGGAAATGATAGTGTTTTGATTTTCATAAATCCCACTCATTTCTTCCCTCATTTTCTCATGGATTGCCAATATCAAATCCTCTTTGGTTTTATAGTGGTAATCTAAATTGCCATGGCTAATGCCTATTTCTCCAGCAATATGCCGACTAGTCACGCCTTGGACGCCTACTTCGTTGTATTGCTTGATGGCAGTTAGTAAGATTTTATCCTTTGTTTTGATCTTTTTAGATTTTTCCATTTCGATTTATTGATACTTAAAAAAAGATGGGCATTCAAGATAATCTGAAATAATAAAAAAGGAGATTATAAATCCCCTTTTTTACTTTTATAAACCCAAATTAAACCTATGAAGTTTTTTTATTCCCAGCCTGGATTCTGTACGAGGTTAGGATTCAACACTAATTCATCAGAAGGAATTGAGGTGAGGTAATCCTGATCAGGTCTGAATCCATATCCATTTGGCAACTGGTTCTTGAAATAGTCTGTCTGACCATTTGCATCGATCAGAGGAGTGAAACCAGGGAATTCTGCAGGATCAAAAGGGTAACCCTTTGGTCTTTTTCCAATTACCAGATTATGAGCAGCCCATCTTCTAAAGTCATCAGGTCTCTGACCTTCCAGTGCTAGCTCCACTCTTCTTTCGTTTCTAATGGCATAAAGTGCATCGTCAATTGAATAGCCATAGTCGAGCAAATTGGCTCCATACTCAGACTGAGGAATTACTTCAAACGCTGGCATGCCTACTCGATCACGCAGTAAATTGAGAGCTTCGAATGCGATGGTACCATCTAATTCGTATTTAGCTTCTGCATAATTTAGTAGCACTTCTCCGTATCGGAAGTATATTCTTCCTGTTTGACTTAATCCTCCAAAATCTGCACCTGCTGCCGAAGAATAAGGGTTTGAGAATTTTTTCACTTGAAATCCGGTTGAACAAAGTTCCTCGGATCCGCCAGTCAAGAAAGGTTTATCAAATACCTGTCCTGAGCTAGCTACTCTTAAATCCCCTGGGATCCAGATTGTGGATTGTAATCTCGGATCAGTTTCTTCTGCAATTTTCTTAAGAAATTCATTTCCCTTTGCAGTTTGAGTGAGGGCCTCATAGTTATAAGGTTTGCCATCCTTGCCGAGGTAAGAACTGATCAAAGACCATGTCAAAGACATATCCCTTGTGCGTCTGGTCGTATAAAACTGCAGTTCATGACCTAGTTGCTCTGATGTGCTGGCAATTCGGTAAAAAAGAACTTCGTTTATATCAGACATGTTGTCTTTTCCGAATAAATCGTAATAATCTGACTCTGGATTTCCTGTGGAATATACGCCTACAGTATAGCTACCATTCATAAGTTTTTCTGCTGCAATGACAGCTTCCTGAAAGTACTTGTTAGGATCGGCGCCGCTAGTACCGAATTCAGTGCCTGCATGGTATTTTTGCCAAGAGCCTTCATAAAGAGCCACCTGCGTTTTAAATGCAAGAGCAGTTTCTTTATTCAGTCTGGCATTACCTACGCTGGCTCTGGTTCCAAGATGTTGGAATGCAAAATCCAGCTCAGATAATATAAAATCAGCAACCTCAGTTCTTGGGTCTTGTGATTTAAAAAGCCCTTCATCACCTGGGAGTAACTGACTCGTATAAATCGGCACATCTCCATATACCTGTAGCTTCTCGTAGTAGAACCAAGCTCTGAAGAAATGAGCTTCTCCTAGAAATTGCGCATATGAACTCAGATCGTCCTGCACATTTTCTAGATTGTCAAATAAAATATTAATACTTCTAATGTCATCCCATTCTCCTGTCCATTGTCCATTTCTAGGAGCGCGTGAACCTTGAATCACTGCATTAGGGACTGCTACGATCAGATTGTCTGAGCTAGTTTCTGATAAAGGGAGATTTGCTGAACCATGGGTAGGAAGTCCTGCATAGTACTTCTTTACATAGTTTTCTATGTCATTTGCAGTTTTGAAATAGTCTTCAACTGCAATTTGATCTTCAGGCGCATTGTCTATAAAGGATTCGCATCCAAAAGTTCCGGCCAGAACAATCAAGAGTCCAAATATTGATATTGATTTTTTCATTGTCATCGTCATTTTAATAGGATACTTGTACACCTACAGATATCATTCTATCCGCTCCATAGGTTTTTCCAGCTCCCCATGAACTTCCGGTAGCTACTGGATCTATACCTACTGGTATTTTGGAGAAAGTCAATAGATTCTCTCCTGTTACATACATTCTGAAATTGCTCAGGCGCATTTTGTTCAACACCGGGTCTGGAAGTGTATATCCTACCTGCAAGTTTTGCAATCTCAAGTAGGCTCCACTTTGAAGGTATCTTGTACTGGTCAATCTGTTTTTATTGTTTTGACCATCATTAATATAAGGTCTTGGGAAATAGGCGTCTAAATTGATATTTGCATCGCCTTCATATAGTCCTGTATACATATCCCCAGGAGTGTCTCTGAAATAATCCAAATGTTCTGGAAATAAGGAGGACTGATTACCTGATCTGAAGCCCCAGAAAATATTGTCTCCAGAGCCAAATGCAATGTCTCTCTTTCCTACACCTCTCCAGATCATAGAAAGGTCAAATCCTTTGAAGGAAGCATTGAGATTTAGACCATACTGCCATCTTGGAGTACTGTTTCCAATTATGCTTAAATCACCAGGGTTTTCCAGGGTATTAGTTCCATTGTCAACTTTTCCATCTCCATTAATATCTAAATACTTTACGTCACCTGGATTCCAGCTAAGGCCTGTCAAATCAGATAAGTCTACTTGTGAAGTGTAAGAATCTACGTCTTCTTGGCTTGCATATAATTCATTGGCAGTGTAGCCCCAGATTTCACCCTGCTCTCTACCTTCATACCAAGTAGAAAGTACGCCGTTAGGATTAAGATACTCTGTTACAAATGTGCGGCTGTCAAAAATGTTGAAGCCTACATTGAAAGTAAGTCCATTAGAAAGCGTTTGACCATAGTTAATGGTTGTTTCCCATCCTCTTGTTCTTAGCGTGGCATTGTTAGACTGCGGTACTGTAGCACCCAATACTCCTGGCGCAGGATCCACGGGGCCGATCATATCAAAAGTTGTTCTTTCAAACCAGTCGAATACAAACTTCAAACGATTATCCAAGAAGCTCATATCAGCACCGATGTCTATAGACCTTGCAGTTTCCCAAGTGAGGTCTGGACTAATCAATGAAGGTGTGCCAGCAAATCCGATTGGTCTAGTTCCGCCCTGAGAGAAGATCCAGTTTACTGCATTGCCAGATAGCGGAATTAGTTGCAAATCCTGATAAGGATCTACATTTTGATTCCCCAATTCACCCCACGAACCACGGATTTTAAACGTGTTTACCGTCTGGCTGATTGGCTGCCAGAAAGATTCCTTATCGATATTCCACCCTGCTGAGAAGGATGGGAAAAAGCCCCATCTGTTTCCTTCTCTGAATCTTGAGCTACCGTCATATCGTGCATTTACTTCAATCAGGTATTTCTCATCAAAGTTGTAATTGAATCTTCCAAAATAACCCTGAGTGCTTACTGTTAAAAGGTTTTCATTCATTTGAATTTCCCCATCAGCGGTGTTCAAAGATGGGACGTTAGGTACCAATAGGTTGGTTCTATATCCAGATAAATTCCTGTTTTGAGTCTTTTCAAATTGGGTTCCAACCATAGCTTTGAAATTATGGACTTCATTCAGCTGGAATTCGTAAGAAGTGTAAATGTTACTAGTCCAATACAAATTACTATAATGAGTTCTTCTAGTATTGCTTGGTACTGTGTTTCCACTTGGTGTGACTGTTCCGTCCACTAAATGGTCATATACGGTAAGTTCATTACTTCTATAAAAAATATCAGTGTTTTTCATGGCAAAATCTCCATGAATAGTCCATCCTTCTGTAGGTCTCAGGTCGGTTGCAAAGGTGTGCCAGTTTTCGGTGGTCTCAGTGATATCTGTACCAGCATCGTTTACCCAAGGGATTTTGGATTGGATCATGATATTTCCAAAGCCATCGTACATAGCATTAGTAGGCATGGTTCTGGCGATTTGATGGAAAATCAGATCATAGCTACCCTGTCTGTCCATATTAGGGATTTCCCTGATCTGCTTGGAAAAACGTGGCTGGTAGGTAAAATCCCATTTATCTGTAATGGAAGTTGTAATCTTACCCATGATATTATAGCGATCAAAAGTATCTGTGCCATAGTTTAAGACACCTGATTGACCATATAAACCTGCAGAGAAGTAATATGAAGTTTTTTCAGACCCACCTGAAAGGCTGAGGTCATGCTTTTGAATCATTCCCTTACCGAAATATTCATCAAACCAATCCCTGTTTGCATTACCAAATTGGTTGAAACCCCATTGATTTACGTTGTTGGGGTTAGGCGTTGTTTCAAAGAAAGTAGCATCGGCAGGGAAGTTGGCATTTGATCTTAGGAAGTCAAAGTCACCGTTCTGGAAAGCAAGAATATTGTCAATTGTTCTGTTTGGGAAAAATCTTCCGCCAGCGCCAAATACACCCGCCTCATTAATTACCTTGGCGTGATCATAAGAGTTTAGCATGGATGGAAGATTTTGAGGAGAAGCTACCCCTACACTTCCCGAATAGCTTGCTTTCAGTTTACCTCTTCCTGATTTTGTAGTAATTACGATAACACCATATGGTGCTCGTGCTCCGAAGATTGCAGATGCTGCAGCGTCTTTCAATACTGAAATAGATTCTATGTCATTTGGGTTCAAGCGATCCATGTCTCCAGGAATCCCATCAATAACTACATAGGGAGAGCCACCATTAAGGGATCCCATACCTCGGATCTGAATATTCATTTCAGCCCCTGGCTGAAACCCATTGTTACCAACACTAAAAGTTAGACCAGGTGAGGTTCCTTGAAGCAATTGTGATACTGAAGGAGAAGGACGGTCTGCTAACACTTTTCCTTCAACTACATCTACAGCTCCAGTGAGGTTGGTGACTTTCTGTGTGCCATAGCCAACTACCACCACCTCATTTAAAGATGAAATATCCTCCTCCATGACCAAATCAATTATGGTCCTGCTACCTACAGTGATTTCTTGGGATTGATAACCAATGTAGCTGAAAGCTAAAACTGTGCTTTCTCCAGGGACAGTGATGGAATATCTGCCTTCCGAATCCGTTACAGTACCAGCTGTGGCACCTTTTACTAGAATTGTCAATCCTGGCAATGGAAGGCCTTCTGAATCGACTACAGTGCCTTTTACGGCAATAGGAGACGTTTGGGCCATACTTGATCCTGAACTTGACAGGAAAAAGAGTAGAAGGCAGATGCAACCAAGAATACCAAAATTTACTTTGGTTTCAGGCCACATTCTGATACTACTCAGATTTTTTGTAGTAGAATTTTTCATACGCACAAAGTGGTTTGTATTGGATAGAAATGTTGTAGACAGCTATCTAGGAAGGGAATTGAATAAAGCTATTTCTAGATAGCTGCGGGTAAGTTAAGTAAAAATAGTGCAGATGTCCTAGTAGTTTTTGAAAAAAATAGGGCTTTAGGTCTAAAAACGTGTAAAATATTGATTTACTGCTCAAACAGTGGGGATTATTCTGGGGAATTGGTAGGAAGAAAAATAGAATATGGGCATGGACTCCTTACTTTTCAATAGTAAAGGAGTTTTCCCTTTTAAGGGAATATGTATATCTGCTTTTGGTTGAGTATGGTGTCAAAAGCAAAAAAGCATAGGTTAGACTTAAGAATCGAGGCCACTTCAGCCTGTCCCGCCAGTGTAGGAGTCACCGATCTTCCGACTAGATAAACAAAAAAGCTAAGGTGACTGGCATCTTTGCGGATACTCATATAGGTGAATTATACGATTTTAAAAAAGATGATATCATTGGACTAAGTCGAAAAAGACAAGGATTTCGGTTTTGCTTATTTATGTAGCGGGATAAAAACAATAAATGAATCATCGCCTTGTTTAGCGGCTAACCCTAAGGTGATCAGATTTCCACTTTCTTGATATACAAATGGTCGTTCTAGTCTATCGGGTTTGAGGATAGATCCGTCTTTCATCTTTATTTCTTTTGGCATGATTCGATACTCTGAAGCTTTTTGCCATTGGAGACCATCAGAAGAGCTGACCAAACCTATAAATCCATCAGACGCATGGAAGATCCCATAGTAAACTTCACGCTGCTCATCGTACCAAAGTGACATGTCTTCGGTGTCCAAATAATCAATTACCGGGTCAGGTTGAATCTCATAAGGTCCTTCAGGGTGATCGCTTATAGCTATAGCCTGATTTCTGATAAATTTTGTTTCATTTGGTTTATCACCTTTGACAATCATATAATATCTCCCATCCTTGCCTCGGGTCACCGCTGGATTCACGGTCAAAGTCGTGATAGGGCCTGAAGGTTCTATAAGGGGCACGGACTGTCTCACCCATGGACCAGAAAGCGAATTTGAAACAGCCACTCCGGTACGCTGATTTGATCTGAGAATATGCCTGTTTGGATCTTTCAAATCCTTCTGGCTAAAACTCTTTAAATCACTTTCTGAATAATCTAAGTTATCCCCCAAATTGGTGGATATGTAGTAGAGGTAATACTTGCCCTTAAAGTATTTGATCTTGGGATTATGTGCAGTTATGGCGTCCCAATGCCCTTTTCCATTGCTCTTCAAAACTGTTTCCTTGTATTCCCAAGGTCCTGTTGGGCTGCTCGACACAGCATGAGCTATCTCAGAGTAAACTAGCCAGCCCTTAAAACTGGTAGTTTTTGGCCATCGGGAATAAAAGAGATGGTACATTTCATCATTTCCTTTGACAATCGATCCGCCCCAATTGTAATAAGCTTCCGTTCGAAAGATATTTTCGGTATCCACTGGCAAAATGGATTTAGAAATTTGCAAATCATCTTGCGCTAAACAAATTGTCTGGAGCGACAGCCAACCTAAAATCCCTAGGGCATACCTTGCAATGGCTACTTTTTTAAAAGAAATATTCATTTGAAGAATGTTTTAGAAACCTGTTGAGCAATTTTGGTAGTTGGCTACCGTGCTCCCTTAATAGGAGTATTCGTATTGTAAAAGATCCGCGCTCATTCCTGGCTCCAGGGGAGTTAGGTACTTGCCATCCTTGACAATTGCCGGGGACTTAAAATACTCACGTAAATGAGGAATGTATTCCAAAAGCAAAGCAGGATGTCCCAAAGTAATATGATTGAATAAGACCAAATGCTGGTGAATCTGTCCCATATCTCCCACGTGTGGGACTACCGGTATATTGTATTTGCGGGAAAGTAAACTGATCAAAATGAACTCAGAAACTCCACCTACCCGTACAGCATCCACCTGATTGAATGACATGCATCCAGATTGAATGAAGTTTTTGAATATCACCTTGTTCGGAACATGCTCGCCCAGCGCAAGGGGGACATCGACAGCTTTTGCCAAAGCCATATGAGCAAATACATCATCTGGATGCGTAGGCTCTTCTATCCAAAACGGATTGAGTTCTTTTAATTTGGAGCAAATATCAATTGCTTGAGGTAAAGTCCATTGCTGATTTGCATCAAACATAATGGTGGCCTGATCTCCAGCTACTTTCCTCACCAATTCGGCTCTGCGGATATCATGAGCTGCATTTTGAGCTCCTACCTTTAGTTTCATTGCAGCGAACCCATTATCCATAGCAGCTTCCACATTTTGGATGATTTTTTCGTCAGAATAATTGAACCAGCCAATCGAAGTATCGTAGCCAGGGTAACCAGTTTTGATGATGTTTTCACGTGATGCAATTCCAGCTTTCTGGTTTTTGATCAGCTCAATAGCCTCATGCTTTGGTAGAATGTCCTCATAGTAAGAGAAGTCCAGCGTGTTTACCAATTGCTCAGGACTCAAATCAGTAAGTAATTTCCACAAGGGGACTCCTTCTGCTTTTGCCCAAAGATCATAGCAAGCATTCACTATCGCTGCCAAAGCCAATTGAACCACGCCCTTATGCGGGCCTAACCAACGGAAGTTTGGGTCATCTGCCATTTTTTTATAGGTGGTACCAAAGTCGGACATCAGTTCATAGATCTCTTTACCTTCTATGTGTTTGACTAGGTATTCTATCGCGTCGCAAACAATTTTATTTCCAGATCCTAAAGTGAAGGCAAGACCTACTCCTTCCAACTCAGTATCAGTGGCAAGCTTACAGACTGCATAGGCATAAACGGGACTGGTATGTACAGCATCAGATCCCGCGCCGTCCTTTAAGTCAAAGCGCATGTCACTCGAAAGGCCTTTTTTAATTACAATAGATTTTCTCATTCTTAAAATGGTTTTGCTGATTTTAATACAGCATAGGTTGATTGCATAGGTTTTAATTTGCAGGGGTCACTGCTAGAGGTATTTGTATATTAAATGAACTTCCGTCCTTTTTGTCGTTCACATTTTCCACAGCGGCTGCGCAATAGAGGTAAAGCGGAATTCCATCATCACTAAGTAGTAGTTGAGGTCGCTCCAGACGATCTAAATGAAGGATTTCTCCATTTTCAAGAGTAACCTCCCGTTTCATAAAAAGAGGCTCGCTCGTGATTTCCCATTTGATGCCATCCTCAGATTTTAGGATCGCCAGAACTTTCTTTTCGCTTCTTGCCACAGTGCCAGTAAAGTCTTTGACCACTGCAAAAAAGCAGTCGTATTTAGTAGAGAACCAGACGTAAGGATCTTCTGTGCTGGCAATTTTCCCGTCTGGCATACGTACATCGAAGATGAATTCATCCCTTGCCGTAAATGGCCCCACAGGTGTGGGTCCAGTCGCTACTCCATGAACACCCTTCCAGGATGGTTCGTAGATGTTTCCTTTGAAGAAAAGCATGTATTCCTTTGTCTTCGGGTTGTAGTCCACGGAGGGATTCACCACAATCAGGTTATCTGGCTTAGCTACGGTTCCTTCAGGAGAAGGATTGACTACTTGGTTAGGCTTGACACGTGTCCGTGGACTTAATAGCGGCTCTGTAGGCCGAGTGAATTTCCCTGCTTCCAAATCTTCAAAGGAATCGAATTTGATCACACCAAGTTGTTGGCTTTGCTGCACACGATTTCTCTTATCCACATCTGGAGCAATTTGCTCTCCAGGGTCTTTTCCGCCTATATAATAGAGATAGAATGATCCATCAAATTCCTTCACATGTGGATTGTGGACGCCTTGCGCATCCCAAGCATCTACATTTCCATCGTAGCGGGCACCTCGAAGAATAATTTTTTGGAACTCAAAATCCCTGTCAGGATAGTCAGAGATAGCATGTCCAATCTTGCTTTCCAGGACCCAACTTTTATTAAACTGCTCTTTATCAGCCCCACTTTCCCAGAGAGCAAAGAGCATGTGGTATTTCCCTTCTTTACCTTTTACTACGGAACCTCCCCAAACGAAATAATCCTTCAGTTTCAAGGTAGAAGGTCCGTCTAGAAATTGATTTTCTTCGCCTTGTTTCAGCACTGCCTGTACAGGCAAAGGCTTCACTTGAAACTGTGCAGTAGCAATTCCTGAAATGGAAATCAGAAAGCAGGCTAAAGCTATTTTCTTCAATGCAGTTTTCATTTCGAAGCTTGATAATTTATACCCAAATCATTGTCTCTTACCTCAGCCAATTTTTTCTTTAGGATTGCCTGCAATTCATCTAGAGTTGCTTTGTGCGCTGGATCATGGGCAAGATTTGTAAATTGCTGGGGATCATTTTCCATATCAAAAAGCTCCATTCCTGCTGAGGCATCCTCATTGTACTGTATATAAGCCCACTTATCTGTGCGAATCAAAAAGGACTTGCCTCCCTGCGTGACAGAGAAAGCATAATCCCGCACTTTTTTCTTAGGATTGTGTAGAACAGGAACCAGACTTTTCCCCTGAATAGCCGCTGGATATTCCAATCCTGCCAAGTCAGCCAATGTAGGGTAGAGGTCCAGTAGCTCGGTGAAAGAGTTTACTACAGCCGGTTTTTTGCCAGGCACCTTGATCATCATCGGCACGAGAACAGACTCTTCGTGCAAACTCACTTTCATCCAGAACTCGTGCTCATCCAGGTGAAAACCATGATCCGAGGTGAAAATCACAATTGTATTGTCTTCCAATCCTTCTTCTTTCAGCGTCTTTAAGACCTTCCCAACTTGCGCATCCATATAGGAAACTGCTGCATAATACCCAGCAATTGCCTTTTGCTTCTGCACGTCATTCATCTCCGCATTGACACTGGTGACGTAGTTTATCCCACGTTCAGGTATATCATCCCAATCATTCTCTACCTGCTCTGGTAGCTTAATTTCTTCATATGGAAATGGATCGAAATACTTTGCTGGCGCCACAAAAGGCACGTGAGGTCGAACCAATCCTACTGCTAGAAAGAAGGGCTTGTCTTTATGTTGGCGGATCAATTCGGATGCTTTTTCGGCTGTTTTACCGTCAGAATGTACCAAGTCATCCCCGTCAGCTTGGACTATAGTCATCACATTTCCACCTTTTCGCTCTATGCTTCCGTCAGGGTTGTTTTGCACCAGTTCTGCTTTACCTGCAGCCGTCCATTCAGGACCTTGGGAGTTAAATTTCTCAGTCCAGGAAGCAGGATCATCTGTTCCATCTGACCCTTTTTCTATATCGATCGGGACGCCCATATGATAGATTTTGCTCACTCGGGCTGTGTAGTAGCCATTTTGCTTAAAAAGCTCAGCCAAGGAAGGTCGGTCAGGACCTACATTTTCCCTACCGCTTACGTAGCCATAGGTTTGCGTAGCATTGGGATAATAGCCAAACATAAAGGAAGCACGGGATGGTCCGCAAACTGGATATTGTGTGTACGCGCGGGTAAATAGTGTGCTCTCCTTCGCCAACTGATCGATGACTGGGGTTTTTGGTGCCGGATTTCCGTATGCTCCTAGGGCTGTCGTAGTCAGATCATCAGAGATGATAAACAACACATTTGGCTTGTTCTTTTCTTGGGAAAAAGCTGTAAGTGATAGTAGACAACAGGTGATGTAAAGTAGTTTTTTCATGAGGATCAACTTATTTTACCGAATGGTGTACCACCTGATTCGGATGCTTTGTAAACTGTTTCGACGAGTTTCATGGTCTGAAGAGCGTCTGCTGTACTGTTTGGTAAATGAGTTCCAGGATTTTCGCAGGTTACCTGCAAGGCCGCCATCGAGCCGATGAATGCATGAGGAAACCAGCCACCCTTCAGCGGAATTTCCTGCCAGCCTTTAGGATCATCTAACAGACAGTACTCCATCTTTGGAGCCTGACCTTTGGGATAGTCCAGAGATAGCCCAATTGTTATTTTGATTGCGCCTTTTGTTCCTTCTATTTTGAAGTAGGATTCTTGGTTTTTTAGACCAAACTCATGTCCATGATTTGTTAGAATTCTGGCTTGGGTGAATTCATCGTAATCCAAAATGATGGAGCTTCGTGTATCTGCCAATTCTGTCATTTTGGGATGACGGATGGTGCTGGCATGTACCCGCGAGGGATTTCCCATAAATGAGCGAATCAAATCCAAGTAGTGAACGCTGTGGTAGAGCACTTCCATACGAGGCTTTTCTTTCAGAAATCCCCAAAGATGCCAAGGGGTAAAAACGCAGACTTTCAGTTCCAGGTCATATATTTCCCCAAGTAATCCCTGCTTAATCATATCCTTGGCAGCTAGCATATAGGGAGCAAACTTCAATTGGAAATTCACTGCTGCGATCAGCTTCTTTTTGAGACAAAGCTCATGGATTTCAGATGCTTCAGCCAGTGTTTCGCCCATTGGCTTTTGGATCAACACTGCCGTGCCATTAGGCAACTGCTCAAGAATCTGGATAATCTGATCTGCTGGGACGGCAAGGTCGATTATCGCCTTTTGCTCAGTGGCGGCTTTAATCAATTCCGATAAATCGGAAAATGTCTGAGATACAATTGGAAACTCAGCTTTTGCATTCTCACTTTTCGCTTTATCCAAATCATAAACTCCCATGACCTTCCATCCAGCCAAGGTATAAGCAGGTAAGTGAGCATTTGTCACTATCCCACCTGCACCTATAATTGCAATAGGGCGAGGGTTCTGAGGAAGTATAGGAGACTGATTTAAATTCATATTTGCTTTAATAGAAAATCATGTAAATGGTTAGCATTATGGCTACAAGGAGGGCACTCAACACTTTTGTTTTGGTAGAGGACGATTCTATGCTGAGATAGAAATCTCCGTTAACGGAACTCGCTTGTTTATCAGTAAATGAAGTGGCCCAGTAAATCAAACTGGAGATCAGAAAGAAAATATAGGTTTGCCTAAGCCAATTGATACCAAGTCCCTCGCTGCTGGAAATGTAATTATCTACTCCTCCGACCGGAATATACTTTTCTATCATGAAAATCACTCCGGCAAATAAACTCCCACCAAGTAAGGTGACAAAAGCAGCAGTTGAAGTCCCTTTTTTAGACAAAATTCCAAATAAGAAAACCGCAACTATAGATGGAGCGAAGATGGAAAACATCTGATTGATGAGTTCGAAAATGGCGCCAAGGTTGCCTAAGAATGGAGACCACGCCACAGCCAGCACTAAAACCACTATTGCCGAAATTCGTCCAATTCTGATCTTCATGCTATCCGATAGATTTGGGTTGATTCTTCCAAAAACATCATATACTAAAAGCGTGGAGCAGCTATTCAATGCCGCTGCCACAGAACTCATCACAGCTGCAAGTAAAGCTGCCACCATCAATCCTTTTAGCCCGATAGGCATCAAGTTCATAATCATAATCGGGAGCACAGATTTAGTGTCACTACCTATTTCATCCTTGAATAAAGCAAAGGCAAGAATCCCCGGAATTACCATGATAAAGACAGGCAAGATTTTTAGGAAGCCCGCGAAAATGGCTCCGAGTTTTGCCTGATTTTCTGATTTGGCTCCAAGGACACGCTGTACGATCGTCTGATCTGTACACCAATACCATATACCCAAAATCAAATGCCCGAAAAGCATATCCAGAAAAGTGAAGCCTTTCGCTTCCGAATCAAAAGCTACTGCATGGAGACGGTCGGCTGAAACAGCATTTTTTAATTCCGCATAGCTAGTAATTCCTACATCTGGAAGTGCAAAAATTGCAAGTAAAGTCACCGTTAGCGAACCTAAAATCAGGATCACTGTCTGAATAGTTTCGGTGACTACGACTGAAGTAAGCCCACCGATAATGGTATATATCCCGGTTGCAAGGGCAATAATTACAATGGAGCTGAGGATGTTAATTCCGAATATTTGCTCGAAAACTACCGCCCCTGCATAGAAGCTGACACCAATATGCATAAATAGAGCCGCCAGTATGCTGAATATTGCAAGAATGATACGGGAACGCTGATCGTATCGCTTTTCCAAAAACTCAGGAAGCGTGGTGATTTTCGTTCTTAGATAGAATGGTATAAATACAAAAGCGAGTATGAGCAGTTCAAATGCTGAGAACCATTCGAAGTTCCCCCAAACTATGCCGTCTATAAATCCTGATTCTGCTAAACCTACCAAATGAACGGTAGAAATATTAGAGGCAAAAAGTGAGGCGCCGATTACAGACCAGGTCAAAGATTTCCCCGCAAGAAAATAGCCTTTACTAGTTTTCCTCTTTTTGGAAGAAAACCATAGGCCAATGACAACTATTGCCAGCAGGTAAACAATTATTATTAGTAAGTCTAATGCGCTTATTGAGGTCATTACATCGGGTTGTTGAATACCAAATATGGGGCATAAACAATTGCCTTTATTGGTAAATCGCTACTAACATAATTAAATTAGTGCTAGAGCCCTAGTTTATCTCTTAATTTTTTGTTCACTAATAGTATTAGGTTAATTTTCCGATGATATTACCACCGCATTAACAATGGAATGTTTGTTCTATCGAAGCGATGTAGATTTATTGAGTGCTTAATTTCTGTTTTGAATTCCAGCACTTAATACAGTACAAGCCATGGAATTTTGATAGATTTTCTTCTAAACTGCATGATTTGATCAAATAACTATAAATTCGAACTTCAATAAAAAAATACACTATGTCTGAGTCAAAACTCTATTTTCTTTTTTTAGTTGCGGCTTTTGCATTTAGCTGCAACGCTAAGGAGGAGCAAAAGCAACCCCAAAAGCCCAATATTATCTTTATCATGGCTGATGATCACGCTTATCAGGCCATTAGTGCCTATGGTGGAGGGTTGAATGAGACGCCAAACATAGATCGAATAGCAAAAGAAGGAGCGATTTTCACCAGAGCTACAGTAACAAATTCCATCTGCGCACCATCTAGGGCTGTTCTGCTCACAGGAAAGCATAGTTTCATGAATGGTAAAGTGGATAATATCCAGCCATTCAATTGGGATCAGGATAATTTCCCGAAACTGATGCAGGCCAATGGCTACACTACAGCACTAATTGGTAAGATCCACTTGGACGGACAGCCTCAGGGTTTTGATTATTCTATGGTTTTGCCTGGACAGGGTCACTATTACAATCCCGACTTTTTAATCAATGGGGAGAAAAAGCGAATAGAAGGCTACGTCACAGATATTACTACCGATTTGGCTTTGGACTGGTTGGAAAATGGACGAGATAAGGAAAAGCCTTTTGTAATGCTTTATCACCAAAAGGCTCCTCACAGAAATTGGAAGCCAGCGCCAGAGTACTTGACATTGTATGATGACAAGGAATTCACTCCTCCGGCTAATTTCTTTGATGAAGAGACAAACTATCAGGGAAGAGGAACAGCAGCTCGTGAGCAGGAAATGGAGATTGATGAGATCATGCGTTGGGGACGTGATTTGATGTTGGAAGTAAATCCTAACGGTGATAGTACTGGTTTGGCAGGAGATTTAAAGCGATTCAATCCTGAGCAATTGAAGGCTTGGAGAGAAGCTTTTGATCCAAAGAATGCGGCTTTCCTGAAGGCTTACGGACAACTGGACGAGAAGACCTTGAGCATGGAGAAGAAACGTGAGATCGCGATCTGGAAATACAATCGCTACATCAAAAATTACCTGCGTACAATCAAATCCGTGGATGATGGAGTAGGAGAGGTTTTGGACTATTTGGAAGCAAATGGACTGGCGGAAAACACCATCGTAGTATATACTTCCGATCAGGGTTTTTACTTGGGAGAGCATGGCTGGTTTGACAAGCGTTTTATGTACGAAGAGTCTTTCCGTACTCCGCTTTTGGTAAAGTATCCAAAAGAAATCAAGCCAGGAACTACCATCAAAAACTTGGTTCAGAATCTTGATTTTGCGCCTACATTCCTTGATTATGCAGGTATTGAAGCTCCTAAAGAAATGCAGGGCGAGTCTTTCAGAAAGCTAGTCAGCGGAGAAAGTAAAGAGTGGAGAGATGCAGTTTATTATACTTATTATGAATATCCTGCTGAGCATAGCGTGAAGCGTCATAATGGCGTCGCCACCGATAGATACAAGCTGATTCACTTCTATTATGACATCGATGAGTGGGAACTTTACGATCTGGAAAAAGACCCTAGTGAAATGAATAATGTCTACGATAATCCTGAGTATGCTGAGGTGAGGGAAATGATGCACAAGAAATTTGAGGAGGTTCGCGAAAAGTATGGAGACAGCGATGCGAATGATAAGCGTTTCCTGGATGAATATATGGAAGTTTATAATAGGAGGAATGGAAAGTAATTACCAGACAGAAGACGGGAGACAGAAGACGGGAGACCGAAGTAGCCTTAAACTTAGCATCTGCCAAATCCTATGATACTTTTGTCAACAACTACAGGTGGTCAAAATTAGTAGAGCAGGTAAGGAAATGAAGTAGTTCAACAGTTCAATTATTTACTTTGAAAATGATATTTGACAATCGAGAATATTAATTTTCAGAATTGATAATCCAACACAATTTGAATTTATCTAAGCGATGAAAGATGAACATACTATTCGTTTGCAGTAGAAATATTTGGAGAAGTCCAACTGCAGAAGCGATTTATAAAAATAGGCAAGATCACAATTTCAGATCAGCTGGAACTGAGCCCTCTGCAAGGATTAAAGTTTCTGCAAAGTCTATTTCGTGGGCGGACATAATTTTTGTTATGGAGAAGAAGCATAAACAAAGATTGTTTCAAAATTTTAGAGATGAGATAGAAGATAAAACTTTAGTGATTCTGGATATTGAAGATGATTATCAGTTTATGGATAATGAACTAATTGATATGATTAGAGTTTCTGTTGATCAGTATTTGTAAATGAAAACGCATTAACGCTAAACCAAAACAAAATGAGCAATACTAAAAAAGCATACATCGCAGGCGGTTGTTTTTGGGGGATGGAAGATCTCTTCAGAACACGTCCGGGAATCGTAGATACAGAAGTTGGTTACCAAGGTGGTGAAAATGAAAACCCCACCTACAAAAACCATCCAGGTCATGCCGAAGGCATAGAACTGACCTATGACCCAAGCCAAACGTCCTTTAAAGAAATTTTGGATTACTTCTTCAGAATGCACAATCCTACGACGGTGGATCAGCAGGGAAATGACATGGGCTCGAGCTATAGATCAGCGATTTTTTACCAAAATGAGGAAGAAAAAGCGGAAGCTCAGGAAATGATTGACTTAGTCAATGCATCCGGCAAATGGCCTGATAACGTAGTGACCACCTTGGAGCCTTTTACTCCTTTTTGGCCAGCAGAAGACTATCATCAGGATTACTTGGTAAAAAACCCGAATGGATATACTTGTCACTTCTTGAGATTTGAGGAGAGTTTTATTGAGGGATGAGGAGGACGGATGACCGATGTAGGGTGTCCGATGTAAGGTGAACGAAGACGGAAGACCGAAGACCGAAGACCGAAGACCGAAGACGGGAGACGTAAGTAGGCTGATGTCTAAAGTTAAAAGTTAAGTATTTCTTATGTTGCTTTTGTCTCTTAGCCTGTCTGCCAACATGAAAATTCAAGCAATAAAAGAAGAGGTCAGATCAATTGTTGAGGCCGTACCGGTCATCCGACATCCGGCATCCGGCAAACCAATGAAAGTGCTGCAACTGACATCTTTAAACACAAATATTAATACTCAAAAAACCACCTTAAAATGAAGCATAGTTTAAAATCTTTTTTCCTCGGCTCCTTGGCTATACTTGCTTTTGCATGTAAAACCCAAGAGGCTGAAAAAACTGCGGAGAGGCCAAATATCATTTTTATCATGTCGGATGATCATGCGTATCAAGCAATTTCTGCTTACGACAATACTTTGATAGAAACTCCGAACATTGATCGCATAGCGAAAATGGGGATGCTTTTCACTAATGCATCTGTGACAAATTCTATCTGTGCGCCTTCTAGAGCGACCATTTTGACTGGAAAACACTCGCACATCAATGGAAAAGTGGATAATCATTTTCCCTTTGATACCACAAATGTGACTTTCCCGCAGATCCTTCAGGATGCAGGATATCAGACTGCCATGTTTGGAAAGCTTCACTTCGGAAACAGTCCAAAAGGCTTTGATCAATTCAAGATTTTGCCAGGTCAGGGTGCTTATTACAATCCTGATTTTATCACCAAAAATGAGGGAAACATCAAAGTTGAAGGCTATGTGACGGATATTATCACAGATATGACCTTGGATTGGTTGCAAAATGAGCGCAAGGCCGATCAGCCTTTTATGTTGATGTACCTGCACAAGGCGCCACATCGCGAATGGCTTCCGGCTGAAAGACATGTAGAGGAATTCACCAACAGAACTTTCAAAGAACCGGCGACACTTTTCGATGATTACTCAGGCAGAGGTAGAGCTGCGCACGAGGCTGAGATGAATCTTCTGACAGATATGCACTGGTCTGGGGACTCAAAAGTTTACCCGGAAGTGATGGACGAATTGGGCATAGAAGGAACATCCGGTTGGGACAAGGGAGCTTTTGATAGAGAAGTAGGCAGAATGAATGAAACTCAGCGTGCCAACTGGGACAAGGCGTATATGAAAGTGAATGAAGACTTCAAAAAAGCCTACCCAACCATGACGGAAGAGGATAAAATGAAGTGGAGATATCAGCGCTACATGCAGGATTACCTAGGCACGATCAAAGCTGTGGATGAAAATGTGGGTCGGGTATTGGATTATTTGGAAGCAAATGATTTGATGGAAAATACGATCATAGTTTACACCTCTGATCAGGGTTTTTACCTAGGTGAGCATGGATGGTTTGACAAGCGTTTTGTGTACAATGAGTCTTTCAAAACACCTTTATTGATGGCTTGGCCAGGCAAAGTAGAAGGAGGAACCAAATCAGATGAGATGGTACAGAACCTGGATTTTGCACAGACATTCTTAGCAGCTGCTGGAATAGAAGCTCCATCTGATATGCAGGGAGAGAGTTTGTTGCCTTTGCTTACTGGGGAAACAGATAAGTGGACCCGTGATGCGGTTTACTACCACTATTACGAATATCCATCGGTGCATATGGTGAAGCGTCACTATGCGATCATTACCAAGGAGTATAAACTGGTTCACTACTACTTTGATAATGACGAATGGGAATTGATCGATCGTAAGAAAGACCCTATGGAGTTGACCAATGTCTATGATGATCCAGCTTATGCAGAGATAAGAGCAGATTTGCATAAGCAGTTGGATGATATGAGAGAAAAATATGGTGATAGCTCAGAGCTAAGTCAGGAATATATAGAGAAATACCTTGACTACATTCAGGAGAATAACTCGTATAACGGAGGTAAAAACACCGAGTTGATCGATAAGATTTTTGAGGAGAGGAAGAAATAACTCAACAAACCTAATATGAAGCCCCGATGAGAATTGGGGCTTATTTTTAAACCGCAAAGGTCGCGGAGGTTAACGCGGTGTGCGCAATTGTCAGGCTAAGCGAAGTCGGTGTCAGGCTGAGCGCAGTCGAAGCCTCTTTTAAAGTAAATGAAGTTATTGTCCTCGACTTCGCTCGGACTGACACGATTTACGGTTAAAAACATAATCCGTCATTGGTAGCGAAGTCGTATGTCAGGCTGAGCGAAGTCGAAGCCCTCGTCAATTTTCATCAGCATGCCATATATTAATTCTCCTTTAAATTTTTATGAGAAGTCTCATTCTTGCACGCTGATAATTCTTTCAATTTATCCCATTCTTCATTAATCATTGCGAGTTTTTTCTTTTTGCTCCATCCTTTAATTTGTTTTTCAAAAGAAATAGCCTCTTTGATTTCTTGAAATTCCTGAACAAACACTAACTCCAAAGGCCGTCTTTTTGCAGTATAGCAAAAGGGATCTATGCCTTCAGAATGTTCAGCCAATCTCCTCTCCAAATTATTTGTAACTCCTGTATAGAAAGTATTGTCGGAGCATTTCAGTATGTAGACGAAGTATATTTTCATACAATTTCAATTGAAAAAATGAGTTTTGTAATAACAATATACCAATTACCAGTGCCGAATGTGGATATCTAAGTTGTATTAAATTACAATTAATCTTTCTGTAGTTGTCAGGCTGAGCGAAGGTGTTGTCATGCTGAGCGAAGTCGAAGCCCCTTTTAATTTATGTAACATTAATGTCCTCGACACCGCTCGGACTAACACGATTTGCGGTAAAAACCACTTTTTATTAAAATCTATTTTATTACCCATTTGAGCTTCCTAATTTAAAAGCAACTAACCCAAACCCATGAATAACCTCGATCAACCCTATCCAATCTCTCCTGAGGCCAAAGCTTTTTACCAAGAAAATAACTTTATCAAACTGAAGCAGGTACTCAGTCCTGAGGAAGTCGCTCATTTTAATGAAGTGATTTCAGCAGAAGTTCAGCGAAAAAACACGCAGGATAAACCGATGGAGGAGCGTGATACTTACAGCAAGGCATTCTTACAGATTTTTAATTTGTGGACCGAATCTGAGGAAGTGAAAAAGCTGGTCCTAAGCAAACGACTAGCACAAATCGCCGCGGATCTGATGGGCTGTGAGCAAGTTCGGATATACCACGATCAGGCCTTATTTAAAGAGGCGGGTGGAGGAATTACTCCTTGGCATGCCGATCAGTATTACTGGCCGATAGATTCCGATAATACGATAACAGCCTGGATTCCTCTTCAAGCAACTCCGCTGGAAATGGGGCCGCTGGAGTTTTCTGCCGGAAGCCAGCAGATTGTTTTTGGTAGAGACTTGGAAATAGGGGATGACTCAGAACTGAAAATCAAACAGAATCTTCGTATCAATAACTTCGAGCATGTGATCGAAGCATTCGATTTGGGAGAGGTGAGCTTTCACTCAGGATGGGTTTTCCATCGTGCCGGAGCGAATCAGACGGATCAAATGCGAAAAGTAATGACAGTGATCTATATGGACGCAACCGCCAAACTCAAGAATCCTGAAAATACTAATCAGATCAATGACTGGAATACCTGGTGCCCGGGAGCGAAGATCGGCGAGGTGATCGATACGGAATTGAATCCTGTGGCTGGATAAGATAACTTTTTTATGATAGCATGTAAGTAAAGGATTACTTAACTGTCTTGTATGATTTTTTCGAATTCTTTCTCTAGTTCCTCTTTCTTAGGGAGGTATAATTGGTATTTGCTTGCTAGGATATTGGTGTTGTGTTTGGGTAGGGCATATTCCACCATGGTATTGTTTTTATCAGCGCAGAGTATAATGCCGATCGTAGGATTTTCATCTGCCTGCTTTTCAGTTCGATCGTAGTAATTGACGTACATCTGCAGTTGTCCTAAATCCTGATGTGTCAGCTTGTGTGTTTTTATTTCTATCAAAACAAAACACCGCAACAGTCGATTGTAGAAAACCAAATCAATGAAATAGGGATCATCTTCCAATTGAATTCTTTTTTGTCTGGCTACAAATGAAAAGCCATTACCTAGCTCCAATAAAAAGGTTTGCATATTGGAGATTAGGGCATTTTCCAGATCTTTTTCATAGTATGAAGCTTGTGGTTTTAATCCTAAAAATTCCAGCACCATCGGATCTTTAATTATTTCTCTTGGGCTTTCAGGTTGAGCTTCTTTTTTTGCTACGGCAAGTACTTTCTCTTTCTCGTTACTGAGCAAAAGACGTTCGTATAACTGACTGTTAATCTGTCTTTCCAATTGTCTTGCACTCCAATTGTTGTTGCAGGTTTCTTCTATATAGTAGGTTCTTTTGTCTTCATCTTGAATACGGAGCAGAAGTTTGTACTGAGACCAATTCAATTGCGAACGCAGTGTGTTCGTAATTGAGAAGGTGTTGAAAAACTGCCGACAAAGTTCTAATTGCCGAACTGAGAAACCGCTTCCAAAGTCCTTTTCCAGTAGTTCAGCCAGGTTTTTTAAGAGAAAAGTCCCATAATCTGCACGTTCTTTTCCGTTTTGCTCTTCTTCTACGATATGTCTTCCGATTTCCCAATACATTAATACCCGTTCATGATTTACTGCACGAACCGCATTTGCTTGCGCCTGAGAAATGATTTGCCTGATATTCTCTACAAACGATTTAGAGATTTGCTTCATAGTGTCTTCATAACGAATGATATACTAATATAAATGCTAATCTTTATTTTGAGTCTAAGCTTTATCCTATTTCTGAAATAGTAAACTAATGGATACATTCCTATAGGTTAACCACAGGATTGCTGAAATCCCAAAAAGCCCTATTTTATGGCTTCGATTTTATGCTTTTTCCCAAAACCTAACCTGATCCCATGAAGCCTACCTATACTTACAACCAAACTTATATTTGGCTGATTAGCCTTACTGCTGCTTTGGGAGGGTTTTTGTTTGGCTACGATTGGGTGGTGATAGGTGGGGCCAAGCCTTTTTACGAGCCTTTTTTCAATATTACTTCGGTGGGCGATCAGGGTTGGGGAACAAGCTCGGCACTCATTGGCTGCATGATCGGAGCGGGGATTTGCATCTTGATTTCGGATAAGTTTGGGAGGAAAAGATTACTGATCGCTTCTGGTTTATTGTTTTCCATATCGGCTATAGGAACTGCCTTGGCTGGTACTTTCTGGGAATTCAATTTCTATAGAATCATTGGTGGTGTCGCGATGGGAGTAGCGCTAAACCTCTCACCGCTTTACATCGCAGAGCTTTCGCCTCCAGAGAAACGCGGCAAAATGGTCACAATTAATCAGCTCCTGATTATGATCGGAGTTTTGCTTGCTCAGATAATCAACTGGCAGATTTCTCTTGCGGATACCCAATTGGCTGATGATGCTACTTTCGAGATGATCGCGGCCAGTTGGTCTGGGCAAAATGGCTGGAGATGGATGTTTGCTGCTGAGGCTATTCCAGCGTTCTTGTTTTTTGTGTTGATGTTTTTTGTGCCTGAGTCCGTGCCTTGGTTGGTCAAAAATAAGGAAGAAGGTCGGGCGCGTACCATTCTCCAAAGAATCGGTGGGAATGCCTATGCCGAAGACACTATCGCTGAGGTGAAAACCACCTTGAAGGAAGGTGATTTTGGGCAGGTGAATCTGAAGGAATTGTTTCAAAAGCGAATTATGAAGCTATTGGGAATAGGTATTTTTCTAGCTTTTCTACAGCAGTGGAGCGGAATCAATGTGGTGATCTATTACGCTGCGGATATTTTCCAAGCAGCGGGATATAATCTCAAACAGATGATGCTGAATATCGTGGTGATTGGTGGGGTGATGGTGCTATCGGTGTTCATCACCATTTTTACAGTGGATAGATTTGGCAGAAAGAAACTCTTGCTGATCGGTACATCTGCGATGGCGATATTGTATGGTCTGATCGGCTACTTTTTCTACATAGATCTTGGTGGAAATGCGGTAGTATTTGCTGTATTGACCAATGTGATGTTTTATTCCTTCACCTTGGCACCCTTGCTATGGGTAGTTCTTTCGGAGATTTTTCCTACACGAATCCGGGGAGCAGCGATTTCTATAGGAGCGCTTGCGCACTGGGTTGGGAACTTCACCCTGACCTATTTCTTTCCCGCTATCCGTGAGAATCTAGGATGGGCAAATAACTTCTGGCTCTATGGAGGAATCTGTGCTTTTGGGTTCCTCGTGATTTACTTTGTGCTGCCCGAGACAAAGGGCAAGTCCTTGGAAGAGATAGAAAAGGAATTGGTGGGGTAAACTCAGACCGAGTACCTAGCCCTCACTGAAACCAAAAAAGGAATCAAGCAAACCGCAGAAATAATCAGCGGATGAATCCCGAATATCACAAGCAGGAATAGGAAAAAGAAAACCAAATAGCCAAGTTTTAAGGCTTTCTCCTGCTCATTTCTCAATTTGATAAGACCATAGATCCCCATATTGATAGCGATCAAGAGGATAAGCAAAAAGACTAGATCTGGAATGTTTTCGAGGGTACCAAACTTAAAGACCAGCAAGGCAAGTTCTGGGAAAAGAATGAGTAAAATAGGAACTGAATGTTGCCAGATCTTTCTAGAAAAACTCAATGGCATATTACGGAAATAGCTTAGTTGCGCTGATTCAAATCCATCTTTCTCCAGCCAAATTGGAAAGTGAACATAGGCCGCGCAGAGTAGCCCAAACTCCAGCCATCGCAGGTCGTAACCACCACCAAAATAGAAGTAGAAAAACCCATTCAGCAGGAAGATGCTGATGATTTTCACAGCCAGAATTAAGAGCGTTCTATTTTCCCTCAAATGCATCAAAAACCAAAATTCGAAGCTTAGATTTCTAAAAATGGCTGGTCTAACTCGGGTGCTTTCGGGGAAAGGTTTTTTGAGTTTGAAATAAAGGAGAGTGATATCAGCCAAGAAAATACCAATGAGAA
Organism: Algoriphagus winogradskyi; assembly: GCF_900182815.1. Taxonomy (GTDB): domain Bacteria; phylum Bacteroidota; class Bacteroidia; order Cytophagales; family Cyclobacteriaceae; genus Algoriphagus; species Algoriphagus winogradskyi. Next base: position 849,563 of record NZ_FXUA01000001.1, on the reverse strand, counting down.
ATAGCCAAAGTATCCCAAGCTTTCCACCAGCATTAATCCCAATTCCTACATAAGTCAGCAAAACCGAATAGACTAAAATTAGGGCATGATTTGCCAGCCAAACAGGCAGGAAGTTTCGGCCAAGTTGGTGCCAGGTGAAAAAGCCTAGCTGATGAAAGATTCTATAATGCTTGTCATTCAGGAGTCGAATCTGAAATCTTTTTTGAGCCAAAGAATAGCCCAGGAAAATCAGCAGGATAGTATAAAAACCTATAAAATCATGAAGCAGTCGCTCGGCAATCATGAGGTGTTGCTTCATTTCCATAAAGACACCAAAAACCAAGATGACCAATATGAAAAATCCCAGAAAAGCCCGGTAGAAAGTGATTACAAAAGTCTTGAAAAATAGCTCATTCATGACTTTGGATCAGGTTGCCATCAGCGATAGTCAGGACAGAATCATAGGCGAAAAACTCTTCGAAATCCGCGATATGGGAAGTTAGTAGAAAACTCACTCCGCCTTCCAGTTCACGATGGATCAGCTCAGTTAATCGTTGCTGTGTTCCCACGTCGATCGTCGTATAGGGTTCATCAAGAATGATCAAGCTTGGCTTGCCCAGAAAAGCTAAGATCAATCCTGTCTTTTTCAACATTCCCGAGGAATAGGTAGCTATGGGATTCTTGGAAAAGTCACCTATGCCCAAAATCTCCTTTAAAACCGGTATTTGAGATTGATCCGCTCCTTTGGTTTCTGCAGCAAAGGCGATCAGTTCATCCATACTTAGAAAATCCGGGAAAAGGGGTTCTGCTTCAGAGTAATTGACCAGCTTGCGAAAGGAGATAGGTTCTTTCTTCAGTGAAATCCCATCCAACTTAATTTCCCCTTCAAAGTCATGAATCCCGACAACAGCCTTAAGCAAAGTAGATTTCCCTGAGCCATTTTCACCTTTGATTAAATGTATGCCTTTAGCCAAGTGGAGTGAATCAATCTCCATCTGAAAGCCGGTGGGGTAAGTTTTTTTGAAGTGCTGTATTTCTAGCATAAAGTTTTAACCGCAGAGGTTCGCAAAGTTCACGCAAAGGACGCAGTTGTCCTGCTTCTCCGGAAGCTGGACTTGCGTTTTGCTTAGAAAGTCAATTTCAGAAATTCTGGGTTATGGTGGGAGGGGTTTAGGAATTTTAACCTAGTTGGAATTGGTTATTTCACTCATTTATAGAAAACCCAGTAGTTATAAGATGTACCAATTTTTGGTATATTAAAACCAAACAGCATCAGGATGAACAAAAACACATCAATATCACTCGGAAATCATTTTGACCAATTGTTCAAAATAGAATAATATATTTGATATGGGGTCAGAAAACCAAGCCGACAAGTATTCCTAATAGGAACCTGCCAGGTTATTGCATACAAGCCAGCTTTAGGTCAAAGTTACGAGGGGATCACAAAAGCGTTGCTTGGAATGAGGTCAAATCGACACATAATTTTCTATCGAAAAGTGAATGAAGATTATGTGGAAATCACCAGGATCCTCCATGAAAGAATAGACTTGAGAAACCGACTGTTAGAGTTAGATAAGCATTTAAAAACATAGACTATGATACAGCTTCCTGGCAATACTAATTTTTTATTTATTAAATATCTGCTGATCACAGGTACGGTAGCCATTATAACAATTGTACTGTTGATCTTAATTATGGTGGGAACCATTGGGGAAAGCAGTAGTGGATTAGCAATTGGCTTTGCTATTGAACCGATGCAAATTTTTATGATTTGTTTGTTAATCTTTTGCTCACTTGCGATAGCTTATTTCATTGGGCCACATGCTGCTCAGGCTATTAGTCAAGGAAGGAATGGGGTATTTATAGGTGTTAAATGCCTGTTAGTTTGCTGGACGGTACCTTGTTTATTAATAATGTTTTTTGCTTCAGTCTCTGATCTATCATTGAGTGGGTTGATAAGAATTGTAATTACTGCTCTAGCTCCTGCTTTAGTGTTTGGGCCAATTATTGGGCTTGCTATGAGGAAGGAATTAGAGAGGTGATTCCAAATCCCACTGTTGTCCTGCTTCTCCAGAAGCTGGACTTGATATTACTATGCAGTTGACTAGATTATTATTTGTGACTAAAAAATGAAAAAATTCCTGCCTGTATTTTTAATTATGACTTTAATTTCCTGTGTTTCTCACGAGGAAAAAGGTATTGAGGTAGTTATCAAAAACAACACAGACAAAATGCTGACGAATGTGGGATTTAGCACCACAGAGAAGTTGGAAGTCCTGGCTATGGGTGATATTCAGGCTGATGAGCGTGTGTCAGATTTTTTGTCTATGAAAAATAATATTGTTGATGGTGCATATTCTTTGACATTTACCCATTCGGATGGTAAAAAAGAAACCAGCATTACTGGATATTATACTAATGGAGCACCACTAGAAAAACGTGTAGAATATAGGATTGAAAATGACTCAACTTTTGTGACCTTTTCTAAATTTGGGTATTAAGAAATAGGAAACTTCACAAGAAATAAGCCCCTGATTTCTCAGAGGCTTTTTTTCGTGGAAAGGTAAAATACTTATATCGACTCCCCATGCTGGGAAATATCAAGTCCCACTTCTTCGTATTCCTCCCGCACTCGCAGCGTAACAAATTTGTTTAGGATAAAGAAAATAGCATAGGCCATCCCAAAGGAGAAAAGACATACACCCACTAGCACCACCATATGTGACGCGAATACTCCGATGCCTCCATGAAGTAAACTAGAGCCTTCTTTTCCTGCGAAGATTGCAGTGAGGATCATCCCCATAATTCCGCCAATTCCGTGGCAAGCAAAGACATCCAGTGTGTCGTCAATTTTCTTCAAAAACTTCGCATGCATAGCCAAATTGGAAACGATGGCTCCCACAGCTCCAAAGAAGAAACTTTCGGGAACCGTGATGTAGCCAGCTGCCGGGGTGATCACTACCAGCCCGACTACTGCACCTATACAAGCTTGCAGGGCAGAGATTTTTCTTCCCTGAATCCTATCAAAAAGCACCCAGGTCATCATTGCTGTTGCGGAACATATTGTTGTAGTAGCAAATGCAAGTGCCGCTGTGGCATTGGCTCCTAAGGAAGAACCCGCGTTGAATCCAAACCAGCCAAACCAGAGCATGCCAGTTCCGAGGAGTACATAGGTGATATTCGAAGGTTCGTGATGAGGCTTGTTTCTTTTACCCAAAAATAAAGCCCCAGCCAAGGAAGCAAGACCCGCGCTGATATGCACAACTGTCCCGCCGGCGAAATCAAGCACACCAAAGTAGGAACCGATCAGCCCATTTGGATGCCAAACCATGTGTGCCAGAGGTGCATAGACAAATATGCAGAAGATGCCAATGAAGAAAAGGTAGCCTATAAAGCGAACCCGCTCCGCAAAAGATCCTGTGATGATCGCAGGAGTAATCACAGCGAATTTCATCTGAAATAAGGCGAACAGGATAAATGGAATCGAGGAACCAAGCGCCTTATGCGGTAATTCTGCTACCTGATCAAAGAACATGTACTGGAATGGGTTGCCAAAAAGACCATACTTTACTCCATCGATGGTAATGCCGATAGGATCCCCAAAGGCGATACTGAAACCTACCACTACCCACAGCATGGTGACTACTCCCAGCGAGATGAAGCTCTGCAACATTGTGGAAATAAGATTTTTCTTGCCGACCATCCCGCCGTAAAACAAGGAGAGCCCAGGCGTCATCAGTAAAACCAAACAGGATGCGGTGAGTAGCCAAGCTATATCCGCATAATTCAGATCACTCTCAGTTCCAAAGTTTTCCAGTACAGGTTGACTATGCTTCCAAAAAAGACCTAGTACAGGTGCCGCAATCGTTATCAGAAATGCAACCTTCCACTTGAATTTCATTCCACTTTTTTCCATGCCACAAAAATAAAATAATTAATCTTTTATTCTGTGTTATTTAATTAATACAGAATAAAAACTTACAATAAAAGGCAAAAAGTTAATAAAGTAGGGTTTTTAAAAACTGGTAATTATACGCTTTAAGGTGTTATAAAACAGGAGATTACTACTTGTGTTCTGCATTTTCTTTTCACCCCAAATTCCTGTTTAAGATTTATTTTTTGGTGGTTTTTTTAACCGCTTCTATGGATTCTATGTCAGAATACTCTTAATTGATGATTAATTTTGAAGTAAGTAATTCTAAGTTTGAAGAGATTTTTAGAATGTAGATACCTTTTTTAGTCACTCTGTTCAATTCTAGAATTCGCTGATTTTGGCCTGCTTTAGTTTCTATAAGATCACTTGCCACTAGATTTCCGTCAAGATTATAAACGCCTAATTGCATCTGCCCTCCAAATTTTGACTCAAACTGAATATTAGTCTTTTCCTGGAATGGGTTTGGGTAAGCTTTTATCGATAAGACAGAGTTCTTTTGATTTTCATTTCTATTTGAAAAGCGAATCTCACTCAGGTTCATAGCTATTAAGCCCTGATTTTGAGAGGTAAAGGAAAGGATGACCAAATCATCAAGTTTCACATTTTCTGAAAACTCATTTGATCGAAAATTACTCAAGGGTATACTATAGCTTTTGATTTCTTTGCTTAGGTCAAAAGTATAGTAGTAATGAGCGTCGAAGTTCTCTACTGATTTTTTCACAAAACGTATGGTCATTTCTCCTTGACCGGAAGCTTTAAAATTTAAGAAGTTGAACTCACTCAAGTCCTCAGGTACTGCACCTCCTTTTATGGTCTTATACACAGTGGCATAATCAGATCCAGAAGCAGAAAACGCTACATTTCGTAAAATAGGATAGTCGCCGTCCAAAACTTCAAAATTGTCTGTGTTGCTAATTTGATTTTGAATGATACTACCACCCGTTGGGATGTAATGTGCCCAAATCCCATCACTTTGATAGAGGTAATCATTTTTGATGCTTTTATCTATCAAACTTATACTTACCTCAGAATAATCTTTTGCATCGATTTCCACTGAAGATGTTCCCATGGGGGTCAATTCCACCTCCATAGTACTCGTAATCATAGTCTGTGAATTTTCATTTGGTTTGGAAGTAAGTTGGATTGTAGCTGAGGTTTCAAGCGTTCGGTTCCAGATTTTTAATGACACCTTGCTTGGATCATTTGTGATTCTATGGGTTTTGCTCACAAAAATCCCCGGTGTTGTTTTAGACACTGTCTGATGCAGTGATCCGAAGTTTTTCACTTGGGATAAAATATTTTCAATCATCAACTGAAGGAGTTTTCCATCAGCACTCCAAAATTGGAAGTTGTAAAAACTTGGCTCTGAAACATAATCTTCCAAAAGCCATGCGGATTGCAAATGCATTTCATTCGAAGCTGGAGTAATTCCGATGGAAAAAGAGATTGAATATTCATTTAGGCCAGAGGTTGGTTTCAGCAAGCTCCTGATCAAATTAAATTCACCAATCTGAATACTGTCAATTGCCAAAATTTCAGCCCCCTTTAACCTATCACACACGTATTTGGAGTGCTCGTAAACCTTTTCCGATGTTTTAGTAGCAAAGAAAGTCGCAAGGTTATTTCCTTGATTCAGAAAGTCAACTGATACAACTTCCTCGGCATTGGTGATAGCTAACAACTCTTCTGGACTGGTAAGGTACCCCACAAAATTCTCTCCCAGCATTTGTTCATCTGGGATTAAAGAAGAGAGTTCAAATCCGTTTACTTTAGCTTTTCTATAATTTTTTAGAGTTTCTTTCTCTTTGTAGTTCAAGGTGTTTTTTCCACTGGAGAATCTTTCAAAAACCTGCTCTACCACTGCAGTACCCAGACTTCTACTTTCCAATCCACCGTCATTTCCAGAGCTTACCCGCAAATTTTCTTCAGAAACTAACTTTACTTCAGCTGATGAGCCCGAAGTCAATGGGTAGGTACAAGTGCAATAAGGTAATCCGTCAATTGGGTCTGTTAATTCTAAAGTGATTAGACCTGCGGTGGGAAGGTTATTGTTGTAAAAAGTATATTTCACCTCATTTCCATTTGGAATTCCTGGAGGATTAAATGGACTTCCAGATTCATTGTTGCCAAATTCCCAATCTAAGTAAGTATTGCCGTCGGTAGTTGTGATCCATGATTTAGTCACAACGGGTGGAAAAATGATTGGCTCCGCCCAGCCAAAGGTGAAATTCCCTTGATTTGATTTGGAAAGTGCACTTAGGAAATAAATGCTTGCAGGACTGATGTTTGAGGCATATTCAGTAACCTTCTGTCCGTTCCCGTTATTTCTTTTGTAAAGCTCAGGACAACGTCTGTTTCCAACTTGCTGGCTTAAAGCCATATGACTTATGCTTGTTATTAAAGTCCAAAGCACAATGAAAATTAGTTTGGAAAGTAGTTTTTTTAGCATGACTCCGATTGTTAAGTGGTAATACTTATTCAATCTGTAAGCCAACTCATAAAAACCTTAAAATCAATAAGTTGCATTTGGCGCACCTTCCATTATTAGGAATATTTAGTGAAATATTCCAAAATATGGAAAATACTTAGTGGTTTTTAAATGTAAAATACTTTTGAAGTAAAAAATTCACTGTCAATACGATGACTGTAGAGAAGATTTTGGCCAGGGTGGGTTCCATTTCAAAAAATACAATCAATCCTTTGAGGATCAGGTAATCACTGCCAAGGCCTTGCCCAACTACTAATATGTACTTAAATAGTTGCTTTGTGGTTTTCTTGCCTCCAGAGGGAGCGCTCTTAAAAGCGAAATTTTTACTCAACCAAAACCCTGTAGGAATGGTGACGAAAAAAGCAATAAGTAAGGCAAGCGTGTAAGAGGCTATTGAGTAGTCAAGTATTACCCAACCTTCTTTAGGAAGGATAAACTCATACAAAACTGCAAATAATAGGATGTTTAAAGCGGTATTGATCGCTCCTACAGCCAAATAGGCATACACATCATAGGCAAGCCATTTTCTGAAAAGAGGGTAAAATAGCTGCAGGAAAGCTTCTATCGCCCGGCTAAGTAGTGAGATCATTTTCTTTGGTTCAAGAGAGTGTGGATGTGGCTTAGGTACCATTGTGCGAGTTCTCCCATAGGTAGCCCTTTGGCTGCTTTGTAGTTTTGGTCTTCGATCTTCTTACGTTCTTCTGGGTTATCTATCAAGCTAGCAACTGCCTGAGCGAGACTCGCAGCATCATCAGTTTCGAAATAGGCTCCACCATATCCTTCTTCGTCTACCACCCGTTCGAGATCATCAATTTTTGGTAGTATGCACGCTCGTCCATAACTTCCTGCCTGATGCAGAATGCCTGAGCTTCCTGTAGTAGTAGTGTAAGGGAAAATTACAAATGTGCTTTCCCAGAAGATTTGAGAGACCTTTTCCTCCGGGATATATCCGGTGTACTCTACATTGGGTAGATGAGCATATTTATTTTTTAGGCTGTCGATATAGCCTTTCACGTTGGGATTATCTGTGCCTGCTACGGTGGAGGTGAATTCCAATTCAGGATATTTTTTCTGAAGAATTTCCATTGCATCTATCATCACCTCAGCTTTTTTGTAGGTACCAAATTTCCCAAAAGCCATCAAGTTGATCTTGTTTGAGCCTTCTGGAACGTAGTTACGCTCGGGAAGCTCGAAGTTTCCATGAGGAAGAAGAATCACATTCTCAGCCTTATATTTTTCCTTGAGAATGGTGACATATTGGGAAATCGTAACACCCACTAGATCTGCCTTGAGGATGAATTTGGTGAGTTGCTCACCTATCCAAAGGAAAAGATTGCCTTTCAATTTGCTATCAGCCATCCCTATGGTATCCAATTTTACCGTTTCGGTAATATTATGAAGGATGACTACGGAGGGTATATTCAGCTTTTTACACATCCAGGGAGTAAGTAAACCTAATGCCGCAGGAATTTTGCCAGCACCAAAAGTCATGAACTGTAGGTTTAAAATTACTGCGTCTGGAGCCAGCTCTTTTAGCTTTTTCTTCAGATTCAAAACTGTAAACCAGCTATCAAAATCCCAACACGGGATAATTTCCAGTCCATCCGTAGCGTACCTGGAATATTGGCTATTGTCCTCCAGATTGTTGGTGAGAATATAGATCTTTTCTATGCCCTTTTTGCCGATGAAGCTTTGGGAAAGATGGTACCCGTATTCATTAAGGGTCACTTGACTTGGTGGGTAGGGAGTAATGAAGGCTAATTTCATGGTGTCGGGGTTGTGGTTTTTTCCTCAATAAATCTGATGGCATCTAATCTCCAGTTGTCTCCTTGGAATAGAAGGCTAACTGCAATTTTTGCTTCGCTGGTTTGGCTGGTGTTATCAGGAAACCGATACTGGAATACAGCTAAACTGTCAAGTATATTACAGGCTAGTCCGTCTTTTGACCAAGTTTTTATCTGAATAGCATGACTTAAATTCGTTCGTCGGATGGGACCGGGTGGGCCTTCTTGATAGTTCTCAGCAAGATTGACGTAGAATCGTTCTGTAAATCGTTCTTTATTGGGCTTAGGGTTAGAATGCTGATAGAGCTCGTTCAGATGTGCCCAAATTGCTGCATAATCTTCCAAAAGCTTTTCTATTTGCTGTTCAGAAGGAACAATAACTGATTCAATTTCTAGGTCAATTTGAGGGTTAGAATTAGCTGCAATCGAATCATATCTAAGAAAATAGGGGACATCATCATTTTTTACCTGAAGTCGGGACATGGAGATCAGTAATGCCCCAACTATCAGTAGAAATCCTAGGAATATCCATCTGGTCATAGCTTCTGGATAGTTAAGGTTTGAGAATAAATGTGAGCAATTCTTACTTTTATTTTACCATTTTCTACTTCGGAGTAGGGTGAAGTCAGAATACTGTAACCATCTTTTACTACTGCTTCAATTCTTTTTTGGTAGTTGTCTTTTTCAAAGAGAAATAACACGAGAGTACCATCTGCTACCTCGTTTTTATATTGATCTACTAGTGGGCCAGCTTTGAATGTAACCGTGCTTGCATAATCATCAATTGAAATACTTAGGGGAATTTCAGTGACAGTTCCAGGGTCTACATAGAAACTGGATTGTCTGCTTGCTGTTATGCCTTTGAATGTTCCTGTTTTTGGATTTAATCCTATTGAATTTTCCTTGAAGTATACCCCTTCTTCCAAAACAGATAGGTTACCTGAATGGTCGTAGGAATATAGAATTTGTTGCTGAATCATTGAAGAATCAGTATTGACTGTTTTCGGACTTCGCAGATCTACCAAATTGCGCGTTTCTTTAGGGTTTCTGAGATAAATAGGATAAACAAATTGATCCTCTCCTGCCTGAAGCGTAAGGTAAGCAGAGCCTTCTATTACTCCATTTTTCGGATTGATAGAAATGCTTAATTGTTGCTCATGTTGGGTTACTTCAGGATAAATAACCTGAACTGCCGTACTCACCCAGGCCTGCCATTCACGTGCTTCTGCCTCAAATAGAAGACTGTCTAGGTTGACCACAAATGTTGCTTTTGGATTCAACATCTCAGGTTTTGTAACCTTTTCTTGCTGGCAGCCAAAAAGTAAGTTACCTATCATGAATAATAGTAGTCGTTTCATTGAAGGTAGATTTCTTGAGATAAAAAACAATGAGGCAATAAGCTGATTCTTTCATTTGGGGAAGGTTGACTTGCTGGTAATTCGTCTAGCATTTGTCTCCTTTGACCGTTAATTTGAAGTTCTATCGGTAGGTGGGTGAGGACCTTTGAGTTTGAACCTATTTTTTGGAAAGGAATTTCAAAATTACCTTCCAGCCCGCTACGTATAGATTTAGGATAGGTCCATAGGTCTACCTGAAGGATCCTTCCTAGATCGTCTTTTTCAGAAATAAGTACACCCGGGATAGTTATTTCTACGGTAAAGGGATTTTTCATGGAAGCTTCAAACAGCATTTCATCTGGAGTTTCTGTGAGTGTCTTATAGCCTAATTCGCCACCTCTGATATAGCCACGCTCACTGATGTCAGTTTCTAACTCCAGCCTGATTGATGTAATTTTCTTTTGGTCTTCCAACTCTTGCATTCCCAGTGGTAACTGAAACCAGGTAGAAGCCTTTGGTGCAAGATTGTAATGGAAATTTGTTTTCGGGAAAAATGTAGCTGAGCTATCATTTTCATAAGTTACCACGGCTTTTAGTGCTAAAGTGATCGGGATATTATCGGCGTTGATCAGCTCTCCGGTAAGGTTATATTCTTCACCTACTTGAATCAAATTTGCCTGATAAAATCCAGCAAATGGCTTCTTGATCCGGTCGTCTTTTACGGTTGGAAAACTACTGATTTTACGCTTCCCCATTTTCTTGAATAGTGTGTAATTGTAAGTAATTACTTGTTCTTCAGGAATTTCCAAGTCAAGTTTAGGAGGGGTGATGTACCATTTGGACCCTAATTTTTCCAAGTTCATCACTTCTTGCTTCTCCCTATTGCCTAAAGAAGTTCTCCAAGTGCTTAGGACGTTCATTTTGGCTGAATTTTCCTCCAGCTCTAGCGTATCTATTTTGAGTGCATCGAGCTTTGCAAAAGACGGCAATAAACCTCCATCGCTTACTGATTTTTCCAGTAAATATTGATCAAGACTATAGGAAGGCCCGGGGGTAAAAAATTGAAATGCTTCTTCAAATCGCTGGAAATCTAAATCATCAAAATGGGAATAAATTGTAGTCGTAGGGTCCTTTTGCTCATCGATCAGTAAAAGCTCATAGATCTGAAAGACCAAAAAGCTGCTGAACATAACAAAGGGTAGCCATGCTGTCAAATAAATTACCGGTTTGGGATATATGCTCACTTCTTCATCTGCTACCAGCTCTTCCTGAGTTTTTTTGAAATAGAATAAGTAAACAAAAGTGAGACCTATAGCAACCAGTAAAGTAGATATGGGGAGAATTCCCCAAGCTTTTTTAAGCAAAGGATTTAGCTCTTTCGGTTTGATAGGTTGTATGGTGGAAATATTGCCTTTTTCCCAAACGATGATCCCATTTTCTAAACTAATGGTTCTATTCCAGCCTGTGTAAAAGAGGAGAGGATCATAATACCTGTCATTGCTGAATACGTATTTCAGCTGGTATTTTTCTGCTACGGTGAGGAAGTCGTTCAATGAAGCCATGCCTTCTTCCATTAGGTATTTTGCATTTTCCAATCTTTCCACTGCGCGGGAAGTCATTTCGGGAAGCCTTCTGGCGGAGTGGTAGTTGCCATCAATCGTAGCTGCCAGAGTATTGGAAGAAAGCCAGGCCATTTGGTCCCCGAAGCCAAGCGTCAGAAAGCGCCAACGCATGTGATCGTCCCGGTTTAGAAAATTGATGATGGGCTCAATCTCCACAGATTTGGGCTGTAGCGGGCGAAAACTAGCCAAATGAAAAATGTATATGATAAATAGGAGATAGGAAAAACCGCTCACTCCTGAGATAAGGAAGTGTGAAGTTTCCCCGTATTTTTTTGTCCAATAATTTTTGATGTTTCCGCCTAAAAAGGAAACCAGCAAATGACTCATGTATGGTATGGCGATGATAGAAGCCCAAAATCCAAAACGATCCAGAGTCAAGATATTGAATGCGGCTTCGCCTAGCATAAGTCTGGGAAGGGGGGTGGTGCCGCCACTTCCAAGTAAAAGGCAGATATAGAAGGAAACTGCCCATCCTAGGTGTCTTTTCTTTCGGGTGATCAAAAAGGAGATCGCCGGAAGCAAGGCGAAAATCAGTAGTAGAGGGATGATATAAAAAACCAATCCTGAGCTGGTAACCTCGAGAAAATTGTCTCTCGATCCATGAGGAATTGATACTTGACTGATAGGGTCGGTTCGACTCCAATACCAATACGGGAAAATCAGCGTAATAGTCAAGATGATTGTTGTAACACCGAAGAGTAGTATTCGCCACATATTACCCCAAATGACTTTTAGCAAATCAGGGAAAAACCTTCCAAATAGATTCTTTTTTCCCAACTCTGGGTGTCTGTCTATCAGCGCCATTAGTACTGTAGGAGCTATAAAAAACACCATTCCAAAAATAGCAGTAACATGGTGGGAGCTCACGACTACGCCGATAAAAGCCCAAGCCATGATTAGGTACCTCCAATCAGATGTTTTGAAATATTGGTAAAGAAATGGTAATGAGTTTAGCAAGAAAGCCAGTCCTGTGAGCGTGGGTACTTGACCATATACGTGAAGTGTCTCTACTAGCGAGCTCAATACCACTGCCAGAATAGCTGCGACTCCAGCAGTCTGCTTCGAATAGAACATCTTGGTGAATCGATAGATTCCGATGATCAAAGCTTCAAAAATCACTATTGAATAGATGCTAAAGGCAATTTTCAGCGGAAATACTTTACTGATCAGAGCTAGAAGCTGGTGAACTAAAGGTGGATAGCTGATGGTCAGAAAACCCGTATACCAGCGATATTCCCACGGCTCAAACCAAAACCTGGAATAATGATCCGCGAAAAACATATGCACATAGGCGTCATAGGTCTGGGGCAAGGTGAAGTAGACAATTATCCCATGAGTAATTAGTCCAAGAGATAAGGCTACCAAAAGCAGCCTTTTCCCTATAAATTCCTCCCATAACATAGTGTCTTGACTCTTCACGTGCTAATCCTTTTTTACTAAATATAAAGTTCTCCTTTTACTTTCCTGACTTTAGCGACGTATTCCTTGATTTGTTGCTCATTTTCTTTTTTACAGATAAGCAGTGCCTCGGGTGTATTGACGATGATCAAATCTTCTAGACCGCCGATCACCATGAGCTTTTGTTCGTTTGAATGAACCAAGCAACCTTTGCTATCTACTAGAATTGTGCTGTTGCTATTGCTGGCATTCATTTCTTCATCTTTTGAGAAGTTTTCCCAAGCACTATTCCAAGTTCCTAAATCATTCCATGAGAAATCCGAAGGAATTAGAAAGACGTTATTAGCTTTCTCCATTATGGCATAATCAATAGAAGTAGAAGGACAAACCTCATAGACTTTTCGGATTGCCTCAGCTTCTTTTTCAGTATTTAAGTCTGCCTCAATATCTTTAAATAAATCATATATGTATTGAGAATGCTCCCAAAATGAATCAATAATGTCTTCAGCCTTCCAAATAAATATTCCTGAATTCCAGAGGTAATTTCCTTCTGACAAAAATTCTCTAGCGGTGGATAGGTCAGGCTTCTCTGTGAATCGGTTTACCTGAAAGATTCCTTCGGAGCTTTTGTTCTCATCGTACTGAATATAGCCATATCCAGTATTTGGGTGTGTAGGCTTAATACCTAGTGTCACAAAAGAATAGCTACTTGAAGTATAATCTAAAGCCTTTTGGCAAGTCTGGGTAAACAAATCCAAATCTCCAATCAGGTGGTCACTGGGTGCCACAATCATATTAGCATTTGGGTTGATTTTCTGCAGTTTGAAGGAGATATAGGCTACACAAGCAGCAGTGTTTTTTCGTTGTGGTTCTGCCACTATGTTTTCTGCAGGGAGCATGGGCAATTGTTCTCTCACGATAGAGACATATTCTTCTGACGTGACCACGAAAATATTCTCTTCAGGGATAAACGAAGTGTATCGATCATATGTGGACTGGATCAATGTTTTTCCTGTATTTAGTATATCCAAAAATTGCTTTGGATAGCTGGTTTTGCTCATTGGCCAAAATCTGCTTCCAACTCCTCCGGCCATAATTGCGACATAATTATTTTGATTTTTCATAAGATTATTAATTGGCTTTTGGAAGTGATACACTTGATTTATTGGCGGTTATGATTCCCTTAGGTTTGCTTTTTATTTGATAGTGATAGTATAGCCCTAGAAGTTGAACAGGGATCTTGATGGTGTCTTTTAGCTTTAACCTAGAATCACCGATCTCGGACCAGTAAAGCAGTGGGTATTCAAGCACTCCTTTTTGCAAGGTGGTTTTACCGAACTTTCCTTGTAGTCTGAGGAAGATTTCCACATCAAAAAGCCAAGGTGTCTGGAACTGGGTTTTAAATAAAAATGGGACGAGGTTTCTTTGGAAAATTTTAGCCCCGCATTGGGTGTCTTGAAAATTTGCTTTTAGAATAGACTTGATGATTTTTTTTATCACTTTACTAGCTAATGATCTACTATCGTCGCGTTTTATCTCTGCACCCAAACGCTGAATTCTACTACCTACTATAGCACCGTATTTAGGATGATTTTCTTTATACTTTGCCATCATCAACCATTCCTCAGGCGTGGTAGCTAAATCTGCATCCAAAAATCCAATCAGGTTAGAATCGTAATTCTTATGGACAAATAACATTCCTTGTCTTACAGCCTCTGATTTACCTCCATTTTGAGGCATATCAAAAACCACAATATTCCCCGGGCTTTCAGTTTGAATACCTCTGAGCACCGCTAAGGTTTTATCCTTGCTGCCATCATTCACTAAGCAAAGCAATACTTCAGGGTGGCTTTGGGCAAACGTTTTAAACTCTTGATACGCAAATCTTTTTTCCTCATTGTAGCAAGGGACTACGATGGCGTACCTATGCTGAATCTCTGGCTCGTATTTCAAAGCACTCTGAAGTAAATGATTGATTTCGTTTTGGTGTTTTTGAATTTGTATCGTTGTCATCCCAGTTGTTTTTCGGTGTGCCAACATTTATTCAAATCATAAACCATTTTCATAAGTAACTGATTAATAAAGGTATATGTATTTTCACTAATCTGTATTTTCCATATAATGGAAAAAATTCCAAAAAATGTATCCCTTCTATTTCCTTTTTGTAACTTATTGGACTAATGAAACGCTATGAGCCAGTTTAAAATATTTATCGTGGAAGATGACCCTTGGTATGGTCAGATACTCGAATATCATTTGAGTTTAAATCCGGATTATAATGTCAATCTGTTTTCAACGGCCAAAGCTTGCCTTACAAAGCTCCACGAGAAGCCGGACCTTATTACCGTAGATTTTTCCCTACCTGACTTATCTGGGGATAAGCTTTTTCAAAAGATCAAAGAGTTTGATCCTACTATTCCAGTCGTTGTAATTAGCTCCCAGGAGGATATAAGTGTAGCTGTGGGGCTACTTAAGGCAGGAGTCAGTGATTACCTGGTAAAAGATGAGGCAACAAAAGACCTGCTCTGGAACAGCGTAATTAAGATCAGGGAAAATCAATCTCTAAAAAAAGAAGTAGAGACTTTAAAAGAGGAGTTAGGACAAAAATTTTCTTTTGAAAAATCAATTCTGGGAAATAGCCCAGTGCTGAAGAAAGTCTTCACATTGATCGAAAAGTCTATTCGAACCAATATCAATGTGTCTATCACCGGTGAGACTGGTACAGGTAAAGAGGTGGTGGCAAAAGCAATCCATTATAATAGCGATCGAAAGAAAAAGAGCTTCGTGGCAGTAAACATGGCTGCTATACCAAAAGATCTAATTGAAAGTGAGCTGTTCGGATATGAAAAAGGAGCTTTCACTGGAGCAATGAGTCGTAAAATAGGCAAGTTTGAGGAGGCTATAGGAGGTACAATTTTTCTGGACGAAATCGCTGAAATGGACCTTAATCTTCAATCAAAATTGCTCAGGGTTTTGCAAGAGCGAGAGTTGACCAGGGTGGGAGGGAATGAATCCGTGAAGTTGGATGTAAGGGTGATTACTGCGACGCATAAGAATCTCTCTGAAGAGGTGCGAAAAGGGAATTTTAGAGAAGATCTATTTTTCAGGGTGATGGGATTGCCGATAGATTTGCCTCCCTTGAGAGAGCGAGGTTCAGATGTGCTGATTTTGGCGAAGCATTTTATAAGCGAATTTGCCAAGAGCAATAAAATCCCGCCTCTATCGCTTTCAACAGACGCAAAGGATAAACTATTGAAATATCCATTCCCAGGGAATATACGAGAGCTGAAAGCGGTGATAGACTTGGCTGCTGTAATGGCTGATGAGGGAGAAATCAAAGGAGAAGATATTAGTTTCTTTTCTCTGCAGAAAGAGAATGTTTTTCTAATGGAAAATAAAACACTCAGGCAACACACCTGTGATATCGTCAATCACTATTTAAAGAAAAATAATGGCGATGTGATAGAAACGGCTAAGGTTTTGGATATTGGGAAAAGTACGATTTATAAAATGATTCAGGAGGGGGAAATTAACACTGAGTGATTCCAGAATCTGGAATGATCTTCCAGTATTAGGAATTTGAAGTGGTTTTATAGTTAGTAATCCTTAGTAAATACCCAAATAAGAGGGGTAGTGGACTTGGCTTGATTTTTCTTTAGGTAAATGAAATACAACCTAAAGCACTATGTACGGATTAGTAAATAAATCAATTCAGGAACTCATTACCACTAATTTTGGAGAGGAGAAGTGGGATATTATCAAATTAAACAGTGGGATAGAAATTGATTATTTCATCAGTACTGAGCCCTATGATGATTCAATAACTTTTAAATTAGCACAAGCTGCCTCGGAAGAATTAAATGTCTCAGTAGATGAAATTTTGTTTGTCTTTGGAGAATGGTGGATTTTAAAAACCGGCAATGAGAAGTATGGTGGCTTAATGAAAGCTGGCGGGAATAATCTAAAAGAGTTTTTAATTAACCTACCACTCTTTCATGATCGAATTATGTTGCTTTATCCAAAGCTGACTCCTCCGGAGTTTGAAATAGCAGAGATTGAGGAGAATTCATTAGTACTATATTACATTTCAAAACGAGATGGATTGGTGGGTTTTATGAAAGGATTACTTTCAGGATTAGGGAAATTGTTTGAAACCCCTGTAGAAATTGACCATATTAACAGTAAAGAAAATGGACATGATAATGAAGTTTTTAAAGTAAGCTGGTGAGCAAGGATGATTTAAATATTGAAGTAAAAAAAAGTCATATTGATCGGACTTTTCCTTTTCACTTCGCGGTTTTAAAGAGTGGAACTATTGGTTTTTTTGGTTCTAGTTTTCTAAAAATGATGGGCGATGTCAAAGGGAAATTATTTAGTGACATTTTTCTTATTGAGCGCCCGCGAGATACGAAGTTCGAGTTTGATCAACTCGCAAAAACACAGCAAAAAACTTTCTTATTAAGGACAAAGTCATCTAACTCCACTCTTTTTAGGGGACAGTTCGAATATTTTGAAGATAATGACATTCTGCTATTCCTTGGTTCACCTTGGTTCAGTTCTATCGAAGAGTTAGTGGCTAACGATTTGTCAATCTCTGACTTTGCGCCCCTAGATCCTTTAGTTGACCTCCTGCATTTAATCAAAAATCAAGAGTTGGTTACTTCAGACTTGAAAGAACTCCTAGGGACGATTACTCAGCAAAAAGAGAGGCTTGAAAACTTGTCGTATGTCGCTAGTGCAAATGCAGACGGGATCATATTCACAGATGAGAATGGCTTAATAACTTATGTGAATAAAGGATATCTGGATGAAACTGGGTACCAAATAGATGAGGTGCTAGGTAAAACTCCCATTGAAATCGGGATTGGAGATCAAACTGAGAAGCCTGAAATCCATAAAATGATAGATGCTTTTTATAATAAAGAGCAATTTAAAATAGAACTAAAGCATTACCGCAAGGATGGTACTTGGTTTTGGTCTAGAGTTAATGGTCAGGTGGTTCTTGATAAAAAAGGTAATTTTCTACACTTCTTCACGCTGTTGGAAAATGTCACGGAAGAAAAAGAATCCAAGAATAAGATTAAAGTATTCGAAGATACCTTTAGACAGGTATTGGAATTTTCTGGGGATAATATTTGGGAACATGATTTTAGGACTGGAAAGACAAGTTTTTCTAATCAGGCAAAAAACTTCCTAGGTCTTAAATTTGACCAAAACACAAACCTTGAAGATGTGTGGTATGCTCACGTATACTCTGAAGATTTGATTTTACTAGAAGAAAACGATAAGAAATACAAAAACGGGGAGATTTCATCACATCAGCTAGAATACAGGATGCTGCATGAAGATGGAAGTATAAAATGGGTAAAGGACAGAGGAATCGTAATTGAAAAGGATAAAAATGGGGTTCCTCTTAAAATTATAGGAACTCATTCTGATATCACTGATCAGAAAGACTCAGAAAAAGAGCTGGTAAACCTCAATACTAAATTGGGTAGCGTTTTAAATGAATTGAGAGATGTAATCTGGTCAGTCAGCTATCCTAATATGAACAGTATATTTTTTACACCTTCAGCCGAAGATCTTTTCGAGTTGCACCTGGACACCATGATGAATGATAAATCCTGGTGGGAAAAATCAATTCATCCAGAGGATAAACATGTCTTAAGTGATATCATTAAGCAGGTAGGTATTAATCATGAATATGTCAAAGAATACCGCATTGTTACTACATCCCAGAAGGTAAAATGGGTTCAAAATAAAGGGAAGCTAATTTTTGAGGATGGCATACCAGTAAGAATGAATGGGATTTTGGTGGATATCACCGAGCGTAAAAAGACGGAAGCACTCATAAAATCCCAAGAACAACTCAAAAATATTTTAATCGACATCTCCTCGACCTATATCAATATTGATTTAGAGGAGGTGGATATGAAAATAAATGCTTCATTGGAGAAAATCGGAGAGTTTGTCAATGCTGACCGTGCTTATCTTTTTTCCTATGATTTAAATGCTTTGACATGCTCCTGCACACATGAGTGGTGTGCCCCAGGAATATCCCAAGAAATAGAAAATACTCAAAACGTTCCTTTGGAATATGTTCCTCAATGGTTTGAAGTCCATTCTAATGGAGAATCCTTCTTAGTGGAAGATGTCTCCTTGTTAAAAGAACAGGGGATGGATGGTTTATATGATGTTCTTGAGCCTCAAGGGATCAAAAGCCTAATCACAATTCCGATGATGATTAAAGACGAACTATTGGGTTTTGTCGGCTTTGATTCAGTTAAAAAACAACATTCATACTCCAAAAAAGAAGTTGAGTTATTATTTGTATTTGCACAAATGCTAGTCAATGTGCAAAAGAGAAAGCAATCCGAAAAAAGACTCTTCCAACAGGAAGAAAAATTCAGAAATATTATTTCAAATATGAATTTGGGTCTTTTGGAAGTAGACCTTGAAGAGAATGTACTCCATGCAAATCAAACATTCTGTAAAATGGCTGATCGTAAATTGGAGGAGTTGGTAGGGAAGAAGGCTACAGATTTACTTTTGAATCCTGGAGATAAAGAAAGGCTCTTACAAAAGTCAGAAAGCAGAAAAACCGGGATTTCAGATTCATATGAGTTAAAGTACAAGAGGCCAAATGGAGAATATAGATGGTGGTTTATCAGTGGAGCGCCTAATTACAACGATAACAATGAGCTAATCGGCTCTATAGGTATACATCTAGATATCACCGATCAGAAGAGGCTGGAAGAGGAATTAATCAGGCAAAAAGAGGAGGCGGAAAAGTCGAAACGAGCAAAGGAAATTTTCTTTGCAAATATGAGTCATGAGATAAGAACGCCAATGAATGCTATTGTAGGAATGGGTGAGCAATTAGCGAAAATCAGTCAAAATGATCAACAGACGAAATACATAAAAGCTATCCAAAATTCCGCAAGCCATTTGATGGTCGTTATCAAAGATATTTTGGATTTGTCCAAACTCGAAGCCGGTAAGATGACTATTGAATCAATAGGATTTAAACCTAAAAACATTGTGGACCATGTGTTTGCCATGATGAATGACAAGGCAGAGATGAAAGGGTTGGATTTCGCTATTTTAAATTTCGACAGCAGAATTAAAGAGGTCTTGATAGGGGATCCTATTAGAATTAGCCAAATCCTGCTTAACCTCCTGTCTAATGCTGTAAAGTTTACTGAAAAAGGCAAAGTATACATTACATGTGATCTTATTTCTGAAAACAATCAGAAGCAGGAAATCAAGTTTACCGTAGTAGATACGGGAATAGGCATGGAGGAGTCTTTTATCAAAAGTAATTTCGAGAAATACGTCCAGGAGGATACCACTATAACAAGAAAATATGGAGGTACTGGCTTAGGGTTGAGTATATCAAAGGAGCTTACCCAGCTTATGGGAGGGGAAATGCAGATTGAATCCGAAAAAGGAGTTGGAACAAAAATTTCAGTGAAATTAGCGTTGCTAAAAGGTAGCTCGAATGATCTTCCAAAGGATCTTCCTGTTTCCATAGACTATGGGATGCTGAAAGGAAAGAAAGTGTTAATCGTAGATGATAATGAATTCAACCGACTTCTGGCAAGCACTATTTTGGAGCAGCATGATATTATTACTACCTCTGCTGTCAATGGGCAAGACGCCGTAGATTTATTAAGGGAAGAAGTTTTCGATATAGTTTTGATGGACGTTCAGATGCCAATAATGGATGGGATCATGGCTACCAAAATAATAAGAGAAGACTTAAAGCTTGAAGTGCCAATCGTTGCTTTGACTGCTTTTGCGATGAAAGGAGATATGGAGAAATACCTTTCTAAAGGAATGAATAGTTTTTTGGCTAAACCATTTAAGGAGAGTGAGCTACTGCATATTGTTTCCCAATTATTAAAAGGCAAGCCAGTTCAGAATTACATCGGCAGTTTGAAGGTGAAAGAGGAAAAGGAGAGATATTCTTTAGATGAGTTAAAGGCTATTTCTAAGGGTAATTCGGAGTTCATGGCGAAAATGATCGAAACATTCCATACAAGCATACTGGAGTCGGTAGACCAGGCTGTTGAAGCTTTTGAACGGGAAGATTTTGATCAAGTAAGAAAACTGGCCCATAAGATCAAGCCCTCTATTAAGATGTTGAATATTCATGAAATCATTGACGAAGTCGTTGAAGTAGAGCTGGAAGTAATGAGCCAAAAACGGTCTGAAAGAATGGTTTATTTAATGGGTCATATCGATCAAGTTCTCAAGTGGGTAGCTAAGGACATGAAATCAATTAACAATGAAAAGTAAGGAGGAAATATTTGAATACGCAGAATCTCTTGTCCTAAACCTAGGATTTGAAATTAAAGAACAGGACAGAATGCGTCCCTGGGGCGGTTTTCTTGTCCTGAATGAAAGCCAAGCCTCGCAATTTGCCAAGGAGTTTTTCCCAGAAGAGGATTTTGATTCCTTGAAGATTTCCGAAAAGCTGAGTCCAAAGATTTTATTGGTGGCTCCTAACAAACGGCTGAGTTGGTAATATCATTTTAGAAGAGCTGAGATTTGGAGATGTATTGCGGGTGAAGTGGCAGTTGCCAAAAGTGATCATGATGTTGAAAAAGAAATCATTACTCTTTCCAAGGGAGATAAAGTTAAACTGAAACAAGGGGAAAGGCATAGACTGATTGGATTGGATGATTAGGGAGTTGTAGCTGAAATCTGGCAACATACAGATGCTTCCAATCCGTCGGACGAAGAAGATATAGTTAGGCTGCAAGATGATTTCGGCAGGTGAACTAGCCAGGATATGATTCCAATTTCTAGAAATTAATTCCAAATACTGGAATACTGTAACTAAAAAAGTGCCTTAGAGCTATTCTAAGGCACTTTTTTAGTTTGGTCTCAATTTGGAATATAGAGATAGAAATTGGAAAACATGAAAAACATAAAAATTTTACCAGCCTTTATAGTAGATGACGATCCTTTCTGGACTGCTATCCTAAAGCAAATCCTCACCGAGCTAGGATTTACGAAAATCCACACATTTGAGGACGGTGTAGATTGTCTAAATCACATCCACCTCAATCCAGGATTGATTTTTTTGGATTACCAGATGGAAAATTCAAATGGACTGGAAATCCTCCAGGAAGTGAAAAATTACTTTCCAGGAATTGAAGTTGTTTTTTGCACGGCCTTAGAAAGTCTTGAGGTTGCAATTGCCGCCATAGAACACGGGTCAGTGGAGTATTTGCTGAAAAGTAACGTCACTGAGGAGTTGGTGAAAGATATAGTAGACAACTTCCAATCCGCCAAACTAGCCTAAACCACAAGTCTCCATGCCATTTACATTTTCACATCCAGCAGCTATTCTTCCTTTTACTAAGCCTAACAAGCGTCTTTCTCAGACAGGATTGGTGATAGGAAGTCTTGTGCCTGATCTGGAGTTTTACTTCAAACTAAAACTTGGTGAAAATATAGGGCATACACTTCCCGGGGTGATATTATTCGATCTTCCGGTGGCGCTACTGGTCGCTTTTCTATTTCATGGTTTGGTGAAAAAACCATTGTATAACGCAAGTCCTGCTAAGATTCAGATGAAAGTCGCAGGGCAGGTCAACTTGGATTGGAATAAATTCTTTACGCAAAATTGGATGTGGGTAGTGATGTCTATAACAATTGGAATCGCTACTCATTTGATTTTGGACGGTATGACTCACTATGATGGTTGGGTGGTGGCTTTGTTGCCTTTATTACAGCATGAGATTTTCACTATTGCGGTATATGATCTATTGCAATATGGTCTTAGTGTCCTAGGGTTGGTCATGGTGGCCAGGGTACTTATTTCATTGGAATCCATGCCAGAGGCTAATGCTGCCAAGTTTGGGAAAAACAGATTTTGGATATTGGTGTCAATAGGATTCACAGCAGCAATCCTGTCAAGAATTTATTTGTTTCCCGAGTTTATATCCTTTTGGGATGTGTTTATGATGTGTGTAGGGGGACTATTTTATGGGTTGATCTTCGCTGCTTTGATTTTAAGGATTGCAGATAATTCACGTTTAAGCCGTCATAGCAAGAGCAATAAACTTATCAATTCCCGAGGTACTAATCCAGGGTTCAAAAGTAGAGCCCTTTTGATAGAGAAGAATGAATTTCTTGGAAAGTTCGGTCAAGGTATAGTGCAGGTGAATGACTTCATTGACAAACCCCAAATCGTTGTCGGTCAAGTTTCTGATGTCCAGGTAAACCAAATTTGTATCACTGGCAGTAATTTCTGGAAGTCTGCTTCTGAGAAGTTCAGTCGCATTGCCTTTAGCCTCACCTCTTATTTGAACTTTAAGCGCGGGTTTGTTTTCTCCTGTGATCAAAAATTCGCTGATCTGAATATCCATATGAATAAGAATTTGAAGAAATATATTAATTCTCCAGTTAAACTTATACTCTTTTTAGGATTAATATCTATGCCTTTGTTTGCCTTTGGTCAAAGCGAAGCCTTAGATCCAGCAAAGCGTGAGGGGTTTATTCAAGAAGCAACTCAATTGAGAAGTAAGGAAAATTATGTTGGCGCGATTGCTCAGTTGGATAGCATTCTAGTTCATAATCCTCTGGATGCACAAATTTTACTTTTCAAAGGAGACCTTTGTCTTCAGAATCAGGATTTTGCTCAAGCCGTGGAGGTTTATTCTTCGTTGGTGCCATTAGAATTTGAAAGCACAATAGTTCGGGTAAACTTGTCCTATGCACTTTTTATGAGTAAAAAGCCATCCAAAGCGCTGGAAGCTGCTTATAGTGCGTGGAATCAGGATCAGGAAAACAAAAGTGCTGTAGTCAACTATTTCAATGCGCTTCTGTGGAATGTAAAAACTAAAGATGCTGAAGCGTTTTTAAATGATAATGCCGGCTTAGTAGATGAAGATCAGGTTTTGGTGATGAAAGCCAGATTATACACTACAGGTGGTGCTTATACCCAAGGTCAACTTTATTACGATTCCTTAATTCAAAGATTTCCAAAAGCTCCTTATATACAGGAGTTTACCGAGGTGCTCGCTGGGAAAAAACAGTGGGATAAGGCAGCTAAGATCCTGAACGATTATGAAGATGAATTGTCAGATTCCCAAAAGGAAAAGCTGGGTGGCCTCCTAAGTCAGGGAGATAAGCAAATTGCCGGAATTGCAGTAGGGTACTTTGCGGATGTGGCTAAAAACACAAGAACAGAGCAATCTATTTTCTGGCAAAACCAATTAAGTGCTCCTTTACAAGTAAATGTAAGAGCGGGTGCAAATCAGGTAAAAGCACCGGAAGGTCAGTTGACTAAGACAAAGTTTATTGCTGCAGGAGTAGGAATCAATTGGAGCCAGGCCTTACAAAGTAGTGCTGAGATTGTTGCGCAGCAAGTTTCCCCTGAAGAAGGCGATTCTTTTACAGGAGTGACTGGAAAATTTGAAACTAAATATCAGCCCAATGATAGAAGGATGGTTGGGCTTACCTATAGTTCTGAGATACTAAATTTTACAGCAGATTTGCTAGGAAAAGATATCAGAAGTCAAAGTCTGGGGTATGTGACTCATATTATGTTTGGCGGTAAAACAGGCTTCTTTTCTCAGGGAAATGTAGGTTTTCTAAATGATCAGAATTCCAGACTTCAGTTTTTCGGTTCAGTTTACAGGTTGTTGAGAACAGAGCCTACTTTGAAAACTGGGTTGAACTTTTCTGCACTCAGCTTTAGTGATTCTGAGACCACGTTGTATTTCGCACCTGATCAGTTTTTAAGCACTGAAGTATTTGTTGACTATAGTACTCCATTGCCTTTGGTGTCAAAGATGGCGCTCAAAATTCAAGCTGCGGCAGGATTGCAACAAATAGAGAAGCGAGGATGGGATCCATCTTTTAGAGCGCAAGCTGAGATTAATTATAGAGTTAATGGATTTGATTTTGGCCTCAACGGGCAATTCAGCAATGTGGCAGCTGCCTCAGGAACGGGCTACAGCTTTCATTATATCACACTTAAAGTGCTAAAAAGTTTCTAAAGAGTACCCGCTTAAGTTGTTTAATTCACCCAAGTCCCTTTCCATTTGGAGAGGGCTTTTTTAATCTAAATAACTATCCGCAATGGAGCTTGCCCGCCTTAGATTCCCATCAGACACACCGACCCCAAGTAGTATGGCTACTACCATCATTGCGAAAAATCAAATCTATTTTTAACTTGAATGAAACAAAACGTACTAGCAGATGAGATTTTTTGAGTTTGTCCAAATTAGTAGAAAGGTTGTCGTTGTCTTAATTTTTTGTGGTTTAGGCGCCTGCGAGCAAAAAGAAGCGGAAGCCCCCGTTCCAAAGATGCCTTTTTTAGAAAGTGAATGGATTGACTTGTCGTATGCTTTTGATTCTACCACCTTATACTGGCCTAATAATCCTGATGGATTTCAGCACAGAGTTGATGCGGAAGGTGTGACTGACTTGGGGTATTATTATTCTTCCTATACGATTTTGACCCCCGAACATGGTGGTACGCATCTGGATGCGCCTATTCACTTTTTTGCAAAAGGAGAAACGGTAGACGAACTTCCTTTGTCCAAATTGACGGGAGAGGCAGTGGTAATAGATGTGAGTGGAAAAGCCTTGGAAGACCGGGATTATTTGATCGATTCTGTAGCTATTTTGAATTGGGAAGCAGAGCATGGAAAAATCCCAGTCCAGGCGATGGTGTTATTTCGCACTGGATATGGGAAATTTTATCCTGATCGGGAAGCTTATTTTGGCACTGCTAAATCGGGCGCAGAAGCGATTCCCGAGCTCCATTTTCCGGGGATTCAGCCCGAAACGGCTACTTGGCTAGCCAAAACACGTAAAGTGAAAGCAGTGGGGTTGGATACCCCAAGTTTAGACTTTGGTCAGTCCAAGGACTTTGCAGCGCATCAAGCCTTGATGGAAAACCAAATTCCCGGATTTGAAAATGTCGCCAACTTGGATTTACTTCCCCCTACTGGCATTTACGTAGTTGCACTTCCTATGAAAATCAAAGGAGGGAGTGGAGGCCCCTTAAGGATTATAGCCACTATAATTGAATGATATTTTAGGAGCCTAGCTTCTCAAGTGCTTCTCGGATTTTGTCCTGTCCTTTTATCATCTCAAATGATATGATCGAAGCGAGTTTGGAATCCAAAACTTCCACCAGGGTTTCAGCGACATCTTCCCGTGATATTTCACCACGCTTACCAAGGTTTTGGGCAGCTTCAATTTTGCCTGTTCCAGTCTCGTTTGTCAATGTTCCCGGGCGAACGATAGTGTAATTCAAATCGCTTTTTATCAAGTGCTCGTCTGCTTTATGCTTGGCAAGCAAATATCCATGCATTTTTGAATCTTCGAAATCTTCAGGATTACCAGCCCCCATGGAGCTTAGCATGACAAATTTTTCAATTTTATGATTTTGAGCGAAGTCAATACTCTTTATAGCACCATCCTGGTCAACTGCTATGGTTTTTTCTGGTCCAGTTGAACCTCCAGAGCCTGCGGCAAAAATTACTTTTGAAACGCCAGTAAAAGCAGATTCAAAATCTTTTTCCAGATCGCCCATCACGGTTTCTATTCCCTTATCCTCAAAATATTCCTTCTGAGCTTCCTTTCTGATCATGGCGAGAGGAGAATAAGAAGAAGAGGACTTTAATAAATTACATATGAGTTTACCAGTGCTTCCATTAGCACCGATGATCAATACTTTTTGCTTTTCGGTATTCATGAGTTTTTTTTTATTGGCAAAAGTCCAATAAGCAAGCCACTACTTGTATTTGTTAGATTCTAAGGTTCTCATTTCAACAAAAAAACCAGGTACATTTGAAGTAAAATGCAATTTCCCATGGGTCGAAGATGTAGTATGTAATGGTGAGAATGAATGCCAGTATATGCTAAAAAGGTTCTAAGAGAAAAGGCTTAAAAATAAGCGTATAGGCTTAATAGGCTGTTTTGATCAGCCTAGAAACGATAATTCCGGATTGAGTTTTATTGCCTGCGAGATACTCGCTCAAGGGTTTTTCGGATATCTCCACTTCTCTGTTTTTAGAGCTTGCGTGCATCAAATGAATTCTTCCATTTTTCTCAATAGCGAAGCCCGTGTGCACAACGTCTAGATTAGTCATGGAGGTGGTGATGGCAATGATATCCCCAGATTGTATATTTTTTTCAAGGGATTGAATATCCGCCTTCGGGACATAGTAATACCCACGCTTGTCAATTTTTGACTCAGTTTCTTTGATGGCGTCCAAATTCTCGGATTCACTCAGTTGCCTGTAAAATTGAGGGTTTTCAGACATAAAAGTAGGAGCATTGGCATAAGGAGCCCCCCCGATTTCCTTGGTAACATCCTTCAAAATGCCCTTTTGTTCGTTTTCAAAAATCCAGTCAGAAAAATAATGAAGTCGGGTAGCATACCCTTCGTTGGTTCCATCTCTATACCTAAGATTTTCCAGCTCCTTTTCGAATTCCTGGAAAGTGAATTTACCCTCTTCTGCAATTCGTGTAAGTGTGATAACAGTTTCCACATAAGTGGTGCAGTCCAAACCAGTCAAGTTGATTACCAACTTTTCTTCACCCGGAAGCTCCAGCGTTTTTTCCACATAGGGAGTTTTAAGGAATTTCTTTCCGATCTCGATTACCCGCTCATTTGAAGTTCTATTGCTAAGACCTTCCTGTGCGAGTTGGTCCAGCATCTCCTCAAGTTTTTCTCTGCTCTCCAAAGTGCAGACCGTTTGGGCAGGGGAGAGGAATGGTAGGATGAGAAATAGGACTAACGGAATAATCTTGTTCATAAATGGAATTATATAGGATGAGCAGTATCTGACTCATACCACATAACATCTAAATAACTCCCAAATAAACAGAATCTGAAAGTTTTCTTTTGTTGGTTCTGCGGTTTTCTTGACTGAACGCTAAATAAGCGTGCCATTTACCGTTCTTACAGCCATGGATTCCGCGGCATCCATAAGTGCTTCCCTGCTTATTTTGAAAAGGGAAGGATCAATATTATTCCTGTATCACATATTTATGATCTGATAGCAAACTTCATAGGTGTTTTGACAGATGAAGAAAGAGACAGATATATTGAGATCTACATGGGGTTTATGCATAGGAGCTTTGCTTTTCCGATTTCATCAAGAGGGGATGAGCTAAAGTAACTGAGCTAGGAATGCTTTAGGTAGATAGTGTGCAAATAAGGAAAACTTATTTTATGTACATCCTTATCTACCAATAAAGAGCCAAAAGCAATTTAAATTATAACAATAAATAATTGAGGCACCTGCGGTCTCCGGTTTCATCCAACCAAGTAAGCAGGGAATCTAAGACGATTGGCATCATTGCGAATATTCAAATTTTATTTTATAAAAATTATCTCTTCTATTTTGATCCGGCCTCGTGCCCCAGGGATCAATTCCAACCCATTGCGGTTTTACCTTGGAAATGATAATCAAGTCACCATTTCCATTTTTTAGTGGTGATTTATAGGTAGAGATGATTTCAGAGTCTGATTCGATTTGTTCTGGATGATCAGACAAAAGGGATATAGTCAGAGGTTCATCCATCGCGATTTCTTGAACAGAACCGTCGATTAATGTCTCTAGCTTTTTAGCTGCATAGGATATTTTCAATTCGTATTCGCCACTATGCAAGACCTGTATAGTAACGTCCTCAATTTTGATGTCGTAGTGAATTACTTTTTCAAACCAATCGCTAATCAATGCATTTTCGGAAGGCTTGCATACTGCGCTTAGTTCGCTTAGAAAATCGCTCACCTTCACCTTTGGTTGGGTATTCTCTCGATTGGTTTCCACAATTTTGTGAATTACTGAATTGAGTTTTTTCTCACCGATCAATTCCTGAGTTGCTAGCAAACTCAAAAGACTTTTTCCGTAGGATAAATAGCCTTGGTTTTCAACACTGGAGAGCGCTGGCTCTGTTTCTGAAGCGAAAGCCCTTCCTGAAAAGTAAGTTCTGGTAGCATTGTCGGTCAAGTGCCAAAGCGCTGATTTTCCGATTTCTTTCTCCATCACCATCGCCTCGGCATATTTTGCAAATCCTTCCACGAAAAGGGAAGCGCCAGGTAGATTTCTTGGTGCTAGAAGATGCCCAAACCATTGATGTGCAACTTCGTGAATTACCCGCTTGCGCTTTAAATCAAATTGATTCTCGGGCTCGGATCTCACCAGAAAGTAATTGTCCTCAACCATACTGATAATTCCGGGATGGGCAAAGCCTCCAAATGCCCAGTAGGATGGTACTTCTACTATTTTCAGATGCTCATCAGGGTATTCGCCAAAAGTCTCTGAGAGCATCTCCAAACTGGTTTTCATGATCGCCAAAGTCTCTTTGGAGCTCAGGTGATGGGCTGGAATTGAATAAACTTCCAGAAGTTTTCCTTCTAGATTCAATCGTTCTACCTGGTAGATTCCGGAGAAAAAAGCGATGGCAGGCATTATTTTATGAGGGCTCTTAAACATGAAAGTGGTACGGCTCCCATGGGTTCTTTGCGCGATTAAATCACCTGAGGTTAATGCAATCTGATTTGAATCTGTACTGATTTCTGCTTCAAAATCAATTTTAGCCAAGTTTCTTTCTAATTGCTCTTTGTGCTCTTGTAAACCGTAAAAATTTGGTTTAAGAGGTAAACCTCGCTTTTTCCTTTCCTGATTGTCGCTAATTTCCCTCTCTTCAGAATAGCCAAAATAAGGTGAGAAATCACGGAAATTGAGGTAAGTGCCATCTTTGATAACAGCAGGATTTGTGGAGAAGATGGAAGGTTTGGTCTGCACTTCAAACGAAAATTCAATCTCTTCCTTAGGTAATAAGGGGATTTCAAACTCTACTACATAAACTCCCAATGACTCATCTTTTGTGATCTCAGTGGCTTTTTGCAAGCTTAAATTCTTCAATTCCTCTTTTTCTGTTAACAGCATTTTACTGATTGGGCTGTCACTGTTGTTTATCAGCTTTCCCTTTACCATTGCAGAATAGGTTCCTTTGGAAGGAAAAATGTCCACCTTCATATTCAAAGCTGAGTAACTTAAAACAGGGCTTTTTTGCAGGTGCTTATATTTCAATTCATAATCCTGTTTTGCGAAAAGAATCTCATCTCTGCTTTGATAATTTTCCTCATAATTTATTTGATGGAAGCTGAACCCAATCACTGCAGTAGATGCCGCCAAGCAGATTAATCCAGCCTTATTGAACTTGTTCCAAGTAAATTTTCCTGATATTCTATCCAGTGATCCACGCCAATCAGTAATAGAAAATAGCGTGGCGCTTCCTATAAGTAGTACCCAAAGCAAGGCCAAAATCCAAAAACCGGATGCATTCATTTCCCATCCAGCTTGCTCACTATAGACCAGTGCAGGAAGGTCTCCGATTTTTAATAAGGGATGATTAAGTCCCAATGCAGTGCCCAATGGGCCTGCGAATAAGGCGAATGCAAGGACTGAAAGTCCCATTCCAAGGTAATTGCTTCGAGAGAAATTCTGAATCAAAAGAAAAAAGCAAGCATAGAAGAGAAGGGGGATTCCGGGATAAATCAACAGGCTTAAAATCGCTAGACTATCCATATTTAGGTAGCCTTGCAGCAATTGGAAACTTAAGGAAATAACCACAGTCACTCCGATCAAAAGCAGTACTAGAATTGAGAGTGAACCCAGTTTAGAAAGAAAAAAATAGGTATTTGGAATAGGAGTGGCGCTTATGATTTCATGTGACTTTACATTTTTCACTCGCCAGACTAATTCACCTGAGAAAAACACCAGCAGCAAGATTCCAAATAGATACAAAGGCTGTTGAACCTGCTCCAAAAGCAGTTGGCTGGCAGGAAAGTAATTCTCATCATAGGCTCCTCCTGCATAGATTTTTGAATAAATTTCGGTTACAGCCAGTACTATCCAAATCCCCAAAACAGCCCAAAAGGCAATGCTTTGGAATATGAATTTCAGATCTATTCTGATCAGAGAAGTAAGAATTGGGAAGTAATTACAAATTGAAATGGTAGCCTTTTTTGGTTTAGGGAGTGAAAGACGATTTAGACTTTCATCTTCTTTGAGAGGTTCAGTTTTTTGCTGTTTTTGATGGGAGGATCTAAAAGAGAATTTGCGATAGCAAGCTGTCAAAACCAATCCGCTGATCCCTAGCCAGATTAATCTGTTCAATCCCAGCAAACTGATAAATGAAATCTGCTCCTGATTTTTTTGAAATGGTGTCCAAAGATTGGTTTGCTCGAAGAAAGCTGAAAGTCCAAAAGGGTCAGCCAGAGCTGCAAGGAATAAGTTCTCGCTGGAAACTGGTGCTGCATTTGCCAGGAGCGGCGAGTTCAGAAAAATGGCAGAGATGAAATACAAGGCATAAATTAAAACTGCCATAGCATAGGTCGCTAATGAGTTTTTGGTGAGCAGACATACGGTAAAAAGCAGCACTGTACAAACTGTCACCGATGGGATCAAAAGCATCCAAGCTACTGAAATGCTGTCTATTAAATTAAGGGGCGTGATTCTGTTCGGATCTAGATCAGAAAAAGCGATTCCTAGATGGAAGCCTGGTATTGCTAATACTAGCACTAGTATTCCGACCAGCCAGGCGCCTAAGAAACGACTGAAAAAGAATTCCAATTTGGAAAGTGGACTGGAGAAAATAAGCGCTTCCATGCCAAATTTACTGTCTCGCAGAACTGCATTGACTACGAAAAACATAATGGAAAAAACTGCACCCAAGCTAACCAACCCCATTTTGAAATACAGTTCATACGCTGAATTGTAATTGACTCCGGCTGGCGTGGCTCCTTGGCTTCCCATCAGAAAGGCAAATCCAAAGTAGATTAGCCCAAAGAGGTAAACGGCTTTGGTTCGGAGTTGATAGCTGAGCTCAAATCGAAGTAAAGAAATAAATCTTGAGCTGTTCATTGCTTTGTCTGTTGAAGCGTGGAGAAATAGAAATCTTCTAAGCTGGGTTTGATTTGCTCAAAACCTACTTCGGGTAATTCATCGGCTTTTACATGAATCAAAGTTTCTCCGGCTATGAGTTTGGAAGAGATGATATTCAGCTTTTGTTGGTAGCGGGGCAACTCCGATTTGGAGACTTTTTTTCGCCATATTTTGCCTTCCAAACTTGCTGTGAGCACTGCAGGATTTCCTTGTTTAATAATTTTTCCCTGATTCATAATTGCCATTTGAGGACAAAGCTCCAATACATCATCCACCAAATGGGTGGAAAGAATAACGATGATGTTTTCTCCGATTTCACTCAGAAGATTTAGGAAACGATTTCTTTCTTCGGGGTCAAGTCCAGCCGTTGGTTCGTCTACGATAATCAATTTGGGATCCCCTAGAAGTGCCTGGGCAATTCCAAACCGCTGCTTCATTCCACCTGAATAGGAATGCACAGCTTTTTTTCGATGATCGTATAAGTTGGTTTGTTGAAGTAAAAAATGGACCTGATCTTTTCGCTGAACAGAATTTGTGATGCCTTTTAAGATGGCGATATGATCGAGCAATTCAAGTGCGGAAACTTTTGGATACACCCCAAACTCCTGAGGTAAATAGCCTAGTACAGAGCGGATGATCTCAGGTTTTTTCTGGACATCTTGCCCGTTGAAAAAAATTTCCCCTGAACCTGCTGCTTGAAGTGTGGCAAGTGTTCTCATCAAACTGGATTTTCCCGCGCCGTTAGGTCCCAACAGACCAAACATCCCGTTAGTGATGGTAATGGAAATGTCATTTAACGCCTTGATCCCATTTGGATAGGTTTTGCTGAGATTTCTGATTTCGAGTTGGTTCATGTCCTGTGTTTTTGCTCCATCAAAAATTGGGAATCGAAAAGACTAGATCTAATTAATATGTCAAACAGGTTCAAATTGAGGATGAACTCGGTATCTAATGGATCTGGGCATAAAGTGAAGGTTTTAATAAGTTTATCATCGAAATACCTCAGTTGGTCATCTTTATTTTCTAAAAATCTGTGCTTAGCTATCTTAGAAGTATGTTTCCAAAAGCTTCTTTTTTTAAGGCCTTGGCCTGGGGTTTCGCAGTTACCTTGCTTATCACCTTTTTGCTCCAAAGAATCGGGTTTATCAAGATTGATTTTGATGAATATTTAGAGAATGTACTGATCCTTGGGTCTTGGTGGATATTGACCAGTTTGGTCTTTTATTACAGCAGAAAAATCAGTTTGCATAAAAAGAACCTCCTTAAGATTCTGTATCTGGCACTTTTCTTCACTGGAATTTTGCTTTTGGATCAATGGATGTCCATTCCTGATAATCCGGTTTCCATCTTTTTGCTAATTCTATTTTGGATGGGGATTGCCAGGTTTGTCGCTCCGGCCTTTTTCAAGAAGTACCAAAAAGTCATTTTCATTGTTTATGGACTGATATGGATGGTTTTTTCCATTCTTCGTTGGCATGAAACTTACCTGCGAGAACACCATGAAATGGCTATTTTCATGTTGTTGATTCCGATTCCTTTCTTCCTTTTGTTATGGGTTTTTGAGCAATGGAAAAGGATGAGAGATCTGGAAAACCAGAAAAATCAGGCGGAACTGGCCATGCTGAAAAACCAGATCAATCCGCATTTTCTTTTTAATACACTTAATAACCTCTATGGACTTTGTGTGGAGAAATCTGATGCTGCGCCTGAGGTGGTGCTGAAGCTGTCGGATATGATGCGCTATACGATTTATGAGGGGAGAAAAAAGGAGGTGTCTGTTTCTCAGGAAGTGGCCTATGTGGAAAATTTCCTAGAACTGCACAAAATTCGTCATCGCCAACTCCCTAAAATTGATTTTAGTGTGTCCGTGTCAGAAGACAAATTAATTTCTCCTTTACTGTTTATTGTACCTGTGGAAAATGCTTTTAAACATGGAGTTGAAAAGTTGGCAGAAGAGGCGTTTGTATCCATTACATTGGATTCGAATCAGGAAAAATTAAGGCTTGAAGTTGAAAATAATTTCGATCTCAGCTCCCAATCTACAGCTCCTGGAATAGGACTGGAGAATTTAAAAAGGAGACTGGAATTAACCTATCCTGGCTCACATACCTTGCAAATCACTCAAAAGAACGGTATCTATACTTTGGTTTTGGAAATCTTATGGAGCAGGTAAGCTACGTTATATTGGATGATGAGCCCATTGCACATCGTATTATTGAAGGCTATTGTGAGAACTTTTCATTTTTGGCAAAAGCGGGCAATTTCTTCAATGGTTTTGAGGCTTTGGAGTTTTTCAGGAGTAATCAGGTAGATCTGATCTTTTTAGATATCAATATGCCAAAACTTACAGGCTTTGAATTATTGAAATCTCTGCCAAGCCCTCCCAAGGTGATTGTAACTTCCGCACATCAGGAGTTTGCTCTCCAAGGTTATGAGCTGGATATTGCCGATTATTTGCTGAAGCCTTTTAGTTTGGATCGGTTTATCAAGGCTATCAATAAGGTATGCTCTTCAAATGCTTCAGCTTCCAAAAAGGAGGATGAACCAGAGCGGATTTTTCTTAAGTCAGACAAAAAGCACGTGCAGATTGAACTGGACAAGATTTGCTTTGTTGAGGCTCTTGGGAATTACTTCAAAGTCTATCATCAGTCTGGTATGATTATTTGCCCGGAGAAAATCTCTGAGCTGGAAAAGAAATTGGTGCAAGGAAAATTTCTACGGGTTCATAAGTCCTATTTGGTCAATACAGCCAAAATCCAAACCATCGAGGGTAATCGAATCAAAATTGATGGGAATGAAATTCCAATTGGCCAAACGTATAAAGCAGAGGTAAGTAGGCTGCTGGGCTAGGTTTATGCTCGCTGTTACTTTTCCCAGTCTATCCACTTAAACACGATTTCTTTATAATCATCTCGTTCGTAAAGGATGCCTAGGGTTTGTGAATCCAGTAAAACCAAATCACTGTAAGCTGTCCAGGTTTTACCTTTTTGAATATCCTTCCGGTCAATCAGAATAGATTTTGGCCAAGTTTTGCCTAAGTCATTGCTGATTTTTAGTGTCAAGTTATTTCTATAGAGTTCATCAGCATTGTTCGAATGAGCCAGAAAAGTATTTCCAGTTTCATCTTGAAAAGAAAGTATAGAGCCTTGGCAGACTGGATCAGGTAACCCGTCTTCGAAGTATTGCTCAGACCAAGTCGCACCTCCATCTTCAGAATAGGCGAGAATTCTGCTTCGAATATCGCCTCGTTGGTTACGCGTACTCATGATCATTTTGCCATCCGGAAGTTCTGCCGCTATAGATTCGTTAGAACCAGGAAATTTAATTGATTCTGAGATTTTGAAGGTTTTACCATGGTCGTCAGTATAGAAACCATGTGCCTGGTAATCTTTGAATTCATCTTGGGCATCTCCTTGGGAGTGATTTGCCGCTACGTAGATTCTTCCTTTATAAGCTCCATTTTGGAATTGAAAGGCATGGCCAGGAGTATTCGCATAATGCCTCCAGTCTGCAGGATTGGTGTATGCAGCATTGAATGCTGGGTTATTTGGCTTGTGCACTTGGCTGGTGATGTTTATAGGCTCTTCCCAAGAATTTCCCAGATCCAGCGATCGGATCATCCAAACCTCACGAACTCCTTTATTCATTCGGATGTCATATTCATGATTGTTGCCGGTGTTATAGAATAAGTACACCACGCCATTCGGATATGCTGGATCAAAAAGATCGATTACTGGCGCGGGGTTGCCGGCTTGCAAGTCGTCGTAATCAACTATGGTTTGGAGTGGTGACCAAGTTTTTCCCTTATCCTTGCTTCTCTTGAGCACCAAATTGATGTCACCATAATCATTTGATCCATTTACTCTGCCTTCGGCAAAAGCCAAAAGTTCGCCACTAGGTAAGTCAATAATTGCTGGGATTCTGTACGTAGCATGTCCTTCTTGACCACCTTGGTACACGATCGTTTCCTGAGCAAAGGCTGTGGAGTACAGGAAAATAAATAATAGGGGAAAGAGAGGTTTCATGATTTTGGGTTTATGACTTTTTAAAAATGACTAATTAATGACCAATTCGTCTACGAAAATAAACCCTCTCTGAACGTTTGGAGCGACCACTTTTACGTATCGCGCTTCTTTTCCTTCCAAGGATCCTTTGAAGTCTTTAACCACTTTAGTTTTTTCAGTGATGGGAATATCGTTGTCAATTTTCAGAATGGATTCAAAATTTTCCCCATCATCAGAAATAGCAACTTCTACGTATTCAGGCATAAATACTCCTGGCCCGGCGGCTTGCATAAAAGAAGCAGAGATGGAGTTTAGGGTAGTTTTTTCACCCATATCCACGGTTACCGCAAAGTCATTCGTAAAGCCTTGCCATTTGCCATCATTGTAGGATTCTTCGCCTCGGTAGCCATCGGTCATGCTTCCTGCATCACCTGCAGGGTACGATTTGTTCCATGGCTTGAGATACTCCACTGATTTACCTATTGCCTTATGGTAGTCTACTTGCTTATGAAGTACTGGCTCGGTGATCTTCCCGTCTTGAAAAACAGCTGCTGCGATATTGGCGCTTCCGTTGACGAAAAATTCTCCTTTATACAGGTTGGACGCAGTAGTTGGTTGAGAGCCATCCGTGGTATAGTAGATGGTAGGTTTGCTGATTTCGCTCTCCAGTGTGATTCCTATCTGCTTTGCCTCTGTATCCACATTCATAAAGGGGATAAGCTTTGTGGATGGGTTGTATTCGTATTTTACTCCAAGTTGGTCAAGTCGAAGTAGCTGACCATTAAGTCGGGTTTTAAAAGAATCCCAATCTTGGGCTTCTTCGACGGACCAAGCTCTTTCTGCCAAGGCCAGCACATTTGGGAAAAGCATAGCATCAGCTAGCGCCTCAGAAGGTATAGTTTCGGTCCAAAGGCAAGCTTGCATACCTTTGATTTTATCCGAAAGCTCTTTTGGGAATTTTGATCCCAAGAGTGGCTTGTTATAAATGTCAAATAGCTTGGAATTAGGAGAAGAGAAATAAAATGGATCACCGGGAGTTAGGATGACTTCATTCCCATTTTGCGCAGCTTTATCAGGGACTTCAGCTACCCAGTTTCGCCAGTACATTACTTTCAAATTAGGATCAATTCCCCCAGCCATGGCATCGTCCCAGACTACCACTTCTTTGCCGTTTTTTTGCAGAAAAGCTGAAACTCTGTTTACAAAATAGGATTGCAGTTCATTTACGTTATTCATTCCATTTTCCTTCATGAATTTCTGAGCAGCAGTTGACTCTTCCCAGGTCTTTTTCTCTACTTCATCGGCTCCGATATGGATGTATTTTGAAGGGAAAATGTCCATTACTTCTGTTAGTACATTTTCTACAAACGTGTAAACTTCTTCATTTACAGGACAAAGTGGGGTAGAAAACAAATCTCCCCAGGCTGCTTCACCATTACAGGCCAATTCGGGAAATATCGCTATTGCAGCCATCATATGTCCCGGCATATCTATTTCGGGGATGATCTCAACATGTTTGGTTTGCGCATACTTTACAAATTCGCGAAGTTCATCCTGAGTATAATATCCTCCATAATATGGAGTTCCATCCCGCATTTCTATGTGCTTTGATTCCAAAGCAAATCGTGGGTCCTCCTTGGATTTTTCTATGCAAATAGAGTCTTGTTCATTGAACGTTCTCCAGGCTCCCTGCTCCGTGAGTTCAGGATATTTTTTGATTTCTATTCTCCAGCCTTGATCATCAGTCAGGTGTAAATGGAGTTTATTGAGTTTATAAAGCGATAGCAAATCCACATAGCGTCGAAGGTAATCCATGGAGAAAAAATGCCTTGAAACATCTAGATGCATTGCCCGCCAGTCGTATTGAGGTTGGTCATTAATCTCCAGTTCAGGGAAGGTGATTCCTTCACTAATTTGCCCGGACTCAAAGCTGGCAGGTAGTAGCTGCCTTAGGGTAATCATACCATAAAATATACCTTGAGCATCTCCGGCTTCCAAGAGTATTTTGTCAGCAGAGATGGAAAGATGGTAAGATTCTGGAGTGTCAGAGTTTTCTGATTTCCTGATTTCCAATATGTTTTTTCCAGTTCCATCAGAGAGTTTTTGGCCAAGTGCCTGCTGCATCATGGATTGAAAAAAGGCGATTTCCTCCGAAAACTCTTCCTGGTTCTGAACGAGTAGCTGGGTGTTGGAACTCAAGTGAAATTGACCACTTCCAGTTTCAATCTGAGAAGGGTAAGGAACTATAGAAAATTCGATAGATTCTGGTGAGCTGCAAGATGCAAGTGCCAAAAGGGTGGAAGCGAAAAAAGCAAGATACTTCAAAATAAATCAGTCTAGGTGAACTGCAAAGGTAGCCGTGAAATACTATAGCCGGAAACCAGTGTTGTAAAAATAATGTAACTAACGGAAGGAGGCAGATGCTGTGTTTTGTAATTGATTTTATTAGAGCAACTTTATTGTAACCCCTCAATGGAAAAACAGCAGGTTTTTAAGAGAATTTTGACTTCAATAATTTTGGTCAAAAAAAAAGCCTCAAATCTTACGAAATGAGGCTTTAGGTGCTCCTCCTCAAGGACTTGAACCTTGGACCCTCTGATTAACAGTCAGATGCTCTAACCAACTGAGCTAAGGAGGAATTTTGTGTTTCATTCGGAGCTTGTTCCGAATTGGTGATGCAAATGTAGGAGGCTATTCCAATTATTCCAAACTACAATCAGGAAAAACTACATGTTTTTACTTTGTGTGTTGTTTTTGTATTCAAAATCAGAGACTTAATTTTTTGAATAATTTGTTACTTTTTTTGATTGATGTTGCAAGCAGGCTTTCTAGGTAGTGTTTTTTGATCACAAAGAATTTGGAACTGAACCTACATTCTTACTTTTGGTCTTTCACGCTGAATTTCCGGGTCATGACTTTTACATACCTTGTTTTGCGGAAGCGTAAAGCAGACCAGTTTTCGTTGATGGCAATTTGTCTGACACTTTCATAATCAAACTCACCTAGATACTTCCATCCAGAATCGCGATTTATTTGAGCTTTGTATCGCTTAGAAGTTCTTTTGGGGTAGGCTAGCCAAATCTGCTGATCGTCTGTGGCAAGATTCTGCATCACAGAAAAGTGTTTTTTCACTTCTTGTTCCGTCTGGACAAAAGCCAGCATAAAATCGGGGTTTTTGCTACCATCTAACAAGCCTTCTGCTTTCCATTCGATAATTAATCCCTCAAGTTCTGCCGGGCAGTTCCATACTTGAATGTTCATACCCTCTTTCCATGTCATTTTCTTTAGAATTGGGTTCATAGGTAGTGTATATGATGTCCACTAATATAAAAATTCCCTTCCAAGCTGATGTATAATAGCGTGCCTACTCGGGCATTTTATTTACTTTTGAATGTATCTAAGGCTATCTTATGAAAATATCAGTCAGCGCAATCCTATTATTTTTTTCATTTTCCTGCGTTAATGCACAGGAGGAATTACTTACAGCTTTTAGTGAAGGAATTGCTGTTTCTACATTAATCGATAAGGAGTTAGATGAGATATCAGGCCTTTCCTGCAGTAGGACCCTTCCCGGGTTGATGTATGTACATAATGATAGCGGGGGAGAAGCGGCTATATTTATATTGGATTCCACCGGGAATAATGTGGGGAAAATTGAGTTTCTCGGAGCTCAAAATAGAGACTGGGAGGATATTGCAGTAGGTCCTGGAGCAGATGGTAAATCCTATATCTATGTTGGCGAAATTGGAGATAATAATGCTGCTTATAATGAAGTCGCTATTTATAGAGTGCCAGAGCCAATGAAAAAGGAATCAATTACGCAGGTAATTCCGGAAAAGCAGACATTTAACTATCCTGGAGGTGCTAGAGATGCGGAATCTCTGATGGTTGATCCCGTTTCAGGAGATATTTTCATAGTGTCCAAGCGAGATAGTGTAAATACACTTTATAGATTGCCTGCTGAGAAATTTGGAACTCTTGATGTAGAATTAGAGGAGTTGATTAAGTTGCCTTTTACCAGCGCTACTGGGGCAGATATTTCAGCTGATGGAAGTCAGATTCTAGTCAAAAATTACCTGGAAATATATTACTGGCAGAGAAAAGAAGGGGAGTCTATCGAGAAAGCCATGAGTAGAACTCCTATTCAATTGCCATATTCTCCAGAGCCTCAGGGTGAGGCAATAGGTTTTTTGCCGAGCGGAAAAGCATACTATACCTTGAGTGAAAAACGATTCGATCTGGATCCCGTTCTTTATAAGTACACAGCTAAAAAGCCTTAATGCAAACTACCTCTACTATTCTGATGGTTCGTCCAGCAAACTTTGGGTTCAATCCCGAAACTGCTGAAAATAACTTTTATCAACAATCAGATAATAGACCTGCTTCTGAGATCAATGCGTTGGCGCAGAAGGAATTTGATGGATTTGTGGCAATGCTGCGAGATCAAGGAGTACAGGTGATCGTGGAGGATGATACTTCTGATCCAATCAAGCCCGATGCTGTCTTCCCCAACAACTGGTTTAGCACACATCCTGACGGTAGATTGATTCTATATCCTATGTTTTCTCCTACGCGAAGACTAGAAAGAAGAAAGGATTTTGTGGAGGATCTGATGCAGCGGAAATTTAAAGTTGAGGAAATCATTGATTTAAGTTTTTTTGAGGAGGATGAGCAGTATTTAGAAGGGACTGGCAGTATGGTTATAGATCATCAGTCCAAAATAATTTATGCTTGTTTTTCAGAACGAACCCATACCATTCCTCTGGACTATCTAGGCAAGCTGCTTGGGTATAAAGTAATAGGTTTTCATGCTGTGCAGGAGAATCAAGGGGTACTTTCTCCTATTTATCATACGAATGTAATGATGCATGTAGGCACAGACTTAGCAGTTGTTTGTTTGGATAGTATTCCGAAAGCTTCTGAAAAGCAGGCTGTGCAGAAGTGTCTAACTCAAGCCGGTAAAAAAGTGGTTCCTATCACTCCTAAGCAAAAGTTTCATTTCGCAGGGAATATGCTTGAGGTAGGGAATGACGGCGGGGAAAAGTTCACCGTTATGTCTGAAACTGCACTGGACTCGTTGAATGTGGGGCAGATTCAACTGATAGAAAAATTCTCAACCATCATAAGCCCTTCTATTCCTACAATAGAAAAATTAGGAGGTGGAAGTGCACGCTGTATGATGGCTGAGATCTTTTTGCCTGTGGCAACTAATTGATTTTAGGAAGTCCTTAGCCACCGTCAGTGTCTCACACACGGTTTTCGATTAATACATTTTCTAGGAGATTATCCGCAAAAATGGCATGTACCTTAGATCCTTGGTTATCTGGTCGAAAGACCGATGACTTCCACACAGGCGGGACAGGCCGAAGCGGCCTTAATTCTTAAATTTTACCTATCCTTTTTTTCTTTTGACTCCATCCTGGTACAAAAGCAGACATACATATCTTGGAATAGTGTAATCCCTACTCAATTTCTGGATCTACTTTCTTTTTTCTCAAAAGTTCGGTTTTTCCTAATTCGGAAATGTTTTTAACCGAATCAATAGCCGCATTTGTAACTTGATTCTCTTGAGTTGAAGTTGTTGTTTTTTTATTTTTCATAACATTAAGCTTTAGAGTGTTTAAAGTCTAAACAGCAGTTGAGTGTATTTGAACTGCTATTTATTCTGTTTGATGAAAGTAAATTACTGATAATTTATTGGAAAAGTACAATCAAACTTGTCTAATTAACACTAC
Source organism: Algoriphagus winogradskyi (assembly GCF_900182815.1). Classification (GTDB taxonomy): domain Bacteria; phylum Bacteroidota; class Bacteroidia; order Cytophagales; family Cyclobacteriaceae; genus Algoriphagus; species Algoriphagus winogradskyi. The sequence goes on along the minus strand of NZ_FXUA01000001.1, from coordinate 808,344 downwards.
CAGAGCTCTATGAATGATTTTCATGGTAAAAAAGTAAGATTTACTGACTTTAATTATTGCAAATTAAATTCAAGTTGATCCTGAAATAAAGAAAGCTTAGAGTTTCAAGAATTGTTTTCAAATCTTGAAACCCTAAGCTCAAACCAAAGTTTACTTATCCGACATCCGACATCCGACATCCGACATCCGACATCCGACATCCGACATCCGACATCCGACATCCGACATCAATTAAATTCCAGTATAGTTAAATGGTGAAATCACACTTAGCTCAGCCTTCAATTCATCCGAGATCGGTAGGTTGGCGATGAACTCAGCAATAGATTTTTCGGTGATTTTTGTATTCGTTCTGGTAAGGTCTTTTAGCGCTTCATAAGGTTTTGGGAATCCTTCTCTTCTCAATACCGTTTGAATTGCTTCCGCTACCACCGCCCAGTTTTCCTCCAAATCCGATTGTATAGCTGCTTCATTCAATTCTAATTTACCAAGTCCTTTCAGCAAAGACTCAAAAGAAATCAGCATATGACCAAGTGGCACACCGATGATTCTTAAAACTGTGCTGTCTGTCAAATCCCGCTGCAATCTCGAAACAGGAAGTTTTGCAGCCAAGTGCTCCAAAAGGGCATTGGCAATACCTAAATTCCCCTCCGCATTCTCGAAGTCAATCGGGTTTACCTTGTGTGGCATCGCAGATGATCCGATTTCCCCAGCTTTGATCTTTTGCTTGAAGTAATTCATAGCCACATACTGCCACACATCCTTAGACAAGTCCAAAAGAATGGTATTGATTCTTTTCAATCCATCAAAAACAGCTGCCAGATTATCATAATGCTCAATCTGCGTAGTTGGGTAGCTTCTTTCCAAGCCTAAATATTCACCCACAAACTGAAACGCAAACTCATTCCACTTAAATTCTGGATAAGCAACATGGTGCGCATTCATATTGCCTGTTGCTCCACCAAATTTTGCTGAGTAAGGGATGTGGTGAAGCAGTTCAAGCTGCTTTTTTAATCTCACTACAAACACCTCGATTTCCTTGCCCAGCCGGGTAGGGGAGGCAGGTTGACCATGCGTTTTTGCTAGCATTGGAATATCCTTCCAATCTTTGGCCAATACATGAAGTCTATCGATTACAGCATTAAGCTGAGGTAAAATCACTTCATTCAAGCCTTCCTTTAACATCAGTGGCGTAGCCGTGTTATTGATGTCCTGGGAAGTCAGTCCAAAGTGAATAAATTCTTTGTGTGCTTCTAAACCTAGCGCATCGAATTTTTCCTTCAGGAAATATTCCACAGCCTTCACATCATGGTTTGTGATCTTTTCGGTGGCTTTGATGGTAGCTGCATCATCCATAGAAAAGTCAGAAACGATAGATCTTAGGTTTGCAAATAAGCCTTTATCAAAATCCTTAAGTTGAGGCAATGGAAGTTCGCAAAGTGCTATGAAATATTCCACTTCTACGTGCACTCTGTATTTGATCAGGGCAAATTCAGAAAAATATGCTCTCAGCGGAGCAGTTTTGCCAGCATAGCGTCCATCTACTGAAGTCACCGCGGTCAATGCATTTAATTCCATCTCTTTAAATCAATTTGGTTTTAGGAAGCTGTAAAGTTAATTTTTTGAAGCCAAAAGTTCGGTTTTGAGTAGGCTAATTCGGGAAATATCCTTCAATTAATTCGAACCACTAAAGCATAATCTGAGTTATCATGAGCAAATAATCAGTGACAAGCCAGAATATTTGGCTTTCAGCGTTAATTTTGCAACCGTTTAACAGATAAAAGCTCAGATCAGGAATGTTCAATTTATTTAAGAAAAAGAAGGAAGAGGTAAAGGCCCCACAGTTTTTGCCACTAAAAGTGAGAGAGGTAGTAAGAGAGACAGAGGATACAGTAACCTTGTATTTTGAGCAACCAGAACCGTTTTTGGACTATAAACCAGGTCAGTTTTTGACTTTGGTGATGGAGTTTGAAGGAAAAGAGCAGCGAAGATCTTACAGTTTGTGTACTTCGCCCTATGTGGATCCATTTCCCGGGATTTCTGTCAAGCGAGTGCCAAAAGGCAAATTCTCTAATTTTTTAAATGAACGAGTTTTTCCTGGAAAAACTATCAATGTGTTGAAGCCTTTGGGGAATTTCACCACTGATTTTCACTCCAAGAACAAGAAGCATTTCTTTTTAGTAGCCGCCGGAAGTGGTATCACGCCTATCATGGGTATTCTTAAATCTGTGCTGGTAAATGAGCCAAATTCCAAGGTTTCCTTGCTTTACTGCAGTAGAAATGAAGAGCAGATTATCTTCAAGAAGGAGTTAGCCGCATTGGCTGAGAAAAACCCTGATCGACTGGAAGTAATTCACAATCTAAGTCAGCCTTCGGAAGCTTGGACAGGGATGAAGGGTAGATTGACAAAGGAAAGTATTGCTGACTTTGCTAAGAAAGCTGAGTTGGATCCGGAATTTGAAAAAGAATATTTTGCCTGTGGTCCGGAAGGAATCATGGATAATGTGGTTGCTGTCTTGGAGGAGCTAGGTGTACCAAGTGAAAAAGTGCATCGAGAGAGCTTTTACTCTTCAGCTGCGGATAAAGCACATGAAGATGCTGCGCATGGGATTACAGGTGGTTTGTTGACAAGAGATATCACTGTGATTTTGGAAGGTGAGGAAAGTATTGTCACAGTTTCACCTGACAAAACCATACTAGAAGCTGGCCTTTCTCAGGATCTGAATATGCCATATAGCTGCCAAAGTGGATTATGTACGGCTTGTAGAGGTAGATTACTGAGTGGAAAAGTGAAAATGGATGAGGATGCTGGTCTTAGTCCAAATGAAATCGAAGCAGGTTATGTACTTTGCTGTGTAGGGCACCCACTAACAGATGATGTCAAAATCACCATTGAGTAATTTGGATAATAGCAACGAAACTCCAAATCTGGAAACTCAGGAATTCAGGAGGGTTTATAAAAACCTGGATAAACTTATTTTGGTCTTACTGATCTTGGTTTTACCACTTTTTGGGATGATCTATTTGTATCAGTCCAGCGGGGAAATCAAGTGGGATCTACCGGAGTTGCCTGCTTTTGTTGGTCAGGTTTTGTCAGGATTAGGAGTTGGTCTTTTGCTGGCGCAATACTTACTTTTCCGCAAGAAAATTAAGGCAGTTTTTCACACTGACAAGCTGTTGATGAAATTGAAGATTTATGCAAGCGCCACCAGAGAGCGATATTTAATACTTTTTGTGATTGCGCTGATCTGCTCAGCTGGATTGCTTTTTTTCGGGTCGGCTATTTACAACGTGATTTTTGCCGTGGCGCTATTCTTTTTTTCTGTAGCCAAGCCAACTCCTGAGCGAATACAAAAATTGCTAAAGCTGAATAAAGAGGATGCCGAAGTGATCAGGTTGGCTTCGAGACCAGATTGAGATTTTAGATGCAAGACGTTAGACGTTAGATTTAAGATTTTATAACCAAGAATATTCGATCTGAATGTTAGATTTCTACATTGATAATAATGTTGATTATCTGTGTTCTCTGCGTAATCCTCTGCGATCCCCGCGGTTAGAAAATACAAAAAAAGCCAACCCATGCGGATTGGCCTTTTCGGATTATTATAGCTAATGATTAGTTTTCTATTGAGATATTTCCTGAAGAAATAGACCCTTTTACCCAAGCAGAGGCATCATTATCAATTTCCAGATTTTTACCTGTATTGATTCCGCCTACCCTAAGATTTCCGGAGGACGCTTTCAAAGAGAAATTGAAGTCCTTCAAATTCGAAGAAGTTTGAATTTTGAAATTCCCTGAGGTACCGTTGAAGTTGGTGTTTCCGCTAAGCCCAGCATTAGTCGCTCTGATATTGCCAGATGTGAATTTCATGGAACCCAACGATCCAATGTTACTCAACTTTGCATTTCCTGAAGTAAGTGCAACACTTAATTCGCCTTTAATTCTATCTGCAGTCAATGAACCACTGGTTGATTTGTAGTCAACATTCCCACCCACATTGTTGATGTCTGCATTTCCTGAAGTTACTCCAGCTTCTATATCTCCAGATACTTTGTCTATATAAAGAGAGCCTGAACTGGCTTTGATGGTCAAATCGCCTGAGATGTTGGTGGCCGTGATTTTTCCTGATGAAACTCTCAGGTTGGTTTCATCACCTACTACTTTATCTACGGTCAAGGTTCCTGAGGAATTTTTCATGTCTAGGTCAATGTTCATTGGACCTGTGATTTTGATATAGCCCTTATTTCGATTGTTACCCCAGGAAGAATTGTTCGAACTTTGCTCGTAAGAGATCTTTAATACATCGCCGACTGTCACAAAAATGATGTCTTGATTTTCATTTGAAGATTCAAGAAATGCCTCCACATTCACATTAGAATCTGACCCACCTGAGAAGGTGACATCCAGCCAACCACCGCTAACTTCGATAGCCTTGATGTTGGAATAGTTTTTATTGGCGTCAACCAATACTTTTTGTGCAAAGCTGACCACTGAGATCAGTATCATGGCTAAGGCCAAGCTCGAAAATTTGAATAGTCTGTTCATAATTCTGGTTGTTTATCTGATAGTAACTCCGAAGCTGATTGCCTGTACCTCGGGGCCTAAGTTTTCTTGGAAAAGATTGTTTAAATCATAATTAAAGAATAAGGTGACGTCACTGACTCCTATCTCTGCACGTGCTCCGTAGCGGAAGTTTTCCACGTACATGTTAGACTTCTCAAATTGCTTTTGCTTTTTGCCGTTTTCATCGTCATAGACATATTTTCCTCTACCTCCGATTCTCACACCTGCGTATCCTCCGACTCCAAGACGGAGTTTTTGATTATTTGTAAGAATCGTAGGTACTAAAGTAAAGTTGAGGTAGGAAGCTGAGATTTTTGATTTGGTGCCTGTGCCAGGTCCTGCAAACTCTTCCCAAACGATTCCATCTGGAGTTTTTACGGCAATTAAGCTTCTGTCTTCTAATTTGAAATTATACCAGTTTACCCCAATAGAAGAGTACAAATGGAAGTTTTTAGAGATTTTGGTAGTTCCCATCAAATTGATAGCGTAGTACCAGGAACCCCAAGGCTTTACAGTAGGCATTCTGTCAGTAGGAGTCACCTGATTGATTCCCAACTCTGTGTCTATTCCGGCAGTGAATCGACGATTTTGTTTAAGATCTTTGATTTTCACTTCATCTGATTCTTCAATATCCAGAATCCATTTTCCGTCTTCTTTTTGTTGGTACGACCAAGTATTCCCAAAGACCTTTATTACTTTACTTTTCGTGTAAATCACCGTGTCTGGTTTGTCCTGAGCAAAGGCCTGGCTAAGTGATAGGACAAGAAATAATAGTGGTAGTAGTGTAGTTTTCATTATTTAAAAGGTTTGACGAAAAATTCGTTTTTAATAGTCAGGCTGAGCGAAGTCGAAGCCTATTCCGACCCGGATAGCTTGCTAGGTCGCTCAGTCTGACTCAAGTAGTGAAGATGAGATCGCTTAAAATACTATCCCAAAAGTGATCGGGTTAAGAGCAGGTCCTTTGTCTTCCTGGAATAATTCATTCAGGTCGTAAGTGGTAAAGAATTTAACTCTTCCGATTCCAAGTTCTCCACGGATACCGTATCTGAAATTCTGAAGGTAAAGACCAGTGTCTTGCTTGTCTTTCTTACGTCCAGATCCGCCTAATTCACGATAGACATATTTGGATTGTCCGCCTAGCCTGTAGCCAACATAAGGTCCTGCGGCAATTCTTACTCCACGGCGACCATTGTCATTCATTTTGCCAAAATCCAATTCCAACATCGTCATTGCGGTCAAATAAGAAGCAGATATCTTGCTTTTGAATCCGTCCACATCTGTTCTCTGGAGGAAATCAATTGAATCGTCACCTCTTACCGCTTGGAAATCTCGGTTTTCAAACTTGAAGTTGTAGAACTGGAATCCAAGTCCGAAGTCCCAATAGAAGCCTTTGGAAATACGTTGCGCAGCCATCCAGTTGATTCCTACATTCCAGCTTCCCCAGCCTTTTACAGCGTATGGATTATCAGAGGTTGGGAATTTCCCATCTTCCAGGTAGTTATTTACTCCCAGATCCAGATTAAAATAGGTTCTGAAAGGAGGGTCGCTTTTCCTTTTTAAGCCTGGCTCAAATCGGACTTTTGTGTTTTCACCGGTTTCATCTACCAGCAGACGCATATTGCCGATGTAAACTTCGGTCTCCGCTCCATCTTCTGTCACTTTAACCACTTGCTTGGATGAGCCATCTTTTTTCTTGATTTCAACGATGGTTGTTTCTCCGGTTTCTTCATTCTCTTCCAGATCCAGCTCACGGATGATCTGATTGATGTTCATCAGTTTTAGTTTTTCAAAATCCTCTTTACTGTTCACGATGATTACTATTCTTCCGGCTTTACCGAATTCCACCACTACACTGTCACTTAGAACGCCGTGGTCTACCGATGGCATGGTTCCCGCAAATCCCATTTGCACGATGGCCATCAAACAAAATAATAGAAGGTATTTTTTCATTGGTATTTAGAGTTTTCTATCAAATGGCATCCTGCATTTCGGGCAAAAAAGGTCTCCGATTGATGCATGGGGCATGCCCAATTTAATGTTGAGTTTCAAATTTTATGAGTTGGTGAAGTTTACTTTTCTGCTTTTGATTTTCGGGTGGTGATTGAGGCGAAGAGATTGTTTTTTGCATCCTGCAGGTCTGCAAACCCTTGATCTACTTTGCCCAATAAGTCCTCTACTTCGTTGACAGTTTTGCCGATTTCGGCGATTAGGTTTTTATCTTTTGGTTCTTCTTTGAGCCCACTGGAGTAGATTTTAACCCGGTACGCTGGTTCAGCTTCTACTGACTCTGTTGCTTGTGCTACAGCTTGTTCCAAGTTCAAAGGAGGTAGTTCCGCTTCTTTGAAATCAGGTGTTTCCACCTCGATTATGGGAGCTTCCGTTTTTATTGGCTTTGGTTCCTCTTTTACCTCGTTCATCGCGACTAGATTTTGAGGAGTTGTATTCTGAGGTTTTTGTGTGTTAGAAGAAGTATCAGCAGGCTTGGCTTTAGATTTTGTGGTAGTAGTAGTTGGTTTAGTATTCAATTCCTCAGCAGCCTGCTGATTTTCAATTTCGTTTTGCGTTTTCTCTGTTTCTTCAGGTGTTATGACTTCTGGTTGAGTTGGAGTGTCAATTACTTCTTCAGTGGTATTGTCAGCAAGCATTGGCTTTTCTACGGTCACATCTCCTTCCCTCAAGACAAAGTATCCAACCGTGAAAAGGATAGTAATAGTGGCAGCCGCTGCCCACCAAATCCCCTTGTAGGATTTAGTTTGCTGAGGAAGCTGAGATTCTAGCCTTTCCCAGGCAAGCTTGCTTGGTCTTTCGGTATGGTTTTCTAGTTTTTCTTTGAAAAACTGATCGAGATTATTTTTTTCCTTAGCCATTGATTCTCCTTTCTTTTGGTGTTTGACTGGCAATTTTTTCCTTCAAAGTATTCCTTGCCCGATTGAGCTGGGACTTTGAAGTGCTTTCTGTGATTCCCAGGAGATCTCCAATTTCCTGGTGCGAGAAACCTTCGATTGCGTAGAGGTTAAATACTGTCCGATATCCTACCGGAAGGCTTTCCACCATTCTCATCAAATCTTCAGTTTCCATATGGTTGAGCTCGTAGTTGTGATCCTGATATTCAGTCTCATTTTCCATGTTGATCTCCATCATAAGATGACGATGACTTCTCAGCGTCATGAGAGCTTGAGTGACGATGATTCGCTTCATCCAGCCTTCGAAACTTCCCTTTGACTGAAACTGAGGGAGTTTTTCAAAGATTTTCATAAAGCCTTCGATCATCACATCTTCGGCATGTTCCCGATCTTTTAGATATCGGATGCAGATGGCCAAGAATTTTCCCGAATACTGATCATACAGGTGGCGCTGCGCCATTCTATCTCCTTTGAGACATCCTTGTAGTAAATCTGATTCGTTTGAAAAATTGACTCTGCTGAACATTTGAATTAGCTTTCAATTAGGTAGATGCCCGTATTGAAAAAATGGTTGCGTGGGTAAGTGAAAAAAAGTTAATTATTTTTATTTAACGAATTGACTGAAGATAGGTGTAATCTTAATCTCCTTAAAATTAGTGTTTTACGTGGGGTTTTCTGATCACGTTTTTTGTGACTTTATATTGTATCGAAAGTAAGGATTAAAAAAACTAAGCCTTTACAAAATGAGTAAGGAAATTACAATTTACTTTAAACCTATGGCTGGCTTCCTGCTACTTACAAAATAATTGAATCATCTTATTGAGAAATTGCGAAACTGACGACTAATAAAACAGCCCCAACTTGACTAAATGCCATGTTGGGGCTGATAATAGACTTTTATAAGACAAGTTCTTATTTCTGATACGCTCCAGATGAGTAGGTCAATTCGTAGCTATGCGTATATATCTCGAATACTATTCCAAATGGATCTTCTACGTAGACCATTTTAAAAGGCTTTTCCTCAGGATAATACTCACGAATAGGCATTCTTTGCTTGCCTCCATGCGCTACGATTTTATTGGTAAGCGCTTCAATCTCCGGATCCTGGATACAAAAATGAAATAGTCCTGTATTAAAAGGATTGAAAGCAGGAGCCTTTTTCACACCATGGGGAAAGGAAAATAACTCTATACCTACTCCATCAGAAGTGGACATATGAGCGATTTCAAATTCCTCCCAATCATCTCCGAATACATCTATACACATTTGACCAATAGCTGTTTCTTTTTCTTTCTTTACTTTGGAAGGAGCCATGATCACATACCAGCCCATGACGTCACGATAAAAATCTACGCCCTTTTGAATATCCGGAACGGTGATTCCTATATGAGAAAATGATTTAGGATAAGTCGTTTTTTCCATAATTGCTTAATGATAAATAATGGGTGGAGAACTATGCATCTTGACAAAGAGTTCAGAAAATGCTCCAATGCCTAAAAGCTTGAGCTATTAGTACGCTGCTTTATAATTCACCACAATATCCAACAATGTCCATTCATTTTCTTTCACGGTCACTGGCTGGATATTTCCATCTCCATCAAATATGCTTGCGAAAAGCCCGCCTTCTTCAACTGTAAGTATGGAATATCGTCCTGGGCTCAAGTTGATGGAATATTTACCGTTTTCATCAGTTTCGAATTCGGTAATGGGTTTGGCAGCCACCGACTGGAACAAGCTATTTTCCAAGGTCACATCAGAGATTTTAATTAATGGATAAACCCGTACTGTTCTTTTTACAGGGTTTCCTGTATTGGTATCCTTCGCTTTCTTTTCTTCCTCCAACACCATAGGCATTTGATTGCCTTCAAGCCAAGTTACCTGACCTACCACACCCTGACCTTCGGGTTGATAGGGTGCACATTGGAAAAGGATAGATGTAAATGCAAATGCGATCAGAATTCTAAGTAGTTGGTTCATGAGTAGATGGAATTATAAATTCAAGCGGAGTAAATCTCCTGTTTTTTATATTTCCTCAAACAGCATAAATGATTCCAAATAATTTGGGATGATGGTATTCCAGCCTAGTTCATCTTTAAGTTTATGCGCTAGCACACCTGCGCTACGCTCTTCACCATGAACGATAAATGCAAGTTTTGGCTTTTCACCGAACCCCTCAGCCCATTCCATCAACTCATTTTGATCGGCATGTGCAGAAAGTCCTTCCACGCTATAGATTTTAGCTTTTACAGGAACTTCTTGTCCATATATTCTTACCTCTGGCTCTCCATCCACCAAACGCCTTCCGCGAGTTCCTTCTGCCTGATATCCTACGAAGACCACGCCGTTTCTTTCATTTGGCAAGTGATGAAATAAATGATGAAGGACACGGCCTCCTGTAGCCATGCCGCTTGCGGAGATAATGATAGCCTTTCCTTTCAGGTCATTGAGCGTGCGTGACTGCTCTTGTTTTCTGAAATAATGCAACTGAGAATGCTGGAATGGATGCTGAGCTTGATCGTCTAAAACTGCTATAAGCTGGTGGTCTTGGTGGAAATCTTTATAAAGGGTAGATACATTGATGGCCATGGGTGAATCCAGATATATAGGCACATTTGGGATTTTTCCTTTTTTCACCAACTGATACAAATAATACATAACCAACTGGGTACGGCCTACCGCAAATGCTGGGATAATCACCAAACCATCTCGATCAAACACATCATTGATAGCGCTAGCGAGCTCTTCCTCAGGTTTTACGGGAGTAGAAACACGGTCCCCATAAGTGGATTCTATCCATACTATATCTGCTTCAGGAATCAGGGTAGGAGGGTAGAGTATAGGATCATGATATCTTCCTAGATCTCCTGAGAAAACCAATTTTTTTGTTTGGGAATCGCCTTTGATCACAACCTTGACTATAGCTGCTCCCAAAATGTGCCCTGCGTGATAGTAAGTCACTTCCACTGAAGGATGAATAGAGAAAGGTTTTTTGAAGTTCTGCGGGACCAACAAGGGAAATACAGCTTCTGCATCTTCTACTGTATAAAGGGGCTCTGGATTCTCATGACTGGAATAACCCTTCTTTTTGGCATATTCTGCTTCTTCTTCCTGTAGCTTACCAGAGTCAAGGAGTAGGATTTTGGCTAGCTCAGCAGTCGCGGCAGTGCAATAAATTGGTCCTCTAAAACCATCTTTCACCAGTTTTGGTAGGCAACCGATATGATCCATGTGTGCATGAGTAAGCACAATCGCTTCCATATCAGTAGGTGGCATTGGGAATTTGTCCCAATTTCTCCGCCGCAGTTCCCTTCTTCCCTGAAAAAGCCCACAATCGACAAGAAATTCAAAATCTCCAAGATCCAATAAATAGCGGGAACCAGTGACTGTACCTGCTGCACCTAAAAATTTTACGCTTACATCCATATTCTTTTGGGTTTAACCCAAAAGATACAAAAAAAGAGGCACCCATTTGGGTGCCTTTAATATTAGTCAATTACAACTGAGGTATCTACGGGAGCTTGGGACTGATTAAATTTTGCCCGACTTATACTGTCGAGTTGTGCTCTGTCGTACTCTCCAGTATCGGGTTCTTCTACCTCAAAGTTTACATCTTCAGTTTCCTCCTCCAGCTCAACATCCTCTTTGCAAGTCAAGCATACTAATCCCTGCTCATTAAATGTCCAGATTGCATTTTGGGAAAGATCGTTTGAACTGTAGCCATTTCTATAAATAGTGTTTCTTAGGATTTCAAGAAGCGAGCGTTCCATGATAAATGGTTTATCATAAGGTATCTCCAGAAAGAGATTCAGTTTTTGATCTCTGAACTTATCCAAGTTGGAAACATCGTAACCTTCATCGAAGGTGATCATAGAATCCAATACTTCATATCGGTAAGTGATCATTTTGGCATTATTCATTGCCTCTGCTTTAGTTTTGCCTCTGGCAAAGAAATCCTCGCGAAGTGTGACTGTGCTATCAGAAGTCCCTTCGATTTTCAGGTTTACGTTATTGAACGTCGACTCTTCACCGATTGGGTTTAGTCGCAGAATCATGATTCCTTCAGTGACAGGCACTGTGTTTTCGATTTTATGCCAGTTCTCTTCTTTGAATTGTGCTACGATCAATGGGATTTGGAAAGCACAGATTCCTACACAAAGCAACCATAAGCCAAGTGCTACAAAGCCAAATCTGGAGCCAATTAGATTCTTTTGCATCAAAACGCTAAGCCCTAGCAGAATGATGATAATACCTGGGATGATTAAGAGGAACGATGCTCCTACCACTAACCAGATTGGGATCAAATTGGAGAATAGCTCCACTGGGAAATTATCCATTAGTACTCGGTAGTCGTCATTGGTAAATATGCCCAAGTAAACAGCCAAACTAAATATAGGTGCGATGGTCAATCCTAATCCAATAAAGAATACAAATAAACCGAAGATCACCCGGATCACATTCAGGAAGAATCTTCCTAATGGTCCCAAAGCTGATCCAATAGCTTCGATGACCTGTCCTATTATTCTAAATGGAGTAAGAAGGATTTGCCTAGTTTTTGATTCTGGGGCTTTTGGGATAGGGTTTATGTTTTCCTTCAAGGTCGAATCAATATTATCCAGCGTGATTTCCCCACCTTTCATACGTATACGCTCAGTGATCGAACTCGCCACTGGTGTGATAATCCATAGAATAAGATAAATCAAGAATCCAGATCCACCCGCCAAAATCAAAAAGGCCAATGCCAATCTTGTATAGACCACTTCCACACCGAAGTATGCTGCCAATCCACTTGCCACACCACCGATTACCTTATCGTCAGGGTTCCGATATAGTTTTTTGATATTCTTATCCTCTTCAATTTCATAGGAAACAGGAAGGATAATCCATAATACGATGTAGGCTACTGCTGCGAAAATCCCAAAACTTAGGTTTAACCTGAAGTCATCAAATGGCCAAATATCCAAGAAACCGAAGTTGAACCGTAGATTCCCAGAGAAAAGCAAAAGGATGGCAATCAGTCTGGTCCAAAGTGGATCTATGGTAAAATAATGAGCCACTCCGGCACAAACACCACCGAGGATTTTACGGTTTTCCAGGCGCATTAATTTTTTATACCCTTTTCTCTCAGATTCCGGAGGAGTGACATACTTATAGAAATCCTGGTCTTTGGCAGTATTTTCCTCTTCTTGATCAACTTCCGCTTTTTCCTCATCTACAGAGGCAAAATCTGCTATAGTCCCCATCTTCTCGATGAGTTTGTCTACGTTTTCCGCAGAAATTACCTGCTTATTGTTTTTCAGATTGCTTAGAAAGATCTCGGCAATTCGATTTTCAATATCGGAGATGATCTCGTGATTGTCTTTATAGGAAGAAAAGTGCTGATTGATCGCATCCAGGTATTTTCGGAGCGTATCATAGCCGTCTTCCTCGATGTGGAAAAGAATCCCACTGATGTTTATACTTATAGTCTTTTTCATCTGTTTGTCATTAAATTTTTACGGTCAGATGGAATCTCGCCTGTTAGAGAGTTGCTCCACTTTGAGATAGTTGATGTAGGGCTAGATTTCATGATCAATTCTTTGAGGTGATAAGAAGGGTGGAATTGACTAGTGAATCCCAGGTGTTGGAGAGAGTGCTCAGAAAGGATTTTCCTTCTTCCGTGATGGAGTAGTATTTCCTCGGCGGACCGGATTCAGACTCTACCCAGCGATATTCGACCAATGAGGCAGACTTTAGACGGTTGAGCAGTGGGTACAGCGTGCCCTCCACTACGATCATTTGAGCTTGGGTTAGCTCTTCGATCAAATCTGAAGTATAAACCTCGCCTCGAGAGATGATATGCAACACGCAAAACTCCAAGAGCCCTTTGCGCATTTGAATCTGTGTGTTGGCGACATTCATTTGTAAGGTGATTATGTGTCAATGTTTCGGAAAATACCTATTCCCGTCCCTTCTTGGTAAAGAAAAATTATACCAATCTTTTCCAAGCTACCTTGTATAACCTATTTCCTTGTGATAAACAGGTAGTAGGTATAGTGATATAGTCAAAAAACCACTCTTATTTCACTCAGATCGATGTTTTAGGTTTTTTGAACTTGGAGGAAAAAAAGTTTTCAAAAAAAATATTGGCTTTCCAACTTTAATGAAATGTTAAATTTCTGAACATATTTATGTACGGGGGCGGACAGGTGGTCTGGACCTTTGTAGTACCAAATTGATTACCGATCCTGCCTTTGACACTCTTCGCTATTTTCATATGCTGCATTCACCTAGAATTGCATTCCGGGCTTTTACAGGTGTTGCCTTGGGCAAACTGTTTATTCAATTTATTATTAGTGAAGTTGCACTTAAGTGCACGTATGTGCTTTTAATTTAGGCTAGAGGTTCAAATTTGCCAATACTCCCTTTCCAAAAGTGTTAAGGGGGGGGGCTTGAACTAGACAAAATTCTGGTACGTGCATCCCTGCAGATACACATATTATTATTTGTGCCAGCGGCACATCCAGTATTAGCCCTGAATACAGCGAAGCGAAATTCAGGGTAATGAGGAGCATTGAGGAGACTATGAGTGCCAACGGTACGATCCGTATTAATGCTTATTTCTGTTTTCCGTCAATCAAAGCCAAATCCAGTTTCCATGTTTTAGGTGTATTTCCGCAATTGTATCAGTAAATGGTTGAAATCGACTTAATTATAGGGTGAAAACTCGCGTTAAGATGGTTTAGCTCACGGGTCTTCCTTCAGAGCAAGAAAAGAAAGTAAGTAAGGTTTCTGGCATTATAGAAGATAATTATAGCGGCATTATTTCATTATTTTTCGCACCGGTTACCATTGGACTGATTATTTGGTTTATTTTGAAAGGTGAATTTTAGCAGAGCAACTACAGTTTTTTATTCCTTTCTCTTAATACTCTTAATGGGGAGGAATACGCATGTTTTTTCTCAAGATTTAGCTCCCAAATATTCCAATGAATTTCTCAGCATAGGAGTAGGAGCCAGAGCTCTAGGGATGGGTGGAGCGCAGGTTTCGGCTGTGCGCGATGTGACGGCGGCTTATTGGAATCCTGCGGCCCTGATGGGAGTCCAGCATAAATATGAGTTCAGCCTAATGCACTCGGAATACTTTGCCGGAGTAGCACAATACGATTATCTAAGTTTCACTACGCCTATCAAAGACCGAAGCCAAGTTGCTGTTTCTATCATTCGCTTTGGAGTGGACGATATTCCCGATACCCGATTTCTCTATGATGCGAATGGCGCTTTGAATTACAATAATATCCAGTTTTTCAATGCGGCAGATTATGCCATGCTTCTCAGCTATGCACGGGATCTATCAGACAAATTCAAAGTGGGCATGAACGCCAAAATCATCCATAGAAATGTAGGTAAATTCGCTCAAGCATGGGGTTTTGGATTAGATGTGGGCGGAATCTATGTGAAAGACAAGTTGACGCTGGGCTTGATGGTTCGTGATATCACTACCACTTTCAATGCTTGGTCTCATGATGCCGAGTTAGTTAGGGAGATATACTCACAAACAGATAACGAGATTCCTGTCAATTCTGTGGAATTGACCTTGCCACGAGCGATTTCCTCCGTGGCTTACACATTTCAAATCGGAAAGCAGTTTAATTTACTAACGACTTTGGACTTGGATATGACTTTTGATGGGGAAAGAAACACCGTGATTAGCACGCCTTTGCTAAGTATAGACCCACGGTTTGGACTGGAAGCAGGTTTTCAGAATATTGCTTTCCTACGCGCAGGTGTTGGGAATTTCCAGTATATCAAGGATTTTCAGGGAAAAGAAAGCTTGAATATGCAGCCGAGTATGGGTATAGGGGTTTTTATAAGTGAGCGATTTCAGATTGATTACGCCCTTTCAGATATTGGAAATGTTTCAGAAACACCTTATTCCCATGTGTTTAGTGTAAAAGTGAGTTTGGAGAAATTGGATCCTGATTTCAGAAAATTTAAAAGCTGGACAGACAAATGATAAAAAACATCAGCATCGTTTTTCTGGCATTTCTCATGCTTTCCAACCTAGCTCTAGCCCAGGAGCCTGTTTGGTATAATTATGACCAAACCTACTATAAAATCCTAACCGGTTCAGATGGAATTCATCGGATTTCTGCCACCTCACTAAGCAACTCAGGGATAAACCTAACTGGCTTGGACCCTAGAACTATCCGCCTTTATCATAGAGGAAAGGAAGTGGCAATTCACATAGAAGGAGAAAATGATGGACGTTTTGATTCGGGCGATTACATAGATTTCTTTGGACAACGAAATGACGGAACGGTAGATAAATTGCTTTACACGGACTTTGAAAAGATCCCAAATCCCTATTTCAACACCAATTCTGACACCACTGCTTTTTTTCTGACAGTTAGTTCAGGGCAAAATGGAAAGCGGATGAATCTCCGATCTGCCCCAGAAGCATCATTGCCAGTAGCGACAAGTTATGCATCAGAGAAATTATTGGCTCTTGGAGAGCAATATTCGCTGGGTGTGGGTTATGCATTTGACTTTAGATTATCCAAATTTGATCAGGGGCAAGGGTGGATGTCAGCCGTCATCACGAAAGGAAATACCCGACAGCTAACCTTGAATCAACTCGGAGTAATGGGGACAGGCACGGCCAAGCTCGAAATCGGATTGGTAGGTAGGTCGTATAATCCTCACACCACAAGAATTTTGGCTGGACCTACTGCAGCAAATCAGCGGCTTATTGGCACTATTTCGAGCCTTCAATACGAGTATCCTCAGGTCACCTTAGACCTAGCTATGAGTGACTTCAATTCGGACGGAAGTATAGTCATTGGGGTGAATTCGGCGGGAGCAGAATCTGTGGATAATATTTCTGTGGCTTATGCCAAAATCACTTATAGAAATAATGTCAGTTCCGGTGATTTTACCTCAAAATTGTTCATCTCCCCATCTGGAAATCAGAGAATCCAGCTCACGGGAATTTCTGGAAATTATTCAGCTATAGATATTGCAGATCCTATTAATCCACAAAAAGTACAACTAAGTAAAACTGGGCAGATCTTGGCTTTCAGGTCTTCTATCCCAAGTGATTCTAGCAAAGTTTGGATTCAAAACGAGCAGAATATCATCCCGATTGCTACGCTAGAGCCAGTTAAGTTTAGGAATTACCTTGCACAAGCCGCTAATTATATTTTGGTTGGACATTCAGCTTTGGAGCAGCCGAGTAGCCAATTTGACAATCCCTTAAAATCCTATGCTGAACACAGAGCTTCGCCGGCAGGAGGAGGGTTTGATACGCTCACAGTGAAAGTTGAGGATTTGTATAATCAGTTTTCCTATGGAGAATATACCCCCGCTGCGATCTATGAGTTTTTGAGGGCGTATTTTCCCGTTCACAAACCCACGCACATGCTTCTTGCAGGTAGAGCTTTGGCAATTTATTCCACTGCCAGGGCTGGTGGTGTTACTTATTTCTACCGAAACAATCCCGCAGCTTTTAGCTTTCGTGACCTAGTTCCTGCTGGTGGGTTTCCTTTTTCGGACAATGTTTACACCCTTGGACTTGACCCTGACAAACCTCTGGCTCCGGCCCTGGCAGTAGGAAGGATTCCGGCTAGAAATTCACAACACCTGGCAGATTACCTGAGCAAGGCAATAGAAAAAGATGCGGTTGGCATTGCTGAACCTTGGCAAAAAGAGTTGATTCACCTCACTGGCGGAGTATCCGAGTTTGAGTTGGAGCGGTATTTCAATTTCATGAATGGTTTCAAAACCATTGCCGAAGGACCTTATCTTGGAGGAAATGTCACCACCTACCGCAAGCGTTCAAATTCCACCATTGAAGTGATTGACATTACAGGAGATCTGAATGAAGGCCGATCCATGCTGACGTTTTTTGGACATGGTTCACCTACAGTCATTGATATTGAAATTGGTTTTGCCTCTGATCCCACACTGAATTATCAGAATAAGGGGAAATATCCAGTCATGCTTTTCAATGGTTGCGACTACGGAAGTGCCTATGGGAATAGCTATACCCAAGGGGAAGATTGGGTGATTACACCGGATAAGGGAGCTGTTTCAGTTTTGGCTAACTCCTCCATAGGTGTGGATGTGTATCTGCGCCGCTATTCGGATATGTTTTACAGAAAGGCTTTTGCCGATAGTACCTTGATTTATCGCACACTTGGTGAGGTAAAGCGGGAAGCTGAGGAGGAATATATTGATAACTATGGCACAAGTCCGCTGTCTTACTCCCACATGGAGCAGATGATTAATTATGGTGATCCGGGCGTAAGGATTTTTCCTGCAGACAAAGCTGACTATGCGGTCAAGGCCGAAGAGGTTTCTGTAGATAGCTTCGATGAAGTGCCTATTTCTGTACTTTCGGATAGTTTGAAATTGAGTTTCGTCCTGAGAAATATCGGCCGTGTAGATACTGATTCCATAGAGTATAAAGTGAGTAGAAGATTGCCTGATGGAACTACCGAAAGCTTTGATCCGGTAAAAATCCCCTATATCCCAAGAATTGATTCTATCAATTTTACTATTCCAAATATCGGCCGAAATTCAGCTGGAGAAAACACATTTAGCATTGAGGTAAATTCGAAAAGGGAAGTGGAGGAAATGACCTTTGCCAATAATTCTGTCAGCTTCACCAAGTTTATTCCACTAAGCGGGACACTCAATCTTTATCCCATAGAATATGGAATCGTGAGTGGAACTGAGACGAAGCTAATTGCTCAGGCACCTGGAAAAATCATTGAAGACCGCACCATCATCATCCAATTGGATACTGCTGTTGCATTTAATTCCGCCTATCGCAAGGAAGTTCGAGTCACTACACGAGGATTGGCAGAAATGCCTTTGGCTCTGACTGCTTTTTCGGATAGCACCACCTATTATTGGAGATCAAAATTTCAGGAAACAAAACCAGGCGAAACCGATGCTTGGACGAATTCCAGTTTCTCTTTCATTCCATCTGGCCCAGAAGGCTGGACTCAGCGCACAACTTACCAGCTTGCTGAGGATCAGTTGACAAATCTGGAAATCAAAGAATCCGATAGAAGCTGGAAATACCTAGATCAGCAAGCTAATATTGAGGTCTTTACGGTTGGGGCTGCGGTGGATACACTTTCTTTCCGCAACACTCAATTCTACTTAAATCAGATCCCGCAGATCATTGATAATGTGAATAATGCCAACAGCCGCTTGTGTCCTAATGGCTCCTTGGGTTTGGTGGCTTTTGAGCAAAAAAGCCTGATGCCCTACCTGGCGATTCCTGTTCCCGGATTTGATATACTGGATTCCAGAGCTTGTGGTCGCGTGCCGCAAATGATCCAGAGTATTCAGAATTCCTGGATTACAACGCCGGGGCAGACTATGCTGGAGCAGTATGTGAACAATGTGAAACTTGGTGATTATGTGGTGATTTTCTCTGTGGGCAATGTCACCTTTGAAGCTTGGCCAGATATTGCGTTTGAAAAGCTGAAAGAATTTGGAGCAAGCGAGGCTACGCTGCGAGCTTTGAAAACAGGTGAACCTTATATTCTTTACGGAAGAAAAGGCATGCGTCCGGGTGAGGCGATTGAGATAGTAGGGAATAAAAACATGGAAGTTCCGGCTTCTCAGCAAACACTCTCCTTCGATACTGAGCTTTCAGGCTACCTGACTTCGGGGATGATTTTGACACCAAGAGTTGGCCCTGCATCATCTTGGGAGCGTTTCTTCCAAAATGTGAATGCTCGAAACTGGATCAATGAGGAGGAGAAAACCTACTTTGATATCATCGGAGTGAAGGAAAATGGGGAGGAGGATCTCTTGATAGGAAATACTTACGATCAGGAAATGGATCTGTCTTTTATCAGTACGGATGTTTATCCATATCTGAAACTTCGCTATAGTATGAATGATCCTGCTTCCACCGCCCCAGCTCAGTTGGATAAGTGGCAGGTGAATTATACTGGAGTTCCTGAGGGAGTTTTAATCCTGAAATCTGCCAAAGAGCAAGTGAATCTGCGGGAGGGAGAAACTGGGCTTCTGGAACTGCAATTCAAGAATATTTCCAAGTACAATTTCTTGGATTCTATTCAGGTGAATTGGAATATGACCCATCTGACGAGCAAGAAAGTGGAGGAATTCTCGAAGAAATTCCCTGCGCTGAAAGCCGGAGAGTCATTTGACTTTACGATAGAGTTTAATTCCATCGGGAAATCAGGTGAGAATGAACTAGAGATTTTTGCCAATCCTAGAATACAGCGGGAGCAGACTTTCCGCAATAATCAGGTAGATCTTGGTTCCTACTTCATCGTGGAGGGAGATAATTCTACGGCACTGCTGGATGTAAACTTTGACGGAATCTACATCATGGACGGGGATATCGTCTCGCCAAATGTACTGATCACCGCCCTTCTTAAAAATGATCAAACCTTATTGTATAAGAAAGACACAGTTGGGCTGGATCTATATCTGAAGCAAAACTGTGAGGCCTGTGACTTCAAGCGGGTAAGTTTCTCCAATCCAAACTTGACTTGGACACCAGCTTCAGAAGATGAGGACTTCAAAGTTTCACTGATTCCAGGACCATTGGAAGATGGGATTTATACCCTAAGAGTGGTTAATGAGGATTCCAGTGAACCTTATGAAGTTACTTTTGAGGTGATCAACGAATCCCAGATCACGAACTTTTATCCTTATCCGAATCCATTCAGTACGAGTGTTCGCTTTGTCTTTACGGTCACAGGTATGGAAGTGCCCGATGAAATTAAGATTCAGATCATGACTGTAACCGGAAAAGTTGTCCGGGAGATTTTGCAGAACGAATTAGGTCCTATCCGCATCGGAAATAACCTGACCGAATACGCTTGGGACGGCAAGGATGAGTTTGGCGACCAACTTGCCAATGGTGTCTATATCTACCGCGTTCTAGTTCGCAAAAACGGGCAATTCATGGAGCATAGACCTACTGCCGGAGATAAGGCATTTAAGAAGGGATATGGGAAGATGTATTTGTTGAGGTAAATCATTTGAAAATGATTGTCCAGCTGCTCATCTGCAGTAATCCCCCTCTGAGCGTACTCTAGGCGTTGCCGTCGCTAGGTGTAGATTCCAGCCCTGCATGCTGGCCTCTCGCTAAAATGCTTTAACAAAGCATTTTTTACGCTCGATCCTACCTTCCTATCTTTATCAATTTGAAATTGACCTTCTTATCTTACTTGGGTGAATAACGCTGGCAACCACCCTCTCCTCACCACAACCTTCAACCTATAAACCAATAGCACTAAGCTGGAAAGAAATAAAAAATAGCTTTTTAAATTTTTCTAAGAAATGGGCTGATACATCCAATGAGGGAGCGGATGTGTCAGCCATTTTTAGTAGACTTTTTTAACGTGTTTGGTATAAGCCGCAATCGGGTTTCAACTTTCGAACATCGCGTAAAAAAGTTGGATCCCAGAGACGGCTACATTGATCTGCTTTGGAAATAGACGATTTTAATAGAAATGAAAAGTCGAGGTAAAAACCTTGATCGAACCTATCGGCAAGCTATTGACTATACCCACGGATTCAAACACACGAATTACTCCTACAAGGACAGTTCTAGATCTACATAATGCCTATTTCTGACGAAAGGTATCTGATACAAATGATAACACTTCGGGAAGGGATGTTCTCCAATAGGTCCAATTATGAGCGCCATCCCTTATTCTGAACTCATGGGGGATTTCTTTTTTCTTCATTGCGATATGTACTAGGCTATTTCCTTCATAAAGGAAGTCATCGTCCCCACAATCAAAATACCATTTCACAGATTTCATCGCTTCCAACTCATTCAATTCGATTTGCCTTAGTGCCGAATGCTTGTCATAATAGCCTTGTAAGGCCTCCCTATTTTTTACCTCAGTTTTACTGTTTTGAAGTCCTTGATTGAATTCTTCAAAAGTGGAATTCCTCAAGGCTGCACTTAAGGGGCAAGCGGAAGAAAATAAGTCCGGGCGGTGCATGGCGTAGAAAAATGTGCCACCGCCTCCCATGGACAATCCAGCTATTGCCCTATACCTTTTCTCAGATTTGATTCGGTACTTTTTTTCTACCTCAGGCATCAGTTCCTCAAAAAAGAAATCTTCATATCGCCATTCATTGTTGACATCATTGAAGTATCCGCGCTTTCCGGTATTGGCATCCGGCATGACAATGATCATAGCCGTGGATTTTCCTTCCAAGATGGCTTTGTCAGCGATGTGTTGGACTTCTCCAAACTGTACCCAACCTGTCTGATCATCTCCGGCTCCGTGAAGGAGATACAAGACAGGGTAAGAGCGCTGCGAGGTCTCATAACCTGGGGGGAGATAGATCGCATATTTCCGCTCCATATTGAGAATTTTACTCTGCATTGTCATTTGATCAAAAACCTTACTGTCTTGTGCAAAAGCAAGTACTGAAAACAGTAAACATAAGGCTAAAGCAAGTGTGTATCTTTTCATATAGGTTAGGGAGTTTGGGGTTTAGTAGTAGTTTGATTTTAAGACAAAATATCTATCAATTCTTTAATCTACCATAAAGATGGATTTATAAAAATCCTTACTTTTTTTGCGGTCGTGCGGATTTTCCGATGGTCAATTCCCCATAGAGTGTGGTCTATATGCTGGGAACCCAACTGAACGTTGTCAAGGGTTTTGGCTAGATGTAATTTTCCCACTCTGCTTCTATACAATCGAATTTGCATTAAGCCATCTTTTGCCTAGAACTCAACTTTTTTACCACCCGCTAAAGCCGTAATTTAACTTTTCCAATACTTCCAATACCCCACTCTCAATGAGATTTAAAAAAATATCCAGCCTCTTTGCCTTTATCGTCACTCTTTTTAGTACTGCTACTTTTGCGCAAAGAACTGATTCCATACCGGTAAAACATGACGTTTCTTTACCACAAGCACACAAGGGAACGTTGGAAATTGACAGTTTGCTTCTCGATAGTTATGTGAGATTACCTGAGAATATTAGAAAGTTTTATCTGGAAGCTAGGTCGGTATTCGAGGATAATGCAGTTGATTTTACAGACGAAAGAATTGTAGCAGCTGCTGCGAATAATGATATTCCGCTGATTGCTGGACCGATGTTGGGAGATATCAAAGAGAATGGAGTAAGTATTTGGCTTAGACCAGCAAGTAAAAATCTGATTGAAATTGAAATAGCAGATTTAGCTGGTAAAGAAACAAAGATTTATTTTTTTAATCCAAGCGTGGCCGGACAAGCTGAGCGAATCGTCTTAGGAAATTTGTCAGCAGCAACGAAGTATTCCTATTTAATGAAAATACAAGGTGCAGAGGTGGCGAAAGGTACTTTCCAAACCGCCTCAAAAATCGAAGAAACAAGCGAGCTACGACTAGCCTTTGCTTCAGATTTTCATAAGATAGGCTTGCATAACCCCAATTTGATGGAAGCCATTTTAGCTCGAGATCCTATGGCTATGCTGTTACTGGGTGATTTGGCTGTGGATGATAGAGATACTAATCTCAGCATGCATAGATCTGATTATTTGCTAAGAGATGTCTCGCAGGCTTGGAAAAAGTTAGCCGCAAATGTTCCTGTATATGCTACTTGGGATGATCATGATTACCTCAATAATGACCTAAGTGGATTGCCTAAAGGTGTTAGCAAAGAAGACAGGGAGGCGCTTCGGGCTATTTGGGCCGAGAACTGGAATAATCCTAAGAATGAATCGGCAGGTATTTATTTCAATACGCGTATAGCAGATGTGGAGGTCATCATGCTGGATACTCGATCCTTCCGGGAAAATGAGCGAAGAGGAGCTTATAATTCTTATTTGGGGGAGGAACAGTTGAGTTGGCTGAAGGATGTACTGATCACTTCCCCTGCAACTTTCAAAGTGATTTCCAGCGGAACAATGTGGAGCGATTTTATCTCGGATGGCAAAGATTCTTGGGGGACTTGGGATACGCTGGGTCGGGAAGAGCTTTACAAGTTAATTGAGACTGAAAATATTCCTGGAGTACTCTTACTGAGTGGAGATCGGCATGGTGCACGTGGTTTTACGATCCCTAGAAATTCAGGATTTGCGTTTTACGAGTTTGGACCTGCATCTCTAGGAGGAGTTCCCGGACCGGAAGCAATTGCCAAGGATTCCTCTACGCAACTTTTTGGATATCTTGGACAAGGTTTAAAAGCATTTGGTGAGCTTACTTTTTCCATGAATGAAGAAGAACCTCAGGTTACGTTTAGGCTGATTGATGAATATGGGAATGTCATGGAGGAGCATAGTTTGCTTTATAGAAAATTGATTCCAAATCAATAATCCCTTTCTGCACTGGAAGTATATAAGCTAAGAAATTACGTGGCTATAATAATTGGATACGTTAAGCTTTTACCTTCTATAAATACCCTGTGTTATCAGTCTTCAGAGAATTATCATATTTCAAAAATAAATAGCTAGAACGCAGATGCTTTCAATCCTTTGGATTGGTATAGAGAAAGGAGAAAAGCATCTTGGATTATTTCAATGATCCTCAGGAGATTAGCTGGATTTGCAATTGCTCCATTGGAGTCTGAATCTAATCTATCATAGTATTCGCCTCAGCAGGTTTTATCCCAATTCGATTTGGAAGCACCTATCAAAAGCCTGTATACTAAAACCAAGTGGTTGCCCAAAAACAGGTAAAGTGCTCGTATAGATCCCAGTACCTTCTTCTTAGTACTGCTGCTTCATTTATAAAGTAGCTGGGTGATTGAATAAGTTTTAGAAGGGGAGAAGTTTGGGCTATAGGAGAGCGCTAGTTTTGCGGTATTGTTGATCGGGTCTTTGATAGATCTTTTGAAATGATATCTTTGAATCTTTTACCCCGAGATAATTGGATGATAAAATTAGTCTGAAAGCCAAATGAAAAATAACTCTACCGACAATACATTAAGTAATTCTAATTCAGTAGCTCAAGCACAGAGAGACATGCGTATTGGATATGGAAATGGGGCGGTGGGCATGCTGGTATCAGGCTTTGTTTGGTTCATATCATCAATGGTATCTCTTCAGTTTTCTGATCATCATGCTATTTGGACACTTTTGATAGGTGGAATGTTCATTTTTCCTCTAAGTGTGGCACTGGCAAAAATCATTAAAATAAGAGGAGCACATAGTAAGGGAAATCCTTTGGGGAACTTGGCTATGGAAGGGACAGTGTTTATGCTGATGTGTTTACCTATTGCTTTTTTATTGTCATTTCAGCATACCGAGTGGTTTTTTCAAGGTATGTTATTAATCATAGGCGGAAGGTATTTGACCTTTGCCTCTTTATATGGTAATAAAATTTTCTGGATTCTTGGAGCTGCTTTGGGTGTAGCAGCGTATTTACTTTTTGCCCTTAATATCCAATCATTCGGTTCAGCTCTTACTGGATCCCTCATTGAGATAGTTATTGGTATTTTCGTTTTAGTAAGGTTTAAAAGAAAAGAGGAATGATTAAAGAAGAGAGGTATATCTGAAAATAAACTGAATTTCCATGTGTGGAGATTTTGAGAAAGAGATGTCTCGAGCTATTAGACGATGTGCTTGAAGTCAAGTTTTAATTTTAAATAAGCCAGATCATGCGTGGTGGATTGAATGATTCAACAGTGACAGGTATCAATTTTTTAATTGTTGGCTATTTCATTTGCCTTTGGTTGGTGAATTTCTTGGAATTAAACTCTGCGATTATCGTATTTTTTGTAGAACTACTCACCATTCCGTTTCTGCTTGCCCAACTAGTTTTTTTAGTTCTGGGGGTCAAATTTGTCTTCCAAAACAAAAAACGTCCTTTGACGATTTTTAGCCTTTTCATTCTTGCTATATGCTCCATTTGTACATTGGCAAGTTTCTTTTGCTAGAATAAATATTTTGTATGATTATCTGCAAAGATGCCAGTGACTTTGGATTCTTTGCTTATCGTCGGACTGGCGGGACAGGCTGAAACCGCCTCAATTCCTAAGTTTAACCTATCCTTTTTTTGCTTTTGACTCCATACTGGAACAAAATCGGATAGCATAATATTTTTTAATAGGGGGAAGTTCTAACCAAAAAAGTCTGGATTCATCAAAACATTTCTACCCGCTCTAAGCTTTAAATGTAGGAAGGAATAAAGTCTCATTTTTTTATAAAAATGAGATTCACAACTAGAATACTACGAATGACTGAGCGAGAAACAGATCGAGTTATAGAAATGGCTTGGGAGGATAGAACGCCTTTCGAAGCTATAGAAACACAATTTGGTATCCGTGAAGCTGAGGTGATCAAGCTGATGCGGAGAGAACTCAAAGAAAGTTCTTTTAAGATGTGGCGAAAGCGTGTGAATAGTGGAGTGAGTCAGAAGCATCTGAAAAAGAGAAATCCTGATATCGAGCGATTCAAATGCTCCAGACAACGAAGTATTTCCTTAAATAAAATTAGCTAGTGAATCATTTTCCAACAGATTTGCCTTCCATAGAACGTAGGATTCGCGCTATTGACCCAGTTAGCTATAGCTCTACTCGAAATTATAAAGACGGGGCAGTAACAAGGCTGAGCCCTTACATCTCACGCGGTGTGATTTCCACCAAGCAAGTTTTTGAGTACATCAAAACCCTGGATTTGAAGTGGTACCAAGTTGAAAAACTCGTTCAAGAATTAGCATGGCGGGATTACTGGCAGCAGGTATGGATTGCAAAAGGTGAGGGGATTAATCAAGATCTCAAGCAAGAGCAAGCTCCCATTTCCAATCATCAAATCCCATCCGCCATTCTCAATGCAGAGACAGGAATCAATACAGTTGACCAAGCGATCAAGGAGCTTTACCGAACTGGCTATATGCACAACCACATGCGAATGTACGTGGCATCTATCTGCTGCAATATTGCCAATTCGCATTGGCTAGAGCCTGCAAAGTGGATGTATAGCCACTTATTGGATGGAGATTTGGCGAGCAATCAGTTGAGCTGGCAATGGGTGGCGGGAGCTTTTTCCAGTAAGAAATATTTTGCCAATCAATGGAATGTCAATACCTATTTTGATGACAATCAAAAAGGTACTTTTCTGGATGTAGCCTATGAGGAATTCAATCAGCTTGAAGTTCCAAATCAATTGCTTGACACCGTAGCTTTCAATTTGCACACGGAACTTCCGAATCATATTCAACCAAATTTTGAGAAAGATAAAAAGACGCTCATCTACAATTACTATAATCTTGATCCTTACTGGCATAAAGGAGAAGACGTGCAGCGGGTTTTTCTCCTAGAGCCTTCTTTTTTTCAAAAGAATCCGGTGAGTCAAAAATGTCTGGATTTTGCACTTGATCTAAGCGAAAACATTGAAGGAATTCAACTTTTTGTAGGGGAGTTTTCTGATTTGATGGAATTGCTTAATCCAGATCAAATTGTTTACAAAGAACATCCCGCCAGTAGACATTATCAAGGCATAGAAGAAGCCAGAGACTGGCTGAGCAGTGTGACGGGGTATTTTCCTTCCTTTTTTTCGTTTTGGAGAAAATGTAAAAAAGAAATTGAACTCGAGTCATAAAAGGGCAAGTTGAATCAATACCGATCGTATGAAATTACATAAAGAAGATATAGAGCGCTTGGAGCGTGCTTATAGATTGAACTTAATCAACTCCATAAGCGGAATCAAACCAGCAAATCTGATTGGCACAAGGTCCTCTACCAATAAGGAAAATGTAGCTATTTTCTCCTCAGTGGTGCATTTGGGATCAAGTCCAGCTCAGTTAGCTTTCATCATGCGCCCGCAGACAGCTATTCCTCGGGATACCTATCCCAACATTATGGAAACGGGATTTTATACGATTAATCATGTCTCAGAAGCTTTTATAGAGAAAGCGCATTACACCTCAGCCAAGTTGCTAAAAGGATATTCTGAATTTGAAAGGATGAAGCTGAGACCAGAGTATATTGGAGACTTCCATGCGCCTTTTGTGAAGGAAAGTCCTGTTAAAATCGGGATGAAGTACGAGGAAAGTATCCCCTTACCTAATGGATGCATTTTTATCATAGGTTCGGTGCAGATGATCATCTGTCCAGATGATATCATTAATGACCTAGGGCAAATGAATTTAGAAAGTTA
Organism: Algoriphagus winogradskyi; assembly: GCF_900182815.1. Classification (GTDB taxonomy): domain Bacteria; phylum Bacteroidota; class Bacteroidia; order Cytophagales; family Cyclobacteriaceae; genus Algoriphagus; species Algoriphagus winogradskyi. The sequence goes on along the minus strand of NZ_FXUA01000001.1, from coordinate 780,799 downwards.
TGCTGGTGTCGGAATTTCAGGTTTGAATACCTATTATGGCTTCAAGAAGCTGGACTCTTTTCCCTATGTACGGGAAAATGAAATTCCTGAATTCAATGAAAAAATCTGACCTGCCAACCAAGATTTGCCTGGTTTGCAAAAGACCTTTTACTTGGCGCAAAAAATGGGAAAAGAACTGGGATGAGGTAAGATACTGTAGCGAAAGATGCAGGAGGAATAAAGCAGAAAGACTCTTTTGAAATCATCAAGCAAATAGAAGAATCTAGAATTGGTGTCTACCCTTGATCATTGACTATGGCACCTTGTTCATTTTTTCTTTTTTCTCAGGTAATTGTAAATCCCCGCTACCCCGATTACTAATAGAGCAAGTCCAATTCCCCATTGCAAAGGACTATTCATGGATTCTTTGGCAGCTATATAGGAATTGGCGATGACTCCAGCGGCGAAAGCGATGACCGTTCTAGTGAGCATACCAGGAATACCATAAACCAATACTTTCCAAATCTTGATATTCATCGAGGCAAAGAGAAAATTGGAAACTGCAAAGGGTACAATCGGAGAGATTCTCACAAAAAAGACCAAGGATCCTTCCTTTTCTTTTCGTGATTCTACTTCTTTCCGGAATTTTGGGTTTTTCTTAAAAAGTAATTCTGTGAAGCCCATGTTGGTGATTTTTCCTAAAGCATACCCTAATACAGAAGCTAGCGAGTAACCCAAAATCAAGAAGGGTAAGGAAGCCCAACCGAAGTAGAATCCAGACGCCAGGGCGATGAGCGTAGTTGGCAGCAGAGCCAAACCCATTAACAGCGCTCCAATGACTGTATATGCGAAGAATTCAAATCCACTTTCAAGTTGGTATGCTTCAAGCAGATTATACTTTGTGGCAAAAATCACGCTTCCAATAAAAGGCATAGCGGTGACCCAGAGCCAGGCAAAAATACCGGCAGGATGACTGCCGAAGTACCTTCGGATAGTTTTGAATATCCTGCCCTTTTTTGTCATATTTGGTCTCTTATCTATTGGATTCACTGGGAAAGTCTGCAAGTTTAACACGCACTGCTTAAAATAACCCTGAAAATCGTAACTGATTTTCATTTTCCTACGAACCGAAACAACCTAAACCAATAACGAATGAAATTTGGAACAAAAGCCATTCATGCCGGAATAGAGCCAGATCCTGCGACAGGAGCTATCATGACTCCGATTTACCAGACTTCCACTTACGTGCAAAAATCTCCTGGTGATCACAAAGGTTATGAGTATTCCCGCACGCACAATCCTACCAGAACTGCTTTGCAAAATAATCTGGCAGCGCTGGAAAATGGAAAGCATGGAATTTGTTTTTCCTCTGGCCTAGGAGCTATCGATGCGGTAATCAAGTTATTTAACCCAGGTGATGAAATCATCAGCACTAATGATCTTTATGGTGGAACTTACAGGCTTTTTACTAAAGTCTATGAGCGTTATGGGATCAAATTTAAGTTTGTGCCTATGTCAGACCCGGCTTCAATAGCTGATCATATTACGGAAAAGACTAGGATGATCTGGGTAGAAACGCCCACCAATCCTATGATGAATATTATCGATATTGCTGCAGTAGCAAAGTTGGGAAAAGGCAATAAAATCATAGTCGCAGTAGATAACACCTTTGCTTCTCCATACTTGCAAACCCCTCTGGATCTTGGTGCTGACATCGTGATGCACTCAGTGACCAAATACCTTGGTGGACATTCGGATGTAGTAATGGGAGCTTTGGTGGTAAATGATGATGAATTGGCAGAAAAGCTGGTTTTCATTCAGAATGCTTCAGGCGCGACACCTGGGCCCCAGGATTGCTTTTTAGTAATCAGAGGAATCAAAACACTTCATCTAAGAATGGAGCGTCACTCTCAAAATGGCAAAACCATTGCGGCATACCTAAAAAATCATCCCAAAGTAGATAAAGTCTACTGGCCAGGTTTTGAGGATCACCCCAATCATGATATCGCCAAAAAGCAAATGCGCGATTATGGAGGAATGATTTCCTTCACATTGGTTGGAAATAAAGAATCTGATGCAAGAAAAGTAATGGAGAGCTTTCATTTATTTGCCTTGGCAGAATCACTCGGTGGAGTAGAATCGCTTTGTGGACACCCAGCTTCTATGACTCATGCGAGTATCCCGAAGGAAGAGAGGGAAAAAGTTGGATTAGTGGATTCATTGATTCGATTGAGCGTAGGCGTGGAAGATGCCGAAGATTTGAAGAATGATTTGGCCAATGCATTGGAGAAGATCTAATTAGAATTGATTTAATAAATATCAGCCGTTCGTGACCTTGTTACTAAGACAGGATTGCGAACGGTTTTTTTATGAATGATTATTATCTCCATGATGTAAATATATTGTGCTGTGAATTCTTCCTGTTTTATCACCGATCGTGCCGTTGGCACTCTTAGATTTTTCCATTTTGCATTTGAACCCCGAATTTCGCTGCGCTGTATTCGGGGCTGATACAGGTTGTGCCGTTGGCACAATGGTTAATCTCAGCTAACTAATAGCCGTATATTTTTTATTCTTTTTATTGAATTCCTGAACCTTGTCCATCGTAATATCTAAAAAAGAACCCTTGCCAACGGCAAGGCCTATAAAAGCCCAGAATGCAATTCTGGGTCATATGGAATTCGATTTTTTAAATTGAGTGCCAAAGGCACGATCAGTATTGAAAAGCCCCATCAATTTTCTCCTTCGCAAATCACCTCCTCTTTGTCATTAATCCACCGTGTCAAATTATGTCAACAATTTAATCTTTGACTATCATTTAAAACGTAAAAAGATGGATCCTACTAAAAGAGACAAAATCATTTTCTGGACAGCAACAAGCTTTATTTTCCTATTTGAAGGGCTAATGCCGGCTCTTACATCCCAAACTGAACTTGCGAAAGAAGGGATCCGTCACCTGGGATACCCCCTGTATTTCGGGAATGCATTAGTTGTTTTTAAAGTATGTGGCACTTTGATACTAATGATTCCAAAATTCCCAAAGCGTGTGAAAGAATGGGCATATGCTGGTTTCACCTTCGATTTTATTTTTGCCTGCATCAGCCATTGGGCTGTAGATGGTTTTGGATTTCAAACCATTTTTCCTCTAATCATCCTGGCTATTTTGGCAGTATCCTATAGCTATTTCCATAAGCTCAATTCAGCCCTCAAAACCTACTAAGGTGTCCTTTCTAGCCTATTTGGCCAATATTCAAGCAAAGACTGGTAAGAGCCGAGAAAATTTTAAAGGACTTGCTTCTGAAAAAGGGTTTTGTCTAGTGGAAAAACCACCTCAGGTACTAAGGCTACAGAAATTACTAACTGGCTAAAGCAGGACTTTGAAATTGGTCATGGACATGCGATGGCAATTTATGCGATGCTAAAGGGTAAAGCAGAATAAGTAGTACTCCAGTCTCAAACTCCGCAAGAATCGGGTTTTGCAATTTCCTTATTCAGGGTACTTTTGGATAACCTAGCATTCAGAATATGAACGAAAGTCAATCCGTCAATTTCCATCGTATCGCCGAAGCGATTGCTTATATACAGGCTAATTTCAAAAGCCAACCTTCTTTGGAGGAAATTGCAGAGCAAGTACATCTGAGTCCGTTTCACTTTCAGCGCATGTTTAGTGAATGGGCAGGAGTGAGCCCAAAGAAATTTATGCAGTTTCTAAGTGTGGAATATGCCAAGCAGCTTTTGAAAGGCAAAGAAGCTACACTTTTTGAAGCCGCTCAGGAAACTGGGCTTTCAAGCACTGGCAGACTTCATGATTTGTTTATTAAAATTGAGGGAATGACTCCAGGCGAATTCAAGAATGGGGGAGAAAACCTTCAGATCAATTACAGCTTTGCAGAAAGTCCTTTTGGAGAAATCATTGTGGCTTCCACTTCCAAAGGCATTTGCCACATGGCCTTTTTCTCAGATCAGGAAGAAGGAGAATCTACCTTGAAAGCCCGCTTTCCCAATGCGAATTATCATCAGTTGGTGGATAAAATTCAGCAAGAAGCTTTGTATATTTTTCAGCATGATTGGTACAAACTCAATCAAATCAAGTTGCATTTGAATGGTACTCCTTTTCAATTGAAGGTTTGGGATGCCCTTCTGAAGATCCCAATGGGAAATCTGACTACTTACGGTAGCATAGCTGAGAAAATAGAAAAACCAAAAGCTTCCCGCGCTATTGGAACTGCAATTGGGAGTAATCCTGTTGCTTTCCTGATCCCCTGCCATCGAGTAATTCAATCCAGCGGCAAAATCGGTGGCTATATGTGGGGGAATACCAGAAAGTCAGCAATTATAGGTTGGGAAGCTGCCCAGCTAAACCAAGAAGTATAAATTAGAGAATGGATTTATTCAATCAGGATTCATTAGAAAATACAAATCTGCTACCCAAAGACGGTGTAGTAAATTACTTTGGAAAGATTATGCCCTCAGCCAGTGCTTTGGACTATCTGGATTACTTATTGAATGAGATTCAATGGAAGAATGATGTAGCAGTGATTTTTGGAAAGCGAATAGAAACCAAGCGTAAAGTGGCTTGGTATGCCGAAAAGCCTTTTGAATACACTTATTCCAATAACACCAAGACGGCATTGCCATGGACCAAGGAATTGTTGGATTTAAAGGATTTAGTAGAAAAGAAAACTGGGGAAACCTTCAATTCCTGCTTGCTGAATTTATATCACAATGGGAGTGAGGGGATGGCTTGGCATAGTGATGGAGAAACGGACTTGAAAAAGGATGGTGCCATTGCTTCGGTAAGTTTTGGAGCCGAACGGAAGTTTGCTTTCAAGCATAAGGCAACCAAAGAGACTGTTTCTCAGATTTTAGAAAATGGGAGTTTGCTGCTGATGAAAGGAACTACTCAGTCGCATTGGCTTCATAGACTACCCCCAACAAAGCTGGTTTCTAAACCTAGAGTCAATTTGACCTTCCGGACGATCGTGAGGTGATACTAGAAGCAGGTTTATCAATCTTGGCAATACATCAATAAAATCAGCCAATTCCCTTTCTCCAAGTTTTAAAGTTTTTACAATCTAAGGGTCAAAAAAATTAGGATTTTAGAATTCCCAACAGGGATTTTTCAATTTGCACCCTGAATTTTTACCGAGTCTGTATTTTTATTTTTCTTAATCCAAGGATAACAGTACTTTGATAGAAGTATTAAACATTGTTTTAACCCTAAGAATATAAACCAAACACTTTAACCAGTAGATCAAATTGAAATCCAATATGAAAATATCCTACCAATCGTAGAATATGTTGCATAGGAGATTCAATGTGACCTACTACTTGTCAAATTTAAACCATGAAAAGAAGAGATTTTATCCACCTTTCCGGGATGGGGCTAGGAGCCCTCGCCACCTCCGGGTTAGTCATGATGGGAAATCCTGTCTCGGCTGAGCAACTGCTTGAGCCAGGTATGGATCCAGCGGCTAAGAAAGTACTTGCAGACATAGCATTGAATGCCGCCAGAACCAAAGGCGCTACTTACACTGATGTTCGTATCGGAAGATACTTGCGTCAAAATGTAAGCACAAGAGAGAAAAACGTTCAAAATATCTCAAATTCAGAGACGTTTGGGGTTGGCATTCGAGTGATAGCAAACGGTACTTGGGGTTTTTCTGCTACTTCAGATGTGACACCAGATGGCATTAAGAGCTGTGCAGAAACCGCCGTGGCTATCGCAAAAGCGAATTCCAAATTGCAAAAGGAACCTGTAGTGCTTGCTCCAGTAAGCGGTCATGGGGAAGTGACTTGGAATACCCCAATTCAGAAGAATGCGATGGAAATCCCTGTTAAGGATAAAATCGACCTACTTCTAAACGTGAATAATTCTGCGATGGACAACGGCGCTGCTTTTGTCAACTCCGCACTATTTGTAATCAATGAGCAGAAATATTTTGCTTCTACCGATGGTTCTTATATTGATCAGGATATCCACAGGATCTGGCCTACGTTTTCAGTCACCGCTGTGAACAAAGGTGCCGGCGGATTCCGAAGCAGGCAAGCACTAAGTGCTCCTATGGGAATGGGCTATGAATACATGGATGGCTTAGCCAAGGATAAAATGATGAATCCTGCTGGCTTTAATAGCTATAAAAATTCGTATGACATGGTGGAAGATGCAGTCAATGCAGCGAAACATGCCAAAGAGAAAATCTCCGCAAAATCAGTGATCCCTGGCAAATATGACCTAGTACTCGACCCTGATCACTTAGGACTGACGATTCATGAATCTGTAGGTCACCCGCTTGAGTTGGACCGTGTACTGGGCTATGAGGCAAATTATGCCGGTACTAGCTTTGCTACACTGGACAAATGGAAATCTGGTGACTTTAAGTATGGTTCTGATAAGGTAAATATTGTTGCAGATAAGATTCAGCCTTATTCTCTGGGAAATACAGGCTATGACGATGAAGGCGTAAAATGTAAGGAGTGGGATCTGATCAAGGATGGAATTCTTGTGAATTATCAGGCTATCCGTGATCAAGTTCAAATATTAGGAGAAAAGGAATCCAACGGTTGTGCTTTTGCAGATAATTGGAGTTCAGTTCAGTTCCAGCGTATGCCCAATGTTTCTTTGCGTCCTGGTAAAGAAAAGTTGAGTCCAGCTGATATGATTAAGAATGTCGAAAAAGGGATTTACATCCTTGGACGAGGTTCATATTCCATCGATCAGCAGCGTTACAACTTCCAGTTTGGAGGTCAGTTGTTCTACGAAATCAAGGATGGTAAAATCGCAGGAATGCTAGAAGATGTAGCTTATCAGTCCAACACGCAGGAGTTTTGGAATTCTTGCTCCCAAATATGTGATGAAGATGATTACAGGTTCTTTGGGTCATTCAATGACGGCAAAGGTCAACCTTCACAATCATCAGCAGTTTCTCATGGCAGTTCAACTACCCGTTTTGACGGTGTGAACGTGATCAATACGGGAAGAAATATTTAACCTCAACGCGGAAATTATGGCCATATTAACTAAAGAACAAGCAAAGCAAATTATAGATAAAGTACTTTCCTATTCCACAGCAGACGAGATGGAAGTTTCCATTTTCGGGGGAAGAACAGGCAATATTAGATATGCCAGAAACACTGTTAACACCAGTGGTGAGACCAATGAAATTAGACTAAGTGTCAATTCGGTATTTGGCAAAAAAGTAGGGTCATCTTCTACCAACGAACTGGATGATGCATCGCTCAAAAAGGTGGTGGCACGTGCAGAGGAAATCGCGAAGTTAGCTCCAGAAAACCCGGAGTATATGCCTATGCTCGGACCACAAACTTATCCAGAAGCCGCTACCTTCAGTTCGGCTACTGATAAAATAGATCCTGAGTTTCGAGCGAAACTTGCAGGAGACAGTATAGAGGTGAGTAGTGGAGGAGATCTGACGGCTGCAGGTTACTTGGAAGACTTCTCAGGATTCGTAGCAACTGGAAACAGCAAAGGGCTATTCGGTTATAATACCAGCACCTCTGTAGATTTTTCTATCACAGTGAGAACTACCGACGGAACAGGATCTGGATATGCTACACGTGATTTTAATGATGTAAACCTTTTGAATTCAAAAGAGGTAACAAGCATTGCTATGCAAAAGGCACAAGCATCTGCAAATGCACAAGCTATAGAGCCAGGCAAATACACAGTGATTTTAGAGCCTACAGCAGCTGGAGATTTACTTGGCTTGCTCACTAGAGGCTTTGATGCCAGAAGCGCTGACGAGGGGCGAAGCTTTATGAGCAAAAAAGGCGGTGGAACCCGACTTGGAGAGAAATTATTTGACGAGCGCGTGACCATCACTTCTGATCCTACCAATACAGAAATCCCTTCGTCTCCTTGGGATGGTGATGGCCTGCCGAGGCAAAAGACTACCTGGGTGGAAAACGGTGTTGTAAAAAATCTCGCTTACTCTAGGTATTGGGCCGAGAAGCAAGGTGTACCGCCACTTTCAAGTCCTGGAAGAGGTGGGTATATCTTTGCTGGTGGAAACGAGTCAATTGCAGATATGATTAAAAGCACCGAAAGAGGTGTGCTTGTGACTAGATTCTGGTACATCAGAGCTGTAGATCCTCAAACCCTATTGTTTACTGGTTTGACCCGTGACGGTACTTTCTACATTGAAAACGGTCAGATCAAATTCCCTGTGAAAAACTTCCGTTTCAATGAGAGTCCGATTATCATGTTGAACAACATTGAAGCAATGGGTAAACCTCAGCGAGTGGGAGGTGATCTGATTCCTGCGATGAAGATCCGGGACTTTACCTTTACTAGCTTATCTGACGCAGTTTAAACCAGTTTGCAGTGATCAGTTTGCAGTCTCAGTTCGGCTGCTTACTGATCACTGATTATTTATTGAAACTTGTTTTCTATAAACTGAACCAGCGACTGACTACTGTTAATCGTAGCTGCGATGATACTGAATACTATTCACTGAAATGCAACCTTTCTTCTTCACTAGAATAAAATACAATTCCGGCAATTGGGACACCGATCAGCGCATGCCGATCAACCTCCTAAATTCATTAGTGGAATACACTACCATTCCTGTGGACGAAAAGGAAAAAATAATGGAGCTGAGTAGCAAGGAGATTTTTAAGAGTCCCTTCTGCTATATCAGCGGACATAAGTTGGTGGAGTTCTCCTCGGTAGAGCGGCAGAACTTCAAGACTTATGTAGAAAATGGAGGCTTTGTCTTTGCCGATGATTGCAATCATGACATCGATGGGCTTTTCGCAAAATCCTTTGAAGCCGAAATGGCTAAAACCTTTGGAGCTGATGCGCTCCAGAAAATCCCCAATAACCACCCAATTTATTCCTCCTTCTTTGAATTCGAAGATGGCCCTCCGGCTACCTCATTTGAACTCAATGGCTGGGGAGATGACCTCATTCATGATTACTTGAAGGCAATTGTGATAAATGGCAGAATAGGAGTCCTTTATAGTAACAAAGATTATGGCTGCGAATGGGATTATGACTTTAGAAACAAGCGATTCCTGAAAGTCGATAACACTAAATTTGGTGTCAACATAGTGGTTTATGCATTAACACAATGAGTTTGGAAAACACAGAATTAACAGCATATAAAGAGTTGGTGGCTAAGATTCCCCAGCTCAAAAAAGAAATAGCTAAAGTCATCGTCGGTCAGGAATCTGTGATCGAAGAGATTATCATTACCCTGTTAGCAGGGGGGCATTGTTTGCTGGAAGGAGTGCCTGGCCTAGCAAAGACATTGATGGTGAATTCTCTTTCGCAAGGGATGGAGCTGAACTTCAAAAGAATTCAATTTACACCCGATTTGATGCCAGGGGATATTCTTGGAACTGAGATCTTGGAAGAAGACCATGAGACAGGGAAGAAGTTCTTTCAGTTCAATAGAGGTCCGATCTTCGCCAATATGGTGCTGGCTGATGAAATCAATAGAACGCCTCCCAAAACTCAGGCAGCGCTATTGGAAGCCATGCAGGAAAAGGTGGTGACCTACGGAGGGCAGCATCATCCGCTACCTGCTCCTTTTTTGATCATAGCGACGCAAAACCCGATTGAGCAAGCCGGAACCTATCCGCTACCAGAAGCGCAGCTAGATCGCTTTCTTTTATACATCAAATTAGGTTATCCTTCCGAGCAGGAGGAGCTGGATGTACTGGAAATGACTACAGGGACTTACAAAGGCAAACCTGAAGTAGTCTTCACTGGTATCGATATTCAGAACTTACAGAAGCTGACTAGAGAGGTTCATATAGATTCTCAGCTGTTGGTTTACATCAATAAGTTAATTCGAGCTACAAGGCCTGATAACTCACAAATACAGTCAGTTATAGATTATGTGGAATGGGGTGCAGGTACCCGTGCCGGGCAGGCTTTGATCCTTTGTGCCAAAGCTAGAGCCTTGGTGAAAGGCCGCTATTCAGTCACTCCTGAGGATATCAAAACACTCGCGTATCCTGTCTTGAGGCATAGGCTTTCCCTTCATTTCCGGGCAGAGGCTGAGAATATCCAGTCAGATGCCGTTATCTCCAAAATCCTCGAAGCGCTCCCGATACATGCAGGCAAGTAATCTGGAAATCATCAAACTAAATAACCTTAAGCTCGCCGCTAAGATCATCAGCGAGCAGCTGAAACATGGCGTACATCTCGGTAAGCGGGTTGGTGTGGGTTCTGAGTTTGAGCAGTACAGGTATTACGAACCAGGTGACGACCCTAAGCGGATAGATTGGAAGTACTTTTCCAGGTCTGGCAAGCATATGATCAAGGAATCCCAAACAGAAAGCCATTTGCAGATCCGTATGATGCTTGATTTGTCCGGATCGATGAACTACGAGGAAAATGGGATTAAGCGCTTAGACTACGCTAAAAACCTGCTTGCTTCTCTAGCATACCTAGCACATCAGCAAGGCGATTCATTGAGTTACTTTACCTGTCAGGATGGTAGAGTAGAGCAGAAGGTGTCTGCCTCTCCCAAAGCTTTCCAACGCATGCTCTATTTTTTGGAAGAAGAGACAGCGGCAGGTTCTTGGCCAGTGTCAAAGCAGGTGTTCCCAGTCTTGAAAAGCAGGCAGAAGGAATTGATCATTCTGGTTTCTGATTTTTTGCAAAAGGATAATGAGTGGCTGGACATAGTGGAGCAAATGCGCCACCCCAAAAAAGAGATTGTGCTATTCCAGATTTTAGGAAATCAGGAATTAGCGTTTGATTTAAAGGGCAATTTCACACTTCAGGATTTGGAGTCAGATCGATCAATTATTCTAGATGGAAAGGCGATAGAAAAAACCTATAACGATTCTATAAATAACTATTTATCAGAATTTAAACAATCTTTACTTATACCTCAAGTTCATTTGTTTCAGGTGCGATTGACGGATTCTATCGCCGGTGTGATCAGTGAATTTTTATCACAAAGATCCCTATTCTGATGCAGTTGCTACAGCCCATATTGCTTTGGGGTTTGCTCGGAATTAGCATACCTTTTCTTATCCACCTGTGGCGTGGAAGAAAGGGAAAGGTAATGTCTTGGGCAGCGATGCATTGGCTCCCAACTCAGGAAAGTTCTGTTGCAAAAGGCATACGATTAGAAAATATCTTGGTGCTTTTGCTGCGGATTCTGATGCTTGTGATATTGGTATTATTGCTCAGTAAGCTGTTTGTTCCAAAGCATAATAAAGTCTCTGAAGAGCGGATTGTTCATCTGGTGCAACCTAGTGGGCAGATCACTGAGGAATATAAATTTGAGCTTCAGCAGGCGCTGGAAAAAGGTGAAGAAGTCTATTGGGCAGATGAAACTTTGACCCCAATTGAATCTATAGAGGATTTGCTTTTTGAGTATATGACTTTAAATCTACAGGCAGCTCTGAATAAGCTTCCTTCTGAAGCTACTGACCTGAATCTGTATTTGAGCAATTCGGAAAACACGTTTGGTTCATCGTTCTTTTTAAGCAATATCAAACCAAACCTGTACTTAGGAAGTGCAGATATTACTACGCCTAAGCCTCAGACCGTTTCTTTAGGTGGAGAAAAAACACTGGTAGTAAACGAGCAAGGGTTATTGGATTCTCTTCCAAAAGGGCAACAAGCCGAAGGGGAAAGAGTATTTGAGAAGGAACGATTTGGATACTTGTTGAATGAAGTGTCTTCTTCAGAGCGGACATTTATCCAAGCCGCTCTAGATGCAATCAATGATGTTTACGGGTTTGAGTTTGAAGAAATGCAGCAGTTGGAAGAGGCAAAGTTGATTTTCGATAGCAAGCTGCCTGCTGAAAGGAAGAGTGATAAGCTTTACTTTGTCTCGGATAATTATTCCTATTCAGAGCAATCAAACTTGCTTACTTTCCCGGATCAGTTGGATTTTGAGGAATCTGAGTTGGTTCAGACAGGAAAGCTTCCGGAAGTGATTTTGGAGGCATTTCTCTCATTTTCTGGAATTGAGCAGCAAGATGTAAAGTTGAGCCAGTCTCAGTTTGAGAGCAGGTTTATAGTTGGAGGGAGAAATACCCAGGAAAAGAAAGCAAACCTCGACTTGCTCCTTTTAGGGCTATTGCTGCTTTGTTTTGCAGCTGAGCGATACTTTGCAAACCAACAAGGGATATGAGCAAAATCGAGCGCTATATCGCCAATATTGAGCGTCAACTCTTTCTGCAAGTTGGGTTGAAAGCATTGCTCTCAGGGTTTGCTCTGGCTGTATTTTCCATGATTTTCACTCCATCTATCTTTGCGATTAGTGTTATAGGGGTAATTGGATTCTTTGTTTTCGGGTACTTTTTGGGTTTGTTCCAACCTAAGCGAACACAGGCTTTACGGCTACTTCATGATAGTTTTCCTGACTTGGAATTCAGTCTGGAACTCCTTTCCAAACCCTCAAAAAATAGTGCAGAGCAACTTCAATGGGAGCGTGTGAATGCTACTTTTCAAGGTGGAGCTATTCAGGTTTGGTATAAGAATACCTGGCCTTTCCTGAGTGCGGTACTTCTAATTTTCGCAGTCTATGGTCTATCGCTTTTGAGCTTACCGACGGAAAATTCATCCAAAACTCAGGTTAAGTCGGAAGATAAACTGGAGGTGAATTCAGTGGCAAATTTGCCTGTGGATATGGGTTCTGTGGAAATTTCCATCGCCCCGCCTGCCTATACCGGCTTGCCAAATACTCTTCAATCAGAGCTTTCGGTCAAGACAATTATAAACTCTGATATCAAGTGGGTTGTGGAAATGGTGAATGCCAAGGATATATCTTTAGAATTAATCAATTCGAATGGGAAAAGCCTGCCTTTTACCAAATCAGGAGAACAATTTATTCTTCAGGATAAGGTCATAGGATCTGGGATTTATGCCCTTCAGGCGAAGAGAGATGAAAAGGTGGTATACGAATCTGATTATTTTCCAATGGAGGCAATTGACGATTTGGCTCCTGTGATTCAGCCCAGTGAAAAGGAGCTTTACAAGTACCACTTCACCAAGGATCCACAGGTCATGCAGGTTAAAGCCAAAGTGTCTGATGATTTCAAAATAAAGGAAGTTTATCTGGTGGCAACATTGGCTAGAGGTTCTGGCGAGAATGTCAAGTTCAGAGAAAATCGAATTTCCATACCGAAACAGAATTTCAAATCTGATGAGCTAGCAGTCACCCTGGATTTGAATTCATTCGATTTTCAGCCCGGGGATGAATTGTATTACTATTGGGCTGCCATGGATAATAGATTGCCTGAGCCTAATTTCTCCCGCTCTGACACCTACTTTCTCAATTATGTAGATTCCACAGGGGTGGAAGAACAGGACCTGATAGGCATGGCGATCCATGTGATGCCTGAGTATTTTCGTAGCCAGCGGCAGATTATTATTGATACTGAAAATCTAATAGCTACTCAGAAAAGTATGTCTGAGAAAGAATTTAATTCAGCCTCGAACCTAATTGGTAGCGATCAGAAGCTACTAAGAATGCGATACGGTCAGTACCTAGGTGAGGAAAATTCAGAAACTAATAATGGCTCTGAGCCTGTGGATTTCCTTGCTGGCCATGACCATGATCATCCTCATGAAGCTGGAGTTGTCAATTTGGTAGCTGAACCTGAAAAGGAAAAATCGGGTAGCGAATCTAAGAAAGCAGAGACAAACAACCTCGAAGACGGAATGGGGGGCTTAATGAGTGCATTTCTGAATAAAACCCAGACATCTACGAAGGCTAAAATGGATGAAAATTCTTCGATGAGCCTTTTGAAAATGGCATTGGAGGAAATGTGGGAGTCTGAGCTGCATCTTCGCCTATTTGAACCGGAAAAAGCCCTGCCATTTCAACACAAAGCATTGGAATACCTGAAAAGCGTACAGCAAAAATCACGAGCTTATGTGAAGAGAACGGGGTTTGATCCGCCTCCGATCAAGGAAGAGGAGAAGAGACTGACAGGTGAATTGGACGATTTGAAGGATCAAATTGAAATAGAGCAAATTGCTATGGAAAGCCGACTAGCACCTTTGGCGTCTCAGGTTCTAGGCTTGTTGCCAAAGCAGCAGCTTTCTGCCGTCGATAAGGCTTTGGTGCAGAAATTCGGAGAACTCTGGACAGCCCGTATGAACTATTCCGGTTTGCAAGATTGGTCGGTGTTATTGCAGCTTCAGGAGTTGAATTCCGGCAAAATTAGCAAGGAAGGAAAGAAGGAACTGTTTCAGAAATTATATCCTTTGATCGCCCGCAGAGAAGGTGTGAATGCATCTTTTCTCAAACAAAAAGAATTAGAAAAAGCCTTTTGGAGTAAGTTACAATGATTCAATTTGAACCTCTGATTTCCTGGACTTGGGCTTGGCTGTTTGCTGTGGCAATTTGTGTTATTCTTTGCGTTCAGCTTTTTTGGATACTGAAGAAGAATCTTAGTAGCTCAAGGAAAGCAATTAGAATGGCATTGAACTTCCTTTTTGGGCTCTTGCTGATAGCTTATATTTTTCAACCTACTTGGACCTCCAATCTACCGGAGGAAGCGATATTGCTATACTCTTCAGAGCTACCTAAAGATGAAATTGGTTTCTGGAAAGATAGTTTAAAGGTCAAAAGGACTAAGCAGATTTCTAAATTTCAAGGGGATGGAAATCCAGTTTATCTGTTAGGTTCCGACTTTTCAGAACAAGATTTGTTGGGCCTCTGGAATAAGGATATTCAATGGGTAACTGACTCTGAACGTGGGTCAATAACTTATTTGAACTGGAAAGGCATCCTCAGGAAAGGGGAAATGCAAGTAGTGAAAGGAAGAATAGAATCCACAGATACCCTGAGGTTATCACTTGCTCAGCAAGGTGAATTACTGGCAGAAACAATCATCGAAGCAAACTCTGGGATTTTCGAATTCGAATTTCCTGCACAGGTCGTGGGGAGAAATGCGTTGGATTTGATGATGAATGATAGTCTGCTGGGGAGGGTGAATTTCTTTGTTCAGCCATCCAAACCAATCCAGTATAAGCTGCAGTTTGCATTTCCTGATGCCGAAATCAGAACTTTGACTCAGTATTTAATCAACTCAGGAGAACAGGTGAATGAGCAAATTGCAATTTCAAAAAACGCGGTGATCCGCTCGGGAAATTCCGAACCTGATTCCCTGCAGTTCCTGATTATTGACCCAGCTCAGCTTTCCAAGAAATCAACGCTGGATGCAATCGATCAGGGAGCATCAGTTTTGGTGATGAATGGAAACGAGGTAAACAATGATGTCTCCGCGATTAATAAGGCCTTTGGGACCAACTTTAAAGTAAAGCGAACGAGTAACGAAGAAAGTCGGGTGATCGATGAGGACTTGGGAGGTGCTCCATATGAATTTGAATCCATTATCGCACAGAAACTACTCTTCGATAATGCTTTTGCAGTCCAGCAAATTGGAAATGCAAAGGTAGGCCTGAGTCTTTTAGAAAGCACTTTCCCCATCAAACTTGCCGGAGATAGCTTGAGGTATCAGGCAATTTGGCAGCAAATCCTGGGAGCTATGCTACCTCAGGAATCTGGAGCTGTTGAACTTAATCAACCTGTTTTTGGAGGCTTGCAGGCTGAAATTCAGATCAATGAAGAAGAATCCATAGCTGATTTTATTGCTATTGAATCCGATTCAGTTTTTTTACAACCATCTCTGGTAAATCCTTTTAGCAGGACTGGGCGCTTTGTGAGTCTGGACTCCGGATGGGTTTCTTTAGCAGATAGCTTGGAGTTTTATAGCTATGCAGCAGGTGAATGGCCAAGTTTGAGAGCTACTAAGCTCCGGGCGGATTTTTTGACTATGTATTCGAATAAGGATACTTCTTCAACAATTAATAATTCGAAAGAGAAAATCTCTGATTGGCTTTGGTTTGGGATGTTTTTATTGGTTTTGACTTTGATTTGGCTTGAGCCTAAGGTTCTCAATTAAGAGTGCGAAGTGTACTATATGGATGGGGAGAATAGTGATCTAGTCGTTTCTGCTCCATTTGTTATTCCAGTAGCCCGCTTATTTGCAGTTCACCTTCTAAAAATTTGGAGTAACCAAATCAACACTTGACTATGTCAATAGCTTGAAATCAAGCCCTCATTGACATAGCCAAAGTCGATTCTTTTGGATAAGAACTTACATTCTTAAATTTTTCATTTCTAGTATTTGGGGCTGGAATGGTTGCTCATAAAGCCTTTTGCCAGTTGCTTTGTAAAGCGAATTTCCTAATGCTGCAAAAACAGGTGGAAAGAGTGGTTCGCCCAATCCGGTTGGTTCTTCCTTATTATCTACGAAGTGAACCTCGATTTTCTTAGGAGCTTCTGAGTGGCGGATCATTCTATACGTGTCGAAATTTCTTTTGGTAGGAGCTCCGTTTTCAAATGCCATTTCCCCATAGAATGCATTGCCTATCCCATCAATTATCGCCCCTTCACCCATGTTGGCCGCTGCGTCTGGATTTACTACGATTCCGCAATCCACCGCTGCATAGACATTTTCTACTACGGGCTGATTGTCCTTGATACTCACATCCACCACTTCGGCTACATAAGAGTTATGACAGAAATAGGCTGATACGCCTCGGGAAATTCCATTTGGAACGTTAGACCAGTTGGACTTATCCCTCACTAATTCCAGCACTCCTGCATATCGCTTAGGATCATAGTCATTGTCCTTGCCCACGGGATTTGTTTCTGCTTTTTTCAGCAATTCCAGTCGGAATTCAATTGGGTCTTTGCCCATTTCCTCTGCCAATTCGTCCAGGAAGCTTTGCTCTGCTCCGGCGATAAAGTTGGATCTAGGCGCTCTGAAGGCACCAATAGTAATATTGGATTCAATTTGCCAACCTTCTGCCAGATAATTATCAATTGCCCCAGCTGGAAATCTATTCGCATGAATTGGAGATTCCGGAATCCCACCTGCTTTAACATGCAGCGCGAGTAGATTATTGTTTTCATCCAAGGCAGCGCGGTAAGTGGCAGAATAGGTAGGTCTGTAAACTCCGGCGCTCATATCATCTTCCCGGGTATAGACCATTTTCACTGGAGCCTGGATTTTCTGTGAAATCAAGGCGGCCTCAGTCAAATGATGGCTATAAGCCCTTCGGCCAAATCCACCGCCCATACGGGCAAGGTTGATTTGAATATTTTCTTTAGGTATTCCCAGACTGCTTGAAAGCGTTTGACTGATCTGTTCAGGAGCTTGGGTTGGTCCATAGATGACGGCTTTGTCTCCTTTCACATCCGCAAATGCATTCATAGGCTCCATGGTATTATGTGCCAAAAAAGGAGCGGTATAAGTTCTCTCGAGAACTCTTGCAGCTTTCTTGAAAGCAGCCTCAGGATCACCGTCTTTTCTAAGCACATTTCCAGGTTTAGTGATATACTCGGCCATCTTTTCCTTATGCGTATTGGAGTTCTCCAACCCGCTAGGAACTTTGACGTCAGATATATTTCCTCCCCATCCAGCCATTTTGAAATTGCTTTCCGGTGCTTTCTCCCATTCTGCTTTGATGCTTTTCTTGGCCTGTAATACTTCCCAGGTGGAATTGCCAACTATGGCAATGATCTCCGGGAATGTCGTGGTGTCAAAGAAATTACGGCCATAATCATCTTTAAAAATCTTTACTTCAAATGCATCCTGAATTCCAGGCATAGAAGTCACCGAATTTTTGTCAAAGGATTTGATCTTCATCCCAAATGCCGGTGGATGAACGATAGCCGCATACTTCATCCCTTCTACCTTATGATCCATAGCAAACATAGGTTTGCCTGTTACGATTTTGGATCCATCCACATTCTTTTTAGAATTACCAATGATTTTGAAGTCAGAAATATCCTTCAATTTGACTGTCTCAGGGTCTGGAGCTTCTAAGGTTCCTGCCAAAGAAGCCAACTCACCGTACCCAGCTTTTTTGCCTGAGTTTGTATGTTCTACCATTCCAGCATTGGTGGTGATTTCTCCTGCAGGCACATTCCAGGTTTGGGCTGCTGCATTCACTATCAGTTGACGCGCTGTCGCGCCTGCTGTACGCAAAGGAGTCCAACCAGAACGGATTCCCTGGCTACCACCTGTAAACTGACGTTCAAATCGCTTAGGATAAAAATCTGCCTGCTCTACAAATACATTTTTCCAATCCACATCCAGTTCTTCTGCTAGAAGCATAGGAAGGGAAGTCTTTACATTTGAACCAAATTCAGGATTTGGGTTGAAAAGCGTAACTGCCCCATTATCACCGATTTTGATGTAGCTGTTGATTTCAAACCATTCTTTAGGCATGGTCAGAACCTGCTCAGGAGTAGGCTTACATCCTGCCAGCCAACTAAAGCTCAGCATCATTCCGCCTCCTGCAAGAGTGGAGACTTTCAGAAAGGATCTTCTATTTAACTTTTTATCTAGTAATGTCATGATCTCGGGATTTAAGCTGATTTAGCGGCAGTTTTGATCGCTGCTTTGATTCTAGTGTAGGTTCCACAGCGGCAGATATTACCGTTCATCGCATTATCGATGTCCTCATCATTAGGACTGGGATTACTTTTCAAAAGTGCAGTGGCTGACATAATCTGACCTGCTTGGCAGTAGCCACATTGAGGAACATCATGCTCCAGCCAGGCTTTCTGTACAGGATGATCACCTTTTTCGGAGATACCTTCTATGGTGGTTATTTCAGCATTTTCTGCTGCCGAAACTGGCAATTGGCAAGATCTCACTGCATTGCCATCCAGATGAATTGTACAGGCTCCGCATTGTGCGATGCCACAGCCAAATTTGGTACCGACCAGATCCAGATGATCTCTCAAAACCCAAAGCATAGGAGTGCTAGGATCTACGTCTACGTTGAGAGATTTACCATTGATAGTTAAGTTGTACTGTGCCATAAGTGTTGTATTTATCTCTAAATTAATTATTTACAAGGAGTGATGCTTACGAAATTCAAACGAAACGCATATTCTGCCGCTGATAGGAGTAATTTAAATGGGTTCTAAATTTTCACTAGCTAGTTAACTGATTGATAAATGGCTGATCATAGAAGCTTTTTCCAGTTCCTCTATATAAGGCATTTGCCAAAGCTGCAAAGACAGGAGGGTAGGCAGGTTCGCCGAGCCCAGAAGGCAGAAAGTCCAGACCCACATGGACCTGAACTTTCTCTTGTAACCCAATCAATCTATATTTTCAATCGTCGATCTTCGAAATTGTGAGGGATTCATGTCCATTTCCTTTTTAAAGAAGTTGTTGAAATGTGTCACTTCTGTAAAACCCAAGGCATAGGCTATTTCTGATACATTCCAGTCGCTTTGCTTTAGAAGACGCTTGGATTCTGCCAGAATTCTTTCCCTGATAATCACCGATGTTGCCTTATGGAAAATCGATTTGACACTCCTGTTAAGATGATTAACATGGATATTGAGCTTTTGGGCAAAGTCCGAAGCTGATCTTAGTTTAATTGTATTTCGCAGGTCTGTCACAGGAAATTGACTTTCCAACAGTTCCATAAAATCTGCACTGATCCTGTTTGCGGCAGTATTTCCTGACATATCAGTTTTTATTCTTATTGGTGATTTACTTGCTGTCCGAATCATCCTGTTTTTAGTTCTGATTAATTTTTTCTGGCATCAATTTGAGGTTTTAAAAACCCAAGCTGCTCAGCCAGTCATTGACTTCCTTTTTTACTTCAACTTCTTTGGTACCCTCCATGACGAACAGGGTACCATCCCGCTCTATGCCTCCTTTTGTGGAATAGCCTTCCAGAATCTTACTATCAGGGCAGAGCTCTTCTACTTTATCAAAGCTGCTTCCTATTCCATAACCTGCATTGGTATTAAATGGAATGACAGTCTTTCCACTCAGGTCATTTTCACTTAGGAAGGTTTTCATAGGTGGTGGCAGTTGCATTCCCCATGTAGGAAAACCTAAAAAGACCACTTCATACTGAGTAAGATTAATTTTAGTCTTTAAGGGAGGCAGAATCCCAGTTTCATTTTCCTGAGCTACCTGTGCGACTATTGCTGCATAATCTTCCGGATAGGGAGTTTCCAATTCCAGACTAACCAATCTTCCACCTACCTTTTCGTAAATCATTTCCGCCACAGCTTTGGTGTTTTTGGTGCGTGAGAGGTAAACAATTAGAATTTTTTCCGATGCTACCTCACTCAGCTGCACTTCAGGCTGTGTTTGACTGCTGCAGCTCAGCGAGCTGAAGAGGAAGATGAACAGGAGGAAATTTTTCATTGGACGAGGAGTTTATCGGTCGCCAGGCCCCATTAGTTTGGTAAATGAGAGCGAGCCGAGTTTCCATCCCTCAGCCTTTTTAATGTATACTTCCGTGACTTCAAATGGATTGGTGACTTCATTACCACCGACTTCGGCGATCAGTGTAATGCGGTTGAGTAGGATGGCGGTATTGTCGATGATCTCTACAGAAACCTCATGGACATCGGTTTTTTTATACCAGATACCACCGCTCCGAATGATGTCAACTTCCCGGTCTTTGCCCCAGGCACCGCCCATGTGTACGAAAACCGATTTGTCATCAAATAGCTCCGCAAGTTTATCAGCATCCTTTTCTGCCATCCATTGCCACTTGGTCTTGGAGAGCTCAATGATTTCCTGTTTGGTAGCCTCCTCCTGCGCGTAGGTGAACTGGATTGCAAAAAGAAGAATTAATACTCCTAGGATTGTCTTTTTCATGGTTGCTTGGTTTTAGGATTAATGTTCTATCTCATGTGTATCACGCACACTACTGAAGGTCAGCGCGAGCATTTTCCATTCTTCGCCCTGCTTTTGATATACCTCTGTCACGGTAAATTCATTTTCCACATCATTTCCTCTCACGTGAGCAGTCAAGGTGATTCTATTCCAAACCAACGCAGTGTTTCCAGAGATCTCAATCGCCGTATCGTGTACATCCGCCTTCTTGTACCAAATGCTTCCGGATTCGATGATTTCAAGTTCCCTGTCTTTTTTCCAGCTTCCACTCATGTGAACAAACTTTGCTTTGTCATCGAATAACTTTTCCAGTTTGGCTACATCCTTATCGGCCATCCATTGCCATTTGTCCATGGAAAGCTTTTTGATTTCCAGCTCCGTGGAAGATTGGGCAAAAGTGAAGGAAACGCTGAATAATAGGAGGGTAAAAATGAAGAGGAGTTTTTTCATGGTTAGTTTGTTTTTGAAGTGCTAGTTTTCAATTGGTTGTAAATTGGATTAACCCAATTCATCAGTACTAATAGACGAAAAAAAATCCTAGGGTTTGGGGGAAATCAATAGACAGCAAGGTTCTCTCACCCAGTCAACTGATTTGATCTACGAATGAAAAAAGTGCAATTCTACAAATTGCCTCAAAAGACAGCTTTTGCCATTGGTTGGAGAAAACCTGTTTTCTGTAGAGCGCAACAGTCAGTTGGATGATCGCTGAGATTTGGTGTTATTTAAAATTCTAAATTTCGAAAATGAAGAATACTGTCATATCGCGTCCGGCATTCTATGCACTGCATGTACTATTCTGGTTTTGCTATGGAGCTATATTATTTGCCTCGCTGAGCAGCTGGATTGATTCTCCGTTGGAAATCTGGAAAATCGTCATTTCTGATGTGCTTACTTCCTCCGCCATCACGTATCTGAATTACTATTTGCTCCTGCCCAGGCTGTATGCCAAAGGCAAGCATCTTTCCTACGTTATCGCTTCACTTGCTTTGGTGATTGTCATTGTGCTTCTGAGAGTCAATATGCTCGGCATGTCACATCAATCTGTAGCTTATACTTATTTTATCAGATCGGTTCCGGCCATTGGTTTCTATTTGGTCACGACGGTGGTCTGGTTCTTTGCCAATCTGATCAAAGCTCAGCGAAATGAAATTGAACTTCGCAATAGTCAATTGGCCTCCGAACTGAAGTTTCTGAAGCTACAGCTCAGCCCACATTTCCTCTTTAATACCCTGAATAACATTTATTCCATGGCTTATTTCAAAGAGAATAATACCGCTCCGGCGATCATGAAACTCTCCGAGATGATGCGGCATATGCTCTATGAAGATCAGGGAAAGTTTGTATCACTTTCCAGGGAAATCACCTTTATGGAGAATTTTATTGAGCTGTGGCGATTGAAATTGGATGAGAAGCCCAAGATATTTTTCACTTATGAAGGTGTGAAAGATCGGCACAGGATTGCCCATCTGATATTTCTGGTTTTTCTGGAAAATGCCTTTAAACATGGAAATACAATTGATGGTACGATTGATATCAAATTGACTATTGACGCAGATGATAGGTTACATTTCTATAGTAGAAATGACGTGATCGATGCCCGAAAGACAGCAGAGGAAGAAAGTGGAGTGGGGCTTTCTAATGTGAAAAAGCGATTGAATCTGATCTATCCTGGAAAGCATGAGTTGACCTTGGATCAGCATGCGACGTACTTTGAAGTGAAGTTAACCATTGAATTAGGATGAGCTACCATGTTTTAATTGTAGACGACGAGCCGCCAGCAAGGAAGTTGCTTTCCGATTATGTATCCAAAATGTCAAATTTGGAACTCGCTGGGGTGTGCAAAAACGGGGAGGAAGCCTTGGGGTTTTTGAAAGAAAATCAGGTTGATATCCTATTGCTCGACATTCGCATGCCGCTGATGACGGGTATGGATTTGCTGAATGAATTGGAGGAAAAGCCACTCACTATTTTTGTGACTGCCTATGAGGAATATGCAGTCAAAGGCTATGAGCTGGATGTGATTGATTACCTGATGAAGCCGGTTTCCTTTGAGCGGTTTACAAAGGCAATCGAAAAGGCTACAGAATACCTTTCGGCGCAGGTGACTACAGAAGAGGCCACGGAGAAACCGGATTACTTTTTTATCAAGACCGATACCCGCATCGTGAAGTTTCTTTTTTCAGAAATCCAGGCGATTGAAGCGCAAAGAGAATATGTGAAATTTATAACACCAAGCCGGAAGGTGATGTCTCTGGTTTCCCTGACCGGGATTGCAAATGCCTTGCCTGGAGAATTTGTGCGTATCCATCGATCTTTTATCATCAATATGCGGCATATCGATGAAGTGCAGATTAATGAGGTTTTGATAGGAAAGGAGCTTTATCCTATCAGCAGGAATTATCGGGAGGATTTTTTCAGGAAATTGGATGGGATGAAGTTGTTGTGAGACGAATTGAAATATATTGAGTGCTTTTCCCCCTTTTCTACCAATAAGGTGGCAAAAGCAATGTAAGATCTGTTAGACTTAAGATTTGAGGCCACTTCAGCCTGTCCCGTTAGTACGGGAGTCTTCGGTCATCGGTCTTCCAACCTGATAAGCAAAGAATCTAAGGTGACTGGCATCATTGCGGATAATCATATTAAATATTTATCTCAAACCCATGCATCAATACAAGCCTTAGACCGACATAAATGACCAAAACAGCAGTCAGTCCACCAAGGATTCTCAGATTAAATTTTTTGCTTGATAGATAGGATCCTAGGCTTCCTCCCAGCACGACTGCGAGTACAAGTTTCCAGATCAAATCTGGATCAAGCTGAAAAGTGCCTGCAACGGTTAACCCTATTAGCCCGGAAATGGAATTCACAAGTATGAATACGGAAGCAAGTGCAGCTACCGTTCTTGGGTTTGCCCAGTTCAATAGATTGAGTGTAGGACTAAGAAAAATTCCCCCTCCAATACCGGAAACTCCGGCCAGTAACCCTACACTACCACCCAAACTCAATTTTTTGATCAGGCTAAATTCATGTGATTCTAGTTTGGCTTGAAGGTAGCGAAGCATCATTGCCACACCCGAAAGAATCAGGGCACCACCTAGAATTAGAAAAAATGCCTGCTGTGAAAGCTTCAGCTGCGCTCCCAAATAGGCCAATGGAATACTGGAAACCAGAAATGGCCAAAAGAGCTTAAAGTCAAACACCTTGTTGCGCATGAAGATTATCGTCCCGATCGTGACTACACAGATATTCAAGATCAGGGCGGTGGAGCGTATTTCGTAGAAATCCGTCAGAAATAAACTCATGATAGCCAAATAACTAGATCCGCCTCCGAAGCCGACTGAACTGTAAAATAAGGCGATGATGAAAAAGATGAGGGGTAGGTATTCTATGGTGAGCATTTAGAAAGCTAGGTTAGACACATGAAACTGTTCCTAAATTAATTTCCAAGTATCGAAATAGGTTTGAAAGCTATGAAATTGTCGAATTTTTGTTGGTCTTCCTATGAAGTGTAAATTATCAAAGGGTAAGTCACAGAATCATCACAGGTAAAAGTGGCTGACTTTTCTGGGAGAAAAATACGTTTTCCAAACAATAGCATAAGCAAATCAAATTTATTCCCATGTATTTTGGGAAGTAATTAGTTATTGAAAAATCGGGTTTTCAATCTTCCAGCCCTAAATTTGAAGACTAAACCTACCTATTCGTTTATGTCAATTTTTAATACCCAATTTGTGACGAAGATGTGCTTTGTCACAGGACTTAGCCTAGTTTCCCAAATTTCTTTTTCCCAAAGCAACGATACTATTCCCCTGACTCAGCTCGGAGAAGTGATGGTAACTGCGCAGAAAGAAACTGAAAATCTCCAGAAGGTTCCCATATCCGTGTCGGTAGTTGATGATCGGAAAGTGGAGGAAATGAACCTTTGGCAGACGAAGGATCTTCGAGGATATATTCCAAACTTGTATTCTTCCAATCCTGGAGACAACAGAAACGTGATTTCCATTCGTGGTATCACCACCACTTCCTACGAGCCAGCAGTGGCAACTTACGTGGATGGAGTGAATCAATTTGGTTTGGATACCTACTTTTTCCTGCTAAATGATGTGGAAAGAATAGAAGTACTTAGAGGTCCGCAGGGAACGCTTTATGGCAGAAATGCTATGGGAGGGGTGATGAATATTATCACCAAACCCAAGTCTGACGAGCGCTCCGGATTTATTCGTGCAGATGTAGGAAATTATGGTTTTTCTAGGATTGCTGCCGGTGTGAAGACCATGGTGCTTCCGCAAAAATTGTATGCAGGCTTTTCTATTTTGTCTGATAAAACAGATGGGTACTACACTAACTTGTATAACGACAGCCATTTTGACAAGCAAAAGAATTTGCTGTTTGCCGGCAATTTGAATTACCTCTTTGCAAAAAACTGGGAAGCAATAGTGAATTTCAAGAGCAACTCAGGAAGAAATAATGGTCCGTTCTCTTTAGCTCCAGATTCTGATTCTGCTATAGAGAATCCTTTTGAGGTCAATCAAAATGCAACCACTGAAATGGTGGATGACAGTCAAAATGTTTCCTTGGTGATCAAAAATACTGGACCGAAGTTCAACTTCTCTTCCCAGACTTCCTTCCAAAAGAACTACCGCTACTACAAGACTCCGATTGATGGGGATTTTTCACCTATTGATGGAGTATCCATTGTGAATGATTATGGCAAGGATTGGAATACTGTGTCCGTTTGGACTCAGGAATTCAGGCTGGCTTCTGTGAATTCAGGTCAGAAACTGAATTGGCAAGTCGGGTTTTTTGGATTCACCTCTGATGCACCTACCCGGCAGGGCGTTTATTTCGGTGATGATGCAGCACTGCTAGGTTCTCCGATTTCCAATTTCACTACCATCAATACCAATATAGCAACTGGTTACGGTTATGCGTTTTTCGGGCAGGCAACCTACAGTTTGACAGAGAAGTTGAAACTGACTGCTGGATTACGTTCTGATTATGAGAAAAAGGAGTTGACTGTTGGGCAGGAGATGGACTTTGGTCAGGGGGACCCTATGGTGACTCAGCCGGATACCACTGGAAATGTAGACTACAATGCTATTTCTCCTAAAGTTGCTTTGGCATATCAGCTGGCTAATACAAACGAGGTATATGGAAGTTACAGCCGTGGCTTCAGACCTGGAGGCTTGACCCAAATAGGTTCTGATCCTAGCAATCCACCGTTATTTGCCTATGATCCTGAGTTCTCAAACAATTTTGAAATTGGAAGTAAGAATTACTTTTTCAATAGAAGAGTTCGCGCAAATGTCGCGCTATTCTATACCACAATTTCTGATGTACAAATTCCAAGTTTAGTATTGCCGGATGCAATCGTAGTCACTCAAAATGCCGGTGATCTGACCAGCAAGGGAATAGAATGGGAGATCAACACTATTCCTACCAATGACTTGAGCATTGATTGGAGCTTCGGATACACACACGCGACATTTGATAATCTGATCCTTCCTGGAGAATCGGGAGAAGTGGATTACGCTGGAAACAGGCAGATTTTCACCCCGGATTTCACATCTATGGTTGCCGTGCAGTGGACACCTCAGTTTTTCAATTACAGCACGCTGGATTGGATGGTAAGAGGGGAGTGGTTGTACTTCGGAGAGCAGTTTTTCAATCTGGAAAATACGATCAGCCAAGATGCATATCAGATCGCCAATGCAAAGTTCGGGGTGGTTTCAGACACGATGGAACTGACCCTTTGGGCTAAAAATATCTTCGATGAAACCTACATTGACTATGCATACAACTTCGGCCCTTCGCATTTGGGAAATCCAGCGACGTTTGGGGTGACTGCGATGTATAAGTTTTGAGTAGTTTGAAATTATAGGTGTCATACTTTTCCAGTAGCTGGACCTGAATTTAAAAGCCTCTGAAATCATTTGATCTCAGAGGCTTTTTTCCATGTGTACAACCAACTTTCTACAAATGATAATTGCTATTCGATTTTTAGGAATTCTTTAAAATACTTCACCAGGTCCTTGTATTCCTCTGAATCAATTTTACCCTTTTCTATTGCATTTTCCACCACCTCATGGATTTCATTGAAAGGATAAGATGCACTCAAATGGTCATTCTCATCCATCCATTTTTTCAGCATTTCTATCTCATATTTATTGATATCTCCATCGGCCATGATACCATAACAAACTCCTTGGAGAAAGTGTAGATCGGCTTTGGTTTTATCCGTCTCTTCAAAGTTCGGTGCATGTTTTTCCAGTATTTCTTTGAGTTCATATATCTCTTCAGCACCTACAGTTCCTATTCTGACTTTAGCAGAAATCTCCTTATAAAAAGAATCAAAAGGTTCCTGCGTACAAAGTCCTTCATGAGTTTGACACCAAGCTTTGAGTGCCTCGTATTCGTTTCTAGTGATTCGTCCATCCATGGCGATACCATTAACCAAGCCATTTAAATTGTGAAAAGCTACTTGGGTTTGTGTTAAAAAGTTGTTTTCCATTTTATAATCCGTTTTGTATAAGTTACAAAGTATTGATTAACAATGAAATGAAGTTGGTGTGGTATTTTTTGAAGGTGATGCAAAATGATATGACTAGTACTTCCAGATTGCTAATCTCGAATAGCATTAGAAATCAGGCAGGACTGTTAGTGGAGAACTAACAGGGAATGATTCATAAAAGGCTTGAATAATCGCAATCTGAAGACTGCGTTAGATCTGGTCCTAGTCATGAGACTTGAACCAAGCATACCTCTGGATTAATTGGCTAACACTAAATTGTGACCTTTGCGTGTTCTCCGTGTGCTCTGCGGTTAAAAATTCTGGTACTGCAAATTTATTAAACCTTCGAGGTCTTGAAGACCTCAAAGGTTAGATGTTACCTGAAATTCATCGTGAATACTGTCCGTTCATTCGGGATGGAGGTGACTTCCAAACTGCCTTTGTGCAGATTCATAATTTGCCTTGAAATCGCCAATCCAATGCCACTCCCTGTTTTTTTGGTGGTGTAGAAAGGAACAAAAATTCGCTCCAAAGCTTCAGGAATAATTCCAGGTCCGGAGTCTTCCACCTGTATCATCAACCCTAGGTCTCCCTGTCCAATAGATGAAAGCCAAATCGTACGGTCTGCTTGATTCTGAAGGGATTCAGATGCGTTTTTTAGTAAATTGATCAAGATCATGGTAATCTGATCGGGATCACAATGAATCTCTAGATCAACCGGGTGGATTTTAGTTTCTATTTTCACATGAGCAGATTTCAGCTCTTCCCGCATTAGATTGAGTACATTTTCGAATAATTCGCTCACGGGCATGGTGACTTTTTTCGGGGCTGGAATGTTGGTGTAATCTCTATACGCATTGACGAAATTCACCAGTCCGCGGCTACGGTTGGCAATGGTATCCAGACCTTCCTGCATATCCATAAAGCCATCTCTTTTAATTAGAAATCCCTCTTGCTGCACGTAACTATCCTCATCCAAAATGGTACGAAGTGACTCTACCAAACTGGAAATCGGCGTAATGGAATTCATGATTTCATGTCGGAGTACCTTAGTCAGGTTTTGCCAGGCTTCCAACTCGTTTGACTGAAGTTCAGCATTGATATTTTGAAGGGAAAGCAAAGTCCAGCTTTGGCCGCCCATCTTCAGGGAAGTTGATTGAATAATAAGGTGGAGGGAAAGATTCACCTTCTTGGAAATACGCTGACCTGGCTTCATTTCCATTACATCTTCCAGAAGTTTTGGAGAGAGTTTGCCTAGGTCTGTGATGTCACGAAACTGCGGGATCTGCAGTAAATGCTTTGCAGCGTTATTGATCACGCCAATTTTTCCAGCATCATTGAAGGAAATAATCCCGGTATTGATGTGCTGAATGATGACTTGGAGAAACAACATCTGTTCTTCCTTTTCAGCTCGGGTTTGTTTGAACACCTCCATGACCTCATTGAAAGAAGTGTTTACCTCACGGAAGGAATTACCCATTTTACTGTCCGAAGTGAAGGAGCTGGAAAAATCTGCGTATCGTATGGAATCGAGAAATCTAGCCAGCTTATGGTTGATGGAATTGACATAATAAATCATTTCCCCAATCTGAATCAAAGCAATCAAACCTAAGATTGCCGGAGCAAGCCAAAGGTCCTGACTGTAATAAAGGTAAAGCGCAAGGTAGAGGTTCAGGATGATACCGATTATCCGAAGTCCAACGCCAAAGGAAAACCGCTTATAAACCATATTTTTCTAGTCTGCGATACAAAGAGGATCGAGTTAGTCCAAGTTCTTCTGCCGCCCGGGTGATATGTCCATTGTGCTTTTGCAGGGCCTTTCTGATCAAAATACGCTCTACATCCTCAATATTCAAGTGCTCCAAACTTACCGATTCATCCTGTCGCTCGGGTTGAGCCATTTTCTGCAAAAACAGATCTTCGGGTTGCAGCACATTATGATTGGACATGATTACCGCACGTTCAATACTATGTTGTAATTCTCGGATATTACCCGGCCAGTGGTACTTGGTCATGCGTTTTACCAGTGGTTCCGAAGCTTTACGTATGTCTTTGTTGTATTTTTTAGAGTAAAAGGCGATGAAGTGATCTGCTAAAAGTGGAATGTCTTCCACACGCTCACGAAGTGGAGGAAGCTGGATTTCTATAGTATTGATTCTATAGAGCAAATCCTGACGAAAGCCATTTTCATACACCATATTATGTATAGGCATATTGGTGGCAGAGATCAAGCGAATATTCACATCTACTGGACGGTTTGCACCCACACGAGTTACTTGTCGGTTTTGCAAAGCTGCTAAAAGTTTAGACTGTAGCGCGAGAGGGAGGTTTCCTATTTCATCCAAGAAAAGCGTTCCCTTGTGAGCCTGCTCAAATCTACCTGCCCGGTCTTCTTTGGCATCAGTAAAAGATCCTTTTTTATGTCCAAAAAGCTCTGATTCGAAGAGTGTCTGAGTAATAGAACCCAAATCCACTCCCACAAAAGCTTCTCTATTTCTTCTGGAATGCCGGTGAATCGCACGTGCAATCAATTCTTTCCCGGTACCGTTTTCTCCCAAAATCAACACATTCGCATCGGTGACAGCCACGCGCTCTATAGTCTCGAAGACTTTCTGCATGGCATCACTTTGCCCGATGATATCCTTGAACTTATTATCTATGTCCTGCTGCATCGTCTGCTTCTGATCCCGAAGCAGATCCACTTCCATTTTCTTTTTGCGAAGCTGCAGAGCAGAATTCAGCGTAGCTAGCAAGCGCTCGTTTTCCCAAGGCTTTAGCACAAAGTCCGATGCGCCTTCCTTGATTGCTTTCACCGCAAGGTTTACATCTCCATAAGCAGTGATCAAAACTACGACTGCTGAAGGGTCAAGCTCGAGAATACGATCCAGCCAATAGAATCCTTCCTGACCCGAACTCACATCTTTGGTGAAATTCATATCCAATAGAATCACGTCATAGGATTCATTATGAGTAAGGATAGGTAGTAGGTCAGGATTGGTTTCCGTATCCACTTGAGAAAAATGCCGCTTTAGAAAAATTTTCGCTGCCTTTAATAGGTCCTCGTTATCATCTACAATTAGAATTTTGCCTGTACGTTGCTCGCTCATGATTTAAAGAATTTATTCAGACGCGGAAAAATTTCCGTCGTGTTGTACCCCCTTGTTCCAAAAGCATACCGAAAAACCATCCTGTTTAAATTTGATACAAAACGTTTGATTTCGGACAAACTAGGCATGTTTTTTAGAAAATGAGGTGGGAGATAAGTTAGGGAAAAAATAGTCGACTTTGAATTCTTTTGTTCGCTCGCGGACGAAAATGTTCGCGAGTCTCGCTCTGGATTTTCTATAAATCAACGAAACAAGCTTGTAAGGACGATTTTTTGCATGGCATACCATTTGGCATAAAGGGGATAGCCCGAAAATGGCATTTACACACAATGGATAGAAAAATAGCTAAGAAAACCTGGACCCCTAAACGTATCGCCTGGATAGTAGGCGTAGTTGTTTTAGTCGCCGGCATTATTTATCAAATCGGATTTGCAGATCATAGATCCACTATGAATGTGGAGAAGGATCGCTTAAGTATCGCGACAGTTTCGAAAGGGGAGTTTACCGATTACATATTAGTGTCGGGTCAGATCGAACCAGCTCAGACATTCTTTCTCGATGCAGTCGAAGGCGGTATGGTAGCACAGATCGTTCGTGAATCAGGAGCGGTGGTGGAAGTGGGGGATACTATTTTGATTATGGCTAATTCCAATTTGCAATTGGACGTGATGCAGCGTGAGACCATGCTTTATGAGCAAATCAACAACTTACGTCAAACCCGTCTTTTCCTTGATCAAAACGATTTGAGTCAGCAAGGTCAATTAGCAGAGATAGATTATCAGATCAGTTTACTTGAGCCACAATATAAAAGATTCAAAGAGCTACATGAGAAGAAACTGGTTTCTGACCGGGAATTTGAAGAGGTAGCTGAGCAATATGAATACAACCTGAAAAGAAAGGAATTGACTTATAAGTCGTATAAAAGTGATTCCATTGCCAGATCGTATCAGTTGGCTCAGCTCCGCCAGTCTGAGAGCAGGATGAATGCTTCGCTGAATGGAGTAGGGCAGATCCTCGATGGTTTGGTGATCAAAGCACCCATTGCAGGGCAGCTGGCTATGGAGCAAATTGAAGTTGGTCAGGCGATCAATTCAGGTGAGCGATATGGTCAGATTGATGTACAGGATGAATTCAAAGTTCGAGTGCCGATCGATGAATTGTACCTACCAAGAATCGGTCGTGGGCTGAGAGGAAAGTTCACTCTCAGTGGTGTAGATCACGAATTGGAGATCACGAAGATCTACCCTACAATTACAAACGGGCGATTTGAAGTCGATATGAGATTTACCGGGGAAAGCCCACAGGGAATCAGAAGAGGGCAGAGTGTAAGAATCAGATTGCAGTTAAGTGATAGCGAGCAAAGTTTATTGCTACCTACAGGCGGATTCTTCAAGGATACTGGCGGAAACTGGGTGTTCGTGATCAATTCCGATGGAAATGCCGAAAAGCGAAATATCCGTCTTGGCAATAAAAACCCTGAATATTACGAAGTGCTGGAAGGATTGGTAGAAGGAGAGAAAGTGATTATTTCTGGGTATGAGAATTTTGGGAAGAATGAGATTTTGGATTTGAAGTGAGGTAAGACGGAAGACCGAAGACGGGAGACGGAAGACCGAAGAAAGTAAGTAGTGACAATGAGCGATACTAGTCAGAATTTAAGATGATGGGATATGGAATTTAAATTTGAAAAATTGATCATTTGGCAAAAGGCTATGGATCTGGGTGAGGAAATTCATGTTTTGTCCAAAGACTTTCCAAAAGAAGAATTGTATAGCCTTACTTCTCAAATCCGAAGAGCAGCTGATTCTATCGCTTTAAACATTGCCGAGGGATCGATTGGTCAGACTAACCCTGAGCAAGGAAGATTTATTGGCTACGCGCTGAGGTCATTAGCAGAGGTTGTTACTTGCTTGCACAAAGCAAAAAGGAGGAAATACATTGAGGAATCACTGTTTGAAAAACTCTATTCGGAATGTTTCAATCTGATGAACATGATTATAGGATATAAAAAAGCGATTAAATAAAAAAGCAGGATGACATGAGACAGGGTCTCAAATACTAAAAAACATAAAATTCTATCACTAATGGTGGGGGTTCAAAAGACTTCGGTCTTCGGTCTTTAAAAAAGAAATCTATAAATAAAGTAGGAAGGTCCAACCCACTTCGGTCTTCGGTCTCCCGTCTTCAAACTCAAAAAACATGAACGTAATCAAAACTGTCAATCTCAGAAAAATGTACGCTACCGAGGAGGTAGAGACAACTGCTTTGGATAACATCCAGATTGAAATCAAAAAAGGCGAATTTGTCGCTATCATGGGTCCTTCAGGTTGTGGTAAATCCACACTCCTCAATATTCTCGGCCTACTGGATAATCCTGATGATGGAGAGTATCACTTTCTTGAACATGAAGTTGCAAAATTCTCTGAAAGACAGCGTTCCTCACTCAGAAAGGGAAACATCGGCTTTGTCTTCCAGAGCTTCAACCTGATCGATGAATTGACTGTATTCGAAAACGTAGAGCTTCCATTGCTTTACCTTAAAATCGCAGCAGATGAACGCAAAAAAAGGGTAGAAGAAGTGCTTACCCGCATGAATATCATGCACAGAAGAAACCACTTCCCTCAGCAGCTTTCTGGTGGTCAGCAGCAGCGTGTGGCTATTGCCAGAGCAATTGTAGCTAAGCCTTCCGTGATCCTTGCCGATGAACCTACAGGTAATTTGGACTCTACGAATGGCGAGGAAGTAATGCGTCTTTTGGAAGAATTGAATAACGAGGGGACTACCATCGTCATGGTAACTCACTCTCCGCATGATGCTAACTATGCTCACCGAATCATTAACCTATTTGATGGTAAAGTAGTGACTGAGAATATTAGGGAGCAGTTTCACGTTTAAAGTCGGGAAGTAGGAGGTTAGGGAGTAGGAAGTCGGGATGTAGGAAGTTTGGTGATCACAGTATATGTGGTTATTGAGCTTTGTTGTCGATTGATATATAATTTAAAACGAATAATTGATGGATTTTAAATTTGAAAAACTTCGTATCTGGCAAATTTCAATGGTATTTGGCGAGATGATTTTTGGAATGTCTAAAGATTTTCCAAAAGAGGAATTGTACAGCCTTACTTCTCAAATCCGTAGAGCAGTTGACTCTATTGCATTGAATATTGCAGAAGGAGCGACTGGTAATTCTCAAGCTGAATTCAGGAAATTTGTTGGCTATTCCTTAAGATCACTAGCTGAGGTAGTGACCTGCCTTCACAAAGCAAAACTTCGCGGATACATTGAAGAAGAATCCTTTCAGAATAGTTATAAACAAGCTTTTGACTTGATGAATAGCATCGCCGCCTTTAGGAATACACTAAAATCAACCGATAAATAACCTCCCACTTCCAACCTCCAACCTCCCCCTCCCCATGCTCCGCCATCATATCCTCCTCGCCTTCCGCAGCTTCATGAAGTCCAAGCATATTTTTGCTATCAATCTCTTTGGGTTGACGGTAGGTCTGACTACGGTCATTCTGATTTTGCTATGGGTGAAGGATGAAATGAGTATTAATCGCTACCATACTCAGGTAGATCAGATTTACCAGGTGATGACGAATCATGATAATTCCACCGGGATTGTTACCGTGCCTTACACCCCTGCGTTGATGGCTGAAGCTATGAATGTAGAATTGTCTCAGGTGGAAAAGGCAACAGCGCATTCTTCTTTTATTGATGGTGTTACTTTCGAGCAGGGAGATACTAAAATGACCGGGGGTGGGTTTTTTGTAGATCAGGAGTATTTCCAGATTTTCGATGTGGATTTTGTTGCTGGAAACCCGCAAAAAGCATTAACGGATATCAATGCCGTCACGCTCTCTGAAACTTTGGCTACCAAACTTTTTGGAAGTCCACAATTGGCTTTAGGCAAGTCTCTGAAATGGCAGGCTTTTGAATTTATGAATGAGGTAGAAGTTACCGCAGTTTATAAGGACTTCGGGAAACTAGACCTTGATAAGCCTGATTTTCTGCTTGCATTTCCCTATTTCAAACAAATGCTGGGAGAGGGCGCCCATTGGGATAATTACAATTCGACCACAACTGTCCTCTTAAAAGAAGGAACTGACATCAATGGTTTTAATGCCCAGATCTCTGATTTCATTACAACTAAGGAAGTAGAGTCCAATGTCTCAGTCTTTGTACAGCCATTTGGAGATACCTATCTGTATGGCACTTATGAGGATGGAAAAGTAGCCGGCGGAAGAATCAGCTACGTAAAAATCTTTTCAGTGATCGCCATTTTTATCCTGGTTATCGCATGCATCAATTTCATGAATTTGACCACGGCCAGATCTATGAGTAGGTTAAAGGAAATTGGTGTGAAGAAATCCATGGGAGCAAGTAGAGCTGGTCTTTTCGGCCAATTCATATCAGAATCACTGGTTTTGACCCTATTTGCCCTAGTCTTAGCAGTGTTGTTGTCTTTTGTTCTTCAGCCCTTTTTCAATCAGGTCACTTCCAAATCCCTGACGCTATCATTTCAGCCAGATGTGCTGATCATCTTATTCAGTGTCTGGTTGATTACCGGATTATTGGCAGGGATTTACCCAGCTATATACCTCTCCAAGTTTAAGCCAGTGGAGGTGATGAAAACTACTATCAAGGGAAGTTTTGGAGAGCTTTTAGCCAGAAAAGGCCTGGTAGTATTTCAGTTTTCAATCTCACTTCTACTGATTATCGGGATCACGGTTTTGAGCAAGCAAATGAGCTATATCCAAAATCAAAATCTGGGTTATAATCAAGCTCAATTATTGGAATTGAATGCTTCTGGAATCACTCCAAACCAATTGGAGGCCTATCTTGAAGAAACCAAAAAAGTAGCTGGGGTAAGCAATGCATCCAGCCTATCACACCCATTGGTTGGACTTTCCAGTTCGACTATAGGTCTGACTTGGGAGGGGAAAAATGAAGAGGAACAAGTCAAATTTGAAAATATCAGTATCAATATGGGTTTGATCGAAACCATGGGTTTTGATATGGTGGCAGGAAGAGCCTTTTCTCCTGAGTTTGGGGAGGAAGAAAGTAAAATAATCCTAAACGAAGCTGCAGTTCAAACTATAGGTTTCCAAGATCCAGTGGGGCAAATTGTCAACCTTTGGGGGGATGATATGGAGGTGATCGGAGTAGTGAAAGACTTCCATTTTGAATCTTTGAAGGAAAAAGTAAAGCCAGCTTTTTTGAAATATGATCCGAGTTTTGCTCAAAAGGTAATGGTGAGAATTGAGTCAAATGATCAGCAGGCTAGTATTGCAGGTGTTTCCGATATCTATGAAAAATTCACTGGACAGCCCTTGAACTATTCCTTTATGGATGAAGATTACCAGTCGCTTTATGCCTCCGAGCAGAGGGTTTCCAAGCTGGCAAAATACTTCGGTGTTATGGCGATTTTCCTGTCTTGTCTAGGTTTGTTTGGCTTGGCCGCATTTACTGCAGAGAAGCGCAAAAAGGAAATTGGAGTGCGCAAAGTCATGGGAGCTTCTTTAATGAGCGTGCTGACTTTGGTTTCAAAAGACTTTATCGAATTGATCCTGGTTTCTATCCTGATCGCTATTCCTATTGCCTGGTATTTCGCGAATAACTGGCTTGAAAGCTATGCCTACCAGACAGATTTGAGCTGGTGGATATTTGCTGGATCAGGTGTGCTTTTGATTGTGATTTCTCTGATTACCGTAGGATATCAGGCGTTTAAAGCAGCCTCTGCAAATCCTGTGGAGTCTTTGAAAAGTGAGTAGGAAGTAGCTGATAATAAGACTTAAGTAGCAAGTATCAAGTAACTAGAATCAAGAGTCAAGAACCAAGAAGCTAGATCGAATAAAAAGGAAAGACTTATAGATTGGAGGACAAAGACAACCAGATATCTGGCAACCTTACCGCCTTCCAAAATCTGAATTTTAAATCTTCCAATTTTCCTATGTTTCAATCCTTAATTATCTAACCATGCTTAAGAACTATTTCAAAATCGCCCTCAGAAACTTAAAGAAGCATAAGTTCTACACCTTCATCAATATCCTAGGGCTATCGGTGGGTGTGGCGGTCTGCATGATTATCTCACTTTTTGTAATCAATGAGCTTTCCTACGACAAGCACTTCAAAGATGCCGATCAGATCTACAGGATTCATGCGGATATCATTTTTGGTGGGAATCATTGGAATATGGTCCAAGCACCGGCTCCAATGGCTGAAGCTCTTCCTGAGGAATTCCCTGAGGTGGAATATGCGGTTAACTTTAGAGGACGTGGTTCTTACCTGGTGAAAAAAGTAGATCAGAACATCAAGGAAAATGGCGTAATCTGGGCAAGCAAGGACTATTTCAATGTTTTTGGAACTCCGCTTCTAGAAGGAAACCGAGATGGGGTATTGGCAGAACCAAATACCATGGCCATCAGCAAGAGTATCGCAGAGAAGTATTTCCCAGGGGAAAGTGCCATAGGGAAATCCTTGATTTTGGATAATGACATGGATTTTAGGATCACTGGAGTCTATGAAGATATTCCTCAAAACAGTCATTTCCACTTCAATTTTTTATTGGCCATGGAAGGCTTGGAAGAAGCGCAGACCAGTTCATGGCTAAGTAATAATTTCCAGACTTATCTGAAAGTAAGAGAAGGCACAGATCCTGACGCTTTAAATCAAAAATTACAATCTCTGGTAGAAAAGAACATAACACCTGAGTTGGGTAACCTATTCGGCGAAGGAGCTTCGCTGGAGACTATGTTTGTAAATGGTGGGAAAATGGAATATGAAGTTCAGCCGCTTTTGGATATCCACCTGAAAAGTGACCTGATGGGAGAATTTGAGCCTAATTTCAATGTTACCTACGTCTATCTGTTTGTGGCAATTGCTCTGTTTATTCTGGTTATTGCCTGTATCAATTTTATGAATCTATCCACGGCGAGATCTTCTTCCCGTGCCAAAGAAGTAGGAATTCGGAAAGTGATGGGTTCATTCCGAACGCACTTGATCCGACAATTTTTGATGGAATCCATACTACTGAGCTTTATCTCCTTTTTGATTGCAGTGCCGCTGGTTTCTTTGTTACTGCCTCTGTTTAATGACTTGGCAGCGCGGGAACTTGCCATGCCATTTAGCTTTGGGCCCTTTTACCTGATTCTGATTTTAGGCGCGATTGGTACGGGCGTACTGGCAGGTATTTATCCGGCATTTTTCCTTTCAGGCTTCAAACCGATTAGCATTCTGAAAGGGAAGGTTTCCATGGGAATGAAAAGTGGAATGATTCGAAGCTCGCTGGTGGTATTTCAATTTGCGATCTCTATCATTTTGGTGATCGCCACTATCGCAGTTTTCAACCAGCTGAATTACATACAAAACAAGAAGATCGGCTTCAATAAGGAGCAGATTATCACCGTGGATGATATCTATGCTTTAGAGGGTCAGGCGGAGACCTTCAAGCGAGAGATTCTGGCAAATAGTATGATGGAGTCGGGGACAATTACCGGATATCTGCCCGTGTCTGGAACCTGGAGATCAGACACGCCTTGGTGGGCAGAGGGCAGGGATCCCAAGCAAACCGAAAATATGGTCAGCTTACAAAACTGGCAGGTGGACTACGATTACGTGAAGACCATGGGAATGGAAATAGTGGAAGGGAGAGATTTTTCCATGGATTTCCCCTCTGATTCCAGCGCTGTGATTCTCAACGAAACAGCCGCAAAGAAATTCAACTTCATCGGAAATCCTATAGGTCAAAAGATCTACTCCATGGCGGGTAATAACGAGACCGCTAATTTGGATGAATTGGAAAGTAAGACTGTGGTAGGGGTGGTCAAAAACTTCAACTTCGAGTCGCTCAAAGAAAATATAGGTTCAGTGATGATCTTTCTGAGTGAAAGTCCAAGCGGCATTGCTTCCTTCAAGTTCAATTCTGCAAATACAGATGAGGTAGTAAGTTTCATCGAGGCAAAATGGAATGAACTGGCTCCGGGGCAACCCTTTACTTATTCTTTCCTGGACGATAGATTCGGGCAAATGTATGCCTCAGAAACCCGTCTAGGCAAAGTCTTTGGCATCTTTGCTGGTTTTGCAATTGTGATTGCTTGCTTAGGACTATTTGCATTGACAGCCTTTACGGCAGAGCAGAGAACCAAGGAGATTGGTATCCGAAAAGTGCTGGGTTCCAGCATAGGAAGTATTGTAGTATTACTCTCTAAGGAGTTCGCCAAGCTAGTTCTTATCGCATTTGTGATCGCATCGCCTATCGCTTGGTATGCCATGCAAAAGTGGCTGGAAGACTACCAATTCAAGCAGGAGTTAGGCTGGCAGGTATTTCTTGGTGCAGGTTTATTCGCTATTCTGATTGCCTTGCTGACTACGAGCTATCAATCGATTAAGGCTGCTACTTCAAATCCAGTGGATTCATTGAAAAGTGAGTAGTTTTTAGAGTAGCAAGTATCAAGAAGTAAGACCTAAGATTCAAGACACAAGAGCCAAGTCAGAAAGCTAAAGGCTGAGATCTGAAAAGTAGATTAGACCTTTGAGGTTTTTAAAACCTCGAAGGTCTATTATTAATTTGTGACTTATTCTTTTTATTCACTTTCTTGAAATGAAGAACCGACCCATCAGGAAGGATGATTGTTTTGGTTCCCCGTTTTTTAAAGAAAAAGAATGGGTATCCTGAGTATGGTTTTGCAGCTACTTGCTGGGAATCATCTTGTGAGAATAGGATGGAATGGGTTCCATTTGGATTTACAATGATTTTCGAGTTTCCATTCCCAATAATTTGTGAATGAGTACCATCGGGATTTACCAAGATATTGTTGCTGCCCGGATTCACGGCAACGGAGTGGGTTCCGTCAGGATTGACTATTACTTTGTGAACGCCATGATCAATAACCACTGAGTGAGTTCCATCTGGATTTACGATTACCGATTGAGCAAACAGTCCAGAACTCAACATCGCGAAAAATAGGATTACCAAGATTTTCATAATAGGTTTTACTTGGACAGGAGAGAAAAGGTTTGGAAAATATACTGAAGGTTTTTACCAATTATAAATTGGTTAGAATAGGAGGGTGGGATTACAAATCCCACCCAGTCCCAATCAATGATTTGACTACGCTCAGACGGGTCAAAAAGAAAATTCTTCGTTTTTTTTATGGGTGAACCAAAAAGACCAGGAATAAAAAGCAAAGTTACCCAAAGACCTTTGAGGTTTTCAAAACCCGGAATGTCTCATCTATAGGACCATTCCCCCGAAGCAGCACAAAATCTGATCAGAGCTGCTCAATATCGCCTATTAGCCGCTCGCTATTCATTCCGAGGTGATAATTATGTGCTTCTTTCTGATCCATAGCGGCTTTAAGCTGATAAGTATGTGTTCTGAACTGATAATTCGGAGATCGAAGGTGATAGTCAAGAGTTTCAATCTGATATTGTTCGACCCATTCTGGGTCGTGGGGTTCACTTTGGGATATTCGTTTACCATGGGTTGCACCCATGGTTATTAATGGTTTGACCCCATTGGGGGTCTTGCTTTTAGTTCTAAATTCACAAGCACGACCACGGAGTGGGTGAACCTTTTGCAATGTAAAAATCACAATAGATATTTAGGATCAAATTTGATTTCATATTCATTCAACAAGGATTTGTACTCATCTTCAAATGAAATGGTACGATGATGCTCCTCTTGGTTTTTGATGTACTTCATTAGCCTTTCTTTGGCTTTTATAGTTTCTGAAAATGCGCCATAGCCATCCTGCCACCCCTGGAAATCAGGAAAAATCTTCTCCTCCTTTATCAAGTCATCACTGGCCAATTTGATGTCTTTTACCAGATTAGCAATCGCAATCGTCGGATGGATATGGGTTAAAATATGTAGGTGATCTTCCACGCCATTGATCCGATATAGGTGACAATTTTTGTTGGTGAGGAGTTGATGGATGTAGGCAAAAAGTCTGCGTCTGTCGTCTTTGATAAGTGTGGGTTCCCGGTGTTTGGTGGAAAAAACTATGTGGTACATAAGCTGTGTGTAAGTGCTCATAAAAATCTGGATTTAGTGGAAAAATGGAGTGTTGGAATTTCGGGAATTTGGGTGGTATTGGCAATGGGTATTATGTAAAAGTTCGACCACCTTCGGGGTCTTGGGGTGGATTTGGATGCTCTTTTACCGTAGGTTGCACCCATGGCTATTGAGAGGTTTGATCCTTTCAGGATCATGTGTTCAGAACGGTTATTGAAAGATTAGATTTCAACCGCAATGGGCATGCATTTCAGGATTATTTAAATAGGTAAGTTTTTGCTTTCACCTTATGACCACGTAGTGGTCCAACTTTTCAATAACCGCGGGTGCAACCCGTGGAAGTGAAATAGTGATGGGAAATGGCAACCCCAAAGGGGTTGAACATATCGGGAATTGCAAATGCTAGAATATAAAAAAGCGTAGATACAATCTACGCTTAGTATAGGTTTCTACTCTTAGTGGAGTGTTGGAATTTCGGGAATTTGGGTGGTATTGGCAATGGGTATTATGTAAAAAGTTGGACCACCTTCGGGGTCGTGGGGTGGATTTGGATGCTCTTTTACCGTGGATTGCACCCATGGCTATTGAGAGGTTTGATCCTTTCAGGATCATGTGTTCAGAACGGTTATTGAAAGATTAGATTTCAACCGCAATGGGCATGCATTTCAGGATTATTTAAATAGGTAAGTTTTTGCTTTCACCTTATGACCACGTAGTGGTCCAACTTTTCAATAACCGCGGGTGCAACCCGTGGAAGTGAAATAGTGATGGGAAATGGCAACCCCAAAGGGGTTGAACATATCGGGAATTGCAAATGCTAGAAACTGTTACTAAGCGTAGATGCAATCTACGCTTAGTAACAGTTTCTATTCCCAGTGGGGCGTCAATTTCGCGGTCTAAGTGGGGCTCAATAAAACCTCAAAACAGAAAGGCAATAGAATATACAGAGGTAGGAATCCAACATTAATTATTTTTTAAAAATAAGTACAACCGTAAATAATAAATGATTCCAAATACTGATAGAATAGATGCGATTTCTAAGCTTAGAGTTTTTCCAAATAATAAATATGTCAAAATTTCCCCAAGACAAATAGAAATAATGAAAACAAAAATCAATTCCAATAATTTTCGCCTATTAGAAAACTTAAAAACAATTACACGAAAACTACCAACAATAAAAAAAATAACTGAGAGCACAAAAAAGATTAAAATTTGAATCCCATTTAAACTAGTATAAACATAAATATATTTATTCAAATTAAACGGGTCCCATTCATCTGAGGATTTAAATCCTGTAATCCCTTCACCTTTATAGATAAAAAGTGGATTAAGGTTATACGGTTTGGCATTAGGGAACTCATGTATAATGGTAATCCAAAGTTCATCACCTTTATTTAACAGAAATTCATCTATTGTGACAGAATTATCTAAAGTATCAACTTGCAATTCTTTTGGATCTTCAGATAAGTAAGACCCTTCTAATAAAACAGAATAAATTTTACTTTCCAATGGAAGTTGTATCTTAATTAAGTTAGATTTTTTATCGTTTTTTATTGGAATATGCCCAGTATTTTTTATAACCCATTCCGATATAGATATTTTATTTGGACTGTATGGTGGAATTTCTAATTTTATTTGTGACGGCATTAAGTTTAAATATTCATTTTCACCCAATGAATCATAAAATCTTATATAATCCTCAATATCAGATATATAAATATCTTGATAATCTTTGCTTAATGTTAGTTCCTTCGAATCTAATTCTTTAAAATATGAAAGAACCAAAATGATGAATGTGAGAATTGAAATTATGAGCGATGCAATTCCAAATAATTTTTTCATATAATAAAAAATCTATATTAATTTTTAGCGAAATTTAACTCCTGAATGATAAATCAAAAATGATAAATTAAAATTATATATTACTCACCCCCTTCCACTATCCTAATCTCCTCCTCAGT
Source organism: Algoriphagus winogradskyi (assembly GCF_900182815.1). Taxonomy (GTDB): domain Bacteria; phylum Bacteroidota; class Bacteroidia; order Cytophagales; family Cyclobacteriaceae; genus Algoriphagus; species Algoriphagus winogradskyi. The sequence continues at coordinate 738,553 of NZ_FXUA01000001.1, read as the reverse complement.
AAATCCATATAACTCATACACCAAAGCGTCGATTTCGGCATCGATGCGATTGATTTCGGTCAGGGATCTGAAAGGTTTTTCAGCAATTGATGTATAAAAAAGAGGCATCTTCGGGTAATTGATAAAAACTGATTCCTAAAGATATCATTTACCCTGAAAACGAAAAGCAGTTTTTTTATTTCCTAATGCTTTTAGGCTATCTGAAAGCATTAAAAGATACATGTATAGATAAGGAAGGTTAACACCACCTTACTCCTTGCTCACCACGGTCTGTAGTACACAGACCACGGGATACAGATCGTGCCTTTGGCACTCATGGCTTCAACATCAATTTCACTCTCCCTGAATTTCGCTTCGCTGTATTCAGGGCTGATACTGGATGTGCCGTTGGCACAAAAGTAGGTGCTTAGGCCTTTCAAGATTCTTGGTTCAAGGCTTCCTCCACCTAGGTCTGTGCCTGTCTGCCATGGCGGATCACCACAGACCGAAATAAACTATATTGGAAGAGCGAAACGACATAAACTGAAAAAAAAAGAGGCTGTGGGACACAGACCATGGGGAATGAAAGTGGTCTGTGAGACACAGACCACGGGGTGGGAAGTGTAAATGGAGGGATCAACTGCAACTTTGCCTAAGTCAGTTCTGTTTAACTACCATGCATACGCTTGAGCCATATTATAACTGGAGACATCTTTACATCGCTGCGGAGGATCCTCAATCTCCGTTTTTTGAATATCAGAACAGTGAGATTCACTTTACGGATCAGATCTATAATTTTCTGATTCACCCACAGTGGGATAGTATGGAGTCTGAGACGCTTTTTCTGAAAGTTCTCTATGCAGACTATAACCTTGGTTTTGCTGTGATTGAATTTATTGGTGAGTGGAATGACCTGCTGAACAATAACATCATGACCTTGAAGCGGAATATCATAGAATTGATGATCGCAGAGGGCATCAATAAATACATACTGATTTGTGAGAATGTGCTGAATTTCCACGGGGATCTGGAGGCTGATGATTACTACGAGGAATGGCAAGATGAATTAGAAGAAGGTTGGATCGTCATGCTTAACCTGCAGGATCATGTCCTGTCTGAAATGAGCAGGTTTGGTGTAGACCGGTACTTGGTCATGGGAGTGAAGTTAAACGATGTGAGTTGGCGAACCCGTCACCCCAAACAGCTTTTTGAAGCAATTGATAAAGTGGTGACCAGGAGGTTGGGTGGTTAGGTTTTTATATACCTCGGTCTGTGCCTGTCCGCCGTGGCGGATCACCACAGGACGAACTGAAATAAACTAAACTGAAAGTGGTCTGTGGGACACAGATCATGGTGGAGAAATTTTGTCTGGTTCTAGCCTGAAATAATCCCCCTTGTCCCCTTTTGGAAAGGGGGAATTGCCAAATTTGAACTTCTAGCTTTAATTCAAAGTAGGTATTTACAATTAAGCAGATACACATATGTTTTTATCAATAATAAGAAAGTGGAGGTCTGACACCGCCTTTGACTCCGCTCTGCCTGACTCATTATATAATCTGAATTGCCTAGTTCATCCCAATGACGTATTTTTAAAAATCCTGAAATAAACTTAACCAACCCATGAAATCGATCTCACTTTTTGCGCTAAGCATACTCCTTTGTTTTTGCACCACAAAACTTCCTGCAGAGCAAGCCAAAGGAACCGATCAAGAAATCAAAACCGGAGCGGATCAAACGGAATTGTACCTGCCGCTTTTGAAAGGCAAACGGGTAGCTGTACTGGCCAACCAAACCTCCATCATAGGCAAAACCCACCTAGTGGATAGTCTGCAAACCTTGGGGATTAACATTGTAAAAGTTTTTGGTCCGGAGCATGGATTCAGAGGTAATGCCAGTGCTGGCGCAAAAGTGAGTGATGAGAAAGATGAGCGAACAGGGATTCCTATAATTTCCCTTTATGGTAGAAAAAGCAAACCTAGCAAGGAGGATTTGGCAGATGTGGATATTCTGATCTATGACTTGCAGGATGTGGGAGTACGATTTTACACCAATATCAATGCCTTGGCTCGGCTCATGGAAGCTTGTCAGGAAAATGGTAAGCGCTTGATTATCCTGGACAGGCCAAATCCAAACGGGTATTTGATCGATGGTCCGGTGCTGGATATGAACTACAAATCAGGAATCGGGATGTTTCCTATTCCTATGGCTCATGGTCTTACCGTAGGAGAGTTTGCGATGATGGCCAATGGAGAAGGTTGGTTGGCAAACAAGGTGAAAGCGGATATACAGGTAATTCCTGTCGCAAATTATGCGCATGATATGCGGTACGATTTACCGGTGTCTCCTTCGCCAAACTTGAATACTCCGCAGTCGGTCTTGCTTTATCCTAGCCTTTGCATGTTTGAAGGAACGTACATCAATCTTGGACGCGGTACTTATTTTCCTTTTACCGTGTTGGGAAGTCCTGCTTACAAGGGAATCTACGAGTTCAGCTTCACCCCAACAGGTATCAAAGGCATGGCTGAAACCCCACTTTTTATGGATCAGGTTTGCTATGGAATTGATCTGCGGGAATATGACACTGAAAAATTAAGAGCTAGCGGACAAATCAATTTTGAATGGATCCGTGAGCTTTATAAAGCTAGCCCAGAGAAGGAAAAGTTTTTTGATTCTAAGCTCAGCAACCAGATGAATACCATCGAAATGCAGATAGGTAGGGGAGATTTTAGACAGCAAATCATTGATGGCGTTCCTATGGAAGTGATTCGAGCAGGCTGGGAACCAGAGCTTACTGCCTACAAGAAAATGCGAGAAAAGTATTTGCTTTATCCTTGAGCGCTATCAACTAATAGCCATCGCCTCGGTCTGTGTCTCACAGACCGAAATGATTTGTGAACGAAGTGGTCTGTGAGACACAGACCACGGCTGGGGGATTTATATCTAGTTTCTTTCCCATTCAAAAATAGCAGTATTTTTAGCTCAGAAATGTCGTTACCTATGAGATTCAAATCAATGAAGTGCCCACTCTCAATTTCTATCTTTTTCCTGTCTATTATTCATCTTTTTGGACAGGAAAGTAACTGCTTTGAGAATGCTTCCGGTGCCTATTGGCCTATGGAGGTAGGGTTGAAGAAAAACCTTAGCTATGGAAACAATTCCTATGTTTCGACTTTCGCTGGGGATAGCGTAGAGTTTGAGGGTAAATATTTTTTAGTGGAAACTCAATCCTATTCAAATGGTGATGTGAAAACTAAGTATTGGCGTACTGAGGATGAGGCCGTTTTTAGTTTGAATCAGGAGAAAAACAGGCAATCCATGGAGTTGCCTTCTAATCCAGAAGTAGGTACAAAATGGAAAAGTAGCGATCAGGTCTGGAGCTATGAAGTGGTGAGTTTGACTAGCACGTATTCGACTCCATTTTGTGAATTTTCAGATCTCTTGGAAGTGAAAACGGAAAGTTCAGAACGGGAAGGGACAGTCTATAATTTGTATTACAAAAAAGGCTTAGGAATGATTGGGCTAAATGTAAATGGTCAACCTTTTTCCTACATCAAACCAAATCGAAAGCCGAATGAACGAGGATTCATAGCATTTGGCTGTGAGGATTCGGGTACGTCTCAGGAGATTGAAAAATGCACCTACGCTAAAATTTCACAGCATATCAGTGAAAATCTTAAAGCTCCAAAGTCAGAGACAAAAGGCCGGATACTTCTGAATGTGCGTATAGATGAAAATGGAGATGTGAGTAATGTGGAGGTTTTGGAAACGGTTGAAAATGGCGAAGCGTTGGAAGTAGAAGCCATACGGGTGATGAGTTCCTTGCCGAAGTTTATCCCTGCCCAAGTTGACGACAATCAGCCGATTGCAACGAATCTAAAAGTTCCATTTAGGTTTTAATGGTGAGTTAGAAGAATTTTTGACCTCTCGTGATTTAGATAGGAATTAGAGACTGAAAAACTTAATGAAGGAGGTTTGGATTTAATCAATTCTCTCCAAGACCAGCAACCTAACCTCAATAAATTCCGGGCCTTTAATTTCTGAAGCTTTCATAGTAATAGGATGATGGCCTTTATCCAATTGAATTACTCCGATTTCCAAAGGTTTGTAATCCTTCTCATAGGATTCATCCCGAGGAGAACGATCATATTCCACGGCTAAGTAGTCTGAATCATGGGCTTCATTGATGGGAGTGCTGACTTCATTTGCTCCCTGTTTCAGTTTTAGCGTAGCACCTACTGCTGAAGGCTTACAGGTATAATAAACAGTTGCTTTGTACTTCCCTGAAGTCAGAATATCAGTATCCCAGGTGACGCTATCGGTAGTGGATGTCCAATTGGTGAAAAAGGAGGAATTGGGATGAATGCTGGACCGCGCTATGCCTCCATGGGGAATCCCATCTCGGGCTGGTAGAAGTGTGTACTTGCTGTCTTTGTATCCTACGGGAAATATCTCCTGCCTGTCGCGATCAAGCTCTGATAACACGGAATTGATCCACTCTTCTTTTGCCTTGGATAATTCTGTAAAAGCAGCAGATGTAGCCTGAGCAATAGGCTGATGCTGTCCTGGGTCTGCTTTTAAGTCATACAACTGATTATCGCTATCCAAGATAAAGTTTTGGTTTCGGACACTGACTCTTCCATTCCAATGGCTATACACATTTCGGGCCTTCCATTCTTCCTGAGACCCCGTTAGCAAAGGCTTCAAGCTTACGCCATCAAGAGGCTTTTCGAAGGGATTTATGATTCCTGCCATGTCCATCAGTGAAGGCAAAATATCAATCGTGCTGGCAATCTGGGAGATAATTTGCGGCTTGAGATGCTCCTTCCAATACATGATAAAAGGAGAACGTACGCCGCCTTCGTCTGTGCTGCCTTTGATGCCCTTCAGCCCATCATTCCATCTCCAGCCATTTGGTCCATTGTCAGACATATAGATCACGATCGTGTTTTCCAAAAGCTTCAGACTATCGAGTTTGTCTACAACTCTGCCAACATTCCAGTCCAGGTTTTCACATAGTGCATAAGCAGCTCGTGTTTTATCCATCTTTTCTTTATCGGCATAGCGATGAGTAGTATCTATAGCTGCATCCTTGTATTTGTCCCACCAGACATCAGGAACCTGCATAGGACTATGTGGAGTATTGTATGCCAAGTAAACAAAGAAAGGTTGATCTGTGTTTTTCTCCATGTATTCCATCGCATGATCGGTGAGGTCATCGATGATAAACCCATTACCTTGGGTTACCTCACCGTTGTGCTCCAGCATAGGGCTGAAGTAATTGCCCCAATGGCCGGAGGCAAAGCCATAGTACTCTTCAAAGCCTCTGTTATTTGGGTGATAAGGAGGTTGGGAGCCATTGTGCCATTTGCCAAATGCAGCCGTATTATACCCATTTGATTGGAAGATATCCGCAATGGTTTTTTCGTCCAGATCCAATCGCTCACCACCTCTGGATGTAGAATATACTCCGCCACGAGGATGATATCTGCCGGTCAAAATCTCCGCTCGGGTAGGAGAGCAAACTGGGTTTACGTAGAATCTACTGAATTGCACTCCATTTTCAGCCAGCTTGTCAATATTGGGCGTATGTACGTTTGGATTTCCATTGATTCCCAAGTCACCCCAACCTTGATCATCTGACACGATGAGGACGATATTTGGCTTGGTGATTTCTTTGGTTTCTGGCTTGCAGGATTGTAAAAGCAGAAGTCCAATACCAAGGATCAGATGAAAAATAAGTTTTGGATTAAATACCATGGATCTACGAAGGTTAAGTGGGCTGACTCTAATAAAATCCTACATGCAACTTAAGTAGAATTGTCTTAATCAAAAAAAGCCCGGAATTGATACGGGCCTTATAAAATTTGAAGTTTGCTGAAAGTTAGAAAACGCCTTTGAATTGCTCTAGCTTCTGATCCACTTGGGTATCTACTTCAAACCATAGCATCACATCTGCCCACATGAAGGTTACCGTAGCTACTTTATTGTCTTCAGCAGAGATGAAGTATGCCAGTCTTTCGAAGGTTTCAGGAGCTGTAATCGGCGTCACTTTGATCGCCACCGCATCGTCTTTTGCCATTGCTTCCTCGTCGATTTTACCATCTTTCATGTAAGCAAAAACCGCATTGGCTTTTCCATTCAAGTGCACGGTCCAGTCACCAGAAGCTTGTGGTGTGATGAATAACGAATATTTGCCTGCAGCTAGGTTTTTACCTGCAATGTTTACTCCTGTACTGAATTCTATGATGGTTGGGCCATTTGCGCCAGCTCTCCAGGTAACGCCATATTTTTCAAGTTCACCAAAAACTTTTCTGCCTTTGACAGCAGGAGAGGAGTAATCAATGCTGATTTTGGTGAATCCCACATTTTGGGAAACGTAAGCTGCTGGACTAGGTGCTGGTGCTTGTAGCTGCGCAAAAGAGGTGTTTGAAACTGAGAAAAAGAGAATCAAGGCAAATGCCGATAAAAAGAGTTTGTTGTTTTTCATAAGTGAGATAAATGATATTGATTATAGAGCAATCTAAGAAGTATTTCCCATCTCTAAACAGTCATTTATTTTATCTTTGACCATTCCTTAAATTTTGATCTTTTATGACGTGTTCTAGTCCTAAGTGTATTCTACTTCTTGTTTTGATTTTATTTGCAAGAAGCGGGGATTTACTTTTTTCACAGCAAGTAGCTCCTAATTTTCACTACCGAGTATCAATCGATGATCCGCAGAATCAGAAAATTCAGGTAAATCTGAATGTATGGGTGGGAGAGAATGACACAGTAACACTCAAAATGCCTAATTGGATGCCAGGCTATTATCAATTGATGAATTATTCTGAGCAGGTTTCCAATGTCATTGCAAAAGGGGAAGATGGTACTGAAATCCCGATTACCGAACTCAATTCCAATACTTGGCAATTGAAGTCAGACAAAAATTCTGAGATTATGCTGAGCTATGAAGTGAAAGCGGATAAGAAGTTTGTTGCCAATAGTTTGGTTGATTCTACCCATGCGTATTTAATACCGGCAGGTTTGTTTATGTATTTGGAAGGAGAAATCAATAGACCAGTAAGCGTTACTGTTGATGTAGATCGATGGGCCGATGTAGCCACTGGACTCAAGCAAATTTCTGATGATAAAAGGACCTATTTCGCTGAGGATTTTGATGTTTTATATGACAGTCCATTCTTGATCGGGGAGTTGGAAGAGTTGCCATCATTCGAAGTTAAAGGCGTGAAACATAGGTTTATTGGCTATGAAATGGGTGAATTTGATCGAGTGGCGTTTATGCAAAATCTCAAAAAGGTGGTAGAATCGTCCGTGGAGATTATGCGTGACATACCTTTTGAGGAATATACTTTTATAGCAATAGGTCCAGGAAGAGGAGGTATTGAGCATCTAAATAATACTACAGTCAGCTTCGATGGCAAGCAGATGGAGGATAAGGAAGGTGTGCTCAGAATGATGAATTTTCTCGCACACGAGTATTTTCATCATTACAATGTTAAGCGTATCCGTCCTTTTGAATTGGGACCATTTGACTATGACAAAGGCACTAAGACAAACTTGCTTTGGGTGAGCGAAGGGCTATCTGTTTACTATGAGTATTTGGTGACACTTAGAGGTGGATTGATGAGTGAAAAAGAGCTTTTCGAAAACCTGGAAAGTAATATCAATGAATTTGAAAATGATCCCGGAAAAGTTCATCAATCATTAGTGGAAGCAAGTTTTGCTACTTGGGGCGATGGACCTTTTGGCACGATGGCTAAGGGTCCAGACCGTTCTATTTCTTATTATGCGAAAGGACCTGTGGTGGGTATGCTGCTTGATTTCGCAATCAGAAATGCCTCTGAAAATAAGCTTTCTTTGGATGATGTCATGCGAAGACTTTACACCCATTATTATCAAAATCTAGGCAGGGGATTTACAGATGCAGAGTTTCAGCAAACCTGTGAAGAAATGGCTGGAATTCCCTTGACTGAGATTTTTGAATATGTGTACACCACGAAGGAGCTGGATTACGATACTTTTTTAGGATATGCTGGCCTAGAAATTAAGGAAAATAAGACAGGAACCGAAGCAGCTAAATTCACTATTTCCAGAATGAATAACCTTGATTCCCTGCAGAGTTCTATTCAAAATTCTTGGCTTGAAGGCAAATAGTAAGGTCGGGATTTCAACTTTTCTACTTCAATTAAAATGGCCCCTTTACGCTAATGGGTTTTTGATCTCAAGAATTTTATTTTTGATGGTCTTCATCAGATCTTTTGGATAAGTTCTGTTACCGATGTAGATGTCAGTCATGAAGTTGATGGCATAATCTCCATATTTTCTCAAGAGCATATTTCGGATGATCCGGTAGCTGTAGAACCATTTGGCTGCTGTTTGGGATGTTCTGATCTCAGGAAGCATCTCTTTTTCCAGTTTTTGCTGGTAAATGCTGCCAGCCCTTTCTGGATTTAGCTCAGATTCTATAATTGCTTCAGCAGCTAATTGCCCACTCCAAAGCGCATTCGAGATTCCTTCTGCGGTCACTGGATCTGCGAAACCTGCAGCATCTCCAATCAGCAAGACATTTTTTCTATAAAAACCATCAGTTCTGGGAGTAATGGGGATCTGAAACCCATGTGCTTTTTCGCTGATGACTTCCTTAATCTCCAACAGATCCAGGTATTTTTTGTAATACGCTTTGAGATCAATTCTCTTCCTTCGGGTAGAAGCAATGCCTAGAGAAAGGTGATTTTCCTTGGGAAAGCTCCAAGCGTATCCATGAGGAACACTATCCATATCAAAGCGCACTTCCTTTGACAATCGCTCGAAATCTGCAGGACTTACTTCAACTTCGTATTCTAGCGCAGGGATAAGTTTACGGGTTTCTTCCCAGCCGGCGAGTTTGGCAGTAGGACTGAGCGCTCCATCTGCCGCAATTATCAGCCTAACCTGAATATCTCCTTGACTGGTGTGAAGGATGGGGTTTTCACCAAAAGTAATAGAAGTTAGCTTATGATTTTGCTTAAGAGTTGCCCCGGCTTCTTTCGCTTTTTCGATCAGGAAATTATCAAACTTGTCCCGCATCACCATGCTGATCACCGGAACGTCCCGCACTGTGGTAAGTACTTTTGATTCACCCGCCATGTAGACCTTCATTCGGTCGTATTCTCGGTCTACCACAGATGAAATATCAAAGGGTAATTTGCGTCTACCTCTGAAAACCAATCCTCCTCCACAGGTTTTATACCTAGGTAAGGTTTCTTTCTCTAGGATAACTGTGGAAATACCTTTTTCGGCTAAATAATAGGCTGCCATAGCGCCCGATGGCCCACTGCCTATGACCGCAACCTGATAATCATTCATGTGTGCAATTGAAATCAAAGTAAATTTTCAGGGTAAAGAAAACAGAAAATGAAAAGAAACCCCTGTTTTTTTTGTGTTAGTCTAGGCTCGGACACTTTTCACCTTTTACTTCTAACAAAACTTACCACCTTTTACGAACCAATCACATTCTCACTAGTTGATGTATCTGCTCTTCGAGGGCTAGTTGCTTTTCTCCAGTTCTCTTTTGATAAATGCTACACTTAATGGGATTTGGGTGACGGATCTGGAACTTTCATCTTCTATTGTTAAGTATTCGGTACCTTGTTTTTTAGCTTCCTTGATGATTCCGGCAATATCTATATCTCCTGTACCGAGAATTACATTGGTTTCCACATCGCCTTGACCATTTTTAGATCCAAGTGTTCCTTTTCTACGATCTTTGAGGTGTAGAATCGGGAATTTTCCAGGGTATTTTTTCATGATTTTCAGTGGATCTCCACCGCCCATTTTTACCCAGTACACATCCATGTTAAAGGCAAAATTTTTGGCGTTTTCCAGCATGTAATTGAATCTGACCTTATTTCGATCCTTGGCAAATTCATATCCATGCGGGTGATAAAGGAAAGTTATTCCTTCTTTCTTCAATTCTGCACCTACGGCATTGAAAAGAGCAGTTGCAATTTTAATTTCCTCCATAGAAATAGGACCTTCCGCATGAGGAATCCAGTAGCAGATCGCATATTTTGCTCCGTATTTTTTCGCCTTGTGTAGTATAGGCTGTAAGTTTTTGGTGAGTTGGAGGTATTCTGCACCTACACCGATTACCCTGAGGTTATTATCGGCTAGTAGTTTTGAATATTCTGTATCCGTCATTCCATAAGTGCCACCGCCTTCGAGCGCAGAGATACCCCATTCAGCAATACGCTCATGGTATTTTACAGGGTCAATTTTCATTTCATTGCGCAAGGAATACAGCTGTAATGCTATTTCTTGCCCATGAGATTTGAAAAAGGGTAGTGCAACTAGTAGGGTGATTGAGATTACTTTTAAATAGTTATTCATTTGTATTTAATTTAGTCTTGACCTAAAATATATAATTTTATTTAGTTTCCGAGAGAATACTTAAATTGAAGCCTTAGCCTATACTCATGAATTCCAATAGAAGAAAGTTTATTCAAAATACCTCCCTGATAGGATTAGCAATGTCAATTTCCCCTTCATTTTCCTTTGCCAAAAGACCAGATGCAGTAATAGGTCACGGCGATTTTAAATATCAAGTAGATGCCAAGTGGGGCATGCTCGATCCAGCCAAAGTACCGGTGAACAATTGCCATGAAATGGTGATGGATCGGAAAGGACGGATGATTATGGTCACTGATGAGCCTAAAAACAATGTGATTATTTATGACCAATCTGGAAAATTCATTAAAGCCTGGACCCTAGGAATGGATCGGGCTCATGGCCTGACTTTGGTAGATGAGGGAGATGCAGAATACCTATGGATTTCTGATAATGCAGGAAGAGTAGTAAAAACTACGCTCGATGGCACCATTGTCACGGAAATAGCCCCACCTTTAAGCGAAGGGATTTATACTGAGAAAATGTCTTTTGTGCCTACAGAAACTACAGTTGCTCCGAACGGCGACTTGTATATAGCGGACGGCTATGGTTCTCAGTTTTTTCTACACTACGATAAAAATGGCAAGTTCATCCGCAAATTCGGTGGTAGCGGATCTGGTGACGCGCAATTTAGCACCGCACATGGTATTACAGTAGATCAACGAGGAGGCAAGACGCCTACTTTACTTTGCACCTCCCGTGGACATAATTCCTTTAAACGATTCACCATGGATGGGGAGTATATGGAAACGATTTTCTTGCCTGGTGCTTTTGTTTGCAGACCTGTGATTCATGGGGACAATCTCTATGCTGGAGTTTGTTGGTCTAGGCTTCGATATTTGGAGCAAACACCTGATTCTGGTTTTGTGACTATCTTGGATAAAGACAATAAGGTCGTATCTAATCCAGGCGGAACAGCTCCTGAATACCGAAATGGTGAACTACAGCTAATGGTACAATCTGAAGCAATATTTAAGCATTGCCATGACGTATGTGTCGATCAGGACGAGAATATTTATGTATGTCAGTGGAATGCCGGAAAATCTTACCCAATAAAGTTGACAAGAGTGTGATGGAAACCTGTCACTGAATTGATTTTCAGCCACGTTGTGATTAAAAATTAAATCTCCGAGACTATGAAGAAAGTTACTGTAGGCTGGTTTGAAATCCCGGTTAATGATATGGATAGAGCGATATCTTTTTATCAAAAGGTATTTAGCTGCACGCTTCATAAAATGGATATGGGTGATTTCAAAATGGCTATGTTTCCAGGTGAAGGAGAGGCTTCTGGAGCTGGGGGAAGCTTAGTTTTGCATAAAGATTTTTACAAATCAAGTGAACTAGCCGGTCCCCTTATTTATTTTTCTTCTGAAGATGTGGCAATCGAATTGAAGAAAGTAGAAGAAGCGGGAGGTAAAGTACAGATCGAAAAAAGAATGATATCGCCGGAATATGGATATATGGGAGTTTTTTTGGACTCAGAAGGCAATCGTATCGCACTTCATTCCACTAGTTAATGACTGCCAAAGAAATCAGAAAGTTTGATAGTGAGGTTAATTTAGGATTGACCAGTCTTTAACTAAGATAAAGTTTATTATTTTCGAGTCTATTTAGTTTATACCTATTTTTATGCTGATTACAAAAGGATTATTGCTGACTGAGGAGAATGTCACCAATCTTGATTATATCCAGGAACAGATTGCAAAAATATTCGCCATAATAACTTTTTACCTGTTATTGATTCTAGGCGTCACAGATTTTTTACTTGGGATGTCCCCCGTAATTTATCTCTCTAAAATCGCATTTTCACTTCCGTTCATTATTTCCTATTACTTAGTTTCAAAATACGGGAGGTCGCAGCTGATCGTGAATATCCTGTTGATAATTGCCCATATAATCATTTGCATCAATTTTATATATAATGATGGGAATGACGGACCGACGATATACGCCTTTTTTTTAATGCTTGTGGTATCCTCCCTCCTGATTCAGGGTTGGCTTAAAGTGGTTTGGTATTTAGGTTCACTTTCCATGTTTTTCATACTTTTTTATGGGGAGGTGAAAGGGTACATAATTGTAGAGAATTATTATCATGGAGTAGAGAATCAGTTTTTTGACCATACGCTTGCAATTTTGTGGATCAGTGCCTTTGTTTTTACCGTCATACACTTTTTTATAAAAAGCTATTTGAATCAAAGTCATCTACTCCACCGAATCAAAGAGAGACAGGACAGTTCCCTAGAAGAAGTAAAAATGCTCAATGATCAGAAAAATAGGCTGATTGCGTTGCTATCTCATGATTTGAAAAACCCCATTGGAATGCTTCATACTACACTAGGCCTAATAGAAAAGGATGCGTTTGAGCCTGGAGAAATGGAGCAAATCCTTTACAATTTGAAAGGGCAAACCTACCATCTGAATAAGGTGCTCAATAACACATTAAGTTGGGTGATGACAGAGTTGGAAGATACGCCAATACAGCTTCATAAGATTAGTTTGAGTGAATTGACTCAAGAGATGAAGGATATGATGGCAATGCAAGCCCAGGCGAAAAACCAACTTATAGATTTTTCAATAGAAGGGGAGGACAGGAATATATCTTTGGAGATAAACGAGATTAAAATTATCCTAAAAAATTTGATGGATAACGCCATTAAATTCGCACCTGTAGATTCCACTATTTACCTCAAACTCAGGATAAGTGAAGATAAAATAAGTTGGTTAGTGTGTAATCAGGGAGTTACGATTTCTGCAGCAGATCAAAAGAATTTATTTGTTTTCAGAGCTAGGACCTCATACGGTACCAAAAAAGAAAAAGGTACTGGAGTTGGCTTGCCGCTTTGCAAAAGAATTGCTGATAAAATCAATTTTGAATTGAAGTATTCCAGCAGTAATGACTACAAGAATTGCTTCACTTTATCTAGAAAGCTTGCTTAGAGAATCACCACTCTAAGACTCATCGCACCATGAGCACCAACTACGAGTGACTGTTCTATATCTGCAGTTTTCGATGGTCCTGCTATGAATATCCCGAAGCCTGAATTGGTCAATCCTATTCTAGTATATGCTTGGTGCATATTCCCAAGGATATTTTCTTTTTTGATCACAATCACTAAATGAGCTGTGATAAAAGGTAGAGCTCTAAGGTCTAAATTACTCTCATCCAGCCATATAGCTGCGTTCTCAGCTGATGCGAATTGCCCTTCAATAATAGCCAGATCCAAGTCAGCAAAGTCGGCTGGATGTTTCGGTATTTGGCAATTGCTGTATTGCTCAAATGCAGGTGAAGCACTGTAAATTTTCAGAAATGTAGTTTCTTCAATCAATTTTTCAACCTCTTCCTTGGTCGCCACGGTTCCTTTATTAGCATTCAGAGAATTGGTAAATGCTGCTAGGAGGTCATCGGCAATCTCAAAATCCGGAATATCTGGTAGCGGTTTCTCTTCCAGTTTTAGTCCTTTTATAGCTGCCAATATGGATTCTCTACTACTCATGATCTATTCTTTTTGTACCAAGCTTTAAATGATTCTTCAGGCAAATCAGGTAGATTTCTACCTTTTCCCCATGCATTTAATGGATTGTAAATGATACTGTCAGGAAGGGATTTTAAGGAAGCTCTCATCATTTTCCCTGAAAGCCTATATGCAAGGGGGCTTTTGAATATTCCATTTGCCAATTTCATAGATAGGCCTTTGAGGGAAGATCCTTGAGCTTTGGTGATCTCTTGACGCCACTCGTAGAGTTGCTCGTGAATGTTGATTTTCACCGGACACACATCTGAGCAGCTTCCGCAAAGCGTGGAGGCAAAAGGTAAGGTACTGTATTTCTTAAGGTCTATTCCCGGTGAAAGGATAGATCCAATAGGTCCAGGAACGGTGCTTCCGTAACTAAATCCGCCACTTCGACGATAGATCGGGCAGGTATTCATGCATGCTCCGCAGCGTATGCATTTTAGTGAATTTCTGAATTTCTCCCTTCCAAGTTGTTTTGTCCTACCATTATTCACCAAAATCAAATGAAGTTCCTTTCCGGGAGAAGGGCTTCTAAAATGCGAGTTGTAATTGGTAATGGACTGACCAGTGGCAGATCTTGCCAAGAGTCTAAGGAAAACGCCAAGGTCTTTTCTGCGGGGGATTAGCTTCTCTATGCCCATGCAGGCAATGTGTGTATCTGCCAAGTGAACACCCATATCTGCGTTACCTTCATTGGTGCAAACGACAAACTCACCAGTCTCTGCAACTGCGAAATTAACCCCTGTGATGGCCACTTTGGCTTGGAGGAATTTTTCACGCAGGTGGAGTCGGGCAGCATGAGTCAGATATACTGGGTCCACATTTCCTTTTTCAGTATGCAGTTTTTCGTGAAAAATATCCGAGATATCGGACTTTTTCAAGTGAATAGCAGGCATTACGATATGACTTGGTGGCTGCTTGAGAAATTGGATAATACGCTCACCCAAGTCAGTATCTACCACCTCAATGCCTCTTTCCTCCAGGTAGGGATTCAAGTGACATTCCTCCGTTAGGATAGATTTACTCTTTACTATCGCCTTGCAATTTTTTTCTTTTAATATGCTCGCAACTATCTGATTATGTTCCTCAGCATTTTCTGCCCAGTGAACTTTTATCCCATTTGCGCTGGCATTTTTCTCCAGCTCTTCCAGATAAAAATCAAGCTTGGAAAGTGTGTGATCTTTTATTTGAGAAGCTAGTTCCCGGAGTTTCTCCCATTCGGGAATTTGATGTATAGTTGCGTCACGTTTTTCACGTACTATCCAAAGTGTTTCATCATGCCATTTGGCACGCGCCTTATCTTTCAGAAAAACCGTGGCATTCTCTGGATGACTCATGAGATGGCTTGGTTTAGGATTTCTGCAAAATGCATAAGCTGAATCGGGGCCTGTTCCCGTGCTGCAATTCCCTTCATGTGCATGATACAGGACATATCTCCACCTACTATGATTTCTACTCCTTTGTCCATATGATCGGCAAGTCTATCCTTTCCCATTTGCACTGAGATGGCTTCTTCGCTTACAGCGAAAGTTCCTCCGAACCCACAGCATTCATCTTTGCGGGTAAGTTCTACTACTTCCATTCCCTCCAGATCTCTCATCAGTTGCAGTGTTTTATTGAATTTAGGTTCATTTCTTTCAGAATCGCTGGCCAATCTTAATCCTCGAAGTCCATGACAGGAAGCATGAAAGCCAATCTTATGCGGAAAGCTACCTTTGATAGAATCCACTTTGAGAACATCAGTGATGAATTCACTTAGTTCATAGATGTTTGATTGTACGTGTTCCTGGTTTTTTTGAAGGTTATTAATCTTTGGTGAATGGTCTTTTACATGCAAAACACAGCTTCCTGAAGGAGCAACGATGTAATCGAATGCAGCAAAATCCCTGATAAATTTGGAGGTGGTGCCTTCTGTGTCAGCCTCAAAACCGGAGTTAGCCATGGGCTGTCCACAACACGTTTGCCCTAAGGGGTAAGTTACTTTACAGCCTAATTTTTCCAATAATTCTAACGTCGCTATTGCGACATTGGGATAAAACTGATCAATGTAGCAAGGAATAAACAGGCCTATATGTGGTACGTTATTTTTCATTTGAAATGTAAATTAAGCCTTCTATTCCAATGAAACCAGCATAGCTGCACCTAATGCAGATCCATTTGGGAAGTCACTTGGAATGATCTTTAATTCAGGTAGTTTAATCTGCAGCATCTCCACAAAAATATCGTTTGCATTGAAGCCTCCATCTATGAATAGCCTATCAACAGGAGCATTGTCTGTGACTAACTTAATAGCCGCTGCTTGCAGATCTGTTAGTTCATGAATAAACGTATAATAGGCTTCATTGAATTCAGCGAAAACAGACCAATCATTTTCCTTTGCTTGATCCAAACCATAATGCTTAGGTTTTAGGTATTGAAAATGAATTCGCTTAGCTGTATAGCCCTTCACTTTTTCAAAGAGGGTAGAATTAAATTTTAATTTTTTGTAAGTACCCAGTGGCATTTGGAAGTATTCATAGAGCTTTTCTACCTGATACTTATGCTCCTCACCTATGAAAAGTCTTGATATTTTGATCGGTTCACCTTTGATGCTTAAAAACTGTAGGCAATCCCGCTTAAGCTCTTTTTTGGTGAGTTTAGTTTTGTTGAATGGATTGATACAAATAGCCCAAGTACCTGTTGAAAGCAGAGCAAATGGTTCTATTTCTTGCTTGATATATGGCAGCAATGCTGAAGAAGAGTCATGCACACCTATGCCACAGGGGATATTTCCAAGTTCAGGTTTAGTCTTCAGAAGCGTATTTCCAGGTACTATGGGAGGAAGTAACTTTCTGATTCCTTCCCGATCTACCCAGGCATGGTAATCGTTCGCTTCATAATCCCACAGCCCAGTATGGCACCCAATACTCGTGTAATCCGATACCATTTCTCCAGTAAATAAGAAACTTAAGTATTGAGGGAAATGAAATGAATGTTTGATTCTTTCAAAGAATTCTGGTTTTTCGTGCTTGATGAAATACAGCTGTAAACCAGAGTTTAGCATGGCTAAGGGTGGTGAGGATGTAGCCCTGCAAAAGTTCATTTTCCCACCATTTTCTTCATAGAACTTTTTAAGAAGTTCATCTGGAAATGGCTTTAGGTAGTCATAAAGAGGAGTTGCGGGAATTCCTTTTTCATCCGTATGCACAAAGGAAGCTCCATGACAGGAGAAATTGAGTCGTTTGATCTGATATTCTTCTGATTTCAACGCCTGCCTAAAGGTCTTTATCATCCACTCTTCAAGTGGTGCCAAGGGCTCACTAGGAAAATCATCTTCATCTGGAATAGCATCCAGACGAATATATGAACTGTGTACTTCGGTTAAATTTTCATCAAAAAGAAAAAACTTTTTATTAGTCTTGCCGATATCAAAAACAGCCGTTACTGGAATTTTACTCATAGCTACGCTTTCAAAGCGATTTTCGAATGATCATTTTGAATGGACTTTTCAAAGGGATTCTGTCCTCTGCACCTAGGATTTGGTTTGCGATTGTATTCCCCATTTGCATAAAATCAGTAGAAATGGTGGTGATTCCTTCTGCTAATATCTCTTTAAGGGGAGTCTCATTATAAGAAATAATCCCTATGTCGCTTCCTAGTTGTAACTGTTGTTCCCGCGATTTTTTTACAATGTTGGCAAGGTCAGTTTCAGCTAAGACGATAAAAGAATCTCCTTCATATAGAGGTTCGTCATCGATTCCATCTAGGATGAGATTGTTGAAATTGTGGAAATAGCAGAAACGTTTAAAACCATCTATTATCTCTACAGGATACATGTCTCCTTTAGGAAACACCAGAATTAATCTGGAATATTTTCTTAAGTGAATAATACCGGATTCCAGAGCTTCAAATATGTCTCTGGCAAAATCCTGATAAACTCCCGGGAATTCATTTTCATGATTTTTTACATCACGGTCCATTATCAAAAGCTTATCTTTTGGGATTTGCTGAATCAAGTCATAGCAGGTTTCCGGATGATTGTTGTCATCAAAGAAATGCGGCGCTAAAACATAGTAGTTGTAGTTTCCCAAGTTTCGTTCTAATAAGTTTTCGAAAATGGTGCGGTTATAATGATGGATTTGAAGATCCACTGTCGCTTGATTTCCCAAAGTCTCTATAATAGAATAATAGATGATTTTCTTATACGAACTCAGCTTATTGAATATCAACAATACCTTTAATTTATTAGCCATGTTAGTCGAATTAACATAGAAACCCTTGCCTCTCACAGAAGTTATAATTCCTCTATCCCGGAGTTCATTATAGGCTTTTTCTACGGTATCCCTTGAGAGCAAAAAGTCAAAACTGGTTTCATTGATAGAAGGAATTCTATCTCCGATCTTCAGTTTACCACTATCGAGATCATCTAGAATTAGATTGACCACTTGCATGTACTTGGGGGTTCGAGAATCCGTGTGGATTTTCTCTGATTTATCGACTAACATGGCGTTTTAGGTTATTGTTGGGGTACTAGGGGGAATCGGAATTTATTAGTTCATAAACTATCTTGGGAATGCAGCGGCTAATCCACCATCTACATTCAACATATTTCCAGTTGTCTTCCCAAGTTGACCGCTGACGAAGACGAATGCAGCATCGGCGATATCACTAGTTTTCACACTTTCTTTCAATAAGGTACGATTTGCATAGAACTGTGGCAAGTCTTTCACTTCTATTCCATAGGCCTTCGCGCGATTTTCACCCCATCCGCCTTCCCAAATGTTTGAGTTTTCTATCACTGCATCCGGATTTACTACATTGACCTTGATTTTGTCTTCCGCCAATTCTGCTGCCATCAATCTTGACATATGTAATTGTGCTGCTTTGGCGGTTCCGTAAGCCACATTTTTTGCACCGGCCACCAAGCCATTTTTACTTGCAATGTTTACTATGTCTCCACCATGACCCTGAAGCTTCATGATTTTTACTCCGGCTTTGGAAATGTGATATTGACCCATCACCAAAATGTCATTCAGTCTGTCCCAGTCTTGATCCGTGTGATCTTCAAAAGACTTGCTAATAGAAATCCCGGCATTATTCACCATGATATCCACTCCTCCAAACTGAAGACAAGTAGCTTCAATCGCAGCTTCTAAGCTTTCGCTATTAGTCACATCTAGCTTCACAGTTAGAAATGCATCTTTTCCATATTTTTTCAAAAGTGCCTCTCCAGTGGTTTGAAGTCTGTTTTCATCGATGTCAGTAACTACCACGCAGGCACCTTCCTGGATATATTTTTCTACGATAGCCAAACCAATTCCTCCTGCACTTCCTGTGACTAAGGCAACTTTTCTCGAAAGAGGCTGCTCTTTTGGCATTCTCTGGAGTTTTGCTTCTTCGAGTAACCAATATTCAATATTGAAGGCTTCTTGTAGGGGCAAAGAAACGTATTGAGAAACTGCCTCTGCACCACGCATTACATTTATTGCATTGATGTAGAATTCACTAGCGACACGACTTGTCTGCTTGTTTTTTGCGTAGCTAAACATGCCTACACCCGGCCAGATGATAATTACCGGATTAGGATCCCTCATCGCGGGGCTATTGGAATGCTTATGATTTTCGTAGTAGTCAGCATACATTTCTCTGTAAGACTGGAATGCCACACTGATTTGCTCTTTCAAAGCGGTAAGGTCAGAAAGGTCTTGATCTGCTGCAATATCCAGAACCAAAGGAGAAATTTTTGTTCTCAAAAAGTGATCCGGGCAACTTGTACCCATAGGAGCTAGTTTGCTAAGGTCGTTGCTGTTGATAAACTGAAGGACTTCCGGTGCATCAGTAAAGGTACCCACCATCAGATTTTCTGAAGAAGCTAGGCCTCTAAGCAATGGCGCAAGCTTAGCTGCTTGACTTTTTCGCTGTTCTGGAGCTAGGGATTTTACTTTTTCACCTCCAAATACCGGACGGGTTTTACCGTAATTTTGAGCTAGGTATTCCGAAGCAGTTTCTATCACTTCCAAGCTGTTGATATAGCATTCGAAGGCAGTATCGCCCCATGTGAAAAGTCCATGGCCACCAAGCATAATTCCTCGGATCCCAGGGTTTTCGTCTAGGGCTTGTTTCAATTGTAAGCCCAAATCAAAGCCCGGTTTTTGCCAAGGCACCCAAGCGATCTGTCCGTTCCAAAGGTCTTTTGTAATCTGCTCCCCATCTTTGGCAGCTGCAATTGCAATAGCTGCGTCCGGATGAAGGTGATCTATATGCTTAAATGGAAGAAATGCGTGAAGTGGTGTATCAATGGAAGGAGCCTTGGACTTAAGATCATAGATACAATGGTTGAAAAGTTCAACCATTTCATCTTCAAATTCCAGTCCTCTATAGATGCCTTTCAAAGCACGTAGTTTATCCACATAAAGTCCAGCTAAGCCAGCTTTAGTTAGAGTCCCAATATCTCCCCCGGAGCCTTTGACCCACATTACCTCTACTTTTTCGTTAGTGAGCGGATCAGATTCATAGGTTTTGCAGCTGGTATTGCCACCTCCGTAATTGGTGATTCTTAGATCAGCTCCAAGGATATTTGAACGATAAATTAGAAGGTCAACTTCCTTTCCCTCAAGTTTAGATGCTACAGCATCATCCCAGAGGTAACTTACATGCTTAAAGTTTTTTGTTGTTATGCTCATTGCGTTTAGCAGATTGTTCTGATAGTGAATATGGGCGAAAAGATTACTTCAGGTATCCTGTGCTGTCTTGAATACCTAAAGATTAACACTAATTATTTGGCCTGTGGTTGTTACAATATTTCGCTAAAGATCATGCGATGATATTATTGTTGTAAATATCCCAACTATTCGAAATTTAATTTTAATTAAACGGATTTCAGGGTTGCCGTAGTATTTGGTGTTCTCGTCCTTCTGTTTGTTTCTAAAATTTTGGTTCTCTATATGGATATTTTTTATACCTGAAATTTAAAAAGTATAATCCAAAATCTATAGAGATCATAGGGGAAGAGTGTACGCAGAATGCGAAATTCATTTTATTTCAGGGGGTAGACTTCTATATTTTTTATGGAGTTAAATGATTTTGTGGACTTTTTTTTGGCGACCAATTTGATACTTCATCACTAGGACAAATTCCAACAGCTTACTGGGATAGGAATAGATATCAATGATTTTTCCCCAAAAAACCTGAGTTGGGAATACACTAATAGCAAGTTCTTAAATCTGTTATAAAAGCTGATTCGTACTCGTTTTGGGTGTTTTACCTACCAAAGTAACAGTTGGGCCGGAAGGAGAAAACAGCTTTTCTCACACGTTAAAGCAAAAAATTGAATGTGAAATAACCTTATATCTTAATCTGATTGTACAAGTCGAAGAAAGGCCTCTCTTCTTGATTTTTGGCCTTTTCATGAACAAAATGAGTAAAAAAGTTACACTGCCACCTATTTATGAAAATAACTGAAGACCAAATAGCATCTTTTTCTACCACTAATTTTCATTACAGATCAGTTGATTTATTGAGAGATCGACTCTCAAATCAGCGCTTAGATTTTGACGATATTATCCTGAAGATTCAAAAGTTTCAAATAGCCATTCCAAGTGCAGCGTTGGGAAACGGTAGAGCAGGAGCAAAAATGCATAGAACAGGAGGGGAGCCTCGAAACTTAAATGAAAAGTTGGAAGATGTAGGCTTATTGCAGCAGTTGACTAGAAAAACGAATTCAATATCTGTTTATATACCATGGGATACGCCTGAGGATTACCAGGAGTCCAAAGAATTGGCTGTTGATCTGGATTTGGTATTTGATTCCATGAATAGTACAAGTTCTCAGGATGAAAACAAGCAGAAATATGCCGCTTTAGGTTCTTTAGGGAATCCTGACAAAACAATCCGGCAAGAAGCTATTGCTCACAACGAAGAGGTAATTAGCATTGGCAAAAAGCTGGGAAGCAAAGGGTTGACCGTTTGGATGGCTGATGGAAGTAATTTTCCAGGTCAGTCGAATTTCAGAAATACTCTAGCTTGGACTGAAGAGTCTCTCCGTGAAATATATGAAATCATGCCTTCAGACTGGGATCTGATGCTAGAGTACAAGCCCTATGAGCCAAATTGCTACCATACCGTGGTCCCTGACTGGGGGACTTCCTGTATGCTGGCCAAACGATTAGGATCAAGGGCCAAAGCGCTGGTGGATCTAGGCTACCATCTTCCAAAAACTAATATTGAACAAATTGTAGCTACGCTAATGTATCAAAACCTCCTTGGAGGATTTCATTTCAATGATAGTAAGTATGGAGAGGATGATATGAATCCTAGTAGTATCAAGCCGTATCAGCTTTTTTTGATTTTTACTGAATTAATAAGTGGAGACCTGGATGGAGCACAGGCTTGGGAAAGTATTTCCTGGATGATAGATGCCAGCTATAATACTCAAGATCCCTTGGTCGATTTGATTCAAGCGTTGGAAGCTATTACAATTGCCTATGCAAAAGCGCTGCTGGTGGACCGGGAAAAGCTTAATGAGTTTCAGAAAGAGGGGCAGGGTTCAGAAGCTCAGGAGATTTTGCAAATGGCGTACTTGACTGATGTGAGGCCCTTGGTTTGCGAGGCGAGACTTCGGTCTGGGGGAGTTGCTGAGCCTTTAGAAGCGTATAGAATCCTGATGATTCGCAATAAATTGGTGCAGGAACGCGGAGCAAAATCATACAGCTACTTATTTTAAGCCGCTACATTTCTTGTTATCTTGGGACATGTTAATACGAAAATATTTACCCCTATCCTTACTGGTTACTTTTGCATTTCTAGGCTTTACTAGTTGTGATTCGAAAAAGGAGAACGCAATAGCTGAAGTAGAAAAAAAGACTAATATAATTTTTATCCTCGCAGATGACTTAGGTTATGGAGATCTGGGTTTTCTTGGTCAAGAATACATAGAAACTCCAAATATTGATCGTCTGGCTAAGGAGGGCATGTTTTTTACTAATCATTATTCCGGAGCAACTGTTTGTGCTCCTTCCAGATCCTCTTTTTTGACAGGATTACATACGGGGCATACGCCTATTCGTGGCAATCGTGAAGTACAGCCGGAGGGGCAATATCCTATGCCTGATTCTATTCCCACCGTCGCTAAAGTGCTGGAAAATGCTGGTTACAAAACAGGAGCTTTTGGGAAATGGGGGCTAGGCTTTGTAGGAACCACTGGGGATCCAAATCAGCAAGGTTTTGAGGAGTTTTACGGATATAATTGTCAGAGATATGCTCATAGATATTATCCTGCGCACTTATGGCATAATAGCGACAAAATTGTTTTGGAGGGAAATGGCTGGGTCGATAAGACGGTATATGCACCAGATGTGATTCAGAAAGAGACGATTACATTTTTGGAAAACAACAAGGATAATCCTTTCTTCTTGTTTATGCCTATCGTTATGCCACATGCTGAATTAGCTGCTCCGGATGATGAAATTATCGAGAAATACAAAGCAAAATTTGGTGATGAAAAACCCCATCCAGCTGGAAAGGGTACAGAATATGGTCCTGACATCAACATCACTGCTTACCAATCCCATCCTACGCCACATGCTGCATTTGCAGCTATGGTAGAACGAATGGATGTTTACGTTGGAGAGGTGCTGGCTAAGTTGGATGAACTAGGAATTGCCGAAAACACATTAATTATCTTTGCTTCTGATAATGGTGCGCACCAGGAAGGAGGGGCTGATCCAGACTTTTTCGATAGCAACGGACCCTTCAGAGGACATAAGCGTGACTTATATGAAGGTGGAGTCCGTACGCCGATGATTGCCTGGTGGCCAGGTAAGATCAAAGCGGGTTCGAAAAGTGACCACATATCAGCATTTTGGGATTTGCTACCAACATTTGCTGATGTAGCTGGTGCTGAAATTCCAACTAACATAGACGGGATTTCTTTTTTACCTTCTATGTTGGAGCAAAAAGATCAGAAAGAACATGAGTATTTATATTGGGAATTTCATGAGCAAGGTGGTAAGCAGGCGGTAAGGCAGGGCAAGTGGAAGGCTGTGAAGCTTCAGGTTTTTGGTAGCGACAGGCCAAAGATTGAATTATATGATTTAAGCGTAGACCTGGGAGAGAAAAATAATATTGCTGCAGAAAATCCCGAAAAAGTTAAGGAGATGGAAGCTTTGATGAATTCATCACATACAGAAAATCCTATTTTCAGTTTACTACCTTCCGAACGGCAGGCTGCAAAATAAATTGGTTTCATGAGGAAAAGGCTAAGATTTATCTTCACTTTTTTGCCTACTCCTTAAAATCCCAAAGGATAGGTTATTTTAGGAAGCATCATTTTGATGATATTTAAATGTTTTGATACTTTTTTTCCGATTAATTAACTCATTATTAGCAAGTAACCCTACCTAAAACCAAATGAAAAACTCAAAACTCTTTTTATTACTAATTCTACTATCGGCATGTGCTAATCCAAATACATCATCTAACATTGAAGATGAAGATTTCGAATTTCAATCTGTTGGTTCTATCGAACGATTGGACCCGGATTTGAATATTTTCTTGCCTGAGGATGCTAAGATAGAGGTGATAGCTTCTGGCTTTGAATGGTCAGAAGGACCACTATGGTTGGAAGATCAAAACGCATTAATCTTCTCAGATGTGCCAACCAATAAAATCTGGAAGTGGACTGAGAAGGATAGCTTAAGCTTATTTCTGGAGCCTTCTGGATATTTGGGAACAGAGACCAATAAGAAAGAACCAGGATCCAATGGTTTGGCATTGAATGCATCCGGACAATTGATAATCTGCCAGCACGGAGAACGAAGGGTAGCAAGAATGAATACTTCTCTTTCTGATCCAAAACCTGATTTTATAGCGCTTGCTTCTACTTATGAAGGGAAAAAGTTCAATAGTCCAAATGACTTAGTATTTAACAAATCTGGACAGCTGTTTTTCAATGATCCTCCTTATGGTTTGGACCCATGGAATACTAAGGAATTGGATTTTCAAGGGGTGTATAGATTAGATCCTGATGGGAGTTTAAACCTGCTTTTGGATACGTTGAGTAGGCCAAATGGGATTGGGTTAAGTCCTGACGAGAGCACCTTATACATCGCGCAATCTGATCCCGAAAAAGCAAGGTATTATGCTTTTGATTTGGGTGAAAATGGAGATATCCTAGGAGGAAATATATTGCTGGATGCTACAGTGCTTATTGGTAGTGAGAATCCGGGATTACCGGATGGTCTGGCCGTGCACAGTTCGGGGACTTTGTTTGCCTCAGGTCCAGGAGGTATTTTAGTAATCAGTCCTGAGGGGAAGCATTTAGGTACTATCAAGACAGGGCAAGGCACTGCAAATTGTGCTTTTGACAGTGATGAGAATTATTTGTACATGACTGCCGATGCGTTTCTCATGAGAATTAAGATGAAATAAGAACAAGTTATTGGCAGATATATGATATATCTCTAATTGATGTGATTAAAAAGTTGATAACCATCTAATTAAGGTTGATATGTGTGTTTGTTTAGAATATAATTTGGTGGAAAGATGGTGGGAAACTAACTAGCCTAAAAGTTGTCTTTGGGCGAATTTAAGGAGATATTTATTAAACCAAGTAAGAGATAAAAAGACCGGGAATACGATCTCGGATAAGGATTGAAAGCTCTCAAATTTGCATGAAAGGTCAATGTCCTCCGGGATTTTGTCTGAGATGGTTTACCACAAAAGTGTTTATTGAAATTTTCGAAACCGAAAGGTGTAGAAGACTGAGCATAGAAATCATTATTATTAATCTGGGCAACTGGATGACAAGTCTTTTAACAGTAGCTTGGCTCTTAACGCTAACTATGGTTAGAGTAGGAGAAAGGGAAGCGTTCGCAAGAGGGTTTCCCTTTTTGTTTTACATATGTATGTCCTAGTTAGAATTTTTTTCTTCAGGAATATAGATTGGAGGAATTGTGAGTTCGTTGCCTTCCCGTGAAGCACGATAATGGGGAGACATAATTTCTACACCCGCTTCACTAAACGCATCCTGAATAAATGAGTGCAGTTCAGAATAGATCACTGCCGCTTTTTGCGGAGTAGTGGTATAGGCATTGATTTGATAACTCACATAGAAATCGTCTAGGCTAGTTTGCAAAACGAAGGGAGATGGGGCCTTTAGGATCATGTCTGTTTTCATTGCTGCTGAAATAAGTAATTCATGCACTTTGCGCCATGGAACATCATATCCAATTGTTACAGTAGAGTGCAGAATCAGACCTGGTCCATTAGACTCCACAGAGTAGTTGATGGTTTTTCCTGCTAAAATCGAGGCATTTGGAATAGTGACCTCTTCATTTTTAATCGTACGTAGTCTGGTAACCAGCATAGTTTTTTCAATCACATCACCTGTAGTATCTCCGATTTTTACACGATCCCCAAGCTTAAAAGCCCTCATGTATATGATCACTAAGCCTGCTATGATATTGCTGATAGCTGATGAAGATCCCAGAGAAATCAATAAACCCAGGAATACACTAACTCCTTGGAAAGCAGGAGAATCAGAAAAAGGTAAATAATTAAAGATGACGATGAAGGCAAAAGCCATGACAATAATCTTAAATAAATTAAATGTCGGCTTTGCCCACTCAGGGTAGAATCCAGGGATTGATAGCGTTTCTCTCTCAACTTCTAAGGAGATAAAATTGATTCCTTTGGTGATGTAGTACGTGATAAAAATCACGACGAGAATCATGAATAATTCTGGAATGAAACCTATAAAACCTAACAAAATTAATTTCACTGGTGAGGTGATATAATAAAGTAGGGTAGTAGCCAGCCCCTTTGTCGCAGGAAAAATGCTGAAAATGATAGGCAGGGAAAGGTATAATAGCAAGATGATAAGGATGAGCTTCACCACTCGCATACCCAAGAAAAACAACTTCTCTTGCCTTTCTCCAGAAAGGATTTCTATGTCTTTGATTTTTATGCCTTTAAAATATTTATGCCATTTGCGTAAGATGTAATCGATTAGCTTATTGAATCCCTTATTGATGAATTTGACAAGGATTATAAGAACTAAGAAAATCCCGATTAAAAGCCCTGTTCTCGTGAGATTTGTAATTAGACTTTGCTGGTCATTATGCGTTGCAAAACTGATTTTTATAGCTGCAATATAGTCTTCAGCTAGCTCAGACTTACTTTTGTTGGACAGGTCCGCATCTGCTTGGGTAATACTTCCAATGACTTGTTCACCATGCAGTATTTCGACCGCTACCACGTCTTCAGAAGTGGAGAGTAATAAGGTGTCAAATTCATCATTTTCAATAAGTGCTTCCAGCCTTTTACTTTGGTTGAGCGCTCGCTCAGCAGCAGAGTAGGGACCTAGCTTGGCAGAAATGAAATAGAGGGTGTCACTAAAAAAGACAACCGGGCTTTTTTCCACTTTTACAGTAGTATCTGCACTTATTTCGGGAGCAGTAGTCGGACTAGTTTCTTGAGCTGCATTGACAGCAAAACAAAAACTAAAATACATGAGGTAGAAAAATAGTATTAATTTAATTCCTCTAGTTAAAATGAAATTGAACGTCATAAATAGCTTTAAATAATGCCTTGTTTGCCAAAATTAAGAGCGGTAATTTGGGCAATTGTTAGCATTTCAATTTAAATAAAATTCTTTGCTTTCTGTAGTTATGAACCAACCCTTGAAATATTATGAAGTTTAACAAAATCTATTTTGCTATCTGGATTGTTATTTTCTCACTCTTTGCTTATTGGCAGTTCAACGACCCTGATCCTGAGATTTGGGTGAGTATTTATGGAGTAGCGATTATATTTTGTTTGTTGGGGGTGCGGGGAATTTTCCCTAAAATTCCGTTGACAATTCTTGCAATAGCGTGTGTTATTGGCGCTATTTATTATTGGCAAGGCGATGTGGGAGGTTGGATTTCCGAAGAAGTGGAGCAACATAACCTAAGTATGAAAACTCAGTCAATGGAAGAATCAAGAGAGACTTTCGGTTTATTAATTATTCTAGTTGCGTTGTTTCCAGCAATCTGGAAGTCTTGGAGGAAATAGGCTTTATCTTCTTCAATAGCTTAATTTTCATTTGAATAAGTCAGCCAATCCGCCGTTTTTATTCTCAAAATCATAACTCATGAAAAAAATTATCTTCAGTATGATTGCAATGCTTTTTGCCTTCGCAGGCTATGCACAGAAGTTGAGTGACACTTCGACTTATTTCGAGATAAGAAAGTATTATGCCCATGAAGGAAAGCTTCCTGATTTGATCAAGCGTTTTCAAGAGCATACACTTTCGCTTTTCGAGAAAAGTGGGATGGAAAATATCATCTATTTTCTACCAATTGATAATGAGGATAATTCACTGACCTACATTCTTGGCTATCCGGATGAGAAGTCAAGAGATGTGATGTGGGGTAAATTTATGAATGATCCAGTGTGGCAAAAAGTGTTTGAGGAATCAAGGGTAAACGGAGCATTGGTAAAAAGTGTGGATCAAACATTCATGAAACTTGCTCCAGGATTGAATGATTTCCCACTCCCTCAGGCTAGTGGGATTTTTCAGATGAGAACCTATACTTGTTTTGATGGAAGGCTTGATAATCTACTAACAAGATTTAAAGACCACACTCAGGAATTGTTTGCGAAGCAAGGGTTGAAAAACTATCCCTATTGGGTAACAGTTGAAAATGATGGCAGTCAACCTAAATTGGTTTATTTATTGGGTGACAAAAATCAAGCATCTTTTGAAGCTAATTTTCAAAACTTTGCCAAAGACCCAGCTTGGGTAAAGGCAAAGGAGCTATCTGAAGCTGACGGGAAGATTGTAGAGAAAGTAGATGCTATTTTCTATAAAACCCTTCCTTTTTCACCGATAAAATAGGCGAAAAAGTAGCGTATTGGCTGATGGCTTCGTTTTGGGTTTAACTTCTTTTTTCACTAAATCTACTTCAATGAAAAAGTTAATTTACCCAATTTACTGCTGTTTGCTCTTTTCTTTTGCTTGCAGTGAAGACAAAGATCCTGTCATGGTTTGTGGCGTTATTAATCCAGTAGAAGATTTGGCTTGGCTCAATGCAATCAAACAGGCAGCGGAATCTGGTTCAAGTTCTGAATACAGTTACCTTGCTCAGGCTACTTTTGAGGGAGAGACTGTTTTCTACTCAGGAACTTGCCATCCTTTGGCTAATTGGGCTTTGCTGCTATTGGATTGTGGAGGTAATCAAATCGAAGGAGAATATACATTTGCAGATTTGGGGGATTCAAAAATAGTCTGGCAGCCAGAAGATTCTAGATGTCAATTTGACTAAATCCCGTTTTTTATGAAAATTTCATTCTTCCTAAGGTAGCTTGTCTACGCTCTTGGCGCCAGGTGAATGAAAACAAAAAGACCCATGCAGTAATCTCTGCATGGGTCTTTTGCTTTATTCATGGTTACTTTATTTAGCGTTGAAAGTGAAAGATCGAATTACAAACCTTCCTTCTTCGCCAGGATTTTTTGGTGTTGAAATCAAATATACCTTGTGCATTTTCCCATCAGCATTTCCAGTGAAAGGAATAGTCAGCGAACCTTGAATTGGTGCTCCTCCTGTGGTGGATCCTTTTGGACTGAAGGTTCCTTTGCCTACTAGATCTCCGGAAGGACTGTCTAGTCTTAACTCAAAATCATACGTACCCGTTAGCGCGCCCATTGTAAATGTGTTCAGAGTTATTGAAGCAACATCAGTCAAATCTACTGTTGTGATAAGAGCTGATCCATCTTCTTTAGGAACTGTTAGGAAGTTTGCTCCTTCGTAACTATTGACTGCATATCCACCCATTAGTTCTTCAGCTTTGCCAAGATCTATCGTATTGCTTTTCAGAAATACTGTTTGAGAACCTGAAAGGGGTTTTATGTTGTCTCCTCCCTGGTCAGTATAAGATGCATTCAGCATCAATACTCCTGTTGGCGTTGCTTCCTTGCCGGCAGTGGCATCTACAGTTCCAGAAGCTGGAAGTGAAGGCGTAGTCACTTGATCTAGGGAGAGAATATAAGCTACCAAGGCATTAAGATCAGATTCTTTCATGTCTGGATTTGCAGGCATAGCTACTTCTCCCCAGACACCACCGCCACCGTTTTTGATTTTATTTTTCAAGTAATCAGCATCTTTTTGGGTGTACTTTTCAGCCACATCGATGTAGGCTGGTCCCACAGAAGCCTCTGCTTCTTTGTGACAAGTCTTACAGGTCAAAGTAGTGAAGAGTGATTTACCCATCATAGCTTCAGTCATTACTTTATGACCCATATCTGATTCTGCCTGATCCAATCCTTCTATGTAGTCCGCGGATACGTAAAGCGTACTCATATCAGACGATGCTGTAGGATTATCGGCATCTTTCACACTCACGCTGTAAGCCACTTTTTTTCCAGGGAAATAGAAGGATTGATTTCCATCAATGCTGATAGAGACCTCAGGAGCAACATTTCCAGAATAAATGCTTTCCAATCCGCTAGTTCCTGTCAATCCACTAGGGTCTTTGGCAGTAACTGTCACTTCGTATTCTCCGATAGCATCAAATGTATGCTTAAGTGTAGGTACATCTGTTGTTACAGTTTGTCCATTGCCTAAATCCCAGATATAAGTCAAAGGATCATTTTCAGGATCGGAAGCTTTGGTGGTGAAAGTGACAGTCAAAGGGTTCGTTCCTGAAGTTTTGTCAGCGGAGATTTGAGTTACAATAGGAGCTCTATTTCCGCCATTGAAGTCAATTCTTGAAAGACCTGAATCTGGGTTTTTTGAAAACCAACCATTGCCATATTCCAAGATATAGATTCTACCGTCAGACCCCATTTCCATATCGATGATAGAATTGAATTTTGTGCTAGGCATGAATGCTTCCATCTTATCATAATCCCCATTTTCTTTTAGGGTTACTACTTTTATCCATCCTCTGATCCAATCATAGATAAACACCTTGGAATCAAAATAGTCTGGCAGTTTAGTATCCGCTGTGTACATGTCACTGTAGTAAACTGGGCCGGCCATTGCATTTCTTCCTCCAGTCCCTAACTGTGGAAATTCTTTAGATTCCCCGTATGGATACCAAATAAAGGCAGGCGCCAGCGATGGTAAATCCTTTTTTCCGGTATTATTAATTGAGGTGTTGGTAGGTGCCTTAGGATCAAATGCGGCTCCTGATTCCCCTGTGACATAGTCATATTCCCGGTAAGGATAATTATTCCCTACAAAGAAAGGCCAGCCAAAATTACCTGCCTCTCTTGCTTGGTTTACCTCATCATAACCTCGTGGTCCCCGGGTTTCGAACATGTCTTCATTTGCATCTGGGCCAACTTCCCCCCAGTATAAAAAGCCGTTTTTCTGATCTATGGAAATTCTATAAGGATTTCTGTTTCCTTGTACATATATCTCAGGTCTAGTGCCTTCAGTTCCAACAGGGTAAAGGTTTCCTTCGGGAATGTCGTAAGATCCATCTTCATTTACTTTAATCCGTAGGATTTTACCTCTAAGGTCATTGGCATCGCCGGAAGATCTACTCGCGTCATATTGCTCAAATCCAGGTCTCTGATCTAAAGGTGCAAAACCATTGTTTCTGAACTCAGAATCAGGCTGATTGAATGGTGTGGAATTGTCTCCTAAAGAGAGGTATAAGTTCCCTTCTTTATCAAAAGCTATGGAACCTCCAGTGTGACAACAGATATCCCGATCCGAGTGAATATCCATGATCACCACCTCAGAGCTCATATCCCAGGTGTTATTTTTGAAAGTAAACCTGGAAAGTCTATTGATTTCTTCGTCTCCAACCGGTGAGTAGTAAACAAACACATATCCATTATCAGCATAATTAGGGTCTTTTTGAATTCCCATTAAGCCTTCTTCTGCGTTAACTCCTTTTACATCAGTTTTCCAGTAAACGTCAAGCTTAGCCACTTCTGAAAGCTCTTCAGTTTCGTTGTTAAAAAATAAGATTTCTCCTCTTCTTTGAGCGACAAGGATATCCAAATTTGGAAGAATGGTCATTTCTGTAGGCTCAGTAAATTCTGGTCCTACCAGAGATGTTTTAGAAAATCTATTTTCCTCTGGGACTCTTTTGCTCTTAGCTTTTGAGTAATCCAATTCTGCATTTTTTCCGATGGCATACTGTATGCCTGCCAGCACATGCTTCAGGTAAAGCTCTTCTGAGTATGACTCATCCGTGTGTCCGCCTCCAGTATAGAAAGCTCTTCCTCCATCATAATCATGATACCAAGCGATAGGGTGCTCACCCATATCCATACCACCTTTATAAGAATCTTCATCCAGACTCAAAAGCACATTGACCTCAGGATTCAGGTTTTTATAGCTGTACCATTCGTCAGTTCTTGACCAAGGGCTAGGGAGAAAGGAAGTAGAAGAATGACTATTGTCCTCCAACGTTATTTCGCCAGGTTGAATGTTAGGATGGGGATCATTGATGCCAGGATGGTCAGCGAAATACCCCCCTACTAATCTCCCGTACCAGCCCCAACCATACTCGGTGTCTGCGGCAGCATGGATACCAACGAATCCACCACCTGCTTGAATATACCTTTCGAAATCGGCCTCTTGGTAGTTGTTCAATACATCTCCTGTTGTGCTTAAAAAGATGACAGCTGAATATTGAGCTAAATTTTCTTCGGTGAACATTTCTGACTGAGTGGTCGTATCCACCTCAAAATCATTCTCCGCGCCAAGCTTTTGAATAGCTGCTACTCCTTGGGGAATAGAGGCGTGATAGTAACCTGCGGTTTTGCTAAAGACGAGCACTTTTGGTTTTCCAGAGCGAGAATTACAGCTCCAGAAACCTACGCTCGCTATCATTCCAAGCAGCAGTAAGCTTCTTAGGTTTTTTGGGAAATTCATAGGTTTAATGTTATTAGGATAATAGGCAAATATTCTCATTTGAGAGTTAAGACTACAAATTGGTGATTTTTTTGGAAAAAAATACGCTATTTATTGTCTAGATGGGATTGCGCTTTTAAGCGGTAAATTTCTACAGTATTCTAGCTCCTTCAGAAAGACTAACAGGTATGAAATCTGCTTCTATTCCAAATTTTTCTATGTAAGAAGCCTGTATTTCATTTTGGAAATTCTCCCTATGTGAATTGGAAATCAGGTTGATAGTGCAACCTCCAAATCCACCGCCCATCATGCGGGAACCTAATACACCAGGTAAACTCCAGGATTTATCGGCTAAAAAATCCAATTCCAAACAACTGACTTCAAAGTCTTTGCTCAGGCTCCTGTGCGACTCTTTCAATAAGTTTCCAAAGACAGTTAAATTACCTTTATGAAGAGCTTTTGAAGCAAGGTTGACTCGCTCTATTTCGGTGATCACATGTTTTGCTTTTGGAAAAAGAGTTGCCGGTAAGGTCTGCTTGACTTTCTCAATTTCCCCTATTGGAATGTCTCGGAGGGTTGTGGCCGCTGGAAAATAAGATTGAAGTATACTTACACTTTCTTCACAAGACTCTCTACGTTTATTGTAGGCCGAATCAGCCAGGTTGTGTTTGACTTTAGAATTGACCAATATTAGGGAATGGGAGCCGAAATTCACAGCAACTTCTTCGTGCTTATTGGTACGGCAATCCAAGATTAACGCATGATCTTCTTTCCCAAAGGCAGAGGCGTATGGATCCATGATGCCACATTTCACTCCTGCAAAGAGATGCTCCGACTTTTGAGCGTATAGTACGATGGACTTTTTGGAGACTTGTAACTTAAATAATTCTGTCAACCCTGTACCAATTGCGACTGAAAGTGCAGCCGAGGAAGAAAGTCCTGAAGCGGGAATATTGCCTCCAAAAACTAAGTCAAACCCTTCTAATCTATAACCGGCTTGTTGAAATTGGGAGACCATTCCCATGGTGTAGTTGGCCCAGTGTCCTTTTTTTGGGGAGAATGAATGGATGTCGAAGACAAACTCTTCATTATAGTCTTCCGAAAAAATTCTGCAAGTAGGAAGGTTGTTTTCTTGAAGTGCTACCCATATTCCTTGTTCCACAGCAGCTGGAAAAACCAGACCTTCCTGATAGTCTGTGTGTTCTCCGATTAAATTGATTCTTCCAGGGGCAAACGCCATAATGGGTTTATTTCCAAAGATATTCTCAAAGGATAGGGCAATTTTATCTTTCATTAAGTTAAAGTGCTTTTGTCGATTGACGGGGTAGCAAGGTAGTTTCTAAAACAATGGAAATCGGATCATCTGAAGCTTGGCCTTCTAATTGATCGAGCAAATGACTGACTGCCAATTTTCCCATTTCATAGCCGGGCTGAGCCACGGTGGTCAATGGAGGCTCTATCACTGCTGAGGCCGGATTATTGGTAAATCCAGCTAGAGCCATGTCGTCAGGGATCTTGATTCCCATGGGTTTCCAAACAGACATAAAATCCAAAGCGACCGGGTCTATCATACAGAATACACCGTCAGGACGATTTGTCATTTTTGCGATTTCATGGGCAATTTTTACGTTGCCTTCTGAAGTCAGATCAGAAATCTTCACTAATTCAGGATCAGCATCTATCCCAAACTCTGTAAGGGCATGTAAATACCCTTCTTTCCTTTTTTTACTTATATACAAGTCTTCAGGACCGGATACATACATTACGCGTTTGCAGCCAGTTTCCAAGAGGTGCTTGGTCACATGATAGGCTCCTCCCTCATCATTAAAAGTCACCCTCGATACGGGAATATCTTCATTTACTCTGTCAAATAGTAAAAAGGGGATTTCTCTATTATATAGGTCAAATAAATGATCGTATTTATTAGTTTCTCTACTCAGCGAGATCAGCAAGCCATCCACTTGAGAGGAAACTAAAGTTCTGATATTTGCCTTTTCTAGTTCCAAAGTCTCATTCGATTGGCAAATCATCACATTATACCCACGCTTATTGGCATGATCCTGAATGCCTGAGATACAGGAAGCGAAGAAGTGCGAGGTGATTTCAGGCACAATTACACCAAGGGTATTGGTTCTACTTATCCTAAGACTTTGAGCTAGGAGATTTGGCTGGTAATTCATCTCCTTGGCCATTTCCACTATACGCTTTTTAGTGTCTGGGTGTAGCTCAGGAGAATCTTTTAGCGCTCGGGAAATAGTCGATACAGAAACACCTAATTTCTTGGCGATTTCTTTCATCGTAACCTGGTGACCTTTTTTCATATGCTTACTATTGTATTTTCAGTGGTCATATGGAATCTCGCACCTCGGAAGTTCTCGATTTCATTAGTCAAAATGATTAAGGAATCCACTTGGTAGCATCTAAATTGGACGATTCTAAGATGGAAAGATAAGGTTTTTACTCTTGGTAAACAGTAAAAAGAACAGTTTCTCCCACTGCCTGTAAGGTACGACGATCAATGATCTCCATATTATCCGAGTGCTTGTGATGATACTGAGCAAATCCAAAATCAGGTGAGAATTCTATGATGTCTATCATGGGTATTTTTGCAAATGCATTCACAAATACATGGTCATCGGTGATTTCTGGAGAATCTTTATAGATAAAAAAGTCTCCCTGCCCAATCTGATGGGCATTGTCCCAGACTTTTTTAACAATTCCTGAGGCGTATTGACGGGAATAACCTTCTCGGTAGAACCGGGATCCTTTCGCACCTACCATGTCCACCAAGATCCCGTAATAAGCAGAGTAATTCGGCTTATGCTTGTTTTTGGACCAGTGCTGAGAGCCCAAGCACCACCAGAAATCCTGCTCGTTGTTTCTCATTTCTGTTCCTTCAGGCTCACCGTCATCCTCTCCGTCGAATAATATAATGTCTATTCCAACTTCTGGCTTTAATTCCTGAGTACCTATCACCCGAGCGATTTCCATTAAAATCGCTACACCACTACCGCCATCATTTGCTCCGTCAATAGGTTCATCGATTCGCTCAGTATCTTTGTCAGCAATTCTTCGGGTGTCCCAATGTGCTGCCAAAAGAATCCTTTTGCTTGCTTGAGGATTATATGAAGCTATGATATTACTCAAGTTCCAGGTAAGTCCATCGTAAGTCATTGCTTCGAAATCCTGTGTTTCTACGGTAAAGCCAAAACCTTCAAACTTATCCAGAAGCCAGTTTTTAGTAGATTCATGAGCTTCAGTTTCAGGAACTCTTGGTCCAAAATCTACTTGCTTTTGCACATAAGCATATGCCGAATCAGCAGAGAAAGTAGGGTAGGGCTTTACTGGAACTTCCGCTACTGTTTCAGCTTTCTTTTCAGGACTAGAACATGCCCAGGCAAGTAAGAGTAGGCCTAGCAGCCAAGATTTATTCTTCATACGCCCAGTCAATTTTATCTTTCATGTCTTTTACCACAAAACCTATCTCTTTCAAACCAGCCCTGATTTCATCTACCTTGGTATAATCTCGGGCAGTTTTTGCTTCTGTATACAATTGTAAAAGCAAGTTTAACATTTCATTTTGGTGGTCTGATTTCTCCTCAATCAAACCCAAAATATCCGAAACGAATGTGTTAAATGTATCAATCAATTTTTTGAATATCTCCTCACCAAAGACAGCGGACTTTAACTGTCCTGTATACATGGAGTTGATTTTCTTCAGCAAATTGAACAAGTGTCCAATTGCTTGTGCTGTGTTGAAATCATCATCCATCGCCCGGTAGGCATTGGTGATGATTTGTTCTACTTGAGCGATTTGCTCTTCATCCTTTTCAGCCTCACCTGCCTCATATTTCAATAGCTTAGAAATTCTCAGACCATTGATGAGTTTTTTATAGCCCTTTTGCGCAGCTTGAAGTGCATCGTTAGAGAAATCCAACGTGGAGCGGTAATGGGCAGTTAGGATAAAATAACGGATCGTCATCGGGCTGTAAGCCTGATCCAGCAGCTTATGATCTCCATTGAACAGTTCCTGTAAGGTGATGAAATTCCCTAGGGATTTACCCATCTTCTGTCCGTTGATGGTGATCATATTGTTATGCATCCAATATTTCACAGGATCCTGATGATTGCATGCGTTTCCTTGCGCAATCTCACATTCATGATGTGGGAACATCAAGTCCATGCCACCGCCGTGGATGTCAAAGGTTTTTCCTAGATATTTTGAACTCATGGCAGTACACTCCAAATGCCAGCCAGGAAATCCAACTCCCCAAGGAGATTCCCATTTCATGAGGTGTTCAGGAGACGCATTTTTCCAAAGGGAAAAGTCTACTGCATTCCGCTTTTCTTCCTGTCCATCAAGTGTACGGCTGCCAGTCAGCAAGTTTTCCAAGTCACGGCCAGAAAGCTTACCGTAGTCATTTGTTTCGTTGTATTTCATCACATCGAAATACACCGATCCGTTTACTACGTAGGCAAAACCTTCTTTTAAAATGGCTTCAACCAAAGCAATTTGCTCTGGAATGTGTCCGGTTGCTCTAGGTTCGATATTAGGTTTCCAAGTATTCAGCAAAGCCATATCCCTGTGGTAGGAATCCGTGTATTGCTGGGCAATCTCCATAGGTTCCAACTGCTCTAGTTTGGCTTTCTTGGCGATTTTATCTTCCCCCTCATCGGCATCACCCTGCAAGTGGCCTACGTCAGTAATGTTTCGAACATAGCGAACCCGATAGTCCAGATGGGTCAGGTATCGATTAACAGTATCAAAAGTGATTGCCGGGCGTGCATGGCCCAAATGCGCGTCTCCGTAGACAGTTGGTCCGCAGACATATAATCCTACAAAAGGAGGGTTGATTGCTTCGAAGTTCTCTTTCTTGCGGGAAAGAGTGTTGTATAGCTTTAAATTATGCGATTTCATTTATAGAATCAGGATTCAAGTATCAAGAAGCAAGAACGGAAAAAGTCCGAAATTGATTCAGGCTGCAAAATAGCAGTTTCAAATGGGGAAATGAAAGTTTGTGAAAAAATGGGATATGTATAAATAATCTCAGTTTATTTTATTGGTTTTTAACCTTTTTACTTGAATTGTAAAATTAAGTACAGAAAATCAGTAAACTTTTTTTCTCTCAGGGTTTTGACGATTATCCCAAATCGAAACGATTTCTATTTGATGGTGATTTACTTCGTAAAAAATCAAGTAATATTTGAAAGGTAAAATCCTAGTTAACTTATTTGTAGCTAATCTACCCGGATGCTCATTATCGATCAAAGTACTTACTACTTTTTCAATCTCATCTAAAAGTTTTAAACTATATCTATTGCTACCATTACGAACAGGATAAAAATCTAAAATGCTTGCTAGTTCAGTTGAAGCTAAGTCAGACCAAACTATTTGCTTTCTAGCCGTTTTTTCATTTCAGATATTACCTGTTGATGAGCTTTGAATTGACCATTTTTAATTTGATTACGTCCGGTTTCAATAGCTCTCAATTGATCTTCAGTTAAGTCTACCACCTCATCACTTTTAGAATCAAAAATAGATTCAATGTCTTTTAAGAGATCGATGTCCTGAGTTTCTTTAATTCTGGAAATCAGATTTTTCTTAATTCGTTCGGATACATCCATAGTAGTTCGATTAGATAGTACAAATTACATATCAAACTTAAATCAAAACATAGAGGTTTTATAAATTCTCACTAAAACCAAGACTCACTAAGTTTTTGATTTTAAGGCTTAAGCAATACAAAAAAACCTTCTGAAAACTTAATCTCAGAAGGTCTTGATACTTATGTCTTGCTACTTGCTACTTTTTTAATGCTTAAAGTGTCTCACTCCGGTCATCACCATTGCGATGCCATTTTCGTCACAATAATCGATGCTCAATTGATCTTTAATAGATCCGCCAGGCTGAACCACCGCTGTAATTCCAGCTTTTCCAGCGATCTCCACACAGTCTGGGAATGGGAAGAAGGCATCAGATGCCATCACTGCGCCATTCAGGTCAAAGCCAAATGCTTTTGCCTTGTCAATTGCCTGAAGTAAGGCATCAACTCTGGAAGTTTGACCCACACCGCTTGAGAACAATTGATCACTGTTAGAAAGGATGATCGTATTTGATTTGGTATGCTTACAGATTTTTGCTGCGAATACTAAGGCGTTTTGCTCAGCTTCTGTTGGAGCTTTTTTGGTAGCCACCGTGAAATCAGCTTTTGTTTCAGTTGCCAAATCTTTATCCTGCTCGATCACGCCGTTAAGAAGCGTTTTGATCATTTTAGTACCAGGAAGATCCATTTTCTGCTTAAGCAAAATTCTATTTTTCTTGCCGGTCAATACTTCCAGCGCTTCATCTGTGAAATCTGGAGCAATCAAGACTTCGAAGAATAAGGAATGCATTTCTTCTGCTGCATCCTTATCTACTGTTTGATTTGTAATCAAAACACCGCCGAAAGCAGAAGTAGTGTCAGCCGCAAAAGCTTTCTGATATGCTTCTTTCACAGTTGGTGCCAAAGCAACTCCGCAGGCATTAGTATGTTTCAAAATTGCAAAAGCTGTTTCCCCTTTGAATTCTGCGATCAAATTAACTGCTGCATCCACATCTACTAAGTTGTTGTAAGAAAGTTCTTTTCCGTTCAACTGATCGAAAAGTGCTTCCATATCTCCATAGAAATGGGCATTCTGATGTGGGTTTTCTCCGTAGCGAAGCGCTTTTGCTTTAGTTTCAGATACTTTCAGCGCTGGAATGTTTTCAGTTTGGTTGAAGTAATTGAAAATATGGGTGTCGTAGTTGGAAGACACCTGGAATGCCTGAGCTGCGAAATAACGACGGTCAGCTAGGGTAGTAGCTCCATCTTGTTCCGTTAATCTTCCTTCCAGTTCTGTATATTGATCTTTAGAAGCAATGATCGTAACGTCCTTGAAATTTTTGGCAGCAGCACGGATCAAGGAAATTCCTCCTATGTCGATTTTCTCAATAATATCTGCTTCAGAAGCTCCGGAAGCTACAGTTTCCTCAAAAGGGTATAAATCCACAATGACTAAATCAATAGCAGGGATGTCATATTCTGAAGCTTGGGAAAGATCTCCTTCATTATCTCTTCTGTAAAGAATACCTCCAAAAATCTTCGGATGGAGGGTTTTTACTCTTCCACCGAAAATGGAAGGATAGCTAGTCAACTCTTCTACTGGTATAACTTCCGCACCTTGATCCTCGATAAACTTCTGAGTGCCACCGGTTGAATAAATGGTGACATCATGTTTTTTCAATAGGGCGATGATAGGTTCGAGGTTGTCTTTATAGAAGACAGAAATAAGGGCAGATTTTATTTTTTTTGTAGCCATTTGGAAATGGGTTGATTTGAAAACTTAGCAAGGTGCAAAGGTAAGAAATTTGCTTGGAAGCGAGATGAAAGAAATTTGATTTAAGAAGTACGAATTACGAGATCTTTCAAAACCCATAATACTTATACGGCCGTGTTAATCAATTCTAATATTGAATCATGAACGTAGTAAGACGAACCAAGAAGATTTAAAAACTTATTCCTTTGCTGCCTTATAAATAGCATCTAGCAAACTTCCTTCTTCTTTGGTGTCATTTCCCAATTCCCAGAACATGATGCCTCCCAAACCTTTCTCCATGGTGTGCCTTGTTTTTAGTGCCACAGAAACGGTGTCGTCATAGGATACAAACAGGCTGTCGGAAGCATTATACATATAAGGTGCTTCAGCTTTTTCATCCCAATATCTTGTGAAATTGCTGTCCTGTTCGTATTTGGCTCGAATCTGATGATACGCCATCCAGCCAATATGCAAGCCACTGCTCAACTGGTATAGGCCATTGTTTACAGGTGGAACTCCCTTCCAAACTCTCCCGTAAAAGGCGCCTCCTATGACGATCTGTTTTGGATCTACACCTTCTTTTATTAGGAAGTCTACAATTTTTTCAGAGGAACGTGGATCTGAATCAAGATTTTCACCATTCGCATAAAGGCTATCTAAATGGGCTTGGAAGGGGGTGCCTTCTGTATCAGCATTCTTCACATCGCCAAGTGGGGTATGATGACCTGTGTAAATGGAGACCCCTGAAACTTGATCATAAGTCATCACATTGGTATAGTCGGCATACTTCATCACCTCGTCCATATCAACATAATCGTAGTATCGTTTCCAGCCTGCTGAGGCAAAGGTCAGGACTTTTGGAGAGTCAAATTCATCCAGCATTTCTCTTAGGCCCTTCATCAGAGCTGTGAAATTTTCCGTGTCTTCCGGACGAGCCATGGTACCAGCTCCGGATATCCCCGGATATTCCCAATCCATGTCCATGCCATCAAGCTTGTATTTGGTAATGAATTCAGAAGCACTTTTGATGAATTTTGCTCTGCTTTCTTCTGTCAATGCCATATCTGAAAAACCATCTGCTCCCCAGCCCCCACAGGCAATCATTACCTTCAAATCAGGATTACGCTCTTTTTGCTTCACCAAGGCTTCAATCTTTGGACCTGCTACTTCTTCATTTCGGAATTTCATTTCTCCGTCAATAACATTTGTAAAGGAGTATATGATATGGGTGAGTTTTTCTACTGGAATTTTCTCTGGCTGGTAATCTCGCTCTGCCACATAATAGGCCATGATTACTGGTTCTGGGGTGAGTAACTGAGATTCTTTTGACTCCCCGGAAGAGTTATCAGTTGGAGTAGAGCAACCTAGGATGCCTGTCAAAATAAGGAAAATGGGAAATACAGCAGTTTTCAAGGAAAGGTGATTTAGTGTACTTATTAAATAATTTACATTAAGTTGAAATTACTTAAATAAAAATATTTTTCAACAATTCTGCTGAAAAGAATTGCCTTAGGTGAATTTCCGATGCCCGGGCTTAGTTAGTATCCTGATTTCGGAAAGTCACTTCGGAGTGTAAATCTTGGTATTAGGCTTTTATCCCAAGTTTGAATTAGATTAGGTAAGATGCCTTCAAATCTCGACTCTAAAAGTTGTGCTACGTCCCGCTTGACTACTGACGGTAATTTTTGCGCCTATACTGTCAGCAAAATCTTTGCACAGCATCAATCCAATTCCAGTACCCTGTTCCCCGTTGGTTCCCGTAGAAGAGTACTGTTTCTTGTTAAACAAGGTGTCGATCTGGGCTTGGCTCATTCCAATGCCACTATCCTTGATTAGGATAGCTGAAGGGCAATCTGGATCAAGGGATGCAGTGATTTCTCCACCAGCAGGTGTGAATTTGAGAGCATTAGAAATAATGTTTCGAAGGATAAATCGTAACCTATCCCGATCTGTATGCAGGGATACTCCTGCAGGGATATTGTTATGGAGGGTGAGTTCTTTTTGATCTAATTGCTTGGCGAATAGCTGTTGGTTTTCGGAAATGAGCTCTGCGGGAGAAACTTCGGTTTTTTCTACCTGCTCGGAGCTTATCTGAGTTCTGGCCCAGGTAAGTAAGTTCGAAAGTAGGATAGAGGCTGATCGCGTATTAGAGGCGATATTGGAAAGGATGTAATTCATCTCATTCATACTGAGCTCGCCCTCTTGCCAGAGATCCAGCGAATTATTAAGCGAGGCAAAGGGGGTACGCAGGTCATGGGAAATGATAGAAAAAAGCTTTTCGCGAAATTTGTTTGCTTTTTTGAGCTCTCGGTTGGAGTTCTTGAGTTCCGCTGCCTGTTCCTGAATTTTTTTGTTTTGGTTCTGTACTTTTTGGTTGGTTTCTTCCAACTTACGATGCGCTATCCGTAGTTTTTGGTTGATTTTGCGTTGATGCCACGCGAGAGCGAGCAATAGCAGTCCAACTGAAATGAAAATCCAAAGCAGTTCATTTTTACGAGTGAGGGAGAGTTCTGCGAGTGCTTGATCCTGAGTCAACTTCTGGTTTTCCAACTCCTTCTTTTCACTCTCATATTGGATTTCCAATTCGTCGCGAATTTTTTGTCTTGATGCGTTGAATACTGAGTCGTTACTGGCTCTATGAACGAGTAGGTATTGGTAAGCATTTTCAAAATCTTTATTTAAAGCGGACAAATTAGCCATTCTGCTTGCTGCGATGGCAATATGATAGTAGGAATCAGTGCTTTCTGCCAGTTCGTAAGCCTCCTTTGCATAAGGTAGAGATTTGCTGATGTCCTGTTCATCCCGATAGTAATCGGAAAGCGTCCCCAGTGATGAAAGCCTACCTTCGGTGTCGTTCAGTTCCTCAGAATATTCCAAGGATTTTTCCACCATTTCTATGCCTTTGATCTTTTCACCTGATTCGTAATATAGCTCACCAAGCTGGCCGAGCGTATTGATGATACCTCGATTGTCCTGAAGTTTTTCTTTTATGTCCAGGGACTTTTGTAAAAAATCTTTGGCCTGATTAAAGTCATTCTCATCCTTAAAAGCCAACCAGCGATCTCTATAAAAACTTCCCAGATTGTTATAGAGCAAACTCATGGCTCGTTCATGGTTGATTTGCTGTGCCAGCGCCAGTGCTTCATGGTATTGAGCTACTGCTTTTTCCGGTTCGCCGAGTCTGTAATAGATATTGCCTAGGTTCATCGTTGATTCTATCATTCCGACCGTATCCTGCAGAGTTTCGCGGATCCCTAAAGCTTCAAAATGTGTACTTAGTGCTTTTTCATATTCAGCTTTGATCAGAAAGGAAACCCCAATAATATTGAGGGCATTTGCCTCCAACTTTTTGAAATTCTTAGCATTTGAAATCTCCTTGGCGGAGGTAGCAAATAGAATAGCTGAATCTTGGTCGTAGGGATAATAGATTCTACTCAGATTGTAAAATCCGGACGCTTTGATGGAATCATTGTCTGTCTGCTTTACAACCGACTTAAGACTATCGGTCTGTGATTGTTGCATAGATGGGATCAATAGAACCATCCAAACCAGTAAGTGAGTAAGCATATAGGCGATTGACGTGGGCTTTTATCCTTAGGTGATAAAAAGGAGTATTAGGTAAAGATGCATCTGAATGCCTGAAAATCAAACTGGTGATTTTAACTATTGCAAAATTTTCCTACCCAGAGCTATTAATTTTTACTTGTCAATGGGAATTCCTTTTACTGCGTTGTTACTAAGATTGCTACAGCAGTTATTCTTTTTTATTTGCATTTATCGTTCGCTTCCGAACAAAATGGTATTGCTTCGGACAGAAGATTGTGCAGAAACATTGTTTATTGGCATATGAGGTAGGTTTTCTCATTGGCACAATCTCTGAAAAGTAGAAGTCACACACGAATTAAAATATATCGCTATGACTTTCTCTAAAATTTCCGCACTTGTTCTTTTGTTATTTTTAATGGGCACAACTGCTCAGGCACAGACTGAAATTCGAACTCCAGGGAAATTTACGGGTGTAAGTTCCGAAGGTTCATGGGATGTAATCATAACTATTGGTGATATAGATCAAGTCAAGCTAGTTTCAAAAGGGTTTGATTTGAGCGAGGTAATTACTGAAGTGGAAGACGGGAAACTTGAGATTGAGCTCAAAGACGATGATGATGACAATAGAGACTTTACAGTTTATGTTACCATCAAGAAACTAGAAAGTTTGGGATTGGCTGGCTCAGGAAATATCATGGTTCGATCTGATGTGTATTCTAAAGAATTCGGAATAGGCCAAGCAGGTTCTGGAACGATATCATTGGAATTTCTTGAAACTGACGATTTAAATATAGGTATGAGTGGGTCAGGTACTGTTTCCATTGCAAGTGGAAAAGCCGGTGATGTCAATATAGGCCAGGTAGGTTCTGGGGATTTCAAAGGTATTGACCTGATGGCCGGTGATGTGAAAATAGGCAAAACAGGTTCTGGAGATGTACATATAGGTGTAGATGGAGATCTTACTGTAGGTTCTATCGGTTCAGGAAATGTGTATTACCGCGGAAATCCCACGGATATTAGCAAGGGTAACTTAGGCTCTACAAAGGTGATTAAGAAGTAAGCAGAAAAAAGTTGCAAGTAAAGAGGATCAAGTATCTAGAAATAAGAGTCTAGAGCCAAGAATCAAGAGTAGATACGGAAGACTTTTCAAATTAACTACTGTT
This sequence comes from Algoriphagus winogradskyi, assembly GCF_900182815.1. Taxonomy (GTDB): domain Bacteria; phylum Bacteroidota; class Bacteroidia; order Cytophagales; family Cyclobacteriaceae; genus Algoriphagus; species Algoriphagus winogradskyi. The sequence goes on along the minus strand of NZ_FXUA01000001.1, from coordinate 693,760 downwards.
CCCGATACGGATCTTACAATTTTCCAATCACGTACAATCATGCTAAAAAACTACTTTAAAATACTCCTCAGAAACACTCGAAAAAACCCACTTTACATGTTTATCAATGTGTTTGGTTTGGCTGTAGGAATGGCTGTGAGTATTTTGATTTTTTTGTTTGTTCAGCATGAATTGAGTTATGATAGATACCATGCAAATGCTGATCGGATCTTTAGAGTTTCGAGAGCTTGGTTCAATCCAGATGGAGAATTTAGTTTGCATCTTGGACATGCAGCTCCCCCATTTGGTCCTTTGATCCAAGCTGACTATGGTGATGAAGTAGCGGCAGTGGGTAGATTTTTTCACTATGATCCTCTGGTAAAATATGAAGACAAGGCCTTCGAAGAGGATAATTTCTTTTTCGCAGATCCTGAAGTATTTGATATTTTTTCTTTTAACATCTTAGAAGGAGATGCTAAGGAGGCGCTTACCAATTCAGATGGCCTAGTGATCACGGAGTCTATGTCCAAAAAGTACTTTGGAGAAGAAAATCCTATTGGTAAAAATCTGATACTAAATTTGGAAGGGCAGGAAGCTGTTTTTCAAATAAGAGCCTTGATGCAGGACATGCCCGATAACTCACACTTTCATACTGATTTCATAGCATCTATGGCTCCCGTGGAGGCTTTCTATGGAGGTCAGGATGCTTTCATGAGTAACTTCGGCAGTAATAATTTCTCTACTTATTTACTTTTAAATGAAGGTGTCAATCACAAATCCTTAGAAGCTAAACTCCCAAACTTGGTAGATAAATACATGGGGGAGTCCCAATCTGGAGTACCGATGTCTAAAGGAACAAAGCTATTTCTGTGGCCTCTGACGGACGTTCACCTGTATTCTAATCTCGACTCGGAGATGGAGCCAAATGGCAACATTGATTATGTCTATATTTATCTAGCAGTTGCACTTTTTATACTCCTTATTGCTTGTATTAATTTTATGAATCTGTCCACAGCCCGATCTTCTATGAGATCCATGGAAGTGGGGTTGCGTAAAGTAATGGGGGCAGACAAGAGCCGTTTAATCAGACAATTCATGGGTGAGTCCTTTATGCTTACCATCATTTCAATGGTTTTTGCCTTGATTTTGGTGTACTTGTTTTTACCTACCTTTTCCAATTTTACAGATAAAGACCTCAATTTAAACTTCTTACAAAACCCGGAGTATATTTTGGGAATAATCGGTTTGGTTATTTTGGTAGGAGTGATTTCCGGAAGCTATCCAGCCTTGTTTCTTTCAGGTTTTTCCCCTGCCAAAGTGCTTAAGGGAGCTTTCAAAGCTGGAAAAGGTCATGAGCAATTCCGCTCAGTGTTGGTGGTTGGGCAATTTGCTATTTCCGTAGTGCTTATCGTAGCAGTACTGGTAGTTGTGCGCCAGCTGGATTTCATGCAAAGCAAGGATCTGGGTTTTGAAAAAGAGGATATAGTGGTACTTCCTTCAAGTCCTGCAATTCAGCAGAATTATCTTATTTTGAAAGATAGACTAGAGCGTCATGAGGGGATAAAATCGGTGAGTATTTCCAGTAGAGTCCCTTCTGGAAGGCTTTTGGATAACCAAGGCAGCACTGCGGAGATAAATGGAGAAATGACTCAGCTCAATGTCCGGATAGCAGATATACATGTAGCACATAATTTCTTGGATACCTATGGTATTCCAATAGTAGCTGGGCGGGACTTTAATTTCAATCTGGCGAGTGATTCCACGGAAGCTTTTGTACTCAATGAGGCTGCAATCAGAGAAATTGGGTGGTCAAGTCCAGAAGAAGCCATAGGCAAGAAATTCTTGTATGGTGACAGACGTGGATTTGTGACTGGCGTTATGAAAAACTTTCATTTCGAATCTTTACATCAGCCGATTGTACCTATAGTATTTATGATTTCCCAGGATAGAAATAATCAGGTAAGCTTGAAAATAGCTGCTGAGAATCAGGAGCAAACTATGGCTTACATCAAGGAAGAATGGGCTGCCTTGAGACCTGACTTCCCTTTCGAGCCACTTTATGTAGACGAGGGATTCAATCGGCAATATGAAGCTGAAGAGCGGGTGAAAACCATTTTTACCTTTTTCTCAGGCTTAGCGGTTATAATCTCAATTTTAGGTTTGTTAGGACTTACAACTTTTGCTACACAGCAAAGAACACGGGAGATAGGTATAAGGAAAGTAATGGGAGCTGAGACCGGGAATATTCTGATTTTACTTGGCAAAGACTTCCTAAAACTTGTAATGATAGGTTTTCTTATTGCTATTCCCATTTCCTGGTTCGGAATGTCCAGTTGGCTTGAAGACTTTGCTTACGCAATAGGAATCAGCTGGACGGTGTTTTTCTGGGCGGGGTTGATTGCTGGAGCAATAGCTGCCATCACTGTAATGTCGCAATCATTAAAAGCTGCTTGGGCTGATCCAGTGAAAAGTATAAAAAGTGAGTGATGAGTACTTAGCACTAAGTACAAAGTATCAAGTATCTAGAGTCAAGAGCCAAGAATTAAGATTCAAGATTTTATGATTAAGAGAAATGAATAAGATCTGTCCATGCAACCTTTTCTGAAGCTAGAGCATCTTATAGATGTGAAAAGGAATTTAAAACTTTACCACTTATCACTTTTCAACTACAAATTTTCCAATGTTTCAATTTTCCAATCTTACAATACATTTATAATGAAACTTTACACAAAAATCTTCGCATTTGCTTTGACCGCTTTGGTGATGGTGTCCTGCGTACAGGCACAATCTACAGAAACTAGAACTCCCGGACATTTCACTAAAGTACATTCTGGCGGTAGCTGGGAGGTAATCCTAACTGAAGGGGATACTGAAGAAGTAAGAATCGAAGCGAAAGGTGTTGACCTAAGCAAGGTGAAAACTGAGATAGACGGGGATGTGCTCAGCGTAGGCTTGGTGAAAGGAAGTTATAACAACGTCAAATTGAAATTCTTCATTACCTATAAAGAACTTGAGGGAATTAAATGCTCTGGTTCAGGAAATATCGAAGTGAATTCGCCTGTGATGACGGATTCATTTTACGCAGCACTTTCAGGTTCAGGAGATATTACAATGAAAAGTCTGGAAGCCAAGAAATTGTCAGTTGGTATTTCTGGTTCTGCTGATCTTCAAATCACAAATGGCTCTGCAGATCAAGCTGAAATTAAGCAATCTGGTTCGGGCGATTTTGATGCTGAGAAGTTTGCCATTGGTGAATTAGTAGTTGGCAAGTCTGGCTCAGGAGACACCAATGTAGGTGACTTAGGTAAATTATCAGTGAGCTCTTCAGGTTCAGGAGATGTGACTTATACAGGTTCCCCACAGTTGGGCAACATTAGAACTTCAGGTTCAAGCAGTATTACAAAGAGATAATAAGGGCTTGCTCTTATTTCAATCCCTCAGGCGAAAGTTTGAGGGATTTATTTTGCTGTAGATTTTACTGCAGGGTACGCAGAGTTTTTCGCAGAGGACCCTATATTTTCCAACTTTATTACATCAAAAACCCATTTTCTGTTTGATATGGAGCTGGGATATTTTCCTCTTCCAGCATCTCGAGCAAATCTATTTCTATAGCTCGGCAAATGGATGAAATAGGCACATCGTTGTACCCTCCTTCGAATGGATTCTCAGAGTAATCTCCAATTCTATCCACCACGAAGAATGTCCAAATAATAATTGCGGAAAAAGGGATGGTCAGCCAATAATGTAACGCAGTGCTTTGAGCAAAAATATCCAGTAAACCAAAGGGAATCAATGCGCAAAAAATATAGGTGATCCATAGACCGGTGGAAGCATATTGTCGGGGGAAAGGAAAGTTCTTAATCCGCTCAGACATGCCCTGATGGGTGTAGAAATTTGCTAGTATCTGATGGATCCAAACTTGTTTATAATCAGAGATAAATCCTCCTTCTTTTAACTTGGCTATTTCCTTGCTTTGGATTTTCAGTAACTGAGAGGGGATGTTTGACTTGTCCCTGACGGTTTGTAGCTCTTCTTCACAGACGTATTTTTCTATTTCCGCAAAAATTCCGTCGTAGTATTCTTTAATAAATCCTGGGATGAAAACCAGTTTTTCTACTGGTAAATTATGCTCCCAAGTTTTTTCCTTTCGCATCACATGCTTCAGGGCAAGAAGCCAAGCTAGGTGTCTGTATATAATTTTCTTTTTTTCCTCCTTGGGCAAATCAGGATTTGGCAGACTGAGAATAGCCGTGGCAAAAGTTCTACTTTCATTTACAATGGCTCCCCAGATTTTTCTTGCTTCCCACGTTCGGTCGTAGGAACTGTTGTTTTTAAAACCTAAGAAAAAGGCAACAGCAATACCTATTACAGAGATAGGTTGCCAAGGAAGTGAAAAAGGGATGTTAGTGATTTCATACAGGACGATGATGACAGTCGAGTAGAGCAGACCATAAATTAAGGAAAGTTTGGACCAGCGAATGGTCATCCAAAAACTGTAATACCGTTTTACGTACATAAAAATATTTTTTTGCAATTAAACTACATAAAAATGTCAAAAATCCATTAGTAATAAGCGTATTACTGTACCAAAAATTACAAAAGGGTGAGTGGAATACTTATAATTTTACTTCTTGAGAATTGAACTTTGGAAAAGGTAAATAGGCGTTGGTATTGGTATGAAATTAAGTTTATCAAACATGAACTAATCCTCTTATTTCAGCGTCAATCCTATAACGAGTTTTATACATTCAGGCTATTTACCTAGACTGAATTTAACCAACTAGTGTGCATGGAAGATCTTTTTGCTGCCCGCTCCCAGATGGCTCTTTCTCTGGGATTCCATATTATTTTCGCCTGTATTGGTATGGTGATGCCTTTTTTTATGGCGACGTCCCATTACAAGTATTTGAAAACCAATAATCCACTTTACAAAGACCTGACTAAAGCCTGGAGTAAAGGTGTCGCCATATTCTTTGTAACCGGGGCTGTTTCGGGTACCATGCTTTCCTTTGAGTTAGGATTGCTTTGGCCGGAGTTTATGCTACATGCCGGACCAATTTTTGGGATGCCATTTTCGTTGGAAGGAACGGCTTTCTTTATAGAGGCAATTGCATTAGGATTCTTTCTTTACGGTTGGGGTAAATTCAAACCTTGGTTTCACTGGTTTACTGGCGTAGTGGTGGGAATCAGTGGCTTAGCATCTGGGATCTTAGTTGTAGCAGCCAATGGCTGGATGAATAGCCCAAGTGGTTTTGACTACGTAGACGGTAAATTTCTCAATATAGATCCTATCGCTGCTATGTTCAATGATGCCTGGTTTACACAAGCATTACACATGACTTTAGCGGCATTTACGGCTACTGGTTTTGCGGTTGCAGGAATCCATGCCTTTATGATGTTGAGGGGGAAAAACATCCAATTTCATAGCAAAGCATTTACCATTGCCATTGTATTTGGGGCAGTGGCAGCATTACTTCAGCCTATTTCAGGTGATATTTCTGCAAAAGATATTGCAGTGCGTCAACCTGCAAAATTGGCTGCAATGGAAGCGCACTTTGAAACTAGCAAAGCTGCCCCTCTGATCATTGGGGGAATTCCCGATGAAGAAGCGAAGGAGGTAAACTATGCGATTAAAATTCCGGGAGCTTTGAGTTTCCTAGCTCATGGGGATTTTGATGCTGAGGTGATAGGTTTGGATCAGTTCCCGGAGGAGCATCATCCGCCAGTTGCTGTGGTTCATTATGCTTTCCAAATCATGGTGGGACTAGGAATGCTATTGGTTGGCCTCAGTTTGCTTTATTTTATTTCTTTGTGGAAAAAGAAAAACTGGCAAATTCAACGATGGTTTTTATGGCTTTTTGTATTGGCTACGCCACTTGGATTTATTGCATTGGAAGCTGGCTGGACAGTCACCGAAGTGGGACGTCAACCTTGGATTATCTATGAGATTATGCTGACAAGAGATGCTGTGACGCCAATTCCTGGTATTAAGTATTCATTTTTCATATTTACAGCCATTTATGTATCACTTGCTGCAATCGTTTCATTTTTGCTGTATAGACAGATTAAGGCTTTAGATGAAAACTTGACTAAAGACGCTCAAACCTCAGGCAACTCTTAAATCTACTCTTATGCTCTACGTAGTTATTATTTTTCTTTGCCTTTCGCTATTGATGTACGTGTTGCTGGGAGGTGCTGATTTTGGAGCTGGTATTGTGGAATTAGTTACTCCTTCCTCGATGCGTGAACAGCTTCGAAACACGACATACAAGACTATTGGTCCAATCTGGGAGGCCAATCACATGTGGTTGATTATAGCCATCGTGATTTTATTTGTGGGATTTCCTCCGATTTACACCGTTCTTTCTGTTCATCTCCATATTCCTTTGGCACTTATGCTTATTGGGATTATAGGAAGGGGGACAGCATTTGTTTTCAGGCATTATGACGCGTATCAGGACGATATGCAGAAAGTTTATAATCTCATTTTCACCTATTCTAGTTTTATCACGCCCCTTTTTCTAGGGCTTATTTTCGGAGCGGCGATAGGAGGGGAGATAGATACGGAAGCCAGTGGGTTTTATGAAGCCTATATTCATCCTTGGTTTAACTTTTTCAGTATTTCAGTGGGGATTTTCACCGTTGCTATTTGCGGGTTTTTGGCTTCGCTTTTTTTAGTAGGCGAGGCTAAAAGTGCTGAGGTTAGACTGGTGGTGGTAAAAAAAGCTAAGTTATTTATAGTATTCACCGTGCTGGCAGGCGGTCTTGTTTTTGCTGCCTCCATTGTGGATGCAGTTCCTCTTGTAGGGTTGCTATTGAAGGAGTGGATTACAATTGCTGTTTTGCTGTTGGCTACTTTGGCTATTGTAGTTCTTTGGTTAAAGTTGGATAGAGGGAGTAAGGCCTTAATTCGATTTTTAAGTGGTTTTATTGTTAGTGCTATCCTTTTGGCTTTTGGTTATCACTATTTTCCTGATATCATTATCACCAAATCAGGAGAGAACCTTTCTGTCTTTAATTCCGCTGCTATTGGCAAACCTATAGACACCTTGGCTTGGGCCCTGATGATTGGAAGTGTTTTTATACTGCCTTCCCTTTTTTACCTATTGTATAGCTTTCAGGGAAGTAAGGAGGGGGAAGAGACTTTTGAATCGTAAGCAGTAAGTATCAAGACATAAGAAGGAAGAGCCTAGAACCAAGAGTCTAGAACCAAAAGTCAAGGAGCTAGAATTAGAAGTAAAGGCAAAAGATATAAGCCTTTAGGCTAAAGAGACTTCACCACGAATCAACTTTATTCTCTCTCCGCTATACATCCTTTCCACTTTTAAACTATACTGGACTTTGCCCACTAGCGGACAATACTGTCCGAGAAGTATATGCTTTAAATCTAAAAATGCCATTTCAAGCGGAGATTCGCAGTTTTTTTCATGGCATACAAATGGGAATATGAGGCCTGCAATCAACTCTGAATTTTATTTCCTTATCCATGAAACTCTTAAAATTCTTCCCGGCATTGTTGTTTTTAGTCCTAGTGACTTTGCAATTCTCAACATTTGCATCTGACTTCAAAGCAGATCCCTATCTCACCAAACAATTCACTTTGAATGGTTCTGGAAATCTCAAAGTAGAAGCTTCCGGGGCTTCAGTGGCAGTCACTGGCGCAAGTGGAAATCAGGTAATCGTGGATATGTACGTGAAGTTGAATGGGAAAGAAGTCGAAATGGAAGATGCTGAGGTAGAGAATGAACTAGATAACTATACTCTGGATATCAGCCAAAGTGGAAATACTATTTCCGTGATCCTCAAAAAGCGAAACAACAGCGGTAGAAGCAAATTGAATATCTCTTTTAAAGTCCAGGTGCCTACAGAAATATCTTCTAAATTCCTGTCCAGCGGTGGATCAATTGCTGTAGATGGCTTGAACGGACAGCAGGAAATAGCTACAAGTGGAGGAAGTATCCAAGTAGTAAATAGCACTGGTTATATAAATACTCGTAGTTCAGGAGGCTCACTCAGAGTGGAAAATTTTGAAGGAAGTGTGGATGTTCAGAGCTCCGGAGGATCCGTAAAAGTAAAGCAGCTGATTGGGGACTTGAACGCAAATACTTCTGGTGGCAGTATAAATCTGGAAGCTATTAGTGGGAGCATAGTAGCTAGCTCAAGTGGTGGCTCTATCAAAGCACAGCTTACAAATATTGAGAAAGAACTGACCATGAAATCTAGCGGTGGGAGTATTACAGCAATAGTTCCTGATGGCTTGGGTTTAAACCTTGATCTCAGTGGAGGAAGAGTCAATTCAAAGCTTTCCAATTTCAGTGGAGAGGTTAAAAAGGACAGGATTCTAGGAAAAATAAATGGGGGAGGAGTTCCTGTGACTATGCAGAGCTCAGGCGGAAGTATCAATCTGGAGTTTAATTGAGATTGAGAGATATAAGTATCAAGAGTCTAGAACCAAGAGCTAATAAAGGAAGTGGGATGTAAGACTTTGGACATTTAGAATAGGGGCAACACTGAAAACCTTACAAGCATGAAACCTTACCACATTACAACTTTAACACCTTACCACTTTCCAACTTTCTGAACCCGAAATCTTCTAATTTTAAAATATTCCAATCTTTCAATCCTGAAAAATGCTCAAAAACTACTTTAAAATCGCCTGGAGAAATATCGTTAGAAGTAAAGGTTACGCTTTCATCAATATCGGAGGATTGGGTGTTGGGATGGCGTCAGCTATTCTGATTTTGCTGTGGATACAGAATGAGGTGAGTATGGATCGGGAGCATCCCAAGTCGGACCGAATCTATCGAATGTATAACAGAGATACGTTTAGCGGCGAACTATGGGCATGGGGTACAACTCCCAAAATAATGGGGCCTACGCTAGAAAAGGACTATCCAGAAGTAGAGCAAGCGGTTCGGATCAATCATGCCAATTTCCTTTTCACCGTTGGAGATAAGAAAATGAACGAATCAGGTTCTTTCATCGATCCGGATTTTTTGGATGTGTTTGATTTTCCTATGCTGCAAGGCAATAGTTCTACTGCTTTGGAAGATCCGTATAACATGGTGGTCACTGAAGATTTTGCCAAAAAATTGTTTGGTACTGAGATGGCTGTGGGGCAAACAGTCAAGATCGATAGTACAGATATTTTTACTGTGACGGGAGTTCTGGAGAATTTGCCAAATAATACGCGCTTCCAGTCGGATTACTTTCTATCGTGGGCTTACATGAAAAAACTGGGTTGGGATGACGAATGGTGGGGGAATAACTCCGTCGAGAACTATGTGTTGCTCTCAGAAAATGCTTCCCATGAGGCATTCAACGAGAAAGTAATAAACATTACCAAGGAACATACCAACGGGGAGAATACTGCAGATGTATTTAGCTATCCGCTTTCACAGATACACCTTTATGGAAAAAGCGAGAACGGGCAGCTCGTAGGAGGAAGGATTGTGACTGTCCGAATGTTTGGATTTATCGCATTGTTTATTCTGGTCATTGCCTGTATCAACTTTATGAATCTGAGCACTGCTCGAAGTGAAAAGAGAGCCAAGGAAGTAGGTTTGAGAAAAGTCGTAGGAGCTAGAAAAACTTCTCTTATCGCACAGTTTATTGGGGAAAGCACGCTGATTGCGTTGATTGCTGGAGTTTTGGCAATCCTTCTGGTGGAGCTGGCGCTCCCTTCCTTTAATACCCTGATTGGCAAGCAGCTATTTCTTCCATACACTGAGGTGGTTTTCTGGCTTCAGTTGATCAGTTTTATATTGCTTACTGGTCTTTTGGCAGGAAGTTATCCTGCATTTTTCCTTTCCTCGTTTAGTCCAGTGAATGTGCTTAAAGGAACTTTCCGTTCAGCTGCTTCGGCGGTTAATCCCCGAAAAATACTGGTTGTGATACAGTTTAGCTTTGCTATAATTCTAATCGTCTCTACGATCATTATTCAGCGTCAAATAAGTCACGCTCAAAACCGTGAGCTGGGTTATAATCAGGATAACCTCATTTTTATCAACATGCAGGGTGATATAGAGAAGCATTATAGTGCGATCAAACAAGCACTTCTTTCTAGTGGCTCCAGCCTTGCGGTCACGCAATCGATGAGTCCGATTACTCAGCGCTACAGTGATGGCTGGGGGTATTCTTGGGAAGGTAGTACGCCAGAGGATGAAAAACTTGATTTCATTCGGTTCAGTGCAGATGCCGATTTCATGAAAGTAATGGGGACCAAGTTGGTAGAAGGTAGAGACATAGATATCTATGAATTTGCTAGTGATTCTACAGCGATTTTATTGAATGAAACAGCGATAAGAAAAATGGGATTGGAAAATCCTTTGGGGCAGATAGTTTCTGATGGAGAAGATAACTATACGGTAGTTGGCATTATTGAGGATTTTATTTTCGAATCCCCTTATGATCCAGTTAACCCCTTAATGGTATTTGGACCATCTTCCTGGTTCAGTTACCTACACATCCGTCTCAATCCTGATCAACCTGTAGTAGATAATCTCGCTAAAATTCAGAGCGTTTTTGAAGAGTTTAACCCAAATTTCCCTTTTGAATACCAATTTGCTGATGAGCAATATGCCAGGAAATTTGATGATACAGCTCGAACGGCAAAGCTTTCCATTGTCTTTACTATTCTGACTATTGTGATTTCATGTTTGGGGTTATTTGGACTTTCCACGTACATGGCTGCCAATCGTCTGAAGGAAATAGGAGTGAGAAAAGTGCTTGGAGCAAGTGTAGGCAGTATATCATTATTACTTTCTAAGGACTTCTTAAAGCTGGTTGGAATTGCATTTCTGTTTTCAGTTCCTATTGCCTGGTATATCATGGATCAATGGCTTCAGGATTATCAATACAGCGTGGGAGTAGAATGGTGGGTTTTTGTCGCCACTGGTATGGTCACGATGCTTATCGCATTGCTCACCGTAGGTTTTCAGTCTATCAAAGCAGCACTGACGAATCCGGCAAGGACGCTGAAGAGCGAGTGATGGGGAGTATCAAGTAGCAAGACATAAGATTCAAGATGTTAGAATCAAGTATTAAGCATCAAGACATAAGATTTTAGTAGATCCACTTCGACTTCACGCCACGGCGATGCAAGCTGCTCAGTCTGACACCTATCACAACTTTGTCACTTTCCCACACCTGAACTCTTAATTTTCAAATCCGCCACGGCGGACAAGTTATTTCAATTTTCCAATCTTTCAATCTCAAAAAAAATGTGGAAAAACTACCTTAAAATCGCCTTCAGAAATATCAGGAAGAACAAGCTTTTTTCCTTTCTGAATATTGCCGGTCTGTCCATAGGAATGGCGGTTTGTATTCTCATCATGCTTTTTGTGAATTATGAGCGGAATTTTGATAGCATTCACACCAAGAATATCTATCGTTTAGACGAAGTGCAGAATTGGGAAGGTATGGTGGCTCCACAGAAAGTAGCCTTGTCCATGTATCCTATGGGACCAACTTTACTGGACGAATTTCCTGAAATAGATAATTATACCCGGATCACTCAGAATGGAGAGATGAGGCTGCTACATGAGGAGAAGCAAGTGGTTTTGGCTACTACACTTTCTGCTGACGATTCCTTCTTTGCTCTGTTTGATTTTCAAATATTGGCAGGAGATCCTGAAAATGCCTTAACGGAGCCTTATAGTATTGTGTTGACCACTTCCAGTTCGGAAAAGATTTTTGGAAATGAACCTGCACTAGGCAAAGTATTACCTGTGGCTAATCAGGATAGTACTTTTTTCACCGTGACAGGGATTATGGCTGATATTCCCGATAATTCCCATTTGCAGTTTGAAGGCTTAGTTTCTCTGAATACCTATGCTGGGCCTCAGGCAATGGGAAATTGGGGAGGAAATTGGTTGACTACTTACTTGGAATTGAGTGAAGGGGCGGATATTGAAGCAATGGAATCGAAATTCCCTGCTTTTTTGGTTTCCCATATGGGAGAAGAAGGAGCAGGTGGGTATGAGCTTTTTCTTCAACCTCTAAGTGAAGTCCATGCAGGATCTACAGATATCACTCATGATTATATCAATTACCAAAAATTTGATGGAGCCTATACCCGGATATTTTTCTACATCGCGTTGATCGTGCTATTTATCGCTGGGATCAATTTTGTGAATTTATCCTCTGCCAAATCAATAAGCCGTGCCATGGAAATTGGTGTGAGAAAAGCTTCCGGCGCTTCCAAAACTCAATTGTATTTGCAATTTATCGGTGAGTCCATTGTGATCAGCTTGATGGCCATGTTACTTGCAGCTGTTTTCGTATTTCTGGCATTACCCTTATTAAACCAATTCAGTCAGCGCCAACTTGAATTTCCTTTATTTACTAATCCTTTATTCTTTGGATTTATGCTGCTGGGGGCTGTTATGGTAGGAATTCTTTCCGGTTTGTATCCTGCGCTTTACTTATCCAGTTTTAATCCAGTGAACGTATTGAAAGGCTCTCCAGTAAGTGGTAAAAGGAAGGCTGATTTCAGAAATGTATTGGTAGTCGTGCAGTTTAGCTGTGCTATTTTCCTGATTATTTCTACTTTGTTTGCTTCTCGGCAAGTAAGGTTCATGCAGGAAAAGGACCTTGGGTTTTCACATGAACAAGTAATAACAATTCCGTTTGGTCAGCGATACACTGAGCGGTATGAGACATTGAAACAGGCTTTGCTTGGAAGCTCGCAAGTGCAAGATGTCACTGCTTCCGGACAGCGACTTGGCAATAATCTTCACCAGACAGGAATTACATTTCACGGATCAGGACCAGCAGTAAATCTGGCTACGTCGCAGGTTGTAGTGGATCCTAATTTTTTGGATGTGTATGAAATTGAATTGATAGCGGGGAGAAATTTTAACGACACTGAGGCAGACAATGGAAATACCTATCTGATCAATGAGTCCCTCGCCAAAGAGCTTATTTTGAAAGATGGAGAGGGTAGGGATATCGAGTCATTGATAGGTTCGCAATTTGGATTCAGCGGAATGGACTCGGCAGGTAGGATAGTGGGAGTGGTAAAGGATTTCAACTTTAATTCTCTCCATCATAAAATCGAAACCTTGACCATTTTTAATCAGCGTAATTGGGGTTTTGAGGAATTATCTGTAAAAATAAGTGGAGATAATGTCCCTGAAGCGCTTGCCCAGATCGAATCCATCTGGAATACCCAAACCCCTGAGCGGGAATTTGAGTATCAGTTTTTGGACGATCACTTTACAGAATTGTATAGAGCTGACCAAACGGTAAATACCATCGTTGGCATGCTGACGGGGCTTTCCATTCTGATTTCCTGTTTGGGGCTTTTTGGACTAGTTTCATTCACTTTGGAGCAACGCGTAAAGGAAATAGGAATCAGAAAAGTGCTGGGGGCATCAGTGACCACGGTGGTCGCTATACTTTCAAAGGACTTTATCAAACTGGTATTGGTTGCTATCGTCCTTGCTGTTCCGGTTTCCTGGTATGTAGTGAATCAGTGGATTCAGGATTTTGCCTATAGAATCGATATTGAGTGGTGGTTATTTGCAGTTTCAGGTTTGGTAGCCATACTAATAGCCTTAGCAACTGTGAGTTCCCAGGCATTTAAAGCAGCGATTAGGAATCCGGTGGATAGTTTGAAAAGTGAGTGAGCTTGGAGTATCAAGTATCTGGACATAAGTATCAAGATAGTGGAGCCACGAGTCGAGAATCAAGATGTTAAAAACCAAGGATTAGAGTTAAGACTTTGCTACCATAGAAACTTGCAGCTTAACTTTCAAGCCGCCGTTTGTGTCATCACGAACGGCAAACTTTCCTAGGATTACTTCGGTTTGTGATGATACGAAGCAAGGTGAAGATTTTATTTTAAGCTTTCCTCAGTATCTTTTCCATTTTTCTCCCCTTCGCCAATTCATCTACGATCTTGTCAAGGTAGCGTACTTTCTGAGTAAGCGTATTTTCGATTTCCTGAACTTTATAGCCACAGATGGAGCCAGTGATTAGGCTGGCATTAGGGTTGAGTTTTGCTTCCGCAAAGAATTGCTCAAAAGTTGATTTTACTTCGATTTGGTTTTGAATGCCTTGTTCATCAAAACCAGTTAGCCAAGTAATGACCTCATGCAATTCGGCTTTGGTCCTTCCTTTTCGCTCCACTTTGGTGACATAATGTGGATAGACCGAAGAGAAAGTCATTTTCGCAATTTTCTCATCGTGGTGACTGGTGCTGCTCATAATTGTGTCTGGTTTGCCTTAAACTCTATAAGTTATTTGAAAAGAGTCAATTTTTTTTCTTTTTCCCAGAATAATAAGTTTTAGGTTTTTGAGTTCACAACGGGCGATAATCACAATTTCAAGGTTCTTGTTAAATGATTTCAGTGCTCACTTCATCTCCTTGATATAGCCCCAACCTTCTTGCTGTCTCAGAAGTAGCTCATAGATTCCATCGGGAACAGAGCCTACTCCAGGAATAAGGTCAGATTTGTTTTTGCCATGCTTTTCTAAAGCAACCTGACAAACCACTACTGATACGTTATCCATCTTTGTAATCTCAGATATTCCCGACTTTACTGTAGAAATACCGTCGACGAGCATGGCATAAGCTCCACCATAAGCTACCAATTCAAATTCAGAATCAGGATAAGCTTTAGCCATCAATCCTATATGCCGAACTACGGTTTCATGCAGGTCTTCATTCGAACTTGATACGTCAAACACTGCTTTTACAGGTGTTTTTTGAGCATTAGCCATTGTAGTTATTAACAAGGCTAATGCAATAATTAGGTGTCTTTTCATTTTAATTGCTGGCGAAAATGTACCCGCAACCATTTTCCTGTGCTCTTCCCAGTGCCCAAACACCAGATGGAACGATTTGAATTCCCGGCTGAACGGCAGCTACCCATTCCTTATAAACTTCTGTGGCATCAAGCCCCATTTGCTGAGCAACAGCTCCGCTATAAACAGAAAGTGCCAAATTGCATACACAAAACATAGCACCCCGTGCTTGCATGTCCTTTATACCTTGGATTACAGGCATTGGAAAATCACCTTCCTGTGGCTCGTAATATGGATTTCTCAATGAGGCAGCTTTGGTGGAATTGTCATTTACACCAAAGACTTCTCCTAACTTGTATTTTTTCCATATGCTGGATTTGAGGGCAAACGGTATTGCATTATGACGAAGCACTGTCATCGCAGTGATGTCACTATCACTAGAGCCAGTCTCATTATTACTTAAATAAAAAGCCCAGTTCCAGATAATCGGAAAACCGTCATGAGGAGTAGATCCATCATAGACAATACGATGGCTACCTTTAATTTTTTTGAACCACTCTTCTGCGTCAGACATTCGTCTTTCATCAAAAGCAGAATTGTCAGCAACTAGTGGATTTGTGATCATGGCAAGAGTTCCTGAAGTAGCTCCTAGGAGTACTGAACCCATGAATTTTCGTCTTGAATTAGCGTCGTTGTTTTTCATGATATTGTATTAATTGTGGGAAAAGGTTTGGTTTATTTTTTGGGGCTATTTCAAATTTTAATAATAGGAATTACTGTTTTGAAAAATTTGTAGGTTGAAGTATCCACTAAAAGGATACTTTATTTCACTTCAATTCCAGACTGAGTGAGGTGCCAATTTATTACTGTGCAATTCTAAAAAATCTGAGCTCTAGTTACATTCAGTATTTCTGCAACTGCTTGAACCTATTGTTCAAATACAAAAAATAGCTTGTACCATTCTTTCAAAAATGGTGACCGGTATTGGTTTAACTAACTGATAAAAAATTACTTATGTATTGTACTGGGAGCAAATCCAAATTCTTCCTTGAATGCTCTGCTAAACCAGGAAGGATCGTTAAAACCTACTTCATAGGCCACTTCCGAAATAGTTTTATCACTCATTTGAAGTAATTCTTTTGCTTGCTGAAGACGAATAGAGCGAATAAAAATCGCGGTGGATTTCCCGGAAATGGCTTTCAGTTTACGGTATACCTGCGAATCACTCATGTTCAGGCGAAATGCCAAATGCTTGGATGAAAAAGCTGGATCATCGAGCTCCTTGCGGATGATTGCAATAGTTCGTTTGAGGAATTTTGCCTCTGGGGTTTCACTTTTGATGGCTAGCACTCCACTTAATTCCTCGTGCCGGAATTTCTGAGCCATTTTTCTTCTCAGCAAAATCAACTGTTCTATCCTTGTGAAAAGCTCCGCCTTATTAAACGGCTTGGACAAGTAGGCATCCGCTCCATGTGAGAGTCCAGTAATCCGGTCTTTGGCAGTGGCTTTGGCGGTCAGGATAATAATAGGAATATGATCCGTTCTCTCGTCAGATTTCAATGCATCACAGACTTCATAGCCACTTCTGCCTGGCATCATGAGATCACAAATAATGATATCTGGAACCCTCTCAAAAGCTAAGTTTATTCCCTCTTCACCATTGAGTCCATGCACAAGCTCATACTTTTCACCGAGACATGACTTCAGGTAGTAGGCAACGTCCATGTTGTCCTCGATGATCAGTACAAGTGGCAGATCAGATTCTTCATGAGTTGTTATAATTTCAAAATGAGCTGAATCTTCAGAGGCTAAATAGTCTGAAGGAATCTCATCCATATCTACCTCGGTAGCAAATTTGGCTTTTCTGCTAATAGGAATTTGCACCGTAAATTCACTGCCTTTTTCCAGTTCACTTTTCACAGAAATAGTGCCTTCCAGCATGGTTACAAATTCGTTGGTCAGTGAAAGACCTATTCCAGTTCCTTCGCCGATGCGAGAAGAGGAGTGATCTACTTGATAGAAACGATCAAAAATATGCGGGATGGTTTCTGCTGGAATCCCGATTCCATTATCCTTTACTTTGACGAAAAAGGACTGCTTTCCACTCCTATTTTCCACCTTCATATGCACCAGAATTTTCCCATTTGGAAGGGTGAATTTGATGGCATTGGAAATGAGGTTGGAGATGATTGCAGAAAGTTTTTCTGGGTCAAAATCCATCTCTAGATGATCAACCTCCGAATACACTGTAAGCTGAATGTCTGACTTTGCTGAGAGGGATTGAAAGCTTTCGCAAATGTATTTAACAAATGGAACTACATCAGTTTGGATCAAGGTCAAACCCATTTCTCCACTTTCTGCCTTAGCAGTAGCCAGCAATTCGTTTACGAGCTTGAGTAATTTTTTCCCGTTGCGCTCGATCATCGCCAGCGGTCGGTCTGTTGAGTTGGATTCCTTGTCATCCAAATTGGTCTTAATGGTGTCGACCATCCCTAATATCACGGTTAGAGGAGTTCGGAACTCATGGGTGATATTTGTGTACAAACTGCTCTTAAGTTGATTCACCTCCTTTAGTCTTAAGCTTTCTGCCAATGCTAATTTGCGAGAAAGTTGGAAGTGATATACCCAATAGATGAGTAGTGCGATGCTGATGATATACAACATATTAGCCCACCAAGAGGCCCACCATGGTGGCAGGATGATTAAGCTGATCTCCAATGGCAGCTGATCCCACTCTTTCCCTCTCGCAAATCCATTCACCAATAAAGTGTGCGTGCCTGAGGGAAGATTAAGAAATTGGACTTCCGGATCTTTAAGCATATTCCAATCCTCATTGTTTGGCAACAACTTGTAGCCATATTCTACCTTTTTATTCATCCGAAAGTCCAAGGAAGAGAATTGGAGAAAAAAAGGAAACTGGTTATTGGTGAACGTGAGACTGGAAGTGTTTAGAAGCGATTTTTGCAAGATATTATCAGGTGCACTTTTGGTTTTTATGGTTTCATCTTTGATTCTTAGTTCTGAGAAATAAAGAGGTTTTGGGTGATCAATATTCAGCAGGTCTGCTGGATGAAAATAACTGACTCCGCTTATGCCTCCTAGGTAAATTTTCCCACTTTTATCCTTGAATTTGGCGTGGATATCAAATTCCTTGCTTTGGATGCCATCTTCAACTCCATAATGTGTAAAGGTCTCTGATTCAGGTTCAAATTTCACAATTCCGTTGTTCGTTCCAAGCCAAAGATCTCCATTTTCATCGTCCTGAACACTGTAAATAATAGCATTTGGAAATTGCTGACTTTCCGTCCAGGATTTAAATTTATTGTCTCCCAAGAATAAATTTAACCCATGTCTAGTACCGAGCCAGATTCGATCGCTTTGGTCAAACAAGATGTCGTAAACTGAATTATGGGAGAGTGCCATATCCTCCCCATTTAGTCTAGAGTAGTTATCAAAAACAGGCTTTGTATAGTCTGGGCCATCAAAGCTAAGTTTGGAGAGCCCGGCTTGAGTGCCTACCCAGATGTTCCCTTTGTTGTCTACTCGTATGCAATGAGCGACGTCGTTGATCAAGGAATTGCCATCAGAAGTGCTTTTGCTAATTCTTGTGACCTGATACTTATTTTCATTGTCGAATTCCAGCCGGAAAATCCCTTTTCCATTGGTGGCTCCCCATAGGTTTTGATTCGCGTCTAGCGCCAGGTCCTTTAGGAAATCATCGCTTATGCTATTCCCATTTTCAGGATCGAATTGGAATACGTGAAATTTGGGATTAGTAGGATTAAAAGTTTCTAGGTTGATCATATTCAAACCTCGGGTAGTAGCTAGCCACAACCTATTGTTTTTTTGATCTTTGAGAATTGCCCGAACTACTGACCCAGAAATGCTATAGGAATCATTTTGGTTTTCAGTAAAAGCGAAACTTTTTCCTTCTCTGATCAAATTAAGCCCACCATCGGAAGTACCTATCCAAAGGTCCGTCCCATCCCGAAAAATCGAAAAGATTACGTTGTCATTTAATAAGTGGTCCCCTTTCAGATCCTTGGATATATTTTTAAAATAAGGTTCTGAAAAATCCAACTGATTCAATGAATTCGCCGTCCCTACGAGGATTTGTTCATCCGAAATTCTCAGCAAGGACTGTACAGTGCCATTGCTTAGGCTAATTTTTTGATTATCATCTTTCAGGATTTTTCTTCGAATAGATTTAGTTTTCCAATTGAAGAGGTAAAGCCCACTTCCAGTGGCTACCCATACTTCTGAATCATTCTCTTTCAAGAATGAGTTGACATGTCTGGTAGGAGCTGAGGATGATTCGGCGAGGTTGAAGAACTGGGCAGTTTTTTTTGCATAATCATAAATAAACAAACCAAAATCACTTCCTACTAGCAACTGTTGATCTGTTGGGTAAAGTGCTTTTACTTGACCTTGCACAAGGAATTCAGGGGCTTCATCAAATGAATTAGTGTTGGTAGGGTCTATGTTGAAAATTTCTCCATTTTGGGAGCCTATCCAGAGTGTGTTTTTTTTGTCCAAAGACAATGTAGTCAGTGGTTTGTTTTTGAAAAAAGCACTCTGTTTATCAGTTTTATTTGATAGTTGATGAAGTCCAGAGATGCTCGATGCTACCCACAGATTCCCATCTTGATCGTTTAGTAGAGAGGAGATGATTTCATTTTTATCTGTAGAATTCGCTAATGTGATACGATGAAAACGATCTTGGTCAGGTTCATAATAACTCAGCCCATTTCCGATCGTTCCTATCCAGATTTTACCTGAAGTATCTTCAAAGATTTTGTTGGTGTAGTTCCCATGAATCGTGGTTGAATCTATTTCGCTGTATTTGTAAACTTTGAATTCTTTGCCATCGAAGCGGTTCAACCCATCCTGAGTAGCAATCCACACAAAGCCCCTTTTATCTTGTATCAGGTCATTGATAGAAACTTGTGAAATCCCATCCTCTAGACCGAAGTACTTGATTCTTGTAGTTGATGTTTGTGCATTAGAATTAGAATAAAAAACACCTAGAATAAGTATTGCCAAAAACCTTAAATAGTAGTCGTGAAATTCCTTGCTGATTAGATTCAATCCAATCCGGTTTTTTAAAAATAATACCCAGTAGCGTTGAAAAAACATGATTCAAGATACTGATCTTTTGCAGAATACGTTAACTGCTGTTTGCCCATTTGCGAACAATTTTGTTCGAAGACTTAAGTGCCTTTAGCCGCTTGAACTTCCAAACTGTCTGTTTTAGGCTATTCTAGCTGGCACAATAGTGGTCATAGGAAGTGGTGCGTAGAAGGTTCTAGAACCCGATATTTCCTAATCAAGAATCTGCTCTAAACCGCAATATTTTAAAATCTTAGAAAAACCAGCTTTCACTTTACAACCTCAATTCATGAATTAATCCTTACCCAAAACACACAAACACATGAGTCACATCGCCATTCCTATCCCGAATCTACCTGGCAAACAAAATATAGACATCCAGGTGATCATCAATAATGAAGTGAAGTCACTTCATTACAAAGTAGAATTATTCTATTGGGATGATTGTCTGAATCCTACTGCTCACAGAGCAGACTGTATCTCCGAAATGCTCACTAAACATGATCCAAACTGGACCGTTTATTTTATCGGTGCTCCTACGGATAAGTTTGTGCCGATCACCTTTGTGGATCGGGAGAGTAAAAAGTGGATGCAGGTAAGGTGATAGGTGAGAATATAAATTTGATTTTCGCTTTAATACCTCACTTCACTTGTTAATGATTTTGATGTGTTTATAAGTTGTTATATGTCACAATAACCCTTCAATCACCTCAGGGAAGTGCTTATGCTCCAATGCATGCACTTTCTGAGCTATTGAATCTGGTGTGTCCTCTGAAGTGAGTGGGGTAGAAGCCTGAAACACGATTCTTCCCTCGTCGTAGTTTTCATTGACAAGATGAATGGTGATGCCTGTTTCTGTATCTCCAGCAGCTTTTACAGCTTCGTGGACAAAACTTCCATACATGCCTTTTCCTCCGTATTTGGGTAAAAGAGCAGGGTGAATATTCACCATTCGATCAGGGAAAGCTCTGGTTAACTCAACCGGGATTTTCAGTAAAAAGCCTGCCAAAATCACCCAGTCAATGTTTTCTTCCTGTAATTTCTCAAGCAGAACACCAGCGTCCATTTCTTTTCTGGAAAAAGTAAAAGTAGGAACGTCGAATTTCTTTGCCCGCTCCAACACAAAAGCATCTGACTTATTTGAAGCAACCAATGCTATTTCTGCAATTTTTGAATTCTGGAAATGCTCCATGATTTTTTCAGCATTACTACCAGATCCTGAAGCTAAGATTGCGAGACGTTTCAAGGGAATATTTGATTTTGATGGGTTGATGCGAAATTAAGGGAAATCTACTGTACCGCAGGGTAACCTTTGAGGTTTTTTTCTAACCTCGAAGGTTTTCGAGTAGAAGACCTTCGAGGAGATCCCAAACCCTCTGGCGTTTGGGATTACACCTCAAAGGACATTTCCGGCCAATTTTTCAATCTTTCCATAAAGAAAAGGGAAGGGCTATAAACTCAAAACTGACCACTGAAAACTGCGAACTACTTTCTGACCTGTCCATTTCCTCTCACGATCCACTTATAGCTACAAAGCTCTTTCAGCGCCATAGGTCCACGGGCGTGGAGCTTTTGGGTACTTATGCCGATTTCTGCACCCAAACCAAATTGAGCTCCATCAGTGAAAGCTGTGGAGGCATTTGCATAAACTGCCGCTGCATCCACTTCCAGTAAAAAGCGATCAAGAGTCTCCTGGTTTTCAGCAACTATAGCTTCAGAATGCTTTGAAGAATAGATAGCAATATGATCTAAGGCTTCATCCAGATTTGCCACAGTTTTGATGGCTAATTTCAGCCCTAAGAATTCTGTTCCAAAGTGAGACTCATCAGCTTTTGAAATCAATTCGTGGGAATCTAGAGCTGCATAAGCCTTTTCATCTGCAAAAACCTGAACCTTGCTTTCCAACATCGGCTGAATCAAGTCATTTAAAACGGACAATTTTGCTTCATGAATTATTAGACAATCCAGAGAATTACATACACTTGGTCTACGGGTTTTTGAATTATAGGCAATCTCTTTCGCTTTTTCCAAATCCGCGGATTCATCGACATAAGTATGCACGATGCCGGCTCCAGTTTCGATCACTGGCACTTTTGCATTTTCTCTGACAAAATTGATCAAGCCCTGAGATCCCCGTGGAATAATGACGTCGACAAAACCAACTGCTTCCAAGAGTGCTTTCGTGGCTGTTCTTTCCGCAGGTAAAAGCTGGAATGCTTCAGTTGGCAGCTCATTGAGTTCTAACACTTGATGGATCAAACTCATGATTGCTCGGTTGGAATGATCAGCATCCGAACCACCTTTCAGTACCAATCCATTTCCTGATTTGAGAGCCAGTGTAAATACATCAAAAGTTACATTGGGTCTAGCCTCGTAAATGATCCCGATCACCCCAAGAGGTACGGTAGTTTTTTTCAGAGAAAGTCCATTTTCAAGGGTTTTACTTTCCAAGACATGATGAAGCGGACTTGGTAATGCACTCACCTGAATGATTTCCCCAGCGATAGTTTGAATTCGTTCTTCTGTCAGCAAAAGCCTATCATACATGGGATTGTCTGGCTCCATGAGATCCAGATCTTTCTGGTTTTCTTCCAAAAGGAAGTAAGTGTTTTCAACTGCCAAAATTGCCAGATTGTGCAGAACCTGATTTACCTTCTCATTACTGAGTCCAGTCAGTTTTCTAGCTCCTTTTTTTACTCCTTCAAAAATATCTTGGTACTCAGTCATGATCGAAAATATAGAGGTAATCGTAGTGTATTAATGCTTTTTGGTTCTTTTGGCCAATGCGTTCATTGGCTACTTTGGAGGAATACTCTGCTCTCCCCAGGCCGATTTTATGACCTGTTTCGTCTCTGATCAGAAGTATATCTCCTTTGGAAAACTCTCCTTCAAGTTTAATAATTCCAATTGGCAAGAGACTGCGGATTACCTCTGCCGTGAGGGAGCTTTTCGCTCCTTCATTGATTGTGATCTCTCCTACGTAGTAATGCTCTCCATGGGCCAGCCATTTCTTTGCACCATGTTTTGCTTTTTGAGGTTCAAACCAAGTACATCGCAAGCTTTTGTCAGCAAATTCTCCCAATACATTCTCCCGCTTGCCATTAGCGATTATAACCTGAATGCCCAGATCGGCAGATTTCTTGGCCATGGCATACTTGGTAAGCATTCCACCCCGGCCAAAAGATGACTTGGACGCTGAGATATAGTTAGAAACTTCAGGCATTTTAGAAGCTACTTTTTCTATGAGTTGAGAATCGGGATCTGAAGGGTTTCCAGTGAAAATCCCATCCACATTCGTAAGCAGCATCATGGTGTCTGCATTGATCATCGCAGCGGTGAGACTAGCCAGTTCATCGTTATCGGTGAACATCAGCTCGGTAATGGTAACCGTGTCATTTTCATTGATAATAGGCAAGATGCCCTGTGAAAGCAAGGCTTGCACACAGTTTTTCATGTTCAAGAAATGCTTTCTATCCCGAAAATCCTCCTTGGTCACCAAGATCTGCGCAACGGGCTGCTTATGTTTTTCGAAGAAATTCTGGTATTGATTGATGAGTCGGATTTGACCGGTGGAAGCCCAGATTTGTTTTTTGAAAACTGGGTTGAGTTTCTCGGGAAGAGGAATTGCTTGTCTCCCAAAAGCTACTGCGCCCGAACTTACCAAGACGACTTTCTTACCGAGAGAGGTTAGCGCTTGGATTTGGGCCACAAGCTTTTCCATGCGATCTAAATCAGGAAGTCCATTTTCCTGAGTCAGTACATTCGACCCGATCTTGATTACAAGTAATTTGCTGTCTAGCATGATTGAAAAATTTGCCTGAAAATAGGGAAGATTTGTGACTTATGATTTCGGATTTAAGATTTACGGGGTTAATTCTAAAGGTAAAGATCAGCTAAGCTAAGTTGAAGAATATCTATTTTTTCAAAATCAAGAATCAAAAAGAGTTTGGGATTTGAAAGCTTTTGTACTAAAAATCATAAAAAAATTAACATTTGATATTATGGGGAAATATTTAAATTAACTTTTATGTATATCCGCAAAGACACCAGTAACCAAATAAGTTCTTATTGACAGTTGGTGACAATTGCTTTATTGAGGTTTTAACTCGTTTTAAATTAGGTCGAAATAAATGGTTTTGGCCATGAATATTATCAATTTCATTAATCGATTTCCAGACGAATCTTCTTGTATCGAATTCATCAAAGAACAAAGGATCCATCAGGGAATTATCTGTAAGAAGTGTGCTGGATTGAATCATTATTGGCTTGAAAATAAGCTTTCCTTCCAGTGTGCTTCCTGTGGATTCAGAACCAGTATCAGGAGTGGTACGGTCATGCAGAGCAGTAATCTGCCAATTAGGACCTGGATGATGGCCATTACGTTCATCACCGCCACCAAGAAAGGGTTCAGTGCAGCAGAACTCCAGCGACAGCTGGGAATGAAACGCTACGAACCGGTTTTCAGGATGTATCACAAGCTCCGCGTGGTGATGGGGCAACGGGATGACCGCTACCGACTGGAGGACATGGTGGAATACGATGAGGCATTCGTGGGAAAAGCCACCAAGGCCAAGGTCCGAAGCCAACTCAAGCGAGGAAGAGGCAGTCAAAAACAGTCAAAAGTGGCTGTCATGGCTGAATCCACGCCTTTAGAAGATCCTGAGTCGGGTAAAGGTGACAAGAGCTGCAGATACTTCAAAATGAAGAAGATAAAGAACTTGGAGGCAAAAACAGCACAGCATTTAATCAAAGACTACATTGATTCAAACGCTGTACTTCAAACAGATAAGAGTACCACCTTCTCAGATCTGAGTGATTGTATTGATGTTCATGTCAGTGAAATCTCTGGAACCAAAGAAGGCAATTTTAACCTCAAGTGGGTTCATATTGCAATCAGTAACTTAAAGAAACACCTGCAGACATACCATATGATCAGTGAACGAATGATGCAGAACTATCTGGACGAGTTTTGTTACAAACTCAACCGAAGATATTTTGGTCAAAAACTCTTTGACAGACTCATCATTGCTTCAATTTACCCATACTGGTATGATTGCGGATAATCATATTAACTTTTTAAGTTTATATTTATGGAGTTTGTTTACACTTACTTTTCTTAGCTCATATTTAGTTATGCTGCTGGTTTAAAATCTATCTAATTGTTTTTCAATTATTTAATTTATGAATTATAGATTTTCGTTGTTTTTTGTGTCTGTATTCCTGATTCCTTTATTGGCCTGCAGTCAGGAGTTTAAAGTAGGATTCGGAATAGTTTCAAACGAAGAGAAGTTTAATAACTCCTATATTCAAATAGATGCCTTGGCGATCTATGAAGGCAATTTAAGGAATTCCGATGCTAGGTTGATGCCTTATGTTCAATATGCACATTCTTTTGGAAGTAGATTTAAAGGAACTATTGAGGCACAATATTATAAATCATATGCTTCCATATTTGCGACCACTCCAATTGAAGGATTTCCAATTGACTCTAAGAAGGTGATTTCTTATGTGAGTAGAAACTTGGAATTACCAATCGGAGGGTCATTGAACTTATTTGGTTTTAATCTTTTGAAATTCAATTTAATAGCCGGAATAGTACCGGTTTTTAGTTTTTCCTCCAGCCCTCATTTCGACAAAATCCCTGATGGCATTGACTGGACTCAAGAAGTTGTGGATGCTTTGAATGCAGTGGAAACGATCTCTAAGAAATACCATACTAATTATCTATATGGATTCTCATTAGAGTATTGGAGACTGGGGCTTGCTTTCACCAGAAATCATAATTTTTCATCGATAAGCAATGATTATAGGCTCTATGGGAAATCATACAGTTTTGAAAGAAAGACTATTTCAAATCGTATTACTCTTTATTATACACTCTTTAGGAATAATAAATGATGAAATTTGAATGCTGACTATCGAATAATGAAGTTATAAAAGCCCCATACTCAGCGTCCCAACCAACATCAATATTTTGGCAATGGTGCTTAACTGAGTAAAATGATCCTTGCGATCAGCTAGGTAGATTCGGTACATGAAATACATAAAAAAGATACCCAGACCACCGAAATAGGCAAAAATAATGGGTCGGTCAAGTTTGAACATTACAATCAAAATTGCACAGATAAATACTGCCGCAATCAAGAAAATAACTGCTTTTGTTTTGCGAAAGCCAAGTACAATTGGCAATGTTCTGCAACCGTGTTTTCTATCTCCCTGTCTATCTTCTATGTCTTTAATAATCTCACGAATGAGATTAAGGAAGAAAGCGAATATGGCATAGGTCAGAACCAGTAACTCAGCTTTCTGGTAATGAATAGCAATGATATAAATAGAAAGTCCAGTGAGAAATGCAACGGTCACATTACCAATAAAAGGTTCTCTTTTAAGCTGATTGCTGTAAATCCAAAGTAAAAATGCCGCTACAAAATTGATGAAAGCAATTTTTGGACTGACGAGATATCCCAGCCCAATCGCAGTGAAATTTAGAAATGAGTGAAGCAGAATGATGACTCTTCTTTTGATTCCTTTCCCCACTACAACCTCATTTGGTCTATTGACATAGTCGATTTTGACATCGTAATAGTCATTGATCATGTAGCCAGCAGCAGTGATCAATAAGGTGGAGAAAATGATCAAGTACAGTTTGTAATCCTGAAGAACAGGCAAGCCGGCATTGGTAGTGCCTACCAAAAAATAAGCGGTCATGAACTGTGCGAATCCCACCATCAACAGATTAATCGGTCTGCTGATCCGAAAAAGTCCCCGGATGGATATGGTTCTTTCTACAGTCATGGTATTCATCTGTTAATAATTACTTTTTTATGGTCAGATGGAATCTCGCATGGTTAGATCTTGCCAGTGTGTGACTTTTTTAGTCATACTCGATTTCATACGTCAAAAATAGATTCAATTCCCGTCACATCTAGGGAAATGTCTCGGTATGTGGAAATTAAAAGGTTTTTTAACCGCGGAGGACACTAAGGCACCACAGAGGGCGCTGGTTTTTTTGTAAAGCAATTATCTGAAGTGCCAGTCTAGTATTTCAAATTAATTACAAAAATCATCTATCAAAATGGAAGCTTGAGGCATACCTAGTTCTACTGCCAATTTCCAATCCTTACAGGCCAATTTTAGATTACCTCTTCTATAGAAACTTCCGCCTCTGTGTACAAAAGCAGATCCAGTCAGGACATCATCGTCTATTGGATTATCAATCACAAATGTGTAATCGTTAATGGCATTTTCGTAATCAAATTCATCATAATAAATATCACCCCTTGTATTATAAGCTTCAATGTAGTTGGGGTTGATCTGAATAGCCCTGTTAATGTCCGAAAGGGCAGAATCATATAAAGCCAACTTCATATAAGATCTTGCGCTTCTCTCATAGACTTCTTCAGGGTTTTGATTGTTTTGAATAGAAAGGTTGTAATAAAATGAGGAAGAGTCTAGTTGACTTAGTCCATGAAATATTTCGGCCTTTTTTAAATAGTATAAACCCATCTTGTCAGTAAATTCTATTCCTAGGTTAATAGCTTGTAGAGCTTCTTGAAATTGCTCTAAATTAATTAAGTAATTTGCTTTTTTATAAAATAACCTACTATTGGTTGGAGTTAAAACAATAGCATTATCAAGGTGTAAAATAGCCAAATCAAAATTCCCTCTATTACCTTCTAAATCTGATTGACTCTCCTGCATTTTTGACCTTTTTACAGTACAGGAAACTAGTAGTATAGAAAATGATATGATCAGAATATTCTTAATTGGCATGGGGGTAGTGTAGTGATTAGTGATAGGAATTGAAAATATATAGCATAATATAGACTTCATTTCATGGATTTGAGTTGATTTTCATATTTCACACTCGCCTGCCTCTCTCTATTCACACTCAACTGAAGCACATCAGGTCTAGAGTAATGTCCAACGGGATCAAAGTTCTGGCGCTCTTCCAGAACCCGATTGAAATCCAAGGTCTCAATCAAAAGACCTTCCTTATTTGCCACAGGCTCCAAGATCCATTTGCCATCTGGACCTGTAATGCAGGAACCGCCATCCGCTAAAATTTCGGGAGCGTTTTCAAGAATCAAATCTAGGTGAGGTGTTCCAGCTGGAAAGTCAGTTTTACTCATCAAACTTGAAACAGAAATAACAAAGGATCTACTTTCCTGAGCAATCAACCGGGTGATATTTTCTGTGTTTCTGACAGCTCCTGGCCAAACTGCGATATGGAGATTTTCTCCCAAACCATACAAGGCCGTTCTTGCCAAAGGCATCCAGTTTTCCCAGCAATTGAGCCCTCCGACAGTAAATTCCTTTAACGTATGAACTTGTAGCCCATTTCCATCGCCAGGAGCCCAAGTGAGCCGTTCTTCGTAGGTAGGTTGAAGTTTGCGATGAACGGATTTAATATCACCATCAGTGTTAATATACACCAGCGAGCAATAGATACTGTGGCCACCTTTATCTATGGGTCTTTCGATAATTCCCAAGTAAATGGCAATTTTCAAACTTTTAGCTAGCTCTTGAATCTCCAGCAAATCTCCTTTTTCAATCTGAACCGAATTTCTTAAATAATGTGCGTGAATTTCCTTTTGCACTTTATCATCCCAAGCGGATCCATTGGTAATTGACATCCAAAAAGGATAACCAGGTACCAGCCCCTCTCCAAATACAACTAACTCACAACCTTGAGCCGCAGCTTCTTTGATAGAAGTTTTTACTTTCTCAAGTGTGGCAAATTTGTCTAGCCAAACGGGTGAAATTTGAGCTAGCGCTACTTTCAGAAGATTGGAGGATGTCATGATAGGGGATTTTGATCGGAAATTACAGGATTGTGATCTTCGATCAAAGTGAAGTGAGCCTGTAAAAAGTAATCCCCCTAACCAACTATGGATAGGGGGATTAACTGATCGTAAAAGTATATCAACTTTTCTATTTGGCAATGTTTGGACCTTCAAAGCCCAGCTTTTTCAATCCTTCCTGAACTTCAGGTGCGCCCATAAATAATTTCCAACCTAGTCCAGTTCTATAGTTTTCTATCATAGCGACCATCGGGCCCTGATCGATCGCAAGGTATCGCTCAGGATAATAATCATGCTCAGGACTCATAGCATCATAGAAACCATATCTTCCAAGCACCTTTTTACCATAATTGTAATAGAGGTTTTTGATCACTTTCATGGACTCTTCCGGAGTGTAAGGAATAGATGAAATCGCAGCAGTTGGCGAAATTACTCCTGTATCATTTCTAGGAAAATGCGCATTATAGCCGTTGATAGAGTAGGAAGCAGTCAGTCCCCAGAGATCTTCTCCGTAGCCGGCAAATCCATTTGGATTTTCAACTACGTGTGCTCGGTTGATAAGCGTATGGTTAGTATTTAGCTTTTGATAGTCTGCATATTTATCTTTCAATCCCATAGGATTTAAGCCCAAATAGGAATAATGGGCCCAGAAAAGGGGTCCGCCCTTTTCTTCAGCTCCATTATGCTTTAAGACCAATTCATAGCCAAAAGCTTCCTTTTCGGATTTGATTCCTCCGCTTCTTGCCCATCCCTTGTGGTAAGCCGCTGGATCAATCGTGTGAGTAGGAGAGGAAGCTGCGAGTACATAGGTGATAAGACATTCGTTGTATCCTTCCAGTGGGAAATTCATGTCCCAAGCAAACTCCGGTGACCAGTGCCAATACAACACATCCTGCCCATCTCGAGTGTACCATGTCCAGTCCATTTCTTTCCAGAGTTGATCTATTCGGTCTGCAACCGCTTTTTGTCTATCATCTCCATCTTTGAAATATTCCCGAACGGCGATAAGGCTTTGCATCAGGTAGGCAGACTCTACCAGATCGCCCCCATTATCTTTTTGGCCAAAAGGCTGCACTTTTCCGGTTTGTCCGTTTATCCAGTGCGGCCAAACCCCTTTGAATTTGTCTGCTTTTTCCAGAAAACCCACGATTTTCTCAAATCGTGCTACTCCTTGTTCTTTGGTGATCCAGCCTCTTTCCATCCCTGCGATCAGACCGAAGATGCCCATTCCAGAACCTCCTGTTGTTATGACGTGGGCATCGTTTTGCGGATATTCTCCATCGATGTGAATTCGCTCTGGAGCTAGACCAGAATTCGGTTCAGCTCCATCCCAGAAATAGCGGAAGGTATAGAACTCCACCATATCCAGAAGTTCTTCATCCGTCATTTTATGAGTTTTGGTGGCCGCTCTTCCAACGATGGTAGAATCCTCACCGGAATAAGCTCTGACCTCGTAGTTCAGATCCAGTTCCATCCCGAGGTCATTCACGAAATCCAAGTAAATCGTGTCCTCTAGCACAGCCCGTCTGGTATAGTGATCATCATCCATACTTATCCATACTCCATAGGAGTCTGCTTTTGGATCTTTATCCCAAGAGAGTTCCACATGAATATCATATGGTGTCGCCTTGATGGTATTGGTATTTTCATCTGCTTGTTGGCAAGCAAATGAAAATACAGCTAAGGTGAGAATGGGGAGGGGCAAAGGGTTTTTCATGTGTTACTTGATTTTAATTGTCACGTGGAATCTCACATCGCGGATGATCATTCCTTGGTGTATGGACTGATTGATGTTCGATTTCATAGCTTAAAAATTAGGTGAAATATAAAAGAAAAGGAGACTCCCACCACAGCAAGTAAGCGGGAGTCAAGGGGTTTAGTACCCCGGATTCTGGATGATTGAACCTCCGCTAATGTCGATTTCTGACTGAGGTATTGGATAAACTTCATGCTTGCCAGGAGTCCAGGTGATTCCTAGTGCTGCGAACACTTCCTGTGCTCTTCCTTGTCTCACCAAATCAAAATATCTGTGTTGCTCCATGGCTAATTCCACTCTTCTCTCATGATAGATGGCTTCTCTTAGTTCGGACTGCTCAGTCATAGTCAAGTCTGGTAAAATATCCTCATTGCCTTGACGGGCTCTTTCTCTCACCAGGTTGACATATTCCAACGCTTGGCTAGAATTCCCGATTTCGTTAGCCGCCTCTGCTGCGATCAAAAGCAAATCAGCATATCTGAATAAGCGGATATTTGCACCACTGTTACCAAAGCCAGACGGTGGTCTTTCCGGCAACCAAGCTTTTCTACTAAAACGGGCATTAGCACCCATATTTGGATCTGGCATCACAATCTCTCCTGAAGGCAAAGTATCACCTTCGTTAATTATGGTCGCTGCAAGTCTTGGATCATTCTCTTCATAAGCAGCCATCAAATCATCCGATGGTCCATTGAAGCCCCAGCCGTTATTTGGATTGCCACGGATTCCCTGCACCTCGTTAAACTGAGATCCGCCACCACCAGCTTCGAGCGCAACGGTGGACACTTCGAAAATACTTTCCGAAGAATGCTCACCTTCTCTACGGAAAATGCCTTCGTAATCGGGATAAAGCTCATATTCACCACTGGCAATCACTTCCTGAGCCATATCATAGGCTTCCTGAAATTCATTTTGAAAAAGGTGCACTTTAGCCAAAAATGACTTTGCAGCTCCAGCTGTAGCTCTACCTAGTTCAGAAGCCGGATATTCAGACTTCTCTGGCAGATTTGCTGCCGCAAATTCTAAATCTTCCTCTATGAATGCATAAATCGTTTCTTTGGATACACGCGCTTGTTGATACTCATCAGGGTTCAACGGGGTTTCGATCAAAGGCAAGTCTCCATAAGTTCTCACTAAAAAGAAGTAGAAATAGGCTCTTAGAAATCTTGCCTCGCCGATCAATCTGGTTTTTAGTTCCTCATCCATATCGATTTCAGGGACATTTGCGATCACCTGATTAGCGCGGAAAATTCCTTGAAAATAACCTGACCATATTCCGTTTACTGCAGAATTATTTGCGTCAAAGGTGAAGTCATTGATGTCCTGCAGGAATCCCGCATCGCCGGGCACAGAACCTTTGTCTGCATCATCTGAAGCGATGTCTGTGACACCTATATAGGAAAATACATGCACATTGAAACTTCTCAGATGCGCGTAAATCGCATTAACCGCTTGAGTTGCCTGAGTTGCATCTTTGAAGAAATTCTCAGAAGTGAGTTGACCTAATGGTGCTTTCTCCAAGTAATCTTCGCAGGATACTATCCCAAAACTCATCAGAATGCCGAGGCCTAGGACTGCTATTTTATGGTTTATCTTATTTTTCATTTGTTTTTGGGTTTAGAAGCTGGCTGAGACGCCTACGTTAAACGTTCTTGCTACTGGGTATAGACCGCTGTCATATCCAGTTCCTAGTACATTTCCACCGCCGATTTCAGGCGTGTATCCTGAGTATTTTGTCCATGTCAAGACATTTGTGCCGGATAGGTAAACTCGGAAGTTTTGAAGCTTTACCTTACTTAAAACAACCTCAGAGAAGTTGTAGCCAACTTGGATGTTTCTCAATCTCAAGAATGAACCGTCTTCTACAAATCTATCAGAGACTTCGTAGTTGTGTCCGCCATTCGTAACTCTAGGTTCAGAATTACTTGTGCCTTCACCGGTCCATCTGTCTAAGTAGCTTGTTTCAAAATTGTAGGTGTTGAAGCGGGTTTGCTTCTTCGCATTGTAGATTTCGTTTCCGAGTGTACCGTTGAAATCTGCACTTAGATCAAAGCCTTTGTAGTCAAAGCCGAAATTGAAACCGTAAACCAGATCAGGAATTGGGCTTCCAAGAATTACCCGGTCATTGCTGTTGACAACTCCGTCTCCATTGGTATCTTCATAGATTAAGTCACCAGCTACTTCTGGTCCTCGCTTTGGAATGGAAGAAAGGTCAGCTTCATTTTGGAACACACCTGCTGTCTTGTAGCCATAGTAATGTCCGATTGATTCACCTACGATCGTTCTGGACCCGAGGTAGCCTGAGATTCCTACAGCTCCTCCGAAGATAGCCTCATTACCATCTCCCAAATCCAATACTTCGTTATTCACAGTGGAAGCAACGATTCCAAAATTGTAGGAAAAGTCACCTTTTTGATCTCTCCAATTTAACGTAAGGTCAACCCCTGAATTCTTCACATTTGCTGCATTGACAACAGGATTGTTGGATGCACCAACATAAGATGGAATCGGAACTGCTACCAGGATGTCGTTGGTGGTTCTAGTGTAATAGTCCAACTCACCTGTCAATTTCTCATTAAAAAAGCCAAACTCGAAACCAATATTTGAGGTAACTGTTTCTTCCCATTGAATAAATGGATTAGAAAGCCTGGTTATTGTCGCACCGTAAACCAACTCTTCATTTTCACCGAATACGGCGTTTTGATTTCCATTTACTACAGGACGGCCTTCATATACATAGATCTTGTCGTTTCCGATTTTTCCCCAGCTACCGCGTATTTTCAGATTGGAAAGAAAATTTTGGTTTTGAAGGAATCCTTCTTCGATGATATTATACCCAAGTGCAATGGAAGGGAAATTTCCATATCTTCTCTCTTCCCCAAATCGGCTAGATCCATCTCTTCTAAATGTACCTGTAAAGAGAAACTTGTTTTTGAACGTATAATTTGCTCTGAAAAGGTAGGAAAGCATAGCCCAGGACTCTCCTGAATTAGAATTGGTCTGGGAGGTCAGTTCACCGGCATTCAAATACCAAAGTGAAGGGTCTTCACCTGGAAGATTCCTTCTTCCTCCACCTAGGGATTCTGTATAGAAATCTTGGGTGGTAATACCGCCCAGCAAGTTAAGCCGATGGTCTTCCCACTCTTTGCTGTAGTTCAGTGTATTCTCCCAGAGAATATTTGTATTTCTCATATTGGAAACATTTACAGAATTCTCGGGATTCTGCTGGGTAGGGGAGACAAAGTAAACAGGAGTAAAGCTCTTAGAGTCCTGAAATACCAGGTCTAGCCCAACATTACTTCGGAAGGTGAAGTTCTTAAGGAATTTCACATCCATGAAGAAGTTACCCACTCCACGGTAGTTGTTGGTGCGGTTATTTGAGTTGTACTCAAATTGTGCAGCGGGATTTCCTACTGGAGCTGTGTTGGTATAGCTTCCATCAGGCTGAGTAGGCTCGAAAATCGGATACGCACGATATGCATTTCCAATTACCCCAGGCTCATTTTGCTGATTGTAATAGATGAAAGAAAGGTTGTGACCAAAAGTCACTGCTTCGCTCATTTTGTACTGGTTGTTCAATCGGATTGTCAAACGTTCGAATTCTGATTCTTTGACCACACCTTGTTGATTGAAGTAATTCGCACTTAGGTTGAAGTTTGTTTTCGCTGAACCTCCATTCGCGCCAATGCTAATGTTATTGATTGGAGCATTTCTGAAGATGTAATCTTGCCAATCTGTTCCTTCCTGGTAATCATTTACATTATAAATTGGCTGATTCCCTACATTTTGTTCCAGCTCATTTGCCAGCTGCGCAAATTCACGGGCGTTTACGAGGTTGATTTTATTAGCTACTTGCTGCACACCTGTGTATGCATCCACAGTTACTCGCGTATCTGTGTCAAATGAACCTTGTTTCGTAGTGACGATGATTACCCCATTTGCACCTCTCGATCCGTAAATAGCCGTGGCAGAGGCATCTTTCAATACCTCCATGGATTCCACATCATTTGGGTTTAGGAAATTGATATCATCAAGCAGCATCCCGTCGACTACATACAGAGGATTTGAATTGTTCAATGTACCGACACCACGAATCCTAACTGTAGAGCCCGCTCCTGGAGCACCGGAATTTTGGGTAATCTGAACACCACTGACGCGTCCTTGAAGGGATTGGGTCACATCGGAAACAGGCAGTCGACTGATATCTTCAGATTTGACACTGGAGATCGCACCTGTCAAATCGCTTTTACGCTGAATACCATATCCGACGACTACAAACTCATCAAGATCAGATAGATCTTCTCCAAGTGTCACGTTAATGGTAGTTCTTCCATTTATTGGCTCCTCTACCGTTTGAAATCCCACGAAGGTGAATACCAAAACTGCGGCTTCTGGGACTTCTAAGGAATACTTACCATCAAGGTCAGTGACAGTTCCGTTGGTGGTTCCTTTGATGACCACATTCACTCCTGGAAGAGGAAATCCAGTGTCATCGACAACAGTGCCGCTGACCGGAACATTTTGTCCAAACGAATCATGGACAGTAAAGAATGAGAATAGGAGAAGGGCTAAAATTATATACTTGTTCAGATGCCAAGTATTTCCCCGCTCAGGTAGCAATTTTTCCATTTGGCGTATTGGGTTTGGTTTAGTTAATAACTAGAGACACATACTTGCTCCAGTGGTAAATGAAACTACCACCACTGGAAGATTTTAAGAAAAAATAACTTCGAAATCGATTGAAAAAATGTTTGGGAACTAACGATTTCTGGATGTCAATTCCTGCTTTGTTTTCATTGAAAAAACGTCTATTTAATTAATTTAGGGGGTTTTTAGAAATTCGTTCACGCTTTATTATCAGGATTTGACTACCAATGATAATTGCTTGAAATCAGTTGAGTTCATGCGATCGCTCCAGCACGATGTCCTCCCATTCAGGTTGATGAATCCCCTTCATTTCAAGTTGCAATTTGACCTTTACCCTGAAGCTACTTATCGCGTTTACTCTGAGATCCAGCAACTGGGAAAGCTCTTCCAGCGTGAGTTTGCTATGCTCGGAAATGACGGTGTAGGACAGGTAAAATGCTTTTTCAATCGGGAGACGGATACCGTGGAAAATCGTCCCGGCAGTAGCTGATTCTATATGACCGCAACGTGAGCATCGACGGTGAAAAACCTTTGAGCTCTTCGAGAATTTAGTATGCTCACAAGCTTTGCATGAAAATCCATTGTCCCATTTGACTTGCTCCAAGTAGCGAAGGCAAGCGGTAGAATCTGGGAATATCTTTTTGAAATCTTCATAGCTCATCCGTTTATTGGTGATTCTCGCCTGTAGGTTCTCCTTGATCTGAGACTTTAGCTTCCAGATGTCTTTATCCAAAATGGAGTTAATACGCTTAATTTCTTCATCCTTTTCTAGGATCTGCTGATTGTATTCTAGGAGGAGTTGGTTCTTTTTAGCCAGTTCCTGAGTTCTTTCATTGACTCTTTGCTCCAATTCTCTATTGACCTTTTCTTTCAGCTGGGCATTTGCCTCTGCTTGACGAAGAGAGCGAAGTAATGCCCGATCACGATTGTCTTTTAGAATTTTCACCCGATCACCAAGTGCCAAAGTTAGCAGCAACATCTCCATCAGAAAGGCAATGTGCAAACTGTAGTAAATTACTGTGCTGTGTGGAATAATGGCTGTGTGGACCATTGCTTTCAGTGCTACTCCCAAAAAAAGAATAGCATAAGCAATTACAAATAAACGTGCTACGCTGTAGCCTTTTACCAAGACATAAACGCTGGAAAAAAGTATGAGAAAGAAGGGAATGATATCGTAAATCTGAATTTCTAACAGCGCTGGAAAAAAAGCAATTCCAGCTGCGAAAAGAATTGTTTTAGCTAAGAGCAATACATGAAAGCAGCGATGCATGCTGGGGAATCTCCTCTTCAAATTGAGGAAGTGAGTGGAGAAAAGCAGCGCAAATACGATGATCAAAAAGCTGGAGAGGCCCGATATAGGCTGGTTCCACTCGGGATGATTGGGCCATAAATACTGGAATGCGATCCCATCTACACAAGCTGCAAAAATACCTACGCTTAGTAAGTAGAATACATAATACAAGTATTTCACCTCTTTAATAGCCAGATAAATCAATCCATTGTAAAGTGAAATAATCAGAATCATTCCATAGAAAATGCCATAAAGGAAGTACTCATTTAGTGCATAATAGATGAAGCGATTGTAGGATCTGAAGGCAATTCGTATGTCAGCCTTCTGCGAAGATTTGATTTTGAAATAATAGGTGGCTATTCCTGGAGTTTCATTTTCTACAGGGATGTGAAAGTTTTTATGTGCAAAGATTCTGTCTCCAAAAGGTGCCTTATCACCGAGTTTTAATTCTTTATATCCGCTTTCTGAGGGTATGTATGCTGTTATTTGATCAATCGTCTGATCATAAAATTCCATCAGCCACTGCTTGTTACTTTGCGGTGTTTTCTGAATTGCAACTTTGACCCAATAGGTACTTTCGGTTGAAAACTTATTTTTGTTGAAGTCAGGATTGATCTTGAGTTTGCCGTTAATTGGATTGGAGAGTATGTCGCTAAGCTCCAGCTCGTTGCTCTGGTCTTCATAGAAAGTAAGGCGGTCTATCGCATAGATTCTTTCGTCAAGCTGATCGTTGATTTGAAAAGTGTACTGGGATGATTGGGCAAGTGCATAGGAAGACAACAAACTGCTCACTGCACTCAGGAGTACAAATACATTTCGATAAAACTTGTCCATAAAACATTGGGTATATTCCTGTAGAAGGAACAAAAACGACACCCAATGCTTTTGGTTTGTGAAATCGAAGGGTTTATTTGAAAATAGTCAGCAGTCGAAGCGCCGTGATTACTTCCTTTCTTGGATCAGTTTAAATAATAACTCCGGCTCATCTGTGGTGATGAAATCCGGGTTTTGATCAAGAAACCAATTCAAATCTTCCGCAGAGTTCACTGTCCAAGCATTTACTGTTAGCCCCAGATCCTGTGCTTCTTTGATCCATTGAGGATTCTTTTTCAGCAGATTAATATTGTAATCAAAGCCGAAAAATCCAGCCTCTTTCAATTCTGCTGGAGTCTTGTCTCCTGTCAAGTAAGCTACATTTGCATTGGGATCCATTTCAATAGCCTTCAAACCGCCTTCGTAGCTGAATGTGATGTAATCCACCCATTTTTGAGCTTTCATTTTCTTGACAGCCAACACGGATTTTTCTGCAACCTCTATGCTGCGTTCCACAGAGATTTTGGATGGCTTGATTTCAAAAATCAACTTGGTGCCTTTCTGTTTTTTGCCAGCTTTTAGGTATTCTTCTACGGTAGAAAGCTTCTCGCCATTTTCATGTTTAATGGTTAAAAGGTCTTTATAAGTAGAGGTTTCGATTTCCATACCTTCGAAATCCGCATCATGATTTACTACTAAAACTCCATCGGAAGTCATCCACACATCAAACTCAGAACCTTCACAGCCTAGCTTCACAGCTTCTTTGAGAGAAGCCAAAGAGTTCTGAGGATGTGCTTGTGCTTTCCACGCGCCACGGTGAGCGATTACTTTATTTTTGTGAAATGTTTTTTGTGCAAAGGAAGCGGAGCTTGCTATCAAAAAAGTAAGAAGAGTGAAAAGTGCGAAACGCATAGGTGTAAGGTTTAGTAAATACTAACTCTTCAAAAGTAAAAAATCGTTTGATAGGAAGATACCCAGTTGTAAGAATTCACAGAAACATAATGATTGAGTTTGGGATGTGCCAGAAATTGGCTCGCGGCGTCGCAGCGACGCCAGGGATAGGGCGGGTTTTTCCTTGACAATTGAGTTTGAAAATTGGTCATTAAACATTTATCATCCCGCCACGGCGACAAGACGCAAAGAAAATTGCAAAGGATTCAATTTAAAGTTTCTTTGCTAAAACTCCGAAGTCTTCACGAGGTTGCGGTGAAAAGAATTTTTCTTCTTTCTTGATCATTGAATTTGAAAATTGATCACTGAATATTCACATCTTCTAATTTCCTTCCAAATTCAATGCTTAATTTGAAACAATGAAAATCTTGGTGATTGAAGACGAAAAGGAGCTAGCAAGGGATATTGTGAAATACCTCTCCGAGGAGGATTATCGCTGTGAAACAGCTAGCGACTTTGCGACAGCTAAAGAAAAAGTGAGTCTCTACCAATACGATTGCATTTTGCTTGACCTAATGCTGCCCGGTGGAGATGGGTTTGATATTCTGGAGCATCTGAGAAGTCAGAATAAGCAGGACGGCGTGATTATTATTTCTGCCAAGAATACCTTGGAAGACAAGATCAAGGGTTTAAACATCGGCGCGGATGATTACTTAGCCAAGCCATTTCACCACTCCGAGTTGGCGGCACGGATTCACTCAGTGATTCGTAGGAAGCAATTTGATCCCTCCAACCTTATTATCCAGAATGAGATAAAAATTGATTTACTTTCAAAAACAGTCCACATAGGAAATATCGCTATTCTTTTGACCAAGAAAGAATACGACTTATTATTATTTTTCATTGGGAATAAGAATCGGGTTTTATCAAAAAGTGCTTTGGCAGAGCATCTTTCGGGGGATTTGGCGGATATGTTTGATAGTCATGATTTCGTCTATGCCCATGTCAAAAATCTGAAGAAAAAGCTTAGCGAAGCGGGCTATGGTAACTATTTGAAAACGATGTATGGCACGGGATATAAATGGGAACTATGATCAAACTTCTCGACAAGCCTTTCAAAGCTTTTACAATATATGCTATGGTCATACTGTTGGTCAGCATCCCACTATATTTTCTGGTAGTGGACTGGATCTGGGTGACAGAGATAGATGATAATCATGAGATAATCATGGAGCGGATCGAGAACCGATTTGAGCAGGCTCATGTGTCGGGACATGACTTGGAAACGATTCTCCACACCTGGAATACCTTGCAGCCGAGTTCATCCATTATGGCGATTTCTGAAAATATAACAAGACAGGACAGTATTTATGAAGTAACTAAATACAATGAATACGAGGGTGAATGGGATCGTTTTCGTGGTCTTCAAACGGTAATTCAGATTGATAAGAAGCCTTACCTGCTCAATATTGAGACCAACGTGGAGGAAGCCTATGAGACTATTTTTGCAATAGGCCTTGTGACGGTCGTTCTCTATGGGATTTTAGTTTTTGGATTTATACAGCTCAACAGGAAGATTTCTAAAAGTGTCTGGGACCCATTTGAAAGTACACTGAATAAGTTGAAATCTTTTGACTTGAGCATGAGTAAGGAAGTGAGTTTTGAGCCTACTGATATTGAGGAATTTGACGCATTGAATCGAACGATATCTAAGCTGATATCTGAAAATGTTAGCGCATACAATCAACAGAAAGCCTTTGTTGCCAATGCTTCTCATGAACTGCAAACTCCGATTGCCTTGCTGAAATCCAAGTTGGACATGCTTTTTCAGGATGAAAAACTCAGTTCTGAGCAGTCGGAATTGGTAAATGCCATACAGATTCCACTGGCAAGACTTACTCGGGTGAACAAAAATTTACTTTTACTGGCTAGAATTGACAACAGCAAGTTTTCAGATATTTCAGAAATAGATTTTGCGGAGAAAGTAGAAAAAAGTGAAGAGCTGCTTCAGGATTATATTGTTGAAAAGCAGTTGGACTTTCATAAAAAAGCACTTGGAAAATGCGTGTTTCTGTGCAGTAAATTTCTGGCGGAAACAGTAGTTAATAATCTGCTTTCCAATGCAATTAGACACACTTCCAAAAATGGTGAAGTCAGTGTGGAATGGGATGAAACTGGCTTTTCTTTTAAGAATTCAGGCAATGAGGCGTTAAATCAGGATTTACTGTTTAAGCGTTTTTCTATTTCCACCACTGAGACCACTAACAGTGGATTGGGGTTGGCCATCGTGAAAGAGATTTGCAAGCAAAATGGCTGGGATATCAACTATAACTTTTTGGATCATTTCCACATTTTTTCCGTGCGCTTCGGGAAATTCTAAATGTCTTCTAAATCTCATGTGAAGTTTGGGTAATCATTTTTACCAAACCCAAATTTCTAATGCAAAAGTACTTTACAATTTTATCGATTGGCCTTTTGCTTTCGGCAGGTGTATGTGCCCAAGAGCATACTGAAAATGAAGTGCCATCAGCTGTAAAAAATGCTTTTTTTCAGAAATTTCCTAAAGCAAAAAAAGTGAACTGGGATATGGAATCTGCGACCGAATGGGAAGCAGAATTCAATCAGGATGGAAAAGAATACTCAGCCAATTTTTTAACAGGCGGAACATGGCAAGAGACCGAGCACGAGATCAAAACAACTGAAATTCCAGAAGCGATCAAACAGACTTTAGCTCAGGATTTTGCAGGATTCAAAATCGAAGAGGCTGAAATCTCTGAAAAAGCGGATGGTAGCGTCTATGAAGTTGCAGTAGAAAAAGGCGAAGAAGAATGGGAATTGGTGTTCGACCTCGAGGAAAAATTACTGGAAAAGAAAGCGATCGAAGAAGACGATGAAGATTAAAAACCAACTCCTGATAGCCCTATTAGTAGTTTCTCAGGCAGTTTTCGCCCAAGAAACAAAAGTGAAACTTTCAGGAAAAATTACGGACAAAGCTTCTCAGGAAGCTTTGTCTTTCGTAAATGTAATACTCAAAACTGCCTCAGATTCAGGGTTCGTCACAGGTGCGATTTCTGATGAGTCAGGACTTTTCACCCTCTCGGATGTAGCGCCGGGAGACTATGTGTTGGAGGCTAGCTTTATTGGATTCCAGACGAGCAAGACCTCCTTATTTGTCGGTTCCAGCTCTGCATTTTTGAATATAGGGGAAATCGTGATGACGGACTCCTATCAAGAATTGGGTGCGGTGGAAGTGGTGGGAGTTCAGGATGCCTTAAGCTCCAAGATGGATAAGAAGACCTACGATTTGAGCGAGAATATTAGCCAAAGTGGCGGTTCTGTTCTTCAGTCTATGTCCAATCTTCCTGGTGTTGCTGTAGTGGAGGGACAAGTTCAAATCCGTGGAAATAACCGCGTGACCGTACTGATCGATGGAAAACAGACCGCCTTGACTGGCTTTGGCAATCAGTCTGGACTGGATAATTTGCCTGCATCTTCTGTCCAAAAGATTGAAATCATCAATAATCCCTCCGCTAAGTTTGATGCCAATGGAAATGGTGGGATCATCAACATCATTCTCAAAAAGGAGAAGCAGGAAGGGTTTAATGGAACGGTAGGTATGGCACTTGGGCTTGGTGCGCTTTGGGAAAAGAAAGCAAACCTTCCTGGAATTCGTCCACAGTATCAGGCTACGCCAAAAATCAACCCATCACTTTCGCTGAATTATCGAAAGAAGGATGTGAATTTTTTCCTTCAGGCGGATAATCTCTATACTCAAACATTGAATAAAAATGAGTTCGTGACACGGACATACGATGATGGCACGGTCATCAATCAGCAACTGAAACGTAACAGAAATACTAATTTCCTGACCACTCGGGCGGGAGTGGATTGGGCAATTGATGCTGCGAACACGCTCACTGTTTCTGGGATGTTCGGAAGTGAAAAAATCATCGATCGTGGAGATCAGCCTTTTTATAATGGAGATTACTCGGAGCAATTGAGATTTTGGCAGTTTCTGGAAGATGAGTTGAAGACTACTGTGATGGCGACAGTCGATTTCAAACACAATTTTACAGACCCGGGACATAGCCTTTTCGCTGGCTTGAATTATACCTTTCACCGGGAAGACGAACAGTATTTTTTCACCAATACCTTGCCGAGCTATACAGGAGAGGATGCATTCAAATTGCTTTCCGATGAGAATGTCATAGATCTGACGCTAGATTATGTAAAACCCTTGAAAAATGGTCGTCTTGAAACTGGCTTGAAATTACGGAGACGCTGGATTCCTACCAACATGCAGTTTTTTCCAGGCTTGAATTCTCCGATTGATTCTTTAGCCGGTGGATCGGCTACTTACAGGGAGATAATTCCCGCGGTCTATGGAAATTATATTTATGAAAGTAAAAAGTGGGAATGGGAAATAGGACTGAGACTGGAATACATAGATCTGGATTACGAGGTAAATCCAAATCATCCAACTTACAAAAGTGATGGCTATAATTACTTCCAACCTTTTCCGAATGCACGGATATCTTTTAAAATCAATGAGTTAAATAAACTTACGCTATCTTACAACAGGCGTGTAGATAGACCAAATGAAGTTGATATCAGGATTTTTCCAAAGTATGATGATGCTGAGATTATCAAAGTGGGAAATCCAGCTTTGAAACCTCAATTCACTAATTTCTATGAACTGGGCTGGAAAGCAGGGTGGAGTACTGGCTATCTATACACCGCGGCATATTACCGGATGGTCGATGGCACGATCACGCGAATATCTACGACAGTGCCGGGAAGTACACTGATCTACGCGATCTATCAGAATGCTGACAAAAGCTACAACTCTGGTTTGGAAATTTTTTGGGATCAGGATGTCACAGATTGGTATTCCTTTGACCTGAATCTGACTGGATATCATAATCAGATCGATGCATTTACAGTGGAAAACCAATACCCTACGCCACATTTATTCTCCGCAGACAAGCAGGAGATTTTTTCGGGAAACGTAAAGTGGAACTCGAAATTCAAATTTTCGGATGGTTTTTCTGGACAGTTGACAGCTATCTATTTGGCACCGGATATTATTCCACAGGGAAAAATCCAGGCTAGGTTCTCACTGGACATGGGATTGAAGAGAACGGTACAGCAAGGAAATGGAGAGTTGTTTCTCAACGCCACTGATTTGCTGAACACTATGATGATCAAGAAGACGATTGATGGAAATGACTTCAGCTACACTAGCACCGATTATTACGAGACTCAGGTAATCAGGGTAGGCTATAGTTATAAATTTTAACGGTTTTGACTGGATTTCCCATGAAAGAAAATGCTTACGGAATCACTATCATCATCCCCATCTTCAATGAAGAAGAGGGGATTGCTCGGCTTTTACCTGCATTTGAAGAGTATATCAACTCTTCCAAATTTGAAGTGAAGCTACTCTTGGTCAATGATGGTTCTACAGATAATAGCCTGATTGAAATTAAGAAACTTGCTGATCATGATGCGTATGTTGAGTATCTCTCTTTTAATAAAAATGCAGGACTGAGTGCAGCAATTCGCGCGGGATTTGAAAGATCTATGACCAAATGGGTAGGGTATATAGATGCTGACTTGCAGACAGACCCTATCGACTTCCTCAAGCTGGAAGCAATGATCCCTCATTACGATCTGGTGACAGGTAGAAGAGAGGGACGTAAGGACAGCACAGTTAAGAAAATGTCTTCCAGTTTTGCTAATTGGTTTCGGGATTCCATGCTGCATGACGGGGTGCATGATTCAGGCTGTCCGCTGAAAATTATGAGAAGATCGGTCGCCATGGAAATGCCTTTTTTCAAAGGTATGCATCGGTTCTTTCCTGCGTTGGCATTGATTCAAGGTAAAAAAGTGATAGAAATACCCGTGAAACACTTCCCAAGAATTACTGGCAAATCTAAGTTCAATCTTTGGAATCGGCTTTTATCACCACTTCAGGATA
Organism: Algoriphagus winogradskyi; assembly: GCF_900182815.1. Taxonomy (GTDB): domain Bacteria; phylum Bacteroidota; class Bacteroidia; order Cytophagales; family Cyclobacteriaceae; genus Algoriphagus; species Algoriphagus winogradskyi. The sequence continues at coordinate 649,739 of NZ_FXUA01000001.1, read as the reverse complement.
CCCTTGCGCTGCGCTGGATGATGAAGCGTCAGTCTGTTTATACCATTTCTGAGAATTCTATCAAAAGACATAAAGCAGTAATCCATGAATAGCTCCTTTCTACTTTGGATTGGTTTTCTCGCTCAAGGCTTGTTCTCAGCTCGATTTCTGATTCAATTGGTGAAGTCTGAGAAAGCAGGAAAAGTGCTTTCTCCGGTTATTTTTTGGCAACTCAGCTTAGTTGCTTCCTTTCTATTGCTGGTTTATGGGACATTTCGCCAAGATCTCGTAATCGTGGGTGGTCAATTAGTGGGATACTTTATTTATATCCGAAACCTTAAAATCCAAAATGCATGGCAGCTTTTTCCGAAATGGATTCAATTGGGCTTTGTTTTCCTGCCAATCCTATTTCTGGGATATTTGGTATTTCATGCGCACTACGACTTCCGCAGCTTGGTGCATAATCCTGAGATCAGTGGAATGCTGCTCACTTGGGGGACGCTGGGTCAGGTTATTTTTACGACCCGATTTGTGGTACAATGGTTTGAATCCGAACGAAGCAAAGAATCTGAGTTTCCGTTGAGTTTTTGGTACATCAGTTTGGTGGGTGCAGTCCTGATCGCTTCTTATGCGATTCTGCGCAAAGACTCTGTGCTATTTATTGGGCAGGCCTTTGGGGTTTTGGTGTATGGAAGAAATCTGATGATACACTACGGGGCAGCCAATGAAGCAAAGCTCAGTTTCTTGGATCGGATCAAAAGCATGAGAATGATTTTGTTACTCGCTTTAGTGGGAATGGCCTTATTCTTCAACTTGGGAGCTTGGTCAGTTACCGAATCCAGCGAAGCACGCTATGCTGAGATCGCCAAAGAAATGGTGCAAACCGGAGATTGGTTACATCCTCAACTGATGGGGATCTACCATTACCATAAGCCGCCTGTGGCTTATTGGCTAACGGCATTGAGCTATAAGGTTCTGGGGATTTCTCCATTTTCGGCTAGATTCCTACTTCAGATTTCAGTGCTTCTTCAGATCTGGCTAGTGTATAAGATCGCTTTAATTTTCTTTAGGCGATCCAATCCTGCGTTTCTTTCCGCTATGCTTTATGCTTCATTTCCTACTTTGATCATAGGAAGTAGAGCGCTGACTACGGACACATTTTTGGCACTTTTCGTTTTGGCTGCATTGTATTTCTGGTTTGTTTTTTTGGAGGATAAAAAGCCGTGGAAACTACTTGTGTGCTATGCTTTTCTGGGAATTGGCTTTTTGACAAAAGGCCCGGTGGTGCTGATTGTGCCGCTTTTGATCTGGATTTATCAAGTTCTTGTGATAAAGCAGAAAATGGGGTCATTCAAAATCCACTTGGCTGGAATAGTACTGATGCTGGGAATTGGGCTGAGTTGGTTTGTCTTCTTGTATTTGGAAGATGATCGCTTCCTCAATTACTTCCTGTTCAAACATACGATTGATCGATTCGCGACAGATACCTTCCACCGGGGTCAACCCTTCTGGTTTTACGGAGCAGTATTACTGGGGACAGCTTTTCCTTGGGTAAGTATTCTTTTGAAGAAGATTCCGCTCAAACGAGTTGATTTCGTGAAGCAAGGAGCTTTGCTGGTGATGTGGGTGCTTTTACCGCTGGTGTTTTTCTCTCTCAGTCAGTCCAAACTGGTGCTTTATATTTTACCCCTTTATTCTGGTTTGGCTATAGGAGCGATCTATTATTGGGAAAAGCTGAGCGATTCTCAACAGAGATTATGGGAGCGGTGGCAACTGGGTTTTCATGTGATATTGATGATTGTCTTGGCTTCTTTGACTTTGATAGGGCCGAAGATCACGCTGAATTACAAATTTTACTTTATCTGGTTTATGACTGCTTCCCTTCTTTTGACTTTGCAGAAAGTTGACATTCGAAGAATGGAGAGAGCTGTGATTTCAGCTTTTATTTTCACGATGGGTTTGACTGGGATGTCGACCTATTTCATGAGCCAAAATCCGGGTTTGACAAATGATACGCATCGGGTTACGGAATGGATTATGAAAAATAAGCCAGCAACAAAAGAAGTGATCATTTTCAATAAGCGATTGCCTTCAGTGCTATTCAATTCTGTGTTGGAAGTGATCTCCGTATATGACGGAGATGAAAGCCTAAACAGAGAAACGCAATTTCAACAGAATAAAAAATGGGAATCTGAGTTGATCGATTTGCAATCGGATTCTGCGTGGATTATTGATAAAGCACCTAATAATTCGATTTGGATTTCAAAGGAAAAAAAGGAACTGCCCGATCTAAAAGAAAGAGGATCATGGATGGAACTTCAGGTAGTAGATGGATGGAGAATAACCCAGTTCCAAAGAGCAGAATGAGTGAAGCTTAAGATTAGCTTAAGGATTGATTAAGATATACTTAAGATATGATCCAGAGCTTAGTACTAGAGAGCTAATAAAGTCAAAAGGAATAAATTAGAGATATGAAATCAGAACTGGTTGATGATTATTTGGCAGTGCATTATGTGCAGCGAAGCAACTGGCTGAGAGCTGCTGTTTTGGGAGCGAATGACGGGATTTTGTCCACTTCCAGTTTGGCTATTGGAGTGGCAGCAGCTTCGAATCTGCGGGATCCTATTATCCTGGCGACTCTAGCTGGACTTGTAGCTGGAGCACTTTCTATGGCTGCTGGAGAATACGTGAGTGTAAGTTCCCAGACTGACGTAGAGAAAGCTGATATCAAGCGTGAAAAAGTGGAGCTTGAAGAAATGCCTGAAATTGAACTCCAGAGATTGGCTTCTATCTATGAAGAGCGAGGGTTAAGTAAACAAACTGCACAACTTGTCGCCCTAGAACTCACCCAAAAGGATGCATTGGCAGCCCATGTCAGAGATGAATTGGGTATTAATCAAATATCACAAGCACATCCGATTCAGGCAGCTATGGCTTCAGGAGCCTCATTTACGGTGGGAGGAATTCTCCCCTTACTTGTGGCTTTATTTATGCCCATAGAACAGATGGAAATCTATCTCTACGGTTCTGCAATTTTATTTTTAGCAATTCTAGGAGCAGTTTCCGCCCGAACGGGAGGCTCTCCAATCCTCAAACCAGTACTTCGGATTACTTTCTGGGGTACAGTGGCTATGGGAATCACTGCACTAATTGGTTACGTATTCGGAGTGAATTTGGCATAAGAGCCTACCTTACCTAACTACAAATTACCCTTGTGAGTACCTACTCACCTACAATACTTACCCTAAATCTTAAACTTAACTACTAGAACTCATGACCGAGAAAATCTCAAGAATGGAATTCCTTAAATCAATGGGATTCAAAGGCGCTTCTCTTTTGGCTATTTATTGCGGTGCATCCGCTATATCATCCTGTATCAATGAAGCAGGTGATCCTACAAATGGACCTACTGCAATAGATTTTACCCTAGATCTAAATGATCCTGCGAACGCGCAACTCCTGAATACCGGAGGCTATTTGGTTATTAATAAGATTGTAGTAGCCAGAGTTTCAACAGATGCTTTTGCGGCTGTCACGCAAGTTTGTTCCCATGAAAACAGATCCAAGGTGGTGTTTAGAAACGATGAATTCTATTGTACCGAACATGGAGCAAGATATACGCTGGAAGGCAAAGGACTTAATTCTGAAGGAAAGAAAGGAATCAAAGCCTATAACACGGAATTTACGGGTACATCAGTTCATGTCTTTGCTTAATCTTTTGATAAACTGAGATGAAAAGACTTAAGAAAACTGCAGTATTAATCATTTTCCTTATGGGGGCTAAGGTCTCCTATGGGCAGGATGATTTGCTGAATATGCTGAATCAAGAGCTGCCAAAGGAAACAGTCTATACTCAGGCAACCTTCAAAGCAACCCGCTTGATCAATGGACAAACCATGGAGACTATTTCCAAGAACCATTTGAACTTTTGGATTTCCCATAGATTTGGCTCGGTAAACAGTGGGTTTATTTCCAATTTCTTTGGACTGGATGAGGCTAGAATTCGTCTGGGATTGGAATATGGAATCACAGATAGACTGCTGGTCGGAGTAGGGAGGAGTTCTGAAGAGAAAACGTATGACTTCTACAGCAAGTACAAATTCCTGAGACAGTCCAATGTATTTCCTTTCACTCTTTCTGCCTACGGCAGTATGGCTGTGAACACGATGGCAACAGGCTATGTGATGAATTCGGAAAGTCAGATGAAATTCTATTCGAATGCAGAAAGATTAACCTATACCAGCCAACTGTTGATCGGTAGGAAATTCAGCGAGAAAATCTCCATGCAATTGGTTCCAACCTTCATCCACATCAACAAGGTGGAAAATCCATACATGGACAATAATCTATTCTCCCTAGGAATGGGGGGAAGATATAAAGTGAGTAATAGGGTGACCTTGTCTGCCGAATACTATTATAATTTCACAGATCGAGATGCTTATCAACTCGAAACAGGTACACCTTATCCCTATCATAACTCACTTTCCCTAGGAGTGGATATAGATACTGGCGGGCACGTATTCCAGTTACATTTCACCAATGCCAGAGGAATGGTAGAGCGCCATTTCATTGCGTTAAATACGGGTACTTGGGAAAATGCTGATATCTATTATGGATTTAACATAGCAAGAACATTCAGTTTAGGACGTGATAATAAAAAGAAATCAAAATGAAAAAGCTATCTCTAGTACTCTTGTTGAGCTGTTTTAGTCTTAACCTGTTTGCGCAGAATTTATTCTCCACCGCTAAAGGAACCGTCTCATTCTATTCTGATGCTCCACTGGAAGATATTCAGGCAGACAATGTAAAAACCGCTGCCATCATCAATGCTGAAACTAATGAAATGGCAGTGCAGATGCGGGTTATTGACTTTGAGTTTTCAAATAAATTGATGCAGGAGCATTTCAATGAAAACTACTTGGAAAGTGAGAAATTTCCGACTAGTGTGTTTAAGGGAAAGATCAAAGAGCAAGCAGATCTTACTGTAGCAGGCAGGTATCAGGTAACGGCTGAAGGCACCTTGACTATGCATGGTGTGACCCATCAGGTGTTGATTCCCGGTACGATTGTGTCTGATGGAAAGCAGCTAAAGCTAGACTTCAAATTCCCCGTGAAACTGGAAGATTACAAAATTGAGATTCCGACAATTGTATTCTCCAAAATCGCTGAAATAGTGGATGTGTCAGGAAGTATGGTGCTAGTCAAAAAATAAATTTGGCTCACTAGTTATAATTTGCCGTGGTGTATGTGTATATGCCACGGCATTTTTTGTTCTACACAGTTTGCAATTTTTTGATTATGGAGAGTAGTGCATTAAATCAAAAAAAACACCTTGAAATCTTAAAATCCCAAGGTGTTTTCGAAATGGTATAAATCTCGCAGTCTTTTATTTCTGCTGTTCCAAATAGGTCACTAACGAAGCTAGCTCTTCATAAGAAAGTGAATTAGCAAGTCCTGGAGGCATCATGGAAGTTTCCATCACCTTACGAGTCTTGATAGTGCTTTTGTCAAGTTTAGTTGCTGTACCAGTAATGTCCTGAATTACAACTTCGTCCGCGGTCTCAGCTGTGACAAACCCCATATAAGATTTGTTGTCATTTGTGTCGATCAGAACTGATGCAAAACCTTGTGAGATAGATGCATTCGGCTTCAGAATAGATTCAGTGATCTGAGAACGGTTCATAATAGAACCTATCTGCCCCATAAATGGACCTTTCAGCGGCTGACCTTTCTCGATACTATGACATGCTATGCATCCTTGGCTGGTGAAGAGGGTTTTGCCTTTCACTGGATCTCCTTTGAGATCTTGTACTGCGATCATCACATCTTCGATAGAAGAAGCTCCGACCTGTCCTTTTTTGCTTTTGATTTTCTCCAGATCCACTTCTGTTTCCTGAATCACCAAGTTGGATTGCTCTTCACCAAACTCTTCTATATCCATTCGATTACGCTCGTTTAGCTCAGTGAAGAATTGTCTTTTCGTTGGGTCCTCTAGCGCATTACGTTCACCTACCAAGAAGTCTTTGATTTTGTCTGAAGCCTCCCAAGTGATGCCTTTGTAATACGGACCATGCGTGTCTGGGCGAGTTCCCCACCACCATGAACCGTCATAAGGAGCTTCTTTCTTATACAATCTAGAAAGTGTACCCAAAATCTCAGCTTTCAACTCCATGTCATCAGTATCGCCATAGGCTTTGATCAAGCCATCCACTGCTTTCGGATCATGCATGTAGCGCAAAGTCCAAAGTGCGATTTTTGAATTCTCTGTTCCAATAGCTTCTACAGCTGCATCCACCGCATGAAGTTTAACCAGTGATTTCACAGCTACGTGTGGAAGAATAATGGCTGAATTAGGTGTAGCGTGTGGGCCTTCGGTGCCTTTCTCTGGCTGCTTGAATGAAGCTGGTACTTTCACTTTTAGCAATTCCTCAGCAGCTTCTGGATTGCCTATTCTTCCCAGAGCAACAATTGCCGCGGACTTCACACGGTCATTAGGATCAGTGACTCCCTCAATGAATGGGTCTAGTGGAACTCCCTGAAGGCAGGTTTTACGATCCGCCAGAGCTCTTAGAGCAAATTCTCTGATTTTCTCTTCCTGACTAAGTTTTACCAATTCTCCATTTCCATTTTCACAAGTAGCCTGCGCATAAGTGTAGATACCCGCAACTCTAGCTTCCAGCGGTAAAGTTTTATCAGTTGCAACAGAAAGTGCTGCTGCACCAGCTTCCTCAGGGAAACGAGCTAGCATTTCACGCTGAGCATGAAAGCGAGCAACGGAATTAGTGGCTTTAAGTAAAGCGGTTAATTCGTCAAGAGTTGCGGCTTTCAAGTCTGGGAAAGCTTCGTAAGTCCAATCCTTAGGTACTACTCTTACTACATATCCTTTTTCTTCACTGCCAAAATAGCCAGCCCCATCCCATGCAGCGAGAAACATGCGTCCGGAGGCATCGACATCTAAATCTGAGATTTGAGGAAGTTTGATGAATTCTTCAGTCTGCTGAGTAAAACCAGGGCCATCCATAGTTACCCTGTGAATGTACAATTGACTGCGGCCCCAATCCGCCATCATTGGCACGTGATTGTATTTTGCTGGCCAGCGATCATCATCCATAAAGTAACTACCAGTACCTGATCCGCCACCTAGATCAACCAGTGCTGGTATGGTTTCTTCCGTGAAGTTTTTGAAAAAGTTAGGGTACCCGTATTCACCGGATTGGGTATAGTGAATGAAACGAATATTCCAGCCACCTCCATCATTGGTATTGCCACGCGTATAAATATTCATAAATGGATCTATCGCGACATCGTAGATATTTCTTGTTCCATGGATGTATTCTTCCATTTCGGTTCCGTCTGGCCGTACTCGGACTATACCTCCACCCAGCATAGTCATTTGCGTTCCATCTCTGTCAGTAGCATTGTGGAACCCAAAATCTCCAACTGCGATGTAAATCCAGCCATCGATACCCATTCTGATTCCATTAGTAGAGTGATCTGTGCCACGGGAACGTATGGATTCAGGTGATGAGATTCCCTCAATTAGCATTTTGGATGGACCATCAGCTACACCGTCGTTATCCTTATCTTCATAAACTACCAAGTTCATTCCCTCGGCTTTTCCAGTTTCTTCGGAAAATTGCGTGTGGAGAACAAAGACTTGATCTCTTACAGCGATTATCCCACGTGGGTTATCCACTTTGACAAACTCCGTGTGGGCATCCAGTTCGCCATCATTGTTACTATCCACGAGTCGTACAATTGCTCCTTTTCCAGGCTCTTTACCAAGTGAACCCATCATATCTACCCCAACAAACACGTTGCCGTCTGGAGATACCGCCAATGCTGCAGGTGATGGAACTATATCCGGTCCCGCAAAATTAGTCATGATCAGCTCGGTACTGTCTGCGCCATGCTTGGCTGTGTCTAGGGGGTACTGTGGATAGTAATTGGTAAGTTCTTCTAAGTCAGCTTTTCTGGTGTCGGGTTTTGAGCATCCGAATGCTAGAAAGGTGCCTATAATTGCTATTATAGGAAGGGAAATTTTAGACATGCTAAAAATAATATTAGAGGTTTATTATTTCGGAATATGCGATTTGCACCCTCAAATATATCAGGTTCATTGATAAAAGGTAAGTTATTATCAATAGAAGCTCAGTACCAGTGAATTTTGGCGCATAAGTGATGCTTAGCGGTTAAATGTGTATTTATGGGCACAGTTAAAGACTCCACTACGGTTACCAATTGAAGGTTAGCCTGATTCTCTGTTTTACTTCAGTTGATTTTCAAACAAAAATATCCCGTTCTTATTTGCAATAATGATATCAGGTTTTCCATCCTTATTCATGTCTTCAACGGCAATGTTTAGACCGGCTCCCGAGTCATTATCAATGATGTGCTCGCGGAAAAACGGGCCTATCATCGGGGTGAATTCGAAATATAGCAAGTAGGGGGTGTCCTCGTCTCCCGCGTCATTTCCATTGTGTGCCAAGTACCTCTTTCCAGTGATCATTTCCATATCTCCATCTCCGTTCAGATCAGCCATAATTGTGGAATGGGTTTGGGCTGTTATGTTACTCATGAGGTGAGTTTTGAAAGTTGTATCATTCCTGTACTCATGCCACCATATACCCATAGAATGCGCTGAGGAACTGACCACGTCATTATCCATGTCTCCGTTGACATCGAGAACCTGCATGTGGGAAGCAGGATCACTTATGAGCACTGGATGGAAAATCCAGTCTCCGGAATTCTTATCCGCTTTGCCTTCAAACCAACCCTCGGAGATCACTACGTCTTTGATTTTATCCCCGTTAACATCTCCGTAGCCTAAGCCATGCGAAAAACGATCAGTTCCAGGTACATTTTCTTCTGAAATATTAAAGCGCTTCCATTCAGTTGCTTCAGGTGTGGTTGGAGCTTGGAGCCAGATAATTTGTCTTTTTTCATAGTCACCACACAAGATGTCGAGGCGGCCGTCCCCATCAATGTCCACAAATGCAGGCGACTCATTTGAGATGCCCACTCGGTCTGCGATGATATGCTTTTTCCAGTTGTTACTTTCTGTTTTTGGGTTTTCAAACCAATATGCAGGAGTGCCCGGATAATCTATTATGACCACATCATCCCAGCCATCGAGATTTACATCCATCCCTAGGTTTAAAAAGGAATTGCTGTATTCTTTTCTTGGGTTAAAAACTTTAGAAGGAGATATCTCATGACGTGTCCAATCCGGCGCTTCAAACCAATAGTAGCCTGCTATTATATCCAGCTGACCATCTTTATTCATATCGCCCACAGCCACTCCTTCAGAGAGAAAATCGCGTGTAATTACAGTTTTTTTGAATTCTAGTTCATGTTCTTGGCTAAAAGCTGGATTAGTAAAGAGGAATAAAGTCATAATGACGCATAACCGTTGATACCCAAGTTTAAAAATGTTTCGCTTCATAATCGGTGCTATTTAAATTCAAGTAGTGACTATTGATTCCTTTTTTGTTTTTCTTCAAAGACTTCGGTTACATGCTTAGTGTAGTCCAGCCATGTCCCATTTTTGAATTATTTCTTTAATAAATTTAGAAACCTTTGCATTTACTTTCTGGAAGTATTCATCTGCCTGAGCTTGATTAAAATTTGGGTATCCCTGTCCCTCCTGATATAATCCTATAGAGGAAGGGAATGGAGTGGCGGACCAGGTTCCCGCTTCAGGATAGGCAGTTGCCAAATCGGCTCTGTATCTTTCTTTATGAACCAGGGTAGGGTCAATTGCCTGAATGTAAGCAGTCTCATTCAGTCCGGCATGCCCACCATCTTCTTTGAAAACCTCCATAGTAACATCGGATGCAAACGACCACCAATTTATTACCAAGGTTCTCACGCCAAGTTCATTTGAAATTTCGGCCGTTACTTCTTGCAGAACTTTAGTTTGTCCTCCTCCATGGCCGTTTAAAATGATAATATTTTTAAATCCATTTCTGGCAAGACCTTTTAAGATATCTCTGATAAAAGGACGATAGGCTTCTTCTGTGATTTGAAATGCTCCTGGATATGCAGCCATGCTACCGGTGATCCCATAATTTAGGGTAGGGGCAATGAGCGCATTCACATCTTCTGCTATTTCTTTTGCCATAGCTGTAGGAGCGGTATTATCTGCTCCGTTATTGACCACGCCATGCGGTTCGAGGGTGCCTGTAGGCAAGAGAACAGTGGGGATTTTCTCGGGAACAAACTCTGCAAATTCCATCCAATTGATTCTGTCCATCTCTCGTGAGGAAGGATTTTGCTGGGCAAAAAGAACAGTAGCATTGAGAGCGATTAAAATTGGCACTAAAAATAATTTCATGTTTTAGATTTTAGCGGGCATTATATAGGGTGTAACCTACAATTTAACCTATGTCATTTCATACTTAGGTCCTTTTTCCAATTTTTTTTAGAATAATTCCTCTTGTCCTAAATCCAATCGACCAACCTAGCTCGTAACTCTTTTTCAAATCACCTCTTCTAATTCTGATGCGTGATTGATTCTTTTCAAATGAAAACCATAACCGGATTATTAACCTAAACACTCAGAAAATGAAAAATGAAGTAATTAAGCCACAAGGACTGGTCAAAAATGCCAACCGCCGACAATTCCTAAAAACAGGCTCACTATCAGTAGCCGCTGCGGGATTGATCATGGTAGGCTGTAAAGATGTAGAAGATCTGAATCCAATGCCTCCTGTAGGAGATGGCGTAATGCTAGGCTCAGGAGATATCGGGATTTTAAATTATGCTTATGCACTCGAGCAATTGGAAGCAGCGTTTTATGCTGCAGTGTTGCAAGGATCCTATTTCAACAATGCCAGTGCGGAAGAAAAAACGATCATGGGCGACTTGGAAAAGCACGAAAGAGCGCACCGAGAGTTTTTCAAAGCAGCATTAGGAGATGCAGCCATTGCGGATCTGGAAGTTGATTTTAGTTCTATAGATTTCAGCAGCAGAACATCAGTGCTTGGCGCTGCCAAAACTTTTGAAGACTTGGGAGTAGCTGCATACAATGGGGCTGGTCAGTATATTCAAAACGTAGATTACCTTTTGATAGCAGGGAAAATTGTATCGGTAGAAGCTAGACATGCAGCTGCGATCAGAGATTTGATCAATCCAGGTTCTGCTGATTTTGCAGGTGATGATTTGATCGATGCCAATGGGCTTGAGCGTACGCTGACTTTCAGCCAGGTATTGACTGCCGCAAGTACGTACGTGACTACACCAATAGATTTTAGCCAACTACCAACATCATAATCAACCACTTTAAACTACACTAGATATGAACTTATTAAAATTGCTAGATAAAATGTGCCCGGATACAAATAGTCCGGAAGAGAAGGAAGTTTTTTTCTCCAGAAGAGAGGCCTTTCGCCAGTTTGGAGACATGAGTAAAAAAGTAGCTATGGCTGCTGTGCCTCTTGGAATTCTGTCAGCTTTGCCTAAAGTAGCAAAGGCAGATACTGCAAGTTTGATAGGTGTATTGAATTACGCCTTAACCTTGGAGCATTTGGAGTATAGATATTACCAGATGGGGATAGAGTCAGGCGTAATTGATGGTGCTGATATGGCTATTTTCACCAAAATCAGAGATCATGAATTGGCTCATGTGAATTTCCTTCAAGAGGTAATTTCTAACGTGTTAATGGGAACACCAGTAGCTGAACCGGAATTTGATTTTACGGCTGGAGGCAACTTTATGCCATTCTCTGATTACCCTACATTCTTGGCGCTTTCTCAAGCTTTTGAAGACACAGGAGTGAGAGCGTATAAGGGACAGGCAGGAAATGTTATGGAAAATGATGTGGTTTTGACTGCTGCACTTTCTATACACTCAGTGGAAGCTAGGCATGCTTCTATGGTCAGAAGATTGAGAACAAAGAAAGGTCAGGATGATGTGAAAGGATGGATCACCAATGACTCTATAGGATCACTTCCAGCAGCGACTCAACCGATTTATGCTGGTGAAGATAACGTATCACACGGGGGTGTAAACGTGGTAAATCTAACTGGAATAGATGCGGCGGCAGTTGCTGAAGGATGGGATGAACCGCTTAACAAAGATCAAGTGTTAGGGATTGCTTCGCTTTTCCTTGCATAGAAAGAGTGATTAGTTGGGGTTAAGTGGTTAGATGTCACTTCCGTTTGGAGGTGGCATCTTTTTTTTTTTTTAACCGCATAGCACCCAGAGGGAAACGTAGAGAAGGCAGCTATTTGTTATCGTTATACTGCTTCTCCAGAAGCCGGGTTTTACCGGGACTTTCTTGAGAATCTCCCGCAGATAGGCAGAGATAAAAATTCTTAGATTCCTGCAGATTTTATTCTGCTTATTACTCGCTAGCTTATAATATGCGCTTTGAGAGATTATAGCTCGATCTTATACAAAGCACAAGGCTGCAATCTTGGGTATTCCAATAGGTCTGGGTGTTCAAAGTCATATTCGTAGCTCATACCGATTTTTTGCATTACTCTAATGGAGGCTAAATTTTTCGAAGAGGCTAGGGAATAGACTTTCTTGATTGTTAATTCCTTTGCGAATTCAAGGCATCTTGCTGCGCCCTCGCTGGCATATCCTTTATTCCAATATTCTTTTCTGATCCGCCAACCAATATCCACACAAGGGGTGAAGTCTGCTTTGAATGATTTAGTGCCCAAGCCAATCATTCCTAAGAATTCCCCACTTTCCAATAAGTCGACAGCGAAGTAACAATGCCCGCGATCAGCATATAGCCTTATCATTCTATCCATCAATGCTTGTGATTCCTTCTTCGAAAGTGGTTGCTGGAAAAAAGTCATGGTTTCCGCATCAGCATTCATGGCTGTAAAAGCAGGAAGGTCTGAAGGAAGCCAAGTTCGAAATCCTAGGCGCTGACTTTGAAAAAGATAGGGTGAATTCATGGTTGAATTTAATAGTTTCAAAAAATAGTTGACTGGATTTTTTGTATTTCAGATTTAGTTTATACATTAGTGTCATAATACACTATGACAGTATAACACAATGGTAATCTCAGTCAAAGAATTAGATTTTTCATACCGAAAGAAACCTTTGCTTTTTGAAGGGCTTCAGTGGTCTTTACCAGAAGGTTCTGTGGTAGGTTTACTCGGAAAAAATGGTGCGGGTAAATCCACCTTACTTCATTTGCTTGCCGGTTTATTGTTTCCCAAAAGTGGTTCCATATACCTAGGACGACATTGTCCAAAAGATAGGAGCCCTGCTTTCTTGGAAGAGATTTTCTTTTTAGCCGATGATGTCGCCTATTCAGGAAATATGAGCATAGGACAATACGAGAAAGTAATGGGAGCTTTTTATCCAGCGTTTGACTCCGAACAATTTGAAAAGATATTAACTGACTTCGGTCTGGAAAAGAAAGTCAAACTTAAAGAGCTTTCCTTGGGAGAGCGAAAGAAGGTGTTCCTTTCCTTTGGGCTGAGTACGAATTGCAGGTTTTTGCTTTTCGATGAGCCTACTAACGGGCTGGATATTCCTTCCAAAAGCGTCTTCAGGAAAGTAGTTGCCGGAAATCTCAAAGATGAGCAGACGCTTATTATATCCACGCACTTAGTGGCTGATGTGGAGAAGTTGATAGATCGAGTGGCGATTTTATATGACGGTAAGATTCAGCTGGATGCTGATTTATTGGAGCTTTCTGATCGCTTACTTTTCAGTTCGTCTACAAATCTACCTGATGATGCATTGCATGCTGAGAAGTTTGGGACGGGTTACCAGTTTATCCGGTCTAGAAAAGAACAGGAAGCGCAAACTCCTATCAATCTGGAACTGCTTTTCAATGCCGTTCTGAACAGAAGTTTAAGCAGTAACTCCATTTTTCAAACTCAAAATTCCGAAGCCCTATGAATGCTAACTCAATCAGTTTACATCGAGTGAAAAACCTGATTCGATACGAATGGGCATTGGATAAAAGGTTTTACCTATTTGGAACCTTGGGGATATTCATGATCGCATTTGGTGTGTTTTTGACCGTTTGGTTTAATCAATATGTAGGGTTTACATGGAGGTCTGTGGATTATAATTCAGTTTTTTTCGGAGGATTTGCCTTTTTGTCTGTCTTTGGGGTCAGTCAGAGTTTTATTGATTTGAGAGAAAAATCCTCCTCTATTCGGTATTTGACTTTGCCAGCAAGTACTCTGGAAAAGTACCTAGTCCAAGTCTTTCTTCGCTTACTCTTACCATTGACTGTTTATCCTATCGTTTTTTGGTTGGGAGCAAATTTATCAGTTGATGTATATTATTTCATTCAGCATTCGCTATTAGGAAAAACTGCGCTTCCTGAGATTGAAAAGGTGGAGGTTTTGTATTTGTACTGGATTCCAAATGCAAGTTTAGATATTGGTTATTGGATACTTTTTGGGATGATTGTTTCACTTCCTGTGCTGATGTTTCTGGGGGGTATTTTTTTTGGAAAGTGGGGTTTTATTGCAATGCCAACTGCTATAGCAATTTTTCTGATGTTTTTCATCGGAGTATACTATGTATTGAGTTTGCTACTGGATCCAAATACTTTTGCTCCTGGAAGTAATTTTTACATTGAGATTGGTAATCCTGAGGTGTTTGAAGGTGTTCCTTTATTTATTCTAGTATGCTTAATTCTGGTCTGGACTGCTGTTTTTCTGCCATTTATTGTCACTTATCTAAAGCTCAAAGAGCGGGAAGTTTAAGATGGAGTTTAACGAAACAAAAAACATCTTCCTCCAGATTAGGGACTGGGTAGCCGACCAGATTCTACAAGGGGAAATTGTAGCTGGCGAGAAGATTCCTTCGGTTCGGGAACTCGCCGTGGATATGGAAGTAAACCGCAATACGGTGATGAGAAGTTACAGCCTGATGGAGGAGGAGGGAATCATTGAAAACAAGCGGGGTATTGGCTTTTTCGTAGTGGCTGACGCAAAGAGAAACTTACTCAAGATGCAAAAACAGATATTTTTGCAAGATGAACTTCCTTCTATTCTACACCAAATAGAAGTGCTCAAACTTAACTCAGAGGATCTGCAAATCCTGATTCAAACCATTCAATCCAACGACCATGCAAACTAGTAATAAAATCATCTTTTCCTTTTTGACCATTGCTTGGGTAAGCATTATGGCTACTTTATTAATTTCCCATCAATTCGCAGATTATAATAATATTCCGGGAATGCGTAAAGTAGTGAAATCAGAGACTGATTTAGCAGATTTTTCAGTGATTACAATCGATGAAGCTTCACGCCTTCAGATCGTTCCTAGCGATAGCAATCGGCTAGATTATGAAGAGTTAATTGGAGAAGGTCTTAAGCCGCCCAAGACCGAACCAATTCAAGATTTTATAGTGGAAAATGATACACTTTTTATTAAAAATCTACGAAATGCAAGTAATGGTGGATACACGTTGAGAGTTAAGAACCTGAATTATCTGATAGTTAGGAATACTTATAGTGTTGATTTGATAGGCTTTTCTCAGGATTCTCTTTTGATCAATTCCTTGAATAGTAATGTGACTATCTCAAAGAACTCTGAATTTTCATTTCTATATCTCAAATCAGAACCAAAATTCGATTTAACCATCAAATCTGCTAAAGAATTTAGCCTTTCCCTTACAGAGGATAATTGTAATGTTTTTGGTGAAATCGAGGAGATTTCAGGAATTATAGGAAATTATGCTGGGCTCGGAATTCCTAGAAAAACAGAGAAAGTAGATGTAGATACCTCGGTAAATGGAAAGATACATTATGTGTTTAAGTAGGTCTGGGATTTCAATCTTCCAACTCCACTATCACCTCAATCTCGACAGCCATATTATTTGGTAATGCAGCGACTCCTACGGCCGATCTGGCATGCTTTCCTTTTTCTCCAAAGACTTCTACCATAAGATCAGAAAAGCCATTGATTACAGCGGGCTGTTTATCGAATTTTGGATCGGAGTTAACCATTCCCAATACTTTCACAAACTGTTTCACTTTGCTTAGATCACCAGTTGCAGCTTTTAGCATAGCGATGACTTCCAGTCCTGTTTCGCGTGCTGCCTGATATCCTTCTTCGATTGTCAGCTCTGCGCCAACTTTCCCTATGACATCAGGTCCAGTACCTGACAGGTAGAGTAGATTGCCTACTTGTTTCCATTTCACATAGTTTGCTATTGGCGCACCAACTTCGGGTAGGGTGAGACCCAGTTTTTCCAGATTTTGCTCCGGTGTCTGAGCATTTGCAAGAAATGATAAAAAAAGTAAGGGTAGAAAGAAGAGATAGGTCTTGTTTAGCATAAGAAGGAAGTGTGGTTTTAGTATTTCTAAGCTAAGTGATTCTTTTTACTTTTGGCATTCATATTCTAAAAAGTTGTTGAGATGGATCAGATTGAGATAGTACCCTATTCACCTGAATTAAGCCCTTTTTTCAAATTAATAAACCAAGCTTGGGTGGAAGATTATTTTTCGATCGAGCCATTTGATCAGGCTCAGTTCGATCGTCCAGAGGAGACGATTATCCAGCCTGGTGGAACGATTATTTTTGCCAAGCAGGGAGAGCAAATCATTGGTACCGTAGGTCTGCATAAGGTTTCTGATGAGGTTTATGAACTTATCAAAATGGGGGTATCCTCGCAGGCGAAAGGAAAAGGAATAGGGATGATGCTGGCTCAGGCGATTTTAGAAAAAGCCAAGGAAATGGGAGGGAAGGAGGTGGTGCTCTACACCCATTCCAAGCTAATTCCAGCTCTGAGAATCTATGAGAAATTAGGGTTTAAAGATTCTGACCTTGAGCCTGGCAAATACTGTCGCTGCGATATCAAAATGGAAATGGATCTGTAGAATGACTTATACTAATTTTTATCATGAGTTTAACTGATTTTTGACAGTTAAAAATGAGTTGAATATGTAGAGATTTAGGATCAATCATTTCCCTTTCTATCATGAAAAAGATCCTCGTTCCCTTTGATTTTTCCTCGTACTCAGTGGTGGCACTCAAAACTGCTCAAAAAATCAGTGCTAAATCGGGTGCAGAGATACTCTGTGTTACAGTTATTCCATCCGAAGTGGATTGGGAATTACTCTCCGATGAGGCGAAAAAAAACTATCCGGATTTAATCGAAGAATTTGAAGAAGCTCAGGAAGTGCTGCCGGATTATATTCTTAAGATTGCGCCAGCCAAAGCCCCAATCCGACAAATTGTTAGAATAGGTGTTCCTAATGAATTAATCCTTCGGGTAGTTCAAGAGGAAAATCCTGATATGCTGGTGCTTGGTGCTTATGGTAAAGGGTATGAAGAAGGAAACTTCATTGGATCAACCTTACAGAGGGTACTTAGAAAATCTAATTGCCCTGTTTTGGCAGTGAAAGAACCTCTAGGTGGAAATGATTTCCGGAAAGTTGTTTTTGCATCCAATTTTGAACCAAAATCCAAAGTAGCTTTTGAAAAAATCAAGCCACTTATAAAGCTTTTCAAAAGCACCGTCCACTTACTTTTCGTCAATATTCCTGCTCATTTCACATCCACTCAAGAAATCACTTCAAGAATGGATTGGTTTAAGAAAGGACACGAGGAATTGACTTTTTATAAGCATATTTTCAATGACACAGAAGTAGAAAAGGGCATGATTGCATTCGCCGAAACCCAGAATATTAAATGGCTTATTTTGGTAACGGGTGATCATAGTCTTGCTCCTTCCTATCTAGTAGAAACTACCGAAACTTTGATTTTCAAAAGTGGTTTGGGTGTGCTAAGTGTTAAAAGCTAGCTTACCAGAATCTGAATGCTTTTTCGTACACTCTGTTTCTAAAGAAGAAGTTGTCCCAAATGTCAGGAGAGAGATAAATTTCCACTCCAAAATTTATAGTCATGTAGCCATCATACCGATGCGTCAGGCCAGAACCACGGCGTATTCTCCCGTTATTTCGTAGGATCTTATCCACATCTGGTAACCCATTATCATCAAGGAAATGCGGGTTTCTAACTGCTAATCGTAGTCTATCCGGATTGTTTCCGGTCACATAATCATCTACCAAGTCTAGATAAAATTCACTGATATTATAGGCTGAAATATCATCCATATAGTCAGTAAGAGTAAATCTGTAATTTCCTTCCAGGAAAAGATCCATATACACGTTCATCTTATACTTTAATCCTAACCCCATCGGAAATGTGATGATATATCGGTTGTAAGGATTGTTTTCCAGTTGCAGAGGTCGCAAATCTACCCACTCATCATCCAGCTCAGCGGTAGGGTTGTTAGTAGACATACCGAGTCCCGCAAAAATATATGGATTCAGTAGGGAGCGATGGATATTTGGGACTTTTACAGGATTTAAATAGTATTCCACCATAGCTGTAGCCTCCCAGTTTTGTGCTCTGAAATGTAGGTTTCTGGGGGTTCTGTATGCTCTCGGGTCTGAGGGGGGATCTTGACCTGACATTTTGATGTAGGAGAAATCCATTCTAGCTCTGAGATTAGTCCCAAAAGTATAATGTGCTGCTATATTCGCATTCCAGTCAGGTTGGATACCTTCATTATACTTCCAAAAGGAATACAATTCTCCATAATACTGTGTCATTCCAGCACTTGCAGAAAATGACCAAGGTTCTTCAAACCGAAAACGATAAAAACTTTGCGAGAAGGCTTCTGTCGTTGAAAGTAATAGAATTATGAATAGAATTTTTTTCATAGAAAGCCTCCACTTGATCTTCCGTAAAAGGGATCATGGGTGAAAATTAGGCTAATTTTCTAACTTATCAAACCCCGATTTAAGGTGAAGATCTCGTTGAGGGAATGGTATCTCAACTCCTTGCTCACCAAATTTTTTGAAGATGGCATAATATAATTGGCTTTTCAGCACTTTTGGTCTATTAATATACTCTGAAGACCAAACTCTAAGCGTAAAGTTGATGCTATTGTCTCCATAGCTGTCAAAAAGTACGTCAGGGGCAGGAGTATTTAGGACTCCAGCATTTTCTTTTGCTGCTTCGATTAAGATGCCTTTTATTTTTTCAGGGTCCTCTTTATAGGACACGCCTACCGGAAAATTGAAGCGAATATTTCGATCATTATGGGACCAGTTTATTACTGGACTGTCAATAAACTGGCTGTTCGGGACGATTATGGTAATGTTGTCATTTGTCACAATGGTGGTGGATCGAGCCGAAATTCTAATTACATCTCCCGTCACATCACCTACCTCGATGCGATCTCCCACTTTTATGGGTTGCTCAAAGAGTATAATTAACCCTGAAATAAAGTTATTTGTAATGTTTTGTAGACCAAAACCAATACCTACACCCAAGGCACCTGCAAGAATTCCGAAAGCACTTAAGTCAACGCCATTTGTCTGAAGAATTGAGAATACTCCTGCCAGAATGAGCACATACTTCACTATCATTCCTATCGAAGCTCTTGTGCCCGAATCAATCTGATAGCGATTTAAGATCTTGTGGACCAGAAATCTTCTGATCCATTCAGTAACTATAAAAAGTATTACAAATGAGATAATTAAGGTGAGAATCAGCCCCACGGTTAGCTTAGAATCTCCAAGGTTAACCAGGCTGTAGTTGAATACTTGCTCAATCCACTCAATAAAACCCTGCGCTTTTTCCTCTGCCACTTCTTTTATTTCTTGTTGCATTTAATTCTTACTTACTTTTATTTTTCTTCTAGCCCCAACTATCCAGAATTGCATTTAATGTACTATAATTCTGTTAAAACATGCAATCCTTTGCATTGTTCGCTTTCTTTTTGTTGGATAAGAGTGAATGGAGATATTTAATTGAATTTGGCTAATTTTGAAACATGAGCAAGCAAAAAGAAGAGCTGGAGCATAGGCTGAAGCTTAGAAATATTAAACTCTCGGATTACGATGATATCCGGGAAATCATGGTCTCTATTTATAAAAATCAAGGTGGGGCCTGGACCAAAGAAGAGCTTAAGAACCAGTTAAAAGCATTTCCTGAAGGCCAGATTGCGATAGAAGATAATGGTAAAGTAGTGGCCGCAGCGATGAGTCTGGTGGTCGACTACAATAAATTTGGCGACAACCACACCTACGATCAGATCACGGGTTTTGGGAAGTTCGACACCCACGATATGGATGGCGACACCCTATACGGAACAGATGTGTTTGTACATACCGATTATAGGGGAATGAGGCTTGGGCGTAGATTGTATGATGTGCGAAAAGAGCTTTGCGAGAATCTTAATCTTCGATCTATAATCGCAGGAGGTAGAATTCCTGGATACACGAATTACGCTGACGAGATGACTCCTCGGAAATATATAGATCTGGTAAAAAACAAGGAGATTTTTGACTCAGTCTTGTCTTTCCAGCTGGCTAATGAATTTCACGTAAGAAAAGTTATTACCAAATATTTACCATCAGACACTGATTCCAGAGCTTATGCCACGCTTCTCGAGTGGATCAATATTTATTACGAAAAGGACGAAAAGCTAATCGGTAACAAGAAGTCAATTGTCCGTCTTGGATTAGTTCAATGGAAGATGCGCCGCTTCTCCAATGTGGACGATCTGATGCAGCAGGTGGAATTTTTCGTGGATACGGTGTCTGGGTATAAGTCCGATTTCTGCCTACTCCCAGAATTCTTCAATGCACCACTTTTGGCAGAATTCAATGATATGGATGCTTCTGAAGCCATCCGTAATCTGGCAGATTATACAGATGAGATTGTCAGCAGGATGAGTGACTTGGCTGTTTCTTATAATGTGAATATCGTTGCGGGTTCTATGCCAGAGTACGATGGTAAAAAGCTAAGAAACGTAAGTTACCTCTGTCGTAGAGATGGTACGCAGGATAAGCAATACAAGCTGCACATTACGCCTGATGAGGCATCCTACTGGGGTCTTCAAGGTGGAAACGGGATCAATGTGTTCGATACCGATGCAGGTAGAATCGGGATTTTGATCTGCTATGATGTGGAATTCCCAGAATTGGGAAGAATCCTCGCTGAACAGGAAATGGACATTATGTTCGTTCCTTTTTGGACAGATACCAAGAATGCTTTCCTTCGGGTAAATACCTGCGCAAAATCCAGAGCAATAGAAAATGAATGTTATGTTGCTATCACAGGATCTGTGGGGAATCTACCAAAAGTAGAAAACATGGATATTCAATATTCCCAGGCTGCGATTTATTCTCCTTCAGACTTTTCCTTTCCGCATGATGCAGTAGTTGCTATGGCCTCCGAAAATGAGGAAACGATTATTGTGGCGGATGTGGATTTGGATTTATTGACAAAGCAGCGGAAAGCGGGAAGTGTACGAAACCTCGAGCAAAGAAGGCTCGATCTTTATTCAATTCAATGGAAACAGAAAAAATAGTAGCTGCATACTTCGCTCACATTTCTGATGAAGTGTGGGAGAGAGCAGCCAAAATAAAATTAATCATCACGGACATCGATGGAGTGATGACAGACGGCGGAATTATCTACGATGATAATAAGCTGGAGTTTAAAAAGTTCAATGTCAAAGACGGATTGATCGTCTATCACCTTCGCAAAAGTGGCTTAATGGTAGGTGCCATCACGGGGAGAGAATCTTACGTAGTGCAAAACCGCTGTGAAGAGCTAAAGTTTGACTTTCATTACCATGGGGTCAAGAACAAGGGTAAGAAGTTTAATGAGGTTTTGGAAACTCTTGAGTTGCAGGCTGAGGAAGTCGCTTTCATCGGTGACGACTTAATTGATTTGCCTATTTTATCTCGTGTAGGCTTGGCGGTAGTTTCTAGCGATGCAATGGAATACGTGAAGCCGATTGCGCACTATGTTTCTAGATTTAAAGGAGGAGAGGGCGTTTTTAGAGAAGTAGGAGATTTGCTTCTTCATTCAAACGAACAACTTGTACCCTTAATTGACACTTTATCCCAAACCGAAAATGATAAGAAATAATAAGCCCATGCGGATCACTGATTCGGTGATTTTGGGAGAAGAAAAACCTGTTTTATTTGCCGGTCCCTGTGCTGTAGAGAGCTTTGATATCTGCCTGGAGATTGGTACCAAAGTAAAAGATTGGGCCGAACAGCACGGATTTTCTTATGTGTTCAAAGCTTCTTTTGATAAGGCAAATAGAACTTCATCTGGTTCGTTCAGAAGTATTGGTATGGATAAATCGCTGGAAGTTTTACAGCGTGTCGGGAATTCTTTGAACGTTCCTTTGGTGACAGATATCCATGAAAGCTATCAGGTGAAAGATGTGGCTGAAGTCGTGGATGTGCTTCAGATTCCAGCTTTCCTATGTCGGCAGACGGATTTGCTTTTAGCCGCAGGCGAAAGTGGAAAAGCTGTCAAAATCAAGAGAGGTCAGTTCATGGCACCTGAGGATATGCAGTATGCGGTGACCAAAGTGCGGTCAACTGGAAATGAGAATGTATGCCTCACTGAGAGAGGTTTTTCCCTAGGTTACCACAATCTAGTTGTTGACATGCGCGGACTTCCTATCATGCGTCAGTTTGCTCCAGTGGTTTTTGACATCACGCATTCCGTACAGCAACCAGGAGGACAAGGCGGAAGTAGCGGAGGACAGCGGGAATTTGCGCCGATTTTGGCGCGGGCTGCAGCGGCGACGGGTATAGATGGGTTTTTTATAGAAACACATCCAGATCCTTCCAAAGCACTCAGCGATGGTCCAAATTTGATTCCCCTTCACAAAATGGAAGGCTTTCTGGAAATGCTAAAAGAAGCATGGACACTTGGTAGAAAGTATCAGGACTTCGAAGTTGAATAATCTTTCAAGCTATATGATCAAGAGATTTATACTCCTTTTGCTCCTGAGTACTACTCAGGGGCTTTTTTGTTTTGGTCAAAACACCGACCTCCAGGATAATATTCGTATCAGACTGGAGCTGGATCAGCCAGATGTTCCACTTAATGTGCTACAGCAGGAGCTTTATGCCAAAGGCGAAATTTATCATTTCTATTCCAATAGGTTATTTAATCCTGTTTGGACAGAAAAGGGAGTGCTTACAGAATTGGCTTATGAGCTACGGTTTGAAATTAATCAAAGTAAGTTTGACGGGCTGAATCCACAGGATTATCACCTAGACTTAATCAATCAATTCTTTTTTCAATTTGAATCCAATAAAAAACAAGCCACCCCTAATGCCTTGGATGACTTAGCTGATGTTGATTTATTGCTTTCTGACGCTTTTTTCCATTTGGCAGCACATCTGGAAGTAGGGAAAGTAGATCCAAAGAAGTTAGCTGGGGATTGGGAAATTACCACAAAGATTTCTAAAGTTTCCTACCCCGATTTACTCAAAGCAGCTGTAGAAAAGAAGCAAATTCGTCAAACCCTAGAGACTCTTTATCCTACGATCACGGTTTACAAAAAAGGTCGCGAGGTCATCCGGGGTTTAGATGAAATCCGCAAGCAGGATACTCTCAATTGGAAAGCTGTCAAAGTTTCGAAAACTATCAAAGTTGGGGAAACTCACGGGGGAATTCCAAACTTAAGGGAGCGGCTAGCTTTTTGGAAATTTTTGGAACCTTACGTTTTTGAAGATGAAAAGCAGTATGATTCCACAATGTTTTTGGCTGTTCAGAAATTCCAACAAAGAAATGGCTTAGAACCTGACGGAGCATTGGGTAAAAATACGATTAATGCTCTCAATCAATCTCCGACAGATTTGATTGACAAGGCTTCTGTGAATATGGAGCGACTGCGCTGGTTGCCTGATACGTTACGTGGTGCCGAAATGATCTTGGTTAATATTGCCAATTATCAATTGGATTACCTAAGCAATCGGGATACACTTTTTTCGACGCGTGTGATCGTGGGAAAGAAATATCATGAATCACCGATTTTCTCTTCAGCCATGAGTTACATAGTTTTTAGCCCGTATTGGAATCTTCCAACTTCTATTGTGCGAAATGAAGTGATGCCTGCTGTGCGAAAAAACCCGAATTACCTGTCACAGAAAAATATGGAAGTGGTCACTTTTTCAGGCAAAGCAGTAGATCCTGCATCTGTGAATTGGAGTGGTAAATCTATTCCTTACATGGTAAGGCAGAAGCCAGGTGCTACTAATTCCTTGGGATTGGTGAAGTTTATGTTTCCAAATGAGCACAGTGTTTACATTCACGATACGCCAGCAAGAAGTCTTTTTACAAGAGAAGATCGCGCCTTAAGTCACGGCTGTATTCGTATTCAAGATCCTGCAACTTTTGCTGAACTTTTGCTGCGTAATAACAAAGCGTGGACTTCGGATAAGATTAATTCGGCGATGCACCAGAACAGAGAGGAGATTGTCAATCTTGATCGTAAAATTCCTGTAGTATTATTGTACTTAACATTCTGGGCAGATTCCAAAGGACAAGGACATTTTCGTCAGGATATCTACGATCGCGATGCTGAGGTTTTGGAAGCTCTTCGAGATTAAATCAGGTGTTTTGCCCCAACTTGGGTAATAACAGTCTCAGTGATCAGTCTCCTTAGATTTGACTTCATAGTTTGAATTTTTCTTAAGGGTTTGAAAATGAATTAGAAAGGTTTAAATCTGGGGCTATTATCGGTTGTGCTATTTAAGCGTACGAACTTTGACTAATATAAGGCTGTACAATACACCTTTTATGAATAAGAAAATATTTATCCCCATCGCTGCAGTTGTTTTACTTGCTGTAGGTCTCCTCTGGTTTTTTAACCAAAGAAGATCTGATATCACTGACGAACTTGAGCAGTATTTTATATCCGGAGAAGCTGGAGTTTTAGCTGAATCAGATTATGCGGTTTCCATTGAAGAGTTTTATACTGATCGAGAATATATGGAAGTATGGCTCTTCAACGGGTCCCTTTCAAAAAATGGAGAAGAGTTATTAGAGCAAATAGAGGATTCGAAATACGATGGCTTGCAACCTGAAGATTACCATCTAGAGCGGATCTATGCACTATCATCCACTCCTGAAAAGGAAAACAAGAAATTCAGAAATTTATCTTCAGATGAGAAAGTTAGCCTTGAGTTATTGCTTACCGATGCCTTTTTCCGTCTAGCTCATGATTTGGAAAATGGGAAAGTAAATCCGTCCTCTCTTGATCCAAATTGGAAGTTTGAGGAGAAGGAGACAGAAAATAACTATTCGGAAATGCTGAAGGAAGTAGCTGGAGGAAGTTCAGTAGAGAAGACTTTTGAAAAACTTTACCCAAATTCAGATCTGTATGCGCAAGGAAGGAAGGCTATACAGGAATTGTATACAATCCAAAAAAATGATACGCTTACCTGGGAATTTGAACCTGTGGAAGGTGCGATTGAAGTAGGAGATCAGCACGCTGCTATTCCTGCTTTACGTAAGCGTCTCATGTTTTGGGACTTTTTGAAACCTTATGAAATGGCGGATCCTACGCTTTTTGATTCCACCATGTTTGCTGGACTTCAGAAATATCAGGAGTCAAATGGTATGAATCCTGACGGAATAATTGGAGCATTAGTAGCCGAATCACTTAATAAATCCCCTCAAAACCTGATCGATATAGCTTCCATAAATATGGAAAGACTACGATGGATGCCCAAGATGGATTGGGATCAGGAGATGGTCCTGGTAAATATTGCCAATTATCAGTTAGACTATATGAAAAATCAGGATACGGCTTTTACAGCAAAAGTGATTGTTGGTAAAGAATATAATGAGTCACCGACTTTCACAGCACCGATGAGTTACATTGTATTTAGCCCGTATTGGAATATCCCGGAATCTATTACCAATGATGAGATTATACCTTCTGTAAAAAAGAATCCGAATTACCTCTCTCAGAAAAACATGGAAGTAGTAGACGGAAATGGAGCGGTAGTAAAAGCTTCCCAAGTCAATTTGGCTAAAGAAACAGGCTACCGTGTTCGTCAAAAGCCTGGAGGAGATAATTCCTTAGGGTTGGTAAAGTTCATGTTTCCAAACGATTACAATATTTACATTCACGATACACCGGCGAGAAGCCTTTTTGAAAGAGAAACAAGAGCGCTTAGTCACGGATGCATCCGAATTCAGAATCCAGATCAATTCGCTAAGATATTGATCAATGACAAGTCTTGGGATGATGAAAAAATCCAGGAAGCCATGCATCAGGAAACTGAGGAAGTGGTGAAATTGGAAAGAGAAATCCCAGTCGTGCTAGTCTATATGACTTTCTGGGCGGATAAAGATGGAAAAGCTAATTTCCGATCTGATGTATATGAAAGAGATGCGGCCCTACTGAAAGCGCTTAGAAGTTCTAAATCAAGCCTTGATCAGGCTTGATTTAGTTAAGTAATTTTGATCCTTTCCAAAGATAAAAAGTAGTGAACCGTCTTTTATCAGATCAATTGCTTGGGCAGAAAGTTCACTTGGAAGCGCTGGGCAACCTAAACTTCTACCTAATCTACCGACAGATTTAGCAAATTCTTCTTTGGCATAGTCAGCTCCGTGAATTACAATTGCTCTATTTCTAGCTTGATCATTGAAGCCTTTTTCCAAACCATCTAGTCTTAAAGAATAGCCATGTTTGCCAGAATAGGTTTCTGCAGTTTTATAAAAACCCAAACTGCTTTTGAATGATTCAGGCACATTTGAGAAGGTTTTTGCCATCAGGTCTCCAGAATTTCTTCCGTGAGAAACTACAGAGTTCAGTAGAATTTCTCCTTTTTCAGGATCAATAATCCACATGCGCTTTTCGGTGGATGGAAGGCTAAAATCAATAACTGTAAGGACTTTTGACTTTAAATTGTCCTTCATTTTATTCCAGCCTTGGATAGCTAAATTGAAAACTTCTTTGGAAGGTAAAACTCCATTTTTTGCCTGTAATGCATCGTAAGTCACAGAGACTGGATCGATGGGAGTTAGGATGTTTGTTGAGTTTTCTTTGAATTCTGGGTTTGGGAAAATCCCTATGAACAATAGGAGGGTAATCGCAATGGTTTGATTAAGCATAAGCATTTGGGTGATTTTGCAAATTTAATAGGATATACCATGAGATCAAACGAGCTTGAAGTCAGTATCTTATGATTTTGGTCATTAAATATGTGAAATTTCTCAGGGAACCTTCTAAGTGACTTTCTCAGTTCTTCGGGTGGTGAAGGATAGCCTTAGATTTTGGTACAAATTATTATTCTGTAATTTTGCCTTCCCAAAATTATTTCACTGTCATTCAGGACGCTCCAAGTATCCTAACAGATAAATAGGAAAATAATTCAAACAAAAACAGAAAAGCGGCTGTTTCAGCATTCAATGAAAGTATCAGTTTATAGAAAAGAACATTTCAACGCAGCGCATCGTCTTCATAACCCTGAGTGGTCGGACGAGCAAAATCAAGCCGTTTTTGGAAAGTGTAATAATCCTCATTTTCATGGCCACAACTATGAATTGATAGTGAAATTGAGAGGAGAAGTGGATCCGCGAACTGGGTATGTTTACGATATGAAAGTGCTCAGTGATTTGATCAAAGAGCATGTATTAAGAAAATTAGATCATAAAAATTTAAACCTGGATACCGATGAATTCAAAGAACTTAACCCAACCGCTGAGAATATTGCAGTGGTTATTTGGAATATTTTAAGGGAAAAAATTGATCGAAAATTCGAGTTAACAATTCGACTTTATGAAACAGAAAGAAACTTTGTTGAATACGATGGGAATTAATATCGCAAGAGCATCTGCTGAGGATATTGGAGATGAGCATGTGGGAACTTCCCTAGAAACGCCACTTCGGGAGGACGCTTTCGAAATGGATGATGAACTGAAAGTCGAGTTAATTGAAAAGCATTTCAGAGAAATCATGCATATCATGGGATTGGATCTCACGGATGATAGCTTAAAAGGAACTCCACATCGCGTTGCAAAAATGTACGTGAAGGAAGTGTTTTCAGGTTTGAATCCGAAGAACAAGCCTGTGGCTAAGCTTTTTGAAAATAAATACAAATACAATGAGATGCTGGTGGAGAAAGATATCACTGTGCATTCTCACTGCGAGCATCATTTTGTGCCGATTTACGGTAAAGCCCATGTGGCTTACATTTCCAATGGAAACGTAATTGGACTTTCTAAAATCAATAGAATCGTTCAGTATTTCGCTCAAAGGCCTCAGGTTCAGGAGCGATTGACCATGCAGATCGGTAATGAACTGAAAGAAGCGCTCGGAACAGATGACGTGGCTGTCATTATCGATGCCTATCATATGTGTGTGAGCTCTAGAGGAGTGAAAGACACGCAAAGTTCTACAGTTACCTCTTTCTATTCTGGAAAGTTTGAAAAAGACGAGCAATCGCGTACCGAGTTCATGCAATACATAAGTCTTGAGAAGTAATTAAGAAAACAAGAACCAACATCTAAACCGGGCAGAGAAGCTCGGTTTTTTTGTTTAAGTTTTTAGCCACAAAGGGCTCGAAGAAAGCGTGAAGGAGCACTGGGTTTATTTTCTTGCCTAGCAAGGGGTGAACTAGTTTTGTCTCTAGATAGTAGTACCATACTTTCCCTTTCTAGTCAATAAGGTAGCGATTCACTTGGGGGAAGTTGAAATTTTAAGGTAGGCGCTCTATGCAGCTGTTGGTCATTCGGTCATTTCACTATTTCATAGAATTTCTCCTGCCCCTCTTGACTAATAGCGAGTTGATCTAGTACTATTCCAACCTGATTGACTGATATTTTCAGGCTGTGTTTCCCTGATTTATCAATGAGAATCGGGTAAGTCACTTTTACAAAATTCCTCAATACATTTTCCTTCCACTCTTCAGTTCTTCCACGAGTATTTAAAGAGAATTCTTTGGGCTCCTGATCATCGATTGATACCCATATCTTCTGATCAAAATTGTTTGAATGAGTAGGTAAGAATCGTAGTTCCACTACATGCTTTCCTGGATTTTGCAGGTCAAATTGATATTCCAAGTATGGTTTTTCTGATTCAAATAGCAGGTTTGCAAAAGGGAATAGCGTCATAGCGGCATTGCTGTAACCTAATCCTTCCACTGCTTTCCATTGGTAATTTGCTGCACCTTGGGCGTTAGAATATTCATTTCCCTGCATAAAAATAGGCGGAGAAAGAGTGGGGCCTCCTGCTGTATTTTTGCTCTCAGGCAACTGGTCTGTCTGATGATAGTTTGGCATGGAGAAAACAGGTAGGTCTCGAGGATGCATAGACATCATTTTATTCCACTTACCATTGCTGATTTTGAGGTTATATTCTTCGGTAAGCACCACAATATTATCATATGCTTGTTGCGATTGCTTCGCGAGTTTATCCTTTAGATCACTAGTTGGATTGAGGTATGATTCCTGAGCAAGGATAAATTTCTCATTCATTAGCGCAGCACCTTTTATTGGATATTCCACTAATTGGAAATAGGAGTCAAGACGCTCTTTGGATAGGGAAGACTTTATCGCATTTACTTTTTCTACCAGCTTAGCATAAGCTTCCAATCTGCGGTTTGCTTCCTCGGAGTTAAACTCCGTGATCCTTGTTGTTGTGGTCGGCTCAGTTTGGCTCCATCCCATATATTCGGGTTTGCGTAGAAATGCCAAACGATAATATTCCGCAAAGATCTTGGCGATCTCTTCCCCATGGACTTCCCCAAACTCTCGAGAACTCCAAGCCTCCAAATGGGAATTTATGGTAGTTTCAGAGATGCTATTGATGTCCCAAGCTAGGTCTAGGAAAAACTCTATATCGTATTCAGCAGGCTTAATATCTCCTACATTGGCAATCCACAGTTTTTTGGCTCCGTTTTGATAGGCTCTGGTCATTTCATACCATATCAACCCAGGCTGTGTGGTAGAGAGCCAGAGGTGATCATGAGGTCTACCCCAATAGCTCAAATGATAATATACTCCGCTGCCACCTTTTCTGGCCTGTTCCTGCTCATCGCTTAACCTGCGGATGTAGCCATAATTGTCATCGGTCCATACCAGCGTGATGTCCTCTGGAACTTGTAAGCCATCATTGTACAGATCCAATACTTCCTTGTAGATTGTAAATGCCTGAGGAATTTCTTCGATAGGTTTGTCGATTGTTTTTGACAAAATACTCCGCTGATCCTGAAAAATTTGTTCTAATAGTTCAACTCGTTCTTTTTGAGTAGCATTTCCTTGCATTCCCGAATCATGGATTCCCCGCATGCCCATGCTAATAATGTTGTTTCCATTTTTGGCTTCTGTGATTCGCTCCTGCCAATACTGCTTGACGTTTTCACTGTTGGTGAAATAATTGAAATCACCATAGGCTTCCTCATCCCACTCATCCACATTGTTTCGGAGCATGGGTTCAGCATGTGAGGTTCCTATGGAAATGTGATACTTCTCCGCCATTTCCCGATTTCCTGGAATGCTAAAAAAAGCCTTAGTGGAAGGATGCATCGCTGGCCAAATGGTGTTAGCCTTCAGGCGAAGCAGCAATTGAAAGATCTTCTCGTATGTTTTGGGGCCTATATCTCCAGTTTCTGGTTCGAAGGTATTAGCTGCCCAAGGTTGTAATCCCCAATCTTCATCATTCAAAAATATCCCTCTGTATTGTACGGAAGGACTAGCTTCAATTCCATCAACAGGCAATTTTACTCCGATCTCTTCACTTTTCTCAGGATGAACATCTGCCCACCATTTCCACGGTGATATACCGATTCGCTCTGTAAGTTCAAAAATCCCATACACAGTGCCTCTAATGTCGCTGCCCACAATGAAGAGATTTTCCTCATGCTTATTGATAAGGAATTTTTCCCATTCACCGTTTAAATTTCTATTGAGCTTTTCGGGTAAGGATTCAATTAATGGATCATCAAATTTCCCTATATAAATTCCTTTGTCATCAGGATTGAATTTATCAGTATAACTAATTGTAACTTCTGTTCCGAGTATGAATTCTAAGTCTTCTGCAAGGTCATTAGCTGCCCATTTCACCAAATCATCGGAATCTTCGCCGATGAAAATGGACCTGTTGGATGAATTTTTATCAATGACAAAATACTCGCTAGTATCTGAATTACATGAAAATGAAAATATTACTAACAGGTGAAAAATATACTTTTTCATAGCTATAAGCTTAATTGTATTAGGTAGTTATTTAACGCAGAGATTTATCATGAGACACAAGTAGCCCTCATATTGAAGTTTAAATCTAGTGAATCAATTATCGGACACAAAGATTTAGTCTAAATCAGCAAATTTGTGAACATTCTAATTTCGTCAAAATGGCCTAAGGAATAGGGTGCATTTATTTGATGATTATTAGGGAATCTTGACTGAGCTTTTTTCAACTTTGGGGGAATCTCAGTGTGCTTTGGACTCGGTGATAACTCATTGAATTGCTATGAAAGAGGTAATAAACTAGTTTTTCAAAAATTTGACTACTTTACCTACTGCGAATTATCAAAAAATTTATATTGTTAGTAAATCACACCTATGAAGAAATTTTTACTGCTCCTACTTTTTACGGCTACCCTCGCTTGCAGCGAAAAGACCGATGAAAAACAATCTGATGCCTATATTCCCGAGCTGGTGATTACCGATAGTTTGGTGATAGATCGATTGACCGAATTGGGAATGATAGATGTTAAAGAAGATCATTCTGAATATTTGTTTTTTGATTGGAAGAAAGATGAACTTTTAAGAATTAGTGAACATGGAGAAGTCCTCGCAAGCGCGAATCGGAGTGAAGATGGAAGGGATAGTTTTAAAGCAAGGTATTTTACCACTGCTGATTATTATGGGGAAGATGAGATTTTAATTACAACGCATGCTGGCATATTCATTTATGATCTTGATTTCATTTTGAAAGAAGAAAAGCCTCTTGATTTTTCCCTTGTGACTCATAGGATTGGAGGAAGTAATGCTGCTGAGGTTTATAAAAATTACCTCTATACTTTTTCTGTTGATAATGATTCAGGAGAAAAAGTCTATAATTCAGAAGAGTTTAGTACATCTTATCCCTTTATGACGCTTAGAGATATTAATTCCTTGGATATTATAAAATCACAATATATTCCTGAGCAGTCACTTATGGCTATAACCCCTGGGCAATACAATAGTTTAGATCCAATTGTGCGTTTTATAGGTGATGAGATTTTTGCTTTATTTCCCAACTCCCCAGAGCTATATGTTTATGACCTTCCATCTTTTGAGTTTAAATCATTTCAAGCTTTAAATCCTGGAGATCAATTCAAAAAGATACAACCAGTAAATAGGGATATCAATTTTGATGGTTTTTTTAAGTCATTAGCCAGTTCACAATATACTAATTATGCATTTTCAAATGGTTACTTGTTGACCCAGTATGAAGGGGCGGCTCCTCAGGATGAAGTGGATGCTTTGCCAAAAAATGTAGTTGGAGGTTCTGATTTTGAGGCTTTAGTAAAAAAATATAAAGAGAAACAGTTTTACCAAATTTTCAAGGGAGAAGAAAAACTCTGGGAAGGAACATGGGATGTTAATTTATGGTCAGTTCGTGATGTGCTTTTTTCCAATGCCAAACCTGGCGAAGATCCAGAGGCCATCGAGAAAGATGTACAGACCATTTATTTTTATGAGTTGAAATAGGACCAAATTCAAACAATCTCCTTCTCATACTGCTTTACTAGAAAAGTATTTATTGTATGAAAGGAAAGAATATTGTTATCATAGGAGGGAATTCAGGAATAGGAAAAGCCGTCGCGGCATTAGCCAAGGAAGGCGGAGCCAATTTATTACTCTATTCCCGAACGGGTGAAGGAAATTATCAAATCGATATTACAGAAGACTCTTCAGAATTGCAGGATTTACCAGAAGTAATTGATGGTCTGGTTTATTGTCCCGGTTCCATCAATCTCAAACCATTCCATAGAATTTCAATGGAGGATTTTAAGATTGAGATGGATGTTAATTTTTTCGGTGCTGTCAAGACGCTTCAGGCATGTATGAAAGGTCTTAAAAAATCGGAAGCAGCTTCGGTTGTACTTTACAGTACTGTGGCTGTGCAAACGGGAATGGGATTTCATGCTGGAATAGCTTCTGCAAAAGGTGCTGTGGAAGGATTAGTAAGATCCTTGGCAGCAGAATGGGCACCTAATCAGATAAGAGTTAATGCCATTGCCCCATCTTTGACGGACACACCGCTGGCGAAGCAATTGGTAAGCACAGATGAGAAGCGCGCAGCCTCAGATAAGAGACATCCCTTGGGTCGAATAGGCACGCCGGAGGATATCGCTGAAGCAACCTTATTTCTCTTAGATGATAAATCTTCTTGGGTCACAGGTCAAATATTACACATAGACGGAGGAATGTCATCTTTGAAATAGTAAGATATGATTATCCTCAATGTTACCAGCACCCATAATTTCTTTGCTCACCCTGACCGAAGACCGAAGACAGGTGACCGAAGCAGCCTAAGTGTTAGTGTTTACCAAAGCCTATAATATCATTGTCTTATTACTGTTTGAAAAGCGGATATATATTTGATAAGAAGTAAATCAATTAAAATTCAGTTGACTTAATCTGGAGCAGTTGCTTAGCTTTATATATGAAGCATTCTCTAGTAGTTGGACTAAGTCTATTGATCCTTTCTTTTTCCTGCTCCATGCCTGAGGCTGAAAACAGTTACATTAATACTGTATCTGGTTCGATTTCTACAGATTCCATGGGGCTAACATTGGTTCATGAGCACATGCTGGTGGATTTTATAGGTGCGGATTCTGTCTCTCCAGCACGTTATGATCAAGAAGAGGTAATCGCTAAGGTTATGCCTTATTTACTTGAAGTAAAAAAGTATGGAGTAAAAACCATTTTTGAGTGCACGCCTTCTTTTTTGGCGAAAGACCCTGTTTTACTTAAGAAACTGAGTGAGCAATCTGGAATTCAACTCATCACAAATACTGGACTTTATGGAACTCAAAAGGGAAAGTTTTTGCCTGATTATGCTTTCTCAGAAACAGCTGAGGAGTTGTCAGAGAGATGGATTGCTGAATACGAGGATGGGATAGAAGGAACTGGCATCAAACCAGGCTTTATCAAAATCTCGGTCAACGAAGATAATCCTTTGTGGGAAATGGACTCGAAACTGGTCAGAGCAGCTGGCCTGACTTATGAGAAAACCGGTTTGAAAATCTACTCCCACACTGGAACATGGAATACAGCCAAACAAGAAGTTGAGATTCTTCAGCAAATGGGAGTGGATCCTTCAGCTTTTGTTTGGGTACATGCGCAGGCAGAGCAGGATTTTCAGAATTACCTAGAGGCAGCTCAAATTGGAGTTTGGATCAGTTTGGATGGAATAGGCTGGGGATTGGATGAATATATGAAACGCTTACTTTTCGCGAAGGAAAATGGTTTTTTGGGAAATGTCCTGATTTCCCATGATGCAGGATGGTACGATCCCGCCAAGCCAAATGGAGGAGAATTTGTTCCTTTCACCAATATTTTTGAAAAGCTTATGCCAGCATTAAATGCCAAAGGATTTGAAGAAGCTGATTGGAAATTGCTTTTGGAAGAGAATCCTAAAAGAGCTTTTGGAAATGGGCAATGAACAATAAGCAATGGACAATGATCAATGGTCAATTATCAAATTCAATTTTTGCTGAAGATAACTTTTCGTTCTATCTAAAATAAAAGAGGTGATGAGGGTGGAAGTTTAGAAAATGAAGTACTTGCGCAGCGCCTTTGCTGGGCGTATTTCCATTGATTCTAAAGTTTAGGTACATGCGCCTTGATCGCCTCTTTCGCTAGTACTATTCTCCTCAATGTTTTTTCATCGTCAGCAGGAACTAAGTCCTTGATAGAATCCATAGCTTTTGCATAATAGTCCGCCCAAGTGTCTAGGATTTTTTGCTCATCTTCTTTGGATCCACCGTCTGCAATAGCTTTTTTGCTAAGCTGAACTTCTGTAAGCAATCGTATTTGGGCTTTTGCTGCGATCATTAGCATCAGTTGATCTACCGTCGTCTCATCCGCATTCAAAAGCGTATAAGCCGATACTAAAGCTCCTGTACCGACATTGACCATCGTTTTCTGAGAGACTTTATCTAGACGATCATTGTCCGTATGGTAAAACTGATCTGTAAAATGCCAAAGTAACAATCCTGGAATATCTGCCTGTAGAAATGGGGTATGATCCGATCCACCTTCGAAAGGATTGGTTTTCACTACCCAATCAGCATATTCTCCCTGAGCTTCGAAGTTGGTCAGGATAAAGTCATTCAAATAGTGAGGTTTCATGTCTTCGATTTTCAAAGGTCTGCCACCCCATTCGCTGTGTTTATCCTCTCCACGAGTCCAAATGGCACTTGGATCTGGCATTTTTTCGATTAGGAAAGTTCCGCCAGTGACGTCTGTATTTTCTCCCACCATATCCAAGGAAATTCCCCAGTTGATATCGGCTTCACGCTTATCTTTTTCTTCTATATATCTTCTCGTTGAAATGATCTCATCTCCCCATAGGAAAGTCAAAGTACGCTTCAGATCAAGTTTGCCTTGCTTCATCAACTCAGCAGTGATTTTCGCCATTTCCAATTGAGTACCCACTCCAGTAGCATTATCATTTGCGCCAGGCTCTTGGATGTGAGCGGAGAAAACCAAACTTTCCAAAGGCAATTCTGATCCTTTGACATTAGCAACAATAGTAAGTTCAGCTGAATCATAAATCTTCGTTTCTGCTTTCACAGTCACTTCGACTTTGCCGTTTGCCAACTCAGCTTTCAGTTTTTCTTTTGCTTCAAAAGAAAGTGCAATAGCCCAAGCAGGGTTTTTCTCATCATATCTTAATCCTCGAAATTGGATGGAAGTAGTGTTTTTCTCAGGTTGCAAATAGCTAGGCATATCATAAGTCAAGACACCCACAGCGCCTTTATCTTTTAAGGCTGACTGCAAAGTTCTGTAGCCAACCTGATCCGAAAAGAGAATTTTTCCCTTTAAATCAACAGAGGAAAGAGCTTCCTTGCTCTCTACATAAATTACTTCCCCGGTAATTCCTTCAGCAGGAGTGGAGGAGGAGTACATATAAATCATGTTTCGGTTGGCCTCCGAGGAAAGTAAGGTTTCGTTGGAACCAACTATTTTCAAGGAAGCAGAAACAGGCTCCCAAGTTGGCTGACGCATCTCCCTGGTTTCTATTCTGTAGGTGAACCGATCTGAGTCCTTCGCTTTTTCCTCCAAAACATATCCAGACGCTTCGAGCTTCTCAGCAATTCGATAAACCGTATTATTAAAGCCGGTATTCCCGGCAAGTCTCCAGTATTGCTCCACAAAAGCCACTGTTTCATAGGCCAAATCACCCTTGAATTCCGGTCTTACCAACTTAAAATAAGGATCAGTAACTTTCTGAAGTGGAGCGTTTTGAGCAAAAGAACTTATGCTTAGAACTAAGAGAAGAAGGGAAAAGGAAGTTTTAAAATACATATTGGAAAGTTGAATTCGGTCGCTTGAAGGCCGCAAGTTAGCCGTTTATGATTATTTCTTGCCGACTTTAAATCTCATTTTATAAGTAGCATTGAGGTACCACGGCATGGCATTGTTTGCTCCGAAAGCAGAGAGGCTGACTACATTTTTTCGATTAGGATTCTTGGAGTTCCACTCAGCTTCTAATTCCATGAACAAGCCCACACGCTGATATTTGTTCGTAATGTAGGCGGTGGATGTTGTCTCCGAAGAAAAAGGATCGGAGCGAATAAATGTCTCTCCACCTAGCTGTAGTGATGGTCCAGCTGAAAATGCCAAATTGAATCCGGAAGGCCGCTGAATAATGTCGTACTTAAAAGATGGAGTGATAAAAATTCCTGAGGATTGTTCCTCATTTTTTCCGCTAGAATACGTAGGCAAGGTTTTTTCATTGTAGCTGCCTAGTGATTGATAGAATGAGAGGCTTGTATTGAATGAGGTTCTTTTGCCAAGCCTTACATTGAGTTCATTGGAGAAATTGAGACCATAAAGATCATTCATGCCATCGATGGAAGAGCCTAAGCCTACTGTGTATTGTAGTTTAGGTTTTTCCTGCGCATTTGTAAAGATCGGTGTGAATGCAAAAAAGAAAAGGATCAGAAGTAGTCGATGTGATTTCATATACAGAAAGTTTAGAAGTTGATTTATCGAATTACTACTAATCTTCTTTAATACTAAACTTTCTTTAGGTTGTTTAACTAAAAGATTGTTAATTAAATAGTTGTCAGTGATTTTTGGGTGTTTTAACGAAGAGTAATCACTTTCCAACCTTACCACTTTCCAACTTCTTACCCAAATCTTCCAATCTTCCAATTTTCCAATCCGACAATCCGACAATCCGTTAAGACCAAACATTATTCTGTAAATTTTCCAAGATCACTTCCTCAATTTAATTGACCTGCTTACCTTTGCGCATGGCAGAACAAATCTTGATCCTCGATTTCGGTTCTCAGTACACACAACTCATCGCCCGAAGAGTTAGAGAGCTGAATGTTTATTGCGAAATCCACCCCTATAACAAAGTTCCAGAAATCACCTCCGACATTAAAGGAGTGATACTTTCAGGTTCTCCTTGCTCGGTAAGAGATGAGGGATCTCCTGATTTGGACTTGGATATTTTGAGAGGCAAACTTCCTCTTTTGGGCGTATGTTACGGTTCTCAACTTTTAGCACAGAAATATGGCGGAGAAGTGCTTCCATCTGAGATTAGAGAATACGGACGCGCAAATCTTAGTCACCTTGACAATCATTACGATTTGCTAAAGGAAATGAGCCATGGTTCGCAAGTTTGGATGTCACATGGGGATACGATCAAGAATTTGCCTGAGAATTTTGAAGTAATTGCGAGCACAGACTCTGTTCGTGTGGCTGCATTCAAAATTCAAAATGAAGAAACTTACGGCATTCAATTCCACCCAGAGGTAACACACTCTTCGGAGGGGAAAAACCTACTTAGAAATTTCGTGGTAGGAATTTGCGGCTGTTCCCAAGACTGGACTTCAGATGTGTTTATCGATGCGAGTATTGCAGATTTAAAAGCTAAGATCGGTTCAGACAAGGTAGTAATGGGGCTTTCTGGAGGAGTTGATTCTTCTGTGGCTGCTACACTTATTCACCGTGCGATTGGCGATCAGCTGATCTGCGTTTTTGTGGATAATGGTTTGCTTCGCAAAAATGAATTCGAAGAAGTATTGGATTCTTATAAGCACATGGGACTAAATGTGATTGGCGTAGATGCCAAGCAAAAGTTCTATGATGCACTTGCTGGTGTTACTGATCCAGAAGCAAAGAGAAAAGCTATTGGAAATGCTTTTATCGAGGTTTTCGACGAAGAATCAAATAAGCTTGAAGGTGTGAAATGGCTTGGACAAGGCACGATCTACCCAGATGTTATTGAGTCTATTTCTGTGAAAGGACCTTCTGCTACGATCAAATCTCACCACAATGTGGGTGGTTTACCTGATTTCATGAAGCTTTCTGTAGTGGAGCCTTTGAATACCCTATTCAAAGATGAGGTTCGTGAAGTGGGGAGAGCGTTGGACATTGTGGAAACTATCATCGGGCGTCATCCATTCCCGGGACCGGGGCTTGGAATCCGTATTTTGGGAGATGTGACTGCTGAGAAAGTAAAAACACTTCAGGAAGTTGATCATATTTTCATCAAAGGCTTAAAAGATTCAGGTCTTTATGATCAGGTATGGCAAGCAGGAGCGATGCTGCTTCCAATTCAGTCTGTTGGCGTGATGGGAGATGAGCGTACCTATGAGAAAGTTGTTGCCCTACGAGCCGTTGGTTCTGTGGATGGCATGACCGCAGATTGGATTCACTTGCCTTACGAGTTTTTAGGCAAGATTTCTAATGACATCATCAATAAGGTTAAAGGTGTAAACAGAGTTGTTTATGATATTTCTTCTAAGCCACCTGCAACCATTGAGTGGGAATAGGAAATTTGAGATTTGAAATTTCAAATTTGAAATAATAAAAACCCGAAGTTATTTCTTCGGGTTTTTACTTTTCATGGCTTTTCGGCCTGAACTTTGGGTTTGAAAATAATGGGTTAAATTTGCAAACCCTGTTTTGATGTTTGATTCACCTCAATAAAATGAAAAAAAATCTTTTAGTAATTCCGGTATTTTTCATCCTGAGCTTAGCATTTGCTCAAATCCCTACACCGGATGCTTATCGCAAGGCACAATCCGAACTTGCAGCCAAAAATTACTGGGAAGCTATCCCTCTTTTTAAGCAATTTACAGATTCAAAAGAATATGGAAACCTAGCTAATTACGCAGCTTTTCATTTAGGAGAAGCTGCATTAGGTGCAAATCAACCCGCCCAGGCAATAGCAGCTTTGGAACCAATTATAAATGGAAATTGGGCTAAGGCTGATGAGGCTAAATATCTTTTAGCGATAGCTTATTTCAAAAATCAACAGAATGTAGAAGCTCTGCAGACGATTAATAAGATAAAGGACGATAAGATTATGTCAATGGCTGAAAATGCCACTTTTGAAAACCTGAAGCAGGTTAGTGCAAGTTTTATGATTGCAAATCTTTCTGAATTCAAAGAAAATAAGGGCTATGGAGAAGCTCTGAAAAGAGTTTTGGAAAGTCAAACCATTCTCTCAGCCACAGAACGCGCAGCTTATTATGAGTTGCAAGGCAAGGCGAATGAAAACAAAAATGTAGTAAAAGATCAGGTGTTGGACATCGTAGTGATTTTACCATTCACTAATTCCTCACGATCTAATTTGTCCAGCATTCCTCAAAATGATTTTGTCTTTGAACTGTATCAAGGGTTAGAATTTGGTGTAGAGCAATTGAAGATAAAGGGAACACAAGTGAACATGTTGACCTTTGACTCAAAGAGAGATGCTGCGCATTTGCAAAACTTGCTTGCTGATCCCGCTATTGCTTCAGCTGATGTGATAATTGGGCCAATCTATCCAGAAGAGTCTGATTTGGTCAGTAGTTTTGCTGAGACAGCAAAGATTCCATTTGTTCATCCCCTGTCTAATCTCGGGGAAAGATTTGAAGAGTTAAATTATAGCTATTTGTTTAGACCTTCTGTGAGTTCTATTGCCAATGGGATTGTTGAAGGTTTGAGGAAGCAGAATTGGGGTAAAAGAGTTGCAGTAGGATATAGCGGAAGTTCCCGTGATGAGATGCTGGCGAAGATGCTTCAAACTCAGTTGGGAGAAGCTGGATTTCAGTTAACTGAATTCGAACAAATAAATGCTCGAAACGTCAGTGCCTTTATGCAGGGACTGGGTGTGAAAAGTGGAGAAGGAGCTGTTTCTGTAGATCAGGTTGTTTTATTATCAGATGACCCTTCCATAGCTCAACCGGTGTTTTCCTTGATGGAATCTATCACTACCTCCATTCCAACCGTAGTAATGGATTCTTGGTTAAGCTTCAATTTTGCTAATTATGAGATGCTGGAGTTTCCAAATTTCTATTTCATTGGCAACAATACCTTGAATTTCTACGGAGCGCCAATGCAGCAATTCCGAAATAGATTTTACAATAAGTACCTGAATTTACCTAGCATTAATTCCACGCTTGGAGCGGAGCTGATCAACTGGGTGTCTTCCAATATGTCTGCTACAAAGGGCTTTGATTTGAGAAGAAACCTAGATCAAAAAGCATTTGAAGCGGGTAGATTAACTTGGGGATTTAATTTTCAAGGAGGTCACAACAATCAATATGTGCCGCTGTTTGAATTAGAAGCAGGCGAATTGAAACCTTTAGATTAAACCATGAATATTTCTAAGAGTAAAGAGCTTTTTGCAAAAGCCCAAAATTTCATTCCAGGTGGTGTGAACTCGCCTGTTCGTGCCTTTAGAGCTGTAGGTGGAGATCCACTTTTTATCAAAAAAGCTGATGGAGCTTACTTGTACGATGAGGATGGAAATAAATTTATAGAACTGATCAATAGCTGGGGGCCTATGCTTCTCGGGCATAATCATCCAAAAGTTAAAGATGCTGTAATCAAAGCAATGGAAGATGGCACCTCTTTCGGTGCTCCCACAGCGCGTGAAGTGGAGATTGCTGAGTTGATCGTAAGCATGGTTCCATCTATCGAGAAAGTTCGTATGGTGAACTCAGGTACCGAAGCGACCATGTCTGCGATCCGAGTGGCTAGAGGTTTTACAGGTCGGGATAAGTTTATCAAAATGGAAGGGCACTACCATGGTCATGGGGATTCATTTTTGATCGCTGCCGGCTCAGGGGCGATGACTATGGGCGATCCGGATTCTCCAGGAGTGACCAAAGGAACGGCCAAGGATACCTTGATCGCTCCTTATAATAATCTAGAAGCAATTGATGAATTGGTAGCAGCTAACCCAGGGGAAATCGCTGCCTTAATACTAGAACCTGTTCCAGGAAATATGGGGCTGTGTCTTCCGAAGGAAGGTTACCTTCAAGGTCTTCGAGATATCTGTACTAGAGAAGGAATTGTGTTGATTTTCGATGAGGTGATGACTGGATTTCGCTTAGCAAAAGGTGGGGCACAGGAAGTATTTGGAGTAACTCCAGATATGACGACCTTGGGTAAAATCATTGGTGGTGGTATGCCAGTGGGAGCTTACGGAGGGAAGAGAGAAATCATGGAATTTGTTTCTCCTGCTGGACCTGTTTATCAAGCGGGGACACTTTCA
The DNA here is from genome assembly GCF_900182815.1 of Algoriphagus winogradskyi. Classification (GTDB taxonomy): domain Bacteria; phylum Bacteroidota; class Bacteroidia; order Cytophagales; family Cyclobacteriaceae; genus Algoriphagus; species Algoriphagus winogradskyi. The sequence continues at coordinate 608,253 of NZ_FXUA01000001.1, read as the reverse complement.
GGCAACCCAATTGCCATGGCAGCAGGTTTGACGATGCTAAATCATCTGAATACAGATCAAACTGTCTATGCGGAGTTAACTCACATCGGAGAGAGATTGACCGCAGGCATTAAAAGTATCAATAAGGATTTAGGGTTGAATTACACGGTAAACAGCTTTGGAAGTATGTATAGCTTGTTTTTCACAGATTCTCCAGTGTTTGACTTTGAAACAGCAAAGGCTTCTGATACGGCTTTATTCGGGGAATATTTTCAGGCTATGCTTAAGCGTGGAGTATATTTGGCGCCGAGCCAATTTGAGAGTTTGTTCTTATCTACTGCTTTGAAAGATGATGTGATCGACCAGATCTTGGTTGCTCATAAGGAAGCAATGGTGGAGATTTTGGGGTTGTAGATTTTGTATTTATTCAAAGCCAAAGGGCAAGCTAAGCATATTGTAGCTTACCTTTTGGTTCTGGTATTTTCATCCCATCCTCTTTGGCAATTTTTAGCCATAGTTCTATTGCTTGCTGAGCATTTTCCAATGCCTCTGTTTGATTGTCACCATGTGCTTTGATAGAGGGTAATTCTGGTACTTCTGATACAAAGCACTCGTCTTCATTACTCCAGTATACGAAGATTCCGTATTTGCTCATTGTTTTGAAAGTTTATATTGGATGATGATTTCTCTGATTTGTTTTACTTGATAGGGTTTTGCTTGGCCATCTTTGGTTGTTTGAATATTTATTATTTCAGGAATATCCTCTTTTTTATAAATCGTATGATTACCTGCACCGCCTCTTTCTTTAAAGCCTAGCTGAATAATTAACGTTTTCAAATCCGATATGGATAGATTTTATCCGATTTACCAGAGAGAACCTTTAATAAAAGCTTTTCAAATTTACTCATTAGGTAGGGTTGTATTGAAATAACCTTCTAATTCCCATTTCATAATTAAGGATCTCCATCCAATATAATCACTAAGCTTTAAATTTCTTGATTGGATTGACGGCTATTTTTTAAAGGTTAAAAGTTGATTTTCGGACTATTTTGGATCAAATTCGTTTTAATAAAAGAACAAATAAAATATGTCCATCAAAGTTTACGGAATTAAGAATTGCAATACGATGAAGAAGACCTTCGATTTCCTGGCGGAAAAAGGAGTGCAGTATGACTTTATCGATTATAAAAAGCAGAAGCCAGATGCTGCACTTTTAGAAGGTTTTTTGGAGAAAACAGATCTTTCTTCTTTAGTGAATAAGAAAGGAACAACCTACCGAAAAATGAGTGATGAGCAGAAATCAGCCCTTGAAAACGAGGAAACTGCGATCCCGATACTTGAAGAAAACTCAAGTATGATCAAGCGTCCAGTGATTATTTACAAAGACGGAAGTTTGAGTTTAGGCTTTGATGCAGAGGTGATTGAGGGGCATTTGAAATAAAGTCTCCCGCGAAGGCGCAACGGCGCAAAGTAATTGAGTTAACCAGCCCCATTTTTTTTGGATTCATTATTTAGCGTTTAACATATATTGAATTAGTCCAAGTGAAAAGAGCTAAAGATTCCTTGAATGTCAAGAATAAAAGCTTTGCGCCATCGCGCCGGAGCGGGAGACGTTTTTCAATAAACAATGGTGTCCGTCGGCAAGGGCGGTAAGCTGAGATTGCCTGTTTCTAGGTGAAAACTGAATTGCGAAGTTTCCCCCGATCCTGCTGCCGGTGTATTGTAGACAAACACTTTTTCAAGCGCTGGATGACCCTGAAGTTTGTCAAGCTTGTCCATTGCTACCTTGGTTTCATTAAGATAGAGCAGCTTTAGATTTTTGTTACTGCTTAGTTTATCTAATTGAGAGCCATCGATAGAAGTCTTATTTAGCTTCAAAACTGTCAAATTGGGCAGAGTGGAAATTGACTCAAAAATCGCATCAGTTATGGCTGTACCCGTAAGGTCTAGATATACAATCTGCTCTTGGGCTGAGGTTAACAAATTCCAGTTTGAATTGGTAAAAGCAGGAAAATTAATGCAGCTGATATTTAGAAAGGAAGACCCTTCTTTAATTACTTCCGCAAAAAAACCTCGGTCTTTTAGTTTGGAAATGGAATCCTGAGGAACTTTTCCAACTTCCACCTCAGGATAGAAAGGCTTTTCAATTTTCTTGAAAAACGGTTCAACCATGTCTTCTGAAATGTTGGATTCACCAAGTTTCCTGCTTTCTGATGCTCCTGATTCAATCCAGGCTTTGATCAATTCGATTTCTTCCTTTCTTGGCTGACGCTTGTCCTTTGGAGGCATGTGGTCGTCATGGTCCTCAGGCAAAATCATTCGCGTGAAAAGGGAACTCTCCTCAGCATCTTTTGAAGTAAGCACCGAACCATCTTCTCCACCTTTTTGAATTCCTTTGAAAGAACTGAGGTCTAATTCTCCCTTTAGTTTTTTAGGGTTATGGCAACTTTTACAATTTTGATCCAAAATCGGCTGAACGGCTCCCGTGTAAAACGCTACTTCTTCCCAATTATCTGCGGGAAGTTCAAGAGGTTCATTAATGCTTACTTCTCCTCCAAGTAAAGCTTGGAGCTCGGGAGGTAATACTTCTGTGAAATAATCATCCCCATGGGTAATGTTGCCTCCTAGATGGCCTGTAATGGTTATTATCATAATTAGACCTGCTCCTTTGATTTTCAACTGTGCTGGAGTTGAAGCAGCTCTTTTCAAATGATACCACAAGCCAAAAGAAAATATGGTTGTAAGTATACCTAAGATGAGGTGAAACTTCACTGTTTCCCAGCCATACCCTTCATTCTGGTATTGCAAAAAACCGCTGATACTAGCCAGACCAGCGGAAATACCACCCAGTAAAAATGCTAACTGGATGATTGGGGAATAGATCGAGTACTTCTTTCCAAACCAAAAAATCAGGATAACTCCAAACACCAAAAAGCCAATTGGTAAGTGAACTAAAATCGGGTGAAATCGCCCGAACAATGGCAAGATAAAATCAATCATTTGCGAAGCGTTCTTTAATGGCTTTCATGATAAATACATTGGCTTCCCATTGATCCGCGATAGGAACGTTGGAAAAGGGTACTGTAGGTAAGTAAGGCGGAGGGCCGAATTCTGTCGTGATCGTATAAATTTCCTGACCAGAATTACGGATGATATGCTCCCAAATATCCAAGTGGGTTTTAAGAGCAGAACCCCATTCTGGCGCGGCGGGATTGTTCACTTGCGGGCCTTCGGCAAAACCGACTCTAGCATGTATATGATCCACATTCGGGAGGATTTGCTGTAGCAATGGATCATTCAAACCGATTAATCGCTCATGAACTACCATCCAATGAGAGATGTCAAGGTTTAGTCGTAATTCCGGCGCTAGCTTGAGCATTTCCACGGTGAGTGGGACATTGAAAGAAAATCTACTGCGGTGAGTTTCATGAACAATGCTAATACCAGAGGCTTTGCTTGCTTTGGTGGTTACATCGATAAAGGCTTTGTTTTCCTCCAAAGTCCAATAATCCGATCCTGTATGGGAGTTGATTTTTACTGGGTTCCATGCAATTATCTTTTGGAGATTTTCTTCATAGACTTTTAGCGATTCGGCAAAGGGAAGTCCCTTGCTTGTACCATGAAGGAAAATCACTTTCAAGTCATATTTTTCCAGTCCAGCTTTTAACTCTTTTTGTTTGGCTTCATCGTATGGAAACCATGTTTCAATCCCATCATATCCATCATTTTTTACACGTTGCAGAAACTCGTCAATGGAAAGTTGATTTCCCCAATCTGTCTGGAAGAATTGGATCTTTTGTTGGGAAAAAACTGGAGAAAGAAATAAGGTAAATAGTAAAGCAAGGAGGGTAATTCTAGTGAGCATGCAGGATTAAGCTAATATTTTATTAATTAATTCACCTTCAACGTCCGTTAGTCGGAAAGGGCGGCCTTGGAAATCATAAGTGAATTTCTCATGATCAAAACCCATCAAATGAAGGATTGTAGCGTGAATATCATGAACAGATACTTTGTCTTCAACTCCGGAAAATCCAAAGTCGTCAGTCTTACCATAAGTTACGCCGGGTTTGATACCACCACCAGCCATCCACATGGTAAAGGCATCTACGTGATGATCTCTACCCAAAAATCCCTGAGTTTTTCCACCACGATTTTCCTGCATAGGAGTTCTTCCAAATTCACCTCCCCAGACTACCAAGGTGTCTTCGAGCATCCCTCTTTGCTTCAAGTCAAGAAGTAAAGCTGAAATCGGTCTGTCTATTTCTCGGCATTTGTTGCGAAGCCCCATATCAATAGAACCATCGTGGTCTGTTCCGTGAGTATCCCAACCCCAGTCATAAAGCTGTACAAAGCGAACACCTTTTTCTACCATTTTTCTAGCTAATAGGCAGTTGTTGGCGAAGGATTCAGCACCTGGCTTAGTCCCGTAAAGTTCATGTATGGATTCGGGTTCATCGTTGATATCCATTACCTCCGGAACTTCTATTTGCATTCTGTAGGCCATCTCATACTGATTGATTCTAGCTAGAATCTCAGGGTCACCATAGGTATTGAATTCCTCCTGATTTACCTTATTGATAGCATCAATGATGTTTTTCTTCAGATTTCTACTCATTCCCTCAGGATCATCCAGATACAAAACAGGATCGCCTTTGGATCGACACTGCACACCCTGATAGACTGATGGTAAAAATCCTGAGCCCCAAACGCTTTTGCCGGCATCAGGAGTTTTTCCCCCTGAAGTAAGCACGACAAACCCAGGTAGATTCTGGTTTTCTGTACCCAATCCATAAGTTACCCAGCTTCCCAAACTTGGCCTTCCAAGTCTAGCACTTCCCGTCTGCATAAAAAGCTGAGCAGGGCCATGGTTGAACTGATCGGTGTGTACTGCTTTTATAAATGAAACGTCATCAGCAAGTTTGGAAAAGTGAGGCAGGTAATCTGAGATCCAGGCGCCTGATTGTCCATGTTGGGAGAAATTGGCTTGGGGTCCTAAGATGTTTGGCGTGCCTTGGATGAATGCGAATTTTCTACCTTCCAGCAGTGACTGAGGGCAAGGCTGGTTATGATATTTTACTAATTCAGGTTTGTAATCAAATAGCTCCAATTGCGAAGGAGCGCCAGCCATATGAAGATAAATAATGGATTTTGCCTTGGCTCCAAAAGGTGGAGGCAGTGGAGAAAGGGGATTCAGGTCTCTTTCACTAAGATTTAATCCCTTAGGAGAAGCAGAAGAACCTGTGTCACAGCCAAACATTAATGGCGCCATTGCCAGCCCACCAACTTTGGAGACACAGTCCATCAGGAAATGTCTTCTTGTTTGCTTTGCCAGCTTTTGCTGCGCAAACTCAACGAGCATTTTATCTAAGCTTTTCATTTTAAGGTTTGGTTATAAATTCATCCAAATTCAGCATTGCATTCGCCACAACTGTCATGGCGGCTTGCTCAGCGTTTACTTTTTGGTCTTTCCAGCCAAAGAAGGAATCAAGTTCTGATGGATTCTTAGAATACTGGGCTATTGCTTCTTCATGTAATATTTCTAAGGCAGTTAGTTTTTGTTCCGAAATAGGAGTCAAAATCATTTTCTCATAACCATAGCTAATCGCTTTCCCGGGATCTGAATTGCCATGTGCTAGCATATCCTCAGAAAGATGGTAGGCTGCTTCCAAATAAACAGGGTCATTCAGCGTCACTAAGGCCTGCAATGGAGTGTTAGTTACTAATCGTCTACTCAAACATACTTCACGGCTTCCTGCATCAAAGGACAGGAAAGACGGATAGGGACTTGTTCTTTTTAAGAAGGTATAAATGCCCCGTCGGTGGGCATCTTCTCCCTTACTTTCTGTCCAGGTCCCGCCATTATAAACTGTTTGCCAGATGCCATCGGGCTGGGCAGGCATTACCCCAGGTCCGTACATTTTTTCACTCAAAAGACCGGAGACTGCAAGTGCCTGATCGCGCACCTGTTCCGCACTTAACCGGAACCTTGGTCCTCGTGCGTAATATTTGTTTTGAGGATCTTTGGTGAAAAGTTCCGGAGAAACTACTGAAGATTGTTTATAGGTTTTGGAGGTGACTATTTCACGAATAAGACCTTTAATACTCCATTGGTAATCATTCATGGTTTTCCAAGCCAGATAATCCAACAGCTCCGGATGTGAAGGTGGGTCTGATTGAGTTCCCATGTCTTCCAAAGTGCTGACGATTCCTCTTCCCATGATTTGATCCCAGACGCGGTTTACTAAGGTTCTAGAGGTTAATGGATTTTCTTTATCCATCAGCCAATAGGCAAATCCAAGTCGATTTGCAGGCCATTCTTCCTTCCAAGGATTTAACTCTTTTGGTGTTTCTGGTTTTACCTTGTCACCTAAAATCATCCAATTTCCCCTTTCAAATACTCGAGTGTCTCTGGCCATGTAGTCTGGGTTTTCGATCATAATCGGGAGCTTGGTTCCATTGAAATTGAGAATGTCTTCCCAACTTTTCTGCATAGCAGCATAGCCAGGTTTTTCTTCACCTTTCAATTTTGGAACAAAAGCAAACCAGATAAATCTAGCTGCAGTTTGGTCAGGTTTTGAATTAGGGTTTTTGATTTCTAAAAATAAATCAATATTTCCTTCAACTGATTTGAATGGAATAGGACGGATAATTTGCCCGGTTTTATTGATAGGAAATGAGGCTAAAAGCTCGCCCTCAGGTCCATCTTTTCTAATGCTCATCGTACTACCATCCAGCCCTGCAGAATATTCCATCAGAAGTTGGTCTGATCCCTGCGTATTGATGTTTTTTAAATATGCGGAACCGTTACCCTCAATGCCTAACCACTTACTGTCCAGTAAAGTCGCATTTACAAAGTCAACTGCACTATGGGATGGGTATTTCGGCTCAAGATAGGTGAGGAACTCCTTCTTGGCTTCTGCTGCTTTTACGCCTTCGTTTTCCTTCACCCATTGGGTAATGCTTTCTATTTTAGTTTTTTCCTCAGGTGAATAGAACCTGAGTCTTGGTTCCTCGTCATGCGTGTCCTCATCACGGGTGTTATTGAAAAATGCAGCAGACTGATAGAATTCTTCATGCCTAATCGGGTCGTACGTATGGCTGTGACATTGCACACATGCCATCGTGGTGCTTTGCCATACTTCGTAGGTGGTACTCACTCTATCCAGCACGGCGGCAACCCTAAATTCCTCATCCTGTGTGCCACCCTCATCGTTATTCATGGTATTTCGGTGGAAAGCCGTGGCTGTCAGTTGATCTTCTGTTGGATTTGGAAGTAAATCTCCTGCTAATTGATTAATGGTGAATTCATCGTAAGGCATATCAGCATTGAATGCCCTGATTACCCAATCGCGATAAGGCCACATCGTTCTGTTTACATCGCGCTCATAGCCCTTAGTATCTGCGTATCTTGCCATATCCAGCCACCAGGTAGCCCATTTTTCCCCATAGCTTGTGCTAGCCAACATTTGATCTACAGCCTCTTCATAGGTGATTTTTTCAGAAGAAAAGGCTTCCTTGATCTCTTTGGTAGGAGGGAGCCCAGTAATATCCAATGCAGCTCTTCGGAGTAATTTCAAGCGGTTTTCCTGTGGAGAAAATTCAAGTTCCTGTTCCTCCAGCTTTTTGGCTATATAAAAATCTATGGAATTGGAAGATTCAGAGTTCTCGCCGGCGTAAAGGCCGGCTGCAAGTTTGGTGTCTATTTCTTTAGGTTTTTGCACTGTTTGATATGCCCAGTGCTTTCCCCATTTCGCTCCCTGCTTAATCCAGGTTTTGAGTAGTTCTATTTCATCTTTGGAAAGAGGTTCTTTCTCATAGGGCATTCTCAATTCAGGATCAGAAGAAGTAAGTCGTTTGATCAATTCACTCCCATTGGGATCTCCCGGAATAATTGCAGCGTGCCCAGATTCCGTGATGGCGAAGGCTTCCTCTTCAAAAAGTACTGAGAAACTACCACTTTTCTTTACGCCTCCATGGCAGGTAATGCAATTTTTATTCAGGATGGGTTTGATCTCTGTGCTGTAGTCTATTTCTCTTTCCGTTCCAAAAAAGAAAAAGCCAGTAATTGCTACCAACACAGCAATAGTAAGGAATAGTGTGATTTTGAGCTTATTCATCTAGATAGTAATGAAACCTTAAAGTAAGGAATAATTGGTTGTTTAAAAAGATATCTACAGATTGTTAGTGCGCAAGGACTAATACTTACCAAATAGGTGTGTGGTAATGAATTTAAAAAAGTGTTTTTCAGTTTTTGTTGTGATCTTTCCGTGGTAGAAGGGGAGACGGCATTGAAGCTTATCCTCTGAATCATCTATACTCTTCGCACAAAGCGATTAAAAAAAACACCCTGCTTTTGAGGAGCAGGGTGATGATATTAGAATCTGAAGTTTGGAAGATTTTCCAAAATATCCTTGGTCATAGCGTCCAAGTCATAGTCGTGTTGCCAGCCCCAATCTTTCCGGGCGCAGGAATCGTCAATGCTATCCGGCCAGCTATCAGCGATTGCCTGACGGAAATCAGGGTTATATTCGATTTTAAAATCGGGCATGTATTTCAAAATGCTCTCATAACTTTCTTTTGGTGTAAAGTTCATAGCAGCCAAGTTATAGCTAGATCGGATCTTTACAGATTCCCGGGGAGCATTCATCAAGTCCAAGGTGGCTTTAATCGCATCGGGCATGTACATCATGGGAAGAGAACTATCTTCACGCAGGAAGCAATCGAATTTCTCACCTGCCAAAGCTTTGTGGTAAATATCCACGGCATAATCGGTTGTGCCACCACCAGGAAGTGACTTGTAGCCGATCAAACCTGGATAGCGAAGACTGCGAACGTCCACATTAAACTTCTGAAAGTAGTATTCGCACCATCTTTCCCCAGCTTGCTTAGAAATACCATACACAGTGTTTGGCTCTTTTACGCAGTATTGAGGCGTGTTGATTTTTGGAGTATTCGGTCCAAAGACTGCAATAGACGATGGCCAATAAACTTTATTAAGCTTGAATTCTTTGGCAAGTTCAAGAACATGTAGCAAACTTTCCATGTTCAGTTCCCAGGCAAAAAGAGGTTTTTTCTCACCAACGGCAGAAAGGACGGCTGCTAAATGATAAATCTGGGTGATATTTTCCTCTTTGACCAGGTTTCTCAAGCCATCCTTGTCCATCACATCGAGAACCTGAAAACGGCAAAAGTCAAATTTAACTTTTGCGGATTCATTGAGGTCTGTAGCAATTACTTGTTCTGCACCAAACTGATCTGCCAGAGAACGAGTAAGTTCTGAACCCAACTGTCCTGCAGCGCCTATTACAAGGATTTTTTCCATTAATCTTTCTTTGAAAATCAACCTAAGAGGAGCTCTAGGTTTTTGTTTATATTTGGGTTTGCGACTGCAAAACTAAGAAAAAACTGCTTCCTGAGCAGGATTTTTGATCAAAGGAATCAGACGTTTTTGAATAACATAAAATCAACTAGCTATCATGTACGATCAGTTCAGACCCAAATTGCAAGAGGAACTTAAGGGAATAGAGGAAGCAGGTCTTTTCAAAAAAGAGCGTGTCATCACCTCTCCACAATCTGCAGAAATCACTATCGCCGGAGGTCAGAAAGTTTTGAACTTCTGTGCTAACAATTATCTGGGACTTTCTTCTCATCCCAAAGTGATCGAAGCAGCAAAGGCTGCGATAGATTCACACGGTTTTGGAATGTCATCTGTGCGATTCATTTGCGGTACGCAGGATATTCACAAGGAGCTGGAAAGGAAGATTTCAGAATTCTTGGGCACCGAGGATACGATTCTTTATGCCGCTGCTTTTGATGCAAATGGAGGAGTATTCGAGCCGATATTGGGCCCTGAAGATGCGATAATTTCTGATGCATTGAATCACGCATCTATCATTGATGGGGTTCGTCTTTGCAAGGCCATGCGATTTCGATACCAGCATAACGATATGGCGGATCTGGAAGCTCAGCTGAAGGATGCTGTTGCAAAGGGAGCTAAGCAGAAGATCATAGTTACTGATGGAGTTTTCTCTATGGATGGCACGATTGCCCAGTTGGACAAGATCGTGGAGTTGGCTGAAAAGTATGAAGCGCTAGTGATGACGGATGAGTGTCATTCTACCGGTTTCATGGGCAAAACTGGCCGTGGGGTACATGAGCATTGTGGAGTAATGGGCAAAATTGATATCATCACAGGTACGTTAGGAAAAGCATTGGGTGGAGCTTCAGGAGGATTTACTTCAGGAAGGAAGGAAATAGTGGAACTCCTACGTCAGCGCTCCAGACCATATTTGTTTTCCAATACCTTGGCGCCATCTATCACAGGTGCTTCAATAGCAGTTTTTGACCTACTTTCTGAGACCACTGAATTGAGAGATAAACTGGAAGAGAATACGAAGTACTTCCGTGAGAAAATGACTGCTGCTGGATTTGATATCAAACCAGGTGAGCATGCTATCGTGCCGATTATGCTTTACGATGCTGTTCTTTCGCAAAAAATGGCCGAAAAAGTCTTGGAAAAAGGGATTTATGTCATTGGTTTTTACTACCCGGTAGTTCCTAAAGGACAGGCTAGAATCCGTGTCCAAATATCTGCAGGACATGACAAAGCGCATTTGGATCAGGCGATTGCAGCTTTCACGGAGGTTGGAAAAGAATTAGGTGTAATAGAGTAAGTTTTTGCCTGATAATGCAGGTAGGAGGTAAGTATACCTCAGAAATATCAAAGCCGGGATTCTATAGAGATTCCCGGCTTTTTTGATGAATTTTTCTAATAAAAAGTAAAATTGGGTTTTGCCCTTCCTTCTTTAGTCCAGAATCAGTTATCTCACGGTCACGTGGTAGCAGCTCTGTTTTCTTTCTTTTATAAAAAGAATTTTGCCTTCGTCCTGAAACTCATTAAGGATCTTCTCAAGCTTTTTCTGTTTGCTTCTATTCCAATTTTTCTTTCCGTTAAATCGTATATAGGAGATGTCAAAAGAGACTCCATAAGAATGAGAGCTCTCTCCAGAAGTTGCATTTGAATTTCTTCTTCTGAGGCTTTTTTGCTGTTCTGGAGTACGCGTTACTGATGTGAGCGTGAAGGTACTTTCCTTATCTGTCAATGTTTGAAAAGCTATCCCGAGTTCTTCCAGCACTACCTTTGAATAGGGGGTGATGTAAGGATGGCTATGGGTAAGTTTCATTACTTCGTATCCATTCCCTTCATTTATTAGTATGAGTTGTCCCTCTTCGATGAGTTTATTGAAGTGACTTTCATTTTCTATTACACCAAAGCCATTGTTTTCTCCAGCGAAGAGATGTTTGTCATATTCCTTGGTGATAATGCCTTCTGGTATGGGAGGAATAATCCTTGGTAGAGGCAATTCCACTTCTATTGGTTCGGGATTTTCAGCTGATTTTTTTGGTTTAGAAGTGCTAGTTAAGGTTGAATAGGTTTCTTTAAGTTGCTGTTTTAATTCTGGCATATAGGCTTGCGTTGCCCAAGCGCCTGCTGAAAAAAGTATAAATAAGGATGCAATTTGTAAGAATGGAATTTTTTTCATTTGTAAACGGGTACTTGATAATTCGGGTCTTGCTTATGAATTTAGTCTGAAGCAAAGATTAATCCATAGTTATTTCAAGGTGAAAACTTATTTTGATTTAGTTTTGAGAAAGGTGATTTTGACTCTCATTACTTAGAAACGATAACTTGACTTTTTTATGAAATAAATCCCAGAATTAATTTTTTTGAGGACTTTTGGATTTATGAACGGTAGGTTAAGAAGCTTCTAATCGGTATGACACAAATGACGTAAGAATGACGTATCCTAGTCGCTGGTATTGTGAAGCCACAAAACTACATTTGAATTCTACTAAATGAACAAGAAAATGGATAGTAAAGCTCTTGGCGCAAAATTGAAAACTCTTCGTTTAAAGAATGCATATTCACAAGAGGAACTGGCAGAATCTGCCGGAGTTAGTTTGCGAACAGTTCAAAGAATGGAGAATGCTGAGGCAGTACCTAGGTTGGACACTGTGAAACGATTATTTCAAATTTTTGGATTGAGTCCTGATGAGGTAATGGATTGGACTCAGACAGAGGATAAGGGATATCTGCTAGGAATGAATTTGTCAGGTTTGATTTTCATAGTCCTACCACTTCTTGGTGTTGTTTTGCCACTAATACTCTGGATGAGTCGGAAGGATAAAATTGCTGGTGTGAGTGAATTAGGACGAAGCTTAGTGAATTTCCAGCTTACTTGGGCTTTAGTCTATTACTTATGGAGTACCTTTTGTGGTTGGTTAATGGGGTTTTTTAACTTTTCTGGAAATGGTGATGTAAGCCCTGCTCTAGTCTATAATTATTTATATGTCAGAGTTGGCGGCATCTTTTTTATATACTTACTTGAAATCTTTATGATCTCTCTGAATACTTACAGAATCAACAAGGGTTTAAAAGTAAAGTATCTTCCCAAAATCAACTTCTTAAAATGAGAAGTTAGTTTTTCTTATGATGCTGATTTGCTAGTCATGGCAAGCTTTCTTCGCTTTTTCAACTCATATTCCTCGATATCTTCGAAGCGGGAATCTACATCAAGGTTGTTGAGATAATCATTGATTGTCTCTCTGATTTCCTGGAAAGACATGTTATGCAAAATCTTTCCATTTTTGGACATGGATAATTGACCAGTTTCTTCTGAGACAATTAAAACAATCGCATCAGTTGTCTCGGACATTCCAATAGCAGCTCTGTGTCGAAGTCCAAACTGTGCAGGCACCTCACGCTCAGTTACGGGCAAAATACACCGTGCGGCCTTGATTTTGCCGTTGTGTATGATTACAGCCCCATCATGAAGAGGGCTATATTTATTGAAAATAGAAATGAGAAGTCTTTTGGATAATTCTGCGTCCAGAATATCGCCGCTTTCAGCATAGAATTTCAATTCAGTACTTTTGGAGATGACCATCAATGCACCAGTATTACTACCCGCAAGAGTTTTGGAAGCATCTATGATTGGACTGATATTGAAAAGTGAATTGTCTTTTTTCCGCCAGAAGAACAGCATATCTTTCCATACATTATCGTCGGAAAGGAGTGAGGATCTACCTATTAATAGCAGGAATTTTCTGATTTCTGGTGCAAAAATAATAATAGCAGCGATTACACCAACTCCCATGAACTGACCCAAGATGGCAGAAAGAAGCTCCATCCTCAGTGCTCTCACCAATAAATAAATCAGATAAATGGAGAGGAAGCCAAGAAATATTTTGATTGCAACGCTTCCCTTAAGAAGTTTATAAACTTGATATAATAAGGCGGCCACCAATGCAATATCAATGATATTAACGATGGAGATATCTAAAAATCCTATTTTGAAAAGTAAGGTCAAGGGTATAAAGTGTTGAATAATTTTACTGTTTCGTTAGCTTCTTTAACGTCATGTACTCTTAGTATGTTTGCACCATGACATAAAGCAAACATATTTAAAGCAGTGGTGCCATTTAATGCTTCACTAGCTTCTACATTTAATGCTTTTGATATCATCGATTTTCTCGAAACACCTACCATTAAAGGTGATGAAAGCGATTGAAACTGGTGAAGATTTTGGAGCAGATAATAATTTTGTTCTAGGGTTTTAGCAAATCCAAATCCAGGATCAATTATTACATCTTTGATGCCAAACTTTTTGAATTGTTCCAGTTTTTCAGCGAAATAATACAATATTTCCCCTAAAATATCTGAATAATTCGTTTTTTTCTGCATGTTTTGAGGATTTCCTCGCATATGCATGGCGATGTATGGTACTTGAAGCTTCGCAACGGTCTGGATCATGTCTTCATCTAGTTCTCCCGCAGAAATATCGTTTATGATATGAGCTCCTGAGTATTTTGACTCCTCCGCCACTTTTGCCCGAAAGGTATCAACTGATATTAAAATATCAGGATAATTGGATGAAATCCATTTCACAGCTGGAATCACTCTGTCAAGTTCTTCTTGGAGACTTACTTCTGCAGCACCTGGTCTCGAGCTATAACCCCCTAGGTCCAGAATACTAGCACCATATGAGATATGAGATTTAACTAATTTGGATACCTTCTCCAGAGATTTTTCTGCTCTGCTTCCTTCGAAAAACGAATCTGGGGTTAGATTGACTATGCCCATCAGCTGTGGCCTATCCCAACTGATTAGCCGTCCATCTATTTGAAGGGTGTTTTTTTGGGGAAATGATTTATCTTCGATTTTAGAAGACTTGCCCGGTAGAGGAAACATTAAATTAAAAGACTTTGGAGACGCAAACGAGTAACGAATATAAGGAAGTTATCAGCCGTTGTAAAGAACTATTTCGTAAGAAGACTATAGATTATGGTACAGCGTGGAGGATTTTTCGCTTACCTTCTATTACAGATCAGATTTTTATAAAAGCACAAAGAATTCGCTCGATTCAAGAAAAAGGAAATCAAAAGGTAAATGATCCGATTGAAGATGATTTTGTTGGAATTATAAATTATTGTCTGATTGCTTTGCTTCAGATAAGTTATCTAAAAGACGAGCGAATGGAGATTCCTTTCGAGGAATTAGAACCTGCTTATGATCACTGGGTAAGTCAAACACGCGGTCTTTTGGAGAATAAGAACCATGATTACGGGGAGGCTTGGCGTGATATGCGGATTAGCTCAATTACAGATATTATATTAATGAAATTACTTCGAACCAAACAGATAGAGGATAATCAAGGTCAAACTTTGGTGTCTGAAGGTATTGAAGCTAACTATCAGGATATGATCAATTATGCAGTGTTTTGTTTGATTAAATTAAATTACCATGGTTAAGCAAGGGTTTTTATGGGTTATTCGATTTATTGTAGGAGGCCTTTTTATTTTTTCCGGGCTGATTAAAGTCAATGATCCGGTTGGAACTTCTATTAAACTCGAAGAGTATTTTGATGTTTTCTCCAATGATATAGCTGTTTTTTTTGAATATCTAAAACCTATTGCTTTGGAGTTGGGGATTTTTTTAGTGGTGTTAGAAGTGGTGTTAGGAATTATGCTGATCCTTGGAGTTCGAACAAAATTCACCGTCTGGGCGCTGTCACTGATGATTTTGTTTTTCACTTTTCTCACCTTTTACTCCGCCTATTTTAATAAAGTGACAGACTGTGGGTGCTTTGGTGATGCTATTAAACTCACCCCCTGGGAATCTTTTTATAAGGACTTAATACTAGTTGTACTGATCGGGATTTTATTTTTGTTCAAGGATGATTTACCAAAAAGTTCTCCAAAGTGGGCAAAAGTTGTGACTATGTCTGCCTTAATTTTATGCTTTGTACTTGCAATTACAGCTGTTAGAAATTTGCCTTTTATAGATTTTAGAGCTTATAAAGTGGGAGTAAATATCCCTCAAAATATGCAGCCTTCAGCTACGCTAGAATATTCATATGTTATGAAAAAAAATGGTGAGCTCGTTACATTCGACCAATATCCTTCAGATGAAAGCCTGGAATTTGTAGAGATGAATTTGAAAAACCCAGATGCTTTACCAAAGATTTCAGACTTTGCAGTTTGGAACGATGAAGGTGATTTTTCTGAAGAAGTTTTCACTGGAAACAAAGTTTTGATCCTAGTAAGCAGCATGGCCAAAATGAGTGATGCGAATTTACCAGAGATTGATCAATTAGTGAAATCCCTCGCAGGATCACCCGTTCAGCTCGTTTTTGTAGCAGCAGCCTCTCAGGATGAAATTCAGAATTTCACTTCCTCTAGAGCTTGGGATGTACTTTCATTACAAGCTGATGCTACTGTAGTGAAAACCATGATTAGATCCAATCCAGGGGTTATGGTTTTAAAAGATGGTGAAGTGTTGGCAAAATTTCATCATAATAATACTCCAGATGCCAGTGAGGTGCTAGATCTATTTATGAAGTGAAAATGGGCAAAGATCTTAAAATAGTTTTAGTTGGACTTCCTGGATCGGGCAAAAGTACATTTGGAAAGCAACTTGCTTCTGTATTGAAATTCCCTTATTATGATTTGGATACATTGATTGAAGCAAGGTCACAAATGAGTATTCCTGACATCTTCTCTAGGTATGGAGAAGGAGAGTTTAGGAGACAGGAAACTGAAGTTTTAGGAAATTTTTTAAATAGAGAGGAATCCTATGTTCTAGCTTCCGGTGGTGGATGTCCTTGTTTTAATGATAACATGGATCTGATTAATGAGAAATCAGTATCTGTATACCTTGATGTACCCTTAGAAGAAATATCTAAAAGATTAGGCTTGGCCAAAGCTCAAAATAGGCCAATGTTCTCTGGTATGGATCAAAGTGAAATCACGTTGAAGCTGAAAAGTTTGCTAGTGGAAAGAGATTATTTCTATCGCCAATCAAAAATAAAGCTCAGCGGAGAAGATTTCTCCGCTGAGCTTTTGGTTTCAGAATTGATTCGATTGCTTAAAAGCTGAGGCCAAGCGTTAGAACTCCATTAATGAGATTATTTTTGATTTCTGTAATTGGCCCGATATTATTCCCTTGATTATCTAAGACCTGATAGCTCGAATAAAGAGTGTTGAATTTTTGATTCACTAAAGCAAAATCAAGATTCAATCTATTAATTTTCATTCCTATTCCTCCACTAATCTGTTGGGTACTTCTATCGTAATCTGACCCTAGAATAGGATCACCATAATATCCATACCCTCCTCTAAATCTGAAATTACTTGCTTTGAACTCTGCTCCAAATCTGAAGTTGATTGTGCTGGTGTAGAGGTTTTGGATTTCTAAATTATCAGGCCCCTCGTCAAAATCTCTTGAATTGAGTCTGGCTGCACTGTAATCAACCCAATCAACATCAGCTGAAATAAATCCATTTTTCCCCAAGAAAACTGTAGCTCCACCACCTATTTTAAATGGAGTATTCAAGTTATAGGAACTGACAATTATATCGGTAAAATCCTCTACACGTCCAAGAACAATGTCTTCTGGCTCATAATTGTAATTATCATAATTAGCGACCATACTTGCGCTGTATTCATCATTTAAGGCATACCAGGTAGGGGTCTGTAAAGTAAAACCTAGGTTTAGATAATCGATTGGCTTATAAATGACACCTAAATTAATATTTACGCCTCCACCATTGATGTAAAGATTTTCTTGAAGGTTGGTGTTAAGCAGAGGGCCTTCTGGAAATTCCTCATTATAGATCTTTCTGGAATTAAAATTTAATGTTCTTATCCCTACAGACCCGCCAATGAATAATTTATAGTTGAAATTGCCTCCATAAGCGAAGGTGATCTGACTGGAACTCCCTTCTTGAGTGATGTTTTCATCTTGAAAGGGAGCAATGAAACCATTAATTGGCTCATATTCTCCTACGATGGCATTTCCATTACTATCTAGCCTTGGATTAATTTGATAGGTGTTATAAGCCATACCTGTCACACCAAAATTGGCAACTTGATTTTCAGGAAATCCATTAGCATCCTGAAGATAGAAATCAATAATGGAGGTTTCGCCTGGCTGGTCAGAAAAAAAGCCATACTCGGTATTAAAATTGGCTATTCTTTGAATGCTTATTCCAAATGATCCACCTTTGAATGCTCCTCTGTCAAATTCACTTTTAGGTTTTGCTATAACAAAACTTAAATTCGGCAAGGAAAAATTTGTCGTATTATAATTTCTGTTTTGACCTAAGTGAGTTGTCTCTACTCCCCAATCTGCGTAGCCTACGGAGAGACTACCTTCAGAAGATCTGAAGAAGCCGAGGCCTGCAGGATTACCTGCAATGTTGGAAACATCACCACCAAGTGACCATTGAGTTCCGCCAACTCCCATTATTCTGGCTGTACCAGCGGGTTTAACTAGACTAAATCTGTAAGCATCTTCATAGTATCCACTTTGAGCTACAGCTAAAGAGGACGAAATAAGGCAAAAGGATAAAACCAGAATGGATATTCTCATTTAGATTTGATTTGGGTGTAAGAAATAAACGTAATAAGTAGATGAAAATGTTACTATATCTTTATTCTTTCTTCAAAATTACTCATTAACACAAAGATTTTTGAGTAAGCCAATAATTGGTTAGAAAAAAATAAGGCAGTGATTACACTGCCCTATGATTGGTAAATATTTATAGTTTTTTAATTTCCTCTACCACCTCGGCTTGAACTTCCGCCGCTTGTACTTCTGGTAGTAGCACCTCCAGTTGAGCCAGAACTTCTAGTTGGTGAACTCATAGTAGGCATACTGCTTCTTGATGGTGTTACAGTTCTAGTAGGCGTAACGGTTCTAGTATTTGTAGTACCTCTATTATAAGATGGAGACGAGGTTCTTGACGGAACATTACTTCTATTATAAGAAGGACTAGTAGATCTTGTAGAAGAATTTGGATATGTAGTTCTTACAGATGATCCACTTCTGCCCGTGTTGATCGAACGTGAATTGCTCGTTCCAATACTTGGTCTTGCTGATGGCATAGCACTTCTCGTTCTAGAGACGGGTCTATTCATTGCGGCAGAATTAACATTTCTAGTGCTTCCTTCACGTGCCGATGAATTATAGTAATCGTTTTGTGAGGAACTGAAATCCCGTGCAGAAACTCTTGAATTATCTGAATTAGAAATTACTCTTCTTGAAGAAGCATTATTATTTAAAACATCTCTTCTAGCTTGTGCTCTTGCTGTGCTTGGTTGTAAAGCAGCGTTGGAAACTCCAGCAATTCTGGAAGATGCAGCTAGAGATGAACCACGGGTGCCTCGAGATCCTCTTACTACACGTCTATCTCCGTATTCTCCGCCAGGAAGCACATAGATTGGGTTTCCTGGATACATTGGAATTCCATAGATAGGATATCCAAAACCACCCATTCCGTACATTGGCATTCCCCATGGACTCCATGGATCATAAAACCCACCATAACCAAATCCTGGTCTCATGTAAGGGTTACCAAATCCAAATCCGAAACCAATATTCATGCTAAAACCAGGTCTGAAACCAAAGCCCATATATGGATTATAGAAACCACCCATGCTCCATGGATTCATTCCATACATCATACCCATTCCCATGTTCAACCCCATATTAAAAGCTGTATTGGAATTGAAATTTGAGCCAGTATTATTTACTCGGTAATTATCGTAAGCATTAATATCTGCTTCTCCTGTTTCTTCACTTCCTTCGTCAAAATAGACTATATCATCATCTGAAGATAGATCTTCGGATTGATACCTGGCAATGTAATCAGGATTAACATTTCTCGAACTAAAGCTTTCCTGAGGAACTGCTTCCGTAGATGAGAGTGTCTGGAATTGCTCGCGATTATTGTTTTGCACCGCATACTCAGTTGCTATTTTAGCATCAGAGGCCATGAAATACAAATTATCACCACCATCACTTGTAGCTAGTTTATTAGTGCTACAGGAGACGAGTGAAAGCGATCCTAAGATTAATGATGTTGTAAGTATTACGGAATTCTTCATAGTAGAAGTTTAATTGTTACTTTCTTATACGGGCACCTGGGTGAAGGGTTATACTTTTTACTTTATATTTGCCCCGCATAAGTTAAGCAAATTTAACTATAATCTGTATCTCAACCAATCACAATGAGTAAAGGACTACCTAAGAGAAGCGAGGATTATTCGCTTTGGTATAATGAATTAGTAAAAAAAGCCGATTTGGCAGAGAATTCAGCAGTACGTGGATGCATGGTCATCAAACCCTACGGCTATTCTATTTGGGAGAAAATGCAGGCTGAACTCGATCGCATGTTCAAGGAGACAGGTCATTTAAACGCTTATTTTCCCCTTTTCATACCAAAATCATTTTTAAGCAAAGAAGCTAGTCATGTTGAAGGCTTTGCAAAAGAATGTGCAGTAGTCACTCACTATAGACTAAAAAATGCTGAAGATGGTAGCGGTGTAATTGTTGATCCAGAAGCAAAACTGGACGAGGAATTAATTGTTCGTCCTACCTCAGAGACTGTTATTTGGAGTACATATAAGAATTGGGTTCAGTCTTACCGAGACCTTCCATTATTAGTAAATCAATGGGCGAATGTTGTTCGTTGGGAAATGAGAACTAGACTATTCTTAAGGACTACTGAGTTCCTTTGGCAAGAAGGTCATACCGCGCACGCAACTAAAAAGGAAGCTGAAGCAGAAACTTTGCAAATGATGAATGTCTACGCTCAGTTCGCCGAAGACTTTATGGCTTTGCCAGTAGTAAGAGGAAGAAAAACAGAAACTGAACGTTTTGCAGGTGCAGATGATACTTTATGTATTGAAGCATTGATGCAGGATGGCAAAGCGCTTCAGGCAGGTACGTCACATTTCTTAGGACAGAATTTCGCCAAAGCATTTGATGTCAAATTCGCTTCTAAAGAAGGTGGTCTGGAATATGTATGGGGTACTTCTTGGGGTGTCAGTACACGATTGATGGGAGCATTGATCATGGCTCACTCAGATGATAATGGATTAGTATTGCCTCCGAAATTGGCTCCAATACAAGTCGTAATTATACCGATCTACAGAAAAGAGGAAGAGTTTGATGCGATAACTGAAAAGGCAAATGAAATCATGGCAGAGCTTCGCAAAGCTGGGGTTTCTGTCAAATATGACAATCGTGATACCCATAAGCCAGGGTTCAAATTTGCAGAGCATGAATTGAAAGGTGTTCCGCTTAGAATTGCCATCGGCCCTAGAGATTTGGAAAATGGTACCATTGAAATTGCCAGAAGAGATACGTTGACAAAGGAGCAATTTGAATTGGTATCTCAGCCAATCTCAGGGAAAATTTCTAGCATGCTTGAGGAAATTCAGGCTACGATTTATTCTAAGGCTTTAAATTTCAGATCTGAAATGACTACTGAAGTTAATTCTTGGGATGAGTTTAAATCTGTATTAGAGGAGAAAACAGGATTCTTATCTGCTCATTGGGATGGTACTGCTGAGACAGAAGAGAAAATCAAGGATCTCACTAAAGCCACGATTAGATGTATTCCTTTGGACAGGAAAGAGGAGGAGGGAGTTTGTGTCTATTCAGGCAAGCCTTCTAAAGGAAGAGTCCTCTTTGCAAAAGCATATTGATTTAAGAGCCCGGAATTATCCGGGCTTTTTTT
The DNA here is from genome assembly GCF_900182815.1 of Algoriphagus winogradskyi. Classification (GTDB taxonomy): domain Bacteria; phylum Bacteroidota; class Bacteroidia; order Cytophagales; family Cyclobacteriaceae; genus Algoriphagus; species Algoriphagus winogradskyi. The sequence continues at coordinate 587,188 of NZ_FXUA01000001.1, read as the reverse complement.
GTTTTATTTAGTTAAGGGTATCAAGGAAACTTGTATTTTAGGAAATTAAATTTTCCTGCGCCCATGACAATTTTCATACTTTCCAGCCTCTTGATTATTGGATTAGTACTATTCATGATTGAAGTTTTTCTTCTTCCTGGGACAACCGTAATAGGAGTTGTTGGACTAGTTGTCAGTTTGGTTGGAATTTATTATGCATATCTTTCCTTTGACTTTAATACTGCAATGTGGATTGTAGGGATTACAGTTATATTTAATGTGGTAGTGATATGGTATGGATTTACCTCAGGGATTTGGAGTAAATTTTCTCTAAAGTCAAAATTGGAAGGAGGAGCATTTGACGGAAGAACAGATGCTCTACAAATTGGAATGCCAGGAAAAGCAATTTCAGATTTAAAACCTATTGGAAAAGCTACGTTTGATGAAAAAATCTATGAGGTTAAAAGTGAAGATGGGTTCATTGAGGTAGGAAAAATAATAAGTATAATAAAAATTGAAAACAATAAAATCATAGTAAAATAGCCTTTTATGGATCCATCAAGTTCAATGTTTATTTTAATTGCTGCTGTGGCAGCAATCGTTGTCTTATTTGTCTTTTTGTATTTTGTTCCAGTTGGACTTTGGATAACTGCAATCTTTTCCAATGTAAAAGTAGGATTACTTGAGCTTGTTGGAATGAGATTTAGAAAAGTCCCTCCAGGTGTCGTAGTAAATTCTCTCATTACTGCGACAAAGGCTGGATTGCAACTGACTACTGGAGAACTCGAGACTCATTATTTGGCAGGTGGTAATATTCCTAACGTGATACGGGCTTTGATCTCAGCAGATAAAGCAAATATCAATTTGACCTTCAAGCAGGCGACTGCGATTGATCTGGCCGGTAGAGATGTTTTTGAAGCTGTTCAGATCTCGGTAAACCCAAAGGTGATCAATACTCCTAATGTAGCCGCAGTGGCTGCTGATGGGATTCAATTGATCGCAAAAGCCAGAGTAACTGTGCGTGCAAATATTGCTCAGTTGGTAGGTGGAGCCGGTGAAGAAACGATTCTTGCCAGAGTAGGAGAGGGTATTGTAACTTCTATCGGTTCGGCTGCTACACACAAGAGTGTCCTGGAAAATCCCGACAAAATATCCAAGCTCGTTCTTCAGAGAGGATTGGACGCAGGAACAGCTTTCGAGATTCTTTCGATTGATATCGCTGATATCGATGTAGGAACAAACATTGGTGCGAAATTACAAATCGATCAGGCATCAGCTGATTTGAAAGTAGCTGAGGCAAGAGCAGAAGAGAGACGTGCTATGGCGGTAGCTCTAGAGCAGGAGATGAAAGCTAGAAATGTGGAAATGAGAGCGAAAGTGGTAGAAGCTGAAGCTGAAGTTCCAAAAGCTTTAGCAGAAGCTTTCCGAAGTGGGAGACTTGGTGTGATGGACTATTATAAAATGGAAAACATCCAGTCGGATACTTCTATGAGGGAATCCATAGCCAACTCGGACTCTGAATCGAAAGATTCTACCAAAGGCAAAAACGAGAAAAAATAAAAAAAGGGGCTTAGGCCCCTTTTTTGTTTTTCTTACTAGTTTCCTCAACGGTTTGAATCACCGTGGGAACAAATTTATTTTTTGTGAGAATCTGACCATTCGCAAAATCAATCAATATCTCTTCGTAGGCCAAAGGCAGAATGACTTCGCCAGCTTCATCAATGATACCCGAAAGTCCATCTTTTTGAGCTACAATGAAATTCTTTCGCTCTCTTCGTAGTGCTTCAAATTCTGCAGGAATAACTACAGTTCCTTCACTATCAAGAAGACCCGTTTTTCCAGACTTTTCTACCATAAAATACCCATCACTAGTACGGTAAATATCATCGAATCCTTCAGTATTTACCGGTGATCCAAAAGTGTTAAGAAGGAAATATTTGCTGTTTGCTTTTGCTATCGCAAATCCCTTCTGAAAAGGCTTGATCTCTTCCCAAACAGCGTCGGATATCAGCTCGCCGGTAGAATTGATCAGTCCCCAGTTTAAGCTTGATTTATATGCCGCAATATTCTCTGAGAATAATGTCGTTTCCACATACTGAGGTTTGATGACCCATGTGCCTTTGGAATTAACGAAACCATACGCACCTTTAGATTTTGCAGGGAAAAGCCCTTCGCTGCCCCGTTTAATTTCTTCTACATCAAGCATAGGTTGTACCAACCATCCTTTTTTACCTAGCAATCCTAATTTATCGTCACGAAAATAAACTGCATACAAGTCTTTACCAGTTTTTTCCACTTTAGTCATACCTACATCATCCAGCAAAATCCCGTCGTCTTCCATCACACGACGAAGTTTGCCGTGAATGTATTCCAGCATGATATCATTTTCGAAAGTGATCTTATGAAATGAATTGTATCGAATGTTTGATTTGATGTCATTTCCTTCGATTAGTAAATACTGATCTTGGTTAAATCCATAAAAGAAATTACCGTGAGTGTGCTCTAATGTTTGAATGATAGGCTCCAAAACGTAGTTACCTTCTCTATTGATCAATCCAAAACCACTAGATTCTTTAGCCAAGACAAACTCGCCTTCATTATCTGAGAGTAAATCGAAAACCTTATCAGGATTGGAAGATAAGGGCATAGAATATTCACTTCCCTTTCGCACAATGATCAAACCTGTATTGGTGATTTTGGCTTCATCTAATTCCCCGAGATAGGTGGTTTTGTTTTTTCCTCGCTCAAACAACCAATACTCATTCCCTTTATTTGCCAAAAGCATATTGAAGTAGGTTTGGATTTTTTCGTATTCCAATGGCAAAACCTGCTGCCCATATTCATGAAATGCTCCGATTCCTTTTGGTCCTTTGACAAGAATCCATGGCTCCAGATATTGATACACTTCAGTTCCTACTAAGGAAACGGCCGGCCTCAAGTCAGTAGAGAGCAAAGAAAGTTCATTCCCTTTTTTACCAATTTTCACTGTTTCACTCAGCAGATCAATGTTATCATAAATCAGGCGTGACTGTAGCTGAATATTGGTGTTATATACCTCCCAGGATTGAGAATGAGCAACTTTAGATATAGAAAAAGTAAGAAAGAGGCTTACGATTAACGTAAAATTTTTATGCATTTGTATGTGGTTTTTTCGGAATGGTCCTAAAGGTAAAATGACCAAAGGTTTGATTCAATCCTTTGGTCATTTTTATTAGATAAGTTAGCGATAACTACTCTGTTTTTACTCTTTCTAGATCAAACAGATCGGATATGATTTGGATCATTTCCTCTGCTTGATCACGCTGGCATGCGGCCCGAAGTTGTACCACTGGTACTTTGAGGACTTTTTGCATCATGCTTTTGGTGATTTTGTCAATCACGGCATATTCTTTTTTATCCGCATTTTTCATAAATCTCGCCATTTCCTCCTGACGGATTTGTTCCAAAGATTGCTTAAGCTTATTGATAGTAGGAGAAGCGATCATTTCCTTTTTCCAATCGAAAAACTCTTTGATGCTTTCTTCTATTATTTCTTCTACCCTTGGAACTGAAGCCAATCTTTTTTCCAGTGTCTCAGATGCCTTACTTCTGATGTTATCTACATTATATAGTATTACGCCTGGTACGTCTTCAACGGATGTTTCTATACTTCTCGGCACAGAGAGATCCACTAGTAATTTGTAGCTATTGATCTGAAATTTCTTCACCAATTCCTTAGTGATAAATGGCTCAGAACGCTGAATAGACGATACGATCACGTCAGCTTCTTCCATTGCGTCCAAACAATTCTCAAAAGGCACTACTTCGAAGCCCATTTCTGCAGCAATTGGCTCTGCTTTGGATAAGGTTCTATTCGTGATTTTGACTTTTGCGGATGGGAGATGAACCATGTTTTTAGCCACATCCTCACCGATTTCGCCGACACCGATTAATAGAATTCTTGGTTCGAAGGTGTTCGAAGTTAAGCTTTCAATCAATTCAATGGCTGCATAAGACAAAGATGCTGCTCCATCTCGGAATGCTGTTTCCTGCACTATGCGCTTATTGGTGAAAAAGACCGTGTGCATCAAACGATGAAGAAATGGTCCTGTCATATCCAGATCCGCAGATGCCTGATAGGCTCTTTTGATCTGATTTGATATTTGAATATCACCTACGACTTGAGCTTCCAGACCCATGGAAACACGAAACAAATGTCGAATTGCAGCGCGATCATCATTTATGACCTCAAAATACTCCAGGTAATTAACGATATCAACCAGTCCTTTTTCAAGCCCAATTAGCTTGATAAGCTCCGTACTGATATCTTGATCATGACTGTAGTATACTTCCGTTCTGTTACAAGTGGAAAGTATTAATGTGTCATTTAAGTTAAAAAAGTCTTTGATTTTCAGCAAGATACCGTGTACGGCCTTTTCGTCTAGAGAAATGATTTCTCTGATTTGAACAGGTGCATTTTTGTGGGATAAACTGAGGGCTCTAAAATTGACTTGCATCATACTTAAGCTTGGGCTACAAATTTAACAGACATACGCACGGGAAGTGCCCATTTTGTGGAAGGATCTGTTAATTTGGAATCTATCTAAATAAGCTAGTTCTCTTTTTTCAAATTTATTGGAGCTATTGAAAACTTAATCTAAAACTAGTAACTTATATTTAGTTGAATAGTTCCATCATTTTTTTTCAAGTACTATGAACGCTAGATTTTTTTATTGGCTTAAAATTTACCTGGGGTTTTCGAGAAAGGAATCACGAGGATTTGTGATGCTTATTCCAGTTTTGTTACTCTTGGTTTTATCTACTAGGATTCTAAAAGAACTTAGAAATGGCGCTGCTGAGGATTTCCATCTTCAGTATTTGGCAACATTGGATAGTCTAGAAGCTTCGGGAGTAGTCCTCGTGAGTTCTCCATACCCAGTTTTCAATCCTGAGGACACAATTATCAAAAAGTCAAATGAGAAGCAGCTCGATAACCTAAAGCGTATCCCGTTTTCAGAAGCTGACTCGGTATTATTACAGATAGTACCAGGTATTGGGCAAAGCACAGCAAGCAGAATTGTTAAGTTTCGGGAGAGTTTGGGTGGTCTTCACAGCAAAAATCAACTCACTGAAGTTTATGGCTTGAAACCAGAAACAATCGATGCCATCTGGGAGTATTTTGATTTTTCACCTGCTATTTTTAAAAAAGTAAAAATCAATCAAGTTGAAGTCGATGAGCTTGGCAAGCATCCTTATTTCAGTTATTCAGAATCTAAGGTTTTGATAGCTTTTCGTAAGCAGCATGGAAATTTTCATTCTTCGGATGATTTGAAACGAATCAAGATTTTTAAAGAGGAATGGATAGATAAAATTTCCCCTTATTTAGATTTTGACTAGGTCAATAAATCTACTTTTCCCAACTGAGCGATTTTCGCCATCTTTGACACATGGATTCTAATCTGGATCAAATACAGTTACCTAAACTTAATCTCCCTCATTTCGAGCCTCACCTTCAAGAGAAAGGTGGAAGAATGTGGGTCTTTGATGCGCTTCGCAAAAAGCAATTAGTGCTCACGCCTGAAGAATGGGTTCGTCAGCACTGGATTAATTTTCTGATCACTCAGCTGAAATTCCCAAAAGGGCTCTTAGCGTTGGAAAAGGCCTTAGTCTATAACAAACTTTTGAAACGTACAGATCTGGTGGTTTGGGATACCAATGGCAAACCCTATTTGCTGATCGAATGCAAGGCGCCTAAGGTTAAACTATCGCAAAAAACAATAGAGCAAGCATGCATGTACCATAAGGAATTAAAGACTCCTTTTTTGGTCATTAGCAATGGACTCCAGCATATTTGCCTGAGCTTTAATACCTCTACAGAGAAGTTTACTCAAGAGAAAACTTTCCCTGAACCTCCAGTTTAAATGCTTTGTTGTAAATTTACCTGCGAGAAGTATCCTCGCAGTATCTGAAATCATATTATTTGAGTATGTCCAAGAATTCTTCCATTCACCCCTGTGATCTTTGTGCCAGCCGGAAATTCTCCATGTTTTCCGACCTTACAGAAGAGCAAGCCTGCAATATCTCGGACAATAAAAATATGATTTCACATCGCAAAGGCCAGATGCTTTATTACGAAGGAGCAAAACCTTTGGGCGTGTATTGTGTGAATTCCGGTGTGGTAAAAGTTTATAAAACTGCATCTAATGGCAAGGAGCAGATTATTCATCTAACTAATAAAGGCGGACTTCTAGGTTATTCGGCTTTACTTGGGGAGGAAAATTACAGTAACTCAGCTATGGTGATTGAGGATGCCAAAATCTGTTTTATACCCAAAGAGTCTTTCCTCAAAACCGTCATTAGCAACGGACCATTTTTCACCAAACTCACCAAAGCGCTCAGCCATGAAATCGGAGTGATGGAAGAAAAGCTCGTAGATGCTTCGCAAAAGAGTATTCGTGAGCGTTTGGCATATCTACTTTTGCAACTTGCCAGCACCTATGGACTGGATGGATCAGAACCACAGCAGATTAATTTGGTGCTGAGTCGTGAGGAATTGGCAAGTTTAATTGGTACTGCTACAGAATCAGTTATTAGACTATTATCTGAATTCAAAAAAGATAAGCTTATCGAACTCAAAGGCAAGAAGATCATCATTTTGGATAAAAATGGATTAGTAAAGCTTTCTGATTTTTATGGCTGAAATGAACAGCCACAAGGTTTTTGGAGTTGATGCAGTATGAAAGTACTTATCACTCCCTTCTTTCTTGCCCTGATTTTAGTTGTAAGTATGTGGGCTATTTCACCCAAGGCTCATGCGCAATCCATAGCATATAAAGTTTTACTTTCTACACTTTACGATCCCGGTTTTCCAGTTTTAAAACCGGATCAGATAGAAGATTTAAATAAGTATCAAGTCCTCGATACCCGTGAAAAAGAAGAATTTGCTGTCAGTCATCTTGAGGGTGCAAACTGGGTGGGTTACGAAACTTTTTCAATGAAGAAATTGGCTTCGTTAGATAAAAATAAGCCCGTTTTAGTCTATTGCACTGTGGGAGCCCGATCTCAAGAAATAGGTAAGAAACTGAAAGAAGCGGGGTTTAGCGAAGTATACAATTTATATGGAGGACTGATAGAATGGGCAAACGAAGAAAGACCAATTTTCCACGAAGGATTTCCCACAAATCAAGTGCATACCTATTCCAAATCCTGGGGTATTTGGTTGAATAAGGGAGAAAAGGTTTATTAATTGCCATTTTTGGTCTTGTCCGCGACCTATTTCTATTTCCCTACATCTTTACTTGGGCTCTGATCGTAAATCAGTTCAAAACAATATCAAATGAAAAATCTAAAATCACATATAATCGTCCTGCTGAGTATTATACTTTTTAGCTGTCAAAGTTCAGTCCCAGGAATAGCTGGAACCACTCCACCAAGTCATAAAGCTTGGAATGAATTGCTTAAGGCGAACGTGAGCGCGGATGGAAAGGTGAACTACAAGGGATTTATCAAAGAAAAAGCGAAACTTGAATCCTATGTGAAAAGTCTGAGTGAAAATGCTCCAGATCGTAAAAATTGGTCAAAAGAAGAGCAATTGGCCTATTGGATCAATGCATATAATGCCTTCACCGTGAAATTAATTGTGGATAATTATCCAGTGGAAAGCATCAAGGATCTTGGGCCAAAATTGAAGATCCCGATGATCAAAGATGTGTGGCATTACAAGTTTTTCTCAATAGGAGGCCAAGAATCCAGTTTGGATGAAATTGAGCATTCTATTTTGAGAAAAGAATTTGAAGAACCTAGAATCCACTTTGCGATTAATTGCGCTTCTGTTTCCTGTCCACCATTGCTGAATGAAGCGTTCGAAGCCCAAACAATCGATTCCCAATTGGATAAAGTAGCCAAAGGGTTTATCAACGACTCCACCAAAAATAAAATCACCCCAAATGCTATTCAGATTTCTTCAATTTTCTCCTGGTTCAAAGGTGATTTCACCAAGAATGGGAGCCTAATTGACTTTTTAAATAAGTATAGTAAAGTCAAAATTAAGCTAGATGCAAAAGTGTCTCATTTGGATTATGATTGGAATCTGAACGAATAGAACCAAGTTTTTGGTAAATTTCAAATTGAGTCTTATTTCAACCCCCAACCAATGAGTTCAAATCGCCATGTGGTCATCATAGGCAATGGAATAGCAGGAATTACCTGTGCTCGCCAGCTACGGAAGCTTGATGAATCTTTAAGGATTACCGTGATTTCAGGTGAATCGAAGTACTTTTTCTCCAGAACAGCCTTGATGTATGTGTTCATGGGCCACATGAAATTTGAGCACACTCAGCCTTACGAGAATTGGTTTTGGGAGAAAAACAGAATCGAATTGAAAGAGGCCTGGGTCAAGTCAATTGATTTTACTGCTAAGACTCTTCTTTTCAAATCAGGAGAAAATTTGAGTTACGATGAGCTTGTAATTGCCACAGGTTCTAAGCCTAATAAGTTTGGCTGGCCTGGTGAGGATCTGCAAGGAGTGCAAGGTTTGTATTCCAAGCAGGATTTAGAGCTGATGGAGAAAAACACCCAATCCGGTGTGGAACGTGCGGTGATCGTAGGAGGAGGCTTGATCGGTATTGAAATGGCCGAAATGCTTGCTTACAAGAAGATCCCGGTGACCTTTCTAGTAAGAGAAGCTGGTTTTTGGAATAATATCTTGCCAAAAGAAGAGTCAGAATTGGTAAGTCGCCACATGCGAGAGCATCATATCGATCTTAGACTAAAGGAGGAATTAGACGAGATTATCTCCGATCCAAATGCCCGGGTAAAAGCAATCAGAACGAAATCAGGAGAAGAAATCCAATGCCAGTTTGTTGGATTGACTGCCGGTGTGACTCCAAATATAGATTTTCTAAGAAACACTGAATTGGAAGTCAATCGGGGAGTAAAAGTAGATTTCGGCTTTCAGACCAATATTCCAAATGTGTATTCCATCGGGGATTGCGCCGAGTTTCATGAGGCACCGGCTGCAGACCGTAAGCAGGTGGAACAAGTTTGGTATACGGGCAGAATGCATGGAGAAACATTGGGCTACATTTTGGCAGGTAAAGAAGTTACTTACCAGCCTGGGATTTGGTTTAACTCAGCCAAATTTCTGGATATTGAATACCAGACCTACGGCACAGTCCCTGCGCAATGGGATTCCGAAAATGTGAAATCTTTTTATTGGGAGCACGCAGGAGGCAAAGTGGCTTTCCGAATGCTCATGGATAAGCAGAATAAAATTATTGGTGTAAATAATTTCGGTTTTAGACTTAGACATGAGTTTTTTGATCAAGCTATTAAAGAAAAGTGGGATGGAGCTAAGGTGATTTCCCAACTTGATAAAGCCAATTTCGATCCTGAGTTTTTCGCGCCTTATTATATTGAAATTCAAAAGGCTTTTAAAGACCAATTCGGAGGAAATGTCAAAGTTTCCAAAAAATCATTTATCCAAAAACTATTCGGAGCAAGCGTATGAAGATGATTCAAATTGTTGGTATAGGATTGTTTTTGATTGGATTAGCTGTATTCACAGTTATGCCCTTTTTAGGAGATTATACTCTCACCGAAGAACAAGTTCTGGCCAATACAAAGGATATCCATCAGGAGAAAATGGCTGAGATTCTTACGCCAATGTATGGTGATACTTATTCATCCAACTTCTCATTTCTTTCTGCCTACAATGAAAATTTCAATGAGTATAACGAAGCTCTAAAAGCAGAATCAAAGTGGGATGAGGTGATCTGGGATGATTACAGTTTTCCGCTAGCGCAAAGTTCTTTGAGTAGCTCTGTGAGGGATAATCCATGGCTTTTCTTCGGTTTATCAATCGGACTTGCGGTTTTAGGTGGCTTGATGTACAATCTTCCGAAGTATCAAGATGAACCTGCAGGAGTCAAAAATAACGGGATTTTCCATTCCTCAATGAAAAACCGTGGATGGATGGGAATGATAACTGGAGCGTATTTGATTCTTTTCTACATCATTTTGTATTGGTTTCCAGCCTATATCGTGAATCAAGTCTGGATGGTAACTCCGCTGAGTATGATTCTAAGTGGTAATCCTGCTAGTCAGTGGTTCCTCTACGGTACGATTTACACACTTGCAATCATCGTGATGGGAGTGCGGATGTTTAGAAAGTATAGAGGCAATAAGTACCAGCAACTTCGCACGGCATCGGTGATGTTTTTCCAGACAGCTTTTGCTTTTTTGATCCCGGAAATTCTCGTTTTACTCAATCAGCCCTATTTTGATTTCAAAAACATCTGGCCACTTGATTACGATTTCTTCTACGATTATCAGATCGATACCTTTTTGAGTTCGGGTGGAGTAGGGTTGTTTATGTTGATTTGGGGGATTTTGCTCATCGTAATTGGAGTGCCGACTTTCACGTATTTCTTTGGCAAAAGATGGTATTGCTCCTGGGTTTGCGGCTGTGGAGGATTAGCTGAAACGCTTGGAGATCCCTATCGCCAACTTTCTGACAAATCCTTGAAGGCTTGGAAATATGAGCGGGTTATTATTCACAGTGTATTGGTTTTGGCGGTGCTGATGACAGCTTTGACCATAGCTAATTACTTTTCTGGTTTTGCGCTTTTGGGGAATGTCACGAACCAATTACATTCGTTCTATGGTTTTGCGATTGGTTCGGTATTCGCGGGCGTGGTCGGAACTGGTTTTTATCCATTCATGGGCAACCGTGTTTGGTGTAGATTTGGATGTCCTTTGGCTGCTTATTTAGGCTTAGTTCAGCGCTTCAAATCCAGGTTTAGAATCACTACCAATGGAGGTCAGTGTATCTCTTGCGGCAATTGCTCTACGCATTGCGAAATGGGAATTGATGTGCGCTGGTATGCACAGCGTGGACAGGAAATCGTCAGATCTAGCTGTGTAGGATGTGGAGTTTGTTCATCAGTTTGCCCGCGTGGGGTGCTGAAATTGGAAAATGGCTCAACCGAAAATCGAATCAATGAAATGCCAATAATTATTGGAAATGATTCCATCAAGATAAATGCGTAAATGATCTTCTTATATATTTTGATTGGGATTTATGCCCTGGGAATGCTGTTTATTTTCCTTTACAGCCTTGCTCAAGGGCATTTGCTTTTGAGCTTTCTTCGCTCAAAAAAATACCTGGGAAAAGTGGCTCATCCGGTTCCGGAAACTTGGCCGAAAGTCACCATTCAACTTCCTGTTTTCAATGAGCTGTATGTGGTGGATCGCCTGATCTCGGCAGTCGCTAAAATGAATTATCCATCAGATTTGCTAGAAATCCAAGTGTTGGATGATAGTACTGATCAGACTGCTGAGCTTATTCAGAGGAAAATTCAGGAGTTTCCAGACATCAATTTCAAATACATTCATCGGACAGATCGGACTGGATTTAAAGCCGGAGCTTTGAAGGAGGGTTTGGCAAAAGCAAGCGGAGAATTCATTGCGATTTTTGACGCGGATTTTGTTCCTGATCCTGAATTTCTGATCAAAACGATCCCTTATTTCTCTTCAGAAAAAGTCGGAATGGTGCAGACGCGATGGACACATTTAAATAAAAATTATTCTCTATTGACCCGCTTGCAGGCCTTTGCTTTAGACGCACATTTTCTGATCGAGCAAATCGGTAGAAATAGTCAACATGCCTTTATCAATTTCAATGGGACTGGCGGCATTTGGCGCAAGTCCTGCATTATAGATGCGGGAGACTGGCAAGACGATACGCTTACAGAGGATTTGGATTTGAGTTATCGCGCGCAGCGCAAAGGATGGGAATTTGTCTACAGACCAGAAATTGAATCTCCGGCTGAGCTCCCTCCGATTATGTCGGCAGTCAAGTCTCAGCAGTTTCGCTGGACAAAAGGAGGTGCCGAGTGTGCTGGAAAGCACGCAAAAGCAGTTTTGGGGGAAGATTTGCCTTTCGGGATCAAGATACATGCGATGGCTCATTTGTTCAATAGCAGCCTTTTTATCGCAATCTTTTTGGTGAGTTTAAGTAGTATTGGTGTGTGGTGGGCTGGAATGCAGGGAATGATTTCCGCCAATCTATTTAGACTTGCTGGTATATTCATGATAGGTTTTGTAATCATTGCTGGAGTCTATTTGGTTGCGTATTTCTACGAAAAGAGAAGTTTCTTAAGAAGTCTCATTCAAGCGATCTATATGTTGCCTCTATTCCTTTCAGTTTCTATGGGATTGGCTTTGCATAATGCACAGGCAGTTTGGGAAGGCCTTTCAGGTAAAAAATCACCTTTTATCCGTACTCCGAAATTCAATCTCGAAAGCGGATCTGGCTTAGAAAGCAATCACTACCTCAAGTTCAAAATCCCTGCAACTACCTGGATGGAAGGAATTTTGATGCTGGTTTTTTCAGGCATGGTTGGCCTTCATATTTATTGGAGCACGTTCGAGATGTTACCTTTTCACCTCATGCTCGCGGTAGGGTATGGCCTAGTTTTCTTTTCCTCATTCAAAGCCTACAGTTTAGGTAAATAATAGCTGATGCATAATCCTCCAATTATTGATGTAATCATCCCCGCATACAATGAGGAAAAGTCCATTCCGAAGGTGATTGGAGACGTCCCAGCTATTGTGAGGAATATAGTAGTTGCGAATAATAACTCAACAGATTCTACTGGAAAAGTAGCTGAAGTTGCTGGTGCAAAGGTGGTTTTCGAGCCTCAGAAAGGCTATGGAAAAGCTTGTTTGACAGCAATGGATTGGATCAAAAAACAGGATATTCAACCAGATATTATCGTCTTTTTAGACGGAGATTATAGCGATTATCCTGAAGAGTTATTGGATTTGATTCAGCCGATTTTGGATGACAAAGCTGAGATGGTCATAGGATCAAGGGCAATGGGAGAGCGGGAATCTGGCTCGATGACTTTTCCGCAGGTATTTGGAAATTGGCTGGCAACTACGATGATGAAATACATGCAAGGCGCCAAATTCTCTGATTTGGGACCATTTCGGGCGATTGTTTGGTCAAAGTTAATGGACTTAAATATGATTGATCAGAACTTCGGTTGGACTATAGCGATGCAGATCAAAGCGCATAAAGCTGGACTTCGCTACACAGAAGTGCCAGTGAATTACCGTAAGCGGATAGGTGTATCGAAAGTGAGTGGAACGGTGAAAGGAGTGATTGGAGCTGGGTATAAGATTATTTATACGATTTTTAGATATTGGTAAGGCTTTAGAAACAAGTATCAAGACATAAGTATCAAGACTTGGTTATTAAGGCTTCAATTTGATTTTAGTAATTTTATGAATATGAAAAATTTATTCAACCTCGGTCTAATCCTGTTGATATTCTTCTCCTGCAATTCCACAGGCAGAAAAGCCATCGACGAGAAGCAATTCGCTTCGTATTGGTATCAGGATAGAGCTGAGATCAATGTGTTTGACCTAAAGCAAATGCGCTATGGCGAAGTGCGAGAAGGAAAGGCTGTGATGATCTTTGTGACGGAGGACTTTTCGAAGCGCAAGCAGGTCAAATTGGACGATCCCGCAGCTGCTGGTAAGGATGCGATGAAAGTCATGAAACTGAATATGACCCGGGATTTTGTAACGGGAGTATATCCTTACCATACCATGTTGTCAGTATTTACACCTGTCTATAATGATCTGAATTCTCCGAAAATCACAGCTTCAATGACTGAATGGTGTGGACAGTCATTTGCTCAGCTCAACTGGAAAAACAATAAGTACCAAGCCAATCTGTTCTCCTATTTCGAGTCCGAAGGGGATCAAGAGTTATCCATCAGTGCGATGGCTGAGGATGAGATTTTCAACTTGATCCGATTAAATCCTGACCTCGTTCCTACAGGTCACAAGAAATTAATTCCTAGTTTGATTTTTAACCGCTTCTCACACCTTCCTCTTGATGCTGAAAGCGCCGTGATCTCTAAGAGAAAGATTGGCTCCAATCAGGCTGAGATTGAAGTGATCTATGAAGAAATTGGAAGAAAATTGCTGATTAAATACGTCGATGCCTTTCCATACGAAATCATGTCTTGGCAAGAAACCCAAACCAAATCAGACGGCACAGAAGAAGTGACTACAGCGGTGCGAAAAAGTGTGCAAATGATGGACTACTGGCGTAAAAATGGTCTTCAGGATGAGTCGCTTCGCAAAAGCTTAGGGCTTTGACCAAATCGCCTAAGCGGCTTTTGATTCCTCTGATCTGCCTTTTGTTGGCAGTAGGATTCTTCTACTTGGCCTATTATATTCCAAGAGAAAATTTCTGGTTGACATTCTCGACTTACAGCTTCCTTTTCGGAGGAATGCTTGTTCTTTATTTTTTGAGCACACAGTTGAAGTGGCAATGGGTTTTTGTAGGAGGATTACTCATTCGCCTTTCTTTACTACTTGCTATTCCCAAGTGGTCGGATGATTATCCAAGATTTCTATGGGATGGGGAGATGGTGAAGATGAGTGAAAATCCCTATCTGAAAACTCCTAAAGATTGGCTTCAAAATAATCCAGATAGCTCAAATCTGTATTTGGAGAAGCTTTTTGAGCTGATGAATTCGCCGGAGTATTTCTCTGTTTATCCGCCTTTGAATCAAGCGATATTCTATGTCGCTGCTTGGGGTGCAAATCTTGACACAAAGGGCGGGATTCTGCTATTGCGAGTTTTACTGATTCTAGGAGAAATAGGTGTTTTCTTTCTTTTACTAAAGCTGTTTGATCATTTTCAGCGTTCCTCAAATAAGCTTATTCTGTATTGGTTGAATCCACTGGTCATCATGGAAATTACCGGGAATCTTCATTTTGAAGGTTTGGTACTACTACTTTTACTGGCGTCGGTTTATGCGCTGAGTAAAAATATAATAGCACTTACAGGAGGATTTTGGGGGCTTTCGATTGGGATGAAGTTGCTGCCTTTGATGCTGATTCCTACATTCTTCTCTTTTGAGAAAACCAGAAAATCTATTGCTTTTTGGATAGGATCTACCATTGCTATCATTGCGAGTTTTGGTTGGCTTTTGATTGATAATTCCTGGGTTCATTTTCTCCAAAGCTTGAAGCTTTACCAGGGTAAATTTGAATTCAATGCCTCGATCTACTACCTGCTACGGGAAGTTGGCTATTGGATGAAAGGGTATAATGTCATCGGGGAACTGACACCGATTCTAAGTGGGGTTACCTTAGTTGGAATTCTATACTTTTCCTGGAAGAAGAGACCTCAAAACCTTTTTCAGCTTATAGACCTTTGGGTGTTGATCTATTTGTTTTATCTGGTTTTGCAACCCGTTGTTCATCCTTGGTATCTGATTCCAGCTTTTGGCTTGAGTTTGTTTACTGATAAAAAAGCCTTCCTAATTTGGACTTTCGCAGTGATATTTTCGTACCAAGCCTATAGCGATCCAAACTACCTAGAAAACCCAATTTTCCTTTTCTTAGAATACTCATTGCTAGCTCTAGCTATATACTGGGACTATTTTAGATCATCTACCAAATCTCTATTAGCCAAATGAACTTTAAATCTCTATTCTCTTTTCTCTTACCTCTCTTCATTTTTTCTTGCACGCCCAGCCCAGAAAAGCAGGCGCAGAAACTCCTTGAAAAGTCAATCGAAGCCCATCAACTTTCAAAGAATTGGGAGAATATTTCAAGCATTAAGTTTAAAAAAATGACTCGCTTGCTGGATGAATCTGGAATTGTTGAAAGCGAATCTGAGCAGTGGGTAGAATTTCGTCTGAAACCCTATTTAGAAGCAAAGTTGACCTGGACAAAGGACAGTATTCTTCATGTCGTTAATTTCAACGGAAGTAGAACGAGCTATCAAATGGGTGAAAATACCATTGAGAATGAGGGGTTTCTGAAAGCGAAAAGAGCTGAAATAGATGCGGCTTACTTTGCTTTTGCGCAGCCATGGACGCTCCTAGATGAGAATACTAACCTCAGCTATGAAGGCCGGAAGACGTTGAAAGGCGGCAATTCCGTAGAGTCAATTCGCATATCTCTTATGTCAGGATTAGATGAAAACTGGATTTACATAGATCCAATCTCTGAAAAAGTTGTTGCGTTAGAACTGCATAGTAACGGTAAAAAGAGGCTAATAGAAATTGTTACCTATGATGAGGCAACAGGCTTGCTATTGGCAAAGCAACAAAAAAACTATACGATTGATGAAGACGGAAAAACTCAGTTAGTACAAGCGGAGTATTTATTTTCAGACTATCAGTTAACTTTTGAATAATTAAGTCGTGGCTTATACAAACTTTAGAAATATGAAATTGCAATACCTCTTTTTATTCCTGTGTGGTTTGACTCTTTTCTCCGCATGTGACTCCAAAACCGAAGCTGAGAAAATCGTCGACAAGGCGATTGAAGCGCATGGGGGAGAGTCTTATAGGAATTCAAAAGTGGAATTTGACTTTCGGGACATTCATTACACTATCCTGAAAACCCCGGATCGATTTGAATACATCAGAGAATTTGCTGATTCTACGGGAAATGTAGTCGATCTCCTGAATAACGATGGTTTTGTTAGAACTGTGAATGGTATCAAAATAGATACGCTTTCTGAGGAATGGATTGGTAAATATTCCCGCTCCGTTAACTCGGTAGCTTATTTCGCTTTTCTCCCATATGGGCTCAACGATCCTTCGGTATTCAAGGAATCTTTAGGAGAAACAGCGCTCAACGGTGAGAAATATAACTTGATCAAAGTGACTTTTGCTGAAGAAGGTGGGGGAGAGGACTTTGATGATGAGTTTTTGTATTGGATAGGTACAGAGGACTCTCTTATAGATTATATGGCCTACAGCTATCACACAGATGGTGGAGGAGTAAGAATGCGTGAGGTGAGCGCTGTCCAGGAAGTTGGTGGAATTCGCTTTCAAAACTACCTGAATCTCAAGCCTGCTGATGAATCGGTATCTGTAGAAAAGATGCAGGAGCTTTATGAAGCTGGAAAATTAGAGCTACTTTCAGAGATAAACCTGGAAAATATCAACGTGCAACCCTTGGATAAATAATCTGAAAATGAACCCAAAACGACTGAAATTTAAAAACAGAAATGGTTTTGAGCTTGCGGCACATTTATATCTGCCAGCGGATCAGAAACCTCATTTTTTTGCACTTTTTGCACATTGCTTCACCTGTTCGAAGAATTTCTCAGCTGTGACGCGTGTTTGTGCGGCACTTTCCCAAAATGGGATAGCGACCCTAAGCTTCGATTTCACAGGATTGGGTATGAGTCAGGGAGAATTTGAAGAATCAAGTTTCAGCGGAAATGTGAGTGATCTGATTGATGCAACCAATTTTTTGGCTGAGGAATACAAATCTCCGAAGATGTTGATTGGTCATTCACTTGGTGGGGCTGCAGTATTGTATGCGGCTGCTGAGATGCCAGAAGTCAAAGCTGTGGTCACCATCGGCGCGCCGGCATATCCTGGGCATGTTCAAAATCTTTTTTCCGAGAGTGTTGCTGAAATCGAGAAAAACGGAAAGGCAAAAGTGAATATAGGTGGTAGGCCGTTTACGATATCGAAGAGTTTTTTGGATGATTTGGAACAAAAGCCTTTAGATACCTTTCTGAAAAAGCTTCGGAAATCCCTGTTGGTGATGCACTCTCCGCAGGATGAAATAGTAGAGGTATCCAATGCCGCTGAAATCTATAATGCGGCTTTACACCCGAAGAGTTTTATTTCTTTGGATGGCGCTGACCATTTGATTTCCAATCCAAAGGATTCCGAATATATCGCCGAGGTGATTGGAAGCTGGAGTCAGCGATATGTGATAGTTGAAGAAGAAAAAGAACCGAATGATACGCGAGGAAATCAGGTTTTCGTACGTCTTTCCGGTGAGAAATATACGACTGAGGTGATGACGCCAAACCATCATTTGATTGCTGATGAGCCAACAGATGTAGGTGGGGCAGATTTGGGGCCAAATCCATATGACCTTCTCATGGCATCGTTGGGAAGTTGTACCGCTATGACATTGAAAATGTATGCTGAGCGAAAAAAGTGGCCTTTGGAACAAGTTTCTGTTTTTCTCAACCATGAGAAAGTACACTTGGCGGATAGTGAAAATCCTGAGGAATCTTCCGCTAAAGTCAGTCAGTTTACCCGAATAATAGAAATCGAAGGAGAATTGGATTCAGTGCAAAGGCAGCGACTTTTGGAGATTTCCAACAAATGTCCTGTTCATAAAACCCTGCAGGAAGAAATCGTAATCCAAACCATGCTGGCAAAATGAACCTTTCGACCCAAAGAACATATCTTTTTAGTTCAGTAGGAGTCGTTCTGCTGTTAGGGTTGAGTTGGTGGTTTTTACCTGAAAATACTAGTGTAATAGCGCTTGAAAAATGGAAAGGGGTATGCTGGGTAGGAAGTAGGTCGCCACTCCAAGGCCCAGAATTAGAAGCATTGAAGACGACTGGTGCAGATGCGCTTTCGCAAACTCCATTCGGATGGCAAACTGAAAAGAATAAGCCTGAAATCCGCTGGGATACACACAATAAGAATAAATGGTGGGGTGAATCATCTCAAGGAATCAAAGCGACTTTTGATTCTTCAGCTCGTCATGGTATTATGAATATGCTCAAGCCCCATCTTTGGGTAAGGGGAAGCTGGCCTGGAGAAATAGCCATGCAAAATGAGGCGGATTGGGAGGAATGGTTTGCAAACTACACAGGTTTCATTCTTGATTATGCGGTGATGGCAGAGGAACACCAAATCCCTATGCTGTGCGTTGGGACAGAATTGGAAATGACTTCGGAGCGGGAAGCAGACTGGAGAAAAGTAATTGCTGAAATTCGCAAAGTCTATTCTGGTAAGCTTATTTATGCTGCCAATTTCACTGAATTTGAGCAGGTCAAATTTTGGGATGCGCTGGATTACATAGGGATTCAGGCCTATTTTCCACTTTCCACCAAAGCAGATCCTGATTTATCAGACCTAAAATCAGGTTGGAAAAAGAGTATTGGAAGGATTGATAAAGTGGTTCGGAAATACCAAAAAACTGTTATGTTCACGGAGATTGGCTATTGCAATACTGTGGATGCAGCAAAAGAGCCTTGGGTTTGGCCAAATGAACGCAGGGAAACCGAACTCTCAGAGGAAATGCAGGCGCTTTGCTATGAAGCATTTTTTGAAACCGCATGGAAAGAATCCTGGATGGCTGGGGTGTTTTTTTGGAAGTGGTATCCTGAAGGGAAACATCGCGAGCCTGACTTTAGCCCTCAGGGCAAAATGGCTGAGCAGGTGATGCAAAAGTATTTTTTAGAGAATTGAAGTCTAATGGATGTAATCCATAAAATAAGCCTGCCAAAAGCAAAATTTTATCTATATTAAACTCAGCATTAAAGAATAAATGTTGGTTTAGTTGTGAGGAGAGCTCTTTAAGGTTATACGGTACTAATTATTTAACCTATGAAAACGATTCGAATTTTTATTGCCTCTTCGTCAGAATTGAAAGAGGACCGGGAAGAGTTTAGAACTTTTATTTCCCGAGAAAATGATCGTTTACACACCAAAGGAATTTACCTAAAGTTAGAGCAATGGGAGTTTTTCAAAGATTCCATTTCGAGTACTCGGCTACAAGATGAATACAATGAAGCTATTCGCCAGAGTGATTTAGTTTTATGTCTTTTCTATACCAAGGTTGGAAAATACACTGCCGAAGAATTTTACACTGCATACGAAATTTTCAAAGCACAAGGTAAACCTAGGATTTGGACCTATTTTAAAAATGCTTCCATTAATGTGGGCGCTATCACAGACGAAATTAATACCCTTTTAGATTTCAAAAAGAAATTAGGAGAGCTGGGCCATTTTCACACTGAATACACATCAATCGACAATCTCGTTAATAAATACAGAAGTCAGCTGGACATGATTTTGCAGGAATACGAATCTGGCTCACCTGCCAAGGAAGTTGAAAATGCTAGTCATTCCTCCTCTAAAAAGGAGGCGGGAGAGGAAGAGAATAGATTTAATGAGGTTCTGACTAAAAGTCTACTAGAAGCTATTAGTACTCATAATCGGAAAGCTGGTGATTTTTTATCCGCAAATGCGGACTGGGCAGCAAATGCGGATTTGGTAAAAACAGCTAAGAGAATTATTATAAGCGGATATGTTGGGGTGATAGGCAGCCAAATCCGAAAGTTAATGTCTATTGGCGCAGAGGATTATTCTGATAGCAAAATGATGAGGTATTTGGAGAACTGCCAGATTACGGCTAAGCGAGGCTTACAACTTATTTGCTATGCTCTGATTTCGAGCTTATGGGATCATCAGTTAGCCGGTAAAATTGAGTTTTCTACATCCCAGAAGAATGCCCTAGTCAAGTTTTTCAGAAATGCTGCTGAAGAAGATATCCTTGCATTTGTAGAACTGCTAAGTCATTTGCTGGAAATATATACTGACAATAAATTGGATTTTCTCATTTCCGAATCACTAGACTTGCTTCCTGGCCTTCAGGAAGGCGGAGATATATGGAACGCTTGCCAAAAACTAAATGAGTCATCGCAGCTTTTAAAAAATGCCTCTTACACCCTTGAAGATTGTAGGGAAACAGAAGAAAATCTGGCGGTGGTATTGGAGAGGCTAAGTTTCTTGTCAGAATACAGAATGATCTCTATTAATGAGATAGATTTTAATCAGCAGAGAAATGATCAGGAAGGGTTATATCTGCACAATTATACCTTGCTGATAGGAGAGAGTCTGGCAAATAATGAGAGTCAAAGTAATGTGCGAAGAGAGTCATCTCCGGTGATTTCTCATGCCGTGATTATTTTTAAGGATAATTATCGGAATAATATAAATCTCGATCCTTTTATCATTGATTTGAATGGATTGAAGTTAGAAGGTGGTTCAAAAATCTGCTTTTATTCTCATGCAAATACGTATGATGATCTAAGTCTCAACTATAGTTTTATCGAGGATAATAGCAAGGAAGTCATCAGTAAGTCAGATAATCCAAGACCTAGCGACTCTAGTTTGAATGTGCTTAATTCCTGGCTTTCCAAAAAGGGAAATAGGATAGATATGAACCTTGATAAGGTTTACAGTTTGTTTTTCGAAGCTAAAAAAGCCTTGACAGGTGTAGAAGAAGAATTTGCTGAAGACTCATTTTAATTTTTTATAACCCACAAACTTGGAATCCCCATGAAAAAGTATCCTTTCAAATTTCTTGACTCCTATCAAAGAGAAGATAGAAATGTGTTTTTTGGAAGGGATGAGGAGATCAAAGCTTTGTACGAGATGGTTTTTCAATCGGCAACAGTTCTTGTGTATGGAGCGTCTGGAACAGGCAAAACGAGTTTGATCAATTGTGGCTTGGCTGGCAAGTTTCAGCCTCATGATTGGCTGGATCTGAAGATCCGACGCGGATCTGATATCAATAAATCTTTGAAATCAGCTTTGGAAAAGGCTGGAGGAAAGGTGAATTTGGATTTTGATGAATCAAACTATCTAGACGAATGGGAAATAGATGCGGATAATTCGAATCAGCAACTTACTCCAATCAGTAAATCAATTCGGGCAGTTTATCAAAAGAACTTCAGACCTGTGTATTTGATCTTTGATCAGTTTGAGGAGCTTTTCATCCTTGGCTCTCTTACCGAGCAGCAGATATTATTAGAAACAATACAAGGTATTCTCAAATCAGGTCAACCTGTAAAGTTGATATTCTCTATTCGAGAGGAGTATTTGGGGTATTTGTTTGATTTTGAGCGGGCTATTCCTCAGCTGTTTCGCAAGAAATTGCGTGTGGAACCAATGAATTTGGACAAGGTCAAGCAAGTGATTATTGGAGCTACGGCATATGAAGGATCAAATATATCTATCAAGGAAGGAGAAGAAGATGCAGTTGCTGAAGCTATTTTTCACAAAATCAAAGGCGACAAAAAATCCCTGACCATACAATTGCCATTTTTGCAGGTATTTTTGGATAAGCTATACCTGAATATAACTGGAGACAAAAGGAGAGAAAAACCGGCTGAATTCACTTCTGAAAAAGTGAATGAAATGGGTAGGATCGGTGATATCTTGAGCAATTTTCTAGAGGAACAGGTAGCTGATATTTCAAAAGAATTGAACGGAAACTACCCGACCTTGAATTCTTCTATAATCTGGAAAATACTCTCTCCATTTGCCACATTGGAAGGTACAAAAGACCCTATCACTAAAGATGAATTGTTTGACCGATTACCGGACTTAGACCAAAAAATGGTCAATGACGTGGTAGAGGTTTTTTCCAATAGCCGACTCCTTCGCTACAATGAGAATACAGATACGTTTGAGATTTCCCATGATTCCCTAGCCAAGCCAATCGCAGAACGGAGAAGTGTTGAGGAAACTTCGCTCCTGGAAGTTAAACGCTTGATTAGAAGTCAGGTCGGAGTAAATGAAGAAGCAAGGGAATATTTCACTGAGAAGCAGCTTATCTATATCGAGCCATCTTTGAAAAAGTTAAAGCTAAGTGAAGAGGAGCTTAATTGGATAGAGAAAAGTCGAGATGCGCTCAAGAAGGAAAAGCAGAGGGAGGCCAAGCAGAAGTATGATGACTTGGTGAAGAGTAAGAAGTCAATGTTTTTGAAAGTTGCAGTTGGAGTGTTTGTAGTGATCGCTGGGCTTTTTATTTTAATCGCATTTAAAGCTCAAAAAAGTGCAAATGATGCTTTAGAAGCGGGAAAAGCAGTGACTATAGAAAAGAATTACTCTGACGAATTAATTAGACTATTGCTTGAAGGTAAGGGAGATCAATATGAAAATCTAAGTGAAGATGACTTGAAAGGTTTATTAGAAATGGAAAGAGTTGCTCCAATAGACAGTTTGGTGGAAATAAGAGCATCCGTTAGTCCCTCTAACACCTTTTCTGGAGGCAAGAAAAATTATAATTTCACATTTTGGCTTGAGCTTCCGTCATTTAGGAAAAATGAAATAAAGGAAGTTAGATACAATTTTTGTAAAGGATTTTATGATAGTATTCGGACTTCTAGAGATCAGACTTCTTCTTTTTCAATTGGCTATTTGGGCTGGGGTGTTTGTGATACAATTCGAGTTGATATTGTTTTAGAAAATGGAATTACTATTCGTGAAAAATTCCCTTTTAAAGAATATATTTCAAAAAGACTTCCGATAGAATAACTTTCACTGAACAATATTTAATAGTCCTGCAGTTTTTAGATGATCTTGCACAGTAAGCTTTCCGCTAAGATCAAGTTCAGGCACTTCTCCTATATCATTTTGGTGAAAATGATAAACAAATATCGAGAGAACTTTATTTGGCAGACTTGTCTTTTTCAGGTCATCTGGGAGGGTGTCATAACTGTTTTTTAACAATTGCTGTGAAACCCCAGGCGTCATAGCAACATTGCTCATTGTGGCAGGGTTTGATGCGACGATAAATGCAAACATCCTAAACTCAGACTCTACCTTAAAAAACATGGACTTAAAAATCTCGAAGTAGGTGAACTTTCCATCACCGCCTAGATTCTGAGTAAATCGCTGTTCTGTTGGTACTGAAGAACCATCGATGCGGAATTTTTCCAAACTGGTGGTCAATGCAAAGCCATCCATATCATAATAGTAATGGAGCTGATTTTTGTATCCTGCCTCTACTAGATCTTTTCTGAGAAATGAATCTACCTGGCCAAGAGTAGATAAGGATGGCTTAAAGTCTGCTTTTATGAAATTTGCAGATGCAAGTGGAGCTGGGTTAGGGAAAAAATAGTATTGTAAACTGTTAGAAGGCATTTGCACCATCGCAGAACCACCGTTACTTAATTCCTCACCTAAGTTGTCCTTATCCAAAGGGAACTTATTGCATAGCTCCCGATAAAGGGCTTCGAGGACTTTAGGGTTCAATTCTTCTTTAATAAATTTATCCCGTTCACTTGTGACGCTACTTTTGAAATCATAGAATTGATCATATAAAAGTCTTTTATTGAAATTCCGCCCAACTCGAGTTCTTTTAGATACTACATATTTTAGTTGAACATACCTTGATAACAAATCCAATCTTGAAGCAGGTGTATAATCCGGGTTAATAAAATTAGGATCCCCAAAAGAAAATGGTTGAAAATCAGGCTTATTAGTTATGATTTCCCTACTAAGTGGCATAGAATAGATGCCAGCATAGAATTCTAGAGAATCAATATGGAACTGGTTTTTATTTTTTGCAGCTAGAAAAATGCGCTGAAAGTCAGGATAAAGATCCTCGTTAAACAAGGTGTTTAATTCATTTTTCAAGCTTCTGATTTCTGATTTCAAAAGCAGGTTTGATTCCTGATCAAATTTGATCAATTCAAAAAGGCTATTTTCTTTTTTATCGAATGTTTGGAAATCTTCAATTTTGGCAGAGTTGTAATAATTAATTCCTCGATCAAGTAAACTTTTCAATCTACGTAATAAGCCACGACTTACTTCATCACTGCTACGGTGCAGAAGCTTTGTTTGATTTTGATAAAAAAGTGCATTTGTGAAATTATAAAGGGAAGAATTTGCTCTAATAAAAGTGCTGTTTGTTATAGCCTTGATTTGGTCATTTTCATATGCAATAATCTTTTTTAAACGTTCCTCAGGAATGGTGTCAAAATAAATTTCTACCAGATACAAGTTCATATATGCTTGTGCAAGAGTAATTGTATCGTTTTTATTTGCGGTAGAGATATCCTGAGCACTAGCAGTATATATACCCAAAAGTATCAGAAGGCAGGGAAGAAGGAATCTGAAAAACTTCATTTTTTGAAATGAATAATTTGAAACCTAGCTAATAATTAGAATTGCTGGAGTCTTGTAAAAACCAATTTTCTTCTTTCAATATAACTTTTATTATCAGTAATGTCCTTTTGATCTTAAATTTTGCAGCCTTAAAGCCGTTAGTTTTTTGATTTATGTCATTTTTTACCAGGTAGTTAACATTTACTTTTGCATCGAAGAATCCAAACAGTCCTTCGTTTAAAAGTTGTTGAAAAGTGAATAATCGCCCCTAGTTTTTTGTCTATTATCTAATTTCTGGAATGTAATCCTTGCTAAGAAAATTTGATTTAATAGTCCCAAATTATAATTGGAGATAACCGAAAGCCACTGGCTTTCGGTTTTTTTTATTTGTAAGGTGCCCATACTTCCTTAATTTTTTTATTAATTAGCCAAGTCAATAAAAAAACGCATCCTGAAATTGAGCATTTCAAAATCACGCCAAATTGCCTGTTTTTGAAATTGTGAGATTCCTCTGGATTCTTTATGGGATGACCATTATAATTAATAATAATAAGATGAAAAATAACCAGAGAAGAGAGTTTCTGAAATCAACCGGCTTGGTAGGTTTGGGGCTTTTCGGGGCGGGATCTACCCTCGCCAATGAATTTGAGAATCCTCCTTTACAAGCTAAGCAAGGTGTTAATCGCATTCAATCTTTCAATATGAGTGGTTTTGCTGCTCCTAAAATTGATACAGTTCGCATCGGAATAGTGGGACTTGGAATGAGAGGGCCTGGTGCTGTTGATCGATTGAGTAAAATAGAAAATGTAGAAATCAAAGCGCTTTGTGATTTGCTGCCTGAGCGAGTTGAAAAAGCAAAAGCTCAATTAAAAGAAACTCCGCATAAGCCTGATGGTTACTCTGGGAATGCCTATTCCTGGAAAGAAATGATGGATCGAGATGATCTGGATTTGATCTATATCGCTACTCCATGGGAATGGCATACTCCTATGTCTGTGTATGCCATGGAAGCTGGCAAGCATGCAGCCTGTGAAGTGCCTATTGCACGCACGTTAGAAGAATGTTGGCAATTGGTGGAGACTTCTGAGCGGACTAAAAAACATTGCATGCAGTTGGAAAATTGCTGCTATGATTTCTTTGAGTTGATGACTTTGAAAATGAAGCGTGAGGGATATTTTGGAGAGGTTCTTCATGTGGAAGGAGCATACATTCATGATTTACTTTCATTGAATTTCAAAAAAGATGGTGGTTATCAGGACATGTGGAGGCTGAAAGAGAATTACCGTAATGGTAATCTGTATGCTACTCATGGTCTTGGTCCAATTTGCCAAATATTGGATATCAATAGAGGAGATCAAATGGACTTTTTGACCTCAACATCTTCCAATGATTTCTCTATGCATGCTGAGGCTGTGAAATTGGCTGAACAGGATAATTTCTTTGCTTCCTATGCTGAGAAAAAATTCCGTGGAAATATGAATACAACCATGGTAAAAACTAAGCATGGAAAGACGATTATGATTCAGCATGATGTCTCTTCACCGCGTCCTTATTCACGACTTCATGTGGTGAGCGGGACAGAGGGCTACGCTCAAAAGTATCCTCAACCAAGAGTAGCTAAAGGTCATGGCTGGTTGAAAGAGGAGGAATTCAAAGATTTGGAAACCAAATACACCCCTGAGATTATCCAAAAAGTAGGGGAGTTGGCAAAAAAAGTAGGGGGCCACGGAGGTATGGACTTTATGATGGACTGGAGATTGATTGACTGCCTGAGAAATGGCCTTCCTTTAGATCAAGATGTCTATGATGCAGCACTTTGGAGTAGTATATCTCCTCTAAGTGAGTGGTCTGTTGCAAACAGGTCCAATTCCATTGATGTGCCCGACTTTACAGGTGGAAACTGGAAAACAAATGCCCCTGTAAATATCACCTTATCAGGAGGAGGTAATACCGGAGTAAGAGTTTAACTAACGTATCGGAGGTTTATTACTTCCGGTTATCAAAACAAAGGCCGCTAGTCATTATGATTAGCGGCCTTTGTTTTTTTTCGTAAAAGTCTCGATTCCAATCTTGACTTTTAATCGTTAAGTTTTTCAGAGACCAAAGCCTTTAATTTAGCCTGATCGTCTTTGATAGGGTCTAGATCAATAATTCGAACTGTTCTAAAATCAATTGGATGACTTTCACTTTGTAATGAAATCCACCCTCCAGTTAGCATTTGACCATCTACTTTTACTTTTGGATCGACTGGGTTTACATTACCTCCGCCCATCTGAGATTTAGTATAGCTCAAAACGGTGTCTTTTCCTACCAGATGATGTACGTCACCATTTCCTAGTACAATAAAGTTTGCAGTGACCCACTGATCTCCATGATAAGTTTCAGACGTAGAATTGACACAATGTGAAGTAATAAGTTTGTCATCCATAACTACGTTAGTTCCCGGAGTACATAGATTACAGGTACTCCTTTTGTCCTTTCCATTTCCGCCCAGAAATTGTGCTTCTATTGAAATCGGGAAGTCTTGATCTTTCAGCATTGTCTTAGGGTCTTGGCAATGAAGCATTGCACCACTATTTCTAGTCGCCCATCCTTCACCACCATTTGCTTGCTCACCTACAAATCTATACTCCACTTGAAGCAGGTAATTGGAAAATGGCTTTTTGTAAAAAATATGACCATACTGCTGATCAAACTGATCATAACCGTCATATCTGACTTTCATCAAGCCATCTTCTACTCTAAATGTGTTTGCGAAATTGTCATTCAGTTCATGAGTACGGATTTTCACAATCCAATCCTTCATATCTTTTCCATTGAAAAGTGATTGCCAATCAGGATCTTTAGTATTAGTTGTCAAGAGCTGAAAGGAAAAAAATCCAATAGATAAAGTCAGGACCAGAAAGAGGGCTGTTTTTTTCATTCTTTATAGGGTTTTATTAATCGAAGGGTAACTAAAACGGGATAATGATCAGAGAATGTAGCGTCAATTACCTGGTAATTCACAAGCTCAAAATATTCTGAATCATACCATACGTAGTCAATTCTTTTTCCTTCCTCTGAATTGAACGTTGGTGTTGTGTCATTTGCTACCATTCCGGCATCACTCCATTTTTCAGGAATACTTTTATATTCCTCTGAGGCAGGATCAAAGTTTAAATCACCTACCCAAAATGCTGGATTGGGAAGTGAATCTGCATAGCTAATCATAGAATCCAATTGCGCAAGGCGGTTCTCTGGGAATTGATGGCATAGGTGGGTGGCCCCAAAATAAAGTTCTTTTCTGTCTCTCAATTCAATTTTTGCCCATGCCGCAGCTCTAGCTTCTCCTTCTACAGGTGTAGGTAGCTGTAGGGTGGTGTAATTCAACGCTTTTTTGATTAAAATACCTTCGCCATAGGCACCTTCTGCAAAATCCATTGCTTTTGCGAAGTAGCTCCTGTAGCCTGTCTTCTTTCCAAGTTCGGCTATCCAGTCAATTTTCTTACCGTAGATTTCTTCGGAACGAGTCGTCATACTGTCCACCTCTTGGAAGGCTACCACCTCAGGTTGAAGTAAAATTACCAGATTGGCGATATCGTCTAGGTTGGGCTTGCCTAGAGAATCAGGTTTTTCGCCATGGTAAATATTATAGGTGAGAACCTTGAATTCCGGATATTTTTCTTGAGCAAATAAACTGAAGTGTAGCCCCAGTAAAAAAACTACTAATACAAAAGATGTTTTTTTCATGTTGGATTGAATTGCTCGTTCTCACTTTTTAACTATCTAAAATTAATTTGTTTCAAGAAAAGTAAGCGAATCAAAGTGGAAGTTAATGATTTTTGATGCTTCGAAAGAATTAAAATCATTCCGTTGTTTTCTCTTTTTATTTATATGGTTGGATAAGGCTTTGATGTGGATACCTTGATCTAAGAATGCAATATGATTTAGTTATTATTTATTTGTATCTTTTTGAAATTATCCATTGATAGGTTTATCCTTACGCTAGTTTACAAATCTCCCCTTGAAAAAAATTATTTTGGCCTTAGGAATTCTGATTTTCTTAGCCATAGTCGCAATTGTTATCCTGGAAAAATGGGTCGTTCAGAAATTACCTGAAATTATTAATGGTAAAGAAGATCGAGCCTATACCATTCTTTTTGAGGATGTTGATTTTCAGTTATTTAGAGGTAAAATAGGGCTGCATGGCATTTCGATTTTACCAGTGGAAGAGGAAAAGTCAGTTACTATCACCGGCACGATGAAATCCCTAAGTCTAGATGGGGTGAATATGTTTGGGTTTATTTTTGGAAAAGTAGCAGAAATAGATGAACTGCGATTTGATTCACCAAATTTCATATTTGTCAGGAATGATTCTATTGCGTCAAAACCTGCAGATATGTCTAAAGAATTTCAAGGCCTTTTTGGTGATTTGGTGTCACGAGGTATTATCCACAATGTAGTGCTTACAGATGGGTCAGGGGAGTTTTATACCAAGTCCGATTCCGTCAGGAAGTTTGGGAGTTTTGAAGGTTTTGAAATAGCTGCGGTAAATCTTGAGACAGATTCTGTTCGGGTGAATTATGCCATTCCATTCAAATTGGAAAGTATAAAGACCAGCATGAAAAACCTGCTAGTAAACATCAATCAAGATCAAACTTTCACCCTAGGTTCTTTGGCTTATGATTCTAAACAGGAAAAATTTGATTTTTTTGACCTTCAGCTGAAATATAAGGATACCAATATTGAAGTAGCCAAAAATGCAAAGGTTCAAAAGGATTTCATTGAAGTAGATGTTAAACACATACGAATTGAACAAATAAATGCAAAAAGTAATATCTATGGCAACTGGGCTGTAGTGGCTGGATTGCTGACAATAGATAGCCTGCATTTGCACGATGTCAGGAATAAAAATAAGCCGCGGCCTTTTGAACCAGAAAAACCTATGTTTGAAGGAATGGTGGAGCAAATTCCCTTTCCTTTAGAGATAGATACCATTAAGGTGATGAATTCAAAAATCACCTACTCCCAGATTTCAGAGGGGAAATCTGAACCTGGGAGCCTGATTTTTGAGCAACTTTCGGCAAAAATATCCCATGCAGTTTCTTTGGATTCTCTACAGTCTGGCGAGCTACTTATTCATGGTGAAGCTGTATTGAACGGTTTTGCACCGATGCGCATGGATGTCAAAGTTCCTTATACAAGCGATAGTACCAAAGAGAATTTTCATTTGGAAGCTAGTGTGGATCCTTTTTCACTGCCATCACTTAATGGGATTCTAGGCGACTTGGTTTCTGTCAATATTACTTCAGGTAGCATGCAAAAGCTAGAAATCACAATGGATGCGACACGGTTCTCCTCTTCTAATTTCATGAAGTTCCAGTACGATGATCTCAAACTTGAGCTAAGAGATGACAATGCACAAAAGAAGAAATTGATGTCTATTGTAGCAAATGTTCTTACCTCAAGCAATAACCTTCCAGAAAATAAGAATTATAAAACAGCGACTTTTCAGACAGAACGAAATGTGTATCGAGGTACTTTCAATCTAATTTGGGAATCTCTAAGAGAAGGAATGCTGGAAATAGTACCAGGTGACCTGATGCAAATCCTGATGAAGGAACAAGATCCGCCTGATGGTGGGAAAAGGAGATAGGATTAGTGATCAGAATTCAATGGAATTGCCAAGTCTTTCAATTGTTGAGGGAGATTAGGTGTTATGGTCAAATTTTCCATATTGATGAAACTCATTTAATGCTGATCCCTCTGGTATTAAGGTACCAAAAAAGGCTCCCCAAGATTGGAGAGCCAAACAGATTCAGAGCGCCACGCCTATTCAATTAACGCTCTTCTTCTGTCAAAACCATAATATGTATGAACGTCGTTGATGAATTGATGCTGCGGACCTATAGGCCAGTCGTCTTTGTCAAAACCTGGAGCATTCTCAAGCTTTTCTTTGTTGATCTTTACCAGAATGACACCACGTTGGTGACTGTGAAAATCAAATGCCCCCCAAGGAAGAGCTAAGAGTTTGTTGCCAAGATTTAGAAATCCGGTATCTACCGCAAGGACTACATAAGCGATTTCACCAGTTTCGGTGTCCAGCATGATGTCCTTGATACTTCCTACTACTTCATCGCTAATTGTTTTGACGGTACAGTTTGCTGCTGTTGAACTACTAATTGGGAAATGATATTGGGTATTCATGATTAGTTGGGTTTAGTGTTAGGTTGCGGTTGACTAATAAGAAACGAAAGGTGTGCCATCAGACAATTGATGCCTTTTGCACGTTTCCCCTTCTTTTTTTAAGATTTTTTATGTGTTGGCTTCGGGCGAATTGGGTAATCAATTGCGCAGCGGATATGTGGATAGATTCAGAGAGTTAATCCTTTTCTCTGTTTTAGGAGCTTACCTAGAAGACAATTATTGATCTGTACTAAATAAGTTGTTTTCTATATTGTATGTTGCGTTTAAGCTTTTTGCGGATTGCAAATAAAAAATCGAAATTAGTTAAATGAAGTTTTTGACTTCATTCTCCAATCGATTCATTTTTAAAAATAGTAGTTTCGTCTAATGGGAAATCAAAGTACTGACAAACTTGAGCTGGCTGCGAAATTTGTCAACAATACCGGAGCACCGATTTTTTTGACTGGGAAGGCAGGAACGGGGAAGACGACCTTTCTGAAAAACCTAGCTTTACAAACACATAAAAACCACGTAATCGTAGCTCCTACAGGAATTGCAGCACTAAATGCAGGCGGAGTTACCATCCATTCGCAATTCCTTTTTCCACTTGGTTTTTTTCTCCCGGTGAATGAGCCCGAGGGCAATTTTTCTGATCAGTATGGGTGTTTTACTCAACATACCCTGGTTCGAAAACATCCGCTAAATGCGCTACGGAAAAATGTGCTAAAATCTATTGAGCTATTGGTCATTGATGAGGTGAGTATGTTGCGGGCAGATGTGCTGGACGCTATAGATTATAGACTTCGGAGTGTCAAAAGGAATTTTAATACACCTTTTGGAGGTGTTCAGCTATTGATGATTGGGGATCTATTTCAGTTGCCGCCGATAGTTAGAGATAATGAATGGCAAGTGCTCAGTAAGTTTTACCCAAGTATGCATTTCTTCGAAGCTAGGGTTTTGCAAGACTCAGGTTTGGTCTATTTAGAGTTGGATAAAATTTTCCGACAGCAAGACGAGGACTTTATTCAAATTTTGAATCACCTCAGGGAGAATATGGTGACTTCTGAAGATATAGCACTTCTGAACAAGCACTATAAGACGCAGGAAGAAATCGCCGAAGTAAAGGACTGCATTACAATTACAACACACAATTATAAAGCTGACCAGATTAATCGGGATCGGTTGATGGCACTGAAAGGTGAGTCAAAGTTCTATGAAGCAGAAATTGAAAATGATTTTCCTGAAAATATCTATCCCCTTCCCAAATCCCTCGAATTAAGGGTAGGAGCCCAGGTGATGTTTATCAAAAATGATTCATCGGGAAATCAAGATTACTTCAATGGAAAGCTTGCAACTGTGGAGGAATTGGAAGAAGATTCCATCAAAGTGATGCTGGAAGGAAAACGCATTTTGTACCAATTGCGGAAGGAAATCTGGGAAAATAAGAAATACGTAATCAATCCAGATACTAAAGAATTGGAGGAGGAAGTGATTGGCACATTTAGTCAATATCCAATTAAAACTGCTTGGGCTGTGACAGTTCATAAAAGCCAAGGGTTGACCTTTGATCAGGCGATTATTGATGTTGGTAATGCCTTTGCACCTGGACAGGTGTACGTCGCTCTTAGTAGACTGAGAAGTTTGGAAGGATTAATCTTGCGAACAAGAATCCAAAATAATGCCTTACAGTCAGACTCTCAGGTACAGTCGTTTGTGGAGACTGCCAAAAAGAACGCGAAACTGGATGAACTTTTGGGAGCATATCAGCAGCGATACCTTTCTATATTGTCTGGAGAAACCTTTGATTTGGCTGGTTTGCTTCAAGAAATAAACAGCTTCCAGCGAAAGAATGATAGCTCATTGGAGTTTGAAGATCCTGAGATGCAAAAAGCTGTGGGAGAAATCGCCACATTGATTCGAAATGAAGTGGCGACGGCTGGAAAATTCAGCAATCAATTACGTTTTCTCTTGCAGCAGAATGACAAAGAGAAATTAATGGAGAGATTGGACAAGGGAGCTTCCTATTTCAAGGGTTTTTTGAAAACAGCACTTGAGAAAATACTTATTCATCGAGCTGAAGTGGAGCGATTTTCCAGAACAAAGACCTATGCCAATTCCTTGGAAGAATTGGAAGTTAGTTTGTT
Source organism: Algoriphagus winogradskyi (assembly GCF_900182815.1). Taxonomy (GTDB): domain Bacteria; phylum Bacteroidota; class Bacteroidia; order Cytophagales; family Cyclobacteriaceae; genus Algoriphagus; species Algoriphagus winogradskyi. The sequence continues at coordinate 554,214 of NZ_FXUA01000001.1, read as the reverse complement.
GAGAAAGTACGGTGAGATCAGCAAGGTGAGTCGTTTGATCTCCTCAATCATGGATGGTGGTATTCCCGAAAAAATGAGTGATTTGGAGCAAGATAAAATCAATCTCCGACTTCGATTGGCTGAAGCAGCGAAGCAAGCAGCTGCGGATAATCCAAAATTTGCCAGTAATAAAACAGGTAGGAAAAAGACCGGCAAGAAAAATCTGAAGCGGAAAGTGGGAGAGACTTACGAGATAACTTTTGCGATGATCAATGAAGGTAAGAGCATTGGAGATATCGTGGTGGCTCGAGGATTAGCGGAATCGACCATCAAGGGGCATTTGGCAAAAGGAATTCAAGAAGGAAGAGTTGAGTTAGAAGACTGTTTACCGATGGAGGTGATCTCCGAGATCAGTTCGCAAATCGAGAATATCAAAAATCTACAAGCTCTAAGAATTCATTTTGAAGGAAAATACGATTACAATACTATAAAAATGGTAGTGGCAGGAGTAGAGAACACGTAACATTCCCAACTAATATGAAGAAGATAATAGGACTAGTTATATGCTTTTTTACCTTCCTAAATCTGGGAAATGCTCAAGATTTGAGGATTACGCCAAATGGTAGGTATTTTGAGAATTCTGAAGGAGAACCATTTTTTTGGTTGGGAGACACTGCATGGGAGTTATTTCATAGACTCAATCAGGAAGAAGCTAAGTTATATCTTCAAACGCGCGCCAAGCAAGGTTTTACTGTAATTCAAGCCGTTATTTTGGCAGAAAGAGATGGGGTGAAAACGCCCAATGCAAATGGTAATTTGCCTTTTCATAATTTGGATCCTACCCAACCCAATGAAGCCTATTTCGCCCATGTAGATTTTATTATTGAAGAAGCTAACAGACTTGGTTTGACCATGGGGATTTTGCCTACTTGGGGAGACAAGATATTTAGCGCAAATCCAGGTGCAGGTCCATTGATTTTTGATAGTGTAAATGCTAAGACTTATGGACGGTTTCTGGGTGAGCGGTATAGAAATAGTGACCTCGTTTGGATATTAGGAGGTGATCGAATGGTAGCTAATGAAGAAGTCGCTCAAATTTGGGATGCTATGGCTAAAGGACTGGAAGAAGGTGACGAAAACCGCCATTTGACTACATTTCATCCACGTGGCTTTAGTTCCAGCTCCGATGCTTTGGATAACCCGGAGTGGCTGGACTTCAACATGTATCAAAGTGGACATGAGAAAAAGTTTTTGGAAGTATATCGATTTGCCAGAAAGGATCTTGCTTTAAGGCCTCAGAAACCAACGGTCGATGGGGAGCCAGCTTATGAAGATATTCCAGTGAAGTTTTGGAAATACATGACTTTTAAGTCTGGAGAATTTGCTGATAAGGTAGATGAAAAGGGGAATATTCGTGACCAATCGGTTTTTCCGGAAGGTTTTTTTACAGGATATGACGTTAGGGTACTAGCTTATTGGGATATGCTTGCAGGAGTGGCAGGATATACCTATGGAAATAATGCTGTTTGGCAGATGCATATGGAAGGGGAGGTTTTTGTGATTCCTACGCTTACTGATTGGAAAGGAGCATTAGAGCGACCAGGAGCTGAATCAATGAAGTATTTCAGGAGGTTTTTTGAAGAAATAAACTTTACAAAAATTATATCCAATCAGAATTTGATACTATCCGAAAACCCAGAAAATGAAGATCAGATTCGAGCAGCTATAGCCAGCGATGGCTCATATGTGATAGTCTATTTGGCCAAACCGAGGGAAGTGAAGTTAGACTTGACAGAAATGACAGGAGATAAGCTTCAAGGGATTTGGTATAACCCGAGAAATGGTAAGAAAACAGCAATTAAAAAACTGAAACCTTCTAGTTCCCTCTCACTTCAGCCGCCAACTTCTGGGCCCGAAGAAGATTGGGTTCTATTAATTCAGGATAAGGATCAAATCAAAGACTAATGACCAGGATGCTACATCATCATCCTAAAGTAGCCTCATTTACAGTTGAATAACCCGTGATTTAAACCTGAAAATTAGCCGATCTTAATTCCATACCTTCCGAGCAAGCCAGGTAAACCATCCAAATCAAATCGTGCTCCTTTGATTCTGTTTATTTCTGGATCAATAGAATAGTGGATTGCATTCCTGAAATCAACTTTTTCTGCAGTAGTTTGGTCAAAGGTAGTTCCGCTTAAGTCAGAACCTTGAAAATCAGATCCAGTCAAATCTGCCTTTGTGAAGTCAGTTTCCAAAAGCCTACAATTGATGAATTTTGATTTTTTGATCTTCAGATTGTAAAAGCTACAATAGTCAAGTTGACATCCGCTGAAGATAAATTCCAATAGAAATGGATTGCTCGCATGAAAGTGAATGCCTAGCATTTTGCAATGTTCGAATCTTACTTGCTGAAAAGATACGTCTGGAACTTTTGTGTTGCTTAGGTCACAATTTTTGAAGGTGCAGTTTTCAAAATTATTACCTCTCAAATCAAGCCCTGAAAAATTGCACTGTTCAAAGGTGCACTGTTCATATTCTGAAGGAGAAAGTGGTACTTGGGTGTAGTCCAGACCTTTAAAGGTCTGCTCTGCGTAAAGAGGCATTTAAGGGAAATTTATTTATCGAGAATAAACCAAAAGTAAAATCATTCTTTTAATTAATTGCCCTTGAATCTGAGAACTTCACTTAATCCCTCGGAGGAGTAATCATGATATGCGCCCGGTGCGTACCCGGATCCATGATCCAAGGCATACCTGGTGCACTAGGTTTCAGTGGAAGACCAGTTGTCTCTGCAGTAGCCCAAGGTAGGTAAACAACATATCTTAAATAAGTATCAGACACTTCCCCAGTTGTCATGTTATATTTTTCTGCATCAGTACTTAGCACATAAAGAGTAGCTCCTTCTTTGGGCATTTTGAGTTTACCATTTTTTGCTTCAGCCTCTCTTGTGTCAAAGATCTCTTGAAACGACTTTCCTTCATTTTTCAATTCTCGTCCTCTGATCATGAATGGCTCCAAATCTGAAGCATAGCAGGAAACGGTAAAACCTTTAGCACTTGGGTCATCTGAGATACAAATCATTTCATTAGTGCCTTTTTCCAATTCTACAAGTTCTCCATTTTCATGGTACCCCAATACGGTTGCATCTGCTTGTTTTTCTTCTGGAGCAGCCATTACTGCTGTTTTGATTTGAACTTCCTTAGAAGGGATCATAGCAGTTTGGGAAAAAGCCGGAAAAATAGCAAGGCATACTAGCGCTAAACTGAGAGATTTTTTCATCATTTTTGGATTAAGTGATGTAGTAATTTACACTTTATCAGATTGTGTGGCAACATCTATAGCTATTGATAAATGTTGGTATCAACTTAGGAAAGTTACAGCATTACGATTTTCTTCCAGTAAGCAAACTAGATTCCTTGGGGCACTTCGACAAGCGAGGTATCCGAATAGCTTACTCCGAATTAAGCCAGAGGCCCGTCCTTTCGAGACTATTTGATGTAATAACTACTTGTATCCTCTGGAGTTAAAACTCTACTTCGAAGCTTTGTCCTCTTTCAAGATCTATATCCATTTCTGATCCGTCATAAAACACCAAAATTCTACCGCTCTTCCCGGCATGAATTCTACAGGTTTTTAGTTCTCCAGCCTCCCAAGTCATATCTATTGTATAATTCCCTCTGGCTTTTAGTCCATTCACACGGCCATTCTCCCAAGCTTTAGGGAGTGCAGGTAGCAAGCGGATGAGGCCTGTCTCATGGGACTGCACAAGCATCTCAGCGACTCCGGCAGTATAACCGAAATTCCCGTCGATCTGAAATGGTGGGTGACCATCAAATAAATTAGGGTAGAGTGATTGTGAGAGCAGCTTTTGAATATGCTCATGAGCCATTTCTCCGTCTAATAATCTTGCAGAAAAATTAATCAACCAAGCGCGTGACCAACCTGTTCCAGCTCCACCATTAGCTAATCTATATTCTAGTGTTTTACGAACAGCGGCAAAAGCTTCAGGAGTTTCACTTGATGTGATGGCATCTCCAGGGTGGAAAGCATACAAATGTGACATATGTCTGTGCCCTTTTTCATTTTCTTTATAAGGCTGATCCCATTCCAAAATTCTTCCGTCCTCCGCTATTTGAACGCCAGGCCGAAGATTTGCCAGTTGATTTTCCACCTTTTCACGAAGTGGAGTCTCCTTTCCCAAGAGCTCTGATGCCTTCAAATAGTTGTTGAAAACATCTGCGATGATCTGCTGATCCATGGCTGCTCCCATGGTGGAAGCCACTACTTCTCCTCTTGCATTGACGAACTGATTCTCTGGCGAAGTAGAAGGAGAGGAAACCAAAGTGCCTTCTGAAGGATAGCTTACCAGCCAGTCTGAATAGAAAGCTGAGATTGTCTCTAATGCTGGAAATGCCCGCTCTTCGAGAAATTGCTTGTCTTGAGTAAATAAATAATGATCCCAATAATGTCTTCCGATCCAACCTCCAGCACCGATCCAACTTCCCCAATAAGCTGTAGCAGCACGTAAAAAGGCCACTTGCCAAAGATCTGTCGTATGAGGAACCATCGATCCAGCCATATCGAAGTTTTCCCGGGCTGCTTTCTTTCCATTTTCTATTACACCGTCAATAAAATCAAAAAGTGGCTGGTTTAATGCACTCAGATTTGTGACATCGGCTGGCCAATAATTCATTTGCAAATTGATATTCACATGGTAATCTGCATTCCAAGGTGCAGCGATATGCTTGTTCCAGAGTCCTTGCAAGTTTGCCGGATTGGTTCCGGGTCTACTTGAAGAAATTAGGAGGTACCTACCATAGTCAAAAAGCAATTTTTCAAGATGTAAGTCCAACTCTCCATTTTTGACTCGCTCAATTCTTTGATCTGTGGCGATTTTATCCGGCTCTTCATTTCCAAGCTGCAGGCTCATGCGGTCAAACCAAGAGGCATATTCAGTCTCATGGGAGCGAAGAATTTCTCCCCAGCTTTTTAACTGGATTTTTTCTAATTGGCGATCCGCTTCTGCTCCAAAATCTTCGTGATAAAATGACGTCTCAGAAACCAATTTCAGCATAAATTCTTTGGCTCCAGATATTACCATTGTGGAGTCGGTTGTGCTTATCTCCCCCGATTGATGTTGAGCGAAAAGTAGGGTGCGGAATTTCACTCCATTCAAAATCTCTACTGGTTTGGAATCAAGCTGCCCACCGCGCTGAGTGATCATTCCAGATAGCTCAAGTTCCCTTTCATTTAGGGCTACTGTTTTGGCTGTCGCAAAGCCCTTATCTTCTGGGCGACTCATGGTGATTTTACCGTTGAAACCTTCAGGATGATTGGTTTTGAATCTAATGACTAGCGCATCGTCCGGCGCAGAGGCAATAACTTCCTGGCTGAATTCAAAGCCCTCACTTATAAATTGAGTGAGTACCGTGGCAGTTTCTAGATTAAGGCTTCGACGGTAGTTTTCAGCTTCCACATAGCCAAAGTCAAACCATAAATCTCCCATTGTTTGATGAGAACGAGTCACTCCTTTTCTGGAAAACTTCAATACCAATAATGAGTCTGCTTTTTTGTTTTCGCCTGCAAGTAGGTAGGCTCTAATTTGATCTAAATCAGCCCGTTTTCCTTCTGCCAATCCCCAATCTTCATATCCTCCTGGCCAGAGAGAATCCTCGTTAAGTTGAAGGTGTTCTTGTCCAGGTAAACCCATAACTATTGCTCCAAGTCTGCCATTTCCAACTGGCAGTCCCTCTTCCCATTCTACAGCTGGTTGATCGTACCAAAGAATCGTGGAAGTTTGGGCAAAATTGAAATTGTACAGGCAAAAGATGAGCACAGTGCTCAACAAGAACTTTTTCATAGGTTATCGGGTCGAAAAATTAAGATTACGATAAATCTTCGAAGTCGCCAACGATAACTATTCGAAATTGACTTGAAGGAGGTTTTCTGCAGGTATAGTAACTGTTTTTTAAGATTTGGAGTCCGAATTTTCGAGTACGCTAGGTGCTTTCCACTTTACGGATCCCACAGCTCTGCTATTCGCTTGATCAATTGCTTGCGACGATCTTTTCTTTTCATAGATCATAGCAAAAGTCATGATTAAGCTAGTGCCAATGATGACGAAAAGTAAAATTCCTGGCTCGAAACTATCGATTTGAGCTTCCTTAGGAATGCCGTAGAAAAGCAAAACAGTGATCAATCCTCTAGGAGCAATGAATACTTGAGGAATAATGTCTTTGCCTTCAAAAATCAGTAATAGAACAATTCGAATTCCATAGATTGAGCCGATCAGGAGACAGCTGATTAAGGCTACTTGTAGATCAAAAAGTGAAGTAATGGTAATAGTTAACCCAAAAATCACAAAGAAAAGCGTTCGAACCACAAAGGCTGTTTCCGCAGTGATTGTGTGCAATTCATGATAGATCTGATGTGCTTTTGCATAGTCCAATAAGCGGGAAAGTTTGCCTTTGAAGAATAACTTCATGTTTGCGATCACCAACCCGAAAATCAGAATGATAATCAGAGAAGAAAGATGCATTTTTTTGCCTAATGCATAGAGAAGCAACAAAACAGCGATCAACAAGAAAAGCTTCACATTGCTTTTGATTTTCTGAAAAATCAAAATAATTGCATAGCTAGCTATCAACGAAATAGCGACAGTCAACAAGAAATTCCCTCCAAAACCTACCAAACCAGAATCCTCAGCAGGATTTAATTTTCCGGTGAGGAAGTAGAAAAGCATAATTCCCAGAATGTCTGAAAATGTACTTTCATAGATGTGGAATTCCCTTTTTTTGCTTTTCAACCCTGCCACGCTTGGGATAATAATAGCACTCGAAAGAATGGAAAGTGGGGTAGCATAAAGCCATGCGGACTGCATGGTCATCTCAGGAATGTAATAATATAGAATACTTGCTGCTGCCCAGGTCGAGAGCATCAGACCGATCAATGCTATTGCCAGAGATTTTAATATAGGGATGAGCTTTTCACGCTTGAGTTCTAGCTCTAGTGCTGCTTCCAATACGATCATTATAAGGCCAACGATTCCTAAAACCTCCAAAATCGGGAAAAAATCGATAGTTTCTGTGGTGAAATATCCGAGGATATATTGAAGTATCAGGCCCAGAGCGATCAGCATCAACACTGCAGGAATGTTCGTTTTCTTTGATAGACCGTTGAATAGAAAGGATAAAATAATTATCACCGAAAACTCAATGATCAAGTTATAAGAGGATATAAGTTCCATTAGGAGTTAAATTTTTCAGTGGAATTAGTTTGGATATCGTGATCATTCAGGTAGTTGGTGAGATCTTCTTGCTGTGCACCTTTCACCAAAGTATAGTGGAGCAAATACGTGTTCTCAGCACTAAGCGATTTTAGATTGGAGGGTTTCCCCAGCGCTAAAATCGGATGATCGAAAATCAAGTTCTCTAACTTTTCCTTCGAATGTTCGGATTTAAGATAAAGAGAGCGTTGTTGCTCATTTGTTTGGTTGGAAATCAAGGTGAAACCCGCTCGATCGAAGGAATTAAACCAGACCCATTGCTCACCCTGATCGGTTCCAAGTACCATTCCTAAGCTTCCGATTTTATTCACTCTGCCACGGATTTTCCCAGCTTTCACCAGCGTATGAATAGCGAGCAGGGGACTAGATCTGAGGAAAAGTCCGCTGATATAATTTCCAAGATGCTTGTAGCCAACACCTAAGACTAACAAAATGATAAAACCATGTGTAACCGGGTCTAAAGCTATAAACCCACCAATAATTACTAGCCAAGCCGTTGGCTTATAAAAGAGTCGGAATTTATTAATCAGAATTAAATATTTTTCACTAATCCTCCTTTTTCGGACATAGCGGGTAAGACCGAAAAAACATAGCGATAGTGCTAGGTAAATCGCTGATACGATGAGAATTAAGACAAGGAGATCATTCCAATGATTCATAGTAAAATTGGTTGATTAGGCGAGTAATTCTCTGTATTTCAAAATAGAATAAAGGTCTTGTCTCACTGTGTTTTTTACGATTAGGTACCCATTGGCATCCCTGTCCAAAACGCCAATATTCAGCAGTTTTCTTACGGCAGGCTTGTACTCATTTTCGTATCTGTCGGTAAACAAGTTTTTGAGTTCCAAATCACTGGAATATCCAAAAAGCAAACAATTTTTTAATATGAGAAGCTCAGCAATAGCTAAGAAATCATTGAGATGTGTCTCTTTTTCTGAAAAGCGAATTGACCCATCTTCCTGAACATCTGTACAAAAGATCCACGCTTGCAATACAGCGCCAATATTAAAATCAAATTTTTTGGTAAGCCAGGCGATTTTCTTTTGAAGCTGGATTTCATTCATTTTAACTCCATCCTTTTCAAAGATCGATCGATGAGAAGCACCATGACGCAGCATTACTGCCTTATAAATTTCGTCGGAGGTGGAGGTGTTTACATCCAACAAATTAGTAAACCCTTGAGAGAATTTCATTCTGGTATCTAAATGAACCCGAAGTGCATTTGTCATCCCTACTATCACGAATATTTTGGAAGAAATAGAGCTGATGAAATCAATTAGCGCTTCAGCATTTGTGAGTAGAGAAGAGCTTGAATCTCGCCAAAGATGTAAATCATCCAGTACTATAAGTGGTTTGGAATTGCTAACTGATCTTTTAACAAAGTTCAATACCTCTTCCAAATTTTTTCCCACCTTTAGTTTTCTGCCTTCTATGCTGATTTCCGATCCTGGAGTGAGATGATGTACTTCGTTTGATTTGAATTGATGCGTGATATACTCCAAAATGGCTGATTTGCCGCAGAGAGGATCTCCTAAAACTGCTAATGACCTATTTTGGCCTTTTTTCCAATAGCCTATAATTTTCTCAATTTCTTTTTCCTGCTCGCTTCGCCTAACCAAAAATAGGTCTCCGATAAAGTTTTTGTTTAGAAATAAAGAATGATAATGGTCTGGTGTTTCCTTTTCATTTCTTGTCTCAAGAATCTGTAGGGCAATATCCAAGCGTTGATGTGGTGATTTCTCCTTAGCATCTTTCACCTGCTTACCTAGATTTTTGAAGACATGAGCCATTTTCTGCCAATAAGAATGGAAGCTCCCTTGTTTACTTGATTTTAGTCTGGAGAAATTAGTTTGAAAAGGGACTTTAAGGTATTCTTCTGAAGTATAGAGCTCAGTTACTTTGTAGCTTTGAGAAAGAACATCTTCAATATGCTTGATAAGGTCTTTACTCTGTTTGATAGCATTTTTTTGTTGTTCTGTGATCGAATTTAACGAGCTGATTTCAGCGTCAAAACTTGCAATCTGTTGTGTTTTTTTCGCTACAAGCAAACTGCTTTTGATTTGCGTAGCAATATTCAGCAGCGGAGAAAAAGTAGCTTCTTGGAGATCCCAAAGATCAGTGAGGTAGGGAAGGATTTCGTAGTCAAGCCATTTTTCTGAAGTTTTTCTAAAATCTATTTTTTTCACTACTAGATACCCACCTTCAGAATCTACAGGCACGGAAAGCGATGTAAGTTTATTTACTGAATCTTCCAGATTTCTTAAGGTGCTTTCCGACCGGATTTCCATTCCAACACCTAAATTAATTAGATCCTCAAAAGACTTTAATGTGGAGTTGAGTTGCTCAATTTCGCTAATTTTTGTAAGGTCTTCTAAGCTGGAAAGGGCCTTCTGCTCAAAGAGGGAATTTTTATTGAGAACGTCTGTCCTCATTTGTAGAATCAACTCATGAATCAGACTGTATTGGTCAATGGTTTGCTTTAGCCTGGTATCGTTAAGATTTATTTCATCAAACTGGCCAGATATGGTCTGAAATTGGGAATGGAATGTTTTCCAAGGATTAGCGAAATGTTTGACTGATTCCAATTTTCTTCTGAGTACTTCAGGTTTACCCAAAATAGCTTTACGTTCAAGCTGGAAATAATGTAGGTATTTTTCTAATTCAGTAGTGAGCAGCGCTTGAGACTCCTCAAAATGCTCTTGAATCTTAGCTTCCGAAACTAAACCTTCAGAATGCCGAAGCCGGGCTATGCTGAGCTGAAGGAGCACATCTCTCACAAGTAATAAACTTGATTTGATCCTGTCTGGATAAGAAAAGTGAATTAGGTAATGGTCAGGATCTGTGATTTCGACATTATCTTCTACAGAGTCTAGCCAAGCTTCGCCCGCTTCGCAATAGTGTGCTAGCAAGCTGCTTCCATTTTTGAATAGATAGGTGTAGAGTTCTTCTGAGCCAACTTGATCAGCTACACCCGTTGTGAACTTCTGAAATTCTTCTAATACAGCATCTATCAGCCTGCTTTTGTCTATTTCTGGCTCATGCTGAGAAGTGATGTTTTCGTTCATAAATGCTGAAAATGGGAATCAAATAAACTCAAAATTGAGTTTACAAGAGCAACGTAACTCTAAAATTAATTCTTTTCAATAAAGTAAATTCCAAACTATTGAAGAGAGTAATTATTAAGAGCCTGACGAATAGTACCTGGTTTTTGCTCAAATTCCTGCTATTAATTACCCCAATAACGAGACTTTTTTACTTAAAGCTTGGCCTGTCCCAATAAAAATTCCCGAAACTCGTCAGTGTTAAAATTACTCATTCCTTCCTGGTAGAAAACGATCTTTCCTTCAGGGTTTACTACCAAAGTAGTTGGGATAGATTGGCTTTGCAGGCTTTGATTTAAACCAAAACTAGCATGAGCGGTAGGAAATGTCCAGCTTTTACCTTCTATAAAATCACGACTTTTCTCTATGTTATTGTCAATCCCAATCATGAGAAATTCTAAGTCGGGCTCTTCCTGTACTGATTTATATAATTCGGAAATATGGGGCATTTCGGCACGACAAGGCCCACACCAAGAAGCCCAAAGATTTATGAACAAGGTTTTGCCTCGGTAGCTTTCCAAATCAATTTGCTGCCCATCAAACGTGAGGAATTTACCTCGATAGTCGAATTGCTTATCGGTGAGGTCTGGAATTTCCAGTTTTGGTTTGATCAAGCCTGTAGAAAGCATGACTGATTGTATTCCGCCCATAATCACTGGCAAAAGCCCTGTGAAATATAAAAATGCAACTACGCTGAGCATGATGCCCCAGCTCTTAATTTCTTTTTTCCAATCCATTTTTTGAGTCCAAAGTCCAATGTACCAAGTCCAAAGAGGAAGCACATTTACCTCTTTTAAGTTTTAATAAACAATGATTTTGCGAAGTACGAAATACGATTTACGGTAGAACCACTCGATTTGACGAAATTTTTCAATTTTAAAATCTTCCAATTTTACAATCTTAAAATCAATCCCTTAGTAACTATCCTCACAGATTTTGACTTTTTGATTCATTCCGACCCATTCTAATGCCTTACCTTCGAAGCTAGATTTGATTCCATCCATTATGAATTACGAAGTACAAATAGCCACAGAACTACAAATCAAACCACATCAAGTAAATGCCACGGTGCAGTTACTGGACGAGGGCGGAACGGTTCCATTTATTTCCCGATATAGAAAAGAAGCAACTGGTGAACTGGATGAAGTGCAAGTAGCTGCTATTCGTGACCGGGTATTACAGTTGAGAGAGCTGGCAAAGCGAAAAGAGGCTGTGCTCAAGTCAATCGAGGAGCAAGGAAAATTAACTCCTGAATTGAAAAGTAAAGTGGATGCAGCGGAGACTATGTCAAAGCTAGAAGACATCTATTTGCCTTATAAGCCTAAGCGTAGAACAAAGGCAACAATTGCCAGAGAAAAGGGCTTGGAGCCACTTGCTGAGCTGATTTTTGAGCAAAAATCTATTGATCTGGATGCTGAAGCAGAGAAGTTTGTGGATGCAGCCAAAGAAGTGAATTCTTCCGAAGAAGCCCTTCAAGGTGCTCGGGATATTATAGCTGAATGGATTAATGAGAAGGCTGAATTGAGAGAAAAGATGCGAAAGCTATTTTTGAATGAAGGTATTTTTTCTTCCAGAGTTTTACCGGGCAAAGAACAGGAAGCTATAAAATACAAGGACTACTTCGAATGGTCTGAGCCCATAAAATCGGCTCCATCTCACCGCGTTTTGGCGATGAGAAGAGGAGAGAAAGAATTGTTTTTAATGTTGGATTCTGTTCCTGAAGAGGCTTCGGCTATCTATCAGATGGAAAAGATGATTTTGGAGGATGTTTCCAATTCTTCTGTGGATCAAGTGAAGCTAGCGATCAAAAATTGCTACAGGAGATTGCTTAAGCCAAGCATGGAAACTGAAATTCGATTGCTTACCAAGAAAAAAGCCGACGAGGAAGCAATCAAAGTATTTACTGAGAATCTTCGCCAGCTGCTTCTAGGAGCACCTTTGGGCGAAAAGTCAGTGATGGCAATTGATCCAGGTTTCCGAACAGGTTGCAAGTTAGTTTGCCTAGGACCCCAAGGCCAATTCCTGCACTATGAAGCTATTTTTCCTCATGAAGCCAATCGCAGAAGTCAGGAGGCTGCGATGAACGTAAAAGGATTGGTGGAGAAATTTGGGATTGAAGCAATTGCTATTGGAAATGGAACTGCTGGGCGTGAGACAGAAGCTTTTATAAAAGGGCTGGGTCTTCCAAAATCGGTGATTGTAACGATGGTGAACGAATCAGGAGCATCCATTTACTCTGCTTCAGATGTAGCGCGTGAGGAATTTCCAGATCTGGATTTGACTGTCAGAGGAGCAGTTTCAATCGGTAGGCGATTGATGGATCCGCTAGCTGAACTAGTGAAGATCGATCCGAAGTCAATTGGAGTAGGTCAATACCAGCATGATGTAGATCAGAATGCATTGAAGAATGCCTTGGATGATACTGTGATGTCTGCTGTAAATGGAGTAGGAGTGGAAGTGAATCTTGCTTCCAAACAACTCTTGACCTACGTTTCTGGCTTGGGGCCAACTTTAGCTCAAAATATTGTTGAATTCAGAAATGAGAATGGGCCATTCAAAAGTCGCGCTCAATTGAAGAAAGTGCCAAGATTGGGAGAGAAAGCATTTGAGCAGGCAGCTGGTTTCTTAAGAATTAGCAAGGCAAAGCATCCGTTGGATTCATCTGCAGTTCATCCGGAGCGCTATGCTTTGGTGGAGCAAATGGCTAAAGATGTGAATTCCTCGGTGTCAGATTTGATGAGTTCGGAGGATTTGAGAAATCGGATTTCCCTAAAGAATTATGTGTCTGAAACGGTTGGTCTTCCTACGCTTCAGGATATTTTGGAGGAACTTGCAAAGCCGGGAAGAGATCCTCGTGAGACATTCGAAGTTTTTGCTTTTGAGGAATCAGTGAATAGCATGTCTGACCTTAAGGTAGGAATGAAGCTACCCGGCGTAGTGACTAATATTACGGCTTTTGGGGCTTTTGTGGATGTGGGAGTTCATCAGGATGGATTGGTTCATTTGAGTCATCTGGCTGATCGCTTTGTGAAAGACCCGAATGAGATTGTTTCTGTGAATCAAAAAGTGCAGGTGACTGTGATGGAAGTTGATATACCTCGTAAGCGAGTTGCGCTGAGTATGAAGTCAGATCCATTTGCGGAGCGAGGTAAAAAGATGGAGAAAAGACCAGCTTCTAAACCAGAGAGAAAAGAACCAGAAGGATCAATGGCTGATAAACTGGCTGCATTGAAAGGCAAGTTTGGAGGATGATGTTTCTATAACCGCAAAGCGCACTGAGGAAGCGCAGAGAAGGCGCAGAAGTATTTTTAAAACAAAACCCAAAGACTTAATTCTTTGGGTTTTTTGTCGAATATAAAAGCCAAAATCAGGAGATAATTGTCGATTCAATTCGGCACTTTTTACTGATTTGAAAAAATTCATCTTCGCCCGAAAGCGAACAAAATTGTTCGGGGTATTTGGGCGTGATATTTCAAAATCATTGTTTAGAGCTTTTTGAGCTACTTTTTTTTGGTTTAATCTTCGCTCAAGGGATTCTTACTATTCTTATATGACGTGAGTGGGGACACTCACGTCGGCGGATAGTTGATTCTCCTGCTTTTTCAGAATTTATAACATTTAAACTATGTGGAAAATTTACTCTAAAATCGCTTGGCGTAACCTTGTAAAAGGTAAGCGTGTGACCTTGATCAACATCTTTGGATTGACGCTGGGAATTACAGCTGCTTTTTTGCTTTTCACTGTCGTTAGCTACGAACTCAGCTACGATAATTTTCAATCCAACTCTGATCGGGTATACCGTGTGGTTACTCAGGATGATTATCAAGATGGTATTAGTTATACTCCTGGTGTTTCTCCACCTATGCCCGAAGCATTGAAAAATGACTTATTAGGCGTTGACAATGTTGTCCCAGTAATGACTTCCTATGTATTTGTCACCATTGACAATGCAGTCACTAGCAATGGAGAGAATAATTTTATGGTGGAGGATGCATTCTTCACTACTAGTAACTATTCGTCGCTTTTCGATGTGAAAGTTTTAGCGGGTGATCTTAAAGCCTTAGATCAACCTGGGCAAGTGGTCCTGACAGAAACTGAAGCGAAGAAACTTTTTGGGACCTGGGAAAATGCTTTTGGAAAGTCTATTCTTTTATCCAAGAACGTGGAGGCAAGCGTTGGAGGTATTGTGGCGGATATTCCTGACAATAGCAATTTCAAGTTTAACATGCTTGCCTCGTATCAAACGCTACAAAGTAACGAGGAGGTTTTTAATATTTACTTTGATGAGTGGGGAAGTTTTGGAAGTAATTTCCAACTGTATTTGAAGCTTCCACAGTCTGAGTCTGAAGAGCAGGTAAACGAACAATTACTTGCTTTCGCAGAAAAGAACTACAAGGATCGCGGGACTTCAAAGAAATCTTTTTTCCTACAAGCGATGGGAGATATTCACTTCGATACTCGATTTGACCCTATCAGTGGCGATATGATTAGAAAAGAGACAATTTATACGCTTGGATTGATTGGTGTTTTTATTCTAATCATGGCTTCTATCAACTTTGTTAATCTATCTACCGCTCAGGCAATAGGGAAAAGTAAGGAAGTTGGAATCAGGAAAGTAATGGGAGGAAGTAGGTTGCAGGTGATTGGACAATCTTTTGGAGAAACATTTATGGTTGTATTTATTTCGGCTGTCATTTCTACGCTGGCAGCGACGATTTTGCTTCCTTTTCTCAGCAAAGTAGCCGAAGTGCCTGAGTCTATTCAATTGATTACTCCTACATTTCTTTTGTTTTCTACGGCAATAATTTTGGGTGTCACTTTTCTTTCAGGACTATACCCAGCATTGATTCTTTCCGGTTTTCAGCCAATTCAGGCATTGAAAAACAAGATTCAAGTGGCTCAAATAGGCGGGGTTTCATTACGAAGGAGTTTAGTCGTATTGCAATTTGTGATTGCGCAGGTGCTGATGATTGCGACGGTGATCGCAGTCAAGCAAATGACAGAGATTCAGGATGCTGATTTAGGTTTTTCGAAGGAAGCTGTTTACTACTTTGACCTACCTTCAGAGGAGTCAAAAGACGGTAGGTTGGATGTGCTGAAGCAGCGTTTGGAGTCGAATTCTCAAATCAAAAGCGTCACTATTTCAAGTGATGTCCCTTCCTCCAATAATAACTGGGCTTCTAATTTTTGGTTTGATGGAAAAAGAGAAGATGTGCAATTCATGACTTTCCTGAAGTATGGAGATGCTGATTATTTCGAGAATTTTGGTTTACAGTTTTTAGCGGGTAATGGTTTTTCAGAAAGCGATACCCTAAAGGAGGCAGTAATTAATGAAACCATGGCTAAGAAGCTCAATCTAACGAATCCTCAAGATGCAGTTGGCAAGACGATCACTATCGGTGGAGGTGGACCTTGGATGACGATTACCGGCGTGGTTAAGGACTTTGCACAAAACTCCCTGAGAGAGGAAATCAAACCTTTTATCATTGCCACCGAAAAGTCTCAATATGAAGTTGTAGGATTGAAACTAGATAAAAATGCAGGTAAGGAAACGCTCACGAGTATTGAAAATGAGTTCAAGGCTATCTATCCAGACGCGATCTATTCGGGGAAATTTCTAGATGAAACTATTGCGAATTTCTACCAGAGGGAAAATCAATTGGCGCTGGTTTATAAAGTCTTTGCAGTACTTTCAATCATAATTTCATCCATCGGATTATATGGTTTGATCTCATTTATGGTGGGTCAGAAGCTAAAGGAAATAGGAATCAGAAAAGTGCTTGGTGCTTCTATTCCGCAAATAACTTTCTTGCTTTCGAAGGAATTCATTTTACTTGTATTCATAGCATTTGCGATAGCAGTTCCCCTTGGCTATTACTTCACAAATCAATGGCTGCAAAATTTCGCCTATCAGACATCTGTTCCTTTAGGCCTCTATGTGTTGGTCATTGCAGTTTCACTTTTGATCACTGCCACTACAGTTGGTTACCGATCTGTAAAAGCAGCTTTAGGAAATCCAGTCGATAGTTTAGCAGATGAATAAAAAATAAAAGGGGATTCGATCCCCTTTTATTTTATCCTAAAACTTCTGCAGTGATTTCCAATGATCTTAACCTTTTTGCGGGCTCGTAAATGTTGGTAGACACCATCAACTCATCGACTTCCACTTGTTTGAAGAAGCTTTCAAATTGTGGTTTGAGGGATTCTTTTGTTCCAATAAAAGTACAAGCCATCATATTCTGAATTGCAGCAGCTTCTGGTTCTGACCAGATTCCTTCCATACTTTTCACAGGCTTTTTCATAGGATATGATTTTCCTCGGATAATTCCCAAAGCAGTTTGATAAAACGAAGTGGCCAAGTAGTGAGCTTCCTCGTCAGTGTCCGCAGCGATTACATTTACACAAGAAATGAAATAGGGCTTCTGAGAGGACTCAGAGGGCTGGAAGTTTTCTCTATAGTATTTTGACGCGTTGATTAGGTAGCCTGGTGCGAAGTGGCTTGCAAATGCGTAGGGTAATCCTTTTTGCGAAGCTAATACTGCACTACTCATACTTGAGCCCAAGAGATAAATAGGAACGTCTATTCCTTCTGCGGGAAAGGCTCGAACTTTCGAATCCATATTTTCCTCTGAAAAATAGCGTCTCAAATCATCCAGGTCGTTTGGGAATTCCTGCACAGACTCATGTCGCCCTCTTCGCAAAGCTGTCGCTGTCGTCTGATCGGTTCCTGGAGCTCTTCCAAGTCCTAGATCAATTCGGTTAGGATAAAGTGTCGCTAGTGTACCAAACTGCTCGGCAATAATCAGTGGGCTGTGATTGGGAAGCATAATTCCTCCGGATCCCAGACGGATTTTTGAAGTTCCATTTGCTAAATAGCCAATCAATACCTGAGGAGAGGAGCTGCCGACGTTGGCCATGTTGTGATGCTCAGCGAGCCACATGCGGGTATAGCCAAGTTCCTCCGCTTTCTGAGCCACTTGTAAACTTCTTAGGTAGGCATCTTTGGCATCGTAATCCTCTCGAATGATCGCAAGGTCAAGTATAGAATAGGGTAGGTTCATTTTCAAAATAGGTGATTGCTTAATAGTTAGTAAGCAAATTGAAATTCATTCAAGAAAGTTTCGGGGATTCCTTTTTATTGGACGAATTTTCATGTTACCCAACTCAACAAATTGAGAATATTCTACCTCAACTAAGGATAATAGTGAATGGTCCTACCTTAAAAATCTATGTTAATAGCTTATATGAGCTGTTTTTATATGGCAGGTTTTTTGAAATTCCTAAAGGATAAAACCAACATGATTTATCTAAGAATCTAGGACTCAATTAAGCTTTGATTTCCATTAGGTGACCTAGGTAATTCATTTCTTAAACCAAAAAAACCTAGGTAATTCATTTCTTAAACCAAAAAATATATTCTTATGAGCTCAGTAACGATGATTAAAAACAATGCTATTGTGACATTTGAAAGCTGTATAGAATCTTGTACTATCTGTATTGAATCATGTAGTAATCGGCCTGGGATGCAAGATTGTATCAAGTACTGCGAACGATGTATAGATGCCTGCAAAGACTGTATTGCATCAACAAACAAAAGTTCTCTCGATACCGCTATTTATCTTCAGCAATGTGTCGATGCTTGTTATAATTGCGCCCGGGAGTGTGAAAAGCATACACATGACAGTTGTAGACAATGCGCAGAGGCTTGCAGAAGTTGTATAGAGGAATGTGAATCTCTTTTAGCGTAAATTAGAAAAAGAAGGCCTGATGAATTTGTATCCATCAGGCCTTTCTATTAATTATTATACAGTTCTTTGTAGTCATCCATATCCGTTCCTTTATTGAAATGGCGGATATTATAAGTGAAGGACAACATGAAGTAGCGTTGCATCACATTGTTTTGGCCATCTTCCACAAATGCGTCAGTGACATTTCTATACACACTTCTGTTTTGTCCAAGTATATCATAAGCATTTAAAGAAATTTCTCCGCGCTGGTTAGCAAAAACTTTTTTACCTAAACTCATATTCATCAATACTACATTCGCATCAAATCCTTCAGAGAGGCCGGAGTTCAATTGATGGTTTACATCCAGTCTGTAGATAAAACCCTCCCAAATAATCCAGCTTAAGTTTAACCTTGAGCGCTGGTTGTAGAAGTCGTTATTAAGGCTTTCGTTTAGCGTGTTTTCCACATTATTAAAGGAAAAACGTGTGGAGATATTAAAGTCTATCTGATCTGAAATATTACTACTTAGCGATATACCTGTACTGATCCTTTGAGAGTTATTGAAGCTTATTTGGTTGTTAACCATTCCAGGCCTTTTCGTGCTGCTAAATCCTCCGTTGATATTAAAGTTGGACTTGACGAAGTCAAGGGGAATACCATAACTCACCCAAGATCTAAAGTCTTTATACCCATCTAAATTTACTGGCCTGAAAAGCTGAGAACCTTTTTCCAGGATAATCCCGCCTGGCAATTCAGTAGCTTCCTCAGCTGTAAATGTACTATTGGAAACGGCGTTTTCTGTCAGATTATACTGGGCAAAAACAAACCATGAACGGTCGTTTTCTGGGTTGTTGCTACGAAATCTAAACCTTATTCTATTGGAATAGGACTGGTCTAAGTTTGGGTTACCTGTTCGTAATTGCAGTGGATTAGAGTTATCTATTACGTTTTGCAATTGACCCACCGACGGTGCATCCACATCAGTATCATAATCAATCTCAAAGTTTGTAGTGGATGATATGGTATAATCAAATCTGATGGTAGGCATGAAGCTTTGGAAGGTCCGATCTATTGTTCCTACGGCAGGGAATAGTTGATCATTTTTAAGGTTTGCATTCTGATATTCCAATTCTGCCTGAAATTTCAATTTCTCCAATTGATATTGATACCCAAGCTCAACTTCATGTCTAAGGTATTTACTTTCAAATGAATTACTTAAAGCGGTGTCGAGTTCTAAATTAGGGTTACTGATATCATCATTCAAAATATCAAAAGTCAATTGATCAGAATCGTTAAATCTATTGCCGATTTCGTATTCCAGCTCCATCTGACCATTTTTTCCTAATGGTTCGGTATAAGAAATTCCTGTTTCCCAATCGTAGCCAGAGCGGTCACGTGTGATGTTCTGATTAATAATTTCGGTCCGCTCATCAGGTTGAAAATAAATGTTTGTAGCCGTTCGAAATGCGTTATCATTGTTCCCATGACTACCAGTATTTGCACTAAGGGTTATTGTCCTACCTTCCTTATTGAATTTATGACTGTAAAACAATCTATGGAACATGTCATAATCTTCATTGTCTGCTGACCGAATATTTTCAGTCTGGTTAAGAGGCCCCTCAGCATTTACACTTTCCCCAAAAAAACCAGAGTTTTCTTTTTCAAAACTTGCTGAAAATCTAGGACGATATAAGATTCTATTATTTTCGTTGATGTTATATTCCAATCTCATGTCGAAGCGGTGATCCTGTCTAGTTCGGGTTTCTCGACTATCTTCTGTATAGATTTGGCCAGAATTAGAACTGGTAACATATTCTCTGATTAGACTTGATTCATTCGTGTTTTTACGGTTGTTGTATTGATAGCTGCCACTGATTTTTATTTTTTCACCCCAATTGTCCGAATAGTTGATTCCAAAGATATTGGTATTGACTATGCCATTTTGAGGACGGTTGTTGCTCTGAATATTTGCATCACTGGAGTAGTCCAAGACGTTGATGTTATTACTAAGTCCTGTGATAGTAATTCGCTGGTCTTCGTTAAACGAATTAACGCTTGCCCCTGCTAAATAACGATCGTCAGTTCCATATCCTGCAGTAGTTTTTCCAAATATTCCTTTTCTACGATTTGGTTTAGTGATAATGTTAATGGTTTTCATACGTTCACCATCATCAAACCCACTTAGAAGAGCTTTATCACTTTTTTGATCAAAAATCTCAATTCCCTGGATTACTTCTGCAGGAAGATTTTGCAGTGCCGTTGTCACATCTCCACCAAAAAATGGCTTCCCATCCACCAATACTTGAGTGATTGCCTCACCCTGCGCTTGCAAGGAACCATCTTGTGAAATTACACCAGGGAGTTTTTCAATTAATGTCTGAGCACTAGCGTCTTTCATAGTTTTGAACGCATCAGCATTAAAAAGCGTAGTGTCTCCTTTTTGTTCTCCTTGGGATCTTCTAGCGCTGATCGTCACCTCATCCAATGCAGTAGCTTCTTCCTTTAGGCCTAATACACCTATATCAATATCCTGAGTGACATTGATAGACTTATAAAGGTTCTCGTAGCCTAAATATTGAATCTTCAGCAAGTATTCCCCATTCTTCACATTTGTAATCTCAAACTCACCATCCAAATCTGAAATCATTCCATCTACCTGAATGGAATCAGGTAAATTTTGAAGTAAAATGGTGGCGTTTGGAATTGTGATTTCTGTACCAGCTTGTTTTACTCTTCCTTTTATCGAATAAGTTTGGGCTGAAAGTTTGGGTACAGCAATTAAAAATAATAGGAATAGACAGAGGTAGGATTTCATTGGTGTAGGTTAGTTGGATGCTTTAAAAAAAGCTGGTCTCCCATTCATAGAGAGATTTTTTGGTGGTATTTTAGTCAAAGACTTTAAGCCAAATGAACGAACTATTGTTCAGGATAAAGAGCGATAATTGGCTAAGCGGTCAAATGCTCTATTGAGTAGTAAATAATATATTTATATACATGGGTTTTCAAAGAAAAAGCTGATATGTTCTAGGTGTTTTATTGCTTTTCTCAGGGTGGAAAACATAATTGACAATTTACGTCGGAGTAAAATGTTTATTTTTCAATCATCTTTATGTTTATAAAAGCAACATTTATATCTTAGCTGATGTTAAAAGAATCTACTATGGAAAATCAAGAGAAGATCAGCATCACTACCAAGACTTTGGCTTCAGGAAATTGCCAAGTGAAATTTTTTATTGAAGACGAGGCTAAACCACAGTACGGCTATTTGCTTGTGAATGGTCCAAAGCCTGTTGGGGAAATCATTGAAGAGATCAAACAGCGTATGGAGCGCAGAAGAAGTGCTGCGATGAACATGAACCCATTTTTCCCAATTCCGGCTAGTCCAGAAGATCATAACTTTTATTTGTACTCAGCATGAAAAACCTTGCTTCCAACCTCCGGTTTTTGCGAAAGCAAAAAGGTATCACCCAAAATGAGTTGGCAGATCAATTAGATGTGCAGCGTACTATGATCTCAGCCTATGAAGATGGGAGGTCTGAACCAAAGTTATTGACGCTTGGAAAGCTATGTGACATCTTGGAGGTGGGAATGGAAGAGCTTCTAAATCATGATATTGAGAGTCTGGGGAGAAAGGCAATACAGAAGCGAGGAATCAATATTTTGACGATTGCATGTGACGAAGACGAAAAAGAGAATATCACGCTGGTAGGGCAGAAGGCATCAGCTGGGTATCTAAATGGATTTGCCGATACGGAATACATGGAGAGTTTGCCTCAGTTCCAGATTCCTACATTATCTAAGCAGGCTACCTATCGTGCGTTTGAGCTAGCGGGAGATTCCATGCTTCCTTTGACTTCAGGCACCATAGTTATCGGTGCGTATGTCGACCAGTTGAAAGATATCAAAAGTGGCAAAACCTATGTGCTCGTGACAGATACAGAAGGTGTAGTCTATAAGCGCGTGTTCAATTACCTGAGCGATAATGGCAAACTATTCTTGGTTTCTGACAATGAGCAGTACAAACCCTACGAGGTGAAAGGTGAGGATGTTGTCGAAGTATGGGAAGCGAAGGCCTTTATCAGTACTGATTTTCCAAATCCTGGTGACAAGAAAAAGCCATTAAGTTTGGAAGACCTTGGAGAAATGATCTCAGATATTCGGGCAGACCTCAGGACGCTAAAAGGATAAGCGTTAAATAAATATTCTAAGGTTTTGAAAGAGAATCTCGGAGAAACTAGTGCATGGATAGTTTAATAGCACAATTGCCTACTTCTGTTGTATTCCAACTTACATAGTAATTTCCATTAGGAATAATTTCCAAATTCCCAGAGCCATTCGCAGTACATGTTCCTTGATTTGGACAGCCAATTATTCCAGTTATAGAATAGGGTTGAGTGCCTTGTTTTAATCCTGAAATCAAATATTCATTTCCCACAGGAGTGAATATTTTGCCTCCAATATTTATTTTCAGATCTAATGCACAACCATAATCATCTCCAGTATATATCACATATATACTCGTTAGTGATTCCTCTGGTTCATCCAAAAATTCATCATCATAAACAGTTTCTGAACCATTAAGTCCATCTTGATATCCATCTTGAAACTCCTCACTGCTGATCATTACAATCATCAGCACTACAAAAATCCCAAGTACCCAAAGGTAATTTCTTCCCCACCAGCTTTTCTTAGGTCTTGGAATTGGGGTAGGATTGTATGGGAATGGACCAGCAGGTTTCTTCTTTCTAGGGATAAGTTTCGCAAGTGCTTCCACTAGCACTCCCAAATCATATTTCCATCGGGTGATTGATATTTCAAAAGTTTGTAAGTCTGCAAGTTCTTTTAGTTCATCAGGCAACTGATCCGCAGTGGGCCTAGAAGCACCCTTCAGCAACAAAGGAATCACTCGGGTATCCGGTTTCGCAAGTGCAGCACTTACTTCTCTTCTGACCCAGTCTTTTTCTTGAAAAAGTCTGGTAACTCCATTTTCGTCAGGATCACCAAACCAGTCTGGGCCTATGGCCACCAGCACGACTTTGCTTTCCTTTAGTGCTTTATCTATCGCGTCGGCGAAGCGAATTCCAGGCTCAAGATTTTCTATATCTAAGAAAACAGCATCTTCACCAAATTCTTGTTCTAGCGTTTCCCTGATTCGATGACAATCACTTTGTGTGTCGGAATGTCTGTGGCTGAGAAAAATTTTATTCTTTTCCATAAAAAAACCTGATTCTGTTTAGCTAAAGTTAAACGAATCAGGCTTTTAAATGCAATTTGAAGAATGTTTTTATTCCTCTATCAGGTTTTCAAATCCATCTTTTATTCTTCCAACAGCATCAAATGAGTTGTCAATGTTGATAACCCCTTTTCCTAACTCATGCCAATACCCATCTCCGCATTCGATGTATTCACCTCGTTTTGTTCCAGCAGTTTCTTTTGCTATCTCATAGTTGTAGTCTGGAGAAAAGACGAGTTTCAGTAATTGAACGGCATATTCCCAGTTGATTGTTCTGGATTCATTTTTCAGCGTGAATACTGCCTCACGAGTGGAGAAATTCATGGTAATTGAGCAATCATTACTTCCTTCGTTGGTCACTTGACGGTAATTCACTGTCAAAGGAGCTTCCTTCTTAGAAGTCTCGTAAATAGCCTGAATCACATCCTGAGCAAGCATTTGCCAGGCTTCCTGCTCAACAGGAGCTTTTGATGGGCCAGGTTTACCGTTTTCTAATGCTGAAAGAACGATCCCGCCTTCTTCTAGATGCCTTCCGCTCCACTTAGTTTTTTCGAATTCTATTGAAACTACTTTTTTCCAGACATAATCAAGTTTGCCCTTAAAGCTGAAATCATCATTAGCAGTAAATCCTTCATCTAGAATCTCATCTTCGGTCAAGTCCTCTCTATCAGTATAGTGTAGCTCTAATTCTGCGATTAATTCAGATGTGCTCCAGTCCAAGGACAATCTATACACATGACTATATGGTGGCGGAATTACTCCTGAATCAAATTCAATTACAACTCCGCTAGTGTGGTCGTTACTCTTTTTCATGTGTTAATAATTTGATTTTTTAGGGCACATGGAATCTCGCAAGATGGGTATGTCTACCTGCATGCGATTTTCTTCGTAATGCTCGATTTCATCACTGCAAAAGTAGGTCTTTTAGATTAAAAAAGATTTAGCGTAGATCAATTTCGAACCGGGTGGTCTTACTTGCCGTAACTTTCTGATTACATTTTTCAAAAGAAGGAACTCCAAAAAGCAAGCTTGGATTATTAGAAAAGCCAAAAGGGTCTATGGGGTAGCCGATCTTGTTTTTCCTGATTTTCCCATCTTCGTCATGGTCATGAAAAACTGTTATCGCATAGTTTCCAGCGGGTACATTAGGGATAGTTTGCTTAGCTGTTCCGTTCTTGAGTTGAAGAGTCACTATTTTCCAGGCATCATCCAAAGACTCTGGCCAGCCTTTTTCTTGGTTAAAAATGAGCAGCTGAATGACACCTTCATCATTTGACGTTTCAGAAATTACCAACTCAATCGTACCATATTCTTTTTGGCATGGATTGAAATTGAAAAGAAAGAATAGGCTTAGAATTGCCAGCTTCATAAATTTTCTATGGTTTTAGGTCTGTTTATTTTCCCTGTGTTCGTTCTTGAAAACGAGGAGATGACAAAAGTGTTTTTCGGGATTTCATATTTGTTCATGACTTTCTTTAGCGCTTTTAGAAGTTGCTGACTTACTTCCTTGTTGATATTAGTTGACTCTACTGCCAAACATAATTTTTCACCTAGTCTTACATCTTTCATTCCAAAAAAGAAAAATGAAGCAGTTGGATAGAAGTTATGAATGGTACTTTCAGCTTTTGATTCCAATAGTTCTGGATGAAGCTTGACTCCGCCTGAGTTGACGACAAAGTCAGCTCTTCCTAGCCATTTAAAAGAGTTTTGATGGATTAGCTCGACCAAATCATTTGTCTTGACTAATTCATTGTTACTCGAAGCCGATTTTACCCATAGGGCATTTCTTTCATCTACTCCAAATTCAACTCCTGGAAGAACGCGATAAATCAAATCTCCTTTTTCGATTTTTGCTACAGCGATGTGAGATACGGTTTCCGTCATACCATAGGTTTGGTAAGCTTCAATGCCGTTTTTAACCAGTTCATCTTTCAAAGAAAAACCAACAGGAGCGCCGCCAATTAGTAAGTTTTTTACAGCTCTCAGCTTCTCAAGCGAAGATTTTTCTCGAAGGCATGCATCAACTTGAAGGGGAACCATCGCAACAAAATCGGGTATAGTTACAATTTCCGAAAGAGGATTTGACTTAGGTTCAGTTAACTCAATTTGACAATCCCAGACCATAGCACGAACGAGCATCATCTTACCAGCGATATAGGTAGGATCTAGGCAGCAAAGGAGTTTGGTGCTCTGATCTGTTTGAAAGAAAGCTTGCGTCCCTTTTGCACTTGCAATCATCTGAGCTCTTGTAATCTCAATTTTCTTTGGTATTCCAGTTGACCCTGAAGTCTGCTGTACAAAGCTTTCTTTCTCCGAAAACCAGTCATTACAGAATTTCAATGCACCTATCGCAAAGTCAGGTAAATCAGTAAATTCTTGGTCGAAATCCTCTTTTTTCTGATAAGTATGACTGCCGAAACTAAGTTGAAACATGTGAGATTATAGTGGTTTTTCCGAAGGTAGTAATCCTGGCTTCAAAATTCAGGGAAGCCTGCTATCTTGCAAAAGAATTAGATTTTTACCCAAATCGAAAGATATGAACTGGATCACAGCAAAAGAATACGAAGATATCACCTATAAGAAATGCGATGGCGTAGCTAGGATTGCCTTCAATCGTCCTGAGGTTAGAAATGCTTTTCGACCAAAAACTACTGCCGAATTATATGATGCATTTTACGATGCGCAAGAAGATACTTCGATTGGAGTAGTTTTACTGAGTGGAGAAGGTCCTTCAGCAAAAGACGGAGGTTGGGCATTTTGCTCTGGCGGTGATCAGAAAGCTAGAGGAAAGCAAGGCTATGTCGGTGAAGATGGTTACCATCGATTGAATATTTTGGAGGTACAGCGTTTGATCCGTTTTATGCCGAAGGTTGTGATCGCCGTAGTTCCAGGATGGGCAGTAGGTGGTGGACATTCTCTCCATGTAGTTTGTGATCTCACTTTGGCAAGCAAGGAGCATGCGATCTTCAAGCAAACAGATGCAGATGTGACAAGCTTTGATGGGGGATATGGTTCTGCTTATTTGGCAAAGATGGTTGGACAGAAGAAAGCACGTGAAATATTCTTTTTAGGTAGAAATTATTCCGCTCAGGAAGCCTACGAAATGGGAATGGTGAATGCAGTCATTCCGCATGCTGAATTAGAATCAACGGCTTATGAGTGGGCTAAGGAGATTTTAGCCAAGTCTCCAACTTCAATCAAAATGCTGAAGTTTGCGATGAACCTGACTGATGACGGCATGGTTGGCCAGCAGGTTTTTGCTGGAGAAGCAACGCGCTTGGCCTACGGAACAGAGGAAGCTAAAGAAGGTAGAAATGCCTTTTTGGAGAAGAGAAAGCCTGATTTTGGGAAGAATAAGTGGATACCGTAAAAAGTCTAAAGTGAAAAATCTAAAGTCTAAAGTCGGAGAATCAAGACATGAGAGCCAAGAATCGAGACCTGATTGGTTTTGATTCTTGGCTTTTTTATATCTAGTAGAATTTTAGGAAATCAATTCACTTATCAATAAGTCTTCATCTAGATCTTCCCAGTGAATTCCCTCTCCATCACCAATAAATCGCCAGTTATTTAATTCTGCGTCGGAGGCATTTTTGAGAGTAGGAAACCATTCTAATGGAATACTTATTTCTCTTCCATCTTCCATACTAATTTTCATTTTGCTTTCGGAAAAGGAAAGGCTAGATGCTTGGTTTGATTTGAATTTAGTTAAAGTACTCATCCCATTTTTGATCAATTAGTAGAACGTTTAATTCAATTTATATACGGATTTCTGAAAACCTGACTTTTCCACATGAGTATGTTTCGGCAAATGTTCATTGCTGTAGAAGAAAAATCGATATCCATTTTCTCTAAGGACAGTAGGCATAG
Organism: Algoriphagus winogradskyi; assembly: GCF_900182815.1. Classification (GTDB taxonomy): domain Bacteria; phylum Bacteroidota; class Bacteroidia; order Cytophagales; family Cyclobacteriaceae; genus Algoriphagus; species Algoriphagus winogradskyi. The sequence continues at coordinate 527,018 of NZ_FXUA01000001.1, read as the reverse complement.
TGTGACAAATTGCTCAATAATTAAATTCGTTACATATGAAATAGAATGAAAAAGCCCTTTCTGGATAATCCTGAAAGGGCTCATGATTTTTATGAGTAGTAAAGGATCGGACATCCGACACCAAACATATTATCAAATCTCAATCTTTGCACCCAATACTTTTAGGAACTCCCTAATCCAGGCTGGATGACCTGGCCAAGCTGGGGATGTTACTAGGTTGCCATCTACATAAGCATCTGTGGCTGGAATATCCTGAAACTCTCCACCAGCGATAGTTACCTCAGGGCCTACAGCTGGATATGCAGTCAGCTTTCTACCTTTTACAACTCCCGCCGCCGTTAAAATCTGGATACCATGACAAACTGCTGCTACCGGTTTGTTGGTGTCAAAGAAGTGCTTCACGATCTCAAGAAGTTTCTTGTTCAATCTCAAGTATTCCGGTGCGCGTCCACCTGCGATTGCCAGGCCTACATAGTCATCCACGTCAACTTGATCAAAAGAATAGCTCAGCATAAAGTTGTGGCCTGGCTTTTCGGTGTAAGTCAGATCTCCTTCAAAGTCATGAATCGCCGTTTTGATGGTTTCGCCTTTTTTCTTTCCGGGACAAACAGAATGAACTTCATAGCCTACCATTTCCAGCATTTGTACTGGAACCATAGTTTCATAATCTTCAGCAAAATCTCCGGTTAGGAATAATATCTTTTTCATCGTTTTGAAATTTTGTTGGTTTGAAAAATAGGTAGAGAATCTACCTTTTAATAGTTAGCTCAATTTAAGAAAATGATATTGCATTGAGATTAATCTTTAGTTAAGTTTTGCTAATCATATCAGGGTTTTGGGACAGGAAATGAAAGCGATTTTTTAGCTCTCGATTTTCTGTGCAACTTATCAATCCAAACCTTATATTACTTTCATGAAACATCTCGAAACTACCTACAAAACCCATGATGGCATAGAACTTTATCTCCAGGCTTGGATGGTAGACGTTCCCAAGGCTTCCTTATTGCTAGTTCATGGTTTAGGAGAGCATAGTTCGAGGTATTTGCATCTAGTGGAAAAATTGCATGCGTCAGGTGTTTCGGTTTTTACTTTTGATGGAAGAGGGCATGGAAAATCTGTGAAAGGTGATCCCACAGCCTTTTTTGAATCCTATGAAGATTATTTGAGAGACATAGATTCCCTTTTTGGAAAGGTGAAAAGCTACGTGCCTGGAGTTCCTGCCTTCATTTATGGGCATAGTATGGGCGGAGGATTGGTGGCGGCTTATGTCCTAAAATACAATCCAGATACAAAAGGAGTAATATTGAGTTCCCCTGCGATAAAAGAAGCAGAGGGCACCTCTAAAACCCTGATTGCTATGTCTAGTGTGATCAGCAAGTACTTTCCCAAATTGAAAGCGCTGAAACTCGACGCCCAAAAAATTTCCAGAATTCCTGCGGAAGTAGAAAAGTATTTGAACGATCCATTGGTTTACACAGATGCTGTACCAGCGAGAACCGGATATGAACTGCTTCAAATGATGCGTTTTATTCAAGCAAACGCCTCAAAATTCAAATTGCCAGTTTTACTAATCCACGGTTCTGATGATGGGCTTACTAATCCAAAGGGTTCAGAATTGCTCTATGAAAAAGCTACTTCAGCAGATAAAACGCTAAAAGTTTTTCCAGGAGGATTTCATGAATTGATCAATGATTTGGATAGGGAGGAAGTCATTAAGCTGATCGTAGCTTGGATTGGGAGTCGTTTTATTGACCCTTATTCAAAGGGTTAAATTTCGGCTAGTAATCCGTTAATATCCAATTGTCTGGTGTACATCTGAATACTTCCATCTGGATTCAATGGCCATTCTTCACGAGGCCTATCCCAATACAATTCCACGCCATTTTCATCTGGGTCGTCAAGATAAATTGCTTCAGAAACGCCGTGATCAGCAGCACCTGTTAGCGGATACTTTTCATCGAGTAGTCTTTTCAAAAGAACAGCAAGATCCCGTCTTGTTGGTAGCAAAATAGCCGTATGAAAAAGTCCCGCCGTGTTCTTCGGAGCGGGTTTTCCACCTTTACTCTGCCAAGTATTCAGTCCAATATGATGGTGATATCCACCTGCGGAAATAAATGCGGCATCCTGTCCATACATAGTTACCAATTCAAAGCCTAGCAAACCCTGATAGAAATCAAGAGAACGTTGAAGATCGGAAACCTTAAGATGAATATGACCTATGCGGGTGGCGGCGGGTATGGTGTAATCATTCATAAATTTGAAGTTTGAGATTTGAAATTAACCGAACTAGTTAACGATTAGTGCCTATTTCCGAGGAAATTTCAAATCTCAAATGAATAATTTCAAATTCTATATCCCCGGAGCATTTGGAAATTGAAGACTTTTGTAATATTCCAAATCTCCCTCAGGTTGCTCTATGTCAGTTGGAAATGGACGGTTAGAGAAGGTTTGGAAGTATAGCAAGCAAGCGTTTCTCCACCATTCAGCTTCCTCTTTCTGAACTTCCAAAAGTTGTCGCACATGTTCAAACTCAGCAGGATCAATTTCCGATTCCAGACTTGCCCAAATTTCCTGCATTTTCCTTACTTTTTTTACCCCTCTGTCGTAGTGATAGGCGATTCCTTCCCAAAGTGTGTTTCCGTCTTTGAGTTTAAAATCCCAAGGCACATGGTGGAACCACAGCAAGTATTTCTCAGGGATCTGATGTGGATCTGACCATGCTTTAGCGACCTCAGGAGCGTATTGATCAAGGGCTCCACTTCCGGCAGTGGTTCTGTCAAATCCAATTCCCAAGCTATCGGCATTATGATAATATGGGGCAGTCCAATCAGCTCTGCCGCCCATCACCCAAGGTCCAGGTCCATAATGATGGCTTCTGCCCATAATATGGTGCAAACCAAGAGGAGTCATATAATCCACAGCTGCTTCATGAGACGAAAGCATGATATCTTCAATTTTTGACAGCACATCGGGGTTTGTGCCAAATGTCAGTTTGATCCATTCATCTGCGATTTGCTTGGATTCCAGATTTGGATCCCACGCCTGTCGTCCAAAAGCATACCAGTTTGACTGTCCAAATAAATGACCAGTCCAGTTTCGATCTGTTCCAATATTGGAAACTCCAGCGATTAAGGTCAGTTTCTGACCGCTTTCTTTTCCTTCCAATATACTTGCAATTGTCGAGTTAGGAGTTGGGCGAAAGGTTTTCGTTTTGAGCACTTCTTCCCACATAGGAGCGAGGTACACAAGATTGGTAGCTTGACCCAAGTATTCCTGAGTGATCTGGAATTCCATGCCTACATTGGTTTTGTTAATCGCACCATAAAGTGGGTGAACAGGCTCTCGCGGTTGGAAATCTATCGCGCCGTTTTTGATTTGAATGATCACATTGTCTTTGAATTTTCCATCCAAAGGCTCAAACTCATTATTTGCCTGCATGTGTCTGTCCACATCATCTTCGTGTGAATAGACAAAAGCTCTCCATATTAAAACTCCTCCGTGAGGCGCTAGTGCATCAGCCAGCATATTTGCTCCTTCGGCATGATTTCTTCCATATTCATGCGGACCGGGTTGTCCTTCGGAATTTGCTTTAACAAGAAATCCTCCAAAATCCGGAATAAAAGAATAGATCTCATCGGTCTTCTTTTTCCAGAAAGCAATCACTTCTGGATCCAATGGATCAGCTGTCTTCAGACCATCGAGTTGAATCGGTGCGGAGAATCGGGCGGTAAGAAAAACTTTGATGCCATATGGTCTGAAAATATCTGCCAACACCTTCACTTTTTTCATGAAATCGGTGGTCAAAATCAAGGCATTTGCATTCACATTAGTTAGCGAAACTGCGTTAATTCCGATAGATGCATTGGCTCTGGCATAGTCAGTATAGCGTGGATCAACGTAGCCTGGAAGCTTATGCCAATCCCAAATAGAAAATCCTGCATAGCCTCTTTCTACGGTGCGATCCAAGTTGTCCCAATGGTTTAACATTCTAAGTTTAATCTTCGGACTGTCAGTTATTTCTATGGACTTATCGAAAGTTGTACTTTGAATAGAATTTAGCCAATTATAGACACCGTAAAGTGCTCCGATAGGGCGGTTTCCCACGATGGCATAAAAGGATTTTCCATCCAGTTCTATTTGGCCTCTCCAGTATCCTTCGGTTCCTAATTCCTTGATTTCGGTTTGTTGATCAAGAGATAGGACCTGCGAAAGTTGCTCTCGTGTACCTATCCAAAGCTTTGTGTTTTGCAATCGCTCTTTAGTGTAAATCGGACTTTTGCCAAGCATACTTTTGGAAGCTAGATTCAGCTCATTTCGTATGGCTTCGTAGGTCGGATTTTCCCCGAAAAAGTAAACCCCAGAGAGCAAAGGTTCGACTTGAGACTTTAATTGGGAATCGCTGATAGGCTGATAATCCAGCCATAGTTTGTAGCCGTCATTGGCTAGAGAAGAAACTGTAAAGCAGATCCAAAGTATGGCTGACAGATAAATAGGTTTGTACATAGGTTATGGGTTTGAGGTTAAAAGATCGAAAAATCATTGCTAAATCCAAGACTTTATTAAACATTGAACTGGTGAACTTGCTGCATTTTTATCCGACAATATTCGTCAAAGCTTGAATTCAATAGCCTTGAAACTGACTTCCTTCCTTATCTTAGTTCCCTTACTTTTTCTATATGGATCAAAGACCCTTTATCATTTATAAATCCTCAGCTGGCTCAGGAAAAACCTACACGCTAACGCTGGAGTACCTCAAACTTGCCCTTAAAAGCCCGCATGCTTTCAAGCAAATCCTTGCTGTGACCTTTACCAATAAGGCTACACAGGAGATGAAAGAGCGTATTTTGAAAGATCTTACACGGTTGAGTAAGGAGATCAGGCCTTCAGAATTCCTAGATCAGGAGTTGATGGATGCGTTAAGTCTTTCTGAAGAAGGATTGAAAAATGCAGCCAGAGAAACATTGCTGGATATTTTGCATGGCTATGGCTATTTCGCTGTTAGCACGATCGATTCCTTTTTTCAGCGTGTGATTCGATCCTTTGCAAAGGAGATGGATTTGCAGGCGAAATTCGAACTGGAATTAGACCAGCCTGCGGTTCTGAATCGCTTGGTTGATCGAGTAGTGGAGCAGGTTTCTTCAGATGCCAATTTAAAGAAATGGCTCACAGAATATGCCGAAGAGCGGATTGAAGAGGGGAAAAGTTGGGATATTCGATCTGCTTTGGGAGGTCTTGGAAACGAGATATTTAAGGAGAGTTTCAAAGCGCATCAATCACTTTTTGAAGCCACCATAGCCCAAGATGGATTTTTGGGAGAATTTAGAAAAGTTATTAAAGGACAAAAAGATGAGTTGGTCGCTGAGGCTTTGAAGATCAAGAAACAAGCGAATGAGATTAGAATCAGTCATGGCTTAGATTGGACAGATTTTAAAGGTGGGGCTAGTTCATTTGCAAAGCGATTTGATCAGTTGGGAGATGAAAAGATGCCGATTCCATCGCTAACAGATGTGATGAAACGGGATCTTCCCGATGCGGATAAATGGTATGCTGGGACCAGCAAAAGGAAAGATGAGATCAGATCTGCTGCAGAAGCTGGGTTAATTGAGTTGATTTTTAAGCTCCCTGCTTTGCTCACGCAATGGAATACGCTGACGGCTTTGAGTCGTAACTTGAATGCATTTGGAGTTTTTAGAAATCTACTTCATGAGCTTCGAGAATTGAAAGATGAGGAAAGTATCTTGATGATTTCGGATGTGAATGACTTCTTGAAAGGAATAGTGGCCGGAAATGATGCGCCATTTATTTATGAGAAAATCGGGAATCAGTATCGGAATTTTTTGATCGATGAGTTTCAGGATACCTCCGAATTTCAATGGTCTAGTTTCAAACCACTTTTGGTCAATTCACTGGGCACGATGAACACCAATCTGCTCGTAGGGGATGTGAAGCAATCTATCTATAGATGGCGGGGAGGGAGGCTGGAATTATTGCTTCATGAAGTACAAGAACAAATAGCTGAAAACTATCAGAATATCAAAAACTTATCGGTAAACTTTCGGAGCTTACCTAAAGTAGTTTCTTTTAATAATTCCCTATTCGAAGCTTTGCCTGAATTAATGCAGGAAGGAATAAATTCAGAATTTAAAGTGGATGCTTTTAACTTGCTTTCAGATGCTTTTTCCGGAGTAAAACAAGACGTTCCAAAGAAGAAATTGGAACTGGGGTTTCAGGGAAAGATCCATCTTGAATTTACTCAAAAGCCAGCGAGAAGTTCATATGACACAAGCGAAGATGAGGAGGAAGATGAAGAAGGTGACGGAGTTTTGGATAAATTAATTCCTATCATAAAGGAGCTACAAGACAAAGGCTATGAGCCAAGAGATATTGCTTTTCTCGTGAGGAAAAACCAGCAAGGTGCGGACATCGCTGACAAAATAATGACCTATGCCCAGGAAAATCCCGACAGCGGTTATTGCTTTGATGTGCTCTCTGAGGAGTCATTGTTCTTGACCAAATCTTCCGCTGTAAAAGCTGTGATTGCATTGCTTCAGTATTTGGGGAATCCTGCCGATTTGGTGCCTTTGAAAACCTTCTGGTTCTATTATGCGCTGATCCATGAATTGGACTACAGCCATGAGCTTTTTGAGAAAAATTCTCTACCAGCTGAATTACTAGACAAGCAACGCTATTTAATCGATCATCTCAATCCTTATCTTCAGTTGCCTCTGATGGAGCAGGTAGAGGAAATTATTAAGTTTTTGGATGTGTATGAGCGAAAGGTGGATTTAGCTTACGTTTCGGGTGTGAAAGAAGCAGCTTTCGATTTTGTGAAAAAGAACCGGGCTGATTTGCAGGGATTTTTGGATTGGTGGGAGCTGAATCAATTCAAACGAACCGTGAAGATTCCTGAGAACCACAATGCGATGCGAATTTTGACCATTCACAAATCCAAAGGCTTGCAATACAAAGCAGTGATCATGCCTTACTTAGATTGGAAGATTGTGGCAAGCGGACTTCAGGCACCTATTATTTGGAGTGAGTATGCTATTTCTGATACGCTCACAACAGTGCTTCCCTTAACACATCAATCATCGCTGGTAGATTCTGAGTTTGTAGAAATGTATGGGGATGAGGTGAGGTTGGCCTACTTGGACACCCTGAATATGCTTTATGTGGCATTTACCCGGGCAGAAGAAGTGTTGTATGGATTTGCTGATTTTACACAGACTTCAAAAGGAATTGTTAATCTGAAGCAATCCGGAAATATATTATACACTTTATTCAGGCAGGGATTTTCCATACCTACTCAATCCTCCTCTGAATTTTGGGATGAGGAAAATTTAGTATTTGACTGGGGAGAATGGCCAGGATATTCGGATAAAAAGGTAGTTGCAGAAAATGAAGTTGTGCAGCTGAACTGGAATTCTACCGACTGGAGGGAGAAGTTGAAAACCCGTGAATACGCCTGGGATTTTTCTGAAAATGGAATTCAAGCCCGTGAACAACGCAGGTTGGGAGTTTTGATCCATGAAATTTTAGAGGAGGCCCGATCCATGGAAATGGCCTTGGAAATACTTCAGTCCTTTGTTTTTGAAGGAAGAATAGATCAGGAAACTCAACAAGTGATCAATTCTCAACTTATCGAATTATTTCAGTTACCTCAATTCAAAACTTGGTATTCCGATGATTTTCAAGCGATGTCTGAGCAAGGGATTCTACTTCCTGGCGGAAAGCAGAAGCGTCCAGACCGGATTTTGGTAGGAGAGAATCAAGCCATGGTGATTGATTTTAAAACGGGAGAGAAAGCCTCCAAACATCAAGCACAAGTGAAGGAATATATGGATTTGGTTCATAAACTAACCCAACTGCCTACGCAAGGTTTCCTTTGTTATTTAGAGCCCACAGAAATTTTTGAAATTCAATGAAATGTCCATATGATGACATTCTCAACAAATGGGATGATTACTTTGGACATTCCATCTGACCGTCAAAAAACAACTACAACAGATGAATAGTTTTTTAAAAAATACAGCAGAAGATTTATTGAACTCAGGTCAATCTCTTCGGGATATGATCATTGTCCTGCCAAATAGGCGTGCAGGGCTGTTTTTCACCCAGCATCTAGGGACACTCATCGATACCCCGACTTGGATGCCGGAGGTTAAGACGATAGAGGAGATTTTCTATACTCAAGCTGGCGAAAGGCCTTCTGACGAGTTGAGTTTGATATTTGAATTGTATGAAGTTTATAAAACTCTGCAACCTGAACCGGAGGATTTTGATCGCTTTTACTTTTGGGGTGAGTTGATTTTGAAAGACTTCAATGACTTAGACCAGTTTCTTGCGGATGCAAAATGGGTGTATAGCAACCTGGCTGATATCAAGGAGTTTGAAACCGATTTGAGTTTTCTCTCTGTGGAGCAAGTGGAGTTGATCTCGAGATTTTGGAAATCGTTTAAAAATCAGACAGAAGCAGAGCGTATTAAGTTTTTGAAATTCTGGCAAATTCTGGAACAGCTTTATGCTCAGTTCCAAGCTAATCTGACCACAGCTGGAATGAGCTATTCTGGCAGGATTTACAGGTCAGTTGCTGAAAAATTAAACGAGATTCAAAAACCTAAAAAACAGTTTTATTTCCTTGGTTTCAACGCTTTTACACTTGCAGAAGAGAAACTCATCAAGCATTATGTCAAAGAGTTTGGTGCAAAAATCTACTGGGATCTAGACTCCTATTATTTGGATGACAAGCGCCAAGAAGCAGGTTTATTTTTCAGAGACTATAGAAAGGATTCTATTCTCGGGCCTACTTTTCCAGAAGTCATTCCAAACAAAATCAGAGAAAAAGCCAATCTCATCAAAAGCTATTCTATTCCGCTCAAAATCAATCAGGCGAATCTAGTTTCAAAGATTACCGAATCTATTCCGAATAATGAGCGATTAGAGGAAACAGTTATTATTCTTCCAGATGAGCAATTGCTTTTTCCAGTATTGCATTCCCTCCCTGAATCCATTCAAAAGCTGAACGTGACGATGGGTTATCCCATCAGGAATGCACCGATATTTTCCTTCTTGGATGCAGTGTTGGATTTGCAGCGGTATTTGCGAGTGAAAGAGGAGGGTGTATTTTTCTATCACAAGCCTATTACCGACTTACTGTCATTTTCTTATTTGAAAGAAGTAGATGGAAAGTTTGTGAGGGAAATACTTCAAGATATAAAAGGAAAAAACCTCGTGGAGGTCAATGCAGACGAGCTCGCGAAAGGCGGGGAGTTATTTGCATTGGTATTCAGAAAAGTGGAAGCCGCCGAGCTATTTGCCTATCTCGGTGAGCTGATGCAGTTTCTTGCTCAGAGTTTGGAAAATGATACTATCCAGCGAAGTTATCTTTTTCAGGCTTTTAAGCAATTGACAAGAATCCGCGATGTGTTTGCAAAGAATGCTCCAGGGAATGTAAGGGCAGATTTCTACCTGAAACTTTTTCGCCAGCTTTTCAGGGAAATCAAATTGCCTTTCGAAGGCGAACCTCTGGAAGGATTACAAATCATGGGGGTGTTGGAATCCAGAAATTTGGACTTTCGCAGGGTGATTATTTGTGATGTAAATGAAGGTAGTTTTCCTCCAGGCGGCGGGATCAATTCTATGATTCCTTTCAATTTGAGGAGGGCTTTTGGGCTACCGGTTCAGGAGCAGAACGATGCGATTTATGCCTATACTTTTTACCGTTTGCTTCATCAGGCTGAGGAAGTTCATCTTATTTATACTACGGCTTCAGATCAAGGAAAAGCCGGAGAAATGAGCCGTTTTATCCAACAGATGCAGGCCGAAATCGGTGTTGAGCATCCCGCTGCAGTTTTGGTTCCGGTTGATTTGACTCCTGGTAAGGCCATTACGATAGAGAAAACACCAGAGATTTTGAATAGTCTGAGACGCTACGTTTTGACTAATCCAAATCCCAATGAGCAGATTTCTTTTTCAGCTTCGGCGCTGAATTCCTACTTGGATTGCAGTCTTAGATTTTACTTTCGATACGTAGCTGGTTTGAAGGAAAAAGAAGAAGTTGTGACCGAAATCGACGCTTCGACTTTTGGCTCCATGCTTCATAAAGCTATAGAGTTGCTATACAAGCCCGACGAAGGAAATGCATTCCGGTTAATCGATACACATACCATTGAGCGATTGAAGGATACTATTCCTACAGCCGTAGATGCTGCGATTGTGGATTTTTATGAGGCTGAGTCCATCGACAAGCTTACGCTAAGCGGTCAGTTGCAGATAGCGAGAGCTATTATGATCAAGTATATCAAAGCTATTTTGAAATATGATCAGGCAAACGGTGATTTTAAAGTGCTGAACTTGGAACGTAAATACCAAGCAGGAATTCCTGTCGAGACGGTGGATGGAATTCAAAATATTGCTATTGGAGGTTTTATTGATCGTGTAGATGAAAAGGATGGCGTGATCCGACTGATAGATTATAAGACTGGAAAGGACAATAAGAAGGTCACCACGATTGAGTCATTTTTTGATAGAGATGACAAAAAGCGCAATAAGGCCGCAATGCAAACTATGCTCTATGCCAAGCTTTTCCAATCAGAAAATCCTACCGTTAGGAAAGCTTTAAAACCTGGGATTTTCAACATCAAGGAGATTTATGATGCTAACTTCAATCCTTTTTTGATGCTGGATAAAGAGGAAATTCAAGATTACCGTGAGTATGCAGAGACTTTTGAAGGTGGACTTTCCAGTCTTATTGGTGAAATCTATGATCCTCAGAAGCAATTTAATCAAACGGAAGATGTGAAGAAATGCGAGTACTGTGCGTATCGGGAGATTTGTGGTAGGTAGTTAAAACATTAATCCTGCTCGGAATACAAAGCTTCGAAACAGGAAATTGTTTTCTGTCAGAGAGTTATAGCCTGGTGGGAGTTTGTCATTCTTAATGACTTGAGAGCCTTGCTGTATTAATGTTCCCCAGTAGTGCGAGATTTGTTGTCTTTTGTATGCGAAACTGAAAGAAAGAGCAGTTTTATCCTTTTTTGAAGGAAAGCTAATTCCTACAGATGGACTAACTAAAAAACCACCTTCATACCAGCTTTTACTCCATTGATCGCCTATTTTTTTCTCCAAAATTGTAGAGCCACCTCCTATATCCAATCCTCCAAAAAGCTTTGGTTTATCATCTTTTCCAAGAAATCCCCTCCATCCCAAAGCGACAGGAATGACGGAGATCTCATCGTATTGATCAATGCCTAGAGAAAACCCGACGACGTGACTCTTGGTGATATGAGCACCATGAAAAGTCATGAAGCTGACATCAAAGCGCCGCTGACGACTTCCATCCCATTGTTCCTCACTTTTGCCAAATAAGATCCCAATTTCAGTTTGCCCGAAATATTTCTTCTCCTGAGCCAGACTTTTAAAACTCAGGAATAGTAAACCAATACATATGAGTTTAGCTTTTCGAAACATCTACCTATCAATAAAACTGGGTAGGATTTGTGACTTGGATACAGCTAAGTTTCTTCAGTTTAGCTGGATTGCTGTAGTCAAATTGGCATACGCCATCTGGGCCAATAACAATTAGGGATTTAGGCCCCGGAATCAAATCGACCGACTTTTGATCGGTCAAAAATTCAAGTTGATTTTGATCTATGTTCATAACATCAGTTGCATTGAAGCTTTTTAAACCGTGCGCACCTTCCGCTATGTAGAGAAAGTTTCCTGCCAAACCTAAACCGTGTGGATTAAGCATAGGGTAAGATTTTTTTAGTGTTGGATTGTACAAGTCATTAATATCGATGACATGCAGTTCATCCACGCCATTGCATGCAGTTCCATTTCTGAGGGTTACAAAGGCGTAATCTTCATTAACCACGACTGGATCGCAAGCTTGCACGTGCTCATAGACAGCCATTCGAGTAGGGGAATTAGGTGTACTCGCATCGTAAATATGCATACCTACATTTGATCCTATGAACAGTTTGTCCTGAAAAGGAAAAATAGTTTCTATTCCCCAGCCCAAATCAATAGGTTTTACAAAAGTGGGATTGGAAGCTGTTTTAACATCAAATACCCGTAAGGTAGATTGGTCTACAGCGTAAAGATGCTCATTAGAAAGTGTGAATCTAGCCATGGATCCACCTGTACCATAGCTTTGAGACGCTGCGGAGTAATTAGCAGAAAAGCTCATGCTGGAATTCATCAGCCAAAATTCTCCTCCCCAGTTTGGGTTTTCTGATGTCAGTACGGTGTCCTTAAATGTGATAATTTCACCGGTTTGATGGTAATACATATGAGTAAAAACATCTTCTATCCTTTTGATAAGTTTAATGTTTGCAATATTACTAATGTCAAAAGCCAACAAGTCGACGTAATTATCAGCATAAAGAATGTTACCGTTTACTGCTAAATCTACGTTACCTGCAATTGGAATAAAGCTTAAATTGATAGGGTTGGCAGGATTTTCATTATTCAGTATGTGAATACCTTTTGTGGGTTCGTTGATAAAAAGGTAATCTTGATAAATGTAGATTTTGCCAGGATTGTCCAACGGTTGTGCCGGCTCGGTAGTAATGACTCTTGCCCTGATATCGCTCATTTCGTAATAGACGGGCATCATTGTCCGATAAGTGTACGAAGAATTCATTTCATCATGGCAGGAAGAAAAAACAAAAACTGATAGTAAGAAAATCGCGGAGGAGTAGAGGGATTTCATATAGTTCGAGTTTAGTGGTATAAAAGTATGTATTAGTTAGACGTATCAAAACAATAATGTGCTACATCGCTGGCGGATAAAAGATGATTTTTTTTTATAAGAGTCTAATTGCTAAATAAAACAACGACATCTTGTTATCAATCTCCTTTCCTAGTTTCTTGACTTGTATTGGAAGACTGCTGAGGCGAATAATAGTGTCAAGTTTATCAAACAATGACTCTTACTATTGGTATTTAATGGCCGTAAAACCATTAAGCGATCTCGTTGGTTGTTTTGGAAAGAGAGGTTCTCTTGTCTTGATTATAAACCTTTAATCATAATCTTGGCGCGTGTTTTTCAGTTTTCTATACCTTCACGCCTAGATAAAAGTCTGAATAATACCTATGCGAAAATATCTTATTCTGTTTGCAGTTTGTGCTATGAGTTTTTGGGGTTGTGACAAAAAGCAAGAAGATCCATTTGCAACTATAAAGCCTGATGAATCCCGTTTCACGAAAATACCTCTTGCTGGGAATTTCAATGAACCTATGGAGATAGAGGTATTGGATAACGGTGATGTATTGATTATAGAGCGTCACGGTTTGCTTAAACTTTATCAGGAAGATTCTGGAGAAACAATTGTAGTAGGTGAACTAGACGTGTTTCCAGAACGTGAAGATGGTTTGATGGGGATGGCGAAAGATCCTAATTTTGCCGAGAATCACTGGCTATATCTTTATTACGCCCCTGCAAATGAAGCTGCACTAAATAGAATTTCCCGATTTGATTTCGTAGATAATCAGCTTGACTTAGCTTCTGAGGTTAAAATTTTAGATATCGATCTGTTCCGAGGATGCTGCCACTCCGGTGGAGGATTGGAGTTTGATTCAGAAGGTAATCTATACCTTGGCATCGGTGATGACACAACTCCTTTCGAGTCTAGTAATTTCAATCCTATCGATGAGCGTCCTGATCAACCCAAAAATGTGGATGCCCAGCGAAGCTCGGGAAATACCAACGATTTGCGCGGAGCGATTCTTAGAATCAAGCCAAATCCTGAAGGTGGCTATTCTATTCCTGAAGGGAATTTATTTCCTGTAGGCACACCAAAAACTCGCCCTGAGATCTATGTCAAAGGAAACAGGAATCCCTTTAGATTTTCTATCGATAGCCATAATGGGAACTTGTTTTGGGGTGAAGTGGGGCCCGATGGTGCTGAGGATAAGGAAGGTCGAGGACCTAGAGGATACGATGAAATCAACGTAGCAACTGGTCCTGGTTATTACGGTTGGCCATATTTTGTAGGAAATAATTATGCGTATTGGAAATACGATTTTGAAACTGGAGAGAGCTTATACCAATTCGATCCGAAAGCCCCTAAGAACACCTCTCCAAATAATACCGGAATGGAAATCCTTCCAGAAGCTCATCCTGCATTGATTTATTACCCATATGCTGAGTCTGAAGAATTTCCTATGCTTGGTCAAGGAGGTAGAAATGCCATGGCTGGTCAAGTATATTACCGTGAAGATTATGAAGATTCAGAAGTTAGATTTCCAGGATATTACAATGAAAAGTTATTCATCTATGATTGGATGAGAAACTGGATTTTCACAGTTAGTTTGACAGAGAATTTTGAATACGATACCATGGAGCGTTTCATGCCGGAAACTCACTTTGAGAAGCCAATGGACATGCAGTTTGCAAAAGACGGTTCCTTGTATGTCTTGGAATATGGTACTTTTTGGAGAGCTAACAACGATGATTCCGGATTGTATAGAATTGTTTTTTCCGAAGGAAATAGAAAGCCATACGTGCAAATCTCTGCAGACCAAACCCAAGGTGCTGCTCCTTTAACGGTGAATTTTTCCTCTGCAGGAACTCAGGATCCAGATACAGATGATAAGATTACCTTTCAATGGGAATTCGGAGAAAATGGACTTACTTCCAATGAAGAGAATCCATCATACACGTTCGAATCAGCCGGTGTATATAAGGTGACTTTGACCGCGACAGATAAACAGGGAGAGGATGCAACTTCATTTTTGGATATAAAGGTCGGAAATGAAGCACCTGTAGTGTCCATAGATTGGGCTGGAAACAAGAGCTTCTATTTTGGAAAGCAGGCCATCAATTATGCTGTGACTGCTAGTGATAAGGAAGATGGGCAAATTGACCCTTCACAAATTAAAGTCAGTATTGACTACTTGGAAGGTGGATACGATATTATTGAGATGGGGCATCAGGAAGAGGTGCTGAGTATAGGAGAAACGTACATCAATGAAGCTGGTTGCAAAGCTTGTCATGGCATTAGCAATCAATCCGTAGGCCCTGATTACACCTCAGTTTCGGAGAAATACAAAAATGATCCAGATGCAAAAACGTATCTGATCAACAAAGTTAGAAATGGAGGTTCCGGCGTTTGGGGAGATCAACTTATGCCTGGGCATTCTCATTTGGATGAAAAAATGGTGGGGCAAATGGTTGATTTTGTTTTGAGCATAGCGAATCCAAATGCTGTTTCTGGTTTGCCGGCATCGGGTAAATATCAGATTGAAAACACGGAAGATTCTGAAGGATTTTATTTGGTTCAAGCTTCCTATGAGGACCAAGGAGCAAATGGAATAAAGCCAATCAAAACGACTAGCCAGCTGAAATTGAGAAATACTTCTGTTTCCGCTTACAGTGCTGATGGCATTGAAAATGTGGCTAGGGCAAATCCTGAGGATGAACATTATGTGCAATTCACAGCAAATAATTCCTGGTTGCTGTTTAGAAATATTGATCTCAATCAGATTAAGCAAATCACCTTGGCTATCATGCCTGGAAATACCAAAGGGAAGCTTCAGGTCAGAGCTGGATCACCAGACGGCGAGTTGATTGCGGAATCCGGTATTTTAACCAAAGATTCTAGGCCTTCGTCAGGACCGCAAGTAGGTTGGTTTGCAGCTCCCTTTACTATTCCAGCTACCGATTACTTTGGGGATGTTTATTTCGTATATGTTACAGAAGAGCCAATATCTATCTGGAGCACTTTCAATCTCAACACCTTAAAATTTGAGAAGTAAACGTAACAATATTCTTAGTTTATAGTTAATGGAGGTAAGATTAAACCACTAACTAACTATTATTATGAAGATTGTTAAAATTGTAATTCCACTGTTTTATTTAGCGTTATGCATCCCAGCTTTTGCTCAGAATTCACATCCTTTGGAAGAAAAAGAAAAGAAGGATTTAGAATTCCGAGCTGTGGCTGAATTAGGCTTTTTGTCCGTATTAAGCCATAAAGTACAGTTTGGAGAAAACGGGACATACTTTGATTATAAAAGAGATGGGGGACAGAATGTGCTATTTCCAGTGGGTAGGCTTTCTCTTGAATTGGACATTAAGGAGCGCAACACATTTATTTTATTGTATCAGCCTCTGACTATTCAAACTCAGGTTTTGCTGAATGATGATATCGTGGTTGACGACTTAGTCTATCCAGCAAATACTTCTGTGGATTTGCTTTATAATTTCCCTTTTTATAGAGTTAGTTATCTGAGGGAATTGGTTCCTAACAAGCCGAAATTTGATTTGGCTGTAGGAGGAAGTATACAGCTAAGAAACGCTACTATCACATTTGAATCTACCGATGGAGAAAGGTTCCGTACCAACAGAGACGTGGGTATAGTTCCAGCTCTGAAAGTTCGTTCTAGGTATGATTTGAGTGAGTTGGTTTACTTAGAACTGGAAGCAGACGGTATCTATGCTCCGATTAGTTATCTGAATGGAAGTGATAATGAGGTGAAAGGAGCGATTTTGGATGCAAGCATCCGGTCAGGACTGAAAGTGACTAATGACGTAAATGCATTTTTCAATCTTCGTTACCTTGGCGGCGGAGCAGTTGGGACCTCTGAGGATGAGCCAGGGCCGGGAGATGGCTATGTGAAAAATTGGCTTCACTTTATGACAGTAACTGCTGGAGTTTCTTACAGGTTTAATTAATGAAAGAATGATCAAAATCGAATTTTGGCGGGTAGAGTTTTAATCCTCCCGCTATTTTTTTAGAAACTATTTATTTAAATTCCTTCAAACTTTTTAGCATATGGCCATAGAGAAAAAATACTGTTTGAACTGTAATTCGGTGATTCAAGGCAGAATTGATAAGAAGTTCTGTGATGATAACTGCCGTAATTCCTACAACAATCAGCAAAATGCCTTTTCAACTAATTACATCCGAAGGGTAAATCACAGCCTGAAAAAGAATCGAAATATTCTGGAATCAATCATTCCTGAAGGTGAGGAAATGGGCAAAACAACACGTGCGCGACTGTTGAGTGATGGATTTCAATTCAAATATTTCACCCATCTCTACGAAACCAAGAAAGGAAACGTCTACCATTATTGCTACGACTATGGCTATTTGGGGCTAGAAGGAGATTGGTTTTTAGTGGTGAAAGGAAAGGAAGTTTAGCTGCAGGTAGGGAATTGATCGCTTAGCTCATTAGAAATGGGTACTTTTGTGTGTGTTAGAAAAACAACAAAATTCCACCGCCCAGTATCTCAAAAGCCTTTCGATTGAAAGCCTCAACGAAATGCAAACTGAGTTCATCTCCAGAGCAGCCAAAAATCCCCATCTCGTACTTTTATCACCAACTGGTTCAGGAAAGACAGTTGCCTTTCTCATTCCACTTTTAAATTCACTGAAAGAAAATGTACGGGAAGTACAGGCCTTGATTATCGTCCCTTCTAGAGAATTGGCGATCCAGATCGAGCAGGTTTTCAAAGGCATGAAAACTCCATTTCGAGTCAGTACTGTTTATGGTGGACATTCTTCCAAGTTAGAATCAAACAGCTTAAGTGAATCACCGGACGTGATTATCGGAACTCCTGGAAGACTGGCTGACCACATAGAAAGAGGTTCTTTCGATCCAAAAACTGTGCAGACGGTAGTATTGGATGAATTTGATAAGTCCTTGCAAATGGGATTTCACGAGCAATTGAAAGTTATTTTCGGAGCCTTGAATGGTCAGCAAAGACATTTGCTAACTTCGGCGACTGTGTTGAAAAGACTACCAGACTTTCTTCCCTTTGTAGATCACCGTACGGTTAATTTTCTTAAAGATGTGGTCGAGTCCAAATTGGAACTGAAGATTGTCCATAGTTCAAGCAAGGAAAAAGGGGAAACGCTGATGCGTTTGGTAGCAGGATTTCAGGATGAGTCCTGTATCGTTTTTTGCAATCACCGGGATGCAGTGGATAGACTGAGCACATTGCTGAATGAGTATGACTATTTTCATTCGGTTCTTCATGGTGGTTTAGAGCAAATCGATCGTGAGAAGAACCTGATTCGGTTCCGAAGCAAAGTCACGAATCTTTTGATCGCGACTGATTTGGCTTCACGAGGGCTTGATATTCCGGAGATCAAGCATGTAGTTCATTACCAATTGCCTCCAAAAGAAGATGCTTTTATCCATAGAAATGGAAGGACAGCCAGAATGCATGCAGAAGGATTGTCATATCTGATTTTGGCAAATGACGAATCCAGGCCAGATTACATTGAAGAATTTATTGAAGAATATAAAGTGGGAGAGAAGCTCGTTCCACCTGTTCCTCAAGAATGGACTTGCCTCTATGTAAGTGCCGGCAAAAAGGATAAAGTAAGCAAGGGTGATATTGTGGGAATGCTTACTAAAAAGGGAGGTTTAAATAGCGCCGAAATTGGTTTGATTACGATTATGGACTTTGCTTCCTATGTGGCAGTGAAAAGTAATTTGGTACAAAAACTGATGCCAAAATTAAAGAATGAGCGAGTGAAGAAGGTTAAGGTGAAGATTGAGGAGGCCAATTAGAATGCAGTAGGCAGTTTCAGTGATCAGTACTAATATTTGCACATAGTTAATCCTGAAATTCCTTTGCCGGTTTTTTGAATTGTGAATATCCTTATCTTAATACTTCAAAACAATCAAGAAATCAAATGAAAAAACGAGTTACAGGTATCGGTGGGATATTTTTCAAAGTCAAGGATCCAGCAAAGACTAAAGATTGGTATCAGACACACTTAGGCCTAAATACAGACCCGTATGGAGCTACTTTTGAATGGAGAAGTGCTGAAGATCCGAATCAAAAAGGCTTTACCCAATGGTCTCCGATGAAGGATGATACTACTTATTTCAAACCTTCAGAAAAGGAATTTATGATCAATTACCGTGTAGAAAATCTCGTGGAGTTGGTGAAAGAATTAAAGGCAGAAGGAGTTACTATTTTGGATGAGATCGATGATACAGAATACGGGAAGTTTGTGCATATACTCGATCCGGATGGACACAGCATTGAGCTTTGGGAGGCAGTAGACGAAGTTTATGATGAAATGACTGAAGGCAAAACTACGAGCTAAACCATGAGTGAAATAAAAATCGAACATGAAACTGATGGGAAAAGAGGTTCTTTTTTCATCCAAGAAGGAGCTAAGCGCTTTGCAGAAATGGTTTATGTCATGGCCGGTGCAAAAAAGATGATTATAGAGCATACCGAAGTTGATGAAAGCCTTCAAGGTCAAGGAATAGGATTAAAACTTTTGAAGGAGCTGGTAGAATACGTGCGGAAAGCAGAGATCAAAGTCATTCCGCTTTGCCCATTCGCCAAAGCGATGTTTAAGAAAAAGGAAGAATTTCAGGATGTCTTAAACTAACCTGTTTAAAAAAAGAGCGTCCAGATAAGCCATACCAAAATAAGGATCACCATTATTGCGAAGAAGTATCCGCTCCTAGAGAAAGAAGAATATCTGCTGTTTCTATACTTGATACTTTCATCAATGCTTTTTAGGTCAGCTTTGTCCATATTTTTCTCACGGGTAACCCCATCAGGTCTTGATGATTTGGGACGGATTTTTCCCAGATTTCGATTCTCCTTCGAAGACTTGTTTGCTGAAGAAATAAAGCCGGCTCCTCCTGTCATTATTAACTAATTATATCTCAAAATAATGGTTTCTTATGAAATAGAAAAGAACTTGCCCCTACAGGATTTTATTCATGTCCTGACTGATTCAGGATTAGGGGAGAGAAGGCCCATGAATGACCCCGACCATTTAGAAAGAATGCTTCGTAATTCTAATTTGGTGATTGTTGCAAGGGATTCAAGACAAGTGGTTGGAGTGTTGCGGGGTTTATCTGATTTTTCCTATAGAACTTTTATAGCAGACTTAGCAGTCATTTCGGCTAGGCAAGGAGAAGGAATAGGTAAGGGGATGCTCAAGTTTGCCCGGAGCTTAGCTTCCGATGCCAGGCTATTTTTATTTTCCGCTGAAGGCTCTATTCAATTTTACCAGAAAATTGGTTTTGAGCTCCA
The DNA here is from genome assembly GCF_900182815.1 of Algoriphagus winogradskyi. Lineage (GTDB taxonomy): Bacteria > Bacteroidota > Bacteroidia > Cytophagales > Cyclobacteriaceae > Algoriphagus > Algoriphagus winogradskyi. Next base: position 506,995 of record NZ_FXUA01000001.1, on the reverse strand, counting down.
TGAACGCTGCTATCAGTTGAAGCCGGATGAACAGATTAAATAGGTTTATTTACTTTTTTATGACTTATTTTGGACCAGAAGATTCACCTTGAATTTGTAGGTCGATTAAACCTATCTGCTCTTCTTACATCTAATTTGTAATAATATAAAAATGGGGCATTTTAAGATTTTGATTAAGAAAGTAGTGGTAAAGAATTTGAGAGAAATATTGATCCTCGCGTATTTGGTAGTATTGATCGCTGCTTGTGCGGAAGCTCAAAAACCTGCGCCTAACAATTCAAATCTATATTTTCCCCCGACCGAATCCTCGATTTGGGAAAAGCAATCCATAGCAGACCTAGGATGGGACGGAGTGAAATTTGCGGAATTTCTAGCTTGGCTACCTACCCAGGATACCAGAGCTTTTATCATTCTCAAAGATGGTAAAATAGTAGTTGAGGAATATTGGGGCAATAAGTTAACTGGTGCTGGAGAGATGGATGAAAACTCCTATTGGTATTGGGCTTCTGCAGGAAAAACTCTCACTGCTACATTGGTGGGTATTGCTGAGAATAAAAAGTTGTTGAAAACTAATGACCGAACGCAAAAATATCTTGGCGAAGGCTGGACATCACTCACCAACAACCAAGAGCGTGATATTCGAATAATTCATCAGCTAACCATGACCACTGGACTGGATGATGGAGTAGCAAATTCAGATGCGACTAAGCCTTCTTCCTTAGTGTTTTTAGCTGAGCCTGGTAAGAGATGGGCTTACCACAATGCTCCTTATACTTTGTTAGAACAGGTAGTTCAAAATGCATCTGGTCAAAGCTATCAAAATTTCTTCAATGAAAATTTGGGTGGAAAAATAGGGATGAAAGGGTTTTGGCAGAGAACCGGCGAGAATAATGTGTTCTATAGTGACGCCCGCTCCTTTGCAAGATTTGGGCTTTTATTGCTTGCAAAGGGGAATTGGGACGGAGATCAGATCTGGTCAGGAGACTTTTTCAATGAGTTATCAAAATCCTCTCAAACCCTGAATCGAAGTTATGGATACCTCACTTGGCTGAATGGGCAGAGTTCTTATATGATTCCACAAACTCAAACAATTTTTCCAGGTATGCTAGTGCCTAATGCACCTGTAGATATGTACCAGGCTATGGGAAAAAATGGACAGTTCTTGATGGTCGTACCCTCAGAAGGATTGGTTATTATAAGAATGGGTGGGTCGGGAGATAATGCGTTGGTTCCATTTCTTTTGATCAGAGACATTTGGGATAGACTGGGACCCATTATTAACTAATCTGGGGTTATTCTTTCGTGTATTTCTCTAATTGAGTCTTAATTTTCTCAAAGGTCAGGGGTTTTTCTAAAAAGCCTGAAACTATCTTATAACCTTGAGCTTTAAATCTATCTTGATAATCGATAGAACTAGAAAGAATAACTATTTTATCACGTCTATTCGGGTGAGCCTCTTGGTATTTATTGAGGAACTCCCACCCATTTAAAACGGGCATATTTATGTCCAAAAAAATAAGAAGAGACTTGTTTGGGTCAATATCATTGAGTTGGCTAAGAGCTTCTTCAGCTTCGAGAAATTCTATGATGTTATCAGTAATACCAACTTTTCCAAGTAACCTTTTATTAATAAGGTTATTTATGGGGTCGTCATCCACTAGAAAAATTGTGTCAAATTGGATCATTTATGGGATTGAAATAGAAAAAAGGATAATTGACTAAGCCAAAATACAATTAATACTGATCCAAGAAAAAGGTTTAACCGCCTTTTTTAAATTTAAAATATGGAGCTGCTAATACTCAGGCAATAAAAAAGGAGGTTCTTTAGAACCTCCTCTTAAAGTATGGTGAACCAGTGATTACATCATGCCACCCATTCCTCCGCCGCCCATTGGTGGCATTGCAGGAGATTCTTCTTTCATATCTGCTACTACACACTCAGTAGTCAATAGAAGTGCTGCAATAGATGCTGCATTCTCAAGAGCTAAACGAGTTACTTTAGTAGGATCGATTACACCTGCTTTGAACAAGTCTTCGTAGACGTCAGTTCTTGCATTGTAGCCATAGTTACCTTTGTTTTCTCTGATCTTATTGATCACTACAGAAGGCTCACCGCCAGCATTAGAAACGATAGTTCTCAATGGAGACTCGATAGCCTGTCTGATGATGTTGATACCAGTATCTTCATCTTCGTTAAGACCTTTCAGGTTGTTAAGTGCTTCAGCAGCTCTTACGAGTGCTACACCACCACCTACTACCACGCCTTCTTGAACGGCAGCTCTAGTTGCGTGAAGTGCATCATCAACACGGTCTTTCTTTTCTTTCATTTCTACTTCAGTAGCAGCACCGATATAAAGTATAGCTACACCACCAGAAAGTTTAGCAAGTCTTTCCTGCAGTTTCTCTCTGTCGTAATCAGAAGTAGTTTTGTCAATCTGAGCTTTGATTTCAGCGATTCTACCTTTGATAGCAGCTGCATCACCAGCACCATTCACAAGAGTCGTATTGTCCTTGTCAATGTTGATTTTCTCAGCTCTACCAAGCATGTCGATAGTAGCATTTTCCAATTTGAAGCCTCTTTCTTCAGAGATTACTGTTCCGCCAGTAAGGATAGCGATGTCTTCCAACATAGCTTTTCTTCTATCACCGAAACCTGGAGCTTTCACAGCTGCCACTTTCAAGGCACCTCTGATTTTGTTCACTACCAAAGTAGCAAGAGCTTCTCCGTCTACATCTTCAGAAATGATTACTAGACCTTTTCCTGACTGAGCTACTGGCTCAAGAACTGGAAGCAATTCTTTCATCGAAGAGATCTTCTTGTCGTAGATCAAGATGTAAGGCTGCTCTAATTCTACTTCCATTTTCTCCGTGTTAGTCACGAAGTAAGGAGAAAGGTAACCTCTGTCAAACTGCATACCTTCTACAGTTTTAACTTCAGTTTCAGTACCTTTTGCTTCTTCAACAGTGATCACACCGTCTTTACCTACTTTGTCCATTGCGTTAGAAATCATTGTTCCGATTTCTTCGTCATTGTTAGCAGATACAGTCGCTACTTGAGCGATTTCTTTAGATGTAGAGATTTGCTTAGAATCAGCTTGAAGTTGCTTAACAACAGCAGCAACTGCTTTGTCAATACCTCTCTTAAGATCCATTGGGTTAGCTCCGGCAGCTACGTTTTTGATACCTACACCGAAGATAGATTGAGCGAGGACAGTAGCAGTAGTAGTACCATCACCTGCATTGTCAGCAGTTTTAGAAGCTACTTCTTTTACCAACTGAGCACCCATATTCTCGATTGGCTCAGCCAATTCGATTTCTTTTGCTACAGACACACCATCTTTAGTAATGGTAGGTGCACCGAATTTTTTATCAATGATCACATTACGTCCCTTTGGACCCAATGTCACTTTTACTGCGTCAGCAAGTGCATCAACGCCTTTCTTCAGCTGATCTCTTGCACTTGTGTTGAAAAATAATTGCTTAGACATATTGTTACTATTTTGAGTTAACGATTAAGGATGATTTATTAAAGTATTGCAAAGATGTCAGACTCTCTCATGATAAGATAGTCACTGCCTTCTACGCTTAGCTCAGTACCGGAATATTTACCGTACAATACAGTATCACCAACTTTAACGGTTAGAGGCTCATCTTTTTTGCCATTTCCTACTGCTACTACAGTACCTTTTTGTGGTTTTTCCTTAGCGGTATCTGGGATGTAAAGTCCAGAAGCTGTTTTCTCTTCAGCTGCAGCAGGTTGTACCAAAACTCTGTCTGCAAGAGGTTTGATGTTCACATTTGACATAATATAAATTCGTTTAAGGTTAGATTAAAATGTAATTGCCTATTAGCACTTCCTGTGCCAAGCAAGGATTCTGGCTAAAGGCTGACAAATCGGCTGTAAAAGCTGGGGAAAATGTGTCCACAGCCAGTTTTTTTTGGCAGGAGAGACTGCCATTTTTGCTCTCATCGCTTCAAATTTGTCAGAAATTCGTAATTTATATCCAAACCTATTCCCTATGACATCACTACCTAAAAACTGGATAACAGAAGGCCTAATAGATTTTGAGTATAAAAAGTATCAATTGTTGGCCTATTTACAGGAAACTAATAAGCATTTTAATGCGATGAAGCTTTATCCTGTCCTTGCAGAATTGATTGATCATTACCGTGATTTGAACGAATTAAAATCAGGTAAGAAAGAGATGGCAAACCTGTTTCCCAAGACCTTAGATTCTATCGACTTTCAAAAAGGAAGGTTGAATTATCAATCAAAGGTCAGCGAGGACGGAATCATGAAAGAACTATCTCTAATCACTGAATTTGCTTTACCCAAGATCACTTCGAAGATAGATGAAGGTAGGGCGATCTATGATTTCGTGGAAGAGCAACTTGAATTTGAGCCGGTCGGGATTGTGCCGATCTATAATCAGGAAGGTTATATATTGATGACCAGAGATAAAAAGCAGGATATTCATGCCTTCCGGTATAAATCTAGTTTACTGCATTTCGCTGGTGAAAAGTTTCGTAGCATTAGCATGTGGCTGGTAGGGGTGTTCCAACGTAGCTTAGTCAATACGTTAGAGCAAATAAAAATGAACCTGGTGCATGAAATCAAGGAGCTGCCAAACCCTGCTACGTGGAGAATTCATAGCCAAAGAGAATTTCCAATAGAAGAGACTTTAGTCCCTATCAGTAAGAGACTTTTGCTTAAGTCTGTCTCACTATAGGTTGAAAACAAGAAAAGTCTGCTCTTTGGGAGCAGACTTTCAAATTCAATAGAACTTTATTGCTTAGTTTCCTGATGTAGTGTCAGGCTCTGAAGTTGCTTCTTCAGTAGTGGCAGGTAGAAGGCTTTCGTCTTCGCCAAAAGTAGGAGCTACCACTTGCTGCTTCGCATTCTCAATATTAGGAGAAGAGAATTGGTTGGACTGTGATCCTGAATAGAATGCAGAAGATGCCAAAGACAATACAAGGATAGAGACTGCCAATACCCAAGTGGCTTTTTCAAGCACATTTCCAGTTCGGGTTACACCCATGATTTGTGAGGCGCTACCACCAAATGCAGCTCCAACTCCACCTTTAGAATTTTGTCCTAGAATCACTAAGATTAGCAATACGGCCAAAATTAGAATAATTGTAATCAATAAAGTAAACATATAATATGGGTGTTAATCTTTCAGTTTTTCAATCAAGTCCGCAAAGTAAGCCCTTTTATCCGGAAACTTCAATACCAACTTCTCATAAATTTCCTTGGATAATTGCTTCTTACCCTGATTGGCAAGAATCTTTGCATAGGATTCAGAAATCATGTTGTCATTAATCTGAGTGCTAGCAGCTGCCAGGTTCTCCGTATTTTGGTTTGCTTCAATTTCTTTTATAGTTGCCAACTTGATGGATTTTTTGCTGAAAGCCTTGATTAGGTCAATTTGCTCCTTCTTTTTCTCATCAAGAATTTCCTTTTTATCCTTCTTTTTGATCATTTCGATCAAATCGTCTTTAGGAGGTTTTCTTCTTCTTGGCTTTGGTTTTGGTGGTTCAGGTTTAGCTTCCACCTCAATAATTTCCGCAATTACTTCCTTCTTTTCTTCAGGTTTTGGAGTAGCCACCTGTGGAGAAGTAGTTGCTACTTCGGTCTTTTCCACCAAAGTTTTGAGCCAAATTCTATTGGGGCTTGTGATCGCTGCATATCCTATAGACCAGGAATTTTCTATGTTGTTTTTTTGAATTTCATAACGTGCTGTGAGTACGTGGGGAATCTGAAAGTATGGGAAATTTTCAGACACTTTTTGCAACTGTAGCATATCGCTGCGATCACAGGAGTCTGATTTTTGAATAATTTCTAAAAACTGGGATGCATTCACTTGAATAGTATTTTTAGATTGATTAGTTGGGAAATATGCGCTAGAGTCAGACGATATGAAGATATCTTGAATGATGGTGAAAATCTCCTCCAATAACTTTTTTTCCATATCGAGGAAAGTAGTCGTCGCTGGATCATAATCCTTGAAAAACGTGAAGTCACTTATTAGCGTCTCCTCTTCGTTTTCCGCATTTATATATTTTACATCAATGACTATAGTTAACCGCATCGTTGCAGCACTAAGATTAAACTTAATCGGTGCACCGCCAAATGCTAAGTTTTGATTATTCTCTCTAGCCTCGATCTCTTTTATCGATTCTAATTTAATTTCTTTTTTACTAATACTTTTTATTAGATCTAGCGTCCTTTTTTCAGGAGCACTTGCTATCTCGTGATTATCTTTTGTTGAATAGACTGTGTCTACGTTATTTTCTATAAGCGCTTTAAGCCAAATTCTATCAGGGCTGTTGATCGCTGCATACCCTCGAGAGAAACTGTTTTTAGAATTATACAGCTGATATTCATGCCTAGCAGTGAGGATATGTGGAATTAGAAAATAAGGGAAGTTTTTCTCTAACTTTTCTAATAGCTCTACCTCATTACTTTCTAACGAATCTTTTTTATGGATTATTTCTAAAAGTTGGGCTGCGTTCAACTGAATATCTCTCTTGTAATCTGAATATAAGCAAATTACCAGTTGGCGACTGTGGCGGTAAAGATATCTTGTATGATATTAGTGAATATTTCGTCGACTAATTCATTTTCAACATCCAAGAACGTAGTCGTTCGTGGATCGTAATCTTGGAAAAAGGTGAATCCTCTTTTTAGATTTTCCTCTTCATTTGTGGTGTTGATATACTCCACTTCCACTACAATAGTCAAACGCATCGTTCCTGCTCGGTCAGGGCGATTTGGATCAGTACTTGTCACTGCGGCCTGTGGAGTAGTGGTGTAGCGAGAAATTGCTCCCATAAACTGCAAGTTTCCATTTGATCTTACGAGTTCCAACTGGGTATTTCTTTGGTAATACTCCTTAAGCGCTTCAGTAAAACGCTGCTCGATATTCGCAGGTCCTCCTCCAGAATCATTGAAGAAATTCTCGACTGTAAAAGTTTTCACTAGGTCATAATCTATATTCGTACCTGTGAAGCTATAGCTTACGGAGCAACTCTGGAATAGAAATAAAGCTAATCCACAAATTAGAATATGGAGTTTACTGGTCAATTTCATATTGTTTGATCTTTCTGTAAAGTGTCCGTTCGGATATGCCTAAATCACCTGCAGCATATTTTCTTTTATTGTTATGCTTGCGCAAAGCTCTTAGAATCATCTCCTTTTCCTTCTTCTCCAGAGATAGTGAATTATCATCTTCCTCATGAATGATGTCTTCGATCGCGTCATCCTCATAGTCATCGTTGTTAACAGAATTTGATTTCTGCGAGTCGAGCACTAATGGAACATAACTTGGATTAGTTTCTGTGCTTTCTGGAGCGCCAAATCCACTATCCATATCCTCGAAAAGGCTTTGATGCTTTTGAATGATAGATTGGTTTAATCCTCCATTTTTGTAGGAATCCAATACTAGTTTTTTCAATTCGTTCATATCCTTTTTCATGTCAAAAAGAACCTTGTATAACAGATCTCTTTCAGAAAAATCTGAAGAATCATTGTTTTTTGACATGTTGGGAAGCGTCATAGGGAGACGAGAATTGTCAGACGGAAGATATCTTGACAAGGTTTCGGCATCTACATCTCGTTCGCTTTCCAAAAGAGAAATTTGCTCAGCAATATTTTTTAATTGACGAATGTTTCCCGGAAAGGAATAACGCATCAAAGCAGCTTGGGCTTCATTGTCTAGTGAAATCGGGCGAACGTGGTATTTCTCTGAAAAATCCGAAGTGAATTTTCTAAAAAGTAAAACTACATCCTCCCCTCGTTCTCTCAATGGTGGGACAAAAATCGGAACTGTATTCAGTCTGTAATAAAGGTCTTCCCGGAACTTCCCTTTTTCTACTGCTTTTAGAAGCTTCACATTGGTAGCAGTGATCACTCGGACATTCGTTTTCAAGACTTTGGAAGAACCCACTTTGATGAATTCTCCATTTTCAAGAACTCGCAGCAATCTAGCCTGAGTGCCAAGAGGCATTTCCCCAATTTCATCGAGGAAGATTGAGCCGCCATCTGTAACCTCAAAGTATCCTTTCCTGGATTCATGAGCGCCTGTGAAAGATCCTTTTTCATGACCAAAAAGTTCCGAATCAATTGTTCCTTCTGGAATCGCACCGCAGTTAATTGCTATGAATTTGCCATGCTTACGAAGGCTTAGCGAATGAATGATCTTCGAAAAGCTCTCTTTACCACTACCACTTTCACCGTTGATCAAAACTGTCATATCGGTGGGAGCTGCTTGCATCGCCACCTGAATTGCGTGATTCAACAGGGGGCTATTTCCAATGATCCCGAAGCGTTGTTTGACGCTTTGTACTTCCGGATTTGTAATCATCATAATTGAGGGTTTATTTCAATTACCTCACCAAAAAGGGTTGCTGGTGTGCAATCAGTAATTTTCACGGTTAAGTAATCACCTTTGGAATAATTACCTGCTGGGACGATTACTACTTTATTTGCTGAGTTCCTTCCTTTGAATTCATCAGCTGATTTTTTAGAGGCGCCTTCGACCAGTATCACTTGCTCCTTGCCCAAATCAAGCCTATTTCTCTCTAAAGAAGATGAACTTTGTTTTTTAATGACCTCAGATAAACGTCTCTTTTTTACTTCCATTGGAATATCATCGACATATTTCTTTGCCGCCAAAGTACCTGGTCTTTCAGAGTAAAAGAACATGTAAGAAAAATCGAATTTGACGATGTCCATCAAGGATAGTGTGTCCTGATGCTCTTCTTCAGTTTCACTGCAAAATCCTGTAATCATATCAGAGGAAATGCCACATTCTTCGCCTAAAATTTCTCGGATTTTGGAAACTCTTTCCAGATACCATTCCCGATCGTAGGTTCTATTCATCAATTCCAACACGCGGGAATTACCACTTTGTGCTGGTAAATGGATGTATTTGCAGATGTTATCGTACTTCTTCATCGTGTACAAGACTTCATCTGTTATGTCCTTTGGATGAGAAGTGGAGAAACGTATTCTTAGAGAGGGATCTACCAAGGCTACCATTTCCAATAAGTTGGCAAAATTGACTACGGTACTTACTTCTTCTTCTTTTTTGTTTAGTCTTGCCTTATTGTTCTCCTCCGGGGACCACTTGTAGCTATCGACATTTTGACCGAGAAGGGTCACTTCCTTGTAGCCTTTAGAGAATAGGTCTTTTGCTTCGGCTACGATGGAATGTGGATCGCGACTTCTTTCTCTACCACGAGTGAAGGGCACTACGCAGAAAGAACACATATTATCACATCCACGCATGATAGAAATGAATGCGGTGATGCCATTGGAATTCAATCGGACAGGGGAGATGTCTGCGTAGGTTTCCTCACGGGAAAGAAATGTATTTACCGCCTTTTGACCTTCTTCTGCAACAGAAAGTAGGTTTGGAAGATCACGATAAGCATCTGGACCAACCACTATATCCACTAGCTTTTCTTCCTCTAGTAGTTTTTCTTTGAGTCGCTCAGCCATGCATCCCAAAACTCCGATTGTGAGTGAAGGTTTAGCTCTTTTGGCTCTTTGAAAATCTGTAAGTCGTTTTCTTACTGTCTGCTCAGCTTTTTCACGGATGGAGCAAGTATTAAGGAAAATAGCATCGGCTTGGTAAAAATCAGAAGTGGTGTCGTATCCTCCTTCTTTCATAATGGAAGCTACTACTTCGGAATCTGCGAAGTTCATCGCACAACCGTAGCTTTCAATATATAGTTTTCGGGTTTTTCCGGTATTCTCATCTACGGTAGTTTTGAAGTCGCACGCTTGTGCTTCTTCCCCTGAGATGATATCAATGTCTGCAATCAAATTATTCATATTTCTAAAATCTGTCTTACGAAGGGCATATGGAATCTCGCAGCGTAACCCCGATAGCTATCGGGAAATGCCAGTGTATGACTTTTGAGTCATGCCTGTCCGCCACAGGCAGGCTCGATTTCATGTAATTTCTTCTTTCCTTCTTTCGGAAGGCGAAATTACGAAAATGCGGACAAAATGGCAGGAATTCTTGGGATTTAGTTTTTTTTAATATTTATAATCTAGCCATATCGATTTCGCATTTATTGTTTATCGAATTAGTAGTAAAAGTATTCTTTATGTCGGTTTATATTTTTTTTAAACCCATTTAATTGTATTTTAAAAATTAAATTTTTAGGAAACTTATATGAAAGTCATTAAGAATATTTTGTTCACATACATAATTGTCATTTTTACGACTGCATTTTTTCAATCATGTGACTCCAAGAATGGAGATAATGACAAGAATCCACAGAATATTAATGATAAATATTTTGAAGGAAAGGATATCCGAGGCAGGATATTACTGCCGGAGGGAATGTCCACAGAAGACCTCGAGGTAATGAATGTATTTTCTAATATTGATGCCTCACCGTATAGTGAGGGGGAATTTGGAGGGTGCTTATACTGCTTTTTTTGCGAGGTATTCCAACTCTGAGGTAGCTTTGATGGGATATTTTTATCCGGGAGCTGCGGATTTTAATATCACTCCAAGAACTACAGCTTTAGCTATGGTGATGATGACTCCTGCAGTAATTTCACTTTCGGATGATGGTAAAAAGTCCTTTATGGCAAAAGCCTTGGCAGATCCTGCTTTTGGCCTTTTAGAATCTGAAATACTTAAAAACCTCGAATTGAAAAAGCCACTTTTTGATGAGACCAACACGGGAATCGCAGCAGCTTTGGTTCAGCTTTTTAGTTCTGCATCGGCGAGGATGGAGGCCGAAGAAAAAGAACTTCCTGTCAATACATTTAAAGCGGGGAACAATTTTACTTTCAATAATAAAGGCTCAGCGGTAACCACAGTAATCGGGATTTACAAAGGTTCAGACCGGGTTGGGAAGGTGGTAGTTGAAGGATTGAAAATCGTTCCGGCTTCTATTCAGGAACTAATAAGTGGCAAAGGTGAAATTGTTAGCGAATCAGGAGATCAACAATTTTTGGTTGAAGGAGAAGGGAATTTCACTTTTAAATATCGAACGGGGCGACCAGGGTCTTCCAGCGGGGCTGAACACGATGAGGCATTCTATGAAAATCTCGGACAGTTTTCATATAATCTATTGCAAACGTTGATTCCAGTTTTGGATCCAAAAGAAAGTTGTAAGAAGACTGTAATATTCAATCTGATTGGTTTGATACACACCTCTACCAATTTCAACAGCAGTACAAGTATTTCGGAGATTTTATATACGGTTCGAAACATCACGATGTCCAATGTGGAGGGACTGATAAAGAACTGCACTTTGGATGGCTTTCTAAATATAGAGTGGTTTGAGTATATGGTTAAGAATTGGAATTTTATTGATAAGGCCTTTGCAGTCATTGCCAACGGTGCAAATACCACGGCCATAGGTGTAGCCTGGATTGCTGCTGAGCCTGAGATTGATGTTTGCTATCTTGCCAACGGAAATCAAGTAGAACTAAATGAAAAATGCTTGGTGACTTTCACAGATCCTCGTGATGGCAATGTTTATAAAATCGTAAAGATCGGTGATCAAACTTGGTTTGCTGAAAATCTTCGATATGCTGGAAATATATCTCAAGTCATCTCCCAGCAAGTCTGGGCTGCGATATGGAATAACAATAGGCCAACTGAAAAGCCTGCTTGGTCTTATTATGGTAATAGTGCTACCAACGATCCGGACTTCGGGAAACTATACAATTGGTTTGCTGTAAATAAAAGTAAATTATGTCCTGAAGGATGGCATATACCCTCTAGTAGTGAGTGGAAAATACTTTCTGATTATTTAGGAGGCGCTGCCGTCGCGGGAGGTAAAATGAAAGCAACGACTATCTGGAAAGGTGAAAATGTTGGAGCAACAAATGAGTCAAATTTCTCTGCACTTCCAGGTGGTGACAGAACGGTAGATAAGGGTTTTGGTAATGGGGGGTATTGGGGTAGCTGGTGGAGCTCTACTTCAATTAATGATTTGAGCGCAATTGGGTATTATTTGGAAAGCAGTAATGCTTCTTTGGGAAAAGACGGTAATATAAAAGGAGATGGGTTTTCATGCCGCTGCCTCAGGGATTGATAAGGGTTGAAATAAATTATTTTGCATCAAAAGGAATTCTCAGCTGCTCACCGAAATGCTGATGTTCTTCTGTGATATTTAGATTCGAGATCCCCAAACCCAACAGACGGATTGATTTTTCGAAGGGTTCTTGAGCCAAGAGTTCTTGGGCTATTTCCCAGATTTGGCTTTCTTCCGGATATTGCTCCTGAGTTTTGCTTCGAGTTTGTTGAGTGAAATCAGCATATTTTATTTTCAGCGTAACAGTTCTTCCTTTTATTCCGGATTTTTTGATTCGTTTGATTAATTCATCATAGATTTTTCTCAGTTCTGCAAGAAGTGCATCAAAGTCAATAAGGTCCTTTTCAAAGGTATTCTCTGCACTGAGTGATTTACGGATTCGATGCGGTTGGACTTCAGAGAGATGAATTCCCCTGACTATGTTGAAATAGTGAATGCCTGATTTCCCAAACTTGCGGGTGAGGTATTGAAGGGAAAACTGCTTTAGGTCCTTTCCATTATGAATTCCTAGACCACTCATTTTTTCGGCAGTTACTTTTCCGATTCCAAAGAATTTTTTGATAGGTAGTTTTTCTAAAAACGCCTCAGCTTCCTCGGGAAGGATTACTGCCTGGCCATTGGGTTTGTTCAGATCAGAAGCTGTTTTGGCTAAAAACTTATTGTAGGAAACGCCTGCCGAAGCATTTAAGCCTGTTCGTTCTTTGATCTTTTGTCTGATCTGCTTAGCTATCAAAATGGCTGATTTCAAGCCTTTTTTGTTTTCCGTCACATCCATAAATGCCTCATCCAGTGAAAGCGGCTCTACCAAGTCTGTGTATTCGTAGAAAATTTCTCGAATCTGACCAGAAATCTCTCGGTATCGATCAAATCTCGCTGGAGCAAATATGAGCTGAGGACACTTTCGAGCAGCCAAGACAGAGGACATGGCTGAATAGACACCGAATTTTCTGGCTTCATAACTAGCTGCCGCGACCACACCTCGAGCAGCATTTCCACCGACTACTAAAGGTTTTCCTCTCCACTCCGGATGATCAAGCTGCTCCACGGAGGCATAAAATGCATCCATGTCCACGTGAATGATTTTCCTTATGGGATTGGGATTTATGTCTTGGTCATTTTCCACTGAGCACTTCCAAAATTGCCTTAGCTTTTAGACTGCATTCATCATATTCTTGTTCGGCGTTCGCATCAAAAGTGATGGCACTGCCAACTCCAAAGTAGAGTTTTTTTACCGCCAGATCTGCGATAATGCTTCTGATTACTACTGAAAAATCAAAGTCTCCATTTTCTTCAATCACTCCAAATGTCCCAGAGAACCAACCTCTTTTAAAGCTTTCCAGCTCTTCGACTATTTCCATCGTACGGATTTTGGGAGCACCAGTCATGCTTCCCATTGGGAAAGAAGCTTGAATGATTTCTGCAAAAGTGGTGTCCTCCTTTAATTCTGATACTATAGTACTGATCATTTGAAAGACTTTTGGAAAAGGATAAATCCCAAAAAGTTCTGTGACTTTGACTGATCCTGTCTTGGAAACCTTGGACAGGTCATTCCGCATCAAATCAGTGATCATTAAGTTTTCAGCTTGTTCCTTTTCGCTATTCCCTAATGTTTCTTTGTTCTGTAAATCTTCGGCTTTGGATACACCTCGTTTGATTGTTCCTTTAATGGGCTGGGCGATAAGTTTGCTTCCTGTTTTTTTCAAAAATCGCTCAGGGGAAGCTGAAATTAACCACTGGGATTTTGCTTTGAATAGGGCTGAAAAGGGCATTGGAGAAAGCTTATTCAAGTTGAAATATGCTGAAATAGGATCCCAATTTTCGAATGTGCCGGTATAGGCTTGGCAAAAATTACTTTCGTAGGTATTTCCCTCAACAATGTGCCTTTGAATGGCTTTTACAGTGTCTGAATAGTTCTCGGGGGTTATTTGTGGTTGGACAGAGCAGTTAGTAAATGGTCTCTCAGGCAGTGTTATCTGTTCGATCTCTTGCCAGAATTCCTCATTTAGTTCAACATCCGAAATCACTTTCTCTCCTAAAAACTTCAATGAAAAGGAGGGTGCAAAAAAGCAAACCTCAGGAAGATCGAAAAATGCAGGATTTTCACTGTTAAGATTTTCTAATTGGTTTTTATAATCATACCCAATAATTCCAACTTTTTTAAAACTGCTAGGTTCATTCCAAATTTCCTTTTTAGATAATTGACTTTTTCCTGCGTAAAAGTGGGTTGCGAAAGGGCCTTCTGGATATTGGTGATTGTTTCCATTCGTATAGGCAAAAAAATCAAAATGATGATCAGCCCATCTGCAAAGCTTTTCAATCCATGATGGATCTGAAATAGGATAGACGTAGGAGTTGTGTTTCATTGATAGCACAAAAAAAGAGGAATCCTGCGAAGAATTCCTCTTTAATGATGAGTTTGTTTTAATTAGTTAGCTTTCACATCTAAGATCAAGCCTACAGAATTGTAGATGAATTTATCTGCTGCCTTATCAGCGACACTTGATTCATCCTGATAAGAAAGTCCCCATTCAGTTCTGTCAATGTTAAAACCAGCCTTTGCTGCTACTGTGCCATTCGTGATGCTTACTGTAGCAGGGAACTTGATGTTTTTGGTTGTTCCTCTCATTGTAAGGTTACCGCTAATCCAATGCGTTGGAGTCTCAGGATTCAATTCAGTTGCTGAAGATGGCGTGTTTTCAGTTTCATATTGTTCCTCTTCGGTGACCGAATCAGAGGAAGTAAATGGTTCTACAGAAGTGATCTCAAATTTCGCTGTTGGATGATTTTCTGCGTCAAAGAAATCTGCAGACTGCAAGTGGCCCGTCAATTTTCCATGCATTTCTGAACCTGCTTCCAAGTCATGTACTTCAAGCTTAGTGATATCAAAAGTGAATTCTCCACCCGTAATATTTTCACCTTGAACAGCCAAAGAGCCATCCACAATAGGAATAATACCATTGTGCTGACCGGTAGGTTTGTAACCTTTCCATTTAATAGCTGTAGCTGATTTGTCAATTGAAAGTGTAGTGCCCTCAGCAGCTGCGACTTCTTGAGCCTCAGAGGTTTCTACTGTTTCTCCGGATTGGCCGCATGCAAATGTTAGCAGTGCAGCCGCTAGAATAAAGCCAGATTGTTTGATAGTTTTCATTGGTGTGAGTTTGGTTTCGAAATTATATGTATATACATGCAAACTCAAAGTTTGCTAAAAAGTTCATTACACAAAAGAAAATGTTAAACTTTGTTTGAGATTTTTTAGAAATCCGGCAACCTTGATGAGAATGAATATGGCATTGCAATTAGAAGTAAATGGGAAAAGCCCTTCTTTCGGAGATGGGTGTTGGCTAGCACCAAACGCAACTATAGTAGGAGATGTGCAGACGGGGGATAATTGTACAATATGGTTCAATGCAGTTGTAAGAGGGGATGTACATGAAATTCGTATTGGGAATGATACAAATATCCAAGATGGTGCAATAATACATTGCACTTATCAAAAGGCAGGTACTTACATTGGTAACCAAGTATCCATTGCCCACAATGCCATAGTTCATGGCTGTACGATCCATGACCGAGTGTTGATTGGAATGGGGGCGATAGTGATGGATGGAGCAATTGTCAACTCAGGTGCGGTGATCGCTGCAGGGGCAGTGGTTTTAGCTAATACTATTGTAGAGGCAAATTCAATTTATGCCGGAATGCCCGCGAAAAAAGTAAAAGATACTGGTATTGAAATGGAGGAGGTGATTTCTAGAACAGCTAAAAACTATCCTATGTATGCAAGTTGGTTTAAAATCTAAATTTAGAATTTAGAGATCAGTTGTGATGACTTAACTTTTAACTTTAGACTAGAATCTTGTAACTTGTACCCAATTCATTTTTGGCAGAACATTTTTCTATGAAAACTATTTTTAAAGAGTTAGAAAAGCCCTTCATTTTGGTTTTGCTTTTTGCCTTGTTTATTACTTTCAATTTCCTGCTGAATCGTTACATGCCACCAAATTTGGCATTGGATTTACGATTTGCCTATTCTGCTCGTGAGGCATTTAATGTTTTACATAGTATGGGAGAAGGCATGAGGCAACAGTATCTCATGGTAATATGGCTTTTGGACACCCCTTACATGGTTTTTTACTTGTTGCTGCTAATTGGGCTTAATTGTAAAGTCTGGAAACAAAAATGTCTGGTAGTTTTGCCTGTTATCACGGTACTATTGGATCTTTTCGAAAACCTCTCAGTTTCAGGATTAATACTAAAATTTCCTGCAGAAAGCGTGACGCTTGGGTACATGGCTTCATTTTTCAGTACCACCAAATGGTTATTTGTGGGGGCATGTTTACTCTATATAATGGTAGGATTGATCCGAAATGCACTGCATAAAATGAGACCAGACCTAGATTTGAATAGGTGATAATTAATCTTTTTTCAGCAACCTAACCCATCTTTCTTTTCTTTTTAGGATATTTTGACTAGTATTTGTAAATGAGAGAAAACCTCTGATTTTTCACTGTTAGTTGAAATTTTATTTATGCAAGAAGAATATTTAAAATGGTTTTCTCCCCACCTGCAGCGGGATGTGGAAATGTTGGTTTTTGGTCATGCTGGCTACCCTGTCGTTGTTTTCCCTACTTCAAAAGGCTCTTTTCATGAAAACCGGGACATGGGTTTAGTGAAATCGGCTCAGTGGTATATAGAGCAAGGACTCATCAAAATTTATTGTCCAATTAGCAATGATGCGGATAGTTTTTACAACAAAAGCATTCACCCACATCAGCGAATTCAGCATCATGTCGCTTATGACAAAATGATTTGTCATGAGATAGTAGAGCGAATCAGATTAAATACCCCTGTGGCTAAGGTGGTTATGGCTGGTTGTAGCTTTGGAGGATATCATGCTGCCAATTTTGCCTTTAGGCATCCCGGCTATGTGAGCCACATGTTTAGTATGTCTGGAGCATTTGATATTCGGAGCTTTATGGATGGCTATCAGCACGATGATATCTTCTATAATAATCCCTTAGAGTATTTGCCAGGGCTTCATGACCAAGAGTTATGGAAAATGGATATCGTTTTGGGAACGTCAAATTGGGATATATGCTTTGATGCGAATATTAAGCTACATGATACACTTAGAGCCAAAAACATCAATCATTGGTTTGATGTAAGGCAAAACCGTCAGCATGATTGGGATGTTTGGAAAGAAATGTTCCCTCATTACCTCAGCAGAATTAAGTTTAATTAGGTCAACTTATTATCATACGATATGAAAAAAATAGGAATACTTTTCGGAATGGAGGACACTTTTCCTCAAGCTTTTATAGATAGGGTAAATCAAAAAGCTGAAAAAGGAATTGTCGCAGAAGCGGTACAAATTGACAAGGTGATCCAAAATCAATTAACAGAGTATGCAGTGATAATTGATAGAATTTCTCAGGATGTCCCTTTCTATAGAGCCTATCTGAAAAACGCTGCCTTAACTGGCACCGCCGTGATCAATAACCCTTTTTGGTGGAGTGCAGATGATAAATTCTTCAACAATGCCCTAGCAGATCAATTGGGAGTACCACTTCCCAAAACAGTGATTTTACCTTCTTCCAAACATCCGGATGATACCACTTCCAAGTCTTTTAGAAATTTGGTAGCTCCTTTAGACTGGGAAGGCATATTTAATTATGTAGGTTTTCCTGCTTATATGAAGCCATATGCTGGAGGAGGCTGGAAAAATGTTTACCGTTTAGAGGATAAGGAGGAGTTTTTTAGAACACACCCAGAAACTGGTCAGTTAGTTATGATGCTTCAGGAGGAAATTGTTTTTGAAGAGTATTTCAGAGTGTATTGTCTTGGTGGAAAAGCCGTCAAAATCATGCCTTACGAACCACGTAATCCACATCATATTAGGTATGTGGTCGATGGGCCACCTTCTTCAAAAAAATTATTGGCAACCGTCAAAGATTATACTTTGCGTCTATGCAAGGGGCTAGGCTATGACTTCAATACGGTAGAATTTGCGGTGAAAGATGGTATTCCCTATGCAATTGATTTTGGAAATCCCGCTCCGGATGCTGACGTGAATTCTGTAGGAGCAGAAAATTTTGAATGGGTGGTAGAAGAAGCTGCGAAAATGGCAATCAGCTATGCCAAAGCGCAGAAACCAGGTAAAATGAATCTCACCTGGGGGACATTTATGAGGGATTCTGTGAGTACTGCCAAGAGGTTCTAAAAAATTTCAGCTTAACGATATAACATGGCTTCATCACTGAAAAAGCTTCCCAAATTTACATTGGGGGTAGAAGAAGAATATCAGATAATAGATCCTGAAACTAGAGATCTTCGTTCTCACATGTCTAAAATTGTGGAGGGGGGAAAGATCACGCTGAAGGAGCAAGTGAAAGCAGAAATGCACCAGTCGGTGGTAGAAGTGGGTACCAATGTTTGCGAAAATGTAGCCCAAGCAAGAGCTGAAGTCTCTTCACTTCGAAATAAAATATCCGAATTAGCCGCTAAACAAGATTTAGTGGTTGGAGCAGCCAGTACTCACCCTTTTGCCAGATGGCAAGATCAGGAGATTACTGATGATCCACGCTACCATGTAATTGTAGACGAGTTAAAAGATATTGCCAGATCTAATCTGATTTTTGGTCTTCATGTTCACGTGGGGATTGATAACAGGGAAATTGCAATTCAGCTGATGAACCAAGCCTGTTATTTTCTGCCACATATTTATGCGCTGACAACAAATTCACCTTTTTGGGAGGGTAGAAATACAGGCTTTAAGGCATTTAGAGCAAAGATATTTGCCAAATTTCCGCGGACTGGGTTACCCGAATATTTTGATTCTGTACAGTCTTATGATAATTATCTGGAGACTTTGGTCAAAACGAACTGCATAGACAATCCCAAGAAAATATGGTGGGATCTACGGATTCATCCATTTTTCAGCACTATTGAATTCCGCATTTGCGACATGTGTCTCACTGTAGATGAGACTACTTGTATCGTTGCTTTAATTCAAGCTGTAGTTGCTAAACTCTATAAGCTTCTTTTGAGCAACACTAGTTTTAATATTTATAGAATAGCGCTGATCCGAGAAAATAAGTTTCGCGCAGCAAGGAATGGTATTGAAGGGAAGCTTATTGATTTTGGAAGGAAAATAGAAGTCCCTACTTCCGAATTGATCATGGAGCTTTTGGATTTTATAGACGACGTGGTGGATGAATTGGATAGTCGATCCGAAATCGATTATGTGCATCAAATCCTTAAAAATGGAACTGGGGCAGATCAACAATTAGCAGTTTTTAATCAAACTCAAGATTTGAAAAAGGTAGTAGATATGATCACTTCAAAGTTTAACGAAGGGATTTAAGGGCTTTTATTACCTTTGCGAGCGAAAAATAACATTAGGCAACGTGGGAAAGAAAAAATTGAACTTGGCGATCTTGGATATGTACGATGGCGAGCCAAATCAGGGGATGCGTTGTATCAAGGAGATAGTGGCTAGATTCGATAGCCAGTTAACCTACAAGGTATTTGACGTGAGAGGCAAAGCCGAAATACCAGAAATCCGTGATTATGATCTCTTTATATCCACCGGTGGACCAGGAAATCCAATGGATGGAGATGGTCATTGGGATTTAAAATATTTTGATTTTTTGGACCAGATATGGATCTGGAACCAAAATCATAATCATAAGAAATACATTCTCTTCATTTGTCATTCCTTCCAAATGGCCTGTAGGCACTTTGGATTAGGCACCCTTACTAAGAGAAAATCTACTTCTTTCGGAGTAATGTCAGTTCATAAGACAGCCGATGGACACAAGGATTCCTTGCTGCAAAATCTGGATAATCCTTTCTGGGCGATAGATTCCCGAGATTATCAAGTGATTCAGCCTGATTTAAAGAAATTCAAGGTCCTTGGAGCTAAAATTATTGCGCTGGAGAAGATTCGTGATCATGTGGAATATGAGCGGGCAATTATGGCTATTCGGTTTTCTCCAGAAATGGTAGGAACGCAATTCCACCCTGAAGCGGATCCTATAAGCTTCTTGGCGCATTTGAAAAAGGCTGAAGTCAAAGAAAAAATTATTGCGGTAAAGGGTAAAATTAAGTTTAGGAGAATGCTGGAGCATTTGGTAGATGAAGATAAAATCTACAAAACCAACGAGACGCTCATTCCAAATTTCCTTGAGCAATCGATCCAATTAGTAAAGGCTTCCAAATCTCTTACTTTAATTTAAAACGCCATGATTGAATCCTTGAGAGCTCAATTTAATAGGGAATTTTCTGTTGAGAAATATCAGGATTTCCTTGCCGATATAGCTGCGGACTTCAATTATGCGCCAACTTTCAGAGTAGCAGAAACCCCATTTTTCATTCCAAATGAGCTGAAAAAGCAATTGGAAGAAGCCTGTCTGGAAGTTTGTGATTTCGTAGGAAAACCAGACTTCAAAGCCCTTACTCAGCGGGCAATCGATCTAAATACTGAGGTTCCCCATGAAGATGCCCATACCCAATTTATGGCTATCGATTTTGGGATTTGTGAAGAAAACGGAAACATAGTGCCCAAACTTATCGAAGTGCAGGGCTTTCCTTCCATTTTCAATTTTCAATTCAATCTTTACCAAAAATTTCAAAAGCAGTATCCATTTATTGGTGAATTGACGCCTTATTTATCTGGGATGGATGCAGATCGATATTTGGAGAAACTGAAGGAAGTTGTTTTCAATGGACATGATAGTTCAGAAGTGGTTTTGCTGGAGATAGAGCCGGAAAAACAGAATACCAAGATAGACTTTTACTATTGCCGCAGAGATTTAGGAATTCCAGTCATTTGCGTCACTGATGTAATTAAAGAGGGAAATCAACTTTTTTATAAAGATGAATCCGGTACAAAAATTCATATCAAGCGAATTTATAATCGAGTGATTTTTGATGAGCTGGACTTGCGCAAAGACTTGAAATTGCAGTTCAGTTTTCAAGATAATTTGGATGTAGAATGGGCTGGGCATCCCAATTGGTACACTAGGATTTCGAAGTTTATACTGCCCCATCTTCAGGGGAAATATTTTATAGAAACCAAGTTGCTTAGTGAGATAGACGAGATTCCTGAGGATCTGGAGAATTATGTATTAAAGCCTTTGTTTTCCTTTTCAGGCTCAGGAGTGATTTTTAATGTGGAAAAAGAGGATATAGAGCAAGTGAAGGACAAGGATCTGTATATACTTCAGAAAAAAGTAGCTTATGCTCCTGTGATTCAGTCTCCCGATGGCAAGGTGAAAGTTGAAGTAAGGATTTTGGTTTTGTGGCCAGAAAAGGACGAGAAGCCCTCTTTGGTGGGAAACCTGGCCAGACTTAGCCGCGGGGAGATGATTGGTGTAAAATTTAATAAAGATAAAGACTGGGTTGGAGGATCAATTGGTCTTTTTGAAAAGTAGGAAAGGGACTATAAAACAAAAAATGGCAGTGATTTCTCACTGCCATTTTTTTATTTCTATAGCTTATTGCTTCCAAACCGATGGGTCTTTTCTCCATTCCGAAAGAGACTCCAGTGTATCATCTGTAATGTATTTTCTCTGCACAGCCATAGGGAGCATGGCTTCATAATGACTAAGGCAAACAAGTTTCACACCTGCCTTATCGAAGTTTTGAGTAGCCACATCAAATCCGTAGCTGAAAATGGCCACCATTCCCAGTACCTCAAACCCTGCGTCTAACAAATCTTGCGTTGCTTTGAGAGAACTTCCCCCTGTTGAGACCAAGTCTTCTACCACCACTACCTTTTGGCCCGGTACCACCTTTCCTTCTATCATGTTCTCCATTCCATGGCCTTTTGCTTTCGAGCGTACATAGATGAATGGCAAATCAAGATCATTGGCAAGTAAAGCTCCTTGGGGAATACCAGCGGTAGCTACTCCTGCAATTGCTTCCACAGTTGGGAAATAATGTTGAATGCTCCTGATCAACTGCTCTTTGATCATGGTGCGAACCTTTGGAAAAGACAATGAAAGTCTGTTGTCACAATAAATAGGGGATTTCCAGCCTGAAGCCCAGGTGAAAGGTTTTTCAGGTTGAAGTCTTATCGCCTGAATCTCCAATAATTTATCAGCTACTTCAGCAGCTACATTCGCGTCTAAAATTTCCATGTAGCAAAAATAAGAGATAAACTTAGCCTAAGGTTGTAGCAAGTGAAAAAAATATGCACTTTTGACTAATTGCAACCACGCCAAAATCTTTGATTCATCATGAGAATCTTTGTGAATGACAAACCTTTTGATCTGATAAGCTACGAAGAATTGAACCCTTCTAAGTCTTACGAAACAGTTTATTCTGATATGGAGGAGCTTCCTGCACATTTGCCTTGGAAAGATGATGTGCTTTTTCATGAGCCTTCGCATGATTTGATCATTAGGTTATTGTATATCCTGCGCACCAGAAAGCTCAAAGATCTGGATTCGATCACTTTGGTGACTAAGGATAAAGCAGCACTGAAAAAGTTTGTAAAGAGTCGTTTTTCAATTATTAAAGCTGCAGGCGGTATCGTATCCAAAAAGGATAAAATGCTCCTCATTTTTAGATTAGGGAAGTGGGATTTCCCTAAAGGAAAATTTGAAAAAGGAGAGACTCCAAAGCAATGTGCTTTACGTGAAGTGGAAGAGGAGTGTGCTGTGAAAGTGAAAGCGGGCAAGAAGATCTGCAATACTTGGCATACCTACACCCAAGACAGAAAAAGCATCCTAAAGAAGACCTATTGGTTTGAGATGGATTGCGTCAGCGATGTCGACATGACGCCGCAAAAAGAAGAGGGAATAGATGATATCAGATGGTTTTTTGAGGCTGATGCAAAAATAGCCTTAATCAATTCCTATCCTTCGATGCGGTATCTCTTCAAGCAATTTATAAAGAGCCACCTGAAACCTCAGACATTATAAGGAAGGAATTCGGTGACGTCTCCGCCGAATCGATGAACTTCCCGAATAATGGTCGAACTAATCGCAGCATATCTTGGAGAGGTAATCAGAAATACCGTCTCCAATTCAGCATTGAGGTAGCGATTCATTTGACTAATCGTATTTTCGTACTCAAAATCGGTAGTATTTCTCAATCCCCTAATTAGAAATTTAGCGTCATGCTTTTTGGCTAGGGTGGAGGTAAGTTCGTTGTAGACAATCACTTTTACTCCAGGAATGTTTTCATACACACTCTCCACCTTATTCACCATATCATCTATTTCAAAATACCTGGATTTTTTAGTAGAGTTATAGCCAATTCCGATAATTACTTCGTCAAACAAGTTTAGACTCCTCATCACTATGTCGTGATGACCAAGTGTATAAGGATCAAAGGAACCAGGGAAAATGGCTATTTTTTTCATGTCAATAGTTTCTTTATTCACTTGACTCATGAGTATTTTGCTTAATCAAATTGCCAATTAGTTTCAAATAGATTGACAGATTTCAAATGTTTGAAACCATGCGTGTAATTTTGATTGGCATGAGGACTCAGGAGTCTAAAATGATGAAAATATTCTTTTCCCCATTCTTCAGTAATCCCGCTTTCAGAAGTAGCCCCAAAAAGGCTGATGCGTACGTGATTTCTATCAAATTTCAATTGCTCAATGAAAATCAATGCATACTTCAAGATATCTGCATTAGAATCTATAGAGAACATGTTGAAAGCAGTAAGTTCTTGGTTCGAAAAAGCTGCAGCATAAATTTGATTTCCAAATATGCTGATCAAAATTTCCTGTCCAATCAAATTGAACCTCTCTTTGAAGAGATAAGATAAAAAGGATACAGAACCATGATGAAAAGTCAATTCTGAAAAACGTGCTTGAAGAGATTTTTTCAGTTTTCCTTCTATTCCAGATAAAACCTGAAGGTTATTGCTGTCCAGAGGTGTGTTGAAATAGCTTGTGTTAGTATGTTGTTCGCTTGCAAACGACAAATAGGTAGCCTCTTCACCAGGTTGGAATAAAACTCCCGGAACTAGGCTAAAAATAGGATGATGTAGATAGATCGTAGCAGGAATGTCATTTTTCAACAAGTGATCAGATATCACCAGCTGTTCTAATGAATTCCAGTTGAAATTCAAATATTCGTGGATACAAATATTTGTATTGTTCTTATCCTTCGCGAAGATGAATAAAGAATCGGGATACAAAAAAAGTGATAGGCTTGATGCATCTTCCACATCAAACCTATCACTTTTGAATACTTTGAGGTTACTTTCCAAAATAGGAGGTTTTATTTCCAGTTACCTTCGGTAGAGGCGTCTGTTCTTGAACCTACTTTCAGAGCTTTCTCATTATTGTTAAGTCTTCTATCTGGGTTGATTGGAGCAGGATCTCTAATCTCAAATACAGAGATTTCATAGGAGTTTCTTTCCACCTTGTCTGCAAAGAATTCAAACTGTTTCCCTCCAGAACCTGGTACTATTACCAAGGCGTCAAGGTTGAAATCAGGATATTTTCTTTCATTAAATAAAGAATCAATAACAGGTACAGAACCCAAAGTATCGAACTCTACTGATACTTCTTCTGCGCCATAATCTAGCACCTTAGTAGTTTCAGTTCTTTGTACAAGCCAGATTTGACCAGTTTGGATGAAATTCTTTAATTCATTCCAGTTTGCAGCATACCTTCCATTAGAAGCTTGAAATGCGAGTTCTGCATCTCTTAGCATTTGTAATTTTTCGATTATTGCTGCCTCTGTACGTGCAATTCTTTTTTCGTCCTCAACTACGTCGTCAACACCTTTCCAGAGAAGGTAGCCAAGACCAATTGCCACTACGAAGAAGACCAAGGATAGTACTTTTGATAAATTCATTTGATAAATTTTTAAGAATCTGGGTAAGGTTGAAGGTTATAAATCGTGCTATTTTAGAGAATTATTTCCAAAATTAAAATATCCTCGCAACAATACTAAGTCCTCTAGTGATTTTATTCCCCAAAAGATTTGATGAAGGGCTTCATTAGGCAATGATCGGATTTCATTTATGTCCATCCACCTGATTTCTTCGATAATTTGAGAATCTGGATAAAGCTCAGGATCCGTTCCTAGTGTGAATTTCCCTCCAATTTTCTCCACGAGAAAGAAATGTTCCATCGCGTGAAGTGGTGTTGCCAGGTATTCGTTAACGAAAAGATAGGCTTTTACTTCTACATCTAAGCCAGTTTCCTCAGAAAACTCTCGTTTTAAATTTTCTGAAGCACTAAATCCAAAATGCATTCCACCGCCTGGTACAGACCATAGTACTCTGCCGTTTCCCATTAAATGTTTGATCATCAAGATTTTTTCTTCCTCTATCAAAATACCATTTACACGTGATCTGAGTTGATTTCCAAACTTTGATTCGATTTCCTTGCTGATTTTGTCTTTTGGCATTTACATTCGTTTGTATGAGTAAAGATAATGAGTCACTGCCGAGACCCTCGACATTGCTGAGTAAATATTTCCCTTTTGAGCCTACCACAGGTCAGGCTACCTTTTTCTCTAAGATGAATAAGTTTCTTCTTATGGAGCCTGAGCAAAAGCCGACTTTCGTCTTACGTGGGTATGCCGGTACGGGGAAGACTTCTGTTATTTCTGCTTTAGTGAAAGCACTTCCCAAATTATCCATGCGTTCCCTTTTGCTTGCTCCAACTGGACGTGCGGCAAAAGTTATGAGTAATTACAGCGGACGTGCTGCATACACCATTCATAAGATTATTTATAAACCCAAGGCGGAAGATGGAAGTTTGGGTGGAGGATTTATTCTTCAAAAGAATTATTACAAGGACACCGTCTTTATCATAGACGAATCCTCCATGCTGGCAGATGATGGAGGAATGTCAGGAAATCTGCTCGGGGATTTGATCAGCTTTGTTTTCCATGGGCAAAATAATCGATTGATCTTGGTTGGAGATACTGCGCAATTACCTCCTGTGGGTAGTGATTTTAGTCCTGCGTTGGAAGCAGATTATCTATTGAGACATTTTCGCCTGGAAGCTGACTTTATCGAACTGACAGAAGTAATGCGTCAGCGATTAGAATCAGGGATTCTATATAATGCCACTAACCTCCGGCATCAGTTGCAGCTGGAGAAGCAGGAGATACAGATCAGTACCAGTCAATTTAAAGATATGTTTAAAATGACCGGAGAGCGTCTGGAGGATGGATTGAGGTATGCGTATGATAAGTTTAGTACAGAGAACACGACCATCATCACCCGTTCCAATAAAGCTGCGGTCCAATACAACCTCTACATCAGGCGTACCATCCATTTTTTTGATGATGAAATAAGCTCAGGAGATTTGCTGATGATAGTTAAGAATAATTATACCTATATGGCTGAGTCGGAAAAGGTGAATTTTCTGGCTAATGGTGATATGGCTGAGGTAATGAAAATCCGCTCTTTTGAAGAATTCTACGGTTTGCGATTTGCAACCTTGGAGCTGAGGTTGTTGGATTATCCAGAAGAGCCCCACTTTGAGGCTAAAGTGATCCTTGATACGCTATATTCTCCCAGTCCTTCTTTGACTCGCGAGCAGTATAGAAGCTTGTATCAGCAGGTATCGGAAGATTATGCGGATGTCGCCAGCAAAGTAGAGCGAAAGGAATTGATAAGGAAAGATCCTTTTCTAAATGCCTTGCAAATCAAGTTTGCTTATGCATTGACTTGCCATAAAGCTCAAGGTGGACAGTGGAAAGCTGTTTTTGTAGATCAGGGGTATCTTCCAGAAAATCAGGTCGATAAGGATTTTACAAGGTGGCTGTATACTGCGATGACTAGAGCTACAGAAGAACTCTATCTTGTGAATTTCGCACCAGTTTTTTTCGTAAAACCAAAAGAGATAGAGGGTTCTGATTTGGAAAGTTTTTAAATTAAATCTGCATTTAATAAACTTTTGGCAAGGTATTTTCATTTTAATACATCCAACAGCTTTAAAATCCGTTATTTTGAAGTTGATACAAAAAATTGAATATTTGAAGACCAAATAATAGCCATGAAATCGAGCATGGCAGTTATCGTCACACAGTAGGATAGTCATAAACCATGTGAGAGTTCATATGACCATTGAAAATAAAATATATAACAGATGAAAAAATTAGGATTTCTATTAACTGTATTTGCTTTGGTGTTTGCATTTAATGCAAACGCTCAGGAACAAAGTGGCGCGGTAATTACTTTCAAAGAAAAATCTATAGATTTTGGTGATATCACGCAGGGAGATAAAGTAGAGCATACCTTTGAATTGACAAATTCTGGAACCACTCCACTGATTATTTCAAATGTCGCAGTCACCTGTGGATGTACTGCCACAAGCTGGCCTAAGGAGCCAATCGCTCCAGGTAAATCTTCTGAGATCAAAGTTTCCTTCAATTCTGCTGGAAAAATGGGCAAGCAGAATTCAGTTGTGAGGATCTATTCCAATGCTTCTGAGCCAATAGAAAAAGTTTCTCTGATTTCAAACGTACTTCCAAAAACAAAGTAATCAGTAATTGAAAAACCATACTTACAGCCTCTTGAGAAATCAAGAGGCTTTTTTTGATCCGTACCTACAGTGAGGGGGAGAGGTCCTAGTCAAGATAACGATTGACAGTTCGTAGTTTTTTTAATCAATTCCAATTATTCTACTTCTGCGTTCTAATAATACGGTGTCTCGCCATATTCCATTCATTTTACCTATTTTTTCTCTATGTCCAATTTTTCTAAATCCGTGTTCTTCATGAATTTTTAAACTTGCAATATTTTCAGGAAATATGCTTGCCTGCAATGTCCATAGTTTTTCGTTTTCACTTTCAGTAATTAATTTCTCAAGTAATTTAGTTCCTATTTTTTGTCCACGATATTTGTTAGCGACGTAAACACTAACTTCGGCAACACCAGCATAAACACATCGTCCAGAAACTGCAGATAGAGCCGCCCAACCAACAATTTCATTGTCAATTTCTGCAACAATTCTACAGGATTTAATATGTCCGTTGTTCCACTCGTCCCAAGTAGGTATTTCTTGCTGAAAGGTTGCGTTGCCTGTTTCAATACCTTGTCTATATATTTCAGCAACGTTTGTCCAGTCGTCTGCCGTCATAGGTCTATAAATTAATTTCATTTCTTTCTTATGAATTATTTGTTGCTACTGTGTCGGTTTATACAATACCCACCAATCTAGCTGGCTTTGGCTTGCGAGGGATTTTGAAACTAATACTTTGTGTGTTAGGCCTGATTTGAGTGATAATGATTTCATTTTTAAGTTGCCACGCCACCATTTAGGTAGTTAACATCTGCCTTGAATAGTGAATATATACCAAAAAGATGATCGTTCCAACGGGTGAAATGCGGAGCATTCATGAACATTATAGAATATAAATAAATCGTGAAGAAAGTGCTTTAAACGCGGAATTCACGATTAAAATAAGGGTAGGCTGGTATCCGAAACTAAGGAACTAGGGAAGATCGTTATCTGTATGATTTACCGTGAAAGTTTGAGTGATCAGAAAATATCCTGTAGACCCTTTGCATAGCCTTATCTTAAATGTAATTGGTAAGGGAAAGCTGGTGCCAAGAGCGACTACCTGCTTCGGGAAGGCCATTGTAGGGTGATGTGAGAGACGCACGGTGGGCTTATGACTTAAGACCGTTCAATAGACTAGCGGGTTGTTGTTTATTTATTTTTTTCAAACCACTTGACAATTGAAGGCATATTTCTCTCAAAACCACCCGGGATAAAGAAGTTAAGAACTCCACACATTTCTGTTGTCTTGTTTGCAAAGTCGTGAATAGTTTTTGCCGGTATTCTTAAAAAAGTTCCTTTTTCGACATCTACCCATTTGTTTCCAACCAGTATGGAGGTTGTTCCTTCAATTCCATAAAACACTTCATCATTGTCCTCGTGTTGGTGAGCACCAGGTCCATCAGAGTTTGGTTCAAGCCACCATTCCGAAATACTGTATTTGTCATCACTTTCGTTTTCATCTACCTTAAATACAGCTGTCATTGACCCGCAGTTATACGTTCTGCCTTCGCCCGCTTTTAAGATAATGGTATCCGATTTATTATTTTTATGCTCCATTTTATTTTATGCTCTCCTCTAATTAGTTTGAATTTCATATAAATTGGAATGACTTGAAAATATCTTCGTTGCTCCTGAACGTCGCAAAGTTTTCCAATCCTATGCGCAATAAATTCTAATTTTGAATGGACTGGTTCAGGACTTTCCTAATCCTGATTTACTCTCGCTATCTGATACCTCTGCAGACCGCTACTAATAGGTGTTTTTGTGTTTTTCCAGAAGGTGAATGGATGAATTTTAATAGCTTTCGGTTTTTTGTTTACGCAGGTTGACAGCAATAGCTTCAGCTATCCCAGTACCTTTCTATCATGCTCTTCCATAGGTTTAAAGTTGATATCTAAATAACCTCCACTCGCATTATCATCGCTCACTACTTGGGGTTTTCCATTGATTAGTTCTACCGAATTTTGATGGGTATGTCCTGCAAAGACGCCTAATAAGTTTGGTGCATTAAATACTTCCTTGTGAAAATTAAATGTCGTTTGGGTATGTCCACCTTCCGGCCATTTAGGACGCCTTTCTATTTCAAAATTGCGATCCGTGGCAGCTCCCCAGTTAGGGTTGCCACAACCAAAATAAATCATTTTTCCAGGAGCATACATCGGAATGTGAACAAGTAAAACCAAGGGCATTTTACTGGCAACCTGTTCTCTAAAAAAGGCCAACTGTTGCTCATTGATTTGGTAGGTAGAATTGTCAATCGCCAAAAATCGTATTCCTTTAATCTCATAAGCAGACATTAAGGGGTTATTGCCTTGATATAAGGGTAATAGCCGCTTCTCAATCCAACTGTCCCGCAAAGACTCCATGGAACCTTCCATTCCTTCATAATGCCAATCATGGTTTCCTGCGCTATAAATGAAGGGGATGCCAGTTTCCTTTATTTTAGATAGCACCCATTCTATGGCTGCTTCAGAGGGGAAACTGAAAATATCCCCATTCAAAATTATAGCATCTGCATTCACCTCTTTTGCAAAGGCCAGCGTTTGTTCGAAGGATTCCTCTGGATTAGTTTTTATACCTGTTTGAAAGTGAGTGGTTTGGTTATAAGCCTTTGCCATTCGATTACTATATTCTTGGTAGGGAATCCCTCTTTCATCATCGGTAAATAGATGTGTGTCGGCAATATGAACCACCCGAAGCGACTCAGAGATTTGCTCAGCATAAAAGCTTACTTTTTGCTGGTCTATAGTTAGTGCTGTCTTAATCGGTTCGCTTGGGTTCTTTTCTTTGGTTGTAGCAAAGGATGTTGTGGACAGTCCAAGTCCCATTAAGGCTGTGGTGCTTTTTTTAAAAAATGAGCGGCGGATCATTAGGTGTTTTTTTGATTTAAAATTATAGAACAATAATACCTAATTTTTTTTAGCTCTGGGGTAGCCAATTTGCCCTTCACACATATAATACGCATTGGATTGTTCCCAATTATAGTAGTTGACTAATTGAAGTTCGTAGCTGATTTGACAGATGGGAAGTGGAGCTTTCCGAACCAAAATCAAATCACTGGCAAAGAAGTAGATGATCCTAATTCTATTTATCAATGACTCATTTTAAGGAGTAGACTTGACTAAATCCGAAGTCTGACAATCTATGTCATAGTACGCTCTATATAAGCTTAAAAAACATGAGTGAGGCGATGGAATGCAAGAACCAAAAACACAAGCCTCTCGTTTTAACAATTCGGATTTAGAATACGCTAGAGAGAGAAGGTTGTGCTATGCAATGTGATTTTACACAATTTCGTAGCTGCATACTATTGCTTAAGCTTATCAACCCATTATAGCAATTTTCGCAGCGTCCCGCTGGTGAAGTGTTAATTAATTCATTCCCCATTCATATTTGATAAGTTCGGCCTATGTCCTTTGAACGCACACAAGAAAAATTAAAAATACTCGCTGACGCTGCAAAATACGACGTCTCTTGTTCTTCAAGTGGGAGCAATAGAAGCAATGCAACTAAGGGGCTTGGAGATGCTACTGGTATGGGGATCTGTCACTCATACACCGAAGATGGGCGATGCGTTTCTTTATTGAAAATTCTGCTGACCAATCACTGCATTTTCGATTGTGCTTATTGTGTGACAAGAAAAAGTAATGATATTAAGCGGGCTGCTTTTCAGGTGCAGGAAGTGGTGGATTTGACTATTAATTTTTATCGCCGCAATTATATTGAGGGCTTATTCCTGAGTTCGGGGATTTTCAAAAGTGCTGATTACACCATGGAGCGACTGGTGGCTGTCGCCAAAAAGTTGAGATTAGAAGAGAATTTTAACGGATATATTCACCTCAAATCAATTCCTGGAGCTTCGGATGAATTGATGAAAGAAGCTGGTTTGTATGCCGATCGCCTAAGTGTGAATATTGAGATACCTACTAAGGAAGGTTTGAAATTACTTGCTCCAGATAAAAATCGCGAAGATTTCATCAAACCAATGATTAAGGTGAAGAATGAAATCATTCAGTACAACTCAGAAAAGAAACTTATCAAAAGCACGCCTAAGTTTGCCCCGGCTGGGCAAAGCACGCAGATGATCATCGGTGCCAGTGGTGAAAGCGATCAGCAAATCATGTGGACATCAGATTACTTCTACAAAAAGTTTGAATTGAAGCGTGTGTATTACTCAGGATATATTCCTATCAGCAATGACAACCGCCTTCCGCAACTAGGTACCGCGGTACCTATGCTACGGGAAAATAGGTTGTATCAGACGGATTGGTTAATGCGGTTTTATGGGTTTGATGTACACGAGATACTGAATAATGAGCATCCAAACCTGGATCTGGATGTAGATCCAAAATTAGGTTGGGCTCTCAGGAATTTGGGGCATTTCCCTGTTGATGTCAATAAAGCAGATAAACATATGCTGGCAAGAATTCCCGGTTTGGGTATGAAGTCAGTCCACAAAATCATTCAAGCAAGACGTTTTCGAAGCTTAAATTGGGAGCACTTGCAGCGGATGGGAGTGGCACTCAATAGAGCTAAGTATTTTCTTGTTTGTGCATCCAATGATTTTGAACGCCGGGATTTGACAGGGGCTCAATTGAAGTCGCTTATTCTGCAAAATTCGACCAGTAAGTATCAAAAAATCCTGAGTCCACAGATGAATTTGTTCGGGTAAATGGTAAATGATCAGGATGTTATACTGGTTTATGACGGTAGTTTCGATGGGTTTTTAACCTCGGTGTTTGAGGTGTTTGAATTGAAATTACAGCAGGTTTCTATATTTAGAAAAGGTTTTGCGCAGAACTCTTTGTTCGGGACGATCAAAGAGGTGCTGACTGATCCTTTAAAAGCAGATCGAGTATGGAAAGGTATTTCGAAAAAATCCTCTGCAGCGGGCAAATCACGTATATATTATGCTTTTCTAAGTGAAAAGCCAGAGGTGGAAAATCTCTTATTGCGATATATTCAGTATTTGTTCAAAAGTGAGATTCAGATAGATTCAGATTTTGGGAATGATGATGTGCTGAAAGTGACGCAGATCGCCAAGAGTGTAGGTAGAGAAAAGCATAGAATGGAAGCTTTTGTCCGATTTCGCCTGACAAAAGATGGGTTTTACTTTGCTACTATTGAACCGGATTTCAATGTCTTACCTCTTATTTCTAAGCATTTCAAGAGCCGATATGCAGACCAACAATGGGTTATTTATGATCTTCAACGTGAATATGGAATTTATTATAATCTGGAAACAGTTGATATCATACAATTAACATTACCAGAGAATTTTAATGCCACACAAAGCTCCTCTGAATATTTTGCAGCTGAGGAATTAGAATTTCAAACCTTATGGCATGACTATTTTAAAAGTACGAATATCCCATCCCGTAAAAATATGAAGCTCCATATCCAGCATGTTCCCAAAAGATACTGGAAGTATTTAAGCGAAAAAATGGAATAGGGAAGGGTATCTCAAGGGGCATTATGGCCTTTTTACAGCTTAAGTTCCTTTCGATTTGGAACTGAGTAGGGGTTTAATGGGTTTTTCAGGCTTAACACACTATTTCATGGCAAAAAAAGCAGAGCGTAAAGTGACCATGGGTCAGGTCTTTAAGACCATTATATGGCCCAGAAGAAAGCATTTATTTTTAGGTCTCTTTTTAATTATCATCTCCCGTCTGGCCAGTTTAGTGCTGCCTGGAGCAAGTAAAATCCTGATCGATGATGTCATTCCTTCCAATGATATGACCATGTTGAAATGGCTGATCGGCGGAGTAGTCTTGGCTATCGTAGTGCAGTCGGCGACTTCCTATGCACTCACGCAAATACTAAGTGTAGAAGCCCAGAATTTGATTTCTAAGTTGAGATCTCAGGTTCAGGCACATATCATCAAACTACCTATTCGCTTCTTTGACAATGCGAAAACAGGCGAGCTAGTATCCCGAATCATGACGGATGTGGAAGGAGTTAGAAACCTGGTAGGAACAGGCTTTGCACAGATGATTGGCGGAATTTTGACCTCTATTGTTTCACTTTTCCTATTGATCAGCATAAGCCCAAAAATGACCTTGTTTGTCCTACTTCCAGTGGTAGTATTTGGCTTAGTTTCCTTAAAAGCTTTCGGTAGAATTCGTCCTATTTTTCGCGAACGCGGTAAGATCAATGCGCAAGTAACCGGCAGACTTACTGAGACGCTGGGAGGTATTCGGGTGATCAAGGGATTCAATGCAGAGGAGCAGGAGATTAAGACTTTTGCCAGCGGGGTAGATGAGCTTTTCCAGAATGTAAAGGCGAGTTTGACCGCAACAAGTTTTGTGACTTCGATGGGAGCATTGCTATTAGGTTTGGCATCCGCTGGAATTATGGGAATGGGTGGTTATATGATTATGCAAGGCGAGATGACCTTCGGTGATTTTCTTGCATTCACACTATATCTAGGTTTTATGATCGCACCGATTGTGCAGATGTCCAATATTGGCTCTCAGCTTACCGAGGCTTTTGCTGGATTGGATCGTACGGAGGAAATAATGAATACACCACTCGAGGCTGATGATCGTACCAGAACTTTAGCCTTGAAGGAGGTCAAAGGAGAAATAAAATTTGAGAACGTGTCCTTTGCCTATGAGGAAGATAAGGAAGTGATCAAGGGGGTAAACTTTCATGCACCTGCAGGTTCGGTGACAGCTTTGGTGGGAACTTCAGGTTCTGGAAAAACAACCATAGCTGGTCTTGCTGCAACTTTTTTAAATCCTGATTCAGGTAAAATCACCTTGGATGGATATGATCTGCAGACTGTAACTTTAGAGTCTTTTCGCTCCAGGCTAGGCGTGGTCTTGCAAGATGATTTTCTGTTTGAAGGGACAATCCGAGAGAATATACTTTTCCCAAGGCCAAATGCCAGTCTTGAAGATTTGCAAAAAGCAGTGGTGGCTGCCCACGTGCAGGAGTTCACGGATCGATTTGAGGATGGGCTAGATACCTTAATCGGTGAAAGAGGTGTAAAGCTCTCAGGTGGACAAAGACAACGTATAGCTATTGCCAGAGCGATTTTGGCCGATCCTAGGATTTTGATTCTTGATGAGGCTACCTCCAATTTGGATACAGAATCAGAAACGCTGATTCAGGCTAGCTTGAAGGAATTGATGAAGGGCAGGACCACATTCGTGATTGCTCACCGATTGAGCACGATTCGTCAGGCCGATCAGATCTTGGTAGTAGAAAAAGGTAATATCGTAGAGCGTGGCCAACATGATGAGCTTATTGCTCTGGAAGGAAGATATTATCAGCTTTATACGTATCAGTCGAGGATATAGCAGGATTTCGGATGAGGGCAGCCTAAGACCCTAAACCCGAAATCAATAATTCAAAATCCTCACATCGCTTTGATCATCTCCACCACCTGGGCGATATGCTCGGCCTGATAGAAATTGTCATGTTCGACTTCGTGCTCGATACGCTCGTGCTCCCAAGTGATGTGATAGGGGATATGAATGGCATGACCTCCAAGTTCCAATACCGGTAGGACATCAGATTTCAAGCTGTTTCCCATCATCAGAAATTCCTCAGGTGCTACATCAAGATGTCGGACGAGTTTGGCGAAATCAGCCACCTTCTTTTCGCTCATGATTTCTATGTGATGGAAATAATGGTCCAGGCCTGATTTCTTTAGCTTTTTCTCCTGATCCACCAGATCACCTTTGGTAGCCATTACCAGGCGATACTCACCCTGCAATTCAGCTAAAACTTCCTCAACACCTGGGAGAATTTCAACTGGCTTTTGCATCATTTCATATCCGATCTCTAAGATTTTGTCAATCGCTTTAACTGGAATTTTGTGTTCTGAAATCCGTAAGGCTGTTTGGATCATCGAGAGCATAAAGCCTTTGATCCCGTAGCCGTAAAGACCCAGGTTTCCGATTTCTGTAAGGTAAAGCTCTTTGATACTACTGTGCCTTGGCATAAACCCTTCCATCAAGCTGGCGAATTCTTCTTCAGCTTCCCGGAAAAATGGCTCATTCACCCAAAGCGTATCATCTGCATCAAAGGCTATAACTTTTATCATTTATTCAGATTGTAAGATTAATGAACAGTAAGGTTCAGAAGTTGGAAAGTGGTAAAGTGAAGTAGTAAGAAGTAGGATGTTGTCTCCCTGAGCGGAGTCGAAGGGTAATTAAGAAGCTATTTTGATAGGACTTAGTCTCCACTCAGTCTGGACAGACCAACTTTACAACTTTACCACTTTCCAACTATTTTATTTAAGATCAGTAAGCCAATCCAACAACACATCTCTCCAGCCGTCAACAGGTCCTTTTCCTAAGCCAAAACCGAAGCCATGACCGCCCTTGGGGTAGATATGCAGCGATGCTGGTACTTTGTGCGCATGGAGTGCATTGTAGTAAAGGAAACTGTTTTCAATAGGAACCCCAGCGTCGTCTTGAGCATGTACCAAGAAGGTTGGTGGTGTATTAGCAGTTACATTCAATTCACCCGAAAAACGATCGATCAATTCCTGACTGGCATTTTCACCAATTAGATTTCTTCTGGAACCAGAATGCGCGCTGGCATCTCGGAATGAGATCACTGGATAGGCTAAGATCGAAAAATCTGGACGAGCAGAAAGTGCATCAATCGCGTCTTTTGGTCTATCGACTTCATGTTCATACTGAGTGCTAACGGTAGAAGCCAAGTGTCCACCAGCGGAAAACCCTAAAACTCCAATTTTTCCTGGATCAATCATCCATTCTGCGGCATGATGTCTAGCCAAGCGAACTGCCCGCTGCGCATCAAGTAGCGGAACTTCTTTCGCATCTGTGAGAGATTTGGAGTCTGGAAGTCTGTATTTTACTACGATTCCTACAATTCCCTGCGTATTAAGCCATTTGGCAAAGTCTCTTCCTTCCCAATCGTAAGCCAAGATATGATATCCGCCTCCTGGAAAAATTACCACTGCTTGACCCGTGCGCATTTGCTTACTTGGCAGGAAAACTTCGATTTGGGGAATCTGTACATTTTCTATTCTTATGATTCCTTCTTCAATGGCCTTTTCCTCAAGTCCCATATCTTTCTGAAGTGGAGGGTTGCCTTCCCAAAGTGGAAGAATTATTTCTTGGGCATTTACGATCATGCTTATCATGATTAGGCTGAATACTAAAAAGGGCTTTTGCATAGGTTTTATTTTAGGCGTGAAAATCAAAAACTTTATCCATGGGTGCCCATCTCCAGTTCTCTGGTGTTCCAGGCAAATTGGTTTGGTAGTTACTTAGGAATTTTTCCCATTCCTGCACATGTGGGTTGGCTAAATCCATTTTCGCCTTCTTTTCAAATGAGAATTCCTCATCTGCCACTAATATCATGGTGAGTCTGTTTTCCCAGCGATAAATGGTCATTTGTAATACTCCGGCCTCCCGGATACTTTCAATGATTTCAGGTGCGACAGCCTTGTGGCATTCGTCATAGCCTAACTTAGCTTCCTCAGTGTCTTTGAGATCACAGATTAAAATATAGGTTTGGGTTTTCATGTTTACTATAGATTTACTCAGAATAATTAACCGTTATATTTTTGTCGATGGATTACAGGTTACTGCCGATATTTACCAAGACAAGATTCTTAAATACAGACAGGATAATCTTCAAATTTTCCAATTTTAGAATCCTTCAATTACTACAACTTTACCACCTTTTTTACCCGAATACTAAATAGCAACACCATCACAAAGCAGGCAAGAGGAAGGATGAAGGAGAAGTTAACTTCTGGGACGCCCAGAATCAATGTATCGTCATACCCGACTCCACCAATATCCATAATCATTCCTTGCAGTGTAGGCATAATCGCACCACCCACGATAGCCATCACAAGATATGCGGCCGCAAATTTGGAGTCTTCACCCAAACCATCCAATGCAATCCCGTAGATAGTAGGAAACATCAGGGACATGGCAAAAGAAATGGCTACCAAGGAATAAAGCCCAGGCATTCTAGGAAGGAAAATCGCTCCAGCAGTGAATATAATTGCCAGCACAGAAAAGATGCTGAGCAACTTAGTAGGAGAGATGTAGCGAAGCAAAAAGGTACAAACCCAACGTCCGATTAAGAATATTACCAATGCGGCATATCCATAATTAACTGCATCGGCATTCGATATACCAAGTACTTCTGCGTATTGGTAGATGTAAGTCCAAACCATGATTTGAGCTCCCACATAGAACATTTGAGCAAGGGTACCTTCCACGAAGTTTCTGTTTTTCAGTAAGCGACCCATAGTAGCTTTGAATTCTACTTTGCCTGTCTCTTTGCTCTCTGGCATTTTGACCATCGCAATGATCACTAGAATCGCGATCACCACCAATCCCAGCATCACATAGGGATTCCTAATCACCATTAGATCGGCGGTTCGAATTACAGCTTTGGAGGCTTCATCAAGCGAGGAAAATATGATGTTGCCGTCCGCATCAGTTGCATTCGATTGAAGTGCATTTAATATAAATTGCTTGGCTACAAATAATCCAGCCAAAGCTCCCATTGGGTTAAATGCTTGTGCTAAATTCAACCGCTGAGTTGCGGTTGCCTCAGGTCCCATGGACAAGATATAGGGGTTGGCAGTGGTTTCGAGGAAAGCTAAACCAAAGGTCAAAATGTACAGTGAAGCCAGGAAAAAGCCATAACTCTCCCAAGCTGCTGCTGGATAAAATAGCAATGCTCCAAAGCCGTAAAGGCCTAGACCGAGTAAGATTCCAGTTTTATAAGAATATTTTTTGATAAAGAAGGCAGCTGGCAAAGCCATTGTAAAATAGCCTCCGTAAAAAGCCATTTGTACCCAGGAGGCCTGGGTATTATTCAGTTCGAGTACTCTCTTAAACGCAGCCACCATGGGATTGGTGATGTCATTTGCAAAGCCCCAGAGGGCAAAAAGAGATGTGATTAAGATAAAGGGTAGGATAAGCTCCTTTGGGACTAATGCAGGTTTTTGGGTCATGGGTAGGATTATAAAGAACGGTCAAGATGGGTGTAGCCACCATCCACAAAGAGATGCTGGCCAGTGATATGTCTGGCTTTGTCGGAGAATAAGAAAATTGTCATGGAAGCAATTTCTTCAGGCGTAGTCATGCGTTTTCCCAATGGGATTTTGGCTGTGATCGATTCCAGTTTTGCTTTTGGATCTTGAAAAGTATTGATCCAATTTTCATAAAGCGGAGTAAAAACTTCAGCTGGAATGACTGCATTCACAGTTATTTCGTAGGGTAGGAGTTCGACAGCCCATTCGCGTGTGAGCGAAAGCTGAGCTCCTTTTGCTGCAGTGTATCCTGAAGTACCTCCTTGGCCAGTAACAGCTGTTTTACTACTGATATTGACGATGCTACCTTTTGCTTCTTTCAAATGCGGCAGGGCAAAATGTGCCAAATGATAGTAATGATTAAGGTTTTTGGCTACCGATTTTTCAAAAGCTTCAGGGCTTCCACTTTCTAAACCAACACTGTCATTTGCTCCGGCATTATTCACAAGTCCATCAATTCTACCATATTTCTCTAGCGTAAGTTTGACGGCTTTTTCGGCATCAGCAGCTTCGAAAAGTCGGATTGGAATCTGAAATGCTTCTCCCAAGGCGAGGATTTCTGCACCTTCTTTTTCCGAAGGATCAATCATCACGGGAATTGCACCTTCGGCAATCAATCCTCTGGATATAGCCCCGCCAATTCCTTTGGTTCCGCCAGAAATCAGGATGACTTTATTGGTTAGGTTTAGGTTCATTTTATAATAATTTCTTATGTTCTATTCTTGCTTTGGCTTCCATTAATACTTGATGCAATTTTGCTTCTAGTTCACTTTTAGGTGGTAATTCTGTCCAGTATTCGGCTACCATTATTCCGTCTTTTCCCATTTCAAGCAATTCTATTTGCTCATTACTTTTTTCGGCACATAGTATCAATCCTATCGGAGGGTTTTCACCTTCTTGTTTTTCGTATTTATTGAGCCATTTTAGATAGAGCTCCATTTGTCCTTTGTAGGCTGGTTTGAATTTGTTGAGTTTTAACTCAATAGCTACGATACGCTTCAGTTTTCTATGAAAAAATAATAAGTCAATATAAAAATCCACACCATCCAGTATGATCCGTTTTTGTCTTTCTACAAAAGCAAACCCCTTACCTAGCTCTAATATGAAATGCTCTAATTCCTTCAGAATTGCTCCTTCTAAATCATTCTCCAAATAACCTTCTTTTAAGCCTAGAAAATCCAAAAAATAGGGGTCTTTAAAACTAGATTGAATTTCTATGTCAGTTTCAGATAATTGGATTTGTGCGATTTCTTTTCGCTCAAAGGCTTTTCTTTCTATTTGATTTCTTAATTGTCTAATGCTCCACTTTTCTTCTGATATTTTTTTTATGTAAAAATCTATAGCCGATGGGTTCTTTAAGGGAATTAGTGCTATAAAATGTGACCAGCTCAATTGTCGTGACACTGTCACGACAATCTGAAAATTCGGAAAGGTTTCCGCAAACTGCATCATTCTGCGAAGGTTTTTTTCCTGAAAAGACTTCCCGTATGCATTTGCTAATTGACCAGCAACTTTAGGGATCATCTCCTTGCCATATTCTGCTCGCTTATTTTCTAGAATATAGGTGTTTATTTTAAATCCAACTTGCCAGTAAACAAGGGTAAGTGTGCTGTTAACTTGAGCAGTGATTTCTCTTTTACCATTTTCAATAATGTCTGCCAAATCCTGAAACAGCAGCATTTCCTTGTCTTTCATAATATAGCTTCAGACTGTGTATAACTAGATTAGCATAATAAATATGGTCAAACATTAGCAGAACCAGTGTCACGAAAATTTGATAATTTGAAAAAACTACGGCAAAACGAATCAGAATGTGAAGCTATTTCTTTTTCAAATAATTAAAATTAAAATTACTTTTCTGGCTTTGGCATAGCAGAAATCCCATAAAACTCAGCACCAGTATTTCCCATAATTGCTTCTTTCTCGGTCTTGGAAAGTTTATCGGTAAAACGCTCGATGACTTCCAGAACCTGCTCATATTCTCCTGCAATCTTACAAACTGGCCAATCACTTCCAAACATCAGGCGCTTTGGACCAAATAGTTCGAGGACTACATCCAGATAAACTTGAAGTTCAGAAGCTGTCCACTTCTTCCAATCAGCTTCGGTGACCATGCCAGTTACTTTACAGAAAATATAATCCCGCTCCGCAAGTGGAGTCATTTCCTTTTGCCACTCTCTCCAAATACCCAGTTTGATATTTGGCTTAGCGATGTGGTCGATAACGAAAGGCTGTTCCGGCGCTTTTTTCACAAACTGCAAAGCAGCTTCCAATTGATTGTGAAAAATCAGAATATCGTAAGTATAACCTCGCTTTCCGATTTTTTCTACGCCTCGGATAAACTCCTTTCGGAGCATATATTCCACTGGTTTTGACTGGAGAACTTCCCGGTAGCCCTTTAGCTTTTTTTGCGAAGCAAACTGATCCAGATCCTTATCTACATCATCAGAACCCAAATCAACCCATCCCACGACAGCTTTGATTTGCTCATGTTCTTCTGCCAAATCACATAGGAAGGCAGTTTCTCTGAAACTTTCATCTGCCTGTACTGCGACGCAACCGTCAATCTTATGCTCTGCTAAAATCGGGAAGAGATCTTCCGGAAGAAAGTCTCGCTGGATCACTTTCATGTCGTCGGTGATCCAGGAGTGCTTTTGGGGATTGTATTTCCAGAAATGCTGGTGGGAATCCAGTCTCATGCTTCTGGGTCGTTGATTGCTGTTTGCTTTGCTTCACCAAGCCCTTCGATTCCTAGTTCTACAACATCACCTTCTTTCAAGTAAGTAGGAGGGGTCAATCCAAGGCCAACGCCAGCTGGAGTTCCTGTAGAAATCACGTCTCCAGGCAATAACGTCATGTACTGACTCAGGTGCTCAATCAATTCAGGAATATCAAAAACCAAATCTGACGTATTGCTGTCTTGGAGCATTTCCCCGTTCAGTTTCAACCAAAGTCTCAAGTTATGCGGATCTTCGATCTCAGTTTTGGTGACCAAAACTGGCCCAAGAGGAGCGAAGTTATCAGCACTCTTTCCTTTCACCCACTGTCCTCCATGATGTAATTGAAAATCACGCTCTGAGACATCATTGTGAACACAGTATCCTGCCACATAATCCATCGCATTTTCTTTGCTTACATATTTCGCCCGCTTGCCGATCACCACAGCCAATTCCACTTCCCAGTCAGTTTTTACTGAATTCTTAGGAATCAAAATATTATCAAAAGGCCCACAAAGTGAAGAAGTAGCTTTCATGAAAATAATAGGAACTTCAGGAACTGCCATGCCAGATTCGATTGCGTGCTTACGATAGTTTAGGCCTATGCAAATAATTTTAGAAGGTCTGGCGATTGGCGAGCCTAAGCGGGAACCAGCAGGGATTTCATTTAAATTCTTCTGATTCGCGTCCAACCATTCTTCAAGTCTTGCAATTCCGTTGTTCGTGAAAAAATCTTCGTTCCAGTCTTCATTGAACCCTGAGCAGTCCAAATATTTGCCATTTTCGTCTTGTATGCCTGGTTGTTCTTTGCCGGCTTCGCCGAATCGTATAAGTTTCATATTAGTATCAAGTATTTAGATTTTAGTATCAAGTATTAAGATTCAAGATGTTAGAGTCAAGAATCAAGATTTTAGCTTCAGGAATTATGAGTTTATAATTGAGTTCAATCAATGCGTTGAATTCGTAAATCACAAATCTTAAATCCCATATCGTATCACATTTTCAATCCCAAGAACCCTCCATCAATTGGAATATTTGTTCCTGTGATGAAGCTTCCAGTTTCTGAACTCACAAAATAGGCAAGTTCTGCGATTTCTGAAGGTGTAGCCATTCTTCCTATCGGCTGAGTAGCTGCAAGTTTTTCAAACATTTCCTTCTCCTGACCTGGATAGTTTTTTGCTAAGAACCCATCCACAAACGGCGTATGCACACGTCCCGGAGAAAGACAATTG
The DNA here is from genome assembly GCF_900182815.1 of Algoriphagus winogradskyi. GTDB lineage: Bacteria > Bacteroidota > Bacteroidia > Cytophagales > Cyclobacteriaceae > Algoriphagus > Algoriphagus winogradskyi. The sequence continues at coordinate 464,443 of NZ_FXUA01000001.1, read as the reverse complement.
CAACGAATCCCATCAGCAACGTAGTCTCTTGCCACACTTAATGTCATGGAAAGTGCCGCGCCTTTGGTCATGCTGTATGCAAAACGATCAGGAATACCTATCGTAGCAGCCACTGAAGCCATGTTCAAAATTGATCCACCGCCGTTTTCTTTAAGCTTTGGAAGAGCTGCCTTGATGCAGTTAAACATGCCTTTCACATTTACCTGAAAAACTCTGTCGAAATCTTCAGGAGATGTGGTTTCCACTTTGCCAATATGCGACACTCCGGCATTATTAATCAAGGTATCAATCTTACCTGGAATTGATTGAATAAGATTTTCAGTTTCTGCTGGATCAGCTACGCTGCCACACAAAAAGGTGACATCAAAGCCTTTTTCTCTCTCAGTTTGAGCTACTGTTTCTCCTATCTCGGGATTGATATCTATGAAGTAAACTTTTGTTTTTTTGGCTGCAAAAAGCTGAACCATGGCGAGCCCGATCCCGGATGCACCGCCTGTAATAAGTACTGTTTTATTTTCCATAATTAAAGCAAAACGGAAATTAGGGTCTTTGACCTAGACTCCCAAAATAATTTCCATGGATTATAATTTAACTGTTTCTCCGGTTTTCACAGATTCATCACATGCGAAAGCAATTTTCAAACTGTTTAGAGCATCATTCAAGTGATCCTCCAGATTAATGTTTTCTTGGATCGTACGGAGGAAATACTGCTGTTCACGATTACAAAGCTCCTGATGATCAGGTTCGTCTTTCAGGTCTATCCATTCATCCGGTTGGGTGAATTTATTTTCTGAATCAATTGCCGCATGGTGAACCCGGATAGATTCTGTTTTAGTATGTGAATCTACATTGTCTGATTGACCACTAGCTCCGGCATCTTTGGCTGTGATGGAGACAGCGCCTTTTGGTCCAAAAACGTCTTTTACAAAAAAGGCCGTCTCACTCACCATTGGTCCCCAACCTGCCTCATACCAGCCGACAGAACTATCTTCGAAGCGAATCTGTAGTTGACCGTAGTTGTAATTATCTGAAGAAATATCCTCTGTAAGTCTTGCGCCGATGGCGGATACAGATACTGGTTTTGATCGAGTCATCTGACACATTACATCGATGTAGTGTACTCCGCAATCCACGATAGGGCTGAGGCTTTTCATTAGATTTCGATGCACATTCCACATGTAGCCTTGACTTTGCTGATTGAGATTCATTCGCATCACGAGAGGCTTTCCGAGTTTTTCGGCTTCGTTAATGAACCGAATCCAAGAGGGATGATGTCTTAAAATATAGCCTACTACCACTTTTTTGTTTACTTCTTTAGCTTTTGCGATAATCCGCTCGCAACCTTCGATGGTATCAGCAAGTGGTTTTTCAATGAAAACATGACAACCAGCTTCCAAAGATTTTACAGCAAAATCCTCATGCGTATCCGGGTAAGTAGAGATGCAAACTGCATGAGGTTTAGATTGGGTTAATGCTTCATCGAAATCTGAATAAAGTGGGTAGTTAGCTTGAAGTTGCTCGTTGAGTTTGTTTTTGGAACTGCCGCGGGAAACGAGACCGCAAATTTCAAATTCAGAAAAATTGTGGTAAGCCGTCGCATGCGCGATTCCCATATTTCCGCAACCGACCACTAATATTCGTATTGGCTTTATCGTACTCATATACTTTGGGTGTTTCTTTTACTGTTATTGATTTTCATTTTCATCGATGACTTCGACAAGCTCATCTTCTTTGGATACTTTTCCCACCTGCATGTTATAGTCCTCAGCATTTCCGGTGATTTTGATAGGTATTCCAAAGATCCCAAGGGGAGGTAATCCGAGCCGGAATCCTATACTCATGTCTCCATCCAAACTAACTTGCCCTTCAAAACGAGGACGGAACCCTGCGATTCTGATTTTGGTGCGAGGAATTGTCATTAAGTTATTAGCAATGCTCGTATGAATTTCAACATCATTCAGGTCAGGATCTTCGAGCTCATTATTCTCTGTTTCTTTGGCTATGGAATTCATAAGCTTGAACCCCTTCAGTTTGATGGCTTTCAGCCCTAAAGTACCCGCACCGGTAATCGAAGGAAGTACAGGTTCCATGTTTGCATCCAGTCTACCAGACAATTCATAACTAAGGGAAGCTTGGCCGCTGGCATATTTGGCGAAGGAAGCCATCTCTCTGAAGAGTGGGATTTCCTCATATGCTCGATGAATATCAAATTCCTTAGCATCTATCTGATAATCAAACTTGGCGGAAAAAGGAGTGGAGGCCATGTAATTTCCTTTCATTTCCACTGTGGCACCTATAATCTCAAACCTAGTTTTATTTAAGGAAAGCTGACCTGGTTTTGTATTAATCTCACCAGTGAAGTTCTTCAGTTTAAGTTCTCCGAATTTCATTGAGTCTACGGAAGCATTTACCATCACATCCATATTCAAGGGCGGAACGATGACGCCAGAAACTTCTCCGATACTATCGATTTCTCCTTCATTACTTTCTCCGAAAAAGGCGAAATCATCCAAATCTATATAAGGGGAGTGGAAGACTAGACTTCCTTTCAAAAGCTCCTCAGGATTACTTAAATATCCCAAGTAATTGCTGAAATATCCATCTGCTTTGATTTCATTCTTTTCGTATCCAAACAGAAAATTTTCAAAGCTGATTTTGTCTTGATTGAATTCCAGATTTCCTTTCTCCAATCTTAATGGTTGGGGAAGAAGTTGAGTTCGAACCAAAATATTCTCTACTTCGATAGTCCCTTGATTTTTAAGGTTTTGAATTCTCCCGTTTGTAGCGTCGCTTTGTAATCCTTTGAGATTTACATCAGTTATCAAATACCCATCGACGGACATATCAGAATCACCGAAAACTTTGTAAAGCTCTCCTAAATCCAGCTTTCCTTTTGAGCTCAGATCATATCGGATATCATTTAGATTTTCAATATTCGCAGTGAGCGTAAATGGATTGTTTGCAAAATTGAATTGTATAGGCTGTACCTCGAATTTTAGATCAGAATAGGAAGTGCTACTGCTTTGCATTTTCAGCACCATCGAAAGATCTTTGATTGCTTCTGGATGATAAGGCGTTTGGATAAGTCCCTCTATCAAGCTGAAATCAGCAGCAATAATTGGAATAGTTTTTTGCTCTTTATTAAAGTTTCCCTTGGCCAAAAGATCCATGTTGATCATTCCTCTCAGGACGAAACCTGAATCTAAAGGATAAAATTTAGGAATATCAGCGAGGTCAAAGCTGCTTTTTATTTTACCATCAATTGCCTGATCACGATTTTTATTATAGGCAAAATATCCATCAGTAACCTGGTCCAAGACCTGAAAGTGAATCTTTTTGAAATCTATTCCAATATGCTCGGGTAAGCTATCAGGACTGTTTATAGATAAATCAATCGAGATATCTTTGATTGCTTCGGGAAGCTCAGTCCATTTGAAATATCCTTCGGAAAGTCCTGCTGAAAATGAAAAAACTGGGATGCTACTTGTAATGTATTTAGGCTCTCGGAGGCTTTTAGGGTCCTTTGAACTCACGAACTGTCCCCGCGATGTCAGGTTAAGATCCAATTTTCCGCTGAAGTCCAGTGATTCAGTTCCTAAGGCTTCATTCAATATTCCTAAATCAAGTTTTGCTTCCAGGTCGGAATCCAATTTCATGGGATTGAGCTCAGCTAGATGGATATTTCCTTTCAAAAACCCATTTCCTAGTGAGAAACCGATACTATCTACATCAACTCTAGTAAGATTAGGGTCCAAGTCTGGTACCATCACATTCATGCTCAGACGCAGGTTTTCGATGGGAGTCGAGGCGGATTCATGTTCCAAATACCCATCTCGAACCTGTAGATTCAAGGCCAAAGCAGGCATTTGATCTTGTTCGGGCAGATATAGACCCTGAAATGAGCCCACAATATCGCCAGTGCCACGGATACTAGTTTGTCCTAGATTAGGCATCAATTCAGTTGGTATGACTGAAAGCATATCTTTCAACTCAGCATTGAAGGATTCCAGTACAAAATTCATATCGTATCCTCCCTCTAAAAATTCAAGTTTACCCACAAAATTTACTGGTAATTCATTGATTTTAAGTTCGTTTCTCACAAAAGTTAATTCAGTTGACTCGGTATTGATCCGTGTTTGAAGACTAGCTGTAACGCGGTTTCTATCAAAAATGGCGAAGTCCTCATAGATTAATCTGAACTCTTGAATTTCCAAGTCACTACCCAATGATAGAATATCATCGGCAAGGTCTCCTCCGCCTACGTAATCAATACCCCTTGCCTCACAGATCATGTCCAGCGAAGTGTCTTGGTAGAGGAAATGGCTGTTTTTCAGAAAGAAACCTTCGATCTCCAACTCCAGACTACTGGAAGTAGTGTCTGACTCCTTTCTGTCCGAAGATGGGGTTAAGACGTCAAAATTGGATAAACCTTTGTTGTCCCGCAAAATCTTGATTACCGCCTCATTCAAATAAAGTTGATCCACTTTATAATTGTCCGAGAAGAGTGAGGGGATGTTCACTCCAAGGTCTAGCTGCTTGGTATAAAGCAAAGTGTCCTGCTCAAAAGGTGCAGAGCCTGCTATGAATAGTTCATCCAAAGTGATCGTCAAAGAGGGGAAATGACGAAAAAAGGTTAGCCCAATTTGTGAAAAGTGTACTTCACTCTCAAACTGATCATCCAACATTTTTTGAAGTTCCACCTGTATTTTATCCTTAAAAATGAAAGGAAATAAGAGTAAAAAAGTAAAGGTGAGCCCAAGAAAACCAAGTAAAAACTTAAAAGCTTTCCTTTTAAAGAAAGGATTATTCATTAGGGGGAACGATTAAGTGAAAAGTCTCCAGACAAATTTGCTTTATGAATTTCGCATTTTCTCAACTTGAGCCTTTTCCTTGTAAATTATTTTCACGGATAATGTTATAGGTTTAATAGGCTCATTTGTATGATCTCGCTTTACTCTGACGATTTGCTCTATGACACTCATACCTTTGATGACATGGCCAAAAATCGTATAATCACCATCCAGTCTGGAGATTCCCTCAGGATTTTGAACAATATAAAATTGGCAGCGTGCAGATAATTTGCCGGGATTGTCATCTCGACCGGCACCCACAGCACCATAAACATGCTTCAGTTCTGGTACAAACTCAGGCTCTAAAAGATATTTGGGATCCGTAAATCCTTCCTCCGTATCTGGGCAACCACCCTGAGCAACAAAGTTTGGGATAACTCGATTGAACGTCAATGAGTCCCAATAGCCAGCATTTGCCAACTCAATGAAGCTTTCCATATGCTTAGGAGTGCGCTCATCTAGTGCGATCAAAATTTCACCAAAGGGTGTCAGGATTTGACCTACAGGTACATTTGTATCGCTGGTTTGAGCAAGTGCTTTATTTTCCTGAAAAAGAAATATGTTTATTACTAAGAAAAACAGCACCAGGAGAGGTCCATATAATCTATTCATTCGTAGATGTTTGATTTTAGAAAAAGTAATTGCCTTTTCATTTGGATAGGAAAATGAAATAAAGATTTTTTGTGCCAGTAATAGTTAAAAGTAGTAAAATGAATCAAATATCTTCCTTGCAAGAGAATGAATTAGATAGGCTTTTGGCCTTAAGTAATCTGGGAATAGATTACTATGAGCCAAAGCAGGGATTAAATTATCTTACGGAGTTGGCAGCTAAAATCAGCGGGACAGAAATTTCACTTGTCAATCTTATCGATTCATTTACACAATGGAGTGTGTCCTCCTATGGCATAGATATTACCCAAATGCCAAGGGAGGATTCTGTTTGCCAGTACACCATTCAACCCTTTTCCGGCGAAAGTTTTGAAGTGAAAGACTTGAGTACTGATGCACGATTCAAAAATAAATTTTATGTAAAAGATGCCCCTAATCTAAGGTATTATATGGGAGTGCCTTTGACTTCTCCAGAGGGATATAACCTCGGGGCACTTTGCGTGATGGATAGTCAAATGATGCATCTTTCGGAGGATGTTAAGGAGTTATTGAAATTGATAGCAAGGCAGATTGTTGACAGACTTCGCGTAAATAATTTGGTGGCAAACCTTAAAAATAAAGTAAAGGAGGCTGAATTGAACCAGCAGAAATTGGCACATGATATTCGAGGTCCGATAAGTGGGGTGATTGGTTTAGCAGATTTAATTCTTGATGAGAAATTGGCGCCTAGTCCTGAGGAAATCATGGATTATACAGATATGATTAAGCAAAGTAGCTTGTCCCTGCTTGACCTATCAAAAGATATTCTGTCTAAAAGTTATGATGAGAATTCTAACAGAAGTCGAAATTTAAAAGAAGGAGAAACCAACTTGGTAAAACTGAAAGAAACACTCATGCGACTTTTAGCTCCGCAGATAAGGATAAAAAATATTGACTTTACAGTAAAACTAGATCAGGAGAACCAATTCGAGTCATTTTCCAAATTGTATGTGCTTCAGATTTTAGGGAATTTACTTTCCAACTCTATCAAATTCACTAAGACTGGAGGTGAAATTTCCGTGCTAATGAATCTGAAAAGAAAGGAGTTGGATTTGATTTTAGAGCTGATTGTTAAGGATAATGGAATAGGGATGAGCAGTGACAAAGTGGAAGAAATATTTGATGGAGGCACATCCCCTGACGAAGGAACTCATGGAGAAATTGGATTTGGTTTGGGGTTGAACTTGGTGAAAAAGCTTGTGAGCCAACAAAATGGAACCCTGGAAATTGAGTCCAAACTAGGTGTAGGAACTAAGTTTAAGATAGAGATGAAGGTGAACTAGTCTGCAATGCAGCCTTCTGATTGTTAACGGGGTTAGCATACATTGCCAAAAAGCTTTTCACCAGAAAGTCATTTTTCATATTCACTTTTTCATGCATTCGTTTTTCGAAGGAACTTTTCTCCTCTTCGGAGTAGAACTCCACATATTCATTATCTCCATAAAGTAAATCATGGGCGATATAATTGCTAGGCCAAAGTTTATATCCTGCCCAGATTTTTTGATCGATAGTTTCAGCCAGTTTACTGAGTTTGTCAGGTTGACTGATTTCCATTTTCGAGATCTCCTGAATTTCCTTATCTAATAGCCCATTCACTTGAAGATGGATACGTTTTTTGGTGCCCATGATTCCACGAAGCAAGTTCATGAAATCCTCATTCTCACTTTTGATGTATTTTTCATCCCGGGATTTGGCTAGCCATTCTGGCATTTTCAAGACGTCTGTAGGATCATATTCATAAGAAATTGAGATTGGTACCACTTTGATTTTTTCAAAATATCCAAATGGATTTGCGCCTTCTTCTGAAAGTGTAAGCATTTTCAGAACTCCCCGATGGGTCGCATCATTACCGTCTTTCGTCCTTCCTTCCCGCTGTGCTGTCCAGACTGATCTATTTTCAGTCAATAAAGATTTTTTTATGTAGGCAGAAGCCAATTGCGAACTTTCAAGCAAAGCTCTTCCTTGAAGCCCACGCTTGATAGCAAAGTTTCTGTTCAGTCTAGAAAGTGTGTGTAAAAAGGGCTTTTGGATCAAATTATCACCAATGGCAGAAGTGGTAAGAATTAGACTGTTTTCGTAGAGGCAGGAGTTTAGAAGAGAAGTATCTAAGATGATGTCTCTGTGGTTCGATATAAATAGGTAAGCCGTATTAGGCTGCAATTGCTCGAAACCGCCTGTACTTAAGCCATCAGAGCTTTTTTCTATGACTTTTTGAACCCCAGGATAAATGAAATTCACCTGAAAGTCACGCAAGGAATGGGTATGCACCATTAAATCCTTCCAATGTTCTTTTGTATCGTTAGGAAAAGTGAAACTCATCATGGCTTCCAGCATAGGATCATCTACAATCTTGCGGATTGCAGCATTGGCTTCTACGTCATAAAAAGGCCTGATTGAATCAAATTGCGACATAACTATCTTTTGGGTGGTCTGCAAAAAGCAAATTTTAGCTTAGAAATCTAAGCTAAGATACATCTATCGGAGTTAATTTACCTTAGAACTACCTAATGAGGTGATTATCGGAGTGGAATAAGGGATCAATTTTTTTGGAGAAAAAAGGATTTTCCAGAAAAACATAAAACCTCCCGATATTTCGGGAGGTTTAGTGCGGATAGAGGGACTCGAACCCCCATGCCTCGCGGCGCTAGATCCTAAGTCTAGTGCGTCTACCAATTTCGCCACATCCGCTTCAATTGGAATGCAATGTTAGTGATTCTAACTTTGAAATAATATTAAAATGGAGGTTTAAATGTATGGATGGAGTTTGATTTCACAGAACCCATTCATTTTCACCTGTTTTATTTTTTAATTCTGTGCAGGATTTTTTCTCTCCTAAAATTTCTGAAGAATTTTTTTCAAATACTGGAACTAATGCCAGCTTAGAATGATTGAACGTTCATTCAGTTATTTATGGAGAACTTAATAGACAAGAAGCAAAGCATTATTGAAAGCGCTCTGGAATTGGTGTATGAAAATGGATTTCATGGCTGCCCAGTAAGTCAGGTTGCTAAAAACGCAGGTGTAGCTGCTGGAACCATCTATACTTATTTTGAAAATAAGGAGGATTTGATCGTAGGTATTTATGAACATGTGGCTCAACAAATCATGAACTACATATCGGAAAGAGATGATGCCTCCTTGGAATTTGAAAATAGATTTTTCGATTACTGGCGAAATTTCACTGAATTCTATGAGAAGTACCCTGCAATTCATGGGTTTTATGACCAGTTTTTGAATTCACCTTTTAATTCGGAGGAGATCCAAAATAAACCAAACATATGGCATGAATGGGCTCATAAGTTTTTTCAGTCAGGTATGGATAAGGGAGCGATACGGGTAACTAATCCGGTGGTTCTATCCATTTTGGTCAATACCAATATCGCCTCGACGGTACGGATCAAAAAGAATTTCAAAACAAAACTTGCTAGAACTAATGTGAATCTAGAAGAAATATCTCATCTCATCTGGGCTGGGATAAAAGCTGACTAACCCTATAACCTTTTTAATTTCTTACCAACTAATTATTGATTGCATGTTTAAGAAACGTTTACTGTTAGTGGGACTGAGTGCTATACTCATGTCCAAAGCCGCCTACAGTCAGGAAGAAAGTACTGTGCCACGAGGAGTTTTGACTCTGGATCAGGTGATTGAATTCGCTCTGGTGCAAAGTCCGATTATCCGGCAAGCTCAGATAGATGAGGAAATCGGAGACAGAGATATCAAATCAAATCTGGCCGAATGGTATCCTCAAATCACAGCCTCTGCAGCAGGAGCCTATAATATTAAACTTCAGCAGCAGATCATCGGAGACCAGTTGATTACTTTCGGACAAAAGTATAATTCCAATGTGTTACTTCAGGCTGACCAGACTCTCTTCAATAGGGATCAGCTTTTTGCTTCCAAGTCTTCTAAGTACTATCGGCAGCAATTGCAGCAAGTCATCGAGAATGCTAAGATCAACACAGTCGTAGATGTCAGTAAGGCTTTTTATTCTATACTTCTTTCAGAGGAGCAAATAAAAATTCTTGACCAAAATCTAGATCGTCTGGAGAAGCAATATACTGATGCGTACAGCAGATTTGAAGCTGGGCTAGTAGACAAGACGGACTATCAGCGTGCTTCGATTGCTTTGACCAATGTGAAAAGTGATCGAAATAGAGTCGCAAATTCCTTTGAGGCAAAGTATGATTACCTCAAGCAACTGATGGGATATCCGGATAGTCTAGACTTTGTAATTGAGTTTGATGTGCAGGGAGCAGCCGGCAAAATCGGTGAGGATACCGCGGATCCTTTGGTTCTGGAAAATCGGATTGAATATCAGCTTTTGCAGACTCAGCAAACACTAAATGAGATTCAGACTAGCTATGAAAAGTGGAATTATCTTCCAGAATTGTCTGCTTATTATAGATACAATTGGAATTACTTCAATAATAACTTTTCAGATCTCTACAGAGCTGCTTTTCCTATTTCTTCGGTAGGTGTCAATCTTGCTATTCCTATTTTTCAGGGGGGTAAAAGAGTTCATAAAGTAAAAGCTGCAGAACTGCAGGTGGATCGTGGAAAAATAGAAATTGAAAATCTAAGTAACCAGATTCAGACTGAATATTCCACTGCACTTGCTGACTATAACAGTAGCGTCTATGAATGGCAACTGATCAGAGAAAATATGGAGATGGCTGAGAATGTTTATGACATCATCAAGCTGCAATACGATGAAGGAATCAAAGCTTACGTGGAACTAGTCGTGGCTGAAACCGACCTCCAAACCGCCCAAATCAACCACATTAATGCATTCTATCAGGTCTTGGAAGACAAGCTTGATCTAGAGCGAGCATTAGGTACCCTCAACTAATTCGAATCCCTTTTAAATTTTATACTATATGAACATATCATACAAACTCATAGCTTTTTCGGCCTTGATTTATGCAGGGTTTTCTTGCGGTCAAAAAGAACAGGCGGGACAGCAGGCACCGGCTGCAGTAGCCGTCACAACTTATACTGTGGTAAATAAATCTGTAACAGGCATAGACGAATACCCTTCTTCCATTGTGCCACTGAATGAAGTAGAAATCAGACCGCAGATTGGTGGATACATCACAAACATTTATGTGAAAGATGGCCAGGAAGTTAAAAAAGGTCAGAGACTGTATGAAATAGATAGAAGCAAATATGCTGCATCACAGCAGCAGGCAAAAGCAATGGTGGAAAGTGCTGAAGCTAACCTTGCCAGATTGAGCAAGGATTTCGATCGCTATAAGAGATTGGATGAGCAGGATGCTATCGCAAAGCAGCAACTAGATCATGCTGAGAGTGCGGTTTTGGATGCCAAAGCTCAACTGAGTTCGGCGAAAGCACAGTTAGAATCAGCAAATACAGATTACCAATATTCTGTATTGACTGCGCCATTTGATGGTACAGTCGGGATATCACAAGTTAGATTGGGGGCACAGGTTTCTCCAGGTCAGCCATTATTGAATACCCTTTCTTCCAATGATCCCATGTCTTTGAATTTTGTGATCAATGAGCGGGAGATTCCAAGGTTCAACAAACTGCTGAGAGCAGAAGATAACCCAGATTCACTCTTCAGAATCCGATTTAGTGATAATAGTATTTATCCTTTCAATGGCACCCTTACTACAATGGACAGGGCAGTAGGGCGTCAATCTGGCACAATTGCACTGCGAGTTCAATTTCCAAATCCAAACAATGAGCTAATAGCAGGAATGACCGTAAACTTGATGGTTCTGAATCAGGATTTAGGTGAACAAGTGGTAATTCCCTATAGAGCAGTAACTGAGCAAATGGGAGAATACTTCGTGTATGTGGTGCAGGATGATAATTCTGTGAAACAGCAGAATGTGCTGCTTGGAACACAAATAGGGGACAAAATTGTCGTGAGATCTGGATTGAGCGAAGGAGCCAAAATTGTGGATACTGGTATTCAAAAGCTACGAGATGGAGTTCAGATTACTGAGCAGACTACAGTCCAATAAACCGTTTTTCAATAAGACTTGATTATTTACTAATGATATCAGATGTATTTATAAAACGGCCAGTAACAGCCATGGTGATTTCTATCGTCATCGTACTGGTCGGTGTTTTAGCTATATTAAATCTCCCCGTTACACAGTATCCAGACATCACTCCTCCTGTAGTTTCGGTGTCAGCCAACTACACAGGTGCAGATGCAAAGACTGTAGAGCAGACGGTAGCTACACCAATAGAAACGCAGGTGAATGGTACTCCTGGGATGGCCTACATTTCCTCGAATAACACCAGTACGGGACAGATGCAGATGAACGTCACCTTTGAAGTAGGGACAGACATCAACATCGCAACACTGGATGTGCAAAACAGGGTTTCTATCGCAGAGCCGTCTCTTCCGGAGGCAGTGCGTAGACTGGGTGTGACGGTAAGAAAAAGGAATCCATCCATCATGATGGTGTTGAGTATCACTTCTCCAGAGAGAACTCATGATTCTAAATTTCTCTCCAATTACGCTAACATCTTTATCAAAGATGCACTTCTTCGTGTAAACGGAGTAGGTGATATCACCGCTATCGGTCAGGATTTCAGTATGCGTGTTTGGCTGAAGCCTGATAAACTCGCTCAATACGGAATCACTGCTCGCGAGGTGACTGCAGCCATTCAAGAACAAAACTTACAAGTAGCAGCAGGTACAGTGGGAAGTATGCCTCAATACGATACACAGGCATTTGAATATCCGATTACTGTAAATGGTCGTCTGGAAAGAGCTGAGGAATTTGACGACATCGTATTAAGAACTAATCCTGAGGATGGTTCAATAGTTTACCTGAAAGACGTCGCTAGAACTGAATTGGGACAGTTTGACTACGGTAGATATTCTACCCTGGATGGGGAAGAAGCAGCGATTTTGCTTGTTTATCAGGCTCCGGGAAGTAACGCCTTAGAAACGGCTGAAGGTGTATACGCAGCTTTGGATGAATTGCAAAAGAGTTTTCCTACAGATATGAAGTACACAGTTCCTTTTGAATCGGTATCTGTAGTGGAAGTGTCTATCAATGAGGTGATGCACACGTTTGTGGAGGCATTGATTCTCGTGATTATTGTAGTATTCCTTTTCTTGCAGAGCTGGAGAGCGACTTTAGTGCCTGTTTTGGCGATTCCTGTATCTATTATTGGAACGTTTATTTTCTTCCCTTTGCTCGGATTTACGATCAATACGCTGACGCTTTTTGGTTTCGTATTGGCTATCGGTATAGTGGTGGATGATGCGATTGTGGTAGTGGAAGCAGTTCAGCATTACATAGATTCCAGAAAGATATCTGCAAAAGAAGCTACTCGTCTTGCGATGAAAGATATCACTGCGCCGGTTATAGCGATTGCCTTGATTTTGGCGGCGGTATTTATTCCGGTAGGTTTTATCCCAGGTATTGTAGGTAGAATGTATCAGCAGTTTGCCATTACCATTGCGATCTCAGTATTGCTTTCGGCCTTTGTAGCGTTGAGTTTGACACCTGCTTTGTGCGTTCTCTTGCTGAAGCCTTCTGAAGTAAATGAAAATGGTAAAGGACTGAATAAGTTCTTCTACAAGTTCAACTTGTGGTTTGAGCGTACTACTGCAAGCTATACCAATGGGGTGAGAACAAGCATCAAAAGAGCACCACTTGTATTGATTTTACTCGTTTGTGTTTTCGCTGGTACTTTCGGGCTTTTCCAAACCAAACCAACCGGTTTCTTACCTACTGAGGATGAGGGAAGACTTTATGTGACTCTTCAGCTTCCTGAAGGTGCTGCGAGTAACAGAACGCAGGCCGTGATGCAGAAGATGAACGCTATTTTGGAAGAAACCGAGGGCATCAATCACGTAACTGGTATCGGAGGGCTGAACGTGATCAACTTCTCCTTCAAGCCAAACGCGGCTACTTTCTTCGTACAGATGGATCCTTGGGATGATAGAAAAGACCCTTCTCTGCAACTTGGAGGTATGTTGGCAACTTTGAATCAAAAGTTTGCTTCAATTACCGAAGGCAGTATTGTGGTGGTACCTCCTCCTGCGATTCCAGGATTGGGTAGCACAGGTGGATTTAGCTTTATGCTGGAGCAGCGATCTGCTACTGGAGATATCAAGGAGTTTGAAGGAGCACTTGGGCAGTTCCTAGCTGCGGCCAATCAGCGTCCGGAAATCGCAATGGCGTATAGCTTCTTTACTGCCAAAACTCCCGGATATCATGTGACAGTGGATCGAGAGAAAGCTAAGAAATTGGGAGTTCCGCTTACTGAGATCTTTACGACTATGTCGAATTACATGGGAAGCTCCTATGTGAATGACTTCACCAGATATGGCCGAAACTTCCGTGTGGTAGCACAAGCGGATACAGCTTACCGAGCTGGAATGAACAACTTGGAACAATTTTATGTACAAAGTAGTGGAGGAGAGGCAGTGCCTTTGAGTGCGTTGATTAGCTATGAGGTGGTAGAAAATGCGCCAGTTATTTCTCACTATAACTTGTTTCGATCTGCGGAAGTAAATGGTAATGCCGCTCCTGGCTATAGTTCGGGTCAAGCCTTGGCAGCCTTGGAGGAAGTTGCAGCTCAAACCTTACCGGCCGGATATGGCTATGACTTTTCCGGCTTGAGTAGAGAGGAACTTTCCTCTGGAAGTAGTACTATTCTGATTTTTGCCTTGGCGATTGTGTTGGTTTCCTTGCTATTGGCAGCCTTGTATGAAAGCTGGTCAGTCCCATTCTCAGTTCTATTGGCTTTGCCTCTAGGTGCTTTTGGTGCGATCATCGCCCTGCATTTCCTACCGAAGTTGGATAATAATATTTATGCACAGATTGGTTTGATTACCCTGATTGGTTTGGCGGCGAAAAACGCCATCTTGATTGTAGAGTTTGCCAAGGAACGTGTTGACGTAGGAATGCCACTACTCCAGGCAACTTTGGAAGCGGTAAAATTGAGACTTCGACCGATTATCATGACTTCTCTTGCCTTCATCCTCGGTGTGGTTCCATTGGCTATTTCGAATGGAGCTGGTGCTGTAGCAAGACAGACAATTGGTTTTACCGTGATCGGAGGGATGCTTGCAGCTACCTTCTTGGCGATCTTTTTTGTGCCAGTCTTATATGTGGTTATTACTAAAATTGCTTACGGTAAAAAAGGCTTGGCAGAGCTTGAAGCTAATTATGATCCAAGCAAACATGAGCATCATTAAGTAGTTTCTCTAATTATAATTGAAATGCCCCCAGAAAGTGATGAACTTGATGGGGGCATTTTTTTTTGATTAACCGCAGAGAGAACGGAGGATTTCGTGGAGAGCGCAACTTTGGTTATCCTGCTTCTCCAAAAGTTGGATATTTAAGTATTATTTTTTAATGCCGAATCCAAATGGAGCTTTTAATAAACCTGAATCATACATGTTTATGTAGATGGACACTGTATCTTTTGAATTCGCCCAAGTGACTCTATAATTGTCCAACATCGCGGTTCCCATTAGGCCGTTTTCACTTTTAACAGGGCAGCAACTTCCTTGTCGATAATAGTAGATTTTTTCTCCATTTGGGCCTGTCAATGCATTTAAGTAACGTCTCTCGTTTAAAGGGCCTTCAGAGTCTTTAGCTCCTCCCACTTCTACAGGATTTTTAGGAGAAAGTCCATAGGATTTGTCGGTCGAAATTTCATTCACAACAAATGTATCATTATCCTTTAGCTGTTGCTTTACGTTCTTGGAGAGTGGCTGAGTGGATGAGCATGAGATTAGGAAAAATATGGCCCCAATAAAAGTTAATTGTCTCTTCATTTTAAGTGATTAGTTAATTTATAGACGTATGGAAAAGTTGATTCTAAATTAAGAATTTCGTCATGTTTACCTAGATTTAATTGCAATAAATAAAATGAAATTTTCAGCTTTCCAGAATTCCCTTTATTGAGTCAGCACATCCAAATAATTTTCTCGATTAACAACTCGAAACTCAGTTTCTGGATATGCCTCTTCAAAACCCAGAGGCAATTTGGCCTTTCGCTCTGGATTCCATTTCGCCTCAAAAGCAAATAACTTGCCTTCACGCTCTTCCAGCCAGTCCAGTTCTTTTCCTGTCGTTGTCCTCCAAAAATAAACGTTAGAATGAATGCGATTGTAGCTCAGGTATTTCATTCGCTCACTGATTATGAAATTCTCCCAAAGCGCTCCTTTGTCATTTCGTAAATCCAAGGAGTTGAAATTATTGATAATGGCATTTCGCACGCCATTGTCCCAAAAGTAGATCTTTCTGCTTTTTTTGAGCTCTCGCCGCATATTCCTGCTAAACGAGTTCAGACGAAAAATCACAAATGCCTTTTCTAGCAAGTCTAGATACTTTTCTGCTGTTTCCTTATCTATCCCAATTGTATTTCCCAGGTCATTGAATGTAACCTCTGAACCGACCTGAAGTGCCAAAGCCAGTAATAACTTCTGTAAAACTGTAGGCATACGAACATCTGCCAAACTCAAAATATCTTTGTAGAGATAGCTGCTGGTAATTTCCTGAAGTGCTTCTTGTGCTTCGCTTGGATGGTTGATTACTTCTGGATAAAAGCCAAAGATCATCCGCCGCTCCAAAAGCCGTTTCTCTTCCCTAGGAGAAGTATGCAAGCAAAGTTCTTCTGTAGAAATTGGGTAAAGTTGAAACTCTCGTTTGCGACCTGTCAAAGGCTCTTTAATTGAGTTGGCTAAGTCTAATGCTGATGAACCTGAAGCTATGACTTGAACTTCGGGAAATTCATCTGCCAATATTTTCAACGTAAGACCAATATTTGGTACACGTTGAGCTTCGTCAATTACTACCAATTTATAACCTCCGATAAGGGACTTTAGGGCTGAAGTTGTAACTTCAAAAAGGCTCTGGCGATCATCTGGGTTATCACAATTCAGCCATAAAACTTTCTCATTAGGAAAATCCAAGACCTGCTTCATGAGCGTAGTTTTCCCTACCTGTCTAGGCCCGATGATTACCAAAAGCTTTCCTTGATGAATCCTTTTTCGCAGCTCAGATTCTATTTGACGAGTTATCATGAATTAAAAATATGTAAATTCTCGATCGTAACCGAAAATTAACATGTAAATTCTCGGTTACGATCGAAAGATTTCATGTTTTCGCTTGTTTGTAGGCTGGAGATTGCAAATCCAGAGGGGCTAATTATACTTTCGCTAGTCTCTAAAGTAAAAATGGCTCTTGCTAAAGGGCAGATAGGCCAGTCCTTTTAAATAGTTGGATTTATTTACTTTTCTGATTTCTATTATGTTTTCAAAAGCAACCAGCCTTTTTTTTGTGTTCAGTCTAAATAAAGGATTTCGTTAAGAGCAGCTACAGGAGAGGAGGGGGTAGTTTCATACTTAAAAAAACAATTTGTGTTGCCTGGCTTTTCCAGATGTAGGATGAAGGTTGATTTTGTTATGGTTATTCTAGAATTCTTGCCTTCCTATTATTCGGATTATTTCCGGTATTTCATCAGTAGATAGTTTGAAATAGATTGTATCTGATCCACAAACACAATAATGATAAGATTTTCGAATATGTGATGCTTGCGGGAATTGATATGGATTTTCACCAATTCGTTCAAAACAGTTGAAAAGTGCCTCGAAATATTTGTCAGCCTGCGCTTCCCCAAAGTTCATAAAGCCGAATCTGTATATTCGAACCATATCGTCTTCTGCTTCTTGACTGAGCAGGTAAGTCATTTCAGACCGCTTTTTGCTAAGGCTAAAATCTCGTCTTTAGTTTTCTTGGAGTAGCCACTTTCTTCACCTTTTATCAATTCTAGTCGAAGCAAGGCTATACTTTCCTGCCGTTTTCGTTCTTGTCGAATCAGGTCATTTACCAACTCACTTTTGCTTGCATATTCCTTAGCAGCTACTTTTTCTTGTAGCCAATTGTCATTTGGATCGGTTAATGAAATGCTCTGTCTTCCCATGATTAACTAGTTTGGTGTAAATATACACCATATCTGTGTTTTATCAACCTATGATTCATACCTCTGAGTCTGTATTTCAACAAGTAATGAGAGTGAAAATAGGAAGGTTAAGAGATACACTCTTAGAACTCCAATCTTTCACTCACTTCCTTTATCCATTGACGGGCAATTAATTCATGACCTGCAGGCATGGGGTGAATGCCATCCCAAATCCAATAGTTAGCAGGAGCTTTTTCGCAGGCATCCAAAAAGGGCTGTTGCAATTCAACAAAAATGGCATCGTAGGTTTCAGCTAATTTCTTTACTGTTTTTTGCATTTCGGAAATTACGCCTTGATAGGCTTCTGTCTTTTCCTGGGTCCATTCAATTCTGATCATATCATCAGCGGGGAGAACAAATGGTTCACAAAGAATTAGTTGAGTGTTTGGTAAGGCGTTTTTTGTTTTCTCTAAAACCTCAATATATGTCTGCTCCCATGTTTTAACAGAATATTCATTTTCTATTATTCTGGATACATCATTCACACCAATCAAAATACTTAGCACGTCGGGAGCCAAGTCAAGGGTGTCTTCTTGCCATCGGGCATTTAAATCCTGTATGGTATTTCCGCTAATGCCTCTGTTATAAAACATTAAGCCTTTATCCACATAATCGAACCAAAGACGACTTGCTATAAGATAGGCATATCCATGCCCCATGACATGATTCCAGTCTTGGTTTCGCGAGTGGTTTCCATCCGTAATTGAGTCCCCTTGGAACAGAATTGTTACCCCCTTTCCACTTTTATTCATACCGTAATTTTTGCTATGGTTCTTTGCTGAAAGAATACTTTCCGAAATAATTATGCTTAATCCAGTTACCCCTAAATTCAAAAAAAACTTCCTTCGTAAATTGGGCATTGATGCTATGATTTTTAATTGGTGTAATTGGGTTGGCTAACGCCT
Source organism: Algoriphagus winogradskyi (assembly GCF_900182815.1). Taxonomy (GTDB): domain Bacteria; phylum Bacteroidota; class Bacteroidia; order Cytophagales; family Cyclobacteriaceae; genus Algoriphagus; species Algoriphagus winogradskyi. The sequence goes on along the minus strand of NZ_FXUA01000001.1, from coordinate 446,067 downwards.
GTTGGCAGTAGTTATTCTTCCATCTAAATTTCTTTCAATAGCTCCAATTTTCCTGTTTTCCTATCATAAAAGATTTCAAAGGGAATTTTTATTTTATGCTTTGGCAAGTCTATGTAATTAATCCTAAATGGCTTCAATGCTTTCTTAATAGTTCTTCTGCACTTCCTTTCATCAGTCATATTCCACCACCAATCATCAATTTTTTCTCCAAAAGTTTCAACTTCCCAGTCTACCCAAACCTTTTTTAATTTTCCTTTTCTGTTGTAGGTTAGAATATATTTTTCGGCACATAAGTCATACCAAGGAGTCTTAATTGTATCCCAATCAATATTTTTCTGGACTTGGGAAAAAAGAGTGTCTTGCAAACTTTTAGCAATATGTCTTTGTCTGTTTTCGAGTTCGATTTTGTCCGCTATTTTTTTGTTAGAAACTGTTCGTTCGTTTGTCTGTAAACCATTCTTAAATGAAATATAAAGTTCTCGCTCATAAATCGAGGCATAGCCCATATGAATGTATTGAACTTGTTTACCTTGTGGAACTACTAATTTTCCAGTAAACCAATTCGCAAATACGTTATCTGTTCCAAACATTTTTTTCAAGTCAGCATTCTTGACTTCAAGTCCACACTCTTTATGACAACTTGTTATCTGTCTTAAAAATAAACTGTCATTTTTGAGTTCCCAGATTGCTTTGTAACCACGCCAACAAGCAGTCGAACCACAACCAATGAAGTCTATAAGTTCTCTTTTTCCTGTCTGTTCAAAATATTGTTCTAATGGATTGGAAAAAATTGATACCGTGTCACTTTTGTAAATCAAATAGTCGGGAATTTGTCCTGTCGCAAAAGCAGAATTAGTTATTAATAGTACGAATATTATTGTTAAGATGTGTCTCATTAGAATTACTATCAATACCCATAATTACCTATTTCACTCCCCCATATTACATCTTTATCCTAATTACCCCCAACCCTCGGGAGATCTCTAATACTAACATACTAATTACGCTTTAATGAAGGTGTGATAAACTCAATTTTTATCTTTTACAAAAGGGACGATCTCGGAGCCAATAAGCTCGATCGCTTTCATCAATTTTTGATGGTCCTTTACGGCATCCATTTGGAAGGTTATTCTTTCTAGCCCACCTAAGGATTCACTGTGTCTCAAGATTTTATCCACGATCTCTTTTGGTTCTCCTACCAATAAAGCTCCAGTTTCGGTGTTTTGAGCATCAAATCCTGCTTTTGTCACAGGACCAAAGCCTCTTTCTCTGCCTATTTTATCAAACATTTCCTTATAGCTAGGGTAGAAGTCTGCGATGGCTTCCTGCCTGGTTTTGCCAACAAATCCTATAGAATGCAATCCTACTTTTAGGTCACTTTTGGCAAATCCTGATCTTTCTCCAGCTCTTCGGTATAAGTCTACCAAAGGCGCAAAACGATGCGTCTCACCGCCAATGATCGCTACCATCAAGGGTAAACCTAGCTTGCCTGCTCTTTCAAAAGAGGAGGGCGTACCACCCACTCCAACCCATATAGGCAACTTTTCCTGTTTAGGGCGGGGATAGATGGCTTGGTTCCGAAGTGCCGGCCTAAATTTTCCTGACCAGTTGACTACCTCATTATCTCTGATTTTTAAAAGTAGGTTCAGTTTCTCTTCGAATAGCTCATTATAGTCCTGAAGATTTAAACCAAATAGGGGAAATGCATCGGTAAAAGAACCTCTCCCGGCTACTATTTCTGCACGGCCTTCGGAAAGCAAATCCAGCGTAGCATAGTTTTGAAATACACGAACGGGATCGGAAGCACTCAGAACTGTGACGGCACTTCCAAGTCGGATGTTTTTGGTTCTGGCAGCCGCTGCGGCCAAAATCATAGAGGGAGCGGAGTCCAAAAAGTCCTTGCGATGATGCTCTCCAATTCCGAAATAACTCAAACCCGCTTGGTCTGCCAATTCTATTCTCTCCAACAGTTCCCTTAGTGATTTAGAACCGTCCAACTGATTGTCGGGAGAAGCTGCGAAACTATCAATTCCTATTTCCATATGTCTGCATTAAAATGTTAATCTAAGTCGATTTCTCTTAACTGATGTTTGATTGGAAAAGGTTCTTTTTAGGAGAGTCTAAAGCTATTGATCTAGAACTTATCGAATGAAATATGTTAGTTTAAGATTTCGATTTTCATTTTGGCGTTCTCATTATCAGGATTGAGCTCCAGAGATTTTGTATAGTTTTCTATTGCTTTTTCTTTTTCCCCAGTGACTTCATAGAACTCTCCTAAGCTGTCAAAGGCATTAAATGAATTAGGATAGTTTTCTGTATTCAGCATAAAGAAATCCATTGCCTTAGCCTTATTATTTTGTACCATTTGGTAGCCTAGTTGATTGACCAGATACTCAGGCGGGCTAAAATCATAGGATAGTCGATTGGAAATTAATTGGAAATGTTCCTTCAGTTGTTCTATGCTTTCTACATCCCGGTAGGTAATGCCATACCCTTCAAAAATTGAAGAAATGCCATTGTGAAATGCGATAGGAGGTACTGAGCCATGGTTTTCATGCTCGAAATATTCTAGTTTTGCCTGAAACTCACCTTCACTTTTGCTGTGCATGGCTTCGTAAAACCGAACATGGCGATCCCGATTGGTGAAGTTTCTCTTGTCCCAATTTGCTGTGTCTTCTGATTTGTATTCTAAATTAAGAATTATGTCTAGGTAGCGTTTGGTTGATAAGATTTTAATTCTCAGGAATATTGAGTGATTCTTTATTCTAGGATAGAGCTTTGGTTATGCATTTAGCAAATTATCTTAACTCGAAGAAAGGATTAAAAATTAACACTCCCAACAAGACTAGGCTTATTGGGAGCATACTATTGGTACTGATTTAGGTGATTACAATTTAGACTTTTCCTTTGTGTCTTGGGTCAAAATCCACCATCCATTCAATCCCGTATTTGTCACGGAACATCCCAAAATAAGAGCCCCAAGGACTTTCATCCATAGGGACTTCGATAGTGCCTCCAACAGTAAGTCCATTAAAAATGCGTTCAGCTTCTTCCTTGCTTTCTGCGGCAATTGATATTTTAGACCTGTGTTCATTTTCATCTACTCGTCCCATTCTTTCCGGAACGTCATTTCCCATCAATACATTTTGCCCGATAGGTAAAGCAATGTGCATGATCTTTTCTTTTTCATGATCTGCTATTGGATTCCCTGGGATGTCCATGTCTTTAAAGCGTGTGATATTTGCGAATTCTCCGCCAAAGACAGATTTGTAAAAATTGAATGCTTCCTCTGCATTCCCGTTAAAGTTGATGTATGGATTAATCAGTGCCATAGTTATTTTGAATTTGTAGTGTCTTTGATTTTTACCTATTCAAATCTACTGATTAGGCACAAAATAGGTGAGGTCTAAAAACGTCAAAGGCTGGGAGGTATGCGTCAGTAAAATTGGGTAACACCTGTAAATTCGCTAACCTTTTTATTCTGGTTTTGGACCTTTTGAAACAATCGTTCTAACCAAGCCGGGAAACCAACCTTGCAGCCATACCAAAATCCTTCCGTGGGCTGTGAAAATATAATTTCTCTTCCGCTTAATAATAGCCTTTACCATAACTTTCGCGGCTTTATCTGTAGGCCACATTAAATTTGAAGGACGCGGGTCGTTTCGTTCAGGATGCCAAACTCCATCATTATCAATTTTCGCAATTTCCGATTCCACAAAGCCTGGATGAATGGTTGTACAACTCACACCGGTACCCTTTAATTCTACCTGCAGGGTCAGACCAATGGAGTGAACTGCTGCTTTTGATGCGCCATAAGCCCCGACATTCGGATTAGGAAGATAGGCGCCAACACTACCTACCAAGCCAATGCGACCTTGGTTTTGCTTCAAATGTGGCAGCGCATATTTTACAGTCAGGGCTAAACCTGTGACATTTCCGTTCAATTGCCTATTCCAATCTTTTGCAGTCAACTTATCTATGCTTCCGAAAACACCAAACCCAGCATTGGCAACAGCGACATCTAAGCGTCCCCAGTGGTCTATCATGCTTTGAACGGCATTTTCTATGGATTTCTCTTCCAAAATATCAACAGGAACAACCAATGCTTCGCCACCAGAATTCTTAATTTCAAGAGCAATCTCTTCTAAAAGTTCTTTGCGTCTGGCTGAAAGCACCACTTTGTATCCTAAGCTTGCCCATTCAAAGGCCATAGCTTTGCCAATCCCGGACGAAGCACCTGTTATCCAGACTACCTTTTCTTTTGCGTTTGCCATTTTAAGTCATGTTAAAAATATAATTGGATATTCGAGCTAAAGCACAACGACCAGTATAAATGCAATTCCCAACTTTCTTTTTTGTAGTTGCTTACATCAGGTATTTGAGGTTTCTCTTAGACTAAAATAAGGATTTCATTCAGATAAATTAGACTGAATTGAGGTAGTATTTGAAATCAAAAATAAGGGATATGCTTCCTTGGTATTATGGGGTTACGCAGAGGAAGTATTCAAAAAATAGAAGTTTTTAAACTCTCCTAATTGAGAGTTTAAAGACATTAATCCCAAAGTCCATTTGCCTCAGTCAAAATAACTGGAGCCTCATCAGTGATTAAAATAGTCTGTTCGTGTTGGGTGACAAATCCTCCTTTATTCCCTACGAGCGTCCAGCCGTCATTCTGCTCTACGGCATAGGTAGAATTGGTTGAAATGAAAGTTTCAATTGCGACAGTAGTGTTTTTCTTAAACCGCTCCCTGTTGCTTTTGACTCTATAGTTCAAAATATCGGAAGGCTCTTCATGTAAACTTCTTCCTACGCCGTGACCAGCCAGATTTTTGATTACTTTATAACCCGATTTTCTAGCTTCAGTTTCTATCAAATACCCGATATCAGCGATTTTCACTCCACCCTTAATGGCACTTATTGCTTTGTGAAGAATGTTTTTTGAAGCATCCACTAGAGGCTGATGATTATAAATATCTTCCCCAAGGACAAAAGAACCGCCGTTATCCGACCAAAAACCATTGAGTTCGGCAGAGACGTCAATATTGATCAGGTCACCTTCTTTTAATATGATTTTCTCTGAAGGAATGCCGTGAGCAGCAACTTGATTTACGCTGATACAGGTGTAACCAGGGAATTTATAGGTTTCATACGGCGCAGATTTGGCACCGTAGCTTTTCAAGATTTCTCCTCCATATTCGTCTAGTTCCTTGGTAGACATGCCGATTTTGGCGAATTCTGTCATAAGTCTGAGTGTAGTTCCCACTACTTCAGAGATTTTTTTCATTCCGATTAGTTCGGTTTCTTTAGTGATTGACATAGCTCATTTATTTTAAAAATTATCCGCAATGATGCGAATAGCAATAATTTTGTTTTCCTAATTCGGGGACCAAAGTAGCTAAAATACTAGTGCATCTAATGGTTTTAGTACGATGTGAATAAAGGCCAAATGTATTTATTCCGTATATCCGCTTTCCTAACGGTAAATAGGATAAGAAATCTAGGACAGGCTTCTTTATTTAAACGTTGATAAAAGAAATTCATGATTAACCGCAAAGTTGCCAGTCACCTTAGATTCTTTGCTTATCTGGTTGGAAGCCCAATGACCGAGGCGGCCTCAATTCTTAAGTTTAAGATATCCTTTTTTGCTTTTGACTCCATACTGGCACAAAAGCGGATATATATAAAGAAATTTCAAATCATTTAAGTTCCTTCTTCAACCCTGAAGGTTTTTCACTATTACAGTTTACTTTTAAACTTATTAATCGTAATATTGCAATGAAACAATAATAGTCATGGGACTCACTAAAACAGAAATATTTTCCGAGCAACAAAACGAAATCGCTGTTTTTGCTAAGGCATTCGCTCATCCAGCACGAGTAGCTATTCTACAGCATCTCTTCAAAATGGACAACTGCGTATGCGGGGATTTAGTAATTGAGATAGGATTGGCGCAACCTACGATTTCCCAGCATTTGAAGGAATTGAAGCAGCTGGGTTTGATCAAAGGAAATATAGAAGGAACAAGCGTCTGCTATTGTATCGACCGAGAAAACTGGAATAGGATGAAAAAGCTCTTGAATGAGTTTTTTGACCAGGATATCAGCACATCGGGCAATTGTTGCTAGAAAATAAATTATCGAATTATCACACTAAATAATTGAGTTATGAAATTATCTGAGGTAAAATCAGCTTTGGCCAACTTAGAAACCATTGCTTTTCAATTGCCAACCGGAGAGTTGGTTCCTACTCACTTTCATGTCACGGAAGTGGGTAAAATCACTAAAAATTTTATTGATTGTGGGGGTACAGTGAGAAATGAGCATGTCGCAAATTTCCAGCTTTGGAATGCGGATGACTACAATCACAGACTTCATCCAGAGAAGTTGTTGAGTATTATTGAGCTTTCTGAGAAAGTGCTAGAATTGGAGGATTTGGAAGTAGAAGTGGAATACCAAGCGGAAACCATCGGGAAATTTGGATTGGATTTCGACGGTGTAAATTTCCTACTGACCAGTAAGCAAACGGATTGTTTGGCGAAGGATAAATGTGGTATCCCGGTGCAAAAGCCAAAAGTAAGACTTTCTACTTTGCAAACTACGGAGGGATCTTGTACTCCGGGATCCGGCTGCTGCTAACAAAGAATAAAAATCGAAATTATGCATACGGCACAAAACACTCTTTTGCCTGCACTTAAACTCAGTGTGGAAAAAGCCAGAAATCTTTCTATTTCAGCTGAAAGACTTGAAGTTCTTCAGGTTTTGATTGATTACATTCAGTCTAAAGTCAACTCAAGCGAAGAACTTGTACTCAATTTTATTTGCACTCATAATTCCAGAAGAAGTCAGTTTTCTCAGGTTTGGGCGCAGACTGCCGCAGACTATTTTGGGATTCCTGCGGCCTGTTATTCCGGTGGGGTAGAGGTTACTGCTTTCAATGAGAGAGCTGTTGAATCTATTAAACGAAGTGGATTTAGAGTTTCTAAGAAAGGAGATGACAATCCAACCTATTTTGTATTTCATTCCGATGATTCGGAGCCTATTGTGGCTTTTTCGAAGGTTTTTGATGACCCTATCAATCGAGCCGCCCGATTTGCAGCGGTAATGACCTGCTCACATGCAGATGAAAACTGTCCTTTTATCCCTGGAACTGATAGTCGTATTCCTGTACGATATGAAGATCCAAAAGCATTCGATGATACGCCTCAGGAAGCCGAAAAATATGACGAACGCTCCATGCAGATTGCTTCTGAGATGTTCTATGTGTTTTCTCAAATAGCAATTTCTATTTAAAATGGGTCAGAAACAGCTAAGTTTCCTCGATCAGTACCTTACACTTTGGATTTTTCTCGCCATGGCTATAGGAGTGGGGATAGGTTATTTCTTTCCTTCCAGCTCTGTTGTAATTAATTCTTTTAGCGTAGGAACAACGAATATTCCTATAGCCATAGGTTTGATTCTCATGATGTACCCTCCGCTCGCGAAAGTGGATTACTCCCAATTGCCGAAGGTATTTAAGAATGTGAAAATTCTGTCAGTATCCTTGGTGTTGAAATGGATTATTGGTCCGGTTTTGATGTTTGCGCTGGCTATAATTTTCCTACAGGACTATCCCGAATACATGGTGGGCCTAATCCTGATTGGTCTTGCGAGGTGTATTGCAATGGTCTTGGTGTGGAATGATCTGGCGGATGGAAGCAGTGAATATGGAGCTGGTTTGGTTGCGCTAAACAGTATTTTTCAGGTGTTTGCATACAGTTTCTATGCATGGGTGTTTATAACGGTGCTTCCTCCTTATTTCGGCTTTGAGGGAGCCATAATTGATATTTCTATCTGGACTATCGCTGAAAGTGTGGCTATCTATCTGGGTATTCCATTTTTGATGGGTATTCTAAGCAGGTATTTTTTAGTGAAGGCTAAGGGTGAGGATTGGTATCAGAACAAATTTATTCCTGCCATTTCACCGATGACGCTTATTGCGTTACTCTTCACAATTTTGGTGATGTTCTCCTTGAAAGGAGAACTGATTGTACAGATTCCTATGGATGTAGTCAGAATAGCAGTTCCATTGTTAATCTATTTTGGCTTGATGTTTTTGATTGGCTTCTTTATGACCAAGGCTTTGGGAGCTGATTACGACAAATCGGCTTCTGTGGCATTTACTGCTGCCGGCAATAATTTTGAATTGGCTATTGCCGTGGCTATTGCAGTATTTGGACTGAATTCCGGACAGGCCTTTACAGGTGTGATTGGCCCCTTGGTGGAAGTTCCCGCGTTGATATTGCTTGTGCGGGTTTCCTTTTGGCTGAAGAAAAAGTACTATTCTAAAGTTTAAAAAAATATGCTTACCGTTTTCTGAAAAATACCCTAAACTTTGGGCTAATAGAACTTGAAAACTAGTGTTCCAAACAAATGCCTTTTTCTTAATTCCGTACACTAAAAGCTAATAAGCCGAGAATTTTTCCTCGGCTTATTAGCTAGTTTGACTCCACGTTCTTTTTCCAATCTGGATATTCTTTCAAAAGTTTTTCAGGAGCACTGGTGTACCAACTGTAGCCATTTCGACGTTCGTAGCCGATTTCAGCAAGGGAGTTTTTCTTGATTCCGTCTCGATCACAGAAGAAAGGTTTTCCAGTTTCCAGATCATAGAATCGAGCCCAAATAGGTGATGCATTTGGGTCTGAAACTATAATTCTATTCTTCTTGCCTTCTGCATTAATTTCTGTCTCCAGCTTGATGCCCTCTATTTTGTGATTTTCAAACCAGTTAATTGCTCCATCTACTGCGGTGATTACTTCCTGTGAAGGATTTTCGAGTTCCATTAGCAGTTGTACGATGCGGACGGATTCAGAACCGCTAAAGGAGGGAAGTTCGTAGGAGCGGGCTTTCGCAGGAGCTAGCGTTTTTTCATCATGTTGTGCACACCAAACAGTAGGGGAACCATCCACGACGATTTGAGTTTTGAGTATGCAATCAATCCCAGAATTAAATGATTTGTGAGCTTTGCCAATTATTTTCTGATCTAGTTTCAATGCTGAGTAGGCTTGGTCTTCTGAGTAAATCTCTCGGAGAAACTTCAGTGTATTCACCATAGCATCATCATTGTAAGTGATGTGTCCTGAATAGGCGACAGATCCTGTCCGAACAGGGAAAAATTGTGGCCATCCGCCATTTTCGTATTGAGAGATGAAGATATAATTCAAGCCTTTTTCAAAAGCTTCTTTGTATCGGTAATCCTCTATATGGGCATATATTTTGGCGAGAAACCTCAATTCTGTGATCGTTGCACCATTATCGAAAGTTGCTCCTATATCCTCCTTATTTTGCTTAATTAGAGTTTTTTCTGAGTCTGATAAGGGTTGATGATATTCCTTGTTTTTCTCCCAGCCACCAATTTCCTTTTGAGCTAGTATAACATTTTCCGCCACAGCTTTTGCTTCAGCAGAGCCATACCAATTTTCCGGCATTTTTGTAGCAACTTCTTTCCACCTCAAGCTGAGATAATCCGCGTCTTGCGCAGAGGAGGTAGTGATAAATAACCCTATCAAAAACAGGATAAGAATGCTGGACTTCATGGTTATAGTTAAGATAATGACAAGTAAGCAATTGAATTAATGCCAGCGATATTCAGTGTTCTTCAAAGGGTCTGTTTCTTTAAACCTATCAAAGTCCTTGTTCTTGTTGCTTTCCCACCAGTCATTGTATGATCTAGCAATCAATTCTCGGATCTCACTATTTTCAAGCAGTAGTGATAAATTATCCCTTTTCTGTACGATCGGATTTTGGGATGGAAAAGTGCCAATCAAGTATTCGCTGTCTATTGCTCTTGCTCTAATGGATTCTATTGTCCACAAAAGATACATGCCTAAGCTGCAGTCTGGTAGCCAAAGAGAAGAAATAATGTTTCTAGGAAAGTCTTTGATCAGCTGAGTATCATTACTATAGGCTAAAAGTGCGGGAATATCCCGAGAAGAAAATTCCGGCAGTTCGGAAGCATCGTATTTTCCTTTTTTTAATAATTCCACATACCGGTCTACTGTCATATTAGAAGGGGCTGAATTTTCCTCACACCCTAGTAAACTCATTAGGAAGAGACAGGCAAGAATTGTTCTTAGCGTTTTCATAGGCCTAAATGCTTCATTTTATAAGGTCTAACTCGCAAAATGGAGATTTTTCCCTGATTTCATTTCCCTGATTTTTCTCCATATTTCCAGCCACATACGAGTTTTATGGATGAGGCGTTTGTACCAATTTTTCTCTGATGACAAATCAAGCTCGTACTTTTCCAGAATCTGTCGTTTCAGTTGATAGATTCTCTTTTTGAATTCAGCTGAACTTTCCCAACTTTCTTTTCCTCCTTCAAAAATCCTCGATTGATTTTTTGGGTTGATATTCATATCAGTTAAAAGTTTGGTATTCAATAATTTGTTTAAGCTAATTTGTCACATATTAACAATTTCTGTATTAATAGCACAAAAAAAGCCGACAATTAGCTTGTCGGCTTTTGAATACCCTATCTATTTAAAATCAGGTATTTACTAGTCTGAGTTGTGATAATCCGTGCGAACACTGCGGATAAAAACTACTTCCAGAAATCAGCATTATCGATCCCAGCATCTTTAGCAATAAATACAGGATCTTTACCTTCTTTCTTCTGGCGCTGATAATCTTTCAATGCTTTGAAAGCTGGCTTACGGAGGAGAATAATTGCTATGATATTCAACCATGCCATGAGGCCTACTCCGATATCACCCATGGTCCAGGCCATTTCAGCAGTTTTAATAGATCCATAAAAGGTTGCTCCTAAAATTGCGATTCGGAGTACCCAAATGCCCCATTTATTATTTGTCTTTCTAATTAAATAACTCAGGTTTGTTTCTGCGATATAGTAGTATGCCATTATTGTTGTAAAAGCAAAAAACAATAAGGAAATAGCCACAAATCCAGCTCCCAGGGAAGGGAATTGGGAGGCTACGGCAAATTGAGTGTATTCTGGGCCGAAAGCTACTCCAGGAAGGTTTTCTACTATAAATCCACCATCAGGATTAACAACATTGTATTGACCTGTGAAAAGTATCATCAACGCAGTGGCAGTACATACAAAAAGGGTATCTACATAAACTGAAAAGGATTGAACCAATCCTTGCTTTACTGGGTGGCTTACCTCTGCAGCGGATGCAGCATGTGGAGCGGTTCCCTGACCAGCTTCATTCGAATAGATTCCTCTTTTTACGCCCCAAGCGATAGCCATACCAAATACACCACTAAATGCGGCTTCCAAGTTGAAAGCAGATTTAATGATCAATGCAAAAATCATAGGGACTTCGGTAATGTTTATTGCGATGATCACCACAGCCATCAAGATGTATGCAGCAGCCATAAACGGAATTACTACTTCTGCTACTTTACTGATTCTTTTCACTCCTCCAAGGATGATCAGGCCCATAAAAATAGTCACTAAAATCCCTGTATATTCAACAGGAACACCAAAAGCATTGTCCATGCTCAGAGCAATACTATTACTTTGCACACCTGGCATAAAGATGGCCGTAGCCAGAATAGTTGCGAAAGCAAAGAGCATTGCATACCATCTTTTACCTATTCCTTTTTCTATATAATAAGCAGGTCCACCGCGGTACTCTCCATCATTTACCTCCTTATAGATTTGACCCAAAGTGGATTCTACGAATGCCGAAGATGCTCCCAGAAATGCGATAACCCACATCCAAAAGATGGCCCCAGGTCCACCCATGGCTATGGCGGTGGCTACACCAGCGATATTTCCTGTTCCTACTCTTCCTGATATGGCTATTGCAAATGCCTGAAAGGAGGAAACCCCTTCTTTTGATGATTCTCCTTTAAATAAGAGCTGAACCATTTCTTTTAGGTAAGTGACCTGAAGAAATTTGGTAGCAAAGGAGAAATAAACTCCGGCTGCCAAGCAAAGAAAAATCAGCGCATTACTCCAAACAACTGCATTAATAGCTTCTACTATCTCTTTCATATATAATTTTAAAACTTAGAATTTCCAGTATTAAGTATGATTCGGGTTTATTTAGAACCCGAATAAAGGAAAAAATCAGCGATTATAGCAGAAGAATCATTTTAAATGGGCTTAATTCCTGATCGGTTGCCTTTGAAAATTAGGCAATATTGGATAAAGCTTACTTTTTATTCAGATTATTTAATTCCTGGTTTTGGGATTATTATCTACCGTTCCTGCTAATAAGAATTCTCAGGAAATAAATTCTATTAACTCCAATCTATTTCCCCAAGGGTCTCTGAAAAAGCAACGATCACGTCCCTTAATTGCCGAGGAGTAGCTGATTTCAACATTGTTGTGGATCAGGAAGTCTTTGGCTGTTTTGAGATTCTTTACGACAAAAGCTGCATGTCGTGCTGAATTTCTTTGATGCCCTTCTTCTTCTCGAATGTGAAGTTCAATATTTCCCAATTTGATCCAAATAGCACCATGAGGATGATTACCGTGTATTTCATTAAGTTGCAATATTTCCAAATAGAATTTTCGTGCATCCTTACTGGTTCCGGTTGGAATGGTGATTAGGATATGGTCAAGGTGTTTGATTTCAAGCATTAGAATTCATTTAAAAACACAAAATCACCCTTACGTGTGTAAAGGTGATTTAAGTATAGTTTATTGATACTACTTATTGAACTGTCAGAGGAACAGCTACAAACTCTGGTAGCTTGGCTTCAAAAAGTATTGTAAATTCTTCACTAGTTAGAATTTTACCTTGTTTTTTAGCCGAATTCGCAACTTCATATCCCCATTCTGCAGCAGCCATTCTTTGTAGAGGTGTACCATGGTGACCATTGCTAGCAAATCCACAATCTCCAATATTAAAGAAGACTTCTAAGAATTTCTGAACTCTTTTCCATTGCATAGTTGCTCCTCGGGAATGAGAAAGATAGTAAGCCGAATAAGCATCTGCCATTAACTCTGTTCGTCGAGTACCTTCTGGAGTACGGACTGCAGGAAATAATCCAAGCTGGAATTGAATGTGATGCCCAAATTCATGAGCAAGAATAGCCTGTGGAGCCACATCTTCAAAACCTAAAGCACTGTAAGCTTCCAATATTCCATCCCCCATGATTATTTTAGAAGGAATTACCCCTACAGGTGGAAAGAGGAAACTTCTCTGTGCAAAGGCATTAAAAGTGAAGATAGGATGGTCTCCATTTCTATATTGAGGATAAAAATCGAGAACCAAATCAACTATGTCAGCATAATTTTTAGCTGCTGCCTCTGGTAACCCAAACGCTGTTTGGTAAGTATTCACTACCTTTTCTCTGTCAGTTAACATGTTTCCATGCATAGCTGCCAACACGATCTCAGCAGATTCAATATTCCAGAAACGCTTTAAATCCTTGAACGTTTTAGTTAAAGACTGAGTGTATTCACCATTTTTGCCAAAAGATTGACCCGCTGAACTATTTTCAAAAACGAGCGCGTGATAAGTAGGTAGATCGAATAAGGCTAGAAAATCTGCATCTCCGAATGCATTATTGGTCCAATCCGAAAGTTCATCATCTAGCCAGATATTTAAGTCAGTATCACCACATGCTGTAGGCTCTACAGCACTTATTGCTGTTTTTACCATTTCCCGATATTGAGGATCCGTATCAAATGTTAAAGGTGAAAGCCTTCCAGATTCTGAATTGAAGTTTAGGTTTTTACCCATATCTATTTCAAAATTAAAAGGAAGCGGAGGTAAACCTTTTGTGATTAATTTGTCTTTTGAATTAGCAGCAAACTCAGATTCATTTGGTGTAATAGTTTCATCAGGTTGTACTTCACATGCAGTAAGAAGCAAGAACGGAATGGCAAGAATTGCCAATAACTGTTGGTTGATTTTTTTAGTGTTTGTCATAAATTTTAAATAATGTGGAGAATGTGAAAAATGAGATTGCAATAAAAAATGCTATGAATTAAAGTATGAACAAGTTATACGCAACTCACTTTTCAAGATAAAAAATAAAATTAGACGTTTCAATGGCAGTATTTGATAATCACGCTTTCACCTATTTAGTAGTAGGAAAAATTACAACTGATATTGTTTTTTATAAGCAAAAGGAGTCATTCCAGTTACCTTGTTGAAATGCCTATAAAAGTTGGAAAGTGTGTTGAATCCGCATTCGTAGCAAATCATCTGTGTGGACTGCTTGTTTTCTTTCAAGGCTCTACAGGCATTTGATATCCTTATTTCAATAACAAATTCAAAAAAGGTTTTATTAGTCATCGTTTTGAAATAGCGACAAAAAGCAGATGGACTGAGGTTCGCTAGATCGGCGATGTCTGAAAGATTGATTTCGTTGCTATAATTAGCCAAGACATAGGAGTAGATCTTTTCCAGCCTGTGCATTTCTGACAAATTGGACAAATGGCTGTACGCGTATCCTGGTGAAATAGTATCATACTCTTCCGTTTCGGCGAGAGTTTTAATTATTTCAAGAAGAAGAATTAGCCGTTTTATACTGACTGCTTGCTCCAATTCTTGAAGCAGTTCGGCGATTTTTAATTTAGTATCTCCAGTGATTAGCAAGCCTTGTTTTGCTTTTTCAAATAAAACAGGGATACTATCTGCCTCAGGAAGATTTAGGAATTCCGGACCAAAACATGTTGGGTGGAATTGGAGGACATAGGTTGCAGTTTGCAAGGTGGAGTCTTTATCAAAATACTCTTCTTTACAACGCCATGCGTGAGGGAGATTTTGACCTAAAAAAACCATTTGGCCATCGGAAAAATTGCTCACATTGTCTCCTATGTATTGAGTGCCTTCGCCTTTGATGATGTAGTGCAGTTCCAGCTCCGGATGATAGTGCCATAAGTTGCCCGTAAGTGGTTTGGGATCGAAGCGAATAATAAAGGATTTTGCTGGTTCGATTGGTACTTTATGGAAATGGGCTTTCATTGGTGGGTTATAAAAAGAGAAGGTTTTTCTCTTGTCAAACTGACTGATTTAATTGAAATATGAAGTATTTCAAATCTACTCAATAATATGATTTTGATATACATTTCAGATTATCCTCCTGTAATTATGCTAAAATAATGGAATATAAGAGTAAGAATGACTAGAGAATGTATGGGATTTAAAATGATCTTTAGTAAAGTAAAACCCAAAATAAATTAAGGTATGAATCCACTTTTTCAAGTGAATAGCTTGGTGAAATATTTCTTAGTGTTTTGCCTGACAGCTAGCTCTTTTTTCAAAATAAATTTTGCTCAGCAAGTCACTCATGATTTTGAAAGTGTTAAATACAACAACTCTGGGACTACATGTGATAACCCTATTTGCCACGTAGAAGAATTACAAGAGGGATTCGAAAAAGTCCGCTTCAATCAATGGGAAATGCTGGCTCATGAGGTGGATGGAGAGTGGGGAATAGTAGTCAGTGTTGAAGATGGGCGGTTCTATCATTTCAGTAGATGAGACTTTTTCGGAAAAGACACATTTCTAACCCTTCCGCCTTTGGCAGAATTCTACTAATACCACTACTTTTCACTTTGGTGAAATGCAACGACAAAAATGAAACAATGAATCAAACTCCTTCTGAAACACAGGAAATTCAAGTAACCAAAGATCTATCAGGTCATATGCTGAATCAGCGGCAGGCTTTTTCTCCCGATGATCGTTTGTTGGCATTTGATGGTAGAAACGATGATTCAAAAATCGGAGAAAACGCTTCGATCGGAGTAGTGAATATTGCAACCAGGGAAATTCAAACTATTTACCAGCTTTATAACCAAACTGTGTTTGGACCGGGAACTGGAGCGGTAAGCTTTCATCCTTCTCGAAACGAAGTTGTATTTATTCATGGGTTAAAGAATGCTTCGGAAGAGGTTCCTTATGGCTTTACCAGAAGATTTGCCATGCAAGTTGATTTGGAAAATGACAATCAATCAGACCCCATGGAAGCTCGGGATGTGCAATTTCCCTTTACCAACGGAGCTTTGCGTGGAGGTTCTCACGCTTATTCATACAGCACAGATGGTCAATTCGTTAGCTTTACTTATAATGATGAAATTTTAGAACATACTTCCAAAGAAAACCCAACTGTTTCAGACCTCAGAACTGTGGGCGCTTTTCTGGTAGGGGAGAAAGTGGAAGTTGATGCAGAGCAAAATGATGAGAACTTTGATGGGACTAGTTTTGCCATTCTACTCGCCGAAGTGACTAACAATCCAGCCCCAGGTTCGGATCAAATCAGCAAAGCCTACGAAGAATGCTGGGTAGGAAATGAGGGGTATTTCAAGTCTGATGGGACAAGACAAAAGCGCGCTTTGGCATTTTTGGGAGACGTGGTTTCCAGTTCTGGTGAAAAAGTCACAGAGGTTTTTATCACGGATATCCCTGACGATAATTCTATTTTAATTAATTCAGTCAATGCGGGGAGTTTGACAAAGCTGCCTTCTCTTCCTAAAGGAGTCACTCAACGTAGATTGACTTTTACAACAGAAAATAAAAACCCTGGAGTCCAGAGACCTCGACAATGGTTGAGAAGTTCACCGGATGGCAATGCCATCTATTTCTATCAAAAGGAAGATTCAGGTATTATCCAGATTCATGCAGTTTCTCCGGTTGGGGGTTCGATCAAAGCCATTACAGCAAATGACTTTTCTCCAGATACTTCGTTCGCGCTAAGTGCAGATGGAAAATATCTCGCGTATGGAGCAAATGAGGCCATTTATGTCACATCCGTAGAAACTGGAAAGACGATTCTGGTTTTGCCTGCGCCAGAAAAACCATTCACTCATCTCAGCAATATCAACTGGTCAAACAAAGGCCATACTATCGCTTACAATAGGAAAGGAACTCTCAATGGAGAAGGCTTTTACCAGATTTTTGTCTTAGATCTCAACACCTTTTTATACAATAACTATGTCACTTTTAACTAAAACAAATTTCCCACTGAGAGGGATTATCCCTCCGATGATTACACCTCTGAATGCTGATGGGGCTCTAGATTCCGCAAGTGTTCAGAAATTGATAGAGCACTTGATAGCTGGAGGAGTTCATGGTATTTTTATCCTAGGAACTACTGGAGAATTCTCAGGGCTTAGCTATCAAGTTCGAAGAGAATTGATCACGCAGACCTGTGAGCTGGTAGCCGGAAGAGTGCCTGTATTGGTTGGGATAACGGATGTTTCGATTGAGGAAAGTATCGCTTTGGCAGACTACGCCGAAGAAGCTGGAGCAGATGCTGTGGTGGCTGCACCGCCTTTTTACATTACTATTGATCAATCAGAAATGTATTCCTATTTCAAGCAATTGGCGGACGGAATCTCTATTCCAATGTTTCTTTACAACATGCCCTCTCATACCAAACTAATCATCGAGGTGGATACGGTAGTCAAACTTTCCTCACATGAGCGGATTATTGGCTTGAAGGACAGCTCTGCACATGGTGTGTATTTTCAGTCGCTATGCCATGCCTTTAGAGATCAGCCTGATTTTGTGCTGATGGTAGGACCGGAAGAAATGATGGCCGAAACGGTATTGATGGGGAGTCATGGTGGAGTTTGTGGGGGAGCTAATCTATTTCCGGAAGTCTATGTGGGGCTCTATGAGGCTGCTGTGAAAAGGGATTTTGGAAAAGTAAAAGAATTCCAAGCTGTGGTGATGGAAATCAGTACTAAGATCTATCAAGTAGGGGGCTATAAGTCTAGCTATATGAAAGGGCTGAAAACTGCGATGTCATTTAGAGGACTTTGCCAAGCACAATTTGCCTCACCATTGTATCCATTCTCAGAAGAAGAAGTAGAAGAACTCCGAAAAAGATTAATTGAGATTACTAATCAGCTAGAACTCAAGAAAGTTTGACTGGTTTGAATCCTATAATTAGCGTTACTTAATTTTCTCTTCCCAAAAAGCCCCAGAACAGATGGATTTACCTTTAATAGATTTACTAGTTTTTCTTGTTTACATGGCTGCTATTGTTGGGTTTGGAATCTCCTTTTCATTCCGCAAACGGACGGCTCTGGAATATACAACTGGAGGCGGAAGGCTTCCAAGCTGGGCGATAGGAATGTCAATATTCGCCACGTTTGTGAGCAGTATAAGTTTCTTGGCACTTCCTGGAAATGCTTTTTTATCCAACTGGAACGGATTTGTCTTTAGCCTTTCCATACCTTTTGCCGCTTGGATAGCGGTAAAGTATTTTGTCCCCTTGTATAGAAATCTCCAAAGCGAATCCGCTTATTATTACCTGGAAACTCGTTTTGGTTCCTGGGCTAGAGTCTATGCTTCCATTTGCTACTTATTGACTCAGCTGGCAAGAATGGGAGCAATCATGTACTTGCTGGCGTTGCCGATGAATGCTTTATTCGGATGGAGCGTTCCTATTATTATCGTCTGTACAGGAATTAGCGTGATGGTTTATGCCATGCTAGGTGGGATCGAAGCAGTGATCTGGACAGATGCTATTCAAGGGATAGTTTTGATTGGAGGAGCATTGCTGTGTCTTGTAGTGATCTTGTTTTCTATGCCAAATGGACCTGGAGAAGTGATTACTATCGCAGCTGAAGCAAATAAATTCAGTTTGGGAAGTTTTAAAATCAACTTCGTAGAATCTACTTTCTGGATGATTTTGATCTATGGGCTCTTTATTAACCTACAGAATTTTGGGATAGATCAAAGTTACATTCAGCGCTATATCAGCGCCAAATCAGAGAAGGAAGCAGTGAAATCCACGTGGTTGGGTAGCTTACTTTATGTACCAGTTTCCTTATTGTTTTTCTTTATTGGAACAGCGCTTTTTTCCTATTATCAGGCTTTTCCGGATCTTTTGCCTGCAGAATTGCAGTTGGCTGAGAATGCCGATAAGGTATTTCCCTACTTCATTGTATCAGGGCTTCCGACGGGTGTGACAGGCATTTTGATTGCTTCGATTTTTGCAGCAGGTATGAGCACTGTTTCTACGAGTATCAATAGCTCAGCGACGGTATTTCTTTCAGATCATTATCGCAAATACATTCACAAAAATGCCACCGAGAAGCAATCCATGCGCGTGCTTTTGCTAAGTTCCTTCGTAATGGGAGGTCTCAGTATATTGGTTGCTTTAGCCTTTAATGGAGTGACTAGTGCCTTAGAAGCTTGGTGGGCTCTTTCTTCCATTTTTAGTGGTGGGATTTTAGGTTTGTTTTTACTGGGTTTTGTAGTAAAAAAGGCCTCGAGCAAAGCAGCAGCAATCGGCGTGTTGTGCGGTGTTTTGGTTATTGGATGGATGAGTCTTTCAGCGATTTTATTTAAAGGAACTAGTTTGGAGGGCTTTGAAAATACCCTGCATACTAATCTGACTATCGTAATGGGGACACTTACGATTTTTATTCTTGGATTTCTACTTACTGGTTTTTTGGCTAAACCAGAAGAAAGTTCTTGATAGGTTTGCCAGATGAAAGCGCACGCAAATTCTCCACAAATTGAGAAAAATTAGTCGCTGAATTTAGTTGTAAAAACTATGTAAAGCCATTTCCTGCCTTAGGAAGTGGCTTTTTGATTTGGTAATTTTTTTGAATAAGTAATTAGTAGTAGACCATTATAGTCCGCACTAAAAAATTCTTAATCGCAAAATTTAATCCCTATGAAAATTGATTCAATTCCTAAAGAAGATAGCTTTAGTCAAGAGCTTTTAGATAATGAGATAATTTGGTTCACTGCAAGAAATAGAAGGGAAGTAAATCTTGAAATAGAGAAGCTGAAGACTTATGGGTTTGAAACTTTGAGAATAGGGATAGATTGCGCAGAGTTTAACACAAAAAAAGGGAGTAAATGGTACGATTGGCTAATTCCTACTTTAGGACAAAGTTTTAATCTTGAGCTTTGTTTTGACAACTTTTCAAAAACTGACGGAATGTCTATCTGCCCGAAACAGGCCTTGCCTGAAATTGTTGAGCACTTTATTTTTAAGCATGGCAAATGCTTCTCAGTGGTTGAATTGTGGAGAAACCCTTCCGATCGAAAAAAGCAGGATTCAGTAGAGAATATATTTTCCGATGAGGTGGTTTTTACAACTACTTGGGCAAAATACTTAGGTAAAAAAGTCAAACTAGGCAAGATTAGAGAGGCGGATTTTGAATGGATTACTAAACTGATTTCTTCACAGTTTCTTAAGAATATTGAATGCTTGGAGGTTGATAAGGAAGAAAGGGATTTGTGGGAAACAAATACCATGTTTTATGAAAGAACATTAAGAAGTCTCTTTCATGCTAAAGGCGTGAGTGCTAAGATTTTTCCTAATGAAAACTCAAACATGTTAAATCAATTGTCAAAAGGCATTGCGTGATTAGAAGTAGATCTATCAGCTTTTCCATGCGTTGAATAGGAATGCGGAAATGATATTTTTTATCTGGAAAAGTTTAATCAGCAAACTGACTCTACGTGGATTTTGCAGGAAACACAGGATATTTGACAGGGTGACGCAGCGCAACTGGAATCCAACGATCCATTGCTGAAATACTACAAAAGGAATTCAACGTAAAAACATCACTTCTGAATTTTTTTATTCAAAAAATACAGTGGCCGGTACTTAGCTCAAAAACTCTTCAACTTTCGTCTTGAGCCCTAGGTGGTCGGGATTTTACAGGATTTACCAGCAGTGGGTTGAAGGACATTATCTTTGAAAGCAATCAATGAAACTAATTTAACTTACTGAAAAACAACCCGGTGGCATTAAATAGCTTAAAACAGTCAAACTAATTTTTAGGTAACCACTCGCCCAATCGTTCCCTCAGCTCGGTCAATTGAGCTGATCCCATAGGTTTTTCCCAATAATCTATGACCATGGGATATTGTGTAGACTTATCCTTGTCCGACTTACTCAGTGATGAGGTTACAATAATCACCTTGATATCTTCACAATTAACACGTTCCTGTAGTTGATCCAAAAATTGCCAGCCATTCATTCTAGGCATGTTGATATCCAAAAAAATCAGGTTCTTTTGCCCAGTGCTATTTAAGGATGCGAGCGTTTCTAAAGCTTCTTGTGCATCATGGAAGGCCTGTACATCCATGCCTTGAAGTTGTGTTTTGACTTGTGCTTTGTGCAGTAATATAATTATTTGGTCATCGTCGATAATGTATATTACGGGTAGTTTAGCTTTCATGGTTTTTCATGTTTTCGGACATTGAGTGTGTTTTTCTGACGATTTGGTCGAGTTCCTCCAGCGATTTTTGGAGTTCTATTTCCAACTCATTTTTACTGAGACCTATTTCCGGATAACTTGAATATTGACTCAATACCTGTGCTATTCCCATTGCTTTGGTTAAAGCCGCTCTTACCTTATGGGATTGATGCCAGGTGATAGCAATTAGTACGTTGTTCTTGCGTTCTATCTCACTCAATGCTTTTTTAAGTTGGTCGTTAGTATTGCTCAATTCAGCCGTTCGTTGATTCACCTTGCATTCCAAACTCCTTTTCATCCTGACATTGTAATAATACTTTACCATAAAACTGACTAGAACTCCAAACGCTATCAGTAGTAAGATCTTGAAAACTAGACTTTCAAACCAAGTTGCTTTTACCCTAATAGGTAAAGACTTTATCAGTTCAGTTTTTCCATGGCGAAGCACTTTTATTTCCAAGTTGTAGTAGCCCGGCTTTAACCCCGTAAAATTAAGCTGCCTACTGTCACTGATGGGTTGCCATTCCTCCGAGTTTTTATTAATACGGTAAAAAAAAGAATACCTATCCGGACTTTCAATATCAATCAGACTAAAAGTTACCTGAAAGATCCGCACTCCTTCCGGAATGGTAATTTCATTTTCTATTCCAATTATTTGACCACCCACGTGAAGGTTATCCCACATAAAGAGGAAATTCTTTGAGTCTTCTTTTTCTGCCAATGATGGCCCACGAATGATACCAATTCCTTCCACTGTTGGGATCCAGATTTCCCCCGAATAGTCCTTTAATGCCGAGGGGAAGATTAAGCCATTTGTTTCTGAATTAGGCATTCCATGACTTTCATTGTAAAAGTTATTGACAATATGAAAATCTTCATCGGAAGTATGTTTGAATTTTTCTAGCTCAGAATTGGGGAAGTATTGGACTCCAAAATTATTGGTAGTCCATATACCAGAGTTTCCATCTGAAATGATACTGAAAACACCTCGGGATTTTAGGCCGTTTTCTTTTTTTAGAATCTTAAATTCCCCTTGATGTAAAAGCACGATGCCACCGTGGGTAGCAAACCACAAATCTCCATCTCTGTCTTCATACATACTATAGATAAGATTTTCACTCATTGGCAATGGTAGGATTTGGTTTTCGATCAATTGATCATTTTCAAAACGAAGAAAACCCTCGTTAACAGATCCTATGATTACCTGTTTATTATTCAACTCCAGAATACTAATAAAACTGGTATTGGCGTACTTTTCGGGTAATTCTACTTGGTGAAAGCTGTCCTTTTCATCAATGTAATGAATACCACCGCCCCGGGTCAGAATCCAAAGCCAATTTTTTGAATCCCGGAATATGGCATAGACATAATTGCTTTGCAGTCCATTTTCTTTTGTGAGGTATTCTACTATTTGACCATTTTGCTGGTCAATAATTGATACCCCCCCAAGACTTCCCACGTAAACTTTTCCATTGGCAGATCCGATGGTATTAACTCTGTTTTGTAATAGCCCGTCCTCATCTTTCCAGGAATTTATTTCTCCATTCTTTAATTGGTAAACTCCATCGGATTTAGTCCCAATCCAAATACTACTATCGGCAGCTTGATAAATTGGCTTGATGTTTTTCTCCTGTAAAACATCCTGGTTTAAATGTTTGATTTTGGCAGGTCTTACAATTGCCAATCCTTTACCCACAGTACCCAGGTATAGATTGTCTTTTTCTCTGATGATTTTTCTTACTGTATAAGTTTGGAGCTCTGGATAAATAATTTGGGTAATTCTTCCTTCTGACATTTTAATAAGTCCGCTTTCCAGAGACCCGGCCCAGATCGAGTTGTCCGAATCTGCAATAAGGCTGGACGGTGAGATGATGTTGACCTGCTTAAAAGAATAGATGTTTTCAAGAATATAACCTTCTTTTAAGCGAAAAATCCCTTCATCAAGAGCATATACATAAAGTTGATCCCCATTGCCAAAAATTTTTAATGCAGAGAAATCCTGCCTGGTAACCAATTTCACTTTTCTGGTTTGTAGGTTCAGTTCATATATGCCGCGTGATGTACCCACAAGTATAATTGAGTTTTTCAGTGGGTAAAATCCGAATATGTCCAGCGGAACTCCAGGAGTCCAATACGGCAGAAGAGTGAATGTCTCCTGATCCCAAGAGAAAATCTGACCTTTTTGATTGCCTATAAGTAAACCACCTTCTCCATTATCTGCTATTGCTCTGATCAAGGCTTTATCCGTTATTTCGGAGCAATCAATTATTGTTTTGATGTTTTTATTAAGCAAAGCAATACTCCGGTCTCCGGCCGCCCAAATACCACTTTCGGTTTTAAAAAAATTGTAATAAGTCTGCTCAAGCATTTCAGGATAGTTGTCCTGGTCAAATACTTTGAGAATTTTTCCATCAAATCTGGCTAATCCTTCCTCTGTTGCAGTCCATAAATATCCAAAATTGTCCTTTTCCATAGCGAATACTGCATTTTGGGGCAGTCCTTTGGAGTTGTTCCAAATTTCCATCACGTAGTTGTGGACAATTTCAGGGTTTTTAGTTGATGAGCTAGGAACAGATTGTGAAAGCACAGGATGCTTTAACAAAAGGCATAAAGCCAGTATATAGTAAAAATACTTAATCGTAACCTTCTTCATCAAATTCTCGAAATTTTAAGGGAGGGGGTAATTCCCTTCTTACGGTTTTTTGTAGGACATAGAAGATATATATAAAATTAAGGCTTGACTCATTTTATGTGCGGTTGATTTGAAGGTAATATGGAAATATAGGTTCATTTTTTTAGCTGTCAATGGATCTTTCCTTATAAGTAGATTAGTATTTATTTATTTTTTTGAACATTTCCTAGATGTGCTTTTAGCAGTAAGCTAGTTTGTTTAAGAAAACTTTTTCTTTTACATAGGTGTATTAACTTGGCTTACAATGAGTTGATTAGGGGTGTAATCGTTGTTTTTAGGCCCAATATAAATTTCATGTGTAAGGGGAATTTAATGTTACATTTAATTAAAAATTATTTGATTAGCCGTAATTAAGCCAGTTCCTCAGAGGCTTTTCTTATCAGGTTATTAGACCGATACTTCGATTACGCTCAATACAAGTGCCCGTAGCCCGAATTGGCCTCAATTCTTTACTTTAATATCTCGCGCATTGCTTTTGCTTACTTAGTGGAAGCGTTTAGACAAATTAGACAAATATTTATATGGAAACTTTAATTTTTGAAAACTGGGAAAGTACAATAAGAACTGGAATATTAACAATATTGGGTTATCTGGCGATGGTATTTCTGCTCCGAATCTCAGGGAAGAGAACTTTATCCAAAATGAATGCTTTTGACTTTGTGGTCACCATTGCTTTAGGCTCATGTTTAGCCTCTATAGCGTTGAATAAAAACATCACTTTGACAGATGGTGTATTGGCTATTTCGCTGTTTATTTTTATGCAGTTTGTCTTTACTTTCCTGTCTGTTCATATCAAAGGTTTCAGGACTTTGGTGACAAGTAAACCTGTGATAGTTTTTTACAAAGGTGAGTTTTTGGAAAACGAAATGAAGACTCAACGACTCACTTCTGAGGAAGTATTTAATGAGTGTAGGCTAAAGGGATATGCAAATTTAGATGAGGTGTATTTAGTGGTATTGGAGAGTACTGGTGATATTTCGGTCATTGAAAATCAGGAAAAAGGAATAATCAGTACCGTGGATGGACTTGATAAGTTGTGATTTTGTCAGTAAAAATACTGCTAAAAGATTCGCTGAAGGACTTTCTTTGATTGGACCCAGTCAACGCTTACAAGGAAGGTATGGGGCAAGCTTGGTCAGGGTTACTTGAACTGAAGAAAAATCAATAAGGTACAGTGATTTTTCAATATTAATAAATTGAAGAGTAAGTAGGTATGAATGGTTATTTCAGTTGATCCATTCAGATTCAAAAGCAAGGGCCTTAGCGAAATACTGTTTAACTATAGTTCTTATTGAGTTCTCATAGTCGTTGAGAAGGTTAGTCGAACGCTCAAAAAATTTAATGTAAAGGGTATGAAGTGGTTTTTCATCAAGCCTTTCGCCGTAAACCTGAACCCTAACTATTGGATATAGACTTTTTAAGTGTTGTTTCACATCAAACTCACTAATGAATAAGTAGGTAGGGGATGGTAGGGTTTTCATAGTGGCTAGTCTCACATTTGAATGTTTAATTTAGTAAAAAGTAATGATTTTAAGTGATTGATTATCAATGTTTTTTATAAGATTTCTGTATGTAATTAGTACTTGAGTTTCGTGACGTTAAATAGTTTGTATTTAGACGATAAAATGCATTTTGTTTTTAAGGAAGCATTGTGGAATTATTTGGTTATTCAATTCAATACCATAGAATTTCCAGAATACTTTTTTTGCATTAAACTCTACACACTGAGGATTATTTTTCATAGCCACAAACCTCTGAATTAACAGCTACTGTGGAAAACTGGCTGTAATAGACTCATAAAGCGATTTAAAGGGCTCCTTTCGCTATGGCAAATTCTTTGGATGATAATAAATCAATGACACTGGTCATTGACACAAATTATTTAAACCACAAAGCAACCAATTATGAAAACTATCAATGAAGCTGCAGAAATTCTAAATGACCTGGTACAGATCAACAACGATCGTATTGAAGGTTATGAAAAAGCTATTGAAAACCTGAAGCCTGAGGATCAGGATTTGAAACCTCTCTTTCTATCCATGATAGATGAAAGCCGCAAATGCAAAATGGCCTTATCCACTGAACTCAACGTCTTCAGGGAAGATACAGAGGGAAGCAGTACTGCAAGTGGCAAACTTTATAGAGCCTGGATGGATGTTAAGGCTGTGTTTACAGGCCATAACAGAAAAAGCATTTTGGAAAACTGCGAATTCGGTGAGGATGCCGCACAGAAAGCGTATAAAGATGCCGCACAAGATGAGGACTTGCCAGCAAATCTAAAGTCTTTGATTCTGGAGCAAAAGGCAACTTTACGTCAATCACACGACAAAATTAAGCAGCTGCGTGACCAGCAGGCTTAATTGTGATTAAGAATTCACAAAATAAAATCCCGGCAATTTGCTGGGATTTTTTTTATGAATTTTGTCCTACCCAAATTTTCTAATCTTTAACCTTATCTATTTCTATGATAAGGGTCAGTTAGATTATCCAGAATTTTTTGTGAAGCAACTTCACAGAAATCCAGTCCAGAATAGTCAGGATTAAGACCGGATATATAAGGCACGGCCATTACATATATCCTTTTATTTGCCACACCATATTGATTTAAAGGTTGGAAATAGTCGTTGATGGAAATCCCAGGTAAATGCAGGAGGTAAACACCAGAAACATCTTTATGCACTTCCTTATTTCCCTCTTCGAATTCTTGTATGGCATTTTCCTGATCAGCAAAATTAAGATAGGCAGGACTCAGCGTATGGGTATGTATAAGTCCGTTAAATGGTAACTTTTTAAAGTAAAAAGGCATCTGTCCCAAGGCATCGATGAACATTTTGAAATGCTCCTTCTTTTTTTGATTCTTTTTATCGCCATAGCTGTATATACATCCTCCTTTTTCCGAAGGTTTTACTAGGCTGTTCTTATCGACATCCACCAATTCCAGGACCCCTGCATTATGTAGAGCCAATATTTCTCTGGCTGAACTTTGAGGTACAAAAGCTATGATGAGCGAAATTAAGGGTTGGAGAGATCTTTTATACCGCAGCATATCCTCCGCTGAAAAATGCTTGATAGCATAATTGATCACATAGCTTAAATCAGCCAAAGTTTCTTTCCAAATGATGGATTCCTGAGTTTCTATGGACTGCTCCGCTTCCTCATATTCCTGCCTGAATAGCCTCATTGGATCAGTTTTTTTTCGCTTGTCCATCATAAACTCCATAAATTCCTCCATGGCCATTCCCTTGGACTCCTTATACAGATCGGGTTGCTTTTCCTGCAAAATCTTCCTGAAGTTCTGATCATAGACATAATCCAGAGGAATAAAACCCTTATGTTGATTTTTGATGATTTTGATTTCATCTTCTGAGAGAAGATCTGAAGGATCGGGACGTGTGTCTTCCAAATGGATTCTCACACCCGGTAATAGGCCGCCCAATGAGAACAGTTTGATTTTGAACCCTTTACTTTTTTTGCTCAGGTGGTAGGTATAAACTCCATCCGAGCCGTGGGTAAACTTCCCATTAGCTCGAGCCATGGTTCGAACTGCATCAATTGCCGTCAGTGAGGCTCCACGAATGGCTACTTTATAATTAACCTGAAGAGCTAATTTTTCTGGCGGATAGGGGGAATCAAACCATCCTTTCACTTTCTTTTCCTTCTTTCGCGGAAAGGAATGGCCGGTACAGATGATTACCTTATCCAAGGTTAACTTTTCTCCTGATTTCAGGATTACATTTACTTTTTCGGCATTTTCATTATCCAATACGTTAACCACTTCTGAATTTAAATGAACAACCGTCTGAATTCCAGCTTTTTTAGCTTCTTTCTGAAGTAAGTTGAATTGAGCTTCGAGATATTCCCCAAATAGAAGACGCGGGAGAACTTTATATTCATTCAGGCTAATTTCATCCATATCAAATTTCCGAAGCAAAGCCTTGGGAGCCTGAGATATCCAATCTTTTACAGAGGTTTTGATAGACGGGATTTCATTGGATGACACATTCGTGATATGCTCCTTAGAGGCACCATATTTACTATAAGGTAAGCCAGCACCAAGTTTTTCATGTTTCTCAAAAATGTGAACTGTGTAATTACACAGCTTAGCTTCGACTATTCTTTTATACATGAATAGTGCAGCAGGGCCACCACCTAGTAAAGCGATTGTTTGCATTTATACTTCCAAATTTGGGTTTATTATTGGGATGAAAAGTTGAGCAGATTCGACGCCAACTACCTGTGCGGAAATAGGTGAATAAGAAATACTGATGGGAAATGTGATTTTCAATTTCCCTTTTTGCTTTTCTCCCTATTAGGTTGGTCTTCGGTGAATTCTTCTCTGGGCACCTGGTCAGGTACATCTCTCTTTTCTTTTTTGGTGCCAAAGGGAGTCACTTTAATATCCTCTTTATCCTTTGGGATTCTTCGGTTCTTGTCTGAATCAGGTTTCATAATTTTAGGGTTTATGGTTGTTATTTTTAAGTATTAATAATTTCGCCTCCGTTTGGGTGAAGAACCTGCCCAGTCATATAGCTGGACTGCTCAGATGCCAAAAACAAATAACAGGGAGCAACTTCTGAAGGCTGCCCAGGACGATTGAGCGGGACGTCTTTGCCGAATCCATCCACATCTTCCTGGGGAAAAGTAGAAGGAATAAGTGGAGTCCAGATCGGCCCTGGAGCTACGGCATTTACGCGTATTTTTTTGTGTGCAAGATTTGCGGAAAGCGATCGGGTGAAACTTACAATAGCACCCTTTGTGGCAGAGTAATCAATCAATCGTTCATTTCCCTTATATGCGGTCACGGAAGTGGTATTGATGATAGCCGCCCCTTCTTTTAAATGCGGCAGCGCCTCCCTGCATAAATACATATAGGCGAAAATATTGGTTGCAAAAGTTTTCTGAATCTGCTCATCGCTGATGTCAGTAAGCTCATCCTTCGGAAATTGTACAGCGGCGTTGTTTACCAAAATATCCAGGCGTCCATATTCCTTTATTACTTTTGTTATGATTTGCTTCGAATGCTTGCTGTCGGTCAAGTCACCCTTGATCATCATACTTTCCTTGGAGTGCTCTTTTATTTCCCGGAGGGTCTGTTTGGCGTCTTTATCCGAACTATGATAAGAAATGGCAACGTGTGCTCCCTCAATAGCAAAAAGAACTGCTATTGCCTTACCAATACCGCTATCACCACCAGTTATAAGGGCTACTTTGCCTTTCAGAATTCCGGATCCTTTATATCCTTTTTTCAAATACTCGGGCTGGGGATCCATTTCTTTTTCAGAAACTTCTTTCATGTTATAGTTGGTTAGGTAAAAAGTAAATCAAAATATGAGGGGGTAAGCCCTCATATTTTTGTTAAGCTGCTGCAGCTTCTTCATTGATTTCTGAAGTAGCCAATTTGGTCAGTCCTTTGTCAGTTGCTTTCTCTTCATCAAGAGTTTTGCTCAGTAAGGAGGCGGCTTCTTTCAATCCCATCTTCTTTGCAAAGGCAACCAGCGATCCATAGGAAGCAATTTCATAGTGTTCCACCTTTTGACTGGCGATGATGATTCCGGCATCTCTCACCATGGTGTCGGCATCGGTATCCTCCAGAATAGATTCTGCTTCTTTGACTAGGCCGGCCATAGCATCACACTTTTTTGCCTGTGGTTTCAATCCCAGAATTCCAAATACTTCTTCCAGGCGGCTAACATGAGTTTTGGTCTCTTCCAAGTGTTGGTCTATAGCATCAGATAATTTGGAAGAGGTAGCTCCTTTGCTCATTTTAGGTAGGGCTTTTACCAAGTGCTTTTCTGCCCAATAGATATCCTTGATTTCATCGATAAAGAGTTTTTTGAATTTGGATTCCTTTTTCTTCGGTGCTTTTGCTTGAGTTACCATAATGAAATTGGTTAGTTGGTTAAATGTTCATTTCACCCATTCCAATTCAAAGGCCAAGATGTGGTACCTACTGCTTTTCCTTTCAAACTGCTGCTAAAAGTGGGGTGTGGGGTTTTACTGTCCCGCTGGCTCTCCAGGTTGATGAAAGATTTCTACGAGTTGAGAATATTTGTCGCTGAGCAAACACTAGAATACTACTATTTGATCTTATCGGAAAGTATTCGCTGCATTGCCTTTCTAATCTGCGGTAGGAAATTATCTCTATCGTAACACTTAACGTCGAAATCTCATCCTAATACTTTCAGAATATGTATTCTAACTAGTTTTTAGCCAGTTAAATGTGAGCTACCGCTAACCAACCTGATATAACACTGGTTAATTCCGCTAATAAGAAGATTTCTATTTCCCATAAAAGTGCAATGGGCAACCACCTGAAGAAGGAGAGAGTTTCGAAAAATAGATCCTATATCTAGCTGAGTTTCTAGGGCTAAGGATTCACTTTAAACACTTATAATTTTAAAACTATGCCTGATGATCCATAGAACCAGACTTCTAAAGAGAATTAGGTAGTGGCAAAAGTACTAAAGTCTAAAAAACAGAAAAGCCTGTAAATCAGTAGATTTACAGGCTTTTGGTTTCCCTTGGAAGGGTTTCCGTCGGGGTGGCAGGATTCGAACCTACGACCTCCTCGTCCCAAACGAGGCGCGATACCGGGCTACGCTACACCCCGAACTATTAATATTTGATCCATGACTTGCTCTTGAATCGGATGCAAATGTAGTGAAATTTCTTT
The DNA here is from genome assembly GCF_900182815.1 of Algoriphagus winogradskyi. Lineage (GTDB taxonomy): Bacteria > Bacteroidota > Bacteroidia > Cytophagales > Cyclobacteriaceae > Algoriphagus > Algoriphagus winogradskyi. The sequence goes on along the minus strand of NZ_FXUA01000001.1, from coordinate 415,564 downwards.
CTGACAAACACTTTTGAACAAATGAAATTGAAAAAAAACTGATAAAATTTTGATACGTTTTTCACTGGCTTTCCAATAGCCTTGAATATGAGTTAGATAGCCTTAATTGACGATCAAAAGCTCCAAAGTCAGTCTCAGATTTTCTGGGTCAGATTCATCCACCCCTAGTTTATAGGTGTAATAACCTTTTGAAAGAGGGGTTTCTCCCACATAATCGAAAGGTTGAATTCTCAATTCCTCCCCATCTGCCATCAAACTCACAAAGCCATATCTATAGGCAGACTCAAACTCTTTGAAATCTGATTTTTTTCCAGCTTTGACATCACCAAATTCAACTGGCTCAGCTCCAGAGCTAATCAGGATTTCCTTAAAATCTAATCTAGAACTGTTCTCTACGCGAATAAGCACACCTTCTGGGTTTTCAAAATCAGAATCATCAGTGCAGGAAGTAAAAAAGGAAATTGCTAAAAAGAGGGGGAATAGATTTCTCATAGATCAATTTTGGTTATGGCAGCGATATTAAAAAGACGCAATAGTATAGTTAAACGCTACTTTTCAACCAGGAATTATCCCCTCCTAAAATTCCTTCTCGCCAAATTCACTCTTAATGAATTTTGAATTGTTTTTCAGTTTATTGAACGTATAACTGATATTGAACTGGATGACATCCACCTCATAGACATAATTCGTCGTGGTGTAGAATTCACCCTCCCGCCACGTGCTGATTCGCTGCTCATTTGAAGATAGAAGTCCCATGTCTATATTCTGCCATTGCATAGTTGCGCTGAGTCTACCATCCAAGAAGGTTTTTTTGATGTTCAAATTGGGAGACAGAAATCTTGAATCTTCTCCTTGCGCTGTGTTGGTAGGGGAAAGGTAATTCACCGCCAACTGAGCTTCCCAGTTTCTGCCGAAGTTAAAGCTGGTGTTTGCATTGATAGAGTATATCCAGCTTTCAGAGTCGATTGGCTGATTGTCAAATTCCCCTTGAATGGAATAATGGTACACATTTGCACCAGCGAAAATCTGCCACCAATTGGTAGGGTTTAATTCCAATCCTACTTCCAATCCAATTGATTTTCCAGTACCTACATTTGTATAAATCCTATTCAAAATGCTGTCATTATATACAGTGTTGACACGGTTTACCAAGTTTTGGACATTCCTGAAATAGGAGGTAGCCGTAAGAGAATTGCTACCGAAGTTTTTAACAATACCTACTTCAACCAAGTCAATAAACTCCGGCAAAAGTGTAGGATCACCTTGCTCTAGTGTTTCGGAATGCTCCCTCTCTGGAAATGGATTCATCTTGAAAGTAGTCGTTCTCTCAACTCGCTTGGAATAGGAGGTTTTTAGCTGCAATTCCTCATTGATAGAATATTGCAAACTCGCAGACGGATACAGCTTGACAAAGTCATACAGATATGTCGTATCCACTGTACCTGCTTTGTCTGTCAAGTCTAATGTTCTATCCATGATTTCCACCCTTGCGCCAGCCGCATAGCTCCATTTGCCTTTAGTTCCTGATAATTGCCCATACGCAGAATGCAGAATTCTATTCAAATCAACCGTACTCGAGAACTCAGGAACCAATTCAAATTCACCGGTTTCATTGTTTTTCCGCTCATAGACAAAGTCTCCGGTATGATTTAGATACCTGTATTGATATCCAAATTCCAGTGTTCCAAAGTCTTTTGGCGCTGCTTTGTAATCAATTTGAAGGCGTGTCCCATGGAGCGGGTTGTCGTTCGTGTTATATTCGTCTTGATATATAATACTTGTGTCGGGATAGCCTAGATTGCGGTTGATAGTCGGGCCTCCTAGCATGGTGTACTCGTAAAGGAAAGAGCCTGAGATTTGAGATTTATTTTGGAAGGTATGCTTGTAATCTAGGCTTCCTAATACGAAATCACCTCGTCGGATTCTCAAGTTTTCATTGTAATACTGCAACGTATACAATCGCTCTCCATTGACCTCCGCATGATTATCGTAATAAAGTATATCGGCTGTTCGGTCAGCGGTCTTTTTACCTGCATAAAATCCTATGCTGAAATCATTTGATTCATTAGGGGTAAATCCTAGCGTGAATCTTCCAGCGTAGGTTTTTGCATCTGTGCTTCTTTCTCCATCTGAAGGGAAATAAGTAGTGGTATCCCCGCTTATCGTATAGACATTACCTTCACGTCTTCCATTGATATCATTCCTCTGAAAGCTTCCTCCGAGAGAAAGGTCCCATTTGCCTTTTTTATGGTTAATAGTGAAATCGGCACCATAGCGCTGCGGCTTGTCTTTGTTATCATAAGGTTCAATACTTGGCGCACCGATTTTGGTATTGACCTGCACAAAGGTACCGTCGGTCAAACCTTTTTTGGTAATGATATTGATAATGCCAGCTTTTCCTTCCGGGTCATATTTGGCGGAAGGAGAGGTGACCAATTCTATTTTTTCAACTGCATTTGCAGGAAGTTGAGAAAGGAGCGTTTCAGGACTTGATTGGGTGGGTTTACCATTGATCATTACCACAAATCCAGTGGTGCCTCTTACAGATATTTCGCCTTGTGCATTTATGCTTACCGAAGGGAGGTTTCTCAAAACGTCAGACGCAGTTCCCCCTTGGCTGGTGAGAAAATTGTCTGAGTTATAAACTTGACGATCCACTTGATTCATCGTAGTGAATTTTCTTCCAGAAACTTCTACCTCAGCGAGTAATTGCTGATCGGGGCTAAGAAATATGTTTCCTAGATCCTGAATTTGATTTTTCAGTAAAGTGATTTCTGGAATTACTTTGGTGTCATACCCTAAAAATTGAGCCTGTAGATAGTAATTACCTGGTTTCAAGTTGTTTATAGTGAATGTCCCGTCTTGGTCAGACACTACGCCAGCGACCAGTGTACTATCTTTGCTTTGGTGAATCGCTACACTGGCATATTCCAGCGGATTGTTTTCCGATTGATCTATAAGCCTTCCCTTAACTCCAGTTTGAGAAAAAGAAGGTTTGCTTAGGAGGATAAGAAAAATTAGAAATGATAATTTGTTCATTGAAATGCTACCCATTATTAAAGCGACAAAATTGTACTAAACATATTTATTTGAATAGCCATTTAAATAATAATCGGCCCGAATTTGTGAATTTGATAAAACTAAAAATTTTTAAAAGGGTGAATTCTCATTTATAAAAAAATCGAAGAAGTTTCTAAAGTAATCTTAAAGCCTAGTATTAGCTATTTTAAGTCCATTACTAGTTGATTATCAGGAATTAATAGTCTAATTTTTTCGAAAAATACTTGCTGAATCCGCGGGATTATTTTTCTGGAGGAAGGCGGAATATCAAAAACGCAAAGTTTGTAAGGAAATATTTTTGTTAATTTAAGAATGAAAGGGCTGTGTTGAAGGATTTCGGTTAAAAGACTTCTCTTTCTATAAGTTGAATCAGATCAATAAAGTAAATTCTATCTAATGAGTTTTCAAATCAAAAATTCCGGTGAAGCCTACGACGTAATTATTGTGGGTTCTGGAGCTGGAGGCGGAATGGCCTCTAAAATTCTTTCCGAAGCAGGATTATCTGTAGCCGTTGTGGAAGCAGGAGGTGACTTTGATCCAGCAAAAGAGGAAGATCGTACGCAGTTAAGACCACCTTGGGAATCTCCAAGAAGAGGCGCAGGTACTCGAATTCGTCCTTTTGGCGATTTTGATGCAGCGATCGGTGGTTGGGATATCGATGGAGAACCTTACACTCGAAAAAATGGAACTGAGTTCGATTGGTTCAGATCTAGAATGGTAGGAGGAAGAACTAACCACTGGGGAAGGATTTCTTTGCGCTTTGGACCAAATGATTTCAAACGTGCCAGTATTGATGGACTAGGTCACGATTGGCCAATAGGTTATGATGATCTTAAGCCGTATTATGATAAAGTAGATAAGCTGATTGGTGTTTTTGGTACCAAAGAGGGGATATATAATGAGCCGGATGGCTTTTTTCTTCCACCTCCTAAACCAAGACTACATGAACTTTACATGAAAAAAGGAGCAGATAAAGTGGGGATCCCTATGATTCCTTCCCGACTATCAATGCTTACGCGTCCTATCAGTAAAGAAAGAGGAGTTTGTTTTTTCTGTAGTCAGTGTAATCGAGCTTGCCAAGTTCATGCAGATTTTTCTGCGGGCACTTGCTTGGTTCATCCTGCAATGAAAAAAGGTAAAGTTGACCTTTACACGCATTCCATGGTTAGAAAAGTAACCACAGACGAAAGCGGGAAAGCAACTGGAGTATCTTTTGTGAGCAAAGAAGACATGAAGGAATACAAACTGAAATCAAGAGTAGTCGTACTTGGGGCTTCAGCATGTGAATCTGCGCGAATCATGATGAATTCCAAATCAAAATCCCATCCTGATGGGATAGGCAATAGCTCAGGAATGGTAGGTAGATACCTGCATGATTCCACTGGCACTGACCGTATGGCGATTGTCCCAAGTATGATGGATCGTCAACGCTATAACGAAGACGGTGTAGGTGGATTACACATGTACACACCTTGGTGGGGAGACAATAAGAAATTAGATTTTGCAAGAGGATATCATATTGAATACTGGGGCGGAATGGGCCAACCAGCCTACGGAACCGGTGGAAGTATGGATTCGATGAGAAAATACATCAAGGACGAATTTGGTGAACCAAGTCCCAACGGTGGCTATGGTGTTGGGTTGAAGAAGGACATCCGAAAAATCTACGGTTCTACTATGGGTATGTCAGGCAGAGGAGAAAGTGTACCTATGTATGATAATTACTGTGAGATAGATCCAAATACGGTAGATAAATATGGTATTCCTGTTCTTAGATTTAATTACAACTGGACAGATCAGGAAGTGAAGCAAGCAAAACATATGCATGATACGTTTGAAGAGATCTTGACTGAGGCAGGTGGGATTCTACTTGGCTCTAAGCCAGGTCCAGAGACTAAATACGGTCTTTTGGCACCAGGGAGAATTATACACGAAGTAGGTACTACCCGAATGGGCAATGATGCTGCCACATCAGTTCTGAATTCCAATTGTCAGGCGCATGATTGTGATAACCTATTTGTAGTAGATGCTGGGCCGTTTGTGTCTCAGGCAGATAAAAACCCAACCTGGACCATTTTGGCTCTTGCTTGGAGAACTTCCGATTATATAGTAGGTGAATTGAAAAAGAAAAATATCTAAACCATGAACAGAAGAGAAAACCTTAAATTACTCTTTACCGGCTCTGTCGGTACAGGTTTATTATTGGCAGGGTGTTCACCTGAGGAGCAAGCAATCCCAGAAAATGCATTATTGGCAGGTGGGACCATAGGAGGAAGAACTGCAGAAGAAAAGCAACGTGATCAAGAGTTACTATCTGAAACTTTTTTCACTGAAGATGAGCGCAAGAAACTAAGCACGCTAGTCGATATAATTATGCCGAAGGATGATGAATCTCCTGCTGCTACAGAAGTGGGAGTAGTGGACTTCATGGAGTTCATGATGAAAGATCAGCCTGGCAACCAAACACGCATGCGAGGTGGTCTGATGTGGCTGGATTTTGAAGCTGACGAGAAATTCGGTAAGTCATTTAACGAGCTAAGTGAATCAGAAGTCATTACAATTGTAGATGAAGTGGCTTGGCCAGACAGTGCAAAGCCTGAATATGAAGGAGGAGTTCGTTGGTTCAATATGCTTCGAAACCTTACTTGCTCAGGATATTTCTCTACCCCTGAGGGTTGGAAATACATGGGTTATGTAGGAAATACTCCAAATGCCTGGGACGGTGTGCCTCAAGAAGTGATGGATAAGCACGGTGTTAAGTTGGAAGAAAAGTATATTCCGCAATACCTAAAGCCAGAAGATCGTGGTACCATTATTCAATGGGATGATGAAGGAAATATCATAGGCTAATCCATAAATAGGAATATGATTTTATATAAAACCAATGGGTGCAAACTCATTGGTTTTTTTATGGAGTTTAATTGAGCTTTTTTGCCGAATGATTCGCTTTGGAACCATTTAATTTAAGCTATCAATTGGTATTTCTCTCAAATTCCCACCATTTGAGAAAATTAATAAAATATTATGGGGTCATTTTGACCATTTGCATACTCTTAATTTTAGAATCGGGATAGATCTCCAATTTTCAATGAACAAAAACCCAAAAGAGCAGTCTAATTCTATTTTCATACCTCCAAATCATTTAGAAACTTTCAAAGTTTTTGAGAAAAAAGCTGATTGTGACATTTGGGAGGCTTTCAATAAGGGGGATGAAATGGCTTTTAATTATCTGTACAGAATTTATGTACAGGACCTCTATCGCTTTGGGTGCCAGTATTCCCGTGATTATAGTTTGGTAAAAGACAGCATTCAGAATCTCTTTATTTATTTAAGAAAAAAGAGGGGGGAACTTAATGAGGTAACCCACATCAAAGGGTATCTATTCAGATCATTACAACGGGAAATAATTAAGAATATCAAAGCCAATGCATCAATAGAGGATTTTGAGGATAATTTTCTGGAATCTCATTTTCAAATTGAGGTGTCTCCTGAGGTTAGTTTTATTCAAAATGAATCAAATGATGCTAGGAAAAAGCAAGTTCAACTAGCATTAAATCAACTGACTACCAAGCAACGAAAAGCGATCCTTTTGTTTTACGAGGAAGAATTAAGCTACAAGGAGATTGCTGAAATTATGAATTTCAGTGAAACCAAAACTGCCAGAAAGCTAATTTATAGAGCCTTGTCCAAATTGAAGGAATTTGTTAAACCAACGCGTAATTAACCAATGTCTAAAAATATAAGTCAAAAGAAATATGAGGATTATGAGTTGGAGGACTTTCTCACCGATGAGTTTTTTACTCAGTGGGTGAAATCACCCAACGAGAATAATTCTCACTTCTGGGAGAAATGGTTGAATTCCAACCATAAAAAAAGTGACTTGGTAAGGAAGGCTGCTGGGTTTATAAGATCAATTCAATACCAGGAGAACGCGGAGCTTTCCAATGAAGATTATATTGAGGTTTTTGAGAATATTTTAAAAGGAGATTTATCCGCCACGCCTATAAAATCGAAAAATTCAAATTCTACTAAATGGTATTCTTTTTTTTCGATTCGTTGGGCTGCAGCTATAGTATTGATTGTTTTCTGTAGTTGGGCCCTTTTCGAATCCAAAATTTATTCAGATGGAGAAGCTTCAGAGGTGGTTTGGGTCACAAAGGTGAATGCAGCTGGGAAAAAGACTATTATCCACCTAAGTGATGGTACCTCTATACACCTCAATTCGAATTCTAAAATTTCCTATCCTGAAAATTTTTCAGATTCGCTTCGGATAGTATCTATAGAAGGAGAAGCATTCTTTGATGTAATTAAAGAAGAGAGGCCATTTATAGTGGAATTGCAAAATGCCAAAATCGAAGTGCTCGGCACTACTTTCAATGTTAATAACACCAATGAGGATAAAGTGGAAATAGCATTAGTTTCTGGCAAGGTTAAAGTAAATGACAACATAGGAAATCAGATAATGTTGGCGCCAACTGAAATGATAGTCTTGGAGAAAAATGGACAATTTTCTAAGAAGAAATTTGATCTCAGATCAATTACTGGCTGGAAAGACAAGTATCTAATATTTACTGAAGATGATTTTGATACTGTGATCCAGAAAATCGAGCGCTGGTATGGAGTAGATATCACAGCAGCAGGGGAGTTCAAAGAACACTGGGCCTATACTGGACAATATCATGATGAGTCCTTGGAAAATGTATTGGAGGGAATAGCCCAGACATCAAAGATCAGCTATTCTATCAATGGTAAGAAAGTAGAAATAACAAAGTAACCCAAATGAAAAAACCTATGAGAATGATACACAGTCCTTAAAAAAAGGCAGAAGAAATTCTGGGGAGAACTTCTATCTGCCTAATTCTAATTGCCTGTAGTAGCGCTAACCATTTCAGGCAAAAATTCAAGTAAATCATCACTTAAATCATAACAATAGTATGAAAAAAAATATACGGGGACAACTCATTATGTTATCGAAACGATTGCTTTACGGGTTTATTCTTCAGCTGCTTTTTTGCACTGTATTGCTTGCTAATACTGGAAATGCACAGAGGAAAAATATCGAAAAGATCAAAGTTGGGGTGAGTGTGGAAAACACTGCTCTTGAGAAAGTTTTTAAGCAAGTCGAGGCCCAGACCGGATTAGCATTTACTTACAACACTACAAAAGTGGATGTGAAGCAGAAAATTGACCTTAATGTTAAGGACAAAACGGTTTATGATCTTCTCTTGGATTTGAGTAAGGATACTGGACTCAGATTTATTCAGATAAACGACAATATTCATGTTCGCCCTTTTCAGCCAGGAGTTCTGAAAGGGGTAAGTATAAAGGATTCTGAAGCAATTGATGTCACAGGTAAAGTGATAGATGTCAATGGGGTAGGAATACCTGGGGTTACTATTATAGTCGAAGGCACTACCGTAGGAACTGTGACGGATATCGATGGTAATTATTCTGTAGAAGCCCAGCCGGGGAATGTATTGGTCTTTTCATTCATTGGTTACGCAAATCAAAAAGTGACAATTGATAACCAAACTACGGTGAATATCACTCTTCTCGAGGATGAGAAAGCATTAGATGAAATTGTAGTGGTAGGGTATGGAGAGCAGAAGAAAGCAGACGTTATTGGAGCGGTTTCTCAGTTGTCTTCGGATAATATTGAAAACAGGCAGGTAACAAATACATCTAGTGTCCTTACAGGACAGGTTCCTGGAGTGACAGTAATTCAAAGAGGTGGACGGCCGGGATCTAGTGGAGGGACAATTAACATACGAGGAGTTGGTTCTTTCGGAGCAGGCACAAATCCGCTAATTCTGATTGATGGGATTCCAACAAACAGTTTTAATGATATAAATCCAAATGATATTGAATCAATCTCTGTACTAAAGGATGCTTCATCTGCCGCTATTTATGGAGCTAGAGCAGCCAACGGAGTGATCTTGGTGACTACTAAAACTGGCGGGAGCGAAAAAGTACAAATCACATATAATGGCTACGTAGGTTTTCAAAAAGCCACCCAATACCCTGATTTTGTTAATTCTTGGGAGTTTGCAGAGCTATATAATGAAGCTGAGGGAAGTGAAGTATATACTGCTGAAGATATTCAAAAATATAGAGATGGTAGCGATCTGGACAATTATCCTAATTCCGATTTTATAGGACAAATTCTGACTGAAACACCTGTTCAGACTTCGAGTAATTTCACCATTAATGGAGGCTCCAAAACTAGCAAGTACAACTTGTCATTTGGATATTTATACCAAGATGGACTGGTCATCAAGAATGATTATTCTAGGTACAATGTGCGATTGAATATGGAGAATGATCTTAGTTCTAAGCTGAAGTTAACCTCCAGAATTTCTTTAATAAATTCTGTGACAAATGAACCTGCGCCACCTGCGACGATTGATATTTCGGATGTAAATGGAATTATTGGTCAATCAATCAGATTCCCGGCTATCTATGTAGATAGATACAGTAACGGTGATTATGGTCTTGGGGTAGTGGGTAAAGGTACTCCGGTATCGTATCTAAACAATGATTCCTTCTACAAGGCTAAAAACTTCGATGTCAATGCCAATTTGAAACTGGATTATCAGCTTGCGAAATCTTTCAAAGTTTCACTTATAGGGGCATATAACCAAACTACATTTGATGATAAGCGCCTATTGGCAACTCAGGTATTAAATCCAAATATCACCTTAGGACCAAATGAGCTTAGTATAAATAATGAAAAAAACACATACAAAACCATTCAGGTAGTTGCCAATTATGATAAGGTTTTCGGACTTCATAAACTTAGTGTTTTGGGTGGATATTCTTATGAGGACAATTTGAATGAATTTACTTATGCCTATAGAAATAATTTGGCTAACAATGATTTGACTCAATTGAATGTAGGGGCTCCTGACAATCAGAAAAACAATGGAAGTGCCTCCGAGTGGGCGCTGATGTCAGTATTTGGGAGAGTAAAGTATGATTACATTGAAAAGTACCTATTTGAAGCCACCATGCGATATGATGGTTCTTCCCGTTTCCCTACAGATGAGAAGTTTGCCTTTTTCCCTTCAGCAGCAGTTGGCTGGAGAATCTCAGAAGAAAATTTCCTGAAGGATAAAACCAATTGGCTTGACGACCTGAAACTGAAAGCTTCCTTTGGTATTCTAGGGAATCAGAACATCGGAAATTACCCGTATCAAAACACATTAAATCTAGGTCAGAATTACCCTTTTGGTGGAGTAATTAATACTGGTGTCACTAGAAATGTAATCACAGATCCTACTTTACATTGGGAAAGTACGCGTACCACTGATGTTGGTTTTGATTTAAGTTTACTACAAGGCAAAATCAATTTTGGAGCGACTTATTTCAACCGATTCACATATGACATCCTAAATAGTCCAAGTTCCAGTGTTTCTAGCATTGTTGGGTTTGGGTTGTCTCAGCAGAATTCTGGTGAGCTGAGAAATTCAGGATTTGAATTAGTATTGGATTATCGCCATGCCGGGGAGAATTTTAATTTTCGGGCAGGAGGTAATTTGACACTAGTCAACAATGAAGTGATAGACCTTGGAGTTGGAAATATTTTCCAACCAAATGGGCTAATAGGAAATGGAAGTAGCCTCTTTATAGGCTATCCAATGAATATTTACTATGGATATCAGGCAGAGGGTTTGTTTGTGGATGAGGAGGATGTCGCAAACTGGGCTGACATGAAATCAATCAATCCAAATGCAAAACCTGGAGATATTCGCTACAAAGACATCAGTGGGCCAGACGGAGTGCCAGATGGTGTGGTGAATGCTACTTACGACAGAACTGTATTGGGTAGCCAAATCCCTAAGTATAATTATGGATTGAACTTGGGTGCAGACTTTAAGGGATTTGATATTAGTATGCTCATTCAAGGAGTTGCAGGAGTAAAAGGCAACCTGTCAGGCGATGCTGGATATGCTTTCAACAATCAAGGAGGAGTTCAGACTTGGCAGATGGAAGAGCGTTGGACAGAAGAAAATCCTGATCGAAATGCAGGATATCCTAGGCTGGAATTTATTTCAAACTCAGGAACTCCCAATACCCTTATGTCCTCCTTCTGGACACTTAATGGCTCTTATGTAAAGCTCCGAAATATACAATTAGGGTACAGTCTTCCAGTGCCAGCTCTTGATAAATTAAAAATTTCAAGATTAAGAATGTATGTGAGTGCTGAGAACATTCTCACTTTCAGCAATTACAGAAAAGGATGGGATCCTGAGGTAAATACAGCGAGAGCTTATTACCCTATACTAGCCAATTACACCTTTGGAGTGAACTTACAGTTTTAATTAAAATACAACTTGTAATGAAAAACATTAAATATATATATAGCTATATCAGTTTCATTTTGCTGAGTAGTGTGCTTTGGAGCTGCGTGGATCAGTTGGATAAGTCTCCCTTGGACAGTTTCGATAATGCTACTTTTTGGAGTAATGAAGCCAATGCTGAGTTGGCATTGACGGGTGTTTATAGAGGAGGAATAGTTCAAAATGGTACCACTGTAAATCCTTCTAACTGGTGGGCATACGATGGATTGCTGTTTATGGAATTTGCATCCGACAACGCATATGATAGAAGGGGAGATAATTCCGCATTTCATCGCTTGTCAAACGGAACACTTACTTCTAGCATTAATATTCTGAATTCCTATTGGTCCTCATCCTACAAGAATATTGCGAATTGCAATTTTTTCTTGGAGAATGTTGATCAGGTACCAATGGATGAATTAAAGAAGGAAAGAATGAAATCCGAAGTCCGTTTCTTGAGAGCTGCCCAATACTATTACATGTCACAGTTTTGGGGCTCTGTACCTTTGGTAGAAAGAACACTAAGTCCTGAAGAAGCAAATACTGTAACCAAAGCTCCCAAAGCTGAAGTTGTGGCTTTTGTGTTGAGTGAATTTGCAGATATCCTAGAGTACCTTCCGAGTCATGCCGAATTGCCCTCTGCACAAAGGGGACGGGCTACTAAGCAAACGGTTTTGGCATTTCAGGGAAGATTGCAATTATCAGAGAAGATGTTCGGTGATGCAGTCGATACTTATGCGGAAATTATAGAAATGGGAGAGAATATAATAGATCCGGATTATGCAGGACTATTTCTAAAATCCAATGAAGATAGTAACGAGATAATTTTCAGTACCCAATTCATAGATAACCTAGCTGCAAATGGAATGCTTCAACATTTTTTTCCTGCTCTTGCTGGTGGATGGCATATTTTCAATCCATTAGGTAGTATGGTGGAGTCTTATGACTTTACAGATGGTAGCGAATTTTCATTTGATAGTCCTCTTTACGACCCCAACAACATAGCTGCAAATAGAGATCCTAGATTGAAAGCCTCTGTATTGTATGATGGATCTACATTCAAGGGAACCTATATCACTCATCCGGATTCAGCTTCTTCACCAGATCAATTGGGGGCCGGAAAGCAGACTACTCAAACTGGCTTTGGATTGAAGAAATTTGCTGATGAAAGCTTCTCAGGCAATCTTACCAATTATGGGGGCAATCTTCCCATCATACGTTATGCTGAGGTGTTATTGAGTTACTTGGAAGCAAAAATAGAAGCAGGTCATGCTATCAGTCAGGCAGATTTGGACGGGACAATAAATTTGGTTCGTGCAAGAGCATCTGTAAATATGCCTCCAATCACGATAACAGAACCAGCTGCTTTAAGGGAAATTCTAAGAAAGGAACGAAGAGTCGAGTTAGCCTTTGAAGGAATTCGGTATTGGGATTTGTTGAGATGGGATATTGCCAAAGATGTACTGAAAGCTGATTTTTATGGAGCTTCATTTCCTGGGGCCAATAAAAAAAGATTAAAAAATGGACAACCAGATCCCTATAGCCGCTGGTTTGTAACCACAAGATCATTCCGAGATGGAGTGGACAATACATGGCCTATACCTCAAAGCGAGGTAAATATCAATCCTGCACTCGAATAGGTATTTCTTTACCCCTTATTTAAGATTAAACCCTTTCAAGGCAAAGCTGCTCCACTTAGCTTTGTTTTGAAAGGTTTTATTGATTTTCCAAATCATCTTTATCCATAAATAATCATCCTCTTATACTATGAAACGCCGATCCGCGGTCAAGGCAATGGCCTTAACCACCCTTTCTACACCATTTTTCTTTTCCCAAGGATTTACCAGCATTAAAAAATTACTATCAACTGAAGCTTCAGGATTTAAAAGTAACTGGGAAAATTGGCCTGATATGAAGTGGGTTGGACCGGAGTTTTGGGGGAACCGATTGCAGGATTGGGAAATAGTAAGTGGTAAAGCTTTATGCAATGTTTCCGGACCTAATCGTGCTCTGCATATCTTGACACATCAATTAGGAACTGACAATAGGAATTTTCAGGAGTCAGTATTAATTGATTGGAGTAATCAAACTCTGGCAGGAAATGTAGCTGCTTATGCTGGTTTTAGACTTGGCGCAAAAGGCGTTTTCGATGATTATCGGTCAGCGGCTGTCTTTGGAAAAGGACTGGATGCTGGTATCACTGGCTCAGGTAATCTGATGATAGGAGATAAGTTGAGCGAAGAAAAATTAGATTTATCAAATTCGATTTCTTTGTCTCTAAATGCAGAATTTAACCAAGGGAATTACTCACTGACTCTGACTGGATCATCTGGCAAAAATCTTGTTTCATTAACTTTAGATGAGGTTTCTCCTCAGATGTTAGTAGGGAATTTGGCTTTGGTGGCTCATTGCCCAAAAAAGGAAGAGTCCTCAGATACTATTGCTACCTTCTCAGACTGGGTTTTTCAAGGCGAAAAGATTGTAGAATCAGCTAACCAAGTCTATGGGCCAATATTTTTCGCTCAATACACGCTTCATAAAAACACGCTTAAGTTAACAGCTCAGCTGGCTCCACTTGAGCTAATCTCAAACCTAAATGTTAAGCTTCAGCTTAAAAAAGGATCTACTTGGGAAACGGTTCAAACTTCCCCACTTGATCCAAATGGAAGAATTGCCAAATTCAGAATAGATGATTGGAATCAGCAGGAAATGATTCCTCATCGGGTTCATATTGAAGTGCCTTTAAAAGATAAAAGTCAAGAGTTCAATTATTATGGACAAATCGCTGCACAACCGGCTACTAATGAAAATCTGAAAGTTGCAGTATTTAGCTGCAATGCTGATCATGGTTTTCCGGATCAGGAGGTAGCCTTACATGTGGAGAAACACAGGCCAGACATGGCTTTCTTCCTTGGTGATCAGTTCTATGAGGGGACTGGAGGATTTGGAATTCAAACCAGCCCGCTTGAAAAGTCCTATCTGGATTACCTACACAAATGGTATATGTTCGGCTGGTCATACCGCGATATTTTCAGAACCATCCCGGCAGCTATTATACCGGATGATCATGATGTCTATCATGGTAATGTCTGGGGTGAAGGCGGAAAGCATGCGCCATCTGACGAAGGATGGGGATATGTGGCCCAGGATCAAGGTGGCTACAAAATGCCACCCGAATGGGTGAATATGATTCAAGATTGCCAGACAAGTCATCTTCCAGATGCTTTTGACCCCACTCCTGTGAAGCAGGGAATTAATGTGTATTACACAGACTGGGAATACGGAGGAGTGAGTTTTGCGATTTTGGAAGATAGAAAATTCAAATCAGCCCCTAAAAATGTCTTGCCTGAAGAAGCCAAGGTTATGAATGGATTTATTCAGAATCCTGACTTTGATATCAAAAAGCACTACGATATAGATGCTGAATTATTAGGAAAGAGACAATTGAATTTTCTGGAAAACTGGGCTTCACAATGGGATTCGGGCGTGCAAATGAAAGCTGTTTTATCTCAGACAAATTTCTGCACTGTGGCAACCTTGCCTGAAGGAAGTATCATTGATAGCATAGTGCCAAGTTTGCCTACGCCAGAGAAAGGTGAGTATGTACCTGGGGATGCGCCTACTACGGATATGGATTCCAATGGCTGGCCGCAAAAAGGAAGGGATGAAGCGGTACGAATCATCCGAAAGGCTTTTGCGCTGCACATTGCGGGAGATCAGCACCTGGCAAGTACAGTGCAATATGGGGTTGATGAATACCGGGATTCAGGGTTTGCATTTGCGGGACCTGCTCTGAATAATCTTTGGCCGAGACGCTGGTGGCCTCAAGTCCCAGAAGGCCATGAGCCTTTTCCTGGAGGCACCAAAAACACAGGTGATTTCGAAGATGGATTTGGAAACAAGATGACTGTCATGGCAGTAGCCAACCCGTACAAATCAGGTTATGAACCAGCAAGAATTTACGATAGAGGTACAGGATACGGTATTATCACTTTTGATAAGAATGAGCGCACCATGAAGATCGAATGCTGGCCAAGGAATGTTGACCCTATTGCCAATCCGGAGGGACAGTATGATGGTTGGCCGCTGACAGTTTCGCAAAAGGATAACTATGCAAGAAAAGCAGTTGGCTATCTCAGTACATTGAATTTAGAGAAGGTTGAGAATCCACTGGTTTCTGTCTATAACGAATCAACTGGAGAATTGGAATACGCTCTCCCGGTTAATACCAATAACTTTCAACCGAAGGTATTTTCGGACGATAAGTATAGAGTGGAAGTAAAGGATCAGAATAAAGGTAGAATGAAGACATTTGCAGGTCTTGTGATTCAAACTGATATTCAAGAAACGATTCAGGTGAACCTGGCTGAATAAAATAGTGATCAAGGTCCCTTTGAGACTTACTTCATTATTCAGGATTATAAAAATATTGAATATCGAATGATGAATTGGGAATGTCGAAGTTTTAAGAATTTTAAGGATACATAAATAATATACCATGAGTTTTAAGCGTAGTCTATTACTTGGATTAACGGGTGTTTCACTTTTTTGGAGCTGTAGTGCTCCCAAGGAAGAAACAAATGAAGCAGAGGCTAAAAAGCCAAATATCGTCATCATCTACATGGATGATTTGGGCTATGGAGACATGAGTGCTTATGGCGCCACAGAGCTGTCGACGCCTAATATGGACAAGTTGGCCAATGGAGGAATTCGATTCACCAATGGATATGCGACTTCGGCTACCTGTACTCCAAGTAGGTACGCCTTACTTACAGGTGTTTATCCATGGAGAAATAAGGATGCTAAAATCCTTCCCGGCACAGCTCCTTTATTGATCAGCACATCCCAGATGACTGTTCCAAAAATGTTGAAAGGCCAGGGATATGAAACTGCTGTGGTGGGCAAATGGCACTTGGGTCTAGGTAATGGAGATGTGAATTGGAATGAACACATCAGTCCAAGTCCAAATGAAGTTGGTTTCGACTATAGCTACATTTTGGCAGCGACCCAGGATCGAGTTCCGACAGTTTATATAGAGAATGGAGATGTAGTAAATCTGGATCCAAATGATCCTATCGAGGTGAGTTATGAAAAGAATTTCGAAGGCGAGCCTACAGGAAAGGACAACCCAGAGTTGACCACGATGAAGTGGCACCACGGGCATAACAACAGCATCGTGAATGGGATTCCGAGAATCGGATTCATGAAAGGTGGCGAAGCTGCCAAGTGGTCTGATGTGGATATGGCGGATCATTTTTTGGAAAAAGCTCAAAGCTATGTCAAGTCACATAAGGATGGTCCATTCTTCCTTTACTATGCATTTCAGCAACCTCATGTGCCAAGAACTCCAAACCCTAGATTTGTAGGGAAATCAGGTATGGGACCGAGGGGAGACGTGATTTTGGAAGCGGATTGGATGATCGGCGAGTTTATGAAAACCATGGAAGAGGAGGGTTTACTTGAGAACACCTTAATAATTTTCAGCTCTGATAATGGTCCGGTTTTGAATGATGGATATTATGACGATGCGGTAGAAAAACTTGGTGATCATACACCGGCAGGACCTTTAAGAGGAGGTAAATACAGTTTGTTTGAAGCAGGTACCCGCGTCCCATTTATGGTTTATTGGAAAGGGAAAATTCAACCTCAGGTTTCTGATGCCTTGGTTTGTCAAGTTGATTTCTTAGCTTCTTTGGCTGCTTTGACAGGAAGTACGGATTCAGCTGAAGATAGCCAAAACTTGTTGCCTGCTTTCATGGGTGAGGAAAAAGTTGGTAGATCCGAATTGATGCTGGAAGCCACCGGAAGAACAGCGCTTAGAAAAGGAGAGTGGATTATGATTCCTCCTTACAAAGGTGCTGCGAAAATTGCGACGGTAAATATTGAGATTGGAAATGATCCTAATTATCAGCTTTACAATCTCACTAACGATATTGGTCAGGTTAATAATGTAGCAGAATCAAACCCTGAGAAGTTGGAAGAAATGATAGCTGACTATAAAGCGATTCGTGGAGATTTGAATTCAGATGTGCAGGAAGTGGTTTTGAAGTAATGTTCGCTTAAATTAAAATCCGTTAATCCATTGTGCATATGAGAATGAATCGAAGTTTGGGAATACTGGTGTTGGTGATTTCTGCATCTTTTTTTTCCTGTGCATCTGAGGAGGAATCCAATACTTCGAAGCGCCCAAATATTCTCTTTGCGATCATGGATGATGCTTCTTTTCCTCATATGGGAGCTTACGGGACCAAATGGGTTAGCACTCCAGCTTTCGATTATGTGGCAAAAGAAGGCTTATTATTTATGAATGCCTACACGCCAAACGCGAAGTGTGCTCCTTCGAGAGCTGCTATTTTAACTGGACGAAATTCCTGGCAATTGGAGGAAGCGGCAAATCATTCGCCTGATTTCCCAGCAAAATTTACCACGTTTATGGAGCAGTTGATCAGCAGCGGTTACCATGGTGGGCATACGGCAAAAGGCTGGGCGCCAGGAAATCCGGGAGAAATAAATGGGGAAAGGAGAGAGTTAACAGGTCCCGCTTTTAACAAGTACAAAACTGAAGCGCCTACTTCCCAGATTAACGGGAATGATTACGCTAAAAACTTTGCGGACTTTTTGGATCAAAAGGAAGGTGAACAGCCTTTTGTGTTTTGGTATGGTTCCACCGAGCCTCACCGAGCTTATGAGTACCAGTCAGGTCTGAGCAAGGGAAATAAGAAGTTGGAAGACATTGATGTAATTCCCCCTTTTTGGCCAGATACAGATACCGTGCGCACGGATATGCTGGATTATGCCTATGAAATAGCGTATTTCGACCAGCATCTTCAGCGCATGATTGATGAACTGGAACGAAGAGGAGAACTGGCTAATACGATTATAGTTGTCACCGCAGATAATGGAATGCCATTTCCAAGGATCAAAGGCCAGGAATATGAGTATTCCAATCATCTTCCACTGGCGATCATGTGGCAAGATGGAATTGCAAAGTCGGGAAGAATCATTGATGATTTTATCAGTTTCATAGATTTCGCCCCTACATTTCTAGATGTTGCTGAAGTCCTAACTGACTCAGTGAAAATGGCTGCGATTACTGGTAAAAGCCTTTTGGATATTTTCAAAAGTGAGGAAGCTGGGCAAGTGGATTCAGCTAGAGATCATGTATTAATTGGTAAAGAGCGGCATGATGTAGGTCGGCCCGATGATCAGGGCTATCCGATTCGAGGCATAGTGACAGCCGACTACATTTACCTGCATAATTTTGAAACAGACAGATGGCCAGCTGGAAATCCTGAGACAGGCTATTTGAACACTGATGGTAGCCCGACCAAAACCCAGATTTTGAATGAGCGAAGAGCTAATCAGACTTCTGTGAACTGGGAATTATCATTTGGGAAGAGACCAGCTGAGGAGCTATTTAAAAGAGTTTCTGATCCATTTGCTATGCAAAATCTTGCGATTCACCCTGAATATCAGATGATCAAAGCGCAGTTGAAAGAGCGATTGTTTGAAGAATTGAGAGGACAAAATGACCCTAGAATGTTTGGTAAAGGGCATATTTTTGATGAGTATCCTTATTCTGGTGATGCTTCCAAGGATTTCTATAATCGCTACATGAAGGGTGAAAAAATGAATGCTGGCTGGGTGAACAAATCAGATTTTGAGAAGGATTTTCAAGAAAAGTAATGATACTGCCAAAGTCCTGTTTTTTTTGATAGATTGACTTCTACAATAAACCTCTAATCCTGTTTCGATTATGAATAAGCTCATTTTTTTTACTCATTTCATTTTGATTGTACTCTTTTCCGGAGCGCAGGTTTTCGCCCAAAACGCAAAGAAAAGCAAACCCAATTTCATTATTATTTTCACCGATGATCAGGGTTATGGAGATTTGGGGACTTTTGGTCATCCTACGATCAAGACTCCAAATATTGATCAAATGGCATCTGAAGGGCAGAAATGGACCAGTTTCTATGTTGCTGCCAATGTCTGCACGCCAAGTAGATCTGCGATTTTGACTGGTAGAATGCCAGTGAGGACAGGGATGTATTCAAATACAAGACGAGTGCTTTTTCCAGATTCTGATGGCGGTTTGCCAGCCTATGAGAATACTATAGCCACACTTCTCAAGGGTTCTGGATATGCCACCGCTGCCATTGGGAAATGGCATTTGGGACATCTTCCGCAGTATTTGCCAACCAGCCATGGCTTTGATTCCTACTTTGGAATTCCCTATAGCAATGACATGGATCAGGTGATTGATGGTACAGCCAAAGAAGCTTTTGCTGATCCAAAAAAGGAGTATTTCAATGTGCCGCTGATGAGAAATACGGAGATTATCGAGCGGCCTGCGGATCAAAATACCATCACCAAAAGATATGCTGAGGAAGCGGTCAATTTCATCAATACTACTAAGGACAAACCATTCTTCCTTTATTTAGCACATTCACTTCCTCATGTGCCACTTTTTGCCTCAGGAGATTTCAGAGGAACTAGCGAACGCGGTTTGTATGGAGATGTGATTGAAGAAATAGATTGGTCAGTGGGAGAGATTTTAAGTGCTTTGAAAGCAAATGGCCTTGATCAAAATACCTATGTGATCTTCACTTCTGATAATGGTCCTTGGTTGGTTTACAATGAGCAGGGTGGAAGTGCAGGTTCACTTTTTGGCGGAAAAGGTACAAGCTATGAAGGTGGGGTGCGGGTGCCTACAGTAATCTGGGGTCCTGGAAATGTGAAACCAGGCGTGATTTCCAAAATGGGAAGTACATTGGATTTATTGCCCACCATTACCTCGCTTGCTGGCGCAAAAATGCCACAGGATCGTGTTTACGATGGATTTGATTTAAGTCCTGTTTTCAAAGGAGAAGACAGTACTCCTAGGGATGAGATGTTTTACTACCATGGAGATCGTCTTTTTGCGGTACGCAAAGGTGATTTTAAACTCTATTTCTACAGTAATAATCCTGCTGGATATCCCGCCAAAGTTGAGAAACTTGAAAAGTTGACCCTCTTCAATTTGGGGCATGATCCTTCTGAGCGATTTGATTTGGCGGATTTGCATCCTGAAATCGTACAAGAACTCACAGAAATAGCCAAGCAACATTCTGCCGCTATGGTCTTTGGAGAAACTCAGTTAGAAAAGAGAATAGGTGACTAAGATTAACATTTCTCACAATTACTTTATTAATTAACTAAAGCCCAACATGAAGTTTTTGAAAGCAATATTACTTGCAATAGCGTTTATCAGTTTTTCCGGCTTTGCTCAGCAACCAAATATCCTTTGGATCACTATTGAAGACACCTCTCCACAATTTATCGGGAGCTATGGAAATAAGGATTCCAGTACTCCTTTCATGGATAAATTCACAAGGGAAGGAGTACAGTTTACTAATGCTTTTTCTACCGGAACTGTTTGTTCACCAAGCCGATCCACTATAATTACAGGAGTGAAGACCTATGAATTGGGAACAGGAAATCATCGCAGTAATTACCCGATTCCGTCGGAAATTAAAGGTTTCCCATTCTATTTGAAGCAAGCTGGATACTATGCGACGAACAATAGTAAAACGGACTATAATGTTGCTAATGAGAAAGGATTCATTGCTGAAGCTTGGGATGAAAGCTCCGGAAATGCAGGGTGGTGGAATAGGAAGGAGGGACAACCTTTTTTCTCAGTATTCAATTTCAACGAATCTCATCAGTCCCGTACCATGACCAATCCTTATGAGTGGTATGTGAAGGAGGTGTTGGAGCAATTGCCTGAAGAAGATAGAATTGGCGAAAATGAGTTTGAGATGCCTCCTTTTTACAGGGATAGTCCAGAGATGCGAAAGCAGATGGCTAGGGTGTATAATAGCTTAAAACTAACGGACAACAGAATTGGTGAGCTTATAGCCAGATTAGAAGGAGACGGATTATTGGATGAGACCATCATTTTCATTTTTGCAGATCACGGGGAAGGAATGCCACGAGGCAAAACCAATGGGATTAACTTTGGATACAGAGTTCCATTTACAATTTGGTTTCCTGAAAAATATAAGCATTTGTCCCCTTGGGAAATAGGTGGGAGTACGGAGGAACTTATTAGTTTCGAGGATCTTGCGCCTACATTGATCAGTCTCGCTGGAGGAAAAGCTCCTGATTATCTAAAGGGAAGAGTGTTGATTGGGGAGCGTAGAAGCCCTGAGGTAAATAAGGTGTTTCTTTCTTCTGATCGATCTGACAATGGTATAGATATGGTTCGTACGGTAACTGATGGAAGGTATATTTATTCCAGGAACTATATGCCATTTATGCCTGAGGCTAGATACATCAGATATATGGAAATCGGAGATATCAAGCAGATTATGTGGAGCGACTATAAAAATAATGTCTTGAATCCTTTGCAAAAAAGAATTTTTGAGCATCGTGAAGCAGAAGTCCTATATGATATTGAAAAAGATATCTGGGAAACAAATAACCTAATCAACAAACCTGAATTTCAAGAGTTGGCTACCAAGATGCGGAGAGAACTTGATGCACGCATACTTGAGAGAAAAGATGTAATGTTTTTGCCAGAATATGAATTGGATAAAATCTCATCTAGCTCCAATCCTTATGAATATCGCCTAGAAATTTCCCAATATCCTCTTGCTGAAATATATGAGGTAGCAAAGCTTGCAGGGTTTCGAAATCAGGAAGTGCTGCTTCTGCAATTGGAATATTTGCAATCAGAAAATGAAATCATTCGATATTGGGCGGCGCTGGGATTAATGTCTCAGGATAGGAATTTGCTCTCACCATTTGCCGAACAATTATCAAGTAAACTGGATGATACTTACTCTCCCGTTGCGATCACCATGGCTGCGATTCTATATGAGTTAAATCAAAGTAAAGGGGCAGAAAAGCTACTCAAGGATTCAGTATTGGATTCCAATGGGCATTTAGCTCTTATGGCAATTAATTACCTGATTTATTCCAGCCACAAAGAACCTTTTATTGAAGTGGTGAAGGAAGTTTATGGAAGAGGTGATGCTGAATACAATACTTCTGCAGCGAGTAAAGATTTCCTTGGAAGTTTGGGATTGGTGCCTAATACGTTTGAGTATAGGTAGTTCATTGGAGTTGAAGAATTTGGATAATTCCCTTAATTCCAATTCTATACTATACACTTCTTGGGCACTATCGATTTTTGAAAATAGTGGTAATTAGTGCAAAAGAACTAGAAAGTTGCAGAAATTTTGTTAATTAGCTTCGTATAAAATAGCCCAATCTAGACTAAATTTTAAATGACAACTTGTGGGGAAGATGCTGTCCATGTGAAGGAGCTCAGGTCGGGTTCAGAGTCTGCATTTAATTTTTTGTACGCTAAGTATGCATTAAAGATCTATAGCACTTCCCGTAAAATGAGTTTAAGTCATGAAGATGCTGAAGGTGTAGTTCAAGAGACTTTTATCAAAATTTGGAAAAATAGAGAAAGGCTAGACCCTTCATTGAGCTTTAATGCTTATTTGCTTTCTATTTTAAAATCCATCGTTGTGCGTCTTTGTCAACGGAATGCAAGGCAATTATTGCAAACTAATGAATGGGTTTCTACTATAGATTTTATTGCTAATCAAACTGAGGATGAATTGATTTATGCAGAAATGCTAGAAGCATCATTGCGCGAGGTAGAGAAACTTCCTCCCCGGCAACGAGAGGTTTTTATGCTGAAAAGGATGGAGTCTTTTTCTTTGGATGAGATTGCTGAAAAGTTAAATATTTCCAAAAAGACCGTTAAAAATCAATTGGTTGAGGCTAACAAGTTTCTGAAAACAAGGATAAAGGATAGAGAAATTATTGCCCTCTTGATGATTCTTAGTTTGTTAGATTAGACTTTTTCATTGTACATCTTTGGCGTTGGTTAGCTATCCTGAAATTAAATTTTAAATTTTTTTAATAATCCAGTGGGACTTTTTAAAGTCTGGTGTCTATATAATTCAAATAGAGATACTGGATGAACAAGAATCAGGAGTTTAATAATTTTTTTGAAGGTAAAATGTCAAAAGTTGAAGCTGCAGAGTTTTCAGCTTGGCTTGATACCACCGAGGGTAAGATTTTTCTAGAGTCCAAATTGGAATCTAATTGGAGCGAAGAAAGTACAAAGGACTACGCCGATTGGGATAAGAGTTCACTTCTTGAAAAAATTAATGAAGAGAAGTCTGCTTTCAATTTAGAGAATGAGAAACCTATCACAAAGCCTGATTTAAAAGGCTACTCAAAACGAGCTTCAATTCCTATTTGGTATAAAGTTGCGGCTATTTTGATTTTCATACTTGGTGTGCCTTTTATTTTTCAAAAAATAACTTCGACTGACTCAGTTCCTGAAGTGGCGCAAGTTCAAATAAAGCAAATAACCAGATCAAATCCTGCGGGGGTTAAGTCCAAATTTCAATTGCCAGATGGCTCTATGGTTTCCCTCAATTCTGAAAGCTCCATAGTCTATGCAGAGGATTTTGCTGTGAATAGAAATCTTGAACTGATAGGAGAGGCTTATATCAATGTGGCAAAAGATAGTTTACATCCTTTTGTGGTAAAAAGCCTTGGTCTCAATACCGAAGCCTTAGGGACCATTTTTAATGTCAAAGCTTATGAAAATGAGAGTAAAGTGGAGGTATTACTAGTAGAGGGAAAAGTAAGAGTTAACCATTCTCAGAGTAATGAGGCTTTCATTCTCGAGCCAGGTGAAAAGGCAGTTTTAGCTACAGAACAAGACGTTTTTGAGAAAAAGAAAGGAGATATCACCCGGGAAACTCAATGGACTTCAGGTGTATTGGAGTTTCGAAATTTTCCTTTTGAAGATATATTCAAAAATTTAGAAAGATGGTATGGGGTAAAGTTTGAAGTGAAAGGAAATATCAACAAAGCTAAGGGAGTGGGGAAATTTCAAGAAGGAGAAACTCTGGAAAATGTTTTAGAAGTTCTTAGTTATTCAAATCACTTTAATTATAGAATAAATAGGGATACAGTGTTTGTGAATTTCACCAAAGAGTGATTTTGTGCTAAGTCCTATTAACTACTGTCTATCAGTGATATAGATGTCCAAAGAGAATTAAATAATAAACCTAATGTTAAATGATGTACTATGATTAAGAGTTTACGTGTTTTAAATCCGTTGCTAAATCTAGGCCTTTTAGTAGTCCTCCTGCTGGGGATGTCAGTCTTTTCTACTGCTGTGGCAGATGAGCTGACTCAGGCCGATGATATAGAAAAGGTTGTGATTTCCATGCAACCTAGAGAGTTGTCTATAAAAGATGCTTTCAGAGAAATTGAAAGGAAAAGCCCTTTTACATTTTTCTATACAGATGCTGGTGTAGATCTGTCAAAAAAAGTAATTCTGAAAAACAGTCGGGCTTCTGTTGCAGCATTTCTGGGAGAAATCGCGCAGCAATCCCAACTGAAATTTAAACAAGTGAATGAGACGATCAGTGTCAACTCAGTAGCTTCTAAAGAAAAGGTTGTTAGACAAGAACAGAAACAGAGAGAAATTTCTGGAAAGGTCACTTCAGCTATAGATGGTTTAGGGGTACCTGGTGCAAATATTCTTTTAAAAGGTAGTGTACAAGGTACTGTCACTGATCTTGATGGAAACTATACACTTACTGTGCCTGATGAAGGTGCTGTTTTGGTGGTTAGCTACATTGGTTACCTAAAGCAAGAGGTGGCAGTTGGTGCACAAGACCGAGTAGATATTGTGCTGGAAGAAGATATGGAAGGGCTGGAAGAAATTGTTGTGGTTGGTTTCGGGAGTAAGGAGCGTGAGGATATTTCCGGTGCCGTTACTTCTGTGAAAATGGACAGAGTACTTGGAGATAGACCTGTTACAGATGCTGCAAAAGCACTACAGGGTACTGTTCCAGGATTACAGATTACGTATGGTAGTGGTCAGCCTGGTTCAGGAACCAACATTAATATTAGAGGATTTACATCAATCAACGGCGGATCCCCACTTGTACTGGTAAATAATGTACCTATGAGTCTGGATGATGTCAACCCTAGGGATATTGAAAATGTAGTTGTTCTTAAAGATGCATCTGCAGCCTCTATTTATGGTGCTGAAGCCGCTTTCGGAGTTATCTTAATAACGACCAAAACTGGAGGTTTAAAGCAACCAATGAAACTGGAATATTCAAATAATTTTGGTTTCACAAAGCCAAGTACCTTGCCAGAGAAAGCTTCTCCTCTTGAATTCGTTACCGCGTTGGACGATTGGGGGCAGCAGACTTATTGGACTGGACAAAATGTTTCAGATTGGATTGGTTACATCAATGATTACAACGCAAACCCTGGTGCTTATCCTGAAGGGTATATTACTGACCCGAATGGACTTCGTTACTATGTAAGAGAGAATGATTTATATGGCGAGTTCCTAGGTTCTAGCGGTTTTGAGCAGATTCACAACCTTTCAGTCAAAGGAGGTAGTGAAAACACATCGTATAGAGTATCACTTGGTTTTAATGACGAAGATGGGATCATGGTGACTGATAAGGATAGTTATACTCGATATACTGCGAATGTTGACCTCACTACACAGTTTAGCCCAAAATTCAGTACTACGCTTAATACCATCTATAAAAATGGATTGAGAACAGGTCCTCTGAGTGGTAACTGGAATAATCTGTATTACAGTGCCATTAACTTTCATTCTGCAACTCCTATAGGAAGTGACAACTTAGGTGGGAGTGAGCAAATTCCATTTGCTACACCGGCAAATATGATCAGGTACTCTCCCGAGCGTGAGAATTTTGAAGAAGTGATTCGATTCTTTTTGAAAGGTACCTATAAGCCATTGCCTGGAATGGAGCTTAATGCTGAGTATACTTTTGAAAAAAGTAGAAATGAGATTAGTTCACCGTCGTTTACTCCGACCATGATCAATCCGGCTACTCTTTCTATCACACCTTACAATCCAGGAGCATCTTCCTATTTTACTAGTTCGAATAAAAGGAATTACCATGCTGTCAATCTGTATGGTAAGTATGACAAATCTTTTGGTGAGCACGATTTCAATTTTATGGTTGGGATGAACAATCAGGTTTCTGTCAATGAAGGCTTTAATGCTTCTAGACAGGAATTGATTTCACCTTCCAACCCAGGACTTTCTACTGCTACTGGTGTGGTCAATGTGAGTGATTTTTATACCGATTATGGTATTGTAGGGTTCTTTGGTAGAGCAAACTACCAGTTTAAAGATAAATATTTATTGGAGGCAAATGGTAGATATGATGGCTCTTCTAGGTTCCCTGAAGGAAATCGTTTCGGATTTTTCCCTTCATTCTCAGGTGCCTGGAAAGTGAGTAGAGAACCATTTATGGCAGGTGTAGCAAAAGCGATCACAGAACTTAAGTTGAGAGGTTCTTGGGGGGAAATTGGAAATCAGGCAGTAGAAGGAGCTTGGGGCAATTATCCTTACCTACCTACAATGAATTCATCAAATATTGGCTGGATAGACAATGATACTGGCGTAAGAGCAGTGAGTTTAAGTGCCCCTGGTCTTGTAAGTGCGAATTACTCTTGGGAAAGAGTAAGGACTACTAACGTCGGGGTTGATTTTGGATTGTTTGAGAATAAGTTGTTTACAACATTCGACTGGTATAACAGACAAACACTGGATATGCTAGCCGCAGGAACTCAACTTCCTGGTGTATTAGGAGCAACTGCTCCTCTACAAAATGTGGCAGATTTAAAAACCATCGGATGGGAGCTCGATATAAAATGGCGTGAAAATTTTAATAAGCTTAATTATAGCTTAGGTTTTAATCTTTACAACAGTAATACTGAGATTACTCGTTTCCAGAATGAAGCTGGGCTTCTAAGTCAGTTTTATGTAGGTCAGAATATCAATGAAATCTGGGGATTCACCACGGATGGGTATTACACCATAGATGATTTTGTTGAAGGTTCACTAGATGATAATTTATTAAATGGAGAATTGAAAGATGGAGTGCCATCATACAAAGGAGTTAATCAAAACCCAGGAGATATAAAATATCTTGATCTTAATGGAGATGGGGAAATTTTTACTGGCAATAGTACATTAGACGATCCTGGAGATCGGTCTATTATTGGTAACTCTACTAGAGGTATGGAATTTGGCGTAAATGGCTATGTTTCCTATAGCAATTTTGATCTCTCATTTCTAATTAGAGGCATTGGTCAGCGAGATGTTTGGATCAATAATCCGGTTTCCTTCCCATATACATTTGAATTCACAACGGTGTATGCACACCAGCTGGATTACTGGACGCCTGAAAATACGGATGCTTTTTATCCAAGAAACTATCCAAATGGAGGCGGCAATTACGGAAACAGTAGAAGAGTCCAAACTAAATACTTGGCTAATGGAGCTTATCTAAGACTTCAGAATATTACCGTTGGCTACACATTAAGTGATCAGCTATTGGATAAACTTAAGATCACTCGATTTAGAATGTATGTCTCAGGAGAAAATCTATTGAATTTTGATCATCTGCCAGATGGGCTTGATGCTGATTTGACAGGTATCAACAATGGGGGTAATTATCCATTTATTAAGAAGGTTTCCTTCGGACTTAATGTGACATTTTAAAAATTGAAAATTATGAAATCGAGCATGTCGAGGTCTTCAAATAAAAGGTTGATCATCGATTATGCGAGATTCCATCTGACCATTTAAAATAATAAACAGATGAAATTAATTAAAAATATAGCTTTCGGTCTTTCGGTGTCACTTTTCACATTTAGCTGTGTTGAAAGCACCTTGGATAAAAAGCCAGAATTAGCATTTTCTGAAGATAATGCTTTTGAGAATTTTCAAGTTTCCCAAACCTATGCCTATGGTTTTTACACCATATTCCCAGGTTATGATTTTGGCCCAGTGAATAGCGATTGGGATGCTGATTTGATGATGCAAAATAATTCGAGTCAAGGCTCACCCTGGATATGGGGCAGGCAGACTATTCCTACTTCATCTTCTATTTGGGATTTTTCTTTTGTTCGCCGTACGAATATTATGCTCGATAATTTGGAAGAGTCTAATATGACAGAAGCAGAGAAGAACCATTGGAGGGCAACTTGTTATTTCTTCAGAGCCTATGATTACTATTCCAAGATCGCTGCTTATGGCGATGTGCCTTGGATAGACCGAGTGTTGACAGACAATGATGAACTATTATTTGCACCTAGGACTCCAAGAGAAGAGGTTGCTAAAAATATGATGGATGATTTGTTGTTTGCAGTAGATAATATCATTGAGCCAGGCACCAATGGGGTAGGAACCAATACTATTAGCAGTGATGTGGTTCGGGCTTTGATCTCAAGATTCGGGCTGTTTGAGGGGACTTGGAGAAAATACCATGGATTGCAAGGCGGAGAAGAGTTCCTGAGAGAATCCATCAAAGCATCAGAACAGCTTATAGCTAATAATCCTACTCTTCACCCTAACTACAATGAGGTGTTTAACAGTGAATCTTTAGATGGAGTCCCTGGTATTTTGCTATTCAAAAGATATGAAAACGGAATTTTGACTCATAGCTTAACCTCTAGGCATAGAAATTCCGCAGGTAACTGGGATATAACAAAACGTGGTGCTGATTCCTATCTGATGCAAGATGGACAGACGATCTGGAATAGCCCTGATTTTGAAACAGATAAGGACCCTTATGCTGAATTCAGAGGTAGGGATTTGAGAATGCTGTATACGATCACTCCTCCTTTTAGAGTGAAGCCAGTTTCTGGTGACCGATTGGCTTGGGCACATTCGGATGATCCTAAGGATAGAGAGTACATAGATTTTATGGCTGGTATATCCTCTGAAAATCAAAAAGTATTGCCTTCTAGAAATCATGCTGGATACATTTTAAGAGTTTCTCCACATTATAGAGATTTCAATGAGGGAGATCCTTACAATGTTTCAAGAACAGGTTACAAGTTATTTAAGTACTACAACCGTCTCCACGATATTCAGAACAATGACTTCAGTGATGCGCCTATATTTAGAATGGGAGAAGTGTTAATAAACTATGCTGAGGCAAAGTGGGAATTGGATGAATTTGACCAATCCGTTGCTGATATGACGATCAATAAGCTAAGAGAAAGAGGTAACGTAGCGCCAATGAGTGTAGGAAGTATTACTGCAGATTTTGACCCTACACGCGATCCTGAAGTTGATCCTATATTGTGGGAAATCAGACGTGAGCGTGGCATCGAATTGATGGCTGAAGGTTTTAGATTTGATGACCTAAGAAGATGGAAGAAAATGGATTATACTGATGATCCAAAGCTAGGTCGCTGGATTGTTGGTTCAGAGGTGAATAATAGAATTCCTATTCAAGGTGGAGCATCTGAAGGATACATTCAGTTCTTCAGTGGTAACCCACCGGCATGGGAAGATTACCAGTATCTGTATCCGGTTCCATCAGAGGAGATTGCTCTTAATCCAAATTTGGAACAGAACCCTGGTTGGTAACCAAATTTTAATTTATAATTAAGCCCTTCAACTCTTTCAGATTGAAGGGCTTTTATCAATCAGAAAAATAGGTACCGTCTGCATTTCAGTCTAGTTTCAAAAATAGATTCTGTTCAGAAGGGATTTATAGCTACGAACCACAACCTCATTTATTAACTCATTTATCGTTCGATCATACAAATGAAAAAGAACTACATTTTAAGCATAATGCTACTGCTGTTATTGACACTAATTTTTCCCGGTTTTGCCCAGACTTCTGACAGGCCTAATATTATTTTTATCCTCGTGGATGACCTAGGCTATGGTGATATTGGAGTTTTTTTCCAAAATGAAAGAAAAGCTCTAAACGATCGAAGTGAGCCTTGGATAATGACCCCAATGTTGGATAAAATGGCAAATGAAGGAGCTATGCTGACCAATCATTATACTGCAGCTCCAGTTTGTGCTCCTTCCAGGGCTTCTATTCTTATGGGGGTAAATCAAGGTCATGCCCACGTTCGGGATAATCAGTTTGATAAAGAAATCGGAGATAACTATACAGTAGCGGATGTGCTTAAATCTGTGGGGTATGAAACCATTGCCATTGGAAAATGGGGATTACAGGGTAAAGGGGAAGCACCCAATTGGCCTGCCCATCCTTTAAAAAAGGGCTTTGATCAGTACTTTGGGTACATCAGACATGGTGACGGTCACGAGCATTATCCGGTGGAAGGAATCTACCGGGGAAGCAAAGAAGTTTACGAGGGCTACGAAATTGTAAAGGGTCTGGATAAAAGTTACACAGGAGATTTGTTTACCGCCAAAGCAAAAGATTTTATCATTTCTCATCAAAAGGAGAAAGCTGATAAGCCATTTTTTATGTATCTGGCCTATGATACGCCTCATGCTGTATTAGAATTGCCCACGCAGGATTATCCAGCAGGAGGAGGTTTAAATGGCGGAATGAAGTGGCTGGGGACTCCTGGGCATATGATCAATACGGCATCTGGTGAAGTGGATTCATTTACCTATCCTGAGTTTGCAAATGCAACTTACGATCATGACAAAGACCCAAATACAGCTGAGGTAGCATGGCCAACTACTTATCAGAGGTATGCTACCGTGAGCAAGCGGATCGATGATCAAGTTGGTGATTTGCTTCAGCTGCTAAACGATTTAGAAATAGCAGAAAACACCTTAGTGATTTTCACTTCAGATAATGGCCCTTCCGAAGAGTCTTATTTACCAAAAGAGTATGCCAATTACACACCTGAATTCTTCAATAACTTTGCTCATTTCGATGGAATCAAACGTGATGTGTATGAAGGTGGGTTACGAACAGCTACCATTGCCTATTGGCCTTCGCAAATCAAAGCAGGAACTGTGGTGACTTCCCCAAGTATTTCTTATGATTGGATGGCGACTTTTGCTGATGCCTCGGGAGCATTTGCTCCGATAAGAACAGATGGTGTATCACTTTTGCCATCTCTGATTGGAAAAGGCAAACAAGCTCCAAGCGAGATTTATATAGAATATTTTCAAAACGGGAAATTCCCTAACTACTCCGAGTTCTTGGATTCCCATCGAGGCAGGAAACGAGGGCAGATGCAAATGATCAGAAAAGGGGATATGGTCGGTGTTCGCTATGATATTAAAAATCAGGAGGAGGATTTTGAGATTTATAATGTCCTAATAGATCCGCAGCAGGGGAATAATCTCGCAGTAGAAAACCCTGCCCTTCAGAAGGATTTTAAATCTACCGTATTACGAAGTAGAATAGCCGATTTGAGTGCCCCAAGGCCTTATGACTCTGCATTAGTACCAGCATTAGAGCTTGGGAAAGTCGAAAAAGGATTACAAATGACCACTCATCAAGTTAGCAGTGCATGGATTCCTGCTGAAATTGGAAAAGCCATTTCCAAGCAGCTTGTCGATTTTCCTTCTGTTGAGAAAGTAACAGGTAAGGGGAACCTTGTGCTTTGGCAAGGGTATATTAAGATTCCGCAAGGTGGGAAATACACATTTAAAGCAGATAGAAAGGAAAGTCATTTCTTCATGCGTATTCATGATATCGCCGTTTTGGATGGTAATTTTGAAACAACTAATTCCCCCGAAGGATCTGTTTATTTGGAAGCGGGTTACCATCCCGTTAAGATCTATTTGCTGAAGGATGATGCAACACCTCAACTGGAATTGTCCTGGAAATTTGAGGAGGGTCCTATGGAAATGATTTCGTCTGAATTCTGGTTCAGATAGACTGCTTTAAGTAGCTGAAATAAGTAGAATAAGGAGGTGGGATGATTTATTCCACCTTTTTTCTTTTCCTCCATTTCACCCCCTCGTACCAGATAACTGATAGTATGCCGGTCCCTACTGCTAGTGATAGGTTGGTTAAACTTGGTGTCTCAAAATCGAAAAATCTTGAGAAGGGCTTGACATAAAGCAGTAAAGTGGTAATAAAAATCGTAATGCCTACGATCAGGAATACGAGCTTATTTTTATACCGGACGGTTGTAAAAATGGAATAGTAGAACGAACGATTTACCAGAGTTAACATCACATTGGCAGAAATGAGGACTGTGAAAACCAGGGTTCTTGTGAGTGGCTCATTTAATCCTTGGTTTACAGCGTATTGGTAAATCAGTAGGGTGCCTGCAGTTATTACCAAGCCTTGTACTATGCTGGTGGTGAGTTCTCTCAAATTGAAAAAAGTACTGGTCATTGCACGAGGTTTTTGAGACATGCTGTTTTTTTCTATGGGCTCATTTTCGTAGATGATGGAACAAGTAGGCCCCATGACCAGCTCAAGGAAAATGATATGTACCGGAGAAAATATAGTAGGGTACAACCAGCCTAAAGCCAATGGAAGAAATACAGTTAAAATAATAGGGATATGGATTGAAATGATGTATTGAATGGCTTTTTTCAGGTTAGCATATATCTTTCTTCCCATTGCCACGGCATCCACCATTTTAGATAGATCATCCTCCTTAAGTATCAGGGATGCGGCTTGCTTTGCAATCTCAGTTCCTTTACTACCCATGGCAACACCAATATGTGCCGCTTTAAGTGCTGGGCCATCATTTACGCCATCACCCACCATAGCCACAATCTCATTATTCTTTTTCAGCGCATTGATTATTTTCAACTTGGCTTCTGGAAACATTCGGGTAAATACCTGAACCTCATTCACAGTTTTTTGCAGTGCTTCCTCGGATAAGCTAATGAGCTCTTCGCCTGAAATACTTTTTTCATATCCCCGAAAACCAACTTGCTTGGCTATGGCTTCTGTTGTTGTAGAATTATCTCCAGTGATTATTTTTACAGCAATTTTGGCTGTATAAAAATCCTCCAAAACCTTAGCTATGTTTTTCTTAGGAGGGTCATAAAATGCCACTATCCCTTTAAATGCAAAAGGAAAATCCTGCTGCTCTTTTGGGAAATCATTGCCTTCAAATTTCGCTTCACCTACACCCAACACGCGGTAACCTTCTTTGGTAAGTTCGGTCAGGGCAGCTTCCAGTTGGTTTTTTTGATCTGTTTTTAAATCAGAAACATTAATAATCGCCTCTGGTGCTCCTTTGGCTGCTATGATGCGATCTCCAGATGAACTTTCAAAAACATGAGTCATCATAGGAGGTTTGCCACCTAATGGATATTCATGAACCAGCCTGAAATTGCCTCTCTCGTCTGACTCAACAATGTTTTCATACGCCTTATGAAGGGCTATTTCCATGGGATCAAATGGAATAGGCTCACTAGCCCACATGGCAAGCCTTATTAGATCTTTTTCATCTTGATTTTCTATATTTTCTGAATTCCAAATTTTACCGGAATCCAGCGTGAAGATCTTTGCTAAGCTCATCCTGTTTTCTGTGAGAGTACCAGTCTTGTCTGTGCAAATAACCGTAGCGCTACCTAGGGTTTCTACAGTCTTCATCTGCTTGACGATAATACCCATTTTCATCAGTCTCCAAGCACCTAGCGCCATAAACGTAGTAAAGGCGACTGGAATCTCTTCCGGCAATATGCTCATCGCTAGTGTAAGAGCTTTCAGTAAACTATTGGTAAAACTGTGGGATTGGAAGTAGTTTATGACCCATACAATAGCGAAGACAATCACGCCTACAATCACCATTTTCTTCACAAAACTGTTTATCTGTAGTTCTAGAGGTGTTTTTTCTTCCTGAATCGATTCCAGGCTTTTGCCGATTTTCCCAAGCTTTGTCTGATTACCGATTGCAGTAATAGTGATTACTGCCAATCCACTGGCAACCGAGGTGCCTGTGAACACTTGATTTTCATTACCGGTGGCATCCTTAGATACTGCTAAAGATTCACCGGTAAGTATGGATTCGTTCACCGAAAAATCATTGGAATGAACAATCACACCATCTGCAGCCACAGCGCCTCCTTCTTCAATTATAAGACTGTCACCAATTACCAACTCTTCGCTTTTTACTTCCAGAATTTCATTGTTGCGAATCACCTTGCAAACAGGCTGGGAGAGGTCCTTCAGTTTTTCTAGGGCATTTCTACTTCTTGAGTCTTGATAAAGGGAAATTCCTGCCACCAAGACAATAGCGAAAGCCATAAAAATGCCATCGTCCATTTTACCACTGATAAAATAAATCACAGAGGTGGCTAATAATAAAATGACCATGGGTTCTTTTACTACGCTTTTTACTGCTTCAAAAAATCCACTCTCTTTTTTATAATCAAACTGGTTTTTGCCATGCTTTTTCCTTGATTCAAAAACCTGATGATCTGTTAACCCTTTGATATTAAAATTATTAGCAGACATGGTAAAAATTGATTGTTGATGGTAAATCTACTAGTTAGGTAAATGAATTTTACAATTTGATAGGAAAAGTCTGTAAACAAGCTTTCTCATTTTATGTATATCCGGATGTTTACCAGTAAGGTGGCAAAAGCATAGTAAGATAAGTAAACTTAAGAATTCAGATCACTTCGATCACTTGTACTCAGCATAGCCGAAGTATCGGTATTCCAGCCTGAGTACCAAAGATTCTATGGGGACTGGCATCATTGCGGATAATCAAATTATTTTGTCCTAACCCGGACTAGTTACGTTGTAAAGTAGTAAGTTTTTGATTGAAGAGTGAATCTAGCGCTAGCATCTTTGCTTTGATATTTTACACATTGCCTTTCCCAGCAACTATTAGCTATTGCCTTGACAGAGCGGTGAAATACTATTACAGCTGACCTAGTGAAGTGCAGCTTGCGAGTGCCAAGTGATTTGTTCTAGAAGCTGAGCTTATGCAAGTAAAGATGGACTGATCTCAAGCCGACCATAGAAAAAACCCTTTCATCCTTCTTCCTAAAACCCTATTTTAAACCCATGAACCGCAGACCTTTTCTTCAAAAAATCAGCCTTATCGGCACTTCGATTATGACTATGCCTTTTATGCTTTACGGGAAAATGGATTTCCCTAAAGCTACCCGACTCAAATTCATCACCGCTTCAGATGGGCACTGGGGGCAGCCTGATACAGATTACGAAACTTCCCATAGCAACTTGATCGAGGCCATCCACAGGGAAAAGGAGGTGGATTTTGTGGTTTTTAATGGGGATCTGATTCACGATGACCCCACACTTTTACCACAGGTCAAGGAAGTGTATAACCGCCTGCAAGTACCTCACTATGTCACCCGAGGCAACCACGACAGGGTAAATGAGGCGGACTTTGAGAAAATCATGGGACAGACGACCAACTTTTCCTTCCAAGCCAAGGACTCCGGCATCCTGCTGCTGGACTGTTCCAATGAAAAAGGAGAATACCTCTGCGCCAACCTAGACTTTGCCAAAAGCATTCTGGATCAATTCGCCTCCCTTCCTCAGGTTTTTGTCTTTGTCCACATCTCCCAAAACGACTGGACCCGGCATGGAGTACCCTGTACGGACTTCCTAAACCTAATCACTTCTTACCCGAATGTGCGGGCAACTTTCCATGGACATGATCATGACGTGGATGGGCAGATGATTTACCGTAAAAAACCCTTTCTATGGTCAGGGCACTTCGGCGGAAGCTGGGGTAATCCATTTCCTTCCTATCGGGTATGCGAAGTGGGGGAAGACGGTAAGGTCATCAGCTACCTAAAGACCGTAAAAGATGGAACTATCCTGAATGGACATACGCTCTGAAAAATCTCAGAACTATCATCCTAAAAATAAATTCCAACCCCTGCTCAAAACCCTCTGACGAAATCCTTATTTTGTACTCAGCAGAATCCCTAAGACCTGTGGACATTAGCGATATAGACGCAATAGGGTAGAGGGGTTGTGTATATACAAGTGTTGGCGGGCATGTAAAAAATGACAACTAAAACAGTAAAATATAGAGAATGGACTTTTGAAGTCAACTATGGGCGAACCAAAGGAATCTACGACAAAGTGGAATTTGGAAGTCCAGAAGGCTGTGGTTGCAACGACTGCAAAAATTTTGTAGCCAATAGAGAAAACATTTATCCAGACGAAATAAAAAACGTGCTATCAGAATTCGGAATTGACTATAAAAAGGAATCTGAAATTTATCACATGGCACGACTTGAAAGTGGTCTTCACCATTACGGTGGTTGGTTTCACTTCAAAGGGAAAATAATAGAAGGGAAAGACTGTAAAGTTGAATTACCAAATGGCGGTTGGACTTGGGATTCAGTAAATGTGGAAGACAGTTTTAGTATTGCATTTATGAAAGGTTCAGCTCTAACCTATTTTGACGAAATTGAAAAAGACGATTTAATCCAAATTGAATTCATTGTGGATTCAGAGTGGGTTATCGACAAGGAATTAGAAAGTGAATAAAAAAAAACACGACCCGCCAACAATACCTATACGCAATGCGGGCTGAAGGAAAAACAGAAAGGTCGGTGCCTTTAGCCCACCAAAGCTCCGCTTTGACGTTTTGTTGAATAAATTTAAAAACACAAAACGCAGCTTTGGCTACCGTTTGTGCCAGATGGAAAGTTTCAGCTTTTTAATCCCGCACTGCGCATAGCCGGACCGTTACCACCAATTAGTAAAAAATGAATAGACTGACAAAAACTTCACTTCTGATATTAACTGTATCACTTCTTACAAGCTGTGATTTCATTAACAATGCATTTACTTACAAAGACACAACTGAAGGATTTGTAGAAGCTTTGATAAAAGAGGATTATGAAAAAAGCTTAACCTATATGGCGACAGAGCACGATGGATTTAAAAACACCAATCTTGACACTCTAAAAGTAGGTTTAGCTAATTTCCGCCAGCTAGTTGTAAATAATTTTGGAACTGAATTGGACTACAGATTTATGACCGCAAATAAAACTATGTCCACGGTTGAAGGAGAAAGTACGGCACCAAACACAACGAAAGCTCAAATCGAATTCTCGAACGACACTGAATTCGGAGTTTTTGAAATAATTTTTGATGATAATTCGAATAAGATATACAACATCAAAACACTCGATATAAAAGAACCTATTCCGAATATGATGATGTTTTGGCTATTTGGACTCTTAGCCATTTGCATACCAATTTTCAATATTTGGATAATCAGAAAGATTAAGAAAAGTGATTTAAATAAAAAGTGGTTAAAATACATCGCTGTAATTTTCCTTAACGTACCAGCCATAACTTATAGTGCAGTAAATGGACTTTCATTTAGTTTACTAAGTTTTCAAATTCTATTTGGAATTAGCTTTAGTTATATGGGTTATCTAAGTACTGCTTGGACTTTTGGAATTCCATTAGGAGGTCTATATTGGTTATGGAAACTCAATAAGCCAACAGTTGACACGGAACTATTGGAAAATGAAACTATAACAGAATAAAAAAAGGTGGTAACACTGTATAGGAATCATAGCACCCTGCGGGATGCTACGCTTCATATACTAATCGTTAGGTGCTATATATAAATGGAGGAAAATTTAACAGAAGAAGAGATCTTGTTTCTTAAAGAAGGGGTTGAATTTTACGAAAGTACTAAAATAAAAATCTTAAAGATTTCGGCCTTTAGTATTACAGTTTTCACCTTGCTGATGGTTGTTTTGAAAAAACCATTGGATATGATTTTAATAGTAATATCGATTGGATGCTTGCTAGCTATATATTTATGTTTTACTGTATCTATGGTGCCATTGATCAGAACAAAGAAAGATATTAGAGGCGGAATTAAGCTTATTCGCCAAACTACGATTCAAAAAACAAAAATAAGCAAAGGGCAGACGAACTATATTTTAAATAATGGATTCAAGGTTGCCGATATAGATTTTGAAGAGGATAATTTGAAGTCAAACGTTCCTAAAATAGGACAAACGCTGCTCATAAAATATACACCGCATCAAAAAATGGTTTTGAGCGCAAAAATAATAGATGAATACAGCACCTAACACAAGGCAAGCAGCATGGCTAATTGATCCGCAAAAGTAATCATCAAAGCAAACAAGTAGCTAAAATGCTATCTCGAAAGAAAAATGCGCTAAAGCCGCCACGCTGCCTGCCCCAACCGTTGGCGTGCATTTAAAATGAAGAAACTCATAGTCATACTATCAATAATCATTGTCGGACTAACTTCCTCATGGTATTTCGACATTTGGAACGAACCCGTTAAGACGATAGATGAACTAATCGGACGGAATTTTGACTATGCTCATAAAAAGTATTTTCAGACTGACCCCAACAGACAATACAAAGTGAACATAAATGACAACCTGAACGAATTTGATGGTGGAATTCTAAATAAAAAGGAAATCCTAACGGACTCTATCGTTCACGTATTTACATGGCACTACACCTCACACAAAAAAACAATTTGGGTCGGACGAACTGAAAAAATGGAAAGCCAGGTAATTGACGCCATTCGATACAGCAATAACGTTCAATTTTAAAGCGTAGAGAGTTGGGGATAATCATTCAAAATAAAAAACACTATTTGACACGGTTTCCTATATGGTTAGCCATAATTGTCTTTTGTGGATTATCACCAGCTATAATCGGACTTTTTGGTGGTTGGTTAACAGAAATTTCAACAGGAGAGCCGTGTCATGAAGGAAACTGTGCTTGGATGGCACTACCATGGTTGATACTTTTTACTTTACCAATCAGTGGGATAATTTTAGCTATATACTTAATGATCATAATTATTGATTCTATAACATTGATGAAAGGAAATAAAAAACGACACACCAACAAAGGCTAAGAAAACATGAGGGCAGAAGTGGTAAAATGAAATTTAGTATACAAAATAAACTTGGTTCTCGGTTGAAAGTGACGTGTTCCAAGACCCGCACGTTTCTTAGCCAAACCGTTGGCAATCACTATGAAATACAAATACATCTTTCTTTCTGCATCTCTTATTCTACTTTTTTCATGTAAGAAATCTGACAAGCAAACTATTGTTGGATGGAAAATTATAGAAGAATATCCTGAAGAACATTTAGTGATAGTCGATACCATTGGTAAGGCTCCTTATAATAATTCGACTCTTGAATATTTGCTCGAGATTGATTCCATTTTAAAGGCTAGAGAAATAAAATTTTTAAATGATAGACAAGAATTTCTTTTAGGTGAATTTGAGATTTCATTATCAGAGAACTCTTCATTTAATTTATCTGGTCAGGAAATGAATTTTTCAAAGATTAGCATATACCACAATGATTGGCCTTGGAATCAGATTTATTTCTATAGCCCTGAATATGGTATAGTAGCTGAATTCCATAGTCATTCCCGGAAAAAAAACATGTTAGTTTTTATGACCATTGAAAATGACACAGTTTATAAACTTGGAGAGCAATTATTAGAATATTTTGAAAATGACTCAATTTTAAACTCAATACCACCTATGCCTATTGAACCTTCTGAGATAATTGAAGTCTTTGAACAATAGTTGATAGAATAAGAAGCGCTTGCCAACATCAGCTATAGCAAATGCGGGCTGACTGCTTAAAAATGAAGACATTAAAACTAAATAAATTTAGGGTAGGCGGACAAGATAGCGGTTTCAAAATCCCGCACTTGCCATAGCCCCTGCCGTTGCCACCAATGCAAAAAATGAGAACATTAACAATAATACTGACCCTTGCGACACTCGCGACTTTTACCTCGTGTGATTGCGTTCAAAATGTAACAGGGACAGTTATAGACGAACAGACTGAGCAACCAATTCAGAACGCGCATGTCCAGAAGGAAAATAAGGAATATGACCAAGCAGACACAGACGATAAAGGCAACTTTGAAATAATGAGCATTTCAGGTGGAATTTTTGGTTGTCCTCCAATGGCCATTATTGTAAGTAAAGAAGGATACGAGTCAAAAACATTAGAAATCGACAATGCCCAACACGAAACGATAAAGCTTCAAAAAGTAGAATGACCATTTCGTGGAAACATATTATGCTTGGAATTGGAATAGTCATTTTCGACTTGACAGTTTACATCCTACTCGGACTATTGCTCATGAACTATGACGATTTCTACACCGAAAGCGAAGGTGAATATTGGAGTTTAGCGAGCATGACAACCAAAGAAAAAATCACTTATATCGGACTGAATTCATGGCATGTAATAAACGTACTTGGGATTGTATATATAATCTATCGTCTGACAAGAAAATTAATAAAAGCACTGGTGGCAACAACGCATATAGCTTATGGCAGGTGAATGGCTACCAGCAAGGTTTTCGCTTCGTAGCCAGCTTGGGTTTTGGTGAACAGGAACGTAGCCCGCAATCCCATACTAGCCATATTGTAAAACGTTTCAGGTAATTAAGAATAAAATGAAAACTCTCTTATTAATAATTATTGGATTGGCTGTAGGGAGATTTAGTTTCTCCCAAGATAATATCACCATTCAAGATCTTAGAGAAGAGTGTATTAGAGGTCAAGCGGAACCAATAGTAATTCCCAACAAAAACAACAACGCCAATTTTCAATTACAAGCCGACAGTTTAACTTCAATAGAAACATTTTCTTCAAGCTCAGGTGATTTGATTCAAATTAAAAATTGGGGATGTGAATATCATACCTTAACATTCAAAATTGAAACTAAGAAGTGCAAAGCTGACACAGAATCATTGAAATATTGGTATGTTAAGACTTATGAATTGATGAAAGAAATTGAACCCGAACTTGACGCACCAATAAAAATAAATGATGGGCTCGAAGCATTAAATCTTTATGTATCAAAGAATGTGTATGACTTGAAATTGGAAGAAGAAATTGATTTTGGAGGTGATGATATAAGGAGCTTTATCACTTTGCACAGTATTGAAAAAAATGAAAACAATAATTATGTGATAGAAATTTCGTTTTCCATTGGACCACTATGAAAATAAAAAAAACACCTATAAAACTCAGTAAGCAAAATGGCCCACATACACACTCGAGAAAAAGCGCCACCTCGCCTACTGCAAGACCGTTGGGCGTCATGCTGAAAAAAACGAAATGAAAAAATTCTTAACCATATTAGGGTTTTTGACCATTTCCATTTTTTCGTTCGGCCAAGTTCCGACTGACCAGACATATAAAATGACAAGGCAGGACAATTTTGATTGGCTGAAAAAAGTAAACGCATTAGACAATAAATCTCAATTTGAATCCATAAGACAACGACTTTTAATTAACCGAAAAGCAACAACGATTGACCAAAATTTAGATTCTCCGATTTTTATAGTTGACGGAATTCTAATTACAGATACAGTTAATCTAAAAACTCAGAATTTCTTAATAAATAAGTTGACTTTTGAGAATACGTACATTGTGATTTTAGAACAACAGACCGAAGAATTTATTTGGTGTAAACCATTTACAGGAGTGATTGCAATGAGAATTACCGACAACAAAATGAGAAAAGAATTTAAAAAAATAAAATAAAGCACGAACGCCCAACAAAACTTAAACTTCAGTAAAGTTAATGTGATATTCATAGCCTTACATTCATGCGTTTTATAGGCCATTGATTTTCAAAATTCTTCGTACTCCTCTTGAAAAGATAATTTCTGGTGATGTTTCTTTTGATTTTGGATGTACTGAAAAACTTTTTCCACGATGGATTCGGATACAGCATAAGCCGCATAACCAGTTTGCCAAGCAAATATGTCTGTTTTTAATGTCCTGTCCCAGCTGTGTAGTAATCTGGATGATACACTGATGGAAGCAGGATCGGAAGTCATGGTGCCATCGACTGCCTATTACAAGTCAGCGCAGATGGCGGTCAAGCTTGGAGTACCAAGTGCCAAGCCTGTGGTAGCAGATTTGATGGTGCGCTGGGAGCGTAAACCAAAAAAATCTCCACCAAAAGAGTAAAGTGCCTGATTAAAACTTAAGGCTGAGAAGTTGCTAATCACTTCTCCAGGCCGGATTCGAGAGGATCCGGCTTTTTTGTTTTAGAAGTTACTACTGAATCTTCAGTATAAAAGAAAGAACATTCAGGTTAATAGCTTAAAACTTCAGTATAAAAGAGTGAATATTCAGGTTAATAGCTTAAAACTTCAGGATAATAGGTTGAAATTTTACACTCAGAACCTGAACATTGAGGATAATAGGTTGAAAATTAATACTCAGAGCTTAAAGCTTCAGGATAGTAGGTTGAAAGGACATGATGCTATCCTGAATTCTCTTCCAATCCTTTTAAATGCATTACCAATAAAAAAAATCAGCTCCTGCTCAAATCTCCTCGACGAAATCCTTAATTTGGACTCAGCAGAACCCCGGAGACCTGTGGATATTGGCGATATAGACGCAATAGGGTTTGGGCGGCGGGGGTATAGAAGCGTTGTTTGTGATTAAAAATAACAATGAAAAAACCAGAACAGATAGATGTAATTGCCCTAATACCAGAACTTGACAAGTTGCTCTTCAAGTTACTGGAAGGTTTGTCAGCTGATGATTGGAACAAGCAAACAATCGCCCCAAAATGGAAAGTGAAAGATGT
Source organism: Algoriphagus winogradskyi (assembly GCF_900182815.1). Classification (GTDB taxonomy): domain Bacteria; phylum Bacteroidota; class Bacteroidia; order Cytophagales; family Cyclobacteriaceae; genus Algoriphagus; species Algoriphagus winogradskyi. The sequence continues at coordinate 372,784 of NZ_FXUA01000001.1, read as the reverse complement.
TGCTGTCCACTTACTGGATGGAAATTTGAGGACACTTTCAATGTTACGCGATAAATATTATGGTGAGAAACCTGATAATATAAATTCATACGAAGATTTATTAGATTTCTTAAATAGACTAAATGCTGATTGGGTCAAAGCAACTAAAAGACTTAGCCCAGAAGTTATTATAGATTTACTAAAATCATCGGGAAAAGAATACGGCGATTTCTTAACTACTTTAGATCCTGATGATAAAGCCGAATTTTCTGTTGCTTGGGCAGGTGAAAATGAATCAAAAAATTGGTTTCACATAGCTAGAGAGTACACTGAAAAATGGCATCATCAACAACAAATTAGATATGCAGTTGGTGATGATAATGAGTTGTTAAAAGATGAATGGTACTTGCCATACTTGGATACATCTGTCAGGGCACTTCCTTATCATTATAGAGATGTAGAAGGAAAAGCTAAAGATTTGGTAAAATTTACTTTTTCAGGGGTAACAGAAAAAAGTTGGTTTCTATACTATGAAAATGGTTGGCAACTGTTAACCTCTATAGATGCTGAACCAAAGAGTGAAGTAAGAATCAGAGATGAATATGCTTGGAAAATATTCACCAAAGGAATGACGAGGGAAGAAGCTATTAAATTATCGGAAATTAGGGGTAATAAAGAACTTGGTGAGAAAATATTTGATATGATTGCTGTAATGGCATAGAATAAACGACAACAACCCAGTATAGGCGATAATGCTCCCGAATAGTCGCAATACCAATATTTGTTACCTTCTATCCTCACACCCCATTTTTTCAATTCCCGATCTAATTGATCTCTTTCACTCAAAAAATAAATTTAACCTCCCACACAATTCCCCTCGACGAAATCCTTAATTTGGACTCAGCAGATCCCCGAAGAACTGTGGATATTAGCGATATAGACGCAATAGGTTAGTGGGGGTTAAGCATATACAAGTGTTGGCTTGCACTAAAAAAATGACACATCGATATCAAATTATACTCGTCTCTCTTTTACTGATTGTCAATATCGGTTGCAGCGACAAGAACTTGAAGAAAATTGAAGGTCAAATAGACGCTGAAGGAGCAGGGGAAATTAGACTTGGCAAAACTTATTCAGAAGTGCTGAGTAAAATTGACGAAACGGTATACGAAGTCTCGCCTAATGACAAAAATGGATTTCAAATCAAGAAGGATAGAAAAACCATAATCAGTTTTTGGTCTAAAAACCAAGATTCTACGATTGGTTTTGTAAAAGTTTTATCGGACAATTATCAAACTGCAAAAGGTCTGAAAGTTGGAGATTCGATGGATAAAGTGAGAACTATATATCCTGAATTGAAATTATTATTTGATGAAATGGACGGTGAATACTATTTCGCACCAGAAGACTTACAAGTTTATAACAAAGACAAACCTGAAATCCTGTGTTTATTTTATGTGGACTCTAAAGAAAAAAATATCGACTTCGAGATGAACGAAAAGACCGACAGATTTGAAAGTTCTATGGACATTGAAGGAATAATTAAACATGTCCTAATCTATAAATGGAAATAAAAAACGCATGCCAACAATCGCTAAGAAAACATGGGGCGACACGTACTGAAAGCTAGCACTAATCTTCGTAGTTTAGTCCGTCACGGGTAGACAGTCAAGAACTCTGAAAGCCCCACGTTTCTTAGCGGAGCCGTTGGCACCAATGTAAAATGACACGTATTCTCTACATAATTCTTATTTCAATTTCAGTTTCCAGTTTCTCACAAAAATTTAGTGCGACTGAATTGAAGGACAACTTCAATGGGGCTGAAATTAAAGACTTGCAAAAGCTGAAATCGTTTTTTCAGTCTCAAATGTGCGGTTCGACTGATGAGTTCAAGTCGTGCATTGACTCATTAATTCCATATTTAGTTGAATATGGTTACATACCAATCTTGGAAAATGTAGACTTTGAAGAACAGAAAGAATTATACTCAAACTTTGAATCTAACCTTTTCTCACAAATATGGGAATTCGGCAAGGCAAGAAACCTTCGCGAGAACAAGACTTACAAATCAATAGGTCTTAACACAGAAGGGAAGTATGCTCTCTTCTTAAAAGACCTTTCAAGACGAAATCCGGACCTAGAAGAATATTATGAAAGGATAATGGGAGCTGGAGATTGGGAATCAATGGGGCTACTTCAACAAAGAGTTTACACGAATCCTGAGTACTACGACCTGAAAGACCCTAGCATTCAAGTTTTGATAGCCATTCATTACCTTTCCCAGAATGATCACCAAAAAAGAAAAGAGCCGTGGACAGAAAATTAAAACAAAACACTGGTGCCAACACAAAATAAAGCTAATGCGGCCACTCCGTCTTCGGTTGACCATGAGGTCTGAAGAAGAAATTTTTGGGTACTTTCAAAATCTCCGAAAGCCGCACTAGCTTTATTAAAACCGTTATTGCTAATTTTAAAAATGAACGAAACGAGAATTGATAAAATAGACTATGTTGTAGTCGCACTATATATACTTATTGGGGCGTTTATATGGGTTTCATATGAATTCTCCTTACTAAGACAAGAGAATATAAATATGATCTTGCTTGCACTGACTTTTGGAGGACCATTCTCATTGTTTTTAATGTATTATAAAAGACTTCGTATTCCGACAGTATCATTAATTTGGTTTGTACTTGGAATATCGCAATGGTATTTTGTAGAACAGCTTAAAAGCAACCCTGATTTCAATTCAGCAATAGGTACGTTCGCTGACTATGATTTGAATCTATTAGCAATGATTATAATTTTTACAGTCTTTCGAACTTTAAGCCTTCTCACCACGAAGCAAGAATTTATGATGGCGACTTGGTTCTCTCCAAAGGACAATAGAAAATTAAATCCTATAGATTACATTTTGACTTTTGCAGGACTTATAATACTAACAATTGTTATGACAGAAATATAAAAACTAGCCATAATAGCCGTTTTGCAAAAGCGGGGGGTCGGTGCTTCTATGAAAGTGAAGTGCTAAATTCAAGCTTTTTGTATCTAATGAAGTTTAGTGCTGAAAATCCCCACCTTCGCCAAGCGGCAAAACGTTATATTTTACCCCACCCACCATTTTCTCAATTCCCATTCAACTGATCTCCTCACCCTTCCAGCCCCTTACAAGACCCCCTAATCACTAACCTAGTCTCCAGATTTTTGATCTCCAAGGCGATTTCCGGATTATTGATTTTATTCAATAGGTAATTGGCTCCAAATGCACCCATTTCAAATGGCTGCTGATTTACGGTACTTAGGGTAGGGTTGATGTAAGTGGAGATAGGTTCATCGGCATAGCCAATGACTGACAATTGCTCAGGAATCGGGATATTAAGTTCGCTTGCAACTTTATAGATTTCAAATGCCAGGTAATCACTGTAAGTGAATGCACCATCCACTTGGTGATTTGTCAGGCAAAACCTGATTTTTTCCAGCAGATTTGTATCAGAACTTTCCAGCAGAAGTTCTTCTTTCAATTCGATTTCATGCTTTCGAAGCGCTTCTTTGTAACCCATAAAGCGGTTGAAAGTAGTTGAGAGATTATCCGGACCCTTGATATGTAGGATATTTCTGCATCCGATTTCGCACAGGTAATCCACCGCCGAAAATGCTCCCTTGAAATCATCTGAGATCACGTAGGGTGTTTCTATTTCCTCAGAAAAACGATCCACCAGCACCAGTGGTGTCCCACTGTCCATTTCCTCCTGTATATGCTCAAACTTGTCATTCATTTTGGAGATCGTGGCTAGAATCCCATCTACACGGGCATCCAAAAGTGTTTGTGTGGATTTTATTTCCTGGGCCTGGTTTTCATTGGAGGTGCAAATCAGCAGTTGGTAACCTGCCTCTGAGGTGACGCTCTCTATGCCGGCAAGCATGCGGCTGTAAAAATGATGCGTGAATTCCGGGATAATCAGCCCAATGGTATTTGTCCTGTTTTCAAGAAGACTTTTAGCAATGGGATTGGGTCTATAGCCAAGTTCCTTTGCCAAAGCCAAAATCTCATTTCTTTTTTTCTCAGAAACTTTTCCCCCTCCATTCAGCGCTCGGGAAACCGTGGACGGGGTTACATTGAGTGCATTGGCTATATCAGTGATGCTGATTCTCTTCTTTTTCATTCTGGGCTGCTTGGCACACCTAATTTAGAACAAAAGCTCGAAAGCTGAATGGGTTTTAGTGGGAGCTTCAGGATATTAGGTCAAACGTTTGACCAATATACTATTGGTCATTTTTATCATATTGGTTAATTGTTTTGATAAACTTGATTTGTGCCGAACAAAAGTTTGAATCGTTTACCGGCAGAATCATTACTAAATAGAATGGAATTAGGAAAAACAGGCATACAAGTACCTTCAATGATCTTCGGGACGAGTTCTCTGGGCAATCTCTATGAAGCTTATTCCTACGAGCAAAAACTGGAATTGATAGCTGCAGCCTTGGAGCGTTTTCCAGATGGAATAGTGTTCGATTCGGCAGGGAAATATGGGGCAGGTTTGGCATTGGAAACTTTGGGAAATGCCCTGAATGACCTCCAAGTGCCAAAAGACAAAGTTTTGATCAGCAATAAGCTGGGATGGCAGCGCACACATTTGGAGGGAGAGCCAACTTTCGAGAAAGATGTCTGGAAGAATCTTAGTCATGATGCTATTCAGAATATCAGTTATGAAGGAGTCATCAATTGTTTTGATGAGGGCAATTCCTTGCTCAAGGGATATGAAAGTCTCTTGGTTTCCATCCACGATCCCGATGAATATTTGGATATGGCATTTTCGCCAGAAGATTATGAAGAGCGATTTGCACATATTCTGGAAGGCTATGCAGCTTTGGAAGAGCTAAAACAAGCAGGAAGAGTGAAAGCAATAGGCGTGGGGTCTAAAAACTGGAAAGTAATCCAAAAGATTTACGCTGAGGTTAAACTCGATTGGGTGATGATTGCCAATAGCATGACAATATATAATCATCCGGAGGCCCTTTTCCACTTTATGAGGCAATTGGAAAAAGAAGGAGTAGGTATCATTAATTCGGCAGTTTTTCAGTCTGGATTTCTGGTAGGAGGCGATCATTATGATTACAAAATAATGGAGAAATCCGATCCAAATTATCAGCCAAGGCATACTTGGAGAGATCAGTTTTTCAGCCTTTGCAGAGCTCAGGAAATTGATCCTGCCCATGCATGCATACAATTTGGGCTTCAGCTGCCGGGAGTTAATTCCATAGCACTCAACTCTACTTCTCCGGCTAGAATTCAAGCAAATGCTGCTTATTGTTCCACGAAAATCCCAGGTTCATTTTGGGATATTATGAAGGAAAATGGTCTGATTGCTGACTATTTATCAGAATTTCATTTAAATCAAGAACTATGAAAATACTTTCTTGCAATACACCTGGAGAATTTGAATATAGAGAGGGGGTAATGCCGGTACTTTATGAAGGAAAGGCCATTGTCAAAATCAAGAGAATAGGAATTTGCGGAACTGATCTTCACGCATTTGAAGGTACTCAGCCTTATTTCTCTTACCCAAGAATTTTGGGACATGAGTTGGCGGGAGAAGTGGTGGAAATTGGAGCTAATGAGGAAATCACGAAAGGTGATCTAGTCACGGTGATTCCCTATTTCAATTGCGGGACTTGTGTAGCCTGCAGAAATGGTAAACCCAATTGCTGTCAGAAAATCAGCGTATTTGGGGTTCATGAGGATGGCGGAATGCAGGAATATGTCTCCTTGCCGATTGCTTCTTTGGTCAAAAAAGAAGGGCTGAGCTTGGAGCAACTTGCATTGGCCGAACCTTTTGCCATCGGCGCTCATGGCGTGTGCAGGGCAGGAGTGAAGCCCGGGCAATTTGTCTTGGTAATCGGAGCTGGTCCCATTGGATTGGGAGTGATGGAATTCGCTAGGATTGCTGGAGCTACTGTGATCGCGATGGATATCAACGAGAAGCGACTTGAGTTTTGTAAGAGTGAATGGAATATTCCACATCTAGTGAAAGCTGGTGCATCTGCTTATGAAGTGATTCAGGAAATCACCGATGGGGATTTCTGCGATGTGGTGATCGATGCCACTGGGAGTTTGGCTGCGATCAACTCAGGTTTTCAATATATCGCCCATGGCGGATCCTATATCTTAGTTGGATTACAAAAAGGTGAAATTGCTATTTCCCATCCTGAGTTTCATAAGCGGGAAGCGACGCTGATGAGTAGTAGAAATGCAACCAGGGAAGACTTCGATCAGGTCTTGGAAGCGATGGCATCTGGAAAACTTTCAGTTGAAAAGTACATTACTCATAAAGTGAAATTTGATCAGGTGAAGAATGATTTTCAGTCTTGGCTGAATCCCGAGACTGGAGTGATCAAAGCGGTGGTTGAAATGTAGGGAAGACGGAAGACGGGAGACGGAAGACAGAAGACGAAAGACGGAAGACGGAAGACGGGAGACAGAAGACGGAAGATGGGAGACAGGAGACGGAAGACGGGAGATTTGAGACCGAAGAAGGTGGAGAGAAAAGAAATTTTAGTATCTGGAAAGATTGCGGAAAATTATATGAATAGTAATAACAAACCCAAAATGCATACGAGTAAATATTGTTTAAGAACTTTTTTTGCAGTGCTTTTTCTGGCTTTTTCCCTACAGGTAAAAGCTCAGGAAAGCTCTGATCTCACCCTTTGGTACAAGCAACCAGCTGCTGATGTATGGACGGATGCCTTGCCGATAGGAAATGGCAGGTTGGGAGCAATGATCTATGGAAATGTAGAAAAGGAGCTGATTCAGCTTAACGAGCATACCGTTTGGTCCGGTGGTCCAAATAGAAATGATAACCCGGATGCCTTGGCATCTCTGCCTGAAGTCAGAAGATTGATTTTTGAAGGGAAACAAAAAGAAGCGGAGCAGTTGGCTGCCAAAACCATCCAAAGCAAGAAATCACATGGGCAGAAGTTTCAGCCTGTGGGAGATCTGAAAATCGCATTTGAAGGGCATGATACTTTTACAGATTATAGAAGAGAATTGGATATTTCTCAGGCGATTTCCAAAGTGAGTTATGTGGTGGATGGTGTGACCTATACTCGGGAAGCCATTGCTTCCTTCGCTGATAATGTCATTGCAATTCACCTGACAGCCAGCAAACCCGGTAAAATTTCCTTCACCGCTTCCATGGCTACTCCTCAGCCTAATGCTACCGTTGCCCTCAATGCAGAAAAGGAATTGACTATTTCTGGTACTACGACTGATCATGAAGGCGTAAAAGGTCAGGTGAAATTCAAAAGTATTGCGAAAGTCAAAAACCAAGGTGGAGAGATCAGCTCATCAGAGAATTCAATAGAAGTAAAGAATGCTAACGAAGCTACGATCTATATTTCCATAGCAACCAATTTCAATAACTACCTTGATCTCACAGGTGATGAAAATGCAAGAGCCCAAGCTTTTATGAAAAAAGGTTCAACCAAATCTTTTGATGACCTATTGAAGACAAATCGGGTAGATTATCAAAAATATTTCGACCGAGTGAGTTTAAATTTAGGAGAAACTGAAGCCTCCAAACTCCCAACAGATGAGCGCCTTAAAGGCTTTCGAGAAGGGGATGACCCCCAGTTAGTAACGCTCTATTACCAGTATGGACGATACTTGTTGATCTCATCTTCCCAGCCGGGAGGACAGCCGGCAAACCTTCAAGGGATTTGGAATCAGCAGATGTCTCCGCCTTGGGATAGTAAATACACCATTAACATCAATGCTCAGATGAACTATTGGCCGGCTGAGAAAACTAACTTGGCTGAGCTTCATGAGCCATTTCTGAAAATGGTGTCTGAAATGGCAGAGGCAGGGGAGGAAACAGCCAGAGTGATGTATGGAGCAAGAGGTTGGATGGCACATCATAACACAGATATCTGGAGAATCACGGGACCAGTTGATGCAATTTTCTGGGGAATTTGGAGTGGAGGAGGAGCTTGGACTAGCCAGCATCTTTGGGATCATTTCCAATACAATGGAGATATGGATTATCTGAAATCTATCTATCCGATTTTGAAAGGCGCTGCGATGTTCTATGTTGATTTTTTGGTAGAGCATCCTGAGAATAAGTGGTTGGTTGTCAATCCAGGAACATCTCCTGAAAACGCTCCGGCTGCTCACGATGGTTCCTCCTTAGATGCTGGTACGACCATGGACAACCAACTGGTTTTTGATGCCTTTAGTGCAGTGATTCAAGCTTCGGAGATGCTTGGTGAAGATCAATCTTTTGCAGACTCACTCAGAACAATGCGTGATAAATTGCCTCCTATGCACATAGGAAAACAAGGTCAACTTCAGGAGTGGCTGGATGATATTGACGATCCTAATGATCATCACCGTCATATTTCCCATTTGTATGGACTATTCCCGTCAAATCAAATTTCTCCGCTTCGTACTCCAGAGTTGTATTCAGCTTCCAAAAACACCTTAATCCAGCGTGGAGATGTTTCTACGGGTTGGAGTATGGGTTGGAAAGTCAACTGGTGGGCAAGAATGCTGGACGGCAATCATGCCTATAAACTGATCCAAAATCAGCTCTCACCTGTAGGTTCCAATCAGGGAGGTGGCGGATCTTACAACAACCTTTTTGATGCGCACCCACCTTTCCAGATTGATGGAAACTTTGGTTGTACTTCAGGCATTACCGAGATGTTAATTCAAAGTGCAAATGGGGAAATTCATCTATTGCCAGCTTTACCAGACATTTGGCAGGAGGGAAGCATTACCGGAATTCGTGCCAAAGGTGGATTTGAGGTAGTAGAACTGACATGGAAAGATGGGAAGATTGAAAAAGCTGTAATTAAATCGACAATCGGAGGAAACCTGCGCTTACGAGTTCCAAACCCATTGGTTCTAGAAAAGGGTAAGGGTCTTATGAAAGCGCGTGGTGAAAACCCGAATCCTTTCTATCAAGTACCCGTCACTGCCGATCCAATCATCTCGCCAGCCGCTCAAATCGACTTACCTGATCTTGGGGAAACCAGTGTTTATGACTTAAAAACAGAAGCTGGAAATTCTTATATATTGAAATCTAAAAACCTATAAAACCTGAATACCTAATAAGCTCTCAAACCTAACCCAAACCTAAAATGAAAAATCCTAGCACCTTCTTTTCTCTTCTTTTTTTACTCTTTCTGAGCTCCCAGAAGGGATTTTCACAAGACCCTAATTTTTACATTTTCCTCAGTTTTGGCCAGTCCAACATGCAGGGCCATACACAGTTTGAAGCTCAGGATACCGTGCCCATTGACAGATTTAAGGTATTACAAGCGGTGGATTGCCCAGATTTGAACAGAGAAATGGGCAATTGGTACACAGCAGTTCCACCGCTAAGTAGATGCGATACCGGTATTACTCCCGGCGATTATTTCGGAAGGACATTAGCGGCAAGTCTTCCCGATAGCATCAAAATCGGGATCATCAATGTATCTGTGGGAGGCTGTAAAATTGAGCTTTTCGAGAAAGATTCCTATGAGACCTATGTAGAAACAGCTCCGGGATGGATGAAGGAAATAATTGCCCAATACGATGGTAATCCTTATGGAAGATTGCTTGACCTGGCAAAGATCGCCCAAAAGGACGGGGTGATCAAAGGAATATTGCTGCATCAGGGCGAGTCCAATACAGGTGACCAATCTTGGCCAAAGAAAGTGGAAGGAGTCTATGACAATTTGCTAAGTGATTTAGGATTAGCTCCCGATTCTGTACCCTTTTTAGCTGGCGAATTAGTAAGCGCTGAGCAGGGAGGCAAGTGCGCAAGTATGAACCCAATCATTGCCACGCTACCAACAGTTATCCCAAATTCTTATGTTATTTCCTCAGCTGATTGTGAGGCTATTCCGGATGGGCTTCATTTTTCGGCAGCAGGTTATCGCTTGTTAGGAACCAGATATGGGAAAAAAATGGCTGAGCTCTTACAGGAAGAATGAACCTGAAGTTTTCTGCCCAATAATTATTACCCAGTAAATAACCTAATAAACCTATATGAACAGCTCAAAAAACCTATTATTCCTATTGTTCTTTATTGTATGGCAACTTCACGCCCAGCAGATAGAAAAAGAAGCGCCATCAGGATTTGATCAGGCTAGAGATGGGATTTCCCACGGGAAAATTGACACCATCAACTATGCTTCAAAAACTGTTGGAAATCACCGAAAGGCCCTAGTTTATACTCCTCCGGGCTTTTCCAAAAATGAAAAATACCCAGTCCTCTACCTACTTCACGGAATTGGTGGTGATGAAAAGGAATGGCTGAAGGGAGGGCATCCAGAGATCATCTTGGATAATCTCTATGCTGATGGAAAGCTAGCCCCTATGATTGTCATCATGCCAAATGGCAGAGCGATGAAGGATGATAGCGCAAGTGGAAATATTATGGCTCCTGATAAAGTACAAGCCTTTGCCACGTTTGAGCAAGATTTGCTGAATGACTTGATTCCTTATGTTGAAAATAACTACCCTGTTCTCACCAATAGAGAAAATCGTGCGATAGCAGGTTTATCCATGGGTGGAGGACAATCGCTGAATTTTGGCTTGGGAAATTTGGATAAGTTTGCCTGGGTGGGAGGTTTTTCTTCAGCTCCAAATACGAAGGAACCTGAACTTCTTGTTCCAGATCCTGAAAAGGCAAAAGAACTTCTAAAAGTACTTTGGATTTCCTGTGGAGATGCAGATGGATTGCTCAGATTCTCTTCCCGTACCCATGAGTATTTAGCAGAAAATGAGGTGCCACATATCTATTATTTGGAGACTGGCGGGCACGATTTCAAAGTTTGGAAAAATGGCCTGTACATGTTTTCCCAGTTGCTGTTTAAACCTGTCGATGAATCTAAATTCGATCAATATAGTCCCCTGGATATCACAGCGGTTAAATAAATTAACTCATTTTAAACCAGTTTATAAGGAAGACTAATCATTGGAGAAATTGATTTAAAACTAAATCCGCTTTTCAACTTGTAAAGAGATTAAAGAATCCTAGGATTTGGTTAATACTAGTATTTAGGCCACTCCCGTCTCTCGTCTCCTGTCTTCTGACCTGATGAGCAAAGAAATTACTATTACTGGCAAGATTAAGGATGGCCATATAAATTCCTTTTCTCCACCTAATTGCAATTAACAAAACCCATAATACCATGAACCTATTAAAAACCTCAATTCTGGCGTCATGCCTCTTAATTGCCTCCTCCGCTATGGCACAGGACGGCACAATTTATCCACTGGAAACACCAGCTGAACCTAATGCAATTTTGCTGGGAACAGGTGGCGTTGAAAACCAACCTGCTTCCGAAACTTGGTTTAGGCAATGGGGAGACCCAATGGCTCGAAATATTACTGTTGCCACCTTGACTCCTTTTTTACCAGAGCCAGGTACGGCGACTGGAGCAGCGGTGCTTGTTGCGCCGGGCGGTGGTTTCAGATGGCTTTCTTTGAAAAATGAAGGATGGGAAGTTGCTCAGGCACTTGCCGATCAGGGAATAGCAGCGTTCGTCCTGAAATACAGGCTCCGCCCAACTCCTGAGTCTTTGGATGGCTTCAAAGATTCTATGAACCAGACTTTATCACCACCACCTGCCCCGTCGGAATCCTCAGCTCCCGCACGTCCAGCTCCTGCACCCTTTGATCTTTCGGATCAGTTGGAAGATGCCGAGGCAGCCTATGCGATGATTAAGGATAGAGCAGAAGAGTGGGGTGTTGGTATGGATAGGTTAGGAATGATCGGCTTTTCTGCCGGTGCAGGATTGACCATGCACAGCACGTTGAATTCCAAGACAATGAAATTGGCCTTCATCGGCCCAATCTATGGTGGCATGGGACCAGTTGAAGTTCCTGAAGATGCACCTCCTATGTTCAATGTGATTGCCACAGATGATTTTCTTTTTAGAGGACAGTTCGGTGTAATCGATTCCTGGTACAAAGCAGGTATTCCTGTTGAGTTTCACTTATACCAAAATGGCGGACATGGCTTCGGTCTTGGTAATCCTGGTAGAACCAGTAATCGTTGGTTTGATGCTTTTATACATTGGTTGGATGTCAACGAATTCCTGAAAGCAGACTGAAGTCTCTAGACGCCATTATTTCCCTTTTTTACTACTTGTAAGAATTCTTGATTAGACGATAGAATGGTATTCTCCTATAGCAGAATTATATTCTGCGATAGGGGTGTATTATCTAATTATCAGGGGATAAAACTGTGTATGGTAGATTTTTTCATATACAGAAAAAAATAAAATAAAATTTTGAGGTTGTTTGACCTCTAAAAACACTCTTTATAAGTGAAGAGTGGAGATACCTTCCTGTTCAAATGAAAAAAACCCAGAATAAACCTATTGAAACTTCCGATACCTCAGCTATGCTATATATGCAGCATAGTCAAGTGATGGTGGTATACACTGAAAAATCAGACCGTGAGGTCTGGACATCTTTCAAAAGTGGAGATGAAGCCGCCTTTAACTACATCTACCGAAAATATGTAGCTGACTTATTTAATTATGGCATGCAAATCTGCAAGCAAGAAGAATTAATCAGGGATTGTCTTCAGAAAATGTTTGTAGATCTACGAAAGAACCAAGCCAAGTTAGGTGATGTACAGCGAATTAAAGGTTATCTGTTCACCGTTTTTCACAGAGAACTTTTCAAGTTTCTCAAGAAAGAGAGAAAGTTAAATGCCGATTTGATTTCTCTTGAAAATGAGGAAAATATGTTTCACATCGAGACCTCTCATGAGACCAAATTGATAGATGAAGAATTTGCCTTGGAGCAGAAGTTGGAAATCGCCAATGCGCTGAACAAACTACCTACCAGGCAAAGACAAGCGATTATTATGCTCTATCAAGAAGAGTTATCCTATAAAGAAATAGCTGAAGTGATGAATTTCAGTGAAGTTAAAACAGCGCGAACCTTGGTTTATAGAGCCATGGAGAAGCTTAAAGAAATATTTGAAGTTAAGAAAGCCTAACCAGCGCGCTTCCTGCCACTACCATGGACGAAAAATATAAATACATAGATTTTGAGATCGAGGACTTTTTGAACGATGAATTTTTTATTCAGTGGGTGAAAAATCCTGGAGAAGAAACTAATCACTTTTGGCTTAAATGGATTGAAAATAATCCCGAAAGAAGACCAGTTCTCCAAAAGGCTAAAGAGATAATCGCAATGATCGATTACAAAGACCGGTATGTGCTTTCTGATCAGGCCTATATGGATTTGTATGAGGACATCGTGGAAAAGAGTCATCAGAAAAGGGCAGATGGCAGTCATTTCCATTGGAGTGGCTGGCATAAAACTGCAGCCATCTTGTTCTTGGTTTTTTCTACAGTTTACGGAATCGATATTCTCAACAAAAGGAATAAGGTAGAGTCTGAAAATCAGAAAGTAACTACTTGGTTGACTGTGGACAATCCTGCGGGTCAGAAATATAAATTTCAATTGCCGGATGGAACATATGTTCACCTCAATGCAGCTAGTAGCATAGCCTATCCGCAGAATTTCGATGGGGAAAAAAGAACCGTCCGGATGCAGGGAGAAGCATTTTTTGATGTGACGAAGGATCCTAATCGTCCTTTTGTAATCCAAATAGACAACAATCAGGTGACCGTTTTAGGCACTTCATTTAACCTAAAAAACGGAGAAGACTTTGAACTGGCGCTGGTAGAAGGCAAGGTAGAAGTGGCTGATTCCACTGGGGGAGTAATCACTCTCCTTCCCCATGAAATGCTAATCAAACGGAAGAATGGTGAAGTGACTAAAACAGATTTTGATCCCCTTGAAATATTTGGCTGGAAAGACCAATACCTGATTTTTAAAGACGACAGCTACCCTGAAGTTATCCGAAAAATGGAAGTGTGGTTTGGCGTCACAATCAACAGCACCTTAAAGGTAGATAAAGGATGGTCGTACTCTGGAAGCTATCATAACAAACCATTGAATCAAGTCTTGGACGGCATAAGTATCTCCTCCGAATTTGACTATAAAATCAAAGGAAAAACAGTAACAATTTCAAACCCATAACCTACTAACCTATGAAAAACCCCTACACAAACACCAGCTGAAAATGAAAAAAGCAGGAAAGCCGAAGCTTTCCTGCCCATAGCCTTTGCCTCAATCGTCAAATTAATCAAAGGCTAAAATTTCAAGTAATACACACTTAAAATCATATCAAAAGTATGGAAAAATCAATACTTAGGAAAATCATTATGCTTTCCAAATATTTTGTGTGTGCTTTCATCTTTCAGCTGTTTTTCACGGCAGTCCTTATGGCAAATAATGGACATGCTCAATTAAAAGGGCTTGATGATATTACCGTCACGGTCAATTTCAATGAAAGTACACTAAACAAAGTTATCCCCGAGCTAGAGAAACAGAGCGGATTTATGTTCACTTATAATAAAGTGAAGGTTCCAGTAGATGAATTAACCGTAAATCTGGCAATGAACAAGGTGCCGCTATCTGAGGTGCTTTACGAGATTTCCAGCCAGACAAATCTAAAATTTGTACAGCTGGATGATAATATTCATATCACAAGAGGACCGAAAAAAGAAGTGTCTCAGCCTAAGGAGGTAATCTCTGCAGTAGTAGAGATCACAGGCCAAGTTCTGGATCCTTCTGGCTTGGCACTCCCAGGTGTTACCGTCCGTATTAAAAACACTACCAAAGGTACCACCACAGATCTGGACGGTAATTATTCCATTACCGTGAATGAGGGAGAGACGTTGGTCTTTTCCTTTATGGGCTTCAATGAAAAAGAAGTTACCATAGCAAATCAAGCGGTGATTAATATAATTCTCGAAGAGAATCTACAGTCACTGGAAGAAGTGATCGTGGTAGGCTACGCAGAGCAAAAGAAAGAAACCATTGTAGGAGCAGTAGCTCAAACGAATGGTGAAGTTCTAAAGAGAACAGGTGGTGTTTCGAACGTGGGATCAGCATTAACCGGTAATTTGCCTGGGGTAATCACCTCGGCAAGTACAGGTGTGCCGGGTGGGGAAAGTCCTCAGATCGTCATTCGAGGCCAGAATAGCTGGAATGGCAATTCTCCGCTCATTCTTGTAGATGGAGTGGAGCGTCCCGAGTTTTTCAATACGATGGATATCGCTTCTGTAGAAACCATCTCAGTATTGAAAGATGCATCTGCTACCGCCGTTTTCGGATCCAGAGGTGCAAATGGCGTAATCATCGTGACCACCAAAAGAGGTAGAGAAGGAAAAGCGCAGATCACAGCCAACTTCAGCTCTACTATGAAGGTAGTATCTAAGCTGCCTGGGAAATATGACTCATATGACGCCATTGGAGTAAGAAACAGAGCAATAGAAAATGAACTTTCTGCTAACCCTTCGGGATGGTCAGATTATATTCCATACGATACTCAATACAAATATAGATTCCCTTCCAGCCTTGAGGAGTCAGAACGCTATCCGAATGTTGATTGGCAAGAGACATTATTCAAGAATTACGCAATGGCATACAATGCCAATGTGGGAATCAGAGGGGGTACCAAGTTCACCCAGTACTTTGCAAGTATAGATTTTCAGAATGAAGGTGACCTTTTTAGAGACTTCGATAATAACAGAGGTTATGATCCTGGTTTCAATTACAACCGTCTGAATTTCCGTAGTAACCTGGATTTCCAGTTGACTTCCAGTACCAAACTTCAGGTTAATCTTGGAGGTTCCTATGGCATTAGAAAAACTCCTTGGGGCGTAGGCAATTCCAGTAGTTTCTATTCCAATAGTTTCTGGAGTGCTGCATACGCTAATCCACCAGATGCATTTATTCCTGTGTATTCAGATGGTGCCTGGGGGGTGTATACCCCGGATGATGTGGCAGCACAAAATTCCGTGAGAATACTAGCAGTGAGTGGTTTGCAATACCTAACTACTACTCAGTTGTCGACCAATTTTGTCCTAAACCAAGACTTAGGGATGATCCTCAAAGGATTGAATTTCCGAGGTACTTTGGCAGTGGATAATTCTTTTATAGAATCCAATAGAGGTGTAAATGACCTTTATAACACACCATTTCAAAAATGGATAGATCCTGAGTCTGGAATCGAACTGTTCGATGATATTGTGGACTCCAACAGTAGATTTGATTTCAGAGAAGCAGTAACCTGGGGAACTGCCAGCGGATCTGTGGGGGGCGCACAGCGAAGGCTGTACTACCAATTTCAATTAAACTATGCTGGAACCATTGCTAATAATCACAATTATAGCCTGATGGGACTCATGAGTCGTCAGCAAGATGCGACAGGAAATATGATTCCTTCCTATAGAGAAGATTGGGTGTTCCGCGCAAACTACGATTACAAGAAGAAGTTTCTAGTCGATTATAGTGGTGCATACAATGGATCAGAAAAATTTGCTCCTGAGTATAGGTTTGCATTCTTCTCCTCCGGAGGTATAGGATGGGTGGTTTCTGAGGAAGGATTTATGAAGTCACTGTCATTTCTTGACTTTTTAAAAGTAAGAGCCAGCTACGGTGAAGTAGGGGATGATAACATCGGTGGACGATTCCTTTTCATGGATCAATGGAGCTATGGCAACAGTTCTCAATTGGGTATAGTAGGGGAAGGTGGAGAATATAGCCCTTATACGTGGTATAGACAATCTTCCGTGGGTAACCCTGAGGTGCATTGGGAAACCGTCTACAAAACCAACATAGGTCTTGAATTCGATATCCTTAACGGTATGATCAACGGTAATTTTGAATATTTCAAAGATGACCGTAAAGATATCCTGATGTCGGGAGACCGTTCTATTCCTAGTTATTTTGGTACTACAGCCCCAGCCGCAAACCTGGGTCGAGTGATTACCAACGGTTTTGAATTTACGCTGGGTTTAAATCACACCTTCGAAAACCAAATCCGTGTATGGGCTGATTTCACGATGACCCACGCAGAAAATGTGGTCAAGGAAAGGGATGATCCGGAATTGCAGGTAGCTTATCAGAAGGATCAAGGATATCAGCTTGGTCAATACCGTACTCACATTAGCGATGGCTATTACAGTTCATGGGATGAAGTATATGGAAGCACGCAGAACAACTCCAATGATCAATTCAAACTTCCTGGTGGAATGCAAATCCTTGATTTCAACGGTGACGGGATAATTGACTCCTTCGATGCTGCTCCTTATGGATTTGCCAGTGTACCTGAAAATACTTACAGCACAAACATAGGAGTGGAATGGAAGGGACTCAGTCTCTACGTCCAGTTTTATGGTGTAAATAATGTGACCAGAGATGTGCCACTGAGCAGTTTGAACAACCGACTGAACAGAGTATATGAGGAAGGAAGCTATTGGTCTGAAGATAACATGAATCCGGATTCTCCAATGCCACGATGGGGCGCATTGATGCCAGGCTATAGCAATGGTGAACGCTACCTCTATGATGGTTCCTATTTACGTCTGAAAAATGCAGAAATCGCCTACCTCTTCAATTCCAATTGGGTTAGAAATATAGGTGTCGAGACATTTAGAGTATATCTAAATGGAAATAACCTGCTGCTATGGACGGATATGCCGGATGATCGGGAATCCAACTTCTCTTCTGCAGGCTATGCAGGAGCCTACCCGACGGTAAGAAGAATCAATTTGGGTGTAAATGTTTCATTCTAAATCAGTCATTCAAATGAACAACTATATAAAGAATTTTATAAAAGGAGGTTTTATGATGGCTATTTTGCTATCTGCTAGCTCCTGTGAAGATTACTTAGAGCGCTCTCCAGATTCAATCATTTCGGAAGAAACTGCTTTCCAGAATTTCACCAATTTTCAGGGATTCACTGAAGAACTTTATCACGCCGTACCAAACTTCACACTTGCTTATTGGGTGAGTGCTTGGAATTTTGGAGAGGATGAAATAGAATCCACAGCAGGCACATTTACTGTCTCCTATAATTTCGACAGAGGAAATTTCTGGGCATGGCAAGCAGAGCAAGGCGGTGGAGTTGGTTGGTTTGACAAAGGCAATGCATCCACCACAGGTGGTCATCACCAAAAAGCCCTTTGGCCATTAGCTTGGCAAGGAATCCGAAAAGCGAATCTAGGTTTAGAAAATTTGGATAGACTGACAGATGCGACAGACGAAGAAAGAAGATTGATTGAAGGTCAGCTCTTATTTTTCAGAGGATGGTTTCACTTTCAGTTGATTCAGTATTTCGGCGGAATGCCGTACATAGATACCGTATTACCAAGTGACGAAAAGCTAAGACTTCCAAGATTGACTTATCGTCAAAGTGCGGATAGAGTGGCTGAGGATCTTCGTAGAGCTGCTGATCTTCTTCCCCTGAATTGGGATAACACTACTGCTGGGAAGAGAACGCTGGGAAAAAACACCATGCGTATTAACAAGGCAATGGCGCTAGGCTATTTAGGCAAGAATTTGCTTTGGGCAGCTAGCCCCTTGATGAACTACACCGATAGCGGAAATAAATCCTACGATGCAGCTTATAGCAAAAAGGCTGCGGATGTTTTCGGAGAGCTTCTCACGCTGATAGAAGCAGGCGAGACCTTGTATTCCTTGATCCCTTTTGCGCAGAAGTCCAACCTCTTCTACACCACAGGTCAAAACTGGGCTATGCCTGGAGGATCTGAGGCCATGTTCAGGGCTCCTACTACAGGTGCCAATGGTAGTAACTACCAGATTTCAAAGCAGTTCATGCCTTTATTGATCAGTCAGGGCGATGCGACGATGTTTATGCCCACTGCTAATTATGTTCATCAAAATTATGGTATGGCTAATGGTTTACCGCTTCCCGACGATATCACAAAGGCGGATCCGGAATCAGGCTATGATCCTAATTATCCATGGAAAAACCGTGACCCAAGATTTTACAGTGACATCACTTATGATGGTGTCAAGGTGATCCAGGGATCCATTCCTGATCAAAGTCAGGAGGTAAATCGATATGCAAACCTATTCAGTGGAGGAAGCTATAGAAACTTGAGCAACGGAAGCCGAACCGGCTACATGAGTAGAAAATTTGTGCCGCTCAAGGCTAATAAATATGATAACGCATACGATTGGGGTACTTCACTCCACATCAATGTGCCTTACATGAGAGTGGCGGACATTTATCTGATGTACGCTGAGGCTACTTTGATGGGGTACAATTCACCTAGTACGCCTAGTGCTACTTTTGGTAAGTCTGCTGTAGATGCATTAAATGTGCTTAGAGACCGTGCTGGTATGGCTTCGATCCATTCCAAGTTTATGGGTTCTGTAGATGCACTTTTGCCAGAATTGCGAAGAGAGCGTGCAGTTGAGCTGGCATTTGAAAGACACCGCTTTACTGATCTTAGAAGATGGATGTTGCTGATCGAAGATCCATATACGGTGAAAACTTCCGTGGAAATGGACAGAGTGGGTGATTTCAATACTGATGATCCTACTGAAAACCGCGTGGCAAACATCCGGGAAGTAGTGATTTTGGAGCGACCATTTACAGAAAAGCACTATTGGCTGCCGCTAAAGGTGTCTGATGTGTCTTTGTATCCGGAAATGACTCAAAATCCTGGCTGGTAATGCAAGCGATTACTTTTTATCATCTAAATGACTCAAAATGAAACTATTAAAAATAATGATGGTATGGTGTGTCGCTGCGGTTATGTTTCCGTATCAGCTTCTGGCACAGAGTACCTTAAAAATAACAATTAACCCTGTGGTAACTACCAGTGCCGGTAACCCCATACAAGGCGCTATAATTACCAGTGAAGATGATGACTACTCTGCTGTCTCAGATAGTTTGGGAGTAGTGAAACTGGTGGTTTCTTCCAACGCATACCTGGCGGTAGAAGCTCCAGGATATGAGACCAAGTTAATTGTGGCTTCCATAGACTTGGAAAAAATCATGTTGTTTGAAAACCTGGAAGGACAAGATGTAAAAGTAGCTTTCCAGACTAAGGACAAAAGAGACCTGATGGGGGGAATTTCTTATGTCAATATGCCTGAAATTCTCAAGGATAACTACATCACTTATCCACTGGATCGGATGGAAGCATATGTAGGCGGTTTCAATGGTAACATGTGGGGAAACTCAAGTTCATTAGTATTGGTGGATGGGGTTCCGCGTGAGGTAGACAGTGTACATCCTACTGAGATAGCACAGATTAGTTTTCTGAAAGGAGTCACAGCAGTAGCGCTATACGGAAGTAGAGCGGCCAAAGGCGTTATCATGATCACCACTAAAAGAGGTGTGGCTAATGATCAAAATATCACCTTCCGGACAAATGCCGGGGTAAATACTCCAAAAAGTTATCCTGAATATTTGGGGTCAGGCGAATACATGTCGTTGTATAATGAGGCAAGAACCAATGATGGACTTTCCCCGCTTTATTCCGAAAATGACATTTACAATTATTCCTCTGGTGATAATATCTACCGATACCCAAATGTGGACTATTACTCTCCTGAATATCTTCAGAAGGCTTATGCCAAATACGATGGAAATCTAGAGATTTCCGGCGGTAATGAAACGGCAAGGTATTACACCAATGTGGGTTTCATGACTGAAGGAACAGTAATGGACTTTGGTCAGGCGGCTGAGAATGCAAATGAAAGATTCAATGTACGAGGTAATATTGATCTAAACCTGAATGACTACATATCTGCCAAAGTAGATGCTTCAGCTATATTTTATAATAGTAATGGTGTAAATACAGACTACTGGGGTGGCTCAACCACTTTGAGACCTAATCGCTTTTCTCCACTTATTCCAATAGAATATATTGAGTCTGGTGATGAAGCTTCAGCGGAATTGGTAGAAACAAGTGATCACGTGATAGACGGGAAATACCTGCTCGGTGGTAGTCAACTAGATCAGACTAACCCCATTGCAGGGATTTACGCAGGAGGATCGAATAAATTCACCAGTCGGCAGTTTCAATTTAATGCAGGTGTGGATGCAGATCTTAGAAATGTAATCGAAGGCTTATCCTTCAGTTCGCTGTTTGGTTTGAATTATAATACTTCTTATACCTTGTCATTCAATAACGAATATGCGGTTTATGAGCCTAAATGGACTAACTACAACGGTATTGACCAAATTCTGAGCTTGACAAAGTACGGTCAAGATGCCAGTTCGAGAACTCAAAACATAAACGACAACTGGTTCCGTCAGACGGTATCTTTTTCAGCTCAATTGAACTACAAGAGAACATTTAAGGAGAAACACAATTTCTCTGCAATGCTTATAGGGAATGGGTTCCAGATAGCTGAATCAGAGATTTATCACAAAGTAAGCAACGCAAATTTAGGCTTGTATTTAGCATACAATTTTAAGCAGAAGTATTACGCTGAATTCAGTGGGGCGATGGTTCATTCAGCAAAACTTCCGGAGAATGGACGAAATGCATTTTCGCCTACTATGTCTTTGGGATGGAGAATGAGTGAAGAAGGATTTATGTCCTCCTCATCGGTTGTTGATGATTTGAGACTGTCAGTTTCGGCAGGTATTTTAAATACAGACCTAGACATAGAAAACTTCTACTTATATGAAGCTATCTATACAGATGAAGGCTCTTGGTATGAGTGGAAAGATGGACTTAATAACACAGGTACCGATGTAAGACGTGGTGAAAACATGAACCTCACCTTCCCTAAAAGAGAAGAGATAAGTTTGGAATTGGATGCATCTCTATTTGATCAGCTACTGACATTCAACGGGTCTGTTTTTACTAGTAAAATGACTGGGCTGTTTGTTCAGAACAGTATTCTATATCCGAGTTATTTCGTGACAGGATGGCCTCAGTCATCTTGGATTCCATTTGTAAACTATAATGGAGATACTAGAAATGGCGTTGATTTTCAGCTTAACCTGAATAAGAAAATCGGGGAGACTGTCTGGACTCTGGGTGTATCTGGTCTTTACTATGACACCAAGGCTTCCAAGAGATCTGAGAATTATGAAGATAGCTACCAAAATAGACAAGGGATGCCGCTAGATGCAATCTGGGGACTGGAAAGTATGGGCTTCTTCAGCGGGATGGATGATATAGAAAACTCTCCTAGTCAGGCTTTTGGTGAAGTCAAGCCAGGCGATATCAAATACAAAGACCAGAATAACGATGGAATTATAAATGCTCAGGATGAAGTCTATTTGGGCAGGGGAGGATGGTCAGGAGCACCATTGACTATGGGCTTCAACCTTTCTGCTAAGTACAGAAACTTCACATTCTTCGCTTTGGGAACGATGAGAAGTGGGGCGTATGCCATGAAGAATAACAATTACTTCTGGGTGAATGCGGACGATAAATATTCTGCAGTGGTAAGAGACCGATGGACAGAAGAGACGCAAAATACAGCGACTTTCCCTCGATTGACCACGCTTAATGGGGCTAATAACTTCAGAAACTCAGATTTCTGGTTGTATAGCACAAACAGGTTTGATCTTGCCAAAGTGCAGGTTTCCTACTCCTTTCCAAAGTCCATCTTAGGAAATGGTTTTATCAAAGAGCTTGGAACGTATGTGAGTGGGGCAAATCTTCTGACAGTAGGTCCGAATAGCGATATTCTGGAACTGAATATCGGAAGCACTCCACAGACGCGTTTCTACAACTTCGGTATCCGAGCTAAGTTTTAACTAGACCCAAAATTGAAAAACATGAATACTAAAATATTATATTTCTTTGGTGTCCTCTTATTCCTTTCCAGCTGTCAGGATTTGATCGACCCGGCCATTGAGAATATCCAAGGACGGGAAGACATGCTAGAGAGACCGAGATTAGCGCAAGGTTTATTGATCAATGCTTATTTAAGAATACCTACAAACGGTTGGACATTCAGCGAAATGGCCACAGATGATGCCGTGAGTAGTAATCCTACTAATGGGTTTCTAAACATAGCCACAGGGCAATGGGCATCAAATAATAATCCAGTCAACCAATGGTCTAGTGCGCAGTCTGCGATTCAGTATCTGAACGTGATGCTGGAGGATGTTGACAGTGTAGATTTTGCTGTAGATCCTATTGTAAATCAGATGTTTGTAGATCGACTCAAAGGAGAGTCATATGGTTTGCGTGCATTGTTTATGTATTACTTACTGCAAGCTCATGGCGGGGTGGCTGAAGGGCAATTACTTGGAGTACCTATTCTTACAGCTTCTCAGAATGTAGAATCAGAATTTAATATTCCGAGAAATACATTTGAAGAATGTATGACTCAGCTGTACGCAGATGCAGATAGAGCTTTGGCTTTACTTCCTATGGACTTGGGTAATATTACTGACCCCTTCTTAATTCCTAGTAAATATGAAGGAGCTGAGACAGGACAATACAACAGGGTTTTTGGGGATGATGCCATACAATTAGTATCAGGTAGAATAGTTCGCGCGGTGATGGCTCAGGCTGCATTGCTCGCTGCTAGCCCTGCTTTTAATCCAGAAGGCGATGTGGAGAAGTGGAAAACTGCAGCGTCAAATGCAGCAGAAATTCTCAATACAATCGGAGGTGTCAGCGGATTGTCTCCCACTGGTGGAACTTGGTTTTCCAATAACGCAGAGCTTAACGCTATCGGTGGAGGTATGAATCCTGCTGAGATTTTATGGAGAACATCCATCGGTCCGAGCAATAATTTAGAAGCGGATAATTACCCGCCAACCCTATACGGAAGAGGACTGATCAACCCTACACAAAACTTCGTGGATGCCTTTCCTATGGCAAATGGTTATCCTATCAGTGCAGCAAATAGTGGATATGATGCTCAAAGTCCTTATTCTGCCCGTGACCCTAGATTAAATCAATCTGTGGTATTGAATGGGAGTACTTCAGGGCCAAGTAATACAATTATTATTACTGCAGCTGATGGAGAAACTAATGATGCGCTAAATCGGGTAGAAACTTCTACACGGACTGGCTATTACCTAAGAAAATTGTTGCGCCAGGATGTAAATCTAAATCCTAATTCGACTAATCAGCAGGTTCATATGAAGCCTCGCATCCGGTACACAGAGATATTCTTAATCTACGCTGAAGCTGCAAATGAGGCATATGGTCCTACCGGGATGGGTGATGCGAGTTATTCAGCTTATGATGTAATAAAAGCAATCCGGCAGAGAGCAGGTATTGGCACTGAAAACGGCGATGAATACCTGGAGTCTATCAAGGGTGATCAAGCTGCAATGCGTCAATTAATCCGTAATGAGCGAAGATTGGAGCTAAGTTTTGAAGGCTTCAGATTTTGGGATTTGCGCAGATGGAATGTCAATCTTAATGAAACTGCTCAGGGAATGACAATAGAGGGTGACAGCTATGAGGTCATGAATGTAGAAAACAGGGTATTCAGTGATTACATGATTTATGGTCCAGTGCCATATAGTGAAACGCTGAAGTTTACAGAGCTAAAGCAAAACACAGGATGGTAATATTCACAAGTACACAACCTATCGTGAATCCAATAGACCATAAACTTACTGAAAAATGAAAAATACAGTTTATATACTAGTTGCACTTTCTCTGGTCCTCACTTCATGCAAGAATGAAGATTGGGAGTTTCCGGACTTTGATTACCAAACGGTTTATTTTGCCTACCAATATCCTGTGAGAACGATCGTCTTGGGAGATGATATCTTCGATACTTCTATGGATAATGAAGGTAAATTTAAAATCATCGCAACCACTGGTGGCGTCTATTCTTCTCCTCAGGATGTGTTGGTAAATGTGGAAGTTGATAATTCACTGGCGGAGGATCTTCTATTTGAAGCCGATGGAGATGAAGTAATGGTACTTCCTTCGGAATATTATCAGCTCTCAGCTCAATCTATTATGATCCCAAAAGGTGAAGTGACTGGTGGTGTTGAGATCCAGCTGAATAGCGGATTCTTTAATGATCCCCAAGCTATTAAAAACACCTATGTTTTGCCCTTGAGAATCACTGAAATAGCTAATGCTGACTCAGTCCTATCCGGTGTGGGCTTGGTGGCAAATCCTAGGAGAAATAACCCTGCGGATTGGTCTGTGGTACCAAAAGATTTCGTCTTGTATGCATTGAAATATGTAAATCCTTGGCATGGCAATTACTTAAGAAGAGGGCAGGATGTGATCAAAGGAAGCAACGGAAATACAGGGCTGGATGAGACTGTGATCAGGCATGCGGAATTTGTGGTGAAAGATGAGGTGAACTTTTTGAAAACGAGGTCATTGAATCAAGTAGAGTTTCCCTTGTCTTACCCTGGAGAGGATGGAACTAATATCCCAGCAGATATTGTGTTGACTTTTGACGAAAGTGGAAACTGTACAGTTTCAGCATTGGGAGACGGATATACGGCTAGTGGAGCTGGGAAATTTGTCTCTAAAGGAGAGGTGAAAAGCTGGGGTGATAAAGACAGAGATGTGATTTACCTACAGTATGAAATCAATCTTCCCGAAATGACAATTTCAGCTACGGATACGCTTGTGGTACGCGACAGAGCGGTTGGCATGGAGATATTTTCTCCTGTAGTGAAAAACAACAATTAACTAGACCCAAGAAAACATGAAGCAATTATATATTAAATGTTTTGGTATTCTGGCTGTTGCTATCGGAACTTCCTCATGTGCTGACTATATCGCAAATGATGAGTTTAAGGTAGAAAAGCCGATGAATATTGCCGAACAAGAGGTACTCAATGGCTACGGGGTACTTAGGAGTTACATAGACACCGTTGCCTACCCTAATTTTAAGTTGGGTGGAGCAGTGACAATGTCCCAATACGACGACAGAGGAGTAATGTACCGTCTTATCAATAGCAATTTTGATGAAATCACAGCTGGCTATGGCATGAAGCACGGTGCTATCGTTCAAGCAAATGGAAATTTTAATTTTGATGGGGTAAATGCAACTTTGGAAGCTGCCTCAGCTGTTGGGACATCTGTTTTTGGTCATACGCTGGTCTGGCATGCAAATCAAAACGCCACTTACCTGAATAGACTGCTTGAACCTCTAGTAGTAAATTCACCTGCATTTGCCAATGAATTAGACCTTTCCTCACCGATGCAAGGATCTATGGATGGCTGGTCAAAAAGTGGAGAAGTAATGATCGCAGAAGGAAAAGGAATGGGTGAGGGCACTTCTGCCTTTGTTTTGACCGCTGGTTCAGGAACTGATCCTGAAAGTGTACAGCTCACAACCCCAGCTATTCCAGTGCTTCAGGGGAAAGAATATGAAGTAGTAGTCTATATCAAATCCGACCAACCGGGTCAGGGAGGGATAACCTTTGATGGTCTTTCTGATAACATGCCAGCACTCGATTGGATGGGTACTGGTAAAGATAGTACAGCTTTTGGAACCAGTATTTCCTGGCAAGAAATCCGATTTCAAGTCAGTGATTTTGAAGGAGATTCCTTCAAAATAAATTTTAACATGGGATATAAGCCAGGTGTCTCGTATTCTATTGACATCAGCAATTTATATGTGTATGATCCGGATGGTGAGCCTGCAATTAATAACCTGATTGAAGACGGTGATTTCGAAAATGGAACTGGCTGGGGAGGCTGGGGAAATGGCTCTTCTCGTGGTGTGACTGCTGATGGAATGGGCTTCGGAGGTTCTGGTAAAGGTTTTTACGTCACCAATCCATCCAAAACAGGTGGTTTTTGGGAAGTTCAGACATCTTATGGATTGTCTGAACCTCTAAAAAATGGGGAGGAGTATAAATTGACTTTTTGGGTGAAAGGAGATGCTGAAGGAGTCATAAGACCCGAACTCCAAAGTCCGAATTACTCATCTAACGGGTTTGGTCAAGTAGGTGTGACTAAAGAGTGGAAGCAAGTTTCACTGACAACAGTTGCCACCGCTGATGACCGGATTCGGTTTGTAATTAGTTATGGTGAATTTGCTGGAACAGTCTATTTGGACAATGTAGTTTTGAGCAGCTCTTCTCTTTCTGGTGGCAGCACTACGCTGGTAAATAAGACCGATGAAGAGAAGTTGTCTATAATTTCCGGTGAGTTTGAAAGATGGATTGCAGGAATGGTTACGAATTCGAAAGAGCACATCAAAGCTTGGGACGTAGTGAATGAGCCCATGGATGATGCAAATCCTTCAGAATTAAAAACAGGAGTTGGTCGACCAAGTATCGCCGCTGACGAATTCTTTTGGCAAGATTACCTCGGGAAAGACTACGCTGTAAAAGCTTTTGAATTGGCCGAGAAATATGGTAATCCTGATGACATACTTTTCATCAATGACTATAATCTGGAATATAGCCTGGCGAAAACTCAGGGACTGATTGATTATGTAGCATATTTAGAAACCAAAGGAGTAACTGTAGATGGAATTGGTACACAGATGCACATTGCAATAGATTCTGATAAGGATAAAATTGTATCGATGTTTAAGATGCTAGCTGCAACTGGCAAACTTGTCAAGGTCTCAGAGCTTGATGTACGAATGAATTCTACCAATCCCACTCCAGAAATGATGCAGCAGCAGCGGGAGATGTACAAGTTCGTAGCGGAAATGTACCTGCAACATGTCCCTGCTCCACAGCGCTACGGTATCACTATTTGGGGTGTGACAGATAGTGCTGAGAATTCAAATTGGCTTCCAGGCGAAAAACAAGGGCTTTGGGATCTTAATCTAAACCGTAAACCTGCTTATGCTGGGTTCGCTGAAGGTTTAGAAGGAATGTAATTTTATTTAGCACCTATGCAATCAGACCTGATTTGGATTTGATTGCATAGGTTGTTTTCTGGCTATGAATTAGTAATCCACCTTGTGAGGGTATCTTTTTTCCTTCATTGATTCATTTCTATTTAATACTAATAGATGGAACAGAATACACTAAATTTAATATGTCGCTGTCCTTTAGAAGTTTACGATGCTGTGCTCAAACTTGACTATCAGGTTAGCAGTGATTTTTAGCACTAACCGTTTCATCATTTAACAGAACTCCATGAAAACAATGCATAAACTATTCTTGCTGCTTTTACTAGTGACGTTTAGTCAGCTTGTCCAAGCGCAAGAGAAGTACAACATCTTATGGTTGAGTTGTGAAGATATAGACCCTACGCTAGGTGCCTATGGGGCTGAAGAAGTTGAAACACCAAATATCGACCGTTTGGCACGAGAAGGTATTTTATTCGAAAATGCTTATTCAACAGTAGGGGTCTGCGCTCCCAGCCGTTCTTCCATCATCACAGGAATGTATCCGGTGAGCATTGGGACACATAATATGCGTACAGCGAACTTTGTGCCCTATAAGGGGATAAATGGTGAAACATACCCGTCCTTTCAGGCGGTGACTGGGAAAAGCGGACAAAATATCCCTGCCTATTCTGCTGTCTTACCACCTGAAGTGAAATGCTTTACCGAATATTTACGAGTAGCAGGATACTATTGCACCAACAACTGGAAAAATGACTATCAGTTTTATCCACCGTTTACCGCATGGGACGAGAACGGTTTTAATGCTGAATACATGAACAGACCTGAGGGTATGCCTTTCTTTTCGGTTTACAATCATGAAGTAACCCATGAATCACAAATTTGGATGAAGGAAAAGGATCCTATGCTGGTAGATATCAACAATATTAAGCTCCCTGAGTACTTTCCTGACTTACCTGTGGTTAGAAAGGATGTAGGACGGAAATACTCTAACATTGAGGAATTGGACGCTCAAATAGGAGAAAAATTAGATAAACTTGAGAAAGAAGGGTTATTGGATAAAACCATAATTGTTTTTTGGAGTGACCACGGCGGCCCGATGTTAAGGCAAAAAAGAGCCGTAGGAAATACGGGATTGCATGTTCCTTTGATAATTCGCTTTCCTGATAAGCGTATGGCTGGTACACGATCTGATAGGTTAGTGTCATTAATGGACCTAGGCCCTACAATGATGTCTTTATTGGGCATCAAGCCACCGGAGTATATGCAAGGAAAGGCTTTCATGGGTACTTATGAGGAAGCTCCTAGAGAGGCAATATTTGGATCAGCAGATAGATTTGATGAAGCATACGATTTTTCCCGTTCTGTAATTGACGGCCAATTCAGCTACATTAAAAATTTTGATCCTTCCACGCCTCTGATTTATCGCATTCAATACCGCGAACAAATAGAAATGACGCGAAAGCTAATTGAAATGGATAGGCAAGGCGAGCTAACAGGCGGTGCTGCCTATATTTTTCGTGATTATAGAGATGCAGAAGAGCTATATGATCTTGAAAATGATCCTGATGAAATACACAACCTTGCAAATGATCCAAAATACTACCCACAGTTGATTAAAATGAGAGCACAGTTATCTGCATGGCAGTTGGATATTGGAGACAAAGGATTAATCGATGAATATAACTTAGTACAAATGTTTTGGCCAGGCTTGGTTCAGCCTTCAACAAAGGATGTTGTAGTAAAACCAACTGAAAAGGGATTAGTATTAAGTTGTGATACAAAAGGAGCATCAATTGGTTACCAAATTGATGATAAAATAGGCAGTGAAACCTGGCAAATATATCACGAGCCTATTAAGCTAAGTAAAGGACAAAAAATAGTTACTCGTGCTAAACGTATTGGTTATAAAACATCCAATACTACCGAGTTTGTGAATATGGAATCCTAAGTACAAAGGGCGATCCTATGGATGAGGGTGAGCCACAAGACCAATGTGTGCCCTGTCCCTATTCATGGGGGTATTTTGATTCTCAGCCTATGATAATGGGGAATAATCCCACATTCTCTGGAAGTGAGCACTAAAGAAGCTGGAGATATTCTTTGACAACGGATTTATCTTACTTCAATAAATTCTGTATTAATTCTTAAAACAGACCATACAATTCTGCAATACCTCAAGATTTAACTTGTCAATAATCCCAAACCTATAGAACCATGAAAAAGTACAACTTAACTCTAGTTTTTTTCTGGATGTTCAGTAGCTCAGTCTGCTATGCCCAGATGGACAACACAATCAAAGAAGACTTTAAACCTTCTTCCAAGAACCAGCCAGGTAAAGAATATCCCCAGGTAAACTCACAGGGATATGCCAGATTTAAAGTAGAAGCCCCGGCGGCTCAAAGTGTCAATGTAAGTTTGGGTCTCGGAGGCAAAGGGGGGACAAATCTTACCAAAGATATTGATGGAGTGTGGACAGGGACAACTGCAGGTCCGATGGATGAAGGGTTTCATTACTACCATTTGACTATAGATGGAGGTGTGTTCAATGATCCCGGAGCAAAGAATTATTATGGTTCTACCCGTTGGGAAAGCGGAATAGAAATCCCAGCACATGACGAGGATTTTTATGCGCTGAAGAATGTGCCTCATGGCAATGTGCAGCAAATATTATTTCCATCGCCTAGCACCAGCACATCCAGAAGAGCTTTTGTCTATACTCCTCCTGGATATAATAAAGAGTCTTCCAAACGCTATCCAGTACTTTATCTGCAACATGGCTGGGGTGAAGATGAGACAGCTTGGAGCAATCAGGGACATGCAAATTTGATCATGGATAACCTCATAGCTGAGGGTAAAGTCGATCCTTTCATTATTGTAATGACATACGGAATGACCAATGAAGTCAAGTTCGGTGGATTGAGAGACTTTAAGGTTGATGCATTTCAAACTGTTTTAGTAGATGAATTGATCCCATATGTAGATGCAAACTTTAGAACTGTTGCAGACCAAGAACACCGGGCAATGGGCGGACTTTCCATGGGGGGAATGGAAACACATTCCATTACGCTCAATAAACCAGAGGTGTTTTCTCGCTATGCACTCTTAAGTGGAGGAATCTATACTCCTGAGGAGTTGAAGGATTCCATCAAGCCCGATCTTATTTTCATCAGTGCGGGAAGCAAGGAGAATCCAGATCGGGTGACTAATGCTGTGAATGTACTAAAAGATGCAGGCTACAATGCAGTTTCTTACGTATCCGAAGGTACAGCTCACGAATTCCAGACTTGGAGAAGGAGCTTACACGAACTTGCTCCGATTTTGTTTTCCAGTAAATAAACTACCGAGTGTACTTACTCTCTTTTCTGGAAAAGGCACTCCTTTTTCTATCAGAATTAACCTATTAATATTTATACCTATGATATTCAAAAAAGTCTTAACCTTTGCATCACTTGCCTTGCTGTTTTCAGAGCAAAACCCTGAAAGTGAGCGTCTCAAAGATATTTTTGCAGATAGTTATCACATTGGAGTTGCCGTCAATGCATGGCAGGTGAACAGCTCTGATGAGAAAGTAAGCGCTCTTATAGCAAACCAGTTTAACAGCCTAAGCCCAGAAAATGGCCTTAAATGGGAGCGTGTCCACCCTGAACTTGATCGTTATGATTTCAAATTCGGAGACGAGTATGTCGCTTTAGGAGAAAAAATCGGAGCCTTTACGATTGGCCACTGCCTAGTTTGGCACCAGCAAGTACCACGTTGGGTCTTTCAGGATGAAAACAAGGAGCCTCTTGGTAAAGATGCCTTGATATCAAGAATGGAGGACCACATTGAGGCGGTAGCTGGACGGTACAAAGGTAAAATCCATGGATGGGATGTGGTCAATGAAGCATTCAATGAAGATGGGTCGTTTCGAGAATCCACTTGGTATAAAGTTACCGGAACTGAGTTTATGAAAGCGGCTTTTCGAAAAGCTCATGAAGTAGATCCTGAGGCAGAATTGTATTACAACGACTATAATGTCTGGAATGCAGCTAAGCGTAAAGGTATTCTTGATTTTGCAAAGGAAATGGTGTCTGAAGGAATCAAAGTGGATGCAATAGGCATGCAAGGGCATTACCAGCTTGAAACCCCTACGCTGGAGCAGATCGAGCAAGGCATAATCGACATTCATGAAGCTGGATTCAAAGTGATGGTGACTGAGCTGGATGTAGATGTGTTGCCTAGGCCGCGTAGTGCTGTGGGCGCCGACTTGAACATGAACTTTGCCAATTCAGAGGAATATAATCCATATAAGGATGGAATCACTCCGGAGGCCGAGGCCAAGTTAGCTCAGCGCTATGCTGATATTTTTAAGATATATGAAAAGCATAAGGACAAAATTACCCGCGTCACATTTTGGGGTTTAGGTGATGGGAATAGTTGGTTGAATAATTTTCCAGTAAGAGGAAGAACCAACTATCCATTGCTTTTCGACAGAAATCTGGAACCAAAAATTGAGGTGATTGAGAAAATCGCCAGTGTGGTGAAGTAGCATGTCGCTAAATGCGTAGCAGCAGCTTGTAAAAATGATGATTATAAATGCTAATCAATGGTAATCATAAGAGGCGCTAGATAAATAAAAAGGTGTCAGAGTGTTCTGACACCTTTTTTAAATAACTCCTTTCTCATTTGCATTAATGAACCTGATCAAACGAACATGTTTATTCGTATAGGCTCAAAATATACTTTACCATATCTTTTGCATCTTCTTCATTCAAAGTAGGATGCGGAGGCATAGCAGTCTCTCCCCAAACGCCGGTACCCCCCTTTATTACTTTATTAGCAAGTTTGGTGATATTCTCGTCTGTGGGCTTATACTCAGCTGCTATTTCCTTAAATGAAGGTCCTATTACTTTTCTTTCCACTAAATGACATGAAAGGCAATCAGAGTTACCAATCTTTGCTTCTCCTGAAAGTGCTACACCGGCCTCCTCTATAACTTCTTCCACCTGCTCTTCCTCTACGATGGGCTCATCAATTACAGCTGGGGTAGGTTTAGCCGCTTCTACTTCAACAGGCGTTTTGTCTGTTGCAACTTTGTCTGCAGTGGATTCACCACCTCCGCAGGCAAATGACATAACTGCCAGCACCAGGATAGCAGTTTTTGTTATGGTTTTAGTTTTCATTCTTTTAATCTAATTTATAGGCAGTGGCCTACGTCAAATAATTTTTTCTATAGGACAATTAATGACTGTTTAGTGTAAACTCGGGCAGATGTTTGATTGTTCCGCCATCCATAGCGGATTCGTGAGCTAAAATTCCAACACAGGTTATGTTTGCCGATTCTTTTGCATTTGGATACGGAGCTCTTTCTTCTGCTAATGCATTCAAAAACTCATTGACTAAGTGCGGGTGGGAACCACCGTGACCTGATCCTTGAATAAACGATAAATGCTGGTTGTCATCACCATCATAAACTCCTGCTGTGGTGAATGAAGCAATTTCATCTGGGAGTAAATGTCCGTAATCAGGAATCTTAACTCTTTCTGGACTTTCACCTGTATGAATCACAGAGTCTTCATGCTCAATTAACGTCCATTCAAAGGATTTTTTAGAGCCATATACATCAAAACTTTCTCTGTACTGTCTAGCTGTATTGAAAAGTGATCTAGTCACCTCAGCAGCCAAATCAGAGTCTTTGAATTTGATATGGCAGGTTTCTATGGCAAATGGAGAACTGTACTTTGGTATTAAGTTCTCGTCAATTCTACCTGAACCTAGGCAGGAAACGTATTCTGCTTGTGCCTTTGGCAAAGCCAATACTGGTCCCACACAATGGGTAGCATAATGCATAGGAGGGAGGCCTTCCCAATAGCCCGGCCAGCCCGCCATTTCTTGCTGATGTGAGGCTCTTAAAAACTGAATTTTACCAAGCTCTCCTTTTTCATACATTTCTTTTACGAAGAGGAATTCCCGACTATAAATCACGGTCTCCATCATCATATAGGTTAAGCCAGTTCTCTGAACCTCTTCCACGATTTTTTTACAATCTTCCACAGAGGTTGCCATTGGGACTGTGCAAGCGACATGCTTTCCAGCTCTTAAAGCTTTCAGTGATTGCTCAGCATGATTTTGAATTGGTGTGTTGATATGAACAGCATCTACTTCTGGGTCTTTTAGCAATTCATCGTAATCAGTGTAAACTTTATCTATGCCAAAGGCTTTGCCGATCTCTTCAGCTTTTTCTTTATTTCGTTGACAGATGGCATACATGTTTGAAAGCTTATGTTTTTGGTAGATCGGAATGAATTCTGCTCCAAAACCTAGTCCAACGATGGCGATATTAAAGGGTCTATTACTCATTTTAGTGTATGTATGTTGTTATAATTAATTAGGTGAAATAGGTTTAAAATTTCAGGTTAGGTAGAAGAGGAGGGAAGCTGTACTTATCTACTCTCCTTGGGTTATTGACTCTTTCGAAAGTATATAAGATTATTAAAATCGATATTGAACCGTTATTTAACCAGCAGCCCAGTTTTTAAGAAATTCCAAGCCCTCTTTGGCAAAGCCATCCTGTGATGGTACTAAAGGCTTCCAGATGCATACTGCACCAGCTAGTTCTTTTACGTCTGGGGTGAAGCTTTCAATTGAGATGACACCTTGGTAGTTGATTGCTTCAAGACCACGCTTATACGCATCCCACGGCGTAGTTCCGCTTCCAGGAGTTCCACGATAGTTTTCAGATACCTGGAAGTGGATCAATTTATCTCCGGCCAGTTTGATGGCGGCTTCAGGGTTTGGTTCTTCTATACTCATGTGAAAACCATCCAAAATCACTTTGGCTTCTGGTTCATTAATATCTTTGATTAACTGCATGAGTTCCTCGCAGGTATTAATAAGATCTGTCTCAAAACGATTCAATGTCTCTAAAGCGATGTCCAAACCGAATTTTCTTGCTGTGTGGCATACTTTACGGAGATTAGTCACCGCTCGATCCCATTCTATTTTCTTTTGTTCTGGAGATACCAATCTAGCTTTTCCCACTGCAGAATACATAGGTCCAGCTACAAACTTGGCATCTAATCCAGCAGCTATTTCAAAGCACTGGTCCAAGTAGTCAAAGCTGGTTTTATGAAATGATGGATCTTCATTGGTGAAATCTCGGCTTGTCCCGAAAGCTCCGCAGATAACGGCCTCAAGACCGTTATCGCTAAGTGCTTTTTTTACCTCTGGTATATTAATTAGCGCTGGATCTTCTACAGGTATCTCCACTACATCATATCCAAAGTTTTTAATTTTTGGTAATAAACTGAGTGTTTCAGAACTGAATGGAGAGGTCCAAAGCCAGGTGCTTACACCGAATTTTACATTAATTGGCATCTCTTATATTACTTTCATTATACCGTTCATTTTTTTCCAGTGATTCGGAAGTGTACAAACGAATGGATAATCACCTTTTTGAGAAGGTACTGTCATGATTATTGAATCTGAGGAATTTGGGAAAACTAAGCTGGTTGAAGCCAATACGTCAGTAGTCTCAGGGATAAAGCTTTTATCCATTCCTGTAAGGTCTTGAGCCATTTTGTCTGCTGCCTGACCGATTTTTTCTAGTGAACCTATAGCTCCAATGACCAGGTTGTGCTGAACGAAGTCAGGGTTGTTAAAATCCACGACTAGCTTACTTCCTGCAGTTACAATGAATGAGGATTTGTCAAAGGACATCTCATGAGGGATGGTGGTTAAGGTAACTAAACCATTTTTCACCACTTCAATTGATTCCTCTATGGAGGATACTGCCTTGCCTTCCTGCGGTGCAGATGCTTTTTTTAGATCCAAACTTGAATCATTGCCAATTCTACCGGAGAATCTCCAATTGCCTTCGTAGTCACCAACTTTGTTGTTGGAATCAAACTGACCAACGCGAACACTTTCTGGAGATAATGGCCCGGTAAATAATCCTTTGGTTTTGCCCTTTGCAACTTCTTTTCCATCAATCATTAAGGCCATGCTACCATCTTCCATAAGTGTTGCTTTAACTTGGAATCGCTCTGAAGGTAGGTTTTTACGCGAACTGATGATTTTCACATCACCATCTTGAGCTATTGCAAAGTGCAAGGCGTCTTTGTAAACATAAAGGCTATAGCCATTAGTACCATTTCCTTGAGCTACCATCACACCGTCTAGAGCATCTCTGCCCGGAGAAACTTCCATTTCTATTGTCATTTCTTTCCCGGTAGGATCAGGTGGGAAAAGAAGTGCATTTCTTTGACTCAAGGTATATGACTCAGATACTAAGCTTTTTGCAATTCTATCAGCCACACCCATCAAAGAATCAGCTTCAGATTTCGGAGCCACTTCTCTGCCTTCAAATGCTGATGGGTGAGTCAATGCAGCAGCAAAAATTGCTTGTGGCAAAAACTCGTCATTAGCATTATCTTTATTTTCAGCTATAGCTAATAGCGTTTTAGAAACATCTGCTGAAGTTGGCATTTCAGAAACTGCCACAATCACATTTTTTCTAGTCTGCAGATTATCATCTTCCATTAAATTGGCTGCGAGGATTGCATCCAATGCAGCTTGGTTTTTAGGAATTACTCTCACTGCATTCTTTCTTACTGCTGCAGAAGGATGAGTCAATGCTTTTTCTACCACTTGCTGTGCATTTGCATTGCTTCCGTCGAGTGCACCTAGTCCGTGAAGTGTCCAAAGCGCATTGATTGCCGGTGCATTTAACCCAACTTCATCTACAGTTTGATCATTGATGATCTCGTATAGGCCTTCCAAAACGTCCATGTTTTTGGTTTCTACGATCAATCGCTGAGCAGTCAATCTCCAGAACATATTGTCACTTTGAAGAGCTGCTAAAAGCTCATCCCCGTCAGCATCTTTCAAGTCAAAGGTTTCGGAGGAATCATTTCCTTTATAGGTTAGGCGATAGATTCTACCGTGTTGTCTATCTCTTAAAGGGTTGATATATGCATTACCCTCTCCATTTTCAAATCCTCTTGGAGTCGGATTGTGCTGAATAATAAAGTTATACCAGTCTGCTACCCAAAGTGACCCATCAGGACCCACTTCTGCATGCACTGGGCTAAACCATTCGTCAGAACTTGCTAGAATGTTGAATGCATTCTTCTCTCTGAATCCAGAACCTTCTTGGATTATTTGCGAATTATGAAGCACACGACCCGTAGGTTCAGCTACAAATGCCATTTGATTCC
This sequence comes from Algoriphagus winogradskyi, assembly GCF_900182815.1. Classification (GTDB taxonomy): domain Bacteria; phylum Bacteroidota; class Bacteroidia; order Cytophagales; family Cyclobacteriaceae; genus Algoriphagus; species Algoriphagus winogradskyi. Next base: position 335,980 of record NZ_FXUA01000001.1, on the reverse strand, counting down.
AGTACTCTTTAGGAAAATTTCTGGCAGTATATAAATTGTGACCTGCAGCAGCAGTGTAACTTCCGTGCCAATCCACTTGTCTCAGGAATGGCGTGATATGAGGCATGTCGTAATGCGTATCTATACCAATTGCAGTATTTGGTGTTCCTCTATAGACAGTCCTTTTGGCGTACTTAGTTTCCATTGCCAAGTAGACAGAGTGCTGTCCATTAGCGGTAGAAATGAAGGTTTCGAAGTCTTCAGAGAAACCTAATCCCCAAGTATTATTGCTTGTACGGCCAAGGAATTCCATGTTTTTCCAAGTTGGCGTAAATCTATATACGCCTTGGCTGAAATTAAATTTCTTACCGCTTACTTCACCATTGAAACCTGAATAGCCCAATACTCCCCATACTTTATTGTCAAAGCCATATTTTAAGTTAGATGGTCCAGCGTGGGTATCAAATTTGCCCCAACCTGTCATTACCACTTCTTTGACATCTGCTACATCATCGCCATCAGTATCTTTCAGGAATACAAAATCAGGAGCCATGGAAATCAACATCCCGCCATTTACAGCCATGATTGAAGTTGGAATATTTAATCCCTCTGCGAATACAGTCACCTTGTCTGCTTTGCCATCTCCGTTGGTGTCTTCCAAAATTTTGATTTTGTCATCACCGCCTTCTTTACGAATCTCATTAGGGTAATCAGTTGTTTCAATTACAAATAATCTACCTCTTTCATCCCATGCAAAAGCGATAGGATTGATGATCATTGGCTCCGATGCAAATAGCTCTAATTCAAATCCTACTGGCACCTGAACTAGTTTCATTGATTCCTCTGCAGAAAGTGGTAACTGATATCGTGGTGCTGGGTCTTTTCTTTCGTAATTCGGAATATCAGCATCTTCAAATTGAGGTTGTGGAATGTTGTATTCTGCCAAAAGTTCGTTTACATCATCACCTACTGCCCATAGGATACCGTTTGCTACTAATTCCTGAAATTCTTTTTTCTCCCAAGTCTTTTCGTTGTGACCATAGGCAGTATAGAATACTCTACCTTTTCCCTGCTCACGAACCCAAGTATAAGGCTCTTTGCCTTTATCATCTACCCGCTCCATTAGGACGGTCATATCTGGGTTAACTTGACTGTGTACATACGTCTCATCCCAAGTCTCAAACTCAGAAATTCCTTGCATTACTGGATGATCAGCATTGACAATAGTAGCTGTAAAATCTCCTGTGCCATGTGTGCTAAACTGCCCGCCGACTGCCTCTACAAACCAGTCCGAATTGCGGAAGCAAAACGAAGCACTGTGGATCGGAATTAATGCTTTACCACTTTCTATATATGATTTTAGCGCAGATTCTTGCTCTGTGGTAATCTCATCATGATTGGCATAGATCATCAAACCATCATAATTGTTTAGCTTGGTAGAATTTAAGTCAGCTACATCAGTGGTGTAAGTGAGGTTGATTCCTTTTTGAAATAATGGTGTCTGTAAATACATCATCAATTTCTCTGAATTGTGATGCTCACTTTCATGACCAAGAACAAGGATCTCTATGCGCCTAGGTTCAGAAGATGAAAGAAAGTTTTGATTGCCTTTACCTCCGCATCCTGCGAGTATGGCAATAATTAGAATCACCATTCCGTAAATAGGTGACTTTGGTAATTTTGGGATTTTAAAATTCATATCAGTAATTGAACAGGTTTTAGTGAACTAATTTCCAGTATTATTCCCGTCATTTCTCCCTGTTTTAGATTAAAATATGACTGAATTATGATCAATCATGACAGATTTACTTTGAAATAGTATAGTAAACCAGATATTACTATTAAAAAAATATCAAATTCGAAGCTGATCAGAACTGCTGGGCGATTAATCCTAAAATATATAAGGTGATTTCAATCAATCAGTTAAGTAAGAAATTTACCTGTCCTATTCAAACATGTCCTACGTATTTTGCCGTGGTGAATTGATTTGGCACATAGGATTGGCTTCAATCCGTCACTTAGGCAACAAAAAATAAACTACAAAAGGAGGGTTTTCTATTAAAAATAAAAGGCCTAGACGTGTGTCTAAGCCTTTGTAATGTGCACTCGGAAGGATTCGAACCCTCAACCCTCAGAGCCGAAATCTGATATTCTATCCAGTTGAACTACGAGTGCATGATGTACTGAAGATTGCTCCTCAGTACACTTAATATATATTATGCTTCGAGTACAGACTGTACTTTGTCAGCAGCTTCTTTCAAAGTGATTGCAGAGAATACTTTCAATCCGGAATCGTCAATGATTTTAGCTCCTTCAGCAGCATTTGTTCCTTGAAGTCTAACGATAATAGGAACTCTGATGTCTCCGATAGATTTGTAAGCCTCTACCACACCGCTAGCAATTCTGTCGCATCTTACAATACCACCGAATACGTTGATCAAGATTGCTTTTACATTTGGATCCTGAAGGATGATTCTGAAACCAGCTTCAACAGTAGTAGCATTTGCCCCTCCTCCTACATCTAGGAAGTTAGCAGGCTCACCACCTACCAATTTAATCATGTCCATAGTAGCCATCGCAAGACCAGCTCCGTTTACCATGCAACCTACGTTTCCGTCAAGTTTCACATAGTTCAAACCTGATTCGCCAGCTTCTACTTCCAAAGGATCTTCTTCAGCTACATCTCTCAATGCCGCCAATCCTTTTTGTCTGTAAAGTGCGTTGTCATCGATATTCACTTTAGCATCTACTGCCAAGATTTTATCGTCAGACGTTTTCAATACTGGGTTGATTTCAAACTGAGATGAGTCAGTCCCTTCGTAAGCATTGTAAAGAGCGGTGATGAATTTCACCATTTCTTTGAAAGCATTACCAGAAAGACCTAATCCAAAAGCTACTTTTCTAGCTTGGAATGGCTGAAGACCAACTTTAGGATCGATCCACTCTTTCATGATTTTCTCAGGAGTGTGCTCAGCAACTTCCTCGATGTCCATTCCACCTTCGGTAGAGGCCATGATTACATTGCTACCAGTAGCTCTATCCAACAAGATAGATAGGTAATATTCCTTTGGCTCAGATGCACCTGGATAATATACATCCTCAGCGATCAAAACCTTGTTTACAACTTTTCCTTCCGGGCCAGTTTGGTGTGTTACCAAGGTACCACCTAGGATGTTTTTAGCTTTTTCGGCTACGTCTTCCAATTTCTTGGCTAGTACAACTCCATTGGAACCAGTCTCGTTGACTTTACCTTTTCCTCGTCCACCTGCGTGAATCTGAGCTTTGATCACATACCAGCTAGTACCGGTTTGCTCGTTCAACTTAACGGCTGCTTCATGAGCTGCTTCAGGTGTGTCGGCGACTATACCTTCCTGAATACGAACTCCGTAACCTTTTAATACTTCTTTAGCCTGATATTCGTGAATATTCATATATGTATGATTTTTTTCTCAAATGTCATCCCGATAGCTATCGGGAGGAATCTCGCAAGGTAGGGGATATTACCCCCTTTGACTTTTCAGCCATGCTCGATTTCATCCTCTGGAAATTTTTGCCCGAAGTTAAGCTCTTAGACTCGATAAATCAAACCTGACATTTTCCTTTTTCAGTAAAAAAAGACGTTAATTCCTCACGGAGATAGGCATTTGTTCTATTTTTGAAGTGATAAAAAATGTTAGCATGCTGAAAGCCAATGGAATCCATAAATCCTATGGAAGCCTTCAAGTATTAAAAGGTGTAGATCTAGAAATTTTAACTTCTGAAATTGTTTCCATAGTCGGTTCATCGGGAGCAGGGAAAAGTACATTACTTCATATTCTTGGGACATTAGATCAGCCTGACCAAGGTTCCTTGGAGATGGATGGAAAAAAGCTCCTAAATCTAAAAGGAGATGACTTGGCCAAATTCCGAAACGAGCGAATTGGCTTTATCTTTCAATTCCATAATCTTTTGCCAGAATTCACGGCTCAGGAAAATATTATGATACCCGGGTTGATCGGAAATGTATCTCCTGAGCAATTATCCAAGAAATCAGGAGAATTGGCAGAATTGCTAGGGATTTCCCATCGGTTGGATCATAAGCCTTCTTCACTTTCAGGTGGAGAGCAGCAGCGTGTGGCAGTGGCTCGAGCCTTAATAAATAGCCCAGCTGTGGTCTTTGCAGATGAACCGAGTGGTAATCTTGATACCCAGAATGCCAGAGGACTTCATGAATTGTTTTTCACGCTACGCAAAGAACTGGGGCAAGCATTCGTGATCGTAACGCATAATGAAGAGTTAGCTGCTATGGCTGATAGAAAAGTGGTGATGAAGGATGGGCTTATTTTATAAGATTTAAGACGCTAGATTTAAGACATTAGATTAGCAAGGGAGATTCGAGAAAAAGAGAAAAGAGATTTCTCATTTCCCGAAAAAGCTGGATTGAAAGTTCCTCCATCGAAATGACTCCTCATAGCATATCAATTTTGCGCCTTGGCACCTTTGGGGGAGATTTAAAGACGTTGCGCCGCCGCGAGAAATCCTTACTTTTCCAGACTCTTTAGCATGGCTTCAATATGTCCTTTGGACTCAAACATATCTGAAAACGCTGCAGCAATCTTATGATCTTTATCTATCAAATAAGTGATACGCTTAGGCATTTTAATCAAAGGAACTAGGGCATCATAGGATTTACATACCTTTCCTGTTGGATCAGAAAGGAGTTCAAAAGGCAATCTGTGCTCTTTCTTGAATTTATTATGCGTTTCGATATCGTCTCTACTCAGTCCAAAGACCGGTATATCCAGATTTCTAAACGCTTCAAATTGATCTCTGAATTCGCAGGCCTCCGCGGTACATACTTTCGTGAAATCCTTTGGATAAATGTAAAGCACAAAAGCTTTCCCTTTCAAGTCTTTTGATGTATTCAGAATATTTATACCTGTACACGCTAAGGAGAATTCCGGAGCAGTGCTTCCTGTTTTTAATGCCATAGAGAATAAAACCCAAATTGAGTAGAATGGTTCGCTAGTTTGATTCGTTTTTGTAACTATTTTTTGAACTATTGTCCAGACAAATTCCTTAGAAAAAGATCACTCTGAAAAGCTATTATTTTGAAGATTAACAGTGTCCAAGCCATGCTTTTGGCTGGAGTATTTTTCGCTCTGATGAATGTCTCAGTAAAGTACATTCCTCACATTCCTGCCATAGAAATTATTGTTTTTAGATCTATTTTCTCATTGATTTTCAGTTATTTGGTGTTGAAAAAGCAAAAAGTAAATGTTTTTGGGAATAATAAAAAGTGGTTAATAATTCGCGGTGTTGTTGGCTCTATCGGATTGATTTCCTTCTTCTATACCTTGCAAAATATTCCATTGGCTAGCGCGGTAACTATTCAATATTTGTCTCCAATTTTCACAACCCTCTTTGGGGTTTTCCTGCTCAAGGAGAAAGTAAAGCCCATTCAATTCTTATTTTTCGCCATTTCTTTTGGCGGAGTTCTGGTGATTCAGGGAGTTGATGCCCGGGTAGATATGTTTTGGGCGACAATAGGAATTATCTCAGCCATTTTCTCAGGCCTTGCTTACAATGTTATCAGGAAATTGAAAAACACGGAGCATCCTCTGGTAATTATTTTCTATTTTCCTTTGGTCACTTTGCCTTTTGCATTGATAGTCTCAGCTTTTGGCTGGGTGAATCCAGTTGGGTGGGATTGGGCGATTTTACTTTTCATCGGGGTTTGTACGCAGACTGCTCAGTATTTCCTGACTATTGCCTACCAAAATGCCAATGTGTCCAAAGTAGCCAGCCTTACTTATATAGGAATCGTTTATGCATTGATATTTGGGTTCTTCTTCTTTGATGAAACATTTGGCGTCCTCGTATATATTGGGATGGGGTTAGTTTTAATCGGGATTCTTTTGAATATGCGAGTGAAGCAAGTTTCTTAAATCAATTGGACAGGAATCAATTGAAGGTTATTTTTGAATTAAGCTAAAAACAAACAATGAAAATAACGAAAGACCTCTATCAAGGCTCACTGGCGCTACTGACAGATTTTTATCAATTGACCATGGCTTATGCTTATTGGAAATCTGGTAAAGCTGAGCAGGAAGCGGTTTTTAATTTATTCTTTCGAAAGCATCCTTTTCAAGGCGGATTTACAATCGCCGCTGGGTTGGATTATATAGTTGATTACTGTAAAAACTTCAAGTTTTCAGAAGAAGACTTGAGTTACCTGGCGACCATGAAAGGCAAAGACGGGCAGCTTTTGTTCGAGTCGGGTTTTTTGGATTACCTCAGGGAAATGAAATTTACCTGTGATATCGCAGCAGTTGAAGAAGGAACGGTAGTTTTTCCAAATACTCCTCTGGTTCGCGTGAAAGGCCCGTTGATTCAATGCCAACTGCTGGAAACTCCTCTGCTGAATATTATCAATTTCCAAAGTCTGATTGCTACTAAGTCTGCCCGGATCAACTTGGCGGCTAAAGGTGATCCTGTCTTGGAATTCGGCTTGCGTCGTGCTCAAGGCATAGACGGAGGACTAGCAGCTTCCAGAGCGGCCTACATAGGTGGATGCACCTCTACGAGTAATGTGATGGCAGGGAAATTATTCGGAATTCCTGTGTCTGGTACTCATGCGCATAGCTGGATTATGTCCTTTGAAACTGAAATAGAAGCATTTGAAGCCTATGCCGATGCATTTCCAGATCAATCTATTTTTCTAGTAGATACCTATGATACCATCAATGGAATCAAAAATGCGATCAAAGTTGGGAATGCCTTGAGAAGAAATGGAAAAGAGATGGTCGGTATTCGAATAGATTCTGGTGATTTGGCGTATTTCAGTAATATCGCACGAGAGATGCTAGACGAAGCTGGATTTTCTGAAGCGAAAATTGTCGCATCAAATGACCTAGATGAGCATATTATTACTTCGCTGAAGGGACAGGAGTCATCTATTAATGTTTGGGGAGTTGGGACAAAGCTTGTGACGGCATTTGATCAGCCTGCTCTTGGTGGTGTGTATAAATTATCGGCTATTAAAGATGAAAAGGGTGAATGGATTCCTAAAATCAAACTTTCGCAGCAGTCGCTGAAAATCAATATTCCCGGATTTCATACGATCAAGCGATTTTTTTCCAAAGGGAAAGCTGTGGCTGATATGATTTACTTGGAAGATCAAGAACTCAATCCTCAAGCTGCTTTAATCATCGATCCTAATGATCCCACCAGAAGAAAGCGGATGATGCCAGCTTTTTATCAGGAAGAACTATTACTCAAGCCGATTTTCGAAAAAGGGAAACTAGTGTATGAACTCCCTACAATTGTCAAGATCAGAGAAAGAGTGCAAAGTCAGTTGGATTCTTTGGATAAGACACATAAGCGATTGGTAAATCCACATCTGTATCCAATCGGATTGGAAGAAAATCTTCACCAACTGCGAATGGAGTTGGTTTTGAAAGCAAAACAAGTAGATACTGGCAATGAAGCTGAAAATTAATTAGCGATAAGCCGGAAGTGAGGACTCTCTCTTGGGCGGATCTAAACAAACAGATAATGGCAATGAATCTTAAAAACAGTGCATTACTTATTATAGATGTGCAAAATGACTTTTTACCTGGTGGGGCGTTAGCTGTGAGTGAGGGCGATGCCGTTATTCCTGTCATCAATTCACTTCAGGAGCATTTTACATTTATAGTTGCAACTCAGGACTTTCATCCTGAAGACCATGGAAGTTTTGCAGCAAATCACAAAGGGAAAAAACCAGGTGAATTCATAGAATTAGCAGGATTACAGCAAATTCTATGGCCAGTTCACTGCGTTCAGGGATCTGAAGGGGCAGAGTTTCATGCCGAATTGAATCCAATAAGATGGCAAGCTATTTTCCAAAAAGGAACAAATCCAGAAGTGGATTCGTATTCAGGTTTTTTTGACAATGCAAGAAGAGGAGATACAGGCTTAGGTGATTTCCTGCAAAATGAAGGGATTATGAACGTATTCCTCACGGGCCTAGCTCAGGATTATTGTGTAAAATTTACCGCGCTGGATGCTGTAAGTTTGGGTTTTAAGACCTACCTCATCACGGATGCAACCCGGGCAGTCAACCTATCTGCAGAAGATGGAGAGAAGGCTTTGGACGAATTGAAAAAAGCAGGAGTCATACTAATTGAAAGCTCAGCAATACTAGATTAATTATGTTTGAATATAACTCAGAGAAAAATTACCCAACCGAAACTGAAAGTAGAGTCTTGATTCGCTTTCAGGATTGCGACCCACTTCGCCATCTGAACAATGCGAAGTATTTCGATTACTTTTTCAATGCCCGAGAAGATCAGGTCCCGAAACTATACGGCGTGGAAATGATGGACTTCATCAAAAAGTATCAAGCTGCTTGGGTAATCTATAACCATAATATTTCTTACGTGAAGCCAGCAATGGTGGGCGAGTGGGTTCGGATAAAAAGCCGAATCATCTGGCATAATCACAATACGGTAATTTTGGAGTATTACATGACAGATGATAGTGAGAAGCAATTGAAGACCTTGCTTTGGACTACGATGAGGTATGTCACGCTCGCTGAAGGTAAATCCACGGATCATACAGGAGCAGTTAACGAATTTCTCCTAGCAACTTCCTTAAATGAAGATATATCTGGAATTCAGATCAAGGATCGGGTGAAAACCCTTATTCAAGAATTGAAATAAATTTGATATAGATCAAAATAATGTATCTCAGCGAACAAGACCTGTACACCTGCGTACAGGTTTTTGTTTTTTAAAATTGTTGATTTCAGACACTTACAATTTTTCGAAAAATTAATTTTTACTAACAGATGTAATAAAGTGTAACCTGGATTTATTTCAAATCTGGACTAATATGTTCGGATGCAATACATATTGATTCCAAATCGATCACTTTTCATACAGTTATACTGCTGGAAATTGATAGTGTGCCAAATTTAATTTTGTGTAAATGTTAATTTTTGTAAATAAGAATCTGCCTCAAGTAGGGTAGAAAAGGCCCTTATGGCACAGTTGGTATGCCGTTCGCAACTAGCAGAAGCATAACTCTAAACCAACATTATTATGAAAACTCTATTCACTTTCGCACTAGCCGGACTTTTAGCTACCAGTACTTTTGCTAATGACGCTGAAGATTTAAAAGCAAATTCATCAGTTCATACGAACTACAAGAAAATCTCTGTACTCCTTAATGAAGGCGTGGGTAAAGCAAAAATCGCCATTTATGATATGAATGGTAAAAAACTGCATTCTCGTAAAGTTAAAGCTAATGAAGACTTATTGGTTCCTTATGACATGAACAGTCTTCCTTGCGCGGAGTATAAGGTAATGATAACAACTGACGAGGAAGAAGTGACCTATACAGTTGAAACAGTCGAGAAAGAAAAGCCTGTTGAAGCATTACCTTTAATGGCTTACGGGAAAAAAGTAGATGAAAACACAATCAATCTGCTAGTAATTGGATTAGATCAAGCAGGAACCGAAGTCAAAATCAAAAGAGTGACTAATGATAGAATTGTTCACGAAGAAATAGTAAATCAAACTGAAGGATTCAAAAAAAATTACAAATTAAACGGTCTTGATCCAGAGGATGTTTATTTCGAAGTGACAGACGCAACAGGAAGAACTCGTCAAATTTACTTTTGAATTCTAAACCAACTTCCTTTGTGCACAGGCCCTGAATCGTTGATTCGGGGCTTTTTTGTGAAAGTCCTGTCTAACCACAGTGGTCACCGAGAATTGCGCGGGAGCATACAACTTATTTGGTTCGAATCTTCAGGTCTACCGGCTTGGAATTACGGCATTGCACTCCTAAGTGCCGAATGTAAGCGCGAATGACCACTTTCATCTTCCTAGGTGAATGCCAGATTAATGCGAGTTTCTTTACACCATATTGAATCATAGAAAAACATAATTGCAAAGCTGCTTTATCAAATCTATTCTGAATTTAAGATTTTGATTTCTTTGATACTTTGCGGTAAATATGCTTGTAAAGCAAAAGAATCAAAGCCAACAAAGGCCCTAGAAACTTTTGATCATTGCGTTTGAACATTGAAAATTGATCATTCAAACCTCTCCAGCATATGCGCTGTCAGCTCATTTGAGATTTGCATTAAATCAATACCAAGAAGGTTTTTATTCACGCTGAGGACTTTTTCCCGCTCCAGTTTAGGTAACTTTTCAAAACCATAGTGAGCTCCCAAAATACCCCCAGCTAGGGCAGCTGTGGTATCGTTATCTCTACCATAATTGACCAGAAAGATAAGTGTACCCATGAAATCAAAGTCAGCATAGATCATTGCTGTCAGTGTTTGCAACCAAATTTCTCCAGCATGAAAAGGCATATCTTGTAGCCTCTGATCAAGTTGGGAATATGCATATTCTAATGCTTTACTCTCCTCAATTACCTGATTTCCGAGACTACCTTGTTTAGCCGATTCAGCAGAGATCCACCGTGCGTTTTTTAGGATGGTATAGGCTGTTCTACCTACTAGACGGCTTTCGAAGTAGTGCGCTGGGTCCAATCGCAAGGAGGCTACCAAATCATCTTTGGTAGCATCAGGGCTCATTCCAGCAGCGGTCATAGCAGCTGCCTGAGCAGAAATATCCTTGGCGTAGCCCAAATCATAGAATGAAAGATTATAGGCTTCCTTATATGCCTTTTCAGGATTTCCAGGAAAAAATGCACCTAAAGATGGCGCATACAGTAAGCCCGCACAAACCATCTCACCTCCGTAGAATTTCCCTAAAGAATCAGCATAGGCTACTAAGTTTTCATTGATAAATGGCTGACTCACTTTAGCCCATTCTTGAAGCCATCCTAACTTTAGGGAAACTGATTCAAATGGTTCTGGATCAGTACTTTCTATTTCTTTATATTCCTTAGTATAGGATTCATAAGTGGATAAAATTTCCTTTGCAAAGTCCTTCGCACCTAGCTCATTGGTATTCTGAGTTAACAAATACTGTGAAGTCAAAACTTTCCATCGTGTATCGTCAGTAGTCCCACCTGAAGGTAAATTAGCAATCCAAATTCCCTCAGGAGAAACCTCCCTAACCATAGAATCCAAACCCTCTACAAAACCATATTGAAGTTTGATTTCCTCTCTGGCCCACATTTCTGTTGGAGCTCCCATTGCATCCCCAATAGCTGATCCGACCAGCATACCAAGTATTTTGTCATGCAATTGCTTTTCGCTCATCCCTAATTCAGGCACCTTTTGATCGGTGAACTGTACAGGAGTAGAGGATTTTCTATCTCCGCAAGAAGAAAATAGAAGCGTGAGTACAACTAGGAGGTAGAGGGTTTTCATAAAGACAAAATATAGTTTTTTGCCTTCTCTAAAAGTGATTCCTTTTCGTCTAATGAAAGTGATAAGGGTAATTGTGCAATTCCGATCAACCGGCGCATGATTTCCATACCGCGATACCTATTGACTAAGTCCTCGACATATCTATGCTTGTAATTTTTCAGAAACTCTTCCTGATGTCTTTGATCCATTTTCGAAAGATCAAAATGCGCAAATAGTACTCCCAAGTCAAATTCGCAATCTCCCATATAAGCGAATTCAGTATCAATGAACTTGATTCCGTTGTCGGTTTTTAGCCATGAAGCTGGATAAAAGTCGCCATGAAGCAAAGTGATTCCATGGGATAAATAGCGTTTTCCCAGAAGTTCCAAAGCACTTTTCAATTCCTCGTCAGTTTTATACTTCATACTAATTTCTTGCAATCCAGGCTGGATAGTATCCAAATCAAATCCATTTTCCTCCATAAAAGGGAAGTGAAAAAGATGCTCATGGTTTAGTTTTTTCATTTCCAGATTGGCCGGGAAATTACTTACTTCAAGGTTGTGCAAAGCGTTCAGATAATTGCTGATTGAGCGTAAATCATTGGGTTTCCAGTGGTAGCCGAGCTCATAGATATCACTGAAATCCTTTCCATTACCAAGGTCCTCAATCAAAAGAATATGGTTATCAGGATTGTATTGGAGTACTTTTGGGCTGTAATCTGCTAAAATCTCATCATCTTCTATGAGTTGGTAGTAGCAGAGTTCAATTTCGATTCGCTCAATTGGAGCGAGGATTTGGGGGAATTTTCTAACGTAAGGTTTGGATTGCTTGAGGATGACAGATCTTAAATTGGTTTTCACTCGTAAAACCAAATTCATGTTGCTTGCTCCGGCGGGCTCAGTTGACACCAGCTTTTCATTTTCCAGCCATAGTGGGAGCGATTGAAGTGTTTCAAGACTGGAAAGCTCACTTAGATCGGTCATTTCTATTCGTTTAGATATCAAATATCGAAACTATAAATAAGTTTAAACACTTGGGCACCGTTTAGCAAAAGTTCTAAAATGAAAAGCAAAAGGTCTTTTTAAATACAAAAAGAAATGCGAGGGCTAAAAATCCTTAATTTTGATTTGAGTAAAAACCTAAAATATAAATACCATGTTTGGATTACCCCGAACACTTTTTACTGAAGAGCATGAACTATTCAGAGCCAGTGTAAGAGATTTTATCGCCAAAGAAATTACCCCTTTCAATGCCGAATGGGAGAAGAAAAAAATGGTTTCAAGGGAAAGTTGGCGCAAACTCGGAGAAAGTGGGTTTCTCGGCATACAAGCTCCTGAGCACTTGGGAGGAATGAATATCCTTGATTTTAGATACAACGCGATCTTTATTGAGGAACTTGGGCTAAGTGGTTGCTCTGCCCCAGCCATAGGATATCCACTTCATAATGATATAGTGATGCCCTACATTCTGCATTTTGGAACAGAAAAAGCCAAGGAAAAATACATCCCTAAAATGGTGGCCGGTGAGTACATAGGTGCAGTAGCAATGACCGAACCTGGAGCGGGAAGTGATCTGCAGGGCATCAGTACCAGCGCAATAGATCAGGGGGATTTTTACTTAGTCAATGGAAGCAAAACCTTTATCACCAACGGCTATTTATCTGATGTGGTGGTAGTTGCTGTAAAGACTGATCCTAAGAAAGGTGCAAAAGGAATTAGCTTGCTGCTTATGGATAATTCTATGAAGGGCTATACGAAAGGACTTCCTTTTGAAAAGGTTGGACTGCATGCTCAGGATACCTGTGAGTTGTTTTTTGAAGACGTAATTGTGCCAAAAGAGAACTTGCTAGGTCAAGAAGGAGAAGGATTTAAATACTTGATGACTGAGCTCGCACAGGAGCGCCTTGTGGTGGCTTTGGCGGCGATTGCATTAGGAGAATACATGCTTCAAGAGACTGTTACTTATGTAAAGCAACGAAAAGCGTTCAATCAGTCCATTTCAGATTTTCAAAACACCCGCTTCAAACTGGCGGAAATGTGTGCGGCACTCGAGCAAGGGAGAATTTACTGCGACTATTTGGTTCAGCTTCACAATGATGGCCAATTGGATTCGGCGATGGCTTCAGCAGCTAAATACAATATGACAGAGCTGCAATGTAAAGTTGCTGATGAATGTGTGCAGCTTCATGGAGGATATGGGTATATGTGGGATTATGGGGTCGCCAGAGCTTATGCAGATGCTCGAGTTCAGCGAATTTATGCAGGAACCAACGAGATAATGAAAGAGTTGATCGCAAGAAAAATTCTGAAATAGAATAGAATTCTTTTGACCTATCCCAAGATTTTAATTAATTCAAGAAAAGATACACCCAACAATAACTGAAATTATGAAGGATTTTCCCTGGTTTAAGCATTACCCAGAATCTGTTCCAACCGAAGTTGATTGCGAAGCTTATTCAAGTGTGGCAGAGCTTTTTGAGGAAAGTGTAAAAAAATACGGTGATGCAGTTGCTTATGAATGCATGGGGAAAACGATGTCGTTCAATAAGTTAAATAAACTTAGTGAGGATTTTGCCTGCTATTTAACACAGGTGCTACGGCTCAAAAAAGGGACTCGAGTGGCTATTCAGATGCCGAATACCCTGCAGTATCCAGTCGCAATGTTTGGGGCAATTCGTGCAGGGATGATTGTGGTGAATACCAATCCTTTGTACACTTCTTCGGAAATGAAGCATCAATTCAAAGATTCCGGAGCTGAATTAATTATTATCGTAGCAAATTTTGCTGACAACCTAGAGAAAATTTTAGATGATATTCCTGCAAAACATGTCATCGTAACAGAACTCGGGGATCTACTTGGAGGGCTTAAGGGAACCATCGTCAACCTAGTAGTAAAATACATTAAAAAACTGGTGCCGCCATTTTCTATTCCAAAGGCCGTTTCCTTTAAATCAGCCTTGGCTCAAGGAGCCAATCATAAATTTAAACCAGTAGAACTTAGTTTAGAAGACACCGCTTTTCTCCAATATACAGGCGGAACTACCGGTGTTTCCAAAGGTGCTGAGTTAACCCATGGAAATATTGTGGCAAATATGCAACAGATCTCTGCGTGGATGAAGCCGAAGCTGAAAGAGAGCGAGGAAATAGTAATTACGGCTTTACCCCTTTATCATATTTTTGCCTTAACAGTGAATTGTCTTGCGATGCTTAAAATTGGAGCACATAATCTTCTGATTACCAATCCCCGGGATATGCCAGCTTTTTGTAAGGATTTATCCAAAAAGAAGTTTACCGTTTTTACTGGAGTGAATACGCTATTTAATGGACTATTGAACCAAGAATCATTCAGAGCATTAGATTTTAGCAGTTTGAAAATATCAGTGGGTGGGGGCATGGCGGTGCAAAAAGCAACAGCAGAAAAGTGGCTTTCGGTGACAGGAACACCTTTAGCCGAAGGCTATGGCCTTACAGAAACCTCCCCTGTAGCCTCCTGCAATCCTATCGATGGTACTGAGAGAAATGGTACCATAGGGATTCCACTTCCGAATACAGATATGATGGTCATAGACGATGAAGGAAATACACTTCCAGTAGGCGAGCGTGGAGAAATATGCATCAAAGGTCCTCAGGTTATGAAAGGCTATTGGCATAAGCCAAAAGAAACAGCTGAAGTAATGTTGGGCGAATGGTTCAAAACTGGAGATATAGGAGTGATGGACAAGGACGGCTTCACCAAGATAGTTGATAGAAAGAAAGAGATGATTCTTGTTTCTGGATTCAATGTTTATCCAAATGAAGTAGAAGATGCCATTGCATCTTTTCCGGGTGTATTGGAAGTCGGGGTGATCGGGATTCCTGATGAAAAGTCCACTGAGCGAGTAGTAGCATACGTGGTGGCCAAAGACAAGTCAATCACTAAAGAACAAATCATTTCACATTGTCATGAATACCTCACTAATTACAAATGCCCTAAGGAGGTTCATTTCACAGACGAACTACCAAAGTCCAATGTGGGCAAGATCCTGAGAAGAAAGATTAAAGAAGCACATTTGGAGAAAATAGGAGCTAGCAAGTAATAGTCAGTTTTCAGAAGGCAGTCGCAGTGATCAGTTCATCAATAATCTGATACACTGCGACTGTGACTGCCAACTAACCACACTTTACCCTTCCAACCATCACATTACTTTTTTGATTTTAAATCTTCTTGACCATCTTAGTTTCTTCAAATAACAATACCTTCCAATGCTGAAGAAATTACTACCTGTGGCTGGGCTTTTGCTCGGATTTTATCAGGCTTTTGCCCAATCTGCTGACAAGCCCAATATTGTATTTATCCTAGTGGACGATTTAGGGTATCATGACCTCAGTGTGACAGGAAGCAAATACTATGAAACTCCGAATATTGACGCGCTAGCTTCCCATTCCTATCAATTTGTTCAAGGATATACCGCTTCGCCTGTTTGCAGTCCAGCTAGAGCCAGTATTATGACTGGTGTAACTCCTGCGGTTCACAAGATTACAGATTGGATAGGGGCACCGGAAGGCGAAGCGTGGAGGGAATATGGAAGGCATACCAAGCTTTTGCCACCTACTTATTCGCATGATTTGCAGGCATCGTATGTGACGCTCCCTGAGGCATTGAGAGATTCGGGTTATGAGACATTTTTTGCGGGCAAGTGGCATTTGGGAGGCGAAGGTTCTTATCCTGAAGATCATGGTTTCCAAACCAATATTGGAGGTTTTGAAGCCGGGAGCCCAAAAGGTGGATATTTTGCTCCATACGAAAACCCCAAATTGGAGCAAGGACCTAATGGTGAAAATCTAAGTATGCGTCTTGCAACAGAAACGGCCAAGTTTATTGGTCAAGCGCATGAGAAACCGTTTTTTGCCATGTTGTCTTTTTATGCAGTTCACGGACCTATTCAGACTACTGAAGAAAAATGGGCAAAGTATAGAGCAAAGGCTGAGGCTTTAGGGATAGCTGATCATGGATTTGAAATGGAAAGGAGACTTCCGATCCGGAAGTATCAGGATAATCCAGTCTATGCAGGACTAGTGGAGGCCATGGATGATGCAGTGGGAGTAGTGACTGCAGCTTTGGCGAAAGCAGGTTTGGATGAAAATACCATTATCGTATTTACCTCAGATCACGGCGGAGTAGCGTCTGGAGATGCCTTTTCCACTTCAAATTTTCCGCTAAGAGGCGGCAAAGGATATCAGTGGGAAGGTGGCCTACGCGTGCCGTATTTCATCAAAGTCTCAGGACAGAAGGAACTCATTACTTTGGATGTGCCAGCTAGCGGAATAGATTTTTACCCTACACTTTTGGAACTTGCAAATGTGAAGATGCCTGCTGGATTGGAAATTGAAGGAGTAAGTTTAGCTCCTGCGATGGAAGACAAGAAAATTGCTGCCCGTCAGCTTTATTGGCACTACCCGCACTATGGCAATCAGGGTGGAGATCCAAGTTCTATTGTGCGTGAGGGAAATTGGAAATTGATTTACTATTGGGAGGATAAAAGTGTGGAGCTTTATGATCTAAGCAAAGACCCAAGGGAGGGAAATGATGTAGCAAAGCAAAATCGAAAAGTAACTACTAAACTTGCTGGTGACTTGCTATTTTATTTGACTGGTAAATTTGCAAATCAGCCATTGGATGATCCTGAATATAATGCAGCCTTGCATCAGGAAGTTTTGGATAGAAACAAAAATGTAAGAATGCCAAATTTGGAAGCAGAGCGAGTGAATATGCTTAGCCCAGGATATACTCCTAATGCAGACTGGTGGGGATCTAAGGTGACAAAGGATTGAGGGGAGGCGGTTGGCAGTTTTCGGTTGGCAGTTTGGAAGGTGGTAAAGTTGTAATGTGGTAAAGTTGGAAGTGTGGGGATTAATATTCAGTGTTGTTTAAATTTCAATATGTGAAAAAGTATATAGTTCTATTTCTTTTGCTGGTCGGTGGGGTTAAAGATTCTTTTGCGCAGCTTAAATCCACGAAGCCAAATGTTGTGCTGATCAATGTGGATGATTTGGGCTGGGCTGATTTGGGATTTATGGGTTCGGATTATTACGAGACACCTAACCTTGATAAACTCAGTAGGGAGAGCAAGGTCTTCATGAATGCCTATGCAGGAGCTTCTAATTGTGCTCCTAGTAGGGCTAGTATGATTACGGGTCGGTATCCTATGACTCATGGGGTTTACACGGTAGACCCAGCAGATCGTGGTGATAAGAG
Organism: Algoriphagus winogradskyi; assembly: GCF_900182815.1. Classification (GTDB taxonomy): domain Bacteria; phylum Bacteroidota; class Bacteroidia; order Cytophagales; family Cyclobacteriaceae; genus Algoriphagus; species Algoriphagus winogradskyi. The sequence goes on along the minus strand of NZ_FXUA01000001.1, from coordinate 318,474 downwards.
AACTCGGAAGCTGTTTGCCTCACCAAATTCAAAAGTTATCCAAGATAGCCTTTACACCTTGGGCAAGTTCTTCAAGGATCAAGGCTATACAACTGGTACGTTTGGGAAGTGGCATATTTCGGATGATCCGGCTATCCATGGATTCGATGTGAATATCGGTGGAAGCCATAGAGGCCATCCTGGAAAGGACGGGTATTTTAGCCCATATAATATCAAATTGGAGCCTGTGGTAGAAGGGGAATATCTGACTGATCGACTGACGAATGAAGCGATCACTTTTGTAAAGAATAACCAAGAAAGGCCATTTTTCCTTTACCTGCCTTTTTATACAGTTCATTCTCCTTTGCAGGGTAAACCGGATTTGGTAGAAAAATATCAAAACAAAAAGAGTAGCAAAGGCCAAAATAATCCGGTTTATGCGGCTATGATCCAGAGCATGGATGAAAATGTAGGAAAATTGTTAAGTGTATTAGATGGCTTGAATCTGACGGATAATACGCTTGTTATTTTCACCTCAGATAATGGAGGCATTCGCGCTACCAGTTATCAAGATCCGTTGAGAGCTGGAAAGGGGAGTTACTACGAAGGTGGAATCAGAGTGCCTATGCTCGTCAAGTGGCAAAATCAAATTAAAGCTGGAATAGAAAATACTCCAGTGACACAAATGGATTTTTATCCTACCATCCAAGCCTTGATAGCGCCAGATGCCGGAATCAAGCTGGATGGGCAAAGTATTTTGCCTCTGCTTTTTGATCAGGAATTGGATGAAAGGGATCTGTTCTGGCATTTCCCAATATACCTGGAGGCCTACGATCCGAAGGAGGATGGTTCTAGAGATCCACTTTTCCGTACTCGACCTGGCTCAGTCATTCGCTCAGGAGATTGGAAGTTGCATCAGTATTTTGAAGATGGTGGATTAGAACTTTATAATCTTAAGGACGATCCTTCCGAAGCGAATAACTTAGCATCTTCAAATCATGAAAAGACAAAGGATCTTTTAAAGAAATTGGAAAAGTGGAGATCGGAGAATGGCGCTCCTATTCCCACAACAAAGAATCCTGACTACGATCCGGCCTTCGAGAAATCAGCGGTTGAAAAAGCGGTGAACTAGAAAAAGCCACCATTTGGTGGCTTTTTCTAGTTTGATAGATGGCTTTATCAGATTACTGATTCAAAGTATTCGATCGTTTTGGTCAATCCTTCTCTTAGGTTAACAGTAGGTTCCCAATCCAGTTCTTTTTTAGCCAGATCAATAACCGGTCTTCTCTGCATAGGATCATCTTGAGGAAGTGGAAGGAAGATCATCTTACTTTTACTGTTTGTCAGATCTATAATTTGCTGAGCTAGTTCCAGCATGGTGAATTCACCAGGGTTACCGATGTTCACTGGTCCGGTAAATCCATCACGGCTATTCATCAAACGGTACATTCCCTCAATATTATCGTCCACATAACAAAAAGAGCGGGTTTGCATACCATCTCCATACATGGTGATGTCCTTTCCCTGTAGGGCTTGCACGATAAAGTTACTTACAACACGTCCGTCATTTGGATGCATTCTTGGACCATAAGTATTGAAAATACGCATGACTTTGATTGCAACTTTATGCTGGCGGTGATAATCGAAAAAGAGCGTTTCAGCACATCTCTTTCCTTCGTCATAGCAAGCTCTAGGCCCAAGAGTGTTCACACTTCCCTTATAGCTTTCTGGCTGAGGATGAACTTCAGGATCTCCGTAAATCTCAGAAGTACTCGCCTGAAGGATTTTGATTTTTAATCGCTTTGCTAAGCCCAGCATATTCATAGCTCCAATCACAGATGTTTTGGTGGTTTGAACCGGGTCAAACTGATAATGAACAGGGGAGGCAGGACAAGCTAAATTATAAATCTCATCTACTTCTACATAAAGTGGATGCGTAACGTCATGGCGGAGCAATTCAAAATTCTTGTTATCAAGTAGATGATGAATGTTTCTTCTATTGCCAGTAAAAAAATTATCTACACAAAGAACCTCATTTCCTTCTTTCAGAAGTCTATCACAAAGATGGCTGCCAAGAAATCCTCCACCACCACTAACTAATACTCGTTTCATATGATTATGATTGATTTTTTAAGGCCATATGGAATCTCGCTTGCATTATAATTTTTTGTGCGTTTGCTGTTTTCGTTATGCTCGATTTCATTCAATTAAAACAAAAGGGTTAAAAATAATTGTGCCCAAAAATAAGCAAATGTTTAGCGATATAAAGGAAAGGTGATCTGGGATAGGAATAAAATGGTATGTTAGACTAGATACCTGATGACTTTGGCAGGATTACCGCCAATGACCACATCGGCAGGAAAGCTTTTGGTAACTACGGCTCCTGCTGCTATTACCGATCGGTCACCAATGGTAACTCCGGGACAAATCACGGCTGACCCACCTATCCAAACGTCATTTCCAATAGTGATTGACTTGCCATATTCCCACATTTCCCCTCTTGATTTTGCATCAATTGGATGAGTGGCGGAGTAAAACTGGACATTTGGTGCGACAAGTACTCGGTCACCAAGTGTGACTTTGACCACATCAAGAACTACGCAATTGAAGTTGAAGAAGACATCATCTCCAACTTCAATATTATAGCCATAATCGCAAAAGAAAGGTGGTTCTACCCAGAAGTTCTTTCCGGTTTTTCCAAAGATTTTACGAATAAGAGAAACGCGAAAATCGATATCCTCAGGATTTGAGTCATTAAAGCTTTTTACCAATTTTCTTACTTTCAAGCGTTCTGCTACCAATTCCGGATCCCCAGCTTGGTAGAGTTCGCCTGCCAGCATTTTCTCTTTTTCTGTCATTTTTCCTGGCTATAAAGCAAGCCTGCTTCCACACCACGTATTTCAGCAAGACCTTTTAATCTTCCAATTGCAGAATACCCTGGGTTGGTTTTTTTGTTCAAATCATCCAGCATCAAATGTCCATGATCTGGGCGCATTGGTAGGCTTTTTCCGCGCTTCTGCTGAACCTGAATCACCGCATCAATCACTGCTACCATTGGCACGTTTCCTTCCAAATGATTGTCTTCAAAGAAATTACCATGTTCATCTCTTTTGGTGCTGCGCAAATGGATGAAGTGGATGTGGTCACCAAATTCTTTGACCATTGCCGGAAGATCGTTGTCCGCTCTTACTCCAAATGAACCTGTGCAAAAAGTCAGGCCATTGGCAGGACTCGGCTGATCTTTAAGTATTCTTCTTGCATCGTCTGCTGTACTCATAATGCGCGGAAGACCAAATAGTGGGAAAGGAGGATCATCTGGATGGATTGCTACGCACATTCCATTCTCTTCAGCCACAGGTACGATTTCATCTAAAAACAACCTTAAATGATCTGCTAGTTTGGCTGCATCAATTCCATCGTATGTTGCTAGCATGGTTTTGAATTCTTCCAATGTATAGCCAATCTCAGACCCAGGTAGGCCCTTAAGGATATTATCGAAGATCATTTGATGCTTTTCAGGAGTTAACGCTTCATAGTAAGCTTTCACCTCAGCATATTCTTCTTCAGAATATTCAGCTTTTGCCTCTGGTCTTTCCAGTATGAAGAGATCAAATGCCTGAACCGCCTTTTTCTCATAAAGCAAGGCTTTTACGCCATTGGGAAGTTCAAATTCCAGATCAGTTCTAGTCCAATCCAGAATAGGCATGAAATTGTAACAAACTGTATAAATGCCTTCTGCTGCCAGGTTACGAAGTGTTTCCTTGTAATTTTCGATTACCTGCAGGTAATTCCCAGATCGTGTTTTTATTACTTCATGTACTGGCACAGATTCTACAACTGACCAAGTCAGGCCTGCAGCTTCAATGGTGTTTTTGCGTTTTTTGATTTCTTCTCTAGACCAGGTTTCTCCATTTGGAATATGGTGGAGAGCTGTAACTATTCCGGTTGCCCCAGCCTGAAGAATATCTCTAAGACTTACAGGGTCGTTTGGGCCATACCAGCGCATGGTTTGCTCCATTTTATAGGTCATATTTTATATAATTTGAGATTTTAAATTTGAGATTTCAAATTGTTAGACTCCTGAATAGGCTCCAAAACCGCCATCTACCGCGACGATAGTTCCTGTTACAAATTCGGATGCATCAGCACAAAGCCAGTGTAAGGCGCCATTTAAATCTTCAGGTTTGCCAAATCTATTCATAGGCGTATGGCTGATGATTTGATTTCCTCGTCCTGTAAGGCTTCCATCAGACTCAGTAAGTAATGCTCTGTTCTGCTCTGTCAGGAAAAAACCTGGAGCAATGGCATTAACCCTAAATCCAGCTCCATGTTTAGAGCAAAGCTCAACTGAAAGGAACTTGGTTAGGTTGTCAATAGCAGCTTTGGCAGAAGCGTAGCCCATCACCCGGGTCATGGGTCTGGAAGCGGCCATGGAACTGATATTGATGATGTTTCCTTTTCCGTTTTTCAACATGAGTGGGAAAAGAATTTTAGAAGGAATAGCAGTACCTAGGTAATTAAGATCCATCACCTTTCTTAACCCATCGAGTTCCAAATCTTTTAAGGTTTTGTCAGGAGTGATCACTGCACCTGGCATATTTCCGCCAGCGGCATTGATCAAAATATCAAGGTAACCATGGTCTTTTTCTATTTCCGCATAGACTTCCTGAATGCTTTTTTCATCAGTGACATCGCAAATATAGCCAAATGCTTTTCCTCCTATGGCTTTAATTTCTTGAACTAAATCTTCCACCTTGGCGGGCGTACGACCTAAAATCAGGACTTCTGCGCCTTCATTGGCAAGATATAAACTCATTGATTTGCCTAAGACTCCAGTCGCACCGGAGAAGGCTATTTTTTTTCCCTTAAGAGAGAATAGTGAACTGCTCATAATTAAACGTGAATGTTTTTTGGGCTAAAGTCAAAATACTGTTTCGCATTGTGGTAGCAAATACCTGAGATGATTTCCCCAAGCCATTTCTCATCCCAAGGAAGCTCGCCATTCGCTACATCTTGTCCAAATAGGTTGCATAGAATTCTGCGGAAATATTCATGACGTGGAAAGGAAAGGAAGCTGCGGGAGTCTGTAAGCATACCTATAAAACAGCTGATTAAGCCCATGTTTGAAAGTGTGTTGATTTGCTTCTCCATACCATCCTTTTGATCGAGGTACCACCAGCCTGATCCAAATTGAATTTTACCGCGCACAGATCCGTCATTGTAATTTCCGATCATGGTAGCAAAAACCTCATTATCACGTGGATTAAGGTTGTAAATCACTGTTTTGGTAAGCTGATCTTCAGAAGTTAATGCATTGAAAAATCCTGACATGGCTTTTGCTTGGTCAAAATCTCCAATGGAGTCAAAGCCTGTGTCTGGACCTAAGATCCTAAGTGAACGCTCGTTTGTATTTCTCAGAGCGCCAAGATGGAATTGTTGTACCCAACCCTTGGCATGGTACATTTTGCACAATGCCAGAAGCGTGCTGTATTTGAAGAAGTTTACTTTTTCGCTGGAAAGATTGTCACCAGAAAGAACCTGAGAGAATATGGAATCTACTGAGAGGGAGCTCTCTTTAAAGAAATATAATTGCTCGAGTCCGTGGTCTGATAGTCTACAACCGCGCTCGTGGAAATAGTCTATCCTGATGCTCAATGCTTCGAGCAATTTATCGTACGTATGGATTTCGAATCCTACGCTTTCGCCTAAGCTGGAAATATATGTTTTATATGATGTTGGGTTTTCAATAGAATATGCTTTATCTGGCCTGAAAGCAGGATACATGCCAAGATCTTTCCCCTTCTTATGAAAAGAAACATGTTGGTCAAGAGAATCAATAGGATCATCTGTAGAGCATACTACTTCTACTTTCATCTGAGCCAATAGCCCCTGAGTAGAGTAGGAGTCTCCTTCCAAAACTGTGTTGCAATGCTTATAGACTTCCGAGGCATTTGCTTCTGAAAGCAGATCATCAAAACCAAAATATCGCTTTAATTCTAGATGCGACCAATGGTAAAGAGGGTTTCTAAGTGTATAAGGTAATGTTTTGGACCAGCTTTTAAATTTCTCTTCATCTGAAGCATCTCCAGTAATAAATCTCTCATTAATGCCAAAAGTCCTCATCGCCCGCCATTTGTAATGGTCACCGGCTAGCCAGATCTTTGAGATGTTTTCAAATTTTTTATTAGCATTTATTTCAGCTGGCGGAAGGTGATTATGATAATCTATTATGGGTAAATCCTTGGCATACTGATGGTAAAGGATTTTTGCATATTCGCTATGCAATAGAAAATCTTCATTTAGGAATGAAGATTTCGTTGTTGAATAGGGCATCGGTTATTTTGACTAAATTTCTACAACTTATTATGAACATAAAAATACCTCGAATCAGCTGTATTTAGGGAATAAAATGCGGAAACGATTTCGAAATTATGTATGCGGTATAGGCCTAATACGCGCAATCATTTGTAATTTGTGACCAATTATTGACCCAATTTACCTTTAATACCATGGCTTCAGGAATTAGTTTAAAAGAATTAGCTGCGGAACTTAAGCTTGCCCCTTCGACTGTCTCACGTGCATTAAATGATAGTTATGAAATATCAGAGGCTACTAAGAAGAAAGTTCTAAATATGGCTGAGAAGCTAAATTACCATGCGAATCCTTTTGCACGTAGTTTACGCGAAAATAAAAGCAAAACTATCGCAGTTATTATCCCAGAGCGAATCAATAGCTTCTTTGCTCAAGTAATGGATGGTATAGAAGAAATAGCCCAGGAACATGGCTATCATCTGTTAGTTTATAATACGCATGAAGATATGGAGCGAGAGCGGAAGATTGTGAATTTGCTTCTAAATGGCAGGGCAGATGCCATTGCTATGTCAGTGACTAGTCAGACCAGCGACAATTCCCATTTAAAGAAACTACACGATAGAGGACTACCAATCATATTTTTTGATCGGATAAGTTCTGAAATTCCTACAACTAAGTTTATTACCAATGATTATGAAAGTGCTTTTGAAGCAACTCAGCATTTAATCAATCAGAACTGCAAAAAGATTGCTTTTTTCACTCTGTGTGTAGATTTATCTATTAGCAAGGAAAGGCAGCGTGGATTCAACGATGCTATCAATAAAGCGGGTATCGCATTGGATTCTTCAATGACCCTTTATTGTGGGCATGATGAAGAGAGTAACGTAGAAAAAATTCAGAATTTACTAAACTCTCCGGATAGACCTGATGGAATAATTACTTCAGTGGAAAAATTAGCTTTTGCTACCTATCATGCCGTAAAACGTACTAATTTGAAAATGCCTTCTGATTTAAAATTGATCAGTTTTTCAAATTCTTCTATCGCTGGATTAATGAATCCAGCATTGACTACTATTACCCAGCCTGCTTCCTTAATGGGTAGTGAATGCGCAAAGTTGCTTATAAAGAAATTGACTAAGCCAAATCACTATGATTTATTAGATCAAGTAATCACAATTCCTTCAAAAATAACGATTAGGGAATCAACCTGTCAGGATTAGGTAAACCCTGATTACTAATCTCAGGTGCTACTCCAACTTTGGAGTAGCATTTTTTTTAAAAAGGGCAGTAGTAAAAGTAAAACGGAGACCAGATTCAACATCTGGTCTCCGTTGGTTTATGATTTGAAGAATTATTACTCTTCCGTCTCTATAGTAGTGAGTGGAGGAATGTTGTTTTCAGAACCATAGTAACCTTCATTTTGATTTAGGTGACCTTTGGTATTTGAATTAATGGCATTTTGAGGAATTGGCCATAATACATGATATGGGCTCAAGGTATATGTATCGCCATGTCTTGTGAAAACACCTTTATTGTAGTAGTCAGTAACCTCCATTATTCTGTCATAGTAGAAATTATCCTGAGAGAAGTTCGCCTCACTATAAGTCTTGCCATTGTATGCAGTCTTACCTGTCATTGCAAAAATTCTAGCAATTCTAGTTAATTCAGTTTTTCTAGGCTCCTCATAATAAAGTTCTCTTGCTCTTTCGTCCAAAATAGTACCGATAGTAATATCCGCTCCAGTATAAGGAGCAGCACCAGCTCTTTCTCTCACCTTATTAATATCTGCAGCAGCACCGTCTAGGTCACCCAACCAATACTTTGCTTCAGCTCTAAGTAGATAAGATTCAGCAAGTCGGAATATATACCAATCGGTTTCGCCACCTTGAGGCTGGGTTCTTTTTGGATCTGGGACAAACAATTTGTAATGTGGCCAAGAGAACCAGCTTCTGATCGTATCCACAACCAGTACTACTCCATCTTCATTTCTAAATTCAAGATTTTCACCATAGTAAGGGTCGGAACCTTCAATTCCGGGATTGTTGTATACTAGATCTGTCATGTTCATCCAGTTACCTGGAGCATGTCTTAGATCATTTTCATCATCCCAAATCATACTTTGGTGATACCAAGTTCCTCTCAATCTTCCGATACCTCTACCGATTTGCTCTACTTGAGGAATAGGCCGATTTGCTACGTCTGAAGTTCCTTTGTTACCTGCTGGAGTATTGATGTTTGATCCCCAGAAAGGAACCGCATTTCTCATAGTAATAATACCTCCTGAGCTACCGTCAGTATCTATTCTATCCATTACCAGTAGAATTGATTCTGTGTTTGAAACTGGAGATTTGTTTTCAGGTCTATGAAGATCCCACACGACATTTTTAGTAGGGTCATTCGCATCTACACCAAATCTTTCAGTCATTAGTTTGTAGGGGCCATTATCAATCAATCTGTTGGCAACATTTAAAGCATCCTGAAATTCACCAAGAGCTAGGTTGACTTTGATTAACAAATGTTGAAGAGCTCCTTTCGGTACTCTACCACGATCCATTACCTCTGGGATCCATTCTTCTCCCCATTCTAAATCTTCCTTCATTTTTCTCAAAATCACTTTACGATCAGTTGAGTAAAAATCAAGCTTAGGTGCCGTGATTTCATCAAGAATTAATGGGATATCACCGAATTGCTGAGTTAGCCTATAGTATCGTAGCGATCTATGGAAATACGCGGTAGCAAGAAGATGGTTTCTTTCTGCTTCGTTCTCGTAATCCTGAGGCTCATCGATTCTAGATACCACCGTATTTGCATACTTTACACCTTTGTAGCCTTCGTACCAGTACCATCCTATTCTGTTTGTGTTAACTGAGTTTAGGTTGGCATCAGGTGTAATCAATAGATTCATATCCTGAGCTGGCCCAGATTTATCTGTTGTACCTTCTACAGCTACTTCAGAGAATATGTGTTCTGTTAGGATAGGAGAGCCATCTCCAGTGTATTCATGTCGCATGTTTCTTTCACAGGCAACTAAGGCAGCCCATAAACCACTAGCTTCATTATAGGTGTTTTCTGGTGAGTAGAAAGACAGAGGTTGAGGCTCTAGCCAATCTTCATTACATCCAGAAGTGACTGCAATTATCAATCCTGTCAAAAGGATTTTTATCGAGTTTGTTTTACTTCTAATATTCATTTCAATGTTATTTTAGGCTTACAATGTGACGTCAATTCCAAGTGTGAAATATCTTGGGATTGGTCCAGAATTCTCCGGATCCCAGAAATCCCACTCAGGAGCAAAGAAACCTACATTTCTTATGTTTCCGTAAACACGTACGTTAGTCATTTTTGCCTTCTCAGTCAAATGCTTAGGGAAGTTGTATCCCATGGAGATGTTTTCCAGACGGATAAATGATTTCTTGCGATAGATACTATATCCACCAGCACTACCTTCACTGGAGTTTAGTCTAGCCCATTCGTTATTTGGATTCTCTTCAGTCCAATAAGGGGTCACATAAGAACTTGTTCTATCTAAGAAACCATCTCTATTTTTCATTTGGTTGAAAGAACCTTCATGACCCCAATAGGAATACATCATAAAAGAGATGTCAAGGTTTTTGAACAGATTAAACTCATTTCTTAAGCTCCAACGGAAACGTGGCTCAGTATATCCCTGGAATTGTCTGTCTGCATTGGTGAATTTACCATCACCATCTACATCTACCACTTTATAGTCACCTGGTTTTACCCCGTAGTCTGCAGCAGCATCTGCTTCATTTGATTGCCAAATACCGTCAGTCTTGTAATTCCAAATCTGATCAATTGCATGACCTATGAACCACCCGTTACTTGGGTCATCCAATTCTTTTCCATTTTCATCCAAATCACCATATAGACTAACAATCTCATTTCTGTTTAACTGAAAATTAGCAGTAGTTCTCCAGCTAAAGTTGTTTCTCTCATAATTGGTAGAATTCAAAGTGAGCTCGAAACCTTGGTTATCAACTTGACCTAGGTTATCCCAAACAAAGTTGAATCCAAGGAAATCAGGCAAACTTCTTTCTACTAGCAAATCTCGAGTAGACATTTTGTACATCTCCAAGGTACCGGTAAGCCTAGTTTTGAGTACAGAAAAATCAATACCTAAGTTGAAAGATTCAGTTCTTTCCCACTGTAGGTTGCTGTTTTGCATTCTATTCACGTATAGCTGGTTTACTAAGTATAGCTCTCCACTTGGTCTTTGATAGAAGTACTTACCAGTATTCAAATCAGAAAGGGCCACATATCTACCGATATCTCTATTACCATTACTACCCCAAGAAAAACGCATTTTTCCGAAATCCAACCAATCTATATTGATGAAGTTCTCATCAGAGAAAACCCATCCTAAAGCTGCAGAATAGAAAAGAGCTCTTGGGTTACTCTGTCCAAATGCAGAATAACCATCTCTTCTAACAGATAGCGTAGTAGTATATTTGCCATCGTAAGAATATATCAAACGACCCATAAGGGCATCACCTGTACTATATTCGTCATTACTAGAGATAATTGGGTTAATACCGCCACCAATATTATGGTATCCAAGTCTATCGTGAGGCTCAAATCCGTTGTTTGTCATGGTGTTATCCCAAGACTGGAATTTCTCAGCATTGATCAGAAAAGTACCATTGAAATCATGCTTCTCAGCAAAAGTTTTCTGCCAAGTCAAGATATTGTCAATTTGCCAGTAGTATTCTTTTCGTTGTCTTCTAGAGGCAATTCCTCCTGATGCACCCCAAACTTCATGGTCAGCAGATTGGTGATTGAAGTATTCATAATACTCGAATCTAGGAGTAAAGTTAGTTCTGAAATTGAAACCGAATGGCAACTTGATGGCTGCAAATACAGTTGAGTTGATGTTTACATCTCTATCGGTTCTATCAATATAGGTTCTGTCATAGAAAGGGTGTGTTCCACCACTTTGCTCGTCATTTGGTCTCCATCTATATGTTCCGTCTTCGTTAAATTCCGATGCCCATGGAGATAGAGTCCTGTAAAGCCCCCAGCTCACTGGTACGTTACTTTCGTCCTGGGTTGCAAACTGCACATTCATTCCGACAGAAAGCCATTTGTTTACTTTGCCTTCCAGATTGATTCTAGTACGGATGGTTTCATATTGATCACCAATGATGATGCCTTCATTATTAAGATAACCGACTGACCAATAATAGTTGAAATTCTCATTTCTGCCGGATAGACTTACAGTATAATCTTGTCTGAATCCGGTCTGGAATATCTTATCTCTCCAATCTACAGAATTACCATTCTTGTAATTCTCTATTTCAACTGGCTGCATGTTAAGTCTTTGTAGCCAAACAGTCACTGGGTCTCCTGAGGATCCGTCATAGGCCATCCATTGCTCTAGTGAAATGTCACTTGGTAAGGTTCTAGGATCAGAGAATTCGTATGGATCATAGCCACCAGCATTAATACTTTTGAATACGTCTTCTCTCCAGCTAATAAATTCATCAGGGCCATACACATCAGGGAAAGTAGCCATAGTTGCAAGGCCAGAATTCGCATTGAACTTGATAGTTGGTTTTCCAATGGTTCCTTTTTTAGTTGTAATAAGTATTACACCATTGGCAGCTTTAGCACCGAAAACGGCTGCGGCACTGGCATCTTTAAGTACTTCAAGGTTGTCGATATCATTAGGGTTAATATCGGCAAGCTCCCCATAATAGATAGCTCCATCCAAAACTAGTAGAGGAGAGTTTCCAGCATTTAGGGAAGTTTGACCTCTCACTTGAAGTGATCCGCCTCCTTTTGCTGAAGTACTGATTCCTACATTCAATCCAGCGGCATTACCTCTTAGTATATCCTGGACCGAATTCGGGTTTTCATTTTCTAATTTATTAGGGTTCACAGAGGATACAGCACCGGTGACATCTCGCTTTTTTGCTGTACCATATCCGATCACTACTACTTCTTCAAGATCAGAAGTGTTTGGGTTCATGATCAAGTCAATGACTGACTGATTTCCGATCTCTCTTTCGATAGGATCATATCCTATAAAAGAGAAAACCAACACACCATCTCGGGTAGCGCTTATGGAATATTTTCCATCTAGATCTGTAGTGGTGCCAGTTGTAGTTCCTTTAAGTAAGACTGTTACGCCAGGTAAAGGCATGTCTGTTTCGTCTAAAACAGTTCCAGTGATTTGTACCTCCTGAGCATGCGCCATGGTGACGCTAATACACAGAGAAAATACAATCAACCAGAGGCTTTTGTAAATTTTGTACCGCATAAGTAGTGGGTTAATTGTTATAATATAATTTGACTAAAGTGTTAATATTACATTTAAGAAACATTAACTTTCTAAAGTATAATAATATGGAGCAAAAGCCCTACTACTCTGCAAGAAATTTAGCGCAATCGATTTCGGTGGATTTGGCAGCGTTTTGGAGACTTGTAATATGAATTGTATTAGTTATAGATGTTATTTAAACTATTAGTAATAGCATCCTGTAGATTCAAATGTTTGAATTTACAGTCTTTTTCTTGATGAGATTCATCAGTTCAAGCCCCCGTATTGAAGAATATATTCCAAAAAAATAATATGTAGAACCTACTGATTTATAAATTGAAAATAAAGTTATAATAAGCTTAGTTAAACTATGTTTAATTGCTAAATATTAGAAGGTGTATTTATTCTATTGATTTAAATTAAGTTATTTATGACAAAATAAAAAAGAGCTACCGTGGATTCCATGGTAGCTCTTTACATATTATATTCTGTTTATTTAGAAATTACTTAATAACCTGGGTTTTGAGGGAATGCAGTGGAGGTACCTTCAGCCCGGTCAATTTGATTTTGAGGAATAGGTCTCAAAGTATGAAATGCTTGAATATTTGGAGCTCCCTGCGGATTATACATCTTTACTCGCTCTACTAATATTCCCCATCTTTTCAGATCCAACCATCTAGTCTGCTCACCGATTAGCTCTCTTGCACGCTCTTCAGTAATGAATTCAAACGTCAATTCAGATTGGGAAATTTCCATTTCAGCTTCTTTACCAGGAAATGCTGCTCTTCTTCTTACTACATTAATGTTTTCAGTAGCCAAGCCAAGTTTTCCTTGTCTGAATTGCGCTTCTGCAAGAAGTAGGTAAGTATCAGCAAGACGCATAGCAATGTAATCTCGTCCTCCTTCAAATTGAGTACGATCAACGCGTCCCGGATCTTTTTGCTTCTTCATAGCAGGGAACAATCTCTCTGTGTAAAACTCTGGAGTTAGGACTTGGTATGAATACTTTGCACGCTCAGCTTCCGACATATTGTAACCAGGTAACCAGATAGCGGTATCTCCTTGGGCAAATGTAACGGATGCTTTGGATTTGTCGAATGTAGTATTGAACGTACCAGGGTTGTTTGATAGGAAGACATCCTGGTAAGTGTTTTTATATCTAGAATCATTTACACGGTCTGCAAAGATGGTGTTTAACGTGTAATCAGTAGACTTATAACGTTTGAATGGTCGTCCATTTTCTATATCTCTTATCATACCCGGCTGCACGTCGTATTCCATCAAGAAGAACACATGTGAGTTATTTCCTCCGCCATTAGTCAAAGGATCTCTAGTATATTGAGTAGACCAGATTACTTCATTGTTGATTTCGTTTCCAAAAGCATGAACGTCTCCAAAATTCGGAAGTAATTCAAATCCATAATTACTGATCACGTTCTGTAAGTTGGTCTCTGCTTTAGAATAATCAGAAGATTCTCCAGCTTCAGATGTGGCTTTAGTGAGATAAACTCTACCCAACAGATGTTCTGCAGCAGGACGAGTAGCTCTGCCATAATCTGAAGATCTTTCTTTAGCTTCTAGGTTAGGAATCGCTTCTTCCAGATCTTTAATTATAGCTGCATAGACTGCCGACACAGGCGCTCTTGTGACTACTTTTGTAGGAACTGCTGTCTCTTCAAGTTGTAAATCCAATGCTCCGAAAAGCTGAACCAAAATGAAGTAATGATGAGCTCTAATAAATTTGGCTTCAGCAACTCGTTGGTCAATAAGAGCTTGAGAGATACCAGTAAGGTTGGCAGATCGATCTATTACTGCATTACAGGTATTTATGCCTCTATAGAATTCATCCCACAATTCACGAGCATGACCATTCTGTGAGTCAAATTGATTCGTGTATGTATTCATGAATTTCCATGACCCATCCGCACCATTTGTAAAGATATCCGTGCCAAATATTGTAAAGTTATTACCTCTTTCGGTACCATACCATGCTCTTACAGTACTATAGGCAGCGTTGATGCCATCATTCATCCCTTTTGGGGTGTTCAAATAATCGTTACCAATAGGAGAAACAACATCTTCTTCTAGAAACCCATCGCAGGATGCTGCGAATGAAAGTCCAACGATAAGGGCTGAGGATTTTGCCCAGTATTTTATATTTTTTGCTAGTTTTTTCATGATTGATTAGAATTTAGCATTGATACCAAATGTATAAGAAGTGACAGCTGGGGATACGTTAGAATTAACAATACCTCCACCTACACCTTGCTCGCCATCGATAAATACTTCTGGATCGATTCCTTTGTGCTCAGAGCGGTAGTTAGCAAATATAAATGGCTGCTGAATACTTGTATAAATTCTCAAGCTTGTCATCCCGATCTTCTTAGCGGCTTCTGGTGAGAAATTATAACCAAAGTTGATGTTTCTTACTTTGATGAATGTACCGTCAAAATATTCCATTGAACTTGCATATTTCGCACTTTCTTGGTTCACATTTGGTCTTGGATAGGCATTGGTTGGGTTGTTAGGAGTCCAGTAATCAACATCCAAATTGTTATATCTACCAGCAAGTGAATTGTTTTGAGTATGGAATTGAGATCTAAGCATAGAGCCGAATCTTCCATAAAGGAAGAATGACAAATCAAATCCTTTAAAGCTAAATCTGTTTGTGAAACCCATTGCAAAATCGGCCACTGCAGAACCTAAGAATTGTCTATCAAGTGAATTGATTACTCCATCATTGTTGAAGTCTTCAATTTTGATTTCACCCGGAACACTTCCGTATGACTTAGCCTCATCGATTTCGGATGTTTGCCAGATGCCTATCTTTTTCAAGTCATAGAATATCGTCAATGGCTGACCAATAAATCTACCTGCCGAGATGTCATCACCATTTGGTAAGGAAATAATTTCTTCCGTGTTTTTGGTGAAAATGATGTCAGAAGACCAGGTAAAGTCTCCTTTTTCTACATTTAGAGTAGAAATAGTCAATTCAACACCACGGTTTTGAGTTTCACCAATGTTGGTTGTGAAACCACCGAATCCGATAGAATTAGGAAGTGGCTGTGGTGCAAGTAGATCACTGGTATTCGTGACGTAATATTCTATGGATCCAAATACTCTACTTTTCCAAAGTGCAAAATCCAATCCTAAGTTGAGAGTAGTAGAAGTCTCCCATCTCAAATCAGGGTTACCAATCGTATTTGGTCTATAACCAAAGGCAGCAGTGTTGTCATAAGCATAGCTCGTTCTGCCAAGTAAGGCTTGCGTTTGGTATGGGTTAATCGCTTGGTTACCGATAGAACCATAGGAAGCTCTAAGCTTCAATTGATCTATAGTGCTAGAGTTTTGCATGAATGATTCAGAATGAATATTCCAACCAAGGGCAACTGAAGGGAAGTAAGCAAATCTATTATTTGCTCCAAATCTAGAGCTACCATCAGCTCTCAATGTTGCGGTTACTAGGTATTTGTTTTTGAAGTCATAGTTGACTCTACCCATGAACGACATAAGAGACCATTCTACAAGGTTTGTATTAGCACCGGTAATTTGTGATGCATCTCCCAATCTATGGTATAGCTGAGACTCTGCTGGTATACCTAAAACGGAGATAGTGCTTTGTTCAAATTTATCTCGCTGAATTGATTGTAGACCTGTGATGTTTAAGTTGTGAACATCATTGAAGGTTTTAGTGTAGGTCAAGATATTTTCAAATGTATAATTGAAAGTAAATCTATCATCTACGCTACCTGTAGCAGCTCCACCACGTCTAGAATTAGTCTGTGAACCTGTGAATCGGCCATTTCTGCTTATCGTAATGTCTGGGCCAAATACCATTCTATAGCTAAGGCCAGGAAGGATGTCATACTGAGCAAAAATACTGTTGAAGATTCTATAATTTTTAGTCAAATCCGACTGTGCACCTGGTACAATTTCTGCAAATGGGTTTGTTCTTAATCCATCTTGAGTAGGAAGGAAAATTAAGTTTCCTTCATCATCATAAGGTTTCCCAAGTGGATTCTCTGCAAGAGCACCTCCCAAAGGATTGAAGTTTTCTCCATTTCGCTCACTATAAGTGACAAGTGTAGAAGTTCCGAATTTGATGTTTTTCGTGATCTTGTGATCAATATTTGCTCTAAAGGTATAGCGGGTATAATCTTGATTGATGATTACACCTTCATCTTTGAAGTAGTTACCTGAAACGAAGAAAGTGGTTTTATCACTACCACCACTAATTCCTAATTGGTAGCTTTGAATAGAACCGTTTCTTAATAACCCAGCAGGGTAATCTGTAGTTCTTCCTTGAGCAATGCCATCAAGTTCTACTGGCTCAAATATTGAAGCATCTGCTTCAGGAGTAGCAGGACCTTCAGGGTAGCCTTCACCCGCTCTACGAGATTCTCTTTTGTATTCAGCAAATTCAGGACCGTTGAAAACATCAATTCTTCCTAGCTCCTTGTTAATTCCATAGTAAGCATCTAAGGATACTACGGTTTTACCTACAGAACCTCTCTTTGTAGTAATCAACACTACACCGTTTGATCCTCTAGATCCATAGATAGCAGTAGCAGAGGCATCCTTCAAGACTTCCATCGAAGTAATATCCTGAGGGTTGATGTCGTCAATTCCCCCGGCAAGTGGAATTCCATCTACTACATAAAGTGGCTCATTCGAAGCGTTGAATGATCTTCTACCTCTAATTCTAACTTGAGGAGCTGATCCTGGCTTGGATCCTGGCTGTGTCACATCGACACCTGCTGCACGTCCTTGTAGTGCTTGTCTAGCATCAGTAATAGGAAGTTCACCTATTTCTTTTGAGCCCACTGAGGAGATAGCTCCTGTTAACTGACTCTTTTTAGCCGTTCCGTAACCGACAACCACCACTTCCTCCAGATCTGATAGGTCAGGAGTCAGATTCACATCAATTACAGACTGGTTGCCTATTACTATTTCTGTAGGGTTGTAACCAATAAAAGAGATAATAAGAGTGCCATTTGATGGAGCTGAGATGGAATATTTTCCATCTAAGTCTGATGTGGTTCCGGTGGTTGTACCTTTTACAAGGATGGTAGCACCCGGTAGGGGCTGACCTGTTTCATCGTAAACTGTACCACTAACTTGTGCGTTTTGCGCATATCCATGTGTTATGGATAGCAGCACAAAAAGTAGTACACTTAAATAAGTGTAAATTTTTGGCTTCATAATTTTAGGTTTTGTTAAAAGAAAATTAGGTTTCTGATTCTATACTTAAGAATACAACCTATTTGGTTGAAACTCAGAATATACAATCTGTAGTTAAGGTATGATTTTAAAGATAATTTCTTTTAATAAACCCCGGCTTTATTTTACGCAATCGATTGCGCTATGTTAATGGTTTAATGTTTCTTTGATTGGTCTATATCTACGTTAATCGGGTAAAATAACCCTTTTTAGATGCGCAATGATTGCCTATTTCTAACTTTTTAATTCAGGTTTCAAAACGCTTTACCTTATAAAAATTAACTTTTCGGTCTAAAATCAATAGCAAGTTGTTAACCTAGAAATCCTAATAAATCACTATGCAGATTTTTATCTGATTTTAATTAAAAAAAGGCCAGCTAAGCTGACCTTCTTTCATACTTATATAGTGTCATTTGAAAAATTATTTGTTAATAATAATAAACTTATATAAATAATTTAACAAACATATCAAACCTTCGGGGGTTCCCAACCTTTTTCATACGATCTAGTCCAAAGCGCTGATGCTTTCTTAGAATTTTTTATATGCCCATTGCTTGGGTCACAAATGAGATTCTCTCCAGTTCTATAGCTAATATTGGCCAAATGGCAAAGAAGGGTACTGACTGCTCCTTCTTCAATGTTGGAGTTTTGCTTTTCTAATCCACGAACCGCATTGAAAAAATTCACAATGTGAATCGTACTCATGTCTCCACCGCCTCCAAGTGCCGTACCAGCTTCATTGCCTCCAGATAGATTTCTTTTCACTTCTTTCCCTGATCTGTCGAATTGCTTGTAGCCTCCTCGGTCAACATAAACTGAACCTTCAGTGCCGTAAATGATTGTTCCTCTGTCTGATCCGTAGGTTTTATAGCTATTTCTGCTTTTACCATCCCATTGGATTACCGATCCATCTCCGAATTTAAACGTAGCGTCCATCGTATCATACATCACCCAGCCATCTTCAGCAAAGTGACGCTTGTCAGCTGTAACCAAAACTTCACTTGGATAATCTACCTGAAGTGCCCAGCGCGCTACATCAAGTTCATGAGTTGCATTATTTCCTGTTTCAGCCGTTCCATATTCCCAGCCATACCAGTGCCAATTGTAGTCCCATGTGTCATGCGTATAGGCTCTTCTTGGTGCTGGACCTTGGAACATTTCCCAGTCTAAACCTGCTGGTGCAGGCGCTGCGACAGGATTTGGGACGGCTCCTCTATTGTTGCTATAAAAAGCTTTTGCCATGAATGCTTTGCCTATCGCTCCGTCATGAATGGCTTTAATGATTTCCCGGCTTTCAGGAGCAGAGCGCTGCTGATTTCCCATTTGCACTACTTTGTTATACTTCTTCTGCAGAGCAATCAGCAATTCACCTTCATGTGGATTATGAGAACACGGTTTTTCCACATAAACATTTTTGCCACGCTCCAAAGCAAGCCATGTACCTGGTGCATGCCAGTGATCGGGTGTCGCGATGATCATACAGTCCACCTCCTTGTCATCCATTACTTTCATGACATTTTGTTCGAGTTTAGGAGCGTAATCTATATGCTTCGAGAAATTCTTTGCAGCCTTTGGCATCTGCGATTCCATGGCATCACAGAGATACATCAGATTTACATTGCTGGATTTCAAACCAATAGGTTCATAATAAGCTCCAAGGCGTCTTCCTAAACCAGCAATGGCAACATTTAAACGATCATTTGCTCCTATGATATTTGCGTATGACTTAGCGGAAAAAGCGGCTGTACCCAAGGCAGAGAATCCCACAGTGGCAGCAGCAGATTTTTTGATAAAGTCTCTTCTGTTGTTCTTCATAATTGATTTTGGGTTTATTTCAAGCTCTTGATTTTAATGTTTTTGAAGCTTACGTCATTTCCATGATCTTGAAGAAGAATATGTCCTTCTGTTGCTTCGCCAAAGTTTTCCCACTTCGCATACTTACTTATTGCCACTAAGTCTCGGTATTCTTGCGATCCTCTTACATACTCTACTACTTTCACACCATTTAAGTAATGAGCCACCTTATTGTCTGGAGTCACAACCACCCGGCCTTTATTCCATTCTCCGATTGGTTTAACAAATCGTGGTTGTTTATCCGCTTTGATTAAGTCATAAAGGGAAGCTAAAGTTCGATTGCCATCTCTACCCATTTTTGCATCTGGGTGCTTTTCATCATCCAAAACCTGGTATTCAAGTCCTATGGCAGAGCCTTTATTTCCCTCGGAAAGGGTTACGAAATATTTCACACCAGAGTTAGCTCCTTCGGTTAGTCTAAATTCAAAGGCTAAATCAAAAGCTGAAAATTTTTCTGTAGTTACAATATCACCGGCATTGGTAGATTCTCCTCCATCTGATGCAGCGATTGACAAGATGCCATCATTTACAGACCAGCCATGCTCAGGAAAAGTTTCTTTATATGCACCTCTCCAGCCATCAGAATTTTGACCGTTGAAAAGCAGCTTCCATCCATTGTTTTTTTCGTATTCAGTTAGAGAATTCAGGCTATTGTTCACTACGAAAATATCCTTGTCAAAAGCTTTTGACTCAAGGTTTTCTGTTTGAATTTTTACATTTTTAAATGTGGTTTTTCTACCAGCATCTTCTGGATTACGAATACTATGCACTTGCAAACCTATAAAGCCGCTTTTGTCCATATCATCTACTACGTAAGCCACTGGTTGACCATTCACCCAGGTTTTGATTTCATCACCTATAGCTTCGATTCTATAATGGTTGAATTCACCCATTTTAAAAGCAGTTTTTGCTTCAGGATTCAGATCAAGAGGGTAAAGCCATCCTCTTCTCGCTTCGTCATATAATCCACCTGACCATGCTCTTTCCGAAGGATCAGCTTCGATTTGGTAGCCATAAACTAGGCCTTTTCCATCTCTCGCCGCTGGGTCAAATTGGCCACGAGTCATCACTCCGGAATTGCTGGAAAGGTGCTCGATTTTGAGATCAAGTTCCAGAATATAATCTCCGTAAGTCTCCTCAGTAATCAGAAATGTGTTAGGAGAATCGGCAACCGCAGAGCCTACGATAGTTCCATCTACTACTTCAAATGTGGCAGTACCCGCAACTGTTTTCCAACCGCTTAGGTCTTTACCATTAAATAATTCAGTCCAACCATCGTCCACTTTTTGTTCGCTAGCACAGCTAGCCAGAGTGATTGAGGTAAGTAAAACCGCGAATAGATTTCGGGTATATTTCATAATGTTGTGATATTATTGTTCAATATAAAATTCAAGATTTAGTGCGATTGCAGCAAACGCAATCTTGTTAAGTTACGCAATCGTTTGCGAGTATGCCTTCCAAAATCATTGACTATCAATGCTGAAAATATTATGGAATGTATTTGTTGATCTTTAATCTGCTTATTTTTTGAATTATAATGGTCAGATGGAATGCCTTAAGCAATCATCCTGAGGTTTATGAAGCCTTCTCATAGGCATTTCATCAGGATATTATTTGACTTTACTAGGTCTGATGGAATCTCACATAGAATAATCATTACTTCGCATCACTTTTAGTTGTGCTCGATTTGTTACTTTTGCGCATGCTTGATTTTAATCTCAAAGGAAAAGTTTTTGTCACCTGTAAGGATCGCTCAGTTTCTTATTTGGAAAAGGAAGTTCGTGAATTAGGATTCGTGCCTGAAGCTGTCACTAGGACAGGCATAGAACTAAAGGCGACCATGGAAGAATGCATGGATCTCAATCTGTACCTAAGAACTGCCTCCCAGGTGCTATATGAAATCAAATCTTTTTACTTGAGAAATGCGGATGATATCTACCGTAGATTCAAAGCGATTCCTTGGGAAGACTACCTGGATGTAGATGGGTATTTCTCGGTAAATTCTGTTGCAGAAAATGAAAGTATCACTACTCCATTGATTGTAAATGTCAAGGTGAAAGATGCTATTGTTGATCGCTTCCGTGAAATAAAGGGACGTAGACCAGATTCTGGTTCAGATTTTAATGGCTTGGTTTTTCAGGTTTATTGGAAAGAAACCCAGTGTTCGGTTTACATCAATACTTCTGGAGATACTTTAGCCAAGCATGGCTATCGCAAAATTCCTGGAAAAGCACCGATGATGGAGGCTTTGGCGGCAGCGACGATATACGCTACTGAGTGGAATACCCGAGTTCCTTTTATCAATCCTATGTGTGGTTCTGGGACTTTGGCAATCGAAGCGGCGCTGATGGCGACTAAACGCTATCCAGGGCTTTACAGAGACCATTATTCTTTCCAGCATATTTTGGGATATGATGAGCAGGCTTTTTTAGCAAAGAAAAAGAAGCTCGAAAGTAAAATCATGGAGCTTCCTGATCTCAAGATCATTGCCTCTGATATTTCTCTTCAAGCGATTTCTTTTGCCCAGGAAAATGCAATCACAGCAGGAGTGGATCACATGATAGAATTTCAGGTTTGTGATTTTGCAGAAACCGAAATACCTGAACGTCCACGTGGAGTGATCATGTTCAACCCAGAATATGGCGAAAGGCTAGGGGAGAACGATGAGCTGCAATTGACTTACAAAAGAATGGGGGATTTCCTCAAGCAGAAATGTGCAGGATACAGAGGCTATATTTTTACGGGGAATCTTGAATTAGCCAAAAAAATAGGGTTGAAAGCAAGTCGTAGAATTGAGTTTTGGAATGGCACTATTGACTGCCGCTTGCTAAAATACGATTTGTACGAGGGCAAAAAAGAAGAATAAATTCAGAAAGCTGAAATCTGAAATCTGAAATTTTCAGACTTTAGACTTCAGCTTTTTAACTTTTATTGATGTTCGTCTCTTAGAAGGTCATTCACTGTCTTCACAGGATTGAAAGTAATCAGCGGAACTTCCACGAAGATGGTATTCCAGCCTGACATTGCACCATTCCAAAGTCCAGGTAGTTCCAGCGCTTTAAGGTCTTTGCCACTTTTGGATTTCTCCGTGATAAATCCAGTCATCATATCTCTGTATTGTAGCAAGTCAAAAGACTCACCTTTGTAATTTCTGGTAGCGCATACCAAATCAACTGGGTTGAAGTGGGTAGCGGAGTTGAAATGTTCTTTTGAAGCTGGATCATTCAGGTCGATCTGGGCAGTTTCTAAGATTTGAAGTGATTGGAACCCATCTTCTTCTTTGACCCAAAAAGGACCTCCGCCAGGCTCTCCAGTATTTTTCACCATTCCACATATACGAATTGGACGGTTGAGTTTGACTTTTAGAAAGGCAGCTTTTGCTTCAATGGAGAGGTGTGAAAAATCTTCTGGTACTTTCACTCCCAAAGCTTGTGTCAATACGTCTTCTGCTTTTGACACTGATTCCTCATTTTCTTCCTTATCCAGCGCATGTAGGGACTCAAAGACTTTTTCCTGAGCTTCCAGCAGCATTCCACCTATTGCCATTTTGTAGGTTTTAGTTTCGTCTTTTAAGCGATCAGGAACTACATTATCCACGTTTTTGATAAAGATCAGATCTGCAGAAACCTCATTTAGGTTTTCCAGTAAAGCTCCATGACCAGCTGGTCTGAAGAGTATACTGCCATCCTCTTCAGTAAATGGGCTGTTATCCGTATTTACGGCAATGGTATCAGTCGATTTCTTCTGCTGAGAGTAGCTGATTTCGAAATTTACTCCGAATTCTTTCTCAATTCTAGGTAGAATTTTCTCTATTTCAGCTTTGAATTTTGGAGCATGCTCCGGAGAAACTGTGAAATGTATTTTTACTATCGATCCTTTTCCAATTGCATATTGAACTCCTTCGATCAGATGCTCATAAGCAGGAGTTCTTCGTCCATCTTTATAACGATGGAATTTCAATAAGCCTTTCGGCAAGTTTCCATAGCCTAAGCCTTCATCCAAAAGTAGCGCTGCCAAAATGCTTTTATAATCTTTGGTGTCTAGCGCATGATATATGCTACTTCCCTGACTTTCCAGGACTTCATCCAGATCCTCGTAGAAGGCGAACTTCTCTATGTTATTCATGAATTTCCGTACAAACGCAGATTTGCTGATATCTCCATCTCCTTCCAGAAAAGCGAAAAGATCCTTGAACATCCGTGAGGCAGCTCCACTCGCAGGTACAAATTTCAATACCTCTATCTGAGCAGCCTTCTCAGGATAAGTCGCAAGATGATGGTTCAACTCTTTATCAGTCAATACCTTGATGCCGTCTCCTGGCGTGGCAGGGGCGGTGATTTTTAAAAAGGGAAAGCCGTTTTCGAAATGTTGAATTTGTTGTGCTACAGTATCAGGGTTCATTCCCTGTCCAATAATTTGTTCTTTTAAGCTATTATCCATCTGGTCTATTGTCAATGTAAAAGTGTAAGATAGTAGGGAAAATGACTTTCCTCAAGAGGGAAAGCCGTTTTTTTTAGGAGAATGTTTTTAAGGAAAACTTTATTTTTTCCTTTGGTTTTTTTTGAGCGAGAATCGAAATAGCCTGTTCTTCGAGCTGTAGAATTCTAGGATAACCACCGGTGACTTGAGCGTCTTTCATTAACACAAGTAATTTGCCTCCCGAGGTAAGCTGAACTGTTCCTGGAAAAACCGGTGCGGTAGCCATTTCGGGAAGGGAATTTGGAAGCAATTCATTCAATTGAATTGCCATTCTGTTTTTTAAATCTGAGACTGTGAACTCGTAGGAATCTAGTATTTCCTTTGACTGTTTACTTAATAATTCCCATTCTGGGCCTGGATAAGCATCTATGACTTTTTCCTGTATCCAATTTATATTCCATTTGACTTTGGAAGAAGTAGAGGCCGGCACCTCTTTATAGGTGAAGTATGGAATTCTCAGCTCTTTCTTTGCGAAATCAGACTGGGTTATTCCACTATAGAAACTTCTGGATTGCATTACTTTCTCGGTTTGAAAGCCATATTTTATTCCTAAATAGAGCACAGCTCCAATTTCCATAGCGCCTATTTCCAATAGATCATTTGCTTGAATTGGCAGTAAGCCAGGATTAGAAAGAACTTTTCCATTTAGCTTTGCAGATGCTCTGGCACCAGCAAGATAAATCATAGTAGGCGAATCAAATTGCACTTTTAACCCTGGCTGACAGATTTCAAGTGCCGCATCAGAATCTTTATTTTGAAGAAGATGATTAACCCAAACAAATGAACGTAAATCCAGTGCCCCTGAATTGGGAATACCAAATTGAGAAAATCTCACTCTACCTAAATCCTGAACTGAGGTTCCCGGGGCAGTTTTTAAAATTTTCATATAGCCGATATCCCTTTCCGGTTTCATCTGAATTTCGGTTTCATTGGATGTCTTTTTAACCGATCGAATTCCAGGATAGAAATGGGTGTGAATTCAATTCTTTCTCCTACAGAAGCGAAAACTGGCCTCGCTTGATCTGCATCAAACATAGTTATTGGAGTTTGCCCGATCAAATGCCATCCACCGGGACTGGACGACGGGTAGATTCCTGTTTGCGCTCCACCGATTGCTATAGAACCTACAGGTACTTCTCTGTCAGGGACCACTTTTCTTGCTGTATGAAGGATTTTTGGAAGTCCGTTTAAGTACATGAACCCGGGTAAAAACCCATAGAAATGAAGCCGATAAAGTGGTTTCGAATGAAGAGCTATTAATTCTGCTACAGTTACCTGTTTTGCCTTTGCTAAAGCTTCCAGGTCTCGACCAGTTTGGTCAGCATAGCAAACAGGAATTTGCCAAATCTTCTGTGGAAGGGGGATAGTTGATTCTTCTATTGAAAAAGAGTTGAGCCAATTTTTGATTTCAATATATACAAGCGGTATTGAAAATAGAGCTGATAAGGTTTTGAATCCCATTCGTAGCTCACATAGGTTAGTGCTAAATTCTTTTTCGAACGCCGATTTGAAGCTTAGTTGCTGTTGGAGTAATAGGTCGGACACATTGGATTCCCATTCAAATTCAAACAACAAAGGAGAGATTTGTTTGAGCTTTGGCTTCATTTCCAGAATTTTTTTCGGATTCTTGGCAAAAAGTCCTGAATACCTGGATTATCTCCATGGAAGCAAATTGTATCTGGATGGAAGGGAAGTTTTTTACCGGAATCAGATAGTAGATAGCCGTTTTCAAATAATGATTTTAGTGGCGGAGAGATCTCACTTTCTGAAATCAAATGAGATCCAAATACAGACCTTGGAACCAATTGGTAATTGTCCAAGTACCTTCTGTCCCCAAAAACCTCTACTCGTTGATGCAATTTTTTTTGCTGAATAAACTTTTCCAATTCAGAATATGGAGGAGCAAATATGGGCGTATTGTGGAAATGAGTCGCGATAAAGTCAGTGAGGCTATCCGCCATTTCGGCGTTTGCTGCAGCTTCATTGTATAGCGCACCATGAAATTTGATGTGATCCATAGCAATTCCAGATTTCTCAGCCAATTGCTCAAATTTCAGTATTTGAACCAATATTGACTTCTTAAGATCTTTATCGGGAAGCTTCATAGTTTTTCTCCCAAAATTCTTTTGATCCGGATAGGAGGGATGAGCACCTACTTTCTTCTTAAATCTCAAAGCTAATTCCAAGCTTTCATTGATCGAGTTTTCATCCCCAAAGTGCCCCCCACAAGCGATGCTGGCTGTATCTATGTATTGAAAGATCTGTTCTTCGTTTGGTATGCCTTCTCCTAAATCACAATTTATTTCTGGCAGTTTCTTCATTATTGGGGT
The DNA here is from genome assembly GCF_900182815.1 of Algoriphagus winogradskyi. GTDB lineage: Bacteria > Bacteroidota > Bacteroidia > Cytophagales > Cyclobacteriaceae > Algoriphagus > Algoriphagus winogradskyi. The sequence continues at coordinate 292,020 of NZ_FXUA01000001.1, read as the reverse complement.
AAAAATTGAGTGAAATTCAAAATACAAAAAGTAAGCAAAGGCAGCGCGTATTATTACAACTTATTGTAATACTTTATCATCTCATTCAGTTGTTTGTAGTCTAGCTTACCTTGGACAAGTTTGAGATGATGGATAATTGCAAGTGCTTTCCTCATTCGACTTTCGGGACTTTTTACCTTAGTCACCGTATACACCATCATTCGTTGCTTGCCTGGAGTCAGACTTTTGAAAAACGAAGCACCTTCTTCATCCTGATCCATGAGGACTTGAAGTTCCTCTGGCATTTCATGACCGTATTCGCTGGTATCGCTATCTATTTTTAGCTGAAAAGTTGAATTTTCATTTAGATTGAAACGCTTACGCAAATCTTGATTAACCAACACATACCAATAGTCCTTAGCTTTCATCAACGCCATATGAAATGGCCCTTCACTTTTAATCCATACCAAAACACGGCGATTATGTGCTTCCATTAGTTGACTTGAGATTTCACTAGGAATAGGCACGTGGTATTGCCAATGATTAAACTCAAAAGCTGCTAATTTCCCTTGGAATTCTCTCATTAAAAGTCATTCGTTTTGCAGGTATTAAAGGCGAGTTGTTTTAAATCGATGATGCTATGAAAAATTAACTAGGAAGGTTGAAAGTGATTAAGAAAGAAGTGCCTTTTCCAACTTCACTTTTGACACGAATGGATCCACCGTGACTTAAAATAATGTTTTGGGTATTAGTTAGTCCAAGGCCCGAACCAGTAGCTTTGCTGGTAAAGAAGGGTTCGAAAAGTCGTTCTAGGTTTTCTTTCGGAATACCTTCACCATTATCCTTGATCTCGATTCGGCATTGATTTTCTTTAATTGAAGTTTTTAATATAAGCTTTCCTCCTTTTTCCGGAATGGCTTCTATGGCATTTACAATAAGGTTTATTAATGCAATTTTAATTTTATCGCCATCTACACTAATGTCGCAGATATCCGTTTGATATAGTTTTTGGATGGTAATTCCTTTAAAATCAATCCGGTCGTTCACATGCTCCAGCGCTTCATCTAACAGTGTGTTTATTGAATGGTTTTTGGCGTCCAGTTCTGTGAATCTTGTGCTGTCCAACAATTGAGTTACCAGGTGATTTATTCTGTCGCAATTCCTGCGTATAACGTCTATCAAATCTCCACTTTCTAACAAAACGGACTCAGGGAGTTCCATATGTAGCTGATCAGCAGAAAGGAGAATGGTGGTCAAAGGATTTTTTACCTCATGGGCTAGTAACCTTGCAATTCTACCGGTAGAGGAGAATTTCTTAAGGTTTAGTTCCTCTTCCTCTTTCGCTTTGATTGCACTTAAGTCTTTAATAAGTACTTGGTATATATTTACATCTTGCTTTACTATACTGATCAAGCTATTGATCGAATGGCCATGCTCAATGGTCAGCAAAGCTTCCATATCGTATAGCTCCTCACCATTTAAAAATAACTGCTCTAACTCTTGGCGAGAAGATTCTTCAGGTAATAAATCTTTGAAGTAATAAGTTTCACCCGAGTTTTGGGTATCTACTTTAAATCCAAATTTTTTCTGAAAGGCAGGATTGACTTCTAATATTTCACCTTCATAATCCATTAATAGAAATGGATCGGTAGCGAGCTCAAATATTGACCTAAACTTGACAGCCGCGCTTGATAAAGACTCCATCAAATGAGAATCTCGAATAGCATACTTCAGCGTTCTGTCTAGCGTCTGCGCATCAAATTCACCTTTAACTAGGTAATCTGACACACCTAGATTAAGTGCTTCTTTGTCGATATTACCAGTACTCATACCCGTAAGCATGATTACTGGAGCATGTTTTCTTATTGAATGTATTTCGCGGATAAGCTCTAACCCAGTGTCCTTTCCTAATCTGTAGTCAACTAAGTATAGGTCGAAATTTTGATTGAGTTTTAAACTGGCCTCCTCAAGACTGGTAGCTCCTTCTAATTCATAGACTGTGTCAGTAATTCTCTTTAGGAGAGTAGATGCCAGCAAAATATCATCTGGATCATCATCCACGTAAAGTATTTTTATATTCTTTCCGGTAAACATGTTTTTATGATTAGTCTGGTAACAAAACAGTTTTCGACCAATAATTTTCAATTTCTTCAGTGACTCTTACTAATTCTTCAAATGATCCTGGTTTGGTGATGAAGCTACTTGATCCCATTTTATAGGTGATCTGAATATCATCAAGGTTACTGGACGTAGTGAAAATTATGACAGGAATCGACTTCAGATCCTCACATCTTTTGATCTCTGCAAGAGCTTCTTTACCACCAACTCTTGGCATATTAAGATCTAGGAGAATAATATCTGGTCGAGGGTACTTCAGCAGATCATTGTATGGCGCGACGCGCTTTAAATATTTCAAGAGAGCCTCACCATCCTCCACACAAGTGACTTTTTCCTTTGGTAAAGTCCTCTCAAAGGCTTTAAGGATTAATAATTTATCATCTTCATCATCTTCTGCGACTAAGATTTGGATAGGTTTCTCGAAGGACATGAGCATAAAGTCTTGAATGAACAAGGGTTAGATTCTGATGAAAAGATAAGTATGATTTTTTGAAATAAGCATTGTACTAACTATTTCGATATTAAGTAGTGATAAAAGGCAGTAGTATATTAAATGTGGCACCCTCTGAAGGATTACTCTCTGCAAAAATTACTCCACCATTTTTTTCGATGATTTTGCGAGTAATGGAGAGTCCGATTCCAGTACCTTCATAATCTTTCTTCCCATGTAACCGTTGGAAGATAGAAAAAATTCGATCTGCATACTCTTTGTTAAAACCAATTCCATTATCACTTACTTTAATCAAATGATATTTCTTTTCTCTGGTTAGGGTTGGGAATTTTTTTACAAGATCAAGACCAGCCTCTTCAGCGGTAATCGATATTTCAGGATCTGTGTCAGGTTTAGAGAATTTAATAGAGTTTGAAATAAGATTTTGAAACACTTGCCGGTACTCTGTCTCAGCCCCGTATACTTTAGGTAAATTGCCTAGGGTTATTTTTGCAGATTTATCTTGAATGGCTACTTCTACGTCTTCCAACATCTCTGAGATGATTTTTGAAAGTTTTACTTCTTTGATCTGCTCATTCTCTATTTTGCCAGCTCTACTGTATTCTAAAAGATCGGTAATCAACCGTCTCATCCGAATAGAAGCTGCAGTGATGCGGTTTAGGTATAGTTCTCCATCTCCCTCCAGTTTATCTGCATATTGTTCCTTCAAGAGATCAGAAAACGAAGTGATTTTACGCAAAGGTTCCTGTAAATCGTGTGAGGCTATATAAGCAAACTGTTCTAGTTCCTTGTTAGATTCATCCAAGAGGTTTATCTGATCTTTGAGTTTTTCCTGAAATATGATTCTATCATTATCAGCAACTATTTGGGCTTTATTGTATTGGTAGATTGAAAAAAAAGTGACTAATCCTATCGTAATGGAGAAAAGTGAAATAAGACCTACAATAAACGGTAAGGCGTTGATATTATTGATTAAGTTTTGGTTTCTTTCCTGAAAAAGATTGTTTTCAACGTCATTAATGCGCAATACTACATTTTTGATCATTGAATAGCCATTCAGTGCATTACTGGCTTTGCTAGGGTCTAAAAACCCCTCCAAGTTCCCATGTTCTTTAAAATAGGCAATGGTAGCCTCAAAAGTCCTTACTCTGGCATTTATTAAACCTCTTAGTTCTTCAATATTATTCTGTTGTACACCATTATCTAATGTCAAATTCTGCAATTGGGTTAACAGAACGTCTGCATTAATTTTGGATTGCCTATAATTCGTTAGAAACTGTTCATTCCCGGTGATGACATACCCTCTGATGTTAGTTTCTCGCTCTAGAATACTTGAATACAGTTCGTTTGTTCTTTGAAGTACCTCCGAAGTGTGCATTACGGCATTGGTGTAGAACTCTATTCTTCCAGCTGTCCAATAGGAAATAGCACTGCCGACTACAATTAGAATAAGAGTAACGATAGAATATATTTTTACCTGACGGATAGATGGTTTTTCTTTCTTTGCCATTTAGATTTTCCTTGAATTGGGGAATTTATTACTCAAAAACCCCGGGCGATTATTCTTAATTTATTATTCGACTGTGATAATAAGGCTAATTAGCGCATTTGGAGACGATTTTAAATTTTTAATTTAAAAAGGCATACCACTTGAGTTAAATGATCTAAACTATTTAACCAACCTAAACAACAAAACTATGAGTTCTTTATTGTATTTCATCGCAGTCATTCTAGTTATTGGCTGGCTAGTCGGAGTCTTCGCTTACAGTGCAGGCGGATTAATTCACGTATTACTAGTGATAGCAGTTATTGCGGTAATCTTCAGATTGATTTCAGGTAGATCAGTTTAGAGTAGAAGACGAAACGAAGACATCAATTATTATAAAGGTCAAATGAAAACTCATTTAAGATTTGACAGTTATATATAAGCAAAGGGTAGAAGTTTTAATCCGATTGCAAGGAAAGCAAATCTTTGAAAATTAAAACTTCGAAAAGAAAGAAAATATTTAACCTCTAAATTTAAAAACACAATGACTAAATCATCAGTAAATAAAACACTTTGGCTAAGCGGACTTCTTACAGGAGCATTGGTAGGAGCCTACCTATATAAAAATAAGGACGATTTTGGCCCACAAAAAAAGAAGTTAAATAGCCTTCTGGGTGACTTTCAGTCACTTCTCGGAGATATGAAGACTAAGTTTTTGGAAGTAAAATCTGAAGGTGTGGATGCTACCAAATCCGCAATTCAGTCAGCAAAAGATAAAGTGAAGTGAAAATAGGTTTAGAATTAGAAAAGGTGCGGCGTGTTGTTGCACCTTTTCTTACATCTTTCCATTTGAATAATTATTACCTGACAGTTTAAATGAATGTATCTAGGATAGAGGGGCTAAGAAGACTATGTGATGATGAATAAATTGATATTAGTTATAGATGATGAGGCGGAAATCAGGTCTCTTTTATCCAGATTTTTGGGCAGAAAAGGTTTTTCTGTTCTTGTAGCAGGTACACTCAAAGAGGGTAGAAAATTATATAATGATTCTAAACCTGAATTAGTATTCTTGGATGTCAATCTCCCTGACGGGAATGGATTGAACGAATTGAAGCATATTAACTCAAGTAAATTTCACTCGAAAATAATAATGATGAGTGCCTTCGATCACAACGAAGTGAAAATGGAAGCCATTCAATACGGAGCATCGGACTTCCTTAGTAAACCTTTTAATATTGCTCGATTGGATCAGGTGGTCCAGACCCAGTTAACAAACACCTCCAACATCTAACAAATCATGGCTAAAATACTCGTAATAGACGATAACATAGATATTTGTCAGCTTTTAGAAAGATTTCTGACTAAAAAGGGATATGAAGTAGAAACTACGATTTCCGGTAAAAATGGACTCGATTTGGTCAAGAAATCATTTTTCGACCTTATTTTTTGTGATTTCAAGCTCAGAGATATGGAGGGAAGAGATGTGCTAATGAAAGTTAGAGAGATATCTCCAGGTACTCAAGTAGCAATTATTACAGGCTATGCCGATGTAAAAATTGCCGTTGAAGTCATTAAAAATGGTGCATTTGACTACGTAACTAAGCCATTGATTCCTGATGAGATCATCAATCTCATAGAGCGCGCCTTAGCTGCGTCGAAAGCAAGTAAGTCAAATACACAAACCTTCTCAAAAGCGAACAACCTTAAGAAGGATTCAAATTCCAAATCTCAAAATTCTGATTCTAAATTTCTCAAAGGAACGGGGGCTGAGTCAAAAAAATTATACAAAGAAGTAGCCTTAGTAGCTCCTACAAGTCTCAGTGTTGTCATTTATGGCGAAAGCGGAGCAGGTAAGGAAAATATAGCGCGTACTATTCACGATCAAAGTGAGCGTGCAGGTAAACCATTCATTGCGGTAGACTGTGGAGCATTGACCAAAGAGCTTGCAGGTAGTGAGCTTTGGGGTCATGAAAAAGGAGCTTTTACTGGCGCATTATCAGACAAACCTGGGCAATTTGAATTGGCTGATGGTGGGACGATTTTTCTAGATGAGATCGCTAATTTATCCTATGAAACTCAAGTTGGTTTGCTCAGGTTGGTTCAGGAGAGAAAATTAAGAAGGATAGGGGGGACTAAAGACAAATCAATTGATGTAAGGATATTGGTTGCCTCCAATGAAGACCTTCGCAAGGCAGTTTCAGAAGGAAAATTTAGAGAAGATCTATACTTTAGATTCAATGAGTTCAGTATTACTGTGCCTCCATTGAGACATAGAACGGCAGATATTGAAGCATTTGCTTATCACTTTCTAGAGTTGTCAAATGCTGAATTGAATAAAAAAGTATTTGGTTTTGAAGAACAAGTGATGGATGTATTGAAAGAATATCCTTGGCCTGGAAACTTGCGCGAAATGCTCAACGTAATCCGAAGAGCAACTTTATTGACAGATGGCGGTAAAATGTCTGTTTCGGCACTACCTCCGGAAATAGTCTATTCTCAGAAGTTTAATTTCGTAGATTCAGATTCAGAAAGTTCAGATTCAAAGCCGAACAGAATGCCTTTAAATTTGAAGGATGCTGCAGCTGAAGCTGAAGCTGAAGTCCTTAAGAAAGTACTAGAAGAAGTGAAGTACAACAGGACTCAGGCTGCTAAGCAATTGGGGATAGATCGAAAAACCCTCTTTAATAAAATGAAGCAATACGATTTATAAGCAAATCACTCCTTGCGGCCCGGACCTAGTTCCGGGCTTTTTTTTGCTATTTCCAATGCCATCCAACTGATGACACCTGATTTTTCACTAGCCTCAAACTGAAGGCTGGCTTCTCCTATTCAACTACTGCAAGGAATAGTCTATTGTTCAAAAGCTTAGCTAATGAGCCAATTTTTCAACGGAATGGGGAATTTTTTTCAAGATAAATTTTGTGCTTATGAGATTACACGAGTGCCCTTATCACAAAAATTTGTTTTATGAAGCGAATATCCAAACACTAGTGCTGTCAATGGTCAAAATACATATGATCATTTGGAAGCCAGGATGATGGCATGCCTCTTGGATGATTATGAGTATAATTTAAATCTAAAAACAGACTACATATGAATACTTCTAAAGCAACACTTGCAAATCACCTGAAACTGGATAATAAAGCAATGAAAAACGTTTCAGATAAAATGAATGACTTGCTTTCTGATTACCATATTTTCTATCAAAATGTAAGAGGGTTTCATTGGAATGTGAAAGGTGAAAACTTCTTTGACCTACATGTGAAATTTGAAGAACTCTACACCCAACTCTATGAGAACATAGATGAATTGGCAGAAAGAATCGTGACTATTGGTTTTAAACCATTGCATGCTTATTCTGATTATTTAAAAAATACTATTCATAAGGAGATCACCGATGTATCTGATGGTGACCAATGTGTAAAGCATGTAATTGACGGCCTTGGAAGTCTTGCACAATCCCATAGAAAAGCTGCTAAAGCAGCTGAAGAGGCAGATGATATTGCTTCCGCAGATTTGCTGACCAGATTTGTAGGTGATATTGAAAAGAGAATGTGGATGTTTACCATGTTCTCTAAATAGGACATAAGAATAATAAACCTAAATAGTAAAAAAACCGCAGCAAGAGTTGCGGTTTTTTTAGGCCTTTAGATTTTTGGGAAGACTAGTATTAGTCTGGTTTTTTTGGTTCAATTCTTAAACCACGCGGCTATACTTTTTCTTTCTTTAGTAAAGGAAGGATGCACTTCATGCTCCATTTCATCGCTGCGGAAAAAGACGATCCTACCTCCAATGGGGGAAATGTTTTGTGGCACTCCTTTATCAGGATACAGGGAAAGCATTCCCCCATCATTCTCATTCCATTCCGTATTTAAGTAAACGATGATTGAAAATTTTCTACCCTTCTCACTTTTGAACTGGTCCAAATGACGTGTGTAGAAACTCCTTTTTTCATAATTTGAATAGTGACTTTCAAAGCTTTTGATGGAAGTAAAGCAGGTCTTATTTAAGTGCTCGATGAATTTGCCCACTTTCTTTAAGTAAATGACCTCAAAAGGATTAGTGCTGTTTTCTTGAATCCAGTTAATTTTATCACCTCTTATTTCCTTGCTTTGCTTAATATCGAATGCATTGCCAACTCCGGCAAGCTTTAATTTTCCTGATTCGGATAAGCGTTGAATTTCCTTTCTAAGTCCTTTGACAGTATTAGGGGATATGAATTCATCACTACAGCCATATTTATGCTCTATAAGCCCTTGAATCAACTCTTCGAATTGATTTCGCTCTAGAATTTCTTCCTCGTCCATGATGCACTACTTTAATTTTAGCCAAGCACGTTGAGTATCAAAATGAGCTTTTGGTAAGTACGCTATAATAAACCCAATTCAATCTTATTTAGGATAAATCATCAGGACTATTTGGTATAAGATGTCTGTGTATTCAAGCGGGATTAAATCCCTTCTTACTTAGACTAGCTTAGGCATACAAAAAGCGGCGGTTATTATTACCGCCGCTTTAAAAAGTAGTTTAAAAACCGAGTATGGAAAATATATTCGCTAGGTTAAGTTAATGCTTTTTCACAAAATTCTACACATCTCTGAACTTCTTTTACAGCGTCAGATCCTTCAGGAATTTTATACTCTAACTCAATGGTAGCCGGGAACTTATATTTATTTTTTGCTATGAGTTTCAAGAGCTCCGGAATAGGTGTGTCGCCCGTACCCCAAGGTAAATTTCCTTTACCATTTGCGGGGGTTGTTCTGTCTTTTGTGTGCATGCTTAGGATGCGGTTATGCTGCTTTTCGATTAGAGGGATGAGATCTGTATTTCCTGCAGCGATGTAATGCCCAGCATCTAGGTTGAGACCGTTACTTTTACTTTGCGCTAACGCTGTATCCCAAAAAGTAAAGGTCTCCTGCTCATGTCCATGGTAGCCTACGGACATGTTATATTTATCACCTAATTTCCCTAAGCGAAGCGTATGTTCGTCATTAGATGGGTGCTCTAAGGTGACATGGGTTGCACCGAGAGCTTTTGCAGCTGTCATCCCATATGCGATTTCTTCATCAGAAGCATTTCTTCCAAAGGCACTTGGCTTAAAGGCATAGATACTGACCCCAGCATCCTTGTACATTTTTCGCATTTTCTCAAACGGCGCTGTGCCAACTTTGCTTCTCCATTCTGCTACTTCTTTCGAATAGGATTCTATTTGTGCATTCAAATCAGCAAGTTTTGCTTTCTCCTCTGCTGTGAGTTCTTCACCCTTCCTTTGCTTGTTTCTAAGTGGATTCAAATCCCGCATATTCACATTATTTACTGGTTTCCCGGCAAAGGACTCAGCAGGGTCTCCCATGAGTTCTATTGCAGAAAGACCTGAATCCACCACATATTTTAGGGTAGCTTCGGCACTTTGATCAGGCATGGATCGGAATGAGTAAGTGATGCAACCCACTTGAACACCATTGATCAAAGAGTTAGGCTTGTTAAATGACTTAATTATAGCTGGAGCACCTTGTAGCCAAGATGGAGCTAAAGCAAGCCCACCAACTCCTAGAGCAGATTTTATTAGAAATTCTCTTCTATTTTTCATGTAATTTTTGGGTTTCAGTGTCATGTTGGACTTCAAATTAGTATTTACTTTCTCTTTTCTGCTTAAAAGTTTACACCTAATTTTATTTTCGGGCTGATTGGTCAAATACTAATTTAAATATACCCGCTGATTAAATGGGAAGTAATGGAACACGGTGAGAAAAATATAGAGGTTAGAATAAAAGGGGGATATTTCCTGAATGAACTTCAGTTTATTACCTCGAGAAGCGGTGGTGCTGGAGGGCAAAATGTGAATAAAGTCGAAACCAAAGTTCAATTGAAATTTGATATCCCTAATTCCAGCCAGTTAAGTGTCGAAGAAAAAGCAATGTTATTAGAGAAATTGCGAACCAAAACTGATCAGGAAGGTGTCTTGCAACTACAGTCTCAGGAAAAGCGGTCACAGATTCAAAACAAAGAGCTAGTAATTAGAAAGTTTGAAGATTTATTGCGAAAAGCATTTTTCAAGAAACGAGTAAGAAAGGCAACTAAGCCTAAAAAAGGAGCAATAGAAAAGCGACTTAAAGCCAAAAAAAATCAGGCTGAAAAAAAGGCTAATAGAAGCTGGAAAGAATAAATAAGGAAGTTTTCAGTCGCAGTATGCAGTCTCAGTGAGGCTACCTAATGTGATCCGTCTCGATTTAACTAGTAAGTTTTAGAAATCTTTTATTAGGAGCGTATAATTCTTCGTAGAATCAGGTTTATAGATCTGAATAGGGTAATTGCCACTAGGCGTTATTATTCGCAAAGAATAAAAAGGAGCAGGATTTATGACTACTATATTTTCATCTTGGCTATAAAGAAGCTTGTTGTTTTTATCTATGTAGCCTGGAAACCCCTCAAAACTTTCGAATTTTTTATTTTGTGTAGATCCTTCAAAAAACACCGTGTCTTTCAAAACTTCCAATCTCTGAAGGTTATCATAAGATGGTAGCGTCAATTTGAAATCGTATTTCTTTGGATTTGTAACCTGAGAAAGTGCTGGGATGATAGAAGCTACACTGAGTAAAATGTATAAAAATAGATTTTTCATAGTTTTTGAATTCAATAAAAATATTTGTCGATGTTTGCTTCAAATCTACGATGAACAATATATTTAAGTTTCAATCTATTTGATACTGAGTAGTTTGCTAATTCGAAATCATTTTGCGAGAAATATCTTTTAATGCTTTGTCTAACTCTTCTCCGGACGACTTGAGATGCCTTATCAACTCGTTCTTCTCAGCAGGATTAAGGTTCACTTCTTGGGTTAATTCAATAATTCCAAGGATCCTGGCTAATGGGGCCCTAACTAAATGCGATTGATCAGAGGCTAATTCCTGGAGCTTTTTGTTTTTGGATTCAAGTGATCGTAAAAATCTCTCCTGCTCTGTGATATTTTGAAAGGCTGCCAAGTAACTGGTTTTGTTGTTTTTTTTGTCTTTCAGTACAATTCCATAGACCTTAATTATTGCAGTATTTCCTTTTTTGTCTTTGAGGTACTTATTAATTATAAACCCGCGATCAGGATTGTTTTCTTTGATTTCTAGCATCTTTTCGAGGTCTTGATCCAGGTGTTCTTCGGGAGTAAAATCAATTACACTTTTTCCTATGACCTCCTGATCTGAATAACCAATAATCTGCAAAATATTTGGGCTGATATAGGTGAATTTACCCATTTCATCTACTTTGAAAATTCCCAGATTTGGGTTGGTGAAAAGTAACTCTAATTCCCGTTTCCCGGCACTGATTTGATCGTATAGTCTTTTGATTAAATAGTAAAGAAGTAACCCAGTAAGCAAAACATAAAGAACCCCTTTTATCATCTGGAATCTTGACATTTCCTGAATGTCGTCACTAAAAATGCTGTTTATCAGAATATCACTAAAAAATATCCAATTGACCCCAACTATCATGTAAATGATCGTGATGGCCCAAGGCTGATTAATGGAGAATTTATTCACTTTTTTCATGATACTTAATCAAAGGCCATAAATCTTCGGTGGCTTGATATTTTACCGCTCTAAATAATGAAGTTAATTTTTATTTTGGGATCAAAATTGATTTAAAGTATTCAGAAATACCATTTTTCAAAAATTAATAGTTTGAGTACTATCATTTTTTCCGATGATAATAATAGCTGTGAAGCGGATGAATAATTCATGGGAATTGGCACCAAAGATTCTGTCCAGTGTGTTAGAATGTCGAAGAGGTTCCTCAATGTGCTCAAAGTCAATATCAAGCGTCCAGTTACCTTGATCGGCTAATAAAAATTCCCCTTCCATTTGCCGAATAGTATAAGCAGTTCCTAATTTCTCAATCTGATTTTATACTGATTAGGATGCAAAGGAAATTATTTCCGGTGGAAAGTGAAATGTTATTACTCACTGCTTTACTTATTCGCTGTATGCTGATAAGATTGTCTGCTTTTTAATCGTAGCGTGAGTCTGCTTTATAGGCGGTAGATTTTTTTAATAGCTAAAGGTAAAAGCTTAGCTATTTAGAGAAGTTGTATGACAAACTGCTAATTGATAGTGCTACGGATTCATAATTTATCTAGTGATGAAAGCATGCTCTGTTTAGCTAAAAACCAGTCCTGCGTGGTGGATATTACATTTGAGTTGGTCAAAAGAGTGTTTTTGAACGAAAGAAGCTTTCTATTGGTGGGATTTAGTTCAATTTTCAGGTTCAAAAAGTCGGCAAAATAAATGTTGAATTTTAGATTAGCTTTATTTCGGAGATGACAAGATGTAAGTTAATTACTGCTGTTTCCAAACAATGCCTACTTGAACTGGTTAAAATTTATATCCTTACCAAAAGCTGTTTGTGTAAGTTTTTACAAAGAAATCCCATAGATGAAAGATCAAAATATATACATAATTGGTGCAGGTGTTGCAGGTTTAGTCGCTGCAATTGAACTCGAAAAAGCTGGATTTTCACCAATTATATTGGAAGGAAGTGATAGCGTAGGAGGTAGGGTGAAAACAGATTTAGTTGACGGTTTTCTTTTAGATCACGGTTTTCAGGTGTTGCTTACGGCTTATCCTGAAGTGAAAAGGTACCTTGATCTGTCAAAATTGAATTTGAAATATTTTGAACCAGGAGCGGTTGTATTTGGAGAAAATGAGACGTTTATTATTTCCGACCCTTTACGTAATCCACTCAAGGTGGTTAGTATGGCTTTTTCTCACGTTGGTAGCTTTTTGGATAAGGTTAAGATGTTTAATCTTACTCAAATGCTTAAAAATAAATCGATTGAAGATATTTTTAATGAACCCTCTATCACTACCCATGAATACTTGATTGACTATGGGTTTACGGATCAAATAATTTCTAACTTTTTCAAGCCTTTTTTTAGAGGGATATTTTTGGAAAAGGACCTAGAAACCTCCTCCAGAATGTTTGAGTTTGTCTTTAAAATGTTTTCTCAAGGACTAGGTGGGATACCGGAAAAAGGTATGATTGAGGTTCCTAATATGCTCAAAAATCAATTGACTAAGACAATATTCAGGTTTAATACCAAAGTAACGGACGTCCTTGGGCAAAATATCCAATTAGAAAATGGTGAAACGATAGAAGCCGATAGAGTTATAGTAGCCACTCAGCCAGATAAGTTCATGAGGCAGATGGAGGGGCAATTTGCTCCTTCAAGGTCGGTGATTACCTTGTATTTTTCACTTCATAAATCATTTATGAATAGAGCTATGTTGGGCTTGATTCCTGGGGAAAATCACCTGATTAATAATATGGTGTTCATGAGTGATGTTTCATCAGCTTATTCTACTAATGGTAGAGCTTTGCTTTCTGTTTCAATTTTGGATTCTGACCTGAAAGAGAAGGAGTTGATCAAAGCAGTTCAGGCAGAGTTGGAGTCTATTTCTAGAATTAGTGCGGAATATTTCAAGTTTGTGAAGGCATATTATATCGATTATGCAATTCCTACAGTAGAAGATATGAAAGGCACTATTCCATTTACCGAAGCTAAGATTTCTGATCACGTATTTTTAGCTGGAGATTACCTATTGAATGGCTCAATCAATGCAGCCATGGCTTCTGGGCGAATTGCAGCGGAGGCGGTCGTACATAGCTTTACTCCAGTTTATTGAAGTCGCTGCAGAAGTATTTTGATTGGTAGGTGGCGGGAACCAGGTTTGAGGACGTATATCCCCTGTTGGAAATTTGTTTTATCTTCGCGCCATGGAAAATATACCTCCTTGCCCAGCCTGCAATTCGCCGTATGGCTATGAATTGGATGAAAAGTTGATCTGCCCAGAGTGCAGTTTTGAATGGACTCACGGTGAAGTTGAAGAAGAAGTTGAGGAAGGATTAGTAGTCAAAGATTCGAATGGAGCTATTTTAGCAGACGGAGATTCTGTGACGATAATAAAAGACCTTCCAGTAAAAGGGGCTCCCAAACCAATAAAAGCAGGTACAAAAGTAAAGAGTATTCGCTTAGTAGAGGGTGATCACAATATTGACTGTAAGATTGATGGATTTGGCTCTATGGCACTGAAAAGTGAGTTTGTGAAAAAAGCCTAGAGATTTTCGATTTCGGATAGTTGACTTCAGATTTCGTGAATTAGGGTAGGTGATTAGTTACAAACCTGAAGTAGGTTCTTGCGCTTCGTAATTATAGATTACTTCTCCAGAGTCAGATTGGAATACAAACTCAATGTTTTTTTGTAAATAGAATTCTTCCCAATCTATTTTTAGTTGATCACATTTTGATAAAGAATCCAGTTTAAGATTATTCACTTTCTTCAAAACGTGGCCTAACCTCACACCTGCTTGAAAGGCTTTCGATGAGTCTGGTACTTGAGTGACTTTGTATTCATGGAACTGGAAATCCAAACGAAAACTATAATCCAAAACGGAGTTATCGTATGGTTTTATATAAAAATCATTCTTCACCAAATCAAGAACTACTATTGCTTTAGCTAAAATTTTTGGGCCAATAATGGATTTATTATTGTCGTAAGTATCAACCAAAACGTTTGTTATGTTTAAGGTGGCTACACCTAGGTCAGGTAAACGGAATCTGTAGTTTATAGTGTCTCTTTGCTTCCCGAAAGCTCCATATCCTTGATTGATTATCAAGGTGTCTTTTATTGACTTATTATCTAATGTGCTATCTTCTATCATTTTTAAAAATGAATTTTTATCAATTCTTAATAGATCGTTTATTGCTCCAGTATCGAAAAGTGCGGTAACTATTTTTGTTGAATCAGAATAGGTAATTGGTATATGAGGTCGCTTTGATCCGTTATAAAAAGTTAGCTTTACAGGGCTACCAAAGTTTTCATTTAAATATGAATAGTCACTAGAAACAGTTAACTCTTTATTTGCCAAATCTATTTTCACTACTTTTCCTTTGAAAAATTCCAGGCCCACAATCCCGTCAAGTTGAATATCACAGAATATAAAGTTTTGAGGTAGAGTAGTTACGCTCACCTCGACATTTTTAGAAATTATGGTGGATAATTTTAGCTCTGGTATAATGGTTTTAATGACAATTGAACTGTTACCATAAAAATCGACAACGTATTGGCTACCAGTGCCTTTTATATTTAATTTTTCTTTAATTTTTGGGGAAATTACAGTTGGCGCTCCTGTGTCAAACAAAAAAGTGTATGTTTCTCTTTCAATTTCTACCTTAAAAAGGATAGAATTTCTAATTACTTCAAAGGGAATAACCACAGGTACATTCCTAACATATTTGCTATAGAAAAATGCAGCAACTGCCAGTATAATGGTAGCTAAAAAAAGTCTTTTAATCATTGATTTAAAAATTAGAAAAAAAGCAGTGAATTTAATCTACTGTGAGATTTGGTCCACTGCTTTTTGAAAACTGAATACAGAATACTGCTTACTTACCTATCGGCGTTTCATCTACTTTCACATCTCCAGCTACATACTGAAGTGCGTCTAGGAAATAGGCAAGAATAGCAGAATTTTCAAAGCTTTGCGCATTGTGAGAAGTTGAGATATACATTGCTCTACCTTTACCGTCTTTTCTGATCCAAGAAACATAAGTTTTACCGGAAGTTTTCTCCTGACCTTTTCTTTGACCTTCGATTTCAGCGTTGTTGAAATAGGTCAGCGGATGGAAATCCAAGTCATCATAAGCGCCTTTGTAGAAGTATGGCTCATCCACATGGTTATATCCTTCAGCTGGAAGGGACTTAGTCAATGGGTGAGAAGGATCTTCAATTCTTACCTGGAATGCCTGCTGCTTTGTATGATAATCGAAGCTGCCTCCGGTTAGTTTTGAAAACTCCATGGAGTTATTTAACATGGTATTTCCTCCATGTACAACGAGAATTCCGCCTCCTTTTTTCACGTATTGGATGATGTTATTCTCCAGCTCGTTTGCTTTTTTCCATACGGCTACGCTATCCATCGATGCATCTTCGCTGAATACATCAACAAATAGATTTCTGTACTGAGGCTTAGAGTTAGTGTTATCAAATACGACAGCATCAAATTCTTTCAACTTGTCTTTTTCCATCATAGCGATGTCAGTACTTGTAGTCACATCAAAGGCGCCACTTTTGTCACCGAGGATTTCAATCATTGCAGCAGTATGTGGGTTTACCCAGTGCCAAAAGCCTGTATGAAGCGAAAACACCAAGATTTTCTTTTTCTTTTTGAAAGGGAAATTGGCTTTTTCAGGTGCTAAATCTGTGATTTTATCTTTCCAAGCTTGATCCAAAGGGATCTCTGTTGGGTTCTGTGCAAGAGTGAAATTAAGGGATGCTAGGAAAACGATTCCGTAGATAATAATTTTCTTCATGGGGTAATTAGATGAACGGGTTAGTCGATAATTTAGAATTCTATATCTTTAAAATTCGATCCCAATAACCTGAAATTTATATGATATTCAAAAGAATTTTCTGCGTACCAGTGATTTACCTATGTTTAATGGTATCAGTGTTTGCGCAAAAAGTGGAGTTAAAAGAGACATCTAGCGGAATTGATTTCGTGATTGGTAATCAGGCTGTTCTAAGCTATCAAACGGCTGTAGCAGACGTGCCTGAAGGCATAAAAAAAGATTTTGCAAAATCTGGGTTTATTCACCCGCTAAAATCCCCGTCGGGACAAGTTCTTACTAGAATTCAACCAAAAGACCATTATCATCACTATGGAATCTGGGGACCTTGGACACGTGCCACCATCAGTGGTAGAGAAGTAGACTTTTGGAATTTGGGAGACCAAAAAGGCCGAGTAGACTTTTCTCATGTGCTATCTAAAAAAGTAGCGGGTGGTGCAGCCGAACTCAATGTTCGTCAAAATCACCTTGATTTGAAAGCTCCCGAATCTGAACGGATAGCTATAGCAGAGGATCTTCGCATCAAGGTAAAACCTGCAGACAAAGGTCGATATATGGTCGATTACACAAGTACAATTGAGACTAAAATACCTGGGGGAATCTTACTTGATGATTACCGATATGGCGGAGGCATTGGTTTCCGTGCTACAGAGCAATGGGGAACGGATAACAGTTCTGTTTTAACCTCCGAAGGTGATACCAGAAAAACCGCGGATGGAACAAATGCAAAATGGATCATCGTACAGGGAGAAACTGATGCTACATCGGGAGAGAGTGGGATCCTGTTCTTAAGTCACAACACGAATAAATCTCACCCAGAACCTTTACGCGTATGGCCAGAAGATAATTACAATGGAATAGGTAATGTCTTTATAGAATTTACCCCGATTAGACATGAGTCTTGGGAGCTTTTACCCAACAAACGATATACATTAAAATACAGAATGATTGTCTTTGACGGTAAGATGACTGCAGCTGAAGCAGATGCTTACTGGAGAGCTTTCGTGAAATAAATTCAAGTGATAATTAACCCTAAAGTGAAATGAAAAGAAGAGAATTTATTAAAAACACCACCTTAGCAAGTGCAGCAATAGGATTTCCTACTATTGTACCTGCTTCAGTTTTTGGAAAAAATGCCCCTAGTAATAAAATCAATATAGGTCAAATTGGTTGTGGTAGAATCGCGCGCGATCATGATATGCCAGGTGTTTGGCAGCATGATATAGCTCGTATCGTTGCAGTTTCAGATTTGGATAGCAACCGCATGGCGGATGGCAAAAAGCGTGTAGAAGATTACTACACCAAGAAAATGGGAAAAGCATATCTCGACGTAAAACAATATGGAGACTATAAGGACATGCTTCAGAATAAGGATATTGATGCCATAGTAATCAGTACTCCAGATCACTGGCATTCTCAGCCAGCTATGGAAGCTTCATTGGCTGGTAAGCACGTCTATGTACAAAAACCAACTTCCCTGACTATCCGTGAAGGGCGACAGCTGGTTGATGCTGTGAAAAAGTCAGGAACTGTCCTTCAGCTTGGTACCCAGCAACGTTCAAGTGAGCAGTTTAGAATTGCAGCAGAATTGGTAAGAAATGGAAGAATCGGTAAGCTTCACACTGTGAAGATCGGTCTCCCAGGAGATCCCTCAGGACCTGAGGCCGCACCTATGCCTGTTCCTGCCAACTTGAATTATGATATGTGGTTGGGTTCTACCCCTGAGGTCCCGTATACAGAAATAGGCGTACATCCACAGAAAGGATACGACCGTCCGGGATGGTTGAGATTGGAGCAGTTTGGAGCAGGTATGATCACAGGCTGGGGACAGCATCACTATGATTCTGCCGCTTGGGGAATGGATACTGAGCTTACTGGTCCACGATACATTCAAGCAGTAGCTGAATTCCCTCATTCAGGATTATGGAATGTGCATGGAGACTTTATGGCAAAAGCTGAGTATGATAATGGTATCACTATGTACACAAGTGGTGGCTACCCGAATGGAATTCGTTACGAAGGTACGGAAGGATGGATCTGGGTTTCAAGAGGTAATTATGTGGCTTCCACTTCAGATCCTGTAGCGCAGGGGAATAGTGCCAAAGCCTTGGATGCTTCAGATCCTAAAATTCTGAAATCAGTAATTGGACCTGACGAAATACAGTTGATCAGAAGTGATGAACACCATGGCAACTGGCTGGGAGCGATTCAGGGTAATAACGAATTACTTTCTCCGGTTGAAATCGGTCATCGTTCTTGTTCAGTATGCCTTGTCACGCACATTTCCATGAAACTTGGAAGGAAGCTGGAATGGGATGCTGCAGCAGAAAAATTTATAAATGATCCAGAGGCAAACTCAATGTTGGAAAGACCACAAAGAGCACCTTATGGTACTAATTATGTGAAAATTTAATTATTGAATATTTTGAAAAATACTGCTCTAGTAGCTTTGGCTGCAGGAATTTTGTTTTCCTGCGAAAATAAAGAAACTGTGACTGAGGCTTCTGAAACTAAGGCTGAGATTACGATTATGTCCCTTGACCCGGGACATTTTCATGCCGGATTAATTCATAAATCCATGTATCCTCAAGTGGATTCTACAGTCTATGTTTTTGCTCCAGAAGGACCTGAACTGAAAGACTACATGAATAGACTTTCTGGGTACAATAACCGTGAAGAGGATCCGACTGCCTGGAGTTTGCAGGTAAGTACTGGTGAGGATTATTTAGATCAAATGATCTCGACTAAGCCTGGCAATGTGATGATGGTAGCAGGAAAAAACGATCGTAAGATTGATTACATCTCTGCTGCAATTTCCAATGGAATCAACGTCTATGCTGATAAGCCTCTGGTGATTAATAAAGATGGATTTAAAAAGCTGCTCCATGCTTTTGATGAGGCATCACAAAAGGATTTGTTGCTTTATGATATCATGACTGAGCGTTTTGAGATCAGCACGATTTTGCAAAAAGAACTGAGTATGGATGCAGCGGTTTTTGGGGAACTGGAAAAAGGCACGCCTGAGAATCCAGCCATTACAAAGGAATCTGTACATCATTTCTTCAAATATGTATCAGGAAATCCTCTTGTTCGTCCGGACTGGTTTTTTGATACAGATATTGAAGGAACTGGTATCGTTGATGTAACGACTCATCTAGTGGATTTGATCCAATGGGAGGCTTTTCCAGGAGTTACTTTGGATACTACAGATGTTGAGATGCAATCAGCTAAACTTTGGTCCACAGATTTGGATTTAGAGCAGTTCAAGTTGGTTACAGGTAAAGCTGAGTTTCCTGATTTTCTTCAGAAAAACGTATCTGACGGTAAGCTGAGCGTGAATAGTAATGGAGAGATGAATTACACGCTGAAGGGTGTGCATTCTAAAGTAAGTGTGATCTGGAATTTTCAAGCGCCCGAAGGAGCTGCAGATACTCATTACAGCATGATGCGTGGAACCAAAGCCAATCTAATTATACAGCAAGGTGCAGATGAGAATTATGTTGCCACCTTGTATGTGGAATTATTGGATGGACAAGATGATTCTTTAGCAAGCTTGGTAAAAGAGAAGTTGCAAGGTCGTTTTCCGGGGTTAGATCTGGAAAAAATCACGGACAATAAGTACAAAGTAATCATCCCAGAGAAGTATCATAATGGACATGAGGCCCATTTTGCTCAGGTAACTGAAAAGTATTTGGAATATTTTGCCAATAAAAATATGCCGGATTGGGAAGTGCCAAATATGATTGTGAAATACTTCACTACGACTGAAGCTTTAGAAAAAGCCAAAGAAAAATAAATTTATACTGAACAGGACCACCAAATAATAGGTTGGTTAGTTAAGCTCTTTATTATGAAATTAACTAATCAACCTATATCTGTTTCTAAGCCAACTGTCGCACTTGCCGGTGCAGGTGGATATGTGGGTCGCTGGTTTATTCACCACTTCCGCCACAAATACAATATTATTGCTCTTAGTAGAAGAAAGGTAAAGGATAATCCATACCCTGAAGTGACTTGGAAGCAGGTGGAATTGTATTCAATTTCAAGTACAGTTGAAGTGCTTAAGGGGGTAGATGTCGCGATCTACTTGGTACATTCTATGAATGCTTCCACACGTCTAAATCAAGGTAGTTTTGAAGATACCGATTTACTACTTGCTGATAATTTTAGCCGAGCGGCTCATTTAAACAAAGTAAAGCAGATCATTTACTTAGGAGGATTGCTGCCAAAAGAGACGGGAGAAAGTCTGTCTAGACATCTCAGAAGTCGTCTTGAAGTAGAACAATCCCTAGGTTCTAGGTCTGCTAAACTTACCGCTATTCGGGCTTCGATAATAGTAGGGCCGGGAGGATCATCGTTTGATATGATTAAGAATCTAGTGACTAACTTGCCTGTCCTCATGTGTCCACAGTGGACAGAGTCTTTGACCCAGCCTATTTCTTTGCGCGACACTTTAGATATTATTGATACCTGTGTAGGAAATGAGAATGTATTTGGTAAAGCAATAGAAATTGGGAATCCTGAAGTGATTTCTTATCGAAAAATGCTGGAGTTGACAGCCGTTCAGCTAGGGAAGAAGAGGTTGGTTTTCTCAGTTCCCGTTTTCTCTTTGGGGCTTTCGAAGCTTTGGGTTGGCTTTTTTGGCGAATCTCCTCCTCAATTGGTTTCACCCTTAGTGGAAAGTTTGAAGCATACGTTGACGGTGTCCGAGGAATTGAAGTTCAAAGAGAAGCATATTGATTACCTGACATACGAAGAATCGGTCAGAGCTGCGCTGGATTCTACTGTAGAACTTAAAACT
Organism: Algoriphagus winogradskyi; assembly: GCF_900182815.1. GTDB lineage: Bacteria > Bacteroidota > Bacteroidia > Cytophagales > Cyclobacteriaceae > Algoriphagus > Algoriphagus winogradskyi. Next base: position 270,785 of record NZ_FXUA01000001.1, on the reverse strand, counting down.
CCAAGCTTTTACCCGTTAGATAAAGTAAAGAATACTGTAAGAAGCATACAGCGAATGTCAAACACCCATGGACACTCAGCAACTTGGGTGGCTCAGCGTTATAATATTTGGCTACCCACATTCTTTAAGTTTTGGATCAATGGAGAAATGCTCGAAAGTGGAGAAATTGTGTTTTATCTATTGTGGACTAAAAAACCAATGTTGCAACTGACCATGATTCCAGATAGAAGTGAAGAAAGTAGGCAGCTCTTTTACATTTCCGGTGGCTGGCTAGTGAAGCGATTTGATCACGGATGGTTGGAGTTTCGTGGGGTTTTAGATAATAAATACATTATCTCAGCTATTCATGAATTTGTGCCAAGATTGCCATGGCTGATCTATGTGAACACTCAGGCTAAAATTCATCTTTGGGTAATGAATAGATTTAAGAAATATTTAAAGAATCGAGTGAATTAAATGCAGGGTTTATTCTGTTAAGAATTCACTCATATCATAATCTAAATTTTTATAATCATATGAAAAACTTAAGCTTTAAAAACGGAGATAAACTCCCAATTATCGGGTTAGGAACATGGAAAAGTAAACCAGGAGAAGTTAGTCAGGCTGTTTACTGGGCAATAGAAGCTGGCTATCGACACATAGATTGTGCGGCTGTATATCAGAATGAAAACGAAGTAGGGGAAGGTATTGCAAAGGCAATTTCAGAAGGATTGGTTACGAGAGAAGAATTATTTGTGACGTCAAAGCTTTGGAATAATTCACATAAAAAAGAGCAAGTTTTGCCTGCTTTGCAAAAGACACTTTCAGATTTGAAATTGGATTATGTAGATCTATATCTGATACACTGGCCTATTGCTTTTAAAGCTGGCGTGGGTTTTCCAAAAGATAGAGAAGACTTTTATACCTACGATGAGGTTTCCATAGCTGAAACTTGGGTAGCTATGCAAGAGGTGAAGGAAATGGGATATGCCAAACACATAGGAGTCTCTAATTTCAATCAAAAAAAGCTGGATGAATTGGTGCAACTCGGTGGCCAATTACCTGAAATGAACCAAGTAGAGATGCAGCCATATCTTCCGCAGGATGGCTTGGTTGAGTATTGCATAGAGCATGGAATTTTAATGACTGCATATTCTCCACTTGGTTCTCCAGATTCAAGGGCAGAAAAACATGAAAAAGATCCGAAACTATTGATTGATCCCGTAGTAAAGGAGATTGCGGATAAACATAAAGTAGGCGCTGGACAAGTTCTAATTGCCTGGTCTATCGCTAGAGATATTGCTGTAATTCCCAAATCCGTAAATAAGGATAGAATCAAAGGGAATTTGGCAGCTGCTAAAATTAATTTGGACGACCACGATTTGATGGAATTAAGAGATATCGGAATTAGTCACCGATTTATTGATGGTTCATTATTCACAGGTGATAACAGCCCTTATGAATCATCCGATTTATTTGACCAACCTTAAAGCATCCAGGATTTGACACAAAAAAGGCTATTGGATAAGTTCCAATAGCCTTTTTTGTGAAAATGATTTTTTTATTCATCCTCTTCCAATGTTTCAAGTATATCTGCAAGTTCATCGAAGTCTTTTAGACCTGGTTTGATTTCTTTTCCGCCTGCTAGCGTTATTCCATAAATCCCAAGTTCAGTAATAAGGTCTAGGACGTTTTCTGAAGTAATCCCTACTCCTAAAATAACCCTGCAATTTTCACTTAATATTTTTATCGCTTTTTTATCCTCATCAGTAAGCTCCTCGTGGATGGAGGTGACATGAAAAATGATTCCTGAAGCATTTAATTTTTCAGCAACTTCCAATTCAATGTGTCGAACATCTTCTAAATCCATTTTATAAATCAAGCCAAATCCCTTGCCTTCCAAATCTACTAGTGGATCAATCCTGTCATGCTCAACCCACTTTATTGTAGGGTAATTTTCTAAAGTGTGTAGGACTTTGTCTGACTCGTAGCTTTGAAATTCTCCGACAAACTCAAGTCCAGAAACCCATCCTGTGATTTCGTTATACTGCGTGGGATTGATGAATTTTTCAGATTCTTGTTCTAAAGAAAAGCCTAACAAATCCACATACATTCCCGAACAATACCTGGCATCTGAAAGATTGGTGATGCCGCTTATTTTTACAAAAGTGCTTAAAGCCATGATTTAAATTTTAAAGTTGCTAATTTAAACAGGATGATTGGCTTGAAAAAAGTATTTCGAAACTGTCTGTAATCTGCTTAGTCTATCTTTAGGAAAATACTAGTATTTTTAGTCATTGAATAATAAATATGGAAAGAAAGTTACCGCTTATTTTATTATTAATAGTTACGCTTTTTACTTCTTGTGATCGAGAAATCGAGGATTCACAAGTGGAATTGGGCTATGACTTTCAACCGCTGGAAGTTGGATTGTTTTGGGTTTATGAAGTAGATCAAACAATCTATTTTGGTGAAAATGATTCGGAGCAGGAATTATTTTTCTATAAGGATCGTATTCGAAGCTTTTATATAAATGCAGAAGGGGAGCAAGTTTTTATCGTAAACCGTAGCAAATCTACGGATGAGACCACTTGGATTCAGGTGTTGGAATATACCCTCACCCAACGAGACCTTGCTTTGGTACGTACGATTGAAAATCAGCCCTTGGTTACCTTAGTTTTTCCTCCCAAAGACGGTATTGTTTGGAATGGGAATGTCTATAGAGATGAATTAGCGGATGATTTCGAGTTAATTAATTCGGGCAATTCTATCCGGGTCAATCAAGAAGATAGTGACGATCAAGTAACTTACAGAGATATTCGATTTGAAGTTTACGACTTAGGTATAGGCTTGGTGGAAAAGTACGACGAGGTGTTAACCTACTGTTCAAGAAATGATTGTTTGGGAGATATGCTGATTGATTCAGGATTTAAGGTGCAAATAAAATTGACCGATTATGGGAAGGATTAAATTTTTAGCTTTTGTTCTCTTAGGAATGACTTTTTCTGGCAGTTTGGCTGCCCAGGATCGTTATGCTGTTTTCTATAAATATAAGCCTCAACAAACTCTTTCACTGGATAAACCAAGTGAATTCCTTTCTCAAAAAGCGCTGGATCGAAGAAGTAAAGAAGGCGTTGCACCGGATAGTTTGGATCTTCCTGTTGCGCAGAAGTATGTAGAAGCAGTTTACGAGAAGTCTAATTACATCCTGTATTCTAGCAAGTGGTTTAATGCTACTTTATTGGTGACAGATGCTACTAATGTTAAGGAAATAGAAGCTTTGCCGTTTGTTGAAAAAGTCGAGCTGGTGGGAAAGGGATTTATCCCAAGTCCGAATGCACGGGTTGGAAAAAGAATTTTTGCTTCAGTCAGTAATAGATATTGTCCTCCAGATGCTGAAAATGCCCGAATATTAGCCGCAAATGAAGAAACCTATGATTTTCAGAATTCTCTGATAGGAATTGATTTGATGCATGAAGAAGGTTTCACGGGCAAAGGAGTTTCCATAGCTGTTTTTGATGCAGGATTCCCTGGAGCTCAAACTGCCAGTCCTTTGGCACATCTACAAACAAATGGGCAAATCATCTCTACTATGGATTTTGTGAGGCCGTGGAATGATAATGTTTATTCGGATAATCAGCATGGCACAAATGTGCTTTCACTGATAGCTTCTAATGAACCTGGAAAAATGGTTGCTGGAGCTCCGGACGCTGATTACATCCTTGCTATGACAGAGGAAGTTGCCACGGAATTTTGGGTGGAAGAATACAACTGGGTGAGGGCAGCTGAGTTCGCAGATAGTTTAGGGACGGATATCATCAGTAGCTCGGTGGGCTATTATGATTTTGATGATCCTGACATGAACTATACGCTAGAAGACTTGGATGGAGAGACGACTATTATAGCACGAGGGGCAAGTATAGCTGCAAGTAAAGGGATACTGGTGGTAAATAGCGCTGGGAACTATGGTCCCGGGGTATCCACATTATCGTCTCCTTCCGATGCTAAAGGTATTCTAGCGATAGGATCTGTAGATAATGAGTTGGATATTGCTAGCAGCAGTTCCCGTGGACCAACAGGAGATGGAAGAATAAAACCTGACCTTGCAGCTTTAGGACAGGGAGCCTCTTTAATTCGCTCAAATGGTAACCAAGCTTATTCCAACGGAACTTCCTTCTCAGCTCCTCAGATTGCAGCGTTGGCTGCGGGTCTTTGGGAAGCCAAACCTGAATGGACAAAGGATCAGTTAATTGAAGCACTTTTGAATAGCGGTACTCAAGCTGATGAACCGGATAATTTATTAGGCTACGGCATTCCTAATTTCTATAGAGCCTACTACGGAGAAATCCTTGGCGTTGAAGAAAATGAAGAAGTAATGGTATGGAATGTTTTTCCTAACCCGGTACTTGGAGATCAATTAAACATTTACTTTGGACACAGCCTTAGTGCTGAATTTACCCTCATAGATCTTAACGGTAGAGCTTTGGAAAATGAGACCTTGAATAGATCCTCTGCTAAAGAGCCATTTAGGATTCTACTGCAAGGTGTAAAACCAGGGTTCTATGTAATTCAAATGCAGGATGGCGCATTAATCAAGCAAAGCAAATTGCTCAGACAATAGGAAATTGTGGCTTGAGTTGTAAATTCGTTTTTTCACATCTTCAACATATAATTCATGGCCCCTTTAATTGCCCCATCTATACTAGCTGCTGATTTTGCAAATCTCCAACGAGAAGTAGAAATGTTGAATTCATCGGCGGCGGATTATATCCATGTGGATATAATGGATGGTGTATTTGTACCCAATATTTCTTTTGGAATTCCTGTGACCGAAGCGATTCAACGTCATGCAAAAAAACCTTTGGATGTGCATTTGATGATTGAAAATCCGGATAATTATTTAGAAGACTTTAGGAAAGCTGGAGCAGAGGTGATTTCTGTTCATTATGAAGCCTGCACACATTTGCATAGAACTTTGCAGGCGATCCACAGTCTGGGAGCGAAAGCTGGTGTTGCCATCAATCCTCATACGCCAGTAGAACTTTTATCTGATGTGATCCAGGATATTGACCAAGTCATTGTGATGTCAGTAAATCCAGGGTTTGGAGGTCAGAAGTTTATAGAAAATACTTATTCTAAGGTGGCACGTTTGAAGGATTTAATTTTGGCTAAGGGATCTAATACTAAGATAGAAATTGACGGAGGGGTTAATCTGAATAACGCTCCAAAGTTATTAGCGGCAGGTGCTGATATTTTAGTTGCCGGAAGTTTTGTTTTCAACTCTCCTGATCCTGTTCTGACAATCCATCAACTAAAGAGCATTGAGCTGGTTTGACTTTGTGAAAAGCCATTTATCATAAAATATCTTAAAAAGGCCTCGAAATTCTTGAATTTTTCGCTTTTGAGAGTTTTATTAGACATTATAAGGAAATTAAAATCACAATGTTTATGAAAAAAGTATTGCTTTTCGGAGCGTTATTCGCGTTCCTAGGGCTTGCTGCTTACGCACAAGATGAGGAGAAAGTCACAGATGAAGACTTGGCTAAATATGCAAATGTAGAGGTAACATTTGACAATTATGTAAATTCAAAAACTGAAGAATTAAAAGCCATGATCTTGGAAAATGAGATTTTTCAAGGTGGAGCAAGATATAATGAAATCAAAGCTGCTTGGGGTGACGAAGCTAAAATGACGGAAGCAAATGTCACAGATGAAGAAAAAGCTGCTTTCGAAGAAGTAAAAGAATTTCAAGGATCGCTGCAGGGAGTTTTGAAAGAATACAAAACTGGGCTGATAATGGATGAGGAGATTTTGGGAGCTGGTACTTACAATAAAGTATTAGCCGCAACCAAAGAAGATCCTGCTGTTCAGGAGAAACTTGATACTATGATTGCCGAAATGAAGGCAAAGCAAGAAGCTGAGAAAGAAGATACTGAAGAACCAACTGACGGAAAATAAGAAATTATTTAAGTTAATATGAAAATGCCTCCTGATTGGGAGGCATTTTTTTTTAATTTCACACCAAGAGTCCCGAGCCTTCGTTTAGATTATTATGAATTACAGACAGCTTCCTATCACCTTGTTTCTATGTTTTATTCTCACTACTGTTTTAGCACAGGAAGAAGATATTTTTGGAATTTCTCAAAAAGCCAAAAATCCTAAAAGTGAGTCTGGGTTAGGGAATGTGACTAGGAATGTGCTGGAAGCGTTCAGCGTAGAGCTATCAGGAGGTGGTGCTTATCAGCAATTTGGAACAAATTTTTATTCAGCCAATACTAATCTTTACCCATTTTCCCGCTTTCAGAATTTCGATGGAGATCCTTTAGCTATTTCTGAAGAAAACCCTCTAGAAATGAAAGGCGGAGATTGGGTTTTTCCAAATTGGAATGGCGGGTTAAGAATTAACCTTTTCAATCTTTTAACAATTGGCGGTGGCTTTGGTCAGGAGTGGGGAAATTTAGCTCCCATGCAAGGTGGAGATTATCAGTTTGACTTCGAAGGAGTTACCTACCAAGTCAATAAATTATACGGAACTGTAGGGTTGGTCCTATATGATGCAAATAGAAGACGTGCATTTTTGAATTGGAGATATAGAAATTATTCTTCATCCAATCTTTACATGCAGTCAGAACTTAGACAGAGAGCTAGACAGAATTATCCTTGGAGGTTTATTTTTGAAGCGGAATTCGGCAAGCTGGATCTTAAGAAGGCTTATGATCCGGCACTAGTTGGTAGCGCTGGTCCATATGTTCCTCGGTTGGCCGTTTCAGATAAAAATTATTATGGATTAGCTCTCAGGATAGAACGGGACTTCTCCGAGTATACTAAATTATTTGTAAAAGGAGGAGCTGATTTCCGCAAGTTCACTTATGCAGCATCTGATTTTTCCGAATTCCAAGACCTTGATCAAAAGGTTTATGCAATGCAATTAGGACTTGCTGTTCGTTTTCCAGGAACAAAACGATGCAAAATTGCAGGCTGTGGCGTTGTGATGAAGCATATGCACAACGGAATTGAGTACAGAGGAAGTGGTATTTTTAATTTTCAGGACAGGAAAGTAGGACAGTGGTATTAAAGTCTTGATTATCGTCTTTGTACTTTATAATCTCTTTTCAAATAGAGCAGGTTTTTACTATCTTGCAGGCTTAATCGACCCCGTGAATAGCATTATATGGCTCAAGGAGAAAACGAGAACATCATACCCATTAACATTGAAGAGGAAATGCGTGGTGCCTACATCGATTATTCGATGTCGGTTATTGTTTCAAGAGCGCTTCCAGATGTCCGAGATGGACTAAAACCAGTACACCGCAGAATCCTTTTTGGAATGCAGGAACTGGGAGTATTACATAACAAACCTTATAAGAAGTCAGCCAGAATAGTCGGTGAGGTGCTTGGTAAGTATCACCCTCATGGTGATTCAGCCGTGTACGAAACGATGGTTCGTATGGCCCAGCCTTGGTCTCTGAGGTATCCAATGGTGGATGGTCAAGGTAACTTTGGCTCAGTGGATGGAGATAATCCTGCGGCTATGCGTTATACCGAGGCCAGACTTAAGCGTATAGCTGAGGAGCTTTTGGTGGATATCAATAAAGAGACAGTAGATTTTCAATTCAACTTTGATGACTCCCTCAAGGAGCCAATTGTTTTACCTGCAAAAGTTCCAGCACTTTTATTGAATGGAGCTTCCGGTATTGCAGTAGGTATGGCTACGAACATGGCCCCTCACAACCTAGGTGAAGTAATTGACGGCATTGTAGCATACATTGACAATAATGATATCACTATATCTGAGTTGATGGAGCATATCATTGCTCCTGATTTCCCTACTGGTGGTATTATATATGGTTACAATGGAGTAAAAGCTGCATTCGAGACTGGTAGAGGGAGAGTGGTTATGCGTGGTAAGGCGAATGTGGAAGTCAAAGATGGTGGAAATAAGGAGATGATTATCATCACCGAAATTCCATACATGGTGAATAAGGCAAGCATGGTAGAAAAAACTGCTGCGCTCATCAATGAAAAGAAAATCGATGGAATATCTGCCATTCGTGACGAGTCAGATCGCTCTGGAATGCGCATTGTTTACGAATTAAAGCGTGATGCTATTTCCAGTGTTGTTCTTAATAATTTATACAAGCATACACAGCTACAGACTTCATTCTCAGTGAATAATGTTGCCTTGGTAAAAGGTAGACCGCATACACTGAATCTGAAAGATATGATCGTACATTATGTCAATCACCGACATGAGGTAGTGATTCGTAGAACAGAGTATGAACTTAGAGAAGCTGAGAAAAGAGCTCATATTCTCCAGGGATATTTGATCGCGTTGGATCACTTGGATGAGGTGATTTCTTTGATTAGAAATTCTGCCGATCCTGAGACAGCAAGAAATGGCTTGATCGAAAGATTCGAGTTGAGTGAGATTCAGGCAAGAGCTATTCTCGATATGAGATTGCAGCGATTGACTGGAATGGAGCGTGAGAAGATCATCAATGAGTACAACGAGATCATGGCATTGATCGAGGAACTCAAAGAAATTCTTGCGAATGAAGACAAGAGAATGGAAATCATCAAAGAAGAGCTTTCAGAAATGAAAACCCGCTATGCTGATGATAGAAGAACTGAAATCGAGCATAATGCTGAAGATTTCAGTTATGAAGATATGATTCCAAATGAGGAAGTGATTATCACGGTGTCTCATGAAGGATATGTGAAGCGTACTGCGCTTACAGAATACAGAACTCAAGGACGGGGAGGAGTAGGATCACGCGGCGTAAGTACCAAACAAGATGATTTTACAGAATACTTATTTACAGCATCCACGCATAATTACTTGTTGATCTTTACCGACAAAGGAAAATTATTCTGGTTGAAAACCTATGCTATCCCTGAAGGATCTAAAACTTCCAAAGGAAGACCAATTCAGAACCTGATCAGCATTGAGCAAGATGATAAGATTCGTTCCATTATCCAGGTGGCGGATTTGAATGATCAGGATTACTTGAACAATCACTTCTTAGTTATGGTCACTAAGCAAGGAGTAATTAAGAAGACTACCTTGGAGCAATACAGTCGACCTAGAACAAACGGTATCATTGCTTTAAATATTCGTGAGGATGACCAATTGGTAAATGTAGAAATGACCAATGGCAGCCAGCATATCGTGATTGCAGCAAAATCTGGAAGAGCTATTCACTTCAACGAAGAAGCAGTAAGGCCAATGGGTCGAACAGCTACTGGTGTTAGAGCGATCAGGTTAAATGATGATAATGACTATGTGATTGGCATGGTATGTGCATCTGAAGAAAATGCCACCCTGCTCGTAGTGTCTGAAAAGGGATACGGAAAACGCTCCAGTCTAGACGAATATAGAATCACCAATCGTGGAGGCAAAGGAGTGAAGGCAATGAATGTAACCGAGAAAACCGGAGCACTAGTTGCAATCAAAGAAGTAGTAGAAACAGATGATTTGATGATTATCAATAAGTCTGGGATCACAATCAGAATTTCTGTCGATGGTCTTCGCGTTATGGGAAGAGCTACTCAAGGAGTTCGATTGATTAAAATAGGGGAGAATGACGAAATTTCTTCTATTGAAAAAATATCAAAAGAAGAGGATGTAGAAGTTTTAGAAGACACCTTAGAAGTAACAGACGAGAACGCTGATACTACTAGTGAAGAGCCTAAAGCTGATGATTCTGAAAACTCTTCCGATGAATCAAATGAAATAAACGAATAACCAACCAAACAAGAAAAATACGCTAAAATGAAGAAGCTAATTCTATCAATGGCCTTGATCGGTGCAACGACCCTGGCTTTTGGACAAAAAAAAGTCGTTCGTTCTGCAGAGAAGAACTTTAAATCCGGAGATCTCGCTGCTGCAATGACCGACATAGAAGCTGCAAGCTCTGATCCAGAAACGGGAGGCGATCCTGCGACTTACCTTTTAAAGGCACAGATTGAAACCAAAATGTTTGGTTCTGATTCCAGTAATACTGCTTCTACTGTAGAAACTGGACATACTGCTTTATCAACTTATTTCAAAGCATTTGAAATGGCAGGAAGTGACAAAGAAAATGGTGTAGGCGAAGAAGTTTATGCAGATGATATGCCAGGTGTTCCTGACAACCTAAGACCATATTCTATCTATACGCTCAAAAACATTGCTTTTGACAAGGCATTAGAGAGATATAACGATGGTGATGAGGAGATGGCTTATGAGTTCTTTGATCTAGCAGGTGAAGTAGATCTTTCGGATACTACTATTCATTATAACGCTGGTTTTATTGCTAATGAACTCGGTAAATATGAGGAAGCAAAGAAGCATTTTGAATATTTGCTAGATGTAGAAGAATATAATAAGCTGACTGTTTATTATTTAATGGTTCAAATTCTAACAGGTGAAGATAAAAACCCGGAGGCTGCTTATGATTTGATAATGGCTGCTAAAGAGGATTATCCTGAAGATAAAATCCTGGCTGAGTACGAGATCCAATTGCTACTTCAATTGAATAAAATGGACGAAGCAATGGCTTCCATTCAAGACGCATTGAAAAATGACCCAAATAACGCAGGTATTCTTTTGAGATCAGGATACTTGAAGGAACAAGCTGGCGATATGGATGGTGCTCTTGAGGATTACAAAAAGTCAGTAGTTGCAGATCCTGAATTCTATGATGGAAACTATTATGCAGGTGCTCTTTTGCTAGAAAAATCTAGAGAAATCGTTGTAGAATTAGGAGCTCTTTCAGACGAAGAGTGGGAAGCTAGATCGGAGTCTATGAATAAAGAATCTAATGGTTACTACGCAGAATCAATTCCATATTTTGAAAAAGCGCTAGAAATTAGACCTGATAATACTGATATCATGGCCATTCTTTATCAAGTTAACCTTCGATTGAAGAATGAAGCTGAAATGGAAAAATATAATAAAATGTTGATCGAATTGAAAGGTCCGAATTGGCAGGATAACATGTAATTCTTGTCTTAATACTTGAATTGAAGCCTCTGAATCACTATTCAGAGGCTTTTTTTGTTTTAGTCATGGGGGCCATAGCTGCTAGAATTGTTCGGTGATTTACTGTCGGAACCTAGATTCAAAATAGATAGCCGAGTTTTTTGCATTATCTATATCTTTGCCCTCTGAAAATTTAAAGTATCTATGCGATTGCAAGGAGTACAAATATTGGCTTGTTTATTTTTTGGGTTATTTAGTTTTCAAACAAATGGTCAATCCAAAAAGGTTATCGAATTTTCTTATGATCAAGGGCCTATCATCGGCAACAATAAAGATTGGGCTAATGAATTAATAGATAGGATTGATTACAAAGGTTTTGATGTACGTTTTGGATGGAGAAGCAGCGAAAATAATCACTACAATTACATCAACCGATTTCCTAGCTATGGAGTAGGTTTCACATCTGCTATTAATTATTACACTGAAATAGGAAGGCCAATGGGCGTTTATGCTTTTGGGGAGGTTCCATTCGGTAAGCTCAATTTTGATAGAAAACTGAATTTTAGCTATTTCACGCAAATTGGTTTAGGTTTCAATATGAATCCTTATGATGCAGAAACTAATCCCATAAACGGATTCGTAGGATCTGCGGTAAATGTTCACATTCATTTCGGATTTAAAGCTTCTTACCAGATTTCTAATAGATTTGATGTTTTTACTTCAATAGGTGCCAAGCATTATTCAAATGGATCTATTAAAAAGCCTAATTCTGGAATCAATTTTATTCCTATTTCAGTAGGAATTAGAGTTCCTCTGGATAAAGAAGAATTTCACCCTGGTCCTAAACCCGAATTTCCTCCTTTAGAAAAAAGGTTTTTCTTGAATATTACAGCTTATACCGGTTTGAAAAGCTATGCTATTGGAGAGCGAGCTTATTTCAGAGGAGGATTAGGAGTGAATTACCTTTGGGAACTTTCATATAAATACCGGATGGGTTTAGGTTTAGATTGGTTTTATGGTGGAGGCGCAAATTTTCGATATCCTGGAGAAAGCATTACTTTTTCAGAGGTCAACTCCTTTGCAGTTGTTGGCTCTTGGGAATGGAAATTGACAGAGAAACTATATATGCCTATTGCCCTTGGAGTGTACCTGAGTAAGGCTGATTTGAATGAAGAAACAGCTAATTTCTATGAGAGAATAGGTGTGCGCTATAGAATGAATCACAATCTATTTGCAGGGGTACAAATTAAGGCTCATAAAGCAAAGGCAGATTTTTTTGAATTTACTTTTGGCTACACAATTCCTGGAAAAGTGAGGAAGATAATCATCCCTTAAGCACTTCTTTTTCCTTTAATCAAAAAATATTTTTATTTCCATCAGGCTTATTCTAGCTTGTAGGGATAAAGAATGCCCTTTTATGACCAAGCCAGTAGTGTTCAGTAGTTTAGCATTTATTTCCTTGTTGCTAAACAGTTTGATCTGTATTTCTCAATCAGTTCCTTCATCAGAAATTTATCATCAGCTGCTTCAGCTCAAAGAAACCAAAAGGGTATTGTATGTAGCGGCACATCCGGATGATGAAAATACCCAATTGATATCTACCCTTCGGAATGGCGAGCATGTGGAAGTTGCATACTTAAGTTTGACACGTGGAGATGGAGGGCAGAATTTGCTTGGGAAAGAACTGGGAATTGAACTCGGGCAAATCAGAACACAAGAATTGCTCCGTGCCAGAGAGACCGATGGGGGAAGGCAGTTTTTTACCAGGGCAATGGATTTTGGGTATTCAAAAAACCCAGATGAGACTCTTCAAAATTGGGATAAACAGAAGGTGTTGTCCGATGTGGTTTGGGTAGTAAGAAGTTTCAGGCCAGATATTATCATCACTAGATTCAATACAATTCCTGGAGGGAATCATGGTCATCACACCACTTCGGCTATTTTGGCTGAAGAAGCATTTGATTTGGCTGCGGATCCTACTGCGTTTTCAGAGCAATTGAAGTTCGTGGAGACCTGGCAGCCTAGGAGGATATTTTGGAATTCATATAATTTTGGAGGAGAGTTTGAAGCCAATCCAAAAGAAAAGTATGCAATTTTTCAGGTGGGGGATTACAATAGCCTGCTGGGAAAAACATACAGTCAAATTGCTGCCGATAGTCGCACCATGCATAAATCACAAGGCTTTGGTGCCACGGCTAGAATAGGAGCGGCTGAAGATAATCTCCAGTTTATTAAAGGAGAATCCTTTAAAACTTCTGCTTTTGAAGGGATTCCAAATCGATGGGAGGAAGTAGAAGGTGGAAAAAATATCGAATCTTTGATCCAAAGAGTAATTGATGATTTCAATTTCATCGCGCCAGTTTCAAACTTGAATTCTCTGTTAGACGTTCGGGCTAAACTATTGGCACTAGCTTCCAAAACACCTTGGGTTCTAGAGAAAGCTGAGAAACTGGATCAGCTGATTTTTGAAATATTGGGGTTAAAAATGGAATTTGTAACAAATCAAGAGCTTGGATATGCTGGTGAAGCGATCAAAGCTAGTCTGGTTATCAACAATCCTTCTTCAGTCCTGATAAATGATATTTCTTTACAGTTATTAAGTACTTACTATTCTGACGAGAAAAGGACTACGTTGAATAACGAAACTCTCCAAATTCCAATTGAGTTTGAAATACCAGAAAACACACCGCTTTCACAGCCTTATTGGTTGGTGAACCCAGTAGTAGATGCAATCTATGATGTGAAAGATCAACAGATGATCGGAAAGCCCTTCAATGATATGAAGGTAGGAGGTGACTTAACTTTCAAAATCGAGGGACAGGAATTCAAAACGGCGATTCCTTTGGAATACAAATACAATGATCAGGTTGATGGTGAAGTGAAACAACCTTTTACAATAGTTCCGGAGATTGACCTGGAGGTGTCCGATCAAAATGTATTTCTTATCTCAGACCTTAATCCTCTTGTAACAGTGACGGTCAATTTCAATGGAGAAATGAAAGAGGGAAATCTCACATTTAAAAACCTGCAGAATTATGAATTCGAAATAGTAGGAGTAGAGGAGAAGTTAAGCCAAAAGAAAAAGCTTTTCCAAGTCTCTTTCAAATTGGATAAAAATGAAAAGAGAGAAGTTGTAGCTCAATACGAAACTGCTGAAGGGGGCACTTTTGACCAGGTAACCCACCGGATTTCCTATAAGCACATTCCTAATTTGACCTATTTCTCTTCTGCTTCAATGAATTTGATACAGGAAGACTGGAAAATTTCTGGCGCAAAAATCGGATACATTATGGGGGCCGGAGATGATGTTCCTGCGGTTCTTTCTTCTTTAGGCTACCAGGTTACGGAAATCAATGACTATTCTTTAGTTAACCTATCACAATATAAAAGCATTGTGGTCGGTATCAGGGCATACAATACCAATGCCGAACTAGCAGCCAATCAGGCAAACTTAATGGCCTATGTGAACAATGGAGGGACTGTGGTCGTGCAATACAATGTGAGTAGACCCCTTCTTATTGAGAATCTCGGCCCTTATCCTTTTTCAATCAGCAGAGATCGGGTGACAGTAGAGAATTCCCCATTCGAAGCGGATTGGGATCATCCGATTTTAGTTGGTCCTAACAAAATCACAGTTGCTGATTTTGACGATTGGATTCAGGAAAGAGGATTGTACTTTGAAGCGAATATTGCTCCTGAATATTCTACCCCGCTGTCATTCCAAGATCCAGGAGAAGATCCTTTGAAGGGCTCGCTGATCTATGCAAAATATGGAGATGGGATATACATTTATACCGGAATTTCTTTCTTCAGAGAGTTGCCTGCAGGAGTCCCAGGTGCCATTAAATTATTTATAAACTTGATCGAGCAATAGTTTTGGAGGAAAAACAGATACGTTGGAAATACCTATATGCAGGATTAATGGCTTGCCTTCTTTTGTTGATGGTGTTATTTAATTGGCTTAAAGTCACCTACGCATGAGCACTTTAGATTGGGTTGTACTTTTTGGGACGCTGGCGCTTATAGCGACTTATGGAGTTTATAAAACTTATGGTCCAAAGAGCCTGGATTCTTACCTAAGAGGTAAAAACTCCATGAATTGGTGGTCGATTGGATTGTCTATAATGGCTACTCAGGCTTCTGCCATTACCTTTTTGAGCACTCCTGGACAAGCTTATGAAGACGGAATGCGATTCATTCAGTTTTACTTTGGGTTGCCGTTAGCAATGATCATTATTTCGGTTGTCTTTATTCCGATTTATTACAAACTGAAAGTTTACACAGCATACGAGTTTCTAGAAAATAGATTTGACCTGAAAACCCGAACCCTTGCAGCACTATTGTTTATTCTGCAGCGAGGTTTAGCAGCAGGTATTACCATTTATGCCCCCGCAATTATATTGTCCACTTTGCTAGGTTGGAATTTGACATTTACCAACGTTTTGATTGGCTCGGTAGTTATTCTTTACACAGTCTCTGGTGGTACTGAGGCCGTTTCTATTACCCAAAAGCAACAAATGGCTGTAATGATGGGTGGGATGATATTGGCTGGGATAATAGTTATCCAATTGCTGCCAATTTCATTTCAAGAAGCTATGCATGTGGCTGGGAAGATGGATAAACTGAACATGATCAACTTTGAGTTTGATATCTCAGATCGATACAATGTCTGGTCAGGTATGACTGCAGCTGTCTTTCTGTTCCTATCTTATTTCGGCACAGATCAAAGTCAGGTACAACGCTACCTTTCAGGCCAGACACTTTCTCAAAGTCGAATGGGACTGATAATGAATGGCTTTTTGAAGATCCCTATGCAATTCATCATTCTTTTTATTGGAGTGATGGTATTTGTGTTTTACCAGTTCTTTTTACCTCCGGTAGTTTTTAACAAAGTGCAGACGGATAAGCTGCGAGAAAGTGAATATGCTAGCGAATTTGAAGGTTTGGAAGCAGAATATGCGGAGAAGTTTGAACTCAGTAAATCTTCCTACTTGGAAATGCTGGATGCGATAGAGCAAGGTGATGAAGTGAGGGAAACAGAAATTCGCGAGGAAATCTCAGTATTGAAGTCTGAGCAGGAAAGTATTCGCGAAGAGGTAAAAGAACTGATTGTAACCAATGATCCTGTGGCTGAGACCAGGGATACCGATTATGTATTTATGCGTTTTGTGATGGATAATCTCCCTAATGGTATCATCGGGTTGCTTTTCGCAGTAATTTTCTCAGCTGCGATGTCATCAACAGCTTCCGAGTTAAATGCATTAGGGTCCACAACTACTATAGATTTATATAAGCGTTCGATTAAAAAAGAAGCATCTGACAAGCACTACCTAATGTCATCCAAGCTTTTTACCGCTTTTTGGGGGGTCGGAGCAATACTCTTCGCTACCTATGCATCTTTGTTTGAGAACTTAATTCAGGCAGTCAACCTACTTGGTTCACTTTTCTATGGTACCATTCTTGGGATTTTCTTAGTGGCTTTCTTTATGAAGTGGGTGAAAGGGCAGGCAGTATTTATTGCGGCATTACTTTCCCAGGGACTGGTTTTATTTGTGCATTTCAACAATGGAGATGTAATGGACAACAACCTTTGGGATATTGGTTTCCTTTGGTATAATCCTATCGGATGTCTTTCAGTGATGATTTTTGCAGCACTACTTCAGATGATCATTCCTTCCAAAAGCACGAGTCAATCATAAATAGCAAAAGCCTCCGATCTGGAGGCTTTTCTAAGTTAAGTATCTGACATTGAATATCTGGTGATGAATTACTTCAATGATTTAATCAATCGTTCATTCAATCCTACATAGTCTGGATTTCCGGCTTCCTCAGCCAAGTCAATAGCTTCCGTCGCAGTTTCTACAGCTTCTGTTTTTTTACCCAAAGCTGCTTCTATCTTTGCCTTCAGATGCATGGTCCAGTATTTCGGATCGGCTTCTACAGACTCATTTATCCAATTGTAAGCTAGATTGATGTCCTTGCCGTTTGTATAATAATAACTGGCTGCAGAATACAATAAGCTGGGGTCTGAAGTATCACCATCAATCACATATTCTTGGATTTGCGCCATCACTAGGGGATCGACTTCTGTTTCTATTCTGAAATCAACTCTTGTATTTTCCCATTTCAATGAAAGATCAGAACCTGTATCTGTCATATTTGCAAAGCTGATCTCAAAGGTTTCCGCCTTCTTGCTAAGTTTTTCGGGTTTAGCTTTGAATCTGATAAGGTCATCACTTTGCTCGTAACCTATTGCTCCCCACAGTTTGATGTTTTTTGAGAGAATCATCGTCCACTCAGATTTGCCTGGAATAGCATAAAGCGCATATTGACCAGAAGGGATGGTGGTACCGTCGATGATTACATCCGTAGAAAAGGATAGAACCGTGGCGCCATTCGCCCCAGTTCTCCAAATTTGTCCGTAGGGAACAAGCTCTCCAAATATTTTGCGGCCTTTGGTACTAGGTCTGCTGTAGTCCACAGTCACATCCGTCAAGCCGACTTTTTGGGCAATTTTAGCCGATGGAGATGCCTGTGGCATTTGGATTTGCTGCGCAAAAGAAACAGCGCAACAAAGTAAAAAGGCTATTGTTAGAACGGTTTTTTGTTTCATTAAAATTGAAGTTATAATTTGGTTTAGACATACTTAAGCGTAAAATTTGAAAGTATGTTTTGAATTGAGATGCAATTTGAAAGTTTTTATAGAGATAAAACAGAGTGCATACTTCGTTTTTTTTATCAAAATTGAACCTTTTCCCCAGTTTTCCATCCACAATTAATTTCCTTCGTATAGAACAGTATGAGTTTAGCTATTATTTGTCCCGGTAAGAATCCGGATGTTTGGATTGAGCAATTCAATAAGCTCGATTCTGAACTTTCCATTGAAGTCTACCCAGAAATCACCAATCCTGAAAAAGTCGAATTTGTCTTTCTTTGGCAACATCCTGAAGGAATTCTTTCTGACTTTCCAAATTTAAAACTGATCAGCTCCATGGGAGCGGGCGTGGATCATATTTTGCGCGATAAATCGATTCCGAAGGATATACCAATTGTGAGAATTGTTGATGATAAACTTACCTTTTCAATGACTAATTATGTGGTGATGGCTGTTTTGAATTACCACAGGCAGATTTCTCGCTACCAGATGAACCAAACTCGAAAAGTCTGGGATATGAGTACTCCAGAATTGGATGTGTCTATAGGCGTTATGGGGGTTGGGGCTTTAGGTAAGGATGTAATGGATAAGTTAAGTATTATGGGCTTTCCAGTAGCTGGTTTTGGTTTTTCCGAAAAAACTGATTTCGAATATCCATATTATACCAAAGACCAGTTGGATGAGTTTTTAAAAAAAGTTAATGTGTTAGTCTGCCTTCTTCCATTGACGCCGGATACGGAGAATATTCTCAATGCTGAGCTTTTTGAAAAATGCAATCCCAATACCTACCTCATAAATGTGGCAAGAGGAAGACACCTGGTTGAAGAAGATTTGACAAAAGCCTTGGAAAATGGCCAGCTTTCAGGAGCTATGCTTGATGTGTATCGAGAAGAGCCATTGCCTGAGAATCATCCGTTTTGGGAAAACTGGAAAATAACAATGACTCCGCACATTGCTAGTGTAACTAACCCACAGGCAGCAGCACCGCAAGTGATAGAAAACATAAAGAGAATCCGTGAAAACAAGGAATTGATTAATGTCGTTGACCGCACTCGAGGTTATTAATTACTAGGATTATCCGCAAGGATGCCAGTAATCTAGATTCATTGCTTATCAGGCTTGAAGACCGAACTGGCCTCAATTCTAAGTTTAACATATCATACTTTGCATTTAGCATCCTACTGGTAGAAAAGCGGATATACATATTAATTAATCAGAGAGTATAAAAAACAAATAAAATGGATCAGACTTTTAAGATATTGTGCCCTACAGATTTTTCAGAATGCTCTTTGAATGCTATCGAATATGCAACGAGATTGGGAGAAAAGTACAAGGCGGATCTGATTCTATTTCATGTGCTCAATCGGGAGGATTATCAAAAACTGTCACCGTCAGATACTGATGGGAAACATCAGATGGATTTTGTTTTAGAAAAACTTCAGAATTTGCAAAAAGCAGTTAATAAGGAAGGAATAAACAAGGGGTTGCGTAGCTGTACTTCTGTCGTGAGGGAAGGCAACATCGTCAAGGAAACCCTCAATTATGCTACAGAAATTAATACGAGCTTAATTGTGGTAGGCACGGAAGGTGTTAATGATTTTAGAGAAAATATTATAGGTTCTCGAGCAAGTAGGATAGTGGAGCAGTCACAATGGGATATACTAGTGGTCCCTAGGAAGGTGTTTTTCAAAGCGCCCAGAAAACTTGTCTATGCTAGTGATTACCTAGAAGAGGATAAAATTGCAATTCAAAAGGTTGTTGAATTTGCACGGTTTTTTGATTCTGAGATAGATATAGTCCATGTCAGCGGTACGCACAAAGCATTGGATAAGTCACTGCACGAGACAATGGTGGAAGAGATTGAGCCATTCATTAAATACGATAAAGTCAATTTTGTCTTAAAATCCTTCCGCGATGATATTGCCTTGGGATTGGAAAATTACCTGCAAACTGCTAAAGGTGACATGCTAGTGACTTTGAGTGAAAAGAAGTCATTTTTCGATCAGATTTTTTCAAAAAGTCTTTCAAAAAAAATGGCCTATTTTATCAATAAGCCACTTTGGGTGATAAAGTCTGCTTAGGCTTTCCAATTAGGTACATTTCGCGAGTTAGTCATTATGATTATCTGCAAAGATGCCAATCACCTTGGATTCTTTGCCTATCTAGGAGGAAGGTCGATGACTCCCGCACTGGCGGGACAGGCTGAAGCGGCCTCAATTCTTAAGTTTAACATATCCATTGTTGATTTTGACTCCATACTGGGACAATAGCGGATATACCTATTAGTCAGTTAACCTTTCTTGCCACTGAAGAATCCTTTCAAATAGTTGCCGAATTCTTTTCGTGTGTGTGCGTTATTGAAAACAGAACCTAAGGTGTTCAAGAAATGGTTAAAAGTCATTTCCTTTTTTTGAGCTGTTGCTAACGGCTCTTCATTCGTTTTAGAACCTATTTTTGGAAGTTCGGAGCTTTCTTTAGACGGATTAGCATTTGGAGTAGAAGTTCCGGTTGGTTTGTAGCCAATCAGATCATCGGCTTTTTCAAAGCTTTTCTTTGACTTGGCTTGATATCCCAATTTCTCTTCTACCAATCCTTTGTTGTTGTGAGAAACAGCATCTTCAGGATCTAGTTCTATAGCTTTTTCATAATCTGCTATTGCTCCTTCCAAATCGCCGATTCTGTCTTTTAAATAGGCACGACTACTGTATCGATAGGGATTTTTAGGATCAAGATTAGCAGCCCTGTCAAGTTCGGATAGTGCTTCTTTATTTCGTTTGAGTAAATGCAAAACTACGGCCCTATCTGAGATGAAATCGGTGTTGTAAGGCTCCAATGATGTTATCAAATCAAATTCAACCAAGGCTTCTTCAATTTTTCCCATTCGGGAGAGGATTCTTCCTCTGTTCAAATGAAGCTGTGGATGATTAGGCGTTTCCTTGACCAATCCATTGAAAATGGACAATGCTTCCTCAAACTTCCCTGATTTATATAATTCTATTCCTTTTTCGAAGCTCATGATTTCTTATTTAACTGCAGAGTGCGCGGAGGTTTCGCAGAGGGTGCAAATTGTTATTAATGATCAAACTTCTTACGATCAATCAATTTTCCCTTATATTTTATAACTTAAAACTTTAACACCTTTCAAACTTCCACCCTTTCCACTTTCCAACTATCTACACCTTTAAATACAAAGTTAACGCCTGAATAGTTTACCAAAGAATCTTTCTTAGGTTTTTGCACGCAAATGGATAGGCCTGTTATCTTTAAGGCTTGAGATTACTTCTGATTTATGCCCCAACAACCACAAGCTGTACTTAAAGAACTGAAAGCGAAAAAGTTTGCTCCAATTTACTTTTTGGATGGTGAGGAACCGTTCTTTATTGATCAGATTACCGACTACATTGAAAAGAATGCAATTGCTGAGCATGAGCGTGGTTTTAATCAAGTGGTGCTCTACGGAAAAGATTCAAATGTGGGTTTGATCCTCAATAATGCGCGGAAATTCCCGATGATGGCAGATCGGCAAGTCGTGATAATCAAGGAGGCTCAAAGCTTGTCAGACCTGACCAAAGAGGAATCACAAAAACTGCTGATTAGCTACGTACAAAATCCACTACCAAGTACGATTCTGGTATTTGCTCACAAGTATAAAAAGTTGGATGGCAGATCTGCCTTATACAAAGAACTTGATAAGAAAGCGGTATATGTGCGGTCAGAAAAGGTCAAAGATTATAAATTGACTGATTGGATTGAAGGCTATATCAAAGAGACTGAACACTCAATAGATAAACGTTCAGCTCAACTTTTATCTGATTCTATTGGGAATAACCTGGAAGTGCTTTCCAATGAAATAGGAAAGATGCTGATTAATTTTCGCGAACCCACAAAAATCACTAACGAGCACATTTCCAAGTATATTGGTATAAATAAAGACTACAATAACTTTGAATTTTTAAATGCAATTGGGTTTAAAGATGTGGTGAAAGCAAATAAAATCATACACTACTTCATCCAAAACCCTAAAGCAAATCCAGTGATTCCTATGTTTTCACTGTTGTTTAACTACTTCACCAGAATTGCTTTGATTCACCAAGCCAAGAGAAATGGAGCGGGCGAACAGCAATTAGCCAGCCTTTTAGGGCTTCCTCCATTTGTGGTTAAAGAATATTTAGTAGCGTCCAGAAACTACAATTTGGGCAAGGTAATTGATGTGTTCGCATACATCAAAGAGGCTGATCTTCGTTTTAAAGGAGTTGACTCCGGAAGTATGAGCGAAGCCGAAAACCTCCGCGAGCTTGTTTACAAGATTTTGCATTGATTATCTAAGCCACACTATGAAATCGAGTATCTCGTGGATGTCACGGAAGGACATGATTTTCACTTTTCGAGATTTCGTCTGGCTCTACTAAATAAAATACAAACAGATGAAATATCACCTTGTGCTCCTTGCGAGCCTTGGGCTTAGTATGGAGGCGTATTCCCAGTCTAGCCTCTATCAGACCAGTCCTCAGCAGAAGCTAGATCACAATCTAGCCCTTTTTGATAAGCAGCTTTTTTCTGCAAGTATTTATGATAATACCAGACTGCTTGAAAAACCAGTAAACTCTGGGCAAGCAAAAGCTGCAGAACTAAACCGAGCCATGTCGGCACTCGAAATAGAAAGTCCTGACGGTCCTGGTTTAATGAAAAGCTACATTTACGATCACGGAAACGACCCCTCGGTGACTACTGCGGGATTATATTTGGGAGATCATTTTTTCTTTAAAAGGAATTTCGCGGAGGCTATCGATAGCTACAAGCTGGTTGATGTAGAAAAGTTACCGTTGGAGCAACAAGCGGAAGTACTATTTAAGCAGGGATATTCTCATTTTCAGTTGAATCAATACGCAGAAGCTGCTCCATATTTTGATAAAGGAAAAGCATTAAATCAACAGGCGAGTTTTGATTCCTACTATTACAGTGGTTTTATCGCAATGGAAAATGGGAATACTGGAAAAGCAATTGCTGACCTTCAAACAGCTTCACAGTCCCCATATTACGCCAATAAGGTTCCCTATCTACTGGCAGCCCTGTATTATAAGCAAGGCAGCTATGATCAGTTGATCAGCTATGCAGAGCCTAAGTTGACGAATGGTCAGAATTTGGAGAAAAAGGATTTGATCTATTTATATCTTGCTGAAGCGTATTATGCAAAGAAAAATTTTCCAAAGGCTGCCGAAAACTATGACGCTTTCATTAATTCTCGTCCTAGCGAGGAACTAGGAAGAAATGAAATTTATAAAGCTGGAATTTCGCAGTTTGAAATCAAAAACTATCAACGTGCAACGGATTATCTGAAAGTGTCCGCGTCTTCTACAGATGAGATTGGCCAAGCATCAAGTTATTACTTGGCTCATTCCTATTTAAAGTTGGAGAATTATCAATTTGCCTCTACTAGTTTTCAGTCAGCTGCCAAATCTGATTTTAATCCTGCGATCAAAGAGGAGTCAATTTTCAACTATGCGAAGGTGAACTTGCAGAAAGGAAGCTTTCAGGATGCAATCACGGCATTAGATGAATATGTAGAGAATTACCCTTCGGGAAAATACAGAGCAGAAGCAGAGAATTTACTATCTGAAGCACTTGTAAATACTAACGATTACTTACGTGCCATTGATCAGATGGACAGAATTACCAATAAGTCTCCAAGAATACAGGAGGCTTATCAGAAAGTGGCTTTTTATCAGGCAATGGTTTACTACCGTGATCAGAAATGGAACCCAGCGTTGGCATATTTAGATAAGTCATTGAAGTTTCCAGTTGATAAAAACCTTGTGTTGGATTCTTACTTCTGGAAAGGGGAAATCAGTTCTGCAGCTGATAATTTACCGCAGGCTATCAAGTCCTACGAGCAGGTGCTTAGCAATCGTCCTTCTGGAAATAATGGCACTGTCGCTAAAACCTATTATGGACTTGGTTACGCTTATTTCAACACCCAGCAATATTCAAAGGCGGAAGATCAATTCAGGAGATTTACAGAGAACAGACAGATCATTGCTAATAAACAGCAATACGATGATGCACTTTTGAGATTGGGGGATTGCTATTACGTACAGAAGAGGTTTGGTGAAGCCGCCTCTACTTTCCAACGGGCCATTAATGAGGGGAATTCAGGTGTGGATTATGCTTATTACAGATTGGCAGTTGTTCAGAATTTCCAATCCAGAAATCAGGAAGCGTTAGGACAATTGGATGTCTTGATTTCTCGCTATCCAAATAGTCTTTACTACGAAGATGCATTATTCCAGAGAGGGCAGATTTACATGGAAGAGACGAGCTACCAAGCTGCTTCTGTGTCATTCTCTGATTTATTAAGTTCCAAGCCGAATAGTCCATTTGTACCTTTTGCTTTGGAAGGCAGAGCTGTAGCAAATTTCTCGCTTCAGAATTACGATCAGACGATTAAGGATTACAGTACGATCCTGAATAACCATCCAAATTCAGAAAATGCAGAAACTGCTTTAAAAGGCCTTCAGGAAACCCTAGCACTTCAAGGTAGATCTGGTGAATTTTCAGATTATTTGACAAAGTATAAAGGTGCAAATCCAAGTAATGGAAGTGTTCAGTCTTTAGAGTTCGAAGCTGCGAAAGGTACTTATTTCGATAAAAACTATTCTCAGGCTATTCGAGGATTTGAAAATTACCTGAAAAGCTATCCGCAGTCAGCTCAGCGTGCAGATGCACTTTATTTCTTAGGAGATAGTTATATGCAAGTAGGAGATACAGAGAAGGCTCTTGCTCAATTTAAAACCTTGGAAAATGAGCCAGCTTCGCCACAGCGACTTCGAGCTATGCAAAAGATAGGTGTGATAGAATTGGAAAGAGGAAACTTTGCGCAAGCGATTCCTTACCTCGAAACTTCAGTTCAGAATGCCCGCAGCAAACCAGAAGAAGCAGAAGCGGTTCAAGGTTTGATGATTGCGAATTTTGAAACTAGGAAATATCAACAGTCAATCACACAAGCTGAGCGATTGGCGACTTTAGATGGAGTGATTCCAGAATCTTCACCTAAGGCATTGCTGATCAAAGCGAAATCGCAGAATGCATTGAATCAGAAACCTCAAGCTGAGTTAACGCTGACTGCTTTGGTAGCTGATTATAAAACCGAGCAAGGTGCTGAAGGGCTTTATTTGCTGGCATTAGCTTCACAGGAAAAAGGTGAAATAACGCAGTCGAATGAGTTGATATTTGATCAGTCTGGCCCATTTGTCAATTACGATTACTGGTATGGGAGGATCTTCCTGCTCTTGGCAGATAACTATGTGAAAAGCGGGGAGGAGTTCCAAGCGAAAGCAACTCTGGAATCAATCGTAGAGAATTCTACCAATGCAGAAATTAAAGAAATGGCTCAATCCAAACTTCAAACTCTTAAGTAAACCATGAAAAAGTTAGCGAAAACTATCCTTTTGACAGGGATTATCGGTTTGACATCCGGATGGGCTATGGCTCAAACACAGCAACGTGGAGCTGTAACTGACCAGGAATTTGTGATTAGAAAAGACCGTGTACTCACAGTGCCAGTGCAGCCTAGGATGTATGAAAAACTTCCAGTCTTGCCTAAGCCAACAGGTTTAAGCGAGTATAATTATTTGGTGACCAGCTACCCTTTAAATCTGAAACCTTTGGAATTGAAGGCCGAACCTTCACAAAAAGTGTATACGCCAGAGAGACTGGACTTGTATCAAGGATACATTAAAGCCGGGTATGGCAATTTTGCTTCTCCACTTTTGGAGGCAAGGTATATGGGAACTGACATTACTGACTTCAATTATTCATTACAGCTCAACCACCAGAGTTTTGGTAAAGGACCGGTTTTGGCTGAGGAGTCTAAAGAGGCACATACCAATTTGGGTTTTGATGGTAGCTATTTCACCGATCTTTTTGAGGTTTTTGGAGGGCTAAGATGGAATCAGGATAGCTATCAATTTTATGGATTAGACCCAAATTATTTGACGGATGAGACTGGGCAATTTAAAGGCTTTGATGGAAATGTCCTGCATGCAGTTGAAGCAAAAGCAGGTATCAGGGAATTAGAAAAAGTTGGCCCGATTTCATATGAAGCCCAATTGAGTTTTAGAAACTTTACTGATAGCTATATGGTGAAGGAAAACCAGTTTGGTGCAGAGGGAAGTTTGACCTTTAGACCTACAGAAGATTGGGCAGGGAAAGTGGGATTATCCTATTTTTCTACGAGTCCTGAAGATGAAAACTATTCTTTGAAAAGAACCTATTTTGCTGTTCGACCTACCATTTCCTATAAATACGAAGCATTTAACTTTACAGCAGGATTGAATCTAGTTTCAGAAAATGATTCTTTGGAAGATAAATCAAGTGATTTTCATGTGTTTCCTATATTGAAAGCGAATTACCAGTTTGCTGAGGAATTTGGCTTTTTTGCGGAATTCTCCGGAGATGTTCAGAGAAATACTTACTACAGTTTTGTAAGTGAAAACCCTTATTTGGGACCAAGTGATCAATTGCTTAATACCATCCAGAATTACAAGGTAGAAGGAGGAATAGAAGGTCAGTTTGGCGGAGCATTTAGCTATCGTGGCGCGATCAATATGAGTCGTTACAATCAGATGCACTTCTTTGTGAATAACTATACTAACAACCTTGTGACAACTGATTCAGCAAGGTTCAGTCTGGTGTATGATGACAAGACTACAGTTTTCAATATCAATGCAGAATTGGGTTATAAATTCTCAGACATGTATTCTCTGAATAGTAGATTGGATCTCTATCAATACGATTTAAGTACACAGGCTGAAGCTTGGAGTAGACCTGTTTGGGAATTAAGAGTTAATAATCAATTCACTCCGATTCAGCGGTTAATAGTTCAGGCGAATTTGAATTTAATGGGCGGGATCAAAGCTCGTGGTCATGATATGAGTGATATTTTTGGAGAAAGTGGACCTTTCGAAGTAGTGAAATTGAAGACCATCGCTGATCTGCAACTAAAAGCAGATTACGGAATTACTGATAGAATTTCAATTTTTGCCGAAGGAAACAACCTACTTAATGGTAAAAATATGCGGTGGTTAAACTATCCTACAAGAGGAATTCAGTTTATTGGTGGAGCTTCTTTTAAATTCTAAGATTTGTTTAAGGCTTTGGGTTGGGGTTTAGGCTCATTTCGTTTAGTTTCGTAACATTCCCCGATAGAGATGACTGATAAAACTACAGGTAATAAGCATTGGACAGATCCAAAAGACTATGGCCTTCCTTATGTAGAAGTTGTGCCTTTGACTCAAACTGAGGCAGCTAAGAAAGAGGAAGAAGTTATAGCTCCAGTTGATGTAAGTGAAGTTAAAAAGAGAACAATACAATCTGTAAAACCTTCATTTGTCGAAGCAGAAAAAGTCTCTAAACCTGAGCAAAAAGCACAAAAAGTAGAGCAAAAGAAATCCAATAATTCCTGGGTTTGGATCGCAGCTCTTTTAGCTTTGGCAGTAGTTGTAGTTATTATCTGGCAAATGAATAAATCTGTAATGCCAGTTTCAGAATCTAAAGAGGTAGTGGCTCAATCAAGGCAAGCTGCTGCAGGGGAAGAAAAAGATGAAGTTGCCATCAATTCTACCCCAACTGAGGAATTACAAATAATTGATAATCAACAAACTATTTCAGATTCTATAACTTCTGTTTCGCCTGTCGCAGAATCAGTCCAAACTGGTACAACTATTGCGTCAGAGGTATCAGGAACTTTGGTTCGAGTTGAAGAAAAAGCTGATCGACCTCAATTCTATATTATCGTAGGAAGCCTCCCAAATGAGGCTTTAGCTTTGGAAGAAGCAGAGAAATATAAGAGCAGAGCAGAGACAGTTTATCTGATTACGCCATACGAAGATGTCACAAACTATCGTTTGGCTATAGGAACTTCAAGAGGCTGGACAGCCATTAATGAGGAGTTAGCTCGAGTTAAAGATCAGTACACAGAGGATTTATGGATTTTGAAATATTAATATGATTCTACTTCAAACGCTCTCTACAGATACACTTTCTGCAGCAGATAGCCTGGCGATGGGTGCCACCAATACTGATATAGGACTTCTTGACCTTTTAATCAAAGGCGGTTACATGATGGTTCCGCTTTACTTATTGTTCATTCTTGCGATTTTCATTTTTGTCGAGCGATTAATCACCCTCAATAAAGCATCCAAAACGTCTACTCATTTGATGGATCAGGTGCGAGTGCTCGTGCAAAGTGGCCAAACTGAAAAAGCCAAAATTCTTTGTGCTGGTGAACATACTCCGGTAGCAAATATGATAGCAAAAGGAGTGGAGAGAATTGGTTCT
The DNA here is from genome assembly GCF_900182815.1 of Algoriphagus winogradskyi. Classification (GTDB taxonomy): domain Bacteria; phylum Bacteroidota; class Bacteroidia; order Cytophagales; family Cyclobacteriaceae; genus Algoriphagus; species Algoriphagus winogradskyi. The sequence goes on along the minus strand of NZ_FXUA01000001.1, from coordinate 242,853 downwards.
CCATTGAAAAATATCGAAGTAGCTATTGAAAATGTTGGTAAAATCGAGATTTATAAATTGGAGAAAAATTTGAATCTCTTAGCCACTGTATCAGGTGCAGCTCCTATGATTGGATTTTTAGGGACAGTGGCTGGTATGATTCAAGCATTTATAGCGATAGCGCAGGAAGAAGGAATGGTTTCTCCTAAGCTTCTTTCCGAAGGTATCTATGAAGCTATGATCACTACTGCTGCAGGTTTGGTGGTAGGTATTGTTGCTTACTTAGGTTATAATTTTCTAGTATCGAAAGTGTCGAAGCTTGTCCATAACATGGAATATTCTTCAATAGAATTTATTGATTTGCTTCAAGACTAATTACTATGGGACTTCAAGCTAAAAATAAAGTAGATCCAGCATTTAGCATGTCATCAATGACAGACATTATTTTCCTGTTGTTGATCTTCTTTATGCTTACATCCTCCTTCATCACGCCTTCTGGCTTACCTGTCAATTTGCCTTCTAGCGAGACTTCAGACATCGTAATGCAGGAAGTTACCGTTACAGTTACTAAGGATCTTAAATATTCAGTTAACGATCGAATCGTACCGAGGGAACAAATTAAGGGAGAATTGACTTCTTTACTTAAGGATAAGAAAGGTCAGGTCGTGTTGCACATAGACAAAGATGTACCAGTTGAGTACCTTGTGGAGATCGGAGGAATTGCAGCAGGATTAGAAGCAAATGTTTCAATAGCAACAAAACCATTCTAAAGCAATGGAATACTGGAATGCAGATAAAATAGAGAGCGAAAGCAAAAAGAAATCGTGGATAATCACTATTATCTTCAACGTGTTGCTTTTGATTGCGCTCTATTTTATTGTGGTCTGGAAGCAGCCCGTTCCACCCTTGCCAACTTTTGGTTTGGAATTGAACCTAGGATTTACACCGACCGGTTCAGGTGAAAGAAATAGTCCTGCACCTCCATCTGAAACTCCAACACCAGTAGTAGAAGATGCTGCTCCAGGCCAAGTCGCTGAAGTGGTAACTCAACCAGCTACACCTCCCCCAAGTCCAAAAACTGAAACGGCTAAGCCTACAGCTCAGCCAAAACCTTCTGTGAATAAGGCTGTCACTACGAAGCCTTCTCCGATCAGAGGAGAGGAGAAAGCTACAGAACAAACTAAAAAACCTGAGCCAGTTAAGAAAGAAGTGGCTAAACCGGTGGAAACTCCAGCAAAAGCTGAAGAAAAAGAAACTGTGCAAAAAGCTCCTGAAAAACCAAAAATCGATCAAAGAGCAATCTTTGGTGCAGGTGGGACTTCAGGTAAAGGAACTACTCCAGCTTCTGGTGGAGCTCAAGGAACATCTAAGGAAAAAGGTGATGAGGGGGATCCGAAAGGAAATGTTGACGGAAGAGCAATCATGGGTGTTGGGTCTGGAAAAGGAGCTAACTCTGGTGATGGTTACAGCTTAGATCTTGCAGGATGGGATTTCGCACAGCGACCTAATATTAATGATAGAGTATCTACTCGAAATGGTAGAATTGTTTTTAAAATTACCATTGACGATTTGGGTAGAGTCGTGCAGGCAGTTCCCTTGGAATACAATGTTTCCAATGATGTATTGGCTTATTACCGTCAGGTGGTGAATCAGATCTCCTTCAAAAAACAAGGTGGCGCAGCTGCTGAGTTCTCCACTGGGAAAATCACGTTTGTTATTAAGGTTGATTAAGCAATGAATTACCAGGAGACGCTGGATTACTTGTTTAACTCCCTTCCTATGTTTCAGAGAGTGGGAGCATCTGCTTTCAGAAAGGATCTAAGGAGTACAATTGCACTTTGTGATCACCTAGGAAATCCCGAAAAGAAATTCAAATCAATTCACGTAGCAGGTACAAATGGGAAAGGAAGTTCCTCCCATAGTTTAGCAGCAATTTTTCAAAGCGCTGGTTATAAAACCGGACTTTATACCTCACCGCATCTCAAATCTTTCACTGAGCGAATCAGAATTAATGGACAGGAAATAAGCCCTGAGCTAGTTGTTCGGTTTGTGGAAGAAAACAAGAGCTTTCTAGATGAACTCAAACCAAGCTTTTTCGAAATGACAGTTGGAATGGCATTCTGGCATTTTGCAGAGCAGGAAGTAGATATTGCAATCATAGAGGTCGGTATGGGCGGGAATTACGATAGTACGAATATTATCACTCCAGAACTTTCTTTGATCACCCATATAGGTTATGATCATGTGCAGTTCCTCGGAGATACCTTGCCTTTGATTGCAGGAGAGAAATCTGGAATTATTAAGAAGGACGTTCCTGTGGTGATCAGCGAAACACATGAAGAAACGAAAGCTGTTTTCTTGGAAAAAGCCAAGACGATGAATGCACCCATCACTTTTGCGGATCAAAATTGGAAAGCTAGTAAAGAGTCGGAAGAAGACGGCAAGGCGATTTTCAGTATCCAATCATTCAATCAATCAGAGGAATTAAAGTGGTCTGTGAAGACACAGACCTCGGCATACTCTGCGAAGACACATACCAAGGCACAAAATTCTTTTAAACTAACTTTTGGACTTAATGGGAATTATCAGAAGTACAATCTTCCAGGAATTCTTGAATCCGTAGCTCAAATGAGGCAAATGGGCTGGAATTTGCCAATTGAGGCAGTTTTGGAAGGCTTGAAAAATGTCACACAATTAACTGGCTTGAAGGGCAGATGGCAGACGTTGTCCTTCAATCCAACAGTGATTTGTGATACTGGACACAATGAAGCAGGATTTCGAGAAATTCTTTCCCAATTAGAAACTTACACTTTTGAACAGTTATGGTTTGTCATTGGGATGGTTCAGGATAAAGATATTTCCAAAGTGCTGTCCATGCTTCCAAAATCGGCAAACTATGTCTTTTGCGAAGCTAAACTCCCAAGAGCGTTACCTGCCGATCAATTAGCTGAAAAGGCAGCTCCTTTGGGCTTGACAGGTGAAACTATTCCTGATATAAATGAAGCTTTAGCATTTGCCAGAAAAAATGCAGCGGAAAATGACTTGATTTTTGTAGGAGGGAGTACTTTTGTGGTTGCAGAAATCGAAGAGCTTTAGATGAGTAGAAAAAAACTGGTTCGCTTCCAAGAAAACGAGGAGAACCCAAATGTAATCCAGGCTGGTAAGCCAATTTTTGAAACGATCAAAGGAAACTGGAATGAAGTACAGTTTAAAAATCCGAATCCTATTGTAGTTGAACTTGCCTGTGGTAGGGGTGAGTTTACCGTAGGATTAGCCCGTAATTTCCCTAATCAAAATTTTATTGGTGTAGATATCAAAGGAAGTAGAATCTGGAAGGGCAGTTCGACAGCTACTAAAGAGGGGATTCACAATGTGGCATTTCTAAGAACCCAGATTGAACTTCTCGAAAAGTACTTCGCTGCAGATGAGATTTCTGAGCTTTGGATTACTTTCCCAGATCCATTTCCTCGGGATGGGGATGAAAAGCGTAGATTGACATCTCCGCGTTTTTTGGATATGTATAAGCCTATGTTAAAGAATGATGGCTTTTTGCACTTCAAAACTGACAATACGGATCTATTTAATTACTCATTGGAGCTATTCCAGTCCAGAGAAGATATAGAAGTAATTGGTTTTACGCATGATTTCTATCAATCAGAGTGGAAGGACGATCACTTTGGAATTCAGACCCGCTACGAAAAGATGTTTTCTGACAAAGGAGAAAAAATCAAATATCTAAAGTGTAGGTTTATTTGAGATTGAATAATTTCCTCAGATTTGCGCAGGCAAATTTCTTGGATTAGAAAAGGGATAATCAGCTACCTTTTTTAGCGTTGATCTGTATGAAGAGATGAGCGTTATCCGTCTAATGTTTCAATTTTTCACAATAACTCATGAGCAAAAAGAAGCATTTGGTAGTTCTAAGTGGTGCAGGGATTTCTGCAGAGAGTGGCATCAAGACTTTTCGGGATTCTGGTGGACTTTGGGAGGGTCATGACGTGATGGAGGTGGCTTCACCTGACGGCTGGAGACGAAATCGTATGCTTGTACAAGATTTTTACAACCAACGCAGAAAACAGCTTTTGGAATGTGAACCGAACCTAGCTCATTTCACCCTAGCAAAATTAGAACAGGAGTATGATGTATCGATCATCACTCAGAATGTGGATGACCTGCATGAGCGCGCTGGATCCACCAAGGTTGTTCATCTTCATGGGGAGTTGAAGAAAGCTCAGAGTACTTTGGATCCAACATTGGTTTATGACTTGGATCATTGGGAGATCAAAGAAGGGGATAAATGCGAGCGTGGAAGTCAATTGAGGCCATTTATAGTCTGGTTTGGGGAGCAAGTACCTTTGATGGAGGAGGCGATGAGAATTGCTTCCAGTGCAGATATTTTCGTGGTGATAGGAACTTCACTACAAGTCTATCCAGCTGCAGGACTGGTTGATTTTGTTCCTTCACACAGCAAGGTGTTTTTGATCGACACCACTAATCCGGGGGTTCGCCTGGATAAAAAAGTTGTTTATATCTTGGAAAATGCGACTTCCGGCATAATTACCCTTGAAAATATGCTAAAGTCTGAAATTTAATTTTTGTTCAGGAAGGAAAACCTATAAATTGAAGAATAAACTTTTACCTATGGCACCTAAAAAGAATTCTTGGCCAGTATTTCAATTTGAAGAAAATAAAGATACCATTTACCTGTTGCATCAGTGGACGCAGATAGTAGGTAAGGTTAGACTGAAAAAATCTCCCTGGCAAAATCATTCCTGGCATGTTTCTTTATATGTTGATGCTCAGGGATTGACAACGGGGAATATTCCTTATGAGGGTGGGGTGTTTGAGATTAAGTTTGATTTCATTCATCATGAGTTGAGGTTGAAAACCAGTAATGGTACCCGTGATCGCTTTGCACTTGGAGGACAGACTGTTGCAAGTTTTTATGAGCAGCTGATGGAAAAATTGAAGTTTTTGGGGATTGATGTAAAAATACATGAAAGTCCCAATGAAATTCCGGATCCAATTCCATTTCCCAAAAACAAGAAAAGAATCATGTACCAAGCAAATACAGCCCAAAGTCTTTGGAAAGTGTTGGTACATATTCAAAACGTTTTTGGCTTTTTTAGAACGAAATTCACTGGGAAAAATAGCCCTATTCATTTCTTCTGGGGATCTTTTGATTTAGCCTATACACGTTTTTCTGGAAATAAAGCACCGGAATTTAAAGGTCAGGTTCCAAATATTCCTGCTTCCGTCATGCAGGAAGCGTATTCACATGAAGTGTTTAGCGTTGGGTTTTGGCCAGGTAGCGAAGCCTTCAAAACTCCGGTTTTCTACGCCTACAGTTATCCAAATTATGATGACTTCAAGGATGCTAAAATATCTCCAGAGAAAGCGTATTGGAACAACGACATGGGTGAGTTTATGCTGACCTACGAAGATGTGCAGAAGTCTGCAGACCCGACTAAGATGCTTCTTGAATTTCTGCAGAGTACTTACGAAGCTGCGGCTAAATGTGGGAATTGGAACCGTGAAGATCTTGATTGTGATTTCTCGCTTATGGGAAAGAAGTGAAGGCAAAGCCGGTTTTCCATGGTTTGGTTGAAACCATGGAAAATTAAAGATTACAAATCTTTATCGATCAAAAGTTCTTTTTACTATGACCAAGAAAATCAAAGTTTTATTATCTGTTTTGGTTTTCTGGGCTGCTCTATTTATTGCTTGGGAATGGTGGCATAGCTTCCCTAAAGTCCGAGTAATATCAAATACGCAGGTAAATACCGTCCAAGATGGAGTAGATTCGATTTTAAAGTCAGCGATGTTGACCTATTTGCTGCCTAGTATATCTGGCGCAATAGTCAAAGATGGCAAGGTTATTTACTTGAATGCTTTCGGTTTTGAAAATCTGGAAACAAAGGATTCCCTTACTGTGGACAGTAGGGTTTTAGTTGCTTCCATATCTAAAATCTTTATTGCCTTAAGCGTCGCGAGTTCATTTCAGGATAGAGGAATCCTGCCTTTTGATTCTTTATATGCTATAGAATTAGGGCCAAGTCTAAATTTCTCACCTCTCGGCAGTATTCGAATAGATCATCTTTTATCTCATCAGTCTGGTATCCGAGATAAAACCTTTTCTGAGAAAATTCTTTCTTTTTCAAAATCCCAAAATTTAAATGAGTGGGGGGTAGAATTTATCGCGAATCTGGCAACCTATCACTCAGATTCTAGCTACTATAATTATGCGGATTCTAATTACGACTTATTAGGTTTTTTGCTCACAGCTAATGATGCTACTGATTTGGATACATTTGTGAAAACTCATGTGTTTGAGCCTTCCGGGATGACAAACTCTGAATTTGTGAGTGAATGGCCAATGAAAGAGAAAGGTCTAACTGGTTATCAGAAGACCTTCATCTGGAAAAGAATTGAGCCAAAAAGGATTAGCTTCCCCGTACTTCCTTCACCATCCTCAGGTTTGGTCACTACAACCAAGGATATGAGTATGGCAATGGTTCAACTACTTAGGGGTGAAAATGGTGCCTATCAAAAAGCTCTTGACTGGCTTATAATTGAAGACGAAGACGTACCCTTGGGTTTTCAGAATACTCAAATCAATGGAAGTGAATGGATAGGACATTTTGGGGGCCAAGCGGGTTATTCCAGTCTTTTGTTTTATTCTAAAGAAACAAAAACGGCCATTTTTTTATTTGCAAACTCCCGTGATAAATCTGATTTCAGAATTCAAATCGCGAATCAAGTCATCTCATACCTTTCTCCATGAAACTATCTTTTCCACACCCCATCATCATTCTCCTAGGTTTTATTATTCTAGCAGCATTATCAAGCTACTTTATTCAATCAGGAAGCTACGAACGGGTTTTAGATCTGGAGTCTGGAAGAGAAATAATTGTACCCGGTAGTTTTCATAGTATTGAAGATCGAAATGCGAGTATTTACGATATCGCACTTTCGATACCAGAAGGAATCATCCTTGGTGCAGATGTTGTAGTCTTGATCTTGCTTATTGGAGGCGCTTTTTATGTGATAGAAAAGACTGGGGCGCTTCAGGAGGGAATTACTGCGCTGATTTATCAATTCAGGAATAGGCAGTATTTGTTACTGTATATAATTGGGTTAATTTTTGCCTTTTGCGGAGCAACAATTGCGATGCAGGAGGAACTCATTGCTTTAGCTCCAATTTTAATTCTTCTCGCTAAGAAAATCAATTATGATGTGAGGGCGATTGTGGCCATAGCACTTGGTTCTGCGCTAATAGGAGCCAGTTTTTCTCCAGTCAATCCTTTTGGGTCCTTACTGTCCCAAACGATAGCTGAACTCGATTTCAATGAGGGATTTGCCTATCGAATGGTTTTTCTCATTTTAGCAATTTTGATTTGGTGTGGTTATCACATCAAATATGGCAAACTCAAAACTCCCTCCGAAGAGGCTATTAAGTTAAAGCCTGCAAAAATCTCTTTGCAGCATTCAATGATTCTCTTTTTAGCTTTTGGAGGTATAGTAGTTATGGCTTGGGGGATTGTCTACAAAGATTGGGGCTACAATGAAATGAGTGCTTTGTTTTTTATAGTTGGGATAAGTTGTGGTCTTATTGGCAAAATGGGAATCAACGGTACCGCCAGAGCTTACACAGCAGGGTTCGGTGAAATGATTTTTGCAGGAGTGATTGTAGGTTTAGCGCGAAGTGTTTATTTGATTTTGCAAAATACTTCGATCATTGACCCTATTATTCAAGGTATGTTTCAACCACTGGAATCCATGCCAACACAAATTGCAGCGTTGGGCTTGTATCTGAGCCAAGCACTCATACATCTACCTGTTCCTAGTACCTCTGGACAGGCCGTTTTGACTACACCTCTTGCGGTACCACTCATGGATTTGTTGGGCGTTTCCCGGCAAATAGCTGTTCTGACGTATCAGTATCCGGCTGGAGTGATGGATCTAATTGCGCCTACAAATGGAGGTATGATGGCTGTGGTAGCTGCGGCAGGAATTAAATACAATAGCTGGATCAGCTACTTATGGAAAAGTTGGCTACTTCTTATGGCGTTAGGTTTGATTTCAGTTTTTATCGCTCTATTTTGGTTTGCTTAATCAAACAATAAAACCAGAAATAATGGATATAAACGATCATTCCCCGCTTTTACCTTACCAACCTGCAGCCGACCGTTATCATCAGATGAAATATCGTAGATGCGGAAATAGTGGCTTATTATTACCGGAAATCAGCCTAGGCCTGTGGCATAATTTCGGGCATAATGCAGACTTTACACTTGGTCGTTCCATTCTTCGAAGAGCATTTGATCTTGGAATTTGTCACTTTGATTTGGCTAATAATTATGGGCCTCCATTTGGATCTGCTGAGGAAAATTTCGGTAGAATCATGAAAAAAGACTTTTCATCCTTAAGAGATGAATTGGTAATATCATCAAAAGCTGGCTGGGATATGTGGCCAGGTCCCTATGGTAACTATGGCTCTAAAAAATATTTGGTGGCCAGCTGTGATCAAAGCTTGAGGCGTATGGGGTTGGACTATGTAGATATTTTCTACCATCATAGACCGGATCCAGATACGCCACTTGAAGAAACCATGGGCGCACTTGACCTTTTGGTAAGACAAGGAAAGGCGCTTTATGTAGGTATTTCTCAATATTCTGCAGAAGAAACAGCAAGAGCTTATGAGATTTTGGAAAGACTTGGAACTCCACTTTTAATTCATCAGCCAAGGTATTCTATGATTGATCGCTGGGTTGAAAATGGGTTGATGGATGTTTTGGGTGAAAAAGGAGTAGGGAGTATTGCATTCTCACCTCTAGAGCAAGGGCTTCTTACGGATAAATACCTCAAAGGTATCCCTGAGGATTCCCGTGCTGCTAAAGATGGTAGATATCTAAAAGCAGCGCAGATTTCTGAGGAGAAAATCTCCATGATTTCTAAGCTGAATGATATTGCGATTAATAGGGGACAAACGCTGGCTCAAATGGCTATTGCATGGTTACTCAAAGATCAAAGAATCACCTCTGTTTTGGTTGGGGTATCTAAGCCTGAGCAATTAGATGATAATGTCTCAGCGGTTAAGAATTCTTCTTTCAGTCCAGAAGAAGTGACTTCTATCCGTGGAATCTTAGGAGCTTGAAGTCCCAGTTGACATCTCGAAGTGCTTTGATATTGATCGTTTTTGCTCAATTTCTAGGCACTTCGCTTTGGTTTGCAGGAAATGCTGTTGCGCCTGAAATCAGCCTTATCCTTGGAATACCTGAAATTTTAGCAACCATCACTTCTGTGGTACAGCTGGGATTTATCTTGGGTACTTTACTATTTGCAATTTTTTCTATTCCAGATCGCTTTTCTCCAAGTAGGGTGTTTCTAGTAAGCTCCGTGCTGGCAGCCAGCTTTAATTTATTGATTGTGGTTCTGCCAATGGAACTGGCGGTTGTGCTTATTTGCCGCTTTATGGTTGGGTTTTTCCTTGCAGGGATTTACCCTGTAGGAATGAAAATCGCTGCAGATTACTTTCAAAAAGGGTTGGGGGCAGCCCTAGGTTTTCTGGTGGGAGCTCTGGTTTTGGGAACTGCATTTCCTCATCTGTTGAAAGGTCTAGACTTGAATTTTTCTTGGCAACATGTACTTTTATTTACCTCCGTGCTAGCATTGTTGGGCGGCGGAATAGTTGGTTTTTTTGTTCCTGAAGGTCCTTTTCATAAAATTAATCCTCAATTTGATATTCGCATTTTACCAAAGCTTTCTAAAATCAAAGCATTAAAAAGTGCAGCTTCTGGGTATTTTGGCCATATGTGGGAGCTCTATACTTTCTGGGCATTTGTGCCTGTACTGATTGGTTTTTTTAGGGGAAATGACACAATGCAAGCAAATGACAGTTTGCTCTCCTTTTTTGTAATAGCAGCAGGTGCATTTTCTTGTGCGCTTGGAGGTATGGTTTCAAATCGAATCGGAAGTTCAAGGGTAGCTCAACTAGCACTAGTTGGATCTGGAGTATGCTGCATTTTGGTGCTTTTTGCCGCTGGATTACCAAGCTGGATTTGGATAGCTTTGCTTTTAATTTGGGGTATATTCATCACAGCTGATTCACCACAGTTTTCGACCTTAGTAGCTCAAAGCGTACCAGCAGAATATAGAGGTACAGCACTTACCCTTGTCAACTCATTGGGTTTTGCACTCTCGGTTATTAGCATTCAATTAGCTGAATACCTCCTAAATTGGTTAAGAATTGATGTGGCGCTTGCACTGCTAGTTATAGGTCCTGTTTCGGGTCTTTTGCTCTTTAGGTTTTATGCTAGTCAAAAGGGAATTGAATAAAATAGTGTATATGTTATGATATTAGGATCTGCTGTTTACATACAACGTTGTTTTTTTAGCAATAAAAAAGGAGGCTTTTTTCAAAGCCTCCAGACGTAAGTTACAACCGGACTATCGAACTACGTTTTCTAATGTTGCTAGATAAACCCACTTCTGATCTCTAGAATTTAACCCTTCATTTACAGCTATTCTTTGTTCTTCTGTTTGAGTCATATCCTCATAGGATTGAGCATTAAAAAACTGCATATAATCTTTGTATACATTCATTGTCAAGTGAGTTGATTTAGCTTCTGACCCTAGCGGGAGTGCGGTCCTGAGTAAACTCCAATGCCCCATTAAACCCTGCTCTACAAATTTCTGATGTATAGGCTTGAAAATCTCTGATTCTGCTACCTCATACGTCTCGAAGTTACCTTCCTTTGCTTTCATCAAATCAAAAGAGGCTAAGACGCCGGGTTTCATCTGGAAATTATCATTTGTCTTTGCTATTTCTCTCATGTAGAGCCTCATTGGCATATCACGCATGCTGAGAGATTCCTGAAACAAATTACTTACTTGAATACTACTTAAATGTGGATAAGCTATTCTGGTATATTCCATCATAGAATGTTCATCTAGTCCATTCATCATTTTCACAGGATCATCGTAATAGGTGACCATAATGTATTGGAAATCTGAGTGATCTCCACCGGATTGCAAAGACCAGAAGTCCCAGCCTTTTATCCTTTTGTCGCTAAGAGCCTGGCGATAAACTTTTTCCATTAAATCTTTAAATTCGATATAGTCAAAGAGTTGATCGTTTTCCACCTTGACAAATTCGAATACCATATATTGTGTTTGTTGAGCCTTGAGACTACTTACCCAAAGCATCCCACAGACGAAGAAAAGTAATAGCTTTTTCATGAATATTTGGGTTTAGGGTTAATTTTGCTTTTGTATAATTTAAATAAATATTTTGAGCCACAAACAAATAATAATAGATAATTTTATGTGAGTCTATTTTTACCAAATATGCTATTATTAATAAAAATACTTTAATGATGAAAATATTTTAATACGTGTGGTAATACATTATTATTTTAACAATTAAATGGTGAAATCGTGTCAGGAATATCAAGAAGATCATGGATAAAAAAAGCCTCTTATGGTAGTGGCTTAGCTGCATTAGGATCGACTGGACTATTTGGTTCTCTTTCTGCAGAGGAAATCAGAAAATATAATCCTAGGCCAGTTGATTCAATCATACGCCTAGGTTCTAATGAGAACCCATATGGGCCTTCTGAATCTATGCGAAATGCAATGACGAAAGGGTTTGATAATGGATGCCGATATCCATGGGGATTCAATGCTGACTTAGTCAAAATGATATCCGAAAAAGAAGGGGTTCCTGAAGACCACATTGTGTTAGTAGCAGGTTCTACTGAGGGATTGAAGATTGCCGGGATTACTTTCGGGGGTGGCGGAGAAATTATCTCATGTTCACCTACTTTTTTATCAATGATGAGTTATGCTGAGCTTTGGGGTACAGATATCAATTGGGTGCCGTTGAATAAGGATTTAGACTTTGATTTAGATGAAATAGAAAAGCGCGTTTCCTATAAAACCAAGATGGTTTTTCTCTGTAATCCTAATAACCCAACTGGTAAATTGCTTCCTGCAGATCAGGTGGTTGATTTTTGTAAGACTGTCAGTAAACAAGCCGTGGTCTTCTCTGATGAAGCATATTACGATTACATTAGAGAACCGAATTACCCTTCAATGGTTGAGTTGGTAAAGCAGGGGTATGATATAGTTGTTTCCCGTACTTTTTCAAAAGTCTACGGTTTAGCGGGAATAAGAATGGGTTATTTGATTGCAAAACCTGAGTTGGCCAAATTGCTTTCTGACCGTGTGGTTGCCAATACAAATATTATGGCAATTGAGGCGAGTAAGGCAGCGCTCCTCGATAAGGATTTTTACCAATTCTCTATCCAAAAAGCCAATGAAGCAAAAGCTCTGCTTACCCAAACTTTAGATGAATTGAAACTTCCCTATTTAGATTCCCATACCAATTTCATCTTTTTCCATTCAGGTAGAGATATCAAAGAATTAAATAAAACGATGTATGACAGAGGCTTTATCATCGGTAGACCTTTCGAACCATTAAATGACTGGTGTAGAGTTTCTACTGGTACCATCGAAGAGGTCAAACTTTATAATCAAGCAATCACAGAAGTTTTAGGCTAATGCTCAATCAGAATTTAGTTTTGGAAAATGATAAAATCCTGCTCAGACCTATGAATAGGCAGGATTTTCCTGTTTTGATGCCTTTGGCAAATGATCCAAGTCTTTGGACTTATTTCACATATGACCTTAGCATTCCTGAGGAGTTCGAAGAATGGGCGAAGCCTGCTTTAGCAGGAAGTCGCCTGCAATTTTTGGTTTGGGATAAGCAACTCAACCAAGCTGTGGGAAGCACCGCTTTTGGGAATTTTTCTGAAAGAGACCAAAGGATAGAAATTGGTTGGACTTGGCTAGGTAGAGATTTCCATGGTACTGGTATCAATCAAGCGATGAAACTTTTGATGTTGGAATACTGCTTTGAAACTCTTAGGCTCAAGCGTGTCGAAATAAAAACAGATGTACTGAATTTACCCGCTAGAAAAGCTTTGATGAAGTTTGGCGCAGTAGAGGAGGGAGTGCTGAGAAGCCATACTTTACTCACCCACGGACGACGTAGAGATACTATTTATTACAGTGTGCTGGATAGTGAATGGAATCGATAATCAAACTCAAAGCCTGGTTATTTCTGATTTCCTATGCCTGCAAGTACCCAAGGATTGCCTAGAAGATAGTAATTCCTGATTACATCAGTTATTTCTCTTGATTCCTCTTTTATGAGTTTTAAAACTATACCAGCAATACTAGCGATCGGTGGATCTTTGGAAGCTGCTAGCCATGCTGCTGATAGGATCTGGTTCGCTTCTGTATTTATTTTATTAGGACTTGCTAAAAGACATTTAGTGGCTCCACTGCGGTACCAACTTAGAGCGATATTCTCACTACCATAATAATCTAGTGTAGAACAGGTAAACCAAAGTGTCGCATTAAGTGGTTTTTTCGGAATATGAGCGAGCAACTCTTCTTTCCCCAAATGGCCATAACCTCTTAGTAGATTTGCCTCTCCATGGCCCCAATAAACCCAATTACCAGTCATAGTGGAGATTGCAGATAATATCTCGGATTTGTAAAAATCGCCTGGATGAAAATCTTCCGCTCCCGCTTCTGACCAAAGATTCAGCATATTAGTATAGGGCTGTTGGTATTGACAAGTCAAATGTGTTTTAGGAGATGCCTCAGTTTTATAACATAGAAAGTCCAATAATGTATCCTCTAATTCCTTCCATTCATCTGCGAAAAAGATTGAATTTACCACAGGACGAAATTTCTCATTACATAGTATAGGTGGCCAATCTTGTATTTTATTAACCTCAGCCCAGGAATGTGGCAACACTACTAATGTTGAATTTGCGGCATGCTGGTCTACTGCCGCATATAACCGATTTAAAAATGTCTCAGAGTCTAAGTAAAGAACATCAGGAATGGAAATGGTGAAAAAGCGAGGTTGAAATTTATTCAACCTCGCTACTAAAAATCCAGCTGGTAAAGACCATGATTCTGGTATTACAATCGCTTTATTCACTTAAAAAATTATTTATTTATGAAAACAAGGTTGCTGCTAAGTTGCAAATCCTTTAAAGCAAATCGGTTGATTACAAATCGTGATTTGTGGACTTGCTTAGCATAAGGACGAAGAAGGTCAACTGGAATTTTGGTTCTTTGCCCGTCAAATTCTGCTTTCCAGAATTCCTCGACCAAAACTGCCTGTTGCTCTCTTTCTAAGTTCAGCAGCTTACCATTAGCCTTTTTCAAGTCATCTTCTGAGAGGTTGTACGCTTTTCCAAAGAACTGAGAATGCAAGGCTTCAATCATATAAACGCCACCCGAAGTAACTGCCTGCCATACGTGAGTAAGTTCATGAATTAGGGTTGCCATGGATAAAGTAGCACCTGACTTATGGTTGATTACATACATCGTGGTGAATGGGCGGTTTTTATTCATCCACATGATCAAATCAGCCGCAAGGCTAGCGTCGGTTAATTTCACGCGATCTAAGTCAATTGAAACCCCAAAAACTTTTTCAGCCTCAGCTCTTTCACTTGCATTGAGGCCCCGGTGTGATCCAAAAATATCCATCAAAATAGCAAAAGTAACTGCAGCAATACTTGCTCCTAGTTTTGTTGCTTCGATCATCAAGGTAACGGCAGATTTACCAATTTCGATTAAGCCTTTGATTAACCCTTCTCTAAAAGCATCTCTTACATTGGTGATAATTTCCTTAAACACTTCTCGCCAATGATTTACTGTGCCAACAATCGCTGTAATCAACGTGCGAATAACAGATACTGATTTTTGGGCAATGACTTCAAGAATTTCCTTCATTCTAGTCCAAATGATTCGTAATGCTTGCATGAGTTTTCTTGCCTCTGCTGCCACAAATCTTGCAATGTCATTGATTATTGAGCTTAGAGAAATAGCTAAATCTTTCATTGCTCCAATAATTACTGACAATTGCTGAGCAGTACGAGTAATCACTTCTTTTAGCATACTGAACACTGTAGTACCCAAATCTTTCAGTGCCTCTATGACTACTCTAGCGATTAACCGCGTTTGATTGATCACTGCCTGCATTATTTCCCGAACCGTTTTCCCAACTCTTTTCAGCTCCTGAACCAATCTTTTACCGAAATCAAGAGCAAATCGATTTAATCTTGAAATGAAGTCTATGACTCTTTTTCCAGCACTAACTAGCGCTCGTACAATTGCGTTTAGGCTAGATGCCGCCATTTTTGCAATTTCAATCAGGAGTGAAGTGAATGAGCCAAGAAGTTCTTCTAGCTTTTTAAGAACCTCTTTCAAAATACTTGTTGCTTGATTGATTGCCCAGTTAATAATGTCCAAGGCCTTTTTACCAGCTTCTAAAATTGCCTGTACAAATTTTTTCACCGCTGAAATTCCCTTTTTCACCGCTTCGGATAATAACTGTGAAATAGATTTTCCTGCAGCTAGTACCGCCTCTACAAAGTCATCTATTTTTGCTTGTGTCCAATTGACCACTTTGGCGACTGCATCTGCCAGATTTCTGCCAGCTGCAGCAATTGCATCTGCTACAGTATTTATTGCTCCCACTACCGCATCTACTACATTACTAGCTGTGTCCTTGATCCAGCCCCAAAGTCCATCTGTTTCGTCCGGTACAACTCCAGTTTTCAGGATTTTGCCTGCAGCACTCATCCATTCTGCTACATCTTTGATGTCCCCACCTTCTCCGAAGTAATCCTTCATCATATCTCCAGCTTCGGATCTTTTCAAACGAGCTATCTGATGAACTAGAAGTGGTGCTTGTTTATTTTTTAAAAAACTCTTCACTACCACTTTTCTGGACTCTGGTTTTGCTTTTGATGACCATGATGCCAATTCAAAAGCCTCTTCAAAATCACCCTGCTGACTTCTTAGCAGAATGGCTTTGGAGGTTAGGTCTAGATCTGTACTACTTTTTCCCTCACTACCTTTCAAGACTTGTGCGAGGTTTTTTCTATCGACATGCATGACTTGCATAGTCTGGAACTTTGCTTTTAGGCTTCTACTTGCCTGTAATTTTTGTAATTGAGTATCATTAAGATTTCCCATTTTGATAAAAGTTTAGAATATAAAAATTGATGTTAAATAATATCCCGAATTTGGGGTATTCAGATTTTCTATGGAAATAATAGAACCAGTGATATTATTGAATTGAGCCATTTCCAAATTAAAAATTGGCAGAAAATGCACCTAGTATTAAAACTGGGATAGTGTTGACGACTAATTGGTTGGAAAATGCGGAAGATAAAATGAGAGGTATATAAGGAATTGCAATGAAAAAGTTGAAGGAGTGTATCTAAAGACTAACCCCCAATACCGCCATAATACTTTTTATACCAAGAGCTAAAGTGATCAACCATATTAAAACCGCTAGGATGGTGTGCCCAGGTTTATTTCGGAAGTTGCCAAGAATTTCTTTTTGCGAAGCAATCCAAATAATCCATCCACTGATGAGAGGAAGAAGAACTCCATTTGCCAATTGAGCAAGTGTGATTAATTGCACAGGTTTGATTCCTAAAGAGGCAAATAGTAAGCCCAATCCGACTATTATTCCCATAGAAGCTCGCATAGAGCTTGAACGGATTTCCTGACTCCAGCCCATTATCCCGCATATCACCAATCCCGCCGCTAAGGGAGCAGTGATGCTGGAAGTCAATCCTGCTGCCATCAATCCAAAGCCCATAAGATACTTTGCAAAGCTACCGAAGACCCCTTCCAGACCTTTGGAAACATCAATTGCGCTAGTGATTTCGCTGCTTGAATTCGCAGCTCCTACCATTAGAATAGCCATGGAAACAAGTCCGCCCAATACAATAGAGATAGCAATATCTCTTCGCATCCAAGAAATGTCATTAGATCCTGACCAGCGGTTTTTAGCTAAACTGGCATAAAGAAAAAGGTTGTAGGGAACAACAGTTGTCCCGATCAAAGCAACCAGCGTAGGAAGACTATCATCATTCCAGTTTGGGACAAAACCTGCAAAAACAGCTGACCAATCGGGATTTGTGAGTATGGCCGTAACGGAAAAAGCGACGGACATGAATATTACTAATCCTACCAAGACTCGCTCCAGCGCTTTATAACTTCCTAGCCATAATACTATGAATGCTACAAGACCTAAAATGAGATTCCCGGTTTGCACTTCAAAACTTGAAAAATTTAGAACCGGTGCGTCCCAGAAAACCTGCAGGCCTAAGTTTGTTCCAGATATATTTCCCGATTCATAAGCGGCATTTCCCAGACCGATTGCAGTCAATACGAGGATGGAAGAGAAAATTCTAAAAAGAGGTTTTCCTGGCTGATTACGGATCAATTGGCTAAGATCCTGACCGGTAACTAGTCCAAGTCTACCCGAAATTTCCTGCAAAATCACTGTAGAGAAAATGGATAAACCCAATGCCCAAAGCAAAGTAAAACCAAAATTCACACCAGCTAGCGTACACACGGTAACCGTTCCTGGACCAATGAAAGCTGCGGCGATAATGGGACCGGGCCCTAGATTTTTGAAGAATGATTTAATACTCAATGTTTATCTTTAATGGCTAGGCCAGAGTATAGGATAGTTTTTGTACTTTTTGAAAACTCAGGGGATTTAAAACAAACTCAAAAAAGCCGAATTTATGGTTTGGATCAAACGAATTTTGAAAGTATTGACGGTTATTGTTTTATCGTTTATATTCTTTTTGCTTTTACTTTTTAGAAATGATATTCCGGCAGAGGAGATCGAAGAGAACTATTCAACCCCACAATCTCATTTTATTTCAATAGATGGAATGAATGTCCACGTACGGATTATGGGAGAAGGTGATCCTATAATTCTTCTTCACGGAAGTTTTTCTTCCCTTCATACGTGGGATGCTTGGCAGCAGGAGCTAAGTCCTTATTTTCTGACAATCTCAATAGATTTCCCAGGTCATGGACTTACAGGTCCCGATGAGTTGAAGCGGTATAGTTTGACTGATTACTCTCTTTTAGTTTTAGAATTATCCGAAAAGCTGAATCTAGATAAATTTCATTTGGCGGGTAATTCGATGGGTGGAGCTGTAGCTATGCAAGTAGCTTCCACTAGGCCGGATAAAATTCTCTCTTTAAACCTAATTGATGCATCAGGCGCTCCTTCCTCAACTAATGTGGATTTAGCTTTGAATGAGTCAAAGAAAAGTGATCCTTGGATTTTTAAACTGGCAAAGAACCCAATTCTATCATCCATACTTTTGAAATGCACACCGAAGTTTCTTTTTGGAATGAATATGAAACAGGTTTATGCTGATCCAAAGAAGGTCACCGATGAGGCAATTACCCGATATTATGAATTGATGCTACGAGAAGGGAATAGGAGGGCAACTTTGGATAGACTAGGATCGCCCCGGGAATCACGAATAGACTTTGATCGTATAGATATGCCTACTATGATCATGTGGGGAAATGAAGATTCATGGATTCCTGTCGCTCAGGGATATACTTTAGAGAAAACTATTTCCGGGTCCAAATTAGTTGTTTTTGATAATGCCGGGCATGTGCCTATGGAAGAAATACCGACGGAATCTGTCGCTAAATATCTCTCATTTTTAGGGGTGGAGGTACGAAAGGACTACTTTCAGGAACCCAAACTGATGACTTATGCCGATTGAGTATTTGATTATTCTAGTAATCATTCTTCAAGTGATTTTTATGCTTCTGTTTTTTCTGAGAAAGAATAATGAGCAGGAAAAATCTTTTTTGCAATCAGAACTTGCTAGAATGAGTAGAGAGCTGGAAGTGGCCTTGGCTCAATCCAGACGTGAAGCTAGTGAGAATCTGACAAATCAGTTTCAGTTGGTTTTTAACAGTATTCGGGCAAATTCCAAAGATCAAAATGAGGCTTTGAAATCATTTGGTGAGGTTTTTCGTCAAAATGTCCAGGAATTCAATACACTGCAGCGGGAGAAGTTTTCCGAATTGAATAGGCGACAGGAAGACTTGATGAAAACCACAGAGTTGAGGTTGGAGAAGATCCGGGAAACTGTGGATGAAAAGCTCCAGAAGACGCTGGAAACTCGCCTTGGGCAATCCTTTGAAATGGTCAGCAACCAACTTCAGGCTGTGCAAAAAGGGCTAGGCGAAATGCAGAGCCTTGCTTCTGGGGTCGGTGATTTGAAGCGTGTTTTGACCAATGTGAAAAGCAGGGGAGTCTTAGGTGAATATCAATTGCAAGCGATTTTGGAGAATTTGCTTTCTGCGGAGCAGTATGTATTGAATGCCGAGGTAGGAAAAGGGAATCGGGAGCGAGTGGAATTTGCTGTGAAAATGCCAGGTCAAAATGATCCGGTATTATTGCCGATTGATTCTAAATTCCCTCAGGAATCCTATTTGAGGCTAGTAGATGCTTATGAACTTGCTTCAAAGCCTGAGATCGAATTGAACCGAAATGAGCTTTTCAAAGCAGTGAAAAAAGCAGCACTCGATATTCAGAACAAATATATTCATCCACCATACACGACGGATTTTGCCATACTTTTTCTCCCAGTAGAAAGTCTCTACGCAGAAATCCTACGTGAACCAGGACTCACTCAGCAGATCCAACAAGATTACAAAGTACTTGTGACCGGCCCGACTACACTTTCAGCCATCTTGAATAGTCTTCAGATGGGCTTTAGGACTTTGGCAATTCAAAAGAGAAGTTCTGAGGTTTGGCAGGTTTTGGGAGCGATTAAAACTGAGTTTGGCAAATTTGGTGAGCTGATTGAAAAGACTCAAAAAAAGCTCTCTGAGGCAAACTCTGAGTTGGACAAACTAGTAGGTGCTAGAACAAGAGTGATTCAGCGGAAGTTAAAAGACATTCAGGAATTGCCAGAAGCGGAAAGTAATAAACTACTTGAGGACTGAAGTTTTAGTATAATTGAGGCTTGAAAAAACTGGCTAAATACTGAGTTTTTAGATTTTAGGTTTGTTACTTTGACCTACAAGACCGAAAAGAAATTGCTTAATAACTGATTACCATTTAGAAAGCTATTATTTTTGCCAATTCAAAAATCACCTGAATTACCTCTATGGGGATGAATATAGTGATTGCCGGTGCTGGAGATATGGGTTACCACCTCGCTGAGCAATTAAGTTTTGATAATAAGGACATTACGCTGATCGATACAGACAGAGAAGTTCTGGATTATGTGTCTTCCAAACTTGACGTATTGACAGTTCAAGGCGATGCTACCTCATTTGAAATTCTCAAACGTGCCAATGTGAACAGAGCCAGTATGGTTTTGGCTGTGACCACTTCTGAGAAAACGAATATCGTAACTGCTGTCCTTGCAAAGCAGCTTGGTGCAAAACGCGTGATGGCTAGAGTGAGAAATCACTCCTATATGGAGTCTGATAATTTAGCCTATTTTAAAAATTTAGGCATTGACAATCTGATCTCGCCTACCATGCTTTGTAGCAAGCATATCTTCAATATGATCGAGAATTCCAGCTTTACGGAAGTTTTCGATTTCGAAGGTGGAAAGCTCAATATTGTAGGAATTACGCTAGATCAAAGTAATCCTTTGGTCAACCAGCGGATCATGGATACCAAATCCAATCCGATTTTTGAAGACATCCGAATCATCGCAGTTCTGAGAGATCAGAAAACTATCATACCTCGTGGCAGTACGATAATCAGAAATAATGACCACGTATTCTTTATTTCGACGAAAAAGAATACACAGACTATTATGGAGGTTCTTGGTCAGGAAAAGCATACCATCAAGAATGTGATGATTATCGGTGGAGATGATATGGCTTTGACTACAGCCTTGAGACTGGAAGATCATTTCCGCGTTACGCTTATCAATAAAGATAAAGAACGTTGTAAATGGCTTGCTGAGAATCTAAGGAACTCTCTGGTAATCAATGGAGATTATAAAAATGTAGAATTACTAATTGAAGAGGGATTAGAGCAGATGGATGCTTTCCTTGCATTGACCGAATCTTCAGAGACGAATATTATTGCGAGTTTGACTGCCAAAAATCACGGGGTTTACAAGACTATCGCCCACGTAGATACCCGAGAGTATATTCATATTTCGCATAGTATTGGTGTAGATTCACTGATTAATAAGAAACTGGTTGCTGCGAATGAGATATCAAGATTTTTGAAAAAAGGCACTGTTGAGGCTGTTTCAGGGATTTATGGAGTTGATGCAGAGTTTATCCAATACTCCGTTTGTAAGAATAACCGATTAATAAAAAATCCACTAAGAGAGTTACACTTCCCCGATTCGGCTATTGTCGCTGGTGTAATCCGGGGAGAAGAAGTCTTTATTCCGGATGGGGACTTTCAATTGGATTTGAATGATAAAGCAATTGTTTTGGCTTTACCTGAAGCTAAGAATGCGCTAGAAAAACTTTTTCATTAAGGAATGATCCATTTTAAAGAAATAGGAAAGATCATGGGAGCACTCTTGGTGCTAATATCCATTTTGATGCTTCCTGGTATTATCTTTTCTATTCACTTTGAAGAGGATCCTTGGCCTATTTTGAGTTCCGCGGTCATTACTATGATTATTGGAGCCACACTGTTTTTCTCATTTTCCAAGCAGGATCAAAATATTCGAAAGAGAGAAGGATACTTGATTGTTGCTTTAAGCTGGGTGTTTATGGCGGGGTTTGGGATGCTTCCCTACGTGCTCAGTCACGAGATCAACGGGTTTTCAGATGCGCTTTTCGAGACTATGTCAGGTCTTACGACCACTGGGGCCTCCATTTTAACTGATATTGAAGCAATGCCCAAGGGCTTGCTTTTTTGGAGAAGCATGACGCAATGGATAGGAGGATTAGGAATCATTGTACTGACGGTTGCTATTTTTCCTCTATTGGGAATAGGAGGGATTGAGCTTTTTGTAGCTGAATCTCCTGGTCCAACTTCTGATAAAGTTCACCCACGAATTTCTGAAACAGCAAAGCGGTTATGGTACGTCTATGTTGGACTTACGGTGATGGCTACTTTGCTTTATTGGGCAGGAGGTATGACCTTTTTCGATGCAATCAATCACGCACTTACCACACTGGCAACCGGTGGATTCTCCACCAAAAATGCTAGTATGGCTTATTACGATTCCGCTTTTATCCAATACGTCGCTATCTTTTTCATGTTTTTGGCAGGGACCAACTTTACAGTGATCTATTTTGGGCTGATGGGAAAATTCAAACGGGTTTTTAAAAGTGATGAGTTTAAAACCTATGGATTTGCACTCTTGGCGATCTCAATTATCCTGTATTACCCGATTTTTGCCAATGGTGGTGTAAGTCATGAATTAGCCTTTCGTAAGTCCTTATTTCAGGTGGTTTCGATTGTAACCACCACTGGATTTGTGACTGATGATTACACCCAGTACAGTCAAGGAGTTACTTTTATCTGCTTTATGCTGTTGTTTCTGGGAGGATGTGCAGGTTCTACAGCAGGTGGGATCAAGTTTGTAAGGCATCTGACTTTCATTAAGAATTCATGGCTTGAATTTAAGCGCTTGGTACACCCAAGAGCGATTGTTCCTTTGATGATCAATGGAGATCGAGTGACTGGGAGAATCATCACTCACATCATGAATTTCTTGTTGATCTACCTGCTCACTTTTGTGTTGGGGGCTTTGGTTCTTTCTCTGATGGGTTATGATTTGGCTACTTCATTAGGCTCTGTTGCTACATCACTCGCAAATGTCGGCCCGGGAATAGGCAAAGTGGGACCAGTAGATAACTTCGCGTTTTTCTCTCCTTCGGCTAAAATATTTTTGTCTGTAATCATGCTTCTTGGTCGGTTGGAGTTATTTACGCTCTTGATTTTATTCACTCCTTTCTTCTGGAGAGCTAATTAATCAGTCACCTGAAACTGCGCCTGGATTTTCGCTATCCGGTCTTCAATTGATTCTGAGCTGATGGAGGTCCTGCTCAGTCGATCAACCATGATAGGGAAGGAAAATGGCGTGAATTGAACTGGGTGCCTCACTACTAATTGCTGCTGATTAATTTTCTGCAAGGCATGAATCATTTTATCCTCTTCCATTTGTTGATCTATTGCCTCGCCATGCGCTTGTTTTAGCAATAAATTCTCAGGATCATATTGTTCAAAAACCTGAAAAAGCAAGCTGGAATTAGCTTGAATGTGTTTGAATGAAGTTGGTTTTCCTGGATATCCTTGGAAAACCAACCCGGCAATGCTGGCGATTTCTCTAAATTTTCTTTTAGTCATTTCCGTCTCGTTGACGCAGCGGAGTATATCTTCCCGAAGATTTTTAAGTGAAAAAAGATCTTCCTCCAGTATTTCTTCGATATTCACATAGCTGTCGCAAAGTAACTCAAACCCATAATCATTCATCGCCATACTGAAAGTCACCGGATAGCTGACGCTTATTCTGTAAGCTATTAAGGCGCTCATCAACTCATGTATTGCTCTGCCTTCAAAGGGATAAAAGAAGATGTGGAATCCTTGGTTAGTTTGGTGTGATTCTATCAAAAATGTATCTCGATCAGGCACGATGGAGAGTTTGTTTTGTAGGTCTAAAATCGGTTTAGCTTGGATTATTTCTTCCGAGATATATACTCCCTGATTGTAGAGTTCAAAGATTTCCCTGATTTTATCTGCCAGTTTAGAAGAAAGTGACATTCGTGCTCCCATCCAACTCACCACATTGGTGGCCTTTTTTTCCGAAACCTTTACTGTGGCTGTCAATCCATAAACTTTAAGTAATTCGAGACTTCGTCCAGTAAAGAAAAAGCGGTCACCAATTTTCATTTTGGAAATGAATGATTCTTCCACTGTCCCGAGATAAGCACCATTTTTGAATTTCACCTTGATCATAGCCTCAGATACAATTGTCCCCATTGACAATCTGTGCTTCATAGCTATCTTCTTATTGGTCACTTTGTAGAGACCATCTTCTGTTTGAATCACTTTCAAAAAGTCATCGTAACTCCCCAAAGAAGCTCCCCCCTTGGTGATGAAATCCATGATCCAAGACATCTCTGCGAAAGATAATTCCTTATAGGAATGGCATTTTTTAACCACTTCATAAATTGATTTTTCATCAAATCCATCGCCGACAGCTAAGGTTACTAAAAACTGAATCAGGACATCGTAGGCTAAGATAGGAGGGAATTGTGACTCTAATTCTTCCTTCTCAATGGCATCTCTCAATGCAGCAGCTTCGATTAGTTCCAAGGAATTGGTAGGCACAAAAAATATCTCAGATGGCAATCCTGGTTGGTGGGATGCCCGCCCGGCTCGCTGCATAAATCGGGAAACTCCTTTTGGACTACCTACTTGGATGACTCGATTTACAGGCCTGAAATCCACTCCTAAGTCCAAACTAGAAGTGCAAACTACGAGTTTCAATGTCCCTTCGTGCAAGGCATTTTCCACCCAACCTCGGACAGACATGTCAAGCGAACCATGATGCATTGCAATCCACCCAGCCCAATCTGGCCTTGCTTCAAGTAATTTCTGATACCAAATTTCTGTTTGAGATCGGGTGTTAGTGAAAAGTAAAACTGTTTTTCCCGCTTCAATAATCGGAATAACTTGGTCTAGCATTCTAATTCCTAGATGACCATGCCAAGGGTATTTCTCTACCTCCTCGGGAATCACCGTATTTAGAATTATCTGTTTCTTAATAGCTGCCTTTACAATATGTAATGGTAGATTTTCTCCCAAAAGAGTTTTTGCGGCAGCTTCCAAATTCCCGATGGTTGCTGATACTGCCCATCTTCGAAAGGTGCCTGGACAAATAGATTGTATATATTCCAGTGCAAGTTGGACTTGTACTCCTCGCTTATTTCCTACCAGTTCATGCCATTCGTCTACAACTACAGCCTGTACATTTTGAAATAAATCTGCATGATCTTTCTGGGAAATGAGCACATGCAAAGTCTCAGGCGTGGTTATTAAACACTCAGGCGGTCTTCGCTTGATCGCAGCGCGTGTTTTAGCATCTGTATCTCCATTTCTTACTACGACTTGCCAAGGTAGGCCAATAGTTTCGCAGACGTCCTGCATAGCTTTTTGGATATCCTGTGCCAAGGCACGGAGGGGAGTTACCCAAATCAGTTGAATTCCATTTTTCCTTGGTTTTTGCCAGGAATCGGGATTGTTATTTATGTATTCAAGAATGACGGGAAACCACAACGCAAAGGTTTTTCCTGAGCCTGTAGGTGCATTTAGAAGCCCGGATTTCCCATCGAGGTAATCATTCCAAGTTTGCATTTGGAATGGAAAAAGCGTCCAACCTTTTTTTTGGAAATAATCTAAACCAACTGCCAGACGCGTTTCTTTCATTAGTGAAATTTATAAAGAGAATTAGGTAAGT
The DNA here is from genome assembly GCF_900182815.1 of Algoriphagus winogradskyi. Classification (GTDB taxonomy): domain Bacteria; phylum Bacteroidota; class Bacteroidia; order Cytophagales; family Cyclobacteriaceae; genus Algoriphagus; species Algoriphagus winogradskyi. Next base: position 217,540 of record NZ_FXUA01000001.1, on the reverse strand, counting down.
TTAATGAGCTATCCGATTTTAAAATAATCGGGAAGAATACCAAATGAATTGATAATTTTAGAAATAACCGAACAGTTGTAAATCTGTTTGCGTTGAGTTTAGAAAAATTGAACTATGAGAAATGTAATTTTAGTACTTCTGGTTTTGATTGCTTTCGGATCTTGTACTGAAAGTGATCAAGATATATATACAGGGCAAAAATTGGATTTTCAATTGTTTAAAGCCAGTGAGTTTGACTACAGTGGGACGTTTTCTGTTCGGGAAATGATAGATGGCAATTTGGAGGCTACTATTCAGTTAGTGGGAGAAAGGAGTTCTACTTCCACCAATTTTCCAGCTCATTTACATTATGGGAATTATACTGATCCTGAAGCGCCGATGGCTCTTATGCTTACTCCGGTTAATGGTGCTGACTTAGAAAGTAAAACAGTACTTGGTACGTTGATGGATGGTACTAAGCTAAGTTTCGAGGATATGAAGACTTTCGATGGACATGTGAAGGTGCATTTGGCAAGTGAAGGTCCTGATTATAAAGTGATTTTAGTAGCTGGAAATGTAGGGTCAAATGTAGATGAAGCGAGTAGTTTTGATGCGGAGTCAATGACCATTTGCTCACCTGAATTTTAACCTTCTAAATTAAGGTTAAACACAAAAAGCAGCTTTCGAGCTGCTTTTTGTGTTTGATAGGGTAGTAAAAATTATTCTACTACTACAGGAAAAGTGATATCCAAATCAGACTCACCACCTGCTTGGGCATAATCCGTAAAATTTGGATTGTCAGCTCCTGGATAGTTTTTGTCCAAATCATGACGCAGTATTACTCGCATTTCAGCTGTGCTGAAACCAGGGCTTTGTTGCACGGACACGATACCTTTCAATCCGATCAATTCACTTCCTTCATCATCATAAATATAGGATAGGAATGGAGAGCTAGTAAAAGCAGAACCCAAGAAATAGAATTGATGCTCATCGCCTTCTTCTTGGATCTCTTCAGTGATGTCTTCATTTTCGATTGAGTTATATACTTCGATCGACATTTGGTAGGTTTTACCCTTTGATAACATTACAGTTTCCACCGTAGGCGCTCCACCCACTTCAATTCCTTCTGAGTCAGATGCTGTGAATTCAAAAGGAGAGCCCACTGCAGCTCCCGTATCGTCGATTTCTTGAAACATCAATGTTACGTCCGTAATCACCTCTCCGTCATTTTCTGGAACAGGATCTTCACTTTCGCAGCTCGAAATCGAAAATGCAACTAATGCTAGTGCAAGGAGGTAAAGTTTGTTTTTTGTGTTCATAAAATAATTGGTTAGAATTCGTAGTTGATTTTTAATAAGACATTTCTTCCCATATCATAGGTGAAGTATCGAAAGCGGTTCATATAATCTTTATACTCGGTGTTGAATACATTCTGTACCTGAAGACCAAGATTCATCTTGTTTTCACCGATGTTTATTTGCTTGGTGTAAGCTAGGTTGAATAAAGCATAAGCTGGGGGAGCGGCAGCAATGTCTAACTCCGGCTCTCTGTTTTGCTTTGCGACCAAAACATTACTTAAAGTGATTTTATTCGTTTTGGGATCAGAATCCTTTGCGAAGCTGTATGAGACGCCCCAATCCATTCTATTAGATGGTATAAAAGGGAAGTAGCTGTCGTCTCCTGTATTCTTTGCCTGCACTATTGAACCTTTTACATATCCACTAAACTTGTCCGTGAATTCATAGCTTCCGGCAAAATCAAAACCATAGAAAAGTGCATTTGCTTGCAAGTACTCATAGACATTGAATGTCCCTCTCAAACTCACATAGGTTTCACCTGTTGGATTCAGGTAAATGTAATCTTGAATAGGATTCAGGTATGCTGTGAATTCCAAATGGGTTTTATTTCCATCGTATTGAAGTTCATTGATCCATTTAAGTGATTTCTCAGATTCTAAATTTGGATCTCCTATTTCCACCGCTGCAGCACCATGATGAAGACCTTCAGAGAAAAGTTCATTGACATTAGGTGGTCTCCAGGCTGAGCCAAAATTGGAATTGAAAGTCAGATCTGGGCTGATATGGTAAAGGCCACCTAGGAATGCCGAAAAGTTTTGATAATCCAAATCCGCTGTTCTCAATTCATTATCAATGTATCTGGCAGTGTTTACATTTCTAAAGTCATAGCGTATGCCAGCCTCCACTTCCAATGGGCCTTTGGAATATTTCTCCATGGCATACATTCCTACATTGATCATATCGTAATTGGGGATCAATGGAGTCACACCTGTTCCCGGAATATTACTGTTTGCCTGCTGTATGAGGTTTACACCCCAAGTGCCACTTAATTCATTCTTATGCGTGTGATTTACGTATAGGTCTAGTGTATTGGTAAAAAGCTCTAAATCCAAACTTGCTTTTTCATTCAGATCTCCTCTACGTTTGTCAAATTCCTGTCGATGATTTAGCTGAAACCCGTATTGGAAATTTATTTTCCAGCTTTCAGAAATATGATAATGGGACTTTAGCTTTGCCAAATGATGTGTTACACGTTGTTTCGGGTTGAGTATTTCATAGGTGAATTCTCCATCCGAAAAGGGACGACCATTTTCGATGATGTTTTCTAAATCAGAAAGATTCCCAGTATGTGAATCATTCAATATTCCCAATTCAGAATGGAATAAGCTGTAATAAGCTTCTACGCCAAGTTTTGAGCTACTATACCCTAGGGAACTGCTTAAATTCAGTTCACTTAAACCTGTGTTGTCCTGAAAATATCCTGGTGATTTTATATTGCCTGACCTTTTAGCGGAGCCTTGTATGCGGTAACCTAAGCCTTTTACTTTTTCTAACCCTCCCACATGAACAAGATTAAGATTACCCATTCCTCCGTTTGAGGCACCGATAAGGTTGAGACTAGTTTTGCTAAACTTAGTAGTGGGTAGTGGGGCGGGGTTTACCAGAATCACTCCTCCCATTGCCTCTGGGCCGTATCTTACTGTCTCGGCACCTTTTACTACAGTGATTTCATCAGCTAGAAAAGGGTCGATTTCCGGAGCATGTTCTGCTCCCCACTGTTGTCCTTCCAATCGAATCCCATTATTCATGATCATAATTCGATTACTGTGCATACCATGGATCACTGGCTTAGCTATACTATTCCCTGTAGAAAAAGTAGATACTCCGGAGATCCTTTTTAGACTTTCTCCTAAATTTTCTCCTCTTGATTCGAGCAGATTTTCTCCATAAAGCGCAGAAACAGCTGTAGTAGTTTGCACTGCGTCTCGGTGCCCGTGGACTTCTACACTCTGAAGGCCTAAAGATTCCTCCTCCATTCTGTAGGTCTTACTGTATGTATTGGTTTCCAGATTAAAGGTATCCGTAATCGTTTTATGTCCGAGGTATTGAATGGTAAGTATGTAGGACCCACTACATAGATTCTTTATGGTAAAATTTCCATTCTGGTCACTTACAGCTCCTTCTTCAGCTTCAGCAACCCATATGTAGGCTGCTTCAATTGGCTCATTGTTTTCCAAATGAATGATTTTACCTCTTATGGATAATTTACAATCCTGCCCATAGAGGGTATGGCCAAGGAGTAAAATTACTGACACTAGTATTCCTGTTTTCAAATTCACGATGCAAAAATAGTCGGCGATAATATTATAAACTAGCACAAATGAAACAAAGTTGCATTTATAGGATAAATGGTAAAAAAAATGAGAGGAACCGATACTTTGAGATGTGATTGGAGTTATAGATGAATGATCCCAAACCTTGAACTGGTATTGATTCTTTGTCATTCTCTGACAACTTTTCTAATCTGAAAATTCTTATCCTTACTTTTAGCCAATGGAATTCGCCATAGTAGATATTGAAACCACCGGCGGTGCGCCAAAGTATGGTGGGATAACTGAAATAGCTGTATTGATTCACGATGGGGAATCGATTATCAGGGAGTATCAGACACTTTTAAATCCTGAGCAGGCCATTCCCACCTATATTACTGGGCTGACAGGAATAGATAATTTTATGGTTAGACACCAGCCTACTTTTGAAGCTATACATGATGAATTGTGGGAATTACTTCACGACAGGGTATTTGTAGCACACAATGTCAGTTTTGACTATGGATTTCTTCGTGAGGCATTTTTGAAAGTAGGGAAGGAGCTTAAAACTCCCAAACTCTGTACTGTCCGTCTCAGCCGAAAAGTATATCCGGGTATGAAATCTTATAGCTTAGGGAGGCTGTGCGAAAGTCAGAAAATCGAGATTGAGGCTAGGCACCGGGCAATGGGAGATGCTAAGGCAACGGCGATTTTGTTTGATAGAATGATCAAATCTGATTACCAAATCATCAATCAATCCCTGAAGAAAAACACAGGAGAAGCTTTTTTACCGCCCAACTTTCCTCACTCCAAATTCAAAGAAATACCTACCGCATGTGGTGTTTATTATATGCAAGATGAGCATGGAAAAACGATCTATGTAGGTAAGGCGATTAATATTAGGGAAAGGTTTAAAAACCACTTCTCCGGTCAATTACTACCTAGTCTAAAACAGAAATTAAAGAATGAAGTCTTTGATTTAAAATGGGAATTAACTGGAAGTGAACTAATGGCGCTTTTGTTTGAGACGTTGGAAATTAAGCGCTTATGGCCTAAATATAATTACGCGTCTAAGCTTCCAAAGCGATTGTTTGGGTTGTTTCATTACGAAGATTATTCTGGATATGGAAGATTTCAGGTTGCGAAAATCACCAAATTTTTCAAACCGATTGAGTCCTTTTTTTCTATGGAAGAGGCGAATACCTTTCTCAAAACTGGAATTGAAACCTATGGTCTTTGTCCAAAACTTTGTGGCTTGAGAAAAGTGAATTGTGAACCGGAAGACCTTTTGAGGTGTGAGGGCGCTTGCTATTTTACAGAGAAACCGAAGGAGTATAATACACGCGTGTCAGAGTTTATGGAAAAGATCAAGGATGGCCAAAAGGAAATTCTGATCAAACTGGATGGGCGAAATCCCCGTGAAACTGCCTATTGTATGTTTGAAAGTGGAATGCTAAGCCGATTTGCCTATCTAGAAAACGACGAACTTACTGATGACATCCCTTCTCAATTGGATTTGGTGACACAAGTTCCAGAGACCTATTATATCTTGCGTCAGTATATACATCAGATCGATCCGGAGCAGATTCAGGTATTGGAAATCAACCCATGAGGGCTATAAGTCATTTGTGTTAAAGGTGTCCCCCTGATTGATATCTCCAGTTTCAAATCCTTTTTTAAACCATTTCATTCGCTGAGCTGAGGTACCATGTGTAAATGAGTCGGGTGTGACCCTTCCGGTTGCTTGCTTTTGAAGTCGATCATCTCCGATGGCATTCGCCGCATTTAGAGCTTCAGCTAAATCACCTTTTTCCATCCATCCGATAGACTTCTGACTGTGATTAGCCCAAACTCCTGCTAGGAAATCAGCCTGAAGCTCTAATCTCACTGAAAATTGGTTGTATTCTTTTTCGCTCACTTGACCTCGTAGTTTGTCCATTTCTGCGGTGATACCGGAGATTTTCTGTATATGATGTCCTACTTCGTGGGCTATGACATAAGCCTGAGCAAAGTCTCCAGGAGCATTTAATTTCATCTCCATTTCTTTGAAAAAGCTTAGGTCTATGTAAAGTTTTTCATCCCCAGGACAGTAGAAGGGACCTGTTGCACTTGAAGCCATTCCACACGCGGAAGAAACCTGTCCACTGAATAGAACCAAGGTGGGTTCTCTATAATTATCCAAGACCTTATTCCACACATCTTCTGTGTCAGCCAGTATGGTTTCGCTGAAAGCAGCCAAACGGTCTTCCTCTGCAGAAGGAGTATAATTTGTTTCAGTAGTGAAGCCTTGTTGACCGCCTCCCATGAAATTGCCGAGGAAAGTTAGGGGATTGGTTCCTGTCAGGACAGAAATAGCGATTATCACACCAACGATTATCAGCCCAGTTTTGGAGAAAAGTATTTTAAGAAGGGGGCCAATTAGCATAGGATTAAATCCACCACCACCAGAACCTCCAACTCGCTGACCTCGTCTATCTTCTACATTTGAACTTCGTCTTCTTCCTTCCCATTTCATAGGTTTATAATTAAATAGTTTAAAGTCAATCTTCTAGATCAAACAGGCATTCCTAATGGGTAGCGAACTTGAAACACCCCTGCCTAATGCAGCTGTGATTTCATGTATTAAAAAGCTTGATTTTGGTTAAAATTAACCAAATTGAACAATTGGACATGGTCTAGTTATTATTTTCCCAAAAAAAATACATTCAAATCTCAAAACATATGAATTACAAATTTTTCAAAGGGCTTTCCATCGCTCTAGCCTTATTCGGATCGGCAACCATTGCATCTGCCCAAACGGGGGTAGGGGTGAAGCCTGAGAAAGGTGCCAAATTATATCTCGACGGCTCCAAAAAATCTCTTGAAAAAAATTGGGAGTATTGGGAGGGACCTAGATTTATGGCTGAAAAACCTATTAAATGGCCTGAGGTAGCTGATCCTATTGATGGTGGAAAAGCAATTAGTAGTAATGATCCGGCAGCAGCTGGGGGATTATATGGCGCCGCAGATATAGTGACAAAGGACAAATTCAAGGATTTTCGTGCACACGTGGAGTTTTTCATTAAGAATGAAGGTGGAAATAGCGGAGTATATTTGCAGAATAGGTATGAGGTTCAGATTCTAGATGGGGATTATGGTGACCATGGAATGGGCGCCCTGATAAACGAGCACATTCCTACTTCTGAGGAGTATTATGGCATAGGCAAGTGGAATGCATATGATATTGAATTTAAAGCGGCACGATTTGAAAATGGGAAACTAGTAGCGAAGCCTCGTGCGACAGTCTACTTAAATGGTGTGAAAATCCACGAAGACAAAGAAATACAGCAAGTTTGGGGTGGTCCCAATTCAGGGCTTGATGGGGGAAATGACGGTGGGAAAGGGATTACTGATACACCTGGAGGCTTAAAGCTTCAAGCTGAAGGACACGATGTGTTTTACAGAAATGTTTGGATCAAAAAGCTTGATTTAGACGGTAAGTCCACTGATTTCTGATTTCAATATTCCACATGCAAAAAGCCCTGAAAAGTTAAATTCAGGGCTTTTTGCATTTAAATTGGCTTGTGTTATTTTGATATCAGAAGAGCGTTTGTTGATCTTAAGCATCATTTGAAATAACAGCAAGAAAGATACTGGGTGATTAATGTGGCTGGATTTTATACCAGAACTTTCATCAGGTAATCGAAATTTGGGTATGTATATTCTTATAAAGGGTACTCAAGTTTTAGCCATTTGATCTTAAATCAAATTGTGGTTCCTAGGCAGAGGATTCGTAAGAATATTTTGGGTTGTTTATGGCGCAGACTTATTTTTAGCCAGGCACTGTAAGGATCATCTCAAAGAAATGAAATTTATAAATAGCTGCCATCAAATACAGGCATTTATCTAAATTATTTAGTAAATATAGATAGATAAGGGTGTAATATTTGATAAATAGGTGATAAAAAATGAGTAAAAGTAAATAAGTGGTTCAAATTTGATCTGCTCGGAAATTAAATACGTTCTTTTTATTGAATTATTTCTTTTAAGACACCCGTACCAAACCCGATCATATCCCAATCTGAAATTTCTAAGTCTATTATAGCCAACATTCCAGGTTGTAATCCTAAGTAATTTTCATTGGATACGTGAGATAAAAGCAGACTAATGGTTGGATTGTGACCGACAAGCAAACAAGTTTCTACGATATTCGAAGTTTTTTCAAGGATTGCAATTATATTTCTTAAGTCTCCATGGTAAATGTCTTTAAGGAAAACTGACTCCCGGATAGCCAGGTACTTTTCCATTATTTCAGCTGTTTCGCGAGTGCGTACAGCTTCAGAACAGTACATCAAATCAATCGTTTTAAGCGTTGGATTGAGTCTTTCTCCCATTCTGACCAGATTTTCTTTACCTTTTGTAGTAAGATGTCTTTGAAAATCAGAACCATCAGAAAAACCTGCTTCCCCGTGTCTAAGTAAAAATAATCGCTTCATGATAAGTGGTTTATGACCTATGAACTGTTCAATTAATCGTTCAAAAATCCCTCCAAAATGGTTCTGTCGAATTTTAAATATTTGGACGAGACAACAATGCCATCTATTTTTAGCTTTTCTAATCGGGCCTGAAATCCCAGAAAAACTGCTTTTCTATGTCAAAAAACCTTGTTATCGTCGAGTCACCTGCTAAAGCCAAAACCATCGAAGGTTACTTGGGCAAAGACTATAAGGTAGCATCCAGCTACGGTCACGTGCGGGATCTGCCGAAAGGCGATAAAGCAATCGATATTAAAAATAGATTTAGTCCTACCTATGAAGTTACTGCTGATAAAAAGGACGTAATCAAAAACCTAAAAGCCTTGGTGAAGGATGCTGAGACAGTATTCCTAGCGAGTGATGATGACCGTGAAGGAGAGGCAATTTCTTGGCACTTGAAGGAAGTGCTGAAGCTGAAGGATGAAACTACTAAACGAATCGTCTTTAGAGAAATCACCAAAAATGCAATTACCAAAGCAATTGAAAATCCACGTGGAATAGACATAGACTTGGTAAATGCCCAGCAAGCTAGACGTATTTTGGATCGTTTGGTAGGTTTTGAGCTTTCTCCCATTCTTTGGAAAAAAATTAAAACTGGATTATCTGCCGGAAGAGTGCAGTCTGTTGCTGTCCGATTGATTGTAGATAGGGAAAGAGAAATTGAGCAGCACAAGGCTAAATCAAGTTTTAGAGTAACTGCAATTTTCGAGGTAGAAGGAAAAACTTTCCAAGCTGAATTACCTAAGAAATTTGATACTAAAGCTGAAGCTGAGGAGTTTTTAAAGAAGTGTTTAGCCGCTGATTTCTCAGTAGCCAACCTGGAGAAAAAACCAGGAAAGAAATCTCCAGCCGCACCATTTACCACCTCTACACTGCAGCAGGAAGCGAGTAGAAAACTTTACTTCTCTGTGGCTCAAACCATGTCTGTAGCGCAGAAATTGTATGAAGCGGGTAAAATTACCTATATGAGAACAGATAGTGTGAATCTATCAGATGATGCAATGGCTTCTGCCAAAAACGCCATTCAAGATTCATACGGTGATAAATATCATAAATCAAGAAAGTTTACCACCAAGTCTGAAGGTGCTCAGGAGGCTCACGAAGCCATCCGACCTACCGACTTTGGAAATGCCCATGTATCGGGAGAACGCAACGAACAGCGGCTCTATGAGCTGATTTGGAAGCGTGCAATAGCTTCACAGATGGCTGATGCAGAATTGGAGAAGACAATTATTACAGTCGATATCTCGAATCAACCTCAAAATCTGGTGGCGACTGGCGAGATTATCAAATTTGATGGTTTCTTGAAAGTTTATCTGGAAGATACCGATGATGAGCCGGAAGAGGAAGAAACCAATGCAGGTAAGGCATTATTGCCTCCTTTGACTGTAGGTCAAAGCTTGGCCTTGCAAGAAATGAAAGGTCGTGAAACCTTCTCTAGAGCTTCTCCAAGGTATACGGAGGCATCTTTGGTGAAGAAGCTGGAAGAATTAGGAATCGGCAGACCATCTACCTATGCTCCTACTATTTCTACGATTCAACGTCGCGAATATGTCATAAAGGAATCCAGAGATGGAACACCTAGAGATTATGTAGAAATGATCATCGCCAAAGGGCAGTTCAAAGAAGCAACCAAAACCGAAAATACGGGCGCAGAGAAACAGAAGCTTTTCCCAACGAATATTGCAATGGTGGTTAATGACTTTCTCGTAGAGCATTTCCCGAATGTGATTGACTTTAGTTTTACTGCTAGGGTAGAGAAGGAGTTTGATGATATCGCTGCTGGAGGTCAAGTATGGCAGGATATGCTAGATTCTTTCTATGGAAATTTCCACAAGAACGTAGAAGACACCGAGCAAATAGCTAGGCAAGATCTCAATACTAGTCGTGAACTTGGAAACCATCCGGTAAGTGGCAAGCCTATGATTGCGAGACTGGGGAAATTCGGACCATTGGTTCAGATTGGAGATTCTGAAGATGAGGAAAAGCAGTTCGCAAGCTTGAAAAAGGGGCAATTCATCGAAAATATTACGATGGAAGATGCATTGGAATTGTTCAAGTTACCTCGAGACATCGGAATGTTTGAGGATAAAAAGATGGTGGCTGCTATTGGTAGATTTGGACCATATGTGCGTCATGATGGCAATTTTGTTTCCCTTCCAAAAGAAATGGATCCGCTGAGCATTACAGAGGAAGAAGGCATTCAACTGATCAAAGATAAGCGAGAGGCAGATGCTAAAAAGCATATTAAATCATTTGACGAGAATCCAGAGATCCAGGTACTGAACGGAAGATGGGGGCCTTACATCAAAATGGGTAAGAACAACTACAAAATTCCTAAGGATAAAGAAGCTGAAACGTTGACTTACGAAGAGACCATCCATATCATTGAAAATCAGCCGGAACCTAAGAAAAAGGGAGGTCGATTCGCTAAGAAAAAGTAAAGAGACATCAATTCCTGATTGAGACTATATGAGCAAGCCTATTTCAATTCTATTTAAGATTGTTTTAGGCTTGTTTTTGTTTTTGTGTGGCAATATCGCTTTTGCGCAGCAAGTCTTTCAGGGTACAGTTGCTGATTATGAGACAGGTGAAGTAGTTCCTTATGCCACCGTTTTTATAACGAATACAACTTTTGGTGTGTCTGCCGATGGCAATGGGAAATTCTATCTTTCTATTCCCGAAGGAAACTATGAAGTGATTATTCGTATGTTAGGGTATAATAGTTTGGTATTCAGCTTGTCAACAGATGATTTAAAGCCTCAGGGATACAGATTTTTACTCAGTCCAAGTGAGGAGGAGTTGGACCTGGTAGAGGTGAAGGTTAATCGTGATCCGGCATGGTATAGGAACCTGGAGAGTTTCAAAGCATATTTTCTCGGTACTTCAGAAAATGGCAATTCCTGTAAATTTCTAAATGACACTGTATTGAGATTGGACGATCAAAGTGAAGCTGGTATGCTCAAGGTAAGTGCAACAGACATTCTGAAAATTGACAATCCAAATCTTGGCTACAGACTAGACTATTTACTAGAAGAGTTTAGGTTTGAAAGGAACGATGGATATGTGTTCTACGCTGGGTACCCTCTCTTTATTCCCGACTCTACTTTATCTCGAGCTAAGCAGAGAAAAGTCGAAAAAGAACGTGAAAAAGCCTACCGAGGAAGTTTACAACATCTAATTAGGTCTATTTATGAAGGAAACACCGAGAACCAGGGATTTATACTTAGAAAACTTTATCGAATTCCTGATCCATCCAATCCGGGCAAGTTTGTCAATCAATTGGACTCTAACCCCATATCCGCAGGGGAACTTATAGCGAATAATTCGGAGGGAAAGGTCCTGCTTAGTTTCAGTGACTACGTACATGTCACGTATACTGAGGAGTTAGAAAGCATTGAATTTAAAGGTCGGGCGAGTACTGAAAAGTTGGGAAATCAGGTTTCTACTATTCATCTCGAAATGGAAGATCTAGAAATATATGCAAATGGGAGCTATGCTGATCCTTTTGGGATTTTGGTCGAAGGATACATTGCCTGGGAAAGAGTGGGTGATTTGCTGCCAATGGATTATAGTCCAAAGCCTAGCAATAAATAAGGGTTAGGTGATTTTATGCTAATTCACTCTCACTGATTTGCGACTAAATATCGAGCGTTATTTTTTCCAGATAAAGCGCTTTTTCCACACTAGAATAGAGTAATTCCTGGTCAATTGGTTTGGTTATGTAATCATCCATGCCAATGGCGAAAACCCGGGCTTTAGTTTTTTCAGTTGTATCTGCAGTGACTGCAATAATTGGAATGCTAGTTGAATTCAATCCCGAATTCCCTGATCGAATTTGCTCTGTCGCTTCGTATCCATCCATCTCCGGCATTTGCAAGTCCATCAGAATCACATCGTACGCTTTAGATTTCATAGCCTGTAATGCCTCTAAACCATTGTTTGCGAAGTCAAAGCTCACATCCTTCCATTTTCTTAGTATAGATTTGATCACCAGCTGATTGACCCTGTTGTCTTCGACTACCAGAAAATGCTTACCAGACATAAGCTTTTCAGATTGTGCTGGAGTCAACAATTCTTGGTTTGTAGCCACTGAGGTAGATTTTTCAAGTTCGATCTTGATAATCACTTGTGTACCTTTATTCTTCACACTGTTTACTTTTATAGTGCCTTGATGAAGTTCTACCAATGCCTTGACAATACAGAGCCCAATACCAAAACCCCCATATTTCCGCTTATCATTTATCTGCTCCTGATTAAAGGACTCAAAAATTCGATCGAGTTTTTCAGGGGCAATCCCAACACCAGAATCTTCAATTTCCAATAAAAGTGTAATTCTGTTTTGATGGCTTTCTTCCGTATTCACCTTCATTTTGACTTCGCCATTATGAGTGAATTTGGTGGCGTTGTCAAGGACATTTGAAATGATCTGCTTCAAGCGAATGGGATCACCTATTAGTTTATCATTGATTGAGTTACTTTCCTCATACATGAATTTCAGGCCTTTTTCGCGGGATTTTTGATTGGTCACCACCTTTAATTCCTGTATGATTCTTTGAAGATCAAAATCCACATGGGCAAGTTTCAGTTCTCCTTTTTCTATTTTAGAATAGTCCAAAATATCATTGATTGACCCTAGCAAAGACATGGATGAATATTGAATGACTTCCAGGTTGTTTTTAATTGTAGGGTCCTCGGTATTACTAATAATAGACTTAGAAAGACCTAAAATCGCATTCAAAGGAGTTCTGAGTTCGTGACTCATATTAGATAAGAAGTATGACTTCATTTCATTGGACTCCTCAGACCGGATCAAGGCAAGTTCCTGCATTTCTTCCTTTTCAGTTTTGAGCAAGCGGATTTTATTGGCCATGGAAAGAGATAGAAAGATAATTTCAGCCCCAGTTCCTATTTTGGAAGCATTTGCAGTGAAAAATGAATTTGGGATTACTGAGAAATTATTCAATATGAAAATGACAAAGCCAAATGTCAAACAAGCTATACCGACGGTGAAAAAAAAATCAATGGGAAGTTTGAGTAGGTAGCAATTGAAAATAGTGGTGATAATCAAGGCTAAAGTCAATACTCCAAGGATATTTACCGCAGGATAGTAACTGGCCTGGCCTGCTGAGTAAACTAATACTGCCAAGAAAAGAATCAGGTGGGCGAATAGTAGGACATGGTAGGATCGCCTTATAAAGGTAGAAAGCCTTTCTATCTCAATATAAACATAACTGTAGCCACATAAGGCCAATGAACTAAGCGTTGCGAAGATTAATAGGGAGCGATTGGCAAACCAACCCGGTTCTAGTGTGATATATTGGAAAAAGTACCCATCAAGATTTAAATGAAGTAAAGCTATAGATACTACATAAGCTACATAGAATAGAAAGCTTGACTCCTTCATTCCAAAATAAAAGAATAGGTACATCACACTCGCTATAAATAGAATCCCATAGAAAAAACCGAAAATCAGTTGGGTAAAGAAAGAGGAGTTTACTAGGGATGAAGTATTGTTTAAGAGCAAAGGAACAGAAATCACTTCTCCGTCACTTTGGTATTTGATGTAAAATCTCGAAGTGGAATTTGGAGCAATTGTGATCGGGAAAATTAGCTTTCTATGCTGGAATGGTCTATTCTCGAACTTTACTAGATCTCCACTCAACTGATCTGAGACTACAGTTCCATTAGTCAATTGATATAAGTGTACTACATCGGTGATTGGTCTTGCTGTTTCCAGGTAATATGTCAGAGGTTTGTCTAGTGTATTTTCTAAAGAAAATCGCACCCAATAGGTACCGTCAGTAAATCCTAGGTCCGTTATCGGATATTTTAAAAATTGGAAATCCAATGAATCCTCAATCGCTAAAAATTCTTCCAAATCATAGTGCCCAGAATCAACCTGCGCAAATTCAGCTTGGTTATGAATTGAAATTGGAAATTCTGATTCTTTACCACTGGTAAGCTGAGCATAGCCATTTTTGGCAAGCAGAAAAAGCAAGCCAAAGGCAAGATTAAAATAAAGGGACTTCATCGGGGTGATTAGGTGAAATTGGAATTACGAGCAGCTTGTTAAGCTAGATCTAATTTGGAGCAAAATTGTTTAATTTATTTTAAAAAATCCTGATGCTTATAGCTTGGGTTTGGGTATTTATAAAAACCTTCTCCAGATTTGGTTCCCAAGTTCCCTTGATCTACATAGGTTTTCAATAGTGCAGCAAATGCACGAGAGGAGGGATTTCTTCGTGAACTGGTAATGTGCCAAGCTGTATCTAAGCCCACATTATCCAAAATCCCAAATGGCCCGGCGGGCATATTGAAATTAATCATCCAGGATTTGTCAATAGCTTCCACCTCAGCGATTTCTCCTGTTAGCAATCTACCAGCAGCATCGATCCAAGCTATAAGCAAAGTATTGAAGATATAGCCTGAATGTTCTTTTTTTACAAGAATTGGGATTTGATTGAGTTTGCGACCTATATCTTCCAACAGGTTAACAACTTCTAATGAAGTTCCTTGATGCGGCATGATGTCAACCACTCTCGAATGGAAGACATCGTGAAAATGAAAAGCGCAGAATTTTTCAGGTCTACCTGAAACTTCCGAAAACTGCGAGGGAAGTAAATAGGAGGTATTCGTAGTGAAAATGGTGTGCTCTGGAGCTAGTCGACCTATTTTTCTCCACACTTCAGTTTTAATGGTTAGATCTTCCGTGACACTTTCACTGATTAAATCAGTTTTGGTTAGCGCCTTTTTGAGGTCTTTTGTAAAAGATATCCTCTCAAAGGCTTTCTGTGCTGTTTGTGCATTGATTAACTCTTCTCTAGCCATTTTTGCCAACAGCTTTTTCATAGTTGACAAAGATTTTTTCAAACTGATCTCTTGAATATCATAAACCTGAACGTGGTAACCTGACAAAGCGGCTTGCAATCCGATTCTGGTGCCAAGGTTGCCAGAGCCTATAATCCCGATAGTTGAAATAATCATTCTTGTAGTTAAATAGTGAAACCTCCGTCTGCTGTGAACACAGAGCCCGTAGTATAAGCGGATGCGGGTGAAGCTAAAAATAGCGCCATAGCTCCAATTTCTTGGGCCGAACCCACGCGCTTGATGGCGAGTTTATTCATGACCATTTTCATGATTTTTTCATTGGACCAAAGGGGTTCTGAGAATTTAGTTTCGATTAGACCTGGGCAAATCACATTTACCCGAATTTTAGCTTCTCCCCATTCCTTGGCTAATACCTTGGTCATGGAAATCAAGGCAGCTTTACTTACACTATATATACCTAATCCATGTTCAGGGGAAATACCGCCTATAGAACTGATATTGATTATTGAGGCATTTGAAGAAGCTCGCAAATAGGGCCAGCATAATTTTGAAAGTTCAAAGGGAGCTTTCAGGTTTACATTCATAATTTTGTCAAAAGCTGTGGAGCTCGTTTCATGTACTGGCCCGAAAACGGGACTTGTTGCTGCGTTATTGACCAGTATATCGAGTTGTCCGCACGATTCTATGGTTTTGCCCACCAAGTTTGGAAGTTCATCCATATTTCCCACGTTACAGGCTATGCCTACAGCTTCATATCCTTTTGCTCGCAGTTTGGTAGCCATATGATCCACAGCATCCTGTTTTCTGCTACACAGGACGACTTTAGCGCCTGCCGCAACAAATATCTCTGCAATACCGAATCCAATTCCTTTACTTGCTCCTGTAATCAGAGCGACTTTTCCGTCAAGTGAGAATAATGATGAAAGATCCATACGTAACTTTTTATCTACTTTCAAGATAGAAAAGATATAGTGGATGCCTGAACGAATGGATAATATTCTTAGTTAAATTACTAGTAACAGCCAATTTGAAATTTAAGAAGCTATGATAGAAGTGATTTTTGAAAAGACAGGAATGCCTGAGGATGTTTTACAGGTCAAAGAATCGCCTGCTCCTGAGCCACAGCCACATGAGGTTCAGATCCAGGTAAAAGCAAGAAATATCAACCCTTCGGATCTGATGTTTATTCAGGGGAAATATGGAATTCAGCCTAATTTACCTAGTAGTGCAGGTTTTGAAGCAGCTGGAATTGTTAGCAAATCTGACGAGGAAGGAAAATTCCCTGTTGGAACCCGAGTAATGTTCACTGCGCAAGGTACAAATACCGGCACTTGGAAAGAATATATTACCCTGCCCGCCACGCAGGTGATTCCTATGCCTGAAGGAATGTCTTTTGAAATAGCATGTCAAGCCTTTGTCAACCCTGTGACTGCAGTAGCGATGGTGAATAAATCTGAATTGAAAGAAGGAGAATGGCTGCTACTTACAGCAGGAGCATCAGCATTTGGAAAGTTCGCAATTCAAGTCGCTAAAAGTAAAGGAATCAAAGTCGCTTGTACTGTTCGTCATGATGAGCAGAAAAAGTATCTGTCTGATCTTGGGGCAGATCTGGTGGTAAACACCGAGAAAGAAGATTTGAAAAAGGTAATCAGTGAGGTTACTGGTCAAGGTGTTTCTGCGGTATTTGATGCAGTAGGGGGAGAATTAGCTGCCAAAGCCCTGACTTGTATAAAGCAATTTGGGAAGATGTATTCATTCGGTGTATTAAGTGGTGAACCAATGCCATTAAACACTGGCTTGATGATTTTCAAGGAAGTTTCAATTGAAGGATTTTGGTTGAGTAGCATTTTGAAAAGAATCAGTAATGAAGATAGGGCTAAACTTTATAAAGAAACCCAGGCTTTTCTGATGGATGAAGATTCCAAAGTTGAGGTAGAAGCGTCATTTCCTCTTGCAGAAGTAAAGGCTGCTATTGAGGCTTACAATAAGCCTGGTAGAAATGGAAAAATCCTTTTGGTAAGTTAATTTCTTTGAAATAGTTCTTCATAAAAAAAGGGATTTCCCATCTTTGCACTTCAAATCAAAAAAACAGAACGGAATGAATTGGGATACGCTGGATAAAGAGCTTACCGAAATAGTCGAAAAAAGAAATCAATTAGCCGCTATGGATTATAGCGATGAGAGTTATGACGATCTTGAAGAAGCGCTTCATGACTTGGAAGATGATTTCAACGAAAACTATGAGGACAGACTTGAAACTGAAATTGAGAAAATTCAGGATAAGCTGAAGTCTGATACAGATATTCTTTTGCCAACAGCTTACATAGCAAATGTTTACAAGCCGCTTCTTCCTGATGCAAATGGCATTATTAGCTATGAAGTTTCAGGTCAGCAGGGAGTACCGATTGAGTCTGAGCAGTTTGATAAGCAGGATGTTCGAATCGTTTTGATTCCTAACCCAGCGCGCTTTGTGATGCTGATTAATGGAAGACAGTTAAAAGACCTTTGGAGAAGCAGATAGATTAGAGTCAAGACATAAGGATCAAAATGTTAGATTTTAGAAACACGAGTCTAGATAAAAAATAGGAATAAAGTAAAGAACCTGGTCAATAGCCGGGTTTTTTCATTCAAAAAGGAGTTTTTTCTGATATAGTAAAAGATGAAATCAAAAAGAGTAGTAATCACAGGTTTGGGAGCGTTGTCTGCGCTAGGAAACGATGTAAAGTCCAATTGGCAGAATGCCAAAGAAGGAAAAAGCGGGGCAGGTCAAATCACTTATTTTAATCCGGAGAAATTCAAAACCAGATTTGCTAGTGAATTAAAGGATTTTGATCCTACGCTCAGGCTTGATCGCAGTGACATTAAACGGTCTGATCTTTTTACCCAATACGCTTTATATGTTGCCGCTGAGGCCATGGAAGATTCTGGATTGGATGTTTCCAAATTGAACTCCCCATTTGATGCAGGAGTGATCTGGGGTTCGAGCCAAGGTGGTATGAACACACTTGAAAAGGAGCTGAACGAGTTTATAGCAAATGATCGCTCACCTCGTTTCAATCCATTTTTCCATCCAAAATTCCTAGTGAATATGGCTTCGGGAGTGATCTCCATGAAGTATGGCCTGATGGGAATCAATTACACTGCAGTGACAGCCTGTGCTTCATCGAATAGTGCGATCATGGATGCTTTCAACTATATCAAATGGGGAAAAGCTAAAGTGATGATTACCGGTGGGTCAGATGCGCCAATCACAGAAGCCTCAATGGGAGGTTTTAATGCGTTGAAAGCGCTTTCTACACGCAACGATGATCCCTCCGCTGCTTCTAGACCTTTTGATGTGGACAGAGATGGATTTGTGATGGGAGAGGGAGCTGCAGCTTTGATTCTTGAAGAATATGAGCATGCTAAAAATCGTGGAGCCAAAATCTACGGAGAGGTAGTCGGAGCGGCAATGACCGCTGATGCGTACCATTTAACAGCCACGCATCCCGAAGGAGCTGGCGCACTGCAATGCATGAAATTTGCTTTGGAAGAGGCAGGCTTGACCATGCAGGATGTCGATTACCTGAACGCGCATGCGACTTCTACCCCTACAGGAGATTTAAGCGAAATCAAAGCAATATCTGCCCTGCTTGATGGGAAGTATGATAACTTACATATCTCTGCTACTAAGTCCATGACAGGTCACTTGCTGGGAGCTGCCGGAGCTATAGAAGCGATTTTCTGTGTAAAAGCAATCAATGAGGGAGTTGTTCCTCCAACGATCAATACGGAAACATTGGATCCTGCCATTCCTCAGGGAATTCAGATTGTTACCAAGGCTGCTATCAAGAAAAAAGTGTCTGTTGCCTTGAGTAACACCTTTGGCTTCGGTGGACATAATGCTTCGGTGATCTTTAAGGAGTTTGTGTAGGTTTTTTTAAACCACAGAGTTCGCTGAGGTTTTCGCAGAGAGTTGATTAACCTTTGAGGTGTAGTCCCGAATGTCTTAAGTCTTCGGGGTCACCTCGAAGGATTTTTGTTTTTACCGCAAAGTCGCAGAGGTCGCTAAGAAAAACGCTCAGGTTGTTTTAATTCAGCATTTAAAACCCTGAGATACTGCATCACAATTGCGAAGAATTAAGTCTAATACTGATCGTGCCTTTGGCACTCTTTCTTTCTTCAATAATTTCAAGCTTACCCAGAATTTCATTCTGGGCTCATATAGGTCTTGCCTTTGGCAAGAATCCTTTAAAATAATAAAACCTTCGAGGGGATTTCTCAGTCATACTTCCTTCGAAATGACACCTCAAAGGTTTCCAATTGGCGAGTTGACGTGAGAACTTACTTAAACCCCAGCTTCACTCTCACTTTATCCAACAATTCTGCGCCAACGGCCTTGGCCTTTTCTTCCCCTGCTGCCAATCTTATTTCGATTTCTTCGGGATGATTCATATAGAAATCAAAAAGCTCCCGTTCTTTTTTATACTTATCGAGGATTAGCTGCAATAATTCTTTTTTCGCATGGCCATAGCCATAGTTTCCGCCTTCGTAGTTAGCTTGCATCTGTTGGGTTTGCTCAGTTGTAGCAAGCAAACTATAAAGTTTGAAGACATTATCAGTATCAGGATCTTTTGGTTCTTCCAATTCTTTACTGTCGGTCACGATACTGTTTACATTTTTCTTCAGTGCCTTTTCCGGAAGGAAAATATCAATAAAGTTATTGTAAGACTTACTCATCTTCTGGCCGTCAGTGCCTGGAATGGTTTTTACCACTTCATCGATTCTTGCCTCTGGAATAGTCAGAATATCCTCACCCACGATTCTATTGAACGTAGAAGCAATATCACGGGTCATTTCTAGGTGTTGCATCTGATCTTTTCCTACAGGAACCAAATCCGCTGAATACAGTAAAATATCAGCTGCCATCAAAACCGGGTAGGTGAATAGTCCTGCATTCACATCAGAAAGTCGCTCAGCCTTATCCTTGAAGCTATGCGCATTTGCAAGCATTGGGAAAGGAGTGAAGCAGTTCAGGTACCAAGTCAGTTCCGCTACCTCAGGTCTTCTAGACTGTCGATAAAAAGTCGTGTTTTCTATATCCAAGCCGAAGGCAAGCCAAGCTGCAGCGACTGCAAGCGTGTTTTGCTTGCGAACCTCGCCATCCTTTGAAGTGGTAAGGGAATGCAAGTCTGCAATAAATATGTACGACTCCTCCTTGTTCTGTTTAATCAATTCAATTGCAGGGACAATCGCGCCTAGGATATTTCCTAAGTGTGGTCTGCCGCTGCTTTGAATGCCTGTTAATACTCTTGCCATTGGTCTGATTTTGCTGCAAATTAAGTAAAACAGTCCTGAATACGTTTGAAATTATGCGTTAATTGCGGGTATGATTAGATTAGAAAAGTCCCTTTATACCCTCTTATTTCTGTGTTTTTTCTCCCAACTCACACAGGCTCAAGAAACTATAACTCCCAAATTGATCTGGGCTGTCAATAAGGTGGATTTGGGTACAATCTTGGAAGAGCAAGGGCCACAGGTCGCAGAATTCGAATTTACCCATACCCAGGATTCTCTTTTTTACATTGAGACCGTAGTGACTGATTGTGGTTGCACCACTGTAGAATACACTAAAGATACCCTGGTCGTAGGGGAAACTGGGATTTTAAAGGTTTCTTTTGATCCTTCCTCAGGCGCTGGATTTTTTTCTAGAATGATTGTAGTAAAAGGGAATCTTCAAGATGTGCAGGATACGCTTTACATTGAGGGCAATGCGATCCCAAGAGCTAGTGATCCTGTGGGGACATATAGGACAAGAAAAGGGGATCTTGGCTTTCGATTGGAGAAAATCAATGTCGGTGAAGTCTTTACCAATGTGCCAAAACTGAAGCAAGTGGAGGTCTTTAATTTTGGTAAGACTCCATTCTACAAGGATAGTCTGACCTATGTCGGACCTGAATATATACAAGTAAAGCAACTTACAGACTCCATTATGCCGAATGATCGCGGGTTACTTCAGGTGGCTTATAATGGAGCGATGAAAAATGATTTGGGCTATTTCGAAGATCAGGTTTCACTTACTTGGCAGGATTCTACCGGATTTATTGCTTTGAGTGTATTGGCGGATATTTTCGAATATTATGCCCCTTTTTCTAAGGATGATTTGAAGCAAGTTCCTCAACTGGTAATTGATCCTAAGGAAATCGATTTGAAGACAATTAAAAATTCTGCAATTCAGGAAAAGGAAGTTCTATTGACCAATAAGGGAAGAGAGCCTTTGGAAATAAAGAAGATTCAAGGCAATTGTACTTGTCTGAAGCTTGAGATTCCGAAGACTACTCTGGATCCAGGAGAATCAATATATCTCAAGGTGACTTTTGACCCAAAAGGAAGACAAGGAATAGATCAGCGGAATATTTACATCTTTAGTAATGATCCGTTGAATCCTGTTCAGTTATTTCTATTAAAAAGCAGGGTGGAATAGCCTTACATTTCAGGCGGTTAGATTCTTTTAAATAGATCAAACTGAGCGATATTTTTTGCTACTTCCTGTATTGCAAGCAATTATCGTTTAGCTTTGTTTAGTTTACTTTTATTGTTTAACCATGAAAAAGCATCTGCTATTTAGTTTTGGGTTGTTGATTTGCTTGACTTTTATGTCATTGAAAGTCAGTGAAGTAAACCCTTATAGAATCTACCCCTATTTGCAAGTTTATGGAGAGGGAAAGATGCAGCTAACTTGGTTTGGTAATTCATTGACTTCCAGTTTTATTAAGCTTGTTGGGGATTCAGGAAACGTTCTGTATGAAGGTGAAGTCACTGGCGAACCTGTCCCTAATATTTACTATACGTCCCAGGAGAAAAGTCAAGTACTTACAGGTTTGGAGCAGGGGAGTTGGATAGAAAGTGACGAGGTCTTTCGCTACAGGATACCAATAGACCTACCTGCAGGTACAGCGGTAAACTATTTGGTTACTTTAGGAGGAGTAACCTATGACGGTGCTTTTACCATGCCAGCTTCCAAGTCTAATTGGGAGAAAATTAGATTTATGGCATTGGCGGATTCTGAGACTGAACCCAGAGGAAGAGTAACCAACAGAGCTTGGTATCCAGGAAATCCACTATTCCGACCCATAACTACTGTCCCAGAACTTTGGAAGCAAAAGTTTGGAAGTACCATTGAGCAAGGGATAGAGATTCCAAATTACATGTTGACAGAGCAAGTTGGCTATAATGAAAACCTGAAAGTCATAAATTCCCGAAACCCGAACTTTATCCTAATGCCGGGTGATTTGGTACAAGGGGCTGGATACCAGCCTGGCTGGGACGAATTTTTTAGACAGAATGCAGGGAGTATGGGGAAGGGCCTGTCTAGCTATGCGATCATACCTGCACTTGGCAATTGGGAGTCTTATGGAGCAATCAGTGGAGGGTACGGAACCAATGAGAGGGGTGAATTTCTTCCGGTCGTAGGCAGGAACCGTTTTCATACCTATTTCGAAACCCCAATTGAAGATCCGCTTCAAAAGCATAAAAAAAGCTACTATCGTGTGGATTATGGGCCAGTAACTATTTTGACTCTGGATTCCAGCAACGGTACACCTGATCAAACTGCCGCAGATTTTGACGGGCAGCCTAAGCTTACGGGAAAACAATACACTGAGCCTGGCACTGATACTCAGGAAAACTATACGCTGGCACAATACAATGCTGCAGGAGGAAAAGATCTGAGCAGTTTTGGGCCAGGATCTGACCAATATATTTGGCTGGAAGAAAATCTGAAAGATGCCAGTGAAAATGGTCAGTTAATCTTTGTACAATATCACCACATTGCTTTTTCATCAGGCGAGCATGGTGTGCCGTTGAATCATGAGCTTTCTATTGGCCAAGTTGGAACACCGATGCGCATCTTGAATCCTATGTTGGAAAAATATGGTGTAGTTGCTGTTTTTTCAGGACATGATGAATTGTTTGAAAGAAGCTTTGTAGATGAAGATAGTGACGGCAAAGGCATTATGTATTACGATGTAGGCGTTGCCGGGGATGGATTGAGAGGGGAAAAGAGAGATTGGTTGGGTAATCCCTTTAACACGCTCGATTACAATCCTTATCGAAAATGGTCCGCAGACCAGAGTTCTGTTGAGGTATGGAATACCTCGGGCGGTAATCCCGTTTTGGTTGATGGAGGGAAACACTATGGGCATTTAGAAGTGAATTTGGAGAAAAAGGTAGAGGGAGATCAGGAGTTTGCTATAGTCAATTTTACACCCGTATATATTTTTCCAGTATTAGATCAAAACTACAATCTGCAGAAGGTAGAACGTCGGGTTTATAAAGACGAGGTAAGTCTGAAAATACCTTTGAGGAAAACTGAAGCTAAGCCTGTTGTAAAAGATAGGGTAGAGCTGGTGCTTAACGCTGAAGGGAAGGCTACCTTAAAACCAGAGCAGGTTTTCACGAATTGGCCTATAAGTTCGATTTACACCGTAACACTGAGTAAGTCAGATTTTTCATGCGAAAACCTAGGCGCTCAAGAAGTAACGGTAATAATCAAGGACGATAAGGGGAATACTTGGGAGGATAAAATTGAAGTGGTTGTTCAGGATAAATCAGCGCCTGTGGTGCAAACAAATAACCTGGAAGTTGAACTTGATTTAGCAAAAGGTCAACTTGAATTGAGCCCAGAGGATTTTATTCAATCAATATCTGATAATTGTGCTGTAAAAGAGGTGACTATCAGCAAAACCAAAGTCACCTGTGAGGATGTAGGAAAAGAGCTTACGGTTGAGCTACGAGCTGTCGATTTCTCTGGAAACGTCACAGAAAAAAATACCACTGTATTAGTAAGGAGTTTTACTTCTAGTCCAGTAACCATCACAGGTTCTGAATCAATTTGTGGTGGCACAAAGCAATCACTGACTTTGAATTCGGAAGCTCCCTTTGAAGTGGTAAGATGGAGAAAGAATGGAACCGAGATTTCAGGTGCAACTGGAAAAGCCTTGGAGATAGAAGGAGCTGGAACTTACAAGGCTGTTATCAGATTCGCTGGAGCTTGTCTTTTTGAGACGGATGAATTCATTGTTAAAGCGGCTAATACTACTCCGGTTACTATTACCGGTTCAGAATCCATTTGCGGGGGAACAAAGCAAACTTTAACCTTAAAGTCAGAAGCCGCATTTGAGGTGGTGAAATGGCGAAGAAATGGAACGGAAATTTCTGGAGCAATAGGAAAAACTTTGGAAATCGAAACTGCAGGAACTTATCAGGCTATAGTAAAGAATGGTGGAGGATGTTTAGTTGAAACTCCCAATTTCATTGTAAAAGAAGCTAGTTCCACTCCAGTGACCATCACAGGTTCTGAGTCTATTTGTGTTGGGACTAAGCAAACGCTTACGCTCAAGTCAGAAGCTGCATTTGAGGTGGTGAAATGGAGAAGAAATGGAACGGAGATTACGGGAGCATCCGGAAAAACTATAGAAATCGAAACTGCAGGAACCTATCAGGCTATAGTAAAGAATGGTGGAGGATGTTTAGTTGAAACTCCAAATTTCATTGTGAAAGAAGCCAATGCCACTCCAGTGACCATCACAGGTTCAGAATCTATTTGTGTTGGCTCAAAGCAAACGCTAACGTTAAAGTCTGAAGCTGCTTTTGAGGTAGTGAAGTGGAGAAGAAATGGAACGGAAATTTCTGGAGCAACAGGAAAAACTTTGGAAATCGAAACTGCAGGAACCTATCAGGCAATTGTAAGAAATGCTGGAGGATGCCTAGTTGAAACTCCTAATTTCATTGTAAAAGAAGCCAATTCAACTCCAGTGACCATCACAGGTTCAGAAACTATTTGTGTTGGCACAAAACAAACCCTGACTCTAAAGTCTGAAGCTGCTTTTGAGGTAGTGAAGTGGAGGAGAAATGGAACGGAGATTACGGGAGCTACTGGGAAAACATTGGAAATCGAAAGTGCAGGAACCTATCAGGCAATTGTTAGAACGGCAGGAGGATGCCTCGTTGAAACAGCTGATTTTATTGTAAAAGAAACTGCCACTGCAGCGGTTTCAATTAGCGGTCCTGCTACTATTTGCGCTGGAGACAAACAGCTGTTGACATTAGCCTCAGAAGCCGAATTTGAGGTGGTTAGATGGAGAAGAAATGGAACGGAAATCTCTGGAGCTACTAATAAAACCCTTGAAATAGAAGAGGGTGGAAGTTACCATGCGATTGTTCGACTTGCGGGTGGTTGCCTTGTTGAAACAGAGAAATTTGTTGTGGAATCAGCTGCTAAACCTAGTGGAGAGATCATAGTGGACGGAAATATTCTGAAAGCTCCAGAAGGTAATTTTACCTATCAGTGGTATAGAAATGGAGAAAAACTGGAGGGAGATACGAAGCAGAAACTCACTGTAAATCAGATGGGAGAATTCAGCGTGGAGTTGACCAATGAGGCTGGCTGTACGACTCGTCTTGTACCAGTTATTATGACTATTTCAGGCATTTTCAATCCAGGGATACTAGTGTCTGAGGAATTGAAGATCTATCCTAATCCTGCTTCATCCCAAGTTGAAATACAAGCGCTGGGAGATTTGAAATTTGCCGCGAATTCTATGCGGATTTATGATAATAGCGGCAAGCAAGTGAGTTCCAGTGTGGAGGTGATCCGTCAGAGTTCGAGATCTGTCACCCTAGCGATACCTAGGCTTTCAGCAGGAACTTATGTGATCATGGTTGAAAGCGATGACAACCGAGTTTTTGTTGGGAAGATGATCAAGCAGTAGGAATACAAATACCATTTAAAAAGCCTCACAAAATGAGTTTGTGAGGCTTTTTTTGTCATGATTGATAACCTATTTATGATTTTCCCAGTATTCTTTTGGCGTAACTATTCTAGTGTCTTTAAAGCTTTTCATTGTAAAATCATTTGTGTTACCCGTTATCAAATAATCTGCTTTTGATATCTGTGCCAACTCTAAAAGTCGGTTGTCAGGCTCATCCTTGATGATTTTCAATGTGTCGTTTGGATCAGAGATTTCTGATATTTCGCTCAATCTTGCAATTAGAAAATCGGCGTTTGTTTTAAAATCATAAAATCTTGCGAATTTGGGACGACTAAGGACTTCAGTATATTCTTGAAGTATTTGACTTGATAGACAAATTATAGCATTTCCTTCAATGCAATGCTCAAGAATTAAATAAGGGTAATTTTTTTGGATTAAGGCAGAGACGATTACGTTCGTATCAAGAATTACTTTTTGCATTCCTGTGAGCGTTTATTTCTTCATCAATTTCCTCCAGTGTCATATTGGAAAGCCCATATTTGTTAGCTAACTGAACGCTTTTTTCTAATGTCTGCTTTGTAATCTTTTTTCCGACGATTTCGATAAGTTCAGAAAAAGACAACGTGTTTTTATCAAGACCTAATTGGTCGAATTCAGAATCAGATATTAGGAGGTTTAGAGATTTCATAACACTTAGGTTTAAGTTCTAATTTACGTTTTTTTTCCTTACAGGTTGACAATCTATTCTTTTCTGTCCTTCCTCACTATTTTCACAACACGGTTATAGATTATTTCTGCCAAGTTCCAGTCATAGCCATCAAAGTTGGTGGTATTGTTAAACTGGATAATGACGGTATCAATGTCTTTGTGGTATTCTGCAATACTCTGATATCCAGGAAGCAAACCAGTATGTTCATAGACATAAATCTCTGAATAGATCTCCTGTTCGCCTTCTTTGAAAACGGAGCCATCGTTTAATGCCCGAAGGAAAATACCCACATCTTCCGCGGTAGCGAGCATCAAACCCGTGTCTTCCGTCTTGAAGTCTTGGTCAACTCCCACATAATACCCACTCATAACCTCATCCATATCCACTTCACTAAGTGAGGTGTAGGTATTCTTCAGTCCAAGCGGTATCAAAATCTCCTCCCGGATAAATTGCTGATGAGGATAGCCAACGGTTTTGTCAATGAGATCAGAGATCAACATATAATTCGTATTCGAATAGCCATAGCTTTCACCGGGTTCAAAGTCAGCAGGTAAATCCAATCCATAAGCCAAAGTCTCTTCCTTATTCTTGGGAGGATTAGTCCAGTAATCTGGATGATCTACAAAGTTGGGAATACCTGATCTATGCTGAACCATCATTCTCAGCGTGATTCTATCCGAATTCTCTATCCTTCCTGCCAGTTCCGGAAAGTATTCAGCTACAGTTTTGTCCAAAG
Organism: Algoriphagus winogradskyi; assembly: GCF_900182815.1. Lineage (GTDB taxonomy): Bacteria > Bacteroidota > Bacteroidia > Cytophagales > Cyclobacteriaceae > Algoriphagus > Algoriphagus winogradskyi. The sequence goes on along the minus strand of NZ_FXUA01000001.1, from coordinate 190,413 downwards.
ACAAACGTCCATCTTTGACCAGTTTGGCAACAGAAACGGCAACATAAAGCTTGGTGATACTGGCTATCTTAAATAGTGCCTCAGGATAGGCAGGTATTTTCTTTTCCCGATCATGCCAGCCAGCGGCATAAAACTCTGGGGACTTACCGCCTTGATCCACATAAACAATCATCCCATCAAACCCTTGCTCAACTCCTTCTTCCAACTGCTCTTGAACGGAATCGGGTAGAGGTCTTATCCATGCTTTCACCAATGGCCAGGGAACAAAATACAGCGAGCCTATGCTAGCAAGAATAAATAGGATTCGAAGGGTTTGTTTGATTTTGGGGTTGGACATGATGGATGGGGGTTAGTAATCTTTTGTTTCGCATTGTGTGTTATATCGAAGAGCAATGGGTAAAAGTGTTGTTGTATAATATGGATGTTCATATTCCAATTGTTTCTACTTTTAATAGGAATGCCCAAAATATTGTTCCTACGATCATTAACAAATACAACCTAACCCACCAAGTAAAGGAAGATGAGTTATAATATTTGTTATAAAATTGGGTGAATACAAAAGAAAGCAACCATGAACCAATAAATTGAAAAACAGTATTGCCTAAAGTCTTTTTTAGTTCTAATTGATTAGCGAATAAGAGAGAAAAAAATGACAATATTACTAAGCCAGATATTATTGCTATTCTTCTTTTCTCTAAAGACAAATTCCTGAACTGTTTAAAGTATTTAATCATTTTTAGTATTGTTAGTCAACCTTATAAATAGTGACCCTAATCTCATGAGATTGATAATTTAGGTTTTTAAATGATCCACAAAGTTTCTGAAAAGCCGAATTCATCTTACTTGACAAAATTTAGAGCCCTACTTCCTGCCCTCCGCGCTTCCCTCCGTGACCTCCGCGGTTAAAATCCTACACAAAAGTCGGAGTTCCAGTAATCTCCATACCCAAAATCAGCAAATGAATATCATGTGTGCCTTCGTAGGTAATCACCGATTCCAAATTTATAATATGAAGTAAAAGCTGAAATGCCAATAATCTTCTAGTAAAAATGATTTAATTTTTTACTCTTTGTAAACTAGCAATTATTTTATTGCTCAGAGAGGGTGAAACATAGTTTTTATAACCAATTAACTTTTCTTTTGGTGTTCTTTGGTCAATTATTGCTTGAATTAAATCCTATTGCCCTATTTTGCACAAATAAATCGTCTAATTCCTTTATTTTTTGTTTGTGTTCTTCACTATTTAGAGCGTTGTTGTGTCTTAACCAGTTTAAGTTTTCGTATTGCTTTTCATAGCTAATGTTTTTATTTAAACCACCATATTTTTCTAATAAAACCTCCTTTTTTTTATTTTTAAGCTCTAATAAAAAATCGTCTAAATGAGTTTTTGATGGATTGTTTAGCAAGAATTCAATTGAATTTGTATTGTCATCTTTAGTAAGGTGTAAAGATTGTTTGAAAGTTAACAAGTACACCAGTAAACAGCTCATGCTAATTCCGAAATAAAAGGCTTCAAAACTTCTTTCTACATTACCGCTAAATTTGTTGTCTATATATAAAGATAATGACAATGCCAATAAAACCCCTGTTGCAATAAGCCAGCCTTTTTTTCCTGATTTATTTATTATTATTTTAGTGCCAATGTTTTCATATTTCACAAAAACTTCACTGGACTTAATTAGACTTTTATAAACAAGGTGAAGCCCATCCTCTTTGAGAGTGAAATGCTTTCTATTAAATAAGAAATCTTTTTGTGAAAATTTTTTATCCATTTATTGTTTAATTAACAGTATAAAAGGGTATAATTTAATGCTATGTAATTCGATTCTATTACACAAAGATTTATCACTCTACACAAAAGCCGGAATCCCAGTAATCTCTTGGCCCAATATCAGCAAGTGAATATCATGTGTGCCTTCATAGGTGATTACCGATTCCAAGTTCATCATATGACGCATAATCGGATATTCTCCTGTGATGCCCATTCCACCATGGATTTGTCTGGCTTCCCGGGCGATATTGAGCGCCATTTCCACATTGTTGCGCTTGGCCATGGAGATATGGACAGTTTTGGCTTTTCCCTCATTCATCATCTTGCCGACTTTCCAGGCTAAAAACTGAGCTTTGGTGATTTCGGTAAGCATTTCAGAGAGTTTCTTCTGTACAAGTTGAAAACCTGCGATGGGTTTACCGAATTGGATACGCTCAGCAGCGTACTTTCTCGCAGACTCATAACAGTCCATCGCAGCGCCGATCGCTCCCCAAGCGATTCCAAATCTTGCAGAATCCAAGCACATCAGTGGAGCACCTAAACCTGATTTGCCAGGAAGGAGATTTTCTTTAGGAACTTTTACATTATCGAATACCAATTCTCCAGTACAGGAAGCACGAAGCGACCACTTACCATGAGTTTCCGGCGTGGTGAACCCTTCCATTCCCCGCTCCACGATCAAACCATGAATTCGGCCTTCTTCATTTTTTGCCCAGACCACTGCGATATCAGCTTCAGGTGAATTGGAAATCCACATTTTGGCACCATTCAGCAAGTAATGATCGCCCATATCTTTGAAGTTGGTGACCATGCCGCTTGGGTTGGAACCATGATCTGGCTCAGTAAGCCCGAAGCAGCCGAGCATTTCTCCTGAAGCCAGTTTTGGTAGGTATTTGTTTCGCTGTTCTTCCGAACCGAATTTATAAATAGGGTACATTACCAACGAACCCTGCACAGAGGCCGTCGAGCGCATGCCCGAATCTCCTCGTTCGATTTCCTGCATGATCAAGCCATAGGCGATATAGTCCAAGCCACCGCCGCCATATTGCTCAGGGATCTGCGGTCCGAAAGCTCCCACATCACCGAATTTCTTGACAATTTCGCTAGGGAAGTGAGCCTTTTGAGCCCAGTCTTCTATGTATGGAGAGATCTCTTTTTTGACAAAATCCCGGATGGAAGATCTGATCAATTTATGCTCATCAGTAAGCAAATCATCAAGGTCTAAAAAATCAACGCCCTCGAAGGTATCTTGCTTTAATGACTTTCGGATTTCAATTGACTCCATGGTTTTTTTGGTTTTATAGAATGAATCTGTGACTTTTGTCGGGATTTTAAAAATCCAGAGCTGATCCTAATTAAACGGATCGCTCACGAAAATACTACCTTTTTGTCCTAAAAGTACTTATGGAAGAGTCCCAATTTGACCCCAAGATATTAGATAAAATTGAACTGCTTCAGCAGAAATTTAAAGCTTCCGGTCAGGATATGCTTTCTTACTTGGAAGGTTTGCAGTATGCGGATTATTTGGCCTACTGGGACTATATCAATTTGGATGTGTTGCTTTCCCTACAGCAGCCGAAGACTTCTTTCAAAGACGAAAAGATCTTCATTATTTATCATCAGATTACGGAGCTTTATTTTAAGTTGATTATTTCTGAAATGGAGCAAATTTCAGATTTACAGCCGATTTCAGAGCAATTTTTTAAGGCAAGGCTGGAGCGTATCAATATGTACTTTGATCAGTTGATTGGTTCTTTTGCTATGATGTGGAAAGGGATGGAGCAGGAGCAATTTCTCAAATTCCGAATGTCCCTGCTTCCTGCCAGTGGGTTCCAAAGTGCACAATATCGGGAGATAGAATTGATGGCTGCGGATGCATTTAACCTCGTTGCATTGGATAAGCGAACGGATCCTGATTTCCATACTCCGACGGATGAGATTTTTGAAAACCTGTATTGGCAGCAGGGGGCGGTTGAATTGGCGACTGGCGAGAAAACGCTGACGCTAAAGAATTTTGAAGCGAAGTACAGCAAGAAATTAATGGATCTCATCGATGCCTATAGACGCAAAAATCTATGGCAGAAGTACATAGATCTTCCTGATCCTTCAGCTGAATTGACGGAAGAGATGAAGCAGTTTGATCTGAAGGCAAATGTTTTTTGGCCACTGGCGCATTACAAGTCTGCAGTTAGATTTCTACAGAGAGATCCTGTGGATATTGCTGCGACAGGTGGAACCAACTGGCAGAAATACCTTCCTCCGCGCTTCCAGAAGGTGATTTTCTACCCGGAACTTTGGACTGAGCAGGAAAGAGAAGACTGGGGTAAAGGTTGGGTAGTTAAGGAGATTTTTGGGGAAGAGTAGATTTTAGAGTAGCATGATATAAGTAGCAAGAAGCAAGAGGTTTGCAGAAGGTGTCAATTCTAACATGAGCGAAGCCTGAAGGGATAAAAGGAATATAGTTTCATAGGTATTGGCTTTGTTGGGAATCCTCGTATGTGTGAAATTTTTAAGAGGGAGTTGTCCTATAAGATTTGTGAAGAGCCTCATGGATTTCTAGGCGTTTAAGTTTTACGTGACCTTAAGTCTAATGAAGCTGGGGGTTTTATAAGGATTTACATTCTTCTGACGGTTCAAATTTCTGATTCCAGAATTTTACTAGCATCTTAGGATATCAAGTGAAAAGCTAGATTTTGGATTCATGAGTAAAAAGTCAGATTTGTCCCAAGGGAATTTAATACGGAGCCTTTTTACCTTGGCTTGGCCGATTATTATGGCAAATATTCTGCAGACTGCCTATCAGCTAATTGATACTTTTTGGCTGGGGAGATTAGGCGCAAACGCTGTAGCTGCAGTGAGTATTAGTTTTCCGATTTTATTTCTGGTGCTATCTCTTGGCGCTGGACTTACCTTGGCGGGAACAGTTATCGTTTCCCAATATAAAGGAGCCGATGATCAGCGGATGATAGATTTTAGTGCTTCGCAAACCGTTTTAGTAATCTTTTTTGTGTCTGCAATGCTGGCAGTTTTAGGCTACGTTGGTGCTTCACCATTAATGAATTTGGTTGGTGCAGGGCCAGAAACGCTGGATGATTCGGTTAAGTATTTCCAGGTTTCATCCTTTGGATTCGTCTTTCTCTTTATGTTTTTCACATTCCAGTCGCTGATGCGAGGCATTGGAAATGTGTTGATGCCGATGTATATCGTTTTGGGTACCGTTCTGCTAAATCTGGTTTTAGATCCACTTTTCATTTTTGGGTTTGGATCCATTGAGGGTTATGGAGTAGCTGGTGCAGCTGTGGCGAGTATTATCACGCAGGGCTTATCTGCTCTCGTAGGAATTGTGATTCTGTTTCGTGGTAAAAAAGGGATTAAAATCCGACTTGCTGACATGAAACCAGACTTCCAGTGGATCAAGCGTATGTTTGAATTAGGAATTCCAGCCAGTTTGGAGCAATCCTCTCGCTCCGCAGTCTTGACGGTATTGGTGATGTTGGTTACGAGTTTTGGTAGTGGGGTAGTTGCTGCTTATGGAATTGGAGCAAGGATTTTGAGTTTGGTAATTGTTCCGGCGCAAGGATTAGCCATGGCGACGACGACCATGGTAGGTCAGAATATTGGAGCTTCTAAAATTAAGAAAGCCGAAAGTATTGGAAATCTAAGCGTAAAAGTCGCCTTTTTTGGCCTGACTGGAATTGGCCTTTTATTATTTGTTTTTGCGGAGAATCTAACGGCATTCTTCGTCCCCAATGATCCTGAAGTGATCAGAGATGGAGCAACTTTTATAAGAATTATGGCACCTAGCTTTGGTTTACTTGGTGTCAACCAAGTTCTGAATGGACTCTTTAACGGAGCAAGATTTACCCAAGCTTCCTTATTGATTTCCATATTTAGTTTGTGGATCGTGCGCTTTCCTACAGCATTTGTGCTATCTCAGAAAACAACGCTGGCTTTTGAGGGGATTTGGTGGGCTTTCCCAATTTCCAATTTTATAGCAGCATTGGTTGCCTTTATTTATTTCAAAACCGGCCATTGGAAAATACGGACGATCAGACATCGAGGTGATTGGCTCGGAACGGGAATAGGGTGAAATTTTGAACTATCAGGATAACCTCAATTGAAAATCAACTTATTTTAGTCATCACTTACATTCATTTTCACATACTAAACCTAGATCATGAAGCTTCATAATTGCAAAAACTACCAAGAAATGTCTCAGCTAGGAGCTGAGCTCGTTCATGCAGAGGTTGAGATTAATCCTGATTTGCTTTTTTGCGCAGCAAGTGGAAATTCCCCCGCTGGATTGTATGAATTGATGGTGGAAAAACAACTCGATTCACCTGGCTTTTTCGATTGGATGAATGTGATCAAACTCGATGAGTGGGTGGGATTGCCCAAGGATTCCACATTTACTTCCGAATATGATATTCAGGAGAAGTTGGTCAAAAAATTGGGGATAAAAGATGATAGATACTTCTCATTTGATGTGGAAACAGATGACCCGGAGTCAGAATGCGATAGGATTCAGGATAAAATTGTTGAATTCACTGGCATAGATATTTGTATTCTCGGGATAGGTATAAATGGTCACATCGCGTTAAATGAGCCTGGAGATTATCTTCAACCAGATTGCCATGTAGCCAATTTGCATCCGGTTACTTTAGCGAGTGGAATGATTGAGAAAGTTGGAATTCCCTTAACTCAGGGAATGACTATGGGGATTGGAAATATTATGGCTTCGAAAATGGTCATTCTCTTTATCACTGGAAAGGGCAAAAAGCAGGCTTTGGATTTATTAATGGAAGGGAAAATCCGGACAGACCTGCCCGCTTCAGTTCTCTGGCTTCACCCAAATGCACATGTGATCGTGGATAGGAAGTCGGTTCATTGATAAATCTGGATACCCGCAAAGATGGCTTCAGCCAAAATCCCTTTGCTCATTCTGTTAGGTGACCGAAGACGGGTGACTCCCGCACTGGCGGACAGGCTGAAGCGGCCTTAGCGATAGTGTTGACCAATACTTATAGTGCCTTGGTCTCTCTGCTTGCAGAAAAGCAGATACTCAAATTATGGGATAGAGCAGTTGATTGTAAAAAGGGAAGCCATGGCTAAAAGCGACAAAAACTGTCTGATATGCGTTTGATAATTCTTTAATAACTCTTAGAGTTTTTCGATCAGCGGAAATTTCCTTTTATTTCGCCCCTCATTATTTTTCCAATTTTCAAATGACCTGGCAATTAATAAAAGATGCCCTGCGTGGCAAAGAGCAGGATTTCACCAGTCTTTCCCTCAAAACAGCAATTTTTGTACTTGCTATTCCCATGATCCTAGAGATGATGATGGAGTCAGCTTTTGCAGTAGTGGATATCTTTTTTGTTGCCAAACTTGGCGAGCATGCCATTGCTACGGTTGGATTGACTGAGTCTGTTGTGGTGTTAGTTTATGCCATGGGATTTGGCATAAGCATGGCAGCGACTGCCTTAATTTCCAGAAGATTTGGTGAAAAAGAATACTTCGAGGCTGGAGCTGCAGCTTTTCAATTGCTAATTGTTGGTGGAGCTATTTCTATTGTACTTGGAATTCTGGGATGGATCTTCGCTCCGGATATTCTAGGCTTAATGGGAGCAGAGCCAAAAGTGATAGAAACCGGAGTCAATTATACCCGAATAATTTTTGCCGGAAATACTGCCATTATGCTCTTATTTCTTCTGAATGGAGCATTTCGAGGGGCAGGCCAAGCACATCATGCGATGCGATCACTTTGGATTGCTAATGGCCTGAATATGATTTTGGATCCAATTCTGATTTTTGGAGTTGGAAATATTGAAGGTTTTGGCTTAGAAGGAGCAGCAATTGCGACGACTTTTGGTAGGGGAGTTGGTGTAGTTTATCAGTTGTATCATCTATTCAATGGAAAGCACAAGCTGAAAATCCTGAAGGAAAACATTGTGATCTCCTGGGAAATAATCAAGAGAATCATGGAAATAGCAATTGGTGGAATGGGGCAATTTCTGATTGATTCCGTGTCTTGGATTGCGCTAACACGGATGAACGCTGAGTTTGGATCTGCTTCTTTAGCTGGATTTACTATAGCGTTTAGAATATTGATTTTTACACTGTTACCTGCTTGGGGTTTATCTGGAGCTGCATCTACGTTGGTGGGTCAAAACTTGGGTGCCAAGCAACCAGATCGTGCTGAGAAAGCTGTTTGGTTAACCACCAGATACACGGTGATTTTCATGGCATCAGTCACAGGCATTTATCTGCTTTTTAATCAGCAATTGGCTGGATTCTTCACCTCTATTCCCGAAGTGCAGTCAGTAGCTGCTCAGGGACTTTGGGTGGTCGCGCTTGGTTACGTTTTCTTCGCTGTTGGTATGGTGCTGACACAGGCTTTCAATGGGGCAGGAGATACCAAAACACCTGCTTGGATCAACATAGGTGTACTTTGGTTTATAGAAATTCCGCTAGCTTATGTGTTGGCTTTTCCTTTCGGGTTGGCTCATTTAGGGATTTTCATTTCCATCGCATTTAGCCATAGTTTCCATTCTGTAGTTTCCCTTTATTTCTTTAGAAAAGGCAAATGGAAGCTAAAGGAGGTTTAGAAGCCGGGTCAAGTCAGGTGATTTTGTTAAATTAAATGGCCTCTACAGCAAAATCTACAGCTATGGAATTTGAACGACGTATTCTACAGGAACTTGTCCTTGCTCTTAGCAATGCTAGTATTGGTCCACTTCCTACTGATGAATATTTGATCGAAAGAATCAGGGTTAGAATGAAGGGCTTACAAAATCCTATAGTTGATAATAAAAACAACGAGATAAGCTTTGCCAAATTTACATCTCCTGTTTGTTTTTCGGCGGCTGATGAAGTGCAGGCAGATTACCGAATTGATACTAATTTATTATCTCAAATTGATATATACATTGACGAATTAATTCAAAAACAGTGCTGATAACCTTCAGCCAAACAGCATTAAAATTTTATCCATTATAACCCTAAACACTATGACTACTTTAAACACTTATCTGACCTTCGAAGGAAACTGTGAGAATGCCTTCAATTTTTATCGCTCTGTTTTCGGAGGAGAATTTGCCCATGTGGGAAGATTTTCTGACATGCCTGCAGACCCAACTTATCCTATTGGAGATGAGTTTAGAAACCAAATCATGCATATCAGTTTGCCTATAAGCAAAGAATGTATTTTGATGGGATCTGATACAGGAGGGCATGGTGGTCCTTTAACTGTGGGTAATAATTTCTCTATTTCTATTAACACTGATTCAAAGGAGAAAGCTGATGCCTTTTTTACGAAGCTTTCCGCCGATGGAAAGGTGACAATGCCTATGGCAAGTACTTTCTGGGGAGATTATTTCGGGATGCTTACTGATCGATTTGGAATTAATTGGATGATTTCTTTTGCTGAAGCTGCTCCTCAGAGTTGATCAGGCGTTCGATATCTAATTCAATCCAGCTTGGCACATGACAATCCTACAAACCTGTATTGATTGATTGGCGCAAGTCATCAGACTTGTGCCTATTTTATTGCAGTCTTCAGATTGCTGTATGAAACTGAAATAGAAGTCAGAAGGCTTCATTATTGTGGGGTCTAATCATGAAACTTGAACCAGAAAACATCCCAATTTGTGGCTTTTAAGTCATACTAGATTTTATCTGACTGAATTTTTGAATAACATTTCATTGCTAATTTCCAGGCAGCAATTCCTAATTCATCCTTACCTTTGAGTTAAACTCAGCATAGAGCATTCATGACAAATTCAGATATTTTACGGACCATTCGGTATATTTTCAATTACAAAGACCCTGAAATGGTAGCCATTTTTAAAGCCGGAGGATTGGATCTAAAGCGGGAAGAGGTTGCAAATTTTTTGAAAAATGATGACGAGGAGTATTTCCAAGCTATTATCGATAAAGACCTGGCGGCTTTTTTGAACGGATTTATTATTGACAAGAGAGGGAAAAAAGATGGTGAAGACCCAAAGCCTGAAAAGTCCTTAAATAACAATATCATTTTTAGGAAACTTCGAATAGCCCTGAATTTGAAGGAAGACGATGTGCTTGAAATTCTCTCTTCCGTAGGTATGCATATCAGTCCACACGAGTTGAGTGCCTTTTTCAGAAAACCTAGCCAATCCCAATACAGACCTTGTAAAGACCAAATTCTCAGGAATTTCTTGAATGGATTAAAAAAGAAACACCGTCCAACGGGCTAGTTAGTCTTCGACAAAGACGTCTACTACTCTTCCCACTTCTCCGGTATCCAGCATTACTTTGATCCCATGGTGATGTGTTGGAGAGGAGGTTAAAATTCGCTTGACGAAGCCTTCGGTGAGTTCACCAGATCTTTGATGGTGTTTTTGTACAATGGTGACTTCGCTGTCGATTTGAATGTTTTTTCGGATGGTTCCAGACAGAGTTTTCTTTTCCATTTTGAGTTTGTCGGGTTTGTAGGTGCAAGTTACTCTGCTTAGTTAGAATGCCAGTATAAATTTGAGAGTAGATTTTTTGTAGCGCTATGCAGCTAAGTCACGTAATAGTTATATCCCGTATATCCTGATTTTCTTTATTTAATCAGTGGACTTTTCAAATAAACCGACCTTTGTATATGAAAACAAACCTGCTTCCTCTACTCGCTATTGTTTTGTTTATCATCAGTTGCAAGGATAATGATGATGTCAATCCCGAGGTATTGACCCAGAGTCATTGGCAAAAAGTCATTGAATACAAGACTGATGATCAGTCCTACGATATTATTTATTCCATTGAATTCAAGTCAGATGGTGAGGTGTATGCTGAGGTTTTTGCCAAGGATATGGAGACTGGGAGTGTGTTAGGCTTTCTGGAATACTATAATGGCAACTACCAAATTGTTGAAAATAAAATAACAGTTTCTCTTACAGAACATTACATTAACATGGGTGGAACGATGTTTTCGGACAAAGAAGGGCTCAGCTTGCAGGATCAAGGAAATCTATCCAGAGAATTTCAACTCAGAAATAAGAATAAAGAGCTCCATACCATTATGCCACTTTATGCAAGCTCCTTAGGAATTATTTATACCAGAGTAGAGAAGTAAGGTTGTTTACAGTTTCATTACTCAGAACAAAAAAAGGGCTGATTCCTATGGAAGTCAGCCCTTTTAAGTTGGTTTAGTTTTCAAAACACCCATCAATTGTCTTGGGGGATGTTTACAAGTAACGCTATCAAATCCTTCGGCGTATGTACAGTACCTAGTTTTTCATCCTGAAAAATCACCTGAAGCTGATATTCCAATTCGAAAATCAGACCATTAATAAAGACTTGATCCATGTTCAATTGCTGTACAAAGTCCGCATTTTTTTGCTGACCTGTCAAAGTGATACCATAGGAGTGAAATACTTCGATGGCTTTTTTTAGTAGTGTAAAGTGTTGGTTCATAGTGATATGTGTAGAAGTGAAAAGTTAATAGCTATATGGAATTCTAATCACTGTCACTTAAAACAGAAATCGTGTATCTAAGTTCCCAGTATTTGAAATAACGTGATAAACTGAATATTCGCTACTTCAAACTATAGATTTAACAATTTATAGCTTTGTTAATTTTCACACTCAATCTGTTGGCGGGTTAGAAAATGATTTCTATTCTTAACATCTACGAATACAAGATGTTTGTTGGATTGATGGATAAAAATGAATGGGATACGCTCTACAAGATCTTCTTACTCTGAAGTTTTTACGTCTGAGTTTACTGCTTCCTTGATAGAGTCACTATCCCAAGTATGGTCATTCACTGAGAATTTTCTCATCAATTCACCATTTAATAGACTTTCCTGCATTTCTATTTGCTGTCTACTTTTGGTGATATACTCATCCCTGTTGTCTTTGAAGTTCACCAATACCTTCAAAGCACCTTCATCGTAATCCCGGAATTGTTTTGCCAAACGATGAACTGTATGAGCACGGAAACCAAGCTTTTTCAATACGTCTTCTCCCATTTTGATAGAAGTATCTAAGTGTTCACGGTAGATATTTTTCACCCCCATTTCCATGAGTTCAAAAGCATCATATCGGTTTTTTGCTCTGATCATAACTTCCAAATGTGGAAATTCCTCTTTGCAAAGTTCTACCAGTTTGATGCTATATTCCGTGTTGTCAAGTGCTGAAATCAATATTGATGCATCCATGACTCCTGCTGAAAGCAAAAGATCTGCACGGGTGCCATCGCCAAAATATACTTTGAACCCCATTTTGCGAAGGTACTCTACGCGGTCAGGGTCTGCATCCAGAATGGTTGCCTCCACACCATTCGCCCTTAGAAATCTTCCCAGAGTGGACCCGAAATGACCAAATCCTACTAGTATCACCTTGTTGTGCTCGTCGATGCGATCCATTTCTTTTTCAATCACTTGATCTTTTCTATTTAAAGTAGGAAGGATGACTTTGTCGAGAATAACCATCAGAATAGGAGTGATAGTCATGCTCAATGCGGTGACAGCCATCAGTGTATCGGAAATGGACTGATCGAATATCCCCAACTGAAGTGCGAAAGCATATGTCACAAATGAGAATTCTCCGACTTGCGAAAGGCCAATTGCAAAACTCAGATTATCAGCTGGTCTAAGTTTTTTTGACTTTCCTATGATTAGCAAGATGATTGTTTTCAGAACAATTATTCCTAAGGTCAAAGAAATGACGGTGGAAGCATTATTGAATATCAAACTGAAATTGATCGTAGATCCAACAGCCATAAAAAATAGCCCTAAAAGCAATCCTTTGAACGGCTCTAAGTCGGATTCTAGCGCGTGTCGGTATGGCGAATTGGCTAGGATAACTCCCGCCAAAAATGCTCCCAAGGCAGGGCTTAGTCCCACAAGCTCCATCAAAAAGGAAATTCCTACTACGATCAATAAGGCGGATGCTGTGAATAATTCGCGAAGTCTACTTTTAGCAACATAATTTAGCAATGGGCCAAATCCGAATTGACCAAGAAGAACTACTATTCCAATCGCACCAAAAATAGACAAAGTTTGAGCCCAACCGGGTAAGCTATCAATCAATCCATGCATTTCGGACGCATTGGATGCCGGAATAGGGTCACCGACTATCAGTAATGGTAAGATTGCTAAAATTGGGATGACAGCGATATCTTGCATCAAAAGCACACCAAAGGAAAGCTTCCCGATTGGACCGTTCATTTGATTTTTTTCTTTGAGAGATTGCAGCACAATAGCGGTGGATGAAAGTGCCATTGAAAGTCCAATCGCGAGGGAGATCTGCCATTGGACTTGCAATAGAATTCCTATTCCAAATACCAAAGCAGACGTGATCAGCACTTGACTCAACCCGACTTTTAGAATCAACTGACGCATTTTCCAAAGATTCTTGGGCTCTAATTCCAGACCTATCAGAAATAGCATCATTACCACTCCAAACTCTGTGGCATGCATGATATCTTGGCCTTGGCCTTCATTGGTAATAAAGCCAAGCAAGTAGGGGCCGATCAGGATTCCTGCAATCAAATATCCAAGCACCGAGCCCATTCCAAGTTTTTTGGCAACAGGTACACAGATAATCGCAGCAATAATATATAGGATGGCATTTACCAAAAATCCATTCATGAGTTTAGATATTAGAGATTTTTAAGGTAAGAGAGGTCAGCTGCGTCTCGAAGTTCTAGGAGAAATTCCCGATAGGAATTTGCTTTTTCCTTGAGATCAAGGGCGGAGATTTTATGAGTTCCAGCCACTTGGAAAGGAGGTAAATAAGTCATGTTACACAATCTTGCAGTTTGCTCAAATGGCCTTAGAAAGTCTTCAATTTTATACTTATTTCTTCCATCGTATTGATACGCTTCCTGAGATCCACCTGAAGTGATGGCATTTGCGATGTATTTTCCTTTGAGATAAATACCTCCTGGTCCATACGCCCAGCCAAACTCCAACACCAGATCTATCCACTGCTTCATGAGCGGAGGACAGGAATACCAATAAATAGGATGATGCCAAATGACTACCTCAGCCTCAAAAAGTGCTTCTTGCTCAGCTTGAATGGAAATATTGAAATCAGGATATAGTTCGTATAAATCTCGAATTTCAATGTTTTCAATTCCTGAAATAGCTTGAATTAACGCTTGATTTACCTCGGAATGCTCGAATTTAGGGTGGGCAAAAAGAACAAGTACTTTACGCATCTATACTGCCTTTATCCTTGGAAATTAATTTTCTTATGTGTGCCATCACAGAAAGGTTTGTTTTGACTGGAACCACATCTGCAAAAAGCTGAGACCTTACTTTGGTTTTTGATATGTCCATTAGGGAGCTTCACCTTCAGGTTTCCATAGACCATCAAAGGACCGTTGGGCATTACTTCCACCAATTGCTCAGACATCACATCTCCTGAGCTTGTTTCTTTTTCTTCTTTGAAATAGTAGCCAAGTGCACCACTTGGGCATTTATCTATTTGCTTTACAATTTCCTCCGTACTTGCTCCATCTGCTTTTACCCAAGGTCTTTTTTCAAAATCAAATACAGAAGGGAGGCCTTTGACACAATTTTTGGAATGAATGCATTTATGTGGTTCCCAAGTGATGGTAACTTCTCCGTTGGAATACTCTTTATGAATAGGGGTATCTGACATAATTGGATTAAAAACTGGAATGTTTAAGATTTACAAATTATCGATTTTTGAGTTATAAAACGGAAAGCAGATTAATAAAAAAGACCCAGTTAGCTAACCGGGTCTTGCATAATCAATTGAATCATTTATGATATTTTAGAGTCATTTGACACCATTTTTTAAGGATTAAAAGGATTAATCCTTTAGCTGTTTTTCAAGTATTTTTTGCCATTTTTCGGCAATTCCACGTTCTCCAGCAACATCAGTAAATAGCTCTCCATCATACATTTCTATTGTTTTCGGAGAATGATTTGAGTCCTTAAAATGAAATTGCAAGGCAAGGTATTCAAGAATATGACGCTTCTCCTTACCTACCTTTACCATGCGACTTTTCTCTTGAATACTTACTTTGTTTACCTCTTTGAGGTCCACCATGCTTTGCTCAGGATAGCTTCCAAATCTGTGATATATCAACTTTTTATGTTGAATATCTAAGCCGAGATGATAATGATTTCTCCAACGTTCATGCTGTGTAGGGAAGGAGTTATTAGCGCTAGCAAACTCCTCAAATGAGGCGAGATTAGCTGAGTTTAACTTTTTGATTTTATAACTGTAATATACAAATGGTGAAGCAGTAGCCACCATAGCAAATGAAGTCACAGCGAGTGTAACTGGATCTATTGAGATCATAGGAAATTGGTTAAAATGAATAGAATTTTATGCGATTCAGCATCGCTGAACTGGATTCTATGTTATTTTACCAAGTGTAGAAAAAATGTATAAAAGTGTCTTTGACGTCGAAAAGTGGGAGTGACTTTTTGAAAAATGAAGGCGATAAATAAGCCTTGTATGGACTGATTAATTCAAATTTGTAATCGGAATTTAACTTGTAGTTTAAGCTCCAGTCTACTTTAAATTCGGGAATTTTAAGTATGTCAATACCTGCGCTTAATGGATTAGCACTAAGCTGTATATGATTGGATACAGAATCGTGGGAGAAGTCTGTATGGGTAGAGGTAGTTGAGACAGGAAATGCGAAAACAGCTATAAACCAGATCACCCAACTCAGGGAAATTACTAGGAATGACAGCTGTTTTTTCATTTGTGTTGAAATAAAGAATAAAGGTAAATTAAAATTATGATTATCCGCAATGATGCCAGTCACCTTAGATTCTTTGCTTATCAGGTTGGAAGACCGAAGACCGAAGTGGCCCCAAATCTTAAGTTTAACAGATCTTACATTGCTTTTGCCACCTTACTGGTAGAAAAGCGGATATACCTATTAAAATACTTCGTGAAGGCAATAGGCCCACTATCTTAATTTTTCAAGTTGTATATTTTTAAGGCATTGAGATTGTCGGAAATCTCTAGCTTGTTCCAAGGACTAGACGGAAATAAAATGGAAGTCATTACTAACTCTCCATCATTTACGAATAATTCAATTGATGAAGCATCCATAAAAATTCGGATGTCTTTTGCTTCCCAGCTCATAGGAGCGGAGTGCATGGCACTAAAATCATTATTAAAATCACTATTTCCTGCATCTCTACGGTCTATACTTACCAATCCATTCTCCTTTGAGATAATTAGACTTTCACCATTTTCATTTGAGAATGTCATCAAGAAAGTATCAGATTCTATAGCAGCAGTGATTTCTACTGCCTCAGATGGTAGAGAAGAACTCTCTCCTTTGATCCCAAACTCAGCAGATCGTAATTGTTCAAGCTCTTGTGCAGGAGATGATTTCAATAGCAAAGTCCCATCTACATCAAATAAACTCAACTCTCTGGGAACTGTCATTGCAGATCTCCAAGCTTTCGTAGGAACTTCATTTGCATATAGCCAATTACTCATCCATCCAATGAAGAGGGTTCTGTTTTGCTCATTAGGAAGGTTACTCCAAGTGACGCCAGCGTAGTTGTCAGGGCCATAGTCAATCCATCGAATCATATTGTCATCTGGCATGAACTGCCCATTTTCAAAATCCCCGATAAAGTATTGAGTTGCAGAGCCGTTTTGTGGGCCACCTGGGTTTATGCTAACTAGCAATACCCATTTCTCCTCTCCTGATGGTGTTTTGAAAGGAAGTAAATCCGGACATTCCCAAACTCCACCATGTGCTCCAATCGTTTGTCCAAATTCACTTAATAAGGACCAATTTTTTAAATCCGGTGAGCTGTAAAAATTAATATGATCGAGAACTGCCAGAGTCATTATCCATGATTTAGAACCATCTGGATTGGTGAGCTGAGAGACTTTTGGATCGCGAAAATCACGAATTCCAGGGTTAGCTAATACTGGGTTTTCTGCATATTTCTCCCAAGTCCTACCCTTATCCAGCGAAAAGGCGATTGCCTGACTCTGAAATGTCTCGGAATCTGTATTGGCTAGTTCAGCATCATGATAGGTGAAAATGGCTACTAGGGGAGGATTGTCCGTTGTTCCTAACCCAGAACTGTTTTCGGTATCGACTACCGCACTTCCTGAGAAAATATAGCCTAGACTATCCGGATAGAGCGCTATCGGAAGTGGCTCCCAATCCACCATATCTTTAGAGACAGCATGTCCCCAATGCATAGGCCCCCAGACTGTGCTGTCTGGATAATATTGGTAAAAAAGGTGGTATTCCCCATCCAAATACACAAGTCCATTGGGATCGTTCATCCAGCCCGATTCCGGTGTGAAATGGTAAACTGGCCTGTATGCTTCAGTGACCTGAGCTTCAAAAATAATCTCATTATCTGATTGGCAACCCGCGAATAGAAGCGTAGAGATGAAGAAAGAGAGTATAGTTTTGATTTTCATTTAGCTTGATGTTGGATTCAAAACAAAGTTGAGTACGGTATCCCTATTGGTTTCAAGTTTAATCCTTCCGGCGATCTTCTTTGCATTTGCCGCATATTCAGGATTTGTCCAAAAGTCAATCAAAGCTATCTCAAATTTCCTTATGTCCAAGTTATGAATACTTATTCCTAGTGGTCCTAATCTACGGTTTTCTATAATTCTATTCCAAAAATATTGATCGATAATGTGAGGAACAATCATTTGCACACAGCCATGTGCTGCTCCTTGGTGCGTAGTGCCAGAGCCTCCATGATATATAATTCCATAAAGCTGTGGAAGTATCCAGTCGTAAGGTATTTGATTGACATAGAAAATGGATTCCTCACTGTTTTCGATTTGCTCGAGGCCACCCCAAGATGTGTTTACAATAGTTGGGATTTTGTTTTTTTGGAGAAGATTGATGATCGCTTTGGAGTGTTCTTTAGGCTTAGTATTACTCATTGACCCAAAAGTGAGCAAGATAGCTTTTGGATATTTCTGTAGCCAGTCTTCCAGCTCTCGGGCTGGCTGAAATGCCTTGACTTGGTTTCTGAAAAAGTAGCCTACGATTTTTGCGGTCTCTGGCCAATTCTCTGGTCTTGGAAAAAGTGCTGGAGACACAGTATAGATGGTTTGTAGTTGAGTAAGTTCAAAGTCTTTAATGGTATTGCTGCTGATTTCAATTGAAGGAAAATCTGAATAATACTTACCGATAAATTTCTTCATTGCCAGCCTTCTAGATGCATTTACGAGGCTATACGATTTTAAATTCCAGATTTTACTAAAGGGTTTCCACTTTCCAAAACCAATGTGAGGATATTCTGAAGAGGTGTGCGTGAGGCATGGAATGGGAGTGAGAAAAGTAAATCGAGTCGGATTGGCCATAGCTGCTATAATATAATACAGGCATTTGGCGTGAAACACGATTCTATCGGGATTAAGATTGTTGAGCGCATCACGCTGCTGGGCAATCAGTAGATGTTGTAAACTGAGAGAGTTTTTGGCTAGTTTGAAATAGTTTTTGAGCTGCTTCCAAGCATTTCCTCCGCCTCCCATGATATTTTTGCCACTTTGGGATTCCAGCAATTCCAGAAATCCTTTGTCAAAGCCGATGAAATCATACCCAAGTTGGGTCACGGATTCTCTAAATTGCTCCGGGAAAAGGCAAGTAACTTCCTGACCCGCCTCAGAAAAAATCTCAGCCTGAGCCAAAAATGGCTCGATATCTCCACATGTTCCCAAAGCCGCAAAAAGTACCTTCATTCTCTAGATTTGTTATCTTATTTTTTTAATTATTGGGCTTTCAGTAGCTTTAAGCCTTAATCTAAGGTTAATTTCTGTCTTTTATCTCTGATTATTGTCTTGACTATTTCTAAAATTCCTCATTTATCGTATTGGCAGTAGATAGATTTGGATCCATTTTTGGAATAAAAGGGAATTGAAACTCAAAACTTATTCAACTAACTATATGAAGGGAATTATTTTGGCCGGTGGGTCTGGAACTCGTCTTTATCCTTTGACCATATCGGTAAGTAAGCAGCTGATGCCAGTCTATGACAAGCCGATGATTTATTATCCGCTTTCGGTGCTCATGATGGCAGGAATTACTGAGGTACTAATCATTACTACACCGGAAGATACTGATGCATTTCAGCGATTATTAGGTGATGGATCACAAGTTGGTTGCAGGTTTGAATATGCTGTTCAGCCTAGCCCTGATGGCTTGGCTCAGGCTTTTATTATTGGAGAGAAGTTTATTGGGGACGATGATGTTGCTTTGATATTGGGCGATAATATATTTTACGGATCTGGTCTTCACAATACGCTGAAGGAACACACCAATCCAAAGGGTGGAGTAGTATTTGCCTATCATGTCAATGATCCTGAGCGATACGGAGTTGTGGAATTTGATGATGATCAGAAAGCAATTTCTATCGAAGAGAAGCCAGAAAATCCAAAATCAAATTTCGCTGTACCAGGGCTTTATTTTTACGATAATAGAGTGGTGGAAATTGCCAAGAAAATCAAACCAAGCCCCCGTGGTGAACTCGAAATCACGGATATCAATACGGAGTATTTGAAAATGGGTGAGCTGCAAGTTGCTATTCTAAATAGAGGAACCGCTTGGCTAGATACCGGAACTCATCAGTCACTTTTGCAAGCAGCTCAATTCGTAGAAGTAATAGAAGAGCGACAAGGATTGAAAATTGGCTGCATCGAAGAAATCGCCTATAGAGCTGGGTTTATCGGGGAAGAAAAGCTACTTCAGGCTGCAGATAAATTAGGGAAAAGTGGCTACGGAGGTTACTTACGAAAATTGATAAAATAAGAACAATTATTTCTTAATAAGTTCCTCAAGACTAGTTTTCATGATTTGCCCCATGTTCTTGCATTCCAGGAACTTATCATTTCCATAATGTTTGGCTAAATCGATTTTCAGGGATGCTATATTCTCCGGTAATGAAATCGTGTCATGTTCCATAGAACGCAATATATCTAAGATGCCTTGCCGGGAAGATTTGAGTCGAGTAGCAATTAATGCTCGCTCTTCTTTCTGGTATTGCACCATGGATTCCGGAGTGATGTATTTCATCCCCAATTGAATCAGCACATTGTTTTCCTTAAAATATTGGGGCAGGTAAATGGACTTTTTCCCCTCATACGATTGCTGATCAAAATCTATTGCCCGGATTCTATAATGAGTCTCTTCGAAATCAGGAGTAACGTCTATCACAAAATTAGAGGAGTGCATATCTCCAAGTAATCTCACGAAGCAACGCTCGTTGAATTTGACAAATTCCTTGGCTAATCGAATGGGATTCAAATGCGGATCCGTCATGTGAGCACGCATGAACTTATCTCCAGGAATTCCAGCGATATGTTCCTCTATCAATGTGTTTTGATGAACGAGGTAAGAAATCCTATTTGGTGAAAGTAAATGCTCAAATTCCAGCCCATACACGCGTGACGCATCAGCATTTTTGACATAGAAGTAATCAAAGTTATCGTTGATTCTGTTTACAATTCTCACACGGAAAGGCTGGGTATTCCCATAAACACACAGATCAATTCTGTCCACATATAGATGCTCCATGACAGACATATCTCCACCTGCTTTCAGGAGGGCATAGATCTTTTTGACGTTCAGGTGAATTTCCTCACGATCGGATTGATCGTAGAAAACCGTTTCCCAAAGAGTGTCTTGTTCCTTTGAATCGTAAAGTGCAATAGAACTGGAATAACGTAGCAATTCATAATAGTGGATTGGAATATCCACTTCACGGGAATACTTAATCAGGTAGCGTCGTAGTCCAGGGCTGATAGGGTATATGCGCTTCTTTTTGCTGATTAATGCCATTGTTTACAATTCCACGTGTTGACTGCTTTTTAGGTTCCTATCAAAAATAAATGGTCCAAATGGCAAAATTGAAGCGATAATAGCAAAGAATGTTCTACTGAAATTCCATTTTAACTTATGAGCCGTCGGAAAAACCGTGCAGATGTAAATAATGAAAAGAGCTCCATGAATAGATCCTACATAAGTGACAGCTAGCGGATAGTCCCACATGTATTTGAGAGGCATAGCAATGAAAAATAAAACTAGCGTTGATGTACCTTCAATAAGTGAAATCCAACGAAAGCGCTTTGCCCAGGTATGTTGTTGCGGTGTGAGGCTCATTATTTTTTAGAAATGTTAAATAGTACTTTAAGAGTGTTCCAAAGCTTTCCTTTGAGTGCTTTGTCTTCGGAAATTGTTGTGAGCGCATCTGCGAAAAGGTATTCCGTTTCCTTTTCTGTATGAACTTGATAATCCGAAGCGGGTAAGGCATTGATGGGGTGTTTTAAACGCCCGAACTTAAGAACGATGTGTGCATTTAGGTCATAAAGCTCAGCTAGGGTTCTACCTTCTAGTTCTGCGGAAGAAAGCATCCCAACTTCATTCATGGAATGTCCCACAGCGTTGATCATGTTTACCAACATTTCCATCACTTCCGGTTTTAACCGCGCCTCTTCATGTAGGACAAGAATACCTTTTTCGAATTTGCCACGAACCAGCAAGGGTTCAGGTTTAAGTTCTTCTTTGGGTGGTGTTGCACCCGGTAGATGTACTGTTTTCGGAAGAGTCTTTGGTTTTTCTACTTCTGCAGAGTGAATTGAATCCTGTTTTGCTAAATCGGCTTTAGGATCTTTTTCGAAGAAAAAAAGATCTTCGGTAATGATATGCTGGAGCTCCTGAATACTCATATTTTCCATGTCGGAAATTGCTCAAAATTCGCCTTAACACAAAAAAAGAGGGGTAATATCTCTATCACCCCTAGTTATTTTTATCCCGTTGAATTCTAATCAATCCAAATTGAAAATGGATTTCAATTCCACGGCATCTTCTGGCTTCATTCTTTTTGCCAATACTAGTCTCAATTGTCTTCTTCTCAAAGCACCTTCAAAGTTTTCGATTTCTTCAGGAGTTTCTGGAACTAACTCAGGAATTCTTGAAGGTTTATTATTCTCATTTACAGCGACAAATGTGAAAAATGCGCGGTGTGTCATCACCTTTTTATTGGCAGGAATATCTTCTGCGGTCACTTCTATGAAAACTTCCATGGAAGAGTTGAAGGCACGTGTTACCTGAGCTTTTAGCGTCACTACATTACCCAGAGCTATTGGTTGCTGGAATGAAATATTATCTGCTGAGGCAGTCACTACGATGCTATTCGAATGCTTTTGAGCAGCAATGGCAGCTACCACATCCATCCAATGCATAAGTTTACCACCCATGAGGTTGTTCAATGTATTGGTATCATTTGGAAGGACCATTTCGGTCATGATCACTGCGGACTCTCTTGCAAATTTCTTGGTGCTCATAAATCTAAATTTTAACAAAAATAGAAATAAAATTTTGCTAGAAAATCATTGAATTGATTTTATCGGAATATTATTTCGAGGAAGTGTTGTGTGCCGGAAATTTCAAATTGAAAATTTCAAAAGTGAAATTTCCTCATCCCCAACCGTCTTTTCCCAAAAGTGGTACAAAAGCAAAACCTTCGAATTCTTCTTGCTCAACTTGGGTACTGGACTTCTTGGTAATTTTCAGCATTGCTTGCTTACGCTTATCGCCAACTGGGATGACCAAGATTCCACCAATTTTCAATTGTTGAATCAAAGCTTCCGGGACCACAGGAGCACCAGCGGTTACAATTATTTTATCATAAGGTGCATAGGCAGGCAAACCACCCGTTCCGTCTCCATAGAATAGATGCATTTCTATTCCCAGTCTAGTGAGGAATCGCTTGGTGCCTTCGAATAATTTCTTCTGGTATTCTATCGTAAATACTTCTGCCCCAAGTAAATGTAAGATGCTTCCTTGGTATCCAGAACCGGTTCCGATTTCTAAAATTCGGTCTCCTTCTTTGATTTCCAACAGTTCGGTCTGGAAGGCTACAGTATAGGGCTGTGAAATAGTTTGTCCTTCTCCTATTGGAAAGGCTTTGTCTTCGTAAGCATGTGAAATCAGCGCAGAATCAAAGAAAAAATGTCTGGGTAATGTGTTGATAGCCTGGAGGACACGCTCGTTTTTGATTCCTTTTTCCCGTAGCAAAGTCACTAGAGCTCTACGTTTTCCTTTATGTAAATACGTGTCTTCGAGTTTGAGTAGGGGCATGGTTGTTTTATGGTTCTGCGGTCGAAGATAAAAGAATATTTGGCTTAATTTGAACTTGAATAGGGCATTTGTTGCTTAGTCATTGAAACTTTGAAAGTTAAATTTACCGCTATGTTTACAGGAATTATTGAAGCTTTTGGCACAATACATAATATAACTCAGGATGGCACCAATGTTCACTTTGATTTGGAATCCTCTCTGGCTTCTGAATTGAAAATAGATCAGTCATTGGCCCATGATGGTGTTTGCCTAACTGTAGTGCAAACTACTCCGGAATCCTATCGCGTAACAGCGATCGATGAGACAATTCAGAAGACAAATCTATCGCAATGGAAAATAGGGAAGAAGGTTAATTTGGAGCGGTGCATGCCTGCAAATGGTCGTTTTGATGGACATATTGTGCAAGGTCATGTGGATCAAGTGGGAAATGTTAAAAATATTACTGATCAGAATGGCTCGTGGGTATTTGATTTGGAGTTTGACCATAGCCTGGGAAATGTCACTGTGGAAAAAGGATCAATCACAATCAATGGTACAAGTTTGACCTGCTTCAATTCGGGGCCTGGTAGATTTTCTGTAGCTATTATTCCTTACACTTTTGACCACACCAATTTTCATCAGTTACAACCTGGTGATCTAGTCAATCTGGAATTTGATATCTTAGGAAAGTACATTCAAAGAATTACAAAAGGGTATCTTTGAGTTATCCCGCTATAAAATCAAAAAAGGAGGTTTCTGATTCAGAAACCTCCTTTTTTGGTATCTATTTTATATTACTTCATGCTTAGCGCTTTCTCGTCTGCGTCCTTTACCAATCTAAATCCTACATTGGAAGTTCCGCTATCAAAAGCCTGTCCTTGACGGGCAGAAGGACGATAGTTCACGCAATAGTTATCAGCGCACAAATATGAGCCTCCTTTAATTACACGCTCCATTGCATAAGGGTTATCAGGGTTGTAGCAAGGATTCATGTTGGCATCTAGTTTAGGGGCTTGTCCAGCAAGTCTGGCGTATTTCAATGCATCATACCAATCATCGGTCAATTCCCAAACATTTCCAATCATATCGTATAGTCCAAATGTGTTTGGTGCAAATGATTTAACCGGAGAAGTTCCCTCAAATCCGTCTAGATTTTGGTTGTCATTTGGGAAATTACCCTGAAAAGTGTTCGCTAGGTATTGGCCGTTTGGAGTCAATTCATCTCCCCAAGCAAAGCGTTTTCCTGCAGCGCCACCACGTGCAGCAAATTCCCATTCATTTTCTGTAGGAAGTCTTTTGCCTACCCAATCTGCATAAGCTTTAGCATCTTCAAAAGCAATATGGACTACAGGGTGATTTTCTCGTCCTTCCAAAGTTGATTCAGGACCTTCAGGGTTTTTCCAGCTAGCACCTTCAACCCACACCCACCACAAGGAAATATCCTGAGTAGGGACAGCGTAGGGTGGTGGGCTGAAAACCATAGATCCAGCTACCAAAAGTGCATCGTCAGGTTTAGGTGTACCTGGAGGTAATTGCTTTTTGAGATCTTCCCATTCTGGTTTTTTCTCAGCTAGGGTTACATATCCCGTTGCGTCTACGAATTCCTTGAATTCAGCATTGGTGACCTCATGCGTGTCCATCCAAAATCCTTTTACTTTTAAGTTTACGGCAGGTTTCTCAGCAGAATAGGCATCAACTTCATTGGTTCCCATGACGAATTCACCACCCGGAATCCAAGCCATGCCTTCTATTTTTTTAGTAGGTTCAGGATTGCTTGCAATAACCATCTTGTTTTCATCTATGACTTGTTCAGAAGTTTTTTCCTGACAGGAGAAAAATGAAGTGCTAACCAAGACAAGGCTGGCTAAACTGTATTTTATTGAATTGTTCATAATTGGCTTACTTCAGCTTTAAAAGTAGTGGTTTCTTTCCTTTATTCGAAAGATTTGGCTGAGTAATAGGATTTACTCTTCTTCGAGAGGTACTGCGTTGATACGTTCTATCACTTTTTTTCGCAATTTATTAAAGAATTGTTTCCTCTCTTTTTCACAAACAACACTGATCTGGGTTGATTTTTTGATCAGATTATCCAGATTTTTGAACATAGCATTATTAAAAGCAGGGTCGGATGTTCCATGGAAGTAAATGACACTGTGATTTAAATAGGTGACCTTTTGCTCGTCCATTGTTGCAAAAAAAGTGTTGTCGCCAATAATAAATTCATTTACAAAAAAATTGTAATCTGCTCCTTCCATTTCAGGATGGGCTGGGATAATCTTTTTACCCTTTTCTGCCATTTTCTCCAAGTTGTCAATCACCTCCATCATGCAGTTATACAGAAAAATTGTGTCTTTCGTAGAAGTCATAATTCCCATTTCATGATATAATTCAATTTGGCGGAGGGTAATATTTATTCCTTCTATATTCCAGATTTCAGTTGTAGGGATTTTATGATACGCTTTAAGGATTTTCTGGGTGATTTCTGCAAACTGATCATAGGAATTGTCGTCAATAGAAAACTTAGTGTCTTTCAGGCTCTCATTGAACAAGATCGATTTTCTCCAGAAAAAGAATTTGAATGCAGCTAATTCCTTGTGATAGTAATGATGAAAAGGAGGCATGTCTTTAACCAGCCAATAGATGTGTTTTTTAGAAAAGCTATTGACCAGATTCAACTGTGCATAAACATCTTCCATCCATCTCATAAAGCTATTCTCTTGATAATCATTTTGATTACCCTGAAATAGAATACTATTGGATTGC
The DNA here is from genome assembly GCF_900182815.1 of Algoriphagus winogradskyi. GTDB lineage: Bacteria > Bacteroidota > Bacteroidia > Cytophagales > Cyclobacteriaceae > Algoriphagus > Algoriphagus winogradskyi. The sequence continues at coordinate 164,803 of NZ_FXUA01000001.1, read as the reverse complement.
AGGTTGAAGAAGGTATCAAGAGAGATATTGAATCTACCACAAAGTGTTTCCAGCTCGGTAAAATCAAGTAATTTCTCACCTCTAATCCTTCTATAAGCACTATCTATACTGATCTCTAAAATCTCAGCTATCTCGTCAACCAGAGAATTGTAACTAGGTAAAGAAAGCTTGATAGCTTGGAAAAATGCCGCTTGACTCTTGTTAAAACTCATAGCAACTAGGGGTGTTAAGGGATCGAAGATGTTAAATCTTCATTAAGATATAGGAAAGTAGAATAAGAAAAAATCTACCTATACAAAAGTAGCAAGGGCAACCTGCTGATAGTCAGAGGATGATATGAATATATTGAGTTTTATTGGATATATGGGAGAATATAGTCAAAAAAAAAGCGACTCGAAAGTCGCTTTAAAATTTAAGCTGTAGGATGGGCTGCTGCATGTAGCTTACCAAGTTCTTGATCAATAGTCCACAATCCAACTCCTTCTTCACCAATTATATCGAAAAGTTCTAGAGCTCTTCTTGACATTGTCTCTTCTTCTCTTTGCTCGGTCACATACCATTGCATAAAGCTAAACGTTGCAAAATCCTTTTTAGAAAATGCATGATCCACAATATTGTTGATAGATCTGGTCACGTTGATTTCATGCTCAAGGATCAATTCAAAGATTTCTCTTAGTGAATTGAAATTATGCCTAATCCCTGTAATCTCAGGCTGAATGGCGTGTCCACCAGCTTCATTGATGTACTGAAATATCTTCATCATATGCATCCTCTCTTCGTCTGCATGAGTATAGAGGTATTTCGCCGAATTTTCATAACCCATCATATGACACCAAGATGCCATGGATAAGTAGTAGGCAGAGGAAGTACCTTCCATTTCTACCTGTTTGTTGAGCAGTTTCTCTGTATCGACAAGCAATGAACGCTGTAGCGTTACGATTTCTTTAGCTTTCATAGTTATAGTGTTTCATATAGTAAACTAAATATAACCAATGAGGTTCCCATTGCTACGTTTTTAGCTGAATTTGGAATTAATTTAATTAAGAATTTACCTTATCTGGAAAGTGGAGTAGGGAAGACAGGTAGGCTTTCAGCACCTGATTCAGAGACAGATTGTACAGCAAAGAAGTAGTTGTCCTTGGAATATGGCAAGGTCAAAGAAGTATCTGTAGTCCAGAATTTTTGCTCCCACATCGGAGATGAAGTTTCTCTCATTAACACATAATAACCTTTTGCTTTGCCTATTTCTGGTGCTTCCCACAGTAATGTGGATTTATTACTTAGGCCACGAACATCTATTTTCACTTCTTGGGGTTGGTCAGGAGAATTGGCCAAAGAGGCCAAAGAGGCTAGGTTAACCGCTGACACTTTTCGCAGGTATTCAAAATCCATGTATTCAGGCAAATCGCCATAATGAATTCCATCTTCCACTCGGACATTTTCATGCTGATGGATAAAGTTTTCATTCATTTCAGACATTCGCACGGCTGTGAAAGCATTCCTTGCAAAAGGAGTTTGATCTCCGCCACGTAAGAATCTATCAGCACGGTAAATCAATTTTACCTCGAATTGGTCAACGTAGCGTTCTCCTTGCTCCTTGATGTAGCGAGCTAGCTGACGGGATTTACTATCGTTATCGGCATTCGTATAGCGACGGATATTTCCTTCTTGTTCTGTTTCTGCGGCAGGAATAGTTTCTGAAAAAACTCTCATTTTTAGGTTGTCTTTGATAAGCGTTTCAGATGAGCTGCTATTACCTACTATGTCGTTGTTTAGCACAGCCGCCAGATTCCACTCTTCGGACTTTGCTTTATCTGCCAAGTAGGTAGCACCTTTCAAGCCTTGCTCTTCACCGGTAAAAGCCACAAACATGATAGTTGCAGAAAACTCGTGAGAAGCCATAATTCTAGCTAATTCAATTACCGCTGCAGTTCCACTTCCATCGTCATTTGCGCCAGGAGCAGCTCCTACTGCATCCATCACGTCTTTGTTGCGGGAATCCATGTGTGCAGAAAGGATAAATATGCGGGTGTCTGCTGGGTCAGTCCCTTTCAGAGTAGCTATTACGTTTGCTCCAGGAGAATCAGCGGTTATTCTACGATTATCAGCTGGAATGGTGAATTTTTCGATTTCTGCTGTCATTCTGCCACCGGACTGTTTTGCAAAATGGTTGAATTTTGAAAGTACGTAGCGCTGGGCTGCAGGCATACCATCTTTTTCATCCGTACTTAAAGTGTGACGGGAATTGAAAGAGGCCAATGATCGTACATGATGCTCGAGAGAATCCGAAGAAATCTCAGAGATCATTTGAGCAATTTCCGGATTTCGGATTATGGTAGTTTGAGAAATTGCTGCTTGACTGCAAAGGGCCAGAACGGCAATGAGTAATTTTTTATGCATGATGTTGAGGTGGTTTATACTAATGACTTAAATTTATTGCATATATATTCCTCCCAAAGCATTTTTACATGAAAACCATGGATCAACCTAAAAAAGGTGATTATTCGCCTTTTTTTTCAACCTACCTGAATCTTGTCACAGGAAATAACTATGAAGAGCAGGTTTTAAATCAATCCAATTCTCTTCTGAAACTATTTCATGAGAAGGGCACTGCTTGGTCAGAAAAACCTTATGCTGAAGGTAAGTGGACACCTAAAGAGGTACTTGGACACATTATTGACACTGAAAGAATAATGACTTTCCGGGCGCTTTGTTTTGCTAGAGGGGAGAAATCCTCATTGCCGGGTTTTGATCAGGATCCTTATGTGCTTAATGCACGATTTGGTCACGTTCCAATTGAAAACCTGCTTGATGATTTTGTAAGTCAAAGGATGGCTTTAGTTTCCCTAATTCGGACCTTACATGAAGATACCTTAGATCTTGTTGGAACTGCCAATGGTAATCCGATCACTCCAAGGGCATTGTTTTGGATCATTCCTGGACATTTTATCCATCATTTAAATATCTTAATAGAGCGATATTAATCATGAAATTAGCTATCACCACAGTAGACGCTTTTACAAATAAGGTCTTTTCGGGAAATCCGGCGGCTGTTTGCTTATTGGATCATGAACTCAGTGCTGATCAGATGCAGACTATTGCTATGGAGATGAATCTGAGTGAAACTGCTTTTGTCCAGCGGACCTCTGAATCAGATTCTTTTGTTTTGCGCTGGTTTACCCCAGTTCTCGAAATTGATCTTTGCGGGCATGCTACTTTGGCATCTGCTTATTGGATGTTGAAATCCGGTTGGGCAAAAGCTGGTGAAACGATTAGATTTCAGACCCTCAGTGGTGAACTTAAAGTGAAAAGCGATGGAGAGTGGCTTGAGATGGATTTTCCTTTGATCCCTACTACAGTGGCAAAGCATCCTTTTTTTGTAGATAATTTCTTTGGGGCAAAAATCTCGCAAGCTGCTAAATTGAAAAAGAATTGGATTTTTGAGCTTGAAGATGCTGATGCAATAGCATCTTGTTCTCCTGATTTTTCAATTGTGAAACAGCATAGTGAAGAAGGAATAATTATCACTGCTTATGGAAAGGGATCCTTCGATATTTATAGCCGTTTCTTTGGACCTAATGTAGGGATTGATGAAGATCCCGTCACTGGATTTGCTCATTGTGCATTAATGGATTACTGGAATCAGAGAAGTGGCAAAAGTACTTTGAAAGCTTATCAGGCCAGTAAAAGAGGAGGGGTGCTACATTTAGAAAAAAGAGAAGATAGAGTTATTATCAGAGGGCAAGCTATTAAAGTTTTGTCTGGAGAAATTGAATTTTAAATGAATCATTTTGTAAATAAAAAGAGGAGGCAAGTAAAATACGCTATCAATTCCTTTACTGAGTATTGGTTGACAGATGCGAGTTTTGGGGTGCTACTCCTTATCCTACTTTTCACAGTATTTGTGCTGCCAATTCTTATAGAATATGGGCATGTACATGAATTGTTTGTAAATACAGTCTTTCTGTTTTTATTTTTTACCGGTATCTGGTCATCTAGATTTAAGCTTTTGGTAGGAATGACCACCATTCTATTTTTGACTCAATTAGGCTTAAGAATACTTCGTTTTTCAAATTACGACTTTGAGTTTTACTTGGCTGAGAGAATCGTGGGTATTATGAATATGTTGGTTTTTATATTTCTGAATATCAGGTTATTATTTCGAAATGATGAAGTAAATATTTATAGAGTTATTGGAGCTATTAATGTCTATTTATTGGTTGCTATTTTAGGAGCTTTTGTTTTTGAGATAATCTATCTGACGACTGGTTCTGGCATTGGTGGAGATGTAGTTTTAGAAGGAATCGACAAGGATTTCGCCCTATATATTTATTTCAGTTTAGTATCCCTGACTACCGTAGGTTTTGGAGATATATACCCAATTCAGGTGATGTCAAAAATGCTTTCAGTATTCCTTTCTACCATAGGGATTTTGTATCCAGCCGTAGTAATTGCCAGACTTGTTTCGGCTAGTAAGGCTTAATTAAATATGCCCATTTATGTAATTTTTTTCAGGAATGCCTTTACAATTTGTAGTTTCAAAATCGAATATTTATACCCCATACTTTATGAGAAGATTTAGTTTAACATTAATTTTTATGGCCTTGCTTTCTGTTGTTTTTGCGCAGCAGGAGCGGCATATAGAAATTGAGTCAGCAGTAGTTACTACCCATGAGACTACAATTAAAGGGAAGAAGGTTCCTTACAAAGCAACAGCTGGAACCCAACCTGTTTGGAATGAGAAAGGCAAGCCTATTGCATCTTTGTTCTATACCTTTTATGAGCGTACAGACGTATCGGATAAGACTACTCGACCGCTTGTTATTTCTTTCAATGGCGGCCCAGGATCGGCTTCTATCTGGATGCATATTGCTTACACTGGCCCAGTTGTCCTGAATATTGATGATGAGGGCTATCCACTTCAGCCATACGGCACCAAGTCAAATCCACATTCTATTCTTGATGTAGCTGATATCGTGTATGTAGATCCTGTAAATACGGGGTATTCCAGAATTGTAGATGAAGAAGTAGATCGCTCTACTTTCTTTGGGATAAACTCTGACATCCGCTATTTGGCTGATTGGGTAAACACATTTGTAACCCGTCAGAATCGCTGGGCTTCGCCAAAGTATTTGATCGGAGAAAGCTATGGCACTACCCGTGTGGCAGGTCTTGTAGCACAGCTGCAAAATTCACATTGGATGTATTTCAATGGTGTTATTATGGTTTCTCCTACAGAGTTAGGAATCGAGCGAGGAGCACCAATTCATACTTCTAACTACCTTCCTTATTATGCAGCGACCGCTTGGTATCATAAAGCCTTGGATGCATCTCTTCAGAGCCAGGATTTGGAAGATTTCCTCCCGGAAGTGGAAGCCTTTACCATCAAAGAATTAATACCAGCTGTAGTGAAAGGAGGAATGTTGACAGCCTCCGAGCGAGATGCGATTGCTACCAAGTATGCATTGTACTCTGGTTTGAAAAAGGATGTAGTACTCGAACACAATCTTTTGATTCCTACCAATTTTTTCTGGAAGGAATTGCTTAGAGACAAAGGCATGACAATAGGCAGATTAGATAGTAGATATAAGGGCTTTGACAATTCAGGAACAGGTTCTAGACCTGATTTCGATCCAGCTTTGTCATCCTGGAATCATGCTTTTGCTCCATCTTTCCAGATTTATGTGAGAGAGAATCTCAATTACAAAACAGATTTGACCTACAATCTTTTCGGCCCTGTTCACCCTTGGAATCGCTCTAATGAAAATACGGGATATGATTTAGCAGATGCGATGCGTCAAAACCCTTACTTGCATGTCATGACTCAGTCAGGTTATTATGACGGAGGTACCGATTATTTCAATGCAAAATACAACCATTGGCAAATGGATCCATCAGGTAGATTGGCAGACAGACTTTCGTGGAAAGGCTATAGAAGTGGGCATATGATGTACCTAAGAGCTGAGGATTTGGAGACCTCCAATGAGGATATTCGCCAGTTTATCAAGAAATCAATGGTAGCGCCAGATATGCCAGCAAAGTATGATTAAGCGGGAACACAGATGATGGAAGCCCGAAGTAGATTCACTAGTTCAGTTTAGAATTCTGCAGTGCTTTTATCACTTTACTCTTGATGTAATTAATTCGATTAGTCAATAAGAAAGCCGAAGACATCTTCGGCTTTCTTTTTTATCAATCTGTCTAGATTACTAAATGTTTTTTGAATGATTCAAAATCAATCCAAGGTTCTTGGGAGCCTATCATCTCACCTAAAATCTGGTATATATCAGATGGCTTTTTTCCTTCTTTCCTTAGAAACTGAATCGAAGTGGCGCCTTCTGATTTGGAGAGCTTTTTCTTTTTAGGTCCTTTCAAAAGTTGGTGATGGTGAAAGATTGCTTCCTGAAAGGAGGTGAGATCGAGTCCGTTGGCAACTATTTGTTGGTCTAAAGTCGAGCCTAGCAAATCATTTCCTCTTACGATCAGATCCACTCCATAAGTCACATCATCAACCACAGAAGTTAATTGATATGATGGAAGTTTGTCTTTCTTTCTTACAATAAAAAAGGCTGAATCTTCCGGAAGTACATAGGATTTATCCCCTTCGAAATAGGTTTTGATTTTGATAAAATCGGTATCGAAAGTATCCATTCTCCAGCAAGTTTCAGCTCGCTCCAATGGTATATTTCGGACTTGGCAATGACCTAAATAATAACCGGAAGAATCTAGTTGTTGAATCTTCTTACGGGTACAGTCACAGGCAAAGACCAATTTTCTTTCACGGATCTTATCCAACGCTTCTAAGTAATTGTTCATTCTATGAATCTGAGACCACTCTTGCTCAAATTCCTGAACGGTTTTTGGCCCCACATCATAGCTGATTTCCATGAAATCCAGCGTGTCAAAAATATCCTGAACGTACTCGGTTCTATATCGCTCTCGATCCAGGTCATCAATTCTTAGAAGAATCTTAGCTCCGGTTTCTTCAGCCAAGGCTTTTGTCACCAAAAACGAATAAAGATTTCCCAGATGCAAATATCCACTGGGAGTAGGGGCAAATCGTGTAAGCTTGAAATTCATTTGGCGAAATTAAATAGAATAGAGCAAAGAATGTGTAGATGCACTTTTCCAGTAATTTTTGATTTTACTCTTAAGCTTCTTTAACTTCCATATATTCATTAGCTACCAAAAGCCTTCTTATTTTTGGCCTTTATGAAATTCAGATTCCTAGTCGTTTTATATTTTGCCTTCCTCCCAGCTATTCTCGCGCAGAGAACTTATTCGGGAAATGTGCTGGATGCAACAGATAAAACATATTTAGAAGGAGTGAAAGTTGAAGTGCTAGGCACTCAAAGCTCATCTATAACCAATATACGTGGATACTTCTCCGTGAAAGGAAACATTGGTGATACTTTGAAAATCTCCTTCCCTGGATTTATTGACCAAAGTTTTCCTTTGGGTGAAGAAACCTTTTTAATACTTCAAATTCAGGACAGGGCACGGTTTCTCCCTACTTTTGAGGTGAAATCTGAACCTTATGCTTTTAGGTTCAAGGATGGGAAATTAACTCTTATTGATCCTGATGAGGAGAAAGCCCCTTCTACAAAGGGTGGAATAAGTGCAGGATATCTTAATTCTCCGAATGGAGGAGTTGCAATTGCCGGGGTTTTGTCCTCATTGACCAAACGGGCAAGACAAGAACGTGAATATCAGAAAAAACAAGAGTGGATGCGGAGGAGAGCCGGATATTATGCTGTAGTTGAATCAGATTCAATTCGTCAAAATCTCATGGTGAAATATCAGCTTGAGCGATCACAGTGGGATAGAATTATCATTCGATTCAATGAAGGAAATGCCTATCATGAATTTCTGGACTGGAGCAAAGACCGCGTTTATGCTACACTTAGTGAGTTTATTGATAGAGAAAGCCGCTGGAATAATTAATCTTTCTTTTGAGGGGAATTAAGTCACCTAGAATCCGAAGACATTGTCTGTGGGCTCTTCATAATTAAGATTTTCTCTTAAATGACCAAGTCACATAAAATTTCGCTACTTCTTCCCCTTGTGGATTTTTACCGGAAGATATCATTGTCAACTTTCCCGTATCTTCTGGCTTTAAAGAGGCAAGAAGAGCGAATAATTCTTGTCCTTGTTCACATGTAAATGTGATTTTTTGATTCGCTTTTTTAAAGTATTCAGCTTTAAAATCTACCACAAGCATGGAATATTTTCCCAACCCGCTGATTGCCAATTGACATAATGCACCGGTACTTAATTCTGCTGCCCCGGCCATTGCAGCAAAGTAAATAGAGTTAAAAGGATTCTGTGTTCTCCATGTATAGGGGATGGTTACAGTGCACTTTTCTGCATCCAATTCCTTTATCCGAAACTTCCAAAAAATCGCTGACGGCAGTTTAATCAACATGCCAAACCAGAAATAAAATGGATTGTTCATTTTTTTTTGATAGGCTAAAGCAGCGGGCTTTAATGAAGAATGGGTTTCTTTGTCGTTCATATTTCTTTAATCGAAAGCTTAAAGTAGTGAAAATTGTTTTCTGGTATTTAATTTGAATCTAGAGAAGAAAAAAACAACCACCATGAAAAAAATAGCAATAGTTTTTTGCGCTGGATTAATACTCTATTCCTGTGCAAAAGTGCCTTTAACAGGTAGGAATCAACTTGCATTGGTTTCAAACGAAGAGATCCAACCACTAGTAGATGAACAATACGATCAGGTATTAAAAGAAGATAAAGTCGTTACGAATACTGCTGACGGGCAAAAAGTTCTCAAAGTGGGGAAGCGTATGGCAGAGGCAGTGGAAAGCTACTTAGCTTCCCAAGGTTATCAAGAGCTAGCAAACTCATTCGAATGGGAATTTAATTTGCTCCAAAGTGATCAAGTTAATGCGTGGTGTATGCCAGGAGGTAAAGTAGCATTTTACACGGGAATAATGCCGCTAACTCAATCTGAAACAGGTATTGCAGTTGTGATGGGGCATGAAATTGCTCATGCAGTGGCATCTCACTCAGCAGAGCGTATGTCTAATGGTATGGTTGCTAATTTAGGCGTGAGTGTGTTGTCAAGTGCAATTGGGCAAAATCCTTCAATGACTCAAGCGATTTTTCTACAGTCTGTAGGAATTGGCGGTGAATTGGGGATGTTAAGTTTCTCAAGAAAACATGAGCTAGAAGCTGATGAATTAGGATTGACTTTTATGGCTATCGCTGGATACGATCCCCGTGAGGCACCGATCTTCTGGGAGCGAATGCTAGCCAATGAAAATGGTCAAGCTCCACCTGAGTTTCTATCTACTCACCCAGCATCACAGACAAGAATTGACAAGCTCAATAAACATATGCCTGAGGCATTGAAGTTTTACAAAGAGTAGACTCAAGAGATATTTTGATTTAAAAACGGGCTTAGGTCCGTTTTTTTTTTTTAGGTTACCTCAATTTAATAGAGTAGTTAAGTCAATTTAAACTATATAAAGATGAATAAGCCGGTCCTTGTTTTTTGTGGGCTGACCTTTGTATTAGCAGGATGTGAGGAAGAAAAACTTACCCGTGTAGAGTACTCGTTGGATGAAATTCTTTTTGCTTGTGACAATAGTGACAAAGCTGATTTTGTCTGGCTCGACCAATTTGTAGCTAAGGCAGAAGTGCAACCTGGAGGCTATTACGCGGTAGAATTAATGAAATATAGTTCTTCGGTCTATATCCTGCTTCAGGATAATTTGAGCGCGAGTCCACCTGCAATTTACAATTGCAATGGAGATCTTGCATTAGCTGATTTAGGATTGACTTACGATGAGTTTATAGACCAATCTATCAAATTGAAAACGATCTATTCAAAGTAACAAAAAACCCGGAGTCACCTCCGGGTTTTTTGTTATTGGTTAAATCCTCTCAGTTTGATCTGAGTAAGTTTTCGTTTCGTATCCAGTGGGAAATCACCGCGCATCATCCAATCGTAATATCCCGGCTCATCTTTCAGGACTTGGGTTACCGGAGTTCCTTTTTGCTTGCCGAAGTTGAAAACTTCCACACCCTCGTTATTGAATACAAATCTTCCGGCTAGATCTACCATTTTCTCATTGAGGAGATCATGAAGTTTCTTCATATCATTTTCGATGACTCCCAATTTGTTGCCTTGGAGATCTTCCATTTCCTCACCTACGTAGCGCTCTATTTGGGCTTTGAATACGTCAAGTGTAGCCAAAGTATCAGCTTCGGCACTGTGGGCATTTTCAAGTGTTCTGCCACAGTAGAATTTGTAAGCTGCAGTCAGATTTCTTTTTTCCATCATGAAAAAGATCTTCTGCGCATCCAGAAGGTTTCTCTTATCTAAGTCAAACTCAATTCCAGCTCTCAGAAATTCTTCAACCAGAAGCGGGATATCATATTTTAGGACGTTAAAGCCTGCCAAATCGGACTGGCCGATGAACTGATAGATCTCTCTAGCCAAATCCTTAAAAGTTTTTTCATCCTTCACATCCTTATCATAAATGCCATGGATGAGGGAGGATTCCAAAGGAATGGGAATAGTAGGATTGATCTTTTTGGTATAGATTTCCTGACCTCCATCAGGCTTCACTTTCACAATGGAAATCTCCACGATTCTGTCTGTAGAGATGTTGATTCCAGTAGCTTCCAGATCAAAAAATGCAACGGAATTCTTCAGGTTTAACTGCATGGTTATTTAAATTTAGCTTTAATCGGCTCCAGATCCATTTTGTCGTAGGATCCTGAACTCATCAAAAGTAGGTTGGAATTTGTATAGTCTTGCGCCAAAAGGAATTCTTTCAGGCTTTTGCTATCTGTAAATAATTTTAAATCTGATCGCTGGAAGCCTTCTCTTAACGTGTTTTCATCCATCAACTCTAGCTTTTTCAAAGCTACAGCATGAGGATCAAGATACACAATTGCCAGATCAGCAGCTTCCATTGATTTGGCATAATTTGGCAAAAACTCCTTGTTCAGAGAGGAATACGTATGTAATTCCTGTACAGCAATCAGTCTTCTTTCAGGGAATTGAGTTTTTACGGCAGATACGGTTGCTTTCAATTTAGATGGTGCATGGGCAAAGTCCCGGAATAGACTTGAGTTAGCTGTTTCCATCAATAGTTCCTGACGTTTTGCCGCACCTTTAAAAGTCTGAATGCTTTCGTAGAACTCCTCCTTCGTCAATCCCAAGGCTAGGCAAATATCCATAGCACCTTGAAGGTTTTGCAGATTGTGCTCTCCAAAAATATAAATTGGAATTAAACCAATATCTGTTTGCAAAAAGGTCTTTCCATCTTTGATAATTGCTGGATGAGCTTTATAAGGAGTTTTCTTGGCTGAAATTGTGCTTTTCTCAGCAGCTTCCTTCACCAAAGGATCAGCTTCGCAATAAATTAACTCCCCAGAATCAGGAGTCAGATTCATCAATTTACTAAACTGCTCTTTATACTCGTTGAAGTCAGGGAACACATTGTAATGATCCCAGGCTATTCCGCTCACCAAAGCAATGTCATGTTTGTAATGGAAGAACTTCGGCGTTCGGTCTAGGGGGGAAGTAAGGTATTCATCACCTTCTATAATGATTACTGGTGCATCTGATAGTTTCACCATCAAATCAAAACCTTCGATCTGGGCACCTACCAAGTAATCAAAATCTACATTTTGATTTTTCAGTACGTGCAAAATCACTGAAGTAATAGAGGTCTTTCCATGAGAGCCAGCTACGATGACCCGCTTTTTATTCTGGCTTTGATTGAAAATGAATTCTGGAAAAGAGTATACAGGAATTCCCAATTCTTGGGCTTTTACTAGCTCAGGGTTATCTATGCGAGCATGCATGCCTAAAATTATACCCTCTAAATCAGCAGTGATTTTCTCGGGAAACCAGCCATATTCAGCAGGTAAAATGCCGGCTTTTTCTAATCGTGTACGTGAAGGTTCATAGATTTCATCATCTGAACCAGTGACCTGATAGCCTTTTTGAACCAGAGCTAAGGCTAGATTGTGCATCACTGCTCCACCGACGGCTATAAAGTGATATTTATTCATTGGGTAAAATAAGGAGTGGGAATTACACTCCAAACTTAAAAATAATTATTGGCAGCTTAGGGGCATAGCAATTCTAATTCAAAAGATTTTATTTGGTTATTGAATTTTGACGGGTTAATTAAACAGATTTTGGGTTTATTATTCCAATGAATGCAACTACCTGAGAGTCTGAATTAATCTCTAATAATCGGAAATGAGGCGGGATTTCTGGAATAAATAATAGGTTGATTTTCTCTTCGAGGCTTGGTTATTGAGGAGTTTAAATGTTGATAACTCTGGCAGAAGTTGTTCAAAACTCTTGCCTTTTTCACAATACATTTGTTCTATGACCGAGAAAAGCAGCAATCCCCGTATCACCAGAAATAAGCCAACTCATCAAAATTCTTCTATGCTAGGGAAAGTTCCGCCGCAAGCCATTGATCTTGAGGAGGCTGTACTTGGTGCGCTGATGCTGGAGAAAGATGCGTTGACCAATGTGATTGATATTTTGAAGGTTGAGAGTTTCTACAAAGACTCTCATCAGGTTATTTTTCAGGCAATTCTCGATCTGTTTACAGAAAGCCAGCCTATAGATTTGCTAACAGTTACTTCTCAGCTTCGCAAAAGTGGCACCTTGGAGATTGCCGGAGGCGCTTTTTATGTGACTGAACTGACCTCCAAAGTAGCTTCTGCTGCCAATATTGAATACCACGCAAGGATTATCACAGAGCAATCTATCAAGCGTGAAATGATCCGGATCGCTTCTGATATTCAAAAAGATGCTTACGAGGAGACTACGGATGTTTTTGAGTTACTGGATAAAATGGAGCAAAATCTTTTTGAGATATCTGAAAAGAATATCCGGAAAAATTACTCCGACATGAAGTCCATCATGCGCGAGGCGATTATAGAGCTGGAAGCCAGAAAAGGACAAAAAGATGGTCTGACGGGTGTTCCTTCTGGTTTGACGGCCTTAGATCGTGTTACTTCTGGTTGGCAAAAATCAGATTTGGTAATTATTGCAGCTCGACCTGCGATGGGTAAAACGGCCTTTGTACTTTCAGTTTTAAGAAATGCAGCCGTGGATCACAGTCGCCCTGTAGCTATTTTCTCCCTGGAGATGTCCTCTGTTCAGTTGGTGAATCGTCTTATTTCATCTGAAGCTGAATTGGACTCTGAAAAAATCAAAAAAGGAACACTTGCAGACCATGAGTGGGCACAATTGGTTCACAAGACTGCCAAGCTTTCCAAAGCGCCACTTTTCGTAGATGATACGCCTGCGCTATCTATACTTGAGCTTCGTGCAAAATGTAGAAAACTAAAAGCTCAGCACGATATTCAGATGATTGTAATTGATTACTTGCAACTGATGTCTGGTGACTCCAAAAGTGGCGGAGGAGGTAACCGAGAGCAGGAAATTGCGAGTATTTCCCGAGCCCTTAAGAAAATCGCTAAGGAGCTTGAGGTTCCAGTAATTGCACTTTCACAGCTATCCAGAGCGGTGGAAACCAGAGGTGGAGATAAAAGACCACAGCTTTCGGATTTGAGGGAATCGGGAGCCATCGAGCAGGATGCCGATATGGTTATGTTCCTTTACCGTCCTGAATATTATGGGATCACCGAGGATGAAGATGGGAATTCCACTCAGGGAGTTGGAGAAGTAATTATCGCCAAGCACAGAAACGGTTCTTTGGATACAGTAAGATTGAGGTTTATCGGTAGATACACTAAGTTTCAGGATTTGGATGGGTTTGGTAATATGCAAGATCCACAAGGTGGAAATGCTGTTTACAGACCTACATTTGCTGCCCAATCAAGTGGGATTTCTGAGTTTGACTCTGGGAATACGATTAAGCTTCAAAGCAAGGCAAACAGTGATGATGGTGAAGATCTTTTAAATAGAAATAACTCAGAAGATGCATTTTAATACCGTATAAAATCGAGTACGACGAGAAAGACATACAGACTGGGGTGGTTATAATTGCGAGATTCTCCCGAAGAAAAATCGGGACAGGCTGTCTGACCTCTTAAAAACATATTATAATCCTATGAAAGCACTAACTCTAAATAGCTCTCAATCATCAAAACTATTACTGACCGAAGTTCAGACCAGAAATTTGCTTCCGGGAGAAGCACGGGTGCTGATTAAAGCTGCTGCGTTAAATCACCGGGATGAATGGTGTAGGCAAGGTTTATATCCAAACCTAAGAGATGGTGTAATTCTAGGTTCGGATGGAGCTGGAATAGTGAGTGAGATAGGAGAGGGTGTTGATTATGAGCTTTTACAGAAAGAAGTAATTATTAATCCAGCGTTAAATTGGGGTGATAATCAAAAGGTCCAAAGTGCTTCTTTTGAGATTTTGGGTATGCCAAGAAATGGGACTTTGGCTGAATCTATAATTGTTCCCGTAGATCGACTTTACTCCAAACCAGCACATTTGACATGGGAAGAAGCCGCGGCTTTGCCACTTGCAGGATTAACAGCATTCAGGGCACTTACCTACCAAGGTGAGATTCAGCCCGGAGAGAACTTATTGGTTACTGGGTTTGGTGGAGGAGTAGCTCAGTTTGCAGTACAGTTTGGAATGGCTCTTGGCGCGAATGTGTCCACAAGCAGTAGCAGTCCTGAGAAACTAGAGAAAGCTAAAGCTTTGGGTGTTTCAAATACCTTTAATTATTTGGATCACAATTGGATAACAAAAGCTAATGAAGATACCGATGGCTTTGATTTGATCATAGATGGAGCTGTAGGCGATACGTTAAATCATCTGATTCAAGTTGCAAAACCAGGTGGGAAAATTGTTTTTTACGGAGCTACTCTTGGCAATCCTACTAAGTTGGAAGCTCGAAAAATCTTTTGGAACCAGCTCAAAATAATGGGAACCACGATGGGTTCAGATCTGGACTTTATGAATATGGTTTCATTTGTCAACGAGAAAAAAATACAACCAATCATAGATCAGGTTTTCAAGTTTGATCAAGCTGAAGAGGCTTTTGATCGAATGCGAGATGGGAAGCAAATGGGTAAAATCGTTTTGATTCCTTAAATCTCCACGTAGGTTTCGCCGAATTCCTTTTTGGCTATTCTATAGATTTCGTCCTTATCAAGTGGGACTACTAGCATATCGCCGGGTTTTGCGATCATACTGTCCTTCCAAGGAGCCTGGAACTTCAATGGTTTGCTTACTCCTAAATCTTTAAAATGCGCTTCACTCACTATTATGCCTAAGATTTCTCCTTTAGGCTGGTAGCATCCCCATCCTTGTTCTAAGGCTTGTATTATAGTGTATTTTTTTTCAAAAGTTTCTGCTTTTACTAAATACAGCTCATTGACACTTGTTTGATTTTCCACCAGCCAATCGCCCACCCCAGCAATATTTCGAGTTTCTTCCCCGTCAGATGTTTTGGTAATTACCAACTGACCCGGTTTGGCTTTTTTAGCTCGAATCAAACTCTTCTTTTTGTAGCGCTTACCGCTTTTTTCTAAAATTGGAAGAAAATGAGCCAGCATTTCTTGTTGGGTGATCATGGAATAGAGGGGTTATTTTTTTGATATAGGTCATATAAAACTAAGAATAACAAATTAAGTATTGCTTACTTTTAAGATGATTTTAGTACTATTTTTTAATTTTTATAAGTCTTAATCCAAGTCATTTTCAAAGAGAAAATTTTGGTAAGCATTCTGCAATTCCTGCTGAGCCTTCAAATTTTTTTGCTCCCGTGATAGCACAATTCCTTTCTCAAAAATCAGTTTAGACTGCTCTAAATCACCCATTTCTGCATAGAGATGAGCTGCCGGAAAGTAAGTAGCAAGGTAAGTTGGGTGTTCAGCAAGTAACTTTGCGAAGAGATTGTGGGCTTCTTCCGGATTCGATTCACGGAATTCAATTGCCAAAGCATACCAGTTGAATGGATTCTCAGGTTCTTCTTCGGTAAATTGTCTTAGTAACTGTATCCTGTCCAGATTGCTCATCAATAGTTTTTTTAATTAAGTGCTTACTGTTATTTTCACGAGAAATAAATCTAAAATAATCTAATTCTAAACCAATGAAGATTCTTGTTTGTATCACCCACGTACCTGATACTACCTCCAAGATTCAGTTTACGGCCGACAATACCAAGTTTGATTCTACGGGAGTTCAATATATTATTGGCCCTTACGATGATTATGCCTTGGCTCGTGCTGTTGAATTGAGAGATCAAGCGAGTGGAAAGTTAACAGTTTTGAATGTAGGAGAAGCGGATTCTGATCCGACTTTAAGAAAAGCCTTAGCAATAGGGGCTGATGAAGCGATTAGAGTAAACTCTGCTCCGAAAGATTCTTATTTCGTAGCGCAGCAAATTGCACATTACGCCAAAGAAGGAGCATATGATTTGATATTGATGGGCAGAGAATCCATTGATTTCAACGGAGGAATGGTTCATGGCATGGTAGGAGAGTTGTTGGGTATTCCTTCATTTTCGCCAGTGATGAAACTAGATGTCGATGGTTCTACCGTGAAAATGGCCAGAGAAATTGAAGGTGGTAAGGAAATGTTGGAAGCAAGCCTTCCGCTGATTGCTGGCTGTCAAGAGCCTATCGCAGAGTGGAAAATCCCAAATATGCGTGGGATCATGTCTGCTAGAACTAAGCCTTTGAATGTAGTGGAGCCAGTATCTCAGGAGACTCAAGCTGAAGCAAGCAAGTACGAGCTGCCACCTGCCAAGGGAGCTGTGAAATTGGTCGATAAAGACAATGTAGCAGAGCTTGTCAGGCTTTTGAAAAATGAAGCGAAAGTGCTTTAATGAAACCCAATAACTTGTTATAAATTAGGATATTATGTCAATTTTAGTATATATAGAACAAGCTGAAGGAAAAGTAAAAAAGACGAGTCTTGAGGCTGTCTCTTTTGCCAATGCTTTAGCGGCACAAACTGGAGAAGGAGATGTGGTAGCAGTAGCTCTTGGCACCATCGGTAACGAAGAGCTTGCAGCAGTAGGTAAAGCTGGTGCGGCTAAAGTGATGCACGGTGCAGAAAGTAAGTTGGATGCTGGAGTGATACAGGCGCATGCTTCTGCAGTAGCTCAGGCCTACAATCTCATAGGAGCGAAAACCTTGGTCTTAGCTAAATCATCACTGGGAGATGCTGTTGCAGCAAGACTTGCAATTAAACTTAAAGCAGGCTTGGTATCCAACGTGGTAGAATTACCAAAAACTGATGGGGGATATGTGGTGAAAAGAAGTATTTATACAGGAAAGGCTTTTGCAGAAACATCTGTGACGACTGAAAATAAAATCCTTGCAATCAAGAAGAATGCAATTGATTTGAAACAGGATGGAGCAGATGCTCAAGTTGAGACTTTTGATGTGGCTCTGGAAGACGCTGATTTTGCTTCTAAAATCACATCTACTGAACGAGCTACGGGCGACGTATTACTTCCAGAAGCAGATATTGTGGTATCAGGAGGTAGAGGTTTGAAAGGTCCAGAAAACTGGGGAATGGTAGAAGAAATGGCAAAGATTCTTGGTGCAGCAACTGCCTGTTCGAAGCCTGTTTCTGATTTGGAATGGAGACCTCACCATGAGCACGTAGGGCAAACTGGTGTAAAAGTCGCTCCAACTTTGTACATAGCGATAGGAATTTCAGGAGCTATTCAACATCTTGCAGGAGTAAATTCTTCAAAGTGTATTGTTGTCATTAATAAGGATCCTGATGCTCCTTTTTTCAAAGCTGCGGATTACGGAATCGTAGGCGATGCTTTTGAGGTTGTGCCAAAATTAAACGAAGCATTTAAAGCTGAATTATAAATTTTTGTGGAAAAACTCATAGAACTTGAGATTTTAGGACTTTCGTCCAATCATTCCCAATCCGGGTCATTTACCTTGGTGTTAGGGGAAGTTGGTGGAGCAAGACGTTTGCCGATCGTGATCGGTATGTTTGAAGCTCAGGCGATCGCCTTAGAAATCGAAAAGATTGTTCCAAATCGTCCCATGACGCATGATTTATTTAAGTCATTTGCATCTGGGTTCAATTTCGATATTGAAAGGATCGTAATAACTGACATGAAAGAAGGTGTCTATTATGCTAAGATACAGTGTAAAGGAGACAAAATTGAGACAGATGTAGATGCTAGACCTTCTGATGCCATAGCGATTGCGATACGATTTGGAAGTCCTGTATTTTGTACTGAAAAGGCTATGTCCGAAGGGGCAGTTGAGCATTATGAAGTAGAAAGTAAGGACCAGAAAAAGGAGCCAAAACCTTCCACTCAAAAGTTCGCAACTAAAAAAGAGCCTTCACTGAAAGATTTCAGCTTAGATAAGCTCAACCAGATGCTTGATAAAGCGATAAACAATGAGGACTATGAGCGAGCTGCTCGTATTCGGGATGAAATCAACAAGAGAAACTAATTCCATAATGGCCCGAGCTAGCTCGGGCTTTTTTTTTGACTGCAGTATTCGCAACGGATTGCGCAAAGAGCACAGTTGTTATGCTTCTCCAGAAGCCGGACATTAAGCAAAATTAGGTACCCATAACAACTTATTTCTCTAATATTGAAAGGTAGCGAAATGTGAACTGCGACTGATCACTGCTCACTATTTTCCCCTAATTCTCAATTTATAGCTTAACCTCGTAATGCAGGATTGTTTTATGATCCTGTGTTCCTTATTTTTAGGCCTTATCTGCAATAATTACTGAATGGATTACTTAAGAGGGGTCTTTGGACTGGCCGTCATCGTTTTGGTGGCTTTTATTTTTTCAAGCAATAGAAAGAAAATCGACTGGAGATTAGTTGGAATCGGAATTTTGCTACAACTGGTTTTTGGCTTTTTGATTACCCAAGTTCCTGTTGTGGAAAGTGCTTTTGCGATGGTTAGCCGTGGGTTTGTAAAGTTTCTAAGCTTTAGTCGTGACGGGGCAGCATTTATTTTTGGGGACTTAGCTGGAGATAGCTATGGTTTCATTTTCGCTTTCCAGGTTCTTCCCACCATCATTTTCTTCTCCACTGTTTCTGCTGGATTGTATTACTTAGGAATACTTCAGAAAGTAGTTTTCGGAATAGCTTGGGTAATGGCTAGAACTATGAGGCTTTCTGGACCTGAAAGTTTGTCCGCTGCAGGAAATATCTTTCTAGGGCAAACAGAAGCTCCTTTGTTAGTTCGTCCATTTATCCCTCAAATGAGTAAATCTGAATTGATGTGCTTAATGACAGGGGGAATGGCGACTATTGCAGGTGGAGTTTTGGCTGGTTATGTGGCCTTTCTAGGCGGTGACAGCTTAGAGGAGCAAAGTAGATTCGCAGCTTATCTTTTAGGTGCAAGTATCATGAACGCTCCAGCGGCGATTGTGATGTCCAAGATGTTTATTCCAGAGGTAGAAAAGGAAAGAGTGCAGGATAAGCTTGAGGTAAACGAAGAAGCGATGGGTGTAAACTTGATTGATGCCATGTCGATTGGCGCTTCTGAGGGTCTTAAACTTGCGTTGAATGTGGGAGCAATGCTTTTGGCATTTATCGCAGTGATCGCAGCTGTCAATTATTTGTTGATGGGAATTTTAGGTGATGTTACAGGATTAAATGAGTTTGTAGTAAGAACCACTGGAGGCCAGTTTCAGGGGTTTTCTTTGGAATATCTTTTTGGCCAGGTCTTCCGAGTATTTGCTTGGGTGATAGGAGTAGAGTGGGCAGATACGCTTCAAGTAGGGAGTTTACTAGGGCAAAAAACTGTGATCAATGAATTTGTTGCTTACCTCAGCCTTTCGGAAATGAAGGAAATGGGAAGCTTGAGCGCCAAGTCAATAGTTATCGCTACTTATGCGCTGTGCGGATTCTCTAACTTTAGCTCTATAGCAATTCAGTTAGGTGGAATCGCCATCATCGCTCCAAATCAACAAGCAAATATTAGCCGATTAGGACTTAAATCGCTGCTTGCTGCTTCACTTGCTTGCCTGATGACGGCTACGATTGCGGGGATGCTGTTTGGGTAGATAAATAAAATTAGACTCAAGTATCAAGACGCAAGACTTTAGAATCTAGAGTCAAGAATTAGGGAAATAAAGACGCTTTTTAATGTTGAAATGAACTACTCTTAACTATTTCATTTTCAGACAAATGTTGGGGGCTTAAAGGCTTATGAAAAATGTGATGTTTTTTTTATTTGTTTTTGTAGGTAGTTTTTGTAGCCAAGCTCAAAACCTCGTGCGTTTACCTGCTTTTTACAATGGAATCGGGGTGATTTTTTCCGAAGAGGATAGGGTAGATTTGCAGCTTAATTTGGGAGGCTTTTATGAGCCTTCAGTTGAGGATGTTGAAAAATCAGAAGAAATATTATATGGGAATTTGTTGAATTATATGGAAGATAAGTTTTCCGCTATTCGTGAGAAATATCCCTTGACTCAAGATGAGGTTAATGAATGGAAAAAAGCAATCGAGGAAACAGATACAAAACGTCAATACCGGAACTTTAATAGACAATATGTCGGATTCATTAATGGTGAAGGTGAGAAACTTATTTACTTAAGGCTTTTAAATTTCAGTAAGTCAAAACAGGCTAACAAATACTTTGAAAATTGGAAAGATGAAATAATTCTGGGATTCGGAGATTTTTATGAGGAAAATACTCGCGTTTTTGTGATAAACCTTAATCAGAATCAAATCTTAAAATAGAATGGTAGAATTTTGTATTCATTGAAATCAGATTTTTTTTTCGATTTAGGGAATAACAAATTTGATCATTCAGAATTTATCATTCGTGTAGAAACCTTTTTTTGATACAAAATTAGCGTAAAACCCCAAGAGCTATTTATCTAAATTTGGATATACTTTCTATTTACCGATCGTGCCTTTAGCACTCTTGCGCATCTAATTTCTTGACCAAACCCCGAATTTCGCTTCGCTGTATTCGGGGCTTTTATTGTAATTGCCTTTGGCAATTTCTCGGAATCTGAATTAGTTGAAAGTGGAATGATATTACTGGGAAAGTATGATGAGTATTGGGCTGAAGGCACAATCTTTAAAAGCCCAGAATGAAATTCTGGGTTTATAAATTATCCAAAGATTCTCCTGAGTGCCAAAGGAACGAACCGTAAAACAGTCTATAATCCATAAAAAGAGGCGGTAAATTGAATCCATCAGGATCCAACTTACCACCTCTCACTTTTTACCTCTTACAGAAATTACAACTTACAAGCAAAAGGACTTACTTTTCCCCATAAAGCTTTTTACCTGCTTCCTCGTACTTATCACCTGCAACCCACACTGGTTGCTTTTCGGCGTTGGCGATATTTTGCGCAGCAAGGATAAATGATTTCCAATAAAGCGTCACATAATCCAAATCCATGGAATCTACATGGTCACCAGCTTTGTGATAGTATTTGTTGATCTCATCATCAAAAGCTGTGAACCCAAGGCTGAAAGTAGGAGCAGGGATCCCTTCTTTGGCGAAATTTACGTTATCTGATCTGTCGTAAAGTCCTTGCTCTGGAGCTGGATCTGCGATGGCTTTCAAACCAAAATCTGCAACAGCCTCAGAAACTAAGTCATCTGCGGTAGTTCTGCCCAATCCGATCACTGTAATTACTGAGGTATCATTGTAGCCCGCACCGTCAATGTTGAGATTGTAAATGATTTTATCCAAAGGAATCAATGGGTTTTCTGCAAAATATGCTGAGCCTAAAAGCCCTTTTTCCTCTGCAGTCCACAGTGCTAAAAGGATAGATCTTTTTGGAGGGTTTTTAGCAAAGAATTTAGCTGCATTCATCACAGCTACCGTACCTACCGCATTATCACGAGTACCGTTGTAGATGGAATCGCCACTTGCATCTGGTGTTCCAATTCCAACGTGATCGTAATGCGCAGATAGCATTACGAATTCATCCTTCAGCGTTTTGTCTGATCCTTCAATCCAGGCGAGTACATTTTTACCTTCCACAGGAGTGTTATTCTTGCCTTCTACTAAAAGATTTGCCTCAACTTTTCCTGCAGTCAATTGATTTTTAAGCGTGTTTTTCACATCCTCGATCCAGATGTATGGCATTTTGCTTGATTCGCCATTATCTATGACCATCTGACTTCGATTGAGGTAGTTGACAATTAATGGCCAAGGAATAGATGGAATATTGAAGCGCTCAATGACTCCAATCGCCCCAGCAGCTTCGGCAAGTTTAGCTTTCTCGCTACCTAAGGCAAACAAATCAGCGGGACTCATACGATCTGGAGCGCCTACATTGGTCAGTAGGATTTTGCCTTTCAGGTCTTTCCCCTCCAAATCATCAGCAAGTCCAAAACCAACGTCCACTAACTCGTATTTCCCGGAAATCGCATCACCATTGATGACAAGCATGTTTTTACCTTGGGAATAAACCGAATCTTTCAATTTGATTTCACCTTTACTTGGAGGAGAAGACATCATGAAAGGAATATTTTGAAAGTAGCCATCTGCGCCTGGAACTGGTTGCGCGCCTGCATCTTGCAACTGCATTGATATATAATTGTAGGCCATTGCCATTTCTGGTGCCGCTGGATCTCTTCCTTTCAATTCATCTGATGCTAAATAAGTGAGGTCAGCTATTGCAGCTGTTTCATTGAATTTTTTATCAATTTTCTTCTTTTGCGCTTCTGCCGCAAAAGTCACTGATAGTAAAAGGCTTATTCCTAACAGGGGTTTTTTCATATGTTTGATCGATTTATGTTCTAAAGTAATTGAATTTGGGGAAAAGCTGACTTTTAACCCTCTAAATCAAGTTGTGACAAACCGAGAATGCTCAAGGTTTCATGGAAATGAAGAGGAAGTGAAGCTTCAATAGATACTTTTTGGCTAGAATTAGGGTGAATGAATTCAAGTCTTTTAGCATGTAATAGCAGGTTCACCATCCCAAATTGCTTCTCGAAAAACTGGTTTTGCTTATTGTCACCATGTTTTTTATCCCCCAAAATATAATGCCTCAGGTGAGCTAAATGACGACGGATCTGATGCGTGCGCCCAGTTTCAGGTTTTAGTTCCAGTAAGCTATAGCGACTAGTCGGATATCTCCCTGTTGTATCAAATGGGATTTCCGCTTCAGCAATTACTTTATATTGGGTTTGCGCTTCCTGCAGTTTATTGGAGCGCTCGCTGGTCAACGGATGATCTATCAGGTCTGATTTGATTCCAGGAATTCCACGGACAATAGCCAAGTAGGTTTTTTGGACTGATCGATTTGAAAATTGCTCTTTAAGTAAAGGCAATATTTCTTCTTTCTTAGAGAATAGTAAAACTCCACTGGTCGGTCTGTCCAAGCGATGAACAGGGGAAACGTGCTGTCCAATTTGATCGCGTAACATTTGTAAAGCAAATACCGTTTCCTCCGCTGCGATGGAAGTTCGGTGAACGAGCAAACCCGAAGGTTTATTGATGGCAATAAGGTATTCGTCTTCAAAGAGGATTTCTAACACAGGGGAATTTAAAATGAATGAATGAAGAATTTAAAATAATGGCTATCTGAATGTAATGATTGAGGTTCAGGTTTAGCTATTCCCCCTTTTAAAGGGGGTTAGGGGGATTTTTTTTAGTTAAAAAGAGGCTAATGAACTGAACTTAAGGTCTCACATTTCATTAGCCTCGTAAATCGTAAATCGTAAATCGTAAATCTTAAATCTTAAAATATCGTCCCTGATCCAATACTTTCCTCTCCATCATACCAAGCTACAAACTGGCCAGAAGCTACTCCTTTTTGAGGTTGATCAAAGATGACATAGAGGCCATTTTCTTTTTGAATCAAGGTGGCTCCACTTAGCGGTTGACGATAGCGAATGCGAGCATCATACCTTCTAGACTCACCAACGTTTAGTTTCAGGTCCTCGCGGATCCAGTGGATATCTTCAGTCTTCACAAATAAACCATCACGAAGTAGTCCGGGATGGGTTTCTCCTAGTCCTGTGTAAATCACATTTTCTTGTGTATCGGTTGAAATCACAAACAAAGGCTTTCCTGTCCCACCGACGTGTAGCCCTTTTCTTTGGCCAACAGTGAAATAGTGGGCACCGTTATGCTCACCCAAAACTTTTCCTTGATCTTGAGAATAGTGAGTTGGAAGAGAAATCGCATCCAAGGTCTCCTGATCGTAGTCTTCTGGAGCAATTCCAGCAGGAATTAGTTGATTTTGATAGATTGCCAAGTCTTCCGGAATTTGTATGATCTTACCTTTTTTAGGTTTCAGTTGTTGCTGAAGGAAATCTGGCAAGCGTACTTTTCCGATAAAGCAAAGTCCCTGACTGTCCTTTTTATCGGCAGTGATCAAGTCCATTTCTTTGGCTTTTGCCCGGACATCAGGCTTCTGCATGTGCCCAATAGGGAAGAGTGCTTTGGCTAACTGACTTTGGTTCAATTGGCACAGAAAATAACTCTGATCCTTATTGGGATCGGCTCCTGCAAGCAGCTGATAGGCTGTTTTTCCATCAGCTCCTATGGTTTCGCCTTTCTGGCAATAGTGACCAGTAGCCACGAAATCAGCCTTAAGCTTTTCGGCAGCTTTTAGAAAAATATCGAATTTGATTTCTCTATTGCAAAGAATATCAGGATTGGGAGTTCTGCCGGCTTTATATTCTGCAAACATATAATCCACGATTCTATCCTTGTATTCTTCACTGAGATCTATGGCTTGAAATGGAATTCCCAGCTTTTCTGCCACTAGCATTGCGTCGGTGGAATCTTCCATCCATGGACATTCATTGGAAATTGTGACAGATTCATCGTGCCAGTTCTTCATGAACATCCCGATGACTTCGTAGCCTTGCTCGATGAGTAGGTGAGCGGCGACGGAACTATCGACCCCTCCGGAGAGGCCGACTACTACTCTTGGTCTTGTCTTCATGCGCTGTAATAAGTAATGGATTCAAGGTCCATTAGGTTACAATGAGTGTAGAACAACATTTAATTAGAAAATGGTTCTGCTTCGCGCAAAGTTAAGGGAAATCTACTGTTCTCTGATTTGTTTAAAGTACTCAAACAAAAAAGTCGTTCGTGATGATACGAACGACGGCAAGAGAAATGTAATGAGCAAAGATTTTATAACGATCCTGATGACTTGAACGGTGGGTTAGCTGATTTTAATTAGAGACGCTAGGCTGATATTTGCCATATACAGCATCTTTAAACTTCTTATGAAGCTTGATCTGATCGTAAGGAAAAAGCTGGACGAACAGGACAGCTGTGATTTCATTCACTGGATCCACCCAGAACAGTGTACTGGCAGCCCCATCCCAAAAGAATTCACCAACCGTCCCATTAATCTCCGCGGCACTTTTTGGCGGTGCAACTCGTACTGCGAAGTCAATTCCAAACCCCACATTCCCCTTGCTTGGAAGCCAGGATCTTTCGGTAACTGAATCAGGAAGTTGATTGGTGCTCATTAGTTCTACCGTTTCTGGATTGAGGATTCTAGCACCCCCAAATTCCCCTTTGCGAACCAACATTCTGGCAAAAGTCATGTAATCATCCAAAGTAGAAGTAAATCCAAATCCACCTGGAGTAAGAGGCCATTCATTGATATTGAATCGATGTGCTTCCTCATTTGGCATTTGCTCGAGTTGACCTTCACCGGTTCTTCTATAGGAAGCAGACATTCTTGCCCTGTCCGATTCAGGAACGAAATATCTTGTGTCGTTCATTTTAAGTGGATCAAGAACATGAGTTTGTACATATTCTTTATAGGGTACTCCAGCTATTCTTTCTACCAAAAAAGCTTGAACATCTACGGATTGACCATATTCCCATTGAGTTCCTGGCTGGAACCAAAGAGGAATTTCACCGATTCTTTTGGCCATTGCGTTCAAATCGATTTCAAAACTTCTTGGGTCTTTTTCTGCCAAAATCTCACTCAAACCAGGAATATCAGCTCGGTTTGGAAAGCCAGCGGTATGGCGTGTAATATCACGGATGGTAACCGGTCTGTCAGCATCTACGAGTTTGATGTTTCCATTTTCATCTACACCGTCATACACTTTCATATCAGCAAACTCAGGTGCGTACTTAGAAAGCGGATCATCCAACTGGAATTTACCCTCTTCGTAAAGTGTCATTAATGCCGTGCCAGTGATCGGCTTAGTCATGGAATAGATCTGCACAATCGTATTTCTATCCATTTTTACCTGATTTTCCCGATCCGCATAGCCAAATGCATTGTAATAAACCTCCTGGTCTTTTTCAAAAATCAAGGCAGAGACTCCGGCTAGATTCCCGCTTTCTACGAAGCTGGATAGGGTAGAGTCAATTCTTGCCCGGACCTGCTCATTTACTAGGAGAGTTTCAGTGGTGTTTTGTGAATTCTTTTTCTCACAACTTGAAAAAATTAAGATCGCAAAGGCATAGAGGAATAGATGTTTCATAGGTTTGGATTTTGGGATTAGGTAATTGATTGTTTAAATCCAATCAGATAGAAAAATACGAAAAAACAAACGGCAGACGAAACAGTAATTAATAGCTGTTGATTTTGCTCAGGCTGATAAAAACACGTTTATCCAAGGAGTGAGAATGTAAGGCGTTGCGCTTTCATACTGCGATTATGAGTTAAGTCAAAATCTTACAACTTAAAATCCTCTTCCCAGAACTTGAAACCGCCTTTGAAGGCATTTTCATTTGTACCCAATCTACATCCCTCAGGAATTGTTGTTAACAATTTTGAATTTCCCCCGCCTAATAATACGTCATCAGGTTGAAATGCTGCTCTGAAATATTCCACGGTTTTTAGCACGTTTTTCTCCCATCGTTTAGATCCGCTCTTCGTCAGATACTCCTTTCCAACATATTCTTCGAAGGTCTTTTTCTTGAAAGGAAGATGCCCGCCTTCTAAGGGTAATATCGTATTGTGAATGACCATGGCGGTGCCTAATCCAGTTCCGAAGCCTAAGAAGAGCAACTTTTTACCTTCGTAACTACCAAGAGCCTGCATGGCTGCATCATTTATAAATTTAATAGGGCAGTTAAATGCAGCCTGAAAGTCAAATTTATTCCATCCCTCTCCAAGGTTAACTGGCTCGGATACTATCTTGTTTTCTTTGACTACTCCCGGAAAACCCATTGTGATCCTGTCGTATTCCCATTCTGAAGCGTTTTCTTTAACCAGTTCCACCATTTGTTCAGGAGAAAAATCTGAGCCTGAAGGAATTTTTATGCGCTCTGCAGCACCTGTTGCAAGTATTTTGACATTAGAACCGCCAATATCAATGACAAGAGTTTTCGGGTTGTTTTTTTTCATCCACTGAAACTAAATATAAATGTTTACTTACCGAAGAAGAAATTGATTCAATTCTGAATTTTTGATAAGAATTAGCATTTTGATAAAACAAATTAAATATTGGACTGATTTGATTTTTCTTCAATCAAATGCTGTGATCTCTCAATTCTTACTTTAAATTACAAGTAATACCAGCGCCCAGATAACCCAAATCATTTTTGACCACGTCATGATTTGAATCTTTTTGAAACAGCATATTAAACCTATCCTATGTCTATCAAAGTTGCCATACGGCATTATACCAAGTACGAATACGAAAAGAATATAAGTTTGGGGCCTCAGGTGATCCGTTTGCGACCTGCTCCGCACTCACGCACACATATCAAAGGTTATTCTTTGAATATCAAACCAGAAAATCACTTTATCAATTGGCAGCAGGATCCTTTTGGCAATTACTTGGCTAGGATTGTTTTTCCTGAAAAGGTCAAATATTTTGAAATTGATGTGGAAGTAATCGCTGATATGGTGGTGATAAATCCCTTTGATTTTTTTGTGGAAGATTATGCTGATAAGTTTCCATTTGAGTACGATGAGAGTGTAAAGAAGCAGCTGGGCCCATATTTGGAGATCAAAGAATCGGACCCGCTTTTGATGAAATTGGTAGATAGGGCCAAAACTTTGATGACGAAGGATATCATCACGGTGGATTATCTGGTAGCGATCAACACTATGATCAACCAGGAATTGCGCTATAATGTGCGAATGGAGCCAGGTGTGCAATCTTGTGAAGAATCATTGACTTTGGGATCAGGCTCTTGCCGTGATTTTGCATGGTTATTTGTACAGGTTTTGCGACACGTGGGATTGGCATCAAGATTTGCTTCTGGTTACTTAGTTCAGTTGAAATCGGATGAGAAATCATTGGATGGTCCATCTGGTCCGGAAGAGGATTTTACCGATTTGCATGCTTGGACGGAAGTTTATGTGCCGGGAGCTGGCTGGATAGGCTTGGATTCCACTTCTGGATTGTTTGCAGGGGAGGGGCATATACCATTGGCTTGTACACCAAGTCCTCAGGATGCAGCACCTATTACAGGCATGGCTGAACCTGCGGAGACTGAGTTTTTCTTCAAAAATGAAGTGACTCGAATAGAAGAAACACCTCGGGTGACTAAACCTTATTCTGAAGAGCAGTGGCAAAAAATACTGTCAGTAGGAGATAAGGTGGATGAGGATTTAGAAGCAAATGACGTGCGGCTGACCATGGGAGGTGAGCCTACTTTTGTGTCTGTAGATAATCAGGATGCTCCTGAATGGAATACAGACGCTGATGGCGAACACAAGCGGAGTTTATCCAATATACTTTTTCACAAGCTAAAAGGAGAGTTTGGTAACGGAGCTTTGATGCAATATGGTCAAGGAAAATGGTATCCCGGAGAGCCTTTGCCTAGGTGGAAATTAGCTTGTTTCTGGCGAAAGGATGGTATTCCGATGTGGAAAAATGATGCGTTGATGGCTGATTTGTCAAAGGATTACAAGCTGACCCACAAAAAGTCAAAGACTTTCATTAATAATCTGGTCAAAGAACTAAATGTAGATCCGCTCAATATTACTCCTTTATACGAAGACCCTTTTTACTTTATCTGGCAGGAGGGAAAAGTCCCTGTGAATATCAACCCTGCAAAATATAACCTCAAATCTTCTTTGGAGCGGCAAAAGTTAGCCAAGCTTCTCAAAAAAGGACTGGGAAAGCCTGTGGGCTATTCGATTCCATTGGAGTGGGAATATGATCAAAATAGATGGCAAAGTTGTCGCTGGAAATTCCGTTCTAAAGAACTTTATCTAGTACCAGGGAATTCTCCTGCAGGTTTGAGATTGCCCTTGGACTCCATTGAATATACGGATCCAAAAGATGAGCCAATCAAGCCACAGAATGATTTGTTTGCTGAAGTCGGTGCACTTCCTTCCAAAACACGTTCTAAAGCGGCCAAACTTAAGCCTATCAATTCCAAGCGGATTTTCAAGACGACTTTGGTGGCGGAAGTTAGAGAGGGAAAGCTTTTCGTTTTCTTACCTCCTGTATCTTACCTAGAGCATTACCTGGATTTGGTGAATGCGATAGAAAGGGCCGCTCAGAAGCTCAAAGTTCCGATTCTAATCGAAGGATACGATCCTCCTTCGGATAAGCGTATAGAAAAAATGATGATTACTCCAGATCCTGGGGTAATTGAAGTGAATGTACAGCCTGCAAAAAGCTGGAAAGAGGTGACACATAATTACGAAGTGCTTTATGAAAAAGCCCGTGAATCCCGTCTCATTTCTGAAAAATTCAATGTAGATGGAAAGCATACCGGCACAGGTGGGGGAAATCACATTACGCTTGGAGGTTCCTCGCCTGAAAACAGTCCTTTGCTGAGAAGGCCTGATGTGTTGAAGAGTTTTATCACGTATTGGCAACATCACCCTGCATTATCCTATTTATTTTCTACTCAATTTATTGGTCCAACTAGTCAGGCTCCAAGAGTAGATGAAGGACGAGATGATATGCTTTATGAGTTGGAATTGGCTTTCCAGCAAGTTCCCAATGGTACTGAAAATGAGATCCCATTCTGGATGGTAGATCGGATTTTCAGAAACCTGCTGGTTGATATTACCGGAAATACACATCGAGCTGAGTTTTGCATTGACAAGCTTTATTCTCCCGATTCCAGTAGTGGTCGCTTGGGTATTTTGGAATTCAGAGGCTTTGATATGCCGCCGCATTATCGGATGAGCATGGTGCAGTTGCTGTTAATCCGGGCCTTGATGAGCTGGTTTTGGAAACAGCCATACGATCACAAACTCGTGCGATGGGGGACTTCATTGCATGACAAATTCTTGCTTCCACACTATTGTGAAAAGGACATGCTGGAAGTGGTCAATGATCTAAAAGTGGCTGGTTATGATTTTGATATTGCTTGGTTTGACCCATTCTTCTCCTTCCGTTTTCCTTTTATTGGAGAGCTTCAATCGGATGATATTCATATAGATATGAAGATGGCGATCGAGCCTTGGCATGTGTTGGGAGAGGAGATGTCGAGCTCCGGAACAGCTCGATATGTAGATTCTTCATTGGAAAGGTTACAAGTCAAAATCACAGGCTTGACTGATTCCAGATATCATTTGCTTTGTAATGGATATAGAATTCCACTGAAAAATACGGGAGTGCAAGGCGAGTTTGTAGCGGGAATCCGCTATCGGGCTTGGCAGCCTTTTTCTGCGTTGCACCCTACAATAGGGATTGATACTCCATTAGTGATTGACTTGTATGATACTTGGACAAAGAAATCTGTGGCAGCCTGCCAGTATCATGTAGTGCATCCAGGAGGCAGGAGTTATGATAATTTCCCGATTAACAGCAACGAGGCTGAAGCGCGGAGAATTTCCCGGTTCTTCGATTTTGGCCATACAATTACGCCTACACCAAATGAAGCAAAGACTGCTGTACAAGAAGACCATAAATCGGGTCGTTACATTACTAAATCAGAAGGCCAAAGACACTATGAAGCGACTGCTGAGATTATTAATCCTGAATTTCCCTATACTATGGATCTCAGGCGGTATAAAAAACGATAATTGTTTATTATTTCACCTGCAATAAGTTCATTTTTGCGATATGATTGAGTCTTATCTTATTGACAAAATGTTCAATAATGCGCCATTTTTGGATGAAATGGCAACCGACCAAGGTAAAATCCATCCTCATTGGGAGAAAATTGCCAAATATTACGATCAGATAGGAACTGAACGTATGGGGCAATTTCATGAGGAGGTTGGTCGTCAATTACGTGAAAATGGCGTGACTTACAATGTCTATGGTGATCCCAATGGGATGAATAGACCGTGGATGTTGGATCCTGTTCCTATGGTATTCAGTAATGAAGAGTGGGAAGGAATAGAGAAAGGCTTACTTCAGAGATCAGAACTTTTGAATCTGATTTTAAGTGATTTATATGGAGATCAGACCTTGATAAAGGAGGGGCGTATTCCTTTTGAATTGATCTATAATCACGGAGGTTTTTTGCGACAAGCGCATAACATCAAGTTAGATGGTGAGCAGCAACTTATCCAGTACTCTTCCGATCTAGCTCGTGGTCCAAATGGCAAAATGTGGGTGCTTCACGATAGAACAGATGCTCCTTCTGGTTCTGGATATACTTTTGAAAATAGAGCAGCAATGACACGGGTTTTTCCTGATCTAATCCGTGAAAATCATGCCCGTAAAATTACCTCCTATTATCAAACCTTCAAAAACACACTAAGTAATTTAACTACTAACAATAAGGAAAACCCTAGGGTAGTTTTGCTTTCGCCCGGCCCTACTAACGAGACCTTTTTTGAGCATGCCTACATTTCTTCCTTTATGGGATTTACCCTTGCTTTTGGAGAAGACCTCACCGTAAGTGATGGTTACGTGTGGCTGAAGACTATTAAAGGCCTAGAGAAAGTAGATGTAATTATCAGGAGAGTTGATGATGTTTTTTGTGATCCTCTGGAGTTGAAAAATGACTCTCACTTGGGAGTAGTAGGATTGATGGAGGCCGTGCGACAGCGAAAAGTATTGGTGATTAATCCATTAGGATGCAGGGTATTAGAGAATCCTGGCTTAATGGCATTCTTGCCGAAAATTAGTAGGCATTTGCTGGGGCAGGATTTGATTTTGCCTTCAGTTGCAACTTGGTGGTGCGGTCAGCCAACTGAGATGAAATATGTGTTTGAGCATATTGAATCTTTAGTGATTCGAAATATCTATCGAGGTACACACAAGAAATCTGTTTTTGGTGGTAACCTTAGCAAGGTGGAAATAGAAAACTTAAAACGGGAAATCAGAAGTAGCCCTTACATGTTTGTGGGGCAGGAAATGGTTGATTTTTCTACCACACCTTCTTGGATTAACAATAAGCTGGTAGCTAGAAATGCTGTATTTCGAAGTTATGTAGTTGCTGACACTGAAAATAAAAACTATAAAGTGATGCCTGGTGGCTTATCGAGGAGTTCTCCTGAGAAGGGGGCTTTTTTGGTTTCAAATCAAACAGGAGGAATCAGCAAGGATACTTGGGTTTTAGGTAAAGGAAAAGAAGTACCTGCGCCAGTTGCCAAAGCGATTAAAATCCAGCCTTTGGTAAGAAATGTACTCCCAAGTCGCACTGGCGAACGATTATTTTGGCTAGGAAGGTATTTGGAACGCTCAGCCTATTCGGTACGCTTGATGCGAATGACGCTTCTTTCATACAATGAAGCGGATGAAGATATTCATGTTCATGAGAATCCAGTTTTAAGCACTTTGCTTCAAACGCTCACCGTCATGACTGGGACAATGCCAGGGTTTACGACTAAAAAGAATTTGAAAAATCCAGAGGCTCAGTTACTGGCTTTGGTACACGACGTAAAGAAACCTGGAAGCCTGGCCTATTCAATCCAGTCTTTTCTTACCAATGCATATGCTGTAAGAGATAGATTGAGTTTGGATACGTGGAGAATTCTGGACAATATTTCCGAAGAACTTACTAAAATGCGGGATTCCGACACCACCTTAATGCAAGCTTATCAAAGCTTAGATAACATGGTGGTGAAATTAATGGCTTTTTACGGATTGAATATTGATAACATGACCCGAGAGCCGACTTGGCATTTGCTAAATATTGGAAGATTTATAGAGTCTGCGTCTAACAACTGTCTGATCCTAAAAGGAATGTTAACCAAGTCTTTTGATTCTGAGTCAAACAAAGAGTTGATGGAGGATACACTACGCTGCAATGAAAGTTTGGTGACTTACAGGTATCGCTATCGTTCTAATCTGGAAATGCATGGTGTTTTGAGTCTATTGATTTTGCATGAGGATAACCCCAGATCATTGATATACCAGCTGTCGGAAATTGATAATCACTTGAAAACCCTTCCTAATCAAGATGAAAAGGAGCTTTTTAGCATAGAGCGAAAGAAGTTACTTCAAGCTATCACCAAAATCAGGTTATGCGATATTGATGTGATATCTATTCCTAATGTTGTTACTCAGGAATTTGTGGAGCTGCGCGTGCTGTTGGATGAAATCATTGGGCTATTGCATGAAACTTCGGATTCTATTTATGAAAAATATTTTAGTCATACAGATACCAGGTACAGTATGATTCAATCTTCTGTTATTCCGGAGATATGAAATCGAGCCTAACTCCAGTATTAATCTGCAGGTTAAACATATTAATGTGTGCTTTTCTCAAATGAAGTTTGTTAATGGTAGTGCAAAAAAAATAAGAAATTCAGTCTAGACGCATGAAATATAAGGTCACACATATCACTAATTATATCTATGATTTCCCAGCGGTTCTATGTCATAATTTGATGTTTCAGATTCCGCCTGATCTCCCTTTTCAGAATGTTGAAGAATACTTTTGTGAGATCAGTCCAAAGCCTAGCACGGAGATAGAGCGAGTAGATTTTTTTGGAAATAAATACCTTTATTTTTCAGTAGAACGATCGCACAAGAATCTCACAGTGACTTCCAAAAGTGTTGTTGAGCTATCTTCTCCAGCTTGGGTTTCAATCAAACCTACTGATACTATGCCTTGGGAAAAAGTGGTGGAGTTGCTTCATTCCACAAAGACTTCTACGGATGTTAGACAATATTATTTGGAGTCAAAACATGTAAACTTCATAGATGGGATAAGTGATTATACCTTAAAATCCTTCACTCCAGGACGTCCTATAATGGAAGCTATGCTTGATTTGAATACAAGAATATTCAATGACTTTGCTTTTACTCCGGGATTTTCTGATATCAGTACCCCGCTTGAGAAAGTGTTTAAACACAAAAAGGGAGTGTGTCAGGATTTTGCACATTTTTCTTTAGCATGCTTGAGGTCAATTGGATTGTCAGCAAGGTATGTAAGTGGGTATCTTGAGACTTTACCACCTCCTGGCAAGCCTAAAATGATCGGAGCCGACGCATCTCATGCCTGGATTGCTATTTATGTTCCGGGCCATGAATGGATAGAGTTTGATGCAACAAATAACCTTCTGGTTAATGATAAGCACATTCGTGTTGCCGTAGGGCGTGATTTTGCAGATGTCACACCCTTAAAAGGAATTGTGTACAGTGGTAGTGAGCAGGAGATGAAGGTGAGTGTAGATGTGAGGAATTTGGAGGAAGAGGTAATCAATGGGTGATTATCCTCCGGACTTTTTGGCTTTGTACCCTGCGGATTGAAGGACTTGGACTATCTTGTCTCTGTGATCACCTTGAATCAGGATTTCTCCGTCTTTAGCAGATCCACCGACACCACATTTGTTTTTGAGCATTTTCCCCAACTCTTTTAAATCTTCCTCACTACCTATAAAACCTTCAATTAGCGTGACTTTTTTGCCAGCTCTAGCTTTTTTGTCAAGTAACACTTTTAAGTTTTGCTGATTTGCAGGCAGTGTATCTTCGTCTTCATCATTTCCAGTTTGAAACTCAAAATCATCGCTAGTAGAATACACGACACCATCGCGTTTTTTCCAATCGTTATTTTTTTTCGCCATATAAAATGAAAATACCCACCCCGAAGAGTAGGTATTCGTTACTAAATTTTTGAATTATTTTACTTTAAATGTCCAAACAGGGCGCTTGGCATGGTTTACCACGTCCTCGGCAATACTTCCGGTAAATAAATGAACAAGACCTGTACGACCATGAGTAGCCATTGCGATCAGGTCGGCATCGATATCTTCTGCAAATTCTACAATGCCAGATTCCTCGGAATCTGAATTGTAAATCTCCGCCACTGCGTGTTTTATTTCGTATTTGTTAACAAAATATTTAATCCTAGCAGCAGATTCCCGAGTAGTTTCAAAGCTTCCAGGAGTATTGATCACCACTAAATAAAGATCTGCGTCAAACCATTCCTGAAGATTTTTTATGCGTTTGGCTAATTCGTCCTGACCTTCTCTGAAATCATTTGCGAAAACTATTTTCTTGATTTTCTCTGGATTTGTATTTGCTTTTATGGTCATCACAGGGCAATGGGAAGTTCTTACCACTTTTTCAGTATTACTTCCTATTAATACCTCTTCTATTCCATCGGAGCCTTTTGATCCCATAATTACCAAATCAGGATCTTCATCTATAATAGCCGAAGAAATATTTTGAAAAGCATTGCCCAATACGATTTTTGTACTGAAGCCATACTTGCTTCCTGCATGCTTATTTTCCAGTTCTTTGAATTGCTCCTTGCGTCTATCCATCAGTTCAATGAAGAACATTTGGCTTTCCATTTCAGGCATCACTTCGCCACCACCCATAGTTCCCATACCCGAAGAACTAGGTACTTCAACTACGTGTAATACCATAATTTCCACATGATCAAATTTGGATGATATGTTGGTAGCAAAATTCAGGGCGTTATTTGCTTGCTCTGAAAAATCGTAAGGCACAAGTACTTTTGTCATAATAGCTGAGTTCATTGGTTTACCCCAAATTACCCTTATTTAAAAGAATAGAAAAGGACTTTTGTCAGCTTTTTCCTAAAAAAACTAAACCAATTCCGAATAATATCACCCAAACCAAGGTGCTAAGTGCCATTTTTTTGAGATTGGGATCAATAGCTTCTGAATCCTTTCCTTTCTGTACACTTATACCAATTCGGATCATTAGCGGGAAAAGCGCTAAAGCCAATAAAGTAGTCCATTCTTTGGTGACAAAGGCAAATATCAACAGGCAGTAATTCCCCCCTAAAATCAAAAACCAATTGTAAATGTTTGCAGCTTTTCTTCCGATTCTCACTGGAATAGATTTTTTCCCAGCAGTGGTGTCTGACTCAATATCACGGATGTTATTGATGTTTAACACAGCTGTGCTGAAAAGCCCTAAAGCAATTCCAATCCAAATTATGGAATCATCCCAAGTCAAACTATGGAGGAAAAAGGTGCCAAAAACACCGAGCAAACCAAAGAAAATAAACACCGAAATATCTCCCAATCCTGCATATCCGTAGGGATTATTTCCTGAAGTGTAAGAAATAGCAGCCCAGATGGAAGCCAGCCCTAATCCCAAAAATATTCCGAAAAGCACCCAATCCTGAACAGCAAAATAGAGCAAAAGCAGACCTGAAATCAATGCCAAAGCCCCAAAGAGATACATCGCTTTTTTCATTTCAGGTAAAGTAATCAAACCAGATTGTACTGCTCTCATCGGGCCTTGGCGATCCTGATGATCAGCCCCATGAATAGTATCTCCATAGTCATTCGAAAGATTTGACAGAATCTGCAAAAAGATAGTGGTCAATGAAGCGAGTAATAAAATCTCCCAACGAAAAACCTCTTTGTATACTGCCAAAAAAGAACCTGCAAAGATACTTGCTAGGGCTAGTGGTAATGTACGAAGCCTGACCGCATGCAGCCAGGCTTCTTTTTTTGTTTGAATAGCTTGTTTCACTCAGTCCGAAATCTTCTAATTAGGCATTTATAAGATCTATTATTTCCTGATCCAATGGAGATACTTTGGAAGGAAAATAGTTGATGAGTTCGCCTTCCTCATTTAGGATGTACTTGCAAAAATTCCAGCTAGGTTCTTCGTTGTTCCAGCCATTCTGCTTAGCATCCGAAAGCCATCTGTAGATAGGGTGCTTGTCGTATCCTTTTACAGAAACTTTCTCAAACATTGGAAATGTCACACCGTAGTTTTCAGAGCAAAAAGATTTGATTTCTTCGTTTGATCCAGGTTCTTGACCTCCAAAATTGTTAGCAGGGAAGCCCAAAATCACGATTTTGTCACTATGCTCTGCATAAAGCTTCTGCAATTCTTCGTATTGCGGAGTATATCCGCATTTGGAAGCGACATTGACTACCATCACCTTCTTTCCTTTAAAGGAACTAAAATCAACCATTTCACCATTTAGGTCTTTCATGGAGAATTCATAGAATGATGGAGCCATAACTTCTTTATCAATAGAGGTGTTTTTAGCTTTTAAAACAGAAGTTTTGCTTATAGAGTAGGCACTCATGAGCAACAAAAAACAGCCTAGAAATAGTAAATTCTTCATAGTTACATTCGTTCGGGTACTGCGATTCCAAGTAATTGCATTCCTTTCCTGAGGGTCTTTGCGGTATGAGCCGAAAGCGCCACTCGGAAAGCAAGAATGGTTGGATCATTTTCAAGAAATATAGGAAGATCCGCATAGAATCTATTGTATTCCTTCGCCAAATCGAAAAGGTATTGTGCTAAAATGGCAGGGGAATAATCCAATCCAGCCTGGGATATTTTCTTTTCAAAATCATTCAATAGGTAAATCAAGCTTGATTCTGACTCTTCTACTTTATTAACTTTAGAGAAGTCCGCTTGTTTGTATTCGACACCAATTTGTTCAGCTTTTCTTAGTATTGAAGCAATTCGAGCATGGGAGTATTGGATAAATGGCCCGGTATTTCCTTGGAATTCTATGGATTCCTGCGGGTTGAACAACATTCGTTTTTTAGGATCCACTTTTAGCAAGAAGTATTTCAAAGCACCCATTCCTAGAGTTTCATAGAGTTCAGCTGCCTGTTCCTCATTGAAGCCGTCAATTTTACCAAGTTCTTTGGTATGCTGTGCGGCAGTGTCCACCATCTCTTGCATCAAGTCATCAGCATCTACTACGGTTCCCTCTCGGGACTTCATTTTACCTGTTGGCAAATCTACCATGCCATATGATAAATGGTAAAGTCCTTCTCCATATGGACGGCCTAGTTTACGCATAATCTTAAACAAAACATCAAAGTGGTAATCTTGCTCATTACCAACTACATATACTGACTTGCTTATTCCAAAATCATCGTACTTCAAATCAGCTGTACCCATATCTTGGGTGATGTAAACAGAGGTTCCATCACCGCGAAGAACCAGTTTTTCGTCCAGTCCCTCATCAGTTAAATCCACCCAAACCGAGCCATTTTCTTTTTTGAAAAATACTCCTTTTTCTAACCCTTCGGTAACTATGTCTTTTCCTAGAAGGTACGTATCAGATTCGTAGTAATACTTGTCAAAGCTAACTCCCATGCGCTGGTAAGTCTTTTCAAAACCAGCGTAAACCCAGGTATTCATTTGCTTCCAAAGCGAGACAACTTCCTCGTCATTTGCCTCCCATTTGCGAAGCATTTCCTGCGCTTCAAGGAATAAAGGAGCATTCTTTTTAGCCTCATCTTCAGATTGACCTTTCTCCTTCAATTCAGCAATTTGCTCTTTGTATTTCTGGTCAAAAATCACATAATATTTTCCAGCCAAGTGGTCACCTTTCAATCCGGAGGATTCTGGAGTTTCTTCATTCCCGAAATGCTGGTATGCTACCATAGACTTACAAATGTGAATTCCTCGGTCATTTACCAAATTGGCTTTTATGACTTCGTACCCATTTGCCTCCAGGATGTTTGCAACCGAAAATCCCAAAAAGTTATTTCTGAGGTGACCAAGATGAAGAGGTTTATTGGTATTAGGAGAAGAATATTCCACCATCACCTTTTGACCGTTTGCAGGAAGTTGGCCTATGTTTTCGTTGGCAAATAGCTTTTGGAAAACATCCACCCAGATCATGTTGTTCAGTTCTAGATTCAGGAAGCCTTTTACTACATTGAAACCAGCAACTTCAGCTACGTTTTCTTTCAAGTATTCACCGATTAGATTTGCTGTGACCTCAGGAGTTGCTTTGGACACTTTCAGGTAGGGAAAAACCACGAAGGTGTAAGTTCCTTCAAATTCCTTCCGCGTAGGAGCGAGGCTGATCTGCTCCAAAGGCAGATCGTGATTGAAGATATTCTGAAAGGCAAGCTGTATGCCGTTATGTATTGATTCTTGTATGTTCATATTTTTTTAACCGCAGAGCACGCAAAGATTTCGCAGAGGGCGCAATTGATTCATTTTATGTTTTTATTTATATTCTGGGTTTCGTATTAGCAACTCTTTGAATTCCATATTTTAGTTGGGAAACATTAAAGTTAATAAGCAGACCCAATTTGTATTTTCCGATTTTTACGTAGTTAAGCGTTTGGGCAAAATGAACGTCGTTGAGTATATCAACTGATTTCAATTCCAAAACTAATTTCCTTTCCACCAAAATATCAATTATGTAGCCAACGTCTAAGTTAATTTCATCAATTTCTAATGGCATTTTTTTCTCTACTTCTACAAAAATACCAGCTTTCTGGAGTTTAAAGGCTAAAACTTGCTTATATGCATTCTCTAAAAGTCCAGGCCCTAATTGACGATGGACATCTATTGCTATGCCAATAACCCGTGTGGCAATTTCATTTTCAAGTATGAGATCTTCGTCAATCATAAGTGTTTTTACTCAGTGTACTCTGCGCAAAACTCCGTGCACTTTGCGGTTAATAAACCTAGAAATTATCTACCAAAGACTTTACTGTTGCTTCTAGAACTTCGAATGCGTTTTCGGCCATTAGATTCTCCGAGTCAAGGGTAGGATTCACTTCTACGATTTCCCAGCAGCATACTCGCTTATCCTGAATCAGTTTGACATTAAGTTCTATCGCTTCCTGTACAGTCAAGCCATCTGGCACCGGAGTACCAGTACCCACAGAGATGGAGCTATCCAAACTATCCACATCAAAGGAAATATAGATTTGATCGCAATCTTTCAGCGTTTCCAACGCTTCAGCAGAGATTTGATCAATCCCCTTTGAACGGACTTCCTGAGTACTGAAATTTTTGATTCCGTAATTTTTGATCAGATGATCTTCTGGTGCTTCGGTATCTCGTACCGTGATGAATACGATATCCTTGGGATCAATTTTTGGAGATTCACCGCCGATAGCCTTGATTCGTTTCCATAGAGCCAAAGTCTCTTCTGAGGGTTCATTCACCTGACAATCCAAATTATCCAATTGAGAAACCATCGCCAAGGGCATTCCATGCATATTTCCGGAAGGAGTGGTGAATGGTGTGTGTAAATCAGCATGTGCATCAATCCAAATCACTCCTAAACGCTTATCAGGATCGGCAGCTTTGATGCCCATGATAGTGCCTGCCGCAGTGCTGTGGTCTCCCGCCAAAACGATAGGAAATTTTTTCTCCATACGTAAAGATTCGATCGTGGAATAGACATTTTTCAAAACCTGATAAACGCCATCGATGTATTTAGCATGTGGGAAATTGTTGCCTTTCCATAGGTAGTTATTCGCGTCAGGAACGTTGATAGGGTCAAACTGTGTGAAGAAGTCAGACTTCTTATCTAAGCTGGCAATTTTCAAAGCATCTATACCCATGCTTGCTCCACGGGTTCCGGCGGCAATCTCTGACCGTACTTCTACTAATTTAATATCACGCATTCTAAGAGGAATTTAAAGTTATAGTGGGTTGGGTAATGGAAGGCAAAAGTAGTTAAAAATGCCTTTAAATGATCAATAATCAAAGTTCAATTGACAATGGACAAAGTTCAAATTTTAAAATTATAGAAATGCCAATTTGTTAGATTCTGGTTTTTCCCGCAGATTCCCGCGGAGAAGGGTAGAAGATTTCTGCAGATCTGATAATCTAGTAAGTCTGAATTTTCCATTAGTTAAATCGGCGTAAATCTGCGGTATTTAGTTGCGCACATCGGCGGGAAATCAAGACGAATTATAAGATTTTACTTCAAAATCAATAGTTTTGAACTATGCCTATTTTATCTAAACTTCCCAACGTAGGGACCACAATTTTTACAGTAATGTCCAAGCTTGCAAGTGATTGTGGAGCTATTAATCTTTCGCAGGGTTTCCCTGGTTTTGAATGTGATCCTGAATTACTCGACTTGGTAAATAAATACATGAAGGCGGGTTTTAACCAGTATGCGCCGATGAGTGGGATACCTGTTTTGCGTGAGCGGATTGCTGATAAAACTAAGCTGGTCTATGACGTTGACTTAAATTCAGAAAATGAAGTAACCGTTGTTTCTGGAGCTACTGAAGCACTTTATGCGGCGGTGACGGCTGTTGTGAGGCGGGGAGATGAAGTTATTTTATTTGATCCAGCCTATGATTCTTATGCTCCAGCTATAGCATTGAACGGAGGAATTCCTGTATATGTCCCGCTTGAAATGCCTGATTTTTCTGTGGATTGGGAAAAGGTGAAATCAGCAATCTCAGATACAACACGCCTGATCATGGTGAATACCCCGCACAATCCAAGTGGCTACGTTTGGACACAAGAGGATTTGGATACCCTTGCAGATTTGATTCAGGACACAGATATTTTAGTTGTTAGTGATGAAGTGTATGAGCATATCACCTTTGATGGAAGAAAGCATTTGTCACTAGTAACCCATCCTACTTTGAGAGACCGAACTTTCGTATGTGGCTCTTTCGGGAAGACTTTTCATGTGACGGGCTGGAAGATTGGTTATTGTTTGGCCCCACCGCAACTCACCGCAGAATTCCGAAAGGTTCATCAGTTTTTGACTTTCAGCACTGCTACTCCATTACAATATGCTTTGGCAGATTACTTGGCTGAGCCATCTCGTTATTTGACTCTTCCTGATTATTACCAGCAGAAACGGGATTTGTTCTGTGAAGGACTTAAGGAAAGCCCTTTTAAGTTTACCCCAGCCCAAGGAAGCTTCTTCCAAATGGTGTCCTATGCACATCTTTCCAAAGAATCAGATTATGATTTGTCTGTTCGCCTTACCAAGGAAATAGGAGTGGCGAGCATCCCTATCTCCGTGTTTTTCTCTAATAAGAAAGATCACAAAATTCTTAGATTTTGCTTCGCAAAGAAGGATTCAGAGCTTTATGTGGCTTTGGATAAACTTAAAGAAATTAAATTATAGTCTAATAATCAGTCTGTTATGGATGAATGTATTAGCCTTATTTAATAACCCTATAAATATTATAGGGAATATAGGATAATACGAAAATCACTTCTATATTTGGCTTATAGTTTAATTCTAAAACTCAAAACAATGAGCGCATTATCACAAATAAAACCTTCATCAATAGAACAGGTGAATGTATTGGCCAATGGATTTTCTAAAGTATCAGCTAATCAGAAGGAAATCGTGAAGATTTTCAATCAAAAAGCTGGAATGGTAATGCAAGGGATGTGCAGCTTTGAGCAGGATTTTGAGTATTTATACCCGTTATTTAGGGGCTTAAGTGAAGCGGGAAAGCCAGCAAGTTTGAACTTGCGGTTCTCTTCTTCTGAAAAAACGGTTTATTTTCACTATCCAATATCCAGTCAGACTGAGGTGTCTCTTTTCTTTTCACAGTTGATTTTGCATTTGCAAAATGAAGTGAAATTCAAAAAAGTACTGAAAGAGGTGATTGTGAACAGAAATCAATTTAAATCCGAACAATTTTTGCTACAAAATGCAATGATGGATTCAGCAGTAAATTAAGAAATCATTACAATTCATTAATAATAGGGACAGTCTTCAGGGATTTGTCCCTTTTTCATTTGAATTCATCCGATAAAAAGCAATTTTTGTAGGGCTTTAACACCAATTATTTTTGCAAATGAATA
This sequence comes from Algoriphagus winogradskyi, assembly GCF_900182815.1. Lineage (GTDB taxonomy): Bacteria > Bacteroidota > Bacteroidia > Cytophagales > Cyclobacteriaceae > Algoriphagus > Algoriphagus winogradskyi. The sequence continues at coordinate 122,086 of NZ_FXUA01000001.1, read as the reverse complement.
CATACAAGGATCTGATTGAGCAGACATTTGATTTTCCAACCAAGGAATTTAAAGTTGAAAACAATGAACTGCATTTCAATGGAGTGAATATGATGGAGATCATAGAAACCTATGGTACTCCGCTCAAACTTTCTTATTTGCCCAAAATCTCTGAAAGTATTCAGAACGCAAAGACGTATTTTAAGAATGCAATGGAGCAGCACGATTATAAGGGTAATTATACTTATTGCTATTGCACCAAGTCTTCTCACTTCAGCTTTGTGCTGAATGAAGCGCTAAAAAATGACATTCATATCGAGACTTCCTCGACTTTTGATATTCCTTTGGTAAGAAGTCTTTATGCTCAGGGAAAAATCACTAAGAATACGTATATCGTTTGTAACGGTTTCAAGCGTGAGCTTTATAAGCAATACATCACGGAGTTGCTCAATGACGGTTTCGTGAACTGCGTGCCTGTTTTGGATAATTTGACAGAGATCGATTATTACCTGGAGCATGTGAAAGTGCCTTTCCAGGTGGGGATCAGAATCGCAGCAGATGAGGAGCCAAAGTTTGGTTTTTATACTTCTAGATTAGGTGTGCGATACAATGATATCATCAAGCTTTACGAAGATAAAATCAAGGATAATCCGAATGTAAGCCTGAAAATGCTGCATTTCTTTATCAATTCAGGTATTCGGGATACCGCCTATTACTGGTCTGAACTGACGCGCTTTATCCAGAAATATGTGGATTTGAAAAAGATCTCACCAACATTGGATTCCATGGATATTGGAGGCGGTTGGCCGATCAAGACGAATGTCTTTTTCGATTATGACTACCAATACATGGCGGAGCAAATCGTGAAGAATATCAAGTGGATGTGTGGTAAAAACAACACGGACGAACCAAATATTTTCACGGAATTTGGAAGCTATACAGTAGGAGAGAGTGGAGCTGTACTCTATTCAGTTTTGGAAGAAAAGCTGCAAAACGACAAGGAGCTTTGGTATATGATAGATGGCTCATTTATTACGCAATTGCCTGATAGCTGGGGTCTTAACCAGAAATACATCATGTTAGCCGTAAATAACTGGGATGCTGAGTATCATAACATCAATCTCGGTGGCTTGACTTGTGATAGCATGGATTATTATAATTCAGAAGCTCACCAATTCAATATTTACCTCCCAAAACCTGAGAAGAAAGTTCAGTATTTAGGTTTCTTCCATACAGGTGCTTATCAGGAATCTCTCGGTGGATATGGTGGAATCCAGCATTGTTTGATTCCAGCACCGAAACATGTGTTGATTGATAGAGATGAGGACGGAAATGTTACCCATCGACTTTTCGCAGAAGACCAAACTGAGGAGAGTATGTTAAAAACTCTGGGATACTAAAACTAAAAAAACGGCTGTTAATTTAATTAGCAGCCGTTTTTGTTTATAAGAGATTTTAAGGATTACTCAGGTAATCGACTTTTTAGCATATTGATTTGCCCCATGTGATTTGCCTGATGTTCCATCACATGGAACCAAGCCCAATGATTGTCAGTTTGCCCGCCTTTAGCAAGTTTAGCAAACCATTTATCGTCTTTTTCTTTAAGGGTTTCCAAGGATTTTTGGCGAACCTGCGCCCATATATCCAAGTAATATTGGATTGGTTTTCCTACATATTCAGCTCTTGCCTCATCGCCTAGGTTCAAAGCAGTTTCCCATTTCTCTTTTTCTTCCTCATTAAATCCTCTGCCTTCAAAAGTGTAAGCTTGGTAGTAAACTTCCGTAGCGGCCAAGTGCATAATCATTGCTCCGATTCGGTTGGCTTTCTCATCTAAGAGGAAATCTGTCTGATCTTGATTGAGTCCCTGGGTACTATGAATAATTCTTGCTCTAAGGTTTTCTAGCATAGAAACCATTATTCCTGTATCATGATCATATCCTTTTGGAGGGTTCATCGTGTTTTGGGCAAAGAGCAATGTTGAACTGAGCAAAACCAGGGAGAATAAAAGAGAAAGTTTTTTCATAAGGATAAAAGTGTGTGAGTCAGCAAAATGCCAATTAAATGAGAAATCAGCTAATCAATTATTGTTAATTAGGCTCCAGACTTAAAGATTCTATTCATCAGCACCCACTTTTCTCCAGGCTTAGCCCAAGGAATCGGTTGCTGGTATTTCCACATAAAAGCTTCCCATTCAGCTATTTTGGGATTTGTAGCATCAAACCTTGCTTTTTCTTCGAAATCAAACTCATCCACCGTTTCCAGCAGCATAAACATGCGATTGCCCGTGCGGAAAATCTCAATATTCAGAATTCCAGCATCTATATCGTGCTGTGTCACTTCGGGCCAGGCAGCGCCTGGAGCGTGATGCTGCTCGTATTCTTTGATAGATTCCTCGTCATCAATGAGGTCTAGTGTTAGTGCGAAACGTTTCATTTTTTATGTTTTAGATTTAAGACTTTAGACTTAAGATATTAGATTCAAGAATCTAGAATCAAGAGATTTGAGAAAGGAGATTAGAGATTGAAACTAAAATCAGGATTTAGGTGGCTCCCCCTTGGACTTCTTGTCGTATTTGGAATCGAAACCTTAGTCAAAGGGGGCAAGGGGGATTTCTAGTTCATACCATTTATTATAGGATGGAGGTTCAAAAATCTCAAATCTCAAATCTCAAATCACCTAAACCATTTCCTAAACTCCTTTATCGTCTGCTCGGCAGCTTCATCAGGATTAGGGTAGGGAAAAGCTTCTGCCGAAGCATATCCAGTGTAACCAACTGCTTTCAGCGCCTCGGCTATTTCCTTCATCGAAGTATGTCCAAAACCAATAGGTCTTCTATTGCTATCTGCAAAGTGAACATGCCCAATGTATTTGCCCCAATTCAGGATGCTTTCTTCTAAGTTCCCTTCTTCAATATTCATGTGAAATAGATCGGCCAGAAGTTTTATAGACTTGGTTTCCAGACTTTCTAGGAATTTTGAACCATCTTCAATGGTGTTGAGCAAGTTGGTTTCGTAGCGATTTAGGGGTTCGTAGATCAGTGTAACTCCTTTGGATTCGGCTTGCTTGCCTAATTGATTCAAGCCTTCTGCCAACCAAGACATGGTTTCTTCCCGTTCGTTTCCGGGTAAGATGTTTCCCTGCATTGAGCCAATAATTGCTGGAGCTCCGAAAGTTGCTCCGAAGTCAATCATATCAGAGATGAATGAAATGGCTTTTTCTCTAATTTTTGAATCCGGGTCAGTTAGGGTCAGGCCATGAATTACCTTTCCGGCGCCAGTTCCTACAGCAGCGAGTTCTAAGTTATATTTTTCAAGAAGTTCTTTTAGTCTTGGAATTGCAATCGCGTCCGCCGAAGCTGTGAAAAGTTCTATTGCATCGAATCCAAGTCGGGAAGCTTTTTCCATTCCAGTTTCCAGGTCTTCCCAAAAAATCCAAGGTCCACTTTTAATTTCAGGTACTAGAGCAATCGTTACGCAGGATTTTATCATTTTCTTATTTGTCAAAATCAATCATTATTTTAATTATCCCTTGTTGGTCCTGAGCCCAGTCTGCCAGCGCTTTTTCAGACTCGTCGATGGTCACCACTTTGCTGATTACTTCATCCACTGGGAATTTTCCTTGTTCCAAATAGTTGATAACTTCAGGGAATTCGGTGGTACAGTTTCTTGAACCAAGAATTTCTATTTCTTTTTGAACGAATAGGGAAGTATTGAATTCCACGGGTGCTTTTGCGTAGCCAATGCAGACAACCCGACCAGTAAAAGCAACTTCTTCTACAGCTTGTCGATAAGTGATCGGACTGCCCACAGCTTCAATGATTACATCTGGACCATCGTTCGTAGTCACTTCCTGCAATGTTTGGTGCAGATCCACCTTCTTGGGATTAATGGTGTGGCTTACACCGATTTTTTTTGCGATTTCTAGCTTTGCGTCGTCCAGATCAATGGCGATCACTTCAGCTCCTATATTCACGGCTGATGCTATTGCGCCTAATCCTACAATTCCACAACCAATCACTGCCACTCGATCCTGAGCTGTAACCTTTGCGCGATTCACAGAGTGAAAACCAACTGTTAGCGGCTCCGCTAAAGCTAATTCCCGAAGAGATAATTTTTCCGAAGGAAACACATCTTGCCAAGGCAAGGCAATGTATCGGCACATGGCACCAGGGCGACGTACGCCCATGGTCTTATTTTCCTTGCAGGCATTGCGGGCTCCCTTACGGCAAGCGATGCATTTTTCGCAATTCAAGTAAGGGTAAACCGTCACTTTCATTCCGACTTTTATACTTTCAGGCACATCATCTCCCAGTTCTTCTATAGTTCCCCCCACTTCATGTCCGAGGATATTTGGATATTCCTGTAGCGGAAAAAGACCTCTGTAACTATTCAGATCACCTCCGCAAAAGCCAACCATGCCGACTTTTAGGAGAACCTGTCCAGCATTTGGGCTTGGTTTTGCTACTTCACGGAGTTCAGTTTTTCCGATATCTGTAAGTACTAATGCTTTCATGAGGTTTGGTTTTAATAGGTTTTTGTATTTGACTTATATTATAATATTAACCTTCTATTATTTGATTGACAGGCAGGAAGACGGGAGACCGAAGACCGAAGGAATGGTAACCATACCTGATTTGTCTTGACATATTTTACTTTTTACAATCAGATTGTCTTACTCTTCCGTCATTGCGAGGTACGAAGCAATTTCATTAGCTCATTAAGATCGCTTCACTTCCCGACGAATCGGGACAGGCTCTCCGTTGTTTGCGATGAACGCCACTTCCGTCTCCCGTCTTCGGTCTCCCAGCTTATATATTATTCTCAAGTTTCCCTTCGTACCACATTTGGTTTTTGACTGGAGCGACAAGCGTTTCGATTTCTTCCAAAAGTCCATCAGGAATTCGGAAATCAATCACGCCTACGTTCTGGGTGATGGTGGCTAAATCACACATCCCTACGATTGTGGTAGAAATATCAGGATGATCCAAGGCGTAGCGAATAGCCACATCGCTTAGCTTCACTCCATAGCTAGCGCAAAGAGCCAAGAGTTTGGATTGCATATCCTTCATTGCTTGCGGAGAACGATGCCATTCTGGCAATGGAGCATCCGATAGAATGCGTTGCATCAAAGGTGCAGCGTTCATCAGACCGAAGCCTTTCTTCTTGGAAAGTGGCACGAGTTCACGGTTAATTTCATCCTCCAGCAAATTATAATGTGCCCAGGATAGAACTGTGTCCACGTCTATGTTTCTCGTGATTTCAGCAAGGTAGTTTACCGGTAAACCTGTGATCCCTATGAATCGTGCTTTTCCGGATTCTTTGAGTTTGACTAAGGTTGGCCAGGCTTCATTAAGAATTTGTTCTTTTTCCACAAACTCAATGTCGTGGAGCTGAAGTACATCTATATAGTCTGTTTTCAGTCTGGCAAGAGATTCATCCACACTTTTGAGAATTCGCTTTTCGGAGAAATCAAATTCCTTTAAGTCATATCTCCCACATTTAGTTGCTAAAATTACTTTGTCTCGCTTTCCTTCTAAAGCATTTCCAAGTCGCTTTTCTGCCAGGGTAAGGCCATAAAATGGAGAGACATCGAAAAAATTCACACCATGGTCGATCGCATAGGCTACGGCTCGGTAACCGTCTTTTTCGTCAGAAACATTAAAAACATCTCCCATAGGCGACGCTCCAAATCCTAGAATGGAAAGGTCCAAACCAGTGTTTCCTAACTTTCTGTATTCCATAAATAAGGTTATAGTAGGGTTTTTTACTTTACAAATCCAATATATGGAGATTTTGTGAGGAGGGAAATTCAATTCATAAGGATCAGGAGATTGTTGCAGAGATGATCTCAATAGAACATATAAATTAATCTGGTAGCTAAAAATTCTCCAAGGTAAGGTGAGCAATATCTCTAGTCAAAGTAGTAGGCGAATTGCAGTCGCAATTGCTAAATCCGATCACATAAATATCTTCTTCGGGTAAATAGACTCCCATGGATTTGAAGCCGAAAATACTTCCACCATGCTCTAAACTTGGGGAGTCATCTATATTGCTGATATGCCAGCCGTAGCCGTAATTGATCTTGTCGCCGTTGTTCAAGGTGTGATTTTCAAAAGCGTTGGCCTTGGTTTCTGCTTTGATAAGCGAATTCTTTTTGAGCGCTTCATTCCATTTGAGCATGTCATCTACGGTGGACATCAGCGAGCCGGAAGAATACGGCAAACTCAAACTGATGTAATTCTTATTTACATAATTGTCTTTTTGATGATAACCATAGGCTCGGTTTTCTATGACCTGGGAATGGCTGGCGTATTGGGAAGAATTCATTCCGAGTTTTTGAAAAATATTGTCTTGGACAAAATCAGCAAAAGTTTTTCCTGATAGCTTTTCGATGATATATCCCAAAACCACATAGCCTGAGTTGTTGTATTTGAACTCCTCTCCGGGCTCAAAATCCATCGGTTGGTTTTTGAAGAAATCCACCAGTTCGGTAGGAGTAAGATCTTGCCTTTCGATAGCTCTTAAAGACTTCATACTGGTGAAGCTTTTTATTCCAGATGTGTGAGTTAGCAGATGATGGACTGTGATTCTTTTGCCTTGAGTAGGGTAGTCTGGGATAAATTTCGTGATTTCATCATCAAGCTGAAGCTTTCCTTGCTCCAGTAGCATCAAAATAGAAATGGCAGTAAACTGCTTAGTCATGGAACCAATTTCAAAGACATTTGCGGGAGTCATGGAGACATTGAGTTCTAAGTTTGCCTTCCCAAATGCTTTTCTATAAATAGGTTCACCAGCTTTTGCCACCAAGAAAACTGCTCCTGGACCAACTGGTGTAAAAGTGGTTTCCAGCAAAGAGTCAATCTTAACTTCTAGTGATTGAGAAAAAGCAAATGGAGAATTGAGTTGTAAGAGGGAAAATATTCCTAAGAATAGCTTAAATGCTGAATTAAAGGGCTTCATAATGAAAGTCAGTTGATTATCCTTAGGATGCATAATGTTCCTTATTGGTTACAAATTTGAATGCCGGGTAATCAGATTTTACCTGAATGACATTAGCGTGAAAAGTAATATTTAATGAGTCCCAGCAACCTATCGTGTATTTATCCCTGCTTTTTACAGCTAAAAATAGTATCATCGCAACTAGAATAAACTTAACCCGAATAGTATATGAAGAATAAGTTCTTCCTTACAATGGCTGCGGCTTTAGCAACAACCATTTCAGTTTCACAGGCACAGGACAAGCTGAAGAGTATGCCTGGCTATGAGCAATATCAAAAAATAGCCCCTCAATTGAGGTCTGCAGTAAAACCTGGAAGCCTAAATGTAACTTGGGCTGAAGACAGCAAATCTTTTGAATATGTCGAAAGTGGCAAACTTCAGTCTTTTTCTGTAAAAACAAAAAAAGCGACGGAAGCTGGTGAAATCCCTAAGCCTGAGCGAAGAGCTTGGAACCGACCAGCCAGAGGGCGTCAGTTTGATTCAGCAGAGTCTCCCGATGGCAAATACAAAGCATTCACCAAGGATAGAAATATGTTCCTCAGCAATGCTGATGGTAGCAATGTAATAGCTATCACCACGGATGGCAACGAAGAAAATCAGATTAAATACGGGATTGCTACTTGGGTTTATGGTGAGGAATTAAGCCAAAACACTGCCATGTGGTGGTCTCCTGATGGTAGCAAAATCGCTTTCTATAGATTTGATGAAAAGGATGTAAAAAAATATTATGTGCTATTGAATCAGTTGGAATTATATGATTCCTTAGAAGTAGAGGCCTACCCAAAAGTTGGTGAGCCAAATCTTCCAGTTGATTTGATGGTCTATGACTTGGCTACGAAAAAGATGACCGAATTGGACATCAGAGATGGTAAGCCTTACAGTGACGGTGATTTAGGAACTTACATTTATGATCTGTCTTGGACTCCTGATGGCAAAGAATTGCTTTTCCACAGCACTAACAGACGTCAGAATATCCTTGAGCTTCGCGCTGCCAACCCGGAAACAGGTAAAAGTAGAACAGTGATCCGTGAAGAGTGGCTTCCAAGTTTTGTGGAGAATTCTCCTGAAATGAAAGTTTTGGAAGATGGTGAGCACTTTATATGGGCTTCCGAGAGATCAGGTTTCAATAATTACTACTTGTATAATTTTGATGGAACATTGGTCAATGCTATTACCACTCATCCTTTTGAGGTTTCTAATATCGTCAAAGTGGATGAGGATGCTGAGTTACTTTATTACATGGCTCGTAGCGGAGACAATCACATGTTGATGCAGCTGCACCGAGTTAATTTGGATGGGACCAAAGATACAAGACTGACTGATCCGGCATACCTGCATTCAGTGACTATTTCTCCTGATGGAAAATACTTTGTTGATATTGCTCAAACCCATGATGTAGCCCCATTTACGAATTTGGTTGATGCCAAAGGCAAAGTAGTAGCTGAGTTGGCGAAAAGTGACATGAGCAAATTTGAGGAGCTTGGCTTGAAAAAAGTTGAGGTATTCACCTTTACTTCTAAAGACGGTGTGACGGAATTACATGGAATGATTCACTTCCCATCTGATTTTGATCCTAGCAAAAAGTATCCTGTTATCTTAAGTAACTACGGTGGACCAGCTACAAATGCATTTCGCGAGAACTTTACACTTCCGGATCCATTGACAGAATATGGCTTTCTGGTATTGAATATCGATGGTAGAAATGTAAAAGGTAGAGGTAAGAAATTACTAGATCAGTTATACGGAAATCTCGGTTTGGTTGAGATGGATGATTTTGCCGAAGGCATCAAATCACTTCATGACAGACCTTATTTCGATAAGGATAGAGTAGGTGTTTACGGGACGTCTTATGGTGGAACTACCGCAGCTTCCATGTTGCTTAGATTCCCAGAGTTGGTTCACGCGGCTGTTGCAAACTCTTCAGTAACGGACTGGAGATTGTATGATAATATCTATACAGAGCGTTTCATGAGTACGTTGGATAATAATGAGGAAGGTTACAATAGATTTAGCCTGATGAACAAAGCAGACCAATTACAAGGCGAATTGTTGATTTTCTTTGGAACTGCAGATAACAACGTACACCCTTCCAATTCTTTGATGCTGATCAAAGCGTTTCAGGATGCAGGCAAAAGCATTGAAGTTCAGATCGCTCCAGATGGAGGTCATACTGCCTTGAACAGAGACAGAATGATGGAGTTTTTCATCAAGCATTTGGTGACCGATTACAAAAAAGTAGTTCGCTAGCCTTATTTAGATTTTCATAGAAAAACCACCTTCTGAGAGATCGGCAGGTGGTTTTTTGCTTTTTAGGCGTCTTGTGTTTCAGGAAATGAGGTAAGTGACTTTCATTTTGAAATATTTGAAAAAGTTCTATTCAGAAGCACTCATAAAATTAGTTAAGAGCCTGATTTTCGTTTCCTTAATTTTAGATTTTCACCTATTTTGACAAGGTAATTTATCTAAACTATGAAGAAAATAACTGTTTTAAAGGGCTTTTTGATGATCTGGGTAGGTCTCTATATTTTTATTTATGGATTTCCTTTTCCTCTGGATAACATCCCTTTTACTTACGAATTATTCAGCAAGTATTTTATTCAGTTAAAGACCAGTTTTATACTTTTTTTCGGCAAATCTCTTCTTGGAATTGAAACTCTTGAAAAAATTGAGATGACTGGAAGTGGTGATACTACTTTTGATTATGTAATGATTCCAGCTATGATCATCGTGTCATTCGTCATTAGTTTGATCATGATTTTCATAAAGAAAGTGCGGGAAAATGCCAGTGGTTTCTACAAATGGTCATTGGTGTATGCACGTTATTTTGTTGGGCTAACGCTCATTTCCTATGGAGTAGCCAAATTTCTGGTTGGTCAATTCCCTGGACCAAGTCTATATAGTATGGACGTACTTTACGGGGAAATGTCTCCTATGGGCTTAGCATGGAGGTTTTTTGGTTATTCTGATACCTATAAAATATTCATGGGTGTATCTGAAATCCTTGCTGGATTTTTATTGCTTTTCCGACGTACCGTTGTATTAGGCGCTTTAATGTCAATTGCCGTTTGTACCAATATAGTTTTAGTGAATTTCTCTTTCGACGTACCCGTAAAGCTATTTTCATCGCATCTTCTCGTTTTCTCCATTCTGGTATTATTACCTAGTTTGAAAGCAATTTTTGATTTTTTTCTTCTTCAAAAGACTACCAGTTTGGGAGAGCTAAAGCCGTATTTCACGAAAAGGAAATACCAAATTATCTGGCTTTTAATCAATATCTACTATGTTGGTGTTATTCCAATTACGAGAATGGTTGGTCATTATCAAGGGCAAAAATTTCGGGTACACCAAAATGAGTGGGAGGGAATCTATAGTGGATTCGAGGCTGATGAGGCTATAGCTTGGGACAAAGTAGTGGTGGAATCTAACTACTTAATGTTAATAAGAAAAGATGGAGAAAGGGAGTTTCTATCTATTCAAGAAATCAATCCTGATGGTAAAATCAGCATTAAAAACCGTGAGAATGAAGAAGAGCCGGATGAGCTATCCATAAGAGAACTCTCTGATCAGGAATATGAACTTGAGTTGAGGATAGGCGAGAATATCAGCAAAGTAAATGGTACTCGAAAACTGGTGTCAGAATATCCACTTGTCGCAAGAGGGTTTCATTGGATTAATGAATACCCTTACAATCGATAGTTTAGAAACTTATTTAAAACTGCTGACATCAAGCTTGAATAATTCAGCCGCATTTTTCCATAAGATCATTTCTTTCTTTTCCTCAGGCAGCTCTAAGTTTTTCATGAAGTTTAAATAAGATTTCATAGAAGAAATTGGCCAATCCGTTCCGTAAAGGAGATACTTGGGATTTCCTGCATAAGTGATCATTTGCTCCAGTTCATTTTTCATCCATCGCTCAAATTTCTCCGAGAAATCTCCAAGAACCAATCCGGAAAAGTCGGCATGAACATTCTTGTTTTTGTAGGTGACCTCCATGCAGTCTTTGATCCATGGATTTCCTACATGACAGATTACAATTTTCAAATCAGGATAATCCACAGCGAGATCATCATGATGAATAGGATGGGAATATTTTACCCGTCCTGTGGGTGCATAGGTGTCCCCGGAGTGAAACATGACAGGCACGTCATACTCGATTGCCATATCATAAACTACTTTAAGGCGTGCATCACTGGGGTAAAATGGTTCGTAGCCAGGATAAAGTTTCAATCCTTTAATCAGGCCAGCTTCTAGGTATTCTGCGATTTCCCGGAGATCATGGTGATTGTAATTCAGGTAACTGATACCAGCAACTACCCCTAGATTTTTCCTATCAGCAATAGCTTCAACCACTTTTTTGGTGCTTGGCCGGTGTTCGTTGACTTTGTATGAAGTAAGTACAAGAGAATAATCGACTTCATTCTCCTCCATGGTTTCAGTTAGCTTATTTAGACAGTCCTCCAAGGAAACAACACGTTCTTCATGGTAATTATTAATATGGGTGTGTACGTCGATGATCATGTTTATTAAATAGGTTTGAGTAAAATGTACCAAATATTTAACCAAAGAGGAAAAACTAGGAGGTAGTTTGAAAAGATATGTGGTTTTGGAAAAGCTTATTCTACTACTTTAACCAGCAGCTTCTCACAGACTTTTTCAGACAATGTTTCGCTCGAGTGATTCGGGTAGGAGACTACTATACTTTGATCATAAGCCTCTTTTGATAGGATTTTCAGTTCTGTCCCTAAACTCAAATTCCTGCCATTGAGAAATTCCAGAAACTCAGTAGAGGAGTTAGTAAGTGCAGCAAGTATCACAGTTTGACCGGCCTTACACTTCGATAGTGTAAGGTAGTTAATCTCCTGGATTCGACCTTGCTTATCTGGAATCGGTGAGCCATGTGGATCTATAGTCGGGAATCCCATCATTTCATCCATGCGCTCAAAGAATTTTGGGGCATGAATATGTTCAACCTGCTCGGCAATTTCATGAACTTCCTCCCAGCCAAAACCCATTTTATTCACCAAAAACATTTCGGTCAATCGATGCTTTCGAATAATTAATGCTGCTTCTTTTTTTCCTTTTGGCGTCAGGGTGACAGGTTTATACTTTTCATAATTCAACCAACCATTTTTTTGGAGAGTCTTCACCATACTATTCACTGTGGGCATGCTGACTTGCATCTGGGTAGCTAATTCTGAGATATTCACCTCATTGTTTTCGTTTGCAAGGTTAAAAAGAGATTTCAGGTAGTTTTCCTCGGTTTGTGATGCCATGCTCTATTGCTTTAGTATTCAAATATGCTGAATTATTTTTTAAAACAATTTTGTTAGACTAATCTAACAATGTAAATTTGCAGTATCTAATTTTAGAATTACTCCAAGTCTATGAGATACAATTACCTCTTTCTAGTATATATATTACTATTCTCCTTTGATGCATATGGTCAAAGCTATGTGCTGAAAGGCAGGGTTTTGCATGGAGATGAACCGGTGGAATTTGCTAATGTTTATGTGAAAGGATTAGCGATTGGGGCAGTGACAGATGAATCAGGAGCCTTTTCTATACCAATTTCTGAGTCAGGGACTTTTACTGTTCAGGTTTCCATGGTAGGATTTCAAACTTTTCAGCAGGTGGTTAAAATCCCAGGAGCAGACACCACCGCACTGCTTTTTATCTTGAGGGAAATGGATGGAGGCTTGGATGAGGTAGTAGTCAGTGGCACAATGCAGGAAGTTTCCAAATTGGATAGTCCAGTGCCAGTAGAGGTTTACAGCGCCAATTTTTTCCGGGCAAATCCTACGCCTTCAATTTTTGAATCCCTACAAAATGTAAACGGTGTCCGACCTCAGATCAATTGCAATGTTTGCAACACGGGCGATATTCATATCAATGGTTTGGAAGGGCCATACACCATGGTACTGATCGATGGGATGCCGATAGTGAGTGGCTTGGCAACAGTTTATGGATTGACAGGGATTCCTCAGGCGTTGATAGATAGAGTGGAAGTAGTGAAGGGTCCAGCGTCCACGCTTTATGGCTCGGAAGCTGTAGGTGGTTTGATTAATGTGATCACTAAAAAACCGGATTTTGCACCATTAGTTTCTACAGATTTCTTTTCAACTGGCTGGGGAGAGATGAATCTGGATTTAGGTTTGCGGTCTGATTGGGGTGAAAAAGTTCAATCTCTGACTGGTGTGAATGCTTTTTACTACGATAATCCAATAGATAATAATGGAGATGGTTTTACTGACGTGACCCTTTCAAAACGTCTTTCATTTTTCCAGAAAATCAATGTAAGCCGACCAGAAAATAGACTTTTTACGGTTGCTGGAAGATACGTCTATGAAGATCGTTGGGGAGGAGAGATGAATTGGACAAATGAAGAAAGAGGTGGGGATCGGGTATATGGCGAGAGTATTTATACCAGCCGATGGGAAACTTTTGGTACCTGGCAATTGCCAACTTCAGAGACGATGAACTTTCAATTTTCTGTAAACGGGCATAACCAAAATTCGGTTTATGGCACGACCATTTTTAAAGCTGATCAATACATTGGTTTTGGTCAGTTGACTTGGGCGAAAACTGCTCAAAAACATGGTTTATTGCTTGGAGTTGCTTATCGATATACATTTTACGATGACAATACTTCGGCTACTTCTTCCTTGGCTTCGGAACAAAATACACCTTCAGTCATTCATTTACCAGGGTTTTTTGTTCAGGACGAAATTAAATTTACTCCCAACCAGAGTTTACTATTAGGAGCTCGATACGATTACAATTCCATTCACGGGTCAATTTTTTCTCCGCGGGTGAATTACAAATTGGCTTCTGAAGACAAGAGTACGGTATTTAGGCTGTCTGCTGGTAATGGGTTTAGAGTGGCAAATGTATTTACAGAAGATCATGCAGCGTTGACTGGTGCTAGGGATGTGATTTTCACAGAGGAATTGAAACCGGAGCAAAGCTGTAATGTAAATGCGAATCTGGTGAAGAAATTCTATACTGATAAGGGAACTTTCATAGGATTGGACGGATCAGCATTTTACACCTATTTCACCAATCGGATTATTCCAGATTATGAGACGAATCCAAATCAGATTATTTATGCCAACCTCGACGGCTCAGCTGTATCAAAAGGGATTTCTTTGAATGCGGATATTGCTTGGGCGAATGGATTTGCAATTACAGCTGGAGGAACACTCATGGATGTAAGTATTGAAGAGGAAGGGGTTAAAATCCGTCAATTGCTCACCGAGCGATTTTCAGGAGTTTGGTCTGTTGGCTATGAGTTTTTCAGATTGGGTTTGACGATGGACTATACCGGAAATGTTTATAGTCCTATGCGCTTACCCTTGTTGGGTCCTTTGGATGATAGGCCAGCATATTCTCCTTGGTATAGTTTGCAGAATATCCAATTGACCAAGAAATTGGGAGAAAAATGGGAAGTGTATGGAGGAGTAAAAAATATCCTGAATTTCACTCCAGCAGCAAATTCCATTGCCAGAGCGTTTGATCCATTTGATAAAAACGTTGTTTTTGGTCCTAATGGAACGGTTATTCCTACTCCAGAAAATCCGAATGCTTTGACTTTTGACCCAACGTATGTCTATGCTCCAAATCAGGGGATAAGAGGATTTTTGGGATTGAGGTTTACTTTAACAGAGTAAACGATATTAAGCTCCGAGGTCACTGAGGGTTACGCGGAGATCGCAATTCTATTTTAAACTTTTATTCTTTATAAATGGACTAGAACGTTGAATTTGACCATTGAAAATTGATCATTTATCTTCCGTCTCAAAATATAAGTGATAATGCTTACTACATCCCGGATTAAAAGCCGCTGTACATTTCGGACAAGTATTACCACTTTTTTGGTATTCACTGATGGTGAGTTCTGTGCCGCACACTCCGCAAAGGATCGCTTTAGCATCAAATTCTGTCTTTGGCCATACTTGAGGTTCGTGATCAGCTTCTTCTTCATGACAGGAAAAACATGGATAGTACTTTTCACAGCATTTGAATTTGATCGCGATTACATCCAAATCAGAATGCCAGTGCTGGCAACGGGTCTGGTTGTCAACTGTTTTTCCGTAAATATTTATTCCTTTGATTGTTGACTTTACAAGGGGTAAAGCTACGTTTTGTTGTGCCAAAACCTGGTTTGAAAATAGTAAAATGAAGAGAATAAGGAGGGTTCTCTGTTTGTTTTGAAGGAGTTGCATCAGGTAACTTGTGATTCAATATGTAGGCAAAGATAGGGGCTGAACTCAAGAAAATCATTGAAATTTCGATGGTTTACTTTGTCAACCGCAACAGTGATTCAATTTTGAATGACCTGTATAAATAGTACTGATTGGATTGTAAATTCACTTTTTTACCTCAAATTCGATTTATAGGTAATATTCGATTTGATAAAACGACCTCAAAAAAAATGGATAAAATTAGGATTTGGCTGATTGCCAGGTATCAAAACATTATTTCCAGTATAGCCTTTATACCCGGTTGCATAAGCATCGTATTTTTGTTCATTGCCGCTTTAGTTTTTTCATTTGATCTTTCCAATGTCGGCCAAGAAGTCAAAACCGATATTCCTTGGCTCACGATCAAAGATCCTTCCACGGCTCGTAGTATTCTCGGTGCTATTGCGGGAGGAATTATTTCTCTGACCGTTTTCAGCTTTTCCATGGTGATGATTGTCCTGAGTCAAGCAGCATCTCAGATGAGTAACAGAGTGCTGGATAAACTTATTGGAAACCGCTTTCAGCAAACAGTTTTAGGGATTTATATTGGGACCATCATTTACACTTTTTTTCTTTTCAGCACCATTCGCGAAACAGGGGATTCTTTTCAGATTCCGTCTCTGAGCATTTTTCTTTTGACCGTGATCACTGTTTTCGATATTTTTCTTTTCATTTATTTTCTTCATTATATCACCCAATCAGTTAAATACAATGTCATTATTGATCGAATCAAATCTTCCACCTTCGATGGGATGAGCGCATTTTGTAAGGAAAAAGAAGAGAAGAAAGAGGTGCCTGAATTTGCTGCAAAATCTATTGTTCGAGCTCATAGATCAGGGGTTTTCGAAGGG
The DNA here is from genome assembly GCF_900182815.1 of Algoriphagus winogradskyi. Classification (GTDB taxonomy): domain Bacteria; phylum Bacteroidota; class Bacteroidia; order Cytophagales; family Cyclobacteriaceae; genus Algoriphagus; species Algoriphagus winogradskyi. The sequence continues at coordinate 106,018 of NZ_FXUA01000001.1, read as the reverse complement.
TTTGATGATAAAGAAATGAAAGGATTTTTATCAAAAAGTAAGTGCAGTATGATGGCTATTTATCCTATGGGAACTTACGTGCTTCGTGGTCAGGCGATTATGAAATGCAGCAGAAATTTGGATGTTGAACAAGAGCAGCAGGCATTGCTGGGAGTGATCATCAGCAAGCAGGAATCGGTAGTACTCAATTATGAATATGGATATAGGCAACTATCCGAAATCGCCCTCAAAGCACTAAGTCCGGGGATAAATGATCCTGGGACTGCCATTCTCAGTCTTCGTGCTTTAGTGGATTTGTTAGGTTTCAGAGCTTTCAATTCCCCACCTTCTGCGCTTTACTGTGAGGATTTACCGTATAAAATCTACCGTAATGAATTAAGTTTTGATACGCTTTTTACGCAAGCAATTTATCCGATTTGGGATTATGGTAAGGAGGACAGAATGCTTAGACTTGAATTCAAAAATGTACTTCTGCAGCTTTCTGAAGTAGTTTCTTCCAAGCCTCTCACAGCACTTTTGAAGGAGGTAGAGCGAAAAAATTAGAAATCTCGTCTAGCATTACCTGGTTTTATTTAAGTTTCTCCAGCCAATGAGAAAGTTGACCTGCTTTATCGCTTTTACAAATGCCTTAAAAAAGCGTCCGGATTATTTAGGAAGTTTTTTAGAGTGGTGAAATGCTCTGTATCTTCATAATTCACTCTCTGGATTTTCTCTCCAAACTGGAAAATCGTAGCGTTTGGTAAGGTCATCAAAATAGGAGAGTGGGTAGCGATGATAAATTGGCACCCATGATTCTCCGCTAGATTTTTGATCAGGGAAAAAAGCGCCAATTGACGCTGCGGAGATAAAGCTGCTTCAGGTTCGTCAATTAGATAGATACCTTCATTTTGCAGTCTTCCTTTCAGAACTTTCAGGAAACCTTCTCCGTGCGAAACTTCGGTAAGATTTCCGTATTTCCTAAGTAGTGCTTCCTTTTGGCCTAAAATTGATCCTACAGCTAGTTTTAGACCTGTTCCGCTCAACCGTTTCTCAAAATCTACAATATCGCCCTTCATCTCAGAATCCATGTTTTGGAGACGCTTGACGAAGCCAAAGTAATCCTCAGCCTGGAAAAAGAAGCCACGAAAAGCCCTGTCTTTCCATTGGGTGATAATTTGCTCACCATAGGTTTTGACTCCATCGAGGGTCTCATCACTTTCTAAATCTGTACTTCCTATGGCCGGTAAATTCAGCTTGATAGCCAGGGCCTTAAGAAGCGTTGATTTTCCAGAGCCATTTTCTCCGACAAAAACTGTAATCGGACTTTCAAAGGACATGGTGCCCAGTTCCTTCAGCGCTTTTAGCGAAAAAGGAAACTGACGATCAGAGCCAGAAGGAAGATGAACTTGACGGAGGTAGTACATGATTTTATTAGACTTAAGACTTAAGACATAAGATGTTAGACTTTAGACTCTAGAGATTGGTGAATAGAATTAGGAAATTATGTCTCTAAGTAAGTTTGCCGTTCTGTTAAACTACTCTGGTTTTGCGATGAATCCAGCTTTGAGTACTGTTTTAAAGACTTCATCAGCTGTGATATCTTCAGATTCTACGGTGAGAGTTCTGTCATCACTTTGTAAATCTACAGACCAGGATTCGATTTTAGCTTCTGCGTTTAAAATAGGAGTGACCTTTGCCAAGCAATTGCCACAGTTGATGTTGGTTTTGAATTTTTGAGTTTTCATTTTTACTTATTGGAAGATTGGAAATTTAAAATATTGGAAAATTAGTTCGAAGGTTTTAATGTGGTAAAGCAGTAATAGTTTCTGTCCATGATTTTTGATACTTGGTACTTTGGAAATGGTACTTAATACACAAACACTAAATTCTTTTTCCCTTCAATCGTAAGCTATTCAACACAACAGAAACAGAACTAAACGCCATCGCAGCTCCTGCGATCATGGGATCGAGCAGAAATCCATTGATTGGATACAACAGGCCTGCAGCAATTGGAATTCCGATCAAATTGTAAATAAAGGCCCAAAACAGGTTTTCTTTGATTCCTCTTACGGTCATGTGTGATAAATTTAGAGCTTTTGGAATGGCTTCAAGATCCGAGGAAATGATCGTCATCTTTGCTACATCCATTGCGATATCTGATCCGTGGCCCATCGCAATACTAACATCGGCTTGTGCCAAAGCTTCTGAGTCATTGATTCCATCACCTACCATCGCAACTACTTTACCTTTCGCCTGAAGGTCTTTGACAAAGTCAGATTTGTCAGAAGGCATCACTTCAGCTTTGAAATCTGTCAACCCAACTTCCTGAGCCACCGCTTCAGCTGTTTGTTGATTGTCGCCAGTAAGCATGTAAACATCAATTCCTTTTTCTTTAAGCTTCTCTATAGCAGATTTCGAGCTTGGTTTAATTTGATCAGAAATTGCAATGACTGCAAGAACTGATTCTTCATTTGCGAAGAAAACAACTGTTTTGGCTTCCTTACTCCAGACTTTAACTTTGTCTTGAATTTCTGAATTCAATGAAATTCCCTGTTCCTTGATCAGGCTTAAATTTCCTACATATAATGCTTCACTAGATTGGTTTTTAGCTGCTACGCCTTTACCGGTTAAGCTTTGGAAGTCTTTAATCTCCGCAGATTTGAAACCTTCTTCACTCAATTTTTTACTGACTGCATCTGCTAAAGGATGTTCTGACTTTGATTCAATGGCAAGTAGGATAGGAGCAAACTTGGTTTTCAACTCTTCTGTTTCCCAATGAATATTGGAGACAGTTGGTTTCCCGGCCGTGATTGTACCGGTTTTGTCGAGGATGATAGCATTTACCTTATGAGCGATTTCCAAACTTTCTGCATCCTTGATAAGGATGTTATTTTCAGCTCCTTTTCCGATTCCAACCATGATGGCAGTCGGAGTTGCCAAACCAAGTGCACAGGGGCAGGCAATAACCAAAACTGCGACTGAGTTTAGAATAGCATGAGAAAGTGCATCTTCTCCGCCGATAATCATCCAGACAGCAAAGGTCAAAACTGCTATCGCTATGACAGTGGGGACAAAAATGGAAGCGATTTTATCGACCAGTTTCTGAACTGGAGCCTTAGATCCCTGGGCTTCTTGCACTCGTGTTATGATCTGCGAAAGCAATGTCTCACTCCCAACTTTCTCAGCTGTGAAATGAAAACTTCCCTTTTGATTGATAGTGCCCGCAAAAACCTTATCATTTTCAGACTTCTCCACAGCCAAAGCTTCCCCACTAATCATGCTTTCATCCACAAAGGAATTTCCCGAGATCACTTTTCCATCAACAGGAATTTTTTCTCCTGGCCGAACGATGATTTCATAGCCTTTTTGAACTTCAGAAATCGGAATTTCTTTCTCCTCTCCATTGATCAAGGCTTTCAACGTCTTGGGTTGAAGTCCCATTAGGTTTTTGAGTGCTGTAGAAGTTCTTGACTTCGCTTTCTCTTCCAGCAATTTTCCAAAAAGAATGAAAGTGATAATCACCGTAGCCGCTTCATAATACACATGTGGCTCAAAGCCTCGACTGATCCAAAACTCAGGAAAAATGGTATTGAATAAACTGAATATGAAAGCGATCGCAGTACTAAGCGCAACCAGCGTGTCCATATTGACACTTTTATGTTTGGCTTGCTTCCAAGCACTGATAAAAAATCTTCTTCCAAAAACAGAAAGAACTGGAATAGCCAATGCTAAGGAAATCCATGTTCCGGGCTTCCAATGCATATAAAACATTCCAAGGATAAAAATTGGAAGGGTTAGAATAGCCGCTCCAATTGTGTGTTTTTTGAGCTCTTGATAATGTTCTCTTTGATTAGTCGAAACAGTTTCTTCTACATTTTCTTTCTCGGTGATTAGTCCGTATCCAACTGCTTCAAGCGCATCATTTAAACCTGCAGCGCTGATTTCGTCTGTGTATTCTACTAAGACAGTACTCGAAGCAAAGTTTACCTGAGCGGATTTAACTCCATCGGTATAGGAAAGAATTGTTTCTACGCTAGAAGCGCAGGCTGCGCAGGTTATGCCAGTTACCGGGAAAGTCTCCTTATGTATTACTTGATTTGATTCTTCCATAGGTTTTGCCTTTGATTGACAATACAAACTTAGCGAGACTTAGGGAGGTAAGTGTTATGGAATTATGTGAAGAAGTTATAAGATTTTGTGTAGTTAAAAGTCAAAATACCATAGACCATAGCCGTCTAGGGGGGATACGCGGGTGCTAGAAAATCAAAAAAAAGCTTAGCGAAATAAATCGCTAAGCCTTTAAATCTAAACTACTGTGGACAGTTGGATGTCTACTGTGGACTAAAATTATCTCAATGAATTAATCCATTTCGCGATTTTCATCGCATCTTCTTTTGATACCTGAGCCATTGGAGGCATAGGTGTAGCATAATCTGGCCAGTTTTGAGGCTCTGGATTATAAATCAACTCAACTATTCTCTCGTCAGAATATCTTCTCTTTGCTACATCTGTATAAGCTGGTCCAATTACTTTCTTGTCTTTCATGTGACATGCTGAGCAGGTATTTTTTGCTAATAAAGTCTTGATCTCAGCATCTGAAGGTATCGCAGAAGCAACTGAAGTTGCCTTAACCGGTGCAGGCTTCGCAGCTGCTGCAACTTCTTTCTTAGGCTCCGGAGCCACTGGTGTTTTGATTACCATTTTGGTGCCAGCAGGAATATTGTGAAGCGTATAGTAAGCATCAGGGTGTACAAGAGAGAAGCTTCCATCAGCAGCTCTAACTCCGTTTAGGCTAAGCTTGTGTACGTAACTCTCTCTCAAACCTTCCACTGCAATTCTTGCAGACATGCCATCTGCAGCTACTTCTACACCTAGAATTTTTAGTGTTTTGTTATCTACAGGTGGACTTCCATACACTGGATAGTATTTGTAAGTAAAACTTTCTACTGCATAAGAAGTCAAATCTTCAGCAGTTGCTTTGTTCACCGGCTTGGTAAATTCAATCAAGAAACCATCAGGCTGAGCCTTAACAGTTCTCATTTCGAAAGGAATGTTGTGATTCCATACTAAACGCTGAAGACCTTCATTTGCCTCACCGGCAGAACCCCAACCGCGGTTGGTCTCACCGATAAACAAAGACTTATCCGGCGCCCAAGCCATTCTCAAAATACCAGACTGGAAACCAGATCTGAAATCTATAGAAGCTCCTTGCATCACGCCATCTACTTCTTCAAGAACTACTCGCATGATCTTACTTTGACCTTGGTCACCTACCAAAACCTGACCACCAAAAGGACCGAAGTTTCCTTCAGGAATTACAATTGGTTCGGAGTTGGAAATACCTTGTATACCATGGGGTAACCAAACTGCTGGAAGCTTCAAGTCCGGAAGTTTTTCCTTCGCCTGTGCCATCGTAATATAAGGAGCATCAATCACGTTTTCTGGTTTGAGAAAACCTCCATTTCCATTCGGTATTTTTTGTGGATCAACTACTTTATTGAATTCCTCAGTAGTCAATTTCAAAGGGGAATCAGGAAGTCCAGTCCAAGCTAAGCCTGCCGGGTGACCAGTGAAATCACCTTTCTCGACGAACCAAAGTCCACCAGAACCCATGTAATCACCTTGATTTTCGGTGTAAACTAACTTGTCTCCAAGCATTCCCAGCCCAGCAGGAGATCTCATACCTGTAGCATAAGGTTCCATGCTTCCGTCACGGTTGATCTTCATGATCCAGCCTCTCATTGGCACGCGGCTTTCGCCTCTCCACCATTCCTGATCGCCAAAAGCGACGTTTGCAGAAACGAAGAAAGAACCGTCAGGACCTACTTTAGGGCCAAAGCTATATTCATGGTAATGTGTAGAAATAGGCCAAGCATACACGGTTTCATATAAGTCAGCTGTTCCATCCTGGTCTGTATCAACTAATTTGGTCAATTCTCCTCTTTGGGCCATATAAAAGGCTCCGTCTTCGTAGTGGAGTCCTAGGATTTCGTGAAGACCTGAAGCAAATTTTCTGAAGAAAGGCTTAGAGCTAGTAGGATTTTCTACAATAAATACGTCGCCTCTACGAGTAGCTACCCCTAGATCGCCATTTGGCAAAACGGTCAAACCACCAACTTCCAAAAGTGTACCTTCTGGAGCTGTTACTCGCATGATTTTAAAGAAATCCTCTTCTTTGGGAGATTCCTGTGCATCGACCTGCCCAGGCATCAGCTGAAATACAGCTGCTAGTCCAAAGGCGATTTTTGTGAATTTATTTTTTAGTAATGTGTTCATTTCGCGCTGGATTAAAAGAGAAGATTATAAACGATATTTCCCTTTGCAGGCAAGTAAATTCCGGCATTTCCCTCAGTAGTATGAGTCACTGGAGGTCCATAAGAAGACTCATCATATTCTAGATAAACACCAGTTTCAGGCAATAGATAATAGCCTTTGTTGATTTTTTGAATCTCAGTGCCAGCTGCTATTTTGTAAAAACCGTTGCCAATACCGGAAACAGTTCTGCTGATTCCTTTTCCTGATTCTAATACTTTGATCTCATCTTTCACAGATTGACCAGAAAGAAGGTAAGAGAATATAACATCTTCGGAACCATTGATCAACTGGTAACCTTTAGTTCTGAACTCCTCAAGTGCTGAGTAATCACTGCTTACGGCATTAATTGCAGGAGCGGCTAAGTTGATCACGGCACCAAGTGGTACAGAAACCCCATTGCCTCGACTATTCCACATAGGAGTAGCATCCAGAAATTCACCCCTCCAAACTTGGATGAGCGTGCCTGTTTCTAAGTCGTAGGCATAATTCACTTGAGCTTTGCTGGCTACAGATACCACATGACTCAATCTCGGAGTATTAGGTACATCCCGGAAGCTGCGCAAAACAGGAGTTTCATCAGCATCCACCAAAATAGGATCGGTAGCTTGATTTGCTCCAGCTACGGAAACCAGCAGGTCTGTACTTCTAAGTCCAGGTCCAGAAATTGCCAAGTTGAATCCATCAACAGACCAATTTCTATTTTTGGAAGCGATAATTTGAATAGGATTAGCTCCTGCTTGTAATTGCTTTCTAACTCTCACTCCTCTATCGGAAAGGTTAGAAATGCTTTCATTTCCTACAGCAAAACCAGCAAGTCCACCAGGAACTTGCATCGTGATTTGGTATTCACCAGCTTCAGCTACATTTAGGTTTGCTGAATATTTTGTCAGATTGACATCAGAGACAGAGGCAGGTACTTCATCCAGGGATGCTACACTACCTTTTGCTACAGCAGTTTTTCCGGCTAGCTCTTCCAGATTATTAAAAGAACCCTGGTAAGTTTCATAGCTTACCCCAGAGACGGTAGGAGTCTTGGCATCGAACGGAGTGATTTCAATGTTTCTGAAAGCTACAGCTCCATGATCTCCTTGGATTCTTAGAGGTCCTAAAGCTACATCTTCCCCAGTCATTGACCCGCGGGTAGGGCCGAAGACTTCCAGGTTTTCGTGGATAGTTACACCATTTAATTTCACAGAAAGGAAACGTGCATTTTCAGTTTTCTTTCCGGAAGCATCGAATTTGGCAGCTTGGAAAGAAACTTCCAATTTTTGCCACACCCCAGGGGCTTTGCTTACGTTTTGGCGGGGAGCATAACCTTGGTAACCTTTTTGGCCGTCAGGCTTGCTCTCGTCCCAGCGCTGATAGATTCCACCATTATCACCAGGTTTGGTGTTGGTATTGGCCCAGCTATCCAAGATTTGGATTTCATAATTACCTTGAAGGTACACTCCTGAATTAGAACCAGGAGCGACCATGTACTCTAAAGAAAGATCTACGTCTCCGTATTCCTCAGTAGTTGTGATGTCTGCTCCATGGTTTTTCTTGGTAGGAAGATTTGCCATAATGCCAGACCCGCTGGTAGATTGTAGTTCATTAGGAATACCTGGATTTGCCCAGACTTTTCCTACTTCTGTCCAGCTGCCTTTATTGCCTTCAAAGGCATTTAGGTCAAGCTTAACAGGCTTTTGCTGTGCTTGCAGAGAACCGATCTGAATCGCCAGAGCAGCTGTAAGCAAGCAAACATGTTTGTTCAAAATCATGTGAATTTGAGGGATTAATTGATAATACGAGGTTTAATAGAAAAAATCGAAATGTTAAATTTGCCGTTGATTTTTCTTTCAGGCTCAAAGATAAACGCTACAGGACTATCTGCAAGTAATTACCAATTAGGGATCAAAAGCTTAAAGAAATTGGTGGTTTTGTTTCATTTCAGAACGGAAAAATCTGAATTGAAATGAGTTTATATTTTGTCTAGACTTTTACGATTTCTATTTACTTGATTTTTAAAATCTGTGGGTGTCATTCCAGTCTCTTTTTTAAACTGGGAAGAAAGGTAGGCTACGCTACTATAATTGAGAAGATCGGCGATTTCTGAAAGACTTTTTTCATTGTAAAATATTAATTCCTTTACCCGCTCAATCTTCACTTTGGTAATGTACTTCTCAATAGTGATGCCTTCCACTTGGGAAAAGAGTTTACTCAGATATGTGTATTCATGATTTAACTTTTCTGAAATAAAGCTGGAATAGTTTTGAGACAAATCATTTGTAGAATGCTGTATCTGCTCAATCAAAATGCTTTTGATCTGGGAAATCAAAGAGGACTTGCCATCCTCCAGTAATTCAAAACCATCTGCCTGCAGTGACTCAGCCAAAGCTATTTTTTGTTGATTATTGGGAGAAGAATCTAACCTGATTTTCCCTAAATCAACAGAAGAATAGGAGAGGCCCAAGGTATCCAAGGTCTTACTAACCGAAGCAATGCACCTAGGGCAAACCATATTTTTGACGTAGATCAGCGGCATAGTTTTTAAGGTTTGTGGTTTAATAAATGTATTCAACCCGTTTAAAGTTCTTGTGCCTTCCAATTTTTAAATTAAAAAAGCATCCTGGACTTCTCCTAGGATGCTTTTCATGACAAGATATTTTTATTAGCTGATTTTTGCTAAGAATACTCTCGAAACTGCCAATAACGCAAGGGCTACCAAAGGCATAATCATAGCGGAAACGGGATCTCCATTTGCTGAATGAGCAATGAACGCTGAGATGAAAGTGATACCAAATCCTGCATAAGCCCATTCTTTTACGAGTTTTGGGGAAAAAGGAAGCAGTAATACAAGTGCGCCTAGTGTTTTTGCAACTCCCAATTCTATTCGGAAGAAGTCCTTAAATCCCATTGCGGTAAATCCAGCCGATACATTTGGATCGGTGAAATAAGCATAAGCGCTGAAAAGCATCATCAATGAAACCAGTGAGGTGGATGTCCAATAAATTATTTTGTTCGTCATAAGATTGAAATATTTTTTGCAAACCTATGGTAATTAGCTATACATTTGTAAGTGCTATACTAAGATATAGTACTATACTTCGGTATAGTATAGCCTAATTCTATTTAAAAGGATGTTATGGAAAAGTTAGATAAGTCAAATCATACGCAATGCACAGGGATTATCCGCCCAGTTCAGGATGCGCTGGATGTATTGAATGGAAAATGGAAGCTGCCAATTATCGTAGCTTTACTGCATGGATATAAGCGATTTTCGGAAATTTCTAAGCAAGTCCCAGGGATAACAGACCGAATGCTTTCGAAAGAGCTTCGTGATCTGGAATTGAACCAGCTTGTGAAACGGTCGGTGTATGATACTTTTCCTGTGACAGTAGAATACACCATGACCAAGTACGGTGAGACGCTCAAAGATGTAATAGCTGCACTTCACGTATGGGGAGAGAATCACCGGAAAAGAATTTTCGGAGACGACTTACTGAAACAACCCGTAAATAAAGATCACTTAGGTTGATCTTCTCAAAACCGGGCAGAAAGTCATTGTCAAAAATATTTCATAAAACTTTGTTCTGTATTTGCAGAACTAACTGAACTTTGTTTACCTTTGTCCCGTTACTAGCCCATAACCCAAATAGAAAGAAGATGGTATTAACTGAAAGACATAAAGAATTAATCGAACGAATTGGTGTATTTCACGAGCATAAAGGAATGCAGCCATTGGTAGGTAGAATTATAGGTCTTCTATTGGTTCATGAAGAAGGTGAGGTTTCATTTGACGAAATAGTGGAGCAGCTCAGCGTAAGTAAAAGTGCGGTGAGTAATGCGCTTACTTTCCTTCAGGCTAAAGGAAGATGTGTTTATTCTACACGTCCAGGTGATCGTAAAAGATATTTTGCTCTGAAGGTGAGCGATTGGAGAGAGGACTTCCAAAAAGATTTAGAAAACATTTCTGAGATCCAGAAATTCATAGATGAAGTACTAGAAATTAGAACGGATAAGAATCCAGAATTCAACTGCAATATGAAAGACTTTTCTAATTTTTTAGGCTTCTTCAAAAAGGAGATTCCAGCTTTGTTTGAGCGCTTCAAAAGACAACAGGCTTAAAAAAATTTGAACAGTAAGTTCATAAAAAACAGAACCAACTATATATTTTATAACTAACTATTATTCAGCGACATGTTAAAGAAGTATTTAACGTATGCATTTTTCTTGATTGCTCCTGCAATGGCAATGGGGCAAGAGATGGTGCAAGAATTTAACCTACCGGATACCCTCACTTTGAAAGAGAGTATTGAGATCGGTTTGGAAAACAACAGAACGCTGAAAAAGGCGATTCTGGATGAGGAAAAAGCTAAGTATCAGCGAAATGAGATCCGAGGGGCAGGTCTTCCGCAGTTCTCTGCCTACGGTCAGTACAATAATTTCTTGGACGTATTTCCTCAGGCAGTGCCAGGCGGGATTTTTGGTGGAGACCCAAATGACATTCAGGTAATTTCTCTTGGCGTTCCTCAGTCCTTAAAGGCTGGTTTTGAATTGAACCAGTTGATCTTCAGCAATTCCTATTTGATTGGTTTGAAAGCCGCGAAAACTGGAGAAGAGTTTTATCGAATTTTGGCTGAGAAGTCTGAAGAAGACGTGATTCATGAGATCTCAATGAATTACTTGGGAGTGATTCAATTGGAGCTTCAGAAAGAAAATTTACGGGCAAATATAGATCAGTTGGAAAGTTTGGAAAAAATCCTTCAATCTCAATATGAGAATGATTTGGCTAGAAAAGTGGATCTCAATCGTGTGAAGGTAAACCTTACTTCCATCAAAAGTGAGCAGGAAAATCTTGATATCGCTATCTACCAACAGGAAGGTTACTTGAAGTTATTGATGGGAATTCCTGTTGATACGGAGATCACTTTGGATCACTCAGTTGCGGACATGAACCAGAAAGTGAAGGATTTTCAAATCAATGATTTTAACATTTTTGATAGAAAAGATATCCAGGTGTTGGGAGTACAGGAGAAATTGTACGAATACGAATACAAAAATATCAAAGCGGCTCATCAGCCACAATTGGTTGGTTTTGCAGATTTCAATAAGAATGCCTTCTCTGACAGTTTCGATTTCCTAAGTCAAAACAAAGTTTGGTACCAAGGATTTTTGATTGGTGTGAAACTTCAGATTCCGATTTTTGACGGAATGCAGACTAAATACAAAGCCGCCCAGTCAAAGGTTGCTGCCCAGCAGTTAAGCCTCGATCGTCTTCAGGCTGAAGATGCTGCAGATTTGGAATACAAAAATGCACTGAACAAATACTACAATTCCTTAAGTACACTGGAATCTCTGGATAGTAACCTGGATTTGGCAAATGATGTACTTAGCGAGACCACCTTGCTATACAAGGAAGGGCTAAGCCCATTGACTGATTTGCTGGATGCGGAGACTACTCAGCGTGAAGCGCAAGCCAATTACAACAATCAAATCATACAGGTTCGAATCGCTCAATTAGAGATTCTGAACTCATCTGGAAAAATCAAAAATCTTTTACTCTAATAGAAAACTCATACCAACGAAACGATGAAAAAATTAATAATCATAGTACTTCTCCTGGTAGGTGTAGGAGCGGTTGCCTTCACGCTTTACAACAACAAGCAAGAAATGAACGAAGCGGCCACCCTTGCCATGAAGTCAAGTGAGTATATCTCAGTGACTGTGGAAAAAGTGGAGGAGAAGACCGTCAATAGAAATTTTGAAGCGAACGGGATTTTCGAACCATCGCAGGAATTGAAATTGATGGCTGAGACTTCTGGTGCGATCGTGAAGATCCAAAGAAGAAAAGGGGATTACGTGCGTAAAGGCGATTTGATTGTACAAATCGATGATCGATTGATACGTTCTGAATACACCATTGCTAAACTAAGGCGAGATCAAGCTGAGAAAGATTTGAAGCGTTTTGAAAATCTAGCCGCTACGGATGCGATCACTAAAAAGCAATTGGAAGAAAATGAAAACGCTTTCAAAATAGCCGATGCCCAACTTTCAGCTTTGAAAAAGAGATTGGACGACACGCAGGTGACTGCTCCTATTGCAGGTTTTATCAATGAAGATTACTACGAAATGGGAACATTGGTGAGCCCAGGAATGCCTTTGGTAGACATTATCAACAAAAATCCATTGAAACTTTCCGTGAACGTCACTGAAACTGAAATTTCCAAAGTAAATAAAGGTGATGAGATCGCAGTGCGTGTCAACGCAATGGCCAATCAGGATTTCACTGGCAAGGTTCACTTCATTTCTGACAAAGCGGATGCCTCTTTCAAATACCAAGTGGAGTTGATCATGAACAGCAAAAACCAGGATGAAATCAAGCCAGGTATGTTTGGAACGGCTCAATTCAAATTCTCCGAAGAAGAGAAAGTGTTGAAAATCGATAGAAAATCAATTTCTGGAAGCTTAAAAGACCCGGGAGTTTACTTGATCAAAGACGGTGTTGCTGTATATCGCCCTGTGAAAATCAACCCATTGGATGACGGAACTGTAGAGATTTTGGATGGTTTGAAAGCTGGTGACGAAGTGATTGCTTCAGGTTTGATTAATGTGAAAGAAGGTACTAAAGTGAAAGTTCAGTAAACTATGCAAATCACTAAAATATCAATACAACGGTCGACCATGGTGGTCGTACTGTTTACCGTACTGACTTTGCTGGGGATTTTTTCCTACACGCAATTGTCCTACGAGCTTTTGCCAAAAATGGAAACCAATGTGGTGACCATTTCTACCATCTATCCCGGTGCTGCACCATCTGAAGTGGAAACTTCTGTAACGAAGAAAATCGAGGATGCGGTGGCTTCATTGGAAGGTATCAAATCCATGAATTCCATTTCTCAGGAGAGTATTTCTATTATCACGATAGAGCTGGAAGCTGGAGAAGACGTCGATTATTCCATGCAGGATGCACAGCGCAAGATCAACGCGATCTTGGGTGATCTCCCTGAAGACGCTGATCCGCCGAGCTTGGGCAAGTTTGATCTGGATGATTTGCCAATTATGCAATTGGCTATTTATTCAGATTTGAAGCCTTCTGAGTTTTATGATTTGGTGAAAAATAAAATCCAGCCTTCTTTGGCACAGATCAAAGGTGTGGCCCAAGTGAATATGCTGGGCGGTACTGAACGTGAGATCAAAGTAAACTTGGATAGAAACAAGCTGGATGCATATGGTATTTCGCCGATTACTGTAGCTCAGACTATCAATTCCAGTAATCTTGATTTTCCTACCGGACGATTGAAAGACAACGAAGGTCAGGTGTTGATCCGCCTTGCTGGAAAATTCCAGAACATTCAGGACATTGAAAATCTGGTGATCGCTTATCGATCAGATGAATCACCGATTCAGCTGAAAGAAGTGGCGGAAGTAGCCGATTCTTACAAAGACGAAGATATTCTTACCAGACTTAACGGTAAATCGGCTATTGGTTTGACTGTTCAAAAGCAATCCGATGCCAATGCAGTGGAAGTTTCTGAAGTATTAGTGCAAGAACTCCAAATCTTGGAGCAGACCTATACTGCTGAAGGTGTTTCTTTCCAGATCTCCCAAAATACTTCTGAGTTTACTTTGGAAGCAGCCAATCATGTAATTACTGATTTGATTATTGCAGTTGTACTGGTGGCTTTGATCATGCTGTTGTTCTTACACAGTATCCGTAATGCAGTTATCGTGATGGTAGCTGTGCCGGCTTCCATTGTGGCGACATTCACGGTCATGTTCTTGGCAGGATTTACCCTGAACCTCATGTCATTGCTAGCACTTTCACTCGTGGTTGGTATCCTAGTGGATGATGCCATTGTGGTGATAGAAAATATCTACCGTCACCTGGAAATGGGTAAAACTATCGCTCAGGCTTCCTACGATGGTATTCGTGAAATCGGGGCAACAGTAGTTTCTATCACCTTGGTGATTATCGTGGTATTCGTGCCATTAGCAATGACCGGAGGTTTGATTGGAGGTATTTTGGCTCAGTTCAGTATTACAGTTGCGACAGCTACTTTGATTTCATTGCTTGTTGCATTTACGTTGATTCCGCTACTCACCTCAAGATTCTCGAAGCTGGAGCATTTGGATAAGAATTCCTTCTTTGGAAAAATCGTCTATGGGTTCGAGTCTGGATTGGATTCATTTGTGGATTGGTTAGTTGGAATTTTAAGATGGGGATTTGCGCATAAAGTCGCTTTGCTCGCAATCACTTTCGTCCTCTTTATTTCTTCTTTCTTCTTGGTGATCAAAGGCTTTATTGGTTCGGAATTCGTTTCCGAAGGTGATAGAGGAGAATTCCTACTTAGACTGGAGCTTCCAAAAGATGCAACCTTGGAGCAAACCAACTTTAAGACTCGTGAGGTGGAAGATTACTTAAGAACCCTACCGGAAGTGACCGAGGTATTTACGACTGTTGGTGTAGCTTCTGGTCAATTTACAGGTTCTCAGTCTTCTCCTTTTACCTCTGAGATATTGGTGAAATTGGTGGATCCGGAACACAGATCGATGACAGGTCCTGATTATGCACGAACACTAGAGAATTACTTGGAGGAAAATATCACAGGAGCAGAGTACACAGGTGTTCCGATTTCCATCATGGGTACTGCGAACGATGCACCGATTCAAGTGATTGTATCTGGACCGGATAAGGATTCCATTCGAGTAGTTTCTGAGAAAATAGAAGCGATTCTTACTGGTCTTAAAGGAACCCGTAAAATCGAGAGTTCTCTTGAAGATGGTAATCCAGAGATTAGAGTAGAAGTAGATCGCTACAAAATGAATGAGCTTGGTCTTTCCATGGATATGGTGGGTGGAGCACTTCAGGTAGCTTTCAATGGAAATGATGATTCCAAATTCACGGACGGTGATTACGAATATGACATTTTGGTGAAACTGAATGAGTTTGACAGAAAATCAATCTCGGATGTTCAGAACCTTACGTTCTTGAATAGAAGCGGAAAACTGGTGAAGCTAGAGCAGTTTGCAAAAGTGAATCAGTCAGAAGGTCCGACTAAGTTGGAGCGAAGAGACCGTGTTTCTTCCGTGAAAATCACTTCTCAGGTAGCAGGTGTGCCTTCGGGTACAGTCGGTGCTGAATTGACTGCAGCGATAGATGCCATGACACTTCCACAACAAGTTCAGATCAACTATGACGGTGACATGAAAAACCAAAGTGAAGGTTTCGGATCCTTGGGAGTCGCGCTATTGGCATCCATCATCTTGATCTATTTGATCATGGTTGCATTGTACGATTCATATATCTATCCACTAGTAGTGATGTTCTCACTTCCTATGGCATTGATCGGTTCCTTGCTTGCTCTGGCACTTACGAAAGGAACGCTAAGTATTTTCTCCATCATGGGTCTGATCATGCTGATGGGGCTGGTAGCGAAGAATGCGATCCTTTTGGTCGATTTCACTAATCAGCTGAAAGAAGAAGGAGTAGAGGTGAAAGCAGCATTAGAAAAAGCTGTGAAGATCCGATTCCGACCGATTTTGATGACTACGATTGCGATGGTGATAGGTATGATGCCGATTGCTTTGGCAACTGGTGCAGGTGCTGAATGGAAAAACAGCTTGGCCTGGGTGATCATCGGTGGTTTGCTTTCTTCCATGTTCCTGACTTTGGTCGTGGTGCCGGTAATCTATTACTTGTTTGACAGATTTATGGTGAAAATCGGGAAAGGTGAGAAGAAGCACATCGAACTCGAAGATACTAATGTGGAAGAGTTTGAGTCAGAAGCTGCCGCATACGTTTAAGCAAAAATTGAATTAATTACCCTTGCTAGTCGGCAAGATTAGCAAGGGTTTAAACTATATACCCACTGAAATCGAGTAATTCTTTTTTCGAATTTTATCGAGATGAGCATGCTAGGTGAGATTCCCCTGAATTAAACTCGGGACAGGCTAGGTGGCCTTTGAAAAAATTTAAGCACATGAAAAATTATACTGATTTACGAAAAATCTCCAAGGTCTTCCATCAATATGGAATCGACCTGACAGGAAAAAGAAAATACGCTTCGTTTGAAAGCGATTTGAGAATGGACAAGGTCTTTGTATCCGGTTTGATCTTCGAACTGGAATATGAATTGAGAAAACAGATTGAGGATGATAAAGTTGAAGGTGTGCAAGCACCCGCCCAGATTATTGAATTGTTGATGAGTTAATTAATGTACAGGCGAAAAATCTTTCGTCCGTATTTACCAAAAAGAGTCCCGGGTGTCCGGGACTCTTTTTTTATGGCTTCTCAACGATTGATTAACAACAATTTTTTATTCGCTTAATATAATTCAGTCCATGTGACTTCCTGAAATTCTAAGGGATCATTCCGTTCAACAAACTCATTTAATAACCATTCCTCATAGGTGTACTTCCCTTTAATAGCCGTAACAGTCTCAAGTTTTAGGTCAGAAATCTTCTGAAGGTGATCGTTTTGCTCCACGAGTTCTGCGGGCATTTTAAATTCAGGTATTTCGGTAGTATTACCATATATACTCCATGCCATGGAAATTGTATTATTTTCTTGGTACCGCCAGCGGGCACTCCATCTTTCGAAGGAAGCAGGTAGAATCAAACCGAAATTTGACAAATTTTCAGATTTAATTTGTAATGTTTGAGGGGTAGCCAAATCAAGTGTTGGAAGAGCTGAAAATCTTGCTCGAATGAATAGCGATAGATTTGAATTACTTCTAACACGGGCGCTAATGCTGGTCTCGTAAATTGAAAACCCATCCATGAAGCCCAGAGTGTAGTTTTCGGGTTGATCTCCAAAAAATCCTGCGGGGAATACCATTCTTGAAAATGCTCTTTTTAATGCATTGTTCCTAATTACCATTTCATGAACCTGTAAACTTGAAAAGTTTAATTCTTGGTTTTCGATTTGAATTTCATGCTCATAAGTTTTAAACTCTTCGAAATCGAAGGTGTAGTTGATCTTTCCTTCCTCAATAAAGAAGAGCTTATAGTAGGATCTTCCGTTCATATCCATTAATGAGATTAGATGTTCATCTAAATCTTTATCACTGGTCATTTCTGCACTTGCGTAATTACTGGAAACAGTGGAGCTAGTGGATTTATTTCCTATTGCATTGCTAATGCCGATAATTTTTATATTTCCTGAATGATTGACCTTCACCTCAAAATTGTTACTCTTTTCTCCACTAATTAATGTAGACTCAGTTGGCAAACCCAAAGTTATGCTCCCGTTTGCTGTGATATTCAAATAGGTGCTTAATATACTATGTTTGGCACCATTATAGACGTCACTACTATAGATGGTTAGATGATAGACTGTGGATTCAGGCAATGTAAATTTTAATGTATCGTCATTGATTACTTCTTTAAAATCAAGGACACTTCCATCACCATTGTGTAAGACAGCATATTTTGTTTGATTATCTGCTTTATATTCTTTCTCCACATAAATTGAAAACTCTTCGGTGGGTGGTATTACAGGATTTTCTTCACTTGTACAGGAAAGCAATGTTAACGTGACAAATAGAACTGAGAGGATTTTTCGCATGAATTTAAGAGAGTAGGATTAGTAGCAATAGATTTTTTTTTAGTTCTGCTAATAAAATAGTATTAAACTATTATTGCAAAACTACTAGTCCAATTAATCAGATTAATTTATCTTAAGAATTGATCTGTACAAGGAAAAAAAATGGCTGATCGATAGACCAGCCACTATTTTTTTCTGAGAATTGAATTTTTACTCTTCCAATAAGGTGCTATTAAACAACTTTAGAATACGCTTGTATTCGTCTGTCCAAGAACTAGGCTCTACGAACCCGTGATCTTCCACTGGATAGATTGCCATTTCCCAATTATCTTTTCCTAACTCAATAAAACGCTGAGAAAGGCGAACCACGTCTTGGAAGTGAACATTGACATCCACCATTCCGTGAGCCATAAGTAGATTTCCCTTCAAGCCTTCTGCAAAGTAAATAGGAGAGGAACGACGGTAGGCAATCGGATCTTCTTCTGGAGTATTCAGAATGTTGGCGGTATAGCCGTGATTGTAATGTGCCCAGTCAGTTACCGAGCGCAGGGCAGCTCCGGATTTGAAAGTTTCAGAAGCATTGAATAGTGCCATCAAGGTAATAAATCCACCATAGCTACCTCCATATAAGCCAACTCGCTCTGGGTCTACTCCATGATTAGCAACTAGGTATTTTACCCCGTCAACTTGATCAGATAGATCTTTCCCACCCATGTGACGATAAATTCCTGTTCTCCAATCACGGCCGTAACCAGCAGATCCACGGTAATCAATATCCAAAACTGTATAACCTAGATCAGTGAGTAAGTTGTGGAACATATACTCTCTAAAGTAGCTACTCCACCATTTGTGGACGTTTTGCAAATAGCCTGCACCGTGGACAAAAACTACTGCTGCTCCATTGCTTTTGGCAGGGTCAGGAGTATACAATCTAGCCGGAACTTGCGCTCCATCTTCTGCTGGGAATCGTACGATTTCGGGATCTCTCCAGTTGTATGCTTTGAATTCATCGCTTTGACCTGAAGTCAGTTGCTCAGCTTTTGCTCCTACTTTATTGTCTTGAAGATAAAGCTCAGCGGGCTTATTACTGTAGGAGTAGATTATGGCAAGCTTTTTTTCATCAGGAGAAAGAGTTACGTCATTATTTCCAGTCATGGAAGTGAGTTTTTGCATTTTTCCCCCCATCAAAGGCATTTTATAAAAATGACGCTCCCCCGGATCTACCTCAGAAGTAGTCAGGTACCAAGACTTTTTATCCTTAGAGAGAAAGGGGTCAAAAACCTCATAAGTCCCTGAAGTTAAAGCTTTCTTATCTCCAGTAGTTATGTCTAGCACATAGAGATGTGAATATCCACTTTCTTCTGACTGGAAGTATATGTGCTTATTGTCTGGGAGCCACCCTAGCGTGCCACCATAGAAGGATCTTCCAATCCCAGGACCTGCAATCCAAGCTTCATCACGCTGTCTATCAAGTGTATTCAATTTTCCTGTGTGGAGATCAACTGCAGCGATCCAACGATCTTTGTTGTCTGCCGATCCAATATTGACAATTGCATTTTTTCCATCAGGAGAAAAATATGGACTCGATAAGGATACCTCTCTTTCTTTCTCCTCCCAAGTTTTATCTGGATAATCTGTCACGTAATCCGGCAAATCTTTGATTCCAGGAAGGTCCGACGTACTGATAAAATAAACTGTATCACGAGTCAAATCATAAATCCCAACTTCCATTTTTGTAGGGGTTGTTCCTACTTTAGATCGCGTATTAAGATCAGTGGTATAGCCTGATGCGTCCACATAATCAGGAACTATCGTATTCTTGTTACTTGAAGAAGTATAGATAGAAAAGGTAGCGTAATTGCCGTCAGGTGATAATTGAAGGTTCACTGGGCTTTTACCTTCCGTATAGTAAGTGAATTCTTCTTCTTCTGAATCGCGAAAAGCATCACGATATTCGCGACGCATTTTATCCTTTTCTTTACGTTCTTTCACTACAGTTAGTAGTTCCAGGTTTTCAGATTCAAGCCAAGCCACTTTTTCCTCTCCTGATTTAGATTTTTCTTTTGGCTTAGATTCGGTAGAAATGTTGGTGACTTTTTTAACAGTTTTGGTGGATCTGTTGAACACATAAAGATTGTTCTTAGATGCGAATGAGATTTCGTTTTCATTAGCCATGAACTTAGCATTAGAAAAGTTTTCAGGCCACTCTAATAGTAATGTTGACACGCCAGTAGCCATCGTCTCAAGCTTCAGTTTTTTGCCTTCCTGAAATATTCGGAGCGATTTGTCTGCATTGAATTCTTCTCCATTTCGCTCATTGGCTCTCATTTCAGTCCAGCTCACTTTTGATATTGCTGCTTTATTGGCTAATGTAAGTTTGTACAGGGAATCGGCAGGATCATTTGCTTGATTGTATCTGAAGTAAATCGTCTGAGAATCATCACTCCAAGATGCAGAAGAAGGGAAAGTTCCCATCCACTTAGGATCTCGCATGATGTAATCTACGCTTAAAGTTGACTGCGCATGAGCTTGCAAAAAGACAATGCAAAGCAAAGCCAAAGACAGTAGTTTTCGCTGAATTTTCATTAGGGTTTTTATTCTGTGATTTAGTTTAGATCCTCCAGAAACAGTTTAAGTTCCTTTTCTATAGTAGATAGTTGAGTCTGTAGGTCATTATTGAGTACTAGGAAATCATTAGGATTGTTCTCCATTTCTTCCAATAATTTACGAGTTTTTTGAGCTCCTATGTAGCTCATGCTAGGTTTAGCTTTGTGGCATCGTTTTTTAATTGTTGGGAAATCATTCTGGTTGTGAAATTTATCTAATTCACTTAAATCTTTGATGTTGGTTTCTAGAATTATCTCAATCATCTCTTTAATCATCTCTGGCTCATCTTCGCCAAAGTACTGATAAATTGATTGCTCGCTTATTGATTGATACATGATCGGATGAAAAAGGGTATTGGAAGTAAAAAGTACGTTTGGTCCTGTCTTCATAAAATTAAACACAATTTTGAAAAAGTATAATTTTATGGCAGGTTCATTCAACATTTCATGAACAATGGTCTGAGAATTCTTATGATTGGTTAATTTTGCGTGTCATAGAATTAAATATTAATGCAAATGCAGCGGAATAAAAAGATCTTTTTGGTCCTGTTTGTGATATTCATGTTAATCATGTTTTGGATCGGATATGATATTTCCCAGAGAACTACATTCCCAGGGTCAAAAGGAAACCTGGAACAACGCATAGGTGACGACCTTGACAAGGATGAAAAGTAGATAATTTCCCCCTTTGCTTTCAATTGCATAGACTAACAGCGCAATCCTGTTTTTATAAAACCAACCCAATGGATAACTTAATGACTCGCCAACTCGACCTTATTTTACGTGAGGGAGAGGTAGATTTTGAGCGGGATTTTGAATTGGAATTAGAACCAAAATATTTAGACACAAAAGGTAGAAACTGGCTTTCAGAGATCTATTCTGACCTTGCAGGCATAGGTGAAATTCCTTTGTTGCAAAAGCTAAAGTTTGATTTTAAAATTGGCAGAAACCTTTTCGTTTATGATGAAGAATTGCATTTTAACAGGTACAGACAAGTAACTTTTAGGTCGGATCTATATGCTGAGTTAAACTTTCCGTTCACGGAAACGCAAAAAAGACTTTGCCGAACTTATGAGAAGGAATGCCTGAAGGTAGGAATGCAACAAAGAATATGGAATGGTCCTCCCGTTGCAAAGTATTGTTTCGGCGAGCCTAGTGAGCCAGGAGATTTCTCAGGAAATGGGGCAATAGGATGGAAGCTTACAGCGTATAATGATGCTCAATTTGACTTGCAGACTAGGATTCATGGGTACAAACTTTTTAGAATTACACCTTTCGAAACCCTGATGACCGGAGGATCTTTGAAGCGCTTGGACCAATTACTTATTAACCCAAAAGAAGAACAACGTGTTATGCTTTTGAATTGGTTTAATCGGAAATATCAGTCCTAAACAAAAAAGAGTCCCGAACATGCGGGACTCTTTTTTTCTTGATATGAAATCAAATTAGGAAAACAATCCGAAAATTTCCCGTTCTACTTTTTCCACTACGAATGAGAAATCTCCAGGATTCTCGACAAAGTCAAGGTTATTGACGTCAATTATCAGAAGCTTACCCTCAGTATAATTTGCAATCCATTCTTCGTAGTGCGTATTAAGATTTTTCAGGTAATCTATTCGCATTGTAGTCTCATAGGATCTCCCTCTTTTTTCTATTTGACCTACCAATTTGGGGATATCCGCTTTTAGATAGATTAAAAGATCTGGAGCTTTCACATGAGAAATCATACTCGAAAACAAGCTTTGATAGTTTTCATAATCCCGCTCTGTCAAAAGCTGACTTTTATATAGATTAGCCGCGAAAATGTATGAGTCTTCATAAATTGTTCTATCCTGTATAGTAGGGGTGTCACTTTCTTGGATCTTCTTAATTTGATTGAAGCGGGAATTGAGAAAATAGACCTGTAGATGAAAAGCCCATCTTTTCATATCCTCATAGAAATCAGGAAGATAAGGGTTGTTGTCTACAGCTTCAAATTCAGCTTTCCAGCCATAGTGTTTGGCCAATTTTTCGGTGAGCGTAGTTTTTCCGCTGCCTATATTTCCAGATACTGCGATGTGCATGAGTTCTTATTTTGAAAAGCGAGGAGACACGATTGAATCTTTGCTTCCAGCCGTGTATTTATAAAAACCCTCTCCGGATTTCACCCCTTTATAGCCTGCCTGAACCATATTTACCAATAGGGGACAAGGAGCGTATTTTGGGTTGCCAAAACCTTCATGAAGGACTCTAAGAATAGAAAGGCAGACGTCCAAACCGATAAAATCTGCCAATTGCAACGGACCCATAGGGTGAGCCATCCCAAGTTTCATTACAGTGTCAATTTCACTTACGCCTGCCACACCTTCAAACAAAGAATAGATCGCCTCATTAATCATTGGCATCAGTATTCTATTGGCGACAAAGCCTGGATAGTCATTAACTTCCACAGGATCTTTGGAAAGTTTACCGGACAAAGTCATGATCTTTGCAGTGACCTCATCTGAAGTTGCGTACCCACGAATAACTTCTACGAGCTTCATTACTGGTACAGGATTCATGAAATGCATCCCTATCACTTGCTCAGGACGTTTTGTAGCAGCGGCTATTTTTGTAATAGAAATAGAAGAAGTATTGCTAGCTAGAATAGCTGAATCAGGACTGTATTGGTCGATTTGGCGAAAAAGATCCAGTTTAATCTCCATATTTTCAGTAGCAGCTTCCACTACCAAATCGGCAGATTTCACTCCTTGATCTAAAGCTGTGAAAGTTTGAATTCTACCTAAAGCTGCGATTTTGTCTTCTTCACTAACCAAACCTTTACCCACTTGTCTATCTAAATTTTTGGTGATAGTTGTTAAGGCTTTATCTAAGAATTCCTGCTTGATATCAATAAGGCTTACGTCATAGCCATGCTGCGCAAATACGTGTGCTATGCCGTTTCCCATAGTACCAGAACCAATGACTGAGATGTTTTTCATAATAAATGATTAAAAATTATAGTTAGAATTTGGGTTTAGATCCACCGGTTTGTATCAGTTGAAGACCTCAAAGCTACTCCCGACTTGTAGCAAATCCAATTTTTTAACTTTCGATCTTCGACTTTGTTTGTCACAAAAGTTCAGTTTCAAACTGCGATTATTAGCTACCTTTGCCACATGAAAGAACTAGGTTTAATTTCAAAATTACCCATCAATAGATTCACGGATTTCGGGGCTTACTTAGCCTTGAGCTCTGGCGAAGAACTTTTACTCCCAAAAGGATACCTCAAAGGCGAAGAAAAAGAAGGTGACGAAATCGAAGTGTTTGTATATACAGATAGCGAGGATCGGCCAGTTGCGGTGACGCAAAAACCTCTTGCACTTCTGGACGAGTTTGCTGTTTTGGAGGCCAAAGAAATCACCTCTTTTGGAGCTTTTGTTGACTGGGGATTGCCAAAAGATCTATTTGTTCCCAAATCAGAAATGGGTAAAAATATGGAAGTTGGCCAGAAATACTTAGTTAAAGTTTGTGTGGACTTTAAGACCAATAGATTAATTGGAGTCAATAAGTATAGAGATTTTCTGCGCTTGGCTCCAATGGATTGGGAAGAAGGAAAGGAGCTCGAAGGAGTAATTTTCGAAGAAACTGATCTGGGATTCAAAGTCCTAATCGATAATGAGTACGAAGGCTTACTTTTTAAAAATGAAGTTTTCCAGCCTCTGGAGCTTGGCGAAAAAAGGAAGGTTTACATCAAAAAAAATCGCGAGGACGGAAAACTGGATTTGCAGCTATTGCCTCCTGGTCGGATAAAATATGATGAAGGGTCAGAAAAAATACTAGCAATATTAGAAGCTAAAGGTTTTATGCCCTTGCATGATAAGTCTGCTCCTGAAGAAATTCAGCAACACTTAGGCATGAGCAAAAAGCATTTCAAACAATGCATAGGACAGTTATATAAAGCCAGAATGATTCAAATAGAATCGGATGGTATTAGACTAAATGCATCGAATTAAGCTTTAAAATATCAGTTGGTGTACTACACATAATCGCCCTATTACGCAAAGTAGCGATGGGAGCTTTGATCAGATTGGGAGATTTGATCAGGATGTTCAGCCAGCTTTCTTCATCCCAGTTTTTACCAGCAATGAATCGTTGGTAGTCTGGATGGGCACGGTTTAGCAAGTCTTTAGCTCTTAAGTTTAATTTGATCAAGAGGGTATTCCATTGTGTAGCTGTTAGTTTTTCCTTGCTGATATCAATGGAATTGACAAATTGAGCTATTGACTTCGCATATGCGAGGGTTTGTTTGTCTACAGGTTGTGCTGGGCTATGATAGAAGTATAATTCTGAAGGATGAGTTCTCATGGCTTTTAGAGTTTGTTGCCTGTATAAGGTACTGAAAATCTATCTTTTATAAAAGAATTTATTTTCTCTAAATGAATATTTTCATTAATTAACTTTTATGTATTTTGGAAATAGACCTTAAAAATTTCAATAAAGAGAGTAAATCAGAATATTCTTCTAATCAAAAATTGAAGGCTAGGCTCAAAAAAGTAAAGCCCAAGGTTTTAGATGAAAAATTCGAAGAACTGCATAAGGAAGCCTTTCGAGAAATAGATTGTTTGGACTGTGCAAACTGTTGTAAAACTACGAGTCCAATTTTTCTGAATACTGATATAGATCGATTGGCTAAGGTTTTTAGAATGAGAAGCAGTGCATTCATCGATGCATATTTACATCGAGATGAAGAAGGAGATTTTGTGCTTAATTCTTCTCCTTGTACTTTTTTGGGAGCAGATAATAAATGCCTGGTCTATGAGGATCGTCCAAAGGCTTGCAGAGAATATCCACATACCGATCGTAAAAAAATGCATGGTATTTTGGAGCTTTCACTTAAAAATACCCTCGTTTGTCCTGCAGTTTTCAAAATTTTCCAGCAGATTGGGAAGGATTATAGGAAGTAATACTTTTCTTTTGCTTTTTTGAAACCGTAAACCTATTAACAATACTATGCAAAATCAGGAAGCGCATTTCCTTGGAGTGGACGTGGGGGGAACTCACTTGAAAATTGGCCTTGTTGACAGAGAAGGCAATATTTTAGACTTTGTTAAGGAAGATACCACTTCATATCGTGACCATCCTGAAGGTTTTGGGCCTGCATTTATTGCAGGTTTGGGCAAGTATATCGAAAAGTATCCGCAAGTTAAGGAAGTAGGAATTGGCTTGCCTGGAATGATCTCGAAAGACAGAACTACTCCTTTGGAAATTCCAGCAATCCCAAGTTTAAATGGTTTTGACTTGAAGGGGAATTTGGAATCAAAATACCCGAAACATTCTTTTGCTTTAGAGAACGACGCTGCTGCTGCGGCTATCGGAGAGTTTTATTTTGGCAAAGATGATCCTCCTCAAAATTTCCTTTTTATCACTATGGGAACAGGGATAGGAAGTGCCTTGGTTCTAGATGGACAAGTGTTCAAAGGATCAAGAGGCAACGCCATGGAAATGGGCCATATGCTATCAAAAGGAGCAGCAAGACTTGAAACTCTTATAGGTAGACAAGGGATATTGAATATTATGGCTCGTCTGATCGATGCTTACCCTGAAAAAGCAGGCGTATTGGTTGGAGCAGAGCTGGGCACTCACCTTCTCGTGGATACTGCAAAGGCCGGAAACCTAGTCTCTATAATGGTTTTTGAAGAAGTAGCTCGAATACTTGGAGAAGCCATAGTATCCGCAATCAGGATTTTAGATGTTACGGATGTTTTCTTCGGTGGTGGGATTTCAGCAGGTCTGGAGTTTATGATGCCTACACTTGACCGAACGATCAAGCAATATTTAACGCAATATTACGGTAAGGATTTGGTCCTGAAAAAAGCCACTTTGGAAAACAATGCAGGAACTTTGGGAGCCGCTGCGCTTTGTTTTATGGGTTCAGGGTTGTAATAGTAACTTCCGAAACTTTACTTATAGCATTCAAGCGAAAAAGAACTCTTAGGGGTTCTTTTTCTATTTCTACCCCTTCACAGGCATTGCTTGGCTCAAGGAAGTAGAAGAAAAAAGTCTGGCTTTTGTCCACCAATTCCACTCGGTCAGGGCGTCCAAATGTCTTGATCAAAGCTTGATTGTCAACTCCTAGAAATGTGTTTTTGAGTCGCTCTAGCTCTTCTAAATCCTGCATTCTTAATCCCTTACATCCGTAATGGTCAGCTTTCCAGTTTTCCATATTCATGCTTCCTGTATCTCTTTTGGAGCTGCAAGAAAGAGATGCGGAAAGAATAAGGGCAGAGAAAAGTAAAAGAGATTTATTCATGTCTATAAGGAAATAGAAGGGATTTGAGATTTTAGCTGTTGATTTTTCCAGAGCCAAAAGAAGGAAGTCAGCGTGTATGTACTTAGAACTACAATTAGAATCGGCAAAGGTAGGAGAGATTGAATTAGGAAAAAGACAACTCCCACAAAAGCTAAAATTCTTATCAGCTCTTGAGGCAAATACCAACCTCTCTTTTCAAAAACTCCCGAAAAGCTTACCGTCGTCCAAATGATGATAGCACTTACCAATACTTTCGGCATCCAAGTGAATGATTCGACTTTGAAGAGAAAGAAACCTGTCAGTAACAACACGAAGATATATTGAGTTAAAACATACCAGTTAAATGAGGGCGGGACAACGGTGTCAAATTTTTGATAATCTGATTCCACCTCTTTCGGGGCTCGGTAGCCACCTAAGTAATCGGGCAACCAGCCTGGTTTATTGAAAAGATATTTCACTCGATCTGACCAGTAGGGAATCATTTTCAGCTCATCCTTCATAGTGGAATAATGAGCTACATTTACCCAAACAGGGTTCCAACTTTTTACCGGAGTAGTGATGCCATAGGTAGGCTTTTCTTCTTCTTCTTGAAAAGTGCCAAACCATTTATCGAATATGATGAATGTACCCGCATGATTTTTATCAATGTACTTTGGGTTTCTTCCGTGATGGACCCGGTGGTGGGAAGGCGTATTCATGAATTTTTCCAAGAACCCCATTCTATCAATTGCTTCAGTGTGAATCCAGAATTGATACAATAGATTAATTCCAGATGCCAAAACCAACATCACCGGATCAAAACCTAAGAGAGCCAGTGGAAAGTAAAAGAAGAAAGTCCATATCGTTTGTGTGCTACTTTGACGAAGTGCAACAGAGAGATTGTACTCTTCGCTAGAGTGATGCACCACATGTCCTCCCCAGAATAAATTGATCTCATGGCTCATCCTGTGGGCCCAATAATAGCAAAAGTCATAAAGGAAGAAGAGTAGGAGAAATGTCCAGATGTTATTAGGGATTTGAAAAAAGGCGAGATGCTGATAAATCAAGGTATAAATCCCGATTGAAAGGATTTTGATGAATACGCCAGTGACTTGTGAAATTACTCCACAATTGATATTTGTCACGGCATCATTGAGTCTATATCCGGGATGTTTTTGAAATCTAAGCGCAATCATTTCTATTGCCATCAAGATGAAATACATCGGGATCGCGATCACTACTGGACTGAGGTTCATTATTTTGGGTGTTTTTCTGAAGCTACTTGTCAAAGATAATGATAAAAGGAACATCGAGAAGTCGGTTTCTGTTTGCTCAAATCCTTTATATTAGCACATTCAATTCCCCTCAATTATGTATTACCGATTCGGAAAAGCCTTTTATTTCCTTAGTGTTACCCTCTTCATTTTCTTCTTGCTTTATTTCTATTCTGCGTTACCAGAAAATGTCAGCTATAATTACGATGAAAATGGATTATCGCCGGAAAAGCTAAGTAAGGGCACATTTTTCTATGGAATGATTGCCATATTTATTATTATGAATGTGTTTGTCCTGTTGCCCCCAAAACTGCTTGAAACCAAAAACCACAAAGGATTGATACGTATTTTTCCTATTGGTGATAAGTTTCGGGATTACTATTTGGCTTGGTTTTATTCCTTTGGTGGAATTCTAAATATGAGCTTAGCAATGTTGATATTTTATACCCATGCCATCAATAATCAGGAAGTAATAGCAGCAAGTCAATTTAATTTCTTTTTCTACCTCATTCCAGGCCTTTTTGTGCTATGGGTGTTAGGTTTGTTTGGTATTCTAGTAGGGAAATTCAATCAGGTTAAAAATAATTCTTGAGCAGAATAAGCATCAATTAAACTATGGCTGGAGAAGTAAAATACACAGAAGACAGTATAAAATCCCTGGATTGGAGGGAACATATCCGACTAAGACCGGGTATGTATATCGGTAAATTGGGAGACGGAAGCGCTCAGGATGATGGGATCTATGTATTGGTAAAAGAAGTTTTGGATAATTCCATCGATGAACACATGATGGGCTACGGAAGAACTATTGATGTCAAAATCTCTGACCATAAAGTGGAAGTCCGTGATTATGGCCGTGGGATTCCTCTTGGTAAAGTCATCGATTGTGTGTCCAAAATAAATACAGGTGGTAAATATGATTCTGGTGCCTTTCAAAAATCGGTAGGACTTAATGGGGTGGGTACAAAAGCTGTGAACGCACTTTCCGATTTTTTCAAAGTACAGGCTTACCGCGAAGGAGAAACAAAAGTTGCTGAATTCGAAAAGGGAATTTTGGTCAATGATGCACCAATAATTAAGTCCTCAGATCGAAATGGTACCAAGGTGGTTTTTTCTCCTGATGGAGGGATTTTTAAAAACTATCATTTCATTCCTGAATACTTGGAAAACCAAATCTGGAATTATGCTTATCTAAATGCCGGTCTCACGATCAATTATAATGGTAAGAAGTACTTTTCAGATCGAGGACTTTTCGATCTTCTTTCTAATAAAATAGACGAGGAAAGCCAGCGCTATCCAATCATTCACCTGAAAGGGAATGACATAGAAATGGCACTCACGCACTCTAATCAGTATGGGGAGGAGTACTATTCCTTCGTAAATGGGCAATATACAACTCAAGGTGGAACTCACTTGGCAGCATTCAGAGAGGCGGTTGTAAAGACTGTAAGAGAATTCTTTAAGAAAGATTACGATGCTTCTGACATTCGCCAAAGTGTCGTAGCTGCAATTTCTATTCGAGTTCAGGAGCCTGTTTTCGAATCCCAGACTAAAACCAAACTAGGATCTCAATCGGTAGGACCAGATGGACCAACTGTGCGAACGTTTATCAACGATTTCTTAAAAACCGAACTGGATAATTACCTTCATAAAAATCCTGCTGTTGCGGATGCTCTTTTGAAGAGAATTTTACAGTCAGAGCGGGAGCGTAAGGAGATTTCCGGAATTAAAAAATTAGCAAATGAGCGTGCTAAAAAGGCCAATCTTCATAATAAAAAACTAAGGGATTGCCGAGTGCACTACGACGATCCTAAGGCAAATGATGATGTGAAGGCGAATACTATGCTTTTCCTTACGGAAGGTGACTCTGCTTCAGGATCTATTACCAAATCCCGTGATGTGCAGACTCAGGCAGTTTTTTCCCTGCGAGGAAAGCCTTTGAATTGTTTTGGGATGACTAAGAAAGTGGTGTATGAGAATGAGGAATTCAACCTTCTACAACATGCTTTGAATATAGAAGATGGAATTGAAAACCTTCGATATAGAAAGATTGTAATAGCAACAGATGCCGATGTCGATGGTATGCATATTCGCTTGCTGATCATGACTTATTTCTTGCAATTTTTCCCTGATTTGGTGAAAAATGGACATTTATTCATTTTGGAAACGCCGCTTTTCCGAGTGAGAAATAAGAAGGAAACCATCTATTGCTATACTGACGAAGAAAGACAACGCGCGATTCATAAACTTGGAAATAAGCCTGAAATCACTCGATTTAAAGGGTTGGGAGAGATTTCTCCAGAGGAATTTGGAGGTTTTATAGGTGAAGACATTCGCTTGGAACCAATCATTTTGAATAAGGAGACCAAGATTGTTGATTTGCTTACTTTCTACATGGGTAAAAACACCCCTAACCGCCAGAACTTCATTATCAAAAACTTAAAGATTGAGAAGGATTTGGCGCTTGAAGATCCTAAAAAAGCAGATGAGCCGGAAGAAGATAATGAAGCAGCTTAGCTAACAATCAGCTAAAGTGGGATCACAAGAAATGATTTTGATTTGAAGGGTGTGAACCTTTCAACTTTGTAGATACTGTACGACAATATGAGTGAAGAAAACAATTTACCTACGAACGGAGATGAATCCCTGCACACTTCAGTCCCAGTGACTGGAATGTACAAGGAATGGTTTCTGGATTATGCATCTTATGTAATTCTAGAAAGAGCTGTTCCGGCTATCGAGGATGGATTGAAACCTGTGCAGAGAAGAATTTTGCACGCAATGAAGGAAATGGATGATGGTCGATTTAATAAAGTCGCCAATATCATCGGTCAATCCATGCAATTTCACCCACATGGAGACGCTTCTATTGGCGATGCCATTGTAAATATCGGGCAAAAAGACCTTCTCATTGAAACCCAAGGAAACTGGGGGGATGTAAGAACGGGTGACCGCGCTGCAGCTGCCAGATACATTGAGGCGAGACTTTCAAAATTCGCGCTTGAAGTATTGTTTAATGCCCAGACTACGGAGTGGCAACTTTCCTACGATGGTAGAAAGAGAGAGCCAGTCACGCTACCTGTCAAATTTCCACTTTTACTGGCTCAAGGTGTAGAAGGAATTGCAGTAGGGCTTTCGACTAAAATACTTCCTCACAACTTTTGCGAGTTAATTCTTGCATCTATAGAGATTCTGAAAGGCAACAAAACCAATGTGCTGCCTGATTTTATCACTGGTGGTTATGCTGACTTTTCTGAGTACAACGAAGGCCTCCGAGGAGGTAAAGTTAAGGTTAGAGCAAGAATTGAAGAAGAAGATAGTAAGACGCTATTAATTAAGGATATACCATTTGGCGTGACTACGGATACATTGATCGATTCTATCCTGAAAGCGAACGATAAGGGTAAGATTAAGATCAAAAAAGTGGTCGATAATACGGCCAAGGACGTAGAGATCGCTATTCAATTAGCACCTGGAGTTTCGCCGGATGTTACTATTGATGCGCTGTATGCCTTCACTGATTGTGAGGTTTCTATTTCACCAAATGCTTGTGTGATTATTAAGGATACTCCTGTTTTTCTAACAGTCAATGAAATCCTGGAATACAATACCAAGCAAACCAAATCACTTCTTAAACGGGAGTTAGAAATCCGCAAAGGTGAATTAATGGAGAAGCTTCTTTTCTCCTCTTTGGAAAAAATATTCATAGAAAATAGAATCTATCGTGACATCGAAGAGTGTACTACTTGGGATGATGTGTTGAAGGCGATAGATGATGGTTTGGAGCCTTATAAGCCAGATTTTTATAGAGAGATCACAACAGATGATTTGGTTCGATTAACTGAGATCAAGATCAAGCGAATTTCCAAATTTGATACCTTCAAGGCAGATGAGCTTATGAAGCGCCTTCAGGATGAATTGAAGGAAGTAAATCATCACTTAAGACACTTGACCGATTTTGCGATAGCATATTATGAAAACCTCCTAACAAAATACGGTAAAGGAAGAGAGCGCAAGACAGAAATTAGAACTTTTGATGCCATCCAGGCCAATGTAGTAGCCGCAAACAATGCAAAACTATACGTGAATCGAGCAGATGGTTTCGTCGGATATGGCTTGAAGAAAGATGAGTTTGTTTGCGACTGCTCTGATCTGGATGATATCATTGTGATCCGGAAGGATGGCGTTTGTGTAGTATCCAAGATCCAGGAGAAGAATTTCATGGGAAAGGATATTCTGCATGTTGCGGTATTCCGAAAGGGTGATGAACGTATGGTTTATAACTTCATCTATTTGGATGGAGGAACCGGCCGTGCCATGGTTAAGCGATTCCAGGTGCTGGCTGTTACGCGAGACAAAGAATATATGCTCACCAAGGGTAGTAAAGGAAGTAAGACACTTTACCTGACTGCCAATTCAAATGGTGAAGCTGAAATCATTACAGTGTATTTGACTCAGGGTGCGAAAGCCAGAGTGAAGGTTTTTGACTTCGACTTTGCCTCAATAGATATCAAAGGAAGAGGAGCAGGCGGTAATATTTTAACTCGACACCCAATCCGAAAGATCCAATTGAAAATGGAAGGTGTATCGACTTTGGGCGGATTAAATATCTATTACGATCCTACAGTTGGCCGTTTGAACACGGATGAACGTGGTAAATTAATAGGTAATTTCTTGGGAGAAGACCGGATATTAGTATGTTACAAAAGTGGTGATTATGAATTAACCAGCTTTGAAACCACAAATAGATATGACGCTCCAAATGTTGTATTGATTGAGAAATTTGATCCTGATAAAGTCTTGTCTGCCATATACTTTGATGGTGGTAGTAAAACCTTTTATATAAAGCGTTTTCAGATAGAAACAACTACGCTAAACAAGAATTTTAATTTTATTTCTGATCACAAAAACTCATATCTCAAACTTATTTCCACTGAAAAACAGCCCCAGGCTCGGGTTACTCTGATTAAGGGAAAAGAAGAAGAGGAGATGGAATACGATTTGGATATGCTCATCGATGTGAAGGGATGGAAAGCCTTAGGTAATAAGTTGAGTACATATGAGATTAAATCTGTCAGCTTAATCGAATCTAAAAAATCAGATAAAGGGAAGGATTCCGAATCCGAAGAAAATGAAGGTGACCGCGATTCGGAGGACGATCTTGAAGTAGGCTCTACTATAGATTTATCTGTGAAAAAAGATGATGAAGAACAACTGGGACTATTTTAGTCCCACTTTTTAAATGGAAACCCTAAATCAATTAGAAACTATCGATCAAGGTTGGCTGGATTATTTGAGCCAATACATTACTGACCATAAGAAATCGGTAATGGAAAAGGTTCTAGCGCAAAGAACCCGTTTCCTGACGGTTGTTCTAGAAGATATTTTTAAGCCTCATAATGCAAGTGCAGTTCTTCGAACCTGCGATTGTTTTGGGATTCAAGATGTGCATGTCATTGAAAAGGTAAATCAATATAAAGTGAACCCCTTTGTGACCAGAGGAGCATCCCAATGGATTGATTTGCATAAATATTACAATAAAGAAGGGTCAGCCGTGCAGGATTGCTTTTCCAGTCTAAAAGCAAATGGTTATAAAATCTATGGAACTAGTCCATTACCTGGGTCAATTTCCATTCATGATTTAGAGCCTGATGAGAAGATTGCTCTTGTGTTTGGAAATGAACATGAAGGGATAAGCGAAGAGGTTCGGGAAAATGTTGACGGATTAGTTCATATTCCTATGCTTGGTTTCACTGAGAGTTTTAATATTTCCGTGGCAGCTTCCATCTCTCTTTACGAGTTGGTCAAAAAAGTTGAGAAGTATAATCATCCTGATTTTTTCTTAACAGATGATGAAAAGCAACTCCTCCGGATGAAGTGGTACAAATCAGTTGTGAAACGAGCTGATTTGCATGAAAAAGCCTACTTACAGTCTAAAAATCGTTAATTCTTCTTCGTGAATAGCGTGTTGATCTGTTCATTTAAAGGCACTTTTTGAGCTTTGTTTTTCGCTCTTTGACGCTGCCGTTGCTTTTTCTTTTGTTCCTTACTTTTCACTAATACCATCCGGGCAGAGATACCGACTTGACCTCTATAAAACTCTTCTCGTCCCATCAAATTAATATTGGGTTTGTAGTCTAAAGAGATTACCGTATTTAAGACAGTAAGTTCCAACCCACCAATTAAGTCTAGTCCAACAGTGGAATTTCCATAAGTATGCAAAATCTGCATGGTCTCTGGATCTTTTACAAAGCTTTCTTCTACACCGATGGAAGGCCCAATTCCATAATAATAATTGAATCTCTTCGAGATGATTGGATGGTGTTTTTCCATCAACGCCGAAAGGGTGGTGTTCAACTTGAAATCGGATTGGATAATCCCCTCAATAGAAAGCCGCTTGCTAATTCGCTGCTGAGCTGTGAATCCTACGGTTCTATACTGGTTGCTATTTCCGAATCTCAGCCCAACTGCAGTTCCATATCGCTGGGCCTTAGCTAAAGAGATGCTAAAGAAAATAACAAGTATGAGGAGAGCTAAACGTTTATTCATAAGTGATTTCAAAAAGGAATGACCCATGTTCAATAACTATTCCAACCTTTGATTTTCTCTGCAATACCTATAAAAAATGCCCTCAAAAGCTAATTGCTAATGAGGGCATTTGTAATTATAGTCTATGTTGAATTAAGATTCTGACACGACAATCTTTTCGATTTTGTCTCCAGCTCTTATCTCATCGATCACATCCAGCCCTTCAACGACTTTCCCAAAACAAGTGTGGTTTCTATCCAAGTGAGCAGTATTGTCTCGGCTGTGGCAAATGAAGAACTGAGATCCGCCGGTATTTCTACCTGCGTGTGCCATCGAAAGAACTCCTCGGTCGTGATACTGATTTTCTCCGTCTAGTTCACATTTAATGTGGTAACCAGGCCCACCAGTTCCGTTTCCTTTAGGACAGCCACCTTGAATTACAAAATTTGGGATAACTCGATGGAAAGTCAATCCATCGTAAAATCCTTTATTAGCAAGGTCAACGAAATTTTGAACTGCAATTGGCGCGTCCTTTTCGTAAAACTCAACTTTCATTGTTCCCTTCTCTGTAATTAATTCCGCTGTCTTCATTTTTTCAGGTTTTTGATAAAAATTTATGGAAGCAAAAATAACTCTTACTTTGAATTTATTGTGCAGAAAAATGTTTTTAAAATCCTATTTAAAAGCATCTGTTGTGCAGATAGCTATTTCAATTTAACTGTTAATCCTAAGTTTAAAACTGAAATGCCATAGCCAATCTCTCCAAATGCACCTATTTTTTCATTAAAATGATATCGTGCTCCACCAAAAACACTATAAGTGAATCCACCGGCAGCATCAGGTTCCGGCATTCCAGGGGAAGAGTTTTCTATACTTACTGAAGCTACATTATACCCCAGCAGTAGGCCAGCGTAAGTGTCGAGTTTTTCTGTTAATTCAAAATGATAAGCACCTCTAGCCCCAAAAATCAAATAAGTGTAAGATATCTTGCCTAGGAAGGGTATGTTGTCATTGGAACCTGCGTAACCCAAATATCCTCCGATTGATATTTGGTCAGTTATGCCATAGTCAAGAGAAGCGCTGAGTGGAATCCCTACATCTCCTGTACCAAAAGTAGGGACTAACCCAACTCCAATATTTAGATCCATTTGTCCTTGCTGAAATTGCTGTGCCTGAACCTCATTAATTACTGTGACTGCAAAAAGAAATGCAATGGTTGATAAAATAATTTTTTTCATAGTTTTTAAATAGTTAGAGATAATACTATCCAAAAGTAGAGTTCTAGATATTGCCTCTCAATACGTTAAATGCCCTATAAAAAAAAGAGTCTGCATTCCAAATGCAGACTCAGGTGTTATTAGGGTTTATAAATATTATAGTAGAGGAGCTCCGTCTAGAATTTCAACTGTTGCAAACTCTTTGAATTTTTCAAAATTTGAATTGAAGGCCTCTGCGAGAATTTTTGCTTGCTTGTCATATCCTTCGGTATCTGTCCACGTTTTTCGTGGATTAAGAATTTGCGAAGGGACATTTGGACAATCTTGAGGGACTTCGAATCCGAAAACCTGATGCTTTTTATATTCCACTTGGTCTAATTTCCCTTCCAATGCCGCAGATATCATGGCGCGAGTGTAAGCTAATTTCATTCTGGAGCCAACTCCATATGGTCCACCAGTCCAGCCAGTATTGATCAGCCAAACATTCGTATCATATTTCTCCATTTTTTCACCAAATAAGGTAGCATACTTGGCAGGGTGAAGAGGCAGAAATGCAGCTCCGAAACAGGCCGAAAATGTCAATTTTGGTTCAGTAACACCCATTTCGGTTCCAGCAACTTTAGCTGTGTAACCAGAAATGAAATGATACATCGCCTGGCTTTTATTTAGTTTAGAAATAGGAGGGATCACTCCAAATGCATCTGCCGTTAGAAAGAAAATATTCTTAGGAATACCTCCCACTGATGGGTTTTGAGCATTTGGAATAAAATCAATTGGGTAAGCAGTTCTGGTATTTTCTGTTACAGATTTGTTTGCAAAATCTACCTCTCGGGAATTTTCTTTGAATCTAGTGTTTTCCACAATAGACCCAAATCTAATTGCATCCCAGATTTCAGGCTCTTTTTCTCTACTCAAGTCAATTACTTTTGCATAGCAACCACCCTCAAAGTTAAAAACTCCATTTTCTGTCCAGCCATGTTCATCATCCCCAATCAGGTTTCTTTTTGGATCTGCAGAAAGGGTGGTTTTGCCTGTGCCTGATAGCCCAAAGAAGATCGCTGTATCACCATTAGAACCCACATTTGCGGAGCAGTGCATCGAAAGAATATGCTTGTCGTGGGGAAGAATGAAGTTTAGAACAGAGAAAATTCCTTTTTTCATTTCTCCGGCATACCCGGTACCTCCGATTAGGATGATGCGTTCTGTTAAATTTAGAATAGCAAAATTTGAATTTTTGGTGCCATCAGTCTCAGGATTAGCTTCGAATTCGGGAGCGCATATAATGGTAAAGTCATGCTCGAAGCTCTTTAATTCATCCTCAGAAGGTCTAAGGAACATATTGTGGCAGAATAGATTGTGCCAAGCTTTGGTATTTATCACCTTTATTTTGAGTCGATGATTTTCATCAGCTCCTGCATATGCATCTCTTACAAATAGCTCTTTGTCTGCAAGAAATGATTGCATCTTCCCTAGTAGCGATTGAAATTTCTTCGGATCAAAAGGGATATTAACATCACCCCACCAAACTGCATCTTTGGTCTTGTCATCCTGGACAATGTATCGGTCCTTTGGTGATCTGCCAGTGAATTTGCCAGTGTCAGCCATTAGAGCGCCAGTGGATGTGAGTTTTCCTTCCTTTCGCTTCAAAGCAAATTCAACCAGTGCTGCTGGTGGAAGGTTGATATGAACTTTTCTTTCTGGGGTAGATTGAAGAAAAGCCAGGGGAGAAGTCTGGGTAGCCAGATCTAGTTCCTGCATAAGTATTTGGGTTTACAATCTGAAAATTGTCTTCACAAAATTACTCAAATACACACTAAATAAACCAATAAAAAGTGCTTTATTTTTAAATACAATCGGTTGCGTAGAAAAAACAGATGTTTATTTTGTTTACTGGTTAGGGTAGTGGTCAAGTCGAGATAAGCCTTCATTCCAAAAGTGTAATTTTTAATCATGAGGCTATAATTCAGCATCTTTAACTTTGGAAACAAGCGCTAAAAAGCTTTATCATTGTAAAATTGATTTCACCCAAATAAAACTCTCCTTGGAAAAAGACCTTAACACAGAATTGAAAGAGCCAACGATGTTTGGCCATCCTAAAGGCTTATTTTACTTATTCTTTGCAGAAATGTGGGAACGATTTAGTTTCTACGGTATGCGAGCTTTACTCACCTTGTACATGGTTGAGGTTATTTTTGAAGCTTTGAGTGATAGGGATTATGCAACGGCAGCTGTATATGCTTCTTATGGATCATTAGTTTATGCCTCTACAGTCATTGGAGGGAGGATTTCCGATAAGATTCTTGGCATGCGAAATTCTATTTTTCTAGGTGGAATATTGATGTCACTTGGCCATTTTGTTTTGGCAATAGAACATAACATAGCTTTTTTTCTTGCTCTATCTCTCATAATCGTAGGAAATGGTTTTTTCAAACCAAACATTTCAACTTTTGTCGGCACATTGTATCAAGATGGTGATCCACGTAAGGATTCTGGATTTACTATTTTCTATATGGGTATAAATATCGGCGGATGGATTGCTCCCTTATTGTGTGGATGGCTTGCAGTGTCCTATGGCTGGCATTATGGATTTGCGTTAGCAGGTTTTGGCATGCTTTCAGGTCTTATTTTCTTCTGGACGGGGATTCGAAATGGTGTATTTGGCGATAGGGGAATGCCTCCAGTAAGCGGAGAGATTGATCAAAAAGTATTAGGTATTAAAAACAGGTATCTAATTCCGCTGCTATCTGTATTGACTGTGCCAGTTGTTGCGTACTTATTGTCATCCTATAAGCCCTTTGGAAGCGAAGGGGGATTCTTTGGCGACCAGAATATCGTAAACATAATCTTTAAAATTATTGGAGTGAGTATTTTGGGATATCTGGCATATATCATTTTCCAATCCACTAAAGAGGAAAGAGGCAAGTTAATAGTGGCAGTTCTTATTACTGTTTTTATGACGATTTTCTGGGGCTTTCATGAGCTTTCGGGCAGTGTGATTACACTTTTTGCAGCTAGAAATATTGATTTGGGAGGGATTATGACGGCTTCCCAGACTAATTCATTAAACTCAATGTGGATTATAATTCTGGCAATTCCGATTTCACTACTTTGGACTTTTTTATCCAAAAAGAACCTGAATCCAAGAACTCCTTTCAAATTTGGAATGGGACTTTTATTTGCTGGCCTCAGCTTCTATATTTTACATATTAGTAAGAATAGTGCAAATGAAGCTGGTTTGGTACCGTTTGCTTACTTACTCTTGATGTACTTTTTGATCTCTATTGGAGAACTCTTTATGTCTCCTGTTGGTCTATCTAAAATAACCGATCTGTCTCCTAAGCGAATTGTAGCTTTTATGATGGGTGTCTGGTTTTTATCCTCTGCCTTTGCTTTTCAAGTAGTAGGGTTTATTGGTAAACAACTAGCTATTGAAAGTACAGATAAAAACATCGGAGGTTTTGAAACTCTAGAAGTTTATACTGATGGTTTTTTACTAATCGCAATGTATTCGGTAGGAGCAGGGCTTTTAATACTGATTGCTTCTCCCTTTATTAAAAAATTAATGGGGGACATACACTAGATATAAAAGGACTTACTTATACTAAAAAGAGGCAATTGATATTCAATTGCCTCTTTTTATTGTGATGGATTTTACTAAAAATCAGAACATCGACGTTTATTACTTGCCCTCCTTTTTGGCTACCCATGCCTTGATCTCGGATAGCATTTTGTCCAAATCAGATCTTGTAAAATGTTTCCCGTCCTTAATTACATTCTCGATACTTAAGGTAGCAGAAATATCTTCCAGAGGGTTTTTATTCAATAAAATCAGGTTTGCCTTCTTTCCAGCTTCTACTGTTTCAAAGTCCGTTATTCCGAAGTAACCTGGACCATTGATAACTGAGGCGACTAATGCTTCCTGAGGAGTCAGTCCAAACTCCACGAACTTTTGTAATTCTAGATGAATGGCTAGCCCTGGAAAATCATAGGTATTCAAATATCCGGCGTCTGTTCCTGCGATGATTTTCATCCCTGATTTTTGGATCATAGGCAGGAGGGATGAGACTTTTTTGAAATTCTCTTTTCTAGATTGGGTAACTTCAGGAGATTCACCGGCCATTCTTTCAATTCTCCACTGGTAACTTTCTTTCAGTTTTGGTCCTAAATAATTGAGAATAGTATCACTAGCAAACTCATTTTCATCCAGGTAGGCGATATTATAACTGATCAAAATAGTAGGGACAACACCTGTACCTTGCTTTGCAAGTTGCTGGAAATTGGCAAAGGCAACGGAATCGCTATATGTATCAGCCTGAAGTGCTGCTGCTTCCGATCCCGAGAGTTTTCCACTTGCCCTTCCGTTGGATATTTCGGCTTCCAAAGGCGTAGTAGCTCTCATCATATAGGACAAATGCTCTACGGTTTTTTGCCCAGCCTTGGAAACCTGATCCAGTGTCAATACTGCTGGAATATGCCCGGAAACGCTATATCCTCTAGCTGTAGCCTTTTCTACTGCTTTAAGGAAAAGTGCTGGTTTTAGCGTGTTGTCTGTGATTTTGACAAAGTCAATATTCAATTTATCCAGAGAGTCAAGCGCGGCATCGAGTTCTTCTTCAGTCCCTACTTCCAGATCACCTGGCCAAATAGATTCTATCCCTTCCAGCTTAGGCCCCGAAGTCAGGATTTTAGGTCCAATTCGCTGACCATTATTTATCTCATCCCGCCATTTGAGCACTTCCATACTTATATCTCCTGCGGCATCTCGAACAGTGGTCACCCCAAATGCTAGGTATAATGGCAAGAGCTGCTCATTTTCGTCAATATAGTCTGCCCCGCCAAAGTGTACATGGTTGTCCCATAATCCTGGCATTAGAAATCTACCTGCTGCATCGACTTCTTTGATTGCCTTATATTTCTCCAGAAGGGACTCATCACCTACCTCAACAATGCTGTCGGAGCTTATAAAAACAAAGCGGTTCCCAACTTGAGAACCTGCTTCGATATTTAACACGGTTGCATTCTTGATAACAAGATCTACGTTCGTTTTTGAATGGCATCCTGAGACAATCAGTCCAGCCACTAGAATGTTTTTTATTTTCATGATCAGAAAAGGCTTCCTTGGACAGTTGTCTTTTTCGTTGCTTGAATTGTTCCTTTGAGCATTTCCTGCATCAATCGCAGAAATCCAGGCTCCCAATTCTCAGAATGAATTTTAAGATCTTTGCCTTCATACTCTATAGGTCCCAGCATTTTTTCATAGCCTATAATCATACTCCAAACAGTATAGAAGGTGATTTCAGGCTGCAATTCTGCACGAATACTACCGTCTTTGATACCTTGGCTCACCATCATGATTCCGATTTTGGCTGGCTCATGATGAATTTCCAAAAGCTTTTGAAAGTGTGAAGATTCCAGTGTTTTGGGATCAATCAGCTTTCGGGTTTCTGGATTATTGTACTTCTTCAGAAGATCCAAGAAATTAAGAATGGCATCGTAATAGACCTGATTTGCTTTGGCAAAGACAACGATTTTCACCAAAAGATCACTCAGCATTTCCAAGCCCGACTTTCCTTTGGATCTATACACATCGCGAAATTCATCCTTGAATTGGTCAAAGGCTTTTTTGGTCAGTGCCATAAAAAGATCCTCCTTGTTTTTGTAATAGAAGTAGGTAAGGCCTTTACTTATTCCAGCTGTTTTAGCTACATCTTCCATTCGAGTAGCCAAATAGCCTTTGGAAGTGAAAAGTGAAACTGCCGAATCTAAAATGAGTTTTTCTTTATTTTTATCTCCTGCCATGGGGTATATTCATTTTCTAAAAATCAAATTCAAAGATATTAAACTTGGGTCAAAAACCGGGTTTTAATGTTTTTTAGTTTGGAATAATTTCACAAAAAAAGGCTTTAGGATAATCCTAAGGCCTTTTCTATAGTGATTATCATAGACTTACTTCACTTCTACGATGTAATAATTCTTCTTACCTTTTTGTACCAAAAGGTATTTGTTTTGAA
Source organism: Algoriphagus winogradskyi (assembly GCF_900182815.1). Classification (GTDB taxonomy): domain Bacteria; phylum Bacteroidota; class Bacteroidia; order Cytophagales; family Cyclobacteriaceae; genus Algoriphagus; species Algoriphagus winogradskyi. The sequence goes on along the minus strand of NZ_FXUA01000001.1, from coordinate 64,311 downwards.
GAAGAGTCAAATTTATGGAGGCATTAGGATCCGACAGCTTTTCTTTGTTAATACTAACTCCTCCTCCCTGAATCATCTTTCTAGCTTCACCTTTGGACGAGAAAACAACACCTTGAGTAATTTCTCCGAAAAGATCTAAAATCGACGTTAATTCGGAATAGTCAGATTTGCTAACCTGAACTTGCGGCACTCCATCAAAAACTTGCAAGAAAGTACGTTCATTCAAAGCTGCTAGGTCTTCAGTAGATGATTTACCAAAGAGGATATCAGAAGCTTTCACAGCCATTTCTAATTCAGATTCGCCGTGAACCATCGTTGTGATTTGCTTAGCGATCTCCTTTTGTAATATACGGAGGTGAGGAGCTTCTGCATGCTCAGCTTCAAGTTTTACAATGGTTTCCTGATCCAAAATGGTGAAAATCCTAATGTATTTGGAAGCGTCTGCATCAGATACATTTAGCCAAAACTGGTAGAATGCATATGGAGAAGTCTTTTCTGGATCCAGCCAAACAGAACCGCCCTCAGTTTTACCGAATTTCGCTCCGTCAGCTTTGGTGATCAAAGGAACAGTCAGTGCATAGGCAGAACCTCCGCCCATTCTTCTGATCAATTCCGTACCTGTTACGATATTTCCCCATTGGTCAGAACCACCCAGCTGAATAGAGCAATTTTCATTTTTCCACAAATGATAAAAATCGTATCCCTGAATCAGCTGATAGGTGAATTCGGTAAAAGAAAGTCCATTTCCATCTTCCAGACGTCTTTTAACAGAGTCTTTGGACATCATGTAGTTCACTGTGATGTGCTTGCCGATATCCCTGATAAAGTCCAAAAAGCTAAATTTGGACATCCAATCGTAGTTATTGACCAGCTCGGCTTTATTTGAAGTAGTACCAGCAAAATCAAGAAATTTGGCTAATTGATCCTGAATACAAGAGATATTGTGATCCAGAGTGGCTTTGTCTAAAAGATTACGTTCTGCCGACTTGAAAGAAGGATCACCAATCATCCCAGTTGCACCGCCAACTAAAGCAAATGGCTTGTGACCAGCTCGCTGGAAGTGTAGTAGGGTCATCACTCCGACCAGGTGACCTATATGTAGAGAATCTGCGGTCGGATCAAATCCTAGATAGGCAGAAGTCATTCCTTTAGTAAGGTGTTCTTCAATATCGGGAGTCATGTCCTGGAGCATGCCTCTCCAGCGTAATTCTTCTATGAATGAATTCATCTAATGAGTTGATTTTTCGAGGTGCAAATATAGTCTTGTCAGCCTAAGGAATGAAGCAAACCTGTAATCCTTTGAAGTATTTTAATGGCTAGGGCCGTGAAAAGTACCGATCAAAAAATGTCCTCTAATAAAATTTGTGATTTTGATTACTTTAATAGCCAAATCCCAACCGTATGACTACTAGACTTAAGATTTTTGCAATTCTTTTGAGTTGCTTATTTGGCCACTGCACTTTGGCTCAGAATTCACCCCAATGGATGAGATATCCGGCTATTTCTCCTGATGGTAGCCAGATTGTGTTTACGTTCAAAGGTGACTTGTACATAGTTCCTAGCGCTGGCGGGGCAGCTCGACAGATTACTTTTCATGAGGCCCATGATTACCAAGCTGTATGGAGTAGAGATGGGAAAACCTTGGCTTTCGCTTCGGATCGCTATGGTAACTTTGACATATTTGCGATGAGCCCCGAAGGTGGTCCAGCCACCAGACTTACTTTTCACTCCAATGATGAACAACCTTTTGAATTCTCAGCGGATGATCAATCGGTTATTTTTGGAAGTCAACGAATGGATATCGCAGAACACAGGCAATATCCCACTGGATCCCAGCCTGAGTTATATTCTGTCCCCAAAAAGGGTGGTAGAGTTGATCAGGTTTTTACTATTCCTGCCGAATATGTAACTGTAAGTAAGGATGGGAGCAAAATGCTTTATCACGATAAAAAAGGAGGCGAAAATGAATGGAGAAAGCATCATCAATCCGGAATTGCACGGGATATATGGTTGTATGATGCCAAAAACAATACGCATGAGATGCTTACCACTTTCTATGGAGAAGACAGAAATCCAGTTTTCTCTCCTGACGAATCAGAGATTTATTACTTGAGTGAAACAAATGGGAGCTTCAATGTTTTTTCCATGAATGCTTCCAATCCAACTCAAACTGAAGCCTTAACTTCTCTTGCGGATTTTCCTGTTCGCTTTCTAAGTATTTCAGATGATGGATTGATGAGTTTTGGATACGATGGAGAACTTTATACGCTGCGCAAAGGTGAATCTCCAAAGAAAGTCGCAGTATCTATCCAGACTCAGGCGATTTCTAATTCTGATAATTATATCTCAATCAATGGTGGAGTACGCGAAATGTCTATTTCGCCTGATGGGAAAGAAATAGCTTTTGTAGCCAGAGGAGAGGTTTTTGTGACTTCTGTAGATGGTTCTTTGACGAAGAGAATAACTAATACCCCTGAGCAAGAGAGATTCGTGGAATTTGCTCCTGATGGTAAATCCCTGGTTTATGCCAGTGAAAGAAATGGGAAATGGCAAATTTACCAATCTTCAAAAGTAAGAGCAGAGGAGCCATTCTTTTTTGCCTCTACTTTGCTTGAGGAGAAGCCTCTGGTGAGTGTGGAGTCTGATGCATATCTACCTAAGTATTCGCCTGATGGTAAAAAATTGGCTTATGTGGAAGGAAGAAGGACTTTGAAAGTTCTTGATTTGGCTACGAATACTAGTGTGACATTGATGACTCCTGATGAACTATTTCATATGCGGGATGGTGATCAATACTTTACTTGGGCGCCTGATAGTAAATGGCTTTTGGCTACGTATAGACCTACGATGGCAAACTCAGAAGTTGTCTTATTGGATGCAACTGGAAAGCAAAAAAAGAGAAATCTAACGAATAGTGGCTACGGTGATGATAATGCGATATGGGTGAACGAGGGCAAGCAAATGCTTTGGTTCTCCAACAGAGACGGATTGAAAAGCTATGCTACAAGTGGGCAAAGCCAAAATGATGTTTACACATTATTTTTCGATGAGGCTGCCTGGGATAAATTCAGCATGTCCAAAGAGGATTTTGACTTGATGAAGGAAATTGAAAAGGTGAATAAGAAAGAGGAAAAGGACGATAAAGCTAAGGACGAGAAGGAAAAAGTAAAGAAGGTTGAGGACCTGAAGTTTGATTGGGATGGGATCGAGGAACGCAAAGCTAAATTGACCATACATTCTTCTTCTTTGGGAGACGCTGTCTTGTCAAAGGATGGAGAAAAACTGTATTACTTGGCAGCATTCGAGAAAGGAATGAACCTATGGAGTACCAATCTCAGGACAAAAGAAACAAAGCAGGAGATTAGTCTTGATGCCAATTCTGCTAGCTTAATTTGGGATAAGGAGCAGAAAAACTTATACCTACTTAGTAATGGAACGATTTCCAAGATCAATCCAGAGGGAATGAAGAAAGAGGCTATTAAGATATCTGGGGAGATGACCTATGACAAGAAAGCAGAAATGGCCTATATGTTTGAGCACGTGTGGTTGCGTACCAAAGGGATATTCTATACGCCAGACATGCATGGAGTAGATTGGGACGCAGCAAAAGTTAATTATGAAAAATACCTTCCTTCGATTGGTAACAGCTACGAATTTTCCGAAATGATTTCCGAGATGATTGGTGAGTTAAATGTATCACATGCCGGCTCTAGATATTCTCGCTCCATAGATATGGCTGATGCCACAGCATCTTTAGGTGTCTTTTGGGACTATGGTTTCGATGGAAATGGCATCAAAATCACAGAGGTAATTGCTGGAGGACCTTTGGATAAAGCCGATTTGGATATCAAAAAAGGGATGATCATCGAGAAAATCGATGGGATTGCTTTAACTGCGGAAACTGACCTTGCTAAGCATTTAAATCGAAAAGCTGACACTTTTACATTGATTGAACTTCTCAATCCTACCACTAATGCAAGAACACAATTCACCATCAAACCAATCTCTCTTAGAGCAGAAAATCAGTTGCTGTATAAGCGTTGGGTCAAAATGAATCAAGCAGAGGTGGATAGCTTATCTGGAGGCAAGCTTGGGTATGTACATATTCCAGGGATGAGTGATGGCCCGTATAGAAATGTGTATGAAGAAATGATGGGAAAGTATCACGATAGAGAAGCAGTAGTAGTAGATACCAGATTTAACGGTGGCGGAGATTTGGTAGCAGATTTGGCTATGTTCTTTACTGGTGAAAAGTTTTTAACCTATGCTACCGAAGCTAGGGCGGTAGGGTATGAGCCGACTGCTCGTTGGACTAAGCCAACACTTGCTATGTTCAATGAAGCCAATTATTCGGACGGTCATTGTTTTGCTTGTGGATATACTGATTTGAATATTGGTAAAACGGTCGGAATGCCTACACCGGGTACTTGTTCATTTGCCGGATGGGAAGGATTACCGGATGGATCCCGGTGGGGAGCAGTACCTATTTCTGCCAAAAATAAAGCAGGAGAGTGGTTGGAAAACAACGAAACTAGGCCGCAGTTTATAGTGAAAAATATGCCTGGAAAAATTGATCAAGGAGTGGATCAACAATTGGAAAAGGCAATTGAAGAATTGCTTAAAGTGATAAACTGAAAATTTTAAGCACAAAAAAAACCTGGTAGCGATACCAGGTTTTTTTCATTGCTATCAATAAAATTTATTGATAAGACTTAGTGTTCAACGTTTCGTCATTTTTGAAGAAATCAGTAAGCTTTCCAAAAGAATTTTCGAAGTAGCCATCCAACATCTTTTTAATAATGAAAGAACGATACTCATCTTTTGATACTATAGGAAAGTATTCGTGACTTTTACCGTAAGACTTGTGACTAACAAAACCTTTGCGTTCTAATATCCTCACAATGGTTGAAACAGTGTTATATGCAGGCTTAGGTTCAGTCATTGGAGCGAGGATGTCTTTGACGAATCCTCTTTCGATTTGCCAGAGGATCTGCATGATCTCCTCTTCGGCTCTTGTTAATGGTTTCATAAATAAGGCGTTAAGTTTTAATTGAAAGAAAATTATTCGTTTAGTTTCACAATTGCAAAAAAAACCACCTTTACTTTTAATTTTTTTTATGCAACTAGATTTGGAGTTTGCATATTGATCTAAACATTTCACATAAAAATGGCCTCATTTGTGGACATCAATTTATGCAGATCTTAATTTAATTATTCGTGTTAGGTGGAGTAGTTTGACAATAGGGTAAGTAGGATCGAACTCGTACCATTTCACGGCAAAATTTGGACGGTTAGGAAGCTTATGGTGATTGTTTTGGAATAATTCACCAAGCATCAGCACGTCTAATAATAGACTGTTTTTTGAATGGTCATTATTATCAAAATTTGAATACCCATACTTATGCCCACTCCAATTGACAATGGCTCCATGCACTGGGCCCATTAAAAAATGTATTGGTAGCAGAAAATACATCCACCAGTGCGTTCCCGGCAAATCGAAAACTGAGATACAAAGAACGTAGATGGAGACATATAATAAGCCCCAGCCAACTCTTACCAGCATCGTATCTGCAAACTTATCAAACCTATTCCAATCAGGAATATCCTTTGAAAATCGCTCTTCTGGCTTCAGGCGGAATGAAAAATATTCGTTATAAATATTTTTAGTCTTCCACATCATAGTGAATAAATTTTCGGTGTGATGTGGGCTATGCGGATCCTTAGGTGTATCGCTATAGGCATGATGCATTCTGTGAAGGATAGCATAAGCTCTTGGTGATAGGTAAGAACTGCCTTGCCACATCCAAGTAAAGAAGTAGAAGAATTTCTCCCAATACTTGTTCATATAGAACATCTGATGGGCAGCGTATCTGTGTAGAAAGAAGCTTTGGCAAAACAAAGAGAAATACCAATGCAGAAGGAAGAAAATGATGATTATCACTCAGTCTAGGTTTTATGTTAAAGCTACAAATATAGTGTATCGTATTCCAATGAACGAATTATGATCAGGTTCCATTCCATTTTGGCAGATGATATTTGTCAGGTTTTACCAATTATTCATGTAAATCAGTATTTTTAGTCTTATGGAAAGCACAAATAAACCTTTGAATTTTTTAGTTAAAATCCTTTTGGGAGGTATTTCAGTTTTGATTGCAGAATACTTCTTATCAGGTATTCACATTGACACCTTTATAACTGGATTCATTTTAGCTGCAGTCATAATTTTAATCAATATCACGATTAAACCTCTATTGATCATTTTGACTTTTCCTATTACCCTAGTGACTCTAGGCTTGTTTTTATTGGTGATCAATGCCTTGATGATCATGCTTGCAGATCGAATTATTCCAGGCTTTCAAGTTGATGGCTTTTGGTGGGCAATTTTATTTGCCATTGTCTTAAGTATCATCAATTCGCTTTTTGGGAATAATTTGAATGCTACAGATTAAACCTGCTTAGTGTAAATATTTGATTAACAGTGATTAATATTTATGTTTAAGGGAGATTTTTAATCAAATAGAAAATAATCTCTTCAAGGTTAACTCTTTTATCCTTTCTTTTGTTAGAAGAGTGCGTATTGATAAAAAGAGTGGAATTTGATAAAATTTCTCCTAATTGCTGAGGTTCAAAAATAAAAACACCTCGTTTTCAATAATGTAATCGCTTAAAATACTCAATTTGGGTTAAGCCTTTGATCAATTGGTGAAATTCAATTAGATTTTGGTATTATATTACTATTTCATTTATTACTATTGAATTTCTAATCACTTACTATTTTATATTCTTTAAATATTTGCCCCATGTCAATATCAAATCCAGGTTTTGAACCGACTCGCATAGCTGCGTTGAAGGAAGAGCTGGGGAAGCTCGATAAAACGTTTAAAATTATTCCCGACGAAGAAAATACTGATGAATTTGTAAATTTCTATTTCATAGGAATGTATCAAGGCAAAGAAGTGATTTATGATGCTGCCTTGTATACGCTCAGGTTGCACCACTCAAGTGAGGTATATGAATTGGCAGAACATAAAGCCGCTCAGAAATTCCCGAATTTCAAAGGAATATCCTATGAAGAAGATGAAAATGGGAATTTAAAACCATTGACCAGTGAAGAGGAAGAGATTGGTTGGTTTATCACAGAGATCATCATGGAAATAGAGGAGGAAGAAAGTGTGAAAGTTCAGGAATTCGTGGATATAGATACGCATCACGATTTTGGAATTGGCCTAGATGCAGCTTTGAATATTGACCATATCGATGAGAAAGTGATTTCTAACTTTATCAGAGAATTCAATGATGATACCCTGGAATTAGACGACACTATGTATGCATTTCAATCTGAAGAAGAAGACATCGAAGATTGATCCATTTCAAACAGAATTAAGTTACTACGCTTGCTAAACCCAAGCGTTTTTTTATGCTAAAAATTGCATTTTCACCTATTTACAAGCATCCTTTGCCTGAGGGCCATAGGTTTCCAATGGAGAAATATGAGTTGCTTCCAGGACAATTGCTCCACGAAGGTGTAGTAAAGGAGGAGAATTTTTTTAAACCAAAACCCATTGAGGATAAATGGATTTTGAATACCCACACCGAAGAATATTGGAACAAACTTAAAAACCTGACCTTAACAAAATCTGAAGTTAGAGCCACAGGTTTTCCTCTGTCCAAAGAACTGGTAGATAGAGAAATTACCATATTAAATGGATCTGTCCAAGCTGCTGAATTTGCATTGAAATACGGCATAGCTATGAATATTGCTGGCGGGACTCACCATGCCTATGCAAATCGCGGCGAAGGTTTTTGTTTGCTAAATGATATTGGAGTCACGGCTAATTATTTGATTGATAATCAATTATCTAAAAATGTCCTAGTTGTTGATCTTGATGTCCACCAAGGAAATGGCACAGCAAGTTTATTTGCTGAAAACCCCAACGTTTTTACATTCAGTATGCATGGAGAAAAGAATTATCCAATGCGAAAGGAAGTTTCTGACTTGGATTGTGCTATTCCGGATGGGACAAAAGATGAAGAATACCTAAAGATTCTTGAATTTCAACTTGAAGTTATTCTGAAGAATTTTACACCTGACTTTATTATTTATCAATCGGGAGTAGATGTATTGGCCACCGATAAATTGGGCAGGTTGTCTATGACGTTAGATGGAGTAAAAAGGAGGGATGCTATGGTTCTAAATCTTGCTAAATCACTCGATTCGCCAATTATGTGTTGCATGGGAGGCGGATATTCTTCGAAAGTATCCCAAATAGTAGAGGCGCATACTCAAGTTTATAGGCTAGCTCAGGATATCTTTTTTTAGTCAGCAAATCTTTATTTTATCCATAGATCAACTCACAATTCTTGTAAAATCAATACTTTCTTTATATTTGCGCCCTTGTAATCAATAACATCAACAAAGTGAAAAGAGGACTAAATTTAATCGGTGCATTGAGCCTAGCTACAGTGCTTTTATACGGCTGCGAAACTGCAGGAACTTCTACTCCGTCTGAAGGAACCACTTCAACTGAAGTAAAACAAGGCGATCTTAAGGTTGCTTTTGTTTATACAGATAGTGTGATCAATAAATATGATTACTTCAAAACTAAATCAGAAGAGCTAACTGAAAAAGGAAAGAAATTTGAAGGAGATCTTCAAGGTAGAGCTACAGGTTTTCAGCAAGAAGTTCAAACATTCCAACAAACTGGCGGAAACATGACTGTAAACCAACAGCGAGCAAAGCAGGAAGAGTTGGCTAAAAAAGAGCAAAATCTAATGACTTACCGTGATAATTTGATGCAGGAATTATCTGCTGACGAAGCAGCCCTTTATAGTGAAGTTTATGATAGGGTTCAGAATTACCTTAAAAAGTACGCTGAAACAAATGAGCTTACCATGATTCTAAGCTACACCAGAGGTGGTGCGGTATGGTATGGTAATGATGCTTTGGATATCACTGAGTCTGTTATTGAAGGTTTAAATAAAGATTATACTGCAGCTCCTGCAGATTCAGCAAAATAAGCTGACATACATTTCCCTAATTATTAAAACCCGGCTTTGGCTGGGTTTTTTTGTGGGGAAAAATTGGGTAATTTTGATCTTCCAACGAAAATTTATAGAATGAAAATCACTGAATTTTTAAAGCACAATTATAGACACTTCAATGCAGCTGCCTTAATCGATGCGGCTGAAGGTTATAAAAGCCATTTAGACAATGGTGGTAAGATGATGGTAACTTTAGCAGGTGCTATGTCCACCGCTGAGCTGGGTATTTCCCTAGCTGAGATGATCCGTCAGGACAAAATCCAAATCATTACCTGTACAGGCGCAAACTTGGAAGAGGATGTTTTCAATTTGGTAGCTCATGATTATTATGAGCGAATTCCAAATTACCGTGAGCTTACTCCAGCTCAGGAGCAGGATTTGGTAGAAAGGCATATGAATCGTGTCACTGATACTTGTATTCCGGAAATGGAAGCTATGCGGAGAATTGAAGATGTGATTTTGGAAGAGTGGGTGAAAGCAGATCAAGCGGGAGAAGCCTATTTTCCACATGAATTTTTCTACAAGATCTTACTTTCAGGCAAGCTTGAAGACTCGTATCAAATCGATCCAAAAGACAGTTGGTTACTTGAAGCAGCCAAAAAGAACATTCCAATTATTGTTCCGGGGTGGGAAGATTCCACTTTGGGAAATATGTTTGCAGGACATGTGATCTCTGGTGATGTGAAGAATGTGCATACAGTTCGTACTGGAATTGAATACATGATGTACCTCGCAGAATGGTATACAAATACAGCTACTGACGAAAGTACTATCGGATTTTTCCAAATTGGCGGGGGAATTGCAGGAGACTTCCCTATATGTGTGGTGCCGATGTTGCATCAGGATCTTCAACGGGAAAATGTGCCTCTGTGGGGTTATTTCTGCCAGATTTCTGATTCGACCACTTCTTATGGTTCGTATTCTGGTGCTGTGCCAAATGAAAAAATCACATGGGGCAAACTTGGTATCGATACTCCGAAGTTCATTATCGAGTCTGATGCAACGATCGTAGCACCTTTGGTATTTGCCATTGTGCTGGATCAATAAATTATGAGAAAATTCAATAACGTATTTCAAAAAGCAAGTGGCGCAATGCTACTTGCTTTTTGCTTTTCATTTAATCTTCAAGCTCAGCAAGTCATTTCACTTTCTGGCGCTAATAGTCCGCAGGATGATATGAATCCTGTTTGGATTGGAGATAATACCTTACTTTTTACCCGAGCTTTTCACCCTGATAATATCGGCGGAATCACCGATCCGGGAGATATCTGGATGACCAAAAAATCAGAATCTGGCGAATGGCAAGAGGCTGTTCACCGAGCTGATTTAAGCACTGATGGCTATGATTTTTCTTTGGGTTTAGAAGATTTTCTTACGCTTCTGGTTTATCATACAGGCGGAGAAAGATTCGGGATATATCAATATTCGAAATTTGGAAAAGATTGGAATTTCCTCCGTCAGGTATCTATGGAGGGGCTAGCTGGTCTAACCGGTCAAGTCACTGGTAGAGTAGGGTCTGGTGGGAAAGTGATTTTTCTTTCTGGAAAAGCAAAAGACTCAAAAGGGAATGAGGATATCTATGTGAGTGAAAAAATTAGTCCTATAGAGTGGTCTAAGCCAGTAAATATAGGGTCTGCAGTAAATACGATTGGACAGGAAATGAGTCCTTATTACGACAATAAATCAGGTGAATTGTATTTCTCCTCCAACATGCATGAAGGTGCAGAAGGTAAAGATATTTTTATAGCCAAAAGGTTGGGGGAAGGATGGAATAACTGGAGCCAGCCTGTTCTATGGGAGCAAGTAAGCTCTCCTGGATCAGAAGTTTCTGTCACCTTCATAAATGAGAAAGAGGTGGTTTGGACAAGTACTCAGAATAGTGATGGATTCGCAGATTTATTGACTTTCGAGACAATTATTCCACTTGAGATTCCAGATGAATTTGTCGCAGCTGTTCCTGAACCTTCAGCACCAATTGAAAATCCGGTTAAATCTAAAACTGTGTCAATTGTTCCAATTTACCCTTCCTCAGCTGTAGGTTTTCCAGAAGTAAAAGTGACGGAACAGGAAGTTGAGCAGGTAGAAATGCCGATTTCTTGGTTTGTGGTAGATGCTAAAAATAAAACTCTAGTTCCTTTTTCTATCAGTTGGAAAGTAGGCGAAACAACAATTTCAAAGAATGCTTCTGATTCTCTTAAATTATCAGATTTGAAAGTAACACAGCAAAAAGAAGTGAAGATCAGTGCTGAAGGATATTTCCCTAAGTCAGTTTTAGTCAGTGAAATCAAAACTGCAGAACCGACAGTGGTACTAATGACTAAAGCTGAGTCAGGAAGCATGCTTTTACTTGACAAAGTAAGTTTTAAACGAGGAACAGCAGAATTGGAAGGAAGCGACACCAAAGCCTCTTTGACTGAACTAGCAGGGTTCCTATTGGAAAACCCTGCAATGAAACTCAGAATTCATGGACATACTGATAGTGCTGGAGATCCGGGACTGAATAAGGCACTTTCACTGGACAGAGCAGGAAGTGTACGAGATTTTTTGATAGAGCAAGGAGTGCCTTTTGAAAGTTTGAGGATTTCAGGCTGGGGAGGAACGAGACCGACTGCCTCAAATGCGACTGAATCGGGTAGGTCTAAGAATAGAAGGGTGGAACTGGAGGTTGAACGATAGGGAGTTGCCAGTGTCAGTTTTCAGTTTCAGTTTTCAGTCTCAGTTTGATAGGAAAAATATTAGCAGTATTGATAGTTTTTAAAAAAGGGCTTTGAAATTAATTTTCAAAGCCCTTTTCGATTTATAGAGAAAAGTCTCCTCTGTAATCTCTCTTTACAAATTGATTGGCAGGCTCGAAATTAGTGACCTTCATATTTGGTCCATCCCATACGAGTTTGATACCTCTTCCAGGGTAATCGTATTGATCAGGCTTTCCAGGAGTAGGAGTTCTGTAGTCATAGCTTCTAATAGCAAGATTACCCATCAAAACTGATTCTGTCAATGGTCCTGCAATTGAAAATGGCGAACTCAGGTTCTTATACTCTTTTGATCCATGTCCAGCAATACAAGCTTCAACCCAGTTATTGTAGTGACCATTATCTCCACCCGGAACTCTATAAAGCGTCTCTGGTACATTTATATCTTTTGTCTTGGAAGTTGGAAGAAGTTGTGGATTGATCCCATAGGTAGAGCACATCATTTTTCCTTTTGTGCCTTCTATGATTACTCCATTTCCACCATCACCCATTTGTTCATTAGGAGCTAATTCTTCAGGTCTGTTTGGCTGAATACCACCATCCATCCAGTGGAATTCAAGATCTTCCTTGCCTGGTCTGTCAAATCTCAAAGTAATGTGAGAAGATGGAGGGCAGCTATCAGGAAAATATCCTCTCTGGAATTCTCCAACATACACAGATCCAACTGAGCATTCAGCTGATTTCGGATAGCCCAATCCAAGAACACGGAAAGGTGGTTCCATTATATGACAAGCCATATCACCAAGAGCACCAGTTCCATAATCCCACCAACCTCTCCAATTAAACGGCACCAAGTTTCCTACATAATCTTTATAAGGAGCAGTTCCTAGCCAAAGATCCCAATCCAAATCGGATGGAGGAGTTACTGGCTCTTTTGGCCATTGGATACCTTGTGGCCAAACAGGTCTATTTGTCCAAGAGTAAACCTTAGTCGCTTCACCTATTAGTCCAGCTTCATACCATTCAACCATTTTACGAACCCCATCTCCTGAAGAACCTTGGTTTCCCATTTGAGTGACGACCTTGTATTTCTCAGCAGCCTGTGTAAGCATTCTAGCCTCATAGATATCGTGAGCAAGGGGTTTTTGTACATAGACATGTTTTCCCATCTTCATGGCTGCCATAGCCGCTACAGCGTGGGTGTGATCAGGAGTAGAAACTGTGACTGCGTCAATATTATTTTGTTCCTTCTCCAGCATCTCTCTGAAGTCTTTGTAGTATTTCGCTTTAGGATGTAGTTCCCTGCTACCTTTTGCTCTAGAGTCATCCACATCACAAAGGGCAATAAAATCAGCCTTTTCAGTTCGGGTAATTCCGCGGACATCTCCACCACCCATGCCACCAACTCCAATACTTGCTACTCGAAGTTTGTCACTTGGCGCAATAAAACCTGGTCCACCTAGGACATTTCTTGGGACAATGTAAAATCCGGCAGCAGTCAAGGCAGCACCCTTAAGGAATTTTCTCCGAGAGCTCCCAGAACCTGAGCTATTATTTTTCATTAGTTTACTAGTTATGTTAAAGAGGGTTTTTGAAATTTTTTAGTGATTACTTTCTAAAATGAATAATTCATTTGACTAAGTGAAATTTGAAATTATTAAAAACTCAGCATATTACTGAACCCATTTATAAAAATACTGCTGGTAATACTGAGTTTACTTTTAATGAACTGCAATTATTCCGTTTTATTATAATTTCAATTAGCTACTGAGGGCTTATTGAAAAAAATAAATTAAGTTTACTCAAATCTTAACTTTATGAAATACTCTATTTGGACATTTGCTGTACTTGCAGCATTTTCTATCAGTTCCTGCCAATCACCAATAGCTGTAAAACTGGATGAAACTGGCATCATTCCTATTCCAACTTCAATAGCTCCATCATCAGGTGGTTTTGAAATCACTTCTAATTCCTCGATTCAATTGATTGGCAGTGGTGAAGATTTAGCGAGAGTTGGAGGTTATTTGGCTGATAGATTACGTCCTGCAACTGGTTATGAACTTCCGGTTTCAGCTGATAATGGTGATTTGATTTTAGAATTGACTCCTGGAGCGGCTTCTGAGAAATATACTATTGAAATCTCGGATGAACATGTGAAGATTTCATCAACCTCTGCAGCTGGCCTTTATTATGGCATGCAAACATTAATTAAGGCGTTACCTGTTGAAATTGAAAATACTTCTGTAGTAGATATAGATTGGACGATAGGGAATGGTAAGATTGAAGATCAGCCTGAATTTTCTTACAGGGGTTCAATGCTAGATGTAGCCAGACACTTTATAAGTTTGGAAGATGTAAAGCATTACATCGACCAGATGGGAAGTTTGAAGTTGAATTACCTTCATTTGCATCTTTCAGATGATCAAGGATGGAGAATAGAAATTAAATCATGGCCGAAATTGACTGAGATTGGAGGCAAAACTGAAGTTGGCGGTACCGAGGGAGGTTTTTACTCTCAAGAGGATTACAAAGAGATTGTAAAATACGCAGCAGATCGATTTATTACTGTTGTACCTGAAATTGATATGCCAGGCCATACAAATGCTGCATTGGCATCTTATGCGGAATTAAACCCAGGAGTGAATTTGCCAGATGGAGATTTTGCTACCCTGAAGGAAGGGCAAATTGACTTTGATATCCTTGATAAGAACCCTCAACCAGCAGAGCTTTATACGGGCATTGAAGTGGGCTTCAGTACATTTGCGACCAATAAAGAGGTTACTTATACCTTTGTAGAAGATGTGATTAAAGAACTTGTGGAACTTACACCTGGACCCTACATTCACATTGGTGGTGATGAATCGCATGTGACTGAAAAAGATGATTACATCTATTTCGTAGAGCGAGTTCAGGAGATTGTTACCAAATATGGTAAGACTAGCATAGGGTGGGATGAAATAGCCACAGCTAAATTAGTTCCTGGTTCAGTGGCTCAATTTTGGGCGTTGGAGGAAAATGCCATGTTGGCCAAAGAACAAGGAAATCAAATCCTGATGTCACCAGCAAAGCGGGCTTATTTAGATATGCAGTACGATTCCACTTCAAGAATTGGTCTTCACTGGGCAGCATATATAGAGCTTGATGATTCCTATAATTGGGATCCGGCTACCTATGCAGATGGGATAAATAAGTCTGACATTCTTGGAGTAGAAGCTCCACTATGGACCGAAACGATTACTAACCGTGCGGATATCGAATACATGGCATTTCCTAGATTGGCAGCTTTGGCTGAAGTGTCTTGGTCAAGTACTGAACGGAGAAATTGGGATGATTTCAAAAAAAGAATTGCAATGCAAGGTAAACGTTGGGATATCAGTGGGATAGATTTCTATCGTTCTCCAAAAGTCGATTGGTAATCATTACTAGCGAATTTTGAAACCCGGCTTCTGTCGGGTTTTTGTTTGCTAAGCTGTCTATATTCTTTGATTTTCATTAAAATGAACCTAATATGGACCTTAATTTTAAAATCACACAATCAATTAGATTGCTTTAACTAGAATATTTTTATGGGCGATTATATTATATCCTTTGCTGACTGGATTTGGGGTACACCAATGCTTGTTATTTTAATGGGAGGTGGACTTATTCTTCTGGTGCATTCAGGGTTTGTGCCTTTTCGGAAGATTGGACATGCCATAAGTTTGCTGAGAGGAAAATATGATGATAGTTTAATGCCTGGACAGATATCCTCATTTCAGGCATTATCGTCAGCAATTGCTGCAACGGTAGGATTGGGGAATATCAGTGGTGTTGCTATTGCAATCAATATGGGCGGTCCAGGTGCAATTTTTTGGATGTGGGTTTCCGCATTTGTAGGTATGGCAACCAAATTTTACACCTGTAGCCTTGCAATCATGTACCGGGGGAAAGATTCCGAAGGGCAACTCCAAGGTGGTCCCATGTATGTAATTGAAGAGGGGATGGGTAAAAAGTGGAAATTCCTTTCTATTATCTTTTGTACAGCTGGAGTCTTTGGTTTGCTCGCTATTTTCCAAGCTAATCAATTAACAGCAGTACTTCGAACAGTCATTTTAGAGCCTGCCGGCTTAGATGAAGGGGATAAAACGCGTTGGATCATAGGAATTACGATGATGGTATTAGTTGCTATTGTAATTCTAGGAGGTATCAAAAGAATTGCTGGAGTAGCTTCTAAGATGGTGCCTTTTATGGTTGGACTTTATTTTGTCACAGTGATCATTATTGTATTCAAATACATTGGTGATGTGCCTGAAATGTTGTTGAAAATTGTTACTGATGCATTTACTGGAGAAGCGATTGCCGGAGGTGCAGTTGGAGCTGTAATTATTATTGGAGCCCGTAGGGCAGCTTTTTCTAATGAAGCCGGTATAGGAACAGCTCCTATGGTTCATGGTGCTTCCAAAAATAACGAGCCTATTCGAGAAGGTTTGATTGCCATGCTCGGGCCATTTATTGACACAATTGTAGTATGTACACTTACTGCTTTGGTGATTATGCTGACAGGAGTTTGGGAATCAACAGAGAAAGATGGGGTGCGTTTAACATTGGCAGCATTTGACTTGGCACTTCCTTATTATGGTAGATACCTCCTCATGATTGCAGTGTTAGTTTTTGCTTTATCTACCATGTTTACCTATTCTTATTATGGTCACAAATGCTTTGGTTATCTATTTGGAGCAAAAAGAGCAGATTATTACAATTACTTCTATTTGATTACTATAGTGGCTGGTGCAGTAGCATCGCTCGATGTGGTCATCAGTTTGGTAGATGGTATGTATGCAATTATGGCCGTACCAACGATGATTTCGACAATTTACCTTGCTCCCAAAGTAAGGATTGCAATGAAGGATTATTTTCTCAGAATGAAAAAAGCGTAATATATGAATGTCTTAATTTCTCCAAATGCATTTAAAGGCACTATGACTGCCCGCGAAGCTGGAGAAGTTATAAGAGAATATATTGAGAGTGAATATCCTAATATCTCGACTACGTTACTTCCTATTGCAGATGGAGGTGACGGTACTTGCGAATTACTTACAGAAATACTTCAGTTAGAGAAAAAGACGATATGGTCTCTGGATGCTTTTGGTAGACCGATTCCTTGTTCGTATGGATGGGATGACTCGTTAAAAAAGGCCTATATAGACGTTTCAATGGCTTCAGGAGTTGCTTCTTTGCAGAGTGAGGAATTGGATCCATATGTATCTTCAAGCTATGGTACGGGGCTACTAGTACGTGATGCCATTAATCTTGGAGCTGAAGAGATCATATTAGGTTTGGGAGGTAGCGCCACTATTGATCTTGGAATTGGGATATTGTCTGAATTGGGAATTGGATTTTTGGATAAAAATGGGAGAGAATTAACTAAGTATTCACCTCAATTTTTATCTAAAATCAATCATATCCAGAAATCCACCAGGATTCCAAAAGTTAAATTCACTTGTCTTTGCGATGTGAAGAATACCTTTTTTGGACAAAGGGGGGCTGTTCCTGTTTTTGGCCCGCAAAAGGGACTTTTACCTGAGCAAATTGAATCCTATGAATTAATCTGTGAATCCGTAGTTAGCCGGCTTTTCACCAAACAAAGAAAAGTTTTTGAAGATAAGCCAGGTTTTGGTGCAGCTGGGGGCATTGCCTTAGGGTTATCTGTTTTTTTCGAAACAGAGGTTAAGTTTGGATCAGATTATTTTTTTGAAAAAGTAGATTTGGAATCTAAAGTTAATTGGGCAGATAGAATTATTACAGGTGAGGGGAGATATGATGATCAATCTGCTGAAGGAAAAGCATGCTATGAATTAATGAAACTAGCCCGTCACAGGAATAAAAAAATAGCTTTGATCACATCAGGGACGGATCCTGGAGCGAAGAAATTCGATTTAGTACTCACATTGCCTGATTTGGATTTTTCCCAAATAGATTATAGAAAAAAGTCGAGAGAAAACCTTAGGCATATACTTGACAAGGGATTTACTGTGAACTTTTAAATCATTCGGATTACACTCGATGATGATCGGCCTGCCAATTACTAACACTTTTCTTAATCTCTTTAGGTGTCGTATTTTCCTGTATAGTTTTATCAATCAATGCTAATAGTTCATCATCTCCTGCGAATCTCAATGCAATGATTTGGCTAGGAGATAGTTTGTTTTCCTTTTCATAAAATGCTTTACCAGTTAATTGGAAGTAGCGTTGTCTCATTTCCATTCTAATAATTCGATTCTGGTTTTTAATAGCATAGATTCGTGGGAGGTAGGAAATTAAAAAAATGATAAGGCCCAATAAAATAAAATAGAGGCTGTCTGATGCAGATTGATGACTATTGAAGTCTATTCTAAATATCGTCCAGCCCAGGAATAAAAGCCCCATGGGCATAATTATAAAGTGATGTAATGGGTAATATTTAGCGTGATTCTGGAAATTCTGAGTTTTTGACATGATTTTGGGCATAAAAAAAGGAGGTGCGAACCTCCTTTAAATAAGTTATAAGATATTAATGATCAGCCTTTTTCTTCTTAGTGAAGGTGCTTCTAGTATCAATTGCAGTGATTCCGGCTCCAAGACCGATTAATACACATACAATCACTAGGAAAGTTTGAGCCCCTCCAGCAAGTGGAGAAGTGAATACGTCTAATAGTATCATGATCAATTTTTTGAATTTCTAAAGATGCCCGAAGATAATTTCTTAACTCCAAATAATCAAGTTAATCGAATTGATCATCATCGAAATCTTCATCATCTTCTTCTTCGTCGAAGTCTATGATGGTATCATCGGCAAACTCATTGTCTTCGTCTAGATCATATTCGTCTTCGAAATCATTACCGAAATCATCATCATCATTGAAGTTGTCATCATCTTCGAAATCGTCGTCAAAATCCTCCATAGTAGTTTAGATAGGGGTTTTTAATAGTTGAACGTCACGAATTAAAGTAAAAAATCATTTCGCACCATACAGTTGGGATATTTTTTTTTAAACTTTTTTCAGGCCAGTTCTATTTGCTAGTTTGCAATTTCACATGATCTTCATTCCAATGAATTCAATAATCTACCGAGCACTAAATGAGGGAACTCTATAATCTGGTTGAAATTATAAGAAGGTCCCATGCACATTGGCAAAAACAGCAAAAAAAATGACCCAATTGAGGGTCAGTTGAAAATTGATTTGATGTATTTTTTAATCAATGGTTTTGATAGATAATCTTTAACAATGCTATACCTGCTAGCCTTATTAATATCTCTTTCATCTACTGAACTGCTCAAGATGTAGATTTGAGCTTCGTTTTTATCTGAATTAAATAAGTCCAGGAAATCCCAGCCAGTCATTTCTGGCATATTTAGATCTAAAAAAAGATAATTGGCTTTAATGGAATAGATTTCCTCTAGTGCCACTCGGGCACTCTGATACTTATAAAATTGACATGGCTCTTTCACATTTCTTGAAATGAGTTTTTCAGTAACAAATGTACTGATCGGATCGTCATCTATAAGGACTATTGTAAGCATTAAGTGCAAAAATTCGTGGCTGAAATACAATATTGCTAGTACAAAATTAGTAGTTAATTGTACTTTTACAAATATTTTGCCAAATAAGAGCCGAAAAGAATTTATATTTTTGTGTAAAAATGCGATGCAATTAGGGCAATCGCACTGCAAATTTATAATAAGCTATACTTACAAAAAAATCAACGCCTAAAATTAATTGGAGTGATTGATTAGGTCTTTACTCCGAGTCTTTTAGTTCGTATAGAAAATAATCTATAATCTTGTCTGTTGTTTTTAGCACTTTTTTACTTTTCGTTTTTGGGCTACTCACCTCGGTTACACCAGTTAATGTCATGAGGAGTTTATCTTCTTTCTGATCGATAAAATCTACAATTACCTGAACTAACTCATAGTTGCTTGTAGTTTGACTATTGTTTCGATTGTTGAAGTAGGGGTCGTATGGATTATAAATCCATGGTCCCATTACTCTGGAACCCCAGTATGGATAGTAATTATTACTTGAATAGGTGTCTCGTTTTCTCTGGTCTTCATTTGAGGTATAACGAATAATTAACTCAGGCTCATTTTTGTCATATACTAGACCTTTGGCTTCCAGTGCATCTTGGAGATGTGTCTGGACTTGTTCATCGATGAATTGAGAAGAAAAACCTCGAATTCCTACTTCCTGGTTTATGATTACGAATGATCTGTAAGGCCTTCGCACAGGTACTTCAGTATTTTCCTTGAATATCTCAATAGCATTACATGAGCTAAGAATAGCTAGGAAAATCGTGAAAAGAAATATGTTTCTTGAGTGAATTCGCTTCATCGAAAGGGCTTTTTGTTTAAAAACGGGCAAGAGAAAAGAAAGTTAGGTATTACTAATTAACGAATAAAAGGAAGTTGTTATTCAATAGGTATATCCGCTTTTCTGCCAGTAAGGTGGCACAAACATTAAATTTAAGAATTGTGGCCACTTTGGTCACATTTAAATAGCTTAGCCGAAGTATAGCCCTTCCAATCTGATAAGCAAAGGTGACTGGCAACATAGCGGATAGTCATATTATTCAATTATGTTTGCAAGCCTTTACGATCTAGTGCTAATTTTAGCGAAAGTTTAAGACATGAAGAGACCTGATTTTGATGATATTTTTATGGAGCTGGCAGTCAATTTGGCTAAACGTTCTCATTGTATTAAAAAGCATGTAGGAGCAGTGCTCACAAAAGATACACGTATCATTTCAATAGGGTATAATGGACCGCCTGCAGGTACTCATAATTGCGATGTCGAATTTCCTGAAGGTGGCTGCGCCAGGGATAGTAAGGGTAGTTGCTCATTAGCGCTTCATGCAGAACAAAATGCAATTTTATATGCAGTGAAAAACAATACCACTGTAGAAGGATCTACGCTTTTTGTCACCTTGTCACCCTGCCTTGCGTGTTCTAGGATTATTTTTTCTATGGGAATCTCTAGAGTTATTTATTTATTTTCTTATGCAGAATATAAAGGTATAGGTTCAGATGAAGGGGTTGATTTCTTGAGGAAATTTGGTGTTCAAGTAGATAAATATCAAAAGACTCTTGAAGTTAATGACCACCTGGTCTAAAGAAAATTTACTTCAGGATGTATGTTAATATTGAACTTTTCGAAAACTGACTTCTGAATCTTTTCTGAAAGGTTTTTGATTTCATTTCCATCTCCTTCACCATAATTTACAAGGACTAGTGGTTGTTTACTGTGTACACCAATTTCGCCAAACCGCTGCCCCTTCCACCCGCATTGTTCGATCAGCCAAGCTGCAGGGACTTTAATTCCCTCATCGTTTAGATAGCCAGGGATGGTAGGGTGCAGGCTTTTAAGCCCTTCATAATGCTCAGTGGAAATAGTAGGGTTCTTGAAGAAAGAACCAGAATTTCCTATTTCTTTTGGGTCAGGCAGTTTAGATTGACGGATTTGAATTACTGCATCAGAGATTGCTTTAATACTCAGCTCATTAATTCCATTTGCCTCCAAGGTTTCTTGGATTGCGCCATATTCTGTGTGGTAGATAGGCTCTTTTGTTAACTTAAAGACGACAGAGCAAATCACATATTTGCCTTTTAATTCATGTTTGAAAATACTTTCTCTATACCCAAATTGACACTGCGCAGCATTGAATTCTTCAATTTCCAATGTTTCTCTGTTCAGAGCCTTCAAGCTAGAAAATACATCTTTTATTTCCACTCCATAAGCGCCGATATTCTGCATTGGAGAAGCCCCAACTGTCCCTGGGATTAAGGATAAATTCTCTATTCCAGCCCAATTGTTTTTGATTGCGGTGAGCACAAATTGATGCCAATTCACACCAGCGCCCGCTTCAATTAAAAAAAAATCAGCTTCTTCCTTAATTACTTTTACTCCCGCAATTTCATTTTTGATTATCAGTTTATCCTGATTTTTTGTAAGAAGTATATTGCTTCCTCCTCCTAAAATCAAAGGTTTGATATTCTGAGATTTAGCCCATGCTAATGCTTCCTTTAGCTGTGCAATTGAAGTTACAGCAACAAAAAAACGAGCCGTTTTATCAATTCCAAAGGTATTATATGGCCTGAGGGAGATGTTTTCTAGTATATTCATATGTGGAGACTGACTTGCGAAATAAGTAAGATTTTACTCGAATATGAAATGTAATCACCCAATTGAATTTTAAGACTTGCAATCTTACTGGAGAATGTACTAGTAGTATTTTTCGACGTGGGTATTGAAAATCAAATAACATATCAATGAAAGAATTGGTCATAAATGGTGTACGGATCAGACCCGGCCAGTCGATGAATATAGAAATTGCCATCGCTAAACTTCCAACCCATACTCTAATTGATCTTCCTATATTTATCCGCTCTTCAAAAGAAGACGGTCCTGTTGTATTAATTAGCGGGGGAGTTCATGGCGATGAAATTAATGGTGTAGTAACTGCTAAGAGGCTTCTTGAGGAAGTAGATGAAGGTCTCGAGTTGATCAAAGGAACCTTAATTTTTATTCCTCTGGTTAATATTTATGGTTTTCTGTCAAATAGCAGAACATTCCCAGACGGAAGAGATCTAAATCGCAGCTTCCCTGGAAGTAAAAAAGGCTCTTTAGCAGGTAGTATTGCTTACATATTAAGTAGTGAAATCATACCTCAGATAGATTTTGGAATAGATTTTCATACGGGTGGGAGAATGCTCACCAACTTCCCCCAAGTAAGAGTAGATTATAAGGATAAAGTGGCAGTGGAACTTGCTAGAGCTTTTGGAACTCATTATGTGGTGAATTCAAAGTACATAGAGAAGTCATTCAGAAAAGAGGCCTTTAAAGCCAGAAAACATATTTTGGTATTTGAGGGAGGGGAATCTATGAGATTGGATGAATATGGCATTGAAGAAGGGGTGAATGGTACTAAGCGTATGTTGGCAAGCCTAGGTATGCTCGCAGATGCGCCAGCCCCTCAGGAGAGTGTTTTCTTAAAAGAAAGTAGTTGGGTAAGAGCGAAAGCTTCTGGAATTTTTAACTCAAGTGTAAAAGTAGGGGAGTCCGTCAAAAAAGGCCAAATATTGGCACGGATTTCGGATCCATATGGACATGTGAAAATCCCTGTAAAAGCCCCAACTAATGGTCACATTATAGGAATGAATAATATGCCTGTCATCAATGCGGGAGATGCATTAGTGCATATCGGCAAGGAATAGTATTCATAAACTTTTATCTTGAAGCTTAGTTATCAGACGTATATGAATTTATCAGAAACCTTCCAACGTGTAAGAAACCACTCTCTTCATCTATGTAGCAATTTGATCACCGAGGATTTTAGCTTGCAGGCTTCTGAGGAGGTAAGCCCTCCTAAATGGCACTTAGCCCACACAACTTGGTTTTTTGAACAGTTTATTTTGGTGCCAAATGACCCCAGCTATGTGGTGAAACATCCCCAATTTAATTTTCTTTTTAATTCTTATTACAATTCCCTTGGTGCAAGAACAGCACGAAATCAACGCGGACTTATGTCTCGCCCCTCAGTGGAAGAGGTTAAAACCTACCGTGCTTATGTAGATGAGGCAATTTTGAGGTTGATTCACGGAAATAATTCTGAGATAAATGAACTGGTTACTCTAGGATTGAATCACGAACAGCAACATCAGGAATTATTAATTACAGATTTAAAATACAGTTTGTGGTTTAACCCACTGAATCCAAGCGTGATGGATATTGGGGAGTATCGCACTGAACCTAAGTCAAAGTGGGTGTCTGTAGATGCTGGAGTTTATGAAATTGGCTATACAGACAATGGTTTTTGCTACGATAATGAATTGAATCCGCATAAAGTTTACATCAATGACTTTGCGATTTCTACAGCGCTGGTTACAAATCAGGAGTATTTGGAATTTATGAATGCTGGTGGTTATGAAAACCCAACCTATTGGCATGACGAGGGCTGGGCATGGAGTAAGGAACTCCAAGTAAAAGCGCCTTTGTATTGGGAGCTTCAAGATGGAGCTTGGTATTATTACACATTGAATGGATTAAAACCAATTGATCTTGACGCACCTGTCGCTCATGTGAATTTCTATGAAGCCTCAGCTTATGCATCTTGGAGAGGCATGAGACTGCCCACGGAATTTGAGTGGGAAGTAGCCCAAAATCAAGTTGAATGGGGGAAACGATGGGAATGGACAAATTCTGCTTATTTGCCTTATCCGGGCTTTAAGGTGGCTCCAGGAGCAATAGGAGAGTACAATGGGAAATTTATGATAAACCAAATGGTGTTACGTGGCGCTTCAGTAGCAACTTCTGAAGGACATTCCAGACCAACTTATAGAAACTTTTTTCATCCAAAATACAGATGGCAATTTATGGGCATTCGCTTAGCCAAATCCCTTTAATTTATGAACGCAAAAAACACGGATTTCGGAACCTTTGCCCAAGATGTCATGCTTGGTCTAAATTCAACTCCGAAAACTTTACCTTCAAAATACTTCTATGATGCCAAGGGAGATAAGCTGTTTCAGCAGATTATGGCATTGCCAGAATACTATCTTACACGCAAGGAATATGAGATTCTTGAGCTTCAACACGAGCAAATTTTAGAGCAAATTTTAGCGTCAAATCAACCATTCAACTTGGTAGAACTGGGAGCTGGTGACGGCATGAAAACTAAAATCTTGCTCAGATACCTAACCGAAAAAAAAGCTGAGTTCACCTACTACCCTGTAGATTTTTCCGGGTCAGTTCTTGAAGAATTAGAACAAAGCCTTGCAAAGGAATTGCCTCAACTGACCGTCAATTCTATTCAAGATACGTATAGAGAGTCTCTGAAAAAACAAGTTTGGGAAGATGGCAGACCTAATCTTATACTGTTTATGGGAGCGAATTTGGGGAATTTTGGAGTAGATGAAGCCAAAAATATCATTGACCATCTACGAGTGGGGACTAAAAGGGGAGATCTTGTTTTGCTTGGTTTTGACCTAAAAAAGAATCCTCAAACCATTCTCAACGCCTATCACGATGAGCAAGGCGTCACTCGTGAGTTTAATATGAATTTGCTTGATAGAATAAATAGAGAATTGGATGCTGATTTTGACCGAGATTCATTTGTTCATTGGCCTACTTATGATCCTGTTAGCGGAGAATGTCGAAGCTATTTAGTTTCTCAAAAGTCCCAGGCAGTAACCATTGGTGCATTAAATCAACACGTTGTATTTGAGGCTTTTGAGTCGATTTTCACTGAAATATCCAAAAAGTACAGTTTATCTGAAATCAGTAATTTAGCCTCTTTGGGCGGTTTTGAAGTGAAGGAAAATTTTATGGATTCCGAAGGTTACTTTGCAGATGTGCTGTGGGAAAAGAAGTGACCACAATCAAGGAAGCAAATGTTTTTCATCTATAATTAATTAGTTCCTGTTGTTAAACTAGACACTATTATTTTTGGATTTTCCTCTTCCTGTGCGTCTTTATTTCTGATGATATTGTAGTAGGTATCCGCATTTAAATGTTTTGGGAATTCTTCTAATGAGACACCTTTGAAAGGAAGTTTATAGCTAAATTTTGGCGTGTTACTTCCTAAATCAAGTATGAGATGATATGAATCTTTTTTGTAGGTTAAAAGCATACTTGCATTACCCTCATTTATTTCTGTAAACTCAATCCGTAAGGTGTCTGACTTTTCAAAATCCTTGAAGTCAAGTTGATATTCAGGAATCAAGTGATCCTCTTTCATTCTGTAAATAGTATCCTTCTGACCAATCAAACCTGCAAACTGACTCCGGGGCATATAAAAGAGACGCTCATGATTCATCTTTCCAAATACATTTAGGAAATTGTAAAAACGGTTGAATTTAGAAGTGAAGCTATACAAAGGATTTTCTTGTGTTTTGAATTCTAAAGTAGTTGGTTCTATAGAACTTATCATAATTGATTTACCATCTTTTTCACTAGAATTTAGGTCCTCTTGTATCACCAAAATAGTGCTGTCTTCCTTATAGAATGAGATTGGTTGGCCTGCTAATTTTTTACTTGAAGCAATAAAGTTTCCTTCCAAGTCATAGGAATTCACCACCATTTTTTGCCAATCAGATACTAAAACTATATTTTCTTTTTCATCCAGGTAAATTGCTGTGAGTACTAGATATTCATCAGGCCCTTCGCCTTTTTTACCTATATTCTGAATGTAATTCCCATCGTAATCATACTTCAACAAGCCCTTTCTATTATCGATAAGAAAAATATAATCTTTGCCGAAGGCTATATCGTGAATGAAAGTAAGAGGCGGATTTCCGGACCTTTCCAGATCAATGGTATCCAATGGTTGAAATTGAAATCCATTTTCTCCATCAAGTAAAAAATCCTTGCTGATTTCAATTTTATGAATGTCCTCTACTACTTCAACCTCATTTTTAGTGTTACAAAATTGAAAAAGTAAAATGCAAAGCAATGGAAAAATAACTTTAGAATAGTCCATGGTCAATTGGGTGTAATAAACAACTCTATAAATATAGTTATTTATTACACCATTGCTTGCTAAGTACTTATCGCAGATTTGGCAAGTTTTAAATAAAAAAGCACTGATTTCTCAGTGCTTTTAATTTCTCAAATTTCATTTTTTAGCTGAAGTATCGCTTCAATCCTTCCAGCCTTTCTACTAATTCAGATTCCACATTTCTGTAATCAGATTTATTTGCCAACGGCGCATTCACCGAGAAATAGTACTTGATCTTTGGTTCAGTACCAGATGGTCTAGCAGAGATCTTACTTCCATCAGCGAGGTAGAACTGCATCACATTGGACTTATCCATATCCAGCTTTTCTGTCTTACCGGATTTTACATCTTTTACCGTGCTTTCTTTCACATCGACGATTTTTGCTACAGCAATTCCATTCATCTCAGCTGGTGGATGGTGACGGAAATCAGTCATCAAAGCCTGGATTTGCTCCGCACCGTCTTTTCCTTTTTTGGTAACAGAAATAAGAGATTCCTTATAGAAGCCGAATTGATTATAAATCTCAGCAAGTACATCAAAAACTGACTTACCCTGAGTTTTGTAATACGCGATTGCTTCAGCAACCATAGCGCAGGCACTTACCCCGTCTTTATCACGCACAAAATCGCCAACCAAATACCCATAAGACTCCTCACCGCCACCGATGAAGGTTTCCTTGCCCTCTAGATCTTTGATGATTGCCGCAATGTTTTTAAATCCTGTCAAAACGGAGAAGCATTTTACACCAAACCCTTCACAGATTTTATCTATTAATTCAGTGGTCACTATGGTATTCACCATGAATTGATTACCGTCGAGTTTACCCGCTTTTTTCCACTGGCTCAACAGGTAATAGGTAAGTAAAGCACCCGTTTGATTTCCGTTCAATAATTCAAATTCTCCCGAAGCATTTGGAACTGCTGCGGCATAGCGATCACCGTCCGGATCACAAGCCAATACCAACTCAGCACCTACTTCTTTTCCCAGCTTAAGAGAGAGCGTTAGAGCCTCAGCTTCTTCAGGATTTGGGTAAATGACCGTAGGGAAATTTCCATCTGGCTCAGCTTGCTCTTTTACAATATTTACATTTTCAAAGCCAAAAGCTTTCAATGCCGCAGGAACCATTTTTCCAGAAGCACCATGAATGGGAGAGAATACTATCGGCATGTTTTTTTGCGCAGCAACAGCATCTGGAGCTAAACTTAGCCCCTTGACCAGCTTCAGGTAGATCTCATCAAAATCCTCTTCGATGTACTGAAAAAGAGCATCATTTTTATCCCAGTTTACATCATCAAAGGAAGTGATCTTCTTCACTTCATCGATTATATTTTTATCATGTGGAGCGACTACTTGCGCGCCATCCTCCCAATAAGCTTTGTAACCATTGTATTCTTTTGGGTTGTGAGAAGCTGTAATCATTACACCGCTTTTGCAATCAAAATGCCTTACGGCAAATGACAACATAGGAGTAGGGCGCATCTCCTTGAAGTACAATACGTGGATGCCGTTCGCTGTCAGGACATTCGCTGTGGTCATAGCGAACAGTGTATTGTTGATTCTACTGTCATGTGTGATTGCTACCCGGATCGTTTCACCAGGAAAACATTTAAGCAGGTAATTGGCAAGACCTTGGGTAGCCATTCCAATCGTGTAAACGTTCATCCTATTGGTTCCAACGCCCATAAGACCACGTAATCCACCGGTACCAAACTCGAGATCTTGGTAGAATGAATCTGTTAACTCAGTTGGGTTTTGATCAATTAGAGTACGGATTTGGGCTTTCGAATCTTCATCGATAGTGCCGCTAAGCCAAGAATCAGCCTTGGCTAGGATGCTAGGGTCTATGGTAGTCATGTTTTAAAAATTGTTTAACTTCTAAGATATAGAAAATCATAAAAAATGCCACCTGTTAAATCGTTAGGTGTTGAAGATGTGCATCTTAAATTTTAGAATGAATAGGATTTTCGTATTCGCCAGCCTTCTAATTCTATTTTTTTTAGCAAATAGATTCATTTACTTTTAGACCGGATACAAATTCAATGGAATATAAAATGAAGCATGGTGGTGGCCAATTGATAGGCCTATTGGGTCTATATTTTATCACAATTCTCTATTCACATGCCCAAGCAGGCCAGAATGTCCAACCTGCTTTTGAACCTATTTCATTAAACACTCCCGTTTATATACAGCCTTTTGAACTCACGGAATCATTTGATGGTTTAGTCCAGCTTGTCACGCACCAGCCCAATTTTGATCTAAGTGGATATACTCTTAAATGGTCCATTGAAAAAATTGATTCATGGAACGGCAAACAATCGCTTTTTACCAATCAGATCGCATTAGGGAAATATATTACTGAGCGGAATAACACGGTATCGCTTGGCCTTCCCGCTAATTGGACCGACGGAGATTTACTTAATTTATCATTGATGGATACTAGTTCGGTAGTTTTATACTCACTATCTGAACCTATTCGTAAACCAAAAGAAGGAAATCAAAGCTATTTTAAGCAACGGTCGGTGCTAGATAATCAGAAGATCCGTGTTCGGGAATCTACCCTTGATTTCCAGGTCATAGTGGGTGAGACCTTGTATATTTTTGGCAAAGAAAATGGGAACTTGCAGCTGGTAAAGATTGGGACGAGATTTATCAATTTCAGCCAAAACATAGAGGCTGGTCACTTTTCCGCAAAGGTTCAGAAATTGACTTGGAAGCGATTAAAAGATGGGGCAATTCAAATTAGGTCGGCTTACCAGGGTAATTCAAATATCCTTACTTGGACTGTTTTTCCCAATTCAGAATTAAAAATGGAAATATCTTCTCCCGAGTCAATTGCTGATTTGGAGGGAATAGAATTTTCCTTTCCTGAAGAAAAAGTAGAAAAAACTCAATGGATCGGAGAGGGGAGACATGAGTTAAGTGAAGTGGGTACTTTTGGGCTTTGGATACAAAACCCTCAAGACCTATTAGCGCAATCACCAATTGACTCCCGGTTAAAAGTTGCGGCTGATATACACGCTTTCCTGCTGGATACTGATGAGGGCTCAATTGAGGTAAGGAGTGAAACTCCTAATATTAACTTGAGCCTTGATCGAGTTGAAGAAAAAGATATGACGATGGGAAATGGTTCATTGTTAGATTCAGCTTCCGCGATAAATTTTCACTTCACTATTCAAAATGACTATCCGCAGTATTATTCCATATCTGAGTCTGTAATTCCCCTCAACAAAAAGGATGCAGAAGAGACCCCTCCTCATATGGTGTTGTTGCTGAGGTTCAATTAATCACTTATCCTACTGTAAACGGATTATTTTACGATACTTCAATTTCATGTTCACCTATTTTTTTGTAGTCCAACTGAAATTAGGTAAGAGGTTTTGCTATGCAAGCATAGCATCAATCACTATTTTTCCTTAGACATATCCTGAGTAATATCTTCTTCCTCTCCTTCGGGCAATGGATCTTTTGGGGCAGGAACGAAATCACCCTTGAGTACTACTTCTTTTTTTTTTACCCTAGAATAATGTTTTCTAGGAATAATTCCGTAGCCGTACCTTATTGAAAACACTTTGGTAAATTCTGCTCCATAAAAGAAGATTAAACAAGAATATGAAACCCAAAGTAGAACCAATATAATTGATCCCGCAGCTCCATAAGTGGATCCAGGTTCAGCTGCACCAAAGTAAATACCTAAAAGGAATTTGGAAATGGAAAAGAGGAAAGAGGTAAGAAAGGCACCTACCCAAACAGATTTCCATTTGATAATTGCATCAGGTAAATACTTGAATATCAAAGCAAAGAGTAAAGCAATGACTCCATAGGAAATAGCAAAATCAACCACAAATGCGAAAACAACAACGAATTCAGGCAATATGCTTTTTATAAAATCACTGAAAAAGGAGAGCAAAGCGGTGAGTACGAAACTGATAAATAGCAAAAAACCTAATACTAGTACAAAGCTAAAACTGACTGCACGCTCCCATAACACATAATACCATTTTACTTCGTCTGATTGTTTCAGACCCCAAATGTCGTTAATCGAAATTTTCAGATGAAAGAAAACTCCCGAAGCTCCAAAAATCAATACGCCTATACCAATGATCGAAGCGACTACAGATTTACCACTGCTTTGGGTTTCCTCTACCATACTTATCAGAAACTCTGCTGTTTCAGGACCCATGGCAGAAGAAAGCTCATCGTTGAGTTGTCCTGTCACCAGATCAACTCCCCAGATCGATCCTACGGTATTTATCACGATCACCATCAGGGCAGGTAGGGACAGTACAGCGTAATATGCTACCACAGCGCTAAGTCTCCATGGATCTGCGGCGTTCCATTGTTTGAAACTCTCTACCACCAAGCTGGGGATGTGAGTGATTTTAAATCGGGTAGGGGTCAAGTTTCCCATAGTTTTTTCGGTCTTCATTAGCTCTCACTTTGGTTAGATGAAAAGCCATTTTTTTGGGTACTAGAGAGTGACTCCAGTTGTTTATCTAACTGCACACCACCTTTGATTCCAAAGTCCAACGTACGTATTGGGAATGGAATCATAATATCATTTTTGTCGAATGCTTTCTTGAGGGAAATAATAGCTTCATTTCTTACAGGTATAAAATCCTTGCTAACCTCATTGAACTTGCACCAAATATTCAAAGTGAAGTTGATAGAACTATCGCCGAACCCAGTCCAAAAAAGTGTAGGTTCCTCCGATTCAAGTCGACTAGACACATTCTTTGCAGCTTCTAGAGCAATTCTTTCCACTTGCTCCAGATCTTCACCATAGCTCACCCCACATTCTATTTGAACTCTACGTTTTTCAAATTCAGTGAAATTAGTAAAGCATTCCTGGAACAGGTATCTATTAGGAACGTAAACTATAGGGCCATTATAGGTTCTGATTTTGGTTACCCTTAGATTGATATCAATTACAGAACCTTCGTGTCCGTCGTGAGTTTCAATGATGTCTCCTATTTTGTAGGGTTGATTGAAGGTAATGTATACACCTGATATGAAATTGGCTGCGGTATCCTGAAAGGCAAAACCCAGTGCCAAACCAATGATACCCAGACCTGCTAGAATAGATGATACGGTCTTGGAAAGATCCATCACCGAAAGCGCAAGCATAACCCCGAAAACTAAAATAGCCAGGAAAATCAATTGACTAAGGAAGCGCGAAATGGTTTCGTTTGTCCCTAATTTACTGATGTACTTGCCAGAAAATCTCTTAATGGTTTTAGCAATGAAAATTGTACATAAAATCAGAAGGATGGCTAAGACAAAATTTGGAAGGTTCTCTATCAAAATGTCTATCCATCCGCTCAGTTTCTCAGTGATTTTATCAAATATTTTCTCTGTATCGTATCCTAAAACTTGTGCTATACTCATGAACTTTATGTTTTTTTATTCATTGGAGTAATAAAAACATGCCAATCCAAAAGATTAGGCGTCAGTTAAGTTTAGTGCAAAGAATTTGGAGAAGGAGTACCTCTTCGGGTTTATAGCCTTTTTCGGAAAAATCCCTTGGAAGACAATCCTTTAATTTTTGGGGCTTCAGGCAATGGGTCAAAATCTCGGGATGGAGATACGAACTCTTGCATACTGCCACGGTATGGCCCATTTGATCAGCTACCATTCGGATAAGCGTAGTTTCAGGTTTCTTACGCGTTCCCTCACAGATCTTGTCCAACAGCTCCCTCTGTTTGATACAGATACAATTTGCTCCCCAGGTTCTAAAGTATTTCGCTGTATAATAATCAGGTTCAGTAGCTTCAAGGCTGATGTATTCATTCAAATCACTGGAATCTACTGTATGCCATTTCCCTTCATCCTGATATCTGAACAACTCATAACCTGGAAGCTGGGAACAGTCTTTTAGGAGCCGGACCAGCCTTTTGTTAGTGAGCGAGACCGAGCGTTCTTTTCCACTTTTAGCAGTGTAATTAATAGAAATTTTGTTTCCATCCTCTTTGAGATGCTTTCTCCTCAGCGTGGTAAGCCCATGTGTTTTATTTGTCTCTGTGTAGTGCTTATTGCCTACTCTTAGGTGCAATTCATCCAGAAGAGCTGTAGCCAGAGCCAACACTTTATTTTTACTCCAGCTTTTTTGACGAAGATCTTTCTGATAGCGTTCTCGCAGTTTGGGTAAATAAAACCCAAATTTGAGCAGGTCATCATATTTAATTTTTTGAGAATATTCAGACCATTTTGTATGATAGAGGTATTGCTTTCTCCCTTTTTCGTCTATTCCGGTGGCCTGTAGGTAGCTGTTCTTTTTGGGGCTGATCCACACATTTTTCCATGCAGGCGGAATCACCAGATCCTGAATTCGTCCTAAATGTGATTCATCGGAAAGTTTTTGTTTATCCTTATCCAGAAAAATAAAGCCTCGGCCTTTCTTCTTTCTAATGATGCCAGGCTGTGTGTCTCGGATATAGACCAGACCTTTTGGGAGTTCGGCTGCAGTGACCATAGTATTACGTTAGTAGCTGTATAACCACTTTCAATACAAGTCTCATGCAAGTTTATCGGAAGTTATGTTTTCAGGTGATTTGCCAGTATTTCTGCAGAACCTACCCCAAGTCTGCGCATAATCTGTGTAGCATCTTTCTGGGTTAGCGTGCAAGCCTTTACTTGATCTTTTTCGAAAACTACCACATTTCCTTCCCAATTACTAGGGGCTGAAGGCACAAAAACCACCACTTCTCCTGTAGCTAAGGTATCCACTTGGAAGGCGATCATCCAGCCATCAATGGGTACCAAAACCACCGGGAAGTCCTTGTCAGATTCCAGTCCTGCAGTGGATTGCATGGTGTTTTTCATGAGCTGGTATCCAGGGAAAAGCGTAAGTACATGCTCTTCAATCCAATTCACTAACCACTTGCCTGCCCCTAATTTGGCGACGGTACCAGCCAAAAAGCAAAACACCAAAATGATGAGAATCGCTATGAGGTAGGGAAAATCGAAGTCTGAACTTGCCAATCCCAGCGCGGCACTGATTTTAGTGGCCAGTGGTTGGAGGATATGGACAATTTTCTCAAAAAAGATCAGGATTAATACGATAGGGAAAAGGAAAAATATCCCTCCCTTGATGGTGTTGCTGATGACGGATAGCATTTTTTCTAGAGTTAAAAATTTAGAGAAATTAGTTCTTTTCTAATAAAAAGTAAAAAACTAGCCGACTAAATTCTCTAGTCGGCTATTCCAGTATTATTATAAATTCCCTCTCAGACCTTGTTCTCGCTCTATGGCTTCGAATAGGGCTTTGAAATTCCCTTTCCCAAAGGATTTGGCTCCTTTTCGTTGGATTATTTCAAAAAACAGGGTAGGTCTATCTTGCACAGGTTTGGTGAAAATCTGCAATAAGTATCCTTCATCATCCCGATCCACCAGTATGTTCAGTTCTTTTAGAGGTTCCAAATCCTCATCTATTTCGCCCACACGATCCAGTAAGTCATCGTAGTAGGAGGAAGGAACAACCAAGAATTCCACACCTCTTTTTCGTAATTCCGTTACCGTCTCAATGATATCATCTGTGGCAATCGCCATATGCTGCACCCCTGGGCCCCGGTAGAAGTCAAGGTATTCTTCTATTTGCGATTTTTTCTTGCCGGCGGCAGGTTCATTGATCGGAAATTTGACATAGCCGTTGCCATTGGAAACTACCTTGGACATCAGCGCAGAGTATTCGGTGGAGATATCCTCATCATCAAAGGTGATGAGTAGTTTGAATCCCATGACATTTTCGTAGAATTCCACCCAGCGATTCATCTCACCCAACTCCACGTTTCCTACGCAGTGGTCGATGTATTTCAGCCCAATCGGCTGGGCAGCATAAGTGCTTGACTTTGGCTGATATCCCGGAAGGAATATGCCCTTATATTCTTTTCGTTCTACAAAGGTGTGGATGGTTTCCCCGTAGGTTTTGATGGAAGCTACCACCACCTGGCCGTATTCATCACTGATAGTTTTAGGTTCCGAAGCTGATTCTGCGCCTCTGGAAGTAGTTTCCTTCCATGACTGTGCTGCATCATCCACCCAAAGTGCCAGAACCTTCACACCATCACCATGTTTGCGGATGTGATCTGCGATTGGACCTTCAGGGTGAAGTGGAGAAGTAAGTACCAATCTAATTTTGTCTTGTTTGAGGACATAGGATGCTCTATCCTTTATGCCGGTTTCTGGACCGGCATAGGCGATAAGCTCGTAGCCAAAGGCATATTGATAGTAGAGTGCAGATTGTTTGGCATTGCCAACGTACAATTCTACATAATCAGTCCCATTCAAAGGAAGAAAGTCTTGACTCATGTCTGTTATTTTTTGGGTTTAACTCTTCGTTCAAAGTTATAAAATATCCCAAAGAATATTTGGTCAATGCTGTCTTTATTCCTGGGGATTCTTATTTACGATTACGGTAACTAATGCCATTATCAAAAATGCGAGTGCCCAAGAACCAAGCGGGCTGCTTATAGCAAGCCAAAGAAGAACTAAATAATAGGCTGGTGCTAGCGCAAAGCCAATCAGAAATTTCCAAGTAGATGAGAACACAGGATCTTTGACTCCTGGCTTTTTCATGAGCCAAAGCCAATACAAAGGAAAATTGAAAATCTTCATCAATTTATTCGTGAATCCCGATGCTTCTTTCACGGGGTTTGGAACCTGACCAGTTTTCAAAAACAACTCCACGTCTTCTCTAGAACTTACATCAACTTGATGCGCAATCAGGTTTTCCAGTTGTTGATCATAATCTTCATTAGGTATCTCTACTACCAGATTTTTCAATGCCACCTGAACGGATTTGGTGAGCAAACCTGACTTCGCAGATGGCATATCTACTGGAATGACTTTTCCAATAGTCACTCTGGCGATGCTTCCTGATCGCTTATGCGCACTATAGTCCAATGCCACAGGCAAGATCACAGGTGTTACTTCAGGGTATTTTTCTTTCAGGCCAAAAGCAATTCTGGTAAAACCCTTACTCAATGGGCGTAGATTACGGATGAGGCTATGGCTACCTTCGGCAAAAATTATTACAGTTCCGTTGCCGCGAAGTACCTCATAGGTTTGATCAAAAGTAGTTTGATTTTGCTGTATAGTTGAAAAACCATCACGCACCCGGTAAACAGGTAGCATATGGATGAAATTGAGCAATTTAGCAACAAAGGATTTTTTAAAGACGGACGCCCGAGTCAAAAAAGAAGGCTTAAGACCAGTGTGAGTAGCTAAAAGGAGGGGGTCAATCAATGCATTTTGGTGGTTCGCAACGAGTAGGATGGGCGTGTTTTTTGGTATATTTTCCTTCCCTTCTATAACTATTTTATTGAAATATCCCTTCAAAGAAATCTTTACCAGGATGCGAAGGAATTCATTAATTAAATATTGCATTGATTTTTTAGCGTTTCTTGGTAAGTTTTTCAGGCTTTTGATTTCCAAAGACTTGCGATGGTCATGCCTGATATTAAATGCCAGATGCCCCACCAAGCCGTAATAATAGCCATTCCACCTAGGCCATCAAAATATGTAAAGATCAAAACCAGCCCCAAACCTGAATTTTGAATGCCTGTTTCTATCGTCATTGTTTTCACATCTGCCAGTGGCAATCTGAATATTTTGCCGGTAAAAAAGCCTGAGCCTAATGCCACAATATTATGAGCCAGTACCCAAATAAAAATCAGGGAAATGTACTTGGTAAAGAGATTGAAATTGCCGGCGAATGCGATAACCACAAATGCTGCAAAAATTAGAATGCTCAGAGGTTTAAGAATTTTGGAAGCTTTCTCTGCAAAAGTAGATGCGTACTTATGGGTGATTATTCCTAGAATTAAAGGGACGCCTAGGATCAAGGCTACTGTAATGAAAGTATCTGCATAGTCTAAGCTGATTTCCTTTAGCAATAGCTTGGTAGGAGTATAAAAACCTGCCCATAACGCGAAATTCAAAGGTGTGCTGATGATAGAAAGTATGCTTGAAAATCCAGTCAGACTTACCGAAAGGGCTGTATTACCTTTTGCTAGGCTAGAGAGGAAATTGGAGACATTTCCGCCAGGGCAAGCTGCTACGAGGAACATGCCTAAGGCGACTGAGGGTGGTGGTTTCATGATTAGGACTAGACACCACGTGAGAAATGGCAAGAGAATAAATTGTGAGAATACACCCAAAAAGAATCCTTTTGGGTTTTTTGCCAAGTATTTAAAATCCTCAAATCTCAGATCCAGCGCTACTCCATACATAATGAGGGCAAGTGCCAGATTAAGCAGCAGTAAGTCACTTGAGGAAAAATTGAGTTGGATGGAATCCAGTTCGTTAGTTTGGGCCATTTAATTGGTAATAGATAAAAAGATTAGTCCGCACAACATAGCTGTGCCGAAGCTTAATAAAGTTCCGATTAATATGTATTCAGTGAGTTTTCGCTCTTTTGATTTTCGAAGATCTCCAAATCTAAAGACCGATTTGGCGGCAAGAAGGAAACCTACAGCCTCCCAATGTCCCGTGGCTATAAAGGAAAAGACAAAGAGTCGTTCAAGGATTCCTATGTATTTGCCTGCATCTTGAAGGGATTGATCCGGCTGGGAAGGGATAGAGTCAGACCATTTTTTGAGCAAATGGGCCAAGATGATCGAAGTTGGCTGTGTGAGGAAAAGTACTAGCGTGATCAGTCCAAGCAGGTTTGGGTTTTGGAATACCGATTGCCAGTCCACAGAAACCTCAGTCAATATCCCCCAGATAATGAAGACACTAAGTAGATGTAAAGCTTGATCTGCGATAAACCAGCTTGTTTTGGTCTTTGGCTTCTGAGCGTAGAGTTTGATTAGATCGATCAGCAAATGTACCAGCATGAGCGATACTGCGAAGCACCATCGATTCAGATCCCAAAGAAGTAGCAACACAAGAGCGCCATGGATTAATACATGGATATACAGTTTACCGGAAGAGGCTTTTCGCTTTTCTTTTTCTTTCACCCAAGAAGTGGGTTGCAGTAGAAAGTCTCCAATGAGATGAGCAAGTATGAGTTTGATCAGGATGAGCATTAGAGCAGTTGCTTGAGTTTCTTTCTGAACAATTTCTCGAGTGCTAGAATATCCTCTCCCCGTGCAGCTTTGTATCGCTTACTCACTGAGTTTTGGTTGATGTGAAGGACTTCTCCTATTTCTGCCTGCTTACGGTCTGGGTTGGTGAGCATTTCGGACATCAATTCGCCTGAAGAAATCGACCAGCTGTCCATTTGTATACCTGCCAGTTTCAGGTAAAGATTCATTTCATCGTTCCATTCAGACCAAGGCGAGTTGATGGCTAGTGTGATCATTTCGCTTTTCAGTTGCTCAAACTTCTCACCTGATCTTACAAATGCCTCTCCGTTGCTTTCGGATATTCTATCTGCATCATAGGACTTAGTACCAATCCCTATCGCCATTCGCACATCCACCGGAGAGCTTCTTTTACTCTCATCAGGGTAGGGCAGACTTTTGATTAGAGCTTTGATCTGCAAAGCTGCAAGCAGACTTTCCTCTGCATTTGGTATTTCCAGTTGGAAACTGTCTCCTCGGAAGATTTCCCATTGCTTAGGTGTTTGCCCCCATGTTCCAAGTAGTTTCTTGAAGGGATCTATCCACAGATTCTGGTTTTTCAGCTCTCTGGAATTGATTATATCTCCTGTGATCAATGCTATCATAGTACTAATATCACCGTAAATGGTGATAAATCAAAATATCACCGTAAATGGTGATAAATAAAAATATCACCGTAAATGGTGATATATCAGATTATCACCGTAAATAGTGATAGAGAAAAAGCAATCGTTTGCACAAGTATTTCAGGTGTACAAATAATTCCTATTGATTGCTAGAAAGAGATTGTTTAGATTAAAAATTCATAGCTGAAATACTGTTTATCTAATGGTAAAACAAATAATCTATAACACTATTTAGTAACTACAATAAACCCTATAACCTGAATTTAAATGGAAAAAAGAAGAGAATTCATAAAGAAAAGTCTCTTAGGTACCGCCGGAATAGCTATCGCTGGCATGGGCATGAGTGCCAAATCATACGCTTCTATCATTGGAGCAAATGAACGAATTAATATTGCAGTGGTGGGAATTCGAGGCCAAGGCAGCAATCATATCAATCAATGGTGTGCATTGAAGGATAATCGAAACGTAAGGTTGAAAACACTTTGCGATGCTGATGAGCAATATTTCTCAGAGAAATCGAAAGTGGTTATAGAAAAGACAGGCATTACGCCAACGACAGAGTGGGATGTAAGAAAGGTACTGGAAGATAAGGAATTAGATGCCCTTTCTATGGCAATTCCAAATCACTGGCATGCGCTGGCTACGATCTGGGCATGTCAGGCTGGAAAGCATGTCTACATAGAAAAACCTGCCAGTCATAACGTCTGGGAAGGCAGAAAAATGGTGGAAGCAGCCCGTAAGTATGATAGACGAGTTCAGGTAGGCTTCCAAAACCGATCAATTGCCAATGTGATGGAAGCGATGGAATTCCTCCACGGAGGAGGAATTGGAGACGTTTACATGGCACGAGGGACTTGCTTCAAACCACGTGATTCATTTGGAAAAGTGGCAGATAGTACGCCGCCGGCTTCACTTCATTACGACTATTGGAGAGGACCAGCAGAGATGATTCCTTATAATGAAAAGAAAGTGCACTACAACTGGCATTGGCACTGGGCCACAGGAAATGGGGATACGGGCAACCAAGGACCGCACCAGTTTGACGTAGCTCGCTGGGGAATGAATAAGAATGAGCACCCAGTTTCAGTTTATTCCGCTGGAGGAATTTATGGTATAGATCCAAACGAATGCTCTCAGGAAACTCCAAATACGCAAACATCAACATTCAAATATGCTGACGGAACTATGCTCGAATTTGAGACCCGAGGTAGATATACCAATGGTGAATCTAGCTTAGATATCCATATCGGAAATGTTTTTTATGGCACCAAAGGGTATTTAGAATTGGATGGTGGCACTTGGAAAGCATTTCGTGAGAAAGAAGCGGAGCCTTTTGCCCAATCCAAAAAAGGAGCTGCTCCAGCACCAAGTAACCAAGTATTGGCTGCCCCGGGTGGTGCTGAGCATTACGCCAACTTCCTCGATGCAATCAGAGCAGGAAATAATGAGACCCTGCATTGCGATATAGAAGAAGGCTTCAAGTCGTCTGTACTTCCATTGATTGCAAATGTATCTTACCTGACTGGTCGTGAACTTCGATTTGATGGTAGTGAAGAAAAATTTGTCAAAGACAAAGAAGCAAACAAGATGTTGACCAGAGATTATCGTGACCCTTACACAGTTCCTAATAAGGTCTAATTCCAACTTTCTACTACTTAATAATTCACACTATATAGAATCAATGAGCAATTCAAGACGAGATTTTATGCAAAAGAGTATGGCTGCCGGCTTAAGTTTAGCAGCAATGCAATTTCCTATAGATGCCCTTGCAAGGGCAAAATCAGGGATGAAGTTTGGCTTAGTAACTTACCAATGGGGGAAAGATTGGGATCTACCAACGCTAATTGCAAACTGTGAAAAAGCAGGGGTGCTAGGAGTGGAACTTCGCACCGAGCATGCACATGGCGTGGAAACAAGCCTTAATGCGGCCGAGCGTGCAGAAGTGAAAAAACGTTTTAAGGATAGTAAGGTGACTTGCTTGGGATACGGAAGTAATTACGAATACCATAGTCCTGATCCTGCAGTGCTCCGCAAAAATATAGAGGGAACCAAGGAATACATCAAGCTCTGCAAGGATATTGGTGCTACAGGAATTAAGGTTAAACCAAATAACCTACCAGCTGATGTTCCTAAAGAAAAAACAATAGCCCAGATCGCTGAATCTTTCAATGAAGTTGGAAAGTTTGCCGCTGATTATGGGCAATTAGTTAGAGTGGAAGTACATGGGCATTTGACTCAGGAGCTTCCTATCATGAAGGCGATTTTTGATCAGGTAACTGAACCAGCAGTGAAAATCTGTTGGAACTGCAATGCCGAAGATTTATTGCCTCCTGGCTTGGAAGCAAACTTCAATTCAGTGAAAAAGTGGTTCGGAGATACCGTTCACGTGCGCGAATTCAATGAAGGGGATTATCCTTACCCAGAGCTTTTCAAACTCTTCAATGATATCAAGTATGACGGTTGGATCCTGATGGAAGCCCGGACTGAGCCTGCCGATAGAGTAGCTGCTCTTAAAGAACAACTGGCTTTATTTAATACGCTGAAAAAATCAAAATGATCTGAAAATTAGATTTATACGCTCATTACTAAAACTCAAAAACACTAAATCCAGAATTTAAATACGATGAATAATCAACACAAACTCTTTAAATATTCCGCTGTATTAGCCTTATCAGCAATGTCTTATGCATGTGGTGGTGCTCAGGAAAAAGCAGAACAATCAGAACCAGAACAGATGGAAGATAGAATACAACTGATACAGGATGAGGTAGCTAAAAAAGTAGATGTAATCATTGATGGTGAATTTTTCACTTCATACATCTATCCGGATTCCTTGGAGAAGCCTGTTCTTTATCCAATCAATACTGCAAACGGAACAGCAATCACCAGAGGCTGGCCCGTCACTCCAAGACCTGGAGAACGAGTGGATCATCCCCATCATTTGGGACTTTGGTTCAACTACGGTGATGTAAATGGCCTTGACTTTTGGAATAATTCCTCCGCTATTACCGACAAGTCTAAGTATGGCCACATCGTCCATAAATCCATCAATTCAGTGAAGAGTGGTAACGAAGAAGGGGTTTTAGAAGTAAGTTTAGATTGGATGAATGACCAAGGCGAGGTTCTGTTGACAGAAAATACCACATTTATATTTAGTGGTAAAGAGAATCAAAGAACGATTGACAGAATAGCTACTTTAACTGCTCCAAATGGAGAGGTGAAACTTACTGACAATAAGGAAGGTATGCTGGGTCTTCGTACCGCTAGGCAATTGGAACATCCTTCAAATAAGCCAGAGATCTTCACTGATGCCTCAGGGAAAGCAACAGATGTACCTACGATGAACAATGAGGGAATCACAGGAATGTATCTAAGCAGTGAGGGAATTAAAGGTGATGATGTCTGGGG
Source organism: Algoriphagus winogradskyi (assembly GCF_900182815.1). Lineage (GTDB taxonomy): Bacteria > Bacteroidota > Bacteroidia > Cytophagales > Cyclobacteriaceae > Algoriphagus > Algoriphagus winogradskyi. Next base: position 22,973 of record NZ_FXUA01000001.1, on the reverse strand, counting down.
AACTCGAGGTGACTGGGTAAGTCTTACAGGCAAAATCAATAGCGAAGCTATTTCTGTAGCAATTCTTGATTACCCATCAAACCCAGGTTTTCCTACCTATTGGCATGCTAGAGGCTATGGTCTTTTTGCTGCAAATCCTTTGGGACAAAAAGCCCTAAGTGATGGTAAGGATGAGTTGAATTTTAAACTTGGAAAAGGGGAATCAGCCACTTTTAAATATAGAATTATCATTTACTCCAATGAAAATGTAGTTGAAGGCAAAGTCAATCAAGACTATATGGAATGGGCCAAGTAATTTGATCAATTCTTTATCAAAAAATAGGCTGATCCATAATTTGGATCAGCCTATTTCATTTTACCCCTAAAGCCACCTATTCTAGAATTGTGATTTCATAGACTTTAGTGTGGCTTTTATGAGGTTCCAATTTTAGTATACCTTCCTTTTCTTCAAAGTCTTGATTAGAATCTACGCTATCTCCTATGCCTAGCCAAGGCTCAATGCAAACAAAAGGAGCAAAGGGTTTTGCCCAAATTCCTAAGTAGTTGAAATCTTCGAATTTCACAGATAGTATTGGGCCTCTGCTGTGATGGGTAAGACTAACTTTTCGGGACTTTAGATTTTTGAATATCAAGGCATCTTCATCAAATAAATGCTTGTTCAGGTGAAGCTTGTCTGTATGATTAAGCACTAGCTTTTGATCCAACCCTATGAGGCCATTTTTCTCCACTAGCCAAGTTGAATCTGTTTCTAGTTGCTCAAATTCTAAAAAGTAGTCTTCATATTCTTCTCCATCTTTCAAGGGACAGTTAAAAGCAGGGTGAGCTCCAAGGGAGTAAAACATAGCCGAATCTCCCAAGTTTGAGATGTGATGTTCAACACTTAGTGATTTCCCTTTTAGTGTAAAAAGTATGTCTAACTGGAAGTTATAAGGGTAATTTAGCATTGATTCCTGATCGCCAGAAAGACGAAATCTTAGCGTAGAATCTGTTTGCTCCACTAGCTCGGGTTTGCTGGAATTACGTACTATGCCATGCTTAGGCATTTCATATTTTTGACCATTGATGACCGTAAACCCATCTTTTAATGCTCCAATTATAGGGAAAAGCACAGGTGCTTGACCTTTCCAGAAGTTTGGATCTCCTTGCCAAAGGTATTCTAGCCCTGTTGCTTTATTTTTAATCGAACTGAGTTCTATTCCTAGCGGATTTACTTTTACAAGTAGGTTGCCTGATTCAATTGTGTAATTCATAGTAATTCTCTGAAGCCACAATTGGCTCCATAGGTTTATTGATTAAATTTTAGGAGAGTGGTTAGGGTAGTTTATGGAACTCGATTTCAGGTTTATGCCCGGTTGGCTCACGCTGATGCATGCTATTTAATACCTCAGGCATATCAAAAAAACCTCCATTTCTAAGGTAAAATTCTCCCGATTTTTCTCCTCCAGCATAATCCATTCTGAAACCCCGTCTAGCTATATCATCTCCCGTGAACCTTGCTTCAGTTAACTCTATCCAATTCCCATTTTCATCTGCAGCCCATTGATTTCCATAGTTAGCTGTGCGCTCTAGATGACCTGATTGTGGCACAAAATTCTCCAGAAATGAATGGGGTCTCTTATACCATGTATCTGTTTTAGGCCTTAAAAAAGAAGCAATTAGCATCCATTCTTCTACATCCGGATCCATGAAATAGGCAGAGTAAATCGTGTTTCCTTTACCATCAGGCTCCACAGAATTAAGAAAGCGGTAAGTTTTCCCAGCCTTCCAGTTGTATTTGAGGTAACTTTGCCCTCCAGATCCTTCATTTCCAAATTCACCAGTATAAACATCTTCACCTTTTGCCAACAAGCCGATTTTTTCCTCAGCAGGGATTTCTCCAGGATTATCTGTTTTGTATGGGCTCCAAACCGAGAATAGAATTCTTCGCTCTGACTCAGAATTGACTTGAATTCCAAAGTATCCTTCTGCAAATCCGTTAGCCATAAAATAGGATCCTATGGGATCTAAGCCGACAGGAACGGTGACTTCGCTATAAAACCATTTGAAATTTTTGCTATCAGGCAGGGTATAGGATAAGTGCACGGATGGTCCTCTTCGGCCCCAATAAAAGCGGTTAGATTCATTGTCTTTCACAAAAGCTAGATTCAGCTCACCTTCATAGGATAAAGTCAGATTTTTGAGTTGGGCAAAGTGATGACCCGATTTTTGTATACCCCTTAATTTGATTTCGTTATAACCCGTAGCAAGTTTGAATTGACCCACTTCTATGCTTCCGGTTTGTCCTTTTTTTAAGGAAATATCTTGAGTGTTATTTAGTGATATACTTATTTCAGAATCAGCTTCCTGTGTTATAATATCTAAATAAATTACTACTTCTTTTTCTACAGTTGAATTCACATAAACACTGAATTCACTAGCTGCATTTGACCAGGTTAGTATTCCAGTTTCTCCAATTTTCTCTTGAGTACCTCCTGCAGTTTGATATGTGTTTCCACCCAAGGGAATGGAGATGGAATTAGCGTGATTTTCATGTTTTTTCAGATCAACTGCAGTGAAATCAAAGAATACATTTGATGCAAAAAAGAAGGCAATAGGTAGAAAGTATTTCATTAAGGCTTTTTGATTTTTTTATAAAGATAGGTTTCAAAAATCAATTTGGGGAACTGCCTTGATGTGAATTGTAATACCTTTTATGTATGTTTAAATAGTTGGCTGTTCATAAAGGACTTGTCCTGAAAAAGACATTTACTTAGGTGATAATGCAATTGATCGTCATTTCAAAGCAAGTAGGAGCAAGAAGAATTTTTCATTAACAATGGAAGTATTAATAATGACGGAAGAGAATATAAATGCATTTTATCCAATAAAAATGCAGAAGCTTGCCAGGACCCATTGGACTCCAGTGGAAATTGCTTTAAAAGCCAGTAAATTTTTAACTGAAGACGGAAGAAACAAGGTCTTGGATCTTGGCTCTGGCTCAGGAAAATTCTGCCTAGTGGCAGCTTTATCTTGCAGTGCTAAAATTGTTGGGGTGGAGCGAAGGGAAAATTTAGTACAGCTTTCTAGAAAAATCTCCAAAAATCTTGCTCTGGAAAATCTCAATTTTATCCATGCCGATTTAATTGACATGGATTTTAGTTTATATGATTCTTTCTATTTTTTCAATTCCTTTGAAGAACTTATTAATTCACATGATAAGCTAGATAAGGATCAGGAATTAGACGAGAAAGCTCATCAGGAGTACGTTTTATTGTTACGTGAAAAGTTTGATCAGGCTCCGGCAGGAAGTCGGGTCGTTACCTATTGTGGAGAATGCTCCGAGATTCCGGGAAGCTATAGATTAGTTAAATCCGAGAGTAAAGGAAAATTGAACTATTGGGAAAAAAGGATTTAGGCTATTTCTGAAGGTTAGAAAATTCCTTGGATTTTGCCTTTTACCAAAGTTTGGAAGAAACTGTTTATAGTACTCTCCTGTTTACTAGGCACAACTCTTTTTTTAAGCACCTAATAACAACACTATGAAGTACAATACTGTCGGGAATACCGGCTTAGTGGTATCTGAACTCTGCTTCGGAACCATGACTTTTGGAGGACAGCAAGAAGACATGTGGGCCAAAATCGGAAAGCTCCAGCAAAAGGAAGTGAATGAAATGCTTGCGGCTGTGGTAGATTCCGGAATCAACTTTATCGATACTGCCAATGTGTATTCCTTTGGGCAATCCGAGGAACTACTTGGTCAGGGTTTATCGGATCTTAGAATACCAAGAGATGAGATCGTGATTGCCACCAAGCTTCTGGCAAAAATGAAGGACAAGCCCAATAGTGCCGGACTATCCAGATATAATATCTTCAATTCGGTAGAAGCAAGTCTGAAAAGACTTCAAATGGATTACGTCGATATACTATATGTTCACGGAGTAGATCCCTTGACTTCCCTAGAAGAAATAGTCCGCTCGCTCAACGATATTGTAGAATCAGGTAAAGTTCGTTACATCGCAATTTGCAATTGGCCGGCATGGATGGTAGCAAAAGCTCAGGCTATTGCACACTATCGTGGCTGGCACAAATTCATGGGGCTTCAGTATTATTATTCAGCCGTAAGCCGGGATATTGAGCATGAGTTAGTGCCTATGGCGGTGGATCATAATATTGCTATTTTCCCATGGAGCCCTTTGGCAGGAGGGTTTTTAACAGGCAAGTTTACACGTAAAGAGGCAGATGCTGATTCTAGACGTGCCAACTTTGATTTTCCACCTATTGACAAGGAAAAGGCCTATGACTTGGTAGATGTAATGTCAGACCTAGCCAAAATCCATGATTCTAGCATCGCGCAGGTTGCCTTAGCTTGGGTTAGACAGCAGAAAGGGATCACCAGTACGATTATAGGCGCCAAAACATTGACTCAATTAAAAGACAATGTAGACTCTACTCAATTGCTTCTAACTGAAGATGATCTAAGGAAAATTGATGAAATCAGTCCACTTCCGCTTCAATATCCTGGCTGGATGGTGGAAAGACAATCGAATTATAGGAAATAAGTTTTCGGTTAGTCCAGAATAATTATCGCTAAAATCTGAATATGATATCCGCTTTTGTGCCAGTATGGAGTCAAAAGCAAAATAGGGTATGATTAACTTAAAAATTGAGGCTGCTTCAGCCTGTCCCGACAGTGCGGGAGTTTTCCGAGCAGATAAGCAAAGTATCTAAGGTAACTGGCATCTTTGCGGATAAGCATAAACTGAAATAAGCTAGAGACAGAAGAGTGGGGTGGCCCTCCAGTTTTCTGTGTCTTTTTTTCTGATTATAGGCAGCGGCCAAAGTGAAATAAATTCTTACTATCTTATTGAGGCTAAATGCTATGTGAGTTTTTGAAGCGAGGCAGGCGTTGATTCAATCGACCATTTTTAAGTAGTGCATTATGAATAAATATCGTCTAAAAAGTAAGCTAATTCTCATTCTCTTTGCTTTGAATTTGGTTAGTTGTGTCAATCTCAAATCAGTCGGTGATTTTTCGGTATCTTCTATAGAAAGCATAAAAAATTATGAGCTAATAGATTATTCCTTTTTGCAGCATTGCCTTGATAGATGTGCTGATGAGGCAATCAGATTGTATGAAATAAAACGAGCCCAAGAATGTAGCTGTGCGCTTTATGAAGATGCTGACAGTGTAGCTCAGGTGTTTTATAATACGATAGAAGGATATTTTGTAGGATTGGGAGAATTGCCAAACAATGAACTTACCACCTACAGCAGCGAAGCTTTACTAGGTGTGCTAACTACCGAAGAAGTAGGCCCTCTTCAAATCGATGAGCGTACTGCTTCAGCTTTTTCAAGCCTTTCGAATACACTCCTGAGGGCTTCAACTGATTTTTACCGGAGAAAGAAATTGGCAAAATATATTGAAGATGCCAATGAGCCCATCCAGATCCTGCTGGACAAGTTTGAAGTGATCATTAGCACCAACCTCAAAGGTGAATTGAGGTTTAGACGAGAAAGACTATACGCTTATTACATGGATATGAAAATGAGTAGAACTGTACTTTCCGACTATGAAAAAGGCCAAGCAACGGCAGATTATTATCACGCGCTAGAGGAAATTAAAAGGAAAGAGATGGAGCTGGAGGTTTTTGGAAAAAGTCTGAATGAAATAGCAAAAGGGCACCAAGTGTTGTATGAAAATAGAAATGAACTATCAGTCAAAAGTCTACAAAACTTAGCCAAAGGATATTCTAGTAACATTAAAGCTCTAATTTCTGAATTCAAAAAACTTAATCACTAAAACTATGGCCAATCTGACTTCTGATCAAGCAAAGCAATTGTCTGATAATTTTTACTATTTGGGAATGGCAATTGGTGACTTTAGGTATGAAAACTGGGATAAGCTCTCTTTAGAAGAGAATAAAGAGCTAAGCGAAACTCAAAATATGTTGCTTCAAACAGGGGAGGATATTCTGGCTTTTTCTACCACCTTAATTATGGATGAAGCAGTGGATTCTTTAGCCAAAATAAATTCAATTGCCAGTGAGATTCAGGGGACCATCAAGAAGCTCAGTAATATTCAGAAAGGCCTTAATGTAGCTGCCGCAATTTTGATTCTAGGTGTGGCAATAGTTAATCGTGATACCAAAGGAATCGGTGACTCAATCAAAGGAGTTTATGATACTTGGAAAGCTCCAATACGCTAGCATAAAAAATTACTTTTTGGGAGAGATCAATTGCTCTTGATTTTCGATTACCTCTTCATTATAAACTAGGGTCCACTCCAGGGAATTGGTGAGAATGTAGATGTTTAGAAGTTCACTCATTAAACGGTCCTGAGCATCATCTTTTAGACCTGATTCATCGATTTTCTTACGAAACTGAGCAGTTATGCTGGTTTTGATCGTGTTATAGTCCTTGCCTTCGAATTGGTTCAGATAATCCTGAGTTACATCGTAATACTCAAATTCAGGATATACATTTACTACTGGTTCAGGGATTTTCACAATAGTGACCGTCTTTTTGTTGGGGTCAATTTCCGTTTCCATTTGCCGTAAATCATATTCTACCGTCGCTTTCGCCTTCGCTACTATCAATGCCTTTTTATCGGCACTAACCATATTTAGAAAAAGTTTCTGGGAGTTTTTGTAGGTGAAAACCTGAGAATAATATGCTTCTGTAACCACCAACTTTCCCACTTGCTGAATCTGCTGTTGGATCAAACTTGAGTTGGCTTGAAGCTCAGCTTCTTTGGCTTTATCATTCACAAAAAGCCAAATCCCTCCTAAAAGTAGAATAGCTGCGAAAAATCCGATTATAAACCTGTTCATTAGAATTTAGCTTTAGGAATAGGTTAAAAGTACGTGAATTGATTAGAAAGGATATATTAAATTGTAGTAACTAGAATTCATACATGGTAATATGTATATCAGTTTTTGTTCCAGTAGGGAGTCAAAAGCAAAAAAAGGATACGTTAAACTTAAGAATTGAGGCGGCTTCAGCCTGTCTCTCCAGTGCGGTAATCTTCCGACCAGATAAGCAAAGAATCCAAGGTAAATGCCAGATAATCATAAATGGTAATTTATGAGTAACTAAAAAAAGCGATGAGCTACCTCATCGCTTAATTATAACACACCACTATGTTTGTTAATTTTTAAGGTTCAATCATCTGGCAAAAAGCGTCAATGATTTCATCGCCCAAGGCTGCTCCCCACTTTTCGTGCTTTCTAATTTAAGGAATCTTGCATTTCCCTCGGCTTTCCATTGAATCGTGTTTTCTCCCTGATTTCCAGCAGACTCTGCTACTTTAGTCCAGGTCTTACCATCTGTAGAAGTCGAAACGGAATACGCAAGAGGATACTCTTTACCTCCAGCATCAAACTGAATTTCTGTGATATGCTTAGCGGTAGGAAGTTCTATCTGGAACCACATGCCTGGCTCTTGAGGGCTTTCTGTTTTCCATCCTTTGTATGTAAAAGCATAAGAAGGGTCCTTAGTTGAACCTACGCCTTGCAATGCTGTGCTGCTTGCCGAAACTTTCCAGTTATCCTGTAATGGAAGTGCTTTTGGGATTTCTGAGACAAGTTCGTCAAACTGGTAAGTTCCCTCTTTATCAGCTGTTTCTTTTCTAAGTTGTGCTACATATTCAGGACTTACGAAGCTTCCGGAATTCCCAAAATCATTTCGGATATAGGATACTACAGAAGCGATATATTCATCGTCATTGCTATCCATCGCAATCATTACTCCCTCGTATTCCTTTCCATCCAAAGCTCCATTCAATCCGTGCAGCAACGTTTTAACTGCGTATTCAGGATGACCCATTAGTCTCTGAGAACCGGAGAATGCAGGTGCAATTAGTTCCCCGCTGCCAGTTGGTGTCCCCAATCCTTTAGGCCCATGACAAGTAGAACAGTAACTGTCGAAGATGGTTTTGCCTTTGTTGTAAAGAGCAAGTTGTTGAGGCTCAAACTGAGTAGCGGCTAATTCCTTTTCCTTTGCGATACGCTCCAATAGCTGCGTCCCAACAAGCTGCATTCCCTCAGATTGATTTACTGCCAAGGTTGATTTAATCAACTCTTCATTCTGATCTATTTTAAGAACAAATGCACTTAACAAAGCTTGTAAAGCCACATCTCGTGAGGAATCGTTGATCATTTCCCTATAGTCGGCAGCCAAACTCTTTTCCCCATATTTATAAAGACTTTCACTTGCACGGAGTGCCTGAATTCGCATTTGAGGACTTTCATCCTTGAGCAACTTTTTAACCATTTGGAGTTTAAGAGAATTTAAACCTTCCATGGTCCATAAGGCGTGAATCCTGGCCAACTCATTGTCAGATGTATTTACAATTTTTTCTAAGTCACCGGCCACTGATTTATCCTGATTCAAGATAATTAGCTGCTGAGCTTTATCTCTCCACCATCCATTTGGATTGCTTAGGTGACGTACAAGTTGAGCTGAAGTCTCATCTAGCATTTTTGGCTTCTCCTTGTTTCTTTCCATCCCCTCATAGGTCAGTCTCCAGATTCGCCCATTTCCGGCAATATCATCCATTTGATATTGCTGGATTTTGGTACGAAGGTAGCTTCCATCTTGAGTCCAGTTTCCTTGCTGAATTATACCTCGATACATATCGACGATATACATGGTGCCATCCGGAGCAGTGGCTATATCTACTGGTCTGAACAAAGGGTCTGTGGATTGAATAAACTCAGATTGAGCATCTCTGTATGGGTTTTGTATATACGATAGACCTTCTATTTTCTCAGTGTTTACCTGACGAACTATACGGCCTACCGGCTCACCATAAAAGTATTTGTTTTGTATCTCTGCTGGAAGTCTGTCTCCGCGAAATACATCATTTCCAGCTGCACCTGTCACATTATTAAGTGAGCCATCTGCTTTTGCTTCCCGCATTCCAGGTTGGAAATCAGCCAATTTTACCAAACTAAAAGGCTCTCTGAATCCATCTTTATATTGGCCTTTGACCCCGAAATTACCATAGACTAGTGGGAACTGGAATCCTTGAGGAACTCCTCCTGCACCGTCCTGGAACCATGTCTGTCCATAATTATCCTGAGTTACTCCCCATTGCCCCCAAGGATTTCCTGCAGGTTCTTGAATCACTCCATCAGGTGTCCAGCGGATTCTTCGGGAATTGTAAGTACTGTACATCCAGTTGTCCATGGTCCAAGTCAGGAAACTAGTCTGATGCTCCACGTTACCGGATCTTCCCAATCCAGAGGCGAAAAGTTCCTTCTTATCGGCCTTTCCATCCCCATCAGTATCCGTGTATTTGTAAACATTGTCCTCATTTGACTCCATGGATAAAATGGTGTTTTTGCCAAAAGGAACTACATAACGTGGAAATACCAGGCTGTCCAAGAAGATTACACTTGTTTCATATACCCCATCGTTGTCTTTGTCCTCCCATCTGGATATTCTCGACGTAGGCATCAATTCTCCAGTAGCATCGATGTCTTGCATGTAAGTTCTGAGTTCGAGTACATACATTCGTCCATTTCCGTCAAACTGAATCGCCGCAGGTTCGCGGATTTGAGGTTCAGACAAAATCGGCTCAAGCTTGTATCCAGGCTGAAGTTTAAAGGATTTCAATTCTTCATTGGCCGATACAGGCACCAAAGGTGCTTGAGGGCTAAGATCTATGCCTTTCCAAACTGGAGATTCCATGTCTGCATCTTCAGGAATGCTGATGGCAGGGTAGGGTTGTTCCAATCGTTTAGGGTCCATAGAATCCGCAGGTGAAACATCAAAAGGTGATTTTTCTGGAGTGCAACTGGAGAAAATAGCCAGTGATATACTACAGGAAAGTATGAGAGTATTGGAATTGCGCATTAAGTGAGATAACTAGGTTTAGCATTGATTTCCTTCAGTTAATGAAGGGTTTGCAAAATATAAGATTCTTGTGGAAATGGGGATACCGAAGAAATAATTGTGCGTTTAAACCTGCTTGAAAAATAGGAGTTGAAGTCATTATTGAGTGAGTCATAACCAATCCTAAGCCCTGCCAACTACTTTTTCCTTCTCCTCAATTTGGGGCACATACTACTTGATTTTAATCCTTTTTAGAACGAACCATGGCATTTATAGCTGCTGAGCATGGAAAATTCATCTAGCATGTTATTTGAACCTCTAGTTCCAATGAGTGAAATTATCCTGACAAATAAAGACCATAAAGCTATGAATAGCTTAAGAAAAATTACCAATTATTCAGAGGGACTGACATCTCTAATCGCTGGGACCTATGTACTCTCGCTGGCTTTGTCCAAAAAAAATATAGCCTTGAAAGTGGCGTTTGGTGTAGCCGGTGCATACCTGATTTTAAGAAGTGGAGGAAAGCTAAATTCTGATCATTTCACCTTTGAAGACAAACTATAATAGCACGTCGGAGGTATGAGTTGAGATTTCCTTTTTTCTATCCTGCTGAAAAGAAATTAGAGGTATTAGCTTCATTGTGAGTGTGTTTACCAAGAAAGTTGAACGCCGTTTAAATTACTAAGTGGAAGATAATTAGTATATTAAAAAGGCAGGAAAATTCAGTTAACTAAAAATTAGAACTATGGATAAGTTAGAAAAACTTGAAATGATGGATAAAATCCTGAGGGAATTTGATGATTTGAAGAATAGTCAAACTTCTGTATTGAAGAAAATATCGAAAATTGAAGCAGATAATATCAATCTAGGTGTAAGTCTTCTGGAGAAGAAACTGCCTGATATGTGGTCAAATGTTGATAGCAATCTTGCCCTAGTCACTTCCCTAGAAGAAGAATTCCAAGAGCTCAGGGACAAATTCTACACAGACAATAATATTAAGGCTTTGCAGGACGAAGCGGGCTAAGCTTTATTCTAAATAGTTACAAATGATAAAATCCTTGTTAACAACAGGGATTTTTCTGTTTTGTCACCAATTGTTTTTTAGAGCATAAAGTTGTTCGCTCTCCTGATTTGCCAGCACTGGACTTATTCCTGCAAAATTTTCACTGTGACAAGCAACTGTCCCAAATGCCTTGTCATATGTTCTGCTGCATGGAAAAGTAAACCTCCCACAGAAGAGGGGAGTTGAGCTCTACCAACACCGCGGAATTCAATCAGTTTATCCGTATTGGTTTTTTCTACAAATTTCAAAAAGGCCTGAATCTGCAGATCAAGAAAATTCAATAGCTCTTCAGTTGTCAGTTTCTTTTCTACCACTCCTTCTTTTTTCAAGTAAGCAAACTGCTCTGTAGTAAGAGATTCACCCTTAGCATAAGTCACCATTCTATCCAGTACTCCGGCGATATGCTGCAAATGAAATGCTGGGCTAGCCATTCCTGCGGGTCTTTCCCAAAGTAATTCTAATGAGAAATCCCTCATCAATGCATGAATTTCTTCCTGCGCTTGTAAAACCGCATGTACTACAGGTTGCAAAAGCAGGGGATAGCCTTCAATCGGTCCTCTTAGCCATACTTCGGGTTTCTTGGACATGTGAGTTATTTCATGGTTTAGGATTACTAGTCACAAAGTTAATTTATAGACAATTAAGACTAGTAAATGTATAATAAGAACGGTAGAATAGTTGTTGGTTTAGCCATTTGTCAAATTCTTATATGTGATTATCCGCAATGATGCCAGTGCCTTAGATTCTTTGCTTATCTGGTCGGAAGACCGATGACCGAAGACTCCCACATTGGCGGGACAGGCTGAAGTGACCTCAAATATAATTTTGAACAAATTCTAGATTGCTTTTCCCCCTTTACTGGTAGAAAAGCGGATATACATTTTCTTATATTAAAAAATTAGAAAAAAAATCATATTGTATCTGCTAGACGTATTAAATTCAATAGAATATTTCACTAACCCCTATGACTATGAAAAGAATTGCTTTGCTCCCTGCGGCCGCGATTGTAGGCCTCTTGTTTTTTCAGGCTTCCCAAAAACCGGAAGCTGAAAAACACCCAGATTTCCTTCTATTCGATGCTAAAATGCCTGCTAATGTGAAAGCGATAGTAGATCAAAAATGCTACGGTTGCCACAATGCCGAATCTAAAAATGAAAAGGGCAAGAAGAAGTTGGATTGGGATTTTTTCGAAGCGGAAAAGAAATCCAAGCAATTAGCAACTATGTCAAAAATCAACGAAGTGTTGACTGAAGGCGATATGCCCCCAGCTAGGTTTTTGGAAAATAAACCTGAGGGAAAGCTATCTGAAGAGGAGATGGCAATTCTAAAAGAATGGAGTGCTGGAAAGAAGAAAAAAGGAGAGTAAATGAAGGTTTGGCACTATTCAGGGCTAGTAGTAGCCCTGATCATCCTTGGAATACAACTAGTTCCCACCGAACTTCCTGAAGTGACTCAGGATAATCCTGGGGATTTAATCGGTTCTAGAATTGTAGATGGAGAAGTAGCTGATTTACTTCAAACTGCCTGCTATAATTGCCATAGTAACGTAACTCAATACCCGTGGTATTCTCACGTGGCACCTGTTTCTTGGCTTGTTGCCAAAGACGTGAAAATGGCTAGGGAAGAGGTAAACTTTTCAATATGGTCAGAATATGAGCTGATGGATCAGCTGGCTATTTTGGATGATATTTATTCCACCGTAGAAGAGAAACACATGCCCTTGCCGATTTACATCACTATGCACGCAGAGGCTGATTTGGATGATACTCAGCGACAAAAAATAATCGAATGGGCTGAGGCTGCTATGGATATTTTGGCCGAAGAATATTGAAATGAGTTGTGAACTAATCAAAAGGTCTGGATAATCGCCAGCCTTTTTTGCGGAATACCGCCGTTGATTCATCCGAAACAGATTAGGAAGCTTAAACTACTTTAGTTTAAGCCAAATTCGGAGAAATGCGGATTGGATATTCAACATTTATTTAAAGGACCCATAGAGCTTGATTTACCATCAATTCTAAATCTTAGTTACTAACTTTTTCCCACAGGTTTTTGCCCCATTTACTAAGGAAGTTTTCTTCATCAGCACCTTCTACATCTTTTTCTCCTAAGGCATAGCCAATCGGCTGTAGGGCAGGAATAGAATCAAAGATTATCTTACAAATCCCAGCAATTGGGATACTCAAAATCATTCCAACGATTCCCCATATCGAACCTCCCAGGATTACCACCACTATGGTGACTAGAGGATTAACTTCTACTTTGCTTCCAACGACATAAGGTTCTAGTATATAGCTTTCTATAAATTGCGCAAGTCCAAAGGTGATACTGACTCCAATAATCCCCCAAAGCTCGGCTCCTGCAAAAACTGCCATTACTAGGGACAATCCATATCCTATGATATTCCCTATAAAAGGCACCAGAGACAAAATAGCAGCAATGACAGAGATGAGTATGGCATTTTCGATTCCTGAAAGTGATAGGCCAATGCTATAAATCACCGCTAGAAAAGCTATTAAAATCACTCTTCCTACGATAAAATTCAATGCCAGCTCTATGGAATGATTCATCACTTCTTCGGCTTCTTTCCGGTTTGCTTTGCTGAAAAACTTTAATACGGAAAGCTTTACTTTATTTCTATACAACAGGAGGAAAAATAAGTAAACCAAAGTAAGTACGGCACCTGACATAAAGTTGAAAAAATTCATCACAATCATGCCTATCTCTTCGGAGGCATTGGAGACCATTTCTTTTGGAGAAGATGCTTTGGATGCTGAGGAACTTGATTGCTTATCGTTTTCCGAATTGGTAGAACTTTCTGCTTCACTGGGTGGATAAAGCATCTGAAATTCCTTTTGGAAATTGACTCCTGTTTTTTCGGCTATGGTCTCTTGTACCTCTTCTAATTTGGGTTGCATTTTTCGCTGAATTTCTGGCCAGCGTTCGGATATATTGGCTATTTGAGCGGTAATAATTGTAAAAAAGGAGATAAATACCAGTAAGCTTAAAACCACACTTACTAAGGCAGAAAGACCCCGAGAAAGCTTCCAGCTTTCTAGTTTTCTACAGAAAGGAATACAAATCAATGTCAAAAGTACTGCGATAGACAGAGGTTTTAGAAAGCCAGAGGCTTCTATGATTCCAACGATAAAAAAATAGATTCCTACGACTAATAGCGTAAGAGAAAGTAGTATTTCTTTTGATTTCATATTGCTTTTCTAAAACCCTGTAAATGCTATTTTAACCTCAAATTCCCTCGAGAATTGATTTCCAACTGGAATAGAAATCAATCTTTCAGCCAAAAAAATAAGTGGCCTACCAGGGATTATAGTGGTAGAATCTGCAATAAGTAGGGTGTTGATGTGAAAAAAGATTCCCGATATGGGACCGATATAGGGACGCAAAGTTTTTCTACAGGAAGTTTCTGGCTTACGTCCTCGGGACTATTTACCCAACTAGTCTTCGTCCTTCCCCAGAATAAAACCAAAAGATAGATTGGGGTGAATTTTTCCTACATCTCGGTATGATTTCTACATTCTTTTATAAAAAATTAGTTGAGACTAGTGCATAATAATCTAAAGTAATTTTTATTGGCTTTTTATCATGTAAATTCTCAAATCCCTTTTAAATCATATTCAAGGGGGATTATGGTAATATTTAGGTGAAAATGGGAATGCCTTTCACGAAGGTTCTCGGCTAGTATTTGGAATAATAGGGGTACTTCTCAGCACTAGAGAGTTGAAAGGTTCAGTTTTAGTTAGGAATAGCTTGTAAAACTAAAGTAAAACTAAACCAACTATAATCTCAAAGCTTAACCAAGTCGGAAAATGAACAACCCATCTCAACCTTGTTTCTCCAGAATATTGGATACTGTAGGGCATACCCCACTAGTTCGCCTTAATCGATTATTTCCTGAAAAGCAGCTAAGAATTGTTGCAAAAATGGAAGCTTTCAATCCCGGAGGTAGTATTAAAGATCGCACCGCCTTACAACTGATTACCGACGCAATGGAAACTGGAAAGTTAAGAAAAGGTGATACGGTGGTAGAATCCAGTTCGGGAAATATGGCCATAGGCCTCGCCCAAACGTGCAAGTATTTTGGACTTAACCTGGAAGTAGTGGTGGATCCAATGGTTAATAAGCAAAATATAAAAATCATTAAAGCATACGGAGGCAAAGTGAATTTCGTAAGCAAGCCTGCCCAAGTAGGAGGCTATTTGCAGGCTAGGTTAGATAGGGTGCAGGAAATTTTAAAAAACAATCCCAGAAGTTTTTGGACTAATCAATACGGAAATCCACAAAATCCCGTAGCTCACAAACAGACCATGCATGAGATCGTCAAAGATCTGGGAACTGCGCCAGATTACCTCTTTGCGGCTACTAGTACCTGTGGGACTTTGATGGGCTGTGCGGAATACATCATTAGCAATAAGCTCAAAACCAAGGTAATTGCTGTGGATGCAGTGGGGAGTGTGATTTTCGGAACTCCTGCTGGTGAACGTAAAATCCCTGGTCATGGGGCGGGCAGAAAATCCCAATTCTTGGACATAGAATCAATTTTTGATGTGGTGCATGTAACTGACGAAGAATGTGTAGCAGGCTGTCATAAGTTGATAAATACCGAAGCTATTCTATGCGGTGGATCTTCAGGAGCTGTCACTTCAGCAGTGCAAAAATACGCTTCAAAGATGCCGACTGGAGCTTCTGTAGCAATGATTTTATGTGATCGGGGAGAAAGGTATTTAGATACGATTTATAATGAGGATTGGGTGGAAGAGAATATCAATACTAGGGAAGCTGTGCTCGTTTGATTTCTTAAACGTTCAATCCACTAGACTAGTGGCTCCTTTTGAAGTTAAAGGAAGAAGCTTTTAAAAGAGATAGTTAAAACTAGCGTTTTGGACTGCAGTCTTCCAGCCAACTGAGCAAATATAAGAGACTGGCTTACCTGCGGATTAACATTGTCAAAATATATCATCAATGAATCAAGAGAAAAAAAGAATAGCTATTGTAGGATTAGGTCCAAAAGGACTCTACGGCCTAGAGCGCCTTCTTGCTAATCTAGCGCAAGTAGATCATCCTATTCCAATAGAAATTCACCTGTTCAACAAGTCAGATTCCTTTGGCGCTGGAGAAGTTTATAATCCTGCCCAGCCGCCTTACTTGAAGATGAATTATGTCAATGCCTACATCAATATGTGGCCTGATCAAGATCCCAAACCAGCAGTTCCTCATCCCAGGTCTTATGTAGAATGGTTGAAGCTGCACGCAGATGAGTTTCCAACTGCTACTGAAACGACATTTTCATCCAGGGCCACAGTGGGAAGATACCTAGCTGAAGGATTCAATGAGTTAGTTGAAAACTGTCCAGACCATATCTCTATTTTCAAGCATGTAGGTGATGTCATTAGGATAGAAAGAGGAGAAGAGAATTATTCCGTTTGTTACAAAACCCCTGCTATTGGCACCGAGGTTGAAATAAATAAAGTGGATAACATGCTCATAGCCACTGGACATGCATGTATCAATGACGCTGATTTACTGCCGCAGGCAAGTCATATAGACTTTATTTACCCAGTAGATCTACGTCTAAAGGAAGTCTCAGCTGGTAGCAAGGTAGCTATCAAAGGTATGGGATTGACCTTTATCGATACAGTGTTAGCACTGACTGAAGGTAGAGGAGGCAAATTTCATGAGGAGGAAAATGGCCGTCTGGTCTACACCAAGTCTGGGTTAGAACCTGAGCTGCTTTTTCCATTCTCGAAGTCAGGATTACCGATGATTCCAAGGGGCAATACCTATGGGAAATCATCATTGGCTCCCTTTTATTTCACGCAGGAGTCAGTTGAATTTATTTCAACCCTAGAAGGAAAATATGACTTCGAACGCCAGCTTTTACCTCTTATTGAGCAGGACTTTACAGCTGTTTATTACTCCAAATTGTTTTCAAGTAAAGGTCTGGAATTGGAAGTTTTAAAAGACTATGCAGAGGTGGAGTTTCAAATTGAAAACTTTCATGAGCAGTTTCCTGAACTTCCGAGGTTTGATTTTCACAGTTTCCTAGAAGGCACTCTTCCAGAAAGTGAATTGGATAAAAGTACCCTTGAATTCATAGAAATGAGTATTCGGGAAGCGGAGACAGGAATAGAGAAAAGTGCCTTCGCGGCAACTGCTGATGTCTGGCGACATCTCAGCGATTTCTTCAATGAGCTTTACAGTTATGGTGGTTTGAAACCACAATCCCAAAAGACATTTCTGGAAAAATATGCCGGACATCTGAATAGAATCACTTATGGTCCTCCAATTGAAAACATGAAGAAAATACAAGCTATAGCAAAAGCAGGGGTAATAGATTTCTCTTTTTCCAAAAATCCGGAAATTTCCAAAGCATCAAATTATACACTATCAATGAATAAGGAGGAGCAGGTTTCAGTGGACTTTCTTATCGATGCACGGATTCCCAAAATCCAATTGCATCGCTGTGCAGGCCCACTCTATGAAAACTTACTTGAGCAGAATTTAATCATTCCTTATGTGAATCGCTTGGAGGGCTGTCTGGATTTCAGACCTGGATGTTTGGCTATCAACGAAAAAGGACACCCCGTAGATGAGACTGGCTGGGCAAATAAAGCAATAACTTTTACCGGCACACCTACAGAAGGACTCACTTATGACAATGATTCTCTTTCCAGGAAGCGGAATGATTTTGTCAGTGATTGGGCTAAAAACCTAAAGCAAAAATTACTTCTAAATGAACCTGAAACTCAACTTCGATTAAATTCTATCTAATGGCTCACTTACCAACACTTACTCCAATTACATCTGCCTGGATGCATGAGTTGATGAATGCAAAAGGCATATTGAATCAACTGCTGGAAAAGCACGGCTCACCTATAAACATTCATCAAACGGATGCAATGGATGAGAATTATGAATCCTACCATCGGGTATTTGAAGAGGCAGGTTTGAAGAATAGAATCTTTTTCGCCAGAAAAGCCAACAAAACCAAAGCTGTGGTTCAAAAGGCTCATTCCCTGGGGATGGGGATAGACACTGCCAGCTATCAGGAATACAGTCAATGTCTGGAAATGGGGATTCCCGGGTCGGACTTGATTGTAACAGCAGCAGTCAAAAACAAGGGCCTGATTGATAAGGCAGTTAGAAAGGGGAGTCTACTTGTTCTTGATAATGAAGATGAATGTATTCAGGTACAAGAAATTGCAAAAGAGGCAGGTAAAAATGCAAACATCGCTTTTCGAGTAAGTGGTTTTACAGTTCGGGATTCAAAGCTTTACAGCAGATTTGGTTTTGATATTGAAACCCTCAACACATTTGTGAAAGACAATTTTGCAGAGTCTACGCGATTTGATCAACTGAGCTACAAAGGGCTACATTTTCACCTAAATGGCTATTCCGTAGAAGAGCGAAGTATAGCGTTGAGTCAGTGTCTTGCGTTATCCGAGCGTTTGTCCCAAAAAGGTTTTAAAACTGAATTTATAGATATAGGTGGAGGGATCCTGATGAATTACCTCAAATACGAAACAGAATGGGATAATTTCAGCTTGCAACTTCGACGGGCAATCAATAATAAGATTGACCCGATTACTTTCGAAAATCAAGGATTGGGATTGCAGGTTTTTGGGGGTGCGCTGCAGGGGGAGCTTAAAACATATCCATTTTGGAACTACCTATCTAAAGGTGATTTTCTTAGAAAAATATTAGCATATAAGACGTCTTCTGGGGATACTCTGGCGGAACAGACGAAGAGTCTAGGTATTGAAGTCAGAATGGAGCCTGGAAGGTCCATGTTAGATCAGGTGGGACTCACTGCGGCCAAAGTTGCTTTCAGAAAGAAGGATTCTAGAGGGGATTGGTTGGTCGGTCTGGAAATGAACATGACCCAAATGCTCAGTGGAAGTGCTGATTTTATGTTAGATCCTTTTGTAATATACCAGAATGAAGAAGGGGAGGAGCAAAGCGCGGAAGTGTACTTTACTGGGGCTTATTGTCTGGAAAGAGACGTTCTACTCAAGCGAAAAATAGCTCTGAGAAAGCTTCCTGAGGTAGGAGATGTGGTGATCTTCGTGAATACTGCAGGATATATGATGCACTTCTTCGAGTCAAGTGCACATCTCTTTCCTTTGGCTGAAAATCTGATCTGGAATCGATCATCCAACGGTGGAGAAATTAGCATAGCAGAATTTTATGCTGAATGATAGGCTATCTAAACTCTTGGGTTTAACCTAAATCAACATTTCATAAAGTTTTTACGAGCTGCTTTTAACAATAGAAACTAAGTTATCATGATGAACAACTTCTTAAAATACATCTCCTCGACAATAACGTTACTATTGGTACTATTCCTAATACCAAGCATTTCATATTCCCAAGTGCCAAAGGATATACCCAAACCAACCGGGCCGGTGGACTTATCAGATACAAGCGACTTGGTTATTTTTCTGGTGATTCCGGCAGTGATTCTTATCATCTACCTAATTTTCCGTAGAAGAATAATAAAGATCAAAAAGGATAAGAATGAGAGAAGAAGATAGGGTGATAATATTCAGGAGCTTACCCCGAATTGAATGGTAAAGCATGTCGGATTAAAACTCATTTTTCTTAAAGAAAGTATACCGTCTATTTATGATTGCTTCATATTTTTTCGGTGAGCCACTATTCCATACACCACCCTCCATTTTTTGTAGGTTTTATCTTTGTCACTTTTTAGCGACCAAAAAATAACCAAAAAGCCTGGGCCCCAATCAACCCCCTTGAAGTTCTGGTATTTCCATTCCTAAGAATCCAAACGAAAGATTGCTTCCATTACTAGGAATGTGGCTTTATTTCATTGTTCATATGATTCCACAATCCCCCATCATTAGACATTTGGCTTTTATTCATTCCTAAAATCATTCCCACTATCCCATCAATAGGAATGCGGCTTTAGCCCATTCCTATTTTCGATCCTCCCCCCAACCCCGGCTTTAGCCAAAATCCACGGACTCTTATTCCTATTCCAAAAACGAAAGATTGCTTCAATCACAAGGAGGGCGGTTTTAATTCATTAATATAATTACCCTAAGATCACACCACTAGGAATGCATTTTATTTCATTGCTCATATGATTCCACAATCCCATCACTAGAAATGCGGCTTTATTTCATTGCTCATATGATTCCACAATCCCATCATTAGACATTTGGCTTTTATTCATTCCTAAAATCATTCCCACCATCCCATCAATAGGAATGCGGCTTTAGCCCATTCCTATTTTCGATTCTCCCCCCAACCCGGCTTTAGCCAAAATCCACGGACTCTTATTCCTATTCCAAAAACGAAAGATTGCTTCAATCACAAGGAGGGCGGTTTTAATTCATTAATATAATTACCCTAAGATCCCACCACTAGGAATGCATTTTATTTCATTGTTCATATGATTCTACAATCCCATCATTAGACATTTGGCTTTTATTCATTCCTAAAATCATTCCCACTATCCCATCAATAGGAATGCGGCTTTAGCCCATTCCTATTTTCGATTCTCCCCCAACCCGGCTTTAGCCAAAATCCACGGATTCTTATTCCTATTCCAAAAACGAAAGATTGCTTCCTATCAATAGGAATGTGGCTTTAGCCCATTCCTTTTATTCATTCCAAAATCCCATCAATAGGAATGCGGCTTTAGCCCATTCCTATAGCCAATTCACCCCCTAACCCCGGCTTTAGCCAAATTCAAAGATCTATAGTATTTGTTCTCGACAAAGATTAAATTAATTGAGTTTTTTAAATTATTCAGCCATGTCATTTATCAAAGTCTACATCCACTTCATATGGAGTACTAAAAACCGATTTTCTTATCTAAATACTCGAGAATTAAGAATGAAAGTGTGGGACCACATCCGTCAAAATGCCAAGGAGAAAGGAATATTTGTCGACTTTGTGAGTGGGTATTCAGACCATTGTCATTGCCTGATCTCCTTGGGAACAGATCAAACTATTCAAAGAATAATGCAGTTAGTTAAAGGCGAATCATCTTTTTGGATAAATAAAAATCAACTGACTGCAGAGAAATTTGAATGGCAAGATGAATATTATGGTGTCTCAGTATCAGAATCAATTCTTCCGAAAGTTAGAAAGTACATCGAGAATCAAGAGCAACATCATAGAAAGAAATCATTTCAGGAAGAATATGAGGATTTCATCTTAAAACACGGGTTCCAGAAATTCAATGATTAGCATAAAGCCCAAAAACCAACACATCACTAGGAATGGGGCCTTAGCCGATTCTAATAAAAACGAAAGATCGCTTCCCATCTTTTATTCATTCTACAATCTCATCAATAGGAATGTGGCTTTAGCCCATTCCTAACTAAAACGAAAGATCGCTTCCCATCTTTAATTCATTCCAAAATCCCATCAATAGGAATGCGGCTTTAGCCCATTCCTATTTTCGATTCCCCACCCAACCCCGGCTTTAGCCAAATGAAAACGAATTCGCCTTCACACCATTCCTATTGCTTATTTTTCAATAATTTTAAAGCAAACTCTTCCAGAATGAAAAAAATCTCGATATCATTTTTCTTAATTATCACCCTGATTCAACTTGGATTTGCCCAGCGGGAATTGATTCATGCCAGCCCATCTCAAATGGGATTTGATAAAGCTTACATCGAACATAAAGTTGATTCCCTGATGAAAATGGGCATCGACAGTTTGGCTTTTCCAGGTGCACAAGTATTAGTAGCCAAGAATGATACGGTTATTTTTCACAAAGCTTACGGGTATCATACCTACGACAGCATTCAGCCTGTCGCATTGGACGACTTATATGATTTGGCTTCGGTGACCAAAATTGCAGGGCCTTTACCTGCCTTGATGAAGTTGGTGGACGAGGGAAAACTTGATTTGGACAAACCGTTTAGTACCTATTGGGAGCCGTGGAGAAAGCAAAAAGATAAAAAAGACCTCACACTTCGGGAAATTTTGGCTCACCAGGCAGGGTTAATCCCCTACATCGTTTTTTTGAATGAAGTGATAAAGAAAAATGGCAAAATCAAAAGAAGATTTGTGCATGATTCATCCAATAAGCGTTACCTAGGGCAAGCATATGAGGGGATTTATATCAACAATCGTTTTGAAAGGAAGATGAACCGGATCATCGATCGATCCGAAGTTTCAGCGGAAAAGAAATACCTGTATTCGGGACTTACTTTTTTGATTTTCCCGAGTTTGATCGAGCAACTCACTGGAAAGGACTATCAGACTTATTTGGAGGAGAACTTCTACAAACCCATAGGTGCCTATACTTTAGGATATTTACCCGAAGTGAAAAATTACCCAAATACCATTGTCCCAACCGAAGTGGATTCCCTCTTTAGAAAGACCTTGGTCAACGGATGGGTACACGATGAGAATGCGGCGCTGAAAGGTGGTATTTCAGGTAATGCAGGCCTGTTCGCCACAGCCGACGACTTGGCAAAACTGATGCTCTTATATCAGAATTACGGCAATGTAGATGGGCAACAGCTTATTTCAGCTGAAACCGTCAAGGAGTTTGCCGATGTGCAATTTCCTGAAAACGATAACCGTCGAGGATTGGGATTTGATAAACCACTCCTAAACAATTCCGAGCTGTCTTTGGCAGATGCGTATCCATCTCCTTTAGCAAGCCCAGCAAGTTTTGGCCACTCCGGTTTTACAGGGACTTTTGTATGGGCAGATCCCGAAAACAAGCTTACATATATCTTTCTATCCAACCGGGTGTACCCATCCAGAGATCATCAGAAATTGTACAGTTTGGGAATTAGGGAAGCATTACAAGATGTTTTTTATAGACCACCATCTAAAGAAGGTGTGAATTGATTCGATTCTTTTCCGATCTGGCGGTCTTCATCTACCTCCAGCTGAAGCAGGAGGGAAGTGATGGGATTCGATTTCATGAGTTCTCCATTGAGATAGAATTAGGGTTTTAGGCAATTCCTGAATTACTATCCCATCACTAGGAGGGCGGTTTTAATTCATTAATAACATTATTCCAAAATCCCCATCACTAGGAATGCGGCTTTTATTCATTCCTAATATCATTATCCCACTA